>OZ245798.1:0-4272500 GCA_965228135.1 Tagaea sp.
CCGCTCGCCGAAGAACAGCTGCGCACGGGCTTGATGGCCTCGGGCGGCACGTTCTGGGCGATCCTCGACCGCCCGATCGCTCTCGTCTTCGTCGCTATCGCGATCGTGATGCTGCTCTGGCCGTTACTTCGCAATCGCGCCGTTCGCGTCTGAAATGGCGAACAAGGCGATTTCGCGTGCCGTGGCGCGCGGGCGCGGTTCCGGCGTCGTCAGCGCTTCTTCCCGCCGATCGGGTTGAGCTTGCGCCACGCCTGATACTCGTCGTTCGCGTCGGGATGCAGCGGGTAGTAGCGCTGCAAGGACTCGCCCTGCATCAGCTTCATGCGCGAGAATTCCTCCCACTCGGCATGCTTCTTCGCCTCTTCGATGACCGCTTTGGCCATCGACACGGGCACGATCACCACGCCGTCGTCGTCGGCCACGACGATGTCGCCGGGGATCACGGTCACGCCGCCGCAGGCGATGGGCACGTTGACTTCCATCGGGAAGATCGTGGTCTGCACGTGGTAGTTCGGCGTCCAGCCGCGCAGCCACAAAGCGAGATCGAGCTTCTTGATGTTCGGCCAGTCGCGCATGCAGCCGTCGATGACGATGCCCGCCCCGCCGCGCCCCTTGAAATAGGTCGACATCATGTCGCCGAACACGCCCGAGCTCATATCGCCGCGCGCGTCGACGACCACGACGTCGCCTTCCTGCACGTGATAGAGCACATGGCGGTGCAGCTGCGTTTCGGGATCGGCGTATTCGCCTTCGCTAAACAGATCGGGCCGTTGTGGCATGAACTTCAGCGTCAGTGCCGGGCCGACGATCGATTTGCCGGCGTTCTGCGCTACGGGGCCCACCATATGCGGGTTCTTGTAACCCATATGGCCGAGCGTGCCGGCGACGGTTGCCGCTCCGATATCCCGCAAGCCGTCGATCAGTTCCTTGGGCGGGCGCACGATGTCCGATGAACGCGTCATGTTGACCTCGATTGTTCGAACTACCAGTTGGTGACGGAGCCGTCGCGCCGCTTGAGATGCGGTGCTTCCCAGAAACGCAGGCTTTGCGCGGATATCGCCGCCTCATTGACCTCGACGCCCAATCCCGGCAGATCGCTGACCGGATAGTCGGCGCCATCGAGACGCGGCTGCACGGGGAAATACTCGGCGCTGTCGAAGCCCTTGGCTTCGGGTACGCGCGTTTCGAGCCAGGCGAAGTTGGGAATGGAAGCCGCCAAATGCACGGTCGCGGCGGTGCAGATGGGGCCGAGCGGGTTATGCGGCATCAGATCGACGTAATGGGCTTCGCTCCACCCGGCGACTTTCATCGCTTCGGTCAAGCCGCCGACATTGCAGACGTCCAAGCGGTTGAACTGATGGATGCCGCGCTCGATATAGGGCAGGAACTGCCATTTGCTGGCGAATTCCTCGCCGATTGCGAAGGGCACGTGGGTCAGCGTGCGCAGCGACTCATACGCCTCCGGCGTTTCGTCGCGGATCGGCTCTTCCAGAAAGTCGAGCGTGTCGCGCCCGAGCTTGGCGCAGAAGCTCGCCGCTTCGGCGACCGAAAGCCGATGGTGATAATCGATGCCGAGCACGAGATCGCCGCCCAAAGCCTCGCGCGCTTTGTTGAGCATACGCGCGGTCGGGCCGATCGACTCGCGCGGCTCGAAAATGTCGCGACTTTTCTGGCCGACGGGGAAGAAGCGGATGGCCTGCCAGCCTTGCGCGGCGAGCTGGCGCGCGCGTTCGATCGCGACGTCGCCTTCCGCTTCGTCGCCGGTCGAGGCGAAAGTCGGCACGCGATCGCGCTGCTTGCCGCCGAGCAGCTCGTAGACCGGCACGCCCAGCACCTTGCCCTTGATGTCGTGCAGCGCGATATCGATCGCGGAGATCGCCGCCTGCAACACCCGGCCGCCTTCGAAATACTGGCTGCGGTAGGTCTCCTGCCAGATTCGGCCGATTTGCATCGGGTTCTGGCCGATCAGGAATTCCCGGTAATGCTCGATGGCGCCGGCGACGGCTTTTTCGCGCCCGCTCAAGCCGCTTTCGCCCCAGCCGAAAACGCCTTGGTCGGTCTCGACCTTCACCAGCATTTGGTTCCGAATGCCCACCCAAACGGGATAGGGCTTGATCGCCGTGATCTTCAACTTCGCGGTCATGCTCGTACTTTCAGCTTCAATCCGCTTGCAGCGCCATTTGCGTGGCGCCGTCGAACAAATGCATGCGCTCCTGATCGAATTCGAGCCAGATCGGCTGATCCGCATCGACGGCCACGTCCGGCGCCACGCTGATATTGACGACGGCGCCCGACAGCAGCGCCTGCACATAGGTGACGTCGCCGGTGGGTTCCACCGTATAGGCCTTCGCGGGGACCGCACCGGGAACGGCCACGGTCGAAAGCTTGATCGCCGAATGGCGCGCGCCGAGCACGACTTTGCTGGAGGTCGAACGCTGAACCTTGCGCGCGTTTCGGGGCGATAGCGCAACCGTCCAGCCTTCCGCGCCGGTCAGAACGGCGTGGCCGTCCCGCGTCGACGCTTCCAGCGGGACCAGACTCATCGCCGGGCTGCCGATGAAGCTTGCCACGAACATGTTCACCGGATTGGCGAAGACCTTCGCGGGCGCGTCGTATTGCTGGAGAAAGCCGCCGCTCATCACCGCCAGCTTGTCGGCCATGGTGACGGCCTCGAGCTGATCGTGCGTGACGTAGATGATCGTGGCTTTGAGATCCTGGTGGAAGCGCTTGATCTCCGAGCGCATCTGCACGCGCAGCTTGGCGTCGAGGTTGGAGAGCGGCTCGTCCATCAGGAAAACGGCCGGATCGCGCACCAGCGCGCGGCCCAGCGCCACGCGCTGCTGTTGCCCGCCGGACAATTCGCGCGGCTTGCGCTCCAGCAGATGGGTCATGTCCAGCATCTGCGCGGCTTGCTTGACCTTGCGGTCGATCTCCTCGCGGCCCAGTTTGCGCATTTGCAGCGGGAAGGCGAGGTTCGCGTAGACGGTCTTTTGCGGATAAAGCGCGTAATTCTGGAAGACCATCGCGATGTCGCGATTCTTCGGATCGACGTCGTTGACCACCCGACCGCCGATGACGATATCGCCGGATGTGAGCGAGGTCAGCCCCGCGACGAGATTGAGCGTCGTCGTCTTGCCGCAACCCGACGGGCCGACGAGCGCCACGAACTCCCCGTCGTGGATCGTCAACGATACGTCGTTGACGGCCGTATAGGCGCCATACGTTTTGACGAGATTTTTAAGGACCACATCGGCCATACGGCGAACCTTCTAGTGTTTGACGGCGCCTTCGGTGAGGGCGCGGACGAAATAGCGTTGCAGCATCAGGAAAAGGACGACGACCGGCACGCTCATCAGGAAGCTTGCCGCCATCAGGCCGGGGAAGTCGGACGAGCTTTCCGAGAAGAAGCGCTGGATGCCGATCGGCAGCGTCAGCCGGTCGTTCCGGTTGATGAACGTGTAGGCGAAAATGTACTCGTTCCACGCGCCGATGAAGGAATAGATCGCCGTCGCGATGATCCCCGGCACCGATAGCGGCATGATGATCATGACGAACGCCTGGAAGCGCGAGGCGCCGTCGATGCGCGCGGCCTGTTCGAGCTGGTACGGGATGTTGTCGTAGAAGCCTTTCAGCAGCCAGATCGCGAGCGGCAGGCCGAAGGTGAGGTAGGTCAAGATCAGCGAGCCGTGGGTGTTCATCAGGCCGAGCAGGCGCATCAGAATGAACAGCGGCACCAGGAACACGACCGCCGGGAACATGTTGCGCAACAGCACCGAGAAGAACAGGAATTTGCGGCCCGGAAAGTCGAACCGCGAGAACGCATAGGCGGCCGGCACGGCGACGATGACCGACAAAATCGTCGACATCGTCGAAACGAAAAGGCTGTTCCAGAAGAAATGCAGGAAGTCCTGCCCGACGCTGTTGGACGGATCGAGCAGCTTCTTGTAGCTCGCGAGCGTGGGTTCCTTCGGCCACCATTGCGGCGGGAACTGCAACGCCGCGAAGCCCGATTTGAAGGATGTCAGCAACATCCAAACCATCGGCAGCAGCGTGAACAGCAGCATCACCGTCAGGAAGATGCGGCCGGCCCAATGCCAGAGATTGATCGTGGTGCGGGGCTTGGCGGTCGGCGCGATGCTCATGATCCGCCGCCTTCCTTCTCCGCACCGCCCAGGCCGCGCACGTAGAAATAGCCGAGCGACATCACGATCAGGAACAGGATGACCGAGTATGCGGCCGCAATACCCCAGCGCTGACGCCCGAAGGCGATCTCGTAGATATGCGTGATCCAGATATGCGAGGCGTTGGAGGGACCGCCGCCGGTCATGATCCAGGTCACGATGAAGGAATTGAAGTTCGCGACGGCGAGCAACAGGATCGTGGCGATCGACACGCCGCGAATATGCGGGAAGGTGACGTGCCAGAAGCTGTGCCAAGCGCCCGCACCGTCGACCTTCGCGGCGCGCAGCAACTGATCGGGCACGGTTTGCAGCCCCGCCGCCAGCATGATCATCGCGAAGGGGAATTCGCGCCATACATTGACGACGATCAGCGACGGAAGAACCGTGTTGACGTTGTCGATGAAATTCGGCGGACGATCCGCGAAGCCAAGCTCGACCAGCACGGCGCCGATGACGCCGAAATTCGAGTGGTAGATCCATTTCCAGATATACGACGCGGCGACCGCGCTGATGACCCAGGGAATGATCAGAATGGCGCGCATCACGGCGCGGCCGGGGAACGCCTGGTGCAGACAGAGCGCGCAACCGAGGCCCAGGACATAGGCGCTGCCGGTGGAAACGATCGTCCAGATGAAAGTGTTCAGCGTCACCCGCCAGAACACCTCGCTTTCGAGGATGGTCTTGTAGTTGTCGAAGCCGATGAAAATCTTGTCGCGCAGCTGCAGGCTGGGCGGCGTGCTGTAGAACGATAGATCGATGGTGTAATAGACCGGATAGGCGATGACGATCAGCATCACCACGATCGCGGGCAGAACGTAGAGATAGTCGGCGCGGTGAATCCACGTCCGCCGAAAGACGCCGGGTTCGCGCGCCACCGCCCGTGCCGGCGCGTTGCTCGCCGGCGCGTTGCGCGTCGATGCGTTATTTGCGCTTGTCGTCATGGTTGCTAAGCCGGCCCTTATCCGTCGGCCGAAAGACCGGCGGCTTTCGCCGCCGGTCCCGTCGGCGATGCGTGTTAGAGCTTGCCGCCGCTCATGACGTTCTTGATCTTCTTGGCGGCGTCTTCGGCGGCCTGATCGACCGTCATGGTGCCGGTCAGCGCGTTTTGCAGCATATCCGGCACGATGATGTTCATGATCTCCGGCGTTTCCGGGATCGTCGGGAACGGGATGCCGTAAGGCAGCATCGACGTGGTGACGTCCAGGAACTTGATGTTGTCCAGACGCTCCTTCATCCACTTGGTCTTGAAGCCGTTCAGATTGCCGGGGTTCGAGCCGGCATAGGCCATCTTCAGCGACCATTCGGGGCTCGTCCAGAAGCAGACCAGCGCCTTCGCGGCCGGCTGGTCGACCTTGCCGCCGTCGACATACTCGGGCTTCAGGATGTGCATGTTGGAACCGCCGAACACGACGGCGCGCTTGCCGTCCGGCCCGGTCGGGATCAAGCCGTAGCGCATATTGTCGATGACGTTCTGCGCCGTCTGGGCGTCGCTGCCGGTCGCCTTCTTCTTGAGATCCTGCATCACGTCGTAGTCGGAGGGATGCGAGATCATCATGGCGACTTGGCCGGCCAGGAACAGCGGCTGATTGTCGGCCTGCTGATTGGTCAGCGCCGAAACCGGCACGGATTTGTCGCGCACATACATGTCGTAGGAGGCTTGCAGGGCACGCTTGCTCGCAGCGCTATTGATCTCGATCTGCGAATAGTTCGGGTTCGCGGACGCTTCGTCGAACGCGCCGCCGCCATAGGCCCAAAGCTGCGGCATAAATCGGTACGGCGTGTTGCCGGCGTTCTTGCGCGCGACCAAGCCATAACCGGCGACGCCGGTCTTGTCTTTGATCTGCTTCGAGTATTTGACGACGTCGTCCCATGTGGCCGGTGGTTTGTCGGGATCGAGCCCGGCGCGCTTGAAGATATCGGCATTCCAGATCAATGCCATCGTCTCGTTGTTCGTCGGAATGCCGTAGGTCTTGCCCTTCCACATGTTCGACTTCATGGCGCCGGGCCAGAAATCCTGCGTCTTGAGGCCGATATCCTCGGGCTTCAATTCCTGCAGATAACCCTTCGACGCGAATTCGACGCCGCCGAGGATTTGCAGGCGAACGACCATCGGACCCGCCGTGCCGAGCAGCGCCGTGCGGAACTTGTCCAACAGGTCGTTATAGGTGAGCGCCTGATCCTGCAGGTCGATGTTCGGATAGGTCTTCCGGAACGTCGTGAAGAAATCGCGATAATACTGGCGCAGCAGGTCCGGATCGCCTTCGAATGCGCCTTGGTACCAGAACGTCACCCGGCCTTTGTAATCGAGCGGCGTGACTTTGCCGCAATCGGCGGCCGTGTCGTAATCCTGGGTGCCGGCGATGGAGCGCACATATTCGGGCGACCATTTGCTGAGATCGATGGGCGCTTGCGCCGAAGCCGGGCCCCAAACGGCGAGTGCCGCCGCGATCGCTGCCATCGAAACGCCGCGCCGAACGGCGCAGCCGAATTTGTCCTTCGACATAGTTCCGTTTCCTCCAGTTCCGCCATCGCCCGTTCGACGTTGGCGCTGTTCGTTTTCATTCGTTGTTTCGGAGCGGCTTTTGCGTGCTCCGTTTGAGTCACGGTTGCAGAAGTCATATTGCGAGTCAATTTCGTAATACGGTATATCCAGAAAAATGATTTGCGCCCGTCTGTTTTTGAGGGGTTTGAGGGGAATTGCCGCGCCTGCGCACGGCGAACCCATCGAGCGGCCTTGAAACAATCGACGCATCCGCGACGGCCGTCCGGGCGCGGGCGATGTTCCGCCGGTGTTACAAAGAAACAAGTCGTCAGGGGGAAGCGGGAAAATGAAGATCACCAAAATCGAGCCATGGCTCATCAAGTCGGCGGCGTCGTACTGGGGCGAGTTTCTGTTCGTCGAGGTCAAAACGGACGAGGGCGTCTCCGGCTGGGGCGAGATCACCACGACGACGAAAATCGCGAACCGCGCGCTGACGGCGATGCTGCGGCGGATCAGCGACATGATGGTCGGCGAGGATCCAGCACAGATCGAACGGCTGTGGCACAAGCTGTTCCGCAGCTTCACCTATATGGGCAGCCGCGGGGCGGCCGTCGAATGCGTCAGCGCGATCGATATCGCGTTGTGGGACATCCGCGGCAAGGTGCTCGGCAAGCCGATCTACGAATTGCTGGGCGGGCCCGTGCGCGACGAGATCGCGCTTTATACCCATCCCAATCAGCGGAAATTCACCAGCAAGGAAGCCATCGTCGCCGAAATCCGCGACATCGTGAAGTCCGGCCACACGGCGCTGAAATTCGATCCGTTCCCGCAGCAGGGGCCGGTCGTCGACGGGCGCGCGCGCGAACAGCGCGAAGGCTATCTCGACGGCAGCATGACGCGCGCGGATCAACGCAAGGCCGCCGAGTTGACGGCGCTTATCCGCGAAACCGCGGGGCCCGATATCGAGCTTCTGATCGACGCGCATGGGCGCTTCGACGTGCCGACCGCGATCCGCCTGTGCAACTCGCTGGAGGAAGCCGGGCAGATCGATTGGTTCGAGGAGCCGTGCCCGCCCGAAAGCGTCGAAGCGCTGAAGCAAGTGCGCGAGAAGGTCAACGTCCCGATCTCGTGGGGCGAGCGTGGGCATACGAAATGGGATTTCGTGCCGATCCTGGAAAACAGGCTCGCCGACTACATCATGCCCGACGTCACCTGGACCGGCGGCATCAGCGAGCTCAAGAAAATTTCGACGCTGTGCGAGGCCTTCTACATTCCCGTATCGCCGCACGACGCGGCCGGGCCGATCAACGTCGTCGCCGGCGCGCAAGTGATGATGACGGTGCCGAATTTCTACAAGCTCGAAACATCGGAATGGAATCTGTCGAAATACGATGAACTCATCGACAAGCCGCTCGACAATTCCAACGGTACGCTCAAACTCAACAAGACGCCCGGTCTCGGCGTCGAAATGAATCGCGAATATCTCGCGGCGAACGTGGTCGAGTAAGCGGACGGGAAAAGGCGAAGAACATGAAAATCGTCGATTTGAAATGCGCCGTGATCGGCGGAAGCCCGATCGTGCGGATCGTCACCGACCAAGGCATCAGCGGTTTCGGGCAGGTCGAAAAGTACAAGCCTTACCTTAAGCCGTTCGTGCTGCAATTCCGCGAGCCGCTGCTCGGCGCCGATCCGACCGATGTCGAGCGCACGATGCTGCGCATCCGCCAGCGCGGCGCCTTCAAGCCCTATGGTGCGGCGATCAGTGCCATCGAAATGGCGCTGTGGGACGTGGCGGGGAAGGCGGCGGGCGTGCCCGTGTACAAGCTGCTCGGCGGCAAGGTGCGCGACCGCGTGCGCGTCTATAACGGTGCTTATCGCAAACCGCTGGCGCGCCATCGGCCCGAAGACTTCGCCGACGAGATGAAGCGGATGATGGCGCTGCCCGAAGGCTTCACGATCGTGAAGCAGGGCATTTCGTTCCACAGCCCGATGAAGAACGAGCCGGGCTATTTCTACGGCGAAGTCGAAAAAAGCTCGCTGCATGGCTGGCTCGATCGCGGGCCGATGACGGAACGCGGCATGGCCTATACGCTCGATTGCGTCGCGGCGATGAAGGAAGCGCTCGGCGACAAGGTCGGGCTCGCGCTCGATTGCGGCCCCGGCTGGATGCTGCCCGATGCGATCCGCTTCGCCCGCGCGGTCGAGAAGCATCATCTGATGTGGCTCGAGGATATGCTGACTGGCGATTACGTGCCCTACGTCAACGCCGACGTTTATCGCGATCTGACGCAATCGACCTCGACGCCGATCCATACCGGCGAACAGATCTATCTGCGTCAGAATTTCAAGGACCTGATCGAGCGTCAGGCCGTGCGCGTCGTCGGGCCCGATCCGTGCGACGTTGGCGGCATCGCGGAACTCAAATGGATTGCCGAATACGCCGATCTGCACGGCATCCTGATGGCGCCGCATGGTACCGGCAACGGTCTGCTTGGTCTGGCCGCGCTCGTGCAAGTCGGCGCGACCTTGCCGCACAACTTCATCGCCTTTGAATGCCCGGTCGGCGATCCCGAATGGTGGTACGACATCGTCGACGGCTTGCCCAACCCGATCATCCGCAACGGGATGATCGAGGTGTGGGATCGCCCGGGCATGGGCGTCGAGCTCGTGCCCGAACGGGCCAAACGCTATCTCGCGGCGGAAGACGCGGCGTTCTTCGATTGAGCGCGGCCGGCAAAAGAATTCGGAGGCAGCGGTGAAGATTACGGATATCAAATGCGCGGTAATCGCGAACAGCCCGGTCATTCGTATCACGACCGACGAAGGCATCACGGGCTGGAGCCAGATCGAAACGCCCAAACCCTATATGCAGCCGATCGTGTTGCAGCTGAAATCCTGGCTGGTCGGCCAGGATCCGGTGAATGTCGAGCGGATCATGAAACGCATCCGCGTGCGCGGCGGCTTCAAGCCGTTCGGGGCGGCCGTCAGCGCCATCGAAATCGCGTTATGGGACATCGCGGGTAAAGCCGCCAATCTGCCGATCTATCGCTTGCTGGGCGGCAAGGTGCGCGATCAGGTGCGGACCTATCGCACGCTCTATCAGCACGAAGCGAAAGTCGGCCACACGCCCGACGATTACCGCAAATGGGCGGAATACGGGATGTCGCTGGAAGGCGGCTTCACGATGTTCAAGCTGCCGACCTCGTTCCATTCGTCGATGGTCGCCGACTTCCCCGATTTCCATTACGGCGCCGTTCAGCGGGACGCGCCGTTCCCCTATCCGCATAAGGGGCTGATGAGCGAGCAGGGCTTCGATCATCTCGTCGCCTGCGTGCGCGCCGCCAAGGAAACCTTGGGCAAGGGCTACGGCCTCGCCGTGGATGCGGGGCCCGGCTATCTCAAGCAGGACGCGCTGCGCTTCGCCAAGGCGGTCGAAGATCTGCATTTGTTGTGGATCGAGGACATGATCACCGGCGACTACGTTCCCTACGTGAACGCCGACGTCTATCGCGAGGTGACGCCGCACACGACGACGCCGATCCATACCGGCGAGCAGATCTATCTGCGCCAGAACTTCAAAACGCTGATCGACGGCCATGCGGTCGACGTGATCGGGCCGGACCCGTGCGACGTCGGCGGCATCGCCGAACTCAAATGGATCGCCGAGTACGCCGATCTCTACGGCATCTCGATCGCGCCGCACGGCACGGCGAACGGCATCTTCGGCTTGGCGTCGCTTATCCAGGTCTGCGCGACGCTGCCCGACAATCTGATCGCGTTCGAGTATCCCGCGCGTTTCGAGCCGTTCTGGTACGACATCACCGAAGGCTTCGACGGCATGCCGGTCAAGAACGGCTTGATCGACGTCTACGATCGTCCCGGTCTGGGCGTGAACCTCATCCCGGCGAAGGCGAAGAAGTATCTCTCGGAAGGCGATTCCGACTTCTTCGATTGACGGCCTTCGCGGCTGAATTCGAAAACGATCGGCGCATTGATTGAGTTTCGCGGGGGCAGGGGCGGCGGCGCCGCTGCCTTCGCGCTTTCACGTCCAACGAACAGTTTGACATCGGTGTCATTTGCGTTTTATACCGAATGACATCGATATCATTCGGACTGGATTACCATTTTGGTGCATTCGGCCGAACCGCGACGGGGGAGTCAATCCGTCCGCGCGGACAGGAGGAAGTGCCGTCAGATGCCCAGGGCCGCTGTCCAGTCCCGCTCAAAATCTGTTCGCAAGGCGGCACCGCGCAAATCCGCTGCCGCCAAGATTTGCTACGGCGATACGGTTGTGCTCGCCGGCGCGCACCGCATGCCGTTTTCCAGTGCCGTGCGCGCGGGCGATTTCGTGTTCGTTTCCGGCGTCACCGCGATCGATCCCAACGGCGCGCATGATCTGGTCGGCATCGAGCCGCAAACGCGCCGCGTGCTCGACACGATCCGCGACGTACTCGCCCAAGCGGGCTGCACGCTTGCCGATGTCGTGAAGACGACCGTCTGGCTCGACGATCCGCGCGACTTCATGAACTTCAACCGGGTCTATCGCGAGTATTTCGCCGAAAACCCGCCAGCACGTTCCTGCGTGCGATCCGCCTTGATGCTCGACGGCAAGGTCGAAATCGAGGCGATCGCCTATCGGCCTTTGACGAAGTGAAGGTTCCCGAATGACGACGAGCGAAGAAAAAGTCGCGGTGGTGACGGGAGCGGCGGGCGGTCTCGGCCGGTCGATCGCCACGGGCTTGGCCGCGCGCGGCTGCCGTGTGGTGATCGCGGATATCGACGCGAAAGGCGGGCGTGCGACGGCCGACGCGCTGACCGCCGCCGGGGGCAAAGCCATCTATCTGTCGGTCGATCTGTCGACGCCGACCGGGCCCGAAACGATGATCGCCGAAACGGTGGCCGCCTATGGGCGCATCGACATTCTGGTGAACAACGCGGGCTATGGGCGCGGCGAAGGCTTTGCCGAGATGACCGCCGAAACCTGGGACCGCACCTACGCGATCAATCTGCGCGCGGTGGCGCTGGCCATGCGTGCCGCCGGTGCGGCGATGAAGGCAGCCGGGCAAGGGCGCATCGTCAACATCACGTCGCCTGCTTCGCGCATGGCGTTGCCCAACTACACGGCCTATTCGGCGACGAAGGCGGCGCTCGATTCCGTCACGCGCGCGGCGGCGGTCGCACTCGCACCCTTCGGCGTACGGGTCAATTCGGTGGCGCCGGGCATGATGGATACGCCCATGCAGCGCGACACTGAAATCGCCTTCGCCAAGCTGGAAGGGCGCAGTGATATCGATAAGTTCCTGGCGGAGCGCACGGCCCGCATTCCGCTGGGTCGACGCACCGACTGCGACGAGGTCGCCGCAGGTGCCATCTGGCTCGCCCTCGACGCGCCCGACTACATCGTGGCCGAACGTCTCAACCTCTCCGGCGGCCTGGACCGCGATTGACGATGACGCAAAGCGCTTCACGTAACACCAACGATCTCGCCGCCGCGATGGCGGCGCGCGCGAAGAATCTTCGCCGCCACATGCTGCGCATGGCGCGCGGGCAGGGGCAGGGCTATATCGGCCAGGGCCTGGGCATCGCCGACATGATGGCGGTGCTCTATTTCTCCGAGCTGCGCTACTCGCCCGACGATCTGCAACGCTTCGATCGCGATCGTTTCCTGCTGTCGACCGGCCATTACTCGATCGCGTTGTGGGCGGCATTGGTCGAGGCGGGCGTGCTGCGCCGCGACGAACTCGACAGCTACGGCCGCGACGGCAGCCGGCTGGAGATGAGCGCCATCGACACCACGCCGGGTGCGGAAATCACCGGCGGCTCGCTCGGTCACGGTCTGGGCTTGGGCGTGGGCATGGCTGTGGGGATCAAAAATCTTGCCGCGCAAGCGCGGATCTTCGTCGAATTGTCGGACGGCGAAATGCAGGAAGGCTCGACCTGGGAAGCGGCGATGGCCGCATCCAGCTTCCGTGCCGACAATCTGGTCGCGCTGATCGACTGCAACGGCATCCAGGCCGACGGCGCCATCGTGCTGGACATGGAGCCCGTCGCCGCGAAATGGGCGGGCTTCGGCTGGGACGTGCAGGAGATCGACGGCAATTCGATCCCGGCTTTGCTCGCCGCGTTCGATGCGGCGCGCGCGCGCGACGGCAAGCCCAAGGCGATCGTGCTGCGCACGCTGCCGGGCAAGGGTGTGGCGACGCTGGAGAAGCGCGAGAAAGCGCATTTCATCCGCGTCGACGCGTCGGAATGGGATCTGTTCGAACGTGAGTTGGAGGCAACCGGTGGCTGAAGCGCGTCGTACGCTCGGGATGGGCGAACAGGAAGCGGTGGAAGGCGCCACCGTCGAGGCGCCGTTCGGCAAGGCGTTGGCCGCCGCCGCCGCGCGGGACGATCGCATTGTCGGGCTCACCGCCGATCTTGGCAAATATACCGACATCATGCCGTTCGCGACGGCGCATCCGTCGCGTTTCTATAATGTCGGCATGGCCGAGCAGAATTTGATCGCCATGTCGGCCGGCATGGCGAAGATCGGCCGCGTGCCGTTCTGCACGACCTATGGCGTGTTCGCCACGCGCCGCGCCTACGACTTCCTGGCGATCGCCTGCGCGCATTCGCATCTCGGCGTCAAGATCTTCGCCGGTCTGCCGGGCCTCACCACCGGCTATGGCGGGACGCATCAGGCGATCGAGGATACGGGCCTGGTGCGCATGATCCCGGGCATGACGGTGATCGATCCGTGCGATGCGACCGACCTTGCCCAGGCGGTGGATGTCGCGCTGGCGACCGACGGGCCGTTCTATGTGCGCTTGCTGCGCGGCCTCGTGCCCGTCGTGCTCGATCCCGCGACCTATAAGCTGCGCCACGGCAAGGCGGCGGCGTTGCGCCAAGGGGCCGATGTCGCAATCGTCTCGACCGGCTTCATGACCCAGCGCGCCCTTGCGGCGGCCAATGCGCTGCAAGCCAAAGGCATCGCGGCGGGCGTGCTGCATGTGCCGTTCCTGAAACCGTTCGACGCCGCAGCGGTGGCCGAATTCGCCGCCGCCGCGCGCTGCGTGGTGACGGCGGAGAATCACGTCGTGTCGGGCGGTCTCGCCTCGCTCGTCGCCGAAGCGTTGTTCGACGCCGGTGTGACGCTGCCGATGGCGCGCATCGGCTTGCCGGACAAATTCATCGAATGCGGCTCCGTGCCCGGACTTCAGGAGAAGTACGGGCTGATGGAAGCCGATATCGCACGGGCCGCGACAGGCCTGCTGGAGAAGAGAGGGAGGAAGTAATGACGTTTCTCGGAAGTTTGAAGGCGTCGCTGGCCGCATTGGCGGTGGCGCTCGTCGCCGCGGCGCCCGCGTCGGCGCAGACCATCGACGACATCGTCAAGCGCGGCAAACTGATCGTCGCGGTCGACGTCACCACACCGCCCTATGGGCGCATGGGCGCGGACGGCTCGCCCGAAGGCCACGAGCCGGATATGGCGCGCGCGCTCGCCAAGCATATGGGCGTGCCGGTCGAGTTGGTGCCGGTGACGACGCAGAACCGCATTCCGTTCCTGATCTCGAATCGCGTCGATATGGTGATCTCGCTGTTCTCGATCACGCCGGAACGCGCCAAGCAAATCTGGTTCTCGATCCCCTACAGCTTCGAAGCGAGCGTGCTGGTCGCCCCCAAGGCGACCGAAGTGAAGACGCTGAAGGATCTGGCGGGCAAGCGCGTTTCGGTGCCGCGTGGCACGATCCAGGACACGATCGTGACCGACGCGAATATCCCGGGCGTCAACATCATGCGCTACGACGACGAATCCGCCGCGATCCAGGCGATGCTGTCGGGCCAGGCCGAAGTGGTCGGAACGGGCAGCTTGGTCTCGCAGCAGATGAACCAGCGCCAGCCCGGCAAGGATTACGAGAACAAGATTACCTTGCGCTCGTTCCATCAGGGTGTCGGCATCCGCAAGGGCCAGACGGACCTGTTGCAATGGCTCAACACCACGATCTACTTCATGAAGAACACGGGCGAGCTGCAAGCCCTGCGCACGAAGTATATGAACCAGGAACTGCCGGAGCTGCCGGTGTTCTAAGCGACCGGCCGGGTGCGCGCCAAAACGCGCACCCGGATTTCGGTAAAAAGGGGAAGGCGGGGCGTTGGACTACACCTTCCAATTCGATGCCGTGTTCGCCAACTGGCCGCTGTTGTTCGACGGCGTGTTGCTGACGATCCGTCTTGCCGTTATCACGATGGCGAGCGGCTTGTTGATCGGCATCTTGGGCGCTTATGTGCTGCGCTTCGGCCCCCGGTGGGGCATTGCGATCGTGCGCGGCTATGTCGAGCTATTCCGCAACACGCCGCTGCTGGTCCAACTTTTCTTCATCTATTTCGGTTTGCCGAGCATCGGCTTGCCGCTGTCGCCCAACACCGCCGCCGTCTGGGCGCTGGGCATCAATCTCGGTGCCTATACGATCGAGATCATTCGCTCGGGCCTGCTCGGCGTGCCGGCCGGACTGGTCGATGCGGGGCGCTCGCTCGGGCTTACCGATCTTAAAATCTATCTTTTGATTCTGCTGCGCCCCGCGCTCGTGATTTCGTTCCCGGCCTTGTCCAGTCAGTTCATCGTGCTGTTGCTCGGCACCAGCGTCGTCTCGACGATCAGTGCCGAGGAACTTACCGCCGTCGCGAGTTCGATCCAGTCGCGCACCTTCCGCAGCTTCGAGATCTATCTGGCCGTGCTCGCCATCTATCTGGCTTTGAGCTTGACGGCGAAGGGCATCCTCTACGCGATCTCCCGGCGTTTCATCTACGCCCATCTCAAGATGATCAAGGGGTAGGGCGATGTTCCGCGAATTCGCCTGGCTCGACGTGCTCTCGCTGCTGCGCGCCGCGCAATGGACGATCCTTCTGTCGCTGTTCGCGTTCGTCGCCGGCGGGCTGGTCGGCTTGGCGGTCGCCTTGGCGCGCGTGTCGCGCGTTGCGGCGTTGCGCTACGCCATGATCGGCTACATCAATCTGATCCAGGGCACGCCGTTCCTGATCCAGTTGCTGGTGATCTATTTCGGTCTCACTTTCGTGGGCATAAGGCTCGACGCGTGGAGCTCGGCGGCGATCGCGCTCACCCTTTATACCAGCGCGTTCCTGGGCGAGATTTGGCGCGGCTGCATCCAGGGCGTGCCGGCCACGCAATGGGAAGCGGCGGAGGTGCTCGGTCTCAGCCATTTCCAGAAATACCTTCACGTCATCTTGCCGCAAGCCTTGCTGGTCTCGCTGCCCGCGACGGTCGGGTTCCTTGTCCAGATCGTCAAATCGACGTCGCTGCTGTCGGTAATCGGTTTCGCGGAGATCATGCGCATCGCCCAGACGATCAACAACGTGACGTTCCAGCCTTTCGTCGTCTACGGCATCTGCGCGGTGCTGTATTTTCTGATCTGCCTGCCGCTGTCGCGCTTCAGCGTCTATCTCGAACGGCGGCTCCATGGCGTTGCTTGAAATCCAAGCGCTGCGCCGGCGGATCGGCGGCAACGAAGTCCTCGCGGGCATCGATCTCGATGTCGCAGCGGGCGAGGTGTTGGCGCTGATCGGCCGTTCGGGCTCGGGCAAAAGCTCGCTGCTGCGCTGCATCGGCGCGCTCGATGTAGCCGATAGCGGGCGCATCGTCGTCGACGGAATCGACATCGCGGATGCGGCGCGAAAACGCGAACTGCGCCAACGCATCGGCATGGTGTTCCAAAGCTTCAACCTGTTTCCGCATTTGTCGGTCGAAGGCAACGTGATGCTGGCGCTGCGCAAGGTGCGCGGCATGGCGAAGGCCGAGGCGCGTGATATCGCGCACGCGATGCTGGAAAAGGTCGGTATCGCCGAGAAGGCCGGCGCCTATCCGCGCGCATTGTCGGGCGGGCAAATGCAGCGCGTGGCGATCGCCCGATCGCTCGCTCTCCAGCCGCGCCTGCTGCTGCTCGACGAGGTCACTTCGGCGCTGGACCCCGAAATGGTCCGCGAGGTGCAAAACGTGCTGTCGATGCTGGCCGCCGAGGGCGTGACGATGATCCTTGTCACCCACGAAATCGACTTCGCACGCGCGGCCTCTGGCCGGATCGCCTTCCTGCATAAAGGCCGGATCGGCGAGATCGGCCCGACGAAGCAAGTCCTCGATACCCCGGCGACGGCGGAACTGCGCGAATTCCTCGGCTTCCGCCTATAATGGCCCCCGGCGATTCTGGACGGGTACATGGCCGACGCGAATAACAACGGGACGGGCAAAATGGCGGCGCGCGGCGCGTCCGGCACGTTCAGTCTTTACGATATCGCCAAGCGCGCGGGGGTGTCGCCGATCACCGTTTCGCGCGTGATCAACAAACCGGAACTCGTTTCAACCGAAACGCGCGCGCGTGTGCTGCGGGTGATCGACGAGATGGGCTTCGTGCTCAATCGCTTGGCCAGCAGTTTTTCGCGCGCCGCCAGCCGTATCGTCGGCACGGTGGCGCCGCCGATCATCAATTTCGGCATCGCCGAACAGGTCCAGGGCATGTCGGACGTGTTCTCGACCAGCGACTATCAGCTTCTGGTCAGCCCCGGCGAATTGTCGGGCGATCACGAAGGCCGGCAGGTGATGAACATGCTGGGCTGGCAGCCGGCCGGCATGGTGTTGCAGGCGTTCTCGGAATCCGACGCCATGCGCGAGACCTTGCGCATGCGCGGCCTGCCGGTCGTCGAGATCAGCGAGATTTTCGGCAAGGAGCCGATCGACTGCGTCGTGGGGATTTCGAATCACGAGGCGGCACGGCGCATGACGCATTTCCTGGCCGAATGCGGCTATAAGCGCATCGCCTTCATGGGGGCGGTGTCGCACGGCAACGACCGCGCGACGCGCCGCACGTTGGGCTATCGCGCGGCGATGGCCGAACTCGACCGCAAACCGGTCGACGTGATCGGGCCGTTGCGCGCGTCCTACGCCGCCGATGGTTTGCACGAAATCCTCGCGCTGCAGCCGGATACGGACGCGATCTTCTGCGCCAGCGACACCTTCGCCATCGCGGCGATCCAGGAATGCCAGCGCCGGGGCCTGAAAGTGCCGGACGACCTCGCCTTCGCCGGTTTCGGCGATCTCGATTTCGCGGCGATCATCGTGCCGGCGCTGACGACCGTGCGCGTCGATCGCTACAATATGGGAAGTTTGGCGGCGCAGACGCTGTTGCGCCGTATGCGCGGCGAGGATGATGTGCCGCGCGTGCAGGATGTCGGCTTCACGATCATGCGCCGCGCGAGCGCTTAACGGCGCCCGGGCATACGCAAGCGTGCCAGCGAAGCGCCAAAGCGCTATGTTGCCGAGAATCGGTATTGGCGGCGGCCGCGACGGCTTTGACCGGTCGCGACGGCCGCGCATGGCATGAGGAACTTCAATGACGCTCCATTCCGTCGTCGAATCGACCGCCGCCGCGATTGCGGCCCGCAGCGCCAAATCGCGCGCCGCTTACCTTGCGCGGCTTGCGCGTATGCGCGATGCCGGTCCAGGGCGCGGCAAGATCGGCTGCGCCAATCTGGCGCATGGCGTCGCCGCGTGCCCGGCGGACGACAAGGCGGCGCTGGTCGCGGGCGACGCGCCCAACGTGGCGATCGTCACCGCCTATAACGATATGCTCTCGGCCCATCAGCCGTTCGAGACCTATCCTCAGGCGATCAAGAATGCCGTGCGTGCGGCGGGCGGTGTCGCACAGGTCGCGGGCGGCGTGCCCGCCATGTGCGACGGCGTCACCCAAGGCCGCAAAGGCATGGAGATGTCGCTGTTCAGCCGCGACACGATCGCCATGTCGACGGCGATCGCCCTGTCGCACGATATTTTCGACGCGGTGCTGTGCTTGGGCGTGTGCGACAAAATCGTCCCCGGCCTGGTGATGGGCGCCTTGTCCTATGGCCATTTGCCCGCGATTTTCGTGCCCGCCGGGCCGATGACGTCCGGCCTTGGCAATGCCGAGAAAAGCAAGATCCGCCAGCTCCACGCCGAAGGCAAAGTCGATCGCGCGGCGCTGCTGGCGGCGGAAAGTGCCGCCTATCACGGGCCGGGCACCTGCACGTTCTACGGCACGGCGAATTCCAACCAGTTGCTGATGGAAGCGATGGGCCTGCATGTCGCGGGCGCCGCCTTCGCCAATCCCGATACGCCCATGCGCGCGGCGTTCACCGACGCCGCCGCGCGCCGTGCGGTGGAACTCGCCCGCGCCAAGGCGAAGGGCACGGGCGAAATGCTCGACGAACGCGCCTGGGTCAACGCGATCGTCGCACTTCTGGCGACCGGCGGATCGACCAATCACACGATTCATCTGATCGCGATGGCACGCGTTGCGGGGATCGAACTCAATTGGGACGATTTCGACGCGTTGTCGCGCGTGGTTCCTTTGCTGGCGCGCATCTATCCCAACGGCAACGCGGATGTGAATCGTTTCGCGGCGGCGGGCGGCACGGCTTTCCTGCTGCGCGAATTGATCGACGGCGGATTGCTGTTCGCGGACGTGACGACGACGATGGGCGAAGGGCTTGGCGCTTACGCGCGCGAGCCCTGGCTCGACGCGGGCCGCTTGGCGTGGCGCGCGCCGCCGCGCGACAGCGCCGACCGCGATGTGCTGCGCGGGATATCCGAACCGTTCGACGCGCAAGGCGGCATTCGCATCCTCGCCGGCAATCTCGGCCGCGCGGTGACGAAGATTTCCGCCGTCGTGGCGGATCGCCGGCGCATCGAAGCGCCCGCGAAAGTGTTCGCCGATCAGGCCGAACTTCTGGCGGCGTTCGCGGCGGGGCAGTTGACCGGCGATTTCGTCGCGGTCGTGCGCTTCCAAGGTCCGCGCGCCAACGGCATGCCGGAACTCCATAAGCTGATCCCGCCTTTGGGCGTGTTGCAGGATCGCGGGCAGCGCGTGGCGCTGGTGACCGACGGACGGATGTCGGGGGCGTCGGGCAAGGTCCTCGCGGCGATCCATCTGTCACCCGAAGGGGCGGCGGGCGGGCCGATCGCGCGCTTGCGCGACGGCGATCTGATCCGCATCGACGCCGAAGCCGGCACGCTGGAAGTTCTGACCGATATTTCGGCGCGCGAACCGGCGATCCTCGATCCCGCGCGCGATGCCGATGGCTGGGGGCGCGAGTTGTTTTCGTCCTTCCGCGCCATCGCCGGCACATCCGAAGAAGGGGCGTCGATCATCATGGCGCCGCGGTGAGCGCGCCGTCTGCCGTTCCGACGCGCATGCGCATCGATCCTGCCGCGACCGCGAGGACGAATTAGGCGGCGGGGAAGACCAGCGTATCGGCTTCGCGCAAATGCAGCGTGGCTTCCTCGCCCACGCCGTAGGGCGTTTCGGTGCCGTGCGGCGCTTCGAGCAGCACGCGATCGCCTTCGGCCGTGCGGAAATGCACGGTCAGCAACGAGCCTTGGAACACGATTTCCGACACGCGCGCCCGTAGCACATTGGCGGGGCCGGCGACGGGGCCGAAGCCGATCTTCTCCGGCCGTATCCCGACCACGACGGGCGATCCCGGCATGAAATTTCCGGGTGCCCGCAGGCGGCCGATCGCCGTATCGATCTCCAACATGCCGTTCGCGGCGGCCGCGACCTTGCCGGCAAGCCGCGTCGAGCGTCCGACGAAATCGAGCGCGAAAGCGGTCTTGGGTTTGTCGTAAAGGGCGGTGGGGGCGTCGATCTGCTCGAAGCGGCCTTCGTTCATCACGGCGATGCGATCGGACATGACCAACGCTTCGTCTTGATCGTGGGTGACGAAGATCGCGGTCGTGCCGACCTCGCGCAGCAAACGGCGCAGATCGATCTGCATCGCCTCGCGCAGTTTGCGGTCGAGCGCGCTGAACGGCTCGTCCAGCAACAGCAATTTGGGCTCGACCGCCAAGGCGCGCGCGACCGCGACGCGCTGCTGCTGGCCGCCGGACAGGCCGCGCACCGACCGTCCGGCAAAATCCGAAAGATGGACGAGGGCGAGCATGCGCTCGACGATCCGCTTGATCTCGGCGTCCGGCCGGCGCTGTGCGCGCAAGCCATAGGCGACGTTGCCCGCGACGTCGAGATGCGGGAACAGCGCGTAGTTCTGAAACACCACGCCGACATCGCGCTTATGCGGCGGCAAGGCGGTGATGTCCGCACCCGCAAGGGTCACGCGTCCGCGATCGGGCAGCACGAGGCCGGCGACGATGCGCAGCAACGTGGTCTTGCCGCAGCCCGAAGGGCCGAGCAGCGACACGAATTCGCCGGCCGCAACGTCGAGATCGACACCGTCGAGCACGCGGGCCGTTCCGAAGGATTTTTCGAGCGCGCGGACGCTAAGTTCGCCGGCAAGCGCGACGGGGGCGAGCATGTTCATCCCCCGAGGTTCTGCAAAGCCTATGCCGCGCCGCGCCGCGTTTTGTCCTTTGGCGCCCGCGCGTAAGGGGCAAGTAACGCGATGATATCGGCCGATTCTTCGGCCGGCGCGGGGAAGCGCAATTGCCGCTCGTTGATCGTCAAATGCGCGCGCATCAGCGCCACGGCTTTGTCGGCTTGCCCTTTGGCGATTAGGCTCGCCAAGCGGCGATGCTCCTCGACCGGCCGATCGGAGAAGGGATCGTGCTCGCTTTGCGCGCGCACCAACGCGCAGCGCGGCAACGTGCGCGCCAACATGTCGTAGAGCACGGCGTTGGCGCCGACGCGCGCGATCAGCAAATGGAAATCGCCGCGCAAGCGCACGAGTTCGCGGCTGTCGCGCGCTTTGGCCGCCGCTTCCTGCGCGTCGATATGGGCCAGCATGTCGCGCATATCGGCGGCGGTGCAATGCTGTGCGGCGTCGATGACGATTTGCGATTCGATCGTGCGGCGCGCGCTGTAAAGATCGGCGGCAAGCCGCGCGCTGGGCCGCGCCAGGAAGGCGCCGCGATTGGGTTCGATCGTCACGATGCCGAGCTGCGCCAGATGCTGCAACGCCACGCGCACCGTGGCGCGGCTGGTATCGAATTGGCGCGCGATGCTTTCCTCGCCCAATTTGATGCCGGGCGGCAAGGCGCGGTCGAACACGGCGTCCATCATGACGCGCACGATACGCGCGGCGACCGGGCGCAAAGATCCCGACGCGTCGGATTCGAACTCGGTCTCGGTCATCGCGAAACGCTCCCCGATATTCCGTATTCAAATACGCGAACGGTCTGCAATTTTCAATATCGTATACAGTTGATGAATTTGTAGACAACGTGCCTGCGGCGCGGCCAGTGCGGTTCGGCGCGTCGAACCGGCGCTTCGGCGCGAACGCGGGATTCGATCGCAATCACCGGGATTTGCGCGTCGGCGGGCGCGATGGCACGTCCGTTGCTGAACACTCCTGTACGTATCGCCGGACGGAGGGTTTCGTGCAGTTACCGCTGATCGATATTGCGCCATTCCTCGCGGGCGACACGAAGGGGATGGCCGCGACCGCCGCCCAGATCGACGAGGTGTGCCGCGATATCGGCTTCATGGTCGTGACCGGCCACGGGATCCCGAAATCGCTGTTCAAGAACGCGTTCGGCCTCGCGCGCGAGTATTTCGCGCAGGACATGGCGACGAAGCTGGCGGCGACGCCCAAACGCTCCGACGTGTTCCGCGGTTACGAGAAAATGGGCACGCGCTATCGCGACGCGGGGCCGGAAGGATCGAAGGTCGCCGACTACAAGGAAGCTTTCATGATTTCGGCGCTCGAATTCGACGCGCCAGGTCGCAAGCCCGCCCCCGCGGGTTTCGAAGGGATGTATGCGCCGAATATCTGGCCGTCCGAGCCGGGCGGCGCGCCGGTCGGGTTCCGCCGGAATTTCGAGGAATTCTATCGCGCCGTCGATGGCGTGGCGCGCACGCTCAACGGCGCTTGCGCGATGGCGCTGGGTTTGAAGCAGGAATATTTCGCGCCGTTCTTCGACGGCCATGCCAGCACCTGCACTTGGGTGCATTACCCGGCGCAGGAAGTGGCGCCCGAACCCGGCCAGATGCGCATTCCCGCGCATACGGATTCGACGTCGCTGACCGTCGTGGTGCAGGACGGTTCGACCCACGGGCTCGAGATTCGCGGGCGCGACGGTCAATGGCGCGGCGTCGAAGCGCCCGAAGGGGCGGTCGCGATCAATCTCGGCGATCTGATGGCGCAATGGTCGAACGACCGCTGGGTCTCGACGCTGCATCGCGTCGACAACCCGCCGCGCGAGATCGCGCGCACCACGCCGCGTTTCTCGCTGTGCTTCTTCCAGAAGCCGCATGTCGATGCGGAGATCGCCTGCCTGCCGAACTGTGCGGGCCCCGGCAATCCCGCGAAATACCCCCCGGTCAAAGCGGGCGACTACATCCGCGCCAAGATGATGCGAACCCGCCCGAAGACCGACGCCGCCGCCTGATCCCCGTTGACGGAGCTCCTCCCCATGACCCGATCCATCCTTCGCCCCGATCGCCGCCGATTTCTGACCCTCGCCGCCGCCGGCACGGCGGCCCTCGCGTCGCCCGCCATCGGGCAATCGCGTCGCCGCGATCTGATCGTCGGCGGCCCCGCCGGCCAGACCGACGTGATGCGCGAGCACGTGTTTCCCGCCTTCGAGAAGAAATACGATTGCCGCGTGCTCTATGACGGTTCGAGCTCGCTCGAGAACCTCAAGAAGATGCAGGCGGTCAAGGACCGGCCGCAGTTTTCCGTCGTGCTGATGGACGACCCGGTGATGATCCTCGCCCAGGACGAAGGCCTGATCGAGAAGCTCAATCCCGCCAATATCCCCAATATGTCGAAGATCGTGCCCAACGCCATCGTGCGCGACGGGTGGTGGCTTTCGTATAAATGGCCGCGCGCGTCGATCGCCTACAATACGAAGGACGCGCCCAACGGCACGCCGTCCTGGGCGACGTTGTGGGATCCGGCCTACGCCAAGAAGGTGATGATCCCTTCGGTCCGCGCGACGCAGATCCCGTTCATCCTGGCGGCGGCGGCGCATCTGGAGACCGGCAAGCCGATCGCCGAAGCGCAGTTCGAGATCGACGCGGCCTTCAAGAAACTCGCGACGATCAAGCCGAATCTGCTGCTCGTCTATAACGGGTCGGCGCAGGTCGCCAATCTGCTCGAAACCGGCGAAGCGACGTTGGGGGCGGGGATGTTCTCGTCCTACACCTTGTTCCGCAAACGCGACGGCGCGCCCATCGATCTCGGCCATCCGAAGGAAGGTTCCTTCGCCATGCCGTCGGGCATCGCCAAGATCGCCAAGGCGCCGCAGCCCGAACTCGCCGACGCGTTCATCAACGAATGCCTCGACGTGCCGTTCCAAACGGTGTGGGCGGAGAAGCTTTACGATTCCCCGACCAACCCGTCGGTGCCGTTGCCGCCGGGCGTGGCCGATCCCAAGACGTTGACGGTGATCGATTGGGGCTTCGTGGCGCAGCATCGCAACGCCTGGATGGCGCGCTTCGATCGGGAGATCGCGATTTGATCTCGTCGCAAGACGGGCGCGCGCGCGGCTGACCCCATGGCCGCGCGCGTGTCCCCCGGTATCTGGCTGGCGCTGCCCGCCGCGATCTGGATGACGATCGGTTTCGTGGCGCCGGTCGTCTTTCTGATCGTTTCGGGCTTGTTCGGCACGGGGTTGTTCGGCGGCGAAGCGGCGTCGATCGCCACTTTCGTCGACGTGCTGGGCGATCCCTATTATCTCGGCGTCATCGGCAACACGCTGCTCTATTCGACCTCGGTCACGCTGATCTGCCTCGCCATCGCCTATCCCTTCGCGCTGGCGCTGATCCGCTTGCCGGGATGGGCGCAGGCCGTGGGCATGATCGTCACGCTGTTGCCGCTGACCGCCAGCGCGATCGTCAAGACGTTCGGCATCACCATCCTTTTCCGCACGACCGGTGTCGTAAACAAGACGCTGCAGTTCCTGGGCATCATCGATGCGCCGATCCGCATGTTGTTCACCGTGCCGGGGCTCTATCTCGGCACCGCCAACATGATGCTGCCGTTCATGATACTGCCGATCTACGCGACGCTGCGTCGTATCGACCCGGCCTTGGGCGACGCGGCCGCGACGTTGCGCAGCGGCCCGTTCGACCGCTTCCGGCGCGTCACGCTGCCGCTCAGTCTGCCCGGCGTGTTCGCCGGTTTCGCGATGGTGTTCGCACTCGTCGCGTCCGCGTATGTGATGCCCACGCTGCTGATCGGCGAACGGCACAAAGTTCTATCGAAGGCGATCGCGCACGCGTTTTTGGTCACCAACGATCTCGCCAAGGGCACCGTGCTGGCGCTGGTGTTGCTGGCCTTGTGCTCGGGCATGGTGCTGTTCGCCGCGCGCGTGAGCCGGACGGGGAGTGCGCGATGAACGCCGCCATGGTCGGGCTCGGCCGGGTTTGGATCGCGGTCGTCGCGATTTTTCTGCTCGCACCCATCGTCGTCACGGCGCTGGTGTCGTTCTCGCCCTCGGTGATTTTCGATTTGCCGTGGGACGGATTTTCGCTGCGCTGGTATCAGCGTCTCGGCCGTCAGTCGAGCTTCTGGGAAGCGCTCTCGACCTCGGCCTGGATCGCGGGCGTCGCGACGGGCATTGCGGTCGCACTGGCCGTGCCCGCCGCCATCGCGATCTCGACCCGTGCCGTTCCGGGGGCGGCGATCCTCGCCAATCTGTTGACGGCACCGTTGATGTTGCCGGGCCTCGTGCTCGGCATCGCCTTTCTGCAAGCGTTTCGCACGATCGATCTGCGCGACGCGGCAATCAGCCTCGTTCTCGCCCATGTGGCGATCACCACGCCTTACATCACGCGCACGCTGCTGGCATCGCTGCATCTGTTCGATTACGCGATGCTCGATGCCGCGCGCACGCTGGGGTCGACCTGGCCGGGTGCCATCGTCAAGGTGATGCTGCCCAATCTCGCTCCCGCCGTGGTCAGCGGCGGCGCTTTCGCATTCCTCGCGTCGTTCGACAATTATTCGATCTCGCTGTTCCTGGTCGATGTGACGGCGCGCACGCTGCCCGTCCAGGTGTTGAACTATCTCGAAACCGGCGCCGATCCCACGATCGCCGCGATCTCGACCATCTTGCTGGCGCTGACGATGACGATGCTGCTGGTCGTCGATCGGGCGATCGGCTTGCGCCGGATGGACGTATCGTGAGCGACGCGACGATCCTCGCCCCGGATCTCGTGCTGTTGCCCGAGCAACAGCGCGCTGCGGCGGGGCTGGAGATCGTCGTCGAAGCCGGGCGCATCGCTGCGATAAGGCCACGCGGGCAGGGGGCGGCGATCGAGTTGCCCGGACGAATGCTGATCCCCGGTGCGGTCAATGCGCATCAGCACGGGCGTGGCATCACCAATTTCCAGCACGGTTTCGCCGACGAGCGGCTCGAAACGTCCCTGCATGCGCGCATCGGGCGCGGGCGTTTGGACCCTTACGCGATGACGCTGCTTGCCGCCAAGCGCATGATCGCGTCGGGCGTCACGGCCTGCGTGCACGGCAATGTTCCCTATGGCACGGGCGATTTGGCGGGCGAGGCCGGCGCGATGCTGCGCGCTTACGACGATGCGGGCTTGCGTGCGCTCGTATGCCTCGGCGCCCAGAATCGCGCGCATGTCGTCTATCCCGAAGCGGACGAAGCGGAATTCGAGCGTTCGTTGCCCGACGATCTGCGCGCGCTGATCGTTGCCCGCCGCAAGCCGCCATACGCACCCGACGCACCCGACGCACCCGACGCCGCCGCGACCATCGCGGCGATGGACACGCTCTGGCCCGAATGGTCCGGCCATGCGCGCCTGTCGCTGGGCTACGGGCCGTCGGGGCCGCAATGGCTGTCCGATGCGGCGTTCGAGGCTTTGGCGAAGGATGCCGCGGCGCGTGGGATCATGTTGCATTACCATTGTCTGGAAAGCTGGACCCAGCGCGCCGCTTGCGACCGGCTTTATCCCGAAGGCGTGTTGGCGCGGTTGCGCCGTTTGGGCGCGCTGCACGGTCGCGTATCGCTCGCGCATATCGTATGGCTCGACGAAGACGACGTCGCCATCGCGGCCGAGGCGGGTGTCACGCTCGTGCGCTGTGCGGGCTCCAATCTCAATCTTTCGGTCGGCCAGGCGCCGACGGCGCATTACCTCGCCGCCGGGATTGAAATCGCCATCGGCACCGACGGTCGGTCGATCGACGACGGCGAGGATATTTGGCGCGAGGCGCGGCTTGTGTGGGCGCTGGCGCGCGGCGACGGTTGGGAAGCGCCGCCCGCGCCCGATGGGGCCGCGTGGCTGCGCGCGCTCACCTTGGGCGGCGGCAAGGCCGGCGGCTTCGCGCAAGTGGGCGAGATCCGCGAAGGATGGCGCGCCGATTTGGTCGCCGTCGATCTCGCGGCGTTGCGCGGGATCTACGCGGACCCCGATCCCAGCGACGTCGAATTGCTCGCCAAGCGCATGACCGCGGAAGCCGTGCGGTTGACGATGGTCGAGGGGCGTATTCTCTATCGCGACGGCGCTTTCGCCGTGCCCGAACTCGATCGTGCCGAAGCGCTGGCGGCCGCGTCGGCGCGCGAGTCCAAACGCACGCGCAACGTCGAGGCCGCCGCGATGGCCGATCGCTTGCGCCCCTATCTCGACGCGCATTACCGGCGTTGGGTGCCGCCCAGCCCGCGCCTCGGCGCGCCGGTTCCGCGGGCGCATCGCACACAAGCCCTTCGAAAGGTCTGAGCCATGCCGTTCCCGATCGTCGATCTGACGCCGTTTCGCACCGGCGATCCCGTCGCCAAGGCCGAAGTCGCGAAGATCGTCGCGGCGGCGTGCGAGGCCAACGGCTTCTTCCTGATCAAGGGGCACGGTCTGCCCGACGATCTGCTGCCGCAATGCTTCGCGACGGCGCGCGAATTTTTGAACTGCCGCTCGAGAAGAAAATTCCCTTCGCCGCCCCGTCGCGCGAGGTGTTCCGCGGCTATTTCGCCAAGGAACTGCGCCGCACGGCCGCGTATCGCGAAAAGGTCGAGCATGGCGATCTGAAGGAAGAGTTCCTCGCGGGGCCCACCAGCCCGCGCAAGCCCGTGCGCCTGCGCTTGCCCGATTTCGAGGATGAAGATTTCATCGACTGGGCCGAGCACGCGAATATCTGGCCGACCGAGCCCGCCCATTATCGCGCGACGTTCGAACGTTTCTACGCCGAGATGGAAAAGCTCGCCGATACCATGTGCCGCGTTTTGGCGCTGGCGGTCGGATTGCCGGAGAATTGGTTCGCCGACAAGATCGACCATCACGGATCGACCGCCAATTGGGGCTATTACCCGGCCCAGGCGATCCCGCCCAAGCCCGGCCAATTGCGCCAGGGTGCCCATACCGATATCGGCGGCTTCACCATTCTGGCCGCGGATCGTTCGCCCGGCGGGTTGCAGGTGATGAATCCGGACGGCGAATGGGAAGACGTGCGCCCGCCCGACGGCACGCTCGCGATCAATCTCGGCGATCTGCTGGAGCGTTGGACCAATCGGCGCTGGAAGGCGACGTTGCATCGCGTCGCCAATCCGCCGCCCGCGCAATCGGGCAGCGCGCGCCAATCGATGGGCTATTTCTTCAAGGTCAACGCCGATGCGTTGGTCGAATGCGTTCCGACCTGTCTCGCGCCCGGCGAGACGCCGGAGTTTCCTCCCGTCCTGGCGGGCGAACACATGCTGTTCCGCATGCTCGCCTCCCGCCGTGCCATGAAGAAGGTGCCCGCATGACCGCGCTCGCAGCTCCCGCGACGTCCAGCCGCCCGTTCATCGTCGAGCCGATCGTCGACGGCTTCGTCGGCCGTATCCGGGGTGTGGATATCGGCAAGGTCGACGACGCTTTGTTCGCCGCGATCTACGAGCAGTTTCTGGAAACGCCCGTGCTGGTCATTCCCGGCCAGCGTCCCGATCCGAAGGCGTTTTACGATTTCACCAACCGCTTCGGCGAAGTCGTCGAGCACGTGTTGAATCAGTATCACCACCCCGATGTGAAGGGCGTTTCCTACATCACCAATGTGCGTGCGGACGGCGCGCCCGATCCGCTTGGCTATAGCCGCTCGCGCGAATGGCATACCGATCGCAGCTACGATCCGCGTCCGGGCAAGACGACGGCGTTGCTCGCGCTTGAAATGCCGTCGGTCGGCGGCGCCACGGATTTCACCGACGGGTATCGCGCTTTCGCGACGCTGCCCGCCGATTTGCGCCGCGCATTGGCGGGCAAGACCGGCATCTTCCGCTGGTCGGGGCGCAAATTCGCGGGTGCGATGAAGCTGACCGACGACCAGAAAAAGAAGATGGTCGATGCGGAACATCCGATCCTGACCATCCATCCCGAAAGCGGCCGGCCGACGATCTATGCCGATCCCGGCAATCTGGTCGAGATCAAGGGCGTGCCGGTCGAGGAAGGCGAGGCGATCCTGCAACGCGTCTTTGACCATTACACGAAGCCGGAATTCCAATACGCGCATTATTGGTCCGTCGGCGATTTCGTGATCTGGGACAATCGCTGCTCGATGCACCGCGCCGCCGGCGGCTATCCGCCCGAACAGCGCCGGGTGCTGATCCGCACCCAGACGCAGTCGCGCTAGGCCCGCCTTGTCTCCCGACGGATCGGCCCTGCGCACGACGACGGACGGTTATCTGTCCATCGCCGCCTTGCGCAAACGCTATGGCAACGCCGACGTGCTCGACGGCGTCGATCTTCGCGTCGCGAAGGGCGAGATCGTGTCGCTGCTCGGGCCCTCGGGTTGCGGCAAGACCACGCTGCTGCGCGCGATCGCGGGGTTGGTCGAGACGGATGCGGGCCGGATCGAGGTCGATGGCATCGATGTGACGGCCTTGCCGCCGCATAAGCGCGAGATCGGCGTCGTGTTTCAGAACTACGCGCTGTTCCCGCATTTGAGTGTGGCGGGTAATGTCGGCATCGGCCTCAAAGCCAAGGGCATGAAGGGCGATGGCATCGCGGCGCGCGTGCGCGAAATGATGGCGCTGGTACGCATGACCGATTACGCCGACCGCCCGGTGCGCCAACTCTCGGGCGGCCAGCAGCAACGCGTGGCGGTGGCGCGGGCGTTGGCCGTGTCGCCGCGCTTGTTGCTGCTCGACGAGCCGTTCAGCGCGCTCGATCGAAAGCTGCGCGAGGCGATGCAGGTCGACCTGCGCGCGCTTCTGGTCGAGCGCGCGATCACCGCGATTTTCGTGACGCATGATCAGGACGAGGCGATGGCCGTGTCCGATCGCGTCGCAGTGATGCGCAAAGGCACGATCGAACAGTTTGCGGCACCTAGGACCCTTTACGCCGCACCCGCCACGCGCTTCGTGCACGACTTCGTCGGGCTGTCGAGCGTGCTGACGGGCGAGGTCGCGTCCTGCGAAAGCGGCATCTGCGAAATCGTCACGGCGCTCGGCATCGCCCGCGCGCCCGGAAATTTCGTGCGCGGCGCCAAGGTCGCTCTTTGCGTGCGGCCGGAACGTATCGCGCTCGCCGAAGACGGCGAAGGGCTGGCGGCACCGATCCGGCATGTCGTGTTCTCCGGTTCGCGCGCACTCGTACATGCCGAAACGCAAGGCGGCGATCGTTTGATCGCCGAGATCGACGCGGCCACCGCCGATCGCTGCGGGCCGGGCCTGTCGATGCGATTCCGCTGGGCGACGAACGCCGCCCGGCTTTTCCCCCTGGCCGACGAAACGGCCTGATCCCAACCCAGGAGTTCGACATGAAGCGCCGCCAGTTTCTTACCGCCAGTCTCGCCGCCGGTACGGCGCTGACCGCACCGTCGCTGGTCCGCGCCCAAGCGCGCGAGATCGTCATCGCCGGCCCGTCGGCCCAGGCCAAGATGTTCGAAACCGACGTCCAAGCGATCGTCGAGAAACGCACCGGCGCCAAGATCATCATGGACGGCTCGATCTCGGTGAAGCACATCCAGACGCTGGTCGCCCAGCGCAACGCGCCGACGCATTCGATCGCTTGGTTCCCGGACACGGATATGGTCACGGCGATGGGCGAAGGTTTGCTCGCACCGCTCGACGGCGCGAAGATCCCGAACCTCGCCAAGCTGCTGCCCGGCAGCCTGCCCGCCGACAAGCTTTGGGTGCAGCTCAAAGTCGCGCGCTTCTCCATCGGCGTGAACACCGACAAGGTGAAGCCGCCGATTGAGACGTGGAGCGATATCTGGACCGATCGCTTCAAAGGCAAGCTGCTGGTGCCCGCCTATGCGTTGACGCAAGGCCCGATGATGATGACGGCGGCGGCCCATGTCGAAACCGGCAAGCCGTTGGCGCAAGCGCAATACGAGATCGAAGCCGCCTATAAGCGCTTGGCCGCGTTGAAGCCCAACGTGCTGAACGTGTTCTCGGCCTCGCCCCAGGCGATCATGTTGCTGGAGCAGGGCGAGGCGCATGCCGTGGTCGGGCTGTTCTCCTCCGTCCTCTATCCGCGTATGCGCCAAGGCATGCCGATCGATCTGCCGTCGCCCAAGGACGGCGCGTTCGGCAGCCCGAATTGCTTGGCGCTGATCGAGAAGGCGCCGAACGCGTCGCTCGCCAACGCGGTGATCGACGCGATGCTCGACGCCGACGTGCAGAAGATCATGATGCAGAAGACCTTCGACTCGCCCGTGCGCGGCGATGTCGAACTCGATCCCGGCGTGGTCGCGGCGGACAAGCTCGTCTCGCTCGACCCGTTGTTCTGGGGCAAGCGCCGGGCGGAATTCGCGCCCGGCTACGCGGCCGCGTTGGCCTGATCGATGACGAACGCGGCAATGGCGCTGGGCAGGGAAGGGCGGCGGCTCGATTCATTCGGGCGCGCCGCCGTCTCGCTTTTCGCCGTGCCGCCGGTCGTATTCCTGATCTTCGCCTTCGTCGTGCCGATTTGCGTCGTGCTGGGGGCGGCGTTGTTCGACGGCGGCGGCGTCTCGGTTTCTCGCTACGCCGCCTTCTTCGCCCAGGACGGCAATCGGACGATGGTGCTCAACACCTTCGTTTATGGCGTCGTTACCGCGCTGGTCTGCGCGGCGCTCGGCTTTCCGCTGGGCTATGCCATCGCGCGCGCCGGGCGGCGGATGCAGGTCACGCTGATCGTCCTGACCTTTCTGCCGTTGTGCACCAGCATCATCGTCAAGGCCTTCGCGATCACGCTGATCCTGAAAAGCAACGGGCCGATCAACGCGCTGCTGCTGATGCTGGGCGTGGTGGACGAGCCCGTGCGCCTGATCTTTACCCGCACCGCTTTATTCGTCGGTTCGATGAACGCGTTTCTGCCCTTCGCAGTGCTGCCCGTCTTCGCAGTGCTGGCCGAGCGCGGGCGCGATTTGGAGGAAGCGGCGGCGTCGCTGGGCTGTTCGCCGGCCTTCACGCTGTTCCATGTCGTGATCCCGACGGCGTTTCCCGGAATCGTCGCAGGCTTCTCGATCGTCGCGGCGCAGGCGATTTCGGCTTATGTCGTGCCCACGCTGCTGATCGGCGACAGGTTCCGCGTGCTGGCGCGCGGCGCCTATGACGCCTATGTGCTCAACGATCGCGCCGGCGCGGCGGTCGCGGCGACGATCCTGCTGGCGCTGTCGCTTGGCGTCGTCGCTTGCGCCAATCGCCTGTCCCGGCGCGCGGAGCATCCGGTATGAGGCGCAAAGGCGCTACCGGCATCGTCATGGCGGGGCTCGCGGCGGCCGCGTTGATCTTCATGCTCGCCCCGCTGGCGCTGGTCGTCGTGGTGTCGCTGTCGCCGACGATCGGCTTCGATCTGCCCAAGAACGGCTTGTCGCTGCGGTGGTATTTCGCCCTCGGGCCGCTCGACGAATTCTGGCGCGCGCTCGGCGTGTCGCTGCGCGTCGCTTGCATCGCCACATTCTCGGCCGTCGTGCTCGGCACGCTCGCCGCTTTGGCGATCCATTTCGGTCGTTTCCGGGGCAGCGAAGCCGTGCGCCTGCTCGTACTTTCGCCTTTGATGCTGCCCGGCATCGTGAAGGGCATCGCGCTGTTACAGGCCGCACGCCTGTTCGGCGTGATGGATTCCTTCGCGCTGCTGTTGATCGGCCATACCGTGCTGGCGATCCCGTTCGTCATGCGCACGCTGACCGCATCGTTGTCCGGTATCGATCCCGCGATCGTCGATGCGGCGCGCACGCTGGGCTTTTCCTATCCCGGCGCCATGCTGCGGATCGTGGCGCCCAATCTGCTGCCGGGCATGTTCACCGGCGCGGTGTTCGGCTTCCTGTCGTCCTTCGACAATTATTCGATCTCGCTGTTCGTCGCGAGCGTGCGGGTGCGCCCGCTGCCGATCCAGATGATCCAATATCTCGACGAAGGGGCGGATCCGTCGATCGCGGCGATCTCGACCGCGTTGATCGTGTTGACCGCGATCCTGCTGTTGCTCGCCGACCGCGCGGTCGGTTTGAAGCGCGTCGCGGCCGGTTAGGGGAAGGAACGAGGATGTACGACGACGCGTTTATGCGGCGCGCGATCGAAGTGTCGCGAAGCGCCATCGGTCAAGCGGGCTGCGAGCCCTTCGGTGCGATCGTCGTCAAAGACGGCAAGATCGTCGGCGAAGGTTTGAACCGCTCGTTGGCACTGCACGATCCGACCTCGCATGGCGAGGTCGAGGCGATCCGCGATGCATGCCGCAAGCTCGGCACGAAGGATCTCGACGGCTGCGATCTCTATTCGTCCTGTGAGCCGTGCTCGCTTTGCGTCGCGGCGATGCATATTGCGGGCATATCGCGGCTCTACTACGCCGTGTCGCTCGAGCAATCCTGGGCCGCACTCAAGCATCTGCCGCAGGACAAGCGACGCTATCGAATGACGGCGGCGGAATTGCGCGCCCAGGTCGGCTTGCCCGCCGCCGAACGCAAAATGCCGTCCGAATCCCGCCGTGCCGCGGACGCGCAAGCTGTGCTCGAAGCCTGGGCGAAGGCGCAGGCGGCGAAGGCCTGACGCTTATCCGCCGCGCGGCTGGGGCGCCGCGACGCCGGTTTCGGCGGCGAGCTTGGCGAGGGCGGGCATAATTTCGGGATGCATGGCGACGCCGTCTTGGCGTTGACGCTTGCGCAAAGCCAGGGCGCGTTCGCCCGGAATGCGCACCGGCGGTTTGCCGGGCGCCACTTGGGCCGTCCGGCATGAATCGACGAACCAGCCAAGTTCGCGCTTGAACGCGTCGCCGCCGCCGAACGCATTGGGATCGATGATCTGAAGGAAGACCGAGGCGCCCCAATTGGTCTCGCCATCGGCGCGGCCATAGCCGGCCAAGGCGGAGGTCAGCGCTTCGACGATCAGGCCCAGCGCGAAACCCTTATGGCCGAGATCGAGCCCGCCGAGCGGCAGGATCGCGCCCGGCGGCTGGCCGAACAGAACGGCGGGATCGTCGCTGCCCTGGCCGTCGGGCCCGACCAGCCAGGGGCCCGGCAAGCGTGCGGCGGGATCGGTGCGATGCATACGGCCGGTCAGGCCGTTGGTCGTGGTCGACGCGCTGATATCGATCAGCACCGGATCGCCGCCGGTCGGAAATCCCGCCGAGAACGGGTTGGGCGTATAGCGCGGCGCAACGGCGCCATGCGGGGCGACCGACACGACCGACGGGTCGGAACAAGTCAGCAGCATCACGAGGCCGCGATCGGTCGCGCGCGTGAGATAGGCGGCGAGGCACGCGATGTGATGCGACCGGCGGATCGCCACGCTGACGACCGGATGCGTCGCGATCCGCGCGAAGGCCGCTTCCATCGCTTGCACCACAAGCCAGGGGCCGGGCAGGAAATTCCCGTCCCAGGTGAGGGCTGATCCGCGATCGGCGACGACCGTCGGCGCGCCGGTCACCTTCATTTTTCCGGATTTCGCGGCGGCGAGATAGGGCGTGAGCAATTGCAGCCCATGGGTCGTGTGCCCCATCAAATCGCCTTCGACCAAGATCTCCGCAACGATCTTCGCTTTGTCGGCATCGAGCCCGGTTTTGATCGCAACGTCGGTCGCGAAGTCGATCAGTGCGTCGGCGTTATAGGTGCTGGTCATCGAGATACCGTCTCCGCGCGAAGTTGAACAACGCAGATTGTGACCCGCATCGGCGCAAGGCAAGCGCGTTCGCATCGTGCACGAAAATGGCTTTTGATGTTATGAAAGGGGCATGACGAACAAGACGAAGCAAGGCATTGCCGGCGGCCTCACTAACTACGGCGACCCGGAATTCGCGGCGTATCTGCGCCGGTCCTTCGCCCGCTCGATGGGCTATTCCAGCGAAGCGCTGGCGCGCCCGATCGTGGGCATCGCCAACACCTATAGCGGCTTCAATAATTGCCATCGCCATTTCCCGGAATTGGTCGAGGCGACGAAGCGCGGCGTGTTGATGGCGGGCGGCTTGCCGGTCGAGTTTCCGACCACGTCGCTGGGCGAGGTGTTCTTGAACCCGACCAGCCTCAAATTCCGCAATCTGATGGCGATGGATACGGAGGAAATGGTCCGCGCCCAGCCCATCGACGCGGTTGTCCTGTTGGGCGGCTGCGACAAGACCGTGCCCGCGCAGTTGATGGCGGCGGTGTCGGCGAACGTGCCGGCGGTGCAAGTCGTCGCGGGACCGATGTCGACCGGTCGCCACAAGGGCGAGCGCTTGGGCGCTTGCACCGATTGTCGCCGCTTCTGGGCACGCTACCGGGCGGGCGATGTCGATGCGGCGGAGATCGACGTCGTCGAAGGGCGTCTTGCCACCACGGCGGGAACTTGCGCGGTGATGGGCACGGCGTCGACGATGGCGTGCATCACCGAAACGCTGGGCATGTCGCTGCCGAATTCGGCGGCGATCCCGGCGGTGCATGCGGATCGTTTGCGCAATGCCGAGGAAAGCGGCAAGCGCGCGGTCGAACTGATCGGCACGACGACGTTGCGTCCGCGCGATATCGTCACCGAAAAATCGATCGAGAACGCGTGGCGCGTGTTGCTGGCGATCTCCGGCTCGACCAATGCGGTGATCCATCTGACGGCGATCGCGCGGCGCGCGGGCGTGAAGGTCGATCTCAATCGCTTGAACCGGCTTTCCGACGAAACGCCGGTGCTGGTGAACCTCAAACCCGTCGGCGACAATTATATGGAGGATTTCCACGCGGGCGGCGGCGTGCCGGCCGTGCTGAAGGAAATCCGCGATCTTCTGCATCTCGACGTGCCGACCGTCTCGGGCAAGACGCTACGCGAGTTGATCGACGAACCGCTGGCCGACCACGTGAATCGCACGATCATTCGCCCGCGCGCCGAGCCGGTCGACCCCGATGGCGGCCTCGTCGCGGTGTTCGGCACGCTCGCGCCGCGCGGCGCCATCGTCAAGCGCGCGGCGGCCGACAAGAAATTGCTGGAACACGAGGGCCGCGCTGTCGTGTTCTCCTCGCTCGAAGATCTGTCGGCGCGCATCGACGATCCCGATCTCGACGTCACCGCCGACGATATTCTGGTGTTGCAGAACGCAGGGCCCCGAAGTGCCGCCGCTATGCCGGAGGCGGGCTATCTGCCGATCCCGCGCAAACTCGCCAAGGCGGGGGTGAAGGACATGGTGCGCATCTCGGATGCGCGCATGTCGGGCACGGCCTATGGCGCCATCGTGCTGCATGTGGCACCGGAGGCGGCCGTCGGCGGGCCGCTGGCGCTGGTCAAGAACGGCGACCGGATCAAGCTCAGCGTCGCGCAGCGCAAGCTCGATCTGTTGGTCGACGATGCCGAACTCGAAAGGCGCCGTAAGGCATTGCCCGCACCGGCAAAGATCGAGCGGCGCGGCTATGATCGTCTCTACGACGCCCATGTCCTCCAGGCCGACGAAGGCGTGGATTTCGATATCTTTTAGCCCCGAACGGCCCTGAGTCGAAACCCGCGGCCGGACGTGCTATGGGACTCGGAAGACGCGGCGCTATTCCGGACGAGAGAGACGATGACGACAGACAAGAAGACCAAACTTTCGCAGTTGCGCGGCATGTCGACCGTGGTCGCCGATACCGGCGATATCGACGCGGTGCGCCGCCTGAAGCCGGTCGATTGCACGACCAATCCGTCGCTGATCCTAAAGGCGGTCGAGAACCCGGCGGCGTCGGCCATCGTCGATGCGGCGATCGCCTGGGGTAAAAAATCGTCCTTGCCGCGCGACGCGGCGATCCACGCCGTCTGCGACCGTCTCGCCGTCGATTTCGGCGCCGAGCTTGCCAAGATCGTGCCGGGCCGCGTCTCGACCGAGGTGGATGCGGATCTGTCGTTCGACGCGAAGGCGTCGGTCGAAAAGGCGCGCGAGGTGATCGCGGGCTATCAGGCGCGCGGCATCGGCCGCGAGCGCATCCTGATCAAGCTCGCCGCGACGTGGGAAGGCGTTCGTGCCGCCGAAGTGCTTCAGCGGGAAGGCATCGACTGCAATTTGACGCTCGTCTTCAGCCTTGCCCAAGCGATCATCTGCGCCGAAGCGGGCGCTTTCCTGATCTCGCCCTTCGTCGGGCGCATTCTCGATTGGCACGTGAAGGCGGGCAAGGGCCCGTTCGACGCGGAAACCGATCCGGGCGTCGTCTCGGTGCGCAACATCTACGCCTATTATAAGGCGCGCGGCATCGCGACCGTCGTGATGGGCGCTTCGTTCCGCAACACGGGCGAGATCGAAGCTTTGGCCGGTTGCGATCGCCTGACGATCAGCCCCGCGCTGCTCGATCAATTGGCCGCACAGGAAGGGGATCTGCCGCGCAAGCTGGTCGCCCCCGCCAAGCCGACGGAAGCCGCCGAGCCGAAATTGAGCGAGGCGGAATTCCGCCGCCGCCTCAACGACGATGCGATGGCGACCGAGAAGCTTTCGGAAGGTATCCGCCTGTTCTCGGCCGATCTCGCCAAATTGCGCGCGATCGTCGCGGCACGGCTGTAATCGCCTAGACGCGCAAGGAAGCCAGCGGGATCGCCGACATCGCGCAATCCTCCTTGCTGATCGAGTAGGTGACGTACAGCGTCCCCTGATGCTCGATCGCGTAGGGATAGGACCATTGCGGTTCCTTGCACAGGCCGGGGATCTGCACGGGCGGAACGCCCTGACGGATCGTGCGCAGCATCGAGAATTTCTTCTCGCCCGGTTTGCCGACCGCGATGGTCAGGCATCCGCGCCGCGACGTCGGTTCGGGATAGTTCGACACCAGGAAGCGCTGTCCGGTCGATAGAATCCCGCCGAAGGGTTTCGACGCGACCATCGGCAGATTGGCGAGCTTGGCCATCGACCACGTCTTGCCGTGGTCGAAGCTTTCCGACACCAGCGCCTGCGTCTGGGGCGGCCCGAGCACGAATTCGTTGCGGATGATCGCGATCAGACGATCCTCGTCGACGATGATCGTCGGCTCGGGGAATTTCAGCACCTTGGGCGCTTGGATCGGCACGACCTTCCAGGTCTCGAACTTGTCGTCGTCGCAGATCGCGGCGGCCGGCGTTTCGAAGCCGATCTCGCCGGCGATGATCCAGCCGCCATTCTTCAAGCGTTGCGGCCCGTGCATGGTCAGGAAATTTGGGATCGTCACGCCGGTTTCGCGCCACGCTTTCTTGGCGGGCTCCCACACGAACTGCACGGCGCGCATCGACGGCAGCGGATGCCACTTGCCGTCCGACTGGATGCCGCCGGCCCAGCGTGCGGCGTAGCAACGCAAAATCCCGTTATAGGAATGCAGCAGGGCGTGATTGTCGCACTCGCGCCCATCCACACCCGGCGCCACCATTTCGGGCGCGCTCCAAGTCAGACCGAAATCCTTCGAGCGGCGCGCGCGGGTGATGCCCTCGGCGCTGTTCTCGTCGACCGGATCATTGGCGAAGGACACGACCAATTCGCCGTCATGCACGGCGATCGAGCTTTCGTGCAGGAATTGCTGCTCGCCTGGGATCGCGCGATGGACCATCGAATGGGTCACGCTGTCGAGGAACGGCACTTTGCCGGGGGCGGGCAGCTTCGTGGTTTCGTCCCACAGCGGATAGAAATCGTTCGCCATCATCGTCCTCGTTTTCAGGTGAGTGCTGCGACGGGAACCGCCGCCATGTAGCAATGCCGCTTGTTCAGCGAGAACACGACATGGAGCGTGCCGTCGCGTTCGACCGCTTCGGGATAGGCCCAGTTATGTGCTGGCGCCGTCTCGCCGATATCGGCAAGCCCGGTGGGCAGGGCCTCCGCCGGGCCGCCGACCAGACGCCAGACTTTCTCGAACGGGTAAAGCGTGCCGGGCTTGGTCACGGCGATCCAAAGTTCGTTGCGCCGTTCCTTGCCGTGATTCCAGATGAGATACGAGCGCCCGTTGGACAGCGTGCCGGCAAAAGGCTTGCTTTCCTCCATCGGCAAATCGGTCGGCAGCAATTTCGAGAAGCTGTTCCCGCCGTCGCGGCTGATCGAGGCCAGCGCCGTGCTACCGGGCGCTTTGTCCGGGCGGACGATCGCCAGCACATCGTTGCCTTGCACGGCCAAAGCGGTTTCGGGGAAGCCGGGATGGATGTCGTCCTGCAACGGCACGATGCGCCAGCGCAGAAGATCGTCGCCCTCGCTGATCGCGACGGCGGCGCGCGTCACCTTCTGCAGATGCCCGCCGACGATCCAGTTGCCGTTCGCCAGACGCTGCGGCAAGACGAAGGGAATGAAATCGGGCGCGACTATGCCGTCGGACACGGGCGCGAATTGCTTCGTCGCCGGATGCTCGCGCCAGATTTCCATGCCCAAGGCGCTTTTGCTGCCGAAATCGTAGCGGCCGACCAGCGCCCACACGCCGTCTTCGCGCGCCAGCAGCGGCGCCGTTTCGTGGCGGCGCTTGCCGTCGGCGAAGCCGCCGGCGACGACCTCGATACCCGACCACGTACGGCCGCCATCGCTGCTACGCCGGCCGCGCATCACCTGGGCGGGTTCGCTTTCCAGCTTCGGCGCGTTGGAGAAGTTCACATAAAGCGTCTTGCCGTCATGGGCGAGGCGCGGCTCGTGCAGGAACTCGAAATCCGGCGTCTGGCGATGGACCAGCGAATAGCGGGTGCCCGGAACGATCGTGGTGTTCGGCGGCGGAAACGGCTTCGCCTTATCCCAAAGCGGAATTGCGTTTGTCATGTTCTCCAATCAGCCTTTGACCGCGCCGACCGTCATCACCGTGACGAGTTGGCGGTAGAGCAGCATTACGAGGGCGAGCATCGGGGCGAGATGGATGGTCGACATCGCCAGCAGCGCGCCCCATTTGACGCCGTCGGGATTGTTGATCGCGATGGCGATCGCGACGGGCGCAGTCCGCGCTTGGCTCGAGGTGAAGACGAGCGGGAACAGATAGTCGTTCCAGATCGTGATCGCGACGAACAACCCGATGGCACCGATCGCGGGCGTCACCAGCGGCAGCGTCACGCGCAGGAAGGCTTCGACGCGCCCGCAGCCGTCGATCTGCGCGGCTTCTTCCAATTCGATCGGTATATCGTCGATGAAGGTCTTCAACAGCAGGGTCGAGATGCTGACCGAGAAGGCGATGCCCGCCAGCACCAGCGGGGTCAGCGTATCGAGCAGGCCGAGATGGGCGAAGACCGGGTAGAGCGGAATGATGACGATGATCGGCGGGAACATGCGCACGAGGATGACGAGCAAGGCGGGGCCTTTGAGCCAGCCCGCGCGCAACCGCGAGAACACGAAGGCGGCGCCGATCGATAGCGCCAGCGTGGCAAGCGTGGTCACCAATGTCACGACCACGCTGTTCCACAGATTGGGCAGATACATCGGGGCAAGGGTGGGCAGATCGCGATAGGAGGCGAGCGTGGGTTCGAACGCCAGCGACGGCGGATAGGCCCAAATTTCGCCGCCCGGCTTGAACGAGCCCATGATCAAAAAGACGATCGGGAAGGCCGACCAGATCACGGCGATGCCGAGCAAGGCGAAGAGAATGCCGCGGCGGCCCAGACGGAGCAGGATATTCACCGGTAACGCTCCGTAAACATGCCGCGATAGGTGCGGCGCACGAGGAAGCCGGCGAGCAGCAGCGTGGCGAGCAGCATCAGCCAGCCGGTTGCCGCACCCGCCCCGAAATTCAGATATCGGAAGGCTTGCTTATAGAGATAAAGCGCGAGGATTTCGGTCGAGGTGCCGGGACCGCCGCCGGTCGTCGTATGGACGATCGCGAATTCGCGCAGCGTGTAGATGATGCGGAACATCATCACGATCAACAAGGCGGGCAGGATCATCGGCAGTTTGATGTGACGCAGAATCTGCGGATAGCCGGCCCCGTCGATGCGCGCGGCTTCGACGAAATCGTTGGGAATGGCTTTGAGGGCGGCGAAGCTGACGATGGTGACGAAGGAGAATTCCTTCCACACCGCGATAATGATGATGCCCGCCATCGACGTGCCGGCGGAGGTGAACCAAGCGATCGTGGGGAAACCCGCACTGCCCATCATGAAGTTCACGACGCCGAAATTCGGGTCGAGCATATATTTCCACATCACGACCGCGACGATGGGGCTGACCGCGTAGGGGGCGACGATCAACGCCATCCACAGCCCGCGTAAGGGCAGGGGATTTTCCAGCAGCAGCGCGATGCCAAGGCCGATCAGCATTTCCAGACCCACGACCGTGACCACGAAAATTACGTTGCGCAGCAGGGCCGCCTGGAAATCGGGGTTCGACAGGATGCGGACATAGTTCTTCCAACCGACCCATTCGGTGTCCATCCCCGGCGATGCGTCGGTGAAGGACATGAACAACAAGTCGATCGACGGCACGACGATGATCGCCAGCAGGACGATCGCGACGGGCCCGAGTAGGGCCGCCGCGAGCCAGGTATTCGCGTTGAAGCGATACCGGCCCGCAGCGGTGTTGGCGGTCACGCGGCTCAATCGAGCATCCCGCGGATCTGGGCGGCGGCCTTGTCGAGCTCCGCTTTCGCGGGCGCGCCGTTGACCACGATGTTCTGCACCGTCTCGCCGATCAGGTCGCGGACTTGCCCCATGCGCGGATGGGCGGGCAGCGGCGTGCGCGAGATCGCGAAGATCTCCTGCGCTAGCTTCATCACCGGCTGGGTCTGCGCCATTTCCGCGAACAGATCGGCCGTGCAGGGGCCGTTGCCGTTCTTGGCGACTTCGCGCTGCACGTCGGGCTTCATCATGTGGCGGATCAGCTGGTAGCCGATATCCTTGTCGGTGGCGCCCTTGAACATGCCGATGCCCCAGAACCAGACGATGCTGGGGCTGTAGGTCACTTTGTCGGTCCACAAATCGCGCGACAACGGCACATGCGAAGGGATGGTGATGCCTTTCACCTTCGAATCGCCGCCTTCGAACTGCGCGCCCCAGCTCGACGCGCCGAACGCCATCGTCATGCGGCCTTCGCGGAACAATTGGATCAACGACGAGCCGTCGAGCGTGGCCCAGTTCGGCGGGATGATGCCTTCGACATACATCCGGCGCAGCATTTCGGCGGCCTTGACGGAGCCCGCTTCGTTCAGCACGACCTTCATGTCGGGCGTCACCAGATCGCCGCCGAACATGCGCACGGCCATCGCGTAGTCCTCGTTCAGCGACCATTTGTCGCCGCGCAGGCCGAAGCCGAACACTTTCTCGCCGTTGGGGCGGGTGAACGTGCCGGCCTTGGCCTGCTGGTAGAATTCCTCGGGCGTCTTGGGCACGCCCGACACGCCGGCCGATTTGGCGTTTTCGGTGTTCGTCCACAGCGTGAACGTGCCGCAGCGGAACGGCACCATATAAAGCTGATTGCCGAGCGTGGAGGCCGCGACCATGCCGGGCGACCAGGCTTGCGGGAAGCCGGCGATCGGTTCCTTGGCGACGTAGTCGTTGAGCGGCTGGAGGAAGTTGCGCAGGCGCACATTCGCGTCGGCGAAGTTGACGAAGATCAGATCTTCCTCGGACCGGTTCAGCAGGCCGATGCGCTGCAACCCTTCCTGCAGCACGTTGGTCGTGCCGACGTTGAATTTCACCTTGGCGACGTCGCGCTCGAAATCGGCCAACGTATCCACGCCGCCCTTGGCGAAGCCCTGGGCGCGCAGATTGTTGAGATGGACTTCGAGGCCCATGATCGTGACTTCGCGGTTCTGGGCTTGCGCGTTCGCCGGTGCGTTCCAGGCGGCGAGAAGCCCCAGGGCGATCGCGGTGGTCGCCGCAAGCGCGCGGCGCGTGAGCGTGGGTTTCATTCTAAGGTTCCTCCCTTGTCGTCGTTGGGACGCCGGCCGTTCGGGCCGTGCGCCGTTTCGCGTATCAGTGTTGGGACGGGCGCTTCGACACGCGATCGACCAGATCGTCGGTGCAGGAACGCGCGTGCTCGAAAGCCCGTTTGGCGGCGCGATCGGGATCATGGGCTTCGATCGCGTCGAGAATTTCGGTGTGCTCGGCGCAGATCGCGTCGAGGCGCGCTTGGCTGAAGCCGACTTCGCGCCGGTTCACGAAAGCGAGCGTCGTGTGGACGATCGCCGTGCGCGTGACGAACGGATTGCGGATGAAGCGATAGATCGCGAAATGGAAATCTCGGCCGACGCTGCTGAGGCCCTCGACATTGCCGTCGCGATAGGCTTGCTGATGGCGCGCATCGATCTCGCGCAACACGCGGATCTGGTGGGGCGAGGCGCTTTCGGCGAGCATGCGCGCGGCGAAGGATTCCAGCGCTTGATTGATCTGGCAGGCTTGATCGACTTCGGCGGGCGAAAGTTGCCGGACGCGTGCGCCCTTGTTCGGGTCGATCTCGACCAGCCCCAATCCGTTCAGCACCTGCAAGGCTTCGCGTACCGGACTGGGGCTGACGCCGTAGCGTTCGGCCAAGTCGCGCACTTTCAACCGTGAGTCCGGATCGAAGCGGCCGGCCTGAATGTCGGAGCACAGCGCGGTGGTGAGCTTCGAATAGGCGGTGAGCTCGGTCTCGTCTTCGGAGATCGGGAATTCGCTGCGGACTTCGAGCATCGGGGCATCATCTTTGAAAGTGAAAGATGATATATAATTTTGACTCTTTGTATTCTGAGTCAAGGAATTTGATTCAAAACTGGGCGGATAAGCCGGCATCGCGTTATCCAGATACCGAATTTGCCGGAAAGAGCGGCGTCAACGCGGTCACGGCGGCGACGTAGCGGCGATAGACGGGGGCGTAGGCGGCGGCGTCGGGGCCGGGATGGATGCGGTCGGCGAGGCGCACGAGGGTTCGACTCGCCTCGATGCGCGACGGGAAGGCGCCGATGGCGGTCAACGCGATCACCGCCAAGCCCAGCGTCGTCAATTCGTGATCGGCACAGCGCACGACCGGCCGGCCGAGAATGTCGGCCTTCAAGCGGGCCAGCAGATCGCTGCGCGCGAGCCCGCCGGCCAAACGCAGCTCATCGAGCGCCACGCCGCTTTCCGCCATCGTCGCCGCGACGTGTTTGAGGCCGAGCGCCATGCCTTCGAACACGGCGCGCGCCATCGCCGCGCGATCGGTGTCGAGCGACATGCCGAGATACGCGCCGCGCATCGCCGGGTTCCACAAGGGCGCGCGTGCGCCCGAATGGAAGGGCAGGAAGTTGATGCCCTTGGCGCCTTGTGGCGCGCTGGCGGCAAGCTTCTCGAATTCGTCGAACGGCATGTCGCCGCGCGCCCATTCGAGGATGCTACCGGTGCCGCCCATCGAGCCGCGCACAAGCCATGCTTCGTCGAGCGGCACGGAATAGACGCGGCGCTGCGCATCGACCAAGCGCTGGCGCGCGACCACGCCGAAAGACGTGACCGTGCCGGAGATATCGAGCGCTTCGCCGGGCTTGGAAATGCCGCTGGCGATATAGGCGGTCTTGCTGTCGAAACTCGCGGCGATCACCGGTACGGGCGCGCCGAATTCGGGTGCGAGCGTGCCGATCGTTTCGCCGATGCGCGTCGTTCGGCCCAATTTCGTCACGTCGATGTCGAGGCGATGCGCAAGATCGGCGGCGGGCAGGCGCAGCGCGGTATAGATATCGAGCGTCGCCACGCCACCGGTCAAACGCGCGTTCAAATGCCCGGTCGCGTCGAGCAGACGATGCGTGCGCGCATAGATCTCGGGGCTTTCGCGGCGCAAACGCAGCAGATGCGGAACCGGATCGGCGATCGTCGCGCGCAACCCGTCCGCGCGCGCGCCTTCGGCCGCTTCCAGCACGGCCAGATCGGCGGCACTGCGCTTGTCGAAATACATCAACGCCGGGCCCAAAGCCTTGCCGCTCACATCATGCGGCACCCAGCCGGCGAGCGGGCCGGCCGCCGCGACCGCATCGAATCTTGCGCCCGCGCGCTCGGCCTGCGCGAAGCCTTCGCGCAAGGCGTCGTCCCAGGCGGCGGAATCCTGTTCGCTGATATCGCCTTGCGTACGCGTGGAAATGGCGCAGGACCATGTCCAAGGTTTCGACCCGTCGGCCGCGACGATCGAAAAGCGCAGACTCTGCGTTCCCAGATCGACCGCGAGGATGACGGGCGTCTTCGTCATTGGCCGGCGGCCACTTTCGCGGCGGATGGATCGCCCAACGCCGCCAATTCCTTGGCGTTGCGCACCATGCCGCTGGCGATAAGTCCGCGATCGGAGCCCATCGCGATAAAGGTGAAGCCGAGTGCCGCGTAATCGCGCGCCTGTTCGATATTGCGTACCAGCACGCCGCCGGCCTTGCCATGCTTGCGCGCGGCACGTGCCACTTTCGCCACCGCATCGGCGAATTCGCCGTGCGGGCGTTCGGCGGGCAAGCCCATATCGATCGACAGATCCAGCGGGCCGACGAACAACACGTCGATCCCGTCGACGGCGGCGATCGCTTCGGCGTTCGCCACGCCCTCGCGCGATTCGATTTGCGCGACCATCAGCAGATTGGCATTCGCTTCGGCGATGTAGCGCTCGTAGCCGAAGCCGTAGCCCGAGGCGCGCGTCGATTGCGCGGCCCCGCGTACGCCCAGCGGGGGAATGCGCGCTTGGCGCACGAGCTCGACGGCCGCTCCGGCGGTGGCGACGTTGGGGATCATCAAACCGGCGGGGCCCAGATCGAGCACGCGCTTGAAGATCGGGCCGTCGATCGCGGGGACCCGCACGATGCCGACCGTCGGGGACGCCTCGATCGCCTGCAACTGGTGAAGAAGGTCGTTGTTGTCGCCGAAGCCGTGTTCGAGATCGAACAAGATCCAGTCGAAGCCGCTGCGCGAGGTGATCTCCGCCGCGACCGACGATGCGAGGCTAAGCCACGCGCCGCCGAGCATTTCACCCGCCAAAGCGCGCTTGCGGATCCATTTCATACGTTTCCCCCGAAGGCCGGAAATGTTCGATTCCGAACCAAATTGAGGAGATCGTAATACAGTTAAGTTCGTTTTCAAACAAAAATGTTCGAAAACGAACTTTTAGGGCATATCCGCCAAAACCAAGCGAACGCCGGATTCCTTGATCGTCTTGGCCCAGCCGCCGTCGGGCACCGCATCGGTGAACAGCGCCGCGACTTGCGACAGATGTGCGACGCGCGCGATCGCGTTGCGGCCGAACTTGCTGCTGTCGGCGACGACGAAACATTGCCGCCCGCAGCCGATCACGGCGCGGGTCAGCGGTTCCTCGTCGGCGTGGAAATCGAGAATGGCGCCGGTCGCGTCGATCGCGACCACGCCCAGGATCGAATAATCGAGCCGGTAACGCTCGACGAAAGCGGTCGCGGCCGCACCGGTGATCGCGTGATCGCGATGACGCAGAATGCCGCCCGTCACCGTCACCTCGAAATCCTCCTTGCCGGCGAGCAGGCGCACGACGTTGAGGTTGTTGGTGACGATGCGCAGATTGGATTTGCCGCGCAACGCCTGGGCGACCGCTTCGGCCGTCGTGCCGATATCGATGAACACGGACGAGGCGTCGGGAATCTCGGCGGCCACGCGCGCGGCGATGGCGGCTTTCTCCTCGGTCATCGAGCCCGCGCGCGTCTCGTAAGGCATGTTCGCCACACTGGAGCGATACGCCGCACCGCCGTGGAAGCGCGCCAGAATGCCGTGCTCGCACAGGAAATTGATGTCGCGGCGCACGGTCTGCGGCGTGACGTCGAGTGTGACGACCAGATCGTCGATGGTGACGAAGCCCTTGTCGCGGGCGGCGTTGGCGATGTGCTGCTGGCGGAGATTGAGCGGGATCATTCTTGGTTGCCGTACGTGATATCGGGGGCCGAACCGGCCGTCCGCGACGGGATAATCCTCCGCTTTGCGCGCGGACGCAAATCCAGCTGCGTTCGGCCGATGCCGCGCAACACGTCAAGCGCCGGCTTGCGCGTCCACCCGCGACGGCGCTATCCCTAAGCGAAATCGCTTGGGGGAGACGCGTTCATGCCGCTCAATCGTCTGGCGCATTATTCGATCCGCACGACCGATCTCGAAGCGTCGCGGAAATTCTATACCGAAGTTTTGGGCTTTCGCGTCGGCTTCCGCCCGGATTTCAAGTTTCCGGGGCTTTGGCTTTATCTGGGTGCCGAAGACGACAAGGAATACGGCACCGTTCACATCATCGGGATCGATCCGAACGATCCGTCGGGCTTGGTCGAATATCTCGGCGATAAATCGGCCGATGAATTGGTCGGCACGGGCACGCTCGACCATATCGCCTTCACGGCGACGGGGCTTGGCGAGATGCGCGCGCGCCTCGGCCGCCTGGGTTTGCCCTTTCGCGAACGCACCGTGCCCAATCTCGGGCTGCATCAGGTCTTCACCGAAGACCCGTCGGGTGTCACGATCGAACTCAATTACCCGGCGGCCGAAGCGGCGGCGTAGCCCTTACTTCCCCCAGCGCAGAACGAGCGGATCGAGACCGCGCGCGATGTCGAGAAGTTCGGCGCGCGTCGCCGGGTGCATCTGCACTTGCGGCCGGCGCGTGGCGCCCGACTTGATCACGCCGCCCGCTTCCATCAGCACCTTGGCGGCCGCGAGCCCGCATTGCCGGTTCTCGAAATTGATCAGCGGCAGCCAGCGCGCATAGGCGGCCGTCGCCGCCTTGCGATCGCCCGCCGCGTGCGGATCGAAGATCGCGCGAATGCCGTCGGGATAGCCGCCGCCGGGCATCGTGCCGGTCGCACCGCCATTGAGATCGGCGAGTAGCGTGATGCCTTCTTCGCCGTCCCAGGGCCCGACGATCGGCGCACCACCTTCGGCGATCAACGCGCGCAGCTTATTGGCCGCTTGCGGCACTTCGATCTTGAAGTAGCTGACATTCGCGATCTCGCGCGCCATGCGGGCGAGCAGGGGCACGGACAAGGGCGTGCCCGCGACGGGCGCATCCTGGATCATGATCGGAATCGTGATCGCATCCGACACGCGCTTGAAAAAATCGTAGATCGCGGGCTCGGGGGCGCGGATCGTCGCGCCATGGTAGGGCGGCATGATCATGACCATCGACGCGCCGGCATCCTGCGCGCGTTTGCTGCGCTCGGCGCAAGCGTCGGACGAGAAATGCGTCGTGGTCACGATGATCGGCACGCGGCCGGCGTTATGCTTCAGCACGCAATCCATCACGGTTTCGCGCTCGGCGTCGGTCAGCGCGAATTGTTCGGACCAATTGGCGAGAATGCAGATGCCGTGCGAGCCCGCATCGATCATGAAATCGATGCAGCGCTTCTGGCCTTCCAGATCCAAACGCCCATCCACATCGAACACCGTGGGCGCCACCGGAAACACGCCGCGATAGATCATCGTCTTCTCCCATTTCGTTTTGTATGCGCGCGTTCGACGTTCGATTCCGAAAGTAGAACGTCAAATCCGAGCGCCGTTGCGCCGCAACACTACCAGAAGTCTGGCGCGCATTCGCGGCATCACGATGCGGCATTCGGGTTCATATCGCAGGTTCCGATATAAACCCGTTCTTTAATTGTCATCGCCGGAGGGCATCCATACGATCCTGCTCGATCGTCGGGATTCGAATGCGGATTCCGCACCGAACGATGATCGGAAAAAAAGAACGCGCGGGCGACGTTCGCGCGGAAAACATACGGGAGGATCCCATGAAATCCGCCGCACGATGGCTTGCTGCCGGCGTTTTGGCAGGCTCGACGTTCTGGGGGCTGATTCAGCCCGCGAACGCGCAAGGCATTCCGAAAGACATTCCGCGCAACCAGCTGCTGATCCTCGAAAATCCCGAGGGCACGGTGAAAAACGCGGCCTGGTTCAACATCTGGGCGATCAACGCCAACAGCCAATCCAACGGGTTGCAGCAGGCCGCGTTGGACACGTTGTGGTATATCGATCCCGATAACGGCATCGACGGCGTGTGGGACAACTCCCTTGCGTCCGAGAAGCCCGTCTACAACGCCAACTTCACCGAGATGCGTGTGAAGTTGCGCCGCGGAATCTACTGGAGCGACGGCGTCGAGTTCACCTCGGCCGACGTGAAGTTCACCGTCGATATGATGGTGAAGACGCCCGGTATGCGCTGGAGTGCGGTGCTCGCCAACGCCGTGCAAACGGTCGAAACGCCGGACGCCGAGACGGTGATCTTCAAGTTGAAGAGCCCGAATTCGCGCTTCCATTCGCTGTTCACCGTGCGTTGGAACGCGATTTGGATCGCGCCCAAGCATGTCTTCGAGAAGGTCGAAGACCCGAACAAGTTCGCCTACGAGAAGCCCATCTCGTTGTCGGCCTATGTGCTGCACAGCCACGATCCGGACGGCAAATGGTATATCTGGCAGCGCCGCGAGGATTGGCAGCGCACGACGCTCGCGCGCTTCGGCGAGCCGGCGCCGCGCTATCTCGCTTACGTCGATCCCGGTCCGCCGGATAAGCGCGTGATCGCGCAGATGAACAAGGAGCTCGACGTCGTCCACGACATCGCGCCCGAAGGCATGTTCACGCTCGCGCGCCAAAATCCGACGTCGAAGGCGTGGTTCAAGGGCTTCCCGTTCGGGCATCCCGATCCCACGCTGCCATCGGCGATCTTCAACACCCAGCTCGACATGTTCAAAAACAAGGACGTGCGCTGGGCGTTGACGCTGCTGGTCGATATCAAGGCGGTGTCGATGGCGTCCTATCGCGGGGCGGCGACGATCTCGCCGATCCACGTACCGCCGACCGGCCGCCATCCGGAGACGTATCACAACGCGATGCAGGATTGGCTCGCGGATTTCGAGATCGACACCGGCAAGCGTAAGATCAAGCCGTATGATCGGACGATGGCGCGCCAGATTGCGGACAGCCTGCGTCCGTCGATGGGCAACCAGATCCCGTCCGATCCGAAGGATATCGCGAAGGCCTTCGGCACGGGTTGGTGGAAGCCCGATCCGCAGGCGGCGACCGAATTGCTGGAGCGCGCGGGTTTCCGCAAGCAAGGCAATCAGTGGCTCAAGCCCGACGGCACGCCGTTCGTCATCCGCGTGGTGGTGGAAGGCGATGCGCGCCCGATCATGACCCGTGCGGGTTCGATGATCGCGCAAAGCTGGCGGCAATTCGGCATCGACGCGCGCGTCGACGTCGCGGCGGGGACGCTGCTCACGCGGCGCGCTTCGGGCGATTTCGATGTGATCTTGAGCTGGAGCGTCGAGACGTGGGGCGGTCACCAGGATTTGTCCTTCTTCATGGACAGCTGGCACTCGGCCTATGTCGCGGCGCCCGGCCAGTCGCAGCCTTCGCGCAACTGGCAGCGCTGGTCGCATCCGGAGCTCGACAAGATCATCGAACAGATCCGCGGGATCGACTTCGACGATCCCAAGGGCATCGAGCTTGGCAAGGAGTTCATCAAGCTCGCAACGCGCGAAATGCCGGTGATCCCGTTGATGGCGTATAACGTGTTCACCGTGGCGGACGAGACGTATTGGACGGGCTTCCCGACGGCGGATAACCCGTACACCAATCCGGTCCCGAACTGGGGCAACTCCCGCTACATGTTCGTGAAGATCAAGCCGAAGCAGTAAGCGACGATCCGTTCCGACCGGCCGGTGCGTGGGCGACCCCGCGCCGGCCGGAAGGGCGGACTTCACGTTCCCCGGGAAAGCACACGCATATGCGCGTCTACGCCAGATACGCCGCCGGCCGGTTTTTGCAATTTTTGCTGGTCGTTTTCATCGGCATCAACATTGCCTACATCATCACGCACGCCACGCCGATCGATCCGGTGGAGCATACGGTATCGGTCGCCACGGCGTTCGGCCATACGGCGCCCGAAGCGATCGAATCGATGCGCCAATCCTTGCGCGAGCTCTACGGTCTGACCGGCTCGCCCTTCGAGCAGTATCTGAATTTCTGGCGCCGCGTGCTGGTCGCCGATTTCGGCCCCTCGCTGTCCGCCTTTCCGTCGCCGGTCTCGGCCTTGATCGGGCGCGCCATTCCCTGGACCGTCGGTCTGCTGGGCGTGGCCACGATCCTCACCTGGATCATCGGCAATCTGCTGGGCGGTCTCGCCGGCTATTACCGCCGCAGCCGCATCCTGAAAGGGTTCGGCATCGTCGCGATGGCGCTGCATCCGATGCCGTACTACATCGCGGCGATCATTCTGCTGATCGTGTTCGGCTATCTGTGGCCGATTCTGCCGATCTCGGGCGGCTCGCAGATGAACGTCACGCGGGCCTGGTCGTCCGACTACATCCTGTCGGTCATTCGTCACTCGCTGCTGCCGCTGATGTCGCTTCTGCTCGTCGGGCTCGGCGGCTGGTTCGTCGGCATGCGTAGCCTCGTGTCGAACGTCGTGACCGAGGATTACGTCGTCTATGCCGAACTTGCGGGCGTCTCGAAGCGACGCATCCTGACCGCCTATGTGATGCGCAACGCCATCGCCCCGCAGGTCACGGGCCTTGCGATCTCGCTCGGCCATGTCTTCTCGGGCGCGCTGATCACCGAACGCGTGTTCGGTTATCCGGGCATCGGCTCGCTGCTGGTCGACGGCGTTCACGCCGGCGATTACAGCCTCGTCCTCGGCGTCACGACGGTGTCGATCGTCGGCGTTTCGCTCGCGGTGCTGGTCATCGACTTGATCTATCCGCTCATCGACCCTCGCGTCACGGTAACCTGAACAATGTTCGTCGTTCTTCGAGATCTCCTGCGCTACAACGGCGAGTTCCTTGCCGGCATCGTCTTGACCGGCATCGTCGTCGTGATGGCGCTGCTGTCCTTCGTCTCGCCCTATCCGCCGCTCGATCAATTCGTGGCACCCATGGACGTGCCGCCCTCGGCCGCGCATTGGTTCGGCACCACGTCGCGCGGGCAGGATCTGTTTTGGCTGCTGACCTATTCGATCCGCAACACGCTGGCCTTCGGCCTGCTGGTCGCGATTTTGAGCCGCATCCTGTCGCTGTCGATCGGTCTGCTGGCGGGCTATCGCGGCGGCTGGGTCGACCGGGTGCTGATGTCGATCAACGACACCTTCATCGTCATCCCGCTGTTCCCGATCCTGGTGCTGTTCTACTTCGTCATGCGCGACAACATGTCGTGGGTGATGCTGGCGGTGCTGACGGCGCTGTTGGGCTGGTCCTACGACGCGCGGCTGATCCGCTCCGTGGCGCTCAGCCTGCGGCACCGGGAATTCACGCAGACGGCCGTGTTTTCCGGCATGCGCACGCATGAAATCCTGTCGCGCGAACATCTGCCCTTCGTGCTGCCGATCGTGTTCTCGACCTCGCTCAACAACATGAATTGGTCGATCGGCCTGGAAGTGACGCTCGCGGTGCTCGGCTTCACCGATATCAACCGGCCCAGCGTGGGCGGGATGATCTATTGGGCCAATCAGCACAGCGCCGTGGTCGCGGGCGTGTGGTGGTGGATCGCGTTCCCGGTCGGCTTGGTGGTGATGCTGTTCATCGGCCTTTATCTGCTCGCGATCTCGATGAACGAGTATATCGACCCGCGATCAAGGCTCGAACGGGGCGGGGGGCGCAAGGAATGAGCGCCGCAATGCGAAACCCCGCCGCCAAGCCGGTAACGGCCGACGGCCCCGTCGTCGCGGTGCGCGATCTGCGCGCCTGGTATCGCCTGCGCCTGTTCGGCGTCGACCGCGAAGTGAAGGCCGTCGACGGCATCACGTTCGAGGTCCGTAAGGACGAGATCTACGGCCTTGCCGGCGAATCGAGTTCGGGCAAGTCGACGTTGGTGAAGACGATCGCCGGTGCGATGCGCCCGCCGCTGGAGATCGTCGGCGGCGAGATCCAGTTCAGCTTCATGGACGGCACGATGGGCTTGAACCGCGCCCCGGCCGATCTGGTCGAACGCGTGCGCTGGCGGCATCTCTCCTACGTGATGCAAGGTTCGATGAGCGTGCTGAACCCGGTGCGGCGCATCGGCACGTCGTTCTTCGATTTCGCCTTCCGCCATATGGGCCTCGACAAAGCCGGGTTCGAAGCGGCGGTCGTGGCGCATCTGGCGCGCGTCAACCTGCCCGCGACGGTGCTGAAAGCCTATCCGCACGAATTGTCGGGCGGCATGCGCCAGCGCGTGACGATCGCACTGGCGACAATCTGCCGTCCGGAATTCATCATCGCCGACGAGCCGACGACCGCCCTCGACGTCGTGGTGCAGAAGGACGTGCTGGCGATGTTCCGCTCGATCCAGCGGGAGATGGCGTCGTCGGTGCTGTTCGTCACCCACGATATGGGCGTGCACGCGCATCTGACGGATCGCCTGGGCATCATGTATGCGGGGCGATTGGTGGAGGAAGCGCGCACGCCGGACGTGTTCGCACGTCCGCGCCATCCCTATACGCGCCATTTGATCCATTCGTTGCCGCGCATCGGCGACGACCGGCCGCGTAGCGGCTTGGAAGGAACGCCGCCCAGCCTCGCCAATCCGCCCTCGGGCTGCCGCTTCCATCCGCGCTGCGCCTTCGCGACCGAACGCTGCCGCGTGGAAGTGCCGCCGATGGAGCAGGTGGCGCCGGATCATCGCGTCGCCTGTTTCGAAAAAGACCGCGTGGAGGCCACGCCATGACCGATGCGTTGCTTGAAATCGATTCGGTCTGCAAGACCTTCACCCGTGGCGGCTTGTTTTCGCGCACCCAGATCGAGGCCGTGATCGATGTCAGCTTCCGGCTGGAAGCGGCGAAGCCGGAGATTTTCTCGATCATCGGCGAGTCCGGCTCGGGCAAGTCGACGCTGGCGCGGATCATCCTGGCGCTGCAAACGCCGACGCGCGGCGTTGCGCGTTTCAAGGGGCGCGATCTCGCCACGTTGCGCGATGGGGCGGATCGCCATGCTTTCATGGCGGCGGTCCAGCCCGTGTTCCAGAACCCGTTCGAGGCGTTCAATCCGTTGAAGCGCCTGGACCGCTATCTCTACGCGACATGCCGGCGCTTCGCCGGCGCCAAGGGCGAAGCGGCGATGCAGGAAGGCGCCGACAAGGCGCTGCGCCAGGTTGGCTTGTCGCTGGCGGAGATCAAGGGTCGCTATCCGCACGAGTTGTCGGGCGGGCAGTTGCAGCGCGTGGCGATCGCCCGCGCTTTGGCGTCGGGCCCGTCGCTGCTGATCGCGGACGAGCCCGTGTCGATGGTCGATGCGTCGCTGCGCGCGTCGATCGTCAATCTGTTCCGCAAGCTGCGCGACGAGCTGGGCTTGTCGATCATCTACATCACCCACGATCTGGCGACCGCGTATTCGATCTCCGACCGCATCATCATCATGCAGAAGGGACGCGTGGTGGAAAGCGGCGACGCGCGGACCATCCTCGCAAATCCCCAACATCCGTATTCCAAAACGTTGAAGGAATCCGTGCTCGAGCCGCTCGCCCCCGGCGAGCGCCCCTTGTTCGCGCGCTGAAAAACCGAACCAACATCAAGCAAGTCAGGGAAACGCCATGAGAAAAGCATCCGTCCTACTCGACCGCGACTTCACGATCGGGCGCACCGATCCCCGCCTGTTCGGCGCGTTCATCGAACATCTGGGCCGTTGCGTCTATGGCGGCATCTACGAGCCCGGCCACAAGACGGCGGACAAGAACGGTTTCCGCGGCGACGTTCTCGCACTCGTGCGCGAACTGGCGCCGACGATCATGCGCTATCCCGGCGGCAATTTCGTCTCCGGCTATAATTGGGAAGACGGCGTGGGACCGGTGAAGGATCGTCCGGCGCGCCTTGATCTCGCCTGGTTCTCGACCGAGCCGAACACGTTCGGCACCAACGAATTCGTCGATTGGTGCAAGGCCGCGAATATCGAGCCGATGCTGGCGGTCAATCTGGGCACGCGCGGCGGCGATGCGGCGCGCAATTTGGTCGAGTACTGCAACCATCCCGGCGGCACGTATTACTCGGATCTGCGCAAGAAGCACGGCTGGGACAAGCCGCACGACATCAAGTTCTGGTGCCTGGGCAACGAAATGGACGGGCCCTGGCAGATGGAAACCAAGACCGCCCGCCAATATGGCGCGGTCGCGCGCGAAGCCGCGAAGATGATGCGCTGGATCGACCCGTCGGTGGAGTTGGCGGCGTGCGGCTCGTCCGGCCGGACGATGCCGACCTACGGCCAGTGGGAAGACGAAGTGCTCGACGAGACGTTCGAGCATGTCGAGTTCATCTCGCTGCACACCTATCTCAACAACTACAACGGCGACACGGCGGCGATGCTCGCCAGCCCCGATCTGATGGACAGTTTCATCGACGAGGTCGTGGCGATCGCGGACGCGGTGTCGGCCAAGCGCCGCTCGTCCAAGCGCATCATGCTGTCCTTCGACGAATGGAACGTCTGGTATCGCACGCGCCGTCCGCGCGCCAACCGGATCAAGCCGGGCTGGCCGGTGGCGCCGGAGATTCTGGAGGAAATCTACGACATGGCCGACGCGCTGGCGTTCGGCGGTGCGTGTATTTCGCTGCTGAACCACGCGGACCGCGTGAAGGCCGCGTGCTTGGCCCAGCTCGTCAACGTGATCGCGCCGATCATGACCGAGACGGGGGGAGCCGCCTGGCGCCAGACGATCTTCCATCCCTTCGCGCAGATGAGCCGCTACGGGCGCGGCGACGTGCTGCGCACGCGTATCGAAAGCGACATCTACGATGCGTCGTATTACGATCCGCGCGGCGACCAGGACCTCTATTACCCGGTCAAGGCGCCGTATCTGAAGCTGTCGGCGGTGGCGGGCGAGGACGGCAAGTCGCTGACGCTGTTCGCGCTCAACCGCGACCTGAAGGGCGAAATGCAGGTCAAGGTCGATATGCGCGGCTTCGGCGGAATGAAGGTCGCGGTCGCCGAAGAGTTGCGGCATGATAGCCTCACCGCGGTCAACGACAAGAACGCTCCCGACCGCGTGTCGCCCAAGCGCCTCGAAGGCGTGACGGTGGCGGATGGAGCCGTGACGATGACGCTGAAACCGGCCTCGTGGAATGTCATCCGACTCGAGTCGTCGAAATAAGGGCGAGGCATCCGGCGGGGCGGGTCATACCGCCTTCGCCGGATCCGACCTGCGCCGCGGCCCCGCCGATATCGCGGCGGGGGCCGGCGCCGACGGCGAAGCTTCGCATAGCTTCCTCGCCGTCGATCCCGCACGTCAATTCGCGGTCGTGCGGGGGCTTGCCTCGCCGATCCGCGTGCGCATTCTTCAGTTGTTACGCCGCATCGGGCCGTTGAACGTCAACCAGATCGCCGAAGCGCTCGAGTTGCCGCAATCGACCGTCGCGACCAATGTGCAGATCCTGACCGACGCCGAGTTGATCGAAACCTCGCTCGGCAAAGCCAGCAAAGGCCAGCAGAAGATCTGCTGGGCCCGGTTCGACGAGATCGTCATCCAATTGGCGCCCGAACGCCCCAGCCGCGACAGTAACGTGGTCGAGGTCGAGATGCCGCTCGGCCTCTATACGAGCTCCGAGGTGTCCGCCCCCTGCGGGATATGCTCGACCGAGCGCATCATGGGCGTGCTCGACGTGCCCGACCTGTTCCTCGATCCCGCGCGCGTGCAGGCGGCGCTGATCTGGTTCGGGCGTGGCTATGTCGAATACAAGTTTCCGAATAACGCGAAGCTGATGAACCGCACGGTCGAGGCGCTGGAGTTCGAGCTCGAGCTGTCCTCCGAAGTGCCGGGTACCAACAAGAACTGGCCGTCCGACATTTCGCTGTGGGTCAATCACGTCCATGTCGGCGTGTGGACCGCACCGGGCGATTACGGCGACCGGCGCGGACGCTTCACGCCGCGCTGGTGGAAGCTCGAAGGCTCGCAATACGGCGATCTGACGCAATGGCGGATCAGCCGCGACGGCACGTTCGTCAACGGCAAGCGCGTGTCGAGCATCGGCCTGTCGAAGCTCGATCTGCCAAACCATCATTCGATCCGCTTGCGCGTCGGCATTCAGGAAAAAGCCAAGCGCCCCGGCGGCGTGAACATCTTCGGCAAGGGCTTCGGCAATCACGGCCGCGATATCGTGATGCGGCTGAAACTCGCCCCGCGCTAAACGAACCCAGGTGCAAAAAAAGGCCCGCATCTTGCGATGCGGGCCTTGTCGTTTCGATCGATGGAAGCCTTACGGCGCCCCCATCACGGAGTCATGCTGATCGACGAGAAGTTCTGGAACCAGTTCTGGGCCTGCACGAAGCCCTTCACCTTGGCGCTCAACGCGCGCGGGTTGACGTCGTGCGTGACCATCAAGAACAGCGCGTCATCGACGTATTTCTCGTGGATCTTCTTGAGGACGGCGAGTTGCCCGTCCTTGTCGAAGGTGTTGCGCACCTCGTCGAACAGCTTGTCCATATCGGGGTCATTGTAATAACCCCAATTGGTGCCGGCCGGCGGGGCCAGCGTGCTTTGCAGATGGCGGATGAAGCCGGTGAACGGATCCTGGATGAAGTAGGTGTAGTTCATCCCCGTGGCGCCGCGCGAGGTCTCGTGCTTGGCGCCCGCGCGCCAAATATTGATCAGCGTGTTCCAATCGACGACTTCGAAGTCGATCTTGATCCAGGCTTCGGCGAGATTCTGCTGCACCGCTTCGTTCATCGGCAAGGGCTGCATCTGGCCCGAGCCCGACGGCGCGATCAGGATCTTGGTCGTCATCGGCTTCGCCGCCGAGTAACCGGCTTCGGTCATCAGCTTGCGCGCTTCGGCGAGATCGTATTTCAGCTTGAACTTCGGCTCGCCGAACCATTGATGGCCGGGCGGGAAGAAGCCCTGTGCGGGGATCGCCATGCCGCTGAGCAATTCCTTGATGCCGTCGCGATCGACCGCGAGATTGGCGGCCTTGCGCACGCGGATATCGTTCCACGGGCTGCCTTCGACGCGGCTCAGATGCCAAGTCCAGTTATGCGGATAGGCGTTCATGACGATCTGGAACCCGGCCGATTTGAGCGAGGGCACCGCGTCGGGCGCGGGCGCTTCGATCCAATCGACCTGACCCGACCGCAACGCCGCCGTGCGCGCCGAGGCTTCGGGCAGCGGGATCAAGATCAGCTTGTCGAGCTTGGGCACGCGCGGCTTGTCCCAATACTCGGCGAAGGGGACCATTTCGGCGCGCTCGCGCGGCACGAAATTGGTCAGCTTCCACGGGCCCGTACCCGACGGCGTCTTGGCGAAATTCTCCCACGACTTGCCGACCTTCTCCCACTGCGCCGGGCTCGAATTCATGATCCAGGCGATTTGGTAAGGCAACGTCGCGTCGGGCGACTTGGTCGTGATCTCGAGCGTGTATTTGTCGACCGCGCGATAGGACGCGATCGCCGGAATTCGCGTGCGCCCTTGCGCCGATTGGCGCGGATCGAATTGGGGCGCTTGCTGATTGAGCAGCTTTTCGAAGTTCCAGACCGCGGCTTCGGCATCGAAGATCGAACCGTCGTGGAACTTCACGCCTTCGCGGATCTTGAAGATCCACTTGTTCTTGTCGGTCGCATCGACCGCCCAAGACGTCGCAAGGCCGGGGATCAGATCCGACGGCTTGTCGGCGCTGGTCAAATCCCAGTTGATCAAGGAATCGTAGATCGTGTAGCCGGTGAAGCGCTGGCCTTCGCCGCCCTGGTCGGGCTGGCCGGTCGTCAGCGGAATATCCGACGCGGTCATGCCGATACGCAGCGTGCCTTGCGCTTGCGCGTTACTGGGCGCCAAGACGGTGCCGGTCGAGAATGCGAGCGCCAGGCCGGCGGCCGCGAAGAGTTTCGAATGGAGCATAGACCCCCCTGGGTTGATCGATTGCGCCTGTCCTTCAAGTTTCGTGCCCGCCGCCGCGTCGGGCGGAATTTCGGCGAATGTGCGCCGTCTCGGGCGAAAGCTGCTCAAAATTGAGGCTCGCAAGTACGGTGCTTGCCTGTCGGCGTGCCAGCGACACGCCGTGGCGCGGCGTCGACGACGGTGGCACCTGCCTTGCAGTTCCGATGGGGGACGCCGTCGGAGGCACGATGCTGCAATATCTGCTCAAACGCCTGATCTACGCCGTGCCGATCGCGCTCGGGGTCAGCCTCGTCTGTTTTCTGATGGTGCATATCGCGCCGGGCGATCCGCTGGTCGCGGTCCTGCCGGCGGACGCATCGCTCGAATTGCAGAACCAGATGCGTGTCGCCTACGGCTTCGACAAGCCGCTGCCCGTGCAGTTCGGGCTCTGGATCACGCGGGCGCTGGGCGGCGATCTGGGCGTATCGCTCGCGACGGGCCGGCCGGTGGCGAGCGAGGTTTGGCGGGCACTCGGCAACACCTTCATGCTCGCCATTCTGGCGGCGCTGATCGGGTTCATCTTCGGCGGCATCTTCGGCTTCGTTGCCGGCTATTGGCGCGACACCTGGATCGACCGCGTCGCCTCGGGCCTGTCGATCGTCGGCGTCTCGTTGCCGCATTATTGGATGGGCATGGTGCTGGTGATCGTATTCTCGGTGCAGCTCAACTGGCTGCCGGCGACCGGGGCGGGGCCGGGCGGCTCGGCGGATTGGACGTGGGATTGGGCCCATATCCGCTTTTTGATTTTGCCGGCGGTGACGATGTCGGTCATTCCGCTGGGCATCGTCGCGCGCTCGGTGCGTGCCCTCGTGGCCGACATCCTCAGCCAGGAATTCGTCGACGCGCTGAAGGCCAAGGGCCTGACCGATCGCGGCGTGCTGATGCATGTGATGAAGAACGCCGCGCCCACCGGCCTTGCCGTGATGGGCTTGCAACTCGGCTATCTGCTCGGCGGCTCGATCCTGATCGAGACCGTGTTCGCGTGGCCGGGGACGGGCTTCCTGCTCGGCAACGCGATCTTCCAGCGCGACTTGCCGCTGCTCCAAGGAACGATCCTGGTGCTGGCGATGTTCTTCGTCACGCTCAACCTTCTGGTCGACATTCTGCAGACCTGGCTCGATCCCCGGATCAAACGCGCATGACCGCCGCCGCCGCGACCGCCGACAAGGCGCAGAAGCAAACGGCCCCCGCCACCGCCTCGCGCGGCTATTGGTCGGGCGTGCTCCATCGCTTGATGCGCAACAAACTGGCGATGATTTGCCTCGCCATTCTGGTGCTGATCGTACTCGCCGCGATCTTCGCGCCCTATATCGCGCCGCAGGACCCTTATCGCGGTGCGATGCTGCGCCGCTTGCGCCCGATCGGCACGCCGGGCTATCCGCTGGGCACCGACGAACTCGGCCGCGACATGCTTACGCGTTTGCTCTATGGCGGGCGCTTGTCGTTGTTCATCGGCATCGTGCCCGTGCTCAACGCTTTCGTGATCGGCACGGCGCTGGGCGTGATCGCCGGCTTCGTCGGCGGCAAGACGAACATGGCGATCATGCGCACGATCGACGTGTTTTACGCCTTCCCGTCGGTGCTGCTGGCGATCGCGATTTCCGGCGCGCTGGGGGCGGGCATCCTCAATTCGATCATCTCCCTGACCGTCGTTTTCGTGCCGCCGCTCGCGCGCGTAGCGGAAAGTGTGACGACGCAAACCCGCTCGCTCGACTTCGTCGACGCGGCGCGGGCGTCGGGGGCGGGGGCGCTGACGATCATCCGCGTCCATGTGCTGGGCAATGTGATGGGGCCGGTCTTCGTCTACGCGACGTCGCTCGTCTCCGTGTCGATGATCTTGGCGGCGGGGCTCTCGTTTCTCGGGCTCGGTGTCAAACCGCCGGAAGCCGAATGGGGGCTGATGCTCAATACGCTGCGCACGGCGATCTATTCCCAGCCTTACGTCGCCGCCTTGCCAGGGGCGATGATCTTCGCGGTGTCGATCTGCTTCAACCTGTTCTCCGACGCGTTGCGCTCGGCGATGGACGTGAAGGTCTGACGATGAGCATCGAAACCACCGAAGATCTCGGCGGGCCCGCGCAGCCGCTGTTGACGGTCCGGAACCTCGTCAAGCATTTCCCGATCCGCGGCGGCTTGCTCGGCCGCACGACGGGCCTGGTGCAAGCCGTCGACGGTGTGGATTTCGACGTCGCGAAGGGCGAGACGCTGGGCATCGTCGGCGAATCCGGCTGCGGCAAATCGACGACCGCGCGCTTGCTGATCCGCCTGATCGAGCCTGACTCGGGCGAAGTGCTGTTCGACGGGCAGGCCCTGGGCGCTGTCGATGGCGGGATCACGCTGACTGAATTGCGCCGTCAGGTGCAGATGGTGTTCCAGGATTCCTTCGCCTCGCTCAATCCGCGTCTGACGATTGAGGATTCGATCGCCTTCGGCCCGAAGGTCCATGGCGTGGCCGACGGCGAGGCGCGCGGCCGGGCCCGCGATCTGCTCGGCAAGGTCGGGCTCGACCCCAATCTGTTCGGGCGGCGCTATCCGCACGAGCTGTCCGGCGGTCAGCGCCAGCGCGTGAATATCGCGCGCGCGCTGGCGTTGGCGCCGCGTCTCGTGCTGCTCGACGAGTCCGTTTCGGCGCTCGACAAATCGGTCGAGGCGCAGGTGCTGAACCTGCTCCAGGATCTGAAATCCGAGTTCGGCCTGACCTATGTGTTCATCAGCCACGACCTCAACGTCGTGCGCTACATGGCCGATCGGGTGATGGTCATGTATCTGGGCCGCGTCGCCGAGATCGGGCCGGTCGAGGAGCTTTACGACAATCCGCGTCATCCCTATACGCGCGCCTTGCTGTCGGCGATGCCGTCGATGGATCCGGACCATCGCACGCAAGAAGCGCCGATCGCCGGCGATCCGCCCAATCCGATCAACCCGCCCTCGGGCTGCCGTTTCCATACGCGCTGCCCCTTTGCGGAAGACGTTTGCGGCGCCAAAATACCGGCACTCACGTCCACGTTGGCCGATCCCGACCATCGCGTGGCGTGCCATATGGCCGATGCTGCGTCGGGCCATTCCAAAGCCGGGAGCGCCGCATGAGCCTCGATCCGAATTCCATCGCCGCCGCCGCGAAGGCGCTGGGCATTTCACTGCCGCACGAACAAGCCGAAGCGGCCGCCAAATCGTTGGCCGCACCGCTCGCCAAGATCGCGTCGTTCCGCGTCGATTTCGACGTCGAGCCCGCGCATTACGCAGCCGCCCTCGACAAGGGCCGCGCGCGATGAGCGATCCGGCGAATTGGACATTGGTCGAGGCGGCGGATGCCGTCGCGGCCAAGAAGATTTCGTCGGTCGAGTTGACGCAGGCAGCGATCGCGCGCGCCAAAGCGTGGCAGCCGAAGATCAACGCGTTCATAACGCTGGGCGAGGAGGCGGCACTCGACGCGGCCAAGCGCGCGGACGCGGTACCCGCCAAAGGCAAACTTCACGGCGTGCCGCTCGCGCACAAGGACATGTATTACCGCAAGGGCCGCGTCGCGAGCTGCGGCTCGGCCATTCGCCGCGACTGGAAGGCGCAGACGACCGCGACGGCGCTTGCGCGCCTCGACGCGGCGGGGGCGATCGATCTCGGTACGCTCAATATGGCCGAATTCGCCTTCGGCCCGACCGGCCACAATTACCATTACGGCCATTGCCGCAATCCGTGGAACCCGGCGCATATGACCGGCGGCTCGTCCTCGGGCTCGGGCGCTTCGGTCGCGGCGCGCATCGTCTATGGGGCGCTGGGCTCCGACACCGGCGGCTCGATCCGCATGCCGTCCTTCTGCAACGGTCTGGTCGGAATCAAGCCCACTTGGGGCCGCGTCAGCAAGGCGGGCGCCATGCCGCTGTCGTGGTCGATGGATACGGTTGGGCCGTTGACGCGGAGTGTGGCTGACGCTGCGCGCATTCTGGGCGTCATCGCCGGCGCCGATCCTGAGGATACGACGGCGTCGTCGGTGCCGGTCGACGACTACGAAGCCGCGTGCGGCAAACCCGTCGCGGGAATGCGTCTCGGCCTGCCGCAAGGCTATTTCGATCAGAAGATCGACGGCCAAGTCGCCGCGGCGATCGAGGCGGCCGCGAAAGTTTTCGAAAAACTCGGCGTGAAGCTCGTGCCCGTGAAGATGCCCGATCTCGACGCGATCAACGCGGCCGGCACGATGATCACGGGGGCGGAGGCCGCCAGCGCGCATCGCGCGTGGCTCGCCGACATGCCCGAGAAGTATTCCGCGCAAGTGCGCGCGCGGTTATCGACCGGCCTCGTCATTCCGGCGGTCGCCTATCTCGATGCGTTGCGCAATCGCGCGGCCGCGATCCCGGGCTTCGTCGCGGACGTGTTCGGCCAATGCGACGCGCTGCTCTGTCCGGTCAGCGACCGGACCGTACCGACGATCGCGGAAACCGATGTCGGCGGCGGCCCGGCGATGGGGCCGTTGCTGGCGGCCCTCACACGGCTTTGCCGGCCCTTCAACGTGCTGGGCTTGCCGTCGCTGTCGGTGCCGTGCGGCTTCGACAAAGCGGGATTGCCGCTCGGCTTCCAACTGGCCGGACGGCCTTTCGCCGAAGCCACGCTGTTCGCGCTGGGGGCGGCTTACGAAAAGGAAACACCATGGTCGCGGATGGCGCCACAAGCATGAGCGGCGATCTCGTCACGATGCGCGATCTGCGCGTGCTGTTCCGCAGCGCCGATCGCACGGTCCACGCGGTCAATGGCGTGGATCTGACGCTGGCCCAAGGCGAGGTGATGGGGCTGCTGGGCGAATCCGGCTCGGGCAAGTCGGTCACGCTGCGCGCCTTGCTGCGCCTGTTGCCGCCCAAGCGCAGCCATATCACCGGCAAGATCAACGTCGCGGGTCACGACGTGATGGCGATGGACGAGGCGGCGACGCGCGACTATCGCGGCAGCGTCGTGTCGATGATCTTCCAGGAGCCGATGCTCGCTTTCGATCCCGTCTTCACCGTGGGCGAGCAGATCGCTGAGGCGGTGATGCGCCACGAGAATGTCGACAAGAATGCGGGGATGGCCCGCGCGCTCGAAATGCTCGACCGCGTGCGCATCCCGTCGGCCAAGCGCCGCTTGGAAGCCTATCCGCACGAGATGTCCGGCGGCATGCGCCAGCGCGCGATGATCGCGCTCGCACTTGCTTGCAAACCCAAGCTGCTGCTGGCCGACGAACCGACGACCGCGCTCGATGCCACGGTGCAGATCCAGATTCTGCTGCTGTTGCGCGAGTTGCAGCGCGAGATGGGGATGGGCGTGATCTTCGTGACCCACGACATGGGCGTGGCGGTCGAAGTCTCCGACAAGATCGCGGTCATGTATGCCGGCCGCGTGATCGAAAGCGGCACGGTGCGCGACGTGATCCGCTCGCCCTCGCATCCTTATACGCAAGGGTTGCTGTCGTCGACCGTACACGGGTCGATGCGCGGCAAGCGGCTCGAAGCCATTCCCGGCGCGCCGCCGAATTTGGCGACCGCGCCGGTCGATTGCGCCTTCTCGCCGCGTTGCAAGCATGTGGCGCCGGAATGCAAGACAGGCATTCCCGGTCTGGCGCCCGTCGCAACCGGCCATCTCGCGGCGTGCGTGCGGCTGGGCGCCTTGGTCTGATGAGCGCGCGTATCCGGGATTTGCGCGGCTACGGCTTCGACAAGCCGAAGATCGCTTGGCCGAACGGCGCGCGGCTTGCCGTGTCGTTGAACGTCAATTTCGAAGAAGGGGCGGAATTCGCGGTCGGCGACGGCGATCCGAAGAACGAAGTCTTCGGCGAGGTGCAAAGCATCGTGCCGCCGGGCAAGCGCGATCTGACGCTGGAGGAAGTCTTCGGCTACGGCATGCGAGCCGCCTTGCCGCGTTTCTTGCGCGCGTTCGAGAAGCGCAAGATCGCGACTACCTTCATGATGTGCGGCCGCGCGGTCGAACGCCTGCCGGAATTCGCCAAGGCAAGCATCGAGGCGGGCCACGAAGCGGCATTGCATGGCTGGCGCTGGGCAGCGCATTTCGATTTCGACGATGCCGAAGCCGAGCGCAAGCTGATCCGCCATGCGCGCGACACGATCGCGTCGGTCACAGGCCAAACGCCGGTCGGCTTCATGTGCCGGTCTAGCCAAAGCGCCTTCACGCGCCGTCTATTGGCCGAGGAAGGCTTCCTCTACGATTCGAACGCGCTCGACGACGATTTGCCCTATTGGGATGCGGCGAGCGGGCCCAAGCCCATCCTGGTCGTGCCGTATGCGTTCGACACGAACGACATGAAGTTCTATCACCCGACCGGCTTTCGCACGGCGGACGAGTTCTTGTCCTATCTGCGCCGCGCGCTGGAAACGCTGCTTGCCGAATGCGACGAGGGCGAAACGCGATTGCTGAATGTCGGTCTGCATCTGCGCATCATCGGCCGCCCGGCGCGGTTCTGGGCGCTCGACAAATTCCTCGACGATCTGGTGTCGCTGAAGGACCGTGTGTGGGTGGCACGCCGGCGCGATATCGCCGCGCACTGGATCGCCAACGGCCCGAAGCCGTAAGCGGCGTCAGGCGAGCACGTCGCGGATTTTCAGCGCGTCATCGAGCAGCACGATATCGGCTTTCGCGCCGGGCACGAAGGCGCCGATCCTGCCGTCGAGGCGCATCGCCGCCGCGGGAATCGACGTCGCCATAGCGAGTGCATGCTCGGCGGGTTCGCCGAGTTGCGCGGCGACATTGCGAACAGCCGTCGCCATATCGAGATGCGCGCCGGCGAGCGAGCCCTCCGCATTGACCAGCCTGCCGTCGCGCACTTCGATGCGCTGACCGTAGAGTTCAAAGAAATCCGGCCCGCCGACCGTCGACATCGCGTCGGAGACGAGGAACATAAGGCCGGGCCTGGGCCGTGCGCGCAGACTGACGCGCAAGGTGGTCGCCGAGACGTGATGCAGATCGGCGATCAGGCCACAATAGGCGTCGCTGTCGAGTGCGGCGCCGACCACGCCGGGCTCGCGCGAATTCATCGGCGTCATCGCGTTGTGCAGATGGGTGAAGCAGCGCAAGCCTTCGTCCAACGCCGCGCGGATCTGTGCCGCATTCGCCGCCGTATGCCCGGCCGAGACGACGACGCCCAATTCGGTCAGGCGACGGATCGTGCCGGCCTCGACGCGCTCCGGCGCCAAGGTCAGCATCGTCGGGATGTCCGCCGCGCGCAGACGCCGGACGCTCGCCAGCGTGCGGTCGTCGAAGGGGCGGATGAATGACGCCGCATGCGTGCCGCGCCGTTCGGGGGCGAGATGCGGGCCTTCGATATGCATACCGGCGACGCCGTTGGCGCCCGCATTGGCGATCACCGCATCGACCGCTTGGTCGAGCCGGTCGGGCGTATCGGTAATGAAAGTGGCGAGCCACGACGTCGTGCCCCGCGCGCGATGCGCGGCACCGATGATCGCGAGCGTTTCGACCGTGGGCGCGTTATTGAACAACGCGCCGCCGCCGCCATTCACTTGCAGATCGACGAAGCCGGGCGTGGCGATGAAATCGTTTTGCACGACCGGCGCGTCGCCGGTTACGTGGCCGATCGCCGCGATCTTGCCGTTCTCGATGCGCAAGGCGGCGCCCTCGCGGAACGCCGTGCCGTCGAAGACCCGGCGTGGGGCGAGCCACCAGCTTACGGCGTCGGGCGGGATGCGCATCGTCCTCAGCTTTTGTATTGGCGCTTCGCGGCGTAGGACATCGCCAGGATCGCGACGATGGTCATCGCCAGCAGGATGGTCGAGAGTGCGGCCGCAATACCATATTCGCCGTCGATCACGGCAATGTAGATGCGCACCGGCATGGTGATCGTCCGGCCGATATATAGCACCAGCGAGGACGACAGCTCATTCATCGCGGTGACGAGGCTCATCATCGCACCCGCGACGATACCCGGGATCAGCAGCGGCGCGGTGACCTTCAAGAAGGCGCGGCCCGGCGGTACGCCCAGGCTCATCGCCGCCTGTTCGAGATTGGGGCTGATCTGGCGAAGTGCGGCACCGACCGAACTCACCGTATACGGCAGGCGGCGGATGAAGATCGCCAGGATGATGATGGCGCCGGTTCCCGTGAGCACCAACGGCGCCACATTGAACGCGGCGGCGTAGGCGATACCCATGACGACGCCGGGCACCACGTAAGGCACGGTCAGAATCCCGTCGAGGGCCCCGGTCGCCAGCGAACGGCGGCGCGTGATGAGATAGCCGAGCAGCGTGCCCACGACCACGATCGCGACCACGGCGATCGCCGAATAGATCAGCGTGTTGACGATGGGGTCGGACAGGCGTTGCAGCACGCGTTCGTAGCTTTGCAGGCCGAACCCGTCTTGGAATACGGGGCCGCGCGTACGGCGGAAGGAATAATAGATGACCGTGATCGTGGGCACGGAGCCGAGCAGCACGAGGCCGTAGGCGGCCAAATGCAGATAGACGCTCTTGAGCCCCGCGACAGGGCGGCGCTCGGCGCGCTTCATGCCGCTGTTGTGATAGATGTCGCGTCGCATCATCCAACGCTGCAACAGCACGAACACCATCGAGATACCGACGAGGATCAAGCTGATCGCCGAGGCGAGGCCTTGGTTCGAGCCGAGATCGGCCGAATAGAGGATGTAGGCTTGGGTCGCCAGCACTTGCAGGCCGCGACCGATGATCTGCGGCGTGCCGAAGTCGGCGATCGACATGACGAAGGCAAGCAAGCCGCTCGCCGTGATCGCCGGCATGATCAGCGGCAGGGTGATCGTGAACAAGCGGCGCGTGGGCGACACGCCAAGGCTCTCCGCGGCTTCCTCCAGCGACCGGCTGACGGCCGCGAAAGCGCCCGAGGTGATCAGGAACACCTGCGGAAAGAATTTCAGCGCGAAGACCATGATCACGCCGGGCGTGCCGTAGATCGGCGGAATGTCGATGCCGATGCTGGCCAGCGACGTGCGCACGAGGCCGTTGGCGCCGAACAGCACGATCCAGGAATAGGCGCCGATGAAAGGCGGGGAGACCATGGCGATCAGCGCCAGCACTTCGATCGCCGTCCGGCCGCGGATTTCGAAGCGCGACACGACGAAGGCGAGGCCCACGCCCAGGATCAGCGCGCCGATCATGCCGCCAAAGCCGACCAGGAACGTATTGCCGATCGTGTTGAGAAAGCGCGGCTCGGAGAAGATCAGCCGATAATTGGCGAAGGTGTATTCGCCGTCGACGACGAAGCTCGACAGCAGGATTTTGCCGAGCGGCCAGACGAGCAGGCCGAGAACGATCGCCCAGGCGGCGATCAGAACCGGCGTCCAGATATCGCGCCGCGTCATTGCGCGAACTCGACGCGCGCGCCGTCGGGGCGGAACAGCACGATATCCGCGACGGGAAGGTGAAGCTCGGCGGCGTGCGTCGCCTTGTCGAGTTCGGCGCGCGCGGGGCTCGCGACTTGGACCAGCACCGTGCCTTCGGGCGTTTCGACCGTGTGGACTGCTTCGCGGCCCAGATACGTCGTCTTGAGGATCTTGCCCGCAAGCGCGATACCTTCCGCTTGCCCGGCACCGCGCATGCGCACCGCTTCGGGGCGGAAAGCGAGTTCGACGGGGCCGGGGGCGGCCTTGCCGGGCAAAATCCATTCCTTGCCGCCCAAACGCAGCGCGCCATTCGCCGTCAATTCGGCCGACAGGAAATTCATCGTGCCGATGAAGGCCGATGCGAAACGGCGTTTGGGGTGATTGTAGATCTCGTAAGGCGTGCCGAGTTGTTCGACGCGCCCCGCATTCATCACGCAAATCCGGTCGGAAACGGCGAGCGCTTCTTCCTGGTCGTGCGTGACGTAGATCGTGGTGATACCCAGGCGCTGCTGGATCTCGCGGATATCTTCGCGCAGTTCGACGCGCAGCTTGGCGTCGAGATTGGACAAGGGCTCGTCCATCAATAGCAACTTCGGGCGGATGGTCATGGCGCGGGCGAGGCCCACGCGCTGTTGCTGGCCGCCGGACAACGCCGAGGGCAAGCGATCGCCGTAATCGGCGAGGCGCACGGTCTTGAGGCTTTCCTCGACGCGCTTGGCGATCTCGTCGGCGGGCAGGTTGCGCGCCTTCAGGCCGAAAGCCACGTTCTGCGCGACGGTCAAATGCGGGAAGATCGCGTAGTCCTGGAACACCATGCCGATATCGCGCTTATGCGCGGGCAGCGGATCGAGTTTCACGCCATCGGCGATCACTTCGCCGCTATCCTGCTGGTGAAACCCTGCGACGATGCGCAGCAAAGTCGTCTTGCCGCAGCCGCTGGGCCCGAGCAGGGTGAAGAACTCGCCCGAGACGAGTTCGAGATCGATGCCGTCCAGGACCTTGATGCCGGGTCCGTAGGATTTGTGGATCGCGCGGAGGCTGAGAGCGGTCATGGCGGTTCGGACTCTATCGGTTGGGCGCCCGGATCGGCGCCGGAATGTACGCAAAAACGGGGCCGGACGCCCCGGTCATCGAATGATCCCGAGATAGGTGCGGTCGTCGGTCCACAGACCGGCGAGCGACCCGCGCGGGGCGAGAATTTCGGTGATCTTGTGCGGATCGCGGCGTTCGATGTCGCGGAACTTCGTTTCCCATGAATCGATTCCGAACGCATCGCCGGGTTCGAAATAGCCGTCGCTGTAAAGCTCCAGCGTTTCGATATCGGCGATGGGAAGCGATTCGATGCGGATCTTGTCGCGGCGAATATTGAAGCCGTTTAGCGATGCGTAACCCAAAACGGCGGCGTCGTTGTTCTGGAAACCGCCTTGGCCGTACACGATGCCGCCGAAAACCATCTTCTCGGCTTCCGCGCGCGGCACGTGGGGAAGTTCGGTACGGCAGAATTCGAGCGTCTTGGCTTCGACGTCGGCCATTTCCTGCGTCGTCATCACGCCTTCGACATCGGCATGGCGTGTACCGCCCCAGGAGACCTTGCGCGACAGGCGTTCGCGCTCGTCGGGGGCCGCAACGCGCGATGCGATGACCGGCCAGGCGAAACGGCGCAACATCGAGGAAATCGTGTCGATATCCTTGTCCTCGCGCCACACGGTCTTGCCGTTGATGCGCAGGCCGCTATCGCCGACGAGCACCGCATAAGCGGTGTCGCCGGCGAACGTGACGAGCGTGAGGGTCGAAGCCATCTGCCGGTTCCAATCGCCGCGCACGGCGTCGGTCAGACCGAGCCGGTCATACGTTCCGCGGATCGCGGCGGTCGCGACTTCGACCGCCGCCCACGGATCGTCGAGCTTCGCTTCGGGGCCCGTCAGCCAGGCCTCGAGGGTCCGCCGCAGCAATTGCGAAGCGTAGCGCCCGGCGAGCACGCCGTCGTAACGGCTGCCGATCCGGTCGCTGACGCCGTCCATCACCGCATAGGCGCGTCCCGGCAGGATCAGGAACGCATCCTCGTTGGTGTCGGGGGCGTCGGCGCGCTTGGCTTCACTGAAGGCTTCGATCCTCATGATGCGCTTAACGACCCACCGCCATCGCGCGCCATTGCTTCAGAAGGTCGTCGCGCTGGGCGGCGATCTTCAGAATGTCGTAGTCGATCGTCTTGATGGCGGTGATCGGCGTGCCCGGGAAGGGCGTGTCGATGCGCGCCGAGCGGCGGTTGGTTTCCTTGACGACGTAGTCCTGAACCGGCTTCGACAGAACCCAGTTCATGAACTTCTTGCCTTCTTCGGCCGAGGGCGCGCCCTTGATCAGCGCCATGCCGTCCGGCACGGTCGACGTGCCGTCGCCGGGCATCACGATGGCGATCGGGCCGCCGTTGTTTTTATACTGCAGCGCGTCGTCTTCCAGCGTGATGCCGACGGCGGCTTCGCCGTCATTGACCAAGCGGTTGACGACGCCCGAGCTGGTGGCGAAGTTGATGTTGTCGAGGATCGCCTTGTAGATCGCCGGGCCTTCGTTGCCGTAGATCGTCAGCACCGTCGCGTATTGCTGGAAGGCCGAGCCCGACGCATCGGCGCGCGCCGAGGTGATCTTGCCCTTCCAACGCGGATCGGCGAGATCTTTCCACGACTTCGGATATTCCTCGGGCTTCAGCAGCTTGGTGTTGACCGAGAAGACCGCGAGAATGCCGCTATAGGGCGACCACGCCTTGCTGATCTTGTAGGCTGGCAGGATCGCCGCGTCTTCCGACGTTGTGTACTCGGCCAGCAAATCCTTGTTGGATTCGAGCTGCTCGCCGCCCACGCTCCAGATCACATCGGCCTTGGGCGACGCGGCTTCCGCGCGCACGCGGCGGATCAAATCGCCCGAGCCCGCTTTCACGACCTGAACCTTGACGCCGGATTCCTTGGCGTAGCGATCGGTCAGCGCATCGACGACCGCGCCCGGGGCGGCGGTGTAGATGACGACTTCCTTGGTTTGCGCGGACGCGGCGAACGCCGCGAACGCGATGGCGCCGGCGACGAGCGTGCCGGGCAGACGAAGTGCCTTCATGCTGTTCTCCTCTTTTTTGGGCGTTGTGTTTGCTTGCTGGTCGCTAGATCAGGCCGTACGCACGACCTTGGTGAGATGGCGGGGCACGGCGGAATCGATGCCGCGCGCTTGGGCGCGGCGCTCGCCGAGAATCTGGAGGGATGGGAGCACGATAAGCCCGCGCGTCAGCGCATCCGCGGGCAGATCGAACGACAAATCGCCCGGGCCGCCGAAGCCGACGACGAAGGCGCCCTTGGCGCGCAATTCCTCGGTCAGCAGCGATTCCTCGGCCAACGTGTCGGGATGATAGAGCATCACGACGAACGAGGATTTATCGATCAGGCTGACGGGGCCGTGGCGATATTCCAGCGGATGATGCGCCTCGGTCTGGCTCAAGCTCATTTCCTGGAGCTTCAAACCCGCTTCGCAGGCAATGCCGTAAAGCGGGCCGCCGCCCAGGAACACGAAATGCGAGCGCTCGCCAAGTACATTGCCGAGCTTGGCGTCGAACGCCTTCATCGTCGCTTCGGCCGTCTTCGCCGCCGCATCGATATCGAAATCGAGGCCGGCGAAGCGCATACCCATCAGCAGCAGCAGGCTTGCGGCACTCGTCATCACGATGTCTTCGTCGGCATGCGTTTGGGCGTGGACGAAGCGGCTGGATTCACGGGCGAGCGAGCTATCGATCGTGCAGGTGAAGCCGGTGACGTGTAGGCCCGCCTTGCGGCTGGCGATGGCGGCGCGCACGAGTTCGCTCGACTCGCCGCTGCGCGAAAACGCCAGCACGTCGGGCTTGATCGACGCGGCCATGGCGTCGTGCGGGCGGCGCGTCCATTCGTTGCCGGTGACGGGGCGCGCATCGAAGCCCTGATGGCACATGATCGCGGCGACGGTCTTCGACACATGGACCGACGTGCCGCAACCGACGACCGCGTAGGCTTTTCCGGCTTCGGCGGTGAACGCCGCCTTCGGCGCGCGGCGCCAGAAATCGAATTGCTCGCGGATGACGCGTTCGGTGGCGTTCATGGTCGTTCTCATCTTTCGTCGACGGCGTGAAGATTGATCGAAGCGGGTTTGAAGTTGGCGAGCGACGTGGCGAGCTTGGCGATCCACGCGGTATCGATCGGCCAGCCCGCCATTTTGGCGGCCCGCCACAAGGCGCCGCCGATCGGCGGCAAGGCGGGGGCGATGGGGGCACCCAGGCGCCGGGTCATCGCCGCTTTCAATGCGGCGGAGGCGAAGCTGCCGCCGGCATAGCTCCAAACATCGCCAGCTTGCGGGCAGCGTTTGCGCGCCGTACGCACGAGGGCGGCAAGTTCGTCGGCGGCTTCGTCGAAAATGCGCGAGCTGGTCGCGTCGCCCGACGCGGCGATCGCGTCGATTCCTTGCGCCAAGGCCGCGATCGTCGGGCGCGGATGGGGCAGGGCGTAGAACCATTCGGTCAACGCCTTGTCGGGATCGCGGCGATCGGCGATGCCGATCAGCTTCAGCATTGCGCGGACGAAATCGGGTGCGTCGAGACGGCCGTCGAGCGCATGGCCCAGCAGCGTCACCGCGCGATGGCCGATCCAATAGGCGCTGCCCTCGTCGCCGAAGCCATGGCCCCAACCGCCGACGCGGACGATTTGCGTGCCGCCCTGCGTCCACGCCATCGATCCCGTGCCCGACAGCACCAGCGTGCCGGGCCGATCGCCCAGCGCGCCGTCATAGGCCATCTGCACGTCGTTATGCACTTGCGCCGGACAGGCGAAGGCTTGCGTAATCGCCGCTTCCTGCTTCGCGTTCAAATCGACATGTTCGCCATAGGCGGGCAGCCCGGCCGCGACCGCGACGGGGCGCAAGCCCGATGCGCGCGCCAAAATCTCGCCCAAGGCTTCGCGCCACTCGGTGCCGTCGAACGGATTGACGCCGGGCCCGCGCAACAAAACGGTGACCGCGCCATGGCGCGTCGCGGCCGCCAGCAACGACTTCGTGCCGCCGCCGTCGATCCCCAGCACCACTTCTTCGTCGCGGTTAAGCATGCGCGGCCTCGTCCGGCGACGCATCGGCGATCGTCACCGCCAATCCGCAATCTGTCAGGCGGGCGCGCCAGCGCGCATCGAGCGCGGCGTCGGAAATGACGTCCGTCGCGGCTTCGAGCTTCGCCACGCCATAGGTCGCGGTCTGGCCGAACTTGGTCGCGTCCGCCAGGATGCAGCGCCGCGTGGCGCGTTGAAGCATGCGCAGATTGATGCTGGCTTCCGCCGCGTCGGGCGTCGACAGCGTGCCGTCGTCCTGAACCGCACTCGCGCCCAGGAACAGTTGATCGAACCACAAACGATCGATCGTCGCTTCGGCGATCGGCCCGACGACCGAGTGATTTTCCGGGCGCACTTGGCCGCCCAGCAGCGTCAACCGCAGATCTTCGACGCCGTTCAGCGTCTGCACCACGACCAGACTGTTGGTGAACACGGTCAACGGCAGCGGGGCGACGCGCAGCAACCGCGCGAGTTGCAGCACGGTCGATCCGGCATCGAGCATCACGCTCATACCCGGTTGCAGGCGGGAATAGGCGGCTTGGGCGATGGCCTTCTTGGCGGCGATGTTCTGAAGCTCGCGCGCTTCGAACGCGACTTCCAGCCCGACCTTGCCGGCGATGCGCGCGCCGCCATGCGTGCGCTCGACCATGCCCTTGTCTTCGAGGCGCAGCAGATCGCGGCGGATGGTGGCGAGCGAGGCTTGCGCGACCTCCGCGAGTTCCTGAATCGACGCTTGCCCCTTCGTATAAAGGTGCTGGCGGATCACGGTATCGCGGTCTGGCTGCATGGCGCTTGCGGGACGGCGGCTAAAGTTTCAGTTTTGTGAAGCCTGATCCAAGATTTAATCACGGTCAATCATGATCGTGATCGTTTGTGAATTATTTTGATGAAAATCGAGTGACGACGTGATCGAAATAGGGGACGAAACGTCAGTTTCGCGCCAAAGATGGAAAGCCCGACCGCCATGTCCGATGCCCTGATGGCCCTCGCCGAAGCCCGAAAAGCTGGAAAGCCCAAGGGCTTGACGTCGGTTTGTTCGGCCCATCCGAAGGTGCTGGCCGCCGCGTTCCGCCATGGTGCGGCAAACACCAAGTCCGTTCTGGTGGAAGCGACCTGCAATCAGGTGAATCAAGACGGCGGCTATACGGGTCTGACGCCCGCCGCGTTTCGCGCGCGGGCCGAGGCCTTGGCGGCCGAAAACGGCTTGCCGGCCGGCCGCTTGATTCTCGGCGGCGATCATCTGGGGCCGAATCCGTGGACCAAGCTTTCGGCCGACGCGGCGATGGACAAGGCGCGCGCGATGGTCGCCGCCTATGCCGCCGCCGGGTTCCGCAAGCTCCATCTCGATGCCAGCATGGCCTGCGCCGATGACGGCGAGGCGGTGCCCGAAGCGATCATCGCCGCGCGTGCGGCCAGCCTCGCCGGCGTCGCGGAAGCAGCCGCGCATGCGCAGGGCCTGCCGGCCCCGGTCTATGTTATCGGCACCGAGGTGCCGCCGCCGGGCGGGGCACGCGAGCGCATCGATACGCTGACGCCGACTTCGGCCGAAGCCGCCGAAAGCACCATCACCGCACATGACGCCGCGTTCGCGAAGGTGGGTTTGCGCGGCGCGTTCGAACGCGCGATCGGCATCGTCGTGCAGCCGGGTGTGGAATTCGGCATCGAGAACGTCGTCGCCTACGATCCCGCCAAGGCGCGGCATTTGCGCCAAGTGCTGGACCGGCATAAGCGCCTCGTGTTCGAAGCGCATTCGACCGACTATCAAACGCGCGCCGCGCTCCAAAACTTGGTGCGCGACGGCTTCGCGCTGTTGAAGGTCGGGCCGGGGCTGACCTTCGCGCTGCGCGAGGCGCTCTACGCGCTCGATGCGATCGACGCGATCCTGCATCGCGACCGGCCGGGCGCTTCTTTGCCCGACGCGATGGAAGCGGCCATGCAGGCGCAGCCCGGCTATTGGCGCGGCCATTGCCATGGCGACGACGCCAAGCAGCGTATCGATCGGCATTTCAGCTATAGCGACCGCATCCGCTATTACTGGCAAACGCCGGCGGCGGAGAAAGCGGTGGGCGACATGCTGGCGCGGCTGCGCGCGGCGCCGATCCCCGAAACGCTGGTCAGCCAGTATTTCCCGGCGCAGATCGAGGCGTTGCGCGCGTCCGGCAAAGCCGCGACGCCCGACGTTTTGATCGAAGCGGCGATCTTCGCCGTCCTCGACGATTACGCCGCCGCCGAATAGATCTCAGTCGATCTTCGTGCCGTGCCAGCCGGCTTCGCGCTTTTGCCAATAAAGCGCGTTGAGCTTGGCGGTGATCGGGCCGGGGGCGCCGCCGCGGATCGCGCGGCCCGCCGCTTCGCGGATCGGTAGGGCCGCACCGGAGGTCGAGCAGGTGAAGGCTTCGTCCGCCGCGAACAGATCGAACGCGGTCAAGGCGCCGGTTTCGACCGGAATATTCAGCGCCGCCGCCAACTCGCAGAAGGTCATGCGCGTGATGCCGTGCAGCACGCCCAGCGACGGCGTGCGCAAGATGCCGTTTTTGACCATGAATAGGTTCGAGCGCGGCGCTTCCTCGAGGAAGCCTTGCGACGACAGCCACACGACGTCGTCGTAGCCGCTGTCGAGCGATTCGATCTTCGCCAATTGGTATTGCAAACGGGACGTATGCTTGTAGCGCGGATCGAGCGTGTCGGGCGCCATGCCGCGCTGATGGCCGATCTGCACGCGGATTCCCTTCGCGCGCTGTTCGGGCGTGCCCAGATGCGCGTAAGGGGTGGCGAAGGCGCGCACGCTGGGCTTCGCTGCGCGCGGGTCCGGATTGCCGGGCGTGAGCAAGCCGCGCGTCACGATGATCTTGATCGCGGCGTCCGACAGGCCATTGCGCTTGGCGGTCTCGCGCACGATCGTTCGCCAATCTTCGCGCGACAGGCCGGTGTCGATGCGCGCGGCATGCAGCGTATCGATCAAGCGGTCGAGATGATCCTCCAAGCGGAAGATCAGGCCTTTCCACGCCGAGACGACCTCGTAAACGCCGTCGCCGAATTGTACGCCCAGATCAAACGTCGAAAGCCGCGCCTGGCTCTCGGGGAGATAGGCGCCGTCGCAATAAAGGATGGGCTCGGTGGTCATCAGGCGCGCTCGTGCGTGGAGCTGAAGCGGATCGCCGGCCAGTCGGTCGTCGTGCGCGAAAGATCCCACGAATTGCGCGCCATGAAGACCGGCGCTTCGTCGTTGTCCTCCGCGACCGCGAAACGGTTGCCGTCGATGAACGCCTTCAGCTTGACCGGGTCATCGGACGAAATCCAGCGCGCGGTTTCGAACGGCGCTTGTTCGAAATGGATCGCCACGCCGTATTCGTTTTTGAGGCGCGAGGTCAGCACGTCGAGCTGAAGCTGCCCGACGACGCCGACGATCCAGTCCGCCCCCAGCATCGGGCGGAACAGGCGCGTCACACCTTCTTCGGCGAGATCCTGCAAGGCTTTGCGCATCTGCTTGGCGCGGATCGGGTCGTCGAGACGTACGCGGCGCAGGATTTCGGGCGCGAAGCTGGGCAGGCCCGTGAAGCGCAGCGATTTGCCTTCGGTCAGCGTGTCGCCCACGCGCAGCGTGCCGTGATTGGGGATGCCGACGATATCGCCGGGCCAGGCTTCGTCGGCGACTTCGCGTTCCTGCGCGAAGAAGAAGATCGGGCTCGCGACCGAAATCGCCTTGCCGCTGCGCGGATGCTTAAGCTTCATGCCGCGCTTCAAGCGGCCCGAACACACGCGCATGAACGCCACGCGGTCGCGGTGGTTCGGGTCGGTATTCGCCTGGACCTTGAACACGAAGCCGGAGACGTGATCCTCGTCGGGCATCACGGCTTCGGGCACCGCCGGTTGCGGGCGCGGGCTCGGCGCCCAATTCGCCACACGGTCCAGCAATTGAGCGACGCCGAAATCCTTCAAGGCGCTGCCGAACAGCACGGGCGTCAGATGGCCGGCACGATAGGATTCGAGGTCGAGGGCGGGATAGCCCGCCAGCGCCAATTCCGCCTGATCGCGGAACGCCGACAAGCGCACATCGCCGATCAATTCGGGCAAACGCGGATCGTCGAAGCCTTCGAGCTGTTCTTCGCTCGCGAAAACGCCGTTGGCGCCGGGCTTGTAAAAGCGATGCTGCAGCAGATCGTAGCTGCCGCGAAACAACCCGCCCATGCCGGCCGGCCACAACACCGGCGACACGTCGAGGGCGAGCTTGCTGCCGATCTCGTCCAGCAACTCGAACGGGTCGAGGCCTTCGCGGTCGATCTTGTTGACGAAGGTCAGGATCGGCACGTCGCGCAGGCGGCAGATCTCGAACAGCTTCAGCGTCTGCGCTTCGATGCCCTTGGCCGCGTCGATCACCATCACGGCGGAATCGACGGCGGTCAGGATGCGATAGGTGTCTTCGCTGAAATCCTGGTGGCCCGGCGTATCGAGCAGATTGAACTGGATGCCGTTATGCTCGAACGTCATCACCGAGCTCGACACGGAAATGCCGCGCGAGCGTTCGATCTCCATCCAGTCGGATTTCGTGCGCCGGCTTTCGCCGCGCGCCTTCACATGGCCGGCGAGACGCAAGGCGCCGCCGAACAGCAACAGCTTTTCGGTCAGCGTCGTCTTTCCGGCGTCGGGATGCGAGATGATCGCGAAAGTGCGCCGCGGGAGGGGCGCGCCGGCTTCGGGTGCGGCGGCGGGTTCGGTCAAAACAAATCCTTCGAGGGCGGGCCTGGAATCGCACGGATGCGGCGGGGGAAACTATGCCAGCCGGACCCGCCGGACAAGGGGCTTGGCCCCGGCTGGCATGGCCCTTGCTGCATTTCCGGGCCATGAAGTTTTTGCTGATCAATCCCAATACCAATACGCGCACGACCGATGCGATGGCCGCGATCGCGCGCGAAGCCGCCCCGGGCGATACGATCATCGCCGCGACGGTGGCGTTCGGCGTCCCCTTGATCGTGGACGAGCCGATGCTCGCCAAAGCCGCCGAAGCGGTCGAAGCCTTGTTCGCCGAATTCGACTTTTCGGGCTTCGACGGCGCCATCGTCGCGGCGTTCGGCGATCCCGCCCTCGAAACCGTGCGCAAAGCCTGCGCCGTGCCCGTCACCGGCATCGCGGAAGCCGGCATGCTGGAAGCGGGAGCGGATGGGCGGCGCTTCGGTGTGGCGACCACCACGCCGCTGCTGGTCAAATCGATCGGCAAGCGCGCGGCGTCGCTGGGGCTGGCCGCGCAATTCACCGGTGTGCGCCTTACACCGGGCGATGTTCACGCATTGATGGCCAATCCGGCAGCGTTGGAAGCCGCGTTGGGGACGGCGTGCGAGACCTCGATCGCACAAGACGGCGCGCAAGCGATCGTGATCGGCGGCGGGCCTTTGGCGGTGGCGGCACGCGCCTTGGCGCCGCGCTTTTCGGTGCCGATCGTCGAGCCGATTCCGGCCGCGATGCGCCTTGCCCGCAAACGCGCGGCTTAAATTTTTATCGCGGCGAGGCGCTTGGCCAATTCGCCGGGATCGACTTCCAGAACGGTCGGATTGGCGCGCAGCAATACGGCGTCGCCCGAGGCTTCGCCCAAGACGATCCCGGCTTGCTTGCAGGCCGCTTTGAATGCGGCGGCGGGGCCGGGCGTGACCAGCCAAAACGTGCTGGTCGTTTCCGTTCCCGACGGGCGGAGCGTGAACCCCGCCTCGGTCAATGCGCGCTCGAAAATCTGGCGCCAGACCATCGCGCGCGCCCAGTTCGGTTCCAGTCTGTCGAGCTCGGCGAGGACCAATGCCGCGATCGGCCAGAATTGCGGCAAGGCACCACCATGCAGGCGGCGGTCGCGCTCGATCCCATCGAGCAACGCCGCAGGCCCGGCCAGTACCGCGCCGAAGGGCAGGCCCAGCATCTTCCACAGCGACAAATAAACCGTGTCGAACGGCTCGGCGAAATCCGCCATCGAGATTCCGCGCGAAGCCGACGCGATGGGCAAACGTGCACCATCCAAATGCAACGCAACGCCCGCCTTCTTCGCGGCGGCGATCACGGCATCCATTTGAACGGCAGGGAACATCTCGCCATGGCGCCGCCGCACGGGCGTTTCGATCGACACGGCGCCGATGCTGCGCCGGACCTTGCCGTCCTGCGCGCGGGCGAGCGCATCGGTCAGCGCTTTGGCGGCGAAGCCAGGTCCGGTCGTCGATGCGACGATGGGCGTAATACCCGCACCCGCGACCAGAGAGTCGCCGGTGTCGTTCAAAATATGGCTGTCGGGATGCAGCAACACGCGCCGCGCGTCGCGCCCGCAGAGCCGGTCGAGCGCCAAGAGATTGGCGAGCGTCCCGGTCGCGAAGATGACCGCGCGTTCCTTGCCCAGCGCCTTGGCGAGCTTCGCTTCGCATTCGCGGATCAATGCGCCTTCGCCGTAGCTGTCGGGCGTTATGTCCCGGCTGATCGCGGCGAGCCGTGTGGCAAAACTCGCATCGCCATAGGCGCCATCGACGTCCAGACGGATCATAGCGTCGGCCGCTTACCCTTCGACAAGCCCTCGGCTTCGGCGATCAGCTTTTTGCGGTCGGGCTTGTTCGTCGCCGCCAGCGGTATTTCATTTCGGAACGCGACGAAGCGCGGATGCGCGTAGGCCGGGCCGTTGGCGAGCGCGAATTGCTTGATCTCGGCTTCGGTCGGGGTGGCGCCGGGCGACGCCACGACGAAGGCGAAGGGGATCGCGCCTTTGATGTCGTCGGGCACGGGCACCACGCAAGCCTGATGGACGCCCGGCATGCGTTCGAGCAGGCGTTCGACCTCGCCCGGCCAGACATTTTCGCCGCCGACGACGAACATGTCGTCCGCGCGGCCGACGAAATAGAAGAACCCGTCCTTGTCGCGGCGGAAGATGTCGCCCGAGCGATACCAGCCGTCCTTCAGCACGGCGCCGGTCTTCTCGGGCAGATTGTTGTAGCCCTCCATCATCATGGGGCTGCGCATATAGAGCACACCTTCGTCGGCGTTCGGGCCTTCGCGCAGTTCCGCTTCGCTGCCGGGCACCGGATAGCCGCAAGCGAGCGACGGGCGCGGGATGCCGTTCGGATGGATGCCGAACGGGGCCGGGCCCGCCTCGGTCGTGCCGTAGCTGTTGTTGATCAGCGCCTTGGGGAACAGCGCTTGGATCTTGTCGATCAGCGCCTGGGTCAGCGGTGCGGAGCCCATCGTCACATTGGTGACGGAGGAGAAATCGAGCGTCGACAGCAGCGCCTTTTCCTTCGCCACGAGGGCGAGCATCGTCGGCACCGAGGTCAGCCACGTCACGCGATGGTCTTGGATCGCGCGCGCATAGACCTTGGCATCGAAGGCCGGCAGGAAGACGATCGACGCCCCCGAGGCGAGTGCTCCCTTGACGCTGATCGTCGCGTTCATGTGGAACATCGGCGCCCCGACGATATAGCGATGATGCGAACGCTCGCCATAGAGCTTCGCCGCCGTTTCCATCGACCAGCGCTGGGAGTCGTGCGACAGCAACACGCCCTTGGGCATGCCGGTCGAGCCCGACGTATAGAGCAGCATGGCGAGTTCGCGGGGATCGGGTTCGACGGTGTCGAACGCGCCGGGATCGAGTAGCGCGTCGAACCCGCCATCGTCGTAGCCGATGCGCGCCACACCCGGCGGGCAGACAGGAATGCGGTCGGTGTCGTGGAACACGGCCTTCAATTGCGCGTCGTCGGAAATGTGTTTGACCACCTCCGCGCCCAGCTTGAACGAGATCGGCACCGAGACGAGGCCCGCGCGCATCGTGCCGAAATAGGCGTAGAGATACTCAAGTCGATTGAGCGACAGAATGCCGATCCGGTCGCCGCGCTTATAGCCGCGCTTCAACAAGCCGCGCGCGACCGCGTTACATTTCTCGTCGAGCTCGCGATAGGTGATCGCGCGCGGATTGGCGGGATCGCGCAATTCGACGATCGCGACCTTGTCGGGGGCGGCGGCCGCATCGAAGCATTTGCCGAGATTGCGCGACGGAATGGGCATGGGCGTCGTTCCTTATGGGGCGGCGGCGTTGCGGCCGGCGATGCGCCCGCCGACGAAGCTTTCGGCGATGTTGCCGCCGGAGAGATAGAGATGGCCGAACACGCTGCCGAGCTCGCCCGCGACATAGAGCCCCGGGATCGGCGCGCCATAGGGATCGAGCACGCGCTGTTCGGGATCGTGCGGCAGGCCGCCTTGGGTGTTCGACACGACCGGCCAGACTTTGGCGGTCGAGTAGGGGCCTTTGCCGATCGGCAACATCGAACCGGCCGGGCGGCCGAACGTCGCGTCGTTCCCGGCCGCGCAAGCCGCGTTCCAGGCCTCGACGCTGTGCTTCAACGCCGCGGCATCGATCCCATGGCGTGCGGCGGCTGCATCGAGCGTTTCGTCTTCCGCGAAGATCGCAGCGTCGAGATCGCGCGGCGTGTGTTTGCCAAATTTTGCGGCGACGGAAGCGTCGTTCCAAGTCGGCGCGCTGATCGGATAGCGGGCGCGGCCTTCGGCATCGAGCAGCATGATCGCGGGCACGCGCGGGAATTTCTGGCGGGACGTGTCGTAATGCTCGAATGGCCGATGCCCTGTATCCTGCATATAGGGCTCGTACTCGTTCATGAAGCGATGCCCGTCTTGATCCAGAAGGATCCAGGTCATCGTCACGTCGCCGCGTAAGCCTTCGGCGTTGTTCCAATCGGGCAGGCGCTTCACGCGGATACCGAATTTATAATCCGGATCGGGATGCTTGAGGCCGTAGGAGCCGTGGTAGTGCCACATATGCCAAAGCCCGGCGCCCGCGGCTTGGCCCATGCGCAAACCGTCGCCGGTGTTGAAATCGACGGCCGCCGACAGCACGGGCTTCAGCACCCAATGCTGGCGCTGAATCTCGGGGTCAGCCTCGAACCCACCGCAGGCGAGCACGACCGATTTCGCCGCGATGGTCTTGCCGGCGACGACGATCCCGGTCACGCGATCGCCGGTCTTCGCCAGGCGTTCGACGCGCGTGGCGAGTTGCACGTCGATCTTCCGTTGGGTGACGTTGCGGCGCACGACTTCGAACAGGCGCGCGCCCTCGATGGCGCCGCGCACATGCGCGTAGTCGCGCGCGACGTCGAAGCCGTCGAGCGCTTCGACATAAGCGAAACCAAATGTCTTGTAGCCGGGCAGGGGATAGTTGCCCGAATTGGGCTTCAGGCCGATCGTGCCGCCGGCGACCGCGCCAAGCGTGCGCGCGTAATCGGCGAGCGTTGTCATGCCGTCGGCGAGCACCTTCAACACGGGCTCGGGTGTTGTGCCGCCATTCGTGGCGACGAGATAGGCCATCGCGTCGTTCGCATCTTTGGCAATGCGCAAGCCGCCGGCCGAACAGACCGATATGCCGCCGGGGATCGCGTTCTTCTCGACCAGCAGCACGCGCTTGCCGGCATCATGCGCTTCGATGGCGGCGACACCGCCGGCGAAACCGAAGCCGACGACGATAACGTCGTAATCCTGGGTCATAGGCCGAGCTTGCGCAAACCGTCGACCAGATCGGCGACCATCGCGTCGAGCGTGGCGCGGCCCTTTTCGAGCGTGGCGCCGCGCGGATCGCCGCGCGCGCCCGACACGCTGTAATCGGGCGTCGACTTGGCGTGGCCGCGGAAAATCGTGGGGATGTAGAACACGGTCTTCGGCTCGTTCAGCGCGTTGCCGTAATCCTCGACCGCGCGGTCGATATGCGCGAGCTCGGGCGCGATCGCCAGAATGAGCGAGGCTTCCATCTCGTCGGCATGGCCGCCGAGCTTTTGGCTCATCATACCGCGCGTGGCGTTGCCCAACGCGCGGATATGCGCCACGGGAATGCGCACGTTTTTATGTTCCAGCGTTTCGCGCACCACGACCGTGACCGGCCCTTCGGTCGACACGCCCGTATTGACGATGACGATGTTCTTCGCCTTGTGGCGGATCAGCCCGTCGATGATGTCGTGCAGCACGGCCTGAAACGTCTCGGGCCGCAAATGCTGGCTGCCGGGATATTCGACGAAGGCGGGGTAGTAGCCGAAATCGACCACCGGCGCGATCAGCACGGGCAGCGATTTCGCCACACCTTCGCACAGGGCACGCGCGACCAGATAATCGGTCTGCATCGGCAGATGCGGCCCATGCTCCTTGGCGCGCGCACCGATCGGGATCAGCACGGTCGAATTCTCGATCTTGGCCGCGACTTCCGGCCATGTCAGATTTTCGATCCAAGCGCGGCTGATGTCGGTCATAGGTAAAGCTCCAGGAAGCGATGGATGTCCGGCCCCCAGAATTTCTGGGCCGTGCTTTCGAACAGATGGCCTTCCCACGGCAGGAAGCCGTAGGCGGGATAGATTTTGGACCAGACGACGCGGCCATTGCCCGCGAGTGCGGCTGCGATTTCCTGGGTCGGGCGGATCGAATAATCGTTCTCCGCCTGGATCAGGAACAGCGGCATCGTCACCTTCTTGGCGGCGGCGATCATCGTTTCGCGCAAGCGCGGCGTGCGGTCCCAATTCATCGCCGCCCCCGCGAAATCGATCGCGCAGCGGAAGCGGTCGCATTTCGACGCGGCGAACAGCGTATTGGTGCCGCCGAAGGACGAGCCCATCACGCCGATATGATCCTTGCGGATCTCCGGGAGGGCTTCGACGGTGGCCAGCGCCGCGATCACGTCGTCGCTTTCGCGGTCGAGGCGCGTGGCGATCTGATCGTCGTATTCGTCGGTGCCGAACTCGGCCTTCACGTCATCGCGCCACGGCGTGCCCGGCGAATTGCCGTAGCCGCGCCGATGCGGCAGGAACGAGGCGATGGCCCACGACATCAGCGTCGATGCCGTATTGGGGCGGCTGACGTCGAGCGTGCCTTGATTGATGCCGCTGCCATGGTTCAGCACCATGCAAGGGAAAGGACCGTCGCCCGGCGGCAGATAGAGATAGCCGGCGAGCTCGCGCCCGTCGGATTTGAACTTGATCTCGCGCGGTACGATCGGCAGCGCATGCAGCGAGGTGGGGCGCATGCCGCTGGGCAACGCCGCGTCGTCCTCCGCCACGATCACGCGGTCGAACGCATCGATCGCCGCCCCCATGGTTTTGCGCACCGCTTCGAAATCGGGGCTCGCCGCGCGCGCGTCGAGATCGGCTTGATGCGCCGCCTTGGTCGGGAATTCGCATTCCCAGGTGACGTCGGGCACGCGGCCGGCCCCTTCATCGGCGCGCACGAACACGCGGCCGGCGGCAAGACCGATCGTGCGGCGCACGTCGCAGGCGCGCCGGCGGATCGCCAGCACTTCCGCCGCCTTGCCCGGCTTGGCGTAGTAATGCGTGCGTTCGACGATCGGCATGGCGAACCTCAATTCGGGAAGTGACAACGGATTTGCCGGCCGTCGAGCCCTGCGACCAAGGCGGGGTCTTCGACGCGGCAGCGATCTTGGGCTTTCGGGCAGCGCGGATGGAAATGGCAGCCCGTGGGCCGCTCGCGCGCATTGGGAATTTCGCCCATCAGCGCTTCTGGCACCGGTAAATCGGGATCGGGCTCGGGCACGGCCGCGATCAACGCCTCGGTGTAGGGATGTGCGGGCTTGTCGAAAATCTCGCCGACCGGGCCGATCTCGACGATCCGGCCCAGATACATGATCGCGACGCGGTCGGCGATGTAACGCACCGCGCCGAGATTGTGGGAGATGAACAGCATCGACAGGCCGTAGCGCGCGCGAAGCTCGCCCAGCAAGTTCAACACCTGCGCTTGGACCGAAACGTCCAGCGCCGAGGTCGCTTCGTCGCACACCACGAGTTTGGGCGAGGAGGCCAGCGCGCGCGCGATCGCGATACGTTGGCGTTGCCCGCCGGAGAAAGCGTGCGGATAGCGCTCGGCCGCGTCGGCCGGCAGGCCGACGATCGACAGCATTTCGCGTACGCGCGCTTCACGCGTCGCGGCGTCGATCCCGGCGGCGCGCATCGGTTCGGCGACGATGTCGCGCACGCGCATGCGCGGGTTGAGCGACGACATCGGATCCTGGAACACGGCCTGAATGCCGCGCCGCAACGGGCGCATTTGCGCTTCGGGCAGATCGGTGATGTCGGCACCGTCCAAGCGGATGCGGCCCGCACTGACCGAAAGCAGCTTCAACACCATGCGCGCGAGCGTGCTTTTGCCGCAGCCGGACTCGCCGACGATGCCCAGCGTCTCGCCGCTCGCGAGTTTGAAACTGACGCCGTCGACCGCGATCAGCGGGTTGAGGCCGGGGCTTTCGAAGCGGCGGCCGACATTTTCGACTTCCAGGATCGGGTTCATCGCGCGATCTCCGCCAAGCCCGCCGAAACCGGGCAGCGGATCGAACGGCCCTTGGTGCCGTCGATCAACGCGGGCTCGCTTTGCGAACAGCTTGGCTGCACGTCCGGGCAGCGCGGATGGAAGCGGCAGCCGCGCGGCAAATTGCCGGGGGCGGGCATCGTGCCGGGAATGAAGGGCAGATGCGCATCGCGTTTGCGCGCGGTCGGCATCGCGGCGAGCAGCAAGCGCGTATAGGGATGCTCGGGCGCCTTCAGCACGTCGCGCACGCTGCCGGTTTCGACCACTTCGCCCGCATACATCACGACCACGCGGTTCGACATGCGCGCAATCACGCCCATATCGTGGGTGATCAGCAGGATCGACGTGCCGTAATCGCGGCGAAGCTCGTTCATTAGCGCCAGGATTTGCGCCTGGATGGTGACGTCGAGCGCCGTCGTTGGCTCGTCGGCGATCAGCAAGGCGGGGCGGCACGCCATCGCCATCGCGATCATCACGCGCTGGCGCATCCCGCCCGACAGCGCATGCGGAAATTCGTCGAAGCGGCGATCCGGGTTGGGGATGCCCACGCGCCCGAACCATTTGACGACTTCCGCGCGCGCTTGGGCCGCATTCATGCCCAGATGCGCTTGCAACACTTCGGCGACTTGAAAGCCGACCGTCAGCAGCGGATTGAGGCTCGTCATCGGCTCCTGAAAGATCATGCCGATGCGCTTGCCGCGAATTTTCTGGAACGCCTTGGCGTCGAGCCGCGCCAGATCCTGGCCGTCGAACATGATGCGGCCTTGGGTGATCGCACCTTGTGCGCCGAGCAAGCCCATGACGGCGAGCGCCGTGACCGACTTGCCCGAGCCGCTTTCGCCGACCACGCCGACGACCTCGCCCGCCGGCACGGCGAAGCTCACGTCGCGTAAGACTTCGCGCTTACCGCTTTCGGTGGCGAAGGTAACGCTGAGACCTTCGATGGATACGATCGGCGTTTCCATCAGCGGCCCTGCAGCTTGGGATCGAGGGCGTCGCGCAAACCGTCGCCCAACAGATTGAAGCCGATGATCGTGACGCCCAGCGCCAGACTGCCGAAAATCGCGAGATAGGGATCGGTGCGCAAGGCGGGCAAGCCGTCGCGGATCATGCCGCCCCAGCTCGGCACGGGTTCCTGGATGCCGAGGCCGAGGAACGAGAGTGTGGCTTCCGCCATCACGATAAAGCCCACGCCGACCGAGGCGCGCACCAGCAAGGGGGCGGCGATATTCGGCAGCAAATGGCGCAGGAAGATCGCCCAGGTCGGCGTGCCCGCGACGATCGCGGCGTCGATATAGAGTTCTTCCCGGATGACCAAGACGAAGGAGCGCGTCAAGCGCGTGACGCCCGGCCACCAGACCAGCGCCAAAGATATGATCACGGTCACCACGCCCGAACCGATCATCGACGCGATCAGGATCGCGATCACGACTTCGGGGAAGGCGAGCATGATATCGACCAAGCGCATCAGGAAGGCGTCGATCCGCCCACCCATATAACCCGCGATCATGCCGAGGATGGCGGCGACGGTCAGGGTGATGGCGAGCACCGCACCTGCGACAAGCAGCGAGACGCGTGCACCATAGACGAGGCGGCTGAGGATATCGCGGCCGAGCTTGTCGGTGCCGAGCGGGTTCTGCGCCGTCGGCGGCGACCACGGATTGAAGAGATCCGTCTCCTCGGGCGAGTGCATCATGAGCGAGGGCCCGAACACCGCGACGAGCACGACGAACAACACGATCGCGCCGCCGATCAGCACGTTGCGCTGGCGCGCGAGGCGGCGCAGCACCAAGCGCCAGCCGTCGAGCGGGTATTGGGTCGCGTTCGTTGCGGCGGTCATTTCACCCCCATGCGCTGGCGGATGCGGGGATCGATGATCGCGTAGGCGACGTCGACGGCGAGATTGATCAGCACGAAGAAGGCGGTGAACAACATCACGATCGCCATCGCGACGGGATAGTCGCGCGCGAAAACGGAATCGATCGCGAGCCGCCCAAGGCCGGGAATGTTGAAAATCGTCTCGACGACGAACGTGCCGCTGATGAGCCCGCCGAAAATGATGCCCATCGACGTGAGCAGCGGCACCAAAATATTGCGCAGCGCATGGCGCGCGATCACCACGCGCTCGGCGAGGCCCTTGGCGCGCGCCGTGCGGATGTAATCCTGGCCCAGCACTTCCAGCATGAAGGTGCGGGTAAGGCGCGCGATATAGGCGGCGGAGGGGATGGCGAGGATCGCGACGGGCAGGATCGCCTGATCGATGCGGCCCCAGCCGGCGACCGGCAAGGCGCCCATCTTGATCGAGAAGAGATAGACGAAGAAGGTCGCGAAGGCGAAGTTGGGGATCGACAGACCGGCGACCAGGATTAGGATGATCGCGGTATCGATTCCCGAATTGCGCTTGATCGCGGCGAGGATACCCGCCCCGATGCCGATCGCGGCGGCGGCGGCCAAAGCGGCGAGGGCGAGGATCGGGCTGATCTTGATCCCGTCGGACAGAACCTCGACGACCGGGATACGCACGTAGCGGTAGGACATGCCGAAATCGCCGACCGCGACGCCGGAGATGTAATTGAAGAACTGCTTCCACAGCGGCTGGTCGAGCCCGTATTCCGCCCGCAGGCGGTTCGCCATCTCGACATTCGACGAGTGGTCGCTGAGCATCACCAGAACGGGATCGCCCGGCAGGGCATAGGTGGCGAGGAACGTCGCCGCCAAAACGATCCCGAGAACGGGAACGAGGCCGGCCAAACGCCATGCGACGAAACGCAGCATATTGGCCGGCCCCTTTCCCTAACCTTACTTGATCTCGGCGAACACGAAGCGATCGAAGCCGAACGGCGTCGCACGCGCATTCGTGACGTTCGGCTTGACCAACGCGATCGCGGCGACCATCGGCAACGGTGCCGCACCGAAATCTTCGATGTAGACCATCTCCGCCTGACGATAGAGCTGGAAGCGCTTGGCATCGTCGACCGTGCCCGTGGCTTCGTCGATCAACGCGTCGTATTTCGCGTTGAACCAGCGTCCGCGGTTATACGGGCTCTTCGAGTGCCACATTTGATCGAGATAATAGAGCGCGTCCGGATAGCCCGAGGTCCAGCCCCAGGGGAAGAACGCGACTTCGCCCGCATTCATCGCGCGGATGAACGTGGCGCGCTCGACGACGTTGACGTTGACCTGCATGCCCAGCGTGCGGTTCAGCTCGTTGGCGTAGTAGGTCAGCTCGTCCTTGAACACGGCGGTCGACGAGATGTCGATCGGCGGCAGGCCCTTGCCGCCCGGATAGCCGGCTTCGGCCAGCAGCTTCTTCGCGGCTTCCGGATCGTATTTGGGCTTGGGCAGATCGTTGAAATAGCCCGCCACGCCCGGCGTGGTGATGCCGTGCAGCTGGAAGGCCGCGTTGTCGTAGAAGCCGCGGATCATGCCGTCGCGGTTGATGGTGAGCGAGATCGCTTCGCGCACGCGCTTGTCCTTGAACGGCGCGTAGACCAGCGGGTTCATGGCGAGGAAGCGCGACTGCGCGCGCGGCACGACTTGGCGTTCCTTATCCTTGCTCGTGTCGCGCATCACGCGGCGCACGGTGCTTTCCTGCACGTCGAGCACGTCGAGCTCGCCGGCTTCGTATTGAGCCAGCGCGGTGTCGCCGTTGGGGATCACCAGGAAGCGCAGGGCGTCGATCTTCGCCTTGTTGCCCCAATAGTTCTTGTTGGCTTCGATCTCGACGAACGCGCCGCGGCGCCATTCCTTGAACTGGAACGGACCCGTACCGGCCGAAACCGTGCGCACCCAATCGGCACCCTTGTCGGCGACGATGCCCGAATCCATGAACCAGATCGGATAGATCGGGAACAGAACGTCGGGCTTGGTGAAGCGGATTTCAATCGTGTGGTCGTCGACGATTTTGACGCCCGACAGATCCTTGGTCTTGCCGCCCTTCACGTCGTCGATGCCGACGATCTTGGAGACGTAGCCCGCCCCGATGCCCGCTTTCGTGTCGGGTGCCGCGAGCTGCTCGAGCGTGTACTTCACGTCCTTCGCGGTGAAGGCGCGGCCCGAATGGAACGTCACGTTCTTACGCAGATTGAAGCGGAAACCGTGCTCGCCCGGCAGGGCGGTCCAGGATTCCGCCAGCACGTTGACGATCTTTCCGTCCGGCGTGAAGTCGGTGAAGCCTTCGTAGACGTTGCGCAAAACGCGCCCGGCCACGAGTTCCGAATACGTGATCGGATCCAGCATCGCGGGATCGCCGGTCACGTTGATGCGCAGGGTCTTCGCGTCGGCGGCGGTGGCGACCGCCGCGAGCATGAGGAACCCGGCGAAGGCTTTGGCGAGGACTCTCATCGCGGCTCTCCGTTTTTAGGGGCGTGGGACGCCCGGATGAAGATGAATACGGTTGAAAGCAAAGATTGGACCGGACGCGAAAGTCGGTCAATGCGCGCAAGCGTTGCGGTCATGGTTCGATCACCACTTTGCCGAAGCTCTTGCGTTCCTCCAGCACGCGCATCGCGTCGGCTGCGCGTTCCAGCGGGAATCTCTCGGGGTGCAAAACGGGCTCGAGCGTGCCTTCGCCCAGCATGGCGAGCAGGGCGGTCACGTCCTCGCGCGACCAGCCGTTGGAGCCGACGATGTTGAGCTCGAACGTCCAGATGTAGCGAATATCTTCCTTCGGATCGTAACCGGCCGTGGCGCCGCAGGTCAGCATGCGCCCGTCGCGGCGCAAGGTGCGCAGCGCCTTCGTCCAGGTATCGCCGCCGGTGAAATTCACCACGACGTCGATCCCGCCTTCGTCCTTTTTGGACACGCGCGCGCGCCCGAATTGGCGATGGCATTCGGCGACGAAATCCTGCGTCGCGTAATCGATGCCGATATCGGCGCCCAGCGCCTTCAGGCGATCGAGCTTGTCCTGGCTCGACGCGGCGACGACGACTTTGGCGCCCGCGCGCTTGGCGAGTTGCACGCAGCATGTGCCGACACCGCCCGAAGCCCCCAAAATCAGGATCGTCTCGCCCGCCTTCAGCTTGCCGCGATCCAGAATCATGCGATGCGCGGTGCCATAGGCGGTGGGCAACGCCGCCGCCTCGGCATAGCCGATCGACGCGGGCAGGGGGATGCACATATGGGCGGGCACACGGACCAGTTCGGCCAAACCGCCATCGAAGGTTTCGCCCATGAAGCCGCGTTCGACGCGATTGATCGGATCGATCAATACGCGGTCGCCGGGCTTGAAGCCGGTCACGCCCGGTCCGACCTTGGCGATATCGCCCGCCGCGTCGATGCCCATGATCAGCGGCAGCGGAATTTTGATCCCCGGCATGCCGCGCCGCGTGAATACGTCGTGATAATTCAGCGTGCAGGCGCGCACGCGCACCAGCACGTCGCCGTCGCCAAACGGCGGATCGCGATAATCCGGCGTATAGATCAGCCGGTCGATCCCGCCATGATCGTGGATGACGACTGCGCGCATGGGTCAGGCCGCCGTCGTTAGGGTGATGTCGCCGCGCGGGGTCGTCAGCACGGCTTGGAAACCGGCGCGATCGCCGCGCAGCACGGGCACGGGGATGCCGAGCGCCTTGTAGATCGCCGACAGGCGTTCGCTATCCGGATGCAAGGCGACGACGGACTTGAAACCGATGCCGCCCGGCGTGGTGCTCGCGGGATGCGGCGAGCCTTTCCAATCGATCGCGAAGGGGATCATGTCCGAATCTTGGCCCTCGCCGAAATAGAGGATTTCCCAATTGAGCCGCACGCCGTCGGTCCGCGTGCGCCCGCCGGGAATGGGCCCGCGCACGGGAAGGCCCAGTTTCTTCGCCGCCGCTTCCATCGTGGGCAAATCGTCCGAGCGCACGCTGAGTGCCGTGAGGCCGGGCCCGGCGAGTTTTGCCAGACGGCCGCCGCGATTGCCGTTCAAATTTTGTGCGGGATCGGGCGCGATAATCTCAAAGAACAGATTTTCGCCCAGCGACAGCAGCGAATTGCGCGTGCCGAAGCCGTCATGGATGCCGCCCTTGCCGGGTTTGACGCCCGAAAGTTGCTCGAACAGCTTCTCGCCGGCGGCGAGATTGGGCGTACCCCACAGAATATGGTCGAGATGGACGGTCATGCGGACACCGTTTGCGTGAAGTAAGTGCCGCGCCCGGCGGCGACGATGGCGCCGGTCTTGTCGCGCAGCACGATATCGACCGTACCGAGCGTGCGGCCGGTGCGCAGGGCCTTCGCTTCGGCGCGCAGATCGGTATCGATCGCGGGGCGCATATAGTCGATGCGCAGATCGACCGTCGGCAGGCCGCGCCCGGTCATGGCGAAGGCGGCATAGGCGCCGGCGACGTCGATCACCGCGGCGAGCACGCCGCCATGCCATTGCTTGGAGCCGTGGCCGCGTTCGAAACCCGGCCGCCATTTGGCGCCGAGCGTCACCGACGGGCCCGACGGATCGAGCTCGAGCAATTCGAGCCCGAGGAAATCGTGGAACGGCGACGTCGTCATCAGGGCGCGTAGGGCGGCGGCATCGGTCATCGCGCATCCTCCAGCGCCAAAGCCTCGACCGCTTCGGCGAAACGCGCGATCTCGTCTTCTGTGTTGTAGTAGTGGACCGAGGCGCGGATCATTTTGTCGATGCCGCGCGGGATCAGATCGAGGCGCGTCGCCTCCGCGACCGAAACGGTGACGTTGATCTTGCGCTCGGCGAGCTTGGCTTTGAGGGCGGGGGCGGGGATGCCCGCCTTGGTGAAGGTGACGATGCCGCAGCGCCGCGTGCCGCGATCTTGGATCGCCACACCCGGAACAGCGGCAAGGCGCGTGCGCAATGCGGCCGCGAGTGCGGCAACGCGCGCTTCGATTTCCGCCATCGGCAGTGCGAGCGCATAGTCGAGCGCCACGCCGAAGCCGACCTTCGCGGCGAAGCTGCATTCGGGCGTTTCGAAGCGGCGCGCATCGGCGCGCAGCCGGTAATCGCCGTCCGCGTACCAATCGGCCGCGAAATCGTCGAGGAAGGGCGGATCGAGCCGATCGAGGATCGAGCGGCGCACGTAAAGAAAGCCGATGCCGCGGGGGCCCCGCAGGAATTTGCGCGCCGTCGCCGACAGCATGTCGCAGCCGATCGCGTCGACATCGATCGCCATTTGGCCGACCGATTGGCAGGCGTCGAGCAGATAGGGCACGTTCGCGCGCTTGGCGATGGCGCCGATCGCGGCGGCGGGATTGACCAAGCCGCCGCTGGTCGCGACATGGGTGAGCGCGATCAGCTTGGTACGTGGGCCGATCATCTTTTCGAACGCGGCGAGATCGACATCGCCATTGTCGAGGCTCGGCGCCACGTCGATCTCGATCCCGTCGCGCTTGGCGCGCTGCAGGAAGGCGATGTAGTTGCTGCAATACTCGGTGCGCGTCGTCAGCACCCGGTCGCCCGGCGCCATCCGCACGGCGTAGAACGCCATGTCCCAGGCGCGCGTCGCGTTCTCCAAAATGGCGATTTCGTCGACATTCGCGTTCAGCAATTCGGCGAGGGCCGCGTAGGGACGATCGAGCTGCGTCTTCATGCGCGCGGCGGTTTCGTAGCCGCCGATCTCCATCTCCAGGCGCAGGTAATCCGTCATCGCGTCGACGACTGCGCGCGCCGGCAAGGCGCAGCCCGCGTTGTTGAAATGGATCAGATCGGCCGTGCCGGGCGTGTCGGCGCGCAAGCGGGCGACGTCGAGGCTCATGCCGCCATTCCTTTCCGGCGCCGGTCGAGCGCTTCCGCGAGATCGGCCCCGCCGCCCACGATATGCGGTTCGAACAGGCGGATCGCCGCGTCGATATCGCCGTTGCGGCACGCGGCCAGGATCGCGTTGTGTTCGGCGCTGTCGTCGTCGGCGGTGTTCATCGCGACGAATTCGATGCGCAGATAGCGTTCGACCGCATCGTGCTGTTCCTCGATCAAGCGGCGCAAGCGGTCGTTCGCGTACGTATACAGGCCCATATGGAATTCGCGGTGCAAGGCGAGCCAAGCGCCTGCCTCCGTTTCGCCGTCCATCGCGCGCAGAATGCCGGCGAGGCGGTCGAACGCGGCGGCGTCCATCTGCGGCACCGATTGGCGCAAGGCGAGGGATTCGAGCGCGAAGCGGATCTCGAAGATCTGGCGGATTTCGTCGGACGACAGGGTCGAGACCACGGCGCCGCGATGGGGCAGGAAATCGATCCAGCCTTCGGCCTCGAGCAGGCGCAGGGCTTCGCGGATCGGCGTGCGGCTCACGCCCAAGGCGGCGGCGATTTCGTCCTGCACCAGCGCTTCGCCTTCGGGCAAAGCGCCGGTCGCGATCGCCTCGCGCAGGCAATCGACGACGAACTGGGTCGCGGTCCGATGCCGGCTGCCGCCCCGTTCGACGATCTGTTCTATGGCCGCCCTGTTCATTGATTGGATATTGGATAAAATTCAGAAGCAGAAAAAGAGGGATTCTGCGTTCTGATTAAAATCAATATCTTGAAAGATTATCCTAAAGTTACGCAGTAGGAAATTCGACCGGCCAATGGCGCCGAAGAGATGGAAAATCCATCGTGATTCCAAGCCGATGGCGCCGAGTCTAGCCGCTCATCCGGTAGGTTTTCGGCGAGGCCCCGGCATGGGTCGCGAAAAATCGCGAGAAATAGGCGGGGTCGGCGAAGCCGAGCTGGAAGGCGATCTGGGAAATAGGCAAGGCGGTGTAGACGAGGTCGCGGCGCGCCTCGATCATCACCCGTTCCTGCAGGATCTGCGTGGCCGACCGGCCGACGATTTGGCGGCAGGTCCGGGTCAAATGCGTGGTCGAAACCCCGAGGGCGCGGGCGTAGTCGGTCAGCGGCTTGTGGGTGCGGAACGACGCTTCGACCATGTCGATGAACCGGCGGACGAGATCGGCACGCGGCGGCGGGGCCGGTTCGTCGCCGGCGACATGGCGGCGCACCGCGCGCGCGAACCAGATCGCGATCAGCTCGGCATAAGCCGACAGCGCGAAATCGCGGTTGGCCCGGCCGCCGGCGAATTCGGCCAGCGCCGACCGCATGATGGCGCCCAGGTCGCGCAAGGCCGGATCGTTGCGCGCGATCGCGGCGACCGAAGGCTGCGACAGGATCGCCGCCGCCGCCGGTTCGTTTTTCAGTAAGCGCAGCATCGTATTGCGCGCGGCACTGGCGACGAACCCGTCGCTGCCCGCGCGGAATTTGAATTCGTGCACCGTCAACGGCGGCAACAGCACGGCCGTGCCGGGCTTCAGCGGGTAGGCGCGTCCGTCGACCCGCGTTTCGCCGCCGCCCTTTTCGACCAGCATGAACTGGAACATGTCGTGATGGCGATGCGGCTGGATGCGCCAGTTATAGGCGGCACTGCGCAGTTCCAGCGTTTCGATATGCAACGCGTCCGGGAAACGGTTGTCGCGCCGTTCGCCGTAAAGCCAAAACGCGGGGATCGCCTGGTCGCGCATGGGGCCGCCTTATGTTCGATTTGTCCAAGAGGCTGATCGAATGCTCCATTGCGGTCAAGGCGAATTCACAACCACTATGCGTCCCAATGCCGCACCGAAGCGGCGGGGAGGAAGCGGATCGCATGCGCACGCAGGTCGCCATCATCGGGGCCGGGCCGTCGGGCTTGTTGCTCGGCCAATTGCTGACGCGCGCCGGTATCGACAACGTCATTCTCGAACGGCGCAGTGCCGATTACGTGCTGTCGCGCATCCGCGCGGGTGTGCTCGAACGCGGCATGGTCGATCTTCTGCACGAAGCGGGGGCGGGCGACCGCCTTGCCAAGCACGGCTTGATCCACGAAGGATTTTCGATCGCCTTCGACGAAGCGTCGCACCGCATCGACATCGCCGGCTTGACCGGCGGCAAGGCCGTCACCGTCTATGGCCAGACGGAAGTCACCGCCGATTTGATGGAGGCGCGCAAACGCGCGGGCGGTGTGACGATCTACGAAGCCGAGAACGTCACGCTCCACGATTTCGACGGCTCGCATCCGCGCGTCGCCTTCGTCCAAGATGGTCTGCCCACGGAACTACGCTGCGACTTCATCGCGGGCTGCGACGGCTATCACGGCGTGTCGCGCGCGTCCGCGCCGGCAAGCGTGTTGAAGGAGTTCGAGCGCGTCTATCCGTTCGGGTGGTTGGGCGTGCTGGTCGACACGCCGCCGCCGGCGCACGAGCTCGTCTACGCCAGCGGCGAACGCGGCTTCGCGCTCTGTTCGATGCGCTCGCCCACGCGCAGCCGTTATTACGTGCAAGTGCCGCTCGACGAGAAGATCGAAGCTTGGTCCGACGACAGGTTCTTCGATGAACTTCGCCGCCGCGTGCCCGCGCATGTGGCCGCACATGTCAAATCCGGCCCGTCGATCGAGAAGAGCATCGCGCCCTTGCGCAGCTTCGTCGCCGAGCCGATGCGCTTCGGCCGTCTGTTCCTGGCGGGCGACGCAGCACACATCGTGCCGCCGACCGGGGCCAAGGGGCTCAACCTCGCGGCCAGCGACGTGCGCTATCTGTTCGACGCGCTGCGCGAGCACTACCAGGAACGCTCGGCGGCCGGGCTCGACGCCTATTCGGCGCGCGCTTTGGCCCGGGTGTGGAAGGCCGAGCGCTTTTCCTGGTGGATGACCGGGCTTTTACATCTGTTTCCCGGGGAAACGCCGTTCGATCGCCGCGTAAGACGGGCGGAATTCGACTACATTGCGCAATCGAATCACGCAGCGGCGGCTTTGGCCGAAAATTACGTCGGACTGCCTTACTAAGGCCGCCCGGCGCCAACGACCAAAATAAGGAGGAACCCCCAATGTCGAACAATTTCGTCTCGCGGCTGAAGCGCCTGGGCGCGGCGGTCGCATTGCTGGCGGCGGGTGCTGCGGGTGCGGCCCAGGCCGACACGATCAAGGTCGGCATCATCGGGCCGTATTCCGGCCCCTTCGCCTTGCAGGGCAAGAATTTCCAGGCGGGCGTCGAAGCCTATCTCGCGCAGAACGGCAAAACCGTCGCCGGACACACGATCGAGATCGTGTATCGCGATTTGCCCGGCGCCAATCCGCAGCAGGCCCGCGCCTTGGCGCAGGAACTGATCGTGCGCGACAAGGTGCAGTATCTGGGCGGCGTTTACTTCACGCCCGATGCGCTGGCGATCACGCCGCTGCTCGAACAAGCGAACGTGCCGCTGGTGATCTTCAACGCCGCGACCTCGGCGATCATGAATTCGTCGCCGCTGGTCGTGCGCACCTCGTTCACCACGGCGCAAACGACCAGCCCGCTCGGCAAGGCGGCGATCGAACGCGGCACGAAGAAATTCATCACGGCGGTCAGCGATTATGGCCCGGGCATCGACGCCGAGAACGCCTTCAAGAAGGCGATCGAAGCGGCGGGCGGGCAGGTCGCGGAATCGATCCGCATGCCGATGAACACGAACGAGTTCAGCCCGATCATGCAGCGCGTGCGCGCCGCGGGGGCGGAAGGCTTGTTCGCCTTCCTGCCGTCGGGTCCGCCGACGCTGGGTTTCGTGAAGGCGTTCAACGACGCCGGTCTACGACAGGCGGGCATTCGCTTCTTCTCGACCGGCGACTTGACGCAGGAATCCGATCTGCCGGCCTTGGGCGAAGCGGCATCGGGCATGCTGACCGGCTTCCACTACGCCGTGTCGCATGACTCGGCCGTCAACCGCGCTTTCGTCGAAGCGGCGGGCAAAGCGCTGGGCGACGTCAATCAATTGTCGTTCCCGGCCGTGGGCGCCTATGACGGCATGCGCGTGATCGCCAAGATGATCGAGGCGACGGCGGGCAAGCAGGACGCGGCCAAGGCCGTGGCGGCGGTGAAGGGCATGGCGTGGGAAAGCCCGCGCGGGCCCGTGAAGATCGATCCCGAAACGCGCCATATCACGCAGACGATCTATCTGCGCGAAGTCGCCAAGGACGCGTCGGGCAAGTGGATCAACAAGGAGATCCAAAGCTTCCCTGAGCAAGGCGATCCCGGTCTGGCGAAGTAAGTACGGCGTAAAGCCGGGGCGGCTGGTGCCGCCCCGGCGATGCGCAGGGAATTCCGCGTCAGTATGATCACGTTCTTCAGCATCGCGGTGGACGCCGTCGCCTACGGGATGGCGCTCTTCATCATCTGCATCGGCTTGTCGCTGATGATGGGGCTGATGCGCGTGGTCAATCTCGCCCATGGCGCCTTCGCGATGATCGGCGGCTATCTCGCCTCCTACGCGACGATGCAAATGGGCTTGGGCTATTTCGCCGGGATCGCGCTGGCGGTTCTGGGCACGACGCTGATCGCCTTGCCGCTGGAGCCGTTGCTCTACCGGCGCATCTACGGCAAGGCCGAATTGATGCAAGTGCTGATGACGGTGGGCATCGCCTTCGCCGCCATCGGCATCGTCAATTACCTGATGGGCCCGACGCTCAAGACGATCCCCTTGCCGCCGATTTTGGCGACACCGGTCGATCTCGGCTTTCGCAGCATCGCCGGGCATCGGCTCTTCGTCATCGCCAGCGGCATCGTCGTGGTCGCGGCGTTGTGGATCGCGATCGAATACACGACTTTGGGCGTCAAACTGCGCGCGGCGATCGAGAAACCCGACATGGCGCGCGCCTTGGGCGTGCGTACCAACGCCTATTTCCTCGGCTGCTACGTCGTCGCGACGGCGCTGGCGGCGTTCGGCGGGGCGGTCGGGGCGGAGTTCCTGCCGATCGAGCCCTATTACGCGCTGCGCTATATCGTGACCTTTCTGGTCGTCGTCTCGGTCGGCGGGGCGGGCTCGATCCTCGGCTCGCTCTACGCCTGCCTGTTGCTCGGCGCGATCGACGTGACCGGCCGTTATCTCGTACCCGATTTCGGCAATTTCTTCTTTTATCTCTCCGTCATCGTCGTGATCTTCGCCTATCCCAACGGCTTGATGGGGCGGGCGCGATGACGATGCGTCACCCGCCTTTGTCGGACGCGGCGCTTGGGGTTTGGCCCGCCTATAAGCGCGATGCCTACGGCATTCTCGTCGTCTTCGCGGGCGGCATCGCCGGCTATTTCCTGTTCCCCGACAGCCTTGCCTTGCTGACGCGCATCGTGTCGATCGCATTGCTGGTGCTGTCGCTCGATCTGGTCGTCGGCTTTTGCGGTGTGGCGACGCTGGGGCATGCGGCGCTGTATGGGATCGGCGCCTATGCCGCCGGGATCGTCTGCGTGCGTGCGGGCGTCACCGATCCGTTCCTGCTGGTATCGATCGGGGCGGGGGCGGGCGCCGTCGCGGGCATCGTGATGGGCGCCGTGCTGCTGCGCACGCATGGTCTGCCGCAGCTTGTGCTGTCGATCGCTTTCGTCCAACTCGTACAGGAAGGGGCGAATAAAGCGTCGGCCTATACCGGCGGCAGCGACGGTTTGGCGGGGATGATGCCCGCCCCGATCTTCGGCATATTCGCCTTCGATCTATGGGGGCGCAGCGCCTATCTGTTCGCGATCTTCCTGTTGATCCTCGTTCTGGCCGTTTTGGCGATCGTCGCGCGTTCGCCCTTCGCGATGCTGTGCCGGGGGGCGAAGGAAGACCCCGTGCGCGTCGAAGCGCTCGGCATCGCGATCCGTCCGGTGCTGCTGCGCATGTACGCGATCTCCGGCGCCATCGCCGGCGTGGGCGGGGCGCTGGGCATGCTGGCGACGCAAGTCGTCGGGCTCGACGGCGTATCGTTCGAATTGTCGGCCAATGCGCTGGTGATGCTGGCCCTCGGCGGCGTGGGCTCGCTCTACGGCGCGCTGGGCGGCACGGTCGCGTTCATGATGGTCGAGCACAAGGTCGCCGCGATCAATCCGTTCCATTGGATGACCGTGATCGGCGGCCTGATGATCGGCGTGGTGCTGATCGCCCCGCGCGGCCTGGCGGGCATCGTGGACGATCTCAAGCGCGGATCGGAGACGCGGCGATGAGTGCCGTCTTCGACGTCGCCGGTGTGACCAAAAGCTTCGGCGGTTTGACCGTCAATCGCGACGTATCGATGCGGCTTGCCGAAGGCGATCGCGTCGCGCTCATCGGGCCCAACGGTGCCGGCAAGACGACGTTCGTCAATCTCGTGACCGGGCATTTGGCGCCCGAGGCGGGCCGCATCGCGTTGGCGGGCGAGGACATCACGCGTCTCGACACCGTCGCGCGCGTGACGCGCGGCTTGGTGCGGACGTTCCAGGTCACGCGGTTGTTCGCCGACATGACGCCGGCGGACCATGTCGTGATGACGATCCTGCGCCGCACCGGCAAAGCGACGCGCATCCTGGCGCGGTTCGGCGGCGATTCCGCCGCCAACGACGAGGCCTACGAAATCCTGGCCGCGTTGGGCTTGGGCGACACGATGCGCCGCAAGGTCGGCGAGATCGCTTACGGCCAGCAGCGTTTGGTCGAACTCGCCATCGCGTTGGCGCACCGGCCCAAGGTTCTGCTGCTGGACGAACCGGCGGCCGGGGTCGCGTCGTCGGACGTGCCGCGCATCGAACAAGCGCTGGAACGCTTGCCGCCCACGCTCGCCGTATTGATGATCGATCACGATATGGATCTCGTGATGCGCTTCGCCCGCCGCGTCGCGGTGCTGGTCGCGGGCGAGCTTGTGTTCGACGGCGCGCCCGCCGACGTGGCGCGCGATGCGAAAGTGCGCGAGGCCTATCTGGGGAGCTACGGCCATGCAAGCCGCGACGCTTGAGATCGTGGGCCTCGGGGCGGGCTACGCGCGCTCGCAAGTGCTGGAGGATTTGTCCTTCAGCGTGCCGGCGGGCGGGCGGCTTTGCGTGTTCGGGCGCAACGGTGTCGGCAAATCGACGCTGATGGCGGCGATCATGGGTTTGTGCCGGCGCTTCGCGGGCGACATCCGGGTTGATGGGCAAAGCGTGTCGGCGCAAGGCCCATCGTCGCGCGCCTTGGGCGGGATCGGTCTCGTGCCGCAAACCCGCGAAATCTTCCGCACGCTGACGGTCGAGGAAAATCTGATCGCCGGTCTTAAAAACCGTCCGCGCGCCGCGATCGACGAGGCCTACGAATTGTTTCCGCGCTTGGCGCAGCGCAAACGCAATCTCGGCGGCCAGTTATCGGGTGGCGAGCAGCAGATGCTGTCGATGGCGCGCACGATTTTGGGCAAGCCGCGCGTGTTGCTGCTGGACGAGCCGCTGGAAGGCTTGGCGCCGGTGATTTGCGACGCGGTGATGGCGGCGATCGACCGCTTGGCCAAGTCCGGGGAAATGACGATTTTGCTGGTCGAACAGCGCCTTGAACTCGCCTTCGATTTCGGCGAAATGGCGCTGGTGCTGGAACGCGGCCGGGTCGTATGGTCCGGCCGATGCGACGATCTGCGCCGCGACACCGACGCCGTCGAACGGCATATCGGGGTTGGCGGTCTGGGCGGGCATTGACCCGTCCGCGCGACGGGGAGGGGAGCGAGGGAACGATGGCAAACACCGAATATTATCGCCGGGACCGGAAATGGCATCCCGCATCGATCGTGCCGAACTACAAATCGACGGTGCTGCGCAATCCGCAGCGGCCGCTGCTGTCGCTGCCGCAATCGCCGGCCGATTTGTCGAGCCCGGTTTTCGGTCCGGCGGGTCTCGATCCGCTCGATCACGACCTGATCTTGAATTACGGCACGGGGGCCGAAGCGGTGGGCGAGCGCATCGTCGTCCATGGCCGCGTGCTCGACCAGAATGCGCGCCCCGTGCCCGGCGCGTTGATCGAGATTTGGCAGGCGAACGCGGGCGGGCGCTATCGCCATGTGCGCGACGGCTATCTCGCCGCGATCGATCCCAATTTCGGCGGATGCGGCCGCGTGTTGACCGATGCCGAAGGCAAATACGCCTTCCGCACGATCAAGCCCGGCCCGTACCCGTTCCGCAACAACGGCTCCGATTGGCGCCCGGCGCATATCCATATCTCGATCTTCGGTGCGGCCTTCGCGCAGCGCCTGATCACCCAGTTCTATTTCGAGGGCGACCCGCTGATCGCCAAATGCCCGATCGTCAATACGATCGCGGACCCCGCGGCGATCGATATGCTGGTCGCGAAACTCGATCTCGAAAACCAGGGGCCGTACGACCATCTGACCTATCGTTTCGACATCGTGCTGCGCGGCCGCCGTTCGACCTTCTTCGAAAACCGGCCGGAGGGGAACTGACATGACGATCGAACCGTTGAACGAAACCCCGTCGCAGACCGCCGGCCCCTACGTGCATATCGGCACGCTGCCGTCGGTCGCGGGCTTGAACGTCCGCACGCAGGAAAAGCTCGACGTCGCCGCCCCGGCCAATGCGGCGGGCGAGCGCATCTTCATCGAAGGCACGGTGCGCGATGGTGCGGGCACGCTGGTGACCGATGCGGTGCTGGAACTCTGGCAGGCCGACAGCAAAGGCAAGCTGCCGGGTTTCTGGGGACGTGCGGCGACCGATTTCAAAACCGGTCTTTATCGTTTCGAAACGGTGAAGCCCGGCAAGGTCGCGGGCGCGCCGGATGCGCCGTTCGTCACGCTGCTGATCTTCGCGCGCGGCCTCAACATCCATCTCCACACGCGGATGTATTTCGCGGACGAGAAGGATTCCAACGCCGCCGACCCCACGTTGAAGGCCGTGGGCGATCCCGCTTTGGCGGCGACGCTGATCGGCGCGCGTGCGTCGGAGAGCGGCAAGACGGTCTATCGTTTCGATATCGTTCTGCAAGGCGACGGCGAAACCGTCTTCTTCGACATCTGACCGGCAAGGAGCCCCCCGGCCTTGAACAAGACAATCGCAAGCCTGGCCGACGCCGTCTCGGTGATCGGCGACGGCGCATCGGTGATGATCGGCGGGTTCGGCGGCTCGGGCTCGCCGATCGAGCTGATCCACGCGCTGATCGACAAGGGGCCCAAGGGCCTCACCGTCGTCAACAACAACGCGGGGAACGGCCATGTCGGCCTCGCCGCGTTGATCGAAGCGGGATGCGTGGCGAAGCTCATCTGCTCCTTTCCGCGCTCGGCCGATCCGGTCGTGTTCACCGAGCGTTACCTTGCCGGCAAGATCGAGCTGGAATTGGTGCCGCAAGGCACGCTCGCCGAGCGCATTCGCGCGGGCGGGGCGGGGATTCCGGCATTCTATACGCCGACCAGCTACGGCACCGATCTCGCCAAGGGCAAGCCGGTCGCCGAGTTCGACGGCCGGCCTTACGTGCAGGAACGCTGGCTGAAAGCGGATTTCGCGTTGGTGAAGGCCGAGATCGGTGACACGCACGGCAATCTCACCTATCGGGCGGCGGCCCGCAATTTCGGCCCGCTGATGTGCATGGCGTCGGCCACAGCGATCGTGCAGGTCTCGAAGCTGGTCGAACCCGGCGGGATCGCGCCCGAAAGCGTCGTCACGCCCGGCATCTTCGTCCAGAAGATCGTCGAAGTGCCGAACCCGGCGCAGGAAGAAGATTTGAACCGCGCGGGGGCGCGCTACCCATGACCGCCGAAAAGCTTTCCAACGCCCAGATCGCCTGGCGCGCGGCGCAGGACATCCAGGACGGCGCTTACGTCAATCTCGGCATCGGCTTCCCGGAGATGGTCGCGCAGTATCAGCCGCCGGGGCGCCAAGCGATCTTCCACACCGAGAACGGCATTCTGGATTTCGGGCCGGCACCCAAAGCGGGCGAGGAAGACTGGGATCTGATCAATGCCGGCAAAAAGGCCGTGACGTTGAAGCCGGGCTCGGCCTTTTTCGACCACGCGACCAGCTTCGCGATGGTGCGCGGCGGGCATTTGGATGTCGCGATCCTCGGCGCCTATCAAGTGGCGCAAAGCGGCGATCTGGCGAATTGGAGCACGGGGCCCAAGGGCGTGCCGGCCGTCGGCGGGGCGATGGACCTCGTGCACGGCGCCAAGCGCGTGGCGGTGATCACCGAGCATGTGACCAAGGACGGCAGGCCCAAGCTCGTCGAACGCTGCACGCTGCCGCTGACCGGTGTGGGCTGCGTCACGCGCGTCTATACGAGCCTCGCGGTCATCGACATCGACGGCGGAAAATTCGTGCTGCGCGAAAAGCTCGCGGGCATGACGCTCGACGAACTCCAAGCGCTCACCGGCGCCAAGCTCCATATCGACGGCACGGTCGGCGAGTTGAAGGTGCCAAGCCTCGCGGCGTGAACGTCAGCGCCAGAGTTCGCCAGTCGCTTCCAACTTCTCGCGCCACACATTGTAGCCGGTGGCGTTGAGATGGATCTGGTCGTCGGCGTAGTAGCGCCCGATCGGCCGTCCGTTCGGCCCGATTAGGCATGTGGTGAGGTCGAGATAGTGCCGGTTGTTGGCGCGCGCGGCGTCCTCGCGCAACGCTTCGTTCAAGCGGTCGAATTCCTCGCCGTAGAGCCAGCGCTTCGGGCTGTGCTTGATCGACACGTAATAGAGCGGTACTTCGCCGTAGCGTTCCTCGATCCGTTTCGCGAGCTGGCCCATGCCGGTCATGATCTGGGCCGCGGTCAGCCCGTCATTCGCCACGTCGTTCTCGCCGAAATACAGCACGATCTTGGCGGGATCGATGCCGTCGAACAGACGGTTGAAATAGCGCAGCGCGCTTTCGACCGTGCCGCCGCCGAAGCCGAGATTGAGCACGTCGAGCCGACCCAAATCTTCGGTCATCCGCATCCAGTAGCGGAACGACGACGAGCCGAAGAACACGATCGGCCGTCCTTGGAAGCGGCGCCGGCGCGCTTGCTTGATGACGGCGAGAACGTCGTCTTCCCAATGCTGGGTGGTCCAATCCGAGCGTTCGACGTCGAGCGGATACTGGACGATCTTGTCATAGTTCATCGGTCGAGATCTCTTCGCTGCGGAGACAGGCGACGGAACGCGCCGGCGAGACGGCGCGCAATTCGGGAACGGCTTGGCGGCACGCATCGATCGCGTGCGGGCAGCGCGCGACGAAGGCGCAGCCCGGCGGCAGGTCGATGGGGCTGGGCGGATCGCCGGTCAGCGGCGTGCGCGTGCGGCGCTGTTCGGGATCGGGCACAGGCACGGCGTCGAGCAATCCGCGCGTATAGGGATGGCGGGGGCTGCGCAGCACGTCCGCCGTTGGCCCCATCTCGACGATGCGGCCCAAATACATGACCGCGATGCGCGTGCTGATATGCGCGACGACGCCGATATCGTGGGAGATGAAGACGAGAGCCAATTCGCCCGACGCGATCAGATCGGATAGCAGATTGATGATCTGGGCACGTACCGAAACGTCGAGCGCGGAGACGGGTTCGTCTGCCACCAGCAAACGCGGATTGCCGGCGAGGGCGCGCGCGATGGCGACACGCTGCTTTTGCCCGCCGGAAAGCTCGTGCGGATAGCGTTCCGCGAATTCCAGCCGCAAGCCGACGCGCGCCAAAAGGTCGTTCACGCGTCCGGCCCGGTCGGCGCGCGTGCCGATGGCGAAATTCTCCAGCGGTTCGCGCAGCGACTGGCCGATCGTCCAGCGTGGATTGAGCGACGTGCCGGGATCCTGGAAGATCATCTGGAAGCCGGCACGGCTCTTGCGCAAGGCCGTGCCCGTCAACGCCGACAGGTCATTGCCATTCATTCGAACGGCGCCGCGCGTCGGCCGATCGAGCGCCACGAGGATGCGGCCGAGTGTGGATTTTCCGCAGCCGCTTTCGCCGACGACCGCAAGGACCTCGCCCGCATTCAACGACAGCGACACGCCGTTGACGGCATGCACGGTCGACGTACCCGACGGAAAGTGGCGGACGATATTCTCCGCTTCGAGCACGGGCGCGGTCATCGTGCGGCGCTCCCGGCCATTTGGGGCGCGCGGAAATAGGGGCAGGCTGCGCCATGTGCGCGCGTGAGGCGGCGCCATTCGGGCGGCGTGTTCGCGCAGGTTTCGCGCGAATAAGCGCAACGCGGGGCGAAGGCGCAGCCCGGGATCGCTTCGCCCGCGACCGGCACCGTGCCGGGCAATTCGACCAAGCGTTCGCGGGGACCTTCGCCGGCCGCGCGATGGTCGAGTGTGGCGGCCATCAAGCCCGCCGTGTAGGGGTGTGCCGGATCGCGGAAGATTTCGCCGACGGGCCCGCGCTCGACGATGCGCCCCGCATACATCACCGCGACGTCATGCGCGATTTCGGCGACCACGCCCAGATCATGGGTGATGAACAGGATCGCCGTGCCCGTCTCGCGCTGCAATTCCTGCAACAGCCATAGAATCTGCGCTTGTACGGTCACGTCCAGCGCGGTCGTCGGCTCGTCGGCGATCAGCAAACGCGGGCGGCGGATCAAGGCCATCGCGATCATCACGCGCTGGCGCATGCCGCCGGAAAGCTGATGCGGATAGGCGGCAAGCCGCGTCGCGGGATCGGGAATGCGGACTTGGCGCATCACGTCCATCACGCGCGCATGCGCGGCGTCGTTCGAGACCTTTTCTTTGAGCAGCAGCGCCTCGCGCAGCTGATAGCCGATCGTCAGGACCGGATTGAGCGAGGTCATCGGGTCCTGAAAGATCATCGCCATATCGCGCTCGGTGCGGCGCATGCCGGCGAGGGGGCGGCCGCCGAGATTCATCGTCGTGGCATCGATGCGCGCATGCGCCGGCAACAGATCCATCAACGCGGCGGCGGTGACGCTTTTGCCCGAGCCGGACTCCCCGACCAGGCACAGCGTGCGGCTTTCGGCCAAATCGAAATCGACGCCGCGCAGCACTTGCGTGCGGCCGTTGTTCATTGCGACGCGCAGGTCGCGCACTTCCAGAAGCGGGGCGCTCATGCGCGCCGCCCCGCCAGCATCGGATCGCCGCGTTCGCGCAGCGCGTCGCCGAACAGATTGATCGCCAGCACGAAGATCGACAGGAAAATGCCGGGGAACAGAATGACCCACGGCGCCACGCGGAAGAATTGCCGCCCGCCCGCCATGACGTTGCCCCAGCTGGGGATATCGGGCGAGGTGCCCACGCCTAAGAAACTCAATACCGCCTCGGTCAGGATGGCGGAGGCGCAAACGAACGTCGCCTGGACCATCAACGCGGGCATCGCGTTGGGCAGGATATGGCGCAGCAGGATTTTGGGTGTGCTGGAGCCGACCGAAATCGCGGCGGCGACGAAGGGCATTTCGCGGATCGTCAGCACGACCGAGCGCACGAGGCGCGCGGTACGCGGGATTTCGGGGGCGGCGATCGCGATGACGACGGTGTAAAGTCCGCTGCCGAGGATCGCGGCCAATGCGATCGCCAGCAACACGCCGGGAATCGCCATCAACCCATCCATCGTTCGCATGATGGCGCCGTCGAGCCGGTTGAAATAACCGGCGAGCAGGCCGAATGCCGTGCCGATCAGCAGCGTCAAGCCCGCGACGCCGATGCCGACGATGACCGAGTTGCGCGCTCCCGACAGCGTGCGCACGAAGATGTCGCGGCCCAGATTGTCGGTCCCGAACCAATATTCCGCACCGGGGGCGCGCATGGAGCGCGTCATCACGATATCGTCGCTATAGCCCAGGATCAGCGGGGCGAGCAGGGCGCAAAGCAGCGTGGCGGCGATGACGGTGCCGCCGAACACCATGGGGAAGGAAAGGCCGCGTTTCATCGCGACCCGCCATGGCGGATACGCGGATCGAACAGCGTGTAGCTCAAATCGACCAGCAGATTGACGCCGACCAGGATGACGGCGAAGACGAGCATCACGCCCTGCACGACGGGGTAGTCGCGCGTCAGGATCGCTTCGACCGTCAAGCGGCCGGCACCGGGGATGTTGAACACGCTTTCGGTGACGACCACGCCGCCGAGCAAAGCCGCGAAGGACGTGCCGACGACGGTGACGACCGGCACGCCGATGTTTTTGAGCGCATGGACGATCAGAATCCGAAAGCGGCCGGCCCCTTTGGCGCGCGCCGTGCGGATGTAATCCTGCGCCAGCACGTCCAGCATCGTGGCGCGGGTGATGCGCGCGACCAAGGCGGCGAACAGGCAGGTCAGCGCCAGCGTGGGGAGCGTGAGGCTGGTGAGGCACGCCATCAAACCGGCCGAGAGCGGGCGATAGCCCTGAACCGGCAGCCAGCGCAGCGAAATCGCGAAACTTTGCATCAGCAGATAGCCGAGCACGAAGACGGGCACGGAAAAGGCGAGGGCGGAGAAGCCCATGACGACATAGTCGCCGAAGCGGCCGACGCGCTTGGCGGCGTAGATGCCGGCGGGAACGGCGACGATGACCGACAGCAGGGTCGTCGTCAGCGCCAGCATCAAGGTCGGTTCGGCGCGCTGCAGGATCAGCGTCGTGACCGGCCGGTTGGAGAAGACGGAAACGCCGAGATCGAAGGACAGGACCTGGCGCAGATAGATCGCGAACTGGACGATCAGCGGCTGGTCGAGATGGAGCCGCGCGCGGATGCCCGCGATCTGCTCCGGCGTCGCGTTGTCGCCCGCCAAAGTGGCGGCGGGATCTCCCGGCCCGATATGCAGCAGCAGGAAGATCACCACCAGCACGGTCAACATGACCGGTACCGTCGACAACAAACGCCAGAGCAGAAAACGCGCCACCAATCAGTCCTCGTGTCCGGAAATACCCGCCGAACTTAGCGGGTCTTCTGGACGTTCCACAGCGTCAGGATCGGGCCCGGCACCATGCCCGACACGTTCTTGCGCCAGGCGGAGATGTCGTTGTACTGGCCGATCGGGATATAGGTGACGATCTCGTTCGCCTTGGCTTGCAGCTTGACCGCGATTTCGCGCCGCTGGGCGTCGTTGCCCGCCAGCAGGAAATCCTGCCACAGCTTCTGCATCTCGGTGTCGCAGGGCCAGCCGATCCACGCTTTTTCGCAAGCGCCCGTCATGAACGGGTTGGTCAGCGGGTCCATCAACGCGTCGCCCGCGAAGCCGGTCATGAACACGTTCCAGCCGCCTTCCTTGGGCGTGCCCTTGTTGGTGCGGCGCGTGAACATCGTCGCCGTATCCATCTGCACGTCTTCGACGACCAGACCGGCTTTACGCATCGCGGCGACCAGGATCGTGCCGCCGTCGCGCTGAATCTTGCCGTCCATCGGATGGAGATAGACGATCGGCGTGCCGTCATAACCGGCGGCCTTGATCAACTCCTTCGCTTTATCGACCGACGGGTTGAGGAAGCGTTCGCTGCCGATGTCGGTCGCATAGGGGCCGCCGCACATGAACAACGCGCCGCAGATTTCATAGAGATCTTTGCGCGCGCCGAAGATCGCGGTCATCATGTCCTGCTGATTGACCAGATACTGGATCGCCTGGCGCATCCGCACGTCGTTGAAGGGCGGCTGGGTGTGGTTGATGATGACCTGGAAATTCTTGCCCAGGACCGGCGCCTTCGCCCATTGGATGTCCGGATCGGCTTGCAGCACGGTTAGCAATTCCGGCGGCACGGCGCTGACGTAATCGAGTTCGCCCGCCAACAGCGCGTTCACCGCGCTCATGTCGTCGCGGAATGTGATGCGTTCGATACGATCGACCTTCGGGATCTTGCCGCCGGCCAGCGCCGAGGGCGCTTCGCTGCGCGGCACGTAATCCGCGTTCTTGGTCAGCACGAGTTGCACGCCCGGCACCCATTCCGATGCCGCTAGCTTGAACGGGCCGGAGCCGACGAATTCGCGGATCTCCTCCGTCGGCGGCGTTTTGGCGAGGCGTGCCGGCATGACGAACAACGGATAGGCGGTCATGCGCCCGAAGCCTTCGATCACGCGATCGAACGGTTCCTTCAGTACGAGCTTGAACGTCGAAGAGTCGACGGCCGCGAGGGAGTCGCGGCGTTTGGCGATCTCGGCCCCCAGACTGTCGCGTTGCAGCCAGCGATCGATCGAGGCGATCGCGTCGGCCGACGTGACCGGCGTGCCGTCGTGGAATTTGAGGCCGGAGCGCAGGGTGAACGTATAGGTCTTGCGGTCGTCGGAGACGGACCACTTGTCGACCATCTGCGGCTGCGCCTTGTAATTGGCATCGACCGAGAACAGCGTATCGAAAATCAGATACGCCATGTCGCGCGTCGGATAGGCGGTCGTGAACAGCGCGTCGAGCTGCTTGATGTCGCCGTCGCCTTTCACGCGCAGCACGCTTTGCGCCTGGGCGGGCAGGGCGAAGGCCAAGCCCAGCAGCAGCGCCGAAGCGATCGCTTTTTTGCGAAACATTCGTCTGGTTCCTCCCAAGACATCGGCTGCGCTTGGACTCGCGCGAGCCATTTTCGATTCCGCGACAATATGGACCGGCAGCGCCCCCAACTAGACGCGGAAGGCGAATTCAGATATATAAAAATTATATATCCGGCGGCGCGGAAACTCGCGATGAACCTGCGGCAACTCAAGCATTTTTTGGCGATCGCGGAGGCCGGCAGCATCCTGGGTGCGGCAAATCGCTTGGGCGTGGCGCAGCCCTCGCTCAGCCGCGACGTGAAGCTGCTCGAAACCGAATTATCGGCGCGGCTGTTCCGCCGCGACGGGCGCGGCGTGTCTCTGACCCGCGACGGACAGATTTTCCACGACGCGATCGAGCCGCATGTCGCCGGGCTCGACCGGGCGAAGGAGAAGTTCCTCGCCAAACGCACGGGCAAGGATGGCGCGATTCGGCTTGGCTGGACCGGCACGGTGTCCATTCCGTACGGGCCGAAGATCATCGCGGCCTTCACGCGCGCCTATCCGAAAGTGGAGATGCATGCGCGCGGCGGGTCGAGTTCGCAGATCATCGATTGGGTCGCCAACGAAGCGATCGATATCGGCGTGATGAATTCGGAGCGCCCAGCCTCGGGCAGCTTCGCCGAGAATTTGGGGCGTGCACCGCTTTATTTGGTGACGGCGCCCGACCCGAAGGAGAAAAGCGAGACGGTCACCTTCGCGCGCGCGGCCGAGTATCCGATGTTCGTGCACAGCCCGCAAAACGCGCTGGGTCGCATCGTGCGTGCGGCGGCGCGCGAGCGCGGCGTCGGTCTCGACATCTATGCCGAGATCGACGATTTCGTCGCCGTGCGCCCGATCATCGCGCAAGGGGTGGGGGCCGCGATCGTGCCGATGGGCTTGCTGGTCGGCGCCGACGGGCTGGATCTTGCCGTACGCCGCATCGTCGATCCGGAATTGTGGATCTATTTCCACCTCGCGATATCGAAAGCGGGGCGGCGCAAACCGGCGGTGCAGCTCCTCGCCGATGCGATCCGGGGCGAATATCCGCAGCGTTAGCCGGCGATCGTCAGATTGACCTTGCGGTCGCCCGCACCGTCGACGCGCCAATCGTTGGCTTTGCCGGCGGGCCAGCCTTTCGCGGTCAGGCGGATATCGACTTTCGTCGCGGTCCATTCCACGGCGATGGAAAGATCCATCGCCGCCCCGCGCCGCAAGCCCCAGGTCACGCCGTCGTCTTCGAAATGCCGGCAGGCGGATTTGCCTGAACCGGGCGGTAGCGCGAGATAGAGGCGCCGTGCCGGCGCATCATGCGGCTTCACGTCGGGCGTCGATGCGGCGAGCACCAAAGCGGCACCCGCGCGGATGAAGATCGGCGGGTGGCCCCAGGGTGCTTCGACCGTCGCGGTCGCACCGGCCGCATGGAACTGGCCGGTGCGATAATCGATCCAGCCCGCCGGGCCTTTGGGCAGATACTGCGTCTTGGTCGTGGCGCCTTCGGTGACGACGGGGGAGAACAAGACATCCCGCCCCAGCATCATCGCGTCCTGATCCGCGTAAGCCGCATCGTCGTCCGGGAATTCCTGGAACAGCGGCCGGATCATCGCCTCGCCGGTCGCGTGATAATCATGCGCCAGGGTGTAGATCACCGGCAGGAAGCTCGTGCGCAGATCCAACGCCGCGCGGATTTGCGGCAGGATTTCGGGGTAGAGCCACGGCACGGTCGCGGCCGTCCAATCGGGGGCGACGTCCGGCTTCCAGGAATTCATCACCGCGCGCGGATGCAGCGCCATCATCTCGACGAAGCGGCACAGCAATTCGGGATTGGGGCGCGGGCCGGTGAAGCCGCCGATATCGTGGCCGACATTCGACTGGCCGCTCAGCGCCAGCGACAGCGCGTTGCGCAGATTCCATTTGAGCGTATGCCACGACGTCGAATTGTCGCCGGTCCAAGTCTCGCCATAGCGCTGGATGCCGGCCGGGCCCGCGCGCGTGATGGTGAAGGGGCGCAGATCGGGATCGCGGCTTTGCGTCGCGTCGAAGGTCGCGCGCGTCATCAGCAGCGCGTGCAGCGGGCGGATCGACGTCGCGTCGAGCGCCTTGCCGAAACCGGTTGCGATCGAATCCTCGCGGCCGACTTCGTATTCGTTGTTGTCGTTCCAGCCCGATGTGAAGCCGTAATCGAGAACCTGCTTCTCGAAGCGGCGCTGCCACCAGCCGACCGTCTCGGCATTGGTGAAGTCGAGATAGGAACCCATGCCGTCCCAGAATTGTTCGACGACCGGCTTGCCGTCGCTTGCCTTGATGAAGCCGCCCGCCTTGGCGACTTCGGCATAGTCGGGATGGTCGTCGATCAGCACGGGCTTCAGATTGGCGATCGTGGGGAAGCCCATCTCGCGCAGTTTGGCGAGCAAGCCTTTGGGATCGGGGAACTTGTCCTTGTTCCACGTGAACACGTAGCGCCGCTTGCCGCGGCTGGAATAGCCCGAACCGAAATGGATCGCGCTGATCGCGATCTTTTCCTTTCGGCAACGATCCGCGAAATCCGCGATGATCTTCTGCCCGTTCGCGTCGTCCGCGTGATGCATCGTCGTGAAGGCGAAACCGAAGCTCCAGCGCGGCGGCAACGCGGGACGGCCGGTCAGCATCGTGAAACGCCGCGTGACGGCGCCGATATCCGGGCCTGCGATCAGCCAAAGATCCAGGCCCGGCTCCTCGACTTCCACGTAGCGATAGATGCCGTGATAATTCGACCGCTCGGCGCCGATATCGAACACCGACGGGGCGAGGCTGTCATAGAACATGCCGCCGGCGACACCGTTCGACTGCACGGCCATATAGGGAATGTGCTTGTAAAGCGGATCGCCAATCTCGGCGTCGTAGCCCAGCGCATCGAGCTGCAACACGCGATAGCGCCGCCCGGTACGATCGACCGGGCCCGATTTATCGCCCAGGCCGTAATGCCGGTCACCCGCGTTGCGGATCTGGAAATGCCGGACCTTGCGGCCGTGATCTTCGCGCACGAAGCCGCCGGTCGCGCGATCGGCGAACCATTCGCGCCAGGCGCCGTCTTTCCATTGCGCGACGGCCAGGCGCAACGGCGCCCATGTCAGCGTCAAACGGAACAGACCGGCGGTCAACACGGCTTCGCCGTCCTTCTGGGCGAATTCGATTTTCGGCGGCGCGAAGCCCGTCGTCGCTTCGCGCGCGCGGCCTTCCCATGGCACGTCGCCTTCGGGCGCGATCATCCATGTGCGGTCGACCGGCAAGCCCGTCGCGGGCTCGACCACGACGCGCAGCAAGCCGTCGTCCATCGCGCGCACGCGCAGGCGCCAGCCATCCTCGAGCGAAGCGTCGAAGCCGTGCGCATGCGGCGCGATCGCCGTGACGTTCTGGAAAATACGCATTGTCGTTCCGGATCAGAGTGGGGCGAGGACGAGGCCGCTGGCGGCGTCGAAGACATGGCGCGCGGCCGGCGTGCCCAGCACGAGGCCGACCTTGTCGCCGCGGCCGACTTGGGTTTGGCCGGCGAGTCGCACGGACAAGGCTTCGCCCGAGGCGAGCGTGCCGTGCAGATAGGATTCGCCGCCGAGCTGTTCGATCAGCGTGACGGACAGCGTGGCGTCCGGCGTGCCGCCGTCGCTCAGCGAAATATGCTCGGGCCGCACGCCAAGCTTGACCGCTTGGCCCGGCTTGCCGCCTTTGCACGAAGCGGCGACGCGCTCGCCGCTTTTGAGACGCACGTTGCCGTCCTCGAATGTTCCGTCGAGGAAATTCATGCGCGGCGAGCCGATGAAACCGGCGACGAACAGATTGGCCGGGCGGTTATAGAGATCGAGCGGCCTGCCGAATTGTTCGAGCCGCCCGTCGCGCAGCACGGCGATCCGATCGGCCATCGTCATGGCCTCGACCTGATCGTGGGTCACGTAGATCATCGTGTTGCCCAGGCGCTGATGCAGATTGCCGATTTCCACGCGCATCTGCACGCGCAGTTCCGCGTCGAGATTGGAGAGCGGCTCGTCGAACAGGAAGATGCGCGGCTCGCGTACCACCGCGCGGCCGATCGCCACGCGCTGGCGTTGGCCGCCGGACAATTGGCCCGGCCGGCGGTCGAGCAACGCGTCGAGGCGCAGCATGCGCGCGGCTTCGTCGACGCGCTTCTTGACCTCGGCCTTCGGCATTTTGAGGTTTTCGAGGCCGAAGGACAGGTTCTGGCGCACGCTCATATGCGGATAGAGCGCGTAGCTCTGGAACACCATCGCCAGGCCGCGTTCGGCGGCGGGCACGGTATTGACGCTTTGCCCGTCGATCGAAATATCGCCGGTCGTCACGTCCTCCAGCCCCGCGATCATCCGCAGCAGCGTGGACTTGCCGCAACCGGACGGGCCGACGAATACGACGAATTCGCCGTGCTCGATGGCAAGATCGATGCCGTGAATCACCTCGACCGGGCCGAAGGCTTTTTTGACCTGTTTGAGTTCCAGCCGCGCCATCACTTCAATCCCGTATTGGCGATGCCCGAGGTGATGTGTTTTTGCAGGAAGACGAACACCAGCGTCACCGGCAAAAGCGTCAGCACCGTCATCGCGAGCAGATAATGCATGTTGTCGTTGAGCTCGCCTTTGAAGGTCGAAAGGCCGAGCTGGAGGGTGAAGACCTCCGACTGCGTCAGCACGATCAACGGCCACATGAAGTCGTTCCAACGCCACATGACCGACAGGATCGCCAGCACCGACAGAGCGGGCAACGCGAGCGGCAGGATGATGCGCCAGAAGATCTTCCATTCCGATGCCGCATCCATGCGCGCGGCTTCGAGCAATTCGTCGGGGATGGTCAGCATGTATTGGCGCAACAGGAACACGCCCGTGGGCGTGGCGATCGTCGGGATGATGACGCCCCACAGCGAATTGAGCATCCCGAGCGACGACACGGTCATGAACAGCGGCACAAGGATGACCGTCGGCGGGATCAACAGCGTCGCCACGATGGTCAACGCCATCGCGTCGCGGCCGCGAAATTTGTATTTCGACAGCGCGAAACCGGCCATCGCGTTGACGATCAACGTCAACACCGTCGCCATGACCGTGACGAAGGTCGAGTTCCAGAAATAACGCAGGAAGTTGAACGTGCGCGATTGGGTCGAGCCGAGCGTCGGCTCGGTGTAGTTCTCCCAGCGTGGATCGACGGCTTCCTTGCGCGCAAGGCTGTTGCGCGGCACTTCGAACACGGCGTCGGGCTTGCCGAGTTCGTAGACGCGCGCGTTGATGCCGCGCGGGCCCACGAAGGCGACGTCGACCGTGCTGCCGTCCGTGCGTGTATGGACGAACACGTTCTGATCGCGCCCGCCGGTCGGCGAGGGCACGGTCAATTGCGTATAGGGCAGGATACGCGGATCGTTCTCGACCAGCGACGCGGGCGACTTCACCGACGACAGGAACATCCAGGTGATCGGCAGCAGCACGACTAACAGGCTGAGCACGAGATAGGCATAGGTCAGCCAATCGGACCAATGTAGCCGGCCGCGCCCGCGCGTGCGGGTCAGGAAGCGGATGACGTCGCCGGTACCCATCAATTGCCCGCCTTTTTGCGCGTGACGGCGAGTTGCAGGAAGGTCAGCACCATCAACAGCAACGCGACCAGCACCGACGACGCGGCGGCGATGCCGTAGCGTTTGGCGTCGCCGATGAAGGCGCTTTCGTAGATATGCTGGATCATCATCTTCGTCGCTTGGCCGGGGCCGCCGCCGGTCAGGACGTAGACTTCGTCGAAGACTTGGAAAGCGCGGATCAGCGACAGCACCAGCACCACGATCATCGTGGGCATCAGCAGCGGCAGCGTGATGCGCCAGAACTGCCGCGACTTCGACGTGCCGTCCATTTGCGCAGCTTCATAGAGATCGCGCGGGATCGCCTGGAGACCCGCCAGCAGGATCAGCATGTAGAAGCCCAGATGCGCCCAGGTATAGACGAAGATCACCCAGAACATCGGCCAGCCGGAGCGCGCGTCGATCAGCCAGTTGATCGCGCGATAATCGGCCATCATCAGGAAATTCGGCGCGATCGAATTCCATGTCTCGACCGCTTTTTCGAGCGTGGCGTTGAGGATGCCGCGCCGCTTCAAGATCCAATCCCAGATCACCGCGACGACGACCGGCGACAGCATGACCGGATAGAAATAGACGGCACGCCAGAAGCCGCGCGCGCGGATATCGCGGTTGAGGATCAGCGCCGTCGCCAGCGCCACGACGATCATCAGCGGCACTTGGACCAGCGCGAAGAACAGCGTGTTCCACAAGCCCGTCCAGAAGGAATAGCCCGCCACGCCGCAGGTCCGCGGATCGAGATAGGAGGGGCAGGCGAGCAATTCGCGGAAATTGTCGAGCCCGACCAGCGGGCGATTGGCGAGGATGACCGATTGGCCGCCGGTGAAGGCGATGTAGAAATTCAGGATCATCGGCCAGAAGGAAAACAGGCCGAAGACGAGCAGGTTGGGCAGCAGGAACACATAGGCCATGCGATGCGCGCCGATATGGCTTTGAATGGCGCGCATCGGTCCGTCCAGCACGTCGCCGGCGGTTTTCCAGAGCCATTCGAGCGCGGCTTGCGGCCGGACCTGCATCGTTTTCCTGCGACGGGTGGGTAAAGAAAAAGGCCGGCGGCGGGAGGAACGCCGCCGGCCCTCGTTGAACGCCGGAGCCTTACTTGCTCACGGCGTTGTCGATCTCCTCCTGCACCTTGGCGTAGGCCTGGGGCAGGGTCAGCGTGCCGGTGATCGCTTGCGCGACGTAGTTCACCGTCGCGTTGAAGATCGCGACGTTGCGCTGATAGCTTTGCAGCTGGTGCGCGACGGGCGTGATCTTCTGGAAGTCGGCGGTGAATTGTTTCAACGCGGCCTTCGACTCAGCGCCCACGTCCTTGCCGTAGTCGAGGCCCTTCTCCGCGATCCCCTTATGCGCGGGGATCTGGACGGTGCGCTCGTAATATTCCTTCAGGATCGGCTCGGAGGCCATGAACTCCATGACCTTCGCGACTTCCGCCGGATGCTTGGTCGCCTTGAACGCGACCATCGCGGCCCCGCCGGGCATCGCCGAGCAACCCGCCGGACCGCAAGGCTGCGGCGGCACGATCCATTCGAACTTGTCGCCGATGTCGGACTGGAACTTCTGGATCATCCAGGAGCCCGAGATGACCATCGCGACGTCGTTGTTGATGAACATGTCGCCGGCGTTCTTCCACTTCGCACCCGAAGCGCCCGGCCACAGATCCTGCGGCATCAAGCCGTCCTTGTGCCATTGGACCATCCGCTCCGACACAGCCTTGAAGCCGTCGTCGACGACGTTGGACGGGTTGCCCTTCGCGTCGAAATATTTCGCACCGTAGCTGATCGACACGCCGGCGAAGCGATGGCCCGTGCGGTCCATCACCATGCCCGCATAAACCTTGCCCTTCTGCTGGACTTCGGCGAGCGCCTTGGCCCAATCGTCCCAGGTGGCGCCGGCACCCGGCATCTTCACGCCGGTCTGGTCGAACATCGTCTTGTTGACGAACGGGCCGGTGACCGTGATCTGGGTCAGGAAGCCGTAGATGCCCTTATCCGCCTCGCCCACGCGCATCCAGGGCAGGGTGGTGGCGAAGTTGTTTTCCCAATAGGAAGCGTTCACCAGCGGGCGCAAATCGAGATAGTACTTGTTGAGGCCGCCGAGATTGGTGACGCGCGCCATATCCGGCGCTTCGCCGCCTTGCAGGCGCGTTTCGAGCTGTTCGCGGATCACCGCGAAGCCGACCTTGTCGACGGTCACCTTGATCGTCGGGTTCGCCTTTTCGAAGCGGTCGAGCAGATCGCGCGCGACGTCGCATTCGTTCGCGTCGGCGTAGCACAGGTAACGCAGATTGACGGTCTGCGCCGAAGCGGCCGTCGCCATCGCGACCAGCGACGCGGTCGCGAACAAAGCCAGCGTGGATTTCTGGATCTTCATCGTTGTCCTCCCAGCCGCCGGGGAATACCGGCTGGCGAATTGGCGGCGATTTGGGTCGCCTTGAGAAATATCTTGGCAAACGTTTGCCAACAGAGTCAAGGCGCGTCATGATGTTCTCGGGTTACAAGCCGATGACGGCGCCAATTCAACGGGGAGGGAGGGCATGGACAAGCGACCGCGCAAGCCGGATGCGTCCCGCGTCTCCCTGAATACAATCGCCGAAAAAGCGGGCGTTTCGGTCTCGACCGTTTCGCGCATCGTCAACGGCCATTTGAACCGCGCCAATCCGCGCACCGTCGAACGAGTCCGGGCTTTGCTCGACGAATTCGATTACCGGCCGGACAAGATCGCGCGCGCCTTGCGCCGGGGCGAAAGCCGCGTGATCGCGATGCTGGTCCCCAATCTCGACAACCCGGCGATGGGCGCCATCGCCTCGTCGACCGAAGCGGCGCTGCGCGCGGCCGGTTACGTCATGCTGATGTGCGACACGCATGACGAACCCGAATTGCAGGATTACTACCTCGCCGCCATGCGCGAGCAATCGGTCGAGGGCTATATCGTCGTGTCCGCGGTGGCGAGCCCGATGCTGGCGACGTTCCTGGAACGCGGCGAGCCGATCGTGCTGGTCGGCCGTCACGCGCCCGCCGGCATGAAGCGCACGGCGTTCGTCGGCGTCGACAATTTCGCGGCCGGCAAACTCGCGACCGAATATTTGCTTCGCCAAGGCGCGGCTCCGGCGGCCGTGCACACGTCGCTGGCGTCGTCGGCCATCGCCGATCGCATCAAAGGCTATCAAGCCGCGATGGCGGCGGCGGGCCACAAGGGCGACGCGGTGCGCATCGCGGGCTCGACGCATCTCCAGCATTTGGAGGCGGGCTATCTCGCCGCACAGGCCTTGGTCGCCAAAGGCGGCTGGCCGAAAGCCGTGTTCTGCGTTTCCGATTTGATGGCCTACGGTGTCTATCGCTTGGCGAACGAACACGGTGTTGCCGTGCCCGGCAAATGCGTGATCGCGGGCGTGGACGACAGCAAGCTCAACGATTGGATCGCGTCCTGGCTGCCGTCGGTCCATATCCCTTACGACGAATATGGGGCCGCGATTTTCGAGCAATTGCAAAACGTTTGGTCCGGCGCTCCCGCCGGCGACAAATTGCTGCCGCATCGTTTGATCGATCGGCTCGCCGGGCGCCGTGCGAAGGCCGGGGCGGCGTGAGCGGCGAACGCGCGGTGCTGGCCGGTTTGCTCGGCGGCTTCGCGCCGTCGCGGTTCCGAACTGTTTCTCGCCTGTCCGAACCGGCCGACGGATTTCGCGCGGAGAAGCTCGTCCTCGAACGCGCCGACGGCGCGCGCGTGCGCGGCTTCCTGACCGGCCCCGCCGGCGAGTGGGGCGGCTTGCCCGCGATCGTTTACGCCCATGCGCATGGCGCCAAATACGAGATCGGCGCCCGCGAGTTGCTCGACGGCCGGCCGGCGTTACGCGGGCGCTACGCCGCCGATTTTGCGCGGCACGGGCTTGTCGCGCTGGCGCTCGACATGCCGTGTTTCGGCGATCGCGCGACCGAGCCGGAATCCACCGCCGCCAAGCGTCATCTGTGGAACGGCACGACCTTGTTCGGCGAGATGCTGAACGATCTTGGCGGCGCCGTCGATGTGCTGGCGGCACAAGACGGCGTGGATGCCAAGCGCATCGGCGCGTTCGGCTTGTCGATGGGCGCCACACTCGCGTTTTGGCTCGCGGCGTTGGACACGCGTATCGCCGCACTCGCGCATCTGTGCTGTTTCGCCGATTTGGGCGAACTCGTCCGGCAGAACGGTCACGATCTTCACGGCATCTACATGACCGTGCCGGGGCTTTTGCCGAAGTTGCGCACGGGCCAAATCGCAGGACTGGCCGCACCGCGCCCGCAATACGCCGCGATGGGTGCGAAGGATCCGCTGACGCCGCCCGCAGCGATCGAGATCGGTCTCGCCGATTTGCAGCGCGCCTATGGCGATTCAAATGCGCTGCGCGTCCATATCGAACCCGACACGGGCCATATCGAAACGCCGCGCATGCGCGACGACGTTTTGCGCTTCTTCGCCGAAAGCCTTTAGGGAACCGGCTTGCCGTTGGCGAGCGAGTAAAGCTCGAACCACGTCTCGCGATCCATCTCGAGCTTCATCGCGTCGCCGATCTTGGCGATGCGCGCGAGATTGTTGGTGCCCAACACCGGAATGAGCCGCGACGGGTGGCGCAGCAGCCACGCGACGGCGACGGCTGCTTCATCGATGCCCGCCTTCGCGCCGATCTTCGCCAAGGCGTCGCGCAATTTGGCGTGTTCGGGCGCGTAAATCCGCCCGCCGCCCAAGGGCGACCACGCCATCGGCGCCATGCATTTTTCCTGCATCGACGCGATATCGCCATTGGTGAAGGGCGACGTTTCCAGCAGACTCACCTCGATCTGGTTCGTCGCCAGGCGGTTCTTCATCGCCGATTGCAGCAGGCTCAAATCCCAGGGGCGGAAATTGGAAACGCCCGCTGCGCGGATCTTGCCTTCGGCGATCAGCGCGTCGAGTGCGCGGCCTGTTTCCACATGGTCCATCAGCGGATCGGGGCGGTGGATCAGCAGCAGATCGATCCGCTCGATCGCCATCTCGCGCAAGGAAGCTTCGACCGAGGCGCGGATATGCGCTTCGCTGGTGTCGTAATGCTTCACCCGGCGATGCGCATGCCGCCCGGCGGGCGCGATGATGTCGCATTTCGTGACGATCTCGACTTTGGCCCGCAGATGCGGCGCGGCTTTGAAGGCGCCGCCCAAAATCGCCTCGGCCGTGTAGCCGCCATAGATGTCGGCTTGGTCGAGCGTCGTGATGCCTTGCGCCAAGCACGCTTCGATCTTCGCCTGCACGTGTTTAGCCGACGTGTCGATATCGTCGCCCAAGCGCCACATACCGTAGACGAGGCGGCTGAGTTGCAGGCTGGGCGTTAGGTCGATGCGGTTCATTAGCGGCGGACTCCGGTGCCGAGCGGCGTGGCGGGCGTGGACGCGGGCACGCGGCCGTATTCGTGCGGCAGCGAGCAGGTCTTGAGGTTGGGCAGCACTTTCGTGCCGAAATGCCGCGCCTCGTCGAGATGCGGATAGCCGGAGAAGATGAAGGCGCGAATGCCCATCTTCCGGTATTCCTCAAGCTCGGTCATCACCTGATCGGTCGAGCCGACGAGGGCCGCCCCGCAACCCGATCGCGCACGCCCGATCCCGGTCCACAAATGCGGCTCGACATAGCCGAATTTGTCGGCGAGCTCGCGGATCTTGGCTTGGTGCGCCACGCCCAGGCTGATGCTGTCATGCGCGCGCTCGCGGATCAGCTTGCCGTATTCGTCGTCGAGCTTGGCGACGAGATATTCGGCGTATTCGCGCGCCTCTTTCTCGGTATCGCGCACGATCATGTGGACGCGCAGGCCGTAATCGAGCGTGCGGCCATGCGCGGCGGCGCGCTCGTGCACGTCCTTCATGCGCTTGGCGAGCAGGTCCTTGGTCTCCGGCCACATGAGGTACACGTCGCATTGCGCGCCGCACAGCTCTAGCGCATCGGGCGAGTAGCCGCCGAAATAGAGCAGCGGCCCGCCATTCTGTTGATAGGGCTTCGCGGGTACGGTCGTGACGCCCTTGAATTTATAGGTCTCGCCGTCGTGATCGATCGTGTCGCGCGTCCAGGCCTGGCGCAGGATCTGGACGACCTCGTGGCTGCGGCGATAGCGCAACGCGCTGTCGGCGACCTCGCCCGGGAAGTCGGACGAAATGACGTTCAGCGTCAGCCGGCCCTTCAGCATGTGGTCGAGTGTCGCGACCGTGCGGGCCAGCATGATCGGCTGCATTTCGCCGCATCTTATGGCGGCCAGCAGGTTGATCTTGCTGGTGATCGGCGCGCAGGCCGCGACGAAGCTCATCGTGTCCTGACCGACCTGATAGGACGATGGACACAAAATATTGCGGAAGCCGTAGCCTTCGGCCGCCTTCACGATCGACGAGCAATGCTCCCAGGACGAGCGCAACGCGCCGTCGGGCACGCCGAGCTGGGCGTAATCGTCGGAACAAAGGGCGGCGAACCAGCTCACCTCGGCGGCGTCGAGGTCGGGCGACGTGATCGGAACGATCGTCATGCGCGTTTCCCTGATGGAAGTTTTATTCTCGCTGTCGCATTCTTTGCGCCGACGGCACATGTTCCGTCAACGGTCAGTTCGACGCATTCGGGGAGAGGCATGGTGAAGCTGCGCTACGGAATCATCGGCTGCGGGATGATGGGGCAGGAGCATTTGCGCAACATCGCCCTGCTGAAAGACGCGGAAATCGCGGCGATTTTCGAGCCGGACGAAGCCATGCGCGCGCGGTCGAAGGCGCTGGCGCCGAAGGCCGAATTCGTCGGATCGCTTGCCGAGTTAGTGAAGCGCCAAGATGTCGATTGCCTGCTGATCGCGAGCCCCAACGACAAGCATCTCGGCCAGTTGGAGGAGATCGCGGCGATTCGCCCGCTGCCCGTGCTGGTCGAGAAGCCGTTGTTCACCAGCGCGACCGATACGGCGCGCGTGGCGGAATTGCGCAAGCGATACACCGCCCCGATCTGGGTCGCGATGGAGTATCGCTATATGCCGCCCGTGACGCGGCTGATCGAAAGCGTGAATGCGGCGACCGGCGGCGTGAAGATGCTGACGATCCGCGAGCATCGCTACCCGTTCCTGGAGAAGGTCGGCGATTGGAATCGCTTCAACGAGCGCACTGGTGGCACGCTGGTCGAAAAATGCTGCCATTTCTTCGATCTGATGCGGCACATTGCCGGGTCCGATCCGATCCGCGTGATGGCGTCGGGCGGCCAAGCCGTGAACCATCTCGACGAGCGGATCGGCAATCGCACGCCCGACATTTGGGATCACGTCTACGCGATCGTCGATTTCAAATCCGGCCTGCGCGCGATGCTGGAACTGTGCATGTTCGCCGAAGGCTCGAAATACCAAGAAGAGATTTCGGCCGTCGGCCCTGTGGGCAAGATCGAATGCCATGTGCCGGGGCCGGGGCGGTTCTGGCCCGCGCATTTGGGGCCCGCACCGGTGGCGCAAGTGATCGTCAGCCCGCGCGATCCCGCGGGCCCGCGCACGCTGGAAGTCCCCGTCGATCCCGAATTGCTCGCGGCCGGCGACCATAACGGTTCGACCTTCTATCAGCATCAGCGTTTCGCCGATGTCGTGCGCGGCAAGGGCAAGGTGGAGGTGAGCCTCGCCGATGGCTGGTGGGCCGCCGCGATGGGGATGGCCGCGCAGGAATCCGCGCGCACGGGTCAATCGGTGACGATCGTCGATCCGTTCGTGTAACCTCGCGATCGATGATCGTCGACGCGTTCCATTCGTTCAATTTGGCGGTGGTTCTCCTCATCTCAGGCAAAATCCTGACGATGAAGATCGAGCCCTTGCGCCGCTATTCGATCCCCGAGCCGGTGGTCGGCGGATTTTTATGCGCCGCCTTCGTCGCCGGAATCTATCAAGTCGCGGGCCAGAAGATCGTGTTCGATCTGGCGATCCGCGACTATCTGCTGCTGCTGTTCTTCGCCGGGATCGGCTTGAAGTCGGATATCCGCACATTATTGCGCGGCGGCAAGCCGCTTCTTGTGCTGACGGCGCTCGCGGCCGCGTTCATCGTCGTGCAGAACTTCGCCGGCATGGGGATCGCGTCGTTGTTCGGCCTCGATCCGAAAGCGGGATTGATGCTCGGCTCGATCTCGCTGACCGGCGGCGTCGGCACCACGCTCGCCTGGGCGCCGATCTTCGAAGAGCGGTTGGGGATCGGCAACGCGCTGGAACTCGGCATCGCCGGCAATACGCTGGGGCTGATCGCGGCTTGCGTGATCGGCGGGCCGATCGCCGCACACCTCATCGACAAGCGCGCCGTGATTCAATCCAACGACACGCGACTGGATGTCGGCACCACGTTCGAGGGGCCGCCCGCCAAGATGGATTATTTCTGCGTGTTGTGGGCGGTGCTGTTCTCGAATATCGCGGTGCTGCTGGGTACGGGCATCCATTCGCTGATCGTCGCGTCCGGGATCGTGCTGCCGCAATTCGTCGGCTGCTTGATCGGCGGAATCCTGATCCGCAATCTGATGCCGCTGGCGATCGGCCGCGCCTTGTTGCGTATGTGGCCCGGCGTGGGCGAGGGGCTGGCGCTGATATCCGACATCGCGCTCGGTCTGTTCCTGATCATGGCGCTGATGGGATTGCAGTTCTGGGAACTGCACGGCGCGATGCTGTTCATCTTGACCGCGATCACGGCGCAGATCGTCTTGGCGATCGTCTATATCGTGCTGGTCGTCTTCCCGGCGATGGGCCGCGATTACGAGGCGGTGGTGATGGCCTCGGGTTTCGGCGGCATCGCGTTGGGTTCGACCGCCACGGCCATCGCCAACATGACCGCCGTCACGCAGCAATATGGCGCCGCGCACCGGGCCTTCATCGTCGTGCCGTTGGTCTGCGGCTTTTTCATCGATCTGGTGAACGCCGGCGTGATCGCACTATTCGTGCGCTGAAAACGCTTCAATTGACGGCGCGTTCGGTGTTCAATCGCCGCTCGCAAAACGGTGGAAACATGAACGCCAATCTTTTCGCGCGCCTTGAAGCCCGTATCGCCGATCCGAACCGCATCGCGATCGAACTGCCTGACGGCACGCCGATTTCCTATGGCGCCTTGCGCGCGCGCACGGCCCGCATCGCCAATCGCCTAAAGGCGTTGGGCTTGCGAACCGGCGACCGCGTCGCGGTGCAGGTGGAAAAATCGGTCGACGCGCTGGCGCTGTATTTGGCGACGGTGCGCGCGGGCGGGGTGTTCCTGCCGTTGAACACGGCGTACACGCTCGCCGAGCTCGAATATTTCATCGGCGATGCCGGCCCGCGCATCGTCGTGTGCGATCCGTCGCGCGAAGCGGGGCTGAAGCCCGTCGCCGCCAAGCTCGGCGGTACGGTCGTCACACTCGGCGCCGACGGTTCGGGCTCGCTGCTCGCGGGCATCGACACGCTGTCGGGTGATTTCGCGACCGAGAGCCGCAAGGGCGACGATCTCGCCGCGATCCTCTACACCTCGGGCACCACGGGGCGCTCCAAAGGCGCCATGCTGACCCACGACAATCTGGTCTCGAACGCCGAGACGTTGATCGGCTATTGGCGCTTCACGGACGAAGACACGCTGATCCACGCGCTGCCGATCTATCACACGCATGGCTTGTTCGTGGCGTCGAACGTAATTCTGTTCTCCGGCGCGAAGATGATCTTCTTGCCGAAATTCGACGCCAACGATGTGCTGAAGCGCATGGCGAAGGCCACGACGCTGATGGGCGTGCCGACCTTCTATGTGCGTCTGCTGCAGGCGCCCGGCCTCACCAAGGAAGCCACGGCGGGAATGCGGCTGTTCGTCTCGGGCTCCGCGCCGCTGCTCGCCGATACGCATCGCGAATGGAGTGCGCGCACCGGCCACGCCATCCTTGAGCGCTACGGCATGACCGAGACCAACATGAACACGTCGAACCCCTATGACGGGGATCGTGTACCCGGCGCCGTCGGCTTCCCGCTGCCGGGTGTCGAAGTCCGCGTCGCCGATCCGGAGACGGGCAAGATCCTCGCCCCCGACGAGATCGGCATGATCGAGGTGAAAGGCCCGAACGTGTTCAAGGGCTATTGGAACATGCCGGAGAAGACGGCGGCGGAGTTCCGTCCCGACGGTTTCTTCATCACCGGCGATCTCGGCAAGATCGACGCCAAGGGCTATGTGCATATCGTCGGGCGCGGCAAGGATTTGATCATCACCGGCGGGTTCAATGTCTACCCGAAGGAGATTGAGGCCGAGATCGACGCGATCGCGGGCGTGTTCGAAAGTGCGGTGATCGGCATCGCGCATGCGGATTTTGGCGAAGGCGTCACGGCCGTGGTCGTCCGCAATCCCGGCGCCACGGTGACCGAAGCCCAGATCGTCGCCGCACTCGCCGACCGGCTCGCGAAGTTCAAGCAGCCCAAGCGCGTGATCTTCGTCGACGATCTGCCGCGCAACGCGATGGGCAAAGTGCAGAAGAACGTCCTGCGCGACACCTATAAGGACATCTACAAAGCCTGAGCCGCTTTGCGATCGGCGCGCGGCGACAAGCCGAATTGCCGCCGATAGACGGTCGCGAAATGCGCGGCGCTGACGAAGCCGCAGATCGCCGCGATCTCGGCCACGCTCCGCTGCGATTGGCGCAGCAGGCGCCGCGCGCGCTCCAAGCGCAGCTTCAATATATGTTTGGCGGCCGTCGTGCGCAGATGCGTCGCGAACAGCCGTTCGAGCTGGCGCACCGAGATCCCCGCATGCCGTGCAAGCTCGTTACGCGTCGGCGGATCGTCGATGCGCTTTTCGATCCGCGCCAGAATGTCGGCGAGCTTGGCGTTGCCCACACCGTAGCGCTCGCCCGCACTCAAGCGTTGCGGCCGGCTGCCCAAACGCGCGCGGCCGTGCAGATACCAATCGTCGATCGCGGCGGCCAAGGCGGGGCCGTGCGCGCGTTCGATCAGCGCATGCATCAGATCGAACGCCGCCACGCCGCCGGCACAGGTCACGCGTTTGCCGTCGATCACGTAAAGTCCGCGCTCGACCGCGACGCGCGGAAACTCCTCGGTGAAGGCGGGCAGGTGGTCCCAATGGATCGTGGCGCGGAAACCGTCGAGCAAGCCGGCGCGCGCCAGCGCATAGGCGCCACCCGAAATGCCGCCGAGCATCGCGCCGCGCCGGGCGAGGCCGCGCAGCCACGCGAATGTTTTGGCGTGGACGAAGGCAGCGGGATTGCCGCCCGCGCAGACGAGCAGCCAGTCGAGATCGAGCTTGTCGCCCGCTTTGGCATCGGCCCGAAACGCGACACCGTTGGACGCGGTCGCCTCCGGCCCGTCGAGCGCCACGTTGAGCCAGCGATACAGCGTTTTGCCCGCCAAAAGATTCGCGGCGCGCAACGGCTCCACCGCCGCGGCGTAGGACATCAGCGAGAAGCCCGGCAACAGCAGGAAGCCGGCGATCTGGGGACGGAGTGGGGCGGTCATGTCGGTTTTCGACAATAAACCGTCGTTTTTGGGAAAGCAAAAGCCGGAATCCGTGCTTTGATGGCGGCGATGAAATTCTCCGCCCTCTCCTTGTTGCGCCATGCGCTGACCGGCAACCGCGAATGGACGCCGCATTGGCGCGATGCGGCGCCGAAGCCCGAATACGACGTCGTGATCGTGGGCGGCGGCGGGCATGGCTTGGCGACGGCCTATTACCTCGCGCGCGAATTCGGCGTCCGGAACGTGGCGCTGCTGGAAAAGGGCTGGATCGGCGGCGGCAATGTCGGGCGCAACACCACGATCGTGCGCTCCAACTATCTGCTGCCGGGCAATATCCCGTTCTACGAGACATCGCTGAAGCTGTGGGAAGGCTTGGAGCAAGCGTTGAACTTCAACGCGATGGTCAGCCAGCGCGGCGTGCTGAACCTTTATCATTCCGACGCGCAGCGCGACGCCTATGCGCGGCGCGGCAACGCGATGCGTCTGGAAGGCATCGACGCCGAGTTGCTCGACGCCGACGCGGTCGCGAAGCTCGTGCCGCAACTCGATTTCGAGAATGCGCGCTTTCCGATCAAGGGCGGCTTGCTGCAACGGCGCGGCGGCACGGTGCGCCACGACGCGGTCGCTTGGGGCTTCGCGCGCGCGGCGAGCGATCTGGGTGTAGACATCATCCAGAATTGCGAAGTGACCGGGATCGAACGCGACGCGGCCGGTCGCGCCGTCGCGGTGCAGACCTCGCGCGGGCGGATCGCGGGCCGCCAAATCGGCCTTGCAGTCGCGGGCAATTCCTCCCGCGTTGCCGCGTTGGCGGGCTTGCGCCTGCCGATCGAAAGCCATGTGCTGCAGGCTTTCGTGTCCGAAGGCGTCAAGCCGCTGATCGACGGCGTGATCACCTTCGGCGCCGGCCATTTCTATGTCAGCCAATCCGACAAGGGCGGGCTGGTCTTCGGCGGCGATATCGACGGTTATAATTCCTACGCCCAGCGCGGCAATCTGCCCGTCGTCGAAGACGTGTGCGAAGGCGGCATGGCGATCCTGCCGATGATCGGCCGCTTGCGCCTGCTGCGCAGCTGGGGCGGCATCATGGATATGTCGATGGACGGTTCGCCGATCATCGACCGCACGCCGATCGACGGGCTCTATTTGAACGCCGGCTGGTGCTATGGCGGGTTCAAAGCCACGCCCGCGTCGGGACTGTGCTTCGCGCATCTGATCGCGCGCGATGCGCCCCATCCGGTCGCGAGCGCCTATCGCCTCGATCGTTTCGCGACGGGGGCGGTGATCGACGAAAAGGGCCAAGGCGCCCAGCCCAATCTGCATTGAGGCGATATGCGTATTCCATGCCCCTATTGCGGCGAACGTGACGCGCGGGAGTTTTCCTATCTCGGCGACGCGAATGTCGTGCGTCCGGCGACGGATGACGCGGCCGCGTTCCACGACTACGTGAACCTTCGCGACAATCCGGCGGGGACGCATCGGGAGCTCTGGTATCACGCGTCCGGCTGCCGATCCTGGCTGGTCGTGACGCGCGACACGCGCACCCATCGCATCGACGGCGCGGAGCTGGCGCGATGACGCGACGGCTCGACCAAGGCGGGGCGATCGATCGCGCCGATCGACGCCATTTCACATTCGATGGCCGCCGCTACGAGGGTGTGGCGGGCGATACGCTCGCCTCGGCCTTGCTCGCCAATGGCGTGAAGCTGGTCGGGCGGTCGTTCAAATATCACCGGCCGCGCGGCGTGTTCACCGCCGGACCGGAGGAGTCCAACGCGCTGGTCGAGTTGCGCGGCGGTGCGCGGCGCGAGCCCAACACCAAAGCGACGACGATCGAGCTTTACGACGGGCTGGACGCGGCGAGCCAGAATCGCTGGCCGAATCTCGAATGGGATATCCGCGCGGCGCATCGTTTCGTCGCACCGCTGCTGTCCGCCGGGTTCTACTACAAGACCTTCATGTGGCCGGCGTCGTTTTGGGAGAAACTCTACGAACCGTTGATCCGGCGGTCCGCTGGTTTGGGCCGCGCCAGCGGCGAAGCCGATCCCGATACCTATGAAACCGCGATCGCCTTCGCCGATGTGCTGGTGATCGGGGCGGGGCCCGCCGGTCTGGCCGCCGCCCGTGCCGCCGCGCGCGCCGGGGCACGGGTCATCATCTGCGACGACGATTTCCGCTTGGGCGGACGCTTGCTGTCCGAGAACTATACCATCAACGGGCGCGACGGGCTCGACTGGGCAAAGGACGCGGTCCTCGCGCTTCAAGCAATGCCGGATGTGCGGATCTTTCGGCGCACGCAAGTGTTCGGCGCCTATGACGGCGGCGAATTCGGCGCGTTGGAGCGCGTCGCCGATCATCTGCCCGTGCCGCCGGCGCATATGCCGCGTCAGCGTTATTGGCGGTTTGTCGCGAAACGCGCCGTGCTTGCGACCGGCGCGGTCGAGCGACCGATCGCCTTCGCCGACAACGACCGGCCGGGGATCATGCTGGCCTCGGCCGCGCGGAGCTATGTCAATCGCTTCGCCGTGCGGCTTGCCGACAAGGCGGTCGTGTTCTCGAGCAGCGACGATGGCTGGGCATCGGCCTTCGATCTGGCGGCAAGCGGTGCGGCGACGACGATCGTCGATCCGCGCGACGATGTGGCACCCGACCTCATGGCGAGCGCGGCCAAGCACGGCATTCGCGTGATCGAAGGGCGCGTCGTCGGCAGTACCGGCGGGCGGCATGGCGTGCGCGCGGCGATCGTGGAGAGCGATCATGGCCGCGAAACGCTTGCCGCGGATCTGATCGCCGTGTCGGGCGGCTTCAATCCCGCCATCGGCATCGCGACGCATCTCGGCGACAAGCCGGTTTGGTCGCCAATGCACGCGGCGTTTCTCGCCGCCGAGAATAATCGCGTCGGCGCGCCGGTTGGTGCGGCGGCGGGCGCGTTCGGTTTGGGTGACGCATTGCGCGGCGGTCATGCGGCAGGCGCTGCGGCGGCGGCCGATCTTGGTTTCGCCAAAGCTTCGGGCGACGCGCCGAAGGCCGATAGTGAAGTCGCGCGCGTTACCGCCTTCTGGCATGTCGGATCGTCGGCGAAGGCCTTCGTCGATTTTCAACACGACGTCACCGTCGCGGATATCGAATTGGCGCATCGCGAAGGCTATCGTTCGCCCGAACACGCCAAGCGCTACACGACGCTCGGCATGGCTACCGATCAGGGCAAGACCTCCGGCGTGATCGGCCATGCGATTCTGGCGCGGTTGTCGGGGCAGGGCGACGGTCCGATGGGCACGCCCGCCGCGCGATCGCCCAATTCGCCCGTCGCCATCGGCGCGCTGGCGGGCCCGCATCGCGGCAAGCATTTCCGGCCTTATCGTCATCTCGCCGGGCATCGCTGGGCCGTCGATCACGGCGCCGTGATGGTCGAGACGGGCCAATGGCTGCGCCCCCAATATTTCCCGCTGCCGGGCGAAAAGGATTGGCTGGAATCCGTGACGCGCGAAGCCTTGGCCGTGCGTGCGCATGTCGGCGTGTGCGACGTGTCCACGCTCGGCAAGATCGACGTCCAAGGACCGGACGCCGCCGCGTTCCTCGATTTCGTCTACGCGAACACGTTCTCGACGCTGCCGGTTGGGCGCACGCGCTATGGCCTGATGCTGCGCGAGGACGGGTTCGTATTCGATGACGGCACGGCGGCGCGCTTGGCGCCGGATCATTTCATCGTCTCGACCACGACCGCCAACGCCGCGCGCGCGATGCAGCATCTGGAATTTTGCCATCAGGTGCTGCGCCCCGATCTGCGGGTGACGCTCGCCTCGGTGACCGAGGCGTGGTCGCAATACGCCGTCGCGGGTCCGAAATCGCGCGCCTTGCTGCAAAGCCTGCTGGGCGATGCGTTCGATCTGTCGGACGCGGCGTTCCCGTATCTCGCCTGCGCCGAGACGAAACTCGGCGGTGCATCGATCCGATTGTTCCGCGTCTCGTTCTCGGGTGAGTTGGCCTATGAGATCGCCACGCCCGCGCAATATGGCGCGGCGCTGCTCGATGCGTTGATGAAGTCGGGCGCGACACCCTACGGCACCGAGGCGCTGGGCGTGCTGCGGGTCGAGAAGGGCCATGTCGCGGGCAACGAGATCAGCGGCCAAACCACGGCGGGCGATCTCGGTCTCGGCAAAATGCTGTCGACGAAGAAGGATTATATCGGCCGCACGATGGCGCGGCGGCCCGCCCTCGTCGCCGCCGATCGGCCGTCGCTGGTCGGCTTGAAGCCGGTCGATGCGACGCAGCGCCTGCGCGCGGGCGCGCATTTCCTCGCACTTGGCGCGCCGGCGACGACCGCGAACGACGAAGGCTATGTCACTTCGGCGATCTTTTCGCCCCATGTCGGTTCGTGGATCGGGCTCGGCTTGCTGAAGGGTGGGGCTTCGCGCATCGGCCAGCGTGTCCGCGCTTACGATCCGGTGCGCGGCGGCGATCTGGTCGTCGAGATCGTGTCGCCGGTTTTCGTCGATCCGGCGGGGGAGCGTCTGCGTGGCTGATCCGATCGTTCTGACCGCCGAAACCGCGTTTGCCGGATTGCTGAAACCGGCCGGCGATCCGCGCGACCCGGGCGTGACGGTGCGCGAAGTCGCGGTCCCGCAGATCGCGACGGTGATCGCGCGGGGCCCCATCCCAAGCCTGCGCGAAGGTCCCAAACGGACGCCGCGTGACGGCACCGACTATCTCGGCATCGGGCCTGGAAAATGGCTCGCAATCGGCCCCGTTGCATCGGATATCGCGGCATCGGCCAGCGTGATCGATCAAAGCGGCGGCTATGGCGTGCTGGAGATTTCGGGCCGCGACGCCGTCGCGACGCTCGAAAAGGGGATCGGTATCGATCTCCATCCGCGTGAATTCGCGCCCGACGCCGTCGCCGTCACCACAGTCGCGCATATGGGTGTGATACTGTGGCGTGGCGAGGGCGATGCATGGCGCCTCGCCGTGTTTCGCAGCAACGCGGCCTCGTTCTGGCATTGGCTGGAGACGAGCGCCGCCGCGTTTGGATTGGTCATTCAGGAACGAAGATGAGCGAACATTATCTGCTGACCTTGGCTTGCCCGAACCGTCCGGGCATCGTCGCCGCCGTGTCGACCCGCTTGTTCGAAGGCGGATTCAATATCGGGGAAGCGAACCAGTTCGATTCCGTCGAAACCGACCGCTTCTATATGCGCGTGGCGTTCGACGCCGCGAAACCGGACGCGTCGATCGACAAGTTCCGTGACGCGATGAAGGATCTCGCGGCCAAGTTCGATATGAAATACGATATCGTCGCGGGCTCGGCGCGGCCCAAGGTGATGCTGCTGGTCTCGAAATTCGACCATTGCCTCGCCGATATCCTCTATCGCTGGCGCATCGGCGAGCTGCGGATGGAGATTTCGGGGATCGTCGCCAATCATCCGCGCGAGACCTATACGCATCATGATTTCGCCGGCGTGCCGTTCCATCATCTGCCGGTGAATCGCGACAACAAGGCGGCGCAGGAAGCCGAGCTGTGGCGCTTGGTGCAATCGTCGGGCACCGATCTTGTCGTGCTCGCGCGCTATATGCAGGTGCTGTCGAACGACCTCGCCGCGAAATTGGCGGGTCGCTGCATCAACATCCATCATTCCTTCCTGCCCGGATTCAAGGGCGCCAAGCCCTATCATCAGGCGCATGCGCGCGGCGTGAAGCTGATCGGCGCCACGGCGCATTACGTGACCGCCGATCTCGACGAAGGCCCGATCATCGAGCAGGACGTCGAGCGCATCAGCCATCGCGATACGCCCGACGATCTGGTCCGCAAGGGCCGGGACATCGAGCGCCGCGTGCTGTCACGCGCGATCGCGTGGCATATCGACCGCCGCGTGTTGATGGACGGCGCGAAAACGGTCGTGTTCGGGAATTAACTTCCGGCGGCGAGTCTCTTCGCTTGCGCTTCGTAATCGTCGTAGCCGAGCACTTCGCGCAGCTTCTTGCCCGGCAAAGCGCCCGGCGCTTCGGCGGCCCCCGAACCGATCGCGTCGAGCCCCGCCTGAATGCCGGCGATGGCGGGCGACAACATGCCGGTCGGATAGGTGCCGATCTTCAAGCCCAAAGCGGCGGCGTCCTTCTGCGACGGTGCGGCGCGCGGCTGGCCGGGGGTGAGCACCGAAAACGCCGGCGCTTTGCCCGACGCCGCGACCGCGCGGCGGATTTCCGCGTCGTCGGCGGGTGAGTCGAGGAAGGTGATATCCGCACCTTCGGCCACGTACATCTCGATGCGCGCCACGGCTTCGTCGATGCCCAGCGTCGGGCGGCAATCGGTGCGCGCCATCACCAGAATGCCGCTTTCCTTCGCGGCGGCGACGGCCGTGCGGATTTTGATCCGCGCTTCTTCGAAGGGCAGGCAAGGCTTGCCCGCGGCGGTCAAGGCGCGCGGTGTGAGCTTATCTTCGATCAGCACGGCGGCGGCACCGGCGCGGCCATAAGCGGCGACCGTGCGCTGCACGTTCATCGCGTTGCCGTAGCCGTGATCGCCGTCGGCGAGGATCAGCAGATTGGGGGCGGCGTTGCGCGCCTTGTTCAGCGCCTCGTACATCTCGCCGAAACCGATCAGATCGAGATCGGGGCCGCCCAGGCAGCTCGCAGCGACGCAGGAGCCGGACAAGAAGGCCGTCTTGAAACCGCTTTTGGCCGTGAGCTTGGCGGTCAGCCCATCCCAAATCGCGGGCATGACCACGAAGCCCGGCTGGGCCAAATAGCTGCGCATTTTCTCGCCTGGCGTCATCGAAACCGTCTCCCCCAACTTGGAATTATTGGCGGCAGATTAGACGATAGTTTCACGTCCCGTCATGCGTTTATCGAAATTCGCCCATACGCCCTCGGCGCCGTGCCAAGCGCCCTTCGTGGCGCCCTTCGAATACTCGGTCGCGCGCGCTTCGAAGAAATTGGCGTGCTCGACGCCGTTGAGGATTTCGCTGAGCCAGGGCAGCGGATGCTCGCCGATGCGATAGATCGTCGGCAGGCCCAGCTGCGACAGGCGCCAATCCGCGATGAAGCGGATATAGCGCTTGATGTCGTCGGGCGTCATGCCGTCGACCGGGCCCATTTCGAAGGCAAGATCGATGAAACTGTCTTCGAGGCCGACGACCGTCTTGCAGCAATCGACGATATCGTCGCGCACCGCCGGGCTCAGGCATTGCGTTTCGGCGGCGAAAGCGTGGAACAGCTTGATCATGCCTTCGCAATGCAAGGATTCGTCGCGCACCGACCACGACACGATCTGACCCATGCCGCGCATCTTGTTGCGGCGGGGGAAGTTCAGCAGCATCGCGAAGCTCGCGAAAAGCTGCAGTCCTTCGGTGAAAGCGCCGAACATGGCGAGCGTGCGCGCGATATCGGCGTCGCTTCCCACGCCGAAGCGCTGCATGTAGTCGTGCTTGTCCTTCATCGCCTTGTAGTCGGTGAAGGCGGCGAATTCGGAATCCGGCATGCCGATGGTTTCGAGCAGCAACGCGTAGGCGGCGATATGCACGGTCTCGATGTTCGAGAACGCCGCCAGCATCATCTTGATCTCGGTCGGGCGGAAGACGCGCGAATAGCGCTCCATGTAGTTGTCGTTCACTTCGACATCCGACTGGGTGAAGAAGCGGAATATCTGGGTCAGCAGATTGCGCTCGGCGTCGGTCAGCTTGACCGCCCAATCCTTGCAGTCTTCGCCCAGCGGCACCTCCTCCGGCATCCAATGGACCTGCTGCTGGCGGCGCCAGTAATCGATCGCCCAGGGATAGCGGAAGGGCTTGTAGCTGTGGCTGGGCGTCAGAAGGCCGGGTTTCGTCATGATCGCGTCCTTCATTGGCACGCCAAGCATTCTTCGTAGTCGGTTTTGCCCGTCAGCACCGGGCCTTCGACCTTCGCTTCCGTCTGGCCCGCGATCGCGGCGCGCTGGATGGATTTGGAGCGGCAGTAATAAAGGCTCTTGAGCCCGCGCTCCCACGCCGTCCAATGCAGCATCATCAAATCCCATTTGTCGATGTCGCTGGGCAGATAGAGATTGATCGACTGGCCCTGGCAGATGAACGGCGTGCGATCGCCCGCGAGTTCGACGACCCAGCGCTGATCGATCTCGAACGCCGTGCGGAACACGGCTTTCTCGTCGTCGGTCAAGCCGTCGAGATGGGCGACCGAGCCTTCGTTGTCTAGGATCGATTTCCATACCGCGTCGGTGTCGAGGCCCTTCGACGCGAGCAGGCGGCGCAGATGCGGGTTCTTGACCGCGGTCGAGCCCGACAGCGTCTTGTGCGTATAGACATTGGCCGGGATCGGCTCGATGCACGCGGAAACGCCGCCGCAGATGATGCTGATCGACGCCGTCGGCGCGATCGCCATTTTGTGGCTGAAGCGTTCCATCACACCGCGCTCGGCCGCGTCGGGGCAGGGGCCGCGCTCGTGCGCGAGCTTCGCCGACGCTGCGTCGGCCGCCGCACGGATATGCTTGAACACGCGCATGTTCCACGCCTTGGCCATGGCGCTTTCGAACGGCACGCCTTGGGCTTGCAGGAAGGAATGGAAGCCCATGACGCCCAAGCCGACCGAGCGTTCGCGCATCGCCGAATAGCGTGCGCGATCCATGCTGCCGGGTGCGTTGTCGATGAAATCCTGCAACACGTTGTCGAGGAAGCGCATGACGTCTTCGACGAAGCGCGGCTCGACCGACCATTCGGCCCAGGTCTCGATATTGATCGAGGAGAGGCAGCACACCGCCGTGCGGTCCTTGCCGAGATGGTCCGTACCCGTCGCCAGCATGATCTCGCTGCACAGATTCGACTGGCGCACTTTCAGGCCCAGTTCGCGCTGATGCGGCGCGAGGCCGCGATTGACCGCATCGACAAAGAGCAGATAGGGCTCGCCCGTCTGCAAGCGCAGCTCCAGGATTTTCTGCCACAGCAAGCGCGCGTTCACTTTACGCAGCGTGGCGCCGGTCTTCGGGCTGCGCAGCGCGAATTCCGCGTCGTTGCGCACCGCCATCATGAATTCGTCGGTGATGTTGATGCCGTGATGGAGATTGAGGCTCTTGCGGTTGAAATCGCCCGACGGCTTGCGGATTTCGAGGAATTCCTCGATCTCCGGATGATGCACGTCGAGATAGACGGCGGCCGAGCCGCGCCGCAGCGAGCCTTGCGAGATCGCGAGGGTGAGCGAGTCCATCACGCGCAGGAACGGGATGATGCCCGAAGTCTGGCCCGAACCCTTTACCGGCTCGCCGATCGAGCGCACGCCGCCCCAATAGGTGCCGATCCCGCCGCCGTTGGACGCGAGGAACACGTTCTCGTTCCACGTGCCGACGATGCCGTCGAGGCTGTCGTTCACCGAGTTGAGGAAGCACGAAATCGGCAAGCCGCGCCCCGCACCGCCATTGCTGAGGATCGGCGTGGCCGGCATGAACCACAGCTTCGACATATAGTCGTAAAGCCGCTGGGCATGCGCGGGATCGTCGGCGTATTGGCGCGCTACGCGCGCGAAAAGGTCTTGGTACGATTCGCCGGGCAGCAGATAGCGATCGTTCAGCGTGTCCTTGCCGAAATCGGTGAGCAGCGCGTCGCGCGATCGATCGATGCGCAAGCTCGGCGGCACCAGCGCCAGTTGCGGCCGCGTCGGCGTATGCGCCGGCATGACTTGCGTGTGGCGGACGAAACGGCCCGGCCCGATCTCGAGGAGATTCTGCATTTTCTTGCCCTTCAATCGTTGGACCGAAGGGCGGGGGAACGCAAAGGCGCGCAACGGGAATCCCGTTCGCGGCATTCGCGGCTTCCCGACGGCGCACCCCGGCCGAAGTCAAACCTACCGGCGACGGCAGGTCTCCTGGCTTCGCGGGTCTTCGCTCGGAGCCGAACCTTCCCGGTTGCCCAGTGGTTTCGATCGGCCGAACTCGCCGCTGACAGTTGCGGGGGCAGCGCCGGGCCTAGCTTCTGAGGGCCACCCCGGACTTCCCTATTGTTCCCGTGCGGGAACCGTCGCCTGACAACATATAGCGCTTGGCGGGCCCGCGAAGTCAATAGGCTGTGTGCGTATACATCGGTAAACGGCTTCTGCTAAAGCAGACGCCTTATCGAATCAGGGAGTCGCCGAGATGAAAGTTCGCGCCGCAATCGCTTGGGAAGCGGGCAAACCGTTGGAAATCGAAACCGTCGATCTCGAAGGCCCGCGCGAGGGCGAAGTTCTGGTCGAGGTGAAGGCAACGGGCATTTGCCACACCGACAAATACACGCTGTCGGGGGCGGATCCCGAAGGTCTGTTCCCGGCGATTCTGGGGCACGAGGGTGCGGGCGTGGTGGTCGAGGTCGGCCCCGGCGTGAAGAGCCTGAAGAAGGACGATCACGTCATTCCGCTCTACACGCCCGAATGCCGCCAGTGCGAATACTGCCTGTCGCGCAAAACCAATCTCTGCCAGGCGATCCGCACGACGCAAGGCAAGGGCTTGATGCCCGACGGCACCAGCCGCTTCTCCTGCCGCGGCAAGACGATCCACCATTATATGGGCACGTCGACCTTCGCGAATTACACCGTGCTGCCCGAAATCGCGCTGGCGAAGATCCGCCCCGACGCGCCGTTCGACAAGGTTTGCTATATCGGCTGCGGTGTGACGACCGGCATCGGCGCGGTCCTCTACACCGCGCGCGTGCAACCCGGATCGCGCGTCGTCGTGTTCGGCCTGGGCGGAATCGGCCTCAACGTCATCCAAGGCGCCAAGATGGTGGGTGCGGAGATGATCGTCGGCGTCGACATCAATCCGGGCCGCGAAAAGCTCGCGCGTAAGTTCGGCTTGACACATTTCGTCAATCCGAAGGACGTGAAGGGCGATATCGTCGGCCATTTGGTGGAGCTCACCAAGGGCGGTGCCGACTACACGTTCGAGTGCGTCGGCAACCCGACGCTGATGCGCCAAGCGCTCGAGTGCTGCCACAAGGGCTGGGGCGTTTCGACCATCATCGGCGTGGCCGCCGCCGGTCAGGAAATCTCGACCCGTCCGTTCCAGCTGGTCACCGGCCGCGTGTGGCAGGGCTCGGCGTTCGGCGGCGCGCGCGGGCGCACCGACGTGCCGAACATCGTCGATTGGTACATGGATGGGCGGATCAATATCGACGACATGATCACGCACACCATGCCGCTCGATAAGATCAACGACGCCTTCGATCTGATGACGAAGGGCGAGTCGATCCGCTCCGTGGTGATCTACTGATGACGGCGATCGAGACGATCTCCGCCCATCGCTGCTTCGACGGCACGCTGGGTTATTACAAGCACGCCTCGGCCGAGACGAAGACGGCGATGAAATTCGCCGTCTACGTGCCGCCGCAAGCCGCGAAGGCGAAGGTGCCCGCACTCTATTTCCTCGCGGGCCTCACCTGCACCGAGGAGACGTTCATGATCAAGGCGGGCGCGCAGCGTTTCGCCGCCGAACACGGGATCATGCTCGTCGCGTGCGACACCAGCCCGCGCGGCCTCGGCCTGCCGGGCGAGGATGCGGATTGGGATTTCGGCACCGGGGCGGGTTTCTATCTTGATGCCACCGCGGAACCCTGGGCTGGTCATTATCGGATGTTCTCGTATGTGAATACGGAACTGCCCGCGATCGTCGAAGCGAATTTCCCGGCCTTGCCGGGGTCACGTGGCATTTCCGGCCACTCGATGGGTGGGCATGGCGCATTGACCATCGGGTTGCGTGCGCCGGAACGCTGGCGTTCGGTTTCGGCTTTCGCGCCGATTTCGAATCCCGTGGCCGTGCCGTGGGGCGAAAAGGCGTTCGGCAATTATCTCGGCCCCGACCGCGCGGCGTGGAAAGCGTGGGACGCATCCGAATTGATGCGCAAAGCCCCGCGCAACGACACGATTTTGGTCGATCAAGGCATGTCCGACCAGTTCCTGACCGGTCAGCTTCATCCGCAAGCCTTGGAACAGGCGGCTGTCGCGTCGGGACAAAAACTCGTCCTCAACCGGCGCGACGGCTACGACCATTCCTATTGGTTCATTCAAAGCTTCGTCGCCGATCACATCGCCTTTCATGCCAAGGCGTTGACGCGGCTTGACCTGAATCAATGCGGCGATTGGCGTGAACCCTAGTCTGGATCGAAACCTCCCCTCGATCCGCTAGGAGTTCCCCCAATGCGCGGCGCATCTTCGCGTCTCATTCTAATCGTCGCGGCGATCGTCGCACTGGCCGGTGCCGGCTTCGCCGCGTGGCGCTATTTGCCGAGCGAAGCGACGCCCGGTATCGCGACCGGCAACGGGCGCATCGAAGCGACCGAGATCGATGTCGCGGCGAAGATCGCCGGCCGTATCCGCGATATCGCGGCGGCGGAAGGCGATTTCGTCACGGCGGGCCAGATTCTCGCGACGATGGATACGGCACAGCTCGACGCGCAGCGCCGCGAGGCGCAGGCCCAAAAGCAGCGCGCGACGATCGCCGTCGAAACGGCGCGCATTCTGGTGACGCAGCGCGAGGCCGAGCGCACGGCCGCAATGGCGGTCGTGGCGCAGCGTCAGGCCGAACGCGACGCGGCCGACCGGCGTCTGGCGCGCACCGATCAATTGGTGCGCGGCGATCACGCGTCGTTGCAGACGCAGGACGACGATCGCGCCCGCGCGCAAGGGGCGCGCGCCGCATTGGCGGCGGCGCAAGCCCAGCTCGCCGCGAGCGAGGCCACGATCGCGGCGGCGAAATCGCAGATCATCGACGCGCAAGCCGCCGTCGCCGCCGTCGAAGCGACGCTGGAGCGCATTGCCGCCGATATCGACGACAGCGTCCTCAAGGCGCCGCGCGACGGTCGCATCCAATATCGCGTCGCCCAGCCCGGCGAAGTCGTGGCTGCGGGCGGACGGATCCTCAATCTCGTCGATCTGACCGACGTCTATATGAATTTCTTCCTGCCGACGGAGCAGGCGGGACGCGTGGCGCTGGGCGCCGACGCGCGCATCGTGCTCGACGTGCTGCCCAACGTGGCGATCCCGGCGCGGATTTCCTACGTCGCCGACGTGTCGCAATTCACGCCCAAATCGGTGGAGACGGCGCAGGAACGCCTGAAGCTCGTCTTCCGCGTCAAGGCACGTATCGATCCGGCGCTGCTGCGCAAACATATCGAGCAAGTGAAGACCGGGCTGCCGGGTGTGGCCTATGTGCGGCTCGACCCCGGTGCCGCATGGCCCGCACGGTTTCGCAACGTCGTCGACGCGCGATGACCACCGCCGCCGCGGACCCGGTCGTTCGGCTGCGCAAGCTGCGGCTGGAATTCGGCGCCACGCGCGCACTCGACGATATCGATCTCGATATCCCGGCGGGCGTGATGGTTGGGTTGATCGGCCCGGATGGTGTGGGCAAGTCGAGCTTGCTGTCGTTGGTCGCGGGAGCACGCGCCGTGCAAAGCGGGGACGTGTCGGTGTTGGGCGGGGATATGCGCGACGCGACGCATCGGCGCGATGCATGCCCGCGCATCGCCTATATGCCGCAAGGTCTCGGCAAGAACCTCTATCCCACGCTCTCGGTGTTCGAGAATGTCGATTTATTCGGGCGGCTGTTCGGTCACGGGAAGGACGAACGCGCGCGGCGCATCGCGAGCCTGTTGGAGAGCACGGGGCTTGCCCCCTTCGCCGACCGGCCGGCGGGCAAGCTCTCGGGCGGCATGAAGCAGAAGCTCGGCCTGTGCTGCGCGCTGATCCACGATCCCGATTTACTGCTGCTCGACGAACCCACGACCGGTGTCGATCCGTTGTCGCGCCGGCAATTCTGGGATCTGATCGACGCGATCCGCCACGCGCGCCCGGCGATGAGCGTGATCGTCGCAACGGCGTATATGGAGGAGGCGGCGCGCTTCGATTGGATCGTCGCGATGGACGAGGGGCGCGTGCTCGACAAGGGCCCGCCCGGCGACATCGTCGCGCGCACGGGTGCGACGTCGCTCGACGCGGCCTTCATCGCCCTTCTGCCCGATGCCAAGCGCGCCGGCCATCGCGCGGTAACGATTCCGCCGCGCGTGGCTTTCGCGGGCGAGATCGCGATCGCGGCGGAAGATCTGACGATGCGCTTCGACGATTTCGTGGCGGTTGATCACGTCAGTTTCGAGATCGGGAAAGGCGAGATCTTCGGCTTCCTCGGCTCCAACGGTTGCGGCAAGACGACGACGATGAAGATGCTCACCGGATTGTTGCCGGCGAGCGAGGGTACGGCGAAGCTGTTCGGGCGCGAGATCGATCCGCGCGATATCGATGTGCGCCGGCGCGTCGGTTACATGTCGCAGGCGTTCTCGCTCTATTCTGAATTGACGGTCCGGCAAAACCTCGAACTGCATGCGCGGCTGTTTCGCTTGCCGGCGGACGAAATCCAAGCGCGCGTCGCCAGCGCGGCCGCGCGTTTCGATCTCGCCGGGGAAATGGACGCGTTGCCCGACGCGCTGCCGCTGGGCATACGTCAGCGTCTGTCGCTGGCGGTCGCGATGATCCATGCGCCCGATCTGCTGATTCTGGACGAGCCGACATCCGGCGTCGATCCCGTGGCGCGCGATGCGTTGTGGAACATCCTGATCGATTTGGCGCGCCGCGACGGCGTCACGATCTTCATTTCCACGCATTTCATGAACGAAGCCGAGCGCTGCGACCGGATTTCGCTGATGCATGCCGGGCGCGTGCTGGTCAGCGATACGCCGCGCGCCATCGTCGCATCGCGCGAGGCGGCGACGTTGGAGGATGCGTTCATCGGGTATCTCGAAGACGCCGCCACGGCGCCTTCGCCGGCGACGCCGATGGCCGGACAGGAAGCGTCGGCCGCGCAGCCGCGTCGCGGCTTCGACTGGCGGCGCATGGCGAGTTACGCGCGGCGCGAAAGCCTTGAGTTGCGCCGCGATCCGGTGCGCGCGACGCTCGCCTTGCTGGGCAGCGTCATTCTGATGTTCGTCGTCGGCTACGGCATCAATTTCGACGTCGAGAAATTATCCTTCGCCGTTCTCGACCGCGACAACACGACGGTCAGCCGCGATTTCGTGTTCGATATCGCGGGATCGCGCTATTTCGACGAGAAGGCGCCGATCGTCGATCATGCCGATCTCGACCGGCGCATGCGCGCGGGCGAAATCAGTCTGGCGATCGAGATCCCCGAGAATTTCGCTCGCGACGCCGCGCGCGGGCGCAACGTCCAGATCGCGGCATGGATCGACGGCGCGATGCCCCAACGCGCCGAAACGCTGCGCGGTTACGTGCAAGGCGTCTACGCGCAATGGCTCGCACGCCGCGCCGGGAGTTCGGCCGGTGCGGCTTTCCGTATCGAAACGCGCTTTCGCTACAACCCGGCCTTCGAAAGTTTGGTTGCGATGGTGCCGGCGGTCATTCCGTTGCTGCTGATGCTGATCCCCGCGATGCTCGCGGCCCTCAGCATCGTGCGCGAGAAGGAGCTCGGCTCGATCGTCAATCTCTACGTCACACCGGTCACGCGGCTCGAATTCCTGCTCGGCAAGCAATTGCCTTATATCGTGCTGTCGATGGGCAGTTTCGCGCTGCTCGTCGCGGTGGCGGTGTTCCTGTTCCGCGTGCCGTTCACCGGCAGCCTGCCGGCGCTGACGGTCGGCGCGTTTCTCTATGTCGGCGCGTCGACCGGGCTTGGCTTGCTGATCTCGAGCTTCATGCGCAGCCAAGTCGCCGCGATTTTCGGTACGGCCGTGCTGACGATCGTGCCCGCCGTGCAGTTTTGCGGGATCATCGATCCGCTGTCGTCGCTGGAAGGGGCGGGGGCGGTGATCGGGAATATGTTCCCGACATCCTATTTCGTCACCATCGCGCGGGGCGCCTTCTCGAAGGGCTTGGGGTTCGCCGATCTGGCCGCGCCTTTGTTTGTTCTGGCCGCGACGGCGCCGCTGCTCGTGCTGGCGGCGGCCGGGCTTTTGAAGAAGCAGGCGGATTGAACCCATGCGCCTCGCCAACATCTTCGAACTCGGCGTCAAGGAATTGCGCGGTCTGGCGCGCGATCCCATCCTGTTGGTTCTCGTCGTCTACGCTTTCACGCTCGCGGTCTATGCCCAAGCGACGGTCGCGCCCGAAGCGTTGAACCGCGCGTCGATCGCGATCGTCGACGAGGACAACTCGCCCTTGTCGGTGCGCCTGGGGGCCGCGTTCTATCCGCCGTATTTCCGGGCGCCGGTTTTGATCTCGCCAAGCGAGATGGATCGCCGGATGGATGCCGGGATCGACACATTCGCGATCGATATTCCGCCGAGCTTCCAGACGGATCTTTTGGCGGGCCGCAAGCCCGCGATCCAGCTCAATATCGACGCGACGCGCGTGACCCAAGCGTTCAGCGGCAGCGGCTTCATCGCCAGCATTCTGGGCGGCGAGGTCGCCGCGTTCCTGCAGCGTTATCGATCGAACGCCACGCCGGCGGCCGAGCTTGTGCTGCGCGCGCGTTTCAATCCGAATTTGAACCGGTCGTGGTTCGGCGCGGTGATGGCGATCATCGATCAGATCACGATGCTGTCGATCATCTTGACCGGGGCGGCGCTGATCCGCGAGCGCGAGCACGGCACGATCGAGCATCTTCTGGTCATGCCGATCACGCCGCTGGAGATCGTGCTGAGCAAGATCTGGTCGATGGGGGCGGTCGTGCTCGTGGCGTCGACGCTGTCGCTCGTCTTCGTCGTGCAGGGCGTGTTGTCGGTGCCGATCGAAGGCTCGCTAGCGTTGTTCCTGGCCGGTGCGGCACTCGACATATTCGCGACCACGGCGATGGGGATCGCGATCGCGACGCTCGCGGGCTCGATGCCGCAATTCGCGCTGCTGATGATCATCATTCTGTTGCCGCTGGAGATCTTGTCGGGCGGCATGACGCCGCGCGAAAGCATGCCCGAGGCGATCCGCACCTTGATGCTCGTGGCGCCCAACACGCATTTCGTGTCGCTGGCGCAGGCGATCCTGTTCCGGGGGGCGGGGTTCGCGGCGGTCTGGCCGCAATTCCTGGCGCTGGCCGCGATCGGTGCCGCGCTGTTCGCGCTGTCGCTCGCGCGCTTCCGCAAATATCTGAAATAGGCCCCAAACGAAAAACGGCCCCCGCGAGGGAGCCGTCTTGCCGCTGGTACATCCGCAGTCGGCCGATCCACCGTGGTCGGTGGATGTACATATAATGGGTATGGCGGCGGGAAAGCGCAACCCCCGTCACGCCCAAAGTATTGCAATCGTGTGAATATTTCGTCCGGACGCGAGCCGTAGGGGTGGCGAAGGCGGCCACCCCCAAGCCCTAGGCACCGCCGCCCATCGCCGGTTTGGCTTGCGGCAGGCGGGTTTGGCCCATGTTGAGCCGCCGCTCGAGTTTCCGGCTGAGGGCGGAGAGCGGGAAGCACAGCGCGAAATAGATCGCCGAGACGATGGAGAAGGTGAGCAACGGCGAATAGGTCGCGTTGTTGACGAGCTGTGCGGCGCGCGTGAGCTCGACGAAGCCGAGGATCGAGGCGAGCGAGGTGCTTTTGATCACCTGCACCAGGAAGCCGACGGTCGGAGCCACGGCGATGCGCAATGCCTGCGGGAAGATCACCAGCCGCACGGTCGCGACGTAGCGCAAGCCCAAGGAGCGCGACGCTTCCCACTGGCCCTGCGGAATCGCTTCGATGCAACCGCGCCAGATCTCGCCCAGGAACGCGCTGGTATAGAGCGTGAGGCCGATCGCGGCGGCGTTCCAAGCGCTGACCGGCAAGCCGACGATGTTGAGCCCGAAGAACAGCACGAACAACTGCATCAGCAGCGGCGTGCCCTGGAACAGCTCGACATAGAGCGATGCGACACGGCTCGCGAGGGCCGAGCCCGAGGTGCGCAGCAGCGCCACGACGATGCCCATGATCGTGCCGCCGACGAACGCGACCAGCGACAGCAAGATGGTCCACTGCGTCGCGCGCAGCAGGATCATGATTTCGGCGAAGGAAAAGTCGCGGATCATGCGCGTTTCACCCAGCGCGAATAGACGAAGCGGAAGGCTTCGCGGAAGACGAGCGCGAGGCCGAGATAGATGAGCGTGACGACGAAATAGATCTCGAACGCGCGGAAGGTGCGCGACTGGATCGAATTCGCCGTCGCGGTCAATTCCTCCGACGCGATGGCGGAGACGACGCTTGTCCCCAGCATCAGCAGGATGAACTGGCTCGACAAAGCCGGGAACACGGCGGCGAGCGCTTGCTTGATCACGACCAAGCGGAAGATTTGGAAACGCGACAGGCCCAACGCCAAACCCGCTTCGGTCTGGCCACGCGGCACGGATTCGATGCCCGCGCGGATGATTTCCGCCGCATAGGCGCCGACATTGACGGTGAGGGCGAGCGACGCCGCTTGGTCCGGGCTCAACCGCACGCCGAGGGCGGGAAGCCCCAGGAAGATCATGAACAACTGCACCAGGAAAGGCGTGTTGCGGATGATCTCGACATAGCAGCGGATGCTCGCGCGCAGCATCGCGTTGCCGTAGACGCTGCCGGCGGCGCAGGCGATGCCGACGCCAAGGCCCAGCACCATCGCGGTGATCGACAACTGAATCGTCAGCAACAACCCGTCGAGCAGCAACGGCCACTCGCGCCAGACGGTGCCGAACTGAAAAACGTAATTCACCGCGCTCCCCCGCTTGACTCTCTCGTTATGTTACCGGTAACATAAAAAACGTCGATCGGGAAGCGCCGAACAATCGGCGCCGCTTCCGGCGAATTGGGGGAGGGAACAAGCGCGTGCATCTCATCGTCACCGGCGGTGCGAGCGGACTGGGCAAGGCGGTCGCCTTGGGTGCCGCCGCGCGCGGGGCCAAAGTCGCGATCGTCGATATCGACGCGAAAGGCGCCGACGCCGTCGCCAAGCAATGCAACGGCGTTGCGCATGCGGCGGATCTCATCAACGACGACGCGGCGAAGATCGTCGCCGATTGCGCCGCCAGGCTCGGCGGCCTCGACGGGTTGGTCAACAATGCCGGTTACGGCGCGGGCGAGGCGTTTCTCGAGATGAAGCCAACGACCTGGGATCGCACTTTCGATCTCAATGTCCGCGCCTTGGCGTTTCTGACGTCTGCCGCCGGCAAGATCATGGCCGGGCAAAAGAAGGGCCGCATCGTCAACATCACGTCGCCCGCATCGCGCATGGCATTGCCGAACTACACGGCCTATGCCGCGTCGAAAGCGGCGGTGGATTCGATCACGCGCGCGGCGGCGGTCGCGTTGGCGCCGCATGGCGTGCGCGTCAACTCGCTCGCACCCGGCATGATGGACACGCCCATGCAGCGCGATACCGAGATCGCTTTCGCCAAGCTGGAAGGGCGCAGCGATATCGAGAAGTTTTTGGCCGAACGCACCGCGCGTATTCCCGTGGGCCATCGCGTCGAGCCCGCGGAAGTGGCCGAAGCCGTGCTGTGGCTGCTGTTCGACGCGCCCGATTACATCACCGCCGAACGGATGAATCTCTCCGGCGGATTGGACAAGGACTGACATGGCAACCCGGAATTCTCCCGGCGCGGATCCGTCCGTCGCCGAACTGAAGGCGCGCGCGAAATCCATCCGCCGCCATGTGTTGGCGATGTCGCGGCGCATCGGTCAGGGCTATGTCGCCCAAGGCCTCGCCATCGCCGATACGCTCGCGGCGATCTATTTCCACGAATTGCGCTACGACCCCGCCAATCTGCAATGGCCGGAACGCGATCGTTTCCTGCTGTCGACGGGCCATTATTCGATCGCGCTATGGGCCGCTTTTGCCGAAGCCGGGATCATTCCGGTTGCGGAACTCGAGACCTATGGGCGCGACGAAAGCCGCCTGGAGATGAGCACGCTCGACACCACGCCGGGTGTGGAGATCATCGGCGGCTCGTTGGGCCACGGTCTCGGCCAAGCGGTCGGCATGGCGTTGGGCCAACGCTTGCGCAAATCCGAAGCGCGGATCTTCGTCGAGTTTTCCGACGGCGAATTGCAGGAGGGCTCGACCTGGGAAGCGTTGATGTCCGGCGGTTCCTTCGGCCTCGACAATCTCGTGGCGCTGATCGACTGCAACGGCATCCAGGCCGACGGCAAGATCGTGATCGATATCGAGCCGGTCGCCGACAAATGCCGCAGCTTCGGCTGGGACGTGACCGAGATCGACGGCAATTCGATGGAAGCGATCGTCGCGGCGTTGAAAGCCGCCCGCGACAAGAACGGCAAGCCCAAGGCGATCGTGCTGCGCACGTTGCCGGGCAAAGGCGTGCCCACACTCGAAAAACGCGAGAAGGCGCATTTCGTGCGCGTCGAAGCGAGCGAATGGGACCAGTTCGATCGCGAGCTGGAGGAAAACGATGTCTGAGCGCGGCAAAACCTTAGCGATGGGGGAAAACGTCGCGAGCGGTCCGCGCCCGACGGTCGAAGCGCCGTTCGGCAAAGCGCTCGCGGCATTGGCGCGCGGCCGAAACGATATCGTCGGCCTATCGGCGGACCTCGCCAAATACACCGACATCCTGCCGTTTCGCGACGCGCATCCCGATCGCTTTTTCAATGTCGGCATGGCCGAGCAGAATCTGATCGGCGTGTCGGCCGGCCTCGCCAAATCGGGCTTCAAAGCGTTCTGCACGACCTATGGCGTGTTCGCCACGCGTCGCGCCTACGATTTCATCGCCATCGCTTGCGCGCATTCGAAAGCCGACGTGAAGATTTTCGCCGGCCTGCCGGGGCTGACGACCGGCTATGGCGGCACGCATCAGGCGATCGAGGATTTGGCGCTGATGCGCATGATCCCCGATCTCGTGGTGATCGATCCGTGCGACGCGACGGAAATCGAGCAGATCGTCGCCGCCGTCGCCGCGCATGACGGGCCGACTTATGTGCGGCTGTTGCGCGGGCTCGTGCCGCGCGTCCTCGATCCGGCGAAGCATCGTTTCGAGATCGGCAAAGCCTATACGCTGCGTTCGCAAGGCGGGATCGGCCTGATCTCGACCGGCTTGATGACCGAACGCGCGATCGATGCCGCCGAAGCGCTGGCGGGCAAGGGGATCGAAACCTCGATCCTGCACGTGCCCACGATCAAGCCGTTCGATGCGAATGCGGTCGTCGAATTCGCGCGCAATGTGACGCGGGTGATGACGCTCGAAAATCACGTCGTCTCGGGCGGGCTCGGCACGTTGGTCGCCGAAGCGCTTTACGACGCATGCATCTTCCGGCCGACCGTGCGGGTGGGCATTCCCGATCGGTTCGTCGAATGCGGATCCCTGCCTTACTTGCAGGACAAGTGCGGCATGACGGTCGATCGGATCGTCGAACTCGCTCAAGACGACACAAAATGGAGGAAACAATGAACGGAATTATGAAATGGGCCTGTGCCGGGCTCGTCGCGATCGGCATGATGGCGGGGCAGGCGGCATCCGCCCAAACCGTCGACGAGATCATCAAGGCGGGGAAGGTGCGCATCGCGGTCGATCCGACCAGTGCACCCTTCGGCGTGACGGGCACCGACGGCAATCCCGACGGGCTGGATGTCGATGTCGCCAAGCTTGCGGCCAAGTATCTCGGCGTGCAGCTCGAATTGGTGCCGGTCACCTCGCAGAACCGCATCCCGTATCTGCTGACCAATCGCGTCGATCTGGTGATCTCGTTGTTCGCGATCACGCCGGAGCGTGCGTTGCAGGTTTCGTTCTCCAGCCCCTATGCGGCCGTGGGCACGATCGTCACCGCGCGCGCGGACAAGAAGATCGAGACTTTCGCCGATCTCAAAGGCAAGAAGGTCGGCGTGCCGCGCGGCACGATCCCCGACACGCTGTTGACCCGCATGGCGCTGCAAGACGTGCAGATCGTACGCTTCGACGACGAAGCGACGTCGCTGCAAGCGCTCGCGACCGGTCAGGTCGACGCGCTGGGCAGCTCCACGACCGCGCTGCTCGTCCTCAATCGCGGCAAGCCGACGAAGGAATTCGAGCGCAAGCTGACGCTGGTCGAGAACCATTTCGGCATCGGCGTGCGTCGCGGTCAGTTCGATCTGCTGCAATGGCTGAACAGCTTCATCTACGCGATCCGGGCCAATGGCGAACTCAACGCCATCACCGAAAAATGGACCGGCGAGAAGATGGGCAATCTGCCCAATATCTGAGGAGCACAAATGTCCGCGACGTTGAAACAGGACAAGCGCGCGTGCCGCATCACGAAGGTCACGGCCTTCGTGGTCGGCATGCGCTGGCGCAACTGCGTGTTCGCCCAGATCGAAACCGACGAAGGCATTCGCGGGATCGGCGAGGGCACGCTCGAATACCAGCCCCAGGCGGTGGCGGCGGCGATCGATCAGCTTGCCGCGCGCTACGCGGTCGGGCGTTCGGTCTTCGGCGTGGAGAAGCTGTGGCACGACGTGTTGCGCAACGAGTTCATGCATTCGCCGATCATCAACAGTGCGGCCGCCGCATTGGAGATGGCGATGTGGGACGTCGCGGGCAAAGCGCTCGGCCGCCCGGTCTACGAATTATTGGGCGGCAAGGTACACGAGGTGCTGCCGGCCTACGCCAATGCCTGGTACGGCGTGGGCAAGACGCCGGCGGAGATCGGTGCCGCCGCCAAAGCCGCCGCCGCCAAAGGCTATCGCGGCTTGAAGTTCGACCCGTTCGAGGATTCGGGGCGCGAACCGGACAAGGCGTCGATCCGGCGCGCGGCCGCGATTGTCGAAGCGGTGCGTGCCGGCGTGGGGCCCAATGTCGATCTGATGATCGATGCACACGGGCGCTTCAGCCCCGGGGCGGCCATCGCCATCGCGCGCGATCTCGAACCCTACGATCTGTTCTGGTTCGAGGAACCGTGCGATCCCGAGAACGCGGCTTCGCTCGCCGCCGTCGGCCGCAACATGAAAACGCGCCTGGCGACGGGCGAGCGCTGCACCAGCCGGGCGGGGATGGTCAATCTGCTGGAAACGCACGAGGTCGACGTGCTCCAGCCCGACATCATCCATGTCGGCGGCATCCTGGAATCGAAGAAGATCGCGGCGATGGCCGACGCTTATTACGCGCCGGTGTCGTTCCACAACCCGTTCGGGCCGGTGGCGACGGCGGCGGCCGTGCAGCTCGATGCCTGCACGACGAATTTCTTCATGCAGGAATCCTTCTGCGAATACGACGTGCCGTATCGCTTCGATCTGGTCGAGCATGCGCCCAAGCCGGTCAACGGCACCTATCTGGTGCCCGATCGTCCGGGCTTGGGAATCGGCGAGTTCCGTCCGGAAGTCGCCAAGCAATACCCCTTCGATCCCGAAGCGTTCCTGCCGCTGTTCACCGACCGCTGGTCGTCGCGGTTCTGAAAATGCTAATCACCCGGTATGAGCAAGAAGGGCGCCGCATCGGGTAGTTTCGGCGCCGGCCCGCAGAGCTTCCCCCGCATGGCGGAGGTGGCGAAGCTGGCCGGCGTCACCGTCATGACCGTGTCGCGCGCTTTGCGCAGCCCGGAGAAGGTGGCGCCCGACACGCTGAAGCGTATCCGTGCCGCGATCGATAAGACGGGCTATGTGCCCAACGCGCTCGCGGGCGCCTTGTCGGCGGGCGGCGGCGGCAAGACGATCACCGCCCTGATCCCGACCGTGCAGCACGCGATCTTCGCCGATACGATCACCGGCCTGTCGGCGGCGTTGCGCCCCGAAGGCTATCACCTTGTGTTGGGCGAGACGGGGTATCTGAGCGAGGAGGAAGACGCGCTGGTCGCGGCGTTCCTCGCCCGTCGCCCCGAAGGATTTCTGCTGACCGGCGTCACGCGTTCGCCGCGCACGCGCGACTTGTTGAAACGCGCGGGCGTGCCGGTCGTCGAGACTTGGGAATTGACCAATTCGCCGGTCGACATGGTCGTCGGCTATTCCAACGAGAAGGCCGCGCACGAGATGACCGCCTGGCTCGCGGGGCGCGGCTATAAGCGCATCGCCTTCGTCAGCGGGCCGTCGCGCACCAACGAACGCGCGCGGCGACGGGAAGTCGGTTACCGCCGCGCGCTCAAGGAACTGGGCTTGCCCGCGCTGAAGATCTTCACCGTCGGTGCGCCGGCCGCGCCCCAGGTCGAAGACGGCGCCGCAATTCTTCCCGAGGTGTTGGCCGAGAAGCCCGACGCGATCTTCTTCACCAGCGACATCTACGCGGTGGGCGCGATCCAGGAAGCCAAGAAACGCGGCATCGCCGTGCCGAAAGATCTTGGGATCGCGGGCTTCCACGATCTCGCCATCGCGACGGTGATCGAGCCGAAGCTCACGACCGTCCATGTGCCCGGCCGCGAAATCGGCTATATCGCGGGGCGGAATATCCTTGCGCGTATCCGGGGCGAACCCGCGCCGCAATTGAGCGCGATCCCCTTTGCGATCGTGGCGCGCGACAGCACGAAATAGATATCGTAAGGGACAGGGAACCAAGTCCTCCCCGAAAGTGTCCCCACATGAATATTTTCCGTCAGATCGCCGCGATGCCGCAGATCGCCCTTGTCGGCCGCGTTTTGTTGACCTTGCCGTTCTGGTCGAGCGGCATCGCGAAGCTGGTCGATTTCGCCGGCGCCACGGCCGAGATGGCGCATTTCGGTCTCGCGCCGGCGGCGTTGTTCGCGGCCGCGACGATCGCCGTGCAGATCGGCGGGTCCGCGGCCGTGATCTTCGATCGTTATACGTGGCTGGGGGCGGGCGCGCTGAGCGTGTTCACCGTCTTCGCCAATGCGGTCGCGCATCGCTTCTGGGAAATCGACGATCCCGTGGCGCGCTTCCACGACATGGCGCAATTCATCACCAATGTGGCGATGATCGGCGGCTTCATCCTGGCGGCGGCATTGGCCGAACGCCGCGCGGCATGACCGGCGCCACCGACGTCGCGCCGAAAGGCCCGCTCGCCACGCCGCTGTTCCGCGCGTTGTGGATCGCGACCATCGTGTCGAATATCGGTACTTGGATGAACGATGTCGGCGCGGCGTGGTTGATGACGTCGTTGTCGCCAAGCCCGTTATGGGTCGCGATGGTGCAATCGGCGACGACACTGCCGATCTTTCTGTTCGCGCTGCCGGCGGGCGCGCTGGCCGACGTGGTCGATCGGCGCAAGCTGCTGATCGGCTCGCAGGCGTTGACGCTGGTCGGGGCGGCGGGTCTGACCGCCGCGACCTATTTCGGTCTGATCACCGCCCCCTTGCTGCTGGTTTTCACCGCGATCATGGGATTGGGGGCGGCGTTGAGTGCGCCGGCTTTCCAATCGATCGTGCCCGAACTCGTCGATAAACGCGTGCTGCCCGACGCGGTCACGCTCAACGGGTTGGGCATCAATATCGCGCGGGCGATCGGCCCGGCCTTGGGCGGATTGATCGTCGCGGCGGCCGGGCCGGCGGCCGTGTTCGGCCTCAACGCGCTGTCGTTCCTCGCGGTCATGTTCGTGTTGATGGCATGGAAGCGGCCGCCGCAGACCGGCCATTTGCCGCCCGAACATTTCTTCGGCGCGATGCGTGCGGGCTATCGCTATGCGCGCCATGCGCCCGAATTGCAGACCGTGCTGCTGCGCGCGGCGGCGTTCTTCCTTTTCGCCAGCGCTTTGTGGGCGCTGCTGCCGCTGGTCGGGCGGCGCGAATTGGGATTGAGCGCGGCGGGCTACGGCGCGTTGCTCGGCTGCATGGGGCTTGGCGCGGTCGTCGGCGCCTTCGCGCTGAAACCCTTGCGCAAATTCGTCGACGCCAACGCGTTGTCGCTCGTCGGCTCGCTGCTTTTCGCGGCGGCGACATTGGGCTTGGCTTTGGCGAAGGATGCGTATTTCGCGGGCGGCGTGATGGCGCTGGCGGGGCTCGCCTGGATCGCGATGCTCGCAAGCCTCAACGTCGCGGCGCAAACCGCGGTGCCGAGCTGGGTCAAGGCGCGGGCACTTTCCATCTATCTGCTCGTCTTCCAAGGTTCGATGGCGGCGGGCTCGTTGATCTGGGGCGGGCTCGCGCTGCGCATCGATATCGCCGGCGCACTGACCGTGGCCGCCGTCGCGCTGGTCTTGGCGACGGGGCTCGGTTTGCGTTTCAAGCTGCGCGCGGCGACGGCGCTGAACCTGGCGCCCTCGGGTCATTGGGCGGAGCCGATCGTCGCGGCGGAAGTGACTCCCGAAGATCGCGGGCCGGTGATGGTGTCGATCGAATACCGGATCGATCCCGCCCAAGCCGCCGAGTTCGCGCGCGCCTTGGCCAAGCTGAAGCGCGTGCGCAAACGCGACGGGGCGTTGTCCTGGCACGTGTTCCAGGACGCGGCGGACCCGAGCGCGATGACCGAATGCTTCGTGCTGCCGAGTTGGCTCGAGCATTTGCGCCAGCACGAACGGGTGACGCATGACGACCGGCTGACCCAGGCGGATATTCAGCGTTTCCATATCGCGGATACGCCGCCGGTCGTGCGGCATCTGATCGCGCCGCCGAAACAATAGTCGTCGCGGCGTCGGCTATGCTTTGGCTGCGTAGGTCGAAAGGCGTGTTCGAAGGATCGAGAGCATCTCGTCGCGCACGGGATCGCGCGAACCACGCAACCACGCGGCGGCGAGCGGCAACAAGCGGAGCGGTGCTACGGCATCGACGACGAGCGGAACGAATCTGACGCCAGTCGCGCCAAGCCGCGCCGCCGAGCGTGGAACGATCGCCAGCCCCAATCGCGCGGCGACAAGCCCCAGAATAGTTTGTTTCTCCTCGGCCACTTGGACGATGTGCGGACGCAGCCCGGTTTGGGCGAATAGTTTGATCGTCAAATCATGGCTGTGCGGGCGCGAGCGCCGATCCGGCACGATCAGCGGCTGATCGGCGAGCGCGCCGATCCCGATGCGCCGTCGCCGGGCGAGGGCGTGACGGACGGGCACGGCGACGACCGGCGTCTCGTGGAACAGCATCGTATGTTCGATGCGGCGGTCCATCTGTCCCGGCGGGCGTATTAGCGCGAGATCGAGACGGCCGGAGAGAAGGCGCGGCAAAAGCCGGATCGTCTTGTCCTCGGTCAACTGCACGACGACGTCGGGCCGGCGTTTGCGGAAATCGTGCAGTAGGTCGGGCACCAGACCGGCGGCGGCCGTATCGATGGCGCCGATCTTCAACGTGAAGCCGGGACGGCGCGCGCGTTCGCGCAGACCGCGCGCCAGCGCATCCGCGCGCGCGAGAATATCCTGTGCGCCTTCCAGCATGGCGACTCCGTCGGGCGTCAGCGCGACGCTGCGCGTGGTGCGCAGCAGGAGCCGCACGCCCAGATCCTCCTCCAACTGGCGGATCCGGCGGCCGAGGGCGGCGGGCAGAATTTCCAGACGGCGCGCCGCGCGGCCGAAATGGAGTTCCTCCGCGACCGCCGCGAAGCAGCGCATTTGATCGAGTTCCATGCCGGATTATTATATCGATAAAATATATAATGAAATAGAGATTGTTATGTCGGGCGGTACCGCCTTCAATGCTCGAAGAGCCAGGGCGGCGCACGCCCGGAAAAAGGGAGGACCGGCCATGGGATTCAACTTGAAAACGGCGGCAATCGCGGCGCTCGCGGCACTCGGCATCGTCACCTCCGCTTTCGCGCAAGGTGCGTTCCCCAATCGTCCGATTACGTTGATCGTGCCGACCGCAGCCGGCGGTCCGACCGATACGGTCGCCCGATTGATCGCGGAATCGATGTCGCAGAGTCTGGGACAAAGCGTCGTAATCGAAAATCTCAGCGGCGCGGGCGGCTCGACCGGCATGGGGCGTCTCGCGCAACGTCCGGCCGACGGCTACACGATCGCGATCTGGCATATCGCGCACGCGACATCGCCCGCACTCTACGACAATCTACGCTACGATCCGGTGGCCGATTTCGACCATATCGGCCGCATCACCGACGTGCCGATGTCCCTGGTCGGAAAATCGGGCGTGCCGGCGAAGGATGTCGGCGAGTTGATCGCCTGGATCCGCAAGGAAAAGGACAACGTCACCTACGGCCATGCCGGCGTGGGGTCCGCCGCGCATTTGTGCTCGCTGATGCTGATGAAGGAATGGGGCGTGCAGATGCGCGGTATCGCCTATCGCGGCACCGGCCCGGCGATGAACGATCTGCTCGGCGGTCAGTTCGACTTCATGTGCGATCAAACGACCAATACGGCGGGCATGATCAACGAAAATAGGATCAAAGGCTTCGCGGTAACGACCAAATTCAAGGTCGCGACGCTGCCGCAGCTGCCGACGCTGGATTCCGAGGCGATGCCCGGCTTCGAAGTTTCGGCATGGCATGCCATGTGGGCGCCGAAGGGATTGCCGGCGGACGTCGCGGCGAAACTGAACGGCGCTTTGAAGGTGGCGCTGAAAGACGCCAAAGTCTTGGATCGATTCACGGCGCTGGGCATCCAGCCCGTGCCCGAGGCGCAGCAGCACGGCGATGCGCTGCGCACGCATCTGGCGAACGAAGTGAAGCGCTGGGGTGAGGCGATCCGCGCCGCGGGCGTAAAAGGCAGCTAAGTTTAGGGTTGAAAGCGACTCCGGGGCCGGCGGAGAGCCGGCCCCATTTTCGTGAAGCGGGCTAGGAACTGGTTATGAAAACCTACAAGATCGCGGCAATTCCGGGCGACGGTATTGGCGGAGAAGTCGTTTCGGCGGGCGTCGAAGTTCTCGCCGCCATCGCCAAGCGCGACGGCAAATTCACCTTCGCCGTCGATCATTTCGATTGGGGCGGCGAGTACTACAAGCGCAATGGCCGCATGATGCCGGAAAACGGCCGCGACCTGATCCGCCAGCACGACGCCATTCTGTTCGGCTCGGCCGGGCATCCGGATATTCCCGATCACGTGACTTTGTGGGGCTTGCGCCTAGCGATCTGCCAGCCTTTCGATCAATACGCCAATGTGCGCCCGACGCGCATTCTGCCCGGAATCAAATCGCCGTTGCGCGATGTGGGGCCGGATCGGCTCGACTGGGTGATCGTGCGCGAGAATTCGGAAGGCGAATATGCGGGCGTGGGCGGGCGCGCCCATCAAGGCTCGCCGCTGGAAGTCGCGACCGATGTCGCGATGTTCACGCGTGCCGGTGTCGCGCGCATCATGCGCTATGCGTTCAAGCTCGCGCGTTCGCGCCCGCGCAAGAAGCTGACGGTGGTGACCAAGTCCAACGCACAACGCCACGCGATGGTGATGTGGGACGAAATCGCGGCCGAGATCGCGGCGGAGTTCCCGGATGTCGCCTGGGACAAGATGCTGGTCGATGCGATGACCATGCGCATGGTGATGAAGCCCGAGACGGTCGACACCGTCGTCGCGACCAATCTCCATGCCGATATCCTGTCGGATCTGGCGGCGGCATTGGCGGGATCGCTGGGTATCGCGCCGACAGCCAATCTCAACCCCGAGCGCGCATTCCCGTCGATGTTCGAGCCGATTCACGGCTCGGCTTTCGACATCATGGGCAAGGGGATCGCCAATCCGATCGGTACATTCTGGTCGAATGTGATGCTGCTCGAACATATCGGCGAGGCGGCTGCGGCTTCGCGCTTGATGAAGGCGATCGAACGCGTGACGGCGAACCCGCGCTTCCACACGCCCGATCTGGGCGGCAAGGCACGCACGGTCGAGGTGACGGCGGCGGTGATCGACGCGATCGGCGCCGAGAACGCCTAGTCGGCGAGCGCGTTATCGGGCTGCGGCTTGGCGCGCCACGCTTTGGGCGTGAAGCGGTGCGTCCAGCGTGCGATATCGTCGATATAGAGATAGAGCACGGGCGTCATGAACAGCGTCAGCGTTTGGGAGGCGATCAGGCCGCCGACGACGGCGATACCCAAAGGCTGACGCAGTTCCGCACCCGCACCGGCCCCGAGCGCGATGGGCAAGGCGCCCATCATCGCGGCCAGCGTGGTCATCATGATCGGCCGGAAGCGCATCAGGCAGGCGCGACGAATGGCGCTCAACGGATCGCTGCCTTGGCGGCCGAGTTCGAGCGCCACGTCGATCATCATGATGGCGTTCTTTTTGACGATGCCGATCAGCATCAGCATGCCGATCACCGCAATCACCGACAGATCCATGTCGAACAGCCTTAGCGAAATCAACGCGCCGATGGCGGCGGAGGGCAGGCCGGTCAGGATCGTCAGCGGATGGGCGAAGCTTTCGTAGAGAATGCCCAGCACGATATAGATCGTGGCGATCGCCGCCAAAATCAGAAGTCCTTGATTGGCGAGCGAGTCCTGGAACGTTTTCGCCGTGCCGGCGAAGGCCGTGGATATCGTCGCGGGCATGTTGAGTTCGGCTTTGACGCGGCCCAGCTCGTCGACCGCCTGACCGAGCGCCACGCCCGGCGGCAGGTTGAACGAAATCGTCACGGCCGGCAGCTGGCCGAGCTGGTTGACCGTCAGCGGCCCGACCGTGCGCTCGACCCGCGCGAAGGCCCCGATGGGCACGAGCGCGCCGTTGCGGCTGCGCACCATCACTTCGGCGATGCGTTCGGGCGACCAATCGAAACGCGGATCGAATTCGATCAGCACCTGATAGGAATCGCCCGATTTGTAGATCGTGGAGAGCTGGCGCGCGCCGAACCCCGAATAAAGGGCCGAGCGCAACGTATCGGTCGAAATGCCGAGATTGAACGCCTTGTCGCGATCGACGATCACGCTCGCCTGCAGCGCCTTGTTCTGCAGATCGGTCGCCACGTCGATGAAATGCCCGCGGTCGCGCCCCATCGCATCGGCGATGCGCGCGGCCCAGAGATTCATCTGCTCCTGGTCGAGGCCTTGGACGACGAGCTGATATTGGCTGCTGGAACTGCGCGCGCCGATATTCAGGTTCTGCACCGGCGTCAGATAGGCGTTGATGCCGGGCAGGCGCGCGAGTTGTGCGCGTAGCTCCGCGAGCATTTTCGGCAGCGGTGGACGGTCCTTCTTGGGCTTCAACTCGACGAATAAGCGCCCGGAATTGAGCGAGGCGTTCGCCGCACCGCCGCCGCCCACGCTCCACGCGACATGCGCGACATAAGGCGATTTGCGCAAGACGTCGGCGACTTCGCCTTCCAATGCCGACATCGCGGCGAAGGATACGTCCTGGCGCGCCTCGGTCGACACCAGCAACTGGCCAATATCTTCCTGCGGGAAGAATCCCTTCGGCGTGGTCTGCACCATGTAAATGGTACCGGCCATCGTCGCGAAGAAGGCGACCAGTACGATGCGTCGATGCGACAAGCACCAGCCGAGCCCGGCGTCGTAGCCGCGCAAGATCGCCGCGAATCCGCGCTCCAGCGTGCGGCCGATCGGCCCGTCCTGATGCGTGCCGGCACTATCGGGCAGGCGCGCGCACAGCATGGGCGTGAGGGTCAGCGACACGAAGGCCGAGAGCAGGATCGCGACCGCCACCACGACGGCGAATTCGTTGAAGATGCGCCCGATCACGCCGCCCATCAGCAGCACGGGGATGAACACCGCGACGAGCGAGATCGAGATCGACAAAATAGTGAAGCCGATCTCGCGCGAGCCTTCCAATGCGGCTTGGAAGGCGGATTTTCCTTCCTCCTCCATATGGCGCACGACGTTTTCGAGCATCACGATCGCGTCGTCGACGACCAAGCCGACGGCGAGCGTGAGGCCCAGCAGCGAGATATTGTCGATCGAGAAGCCGAACAGATACATCGTGCCGATCGTGCCGACGAGCGAGATGGGCACGGCGAGGGCCGGAATCAGCGTCGCCGAAACGCGCCGCAGGAAAATGAAGATCACCATCACGACCAGCACGATGGTGATGCCGAGGGTGAACAACACGTCTTCCACCGCCGCGCGGATCGATGTCGAGCGGTCGTTCATCGGGACAAGCTCGGCCGAGCCCGGCAATTGCGCGCGGAAAGCTGGCAAAGCGGCGAGCACGCGGTCGACGACTTCGACCGTGTTGGCGTCGGGCTGACGCTGGATCGCCAGGATGATCGCGCGCGAGCCGTCGTACCAGCTCGCGGTCTGCGTGTTTTCGACGGAATCCACCACGCTCGCCACGTCGCCCAAGCGCACCGGGCGGCCGTTGCGCGTGGCGATGATCACGTTTGAGAAACGTTCGGCGTTGTCGAGCTGGGTGCGCGCATCGACGATCACCTGCTGGCGATCGTTCTGCACCGTGCCGACCGGCGCGTTGGTGTTGGATGCGGTCACGGCGTTCTGCAACTCGTCGATGCCGATGCCGCGCGCGGCCAGCGCCGTGGGATCGATGCGGATGCGCACCGCGTATTTCTGCGTACCGAAGATCTGCACCTGGGCGACGCCGTCGATGGTCGACAAGGCGGGCGAGATCACCTGCTGGGCGAAGGCGTCGAGATCGGATAGCGGCACGGTGTCGCTTTTGAGGGCGAGCAGCAGCACGGGCGCGTCGGCGGGATTGACCTTGCGATAGCTCGGCGGGTTGGTCATCTCCGTCGGCAATTGGCGTTGCGCGCGCGCGATGGCGGCCTGCACGTCGGCGGCGGCGGCGTCGATATTGCGATTGAGGGCAAACTGAATCGCGATCGATGAATTGCCTTGCGAATTCACGGTCGAGATCGAATCGATCCCGGCGATGGTCGCGAATTGCTTGATCAGCGGCAATGCGACCGAGCTCGCCATCGTGGTCGGCGATGCGCCCGGCAATTGCGCGGAAACGTTCACCACGGGAAACTCGGCGCGCGGCAAGGCGGCGACCGGCAGGAAGCGATAGGCGAAGATGCCGCCCATCAGCAGCGAGACCGACATCAGGATCGTCGCGACCGGATGCCGGATGCAGAAGGCGGAGATGTTCATTTGCGCTCTCCCGCCGGGGCTTGGCCGATGCGCGTGACAGCACCGTCGCGCAAGCGGCCTTGACCTTCGATCACGACTTTCTCGCCGGAAGCCACACCTTTGCCGATCGCGGCTTGCGTTCCGTCGATCGCCGCCACGCTCACTTGGCGCATCGCCGCTTTGCCGTCGTCGCCCACGACGAACACATAGGGCCCATTCTGGCCTTGCTGGATCGCGGGCGAGGGGATGACGACCGCTTTGGCGATGATTGCCGCGTCGAGTTCGACATCGACATATTGGCCGGGCCAAAGATGCTGATCGTCGTTGGCGAAGATCGCCTTGACCGAGATCGTGCCCGAGGGCGCATCGACGCTGGAATCGAGGAAGTTGAGCTGGCCCGAAACGGGGGCCGCGTTGGCGGGCGTGGCGCGCACGGTTGCCGGTGAGGTTTGCGCCATCAAGCCACGCAGCGTCGGCAATTCGCGTTCGGGCAGGGAGAAGGCGACGCGGATCGGCGTGACCTGGGTGATCGTCGCCAACGCGGTCGTCGCATTCGCGCTGACGAGATTGCCGGGCACCACCGGAATGGCGCCGACACGGCCCGCCATGGGGGCAAGGATGCGGGTATAGGAAAGCTTCAGCCGATCGACCGAAAGGGCGGCCTGATCGGCCTCCACCGTCGCGGCGGCGGCCTTGGCGTCGGCGGTTGTTTGATCGACCGAGACTTGCGTGCCGACATTGCGCGCGGCGAGTTCCTTGGCGCGGGCATTGTCCGTCTGCGCCTTTTGCAGCAGCGCTTGATCCTTCGCCAGCACGGCTTCGTCGCGCGCCATCTGGGCGCGGATGTCGCGATCGTCGAGCACGAACAGCAGATCGTCCTTTTTGACGAACTGGCCTTCGCGCACATGCTGTTCGAGGATTTGGCTGTCGATGCGCGAACGCACCGTGACGATCGCGGGGGATTCGACCAGGCCGATCGCGCGTTTCTTGATCGTCACGTCGCGCGTCGCCGCCGGCACGACCGCGACCGTCACCGGCGGGGCGTCCGGCCGGCGGGGGGCGGCGTCGTTCGTGCCGTTCGAGCTATGGAGCCAATAGGCGCCCGCACCCGCCACGAGAAGGACGGCGACGATGCCGACAAAACGATTCTTCATAACGGAACTCCGGAGGTCTTGTTCCACTACGATTTGCGACCGGATTGCGGCGTCCGCGAGGCCCGGTCACGTCACGTTACTTGTTTGCGATTTGATTCCGAAATGGGCGAGACTTCATCCCCGCTTCAGCTTCAGCGTGCCGATCGACATGAAAAACGCGCCCAACGGGACTTTGACAGCCAACGTGAAGGCCTGCGCCGTGGCGGCAGGCGGAATTCTGGCCGATGCCAAGCGCGCGGTCGCAACGCGCGTCGCGGGCTTGAGCGGTGCGGCGCTCGATATCGAGCAGCGCGCGACGCATGGCCTCGCCTGGGTCGCGACCTATGCGACCGCGATCGACCAAGTCGTGCGCTATCTCGAAGCGCTCGAATCACCCGGCGAATTCGAGATCGATCTCGCTTGCGTGCTGCTCGGCGAATACATGGCCCAGCTCGCGGGCGGCATCCCGATGAGCCAGGGTGAAATCGTCCGCCCGGCCGATCTCGGTTTGACGCAGGCGCAGATCGCCGCGCGCTTGGCGCCTGTCGATGGATTTCTCGCGCAGGCGAATACGCCGGCGCGGCGTGAGCGCATCGTGCAGGCGCTGGCGGCGGGGCAGTTGCCGCAAGACATGCTCGACGAAACCTTGCGCGCGATGCGCGACGAGATGCGCAAATTCGTCGCCGCCGAGATCGACGGCAAGGCGCAGCGCTGGCATCTCGACAACGCCTATATCCCGCTCGACACGATCGGCAAGATGGCGGCGTTGGGCGTGTTCGGCCTGACGCTGCCCGAAGCCTATGGTGGGCTGGGGCTTGGCAAAGAGTCGATGTGCGTCGTGTCCGAGGAACTGTCGCGCGGCTATATCGGCGTGGGTTCGCTCGGCACACGCTCGGAAATCGCCGGCGAGCTGATCCTGGGCTCGGGCACCGACGCGCAGAAGCAGCGCTTTCTGCCGGGGATTGCATCGGGCACGGTTTTGCCGACGGCCGTGTTCACCGAGCCCGATACCGGTTCCGACCTTGCGTCGATCCGCACGCGCGCGGTGCGCGACGGCGACGTCTACAAGGTCTACGGCAACAAGACCTGGATCACGCATCCCGTGCGCGCCGATCTGATGACGCTGCTGGTGCGCACCGATCCCGCGTCCAAGGATCATCGCGGCTTGTCGATGCTGTTGGCCGAAAAGCCACGCGGGTCCGATTCCGATCCGTTTCCGGCTCCGGGCATGTCGGGCACGGAGATCGAAGTCCTCGGCTATCGCGGCATGAAGGAATACGAGATCGCCTTCGACGGGTTCGAAGTGAAGGCGGAGAATTTGCTCGGCGGTGTCGAAGGCGAAGGGTTCCGCCAGTTGATGCGCACCTTCGAAGCGGCGCGTATCCAAACGGCCGCGCGCGCGGTGGGCGTGGGGCAGGCGGCGCTGGACGCCGCACTTGGCTATGCGAATGCGCGCGCGCAGTTCGGGCGCAAGATCGCGGCGTTCCCGCGCGTCGCCGACAAGATCGCGATGATGGCGGCCGAACTGATGGCGGCACGCGCGCTGACCTATCACGCCGCGCGCGAAAAGGATTCCGGGCGGCGCTGCGATTTGGAAGCGGGGATGGCGAAGCTGCTAGCCGCGCGCGTGGCTTGGGCCAACGCCGACAACGCCGTGCAGATCCATGGCGGCAACGGCTTCGCGCTGGAATTCTCGGTGTCGCGCCTGCTCTGCGACGCGCGCATCTTGAGCATTTTCGAAGGGGCCGCGGAGATCCAGGCCCAGATCATCGCGCGCCGTCTGCTCGACGGCGCCAATTGATCACTTCTTGACGTCCGGTGCGGGCCCCAACGTCATCATCAGCATTTTGATCAACTCGTCCGTATCGGGCTCGGCCGGTGCGGCGGGCGGCGGCGGTTCGGTCTTCTTCGCCGCTGCCGCGACGGGTTCGATTTTTGGCGCCGGCGGTGGCGGCGATTCGGGCAATCTGAGCGTGACTTCCGCGGTACCTTCGGCGCGGCGCGCGCGGATCGCGCCATCGAGTTGCGCCAATGCCGCTTCCAGCCCTTTGCGGCGCTTGGCTTCCTTTTTGGCGCGGTCGCGTTGCTCGGCGAACAAACGCCAGATCGCGCGCGCGGCGATCGCCGACAGCGCCACGACGAACGCGATCGTCAGCGCCAGCAGCAGATCGAGCTTGGCGCCCAAATCGCGGGCCGCGCCGCGCAAGCCTTGCAGTTCGGCGTGCAAGCGGTCGGTCGACGTTTCGAAACGCGCGCTGATATCGCGGCCGCGCAGGCCCAGTTGCGCCGCCGCGTTGGCGTCTTCGAGCGAATTGAGCTCGCGCCAGCGCGCGATGAATTGGCCGAGCGTGGCATCGATCCGGCGCACGATCGCGCGCGCTGCCGGCACGCTGGTTTCGGCGGTGTCGGCCAAATCGAGCGGCAGACGCATCGAAGCGGCCAGGCGGTCGGGGGCTTGCGCGTCGGGCGTCGCGGCGGCGATCGCCACGCGCGCTTGCGCCACTGCCGCGGCGAGGCCGGCGAGGCCGCTGCGTTCGAAACGCGTGGCGTAGAGTGCGATATCGGCATCGATCCGTTCGCCCAATTCGTGCAATTCCGTTCCCGCCAATACGCGCCGTCGCGCGGCGCGGTTGAGGGCGCCGGTCGCGGCATCGGCATAGGCGGCGACGCCGGCCTCGAGCGCGCGCAACTCGGGCTCGCCCAGCAGGGCGGCGACCTTGGTGCGCGTTGCGGCGAGCAATTCGTTCGCGGCGCGCAACTCGGCGGGATCGTCGATGCGCAAATAGGCTTGGACCGAACGCCGGGCGAGGGAGAAATCGACCTCCGCATCCTGCATGTTCAGCAGCAAGGTGGCGAGGCGCGACTGCGTCTCGGCGCGGCTGCGTTCGACTTGGCCGGCGAAATAGAAAATCCCGGACGCGATCAAAGGAAACAGCGCGAGCCCGGTCAGGCACAGCCATAGGAGATTTGCAGGCTGACCCGCTTGCCGCGCGAGGTCGCGCGCTTTCCCGACGATTCCCATGACGGGAGTTTATCGGTTTTCGATGCGCTGGCTATTCGTCCGCAAGCCCGGCACGCCGATATCGGCGTGGCCGCCGAAAATCGCGGGATCGACGCCGTGGCGTTCGTAGAGCGGCGCCATTTCCGGGGCCGCCAGGAACACGAATTCGCCGTCGCGCCAAAATTCGCGGCCGTCGAAGGCGATCGTGGGATCGAAGACTTGGCCGCAAATCTCGCCGGGGCCGCGTCCGCACATATGGAAATGGGCGTAGCGCGGGCTGCCGAACGCGACCGAGGCCCAGCGATGGATGTCGTCCAGCGCCTTGCCCCGGAACGTCGTGCCGGGATTGATGCCCGCGTGCCAGGAATCGACCGTCAGCGGATCGACGCCGAAATGCGCGCCCACGCGCGCGAAATGGCGTTCGATGCGTTCCGATTGATCGCCGCCGAATTTGGCGATGGCGCCGTTGGCGACCGTCAGTTCGACCGTGCCGTCGAGCGGTTGCACGTCGTCGGGATAGGGATGGGTGTAGGTCGAAGTGAGCGCGTGGGTGAGGGCGAGCGTGCCGCTGGCCGCGCGCGCGGACAAAGCCGGGAAGATCATCACCGGGAAATTCAGCACGGTGAAATTCGCGAAGCGCGAGACGTCGAGCCCGTCGGCGAAATCGAATTCGATCGCGCTGCCGGCGGGGCAGGCGAGGGTCGCTTTGCGCGAACCCGCGATCGCATTCAGAAACGCTTGATGCGCTTCTTTCTGGAAACCATAGGGCACGCGCGCGAAGGGCGTTTCCAGATCGGCGGCGTCGAGCAGATAGCACATCGTGCGCGACGCTTTGCCCGCAAGCTTCTTGAAGCGGATGCGGTCGCCCAAGCGCGACAGGAATATCGCGTGATCGGCGTCGGTCAACGCCCGCGATACGTTTTCCGGCATGGCGTCGGGATCGGCATCGGGTGCGGTCTCGAGGATCCGGGGTTTGGCGCCGCGCGCCGCGATAGCCGCGATCAGCCAGGGCGCGACGCGCGGATCGTAATGACGTTCGCTCGCCGGCTCGACCAGCACGGCGACATCCTCGCCCGGCGCCACGCCCAGTGTCGCCCCGAGAAGATTCTCGAGCGCTTCGGCGGCGAGGGCGGGAATTGGCGTCATGGAAAAACTATAACGGCGCCCGCGCGTCGGACCGGATGATAAATTTTCGGGGATCCATTCGAATTGGCTGCCCCCAGCGTTTAGGAAAACTAACAAACGCCTTTATGGACTCTAATTAAGCCGATGATTTTACTGGTTTAACGGTATCTTTTTCGGCGTATGTACAGGCCGGAGCCGTTTTGATTATGTTGCATCGCAACGTATAACTCGCGGAAATAAAACGATAAATAGCCGCTGCCCAAAGCGTCGGCAGCTTGACAGGTGAGCGGTTCGAATTTACCCATTAGAGCATCGCGGGGATTCTCCGAAAGCCTTCGGAAAAAGACACGGAAAATCCGCCGCCGGCGTCCCTCGTTGAGGGCTAGCGAACGAAAAGGGAGCTCGACCCTTCATATGAATATGCAGCTTTCCAGGCGCGCTTTCCTGGGGAGGACCGGTGCTGGTATCGCCGGAACCGCCCTCGGTGCGCTCGGCTTCGGAGAGGTGGAGTCTGCTTACGCGCAGGCCGTCCGCCCCTTCAAGCTCGCGCGCACCACGGAGACGCGCAACACCTGCACCTACTGCTCGGTAGCGTGCGGGATCATCATGTATTCGATGGGCGACGGCTCCAAAAACGCCAAGTCGGCCGTCATTCATATCGAAGGCGACCCCGACCATCCGGTCAATCGCGGCACGTTGTGCCCGAAGGGTGCCGCCCTTCTCGATTACGTCCATTCGGAAACGCGTCTCAAATATCCGATGTACCGGAAGCCCGGCTCGGACAAGTTCGAGCGCGTGACCTGGGACTTCGCGCTGGATCGCATCGCGAGCCTGATGAAGGCGGACCGCGACGCCAACTTCATCGAGAAGAACAACGACGGCCAGACCGTGAACCGGTGGACGACCACCGGCTTCCTGGCCGCTTCCGCAACGACGAACGAAACGGCGTTCGCGACCTACAAGGTCGTGCGCAGTTCCGGCATGGTGGTGTTCGACAACCAAGCGCGCGTTTGACACGGTCCTACGGTGTCCAGTTTGGGCCCAACATTTGGCCGTGGCGCGATGACGAATGGTTGGAACGATATCAAGAACACCGATCTCGTCGTAATCATGGGCGGTAACGCCGCCGAGGCTCACCCGTGCGGTTTCAAATGGGTGACCGAGGCGAAGGCGCACCGCGGTGCGAAGCTCGTCGTCGTCGATCCGCGTTTCACGCGCTCGGCGTCGGTGGCCGACTATTACGCGCCGATCCGCCAGGGAACCGACATCGCGTTCCTGATGGGCGTGATCAACTACTGCATCCAGAACGACAAGGTGCAGTGGGACTACGTCAAGGCGTTCACGAACGCGTCGTATGTCGTGAAGGAAGGGTTCGAGTATTCGGACGGCCTGTTCACGGGCTACGACGAATCGCGGCGCGACTACAACCGTTCGACTTGGGACTACGAGTTCGGGGCGGACGGTTTCGCGGTCGTCGACGAGACGCTGCAGAACCCGCGCTGCGTGTGGAACCTGCTCAAGAAGCATGTCGCGACCTATACGCCCGAGATGGTCGAGCGTATTTGCGGCACGCCGAAGGACAAGTTCGTCACCGTCGCGAAGATGATCTCGGAGACGTCGGCCAAAGATAAGGTCATGACGTCGATGTACGCGCTCGGCTGGACCCAGCACTCGAAGGGGTCCCAGAACATCCGCGGCATGGCCATGCTGCAGCTGATTCTGGGCAACATCGGCGTGCGCGGGGGCGGCATGAACGCGCTTCGCGGCCACTCGAACATCCAAGGTCTGACCGATATCGGTCTGATGTCGAACCTGATTCCGGGCTATCTCACGCTGCCCACGGATCGCGAGGCCGACATCAATTCCTATATGTCGACCCGCGGGTTCAAGCCCCAGCGACCGGGGCAGATGAGCTTCTGGCAGAACTACAAGAAGTTCTTCGTGTCCTTCCAGAAGTCGATGTTCGGCGCCGCGGCGACCAAGGACAACGACTTCGCCTACGACTACCTGCCCAAGCTCGACGTGCCGTCCTACGACGTGCTGCGCGCGTTCGAGTTGATGCACCAGGGCAAGATGAACGGGTATTTCTGCCAGGGCTTCAACCCGCTGATGTCCTTCCCGAACAAGCGGAAGCTCACGGCGGCGTTGTCCAAGCTGAAATTCCTGGTTGTCTTCGATCCGTTGGAAACCGAAACGGCGCGGTTCTGGGAGAACCACGGCGAGTTCAACGACGTCAATCCGGCGTCGATCCAGACGGAAGTGATCCAGCTGCCGACCACCTGCTTCGCCGAGGACGAAGGGTCGCTGACCAATTCGTCGCGGTGGCTGCAGTGGCACTGGCCCGCGGCGGAGCCGCCGGGCGAGGCCAAGACGGACATCTGGATCATGGCCCAGCTGCATCTGAAGCTGAAGGCGCTGTACAAGAAGGACGGGGGCAAGTTCCCCGACCCGATCGTCAACCTGCACTGGCCCTACCGCCTGCCGAACGATCCGCAGCCGGAGGAAATCGCGCGCGAACTCAACGGCTATGTCGTCGAGAACGTGCCCGATCCGAACGACGCGACGAAGCTCGTCCTCGAAAAGGGCAAGCAGGTTCCGACGTTCGGCGTCCTTCGCGACGACGGAACGACGGCGTGCGGCTGCTGGATCTACGCGGGCTGCTTCACCGAGGCCGGCAATATGATGGCCCGGCGCGGCACGGCCGATCCCGGCGAAACGGGCGCCTATTCGAATTGGGCGTTCTCGTGGCCGGCGAACCGTCGGATCCTCTACAACCGCGCTTCGGCGGACATCAACGGCAAGCCGTGGGATGAAAGCCGCAAGCTGATCTGGTGGAACGGCACGAATTGGGGCGGTTTCGACATCCCCGACATCGCGCCGACGGCCAAGCCCCAGGATGTGGGCCCGTTCATCATGAATCCGGAAGGCGTTTCGCGCCTGTTCACCCGGGGCATGATGCGCGAAGGCCCGTTCCCGGTGCACTACGAGCCGTTCGAATCCCCGATCGCCAATCCGATCGCCCCGAAGATCCAGGGCAATCCGGTGGCGCGCGTGTTCCGCGGGGATATGGAACAGTTCGGCGATTCGAAGGAGTTCCCGTACGCGGCGACCTCCTATCGTCTCACCGAGCATTTCCACTTCTGGACCAAACACGTCTGGGTCAACGCCGTCCTGCAGCCCGAATTCTTCGTCGAGATCTCGGAAGAGCTCGCGAAGGAAAAGAAGATCGCGTCGGGCGGTTGGGTGCGCGTGTGGTCCAAACGCGGGTCCGTGAAGGCGAAGGCCGTGGTCACGAAACGCATCCGTCCGCTCGTCTGCGACGGGAAGACGGTGCATATCGTGGGCATTCCCATTCACTGGGGCTTCACGGGTGCGACGAAGAAGGGGTTCGGCGCGAATATGCTGACTCCCTTCGTGGGCGACGCGAACATCGAAACGCCGGAATACAAGGCGTTCCTTGTCGACGTCGAACCCATCGCCGGCGCTCAGGTCTAAGGGAGGGAAGATCATGGCATCGCTTCAATCCCAGGACATCGTCCGCCGCTCGGCCACGACGTTCACCCCGCCCGCGGCACGCCACCAGATCAAGGTCGCCAAGCTCATCGATGTATCCAAATGCATCGGGTGCAAGGCGTGCCAGGCGGCGTGCCTCGAATGGAACAATCTGCGCGAAGACGTCGGCGTCAACGTGGGGCAGTATCAAAACCCCCACGATCTGACCGCCAACTCCTGGACGCTGATGCGTTTCACGGAATGGGTGAACCCGGAAACCGACAACCTCGAATGGCTGATCCGCAAGGACGGCTGCATGCACTGCGAGGATCCGGGCTGCCTCAAAGCCTGCCCCTCGCCGGGCGCCATCGTTCAGTACTCGAACGGAATCGTCGATTTCGTTTCCGAGAACTGCATCGGTTGCGGCTACTGCATCAAGGGCTGCCCGTTCAACATCCCGCGCATCTCGAAAACCGACAGCAAGGCGTATAAGTGCACGCTTTGCGTCGATCGCGTGTCCGTCGGTCAGGCGCCGGCTTGCGCCAAATCCTGCCCGACGCAGGCGATCGTGTTCGGCACCAAGGAAGCGATGCTCGAACACGCCGCCGGTCGCGTGACCGATCTCAAGTCGCGCGGCTACAAGAACGCGGGCATCTACGACCCGCCGGGTGTGGGCGGCACGCATGTGCTGTACGTGCTGCATCACGTCGACAAGCCGCAGATTTACGCGAACCTGCCCAACAATCCGGCGATCAGCCCGATCGTCGGCTTGTGGAAGGGGACCGTGAAATATGCCGGCATGGCAGCGCTCGGCCTGATGGCCGTGTTCGGGTTCATGCACCACGTCGTCGCCGGACCCAACGAGGTCTCGGAAGAGGACGAGGAGAACGCGAAGAAGTTGAAGGATGCCGCCGAATGAGCACGACCCATAACGAGAAATCGTCGACGGTCCAACGCTACTCGGCGGCCGCACGGGTGAATCACTGGATTACGGCGGGGAGCCTCGTGCTCCTCGCCATTTCCGGCCTCGCCTTGTTTCATCCCAGCCTGTTTTTCCTGACCGCCTTCTTCGGCGGCGGGGAAACCACGCGCGCGCTCCATCCGTGGATCGGCGTCGTGTTGTTCTTCAGCTTCCTCGGGTTGTTCTTCCGCTTCTGGCGCGCGAATCTCTGGAACCGCACCGATAACGTGTGGATGTCCAAGCTTCGCGACGTGCTGGCGGGCAACGAAGAGAACATGCCCGAGATCGGCAAGTACAACGCCGGTCAGAAGCTGGTGTTCTGGTTCATGTCGGCGCTGATCTTGATCCTGATCACCAGCGGCGTCGTGGTGTGGGACGAGTATTTCTATCAATACACGTCGATCGACCAGAAGCGTTACGCCATCCTGGTCCACTCGCTGGGGGCGATCGCCGCCATCTCGGTCTGGATCGTCCATGTTTATGCGGCGATCTGGGTCAAGGGCACGATCCGCGCGATGACGCGCGGCTCGGTGACCGGCGGTTGGGCGTGGCGCCACCATCGCAAATGGTTGCGCGAATTGGTGGCCGGCAAGGCGACGGGCGCGGGCAAGTAGAAAAATCCCGCACACGCGCTAGTATGGTATGCGTACGGGTTCCCCGGTTCCGGGGACCCGAAATCGAGGGCTCGAAATGGCGAAAGGCGGCAATCCTCTTCACGATTCGGTACCGATCGGGGAGGAGGCAAAACCGCCTTTCGCGATACTGCCGGACCCGGCGGCGATGTTCGCCGCCCGGGCCGCGCGGTTCCGGGCCTTGGCGGACGGGCACGAGCTCGGACCCTATCTTCTCTTCCTCGCCGGCATCGCCGACATCCAGAACGCCCTGATCGGCGATCTGCCCGCAGTCGCGCGTCCGTCCGCCGAGGCGTTGGAACGCGCCGCATCGTTCGGCATGCCGCCGCTGGACCGCAACGCGTTCGCCTATGACGAGACCTTCAAGGCGACTTTCGCCAAGCTGCTGGCCGCATCGGCAGCACTCGACATGCCGCAGGCCGCGCGCGACGCGCTGGATCGGCTGGCCGCCGCCGACGATGCGCGGCGCGAAGAACTCGCCCGCGCCATGCTGGCCGATTCCGCCGAGGTCGAATTCCTCGCCGATCACATTTTCGTCGCGGCCGCGTTGCAGGTGCATTTGGCGCGCCTGGCCGCCACACTCGACGCCGACAAGCTGGTCGAAATCGGCCCCGGCGCTTGCCCGTCCTGCGGCGGGCCGCCGGTTTCCACGATGGTCGTCGGCTGGGTCGGTTCGCATGGCAGCCGCTTCTGCGTATGCGCGCATTGCGCGACCAAGTGGAACTATGTCCGCATCAAGTGCACGCTGTGCGGCGAGACCAAGGGCATCGAGTATCACGAGGTCGATGGCTCGGGCGGCGCGGTGAAAGCCGAATCTTGCGCGTCGTGCGGCGGCTATGTGAAGGCGCTGCAACAGATCAAGCATCACGACGTCGATCCGGTCGCCGACGACGTGGCCTCGCTCGCCCTCGACATCTTGATGCGCGAAGAAGGCCGACGACGCGGTGCCGTGAACCCCTACCTGTTCGGCTACTGACATGGCCCCCGAGGACACCGGCATTTCCCCCCGACGCCGGCTTCCGTCGGTGGACGAGGCGCTGAAAGCGCCCGAGGCGGCCACGGCACTCGCCAAGCACGGGCGCACGGCGCTGGTCGATGCGTTGCGCGCCGCCATCGCCGAATTCCGCGCGAAGGGTGCAGGCGCTTCGGCGGCCGAGGCCGCGACTGCCGCTTCGGCGCTGCTCGACAAAGCCGACCGGCCGCGTTTGCGCGCGGTCCATAACCTCACCGGCACGATCCTGCACACCAATCTCGGCCGCGCGTTGCTGGCCGAAGCGGCGATCGAAGCGGCGGCGAACGCGATGCGCTCGGCCGTGGCGCTCGAATACGATCTTTCGACCGGCAAGCGCGGCGAGCGCGACGATATCGTGCGCGATCTCCTGTGCAAACTCACGGGGGCGGAAGACGCCACCGTCGTCAACAACAACGCCGCCGCCGTGTTGCTCTGCCTCAACGCCGTCGGTGCGGGCAAGGAGACGATCGTCTCGCGCGGCGAGTTGATCGAGATCGGCGGCGCCTTCCGCATGCCCGATATCATGGCGCGCGCGGGCACGACCTTGGTCGAAATCGGCACGACCAACCGCACGCATGCGAAGGATTACGCGGGCGCCATCGGCGAGCGCACGGCGCTGCTGATGAAGGTGCATACGTCGAATTACCGCATCCAAGGATTCGTCAAGGAAGTGCCCCCGCGCGAAGTGGCGGAGATCGCGCATGCGCGCGGTCTACCGATGCTCAACGATTTGGGCTCCGGTACGCTGATCGATCTCGACGGCTATGGCCTCGCGCACGAGCCGACGGTGGCCGAGGCGGTCGCGGAAGGGGCGGATCTCGTCACCTTCTCCGGCGACAAATTGCTCGGCGGGCCGCAGACCGGCTTCATCGTCGGGACCAAGGCGCTGCTCGAGAAGATCAATCGCAACCCGATGAAGCGCGCCTTGCGCGTCGATAAAATGCGTCTCGCGGCGCTGGAAGCGACGCTGCGGCTTTATCTCAATCCCGAGAAACTCGCCGAACGCCTGCCGACATTGCGCTTGATCGCACGGCCGGTGGCGGAGATCGCGGCCGTTGCCGCGCGCATCGCTGGGCCGATCGGCAATGTGCTGGGACCGCGCTTCGCCGTCTCGGTCATCGAATGCGAAAGCCAGGTCGGCTCGGGCGCCATGCCGCTCTCGGTGCTGAAAAGCGCGGGGCTCGCGATCAAGGGCCGTCCGCTCGATGCGCTCGCCACGGCCTTGCGCGAATTGCCGGTCCCCGTGATCGGCCGATTGGAAGACGGCGCGCTGGTGCTCGATTGCCGGTGCCTGGAGGACGAGCCCGCGTTCCTCGCCAATTTCGCGAAGCTCGCTTTGCCATGAGTGCCGCAATCGACATTCAGGCGGAGATGGCGCGCGCGCGCGACGCCGCCGACCGCGAGGATTATCAGGCCGCGCTCGCGATCTGGGGGCCGCTCGCGCATGCCGGTGTGGCGCGCGCCCAGAACAATATCGGCGCTTGTTTCGCCGAAGGTATGGGCGTCGAGCGCGACGGCGATCTCGCGCGCAAATGGCTGGAACTCTCGGCGGCGGCCGGCGATCCGATCGGCCAGCGCAATCTCGCGACGCTGCTGTTCCGGGGCGAGCTCGTGCCCATCGACGTGGCGCAGGCCGCCGATCTCTACCGCAAATCGGCCGAGGCGGGCGATGCGCTCGCCCAGGACATGCTGTCCTGGCTGCTGCTCGAAGGCGAAGATCTGCCGACCGATCCGGCCGAAGCCTTGCGCTGGGCGAAGAAAGCGGCCGAGCAGGGCGTTGCCTCGGCGATGACGCGCATCGGCATGATCCATCATAATGCCTTGGGGGTTCCGCGCGATCCGCGCGAAGCGGCGCATTGGTGGCGCGAAGCCGCTTTGCGCAACGATGCCGACGGGCAGGCGATGTACGGCGCCGCACTTCATCTTGGCGCGGGCGTCCAGCGCGATCCCGCCGAAGCTTTGGCGTGGCTCACGCGCGCCGCCGCCAATGGCAGCAAGCTCGCCGAGCCGTTCCTGCCGGCCGCGCAAGCGGCGGTGACGCCATGATCGTCGGCACCGCCGGGCATATCGATCACGGAAAAACCTCGCTGGTGCGTACGCTCACCGGTGTCGATACCGACCGTCTCAAGGAAGAAAAGACGCGCGGCATTTCGATCGAGCTCGGCTTCGCCTATTTGCCCGCACCCGACGGGCAAATCGTCGGCTTCGTCGACGTGCCCGGCCACGAGAAGCTCGTCCATACGATGCTGGCGGGGGCGAGCGGCATCGATTTCGTCGTGCTGGTTATCGCGGCCGATGACGGCATCATGCCGCAAACGCGCGAACATCTCGCCATCGTCGAGTTGCTCGGTATCAAGCGCGGTCTGGTCGCGTTGACCAAGATCGACGCTGTCGCCGAGGATCGTGTGGCCGAGGTCACGCGCGAGATCGAGAATGCGCTGGCCGATACGTTGCTCGCGGGGGCGCCGATTTATCCCGTGTCGTCGATCACCGGGCAGGGGATCGATGAATTGAAGGCGGCGCTGTTCGCGGCGTCGGCCGCGGTCCCGCGCCGGCCCGATGACGGGCGATTCCGCTTGGCGGTCGATCGTTGCTTCGCGCTGGCGGGTGCTGGCACGGTCGTGACCGGCACGGTCCTATCGGGGCGCGTCAAAATCGGCGACGCGGTCGTCGTTAGCCCCTCGGGGCTGTCCGCGCGCGTGCGCTCGATCCATGCCCAGAACCGCGCAGCGGAGGAAGGCCGTGCGGGCGATCGCTGCGCGCTCGGTCTGACGGGCGCCGATATTTCCAAAGACGCGATATCGCGGGGCGATGTGGTGCTCGACGGCGTGTTGCATGCGCCGACCGAGCGCATCGACGCCGAATTGACCGTGATGCGCGGCGAGCCCAAACCCGTCGGCCAATGGATGCCGGTGCGCCTGCATCACGCCTCGGTCTCGGTGCCCGCGCGCATCGTGCTGCTCGACGACGACGACGTGGCGCCGGGCAAGACGGCGCATGTGCAGATCGTGCTCGAAGCGAAGATCGCCGCCGCCGTGGGCGATCGGTTCGTCATCCGCGACGTGTCGGCGCAGCGCACGATCGGCGGCGGGCGCTTCCTCGATCTGCGCGCCCCGGCCCGCAAGCGCCGCACGCCCGAACGCCGCGCGCAGCTCGACGCGTTGTCGCTCGCCGATCCCGACAAGGCGCTCGCGGCCCTGCTGGAATTGCCGCCGTTCAACGTCGATTTCATCGCTTTCGCGCGCGACCGCGTTCTCGCGGCCGACCATGCCGACGCGATCGTCCGGAACCTGGGCGTCGTCCGCTTCGCGGCGTCGGGCGGCGAGATCGCGATCTCCGCACCGAATTGGACCAAGCTGCGCGAGGATATCCGCCGCGCGCTCGAGACCTATCACAAGGACAATCCCGATCTACCGGGGATCGGGCTCGAACGTCTGCGCTTGCAGATGGAGATCAAACTCGCCGCTCCCTTCTTCCTGACGGCTTTGCGCGCGATGGCGAAGGCGGGCGAGATTTCGCTCGATGGCGCTTGGGTGCGCTTGGCGACCCATGAAGGCAAGCTGACCGCGAGCGACGAAAAGCTTTGGGCATTGATGGCGCCCTTGCTCACCGGCACGGAGCGTTTCCGCCCGCCGCGTGTGCGCGACATCGCCGGGCTGTTGATCGTCCAGGAAACCGAAGTGCGCCGTTTGCTGAAATTGCTCGGCCGCATGGGCAAAGTCGACGAGGTCGCGCACGACCATTTCTTCCCGCGCGAGACCGTGGCGGAGATGGTCGATATCTGCGTCGATATCGCGGCCAAGGCCAAGGACGCGAATTTCACCGCCGCGCAATTGCGCGACCGGCTCGACAACGGCCGCAAGGTCGCGATTCAGATCCTCGAATTCTTCGACCGGCACGGCGTTACCCTGCGCAAGGGCGATTTGCGCCGTCCCAACCCGCATCGGCTTGATCTGTTCCGCAAGCTGGGGCAAGAAGAAGGCAAGTCCAACGTGCTTAAAATCGGAAGAGACTCGTCCCCGGTGGGGCGTCCGGGCTTCAAACCCGGGTGGGGCCGCGAGCCGGTCCTAGGTGGGTTCGACTCCCATTCTCTTCCGCCAACTTCCCGGGGTGCTCGATGAGCGCGTATCTCCCCGCTTTGCGACAAGCGGCCGAAGCGGCGTCGAAAGCCGAAGACGCCTATCGGCGCGAAGCGGCGGCGAAGATCGCCGCCCTCGAAACCGCGCGCAGCCACGCGTTCCGCCGCCTCAATCTGATGACCCGCATCACCGATGTGGTTCGCGCGGTCGAACGCGACGATCAGGCGGGCGAGAGCGCGCGCCTGTCGCTCGCCGATCGCTTGGATTGGGCGCCGAACGCGACCGGCGGGCGCAAGGAAGCGCTCGACGCTTTCGTGCCGGTCGCGCAAGCTTTGCGCGTGGACGACGACGACGCGACCCAAGCCGAACTCGCCAAGTTCGAGGCGTGGTACGAAACGCGCTTCGGCTCGTCGTTCTGGGAATTATTCGCGAACAACATGCCGGAGACGCCGCGTGTCGACTACTAAGGCGAAATCCAAGGCCAACGATTTCGAAGCCTGGATCAAGCGGGAGTTCGCCGAAACGGGCGAGTTCACCGCGCTGATCGTGCTGGTCGATATCGACGCCAAGGCGGTGACGCCGTTGTGCTCGACCTATTTCAACGTCATCGGCGACGAGATCGAGTGGAACGATATCGTCGTGATGTTCGCCGGTGCGGGGGCCGATTGGACCGGTGCTTCGTTCTTCCCCGTGACCGCGCGCGACGACGGCGGCTGTCTCGACAATCCGACCGCGCGCTTGCAGCTGCGCGCACTCGAGATGCGCGTCGACGAGGATCGCCTCGTGCTCAACGAAGGCAATTTCTTCGACAAATGGGGACGGCGCCTCAAGATCGAGGAAGAATGATGCGCGCGCGTTTGCGCATCGTCGATACCGGTGTGCGCGTATCGCGCTGGAATGTCGCGGCGAGCGCGGCCCTCGCCGAATACGGCGGCGAAGGGTTGCTGCGCTTCCATCGTTATGTGCCCTGCGTGCTGCTCGGCAACGGTCAGAAATTCGCCGAGGCGGCGCGCAAGGGCCCGTGGGAAATCGCGCGCCGTGTGACCGGCGGCGGGGCGGTCTATATGGACCCCGGCATCTTCGCCTGGGATCTGTTTGTCGACGGCCGCGATCCGAAAGCCTTCGCCGCGACCGTCGGCACCGCCATCGCCGCCGCCGTGACGCGACTGGGCGCACCCGCCGCGTATGTTCCGCCGCATGACGTGCGCGTGGGCGGGGAGAAGATCTCCGGCTCCAGCGGTCTTGTTTCCGGTTCGCGTTTGATGCTGCAAGGCACGCTGGTCGCCACGCTCGATCGCGAAGCCTTCGCCAAAAGCCTGGTGATGCCCGGTCCGGTGCGCGTGGCGTCGCTGTCCGAATTCCTGACGCCCTTGCCGCCGATGGACGCGATCATGGAAGCGGTCGCCGACGCGCTGTGCGCAAGCTTGGACAGGACGGCAGAACCCGGCGATCTGACCGACGCCGAGAACGCGGCGATCGACGCGGCGTATCGCGGCGAGATCGGTACGGATGCATTCGTCTACGGCACGGAGGCGCCATGCGCCGCCTCCTGATCGTGTTGATGAACACCGATCCGCGCAACCCGGAAGAACTCGGCGCGCCATTCTATCACGCGTCCGTCGCCGCCGCGATGGACTACCCTGTCGATGTCGTGTGCACGGCGACCGCGGGCAAGCTGCTGTTGAAGGGGGTGGCCGAGAAACTGCGCACGCGCCCCGACAGCCCGCGCAGCGTGCTCGATTGGATCCGCGAGGCGCATGGCCACGGCGTGAAATTCTGGGCGTGCCCGGCCAATCTGGAACTATTCGGCGTCACCAAGGACGATCTGATCCCCGAATGCGAAGGCTTGATGGGGGCCGCCGCCATGATCGAGCAGATCATGGAAGGCGACGGACGCGTATTGACGTATTAGGATCGCGCCATGGCGACGATCGACGGCATCGAGTATCCCGAACATCTCCATTACGACGTCGATAACCAGATCTGGTACGAGGATCTGGGCGACGGCAATTTGCGCGCCGGGTTCACGCCGATTTCGATTTCGCTGGCCGGCGATGTGCTGGTCTTCACGCCCAAGCGCGTGGGCCGCGATTTCGAGAAGAACCGATCCTTCGCCACGATCGAATGCGGCAAATGGGTGGGGGCGGCGCGCGCGGCGTTTCCCGGCATCGTCGTCGCAGCCAATCCGGAACTCGACAATCGGCCCAAGTTCCTCAATCTCGACGCGTTCGGCAAAGGCTGGATGCTGATCGTCCGCCCGTCGATCCGGAATTGGCGGGACGGCCTCGTCACCGGTGCTGCGGTGCAGACCGCGTTCAAGGATTGGATCGACGCCGAAAGCTATAAGGATCGGACCGAGGGATGATGGCGGGCCCCGACATCATCCGGCACGACATCGTCCTGATCGGCGGCGGCCACGCGCATGTCCAGGTCATGACCGCCTTCGGCATGGACCGGCCGGCGGGCGTGCGCTTGACGCTCGTCACCGATCGCTTGCTAACGCCCTATTCGGGCATGCTGCCCGGCCATATCGCGGGCACGTACTCGCATGACGATGTGCATATCGATCTGTGGCGCCTCGCGCGCGCCACGGGCACACGGCTGATTCACGCGCCGGCGAGCGGGATCGATCTCGCCGAGAAGCGCGTCGTCTTCGCCGATCGCCCGACGCTGAGTTTCGACACGTTGTCGATCGATGTCGGCATCACCCCCGATGTCTCGGCCATCGCAGGGGCCGCCGAACAAGCGCTGCTGGTCAAGCCGATCTCGAATTTCCTCGAGAAATTCGAAGCGGCGCTGCGCGGAAATCCGCGCCCCAAGCGCTTCGCGATCGTCGGCGGCGGGGCGGCGGGGTTCGAGCTTGCCTGCGCCTTGAAGGCAAGGCTCGTGCGCGAAGGAATCCCGGACGCGCGAGTGGCGCTGCTCAGCGGTGCCAAGCTAATGCCCACGCTCAACACCGGCGTGCGTTTGCTGGCGCGGTTGGCGCTACGCCGCCAGGGGATCGAATTCCATGGCGGCTTCCGCGCCGTCGAGGTGACGGCGAAAGGCGTGCGTGCCGCAGACGGGCGCTTCCACGAAGCGGATTTGGCGCTCGTTTCGACCGCCGCACGCGCACCCGCTTGGCTCGCCAAGACGGGGCTGAAACTGACGCCGGACGGATCGCTCGCCATCGGCCCGACCTTGCAGGTCGAAGGCCGCGAGGATGTCTTCGCGGTCGGCGATTGCGCCACACGAGTCGACGACCCGCGCGAGAAGGCGGGCGTGTTCGCGGTGCGCCAAGGCCCGATCCTGGCGAAGAATCTCCGCGCGCGTGCGACCGGCGAAAATCTGGAAGCGCATAAGGCGCAAAAGGATTTCCTCGTCCTGCTCAACACCGGCGACGGCACGGCGATCGCCGGGCGCGGGGCGTATTTCGCCTGGGCGGGCGCGAAGCTGTGGCGTTGGAAAGATTCCATCGACCGGCGCTTCATGGCGATGTTCGCCGAGTTCGGCCGCGAGATGGCGCGGCCCGCGACGGCCGAAGAAATCGCGTCGGGCATCGCCATGCGCTGTGCGGGCTGTGCGGCCAAGATCGGCCCCGATCCGCTATCGCGCGCCTTGTCGCGTTTGCCCGCAGCGCCGGCTCCGCGCGACAAAATTTTGATCGGGCTGGGCGACGACGCGGCGGTGACAGAGATCGCGCCAGGAATCGCGCAGATCGAAACCATCGATCAGATCTCGGCGATGATCGCCGATCCCTATGTATTCGGCGAGATCGCGGCCCTCCACGCGATCAACGACGTATTGGCGATGGGCGGCGACCCGACACGCGCTTTGGCGCTGGCGACCGTGCCGCGCGGGCATCCCCGCGCCGTTGAATCCGACCTGGTCGCGTTGCTGGCGGGTGCGCGTCAAACCCTCGACGCGCAGCGCATCGCGCTGATCGGCGGCCATTCGGGCGAAGGCGAAGGGCTCGCTTTCGGCCTGTCGGTCGCCGGCCGCGTAGCGCCCGAAGCGCTCAAACCCAAGACCGGGCTTGTCGCGGGCGATGTATTGATCCTGACCAAGCCGCTTGGTGTCGGTCTTATCATGGCGGCGGATATGCGCGGCGCCGTGCATGCGAATGTCGCGACGGCCGCGATCGACGCGATGCGCCGATCCAACGCCGCGGCGTTGCCGATCCTGGGCGCGCAAGCAAATGCCATGACCGACGTGACCGGCTTCGGTCTCGCCGGGCATTTGATGGAAATGCTGCGGCCCGGCCGCTTGGAAGTGCATCTCGATCTGGGGGCGATCCCGTTGCTGCAAGGCGCCCTCGATCTCGCCAAAGCGGGCTATCGCTCGACATTGACGGCGCAAAACGCCGTGCAGGGCGGCATGCTCCGCCGCGAAGAAAACGGCGCCTTGCCCGATGCGATCGAGGAAGCCCTGTTGTTCGATCCGCAAACCTCGGGCGGATTGCTCGCCGCGGTGCCCGAAGCCATGGCCACGCAAACGCTCGCGGCGTTGCACGCCGCCGGTTACGCGCAGGCCGCGATCATCGGGCGGGTTTCGCCACGCGATACGCTCGACGTCGCGATCTTCTGCCGCGGCGGCTTCGATTGAACCGCCGCGGCGGGATCGTCAGATCGGCTTCGAGGTGATCGTGTAGGCGAAGGCGTCGGGGTCGAGGCAATCCAGACGCTCGCCGGCGAGCTCGGCCTGCGGATACATCAGGAATTCGACCTTCGGCCCCTTGGACCCGGGCAGCACGACGTCATGCGCGACGTTGTAGGCGGCCCAGTTCATTTCCCATGACCCGAACAGCGCCTTGCGCGCCGAAACGACGACCGCGTTGTCGATGGCGAGCTTGCCCGGCGGCTCTTCCAGGATCACCTTGCGCACATCGGCGGGATCGACCGGCGTCCAGCCGAAGCCGTCGAGCCACACTTCCGCGCGGCAATGCTGGGCGCGGGTGATGTTGGCCGAACCCGCCCCCAGGCTGCGATAGCCGAAGGCCGACGGCGCCACGCGCAATCCGTAAACGTCGCGCGCGGGCAGGCCCGAAGCGCGGGCGAGGCCGACATAGAGCGCGTTGAGATCGGCGCATTTGCCGGTGAGGTCGCCGATCTCCAGCATGTTCTTGATGTTGCCGATACCGCAGCCGCGCGTCGCGGCATTGCGCGCCGTATTCTCGACGATCCATTGATAGATCGCTTCGGCCTTGGCGATATCGGTCGTCTTGCCGGCGGTGATGCGATCGGCGGTCGTCTTGACGATGCCGTCGGTCGCGATCAACTCGGTCGCCGACAGGTTCAGCGTGCGCTCCTCGGTCGTGAGCTGCGTGACGTTCGTCGGCTTGGCGAGATCGATCGCGCGATCGCGGGTCGAGAAGCGGCTGACGACGTCCACGACCGGGGCGCGTTCCGAAGGATCCCATTCGACATGCAGGAATTCGGCACCGTATTTCGCGTCCTTCTTGACCGTCATCGCCTTGGCGTTGCCCGTCCAGCTATTGCCTTCGGGGCGGAACCAATCTTGTGCGGTGAAGGTCGGCAGCGGGATCCAGGCTTGGGCCTGGCCGTTTTTGGCGTCGATTTTCAACGCCGTCGTCATTTCGAACTTGCGCCAGGCACCCGGCTTCGGGGCGAGGGCGGCCGGGCTTTGCGCGGCGGCGAAACGCGGCGCCAGCGCGCCGGCGGCCAAAGCGGACGCGCCCATCAAAAGGCCGCGGCGATCGGTCGAGATCATTCTCTGACTCCCGTTGTTATGGCCCAAACGGCGACGGACATCGCGCACAGCGACGTTACGCGCCGGTCTCCCGGGCCGATGATGGATGGACCGCATTTTGGCCGTTGGGGTGCGCGCACGATCGTGCGAACACCGCGCTTATCCGTTGGGGGCGCCCCGACACGCGGGGACCGGCGGCACAATGCTACCGATAACTCTAGGTTTCGCGTCTCGCCAAGTCAATGATCGTCGGACGGGAAATCGGCACCGCGGGAAGTCGCTTCCCAGCGCCGAAGCTCGTCGAGCGTATCTTTCGCATACGCCACCGCGTGGGTATGCGCGAGCGTGCCGAGCACCAAATTGGCGGGCGGAATATCCGCCGCCATTGCGGCGCGGATCGCCGCCGCCGCGCACACCGGATCGCCGGCCTGTTTGCCGTCCTTCGTACGGACGGCGTCGCGCCGCTTGCCGGCGGTACCGTCGTAAATCGGCAGGCGCCGTGCGGCTTCGACACGGCCGGTCCCCGCGATGGCGGTTCGGAACGCGCCGGGCTCGACGACCATCACGCGGATGCCGAAGGGGCGGACTTCTTCGGCCAGCGCATCGGACATCGCGCGCAATGCAGCCTTCGTCGCGGCATAAAGGCCCGATCCCGCCGGGCCCTTGCGGGCGGTCATCGAGCCGATATTGACGATCCAGCCGCTGCCGCGCGCGCGCATATGCGGCAAGGCGGCGCGGATCAACCGCAAACTGGCGAAGAAATTGATCTCGAACAGCCGCGCGATCTCGCTCTCGCTCGCTTCCTCGATCGCGCCGAGCAGGCCTTGGCCCGCGCAATTCACCAGCACGTCGATATCGGCCAGATGCGGCGCCACCGCCGCGACGGCGGCGGGATCGGCGAGGTCGAGCGAGAGCCCGCGCGCCTTCGCGCCCGGCGACGGCGCCGCGCTTGCGTTACGCCCCGTGAAAATCACGCGCTCGTCATGGGCGAGGGCGGCATCGACCAAGGCGCGGCCGATGCCGCTGGTGCCGCCGGTGACGAACCACGATCGCGATGTCATGTCACTCGAGCCCCATCACGCGATGCATCGTATTGTCGATATGCACGCCCATCGCGTCGGCGGCGGCATGGCGGTCGCGTTTCGCGCAGGCTTCGACGATGGCGAGATGCTCGCGGATCGTCAGCGCCATGAAGCGCTCGGGCCGCACTTGGGTGCGGCGGATCAGGCGGATCTTCAACGCATTGACGCGGTAGGCGTTCTCGATCAGCGGATTGCGCAAGGAAGCGATGATCGCCGCGTGAAGCTCGCGATCCACTGCGTAATAACGCTCGCGGAACGCCGCATCGGGCTGGGGCGTCACCTCGGCCAGCACGGCTTCATGCGCGCGGCGATAGGCGGCGAGTTCGTCGTCGGTCGCACTTGTGCAAAACTCCATCACCGCACCGCATTCGACGAAGCGGCGCAGCTGGAACGCGTTGCGGATCAGCGACACGTCGACGCTCGCGACTTTGAATCCACGCTGGCGCGCCGTCTCCAACAGGCCTTCGCCGATCAATTGCGCGATCAATTCGCGCGTCGCGCGCTCCGGCAAACCGGTCAGCGCGCCGATCTCGCGCTGGCTCAGGAATTGGCCCGGCTGGATGGCACCTTCCATCAGCCCGGTCTCGAACGCGTCGTAGCCGCGCTCGCGTTGCAACGTCGGCTTTGCGGGAATATCGAGCGTCTCGCTCATCCTTTGAGGCCTCCGGCGGCGCCATTCGACATCATCTTGCGCTGGACGATGAAGGTGAAGATCAAGACGGGCAGCAATTGCACCGTCGCGGCGGCGAAAACCTCGCCCCAAGTCGAACGGCCTTCGCCGATGCTGGCCAGCATGTCGGCCAGCACCACCGGAGCGGTGACCGAGCGCGCGGTCGTGAGCACCAGGGCGAACAGATAGTCGTTCCACACGAACAACGTCGTGAAGATCGCGACCGTGACGATGCCGGGCAGCAGCAGCGGCAAGGTCACGCGCCGGAACGCCTGGATGCCCGTACAGCCGTCGATCAATGCGGCTTCCTCCAACTCGCGCGGAATGCCGTCGATCATGGTTTTGAGCAGCAGCACCGACAGGCTCAATTCCATCGCGGCGTAGACGAGGATCAGGCCGAGTTTCGAATCGTCGAGGCCGATCGCGCTGAAGATCGGGAACAACGGCACGGTGATGACCAAAGGCGGCAGCATCTTCATCGCGAACAGCGACATCGCCGATCGGCCGACCCCGCCATGTTGGGGCATGCGCGAAAAGGCCCAAGCGGCGGGCAGGGAGACGGCGAGAACGAGGGCGATCGAGCCCGCCGTCACCGCCAGCGAGTTGACCAAGCCGTCGGCGAATTTCGGCCAGTTGCGGAACAGATCCGTGTAATTGCCGAGCGTGGGCTCGAAAAACACGATCGGCTTATAGGAAAAGATATCGCGCGGCAGCTTGAACGACGACACCGCGACCACGACGATCGGGAAGATCGCCAGCAGCACGAAGAAAGCGACGGTCGCGAGCTGCCAGGGCGTTGCGCGTTCGGCTTGGTCGTTCATGCTGCCGCCTTCGGGGCAAAGGATTCGCGATAGAGCCGCACCATCGCCCAGGACGACACCACGGCGGTCAGCAGCAGCATCAGCCAGGCGATCGACGCGGCGCGCCCGAATTCCCAATAGACGAAGCCGATTTTGTAGAGATGGACGGACAGGATTTCCGACGCGTCCACCGGGCCGCCTTTGGTCAGGATCCACACCACGCCGAAGGCGCGGAAGGTGATGATGATGCGGAACACGACCGCGATCAGGAAGGCGGGCCGGATCATCGGCCAGGTGAGGTAGCGGAAGCGCTGAAACGGCGTGGCGCCGTCGATCTCGCCCGCTTCGTAGATTTCGCGCGGGAAGGCGGCGCGCACGGGGTAGAGCATCACCAGCACATGCGGCATGCCGGCCCAAAACTCGATCAGCGCCACGACGATCAACGCCGTGCCCGCTTCGGTCAGCCACGGGATGCGGCCAAGGCCCATCAGATTGGTGACGTAGTTCACCGGGCCGACATTGAAATCGAGCAGATAGGCCCAGATCGTCGCCGTAACGGCGTGGCTCATCGCGATGGGCGCGATCAAGCAGGCGATGGCAAGGCCGCGCAGCGGAATGCGGCGGATCAGCAGGCAGGCGAGCAACAAGCCGATCGCGGCTTCGAGCACCACGGCGATGGCGACGAAGATCAGCGTGCGCAACGAAGCCGCCCAGAACGACGCTGAGCCCAGCGTGCGCAGATAATTCGCCTCGGCGATCCAGCGCGGATCGCGGCCGATCGAATAATCGGTGAAGCTGAGCGCCAGCGCCACGATCTCCGGCAATGCCACGACGGCCGCGAGCAGGGCGTAAAGCGGGGCGACCAGCGCCCAGGCGTGCAGGGCTTTGGACGGTGCTTTGATCACGAGGCGGCGAGGATCAGATGGTCTTTATAGGGCCGGCCTTTGAGATCGGCAGCGGTCGGCTGCGGGACATGCGGTGCCGCAAATCGCTCGATCGGACCTTCCCAGAAACGCGTCGCGCCGTCGGCAAGGCGATAGACGATCGCCACACCGACCGAGGTGGCGAAGCAGGCGGGCTCCGACGATAGATCGGCCTTGTCCGCGATGCGGGCCAGCAACAACGCGCCGCGCTGACGGGCGAGGGCGACAAGCCCGTCCTCGACGAAGGCAAGGCGGATCGCTTCGCCATCGTTCAGCATGCAATGCGCCGCCGCCAAGCGCCGAAATCCGTCGAGCTTCGCGGCATCGGCGAAATCGGGGGCTGCGGCTTGGGCCATTTCGCCGGGCACGAATATCGCGGCGATAGTCGTCGGACTTCGCGCATCGCGCGGCGGAAGCGCTGCATCGAGCGTGCCCCAAATTCCGTCGGTCGTCTGCGCGGTCATGCGCAAATCCGCGCCCACATGAATCGCGGCGAGCGGCGTATCGCTGGTCAGCGTGGCCCAGAATTTCCACTTCGTGCGGCGACGCAAGGCAAGCTCGATGCGCGTCGGTGTCGTCAGGCGCGCCGCGACGAAACTGCCGTCGCGTGTTTGTGCCAATGCCAAATCGCGGCGCGGCGCGTTGGCGCCTTGCGGGGCGCTGAGGGCGGGCAGGGGCAAGGCTTCATCGCTGAAACGCAGGCAACGCAGATAATCGCCGTAATCGGCGAGGTCGAGCGATTGTTGCCCCGCGACGATGCGGTCACGCAACGTGGCCGTATCGATCTCGGTCAGCGATTTTCCGCCGCGCGCGGCCAGCGCCGCGGCGATCCCGGCGCCGAAGCCGGTCTGCGCGCACGTCGCCATGACGCGATAGGAACTCATCGCCAATTGCTCGCCGGAGACCGAGCGGCCGGGACACAGAATATTGTCCGCGCCCGCCGGGATCAGCGCCGCCAGCGGAATGTGATAGGGCTCGACCATATCGGTGATGCCGGTACCCGCGCGCTTCTCGGTATCGGTCCAGTGATAGTCGAGGTGATAGGTCCCGACCGCGATCGCGTCGTCGCGCAGCAACGACGTGCGCGCATCGTCGTCGGTGATCGTATAGCGCCCGACGATCCGGCGGCCTTCGCGCTGCCCGATATTGCGCGAGACGGAGGCGAGTACATGCGTGTCGAGCGGCTTGCCGCCCAACGCGCCATGCCGGCCGCGATAGCCGTGCGTTTGCAGATAATAGACGAGGCCCATCATCTGGCGCCGCGCGTGGATTTCGGCCTGCGACAGGCTGAAGCCGTCGGCGGCATCGAAGCCGACGACTTTCATTTTCACTTCGACGCGCCCATCGGCGAAGCAATGCAGCGACGTCATCGGCAGGTCGTCGTCGTTGTCGAAGCGCGGACAGGAATCCGGCAGGAACGGCGTAACCGGTTTATGCGTGTCCCACAGCGTGAAATAGAGGCTCATCGGCAATTGCTTGCGCGCACCCAGATGCAGCGTTTCGAGCCCGATCATATCGGGGATCGTCGCGTTGCCGGTCGCGTCGATCACCACGCGCGGGCGCACCTCGACCAGCGAGGCGCCGCAGGAAACGAGCACCTTCTCGACATGGCCATTCGCGGCCTGCGCGTCGATCGCGCGGGCGTGGAGCCAGACTTCCACGCCCTTCTCCGTGACCATTTCCTGAAGATAGAAAGCGCAGATCTCCAGATCATAGGCGCGGCGATCGTCGTTGGGATCGTAGGGATCGATCCGCCCGCTTTTGCGCAGCCTTGCGACCAGTTCGGCGAATAGATCGTTGACGCGCTCGCTGTCGCCGCAGAACCCGGCGACACCGCCGGCGGTGCCTTGGCCGCCCAATGCGTTGGTCGGCTCCACCAGCACGACGGAGGCGCCGTCGCGGCGCGCGGCCATTGCGGCGAAGCAGCCGGCCATGCCCCCGCCCAGGACGAGAACGTCGATCTCGCGAGTCTTCAATCCCGTCTGGGCGATTTTGTAGTCGGACATGGCGCGGCTGCTTTCGTCGATCAGCGGGCGGGACGCTTCTCGGCGACGATCGCCGTGATGCGCGCTTCGGCGGTCTTCAACGCTTCGGCGATCGGCTTGCGGCCGGTGATCGCCAGCACCGTTTCTTCCGCCACCACCGCTTGGACCTGCGGCGTGCCGTCGAAAGCGGGGAAGATTTCGACCGCGTTGGCCAGCGCCACGGCCGAGGCGGCGGCGTAGGGCGCGTCGGCCTTGAAACGCGCATCTTCCAGCGTCGAACGGCGGGCCGGGCCGTTGCCGTTGATCGCCATCTGCACCTGGGCGGCCTTCGACGAGTAGTATTGCGTAAAGCGCCACGCGGCCGCGCGGTTCGCGGCGGGGCCATTGGCGGGCAGGGCGACGGCCCAGAACGCGACCTTCGCCGGGCCGGCAGCACCCGGGGCGCCGGGGATCGGGAAGAATCCGACCTGGCCCGCGACGCGCGAGCTGCGCGGATCGTTGAAGCGGTTGTAGTAGTTGTCGCCGAACAGCACGAAGCCCAGGAGGCCTTCGCGCATCAGGTTTTGCGTCGCGACCGTATCGGTCGTGGCGAAGTTCGGGGCCAAGCCGCCGCCATCGTAAAGCTGCTTCATCTTTTGCAGCGTCGCGGCGTTTTGCGGGCTGTTGATCAGCACGCGATAATCCTTGGTCAGCACGTCGCCGCCGAAGGCCTTGAACACCAACGTCATGTCGTCGTCGGCCGCGACTTTGATGCCGAACCCGTAGACGCTGGCGCCGTCGGCGCGCTTGCCCGCGACCTTCAGCGCGGCGTCCATCAATTCGGCGAAACTGCGCGGCTCGGCGATGCCCTTCTCGGCGAAGATCGCCTTGTTGTAGTGCACGATCTGCGGGTTGGAGCGGATCGGCAGGCCGACAAGCTGTCCTTTGAGCGTGAACATGTCGCGCATCGGCTTGAAGATGTCGTCCTTGTCGTCGATCGCGGGCGACAGGCTTTCGAGCGGCAAGAGCTTGGCGAGCGTGTCTTCGGTCGCCCAGTCGTTGATGACCATGACGACGTCGTAGGCGCCCGAGGAAGACGCCATCGCGCGCTGGAAATTCTGGCGCATCTGCGGCCAGGGCACGGTGTCCCACACGACCTTGATGCCGGTTTCCTTCTCGAACGCGACCTGAAGATTGCCTTCGGTGGCGCCGGGACGGCCGGTGAAGGCGTCCTGGTGGGCGGAGTTGGCGAAGATGCGGATGGTTTCGGCGGCCGACGCGGCGGCCGTGCCCATGGCGAACGCGAGAAGCGTCGCGGCGGCGAGATAGCGCATGGTGTTTCCCCCGTCGTTATTGGTTTGTCCGTATCGCCGATCATTTGCGAGCGGGGGCATGATGTCAAGGCTAACATGTTAGTCGTGACAAATTTTATATAAGTGAATTATATCAATATGAAAATAGACTTACCTAATTCACTTTCGAGGATCGGTGTTGCGCCTCGTCGCGCGACTCTCGCGTCACAATTCGCCACGCTTCGTTACGCCGCCATGACGGGCGGGCATGCGATGTTGCCCCCGTTCAAGTCGATGTTTTTTGTGTCCGCAGCAGAACGCTGCTTTTCAACGGCGCTGAAGCGCCAAGGAGTGTCCGATGTCCGTTTCTTCTTTGAACGGCTACAACACCTACAACCCGCTGGCGGCCGCCTTGGCCAAAAGCGGCGCATCTTCTTCCGCGACCAGCCAAGTTGCGTCCGAGGCCGATACGATCGCTAAATCGTCGAGCACGAGCGGCACGCCGCCCGATCCCAAGGCGATGCGGGCGGCGATCGACAAGCAACTCGCGTCGGATGTGTCGTCCGGCACGATCAGCCAAGACGACGCCAACAAGATCACGGCCGCCCTCGATCAGTTCGACAGTCAGATGAAATCGGGCGGGCCACGCGGTGGCGGGCGTCCCTCGGGGCCGCCCCCGGGCGGCGGTGCCGGCGGTCCGCCGCCGGGTGGCGGGGCGGGCGGTGCGAAAGGCGCTTCGTCATCCTCGTCCAAATCGGCGATCGAGGAAATGACCGAGTTGCTCAAATCGTCATCCGACGATGAGGATGATTTGAATTCATCGACGTCGAGCACGACAAGCTCCACGTCGTCGACCGATCTGACGAGCTATTTCGCCAATCTGTTGAAGTCCAAGAAGGTCGATTTCGCGGCCTGATGCGTCGTCCTGCGCGGCGGTGGCTTCATTGCCGCCGCCGCGCTACGATCCCGTCCGGGAGCGGAACGGGGCATGATCGATAAGCTCGAATTTCTGATCGCATTGGCGCAGGAGAAGCATTTCGGCCGTGCGGCGGAGGCGAGCCGCGTGGCCCAGCCGACCTTTTCCGCCGCGATCAAGCAACTGGAAGACACGCTGGGCGTGCTGCTGGTCAATCGCGGGGCGCGGTTCCACAGTTTCACGCCCGAAGGCGAGCGCGTGCTGGAATGGGCGCGGCGCATCGTCGGCGATTCCCGCGCCATGCGGCAGGAAATCCGCGCCCTCAAACACGGGCTCGCCGGGCATTTGAAGATCGCGGCCGTGCCCACGGCGCTGGCGATGGTCGCGTCGCTGACCACGCCGTTCCGCCAGCGCCATCCGGATGTGACGTTCACGATCGTCTCGCGAAACTCCGTCGAGATTCTCGGCCTGCTCGAAAATCTCGAGATCGACGCGGGTCTCACCTATGTCGACAACGAGCCGATCGGCCGCGTGCAGACCGTGCCGCTTTATCGCGAGCATTACGTGTTGCTCACCTCGGCCGATGCGCCGCTCGGCGATCGCGACAGCGTCACCTGGGCCGAAGTGGGGAAGATCCCGCTCTGCCTGCTGACGCAGGATATGCAGAACCGGCGCATCGTCGACCATATGCTGCGCGCGGCGGGCGAACCGACGCCGCCCACACTTGAGTCGAATTCGATGATCGTGCTGTTCGCCCATGTGCGCACCGGGCGCTGGGCGAGCGTGATGCCGGCGAAGCTCGCCGAGACGTTGGGTTTGACGCAAACGATCCGCGCGATCCCGATCGCCGGCGACGAAACCCATCCGACGATCGGGCTGGTTGTGCCGCATCGCGAGCCGATGACACCCCAGACGGCTGCCCTGGTGGTCGAGGCGCGCGCCTTGGCACAAACTCTGGGTGTGCCCTGAGCGGTGATAGGTTTTTGCTATCGCACCATGGGATTGATTTATTGACCCTTTTCGGGCCTCGGGCGGATGATTCCCGCCTGGAGGACGCCCCGAATGATCTGGGACCATGCGCGCGCCGACGCGATCATCGAAGCGCATAAGGCGTTGGACGGGGCGGCGTTGCCCATCCTCCACGCGCTGCAAAAGGAATTCGGCTATATCGACGATGCGGCGATCGAGCCGGTCGCCAAGGCGCTGAATTTGAGCCGCGCCGAAATCCACGGCGTCGTCACCTTCTATCACGATTTCCGCGCGACCAAGCCGGGCCGCCATGTGCTGCGCGTCTGCCGGGCCGAAGCTTGCCAATCGCGCGGCGCGGACGCGCTGGTCGAACATGCGAGTGCGCGCGCCAAAGGCCATGACGCGGCACTGACGCTCGAACCGGTTTTCTGCTTGGGCTTGTGCGCGACCGCACCGGCCGCGATGCTCGACGGCGAACTCCATGGGCGCCTTACGCAAAATCGGCTCGACGCGTTGATCGACGGGTGCGTGCGATGAGCGCGTTGCGCTTCTTCCTGCCGCGCGACGCGGGCGCGCTCGCCGTCGGCGCCGATGGCGTTGCGAAATCGCTGCAGGCGGCGGCGCAAACGCGCGGCATCGCATTGGAATTGGTGCGTACCGGCTCGCGCGGGCTCTATTGGCTCGAGCCGATGCTGGAACTCGAAACGCCGCAAGGCCGCATCGCGTTCGGACCGGTCGAGCCGGAAGACGTCGCGTCGATCCTCGACGCCGTCATCGCCAATAAGCCGCATGCGAAAGCTTTGGGGCCGACCGAAGCGATCCCGTTCCTCGCGCGCCAAACGCGCTTGACGTTCGAACGCTGTGGCGTCGTCGATCCTTTGGCGCCGGTGGCGTTCAAGGGGCTCGACGCCGCGCGCGCGCTCGGCGCGCAAGCGACGATCGATGCGGTGACGCAATCGGGTTTGCGCGGGCGCGGCGGGGCGGGGTTCCCGACCGGCATCAAGTGGAACACGGTGCGCGCCGCACCCGGCGCGCGCAAATATATCGTCTGCAACGCCGACGAAGGCGATTCCGGCACCTTCGCCGATCGCATGTTGATGGAAGGCGATCCCTTCGGGCTGATCGAGGGCATGGCGATCGCCGGCTTCGCGGTCGGCGCGACGAAGGGCTTCGTCTATATCCGCTCCGAATATCCCCACGCCATCGCCACGCTCGACGCCGCGTTGCGCATCGCGCGCGCGAACAAGCTGCTGGGCGCGGAATTCGATATCGAGATCCGCGTCGGGGCGGGTGCTTATGTGTGCGGCGAGGAAACGGCGTTGCTCGAAAGCCTGGAAGGCCGCCGCGGCACGGTGCGCGCCAAGCCGCCTTTGCCCGCCCATCGCGGCCTGTTCGGCATGCCCACGGTCGTCAACAATGTGATCTCGCTCGCGACCGTGCCGTGGATCCTCGCGAACGGTGCCGGCGCCTATCGCGATTTCGGCATGGGCAAATCGCGCGGCACGATGCCCATTCAATTGGCGGGCAACGTCAAACATGGCGGCCTTTACGAGACCGCGTTCGGCGTGACGTTGGGCGAATTGGTCGACGACATCGGCGGCGGAACCGCGACGGGTCGTCCCATGCGCGCCGTGCAAGTCGGCGGACCGCTCGGCGCCTATTTCCCGCGCGCGCTGTTCGACACGAAGTTCGATTACGAAGCCTTCGCCGCACGCGACGGTTTGATCGGTCATGGCGGCATCGTCGTGTTCGACGATTCCGTGGATATGGCCGCGCAAGCGCGCTTTGCCATGGAGTTCTGCGCGCATGAATCCTGCGGCAAATGCACGCCGTGCCGCATCGGCTCGACGCGCGGGGTGGAGACGATCGACAAGATCGTCGCCGGTACCGATCGCGCGGCGAACACCGCGCTGCTCGAAGATCTCTGCCAGACGCTGAAATTCGGTTCGCTCTGCGCCTTGGGCGGCTTCACGCCCTATCCGGTGCTGAGCGCCTTGCATCACTTCCCCGAGGATTTCGGCGCGGGCGGCAAGCTCGCCGCGGCCGAGTGAAGGACCGGTCATGGGCCTGATTCACGAAACCGATTACGGCACGAAGCCGAGTGCTTCGGCGAAGACCGTCTCGCTCACCATCGACGGCACGAAGGTCGAAGTCGCCGAAGGCACCTCGATCATGCGCGCGGCGATGGAGGCGGGGATCCAAGTCCCCAAGCTCTGCGCCACGGATACGCTCGACGCGTTCGGTTCGTGCCGCTTGTGCCTGGTCGAAATTCAGGGGCGCAACGGCACGCCCGCGTCCTGCACCACGTCGGTCGCGGAAGGTCTGGTCGTGTCGACCCAGACGCCGCGCTTGAAGCAGCTCCGGCGCGGGGTGATGGAGCTTTATATCTCCGATCATCCGCTCGACTGCCTGACCTGTGCCGCCAACGGCGATTGCGAATTGCAGGACATGGCGGGCGCCGTCGGCTTGCGTGATGTCCGCTACGGCTATGCGGGCGAGAATCATCTCGGCCTCGCCAAGGACGAGAGCAATCCTTATTTCACGTTCGATTCCTCGAAATGCATCGCGTGCTCGCGCTGCGTGCGCGCCTGCGAGGAAACGCAAGGCACGTTCGCATTGACCATCGAAGGGCGCGGCTTCGGCTCGCGCGTCTCGGCCGGGGCGGGCGATAGCTTCCTTGAATCCGATTGCGTCTCCTGCGGTGCTTGCGTGCAAGCCTGCCCGACCGCGACGTTGACCGAAAAGTCGGTCATCGAGATCGGCCAGCCGGAGCATTCGGTCGTCACGACCTGCGCCTATTGCGGCGTGGGCTGTTCGTTCAAAGCCGAAATGCGCGGCGAAGAGGTCGTGCGCATGGTGCCGTACAAGGATGGCAAGGCCAATCGCGGCCATTCTTGCGTCAAAGGCCGCTTTGCTTGGGGTTACGCCACGCATAAGGATCGGATTTTGAATCCGATGATCCGCGCCAAGATTACCGATCCGTGGCGCGAGGTGAGCTGGGACGAAGCGCTGGCGTATGCCGCGTCGGAATTCAAGCGCATCCAGGCGACTTATGGCCGCAACGCGGTGGGCGGTATTACGTCTTCGCGCTGCACGAACGAAGAAACCTATCTGGTGCAGAAGCTCGTGCGCGCGGGCTTCGGCAACAACAATGTCGATACCTGCGCGCGCGTCTGCCATTCGCCCACGGGCTACGGCTTGTCGACAACCTATGGCACCTCGGCCGGCACGCAGGATTTCGATTCCGTCGAGCACGCCGATGTCGTGGTCGTGATCGGCGCCAACCCGACCGACGGGCATCCGGTTTTCGCGTCGCGCCTCAAGAAGCGCCTGCGCGAGGGCGCGAAGCTGATCGTCATCGATCCGCGCCGTATCGATCTGGTACGCACGCCGCATGTCGAGGCGGCGCATCATTTGCCGCTGCGCCCCGGCACCAACGTGGCGGTGCTGACGGCGCTGGCGCATGTCATCGTCACCGAAGGCTTGGTGAACGAAGAATTCGTGCGCGCGAATTGCGATCTCGCCGAGTTCAACCGCTGGGCCGCGTTCGTGGCCGAGGAGCGCAATTCGCCGGAGGAAGTCGCAAAATTCGCGGGCGTGGCGGCCGAAACGATCCGCGCAGCCGCGCGGCTCTACGCGACGGGCGGCAATGCGGCGATCTATTACGGGCTGGGCGTGACCGAGCATAGCCAGGGCTCGACCTCGGTCATGGCGATCGCCAATCTCGCCATGGCGACGGGCAATATCGGCCGGCCGGGCGTGGGCGTGAATCCGCTACGCGGGCAGAACAACGTGCAGGGCGCTTGCGACATGGGCTCGTTCCCGCACGAGTTGTCGGGCTACCGGCATGTTTCCGATGATGGCGCGCGTGCCATGTTCGAAACCCTGTGGGGCGTTTCGCTCGACAAGGAGCCGGGCTTGCGCATCCCCAATATGCTCGACGCCGCCGTGCATGGCACGTTCAAAGGCCTCTACATCCAGGGCGAGGACATTCTGCAATCCGATCCCGATACGCGCCACGTCGCGGCCGGGCTTGGGGCGATGGAATGCGTGATCGTGCAGGATCTGTTCCTGAACGAGACCGCGAACTACGCCCATATCTTCCTGCCGGGATCGACCTTCCTGGAGAAGGACGGCACCTTCACCAACGCCGAACGGCGCATCCAGCGCGTGCGCAAGGTGATGACGCCCCGCAACGGCATGGGCGATTGGGAAGTGACGCTCGCCTTCGCCAAGGCGTTGGGCTTTACGATGGATTACGCGCATCCCGGCCAGATCATGGACGAGATCGCGGCCGTGACGCCGACCTTCAAGGGCGTGTCCTACGCCAAGCTCGACGAACGCGGCTCGGTCCAGTGGCCGTGCAACGACGCCGCACCGGAGGGCACGCCGGTCATGCATGTCGGCGGTTTCGTGCGTGGCAAAGGCCGCTTCATGATCACGGAATACGTGGCGACGGACGAGCGCGTCGGCCCGCGTTTCCCGTTGCTGCTGACCACGGGCCGCATCCTCAGCCAATACAATGTCGGCGCCCAAACCCGGCGCACCGCGAACGTGGTGTGGCACGAGGAAGACCGGCTGGAGATCAATCCGCACGATGCGGAGGAGCGCGGCATTCGCGACGGCGACTGGGTCGCCGTGCGCAGCCGAGCGGGCGAGACGACGTTGCGCGCCCTGATCACCGATCGCGTCGCGGCGGGCGTGGTCTACACCACGTTCCATCACCCGGACACGCAAGCCAATGTCGTGACGACCGATTTCTCCGATTGGGCGACGAACTGCCCCGAATACAAGGTGACGGCCGTGCAATGCATGCCTTCGAATGGTCCCAGCGCGTGGCAGGCGCGTTATCGCGATCATGCCGAGCAATCGCGGCGGATCGAAAAACCGGCGGAGGTGGCGGAATGACCGGCGCATTCAAGCCCGCATATCGCGTTTCCAACGAAGTGTGGCGCGGCGATGCGCCGCGACCGGGCGCGCGCCATGTGCCCGAGGAAACCGCGATCGCTTTCAGCTACGACCGCGCCACGCATGCGGTGATGATGGCGAGCCCCGCCGATCTCGAGGATTTCGCCCTCGGCTTCTCGCTGAACGAAGGCATCGTCGCATCGCCGGCGGAAATCGAGGAAATCGAGATCCGTTCGACGGACGAAGGGATCGAGCTGCGCATGGCGCTGGCCGAGCCGCGCGCCGACGCCTTTGTCGAACGCCGCCGCTATATGGCGGGGCCGACGGGCTGCGGTCTTTGCGGCATCGACAGTTTGAAGGAAGCGACCAAGACGCCGCCGGTCGTGACCGCCGACCCGCGCATCGCGCGCGCGGATATTGCCGCCGCGATCGCGGCTTTGCCCGTTGCCCAGTCGCTGCATCGCTTGACCCATGCGGCGCATGGCGCGGCGCTGTGGGTTCGCGGCGAAGGTCTGGTCTGCATGCGCGAGGATGTCGGCCGCCACAATGCGCTCGATAAGCTCGCCGGCGCTTTGGCGTGCGAAGGCCGCCGCGCGGAAGCGGGGATCGTCGTGTTGACCAGCCGTGTGTCGGTCGAACTCGTGCAGAAAGCGGCGATGATGGGGGCCCCCGTGCTCGTCGCCGTATCGGCGCCGACCGCCTTGGCGATCCGCACGGCCGAGGCGGCGGGGATCACGCTGATCGGCATCGCGCGCGACGACGGGTTCGAGGTGTTCACCCATGCCGCGCGCGTCGCGGAAGGGAAGGCCCGCGATGTCGCCTGAGAAGCTCGTCTACATGGCCAATCAGATCGGCAAGTTTTTCGCCCATCAAGGCGAAAGCGCGCATGTCGAAGTCGCGGCGCATTTGAAGAAATTCTGGGATCCGCGCATGCGCGACGGCATCCTGTCCCATCTCGACGCAGGCGGGCACGGCTTGGACCCGCATGTGCGCCAGGCGGTCGAAAAGCTGCGCAAATAAGCCGTTCCGCGCCGCGAAAGCTTGCCTGCGCTTCGGACACCGGCAATAAGGGCATATCCGCCTGTCCGGGAGCCCCTCGAATGACCGTCCGTATCGTCGATGTCCGCGAAGTCACCAAGCCGATCGCGTCGCCCATCCGCAACGCCTATATCGATTTCTCGAAAATGACGTCGAGCTTGGTGGCGGTCGTCACCAATGTGGAGCGCAACGGCAAAACGGTCGTGGGCTACGGCTTCAATTCGAATGGACGCTACGGCCAAGGCGGCTTGATCCGCGAGCGTTTCGCCGATCGCCTGAAGGAAGCCGATCCCAAATCGCTGCTCGACGCGACGGGCGAGAATATCGATCCGGACAAGGCCTGGGCGGCGATGATGAAGAACGAAAAGCCGGGCGGGCACGGCGAACGTTCGGTCGCGGTGGGTACGCTCGACATGGCGATCTGGGACGCGGTCGCCAAGATCGCCGGAAAGCCGCTGTTCCGCCTGCTGGCCGAGCGCCACGGCCGCACCGCCAATCCGCGCGTCTTCGTCTATGCCGCCGGCGGTTATTATTATCCGGGCAAGGACAACTCGGCCCTGCGCAAGGAGATGCGCGGCTATCTCGAGCGCGGCTACAACGTCGTGAAAATGAAGATCGGCGGCGCTTCGATCGCCGAGGATCGCGGCCGCATCGAAGCGGTGCTCGACGAGATCGGGCCCAAGAACCAGCTCGCGGTGGACGCGAACGGGCGCTTCGACCTCGAAACCGCGATCGCCTACGCCAAGATGCTGCGCGACTATCCGCTGTTCTGGTACGAGGAGGCGGGCGATCCGTTGGACTATCACGTCCAAGCGTCGCTGGCGGAGTTCTATCCCGGCCCGATGGCGACCGGCGAGAACCTGTTTAGCCATCAGGACGCGCGCAATCTGCTGCGCTATGGCGGCATGCGCCTCGATCGCGACTGGCTGCAATTCGATTGCGCGCTGTCCTATGGCTTGTGCGAATACCAGCGCACGTTGGAGGTCTTGAAGACCCATGGCTGGTCGCCCAGCCGCTGCGTGCCGCATGGCGGGCACCAGATGTCGCTGAACATCGCGGCGGGCTTGGGCCTTGGCGGGAACGAAAGCTATCCCGATCTGTTCCAGCCCTACGGCGGCTTCCCGGACGGCGTGAAGGTGATCGATGGGCACATCACCATGCCCGATCTGCCGGGCATCGGCTTCGAGGGCAAATCGGATCTCTATGCCGAGATGAAGGCGCTGGCGAGCTGAGTGCCGCCATGTATGTCGACTCTTTCATGACCCGCGCGATCGAATTGTCGGCCCAAGCGCTGACGGAGAAGGGCTGCGAGCCCTTCGGCGCCGTGGTCGTGAAGGACGGCCGGATCGTGGGGGAGGGCTACAACCACGCCGTCCAGCGCCACGATCCCACATCGCATAGCGAGATCGAGGCGATCCGCGACGCGTGCCGCAATCTCGCGACGGTCGATCTGTCGGATACCGAGATGTACACGTCGTGCGAACCGTGTGCGCTGTGCGTCGCGGCGATGCTGGTCGCGGGGGTAGGGCGCGTCTATTACGCCGTCACGCTCGAACAATCGGATGCCGCGTTGGCGCATCTCTCCCAAGACAAGCGCCCCTACGAAATGGATGCGGCGGCGCTGCGCATTCAGGTCGGCCTGAAGATGGAAGCGCGCCGCTTGGCGTCGGAATCCCATCGCGCCGACGATGCGAAAGCCGTGATCGATTCCTGGGCGCGGGCGCAAGCGGCGCGCTAAGCGGAGTTTCGCAAATCGCAAACGCAAACTTTGCGGGGGTGCCGAAAAGCGCAGCCGCGGCCGGAAAAAATCGGCTGTAATTTGACAATGACCATATTTGGCCCTAACACTACGCGCGTATTCCCATCCTCGATCCTGACGGCGTTCAAATCCGTCCACGGCACGATGCGTATTCTGGACGATTACCGCGCCCTTTCGGGGCAGGAGAAAGCCGCGATCCTCCTGCTTTCGCTGGGCGAGGAAGTCGCGAGCAAACTCTTCGCGTTGATGTCCGACGACGAGATCAAGGAATTGTCCCAGACCATGGCCGGGCTGGGCACGGTCAATGCGTCGATCATCGAACGGCTGATCATCGAATTCGCGGATCAAATCTCGGCGACGGGCTCGCTCGCCGGCACGTTCGATTCCGCCGAACGCTTTCTCGGCAAGGTCCTCGACAAGAAGCGCGCGTCCGACATTCTCGACGAAATCCGCGGTCCGATGGGCCGCACGATGTGGGACAAGCTCGCCAACGTCAACGAGGCGATCCTCTCCAACTATCTCAAGAACGAATACCCGCAGACCGTCGCGGTCGTGCTGTCGAAGATCAAGCCGGATCACGCCGCGCGCGTGCTGGCGACGATGCCCGACGCCTTCGCGATGGAAGTCGTCATGCGCATGCTGCGCATGGAAAGCGTGGGAAAAGAGGTTTTGGAGGATGTCGAGCGCGTTCTGCGCACCGAGTTCATGGCGAATATCGCCAAGCAGAACCGCCGCGACACGCACGAAATGATGGCCGAGATCTTCAACGCCCTCGATCGAACGACAGAGACGCGCTTCACCACGGCGCAGGAGGAACGCAATCGGGAGTCGGCCGAGAAGATCCGCGCGCTGATGTTCAAATTCGAGGATCTGTCGCGCCTCGATCCGGGCGGGGTGCAAACTTTGCTGCGCGCGGTCGACAAGTCGAAACTGGCCCTTGCTTTGAAGGGGGCGACCGAAGCGCTGCGCGATTTGTTCTTCTCCAACATGTCCGAGCGCGCGGGAAAGCTCCTGAAGGAGGAGATCGAGGCGCTGGGGCCCGTGCGCACGCGCGACGTGATCGAAGCGCAGGGTGCGATGATCAACACGGCGAAGGATCTCGCCGCGCGGGACGAAATTGTGTTGTCAAAGGGTGGAAAAGGCGGCGATGACGATCTCATCTATTGAACCGAGTGCCGCCGCGCGGCCGGCCCGTTATCCGATCCGACCGCTCGTGCGTCCGAATGCGTCGTGCTTCGCATTTCGCAAAATTGACGGCGAAAAAATTCCTTGTCGCATCGCGGCAAATCAACTAGACAAGCCCCTGAATCTATTGGAATACGGGCGGAGCCCTTCCGGGAATACGGTCGATGACCAGTGAGAGGCTGATGCATCAGCTGCGGGAGATCCTGTCGTCGATCTCCAGCGACCGCAGCCAATCGAATGTCGGTGTCGCCGCCGCTCTCGCCAAGCTGATCCTGGAATTGGGCGTTTCGGACAAGGTATCGCGTTTCAGCATCCTGCTGATCGAGCTGGTCAAGGCGATCATCCGCGAAGTCGAAAAGCCGGTGCGCAAGATGCTGGCGGACGAGCTGGCGACGGATTCGCGCGCCTCGCGCGGCATCGTGCGCGCCTTGGCCGAGGACGATATCGACGTCGCCTGGCCGATCCTGCTGCGCAGCAAATCGCTCGAAGATACCGACCTGATCGAGATCGCGATCAAGGGATCGATCCGCCATCGCCTGGCAATCGCGCAACGCGAACTCGTCGAGGAAGTGGTGAGCGCGGCGGTCATGGCGTTCGGCGAGCCGGAAGTCGCCAAATCGCTGCTCGCCAATGCGGGCGCGCGCATCTCCGAGCGCACCTTCGTGCGCATCGCCGAGATCGCCAAGGAGTGGGGCGATATGCAGCCGCCATTGGCCGCGCGCCCCGATCTGCCCGCGTCGATCGCGTTCGAAATGCTCGAATGGGCGATCGACGGCGTTCACGAAAAACTCTACGCCGCCGTCGGCGGCGACAAGACCAAGCTGCGGCGTATCGTCTTGTCCGCGCTCGACGGCGACAAACTCGCCGGGGATTTGGCCGAGGCGTTGCGCGGCCGGCTCGACGAAGCCGCCGCGAGCGGTGCGCGAATAGGCGAGGCGGATCTGTCGCTGATCCTCACCACGCTACCCGACGATCGGCGCGACTTGAAGGAGCTCGCCGTCAGCGAGTTTTTGTCCGAGCCGCTGAAGATAATTCGCGGCACGGTGCGCAGCGGCTCGCCCGAGCAATTCGCGGTGCTTTGCCGCGCCGCCGATATTTCCAAGCGCATGTTCGAAAGCATTTGCGATCAGCTTGGCCCGGCGAGTCTGTTCGAGCGATCGGGCTGGCTGCTGCAGGCGACGAAGGCTTTCCAGTCGATGAGCGTTTCGCAAGCGCAGATGGCGGCATCGTCGGTCGCACGCAAGTTGTGAGCCGAATCGGCAGTACATTTTCCGCGCGAAGCAACCAGTTTGCGGATTTGCAAAATGCTAAACGAATTCTGGACGCAAGGACGCGTTGAGCATAAATTCTGAGGCCAAGTTGTGTCTCGAGAGGAAAAAGTGTCTGCGGAAGTGAGAGCGCTGAAGCAACCGCGCCCGGTCGGACGCCCCAGTCTTGCGGAGGCCGAAGATGTGCGCCGCCTCTTGCTCGATGCGGCGCTGGCGCTGATCGAAGTCGAGGGTGTTGAAGGCTTCTCGTTGCGCGAATGCGCGCGCCGCGCGGGCGTTTCCCATGCCGCACCGGCCCATCATTTCGTCGATAAAGCGGGTTTGTTGACCGAATTCGCCGCCGAGGCGTTCGACGAGCTCGGCCGCACGATCGAACGGCGGACGCTGCGCACGGCGGGGGCGCCCGCCAAGCGTTTCCGCGAGACGGCGTTGGGGTATATCGAATTCGCGATCGCCAACCGCTCGCGCTTCCAGCTGATGTTCCGTTCGGACGTCGTCGACGTCACCTCGATTCGCCTGCGTTCGGCGTTCGATGCGTGTCATCAGCGCATCTATGGCGCGATGGCCGAGTTGCTCGTCGGCGCCAACGGCCCCAATGAACGCTCGGTCGCCAAGATGACCATGGCGTGGGCGGCGATCCACGGCTTCGCCGTGCTCGCCCTCGACGGCGGTTTCGGCGCGGTATTCCCGGGCAAAGGTGCCGATCATGCGCGCGGCGGTACGCGCGCGATCATGGACCTTGCCGGCGGCACGGTCCGCGAAGTCGAAAAAGCCCTCAAATCCGCCTAAGCGTAGGCTTTCATCCGCGCGGAGAGTTCGTCGAGCACGGGTGTGGCGACGCCCGTCAAGCGGCCGAGTTCGCGCGGCGCTTCGATCATCGGGCCGATCTCCAGCGATCTTCCGGCTTCGAAATCCTGCAGCATCGAGGATTTGAAATCGCCCAGACGACGCATGGCTTCCATCCGCGCCTCGGCGTCGATCTCGACCGCGCAGCCGGCGGCTTTCGACAGCGCCATGATCTCGCGCATCACCGCCGCACACATCGCGCGCCACTGCGGATCGTCCAGAATCGCCACCACGCCCGCGCGCGCCAGCACCGAAATCGGATTGAAGCTGGAATTGCCCAGCAGCTTCGTCCACATCGCGTGGCGGATGTCCGACGCGATCTCGACATTGAGACCGGCGGCGCGTAGCGGGATCGCCGCGCGTGCGGCGTTGCCTGCATCGGCGGCGACGTCGCCGATCACCAGCCGCTCGCCGGTCGGCCAGGCGAGATGGCCGGGGGCGGGGCGCGACACGGCCATATAGACGACCGTGCCGACGATGCGCGACGGATCGAAACGCGTCGACAAAACGCCCGTGGGATCGACCGTGTCGAGACGCGTGTCGGCATGCGCGCCGCCCAAGCGTTGGAAATACCACCACGGCAGACCGTTGATCGCGGGCAGCAGCAGCGTATCCGGGCCCATCAACGGCGCGAAGAGTTCGACCGCACCCGGCCAGTCATGGGCCTTCAGCGCGCCGATCACCATGTCTTGAACGCCCGCTTGCGCGGGATCGGCGACGACGCGCGGGGCGGATTTCTCGATCCTTCCCGCGCGCGTCACCGTGAAACCGTCGCGTTCCAGTGCGGCCTTGGTGGCGCCGCGCGCGACGACGACGGGATCGTGCCCCGTCAGCGCCAGCGCATGCGCGATCGCGCCGCCGATGGAACCGGCCCCGACGATCGCGATGCGCATGCTTGCTCCGCTTTACTTGGCGCTGGTGATCATCCGCGACCAGCGCTGCGTCGCGTCGTCGAGATTGAACTTGGTGAAATCGACGGACACCATGTTGGCGACGTCGGCCTCGGAGAGCAAGAACATCTCCTTCAGCAGCGGATCGTTGACCAGCGCGTCGCGCGCGCGGTTGTTGATCGGCACCACGCCGCGTTCGGTCGCCAGACCGAATTGCGTGTCGTAGGAGATGTATTCGTTGATGAAGAATTCGGCCGCGCGCGCGACCGGCGTGCCCTTGACGACGCCCAGCCAGCCTTCCTTCGACAGGCCGCGCTTGGTCGGCCCGATCTTGGGATGGGTGAACTTGACCGGCAGGCCCGCACGGCGCATCTGCACGGCGAAGCCCGCGTGCATGGTCGAGGCCATGATGTCGCCCGAGTTCATCAGCGTGACCGCTTGCGCGCCCACGCGCCAGAACTGGAACGGGTTCGCCTTGCGCACGAATTCGAGGCCGGCGTCGATTTTCTCCTGCGAGCCGCCTTCGTCGATCGCGGCACCGACCAGCAATTGCGAGATGCCGGCTTGCGAGATGTCGATGATCGCGATCTTGCGCTGCAACGCGGGGTGCAGCAGGTCGCGATAGCGCTCGGGGCCCGGCACGCCGGCGGCGGCGAAACGCTCCGGATGCCAGACGATGCCTTCCTGCGTCGCCCAGCTCGCGACCTTCCATTCGTCGGCCAGCGTGGGCAGCAATTCCTTGCGGTTCGGAATGTTGTCGAGATTGATCTTCTGGATGAATCCCGCCTCGTAGGTGTCGACCCAGGTCAGGTCGGCCATCTCGACCACGTCGAACGGGGCCGCTTGGCCGCGCGCGGCGATCAGCTTGGCGAGATTGTCGCGCGGCGGGGCGGTGACGTATTCGACCTTGGCGCCGAGCGCTTCGAGCTTCACGCCCGCGTATTTGTGCACGGCGCGGTCCCAGCCGCCGCCGAACGTGGCGACGCGCAATGTCTGGCCCGCGAAGTTCGGGGTTTGCGCGCGGATCGCCGGGGCGGCGAGAATGGCCGAAGCGGCGGTTGCACCAGCAAGAAACGAACGTCTGCCGAGTTTGCGCATGGAAACCTCCTGGAGGGGAAAACGGGGGATTGGGTCAGCCGCCGCCCGAGCGCGTGAGCTGATCGAGACCGATGGCGCGTTGCAGGAAATAGATCGCCGCGAACGAGCCGACGATGATGTAGGTCGAGATCGCGAGCAGCGACGGATCGAAGTCGTATTCCATCAGATTGAAGATCTTCGCCGCGAAAGGCTGCATGCCCGGCCCGCCGAGGAACAGCGAGACCGGCACGTCGCCGAACGAGACGAGGAACGCGTACATTGCCCCGGCATAGACGCCGGGCATGATCAGCGGCAGCGTCACGCGCCGGAAAGTGCGCAGGCGCGACGCACCCAGGCTCAACGCCGCCTCTTCGTAGCGCAGGTTGAAGCGCTGCAACACCGCGACGACCGAGCCGATCACATAAGGTGTGGCCAGGAACAAATGCGCGATCAGCAAGCCTGGCAGCGTGCCGACCAGGCGCAGACCGAACACGTCGCCGACCAAGTAGTAGAGTTTCAGGAACGACACCCCGATCACGACGGCCGGAATCTGCAAGGGGGCCCGGAACAGCGCCGCGACGATCGCCTTGCCGCGGAACTCGGCGCGCACGAGGCCCAACGCCGCCGGCACGCCGAGCACGCAGGCGAGGAACGCGGTCGTGAGACCCAAACCGATCGCCAACGCGAGCGACTGGAACAGATCGGGCGCGATCTGGAAATACCAGCGCGTCGAAAATTCCTGCGGCGGGAAATTGAGGAAGGTGCGGTTGCCGCCGTCGAACGACGCGCCGACGACGACGACCAAGGGGGCGAACAGGAACACGAACGCCGCGGCGATCCAGGTGACGGAAGCCACGCCGCGCGCGCGGGCGAGGGCGCGATAGCGGTTCATCATGCCACCGCACTCCGGCGCTTATCGAGTTTGGCCATCGCCAAAACGGAGAGCCCGTTGATGGCGAGTGTGGCGAGCATCAGGATGGCGGAGATCGTCGCCCCCATGCCGTAGCGCGTCTGGTTGATCACCGTCTGCTGGATCAGGACGGGCAAGGTGAACACCTTGCCGCCGCCGATCAGGGCCGCCGAGGTAAAGGCGCCCATGCACAGATTGAAAACGATCAGCCCCGTGACGACGAGGCCGGGCAAGCTGAGCGGCAAGATCACGCGCGCGAAGACGCGCCAGCGCGGCGCGCCGTGGATCTCGGCCGCTTCCTCCAGCGAGCGCGGGATCGTTTGCACCACGCTGTAGAGCAACAGGATCGAGAACCCCATCGTGAAATGCATCAACCCGACGACCACGCCGCCGGGATTGCCGACGATGGCGATGGGTTCCGAGACGATGCCGCTCCACATCAGGAAGCGATTGAGGAACCCGCCGCTGGAAAAGATGATGATGAGGCCGAGGACCTTGATCACGATGGTGATGAAGGACGCGGCGATGATCCCGGCGAGCAACACCAGCGTCCAGCGAGATTTAAGTCGCGCGAGGACGTAGGCGATCGGGAAGCCGACGAGCAGCGTCAGCAACGCGACGGTCAACGACAGGCGCACCGTCAGCATCAGGGAGTCGAGATAAAGCGGGTCGGTGAAGAAGCGCTCGTAATTCGCGAGCGTGAAGTCGGTACCCATCCGGCCCAAGCGCAGATCGCGGAAGAAGCCGCCGCGCAGGAATGCGATTTGCGACGCGAGCAGCAAACCCAGCGACAGCAACAGCGAGGGCAGCAGGATCCAGTGCCACTTCGCCTTCATGTCAAACGCGCCTTCATGCGAAATTTCCGTTCATGCCCGAGCCCCGTTCATGAATCTTTCCCAGCAAAACGCGGACCAAATCTAACTGGCCTTGGTCCGGAAATGGCATACATTTCCTTGAGATCATGGAGGGGGCGATGACGGTAGCGGCGGAAGCCATCGAGCGGATCCTGGGCAAATCGGCATTGGATGAGTTGCGTAAGCCGATCACGCAGGCATGTGGCCTGCCGGGGGCGGCCTATACCAGCGAGGATTTCTTTAAGCTGGAGCAGAAAAACCTATTTGCGCGTACCTGGATGTGCCTGGCCTTCGCCAGCGACGTGCCGCAACCGGGGGATGCGATTCCCCTCATGGCGGCAGGACTTCCGCTCATCCTCGTGCGCGACCGCGCCGGCGCGATAAGGGTGTTCCACAATGTGTGCCGGCACCGCGCCGCCATGATGGTGACCGAGCCCTGCTCGAATTTGAAGCAGTTCGCCTGCCCCTATCATGCCTGGGCCTATGATCTCGACGGGCGCCTGAAATCCACGCCGTTCTTCGACGGTACCAAGAACGGCAACGAACGCGCCGGGCTCGACATGTCCGAACTTGGTCTGGTGCCGGTGCGGACTTCCGTGTGGCATCACTGGGTGTTCATCAATCTCGACGGCAAGGCCGCACCGTTCGAAGAACATGTCCGTCCGCTCGAAGATCTGATCCAAGGTGCCGATATCGGCGCCACGCGCATCGCCCATCGCGAGGATTGGGAATGGCGCGGCAATTGGAAGATGCAGAACGACAATTGGGAGACGTATCACCACGTCTGGGTCCACAAGAACGTCTTCACCAAGATCACCGACGATTTGGACCTTGCGACGGGCGAGCCGATCGCCGAACCCATTCCGCTCGGCACGGTCGTGACGCTCAAGCGGCGCGGCGATCAAGATTTCTATCCCGCCGCCGGACAATTGCCGCTGATCCCGTTCCCCGAAGGCAAGAAGCGCGTGCGTTGCACCAGCGTCGTGTTCCCGAACATGACGCTGACGCTGCAATCGGATCATCTGGCCTCGGTCATCGCCGATCCGATCGCGGCCGACCGCACCGTGTCGAAAATGGGCTTCTTCTTCGTGGGCGACGCGGCGACGGCGCCGGAATTCGCCGAGCAGCGCGCGAAAACGCTGGCGCGTTGGCTGGGTGAAACCGGCCAGATGCGCGACTATGGCGGTATTCGCAGCCAGGACATGAAGATCTGGGAACAGCAACAGATCGCGCGCCAATCGCCGGTCGCGGACAAGGTCGTCTTCTCGCCGGTATGGGAGAAGAACGTGCACCATTTCCAGCGTATGCTGGTCGATGTGATGAGCGTTTAGGGAGCGGGGACATGGCCGGGGAAATCAAAACCGCGTCGGGCAAGGTCGTGAAGATGAACACGCGCGCGGGCGCGGTTCTGCCGGATATCGACATGTATCGCGACCGTCTGTGGACGGAAGCGGAAAAGTCGATCCAGGCGCTGGGCAGGCGCGAGATCACGCCCGACGATTACATCGATCGTATCCGCGAGCTGCACAAATCGATCGACCTCGTCGCCGAGTTGAAGCCCTTCATCGACAAGGCGCTGGCCGAGAAGACCGATCAGGTCTTGAACCAGATGACCACGCCGGCGAAGTCGTGGACGATGCAGCTTCTGTATTTGGAGCCGCACGAAGTCCATCCGCCGCATTGCCATCACAACCTGATTTCCACCCAGGTCGTGCTGCACGGCAATGTCTATGCCCGCGAATGGGATCGTGTCGCGCGCCTCGGCCCCGATACGATTTTGCTGCGCACGCGCACCGATCGCTGGTTCGGCATCGGCGACCGTTTCGAAACGACGGAAGTGTCGAAGAACGCACATTGGTTTTGCGCCGACGACAAGCCCGCCGTGATGTTGAATTTCTATATCCTGGGCTTCCAGGAATGGACCTTCGATCCGAAAGGTACGAAGGGGCGGCGGATGCTCGATCCGACCTACGGCGTCCAGGGCGACGGCATGATCGTCGCCAAGGAGTTGACGCTGGAGGAAGGCTATCTGCGCTTCGGCGATCTGCCGATCGATAAAGTGCCGTTGCCGCGCCGCGCGGTCGCGTGACGCTGACCGCGACGCATTGGGGCGTCTATCGCACCCGCACGGGCGACGATGGCATTCCGGTGCTTACCCCGTTCGAGCGCGATCGGCGCCCATCGCCGATCGGGCTTGGCATGGTGGAGGCGGCGATCGGCCCTGCGCGCGTGCGCCGGCCCGCGATCCGCAAGGGTTGGTTGAAGCGGGGGCCCGCCAGTCGTGAGGGGCGCGGCGCCGAGCCCTTCGTCGAAGTGCCGTGGGACGAGGCGCTCGATATCGTCGCCGACATTCTGCGCACGACGATAGCCAAGCACGGCAACGGCGCCATCTATGGCGGTTCCTATGGCTGGTCGAGTGCCGGGCGCTTCCATCACGCGCAAGGCCAGATCCATCGCTTTCTCAACACGCTTGGCGGCTATGTCGCGCATCGCGATTCCTACAGCTTGGGCGCGGGGCGTGTGCTGCTGCCGCATGTCATCGCCCCCATCGAGGCGATGAACCGCGATGCGTCGTCCTGGGCGGCTCTGGAAGGGAATTGCCGGCTGTTCGTCGCCTTCGGCGGCTTGCCGATCAAAAATTCGCAGGTGAACTCGGGCGGCGTGGGCGATCACGACGCGCCCGATTGGATCGCGCGCCTGGCGCGGACCGGCACCAAATTCGTGAATCTGTCGCCGTTGCGCGGCGATCTGGCCGCGACGGGAACGGAATGGATTCCGTTGCGCCCCGGCAGCGACACGGCCGCGATGCTGGCCTTGGCCTACGAGATCGTCGCCGCGAACAAGCACGATCCCGCCTTCCTCGAAAAATACTGCGTCGGGGCGGACCGATTTCTCGCCTATCTGCGCGGCGATAGCGATGGCGTGCCGAAAACCGCGGCATGGGCGGCCGAACTTTGCGAGATTCCCGCCGCGCGATTGCGGGCACTGGCCGCCGAAATGGCGGCGACGCGCACGATGGTGACGGCCAGTTGGTCGCTGCAGCGCGCCCATCACGGCGAGCAGCCATATTGGGCGGCCGTGGGGCTTGCGGCCGTGCTGGGCCAGATCGGTCTCGCGGGGGGCGGCGTCGGCTTCGGTTACGCCGCGATCAACGGCGTGGGGCACCGAACGACCGGCTTCAAAGGCCCCACGCTGCCGCAAGGCAAGAACGCGGTCGCCGATTTCATTCCCGTGGCGCGCATCGCCGACATGCTGCTCGATCCCGGCGGCGGCTACGACTACAACGGCGCGCGCCGCACCTATCCGGATATCAAGCTCGTCTACTGGGCGGGCGGCAATTTGTTCCACCATCATCAGGATATCAATCGCCTGATCGCGGCGTGGCGCCGGCCGGAGACGACGATCGTCCACGAGCAATTCTGGACGGCGCATGCGCGCCATTGCGACATCGTGCTGCCCGCGACCATTCCGCTGGAGCGCGACGATATCGGCGGCGCCAACGACGATTCCTATCTGATCGCGATGAAGCGCGCGATGAAGCCGCAGGGGGAGGCGCGCGACGATTACGCGATCTTCGCCGATCTCGCTGCGCGTCTGGGTGTCGACGCCGCGTTCACCGAAGGACGCGACGCCGCCGCGTGGCTGCGTCATCTCTACGGCGAATGCCGCGCGGCCAATCCGCAGCTGCCGGATTTCGACGCGTTTTGGACGCGCGATTTCGTCGAAGTGCCGGCGACCGCACCCAAGCGCGTGCTGCTCGAAGCGTTCCGCGCCGATCCTGTGGCGGCCAAGCTCGCGACGCCGTCGGGCCGGATCGAACTCTATTCGGCGACGATCGCGGGATTCGGCTACGCGGATTTTCCCGGCCATGCGACGTGGCGGGCACCGGACGAATGGCTGGGATCGGCGACGCGCTTTCCGCTGCACATGCTGTCCAACCAGCCATCGACGCGGCTGCACAGCCAATACGATCCGGGCGGGGCGAGCCGGGGGGCCAAAATCGCCGGGCGCGAACCGATTTCGATCGCGCCGAAGGACGCCGCATCGCGCGGACTTGCGGACGGCGACGTCGTGCGTGTGTTCAATGCGCGCGGCGCATTCCTGGCGGGGCTGAAGATCGACGAAGGCTTGCGGCCGGGCGTGGTCGTGATCGCGACCGGCGCCTGGTACGATCCGTTGGCGCGCGGGACGATCGGCACGCTCGACGTGCACGGCAATCCCAACGTCGTGACAACGGATCGGGCGGCGTCGCGTCTGTCGCAAGGCTGCGCGGCGCAGACCGCGCTGGTCGAGGTCGAAAAATACGAAGGCGCGCCCCCGGAAGTGCGCGCCTTCGATCTGCCGGAATTCTCGGCCCGCGATTAGGTCTTCGAATCCGGGAAGGCCTCGCCCAACGCCGCCTTGATCTTGGCGCTGCGTTCCTCGCCCCGCAGATGATCGTGGGCGAAATAGATTTCGGCGACCTGCTTTTGCAGCGTCTTCATCAGGCCTTCGTCGTCGTTCGATTTCGCCACGCGCAGCACCGTATCGCCGCCATAGGTCGGGTAGGGGTTCTGCGCCGTGCCGGCGACTTGCGCGATTTTCTCGCCGCGCGCGATGGTGCGGATGTCGCGGCGCAACTTGCGGCGCAGCATCGCGATGCCTTCGTCGGTCTTGCCGAGATATTCGCGCGAATGGATCGCGACCGGACCTTGGCTCACCCACACATCCCAATCGCCGGGATCGCTTTGCCGCTTCTCCATCGAGCGATGCGCGGTCTGGCCGTAGAAATCGACCTTCTCCCAGCCCACGTCGTCGCGATTGCCCAGGCGCAGCACTTCGTCCTTGTTGTTGAAATGGCGCCAGCCGAATTTCCGGCTGTTGGTGTTGTCGATCGGCACGACCCATTTCGTCAGGCTCGTGCGGCCGAAGAAACGCGGCTGTTCGAATTTCTGGAACATGCCGCCGTTCTGGGCGAGATTCGGCATCAGATAATCGTGGAAGCGCAGCATCACGAGATCGCCGACGCGCCGCGCATGGCTGTAGACGATGGCGCCGTCGCGCTGCACGTAGTTCACGACCGGCAATTCCACGAAATGCTCGAGACCGGGGAATTGCGGGCCGTTGACTCGCCCATGCAGGAAGACCGAGTGGAACGGGTCGATCGCGTTCTCGGTTTCCTGCAGCCAGTTGCAGGGCGAATGGATCGAGTAGGGGATCAGCTCGTGATCGGGCAGGTCGAAGGAATCGAGATAGGGGAATTCCGGCACCTGATCGGGCGGCCCCATATAGGCGAAAATCAACCCCTTCACCTCGCGCGTCGGATAGGCGGGCTGGCTGATCGAGTTGCAGATATTGCTGGTCGGCGGTTCGCCCGGCGTTTCCAGGATCGTGCCGTCGACGTCGAAATGCCAGCCGTGATAGCAGCAGCGAATGCCGCGCTGTTCGATGCGGCCGAATTCGAGCGACGCGCGCCGATGCGCGCAAGCCTTGTGGACGAGGCCCACGCGGCCTTCGCCGTCGCGGAACACGACCAGGTCTTCGCCCAGGATGCGGATCGGCACGGGGAACTTGCCGAGCTGCGAGGCGAGCGCCACCGGAAACCAGAAGCGGCGATGATATTCGCCGCCGGGCGTACCGGCATCGACCTGCGTCAATTCATGATCGGGTTCGGCGGGTAGACGGACGTCGTAGCCGCGATAGGCGCCGCGCGCCCAACGGGTTTCTTCGGTGGTCATCGTTGCGCTCCTGACGCCGGATGTTTGGCGATCCAATGTTTGGCGATGTCGATGCGGCGGCAGAACCACACATGTTCGTGGCCGCGCGCGTAATCGAGGAAACGGCGGAAGGCTTCGGCGCGCCCCGGCCGGCCGGCGAGGCGGAAATGCACGCCGACCGACATCATCGCGTTGCCCTCGCGATAGAGACAATCGAAGCTGTCCTTCAGATAACTGAAAAATTCCTCGCCGTTGCCGAACCCCGCCGGGTTGGCAAATTTCGTGTCGTTGGTGTCGATCGAATAGGGAATCACGAGATGCGGCTTGCCGTGCTCGCGGTTCCAATAGGGGAGCTCGTCGGCGTAAGAGTCGCTGTCGTAGACGAAGCCGCCTTCTTCGAGCAGCAGCTTGCGCGTGTTGACCGACGGACCCGTGCGGCAATACCAGCCGAGCGGCCGTTCGCCGAACGACGCTTTCAGCGACGCGACGGCGCGTTGGATGTGGTCGCGCTCGGTCGCTTCGTCCAGCAGCCAATGCTTGATCCAGCGCCAGCCATGGCTGCAAACGTCGTAGCCCGCGGCCTTGATCGCGGCGACGGCTTCGGGATTGCGTTCCAGCGCCAACGCGCAACCGAACACGGTCGCGGGCAGTTTGAATTCCTCGAGAATGCGCATGATGCGCCAGAAGCCCACGCGGCTGCCGAACTCGTAGACCGATTCCGCATTGAGATCGCGCACGCCCGGCGGCATCGACGGTGTCGCCTCGAGCAGCTGGTTCTCCGAATTCGCATCGCCGTCGGGGATCGAGTATTCGGAGCCTTCCTCGTAATTGAGGACGATGTTGATCGCGATGCGCGCCTTGTTCGGCCATTGCGCATCGGGCCGCTTGTTTGCGTAGCCGATCAGATCGCGGGGATAGGTCATGGGAACACCACTTCGATCGCTTCGGCGAGTTTGCGTTCGTCGACATCGGCCGGCGTGCCTTCACGGCTGAGCAGCGAGGCGACCGACGCTTCTTGTGCGACGGCCGCCACGCCCGCATGCCACACGCCCTTGTGATAGCCGAAGGCTTGGTTGGGCGCGGCGACGAAGGCGCGGCCCCGGGCGAGATCGGCTTCGTCACCGGCGGGAAACACGACCAGCGAGAGTTCGCCGCCGAGCGGAATGAAGAATTGCGAGCCGTGCAGATGCCGCTCGATATCGCGGATCGAACGCGGGCCTTGGCGCGCGGGGCAGGAGATCAGCGTCGCGTTGACCTGCGCGTTCGGGCGCGTATCGCCGAAGGGCGCGAAGGGGCCTTCGCGCAGACCGCCTTTCGGGATTTCGCGCACGAAGCCGAACGGGGCAAATGCTTCGGCGGTGAGCTTTTCGGCGACGAGGCGGATCACGCGGTCATCTCCATCAGCGCCCGCGCGTTCGGCAGCGTTTCGAGAGTCTCGATCGTCGCGACGAGGCGATCGATCTTCGCCGCGGGCAGCGCGTCCTTCACCGTGTCGCGGAACTTCGCCACGACGCGGGCGGGGGTGAGCATGCGCGTGCCGGTCCCATCGGCTTCCTCGACATAGGTCGAGAGCTTGCGACCGTCGATCAGCGCGATTTCGACCGTGCCGTCGAATTTGATCGCGCCGTCGATCTTCGCGGGGACATGCACGATCTTCTGCGCGAGACCCAGAATGTCGGCGCGCTTATAGGAATCGCCCTCGTAATGGGCGTTGGTCAACGCGCCGTCGGTCAGCGTCGCGGCGACCGCGTAGAACAGGCTGGCGCGCGCATGGGTGGAGGTGCGGGGGTTCAGCTTCGCCGCGCGCGGCTCCGCGATCTGGCCGATGAAGCCATCGGGTACGGTCAGCGTGACCGACGCGATATCGGCATTGGCGAATTTATGCGTGGCTTTGAGGCGCGCCGCCCCTTCGATGAAGGCGTGGATCGAATGCGCGCACGGATAAAGCTTATACGCCGTTTGCAGCGTCACCCATGCCTTGCCGAGATCGCGCGTCGTGGCGTCGAAATCGAGCTTCGTATCGGCGGGCAGCAGCGCGTGAAACAGGCCGTAGCGCCCGTCGAACGCGGTCGCGGGGCCGGTGAAGCCGTTCTGCGCCAAGCGCGCGGCGATGATGCCCGCATGTGCCGCCCAGCCAGGATGGAAGGTCTTCGACCAGGTCCCGTCGGCATAGGCTTCGAGTACGCCGGAACCTTGGCTTGCCGTCACGCCGAAGGCGCAAGCGATCTGTTCGGGTGAAAGACCGAATAAGCGCCCGGCGGCGGCGGCGGCGGCAGGCGTGCCCAGCACGCTGGTCGGGTGCAGGCCCACGCCATGGAAGGCGCCGGGCGCGGCGAGGCCCAAGCGGCAGCCGAGTTCGTTGCCGATGGCAATACCGACGATCAGGTCGCGCCCGTTCGATCCGGCGGCTTCGCCGGCCGCCAGTACGGCGGAGATGGTCGGGGCGCTCGGGTGCATCACCGATTCATTATGCGTGTCGTCGAAATCCATCGCGTGGGCGAGGGTGCCGTTCACCAACGCGGCCGTGGCGGCGGAGAATTTGGCGCCGTTCTCGCCCAGCGCCGTCGCTTCCGATCCGGTGCCGAGCGCATGCGCCGCTTTGCGGATGGTCACGCCGATGGGCAACGGGATCGCGGCGATGGCAATCCCCAGCGTGTCGAGCAGCCGGTATTTGCAATCGGCGACGACCGACGCGGGCAGATCTTCGAAGCGCAGCTTCGACGCCCACGCCGCCAGAACGGGACCGATCGGGTTCAACGCTTCACCATCTTCATGCGCATATGCTCGCCCGCCAGGATCGACGGGTATTTCGGCGGATTGCCGGGGCCGGTGCAGCTTTCGATGCACGTGATCTCGGCGTCGTAATTCGGATGGCAGAAGAACGCGATCGATTGGCGCCGGCTCATCGCGGCTTTGAGGTCGGGCGGGTTCGCCACGCGATGCAGCGTCGAGCGCCAGCGATCATTGGTCCAACGCGCCATCATGTCGCCGAGATTGATGATCAGCGCGCCCGGGATCGGTTGCACGTCGGTCCAAGCGCCGTCGGCGAGCTTCACCTGCAAGCCGCCGGGACCGGCGGTCGGCAAGAGGATCGTCAGGCTGCCGAAATCGGTGTGCTCGCCGGTGCGCAATTGGCCCGGCAGCGGCGGCGCTTCCAGCGGCGGATAATGGTTGGAGCCGAGCACGCTGAAATGGTGGTCGATCTTGTCGCGGAAATAGGTTTCCGGCAGATCGAGCCCCAGCGCGAAAATCCGCATCAGCGTGTCGGCGAGATTTTCGAAGGCGCGATAAAGCTCGGTGAAGACCGGCTTGTAGTCGGCGGGCGTTTCCGGCCAGACATTCGGCGCGTAGCAGCCTTGGGCGGCCTCGATGTTCTTCAACGCCGGGACGATCGGCGCCAGCGTGCCGAGCATGAATTGCTCGCGCAGATCCTTCGGCACGTTCAAATTCAACGTTGCGCCGAGGCCCTTCGATTCCATCGCCGCGTAGCCGCGCGGGGCGACTTCGCCAACCGGCTTCGACTTCATCTTCGTTTCGGTCGGCTGATCGAAGAAATCGCGCGACACGGCGAAGGCCTTATCGGTCAGCTTCGCGTCGATCCCATGGCCGGAGACGCAGAAGAACCCGACTTCCTCGCACGCTTTGGCGACGGCGCGCGCCACACCCGCCTTGTCGCTGCCGTCGATGAAGGGCGCGATATCGATGACGGGCACGCCGCGTGCGCGCGCATCCATTTTTTCGGCCGTCGCTCCCATGATCTTCTTCTCCTTCAGCGCGTCAGCAAAACGGAATGTTCGGGTTTCCACACGGCGCGCACCGCGGCCCCCGGTTCGACCGTGGGCGTGTTGGGATGCGCTTCGATGGCGATCGGTTTGGCCGTGCCCGCATCGATCTCAAAGCGGATGCGGTTGCCCGCGAACATACGGCTGCGCACGGTGCCCGCGATGGCGTTATGGCCCGCCGGGACGGGAACGCCCGTACCGATCAGCGACATTTGTTCGGGTCGCACGCCGATGGAAACGGTGCCCGACGCGCCCGTATCGGGCACGCGCAGCGTCGTGCCCGCGACCGTCACGGCGAGCAACCCGTTGTCGGTGCCGTGCGCGGCCCCATCGAGCAAATTGATCTGTCCGACGAAATCGGCGACGAACCGCGTCGTCGGGCGTTCGTAGATTTCCGTCGCCGTGCCCATCTGCTCGATGACGCCGTCGTTCATCACCGCGATGCGGTCCGACATGCTCATCGCTTCGGTCTGGTCGTGCGTCACGTAGACGGTCGTGATCTTCAGCGTGCGATGGATGGCGCTGATCTCGTTCTGCATCGCCTCGCGCAGTTTGAGATCGAGTGCGCCGAGCGGTTCGTCCATCAGCAGCACGCGCGGCGAATGCGCGACGGCGCGGGCGACGGCCACGCGCTGCTGCTGGCCGCCGGAAAGCTGCGTGGGGTACCGGTTCTCGACGCTCGGCAGGCGGATGAGATCGAGCAGTTCCTTCACGCGCTTGGCGATATCGGCTTTCGGCATTCCGCGTTCCGCCAGCGCGAAGCCGATATTGTCGCCGATCGTCATATGCGGGAACAGCGCGTAGTCCTGGAAGACCATGCCGATCTCGCGCTTCTGCGGCGGCAGATCGGTCACGTCGTCGCCGCCGAACAGGATGCGACCCGTGCTGGGCTCGATGAAGCCCGCGATCAAACGCAATGTCGTCGTCTTGCCGCAGCCCGAGGGGCCGAGCAGCGTCAGGAACTCGCCTTGCGGGATCTCCAAATCCATCGTGCGCAAGGCGGTCACGCCCGCATAGGTCTTCGATACGCCTTTGAGCGAAACGCTGGACATTAATTCGTACCTTTATCGTTGCGCGCGTCGTCGATCGCCTTCCACACGCGATAGGGGGTCGCGGGCATGTCGATATGTTTGACGCCAAGCGGCGCGAGCGCGTCGAGTACCGCCGAAATCACGACCGGCGGGGCGCCGATGCAGCCGGCTTCCGCGCAGCCTTTGAGGCCGAGCGGATTGTTCTTGCACGGGTCGGGATTGCGCGCGAGTTCGAAGAACGGCAGATCGGTCGCGCGCGGCATGGCGTAGTCCATGAACGAGCCGGTCAGCGGCTGGCCGGTCGTGTCGTCATGGACGAAATGCTCGAGCAGCGCTTGGCCGATGCCTTGCGCCAACGCACCATGCATCTGGCCGTCGACCAGAAGCGGATTGATCTCGTTCCCGAAGTCGTCGACGCAGGAATAGCGCGCCACGGCGACCTCGCCGGTATCGGGATCGATCTCCACTTCGCAAGCATGGCAGCCATTGGGGAAGGTCGGCTCGACCGGCTGGAACGTGCCTTGCGCGGAAAGATCGGCGCCGAGCCCGCCGGGCAAGCGCTGGCCCATTTCGCGGCGCGCGTGGAACGCCTTGGCGACGTGCGGCACGTCGATCACGCGGTCGGTGCCCGCAATACGGAACCCGGCGTCGCGGAATTCGATATCGACGGCGGCGGCTTCCAGAAGTTCGGCGGCCAAGGGCGTGAGACCGTCGACGACCTTGTCGATCGCGCGTTGCAGCGCCGATCCGCCGACGGGCAGCGAGCGCGAGCCGAACGTGCCCACGCCGCGCGCCACGACATCGGTGTCGCCTTGATGGATGCGGATACGCGCGGGATCGAGACCCAGCCGATCCGCGACGATCTGCGTATAAGCCGTGACGTGGCCTTGGCCTTGGGTCATCGTGCCGAGCAGCACGTCGGCCCCGCCTTCGGCATCGAGGATCACGGTCGCGGCTTCTTCGGCACCGCCCGCCGCGCGCTCGATATAGCAGCCGAGACCCAGGCCGCGGACCTTGCCGCGCGCTTCGCTTTCCCGGCGACGCGCGGCGAAATCCGCGACATCGGCGAAAGCGACCAGCTTGTCGATCGTGCCCTTGAAATCGCCGCTGTCGTAAAGCGTGCCCATCGGCGTGCGATAAGGCAGGGCGGTGAAGGGGACGACGTTGCGCCGGCGAATTTCGTCGGGGCCGATCCCGAATTCGCGCGCGGCTTTGTCGAGCGCGCGTTCGATCGCGTAGATCGATTCCGGCCGCCCGGCGCCGCGATAGGCATCGACCGGGGCCGTGTTCGTGAAACGCGCGCGCGAGGTGATGTGGGCGGCCGGTGTGGCGTAGACGCCGATCATCCCGACCAAGCCGATATTGGCGGGCACCGGCCCGAAATAGGAAAGATAGGCGCCGAGATTGGCGCTGACCGACGCGCGCAAGCCCAGAATCTTGGCGTCCTTGTCGAAGGCGACGGCGATGCGCGTGCGCATGTCGCGCCCGCCGGTATCGGACAGGAAGGCTTCGCTGCGCGTCGAGATCCAGCGCACTTTGCGGCCGAGCTTTTTCGCGGCCCATACGGCAAGGCCTTGCTCGCGCATCACCGGCGCCTTCAGGCCGAATCCGCCGCCGGTATCGGGGGCGATCACGCGCAGTTGCTTTTCGGGCCAGCCGAATACGTCGGCGGTCAATACGCGGCGCACCAGATGCGGCGCTTGCGTGCCGGTGCGCAAAGTCACGCGCTCGCCATCGGGTTCGCCCTGCGCATTGCGTGGCTCGAGCGGCACGCCGGCGAGGCGCTGATTGACGACTTCCAACTCGACGATTTTATGCGCGGCGGCGAAGGCCGCATCGACGGCAGCCGCATCGCCCAGCGCGATCTCGTAGCCCGGCAAGGCCGCGTCGTCGTCGGGCGACAGGACCGGCGGCAGTTCTTCGTAGTCGATCTCCAGCGCTTCGACCGCTTCCATCGCGATCGCTTCGCTCTCGGCCACGACGAACGCGACCGGATCGCCGACATGGCGCACCGTGTCGCGCGCCAGTAATTCGAAAGGCGGCGGCACGATCTTGACCGGCGTGCCGTCGATCTTGACGGCCGACAAAGCGGGGATCGGCTTGATCCCGTCGGCATCGAGATCGGCGGCGGTCAGGATCAGCGCCACACCGGGAATGGCGCGCGCGGCCGTCGCATCGAGCCGCGCGATCTTGGCGTGCGCGTAGGGCGAGCGTGCGACCACGCCGCGCAGCGTATCGCTCGCCGGCAGATCGTCGAGATAGGCGCCTTTACCCGCGAGCAACCGCGAATCCTCCAGCCGGCGGCGCGCTGTGCCGACGGCGGGACGATTTTCAGGGGAGGCGGTAACGCTATCCAATTCGAGACTACTCCAAATCGCGACGAGGCCGGACATACATGTGCGTGCACTCCGCGTGCCAAAGTATAGGCGCCTGGAGCGGCGGTGGCGCAAGCCGGTTTGGTTTCATCCAAGGATCAAGCAAACTCATGGCGCCGCACGTAAAAAAGACTGAACGCCCGGCTTACGAAATGTCATCGTAGGCGCCTCGACGGGAGGGGAAATATGACCCAGGCGCGCACGCGGCTGACGACCGATATCGACTATGCTCGCAAAGGCAAGCAGCTCGGCTTTCTGCGCCTCGTCCATTCGGACGATCGCTATGCCTTCGGCATCCTCCCCATTCCCGTGGCGGTGATCGCCAATGGCGACGGCCCGACGATGCTGCTGACGGCGGGCACGCATGGCGACGAATATGAAGGGCAGATCCTGCTGCACGATCTGATCCGCAACCTGGATCCCGCGCGCGTCACGGGCCGGTTGATCATTCTGCCCGCGCTGAACTTTCCGGCCGTGATGGCGGCCTCGCGCGTCTCGCCGCTCGATCAAGGCAATCTCAACCGCGCCTTTCCGGGCGAGGCCGATGGCGGCCCCACCTCGGCGATCGCGCATTACCTGACCAGCGTCGTGCTGCCGATGACGAACGCCGCCGCCGATCTGCATTCGGGCGGCACGACGGGCATGTATGTGCCCAGCGTTTACTTGCATGGCGGCGGCGACGCGGGCTTGCGCAAGCGCAAGCTCGACGGCGCCCGCGCTTTCGGACTGCCTTATACGGTCTGCGCGATGGCGACGTCGGATAGCCGTTCGATGTCCGCGCAATGCGACCGGATGGGCATTCCGATGGTCGCGACCGAATTTCCCGGGGCGGCGTCGATCGACATCGATGCGCTCGCCATCGGCCGCGCGGGCCTGATGCGCTTGCTGCATCATTTCGGCGTATTGCCGGAAGCGCCGCCGCGCGAGCGCTTCCACGACACGAAGCTGATCACGCCGACGGGGGCGGGATCGCTGGTCATGGCCCCGCTCGACGGCTTGTTCGAGCCGCTGGTGGGCTTGGGTGCCCGTGTGACCAAGGGCCAACCGGTCGCGCGCATCCATCCGATCGGCGAGATCGAGCGCGCCTCGGCCGAATTGTCGGCGCCGCATGACGGGCTGATCATGGTCCGCCGCGCCAACACGCTGGTCACGCGCGGCGACTACGTCTATCGCCTCGCGCGCGACTTCACCGAGGCCGAGTATCTGGCCTAGCGGGGAACGACGCTTTCGGCCACGGTCGCTTCGTCGCGGCGGGGCACATAGCGCAGATCCTTGCGCGTCGCCCAGTAATTCACCTGGTAATGCGAAGGCAGGATCGCGTTCGCCGCCGCCGCGCGGCGGGTGACTTCGGCGAGCATCGCGCCGCGTTTGGCTTGATCGAGTTCCACGTCGGCGTCGTCGAGTAGCTTGTCCGACGTCGGATCGACCCAGCTGCCGTAATTGTTCGCCGCGGTCGAGTGGAACGTCTCGCGCATCACCAGCAAGGGATCGGTCGAGGTGTGGCCCCAGCCGACGATCAGGAACGAGAATTCCTTGTTCCGCGCCTGATTGAAATAGGTGCCGATATGGGTGGGCTGGACGCTCGCCTCGATCCCGATGCGCGCCAGCATCTGCGCGATCGTCTGCGCTTGGCGCGTGTCGTTGAGATAGCGGCCGTTGGTCGTGTGGATCGCCAGGCGGAAGCCGTTCGCGACACCCGCCGCCGCCATCAAAGCGCGCGCCTTGGCGATGTCCGGGGCGGGGTTCTTGAGATCGGCAAGGAAACCGGGATGGCCTTCGAGCGGAATCTGGCTCGCTTCGACGGCGGCCCCTTCCATCAGGCGCGAAACGATCGCCGGGCGGTCGACCGCCAATGCCATCGCTTCGCGCACGCGCGGATCGCGCATCGGGTTGGCGATGGCGCCGCCGTCCTTGCCCGTGACGAAAGGCGAGGTTTCGCGCGCCACGTCCATCGCCCAGAAGATCACGCGGTTCGACAAGCCGCTGGACAGCGCCACGCGTTCCTCGCGTTGCAGCTTTTCGATATCGCCGGGCGGCACGTCGTTGATGACGTCGACGGCACCGGTCAGCAATCCGGCGAGGCGCGCGGCGGGGCTGCGCAGCAGACGCAACGTCACGCGATCCCAGCGCGGCTTGCCGTCGGCCCAGGTGGGATTGGCTTCGAGCACCACGCGCTCGCCCGGCACGAATTCGACGTAGCGATAGGGGCCCGAGCCGTTCGCCGATTTGCCGACGGCGAAGCTTTGCGTCGTGGCGTCCATGCCGATGCGCCGGTCGACGACCGCGATCTGGGCGAGATTGGCGGGCAGCAGCAAGCCGGGCCGCTTGGTGCGCACGCGCAAGGTCAGGTCGTCCACGACTTCGACCGCGTCGACATTGCGCAGGTTGCGGCTATAGGTCGACGGGGCGCCGGGCACGTTGGGCGCACGCTCGATCGAGAATTTAACGTCATGCGCGGTCAGCGGCGCGCCGTCGTGGAACTTCAGCCCCGGCCGAAGTTTGAATTCCCACAGATTGGGCGGCTCGACGATGCGCCAGGATTGGGCGATGCCGGGCAGGATTTCCTCGTTCGGTCCGACGCGCGCCAGCGTGTCGAAGATGTGCAGCATCAGCTCGAAATTCGGGCCGATGGACTGGGCGTGCGGATCGACATAGGTGGTTTCCGCCGATACGCCGATGCGCAGCTCCGCCGCGTCGGCGATCGGGGCGTACAAACCCGCAGCCAGGATTACCGCCGAGAGAAATCGAGCCTTCATCGCCGTCGCCTCCGTCCAAACGCTTTTAATCGCCGCAGGAGTTTATTTGGCTTGCACAGCATGTGCCGTTGCCGTCACACGAGCAAGCGCGACGCGGAACGTCATGAGGGCCGGCGATGACCGCATGAGCCGGTTTTCTGGCGAGAGAATTGCTGGGGAAAGGCGTGCGAAGCGGTTGCCGGAAGGACGTTTTAGTTTCACTGTGATGGCTCTCGGGGGGAGCGGTTTGAACAACACGGGACAAACGGCCGGACAAAGCGGCGACGGGGCAGGGCGATGAGCGGGGCGATGGTTAAGCCGCGCGAAGCTTTCCGTGGCGGCGCGTGGGCGAAACGGCGCAGTTCCTGTTGTTCGCCGCCTTCGTGCTGTGGGTCGCGGTGCGTGGCGCCCAGGGCATGGGCTATAATTGGCAATGGTCGCGCGTGCCCCGCTATCTTTATCGCGAAATCGACGGCGAGATTTGGCTCGGCCCCTTGCTGAAGGGCATGATCGTCACGCTGCAGATCAGCGCCTTGGCGTTGCTGCTGACGGTCGTCATCGGCTTGATCGTCGCGGGCTTGCGCCGGTCGAACTCGATCGCGGGCGAAGGCTTGTCGCGGATCTATATCGAAGCGATCCGCAACACGCCGCTGCTCGTGCAGCTCTATATCTTCTATTTCATCCTGTCGCCGATCCTGGGCATCGATCGCTACTGGACCGGCGTGCTGTGTCTGGCCGTGTTCGAGGGCGCGTTCGCGGCGGAGATTTTCCGCGCCGGCATCGAAGCCGTGCCGAAAGGCCAGTGGGAAGCGGCGCGCGCGATGGCGTTGCGCCCGGGCCAGATCTATCGCCTCGTCGTGCTGCCCCAGGCTTTGCGCATCGTGTTGCCGCCGTTGACGGGCTTGGGCGTATCGCTCGTCAAACACTCGGCGATCGTGTCGGTGATCGCGGTGTTCGACCTGACCAACGAAGGGCGCAACGTCATCGCCGACACGTTCATGACGTTCGAAATCTGGCTGGTCGTCGCCGGACTTTATCTCGCCGTCACCGTCGCGATGTCGCAGGCGGTGCGGATTCTCGAAGCCCGTCTCAAAGGTTGAGGCGGAAAACCATGTCCCACAAAAGGAGGGGAGCATGTTCGGATTGAGGAAATTGGCCCTGACGGCGATCGCCGTCGCGGCGGTGATGGCGCCGGTGGCGTCCAAGGCGCAGGACGCGCGCGCGGCGTTGTCCGCGACCAGCGCCATCGAGGAGATCAAGAAGCGCGGCGCCTTGCGCGTCGGCCTCTCGACCTTCGTGCCGTGGGCGTTCCGCTCCAAATCGGGCGAACTGATCGGCTACGAAGTCGACGTCTCCAAGAAGCTGGCCGAGGATATGGGCGTGAAGCTCGAACTCGTGCCGACCGCCTGGGACGGCATCATTCCCGCCCTGATCGCCGGCCAGTTCGATTTCATCATCGGCGGCATGACGATCACCCCGGCGCGCAACCTGACCGTCAACTTCACGTCGCCCTATTCGGCGACGGGTGTCGACGTCGTCGCCAGCAAGAAGCTCGCCGACGGGTTCAAGACGCTCTCGGACTTCAACAAGCCGAACGTCACATTGTCGGCCCGCCGCGGCACCTCGGCCGCGACGACCGCGCAGCGCCTGTTCCCGAACGCGACCTTGCGTCTGTTCGATGACGATGCGCCGGCCCTGCTTGAAGTGACGAACGATCGCGCGCATGCTTGGGTCAGCACGGTGCCGAAGCCGGCCTTCGCCGCCCTCGACAACCCGAACGCGTTGTTCCGTCCCTTCGCCGAGCCGCTGGTCGGCCAGGCCGACGCGATGGCCGTGCGCAAGGGCGATCCGGACTCGCTCAACTTCCTCAACAACTGGATCCAGAACCGCACGCTCGACGGCTGGCTCGCCGAGCGTCAGGCCTATTGGTTCAAGGCGCGCGATTGGCGCGACCAGCAGGCCCAGTGAGTTCGAACGTCTCCACCATGGCGCCGCCGGTCGAAAACCGGCGGCGCTTTCGTCTGCTCGACGCGGTCATCGTGGCCGTGGTCGCGGTCGTGTGCGCCTATCTGGTTTGGCGCGCGAACACGGTGCTGAACTACAATTGGAATTGGTCGCGGGTCTGGCCCTTCATCCTGCGCTACGACGAGGCGAAGGAAGTCTGGGTCCCCAATCTGATCCTGATCGGCTTGTGGACGACCATCCGCGTCGCCATCTGGTCGGCGATCGGGGCCGCACTCATCGGCGCGGTGATGGGCCTCGCGCGTATCTCGCAATCGCTGTTCTTCCGGCTGGTCGCGGGCTCCTATGTCGAGTTGGTGCGCAATATGCCCCCACTCGTGTTCGTCTTCGTCGTCTATTTCTTCCTGACCAGCCAGATCGTCCCGCTGATCGGCATCGACGTGGCGTTGCGCAACGCCTCGCCCGCCACGATCGCGACGATCGAGGCTTTGTTCGGCCCCGCGCGATTGCTGCCCGCCATCCTGTCGGCGATTTTGTGCATGGCGCTGTTCGAAGGCGCCTATGTGACCGAGATCGTGCGCGGCGGCGTGCAATCGATCGAACGCGGTCAATGGGACGCGTCCAAGGCGATGGCGTTGACGCGCGTGCAGACGCTGCGCCTCGTCGTGCTGCCGCAGGCGATTCAACGCACGCTACCGCCGCTCGCGGGGCAGTTCATCTCGCTGGTCAAGGACACGTCGATCGTGTCGCTGATCTCGATCCAGGATTTGACGTTCTTGGGCAACGAGGTCGCGGCGACGACGACGCGCCTGTTTGAAACCTGGATCATCATCGCCGTGCTTTATTTCCTGCTGTGCTGGTCGCTGTCGCTGGCCTTCGCGCGGCTGGAAACGCGGATGGGCAAACACCGATGAGTGCCGGCAGGGCGGCGATCGCGATCGCCGGCGGCGGCGTGGTGGGCTTGTCCTGCGCTTTCGCGCTGGCCGCGCGCGGGCATGAGGTCGCGCTGTTCGACCCCACGCCGGGTCGCGGCACGTCGTGGGGCAATGCGGGCGGCATCACGCCGGGCTGGGTGTCGCCCTTGGCGACATATTCGACCTTGTGCGCCGTGCCGTCGATGTTGCGCGATCCGTTGTCACCCTTGGCGATAAGGCCCGGCTATCTGCCCGCCTTGCTGCCCTGGTTGCTGCGCTTCGCGTTGTCGGCGCGGCATGCGGAAGACATGTCGAAGGCGCTCGCCGCCCTCACGCTCACGTCGATGGAAGATTGGCGCGAGTTCGCCAGTGAAGCCGGGGTCGACCATCTGATCCGGGCGCAAGGCTTGCTCTATGTCTATGCGAGCCGCGCGAGCCGCGACGGCGCCGAGGCAGCACACGCGTTTCGCCGCCGGCGCGGCGTGACGCTAGAGGAATTCGACGCGGCGGCGCTGCGCCGCTTCGCGCCGATGCTGTCGGAGAATTATCGCCACGCGGTCTACGCGCCCGGTGCGGGGCACTTTGCGGATCCCGGCGCGCTCTGCGACGGGCTTGCCGCCGCGTTTTTGGCGAAAGGCGGGCGGATCGAGCGCAAGAAGATCATCGACGTGGCGCCGATCAGCGACGGTATCGCGCTGGTGACCGAGAACGGCCTGTTCCACGCCAAGCAATTCGTCGTCGCGCTGGGTGCGCATTCGCAAACTTTGGCGACCAAGCTGGGGGCGCGTGTGCCGTTGGACGTGGAGCGCGGCTATCATGCGCATCTGCCCACACCCGGCATCGAGCTGCCCGCCCAGATGATCGACGGGGAAGGCAAATACGCCGTCACCTCGATGAACACCGGCCTGCGTCTGGCGGGCACGGTCGAGTTCGCGGGGCTCGACGCAGCACCCGATATGCGCCGGGCCGAAATGCTGATCGGCAATGCGCGCGCCTTGCTGCCGGGCTTGAACGCTGCCGACGCCCGTTTCTGGATGGGCTTCCGCCCGTCGCTGCCCGACGGCTTACCCGTGCTGGGCCGTGCCCCCGCGACGCCGAAGGCGATCTTCGCTTTCGGCCATGCGCATTTGGGCACGACGCTGGCCGCGATCACAGCGAAGATCGTGGCGGCATTGATCGAAGATCGCGATTCCGGAATCGATTTGCGGCCTTATGATCCGCTGCGATTCCGGCACTGGTTCTAAACAACGGAGTTTCCGATGACGGCGTGGATCCAAATGCTTCAATACGACGAGTCGACCGGCTATCTGCGCGAGCTTTACGATCGCGTGAAGGGCCCGGGCGGCAAGATCGACAACGTGATGAAGATCCACTCGCTGCGTCCGCACACGATGGAAGGCCATAGCGCGCTTTATAAAAGCGTGCTGCACCATACGGGCAACACGCTGCCGGTCTGGTTCCTGGAATGCCTGGGCGTCTACACCAGCCTCGCCAACAAATGCGATTACTCGGTGGCGCACCACTTCGCCGGCCTCACGCGCCTTCTGAAAGACGAGGCGAAGGCCCAGAAGATCTACAAAGCCTTCGTCGCCGTGCAGCCGGAGAAGATGTTCGACGGCAAGGAATTGGCGCTGTTGCGCTATGTGCGCAAGCTGACGCTCGAGCCGCAGAATATGACCGAGAGCGATATCGTCGCGGCGCGGTCGGCCGGGGCGAGCGACGCCGAGATTTTCGAAGCCAATCAGGTCTGCGCCTATTTCAATTACTCCAACCGTCTGCTGAACGGTTTGGGCGTCACGACCCAGGGCGACGTTCTGGGCTTCTCGCCGCCTAACACCGACAAGCTCGACGATTGGGAACATATTTGAGGTAAGCTCACGCGATGCGCCTCGAACTCCAGACATGGCACAAGGTGCGGGACTATCTGTCCCGCTCGAAGGGCATCGTGGTGCCGATCGGCTCGACCGAGCAGCACGGGCCCGAAGGCTTGATCGGCACCGACCATCTTTGCCCCGAAGCGATCGCCCGCAAAATGGGCGCCGAGAAGGGCGTGCTGGTGGCGCCGACGATCCAGGTGGGAATGTCGCAATTCCATCTCGACTTCCCGGGATCGATGTCGCTGCGCCCGTCGACCTTGATGGCCGTGGTGCGCGACTACATCGCCTCGCTGTCGCGTACGGGGTTCGAGCGCATCTACTTCCTGAACGGCCATGGCGGCAACGTGGCGCCGGTGCGCGCCGCGTTTCAGGAATTCTTCGCCGAGTTGTCCATGTCAGGCCGCGACAAGGACGTGCGCGTGCGCTGCAAGCTGAAAAGCTGGTGGGAGTTGCCGCACGTCGATGCGCGCCGCAAGGCGCTGTACGGGGCGAGCGAAGGGTTCCACGGCACGCCGTCGGAAATCGCGATCACTCAGGCCGCATGGCCCGACGCGATCCAGGAGTTCCAATTGCCGCCGCCGCCCTCGCACGGGCGCAACGATCTGCTGGAACACGCGGGCGACAATTACTACGAAGCGGCCGATTATCGCCGCCGCTTCCCCGACGGGCGCGTGATTTCGGATTCCGCACTCGCCACGCGCGCGGCGGGCGAGGAATTCATCGCTTTGGGTGCGGAAGATCTGTTCGAGGAATACGAGCGCTTCCGGAATTCCGATTAGCGCGTTTCGGCGGCCATGCGCGCTTCCAGGCGCCGGACGAGCCACGACACGACCAGGATCAGCGCGAGATATTCGAGTACCAGCATCGTGTAGATCTCGAGCGGTCGATACTCGATCAGCACCAATTCCTGCGCGCGGCGCGTGAGTTCCTGGAACCCGACGACGGAGATGAGCGAGCTCATCTTCAGCACATAGACGAATTGGTTGCCGAGGGCCGGCAGGATTTTGCGGATCGCTTGCGGCAGCACGATCAGCCGCATCGTCTGCCAGCGCGACAGGCCGACGCTGAACGCGGCTTCCGTCTGGCCCTTCGGGACCGATTGGATGCCGGCACGGAAAATCTCGGCTTCGAACGCCGAATCCGAAATCGCCAGCGTGGCGATGCCCGCGACGATCACCGAGAATTGGATGCCCGCCACGACCGGCAGGCCGTAATAGACCCAAAGCAGCAACACCAGGATCGGTACCGCGCGGAAGGCTTCGACATAGCCGCGATTGAACACGCGCAGCGCCCGGTGCCGCGACATACCGGCGATGGCGAGTGCGGCCCCCAGCACGACCGAAATGACGATCGCGACGATCGAGATGCCGATCGTGGCGATCAATCCTTCGGCGAGAAACGCGATGTTCTTGAGGCCGCGGCCGTCGAACGGCGAGACGACGTACCAGCCCCAGTTATAGGAATTCTGCGCGCAGCCCGAAAGAGAAAGCGCCGCGGCCGAAACCGCGAGCGCTTTCCCCCAACTCGGATTTTGTTTGGCGCTTAGGACTTCGGAAGCCACTTGTTCTCCAGCTTCTCGAAGAAACCTTCGCGCGTCTTCAGCGTGACCCAGGTGTTGACGTAGTTCAGCCAAATGGGATCGTCCTGCGCCATCATGAAGGCGGCGGGACGACGGTTGCGCGGCTCGACGCTGGCGGGCAGCAGGGTCAGCGCGTCGAAGCGGCGGATCAGCGACGAGGCTTCGACGTTGCTGGTGAGCGTCAAATCCGCGCGGCCGGCCAGCACTTCCTGGAAGCCGGTCGCCGGGGCCTGGACCGAGACGAGGCGCGCCTTGGGGAAATGCGCCTTGGCTTGATCTTCGAACGCGGTGCCCATCGAGATGGCGACGCGCACGCCGTCGGCATTGATCGATTCCCAGGTGCTGAACTTGGACGCGGCCGACTTGGCGACGACCGGGATCGAGCTGAACTCGAAATAGGGCAGGGTGAACGCCGCGCCGCGCGCGCGCGGCATCGTGACCGACGCGCCCGAGAAAATGTCGAAACGGTTGGCGCCGATGCCGGCGACGATCTGCGCCCACTCGGTCTGCACCCATTCGACCTTCACGCCGCTATCGGTCGCGAGCTGGGTCATCGCCTCGACGTCGAAGCCTTGATAGGAATTCGTCGAGGTGTCGCGGAAGCTCATCGGGTTGAAGTCGCCGGTCGTGCCGACGCGCATCGAGCCGCGCTCCAGGATCTGGTGCAGGCGGGACTTGCCGCCCGCGGCGGCGGGGGCTTGGGCCTGGGCCTGTTGACCGGCGACGGTCAAGGCGGCGGCACCCACGACGCCCGTGCCGAGCACGCGGGCGAGATCGCGGCGATTCATCGATTTGCTCCTTCATTGAGGGGTAACGGAAGCCTCGACGCGAGAGTAGACGGCATACGCGGCGCGTCAAGCAATTCGGCGGGCTATATGAGGCCGGGTCATCGCGCGATGAGAACGGCCGTATGGCGATACGCCGTCCACTTGTGCAAACTGAGCCGCATGGGCGCCTATTCCTTCGCCGATCTGTTGCGGCACGCGTTTCGGGGACCAAGTTCCGCCAAGCGGGCTTGGCAGGAACGGCCGCTGAAGGACCGCTACGACGCGATCATCGTGGGCGCGGGCGGGCATGGGCTCGCCACCGCTTATAACCTCGCCGCGCGCCACGGGCTGCGCGACGTGCTGGTCCTCGACAAAGGCTGGCTCGGCGGCGGCAATACCGGGCGCAACACGGTCACGATCCGCGCCAATTATCTGCGCGAGGAATCGATCCGTTTTCACGCCGAGGGTTTGAAGCTGTGGCGCGAGCTGTCGGGCGTGCTCGGCTACAACGTGATGTTTTCCGAGCGCGGGCAGCTCGATCTGATCCAGACTTGGGCCAAATTGCGCGACGTGAAGCGCCGCCAATCGACGCTGCGCCTCGCGGGCGTGCCCTTCGACATCGTGTCGCCGGCCGAAGCCAAGCGCCGCGTACCCATCCTCGATCTCGACGGCGAGAAGCGCTTGCCGGTCCTCGCCGCGACGTGGCACCCGACAGCGGGTATCGCGCGCCACGACGCCGTCGCCTGGGGTTATGCGCGTGCGGCGTCGGCGCTGGGCGTCAATATCGTCCAGAATTGCGAAGCGCGCGCGATCGTTCGCACGGGCGGCAAGGTTTCGGGCGTGGAAACCGCACGCGGCTTCATCGCGGCCGACAAGGTGGCGCTGGCCGTGTCGGGCCATGCGAGCGTGCTTGCCGCGACCGCCGGTCTGCGGTTGCCGATCGAAACCGTGCCGCTCCAAGCTTTCGTGTCGGAACCGCTAAAGCCGATCCTGTCCTGCATCGTCAATTCGCCCGCACAGGTTTATCTCTGCCAGAGCGACAAGGGCGAACTCGTGATCGGCGGCGGGTCCGATCCCGTACCGTCATACGTTCAGCGCGGCGACTTCACGACGATCGAGCGCGTGACCGCGCATCTTCTCGAACTCTTTCCCATTCTCGGCCGCGTGCGCATGCTGCGCCAATGGGCGGGGGCGATCGATCTGTGCCACGACACCTCGCCGATCGTGTCGAAAACGCCGGTCGAGGGGCTTTATATCGATGCCGGTTGGGGCTCGGGCGGGTTCAAGGCGATCCCGGCGGCGGGGCGCGAATTCGCCGACCTCATCGCCAAGGATTCGCCAAGCGATCTGATCGGCGGCTTCGCCTTGTCGCGGTTCGAGCGCGGCCGGCCGCTTTACGAAACCGCCGGCGCGTCGAACCGGGATTGACGATCATGCGCCTTGTCCCATGCCCCCATTGCGGCCCGCGCGAACAGGCGGAGTTCGTGTGCCTGGGCGAAACCACGCCGCGCGAGATTTATCTCCGCGACAACGCCAAAGGCCCGGTCACGGAGCTTTGGTGGCACAAGCACGGCTGCCGCAACTGGCTGCGCCTTGACCGCAACACCGCGACCAACGAATTCGCATCATGAGCGGTTATCGCCTCAAACCCATTCCGCCCGGCGAGGAAGTCGAATTCGAATTCGGTGGGCGCACGCACACGGGGCGTCGCGGCGAACCCTTGGCGGCCGCGTTGCTCGCGTCGGGCATTCGCGTCGTGGCGCGGAGTTTCAAATATCACCGGCCGCGCGGCATCGTCGGCTATGGCCGCCACGAGCCCAACGCCCATGTCGGGACGGCCAAAGGCAATGCGCTGGCGACGACGCTTCGCGTCGAGGCCGGCTTGAAGGCGTGGCCGTTGAATTGCTGGCCGTCGGTCGATTTCGATTTGGGGGCGCTGGCCGATCGCTTCGGCGCGTTGCTGCCCGCCGGTTTCTACTACAAGACCTTCATGGGGCCGGGCGGGCGGCTCTGGCCGCTCTTCGAGCCTTTGATCCAACGCATGGCCGGGATCGGCAAGCTGCCGATCGACGCCGCACCAATGCGCGTCGAGAAACGCTACGCCCATTGCGAAACGCTGGTCGTCGGCGGCGGGATCGCGGGCCAGCAAGCGGCGCACGCGGCGGCGAAGGCGGGCGGGCGCGTCTGGCTGATCGACGACGGCGACGTGCCGGAGATTTCCGGCGTCACCGTGTTGCGCGATACGCTGGTCATCGCGCGGCACGAGGGCGGCTTGTTCGTGGCGGTCGAGCGCCACCCGAACACGGCGATCGAGGCGCGGACCTGGAAGATCCGCGCCGCGCGCGCGATCCTCGCGACCGGCACGGTCGAACGGCCGATGATCTTCCGCGACAACGACCGGCCGGGCGTGATGCTGCTCTCCGCCGTGCGGCGCTATGCGCGCGACCACGGCGTCGCGGCGGGCAAATCGGTCGTCGTGTTCACCAACAACGATAGCGGTCATCGCCAGGCGCGCGAATTGACAGAGATGGGCATCGCCGTCCCGGCCGTCATCGATCTGCGCGACGGCGAAGCGGTCGTCGCGGCACTCGGCTGTCCGGTGCGGGGCGCGCGCATCGCCAAGCTCGCCGGGGCGGGATCGCGCGACATCGCCTGCGACGTGATCGCGATGGCGGGCGGGTTCACGCCGCTCGTCCATCTGCATTCCCATGCGGGCGGCAAGCTGCGCTACGCGCGCGATTTTGCGGCGTTCCTGCCCGAGGGACCGCATGACGGGGCGGAAACGCGCATCGATCTGCCGCAGGATCATTTGCTCGCGCGCTGGGAAGCGCCCGCCTCGGGCGGCAAAGCCTTCGTCGATTTCGGCGCCGACGTCACCGCCGCCGATGTGCGCCTTGCCGCGCGCGAAGGCTATGACGGCGTCGAGCTATTGAAGCGCTACACCACGCTCGGCATGGCGCCCGACCAGGGGCGCCTCTCCAACATGAACGCGCTCGAGATTCTGGCGCGCGAGAAGGGCGTCACGCCCGATCTGGTCGGCACCACGACTTTCCGCCCGCCTTTCGTGCCGACCGAATTCGCGGCTTTGGCCGAGCCCACGGGCAAGCTGCTGAAGCCGTCGCGCACGACGACCCTGACCGCATGGCACGAGAATGCGGGTGCGGTGATGTACGAAAGCGGCGCCAATTGGCGACGGCCCGGCTATTACCCGAAAGACGGCGAGAATCTCGACGCGGCATGCGCGCGCGAATGCTTCGCCGTGCGCAACGCGAGTGGCGTCTACGATTCATCGCCCTTGGGCAAGTTCGAGGTGATCGGGAAGGACGCCGCCGCCTTCCTCGATTTCGTCTACGCGACGCGGCTCTCGGATTTGGCACCGGGGCGCGGGCGCTATGCGCTGCAACTGCATGAGGACGGGCGCTTGTTCGACGACGGGATCGTGTTCCGCCTGTCGCCCGAGCGTTACTTCGTGACGACGACGACCGGCAACGCCGATGCGTCGTTGCAGCGCTTCGAATATTGCCGCCAGATCCTGCGCCCCGATCTGCGCGTCCATATCGTGCCGGTCACCGAGCAATGGGCCGATATCGTCGTCTGCGGGCCGCAAGCGCGCGACGCGCTGGCCAAGGCCGGAATCGCACCGCCGGGCGATCTCGGCTTTATGGGCATTGCGGAGATCGATTTGCTTGGCCGTCGTTGTCTGATCGCGCGCGCGGGCTTCACCGGCGAACTCTCGTTCGAGGTATTGCTGCCCAATTCCGCCGCCCCCGCCTTGTGGGATCGGATCGTCGCGACCGGCGCCGTACCGGTCGGGTCGGAAGCCAATCACGTGCTGCGCATCGAGAAGGGCTTCATTTCGGTCGGCCACGAGGGCGACGGGATCGCGGGGCCCGACGATCTGGGCCTCGGCTTCGCCGTCCATGCCGCCAAGCCGGATTTCATCGGCAAGACGGCCTTGCTGCGCGACCGGGCGGATGCCGCACCGCGCCCGCAGCTTGTCGGGCTGCTGGCGCGCGATCCGGATTTCGTACTGCCCGAAGGCGCGGCGATCCTGCGCGCGGACGAAGCCCGGGGGCGGGGCTACGTCACCGCGTCGTGCCAGAGCGGCGCGTTGGGCCGGTCGCTGGCGATGGGCTTGCTGGAAAACGGCAGGGCCCTGATGGGCCAATCCGTATCCGTGTCGCTGCCGGGCGGCCAGGCGGGGGCGATCGTGGTCAAACCCGCTTTCTATGACCTAAGCGGAGGGCGCCAGCGTGGCTGAAACCTTGACCCTCGTGCTCGGCGCCAAGCCCGGTCCCGGCGCCATTCCGGTGGCGCCGGATCAATGGCTTTGGACAGGCAAAGCACCCGAAGGCGAACTCACAATCGACATGAGAGACGCATATCAAGAATTTGAAATTAAAGAAAATATATTGGCACAGGGCGTGGCGCTCGATCTCGCCAAGCTGCCGGAGGATTTCGCCGGGCGCACGCGCCTGGGCGAAATCGCCGTGCTGCTGTCGCGCGACGGCGACAAGTGGATCCTGCGCTGTGAACGTTCCTACGCAGAGTGGGTCGCGGCGTGGATTAAGACGCGCCCTGGCGGTACTTGAACGCCTTGTCGAAGCGCTGAACGATGTACTCGCCGCAGGTGATTGCCGGGTATTTCGCCTGATCCTTGTCGTCGAGCAGGTCGCGCGGATCGACTACCGTGTCCGGATGCGGATCGAAGAACACCGCGATCGAATAGCGCTCGCGACCCGAGGCGTTAACCACGCGATGCGGGTTCGACGAGAAGCGCCCATTCGTCCAGCGATGCATCAGGTCGCCCACATTGATCACCAGCGTGCCGGGGATCGGGTGTGCGGTCACCCAGCGCCCGTCGGCGGCTAGCACCTGCAGCCCGCCGACCATGTCCTGCGCCAGTAGCGTCAATCCGCCGTAATCGGTGTGCGGCGCCACGCCGAATTGCAGCTCGCCCATATCCGGCGGCTGGGGCGGGTAGTAGATCGCCGAGCCGCGCGCCAAAGGCTTGGCGAAGGCGCTTTCGAAGAATTTGGGATCGCGGCCGAGGCTCGACGCGAGGCCCTTCAGCAAGCGCTGCCCGCAGGCGCAGATGCCGAGATAATAATCATAGAAAGCCTGGCGCAGATGGGCGGGGGCGCTGGGCCAATTGTTCGGCCCCATCAGCGGCTTGCCGGCCACGACGTCCGGGTCCTTCGCATCGAGTTCGAGCCCCCACAGGAAGCTCTCCTTCAGGTCGATCTTGGCGCCGGCATACATTTTCGCCTGACCGACGGCGAGGAACCCGCGATGACGGTCGTTGATCTGCGCGGTGCGCTTGGTCGCTTCATCCTGCGCGAAGAAGGCCTTGCTGGCGGCGAATGCGCCGTCGACGATTTCTTGCGGCACGCCGTGATTGGAAACGTAGAAGAAGCCGATCCGCTCGGCCGCCTCGCGCATCGCTTTGCCGGTTTCGGCGATCACGGCCGGATCGTCGCTCACCAGGGCGGCGGCGTCGATCACGGGGATGTCGTCGCGGGAGATCGTGTTGACTTTCGCGTAGGCCATCGGGGCTCTTCCATCGAAATCGTTCATGTGGGATGCTTCTTGCATACCCAATCCGTAAGAATATCTCGCGGATTCCCCCTGTCTACAATTGAGTGTTATTCATGTCCGGCTCCCCCTTGCTTCATTTACCGCCCATCGCCGCCTTGCGCGCGTTCGAGGCGGCGGCCCGGCTCAAGAGCTTTACGCTGGCGGCGGAAGAACTTGGCCTCACCCAAAGCGCCATCAGCCATCAGGTGCATGGGCTCGAAGATCATCTCGGCTTCGAGCTGTTCCACCGCGAACCGCGACGAATTGTCCTGACCGTGAAGGGGGAGGCGCTGGCCGTCTCCGTCCGCGAAGGGCTCGGCATCGTCGCCCGCACGATCCGCGAATTGACGCGCGCCGATACCGGCCCGCGTCTGGTCGTGTCGACGCTGGCGGGATTCGCGGTCAAATGGCTGTTCCCGCGTTTGATCCGTTTCGACGAACTTCATCCGCAGATCGAGCTGGAGATCGCCACGTCGGGGCAGATGGCGGATTTTTCGGCGAACGAAGCCGATGTCGCGATCCGGTACGGTCTGGGTCATTACCCGGGTCTGCATGTCGAGAAAATCCTGGGCGAAGACATGTTCCCGGTCTGCGCGCCCAGGCTGATGCAAGGGCCCAAGGCGTTGCGCAAACCCGCCGATCTCGCGCGCGTGCCCTTGTTGCACGACGACATACTGCGCCTTGGCGGGCGCGAGCCGAGCTGGGCGACATGGTTGGAAGCGGCCGGCGTGACCGGGATCGACCTCGCGAAAGGCCGTCGCTTCGGCCAATCGAATATGTCGATCCAGGGCGCGATCGAAGGTTTGGGCGTGGCGCTGGGGCGCGGGCCGTTGGTGATCGACGATCTGAAGGCCGGGCGCTTGGTGAAGCCCTTCGATATCAGCGTGCCCAGCGGCTACGATTATTACTTCGTTTGCCCGGCGCGCATGCTGGACAAGCCGAAGATCGCGGCGTTCCGCAAATGGCTGCTGGACGAGGCGAAGGCGACCGCTAACGCGTGAACGCGGCCTTGAAGCGTTCGCGCGTTTCGGCACCGTGGATGAAGGCGTAATCCTGCTTGCTGGGCGCACCGGCGGTGACCTTCAGCGCGCGGAAGATCGGCCCTTCGCCGGCGAGGATCGTGTCGAGTTCGGCCTCGAATTCGGCCAGCGTCGAAATCGTGGCGGTATTCGCGATCCCGGCACCCTTGGCGATCGCCGCGAAATCGACCTTGGCGGCGGCCGGCAGCGGATGGCTGCCATTGGCTTCATAGACGCCATTGACGCAAACCAGATGCACGAAGTTCTTCGGGTTCGCGTCGGCCACGGTGGCGAGCGAGCCCAGATTCATCATCAAGCTGCCGTCGCCGTCGAGCACGATCACGCGCTTATCCGGCCGTCCCAAGGCGAGGCCCAGCCCGTGCGAGGACGCAATACCCATCGCGCCGATGGAAACGTAGTTCAAATCGCGCGGGGCCAAGCGCATCCAATCGAACGCGGCCTGATAGGTGGCGACGATCGCTTCGTCGCGCACGCGCTTTGCCAGCAAAGCGAGGCATTCGTCGCGGCGCATCATGCTACGGCTCCATCGGCGAGCGGCGATGTGCCGATCAGCACGCAAACCGGCCGCGACGTTTTGAAAGCGCGCTCGAACGCCGGGGCGATCTTGGCTTCGTCTTCTTGGGTTTCGACCAGCACGTGATCGACGCCCAGCGCGTCCAAGATCGGCTCGATCGCGCTGACCGAAACCTTGGCGGATTTGGACGGCAACACGCCCGGTTCCTTGCCCTGCAACCCGACCAGCATCGCGATCGGCTGTTCGTATTCGACGCCGACGGCGCGCAGCGCGTTGACGGAATCCATCAAGCCGGTCTGCTGCATCATCAGGATCGAACGTTTGCCGGCGAAGCCGAGACCGGCGCAAATGCCGATCCCTTCGTCTTCCTTGCAGATGCGCACCAAGCGGATGTCCTTCTGGCGCGCGAGCGGCCAGAGCAGCCCGTCGCTCGTCACGATATCGGGCAAGGCGACGACGAATTCGATGCCGGCCGTCTTCAAGGCGGCGAGGATCGCGGAACCGCGCGGTGCCGTCATGCCGCACCTTTCAGCAAGCGGGCGAGTGCGGCGAGCACCGCGTCGGTATCTTCGGCGGTGCCCACACCGATGCGCAGCTCGTTCATGTAATCCGGATCGCGCCAATCGCGGACCAGGATTCCTTCCTTGGCCAGCGCCGTCATCATCGGCGCGGACGGCCCGTTCAACGTGATCGACACGAAATTGCCGGTGGACGGCCAGGTCCTGAGACCCAGCGCCACCAAGCCTTCGGTCAGACGCTTGCGCTCGACCGCGATCTTGTCGAGCGAGGCTTTGAGATGCGCTTGATCGGCCAGCGCCGCGACCGCCGCCGCTTGACTGGGCGTGGGCACGTTGTATTGCAGACGGCAGCGGCGCAACGCCTCGGCCACGCTCGCGTCGCCGCAAATCGCATAACCCACGCGCATCGCGGCAAGGCCATAAGCCTTGGAGAATGTGCGCGTCGAAATCCACGGGCCTTTGCGCTTGCGCAGCAGCTTCAGCGCGTCGGGCCCGCCCGCGTGATGGCCGAACTCGGCATAGGCTTCGTCGAGCAGCAGCAGCACGTTCTCGGGAACGCCGTCGATCAGCGCCTTCAACGCCGCTTCGTCCATCATGCCGCCGGAGGGCGGATTGGGCGTGCAGGCGACGACCAGCTTCGTGCGGTTGCCGATCGCGCGCAACGTCGCATCGACACCGCAAGCGCCGTTCTTGTCGATGCGCGCGCGCACCGGCTTGGCGGCTGCGAGTTTCGTCGATAGCGCGTAGCGCGGAAAACTGGGGGCGGGCACGACCGCTTCGTCGCCCGCTTCCAGCGCGATCACGGTCGTGAAATGGATCAGCTCGTCGCTGCCGCAGCCCAGGATGACCAGCGCGGGATCGACGCCGAAATGTTTGCCGACCGCCGCGGCGAGCTTGCGTCCGCCGATATCGGGATAGCGGTTGACGTCGTGCAGCGCCTCGATCGCCGCCGCCATCGCCATGGGCGAGGGCGGGTAGGGATTTTCGTTGAGGTTCAGAAGGCGCGGCCGCGTGCCGGGATTTTCGAAATCGTGGAAGGTTTGCGGCTGGCGATAAGCGGGCAGCGCGCGGATCGCGGCGGTGGACCAGCTCAAAGCGTCGGATGCGTCGGTCATGTCGCAGGGACGTTAGTCGAGGCGTTCCGGCCTGTCGAATTAGATCATTTTGGGGCGGCCCCGTACAAATTCATGGATTACAAATCGCGCAGCAGCGCCGTCGCGGCCGTTGCGTCTTGCGTCGTCCAACCTTCGGTCAGGCGCGCATGAACGGGCGCCAGGGCATCGCGTGCCGCCGCGTGCCTTCCTTGCGCGACGAACGACCGCGCGAGGCTGGTCGCCGCGCGCAATTCCCAAACCAAGGCGCCTTGTTCGTGCGCCAGATCGATCGCCTTTCGGAACGCGGCGTGCGCGGCATCGGAATCGCCGGCGGCCAGATGGCGCAGACCGTCGATCCGCAGGATCTCGGGCGTCGACCAGACCGGCGCGCCCATCGCGCGGGCGCGGACCGCCGCCGTCATCAAGGCGGGATGGATCGTGGCGAACGTATCCTGGTGATAGCCGGGCAGTGCGGCGTCGGCGACGATCGGGTTCCGCCCTTCGTCCGCAGCGGCGAGAATTTCGCGATAGCCGCGCGCGATCGATTGCCACATATCGCGCGCGACACCGTCGGCGAGTTTGGTCAATTGATCGACATAGCGCGACGCCGCCGCGCGATCGCCGGCCCAAAGGGCGATCGGGCAAGCCGCGCAGACAAGCGCGTAGCCCAGTCCGTAAGGACGGTCGATGCCCGCCGCGCGCTCGATCGTTTCCCGCGCCACGCCAAGCGCTTCGTCGCAGCACCCCGACAGGAACAGTGCACGCGCCAAATGCGCGCCCGCGGCGGCGTGATGGTCGTAGACGAAGGCATGGTCGTGGCGAGCGCCGCGCGGCACGGCGGGATGTTCGAGTGCGGCGCGCGCATGGCGTACGCCGTCGGCATGGCGCCCCGACATCGTCGCTTCCATCGCCATCATGTCGAGCATGGAGGCTTCGCCGCGCGGCGTGCCGGCGCTGCGTTGCAAGGTCCGGAATTCGTCCGTTCGGCGCGTCACGTCGGCGTAATCGCCGCTCATCGCCGCGTGACCGTAAAGCGACCAAATCAATTGGAAGCGAAGCGTCGTTTCGCCCGCGGCGATCGAATGGACGATCCCTTGGCAAAGCGCGTCGTGGACCGGCTTGCCGGGACCGCGCGTATGGAAGATCGAATGCCCCAGGGCCAAATGCAGCTTGGTCAAGATCAGTGGATCGATATCGCCGAGATTTCGCGCGGCGGCTTGCGCGCATTCCAGATGGTCGCGCAATTCGGGGACCAAGAACTGGCGGAACCACAGCGGCGCCGACGCGACGATCAATTCGATCGCCATACGCGGCTCGCCTAGCGGCATGAACGCCCATTCGAGGGCGGTGCGCACGTCGGCGATCACGCGCGCGCGCTCGAAGGCATCGTATTCGGCGTTGCCCCAACGCGGCGCTTCGGCGCGCAAACGCGCGAGGCAGTGGCGCGCGTGCCGCCCATGCGCCAGCGGCGCTTCGCCCGCATCGCTCAATTTGCGCAGCGCGTAATGGCGCATCGTTTCCAGCAGGCGATAGCGGATGACGTCGCCGTTGCAGTCGGCGACGAGCAGCGATTTGGACACCAGATCGCCGATCGCGTCGACGACGGAGAAATCGGCTTCGCCCGCCGGCGTCGAACCGGCGACGGCTTGCGCGCCGTCGAGCGAGAAGGCGCCGGGGAAAACGGCCAAGCGCCGCCACACTTTGCGCGAGGTGTCCGACAGCGTGTCGTGGCTCCAATCGACCATCGCGGTGAGGGAGCGGTGGCGCGGATCGGCGTCGCGCCGGCCGCGCGTCAGGATGGCGAAACGATCGTCGAGCCCATCGCGCAATCCGGCGAGCCCCAGCGTGTTCAGCCTTGCGGCGGCGAGTTCGATCGCCAGCGGCAAGCCGTCCAGTCGCGCGCAAACGCCTATCGCGTCGGCGACATTGTCGTCGTCGAGCGCGAAGTTGGCGCCGGTCGCGGCCGCACGCTCCGCGAACAAGCGGATCGCCGGGAAGGTCAGCGCCTCGTGCGGGGTGAGCGTCCGCCCGGGCGGGGGCAATGCCAACGGTCCGACCGGCAGCACCCATTCGCCGGCGGCGGCGAGCGGTTCGCGGCTCGTGGCCAGGATATGCGTACCGTGCGCTTGGGCGGCGATCGCCGCGCAAAGCGGCGCCATCGCGTCGACCACGCGTTCGCAATTGTCGAGGACGAGCAGCACCTGGCGCGCCGCGAGAAACGCGACGATGCCGCGCGTCGCTTGCGCCTCGGCGGTCGGCACTTGCAGCAGCGCCGCCAGATGTTCGACCGCACCGGCGCGTGCCGACAAGGACGCGAAATCGACGAACACGACGCCGTCCGGGTAATTCGGGGCGAGAAGTTCGGCCGCGCGCGCGGCAAGCGTCGTCTTGCCGATGCCGCCGGGACCGGTCAGCGTCAGAAAGCCGCGCCGGCGCGTCTGCGTTTCGATGTCCTCGAGTGTCGCGTCGCGCCCATAGATGCGCGCGGTCGACGCGATCATCGCGGGCGGCGGCGCCGGGCGCGCGAGCGGGATCGCCAAGCGGTAGCCGCGGCCGGGGATATTTTCGATCGCGGCGGTGCCGAGCACGCGGCGCAGCGCCGTGATCGTGACCCGCAGGTTGCTTTCCTCGACGACCGTATCGGGCCATACGGCGGCGAACAGATCCTCATGGCTCAGCGTTTGGCCGGCATGCGTGGCCAGTGCCAGCAAAAGATCCATCGCACGGCTGCCGACGCGAAGTTCCGCGCCGTCTTTCGTCAGCCGGCGCGCACCGATATCGAGGCGAAAGGCACCAAAGCGCAGTGCTTCCGGCGTGCGGAACGGCGCTGAGGCGGGTCGGGATCCGTCGTCGGGGGTCATTTCACAACTTTTCGCAAGCCTTAACTCGCGGGCCGGCGGGGGGTGACGCAATCTGCCACGGCTTTCGTGCGGCGAACAGAATGCCAAGCGGAGAGAAGGACATAATGACGATCGAACGTGAAGATTTTCTTTCGCTATCCCGGCGCGCGCTGCTGCAAGGCGCCGCCGCGACCGGAATCGGCCTGACGGCCGGCTTACCCGCTTTAGTTACCCCCGCTTACGCAAACCAGGAGAACGCCATGCCGACCGTGAAAAGCAAGGATGGGACGTCCATTTTCTACAAAGATTGGGGCAAGGGCCGTCCGGTCGTTTTCTCCCATGGCTGGCCGCTGACGGCCGATGCGTGGGACCAGCAAATGTTGTTCCTGGGCCAGCGCGGTTTCCGCGTGGTGGCGCATGACCGGCGCAGCCACGGCCGGTCGGAGCAGACCTGGGACGGCAACGACATGGACCATTACGCCGACGATCTGGCGGCGGTGATGGAAGCGGCCGACATCCGCGACGCGGTCATGGTCGGCCATTCGACCGGCGGCGGCGAGGTCGCGCATTATATCGGCCGCCATGGCACATCGCGCGTGGGCAAGGTCGTTCTGGTCGGCGCCGTGCCGCCGATCATGGTGTCGTCGCCCGCCTATCCCGGCGGCGTCGACAAGAAGGTGTTCGACGGCATTCGTGCGGGCGTCGCCACCGATCGTTCGAAATTCTTCCTCGACCTGACGACGCCGTTCTACGGCTTCAACCGTCCGGGCGCCAAGATCTCGGAAGGCTTGAAGTTCTCGTTCTGGCAGCAGGGCATGATGGGCGGCATCAAGGGCCTGTACGACTGCATCGAGCAATTCTCGGAAGTCGATTACACGCCCGATCTTCAACGCATCGACAAGCCGACGCTGATCGTCCACGGCGACGACGACCAGATCGTGCCGATCGATCATTCCGCCAAGCTCGCCGCGCAGATCGTCAAGAACGCGACGCTGAAGATCTATGCCGGCGGTTCGCATGGTTTGACGGCGATCGACGTCGATCGATTCAACGCCGATCTACTCGAATTCGCGAAGTCGTAAGGGAGGGCGAGACATGGCCGACCCGAAACTCGAAGTTCTGACGCCGAAGAACTCGCAGCTCATCGTCATCGACCACCAGCCGCAAATGGCGTTCGGCGTGGCGTCGATGGATCGCCAGTCGATGAAGAACAATGTCGTGGGACTGGTGAAGTCCGCGCGCGTGTTCGACGTGCCGACGACGATCACGACGGTGGAGACGGAATCTTTCTCCGGCTACACCTATCCCGAAATTCTCGACGCCGTCCCGGACGCCAAGATCCTGGAGCGCACGTCGATGAATTCCTGGGACGACAAGAAGGTCCGCGACGCGTTGAAGGCCAATAGCCGCAAGAAGGTCGTCGTCGCCGGTTTGTGGACGGAAGTCTGCAACACGACCTTCGCGCTGTCGGCGATGCTGGAAGGCGGCTACGAGATCTACATGGTCGCGGACGCGTCGGGCGGCACGTCGAAGGAAGCGCATGACTGGTCCATGCAGCGCATGGTCCAGGCGGGCGTGGTGCCGGTCACCTGGCAGCAGGTGCTGCTGGAATGGCAGCGCGATTGGGCCAATCGCGGCACCTACGACGCCGTGATCAACATCGTGAAGGAACATTCGGGCGGCTACGGCATGGGCGTGGACTACGCCTATACGATGGTCCACAAGGCGCCGCAGCGCACGAAGTCCAAGCACGAAGTCCTGCCGCCGGTGAAGGCGTAAGGAAACGGGAGGGGCGGGTGCAGATCTATATCGTCACGCTGGCCGTCGGAATTCTGGTCGGAATTCTCTATGGTCTTCTGGGCGTGCGTTCACCCGCCCCGCCCGTGATCGCGTTGCTGGGATTGATGGGCATTTTGATCGGCGAACAGGTCGTGCCCATCGCCAAACGCTTGATCTCGGGCGAGGGAGTCACGGTATCGTGGCTCAAATCGGATTGCGGGCAGCACGTCTTCGGCGAACTGCCCGGCAAGAAAGAGGCCGATCGCCGGCCGGTTTGAGGTTCCATGAACGCCGATCTGATTCTGCATAACGGCCGCTTCGCGACACTCGATCCCGCCAATCCCGATCCCGAAGCCGTCGCGATCAAGGACGGGCGTTTCGTCTTCGTCGGAGCGGCGCGCGACGCGATGGCGCTGGCGGGGCCGAAGACCAAGACGATCGATCTGGGCGGGCGGCGCGCGATCCCGGGGCTGATCGACAGCCACATGCATGTGATCCGCGGCGGGCTCAACTACAACATGGAGCTGCGCTGGGACGGCGTGGCTTCGCTCGCCGATGCGATGCGCATGTTGAAGCGCCAGGCGCAGGTGACGCCGGCCCCGCAATGGATCCGCGTCGTCGGCGGTTTCGTCGAACATCAATTCGCCGAGAAGCGCCTGCCGACGATCGACGAGTTGAACGCGGCGGCACCCGATACGCCGGTCTTCATCCTGCATCTCTACGACCGCGCTTTGCTGAACGGCGCGGCGTTGCGCGCCGTGGGCTACGACAAGGACACGCCCAACCCGCCGGGTGGGGAGATCGTGCGCGATGCGAAGGGCAATCCCACGGGCTTGCTGCTGGCCAAGCCCAACGCGACGATCCTCTACGCGACCCTCGCCAAGGGCCCGAAGCTGCCGGCCGAGTACCAGAAAAACTCGACCCGGCATTTCATGCGCGAAATGAATCGCCTGGGCGTGACCGGCGTGATCGATGCGGGCGGCGGGTTCCAGAATTATCCCGACGATTACAAGATCGTCGAAGAGCTGCACCGCGAGGACGCGCTCACCCTGCGCATCGCCTATAACCTGTTCACCCAGAAGCCGAAGGGCGAGCTCGCCGATTTCGACGGCTGGTCGAAAATCGTGAAGCCGGGCGACGGCGACGATCTCTATCGCCATAACGGGGCGGGCGAGATGCTGGTCTACAGCGCCGCCGATTTCGAGGATTTCCGCGTCGAACGGCCGGATATGCCCGCGAATATGGAAGGCGATCTGGAAGCGGTCGTGCGCTTGCTCGCGCGCAATCGCTGGCCGTGGCGTTTGCACGCGACCTACAACGAAACGATCACCCGGGCGCTCGATGCGTTCGAGCGCGTGGCGAAGGACGTGCCGTTCGACGGCTTGCATTGGTTCTTCGATCACGCGGAAACGATCGACGATCGCAATATGGATCGCATCGCCGCGTTGGGCGGGGGCATCGCGGTTCAGCACCGCATGGCCTATCAAGGCGAATATTTCGTCGAGCGCTACGGTGCGGCGAAAGCCGAAGCCACGCCGCCGATCGCCAAGATGTTGGCGAAGGGCATCCATGTCGGGGCGGGCACCGATGCGACGCGCGTCGCGTCCTACAACCCCTGGGTCTCTTTGTCGTGGCTCACGACCGGGCGCACGGTCGGCGGCCTACGGCTTTATCCGCCGGCCAATCGCCTGGACCGCGCGACGGCGCTGCGGCTTTGGACGCAGGCGAATACCTGGTTCTCGAACGAGCAGGGCAAGAAGGGGCAAATCAAGGCGGGGCAACTCGCCGATCTCGCCGTGCTCTCCGCCGACTACTTCGCCGTGCCCGAGGACGAGATCGCGGGGATCGTCTCGGTGCTCACGCTGCTCGGCGGCACGCCGGTGCATGGCGACGGCGATTTCGCCGATCTTGCCCCCGTTCTGCCGCCGCCGATGCCCGATTGGTCGCCGGTGCGCGAATTCGGCGGCTATCAGAAGCGCGCGTCCTATCGCGCCATGTCGGGCGATGTCGCGCGCACGCAAGCCTGCGGCTGCGCCAATGCCTGCGGCGTGCATGGTCATGCGCATGCGCAGGCTTTCGGGCCGACGCCGGCGAGCGATGCGAAAAGCTTTTGGGGCGCGCTCGGCTGCGCCTGTTGGGCGTTCTAGCGGGATTTTAGCGCCAGCAACGCGTCGCGCACAGCTTTCAAGCCGCGCGTCAGGCGCTTGTCGCGCCGGACGACGACAGCGAGCGTGCGGGAAAGGCGCGGCGACAAAGGTCGCACCGCGAACTCGCCCGCCCGCGACACGCGCAACGACATCGCCGGTAGCACGGCGCAACCCAAGCCTTCCAGCGCCATCGCCTTGATCGCTTCGGTGCTGCCCAGCGACAGCACGGGATCGAGTTTCACCTTTTCGCGCGCGAACCACGTGTCGACCAAGCGGCGCGTATTGCCGCCTGGCTCGTAGAGCAGCACCGGCAATTTGGCGAGCGCCGATGCAGTGGCACGCGCGGGCAGGGGGAAGCCCTTGGGGGCGGCCGCGACGATCTCATCCTTCAGCACCGGCACGATATCGAGCATGCGGCCCGCGACCGGCAATGTGGCCAATGCGATGTCGAGAAGATTGTCCTCGACCGCCTTCACGATTTCGGCGGCGTTGCCGGTCGTGACGGTGATTTCCAGCGACGGGTATTTGCGTCGCAACGCGCCCAGCAGCGGAGGCAAAAGAAAGATGCACGCCGTGGCGCCCGTGCCGATGCGCACGCGGCCCATCGTGGCATGGCCGTGGCGCGCGACGGCGTCCAGCGCATCGTCGACCGCCGTTTCGATGCGCGGCGCATGGGCGAGCAATTCGGCGCCCGCCGCGGTGGGTTGGGCCTTGCGGCCGACGCGCTCGATTAGCGTCGTGCCCAGGCGTATTTCGAGTTGGCGGATCTGCAGACTGATCGCGGGCTGGGTCAGGCCCATGCGTTCGGCGGCGGCGGTGAAGCTGCCGCGTTCGATGACGGTGGCGAAGGTCCGCAACAGGTCGAGATCGAGGCGTTTCATGACCAAGAAAATCTCATGATCTGTATAACGAAACAAATCTTCTTTTATGGGAAGCCCGGTACCAGATTTTGGGCATGACCAAGCCCACGACGTTCCGCGATTGGTTGATCGAAGTCGGTCTCTACTTCGTCGCCTCGCCGCATTCCTATTTGCGGCAAAGGGCGATGCTGGCCGAACTCGACGGATTTTTGCGCGCCGATATCGGCGTCGGGGCCGATTTCACGGAGACGGTATCGATGGCCGATTTGGAAATACGCGACGCGCAGGCGGATGACCTTCCCTTGATCGCGACGATCTATGCGCATCATGTGTTGAACGGTGTGGCGTCGTTCGAGGAAATCCCGCCATCGGTCGACGAACTTGCCCAGCGGCGCGCGAATGTGCTGGCGCTGGGTTTGCCCTATCTCGTGGCGGTCCGCGACGGGCGCGTCGTCGGCTATTGCTACGCAACGGCGTATCGGCCGCGCCCGGCTTATCGCCACACGATCGAGGATTCGGTCTATGTGGCGGCCGGTCTCGGCGGGCAGGGTATCGGGTCGGCGCTGCTGGCGGCTTTGATCGCGCGGTGCGAGGCGGGGCCGTGGCGCCAGATGATCGCGGTTATCGGCGACAGCGCGAATGCCGGCTCGATCGGCTTGCATCGCCGTTTGGGTTTCCGGCAAGCGGGCGTTTTTCAGTCGGCCGGGTTCAAGTTCGGACGCTGGATCGACTCAGTCTTGATGCAGCGGGCTTTGGGCGTCGGGGACAGCGCCTTGCCGCGTTCCACCGTCTCCTGAATATTTGACCGCAATATTTGCGATTGTTGGCGGTAATGCGGTTAACCACGTCAGAAAAAGCCTAAGTATATGTAAATCTTATGTTGGACTTTACGCAGGATAGAATATCCTGTGCGGGCCTAAGAATTAGGGGAAAGCCCGCGAGAATGTCCGGCCCAGAAATCAGCTTCGGTCGACGTGAAGAACGCCGCCGTCGCGCGCGCTGGGGGCGTTTTCGTCGCTGGGGTTTAGGGGCGGCCGCGCTGGGTCTGCCCTTCGCGGTGCTGCCCACCGACCCAGCCAAGGCGCAAGCGCTGCCGACGGGCGGCAATGTCGTCGGCGGCTCGGGCACGATCTCGCAGACCGGTGCGAACCAGCTCACCATCAATCAGAACTCTTCGACCCTGTCGATCGACTGGCAGAGCTTCTCGGTCGGGGCGGGCAATATCGTCCGCTTCATCCAGCCCGACAGCAGTTCGCTGGCGCTGAACCGCGTCATCGGCCCCGACCCGTCGATGATCTTCGGCTCGATCCAGGCCAATGGCCGGGTCGTGATCATGAACCCGGCGGGGATCTATTTCGGGCCGACGGCGATGGTCGACGTCAACGGCTTGGTCGCGACCACGTCGCGGATGAACCAAGCGGATTTCCTCGCCGGCAATCTCAATTTCTCGATCGCGGGCGACGTCAATGCGCGCGTGATCAACGAAGGCTTCGTCAACGTGGCCCTTGGCGGCTTCGCCGTGCTGTCGGCGGCGGCGGTCGAGAACAAGGGCACGATCGTCGCGCAAGGCGGCACGGTGGTGCTGGCGGGCACGCCGACGTTTACGTTGGATTTCTTCGGCGACGGCTTGCTGAAATTCGCGTCGACCGGCACGGTCAATCAAGCGCCCACGGGTGCGAACGCGCTGGTCGAGAATAGCGGCACGATCCAAGCCGATGGCGGGCGCGTGCTGATGACCGCGCGCGCGGCGCGCGACGTGATCAACAACGTGATCAACGTGACGGGCATCGTCGAAGCGCGCTCGGCGCGGGTCGAAAACGGCGAGATCGTCATCGATGGCGGCGAGAACGGCATCGTGTCGGTCAACGCGACGCTTGATGTGTCGGGCCAAGCGGCCGACGCCAAAGGCGGCACGATCAAGGTGCTGGGCGAGAAGGTCGGGCTGTTCGAGAACGCGCGCCTGGATGCGTCGGGCGATGCGGGCGGCGGCACGGTGCTGGTCGGCGGCAATTATCAAGGCAAGGGCCCCGAAGCCAACGCCAAGATGGTCTACATGGATGCGCGCGCGGTGATTGACGCGTCGTCCGCGCTGGCCGATGGCGGGCGCGTGATCTTGTGGTCCGACGAAGCCACGCGCAACGCCGGTCACATCGATGTCTCCGGCGCCGTCAATGGCGGCTTCATCGAAGTGTCGTCGAAAGGCTTTCTCGACTTCCGCGGCACGGTCGGCTTGCGGGGGGCGACCGGTACGGCCGGCACGCTGCTGCTCGATCCGACGGACATCACGATTTCCGGAAGTGCAAGCTCCGGCGACATGTCGGGTAGCTCGCCATTCGCCGGTACGAATGCATCGTCGAATCTCGACGCGTCGGTTCTGAACGCGGCGTTGGCCAGCGGCGACGTCACGGTCACTACCGCATCGGCGGGCGGCGGTACGGGCAATATCGACGTCACGGCGACAATCGTGAATGCGGTCGCCGGCCGGACGCTGACCTTGCGCGCGGACGGCGCGATCACCATCGGCAGCGGCGGCTATATCAGCGGCAGCGGCTACGCGTTGAACGTTTCGTTGCGGGCGGGCGGGAATATCACGGTCGGGGGCCTCGGGATCAGCACGTCCGGCGGCTATATCGAGACGACCGGAACGACGGGTTCGGGCTTGGCGGGCGGGAGTTTCGTCAGCACCGCGAGCATCAACACGACCTCGGGTCACGTCACGCTCCAGCAGACGGGAACGATCGCGATCGGCGGCACGCTCAACACCTCGGGCATCGTGACGCTCAATGCCGGCGGCACGACGACGCAAACTTACGCCATCACCGGCAGCGGATCTCTTGTCGTCGGCGGGACCGGTGCCGTCACGTTGAACGATCCCGGAAACACTTTCGCCAATATCACCTTGAACCGCACGGGCACGACGACGAACGTGTCGCTCAACACGTCGGTCTCGCCGACCCTCCAGGCCTCGACGCTCGGTACCGGCACCTATTTCATCGGCGGCGTGGGCTTCGGCCAAAGCGGCGCGATCACGCAGGATGCCGGCGGCGGTGCCGTCACCATCCAAGGCAATACGGGTACGGTGACGCTGTCGGGCGGCAATGCGTGGACGGGCGCCCTGACCGCGCTGGGCGGTACGATCAACGTGACCAGCGCCCAGACGGCGACGGGGGCGGGTTCGATCGCGCTCGACGCGACGCGGGACGTCGCCATCGGCGCGAATTTGACGACCGCGACCGGCGATATCCTGATCAAGGGTAACGTGTCGTCGTGGGCGACGCCCTATGCGAGCAACACACCCGTTTTCGGTTCGGCGTCGGGGAACTTCGCTGGCGTGCTGATCGATCCGGGCGTGAGCGTCACCACGGCCGGCGGCAATATCGCGATCGCCGGCAAGGGCGGCTCGTCGGCTTCGAACAATGGCGTGTTCGTCAACGGCGGCACGATACAAGCCGGTGGTGCCGGCTCTGTGACGGTTTACGGTGCTGGGACCGCTTCAGGCGCGCATGGCGTTGAAATCTACAATGGCGGGGTGACCGCCGGCGGCGCACTTTCGATCACCGGCGGCAACGGTGCGGGCGGCGATGCGGATATGTTCGGCGTGGTGCTGAACGGCGGATCGGTAACGGCGGGCGGCAATTTGTCGTTGATCGGCCGCGGCGGCGCGGGCGGATCGGGCAGCGGGCTTTATCAGGTGAATGCGTCCTCCGTTTCGTCGACGGGCGGTTCGATCACCCTGGTCGGCGAAACCACGAATGCCACGGCGGGCGGCGTCAATCTCGCGGGCGGTTCGGTCTCCGCCACGGGGGCGGGTGCGATCACGATCTCGTCCGCGAAGAACGTCACCATCGGCATCAACGTTTCCTCGGCCTCCGGCGACATCACGCTGATGGGCAACGTCGCGTCGTGGACGGGCGACAAGTCGGTGAACGATCCGACCTTCGGCACGGCTTCGGGCGACTTTGCGGGCGTGTCGATTTCCGGCGGTGCCGATATCACCTCGACGGGCGGCAATATTTTCATCGCCGGCAAAGGCGGCACGACGGGCGCGAACCAATACGGCATCGGCGTCGGCGCGTCGTCGATCGTTTCGACGACGGGTGCCGGCAAGGTCGTGATGCACGGGATGGGCGGTCCGTCGGCCTACGACGTCTACGGCTCCGGCGGTTCGCATACCGGCATCTATCTCAATGGTGCGGCACCCGGCACGGCGGTCGAGATCACGACGCAAAACGGCCTGCTGAAGCTCGTCGGCACGGGCAATCAGTCGGGCGGCGCCACGGATAATAACGGCGGCGTCGCGTTTCAATGGGCCAAGGCGATCTCGACCGGTTCCGGCGATATCGCGATTACCGGTACGTCGGCGACCACCGGATCGGGGCGCGGCGTCTATATCGGCCTGACCGGCTCGGAAGTGACGACGGCGAGCGGTAACGTGACCATCATCGGCACCGGCGGCGGTGCGGACGTGACAGGTGCGGGCTTCTACAGCGCGGGCGTCGAGATCGCCGCGAACGGCATCGTGCGCTCGACCGGTGCTGGAAACGTGACGGTCACCGGCATCGCCGGTTCGTCGGGTGCCGGTCTCCAGTTTAGCGGCGCGTCCGCCACTGTCGGCGACGCCGCGATGACCGGAAATCTCACACTTCGCAGCAACAGCATCTCCAATTCCGCCTCCACGCTGTCGTTGCTGGGCACCAGTGGCGGAACGATCAGTTTCACCGGCGAGACCGATAGCACCACCATCGGTGTCAATGGCGGTTCGGGCACGGCCGCCGTGTCGGCGTTGCTGTTTGGTTGGGTGTCGGGCTTCGGGACGCTGCAAATCGGTTCGTCGACCCAGACGGGTGACATTCAGGTCGACAGCACGGGCTTCAACAACAATCTGACGCTCCGTACGCAGGGCGCCATCTACACCAACGCCTTGACGATGGGGGCGTTCAATCTGTTCGTCATTGCCGACGGCGGCTTCACGCAAGGTGCCGGATCGATCACGACCTCGGGCACGGCCACGTTCTTCGGGCCGGGCGACGTGACGGCGACGAACGCGGGCAACTCGTTCGGTACGCTGATCATTTCCAAATCCGGTTCGAGCGCGAACGTCAATATCGCCACGCCGGGTTCCGGCTTCAATCTTGGCACCGTAAATATGGGGACGGGGACGCTGACCTTGTCCGCGGACAGGATAACGTTGACCGGTTCGTTGTCCACGTCGGGCGGCGCCGTCAGCCTGACGGCGGACCGGTACATCGCCATCGGGCAGAATATCGATACGCAAGGCGGCGATATCACGATGTCCGCCAACGCCGCCGGAACCGGCGGCGGCGACGATTTCGCCGGCGTTTTCATCAACGCCTCGGCCGTCCAATCGCATGGCGGCAACATCGATATCACCGGCAAGGGCAGCGCTTACGGCACGAGCGTCACCGGCCAGCACGGGATCTTTCTCTATAACGGCGGCATTATCAGCAGCTACACGGGCGGCGGCGACGGGACGACCGGCACGATCACGCTTTCCGGTACGGGCGGCACTTTCGCAGGCACGGGCAATGGCGGTGTCGTCGTTTCGGGCGCGGGAAGTTCGATTTCATCTTACAACGGCGCTATCGCGATTACCGCCACCGGCGGTACGGGCGGCATCGGCAATTCCGGACTTTGGATCGGCGGCGGCACGATTCAGACGACCGGAACGGGCAACATCACCGTCACGGCGACGAGCGGTGCTGGCATCGCCGACGCCTCGCGCGGCATTGTGGTCACGGGCAGCGGCAGCGGCGTGTATGGCCGGATCGAGACGACCGGCGCCGGCGATATTACGCTGACAGGCAACGGCGTCGCGAACGGGGTTTCGTCGCACGGCGTCTATGTTTACGACGTGGTCGGCAACGGTAGCAATTACGGCGTCGTCCGCGCGACCGGTACGGGCGGTGTTACCGTCACGGGTACGGGCGGTGCCGGGACCGGCAGCTCCGGCGTGACGCTTGAGAATGCGGGTGCGAGCGCGATATCGACGGCCTCGGGCAATTTGAGCATTACGGGCACCGGCGTGGCCGCCACCAACGGCCATGGCATCTTCGTCGATAACGCAGCGTTCGGGACGACGGGCGGAAACGCGACCGTCATCGGCACAGCGACCGATGGCCTAGGAATTTATCTGTCTATCGCCACCGTCTCGACGGCCGGCGCCGGCTCGCTGTCGATCTCGGGCACATCGACGAACCAGCAGGGGTTCATTGCTTCTCCCCCAACGACGATCACGACGGCCAGCGGCGCGATGACGCTCGCGTCGAATAACGGCCTCGACTTCACCAATGCGGCCCTCGTCTCCGGCGGTGGCCTAACCTTGACCGGCGGTGCCGGCGCCATTGCCGCGACCAACGCGGGCAACGACATCACCGGTACCATCACGTTCTCGAATTCGGCGGGCAATGTTGCGCTGGCCAATGGTGGGGGCAAGTCGATCAGTCTGGGGGCGTCCACGGCGGCAGGCGCTCTTACGGCCGTCGCGGATGCCGGAATATCCCAAACGGGTGCGCTGACGGTCGGTGGCAACGCCATTTTTGGGGCCTTGGGCGGCGGGATCGACCTTGCGACGAATGGAGCGGGCAACAGCTTCGGCGGGACCGTTTCGCTGACGAGCAGCGTCGGGAATGTCTCGGTAGCGGCGGCCGGCGACTTGACGCTGGCGTCCGTCGCGATGGACGGCAATTTCACCGCGACGGCATCGGGCATTATCACGCTGAGCGGCGGCCTGACGATGACGACGACGCCGGGGCGCAGCGTGACGATGACCTCGACCGGTGTGTTGGCGGGGATCAATATCGAGGGCGCGATCACGCTCAACAACGGCAGCGTGACGCTCGCTTCCGACAACTGGATTTCGATCGACCACGGTATCTCGACCGGCGGCGGCAATATTCTGATGGACGCCACGGGCATTTATAGCGGCACCTATGTCGGCGTCTCGATCGTCAACAATGCCGTCATCGACGCGGGCGGCGGCAATATTTCGATCGACGGCACCGGCGGCAACACGGGTGCGGGTCAGCACGGCGTGACGATGGACGGCAGCACGCTGACGACGTCGGGTGCCGGCACGATCTCCGTCACCGGCCAAGGCGGCCCGTCGACCGGCGGCGGCAGCCGCGGCATCTATCTTCAGGGCGGTGCCGATATCCAAACGGTCAATGGCGCGTTGACTGTCAATGCGACGGGCAGCGCGGCCGGCGGATTCAGCAACGACGGCATCAAAGTCGCGGGATCGACAATCCGAACCACGGGAAGCGGCAGCATCGGCATTACCGGCAATGCCGGAGCCTATGGCGCGGGGTTCTATCTGGCGGGGACGAACGCGGCGGTCCGCACGGGCAACGGCAATCTCAGTGTCACCGGCCATGGCATGCACGACCAATCCGGCGTTGTGATGATCAACGATTCGGGTACGGGCGTGATCGAATCCACCGGCACCGGCAACGTCAGCGTGACAGGCACGGGCGGTGCCAGCCCCGGATCGACCGTGTATGGCATTCGATTGGCCGACGCAGTGACCATCGCTTCGAATTCCGGCACGTTGACGCTGACGGGCACCGGCGGCTCTGGGGCGGGCGGCGGTGCCGACGGCATCAATGTCGGCAACAGCGCGACGGTGTCGTCGGGCGCCGGCTTGCTGACGCTGGACGGTACGGGCGGCACGAATGTCGGCGATGGCGTCAAAGTCGCCGCCGGCGGTATCGTCACGGCGAATGCCGGCAATATCGTGATGAACGGTGAATCGACCGGCGGTTACGGCATCGCGATCGCCGGCGATATCGGCGACGGCGGGATGAGCGGCAATATCACGCTCAATTCCGACACGTTCAACATCACCACCGCGACCGCGACGATGTGGACGACGGGCGGCGTCACGATCAAGCCGCTGCTGGGCTCCGTCGGCATCGGCATCGGCGGCGGCACGGGCACGCTGCAACTGGGGAACGACTTCACCAATATCTTGGCGAGCAGCCTGCATATCGGCAGCGCGACGACGCAGACGATCGACGTCGGCGCCGGCGGTTTGCTCGGCGCTTCGAACGTGCCCGTTTATCTCGAAGGCTCCGATATTGCACTGATCGGCACCGTCGACGTTCTGGGCGGCAAGGTGACGCTGCACGCCCATTCCGGCGGCGTCGCGCAAGCCAACGGGTCGAACGTCATCGCGCAGAATCTGATCCTGCGCGGTACGGGCATTTTCGATCTGACGCGCGGCGGTGTGGGCTACAACGGCATCGCGCGGGTTTCCGCAAATGTCACGGGCGATCTGCATTTGAGGATGACGGGCGGCGGCGGTTACGCCGACGCGGCCATCGCAAGCGACACCGCCGGCACGGTCACGGGCATCACCACCACGGGCGATCTGACGTGGCAGGCGCAGGATTCGATCGGCCAGCTGACGGGCGCCGTTTTGAACATCGGCGGCACGACGCAGCTGGAATCGGTGGCCGGCGGGATCACGCTGTTCGAGGCGGGCAACAATCTGGGTACGTCGATCGACGCGATAAACGGCGTTGGCACGCTTTCCTTGCGCTCGGGGTCGATCGCCGTCGGCGCGCAAGGCGTGGCGTCTACGGGCGATCTGATCCTCTACGCGACCGCGGGGGGCATCACCCAGAACAGCGCCGTCGCCGCCGGCGGCAATTTCGTTGCTTCGGCAACGGGCGGCGGGATCGCCATGGGCGGATTCGGCAACTCGGTCGCGGGCAATACCTCGCTCACGACTTCGGGCGGCAAGGCCAATATCGCCTGGCTGCAAAACAACGCGATGATCGCGAGCAACATCTCCTCTACCGGCGCGTTGACGATTGACGTGACCGGCGGTTCGATCTCCCAGGTCGGCGCGATCAGTGCCGCCGATCCGTCCTCGATCTCTGCGACCGGCAATATCGCGTTGACCCACGCGTCGAACGCGTTCGGCGGCGCGTTGATGTTGACGGCGACGTCCGGCTCGGTTGCGGTCACCAATTCGGGCAATTTGACCCTGAGCGGCGTGACGGCCGGGAACGGCCTGACGGTCACGGCCGGCGGCACGCTGTCCCAGTCGGGCACGATCGCGGTGACGGGCGGTTCGACGACATTGTCGGCCACCGGCACGATGACGCTGACGAACGGCGCCAATAATTTCGGCGGCGCGCTGGCGCTGACCGGCGTGGGCGGCGATATCCAGGGTACCGCGCCGGCGACCGCGTCGGTGACGGCGGTCGGCAACGGCTTCACCTTCAACAGCACGGCGATCGCGAATTCCAGCGGTGGCGGTGGCAGTGGAGGTGGCGACAGCCAAGGCACGACGACCAACACGGTCACGACCGAAACGTTGGCGCAGATCATCACCCAAATCCTGACCTCGACGACGACGCAGCCGTCGTCCTCGACTGGGCCGACCGACGCGACGACCGTCAATCCGGTGAGCCCGGCAGCGGTGCAGGCAATGCTGATCGCGATCCTCGCCGAAGCGGCCGCGCCCGCCGGCGGCGAGCCGGGCGGGGGCGAGAGCAACGGCAATCCGCAAATCGGCGGCGGCGTCGGCACCGGCGGCGCGCCGGCGGGCACGCCCGCCGTGGCGGCGAATGCCGGCACGTTCGGTGCGGGCACGACGATCACGATCAACACCTCGGGCGGTGCCGTTCAGTCGATCACCGTTACGCCGGTCGGCGGCGGCGCGCCGGTGACGATCCTGCCGGGCTTGCTCAACCTGACGCCGCCCGCGATCCCGACCGCGACCGCGACGGGCACGCCCGGCATCTCGGGCAATTTCCCGCTCAGCTGGCGCCAGTAGCGCCGCGCCAATTCGTCCACTATCGTGACGGCCGCTCGTGAACGAGGGAGTCGGTGTTGTCGCGCGTTCGGACGAAAACGAAAGCCACGAAGCCTCGCGCGCGGTTGAGCGCGGATGAATCGCGCGAATTGATCCGCGGCGTGGCGCGCGATCTCTATGTGCGCAACGGTTATGCGGGGTTCAGCTTCGCCGATATCGTCGCGGTGACGGGCACCACGCGCGCCAACGTCCATCACCATTTCGGCGGCAAGCACAAGCTGATGGCCGAATTGGTCGCGCAATTCGCGACGGATGCAGAGGCGCGCATCCTGTCGCATTGGGCGCGGCCGGGCGAAAGCTTCGCCGTGCGCCTGCGCCGCCAGCTCGCCGATCTGCGCGCGTTCTACGACCGCTACAACCCGAAGCGCGGCGAGCGGAATGTGTGGAGCCCGCTGGCGCGTCTGCGCCTGGACTTGCCCGTGCTGGGGCCGCTGGCCGCGCAGGCGTTGGAGCGCGTCGATAAAGTCTATGAGAAGGCGCTGACCAAAGCGGTGCGCGAGGCGGTCGACGCGGGCGAATTCGCACCCGCAACGCCGGTCGCCGACGTGGCGCGGCTGGTGCGATTCGTCGTGCAAGCCTGCCCGCCGACGACCCAGGATACCGGCGGTTTCGAAAGCGTCGACGCCACGTTCCGCGCCCTCGAAAGGGCGATCGCCGCCGCCTGGCGGCGCTGAATTTCAGATTTTGCAATGCGGCATGACGGCGCGGGATTGACACGTCCTGTCCATTCTCCGATACTTACTTGCACGTAAGTCAGCCGCGATGACGCGGCGGCGATCGGGGAGGAAGCGAATGGCGCGCGAAACGAAGTTCGAGCGGTTCCAGGTCCGTCAGATGACCGGGACGATCGGTGCCGAGATCACGGGGCTCGACCTCGCCCGCGACCGCAGCCCGGAAACGATGGCCGACTTGAAGCGCGCGATCCATCGCTACCACGTGCTCGCGATCCGTGATCAGAAGATGGAACTCGAGGACGTGCATCAAGTGCGCGCGGCGCTGGGGCCGTTCAGCGGCAATCCGGTGCACGAGCCGATCGCCGGCTACGACGATTTGATGATCCTCAATCGCGAACCCGACGAAACCGGCAAGGTGATCGGCGAGGATTGGCATATGGATCTCGCCTGGCTCGCCAAGCCGCCGGGCATCACCATGCTTTACGGCCACGACGTGCCGCCCGTGGGCGGGGACACGTGCTTTACCAGCCTCGAATGGGCGTATCGTTCGCTGTCGCCCGCGATGAAGGCGATGATCGAGGATTTCGTCGTCGTCCATTCCGGCAAGGGCGTGCTGGGTCAGCAATACGGCAGCGTGAAGATGCGCGCCGATGTGCACAAGATCGCGAGCTTCGAGGTCGAGCATCCGCTGGTCTGCACGGACCCGGTAACGGGGGAACGCTATCTCTTCATCAGCTCGGTCATCGACCGCATCAAGGGCTTCACGCCGGCCGAGACGCGCCCGATCATCGATTATCTGTTCAAGGTCGCGACGCGGCCGGAATTCAATTGCCGTCTGCGCTGGGCGCCGGGCACGCTGGGCATGTGGCTCAACCCGTGCGTGATGCACACCGCGATCAACGATTATCCCGGCTATCGGCGCACGATGTATCGCTCGACCATCGAGGGCTGGACGCCGATCGCGGCGAGCGGCAAGCGCGAAGCGGCCTGACGGATATCGGATCGATGGGCTCGACGATCGCGAAACGGCAATTCGCCGCGGCTTTGCCGTGGATCACGCCGGCGCACGGATTGCTTCTGACGGTGATCGTGATTCCGGCCATCTATGTGATTTGGCTCAGTATCACGAACTCGACCTTCGGCCGCGCGCCGAGCTTCGTGGGCCTCGTCAACTACGTGAAGGTATTGAACGACACGTATTTCTGGCGCGCCTTGTTCAACACGATCTTCATCGTCGCACTGGTCGTGCATCTGGAATTGCTGCTCGGCCTTGGCATGGCGCTTCTGTTCGCCTCGGGTTTGCCGTTCAGAGGGCTTCTTCTGGCGGCGGTGTTGGCGCCGTACGCGGTGTCGGAAGTCTCCGCCGCCGTCATTTGGCGCTATCTATTCGATCCCGATGTCGGACCGGTCAGCGTGGCGATGAAGGCGATCGGCCTGCCGATCCTGGAATGGTCGATCGAGCCGTCGCATGGCTTAGCGTTGATCTCGCTGCTGTCGATCTGGCTGCATCTGCCGTTCACCTTCCTGATCCTGTACGCCGCACGCCTGTCGATCCCGCGCGAGCTTTACGAAGCCGCATTGATCGACCGCGCCACGCCGTTGCAGATGTTCCGCAAGGTGACGCTGCCGTTACTCGTACCCGCCCTCGTGGTCGCGGCGCTGTTCCGCTACATTTTCGTCTTTCGGATGTTCTCCGAAGTCTGGCTGATGACCCAGGGCGGCCCGGCACGCCAGACCGAGGTGCTCGCGGTCTATCTCTATCTCGAAGCCTTCCGCTTCAACGCTTTCGGCGAGGCGGCGGCGACCGGCTGGATCATGCTGGCGATCTCGCTCGTCCTCGGGGCGGGCTACCTGTTCGCGTTGCGCAAGGACATGACCTCCGATGCGCGCTAATCGCCTGGGCGTTGGGATCGGCAAGACCGCCGCCGTGGCGGTGATCCTGCTATGGTCGTTGTTCCCGATCGCCTTTATGGCGATGTCGTCGCTGAAGCCGGCGCGCGAGATTTTCGCGGTCCCGCCGACCTTCGCCTTCGTGCCGACGCTGGAGCATTACACGGCGCTGCTGGTCCGCTGGCCGGATTTCTTCCGCGGCCTGTGGAACAGCCTGATCGTCACCGTCGGTGCCACGCTGCTGACGGCGACCGTCGCGACGATGGCGGGTTACGCTTATTCGCGCTTCCGCTCGCCGATGCTGACGCGTTCGGCGTCGTTCCTGGTCGCGGTGCGTCTGCTGCCGCCGATCGTGCTGACGCTGCCGCTATTCCCGCTGATCAATTGGCTGGGCCTCAGCGACACGCATTTCACGCTGATCGTGCTTTACGCCACGTTCTTCGTGTCGCTGGGCACGCTGTTGATGCGCGCCTTCATCGACAAGATTCCGGTCGAGCTCGACGAAGCCGCGTTGGTCGACGGGGCGGGGCGGGGCACGTTGATCGCGAAGATCATCGCCCCCCTGGCGCTGCCGGGCATGCTGGCGCTATCGGTCTTCGTCATCGTGTTCGCGTGGAACGAATTCCTGTTCGCCTTCGTCTTCACCTCGACGCGCGCGAAGACGGCACCGCTGATCGTGTCGGAAATGCTCGGCTCGTTCGACGGGGTCGATTGGGGCGTGCTGTTCGCCGCCGCGACGATCCAGCTATTGCCGATCCTGATATTCGTTTGCGCCATGCAACGCCATCTCGTGGCGGGGCTGACATCGGGCGCCACGAAAGGCTGAGACTTCAATAACAACCCCCGGGAGGAACCCAACGATGACGATTTTCAAAATGACGCGCCGTTCGGCTTTGGGCATGGGCGTGGGGGCTGCGGCTCTCGCGACGGGCATGGGGCGTGCGCGCGCCCAAGCCAAGACGCTCAACGTGCTCGCCCATCGCGTGCACCAGGTGAGCCTCACCCAAGGTCCCGCCGGCGATCTGACCAAGCCGTGGCGCGACGCCAATTCGACCGAGGTCAATTGGGCGACGTTCGATTCCAATCCGTTGCAGGATCGCCTGTTCCGCGAAGCGAGCCTCAGCAGCACCGATTTCGGCGTCGGCTTCCTGGTCAATAGCCGTGCCACGCGCGACGCCGCCAAGCTGATGGCGCCGCTCGACGATTTGCAGCGCGCCAACCCGATCGAGGATTTCGCGGATATCGCGCCGGGCCTCGTCGAGGCGATGCGCTTCGACGGCAAGCTCGTCTCCGTGCCGTTCCGCCATGCGACGATCGGCCTGTTCTACAACGAAGCGCTGCTCGAGGAGCGTGGCATCAAGGCGCCGCCGCAATCGCTGGAGGAACTCGTCGATCAGGCCAAGCGCCTCACCTTCACCTCGGCTTCGGGCACGCCCGTCACCGGTATGGTGCTGGCGAGCGATCTGTCGGTGTTCCCGGTGACCTTCGCGCGCGCTTTCGGCGGCGATTTCATCTCCGGCGATCTGAAGCTGGTGCCCGATCGCGGCGCGCTCGAAAAGGGCCTCGCCACGATGCAGGATCTGTTCAAGGCGGGTGCCTTGCCGCGCACTTTCGCCACCACGACGAACGACGATCAGGTGACGTGGATCCAACAGGGCCGCGCGGCCTTTACCGTGCTGCCCTTCGCGCGCTTCGCGCAGCTCAATAATCCGCAGCAATCGAAGTTCCCGGGCAAGATCAAGGCGATCGAATTCCCGATCTCCGAAGCGTTGCGCGGCAAGGTGCCCTTCGCCTCGGTCGTCGAGTTCTGGGCGATGAGCATTCTGGGCAACGCGCGGGACAAGGATCTCGCCTGGAACTTCATCCGCACGATGTCGTCGAAGGCGGTCACGATCGGGGCCGCGCGCAACGGCAACGGGCCGGTGCGCGTCTCGACCTACAAGGACCCCGGCTTCGCGGCCGATCAGCCCCTCGCGGCCGTGGAATCGAAGGCGCTGGCGGGGGCCCGCGTGCCGCTGCCGGCCTTCCCGGAAGCTGCGCGCGCGCAGACGATCTTCCTCGAGGAAGTTCAGCTCGCCGTGCTCGGCCGCAAGAACCCCAGCGAGGCGGTCGGGGCGATTATCGAACGCGTGAAGCCGCTGCTGCCGGCGTAAGCTTGCCGGATGACGAAAGTTGACCTGACGATCGGGGTGGATGTCGGCTCGACGAGCGCGCGGGCCGTCGTCTATTCGCGCGACGGAAAGGCGCTGGGCGGCGCGCAAACCGCCTTCGCCATCCGCCGCCCGGCACCGGATTTCGCGGAACACGATTCCGGCGAGATCTGGCGCGCGGTCGTGACATCGGTCAAAGCGGCGATGGCGGCGTCGGGGGCCAAACCCGGCGCCGTCGCCGCCATTGGCTTCGACGCGACATGCTCGCTCGCCATGTTCGACGCGGCGGGCGCGCCCGTGGGCGTGTCCGACGACGAAGATCGTTGGAACGTGATCATGTGGGCCGATCACCGCGCGATCGGTGAAGCGACGGAAATCACCGCCAAGCAGCATCGCGTGCTCGACTATGTCGGCGGCGTGATGTCGCCGGAGATGGAGACGCCGAAGCTCCTCTGGCTCAAGCGGAACTTGCCGGCGAAATGGCGGCGCTACGGCTTGGCGCTCGATCTCGCCGATTTCCTTGTCTGGCGCGCGACGGGCGAAGTGACCGGATCGGCCTGCACGCTGACCTGCAAATGGACCTATCTCAACCACGAGAACCCGGGCTGGCAGGCGGATTTCCTCGCCGCGATCGGCCTCGACGGCGCATGGGCGAAACTGCGCATCCCGGCGAAAGCAGCGCAGCTCGGCGATCGGGCGGGGCGTCTGTCGGCCGAAGCCGCCGCCGAGCTTGGCCTTGAACCCGGTATCGCCGTCGCGGTCGGCTTGATCGACGCGCATGCGGGCGGGCTGGGGCTATTGGCCGGAACGGCATCGGCGGAATTCGATCGCGCGATCGCGCTGATCGCGGGCACGTCGAGCTGCCATATGGCGCTGTCGCCAAGCCCCCGCGCCATTCACGGCGTGTGGGGCCCGTATTTCGGCGCGATGATGCCGGGGCTGTGGCTCAACGAAGGCGGGCAATCGGCGACCGGCGCGTTGCTCGACCATATTCTCGATTGGCATGCGGAAGGGCGCAAGCTCGGCTCCGATCGCCATGCGATCCTGGCGAAGCACATCGCGGCGCGGGCGCCGGATTACGCGGCCGATATGCTGGTCATACCGGATTTTCGCGGCAATCGCTCGCCGCTCGCGCGGCCCGAGTTGAAGGGGGCGATCTTCGGCCTCGAACTCGATTCATCGTTCGAAAGCTTGGCGCGGCTCTATCACGCGACGGCCGTGGGCATCGCCTATGGCACGCGCCATATCGTCGACGCGATGAACGCCAAGGGCTATGCGATCGATCGCTTGCATCTGACCGGCGGCCATTCGAAAGCGGATTACCTCACCAAGCTTTACGCCGACGCGACCGGCTGCGACGTGATCCTGGCGGGCGAGCCCGATGCGGTGACGCTGGGCTCGGCCATCGCGGCGGCGTCGGCCGCGAAGCTCTATCCCGATCTTGCGGCGGCCGGGGCGGCGATGTGCCGGGAAGGGGCGCGCGTGCGGCCCGACGCGAAAGCCCGCACCATTCACGACAAGGGCTATCGCCGCTTCCGCGCGGCGTTGGACGCGCGCGACAGGATCTAAGCGCGGGTCTTGGCCGTTTTCGGCGACAGCGCGGCCGTCAGATCGACGCGCTGGGGCGCTTCCTCGACGAAATGATGCGCGTGCATGTTGGTCTGCAGATGCGCCTTCATCAGCGCGATGCATTCCTTGGCCTTGCCGGCCGCAAGCAGATCGACCATGCGCGTATGCTCGTCCACGACGCAGGCATGGCCGTCGGGCAGATACAGCGTGGTGATGATCGCCGCGCGCGCGACCAAGCCTTCCAGCAATTCCGCCAGCATGCGGTTGCCGCCCAGCCGCGCGATCTGCAAATGGAAATCGCCCGAGAGATGGACGAATTCGCGCTTGTCGCGACGCTTGCGCGCGGCGGCCTGTAATTCGATATGCGCGCGCAGGGCGCGGATATCGTTGGCGGTGCAGTTCTTGGCGACGTCCTCGATGATCGCGGCTTCGATGACCCGGCGCGCGGCGTAAATATCGTCGGCGTCCTTCACCGTCGGCCGCGCCACGAAGGCGCCGCGCTGGGGCAGGATTTCGGCGATGCCGCGGAAGGAAAGCTCCTTCAGCGCGTCGCGCACGATGGTGCGGCTGACTTCGAAGATGCGCGCCAGCTCGTCTTCGCCCAGCTTCGCGCCGGGCGGCAAGCGCCCGTCGCAGATCGCGTCCCACACCGCGGCGACGATCGCTTCGCGGCGGTTTTCGCCGCTTCCGACACCCGGCATGTTGACGACGGCCATAGCGACTCTAAAGCTCCCCGAATTCGATACGCGTTATTGCCCCCGGGGGCTGGGCCCGTCAAGGCGCAGCAATGCCGCAGGCCGTCGTTGCACACAAATATTGCAATATGTATACAAACGAGGCCTTTGCACGCCGCCTTGCGTGCCGGGAAGGGATTTTCCTTGGCATGGAACCTGCTGATCGGACCGCCATGAGTGCTTGCCACGTCTACCGTTTTCCGATGCGCGACCCCGACGATATGTCCGGTCTTGCCGGTTTGTTGGCCCAAGGGAAGATTGCCGCTTCCGACATCAAGGCGGTGTTCTGCAAGACCGAGGGCAACGGCCTCAACAACGACTGGACACGGCTTTTCGTCGATCGCGCCGTGCGCATGACGATCGCGGCGGGGGGCGAGGCGGAAGCGGAGGCGTTGCGCCGTGCGATACTGGTCCTGATCTCGGGCGGCAGCGAGGGCGTCGTCTCGCCGCATATGCTGGTCTTCGCGGCGGCACCGCCCACGGGAACCGAACCGGGCTTGGCGCTGGGTATGGATATACGCGATCTCGCCCCCGGCGATCTGGCGCGCAAATCACATGCGTCGATAACGGCCGACATGGTCCGCGCCGCGATGAAGGCGGCGGGTGCCGAGGATCCGTCGCAAGTCGGCTTCGTGATCGTGCGCGCGCCGTCCGATCCGACCAAGGGTGCCACGTCGCCGCGCGTGCGGGCCGCCGTGTCGCTGGGCGTGGCGCAAGCGCTGGGCGAGGTCGCCGGCGAAATCGACGAAGCCGCGTTCCTCAAGGATTTCTCGAAATTTTGCGGCCGCGTTTTCGTCGTCGCACGCGACGATACGACGACCCAGCAGGTGATCGTACTGGCGAACGCACCCGGCGGCACGAAGGGTTTGCGCGTCGCCGCGGGCACGCTGCGCGATCCGCTGGATTCGCCCGGTGTGGCCGCCGTTCTTGCCAAGCTTGGCATCGACGCGATGCCGCAGGCGTCGCCGGAAGCGAGCGCGCGGATCGTCGCCTCGCTGTCCAAGGGCGACCCGCCGGGCGACGGAAAAATCCGGGGCGCGCGCCACACGATGAACGGCGACGGCGATATCCATTCGCATCGCCACGGCCGTTCGGCCTATGGCGCGATGATCGCCTCGGTGATCGGCCATTCCTATTGCTTCGTCTCGGGCGGGGCGGAACATCACGGCCCCGACAATGGCGGCTTGATCGCGTTGATCGCGCGCGACGAAGGATTCTCGGTATGACGACGACATTCCCCGAGGTGTGCGACCTCATCGTCGCGGGCGCCGTCATCGTGACCGGCGAGGACAAGGCGATCGGCGACGGCGCGGTCGCGGTGACGGGTACGCGCATCGTCGCGGTCGGCGAGACGAAGGCGATCGATGCCGCCTATACGGCGGCGCGCCGGATCGATGCGAGGGGCAAAATCCTGATGCCCGGCCTCGTCAATGTACACAATCATACGCCGCTGACGATCGTGCGCGGCATGGTCGAAGATCTCGGCTTCGCGCCCGCTTACACGCCGGGCATTCCGCAAGGCCATTGGCTGTCGGACGAGGAAACCTATCTGTTCGCGCGGCTGGGGGCGTGGGAATTGCTGCGCATGGGCACGACCACGGCCGTCGATTACTACCGCAAACCCCAAGCCTGTGCGGCGGCGCTGGCGGAGACGGGCTTGCGCGGCTTCGTCGGCGGGCGCATTCACGACGCGGACACCGCCGCTTTGGCCGAAGGCGCTTGGAAGCATGACCGCAAGCTGGGCGAGGCCACGCTCGCCGAAAGCCAGGACATGATCGCCGCCTGGGACGGCAAGGCGGACGGCCGCATTCGCTGCTTCCATGCGCCGCATGCGCCCGATACGTGTTCGCGCGATCTGCTGCGCATCGTCGCCGATCTCGCCGCGAAGGACGGGCGCCAGGTGCATACGCATCTGGCGCAGTCACCGATGGAGGTCGAGCGCGTCACCGCGCGCGAAGGCAAGGGGCCCGCGCAGTTGTTCGACGAAGTCGGTTTGCTGAACGGCGATCTGGTCGCCGCGCATTGCATCTTCCTGACGGACGACGATATCGCAATGGTCGGCAAAGCCGGCATTCGCGTGGCGCATGCGCCCGTGGGCAATGTGTCGGCGGGCATGATCGCGCCGATCGTAGCGCTCGAAAATGCCGGGGCAACGATCGCCATCTGCACCGACACCAAAACCGGCGACATGTTCGAATCGATGCGCACCGCCTTGGCCGTCGCGCGGGTGCGTGGGGCGGGTTACGCCTGCGATGCGCGCACGGTGTTCGGCTGGGCGACGCAAGGCGGGGCGAAGGCGCTGGCGATGGACGGCGAGATCGGCGTCTTGAAACCCGGCGCCAAAGCCGATTTCATTCTGCTGGATGCGGCCGCGCCGAATCTCCGCCCGATCGTCGACGGAATCGGTATCGTCGTGCATAGCGGCATCGGGCCGAACGTGTCGATATCGGTGATCGACGGCAAAGTGGTTATGGAAAACGGCAGACCGACTTTGCTCGACGCCGACGACGTGATCGCGGCGGCACAGAAAGCCGCCGATCGTTTATGGGCGCGCGCGGGCCGGCCCGGCGTGATGATGGAGGCGGTTTGAACATGACTCGCGATCTTCGCGGCTACGGTCCCAATCCGCCTTTCGCCGACTGGCCGGGCAAGGCTCGCGTCGCCGTCACCTTCGTCGTGAATTTCGAGGAAGGGGCGGAGCTTTCCATCGCCGACGGCGACGAGCGCAACGAGAAGGTCTACGAGGTCGCCGACGAAGTGGTCGGCCGGCCCGATCCGTGCCTCGAATCCCATTTCGATTACGGCACGCGCGTCGCCTATTGGCGCATCGCCGAATTGTTCGATCGCTATGGCGTGAAGTTCACGCTGTCGTCTTGCGGGCGCGCCATCGAACGCTCGCCCGAAATCGCGATCGACGCGGCCAAGCGCGGTCACGAGATCGCCTGCCATGGCTGGCGCTGGGAAACCCATGCGACCATGCCGATCGAGCGCGAGCGCGAGGCGATCGCCAAGACGATCGCCGTGATCGAGCGCACGACCGGTACGCGCCCCGTGGGCTGGCATACGCGCTCCGCGCCGTCGTCCAACACGCGCCAATTGTTGATCGAGGCGGGCGGATTCCTTTACGACAGCGACGCCTATGGGGATGATCTGCCGTATTTCTTGGAAGTCGCGGGCAAGCGCCATCTGGTGATGCCTTATGCGTTCGACACGAACGATATGCATTTCCATCAAGGTTTTCAGCGTTTCGCGCTCGGCTCGGATTTCTCGACCTACACGATCGACGCCTTCGACTGGCTGCACGACGAAGGTGCGAAGACCCCCCGCATCCTGCCGATCGGCCTGCATCTGCGCATGGTCGGAAGACCGGGGCGCATGGCGGGGCTGAAGCGCATCCTTGACCACGTCACGCGGCCCGAAGCGAAAGCCTGGTGCGCGACGCGCGCCGATGTGGCGCGGCATTGGATCGCGAAATTCGGCCGATGACCGCCGCACTCGCCATCGCGCCGATCGGGCATCTCGATATTCGCGGCGTGTCGAAAGCCTATGGCGAAACTACGGTGCTCGATCGCCTCGACCTTGCCGTAGATCGCGGCGAGTTCGTGTCGCTGCTCGGCCCCTCCGGCTGCGGCAAGACGACGTTGCTGCGCTTGATCGCCGGATTGCAGAACGCCGATAGCGGTACGATTTCGGTCGATGGGCGCGAGATAACGCCGCTGCCCGCGCATAAACGGAATATCGGCGTCGTGTTCCAGAACTACGCGCTGTTTCCGCATCTGACGGTCGCGGAGAACGTCGCCTTCGGTCTCGACGCCAAGGGTGTGTCGAAAGCCGAAAGTGCGGAGATCGTGAAACGCACCCTAGAACTCGTGAAGCTCGCCGAAATGGCGCCGCGCACGATCTTCGCGCTGTCGGGCGGGCAGCAACAGCGCGTCGCCGTGGCGCGCGCATTGGCGATCCGGCCGAGCCTGCTGCTGCTGGACGAACCGTTCTCGGCGCTCGATCGCAAGCTGCGTGAATCGATGCAGATCGATCTGCGCCGCTTGTTGCGCGAACTGGGTATCACCGCCGTGTTCGTGACGCATGATCAGGAAGAGGCGATGGTGATGTCCGATCGCATCGCCGTGATGAACCGCGGCGCCATCGAACAGCTTGCGCCGCCCAAGGCGATCTATGATCGCCCGGCGACGGCGTTCGCGTTGGAATTCCTCGGCGGTTCCACGCGGCTTCACGCGACGGTCGCCGCCGTCGATGGCGATTATGTGACGCTGGCGACGCCGCTGGGCCCCGTCATCGGCAAGGGGCATTTCCTGCGCGGTGTGGACGTGCTCGCCGGGATTCGGCCGGAGAAGATCGCCGTCAATCGCCAGGCCGCCGCCGGGCGCAACGTCCTGCCCGCGCGCGTGATCGATCGCGTGTTCTTGGGCTCGAAGCTGATGGTGATATTCGAGGCGGGCGAGGGCGGCCAAGGTGTCGCCGAACTCAACGCCGCCGATATGCCCGATCTGCCGGCGGACGGGATCGTCGAATTTTCGTGGGCGATCGACGATACGCTGGTGTTTCCGCGCGCGTAAAAGCGGCGGCGCCCCGGCCGGGACGCCGCCGTTCTTGGATTACTTCGCGCCGGGCTGTTTGACCATGCGCAGATAAGGCTTCAGCGTCTTCCAGCCATCGGGGAAGCGCGCCTTGGCGTCGACATCCGACAACGAGGGGACGATGATCACGTCGTCGCCCTGTTTCCAATTCGCGGGCGTGGCCACTTTATGGCTGTCCGTGAGTTGCAGAGAGTCGACGACGCGCAGGATCTCCGCGAAGTTGCGGCCCGTCGCCGGCGGATAGGTGAGGGTGAGGCGCACTTTCTTATCCGGCGCGATCACGAACACCGAACGCACGGTCACGGTCGGATCCGATTTCGGATGGATCATGCCGTAGAGCGTCGAGACCTTGCGGTCCGCATCGGCGATCAGCGGGAAGTTCAAGGCTTGGCCTTGCGTTTCCTTGATGTCCTCTGCCCATTTGCCATGGCTGTCCGGCGGATCGACCGACAGGCCGAGGATCTTGACGTTGCGCTTGTCGAATTCGGGCTTGAGGCGCGCGGCCTCGCCCAACTCGGTCGTGCAGACGGGCGTGAAATCCTTGGGGTGCGAAAACAGGATGCCCCAGCTCGATCCGAGATATTCGTGGAACTTGATCTTGCCTTGGGTGCTGTCCTGCTCGAAATCGGGGGCGATATCGCCGAGTTGAAGAGTCATTTCGGTATTCTCCCGTACTGGACCGGCGTCCTTGTCGGGCGCTGCGGTCGTGGAGGGCAAGTATGTCCCGTTCGCGCGACCTGCGCACCAGCGAAACTTTCTTGATACCGCCGGTACTTTTTCGATAACCCTGCCGCGATCAGGGAATCTCGAACAAGCGCCCCCAGCCTTGCACGCGCGATGGCTTCTCGCCGATCAGGCGCAATCCGGTCCAAACGGCGGTCGCGACCGTATCGAAAATCGGAATGCCGAGTTCGCGTTCGAGTTCGGCCGCGACCTTGCCGCCGCGCATATTGGTGCACAGGATGACGATCGCATCGGGCTTGGCGGCGGCGACGTCGCGGATCATGCGCGCGATCGTCGCTTCGTCGATCTCGGCGAAGGCGTAGTTCACGCTTTCGCCCAGATGACGTTCGGCGGCGCAGGTTAGGCCTTCGCGCTCGAAATTCGCGACGATCCGGTCTTGTACGTCGTCGAGATAGGGCGAGACGAGTCCGTAGCGCTTAACGGCAAAGGTGCGGAACAATTCCATCAGCGCCAGGACCGAGGTGCCGGCTTTCGTGCCGGTGCGTTCTTCGATCCGCCGGCAAAGCTGGCGATCGGCTTCGAGACCCAGCCAGCTCGACGACGTCCCGTTCCACACGATGGCACCGGCGCGCGCATCGGCCAGCAATTCGGCGGCGGCCAATATCGGCGCGTCGTCGAATTGCGCCAGCGCCTTTTCACCCAGCGAGATTTCCGTCACGCGGAAGCGGCCGAAATGGGCGGTCACGTCGGGCAGGCCCGCCAGCATCGCGGCGGTGACGGGCTCGAGCACCGTGTTGGAGGACGGCGTGAGCATGCCGATATGCTTGTGCGGCGGCGGAACGGGGGGCATGGAATCGTCGTTCTATGTTAAAAGAGCGGCGACCATGACCCACGATTTGCTGATCCGCAACGCCCGAATCGCGTCGCCCACGCGGCCGCGTTCGCTCGCCCCCGCCGACATCCTGATCCGCAACGGTAAGATCGCGGCGATCGGCAAAGTCACCGATCCGCCTGCCGGGGTGGAAGTGGTGATGGCCGAGGGCAAGCTGGCGCTGCCGGGGCTGATCAACGCGCATGTGCATTCGCCGGGCAATTTGATGCGCGGCTGTCTCGATTCCTATCCGCTCGAAGTTTTCATGCTCTACGAGGTGCCGCCGCTGGCCGACGGCGCCACGGCCGGTCGGCTCGCCTATTTGCGCACGGCCTTGGGTGCCATCGAGATGCTGAAACTCGGCATCACAACGGTGCTCGACGACGCGTTTTTCGTGCCCACCGTACAGCCCGACGCGATCGACGCGGTGATGACCGCCTATCGCGATTCCGGCATGCGGGCGACGGTCGCGCTCGATCAGCCGAATATCGTCGAATACGAGAAGCAACCGTTTCTGGCCGAGTTGATCGACGACGCGACGCGCAAAGCGATGGATGCCGCCCCGCGCCAATCGGCCGACGAATTGATGGCGTGTTACGCGCATCTCGTCGGCAAATGGCATGGTGCGGCGCGCGGCCGTTTGGGGGCGGCCGTGTCGTGCTCGGCGCCGCATCGCGTGACGAAGGATTATTTCGCGCGATTGTCGGCGCTGTCGCGCGAACGCGACTTGCCGTTCTTCGTGCATATTCTGGAGACCAAAACGCAGCGCGTGTTCGGCGAAGAAAAGCTCGGCAAGTCGCTGGTCAAATATGTCGATGATCTCGGGTTCTTGGACGAGCGGATGCTCGTCATCCATGCGATCTGGATCGACGATTCGGATATCGCCGTGCTGGCGAAATCGGGCTGCACCGTGGCGCATAACCCGATCTGCAATCTGCGCCTGGGCAGCGGCATCATGCCGTGGCGGCGTTTGCGCAATGCGGGCGTGCCCATCGCCATCGGTACGGACGAAGCGACGGTCGACGACACGCATAATCTGTGGCTGGCGGCCAAGGCGGCCGGCCTCGTCCACAACATCGCGCGCGAGGATTGGCGCGAATGGCCGTCCGCGCCGGAAGTGCTTGATGCGCTGTTCGATGGCGGGGCGCGCGCCGCGCGGCGGCCTAAAAAGCTCGGCAAGCTGGAAGTCGGGGCGGCGGGCGACGTGATCTTGGTCGATCTCGAAACGCCGGCCTTCGTGCCGCTCAACGATATCGAACGCCAGCTCGTGTTTTGCGAAACCGGTTCGTCGGTGCGCGATGTGATCGTCGACGGCGAACTCGTCGTGCATAACGGCCGTTTGCTGACGCTCGACGAGAAGGCGATCTATGCCGAGATCGCCGAACTCACGCCCAAACTCGCGGCCGATATGGCGGCCTTGCGCGTGGAGGCGGCCAAGCTCGAACCCGCCTATCGCCAAATGTATCAGCGCGCGATGGCGCGCGACGTCGGCCTTCAGCGGCGCGGCGGGCAAGGTTAGAGCTTGAAGACGCTGCCCCACGCGGCGGCGGCAGGCGACGGATCGACGCCGATCATTTTGAGCGCCTTCCAAATCACGATCGATGTCGCGTCGTGGAAGGGGATGCCCGTCTCGGCCTCGATCTCCGCCGCCACGATCGCGGCGGGATAATTCGTGCACCAGCCGATCAGCACGTCGGGCTTTGCCTTGGCGGCGTCGCGCGCCTGCTCGCGGATCGTGTCGAGCGGCACGAAGGCGTAGCTGAGATTGTCGGTGAGGCGCAGATTGGAGCGCGACACGGTCTCGAAGCCCAAAGCGGCGAAATTGGCTTCGACCTTCGCCTGATAGGGATCGAGATAGGGGGTGACGAAGCCGATGCGCTTGGCGCCCAGCGCGTTCAGCGCATCGATCTGTGCGAACAGCGATGTCGTCGCCGGGCAACCAGCCGTTTGGGATAGGCGCTGGACGAGCTCTTCCTCGACCTTATGGCCGACCGAGCCGCCCTTGCTGCCGTTCCACACGATCACGCCGGGCTTGGCGTGGCCGAGCAATTCGGCGGCGCGCGTCATCGATTGCCAATCGTAACTGCCGGGGAAGGGATCGCTGGTGCCGAACACCGGCGTGCGCGAATGCAGCGGCACGACGGCCGGGAAATGCGAGAGCACGCCGGCGGTCACGCGTTCGACGACGTTGTTGCCCGACGGTGTCACCACCGCCAGATACTTGTTCTGGGCGAGAAAGCGTTCGGTCGGCGTGGGCATCACATCTCCGCGATTTTGCGCAAGCCGACCATACGTTCGCACAGCAGCAGCAGCAACAGCACCAAGCCGATCAACAGGCTGGAAATGGCCGCGATCGTCGGATCGGGTTGTTCTTCGACCAGATTCAGCATCTGGATCGGCAGGGTCTTCGTCCACGCATTGGTGAAGAAGATCGACACCGCGTAATTGTCCATCGACGCCAGGAACGCGAAGATTCCCGACGTGAGGAAGGCGGGGGCGAGATTGGGAATCAGCACGCGCGTCACGGCCTGCGGGGCCGAGCAGCCCAGCGTGCGCGCCGCGTCGATCAGCGAGAAGTCGAACAGCGTCAGCGCCGAATAAAGCGTGCGCGCGATATAGGGAATGGTGATGACCACATGGGCGAGGGCGAGGCTCAGCCACACGTCGCGAAGCCCCGCGAAGCGGAAGGCTTGCAGAAAGGCGATGCCGAGCACGAGGCCCGGCAGCATCAAGGGCGAGGTGAGGAACGCCGCGATCGCTTCGCGCCCCGCGAAGCGGCCGCGCGCCAGTGCCGTCGCCGCCATACCGCCGATCAACATCGACACCAGCGTGGCGACCGCCGCGATTTGCACCGAGACGAGCAGCGAGCTCGACAATCCGCGCACATTCATCAGGCGCTGATACCAGCGCATCGACCAGCCGGGCGGCGGCAAAGTGAACAGATTGCTCGACCCGAAGGACACGACGACGGCGACGACCAGCGGGGTCAGCAGGAAGATCACCGTCGCGACGGCGATGACCCAGACCGCGACATTGGCGCTACGTTCGGTCAGGGTCATCGCGAATCTCCCTTGCCGCGCGACAGCAGCGCGCTGCACGCGACGATGGCGACGGCGAGGAACAGCAGGACCGTCGCGGTCGTAGCGCCCAAAGCTTCGTTGCGCATCAGCAGGAACGCGCGGCCCGTGAGTGTGGCGAGCGTTTGGAAGCGGTCGCCGATCAACAGGCTGGGGATCACATACATCGACGTGGCGAGCGAGAACACGATCGACACGCCGCCGACGATACCGGGCATGGCGAGCGGCAGTGCGACGTTGAAGAAGCGGAACACGGGCGGGGCGCCGAGCGTCGCCGCCGCGTCCTGCAAATTCGGATCGGCGAGTTTCAGCACCGAATAGATCGGCAGGATCATGAAAGGCAGGAACACGTTCGCCGCGCCCATGACGAGGCCGTGTTCGGTGAACAGCAGCAGCTTGGGTTCGTCCCACACGCCGGTCGCGACGAGCAGGGCCGCGACGATCCCGTCGCGACGCAGCACGATCTGCCAGGCGAAGGTCTTGACGACCACGCCGACCGACAGCGGCAGGATGATCGCGATCAGCATCGCGACTTGCACCGCACCTTTCGAGCGCGCCAGGGCGAGCGCCGTCGGATAGCCGAGAACGAGGCAAACGACGGTCGTCCAGAACGCGACGCGCAGCGTGTTGCCGATGACGACCCAGTTGAACGGCTCGGACAGGAAGGTCGTATAGTTCGACAGCGTGAACCCGTCCGCCCCCATGAAGCCGCGCGCGACCAGCACGATCACGGGGATCGCGAACACGATCACCATGTAGATCGCCGCCGGTAGGGCCAACAGCAACACCGGATCGAAGCGGAGCCTCGTCGTCATGCGGCTTGGGCCTCGGCGGGATAGATCAGCGTGTCTTCCAGGCGCCACCACAAGGTCGTTGGGGTGCCGATGGCAAGACCCGGCGGCAGCGCGCTGGTTTCGACCATGGCACTCGCCCCGTTCGGGCCGGCGAGCAGCACATGGATGCGCGAGCCTTGGAAAATGATCTCCTTCACTTCGGCGTCGATGTAATTGACCGCTTCGCCCGGCGGCGGCGCGCCCAGCGCGATACGTTCGGGCCGCACGGCGAGGGTGACGGCGGAGCCGCGCGTATAACCGGCCTGGGCGAAGATCCGGCCGAAGGCGGTATCGACCGCCAGAATGTCGCCCTCGGCGGGGCCCGCCGTGCCGGCGATGCGCGTCGAATGGCCGACGAATTCGAGCACGAAGCCGGTCTTGGGCTTGTGATAGATGTCGAGCGGCGTCGCAAACTGTTCGATCGCGCCGCGGCTCATCACGGCGACGCGATCGGACATGACCAACGCTTCCTCCTGGTCATGCGTGACCAGAACGGTCGTGATGCCGAGCGAGCGCAGGAGCCCCTTGAGCTCGATCTGCATATTTTCGCGCAGCTTGCGATCGAGGGCCGAGAACGGCTCGTCCAGCAGCATCAATTTCGGCGCGACGGCGAGCGCACGGGCGACCGCCACGCGCTGCTGCTGGCCGCCGGACAGGCCGCGCACCGGACGATCGGCGAAGGCCGACATATGGACGAGGCCGAGAAACTTATCGATGGTCGCTTGGTGCTGGTCCTTCGGCACTTTGCGCGCGCGCAAGCCGAAGCGCACATTTTCTGCGACCGAGAGATGCGGGAACAGCGCGTAGTTCTGGAACACGACGCCGACGTCGCGCAGATGCGGCGGCGTGTTGGTGATGTCCTTGCCGTCGAGTTTGACGCGCCCCTGATCGGGGTTCATAAGCCCCGAGACGATGCGCAGCAAGGTGGTCTTGCCGCAGCCCGAAGGCCCGAGGAGAGAGACGAACTCCCCTCGGGCGATCTTGATATCCACGCCGTTGAGCACGCGATGGCCGGCGAAGGATTTCTCCGCGCCGCCGACATCGAGAAATCCTTCGTTTCCGGTCATCGTATGCTTCTTCGCCGTGGGTGCGATCAGAGCGACATTTCCTTGTCCCAGCGGGAGACCCAGCTGGCACGGTTGGTCGACACGTTCGCCCAATCGATCGGGTGGATGACCAGCTTGTCGAGACCGGCGGGGGCGGGCACCTTGCCGTTGGTCGGCAACGCGTAGGTCGCAGCGGCGAGCTGCGCCTGGATTTCCGGGCTCAGCATCAGGTCGATATAGGCGGCCGCCATTTCGGGCATCGGGCCGTCCTTGACCAGCGCCACGCCCGACGGCATCGAGAACGTGCCTTCCTTGGGGGCGGCCAATTCGATCGGCGCGCCCTTCGCCTTGCGCGCCAGCGCCAGCGTCGAGATCGAGCCGTAGACCATGAACGCCTCGCCCTGTTCGAGCAGGTTGTAGGCTTGGCCTTCCTGCGTATAGGCCATCAGGATGTTCGGCTTCATTTCCTTCAGCTTGTCGAAGGCCGCGTCCATATCCTTCTGCGCTTCGGCCATCGGCTTGCCGGTCTTGAGGAACGAGGCGAGGAACAGGTTCATCACGCCTTCGGTGTTCTGCAGACCCGGCAGAATGACGCGGCCCTTGTACTTGGGATCGTAGGCTTCGGCCCACGACGTCGGTGCGGCCATGCGGTTCGTGTTGTAGGCGATGCCGACCCAGGGCTGCAGGTAGTTGACCCACATGCCGTCCATATGCGTCACACCCGGCTTCAGCGAGGCGGCGTTCGGCACGACCTTGGGCAGCGGCGTCAACAGGCCTTCGGCGACGGCGGTGATCATCACCGGATCGTCCATCTGGACGAGCGAGAGATACTGGCTGCCCTTGTTCTTCTGCATCTTCTCGAGATTCACGAGCGAGCGCGTGCCCTCGTAGACGACCTTGATGTTGTACTTCTTTTCGAAGGCCGGGATCATGATCTCGTTGGTCCAGGTCTGCTGGCTGGAAGCACCACCGACGACGAGTTCCTTGGGCTGGGCGCGGACGATCGCCGGGGCGGCGAGAATGCCGGCGCCGGCGAGCGACGCGGCAAGAAAACCACGGCGGCGCATGGCAAGGCGGGTCGGTTCGGTCATGAAGCTCTCCTGGTTTGGATGGGCGCCCGTGGGCGGGCGGCTCGGGATGGGGAAATTCGTGCTGATGTCGGGAGAGTTCAGCAATGCCCGTGCCACAAGCCGAACCGCGCCAATTTGCGGGCGTTCCGGCCGCATCCGCGCTAGATTGGATACAATCATGTGTCCAATTCTCGCGCGTAATCGCGATTGGCGCCGAACGTGCAAAGGGTGGCGGGAGAGGCGCACGCATCGCGCCGTCCGGAAACGCGAAACGACGGAAATCGAACGGTATGCCGAATTCGAAGGCGTTTGCCGCCCGCCCGGCGGGCACTCGGCGGAAAAAAGCGACGCAGCCGCCGAAAACGGGGGCGCGCGGACGGCGCGCGGGTGCCACGGCGGAAATCGTGTTCGAGCGCGTGGTCGAGGCGATTCAGTCCCATCGCCTGGCGCCCGGCACGCGCCTGATCGAGGAAAAGCTGGGTGCTTATTTCGGCGTCAGTCGCACGATCGTGCGCCAGGGGCTGGCGAAACTCGCGCAGGCGGGCTTGGTCGAATTGTCGCCGAACCAGGGGGCCCGGATCACCTGGCCCGACGCCAAGCGCACGGCCGACGTGTTCGACGCGCGCCGCCTGATCGAGATCGAGTTGGTCGCGCGCGTCGCTTCCAACGCCACGCCGGGGGATATCGCCAAGCTGCGCGCGCATTTGCGCACCGAGGATGGGGCCCGCAAGCGCGGCGACCGGATCGGCTTGGTGCGATTGACCGGCGAGTTCCATTTGAAACTCGCCGAGATGGCCGGGAACGCCATCATGGCGCGCACGCTGGCCGAATACGAAACGATCACATGTCTTGCGATCCTCGCGCATGACCGTACCGGGGAATCCGCGTGCCCGCCCGACGAGCACGCGTCGATCGTCGATGCGATCGAAGCGCATGACCCGCGCGCGGCGGCCGCGTTGATGCGCCGCCATCTCGACCATGTTCTCGCGGGCCTCGATCTCGATGCCGCCCCGCGCGACACCGATCCGCTGGGGGCGGCCTTGTCGCCGCGCCCGGCGGTGCCTCACCGCAGACGTCAAGGAAGGAGTCCGATATGAAACTCGCATTCGCTGCCGGCCTTTTGGCCGCGTGCCTGGCGGCCGTTCCGGCCGTCCAGGCGCAGCAGAATCCCAACACCATGCGCATCGCCGGGAATTTCTCCTCGAATACCAAGCATGTCGACAACATCGAGAAGCCGTTCTTTCTGAATCTGTCGACCTCCCTCGGCATCCCCATGACCGTCAACTACAACCCGATGGATGTGGTGAACGTGCAGGCGGCGGACGCGCTGCGCCTGCTGCGCTCGGGCACGTTCGACGTGATGTCGGTGCAGATCGGCATGGCCTCGCGCGACGACCCCTTCTTCGAAGGCATCGACCTGATCGGCGTGTCGACCGACATGAAGCAGCTGCGCGCGGCGGTCGACGCCTATCGCGAGGCTTTCGACCAGCGTCTCCAGACCAAGTTCAACGCCAAGGTCATGACGCTGTGGCCGTTCGGCCCGCAGGTCTTCTATTGCAGCAAGGAGATCAAAACGGTCGATGACGTGAAGGGCCTGAAGGTCCGCAGCTTCACGCCGTCGATGGCCGCGTTGATCCAAAATCTCGGCGCCACGCCGATAACGCTGCAATTCTCGGAAGTCTATCCGGCGCTGCAACGCGGCGTGGCCGATTGCGGCGTGACCTCGCCGACCTCGGGCAATTCGGGCAAGTGGCCGGAAGTCACCTCGTACTTCCTGCCGCTGTCGGTCTCGGGTTCGGTCCAGGGCCACTTCATGAATCTCGACCATTGGAAGCGCTATACGCCCGCGATGCAGGCGAAGGTGCTGGCCGAGTTCAAGAAGATGGAGGATCAGATGTGGGATCTGGCCGATCGCGCGAACGGCGATGCGGTCAATTGCAATATCGGCAAGGATCCTTGCGTCGAAGGCACCAAGTACAACATGAAGCTCGTCGAGGTTTCGGCCGCCGACGAAAAGAAGATCAACACGGCGGTCACGGCCGTCGTTCTGCCGATCTGGAAGGAGACCTGCAACAAGGTCGATCCGACCTGCACGGCGACGTGGAACGCGACCGTCGGTCGTGTTCGCGGCTTCAAGATCGACTGAACAAGCGTTAAGGAGAGGGGCGGCCCGGTCCAGGCCGCCCCGATTCCTTCGAGGATAATCATGGAAAATCCCGTCGGCAAAATCGCCGTGCCCGTCGCGCGCTTCGTCGCGATCCTTTGCGGTTACGGCGTATTGATTCTCTCCTTCGCGATCACGGTCGAAGTCGTGGGGCGGAAATTCTTCGGATTCTCCCTGCAAGGGATCGACGATATCGGGGGCTATGCGCTCGCCATCGTCGCGGCCGTCGGCGCGTCCTACACGATGGCCATGCGCGGCCATACGCGCATCGACGTATTTTTGATCCGCATGCCGGCGTTCTGGCAGGCCGTGCTGAACGCCGTCGCGATGGTCACGCTCGCCGGCTTCGCGATTTTCGCGCTTTACCGCGGCGAGGACGTATTGTCCGAAAGCATCGAATTCAGGTCCGTCGCGACCAATCCGCTGCAAACGCCGTTGTGGATCCCGCAGGCGACATGGCTGTTCGGCGTGGGCCTGTTCGCGCTTTTCGCGTCGGCTTATGCCGCGCACTCGCTTTATCTGCTCTTCGTGGATCGTCGCCGCCTTAATAACTTTTACGGCCCGGCGACCGCCAAGGACGAAGTCGATGCCGAACTCGAAGCGCGCAAGGAGGAAGGGCGATGATCGATCCGTCGACCGCTTTGATTGGTTTCGCATTGCTGATCGGCCTGATGGCGATCGGTCTGCACATCGCCTTCGTGATGTTCGCGATCAGCATGATCGGCGCCGTGATGTTCTTGGGCACACCGGCCGTGATGAATTTCGGCAACCAATTCTGGGGGGCCACGAACAATTTCGTGCTCGTCGCGATCCCGTTGTTCGTGCTGCTGGGCGAAATCCTGGTGCGCGGCGGCTTCACCGATCGCATGTATAAGGCGTTGTCCGATTGGCTGAACCCGCTGCCCGGCGGCTTGCTGCACACGAATATCGGTGCCTCGGCGATGTTCGCGGCCGTATCGGGTTCGTCCGTCGCCACGGCGGCGACGATCGGCACGGTTGCGCTGCCGGCGTTCCGCAATCGCGGCTACGACGAACGCTTGGTGCTCGGCACCGTCGCGGCGGGCGCCACGCTCGGCATCCTGATTCCGCCCAGCATCAACATGATCATCTACGGTGCCATGACCAACACGTCCGTCGGGCGGCTTTACGCCGCCGGCGTGCTGCCCGGCCTCGTGCTGACGGGCTTGTTCATGTTGGTCGTGATCGTGCTGTGCAAATGGCGCCCCGCCTTCGCGGGACCCGTGGAAGCGCGCGATCCGTTCCTGGTGCGTGTTGCGCGTTTGGTCGATCTACTGCCGCCGGCGGCGATCTTCGTCGCGGTGATGGGCACGATCTATGCGGGCTGGGCGACGCCCACGGAGTCCGCGGCGATCGGCGTCGTCGTCGCACTGGCGCTGGCGGCGTGCTACGGCAAACTCAATTTCCGCATGCTGCATGAAAGCTTCGTGTCGACCGTGTCGATCACGGCGATGATCATGCTGATCGCGGCGGCGGCGTTCTATTTGAACTTCGTCCTTGGCCTGATGGGTGTGCCGCAGGCCTTGGCGAACTACGTCAAGTCGATCGGCGCGTCCCCCGGGCAGATGATCGCGATCCTGACCGTGTTCTATCTCATCCTCGGCTGCTTCCTCGATGCGTTGGCGATGGTCATCGGCACGATCCCGATCGTGTTCCCGCTGGTCGTGGCGATCGGCATCGATCCCGTGTGGTTCGGCATCTTCTTGGTGGTGATGGCCGAACTCGCGCTGATCACGCCGCCGGTCGGTATGAATCTCTACGTCGTGCAGGGTATTCGCGGCACCGGTACGATCACCGAAGTGATCGTCGGTACGCTGCCGTTCCTGTTGATGATGCTGTTGTTGGTTTGGTTGTTGTGGGTTTGGCCTGACATGGCGTTGTTGCTGCCGCGTCTGTCGTTCGGGTGATGCGATGAAGACACTGGCGCATCCGGGCCGGTTCGACAACACGCCGCTGCCCCATCGTTCCGTCCGCACTTGGCCGGGTGGGGCGAAGCTCGCGGTCTATGTGGCGCTCAATCTCGAAAGCTATGCGTTTGGCGAGGGGTTGAGCGAGGATATCGTGCCGGGCTCCGGTCAGCCCGACGTGCTGAACTGGTCGTGGCGCGAATACGGCAACCGTGTGGGCGCGTGGCGGTTACTCGACCTATTCAAGGAGTGTGAGTTGCCGCCGTCGTTGCTGGTCAATTCAACGATCTACGATCGCCACGCGCCGCTTGTCGCCGCCTATCGCGCGGCGGGTGCGGCGATCGTGGCGCATGGGCGCACCAATAGCGAGAGCCAGGCGGGGCTCGACGTAGCGGGCGAACGCGCCTTGATCGTCGAGGCCCGCGACGCCATCGCCGCGCACGAGGGCAAAGCGCCGCAAGGCTGGCTGGGCCCTTGGATCGCCGAGACCGCGCGCACGCCCGATCTGCTGCGCGAGGCGGGGTTCGGCTATTCGCTCGATTGGTGCATGGACGATCAGCCCGTCGCGTTGAGAACGCGCACGGGCGATTTGCTGGCCGTGCCTTATCCGCAGGAGCTCAACGATTCGAACGCGATCGTCGCGCGTCGCCATTCCGCGGCCGAGTTCGCGGATATGATCGTGGCGCAGTTCGACGAAATGCGCGCCCAAGCGGCCTCGGGCCCTTGCTTGGTCATGGGGGTCGCACTCCACGCCTACGTCGCGGGGCAGCCCTTCAGGTTGCGCGCGTTGCGCAACGCGCTGCGCCATATCGCAGCGCCCCATGCCGACGTTTGGCGCACGACGACGGATGCGATCGCGCAGGCCTGGTCGAACGGTTAAGCGCCGTTAGAATTCCGCGAGCGCCGCTTCGGCGGTTTTGCCCATCGGCGCGAATTCCGCCGCGCCGATGATCGACGCGATGCGGCCGCTGTCGTCGACCAGCGGGCATAGCGCTTGTTCCACGTCGCGCATCCAATTCGGCGGCCGGAACAATGTCTCGCCTTTGTAATATTGCGGCATGCCGGTCGCGGCGATGCGCTGAACCAAGCGATACAAGGCCGTGCGCGTGCTGCCGGGGATTTCCGTCTCGTTCACGCGCCGGCCGGTGAAGTCGCCGCCCGAGGATTCGACGAGATAGGTGCCGTGCACGCGGACAACGAACTCTCGCGATGTCGGACACAGATCCAGCAGGAACAGATTTTTCCAGCCGCGCGGGGGCAGGTCGAGCGGCGTGAAGCGTTCGCGCAACGGCGCTTGGCCGTTCTTGGCCAATGTCGACCAATGTGCGGCGAGCGCTTGCACGGGTTCGCTGGCGATCGTTGGCCAGGCGAAACGGTGATTCGTCGAATCATAAACAACGTCGGTCATGCGACGCTCAATTGGCGGGCGTGCCGTCCACCGTCAAGGCGCACCGGTGCCGCGACACCCCATCCAGTCGCAAGAATACATGCGGCAGGGGTGCCGATTTCGGGTCCGCGAAGGAACGAAATCGGGAAGGTCGAAACATTCGACGGAACTAGCTAATGCCGCAGGAAATATTTCCGGATATGATTGCAGCCATGCTTTTCGATCGGTTCAAGCGTTGCGTATTGATCATGGCTGCCTGCGCGGCGTTGCTATCGCAGGGTGTCGCGCGCGCACAAGGCAGCGGCGAATTGTCGCTCTATGGCGGCGCTGCGGGCGGCGCATTCCTGCCTTACGCGCAAGGCTTGGCGGCGTATCTCAGCCGCGATCCCGCGTTGCGCACGCGCGCCGTGGAATCGGGCGGATCGATCGCCAATTTGACAGCCGTTCAACGTGAAAAGAATGCGATCGGTCTCGCCTTTTTGCCGACGGTGCAGGAAGCGGCGACGTCCACCGGATTCGCGCAAGGGCGGAACTACGGCAATATCCGCGCATTGCTGCCGGCGTTCCGCAGCACCTATCAAGTCGCCGTGCGCGGCGATTCGGATATCGGGCGCATCCTCGATCTCGATCGCAAGCGCGTCGGCGTGGGCCCCGCCGGCGGCACCGACGAATTGCTGTTCGCGGTCGCCGCGAAGCATCTTTTTCTGAAACCGCAATTCGTCAACGGCTCGATCGCCGATCTGGGCGATGCGCTGCTGACCGGGGGAATCGACGCGCTATGGGTGGGCGCGCGCAGTCCCATTCCCGCCATCGCCGACGTGACCGAAAAGGGCGGGGCCCGCGTGCTCGGGTTGTCCGCCTGGGATCTTGCGGGGTTGACCGCGCGCTATCCCTATCTCACGCCCGCGATCGTGCCGGCGAACACCTATCGCGGCCAAACGCGCCCCTTCGCGACCGTGGCGTCGTGGAATCTGGTGGTCGTCAACAAGGATCTGCCGGAGGAAACGGCGCTGGCGATCGTCAAGGCGATCCTGGATACGCCCGATCCCGCCAAGGAGATCCATCCTTTCGCCAGCGAGACGCGCGCGGAGTTTTTGAACGAGAACCGCGTCGTGGATTATCACCCGGGCTTGCTGCGCTATTTGCGCGAGCGCCCGGCGAAGCCGCACTGAGCTTTACTCCAGCGTGAAATCCGCGCGCTCGGCGTCGTAGGCGAACAACTCCGCAAAGCGACCCCAGGCGATGACGGCGTCGAGTGTCGCCTCGGACTCGTCCGTTTCCAGAAAATCCTCCAGCTCCGCCAGGAACCGCGCGCGCGGCGCCGTATGGCTGTGCCGTTCCTCCAGCACGCGGCGGATATGCGCGGCCAGCGGCACGTTGCGCGCCAGATGCGTGGCGAAGATTTCCTTGCGGCGCAGCAGATCGGTATCGAAATAGACGCGGCCTTCGGGCGTGAGCAGCACGTCGCCGTCGCGCAAATGCGCGAAGCCGAGAAGTTCCGTCGCTTCGATCGTCGGCAGCAGCATGTCGAGCGTCAGGCCCAGCGCGTCGGCGAGTTCGGGCAGATCGGCCTTGCCCGCGCGTTGGGGTTCGGCCAGCGCTTCGATCAGGCCCGCGATCTCGTTGGCGGAAACGCGCGGCAATTTCTCGCCCAAGGTCGCGGGCGGGCGCGTGCTGCCGGGACCGGCATCGCCGCGCTTGGTCATCGCAGCGTAGATGCGATCGACCAGATCGCGGAAGGGTTGCGATTGGCGGTCGCGCGGATGTTTGAGCGGGATCGCGACTTCCGACGCGACGCGGCCGGGATTGGCGGAAAGGATCACCACGCGGTCGCAGAAGGCGACGGCTTCCTCGATATTATGGGTGACGAGCAGCACGGCTTCGGTCGTCGCCTTGCCTTCCTGCCACAAATCGATGAAGTCGGTGCGCAGGGTTTCGGCGGTGAGCACGTCGAGGGCGCTGAAGGCTTCGTCCATCAGCAACAGGCGCGGATGGACGACCAAGGCGCGTGCGATCCCCACGCGCTGGCGCATGCCGCCCGACAGCTCCTTCGGGAAGGCGCGCTCGTAACCGTCGAGGCCGACCATGTCGATCGCGGCAAGCGCCTTCGAGCGCCGATCCGCCTCGGCCACGCCGCGCGCTTCGAGGCCGAGCTCGACGTTCTGCTGCACGGTCAGCCACGGGAACAGCGCGAAACTTTGGAACACCATCGCGATGCCGGGCTGCGGCCCATCGACGGTGTGGCCGGCGAAGCGGATCTCGCCGCCGGTCACGGCGTCAAGGCCGGCGATCAAACGCAGCAGCGTCGATTTCCCGCAGCCCGAGCGGCCGAGCAAGCCGACGATCTCGCGCGTTCCCAGCGCGAACTCGACGCCGTCGAGCACGGGCTCGGCGTCGGGTTCGCTCGAATAGGTCTTCACGACCTTGCGCACGTCCAATAGCGGTTCCATGGCGATCATCCCAAGCGATAGCGCCGCACGGCGAGTTTGTAGAGCGGGTCCCACAGCACGCGGTTGAGCGCCACGACGAACAGCGACATCAGCGCGATGCCCAAGGCCAAACGCGGAAAGTCGCCGCTGTCGGTCGCGGCGGCGATGTAGCTGCCAAGGCCCGTCGCCTCGAATTTGCGATCGCCCCAGGAGACCACTTCCGCGACGACGGTCGCGTTCCACGCACCTCCGGCGGCGGTGACGAGACCCGTGACGAGATAGGGATAGACGCAAGGCAGCGCGACGCGCCGCCACCAGAGCAGGCCGCGCAGTTGCAGGTTATCCGACGCCACGCGAAGTTCCGCCGGCATCGCCGCCGCACCCGCGACGACGTTGAACAGGATGTACCACTGGGTTCCCAGGACCACGAGCGGCGCCAAGAAATATTCGGGGTTCAAGCCCCAGCGCGCGATCGCGATGACGAAGACGGGATAGAGCAGATTGGCGGGGAAGGCCGCGAAGAATTGCGCGATCGGCTGGATCGCGCGCGTCCAGCGCGGGCGCAAGCCGATCCAGATGCCGATCGGCGTCCAGATCGCGGCGGCGAGCAGGATCATCGTGGTGACGCGCAAGGCCGTGGCGCCGCCCGCGAGCATGGCCGTGACGATTTCGTCCGGCGGCAATTTGCCGAGCACGAAGACGGTCGCGGCGAGCGCGCCGCCGCCGCCGCCGATCAGCGCGATCGTGTTCCACAGCGCGTTGCGCGGCTTGACGGCGCGTTCGACGCGCCGGCCGTCGATCGGCGTCAGGCGGCGCAGCAAGGCGCGACCCAGCACGCGGCCCACGCGCGCGCGGCGGAACAGCGTCAGCACGATCGAGCGCGGCGGCTTGTCGCCGGGCTCGGTCTCCAGGCGAAAGCGCTCCGACCACGCGACCAGCGGGCGGAACAGCAGGAAATCGACGCCCAGGATCAGCACCGCCATCGTTCCGATCGCGTAGAACACGGCGTCGATGCGCCGCGCGTCGATCGCGGCGGCGATGTAGGAACCGATGCCGGGCAGGGCGACGGTCTCGCCGCCAACCGAAATCGCTTCGGCCGCGACGACGAAGAACCAGCCGCCGGCGACCGACATCATCGCGTTCCAGACGAGGCCGGGCATCGCAAACGGCACTTCCAGGCGCCAGAACCGCGCGCGCGCCGATAGCCCGAAGGCGCGCGACGCTTCGGCCAGTTCCGTCGGCACGGTCTTCAGCGATTGATAGAAGCTGAAGGTGAGGTTCCAGGCTTGCGAGGTGAACAGCGCGAAGATCGCCGCCGCCTCGTAGCCCAAGACCCAGCCGGGCAGGGCGACCGATACGCCCGCGACCAGCAGCGACACGTAGCCGAGGATCGGCACGGATTGCAGCACGTCGAGCAGCGGGATCAACACGCGCTCGGCCGCCGGATCGCGCGCGGCGGCGGGCGCATAGATCAACGTGAAGATCAGCGACAGCGTCAACGCCGCGCCCATCCGCGCCAGCGTGCGCAGCGCGTAATAGGGCAACAGCGTGGGATCAAGATCGACCGGCGGCAGGCCCGAATGGCCGATGCGCGTGCCCATCGCCGCGAGTTGCCAGCCCGCCAACGCCACCACACCCAGCACAAGGCCGATCGCGGCCAGATCGGCCGGGCCCAAAGGCGGCGGAAAATGCCGCAGCGAGTTGCGGAAGAGACGCGTCGTGGTCATCGAGGATTTCCCGGGAACGCGCCTTCATACGCCCGAACTATGACGAATGCGATGGCGCCGTATCGCGCGGCGGGACCGTGGTTCGCAGCGCATGGCCGATCGCCGCCCCCAGAAGCGCGCCGCTGGCGACGTCGAGGGGGAAATGCGCACCGAGATAGATCCGGGCCCACATCGTCGCCGCGACGAAGACGACGCCCATAACCGCATCGAGCTTTCGGCGCGCGACGAGCATCCAACACGCGGCGGCCAGCGTCGCATGGGCCGAGGGCAGGCCATAGGTCGCGGCGTGATGCGCGAGATTGCCGCCGAGCCCCAGCATGAAAGGGCGCGGGCTGGCGAAAAGATGCTGGAACGCGACCACGGCGGCGGTTGCCAGCGCGGCCGCGACGGCAAGGTGCTGGATTTCACGTATCCGGTTTTCGGCCCAGAGCCGCAATAGGGGCAAAGCGAGCAGCAGCGGCCAGAACGACAGCATCTGCGCGATCGCGAGCAAGGCAGTCGCGGGATCGTCGTTGGCGGTTAGCCACAGGAACAGGGCGGTATTGGCGTGGTTCAGCATGGGGATGTCGATTCCGTCACAAAGCGGCGGCGTAGGGCTGTGTGGAGAATGAAGGCGGCGTCGGCAGGATCTTGTTTTTCGACATTATGAAAACTCGATAAACGCCGGAAAAATATAGATATGTGATGAATTGTAACGGCGCTGGGGCGAAATCTTATCGATCGGCGCATTGACATGAAATTGATATCCGTCATATGGAACTCATGCGGCGGACACAAGCCGCGATGGGAGAGAAATGTCCGGTCGTACGCTCAGCGTCGTCGAAAGCGGTGAAGGCGAAGCCACACGGGAAATTCCGGGCGCGCAGGCGTTGCGCCGGGGGCTGTCGCTGCTCGACATCGTCGCCGAAAGCGACAAGCCGCTGCGCTTCGTCGAGATCGCCGAACAATCGGGCCTGTCCAAGCCGACCGCCCATCGCATGCTGGCGACGTTGGTCGAAGCGGGCTTGCTGCGGGTCGACGAGCGCGACCAGACCTATCGTCTGGGCTTCCGCCTGTTCCGCATGGCGCATCGGGTGTGGAACGAATTCGATCTGCGCGGCGCCGCGTCGCCCGAACTCGCAAGGCTCGCGGATCTGACCGGGGAGGCGGTGCGCCTCGCGGTCCTCGACGATACCTCCGTCCTTTATATCGACCAGCGCGACAGCGCCCAGGCCGTGCGTTTGGGGCTGGGCGTGGGGGCCCGCGTTGCCGCCCATGCCAGCGGGGCGGGCAAGGCGATCGTCGCGCATCTCGATCCCCAGCATCGTCAAACGATGGTGAGCCGCCTGTCGCTGGAACGCTTCACGCCGAACACGATCGTCGATCCGGTCGAATTCGCGCGCGAGCTCGAACTCACCAAGGGGCGCGGCTACGCCGTTTCGTTCGGCGAGCAGCATGCCGATATCAGCTCGGTCGCCGCCCCGATTTTCGATCACCGCGCGATCGCCATCGGCGCGATCGCGATCGTCGGACCGTCCTATCGCATGGGCGTGGACCGGCTTCACGCCTTGGGCCGCGACGCGATCGAAGCCGCGCGCCGCGTCTCGGGCAATGTCGGCCAGCTCGCCATGTCGATCTCCATCAATCCCCGCCCGCTGGGCCCCGCGCGCGACGATCTGCGCTGCGCCGTGCCGTCGGCCTGTTTCCTGGGCGAAGGCCCGGTGTGGTCGGCCGCCGACAAGCGCCTGCTGTTCGTCGATATCCTCGCCCCCTCGGTGATCCTCGCGGACCCGGAAACCGGGCAGTTCGTGTCGAAGCCGATGCCCGAATTGATCGGCGCGGCCGTGCCGCGCGCGCGCGGCGGCTATCTCGCGGCGACGCAGACCGGCTTCAAGACGTTCGACTGGTCGTCGGACACGATCACGTCCGTCGCCAATCCCGAAGCGGGCAAGCCCGGCAATCGCTTCAACGACGGCAAATGCGACCGGCGCGGACGCTTTTGGGCCGGCACGCTGGCGATCACGACCTCGCCCGGCGAAGGGGCGCTGTATCGCCTCGACCCGGACGGGTCGGTCGCGACGATGGGGAGGGGCTTCCACATCTCCAACGGTCTGGGCTGGAGCCCGGACGACAAGCGCTTCTACTTCGCCGATTCAGGCACGCGGCGCATTTACGTCTACGATTTCGATATCGACAGCGGCGATATCGCCAATCGCCGCGTCTTCGTGCAATTGCCGGAGAATGCGGGCATTCCCGACGGGCTGACGGTCGATGCCGAAGGCTTCGTGTGGAGTGCGCATTGGGACGGCTGGTGCGTCACGCGCTACGACCCGGACGGCAAGGTCGACCGCGTGGTGACGCTGCCGGTTCCGCGCCCCACGAGCTGCTGCTTCGGCGGGCCCGATCTTTCGACGCTTTACATTACGACGGCGCGTATCCGCATGTCGCAACGCCAGCTCGCGGAGGCGCCGCTTTCCGGCGGTGTCTTCGCATTGCGTGCCGGCGTGCGCGGCCAAGCCGATACGCCGTTCGCAGGGTGATCCATCAATGGCGCGTCTACAGCTTTCCGGCATCAAAAAGAGTTTCGGCCCCGCCAAGGTGCTGCACGGCATCGATCTCGATATCGGCGACGGCGAATTCACCGTGTTCGTCGGCCCGTCGGGTTGCGGCAAATCCACGCTGTTGCGTTTGATTTGCGGCCTCGACGAAATCGACGAAGGCACGCTCGCCATCGACGGCGAGATCGTCAACGACGTGCCGCCCGCCAAGCGCGGCATCGCGATGGTGTTCCAATCCTACGCGCTCTATCCGCATATGAGCGTCGCCCAGAACATGGGCTACGCGCTGCGCCTGGCCGATACGCCGCGCGCCGAGATCGACAAGCGCGTGGGGGCCGCCGCCGAAATTCTGCGCCTGACGCCGTTGCTTCAACGTAAGCCGCGCCAATTGTCGGGCGGCCAGCGTCAGCGCGTGGCGATTGGCCGCGCCATCGTGCGCGAGCCGCGCATCTTCCTGTTCGACGAGCCGCTGTCCAATCTCGACGCGTCGCTGCGCGTCGATATGCGCGCGGAAATCGCGGCGCTGAAACAGCGTCTGGGCACGACGATGATCTACGTGACCCACGACCAGACGGAGGCGATGACGCTTGCCGACAAGATTGTCGTGATGAACGCGGGCCGCCTGGAACAAGTCGGCAAGCCGCTCGATCTCTATCGCCGTCCCGCCAACCGCTTCGTCGCGCGCTTCATCGGCTCGCCGCGCATGAATCTGCTGCCCGGCGGTTTGCTGGGCGATCGCGCGGCCGAAATCGGCTTGCGCCCGGAGGATTTGAAACTCGTCGACGGCAACGGCGCCAAATTGTCCGGCGAAGTGCGGCTGGTCGAACATCTCGGCAGCGATTTGTTCGCCCATGTCGCCGTCGAAGGCGCGCCGGAAACCGTGATCGTGCGCCTTGATGGGCGACGCGATGTTTCGGTCGGTGCGCGCATCGGCCTGACGATCGACGCCAACGATATCCATCGCTTCTCGGCCGATGGTCTGCGGGTGGCGTCATGAGCGCCATCTATCCCGATCTCGAAAACCTACCCGTGCTGATCACGGGGGCTGCGTCGGGGATCGGCGCGTCGCTGACGGCACATTTCGCGCGCCAAAAAGCGAAGCTGGGTCTGATCGACATCAACGAATCCGGCCTTGCGCAGATTTCCGCCGATGCGAAACGCGACGGTGCGGCCGATGTTTCGACGTTGAAGATCGATCTGCGCGACGTCGCGGCCTTGCGCAAGGGCATTGCCAATCTCGCCGCCAAGCTCGGCGCGTTCCGCGTGCTGATCAACAACGCGGGCGACGATGCGCGCTTGGCGGCCGACAAGGTCGAGCCCGATTATTGGGACGACCGCATGGCGGTCAATCTGCGCCACCAGTTCTTCGCGGCGCAAGCCGTGGCGCCGGGCATGCGAGAAGCGGGCGGGGGATCGATCGTCAATCTCGGCTCGATCTCCTGGATGTTCGGGGCACCCGGTTTGATCGCCTACACGACCGCCAAATCGGCGGTGATGGGCATGACCAAATCGCTGGCGCGCGAATTTGGGCCGATGGGTATTCGCGTCAACTCGATCGCCCCCGGCATGATCTGGACCGAGAAGCAAACCGCGCGGGCGAACGCCGACGACCCGGCCAAGCTCGCGCGTTATCTGGAACGGCAGTGCATCAAGGAACCGCTGGAGCCTGCGGACGTATCGCGGCTCGCACTTTGGCTTGCGTCGGCGGAAGCTCGCCGCGCGTCGGGCCAGACTTACGTGATCGACGGCGGCGTCGTCTAACCGCCGAACCAATACCAAAACCCCACAAGGGAGAGGAAACATGAAGATCAATCGCAGAAACTTCGTCGCGTTGGGTGCCGCCGGTGCCGCCTCGCTCGCCATGCCGTCGATCGTTCGCGCGCAAGGTGCGGCACCCAGCTTTATGAGCTTCACCTACGCGGAAGATCCGAACCGTCCGTTCGTCCAGGAGGTGCTCGACGGTTTCAAGGCGTCGAGCGGCATTTCCGTCGAAGTGATCGGCTCGGCCTGGGGCGATACGCAACGCAACATTCTGCTGCGCCAGCGTTCGCGCACGCTGCCGACCACGGCGCAGATTCAGGACCGTTGGCTGCCCGCGATGGCGTCGATGCCCGAGATCGTCGATCTCGAAAAAGTCTTCGGGAAGGCCGGGCTCGACGCGATGGTCGATCCGGCGGTGGCTGGAATGGGCCGCATCGACGGCAAGATGATCGGTCTGCCGATCATTTCGGGCTCCATCGGCATGTTCGCGAACATGGAAGTTCTCGCCAAGGCCGGCGTTTCGTCGATCCCGACGACGCTCGCGGAATTCCGTACGGCGTTGCTCGCGGTGCGCGACAAGGTTCCCAACTCGGTGCCTTACGGCATGGCGACGAAGAATCCCGGCTCGGTGCCGCTCGATGTGCTTCTGCTCGTCTGGGCGCATGGCGGTCGGATGATCGACGAGAGCGGCAAAGTGCTCGTCAAATCCGATTCCGGCCGTGCGTCGATGGAGTTCATGGCCGGATTGATGCGCGACCGCTTGGTGGCGCCGGAAATCGACCGTCCCGACGCGCGCCGTCTGTTCGGACAAGGGAATTGCGCGTTCTATATCGACGCGCCGCAGGCGCGCAGCTTCGCCCGCAATTTTTCGGGGCGCGGCGAAGCGTTCGACCCGGTCGTGATGCCGATGAAGATGCCGGTCGCCAACGCCGGCATCAAGCCGGCCTCGATCGAATGGGGCCATCTCGTGTCGATGTTCGCGACCGGCCCGGTCGCGAAGGATTCGCCCGGCGCGCGCTGGGTCGAATACCTGATGTCGGACGCGGTGCAGACGTCGTTCCCGTTGAAGCTCTCCGCGCTGCCCGGATCGAAGGCCGGTCGCGCGGCGCCCGCGGTGCAAAGCGACGCGTATCTGCGCAATCTCGTCGCGTCGGCCGGTACGGGCATGAAACACGAGATCGGCGTCTGGTCGAACTCGCCCGAACTCTCGACGATCCTGACCGAAGAAACGCAAGCGGCGTTGCTCGGCCAGAAGAACGCTTCGGCGGCCGTCGACGCCATGCAGTCGCGCATGGAACAGTCGATGTCGCGCCGGGGTTGAGGTGGGCATGACGCAAGTCACGGGAAACGCGGCGGCGGGCGGCGCGATGCCGGCGCCGCCGCGCATCTCGTCCGCCGCGCGTTGGGGCGGGCTGAAAGCGGGGGAGCGGCGCGTCGGGCTGCTGTTCCTCGCGCCCGCCCTGATCGCGTTCGCGACCGTGATCGCGTGGCCCTTCTTGCGGGCGCTGGGCTACGCGTTCACGCGCTACGATCTGCAAACGCCCGTACCGCGTTTCGTCGGCCTCGACAATTTCCGGATGATCGTGTCGACGCCGGAAATTCTCGGCAGCTTCGTCACGACGGGGATCTATGTCGGCTTGGCGACGGGCTTCACCGTTTTGCTCGGCTTCGCTTGGGCGATGATCCTGAACCAGCCTTTCCGGGGACGCGGCGCCGTCCGGGCGATGTCGCTGATTCCCTGGGTGCTGCCGTCGACCGTCACGGCTTTTGTTTGGGGTTGGATCTTCAACAGCCGTTTCGGTGTGCTGAACGCGCTGCTCTTGGAAATCGGCGCGATCGAGTTTCCGGCGGCTTGGCTGTCCACGTCGCAAGGCGCGATGGCGGCGGTCGTCGTCACCAAAGTGTGGCTGTCGATCCCGCTCTTCATGACCTTCTTTCTGGCGGGTCTGCAAAGCCTCGACCGCGAACAGATCGAAGCCGCGCGCGTGGATGGCGCGGGCAACTGGCCCGTCTTGCGCGACCACGTGCTGCCGCATTTGCGGCCCGTGCTGCTGGTCGTGATCGTGCTGGGCGTGATCGGCAATCTGCAGCATTTCGACACGATCTACGCGCTGACCGGCGGTGGCCCTGTGCGCGCCACGGCGGTTCTGTCGATCGAGGTCTATCGCCGCGCCTTCGACCAGTGGGACACGGGCCTTGCCTCGGCGATCGGTCTGCTCTGGGTCGCGACGATCCTGCCGGCCGCCGCCTATTATCTGCGTCATCTGTTGCGGGGCGTGTGATGCTCGATCTTTCTTCGCCCAGTGCACGGGTCGTATTCACGCTGGTACTCGGCGCGATCGCGCTGTTTCTGTTCTTCCCGATCTATTGGCTGACGATCTCGGCCTTCAAGGGCAACGCCGAGCTTTACCGGATCATCCCGACCTTGTGGCCGAATGCGCCGGTACTCGACCATTTCGCGACGGCGTTCGGGCGCGGCCGCTTGCTCGACCAGCTGCGCAATAGCTTGGTCGTGTCGGGCTCGGCGGCGGCCCTCAACACGATGCTGGCGATGTATGCGGGCTATTCCTTCGCCAAGTTCCGCTATGCCGGCCGGCGCTGGACGATGTTGCTGCTGCTATCGGCCCAGGTCTTTCCGTTCGGCTTGCTGCTGATCAGCCTTTACCCGTTGGTCACGGAGCTTGGCCTCATCGACACGCATCTGGGCCTCACGCTGTCCTACATCGTGTTCGCGCTGCCGGTGTCGACCTACATGCTCTACAGCTACTTCACCCAAGTGCCGAGCGAGCTCATCGAAGCCGCGCGCGCCGACGGGGCGGGGGAGCTGCGCATCTTCCACACGATCGTGCTGCCGGTCTCCGTACCCGCCCTCGTCACCGTGTTCCTCTACGGCTTCATGTGGTCGTGGAACGATCTGCTCTATTCGCTGACGCTGATCGTGTCGGAGGACAAGCGCACGATCGGGCCGGGCCTGCTGCTGTCCTATCTCAACGAAGTCAACGCGGATTGGGGCGGGGCGATGGCCGCGTCGCTGGTCGCGTCGTCCCCTATCGTCGTCGCGTTCGCATTTCTGCAACGCTGGTTCATCCAAGGCGTGACCGCCGGAGCCGTGAAATGAGCAAACTGAAAGGCGTCTTCCCCGTTCTTCCCACGCCGTTCGACCGACAAGGCGCTGTCGACGAGGCCTCGCTGCTGCGCTTGCTGGAGTTCGCCGTGGAATCCGGCGCCGACGGTTTCGTCTATCCCGGCATGGCGAGCGAGGTCGAAACATTGACCCCGGCCGAACGCAAAGCTGCCGTCACCGCGCTGGGCAAGGCGCTGCGCGGGCGGATCAAGTTCGTCGTCGGGGCGAGTGCGGCCGATCCCGACGAAGCCGCCGCGCGTGCGCGCGAAGGGGCCGAAGCCGGCGCCTCGGCCGCGATGATCATGGCGCCCGCCAAAGCGGGCCAAGACGTCGCCGCCCATATCGCGTTCTATAGCCAAGTCGCCAAGAACTGCCCAATCCCGATCATGTTGCAGAACGCGCCGGCCCCCAACGGGGCGGGGCTCAAGCCCGAGGCGGTGGTGCAAGTGGCGCTGGCCGTGCCGACCGTGCGCTACGTGAAGGAAGAAACGCTGCCTTGCGGCCAGCATGTGACCAAGATCCTGGCGGCGGCGGGCGGCAAGCTCGACGGCGTATTCGGCGGGGCGGGTGCACGCTACTTGATCGACGAACTTGTGCGCGGGGCGTCGGGCACGATGCCCGCGACCGAGATGGCCGACGTGCATGTCGATATCGTGCGTGCCTTCGAAGCCGGCGACGCGAAGAAGGCGCGTTACCTTTATTCGCGCACGCTGCCGCTGCTGTTGTTCCAGCAAACCTTCCGCGTGCGCATGACCAAGACCGTGCTGCAAGCGCGCGGCTTGGTCGGGTCCAACGCGTCGCGCGCCGCCGGGCCCGTGCCCGACGCCGGCGACAATGTGGAACTTGCCGCGTTGATCGCGGAAGCCGCCGATCTTTTCACCCGCCATCCGGTTCGCGAGGCCGCGCAATGAGCTTCGATGCGATCAAGAAGGTCGAGACCTTCATCATCTCCATTCCGCGCGACGTGCCCTATCTCGGGCCGTTGCGCGAGGGCGAGAAGATCAACGAGAAGGGCTATCTGATCCGCAAGGGCAATCGCTCGATCTATCCCAGCAGCGACATGTCGATGCTGATCAAGATCACGTCCGAAAGCGGCAAGATCGGCTGGGGCGAAACTTACGGCATCGTCGCCCCGCATGCGGTGAAGGCGATCATCGACGACGTGCTCGGCCCCGTGATGGTCGGGCGCAATCCGGCCGAACCCGTGGTGCTGCACGAAGACCTGTACGATCTGATGCGCGTGCGCGGCTTCTTCGGCGGCTATTACGTCGACAGCCTTGCGGGCGTGGATATCGCCGTGTGGGATCTTTACGGCAAGCAGACCGGCTTGCCGGTTTCCGCGCTGCTTGGCGGACGTCGCCATGCGTCGCTGCCCGCTTACGTCTCGGGCCTGCCCAAGGCGACGCTGAAGGAACGCTGCGACCTTGCGGTCGAATGGGTGCGCAAGGGCTACAAGGCGATCAAATTCGCCGCCGCCGTGTCCGACGAAGGCATCGTCGCCGAGATGGCCGCGTTGCGCGAAGCGGTCGGGCCCGGGATCGATCTGATGGTCGATCTGCATTGGAAATTCACGTCCGCCGAGGCGATCCGCCTCATCCGGCGTCTCGAAGCGCATAACCTCTATTTCGCCGAAGCGCCGTGCGAGCCCGAAGACCTCGAAGGCCAGACGATCGTCGCGCGGGGCATCGGCTGCCCGCTGGCGCTGGGCGAAGAACTGCGCACGGTGTTCGAATATCGCCCGCGTTTCGAAAAACGCACGATGACGATCATCCAGCCCGAAATGGGCCATACCGGCATCACCGAGTTCCTGCATATCGGGCGCTTGGCGCATGCGTTCCATGTCGACACGATCCCGCATGCGTCGATCGGCATCGGCGTGTTCATGGCCGCGAGCTTGCAGGCGACATCGGCGCTGAAGCGCGTGCCGTATCACGAATATCAGCACTCGATCTTCGACAAGAACCTGAAATTCGTGACCGGCAGAATGGCCTGCGAGAAGGGCCATTACATCCTGCCGGAAGGCCCCGGCATCGGCGTCGAGCCGCATGCCTCCGTATTCGATTACGTGATCGGCTAGGGCGATGCGCTTTTCCGGCATCTATCCCGTCCTCTACGCGTTCTTCCGCGAAGACGGCACGCTCGACGATGCGGCGATGGAAGCCCAAGTCGAACATTGCCTCGACGCGGGCGCGCACGGGATCACGGTGCTGGGCCTCGTCACCGAAGTGAACAAGATGACGACCGCCGAACGGCTGCATCTCGTGCGCGTCGTCGGCAAGAAGATCGCCAAGCGTGTCCCCTATGCCGTGACGATCGCCGAGCCCGACGTCGCGGGGCAGGTGCAATTCGCCAAGGATGCGAAGGAAACCGGCGCCGATTGGGTCATCCTGCAACCGCCGCCGGGACCCAAGGTGCCGGAACCCGATCTGCAACGCCATTTCGGCGGCATCGCCGACAAGGTCGATCTGCCGGTCGCGATCCAGAATAATCCTGTCAATCTGCCGTCCTTCCTGTCGCCCGACGCATTGGTCGAGGTGTGCAAGGCGCATCCGAATATCCGTCTGCTGAAAGCCGAAGGCTGGTCGGTCGAGATCGCGCGCGTGCTGGATGCGTTGGGCGGCTCGGTCGATGCGTTCGGCGGCCATGGCGGGATCGAATTCTTGTCGCTGTTGCGCAGCGGCGGGGCGGGGCTGATCCCGGCCCCCGATTGCGTCGCCTTGCAGGTCGCGTTGTTCGAGGATTTCCAAAGCGGCGATTCCGCGCGCATCGAAAACGCCAAGCGCCTCCACGCGACCGCCTTGCCGTTGATCGTGTTCATGACGCGCTCGCTGCCCGGCCTTGTCGCTTACGGCAAGCGTTTGATGGCGCAGCGCTTGGGTCTGTCGCGCACCTATGAACGTGCGCCCTTCCATACGCCCACGCAGTTCGGGCTCGACGAATCCGATCGCCTGATCGCCGATATCAAAAACATCGAAAAAACACTCAAACGGAGGAAACCATGAAACGTCGTACTTTGCTTGCGGCCGGTACCGCCGCCGCCACGCTCGCGGCCTTGCCGCGCGCCCATGCGCAAGCGCCGATCACGCTCGATTTCCCGTCCTGGCAGGCCGAAGAACCCGGCGTGTCGGCGTGGTGGAAGGCGCTGATCGCCGAGTTCGAAGGCGCCAATCCGGGCGTGAAGATCAATCTCTATTCGATCCCCTTCGCGCAATACGTCCAGCAGCAGACGGTGCGCTTCGCGGGCAACAACCCGCCGGACATCGTCCATCTGCCGACGCGCAACTTCGCCGCCTTCGCGTCGCAAGGCTGGCTGGCGCCGATCGACGATCGTATCGCCAAGACGGACATTCTGCAGAATTGGACGCCGTTGCAGGGCGACATGCGCTGGGACGGCAAGACCCAGGGCGTGCTGTTGATGGGCTACGGCTCGGTCCTCTATTACAACGAAAAGCTCCTGGCGGAAGCGGGCGTGGACGTGCCCAAGACGCCGGACGAATGGCTCAACGCGATCGAGAAAACGACCAAACGCGATCAAGGCCAGTTCGGGCTTGTCGCCACGTCGGTCGAGCATCCGAATCTGGTGGTCGAGACGGGGACGTGGCTGATGGGCCAAGGCCTCGATTGGGTGAAGGGCGGCAAATACGTCTTCACCGATCCGCAGGTCGTCGTCGTGGTCGAGCAATATCGCCGCGCGATGCGCAACGCGCCCCCGGGCATGGATTCGGCGAAGGGCCGTCAGCTGTTCATCGACGGCAAGGCCGCGTTCCTGCGCGACGGGCCGTGGATCTGGGCGTTCGTCGAGCGTGCGCCCGAAGCGGTGCGCGCGTCGCTGAAGGTCGCGCGCGTGCCCTTCCCGAAGGAAACCGGCGGCACGTCCAACTCGATCCACATGCCGGCCAATCTCGCGGCCAACAAGAAGGATCTCGTCTGGAAGTTCATCGAACTTGCCGCCTCGCCGAAATGGCAGTCGGAATACATCTTGAAGGCGGCGTCGCCGGCCCCGCGCCGTGGCGCCTTGCCGGCCGATGCGGCGGCGCGCTTGCCGCATCTCAAGATCGTGATGGACGCGGCGGCGACGGCGTCGTCGGTGTTCCCGACGAACCCGGCCTTGCAGGAAGGCTATAACGAGTACGCGTCGATCTTCGGCCGCGCGATGATGCGGTTGATCTCGACCGACGAAACCACGGCCACGGTGCTCGCCAATCTCCAGCGCGAGCTGGAACGCGCGTTGCCGCTGGCTTGAGGATCGCAGGCATGGGCGCGCGGCGTCAGACCTATATCGCGTACGGGCTTCTGGCGCCCGCGTTCCTGCTCGTGGCGGGGTTGATCGTCTACCCGCTTTATATGGTGCTGGAGACGAGCTTGCGGGTGGGGCGTGCACCAAATGTCGCGCGCCTCGACCGCTTGCCGCTCGGCTTCGGCAATTACTGGCGCGCATTGACCGACGACGTGGTCTGGCATTCGGCCGGCGTCACGGTCGTCTACGCCGTCGGCACGATCGCGCCGGCGTTTCTGATCGGCTTGCTGCTGGCGCTGTTGCTCAACCGCGACTTTCCCGGCCGGCGCTGGCTGCGCAGTTTGATGCTGCTGCCTTGGGCCGTGCCCGGCGTCGTCGCGGCGATCGCGTTCCTGTGGATGTTCGACTCCTCCTACGGCGTGGTGAACGCGCAATTGCGCAAGCTGGGTCTCGCCGCGACGGATATCGCCTGGTTCGTCCACGGCGATACGGCGTTGTTCGCGGTGATTCTGCCGACGATCTGGAAATGCTTCCCGTTCTTCGCGCTGACGCTGCTGGCGGCCCTTCAATCAGTGCCGCAAACGCTGTACGAGGCCGCGCGCGTCGATGGCGCGAGTCCGTTCCAGATTTTCCGTAACGTCACTTGGCCCGGCATTCGCGGGGCGGCCGCACTTGCCATCGTGCTGCAAGGCCTGTGGGTGGTGAAGGATTTCGACCTCGTCTTCGCCACGACCGGCGGCGGGCCGTCGCGCGCGACGCAAACGCTGTCGCTGCTGGTCTACGAAGAAGCCTTCCAATTCTTCCGCATGGGGCAAGCGTCCGCGATCGGCGTGTTGATGCTGATCCTGTGCGCGTGCCTCGCGTATCTCGCGATGCGCTGGGGCCGAAAGGATTTCCACTGATGCCCGTTCCGGTCTGGCGCCCTTATCTGCTGCTGGCGACGGCGCTGATCTGCCTCGTCGTCGTGCTGTTCCCGTTCTATTGGATCATCATCACGTCGATTCTGCCGACCGAGATCCTGCTATCGCGCAATCCGCCGCTATTGCCGCCTTTGGGCGAGGTGACGTTCGCGGCGTATTTCGAGGTGTTCGCGCGCAAGCCCTTGCTCACCTGGATCTCGAACTCGATGATGATCACGGCGGGCACGCTGGCGATCACGATCTCGACGGGGGCGATGGCGGGCTATTCGCTGTCGCGCTTTCGTACCAAGGCGCAGCAGGCGATGGGCTTCGGTCTGCTCGCCAGCAAGATGCTGCCGGGTTCGCTGATCATCATCCCGTTCTTCATCCTGTTCTCGAAGGCGGGGCTGATCGAATCGAAGCTCGGCGTCATCCTGGCGAACTCGGCGACCGCCGTGCCGTTCGCCACGTGGCTGCTGAAAGGCTTTTTCGATGCGATCCCGCGCGAATTGGAACAGGCGGCGATGATCGACGGCTGCAACGAATGGCAAGCCTTCCGCCATATCGTGCTGCCGCTCGCCGCCCCGGGCCTTGCCGCCGCGTCGGCCTATATCGCGATCGTCACCTGGGCCGATCTCGTCTTCGCGCGCACGCTGAATTCGAAGCCCGAGAATTGGGTCGTGACCGTCGGCTTGCAATCCTTCACAGGCGAATATCTGGTCGAGTGGGGCGCGCTCATGGCGGCGTCGGCCGTGTCGCTGTTGCCGATGTTGGTGCTGTTCCTGCTGCTTGAACCCTTCCTGGTGAAGGGCAGCACGCAAGGCTCGCTCGCCAATTAGTCGCGCGATTTAAAAGAAGTATTTCCGACGGACGGGCCGCAAATATTGCCGTTAGTCCCGTTGGCGTGCGGCGCCTGTCCGCCCTTAACGAATTGTTTTCCTAGTCGTGACCAATCTCGTTGCGCTATGTGTCGCCGCCGCTGGCGCGGTCGAAGACCGAGTCACACGGTTGGAGCGGCGCTTATGGGACGACAATGGCCAGGATCTATTTGATCGATGACGACGATCTTGTTCGAGAAACGCTTCGTTTGGCGCTCGAATCGGCCGCGCACGATGTTTACGCCGTGTCGAACGGGTCGAATATCGCGGAAGATATGGCGCGACTGCGGCCTGAATTCGTCGTTACCGATATTTTGATGCCCCAGACCGACGGATTGGAGACGATCCGTCGGATCCGCAAAACGGACGCAAACACGAAATTGATCGCGATTTCGGGCGGCGGACGGACCCGAAATCTGGATTTTTTGGCGCACGCGAAGGCGTTCGGCGCGAACGCGACGCTCGCCAAGCCTTTTTTGCCGCGCGTACTCGTCGAGTTGGTCGCGCGGCTCGAAGCCGATGCGTAACGTGGCTGCCCGGCAGCCCGGCTTCGTCGATCGGCTCAAGCGGATGATCGGCGTTTCGGATGCGGATGTGGAGGCGGAGCCCACCGGCCGCCCGCCGGCCGTCGATCGCGATTTCCCGAGCGCCGACAATCCGGAGAAACTGGCCGGCGATTTCATCGCCCGCCTATCGCGCGTGCTGGGCGAGCGCCGCTCGGTTCTGTCGGGCAATATCAACCTCGTCGGCCTGGGCGCGGTTCGCGAGAAGCTCGGCGTGGAGTGGCCGCGCTACGCCGCGCGCGCGCAGAAGGTCGCGGACCATTGCATCCGGAACGCCATCGGTTCCGAGGATATTCATTTTCGCTACGACGAGCTTCGCTTCCTGATCGTGTTTGGGACGTTGAATCGGGATCAAGCGCAAGCGCGGTGCCTGAAAATCGCCGAAGAGATCGCGCGCAGGCTTCTCGGCGAAAAATTCGAGGAGTCCGCCACGCAAGTCGAGACATGTGTCGTCGAAGCGGACGGGACGCTCGTCTTCTCCGCGCTGACAAAGGAAGACCTGCTGCAACGTCTGACCGGCGGCGAAGCCGCGACGCGGGAAACATCCGATGCGGATGCGCCGGCATCCGGCGGCGGCGAGGGCGGCGAGAACGGCATGCCGGATTTCTCGTTCGCCAAGATCGACAAGGCGAAAGCGTTGTCGTTGATTCGGATCGTCTACCGGCCGGTTTGGAGCCTGAAGCAAAAGGCGATCACGACGTATTTCGCGGCACCGACGGCGATGAATGTCTTCGGGCGGTTGCTCGAAGACACCGAGCTTCGGCACGAATACGCCAAGACGGTCAGTTCCGTCGAATTCGACATTTTTCTGGCACGCGCCGCGTTGACCGGTTTGGCGGGGCTGGTCGGCAAGGGGCATCGCGTCTTGCTGTGCTGGCCGGTCGACTTCGAGACGATCGCCACGCGGCAGAGCCGGGAGACGTATCTCGCGCAGTGCCGCGAAATTCCCGAAGCCGTCCGCCAGCTTCTCGTATTGGAGGTCGATCGGCTGCCGCGCGGCGCGCCGCAGAGCCGCATCGTCGAATGCGTTTCGGCGTTGCGCCCGTTTTGCCGTTCGGTGTTCGTGCGAATTCAGCCCGAGATTCGCCGTTTGGCGCCGGTCGCGGGCGCGGGGGCTGGCGCCGTCGGTTTCGCCTCGCCGCGGCAAATGGACGACGCGCAATGCATGCGCTTGATGAATGAGTTCGCGGAGCAATCCGCGAAACTCGGATTGCGGAGCTATGTCCGCGGTCTTATCGGCCGCCCCCAGGTCCTTGGCGCGATCGCGGCGGGGATCGATTACATCGACGGGCCGATCGTATATCACGAAGGGGATTTGCCCGGGCCGATGCGCCGCTTCGACATCGACGAGATCTATCGCGACGTCTGAACGGCGTCGGATTTCGCGGGCAGGAAGAGTTTCACCGTCGTGCCGTGGCCGGCTTCGCTTTCGATCTTCACGTGCCCCCGGGACTGCCGCATGAATCCGTACACCATGCTCAGCCCCAATCCGGTGCCTTTGCCGATCTCTTTGGTCGTGAAAAACGGATCGAAGGCGCTGGCGAGGACGTCGGGCGTCATGCCGGTGCCGGTGTCGCTGACGGACACCACGACATATTCGCCCGAAGCGGCATGATCGCCATCCATGGCTTGGGGGGCGTCGAGCGTTTCGTTGCGCGCTTCGATCGATACTTGGCCGCCGCGCGGGGTCGCGTCGCGGGAATTGACCACGAGATTCAGCACCGCGGTTTCGAATTGAACGGGATCGATCACGACGGGGCTCGGCTCGCCGTGGATTTTCATGTCCACGCGGATGTCGTCGCCGAGCGTCCGCTGAAGGAGCGGGCGCAGCGCCGTCAATTTCTTCTGCACGCGGATCGTTCGCGGATTCAGCGGCTGGCGTCGCGCGAAAGCCAGAAGCCGCTGGGTGATTTCGGCGGCGGTCATGCCCGCCGCGCGGATCATCTCGGCGAGTCTCCGCTGCTGGGGGTCGGCGATACGCGCCGCGAGCTGATCGGCGTTGCCCAAGATGACGGTCAGCAGATTGTTGAAATCATGCGCGACGCCGCCGGTCAGCTTGCCGATCGCCTCCAATTGTTGCGCGTGCCGCAGGCGGGATTCGATGCGCACAAGCTCGCTGACGTCGCGGAAGAAGATCGATATTCCGCCGATATCGGCGTCGCGGCCTTTATGGCGGTAGGCGCGGACGTCCAGCCAAACGCCGAGCGGCTCGAAATTGACGCGGGCTTCCATCGGCGCGCCGGTGACCATGACGTTGCGCAATGCCGCGCCGAGAGGCGTGTCGAGTTCCGGAAACACGGCCCACAATTCGCGTTCGGCAAGCTCGCGCGCGTTCCGCCGGAACAGGATTTCCGCGTTTTCGTTCATCTTCGAGACTCGCCATTCGGCGTCGATCCAAATGACGGCGTCGGACATCGCGTTGAAGACGCGTTGAAACTCGTCGGTCGCGGATTCCGCGCGCGCGCGCGCCGTCTCGAGCATCGACAGCAAGCGGACATTGTCGACCGCGACGGAGACGACCCGCGCGAGCTGCTCCGCCACCGATTCGTCGGTCGCGTCGAAATCGCCGCGCGCGCAATCGGAGAGGAGGATGACGCCCTGCGGCGTGCCTTCCCGGCTGCGCAGCGGCACGGCGAGCAATCCCGAAATCGGCGGGTGAGCCGCGGCATTGGGACCGAAGCCTTTGCGGTCTGGATGATTCTCGAATGCGCTGCGGGACAAGCGCAACGGCTTGGCGTTTCGGAACACCAAGCCGTAGATGCCGCTGCCGTCGGGCAGCCCTTGAAAACCACGCCATTTTGCGTGGATATCGTGCATCGAGACCGCGTGGTTGGCCGGAACGAGCGAGCCTTCTTTCATCAAAATGCTTGTGCACAGGCGCGCGTCGGTCAGGTCGCGGGCGAGGGTCGTCGCCGCGTCCAGCAAGGCGGGAATTTCGCGGATCGCCAGCAAATCGGCCGACGCAGCCGAAAGCGCGCGCAGACGTTCAAGCGTCACCGCATTGGCGCGTTCGCGTTCGCGTAGGGCGCGGATCACGAGCGCGGCGAGGATCAGCGTCGTCGCGCAAAGAACGATCGCGAAGGCGGCGGTGAGGATCGAACGGTCGTGCCACGCCGACAGGACGGCATCTTCGTCCAGCGCCACGACGACGATGAAAGAGTCGTTTTGTCCGACGACTTCGAAACTCGTGATGCGGCGAACCCCGTCGAAGGCGTATTTCCACGTCGCGACGCCTTGCTTCCGGTGCGGCAGATGTTCGCGAAGCAGAGGCGAGTTGACGATGTTCGCGTTTCGCCGGCCGGGTGGCAGCGGCGGCGCGCGCGCGATGATCGATCCGTCGGTCAGATAGAGCGCGACGAGCCCCAGCCCGCCGACGTTGAACGCTTCGAACGACCGCTGAAGACGGCTGACATTGATCTCGGCACCGATGACGCCTTGGAACACGCCATGTTCGTCGACGATGCGGCGTGCGACATGGAATGTGACCTTCGGCGGCCCGTCCGGTTCGTGCGTCGTCGACGGTTTGCCGACGATCAAGCCGTCCATGCCGCCGGCCTTGGCGAGGTCGTAGATCGCGAGCTGAGGCGCGGAAGGGCCGTCGTCGGATGCATCTTCCGAGCTTCCGATCGGATTTCCCCAGGCGTCCAGAATATAGAACGAACTCGTGTAGGGCAGATCCTTGGAGCGTTGACGCAGGAGGCGCCGCCGGATATCGGGGGATGCGAGGTCGTTCGGCTGATCCATCCGTAAATCGGTGACCAATCCGGCGAGGATCAGATTCATTCCGTCGACCAGCTGTCTGGTGTTCTGACCGATCGAACTGGTGAGATTTTCCGCCGTGACGCTCGCTTGATCCAGGGTCCCGCGGCGATCGCGAACGATCTGCAGTGCGGCCGCCCCGATGATCGCGGCGATAAGCACTATTGTGCCGTAGCGAACAACCGTCGCGACTTTTCCGATATTCAAATCGACCTCTCCCAAGCGCGCCGCTCGCGCGGCGAAAGGAGGGCGATCCTATGCGGAAATCGTTAACGACAAGACAGCGCGCTTAGGCTTCCAGTCCGCGATGAATGTCCTGGGCGAGGTCGGACGATGCGATCGCGTCGCGCGCGCGTGGATGGGCGGCGTCGATCCGGCGATCGAGGCGCGCGCGGGCGGGCGAACCGGCCAGCAGCACGACGCGATCGGCGAGATAGAGCGCTTCGTCCACATCATGCGTGACGAACAGGATCGTCTTGCCCGTGGCGGCGCGGATGCGCAGCAATTCGTCCTGCAGAAAGCGCCGCGTGATCGCGTCCAGCGCCGCGAAGGGCTCGTCCATCAGCAGCAGATCGGGATCGACCGCGAGGGCGCGGGCAAGCGCCACGCGTTGACGCTGGCCGCCCGAGAGCTGATGCGGCCATTTGCCCGCTTGATCGGCGAGGCCGACAAGCGAAAGCGCATCTTCCGCACGCTGGCGGCGTTCGGGCTTCGTCAAGCCGAGACCTTCAAGCCCGAGTTCGACATTCGCGAGGATGCGCCGCCACGGCAGCAGACGCGAATCCTGGAACACCAGCGCGATCGGCCGCGTTCCCTTCTTGTCGGACAGTGCCAGATCGAAGCTGCCGGCGCTCGGTTTGGCGAGGCCCGCGAGGATGCGCAGCAATGTCGACTTGCCCACGCCCGAGCGGCCGACGATGGCGACGAACTCGCCGCGCGAAACGCGCAGATCGAATGCCTCGAAAATCGGCGTGACGCGGTCGGCGCCCGCGAAGGACAGGCCCAGACGATCGAGAGTGATGGCGGCGGTCATGGCTTCCACTTCAACAGCGCGTCGCGCCACAGCACGAACAGGTAGTCGCACAGACCGTAAAGGGCGGCGATGGTGAGCATGTAGACGACGACGATCTCGGTCGCGAGCAGGCTGGAAGCCTGCATCATGCGCTGGCCCAAGCCCGGCACGCCGAACAGCTCGGCCGCAACCACGGCCATCCAGGCTTGGCCCAAGCCGGTGCGCAAGCCGCCCAGAATGCCGGGGGCGGCGGCGGGCAAGATGATCTTGGCGAGCTTGGCGCCGATCGACCGATGGCCGAAGGCGTCGGCGACTTCGATCAGATCGCGATCGACCGCCTGCACGGCGGCGATCGCGGCGAAGAAATTGATCCAGAATACGCCGACCGCGACGATGAACGTGGCGCCGCCCGTGCTGACGCCGAACCAGATGATCGCGAACGGGACCCAGGCGAGGCCGGGGATCGGACGCAGGACGCGCACGATATAGGACGTCGCGGCCTCGAAACGCGGCGACACGCCCGCCCACACGCCAAGCCCGACGCCAAGGCCCGAGCCGAGGAGGAGGCCGAGCAAATAATGCGACAGGCTGTTAAGAATCGCCTCGTGCCAAGCGCCGCTTTGCACGTCGCGCCAGAAGGCGCCGGGCAGCGACGAAGGCGGCGGCAGCAGCAGCGTGGAGATCAAACCGAAACGCGGCGCCGCTTCCCACAGCAGCAGGAAGACGGCCAGACCGCCGAGACCGAGCGCGGTCTTGCCCTTGAACCAATGCGTCATGACGCGTTTGGGAATACGCGTTTGCGCCGGCGAGGGCAAGACCACGTCGGTCATCGTCTTCAGCCCGTGACGCGCGCGGCTTTGCGGAAATAGCTGTCGTCGAACAGCCCATCCAGCGGCGGGACGCGGTCGTTGGCGCCGATCTTCACCTGGTATTCGAGCAAAGCTTGCGTCGATTTGACGATCTTGTTCGGATCGGCGGTGAATTTCGAACCGGGCGAACGCAACGCGCGCAGGACGGTCGCGTCGTCGACGATGCCACGGCCAAGCACGGCCAGGATGGCCGGTACGGCGCGTTCGGGCTGGTTGATCAGCAGATCGGTCGCGCGAAGGGTGAGGTCGACGAGCTTTTGCACCGCCGCTTCGTTCGACTTCACGAACGCGCCGGTCACGGCGAACACGCCGCCGGGCTGGTCGGTCAGCATCTGGCCGCCCGAGGCGATCAGCTTGGCGCCTTTGTCGCGGTCGAGGATGATGGTGAGGGCGGGTTCGCGCACCGTGGCGCCGTCCACGGCCTTGGCGAGCAGGGCTTGCTGGGTGGCGTCGATGCCCATCGGCACGATTTCGACATGCGCGCGGTCGATCTTCGCGACTTCCCACAGCCAATGCTGAAGCGTGACGTTCGGCACGGAACCGGCGGGCTGCGTGGCGACGCGCGCGGCTTTCTTGGTCGCTTCGAAGAAGCGCTTGAAGCCCTGGGCGGCGTCGCCGTTCGCGGCGTCGATATCTTCGCGCAGACGGCCGCCGGCGACGAAGGCGAGTTCTTCGGTCGCGGTCGCGGCGACGACGCGGATATCGAGGCCCTTGGCGCGCGCGACGGCCAGCGGGGCGACACCCGCCCAATAGGTTTCGAGCGTGCCCGACGCGACCGCCTGGATCATGTTGGGGCCGCTGTCGAATTGCACGAGGCGCAGATCGATGCCGGCATCGCGCGCCCAGCCGTCCTTATCGATGACGAAAAGCTGGGAAGCGCCGAGCACGGGGATGTAGCCCGCGCGCACGACGATGCGGCTTTGTGCGATCGCCGGGGCGGCGAGCGCGGCGGCACCGGCGGCGATGCCGCCCAGCAGGGCGCGGCGATTGAACTTCGGCATATTCGGACCTCCAAAAAGGACAGGCGGGTGTAGCCCCGCCTGTTGCATTGCGGAATTGAAGTCTTCTAACGGCGGGGTTGAGGAATATTTGCGACCGCTAAGCCGCAAGGCCGATCCAGCGGACCAGTCCGATGGCGAGCGCCACGAAAATCCCGGATTTGACGGCGAGCCCGAGCAATTCGCGCGTGGCGATGTCAAACATGGCCGGCCTCGGTCGCTGCCGGTCGCAGGCCCAGAAAGGCCCGAACCTGCTGCCAGCCCGGAAAGCGGAAATCGGCCGCCACGCCGGGGAAACCGGGTTCGGCGCACAGACACAGCTCCAGCGCGATCCCTTCCAGGGTCGGCGCGAAGCGGGGGCTGGCGTCGTGGGCCGGTGTCGTGGCGGCGTCGGTCATGTCGATCCTCCGATGGTGGACGAAATGTCGGCGCCGCGCCGCGCGGTTTCAATCCAGTTTGCTTGTGCCGGCCGTTCGGTTTTTCTAAACGCGACAGGAAAACTTGAGCGGCCGTTTCGTATTTCTCCCGAACGTTTTCGCCGCATCGCGAATATGTTCGCGAGCATGCGTCGTCGTTTGCCACCCCTTAACGCGTTGCGCGCTTTCGAAGCCGTGGCGCGCCATATGAGCGTCACCAAAGCCGCGGATGATCTGAGCGTCACGCCGGCGGCGGTAAGCCATCATTTGAAATCGCTGGAGGACCAGCTGCAGATCGCGCTGTTCTTGCGCACCAAGAACGGCATTCTGCTGACCGATGCGGGGCAGGCGATCTTGCCCGGTATTCGCGACGGGTTCGAGCGCTTCGCCGCCGCGATCGAGCAGATCGACAATCTGGGCGATTCGGGCGTGCTGACCGTTTCGGTCGCGCCATCGTTCGCGGCGAAATGGCTGTTGCCGCGCCTCGAAACCTTCCAAGCCGCCAATCCCGGCATCGATGTGCGCGTCGGCGCTTCGATGTCGCTCAGCGATTTTCACGGCGACGGCGTCGATCTTGCCATCCGCTATGGCTCGGGCGGTTATCCGAACGTCAATAGCGAGCGCTTGTTGGAGGAAGCCGTATTCCCCGTGTGCAGCCCGAAGCTGCTGAACGGGGCCGCGCCGCTTTCCGGCGTGGACGATCTGCGTCACCATACGCTGCTGCACGACGACGGGCCGGACGAAGATCCGTCCTGCCCCAATTGGGCGATGTGGCTGAAGGCGGCGGGGGCGAAGGACATCGACGCCACGCGCGGGCCCAAGTTCAATCAATCGAGCATGGTCATCGAAGCGGCGGTGCTGGGGCGCGGCGTGGCGCTGGCCAAGGCGTCGCTTGCGGCGGCCGATCTCGACGCCGGACGCTTGGTGAAGCCCTTCGGCGAGGCGATCCCGATCGATTTCGCCTATTGGCTGGTATGCCCGGCGTCGAAGTTAGGGTTGCGAAAAGTCGATTTGTTCCGAAATTGGCTGAAATCCGAAGCCGCCGAGTTCGCCGTCGCCGCTTGATTCTCGTTGTCGCGGGCACCGTCCGGGGGGTCTAATAGGCTCCGGTTTATTGGACGGCGGAGCGTATACGATGGTACGGCGCGGGCGGATCGAAGACGACAGGCTGTTGCTGGGTAAAGGGCGTTACACCGCCGACAATCTTCCCGAAGGGTGCTTGCACGCGGGCTTTCTGCGCAGCCCCTATGCGCACGCGAAACTGACGCGGCTGTCGGCCGAGGCCGCCAAGGCCATGCCGGGTGTGGCCGCAATCTTCACCGCCGCCGATCTCGGCCCCTTGCGCACCGGCGGCAAGATTGCGCTGAAACGCACGGGCGGGGCGGACGCGCCCTTCACGCCGCGCCAAGTGCTGATCGACGGCGTTTCGCGCCATGTCGGCGAGCCCGTCGCGATCGTCATCGCGGCCACGCAAGCGCAAGCGCAGGATGCGATCGAAGCGATCGAGGCGGAGTACGAAGAACTTCCCGCGATCGTCGATCCGCGCGATGCGCTCGCCGGCGGTGCTGCCCCGATTTGGGGCGAGGCGCCCGACAATATCGCCTTCATTTGGCGCCATGGCGCCGTGGGCGAGGTCGATTCGTATTTGAAATCGGCGGCGCATGTCGTGCGGCTGCGTTGCCCGATCACGCGCGTGTCGGCGGCCCCGATGGAGGGCCGCGCCGTGTTGGCCATACCGGCGGGCGAACGCTTGGAAGCGATCGCCGCGACGCAATCGCCCTTCGGCTGGCGCGATAGCGTGGCCGCCGCGTTGGGGATCGCGAAGGAAGCGATTCACTTACGCGCCGAGGATGTCGGCGGCGGTTTCGGGTTGAAAGCTGAAGCGACGCGCGAGGAAGTCGCGACATGCTGGGCCGCGCGTAAACTCGGCAAGCCGGTTCGCTGGATCGCCGACCGTGCCGAATCGCTGGTCGCCGACGATCACGGCCGCGACGTCGATGCCGAGACCGCCTTGGCGCTCGACGCCGACGGCAATTTCCTCGCCTTCCGCGTCGACTATATCGTCGATATCGGCGCTTATGTTTCGGGCCGCTCGACCGGACCGATCAACAATATCGGCGGCATCGCGGGCGTCTATCGCACCAAGGCGATCGCGGCCGAAGTGCGCGGCGTGTTCACCCATTCCGTGCCGACCGTGCCCTATCGCGGGGCGGGGCGGCCCGACGCCACCTATGTTCTGGAACGCACGATCGATCTGGCGGCGGCCAAGCTGGGCGTCGATCCGTTCGAATTGCGCCGACGCAATCTGGTGCAGCCCGACGCGATGCCCTATCGCACGCCGTTCCTGTTCGAATACGACAGCGGCGACTTCCCGGCGGTGATGGAAACCGCACGCGGCTTTGCGGACCTTGCTGGGTTCGCCGCGCGCAAAGCGGCCAGCGCCAAGAACGGCAAGCTGCGCGGCATCGGTTTCTGCAACCCGATCGAGGTCGCGGGCGGGCCGTTCACCAAGCCGGGCGCCGACGGGTCGCGGATCGAAATCGATGCGCAAGGCCGCGCGCATATCTTCACCGGGGCGATGTCGGTCGGCCAAGGTCTCGAAACCGTGTGGCAGGACATGCTGATGGATCGCATGGGCATTGCCGCCGATAAAATCGTCTATCGCCAGGGCGATACCGATTTGATGGCGAGCGGCAAGGGCAGTGGCGGTTCGGGCGGGCTCAGCGTCAGCGGCGCTTCCGTGGCGCTGGCGATGGACAAGGCGATCGAGGACGGCAAGAAGCGCGCGGCCGAGAAGCTCGAAGCGGCTTTGGCCGATATCGAATTCGGCGACGGCGTGTTCCGCATCGTCGGCACCGATCGCGCGGCGAGCTGGGCGGAGATCGCCGGGCCCGAAGGCCTGAAGGCCGATGTGCATTTCCAGCCGCCGGCGGTGACGTTCCCGAACGGCTGCCATGTCTGCGAGGTCGAGGTCGATCCGGAAACCGGTGCGGTCGAAGTCGTGTCCTATGCGGCGGTCGAGGATATCGGCAACGTGATGAATCGCCAGATCGCCGAAGGGCAGATCCATGGCGGCGTGGCGCAAGGGCTGGGCCAAGCGCTGATCGAGGAAGTCGTCCACGATCCGGCGACCGGCCAGGTGCTGACCGGGTCGTTCATGGATTACGCGATGCCGCGCGCGACCGACATGCCGATGATCCGCATCGCCACGCATGCGGTGCCCACGAAGGTCAATTTGCTCGGCGCCAAGGGCGTGGGCGAGGCGGGGACGGTCGGCGCGCTGACGGCGGTGATCAATGCCGCGTGTTCGGCGTTGGCCCCGTTGGGTGTGACGCATATCGACATGCCGCTCACGCCCTATCGCGTGTGGGCCGCGATCGAAGCCGCCAAGCGCTGATCACATCATCGCGGGCAGATACATGATGAAGCCCGGGAAGGCGATCGCGAAGGCGACGACCAGCAGATCGGCAAGGAAGAACGGCGTCACGCCCTTGAAGATCTGCGCGGTCGTCGCGTAGTCGGACGCGACGTTGCGTATGACGAAGACGTTGAGCCCGACCGGCGGCGTGATCATGCCGATCTCCAAGAGCTTGACGACCAGCACGCCGAACCAGACGAAGTCGATCCCCTGCACGCGCAGGATGGGCAGCAGCACGGGCAGGGTGATCAGCATGGCGCCGAACGGCTCCATGAACATGCCCAGGATCAGATAGATTACGACGATCAGCAGCATCAGCTGGACGTAGGAAAGATCGGCGCCGGAAACGATGCCGGTGAGGAACCCGGTCAAGCCGGTCATGCCCACGAAGCGCGTGAACATCGCCGCCCCGATGCCGATGATGAACAGCGAGGCCGACGTCGTCAGCGTTTCGATCAGCGAGGTCTTGAAGCTGTCGAAGGTCAGGCGGCGCGTGGCGAGTGCGATGCCGATCGAACCGATGGCGCCGACCGCACCGCCTTCCGTCGCGGTGAAAGCGCCCGAGAACAAGCCGCCGAACACGATCGCCATCAACAGCAAAGCGGGCCAAATCTTCGCCAGCGCTTCGCGCGGCGAAATGCCTTCCGCGTCGAGCGGGCGGGGCGGACAGATATCCGGCCGGACATACGAAATGATCAGCACGACGGCGGCGTAGGAAACGGCGGTCAGCAATCCGATGCTGACCCCGCCGACGAAGACCTTGAGCACCGAGGTTTCGGCGAACACGCCGTAGACGATCATCAGGATGGATGGCGGGATCAGCGCGCCGATCGTCCCGCCCGCGGCGATGGCGCCGCAAGCGAAGCTGGGCGAATAGCCCGAGCGCACCATTTCGGGGATCGCGATACGTCCCATCGCGGCGGCCGTGGCGAGCGACGAGCCGCAGATCGTGGCGAAGCCCGAACAGGCGAAGATCGCCGAAATCGCCAGCGCGCCGGGAATGCGGCGCAAGACCGCTTTCGCCGCTTCGAATAAGCCCGTCGTCAACCCCGCGTGATAGGCGACGAAGCCCATCATCAGGAACATCGGCACGGAGGACAGCGTCCAATTGTCGACGAAGGAATAGGGCGTATTGGCGATGACGCCCAGTGCGGGTTCCAAGCCGATCAGCCACGTGACACCGCTGAACGACACGACGATCATCGCCAAGGCGACCGGAACGCGCAGTATCAGAAGCACGAGCAGCAGCAAGACGCCCGCGAAACCCGTTTCGACGCTCATGGCGTTTCGGCCTTTCGGGGTTGAACGATGCGGAGTGCGACAGCCACGGCGGCCAACGCGAAACCGAGCGGCGGCAGGAAGAAGCCGGGCCAGACCGGCAGACGGTAGGTCTGCGCCATGACGAAGGCGCCGGTCGCGAAGGCGTCGAGCGCATTTACGAACGTCACCCAGGCGAGTGTCGCGTAAACGGCGGCGGACAACGCGGCGACCAGCCGTTCCAGCGCGTCGCGTGCGCCGGGCGAAATGAACGGATCGATGACCTCGACCTGCACCATGCCGCCGCGTCCTTCGACGAAGGCGAGCGGCACGAAGGCGAGCGCTATCATGTAGTACTTGGTCACGATCTCGTAGGTCGCGGGGATCGGCGTGTTGCTGACGTTGCGCAGGATCACGTCGACGATCACATGCAGCATCATCGCGACGATCGCGAGCGCGCCGATCAGGACGAGCGCATCGAGCAGATACGAATGAAGGCGGGCGAGGGTGCGCATCTTTCCTCCGAAAACGTCGGCGGGAGCCGGAGGATTTCCGGCTCCCGCGCGTTCGGGTTCACATGCCGTATTTGGAATAGTCGACCTTCGACCAGACTTCTTCCTGAAGCTTGATCGCCATCTGCTTGGGATCGCTTTTCACCGATTCCGCGATCGCCGTCCATTTCTCGGTCAAGGCCAGGAAGCGCTTGATGCGCTCGCCCGAATCCTGGATGCCGAAATTCTTGGCGCTGAGGGCTGCGACCGTTTCGGGTTCCGTCTTGGCGAAGGAATTGAAGCTGGCGACGAACGCGGCGTCGGGCTGGATCATTTCGATGCCTTTGGCCTTGGCGGCGGCTTCCGCCTCCTTCTCCATCTCCGTGCCCCAGCGATGGGTGAAGTCGGTGTTGGCGCGGTTGGCGGCGCGGGCCATCGCGGCGCGATCCTCGACCGACAGACTGTCCCAGGTCGCGGTCGCCGTCGCGAAGTTCGACGTCGATTGATAGAGCCCGATCGGCAGGAAGGTGATGTATTTGACCGTTTCGATCAGCCGGAACGAGAGCAGGTCGGCGATCGAGGCCATCGTGCCGTCGATCACGCCCTGATTCATCGCTTCGAATTGATCGAAGACGGACATCTGCACCGGCGTCGCGCCGTAATGCTGGGCCATCCGCGCCCACGGCGCCCCACCCGACCGCAAGCGCAGCCCCTTCAGGTCTTCGGCCTTGCGCACCGGCTTGCTGGTCATGATCTCGTAGCCGTCCGACGCGCCCGAGCCGAGGAACACGACGCCGAAGCGGCGCATTTCGCGCTGGCAGGGTTCGCAGGTGACGACGAATTCCGTCACGGCGGCGGCGGTGCCTTGCGGGCTGGTGCCGAGCAGGGACAATTCGCCGGCCAGCGCCATGTTCGGCAGATCGGCGGGGAAGTAGAGCGGCAAAAGATTGCCGACTTCGGTGATGCGGCTGCGCAGCGCATCCTTCATCTGACTGAGATTGACGACTTCGGGTCCGAGGATTTTGCCGGTCAGGCGGCCTTGCGATTCTTCGGGCAGGTACTTCGCGAAATTGGTGTAGAGCACGCCGTTGGCGGGGTGGGCCGGCGGCGCCGCCGGCGCCACGCGTAATTCTCGTGCGTTGACGGCGGAGCCGAGAGTGAGCGACCCCGCTACGGCGAGGACCGCAAGCTTGACGAGCGTTCGCATGATAACCTCCCTGTGCGCCTCATTTGAGGTTCAAAAGCCTCGTTGCGTTTTCCTTCAGGATGAGGGGGCGCACCTCGTCCTTGAACGGCATTTGGGCGAAATCGGCGAGCCATGTGTCTGGCGTTATCGCCGGCCAATCCGACCCGAAGAGCATTTTCTTTTTGAGCAGCGAGTTGGCGTACTTCACCAGAATTTCGGGGAAGTATTTCGGACGCCAGCCGCTGAGATCGATATAGACGTTCGGCTTGTGCTGGCATACGGCGAGCGCTTCCTCCTGCCAGGGGAACGACGGATGGGCCATCACGATGGGCATATCCGGAAAATCAGCCGCCACGTCGTCGAGATGGATGGGGTTCGAGTATTTGAGGCGCATGCCCATGCCGCCGCGCATGCCCGAACCGACGCCGGTCTGTCCGGTATGGAACAGCGAGATCGCGCCTTCGGCGGCGATCGCCTCGTAAAGCGGATAGGCCATGCGATCGTTCGGGAAGAAGCCTTGCATGGTCGGATGGAACTTGAAGCCGCGCACGCCGAAATCGCGCACCAGGCGGCGCGCTTCGCGCGCACCGACGCGACCTTTGGCGGGATCGATCGAGGCGAACGGGATCAGAATGTCGGCGTTCTCCGCGCAGATGCGCGCGACTTCCTCGTTCGCATAGCGTTTGAACCCCGTCTCGCGTTCGGCATCGACCGGGAAAATCACCGCGGCGATTTTTCGCTCGCGATAATACGCGGCCGTGCGCTCGACGCTCGGCAGCATGCCGTTCGCACCGGCGGGATTGCAGAAATACCGGGCCATGCCGGCTTGGAATTCGTTGTAGCCGTCGTCGCGCGCGCAATCGCACGGTTCTTCCGCGTGGGTGTGGATATCGATCGCGACGATGGTCGAAAGATCGATCATCCATTCGCTCCGATGCCCGCGAATTTGCGCAGCAATGCGACGAAGTCGCCGTATTCCCGATCGCTCAACGACGCGCGCTCGGCGCGATGGATCGCGCGCATTTCGACGCGGCTGCGATCGTAGGCGGCCTTGCCCGCTTTGGTCAGCGACAGACGGACCGAGCGCCGGTCGTTGGGCGGCACGTAACGGTCGATCAAGCCGTCATCGACCATCCCGCGCACCAGCTTGGTCATGTGCGCGGGCTTGATCATCAAGCGGCGCGCGATGGCGCCTTGGCGCAAGCCGGGATTGAGGGCGATGACCCACAGCACGGTCAGCGCGCCGGGCTTCAAGCCGACCTGCGACACGCGGAAGAAATGCGCGAAGGCGCGCAACTGCGCCATGCGCAGCAGGAAACCGAGCGTGGTTTCGATCTCGCCCAGATCGACGCGCTCGGCCTCGATCTCCTCGCGGGTGAATTGATTCATTCGCCGCCGCCGGGGGCCGCGACCTTCGCCGCGCGCTTTTCGAGGAACGCTTTGAGCCGGGCTTCCGCCTCGGGGCTCGTCGCCGTCAACGCCGAGACGAAGCTTTCCATCAGCAAGCCGTCGTCGCTGGACATATCTTGGATGCGCGGCAACGCGTTGATGATCGCGTAGTTGGAGAATTCCGCGTTGCCCGCGGCGCGCGCGGCGAGTTCGACCGCTTTGTCGAGCGCTTTGCCGGCGGGCACGACGTATTGAACGATGTTCCAGCGTTCCGCCGTGGCGGCATCGACGCTGCGGCCGGTCAGCATCATGTCCATGACCCGCGCCGTGCCGATCAGCCGCGCGGTTTTGACCGATCCGCCGCCGCCAAGAAAGATGCCGCGTTGACCTTCCGGAAGCGCGAAGAACGCGGTTTCGTCGGCGACGCGCACATGGGTGGAGGAGGCGAGTTCGAAACCGCCGCCGACCACCGCGCCGTGCAACGCCGAGAACCAGGGAATCCGGCCGCGATGCAGGCGATCGAACACGCGATGCCAGCGCCGCGAGCCGTGCATGCCGTCGATCGGCGATTTGCCGAGATGCTCGACGAGATCGAGGCCCGCGCAAAAATGCGGGCCGATGCCGTATACGACGCCGGCTTTCGCCACGCGTTCGGCCCGATCGACCGCCGCTTCGATTTCATCGATCACCGCATCCGAAATCGCGTTGCGCTTGTCCGGGCGGTTGAGCCCGATGAGCGCCACGTCGCCGCGAATTTCGGTCACTAGAAACGGCATGGAGCGGTGATCCTCCCGGTACTGAACGTCTTCTTGGTTGAGATACTATCTTCGGAGATTGTTTCCATGTAAAGTATTTTAAGGGAGAGGCGCCGAATGGCCGGAATAGGCTTTCGCGAAGTCGAATTATGGCGGGCGGAGATCGCTTGGGAACGCCGGGCGGACGGGTCGATTCTCGTCCGGCAGACCGGCGCATTGCCCGCTTATCCCGATCGCCTGTCCGATCGCATCGCGCATTGGGCGGGCGTGGCGCCGGATCGAACATGGATGGCCGAGCGCGGGCCCGATGGCGCATGGCAACGCGTTTCCTATGCCGAGCTCTGGGCGTCGATCCGTACGATCGGGCAACGCTTGCTCGAACTGGGATTGGGGCCGGAGCGGCCCTTGGCGATCCTGTCCGACAATTCGATCGCGCATGCGCTGATGGCGCTGGGCGCGCAATATGTCGGCATTCCGTCGGCGGCGATATCGATCGGCTATTCGCTGGCGGGCGACGGTTTCGGACGCTTGCGGGAAGTCGCCGCACAGACCACGCCGGGTGCCGTGTTTGCCGACGATACGGATCGCTACGCCGCGGCATTGCGCGCGGTCTTTCCGGATCTGCCGCATTTGGGCTTGCGTGGGCCTGGAAGGCGGCTGGAATGGCGCGATCTTCTGGGCGCAAGCGATACGGCGCAAGCCGACGCGGCCTATCGCGCGACCGGGCCCGATACCGTGGCGAAATTCATGTTCACCTCGGGCACCACGGGCACGCCCAAAGCCGTGATCCAGACCCAGCGCATGCTGTGTTCGAATATGGCGATGGTGCTCGACTGCTACACGTATTTGAGGAACGAGCCGCCGGTCTTCGTCGATTGGGCGCCGTGGAGCCATGTCGCCGCCGGCAACAAAGTGTTCAACATGGCGATCTATAACGGCGGCACCTATTACATCGACGAAGGCAAGCCGACGCGCGCCGATATCGGCAAGTCGATCCGCAACCTCGCCGAGATCTCGCCCAGCTGGTACTTCAACGTGCCCGCCGGCTACGAGCGGCTGGTGGAGGCGATGCGCGCCGAACCCGCACTCGGGCGCAACTTCTTCCGCGATCTGAAATTGCTGATGTACGCGGGCGCCGCGATGGGCGAGCATCTCTGGGCCGAGATCGACCGCCAGGCGGAGGCGGCGACGGGGACGCGCATATTGCAGACCACGGGCCTTGGCTCGACCGAGACCGCGCCCTTCGCGCTGTTCTGCACCGATCCGCAAGATCGACCGGGCAATGTCGGCATTCCCGCGAAGGGCATTACGTTGAAGCTCGTCCCGCAGGAAGGGCAATGGGAAGCGCGGCTCAAAGGCCCGAACGTGACGCCGGGCTATTGGCGCGATCCCGCGCAAACCGCTTCCGCGTTCGACGAAGAAGGGTTCTACAAGCTCGGCGACGCGTTGCGCTTCGCCGATCCGGCCGACCCTTCGAAAGGCTTCTTCTTCGACGGGCGCACGGCCGAGAATTTCAAAATGTCGACCGGCACATGGGTCGGCGTCGGCAATCTGCGCAAGCGCATCGTCGACGCGTTGGACGGTATCGCCAGCGACGCGGTGATCGCAGGCGAGGGCCGCGCGGCATTGGGCGCATTGCTGGTGCCGTTCCGCCCGGCGATCGAGCGCGTCGTGCCGAACGGCGCCGCACTTACGGACGCCGAGCTTTTCGCGCATCCGGCCGTGCGTGCGGCGGTCGCCCAAGCGTTGGCCGCATATAACGCCAAAGCCGGCGGCGCGTCGGAGCGGGTGGCGCGCGCGCGTTTCTTCGCCTCGCCGCCCGACCGCGCCAAGGGCGAGCTCACGGAAAAAGGCTCGGTCAACCAGCGCGTCGCGTTGCGCTTGCGCGACGCGGAAGTCGCCGCACTATTCGCGGACGACGCTGCGAATATCGTTATCGGGGCATAGCGACATGGACATCGAAAATCGTTCCGCTTTGGTGACCGGTGCGGGATCGGGCCTGGGTGCCGCCGTGGCGCGCGCCCTGGCGCGACGCGGCGCCAAGGTCGCGGTGATCGATCGCGACGGCGACAAGGCGCGCGTGACGGCGGGCGAGATCGGCGGTTTGGCGCTGACCGCCGATGTGCGACAGGAAGCGGAGATCGCCGCCGCCCTCGACGCGATCGACGAGGCGCACGGCACGGCGAGCATCGTTGTGAATTGCGCCGGTATCGGCACGGCGGGGCGGATCGTCGGGCGCGACGGGCCGCTGCCGCTCGATGCGTTCGCGCGCGTGATCGAAATCAATTTGATCGGCACGTTCAACGTGATGCGCTTGGCCGCCGCGCGGATGAGCACGCTGGCGCCCGACGCCGACGGGGCGCGCGGCGCGATCGTCAACACCGCGTCGGTCGCTGCCTATGACGGGCAAATCGGCCAAGCCGCCTATGCCGCGTCGAAAGGCGGCATCGTCGCGCTGACATTGCCGGCCGCGCGCGAATTCGCGCGGTTCGGGATCCGCGTCAACACCATCGCACCTGGCGTGTTCCTGACGCCGTTGCTGGGCGAGTTGCCCGAGGAATCGCGCCGTTCGCTGGCGGCGGATATTCCGTTCCCGGCGCGGCTGGGGGACCCGGACGAGTTCGCGGACGCGGTGCTGTTCTGCGTCGCCAACGGCTATATCAACGGCGAGACGATCCGCCTCGACGGCGCTTTGCGCATGAAAGCGAAATAGCGCCTAGCGCTTGGGGGCGAACTTCCGGGCGAGCGGGTCGAGCACGAGTTTTTCGCCCGCGACGAACAGCAGCACGATGGCCAAGCACGCGGCGATGACGGTCGCCATATCGGCCGAGCCTTGGGCCTGGAGCATCAGATAGCCGAGACCCGACGTGCCGCCAAGCAACTCGGAGACCAGCGCGATCTTCCACGCGATGCCATAGGCGATGCGCAGCGAGCCCAGGATATAGGGCAGCAGCAACGGTGCCGCGACCATCGCCAAGGCGCGCGTCCGGTTGCGGGTGAAGCTTTGCGCCATCTCCATCGTCTCGGCATCGATCTGGCGCAAGCCTTCGGCGATATTGATCAGGCAGAAGGGCGTGAGGATCGCGACTTGCACGAACACGACCGGAAAGTCGCCCGGCTGGAACCAGATCGCGGCCAGGATCGCCCAGCCGATCGACGGGAAGGAATTGAGGAAGGGCAGCGTCATGCCCCGAATGACCCAATCCAGCGCCGGCACGCCGCGATTGAGCAGCGCCAAGCCGCCGCCGAGGATCAGCGCCAGCACGACCGCGAGCAGCACGCGCCACACCGACGAGACGGTATGGGCGAGGAAGCTGGGCGTGACGAACATCGCGATCAAGCGTTCGCCCACGGCGATGGGGCCGGGCAGCACGAAATCCGGCAGGCCGCGTGCGCTCCACGCCCAGGCGAGAATGGCGAGCAGCACCGCGATATCGGCCGCGATTTGCGGGCGGCTGCGCGCGAATATATTCATCGCCGCTTTCCTTGCCGGCCGAAATGGCGTGACGTGGCGAATTCCAGCGGCGCGAAGATGAAACGATCGGCGAGATAGACCGCGACGACGATCGTGAACACGACCGCGAAAATGATCTCGGTGTCGTATTCCTGGCGCGCCAAATTGATGAGATAGCCGAGCCCTTCGCCGCCGCCGAACAATTCGGCCGTCAGCGTCACCTTCCAGGCGACGCCGAACATGATGCGCAAGGTCGCGATCGCGAAGGGAAACAGCGACGGCACGACGACGAACAGGAATTGCCGAACGCCGCTGCGCCCGAAACTGCGCGCCATCTCGTCGATATCGCCGTCGAGCGCGTTCAAGCCTTCGCGCAGATTGATCAGCGCGAAGGGCAGCAGCACCACGGTGATCGAGAACACGACCGAGACGGTCGATACGCCGAACCAGATCGCGGCGAGCAACGTCCAGCCGATGCCGGGAAAGGCGTTGAGGAACGGGCTGAACCGCCCATGGATCGTGGGTCCCACGAAGCGCGCGTAATGGCACAGCAGGGCGAGCGCCGAGCCGAGCACGAAGGCGATGGCGATCGCCACGCCGACATTGAAGAGCGTCGCTTTGAGATGCCCGATTTCGCGCGCCGAGGTGAAGAAACGCGTGGCCGCGCGCAACACCGCGTCGGGCGGGGGCATCATATAAGGCGGCAGGCGCGCCGACGCGGCGTACCATCCCCCGACCACAAGGGCGAGGAACAGCGCCGCGAAGGCCGCCTTAACTTGCGTTGAGTCCGCGCGCAAAATCTTAGCCGCGCAGCGTCTGGTCCCAGGTCACGGAATCGACCGCGGGTGCGCCCTGGATCATGCCGAAGCTAAGGCCGATCTCCCACGCGCGCGTCACGGCTTGCGCCTGCGCGGGGCCGAAGATCGCGGGCACGTCGGTCGTGCGGTCGAACCACCAATCGAAGAAGGCGGGATCGATATTCGCTTGCGTGCCGACCGCGCCGAACACTTCCTTGCGATTGGCCATCGCGTAGTCGATCGAGGCTTTGAGCATGCGGTTGAATTCGCGGAATTCCGCCGTGCGCGCCGCCAAGCGATCGGCGTAGCCGACATTGACGGCGGAGACGAGGCGGCCATGGATCTCGTTCAGGATCGTGCCGGTCTCGCAGATATTGACGTACTCGCCCGAGCTGCGCGCGCGGAACGCCTGCGAATGGATCAGCGTCGCGGCGTCGACGCGGTTGGTCGACAGCGAAGCGGGCAGGTTGGGAGCCGCGATTTCGACCTGGCGAACGTCGCCGCCTTCCAGCGCCATGTTGAGGCCGAATTTCTTGTTCAGCGCTTCGCGCACGAACATATAGCCGGTCGAGCGCAGGCCGTAGGAGCCGAGCGTCTTGCCCTTGAGCTCCTTCGGGTCCTTCAACGCGGAATCCTTGTTGACCCATACGCCCCCGCCTTCGCCGTTGGCCGAGGCATGCAACGCCGCCGACAGGATGCGAAGGTCCAGGCCGCGCGATAGCGCCGCCGGCACGCCGATCACGGCGGTCATGACGACGTCGTATTGGCGCGTCGCGGTGACCTGCAGCAGCGTGGGGATGTTCATGCCCGTCGCTTCGACGTCGATCAGGTCGGAGCGCACTTTGCCGTTGCGGATCGCCCACACGACGGCGTCGTAGGCGGGATCGAGCAGATAGGCATAGGTGACTTTCGGCTTGGCTTGGCCGCGCACGACCGAGGGGGCGGCGAGCAGAGCGGCGGCACCGGCGAGAACGGCGCGGCGGCCGGGCAGGACGAGGGTCATATCATTCCTCCGTGGGGGCATCGGGTTCGAGGGATCGGAAAAGTTCGTTGAGGCGATCATGCATCGCGACGAGGGCCGGATCGTCCTTCAGCGCGCGCGGACGCGCGGCCTTGACGTCGAAAATCTCCAGCACGCGGGTCGGCTTTTTGGAGAGCAGCACGATCCGATCGGCGAGGGTCAGCGCTTCGTCGATATCGTGCGTGACGAACAGGATCGTCTTGCCGGTTTCCTGCCAGATGCGCACGATTTCGGCGCGCAGACGCCGGCGGGTGTTGGGATCGAGGGCCGAGAACGGCTCGTCCATCATGATGATCGCTGGATCGACCGCGAGGGCGCGCGCGATCGCCACGCGCTGACGTTCGCCGCCCGACAGCATCAACGGATATTTGTTCGCGCTGTCGGCAAGCCCGACGAGGGCGAGAAGATCGCGCGCCTTGGCGGCGCGCTTGCGCCCTTCCGCGCGGCCGAAACGTAACTCGGCGCCCAGCAACACGTTCGACAACGCGTTGCGCCACGCGACCAAGCGCGGCGATTGGAAGACGAAGGCGATATCCTGCCACGCGTCCTTGGGCGCCTTGCCGAGCACTTCCACACGGCCCGCATCCGGCGGGACGAGATCGCCCGCGATGCGCAGCGCCGTCGACTTGCCGCAGCCCGAAGGCCCGAGCAGGCACACGAACTCGCCCTTGCGGACGGTGAAGTCGAGGGAGTCGTAGATCTGTTCGGCACCCAGCTTCAGGCGCGCGCCGTCGAAAACGATCGCGTCGGCGACGCTCACGGCCAGTAGCGCCAAATCTTACGGCCGGCCGGATCTTCCGCGAGGCGCGAGTTCACGTCGAACAGCATCGTCTTGCGATCGGTCAGGTCGTAACGCTGCCAATGCGGCAGATGCGCGCCGTTGGGATTGCCGGTGCGAATGAAAGCGGCCCAGGTGTCGCGCATTTGCGCTGCCAGCGCCGTCATGCCGGCCTTGTCGCCGCCTTCCAGCATCGGCGCTTGATAGGTCGGCAGGCTGTCGAACATGAACGGCAATTCGATGCAGTGGCAGGCGCCGAACGGATTGCCGGGGGCCGCCCAATCGAAGCGGTAGACGTAGGCGGGTTCGCCGACCGCGGCCAGCGCGTCGCAGAAGCCGAGCGACTTGGCGGCCAATGCGGCATCGCCGACCATCGCGGAGATCAGCGACACCGGCGTATTCGAGCCCGTGCGGATCGCGTATTCGGCCATCGCCGCGCGCGCATCGGCGCCGAAGAAGTCGCGGAAGCGGCCTTCCACCTGCGCGTCCGTCGCGTCGATCACGGGCGGCGCCTTGGCGAAGAAGGCGGCGGACTCGTCCTTGGTGTAGCCGATCATGATGTCGCGATCGGCGGCCCCGGGCATTGCGGACTGGAAGAGATCGGCGCCGAACAATTCGCCGTCGGCGACCGGCCAGAACGGCGGCGTCACGTCGGCGAACTTCGCGTAGTGCATCATCGTCTTGAGCTGGGCGGCGAGGATGTCGGGCACTTTCGCGTCGGCCCATTGGGCGTCCGACTTGATGCCCAGGAACTCTTCCATCTTCGCGGCGGGCTCGAGGCAGGATTCGGGCGTGCGCAGCGGGCGGCCGAACGGCGCGCTTTGAATGATCGCGCGCTTGAACAACTTGCGCGCGGCGGGCAGGGCCAGCAACGCCAAGACCGACAGACCGCCGGCCGATTGGCCCGCGACGGTGATCGTCTCGGGATCGCCGCCGAACGCCTCGATATTCGCGTGAACGAATTCGAGTGCGGCGATCTGGTCGCGCAGGCTGAGATTGGGTTCGGCGACGCCGGGCTTGTGCATGAAGCCGAGCACGCCCAGGCGATAATTGACGCCGACGACGACCACGTCGCCGAATTCGGCGATCCGCGCGCCCGAATACCAATCGAGCGAGCCGGCGCCGGAGACGAACGCGCCGCCGTGATACCAGACCAGCACCGGGCGGCGCTTGCCGTCGGGCTTGGGCGTCCAGATCGTCAGCGTCAGGCAGTCTTCGTCTTGGGGCCGCGTGAAATCGCCCATCGCGGCGGCCAGGCGCGAACGGTTCTGCGGCGGAATGGGCCCGTGCTGCGTGGCGTCGCGTGTACCCGTCCAAGGTTTGGGCGCTTCGGGGCGGCGGAATCGCAGCTTGCCGACGGGCGGGGCGGCGTAGGGGACGTTGCGGAAGGCGACGACGCCGCCCTCGGTTGCGCCATTCAGAACGCCGAGTTTCGTCTTCGCAATCAAGGCATCGCTCACGTCGTGTCCTCCTGCCGGTGCGAAGTTAAGCACAACTCCCCGGCACCTGTTCAATACACTTGTACGGTGTCGCGCACCGTCACTTGCGAAAACTTTCCGCTCGCGGGGACTGAAAAACCAGTCTGAATTTTCTGATCGATTGATCCGTTTCGCCGAACAATGCGTCAGCGCGGCTTTTTCGCGTCGGCGGCGAGCAAGCGTTCGCGCAACGCGGTGATCTCGGTGGAGAGCGCTTGCAGCGCGCCAAGCTCCATGCCCGACGCTTCGAGAATGCCTTCGGGCACGCAGCGCGCGCGGTCGCGCAACGCCTTGCCCTTGGCGGTGAGGCGCACGCGCACTTGGCGCTCGTCCGCAGGATCGCGCTTGCGCTCGATATGGCCGAGCGCTTCGAGGCGTTTCAACAACGGGGTGAGGGTGTTCGACTCAAGGAACAGCTTCTCGCCCAATTGACCGACGGTTTGGTCGTCCTCCGCCCACAGCGAAATAAGCGCGAGATATTGGGGATAGGTGAGGCCGAGTTCGTCGAGAAACGGCTTATAGACCCGGCTGAACGCCAAATTCGCAGAATAGACGGCGAAACAGATGAAGGGATTCAATCCATTGGCGAAAGGTTCGAGGCGAACGGGCGGCATTTTTAAGCTCCGGGACGTTAAGTCATAAATATATCGCGCGCGATCCAATCGCAAGTGCTTGACTCCCATCCTGAACGGAGTCATATAGATCGTACGCGATTAAATCGCGTCCGAATTTAAACGATAACCCAACCCGAAAGGATGACTCCCATGACCGTTTCCAAAGTCGTTTACAGCACCTCCGCCCGTGCGACCGGCGGCCGCGACGGCAAGTCCGGCACGCTGGACGGGTCGTTCAGCGTCAACCTCGCCGTGCCGAAGGAGATGGGCGGCAACGGGCAGGGCGTGAATCCGGAACAGCTTTTCGCGACCGGCTATTCGGCGTGCTTTTTGGGCGCGATGAAGTTCGTCGCCTCGCAAGGCGGCACGGCCAAGGTGCCGAACGATACGACCGTCACCGCGACGGTTGGCATCGGTCCGCGCGTCGAAGGCGGGTTCGGTCTGGAAATCGCGCTGGCGGTCGACCTGCCGGGCGTGCCGCGCGCCGAAGCCGAAGCGCTGGTCGAGAAGGCGCACCAAGTGTGCCCGTATTCGAACGCCACGCGGAACAACATCGACGTGAAGCTCAGCGTCGTCTGACGGCAAGCGGGCGGCGCAAGGCCAAAAACTTTGCGCCGCCAATCGCTTGGGCGATAGCGCCCGTCGATCAAGTACGGGTGAGCCCCTATGGGTCCGCCCGTATGGATCGAAACCACGGATCGTGCGGACTTTAGGTCCGTGATGACTCGATCCTTATTCGCAAATCGAAACGACGCCTTCTTTCTGGATTTCGACGGGACCCTCGTCGACCCAGCCCCCACACCCGATAGCGTGGTCGTCGACCCGCGCGTACCGAAGACTTTGCGTCTTCTGTACGAGGCGACTGGCGGGGCGGTGATGATCGTCACCGGCCGCCCGTTGTCGGAGATCGACAAGCTGCTGGCGCTGGATCTGCCCGCCGCCGGCCGCCACGGGGCGGAAATTCGCCTGCCGGGCGAAAGTCATTCGGATATCCGGATCGAGGATTCGGCCTTCGCGGGCATCGCGGCCGCGTGCGGCGCGCTGGGCGCGAATTTTCCCGGCATCCGCTACGAATTCAAAAACCCCGTCATCGCGATCCATTTCCCCGCCGACGATCCGCTGTTCGCCAAATTGCGCGACGGGGCGGCGAAGCTGGTCGAGACAACTTCCGAGAAGCTCGAATTCGTCATCGCGCGCAACGCGATCGAATTGCGCCCGCCCGGCGTGCACAAGGGCCGGGCCGTGCGCGCCGCCGCCGCGACGCACCCTTTCTTGGGCCGTCGGCCGGTCTTCATCGGCGACGACACGCCCGACGAAGACGGTTTCAGCGCGGCCCATGATCTGGGCGGCATCGGCGTGTGCGTCGGCGTCCAGCGCCCGGGTGCGGCGCATTTGCTGAATTCGCCCGACGACGTTCTCGCCGCTTTGGCGGCGATCGCGGAGGCAAAATGAACGCGCAGCATTCCAAACAAACCCTCGATCTCGGCATGATCGGCAACGGCCAGGTCGCCGCGTTGATCGATCCCGAAGGCGCGTTGGTTTGGTTGTGCCATCCGCGCCTGGATTCCGATCCGATCTTCGGCGCATTGCTCGATGGCGGGGCGCCCGACGGCGCGTGGACGATCGAAGCCGCGGGTACGCGCTCGATCGAGCGTCGTTACCTGCGCAACACGCCGATCCTGGAGACGCGCATGACCTGCGCCGATCAATCGGCCTTGCGCATCGTGGATTTCGCACCCCGCTTCAAACGCCATGGGCGCATTTTCCGCCCGCCGATGATCGTGCGCCGGATCGAGCCGACCGCCGGCACGCCGCGCATCCGGATGCGAATCCGGCCGCGCGATCTGCGCAGCGGCCAGCCGCCGTCGTCGAGCCAGGGCAGCCATCATCTGCGCTATGCCTTTCCCGGCGGCGGGTTCCGTGTGACCAGCGATGCGCCGTTGTCCTATGTGCAGGACGAGATCGAGTTCACGCTGCTCACGCCGCTGACCTTCGTGCTCGGCCCCGACGAAGCGCTCGCCGACGATCCCGCCCATCTGGGCGTCGATTGGATCGCGGAGACGCAAGCCTATTGGCTTGAATGGGTGCGCTATCTGTCGCTGCCTTACGAATGGCAGGAACAGGTCGTGCGCGCCGCCATTACGCTAAAGCTGTGCCAGTACGAGGATACGGGGGCGGTCGTCGCGGCGATCACGACCTCGGTTCCCGAAGCGCCGGGCAGTTCGCGCAATTGGGATTATCGCTTCTGCTGGCTGCGCGACGCGTTCCACGTCGTCTACGCGCTGAACCTGCTCGGCGCCACGCGCACGATGGAGGAATTCATCCGCTTCGCGACCGACGTGGCGGGTGAATCCGAAGCCGGCACTCTGCGCCCGCTTTATCCCATCGTCGCGCGCATTCCCCCGCCGGAGGAAGAACTCGCGCGCGCCGAAGGTTATCGCGGGCATAGACCCGTGCGGCTTGGCAACGCGGCGGCGTTCCAGGTGCAGAATGATGTTTACGGCAGCGTCATCCTGGCAGCGGCGCAGATGTTCTTCGACGAACGTTTGCCGCGCATGGGCGATTGGTCGCTCTATCAAAAGCTGGTGAAGCTCGGCCAGCGCGCGCGCGAAGTGGCGCTGACGCCCGATGCCGGCATTTGGGAATATCGCGGCCGCACGTCGATCCATACCCATTCGGCGGTGATGTGCTGGGCGGGGCTCGACCGGCTCGCGCGCATCGCCAAGCGTCTGGGCGATGAAACCGCCGCGCAATGGCGCGCGGATGCCGACAAGCTGCACGCCGAAATCGTCGCGCGTGCCTGGGACGACAAGCGCCAAGCTTTCGTCGGCACGCTCGACGGCGGCGAGATGGACGGCGCCGTGCTCGTCATGCCGATGGTCGGATTCCTGCGCGGCGACGATCCGCGATTGCGCACCACGCTCGACGCGATCGGTCGCGAGCTCGATCTGGGCGGCTTCATCGCGCGCTACGCGCATGCGGACGATTTCGGCAAACCGGAAAGCAGCTTCGTCGTTTGCTCGTTCTGGTACGCCGAGGCGTTGGCGGCGGCGGGCGAGGTCGAGCGCGCGCGCGCCGTGTTCGAGCGCGTGATGGCGCAGGCGAGTTCGCTGGGCTTGTTTTCGGAGGACATTCTCGCCGCTTCGGGCGAGCACTGGGGAAATTTCCCCCAAACCTACTGCATGGCGGGGCTTGTCGGCGCCGCCATGCGGCTTAGCCGAGGTTGGCGGGAGGGCGTATGGGACGGCTCGTTGTAGTTTCAAATCGAATACCCGGCCACGGGACGCGCGGCGGCAATGGCGGCGGTCTCGCGGTCGGGTTGAATGCGGCGTTGGCCAAGCGGCCGTCGCTGTGGCTGGGCTGGAGCGGCAACGTGACCGAAACGCCGCCGCCGCCCGAGCGTCGGCATTCGCGGCGCACCGAAATCGTCGGCGTGGCGCTCACGCCCGCCATGCATTCCGGCTTCTATACCGGCTTCGCCAACAGCTTGCTCTGGCCGTTGTTCCACTACCGGCTCGGCTTGGTCGAATATCGCCGCGCCGACTACGCGGCGTATCTCGAGGCGAATGCCTGGATCGCCGACGCGTTGATGAACGAGCTGCGCCCGGACGACACGATTTGGGTGCATGACTATCACCTGATCCCGCTCGCCAAGATTCTGCGCGCGCGCGGCGTGACCAACCCGATCGGCTATTTCCTGCATATTCCGTTTCCGGCGACCGAAGTCTTCCGCTGCCTGCCGGTCTATCGCGATTTGGTCGAAGCCTTGGCGCATTACGATCTGGTCGGCTTCCAGACGGAATCAGATCGCGTGCAATTCGTCGATGTGCTGGGTGCGCCCGAAAAGCGCGCGGGCGATGCGATCGAAATGTTCGGCCGCGTTTTCCAGACCGGCGTTTTTCCGATCGGGATCGACACGCTGTCTTTCGCCGCCTACGCCGCCAAGCCCTCGGCGGACGGCGAGCGTCTGACGGCCAATCTCGGCGATCGCAAACTGGCGATCGGCGTCGATCGCCTCGATTATTCGAAAGGCTTGCCCAACCGCGTCGCCGCCTATGGCGAATTCCTCGAGCGCAATCCCGATTGGCGCGGCAAGGTCCAATATCTTCAAATCGCGCCGATCTCGCGCGGCGAAGTGTCGAATTATCGCGCCTTGCGCCGCGAGCTCGACGGGGCGGCCGGGCGCATCAACGGCAAATACGCCGATTTCGATTGGACGCCGCTGCGTTACGTCAATCGCGGCTTCCCGCGCGGCACGCTGGCCGCGTTCTATCGCCGTGCGCGCGTGGGGCTCGTGACACCGTTGCGCGACGGGATGAATCTGGTGGCGAAGGAATTCGTCGCCGCCCAGCCGCCCGACGATCCGGGCGTGCTGATTCTGTCGGAATTCGCGGGGGCGGCGGTCGAATTGTCGGGCGCCTTGACCATCAATCCCTACGACGTCGACGCGATCGCGGACGCGCTGCACCGCGCCTTGGAAATGCCGCTGGACGAGCGGGTTTCGCGCTGGCGCGCCGATTTCGACGTGATTTCCACGAATACCGCCGCGTTCTGGGCCGAATCCTTCCTATCCGCCCTGGCCGCGAGCCGAAATCCCTGACCGCCCCCCACAAAATCCGAAATCCATAAAAATTTCGGAAATTCTTGCGGGACGCTTCGACCGGCGTTGTAATCTTACTCCACGAAGGGCGAGAGGATTCGGCCCCGAGGGGTGCTTGCATGGGCGGGGACGCGGCGAACGCGACCATCGAATTGCCGTCGACGGGCGATCCAATCACCGTCGCGGCGCTGAAAACCGAGCTGCTGGAACGTCTGGCGGCCGGCGAAGCCGTGCGCCTGGATGCCCGCCATGTGGCCGAGCCGTCCACCGCCCTGATCCAGACGATCGAAGCGGGGGCCGCCGCTTTCGCCGACAAGACGCTGCCCTTCGGCTTGCTCGAACCGTCCGACGCGCTGTGCGGCGCCTATGAGACGCTGGGCCTGTTTACGGCGCTGATGTCGCGCATCGTGATGGACATGTGAGATGAGCGCCGAAGACCAAGAACTTCGGCAGATATTCCTCCTCGAATGCGAGGAGCTGGTCACGCTGGCGGAATCCAGCGTCGAAACCTTGCGCGCCGCCCCCACGGAAGACGCGATCCACGCGCTGTTTCGTGCCGTTCATTCGGTCAAGGGCGGGGCGGGGGCGTTCGGGCTCGACCACATGGCGTCGTTCGCGCATGTGTTCGAGACCTATATGGATTTGCTGCGCAAGGGCAAGGCGACGCTCGACGACGCGGCGGTGGATCTGTTGTTCGACGGCGTGGACGTGCTGCGCCAATTGTCGGACGAAGCGCGCGACGGCGAGAAAGCCTCGACCCAGCGCTACGAGGCGGCCCTCGCGGCGTTGCGCGCGGCGGCAGGGCTGGAAGACGACGCGGCCGCCAAACCGCCGCCCGCCGATTTCGACCCGATGGCGGAATTCGAAACGCAGATGGCGGCCGCACCCGCCGCCGACGAAGCGCCGCGCCGCAAATACAAGATCCGCTTCGCCCCCGGTCCTAAAATGCTGGAAGCGGGGATCGAACCTTTGCGCATTTTGGGCGTGCTGAAAGCGCTGGGCGATTTGCAGGTCGAGATCGCGGGGCAATTGCCGCCGCTTGCCGAACTCGATCCGCAGGTTTGCGTCTGGTCCTGGACCGGCACGCTGGAAACCGCCGCCCCGCAAGCCGATCTCGACGACGTGCGCGACATGATCGACGATCTGGCGGTGTTCGAGTTCGAGGCGGAAGCCCCGCCGCCGGAACCCGAGCCCGAAAAACCCTCCGCTGCCGCGACGGCCGCGCCGGCGCCGAAGAAGCAAGCCGCCGCCGCGCCCGAACCGGCAAAGCCGCGCGACAAGCCGGTGGCGACCGTTCGCGTCGACGTGCCAAAGCTCGAGCGACTTGGCAACATGGTCGGCGAACTTATTATTACACAAGCATTTTTGGCGCGTCAGGCCTCGGGCCTCGATCCCGAAGCGCACCGCCCGCTATTCCGCGCCCTCGACGAGATGGGCCAGCATATTCGCGAGGTCGCGGATGCCGCGACGTCGATCCGCGCCCAGCCGCTGAAGGCCGTGTTCTCGCGTTTCGGGGCGCTGGTTCGCGACTTGGAGAAGACGACCGGCAAGCGCATTCGCTTGGAGATCATCGGCGACCATACCGAGATCGACAAGACGGTGGTCGAGCGGTTGAGCGAACCGCTGACCCATCTGATCCGCAATTCGATCGACCATGGGATCGAGAACGCCGAAGGGCGTGCGGCGGCCGGCAAGGACCCGGTCGGGCTATTGCGCTTGTCGGCCGAGCAGCGCGGCGCGCAAGTCGTGATCGAGCTGGTCGACGACGGCAAAGGCATCAATCGCGAGCGCGTTCTGGCCAAGGCGATCGAACGCGAATTGGTGTCGCCCGGCACGATGCTGAGCGAGCAGGAAATCGACGAACTGATCTTCCTGCCGGGTTTCTCGACCGCCGATCAAGTCACGTCGGTCTCCGGGCGCGGTGTCGGCATGGACGCCGTGCGCCAGGTGATCGAGGAAATGGGCGGCAACGTGGCGCTCGCCTCGCGGCCGGGCGAAGGCACGACCTTCTCGCTGACCTTGCCGCTGTCGCTCGCCATTCTCGACGCGATGGTGACGCTGGTCGGGCGGCAGAATTATCTCGTGCCCATTTCGGCGATCATCGATTGCCTGCGCCCCGAAGCGTCGGCCATCGTGCGCATGGACGATCACGGTGCCATGCTCGCCTGGCGCGGGCAGATTTTGCGCATCCTGCCGTTGGCGACGGAATTCGGCGTCGCGGACGCGGAAAGCGACCCGACCCGCGCGATCCTCATTCTGGTCAAGCCGTCGGGCGGCGAGACGGTGGCGATCCAGGTCGACGATCTGATCGGGCAGGAGCCGGTCGTCGTCAAAAGCCTGGAGCGCAATTATCGTAAAGTGCGCGGCGTGTCGGGCGCCACGATCCTGGGCGACGGGCGCCCGGCGTTGATTTTGGATTTGTCGTCGCTGACGGCGGTGGACGGGCGAAATCGCCGGATTCCGCGCGCGGCGGCGGAGGGATGAGGGCGGGAACGATGGCCAAGGAAAGCGAAAACGCGGCCGCGAATACGGGGAACGAAAGCCAGTTCGTCAGCTTCGAGATCGGCGGCACGACGTTCCTCATTCCCATCGACCGGGTGATCGAGTTCCGCACCTGGACCGAGCCCACGCAAGTGCCGCACACGCCGGCTTATGTGCGCGGCATCGTCAATATCCGCGGCGAGATCGTGCCGATCTACGACGTCGCCGCCCGATTGGGGCGTGGGGCGACCGATCCGGGCGCGCGCCATGTCGTGGTCATCGTGCGCGGCCACGAAGGACGATCGGTCGGGCTGCTGGTCGATAGCGTCACCGATATCGTCGCCGCGCGCGACGGCGATCGCGCCCCCATGCCGTCGATCGAAGGCGGCGACGCCACCCCGTTCATGGCGGGCGTGGTGTTCGCGGCCGATCGCATTCTGGGCGTGACCGACGTCGATCGTCTGGTCGAGGAAACCTTCCCGCACGGCGAATACGCGGCGGCGGAAAGCGAAGGCCCGCCGGCATGAGTCCGCAAGCCGCTTTCCTTGCCGAGCCCCAGGCCGATCCCGCCGATCTCGCGTTCTTCGCGGACGCGATGCGCGCGCGCACCGGCGTGCAATTGCCGGAAACGAAGCGCGCGTTGATCTATCGGCGCCTCGTGCCGCGCTTGCGCGAATTGGGGCTCGGCTCCTTCGCCGATTATCGCGCGCGTCTGGCCGATCAATCGGATCCGGAATGGGATGTCGTCGTCAACGCGCTGACGACCAATCATTCGCGCTTTTTCCGCGAGATCCATCACTTCAAATTGCTCGATGCGCATCTCGCGAAATTGCTGGACGCGCGGGCCAAGCGCATCCGCCTGTGGTCGGCGGCGTGCGCGGGCGGGCAGGAGCCGTATTCGATGGCGATCCTGCTGCTGCGCGCCTTGGGTCAGCGGCGCGACGTCGACGCGCGCGTGCTGGCGACCGATATCGACAATACGGCGCTGGAAACGGCGGCGGCCGCCAACTATCCGCCCGAAGATGTCGGCCGCCTGCCGCGTTTCGCGCGCGAATATCTGAAGCAGGGGGCCGACAAACGCTTCGCCCTGGACGAACGCCCGCGCAAGCTGGTCACGTTCAAGCGGCATAATCTGATCGGCGCCGAATGGCCCATGAAGGGCCCGTTCGACGCGATCTTCTGCCGCAACATGCTGATCTATCTCTCGACAGCCGATCAGGCCAAAGTCGTCCGCCGGCTTGTCGATCTTTTGTCGCCGGGGGGTATCCTCTGCCTCGGCCACTCCGAAACGGTGCGCGGTTCGCTGCCCTTGGAACGTCTTGAAACCGCGAGTGCCTATGTCAGAGTCTGAAAACAAACCCGCCCGCGTTTTGATCATCGACGATTCCGCCTTGGTGCGCGAATTGTTGACCGGGATCATTTCGTCCGATCCGCGTCTGACGGTGGTGGGCACGGCCCCCGACCCGATCATCGCGCGCGACAAGATCAAGGCATTGTCGCCCGACGTGCTGACCCTCGACGTCGAAATGCCGCGCATGAACGGCATCGAGTTCCTCGAGAAGATCATGCGCCTGCGCCCGATGCCGGTCGTGATGATCTCCACCCTGACGCGCGAAGGGGCGGACACGACCTTGCGCGCGCTGGAATTGGGCGCGTTCGACTACGTCGCCAAGCCGACGCAGCGTCTGACCGAGGCGATCGAGCCCTTGAAGCGCGAGATTTGCGACAAGGTCGCGGCGGCCGCCAAGGCGCGCGTGCGCGGTCTGTCGCCCGCACCCAAACCGGCACATGCCGCCGCATCCGCTGATGCGGCCGATCCCACGCGCTATGCGGGGCTCGATGTGATCGGGCTCGGCGCTTCGACCGGCGGGGTGGAAGCGTTGGGCGAGGTGTTGTCCGCGATCCCGCCCGATGCGCCGGGGATCGCGATCGTGCAGCATTTGCCTGGCGCCTATACGGCGCGCTTCGCTTCGCGCCTCGACGGGCAGTTGCCGTTGAAAGTGGTCGAGGCGGAGGACGGCATGCCGATCCAGCCGGGCCATGTCTATATCGGGCGCGGCGAAAAGCGCTTCGAGGTGACGAAGGGCGCCGGCGGCAAGCCCGTTTGCCGGGTCGCCGATGGCGAGAAGGAAAGCGGGCATCTGCCGTCGATCGACCGGTTGTTCGCGTCGCTGGCCGCATTCGGCCCGCGCGCGGCGGGGGCGCTGTTGACGGGCATGGGGCGCGACGGCGTCAACGGCTTGAAGCAAATGCGGACGGCTGGGGCCGTCACCATCGCGCAAGACCAGGCGACGTCGGTTGTTTACGGCATGCCGCGCGCGGCGATGGAAGAGGGGGCGGCTTCGCGCCAATTGGCGCTGCCGCGCATCGCGGGGGCGCTGCTGGAAGCGGCGGCGGGCAAAACGGGAGTGGGGAAATGAGCGTACCGGCGAGAACGCTGCGGGTTTTGGTGGTCGACGATCAGGCGAGCATGCGCGCGCTGATCCGATCCTATTTGCGCAAGATGGGATTCGAGACGATCGACGAGGCCGACAGCGGCAAGGCCGCATATCTGGAATTGGGCAAGCGGCCCTATAACCTCGTCATCTCGGACATGAACATGGTGAACGGCACGGGGCTCGAGCTCCTGAAGATGATGCGCGCACACCCCGTGCTGAAGCGCGTGCCGGTCATCATGGTGACGGGCAACAACGATTCCGGGACGGTGCAATCCGTCGTGCAGGCGGGCGTCAACGGCTATGTGGTCAAGCCGGTGGCGCAGGACCAGCTCGAAGCGCGCGTGACGAAAATCCTCGGACCGCTTTCCTAAGGACGGGCCCATGCGGATATCCACCAAACTCTCCGGCCTGATCGTCCTTTCGGCGATCGTCACGACGGGTCTGTTCGCCGTGTTCACCTGGGATCGTTACGAGGAACTCAAATACGTGGAACGCGTATCCGCCGCGGGCACGGAGATCCTGCCGATCCGCGCGCTGGGCGCCTCGCTCTATCGCCATAAGGAGGAGATGCTCAAAAGCACCGCGCAGGGCGGCAAGGCCGACGCCGATCGCCTGGCGCAAAGCAAGGAACGTATCGCCAAGGCGCTGACGGAGGTCGAAGCGACGCGCAAACGGATGCGCGAAGAATTCGGCATGGCCGTCGAGGTGCCGGCTTTGCGGCCGACGGTCGAACAGGTGCTGGCGCTGCGGCCGTCGCCGGAACTGACGGCGGCGCAAGTGCTGGAGATTCAGGAATCGGCGTTCGGCCAGTTCATCGCGCTCGCCTACGCCTCGGCCGACGCGTTCAATATTCTGGGCGATACCGAAACCGACGTCGTGCTGATGCTGACCAACCAGTTCGACGTGTTTCCCAGCATGCTGCGCGGCTATGCCTATCTGATGGGCCGTCTGTTCCTGTTCGATGAGACGCTGTCCGGCAAGAGCGTAACGGCCGAAGGTCTGCAGGAGCAGTTGCAGACGCTTCAGCAGCAGATCGGCGTCAATCAGGAAACGAAGGCGCGTCAGCTGCGCAATATCCAGCGCGCGATCGGGTTCGATAAGCACGATCGCGGCTGGGGCCAGCGTTTGCCCGATGCGCGCCGGCTGCATCAGCGCATGGAGCGGACCGAGCGTTCGATGCTGGAGGCGCTGGCCAATCCGCCGGGCGCCATCCAGGCCGTCGAGGAGTTCGACCAAGCGCTCGATGCGATTTTGGAGAGCTGGTCGAACCTCTCCGGTCTGCTGGATGTAATCCTCGCCAAGCGATTGAAGCAATCGACGCAGCAGTTTTGGATGATGATCGGCATGACGGCCGTGCCGGCGTTGCTGATCATGCTGGCGATGCTGCTGGGCGTGCTGCGCGTGTCGCGCGATATCGGCGTCGCCGAGAAGACGACGTCGCGTATCGCGGCGGGCGAGCTCGACGATGCGGTCGAAGGCACGGAGCGCGGCGACGAGATCGGCGGCTTGATGCGCGCCGTCGAAGTGCTGCGCGGCAATTCCATCGAGCAGCGCAAGCTGCAAGCCAAGGAAACCGAGACGCTGCTGCGCATGTGGCGCACGGCGACCGAGGTGAAGGAATCGGTCGGCGCCATCCGCGCGGCGGCCAGCGAAATTTCGCAAGGCAGCGCCGACCTCGCCACGCGCACCGAGCGCCAGGCCTCGGCCTTGCAGGAAACCGTGGCGACGATGGGCGAGATCGCGGCGACCGTCTCGACCAACGCGCAGAATTCCGAACTCGCCCGCAAACTGGCGGCCGACGCGCTGGCGCGCGCGGAAACCGGCGGGCAGGCGATGACCAGCGTCACCGGCGCCATGTCGGGCATCGAAACTTCGTCCGCGCGCATCGGCGCCATCATCCAGGTGATGGAGGAGATTTCCTTCCAGACCAAGCTGCTCGCCCTCAACGCCGCGGTCGAAGCGGCGCGTGCGGGCGAAAGCGGCAAGGGCTTCGCGGTCGTGGCGCAGGAAGTTCGCTCGCTCGCGGATCGTTCGCGCCAAGCCTCGCAGCAGATCCGCGACCTGATCGGCGAAAGCTCGCGCGAGGTCGCCCAAGGCGTGCAGCTCGCCGGGGCGGCGGGCGACGCGCTGTCGAACATCATCGATATCGTGCGCAAGGTCGCCGAGATCGCGCCCGAAATCGCGGCCGGCAGCCGCGAGCAATCGCGCTCGATCGCCGAGATCAACAAGGCGCTGAGCGATCTCGACGCCGCGACCCAGCAGAATGCGGCGCTGGTCGAGGAAAGCTCGGCCTCGGCCGCGTCGCTTGCCGATCAGGCGACGCATTTGGTCGAGGTGGTGGCAAGCTTCGAAACCGCCGATGCGAACGCGCCGAGCGAGGGTGTGCCGTTCGACGCACCGGCGCCCAAATCCCCCCCGACGGCCAAGCCCGCACAGAGTGCCGCCGCCAAGGCCAGCGAGTGGGACGAGGATTTCTAACCCTATCCGGTATACATAGAATCCGATAACCGGGGCGTTTCTGCGCCTCGGCCTTGCGGATTTGCGCCTAAACGGGTATTTTGGCGTCAATCATGTATACATAAGGAATTCAGGGATGGATGCCCCCGCTTACCCGCTGAACGCCTGGTACGCCGCCGCCTGGGATGTCGAGGTCAAGCGCAGCCTGCTGGCGCGCACGATCTGCGACCGGCGGCTCGTGCTTTATCGCACCCAAGACGGCAAGCCCGTGGCGCTGGCCGATGCGTGCTGGCACCGCCTCGTGCCGCTGTCGCGCGGCCATCTGCGCGGCGACGAGGTCGTATGCGCCTATCACGGCTTGGTCTTCGATCCGAACGGCCGCTGCACGCATATGCCCTCGCAGGAGACGATCAACCCGTCGGCTTGCGTGCGCGCCTATCCGGTCGCGGAGAAGCATCGTTTCGTGTGGATCTGGCCCGGCGATCCGGCTTTGGCCGATCCCGCGAAGATCCCCGATCTGCATTGGAACCTCGATCCGGGCTGGACGGGCGATGGCCGCCTGATCCACGCCAAATGCGATTACCGTCTGGTGATCGACAATCTGATGGATTTGACGCACGAGACCTTCGTGCATGGCTCCTCGATCGGCAACGCCGCCGTCGCCGAAACGCCGTTCGACGTGACGCATGGCGAGCGCACGGCGACCGTCACGCGCTGGATGGAGGATATCGAGCCGCCGCCGTTCTGGCGCGCCCAGCTCGGCAAGCCCGGCAACGTCGATCGCTGGCAGATCATCCGCTTCGAAGCGCCCGCGACCGTGGTGATCGACGTGGGCGTGGCCGTGGCCGGGACGGGGGCGCCGCAGGGCGTCCGCTCGCAAGGCGTGGAAGGCCGCGTGCTCAACACGATCACGCCCGAAACCGGCGGCACCTGCCATTATTTCTGGGCCTTCGCGCGCAATTACCGGCGCGACGAACAGGCGCTGACGACGCAGATTTGCGACGGCGTCGCCTCGATCTTCCGCGAGGACGAGTTGGTGCTGGAAGCCCAGCAGATCGCCATCGCCGAGAACCCGGACAAGATCTTCTACAACATCAATATCGACGCGGGCTCGATGTGGGCGCGCCGCTTGATCGACAAGATGATCGCCGCCGAGCGCCCGCGCGTCGCCGCGGCGGCGGAGTAGGCGCCATGGCCGCTTCGCTCGCATCGAAAACCGAAGATCGCGGTACGTCGCAGACGATCCGCGCCCAGCTGGCCCTGCGCGAACTTCTGATGGCGGGCGAGATCCGGCCGGGCGAACGCCTTTCGGAGCTCGCCATCGTCGAAAAGATCGGCGTGTCGCGCACGCCCGTGCGCGCCGCGTTGATGACGCTGGCGGAGGAAGGCTTGCTCGACGCGATCCCGTCGGGCGGCTACGCCGCGCGCGGCTTCACCGAACGCGAAGTGCTCGACGCGATCGAAGTGCGCGGCACGCTGGAAGGTTTGGCGGCGCGGCTCGCGGCCGAGCGCGGGGCGGGCACGATCGCGCTGCAATCGATGCGCGAAAGCCTGCTGCGGCTGGACGACGCGGTGACGGCCATCGCCGAAGGCCGCGACGCGTTCGAGGCCTATATCGAGCACAACGCCGCCTTCCATCGCGCCATCGCGCGCATGGCCGACAACGCGGCGTTGGACCGGCAAATGGAACGTGCGATCGCGCTGCCTTTCGCCTCGCCTAACGCCTTCGTGAAGACGCAAGGCGAAACCCCCGAGACGCGCCGCGTGCTGCTGGTCGCGCAAGAACAGCATCGCAGCGTATTCGAGGCGATCGAGCGCCGCGAAGGTTCCCGCGCCGAAGCCTTGATGCGCGAGCATTCGCGTGTCGCCGCGCGCAATTTCGCCCAGACGGTGCGCAGCCGTGCGGCCTTGGACCGTGTGCCAGGCGGCGCTTTGATCCGCTTGGCGAGCGAATAGGAGACATTGCGATGGCCCAGGCCGCCAAATGGATCGACGCGCGCGTGCGCGGCTTTCGCGACGTGACGCACGACGTGCGCGAGTTCGAGATCGTGCCGGAGAACGGCGCGATCCTGCCTTACGCGCCGGGCGCCCATATCGACGTGGGCGTGTTAATCGGTGATGCGCCGCAAACGCGGTCCTATTCGCTGGTCGGCCTGCCGGGCGGCGATTGCTACCGCATCGCGGTCAAGCGCGTGGCGCCGTCGCGCGGCGGCTCGGCCTATATGTGGCGCTTGGCGCCGGGCGACCGCTTGCGCGCGACCGAGCCCAAATCGGCCTTCGCGGTCGAGTTCGGGCGCGAAGCCTATCTGCTGATCGCGGGTGGAATCGGCATCACACCGCTCGTCGGCATGGCGCAAATGCTGGCCAAGCGCGGCGCCGATGTGCGGATGCTCTACGCCGTGCGCAGCGAGCGCGATCTCGCCTTCGCGGAAACTTTGCGTGCGGCATTGGGCGATCGGCTGGAACTTCGTATCGGCGGACAGATCGATTTCGCCGCCGCGTTCGCCAAGCTGCAACCGGGCACGGTCGCCGCCTTGTGCGGGCCGATCCCGATGCTGGAAGCCGCGCGCGGCGCTTGGGAAGCGGCGAAACTGCCCGTGGCCGATCTGCGCTGGGAAACCTTCGGCTCGTCGGGAAGGATGGCGGCCGCGCCCTTCAAGGTGCGCGTGCCCAGTCACGATTTGGAGTTCGACGTGCCGGCCGACGCGTCGCTGCTCGACGCGCTGCGCGGCGCGGGGATCGACGCGATTTCGGATTGCCGGAAGGGCGAATGCGGGTTGTGCGCGATGGATGTTGTCGCCTGCGAAGGCGAGATCGATCATCGCGACGTGTTCTTGTCGCCCGAGGAAAAAGCGCACGGGCGCAAGCTATGCATTTGCGTCTCCCGCGCGCGCGGGGTGTTGACGCTCGACAGCGGCTGGCGGCCGGACGCGATCTGAGATCGCATCCGGCGCCGGTCGTTCTTAGACGTCGCCCCAGACGTCGCGGGCGACGTTGACGATCATCTCCATTTTGCGCCACTGCTCGTCTTCGGCGAGCGTGTTGCCTTCCTCGGTCGAGGCGAAGCCGCATTGCGGCGACAGGCAAAGCTGATCCTTCGGCGTGAATTTCGACGCTTCGTCGATGCGCTTCTTGACGTCGTCGGCCTTTTCGAGCGACCCCGTCTTCGACGTGACGAGGCCGAGCACGACATGCTTGCCCTTGGGCAGGAAGCGCAACGGCTCGAACCCGCCGGCGCGATCCGTATCCCATTCCATGAAATAGCCGTCGACCGGCATGCGGTTGAACAGCACTTCGGCGACCGGCTCGTACCCGCCCGAGGCGATGAAGGTCGAGCGGAAATTGCCGCGGCACAAATGCATCGTGATCGTCAGGTCCGCGGGCTTGTCGGCCAGTGCCTTGCGCACCATGCCGGCGTAGATCTCCGGCTGCTTTTCCGGATCGTCGCCGCGCGAGCGCAGCATTTCGCGCTGGGCGGGATCGCACAGATAGGCGAAGGAGATGTCGTCGAGCTGCAGATAGCGGCAGCCCGCGTCGTAGAAGGCGCGGATCGCCTTGTTATAGGCGGTGCCGACGTCGTCGTAGAAACGCTCCATGTCGTCGTAGACGCCGGGATGGATCATCTTCCGGCCGCCGCGATAATGCAGCATCGACGGGCCGGGGATCGTCATCTTCGCCGTCTTCTTCGTGTTGGCGGCGAGGAAGCGGAAATGGTCGAGCATCGGGTGCTTCGGATTGAAGCCCACGCGGCCCGTGACTTTCAGCGCCTTGGCGATACCGACACCGCCTTTGAAGTTCATGCCGGAATCCGCGTTGACGGATTCGACCGAGTCCAGTTCCTCGAGGAAGTCGAAATGCCAATAGGCGCGGCGGAACTCGCCGTCGGTGATGCCTTGCAAGCCCACCGCTTCCTGCTTGGCGATCAGCTTCTTGATTTCGGCGTCTTCGACGGCCTTGAGCGCGGCGGCGTCGATCTCGCCCTTGTGGTGTTTGTCGCGCGCTTCCTTCAAGGGGGCGCTGCGCAACAGCGAGCCGACCTGATCGGCGCGGAAAGGCGGTTTCTTGGCCATGATGGTCTCCGTTTTGGGGATCAGTGTTTGCCCGCGACGCCGAGATGCAACTCGAGCGGTGCGGGGTCGTCGAGAAGGTCGCGGCTGGGGGCGGCATGTACCACGCTGCCGCGATCGAGGATTATGGAATCGTCGGTCAGCTTCAGGATCTTTTGCGCGTGCTGCTCGACGACGACCGCCGCCAAGCCTTCCTCGCGGATGATGCGCTTCAGCGCCGCCATCAATTCGTCGACGATGATGGGGGCGAGGCCCTCGGTCGGTTCGTCGAGCAGGATCAGGCGCGGATTGAGCATCAGCGCGCGGCCGATCGCCAGCATCTGCTGCTCGCCGCCCGAAAGCTGGTTGCCGAGATTGCGTTTGCGCTCCGCCAGACGCGGGAACATCGCGTAGACGCGGCCCGTGTCCCAGGGCCCAGGCAACGCGACGGCGGTCAGGTTTTCCTCGACCGTCAGCGAGCGGAAGATGTTGCGCTCCTGCGGAACCCAGCCGATTCCGGATGTCGCGCGCGTTTCGGGGGCGAGGCGCGTGATATCGCGGCCTTCGAATTCGATGCTGCCGCCCAGATGGCGCGTGACGCCGATGATGGTGTTGAGCAGCGTCGTCTTGCCCGTGCCGTTGCGGCCCAGCACGGCGAGCGATCGCCCTTGCTTGAGCGTCAGGTCGATGCCGTTGACGACTTTCGCGCGGCCATAGCCCGACGACACGGATTTGAGGACGAGAAGCTCAGCCATGTTCGCCCTCGCCGAGATAGACGGCGCGCACGCGCGGATCGTTGGAGATTTCCGCGACCGTGCCGTCGGCGAACAACGTACCGTCGACCAGCACGGTGATCTTCTTCGCGAAGGAGAAGACGAGATCCATGTCGTGCTCGATCAGCAGGATCGACACGTCGTCCGGCAGACGCGCGATGGTCTCGAGCAATTCGGCGCGCTCGGCTTCCGGCACGCCGGCCGCCGGCTCGTCCAGCAGCAACACGCGCGGGCGGCACGCAAAGGCCAGCGCGATCTCCAACAGACGTTGCTTGCCATAGGCGAGATTGCCCGTGCGTTCCTCCAGCACGTCGGTCAGGCGGAAGCGCTCGGCGACCTCGACGATTTCGTCGGTGACGCTCGCTTTCGTGCCGACGACGCGCCACCAATCGCTGCCGCGCCCTTGGCGTTCGGACACGGCCACGCCTAGCGCCTGCAACGGCGTCATGCCCGCGAACAACTGATTGATTTGGAACGTGCGCACGAGACCCATTTTCACCCGGGCTTCGGCCTTCACATTGGTGATGTCTTTGCCGTCGAGCATGATGCGGCCGGCGGTCGGTTCCAGCACGCCGGTCAGCAGATTGATGAACGTCGTCTTGCCCGCGCCATTGGGGCCGATCAACGCGTGGCGCGCGCCCTTTTCCAGCGCGAACGTCACCGAGTTCGTGGCGGTGATGCCGCCGAATTTCTTCACCAGCGCGTTGGTTTCGAGAACGGCGCTCATGCCGCACCGCCTTTGCCCAGCAGGCGCGCCCACACACCCATGACGCCGTTGCCGATGCGCTGGCGGCCGATCAGCACGATCGCGACCAGGATCGCGCCGATCCAGAAGGTCCAGTATTGCGGCGTCCAGACGGACAGGATTTCCTGCAACACCTTGAACGCCACGGCGCCGACGATACCGCCATAGAGATAGCCCGTCCCGCCGATCACCAGCATCAGCAGCGCGTCGGCCGAGCGATGGAAGGCGAGCACGTCGATCGACACGAACTGCGCGGTCTGCGCGAGCAAGGCACCCGCGACACCGGCGATGGCGGCGGAGATCGTGTAGACGGACGTCAGGCGCGCATTGACCGGAATGCCGATCGCGCGCGCGCGCAGCGGATTGTCGCGGATCGCCAGCAGCGACAGGCCGAAAGGCGACACCACGATGCGCCGCGCCACGACGAACAGCACGAAGAACACGACGAGGCAGTAGACATAGCCGACATGGCCGAACAGATCGAACTCGAACCGGCCCAAGATGGGCGCCATGAACACGCCCTGCAAACCATCGGCACCGCCGGTGATCTTGCCGGCCTTGTTGGCGATTTCGCCCAGCACCAGCGCGACACCCAGCGTCACCATCAAACGGGTGAGGTCCGCGCCACGCAACACAAGGAAGCTGGTTGCGAATCCCAAAACCGCCGCGACGGCGGCACCCGCGACGAGGCCCAGCAGCGGGTCGTTGGTCACGTGGATCGCGAACAATCCGGCGGCATAGGCGCCCGCGCCGAAAAACGCCGCGTGGCCGAGCGACGCGATGCCGGCATAGCCGAGGATCAGGTCGAGCGACACCGCGAACAGCGCGATGATCGCGATCTCGGTCAGCACGAGGTGATATTCGGTCAGCAACGGTACGCTGGCGGCGGCGGCGAGCCAGAACAGGATTTCCGGCAAACGCCAGCGACCGAGCGTGGAAAGGCGGGAAACGGCGGATTTCGTCGGCATGTCAGGACCGCACGAAAAGGCCGCGGGGGCGGAAAACCAGCACGACGATCATGACCGTGTAGATGATGAAGGCGCCGAGATCCGGCACGAAATATTTCCCCGCGACGTCGGCGATGCCCAGGATCAGCGAGGCGACGAAGGGGCCGATCAACCCGGTCGTGCCGCCGACCGTCACGACGATCAGGAAGTAGATCATGAATTTGAGCGGGAAGATCGGGTCGAGGCCGAGCAGCTCGGCACCGAGCGCGCCGCCCAGCCCCGCAAGGCCCGAACCGGCCGCGAAGGTGACCATAAACACGCGCTCGACCGGAATGCCGAGGCCGCGCGCCACGCGCGGATCGTCGACGGCGGCGCGCAAGCGGCTGCCGAAACGCGTGCGGTTCAGCACGAGTTGCAGCGCCACGGTCAACAGGCTGCACACCACGACGATGAACAGGCGATAGCGGCCGATCTGCATGCCGAGGAATTCGAAGCGGCCGCTGAGCCATTCGGGCAGGCGGATCAATTGCGGCTGCGAGCCCATCAGGTAATCGGTGCCCGCGACCGCCATGAAGACGAGGCCGATGGTGAACAGCACCTGATCGAGATGCGAGGCGTCGTAAAGACGGCGATAGAGCGTGCGTTCCAGCACCACGCCGATCAGGGCGGGCACCAGGAAGGCGAAGGGCAGGGTGGCGACGAACGGCCAGCCCCAGCGATTCATCAAAATCGTCGCGGCGTAGCCGCCGGCCATCGCGAACGCGCCATGCGCCAGATTGACGAAGTTCATCAGCCCCAGCGTCACGGACAAGCCGCATGCGAGGACGAACAGAACCATGCCGTAGGCGATGCCGTCGAACAGGATGGTCAAGCGGGGGAACTCCGGCGAAAAAACACGGCGGCGGTCCCCGCGAAGGAACCGCCGCCGTTTGGTGGGCTTACTTCGTCTTGGACGGATCCTTGACGTTCGGGATCGTCGCGAACTCGACGTTATAGAGCTCGCCACCGACGCGCTCGACGCGGCGGATATAGACGTTCTGCACGATCTCGCGCGTTTCGGGATCGATCGAGATCGGCCCGCGCGGGCTTTCCCAAGCGAGGCCCTTCATCGCGTCGACCAGCTTTTCGCCGCCTTCGCCGTTGGTCTTCTTGAGGCCTTCGAACAGCACATGCATGCCGTCATAGCCGCCGACGGCCATGAAGTTCGGGCGCAGGCCGCCATTGGCCTTGCCGAAGGCTTCGACGAACGCCTTGTTCGTGGGCGAGTTATGCGCGGCCGAATAATGGTGCGCGGTGATGACGCCCAACGCCGCATCGCCCATCGGGTTCAGGATGTCGTCGTCGGTCACGTCGCCCGTGCCGATCAGCTTGATGCCCGATTTGTCGAGGCCGCGTTCCACGAATTGCTTCATGAACTGCGAACCAACGCCCGACGGCACGAAGACCAGCAGCGCGTCGGGCTTGGCATCCGCCACGCGCTGGAGGAACGGCGAGAAGTCCGGATTGGCGAGCGGCACGCGGATGTTTTCGACGTTGCCGCCGGCCTTCTTGAACGCGTCGGAGAAGAACGTCTCCACGTCGTGGCCCGGACCGTAATCCGAGACGATCGTCACGACCTTCTTCATGCCTTGTTCGGCGACCCAGGTGCCGAACGGATAGGCGATCTGCGGCACGACCTGACCCGAGCGGATGATGAAGGGCGAACGCTCGGTGATGATGCCGGTCGCCGCGGCCATGACGACCATCGGCGTCTTGGCTTGCGTGGCGAGCGGTGCGGTCGCCAGGGCGAGCGGCGTCAAGCCGAAGCCGGCGATCGCCGTCACCTTGTTGTTGACGATCAATTCCTGCGCGATGCGGCGCGTGACGTCGGCGGTGCCGGTGTCGTCGCGGATCAGCAATTCGACCTTGCGGCCGGCGACCATGCCGTTCTGCTGCGCGACGTAGAGATTGGCGGCGGCCGAAATCTGCTTGCCGGTCGTCGAGAACGGGCCGGTCAGCGGCAGGATCAGGCCGATGCGGATCGGCTCCTGCGCCATGGCGCCGAAGCTGGCGCTCGCCAGCGTGGCGGCGGCGAGGGCGCCGCGAAGGATCGTACGTCTCAACATGGGGATTCCTCCTGTGGGATTATTGATTGGGTTGGTTTTCAAGCACCAGCATACCAACGCCGGTCATCGAAGCGGGCGCGAAATAGTGAGTGTGGCGGACCGCGACTTGGGCGTCCATAGCGCCCCGCATGACCAGCCACATGATCAACTCGGCGCCTTCGCTGCCGAATTCCCGGACGTAATCCTCGCGGCTCATCTTCACCAGCCGGTCCGGGGCGGCGGCGATATCGCGCAGGAAGGCTTTGTCGGCGTCGCGGTTGATGAAACCGGCGCGCGCCCCCTGCAATTGATGCGACAGCCCGCCCGTGCCCAGCACGACGTAACGTTCGTCGCCGGGAAACGCGTCGATCGCCGCGCGCAAGGCTTTGCCCAATGCGTAACAGCGCGACGGCAGCGGGATCGGATACTGAATAACATTGACGAAGATCGGCACGACCTTGACCGGCCAAGCGGCTTCCGGGCGCCCCCAGAACAGCTCCAGCGGCACCTGTAAGCCGTGATCGACTTCCACTTCCTGGACGATCTCGGGATCGAAGTTGTTTTCGACCAGCCGATCGACCAGATGCCAGCCGAATGCCGGATGGCCCTGAAAGGCGGGCCGCGCGCGCGGCCCCCAGCCTTCGTCGGCGAGGGGATAATTCGCCGCACAGCCGACCGCGAAGGTCGGCATGCGATCGAGGAAGAAGGCGTTGCCGTGATCGTTGAAGATCACGATGGCGACGTCGGGTCGGTTGGCCTCGATCCATTCGCGGCCCGGCACGGTGCCGTCGAAGAAGGGCTTCCAATCGGGCGTATCGGCGATCCCTCGATCGATCGCCATCGCGATCGAAGGGACATGCGAACAGCCCAATCCGCCGATCAGCTTGGCCATCAGCGTTTCCCCAAGCGATCGCGCAGGAACGTCGCATGCTCGATCCCGGCTTGATGCGCGCCGATTTCGGTCATCGTCGCAGGCTGGATGGCGCCGAGCTTCAGAATATAAAAAACGTTGGCGCCCAAGCGGACCATCTCGCGCCAGTCGCGTGCCAAGGCGGCGCGCTTGGCGTCCTCGGGCACGCCATAGGAATCGAGATACGCCGCCGGATCGCGCCGATACGCCTCGCGCTTTTCGGGGATGCGCAGATCCTTCGTCGCCTTGTTGAGCGCGTAGCCGCCGCTTTGGCGCGCACGGTCGAACAACGGCGTATCGGGAATGCGGTCGGCGGTCATGCGAAACCTAAAAACCCAAGCAGCGCCTTGTTGACCGCCTCCGGGCGCTCGAAACAAGCGAAATGCCCCGCGTCCTCGATCACGGCAAGGCGCGAACCCGGAATGGCGGCGACAAGCGCTTCGTGTTGTTCGAGCGTCGCCCAGCGATCCTGACGGCCGACCATGACGAGCGTGGGGCAGGCGATCTTGGGCAGCAGCGTCCGTGCATCGGGCCGGCCCATCAGTGCGCGGATCTGGCGCTCGTGAATCTCGGGCGTCATGCCCAGCACCATGTCGGTCAGCGGCGCGATCAAGGCGGGATCGGTCTCGCGCGCCGGATGCAGCATCGGCGGCAGCCATTTGGCGGCCAGCGCCTTCATGCCTTCCTTGTGGGCAAGATCGATCACCGCCAAACGCCCCGGCATTTCCTTGTCGCTGCCGGGATGGGCGCCGGTATCCATCAGCACCAGACGTTCGACGCGTTGCGGCGCCAAGCGTACGGCTTCCAGCGCGGCGCGCCCGCCCATCGAGAAGCCGACGATCGTGACCGGGTCGTCGAACGCGGCCAACGCGATCTCGCCCATTTCGGTGATCGACGCGGCGTTGTCGAAGTCGGCGACTTTGGTGTCGGCGAACGGCGCCAAGGCGCGAATCTGCGCCGCGAAAACGCGCGCATCGCAAAGCAGGCCCGGCAGAAATACGATTTGCGCGCGCGGCGCCATGGCGTCGTCCCGAGATTCTGGTTGAGGTTTGTCTAAGGGGCGGGCTCGATTTCCCAAAATGGATTGATTTGCTGGTTATATGAATTTCATGCATCATTATCCCAATTTGGGAATTCCGGGAAGAAACACGCCATGCGGATCGATTTTCTGGGCCTTCACGCCTTCGTGGCGATCGCCGAACGCGGCAGTTTCCAGAAGGCGGCGGCGCATCTGAATTTGTCGCAAACGGCGCTGAGCCATCGAATCCGCAAGATCGAGGACGATCTGGGCGTGCGCCTGTTGGCGCGCACGACGCGCGAGGTGTCCTTGACTTCGGCCGGGTTGCAATTGCTGCCGCGCGTCAAATCGATGATCGACGATTTGGGCGCGTCGCTGGAGGATTTGCGCGGCCTCGCGCGCGTGCGCCAGGAACGGCTGTCGATCGCGTGTTTGCCGACGATCGCCGCGGGCTTCATGCCGCGCGTGTTGCCGTTGTTCCGCCAGGCGCATCCCGAAACCTTGCTGCGCATCCACGACAATGCGGCGACGGAAATCGCGGAGCTCGTGCAGAACGGCACGGTCGAATTCGCCGTTACGCTCGTCTCCGCGCATCGCTGGGATTTCGAGATTCAAACGCTGGCGCGCGATCCGTTCGTGCTGCTCTGCCACAAAAAGGCGTGGCCGGCCGAGCGGAGCGTCGCGTCGTGGGCCGACATCGCCGAGCAGCCGCTGGTGCGCATTTCGACCCAGACCGGCAACCGCATGATGATCGACGACGCGCTGGGCAGCCGGCGCGAGAACGTCAATTGGCGCTACGAGGTGCAGCATATCGGCACGGCGATCGGCATGGTGCGCTCGGGCGTGGCGATGGCGGTCGTGCCGCGCCTGTCGCTGGATTCGACCGATATCTCGGCGCTGCGCGTGGTCGAGCTACGTAATCCCAGCGTCAACCGGCAGATCGGCATCGTGTCGAAACGCGCCACGCCGTTGTCGCAGCCGGCGGCCGATTTGCGCCGTTTGATCGTGCGCGAACTCTCGGGCAAACGGCGCAAAGCCGCCTAGATGCATCGGATTCATTAAACCGCGCGAAGTACGCATTTGCTTCACGCATGCGCGGCTCGGATAAGTTTTTCCCAACGCAAGGGAGAAACGCCGCCGCTTGCCGCCGACGGCGCAGCATCGGAGACGAACTATGTCCACGCAGAAATCGGGTCTCGTCGTGTCCGCCCATCCGGGCGATTTCGTCTGGCGCGCGGGCGGGGCGATCGCGCTGCACGCCAAGCGCGGCTATCGGATGAAGATCGTTTGCTTCGCCTATGGCGAGCGCGGCGAAAGCCAATGGGCGTGGAAGAAAGCGGGCGTGGACATCAAGGACGTGAAGGCGCAACGCCACGAAGAATCCGAGCGCGCGGCCAAGCTGCTGGGCGCGGAGATCGAGTTTTTCGACGCGGGCGATTATCCGCTGCGCACGACCGACGCGATGCTCGATCGGCTCGTCGATATCTACCGCGAGGTGAAGCCGAGCTTCGTGCTGACCCACGCGCTCGAAGATCCCTATAATTTCGATCATCCGCACGCGGCGCATGTGGCGCAGGAGGCGCGCATCATCGCGCAGGCCGCCGGCCACAAGCCCGATCCGTCGCGCAGCTATTTGGCGCCGCCGGTGTTCCTGTTCGAGCCGCACCAGCCCGAACAGTGCAACTACAAGCCCAATGTGCTTCTCAAGATCGACGAAGTGTGGGAGACGAAGCGCCAAGCTTTCGAAATCCTCGCCGCGCAGAAGCATCTTTGGGAATATTACACCCGCGTGGCGCTGAACCGCGGCGTGCAAGGCAGCCGCAACTCGGGCAAGCCGATGACCTATGCCGAAGCCTATCAGCGCATTTTCCCGGACGTGGTCGAGGAGCTGGCCTGATGAAACCCGTCGTCGTCACCGGCGTGCCGCGCGTGCCCGCCGACAAGCTTGCCCGCCTTGCGGTACTGGGCGTTTCCACCGCGCACGAAGCGATGGGGCGTTCGGGTTTGATGAAGCCTTATATGCGGCCCATCAATCCGGGCTCGGCCGTCGCGGGTTCGGCCGTCACCGTGCTGGCGCAGCCCGGCGATAACTGGATGATTCACGTGGCCATCGAGCAATGCGGGCCGGGCGACGTGCTGGTGGTCGGCGTCACCGCCGACAACACCGACGGCATGTTCGGCGATCTGCTCGCGACCTCGGCCAAAGCGCGCGGCGTGGTGGGGCTCGTGATCGACGCGGGCGTGCGCGACGTCGCCACGCTCAACGAAATGGGCTTTCCGGTTTGGACGCGCGCGATTTCGTCCAAAGGCACGGTCAAGGCGACGCTGGGCTCGGTCAACGTGCCGGTCGTGTGCGCGGGCGCGCTGGTGAATCCCGGCGATGCGATCGTCGCGGACGACGATGGCGTGCTGGTGGTCCCGAAGCGCGAAATCGACGCGACGCTGAAAGCGGGCGAGGCGCGGCTCGCCAACGAAACCGACAAGCGCGCGAAACTCGCTTCGGGCGTGCTCGGCCTCGATCTCTATTCGATGCGCAAGCCGCTGGCCGATGCGGGCCTCGTCTATCGTCCGTGGAACGAGGCGGAGGACCGATGACCCTCACCGTCGCCTTTATCGGCTTCGGCGAAGTCGGGCAGTTGTTCGGCAAACAGCTTGCCGCGCAACAAGGCGTTGCCGTGCGCGCGCATGATTTGTTGTTCGACGATGCGGCGAAAGGCCCCGGCCTCAAGTCCCTCGCGGCGGAAACGGGCGTTGCCGTTTGCTGCTCGCATGTCGAAGCGTGCCGCGATGCGTCGCTCGTGATCTCGGCCGTCACCGCCGATCGCGCGGTCGATGCCGCGCGCCAATGCGCCAATGCGCTCACACCTGATCAGATCTATGTCGATCTGAATTCGATCTCGCCCACGACTAAGGGCCAAGTCGCCGACGCGTTGCAGCGCGACGCGGCGGGCTTCGTCGAATTCGCGGTCATGGCGCCGGTCGCGGGGCCGGGCATCGCGGTGCCGATCCTGGCGGGCGGCACGAAGGCGAAGATCGTCGCCGAGATGCTCAATCCCTTCGGCATGAAGATCGACGCGGTCGCCGAGAAGATCGGCGTGGCGTCGGCGACCAAGCTTTGCCGTTCCATCGTCATCAAGGGGATGGAGGCGATCATGGTCGACCTCAAAGCCGCGACCGAAGCGACCGGCGTGTGGCCCGCGGTGCTGGCAAGCCTGTCGGCATCCTATCCCGGCATGGATTGGGCGAAGATCATCGACTACATGCCGCTGCGCGTGAAACGCCACGGCATCCGGCGCGCCGCCGAAATGCGCGAAGCGGGCAAGATGCTGGACGAGGCGGGAGCGAACGGCGATTTCGCCCGCGCCATCGCCGACGCGCATGAGCGCTACGCGCGCGCGGCCGCGAAGCAAGGGTAGGGCGTCATGGCGCGGATCATCGGCGGCTTGGCCGCGTCGCACACGCCGACGATCGGCTTCGCCTTCGACAAGGACAAAGCATCCGATCCGGTCTGGGCGCCGATCTTCAAGGATTTCGCGCCGCTGAAAGCCTGGATCGAGGCGAAGAAGCCCGACGCGCTGGTCGTGATCTACAACGATCACATCACGTCGTTCTTCTTCGATCATTATTCGGCCTTCGCGCTGGGCATCGGGCCGGAATGGCGCGTGGCCGACGAAGGCGGCGGCGCGCGCGATCTGCCGCCGCTGCCGGGCCACCCGGAACTTGCGCGCCATATCGGCGCGTCGCTGGTCGCAGACGAATTCGACATGTCCTTCTTCCAGGACAAGCCGATCGACCACGGCGTGTTCTCGCCGATGTGCATGATGATGGAGCACAAGCCCGCCTGGCCCGTGCCCATCGTGCCGTTGCAGATCGGCGTGCTGCAAGCGCCGGTCCCGTCGGGGGCGCGCTGCTTCAAGCTCGGCAAGGCGTTGCGCCGCGCGATCGAAAGCTACCCCGCGGACATCTCGGTCGCCGTCGTCGCGACCGGCGGCTTGTCGCATCAGGTGCATGGCGAGCGTGCGGGCTTCAACAACACCGAATGGGACCGCCGCTTCCTCGATCTGTTCGAGCGCGACCCGGAACGCATCGCCGGCATGACCATCGCCGAACTCGCCACGTTGGGCGGGTTCGAAGGGGCGGAAGTGATCATGTGGCTGGTGATGCGCGGCGCGCTGCCGGCATCGGTGCGCAAAAGCCATGAAAGCTATTACCTGCCGTCGATGACCGGTATTGCGACCGCGATCTACGATGTCGACGACGTGCCGCCCGATGCGGCGCAGGCCGAACGCCAGCGCGCGCATATCGCCCGGCAATTCGACGGGATCGAAAAGCTGCACGGGACCTATCCGTTCACGCATGAACGCAGCGTGAAGGCCTATCGCATCAACAAGTTTCTACACGGCCTGATCGAGCCCGCTGCGCGCAAGCGCTTCCTGGCCGAGCCCGAAACCGAATTCGAAGCGGCGAAGCTCACCGAAATCGAGCGCGATCTGATCCGGCGCCGGGACTGGCGCGGCATGATCCAGTATGGCGTGATTTTCTTCATGCTGGAGAAGCTCGGCGCCGTCGTCGGCGTGTCGAATTTGCATATCTACGCGGCGATGCGCGGCCAAACGCTGGCGGAATTCCAGAAAACCCGCAACGCGCCCGGCGCGCTTTATTCGGTCGCGGGCAAAGAAGGGCAAGCGACAAGCTGGTCGGCGACAAAAACCTAAAGTATAAAGTCGGAAAACGACGAATAACCCCCCGGGAGGCTCGAACATGGCGAATTTGAACGTCAATGGACAGGTGCGGCAAATCGATGCGGCACCCGATACGCCCTTATTGTGGGTGTTGCGCGAACACCTGAAATTGACCGGCACGAAATACGGCTGCGGCGTGGCCGCGTGCGGTGCGTGCACCGTTCATCTCGACGGCGCGCCGATCCGCGCTTGCGTGACGCCGCTGTCGCAAGCCGAAGGCAAGCGCGTGACGACGATCGAAGGTCTGCCGGGCGGGGAGAATAACCGCTTGGTACAAGCCTGGATCGCCGAGCAGGCGCCGCAATGCGGTTACTGCCAATCGGGCCAGATCATGCAGGCGGCGGGGTTGCTGGCGAAAACGCCCAAGCCGACGCGCGAGCAGATCGTCGAACACATGGACGGCAATATCTGCCGCTGCGGCAGCTATGCCCAGATCGTCGCGGCCGTCGAACGCGCCGCGGGCGGGAGGTAAGCGCCATGACCAAGAACGCGACGCAAGCCGCCGGCATCGGCCGGCGCGGCTTTTTGAAGGGTTCGGCGGGGCTCGCCTTCGCCTTCGCCCTGGTCGAAGCGGGCGATGTTATGGGGCAGGGCGCGCTTGCGCGCCTCAACGCCTATATCTCGATCGGCACCGACGGTACGATCCGCATCGCCGCCCCGGCCCCCGAGATGGGGCAGGCGACCAATACGGCGCTGCCGCTGATCATCGCCGAAGAACTCGACGCCGATTGGGCGAAAGTCGTGGTGGAGACCGCACCGGTCGCCGCCGCTTACGACCATCCGATCTTCCGCGCGCAATTCGTCGTCGGCAGTTTGACGACGCGCGGCTACTGGATGGCGATCCGCACGGCGGGCGCGCAAGCGCGCCGCGTGTTGATCGACGCCGCCGCCCAGCGCTGGAACGTGCCGGCTGGCGAGCTATCGACCGAACCAAGTGCGGTCGTCCACAAGGCGAGCAATCGGCGAATGAGCTACGGCGAGATCGCGGCCTTCGCGCAAATGCCGGCGCAATTGCCGGAAATCCGCCCGGACATGCTGAAGAAGCCCGCCGATTTCCGGTTGATCGGGCGCGACGTCCGCCGCTGGGACGTGCCCGCGAAATCGACCGGCAAGGCGGTCTATGCGATCGACGTGCAAGTGCCCGGCATGCTCTACGCCACGCTGGCGCGCTCGCCGGTGATGGGCGCGGCCCCGCAAGGGCATAACGGCGCCGACCTCATGCGCCGTCCCGGGATCGTCGCGGTCGTGCCGCTGGCCCAAGGTGTCGCGGTCGTCGGCGACAAGATCGAAACCGTTCTGGCCGCGCGCGCCGATCTTAAAGTCGACTGGTCGCGCGCACCGGGATCGGATTTCGATTCCGATCGCGGGCGAGAGATGTATCTCGCCCATGTGCGCGATCCCGCCGGGCAGAAAGTCGTCGTCGGCCGCCGGTCGGGCGATGCCAACGCGGCGCTGCAAGGGGCCGCGCGCGTCGTGTCGGGCGAATTCACGACCGACTACGTCTATCACGCGCAGATGGAGCCGCTGACTTGTGTGGCCTCGGTCACCGCCGACGGCGTGGAGGTGTGGACGGGCACGCAATGGCCGTCGCGCGCGCGCGACGACGCGGCCAAGGCCGCGGGCGTGGCGCCCGAAAAGGTCAAGGTCAACATGATGCCGATGGGCGGCGGCTTCGGCCGGCGCGCCCAGATCGAATACGTCGTCGAAGCGATCGAGGTGTCCAAGGCGGTCGGCAAGCCGGTCAAGTTGATGTCGACGCGCGAGGACGACGTCGCCAACGCGCATTGCCGGCCGATGACGGCGCATAAGATCGATATCGGCCTGGACGCGGGCGGCAAGATCGCGGGCTGGCGCCATCGCATCGCGGCCGATTTGGTGGTGACGCAAGTCTACGGTCAGCCGCGCCTCGACGCGCAGAACGGCGTGGATCACATCGTCATGGCGCATGCCGACGTGCCGCTTTACGACGTCGCATCGCATCTGGCCGAGCATGTCTACGAAGCGCCGGGCGTGCGCTCGGCGGCATGGCGCGGCATCGGGGCGGGGCCCAACGCTTTCGCCATCGAAGCGATGATCGACGAACTCGCGGCGCTCGCGGGCGAGGATCCCGTCGCCTATCGCATGAAGCTGCTGAAGGATCGGCGCGCGCGCACGGCGGTCGAAGTGGCGGCCGATATGGCCGGCTGGCCCAAAGCGCCGCGCGGCGATACCGGTTACGGCGTCGCGCTGTCGCGTTTGGGCGTGCCGCAATTGGGCGAGTCCATCGCGGTGACGATCGTCGAAATCGGCCTCGACCGCGCGCGCGGGAACATCGCCGTGCGCAATGTTTGGTGTGCGGCCGATGTCGGTCTGCCGATCCAGCCGCGCAATATCCGCCAGCAGGTCGAAGGTTCGCTCGTCTGGGGCTTGTCGGCGGCGTTGTCGGAGCGCATCACGTTCAAGAACGGTGCCGTGCAGCAGCAGAACCTGTCGGATTACGAAGTGCTGCGCGTGTCGCGTTTGCCGAAGATCGAGATCAACATCATCCGTAGCGGAGAAATTCCGCTTCCCGTGGGCGAACTCGGGCTTGGCACGATCGCACCGGCGATCTCGAACGCAGTGCGCGCGTTGACCGGCAAGCGGCTTGCCGCCTTGCCGTTCACGCCCGACCGGGTGCGCGCGGCGCTTTAGGTCGTACCGCCGACGACCGACTGGACGCGATCGCAATCGCCGCGCGAGGGCGTATTGCGATCGCTCGTCCTGACGGGTTCGAGCAGCATGGCGACGAGTTCGGACGTGCCCAGGCCCGGATTGCGCTCGCGCACGTCGCGCAGCCGCTTTTCGACGAACTTGCCGATCGCGCGTTCGGGCACGCCGCAATCGCGCGCCTTGGCGGCGAAGGTGCCGATCTCGCGCACTTCGACATTCACGTCGCGATCGGGCTGGCGCAACCAGATGGCGCCCAGAAAAAACGCGACGAAAAGCACGAGGCCCGCGACGGTCGCCGCTTCCCGGGTTTTCAGATCGCGTAGGAACATCGGCGTCACCGTCGCCATGTGCGGTACGGGCCCGTATCGAGATGGACGAAGCCGCGCTTGCCGTAATTGCCGATGCCGCCGATCTTCTCGCGCCGCGCGACGGCGGCGATGGCGTTGGGCGAACGGCCGAACATCGTCACATCGACCGCGCGGCCTTCGGTATGCATCGAATGGCGCGCGGCGGTTTTTTCGACGCGGCGAATCTGGTTTTGCGAGCGCACGGTGCGATAGGCGGACAGGATGCGCCACGGCTCGTCCGCATCCAGGCGATTGCTCACGCGCCATAGCGCATCGAGCAGCGGCACGTTGACGCGCGCATGGGCCCCCGTGCGATGGTCGCGCAAAATGCGCGCGATCGCCTTGGCGGCCGCGTCGTCGACCTTGCCGTTGCGCCAATAGACGCCGTTCCAAGATTCGTTGGTGTTGACGTTGACGAAGGAAAGCCCGCGCGTCACGGGCAAGCGCATGGGCGCCGCTTCGGCGATGGAAGGTGCGAACGTCAACGCGGCGAAGGCCGCGCCGATTCCGGCGAGGGCGGTGCGGCGCGGCACGGCGGGACGATTTTGCGGTGGATCGTCGCAAAACGAACAGTCGCAACCCGCGTCGTTATTGTCCGCCGGATCGAAGCAAGCGAAGCGCATATCGAATGTCTAGGGGGCGGACGCCCCGCAACGCCATACGGAAGCACACTTATTCGTTCGGTCCCCGACCGGTCGTGCGGGACGGCCGGGTTGCTTATGCGCCCTCGCGCGCATAGCTTTGCGCGATGGAATTACAGGCACGAATTTTGCGGCTTGCCGGCTTGTCCGGGGCGGGGTTGAGCGGTGCGGCGGCGCGGCTCGCCGTCTTCATCGTGGTCTATGTCGCATCCGATTGGATCAGCAATATCGATCCGCAGACGCCGTTCGGATTCACATTGTGGAATCCGCCGGCGGCGCTGGCGCTGTTCCTCGGGCTGATCTGGCATTGGCGCGCGTTGCCGGCCATTGCCATCTCCGCGGCGCTGTCGGGGATTTTGATTCGCGGCTACGCGCTCGATCTGCATTCCGCCTGGGTGACGCCCGCGGTGCTGTCGATCGGTTACGCGATGCTGGGCCGCGCACTCGCCTCGCGCGCCGATGCGGCGGCCCCCTTCGACGAGCCGATGTCCGCACTCGCCTTCATGCTGCTGGCGATTTTCGGGGCGGGCGCCATCGCGGTCTTGCATGTCGGCGTGTTCGCGACATTCGGCTTCCTCGATCCTTCGCAGATGCTCGCTTTGTCGACGCGCTCGTGGATCGGCGACGCGACCGGCATCGCGGTCATGCTGCCGGTGCTAGTGCAGTTCGGCGCTGTGCGTGCGGAGGAAGGCTGGCGCGACATCGCGACCGCCGACACGTTCGGCGCGATCGCGGCGGCGGCGACACTCGCGGGCATGGCGATATTGGGGCCGGGGGCGACGACCAATCTCGCTTATCTCGTCATTCTGCCGGTCGTGTGGGTCGCGGTGCGGCGCGGCCTGTCGGCCACGCTCGCCACGCTGTTCGCGATCCAATGCGCGATCATTCTGTTCATCGTCCAGGACGAAGCGGCCGACACGGCGTTTTCCGAATTCCAGGTGCTGATCGTCGTCGTCGCGATGACGGGGCTGATCCTGGGCTCGGCGGTCGGCCATATCCGCCGCTCGGCCGACGAATTGGCGCGCGCGCGCGCCGAAGGCGATCGTCTGGCGCGGCTCACGGCCGTGGGCGCGCTGGGCTCGGCCATCGCGCATGAATTGAGCCAGCCTTTGTTCGCGATCCGCACGGCAAGCCATGTGCTGATGCGCGGGTTGGAGCGCGACGGCGGGACGGGCGAAATGCTGCGCGCCGCGCGCACGATCGAAAGCCAGATCGAGCAGGCGAGTGCGCGCATCCGCGCGTTGCGCGCGGAATTCCAAAGTGCGGGACCGTTGCCCAGCGTGTTCGACTTGGTCGTCGCGGCGCGCCAGGCGGCGCGCATCGTCGATGGCGGAGCCGCCGCGGCGCGCGGCCAGTTGACCGTCGAGGATACACCGCCGGTGCGCGTGCGCGCCGATCGCGCGCATGTCGCCTATATCCTCGACAATCTGCTCCGCAACGCGCTGGCCGCGATCCGCATGCGCGGGGCGGCGGGGCGCGTGCGCGTGGTGTTCGGCGCGGCGGACGGCATCGTGCGCGTCGAGGTCGTCGATAACGGCGTGGGCATTTCCGAAGATCTCGCCGGGCGGCTGTTCGAACCGATGGTCACCGGCCGTCACGACGGCGTCGGGCTGGGGCTGTTCATCGGCCGCACGCTCGCCGAACTCAACGACGGTGCCCTGTCGCACCGCGCGACGAGCGGCGGCGGCGCTACTTTCGTCTTGGAACTTCCCGCGGGTGCAAAGCTATGAGCGAAAATCCATCTTCCGCACCCCATGTTGCGATCGTCGACGACGATCCGGCGTTGCGCGACACGCTGACGATGCTGTTCGAAACCTCGGGCTATCGCGTCACCACGCTCGGTTCCGTGGAAGCGCTGCTGGACAATCCGGAAGCGCTGGGGGCGGCGTGTCTGGTGCTGGATCACACATTGCCCGGCAAACAAGGAATCGACGCGCTGGAAACCTTGCGTGCGCGTGGCCCGTTACCCGCGATCGTCGTTCTGACCGGTTTCGGAACGATCCCGCTGGCCGTGCGCGCGGTACGCAGCGGTGCTTTCGAGTTTTTGGAAAAGCCGGTCGAGCCGGATGTGCTACTTGACGTCGTATCGCGCGCGGTCAGCCATTCCCAGGCGCGCGGCGAAGCGGCCGCCGTGGAGGCCGAGGCGCGCGAACGTCTAGCGGGCCTGACACCGCGCGAGCGCGAAGTACTGGCCCATATGCTGGGCGGTGCGCCCAGCAAGGCGATCGCGGCGAAGCTGGATATCAGCCCGCGTACAGTTGAAATCCATCGCGGCCGGGTGATGGATAAGCTCGGTTGCCGCGGCCCCGTGGAGCTGTTCCGGCGTTACGCCGACCTAATCTCCGAGCAGGTGTAGGTAGACACTCGTATTGCGGGAATGGCCCCGATCGGCGGAAGTGCATACCCAGACGACACACCACTGGCCTGGGAAAGCGAACATGCTCTATTTGAACCGCCGTGCTCTCGCGGCCATCGACGCCCTGATCGTTCTCGCCCGCGCGCCCGCGCCGGGCCGGATGCAGCGTTCCGAAATTCAGGCCCGTTTGGGCCTCACCGACCGCTCGTTCGAAAGCGCGCTGTTCGAGCTCGTGAAGGCCGGCATGGTCGAATCGCGCCGCGGCGTGGGCGGCGGTTACCGCTTGTCGCGCCCGGTCGAGGAATTGACCGTCATGTCCGTGCTGCAAGCTCTGGGTGAAACCGGCCGGCCCGCGACCGAAGGCGGCGAAGTGCCCGAAGCCGCCGCCGGCGGCCCGGCGATCCGCCGTCTACAACGCGATTTCTGGAACGGCGTCGAGGCGAAGGTCGTCGAGATGCTGTCGCGCACCACGCTGGGCGATATCCTCGAAAACGAGGATGCGTTGACGCAGGACGCCGCATCGGAAACCGCCGAGCAGCAGCGCGTGCGCGAACACGCCGACGCGATTCAAGGCGCCTAAACGACGGTCTTGCCGCCCAGCCGGGCGGCGAGCGCGGATGAAAGTCCGTCGCTCGCGATAGCCGGTACCGTGCCCATCGCGGTGCCGGCTTTCGCTTTGGCCAGGGCGCCGAGCGCCGCTTCCAACGGATCGACGATCGCGATCTTCGTGCGCGCCCGGATCGGCGCGGCGAGTCCCGCAAGCCCCGCACCGCCCAAGATCACGCATTCGGCGCCATCTTTCGCAGCACTATCCTCGATCGCGTCGATCAGCGACGCGATCGCAGCGTCCGGATCGGCGGCGATCTCCGCCCCCGATGGTGCGACGGTGCGGACCCCGGCCAGGGTTTTGTCCTTGCCCGAGGCCGCCAAGATTTCGCGCAGCATTCCTTCCCACAATGCGCCGCCAGTGACGATCGCGTAACGCTTGCCGTCGGTCGCATCGACCGCCGCGTCGAGCATGCCGACGACCGGCTTGGTCGACAGCTCGCGAAGGGCGCCAAGCCCCGGATCGCCGAAACAGGCGAGCAGTGTGGCGTCGATTTGCGCGTCATGCCGCGCCCAAGCGTCCAGCGCCGCGTGTGCGGCGATCGCGTAGCCCGCGCGCGTAACGATGTATTTGGCGCCGAAGGTTCCCGTCGCGGGCACGATCTCGTCCCCCGGTGCGGCGAGCGCGCGCGCCGCGCGCGCGACGAGTTCGGTGATCGCCGGCGTGGTGTTCGGATTCAGCAGCAGGATACGCATGTCGTCCCGTCAGGGCATGATCTCGCCGCCATTGGGATGCAGCAGCTGGCCGCAGAAATAGCGCGATTCCGCCGAAGCGAGAAACACGAAGCTCGGCGTCATGTCGCCGGGCGTGCCCAGGCGCTTCAAGGGCAGGGCGGCGGCGTGGTCGCGCTTGGCCTTTTCGGGCAGCGGGTCGAAGCCCGTGTCGACCAGCCCCGGCGACACGCCGTTCACCAGAATGCCGAACGGCGCCATTTCCTTCGCCAAGGCCCGCGTGAAGCCGATCAACCCGGCCTTGGCGGCGGAATAGGCCGTGTAGTTCCCGCGCCCGATATAGCCAAGCTGGGAGCAGACGGTGATGATGCGCCCCGATTTGCGCGGCTTCATCGCCTTGGCCGCCGCGCGCCCGCACAGGAACGCGCCGCGCATATGAACGGCGATCATGCGGTCCCAATCGGCGACCGACATCTTGTCGATCGGCTGCGATTTCTGGATACCGGCGTTGTTCACCAGCACGTCCAGGCGGCCGAAATACTTCTTATGCGCGGCGAACAGCGCATCGACCTGCTTCTCGTCGGTCACGTCGGCGCGGATCGCGATCGCCTTGCGCCCCAGTTTGACGATGGCATTCACGGTCGCCTCGGCGGCGCGCGGATTGTCGAACCAGGCGATGGTCACGTCGGCTCCTTCGCGGGCGTATGCCAAGGCGACCGCGCGCCCAATCCCCGTATTGCCGCCGGTCACCAGCGTCTTCAGCCCTGTCAAACGACCCATCGCGCTTACTCCTCCACGAAAGGGGACGATATCAGCAAAAACGGGGCCGGTTTTCATCCCCCTTGCGGGGTATCGCGATCCTCGGCACTTTGGCCCGAACGTCACGCCAAAGGGTTCCGCCGCCATGCGCCTGCTGCTGATCAACGCGAATACGTCCGATTTCGTCACCTCGAAGGTCCGCGCGGCGGCGCAAGCGTGTGCGTCGCCCGGCACGACGATCGAAGCGGTGACCGGCCATTTCGGCGGCCGCGTGATCGGTTCGCGCACCGAAAACGCGATCGGCGAGCATTCGGCCGTCGATCTGGCGGCGAAGCACGCGCCCGGCATGGATGGCGTGTTGATCGCCGTATCCTACGACACCGGTGCCAAGGCGCTGCGCGAAATGCTGGATGTGCCGGTCCTTGGCATGACCGAAGCGGCGCTGCACGCCGCGACGATTTTGGGCGGGCGCGTGGGGATGATCGTGTTCGGGCCGCGCGTGCTGGGACTTTATCGCGACGTGATCGACGCGACGGGCCTTGCGGGCAAGGTCGGCGGCTGGCGCGCGATCGATACGTCCAAGCCGTATGCGCCCGGCGACCAGACGGAAGTCGAGGACCAGATCGTCGCGGCCTGCGACGATTTGATCGTCAAAGATTGGGTCGAAGCGATCGTGCTGACCGGTGCGGTCATGGCCGGAGTTCCGGCGCGCATCCAGCATCGGGTCGCCGTGCCCGTGCTCGACGGGATCACCACGGGTGTGCCGATGCTCGAAGCCTTCGTGAAGTTCAAACCCGCCAAGCCGCGCACCGGCAGCTTCGCGCCGATCACGGGGCGCGAGGCCGTCAACGTCGATCCGGCCTTGATCGCCAAGCTCAAGGGTTGAACGCGTGATCGTCGTTTTCGGTTCGATCAATATCGACTTCCTGCTGCGCGTCGCGCGTCTGCCGGGCGAAGGTGAAACCGTCGCCGGCCAGGACGTGGCCTTGGCGCCGGGCGGGAAGGGCGCGAACCAAGCGCTCGCCGCGCGCAAGGCGGGGGCTTCGGTGAAGCTGGTCGGTGCCGCCGGCGACGACGCCTTCGCGGATTTGGCCCTCGCCAATCTCGTCGCATCGGGTGTCGATCTGTCGGGCTTGCGCCGCGCCAAGCGCCCGACCGGGGCGGCGTTCATCACCATCGACGATGCCGGGCGCAATCATATCGTGCTGTCGCCGGGCGCCAATCAGGACGTGCGCGCCGCCGATTTCACGCCCGTCGCGGGCGGCATTCTGCTGGTGCAGCGCGAATTGCCCGAAGGCGAAACGCTCGCGGCTCTGCGCAAAGCGAAGGATGCGGGCATGACGACGATCGTCAACGCCGCACCCTCGGCCGGGTTCACGGACGCGATGCGCGATTTGGCCGATATCGTCATCGCCAACGAACATGAAATCGCCGATGTCGCCGGCCGTGTCGATACGCCCGAAGCGCTCGCCGTCGATCTCGCCAAGACCGGCAAGACGATCGTGCTCACGCTGGGGGCTGAAGGCGCACTCGCCGCCAAGGGCGGTCAGGTGTGGCGTGCACCCGCCAGCAAGGTGAACGTCGTCGACACGACAGGTGCTGGCGACACGTTCTGCGGCGCTTTCGCGGCGGCTTTGGACGAGGGCAAGGATATCGGCGCGGCGTTGGCGTTCGCCGCCGCCGCCGGATCGCTTGCCTGCACCGGGTTGGGCGCGCAAAGCGCCACGCCCGATCGCGATGCTATTTTGAAAGCGTGATCTGGTGGCGATAGATGCCGGCCGGCGCGGCGCCGACGGCGCCGAGTTTCGCCAGCGTGGCGGGCGATAGGATTTCGCGAACGGTCTTGGCGAAATCGGGGATGTCGCCCCAGCCTTCCACCAACAACGCCACGCGTGGGCGCGCGTTCGACGTGCCGCGCGCTTTCTCCTCCGCGTTCACTTCGCCGCTGGCCGCTTCGTCGGCGACGATGGCCGCAAGCGACGCGATCCCGGGTGTCGCCATCAATTTGTCGAACAAAGGGCCGAGTGCGGCGACATGTGCGGCCTCGCCGCCGGGCGCCGTGTTGTAGCGCCATGTGGCGAGCAAGCCGCCATCGGCCGCCCCGCGATTGACCGCCACGTTGCAAAGCGAGCGCGCGACATTGCGGAAATGCTGCACGGCCTTCAGCGTCCAAGGTGTGGGCGAATTCAACCGCGCGCGATAATCGGGCCCCGCCACCACGGCGGCGTCGCGCGTTTCGTAGATGTTGAAAAAGCCGAGATCGGCGTCGAGTGCCGCATAACGCCGGCCGCGCACGAAGCCGGGGATCGCAACGCGTTCGGGCATGTGCTCGCCGCCATGCCAAGCGTAGAAATCCGCGAGACCGTCGGGAACGATATCGTGCCAGATCGCGACCGCGCCGTTGCCTTGCAGACTCATTTTATTTCCTTAGCTGGCGATCAGTCCTTGTTTGCGGCACAAAGCCGCGATTTCGGCGCGCTCGGCATCGGCGATGCCAAGCTGCGGTTCGCGCACGGCCGCACTGGGGAAGATGCCTTGCAAGCGCAGCACTTCCTTCATGCGCGGGCGAAAATCCCGGATGGGGGCGCGCCAGCAATAGCGCGCGATGGGGCCGAGCTTGTCCCAGATCGCCTGCGCTTTGGGGAGGTCCCGGGCGCGGCAGGCATGGATCATCGTCCGGAGTTCAGCCGTCGCGGTCCCGGCGAAGCCGATCAGCGCGCCGTCGCAGCCCATCAACTGCGCTTCGAAGATGAACGTGTCGCTGCCGGTCAGCACGCCGATCGGGCGCTGCAATTGCTTCACCGCTTCGACCGCTTGGAGCGTCTGCGTCGCGTCGAAGGAGGATTCCTTCATCGCGATCAATTGCGGGATTTCCGCCATCGCCTGAAGAATGTCCGGCGTGTAATCCGGCCCCCAGCCTTTGGGGAATTGGAAGCAGATGATCGGCAAACCGGCTGCGTCGGCGATGGCGCGGTGATAGCGCACGATCATATCGGCCGGGACCGGCGCGCCCGAGAAGGTCGGGAAGGCGGGGAACACCGCGAAGCCCTCGGCGCCGCATTGGGCGAGCTTCTCGGCTTTCTTCGCCGCCGCCTTGGTGGACCCGCCGCCCGCCCCGGACAGGAAGGGCACGCGCTTGGCGATGGCCCGCGAACACACGCGCGCGACTTCGTAGACCTCGTCGTCGTCGAGCGAGACGACTTCGGACGCGTCCATGTTCATGACGATCGCGTCGGGCTTCTGGCCCGCGATCCAATCCATATAGCGTTCGAGCGTCGCCCAATCGATCGACTGGTCGTCTTTCATCGGTAGGAAGGGTGCGGCGATCAGGCCGGAGAAAGGCCGGGGGAGCATGATGCTTGCCTCAATATTGGATCACGCCGCGGCGCATGAAGCACTCGGTGATTTCTTCGCAATATTCCGAGAACTTCGCGCTGGCGATGACTTCCTTGTTGCGGGGGCGCGGCAGGTCGATATCGATGATGCGGTCGATCTTACCGGGGCGCGGCGTCATGACGATCACGCGATCGGCCAAAGCCACGGCCTCCGAAATCCCGTGCGTCACGAACAGCGTCGTATGCCGCCGGTCGAGCCACAGTTTTTCGAGATCGATGCGCATCTGCTCGCGCGTCAGCGCGTCCAGCGCGCCGAACGGCTCGTCCATCAGCAGCAGCGGCGGATCGTGGATCAGGCCGCGCACGATGGCACAGCGTTGGCGCATGCCGCCCGACAATTCGCGCGGCATGCGGTCGGTGAAGTCGCCGAGCCCCACTTTGCCGAGCAGCTTTATCGCTTCGTCGCGATACTTGGCGGGATCGAGCCCGCGAAGCTCAAGCTGGACCAGCACGTTGTCCAGCACGTTGCGCCAGTCGAGCAGCACGGGCGCTTGGAATACGATGCCGATTTCGGTCTGCGGGCCGGTCACGTCGCGACCGGCGACTTTCACGTTTCCGGAACTGTTGCGCAGCAATCCCGCGACGATGCGCAGCAAGGTGCTTTTGCCGCAGCCCGAGGGCCCGACGATCGCGACGAATTCGCCCGCCGCGATCGTCAGGTCGACATGTTCGATCGCGTGCGTGACCATGTCTCCACGCCGGAAGACATGCGCCACGCCCGCGATATCGACGGACGAACCGATTTTGTCGAGATCGTTACGCACTCGGGATGAACTCGTTGGTGTGGAACGCGGTCCAAGGCTGGTTCGTCTGCAACTCGCGATACTGCTTCAGCAGATCGATCGTTTGGTCCCAATCCTTCTGCGCGCCGAAACCGATGCGGCCTTTCGAATTCTCGGAATCGAGCAATTCGAAATCGACCAGCATCTGGTCGAGCGTCGAGGCGGCGTTGAGATCGGGCTTGGCCTTCAATGCGGCTTCGACGGCCGCCTTCGGGTTCTTCTTCGACTCCTCCCACGAACGCACGCTGGCGCGCACGAAGCGGCGGACCATCTCGGGCTTATCGCGGATCGTGGAAAGCTGCGTCAGGATCGTCATGCCGACGATATTGGCGCCGTGATCGGCGTAGCGCAGCGCATGCGGTTCCTGGCCCTGATACTTGATCAGGAAGTATTGATCGTCCGCACCGCCGAGCAGCGCATCGGCGCGTTTTTCCAGCACCGCCGCGACCTTGGCGGCCGGATCGACCTGGACGAAGCGGATTTTGTTCATGTCGAGCTTGTTGTGCGCGGCCAGTGCGCGGAACAACTGGCCCAGCGGATCGCCCGGCGAGACTGCCAGCGACTTGCCTTCCAGATCCTGCGGTTTGCGGATGCCCGCCGAGGCGAGCGACACGACCGAGAAGCCGGTCGAGTTCAGCAGCGACATGACCGACTTGATCTCCGCCCCGCGCGCGGCGAGGCCGATCAGGCTGGACGAATCCGCCATGCCGAACGTGTCGGAGCCGGCGGCGACGACTTGCACCGTGTTGGCCGAGCCGCGGCCTTCGTTGAGCGTGATGTCGATGCCCGCGTCGCGGAACGCGCCGATCTCGCGGCCGTAGTAATACGGCACGTGCAACCCGCCGAGATACCAGTTGAAGCGCAGCGACACGGCGTCGCGCGCTTGCGCGATCGCGGGGGCGTAGGGGGCGGCGGCGAGGGCCAAGGCGCCCATGCCGAATTTGCGGCGTGTGATCTTCATGGCGTTTTCTCCCATTTGTTTTGTTTGTTGGTTTGGCCGTTGATCTTGGTGTTCAAGCGCCGGTCACGCCCGCGGGCCGTTGCGAGACATGCCAGGGGATGGCGAGCCGTTCGATCAATTCGACGGCGTAGTAGACGACGAGGCCGATGACGCTGAGGATGATGATGATCGCAAAGACCATCGCCGTTTCGAACTGCCCGTTATATTGCAGCAGCAGATAGCCGAGGCCTCGATCCGCGGCGACGAATTCGGCGACGATCGCGGCCGTGGCCGATAACGCGGCCCCCACCTTCAACCCGGTGAAGATGTCGGGCAATGCCTGCGGCAATTGGATCGTGCGGAACAGCTTCCATTCCGAAGCGCCCGTGGTGCGCGCGAAATCGGCGATCTCCGGATCGACCGATTTGAAGCCCGCCACACTCGCCACCACGATCGGGAAGAAGCACAGCAGGAAGACGATGATGACCTTGGGCGCGAAGCCGAAGCCGAGCCAGATGATGAACAGCGGGGCGATCGCGATTTTCGGGATGATCTGCAGAAAGACCACGACCGGATAGATCGATTGTTCGACGAAACGGCTGCGCGCCACGACCAGCGCCAGCGGCACGCTGACGACGATCGACAGCAGATAGCCCGCCAGCAATTGGCGCGAGGTGACGTAGGCCGCATCCATCACGGCGGGTGCGCGCTTCAGGAATTCGACCCAGACTTTGGTCGGCGGCGGCAGCAGATATTCCTTGATGCCGAACAGCTTCACGCCGAATTCCCACAGCAGCAGCAGGATCGCGAAGACGATCAGCGGGCCGGCGCGCCGCTTCGTCCAATCGAGCAAGGCGTTCATGTCGCCTCCGTCTTCGGCAAATCAAAAGTGCCGAATTCGGCGGGCGTGTTGATCTCGATGAGTTCGAGATCGTCCGAACGCGCCAGCACGTTATGCGCGACACCGGCGGGCTGGGACAGGCAATCGCCCGCGCGCACGGTGATCTTGCCCTCGCGCCCGCGATAGCCGAATTCGATCCAGCCTTTCATGACGAACACGAAATGGCCGGTCATGTCGTGCCAATGCCAGCCGGTCTCGCCCGGGAACGGCTTGATCGCGCGAATATGCTTCGCACCGATTTTCCCGCCGCTGGCGGCGGCAAGGCCCAGATCGCGATATTCTACGTCGGCGCGCGGCCCGTCGCGCGTGAACGGCGCATCGGCGGAGACGAGGGCGAGTTTGCTCAACGCCTGCGCGAAGGGTAACGGTCCGGAATAAGTTGGGCTGTCAGACGGCATTGGCGAGCTCCGGCGGAAGGGCGGCGGGCGAGCGGCCGACAAGGCCGGCGCGCAAGGGCCAGATGGCGGAAAGTTCTTTGGCGGCGGCGGCGAGGGTGCGCGCGAATTCGGCGCGGCGCTCGACGGGGAAGCGGCTGATGGGGCCTGCGAGGCTCAACGTGCCCGCGACCGGCGCATCCGCCTGCGGCGACGTGCGGAAGGTGACGGCGACGGCGGCCGTGCCGAGTTCCGCTTCCTCCAGCGCCAGACCGTAGCCGCGCGCGCGAGTCTCGCGCAGCTTGGCTTTCAGCGCCTCGATCGTGCGTACGACATTCGGCCCGAATTGCGCGGCGCGCGGAAAGCCGGCGGCGGTGACGATGCGCACTGCATCCTTCTCCGGCAATGTCGAAAGCCACGCCGCGCCGACGGCGGTCGGATGCAAGGCGGCAAGGAAACCGGTGTCGGGATCGTAGCGCAAGCCGAAGCGCGCCCCCTGAGCCTTCGCGACCCAGATCAGGCGTTCGTTATCGACGATGGTCAGGCGTGCAAGTTCGCCGCTGTCGCGCGCGAGTTTGTCGAGGATCGGCTGTGCAACGTCGCTGATGCCAAGGCCGGCGAATTGCCGCAAGCCCATCAGGCCGAGCTTCATGGTGAGGCCGTAATCGGCCGTGCTCGCATCCTGCTGGACGAAGCCCTTGTCGATCAGCATCGCCAGCAGCCGATGGACGGCACTTTTCGGCAGCTTCAAACGCTCGCCGATATCGGTGATCGACATGCCGCCGGAATTGGCCGCAGCAGATCGAGAATATCGAGCGTGCGGCGCGCGGCGGACTTGCCGCCGGCCGTCTTGTCGCCTGCCGATTTGCGCGTAGCCGCCAAATGCTTTCTCCCGTGCCGTCCCTGTTATGAATCGGAACGTAGTTCCAGTTTGTGCAGGGCCGGTTGGGGAGTCAAGCCGGAGTCTTGCGCCGGGGATGCGTTTTGTACGCCGTTCGGGGTAAGATGTTCCCGCATGCGCCCCCTCCGCATTCTCCGCACCGTTTTGCTCGTTTTGGCTGTGCTTCTCGCCGGACCCGGGATCACCGCCTTGTCGCGCGCGTCCGACAACAACGATTGGCGGCGCGCGAGCCGCGAGGCGATGGGCCTGGCGCCCGATCCCGCGATCGCGCGCCAGGCGATGATCCGCGTTTATGGTGCCCGCACGCGCGGCTGGCGCGGGGCGTTCGGCGTGCATACCTGGGTGGCGGTGAAGCCGGAGAACGCGGCCACGTGGACGACCTACGAAATCGTCGGCTGGCGTTCGCGCTGGGGCGGCGACGGATTGGTGACTTCGCAAGGGGCGCCCGACCGGCGCTGGTTCGGCGCCGAGCCGGAGCTTTACGCGCATCTCGAAGGGCCGGGCACGCAGGAAGCGATCCGGCGCGCGGTCGCGGCGGCCGAGGCCTATCCCTATCGCAACGAATACGGGTTATGGCCGGGGCCGAATTCGAACACGTTTACCGCGATGGTCGCGCGCGCGGTGCCCGAATTGCGCCTCGACCTGCCGCCCACGGCGATCGGCAAGGATTATCTCGGCGGCATGACGCTGGCCGCCCCGGCGCTGTCGGGCACGGGCGTGCAATTCTCGCTGTTCGGCTTGCTCGGGATCGTCGTCGCGGCCGAAGAAGGGATCGAACTTAACGTCGCGGGGCTGACCTTCGGCGTCGATCCGCTGGGCTTGGGCGTCAAGCTGCCCGGCATTGGGCGCATCGGGCCGTCGGAAGATCCCGCGCGCAAGCTTTAGGGATCAGTGCTCGTCGATCCCGGCGGGATTGGCGGCCATGGCGTCGTCGAGCAGTTCCGACACGCGCCGGCAGGCGTCGTTATAAGGCTGCGAGGTTCGGAAGGCGGTGCCGCGCGGATAGCCCGCATCGACGCCAAGCTCGCCGACGATGCGGCCCGGCCGTGCGGCCATCACCACGATGCGCGTCGACAGATAGACGCTTTCATAGACCGAGTGCGTGACGAACACGACGGTCCAGCGCTGCTTGTTCCACAGATCCAACAGATCGTTGTTGAGCTTGAAGCGCGTGATTTCGTCCAATGCCGCGAAGGGCTCGTCCATCAGCAGTACTTTGGGCCGCATGACGAGGGCGCGCGCGATCGACACGCGCATTTTCATGCCGCCCGAAAGTTCGCGCGGGTAGGATTTTGCGAAACGCTCCAGCCCGACCATCTTCAACGCCTCGGCGACGCGCTCGGGCACTTCGCCCTTCGGCCGGTCCTTCAGCGTGAAGGGCAAAGCGACGTTGTCGAACACCGTGGCCCAGGGCATCAGCGTGGGTTCCTGGAACACGAAGCCGATTTCGCGTTCGGGCTTGCCCGACGAATCGTACATCGCCGTCGGCCATTCGATCTCGCCCTCGCTGGCTTCGCCCAGACCCGCGATCATACGCAACGCCGTCGACTTGCCGCAGCCCGACGGGCCCAGCAGCGAAATGAACTCGCCGGGGTGGATGTCGAGATCGAGGCCGCGGATCGCTTCGGTCCCGTTGGAAAAGACTTTGCGGATGCCTTTGAGGCGCACGAGCGGGCGGGCGGGCATGGAACCGTCGGCCATGGTCATGTGCCGTACTTCTTGAGGTTGGCGAGCGGATAGCGATGCACTTCCGCGAGCAGGCGATTGAAGCCGGCGGCGGCGTGATCGATGCACGCCTTGCCGCGCGCGGCGTCGGCGTCCTTGGCGTTGCCGCAAGCCCCGGCGGGATTGAGATCCTGCGTTTGCCAGCCGAAGCCGATGCGCCCTTCCGGCATCAGGAATTCGTATTCCTTTTCCATGGCGACGGAGATCGACACGAAATCGGCCGCGTGTTCCATCCGTACGAGATCGGGGCGGCTCGCGAGCATCATCGAGGTCTCGACCGAGCCGCCATGGATGCCGTGGGTGAGCTCGAGTTCGGGGAACAGACCGTCGGGCACGCCGAAGGAGAATGTCGCGCAGGTGACGACGAACATGTCGAGGCGCACGCGCAGATCGCGCGCGACGATGTCCAGCACCTGCGGCTGGCCGCCATGCGAGTTGACGATCACGAGCTTGCGGATCCCGGCGCGATGCACGCATTCGCCGAGTTCCGTCCACATCCGGATCAGCGTTTCGGCCGAGAACGACAACGTGCCCGGAAAGGCGAGATGCTCGTTCGATTTGCCGACCGGCATCGCGGGCAGCACGGTCACCGGCAGATCGGCTTGCATCGTCTCGACCGCGCGCGCGACGACGGCTTCGTTGAGGCACGCATCGACATAGACCGGCAGATGCGGGCCGTGTTGCTCGATCGCGGCGACGGGCAGAACCGCGATCGTATCCTTCGGCAGGCGCGCGAACTCGGCGGTCGTCATGTCGCGCCACCAGCGGCGCGGCAGTCGGGGGGAAGGCGTCATGTCGATCAATTCTCGCGTTTCACTTCGCTCTCGTGCCAGCGATGCAGCAGCGCCCATTGCAGCCACATCGTGGCGTAGAACAGCACGATGCCGAAGGCCGAGAGCATCAACAGCGCCGCGAACATGCGCGGCACGTTCAGCATGTTGCCGCTTTCGATGATGCGCCAAGCGAGACCCGTGGCCGAGCCCGAGCCCGCCGCGAATTCCGCCACCACGGCGCCGATCAGCGCGAGGCCGCTGGAGACGCGCACGCCGCCCAGAATATACGGCAGCGCCGAAGGAAGCTGGAGATAGCGGAACTTCTTCCAGCCCGAGGCGCCGTAGAGATCGAACAGGTTCTTGAGCCCGTGATCGGCCGAGCTGAGTCCGATCGTCGTGTTCGACAGGATCGGGAAGAAGGCGACGATCCAGGCGAGGATCAGCAACGCGAGCCATAGCCGGTCGAGCCCGATCCAGATAATGATCAGGGGTGCGATCGCCACGACGGGTGTGACCTGCAACACGACCGCATAGGGCCATAGCGTGCGTTCGATCGTGCGGTTGAGCGTGAACAACACGCCCAAAGTCATGCCGGTGACGACGGCGGCGAGGAAGGCGATGACCGTAACGCGCGTGGTGAACCACAGCGAGCCGAGCAGCGACGGGCCGTCGTTCCAGAACGCCATCGCGATCAGGCTCGGCGCGGGCAGCACGAATTTGGGAATCTTCCACGCCGCGACCGACCATTCCCAGAAGGCGAGGAAGGCGACTCCCGCCGCGACCGGCAGGATCCAGCGCGAATGCTTCGACCAAAGAGACGCGATCACGCCGGCACCGCGCGCGATTCGGTTTCGCCATGCGCTTCCAGCAATTCGCGCAAACGCCGGCGCATCACCAAGCCCGGCTTGTCCGACGGCATGTGGAACTCCTCGCCGTCGACGACCGCGAGCGGCACGTCCGGGCTGCAGCCTTCCAGGATCAGCTTGTCTTCGTCGACGATCTTGCGGTCGAAAGCGATGACTTGTTCGGTCGAGACGTCGGCTTCCGTGTCGTTGCGGAAGCAGAACTGGATCACCATCGTGCGCGCATCCTCCATCGGCGTCGCCGCCGTGACGATGGTGTGGCGCAGGCCGTTCGGATAGGTAATTCCAAGGCGTCGTGCGAAGGGCATGAACCAGGTATTGGTGCGCTTTCGCGTGGTTGTACCCTCGGCGATCTTCAGCGCGTCGGCGGAATCGTCGCCGCGCACATCGACTTCGCTTTCGACGTAATAGTCGAAGCCGTTGGCGTGCTCGGTCACGATCGGCATCTGTTCGGGCAACGGCCGTGACGTGCTGCCGAAGGTGCCGCGATGGACGAAGGCGGGGTGCGCCACGTCGAAGGAATTCTCCATCAAGCGCAGCGCGCCGATCTTCCATTCCTCGTAGAACTGGTCGACGCGGCGGAACCCAGGCTCGTTCGCTTCGGGGATTTCGGGCAGCGGCGTCAACGGCTCGCCCAAGGCCACCCAAATATGGCCGTAGCGTTCGGCGACGCGATAGCCCTCGACGCCGATCTTGCCGGTCGCGGTCTGGTTCTCGCGCTGGGGAATGCGCACGCATTTGCCCGAGCAATCGAACGTCCAGCCGTGATAGCCGCAGACTAGATTGCCCGTCTCGTCGAGATAGCCCAGCGAGAGCTTGGCCGAGCGATGCGGGCAGCGATCGGCGATGGCGGCGAGGGTGCCGTCCGGCTTGCGCCAGACGACGATATCCTCGCCCAGAAGGCGGAACGGCTTTTGCCCATCGTCGAGATGCGAGGCACGGAACACCGGATACCAAAAGCGGCGCAGGATCGGCTGACGGGTCGGCAGCATGGTGCTTACTCCGCCGCCTGCGACGGACGCACATGCCGCGTGGCTTCGCTTTCGCCATGCGTGGCCAACAGCTCGCGCAACTTGCGGCGCATCACGAGGCCCGGCTTGTCCGACGGCATATGCTGTTCGAAACGATCGTCGAGCGGCACGTCGGGATCGCAGGATTCGAGGATCACCTTGTCCTCCAGCGTCACCGCGCGGTCGAAGGCGTTCACGTCCTTGGCGGGCGCTTGTTCCTCGGTATCCGAACGATAGCACCATTGCACCAGCATGGTCGTGTCGTCGGTCATCGGCGTCGCCGCCGTGATGATCGTGTGGCGAAGCCCGTTGGGGTAGGTGATCCCCAGGCGCCGGACGAACGGCATGAACCAGGTGTTTTTGAGCTTGCGCACCGTGTCGCCCGGATCGGCGCTGAGCACCTTCGACGCGAGATCGCCGCGAATCTTCACGGGAATTTCGGCGCGCAGATGGAAGCCGTAATCGAACTCCTCGATCTCGTTCTTCGCGGGGATCGGCTCGGACGCTTCGCCGAAAGTCTTGCGATGCGTGAAGGCGACATGCGCGTTGTCGAAGGAATTCTCCATCAAGCGCAGCGCGCCGATCTTCCAGGACTCATAGAACTGATCGATATGGCGCAAGCCCGGCTCGTCGGCCTCCGGGATATAGGGCAATTCGGCCAATGGTTCGCCGAGCACGACCCAGATATGGCCGTAGCGTTCGGCGGCTTGATAGCCGCCGATGCGCATCTTGCCGGTCGCGGTCGGGTTCTCGCGCTGGGGAATGCGCACGCATTTGCCCGTGCCTTCGAACGTCCAGCCGTGATAGCCGCAGACGACGTTGCCGTCTTGAATGAAGCCGAGCGAGAGTTTGGCCGAGCGATGCGGGCAGCGATCCTCGATGCAGGCGATCGTCCCGTCGGCTTGGCGCCACAGGACGATGTTCTGTCCCAGCAGCGTGAAGCCGAAGGGTTTGTCGGCCGTCACATCCGCCGCGCGCGCGACGGGGTACCAGAAACGGCGCAGCACCGGTTGTTTGGTGTTCAGCATGAGGATCGCTCCCGATCTTCCCTTAGAGGCCGCGGCGCTTGTTGATGAAGTCCAGCGTGAAGGCCGAGCGCCAGTCGAAATCCGGTTTGTACAGGCCCTGGTCGCGCATCATCTCGAAATGGCCTTTGAAGCGTTCTTCCGTGATCGCGCCGATGCCGAGCTTGCGCGCGTCGTCGTTCACGATCAGCTCGTATTTCTTCATCGTTTCGACGGCGAAGGCGAGCAGCTCGGGCGAGTTGTCGGGGTTGTCCTTCTGGATCAGCGCGTTCCCGGCCGAAGGATCCTTCAGATAGTCGATCCAGCCGTCGATCGTGCCGTCGACGAAGCACTGCACGTTCTTCGGCTTCTCCTTGATGTATTTCGTCGGGAAGACGATCAGCGAGGAATAGGAGAGATAGCCGAAATCGGCGAACAGGAAGATCTTGGGATCGACATTGCCTTCGGTCTTCACCTTGAACGGTTCGCTCGACACGAAGCCTTGCTGGATCGCGTTCTTGTCGATGAGCCAAGGGCCCATCTGGAACGTGTAGGGGCGGATCTGCGAATCCTGGAAGCCGTAGCGCGCGCGTAAGAACGGCCAATAGGTCGTGCGCGCGGATTGCGCGATCAGGATCGGCTTGCCGCGCATATCCTCGATCTTCTCGATCCCGTTGCCCTGATGGGTCATGAAAATCTGCGGCGATTTTTGGAACGACGCGGCCACGGCCTTCGCCTCGAACCCCGCTTCGTTCAGGCGGAACGGATCGTCGGTGTAGGAACCCATCATCGCGTCCACCGCGCCGCCGGCGAGCAACGCCTTGGCGTCCGTGCCCGGGCCGCCCATGCGGATCGTCACGTCCAGGCCGCAGGCCTTGTAGAAGCCCTTGGCGACCGCTTGGTAATACCCGCCATGCTCGGCCTGGGCGCGCCAGCTCGACAGGAAGTTCAATTTCTCCTGCGCCGCAACGGGGGCGGCGGCCAGCAATCCGGCCGCCAGAAGGGTCGCCAATCGCAATTTCATCGCCGAGCTCCATTCTCGAAAGGAACAATCTCTGCCGCCAAAAGGAGCAATCGGCATGCCAGAGCCGATTCGCGCCAAGCCTTTGGCGTTCTTGTTGCATCGGGTTGCGGGGAATCACGGCCTCGACCGGTCGAGTGCCGCTTACATAGGCAAGCCCATGCGCGACACAATCGACCCCGCAGTCCGTCTCGCCGCGTTCCGCGCGGCGATCGGCGATATCCCGCTGATCGACGATTTGCAGACGCGCAAGGCGATGAGCCGCGACTGGTCGTCGGTATCGCCGTTGCTGCGCAAATCCCTGCGCGGGCGCATCGCCGACGCGGTCGCCATTCCGCGGGATCGTACGCAGATCGCCACGCTGATCCGCGCGGCCGTTCGCACGGGCATGCCGCTGATCGCGCGCGGCGGCGGCACGGCGAATTACGGCCAATCGGTGCCGTTGGCGGGCGGGGTGACGATCGACTTCCGCCATTTCGCCGGCATCGTCGCGCATGACAAAACGCGCATGCGCGCCCTTGCGGGCACGAATACGGATGTGCTCGACGCGGAATTGCGCGCCGCCGGTACGGAATTGCGCATCCATCCGTCGACACGGCACGTGTCCACGCTCGCGGGCTTCATCGCCGGCGGCTCGGGCGGGATCGGATCGATCCGCTGGGGCTTGCTGCGCGATCGCGGGAACATCGCCGCGATCAAGCTGCTATCGGTCGAGGAATGCCCGCGCGAAGTCGAACTGCGCGGCAAGGACGTGCTGCTGGCCCATCACGCCTATGGCACCAACGGCTTGATCGTCGAAATCGAAATGCCGCTGGAGCCGGCTTGGGAATGGCGCGAACTCGTCTTCGCCTTTCCCGATTTCGCGGCGGCCGTCGATGCGGGCTTGCGGTTGGGCCATGAGGACGCGCTGCTGCTCAAAGTTCTATCGCTGCAGGAATGGCCGATCGCGCGCCTGATGCCGGCTTTGGGGGCCGCCGTGCCCGAAGGCCATACGATGATCTCGACGATGGCCGCCGCCCAGCATCGCGACGAGGTCGTGGAACTCGCCGCCGAATATGGCGGGCGGCTCGTTCACGATCACGCCGAGGGGACGGGCCCCTATGGCGAGCCGCTTTATCGCTTCTGCTATGGTCACTCGCTGATGCAGGTGCAGAAGAAGGATACGAAATATACGAGCGTGCAGACGATGTTTGGCGGCGACGATTTGCGCGGTCAGTTGCTGGGCTTGCATCCCGAATTCGCGGGCACGATGCCGTTTCGGCTCGAATTCCAAAAGTCGCAAGGCAAGCTCGTCGCCGTCGGCTCGCCGCTGTTCCTTTACGAAAGCGAAGCGCAGATGGCGGATGTGGTGCGCCGCGTTCAGGCGAGCGGGGCCCATGTCGCCAACTCGCACACCACGTCGATCCGCAATGTCGGCATGAAGACGCTGACGCAAGCCGATCTCGACTTCACCCGCGCGATGGATCCGCATGGTTTGCTGAACCCGGGCAAGGTCGATCTCGACGACGAAACGCTCGAAACCGAGCTTGGCGTCAGCGGCTGGCATTTCGAAGAGACGGCCGCGCGCTGAGCATATTGCCCGGCGCGCCGCGAAGGCGTAGGGAAGGGGCATGCAAGCCCCCCCGATCGTCTTCGACAATAGCTACGCGCGCCTGCCCGAACGCTTCCACGCCAAGCTGCCGCCCACGCCGGTCGCGAAGCCCGCTTTGCTGCGCGTCAATGTCGATCTCGCGCGCGACCTGGGCATCGATCCGCATTGGCTGGCGAGTGCCGATGGCGTGGCGACGGTCGCGGGCAACGCGTTGCCGCCGGGGGCGGAGCCGCTGGCGATGGCCTATTCGGGCCATCAATTCGGCCATTGGTCGGGCCAGCTTGGCGACGGGCGCGCGATCCTGCTGGGCGAGACGATCGGCCGCGACGGCAAACGCTACGACATTCATCTGAAGGGCTCGGGTCGTACGCCGTTTTCGCGCGGCGGCGACGGGCGTGCCGCGATCGGCCCGGTCTTGCGCGAACTGGTCGTCAGCGAGGCGATGCATCGTTTGGGCGTGCCGACGACGCGCGTGCTGTCGGCGGTGATGACGGGCGAAGCCGTGCTGCGCCAGGACGGACCCTTGCCGGGGGCGGTGCTGGCGCGCGTCGCGCGCGGCCATGTCCGTGTGGGCACGTTCGAGCATTTCGCCTCGCGCGAAGATCGCGACGGCCTGACGATTTTGACCGATTACGCGATCCGGCGTTTCGATCCCGAATTGGCGGCGCTGGGCCCCGACCGCGTGCTGGCGTTGCTCGACGCCGTGATCGCGCGCACGGCGAAGCTGATCGCGCAATGGCAATGCCTCGGCTTCATCCACGGCGTGATGAATACCGATAACGTGACCATCTCGGGCGAGACGATCGATTACGGCCCGTGCGCGTTTATGGATATTTACGATCCCGATGCCGTGTTCAGCTCGATCGATCACGGCGGGCGCTATCGCTATTCCAATCAGCCCCGCATCGCCCATTGGAACATGGCGCGCTTCGCCCAATGCCTGCTCGCCATCGTCGAAGGCGACGGCAAGGCCGCGGTCGAAGCGGCGCAAACGAAACTCGACGCGTTTCCGGTGCTGTTCGAGCAAGCGTGGCTCGCGGGCATGCGCCGCAAGCTGGGTCTGCTGACCGCGCAAGACGGCGACCGGGAATTGGTCGAAGCGTTCTTGTCGCTGCTCGCCGAAACCAAATCGGATTTCACCAATTCGTTCCGGCTGCTCTGCGACGGCTTGACCCTCGATGGGTTCGAAGCGTGGCGGACCGCCTGGCTCGAACGCCGTGCGCGCGAGGATGTGCTGCCGGAAGCGCAGCGCACCGCGATGCTGGGCGCCAATCCGGCCTTCATTCCGCGCAATCATCGCGTCGAAGCGGCGTTGGCGGCGGCGCAAGAAGGCAATCTGGCACCGTTCGACGAATTGATGGATGTGTTGACGGCGCCTTACGACGACCGGCCGGAATATGCGGATTACAAAACGCCGCCGGCCGAACACGAAATTGTCCAAGCGACGTTTTGCGGGACGTAAACTAAGAAGCGTCGTCTTTCGGCAACGGGCGGTCGAGGCGATCGCCCCACACCTCGCGCAATTCCTGCGCGCGGATTTCCATGCGATCAAGCGCCTTGCCCTGTTCCTTGACCTTCACGCGCCCGAAAATCCAGGGCAGGGCCGTGGCCATGATCGCGGCGAAGATCATGCCCGCGAAGGGCACGATCCACGAGCGCATCTCCAGATGGACGTTGCGGTCGTGGTCGAGGAAGCCCGCGAGCAGCACGGGCGCTGCCAGCGCCGCGCCGATCGTGGCGCAGGACGCCGACAGCAAACGCGGGCGCGCCGTTTCGAACGCGTAGACGATCGCGATGGGCAGCGAGATCCCGGCGACATAGACGAGCAGGATCGGCCGGATCAGCACGATCGCGACGCAAATCAGCACCATGCCGCCGGCGACGAGCAACGGTCCCAGCTTGCTGGTGCGCTTCGCGGGGGCTTCGTCGTTCATCGTCCGACCCCGATCGTCATGAACAACATGATCAGAAAGCCGATCGAGCTGATCAAGCTCAGCAGAATATAGGCCATCGCCGTGCCGCGCTCCTGGCCCATCATGCGTGCCAGGATCAGCAGGCCTTCGCGGTTGGCCAGCGCCACGCCGATCGAATCGTATTCGCGCTTGGCTTCGGCGAAGTCGCGCTTGTCCTTGGCGATGGTCTCCTCGTCCATCACCACGTCGACCATGCCGGTGATCGAACCGCTGCGCGCGTGATGTTCGGCCTCGGCCCGCAATCGCTCGCGCGTCTTCGGGTGGTTGATTTCCTCGATCAGCTTCTCGGCACTGCGCAAGCAAACTTGCGCGAGCTTGGGCAGCGTTTCGGCCTGCGCTTCCGCTTGCAGCTTGTTGGAAACTTTGAGGACTTTGGGCGCGCCCTTCGCGTCGACATTGCCGAGATTGTACCAAGGGGCCAGCATGTCGTCGGAAATGTCGGCCTTGGCGCCCAGGAAGCCGACCATGTGGCGGTCGATGCCCGGCTTGTCGGGATCGGTACAGGCCGCTTCGATCGGCTTCACCAGATCGACATGCGACACGGTCCATTGCCCGTCGAGCTTGGGCGACAGGCACGGCGCATCGGGATTGAGCTTGTAGAGGGCGGCTTCGAGATTGTTGCCCGTGCGCTCGAAGCTCCGCTCGATCTCCTCCAGCTTCTTGGCCGCCATATCGACCAAGCCGAATTCGGCCGCACCTTTCATCCAATAGGAGATGAGCTTGCCCTTCAGCACCTCGCCGAATTCCGCCCAACGCGGCGGATCGTTGGCGATTTCGCGCAGCAAGGCGCCCACGCCGGCGGGATAGAAGGCGAGGGATTTGAAGCGGATCGGCCCGCCGGGGTCGCAACGCGCGATGGCCTTGGCGAGTGCTATGTTATCGTCCTCGCTTTGGCGCGCGGCCGCGATCGCGGCTTGGGGATTGTCGGCCTCGGCCAATTCCTTGCCCGCCATGGCGGCGGCGCGCTTGGGGTTGTTCTCGACCATCCATTTGTCGATCACGCCGCTGCGCACCATCGGGATGCCTTCGGCCTGATGTTTGTGAAGCGCGAAGGCGACTTCCTTCGGACCGTAGCAGGTCATCGGGCCGACGCGGATCGACATCGCGCGCTTGCCCAGCGAGCGGACCTGCTTCACCTCGGGTTTGCGGCCCGAACACCACTCCGAGAACGTTTGGATGCTCCAGCGCAGCTTGACGTCGTCCTGCATCAAGCCTTCGATCGCATCCTTGATCTCGATCGGCATGGCGCCGGTATCGACCATGGTCGAGATCGACCCGAATTCCAGCCGGCGGCGCGTGAAATCGGCCGGGTCCATGCCTTCGCCGGGCAGGCGGCCGGCGGCCAGGCAATAGAAGGTGACGCCGAGCGCGAACATATCGTCGGCGGGCGCGATCGGCCCCTTCGAGATCGGATTGGCGAGGGCGCGCTCGATCGGCTCGAATATCGCGGGCTGGTCGTAGCCGGGCGGGCACAACGTGCAGGGGCCGAGCGTGAGCAGCGAATAACGACTGTCCTGGCCGAACAGATTGTCGGGCCGGATCGAACCATGGCCTTCATGCGAGTCCGATAGGCTCTGCAAGGCCGCGATCGCCGGGCGCAGGAAATTCTTGATCAGCGTCGGCACGGGATAATGGCCCCACAACGCACGCGGCGGCGGGCCCATCAACGGCCGTTCGTAGACGAAGGCGTAGCGGTCGCGCATGCCCTTGATGCGCAGCGGTCCGTGATGGAACAAGCGCAGCATGCCCGCGCGCTCGATCGTGCGGACGCGCCGTGCCGCATCGACGCGCGGTCCCGGCAGATCGTTGCAGACATAAGCGATCAACGGGACGTCGGCGAATTCGTTGTGCTGGGCGACATAGGCCGACGCATGGGGACGCGAAAACATCGCCAAGGGTTGCCCCATGTCGATCGTGTGTTCGGGCCCGAACGCGATCCGCGTTTCGGTGTCTGCGTTGGCGGCGTCGGCCAAGTGAAAAGGTCCCCGGAGGATGAACCGGGTTAAGGCATCGCAAATCCCGCGCCATCAAACAAGATCGGCGAGGCCTATCGGCGTGCGGAAGCTACGGATTAAGCTAAACAAATTCGCAAATTGCGAATTTTGAGGGCGATCAGGATCGCCTGAAGGACGGAAGGTCCTTCTCGCGGATGGTTTCTTCGGCCATCCAACGCGCCATGTCGCGGATTTCCATGCGCACGTCGCGCGACAACCCGTCGAAACCGGCCTTGGCGAGCAGCCAGTCCATACCGTCGTCGGTGCGCATAGCCTTCTCGACGTCCCGGACAACCGGGTCATCCGGTCCCAGAACGGCGGCCATCGCACGAAGGACGATTTCGTTCTGCATGAGGTTGCGAATCCGACTCCCTGACTCATGTATGAGATTTCTTTATCGAGTCGGTCAACATCCGGCCGGGTAACACCCTGACAACGCAGGAAACAGGCCTCCGTTACGTCGGAATTGACCTTTCCGGCGAAACCGGGACACTGGCCGCAATTCGAGGTCCGGGGAGCGATCGAGGCGATGCGTTACGGGAGTATTGCGCTTGTCGGTTTGGGCTTGGCGGCGTTCGGCGCGCCCGCCAGCGGCCAGTCTTTGCCCCCGGGCTGCCGATTGGGGCCGGATGCGCAATGCGCCGGCGCCAATCTGGAAGGTCGCGACATGCGCGGGGCCAATCTGCGCCGGGCCAATCTGAAAGGTGCGAAGCTGCGCGGCGCCAATCTGGCGGGGGCGGATCTGGGCGGGGCGGACCTGACCGAGGCGGATATGCGCTTCGTCAATATGGGCGGCGTCGCGCTTTACGGCACGAAGCTGTCCGGCGCCAATCTGAAGGACGCGGGCCTGCGCTATCAGGATCTGAAATCCGATACCGAGATCAGTCGCGCGATCATGCCCGACGGCAAGATGTGCGCGGAAGGTTCGATCGGCGATTGCCGCAACCCGACCGTCCCGCCGCCCGCGCGGCGCTGAGATGGCAGCCGACGACACCGATCCGCATGTCGAACTCGCGAAGTTGCGCAAGGAACTGGCGCGCGAGCGCGCTTTGCTGCGCGCGGTGCTCGACAATATGGACGAAGGCGTCGTCGTGTCCGATGCCGGCTTCAACGTCGTCGCCTATAACCAGCGCTTCCTCGAATTCTACGCCGTCCCCGAAGAACTTCTCTCCGGTCCCGATCCGCGCAAGGCGCTGACGCGCTTCATGGTGGCGCGCGGCGCGCTGGACGTGCAGGCCGCCTTCCGCAATTGGCGGGCGGGCGAAAGCAAATCCTCGTTCGAGGTGACGCGCCCCGACGGCCGCACGCTGGAGGTTCACTCCAATCCGATGCCCGAAGGCGGGTTCGTGTCGACCTATGTCGACGTGACCGACCGCAAGCATTTCGAGCGCGATCTGCTGCATATGGGCCAGCGCGCCGAGGCGGCGAACGAGGCGAAATCGCGCTTTCTCGCCTCGATGAGCCACGAAATCCGCACGCCGATGAACGGCGTGCTGGCGATGCTCGAATTGCTCGGCCAGACCGATCTCGACAGCGAGCAATTCTCGATGGTCGAGGTGGTGCGCGACAGCGCGTCGTCGTTGTTGAAGATCATCGACGACATTCTCGATTTCTCGAAGATCGAAGCGGGCAAGCTCGATCTCGAAAGCGTGGATATGTCGCTCGCCGCGATCGTGGAAGGCGTCGCCGAAACCTTGATCCCGCAAGCACGGCGCAAGGATCTGGCGCTCACGACCTTCATCGATCCCGCGATCCCGCGCGCGGTGAAGGGCGATCCGGTGCGCTTGCGCCAGGTGCTGTTCAACCTGGCGGGCAACGCGATCAAATTCACCGAGGCGGGCGAAGTCTTCATCGCGGTCGAAGCCGTGGCGGGGGCGCCGCCGGGCACGATCCGCATCGGCGTTCGGGATACCGGGATCGGCCTCTCGAAGGAAGCGCAGGCGCGGCTGTTCCAGCCCTTCAGCCAGGCCGACAGCTCGACCACGCGCCGCTTCGGCGGCACGGGGCTTGGCCTGTCGATCTCCATGCGCATCGTCGAATTGATGGGCGGGCGGATCGAGGTCGAAAGCGTCGAAGGCGAAGGCTCGGTCTTCCATTTCCAGATCGCCTTGCCGCCGGGGCGTGAAATGCCGCCGCTGCCCGATCTGGCGGACAAGCGCGTGCTGATCGTCGAAGACAATCGCTCGATGCGCGAAGCCTTCGCGATGTATTTGCGCGCCGCCGGTGCGACGGTCGACACGATCGCGGCGGGCAAGCCCGCCTTGGCGGCGATGGAAAATGCGGTGCGCGACGCCAAGCCCTTCGACGCCGCCTTGATCGATTTCCGCTTGCCGGATATCGACGGCATCGTGCTGGGCGAGGCGATCCGCGGCACGCCCGAACTTTACGACACGCGTCTCGTGCTCGCGACCGCGTTCGACGAAAGCGGTCATCGCAAACGCGCGTTGGAGCGCGGGTTCGACGCGTATTTGTTGAAGCCCGTGCGCCGTGAATCGCTGCTGCGGGCGCTGGCCAATCAATTCGGGCCGGCGCGCAAATCCGCCCCCGCCGGCGCCATCGTCACCGCACCGGGTGCCCGCATTCTGGTCGCGGAGGACAATCCGACCAATCGCGCGGTCGTGCAGCGCCAATTGGTGCGGCTGGGCTATCGCGCCGAATTGGTGCCCGACGGCAAGCAGGCTTTCGATCTGTGGCGCGAAGGGCGCTTCGACGCGATCCTGACCGACGTGCATATGCCCGGCATGGACGGTTTCGAATTGGCGCAAGCCGTGCGCGCGGCGGAAGCGGGCAAGGGGCGGCGCATTCCGATCGTCGCATTGTCCGCGGCCGCGATGACGGGCGAGGCGGAACGCTGCCTTGCCGCCGGGATGGACGAATTCGTCGTGAAGCCAGCCACGCTGGGTATGCTGGGCTCGGCGCTGGCGCGCGCCATGGGCATCGCCGATACGTCCGGCTTGGTCGAGGAAGACGTGCCCGCCGAGACGGGACCGTTGCGCGATGTCGATCTCGACGTGCTGCGCAAGCTTTATGGCGCGCAGCGCGGCGAGATGGCCGAGGTGATCGAGATGTTCCTCGACAATGCCGCGCGCCAGATCGCGACGATCGACGAACGGATGCGCGCGGGCGATGCGTCGCATGCGCAGGACGTGGCGCATGCGCTGAAGGGGGCTTCGCATTCGGTCGGCGCGCATGCGTTGGGCGAGGCCGCGTCGAAACTGGAACTGGAATTGCGCACGGGCGGGGCCAAGCCGGGCTCGGCGGAAACCCTGCGCATCAAACTCGAAGCGGCGCGGCCCGTGTTGATGCGGGCGACGGAAGGGCAGTGATGGCGGACGAGCCGAACTACGCCAAGTACGGTGTGCTGGTGATCGACGATTCTCCGGTCGTGCGCGCGATGGTGTCGCGCATGCTCGACCAGCTCGGCTTCGGCCGCGTGCAGTCGGAAGCCGACGGTTCGGCGGCGCTGACCTATCTTGAGACGGCCGATCCCGCGCCGAATTTGATCGTCTGCGATATCGGCATGAAGCCTATGGATGGGATGAAATTCGTCGAAACGCTGCGCGCGTTGCCCGCGTTGCATCTGGCGCGTCTGCCGGTGATTTTCCTGACCGCGACGGCGACCGACGAAATGGTGCGCCGCGCGCGCGAGCTGAACGCCAACGGCTATATCGTCAAGCCGGTGACGCCCGAAGTCCTGGCGCTGCGGGTCGAGCGCGCGCTGACCTAATTAGGCCTCGATATCGAGTTCGTGCTTGTTCGCCGGTTTGCGGCCGCGCTTGGCTTTTGCGCCCACGGCGTTGGCGTCGTTATCGACGCTTTCGCCGGTTTTCGTGCCGTCGCGCGTCCCCCTGGATCCGCCCGAGGCGGCCCCCTGTTTCAGCCCCTTGGCGGTCTGGGCATTGGCCGTTTGCGCGCCGGTCTGCATCGCGGCGAGCTGTTGTTGCTGCGCGTTCGGGGTGTGGATTTGCGCGGGCGTCACCGCCAATGGCGCGGAGATCGGTAAAACCGGCATCTTTAGATCGTAACACGACCTGCCATGCCGCGTCAGTTTCGGCTTCTACGTATATGAAATTATTGCTGTCTGACGCCGACGGCGATGTCGAAATCGAGCGTCGTGACGGCGTTTGGGCCGAAGCTTGCGTCGATGCGCACATGGCGGCCTTGGGGCGGCACTTCGACCACGGCGGTGAAGCTGCCATCGGCGTTGAACACGACCTGGGCGTCTTCGATTTTGAGGTCGCTCAGTGTGCCGTCGCCGCGCACCCGGCCGACCAGGCTGACAAAGCCGGGATCGGACACGGTCATCCGCCGCCCGGTACGGCCGGGATCCCAGGCGGGGAAATTGATCTGGATTTCGCGCGGGGCCCGCGCGATCGAGGCGGTGACCGGCGGGCGCGCGCCGATGGCGGCCGAGGGCACGAAGCCGACAACGCCGCCGCCGGTCGCAACCAAGCTCCAACCCGCGACGGTCGCTTCGCCCAGCCGCACCAGCGGCCGGCCGGCGGGCAAAGTTTCGACATTGGCGCTTTGGGTATCGGCACCGGCGCGCAATTCCGTGGCGCGCGTCGTGACCACGTCGGCAACGAGGCCGCGCGTCGAGATGCGCGGCGTGGCGACCAGCGGGGCATCGGCCGCCGCCGCCGGGGCGGGGGTCGTTGCTGCGGCACGCGCGGGCGCCGTCGTGGGGCGGCGCGCAAGCTCGCCTTCGACGCGCTGGATGCGCTGGATCAGCACGAGGTTTTCGGCGCGCAGGCGTTCGATCTCGGCCAGCGCATAGGGGCCTTCGTATTCGTCGAGCTTGGCGCGTGCCATCGCATAGGCTTGGCGCAACGCGTCGACCGATTCAGGCGGGCGGCCGTCGATCGCGAGCTCGAAATCCGAAAAGATCAGCTTGCCGGTCAAGCGGCCGTCGGCCAATCGCGCATCCAGCTTCACGCGAAGCTGCTGATTGGCGGGATCGATCGTTTCGCCGGTGAAATGCCCGTCGGCGAAACGCGCGGGCTTGAACACGAGCCCGCGCGGCTGAATCTCGATCGTCAGCGCGCCGTTCTCGCGGCGGATCTCCCACACCGCGCGCGGATTGCCCACGCGCGCGCGCAAATTGGCGCCGAACAGCGGAATGCTGGCGAGGGTTTCGTTGACGTCCGGCCCGGTCTCCGCGACCAGCCAGAAGCCGGCGGGATCGTCGAGCGGCGAGGGCTGTTCTTGCGCCGCCGCCGGCATCGCCAGCAGCAGCAACGCCGCCAGGAAAAATTTCGCGATCAGCCGACTTGCTTGCACGCCAATATCACGAAGCCCTGATCCTGCGGGTAGCGCGATCGGATCCGGGTCGTCGCGTCCTTTTCGCTATACGCTTCGATTTCGATGAAATGCTGGTTCTGCCACTCGTCCTTGAAGAACTTGTGGTGCTCGCCGCGACGCACGGCGTCGCGCACGACTTCGTTGTAGATCGCGAACTCGAATTTTTGCTTTTTGATCATCACGGTATCCGGCGGTGTAGGTCGTCGTCATTGTGGCTGATTTTTCGCGCGGCGCAAGACAAGCCACACCCAGCCCGCCCCCTGCATCGCGATCAGTCCCAGCATTACCGTGCGATGGCCGTCGGCGGCCGCATTGGGGAAATGCGACAACGCCACGCCGATGCCCCATTGCACGACGAAGGCGAGGGCGAAGACCAGCATATTGATCGAAGCGCCCACGCGGCCGGCCATTTCCTTCGGGAAGCTTTGCGTGGCGACGGCATAGCCCAGGATCGTGCCGCAGCCGGTCAGGCCGAACAGCGCCCAGAAGCCGAGCGGATTATGCGTCCAGCCGGCGGCCATCGGCATTTGCGCCACCATGAACAACACGACGAAGGCCGCGAAGATCGCGCGGGTGGAAATGCCGCGCGCGGCCAAACGGTCGGCCAGAATGCCGAACAGCGGATAGCCGATCGCCATGGTCGCATTGACCATGAACAGGCCTTGCGCGACGGCCAACCGGTCGAGCCCGGCGACGTCGCGCATCCACGGGCCCGCCCACAGCGCTTGATAGGAGAGATAGACCGCGTGGGTGGCGGTCGTGGCCGGCGCCACGCGCCAGAACGCCGATGCCGACAAAACTTTGCCGATGCCGCGCAATTGCGCGCCGAAGGTCACGCCCGTCGGGTGCGGCGTCTCGCGCGGGGCGGCGAAGAAAATCGCCAGTGCCACGAGCAGCGTCAACGCCGCCATCGCCAACAGCACAAAGCGCCAACTGGTCGCCGCGAGCATCAATTCGACCGGCAGCGTGGCCGTACCGGCCCCCAAACCGCCGAAACCCATCAGCAAACCGTTGGCGAGCGGCAAGCGCTCGATCGGCCAATAAAGCGTGTTGGCTTTCATTGCGGCGATGAGGCACGAAGCGACGCCGAAGCCGATCAAGGCGCGCCCGAACGCAAGCTCGGCCACGCCGCCGGCAAGCGCGAAGATCGCGGCACCGGCCGTCGCGAACAGCAGCAGCGTGAATTCCACGCGGCGCGGGCCCCAGCGGTCGAGTGCCACGCCCATCGGCAATTGGGCGGCGGCGAAGGCCGCGAAATAGGCGCTGGTGACGGCCCCCAACGCGGCGGGATCGAGGCCCAGTTCGCGCGTCATATCCGGCGCGATGGCACCGTTCACCACGCGGAACGCATAGGACAGGAAATACCCGGCCGCGAAGGGCAGGTAGCAACGCGCCACGCGAAGCGCGAAATTGTCCGGCACGCTCACGTCAGGCCGCGGACTCGAACAGCGCGCGGCCCTTGTCGGTGATCTTGCAGACGAGCCAATCGGGCTTCATCGGATTTGAATACCATGGTTCGCACCAGCCTTTGTCGAGGCAGGATTTGACCGTGCGCGGATCGATCTTCTGACCGTCGCGCATGAACAGCGGCAGCTTGCCGCCGGCCTGATCGAGGGCGCGCGCGAGCCAGGCGCGTTGCAGCGCCGTGGGTTCGCCGGGGGCGGGCGGCAGGCCTTTGGGCTTCTCGGCGGCGCGCGGCGGGGGCGGCGGCTCGTCGAAACCCGACACGCGGCGCACCGGAAACGGAATGGGTTGTGCGGACATTGATGCTGAGGACTTTTATCTTTTTGTAACGGCGGGATGCTCGAAAGCGCACCATATCCCGAGCGCGTCCCAAGCTCCAAGAGCAGCGCTTTCGTCGAGCCATTTCAGTCTGTTGTCTGTTACGCGCATTCGGGGCGACGGATGCGGAATTCGAAGGCGTCGATGAATCGCAATGATGCGTGCGGACGCTACCCCCGTGCGAAAACGCGCGGTTTTCGTATGAAATCCGGGCATGCGACCACGGGATGTCGCCGAAAGACGACGTTACAATCCGATATCGACGGCGCTTCAGGAACCTTAAGCGAGCGTTCAGACGGCGGGCGCAATTTTCCGTCGAATCGCGCAGCGGGCGCGATTGCCTGTAAAGCACAAAGGAAGATCGACTATGGCTGCGAAAAAATCAGCTGGCCGCAAGAAGAGTGCCGATCGCGTCGCCGCCCGGCGTTCGACCCCCGTCGACGTGCAGGTCGGCCGCAACGTGCGCAAACGGCGCATCGAACTCGGCCTGTCGCAGACCGAACTCGCGCAAGCCTGCGGCATCACGTTCCAGCAGATCCAGAAATACGAGAACGGCGCCAACCGCGTTTCGGCGTCGCGTCTGTGGCAGTTCGCGGCCGTCCTCGGCCTGCCGGTGGGCGAATTCTTCGAAGGTCTGGGCAAGCCCAAGGTCGCGGCCGCGGCCCCGATCCCCGATGCCGCCGAACGCAAGCTCGACGACGAAACCGCGAAGCTCGCGCGCCGACTGGCCGCGATCCGCGACGTCCGTCTGCGCCAGCGCATCAAGACGATGCTCTCGGCGATGGCCGATGGGCAGCATTAGGCATATGTCGCGCGCCGCGAAAGCGGTGGGGGCGAAGCGGCGGCTCAACGATATCGTCGAGCCGCGTTTCGTTCGCATCGGCGATCGGCGCACCGCGCTGCGGCTCGAGCCCGTGTTTTGGGCGGCGCTGGAGGAAATCGCGGACGAGCGCGGCCAGGCGGTCGACGAATTGTTGCGGGACATTATTCCTTTGCCGCCGCCGCGCAATCTGACGTCGCGCGTGCGCGTCGCGATCCTCGCGCAGTATTGGTCTGCGAACGACAATCCGCGCCTTGCCTAGACAAGACGGCGCGCGCAAAATACGCGCCGTCATGTCGCCCCATTCCATTCCCGGTTCGCCCGCCTTGGCGCGCGGCTTTTCCAATGTCGGCCATGCGTATTCGCATTTGCTGACGATGCTCTATCCCACCGTCGTGCTGGCGCTGGAGCGCAGCTGGGGCTTGAGCTACGGCGAATTGATCGTGCTGATGCTGGCGGGGCAAATCCTGTTCGGCGCGGCCGCGTTGCCCGCGGGCTGGCTCGGCGATCGCTGGTCGGCCGTCGGCATGATGACGATCTTCTTCATCGGCACGGGGGCCGCGACGATCGCGACCGGTTTGGCGCGCACGCCGGTCGAAGTCGCGTTCGGTCTCGCGGCGATCGGCTTGTTCGCGTCGATCTATCATCCCGTCGGCATGGCGTGGTTGATCCGCATGGCCGAAAATCGCGGTCAGGCGCTGGGCGCGAACGGTATCTACGGTTCCTTCGGTATCGCGCTTGCGCCCTTGGTCGCGGCCGCCCTTACGGATGCGATTTCGTGGCGCGCGGCGTTCATCGTGCCGGGCTTCACCGCCGTGTTGTTCGGCATCGGCCTGTGGGGCGCGTGGCGCCTGGGCAAGGTCGCCGATGTGGAAGCCGATGCCAAGCCGGTGCCCGAGCCCAGCAAGGGCGATGCGCTGCGCGCGTTCTTCATTCTTTCGGTCACGATGACCTGCGTTGGCTTCGTCGGCTCGACGCTCAGCGTCATTCTGCCCAAGCTGTTCGAGCAGCGTTTGACCGGGCTTGGCGACGGCGTGCTGGGCACGGGCGCCATGGTGGCGCTGGTCTATCTCGTCGCCTCGACCGGGCAGTTGATCGGCGGGCGCTTGGCCGACCGCTTCGCGATGAAGCGCGTCTATCTTTCCTGCTATCTGATCGTTACGCCGTGCTTGCTGATCGCGGCCTATACCGAATCCTGGCTGCTGCTCGCGGTGGCGCTGGCGACGGTCTATCTCAACACCGCGTCGCTGCCGTCGGAAAACGCGATGCTGGCCCATTTCACGCCCGCCGGTTGGCGGGCGACCGCCTACGGCGCCAAATTCGTGCTGGCGCTGGGCGTGGCGGCAATGGCCGTGCCGGTGGCGGGCTGGGTGCAGAACACCTACGGCGATTTCTTCTGGCTGTTCGTGTTCATGGCGACGGCCGGCGTATTGGTCGTGCTGTTCGGGCTGTTGCTGCCCGACGACAAGAAGCCCGCGCGCGTCGAACCCAAACTCGCCGCACAACCGGCGGAATGATCAGCGCAGCGGCTTCTTGGCCCGCAATACGATCGCGATCTGGCCGCACACATTGTTGAAATGGCGGAGCGCGTCGTCGATCGCCGCGCGGTCGACTTCGCCGGCGGCGAGGCGCTTGTGCCATTCCGGCGTCAGCTGGAAATCGACCTTCTCGATCGCGAAATCGACGTCGAGCTGAAGGCCGAGCGGCGTGTTGGCCGCACCGGATTTGGCCCATTCGCGGTTCAGCGCGCGGTCGAACAACGCCAAGCCGTCGGGCGTGATCGCGCGGACATGCGTTGGATCGTTGAGGAACGCGTCGGAGCGCGGATGCGGCACCACGATTTCGATCCGCGCGTCGGGGGCGCAGACGCGCCAGAGCTCGCGGATCATGCCGAGATAACCGTCCGTCGTGGCGCCCAGATGTTCGAGCGCGTGGATCAGCGCGACGTCCGTGACCGATGACTCCGCCCACGGCCACGGCGAACGCTCCAGATCGACGACCTGATCGGGCGCGCAGCCGGCGAACTTGTCGACATTCACCCAACCGGCGCGCTTGGCGTTGCCGCAGCCGAGATTGAGCTTCATGTCGCGGCCAAGGCGGTGTCGAGATCCCGGATCAGATCGTCGACGCTTTCGATGCCGATCGACAGGCGGATGACGTCGGGGCCAGCACCCGCGCGCACGCGCTGTTCCTCGGTCAATTGGCGATGGGTGGTGGAGGCGGGGTGGATGATCAGCGAGCGCGTGTCGCCGATATTGGCGAGATGGCTGAATAACTCGACCGTTTCGACCACTTTCATGCCCGCGTCGTAGCCGCCTTTGACGCCGAAGGTGAAGACCGAGCCGGGGCCCTTGGGCAGGTATTTCTTGGCGAGCGCGTGATAAGGGCTCGACTTCAAACCGGCATACGAGACCCAGGCGACCTTCGGATGGCCGGCCAGGAATTCCGCCACCGCCTGCGCGTTGGCCACATGTGCGGCCATGCGAAGATGCAAAGTCTCGATGCCGGAGATTGTGAGATAGGCGTTGAGCGGCGCCATCGTGGGGCCCAAATCTCGCAAGCCCACGGCGCGCGTTTTCATCGTGTAGCCGAAATCGCCGAAGGTCTCGGCGAATTTCAAACCGTGATAGGCGGGATCGGCCTCCGTCATCGACGGGAATTTGCCCGACGCGAACCAATCGAACTTGCCGCTTTCGACGACCGCGCCGCCCATCGCGTTGCCGTGGCCCGACAGGAACTTGGTCGTCGAATGCAGGATGATATCGGCGCCCCAATCGAAGGGCTTGCACAGAAATGGAGTGGCCAGCGTGTTGTCGACCATCAGCGGGATCTTCGCCTTGCGCGCGACGGCGGCGACCGCTTCCAGATCGACGATCACGCCGCCGGGATTGGCGAGCAATTCGCAGAAGATCGCCTTGGTGTTCGGGCCGATCGCGGCTTCGAAATTCGCAGGCTCCGACGGGTCGACGAAATCCACACCCCAGCCGAATTTCTTGAACGCGTGGGTGAACTGCGTGACCGAGCCGCCATAGAGATTGCGGCTGGCGACGAAGCGGTCGCCCGGCTCCATCAGCGAGAAGAAGGCGAGGAGCTGCGCCGCGTGGCCCGAACTGGTGCACACCGCACCGCGCCCGCCTTCGAGATTGGCGATGCGTTCCTCCAGCACCGCGACGGTCGGGTTCGTCAGGCGCGAATAGATATAGCCGAAAGTCTGCAGATTGAAGAGCGAGGCGGCGTGATCCGCGTCCTCGAACACATAGGCGGTCGTCTGGTGGATCGGCGTCGAACGTGCGCCCGTCGTCGGGTCGGGTGTCGCCCCGGCATGCACGGCACGCGTGGCGAAACCGAATTTTTCGCGTGGAGTGCGGGCGCGTTCGTCGGGCATGTTGGGTCCTCCCAGGAGTCGGCGGCATGTTGCATCGCGGGCCCGGGGAAGGGAAGTTTCTCTTCATGCGCGAATGGCGGTTGGTGATCTGGCTTTCGCTCGCCCAGATGATTTCCTGGGGGACGCTGTTCTACGGCTTCGCGGTGATCGTGGGGCCGATGGAGCGCGAGCTGGGCTGGCCGAAAACCGAAATCTACGGCGCCGCGTCGCTCGGGCTGATGGTGTCGGGGCTGGTGGCGTTGCCCATCGGCGCGTGGATGGACCGACGCGGCGGCTTGATCTCGATGACCGGCGGGTCGATCGTCGGCGGGTTGCTGATGATCGCCTGGGCGTTCGTGCAAACGCCCGCGCAGTTCTATGCGATCTGGATTTGCATGGGGGCGGTGCTCGCCTGCGTGCTTTACCAGCCGGGCTTCGCGGTCGTCGCGGCGAATGTGCGCGATTGGAAGCGCGGCATTCTGATCATGACGTTTTTGGGCGGGCTCGCCAGCACGGCGTTCATTCCGCTCGGCCACTACATCAACGATCTGTCGGGCTGGCGCACCACGGCGATGATTTGGGGCCTCGCGAATCTCACCGCGTGCGTCGCGATCCATCTCTATTGGTTGCGCGGGACGCGCGCGAAGGGCGAAGCGGCCGAGAAGGCGGATGCGAGCGCTTCGGATTCCGCGCTCAAACTCGCGATGCGCCGGCCGGCGTTCTGGGGGCTCGGCTTCGTCTATTTCGTCTATAATTTCGCGGTCAACTCGATCACGTTCCATCTGATCGGCTTGCTGGGCGAACGCAATGTCGATCCCGATACGATCGTGCTCGTCTGGGCGACGATCGGGCCCATGCAGGTCGCAGGCCGGATGAGTCTGTTCGCCTTCGGGCCCAAGCTCGACGCGCGGCTCGTCGCGCGCGTGGCGATGGCGGGATTGCTGATCGGCATGGCCACACTGGCCACCGGTGCGGCCACGCTCGCCCCGCTGCTGGTGTTCGCGTTTTTCCACGGCGCCGGGAACGGCTTGATGACGATCGTCAAAGGCACGATCGCGCCCGACATATTCGGGCCGCGCGCCTATGCGACCGTCAACGGCGCCTTGACCGTGCCCCATCAATTCGCCGCCGCCGCTGCACCGGTCGCCGCCGCGGCATTGTGGGGAATGGTCGGCTATGACGGCGTGTTGCTGATCCTGCTGGGGCTGCTGTCGGCGGGATTCCTTGCCATGCTCGCCGTCACGACGGCGCGCCGCGCTGCATGAAGGAAACGCGCTTCGTCGTTTGGCTCTCGGTCGCCCAGCTTTTGTCGGGCGGTTCCTTCTATTACAGCTTCGTCGTTCTGGTCGGGCCGATGGAACGCGAACTCGGCTGGGCGAAGACCGAGCTTTACGGCGCGCTGACGCTCGGGCTCGTCGTCGCCGGTACGTCCGCGCTGCCGATCGGCAAATGGATCGATCGCCATGGCGGATTCTGGCCGCTGACCGTCGGGGCCGTCGCCGGCGGCCTGCTGATGATCGCCTGGGCCTTCGTCGAAACGAAGCTTCAGTTCTATCTGCTATGGGCGGTCATGGGCGTCGTCTTCGCTTCGACGCTTTACGAAGCCGCCTTCGCCGTGGTCGCGGCGAACGTCGCCGATTGGCGGCGCGGCATCCTGGTGATGACGCTGATCGGCGGCTTCTCGATCACGATCTTCATTCCGTTGATGCACTATTTCAGCGCGGCGTTCGACTGGCGCGCGACGCTGATCGCGCTGGGGATCGCCAATCTCGTATTCACCGTGCCGGTCAACGCCTATTGGCTGCGGAATGCGCGCGCCAAAGGGGCGGCGGCCGAAGCGGCCGATCGCGAGGCGACGCAATCGGCGCTGTCGCTCGCGATCCGGCTTCCCGCCTTCTGGGGCCTGGGTTTCAGCTATTTCGCCTTCAACATCGTCGTCGGCGCTATCACATTCCATTTGATCGGCTTGCTGGGCGAGCGCGGCGTCGCCCCCGATACGATCGTGCTGGTCTGGGCGATTATCGGGCCGATGCATGTCGTCGGCCGCATCGGCTTGATCGCATTGGGTGCCCGCGCCGACGCGCGGCTTTTGGCCCGGTTTTCGATGGGCTGTATTTTCGCGGCGATCGTACTGCTGGCGACGGGAATCGACACGGTCTTACCGTTGATCCTGTTCGCGGTGATCTACGGCACCGGCAACGGGATTTTGACAATCGTGCGCGGCACGATCGCGCCCGATCTGTTCGGGCCGCGCGACTACGCCACGATCAACGGCGCGCTGACGATCCCGTTCAGCGCCGCGCGCGCCGCCGCACCGGCCGTCGGCGCATGGCTGTGGCAGACGACCGGCGATTACGGCGTCGTGACGATCGCGATGGTGGCGTCGATGGCCGCCGCCTTCGCCGCGATCTGGCTGGCGACGATCAGGAAATGACCGTGCGCTTGCATGCATCGTTCAACGCCGCGGGCGCGATCTGCTCGGGCACCGCCCGGAACAAGGCCGCGATCTTGGCGAAGACCGCGCCATAGGCCTGCGCGCGCAGCTGGCGCGCATTGGCGATATGGAATTCGTATTCGGCGGCGGAAATGGCGGGCATGGGGGATCTCCGGGGCAGCGGTAACGGGATTGCGCATCCGGAGCTTGTTACGGTTCGCGTCTGGCGATAATCGACGATTTCGGCCTATCATTTGTGACGTACCGTCACAAATGGGGTCCAAATGGATCATTCGGGGGAAATGGCCGCCTTCGTCGCCGCGGTCGAACGAGGCGGTTTTTCGGCCGCCGCGCGGGCGATGAAGCTCACGCCGTCGGCGTTGTCCAAGCTCGTCGGGCGGTTGGAAGCGCGGCTCGGCGTGCGCTTGCTGGCGCGCACGACGCGCACCCTGACGCTGACGCCCGAGGGCGAAGCCTATTACGCGCGCGCCCGGCGCATCGTCGCCGATATCCGCGAGGCGGAATTGGAGGTCGCGGGGTTCCGTGCCCGGCCGCGCGGCGTGTTGAAGATCAACACCGGCAACGCGTTCGGCTATCACCAGCTTGTCCCGGCGCTGCCGGAGTTTCTGGCGCGCAATCCCGATCTGCGCGTGCAGCTGTCGTTCGTCGACAAACGCGTCGATCTGATCGAAAGCGGCGACGATGTCGGCATTCGTATCGGCGAGGTTGTCGACGACCGGCTGGTGGCGCGGCGCATCGCCGAAGTGAGCCGCACGATCTGTGCTTCGCCCGCGTATCTAGCACGACGCGGCACGCCCAAGCGGCCGGAGGATTTGCGCGACCACGATTGCGTGACGATGTCGGATATTCCGCATCTGGCGCATTGGCCGTTCAAATCGGGGATCGTCGAAGTGACCGGCCCGGCGAGCGTGGACAGCGCCAACGCGATACTCGATCTCGGCATCGCGGGCGTGGGCGTGATCCGGATGGGCGATTTCGCGCTGGTCGATGCGATCCGCGACGGGCGCTTGGTGCCGATCCTGACGGAATGGCATGTGCGCGATCCGGTGACGATCTGGGCCGTCTATCCGCAGACGCGCAACCGCGTCCCCAAAACGGCGGCGTTCGTCGAATTCATGCAAGCCCGCTTCGGTCACGCCCCATGGCGGATCGCTTGAGGGGCTGCTAAGAAAGCGCCGGGGAGAATTGATGTCCGAATCATTACGCGCGCGCGTCTACCGCATCCTGGAGGATGACGGTTTGCCTTCGTCGGCGCGACGCATTTGCGATTGGTTCTTCGTCGCGGTCATCGCCGAATGGCTGGCCGAAGGCGTGTTCCGCACCTTGCCGGGCTTGGGCGACGAACTGCGCACGGATCTGCGCGCGCTCGAGATCGCGGTCGGCGGCGTTTTCGTCGTCGAATACCTGCTGCGGCTTTGGACCGCACCCGAGCGCTATCACGCCGGCGCGATGGAAGATTGGCGCGCGCGCTACGGCTACGCCACGTCGTGGCTCGGGGCCATCGATCTGCTGACCGTCGCGGTGTTCTGGATCGGCGATATCGTGCTGGGGCTCGGCGGCGGGACCGGCGAGTTCCTGGAACTGTTCGCGGTCTTCAAGCTCACGCGTTATTTCCCCGGCGTCGATCTGGTGCTGTCGGTATTCCGCACCGAAGCGCGGCCGATGGGGGCCGCCTTGGCCGCGACGTTGACGCTGCTGCTGCTCGCGTCGTCGGCGATGTATTACATCGAACGCACCGCGCAGCCCGACGCGTTCGCGTCGATCCCGCACGCGATGTGGTGGGGCATCGTCACCATCGCGACCGTCGGCTATGGCGACATGGCGCCGGTGACGCCGCTGGGCAAGATCGCGTCGGGTGTGGTCATCCTGATCGGCATCGCCTTGTTCGCCGTGCCCGCCGGTATTCTCGCCAACGGCTTCGCGGTCGAACTCAAGAAGCGCGACTTCCTGGTCACCTGGCGGTTGGTCGCCAAGCTGCCGCTGTTCTCCGAACTCGACGCGTCGGTCATCGCGTCGGTCGCGCGCCTGTTGCGCCCGCGCACCGTGCCGCGCGACGCGGTCATCGTGCGCAAGGGCGAGCCGGGGCATTCGATGTTCTTCGTCCTGTCGGGCGAGGTCGAAGTCCATGTGCCGACGAAGAGCGTCAAACTCGGCGCCGGCACCTATTTCGGCGAGATCGCGCTGGTGACCGACGGGCCGCGCAGCGCCACGGTCACCGCCGCATGGCCGTGCGAATTGCTCGAACTCGGGCAGGACGATTTCCAGCGCGTGTGCAACGAATATCCGCAACTCAAGTCGAAAGTCGAACGCGAAGCCGCGTCGCGGCTCGCGCGCAACAAGGAATAATAAGAAACGATGGCGCTTTCCGACAACGCGCGCGGCGCGCTGCTGCTCTCCGGCGCGATGACGATCTTCGTCGCCAACGATGCGGCGATGAAGCTCGCGGCCCAAGACATACCGATGATCCAAGCGCTGGCGCTGCGCGGCGTCGCCGCGACGGTGCTGTTCGGCGTGCTCGCGTGGCGCACCGGCGCACTCGCCGATCTATCGTTGGTGCGCGATCCCAAGATGCTGCTGCGCACGGTCGCCGAGGTCGCGGGATCGATGCTGTTCATGCTGTCGCTCGCCCATATTCCGCTCGCCACGGCGGCGGCGTTGAACCAGGCGGTGCCGCTGCTGTCGATCCCCTTGGCCATGCTGCTGCTGGGCGAAAAAGTGGGCTGGCGGCGCATCGCGGCGTTGATCGCGGGCTTCGCCGGCGTGCTGATGGTGTTGCGCCCGTCACCGGCCGGCATCGATCCGTGGCTGCTCGCGTCCTTCGCCTCGGCCTGGGTCTTCGCGCTGCGCGATTCGATTACGCGGATGCTGTCGGCGCATATCCCGACGGTTTTGGTCACGCTGTTGATGTCGGCCTCGATGATGGTCGTGGGCGTGATCGGCACGGCCGCGACCGGCTGGACGCCGATGACGCCCGCAAGCTGGGGATTGATCGCGATCGCGACCGTCGCGGTCGCGGGTGGCTACACGCTGCAAGTCGCGGCCTTCCGCGTGGGCGAGTTGTCGCTGGTCAGCGGCTTCCGCTATTCGGGCCTTATCGGCTCGACCTTCGCGGGCTGGCTGCTCTGGGGCTATCTGCCCGACGGGGTGACCTGGACGGGCATGGCGCTGATCGTCGCGTCGGGGATTTATGCGCTGCATCGCAGCCGCGTGCGCGCGGGCCGCGCGTCGTGACTCACGGCAACCGCAACGGCATTCTGGCGGTCGTCGCCGCGATGACGCTGTTCGCGTTTTCCGATACGATCATGAAACTGGCCCTTGCCGACGTGCCGGCCGGCCAAATGCTGTTCGTGCGCGGCATCGTTCTGGTCGTCGCGGGCTCGTTCCTGGTCTGGCGGACGGGCGGCTTCGCCCAGCCGCGCGCGTTCATCGAACCGCATACGGTGCTGCGCGCGCTGATCGAAGCGATCGCGGCCTTCTGTTTCATCGCGGCGTTGGGGCATATCCCGCTCGCCCTCAACGCCACGATCAACATGGCGACACCGTTGTTGGTGCTGCCGGTCGCGGCCGCACTGCTGGGCGAACGTTTCGGCTGGCGGCGCATCGGCGCCATTCTGGCGGGCTTCGCGGGCGTGCTGCTGATCCTGCGCCCCGGCGCGGACGGGTTCGACATCTGGCTGGTTATCTCGTTCGTATCGGCGCTGCTCTGCGCCTTTCGCGACGTGATCACGCGGCGCATTCCCCAATACGTGCCCTCGGCGGTCGTGACACTGGTGACGCTGGCGGCCGTCGGCGCGTTCGGCGGTGCGGTCGCGTTTTTGCAAGGCTTCGTGCCGATGCCGGGCTTCGCGTGGTTCGTGGTTTTCGCCTCCGCGCTGATCTCGGGCACGGGGATGTATTGCATGGTTCTATCGATGCGCCTGGGCGAGGTGACCGTCGTCTCGCCGTTCCGCTACACCGGGCTGATCAGCACGACGTTGCTGGGTTGGCTGGTCTGGGGTTATCTGCCGGATTTCTACGCGTGGTGCGGCATGGCGTTGATTGTCGCGGCGGGGCTTTACGCGCTGTGGCGCGAGCGGAAAGTGAAGGGGACATGAGCACTGCGTTGAAAATCCGGCTGGCGTTTTCCGGACTGCTGACCGTGGTGATGACGGCGATCGTTTCGGGCATTTCGACGATCCGCGTTCTGGGGCCGAGCGACGTGATCGCCGATCCCGCCGCGTTCTTCGAGGCGTGGACGCATGCGTGGTTCTATTCGTGGATCGTCGCGGCCCCCACGGTCTATTTCGTGGCGCCGTGGGCGCGCGGCAAGGTCGAGGGCTGGTTTAAATCAGCGCCATAAGCCGCGACGCATCAGCCAATCCTGAATGCGCTCGGCGACTTGGTCCGAGTTCTTGTCCATCATCGGCATGTGGCTGTTGCCGGCGATCCCGGCGCGCGGCAGGTCGAGCACGTCGACATGCGCACCGGCGGCGCGCAAGACTTCGAAATAGCGCAGGCCGTTGCCCTTGATCGCGGGCCAACGCGTGTCCTGTTCGATGTAATCGCCGTAGATCGCGAGCACGGGCACGCCTTTGATCTCGGCCGCGCGGCCGGGATCGCCGAAGCCCGTGGGCTCGATCGCCACGATCGCGCGCACCTTGTCGGGCCGCGCCTCGGCCGCGCGGAAGGCGAATTGTCCGGCCTGGCTATGCGCCACCAGCACGCAAGGGCAGGTACGATCGATCAGCGCGATATAGGCGTCCGTGATCGCGTCGTCGGTCGAGGTCCAACGCGGCACAATCTGGCGCACGAGCTGGTCGTAGGAATCGACCGGGAATTGATTGCCCTCCAGCACCTCGCGCTTGGCGAAGGAGCCGGGGCCGTCGCCGATGCGGAAACGTTCGAAGGCTTCGGGCTGCGCCAGGAACACCGGCTCGCCGCGGAAAATGTCCGGATACTGCGCCCAGCCCGCGCGCCCGCGTTCGACCGCGTCGGCGTTGTGCACGGTCCAGCCGCGCCGCAGGAAGAAATTGAGCCACCCGTCGCGCCCGTCGGGCGTGGTTTCGTACTGCACGCCCGTCATGCCGCCGCCATGCATCAGCACCAGCGGTGCGGTCCCGCGCTTCCAGCGCGGTTCGAACCATTGGGCGTACATGTGTTCGACCAGGAACGTCCCGTTGGGATCGATGCGCGCGATCGGGCCGCCGGGCGTGAACTGCACGTCGCGCACGGGCTTGCCGACGATCGTCACCGCGCGCCCGCCGACATGGTACGCGCCCATATTCGCGAGCACGATATCGCCTTTGGGCGCGACCGTGCCGTCCGCCGCGACGGTCGTTCCGCCGCCGCAGGCGGCGAGCGGCAACAGAGCGGCGAGGACGAGAAACGCGTTGCGCAACGGCGACATGGCGGACCTCAACTTGGCGGAGTCAGCGGTTCTTTGATCGTCTCGCCCCATTCGGCGATCAAGGCGGCTTGACGTTCTTCCAGGATCGCGAACTGTTCCTTCTGTTCGCGCGTGGTGAGCGCTTCGCCGATCGCGGGCACGATGATGGCGACGGCGGTTCCCGCCATGCCGGCGGCGACCGGCACGCCCCAGGCCCATATATCGCCCATGATGAAGCGCGTGTTGTCGAGCAACCCCGTCAGCGCGACGGGGCCTGCCGCGGCCAGCGTCATCGCCGCCGAGCCGATCCACGCGAAGCGCCGCTTGTTGCCTTCCAGCATAAAGACGGCGGCGCAGGGCGTGAACACGCCGATGATATAGGCAAGCAGCGCGGGCCGCAGGATCAGCACCGCCACGGCGAGCACCGTGGCGCCGAGAATGGCGAGCGCTATCAGAATGCCGCGAAAGCCGAGCGATCTCATCGCGCCATCACCCAGAAATAGAGCTGCGTGAGCAACGTGCCGACCGATAGCGCCGACAATGCGGCCAGCGCGATTTCCTGGCCCTTGTCGCGACCGATGCGCCGCGTGGCGTCGACGATCGCCTCGCGATGGTCGAGCACGCGTTGATTGGTGTCGAACTCGGATTTCACGGCGGCGAATTCGGCCTGGTCCTGGCCGAACACGTCGGGATCGGTCGCCAGATCGACGAGACCCGGAATGTCGCCCGCATTCGCCAGCGCGTCGGATTCGGCGAGTTTGCGTTCGCGCAATTCCGGCTTCTTCAGCCGATTGATCATCGTCTTCGCCGCGTCGTGGCAAAGCCGGGTGAGGTTGGGCAACTTCTTGCCCTTGGCGTCGACCGCGAAACGCATCGACGCCTTCAGCACGGCCGCCGCACGGCGCTGATCCTTGCCGTCGAAATTCTTTAAGGCGCCGATATCGGCGGCCGAGATGCCGCTGCGCGCGCCCAAGAACGCGACGACATGGCCGTCGAAATCCATCTTGCCTTGGCCGATCGACGCTTCGATGAAATCGAGCAGGTCGCCCGGCTGATCGACCCATTTGCCCTGCACCGCGGGCGACAGGCACGGCGCATCGGCGTTGAGGCGATAGAGAGCCGCCTCCAACTTGTCGACCTTGTTGGAGATGCGGTCCTCGACCTCCAGCAATTTGCGCGCTTCCTCGTCCAGCAGACCGAACGGGTTGGCGGCTTTCGACCAGACATGGGCGAGGCGCCAGGAGAAGAACTCCTCCAACTGCCCGCGCTTGTTGGGATCGAGCATCGCGGCATGCGCGACCGCGCCCGCACCGCCGGGATGGAAGGCCAAATCGCGATAGCGCAGCGGCCCTTGCGGGTCGAGGCGCATCACCATGCGCGACAGCATCACTTCGGGCGGCGCGGCGTTGGTCTGGGTCTTATCCTCGCCCGCGAGTGCGGCGACGCGCTGCACGTCGTTTTCGCGGATCCAGTTCGTGACGTCGTCGTTCGCGATCGCCGCTTGGCCTTCCTTCTGGAAGCGATGCAGGGCGAAGGCGAGTTCGGCGGGCTCCAACGCGCTGACCGAGCCGATTTTGAGCGGCGAGCCACGCCGCGCGATCGTCTTCTTGGTCGGCAAGGTCGGCCGCCGTCCGGCGATCCAATCGAGCAGCGTGGCGAGCGTCCAGCGCGATTTGAGATCGTCGTCGATCAGCGCCGTGATCGGATCGAACAGCTCCGAGGGAATCTGCGACGTGTCGATCATCGTGCCGATCGACCCGTAGGCGATGCGCCGCGCCATCAGCGCGTCGGGGTTCTGGCCTTCGCCGGGATATTTGCCGGTCGCGAAGCAATAAAGCGTCATGCCCAGCGCGAACATGTCGTCGAGCGCGCCGCCCAGGCCCTTGCCGTCGGGTGTGGCGAGGGCGCGTTCGATCGGTTCGAACACGGCGGGCTGGTCGTAGCCGACGGGGCCGAGCACGCAAGGCCCCAGCGTGAGCAACTGGCCGCGCGTGTCCTGCATGAACACGTTGTCGGGACGGATCGAGCCGTGGATCTCGTCGCGATCGGACATGTCCTTGAGGACGAGGGCGACCGGCTTCAGGAAGCTTTGCACCAGCGTGCGCGGCGCCCAGCCCGACCACATGCGCCGCGGCGGCGGCGGGCCGACCGGCTTTTCCATGACGACGGCATAGGCGTCGCTCGCACCCGGGCGCTGAAGCACGCCGGTTTCGAGGATGGCAAGCATGCCCGAGCGCGAAATGCCGCGTAAGCGCTGCGCCGACCGGATGCGTACCGAGCGGTCGGGCTCGCACACGAAGGCGATATGCTGGGCGTCGGCGAAACGCTTGTCGACGGCGGCATAGGCTTTGGCGCCGGGCTTGTCGAAGGCGGGCAGGGGCGTTTCGAGGTCGACCAGAACATGCTCGCCCAACGGCAAACCGCCGGCGCCGGCGCCGTCGGGCGCGCGCAGGAAGGTCGGGCGTTGCACGAACGAGGTCACCACGGCTGGCCGGAAATCCCGCGAAAGGTTCGATGCTTCGAGAGTGCGCGAAAGGCGGTGCGGTCGCAACAACGGTGCTGGCCGTCAACGAAACGGCCCGGTGCGGAACACCGGGCCGTTCGCGGCCGGAACCTTCGGGGAAGGTTCAGGCGTAGGCCTTCTTCAAGTTCTCGTCGATCTTCTCGAGGAACTTGGTGGTCGTGAGCCACGGCTGGTCGGGCGAGATCAGCACCGCGAGATCCTTGGTCATGAAACCGGATTCGACGGTGTCGATGCACACTTTTTCGACCAGTTTGGCGAAGTCGCTGACGTCGGGCGTGTTGTCGAACTGGCCGCGATAGGCGAGACCGCGCGTCCAGGCGAAGATCGACGCGATCGGATTCGTCGACGTTTCCTTGCCCTTCTGGTGTTCGCGATAGTGGCGCGTGACGGTGCCGTGGGCGGCTTCCGCCTCCACGCAGTCGCCGGTCGGCGTGGTCAGCACCGAGGTCATCAGACCCAGCGAGCCGTAGCCTTGCGCGACCGTATCCGACTGCACGTCGCCGTCGTAGTTCTTGGTCGCCCACACGAAGCCGCCCGACCACTTCATCGCCGCGGCGACCATGTCGTCGATCAGGCGATGTTCGTAGGTCAGGCCCTTCGCCTGGAACTTGTCCTTGAACTCCTTGTCGAACACTTCCTGGAAGATGTCCTTGAAGCGGCCGTCATAGGCCTTGAGGATCGTGTTCTTGGTCGAGAGATAGACCGGGTAGTTGCGCGCGAGGCCGTAATTGAGCGAAGCGCGCGCGAAGCCGCGGATCGATTCGTCGACGTTGTACATGGCCATCGCCACGCCCGAACCCGGGAAGTCGAAGACCTTGTGGCTGATATTCGTCTTGCCGTCCTTCGACACGAACGAAATGGTCAGCTCGCCCGCCGACGGCACGACGAAATCGGTCGCGCGATACTGATCGCCGAAGGAGTGGCGGCCGATGACGATGGGCTGCGTCCAGCCGGGCACCAGGCGCGGCACGTTCTTGCAGATGATCGGCTCGCGGAAGATCGTGCCGTCCAAGATGTTGCGGATCGTGCCGTTGGGCGACTTCCACATCTTCTTGAGATTGAATTCCTTCACCCGGCCTTCGTCGGGGGTGATCGTCGCGCATTTGACGCCGACCTTGTACTTCTTGATCGCGTTCGCCGCGTCGATCGTCACCTGATCGTCGGTCTGGTCGCGATGCTCGACGCCGAGGTCGAAGTACTTCAGATCGATATCGAGATAGGGAAGGATCAGGCGTTCGCGGATCAACTTCCAGATGATGCGCGTCATCTCGTCGCCGTCGAGTTCGACGATCGGGTTGGCGACCTTGATTTTCTTCATGGAAATACTTCTCCCAGCGGCGGAATAGGCCCCGGAAATACACCGATGCCCCGTATGTTTCCAGCGATTTCCGGCGCGCTAGAGCTTAGTCTCTCGCCCGCATGGAATCGGAACTTCTTTTGGTGCTTTTCGTCACGGGGCTGGCGGGCGGCGTGGTCACGGCACTGGTCGGCGGCGCCACGCTCGTCACGTTTCCGATCATGCTGATGGCGGGATTGCCGCCGGTCGTCGCCGTCGCGTCGAATTTGGTGGCATTGGGACCGGCGAATTTCATGGCCGCTATGGCCGATCGCGGCCGATTGCCGCCTTTCGACAAATATGTGCGCCGGATCATGGCGGGCGCCTTCGTTGCGGGGGCCGCCGGGGCGGGGATCCTGCTGGCGATGCCGGAAAAGGCGCTGGAGGATGTGGTCCCGGCCTTGATCGGCGCCGCCACGCTATTATTCGCCTTCGCCGATCGGATCAAACGCCACGTCCAGCGCCGTCGCCACGGCGTTGCGGCGGAGATGCGCGGCATCGTCGCGCCGTCGATCGCGGTGTCGATCTATGGCGGCTATTTCGGCGCCGGGCTCGGCGTCATGTATCTCTCGCTGTTCACGCTCGGCGGCATTGCCGACCTGCGCGCGGCCAATGCGCTGAAGAATCTCGTCAACGCGCTGAACTCCGCCGCCGCGATCGCGATCTTCGTCGCGTCGGGTAGCGTCGACTGGCACGCGACACTCGCCATGCTCGCGGGCGGTTTGATCGGCGGCTATTCCGGCGGCTTCGCGATGCGCTACATCGCGCCGGTCGTCTTCCATCGCCTCGTGACGGGGATCGGCGCGGTGATGACGATCGTCTACGCTTGGCGCTTCTGGTTCTAGAATTTCTGCGGCTGCGACGGGATCGCGGGCGGCGGTTCCTCGCGCAGCAGCGGCAGGATTTCGTCGATGCCGTCGACGACTTTGTAGAAGTCGCGGAACGACGGCTTGGCGTATTTCGCGTCGATGATGCCGTCGATCAAGCCGATCAGCCCGTTCCAATAGCCGCCGAGATTGCAGATCACCGTCGGCTTGTCGTGCAGCGCCAATTGCCGCCAAGTCAGCATTTCGAACACTTCGTCGAGCGTGCCGGGACCGCCGGGCAGGGCGACGAACGCGTCCGAACGCTGGAACATCATGGCCTTTCGCGCATGCATGGATTCGACAACGTGCAATTCGGACACGCTGCCATGGCCGACTTCCGCGCGCATCAGATGCTCAGGAATGATGCCGACGACATGGCCGCCTTCCTCGATCGCGCCGTCGGCGACGGCGCCCATCAGCCCGACGCGCCCGCCGCCATAGACGAGGTCGATCTTCGCCTTGCCGAGAAGCTGTCCGAAGCGGCGCGCCTCGGTCCGGTGCAGGACCGGGCCTTCGTTCGACGAACCGCAATAGACGCAAACCGAACGCAATTGACGCATGGACCGGCACCGGAAATTACCGCGAAGCGGTCTGATTAGAGCGGTTCGCGGATTGGAACAAGGGGCGCGGGAATAATCTCGGGATTGGGGTGTATATCCTGGCAAGCGCGGCATTCCCGCCGCGTGGAACGGCTCGCAACACCAACAAATCCATCCCAAAAGGGGACACCGAATGCGCTTGAACCTCCGTCTGGCCGCCATCGCGTTGGGCCTGACCTTTGCCGCGACGGGCGCTTTCGCCCAGGCTCCCGAAATCGCCAAGCGCCAGGCCGACATGAAGGCCGTCGGCGGCGCCGTCGGCCAGATCGCCCCGGTCATTCGCAACGAACGTCCCTGGGACGGTGCGGCCGTCGCCCAGCAGGCGCGGACCGTGGCGACGAGCCTGACCGACGCCAAGTCCCTGTTCCCGGCCGGTTCGACCGCCGACAATTCGCGTGCGCTGCCCGCGATTTGGGAAAAGAAGGCGGAATTCGACGGCGCGATGGACCGCGCCATCGGCGTCGCCAACGAACTGGCCCAGCTCGCCTCGGCCAACAACGAAGCCGGCTTCCGCGCCGCGTTCCCGCAGCTCGGCCAGGCTTGCGGCGCCTGCCACACCCCGTTCCGTCGCCCGCAATAATACCCCCCGGCGGACGCGACCCTACCCCGCTCGCCGGAGACCCTCTCCCCGGCGGGCGGGGTGGACGCGACCTTGCGCGACGTTCACAATCGCACCATGACTCGAACCTCCATCGTCGCCGCTTTCGCGGCGTTTTTCGTTTTCGCGGCCGGCGCCGTCCAAGCGCAGGACGTGAAGCGCGGCGAATACATCTTCGCCGCCTCGGGCTGTGCGGGCTGCCACACCGATACGGCGAATAAGGGCCCGTTGCTGGCCGGCGGGCGGGCGCTCAAAACGCCGTTCGGAAATTTCTACGGGCCGAACATCACCGCACATCCGGATGCCGGCATCGGCAAATGGTCGGATGCCGATTTCATCGCGGCTTTGCGCCAAGGCCGGCGCCCCGACGGCGCGCATTACTTCCCGGTGTTCCCGTACACGTCGTTCACCAAGATGACCGACGCGGATCTGCGCGATCTCAAAGCCTATATCTTCTCGCTGCCGGTTTCCGCGCAAGCCAGCAAACCGCACGATATCGGCTTCCCGTTCAATCTGCGCTTCCTGCAATTCGGCTGGAAGCTGCTGTTCTTCACGCCCGGCGAATTCAAACCCGATCCGGCGAAATCGGCGGAGATCAATCGCGGTGCCTATCTCACGCAAGCGATGGGGCATTGCGCCGAATGCCATACGTCGCGCAACCAGCTCGGCGGTTTACGCACCGATATGATGTATGCGGGCGATCTCAACCATGCGGGGCAGGGCACCAAGGTGCCGAACATCACGCCGCATCCCACGACCGGCATCGGTTCGTGGACGCCGGGCGTCTACGAAGACTTGCTTTCGATGGGCATGACGCCGGACGGCGATTCCGTCGGCGGCGATATGGGCGAGGTGGTCGCGAACTCGACCTCGAAACTGACGCCGCAAGATCGCGCGGCGATGATCGCTTACTTGCGTCAATTGCCGCCGATCGATCACCGCGTGCGTGCTGGAAATTGAACGATTTCCGGGAATTGAGTTTAGGTGCCGTTCGGGCCTAACCTGAACCTATGTATTTCCCGAGTCCCGCGAGGGGGCAATGAGTAAGACCACGATCATCGCGATCGTCGGCGCGCTATGCGTCGTCGTCGCCCTGTTGCTGGGCTTCCGTGGCTTCTTCGTGCCCGAACCCACGCGGCCCAACCGCCCCCCGTCGCCGCCCGTCGCTTCGGCCCCGGCACCGGTTCCAGCACCCGCGCCGGCACCCGAAGCCGCCGCGGTGCGCCCGTCTTTCGACGTCGTGCGCGTCTCGCCGACGGGCGAGGCGGTGATCGCCGGCCGGGGCGTGCCGAACGCGCCGATCGCGATTTTGGACGGCGAGAAGGAAATCGGCCGCGTCACCGCCGATGGGCGCGGCGAATGGGTGTTCGTGACCGTCGAACCTTTGGCCCCGGGACCGCATGAATTGCGGTTGCGGATGGACACGGATAAGGGTCCGGTTTGGTCGGAACGCAACGTTGCCGTCGTCGTGCCGCCGCGCGGGACGGGGACGGGCGGCGGCCCGCTGGTCGCCTTGTTGCCCGCCGAAGGGACCGGCCCCGCGACGGTGTTGCAGGTGCCGGGGCCCGGTGTCGGCAGCCAGCGCATGTCGATCGACGCGATCGATTACGGCGATGCGGGCAGCGTAACCGTCACCGGCAAGGGCACGGCGGGCGCCACGGTGCGTCTCTATGCCGACAACAAAGTGGTGGGCGAGGCGGTGGTGGGCCCCGACGGGCAATGGCGCGTCGATATCCCGCAATTGGGCCAAGGCAATTACACGCTGCGTGCCGACGAACTCGGCGCCAACGGACGGGGCGTGGCCGCCCGCGCGGAAACGCCGTTCCAGCGCGCGGCCGTACCGGCCCCGGGGCCGGGCGAGCAGATCGTCGTCGTCCAGCCGGGCAATTCGCTGTGGCGGATTTCGCGGCGCATCTATGGCGAAGGCCTGCGCTATACGACGATCTACGAGGCCAATCGCGACCAGATCCGCAACGCGGATTTGATCTATCCGGGCCAAATCTTCGCGGTCCCCAAGACCAACTGACCGGTATTTGCGATCGTGACGCGGCCGGGCCGGGGTAGCGGCCCAAGGCGGGCTTTGTTATGATGCGCCTCAATATCTCGAAACCAGATTAACAGTGGCTTCTAATCTCATGAGCGATATGTGGAAATCCGTCGCGGCCCCGATCCATAAGGCGGGTGTGCCGTTCGTCGCGGCGGCGGTCGTCGCGACCTTCGTGCTGGGCTGGATTTGGGGGCCGCTCGCCGCCATCGGTGCGGTGGTGACCTTGTGGGTCATCTATTTCTTCCGCGACCCGGAGCGCACGATCCCCACCCGCGACGGGCTGATCGTCTCGCCCGGCGACGGCATGGTGCAGTTGATCGTCGATGCCGTGCCGCCGCCCGAACTGGAAATGGGCGATGCCCCGCGTCCGCGCATTTCGATCTTTCTGAACGTGTTCGACGTGCATGTGAACCGCGTGCCTATCGGCGGCACGGTGCTGCGCGCGCGCTATCAGCCGGGCCGCTTCCATAACGCGGCGCTGGACAAGGCGTCGGCCGAGAACGAGCGCATGTCGATCCGCGTGGGGATCGCCGATGGCCGCGATGTCGGGTTCGTGCAGATCGCCGGCCTCGTCGCGCGGCGCATCCTTTGCGATCTGCGCGAAGGGCAAACCGTGCGCACCGGCGAACGCTACGGCCTGATCCGTTTCGGCAGCCGCTGCGATATCTATCTGCCCGACGGCGTATCGCCGCTCGTCGTGGTGGGCCAGCGCGCGATCGGTGGCGAAACCGTGCTCGCCGATCTGCAATCGAGCGAAGCGCCGCGCCAGGGCGAGGTGCGCTGATGTTCGGCCGCAACCGCCGGCGCGCGCGCGACCGCGCAACGTTGCCCGGCGGCGGCACGATGAACCGCCTGATCCCCAATGCGATCACCGTGGGCGCACTGTGCGCGGGGCTTTCCGGCATTCGCTTCGCGATGGACGGGCGCTGGGAATGGGCGGCGACGGCGATCGTCGTCGCGGCGATCCTCGACGGGCTCGACGGGCGCATGGCGCGCCTGCTGAACGGCACGTCGAAATTCGGCGCCGAGCTCGACTCCCTGTCCGATTTCGTCGCCTTCGGCGTGGCGCCCGCACTCGTCATGTATATGTGGGTGCTGAACGCCTGGGGTGCGGTCGGCTGGATGCTGTGCCTGGCTTATGCCGTGTGCATGGCGCTGCGCCTCGCGCGTTTCAACACCATGCTGGCGGAGCCCAATCCGCCCAAATGGCAGGGCTATTTCTTCGTCGGCGTGCCGGCGCCGGCGGGGGCGGCCTTGGCGCTGCTGCCGCTGATGATGCATTTCCAGGCGGGACCGGGCTGGTTCGACAAGGCGGCGATCGGCGGCTTCACGATGGTCGTCGTCGCATTCCTGATGGTCAGCCGCATTCCGACCTTCTCGGCCAAGAAGGTCCATATCCCGCGCGGCTGGATGGTGCCGTCGCTGGTCGGCGTGGGCGTGGTGTTCGCGGGGCTATTCAACGCGCCCTGGGCGACGCTGGTGATCCTGGGCTTGATCTATCTGGGCTCGATCCCGGTCTCGGTGACCATGCAGGCGCGTATGCGCGCGGCCGAACCCGCCCCGGAAACGCCGGCGAGCCATATCACCGTGACGGTCGAGCCGACGCCGGCGGCGCCCCGGAGCGGCGAGTCCGCTTGACGGAACCGAAAAACGGTTCATGCTAATCGCTTGAAGCGTTTCGCGTTTCGGGCGAATTTGCGGATCGTTAACCATCGGGGGCATAATTTGGCCCCGAACTGGCAAAGCTAGGATTGGGCTTTCCCGATCCAGCAGGGGATATCGATGTTCGCTATCGGCGGTCTGGTCTTCGTGTTCTTGTGCGTGTTCGGCGGGTACGTGCTCGCCGGCGGCAAGCTCGGCGTGATCATGAAGGCGCTGCCCTTCGAGTTCATGATCATCGGCGGTTCGGCCGCAGGCACCTTCCTGATCGGCAACTCGGGCACGATCATCAGCCACGCGCTCAAGGATTTCGGCAAGGTCTTCGGCGGGCCGAAATACAAGCGCGACGATTTCATCGATCTGCTCTGCCTCATCTTCACGATCCTGAAGCTCGCGCGCTCCAAGGGCACGCTCGCGGTCGAACCGCATATCGAGAAGCCCGACGAATCCAACATCTTCATGGCGTATCCGAAGATCCTCGCGAACAAATACGCGATCATGCTGATCTGCGATCACATGCGCATGCTGTCGATGGGCGTGGAAGACGCCCACCAGCTCGAGGAAATCTTCAACAAGGAACTCGAGAAGCACCATCACGAGACGCTGCGCGGTGCGGCAGCACTCGCCACCGTCGCCGATGCGTGCCCGGCGCTGGGCATCGTCGCCGCCGTCATGGGCGTCATCAAGACCATGTCGTCGGTCGACCAGCCGCCCGTCGTTCTCGGCGGCCTGATCGCTTCGGCGCTCGTCGGTACGTTCTTGGGCGTGTTGCTGTCCTACGGCATTCTGGGGCCGATGGCCGGCCGCTTGAAGCAATGCTACGAGGACGAGTTCAAGTACTACGAAATCATCCGCGACACGTTCGTCGCGCATCTGCAGGGCAACGCGCCGCAGATCTCGACCGAGATCGGCCGTAAGAGCGTGCCCAGCGAACTCCAGCCGACCTTCTACGAATTGGAAGAGGCGATCGCCTCCAAGCCCGCGGCGTGAGTTCCGATCCGGGGGGCGCCGCTGAGGCGCTCCAAGAAGGATTGGCGGCGGCGCAGCGTGGCGACGCCGAAGGCGCGCTTAACGCTTGGCGCCGCGCGCGCCAACTCGATCCCGCCGATCAAGGCACGATCCTGCGTGTGGGCGATTTGCTGATCCGCATCGGGCGTTATGCCGAAGCGGATGCGGCACTCGCCGAAGGAATTCCATCTCCCGCGATCGCGCGGCGGCGCGCCATCTGCGCGCTGGCCTTCGGCCATTTCGCCGAGGCCGAGACTTTCGCGCGCGCGGCGCTGGACGATGCGGAAGAAGGGGCCCAAGCCCGCCAGTTTTTGGCGAGCGTGCTGATCCAGCGCGGCGACGTGCAAGGGGCCCGCGCCGAACTCGCCGCCGCCAAAGCCGCCGATCCGGCGTTCGAGAGCGCCTATACCGACGATCTGTTCGCCGCGAATTACGATCCGGCGATAACCGGCGCGGCGCTGAAGGACCTCTACGCCGAATGGGCGAAGCGTTTCTGCCCGCCGGAAGTGCCGCTTGCGGCACCGCCGATCGGCGGTCGGCGCTTGAAGGTCGCTTACGTCTCGCCCGATCTGCGCCGCCATTCGCTGCGCCATTTCATTTCGCCGATTTTCCGGCATCACGATCGCGCGAAGATCGAAGTTCACGCCTATTCGTTGAGCGGCACGCCGGATGCCGAGGCGCAGGCTTTGCGCAAACTTGTCGATGTCTGGCACGATTGCCAAGCGCTCGACGATGACGGGCTCGCGGCCAAAGCGCGCGAAGACGGGATCGATGTCGCCGTCGATCTCGCCGGGCACACCGCCGGGGCCAAGCTCAAAGCCTTCGCGCGGCGCTTGGCGCCCGTACAGATCACCTGGCTCGGCTATGGCGGCACGACCGGCGTGGGTGCCATGGATTGGTATCTCGGCGACGCGCATATGGCGCCGCCGGGCAGCGACGACGCGTTCACCGAACGCGTCTGGCGCCTGGAGCGCGCACCCTTCGCCTTCGATCCGCCGCCGGAGATGCCGGCGGTGTCGCATTTGCCCGCCCAAGCCAAGGGGCATGTGACCTTCGGCAGTTTCTCGCGCCTCGTGCGGATCAACGACGCGGTGATTGCGGCCTGGGCGGCGATCCTGGCGCAAGTGCCGGGTTCGCGGCTGACGCTGAACGCGCTGCCCTTCGTCGATCGTACGGTGCATGCGGATTACGCCGCGCGTTTCGCACGGCATGGCATCGCGGCCGAGCGCCTCGATTTTATCTATACCTCGCCGCAACCGGCGACTTGGGCGGCTTACGGGCAGATCGACATCGCCCTCGACCCGTTTCCGCACAACGGCGGTGTGACGACTTTCGAAGCGTTGTGGATGGGCGTGCCGACGATCAGCTTGCGGGCGCGCCCGCCGCTCGGCCGCTACGGCGATTGTCTGCTATCGGCGCTGGGGCTCGACGTTTTCTGCGTCGATACGGTCGATTCCTATATCGCGCGCGCGGTCGATGCCGCCCGCGATTTGCCGAAGCTGGCGGCGCTGCGCAACGACTTGCGTCCGCGTATGGCGGCAAGCGAACTTTGCGACGGGAAGGGGCTCGCGACAGCGCTCGACGCGGCCTACGCGGCGATGGTCAACGCGCGGGCGGAATCTTCGTCCGGTAGCGTTTGACCGGCACGGTCTGGCCGGGCAGCCATTTCTTGACCGCCTGGGGCTTGGCGGCTTTTTTGCCGGCCGTCACTTCTTCCAGCTTGTCGGCGAGGCTTTTGTAATTGTCCATCGTCTGGGCCAGCAGATCGCGCTTGGCGATGCCCATGGCGATTGCGCTATCGCCCTTCATCTGCGCTTGGCGCAGCAGATAGATCATCAGCCGCGCTTCGTCGCCCGAGATTTTCAGCGTGTAGATGGGGCCGCTCATGATCGATCCTCGATTCGTCGTCGAGGGCGGATTGTATCACGCGGCGCGGGGGACGACCTTCTCGCGGAATTCCTCGAAGCCCGCGAGCACCAGCCACAAGCGTCCGACTTCGGCCGTGCGCTTGGACAGCGGGATCGACAGGCGCGAGTAGCGCCACGTGCCTTGCGGCGTTTGGGCTTCGATCGTGTGCAGCAGCGGCTGGCGCGCTTGCACGATCTCGCGAAACTGGGCGCACAGCAAATCGCGGAACGCCGGATCGGGAATGGCCTCGAACTCGCAGCAACCGTTCGACGTCTCGCCGCAAACTTTGAAGTCGCAACCCATGCCGCGCACGTCGAACACGGCGAGCTTGTCTTTGAGACCGGGCACTTGTTCGGGATGCAGCGAGTCCGCGCAGACGAGCCCCGCCTGGCGCTCGCCATCGGCCCAGTGGAGCAGGGCCAAACGCTGTGCGGGATCCGCCGCCTCGCAATAATGCGCGGAAGTGCCGGAGAAGCGCGTGTTGCTGGCGATCGTCGACGACATAGCGGACGGGTTCCCGAAGAAGACCCGTCCTACATAAGGGTTTTGCCGCCGGATTAAAGGGGGTGCGTCCGTTTTCCCGACAATAAGCCGCAGGGCCAATGGCAAAAGCCGCCCCCGAGACGGGGACGGTGCGGGAAGGCCCAGTACCGGAAAGACGCCGCTGTTAGGCGGAGATATTCAGCTTCGCGCCGCGGCCCTGGAGGGACGCGATCGAGTTGCTGGCAATCTCGTTACCTTGCGCCACGCCCTTGAGGATCTGGCCTTGGTAGTTGTCGGCGAATTTTTCGGTCACGTCGCGGAACGCGGCCGTCTTTTGATTGCGGAAATCGATCACAGGCTGAGCGGCCTGCGAGATAGACGCTGCCATAGGGATTCTCCAGTGGCGTTGGTTTTCAAGACGATCAGTATAGTTAATGACCGTTTACCAAGTCAACGACCGAGTCGCGATCTATGCCGCAAAATGCACCGTGTTTTGCGCATACGATCCGGCGGCCCGTTAGGTAGTCCAGGACCGCCCGCCGGTTGATCCATGTCAGTTCGCCGCCGCCCGGAATGTGTCAACTAAAGATGACACATAAAAGGGAGGCTGCCCGTGCGGATCGTGCTCGTCCATCCGAACTACCATTCCGGCGGTGCCGAAATCGCCGGGAACTGGCCGCCCGCCTGGGTCGCGTATCTCGCGGGGCATTTGCGCGACGCCGGCTTTCGCGACGTCACGTTCATCGACGCGATGACGAACCATATGACGGACGACGAATTGCGCGACCGTCTTTACGAGCTTCAGCCCGACGTGGTCGGCACCACCGCGATTACGCCGTCGATCTACAAGGCGGAGGCGGTGCTGCAGATCGCGTCGGAAGTCGTGCCCGACGCGGTGCGCGTGCTCGGCGGCATCCATGCCACCTTCATGTACAAGCAGGTCCTGTCCGAAGCGCCATGGGTCGACGTGATCGTGCGCGGCGAGGGGGAGGAGATTTTCCGCGAACTCGTGCGCGCGATCGATACGGGCGATTGGCGTTCGCACCGCGCGTCGATCAAGGGCTTGGCCTATATCGACGACGGCAAGATCGTCGCCACGCCGGCGGCCCCCACGGTCAAGGATATCGACGCGATCAATCCCGATTGGTCGCTGCTCGAATGGTCGAAATACATCTACGTGCCGCTGGGCGTGCGCGTGGCGATCCCCAACATGGCGCGCGGCTGCCCGTTCACCTGTTCGTTCTGTTCGCAATGGAAGTTCTGGCGCGACTATCGCGTGCGCGATCCGATCAAGGTCGTCGACGAGATCGAGAAACTCGTGAACGAGCAAGGGGTCGGCTTCTTCATCCTGGCGGACGAGGAGCCGACGATCAATCGCAAGAAATTCGTCCAATTCTGCGAGGAACTGATCAAGCGCGGCCTGCCCGACAAGGTGAAATGGGGCATCAACACGCGCGTGACCGACATCTATCGCGACCGCGAATTGCTGCCGTTCTATCGCAAGGCCGGCCTCGTCCATGTGTCGCTGGGCACGGAAGCGGCGGCGCAATTGAAGCTCGACCAGTTCAACAAGGAAACCAAGGTCGAGGAGAACAAGCAGGCGATCCGCCTGCTGCGCGAAGCCGATATCTTCACCGAGGCGCAATTCATCGTCGGGCTCGACAACGAAACGGCCGAGACGCTGGAGGAAACCTTCCAGATGGCGTGGGATTGGCAACCCGATCTGGCGAATTGGGCGATGTACACGCCGTGGCCCTTCACGCCGCTGTTTCAAAGCCTGAAGGACAAGGTCGAGATCTTCGATTTCTCCAAATACAATTTCGTCACGCCGATCATGGCGCCCGCGGCCATGTCGCGCGGATCGCTGCTCGACGGCGTGATGAAGAACTACCGGCGCTTCTATTCGCGCAAGGCGCTGTTCCACTATCCGTGGCGCGGCACCGGCTTCCGGCGGCGCTATCTGCTCGGCTGTTTGAAGGCGTTCCTCAAAGCCGGTTTCCAGCGGACTTTCTACGATCTCGGCAAGTCCGGCTATTGGGGGCCGCAGTCGAAGGAGAAGGTGAACTTCAATTTCGACCGGACGCGCAAGATCGCACCCGCCCAAATGGACGATTGGGAAGCGGCAGCCGATCGCGCGTCGCAAGCGCGCGCAAGGCGCGAAGCGCGCGAAGAACCGGTCGTCGCGTGCGGCGGCGGTACGCAGCAAATGGCCGATCTCGCCGAACGGCCGCATTGAGGGGGCGGGGATGCACACGCGTCCCGCCGGACGGATCGGCCCCAATGCGGTGATCCGGTTGGGTGAAGCACTGCGCGCGTCGCCCGATTTGCAAGACGCGGCGGTGCGGATCTATGCCCGCGCCGGGGTCGCGTCGCTGCTGAACGACCCGCCGGCGGCGATGATCGACGAGCGGATTCCGGCCCGGCTCTTCGACGCTTTGTGGAAGGAACTCCCCGCCGGCCAAGCCACCACGATCGCGCGCGACGCCGGGCGCCGGACGGGCGAGTACGTGCTGCGCAACCGCATCCCGGCCGTCGTGCGGGCGATATTGGCGGCGTTACCGGCGTGGATCGCCGCGCGATTGCTGCTGAAGGCGATCCAACGGAACGCTTGGACTTTCGCCGGATCGGGAATCTGCCGGGTCGAAAGCGGCGCACCCTGCGTGCTGACCATCGAGCGTAATCCGCTGAAAATGCCGGGCTGCGTCTGGCATGTGGGCGTGCTCGAACGGCTGTTTCAGGCGCTGGCGGGGCCGGAATGCCGGGTGCGCCATTGCGACGATGCGGCCGGGGCCGCGACGGTATGCCGGTTCGAGATCGATGTTTCAAACGGCCGGAGCGACGGCGCCCGGAAATGAAAAACGCCGCGCCGCCCATTCGGGTGACGCGGCGTTCTCACGCGCGATGCGCGGGCGACGGGTTATCGCGGCGCTTTGATGACCGTGATATCGACGACGCGATTGCGGCGATCGGCGACGTCTGCGGTCGTCGTGGGATCCTGGCCGAGTTCGCCCGTCCAGCTCGCGTCGATGCGGCCCGCCGGCACGCCGGCGGCGATCAGCGCCGTCCGCACGGCATTGGCGCGGCTTTGCGACAACGTCATGTTGGCGGCCTGCGTGCCGACGCGATCGGTCTTGCCGATGATCGTGACGCGTGTCGTCGGTTCGTTGTTCACCACATAGGCGACGTTGCTGATGATCGACCGGCCGCGCTGGTCGATCGCGACGCTATTGGTGTCGAAATACACTTCGTACCAAGCGCCGGCCAGTTCCGGCGTCCCTTGATAGTTCGTCGCCGGCGGCGGCGCGCTGGCGTGCTGCGCATGCGGCGGCGGCCCGCCGCACGCGGCGACGAGGGCGACGGCGGCGATCGCGGCGGTTAGGCGAAGAGCGGCGAAAGGTGATTGCATGTTTTGACTCCTGATTGCGTTGTGGCTCAGCGCCAAATCGGCTTGCCGAGATTGATCTGATTTTCTTTGGTCAGCGCGCCGGCTCCGGCGCCGACGGCGCCGCCGATCAGCGCGCCCTCGATGGGGGCGCCCAACATCAAACCGCCCAACGCGCCCACGCCGGCGCCGACGGCGCCGCCGCTCATGGCGCGATCGCCGGTCGTATTGCCGCAAGCCCCAAGTGCGACGGCCGCGACGAGGAGGGCGGGAACGAGAAATCTACGGGTCATTTGACGGCTCGATTCTGTTTCGGCGATGGGGACCGGCGTCGCCGTCCCGAACGTCATCGCGAAGCTACGCGCGAACCACCCATCGCGGTAAGCCTCGGAAACTACCTCCATCGGGGCATGCGTAGTTTCCGACCCTGACGCGACGGGTTGGCCCTGCGTAGAATCTTGGCGCATTTCGGAACGGGCGGTTCGCCCGGTCCAGGACCTTCGGAAAGGGCCCTCAATGAACAACGCACGAATAATCGGAATTGTCCTCGTCGCCGTCGGCGCGATCCTGCTCGGCTTCGCCTACAACGCGACCGAAGCGCCGGTTGAGCAGATTTCGAATACGCTGACCGGCCGTTATCGCGATCAAACCATGTGGTACATCGCCATCGGCGCCGCATCGGTGATCGGCGGCGCATTGCTCGCGTTGTTCGGCAATCGCAGCGCGTGATGTGATCCCGGCGCCGCTGCGGCATTCGGCGCTATCAAGTCGGCGACGTCTGCTGTAGGGTGCCGGCTTGTTTCGAGCGCGATGATCCCTGGGGCGATCATCGCCGCTCTCAACGGCCAGCCAGTGGCCGACTGCAGCATTCAAGGGTGGTTTTCGGCGGCGGCTTTCGGCCCCGCCTTGCGCCGATTAATTCGGGCGCAAAGCCATTCCGTATCGTATCGCGACGGCTTCCCGCCGGCCGTGTGTCACTTCACTTCGAACGAATTGACGAGTCTGCGAGGCGGGGCAGTCGCTATCGAAGCGCGCGTGAAACATCGCGGGCCGAGGATCACAAAATGTTCAAGTTCAAAATTCCCGAACAAACCAAACCGTTCGTCTGGGGCGCCGTCGCCGGCGCCGTCGCGCTCGCGGTCATCGGCTTCGGTTACGGCGGCTGGGTGACGGGCGGTTCGTCGCAGCAAATGGCCAGCAGCGCGTCCAATCAAGCCGTCATCGCCGCGTTGGCGCCGATCTGCGTGAGCGGGTTCAAAGCCCAGGACGATGGCGCGCGCAAAGTCACCGAGTTGCTCGCCATCAGCACCTGGTCGCGCGGCGACGCCGTGGAAAAGAGCGGCTTCGCGGCGATCCCCGGCAACGAAGCACGCAAGGGCGACATCGCGCGCGCTTGCGCCGAGATGCTCAGCCGCACCTGACCTAAGCGCGAGCGGGGGCCGCGCCCATATCGGCGCGGCCGCCGTGGCGCTTATTTTGTTTGTAATTTCAATAAGTTCCGGCGCCGCTGGCTGGGGGACTAGGATTCGAACCTAGACAACCAGAGTCAGAGTCTGGGGTCCTACCGTTAGACGATCCCCCAGCGGGACGCGTCCGCCGGACGGGGCGAAACCCCGACCAAGCGGCGCTGTCTATATCGTCCTTCGCCCGGATCGTCAAACCCGGTTACAGTATTGGGCAAAATAGCGACGACGACTTGGGGAGAGACTTCTGTGGAGACGGCGCAAGCCAGACGGGACGAGGGGCCGATTCTCGCGGCGCTCGACCTTGGCACCAATAATTGCCGTCTGTTGATCGCCAAACCGGCCCCGGACGGTTTCCGGGTGGTCGACGCGTTTTCGCGCATCGTGCGTTTGGGCGAAGGGTTGGAGCGCAGCGGCAATCTGGCCGAAACGGCGATGGTTCGTGCGTTGGACGCGCTGCAAGTCTGCGCGACCAAGATGGACCGGCGCGGCGTGACCGCCTTTCGTGGTGTCGCGACCGAGGCGTGCCGGCGGGCCGAAAACGGACCGGCCTTCCTGTCGCGCGTGCGCGAGGCGACGGGGATCGAACTCGAACCCATCGCGGCGGACGAGGAGGCGGATCTGGCCTTGGCCGGCTGCGCGTCGCTGCTCGATTCCGGAAAGCCCCACGCCATCGCCTTCGATATCGGCGGCGGCTCGACCGAAGTCATGTGGCTGGAACGCGACGGCGAAAGCTGGCGGCGGCTCGACTTCGTATCCTTGCCCTTGGGCGTGGTCGCGATCGCCGAACGCCTGGGCCCCGATAAAATCCCGTGCGAGGCCTACCAAGCCGCCGTCGCGGATATCTCGGCGCGGCTCGCCGATCTCGACGCACGCCATGATATCGCCGGCCAGGTCGCCGCCGGGAACGTGGAGATGGTCGGTACGTCGGGCACGGTCACCACGTTGTCGGGCATCGCCATGGGCTTGCAGCGTTACGAACGCGCGCTGGTCGATGGCTCCTGGCTCGATTTCGCGCAGATCAAGGCATTGTCGGCCGATCTGGCCGCCGCCGATCTGGAAGGCCGCGCGCGGCACGGCTGTATCGGGCGCGAACGCGCCGATTTGGTCGTCGCGGGCTGCGCGCTGCTGGAGGGGATTTGCGCGCGCTGGCCGGTCGGGCGCCTGCGCGTCGCCGATCGGGGCTTGCGCGAAGGCATTCTGATGGGTCTATTGCGGGTATTATGAGCAATAGCGACCGTCTCGCCGCCCGCCTGAAGACCGCCAAAGGGCGCACCACCTCGCAGCAGAACTGGCTGCGCCGCCATATCAACGATCCTTACGTCGGCAAGGCGAAGGACGCCGGGTATCGCAGCCGTGCGGCCTTCAAGCTGATCGAGATCGACGCCAAGGCGCGGATTTTCCGCAACGGCATAAAGGTCGTCGATCTGGGCGCGGCCCCCGGCGGCTGGACGCAAGTCATGATCGAACGCAATGCGGGCATGGTCGTCGCCCTCGATATTTTGGAGATGGACCCGATCCCCGGCGCCATCATGCTCCATGCCGATTTTCTCGATCCCAAAGCGGCGGACCGGGTCAAGGCCGCGCTGAACGGCCCCGCCGATTTGATTTTGAGCGACATGGCGCCGTCGATGACCGGCCACCGCGAAACCGATCATCTGCGCATCATCACGTTGGTCGAAGCCGCGTTCGACTTCGCCTGCGAGGTGCTGAAACCGGGCGGCGCCTTCGTCGCCAAATTGCGCCAGGGCGGCGAGGAACAGAAACTGGTGAAGGCGGTGCAGGGGCGCTTCGCCAAGCTGCAGCGCATCAAGCCGCCGGCCAGCCGGGCCGAGTCGGCGGAGTTCTATTTCGCCGCGACCGGCTTCAAAGGCTGATTTCCCCGTTATTTCAACGCGATTCGACCCCATTTCGATCTTCACGAACGGGGTGTATAGATGCGCGCCACTTCCCGCGACCCCAGGAGGCGGCATGCATATCCGCGAAGCGCTTACGTTCGACGACGTCCTTCTGGAGCCCGGCGCCTCCGCCGTTTTGCCCGGCGACGTCACCACCCGCACGCGGATCACCCGCAATATCGAACTCGGCATTCCGCTCGTGTCCTCGGCGATGGACACGGTGACGGAAAGCGCCCTTGCGATTGCGATGGCGCAAGCCGGCGGCATGGGCGTCATCCACAAGAATCTCGATATCGAGCTTCAGGCGCAGGAAGTGCGCAAGGTGAAGAAGTTCGAAAGCGGCATGGTCGTCAATCCGCTGACCATCCGCCCGGACGCCACGCTGGCCGACGCGTTGCAGATGATGGCGGCCAACCACATCTCCGGCATTCCGGTCACGGAAGCCAATGGCCGCCTCGTCGGCGTGCTGACCAACCGCGATGTGCGCTTCGCGAGCGACCCGCGCCAGAAGGTCAGCGAATTGATGACCCGCGACAAGCTGGTCACCGTGACCGAGGGCGTGTCGAAGGAAGAAGCCAAACGGCTTCTGCACCAACATCGCATCGAGAAGCTTGTCGTCGTCGACCAATCCTATCGCTGCATCGGCCTGATCACGGTCAAGGACATCGAAAAGGCGCAGCGTTTCCCCGCCGCGACCAAGGACGAGAAGGGCCGCCTGCGCGTCGCCGCCGCCACGGGCGTGGGCGATAAGGGCCTGGCGCGCGCCGAAGCGTTGTTCGACGCCGAAGTCGATATCGTCGTCGTCGATACCGCACACGGCCATTCGGAAGGCGTGCTCAATTCCGTGCGCGCGATCCGCAAGCTTGGCAACTACACCCAGATCATCGCCGGCAATATCGCGACCGCCGACGGCGCCAAGGCGCTGATCGATGCGGGTGCGGACGCCGTGAAGGTCGGCATCGGCCCCGGGTCGATCTGCACCACGCGCATCGTCGCGGGCGTGGGCGTGCCGCAGCTGACGGCCGTGATGGATTGCGTCGAGGTCGCGCAAAAGGCGGGCGTGCCCGCGATCGCCGATGGCGGCATCAAATTCTCGGGCGATCTCGCCAAGGCGCTGGCCGCCGGGGCGGAATGCGCAATGATCGGCTCGCTGTTCGCGGGCACCGAAGAAGCGCCGGGCGAAGTGTTCCTGTTCCAGGGACGCTCCTACAAATCCTATCGCGGCATGGGCTCGGTCGGCGCCATGGCGCGCGGCTCGGCGGATCGTTATTTCCAGCAGGAAATCAAGGATACGCTGAAGCTCGTCCCCGAAGGTGTGGAAGGCCGCGTGCCCTATAAGGGCCCCGTCGGTGCGGTCATCCACCAGCTCGTCGGCGGGCTTCGCGCCGCGATGGGCTATACGGGCAGTGCGACACTCGCCGATTTGCGCAAGAACGCGCGCTTCCTGAAGATCACCAACGCGGGCTTGCGCGAAAGCCATGTCCACGACGTCGCGTTGATGCGCGAAGCGCCGAACTACTCGGGCGGTTCGGCGGCATGACACCCGGCGGGCGGATCGCGGCGGCGATCGAAATCCTCGATCTGGTTCACGCCCGCAAAGCGCCCGCCGATCGTCTCGCCAACGATTATTTCCGCGCGCGCCGTTTCATCGGCTCCAAGGATCGCACCGCGACCTCGGCGCTGGTCTATGGCGTGTTGCGCAAACGCGCGCAGTTGGAATGGTGGCTGGCGCGCGTGCGCGAAGGGGCGGCGCGCGTGCCCTTCGCGCCCAACGGCCGCTCGTGGATCCTCGCTTATCTCGCGATCGTCGAAGGCTGGGAGGCGGGGCGCATCGAGCACGCCTTCTCCGGCGAGCGTTACGATCCGCAACCGCTCAAAGCCCATGAACAGGCGAGCATCGCCTCGCTCGCGGGCCGTTCGCTCGACCATCCCGAACAGCCGGATTGGGTGCGCTTCAATTTTCCGCCGTGGGCGGCCGAAAGATTCACGCAGCGCTACGGCGAGCGTGCGCGCGCCGAAATGGCGGCGATGGGCACGGAAGCGCCGCTCGATCTGCGCGTCAACATGCTGCGCGGCAAGCGCGACGCGGTGCGCAAGGCGCTGAAGGAAGCGGGCATCGTGACCGAGGCGACCAAGATGTCGCCCTGGGGCTTGCGCACCGAGGAACGCGCCAATGTCATGGCGAGCGAGCCGTATAAGGCCGGCCTCGTCGAGATTCAGGACGAAGGCTCGCAACTCGTCGCGTTGCTGGTCGATGCCAAACCCGGCATGCGCGTGTGCGATTTCTGCGCGGGTGCCGGCGGCAAAACGCTCGCCATCGCCGCGACGATGGAGAACAAGGGCCAGATCGTCGCCTGCGACACGTCGGAGAAGCGCCTGGCGGGGGCGACGACGCGCCTTCGCCGCGCCGAGGTGCATAACGTCGAACGCCGCTTGCTGGAAAGCGAGCGCGATGGCTGGGTGAAGAAGCACAAAGGCGGGTTCGACCGCGTGCTGGTCGATGCACCCTGCACCGGAACCGGAACTTGGCGGCGCAACCCGGATGCACGCTGGACCTTGTCGCGCGACGAGATCGCGGAACTCACCGCCAAGCAGGGGCGCATCCTCGAAAGTGCCGCGCGTCTGGTGAAGCCGGGCGGGCGCTTGATCTACGCGACCTGTTCGGTGCTGCCGGAGGAGAACGAGGATCAGGTGACGGCGTTCCTCGCCGCGCAAACCGATTTCGCCGCCTTGCCCGTGGGCGCCGTGTGGGAAAAGGCGGGCGAGGGCACGACGCTGAGCCTGAGCCCCGCCAAGGACGGCACCGACGGGTTCTTCGTCGCGGTGTTCGAACGCAAAGAGGCCTCGCCGCCCGCATGACGGTCACGCTGCTCAAAGCCACGCAAGGACATGTCCGCGGCATCGCGCGGGTCTATGTCGATGCGTGGCGGGCGACCTATGCCGGGCTGCTGCCGCCAAAGACGCTGGTCGGCATGGATTACGACCGCCAATCGGTCGAATGGGCCCATCAGATCCGGCACAAGGCGCTGCATGCGCCCATTCTGGTCGCCTTTGACGATCGCGCCGGCGTGGTCGGTATTACCAGCTTCGGCCGCAGCCGGATCGAAGACCGGCCCGCACGCCCGCCATTCACGCAAGTCGGCATCACGCTGGGCTCGGGCGAGGTGTTCACGCTCTACGTCCATCCCGACCATCAGAACCGGGGCATCGGCGCCATGCTGATCGGCGGCGCGTTCGCCGGTTTGCGCGAACGCGGCCTCAACCAGGCTTATGTCTGGGTGCTGCACGACAATCCGGCGCGTTATTTCTACGAACGCATGGGCGGGCGCTTCATCGCCACGCGCCGCGAACGCCTCTGGGGCTCGGACGTGGCGCAAGCCGCCTATGGCTGGCCCGACCTCGCCAAAACCCTCGCTTTTCCGGGGCTTGTCCGCTCCGCCCGACTGGGATAAATCGCACCATGACCGACAAAATCCTGATCCTCGATTTCGGCAGCCAAGTCACCCAGCTCATCGCGCGCCGCGTGCGCGAAAGCGGCGTTTACTGCGAAATCCACCCGTTCAACACCGACGAAGCGAAGCTCAAGGCCTACGGCGCCAAGGCGATCATCCTGTCGGGCGGCCCCGCCTCGGTGACCGAAAGCCATACGCCGCGCGCGCCCGGCTTCGTGTTCGAAGCGGGCGTGCCGGTGCTGGGCATTTGCTACGGCGAGCAGACGATGTGCGCCCAGCTCGGCGGCAAGGTCGAAAGCTCCGACCATCGCGAATTCGGCAAGGCGTTCATCGCCATCGAACGCGATTGCAAATTGTTCGACGGCATCTGGCCGGTCGGCTCGCGCGAGCAAGTGTGGATGAGCCACGGCGACCGCGTCGTGGCGTTGCCCGACGGTTTCCGCGTGGTCGCGACGTCCGACGGCGCCCCCTTCGCCGCCATCGCCAACGACGAGAAGAAGTTCTACGGCGTGCAGTTCCACCCCGAAGTCGTGCACACGCCGCATGGCGCCGCACTGCTCAAGAACTTCACCCATCGCGTCGCCGGCTGCTCGGGCGATTGGACGATGGCCGCGTTCCGCCGCCAGGCGATCGAGCGCATTCGCGCCCAGGTCGGCAAGGGCCGCGTGATTTGCGGGTTGTCGGGCGGGGTGGATTCCTCCGTCGCCGCCGTGCTGATCCACGAGGCGATCGGCGATCAGCTCACCTGCATTCTGGTCGATCACGGCCTGATGCGCGAAGGGGAGGCGACACAGGTCGTCGATCTGTTCCGGGGGCACTACAACATTCCGCTCGTCCATCGCGACGCCAGCGACATGTTCCTGTCGCGTCTCGAAGGCGTGACCGACCCCGAGACCAAGCGCAAGCTGATCGGCGCCACCTTCATCGAAGTGTTCGAGGAGGAGGCGAAGAAGGTCGGCGGTGCCGATTTCCTCGCCCAGGGCACGCTCTATCCCGACGTGATCGAAAGCGTGTCGTTCATCGGCGGGCCGTCGGTGACGATCAAATCGCATCACAATGTCGGCGGCTTGCCCGAGCGCATGCGCATGAAGCTCGTCGAGCCCTTGCGCGAGCTGTTCAAAGACGAAGTGCGCGATCTCGGCCGCGAGCTGGGCCTGCCCGAAACGCTGGTCGGCCGCCACCCGTTCCCGGGGCCGGGCCTCGCGATCCGCATTCCCGGCGCCATCGACCGCGACAAGCTCGCCATCCTGCGCAAGGCCGATTTGGTCTATCTCGAGGAGATCCGCCGCGCCGGGTTGTACGACGCGATCTGGCAGGCTTTCGCGGTGCTGCTGCCGGTGAAGACCGTCGGCGTGATGGGCGATTCACGCTCCTACGATTACGTCTGCGCGCTGCGCGCGGTGACGTCGACCGACGGCATGACGGCGGAATCCTATCCCTTCGACCACGCGTTCCTCGCCGCCACGGCGACGCGCATCATCAACGAAGTGCGCGGCATCAACCGCGTGGTCTACGACGTGACGTCCAAGCCCCCCGGCACGATCGAGTGGGAGTGACATTCGATATCGAGGCAGTTGCCGGATTCATTAGATTGAGAAAATGGCGTATTATCAATAGATTGAACCTCTGTCTCTTGTATTCCGCTATTTGTTTGGTTTTTCAAATAATTACCGTGGGTACTTAAAATATCGTTGCTAGGCAGCCGAGCATAATGTTTCGATGGGCTTGCTAGTGAAGATTTAAATCCAGGGTTCACTCAAAAATGGTCGAAAAAAATCAAACAACAAGAAGGACTATTATCCGATTCTTGTCCTCGTTGAAGTATTCGATTGAGCGCGCAATCTCTATGACTCATGCTCAGATGAATCCGGAGATGATGAAGGGTTTGCTTTTAGTTGAAGAAATGCGGGTTCGTGCGAGTATCTTTTGGAAATATAATCCGAATCCCACCAGCATTGAGTGGCCGGTACTCGAGGAAGATTTGATCAACTTTATAGATAAATTTCTATCTATGAAGGAATTAGAATCTAGTATTCTTGATTTAAGATTCAATATGTTGCCCTACATTAGGTCTAATGAAGAATTGAAGCCTCCACTTTTTTGGCGGCTCTCTGACAGGAATGGAAAATTTACCATAAGAGATGCATTGGGCGTGTTCATTGGCTTTTTGCGGGACCTAAAATTCGAGCCATCAGAAATGCCGAGTGCATTATCGGTCGAAAATTTAAATAGGATCGTCCCCAATCAGCAAGTTGCACCAGTTCAGTTCGATGTAATTAATAATAGAATTGTAATTTTTAAATCATCCCCAAAGATAAATAAACCGGATAGAAAGAATATTCTGGAATCAGTAGAATTTATTAAAAATCGCGGGGAATCCCTACTCCAGAATTTAGAGCGATCGAATTGTGATCGTCGATTGCTGGATACGGTGAGGGATCTACAGTCAGAGATAGATAAGAATAATAGTATAGTAAAGATTGGACTCTCGAATCTCGCGTGTAGTGCTATGGGGGCCCAATTTGAAGCTGAAATTCCTTCGGCAATTCTTGCAATGTTTAATTCTTACACATCTAGTGTTTCGATGTATGTTGCCCAGTTTCCTGAGTGGGATCAGTTTATTCAAAAAGCTGCATCAATTGAGCTAGATGAGGATGATGTAACTGATGTTAGTGCGGCTGCTGCCGAAGTAATCGATACCCTCGAGAAAAACCCTGACCTAGCAGAACCTGAAGTTCCAAAAACGATTTCGTTTATACGCGAGCTGTTAGATACACCTGGAGTTTCAGTTAAGCGGGCGACGTTTGCTATGATTCGAACGATTGAGAATTTGGTATCTAGTATTCTAAAACACAGTGCCAGTTTTTTAACGAAGACGACCGAGAAGTCGATTGAAATCGGATCGACGTTGTCTTCTCATATAATTATTAGCCTGCTCAGCGTAGCCGTAATTGGCGCATCTGGGATTGGGCTAGCAGCAGTTCGCGCAGGCTCTCCTTGGGTTAAGCAAGCGGCTGAGATTGTGGAAATGCAAATTAAAGATATTAGGAAAAACTGATTTATTTTCGAATGAGAGCCCAGCGATGCGCGTGATAGTTTTGGTGAAGGCGACCGCGTGGAGCGAGCAGGGTTTCTCGCCCGACGCGTGGACGCGCGAGATGATGGCGGCGATGGGCAAGTTCAACGACGAGCTGCGCGTGGCCGGAATCCTGGTGATGGGCGAGGGGTTGAAGCCCACGTCCCACGCCAAGCGCGTCGCCTTCGACGGGGCGGAGCGCCGCGTGATCGACGGACCCTTCACCAATCCGAACGAATTGGTCGCGGGCTTCTGGCTGTGGGACGTCAAGGATATGGACGAAGCGCTCGCCTGGGTGAAGCGCTGCCCCAATCCGATGAAGGGCCCGAGCGAGATCGAAATCCGGCCGCTCTACGAAATGCCGGATCTCGCCTGAGATCGCGGTTCAGGCCCGCCCACGCCTTCCGCCCACGCCTTCCAATTGAATCGGCCCCGCGCTTGCGCCAAGCTATGCGCGCTTTCGCCGCCGCCGAACGATTCTGAGAGGGAAATTCGTGGTCAACATTCCGGACGATATCTATACCGAACCCGACGATGTTTCGCCGGACACGCTGGCCAATCTTGGCCCGTTGCGGCGTTTGGCCGGCGTGTGGCAGTCCGATAAGGGCGTCGACATCAATCCGAAAGCCGACGGTCCCGAGCGGCGCGTGTTTCGCGAAACGATCCGTATGGAGCCGATCGACCCGCAAGCGAACGGCCCGCAGCTCCTTTATGGGCTGCGCTATCACGTTCACATCAACACGCCCGAAGAAGCGACAACGTTTCACGATCAGGTCGGCTATTGGCTGTGGGAGCCGGCCACGGGCCTGATCATGCAGTCGCTCACCATTCCGCGCGGGCAAGTCGTGCTCGCCGGCGGCAAAGCGAAGCCGGACGACGATCATATCTTCGTCGAGGCGAAGCGCGGCGACACGAGCTTCGGGATTTGTTCCACCCCCTTCCTCGAGGCGGCGTTCCGCACGGATTACTACCGTCTCGACATCACCTTCAATGCCGACGGCAGCTGGAGCTACGTGTCGCGGACCGATCTTGCAATCCGCGGCAAAACGCCGGCCTTCGACCATCGCGATACGAATACGTTGCGCCGGATCGAAAAGCCTCAGCCGAACCCGCTGCTGCTCGCGGAAGGTTAGGCTTCGCGCCGAATGCGGCGCCGGCGGGTTCGAGTGCCACATGCCAAGCATCGTCGCGTGGTTCCGCGATCACGGAACGACCTGATTTCGCCGCGCGATCGGCTATGATCGCCCGATGCGCGAACTTCCCACCTTCGTCTTGTTCGCCGCGTTCGTTCTCGCGGCCGCGTTGGTCTGGAAATCGGGCAAGCCGCTCGCCGACACGACCGCGATCCTGTCGCGCCGCTACGGTCTGGGCGAGGCGCTGGGCGGGATGTTGATCCTCGCCATCGTCACCGATCTGCCGGAAGTCGCGGTCGTGATCAGCGGCGCGCTGCGCGGCGATCTGGCCCTGGCCGTCGGCAATCTTCTGGGGGGTACCGCGGCGCAGATGATGGTGCTGGTCGTGCTGGATCGCGCGCAAAAAGCCGGCCCGCCCTTGGCCGCGCGCGCGGCGAGCCCCACGCTGGTCGTCGAATGCCTGCTGGTGATCGCGTTGCTCGGGCTCGTCGTCGCGGGGCCGTCTTTGGCGAATCTCGGCACCGTCGGGCCGCTATCGCTGCCCGATCTGCTCGCCCCGGCGATTTGGATCGGCGGCTTGATGTGGATCGGCCGCCTGCGCCCGACCCATGCCGGCCGCGGCGAGAAGATGAAACCCGGCGATCACGACCGCGCGACGCTGCCGGTCTTCGCCCTTGCCGCGTTGGCGACTTTCGCGGGCGGCGTGGGGCTCGAAGTGTTCGGCGACGCGTTGGCCGCGCGTTTCGATATCGGCGGCGTGGTGTTCGGCGCCACGGTGCTGGCGGCGGCGACGTCGCTGCCCGAACTCTCGACCGGCTGGGCCTCGGCCAAAGCGGGGGAGAACGAACTCGCGGTCAGCGATATTCTGGGCGGCAATGCGGTGCTGCCCGTGTTATTGACGGTCGCGACGTTGTGCGCGGGGGCGACCGCCTATGCCGCGATCGACGGTACTAGCCTTTATCTCTCCGCCGTCGGCATCCTCATGACGGCGATCTACGCGGCCGCACTCGTGCTGCGCCCCCAGCGGCGCGTGCTCGGCGTCGGCCCGGAATGCGTGATGCTACTTGTGGTCTACGTCGTCGCGTTGATCGGCTTGGCCTGAGCGGCCTTCGGATTCTACGCGAAACGCCCGGAAACCCGCCGAGATCGCGGACTTGCCTTAATTGCGGCCAAATCGGGATTTAGGCGTTTGGCTTGACCCGCTTGCGCGAAGCACCGCGCGCGCCATCCGAAACGGAGACCCTTCTTCATGCTGATCCGCTATGGCTACGAGATGAGCTTGAGCTTTCCGCAACCGACGGCGGCAATCTGCCTTTTGTCGGCGCACGAGGATCGCGCACCCGAGCTTCAAGCGTCGGAAACCTTCGGCACGCTGCCCGAGGTGCCGACATCGATCTATCGCGACATGTTCGGCAATCGCTGCCGGCGATTGATGGCGCCGCAGGGCGATCTGCGGATCTGGGGCGATTCCATCATCGTCGACGACGGCAAACCCGATGTGGTGAAGCCCGAGGCGCGCGAACTTCCCGTGACGGAGCTGCCGTCCGACGTGCTCGTCTATCTGATGGGCAGCCGCTATTGCGAGACGGATCTGCTCAGCCAAACGGCGTGGGACATGTTCGGCGGGCAAACGCCCGGCTGGGGCCGCGTGCAGGCGATTTGCGATTTCGTCAACGGCCATGTGCATTTCGATTACGCGCAGGCGCGCGCGACGCGCTCGGCCGCCGAGACCTTCAAGGAACGCGTCGGCGTCTGCCGCGATATGGCGCATCTGGCGCTGACGTTCTGCCGCTGCCTCAACATTCCCGCGCGCTACGTGAACGGGCATCTGGGCGATATCGGCGTGCCGCCCGGCGGGCCGATGGATTTCAGCGCGTGGATCGAGGTTTATCTCGACGGCGGATGGCACACCTTCGATCCGCGCAACAACGCCGCGCGCATCGGGCGGATCGTCGTCGCGCGCGGGCGCGACGCGACCGACGTGCCGCTGATCAATTCCTTCGGGCCGCATACGCTGAAATCGTTCCGCGTCTGGACCGACGAGATCAAGAGCGCGTAATCGCAATCCGGCGCGTTCAGGCGTCTTCCAGTTCGCGCGCCTCGATCTTGGCGTCGATCCGCCGCCGGCGCGGCGAATGGCCGATCACGCGTTTGAACGCGGTGCTGAACGCGGCTTCCGACGTATAGCCGACCGATCGCGCGATGCGCGCGACCGGTTTGGCGCTTTCGCGCAATTCGCGCTCGGCCACGCGCATGCGCCATTCGGTCAGATAGGCGAGCGGCGCCATGCCGGCGACCGTTTTGAAATGCGAAGCGAAGGCGGTGCGCGACATCGCGGCGGCCTTGGCGAGTTCGGGCAAATGCCAATCGCGCGCCGGATCGCCATGCATCAGGCCGAGGGCGGGGGCGAGCTTGGGATCGCACGCCGCGCGCAGCCAGCCGATCTTGACCGCGCCGGCTTTGGCGATATGCGCGCGCAGCAAATGCAGGAAGACGAGTTCGACCATGCCCGAGCATGCCGTTTCGGCGCCCGGCATCGCGTCGCCCGTTTCGCGCATCATCTCGCGGATCAGCCATTGGATCTGACCCGCACCCGCATCGCTCGCGCGCAGATGGACGATCGACGGCAGGCCGCCTTTCAACAGGCGCATGCCGATCTCGTTGAGTTCGATATGGCTGCCGATGAGCATGATCTCCTCGCCGCCGCCGACGGCGAGGATTTCGCATTTGGGCGCGCTCGCGTAGAGCCGTTCGAAGTCGCGCGGGCGCAACGAAAGATCCGTCGCGATCGTATAGGGCCGGCGCGCGATGTTGAGGAACACGTCGCCTTCGACCAGATGGCGCGGCCGCTTCTCGCCGTCGACCGCGATGAAGCATTGGCCGCGCGCGATCACCATCAGCTTGATCTGCTCGGGCGGAGGGACACGAAACGCCCATTTGCCGCCGGCGGTGATGCCGCCGGTATAGACGCCGCGCGCCTCGATCAAGGACAGGATGGCGGAGAGGGGATCGCGTTGCATTTCCGGACTATCGCGAAAGAATCCGGGATATACAAGCATCGAAAGTTCAACGCGCCGCCGGTCACACCCCGGCGGGGAGCTTGGCGCGCATCGCCTTGCGACGGTCGAATTTGCGTCCGTCGACGACGAACGTGCCGTCGCCGACGGCATGGAGCAGGCGCTTTTCCTTGCGCGCGGCGTCGTAATAGGCCGCGACGCCTTCCAGCACGACGATGTTGTGGCGCTCGACGATATCGACGACGCGGCATTCGATATTCGCGAGGCACTGCGCGATCAGCGGGGCGCGGACATGTTTTCCGCGCCGTGCCGTAAGGCCGAATTTCCCGAACTTGTCGATATCGGCGCCCGAACACGTGCCGATCCCGACGGCGACGTCGAGCATATCGGCGGCCGGGATCGCAATCACGCATTCGCGCGTCTTTTTCAGCGCGGCGTAGGAATGGTTCCAGCCGCCCGTCGTGATCGCGAAATTCGCGTCGAAGCCGATGACCATCGTCCAGGTGACGGTCATGACGTTGTCCCGGGCGCCGTCGTTGGTCGTCACCAGCACGACGGGTCCCGGCTCGATCAGCGTGAACGCCTTGCGAAGCGCCAATTTACGCATCTGGAAGACCTTCCGTCTCAGCTTCGCGTCGCTTTGATGTGTTCGACGAGTTGGTCGAGCGCGGTCGCCCAGCCGTGATGGAAGCCCATCTCCTCGTGCTTTTTGCGCGTCTCGGCGTCGCCGTGGATCGCCATGGCGGTGTAGCGGGTACCCTTGGCGATCTTCTCGAGCGACAGGACGCCGACGAAGAAGGGTTTCGGCGCGGGCCGGAACCCGGCGAGCAGCGCGTCGGTGAACACGAGATGGCGCAACGGCTCGACCGCGAGCACGCTGCCCTCGTTGGGGAATTCCTGGCCTTCGGGCGAGCGCATCGTGGTGTTGAACACGCCGCCCGGCCGCAGATCCATCTCGCAATGCGACACGGTCCAGGGCTTGGGGCAGAACCAATGCTTGAAATGCTCGGGCGTGGTCCAAGCTTCCCACACGAGTTCGACGGGCACGTCGATATCGCGCTCCAGCACGAGGTCGAGTTCGGGATTGGGCTTGGCGATGAAAATGCTGCTCATAGGCCGCGTTCCTTTTTGAGGGCGAGGAGATAGTTGTCGAGACGGTCGAGACGCGCGTTCCAGATCGCGCGTTGGCGATCGAGCCAGGATTGCGCGATGCCGAGTTTTTCCGGCGCCAATTCGCAGGTCCGCACGCGGCCGGTTTTCTTGGAGCGGACGAGGCCGGCCCCTTCGAGCACTTTGATGTGCTCGACGAAGCTGGGCAGCGCCATGCGGTGATCGGCGGCGAGCGCACTGACCGAGGCGGCCCCTTCGCCCAAGCGCTCGACGATTTTGCGGCGCGTGGGATCGGCGAGCGCGCGGAAGATCGCGTCGATCTGCGCGGGGCTTGGCGGTTTTCGCGATGGCGTTGCGCTTTGAAGCATGCATTCCCTCTACCGCGAATCAATACTTAGGACAATACCTAAGTTTTGCGCCCGGGTTGCGCCGTCCGCGCGTGCCATGTCAAATTGCATGGAACGACGACGGACGGAGGAAACCATGGCGGCGAAAAAGAAAACGGCGGCGACGAAGCTGGGCTATGTCGAGGGCTTCGTCCTTGCGGTGCCCACGCGCAACAAGGCGGCCTATCGCAAGATGGCGGCGACCGCGCTGCCGATATTCAAGGATTTCGGCCTGCTGCGGCTTGTCGAATGCTGGCAGGACGACGTGCCCAAGGGCAAATGGACCGATTTCTTCCGCGCGGTGAAGGCCAAGCGCGGCGAAAGCATCGTTTTCGCCTGGATGGAATGGCCGGATAAGCGGACGCGCGATGCGGGCCACAAGAAGATGGTGGCCGACCCGCGCATGGCGCTGTTCAAGGACATGCCGTTCGACGGCAAGCGGATGATCTTCGGCGGGTTCAAGCCGATCGTCGAAGGTTAAGGGGGCGGGGGGCTTGGCAGGCCCCTCCGATCCGGCCATATACGTCGGTAACACGGGGATTTAGCCCCGTCTTACTCATATCTGGCGTTCGGACGCCGGTTTCAGTAGCTTGCCGCCTATCGAACTTACCCCTGGAGTAACCGACACCCTATGCCGCCTTTCAATCCCGGCCCGACCAAGACCGTCGAAGCGGTCGTCAAATGGTTCAACACGACCAAAGGCTTCGGCTTTATCGCGCCGACGGACGGTTCGCCGGACGTATTCCTTCACGCGGCGGCGCTCGAACAGGCGGGGCTGCCCCCGCCGGGCGAAGGCGCCAAAATCAAGTGCGAGGTCGGTCCCGGCAAGAAGGGCCCGCAGGTCATGCGTGTCCTTGAAGTGGACGGGCGCGCAGGTTCGGGCGGCGGGGGTGGTGGCGGCGGCGCGGGGCCCGGCGGCGGCGGCGCACCGCGTCCGCGCAGCGGCGGTTTCCGCGATCGTATGGGCGGCGGCGGCGGGCGCGAGCGCGACGACGTCGACATGACCGGCGCGCAGGACGTCGAAGGCGTCGTCAAATGGTACAGCCCCGAAAAGGGCTATGGCTTCGTGGGCGCCAATGACGGCGGCAAGGACGTGTTCGTCAATGCCGCGTGTCTGCGCCGCTCGGGCGTGCCGTCGATCGATACCGACGTTCCGGTCCGCGCGACCTATGTCAGCACGCCGCGCGGCCGCGAGGCCCGCTATATCCGCGTCGTGGTGTAAATTCACCGACTAAACGGCCGTAATTGCGCCGTTTTTTCGGGATTAATGAGGGTGGCGCGGGACCGCGCGAAGGGGTAACTTCCCGGTCCCACGCAACCCTCTTTTTCTTAGATTCGGCGGACGATCGAAGTGGCGGACGTTTTCGACGAAGTCGACGAGGAACTCCGGCGCGACCGCGCGGAGAAACTCTGGAAGAAATACGGCGCCTATATCGCGGGCGTCGCCGTAGCGATCGTCGTCGCCGCGGGCGCTTATTCGTTCTGGCGCGACCACCAGCGCAAGACGCTGGAGGCTGACGGCGTGCGTTTCGCCGCCGCCGACGCGTTGCTCGCGAACGATCGCGATCGCGCCCTCGCCGAATTCCGCGAACTCGGCCAGACCGGCAGCGGCGGCTACAAGGGCATCGCGCGGTTGCGCGAGGCGGGCTTGACCGCCGAGAAGGATCCCGCCCAAGCGTTGACGCTTTATCGCGCCATCGCCGCCGATGCGGGGCTCGACGCCGAAATCCGCCGTATGGCGTCGGCGCTCGTCGCGTTGCTGTCGGTCGATACGGCCGATCGTGCCGCGGCCGAGCAAGCCGCCGCGGCGCTGCAAACGCCGGGCAATCCGTTCTTCAATTCGGGCCGCGAGGCCGCCGCTTTGGCCGCCTTGCGCGCCGGCGACGCGGCCAAGGCGCGCGAGCTTTATCGCGCCATCGCCGACGATCTGGCGGCACCCGGCGGCATGCGCCAGCGCGCGGCCGAAATGCTCGCGGCCTTGGGTTCTTGAAGCGCATGCGCGCGCGGCGGCTCCTTCCGGTTCTGCTGATGGCGGCCGCTTTGAGCGGTTGCGGCTGGTTCGGCGGCGAAAACAAGACGCCGCTGCCGGGTACGCGCGTCGCGGTGATGGGGGCGGAGCGCAAGCTCGAGCCCGACGCGCGCGCGCAGGAAATCGCCGTGACGCTGCCCGAAGCGGTCGACATCGCCGATTGGCCGCTGCCGCAAGGCGCGCCCGGCCGCAGTGCCGGTGCGGTGAAGGTCGACGGCCTCAAATACGCGTGGCGCGCATCGGTCGGGGCGGGCAATAGCCGTTCGGGCCGCGTGTCGGGCGTGCCGATCGTCGCCAACGGGCGCATCTATGCGGTCGGTGCGGATTCCTATCTCACCGTGCTCGACGTCAAATCCGGCTCGCGCATTTGGGGCTTCGATCCCGAGCCGCCGCAGGATCGTTCGGGCGGCGGGCATGGCGGCGGCGTCGCCGTCGACGGCGACCGCGTTTATTTCGCGACCGGGTATGGCCAGGTCGTGGCGCTGGAAGCGGCGACGGGCAAGGAAATCTGGCGCTATCAGATGTCGGCACCGGCGCGGTCGGGCCCGGCGGTATCGCAAGGGCGCGTCTACGCCATCTCGATCGACAACACGACGCACGCGATCGACGCCAATACCGGCCGCCGGCTGTGGAGCCATTCGGGCATTTCGGAAAGTGCGGGCTTCACCGGTGCGGGCAGCCCGGCGATCGAAGGCGGCACGCTGATCGTCGGCTATTCCTCGGGCGAAATCTTCGCGCTGCGCGCCGAAGGCGGGCGCGTCTTGTGGTCGGACTCGCTGTCGGGCGTCATCCGGTCGGGCGAGATTTCGGCGATGGCCGATATCCGCGGCCTTCCCGCCGTCGATCGCGGATTGGTGATCGCATCCTCGCAGGCCGGGCGCACCGTCGCGATCGATCTGCGATCGGGGGCGCGCATCTGGGAACAGGAAATCGGTTCGCTGGGCCAGCCTTGGGTCGCGGGCGATTTCGTCTTCGTGATGGGCGTCAACGGCGAACTCGCGTGCCTTATGCGGCGCGACGGGCGCGTGCGCTGGGTCGTGCAATTGCCGCGCTTCGAAAACGAGGCGCGCAAACGTGGCCGCATCATCTGGACCTCGCCCATCGTCGCGGGCGGCAAGCTCATCGTCGCGAATTCCGAAGGCTACGCGCTGGCCGTCGATCCCAAGGATGGCGGTTCGCAGGAGCGTATTTCGCTGCCCGGTTCCGTTTCCGTGGCGCCGATCGCCGCGCAACGTTCCGTCATCTTCCTGACCGATGACGGCGATATCGCCGTCGTCCGATAGAAACGAACCCAATGTCCTGGCGCATCGCCATCGTCGGCCGGCCCAATGTCGGCAAATCGACCCTGTTCAACCGTCTGACCGGGCGCCGCCGCGCGCTTGTCGACGATACGCCCGGCCTGACGCGCGACCGGCGCGAAGGGGCGGGCAAGCTTTACGATCTGCGCTTCACGCTGATCGATACGGCGGGCCTGGAAGAAGCGCCGTCGGACTCGCTGATGGGGCGCATGCGCGAGCAATCGATGCGCGCCGTCGCCGATTGCGATCTGGCGCTGTTCGTGATCGACGCGCGCGACGGCATTACGCCGCAGGACGAGCATTTCGCGCGCGCCTTGCGCAAGGCGGGCAAGCCCACGCTCGTTCTCGCCAACAAGGCGGAGAGCAACAAGACAGACTACGCCGTCGCGGAAGCCGCGGGACTGGGCCTTGGCCAAGCGCTGGCGATCTCCGCCGAGCATGGCGACGGGTTGAGCGATCTGCATTCGGTGCTGCGCCCGATGGCGCCCGAAGGCTGCATCGTCGAATACGAGGTCAACGATCGTCACGCCGAAAAACGTTCCGCACCGGCCGAAGGCACGACGCCGCATCTGGCCGATATCGCCATCCGCATCGCGCTGATCGGCCGCCCGAACGTGGGCAAGTCGACGCTGACCAACGCGCTGCTGGGCGAAGACCGCATGTTGACGAGCCCGGAGCCGGGCACGACGCGCGACGCGATCTCCACGCCCTTCATCTGGAAGGAGCGCGAATACCGGCTGATCGACACGGCCGGTTTGCGCAAGAAGGCGCGCATCGACGAGAAGATCGAGCAGATGTCGGTCGGCGAGACGATCCGCACGGTGCGCGAGGCGCATGTCTGCGTGCTGGTGCTCGACGCGACGACGATGCTCGAAAACCAGGATCTGCAGATCGCGCGTCTGGCGACCGAAGAAGGCCGCGCCATCGTCGTGTGCCTCAACAAATGGGATTTGGTCGAGGACGCGCAGGCCGCGTTGCGTAAGCTGCGCGACCGGCTGGAAATCTCGATGCCGCAGGTCGAGGGCGTGGCCTTCGTCGCCGTCTCGGCGCTGCACGGGCGCAAGCTCGACGCGCTGATGGAGGCGATCGTGGTGGCGCATGAGCGCTGGAACACCGATCTGCCGGCCGCCAAGCTCAATCGCTGGCTGGCGGGCGCGACCCAAGCCCATCCGCCGCCTTTGGTGCGGGGACTGCGCCCGCGCTTGCGCTTCTGCCGCCAAGTCTCGTCCCGGCCGCCGACGATCGCGCTTTTCGGCAGCAAGATGCCCGACTTGCCGGGGGATTATCAGCGTTATCTGATCAATTCGCTGCGCGACACGTTCGAGCTGCCGGGGACCGTGATCCGGCTGCAATTGCGCGCCAGCAAAAACCCCTACGTCGAAGAACGCTAAGCCGACGATTGACGGCATCAAGCAATCGGTTGATGCTATCAACCGATGATGAACCGTATCGACGCCATAAGGCGCTTCAACCGTTTCTACACCCGCAAAATCGGGGTGTTCGACCGAAGCTTCGACGGCTCGCCCTTCGGCTTGGCCGAAGCGCGCGTGCTTTACGAGCTCGACCGGCGCGACAAGGCCGTGGCGTCGGAACTATCGGCCGAGCTGGGCCTCGACCCCGCACATCTCTCGCGCATTCTGGCGGGCTTCGCGCGCAAGGGGCTCGTCACCCGCAAAATCGCTTCCGACGACCGCCGCCGCCAATTCCTGACCCTGTCGCCCAAGGGCAAGATCGCGTTCCGGAAACTCCGTGCGGGGACGGAGAAGCGCATTTCCGCGCTGCTGAAACCGTTGTCGCCGGCGTCGCAAGATGCGCTGACCGGTGCGATGGGCACGATCGAACGCGTGCTGGGCGGCGAAGCCGGTCCGGTCGTGCTGCGCGATCCCGTTCCCGGCGATATGGGGGCGGTGATCGGCGGCCAGGCGCGCATCTATGCCGAGGAATATGGCTGGAACTGGGAATTCGAGGGCTTCGTTGCGGAGATTTGCGCCACGTTCATCCGCGACTTCGACCCGAAATGGGAGAAGGCGTGGATCGCGACGCGCGACGGTCGCATCGTCGGCTCCGTGTTCTGCGTGCGCGAAAGCAAGTCGGTCGCCAAGCTGCGCATGCTCTATGTCGACCGCGACGCGCGCGGCACCGGCACGGGGGCACGGCTGGTCGACGAAGTCATCGCCTTCGCCAAGGCGAAGAAATACAAGCGTCTCGTGCTGTGGACGAACGACATCCTGACCGCGGCGCGGAAAATTTATCTCGCGCGCGGCTTCGTGCTGGAGAAATCGGAGAAGCATCGCAGCTTCGGCAAGGCGCTGGTCGGCCAATACTGGTCGCTCGATCTCGCGCGCAAATGACCACCGAACGTATTGCGCTGGGGATCGCGATCGCGACCGGCGTACAGGTCGGTGCGGCGATCGTAGCGACGCGCGCGGTCGCGGGGGCGGTCGATCCCGTCACGCTCGCCTTGCTGCGCTACACCGTCGGGGTGGCGGTGATGGTGCCAATCGCGCTGGCCGCGCGCGTTGCCTGGCGCATGGCGGGGAAGGATTTCGCGGCCGTGGTGGCGCTCGGCATTCTGCAATTCGGCGTGCTGATCTGGCTGCTGAATTGGGGCATGGCGCATGTGCCCGCCGCCGACGGCGCGGTGCTGTTCGCGACGTTTCCGTTGCTCGCGCAAATCTTCGCCGCCTGGGCGGGCTACGAAGCCTTGTCACGCGACCGCGTGCTGGGGGCGCTCTGCGCCTTTGCGGGCGTCGTTGTGGCGCTCAGCGGGCATCTTTCCGGCGACGGGTTCGGTGCCGATTCATTGCTCGGGGCGGGGGCGGTGTTGCTTTCGGCCGTCATCGGGGCGGCGTGCTCGGTCGCGTATCGGCCCTATATCGGCCGTTATCCGCCGCTGGCCGTCGGCACGATCGCGATGCTCGCCTCGCTCGTCGCCTTGGCGCCGCTCAGTTTCGCGCAAGGGGCGACGACGAATCTGGATGCCGGCGGCTGGGCCGCCGTCGTCGGGCTCGGCATTTCCAGCGGCGTGTTCTATTGGCTGTGGCTCGTGGCGCTGAAATCGATCGGGGCCGCGCGCACGTCGGTCTTCCTGTCGCTGGGACCGCCGGCGGCCGGAATCATCGGCGCCGTATGGCTCGGCGAATGGCCGGGCATCGAACTTTGGGCGGGGATGGTCGCGGTCGCGTTCGGTCTGCGCTTGGCGACGCGCGGCTAATTCCGGAGCGACACCAGCTCGCCATGGCGCGTGCAGCTCGGCAGCGCCAGATCGACGAAGGCGCCGGCGATAGCGTCAGGTTGGCGCAACGTCGCGGGATCTTCGCCGGGGAAGGCGCTCGCCCGCATCCGCGTGGCGATGGGGCCGGGCGAGAGCAGATTGACGCGCACTTTGGTGTTGGCGAGTTCGTCGGCCCAGGTCAGCGCCATCGCTTCCAACGCCGCTTTCGACGCCGCATAAGCGCCCCAATAGGCGGTGTTGCTGCGCGCCGCCCCCGACGTCACGAAGATCGCGCGGCCCGCATCCGACAAACGCAGCGCCGGTTCCAGGCTGCGGATCAGCCGGAAATTGGCGTGGACGTTGATGCGGAACGTCTCCTCCCACAATTTCGGCTCGTGATGGGAAACGGGGCCGACGGTGCCAAGCCCGCCCGCATTGGCGACGAAAATATCGACCTTGCCGAAACGCTGATAGAGCGACGGCCCCAGCGCTTCGAGCTTGTCGAGATCGTTGAGGTCGACGGGGACGAGCGTGGCCGAGCCGCCGGCCTTGCCGATTTCGTCGTCCAGTTCCTCAAGCGCGCCCACGGTGCGGGCGAGGGCGATCACATGCGCGCCTTCGGCGGCGTAGCGCAACGCGACCGCCCGGCCGATGCCGCGCGAAGCACCGGTGACGACGGCGATACGCCCGTCGAGAAGTCCGCTCATCGCGCATACCCCGCGTGTTGGCGCGGCAGGAAAAGCCGCGCGATCGCCGCGAGAATCGCGGATGAAATCAAACCCACCAACAAGCCGAGCGCGCCGAAGCCGAGGGAGTCGAGATCGAAGCGGATGCCGGGTTGCATCATGCCGAGCGCGCGCTTGGCGACATCCATGTCGAGATCGAACGCGGCGCGCAGGCGGCCGAAGCCGCCTTGGGCGAGCAGATCGAGGCGCGCGCGCAGGGCGGGCAATTCGGCTTCGGTGCGGGCGATGGTGGTGGCGTCGGGCGTGGGCGAGGCGCGCATCGTGGTCAGCAGGTTTTCGATCGTCACGCGTTTTTCGTCGAGCCGATGGTGATAAAGCTCGAAGAACACGGGCAATTGCAGGAAGGCGAGCACGAAAGCCACGGCGAAGACGGCGTCGAACAAACGCCTTATCTGCGTGGCGACGAAATTCATGCGATCTCGAGCAGGCTCGCGCGTGCGGGCTTGTCGCCGCGTTCCTGGAAATCGGTGAGTTCGGTCGGATACTCGCCGGTGAAGCACGCGTCGCAGAATTTGGGTGCTGCGGGATTGCGGCCTTCCTCGTTCATCGCGCGGTAGAGACCGTCGATCGAGATGAAGGCGAGGGAATCGACGCCGATGAGCTTGGCCATCTCCGGCACGTTGTGGCGTGCCGCGAGCAGCTGATGGCGCTCGGGCGTGTCGATGCCGTAGAAGCAGGAATGCGAGGTCGGCGGCGAGGAAATGCGCATATGCACTTCCTTGGCACCCGCGGCGCGCACCATTTCGACGATCTTGCGCGACGTGGTGCCGCGCACGATGGAATCGTCGACCAGGATCACGCGCTTGCCCTGCAGCTGCGCGCGATTGGCGTTGTGCTTCAGCTTAACGCCCAAATGGCGGATCTGATCCGTCGGCTCGATGAAGGTGCGGCCGACATAGTGATTGCGGATGATGCCGAGATCGAACGGAATGTTGGCTTCCTGGGCATAGCCCAGCGCCGCGGGCACGCCCGAATCCGGAACCGGCACGATCAAATCGGCGGCCACGCCGCTTTCGCGGGCGAGTTCGGCGCCGATGCGCTTGCGCGCGTCATAGACGCTCTGGCCTTCGACGACCGAGTCAGGCCGCGCGAAATAGATGTACTCGAACACGCAAGGCCGCTTGGCGTGCTGCGGGAAGGGGCGCATCGAACGGGCACCCTTGCGATCCATCACCAGCATTTCGCCGGCCTCGAAATCGCGCAGATATTCCGCACCGATGATGTCGAGGGCGCAGGTCTCCGACGCGACGATATAGGCGTCGTCGAGCTTGCCGAGCACGAGCGGGCGCACGCCGCGCGGATCGCGCACGGCGATGATCTTGTCTTCGGCGACGCAGGTCAGCGAGTAAGCGCCTTCGACCTGGCTCAACGCCGCGACGAGGCGCGTGACCACGTCGCCATGGGCCTTGGCCATCAGATGGATGATGACTTCGGTATCGGTCGTCGATTGGAAGATCGAGCCTTGGCCGATCAGCTTCTTGCGCAGGAACGCGGCGTTGGTGAGGTTGCCGTTATGCGCCAAAGCGAAGCCGCCGAATTCGAACTCGGCGAATAGCGGCTGGATATTGCGCAGGATCGTGCCGCCGGTCGTCGAATAGCGGTTATGGCCGATCGCGAGATCGCCCTTCAGCGTGTCGATCACCGAACGGGCGCTGAAATTGTCGCCGACCAGACCGACCGCGCGATGGGTATTGAACTGCGCGCCGTCGAGCGCCACCACACCGGCCGCTTCCTGGCCGCGATGCTGGAGTGCGTGCAGGCCCAGCGCGGTGAGGGCACCGGCATCCTTATGGCCGTAGACGCCGAAGACCCCGCATTCCTCGTGGAGCTTGTCGTCGTCGAACGGATTGGTCGTCGGTAAATCACCGTTCATACGCGAGGTCCCCTTCGGGTTCGATCGATGACGCTTCAGCGTGGAGATTTAGGCGGTTCGGTGCGGCGCAACAACTGCCCGATCGCATCGTCGGCTTTATATCCGGTTTCGTTCCCGGCCGGGAGATTATTCGGCTGGGGCGAAGTGCTTGTTCCGGCGGGATTTCCGACTTGTTGAAGCGCTTTGATGGCCTGGGTTGCGCGATCCGCATCCTGGCCCGCCTGACGGACCTGGCCGCGGAATTCGGGCGGGGCCAAACCGACCAGGAATTCGGCCACCCATTCCACGGCCGGACGGGTGCGCGAGTCGTGGATCCAGGACGGCTGGCGCTCGACCGGCAGGGCCCAGGACAAGGCGAGCCAGCCCAGGCCCAGCAGGATGGCGCCCCGGCCGATCCCGAACACGAAGCCGAGCGAGCGATCGACCGCCGACAGGGCGCTGGATTTGTGCACCAGCGCCGCGATGCCATGCGCGATCATCGCGAAGACCAGCAAGCTGACGACGAACAAGGCGATACCGGCGGCGACATCGGCCAGCAACTGGCTGTCGATGAAGGCGCGGGCATAGGGGCGCGCGTAATTGAGGCCCCAGAGGGTAACCAGCACGGCGCCGGCCCAGGCCGCGAGGCTGAGGACTTCCTTCACGAAGCCGCGCCACATGGCGATCAGCGCCGACAGCAGCACGACGCCGATGACGGCCAGGTCGAAGGGGGAAATGGGCATCGAATCGGGCATAATTTGACCGCAACGGTATCATTCCCTTTCGTAATGCGCACCGTCCGGGTGCGTATCGGGGGGCCGGTACGGACGGGTCAAATGTCGGGAAAATTTCCAGCGACGCCACGCAATACGTTGACCCGCCGGGTCGAACGCGGCGCCCAGGATCGCGCCGCCGTATTCGCCGTGTTGGACGCGAGCCTGGTCTGCCATGTCGGATACGAGATCGACGGGCAGCCTTTCGTCACGCCCACTTTGTTCTGGCGCGACGGCGATACGCTCTATTGGCACGGGTCGCGCCACGGGCGGACGATCCGCACGCTCGCCGAAGGTCGCCGGGTCTGCGTGACGGTCAGCCAGCTCGACGGGCTTGTGCTCGGGCGGTCGGGGATCGCCTCGTCGATCCAATACCGCTCCGTCATGGCCTTCGGCACGACGCGCGCGATCGACGACCGCGCGGCCAAGAAAACGCAAATGGCGCGCTTGATCGATCGGCAGTTCCCCGGCCGCGCCGCGACGTTGCGCCCGATCCACGACGCCGAAATCGACCAGATCATCGTTATCGAAATGCCGATCGACGAGGCGACCGCGAAGGTCAAAACCGGCGGTCCGATGGAGCGCGAGGACGGCGACTATGCCGTCCCCGTATGGGCGGGCGTCATTCCGTTGCGGCAAGTCGCGGGCATGCCGGAAGCGGATGCACGGCTTGCACCGGGGATAACTCCGGCGACGAATGTCGTTCGATTGGCGCCGGGCACGGCCTTCGACACGGCGCTGGCCGACGCCGCGCGCGGTCAGACGGCGCGGGCCGACGAGGCTTGACGCTTCGGCCCCGGCGGCGGGGTGCCCAACGCCTCGACCAAATCGGTCAGCAGGCGCATTTCGACCGCCGCCATGCCCGCAACATTTACGGCGCGTTTGCCGCGCGGGGGCGCGAAGGCCTTGGTGAAGCCGAGCTTGGCGGCTTCTTTGAGCCGCGCTTCGGTCTGGCCGACGGCGCGCACTTCGCCCGACAATCCGATTTCGCCGAACACGACGGTCTCGTTGGGGACGGGCGTGTCGGTCAGCGCCGAGACAAGGGCCGAGGCGACCGCCAGATCGGCGGCGGGTTCCGCGATGCGCAAGCCGCCCGCGACGTTGAGGTAAACATCCGCCGCCCCGAAGGCGAGGCCGCAGCGCGTTTCGAGCACGGCGAGAACCATCGCAAGGCGGCCTGAATCCCAGCCGACGACGGCGCGGCGCGGCGTGCCGTAGGAGGTGGGCGAGACCAGCGCTTGGATTTCGACGAGTACGGGCCGTGTGCCCTCCATGCCGGCAAACACGGCGGCACCCGAAACTTCGCCGCGCCGCTCGGCCAGGAACAAGGCCGACGGGTTGGCGACTTCCGATAGGCCGCGCTCGGTCATTTCGAACACGCCGATTTCGTCGGTCGGGCCGAAGCGGTTTTTGACCGCGCGCAAGATGCGGAACTGATGCCCGCGCTCGCCTTCGAAATAGAGCACCGTGTCGACCATGTGCTCGAGCACGCGTGGGCCGGCGATGGCACCTTCCTTGGTGACATGGCCGACGAGGATCACGGCCGTGCCCCGGCGCTTGGCAAGGCGGATCAGTTCGCTCGCCGAGGAGCGCACTTGCGCGACTGTGCCGGGGGCGCTGTCGAGCTGATCGACATACATCGTCTGGATTGAGTCGATGACGGCAAGGTCCGGCGCATCGTTGGCGTCGAGCGTCGCCAGGATGTCGCGCACATTGGTCGCCGACGCCAAGGCGACGTTCGATTTCGTCAGGCCCAAACGCGCCGCACGCATGCGGATCTGCTCGACCGCTTCTTCGCCCGAGACGTAAGCGACGCGCGCGGTCTTGGACAGGGCCGCCGCCGCTTGCAGCAGCAAGGTCGACTTACCGATGCCCGGATCGCCGCCGACCAGCACGGCCGAGCCCTTCACCAAACCGCCGCCCAACACGCGGTCGAGTTCGGCGATGCCGGTCGTGCGGCGCGGGGCCTTGTCGCTTTCGCCGTCCAGGCCCACGAAGGCGATCTTGCGCCCGCCCTTGGGCGACACGCCTTTGGGTGCCGCTTCCGGAACCGCTTCCTCGATGATGCTGTTCCACGCCCCGCAGGCTTCGCACTTGCCCGCCCAGCGCGGCGTGATGCTTCCGCATTCCTGGCAAACGAACTGGCTGCTCGCTTTTGCCATCACACGGGGATCTGCATCCGGATCGGGCCTTCGGCGCGACCATGGATGAACTGATCGACGAACGGATTGTTCGAATGATCGATCTGCGCGACCGGCCCGTCCCAGACGATCTTGCCCTGATAGAGCATCGCCACGCGGTTCGCGATCTTGCGGCAGCTCGCCATATCGTGCGTGATCGACAGCGCGGATGCGCCCAGCACGTGCACGCATTCGACGATCAGATCGTTGATGACGTCCGACATGATCGGGTCGAGACCGGTCGTCGGCTCGTCGAAAAAGATGATCTCCGGCTGCGTGGCGATGGCGCGGGCGAGACCCACGCGCTTCTTCATACCGCCGGACAATTCGGCCGGATAAAGCTCGCCCGTTTGCGGCGGCAGGCCGACTTGGCCGAGTTTCTCGATCGCGATCTTCTTGGCGTCGGCCTTGGGCAGTTTCTGCGCCGCGATCAGGCCGAAGGCGACGTTTTCCCAGACGCGCATTGAGTCGAACAACGCGGCCGACTGGAACAACATGCCGAATTTCGTGTTGATCGCTTCGCGCTCCCGCCCGCGCATGCCGACGACTTCCGTGCCGTCGATCTTGATCGAGCCGTCCTCGGGCTCGAGCAGGCCGAGGATGCATTTGAGCAGCACGGATTTACCCGTCCCCGAACCGCCGATGACGACGACGGATTCCGCGACGCCGATATCGAGATCGATGCCGTCGAGCACGATTTTGGAGCCGAAGCGCTTCTTAAGACCGCGGATCGAGATTTTCGGCGTCGCCATGTTCAGCGCCCCGAGAAGAAGATTTCGGTGATCCCGTAATTGAATACGAGGATCAGGATGGAGGCGGAGACGACCGCGTTGGTCGTGGCGCGGCCGACACCTTGGGCGCCGCCGTCCGAGTTGTAGCCGTGATAGCAGCCCATCAGCGAAATGATGAAGCCGAAGACCGAGGCTTTCACCAGGCCCGAGACGACGTCCATCACTTCGAGATAGTCGAAGGTCTGCTTCAAATACGTGCCGGCGTTGAAGTCGAGCTTATAGACGCCGACGATATATCCGCCGAACACGCCGATGATGTCCGCGACCAGCACCAGCAACGGCAGCATGGCCGCACCCGCGACGATGCGCGGTGCCACGAGATACTTCATCGGGTTGGTCGACAGCGTGTGCAACGCATCGATCTGCTCGGTCACGCGCATCGTGCCGATTTCGGCGGCCATCGAGGCGCCGATGCGCCCTGCGACCATCAACCCCGCGATGACGGGGCCGAGTTCGCGGGTGATGGACACGACCACGACCGTGGCGACCGCGCCCTCGGCGGAGAAGCGCGCGAAGCCGGTGTAGCTTTGCAGCGCCAGCACCATGCCGGTGAACAACGCGGTCATGCCGACGACGGGCAGGGAGTAATACCCGATCTCCATCATCTGCAAGCCGACATGGCGCAGATAGAAGGGCGGGCGCACGCAATGCGACACGGCACGCGAGGCGAAGAACGCGACGGCGCCGATGCGTTGCAGGAAGGCGATCGCGAAACGGCCGATCGTGGCGAGCGGGTTCATGGTTCGATATAGGTCCGCGCGAAACGCGCACCCAAGCGCGTGAGGATTTCGTAACCGATCGTGCCCGCCGCTTCGGCGACGGTGTCGACGGGCAGGTTCGGGCCCAGCAACTCGACCATCCGGCCTTGCGTCGCCGAGGCCATGTCGCTGACGTCGAGAGTGATGAGGTCCATAGAGACGCGCCCGATGAAGGGAAGGGACCGACCGTCGAGCCACGCCTGTCCCTTACCCTGGAACGTGCGCAGCCAGCCATCGGCATAACCGCAAGCGATCGTCGCCACACGCGTGGGCCGAGTCGCTTTCCACATCGCACCGTAGCCGACGGTTTGGGGGGGCGCAATTTCGCGGATCTGGAGGATCCGGGCTTCCAATTTGGCCGTTCCCCGCATCGGATTGGACCGTTCCGGCGTGGGGTTGATGCCGTAAAGCGCGCAGCCCGGTCGCGCCACGTCGAAATGATAGTCGGGGCCCAGAAAGATGCCCGAGGAATTGGCGAAGCTCGCCGCGACATCCGGGAACGCGGCGCGCCATTTCTTGAACGCCGCCAATTGCCCCGCGTTGATCGGGTTGTCGCGCTCCTCCGACGAGACCAGATGGCTCATCACATAGGCGAGGGCGATGCCGTCGAGCTTCGCGCGATCGGCGAGCAGGGCGTCGCCTTCGCGCGGCGTGAGGCCCAAACGCGACATGCCCGTGTCGAAATGCAACGTCGCGGCAAGTTTCTCGCCCGTCGTTTTCGCCTGCGCCGACCATTCTTCGATCTGCCCCGGATCGTTGAGCGACGGCGTGAGATTGCGTTGGCGATAAAGCGCGGCTTCGCCCTTCATCAACCCGTCGAGCACGGTGACGCGACAAGTCTCCGGCACCGCGTCGCGCACGGCCAAGCCTTCGTTGAGACGGGCGACGAAAAAATCGCGGCAGCCGGCTTTCGCGAGGGCGCGCGCCACGGCGACCGAGCCGAGGCCATAACCGTCGGCCTTCACGACCGCTGCACAGCGTGCAGGGGCGACGCGCGCCGCCAGATCGCGCCAATTGGCGACGATGGCGCCCAGATCGACGGTCAGCAGCGACGCGGGATCAGCCTTCGCCATCGCCGCCGAAGCCGACCATCTCGGACGGATCGAGATTATCGAACTTGGTGAACTCGCCGATGAATTTCAGCGGCACCGTGCCGATGGGCCCGTGACGTTGCTTGGCGATGATGATCTCCGCTTTCGCGTGGATCAGATTGCCGCGCTCCATCCATTTCTGATGACGTTCGTTGAATTTCGAATCGTCTTCCTCGGGGCGGCGCATCGGCTCGGCGCGCGAATGGTAGTATTCCTCGCGGAACACGAACATCACGACGTCGGCGTCCTGTTCGATCGTGCCCGATTCACGAAGATCGGAAAGCTGCGGGCGCTTGTCTTCGCGCTGTTCGACGGCGCGCGACAGCTGGGACAGCGCCACGACCGGCACTTCCAATTCCTTGGCGAGCGCCTTCAAGCCGCGGGTGATCGCGGAGATTTCCTGCACGCGACCTTCGGCGCGCGCGTCGGGCGGGCCGGAGAGCAGCTGCAAATAGTCGATGACGATCATGCCCAGGCCATGCGTGCGCTTCAGGCGCCGCGCACGCGTGCGCACCGCCGTGATCGACAGGCCGGGCGTGTCGTCGATGAACAGCGGCAGCCGGGCGAGTGTGGCCGACGCATGCGCGAATTTCTCGAAATCCGAGGCCATGACTTCGCCGCGCCGGATCTTGTCCGACGGCACTTCGACTTGTTCGGATAGAAGACGATTGGCGAGCTGTTCGGCCGACATTTCCAGCGAGAAGAACGCGGTGACGCCGCCTTCGGCCCCCTTGGGATCGGGCTCGTTGCCCAAACGCGGATTGTCCTCGCGCCAGCGCATGCGCGCTTGGGCGGCGTTGAAGGCGATCTTGGTCGCGAAGGCGGTCTTACCCATCGAGGGACGACCGGCGACGATGATGAGGTCGGACGGGTGGAAACCGCCGAGCTTGTCGTTGAGCGCGTCGAAGCCGGTCGTCACGCCGGTGACGGCACTGTCGCGCTTGAACGCGCTGTCGGCCATGTCGATGGCCACACCCAGTGCGCGCGAGAATTCCTTGAACCCGCCTTCGGATGTGCCTTTTTCGGCGAGGTCGAACAGCGCGCGCTCGGCCTTCTCGAGCTTCGCGGACGAATCTTCCTCGACGTCGAACTCGTGCGCTTCGTTGACGATATCCGTGCCGATGCCGATCAGCTCGCGCCGGCGATAGAGATCGAAGATCTGCTCGGCATAGTCCTTCGCGTTGATGATCGTGACCGCATTGGCTTGCAGGCGCGCAAGGTACTCGGCCCCGCCGATATCCTTCAGCTCCTCGTCGCGATCGAAATAGCTTTTGAGCGTCGCGGCGTTCGCCTGGCGGCCCTGTTCGACCAGTTTGCGGATGGCCGCATAGATGCGCCCATGGCGCCCGTCGGCGAAGTGATCGGGTTCGAGAATTTCGCCCACGCGCTCGAACGCGCGGTTATTGGCGAGCAGGGCGGCGAGCAGCCCCATCTCGATCTCGAAATTATGCGGCGGGATGCGCGGCGCAGGTGCCGCATCGCCGCGTTCGGTTGCGGCGGGATGGGTGACGACGTTATCGCGGGCTGGCGTTTCCATGGGGAGGCGGACCTTAGGATGCGACAGGCGGCGGAACAAAGGAAATGCGTGGGCCCCTCGCAAGGCACGAGGTTATCCACTGGATAGTGTGAACAACTCCAAAGGCCGCCCCAAACGAAAACGGCGCGCCCCAAGGGACGCGCCGTTCATTCGCTGAGAAAGCGAGAAGAGCGAGGGGCTTAGGCTTCCTCGGTCTTTTTTGCTTTCTTGGCCTTCTTGGGCTTGGCATCGGCGGCGGGGGCTTCTTCCGCAGCCGACTCGGCCGGTGCCGCTTCGGCCGAAGCTTCCGCCGGGGCGGCTTCCGCGACCGGGGCCGGGGCTTCGTCGGCGTCCGCGTTGCGGCGGACGGCCTTGCCTTCGGCCTGGAGCTTCGCTTCTTCTTCCGACTGCGCGACGTTGACGGTGATCGTCACGGCCACTTCCGGATGCAGCGCGAGGCGCGTCTTGAACAGGCCCAGTTCCTTGATCGGCTGGACGAGCAGAACCTGCGCGCGGCCGATCGTGACGCCGGCCTTGGTCACCGCTTCGGCGACGTCGCGCGTGGCGACCGAGCCGTAGAGCTGGCCGGATTCGCCGGCCGAGCGGATGATGACGACCGAGAACGTGTCGCCCATCTTGGCGGCGACCGCTTCGGCTTCGCCCTTGGCCTTCAGGTTCTGGGCTTCGAGCTGGGCGCGCTGCTTGTCGAAGTATTCGCGGTTCGCCTTGGTGGCGCGCAGCGCCTTCTTCTCGGGCAGCAGGTAGTTGCGGGCATAGCCCGGCTTCACCTTCACCACGTCGCCCATCTGGCCGAGCGATTCGATGCGTTGAAGCAGAATGACGTCCATCTGCGACATGGGTTGTCTCCTTTGTCTTTCTATTCCGAAGCGCGGCGCGCTTTGGCGCGCGCTTTGAGTTGGGTGAGGGGTTCGGCGAGACCCAGCACGGCGACGACCGCGATAGGCCAACCGAAAACGATGATCGCACCGTAGCTCGCACCCAGAGCCACGCCGCGCCATTGCAGCTTCGCCGTCAGCGCGTGCAGGACCGACAGGCCCGCGAGCGCGTAAACGGCGACGAACAGGATGATCATGTTGCGCGACACGAAACCGCCGAGCCCGTCGAGCAGGCTGCCGATCGCGAAGATCGCGACCAGCCCCATCAGCGAAGCGGGAAGATCGAGATCCTCCATCTTCGGCGACGGCCGGACCGGCTGGGCGAAGCGCTTGACCAGCGCGAACGCCAAGGCCGCGTTGACCACACTCATGAACAGCCACGACACGCCCACGATCCCGGGGAAGAAGCGGGCGACCGCTTCCGCGAAGGGTTCGAGGCGCGCGATGTCGATCCCGGGGGCGCGCAAGCTGCGGAAGGCTTCGACGATGAAGTCCTTCAGCATGGCTTCCAAGCCGCCTTCCGGTCCGGCGAAGGCGAATACGAGACCCGCGAACAACGCGCCGAGCAGACCCACCAGGGTCAGCAACACGTTGCCGATCGGATAGAACTCGATTCCGCCGTCCGGTGCCGGACGCCAGCGCAAGGCTTGGCGCACCAGCACATAGGCCGGGCCCGCATTGGCCAGGAAATAGGCCAAGGCGAACACGAAGCCGCCGGTCACGAACGCGATCAGCGTGCCCATCACCACCGCCACACCGGCGGCGGACGTGCCCATCCACAAGCCGGCCGCGAAAAGCGGCAGCTGTGCGAGATAGGCCAGCAGGAACGATGCGGGCGAACCGGTCATCAACGATCCGTGAAGGACCGCGCTGACCGCTCCCATACCGCCTGCGATGAGCAACGCCTGGGTTTTCATGATCATCGAAGGCCCGGCCCGCCCGAAAGCGAACCGATCCTTCCCGTCCTTAGCTCACCAGATAGGGCAGCAGGCCCAGGAAGCGCGCGCGCTTGATCGCCTTGGCGAGTTCGCGCTGCTTGGGGGCCGACACGGCCGTGATGCGCGCCGGCACGATCTTGCCGCGCTCGGACACGTAACGCTGCAGCAAGCGGATGTCCTTGTAGTCGATCTTCGGCGCGTTGGGGCCGGAGAACGGGCAGGACTTGCGGCGGCGGAAGAACGGACGACGACCGCCGAAGCCGCCGCCGGAGGCGCCCTTCTCGGCGCCGGGATTTTCGTTGCTGGGACCGGTCATATCAGTTCACTCCCATCGCAGGGGCTGCATCGTCGAAATCGCGACGGCGGGGACGGTCGCCGCGATCGCCGCGGGGGCCGCCGAAGCCGCGATCGTCACGATCGCCGCGATCTTCGCGCTTCTGCATCATCGCCGTCGGGCCTTCTTCGAAGGCTTCGTCGACGCGCACGGACAGGAAGCGCAGCACGTCTTCGTTCAGACGCAGCTGACGCTCGAGTTCCGTGAGGGCGGTACCCGAGCATTCCAGCCCGAGATACACGTAGTGGCCCTTGCGGTTCTTCTTGATGCGATAGGTCAGCGAACGCAGACCCCAATATTCGCGCTTCTTCACTTCGCCGCCCAACCCCTTGAGGAGTTCGGTCATCTGATCGGCGAGCGCGTCGACCTGGGCTTGCGCCAAGTCCTGACGCGCGATGAACACGTTCTCGTAGAACGCCATCGTTGGCATCTCCTGCTCGGTTTACGGACCAAAGCCGCCCCCAGGATGGGAACGACCCGGCCCTCAGCCCGCCTCTCGATCCAATGGGGATCGGCCAAGACGGGCAAGGAGGACGGACGGGATATGGCCCCGTCCGCCGTTGAGGCGCGGCTTATAGGCGGTTTCTAGGCCCTACGCAAGCCAAGGCGGGGTCAGCGCGCGGCGAGGCTGCGCAGGAGTTCGAGTGGATCGAATTCGTCGGCGATCAGGCCATCGAGCGCGAAGGGGCAGGTTTCGGGCGGCTCGGCTTTTACCCCGGCATCGTTCAGAAACCGCAGGGCTTCGCGCCGGCCAAGCTTCCAGACGCGCTGCAGATCGATCGCTTGGGCCATACTTGGCTTGTAAGAAAGGGCCGCAAGACCTTGAAATCCGCCGATTTCGTGAAGCCAATGATTCCGGGTATCGGCATTCGGCAAATACGCCAGTTTCAGCAAATGCTCGAACAGCCGCATCAACAGGCTTTCGACCTCGCGTACCTCGCGCTTGCCCAAATCCTCGATCTCCTCGGCAACATGGGCGAGATCGACGGCATTGCCGATTTGGGCCGGCGAAAGCCCGCGCAATGCCGCCGCTTGGCTTTGCGTCCAAGCGTAAAAATCGGCGTCGTAAAGGCTTTTGCGACCATCGAAACCCATGGCCGCAATATACCCCGGCGCGGGTGGCGGGCGATAGGCCTAGTGCTTATGACCGCCGGCCGGAGCAGCGGCGTTTGGCTGACGAACCTCGACCTGGACCTGAACCTCGCCGCCGCGCTCGAATTTGAGGGTCAGCGGGAATTTATCCCCCATTTTGAGGGGGGATTTGAGGTCCAGCAGCATCACATGCAGCCCGCCGGGCTGGAGCTTCACTTCCGTGCCCGGCGTCACCTGAATGGCGTCGATGGGGCGCATCTGCATGACGTTGTTGTTCATCGTCATGGTGTGAATCTCGGTCTTTCCGGCGACCGGGGCGCTGGCTGCGATGAGGCGGTCCGGCGTGCCGGTCGTCGTGATGGTCAGATAGGCCGCCCCGTTGCGGGCTTGGCCGAGCGTCGGGCGGGCCCAGGCGTCGTCGATCTTGATATCGGCGGCGAAGGCGGCCAAAGGGGCGGAGAAGGCGAGAAGGGCCGCGAAAGCGGCGAGGGCGATGCGTTTCATGGCGGGGAGTCCTAGCAGGGGCGCCCCGGCGCCGCCACCGGGTGCGACGGCTTGACACGGGGGGCGGCACTTTGTACGCAAGCGGCCCTCCCGACAAATTCCCCACTCATCGCGACGGTATTTCCGCATGCGCGCTTTCACGTTTCCCGGTCAAGGTTCCCAAGCCCCCGGCATGGGCAAGGATCTGGCGGAAGCCTTCGCCGCCGCCCGTGCGGTGTTCGAAGAGGTCGACGAGGCCCTGAAGCAGAAGCTGTCCAAGCTGATGTTCGAAGGCCCGGCCGAAGAATTGATGCTGACCGCCAATGCCCAGCCCGCGTTGATGGCGCATTCGATCGCCGTGCTGCGCGTGCTGGAAAGCGATGCGAAGCTCGATTTCGGCAAGCATGTGTCGTTCGTCGCCGGGCATTCGCTGGGCGAGTATTCGGCCCTGGCCGCCGCCGGCACGTTCAGCCTGTCGGATGCCGCCCGCTTGCTGCGCCTGCGCGGGACCGCGATGCAAGCCGCCGTGCCCGTGGGCGAGGGTGCGATGGCGGCCCTGCTGGGTCTCGATGCGCCGGCGGCCGAGGAAGTCGCCGCAGAAGCGCGCAAGAATCCGGACGGCAAGGACGAGGTTTGCGACTTCGCCAACGACAACGCGCCGGGTCAGGTCGTCGTGTCGGGCGCCAAGGCCGCCGTCGAACGCGCCCTCGACATCGCCAAGGCGAAGGGTGCGAAGCGCGCCGTGCTGTTGCCGGTGTCCGCTCCCTTCCATTGCGCGCTGATGAAGCCCGCCGCCGACGCCATGGCCGAAGCGCTCGCCAACACGAAAATGGCGCCGCCCAAAGTGCCGCTGGTCGCCAACGTGACCGCGAGCCAAGTCTCCGATCCCGAGACGATCCGCGATCTGCTGGTGAAGCAGGTCACCGGCCGCGTGCGCTGGCGCGAATGCGTTTCCTATATGAAGGCGCAGGGTGTCGCGCAGCTTTACGAACTCGGTGCCGGCAAGGTTCTGTCGGGTCTCGTGAAGCGCATCGAGCCCGACGTGGTCGGCACGGCATTGAACGGCCCCGCCGATATCGAAGCTTTCGCGAAAACGCTGTAAGGAATTCCCGCATGTTCGATTTGACCGGTAAGACCGCGCTCGTTACGGGCGCTTCGGGGGGCCTCGGTACGGCGATCGCGATCGCGTTGGCAAAGGCCGGTGCGAAAGTCGCGCTGTCGGGTACCCGCGTCGAAGCGCTGGAAGCGGTGAAGGCGAAGATCGGCGATGCGGCCGTTGTCGTGCCGGGCGATCTGTCGGATGCGGCGGTCACCGAGAAGCTGTTCAAGGACGCCGAAGCGGCCTTGGGCGGCGGCGTGGATATTCTGGTGAACAACGCCGGGCTGACGCGCGACGGCTTGGCCATGCGCATGAAGGACGAGGATTGGCAGAAGGTCATCGACGTCGACCTCACCGCCGCCTTCCGCCTGTCGCGCGCATCGTTGCGCGGCATGATGAAGCGCAAATGGGGCCGTATCGTCGGCATCACCTCGATCGTCGGCGTCACCGGCAATCCGGGCCAGGCGAATTACGCCGCTGCGAAGGCCGGCATGATCGGCATGTCGAAGGCGTTGGCGCAGGAAGTTGCCTCGCGCGGCATCACGGTCAATTGCGTGGCGCCGGGTTTCATCGTTTCGCCGATGACCGACGCGCTGAACGAAGAGCAGAAAACCCGGCTTCTGGGCGGCATTCCGCTGGGCCGGATGGGCACGGCCGAGGAAATCGCCGCGGCCGTTTTGTACCTCGCGTCGAACGAGGCCGCCTTCGTCACCGGCCAGACCTTGCACGTCAACGGCGGAATGGCCATGATCTAGGCCGCAACGTATTGGCGGGGAAAACTTTTCCCCCGCTTTCCATGACCCGCGAATTCGTGTTAGCTAGCCCCGTTTTTCCAGACGACTCCGCACGAGGCGGCGCGTCCACATCGAAAGGTAACGAGAAATGAGCGACATCGCCGACCGCGTTAAGAAGATCGTCGTCGAGCATCTGGGCGTCGAAGAAGCCAAGGTCACGGAAGCGGCGAGCTTCGTGGACGACCTCGGCGCCGACTCCCTCGACACGGTCGAGCTGGTCATGGCCTTCGAAGAGGAATTCGGCATCGAGATTCCGGACGACGCGGCCGAGAAGATTTCGACCGTCAAGGACGCGATCGACTTCATCGGCAAGGCGAAGGCCTAACCGGGACCGCCGCCGCTTATGCGCCGCGTCGTCGTCACCGGGCTGGGTTTGGTCACACCGCTGGGTTGCGGTGTGAAAACCTCGTGGGATCGCATCGTGGCCGGCGAGTCCGGCCTTGCGGGGATTCAAGCCTTCGACGTTTCCGATTTGCCGGCCAAAGTGGCGGCGATGGTGCCGCGTGGCGACCTCGCGTCGGGGAAGTTCAATCCCGACGATTGGGTGCCGCCCAAAGAACAGAAGAAGATGGACGACTTCATCCTCTATGGCATCGCCGCGGCGAGCCAGGCGGTGGAGGATGCGGGCTGGAAGCCGACGGACGAGGAAAGCCTCGAACGCACCGGCGTGATGATCGGCTCGGGCATCGGCGGCCTGCAGTCCATCTACGAAGGTTCGATCACGCTGAAGGAACGGGGCCCGCGGCGCATCTCGCCGTTCTTCATTCCCTCGGCGCTGATCAACCTCGCTTCGGGTCACGTGTCGATCAAGTACGGCTTCAAGGGCCCGAACCATTCGGCGGTGACCGCGTGCGCCACGGGTGCCCATGCCATCGGCGATGCGGGCCGTTTGATCGCGCTCGGCGATGCCGACGTGATGGTCGCGGGCGGCGCCGAAGCGGCGATCTGCCGTCTGGGCGTGGCGGGTTTCGCGGCCGCGCGCGCGCTGTCGACCAATTTCAACGACGAGCCGCAGCGCGCCTCGCGTCCTTGGGATAAGGATCGCGACGGCTTCGTGATGGGCGAGGGGGCGGGCGTCGTCGTGCTCGAGGAATACGAGCACGCCAAGAAGCGCGGCGCCAAGATCTACGCCGAACTCACCGGCTACGGCCTGTCGGGCGACGCGCATCACATCACCGCCCCGCCGGAAGACGGCAATGGCGGTTTCCGCGCCATGACCGCCGCCTTGCGCAACGCCAAGCTCGACAAGACGGCGATCGACTACATCAACGCGCACGGCACCTCGACGCCGCTGGGCGACGAGATCGAACTCGGCGCCGTGAAGCGCCTGTTCGCCGATCACGCCTATTCGCTGTCGATGTCGTCGACAAAGTCGGCGATCGGGCATCTTTTGGGTGCGGCCGGTGGCGTGGAAGCGATCTTCTCGATCCTCGCCATCCGCGATCAGGTGGCGCCGCCCACGCGCAATCTCGACAATCCCTCCGATGGTTGCGACATCGACCTCGTTCCCAAGCAGGCGAAGCCGCGCAAGATCCGCCACGCGCTGTCGAACTCCTTCGGGTTCGGCGGCACCAACGCGGCGGTGATCTTCTCGAGCGTGAATTGAAGCCGGCGCGCGTCGCCGCCTTTCTTATCGTCGTCCTCGGATTGGCCGCGACCGGTTTCTGGTTCGCGGTCAATCTCTATTTGGGCCCCGGCCATTCGACCGAGACCGTGCGCGTGTTGATCCCGAAGGGATCGGGTGCGCGCGACATCGCCGAATTGCTGGAAGCAAAACGCGTCGTGCCGAACGCTTGGGTGTTTCTGGGCGGCGCGCAAATCGACGGCCAGCTTTCGCGCCTCAAATCGGGCGAATACGACATTCCGCCGCGCGCGTCGGGCCGCGAAATCGCGGCGTTGATCGCGTCGGGCAAAACGGTCGTGCGGCGCATCACCTTCGCGGAAGGTTTGATGTCGGGCCAGATCGCGACGCTGCTCAACGCCGCCGAAGGCTTGGAGGGCGATCCGGCCGCCGTGCCGCCAGAAGGCAGCGTGTTGCCCGACACGTATTTCTATTCCTGGGGCGATCCGCGCGGGCGCATCCTGGAGCGCGCCACGCGCGCGATGCGCGATACGCTGGCCGAGCTGTGGGCCAAGCGTGCCGAGAATTTGCCGCTGCGCGATCCGGCGCAAGCGTTGGTGCTGGCGTCGATCGTCGAGCGCGAAACCGGCCATGCCGACGAGCGTGGGCGTGTGGCCGCCGTCTTCGTCAATCGCCTGCGCCGGGGCATGCGCCTGCAAGCCGATCCGACGGTCGCCTACGGCATCGACCGGATGGCGCCTTTGGGACGCCCGCTCTCGCGCGCCGATCTCGACACGCGCCACGAGTGGAACACCTATGTGATCGCGGGCTTGCCGCCCACGCCGATCGCCAATCCGGGGCGCGCGTCCATCGAAGCCGTGCTCAACCCGCCGCAGACCGACGAGCTTTATTTCGTCGCCGATGGGGAAGGCCGCCACGCTTTCGCGCGCGACTTGGCCGAGCATAATCGCAACGTCGCCAAGCTTCGCGAGATCGAGCGCAATCGCCGCTAACCCTTCTTCGGCATGCGCGCCATCAGCATGTCGGTCAGGAATTTCGGCAAGGCCGCGACGAGCCGTATCGCCCAATGGGTCGGCCAGGGATAGGCGATGCGCGGTTTGTCGGCGGCAAGGCCGCGCAGCATGATCCGCGCCGCGCGATCGGCGTCCATCAGGAAGGGCATTTTGAAATTGTTTTTGGCGGTCATGCGCGAGCGCACGAAGCCGGGGCAGATCACGTTGATCTTCAACCCGCGCGGTCGCCAATCGGCGCGCAAGGCTTCGCCCCAGACGCGCACGAAGGCTTTCGACGCGCAATAGGTCGGCGCCCCGCCAAAGCCGATGAAACTCGCCAGCGACGACATGATCGCGATCTGGCCGCGCCCGCGCGGCGCCATCGCCGCCAAAGCGGGGCGTACCGTGGCGATCACGCCGTCCACGTTCGCGGCGAGGATCTCGGCGATCTGTTCGTCGGTTTCGTCGCCGCCGCCCGTACCGGCCGACACGCCGGCATTGGCGATCACCAGATCGAGCGGCATCTCCGCTTCGATCTCGGCGATCAGTCCGGCCATCGCGGTGAAATTCGCGGCGTCGATCTGGAAGGCGCCGACGGCGGCCCCCTTCATTTTGCAAGCGTCGGCCACGGCGTCGAGCCGCGCCTTGTCGCGCCCCGTGATCGCCAGGAAAACGCCCGGCCCCGCGAGTTCGAGCGCCATGGCTTGTCCGAGACCGGACGAGCCGCCGGTGATCAGGATCGCCTTCCAGGGCCACATGCATTGTTCCTTTCGCCGCCCGGAGTATAAGTCGGACGGAATTCGACCACGACGAGTCGCGGGAGTGACGATGAGCCTCGCCAGCATGACCGGTTTCGCACGCGCGACCGCCCAGGTATTGGGCCGCGCGGTTGTTTGGGAAGGCCGCTCGGTCAACGGGCGCGGGCTCGAAGTTCGTCTCCGCTTGCCGCCGGGTTACGACAGAATTGAGGCGGAAATTCGCGCGCGTGCCGCAAAGCGTTTCGATCGCGGCAACGTCACGATCAATCTTGCGGTCGAAACCCCGCCCCAAGCGCCGAAATTGCAAATCAACCGCGCGGCGCTGGACCAGATCATCGCGCTGGTGAACGACATGCAAGGCAAGGTCGACGCGGCCGCCCCGCGTCTCGACGGTTTGCTGGGGCTTCGCGGCGTGATCGAGACCGTGCCCGAGCAAGGCCTCGACGAAGCCGGCATGGCCGAACTCGACAAGGGCATTCTGGCCGCGTTCGACCAATGCCTCGACGGGCTCGCCATCGCGCGGGCGGGCGAAGGCAAGGCGCTCGCCGGAATTCTCACTTCCGCACTCGACGAAATCGAAACGCTGGTCGGCGAAGCGACCGCCAATGCCGCGAGCCGCGCACCCGCGATCAAAGCGAAACTCGAAGCGCAGATTGCCGAATTGATCGGCGGCACGCATTCGATCGCGCCCGAGCGTTTGGCGCAGGAAGCCGCGATGCTCGCGGTCAAAGCCGATGTGCGCGAGGAATTGGATCGCTTGACCGCGCATATCGGCCAAGCGCGCGAATTGCTGGCCAAGGGCAAATCGATCGGCCGCAAGCTCGACTTCCTGTCGCAGGAATTCAATCGCGAGGCCAATACGCTCTGCTCCAAATCGGGCGATATCGCGCTGACGCGCACGGGCCTTGCCCTCAAAACCGCGATCGACCGGCTGCGCGAGCAAGCCGCCAACGTGGAGTAGGGACATGGCCGATATCACGCGCCGGGGCCTCATGCTCGTTCTGTCCTCGCCGTCGGGCGCGGGCAAAACCTCGATCTCGCGCGAGATCCTGCGCCGCGAGAGCGGCCTCACCATGTCGGTTTCGGCCACCACGCGCGCCAAGCGGCCCGGCGAGATTCACGGCACGGATTATTTCTTCGTCGACAAGACCGAGTTCGGTCTGATGCGCAATCGCGGCGAGTTCCTGGAACACGCCAAGGTCTTCGACAACTATTACGGCACGCCGCGCAGCTTCGTCGAAGAGAAGCTGTCCGCGGGGCTCGACGTGCTGTTCGATATCGATTGGCAAGGCACGCAGCAATTGCGCGAGGAAGCGCATACGGACCTTGTTTCGGTCTTCATCCTGCCGCCCTCGACCTATGAATTGGAGCGCCGCTTGAACGCACGCGCGCAAGATCCCGCCCATGTCGTCGCCGCGCGCATGTCCAAGGCCGCCGACGAGATGAGCCATTGGCCGGAGTACGATTACATCATCGTCAACAGCGATCTCGACCAATCGGTTGCCCGCGTCCAGTCGATCCTGACGGCGGAGCGCTGCAAGCGCGACCGCCAGGTCGGTTTGGGCGATTTCGTCAAACGTCTGCGCGACGGCCAATGATCCTTCACATCACCAACGGCGATATCGCGGCCGACAAAATGGCGGCGGCGGGGATCGCACCGGTCTTGCGCTGGCGCGACGTGCTGCATGACGGCGCCTTGCCGTCCGATCCGACCGGCGAAGCCTTTCGCGCGGCACGCGTCGCATTCATCGTCGGGCGCGGCTGGGCGCCCGAACATCTCGTCGCCTCGGCCTTCGCGGCGCGCGACGCCGCATTGGCACTGGCGGCCAAAAGCGGCGACGAGTTCGTGCTGTGGTTCGAAGCCGATCTCTACGATCAATTCCAAATGCTCGACGTTCTGGAACGCTTGCGCCGCTACGGCGTAACGGCCGACCGGATTTCGGCGCATGTCGTCGGCGAATGGCCGGGGATCGCGCGCTTCGCCGGGCTCGGCGAATTGTCGCCGGCGGATTTCAAGACGCTGGCGGCGCGAACCCCCGAAGCGGTCGATCTCGATTTCGCCGGGCGCGCCTGGGCGGCGCTGACGGAAGTGCCCACGCGCTTGGCCGCGATCGCGCGCACGAAGATCGGCGGCGCGGTGCGTTTCGTGCCCGACGCGTTCGCGCGCTGGATGCGCGAATTCCCGTGGACCAGCGACGGGCTGACGCTGACCGAGCGGCGCGTGATGGAACAATTGGCGGATGGTCCGGCGAGTGCGGACGATCTGTTCCGCGCGATCGGCCAAGCCGAGACGCGGCCGTGGCTCGGCGATCTGTCGTTCTACGATCGGTTGGACGCGCTGGCCGAGATGGGCGCGATCCGCGTCGACGGCGATCATTATCGCGCGGGCAAAGGCAAGATGCCGCCCCGGCCGTGGCGCTACGATCCCGAGCGCGACGCGGTCGTGGCCGCATAGGCGCGGGCCAGCGCGCAGAATTCCTCGACCGACAGCGTTTCGGCGCGCCGCGTGGGATCGATCCCCGCGGATTCGAGCATGCCCGCCGCATCGCCCAGCGATTTGAGCGATTGGCGCAGCATCTTGCGCCGCTGACCGAAGGCGGCGGCGACGACGCGCTCCAATAGTTTCGCGTCCGCTTCGGCCACGGGCTTGGCGCGCGGCACGATCTCGACCACGGCCGACATCACGGCGGGCGGCGGCACGAAGGCCGACGGCGAAACATCGAATAACGGCCGCGCCTGCCAGCGCCACTGCGCTGCGACCGCCAAGCGGCCGTAATCCTTGCCGCCGGGTTCGGCGCAAATGCGCTCGACCACTTCCTTTTGCAGCATGATCACGATGCGCTCGAACGCGTCGGGCCTTGCGAGCCAGCCGAGCAGCATATGCGTGCCCGCGTTATAGGGCAGGTTGGCGATGATGCGGCGCGGCGCTTCGCCCAACGCCGCCGCGTCGACCGCGAGCGCGTCGCCTTCGAAAATCTCGAGCTTGCCGGGATAAGCGGCGGCGATTTCGGCCAAGGCGGGAAGGGTGCGGGCGTCGCGCTCGATGGCGACGACGCGCGTCGCCCCTTCCATCAGCAAGGCGCGCGTCAATCCGCCGGGACCGGGGCCCACTTCGATCGTCGTGCCCGTGGCGAGGTCGCCGCCGTTGCGCGCGATGCGCCGCGTCAGGTTCAGATCGAACAGAAAATGCTGGCCGAGCGATTTACGCGCATCGAGCCCGTATTTGCGGACCGTCTCCGCGACCGGCGGCAGGCCGTCGCCGGTGCTCACGCGCGGATATCGACCACGGCGACGCGGCGCAGATCGCGCAGATAGCGGCGCGCGGCGTTTTCGATCCGCTGACGCGCGAGGTTATCTTCGATATCCGTTTCGGTCGGCACGTTCGACTGCGCTTCGGTGCGCACGCAGATCATCGCGATGGCTTCGCCGCGATCGGTGCCGAACACCTCGGTCGACTCGCCCACGCCCAAATCCTTGACGCGCGTGCGCATATCCGGCGTGAGGTCGCCCACGCGCAGATCGGCGATGCGCTGCGGTTCGGGGATTTTGGCTTCGGTCGCGACGCGGTCGAGATCGGCGCAGCCTTGCACGGTCTCGCGCACCATCTCCGCCAGCGCCTTGGCGGCTTCGCGTTCGGCCGGATTGGCGGCGGGGAAGACGAGCTGGGCGAGATCCACGCGCGCGTCTTCGGGCTTGGGCGGGGCGATGATGCGCGAATCGCGCAGCGCGTAGAGATAGAATCCGGCGGCGACGCGCACCGGGCCGATAAGCTGGCCACGTTGTGCGGCCGCGATCGCCGGGCCGACTTCCGGGTCCAACGTATCGCGTTCGACCCAGCCGATATCGCCTTGTTCGCCGGCGGAAGCGCCTTGCGAATATTGCTGGGCCAGGGCCGCGAAGGGCACGCCGCGGCGCAATTGCGCGACGATATCTTCCATCCGCTCGCGCACTTCGTCTTCCTGGTCGGGCTGATCGACCGCCAGGAAGATTTCGCTCAGCTGGAATTCCTGCACCGGCTCGCCGGTTTGATAGCGGCGCAGCACGTCCTCGACCTCGTCGCGGCCGACTTCGACCGTCGGGCGCAGACGCGCACTCACCACGCGCTGCCAGGATTGCGTGGCCTCGATCTGGCGTTCCAGCGCCACCAGCGGCACGCCGCCTTGGCGCAACGCGCGCTCCAACCCGCCTTGCGGCAGATTGTTGGCTTGTTCGATGTTGCGCACGATCTTGTCGATCTCGGCGCGCGGCAGCGACAGGCCCAGGCGCCTTGCTTCCTGCGTCTGGATGCGCTCGTCGATCAATTGGCGCAGCACTTGCGGTCGAATGCGCGTGCGCGTGTCGGGCGTGTCGGCGGGGCCGGCCCCCATCATCATCAACCCGATGCGCGCGTCGATGTCGAAATTCGAGATCACGTCGTCGTTGACCACGGCGACGATGCGCTGTTCCTGCGCCGCCGCGAAAGGCGGGGCGGCGAGAACCAGGGCGAGGGCGAGTCCGGCGAGAAGACGCTTCATGGCGGGTCTTATACGGGAGAGGGAGGGAAGAGGGCTAGCCATCCTCGAGATGGAGCAATAGCGCCACCCCGAGCATGGCCGAAACGGCCGCCGGCGACCAGGCCGCCAGGATGACCGGAATGGCGGCGCTTTGGCCCAGCGCGCCGACGAGGCTGGAGACGAAGAAGAGCAGGAAACCCGCCCCCACGCCCGAGCCGATCAGCAGGCTGGTGCCGCCGCGCCGATGCGGGCGGAGGGAGAATGTGGCCGCGATCAACACCATCGCCGCCAGCAGCAGCGGGATCGCGAGCAATTGGTGCCAATGCAGGCGATGGCGCGTGGCGGAGAAGCCGGCGGCTTCCAGAAGGCGGATGAAGCCGGGCAATTCCCAGAACGAGATCGTTTCGGGCGAGGAGAAGGAATCCTGGATCTGCTCGGCGGTCATGTTGGTCGGCACGCGGTAGCTGCGCTCGAACCGCGACGGGCGGTTGGGCGCGGTGATCCAGGCGTCCGACACGTCCCAATAGCCGGGCGCGAGCACGGCCTTGGCGGCATCGACGCGGCCGATGAAGCGGTCCTTGCCTTCGAAATTGAAGATGATGACGTCGTAGAGCGTCATGTCGGCCGACGAGACGCGCCGCGCATGGACGACCGAATTGCCCTGGTCGTCGATCTGGCGCAGCCAGAAGCCGTTCTCCGACACGGCGAGCAGGCTGGAGCTGCCGCGCAGCAGCTGCGCTTCCATCCGCTCGTAGCCCGCATAGAGCACGGCCGCGGCCGGGTTGATGACCGTGATCTTGAACAGGCCGAACAAGGCCGCGACCGCGACGACCGGCAGCAGGAACTGCCAGACCGACACGCCCGCGGCGCGCGCCACGGTCAATTCGTGGCTGCGCGTCAGGCGCCAGAAGGTGATGATCGCCGCGAACAACACGACGAAGGGCGAGAGTTGTTCGGCCATGTAGGGCAGTTTGAGCAGCGCCATGCGCAGCACGAGCCCGGTCGACGCGTCCGGGCGGCTGGCCGCCCGGCGCAGCAGCTCGATCGCATCGAACATGTAGACGACGATCATGAACAGCGCGAGGAAGCCGATCAGCGCCAGCGCGAATTGCCGGCCGATATAGCCCGACAGCGTGGTGGAGACGCGCATGCTACGCCGCCTCCGGCATCGGGCCGGAGTTGCGCTTGCGGCGCGGGCCTTGGACCAGCGCCCAGGCGGAAATCGAGATCGCCGCCAGCGGGACCGCGTAAAGGAACGGGATCGTCGCCGGGATGCGCGCGGCGAGATTGGGCAGCGCGATCGACACCGCCTGCACGGCGATGCCCGCGGCCGCGGCGGCGAGAACGCGCTTACCCATGCCGCGCCGGTTGAAATCGCCCGGCAGCAAGCAGGCGAGGCCCACGATCACCAGCGCGAACACGTAAAGCGGGGTGGACAGGCGCGTATGCGCCTCCGCGATCAGCTTGTTGGCGAAGAAGCGGTCGTTGCTGTTGTCGTAATCGGGCCACAGCAATTCATGCAGATAACGCTCGCCCGGTTCGCGCCAGCGATACTCGGCCTGCGCGCCCGATTGCCCGATCTCGACCGAATAGCGTTCGAAATAGAGCAGCGACAGCTTGCCCGCTTCGCGATCGACCTGCTGGCGATTGCCGTTGAGCAAGATGACGCGCGGGCCTTCCTCGGTCGAGGCGAGCGTGCCGCGCTCGGCCAGCAGCGTGACCGGATTGGTCGGGTCGCGCGAATCATGGACGATAAGCCCATGCAGATCGCCGTTCGCCTCGCGCTCGCGGACATAGACGGTAAGATTGCCGCCGATGCGCGTGAACGATCCTTCCTGCAACAACAGTCCCGAATAGTCGGAGCGGATATCCGCCTGCAGGTTTTTGAATTGGCTGAAGCTCGTCGGGATCAGCCACAGGTAAAACACATAGGCGATCAGCGTGGCGCCGCCCGCCAGCAGCAAAGCGGGCTTGGCGAGCTGGCCCGGCCCGTAGCCGACCGCGCGCATGACGACGAGCTCGCTGTCGCCGGTCAGGCGGTTATAGACGAACATCGTGGAGACGAAGAGCGCGATGGGCGTGACCAGCGCCAGGAAGCTTGGCATCAGCAGCGTGGTCAAAAAGAAGTAGCCGCCGATCGTCAGGCCGCGATTGACGATCAGGTCGATGAAGCGCAGCGACTGGGTCAACCAGATCGCAAGGGTCAGCGTGACCAGCACGAACAACGCCGTGGTCAGCACCTGGCGCAGGATATAGGCGGTGATGCGAGACATGGGATTCGCGCGATTATAAGCCTTCGCGCCCGCTGCGCCGCCGGAACTTTCATCGAACATGTCGCGGGCCGCGCTTTTATTTCCGTGCCGGTCGGCTATTGTGACGCCCGAACCCGGCTTTGGCCGGGACCGGAAAAACCGCATCGGTTCAAGGACTCCTTCGCCCATGAAGATCGCATTCTCGAAGCCCGAGACGCCGACCACCGGCAGCTATGTCGTGACCGTTCTCGAGGATCGCAAACTGGCGCCCGCCGCCGCCGCCCTCGACAAAAAGACCGGCGGCGTCATCACCCGCGCGATGGGGGCAACGCGCTTCAAGGGCAAGAAGGACGAATTGCTCGACATTCTCGCCCCCAAGGGCGTGCCCTTCGCGCGCATCGTGCTCGCCGGTCTCGGCAAGCTCGACAAGCTCGACGCCAACGGCGCCGAAGCGCTGGGCGGCAAGCTGGTCGAACATCTGAATCGGGTGGGCGAAACCCAAGCGACCGTGTCGGCCGAACAGATCCCGGGCGCGCCGCTGGGCGCTTCGGAATTCGCGGCACACGCCGCGATGGGGGCGAAGCTGCGCGGCTATCGCTTCGACAAATACAAGACGCGCGAGAAGGAAGACGCCAAGCCGACGCTGAAGGCGATCAACTTCCTGGTCACCGACGTCGCCGCCGCGCGCAAGGTCCATGGTCCGCTCGACCATGTCGCCGACGCGATCCATTTCACGCGCGATCTGGTGTCGGAGCCGCCGAACGTTCTTTATCCCGAAAGCCTCGCGGAGCGCTGCAAGCGCCTCGCGTCGTTCGGCGTGAAGGTCGAAATCTTCGACGAAAAGCAGCTCGAAAAGCTGGGGGCGGGCGCGCTGCTCGGCGTGGGCCAAGGCTCGGCGCGTCCCTCGCGCATGGTCATCCTGCGTTATGAAGGTGCACCCAAGGCCAAGGACAAGCGCCCGATCGCCTTCGTCGGCAAGGGTGTGACGTTCGACACCGGCGGGATTTCGATCAAGCCGTCCGCCGGCATGGAAGACATGAAATGGGATATGGCGGGTTCGGCCGCCGTGATCGGCACGATCGAAGCGTTGGCCGCGCGCCACGCCAAGGTCAACGCGATCGGCGCCGTCGGCCTCGTCGAGAACATGCCCGGCGGCAACGCGCAGCGCCCGTCGGATATCGTGAAGTCGATGTCGGGCAAGACGATCGAAGTGCTGAACACCGACGCCGAAGGCCGCCTCGTGCTTGCCGACGTGCTGTGGTACGTGCAGGACCGCTTCAAGCCCAAGGCGATGGTCGATCTCGCCACGCTGACCGGTGCGGTGATCATCGCGCTGGGCCACGAATATGCGGGCATCATGGCGAACGACGACGCGCTGGCCGACAAGCTGATCGCCGCGGGCAAGAAGACGGGCGAGAATCTGTGGCGCTTGCCGCTGGGCGAAGCCTATGACCGCGACATCGACAGCCCGGCCGCCGACGTGAAGAACATCGCGGCGGGGCGGGGTGCGGGTTCCACCATCGGCGGCCAGTTCCTGGCGCGCTTCGTGGGCGAAACCGCGTGGGCGCATCTCGACATCGCGGGTGTCGCGTGGTCGAGCAAGGACAAGCCGACCTGCCCGAAGGGGGCGACCGCCTTCGGTGTGCGTCTGCTCGACCGCTTCGTCGCCGACCAATACGAGGAGAAATGAGCGGGGCGGCGATGGCCGAGATCCGCTTCTATCATCTGACCTCGTCGACGCTCGACCGCGCGCTGCCCGCCATCCTGCAAAAGGCTCTGGCGGGCGGACAGCGCGCGGTCGTCGTCGCGGGCAGCCAAGAACGGGCCAAGGCGCTCGACTTGCAACTCTGGACCTACGAGGAGCGCTCGTTCCTGCCGCATGGGCTCGCACCCGCCGCGGGCGAGGACGAGTTCGCCGCCGAGCAGCCGATCTGGCTAACCACCAAAGTCGAGAACCCGAACGGGGCAGGGCTGCTGGTGCTGATCGACGGCCAGACGGTCGATACGCCCGACGATTGGAAACTCGTCTGCGAGATTTTCGACGGCAACGACGACGATGCCGTCACCGCCGCGCGTGCGCGCTGGAAAATGCTGAAGGCGCAGAATCACGAGCTCGCCTATTGGCGCCAAACGCCATCCGGCGGCTGGGAAAAGGCCGCGTAAGGCCGGGGGGTTGCCCCCTTGGCCTTGCGCGGCTATAAGCCCGGACCCTTTTTTAAGAATGGATCCGAGACAAATGGCTATCGAGCGTACCTTTTCGATCATCAAGCCCGACGCGACCCGCCGCAATCTGACGGGCGCCATCAACGCGCTCATCGAGAAGTCGGGCCTGCGCATCGTCGCCCAGAAGCGCATTTGGATGACCAAGACCCAGGCCGAGACGTTCTACGGCGTCCACAAGGAACGTCCGTTCTTCGGCTCGCTGGTCGCGTTCATGACCTCCGGCCCCGTCGTTGTGCAGGTGCTGGAAGGCGAAAACGCCGTCGCCAAGTATCGCGAAGTGATGGGCGCCACCAACCCGGCCAACGCCGCCCCCGGTACGATCCGCAAGGAATTCGCGGAATCGATCGAGGCGAACTCGGCCCATGGTTCGGACAGCGTCGAAAACGCGGCGATCGAAGTCGCGTTCTTCTTCGCCGGCCTTGAAATCGTCGGCTGATCGGACATGAAGATCTCGGGCGGATGCCATTGCGGAGCCGTCCGATATGAGATCGATGGCGAAGCGCTGACCCATGCGCTTTGCCATTGTTCCGACTGCCGCCGGCATGCGGGCGCGCCGATGGTCGCGTGGGCGATGTTCCCGACCGACGCGGTCAAGACGACCAAAGGTGCGACCAAGACCTACGCGTCGTCGACCGATGGGCGGCGCTATTTCTGCGCCGATTGCGGCACCGGGTTGTTCTATACGAACGCCGCGATCCTGCCCGGTATCACCGACGTGCAAAGCGCCACGTTCGACGATCCCAATGCGCTGCCCGCGCGCGCGCATATCCAAACGGTCGAGCGCATCGGCTGGATGGCGGAAGCGCATGATCTGCCGATGTTCGAGCGTTATCCGCCGCAGAATTGATCGGCCGGCGCCTTAGCGTCCCGGCCGCCACTCGTCCAAAATCCGCCGCGCCAGCGCCTTGGCATCGGCCGGCGGCGTGCCGCTGCGCATGCGCGCATCGTAAAGCAGCTTCAACATCGTTTCGTCCGGCGGCGTCATGTCCACATAGGGCGTGCGATCGTTGAAGATCGAATACGTGTTGAGCTCGCTGTCGTTGAACAGCCCCAGCGACTGGGTGATCTCCTCGACGATGCAGCGCCACGCGGTCGACGGATCGCGCTGCGACGGAATGACCGCGAACCCGCCCACGATGCTGGGGCCCGCACCGCCGCGCGCATAGAAATAGCAATTCGCCGTGCGCTCTTGATTGGCGACAAAGGATTGCAACGCCGCATCGTCGTTGCCCATTAGCGTGCGCATGGCGGCGCGCGTATTGCCTTGTGGCTGGGCGAAGATGTCGGGGGTGAAGACGGCGACGAAATTCGCCTGACCCGCCGTGATGACCTGAATGTCGTGCCCGGTCAGTCGGCGCAGCAATTGAACGTGCCGTTCGACATAGGGCCGGTAGATCGGCACGCGATCGCCCAAAACGGCGATGCGCATCGGCGCCGTCCATTTGACGATCGGCCGTTCGATGCCCTGGCGGTTTTCCGATTGCAGCGCCACGCGGCCGAACCATTCGGCGAGCGACGCGTTCGACGGGTCGAATTCGATCGACTGCGCCGGCGTTTGCGCGAACGCGTCGGCACCCAAAAGACAAAGGGCCGCCCCGAACAGGCGGCCCTTCCACGACGCGCGCATGGCGCGGCGTCCGATTTAGTGGATCTTGCCGTGCGGGACCAGGAAGGCCCACATCAAGATCAGCAGCAGGACGGTCAGGCCGAGCGTCCATTTGGCGAGCGAATTGAAATTCGCCCAGGTTTCCAAATGCGGCGTCATGTCGTGCTTGAAGTTCGGGTCGTTTTCTTGCGGGGCGGCGGCCATAGCTGACTCCGTTTCGTGAATTCCGCCCGGAACATAGCCGAGCTTGGGTTTTCGTCAAAGAGGCGGATTATAGACCGTCGGGACGGCGCCGGACGGGGCGGATTTGCCCGAGGCGACGGCGGCCAAGGCGGCCGGGTAAATCTTGTGCTCGGCGACCAGCACGCGGGCGGCCAGGGAATTGGCGTCGTCGCCCGGCAGGATCGGTACGGCCGCCTGGGCGACGATCGGGCCCACATCCATTTCGCTGGTCACGAAATGCACCGTGCAGCCGCCGAATTTCGCCCCGGCATCGATGGCGCGTTGATGCGTGTCGAGGCCCGGGAAGGCGGGCAGCAGCGACGGGTGGATGTTCAGCATCTTGCCGGCCCACGCATCGACGAAGAACGGTGTGAGCAAGCGCATGAACCCGGCAAGGCAAACGAGTTCCGTGCCCGCTTCCAACAAGCGCGCGTGGAGTTCGCGCTCGAAGGCTTCGCGACTGCCTTTACCGCGATGGTCGATCGTCGCGGTGTCGATGCCAGCCGCGCGCGCGATGTCGAGCCCGCCGGCACCGGGCACGTTCGCCGCGACCAGTACGATCTCGGCCGGGTAGGCGGGGTCCTTCGCCGCGTCCAGCAACGCCTTCATGTTGGAACCGCGCCCGGAAATCAGCACGGCGGTCCGCACGCGTTTCATGCGCGTCAGATCTTCCAGCTATCGAGATTGGAAACGACGCAGCCGGGCGCGTCGGCCGACGGCTTGTCGGCGACAACGCCGATTTCGAACGCCGTTTCGCCGTGCTCGCGCGCGAGTTTCAGCGCCGCGTCTTTGTGCGCGGGATCGACGATCATCACCATGCCGACACCGCAATTGAACACGCGCACCATTTCGGCGGCCGAGACTTTTCCCGCACGCGCCAGCCATGCGAAGACCGGCGGCAGATTCCAAAGCTTCGCGTCGATCTGCACCTGCACGCCGTCGGGGATCACGCGCGGCACGTTGTCGACCAAGCCGCCGCCGGTGATATGGGCCAGCGCCTTGGCATGGCCCGCGCGTACCAGCTTGATGCAGGATTTGACGTAGACGCGCGTCGGCGCCAACAGCGCGCGCGCCAGCGTATCGTTCGCAAAGGGGGCGGGCGCATCCCAGGCAAGCTCGGCCGACGCGACGACGCGGCGCACCAGCGAGAAACCGTTGGAGTGCACGCCGGTCGAGGCGAGGCCGATCACGATATCGCCGGCCTTCACGGTCGAGCCGTCGATGCCGGACCCACGTTCCATGGCGCCGATCGAGAAACCGGCGAGGTCGTAATCACCGCTCGAATACATGCCGGGCATTTCGGCGGTCTCGCCGCCGACCAGCGCGCAGCCGGCTTGGCGGCAGCCTTCGGCGATGCCTTTGACGATCGCGGTCCCGGCGGCGACGTCGAGCTTGCCGGTCGCGTAATAGTCGAGGAACAGGAGGGGCTCGGCACCCTGGACGACCAGATCGTTGACGCACATGGCGACCAGGTCGATCCCGACCGTGTCGTGCTGGCCGCTTTCGATGGCGATTTTCAGCTTGGTGCCGACGCCGTCGGTCGTGGCGACCAGGATCGGGTCCTTGAACCCGGCGGCTTTCAGGTCGAATAACGCGCCGAAACCGCCCAATCCGGCCTCGGAACCCGGCCGGCGGGTGGATTTGGCCAGCGGCTTGATCGCTTCGACAAGTGCTTCGCCCGCATCGATATCGACGCCGGCTTCGGAGTAGCGGTTCGTGGTCATTGTCGCCCCTTTGCGGGACCGGCTATAACACCCCGGTGCCGCCCGTAACAGGGCCGGAAAAATATCGGTTTTGGAAAGGGTTGGGATGGCGCTGCGGGCCCTCCTGCTGGCGGTTTTGGTGGCGTTGGCGGCGACTCCGCCGGTTTACGCCCAACGCGCGGCCGACGGTGTATTCACCGTGCGCGGCGTGGAAATCGATCGGACCGCGCCGTCGGCACCCCAGGCGCGCGATCAGGGCGTGTCCGAAGGCCAGCGCTTGGCATGGCGACGGCTGGTCGAACGCCTGGTGCCCATCGCCGGGCGCGGCAATCTCGCTGCGATGACGGCACCGCAGGTCGCCGAGTTGCTGGAAAGCTACGAGATCGAGGCCGAGCGCACGACCGGCAATCGCTGGATCGGGCGTGTGGCCTATCGCTTCGAGGCGGAGCGGGTGCGTGCGCTGTTTCGGACCCGCGAGATCGCCTATGCCGAAACCCGCGCGCGCGCCGTGTTGATCGTGCCGCTGCTGATCGATGGCGGCGTACCGAAATTGTGGGAAGAAGAAAACCTCTGGAAGCGCGCTTGGGTGGCGCTGGGTGTCGACGACGGTTTGCAGCCGCGTCGCGTGCCCGAAGGCAATCTGGAGGATATCGCGACGCTCGACGCGGCCCAGGCCGATGCGGGCGATGCGGCCGCCTTGCGCCGCTTGGCCGAGGTCTATCAGGCGCAAGGTGCGATCGTCGTGCGCGTGCAGGTCGATACGGTCGAAGGCCAGACGATCGCGGTCGTGACCTTCGATCGTGTCGGTGCCCGCGCGCAGGACCAAAGCTGGCAAAAGATCGAAACGCTGAAGCCGGGCGAAAATCTCGACGCCGCCTATAAGCGTTTGGCGCAGGACGCCGCGAACGAAATCGAGGAACGCTGGAAACAGGAAGTGCTGGTCGGTACCGGGGCGGGGCAAGGCGGCACGCTGCGCGTTCAGATCCGCGCCGAGGATGTGCGCGATTGGGTCGCGGTGCGTGCGCGCCTGGCCGAGGTCGCGGCCGTTCGCAATATCGACGTGCTGGCGATGGGGCGCGGCGGCTTGATCGCCGATGTCGATTACGACGGTGCCGTCGAAACCTTGCGCGCGGCGATGGCGCAACGCGATTTGACGCTCGCCGCCGACGGCGACAACTGGATCATCGCGATTTCGGGGCAAGGCGTCGGCGCCGGCCAGAGCACGCGTTGACGGAACCCGCTTGATCAATCTTCCCAACATCCTGTCGTTCTGTCGCCTGATGGCCGTGCCGATCGCCGTTTGGCTGATGCTCGACCAGCATTTCACGGCGGCGTTCTGGCTGTTCGTCGCGGCCGGATTGACCGATGCGATCGACGGTTTCCTCGCCAAGCGCTTCGGCTGGGAAACCGAGCTCGGCTCCTATCTCGATCCGCTGGCCGACAAGGCGCTGCTCGTTTCGGTGTTCGTGGTTCTGGGCTGGACAGGGCATATTCCCCTGTGGCTGACGATCATGGTCGTATTCCGCGACCTGCTGATCATCGGCGGGGCGTTGGTGGCCGTGGTGATCACCGGTACGTTCAAGGCCGATCCCATGTATGTGAGCAAGCTCAACACCACGGTGCAGATCGCGCTCGCCGCCGCCGTGCTGGCGAAACTGGGGCTGGGGCTCGATCTCGATACGCCGATCTGGTTGTTGGTCGCGCTGGCCGGGATCACGACTTTCGCATCGGGCATTGCGTATCTCGTGCGCTGGACGCGCATCATGAGCGCGCAGGAGGAGGAGCCGTCATGACCGCCGAACCTTCGCCGCAAATTCCCTGGGGCCGTTTCGTCGCGTGGTTCGCGATCCTGGGCGCCCTCGGCCTCGCGATCTACGCGCTTTCGGCCGTGCTGCTGCCGTTCCTGGTCGGGGCGGGGGTCGCCTATCTGCTCGACCCCGTCGTCGATCGCGCGGAGAAGGCGGGGCTGCCGCGCACCTATGGGGCCGCGATCGTGACGGCGATCTTCTTCGTCGCCTTCGGCGTCACGCTGGCGCTGCTCGCCCCCGTGCTGCAAACGCAGATGTTCGGCCTTGCCGAACGGCTCGCCGTCGTCATCCGCCACGGCATCGAATGGGCCCGGCCCTATCTCGAGGAATTTTTCGCCCAAATCGGCCATGGCGATCCCCAGCAATTGCGCGGGGCGGGCGACGCCGCACGCCAAGTTCTGTCGGTTGTGGCGAGTGCGGCCGTCGGCGTGCTGACCAGCGGCATCGCGATCGTGAATTTGATTTCGCTGCTGCTGATCACGCCGGTCGTGTCGTTCTATCTGATCCGCGATTGGAACAAGGTCGTGGCGCGGATCGACACTTGGCTGCCGCGCGATCACGCCGGCGATCTGCGCGGTGTCGCCAACGAAATCGACGAACGCCTTGCCGGGTTCCTGCGCGGCCAGGCCTTGGTCTGCGTGTGCTTGGGCATTTTCTACGGCGTGGGCTTGACTCTCGCGGGCCTCAATTACGGCCTGCTGGTCGGCTTGATGACCGGCTTGCTCGGCTTCATCCCGTTCGTCGGCGTGACCGTCGGCACGCTTACCGGCCTTGCCATCGCGTTCTTCCAGTTCGGCGATTGGGTCGGCATCGCGATCGTCGCGGGCGTTTACGCCGCCGGTCAGTTGCTGGAGGGCAGCGTGCTCACGCCCAATCTGGTCGGCGATCGCGTGGGCTTGCATCCGGTATGGATGATCCTGGCGATCCTGGCGGGCGCGTCGCTGTTCGGCTTCACGGGCGTGTTGCTCGCCGTTCCCGCCGCCGCCGCGATCGGCGTGTTGCTGCGCTACGGGCTTAAGCGCTATCTCGGCTCGTCGCTTTATCTCGGCCGGGGGCGATGAGCCCGACGCAGCTTACGTTCAACCTGCCGCATCGGCCGGCGCTGGGGCGCGAGGATTTTCTCGTCGCCCCGGCCAACGAAGCGGCGGTCGCGTGGCTCGATTCATGGCCCGACTGGCCGAGCTATGGCTTGGTCGTTCACGGGCCCGAGGGCAGCGGCAAAACGCATTTGGCGCAAGCTTGGCGCGCGCGCAGCGGGGCAAAGCCCATCATCGGCGAACTCGATGAATCGCGGGAATGGCTGCTCGACGACGCCGATCGCAACGCGCCCGACGAAACCGCGTTCTTCCATCTGTTGAACATGATCGCCGAGCGGCGCGGGCATTTGCTGATCACCGCGCGCACGCCGCCCGCGCGTTGGAACGTGAAGCTGCCCGATCTCGCCTCGCGCTTGCGGGCGCTGCCCGCCGTGGGCTTGGGCGCACCCGACGACGCGCTGGTCGAAGCCGTGTTGGTCAAGCACTTCGCCGATCGCCAATTGCGCGTGGCGCCCGAAACGGTGCGCTTCGTGGCCCGCCGGCTCGAACGTTCGCTGGCGGCGGTCGCACGGGTCAGCGACGCGCTCGACCACGCCGCGTTGGCGCAAGGCCGCGCGATTTCCATTCCCCTTGCGCGCGCGGTGCTCGCCGCGCAAGGTTTCGTTACGACATCCGAGGAGTAGTCAAATGGATCTGGGTTTGAAGGGCCGCAAGGCGATCGTGTGCGCGGGCTCGAAGGGTTTGGGCAAGGGCTGTGCGGCGGCGTTGGCGGCGGAAGGTGTGGATATCGTCGTCAACGGACGTGGGCCGGAAGCGCTGGAAGCCACGGCCGCCGAGTTGCGCACGAAGTATGGCGTCAAAGTCACCGCCGTCGCCGCCGATGTGACGACCGCCGAAGGCCGCGCCAAGCTGCTGGCCGCGTGCCCGGATCCCGACATTCTGATCAACAACGCGGGCGGCCCGCCGGCCGGCGATTTCCGCGAATGGGACGAGGCCGCGTGGCATAAGGCGGTCGAAGGCAACATGATCACCCCGATCATGCTGATCAAGGCGACGATCGACGGCATGATCGGCCGCAAATTCGGCCGCATCGTCAATATCACCTCGGGGGCCGTGAAGGCGCCGATCGCGCAGCTGGGTCTGTCGAACGGTGCGCGCACGGGCCTCACCGGCTTCGTCGCCGGCCTGTCGCGCCAAGTCGCCAAGCACAATGTGACGATCAACGGTCTGCTGCCCGGCCCGTTCGAGACCGATCGCCTGCGTTCGCTGTTCACGGCGGCGTCGAAAACGACGGGCCAGCCGATCGAGCAGGTGGCCGAGGCGCGACGTAAATCCAATCCGGCCGAACGCTTCGGCACGGCCGAAGAATTCGGGGCGGCCTGCGCTTTCCTGTGCAGCGTTCATGCGGGCTACATCGTCGGCCAGAACATCCTGCTCGACGGCGGCGCCTTCCCGGGCACGATGTAATTCAGGTGTTGGATTAATATCTCCCCGCAATTGTTTAAAATTGCGGGGAGATCGCCGTGTCACGAAAGAGTAATTCTTTGCCAGTTGCCGCCCTTCGGGGCGGCCCCTAAGGTCTGCCGCGCCGGGCAAACGAGGGCGCAGCAGTGTCGAGCGAAGCCAAAAACGCGACGGAGATTGAGCTGAAGCTCGCCGTCCCGGCAGATGCGTTTTCCAAATTGGTCCGCTCGCCGCGTATGACGGCGCTCTTCGCGTCGAAAACGCCGAGCCGCAAGCGCTACATCACCACCTATTTCGACACGGCCGACCGGCGCTTGGCCGAAGCCGAACTCGCCTTGCGCGTGCGCCGCGACGGGCGCCGGCGCATCCAGACGGTCAAGACCGCCGCAGCCCCGGAAATCGCCGGCCTCGCGCGCGGGGAGTGGGAGCGCGAGATCGTCGGCGAAACGCCGGTGCTCGACGAAGCCTGGCTCGCCGAGATCGGCGACAAGAACGTGCGCAAGGTTCTGGGCAAATCCAAAGTCCAAGCCGGTTTGGCGCCGCTATTCACGACAGATTTTCGCCGCCAAGCCTGGCGCGTGCGCTACGGCGTTTCCGATATCGAGATGGCGTTCGACAAAGGCGAGATTTCGGCCGGTCGCGGCAGCGCGCCGATCGCGGAAGTCGAGCTCGAATTGAAGGACGGCGATCCCGCCGATCTTTACGGTCTTGCGCGCGACATCGCGGATATCGTGCCCGCCAGCGTCGAAGCGCGCACGAAAGCCGAGCGCGGCTACGCGCTGCTCGACAAGAAAGGGGCGGGAAAGTCGCCGATCGCGGTGCGCGCCGCGCCGATCCGCTTGGCGCCGGAAGCCACGACCGCCGAGGCTTTCGCGCTGATCGGCCGCGCCTGTTTTCGCCATATGCGCGCCAATGAATCGCTGGTGCGCGGCAAGCCGTTTGTCGAGGGTGTGCACCAGCTGCGCGTGGCGTTGCGCCGCTTGCGCTCGGCCTTGTCGGCGTTTCGCGACGTGCTGCCCGAGGACGCGCGCAAAGCGATGTCGGAGGAACTGCGTTGGATCGCGTCGTCCTGCGGCCAAGCGCGCGACTGGGACGTGTTCCGCAGCGAATTGCTGAAGCCGCTGGCCGAACATGTCGAGGACGATCCCGCCTTGGCCAACGTCGCCGCCGCCGCCGACCGCGCGCGCAAGCGCAGCTATGGCGACGTGACGGAGACATTGGCGAGCCCGCGTTTGACCCAAGCGTTGCTCGACGTCGAAGCGTGGTGGGAGAAGGGCGCTTGGCGCGAAGGCATGGGCAGCTGGGCCTTGCTGCCGGCCGGCGAGTTCGCCGCCGCGACGCTCAAGAAGCTCCACCGCAAGGTCGAAAGCCTGGGCGAGCAGATCGGCGATCTGGAGGAGGTGGAGCTGCACGAGCTTCGCATCCGCTGCAAGAAGCTGCGCTATGCGGCCGAGTTCTTCCGCGGCCTTTATTCGAAAAAGACGGCGGGGGCCTATCTCGATGCGCTGGCCGAGGTGCAGGAGCATCTGGGCGCGCTCAACGACGCGGCCGTCGCCAAGGCGCTGATCGCGCGGCTGGGTAAATCGTCGAAAGACCTGTCGCCGGAAGTTTTGGCGCGCGCGGACGGCATCGTCACGGGCTGGATCGCCGCCCGGATCAAGTCCGATCTCGACGAATTGCCGGGCGTTTGGGACGAATTCCGGCGCCGCAAACCCTTCTGGAAGTAACGCCGTCCGGCTTTTGCGCGAATTCCTTGGCGAGGGTATCCTGCCCGCCGCACAGGAGTTCGGCATATGCGTATCCCATTCTGGCCCATCTTGGCGGGGGCGATCGGCGCCGCCGGCGGTTTCGTCGCGGCCGATCGCGTCTTCGCGCAAGGGGCGCCGGCGGAAGTCGTCGTCGTCCAGCGCGACATCGATTTCGACAAACACGCCGTCACGATCCGGGCGGGCGGTCAGATCGTCTATATCAACGAGGATCGTTTCGGTCATAACGTGTTCTCCGAAACGGCGGGCGGCGAATTCGACGTCGGCCGCCAAGCGCCCGCCAGCCGCAACGTCGTCACGTTTCGTCGTGCGGGCACCTTCACGGTCAATTGCCGGATCCATCCGCGCATGGAAATGACCGTGACCGTGGTCCAATAGGCGCAAATCGAATGTCGCGCCTGTCGCTTCGCGTCAAACTGATCGCCGCGTTTCTGTTGGCGCTGGCGGCCGTCGGTACGCTGGGTCTGGGGGCGTTCGACGCGACGCGCACGCTCGGCTCGCTGACCATGCAGATGTTCGACGGGCCGTTGCAGACGATCAATTTCACGCGCCTCGCGCAGACCGACTTCGCCGTCTTGCAGCGGCGCGAACACGAAATGGGCGCCGAGGCCGACGACGCGTCGATGCGCGAGATCGATCGGCTGATCGAGGAATTCCGCAAGGATCTCGCCATCGCCGGCCAGCGTTCGGCTTCGCCCGACGTGCCGGAGTTGATCGCCGGTATTCGCGTCGATCTCGAAGCTTGGGAGAAGGCGATCCGCGAGGCGCGGGTCGTATCGGGTCGGGGTGCAGTTTCCGACGCGGCCCGCGAACTCGGCTTTAAGATACGCGGCGAGTTGGAAGTGCTGACCCAGATCGCCGCCGACGAAGGCTACGTGTTCCGCGAGGAAGCCGCCGCGCGCATCGACGAAACGCGCGACTACATGCTGATGGTGATGGCGGGCACGGCCTTGGTGCTGTTCGTGGTCGCGGCGCTGTTGGTGCGCGACATCGTGCTGCCGCTCAACGCGCTGAACCGCAAGATGCGCCGCATCGCGCGCGGCGACGACGATGTCAACGTCCTCTATGTCGACCGCAAGGACGAATTGGGGGATACGGCACGCGCCATGACGGTGTTCAAACGCGTCATGGGCGAGATCAGCGGCGCACGCGACGAAGCCGAAGCCGCGACCAAGGCCAAATCCGAATTCCTCGCGATGATGAGCCACGAAATCCGTACGCCGATGAACGGCATTATCGGCATGTCGCGCTTGCTGCTGAAATCCGAACTGACGCAAGAACAACGCGAAAACGCGCGCATCGTGCTCGATAGCGGTGAGTCGCTGCTGCAAATTCTCAACGACGTGCTCGACTATTCGAAGCTCGAAGCGGGCAAGCTGGATGTCGAGAGCATCGATTTCGATTTCCGCCGCGTGCTGGAGGATGTCGGCGCGCTGATGTCGTCGAAGGCGGTCGAGAAAGGGATTTTCCTGGTCGAACGCTGCGATGCCAGCGTGCCGCGTTTCCTGAAGGGCGATCCCGGCCGGTTGCGGCAGGTGCTACTGAACCTCGCCGGCAACGCGATCAAATTCACCGAAAAGGGCGGCGTCACCATCGTCGCGGCGGGTTCGGAAAGCGCCGGGCGCGTGCATCTGCGCGTGTCGGTGGGCGATACCGGCATCGGCATTTCCAAGGAAGCGCAGGCTAAGCTGTTCGGCAGTTTCGTGCAGGCCGATTCCTCGATCACGCGGCGCTTCGGCGGCACGGGGCTAGGGCTTGCGATCAGCCGTCGTCTCGTCAACGCGATGGGCGGCGATGTCGGCGTTATCAGCGAACCGGGCAAGGGTTCGGAATTCCATTTCACGCTCGATCTGCCGGTCGGCGTGGAGCCCGCCGAGATCGATCATGCCGCGGAGATCGGCGGCGATCTGGCGCCGCTGCGCATCCTGCTGGCCGAAGACAACGTCGTGAACCAGAAGGTCGCGCTGGGGCTTTTGAAGCCCGGCGGGCATCGCGTCGATTTGGCGGGCGACGGGCGCGAAGCGTTGGCGCTGGCGACCGCCAACGATTACGACGTCGTGCTGATGGACATGCATATGCCGAATATGGACGGCATCGAAGCGTCCAAGGCGATCCGCCGCTTGCCGGGATCGCGCGGTGCGGTGCGCATCGTCGCGGCCACGGCGGGCGCCATGCAATCCGATATCGATCGTTGCCTGGAAGCGGGCATGAACGACTACATCGCCAAGCCGATCGTGCCCGAGAAGCTATTCGCCGCCTTGCGCGCGGCAGCACCCGCGAATTCGGCGGAACCGCTTTCGACGCAGGGCATTCTGGCGGCGAGCGATGCGGTGCTCGACGCGAACGTGATCGCCACGCTGGAAAGCCAAATCGGCGCCGATACCGTGGCGCTTCTGGTCGACGATTTCGCGGCGAGTGCCGACGAAGCGGTCGCCCAGATCGCGCAAGCGCGCGCGGCGGGCGATATGGTCGTCTGGACGCGCGCGGCGCATTCGCTGAAAAGTGCGGCGGCCAATATGGGGCTTGCGCGCGTGTTCCAACTGGCCGATGCGATCGAAGCGGCGGGCGACAAAGGCGACCGGTCGACGATGGAAGCGCCGTCGGATAGATTGGCCGAAGAAGCCGCCGCCGGTGTGGCGGCTTTGCGCGCGCGTTACGCGGTCGCTGCCGGCGAAGAAACGGTGAATTGATGAACACGCAACAAGGCGCCCCCGGCGATCCGCTATTCGCCAATCTGTCCGTGCTGCTGGTCGAGGACGACGCGTTCGCGATCAAGATCGCGCAGACGGTCCTGCGCCAGTTGAAGGTGCCCTATGTCAGCACCGCCAAAGACGGCGCGGAGGCGCTGGATGTGCTCAATTCCGGCACGCAGCGTTTCGATCTGATCGTGTCGGACTGGAACATGCCGGAGATGAGCGGCCTGCAACTGCTCAAAGCCGTGCGCATGAAATGGCCGGGCATGCCGTTCATCATGCTGACCGGCAAAGCCTCGCCCGAATTCGTCGTCGAGGCGCGCGACAACGGCGTGGACGCCTATGTCGTCAAACCCTTTTCCCCCGCCCAGCTCGGGCAGAAGATCGCGGCCGTGGTCGCGGCGAAAGCGAAGAAATGACGGACGAGATCTTCATGCGCCGCGCGATCGAGTTGGCGCGCGAACATTCGATGTCGGGGGCGGGCGGCCCGTTCGGTGCCGTCGTCGTCAAGGACGGCAAGATCGTCGGCGAGGGCTGGAACCGCGTCACCTCGACCAACGATCCCACGGCCCATGCCGAGGTGGTGGCGATCCGCGAAGCGTGCAAGGCGCTGGGCACGTTCGATCTGACCGGCGCCATCGTTTACACGAGCTGCGAGCCGTGCCCGATGTGCCTGTGCGCGATCCTTTGGTCGCGCGCGGCGCGCATGTGCTACGCCGCCAATCGGCGCGACGCGGCCGAGATCGAGTTCGACGACGAAGCCTTCTACGTCGAAGTCGCGAAGGACATCGACAAGCGCGATTTGCCCACGTCGAACGTGCTGCGCGATGAAGCGCGCGCCGTGTTCGCCGAATGGTTCGCCAAGCCCGACAAGGTCGCCTATTGAAATGACCGGCGCTCGCGCGGTCTTCGCCTTCGTCCTGGCGGCGTCGTTCTTCACCTATGCGTTCGTCCAGCGCGTGGCGCCGTCGGTCATCGTCGGCGAGCTGATGGCGGAGTTCGCCGTCGGTGCCGCCGTGCTCGGCAATCTCGCGGCCTTCTATTTCTACGGCTACGCGCCGCTGCAAATTCCCGTCGGCATGTTGATGGATCGTTTCGGGCCGCGCCGGTTGATGAGCTTCGCGGTCGGCGTGTCGGCGATCGGGGCGGCGATCTTCGCGGTCGCCCCGACGATCGAGATCGCCTATCTCGGCCGCTTGCTGGTCGGCATCGGTGCGGGGTTCAGCTGGGTCGGCGTGCTGACCGTCGCCACGCTGTGGTTCCCGCCGACGCGCTTCGCCATGCTGACCGGCTTCGCGCAATTGTTCGGGATGATAGGTGCCATCTTCGGCCAAGCGCCTTTGGCGTTGTCGGTCGATGCCTGGGGCTGGCGCGGCACGCTGGGGGCTCTGGCCATCCTCGGCGCATTGCTCGCCGTGGCGATCTTCCTGGTGATCGCCGACAAGCGCGCGGCGCCCCTGCAAGCGCGCGGCAGTTTCGCCGCCGGTTTGCGCGGCGTTCTGCGGTCGCGCGATGCGTGGCTTGCCACGGGCTATGGCTTCGCGATGACCGGCACGATGCTGTCTTTCGCCGGGCTATGGGCCGTGCCGTGGCTGATGCAGACGCATTCCCTCGAGCGCGGTTCGGCGGCGCTGCTGACCTCGGTCATGTTCGCGGGCTGGGGGATCGGCTCGCCGATCATCGGCTACGCGGTCGATCGCCTGGGGCATCGCGCCCGCGCGATGCGTGGGCTCAGTGCCGCCATGGCGCTGTCGCTTGCCGCGATCCTCTATTGGCCGGGCCTGGGATTGCCCGCGCTAGCGGTGTTGATGTTCGTCAACGGCGTATGCGCGTCGTCGATGGTGATCGCCTATGCCCATGCGCGCGACCATTCGCCCGCCAATGCCAGCGGCGCCGCCTATGGGCTGGTGAATACCGCCGTGGTGGGGTCCGGGGCGGTGCTGCAACCGTCCATCGGGGCGCTGCTCGATCGCGCCTGGGATGGCGGGCTGGCGGCGGGCGGGGCGCGGCTTTATTCCGCCGGCGCCTACGCGCAAGGGTTTTCGCTTTTGCTGGTCGTGGCGGTTTTGGGCGCGCTGTCGGCATGGCTGATGCGCGAACCGGCCCCGGCAAAAACCCTTTAACAACGCGGCCTTGAAACGCTACCTTCGCGTCCGGTTCCCGGGAGGAGTCCTGTTATGTCCGCGACGAAATTCGACAAATCGAAGCTGCCCAGCCGCCACACGACCGTGGGTCCGACCAGTGCCGCGCACCGCGCGATGCTCTATGCGATGGGCCTGACCAAGGAACAGATCGCCCAGCCGCTGGTCGGCGTCGTCACGACGTGGAACGAAGCCGCCCCCTGCAACATCACGCTGTCGCGCCAGGCGCAGGCGGTGAAGAAGGGCGTTTCTTCGGCCGGCGGCACGCCGCGCGAATTCACCACCATCACCGTCACCGACGGCATCGCGATGGGCCATGCGGGCATGAAGGCCTCGCTCGCCAGCCGCGAAGTGATCGCGGATTCGATCGAACTCACCGTTCGCGGCCATTGCTACGATGCGCTCGTCGGCCTCGCGGGCTGCGACAAGGCGCTGCCGGGCCTGATGATGTCGATGGTGCGTTTGAACGTGCCCTCGATCTTCATCTATGGCGGCACGATCATGCCGGGCAAATTCCAGGGCCGCGACGTGACGATCGTCGATGTGTTCGAAGGTGTCGGCAAAAACGCCTCGGGCAAGATGACGGACGCGGAACTCGAGCATCTCGAGCAAGTCGCGCTGCCCACGGGCGGTGCGTGCGGCGGCCAGTTCACCGCCAACACGATGGCCTGCGTTTCCGAAGCGATCGGCTTGGCGCTGCCGGGTTCGGCGGGCACGCCGGCCCCCTATGAAAGCCGCGATCGCTGGTGCTACCAGTCGGGCGAGCAGATCATGAATCTGATCGCGCAAGGCCTGCGCCCGCGCGACATCGTCACCCGCAAATCGCTGGAGAATGCGGCGCGCGTCGTCGCCGCCACGGGCGGGTCGACCAACGCAGCGCTGCATCTGCCGGCCCTCGCCAACGAAGCGGGCATCGATTTCGATCTGCACGAAGTCGCGCGCCTGTTCCGCTCGACGCCCTACATCGCCGACATGATGCCCGGCGGCAAATACACGGCGTTCGACCTTTATTCGGTCGGCGGCATTCCGGTCGTGATGAAGGAACTGCTCGATGCGGGCTTCCTGCATGGCGACTGCATCACCGTCACCGGCAAGACGATGGCCGAGAACCTCAAAGACGTGAAGTTCCCGGAGAACCAGGAAAAGAAGGTCGTCTATCGCGTCAAGAACCCGATCTCGACCACGGGCGGCGTCGTCGGTCTCAAGGGCAATCTCGCCCCCGAAGGCGCCATCGTGAAGATCGCGGGGCTCAAGAAGCTCACCTTCACCGGCCCGGCGCGCTGCTTCGACCGCGAGGAAGAAGCCTTGGCCGCCGTGCTGAAGCGCGACCTCAAGGACGGCGAAGTGATGGTCATCCGCTACGAAGGTCCGAAGGGCGGCCCCGGCATGCGCGAAATGCTGTCGACGACCGCCGCCCTCTATGGTTGGGGCAAGGGCGACGAGATCGCGCTGATCACCGACGGGCGTTTCTCGGGCGGCACGCGCGGCTTCTGCATCGGCCATGTGGGGCCCGAAGCGGCGGTCGGCGGTCCGATCGCCCTGCTGAAGGACGGCGACATGATCACTATTGATGCCGAGAAGGGGACGCTGGACGTCGCCGTGTCGGCCGAGGAGATGGCCAAGCGCAAGGAATCCTGGAAGCCGCGTCCGCACGAATATCAATCCGGTTCGATCTGGAAATATTCGACGACCGTGGGCTCGGCGGAAAAGGGTGCGGTCACGCATCCGGGCGCTTCGAAGGAAACCTTCGACTACTCGCGTAGCTAAAAATGGCCCGCATCGCCGTCGGCACGTTCCAGCACGAGACGAATACCTTCGCGCCCACGAAGGCGGATCGTGCGGCGTTCGTGAATGGCGGCGGTTGGCCGTCGATGATCCGGGGGGATGCGATCCCCCCGGCTTTCGCCGGCATGAACGTGCCGATCGCGGGCTTCATCAAAGCGGCGACCGCGCGCGGGCATAAGCTCGCGCCGTTGATTTGCGCGAACGCCACGCCGTCGGCGCATGTGACGGACGAGATCTTCGAAAGCGTCGTCAAAACGCTGTGCGAGGATCTCGCCAAGGCGCTGCCTGTCGATGCGGTCTATCTCGACCTGCACGGCGCGATGGTGACCGAAAGCCTGGAGGACGGCGAAGGCGAAATTCTCGCCCGCGTGCGCGCGGTCGTCGGCCCGCGCATTCCGGTCGTCGCCTCGCTCGACCTGCACGCCAACGTCACCCAGCGCATGGTCGATCAAGCCGACGGCATGGTCGCCTATCGGACCTATCCGCATATCGATATGGCCGATACGGGCGCGCGCGCCTGCGATCTGCTGGACGCGATGCTGAAAGCGGGTTCGCCGCCGGCGAAGTTCTTCCGGCAATTGCCGTTCATGATTCCGATCACGGCCCAGTGCACGTTCATCGAGCCGGGGGCCGCGATCTATAAGCGCCTGGCCGAGATCGAAGCGACCAGCGGCACGATGCTGTCCTATTGCTCGGGCTTTCCGGCCGCCGATATCCGCGACTGCGCGCCGTCGGTGTTCGGCTTCGGCGCGGATGCGCGCAAAGCCAAGGACGCGACCGACGCGCTCTACAACGTCGTCGCGGACGCGGAGCGCGATTACGTCGCCGAGATCTATTCGCCCGAGGATGCGATCGCGCGCGGCATGGCGCGCGGCGGGCGTAACGGCAAACCCGTGGTGCTTGCCGATACGCAAGACAATCCGGGGGCGGGCGGCAACGGCGATACGACCGGCTTGCTCGCCGCGATGCTGCGCTTGAAGCCGAAGGACGCCGTGCTCGGTATGTTGATCGATCCCGCATCGGCCAAGCGCGCGGTCGAGATCGGGGCGGGGAATACGGCGCCGTTCAAGCTGGGGGCGATCTCCGGCTGGCCGGGCGTTTCGCCGATCGAGCGTCCGTTCAAGGTCGAGCGCATCGGTACGGGCGAAATCCTGTGCACCGGCCCGTTCTACGGCGGCAGCAAAATGAAGCTCGGGCCTATGGCGTTGCTGGAAGCGGAGGGCGTGCGCGTCGTCGTCGCCAGCCACAAGGTTCAGGCCGCCGATCAGGAATTCTTCCGCCATCTCGGTATCGAGCCGATCCAGCAGAAGATCGTCGCGGTCAAAAGCTCGGTCCATTTCCGCGCCGATTTCCAGCCGATCGCCGAGGAAGTTCTGGTCGTGGCGTCGCCGGGGCCCAACCCGGCCGATCCCGCCGATCTCGTGTGGAAGCGCCTGCGCCCCGGTCTGCGTTTGAAGCCGCATGGGCCCGTTTTCCAGGGGCGCGCATGATGCAAGAGTATGACTTATCTTCTTATTTGAATTTCTTAAATACTGGTCTCGTCACTCCGGATATTTTAAGGAAGAAAAATGGCCTCAGTTTTCGACGAAATTGAGCGCACCGATAATGGCCCCGCCAAGGCCGGAGAGACTTATTTCAGCTATCTCAATCGTTCAAACAGAATAGAAGCTCAAAGAGTTCGCGCTCTGATCGAAGAGTGGGTGTCTAGATATCCAGAATCCGATCAATGGTCTTTAATTCAGCGGATGCGGTCTACCATTGATGTTGCTCATGTTAGCGCTTTCTTTGAGCTTACTCTTCATGAGCTGTTAATTAGAACTGGCCATAAAATTTTAAAAATTGAGCCAACAGTTATCGGCTCAAATCATAAACCGGACTTCCTGGTTGGGCTTCCCGATGGGTCCGAATTCTTCCTGGAGGCCGTTACATCTATGAACCAAACGCCGAAAGAGGCCGCCGCACATAGTCGACTAAACGATGCTGTGCGTATCATCGATGAAGCGGATGCTAGGTTTCATTTTCTTGATTTGCAGATTGAGGGAATCCCGAGTCTGCCTGTGACATTGGGGCAGTTGAGAAAGTCCTTGGCGGCTTGGATAGAACAGCTTCCCAAGACAGCGGCAGTCAGAGATGCTGCGCCGTTTATATATAAAGAACACGGTCTGACGCTGACTGTTGGCGCATTTCTTCGCTCAATACCATTGGTTACGGCTGACAGAGCAATAGGGGTTCAGAGTATGGAGCCTTATTGGGGAACTCCAGGTGATGGCATTCGGGAAAGTGTGCAGAAAAAGTCGTCGCGTTACGGGAAGCTTGATGCGCCATATGTTGTAGCAATTAATGCGATGTCTGAGTTTCAGAATGAAGAAGACGCCTGTGATGCCATGTTTGGCTCCCCATGCGCCATCGTCCGAACCTATGAGGACGGGCGTGTCGAAACAGTCAGTGGGCGCAATCCAGATGGCGTTTGGTGTGGCAAGAATGGGCCGCGCAAGAAGATGCTCAGCGCAATTTTTTCTACTGAACGGCTGATTCCGTGGAGTGTTGGTCATCGTCGTGCACGCATCATTCGTAATCCTTGGGCTAGTCGTCCTCTGCCCGATATTCTTCTCGGTATCGACGAGAGGAATCCTGTCGGAGGTCGATTAGTCTTTAAACAGGGGCGATCTTTATCGGAAATGCTGGGCTTGCCGACTGGGTGGCCCGAGAGTAGAGATATCTAGTGCCGTTAAAGATGCATGTCATTTTCATCACTGCTGCGCTGATCGCGAGCTTCGCCGCGAACGCCAATGCCCAGCAGCGCGACCGCCATGCGGGTTATTACTACCCGGTGCCGCATTCGACCGAGACTTACGTCTCGCGCGCCAAGGTGTTGATCGACTCGGATCGCTCCAAGCGGCTCGAGTTCGTCAACGGCCTGACCTCGGCGCAGTTGAGTTCGCCCTATCGCCCGTCTTACGCGCTGTTCGCCAAGGGCGATCGGGCCGACCGTCTGATTATTTCGGCCTTGGACAAGGGCCATCTCGACACGGTCTATCGCGCGCGGGCCTTGCTCGCCCAGCTTACGGCCGCGTCGCGGACCAGCCCGATGTTCGTCGAATACGGCGTGGACGAATTGTTCACCTTCCTCGACCTGCTGAAATTGCTGGGGTTCACGACGCTGACCATCGGCGACGGCGAAAATTTCGCCCATCAAATCGCGATCCGTTGAAACCGAAAATTTAAAGCCTTAACGTCGAACACGCTTAACCTGCCGGTAACCAAGTCGGACGAATCCTGTACGCCAAGGGTTCGTGCAAGAACTGCGGACCATGGGAGGGTTGACGATGGACGGGACGGGGCCGACGGCCGCGCATTCGGGCGTGTTGACGGATGTGGCGATCGAAGCGGGATCGCTGGGCGTCGAACTCGCCGATGTCGCGGGCTATATCGACGACATCGCATCCACCCTTCAGCGCCAAGTCGGGTTGTTCGGCGAAACGCGCCAAGCCACGCAGGAACTCGCCGCCGCCAATGCCGACGCCGCGCGTGCGGCGGACGAAGCGAAGGATCTCGCCGGCAAAGTCTCCGCCGAAATGGGCGCCTCGCGCGCCCAGGTCGATTCCGCGATGGGCGATATCTCGGCGCTGGTCGGTGCCGCGCGCGAAATCGCGACCGATCTCGGCGGCCTGCAGACCGCACTCGAACGCATCGGCAAAGTCGCCAAGCAAATCGACGCGATCGCGCGCCAGACCAATCTCCTCGCCCTCAACGCCACGATCGAGGCGGCACGCGCGGGCGAGGCGGGGCGCGGTTTCGCCGTCGTGGCGGGCGAAGTGAAAGCGCTCGCGCGCCAAACGGCCGAAGCGACGGCCGAAATCGGCGGCACGCTCACCGAACTTGGCCAGCAAGCCAAACGCTTGATCGGCCGGTCGCAGGAAAGCCAAGCGCGCGCGCAATCGGCCGAAACCGGTGCCGCCGCCATCGGCGGCGTGATCGGCAACATCGCCACCCATGTCGATGAAGTCGCCGGGCGCATCGACCGGATTTCGGGCGCGGTGCGCGAGATCGACGCGCGCTCGGGCAAGGTGCTCGACGCGATGGGGGCGTGCGGCGACGGCGTGACCGCCTCGTCCAAAGCCATCGACGGCACGAAGGAACGGCTTTCGCGCCTCGTCTCGATGGGCGAACGGTTGATTCAGATCACCGCCGCGTCGGGCGTGGAAACGATCGACACGAAATTCATCGCCGCCGCGCGCGATGCGGCCGCCAAGCTATCGGCGGCGCTGGAAGGGGCCGTGTCGCGCGGCGAGATCCGCCTCGACGATCTGTTCGACGAAACCTACGCGCCCATTCCGGGCAGCAACCCGCAGCAGGTGCGCACGCGTTTCCTCGACACGACGGATCGCCATTTCCCGGCGATTCAGGAACCGCTGCTCGACCTCGATCCGCGTGTCGTGTTTTGCGCCGCGGTCGACCGCAACGGATATCTTCCCACGCACAACAACAAATTCTCCAAGCCGCACGGCCCCGACGCGGCGTGGAACACGGCGAACGGGCGCAACCGGCGCATCTTCAACGATCGCGTGGGCCTCGCCGCCGGGCGCAATCGCGCCGATTTTCTGGTGCAGACCTATCGCCGCGATATGGGCGGCGGGAAATTCACGCTGATGAAGGACGTGTCGGCACCGATCGTCGTACAAGGCCGTCCGTGGGGCGGCGTGCGGCTGGCGTATAAGATCTGAGCCGCGCGAACCTCATGGTTCGACAGGCTCACCATGAGTTTTTTGGAAGTAGGCCTCACCCTGAGCTTGTCGAAGGGCGAGGCCGGGCCGCGTCTCTGTCGGCTTAGACCTAATCGCGCAGTTCGATCCACGCGGGCGTGTGATCGGACGGTTTTTCCTGCGTGCGCGGATTGCGATCCACGCCCGCTTCGCCCAGGCGGTCGGCGGCTTCGGGCGACAGCAGCAGATGGTCGATGCGCAAACCGTGATCGTGGGTGAAACGATCGCGGAAATAATCCCAATAGCTGTAAAGCCGCGCGGCCGGGCGGCGATGACGCAGCGCGTCGGTCCAGCCTTGATTGACGAGGGCGCGCCAGGCTTCGCGGGCCTCGGGCGACACCAGCGCATCGCCAGCCATCGCCTTGACGTCCCAAAGATCCATGTCGGTCGGGCAGACATTGTAGTCGCCGCCCAGCACGACCGGCTTTTCGAGCGCCAGCAGCGTTTTGGCGTGCGCTTGCAGGCGCGCCATCCAGCCGAGTTTGTAATCGAATTTCGGGCCGGGGCAGGGATTGCCGTTGGGCAGATAGATCGACGCGACGCGCAAGCCCGCGATATCGGCTTCGATGTAGCGCGACTGCACATCCGAATCGTCGCCCGGCAGGCCGCGCCGCACGATATCGATCTTGCGGCCCTTCGCGAGGATGGCCACACCGTTATAGGTTTTCTGGCCGTGCGTCTCGACCGCGTAGCCGAGCGCTTCGACCTCCAGGCGCGGGAACTCGCCGTCCTGGCATTTCAATTCCTGGAGCAGGGCGATATCGGGCGCGAAATCGGTCAGCCAGCGCGTGAGATGCGCCGTGCGCGCGCGCGCCGAGTTGACGTTCCAGGTCGCGATCTTCAGGGGCACCGGGCTGACCTCATGGTTCGACAGGCTCACCATGAGGTCTTTAGCACATCCTCATCCTGAGCCCGTCGAAGGATGAGGGGCAGGGAAAATCCTAGACCGAGAACGAGTTGCCGCAGCCGCAGGAGCTCTTGGCGTTGGGATTCTTGATCTGGAACGAGGCGCCGATCATGTCTTCGACATAGTCGATCTGCGAACCGCCGAGCAGTTCGAGCGACGTATTGTCGATCAAGACTTTGGCGCCTTCCTTTTCGATCTTCAGATCGTCGTCGTTCGCCGTATCGTCGAAGGTGAAGCCGTATTGGAAGCCCGAGCAGCCGCCGCCCGACACGGCGATGCGCAGCATCATGCCGGGCTGGGCTTCCTGCGACAGCACGAAAGCGATCCGCTTGGCGGCGGCGTCGGTGACGACGACGGGGCTGGTCGGGGCTTCGGCGAGGGCGGTATCGGACATACGGAAACTCCTTGGTCCTTCAGAGTTAAGGAGCGCCCCCCGATATGTCAATGCGCGGACGTGAACAAAGCGGGAAAAAGCCCCGAATATCAGCGGGGATATAGGGCGTTGCGGGGTATGTAACGCGACGCTAGCTTGGCCCGATATGACGGCTTTACCCAAATCCGAGTCGCCCGAACGCACGGGGTTGGCGCCCTATGCCTGCGATTGGCGCGCCAGCCGCGGCCGGCGCCATGCGGAACGGTCGAGCGCCTTGCGCTCGCCGTTTCAGCGCGACCGCGACCGGGTGATCCATTCGACGGCGTTCCGGCGCCTGAAGCACAAGACCCAGGTCTTCGTGGCGGGCGAAAGCGATCATTTCCGCACGCGGCTGACCCATTCGATCGAAGTGGCGCAGATCGCGCGCACGATCGCGCGGGCGCTGGGCCTCGACGAAGACCTGACCGAGTGCTTGGCGCTCGCCCATGATCTTGGCCACACTTGCTTTGGCCATGCGGGCGAGGATGCGCTCGACGTCGCGATGAGGGATCACGGCGGGTTCGATCACAATGCGCATACGCTGCGGCTGCTGACCGAGCTCGAATGCCGCCATATCGGTTTCGACGGGCTGAACCTGACCTGGGAATCCCTGGAAGGCGTGGTCAAGCATAACGGCCCGGTGACGGGCGCGGACGTGCCCCACGCCATCGTCGCGTTCGACCGCGTCTATCCGCTCGACCTTGCGACCTATGCGTCGGCCGAGGCGCAGGTCGCGGCCTTGTCCGACGACATCGCCTATAACGCCCATGATCTGGACGACGGTTTGCGCGCCGGGTTGTTCGGCGAGGACGATCTGGCCGAGACCCCGTTATTCGGGCCTATTTTCGCCGGAATTCGCAAGCAACATCCCGGGATCGACGCCCAGCGCCGCCAGGGCGAGGCGGTGCGCGAGGCGATCGGACGGATGGTGGAAGATTTGCTGTCGGAAACGCGCACCCGCCTTCGCGCCTGGCGCCCGCGCGACGCGGATGCGGTGCGGGGATTGGGCAAACCGCTGGTCGGTTTTTCGGACGCCATGCGCGCCGATATCGAAGGCGTGCGAAAATTCCTGTTCGCGCGTATGTATCGCCACGCCAAGGTCGTCGAACGCACCGACGCAGCCAAGGCGATCGTGCGCGACTTGTTCGCGCGTTACTGCGCGTCGCCCGACCTTCTGCCGGAGGAATGGCGACGACGCGAACCGATCCATCGCGCGGTCGCCGACTACATCGCCGGCATGACCGATCTTTTCGCCCAAAACGAACACCGACGGCTTTGCATCCCCTCATGAATATCTTCGCCGAATTCCACGCCGTACTCGCCAAGGCTCTCGACGCGCTCGTTGCCGAGGGCAAGCTGCCCGCCGGGCTCGACCTCTCGCGCGCCGTGGTCGAACCGCCGCGCGACATCGCGCATGGCGATTTGTCGACCAACGCCGCCTTGGTGCTGTCCAAGGGCGCGAAGATGAAGCCGCGCGACGTGGCCGAATTGCTGTCGGCGAAGCTTGCCGCCGATCCGCGCGTGGCGGGCACCGATATCGCGGGGCCGGGCTTCGTGAACATGAAGCTCAAGCCCGAGATCTGGCGCGACCTTGCGCGCTCCATCCTGACGCTGGGCGAGAAATTCGGCGACGGCAAGATGGGCGGCGGCAAGAAAGTGAACGTCGAATACGTCTCCGCCAATCCGACGGGGCCGATGCATGTCGGCCATTGCCGGGGGGCCGTCGTCGGCGATGCGCTGGCCGCGTTGCTGGAAAAAACCGGCCACGACGTGACGCGCGAATACTACATCAACGATGCGGGCGCGCAGGTCGATGTGCTGGCACGTTCCGTCCATCATCGTTATCGCGAGGCGCTGGGCGAGAATGTCGGCCCGGTCGCCGAAGGGCTGTATCCCGGCGATTATTTGAAGCCGGTCGGGGCCGCACTCGCCGCCGAATTCGGCGCCAAGTATCAAACGGCGCCGGACACGGAATGGCTCGTGCTGTTCCGCGAGCGCGCCATCGCCGCGATGATGGATCTCATCCGCGAAGATCTGAAGGCGCTGGGTGTCGTGCACAAGGTCTTCTCCAGCGAGAAGAACGACATCGTCGGCAAAGGCCGCGTCAACGAAGCGATCGAATATTTGAAGTCGCGCGATCTCGTTTACACGGGCGTGTTGGAACCGCCCAAGGGCATGAAGCCCGAGGATTGGGAGCCGCGCCCGCAATTGCTGTTCCGCGCGACGTCGTTCGGCGACGATGTCGATCGCCCGCTGGCGAAGTCCGACGGCACATGGACCTATTTTGCGGCCGACATGGCCTATCACCTCGATAAATATCGCCGCGGCTTCGAGCGGTTGATCGATGTGTGGGGGGCCGATCACGGCGGCTATGTGAAGCGCGTGGACGCCGCCGTGAAGGCGCTGTCCGAAGGCCGCGCGACGCTGGAAGTGAAGCTCTGCCAGATGGTCAATCTTCTGGACAAGGGCGAGCCGGTGAAGATGTCCAAGCGGGCGGGCACCTTCGTCACGCTGCGCGACGTGGTCGATGAAGTGGGCGCCGATGTCGTTCGCTTCGTGATGCTGACGCGCAAGCAGGACCAGCATATCGATTTCGACTTCGCCAAAGTGCGCGAACAGTCGAAGGACAATCCGGTCTTCTACGTGCAATACGCGCATGCGCGCCATCATTCGGCGTTCCGCCAGGCGAAGACGGTCTTCGCCGATCTCGACACGTCGGACGCCGCGCTTGCCAAGGCCGATCTGTCGCGCATCGGCGATGCGGACGAGTTGGCGCTGCTGCGCATGATCTCGGGCTATCCGCGCATGCTGGAAGCGGCGGCGGAGGCGAGCGAACCGCATCGCGTGGCGTTCTGGCTTTACGATCTCGCCTCGGCGTTCCATGGGCTGTGGACGCGCGGCAATGCCGAACCCGGCTTACGCTTCGTATTGCCCGACGATCGCGACACGACGCTGGCGCGCCTCGCCCTCGTGCGTAACGTCGGTATCACGATCGCGTCGGGCTTGCGCTTGCTGGGTGTGACCCCCGCCGAGGAGTTGCGCTGACGATGCTGCCCGAAGGCGCCAAACCGATCCTGTCGAGCGGCGACGATCCCGCCCCGTTGAGCGGCGGGCCGGCGCGCACGCGCGGCGGGAATGGCGGCGGCCGGCGCAATTGGGGGCGTCTCGTCGCGGCCGTTTTCGCGTTTGCGGCCGTGGTCGGCTTCGGCTCGCTGCTCGCCTACACGTATTTGGAAACGCGCGACGGATCGACCGATCCCAATTCGCTGCCGATCGTGCGCGCCGATGCGCGGCCGATGAAAACGCGGCCCGATCAGCCCGGCGGCATCGACGTGCCGTTCCAGGACAAGGAAATCTATAATCGCGTCGGCCAACAATCCTCGGGCGGCGCCACCACCCAAACCGCGCAAGGTGGGCAGGTGGAACGCTTGCTGCCCGGCCCCGAAGCCGTGATGCCGCGCCCCGTGCCCGAACCGCCGCCGGCCCCGCGCGTGGTGGTGCCCGATGCGCCGCAGGTCGAGCCGACGGCCGACGCCGTGCCCGTGACGGCACCGCCGCGCGCCTCGATCCATCCCGGCGGGGCGAACGCACCCGCACCGGTTCCGCCGCCGGCACCATTGCCCACGCCCGTGGCGCCGCGCCCGCAACAAACGGCCCCCACACCCGTACCGGCGGCCCCGGCAGCACGCCCCGCAACGCCGATACCCGCACCGCAAGTCGCGGCCGTGCCCGCCGCGGGCGGCATTCGCATTCAATTGGCGTCCGTGCGCAGCCAAGCCGATGCGCAGCGCGAATGGGAACGCTTGCGCCGCCAGCACGGCGACGTGCTCGGCAATCTGACTGCCAGTTTCCCGACCGTCGATCTGGGCGATCGCGGCATGTTCTGGCGTATCCAAGCGGGCGGTTTCGCCAGTACCGATGCGGCACAAGCCGCCTGCGCTGCCTTGCGCGCGCGCGGGGCGGGCTGCAACGTGGTGCGATAGGAGAGGAGAAGCCATGCGTCCTTCCGCGATCATCTATGGCTGTGCGGGCACATCGCTGACCGCCGAGGAGCGCGCGCTCTATCGCGACGTCGATCCGCTGGGCTTCATCCTGTTTGCCCGCAACGTGGGCACGCCGGACGAGGTGAAGGCGCTGGTCGCGGACATGCGCAACTGCGTCGGCCGCGCGGATGCGCCGGTACTGGTCGATCAGGAAGGCGGACGCGTCGCGCGGTTGAAGCCGCCGCATTGGCGTAAAGCCCCGCCCGCGATGATTTTCGTCGAGCGTGCCGGCGCACGCGGCGAAGCGGCGGCGCTGGCGGCCTTGCGCACCAATTTCCATCTGATCGCGCGCGAATTGCTGGATGTGGGCATCACCGTCGATTGCGCGCCGGTCGCCGATGTGCCGGTTCCCGGCGCCCACGACATCATCGGCGATCGTGCTTACGGGACCGATCCCGCCGCGATCGGCCGTTATGGCCGCGCGGTCGCAGAAGGCTTGCTCGATGGCGGCGTGTTGCCGGTGCTGAAGCATATTCCCGGTCATGGCCGTGCACGCGCCGACAGCCATTTGGAATTGCCGGTCGTTGAAGCCAGCGTCGAAGAATTGGAGCGCACGGATTTTGTGCCGTTCAAGGCGCTGGCCGATCTGCCCTGGGGCATGACCGCGCATGTGAAATTCCCGGCCTTCGATCCCGATCGTCCGGCGACGACTTCGCCCGTGGCGATCGAAGCGATCATCCGCCGCCGCATCGGGTTCCAAGGCCTGTTGCTGTCGGACGATCTTTCGATGAAGGCGCTCGACGGCGATTTCGAAGCGCGCACGCGCGCTTGTCTGGATGCCGGCTGCGACGTGGTTCTCCACTGCAACGGCGATCTCGCCGAGATGAAGGCCGTCGCCGTGGCGGCGCGCCCGCTCAACGATTCCGCGATGGCGCGGGTGGAGGCGGGGGAACGTCTGCGCCTGTCGCGTGCGAAAAGATCGTTCGACGAAGCCGCGGCCAAGGCGGAACTGGACGCATTTTTGGCCGCATAACAGGCCGTTAGCCTGTGGATAAGCTTGCGCTTTTCCGGGGTTTTGCTTTGGCGTATCCAAGATGCAGGTGGTGGCCCCGAGTCGCAACCACCGCATCTTGTGGACCAAGGGCTTAGCCCCCGATCTTAAAGTTCTTGCCGCCGATATGACGACCGAAACCGCAGCCGAGTTCGAAGCCGATCCCGAGCGCCGCCAAGCGGCGCCCGAGGCCGACGGCTTGCTCGTCGTCAATCTCGGCGCGTTCGACGGGCCGCTCGACCTGCTGCTGTCGCTGGCCCGCGACCAAAAGGTCGATCTCGCCAAGCTGTCGATCCTGGCGCTGGCCGAGCAGTATCTGACCTACATTTCCGAAGCCAAACGCCTGCGCTTGGAAGTTGCCGCCGATTATCTGGTGATGGCGGCGTGGCTCGCCTTCCTCAAATCGAAGCTGCTGCTGCCGCCCGAGCCGACGGAACCCGAGCCCGAGCCCACGGCCGCGCAGATGGAAGCGGCTTTGCGCTATCAGCTCCAGCGCCTGCAGGCGATGCAGGAAGCCGGGGCGGGCATGATGGCGCGCGCCCAGTTGGGCCGCGACACGTTCGTGCGCGGCATTCCCGAAGGCGCGCCCGTCTCGACGACCGAGACATGGGACGTGCGCCTGATCGACGTGCTCAAGGCCTATGCCGAGTACCGCAAGCGCACCGACAAGCCGGTACTGCGGATCGTGGCGACCGAGCTCGACACGATGGATGCGGCGATCGAACGCCTGTCGCGCATGCTGGGCGACATGGCGATCCCCGAATGGACGACGCTCCAGACCTTCCTGCCGCCCGATATCGTGGCGGGAACGATTGGACGTTCCTATGTGGCGGCCACGCTCGCCGCCACGCTCGAACTGGTGCGGACCGGCAAATTGCAGATCCGGCAGGAAGGCAACTTCCAGCCGATCTTCGTGCGTCGCCCGCCCGAAAACCCCGTTTCCGAATTCCCCGCCGACCGTACGGTGCCGCAATGAGTAAAAGCGCCCGCAAAGCCCGCCGCGCCGCCGCAGCCCAGGAAGCCGCCGAAGCGGCCGCCGCTGCCGCCGCCGAACAGGGCGAAGCGCAGATCGTCGAATTGACCGTTGTCGAAGAAACGACGGTCGTTGAAGAAGTGGCCGTGGAAGAAGCCGCGGTCGTCGACGAGACGCCCGTCGCTGAAGACGTTCCGGCCGAAGAAAGCGCATCCGAGGAAGCCGTTTCCGAAGAAGCGCCCGTCGAGGGCGAGGCCGCTCCGGTCGATGGCGAAGCCGCATCGGCGGAGGACGCCCCCGCGGAAGACGCCGCCGCCGTGGTGGAACTGCCGCCCGAGGAATTGCGTGCCCAAGCCATGCGCGTCGTCGAAGCGATGATCTTCGCTTCGTCCGAAGCCTTGTCGGTCAAGGAAATCGCCAAGCGTCTGCCCAAGGGCGTGGACGTGGCGGGCATCGTCGACGAAATCGAAACGCACTACGCGGCGCGCGGCGTCAATCTCGTGCGCGTCGCGGGCAAGCTCGCCTTCCGCACGGCGTCGGACGTCGCCGAAAAGCTGAAGATCGAGCGCGTCGTCGCGCGCAAGCTGTCGAAGGCCGCGACCGAAACGCTCGCCATCGTCGCCTATCAGACCGCCGAAGGCCGTCCGGTCACGCGCGCGGAGATCGAAGAAATTCGCGGCGTGGCGCTGTCCAAGGGCACGCTCGAAATCCTGATGGAAGCCGAGTTCGTGCAGCCCAAGGGCCATCGCGAAACGCCGGGCCGTCCCGTGACCTACGCGACGACCGACAAGTTCCTGGAGCATTTCGGTCTCGACAGCATCAAGGCGCTGCCGGGCTTGAAGGAACTGCGCGAACTGGGCTTGCTGGATACGCGTCCGGCGGTCAGCGCCTATAGCGAAGATGGCGGCCTCGCCGAGCCGCCCACGATGGGCGAAGCGTCCGAGGAGGAAGAGGGCCCGATCGACGAGCGCGAAATGGCGTCCGAAGATCGCCCGTCCGCCGAAATCGTCGAGCTGCATGCGGGCACGGATTCCGAAACGGTCGAAGCCGACGCGGAAACCGGGACCGAAGAAGCCGCCGTCGAAGAAGATTCCGACGTCGTCGATGACGACGCGGACGATGATGACGACGACGAGAGCGAGTTCGAAGACGACGACGAAGACGACGAGGATTTCGACGACGAGGAACCGTCGGACGAAGCACCGGTCGATGACGAAGACCCCGAGCGAAAATCGGATTGATCCGGTCTCGTCAGTTGCGAAGGTTTCTCAACTGACTTAGGTTCCGCCGATGGACGGAACTTCGGCCAAACTCGATCTGCCCGGCCTGCATCTGCGGGACATTTCCCACGCCTATGGCGCGCGCCGCGCGGTCGATCGCGTGACGTTGTCGGTTGCCCCCGGCGATCTCGTTTGCCTGCTCGGGCCGTCGGGCTGCGGGAAGACGACGTTGCTGCGTTTGGCCGCCGGTCTCGAAAATTTGCAATCGGGTAGCGTGACGCTCGATGGGCGCGTGCTCGCCATGCCGGGCCGCGCCGTTCCGCCCGAGGCGCGCGGCATCGGTCTTGTATTCCAGGATTACGCGCTATTCCCGCATCTCGACGTCGCGGGCAATGTCGCGTTCGGTATCGGCGCGCTGCCGGCCAAAGAACGCGACGCGCGCGTGGCCGAGACGCTCGCCCAAGTCGGCATGCTCGATTACGCCAAAGCCTGGCCGCATGAATTGTCCGGCGGGCAGCAGCAGCGCGTGGCCTTAGCGCGGGCGTTGGCGCCGCGCCCCCGCGTCGTGTTGATGGACGAACCGTTCTCCGGCCTTGATTCGCGTCTGCGCGAAACGATCCGCGACGACACGCTGCATGTGTTGAAGGAAAGCGGAGCCGCGACGCTGATGGTCACCCACGATCCGGAGGAGGCGATGTTCATGGCCGACCGGATCGCGGTGATGCGCGACGGCCGCATCGAACAATTCGCGGCCCCCGATCGCGTTTATGGCGAACCCGCCAGCGCCTTTGTCGCGCATTTCTTCGGCCAGGTGAACGAATGGGTCGGCCATGTTGCGGGCGGCAAGGTCGCGACACCGTTCGGTGCCGTCGATGCGGCGGGGCAGGCGGATGGCGCGCAAGTCCGCGCATTGATCCGCCCCGAAGCGTTGAAGCTGTCGCGCATCGCCGACAACGCGGCCGAGCCCGCTTGCGTGGCGAAGGTGATCGCGGCACGACTGCTCGGCCGCTCGTCCTGGGTGCATTTGTGCTTGGGCCGCACGCAAAAACCCGACGCGCATCTGCATTTCCACGCCCGCGTGCCCGGCCGTTTTCTGCCGGCGGAGGGGGAAGTGCTGGCGGTCGCCCTCGATCCCAGCGAGGCCTTTATCTTCGCCGCCGACATACCTAACTAGCTAGGCCTAACTAATTGACTCAAGACACGTAAGGAACGTTGCGGGCGGCGTCGCACTCGGCCATACTCCGCCCCTCATTTGGACCCTGGCGCGCCCGGAACCCTAGTTCCATCAGCGCGTTAGCGGCCGTAACTCAACCTCTCCACCACGGGAGCGATTGCGATGGGTATGACGAGCATTTGGCACTGGCTGATCTTGCTGGTGGTCGTGCTGTTGCTGTTCGGCGCGGGCAAGATCCCCAAGCTGATGGGCGACGTCGCCGGCGGTATCAAGGCGTTCAAAAAGGGCATGAAGGAAGACGAGGGCGAGAAATCCGACACCGCCGCGTCCACGCCGGCGCCGCAAGTGACCGGCCAGTCGACGACGACGACCGAAGCCTCCGACAAGTCGAAGGTCTGATCCGCGACGACCACGGCGCCGGGACGAGGCGGGGGACGACATGCTCGATCTGAGCTGGGGCGAGATCATGATCATCGGCGCGGTCGCCGTGATCTTTATCGGCCCGAAGGAACTGCCGGGCGCGTTGCGGACCGTGGGCAAGTTCGTGGGCAAAGCGCGCATGATGGCGCGCGAGTTCCAGAACAACGTCGACGACATGGTGCGCGAGGCCGAGCTCGAAGAGGTCAAGAAGCAGGTCACCAAGGCGACCGATTTCGCGACCGGCGGCATCGCGGGCGCCATCAAGAACGCGGTCGATCCCAAGGGCGAACTCGAAAAGGCGATGCAGGCCCCCGATTTGGGCACGCTGGGTGCGGAAACGCCCAAGCCCGCCGAGCCGACGCCCGCAGCGACGCCGGCGACGACGCAAGCGGCCGTGACGTCCGAACCCGCACCCGCATTGCCGACACCCGCCGCGACGCCCGCCGCCGCACCGGAACAACCGGCCGCCGCTTCCACCATCAAACAGGCTTAGGCTTCGTGTCTTGAGCAGCACCGACGATATCGAAGACAAGAAGATGCCGCTGATGGAGCATCTGGTCGAGCTGCGCACGCGGCTGCTCTATTCGATCGTCGCGTTCATCGCCGCGTTCGGCGTCGCCTATTATTTCCATCAGCCGATCTTCAACTTCCTGGTCACGCCGCTGAACCATGTGTTCGAAGGCCAGGCCGGGCGCCGGATGATCTTCACGGCGCCGACGGAAGCGTTCTTCACCTACATCAAGGTCGCGTTCTTCACGGCCTGCGCCTTGTCCTTCCCGGTGATCGCGAACCAGGTTTGGCTGTTCGTCGCCCCCGGCCTCTACAAGAAGGAAAAGAACGCGTTCCTGCCGTTCATCGTGGCCACGCCGGTGATGTTCGCGCTGGGCTCGGGGCTGCTCTATTACTTCGTGCTGCCGGTCGCGCTGAAATTCTTCACCAGCTTCGAATTGCCGGCCGCCGAAGGTCAATTGCCGATCCAGCTCGAAGCGAAGATGAGCGAGTATCTCTCGCTCGTCATGGCGCTGATCTTCGCCTTCGGCGTCAGTTTCGAATTGCCGGTGCTGTTGCTGCTGCTGGTGCGCGTCGGTTTGATTTCGGCGCAAACCCTGGCGGAAAAGCGCCGTTACGCGGTCGTGGGCGTCGTCGCCTTCGCGGGCGTGGTGACACCGCCCGACGTGTTCAGCCAGATGTCGCTCGCCGTGCCGATGTACATGCTCTACGAGGCGTCGGTCTGGATCGGGCGCTGGATCGAAAAGAGCAAGGCCGCGCGCGAAGCCGCGGAAGAAGCCGCCGAGAAGGCCGAGAGCGACGATACGCCGTCCTCGCCCGCAGCGTCGGCGCCGCCCAGTGCCGCACCCGCCGCGGCCGTCGTCGAAACGTCGACCGCGAGCACGACGCCGCCGGGCGAGACCGACTTCAACCAATCGCGCTAAGCGGCAATTCACGCCCGGCCGGGCGGCGATCAGGAAGGCAAGCCGATGCGTATCGTCGCCGTCGAACCTTTCATCGCGCATTGCCCGATCCAGCAAGGCTCGATCCGGGATTCGACGCACAGCATCACGCATTGGGGCGTCGTCGGCTGCGTGATCCGCACCGACGACGGGCTCGAAGGCTGGGGCTTTACCGGCACGCATGCGCATTTGCCGTCGGATCGTTTGGTCACGTCGTGCATCCGCGATTGCTACGCCGATCTATTGATCGGCGAGGACGCGATGGACGGCGACCGGCTGTGGCGCAAGCTCGCGCGCTATCCGGCCGTGCAATGGGTGGGGCGCGCCGGCATCACGCATATCGCACTCGCCGCCGTCGATATCGCGCTGTGGGATCTGCGCGCGAAGAAGGCGGGCGTGCCGCTGTGGAAGCTGTTGGGCGGGGCGACGAAGAAGACGCTCGAAGCCTACAACACCGATATCGGCTGGCTGTCGATTCCGCTGCCCGAGATGCTCGACCTCTGCAAAACCGCGATCGAGCGCGACGGATTCCGGCGCATCAAGATCAAAGTCGGGCACGACGATCCGACCGTGGATTTGAAGCGCCTGGAAGCGGTGCGCAAACTGATCGGCCCATCGGTGACGATGGCGATCGACGGCAACGGCAAATGGGATCTGCCGACCTGCTTGCGCTTTTGCCGCGCGGCCGAAGCGCTCGACGTGTTCTGGTTCGAAGAACCGCTCTGGTACGACGACGTCGCCGGGCATGCGGCGTTGGCGCGCGCCACCAGTATTCCCGTGGCTTTGGGCGAGCAGATCTACACCGCCGAAGCGTTCGAGCATTTCATGGGGCAGGGCGCGGTGCATTACGTGCAGCCCGACGTCACGCGCCTTGCCGGCATCACCGAATATATCCGCGTGGCCGACGCGGCGCATGGCCGCCGCTTGCCGGTTTGCGCGCATGCCGGCGACATGACGCAAGTGCATGTGCATCTCGCCTGGTGGCATCCGGCGTCGACGATGCTCGAATACATTCCCTGGATCCGCGAATGGTTCGCCGAACCGATCGCGGTCGACGGCGGGAACTACAAGCTGCCGCAAATGCCGGGGGCTGGCACGACGATGCGCGCGGGCGCGCTGGAAAAAGTCGGCCGGCCGCTCGGCTAAGCGCTTGAAAAGGATTCGCTTCCGGCGATCTGTGGACGCGTCGCGGACCGCTCACGTATAAACTCGGAGTCGCGCTTCGTTCCCGCCATTTTGCCGCGCGACCGAGGGGCCATGTTCGGCAAGCCGATCGATCCTGCCAAGGCGCGCATTCTTGTCGTCAACGACGACGGGTATCGCGCGACCGGAATTGGCCTGTTGGAGAAGATCGCGCGCCAGCTGTCGCGCGACGTTTGGGTCGTCGCCCCCGAAACCGAACAAAGTGCCGTCAGCCATTCGCTGACCATTCGCCGGCCGTTGCGCGTGCGCAAGCTGAAGGGCAATCGCTACGCGGTCGACGGCACGCCGACCGATTGCGTGATGCTCGCGGTCCAGGAAATCATGAAGGACAAGCCGCCCACGCTTTGCCTGTCGGGCATCAATCGCGGCGGCAATCTGGGCGACGACGTGACCTATTCGGGCACGATCGCGGCGGCGATGGAGGCGACCATTCTGGGCGTGCCGTCGATCGCCTTGTCGCAGGTTCTGACCGCGCCCCATCCGGTGAAATGGGCGACCGCCGGGCATCACGCCGAGAAGACGATCCGTCAGATCCTGAAGCTCGGCTGGCCGCGCGAAACGCTGATCAACGTCAATTTTCCCGATGCGCCCGCGGCCAATGTGCGCGGCGTCGCCGCCGCGCGCCAAGGCCGCTACAAAACCGGCGACGAGATCGTGCGCAACTTGGATCCGCGCGGCGAGCCTTATTTCTGGATCGGGGCGGCAAGGCGCGGCCACGACACGCGGCCCGGCACCGACATCCAGGCGACCGATCGCGGTTGGATCTCGGTTACGCCGATCTTCCTCGACCTTACGCATAAATCGACATTGAAACGCTTCGCGACGTCCTTGAAAGGCCGAGCATGAGCACGCCCAACCACAAGATCCGACTGGTGATGGAGTTGCGCGCGGCCGGTGTGGCCGACGTGGGCGTTCTCGCCGCGATCGAACGCACGCCGCGCGAAGTTTTCGTGCCGCCGACCTTCCGCGACCGCGCCTACGAGGACGCGGCCTTGCCCATCGGGCATGCGCAAACCTTGTCGCGGCCCTCGGTCGTCGGACTGATGAGCCAGGCCCTGGAAGCGGGGCCGCGCATGAAGGTCTTGGAGATCGGTACGGGTTCGGGTTACCAAACTTGCGTGCTCGCGCGCATGGTGCGCCGAGTCTACACGATCGAGCGGCATCGCGAATTGATGGTCCTGGCCGAAGAGCGATTCAAAACGCTGCGCATCCACAACGTCGTCACCAAATTCGGTGACGGCTGGGCGGGATGGCGCGAGCAGGCGCCCTTCGAACGGATCATCGTCACGGCAGCGCCTTCGGATATTCCCGGGGCGCTGGTCGATCAACTCGCCGAAGGCGGCGTGATGATCCTGCCCGTGGGGCGCGAAAAGCGCACCCAGGCACTCGTGCGTTTGCGCAAGCTCGACGGCCGGACGACCATCGAGGAACTCGACGCAGTACGCTTCGTTCCGATGGTGGCCGGCCTGCCCAACTAGAAGGCGCGGGGCCGTTGCGGCCGCCCGCCCTTAAATTCGCCGCCGCGTTGGCGCTGCTGGCGCTGGTCGCGTGCGAGCGCGGCGGCCCGCCGGCCCCCGTTTATGTCGGCGGCCGTCCCCAAGCCCAGCCGCAGCAGCAAACCCAACAACGCGCCGCCGCCCCAATCGCGGGCTCGCTGCAACCGGGCACGACGCATGTTGTCGTTCCCGGCGACACGGTGTTCACGCTGTCGCGCCGGTCGGGTGTGCCGACGCGCGCGATCATCGACGCGAACCGCCTGCAAGCGCCCTATGTGCTGAACCCGGGCGACCGGTTGACGATCCCGGCGGTGCGCGTTCACGAGGTGCGCAGCGGCGATACGGCCTCGCAAGTCGCCTTGCGTTATGGCGTGTCGCTCGCCGATCTCGTGCGCGCCAACGGCATCGAAGCGCCTTACATCATCCGCATCGGCCAGCGCTTGGTGATCCCGGGCAGCGCGCAGCAAACGCAAACCGCGATCGCCGCCGCCCCGATCCCGTCGCGCCCGGTCGAGCAGGCGGCCCCGCCGCCGCCCGTCGTGGTCATGCCGATGCCCACGCCGCCGGCATCGAACGCGCCCGTCGCCAATAACGCGCCGCCGGGCCCGGTCGCGGTTTTGCCGCCGCCCGCGCAATCGCAAACACCGGCGCAAACGCCGGCCCCGCAAGCCGCGCAACCTGCACCCCAGGCCGCCCCGCAGCCCGCACCGCCCGTGCCCTCGGCGTTGACCGCACCCGAGCCGGTCGACCCGGCGCGCGCCGGGCGCTTCCTGTGGCCGGTACGCGGTGTGGTCGTGTCGGATTACGGGCCCAAGCCCGGTGGCCTACAGAACGACGGCGTGAACATCGCCGCGCCGCGCGGCACGCCGTTTCGCGCGGCCGAGGCGGGGACCGTGATCTATGCCGGCAACGAGCTGCGTGGCTTCGGCAATCTTTTGCTGCTGCGCCACGACGGCGGCTACGTGACCGCCTATGCGCATGCCGACGAGCTTCTCGTGCAGCGCGGCGACAATGTGCGCCGCGGTCAGACGATCGGGCGCGTGGGCTCCAGCGGCGGTGTGGCCACGCCGCAGCTCCATTTCGAAGTGCGGCGCGGTACGCGCGCGGTGAACCCCGGCGACTATCTCGGCAGCCAAAGCGCGTCGAATTGAGGACGGGCCGCCGGCTGGCGGCATGCGGGCGGCCAAACGCCGCTTGACGGCAGGTTGTATCTCCCCGACAATAATTGCTGGGCAGAATGCCCAGACAGAGCCGGGAGAATTCCGATGATCGATACGTCGGCCGCTTCGCGCGGCGCAGCCAGTTATTCCACGACCGCCCGCGCAACGACCCAAACGGCCACAACGCAATCGGATGCGCCGCAAGCCGACGCGTCCGTCGCGAAGGATTCCGCCGCCGCGACGCAAGCCGCCAAGGAGAAGACCGATCCGGCGGTTATCCTGCAGGGGATGGCCGGGCTCAACGCCGCTTTGAAAGCGCGTCTCGGCGACTTGATCACGTCCTCCAATTCGCAAGCGCCCGCGAACGGCGAAACCGTACGCACCGCCGACGGCATGGATACGCGCCGTCTGCGCGATCGCCACGGCCGCGAGTTCGAGGAAAAGCGCCTGCGCGATCCCAAGACGGGTCTTACGCTGTTCTTGACCCTCACGCCGACCGATGGCGGGGAAGGGGCCGTCACCATCATGGCGGGCGAAATGGGCAATCCGAACTTCACGATCGCGATGCGCAAGAAGGACGCGAAGCGCGTGCCCAGCGATCTCGTCGCGGCGGCGCTGATCGATCTGGCGCGCGAACGCGGCTTGGACGACACCACGAAGCTTAAATTGACGATCCGGATGGATCGCTGAACGATACTCAACAAACTCGTTGACATTCAACTGATCGGTTGATAGTAAGGGCGGCATGAACCGCCCCGCCTTTCTGCGCGAACTCGTTTCCGATCCCGTGACGCAAGACGCCACGCTCGATCGCGTGTTCTTCGCGCTCAGCGATCCCTTGCGCCGCGCATTGCTCGATCGCCTTGCGCAAGGTCCCGCGACGGTCGGCGAATTGGCGGCCCCGCATCCCGTGTCGCTGCAGGCGGTGTCGCGCCACATCCAAGTTCTGGTCCAGGCGGGCCTGATCGCGCAAGAACGCGACGGGCGCATCGCGCGGTGCAGCCTGACGGCGGAGCCCGTGCAGGTCGCGGCCCTCTGGATGAATCGCTACGCGAAATACTGGCAGCACCAGTTCGAAGCTTTGGTCGCTGCGCTGCCCGATCCCGTTCCCCCGAAAAAGAGGAAACGCAAATGAGCCTGTCCGCCGAAATCGTGTCGCGCGACGAATGGCGCCGCCGCCGTCTGGCGCTGTTGGCTGCCGAGAAGGAATTGACCCGCGAGCGCGACCGCATCGCCGCCTTGCGCCGCGAAATGCCGTGGGTGCGGGTGGAGAAGGATTACGCGTTCGAAGGTCCCGACGGCGTCAAGAAGCTCGCCGGTTTGTTCGGCCCGCATTCGCAATTGCTCGTCTATCATTTCATGTTCGCGCCGGAATGGGAGCGGGGCTGCAAAAGCTGCTCGATGTGGGCCGACGGTTTCGACCGGCAAGCGCCGCATCTGGCCGCGCGCGACATCGCCTTCGCCGCGATTTCGCGTGCACCCTACGCCAAGCTTGCCGCGTTCAAGGAAAAGCTCGGCTGGCAGTTCCCCTGGTATTCCTGCGGGCCCGACGGCTTCGCGCGCGATTTCGGCGTCGAGTTCACCGCCGGCGACGAAGCGGCGGAGTACAATTTCATTCCGAAATCCAAGCACAGCGCCGGCGCCAAGAACATGACCGATCTGCCCGGCGTTTCGGTCTTCGCCAGGCTGCCGGACGGCGCGATCTTCCACACCTATTCCTGCTATGCGCGCGGCATCGAGCAGATCAACCCGACTTACGGTTTGATCGATCTCGTGCCCAAAGGCCGCGACGAAGCGGGCCTGCCCTTCGATATGGCGTGGGTCAAGCTGCGTACCGAATACGACGCGACGATTTGAGGGAGGAAGGAACAATGGCCAGCCTCGACAACACGCAAGCCGGCTGCTGCGGCGCCGGGAAGGAAGCGATCGACGAACTCGACGTCTATCGCCGCGAGATCCGCGAAATCCGCGCGCGCATGACCGAGGCGCGCCGCAAGCGGCCGTTGGAACCGGTACTCGATCATGTGCTGTTCGGCCTCGACGGCGAAAAGCGCTTGTCCGATCTGTTCGGCGATTCCGACGATCTGATCCTGATCCACAACATGGGCAAAGGCTGCCCCTATTGCACGCTGTGGGCCGACGGGTTCAACGGCGTCTACGATCATCTCGCCAATCGCGCGCCCTTTGTCGTCACGAGCCCCGATGCGCCCGACGAACAAGCCGAGTTCGCCAAGTCGCGCGGCTGGCGCTTCCCGATGCTCAGCCACAAGGGCAGCGACTTCGCGCAAGCGCTCGGTTTCCGCGATCCGAAGGCCGGGTGGCTACCTGGCGTGTCGACGTTGAAGCGCACGAAGCAAGGCCTGTTCCGCGCGGCGGCCGAGGAATTCTCGCCCGGCGACGATTTCTGTTTCGTCTGGCCGATGTTCGATCTGCTGCCCGAAGGGGCGGCGGGTTGGCGCCCGCGCTATCGCTATGTGAGCTGAATGATGACCAAGCCTTTCACCGGCGGCTGTGCTTGCGGCGCGCTGCGCTACGAAATCGCGGCCGAACCTCTGGCCGGGCTGCATTGCCAATGCATCGATTGCCGGCGCGAAAGCGGTACCGGCCATGGCTCGCACATGGCCTTTCCGCGCGCGGCGGCGACGATCACGGGCAAGGCCACGCGTTGGGACAACAAAGCCGATAGCGGCAATATCAAGACCAGCGCGTTCTGCCCGGTCTGCGGCTCGCCGGTCTATACGACCTTCGCGGCGATGCCCGAGATGATCGCCGTGCGCGCGGCGAGCTTGGACGAGCCCGAACGTTTCGCGCCGCAATTCGTCACGTATGCCGTGCGCGGCTTGGCGTGGGACAATCTCGACCCGGCGCTGAAACGCTTCGAGAAAATGCCTGGTTAGAGCCTATCTCGGCCAGATGAAATCGCCTGCGCCGCCGGGATTTTGCGACGCGGGTAGGAGAAGGGCGCCGCGCGTAGTGGTTCTACGCGCCAGCCCTTCGACGCCCCTGCGGCGCAAAAGAACGCGGCCCTTCGGGTTGGGTTCCGGCGGACGCCCGCTTTGTTGCGGCCCTCGCCGATAGAACCACTATCGGCTTCGGACCGCGCCGCGCGGATCGCACACGCCGGAAACCCAACGCAGGCGGTTCCATCTGGTCGAGATAGGCTCTAGTCGACGCGCTTGCCCAGGCGTCCGGCGAGATCGACGACGAACTGCCACGCGACGCGCCCCGAACGCGCGCCGCGCGTCACCGACCATTCGTTGGCTTGGCGGCGCAATTCCTCGACCGGCACGCCGAAGCCGTAGCGTTCGGCGTAGCCTTCGATCATCGCGAAATACGTGTCTTGGTCGGCGTTGTGGAAGCCGAGCCACAGGCCGAACCGGTCGGAGAGGGAGACTTTCTCCTCGACCGCCTCGGCGGGATTGATCGCGGTCGAACGCTCGTTCTCGATCATGTCGCGCGGCATCAGATGGCGGCGATTGGACGTCGCGTAGAACACGACATTGTCGGGGCGGCCTTCGATGCCGCCATCGAGCACGGCCTTCAGCGATTTATAGGCGGCGTCCTGACCGTCGAAGGAAAGATCGTCGCAGAAGATCACGATGCGCCGATCGGTCTGGCGCACATGGGCCAGCAGCTTGGGCAGCGAGGGGATATCCTCGCGATGGATTTCGACGAGGGCGACGGCGCGTTTGCGCTCGGCGCAAATCTGCGCATGGACGGCTTTGACCAGCGACGACTTGCCGGTCCCGCGCGCGCCCCACAGCAGCACGTTGTTCGCGGGCAGGCCGTCGGCGAAACGCTTGGTGTTGTCGTAAAGCTGGTCGCGCTGGCGCTCGACCCCCTTCAACAGCGAGATATCGACCCGGTTGACCTTGGCGACGGCTTCGAGGCGCGCCCCTTCGGCATGCCAAACGAAGGCGTCGGCACCGTCCATATCGGCCGAAATCCGCGCCGGGGGCGCGATCCGGTCGAGCGCGTCGGCAATGCGGGTCAGAAGCTGTTCGACGTTACGCGTATCCATAGGCGGCGATTCCATCCCCAGGGCAGGGCCGGGACGGTAGTCCCCGCCCGCCAAGTGGTCAATCCGAAAGGAAAATCCGGCCTAGAGGGGAGGTTGCTTTTCGGGGGGAGGTGGCTATAGTCGCGCGCCTTAATCCCTTTCCCCGAGACGACGGAGTTTTCGATGTTCATTTCCCCCGCTTACGCGCAGGCCGCCGGGGGCGGCGGCGGCAGCGACTTCATCATCCAGCTTTTGCCGCTGGTTTTGATTTTCGTCGTTTTCTACTTCCTGATCATTCGCCCGCAGCAAAAGAAGGTGAAGGACCACAAGGCGATGGTCGAAGCGCTGAAGCGCGGCGATCGCGTGGTCACCACGGGCGGCCTGATCGGCACCGTGCAGCGCGTTGTTTCGGACCGCGAAGCGGTGCTGGAAATCGCCGACGGCGTGCGCGTGCGCATCATCCGTTCGATGATCGCCGAGATCACCGCGAAGACCGAGCCGGTCGCCGCCGACGACAAGCACGACAAGGCCGAGAAGAAGGCGCCGTCGGGCCCGACCTATTGGGAAATTCTGGGCGTGCCGGAAGGTGCGGGCCAGGCCGAGGTCGATACCGCCGCCGAGAAGAAGGCCGGCGACGCCGCCGCGGCCGAAGCGATCGAGACGCTGAAGGATCCGGTCAAGCGCAAGCTCTACGCGCGTCTGGGTCACGACGAGTACGTCTCGGCCGTCAAGAGCTGAGAATAACGACCCGCCGATGCTGTTCTTCTCGACCTGGAAGAAGTGGACGATCGTCGCCATTTGCGCGGCCGGCGTCCTTTTGTCGTTGCCGAATTTCTTCGCGCGCCCCGGCTGGTGGCCGGGCTTCGTGCCCTACACCGCGATGAATCTCGGCCTCGACCTGCGCGGCGGGTCGTATCTGCTGCTCGAAGTCGATATGCAGACGGTCGTGCGCGAGCGTCTGAACTCGGTCCAGGATCAGGTCCGGGCGCGCATGCGCCAGGCCAATATCCAGATCGCGGGCGTGTCGGCGCGCGAGAATACGGTCGTGTTCCAGGTGCGCGACGCGGCCCAAGCGCCGGAAGCCGCACGCCTGCTGCGCGAAATCGTGGTGCTGGTGGGCGGCGGGACCTTGGGCGGCGGCACGCCCGATCTCGAGATCCAAACCCAGCCCGACGGCACGGTCACGCTGACGCTGACCGAGACCGCCTTGCGCGACAAGGCGACCCAAGCGATCCAGCAATCGATCGAGATCGTGCGCCGGCGCATCGACGAAACCGGCGTCAACGAGCCGCAGATCGCGCGCCAGGGGGCGGCCCGCATCCTGGTGCAGCTGCCGGGCGTTGACGATCCCGACCGCGTGAAGCGCCTGCTGGGCACGACCGCGCGGATGACCTTCCACCTGCTCGATCCGAATTTCGATCCCTATTCGGGCCAGCGCCCGCCGCCGGGCACGATGCTGCTGCGCGCCGACAAGGACACGCTGCCCAACGGCCAGCCCGCGATGTACGCGGTGCGCCAGCGCGTGGAAGTGGAGGGGGCGAGCCTCACCCGCGCTTCGGCCGGCACCAATCCGCAATCGGGCGAGTGGATCGTCAATTTCGAATTCGACACGATCGGCGCGCGCCGCTTCGGCGACGTGACGCGCCAGAACGTGGGCCGGCCCTTCGCCATCGTGCTCGACGACAAGGTGATCTCGGCGCCGGTGATCCGCGAGCCCATTCTGGGCGGGCGCGGTCAGATTTCGGGCCGCTTCACCGCCAACGATGCGCAGGATTTGTCGGTGCTGCTGCGCGCGGGCGCGTTGCCCGCCCCGCTGACGATCGTCGAGGAACGCACGGTCGGCCCCGATCTGGGCGCGGACGCGATCAAGGCCGGCATCATTTCGATCCTCGCCGGCGGCGCCATGGTCTTCGTCTTCATCGGCTGGAGCTATGGGTTGTTCGGCTGGCTCGCTTGCGTCGGTCTGGTCGTCAACCTGGCCTTGACGGTCGCGTGCTTGTCGCTGCTGCAAGCCACGCTGACGCTGCCGGGCATGGCGGGGCTGCTGCTCACGCTGGGCCTGTCGGTCGACGCGAACATCCTGATCAACGAGCGTATCCGCGAGGAAGTGAAGTCGGGCAAGACGCCTTACGCGGCGATGGAGGCGGGCTATGCGCGCGCCTTCTCGACCATCGTGGACTCCAACTTGACCACGCTGCTCAAGATGCTGCTGCTGTTCGCCTTCGGCACCGGCGCCGTGCGCGGCTTCGCGGTCACGATCACGCTGGGCATCATCACATCGTTCTTCTCGGCGACCGTCGTCGTGCGGTTGCTGATGGTCATGTGGCTGCGCGCGCGTAAGCGCGACCGCCTGCCGGTCTGAGGGGGGCGAGGGAACAACATGATCAAGCTATTCCCCATGCTGCGTCTGGTGCCGGAAAAGACCGACATCAAGTTCATGAAGGGCCGCTTCATGGGCCTGATCGTGTCGGCGCTGCTGTCGATCCTGTCGGTCGTGCTCTATTTCCATCCCGGCATGAATTACGGCATCGACTTCAAGGGCGGCATCGTCATCGAAATCCGCACGCCGCAGGATTCCGATTTCACCAAGATCCGCGCCGTGCTGTCGCAGCAGAATGTCGGCCAAGCCGGCTTGCAGCAATTCGGCGGCAATAACGACGTGCTGATCCGCCTGGAACGCCAGCCGGGCGACGAAGCCGCCCAGCAGCGCGCGGTCGAGCGCGTGCGCGGCGCGTTGACCGAAGCCTTTCCCGGGCTTCAGGTGCGCCGCGTCGAAGCCGTGGGCGCTTCCGTTTCGCGCGAATTGTTCGTCAACGGCATGACCGCGATGGGGCTCAGCTTCGTCGCGATGCTGATCTATATTTGGTTCCGCTTCGAATGGCAGTTCGGCATCGGCGCGGTCGTCACGCTGCTGCTCGACACCACGAAGATGATCGGCTTCTACGTGGTGACCGACTTCCAGTTCAATCTGGTTGCCATCGCCGCGATGCTGACCGTGATGGGCTATTCGATCAACGACAAGGTCGTCGTCTACGACCGCGTGCGCGAAAATCTGCGCAAATACAAATCCATGTCGCTGCGCGACCTGATCGACCTGTCGATCAACGAAACGCTGTCGCGCACGATCGGCACCTCGATCGCCTCGCTGCTCGCCACGCTGCCGCTCGCCTTGTTCGGCGGCGAAGCGCTGGAGGAATTCGCGTGGTCGATGGTGTTCGGCATCTTCCTCGCCACCTCGTCGTCGATCTTCATCGCGGCCCCGATCCTGCTGTTCCTGGGCGAGGACAAGCTGCGGCGCGGGCCGCCCCCGGGCAAGACCGAGGGCGATTCCGACAAGGCCACCACGCCCGCGCCGGCGACACCTTCGAAGGCCTGACGCTTGGCGGCCCCGCTCCCCGAACCGGGCGCGGAGCGTAAGCTCGTCGATGGCTATGGCGGCGGCGGGATTTCCATCCGTGGGACCGTCTATCGCCGGCCGATCATCGTGCTGGGCGATCGCGTCCTCGATTGGGATTTCGCGGATATCGCCGCACTCGGCGTCGACGATTTCAAGCCGCTGCGCGATCTCGCCGACCGGCCGAACATCCTGCTGCTCGGCATGGGCAAGCGCGCGTTGTTCGTGCGGCCGGACGTGCGTCAGGCATTACGTGACGCGGGCATGATCGCCGATCTGATGGATACCGGGGCGGCGTGCCGCACCTATAACCTGCTGCTGGCCGAAGAACGGCGCGTCGCCGCCTGCCTCGTGCCGGTCTGATCCGGGCATAAAAAAACGGGGCCCCGAAGGGCCCCGTTCCATTTCGAACCTAAACGATCGTTCAGTTCGTCGCGACGTTCTGCGCCGCCACCATGAAGTACAGCATGGGGATCGACAGCATCGTGTTGACGCGCGAGGTGATCATCGCCGTGCGCGCCGCCTTCTTCTTCGTGTCGGCGTCCGCTTCGACCATGCCCAGCGCAATCTTCTGGTTCGGCCAAATGATCATCCACACGTTATAGGCCATCAACAGGCCCAGCCACATGCCCACACCGATCAGGCGCGACGGGCCCGCCTGCAACGTCAACGCCTGGACGATGTACATGTTCATCGACGCGAGCAGCAGGCCGGTAACGACCGTGGCCAACGCGGCCCAGCGGAACCAGAACAAGGCCGTCGGCGCGATGACCTTGGAGACGGCCGGCTTCTGGTCGTCGGGGATCTTCGGCATCGACGGGATCTGCACGAAGTTGAAGTACCAGAGCAGACCGATCCACATCACGCCGCACAGCACATGCAGCCAGCGCACGAAGAACGCGAACCATTGATGTTGGAAGTAGACCGAACCGGTCAACAGCGCGAGCACCACAGCGATGCCGATGCCGTAGATGACGGCTCGTTCGAGCTTATCGAGCCCGAGCTTCGCCAGTAAATCGACCATTTTTTGAGACTCCGTCACGTTGGGCGGGCACCGTCATGCGGCGCCTCGCGGGGGATCGTCGCGGGCCGAGCGTGTCCTTGCAGGATGGCGCGCGAAACGGCTCGGCCCGACCGAATCGCGGACTCCATTGTCGGGGGCAGACCGGTCTGGGTCCAGTCCCCCGCCAGAAACAGATTCTGCGTCGCGGTAAGGGGGCCGGGGCGCAATGCCTCCGCGCGCGGCGTCAGGCGCAACGTGGCGCGGCGTTCCTTGACCGTGCGGTATGGCGGCACGGGAAAGGGGGGCTTTCCCAACGCCTTGGCGATTTCGCGCCAGATCAGCGCCGCGATCGCTTCGTTGGGCCGCTCGACGAGATCGTCGGCCGCGCTGACCGTGACCGAGACGACGTCGCCGCGCGCGATCAGCCATTGCGCCGTGCCGCCGACCAGGCCGAGCAGCCGTGCGCCGCCGGGCAACTCGACGGCTTCGTCCAAGCGGAAATGGACGTTGACGATCGGCGACATGTCTTGCGGCAACTTCAAATCCGGCAGCAATCGCGCGATGGCATACGGGGGTAGTGCCAGCACGACGCAGGCATCGCCGACCGAAACGTCGCCATCGGCGAAGCGCAAACCCGTGACGCGACCCGCTTGGACCGACAGCGCTTCGAGCGGCACGCCGAAGCGGCGCGTCACGCCCATGCGCGCCAGCGCCATCAACGCGGGGTCGATCAAGGCGGGCGTCAAACCGTTGCGCGGCAGATAGGGGCGGCACGCGGCTTCGCCCTTGCCGAAACTTTCGGCGAGCACGCGGGCCAATGGCTTTGCCGCCGCCTCGCGCGGGCTGGTGTTCAGCGCCGCCACGCAAAGCGGTTCCCACAACGCCTGGAACAGCGGACCTTCCGGATCGAGGCGCCGCGCGACCGTGTCGCTCTCGGCCGCGAAATAGAGATTGAGCGCCTCGGCGTAATCGGCGGGCCGCGTTCCCGGCACGCGGCGCGACGGCGCCATGATCCACCACGGGATCGGCCCGGCATTGGGTCGGATCGACCACGTTTCGCCCGTCGCCAAATCCATGAACGGGAAGGAAGCGGGGGCGATCGCTTCCATCTCCGTGCGCGACCCGATCCGGTCGAGATAATCGAACACGGCCTTGTTGCCGCCGAGCAGCACATGGCCGCCATTGTCGATCTCGCGTTCGAGCACTTGGTCGGCGAAGGACCGGCAGCGCCCGCCGGCTTGTGGAGCCGCTTCGTGCAACGCGACGCGCGCCCCGGCATCGGCCAAATCCAACGCGGCCGAAAGCCCGGCAAGGCCGGCGCCGATCACATGGACATCGACGCCGATCATCGGCTTTTCCACAACCCGATCGCGACGGCGCGCAATTTGGCGAAACGGCCCAAGCGCCGTTGCCCACGCAGCAACGCCGCCAGCAGCGCGCGATAAAGCTCGGTCATCACCAAAGCGGGGCGCAAGGCGCGCGCGTCGAGGCCCTGACGCAAACGCTCGGCTTCGGCGAGTTTCGCGGTTGCCGAGGCGGCGAGATCGGTGCCCGGCGGCACGTAGTTCCGCCCGCGCGTGCGATCTTCGTCCACGTCGCGCAGAATATTGATGCGCTGGAACGCTTCGCCGAGCGTCGTCGCGTAATTGTCGGCACGCACGCCCAAAATGGCGAGGGTCAACATGCCGATCGTGCCCGCCACGCGGCGGCAATACAGCACCAGCCGCGCCTCGTCATAGGCGCCGCCATGCAGATCCATTTCCTGGCCGTCGATCAACGCGTCGAACTCCGCGCGCGGCAGATCGAAAAGCTTCACATAAGGCAGGATCGCGATTGTTTCAGCGCGGGTCGGTTTCCCTTGATACAGCGCGGCGATTTCCGTTCGCCAATCGGCGATCGCTTGGCGTTTCGCATCGAGGGGGGCTTCGTTATCGGCCGCATCGTCGATCGCGCGGGCGAGATCGTAGAGTGCGAACATCGCGCCGCGCTTTGGCTCGGGCAGCAGGCGCATGCCCCAATAGAAGCTCGAGCCGCGTGCTTTCGTCATCGCGCGATGCCGGCCCACAGTCCGGTCAGCGCCGCGCCCAGCTTGTCGAATTTCGACAAGGCGACGCGCTTGGCCAGCGGGTCCTGGCGGCGCAAGCGGCCCGCGAGCTTATGCGAGATCGCGACGATCGCCGCCGCTTCCATCCGCATGCGCCGATCCTTGATGGCGCCGGGCAGGGCGGCGGCTTGGGCGTTGAGCCCATCCACGCGATCGAGCAGCTTGTCGTAAACGTCGCGCAAGGCGGGCGAGATTTGCGCCGCCAACAGATCGCGTTCGGTCAAATCCGCGCGCGCCAGCATGTCGCCCGGCACGTAAAGCCGGCGCAGATTGAACCAATCCTCGGCGGCGTCCTGAAGATGGTTTTCGATCTGGAGGGCCGCGCAAAGCGCGTCCGAGGCGAGCCAGGTTTCGCGGTTCTCGCCATGCAGATCGAGCAGGAACCGCCCGACCGGGGCGGCGGAGTATCGGCAATAGGCGAGGAGATCCGACCATGTCCGGCAATTGCGGCCCGAGGCGTCGGCCTTGAAGGCTTGCAGCAAATGGCGGGCGTGGTCGATGGTCAGGCCGCGCGCGTCGAGGATTTCGCGCAGATGCACGGCCTCGGCCGGGCCGTCGCCACCCAGCAAGGCGGCGTCGTAAGCGTCCAGCAGCACCAGCTTGTCGGCGGATTCCCGGCCCGGATCGTCGGCGATATCGTCGGCCGCGCGGGCGAACGCATAGAAAGCGTGCACCGCCGCGCGATGGGCGGGCGCGATCAGCCAGGAGCCAACGGGGAAATTCTCGGTTTGGCGGGTTCTTGTCACGTGTCGATTCCGGCCGATACACCGTCTATATAGCACCCCATGTCGGACGATACCCTCGCCCAAGCGGACCGCGACCTTCGGGGCTCCGACCCCGATCGCTGGCGCACGACCCTGTTCGCGCGCGGGGAATTGCGCGCCCGGTTGATCGCGGTCTACGCCTTCAACGCGGAAATCGCCCGGGTGCGCGAAACGGTGTCCGAGCCGATGCTGGGCCAGATCCGGCTGCAATGGTGGCGCGAGGCGCTGGACGAGATCGAGGCGGGGAGCAAACTCCGTAAACATCCCGTCGTTCTGGCGCTGGCGGCGGCCCGGCCGGAATTCGCACCGTTGCGCGTCGCCATCGACGCGCGCGAACGCGATCTGGACGATCAACCTTACGCGTCGCTGGCCGAGATGGTCGATTACGCGCGGGGCGTGGGCGGATCGATCTCGCGCGCCGCCTATGGCCGCGATCATCCCTCGGCCGAGCCGGTCGGCACGGCCTATGCGCTCGCAGGGATTCTTCGCGCTTTGCCGTTCTTCGCGCGCCAGCGCCGCACGCCGTTGCCCGCCGATCTGCTCGACGCGGCGAAAATCACGACCGACGCGCTGCACGAGAACAAGGCGGGGGCTGCCTTGCGCCAAGTCATCGAGCCCATCGCGGATCGGGCGCATGAACTGTTGAACGACGCGCGGGCGCAAAAGTCGCCGCGCGATATTTTCGCTGCCGCCTTGCCGGGCAAGGTCGCCGCGTTGGCGCTCAAGCGCCTGGAAAAAGCGAATTACGATCCGTTCGATCCGGCGCTGCGCAAGCCCACACCCGCCGATATTTGGCGGCTGTGGCTCGCGAATTCACTGCGCCGCTTCTGATCGGCCGAGCCACGCGTCGAGCGCTTCGGCCGCGCGATGGGCATGGGCTTTCTTGCGGTCGAAATGCTTCTTGCCCTTGGTCGGCACGTTTTCGAGCGGCGGGAACAGGCCGAAATTGCAATTCATCGGCTGGAAGGTTTTGGCGTCGCCCCCGCCAGTGATATGCGCGAGCAGCGCGCCGAACGCCGTGACCGGCGGCGGCGGGGCGAAGGGGCGGCCGAGATATTCGTCGGCCGCGAACCTTCCCGCGAGCAAGCCGATCGCCGCACTCTCGACATAGCCTTCCACGCCCGTGACCTGGCCCGCGAAGCGCAAATTCGGCCGCGCTTTCAAACGCAATCCCGCATCGAGTACGCGCGGCGAGTTGATGAAGGTGTTGCGATGGATGCCGCCAAGCCTGGCGAATTCCGCATTCGCCAAAGCCGGGATCATCCGGAACACCCGGGCCTGTTCGCCGTATTTCAGCTTCGTCTGGAAGCCGACCATGTTGAACAACGTGCCCAGCGCATTGTCCTGGCGCAGCTGCACGACCGCATAGGGACGTCGCTCGGTCGCCGGATCGCGCAAACCCACGGGCTTCATCGGTCCGAAGCGCAGCGTTTCGATCCCGCGTTCCGCCATCACTTCGATGGGCAAGCAGCCCTCGAAATAGGGCGTGTCTTTTTCCCAGTCTTTGAACTCGGTCTTCTCGCCCGCGAGCAAGGCGGCGATGAACGCCTCGTATTGTTCCTTGTCCATCGCGCAATTGACGTAGTCCTTGCCGTCGCCCTTGTCCCAGCGCGACTGCAACCATGCTTTGGAGAAGTCGATGCTGTCCTTGTGGACGATCGGCGCGATCGCGTCGAAAAAGGCGAGGGAGTCTTCGCCCGTCGCTTCGCGGATCGCTTGCGCCAACGCGCGCGAGGTGAGGGGCCCCGTCGCGACGATGGTGCTGCCCCATTCCTCGGGCGGCAAGCCGGCGACTTCCTCGCGGCGGATTTCGATCAAGGGTTCGGCCTCGATCGCATCGGTCACGGCTTGCGAGAAGCCCTCGCGGTCGACCGCCAAAGCCGCCCCGGCCGGCACGCGATGCGCGTCCGCCGCTTTCAGCACCAGCGAGCCCGACAGCCGCAATTCGCGGTGCAGCAGGCCGACGGCGTTGGCTTCCCACTCGTCCGAGCGGAAGGAATTGGAGCAGACCAGTTCGGCGAATTTCGGCGTCTGATGCGCCTCGGTACCGCGAACGGGCCGCATTTCGTGCAGAATCACGGGCACGCCGGCCTTGGCCAGCGCCCAGGCGGCTTCGGACCCGGCCAAGCCGCCGCCCACCACATGTACGGGTTTTTGCGTCATCTGCTATTCTCTTACAGTCAGATGGAGTCAGGTTCAACGCATGCCGAAAACCTATAATCCCGCGACCATCGCGAAGCCCACAGGCCGCTATCAACACGCCATCGAGGTAAAAGCCGGGGCGCGCACGCTTTATCTGTCCGGCCAGGTCGGGAATTTGCCCGACGGCACGATCCCCCAGACGATCGAGGCGCAGGCGGCGGCGGTGTGGGCGAATATCGGCGCGATCCTGGCTGAGGCCGGCATGGGGTTCGCGGACCTCATCAAGATCACGATCCTGCTGACGGATAAGGCCTATATTCTGCCCAGCCGTGCGGCGCGCGACAACGCCTTGGGCGATATTCGTCCGCCCGCCTCGACGTTGATGATCGTGTCGGCCTTGGCGAGCCCCGATTTCATGATCGAGATCGAAGCGATCGCGGCCCGGGAATGATGCGTCGTCTTGCCCTTTGCCTCGCGCTGCTGGCCGGGCCGGTTTTGGCGCAAACGCCGGGGCCGGCGCCCGAACGCTTGCCGCCGCCGGCCCCGCCGCCGCGCATCGCCGAGGATTTTCTGCAAGGCAAGGCGGAGTTCGCAAAAAACAATCTCGGCCCCGCTTATCTGCTGCTTTTGCCGCATGCGCAGCGCGGCAATCCGGAAGCGCAGTTCATCATCGGCAGCATTTCGGATACCGGGGGTGGGGGCATCGATCTCGATCCGCGCGAGGCGGCGCGCTGGTATCGGATGTCGGCGCAACGCGACTGGGCGCCGGCGCATTATCGCCTCGCCAAATCCTACGCCGCCGGGCGCGGCGTGGAATTGTCGGCCGATCGCGCGCTCGATCATTTGCAACGCGCGGCCGATTTGAACTACACGCCCGCGATCCTCGACCTCGCCGGATTGCTCGACGACGGGCGCGGTGTCGTCGCCGATCGCGAAAAGGCGTTCGTCTGGTACAAGCGCGCCGCCGATCTCGGCAACACCGAGGCGCGTTTCATCGTGGGCGAGCGCATCTATCGCGGCGACGGCACGCCCGAAGACCGCGATCTTGCCAAGGAATGGTATGGGCTCGCCGCCGCGCGCGGCCATCCGGGGGCGATGTTTCGCTTGGCGCAGATCGGCTTCGGCCGCGACATGGGTGTCGATTACCGCATCAACGCCTATTTCCAACTGACCATGGCGATCCAACGCGGCGGCCCCGCGATCAAGGCCGAAGCGCAGGCTTTGCGCGACCAATTGAACCGCAACATGATCGACGTCGATATCCAGGCGGCGATGCTGCGCGTGCGCAATTGGAAACCGTCGCCATCGCTGCCCGGCGAACCGGTCGATCCCGAAGATCCCTATAACCGGCCCGAAGGCCCGCCGGTTCAGCGCTAAGCCCGTTTCTTCGCCATGCCGCCGCGCGCGAGATAGGGTGCCAAGTATTTTCCGGTGAAGGATTCCTTCGCCTTGGCGACGTCTTCGGGCGTGCCGGCGGCGACGATGCGCCCGCCTTTGCCGCCACCCTCGGGGCCCAGATCGATCACCCAATCGGCGGTCTTCACGACCTCGAGATTGTGTTCGATGACGACGATCGTGTTGCCCTGATCGACGAGGGCGTGCAGCACTTCGAGCAGCTTGCGCACGTCTTCGAAATGCAAGCCGGTCGTCGGCTCGTCGAGGATATAGAGCGTCTTGCCGGTCGAGCGGCGCGACAGCTCCTTGGCGAGTTTCACGCGCTGCGCTTCGCCGCCCGACAGCGTCGTCGCCTGCTGGCCGACATGGATATAGCCAAGGCCGACCTTGACCAGCGTATCCATCTTCTCGCGGATCGCCGGGACGGCCGCGAAGAAACCGGCGGCTTCTTCGACCGTCATCTCCAGAACGTCGGCAATCGACTTGTCGCGATACTTGATCTCCAGCGTTTCACGGTTGTAGCGCTTGCCGTGACACGCGTCGCAAGTGACGTAGACGTCGGGCAGGAAGTGCATCTCGATCTTGATCACGCCGTCGCCCTGGCAGGCTTCGCAACGCCCGCCTTTGACGTTGAACGAGAAGCGCCCCGGCCCGTAACCGCGCGCTTTGGCTTCCGGCAGACCGGCGAACCAATCGCGGATCGGCGTGAACGCGCCGGTATAGGTCGCGGGGTTCGAGCGCGGCGTGCGGCCGATCGGCGATTGGTCGATATCGATCACCTTGTCGAGATGATCGATGCCCAGGATCGTGTCGTGTTCGCCGGCGATTTCGCGCGCCCCCATCAAGCGGCGCGCGAGCGCCTTGTAGAGCGTTTCGATCACCAGCGTCGACTTGCCCCCGCCCGAAACGCCGGTGACGCAGACGAACGTGCCGAGTGGCAATTCGACCGAGACGTTTTTGAGGTTGTTGGCCTTGGCGCCTTTGACCGTCAGCTTCTGGCCTTTATGGCCCGCGCGGCGCTGCTTGGGGATCGCGATCTGGTCGAACCCGGCGAGATAGCGGCCCGTGGTGCTGTTGGGATTGGCTATGATCTGGGCGGGCGTGCCTTGCGCGATGATCTTGCCGCCATGCACGCCGGCCCCCGGGCCCATATCGACGACCCAATCGGCGACGCGGATCGCATCCTCGTCGTGTTCGACGACGATCACCGTGTTGCCGAGATCGCGTAGCCGCTTCAGGGTTTCGAGCAAGCGGTCATTGTCGCGCTGGTGCAAGCCGATCGAGGGCTCGTCGAGCACGTAGAGAACGCCGGTGAGGCCCGAGCCGATTTGCGACGCCAAGCGAATGCGCTGGCTTTCGCCGCCCGATAGCGTGCCCGAGGCGCGGGCGAGGGTGAGATATTCGAGACCGACATCGACGAGGAAGCCGAGCCGCGCGTTGATCTCTTTCAAGATACGAACCGCGATCTCGTTCTGCTTCTTGGTGAGTTGCGGCGTCAGCTTCTTGAACCAAGTGGCGGCTTCGTCGATCGCGAATTGGCAGACTTCGCTGATATGCAGGCCGCCGATTTTCACGGCGAGCGCTTCGGGCTTCAGACGATGGCCGCCGCACGCCTCGCACGGCCGCGCTGATTGGAAGCGCGACAGTTCTTCCTTCGTCCAGGCGCTGTCGGTCTCGCGATAGCGGCGTTCCAAATTCGGCACGACGCCTTCGAACGGCTTGGTCGTCTTGTAGTCGCGCAAGCCGTCGGAATAGACCATCGTCACCGGCTCGTCGCCCGAGCCGTGCAGGATGACGCTGCGCGCTTTGGCGGGGAGTTTTTCCCACGGCGTATCGAGATCGATCTTCAGATGCTTGGCGAGGCTCGCCAGTGTTTGCGCGTAATATTTGTTGCTGTCGGACGCCCAGGGCGCGATCACGCCGCCATTGAGCGACAGCAAGCCGTTGGGCGCCACGAGTTCGGGATCGAAATATTGTTTTTCGCCGAGCCCATCACAGGCCGGGCACGCGCCGAAGGGATTGTTGAACGAGAAAAGCCGCGGCTCGATCTCCGCAATCGTGAAGCCGGAAACCGGGCAGGCGAATTTGGAACTGAACACCGTGCGCTCGCCGTTGTCGGCGTTCTCGGCGAACAGCAAACCGTCGGCGAGGCCCAACGCGGTTTCGATCGAATCCGCCAGACGCGGCCCCAGATCGGGTTTCACGACCAGACGATCGACGACGATTTCGATATCGTGTTTGCGCTTCTTGTCGAGGGCGGGGACAGAGTCGATCTCGTAAAGCTTGCCGTCGACCTTGGCGCGCTGGAAACCCTTCTTCTGATACTCGGCGAGTTCCTTGCGGTACTCGCCCTTCCGGCCGCGCACGACGGGGGCGAGCAGATAAAGCCGCGTGCCGTCGGGCATCGCCAGGATGCGGTCGACCATCTGCGTGACGGTCTGGCTTTCGATCGGCAAGCCGGTCGCGGGCGAGTAGGGCACGCCCACGCGCGCGAACAAGAGGCGCAGATAATCGTAGATCTCGGTGACCGTGCCGACGGTCGAGCGCGGATTGCGGCTGGTCGTCTTCTGCTCGATCGAAATGGCGGGCGACAAGCCGTCGATTGAATCGACGTCCGGCTTGCTCATGAGCTCCAGGAACTGGCGCGCATAGGCCGATAGGCTTTCGACGTAGCGGCGCTGGCCCTCGGCATAGATCGTGTCGAAAGCGAGCGAGGATTTGCCCGAGCCCGACAGGCCGGTGATGACGACCAACGAGTCGCGCGGCAGATCGACGTCGACGCCTTTGAGATTGTGCTCGCGTGCACCCCGGACGGCGATGCGCGGGCCTTCGAACAAGGCGCCGAGCGCCGTACCCGATGCTGATTTTGTGGACATGGTCGGAATATAGGGCGGGGGTCGCTTGTTTTCGACGGGCACGATCGGCGCTGTGGATCGTTTTCTTTCGCCCCGAAACCTGTTATTTAACGGGAATGCGTTTACTTACTTTCTCTCTTTTTAGTATTTGCCTGGCGGCACCGGTCGCGGCGGAACCGCCGCGTTTCGCGGGCTGCCGCGAGGTTTTCGCGGCCCAAACGCCGCCGGTCGAGCGTCTCGATACGATCGAATCCTGCCGGCCGGGACGCGACGGTGCCTCCTTCGCCGTCGCTTTTGCGCCCGCGCGCCGTGCACCCGCCTGGGCGGGCTATTCGCTGACCCGGGCCCAGGCTTTGGCGGGCTCGCCGGGGCGTTTGGCGGATTTTTCGCCCGATCCCGATCTGCCGAAGGATTTGCAGGCGCGCGACGCCGATTTCCGCCGCTCGGGCTTCGATCGCGGGCATTTGGTGCCCTCGGCCGTGGCGGGGCGGTTGTCGCCGGGCGCCAAGATCGCGAGCTATTGGTACAGCAATGTCGCGGCACAGAACCCCAACCATAATCGCGGGCTGTGGGCGCAGGTTGAGGCCTGGGTGCGCGAACGGGCCAAGGAAACCGGCGAGGTTCGGGTGATCGTCGGCACGGTTTTCGACGAGCATGTCGATGCGCGCCGGATCGGGGCGGGCGTGGCGGTGCCGAGCCATTTCTTTCTGACGATCTACGCGCCCGGCGACGCCAAGCTTGCCACGCTGATCGCCGAGAACGGGCCGGACGCGACGGCCGATTGGCGCGCACTCGACGATCTCGCCCCGCGTTTGCGCGCCCTGGAAGCCCGGATTTCCGAGCTTTTTCCGGCCGAGCGGCGGCACGATGTGCGCGGCATGCTCGATCGCGGGTATTGGGGCTTGCACTGATACGGCGGCGAGTGCAATTTCCCGCTTCGTTCTAGTGGGGAGTCGCACATGGCCGGATCCGTCAACAAAGTCATTCTCATCGGCAATCTCGGGCGCGATCCCGAAGTGCGCTCGATGAACAACGGCGGCAAGGTCGTGAACCTGTCGATCGCCACGTCGGAAACCTGGCGCGACAAGAATTCCGGCGAGCGCCAGGAAAAGACCGAATGGCACCGCGTGGTGATCTTCAACGAGAAACTCGGCGAAGTCGCCGAGCGCTTCTTGAAGAAGGGCTCCAAGGTCTATGTGGAAGGCGCGCTCCAGACCCGTAAATGGACCGACCAGTCGGGTGCCGAGAAATACTCGACCGAAGTCGTGTTGCAGCGCTTCCGTGGCGAGCTGACGATGCTCGACGGCAAGGGCGGCGGCGGCGGCGGCGGGGGTGGCGGTGCCGGCGGCGGTGACGATTACGGCGACGATTACGGCGGGGGCGGCGGCGGCAATGGCGGCGGCGGCGGCCGTTCGTCGGGTGGCGGCGGCGGTTCGCGCAAGCCGTCGGGCCCGATCGACGACGATATCCCGTTTTAAGTTTGGCCGTTCTGAGCGCTCGCCATGCCCTTCATCAATATCAAGATGACCGCCGGTGCGACGAAGGAACAGAAGTCGCAAATCGTGCGCGAATTCACCGATACGCTGGTGCGCGTGCTGGGTAAGAACCCGCAGAACACGCATATCGTGATCGACGAAGTGACGCGCGAAAATTGGGGCCATGCGGGCATTCTGGTGAGCGACCGCCCGAAGACCTGAGACCGGCTTTGCCGAATCGAAAACGGGCCTCGATTGCAGCGCAATCGGGGCCTTGTTTTTATCCCCAATCGGCTTCCGAATTCGCGCTGTTTTTCAGCATGTTACACGCCGGTTTTCGACGTTGTGAGCGCATGTTGCGATTGCTAGACTCAACGCTCGTTTTCGCCCTCGTTTTGTAGACTGGCCCGTGACCGAAACAGCGCCTCCCAACGTTCCCGGCCCGACCGATATTTCGCCCGTCTCGATCGAAGACGAGATGAAGCGCAGCTATCTCGATTACGCGATGAGCGTGATCGTGAGCCGCGCTTTGCCCGACGCGCGCGACGGTTTGAAACCCGTGCATCGGCGCATCCTGTTCGCGATGCAGGAGGCGGGCTACGACTGGAACCGCCCGTATCGCAAATCGGCCCGCGTCGTCGGCGACGTGATGGGTAAATATCACCCGCACGGCGACAGCGCGATTTACGAATCCATGGTCCGCATGGCCCAGGATTTCTCGATGCGGCTGATGCTGATCGATGGCCAGGGCAATTTCGGCTCGATGGACGGCGATCCGGCGGCGGCGATGCGCTACACCGAAGCGCGCCTCACCAAGGTCGCGTCGCTGATGCTGGCGGATCTCGAGAAGGACACCGTCGACTTCCAGCCCAACTACGACGACAGCTCGCAGGAACCCACGGTCGTCCCGGCCGTGTTCCCGAATTTGCTGGTCAATGGCGGCTCGGGCATCGCCGTCGGCATGGCGACGAATATCCCGCCGCATAATCTGGGCGAAGTGATCGACGCGTGCTGCGCCTATCTCGCCGATCCGGCGATCTCGCTCGACAAGCTGATCGAACTCGTTCCCGGTCCGGATTTCCCGACCGGCGGCATCGTGCTGGGGCGCGGCGGTATTCGCGAAGCCTATCGCACCGGCCGCGGCTCGGTCATCGTGCGCGGCCGCGCGAGCGTGGAGGAAATCCGCAAGGATCGCGAGGCGATCGTCTTCACCGAAATTCCCTACCAGCAGAACAAGGCGCGTCTGCTGGAGCGCATCGCCGAATGCGTGAACGAGAAGATCATCGAAGGCATTTCCGATCTGCGCGACGAATCCGATCGCGACGGCGTGCGCGTGGTGATCGAGCTGAAGCGCGACGCGAATGCGGAGATCGTGCTCAACCAGCTCTACAAATACACGGGCCTCCAGACCAGCTTCAGCTTCAACATGCTCGCCCTCAACCGGGGCAAGCCGGAGCTGATGGGCCTCAAGGAGCTGATCCAGGCCTTCGTCGAATTCCGCGAAGAAGTCATCACGCGCCGCACCCGCTTCGAACTGCGCGAGGCGCGCAAGCGCGCGCATATCTTGATCGGTCTTGCGGTCGCGGTCGTCAATCTCGATCCGGTGATCGAGCTGATCCGCAAATCGCCCGATCCGGTCGTGGCGCGCGAACGCCTGTTGGAGCGCGACTGGCCGGTCGCGGATATCGCGTCCTATATCGAAATGGTCGGCGAGCCGGGGCGCGGCGTGGTCGACGGCAAGTACAAGCTGTCGGAAGAACAGGCCCGCGCGATCCTGGAATTGCGCCTGCAACGCCTGACGGGGTTGGAGCGCGACAAGATCCTCGGCGAATTGAAGGACATCGTCGACAAGATCGCCGATTTCCTCGACATCCTCGCCTCGCGCGAGCGTCTCTATTCGATCCTCAAGGCCGAGCTGATCGCGATCCGCGAGGAATTCGCCGACAAGCGCCGCACGACCTTCGAAGAAGGCGACGGCGACCAGGATATCGAAGACCTGATCGCGCCCGAAGACATGGTCGTGACGGTCACCCATGCCGGCTATATCAAGCGCACGCCGTTGTCGGCCTATCGCGCGCAGCGTCGCGGCGGCAAGGGCCGTGCCGGCATGGCGACGCGCGAAGAGGATTTCGTCAGCCAGGTCTTCGTGGCGAACACGCACGACCCGGTGCTGTTCTTCACGAATAAGGGCCTTGTTTTCCGGCTGAAATGCCATCGCCTGCCGCTGGGCAACCCGCAAGCGCGCGGCAAGCCGATGGTGCAGTTGCTGCCGCTGGCCGATGGCGAAACGATCGCGACCGTGCTGCCCTTGCCGCGCGACGAAACTTTGTGGAGCAGCCTCAACATCATGTTCGCCACGTCGGCGGGCAATGTGCGGCGCAACGCGTTGTCGGATTTCGAGAACATCATGGCGAAGGGCAAGATCGCCATGAAGCTGGAGGAAGACGGCGAACGCCTGGTCGCGGTGCAGCCTTGCACCGACCGCCACGACGTTGTGCTCGCCACGCGCTTGGGCAAGTGCATTCGCTTCCCGGTGACGGACGTGCGCGTCTTCGCCAGCCGCAATTCGACCGGCGTGCGCGGCCAGAAACTGGCGTCGGGCGACGAAATCATTTCGATGACGATGCTGCGCCATATCGAACTCGATACGGCCGAGCGCGAGGCCTATCTCAAAATGGCGCGCGCGCGCCGCGGCACGTCGGACGATACGGCAGAGACCGTGACGCCCGACGACGGCGAAGCCGCAGCCGCGCAAGCCGTGACGCTCAGCGAAGAGCGCTACGCCGAACTCGCGGCGGCCGAGGAATTCCTGCTGGCGATCACCAGCAAGGGTTTCGGCAAGCGCAGCTCGTCCTACGAATACCGCCAGACCGGGCGCGGCGGCTCGGGCATCGCGAATATCGAATTGACCGAGAAGAACGGCGACGTCGTCGCGTCCTTCCCGGTCGCCGAGGGCGATCAATTGATGATCGTGTCGGACGCCGGCACGCTGATCCGCACGCCGATCGACGATATCCGCATCGCGCGCCGCCAAACCCAGGGCGTCACCGTGTTCCGGGTGGGCGAGGGCGAGCGCGTGGTTTCCGTGGCACGCCTGGGCGATCTGGGCGGCGACGAAGCGAATGGCGACGCGACGGCGCCCGAAGCGGCGAGCGAAGCCGACGGGAGTGCCGAGGGGAGCGACGGCAAATGAGCAAGCGCATCGGGATCTATCCCGGCACGTTCGATCCGGCGACCAACGGCCATCTCGACATCATCCATCGTGGCACCGCGCTGGTCGATCGTTTGATCGTCGGCGTGGCGGTCAATCCGGGCAAGGGCCCGCTGTTCACGCTGGACGAGCGCGTGGCGCTGGTGAAGCGCGAGGTCGCGGCGCTGCCGCTCTCCGAAGCCGCGCGCATCGACGTGGTGCCCTTCGAAAGCCTGCTGATGCAGTTCGCCGAGAAGATGGGTGCCAAGATCATTCTGCGGGGCTTACGCGCCGTTTCGGATTTCGAATACGAGTTCCAGATGGCCGGGATGAACAAACGCCTGGGGCCGGAAGTCGAGACGGTGTTCTTGATGGCTTCGGAAAGCCAGCAATTCATCTCCTCGCGCTTCGTCAAGGAAGTGGCGCGCCTGGGCGGCGATATCTCGCATTTCGTGTCGCCGCGGACCGTCGCGGCCGTGCGCGCGAAACTCGCGGGCCAGCCGATCGACGCCGAAACGCCGACGATCCCGACCTTGGCCCCGCGCGCGCCGCTTTAGGGCCCCAACAACACCTTCGGCAGCCACAGCGTCAACGCCGGAATATAGGTCACGAGCCCAAGCACGATCAGCATGGGCACGTAGAAGACCATGATCGATTTGGAGACTTGCTCCATCGATACTTTGCCGATGGCGCAGCCCACGGCCAGCGTGGGCCCGACCGGCGGCGTGATCAACCCGATCCCGAGATTGAAGATCATGATGATCCCGAAATGCACGGGATCGATGCCGAATTTCGCGATGATCGGCAGGAAGATCGGCGTGCAGATCAGCAGCATCGGCGCCAGGTCCATGAACGTGCCCAGCACCAGCAGCAGCACGTTGATGTAGAACAGGAACGTGTACTTGTCCGACGAGATCGCGACGAAGAATTCCGTCGCCTTCGCGGGAATGCGCATCAGCGTCATCATATAGGCGAAGGCGACCGAGAAGCCGATCATGATCATGACCATGCCGACGGTACGCACGACGCGGCCGATCAGGTGCGGCAATTCGCGGACTTGGTAGTCGCGATAGATGAAGACGGTGACCAGGAACGCCCAGATGCAAGCGACGGCCGCCGATTCCGTGGGCGTGAAGATACCCGACAGGATGCCGCCCAGAATGATGATCATGGTCACGAGGCCCCACACGGCTTCGTAGGCGATGCGGCCCGCCTGGCGCAGCGAAATGACCTCGCCTTTCGGGTAATTGCCACGATGGGCGATGATGAGGCACAGGATCATCAGCGACGCGCCGAGCAGCAGGCCTGGAATGATCCCCGCCATGAACAGATGCGCGACCGAGACCGTGCCGCCGGCGGCCAGCGAATAGATCACCATGTTATGCGAGGGCGGGATTAGCAGCGGCTGCAACGCGCCCGAGATCGTGACGTTCACGGCAAAAAGCCGCGGATAGCCTTGCTTGACCATCTGCGGGATCATCACCGACCCGATCGACGCGGTATCGGCGACGGACGAACCGGAAATGCAGCCGAACATCGTGGACGCCAGGATGTTCACCAGCGCCAGGCCGCCGCGGATGAAACCCACGAAGATCTTGGCGAGATTGACGATGCGCGCCGCCATGCCGCCTTCGGCCATGATGGCGCCCGCCAGGATGAAGAACGGGATGGCGAGGAGGGGGAAATCGTCCATGCCGTCGGACGTTTTCAGCGCGATGGCTTCCAGCGGAATATCCATCCAGAGCGCGGCGCAGATGGCCGACAGGCCGAGCGCATAGGCGACCGGCACGCCCATGAAACAAAAAACGACGAAGCCGCCGAGCAATACGAGCGCGTCCATGTTGTGCGGTCCCCGGTGTTATTCGGTCGAAACGGTTTCGCGCGGGTCGTCCTCGACCTCGATCGCGGGGAAGAAATCGCCCTTCATCACGCGCTCGACCACCAGCAGCGCCGTGGCCGCACCCGCGATCGGCACGGGCAGATAGGAAACGCCGACCGATACGATCGGGAATTCGGCGATGCTTTGATACCAAGTCGTCTGCACCAGCTTGACGCCGTACCAGAGCAGGAACAGCCCGGTCGTCAGCATGCAAAGCTCGACCGCAAGGCCGAGGAAATACTTGGCGCGCCCGCGCAGCAGATCGGGGACCATGTTGACGCCGATATGCCGATGCTCGCGATAGCAGATCAGCGCCGACAGGAACGACAGCCAGATCATCATCAAAATGGCCAGCGGCTCGGGCCAGGACGACGCGCTGTTGAGCACGTAACGCGTGAACACGCCCCACGGGATGATCAAGGTGATGACGATAAGGGCGACGCCGGCGATAAACACGCACGCCCGGTGCATCGCGTCCATCGCGCGGAAATAGGTTTCACGCATCGTTGACTGCCGGTATTCGAAGGAGGATCGGGCAGGGATCGGTCCGGCGGCGCTGGGGCCGCCGGACCTTCGTCCCGTCGATGTGCTTAATTGACGGCCTGGATACGGTCGATCAGCGCCTTATGCTGACCGGCATATTTGTCCCACACGGGACGCACCGCATCCTGGAACTCCTTCTTGTTCGGCACGTCGTTCATCACGACGCCGGCGGCGACCATCTTGCGCACCGCTTCCTTCTCGGCCTCGTACCACAGCGCGCGCTGTTCCAACTGGGCTTCCTTGGCCATGCGTCCGACCAAGGCGCGGTCGTCGGCCGACATCGCGTTCCACTGGCGCTTCGAAAAGACCAGGATCTCCGGAATCATCAGGTGATCGGTCTTCGAGAAGTACTTGGCGTAGCGATAATGCTGGCCGCTGTCGTAGCTGGGTTCGTTGTTCTCGGCGCCGTCGACGACGCCGGTCTGCATGGCGTTGATCAGTTGGTCGAAGCCCATCGCCACGCCGTTGCCGCCCAACGCGTTCATCGTGTCGACGAACAGCGGATTGCCCATCATGCGGATCTTGAGGCCCTTGAGGTCCGCGACCTGGGTGATCGGGCGCTTGGAGTTGTAGACCGAGCGGGTCCCGGCGTTCATCCAGCACAGGCCGATCAGATTGGCCGTGGGATGGTCGGTCAGCTTCTGCATGATCTCCTGGCCGATCGGGCCGTCGATCACCTTTTCCATATGCGCGGCACTGCGGAACACGAAGGGCAGGTTGAAGACGTTCATCTCCGGCACCAGCGGCCCCATCGGGCCGACCGAGATGCGCGCGATGTGCAAGGCGCCGACTTGCGCCTGCTCGATCATTTCCTTTTCGCCGCCGAGCTGCATCGAGGGATACATCTCGAGCGAGATACGGCCGTTGGTGGCAGCTTCGAGCTTCTTGCCCATGCGCACCACGGCTTCGACCGTCGGATAGCCGAGCGGATGGACGTCGGTCGCCTTCAGAACAAGCTTGGATTGCGCGCGGACCGCGCCGGAAGTGGCGACGATCGCCGACGCTGCGGCGGCCGTCATGAATTGGCGGCGTTTCATATTCGGATCTCCTCCCTGTGACCGGGCGGGTTGATCCCGCCGGCCGGTTATCGAGCACGTGTCGCGTATTGGTTACGTCGTACTTTTGTCCGCACCGGACCGTCGTTTGCGGCGGACCGGCACTTCGTGCTAAAAATTTGTACGATGACCCGACAACAAAAGTCCAGCACCGTTTCGCCGACCGCACCGGTCAAGGCGGATTCGACGGGCATGATGACGCCCGTGCGACCCGGCCGCAGCCTGACGAAAGAGGTGGTCGATCGCCTGATGGGCGAAATCGCCAGCGGGCGCTGGCCGGCGGGCCAGCGTTTGCCGACCGAACGCGAATTGGTCGAAGGCATGAAGGTCAGCCGCACCGTGGTGCGCGAAGCGGTCGCGGCATTGAAGGCGCGCGGCCTCGTCACCACGCGCCAAGGCTCGGGTGCCTTCGTGTCGCAAGCGCCGCGCGACGAATTCCATCTCGATCCCGAATTGCTGCGCTCGCTCGATTCCGCGATCAACGCGTTGGAATTGCGTTTAGCGCTGGAAACGGAGGCGGCGGGGCTTGCCTGCCAGCGCGCCGCGGCGCCGGCCCTTCAAGCGATCGCGGACGCGCACCGGGCGTTCGAGCGCGCGATCGATTCCGGTCGCTCGGCGGCCGAGGAGGATTTCGCCTTCCATGCCGAGATCGCGCGCGCGACCGGCAATCCGCATTTCCCCGAATTGCTGCGCATGATGGGCAGTTTCGTCATTCCGCGGCGCGACGAAAAGGTCTGGCGGATGACGGCGGCGGGGCAGGCGGCCTATCTCAAACGCATCCGCGACGAGCATCGCGCCATCGCCGACGCGATCCAGGCGCGCGACGGCGACTCGGCGCGCCGGGCGATGCGCCGGCACCTGACCAACGCGGCCGAACGCTATCGGAATTTCGTCGCGGCGTCGGACGCCATGCCCGCCGTATAAGCATTTGATGCATATTCGAAAATAAGCACGACGGCGAGGTTGACCCGGGGCCGTCGAAGCCCTAGTTTCCCGCCGCCTTGGTCTGAGCGCGTAGCTCAATCGGTAGAGCACGACACTTTTAATGTTGGGGCTCCGGGTTCGAGTCCCGGCGCGCTCACCAAGGCGCTTCTTTTCCCGTTTCGGTTTCGCAGGATCGTCGTTCCGCATCGCGGACGGCGATCGCTATTGATCGCCCAGATTGTACGGTCATTAGGACAATCTATATACTACAGACCGTTATCAAGAATCCGTTTAGGTAGAGTTCCGAAGATACCTCTAACGGGCGATCTTAAAGATATGACGATCTCTCCCGAGTTCGAAATATCGACCGTCAATTTCGGCGGCGACATGACCGCGCCGCAGGATCTGGTCGATCTGTTCATGGCCGGGATCGCCGATGCCGGTCATGTCGTCAGGTTCTCGCAAAACCGGTTCTATCCGAATCGTTTCCATATCTTCATCGATCGCCTGCAGCCGGAATTGCTCGACTATCTGATCTCGAACCGGATTCCGTACGGCTTGGTCGTGACGGAGGAGATCGCCGACGACGGCGCGTTCGGCTGGTCCGGGTTCGAGAATGGCGGGATGCCCTATAAAATCGGCCGCGATTACGTCGCCCAGATCGAGAATGCGTCCTTCGTTTGGTGCCTGCTGGAAACGTCGATCGCGTTCTGCAGCCGCCACAACGCGCGCACGGGCCGGGTCGCGTTCGGCTTCAGCGAACGTTTGATGCCGCGCTACCCGATCGATTGGGACGGCCGCGATATTCCGATGATCGCGACCGGCCCGTTGACGGAGCGCCGTGCCGAAATCTTGAAGCGCATCGAAAGACGCGTCGGCATCGTTCAGCATGTCGGGCATCCGCTGGCCGGCTGGTGCCGCGACAATTATCTAAGTCGCGCGCGGCTTCACGTGGCGCCGCATCGCACCAACGCGCATATCCGCTTCGTCAATCCGCAGCGCGTCGTGCAGAGCATTCTCTATAAGGTCGCATTGGCGATCGAACGCGGCGAAGCCGGCAGCCACGATCTGATCGACTATTGCAACGCCTTCGCCCCCGCCGATTTCGTCGACGGCGTATGGGCCATGATGGCGGACCCCGAAGGTTTACGCGTGCAGGTCGAAACCAACTTCACGCGGCTCGCCGACGAACGGCGGATGGCGCCGGCCTTCCGCGATCTAATCGAACGGACGGTCCTTTGCTGAACGCGTCGCGGTAGGTGCCGCACGCGCCGATCGCGCCCCCCGCCCAAGCCGGTTGAACGGCCGGGGCGGGACTGCGCGATCCATACTTCGGCGATCGATTTTCCGTCTGCGGGCCGATATCAGGCCGCGCGGACCTGAACAAGGAATACGTCGACCGCCTTGCGCAGATCGTCCGACTGCCCGCCCAGGGCGGCCGCCGCTTCCTTGACGATTCTGGCCGCGCCGCCGGTTTCGCCGGCGGCTTGCGTCACGCCCGCGATATTGGACGAGACTTCGCCGGTTCCCGCCGCCGCTTGTTGGACGTTGCGCGCGATTTCCTGCGTCGCGGCACCTTGCTCCTCGATCGCCGACGCGATGCCGGTGGAGATCTGGTTCATTTTGGCGATCGTCTCGCCGATACCCCGCATCGCGTCGACCGAAGCGCCCGTCGCGGTCTGGATCTCGGCGATCTGGCCGCTGATCTCGTCGGTCGCCTTCGCGGTTTGGCTCGCCAGGTTCTTCACCTCCGAAGCGACCACGGCGAATCCCTTGCCCGCATCGCCCGCGCGCGCCGCCTCGATCGTGGCGTTGAGGGCCAGCAGGTTGGTCTGCGACGCGATGTCGGAGATGAGTTGAACGACGGTGCCGATCTTCTGCGCCGCTTGGCTCAACGCTTCGACGGTCTTGCTCGTGTGTTGAACGTCGTCGACCGCTTGGCTCGTGATCCGGCTCGATTCCGCGATTTGGCGCGAAATCTCGGAGATCGCGGACGACAATTCTTCCGACGCGGCGGCCACCGTTTGGACGTTCGTCGACGCCTGTTCCGACGCCGCGGCCACCATCGTCGCGCGGCGGCTGGTATCTTCGGCCGTCGCGGACATGCTGTTCGCGGAATCCTGCATCTGCGTGGCCGAAAGCGAAACGGCGGTGACGACGCGGCCGACGCTGGTCTCCAAATCGCCGGCCAAGGCCATCATCGCGGCTTTCTTGTCGGCTTCGGCGCGCGCCTTCATTTCCTCCTGCTCGCGGCGCATTCCTTCGGCCGCGATCATGTTTTCTTTGAACACGCCGACCGCCTGCGCCATCGATCCGATTTCGTCCTTGCGGTCTAAGCCGGGAATCTCGACCGAGGTGTCGCCGTCCGACAGCTTTTTCATCGCATCGCGGCTTTGCACGATCGGCCGCGAAATCGATTGCGTCAGGACGAATCCCATAAGGACGGCCACCAAAATCGAGAACACGCCGCCCAGGATCGTCGTGAGGCTACTGACTTCGAAGGCGTCCTTCTGATCGGCCGAACGCGTGACGAGAAGCTTGGCTTCGACCGCTTTGATCTCGGCCACTTTGGCGCGCAGCGCGTCCATCGATGCCTTGCCGGCGCCGGAGATTTCCATCGCACGGGCTTCCTGCTGCGTCTCGCGCTTCGACATCAACGCGATCTCTTTCTCGGCGACGTCGTTACGCCAGGTCGCCGCGAGGCGCCCCATCTCGTCGAGCCGCGCCTGCTGCGCGGCATTATCCGATGTCAGCGCCTTCACCTTGGCGAACGCTTCGGCGAAAGCCTTGCCGCCGTTGCGATACGGATCGAGAAACCCGTCTTCGCCGGCCAGAAGATAACCGCGCACGCCGGTCTCCTGATCGACCATGGACGCCATCGCGGCATCCATCGTTTCGAGCACGTTATAGGTGTGCGTCGTCCAGCCCACCGTCTTCTCGATATAGGCGTTCTTCGTATAGACGACCGTGTTCGTCGTCAGCGCGATGGCGATCAAGAAGGAAAAGCATACGAGAATTTTTTTCAGTATGCTGATGTTCGAGAAATAGGACATAGCCCGGCCTTTCATATTGAGACATGGAGCCCAGAGCCAAGGCTTGGAATCGCCGGTGGATCGTGGCATCGCGATCGAAGCATCCCGAGGGAGATGTCCCGATCGCGACGATGTTTCCCACGACCGGCTGAAGGTCGAATTAAATTTCCGCCCGTGTTTCGTCCTTTCCGATGTGCGTTTGAAATTTTTTTTGGAAATATCGTTCCGAGGGAAACAACCGCTGGCGCACGATACGCATTTGCAGCGGGCGAACGGACAAAGCCGGAAAGAAACAAATTTATTAAAAAGCGGGGGCCGAAAGAGAATCGAAAGGCGCGCGCCTCGATCGGATGCGCCGCTTGACCATTGCCGCGACGCGAGGTGCGGCTTTAGCATCGCACCATGGATCATCATCAGGCGTTCAACGCGGTGCGCGATGCGTATTTGGTCAAGCTGACCAAGGCGCGGCCGGAAATCCGTTACCTCGTCATCGGCGCCAATGACGGCACCAAGGGCGATCCGCTTTACAAATATACCGGCCATGCCAAATGGCGCGGCACGTTGTTCGAACCGTTGCCCGTGCCTTTTGCCGCGTTGAAGGCCAACTACGCCGATCGGCCGGGCGCCACGCCGCGCAATGTCGCGATCGTCGCCGACGCGCCGGGCGGCAAACGGACCTTTTATAACGTGCCGTCGACCTCGGTTTTGGCCTCGTTCCGGCCCGAGATCATCCAGCGCCATATGCTGATGGCGGAGTTCCAACACGTCGAGAAGGAAATGGTGGCGGTCGAGGTCGATTGCCTGCCGATCGCGGAATATGCGGCCGAGCCGGATTTCACACCGCCCGACGTGTTGATGACCGACACCGAAGGCTACGATTTCGTACTGTTCCAGGCATGGTGGGCGCTGGGTTGGCGCCCGTCTTTCGTTGAAATCGAAGTCATTCACATCACCGAGCCCGAGCGCGTCGCCATTCGCGAAGCGCTGCATCATGGCGGATACGAGATGTTCTGGTACGAAACGGACGTGTTCGCGCTTCGCAACGACACGATCGAGCCCGAGGATTTGATGCTGTATCGCGCGGCGCGCGATCAGGCGATTTCCGTCTATCGCCTCGCCGAAATGCTGGTCCAAGCCGGCGTGAAACCAAAGAACTAATATACCTACAACGATAGATTATTTGGTGCGGCGCGCGACCGCCGCATGCCGAATAGCGACCGGATATCGTATTTCCGCATACTTTGCTGTGATGTTTTGTCCGTATGCGTGATCCGCGGAAAAGCGGAAAGATTCTTTACGACTTGTTAATATGGGAAATCCAGGATCGAGCGAAATACGTAGTAGATTGTGTAATTCGATACTCGAACTTACGTGTGATCGCCGGAGAACGAATGACGCCCCGTCCGCGCGAAAACTCAAGCAGGTCGGTCATCGATCGCCGCCGAACCGGGCGGCACGGAGATGGCGCATGAGATTTTCGGCCAGTCTTCGCTTCACGCTTCTCACGCTGCTGGGCGTCAATACGGCGATCGCGCTGTGGTTCGCGATCGACATGTCGCTCGATGCCGTCCGCGCGCGCGAAGTGGCGCAGCTGGCCAAGCGGAGCAACGCGATTTCCGATCTGTTGATCGAGGCGACGGCCGCGCGCGCGCGCGAACGCGGAATGGTCGCCGTCGCCCTCAACCGGCCCGATCCGATCCCCAAACTGACGCGCGACGGGATCGACGTGGCGCGCGTGGCGGGCGATACGGCCTTCGCCGAAGCGCTGGTCAAGCTGCGCGCGATGCCGTCGCAACCCGATTGGATGTTGGCGCGCGACGAGGCCGAGGCCGCGCATGAAAGCCTTCTGCGCGCGCGCGAGGAAGCGGACGGGCTGATGGGCCTGCCGGCGCGCGATCGGCCGCGCGAGCGCGTCGACGCCTGGTTTTACGAAGCGACGGGCGCCATCGACCGCGCCAATGCGCTGCGGTTGGCGCTCGATTTCGGCGCCTTGTCGGCCCAGCCCGTGTTGAACGGCTTCGTGCCGCTGAAGAACGAGTTATGGGCGATCAGCGAATTCGCCGGCCGCCAACGCGCGATCATCGGCGCGCATATCGCGCGCGACGAACCGCTGATGCTGCGCACGATCCAGGATCTCGATCTGCTCGACGGCGCCATTTTGCGCGCCAACGGGCAGATCAACAATCTGCTGCGCAACCGGCTGATCGCATCGAACGTGACGGCCGATATCGCGACGATGCGCCTGATCTTCGCCGCCGAGTTCCAGCATCCGCGCGACGCGGCGATCCTGGCCGGGCGTACGGGCCAAGCCTATCCGTTGGACGCGACGCAATGGTTCGACGCCGCGACGCTGGGGATCGAGGCGGTGTTGAACATGACGGCCGTCGCCTCGCAGACCGCGCGCGCCCAGGCCGATCTGGCCGTGGAACGCGCCGACGACGGCGTGATTGTGGCGTCGATCATTTTCGCGCTGGTCTTGGCGGCGGCGGCCATCGCGTTTTTGGCGCTCGAATGGCGCGTGATCCGGCCGCTCGAATCCTTGACCGCGATCATGAATCGCTTGGCGACGCGCGATTGGGGCGTGCAGGTGCCGGTCTTGGCGCGCGGGGACGAGATCGGCGCCATGGCGCGCGCGGTCCAGGTCTTCAAAACCTCCGGCATCGAACGCGAGTTGCTGGAGGCCGAAGCGCTCGAATCCCATCGGCGCGAGAAACTGCGCGAGAACGAGAAGCGCGAGCTCGCCGAAACGGCCGCCCAGGCCGCGCATGAGCGCGTGCTGGCGCTCGAAGAGAAGATGCGCATGGAGGCGGAGTTCGCGCGCGTCGAGCGGCTGGCCAATCTGGGCGGGCTGGTCGCGGGCGTGGCGCACGAACTCAACACGCCGATCGGTAACGCGGTGACGGTCGCGAGCACGCTGTCGGAACGCACCGAAGGTTTCGCGCGCGAATTGGCTGCGGGGCAGGTGCGCAAATCGTCGCTCGACCGGCTGATCGGCGAATTGCGCGACGGCACGGCGATCCTGATGCGCGGTTTGCAACGCGCGTCCGACCTCATCCAGCATTTCAAACGCGTCGCGGTCGATCAGACCAGCGAGCAACGCCGCGTGTTCCGGATCGACGAATTGGTCAGCGATATCGCCGGCACGATGGCCCCGCAATTGTCGCGCGCGGGCGTCACGCTACGCGCCGATATCGACGCCAAGGCGCCGCTCGATTCCTATCCCGGGCCGCTCGGCCAAGTGCTGCTGAACCTCGTCGGCAACGCCCAGATCCACGGGATCGGCGACGGCAAATCGGGCACGATCATCGTCGCGGCGCGCCAAAACGGCGCCGACGCGATCGAAATTTCCGTGCGCGACGACGGAAAGGGGATCCCCGCCGGGTTGCTCAATCGGATTTTCGAACCATTTTTTACCACAAGGCTGGGGCAGGGCGGCAGCGGGCTCGGCCTCAGTATCGTTCACAACATCGTCACCAAGGTTTTGGGCGGCACGATCCGCGTCGACAGCGAAATCGGCCGCGGCACGACGATGACCATGCGCATCCCTTTGCGCGCACCCTCCGGCGCGCAAGGGCAACTCGAAGGAACTTACGATGTCGGACATGTCAAACGCGCCGGCTGACGATCTGCTGGAACTCGCCCCCGAAGACGGCGCCCCCGACCGGTCGGGTACCGCCGGGGCCGCGCGGCCATGGTTCGTGATGGTGGTCGACGACGACGACGACGTTCACGCCACGACGCGTTTCGCCTTGAACGGCGCACGCGTACTGGGCCGGCCGATCGAGTTGGTCCACGCGCGCTCGGCCGCCGAAGCGTGGGCGCGGCTGGGCGAGGTCAAGGATATCGCCGTCGCGCTGATCGACGTGGTGATGGAATCCCCCGATGCGGGCTTGCGCTTGGTGCGCGAGCTGCGCGAGGCGGGAATGCGCGAAATGCGCATCGTGCTGCGCACCGGCCAGCCGGGCTACGCGCCCGAAGTGTCGGTGATTTCGTCCTACGAGATCGACGACTACCGTACCAAATCGGAATTGACGCAAACGCGTCTGCTGACCGTTCTGACCGCGACGATCCGCGCCTACGACCAGATCCGTACGATCAGCCGCAGCCGCGCGGGGCTGGAAATGATCGTCGAAAGCGCCACCAAGCTGTTCACGCGCACGAATCTGGAGCTGTTCTCGCGCGGCGTGCTGACCCAGATCGCCGCCCTGCTGCGCGTGGCGCCCAATGGGCTGGTCTGCGTCAACGGCGGGGCGGGGGCCGATGCGGGCACGATGATCGTTAGCGCCGCGGGCAGTTTCGCGGCTTATGCGGGACGGCCGCTGTCGGCGTTGCCGGACAACGCGCTCGCCAAGCTGATCGCCGATTTGCCCCGCCAGGCCGATCCGGTCGTCCAAAACGGGTTCATGCTGATGCATTTCGGCAACGTGCCCGGGCGCGAATTGATCGCCGTCATCGAGGCGGGCGGGGATATCGCCGACGCCGACCGCACCTTGCTGCGGCTATTCGCGACGAATATCGCGATCGGGTTCGAGAATCAGGCGTTGATCGACCGCCTCGACCATATGGCGCATGTCGATCCGGTGTTCGACGTGCCCAATTTGAACGCGTTCGAAACGGCGTTGGGCGAGCGTTTCGCCGTCGATCCGATCGAAGGGCGCGTGGCGCTCGTCCATCTCGAATCCCATGCCAGCATCGTCGCCGGCTATGGCTTGCGCGTTGCGCGCAATTACCTTCGCGCGATCTATGCCGCCCTCGCGGATTACGAGATGGGGGCGTTGATCGTGGCGATGATCGGCGACGGCACCTTCGCGCTGATCGGCGAGAAGACGCATCTCGAGCCCGCGCGCCTGCATGCGCTGGTGACGGCGGCCTACACGACCGACGGCGTGGAAATCGCCTCGACCGCCACGGCGGCGCTGCTGGATCTCGACGCGAATTCGGGCGCGGATACCGCCGCCACGATGCGCGCATTGGCATCGGCGCTGCAGCATGTGCGCCGCACGCGGCGCAACGAAAGCGTCGTGTTCGACGCGTCGATGCGCGCGGAATCCGATCGCCGCTTCTCGCTTCAGCACGAGATGAAGCGTGCGGCGTCGAACGGCGAGGGGTTCGCGGTCCATCTCCAGCCCAAGGTCGAGATCGCCAGCGGGCGCGTCATCGGCGCGGAAGCGCTGCTGCGTTGGCGCTATGACGGAAGGCCGGTATCGCCGGTCGAGTTCATTCCGATCGCCGAGGCGACGGGCCTGACCGAGCCGCTGACCGATTTCGTCGTCGCGGAAATCGGCCGCTGGGCGCGCGCGCGCGCCAAGGCCGGCGCTGTCGCCTTGCCGGTCGCGATCAATCTTTCGCCCATCGATCTCGGCCGCCAGGGTTTCGCGGCTCGGTTGATCGAACGGGTCCACGGCGCCGGGCTTTCGCCGTCGACGGTCGAATTCGAGGTGACCGAAGGTATCGCGATGCAAGCCACGCCATGGGCGATCGACCAGTTGCATATTCTCAAGAAGGCCGGCTTCCACATCGCGCTCGACGATTTCGGCACGGGCTATTCCTCGCTCGGCAATTTCGCCGATTTCCCGATCGACACGCTGAAGATCGACCGCAGCTTCGTCACACCGCTGACCGTGGCGACGGCGCGCGAAAGCTTGGCCGCGGTCATTCTGGCCATGACGCAAACCTTGCGCGTGGGCTGCGTGGCCGAAGGCGTCGAAACCGACGAGCAGCGGCAAGCCTTGCGGTTCCTGGGCTGCGACGTCGCGCAAGGCTATCTTTTCGGAAAACCGGCGGAAATCGTCGATTTCGACGATCTGTTTCGCGCCAATTTTGCATCCTAAGGACGAGGCGGCGGCGGCAAAATTTCCGCATCGCGCTGCGGAACGGGATCGGCTAAATCAGAATTGTATGCGTCGCTCCGGCCGTTATGGGGCGCATGCGCTCCCTCCCTCCCGTCGGCCATCCGCGCGCGATGCTCAAATTCTCCGGCTTTCGCCATTACGGCATATTGCTGGTCGCCGCCGCGGCCTGTTTGGCGTTGACCGCGAGCGAAGCGCTGAATATCTGGGAGCAGCGACAGCGAACCGAGAATATCGGACGGACCTATCTCGAAAACGTCGCGCTGACGCTGACCCAGACGGTCGAAGGCGTGTTCACCACGGCCGAAGCGGCCGCGCTGCTGACCGCCGGGCTCGTCGCGCGACGCGGGATCGAGAATAGCGACGATCGGGAGCTCAGCCAGATTCTCGCCTCGCTGTCCCACGGCTCGCGCAGCATCCGGAATATTCGCGTCCTCGATCGTAGGGGCAAGGTGCTCGCGTCTTCGGCGATGGAACTGCCGGGGTCCGTCGATTTTTCCAACCGCGAGTATTTCCACTACCACGCGCAATCGGGCGATCGCGCACCGCGCATCGGCTTGCCGGTCGTCGGCATGCACGTGCCGAGCTGGCTGATCCCCGTTTCGGTCGGCTTGTTCGATCCGGCGGGTAGCTTCGCGGGCGTCGTCGTCGTATCGATCGACATGCAGTTTTTCCTGCGCCAGTTCGAGCGGATCGAGATCGGCAGCGACGGCGCGATCGCGCTGCAAAACCTGAACGGCATCCTTCTCGTACGCCATCCCTTCATTGCCAGCGCGCTCGCGCAAGATTTTTCACAAAGCGAGTTGTTCCGCGTGCATCTTCCGCAGACGGCGTCGGGCACCATCGAGTTACGCTCAGCGATCGACGGCCGCCGCCGGTATTTGAGCTACAGAAAATCCGACAACACGCCGCTGGTCGTATCGGTCGCGATTTCGGTCGACGAGATCCTCGCCCCGTGGGTCCGTGATTCATGGAAAAGCGGCACCGTCGTGGCGCTGGTCACGCTGACTTTGATCGGGTTCGCTGCGGCGGCGTTCCTCGTTCTGCGCCGTTTGGACCGCGAGGCCGACGCCGCGCGCGCGGTCGAAAAACGGCGGATCACCGATCTCGCCAATCTCGACGCGCTGACAGGTATCGCCAACCGGCGCGCGGGGTTGGACCTGCTGCGCATGCAGATCGCGAAGGCCGAGGCGAACGGGCGGCGCGTTGCGATTCTGCTGATCGACCTCGACAAGTTCAAGGCGATCAACGATACGCATGGCCATCGCGCGGGCGATGCGGTGTTGATCGAAATCGCGGCGCGGCTGCGCCAATCGACGCGCGAGAAGGACGCGCCGGCCCGCCTGGGCGGCGACGAATTCCTGGTTGGGCTGGGCGATTTGGAGGATGCCGCGATGGGCGGCAAACTCGCCGAGCGCATGATCGCGCTTTTGCTGACGCCGGTCGTGTTCGAAGGCAAGGAACTCGCCGCGGGATGCAGCATCGGGATTTCCGTCTATCCCGACGATGCGCGCGATCTTCCGCTGCTGATCCAATATGCCGACGAGGCGATGTATGTCGCCAAGTCGCGCGGCCGCGGCACGATCCGCAGCTACGCCGACATAAAAGCCGATTAGCTCAAGACGCGCGCGCCAAACCGGCGACGGCTTTTTCCCCTTCGTCGTAAAGATAGGCGCGCGTCGCCGGGACGGCCGAAACCGAGCGCGACAATTGCGCCTGGAAGATGATGTGGCCCTGGTAGCGGAACGCGCATTCGCTGCCGGCGAGATAGAATTCGAACATCCGGCAGAAGCGCGCATCGTAGATCTTGGCGATCTCGTCGCGCTGCGCCAGGAAGCGCCGGCGCCAATGGCGCAACGTTTCGGCGTAATGCAGGCGCCAGATTTCGAGATCGGTCACGTACATGCCCGTACGCTCGATCGACGGCAGCGTTTGCGATAGGGCGGGCGAATAGCCGCCGGGGAAGATGTATTTGCGGATCCACGGATTGGTGACGCCCGGCCCGTCGGCGCGGCCGATCGAATGCACGAGCGCCACGCCGTCCGGCGTCAGCAGATCGCGGATCTTCGCGAAATACGTGTCGTAATTCGGCACGCCGACATGTTCGAACATGCCGACCGACACGACGCGGTCGAACGGGCCCTTGATCTCGCGATAATCGGCGAGTTCGAAGCGCACGCGGTCGGCGACGCCGGCTTCGGCGGCACGGATGCGCGCGTATTCGAGCTGTTCCTTGGACAGCGTCACGCCCAGCACGTCGACCCGCGCCCGGCGGGCGAGGGTGATCGCCAATCCGCCCCACCCGCTGCCGATATCGAGCACGCGCTGGCCGTCGCGCAGCAGCAGCTTCTTGGCGATATGGTTCTTCTTGGCGATCTGCGCGTCGTCGAGCGTCATATCCGGGCGTTCGAAATACGCGCAGGAATACTGCATGTCGCGATCGAGGAAGCGGCGATAGAGATCGCGCGACAGATCGTAGTGATGCGCCACGTTCCGCCGCGATCGCGCCAGCGAATTCAATTGCTGCAACGGCCGCAGCACCGGGCCCAGACGATGGCGCCATTTGTCGAAGGCGCCGCCTTGCACGGCGATCCCCATGTTGCGGGTCACCAGCGCCAATAAATCGTAGATCGTGCCGCTTTCGATGGTCAGCGTGCCGTCCATATAGGCTTCGCCGGCGTAAAGCCCCGGATTGAGCCCGAGCTTGAAGCCGGTCATCCGGTCGGCGATGCGGATGACGACGGGCGGCTCGTCTTCCGGCGTCGCGTCGTCGCGCCGCCCGAAATGGGTCCGCGCCCCGCTGGGATCGATGACCGTGAGTTCGCCCGAACGGACGAAGGGAGCCAAAAATTTCGACAACAACATCGGATCGTCTCCTCGCGCGCGGATGAACGGCGGAAGGGCCGGGAGCCCGTATCTTTCAAATCTTGGGATTGTTCTAAAGTCCTACAAGGGGGAGGGAAGTCCGAATAACTACGTGGGTACCCGTAAATTTTGTTCCGCGTGCCGGAATTTCGGTAAAATGATCCGCAGATTTTTGCGACTGCACAGTTTTCGCTGCGCCGCAAAATCGCTATGGTGCGCCTCCTTTTCCCAGGGACTCCGAGCGCTATGAACATCGACAAAATTTCGATCGGCCCGAACCCGCCGAGCGACGTCAACGTGATCATCGAAGTGCCGGCCGGCGGCGAGCCCGTGAAATACGAGCTCGATAAAGCCTCCGGCGCGCTTTACGTCGACCGCTTCCTGCACACGGCGATGTTCTACCCGGCCAATTACGGCTTCATCCCGCACACGTTGTCGGGCGACGGCGATCCGGTCGACGTGATCGTCGTGGGGCCGGCGCGCGTCGTGCCCGGTTCGGTCATCCGCTCGCGCCCGATCGGCGCCTTGCTGATGGAAGACGAGGCCGGCCCGGACGAGAAGATCATCGCGGTGCCGGTCGACAAGCTGCATCCCTTCTATAAGGGCATCAAAGAATACGACGATCTGCCGCCGATCCTGCTCGAGCAGATCGCGCACTTCTTCAAGCACTACAAGGACTTGGAGAAGAACAAGTGGGTGACGATCGTCAAATGGCTCGACACCAAGGGGGCCGAGCGGTTGATCCGTCAGGGCATCGACCGCGCCAAGCGGGCCAAGACCAAGCGGCGTACGACCGCGAAAAAGTGACGCATTTCAAATAAGTTCCACGCGAAACTTGATGACTTGGATCGGGTTTGGCGGGAAGATCGCGGTGAAATCCTAGCTTCGGAGAATTCCGATGGCAGCCAACGGTCTCACCGGTCTTTCCGCCACGTTCTATCCGGTCATCCAAGCGAGCTTGAACAAGATCGAGCAGTTCAAGCAGGTCACGAAGGAAGTGACCGACAACACCGCGCAGATCATCGCGCGCGGCGTGCAGGCGGCTGCGTCGCCCCAAGCGGATACGTCCGCGACGGCGCTGACCGGCCGCGGCCAAAAGGTCGATATTCAAATCTGACGAACTGACGGAATCGGTTCGCACTTGTAAGCTGCGCACCATGTCTCGCGTCGTCGTCCTGGGTGCGACCGGCTTCGTCGGCCGCAACATCGCCCTTCATCTCGCCGAAGATCCCGCGTTCCAAGTCGTCGCGGTGCGCAACACGCGTGCGGCCTGGGCGCACCCGCGCGTCGAATGGCGCCAAGCCGATCTCACGCGCGAAGAAGATGTCATGCGCGCCCTCGACGGCGCCGATAGCGTCGTGCACGCCGCCGCCGCCACGGCGGGGGCCGCCGCGCATTTGGCCGATCCTCTGTCGATGGTCGTCGACAATCAGGTGATGAATTCGCGCATCTTCGCGGCCGCGCACCGCCTGAACGTGGGCCATCTGCTTTGGTATTCGTGCTCGATCATGTACGCGTCGAAAGACCATGCGCAAAGCGAGGCGGATTTCGATCCGGGCGTACCGCTCCACAAAGCCTATGTCGGGGCGGGGACGACGAAGGTCTATTTCGAACGCATGTGCGCTTGGTACGCGGGGTTGGGGCGCACGCGCTTCACCGTGTTCCGCCATTCCAACGTCTATGGGCCATACGACAAATTCGATCTCGGCCGCAGCCATATGTTCGGCGCGACGCTGACCAAGACGCTGACGGCAACGGACGGCAAAATCGTGCTGTGGGGCGACGGCCGCGAAGGCCGCGATCTCATTCATGCCGACGATCTGGCGCGCGCGACCAAGGCGGCATTGCTGCGTCAGGCCGCACCATATGCGCTTTACAATATCGGCTCGGGCCAAGCACTGCCGGTGATCGACATCGCGCGGCGCATCGTGCGGGGGACGGGCCGCGATTTGGCGATCGAGACCGATCCGACGAAGCCGTCGATCCCCGTGACGATCGCGCTCGACTGCGCCAAAGCCAAAGCCGATCTCGGTTGGGCGCCGCAAGTCGCACTCGACGACGGCATCGCGCGCACCATCGCCTGGTGGCGCGAAAATCGCCCGGCCGGGGAGGCCGCGCCATGAAACTCTCCGTCGTCCTGCCCACGATCTTCGCCGAGCTGCTGCCCGGCGCCATCGACGCCGCCAAGACGGCGGCGGGCGATGTGCCGCACGAGATCGTCGTCGTTTCGCCCTTCGATCCCGCGCGCGCCGATGTGCGTTGGGTGCCCGAAACCAGCCCGCGCGGCTCGATCGCGGCGGCGAATACCGGCTTCGCGGCCGCACAAGGCGAGGTGGTGGCGCTCGTTTCCGACGATACGCGCCTCACACCCGGCGCGCTGGTCGCGGCCTTGGCGAAGCTCGAGACGCTACCGGGCGGTATGGTCGGTTTCCCGCGCGTGGTCGGCGGCGAGAATTACATCGGCACGGTATTCGGCCATTTCTATCCTTATTACTTCGCCGTGCGGCGCGCCGATCTCGACCGCGTGGGCCGCTTCGACGAAGGCTACCGCAAGCATTACGCCGACCCCGATCTCGCCTTGAAGATTTGGATTTCGGGCGGGCGTTGCGAGATTTTGCGCGATGCGGCGATCGTCGATATCCCGACGCGCGGCAATGCGGGCGAGGCGCCGGACAAGGCGCTCGGCTCGCGCGAGGCCGATTTCGCGCGTTTCACGGGGCTGTGGGGCCAGCATTTCGACGCGGCGTGGGGTGTCGAGGAAACCGGGATCAATCTCGATCTCGCCCTCGACCTCGTCCAATTGGCGGGCGGCGACGCCGCCACGATCGCCTTGCGCAATCCCGCCAAAATCCTCGATTTGCGGATTTTAAGCGGGCTCAGCCTCGTCGGGCTCAATCACCGGACCAAGATCGGCCTCGGACGCGCAGCCCAAGCCTTGGACTATTTGCGATGGCTGGCCGCCCTCGACCCCAGCCCGGTCAATATCGTGGTCGGGGCGGGGACCAAAGCGCTGCTGGCGAAACCGTTCTGAAGGCAGGTTTTTTTTATCCCGCGCCAAGCGAACGACCCGCGTGATAATCTTTGCATAAGGTTTCCCTCGTAGAAATGGGGGTATGACCCGCGATTTCACGAGGCGCGCCATGGCGGTACCGCAACGACCGGTTTTCACGGCCGAGAAATTTTTGAAGCGCGACATCCGTCCGCTCGCCAATGGGCATGCGGCCCCCATACCCGCATCGACGGCCGTCGCCCAGGCCGATCCCAACACGGCCGCGGCGATCGAAGCGTTGCGCGGCGAGGTGCAGGATCTCGGGCGCAAGCTCGACGGGTTCCTCAGCGTCGATCACACCGAGATCGAGCGCATCCGCAACGAAGTGACGGGCATCGCCTCGCGCATCGAGCAGACGAAGCGCGAGATCGGCGCGTTGCGCCATCCGCTGTCGCAGGAGGACAAACTGACCTCCGCGACGTTCGAGCTGTCGTCGGTCGTGTCGCAAACCGAAGAAGCGACCACGCGCATTTTCGACGGCGTGGAAAAGATCGAGGATATCGTCCGCGAGCTGAATTCGGTCGGCCTCGACGAATACGCCGCTTCGCGCGTCAATGAAATCGCCGATCAGTGCACCGGCATCATCGAAGCCTGCTCGTTCCAGGATCTGACCGGCCAGCGCATCAACAAGGTCGTGCGCACGCTGGCTTTCATCGAAGAGCGCGTGCAGAACATGCTGGAAATCTGGGGGGCCGGCGAAATCGGGCGCGAGACCTCGCCCGAAGACGGCGCCACCCATATCGTCGACGAAGGGGCCGGCATCGTGCTGCACGGACCGCAGGACGTCGAGAAATCCAACTCCCAAGCGGATATCGACAAGCTGTTCGAATGAGCGATACGCCCGAGACCATTCTGGCCAAAGCGATCCGCGCGGCCGATACGCGATATTTCTTCGAGAACTACACGAAGCAGGCGGTCGCCGCGATCCAGGCCTTGGAAAAGGCCGGCTTCGTCATCGTGCCGAAATACCCGACGCGCGACATGCACGAGGCGGCGAAGAAAGCCATCGTCTACGGCCAGCGCAAACCCGGCGAAGTCGTCGGCCCGATTTGGGGCGCGATGGTCGACGCCGCACCCGGCCCTTATCAGGACTAAAACTAACGCCGTGTTTCTTCCGGCGCGCGCGGCATGCGCGGGCGTTCGGAAACGGGACCGCGCGTCATCATGCCCGGATTTCGCGCCACGGCGATCGCGTAACCATAGGCAAGCGAGCGGCCATTGGCGTCGAGGGCGAGCACTTCGACGCGATATTGCGAGGTCGAGGTTTCGCCCACGCAAGGGCCGCGATAATCGGCGTAAGCGCCTTCCGCGATGCGGCCGGGCGCGTCCGCCGGCGTTTCGTATTCGAAGGACGGCGCGATCAGCACGCTGATATTGGTGTAGCGCACGCGATAACGCGCGGCGTTGGCGGGCGGACGATCGAGTTCGATCGGCGGCGATACGCCCAGCGAGCAAACATGGTCCGGGCCGAAGAACGTGCGGACACCCATCACGGGCACACCGGCGGGACCGGGATGAAACGGCGCGCAGGCCGATATGAGCAGCGCCGTACCGGCGAGGATGAGGGTTTTCAGACGCATCGCACTGTTCTACCTTGCCCGGCGGATTCTTCAACTTCTCTCGATTTCAGTGGTTATGTCCGATATCGAAACGATCGATTGCGCCGTCGTCGGGGCGGGTGTCGTAGGGTTGGCCGTCGCGCGCGAATTGGCGCTGGCCGGGCGCGAAGTCGTGGTGTTGGAGGCGGCCGACGCGATCGGCACCGAGACCTCGTCGCGCAACAGCGAGGTGATCCATGCCGGGATCTATTACCCGACCGGCAGCTTGAAGGCCAAGCACTGCGTCGCCGGCAAGAAATTCATCTATCAATTCTGCGCCGAGCGCGGCATTCGCGCCCATAATTGCGGCAAGTTGATCGTCGCGAGCTCGCCGGCCGAGGTGGCCTATCTCGAAAAGCTCAAGAAACAGGGCGAGGCGAACGACGTCGACGATCTGGAACTGATAGACGGCGAGGCCGCGCGGAAAATCGAGCCGCTTTTGTCCTGCCACGCGGCGTTGCGCTCGCCGTCGACCGGTGTGGTCGACAGCCACGCGATGATGCTGGCCTTCCAGGGGGACGCCGAGGCCAACGGGGCGGCGTTCGCCTTCGAAACGCCGGTCCTCGGCGGCCAGGTCGCCAATGACGGCATCGTGCTGGAAACGGGCGGGGCCGCACCGATGCGCCTCAAAGCCGCGCTGGTCGTCAACGCCGCGGGGCTTGGCGCCAATAAATTGGGCCGCGCCATCGCCGGCATTCCGCCCGAAACCGTGCCGCCGCTTTACTACGCCAAGGGCAATTATTTTTCGCTGCAAGGCAAGTCGCCGTTCTCGCGGCTGATCTATCCGGTCCCCGCACCGGGCGGGCTGGGCGTCCACATCACGGTCGATCTGGCCGGACAGGCGCGTTTCGGCCCCGACGTCGAATGGATCGACGAGATCGATTTCGACGTCGATCCGTCGCGCTGCGACAGTTTCTATGCCGAGATCCGCAAATATTGGCCGGGCTTGAAGGACGGGGCGTTGATCCCCGCCTATTCGGGCATTCGGCCGAAGATCGTGCCGGCCGGGGCCGCCAATCCCGATTTCGTGATCCAAGGCCCCGAAACGCATGGCGTGCCGGGACTGATCGCGCTTTATGGAATTGAGTCGCCGGGACTCACGAGTTCGGCTTCGATCGGCGCCGAAGTGGCGCGCATCGCGGCCGCAATACGCTGACGAAGAACAAACGAAGGGAACGCACAACATGGTCGATCTACCGGTCAACGCCTTCAAGAAGGCCCTGAAAGAGGGCCGCCCGCAAATCGGCTTGTGGAGCAGCCTGTGCTCGCCGATGGCGGCCGATGCGATCGCCGATGCCGGGTTCGACTGGATCCTGATCGACACCGAACATTCGCCCAACGAACCGCCGGATGTGTTGGCGATCCAGCGCGCGTTGCGCGGCGGCTCGGCCACGCCGATCGTGCGCCCGGCCTGGAACGATCCGGTGCTGTTCAAGCGTCTGTTGGATATCGGCACGCAAACCTTACTGGTGCCGTTCGTGCAGAACGCCGAGGAAGCGCGCAAGGCCGTCGCCGCGACGCGCTATCCGCCCAACGGCATTCGCGGTGTCGCCACGTCGACGGTCGCGGGCCGTTTCGGGCGCATCAAGGATTATCTCAAGACCGCGCATCAGGAAATCTGCGTGCTGGTGCAGGTCGAAACCGTCGAGGCGCTGAAGCAATTGCCGGATATCGCGGCGGTCGACGGCGTGGACGGCGTGTTTATCGGACCGTCGGATTTGGCCGCGTCGATGGGCCATCTCGCCAATCCGATGCACCCGGATGTGCAGGCGGCGATTTCGTCGGCCGTCGGTCCGATCCGCAAGGCGGGCAAGGCGGCGGGCTATCTCACCTCGAACGAGGAAGAGGCCAAGAAGCGCCTCGCCGAAGGTTTCCAATTCGTCGCGGTCGGCGCCGATATGGGCATTCTGGCGCGCGGCGCCGACGCGCTGATCAAGCGGTTCAAGGAATAACGCATCATGACGAACAAACCCGATTGCATTCTCCTCACATCGCTTCGCGCGACGCCCACCGCGCGCCTCCACGCCGAGTTCAACGTGTTGGTCGCACCGACGGCGCCGGCCGAACGCCTGGCGTTCATCAAGGCGCATCCCGACACGCGCTTCGTGGCGGCAAGCGGCGGCTGGGTGCCGGCCGACGTGTTCAAAGCGCTGCCCAAACTGGAAATCGTGTCGTGCTTCGGCGTGGGCTATGACGGCGTGGACATCCCGGCCGCCAAAGCCGCGAACGTGCCCGTCACCAACACGCCCGACGTGCTGAACGATTGCGTCGCCGATACGACGATGGGCTTGGTGCTGAGCGCCATGCGCAAACTGCCCCAGGCCGACCGCTTCGTGCGCGACGGCAGCTGGCTCAAAGGCGGGCAGGCGCTGACGACCTCCGTCCATCACAAGAAGATGGGCATCGCGGGCTTGGGCCGCATCGGCAAGACGATCGCCAAACGCGCGCATGGCTTCGACATGGAAGTCGGGTATTACGGCCGCTCGAAACAAGCCGACGTGCCGTTCCAATATTTCGCCGACATCGCCGATATGGCGGCATGGTGCGATGTACTTGTCGTCATCACGCCGGGCGGGGCGGCGACGCGGAACATGATCGACGCGCGCGTGCTGAAGGCGTTGGGGCCGAAGGGCTACCTCGTCAACATCTCGCGCGGCTCGGTCGTCGACGAACCGGCCCTCATCGAAGCGTTGAAGACCGGCGCCATCGCGGGGGCGGGGCTCGACGTGTTCGCCGACGAGCCGCGCGTGCCCGAAGCGCTGCTCGCCCTCGACAACGTGGCGCTCGCCCCGCATGTCGGCTCCGCCACCAACGAAACGCGCGACGCGATGGGCAATCTCGTCGTCGACAATCTGATCGCGGTCAAGAACGGCAAAAAGCCGCTCACACCGGTCTACTAAGGCGCCTCGTCGGGGATCGCGCCCGTCGCGGCGCGATCCTCGAGCGCCGCGCGCTCGCGCAAAATCCAAACGCCGGCCGCGATAAAAATCGGCGCCAGGAACCACGCGCCGAAAGCGAAGGGCAGCAGCGCGAATTCCGCGAGCGTCGCCCAGAACATCCGTCGGCGCAGATGCGCGGGCGGCGGCGGTGCGAACAGGCGCAAACGCCAATCCTCGCCGAGTGCGCGCAGCGTCCAGAGGCGCAGCGCCAACACCGGCGCGAAGGCGATCAAGGCGGGCCACCAAATATCGCGCGTTTCGACGGCGGCGTAGGTGAGGGCGAAGAGCCACGCGCCGTAAAGGATCGCCAGACGCTGGTGATTGCCGCGTCCGTATTCGACCGCACCCGCCGCCGCATGGGTTTCGGCGTTGCGCCGCGCGCGCGAATATTCGATCAAGCGCAGCAATAGCAAAGCGCCGATGGCGAATTGCGCGTCGCCCGCGGCGGTATCGAGAAAACGCTCCATGCCGCCCTTATGTCACGCTTGCGGGGCGGCGGGGAGAGGCACAAACTCCCCGCCATGTTCGAAGGTTTCGAGGCGGGGATCACCCGCGTGGGCGATGTCGATATTTTCCGGCGCATCGGCGGCGACGGCCCACCTTTGCTGCTGCTGCACGGTTATCCGCAGACGCATTTGATGTGGCACAAGGTGGCGCCGTCGCTCGCCCAGCGCTTCACGGTGATCTGCCCCGATCTGCGCGGCTATGGCGCGTCGTCGAAGCCCGAACCCGATCCCGAAAACCGGCTTTATTCCAAGCGCGCAATGGCGGCCGACATGGTCGGGCTGATGACCGAGCTCGGCTTCGAGACATTCGCCGTCGCCGGGCATGATCGCGGCGGGCGCGTGGCCTATCGCTTGGCGCTCGATCGTCCGGAATTGGTGACGAAGATCGCCACGCTCGACATCGTGCCCACGCTTTCCAATTGGAACCGCATGGCGGATATGGCGATCGGCTTGCGCACTTATCATTGGTATTTCCTGGCGCAATCGGGCGGCTTGCCGGAACGCATGATCGCCGCCGATCCCGATGCCTATCTCGAATACACGGTCCGATCCTGGGTGAAGGATTTCGACGCGATTGGCGACGATGCGATGCGCGCCTATAAAGCCGCGTTTCGCGATCCTGCGGCGATCGCGGCGGCCTGCGCCGATTATCGCGCGGGTGCGACGACCGATGTCGAGCACGACCGCGCGGATTTCGGCACGCGCAAGATCGTGGCGCCGTTGCTCGCCTTGTGGGGCGGGAAGGGGCTGGCGACCGACAAAGGCAGCCAGATCGAAATCTGGAAACAATGGGCCGGCGATGTGCGCGGCCAACAGTTTCCGTGCGGCCATTTCCTGGCCGAAGAAGCGCCGCTCGAAACCATCGAAGCGCTGCTCGCGTTCTTTTAGCCGGTGCGCGCCAGTTTGAACGCGGCGTCGCGCTCGAACAGATAAAGCAGCGTGCGCACCGCCTTGCCGCGCGGGCCGTCGAGCGTGGGGTCGGCTTCGAGCAAAACGCGCGCGTCGTCGCGCGCGATTTCCAGCAGATCGGCGTGTTCGGCCAGATCGGCCAAGCGGAATTGCGGCAAGCCCGATTGCTTGGTGCCGAGCACTTCGCCGGCCCCACGCAAACGCAGATCTTCCTCGGCGATGCGGAACCCGTCTTCGGTTTCGCGCAGGATTTCCAGGCGCGACTTCGCCGTTTGGCCAAGCGGCTGGCCATAAAGCAGCACGCAGGAGGATTCCGCCGCCCCGCGGCCGACGCGTCCGCGCAGCTGATGCAATTGCGCGAGGCCGAAACGCTCGGCATGTTCGATCACCATCACGGTCGCCGACGGCACGTTGACGCCGACTTCGATCACCGTCGTCGCGACCAGCACGCCGGGCGGGCCGTTGACGAAGGCCTCCATCGCCGCGTCTTTTTGCGTGGGTTTCAGCTTGCCGTGAATCAATTGCACGCGGCCCTCACCGAAGCGCGCGGTCAAATCCGCAAAGCGTTCGGTCGCGGCGGCGAGGTCGACGAGCTCGGATTCATCGACCAGCGGGCAAACCCAATAAACCCGCGCGCCCTTGTCGATCAAACCGCGTACGCGCTCGACCACTTCGTCCATGCGCTCCAGCGGCAAAGCGACGGTCTTCACCGGTTTTCGCCCTGGCGGCTTCTCGGTCAGCTTCGACACATCCATGTCGCCATAGGCGCACATGACCAGCGTGCGCGGGATCGGTGTCGCGGTCATGATCAGCGTGTCCACGCCGCCTACTTCCGAAACGCCCTTGGCGGCGAAGGCGACGCGCTGATGCACGCCGAAGCGATGTTGCTCGTCGATTACCGCAAGGCCGAGATTGTCGAACGCCACGTCGTCCTCGAACAGCGCATGCGTGCCGACGACGACCGAAATTTGGCCCGCCGCGAGGCGTTCGATCGTCGCTTGCTTGACCTTGCCCTTGTCGCGGCCCGTGAGCACCGCGACCTCGATCCCGGCGACCTCGGCCAGCGGCAGGATCGTTTCGTAATGCTGGCGGGCGAGGATTTCGGTCGGCGCCATCAACGCGGCTTGGTAGCCCGCTTCGATCGCCGTCAGCATCGCCAGGAACGCGACGACGGTTTTGCCGCTGCCGACATCGCCTTGCAGCAGACGCTGCATCCGGCCGGGTGCCGCCATGTCGCCGAGGATTTCCGATAGCGCGACCGTTTGGCTGCCGGTCAATTTGAAGGGCAGGGCCTTGAGGACCTTCTCGCGCAAACGCCCGTCGCCTTTGACGCTGCGCCCCGGCCGGCGCCGGTCGCGCGCGCGCACCAGCGCCAAGGCGAGTTGGTTGGCGAACAGCTCGTCATAGGCCAAGCGGCTGCGCACGACCGTTCCGGGCTGCGTATCCGAATTTTCCTTCGGCGCATGCGCTTGCGTCAGGGCCGCCCGCCAAGACGGCCAGCCGCGCTGCGCGACCAAGTTCTTGTCCGCCCATTCCGGCAATTCGGGCGCCTTCGCGACGGCCGCCTTGATCGCTTTGACCAGAACTTTGGGCGACAACCCGGCGGTCAAGCCATAGGTCGGCTCAACCGTCGCGATCGCTTCGAATTGCTCGGGCGGGGCGACGTGATCGGGATGCGGCATCTGCACGCCGTCGCGATAGCGTTCGATCTTGCCGCTGACCACCCGATCGGCGCCGACCGGAAGAAGTTTTTCCAGGTAATCGCCCTTGGCGTGGAAATAGACGAGGTCGATCTCGCCGCTCGCATCCTCGCAGCGCACTTTGTAGGGCATGCCCCGGCGGCGCGACGGGAAATGCTCGGCCACCCGCACGCGCAAGGTGACGACCGCCCCTTCCGGCGCGTCGGCGATGGCGGGCGAGAAGCGGCGATCGACCAAGCCGGTCGGCATATGCCACAGCAGATCGACGATATGCGGGCCCGCCGCGCGCTCGACCAAGGCGGCGATTTTCGGCCCCAGACCCGGCAGGGTTTTGATGTCGGCGAAGAGCGGAAAAAGAATCGACGGACGCATAATGGCGGGCAGGGTGACAGGAAGCCCCGGCAGGCGCTATACCCATGCCCCGATTCCGGCCGGACCGCCCTTATGCCCGAAGCGATCGAAATCCGCCGTAAGCGCCTGATCCATCGCAGCCTTTATACGGGCATGAAGGAGACGGATCTGCTGCTCGGCGCCTTCGCCAAGGCCCATCTGCCGGGCTTCGACGACGGCCAGTTGGACCGCTACGAAGCGCTGCTGGCGGCGGGCGATCCGGTCATTCTGGATTGGGCGTTGGGCCGCGAGGAACCGCCGCCCGAATTCGAGACCGATGTCCTAAAGCTACTTCGTAACTTTAAACTCGTACCGTAACGCTTTGCTTTCCCTTTCATTCAGCAACGAACTGGCGCGTGGCAAGCGGCTCGACCTGTTGGGCGCACCGCCCGGCGTCGACGCCGCCGCCTTGGCCGCTTTGGCGCGCCAGGGCAACGACGTGCTGCATATCGCGCGCGACGATTCCCGCGTATCGCAGTTGCTGGAAGGTTTGCGGTTCTTCCAGGCGCCGGCGACGGTGATCTCGTTCCCGGCCTGGGATTGCTTGCCCTATGACCGCGTTTCGCCGAACAGCGAGGTCGTCAGCCGGCGCCTAGATGCGCTGGTCGATCTGGCCCAGCCGGCGGACGCGGGCAAAGGCCGGCGGATCGTTCTGACGACCGTCAACGCGATCACCCAGCGCGTACCCGCCAAGGCGCAATTCGCCCGCGCGATGTTCCGCGCCGAAACTGGCGGCAAGCTGCGGCTCGACGCGCTGCTCGCCTTTCTGGTGCGCGACGGCTATCGCAAGGCCGAAACGGTGCGCGAGCCGGGCGAATACGCGCTGCGCGGCGGCATCGTCGATCTGTTCCCGCCGGGGCTTGCCGAGCCGGTGCGCCTCGATCTGTTCGGCGACACGCTGGAAGCGATTCGCCGCTTCGATCCGATGACGCAGAAGAGCACGGGCCGCTTGGACGGTTTCGCGCTGAAGCCGGTCAGCGAAGTGCTGCTCGACCAAGCGTCGATCGAACGTTTCCGTACCGGCTATCGCGACAATTTCGGCGCCCCGTCGCCCAAAGACGCGCTTTATGAATCGGTCTCGGCCGGCCAACGCTATGGCGGCTTCGAACATTGGCTGCCGCTGTTCCACGAAAAGCTCGAAACGCTGTTCGATTATCTGCCCGACGCGGTCGTCAGCCTCGATCCGCAGGCCGACGAAGCCGCCGCATCGCGCTTCGAGCAGATCCAGGAATTCCACGACGCGCGCGCCTTGGCCCGCGAGGCCTTCTCGAAGGGCAAGAACGCCGACCGCTTTGGCGAAAGCGCATCGGCCTATAACCCGCTGCCGCCCGATGCGCTTTATCTCGCCCCCAAAGAATTCCACGCGGTTCTGGCCGCGCGCGCATCCGTCGCGTTGTCGCCGTTCTCCAAAGCGCCGGGCGCCAAGGGTCTGGATGCGGGCGGCAAAACGGGCATCGATTTCTCCGCCGATCGTGCCAAGGCCGCCGATACCAATCTGTTCGATGCGGTGCGCGCGCGTGTCGCCGCCGAGCGCGCGGCGGGCAAGCGCGTTCTCGTTTGCGCTTACTCCGCTGGGTCGCGCGAACGCCTCGCGCATTTGATGCACGAGCACGGCCTGACCGAAACGGCGGTCGTGAAGAATTGGGGCGAGGTCGAGAAACTGCCCCAACAGGTCGTCGCGACGACCGTGTTCGGGCTGGAGAACGGCTTCCAGACCGCCGGCGTCGCCGCGATCACCGAGCAGGATATTCTCGGCGACCGCTTGGTGCGCGCCGCGCGCAAACGCCGGCGGCCCGAGAATTTCCTGACCGAAGCCTCGGCGCTCGCCGAAGGCGATCTGGTCGTCCATGTCGATCACGGCATCGGGCGCTATGACGGCCTCGTGACCATCGAGGTCGCGAACGCGCCGCATGATTGCCTGCGCATTCTCTACGCCGACAACGACAAGCTTTTCGTGCCCGTCGAGAATATCGACACGCTGACGCGCTACGGCTCCGAAGACGCCGGCGCGATGCTCGACAAATTGGGCGGGGCGGGTTGGCAGGCGCGCAAATCGAAGGTCAAGAAGCGGATCGCGGATATCGCGAACCATCTGATCAAGCTCGCCGCCGAACGCCAGATGCGCGAGGCGGAGCGCTTCACGGTTCCCGAAGGCCTGTTCGACGAATTCTGCGCGCGCTTCCCGTTCCAGGAAACCGAAGATCAAGCGCGGGCGATTTCGGATTCGATCGAGGATCTGGCGGCGGGCAAGCCGATGGATCGCCTGGTTTGCGGCGACGTGGGCTTCGGCAAAACCGAAGTCGCGTTGCGCGCGGCCTTCGTCGCGGCGATGTCGGGCGTGCAGGTTGCGGTCGTGGTGCCGACGACGCTGCTGGCGCGCCAGCATTTCCGCAATTTCACGCGCCGCTTCGAAGGCTTCCCGATCCGTATCGCGCAAATGTCGCGCCTCGTCTCCGCCAAGGATCAAGCCCAAGCGCGCGCCGATGCTGAATCGGGCGCCGTCGAGATCGTGGTCGGCACGACCGCCTTGCTGGCGAAGGGCGTCAAATTCCGTCATCTCGGCCTCGTCATCGTCGACGAGGAGCAGCATTTCGGCGTGGCGCAGAAGGAACGCCTCAAAGAAATGCGCTCCGACGTGCATGTGTTGACGCTGACCGCCACGCCGATCCCGCGCACGCTGCAGATGGCGCTGACTGGCGTGCGCGATCTGTCGCTGATCGCCTCGCCGCCGGTCGATCGCTTGGCGGTGCGCAGCTTCGTGCTGCCTTTCGATCCCGTGGTGATCCGCGAAGCGATCCTGCGCGAAAAATTCCGCGGCGGGCAGGTGTTCTACGTCGTGCCGCGCATCGAGGATTTGGGCGCCGTGCGCGAACGCCTGGAAACCCTCGTGCCCGAGTGCAAAATCGCGGTCGCGCACGGCCAATTGCCGCCCACGGCGATCGAAAACACGATGTCGGCCTTCGTCGACGGGACGTACGATATCCTGCTGTCGACCAATATCGTCGAAAGCGGGCTCGACATTCCCAGCGCCAACACGATCGTGCTGCATCGCGCGGATATGTTCGGCCTCGCCCAGCTTTATCAGCTGCGCGGGCGCGTCGGCCGGTCGAAGTTGCGCGCCTATGCTTACTTCACCGTGCCGGGCGACCGCGTGCTGACCCAGGCAGCACAAAAGCGCCTGGAGGTCATGCAAACGCTCGACTCTCTGGGGGCGGGGTTCCAACTCGCGTCCTACGATCTCGATATTCGCGGGGCCGGCAATCTGCTGGGCGAAGAACAATCGGGCCATATCAAGGAAGTCGGCGTCGAGCTCTATCAGCAGCTTCTGGAAGAAGCCGTGCGCCAAGCGAAATCGCGCGGGAGCAAGGGCGAGGATGGGGCGGCGGACGAATGGTCGCCGCAAATCGGCATGGGCATGCCGGTGCTGATCCCCGAGACCTATGTCCAAGACCTCACCGTGCGCCTCGGTCTTTATCGCCGTGTTGCGACACTCGCCGAGCGCAGCGAGATCGACGCCTTCGCCGCCGAGCTCGTCGATCGTTTCGGCGCGATGCCCGACGAGGTGCGCAATCTGCTCGACATCATCGAGCTCAAGCGCCTGTGCCGCGCGGCGGGCGTGGACAAGGTCGATGCGGGGCCGAAGGGGGCCGTGCTCGGCTTCCGACGCAACAAATTCGCGCGCCCGGAAAAGCTCGTCGACCTGATGATGAAGCAACCGCAACTTGTAAAGCTGCGCCCCGACCACAAGCTCGTCTATATGCGCGCCTGGGACACGGCCGCCGATCGCTTGAAGGGCATGCGCAAATTTTTGGGCGAACTCGCGAAGCTGGCAAGCTGACGCGGCGATTGCGTAATCTACGTGGATGAAGAGTGAATTCCACGCGGAACCTTCGGAGAAAGTGCTCGCAACCCTCGACGCGCAGGCCGAAGGGCTGACGTCGCAAGCGGCGAAAGCGCGTCTCGCGAAATACGGACATAACGCGCTGGTCGAGCGCGAACGGCCGGGGGCGGCGTCGCGCTTCCTGCGCCAGTTCCACAACGTTCTGATCTATGTGCTGCTGGCGAGCGGCGCGATCGTTCTCTCCTTGGGGCATTTCGTCGACGCGGGCGTCATTTTCGCCGTCGTGCTCGCCAACGCGATCGTCGGCTTCGTGCAGGAAGGCAAGGCGGAGGATGCGCTGGCCGCGATCCGCGCGATGGCGGCCCCCAGCGCCAGCGTGTTGCGCGACGGCAAGCGCGTGTCGGTGCCGGTGCGCGACGTGGTGCCGGGCGACATCGTGTTGCTCGAAGCGGGCGATCACGTGCCCGCCGACCTGCGCTTACTGCGCGCAAGCCGATTGACGATCGAGGAGGCGGCGCTGACCGGCGAGTCCGTGCCGGTCGTAAAATCGCCGGAGCCGCTGCCAATCGAAACGCCGCTGGCCGAGCGCGCATCGATGGCCTATGCGGGCACATTGGTTGCGGCGGGAACCGGCGCGGGTGTGGCGGTCGCCACAGGTGCCGCGAGCGAACTCGGCAAGATCGGCCGGCTGGTGAGCGATGTCGACGATACGCCGTCGCCCTTGGTCAAGCGTATGGACGCGTTCGGCCGCCGGATCACGGCCATGATTCTGGCCTGCGCCGCCATCGTCTTCGCCGTGGGCACGTTCGTTCACACGGCCCCTATCGACGACACCTTCCTCGCCGTCGTCGGGCTCGCCGTCGCGGCGATCCCCGAAGGCCTGCCGGCGGTGCTGACGATCGCATTGGCCATCGGCGTGCGACGTATGGCCAAGCGCAACGCGATCGTGCGCCGCTTGCCGGTCGTCGAAACGCTTGGATCGGTCGGGGTCATTTGCACCGACAAGACCGGCACGTTGACGCGCAATGAAATGCATGTCGCCGACGCGGTCGGCGATCGTGCCGGTATCGCGATGGCGGCCGTGTTGTGCAACGACGCCGAGGTGAAGGACGGGAAAGTCGCCGGCGATCCGATGGAAGGCGCTTTGCTCCATTGGGCGCAAACGCAAGGCCTCGATCCCGTCGCGACCCGTGCGGCGCATCGTCGCATCGACGAGCTGCCGTTCGACGCCGCGCATCGCTACATGCTGACGCGCCACGCGGACGGCACGGCGTGGATCAAGGGGGCGCCGGAAGCCGTGCTCGCCATGTGTCCCGGTATCGATCTCAACCCTTGGCGGCAAGCGATCGATGCGCAGGCCGACGAAGGCCGCCGCGTGCTGGGATTCGCCACGCAAGGTGCGGGCGACGCCGCGCCGCGTTTCCTGGGCCTTGTCGGCTTCGTCGATCCGCCGCGCGATGCCGCGAAAGAGGCAGTCGCCGCATGCCGCGCGGCCGGCATCCAGATCAAGATGATCACCGGCGATCATGCGCGCACGGCGTCGGCCATCGCGCGCGAATTGAAACTCGCCGACGATACGCGGGCGGCGGAAGGCCGAGATCTCGCCGATCTCGACACGACCAAGCTTGCGCAGGTCGCCAATGAATGCGCGGTCTTCGCGCGCGCGAGTCCGGAAGACAAATTGCGCTTGGTCGACGCGCTGCAAGCCCAAGGCAAAGTCGTGGCGATGACCGGCGATGGCGTCAACGACGCGCCCGCCTTGAAGCGCGCGGATATCGGCGTCGCGATGGGCCGCAAAGGCACGCATGCCGCGAAGGAGGCGGCGGGGATCATCCTCGCCGACGACGATTTCTCGACCATCGTCGCGGCGGTGCGCGAAGGCCGCACGGTCTACGACAATATCCGCAAGGTCGTGGTGTGGATGATGCCGACCAATGGCGGCGAAGCGCTGCTCATCGCCTTGGCGGTGTTGTTTGGCGTCACGTTGCCGATTACGCCTGTGCAGATCCTCTGGGTCAATCTGGTGACCGAAGGCGCGCTGGGTCTGGCGCTCGCCTTCGAACCGGGCGAGCCGGATGCGATGCGCCGGCCGCCGCGCGATCCGAAGGAAAGCCTGATCGGCGGCGAGTTGGTGTGGCGCATCGCCTCCATATCGCTGGCGATGGCGCTCGGCACCTTCGCGGTCCACGAATGGGCCCTGGGTGCCGGTTACGACGCGGCCATGGCGCGCACCGTCGCGGTCAACACGATCGTGTTCATGCAGATCGGATATCTGTTCTCGGTGCGCTATGCCCACGGGCCGGCGCTGACGATCGAAGGCCTGAAAGGCACGACAGCGGTTTGGATCGGCGTGACGATCTGCTTCGTCGGACAAATGGCCTACACCTACGCGGCACCGTTCCACACGATTTTCGGTTCGGCGGCATTGGACGCGCGCGCGATGGCAGTCTGCGCGGCGGCGGCGGCGGCGTTATTCTTCCTGGCGGAGGCGGATAAATTGCTGCGCCGCGCGTTGCGCAAGCGCTAGGCGTTTTCGCGTTCGGCCCGCACGCGTGCGAAGACTTCGGCGAAGGCCTCCGGCGGCTGCGCGCCGGAGACGGCGTATTTGCGCTCCACGATGAAGCAGGGCACGCCCTGCACGCCGATCTGGCGGGCGAAGTCGATCGCTTCCAGCGTTTCGGCTTCGTCCTCCGCGCCGTCGAGATAGGCCGCCGTGCCCGCCGGATCCATGCCGAGTTCGCCGGCGATGGCGGCGAGCGTAGCCGTGTCGCCGACATCCTGCCCGCGCATGAAATAGCCGGTGAACAGCGCCTCGACCAATTGATCCTGCAAGCCCTTCGCTTCGGCGTGCTTGATCAGGCGATGCGCCTTCAGCGTGTTGGGCGAACGCTTGATCGCGTCGAAATCGAAGGGAATGCCTTCCTCCAACCCGATCGCGGTCAGGCGTTTATGGATTTCGACCAGCCGTTCCTCGCCGAACTTGGCACGCATATATTCGCGCCGATCCATGCCCTCGGGCGGCAGATCGGGATTGAGCTGGTAGGGCCGCCAGCCGACGATGATTTCGCCAGGCGCTTCGGCCGCGAGGGCACGTTCCAGCCGGCGCTTGCCGACGAAACACCAGGGACAGACGACGTCGGAGACGATATCGATACGGATCATGAGAAGAACTTAGCACCCTCGCGGTTGACGGGCGAGGGGGACGGGCCCGACAATCGGCACCGACAGGGAGAATGCCCGTGGCCGCGAAAACCAAGCCCGACCCGTACGAGCTCGACCTCGGCAAAACCCGGGCGAATTACGCCCAATTGACGCCGCTGACCTTCCTGTTCCGCACCGCCGCGACCTATCCCAAGAAAGCCGCGACGATCCACGGCCGCACGACGATAACCTATGCGGCGATGGCGGCCCGCGTGCGCCGCTTCGCGTCGTCGCTGGTAAAGCGCGGCGTGAAGAAAGGCGACACGGTCGCGATCCTGGCGCCGAATATTCCCGCGATGCTGGAGGCGCATTACGCCGTGCCCTTGGCGGGGGCCATCCTCAATCCGCTGAATTATCGCCTCGACGCCGCGACGATCGCCTTCATCCTCGATCACGCCAACGCCAAAGTGCTGCTGGTCGATCGCGAATTTTCCGGCGCGGCCGACGCGGCGTTGCGCTTGTGCAAGGCCAAGCCCCTGGTGATCGATATCGACGATCCCGAATATGACGGGGCGGGGGCGAAGCTCGGCGCGGTCGAGTACGAGGATTTCCTGGCCCAGGGCGAGCCCGATTATCCCGGCCGCTGGCCCGAGGACGAATGGCAGGCGATCTGCCTGCTCTACACCTCGGGCACCACGGGCGATCCCAAGGGTGTCGTCTATCACCATCGCGGCGCCTATCTGAACGCGCTCGGCAACGCGCTGGCGTTCGGGCTGCGGCCGGAGAGCGTCTATCTCTGGACGTTGCCGATGTTCCATTGCTCGGGCTGGAGCTACACCTGGGCCGCGACCGCGCTGGGGTCGACGCATATCTGCCTGCGCCGCGTCGATCCGGCGTTGATCTTCCCGGCGATCGTCGACCACAAGGTCACGCATATGTGCGGGGCGCCGATCGTGCTGAACCTGCTGGCGCACGCACCCGCCGAGGTGAAGCGCAAACTGCCCCATCGCGTGGAAGTCGCGACCGGCGGTGCGGCACCGCCTTCGGCCATCATCGCCGGCATGGAAGAACTCGGCTTTCGCGTGACGCATCTTTACGGCCTTACCGAGAGCTACGGCCCCGCGACGATCTGCGAATGGCAACCGGGCTGGGCGGAAATGCCGCTCGAGCAGCGCGCGAGCCTCATCTCCCGCCAAGGTGTGCGCTACATCACCGCCGACGATCTGACCGTGCGCGATCCCGATACGGATATGGAAGTGCCCAGCGACGGCAAAACGCTGGGCGAGATAGCCTTGCGCGGCAACACGATCATGAAGGGTTATCTCAAAAACCCCAAAGCGACGCGCAAGGCGTTTCGCGGCGGCTGGTTCTGGACCGGCGATCTCGCCGTGCGCCATCAGGACGGCTATGTCGAGGTCAAAGACCGCTCGAAGGACATCATCATTTCGGGCGGCGAGAACATCTCCTCGCTCGAAGTCGAGGAAGCGCTCTACAAGCATCCCGCGATCATGGAAGCGGCCGTCGTCGCCAAGCCCGACGCCAAATGGGGCGAAACGCCTTGCGCTTTCGTCACGCTGAAGCCCGGCGCGTCGCCGGTCGCCGCGAAGGAAATTTCCGATTGGCTGCGCGGGCGGATCGCGGGCTACAAAGTGCCGAGATTCGTGGTTTTCGGCCCGCTGCCGAAAACCTCGACCGGCAAGATCCAGAAATTTACGCTGCGCGACCGCGCGAAGGACATCAAGTGAGCGCGATCTTCGACCTTTCCGGCAAAGCGGCCCTTGTCACCGGCGCTTCATCGGGCCTGGGCGCGCATATGGCCAAGACGCTGGCCAAAGCCGGCGCGAAGGTCGCCATCGCGGCGCGGCGCGTCGATCGCTTGGAAGCGCTCGCTTCCGAAATCGCCGCCGCCGGGGGACGGGCGTTGCCCGTCGCGATGGACGTGACCGATGCGCAAAGTGTCGTCCGCGCCTTCGACGAAGCGGAGACCGAACTGGGGGCGTTGTCGGTCGTCGTCAACAATGCCGGGATCGCGCGCAAGGAAAACGCCGCCGCGATCGACGATCCGGCGTGGCGCGAAACGCTCGCCACCAATCTCGACGGCGCCAATCTGGTCGCGCGCGCGGCGATCGCCGCGTTCCGCAAGCACGGCCATGGCGGGGCGCTGATCAATATCGCGTCGATCTTGGGCGTGCGCGTGTCGGCGCGCGTGCCCGCCTATTCGGCGGCGAAGGCGGCGCTCATCAGCCTGACCCAAACGCTGGCACTGGTCGCGGCGAAGGACGGTATCCGCGTCAACGCGATCGCGCCCGGCTATATCGAAACCGATCTCAATCGCGAACATCTGCGCTCGCCCGCGGGCGCCAAAATGGTCGAACGCGTCGCGATGGGCCGCTTCGGCCAACCCGAGGACCTCGACGGCGCATTGCTGTTGCTCGCCGCCGATGCCGGGCGCTACATGACGGGCGCGGTTCTGGTCGTCGACGGCGGACACACGCTGTCTTTTCTCTAAAGGAGTAGCCGAAACTATGATCGTTGATGTCCGCACCTACACGGCCCAGCCGGGGCTCGTGCCGAAATACTTCGCCGATTACGCCGCCCAGGCTTTCGCAACGCAGACCAAGCATCTCGGCAATCCGCTCGGCTACTACATGGTCGAAACCGGCGTCGTGAACACCGTCGTCCATCTTTGGGGCTATAAGGACATCGCCGAACGGCAGGCCAAGCGCGACGCGCTTTACGCCGATCCGGTCTGGCAAGCCTGGATGAAGGAAAACGCCGGCACCTTCGTCGCGCAGAGCAACACGATCATGAAGAACGTACCGTTCTGGCCGGCCGAAGGGCACGGGCAGGGCGGTTACGGCTTGGTCGATTTCCGCAATTACACCTTCAAGCACGGCAAGCTCGGCGAGTTCTTCAAGCTCTACAAGGAAGAAGGCTGGCCCGTGCAGTCGAAGATCCTGGGCAATTGCATCGGCTATTACCAATCGGATATCGGCGGCCTCAACCAGATCCTGCATCTATGGGCCTATAAGGACGCGGCCGACCGCGCCGCACGCCGCGCCGCACTGGGCGCCGATCCGGCGTGGAAGGCCTATCTCGTCAAATCCGCGTCGCTGCTGCAGCGCATGGAAAACACGCTGCTGGTCAACGCGCCGTTCTTCAAGCCGTAAGGATCGGCCATGGATTTCGCCCTCGCCCCGAAGATCGAGAAAACCCGTGCGGCGATCCGCGCCTTCGTCGAGAAGGAGCTGATCCCGCTGGAAGAACACGACATCAATTGGGGCGACGGCGAAAACGTGCGGCTCGACACGCTCGCAAAGCTTCGCGCCAAGGCGAAGAAGGCGGGTATTTGGGCGCTGCAAACGCCCAAGGAATATGGCGGCGCCGGGTTCGACATGGCGTCGATGGCCGTGTGCTACGAGGAGATGGGCCGCGCGTTGTTCGGGCCCGTCACCTTCAACTCGGCCGCCCCCGACGACGGCAATATGATGCTGCTCGCTAAAGTCGGCACGGCGGCGCAGAAGAAGAAATGGCTTCTGCCGATCGTCGACGGGCGCGTGCGCTCGTCCTTCGTGATGACCGAGCCGCATCCCGGTTCCGGCTCCGATCCCACAATGATGCTGACGACCGCGACCAAGAAGCGCGGCAAGTGGATCGTCAAAGGCCGCAAATGGTTCATTACCGGGGCGGGCGAGGCCAAGCATTTCATCCTGATCGCGCGCACGTCGAACGACACGCGCAAAGGCCTTAGCGCGTTTCTGTTCCACGCCGATCAGCCGGGCTGGCGGATCGTGCGGCGCATTCCGATCATGGGGCCGGAGGAACATGGCGGCCATTGCGAGATCGAGTTCGATGGGCTGGAGATCGACGATGCCGACCGCCTGATGGATGTCGGCGACGGGTTGAAGGCGACGCAGATCCGCTTGGGGCCGGCGCGCCTCACGCATTGCATGCGCTGGCTCGGCATGTCGCGCCGCGCGCTGGAAATCGCCTTGCCCTATGTCGAACAGCGCAAGAGCTTCGGCGCCAAGCTGATCGACCATGAAGGCGTGCAATGGATGCTGGGCGAAGCGGCGATGAATATCGAGATCGGCCGCTTGCTGACGATGCGCGCCGCGTGGAAACTCGACCAAGGCGATTTCGCGCGCAAGGAAGTGTCGATGGCCAAAGTCGCCGTCGCCGACGTGCTGCATAAATCGATCGACACGGCGATCCAATTGCTCGGCGCCAAAGGCTATTCGCGCGACGTGAAGCTCGAATGGATGTATCGCTACGCGCGCCAAGCGCGCTTGGTCGATGGCGCGTCCGAGGTCCACAAGATGGTGCTCGCCAAATTCCTCGCCAAGGAAGGCACGGAGTTCTGGGCGTGGCGCTGAATCCGGCGACCGCGTCGCCCGTTCTCGCCGGCTGGCTGATCGGCGCGCTCGGCGCCAATCAGGTTCAGGTCGCGCGGCTTCTTAAGCTCTCGGGCGGTGCGATTCAGGAAAACTGGGCCTTCGACGCGCGCGTGCGCGGCGGAAAATACGAAGGCGTGATCCCGTGCGTATTGCGCACCGACGCGCCCACGGGTGTCGCCGTCAGCCATAGCCGGGCGGCCGAATACGCGATCCTGAAAGCCGCGTTCGATGCGGGCGTCAAAGTGCCCGAGCCGCTGGGGGCATGCGCGGATGCGGGCGTGATCGGCAAACCGTTCTATGTGATGCGCCGCCTGGAAGGTACGGCACTCGGCCATATCCTGACCGACGATCGCAAATGGCAGGGCGATCGCGCCAAGCTTGCGCATGATCTCGGCGCCGAACTCGCCAAGCTGCATATGATCACGCCGCCGCGCGACGATCTTTCGTTTCTTACGCCGTTGAATACGTCGCCCGCTTTGGCTTCGATCGGCGAATATCGCGCTTGGCTCGACACTTATCGCGATCCGCGGCCCGCGCTCGAAGTCGCGCTGCGTTGGCTGGAACTGAACGCGCCGGCGAAAGGCGCACTCGCGCTTTGCCATCGCGACTATCGCACCGGCAATTACATGGCCGACGACGAGGGCCTCACCGGCATTCTCGATTGGGAATTCGCGGGCTGGAGCGATCCCGACGAAGATCTCGGCTGGTTCTGCGCCAAATGCTGGCGCTTCGGCCGCTGGGACCGTGCGGCGGGCGGCATCGGCGCCCGCGAGGATTTCCTGGCGGGTTACGGCCGCGCCATCGCCCCCGAAACCTTACGCTATTGGGAAATCATGGCGCATGCGCGCTGGGCGGTGATCGCCCTTCAACAAGGCGAGCGTTTCGTGGGTGGCGGCGAAGCCTCACTCGACCTCGCCTTGACCGGGCGGCGCATCGCCGAGCTCGAGTTCGAATTGCTGAACGAGATCGCACCCGATGCCGCACCCGGTTTCGATCTGCCGGCATTGCCGGGCGACCGTGCCGACGCGCTCGAACTGCTCGGCATCGCGCGCGATGCGCTGACCAAGAATCTTCTGTCGCTACTGCCCGAAGAAAAGCGCCTGGACTCGCTGATGGTCGCGAATGCGCTGTCGATCGCCGCACGCGATTTCGAAAAGCTGGCGGCACCGCGCGTCGATCCGTCGGAAGGCAAGCAACTCGTCGCAGCGATCCGCAGCGGCAAGCACGACGGCGATCAAGGTTTGGCGGGCGCGTTGCGCGAAAACGCACGGGCGCGGACATCGTTGGCGAACCCGAAATACCCGGGCGTTTCTACCAGCCGTTAACGCGGTCCCACGTATCGACGATCTCGTCGGAACCATCCACGACGTAATAGCGGTCATACATCGCCGCCGTCATGCAGACATGGTTAGGCAGCACGACGACGCGCCCGCCGACGGGATAATCGGCGTAAGGGAAGGGATCGACCTGATCGAGGCCGCGCGCGTAGCTCGCGATCCCGTGTTCCTGATGCACGTCGAGGATCGCGAGCGGCTTTTCCGGCAAGGCGCCGGTCGCCGGGCGCAGCAGGCCGTAACCCGCCTCCATATGCCGGTTGGCGCCGGTATCCTTCGACAAGGCGAGCGCCCCGGCATCGAGCAGGATCTGTTTACGCGCCGTGCGATGCGAGGTGATCGTGGTCAGCACGCCGACCGCGACGTCGCCGATCCGGCAACTGCCGATCCCGGTCTGGAACAGATCGAAGAACACGAAATTGCCGGGCCGCATTTCGGTGACGCCGGCGAGGTGCTTGCCGTAAAGCGCCGTCGGCGTCGAGCCGACGCTGACGATCTCCACTTTGCGGCCTTGCGCGCGCAGACGTTCGGCAGCCGCAACAACGCCGGCACGCTCGTCCTCGGCGATTTCCTGAATTTCGGAAATACCGTCCGCACCATAGGAATGGCCCGCATGGGCGAGTGCGCCCGCGAGCATCCCGGCTTCGTCGAGTATCTTGCCGATCGCATCGAGCTCGGGCGAAGCGGGCAGTACGCCCGCGCGTTCGCCGCCGGTCTCGATCTCGATCAGCGTGCGGAATTTGACGCCCAACGCCTTGCCGCGTTCGGCGATGGCTTGGGCCACGCCAACTTCGTCGGTCAGGATTTTGAGATCGGCGCCGCCCGCCATGAGCTTCGCGGCACGGTCGAGTTTGTCGGGCGAAATGCCGACCGCATAGACCATGTCGACGAAGCCGTGCTTGGCGAAATACTCGGCCTCGGCCAACGTCGAGACGGTGATCGGGCCGACGGCTCCCCCGTGCACGCGGCGCGCGACCTCGGCCGATTTCGCAGTCTTCATATGCGGGCGCAGCGTCACGCCCAATTCCTTCGCGCGGGCGTTCATGCGCGCGATATTGCGCGTTAGAACCGCGCGATCGAGAACGAGGCAGGGGGTTTGAAGATCGGCGAGCCGCATCAGGGGCGGGGCGCGCCGACCGCCGGAGCCTGGGCGCGCATCAGCGCGTCGATATGCCAGCCTTGGAACATCCGGATGCCGACGGCTTGGCCGAGTTCGAAGGCCAGCGGCGTTTCGCAACGGCTCATGATCACGCGGTTGATGTCGGCTTCGGCCAGCATGGCGCCGAGGCCGCGCATCTTCCAATCCTCGGCATGGTCCTTCATGAAGACCATCTTGATCAGATCGGCGCGCAGATCGGCGCGGCGGAAGAAGGTCAGCACGTCGGGCGTGAGCCCGTCGAGCAGCGTGCGGTATCCGGCCTTCTGCAGCACATCGACCGCGCGGTTGTAGCTTTCGAGATCGGCGAACACGTCGAAGCGCGGCAGCTCGACGATGATGTTGCCCTTGGCGAGGAACGTGCCGATGCGCTGGTCGAATTCGCGGAACTTGTCGGAGAGCACCGTCTCGACCGTCAGATTGATCGAGATATTGCCCGACGTCTTGCCGAGATAGCCTTCCTGCAACGCGCGCAGCAGGCGATGATCGAAGGTGCGGAACAACATCTGCAGCAACCCGCGCTGGCCGCGCATGTTGAGGCGCGGCTGCATCACGTTGCGCACGTCGTTCACGGAGAAGAAATACTCGCGGAAGATCGGGCGCAATTGGTTGCCCGTCAGCGCGATGCAGATCGGCTGGTTGCGCAGGAACGATTTGATGTCGGACTTGCCGAAAATCTCCTCCATCGCCGTCAGCGACGCGGCGGTGAAGGGCTGGAAATTCTGCGCGAAGAGCGGGGGCGGAGCGCCGGCCCCGGCGCGCTGGATGGCGCGGGTGCGCGCGTCCTGCTGGCTCTTGTAATCCTCCAGCGCCGCGCGCGCGTAGTCGTGGAAATCGTTGAACTGCGTTTCGAAATTATACCAGGTGCAGCTCTCTTCGATTTCCTCGTCAGGCAGGCCCGTGGCGACCGAGTGGCGGCGGAGCAGATCGTCGAGCTCCGTCACCACGCTTTCGAACTGGTTCGGGTTGTCGACGCGGAAGATGAAGACGATGTCGAAATTGGCGAGCTGGTAGACGCTGCCTTCGAGGCGGCCGACCATTTCGCGGATCGCGTGGAACACGACGTAGAAATTCTCGCGCCGCCGGTTGAACCATTGCGAGCGCTTCATCGACAGAACGACCGCCATGCGCGGAACGGTGTTACCCGTCCGCTTGATGCGGTCGATGTCGGAGATCAGCGTCTCTTCGTCGGTTCTGGGATTGGTGGGCGCGTCCATCAGCGTCTGTGATCGGCGATTGGGGAAGGGCGGCGAAAGGTCTTAACGTATCCGCGATGCTTTTGTTTTTACGCAGCGAATCACTCTCGCACGCGGGTACCGGCGGATACAATACCACGAGCTTCGCCGTGCTGTATTGGGATCGCGACCGGAACGGAACGGGTACGCACGGGTTTTCTAGGGCCCCCCGGCGCCGAACAGATCGCGCAGCAGCGCATCGCGCGCGGCGGGGCCGGTAGGGCCACGCGGACGGGTCGTGTCCTGCGTGAGCCTGACGAACACCACGCGCCGCTCGCCTTTGACCGCCCAGCCGACGAACCAGCCCCAAGGCCGCGCGTGGTTGAGCGTGCCGTCCACGTTGCGCGGCGGGGCGCTGCCGGTCTTGCCGTAGACGCGCCATCCGTCGCCGCGCGGACCTTGATCGAGCAGCGTCGCGGTCATGTCGAACGCTTGCGCCGAAACCGGCAATTCACGCGCGAGCAGCTTGCGCAGAAACGCGATCTGCTCGTCGGGCGAAATCGCGAGCGACGAGGTGAGCCAGGCCCGATCGAGCCCATTGTCTTTGCCGGGATCGCCGCTGGAATCCTGGTTGCCGTAGCCGAAGGCGCGGACATAGGCGGCGAAGCGATCCTTGCCCAGCGCGTTCGTCACGCGTTGCGAATACCAGACGACGGACTCCTTCATCCATTTCGCCGGATCGGTCGGCGATTTCCACGCCGGGTTCCACGCGGGATCGCCGTCGCGATAGGGCAGGCGGGGCGTTGCCGCGTCTTTCAGGAACCCCGAATCGTAGCCCATCAGCGCGATCGGAATCTTGAAGGTCGAGGCGGGCGGCGCACGGCGCGCGCAATCGCCCTCGCGGCGCAAGACGGCACCGCTCGCCGCTTCGGCGGCGATCGTGCAGATCGTTTTCGTTTCGGCGTGGGCGTGCGATGTCACGAACATCGCCGCAGCGAGGAACCAGTGCCGCGCGCTCATCGCCGCGCCGAGACGAGCAGCAGACCAGGCCGGTCGAGTTCCGTGCGCAACGACGGATCGGCGGCGGCTTCGTCGGGTGTGGGCGCGTATTCATCGACGCGATCGATCGTGAAGCCGGCGCCGATCAGCGTGTTCAACGTCGTCGCCAGCGTGCGATGGAATTTGAGCACGCCGTCGGCGAACCAATCGGTGCGCCGCTCGCCCTCGATCCCGTAATCATAGACGGGCCAAGTTCGCCGCCCGCCAGGGCCGTCGATCCAATCGATCTTGCCCGCGGCCATATAAATCGGATGCTCGATCGAAAAGACCAAGGCGCCGCCGGATGCCAAGCCGCGATGGATCGCCGCGACGAGGCGCGGGAAATCGGCAACATAGTGAAAGGCGAGGGAGCTATAGGCGATATCGAACGCGCCCGGTGCCAGATCCAGCGTGTCGAGATCGGCGCGGCGATATTCGATCGCCGGGTCGGTCGTGTCACGCCGCGCGCGGACGAGCATGTTCTCCGACAGATCGAGCCCGAGCACGGACGCGGCGCCGTTCTCGCGCGCCCAGCGCGCGAACCAGCCGAAGCCGCAACCCAAATCGGCGACGCGCGTGCCGGCGAGCGGCGGCAGCATTGCGCGCAAACGCGGCCATTCCGGTGCGCCATCGAGGCCAATCTTTTGCCGGCGCAGCGTCGTATAGCCCGCGAAGAATTTGGGATCGTCGTAGATGTTCTGAGCCATCGCCGGGTTTTAGCGGGGCGGCGCCCTTCTCGGCAACGCCGATGCCCCGCCCGGGGCGACCGGACGGGGCGTTGCGATATTTAGGGCACCCGAACGGTGATCCGCAGGAACGACGCGGGAATGATCGTCTTATCGTTGGTCTTGGCTTGGTTCTGCCGGTTGAATAGCAGGTCGAGTTCGTTGCGCAATTCCTCGGCCTTGCCGGATTTGGCCGCCGCTTCGAAGGCATTCATGGTCGGACCATAGAAATTGCGGAAGCGATCGAGGAATTCCGAGGCCGGGCCCGTATGCCGGAACACATAGCTGTCCTTCTCGCAGACGATGCTGGCAGCGGGAACGCCGGCGGCCACGAAACGCTCGACCACGTTGGCTTCTGTGCCCCAATTCATCGGGCTGACGAAGCCTTCCGGGGGCGGGGGCGAATAGGCCGAGCTGATCTTCAGGATCTGCGCCACCAATGTGGGGTCGCCCGGAATCCAGTTGCCCATCACGATCCGGCCGCCGGATTTCGTGACACGTACCATTTCCTTGGCGACGTCGAACGGCTTGGGCGCGAACATCGCGCCGAAGATCGAGACAACGAGATCGAAGCGCATGTCTTCGAGATTGGCGAGATTGCTCGCATCGCCTTCTTCAAAGCGGATATTCGAAAGTCCGAGAGCCTGGGCGCGCGCATTGCCGGCGGCGACCAGATTACGGGCGATATCCACGCCCAGCACGTCGGCGCCGGCTTGCGCCTCGGGGATCGCGGTCGTGCCGTCGCCGCAGCCGAGATCGAGCACTTTCATGCCCTTCCAGACGCGCAGCGATTTCACGAGCGCCTCGCCGCTCTCGCGCATCGTCGCGGCAATGCGGGTGAAGTCGCCTTTTTCCCAGAGCGCTTTGTTGGGATTGGAAGCGGGGGGAGCGTTAGTATCCATGTTCGGGTTCCTTCGTGGTTGAAGGATCCCAAACGATCATCGGCACGTTGCGCGCGATAGTGCAGGAAGTGGAGCGACCCGATACAGATTCAGAAGCGCCCCCGTCTTCAGAAGCGTCAACGTCAGGCGGCCGTCCGTTGTTCCGTCGCTGCCCCATAGCCGCTGCACACCATCCATTTTGTCAGCGTGGCGATCAGCTTGCGATCGCCGACCAAGGCGATCTTGTTGGCGTCGATTTCGGCGCGCAGGCTTGACCAGCCCATCCAGGCCGAAGTCATCGCTTTCAATTCGGCCCGGATGAAAAGATCGACGTCATGTCCGGGATCGAGCAGGCAGAGATCGACGGGCTGGCCCGGCCGCGCCATCAGCCAGTAATGCCGCTCTTTCGCCGGCAACTCGGGATAGGTGAATTGGATCACCGTCGTTTTGCCGCGTGGCAGGGCATCGGCGTCGATCTTGCGGCGCATATTCCACATCAACAAACGGGCGTCGAGATTCTCGAGCGAGACGTCCTTGTCGATATTGCGATGCGCCCATTTGCCCAAAGCTTGCACCACGGGCATCAGTTCGTTGGCCATCGCCGTCGTGGCGTAGCGCGGCTCGCCAGAGCCCGCTTCGGTACGGCGAACCAAGCCGTGATTCTCCATGTCCTTCAGGCGCTTCGATAAAAGTGTGGGGGAGATGCCGGGCACGCCACGCCGGATTTCGTTGAAGCGCGTCGCACCGCTCGCCAACTCGCTGAGAATCAGCAGCGTCCAGCGCGGTTCGATGATCTCGCAGGCTTTGGCCACGGGACAAAAGCTGGCGTAGCAATCGGTCGACATGGTTTTCCTCCCAGAACGCCTACTCTGAATACCGGATTTAACGTTGCGTCCAGTCCAGAAAGTGTAGCGCTGCCGGGGCCCAGAGGACCCGCGCAATTCTGGCGGAGGAGGCGGGATTGAAAATCTGCGCTGATAGCGCGGATTTTTCCTCGCGTTGCTCGGACTTCGCTGACGCTGCGCGCCGCGCGCGATGCGCGCGGTCGAACCAAGGGTTCGTTCACCGCATCCCCTCGGCATCGTTCCTCGGCCCCGAATGGGGCCACGGAACGATGGCGGAGGGGGTGGGATTCGAACCCACGAAGACGTTGCCGCCTTGCCGGTTTTCAAGACCGGTGCCTTAAACCGCTCGGCCACCCCTCCGGCGCGCGGTCCCCGGTTCCTATGGAAAATCCCGCCGCGACGCAAGCCGCGCGCTTACGCGCCCGCCGCCGGTTCCCAGATTTGCGCGAAAAGCTCCGGGTGGACGTCGTCGTCGTGGTCGTAGGTCGGGCGCCAGCCCGGCACGGCGAAATCGGGTTTGACGACGACATTGCCATCGACCGGGTTCTGCCAATTCTTCCACTGGCGCGAATAGAAGGCGCGGCGCGTCAGTTCCGGTATCCGCCCGAGGAAATAGGCGATCTGCGTCGGCGTCATTTCCATCAGCGAACAGATATTGATCGTCACATCGACCGATTTGGCCGGGAACAGCCGCGTCTGGTTGGGCGTGAAGAAGGCGAAGCGCTTGCCGGCGAGTTCGGCTTCGATCTCGCGCCAATCGTCGAAGGGGCGGAACTTGAACACCGCGTCGTCGCCGAACAGCTTGCTGACATACCATTGCGAGACGCCGATCGTCGGCGGGATGTCGACGATGAAATGGCGGAAATTCGTGGCCTTGCCGAGCATCTCGGCGAGGCGGCCTTGACCGGCGCCGAGTTCGAGCACGGTGAGGCCGTCTTGGCGGCCGAGCCCCAGCTGGTCGAACAGCAGATTAAGCTCGCGCGCCGAATGCGCGTGATCCTGCGAGATCAGTTTGCCCTGGCGGCGCAATGCGATCGGATTGCCGAGCGTTTCTTCCGCCACGTCGCGCAGGAAACCCTGGCGGTCGTTCTCCAGCACGTATTCCCACAACGTGCCGACCGCGAAAGCGTAGACCGACCGCGCGGCCGCGTCGGTCAACGGATAGACCGGCACATGCCGGTCCCAGATGAGCCCGGCATTGTCGGGCAGTTCGAGCGTGTTGAGCGGCACTTGCGGATAGCGCTTGGCGCCCCAGATCGCGGCGAGGCGCGCCACTTGCGCGTCGGCCGGATCGATCAACAGCCAATTCTGATAATTGTGCCCGACCGTGCGCTTGAAATTGCCGAGGCCTTGCGTCGTCAGCAGACGCTCGTGCTTGTCGCCGATGCCGCGCCAGAATTGCGAGGGCAGGAACATCGGATCGGCTTCCAGCGCCGCCCACGCGGCCGCGACCGTAGCTTTGAACGCGGCGATGTCGGCGCGATGTTCGGGATCGGCGGCCACGCGCTTCTCGCGCAGGATGCGCGCGTATTCGGCTTGCGCGAAACCGTTGCCCGGCTCGCGCACCATGATCGCGGCGAGCACGCCCAGCGCTTTGTCGGGGTGGCCGCAATCGTGGAGCAAACCGGCGAGACGGATGCCGGCGCGCGAGTCCAGCGTCCGGTTATAGGCCTCGTTCAGAACGACGAAAGCCCCGTCGGCATCGCCCGCCGCCCAGGCTTTGCCCGAATCCGCGAGAACGGTTTCGATCATGACGCGCCCCTCCGGCAAATGCCTCGACTCCGCTAGACCGATGACGATCTTACGAAAACCGGATTGGTTGCGTTAGTGCGCGGATTTGGGGCCGGACCCTGCGACAATTTCGACCGCGCGAAAACCGGCCAAGGACACGTTTCCTTAACCCCCAGCGCCCAGTCTGACGGGGCATGAACACCGCGACACCCGAAACCGCCGAGAATTTGCGCGCATTGCTCGACGAGGCGTTGCGCGTCAACCGCGCCAAAAGCGAGTTCCTGGCCCATACGAGCCACGAGCTGCGCACGCCGCTCAACGCCATTATCGGCTTCGCGGAGCTTTTGCAGATCAAGGCGGGGGCGCGGCTCGAACCGCGCGAGGGCGGCTATCTCGACGATATCGTCCAGGCCGCGTTCCATCTTCAGGCGATCATCCAGGGCATCCTGGATTTCTCGCGCCTCGAAGCCGGGCAATTGCCCCTGGTCGAGGAACCCGTGCGCCTGGCCGAAACGGTCGAGGCGAGTTTGCGCCTGGTGCGCAAACAGGCGGAATCCAAACGCATCGCGTTGTCGCATACGGCCGACCCCGCTTTGCGCGTGTTGGCCGATCCCACCAAGCTGCGCCAGATCTGCGTCAATCTTCTGTCCAACGCGGTGAAGTTCACCAAGCCCGGCGGCACGATCCGCGTCGAGGCGGGCGAGGATGCCGCCGGGCCCTATATTCGCGTGGCCGATAGCGGGGTGGGGATGTCGGCCGAGGATATCGCGCGCGCGCAGAAACCCTATATGCGCGTCGCCGACAACCCGTTCGTGGCGCGGGAAAGCGGTATCGGTTTGGGTCTGCCGATCGCCAAGGCGCTGACCGAGCTGCATGGCGGCACGCTGGAAATCGACAGCGCGCCGGACGAGGGGACGCAAATTGCCATGCGTCTGCCCGCGACCCGCCGGTTGGCGTGAGTTTTCCGTCAGTTGCCCTGGGCCCGGGCAGGCGCGTAGAGTGCCCGCCCCAATGAATATCGACTTCCAACTCTGGCTTTCCAAACTGGTCTGGCTGATCGCCGAACCGGCCAGTTTGCTGCTTTCGATCTGGGTCGCGGGCTGCCTCGTGCTGTGGACGAAGTGGTGGCGGCTGGGCCGCATGCTCGTGTGCATCGCGGCGCTGTTGACCACGACCGTGGCGCTTTATCCGATCGGGCAGATGGCGCTGCGCCCGATCGAAGACCGGTTTCCGCCGGTCGTTTCACTGCCGCCGCGCATCGACGGCATTCTCGTGCTCGGCGGCGTCATCGATTACGACGTGATCGGCAAGCGCGGCGTGCCGTCCTCGCTGCTCGCCGCCGGCAGCCCGCGCCTCGACGCGTTCGTCGAACTCGCGCGCCGCTATCCGATGGCGCGCCATGTGTTCACCGGCGGCTCGATCGAATTGATCGACGGGCGCGACACCGAAGCCGACGTCGTGCGCCGCATTTTCGCGCGCATCGGCCTCGACACCACGCGGATCATCTTCGAGGACAAGTCGCGCAATACGTTCGAGAACGCGCGCCTCAGCCTCGAAATGATCAAGCCGGAGCCGGAGGAAACGTGGCTTCTGATCACCTCGGCGCGCCATATGCCGCGCGCGGTCGGCACGTTCCGCAAGGCCGGCTGGCCGAATTTAATTCCCTATCCGATCGATTACGCGACCGATCCCGATCGGCCGTTCGATAGCCAGTTCCGCATGGGCTACAATCTCAACTACCTGTCCGAGGCGATCCGCGAATATATGGGCCTCGGCTATTACTGGTATTTGAAGCGCACCGACGCGCTGTTCCCCGGGCCCGACGCGCCCAAGCCCGAAGGCGAGGCCCCGGCGACGACGGCGGAACCCACACCGCAACAAGATGCGCCGACCGCCGAAGAACCCGTACCGGCGCAAAACGATACGCCGCCGGCCTCGGAATAAATCAGGCTTCCGCCCAGGCTTTGAGGCGGGCGGGGGCGGGCGCTTCGTTCCAGAAATCGACGCGCACGCGGCTGCCGTCGATCGACACGCCGCAGCACGAGCCCGTCGCGACCGCCATGCCCTTGCCGTCGGCCTGCGACAGGCCGCGCGCATGGAATTCCGCGTCGCGTTTGCCGATGAATTTGAGGATACCCTGCGACGTACACACGACCGGGATCGTCGTCTCGGTCATCGCGGCGAGATCGGCGATGACTTCGCCGATATTGGATTCCAGCCTGTCGAGATCGGGCTTCCAGCCTTGCAGCCGCGGCCACACGCCGCGCTTGCTCCACGCCTCGACCATCTCGACGCCGACTTCAGCGGCCACATCTTCGGTCGTGCGGCCTTCCCATTTGCCGTAATCGATCTCGGCCAAGCGATCGTCGATCTCCGGTGCCGCATCGAAGGCTTCGCGCAAATAATCGCGCGTGCGCTTCAGCGGACCCGACCGCAACGGGCCGACCGCCAAACCGGCGGCGCGCACCGCGTCGCCGAACAGCCGCGCTTGATCGAGCCCCTTGGCGACCAAGGGCAGATCACTGCGCAACCCGACCCATACCGCTTTCTCGCCGGGCGCGAAGGTATTGCCGTGGCGGGTGAACAGAACTTTGCGCATCACGCGACCTTCGCCGTGCCGTCATAGACGGGCAGCAATTCGCCTTCGCGCGCGATGATCGCTTCGGCTTGGGTCAGATCGTCGGGGCTGTCGATCGACCAATGCGTGCGGCCGCGATAATCGCAGGGTACCACGCGCATCTTGATGCCGTTCTCGAGGGCCCGCAGCTGTTCAAGCTCCTCGGCCTTTTCGAACGGGCCCATCGGCAGCGTCACGTATTCCGCCAGCGTTTCCGCGCGGAAGGCGTAGATACCGATATGGCGCCACACCGGCGGCGCGCCATCGGGCTTTTTCACGAAGGGAATGATCGCCTTCGAGAAATAAAGCGCGTCGCCGAATTTATCGAAGGTCACGGTCGTGCCGCCGGCTTGGCCCGCGGCCTTCTGTTTGCGCAATGCGTCGATGGTTTCGGGCGCCATGCGCGTGGCGAGTGTTGCCGTGCGCACGGATTTATCGCGCGCGAGCTCGCTTGCCAGCGCGCCGATCACCCAAGGCGGCGTCAACACCGCGTCGCCTTGCAGATTGATCACGTTCGCGTCGCCCAAACCCAATGCGATGGCAGCGGCATGGGTGCGCTCGGTGCCGTTGCGGCAGCTTTCGGGCGTCATCACCGCTTCGCCGCCGAAGCCGCGCACCGCGTCGAAAATTCGCGCATCGTCGGTCGCGACGACGGCGCGGCCGACACCTTCGGCCGCCATGGCGATCGCCCAAACGCGGCGGATCATCTCCACGCCCGCGACCTTGGCCAGCGGTTTGCCGATGAAACGCGACGAGCCATAGCGCGCCGGGATGATGGCGATGGCACCTTTCATCATGCGGCCTCCGCCAGGCGGTCCAGTGCCGCGCGATAAATTTCGGGGCCGGCGAACAGGATCGGCGTCGGGCGGCCTTGTTCGCGCCGCTCGCTTTCGAAGCGCCAGACGCGCAGCAGCCACAACGCCTCGCACGCGGCGAACACATCGGCGTCGAGCTTGCGGCCGGTCTTGGCTTCGTAGGCCGAAAGGATCGCGCCATACATCGCCGCGTCGGCCGACAAATGCCCCGTCGCGGCGTCGATCCGCGTCCAGTGTTTCAACTTCACGAAGTCGAGCTCGGGCGGGGCGACCAGCGCATTGTCCCAATCGATGATCCACAGGCGCTTGGCGACAGCATCGTCGATCAGGTGCAACCCGTGCAGATCGTTATGCACCAGTGTCCAGCGTGCGGCCGGCGTCGCCTTGCGCGCGATGGCGCGCGCGTAACCGTCGATGGCGCCGGGCACGGGGCCGCGCGCGAGTTCGCGCTCGATGGCACCGCCGACCCAGGATGCGAAATCCTGACCGGGGCCTGCGAGGTTGAGAAGGTCCGCTTTGCCGCCGTCGAACGCGACGGCGTGAATATCGGCGATCGCTTGCGCGGCGCGGGTCAGCGCATCGGCGGACGGCTTGGCATGCGCCGCACCGACCGCTTCGCCGGGGCACCACAAGGCGATTTCCCAGGGCAGGGGCCAAAGATCGTCGCCGTCGCTCCAATGATGAAGCTGGGGGGCGTGCGGCGGCGCCTTGCCGTTGGGCTTGGCCGCAGCGGCGGCAATGTCGGACGCGCCGTCGCGTTTGGCGGCATGGATGGCGCCGACCAAAGCACTTTTGGCGATGCCCTTTTCGTAACGGAACCCGGCTTCGTTGACGCGCAAGCGTAACGCGTAGCGCGTATCGTCCAGCGTCACCGGAAAAGTGCGGTTGATCGCGCCGTCGATGGGCGCATCGATCCACGCAGCTGCGGCGCGCGCGCCGAAAACGCGGGCGAGCAGCGCTCGCGCGCATGTCGAATCGGGAAGTTCTGTCGTTTGGTTCCGCAAAGTGCGGGGAAACTGCCCCTTTTTTGCCGCAATGGCAACATGCCAGCCCTGCGAAGCTCTACGCATTGCCAAGACTCAAGGGGGCATGGCATGAAATTCCCCATGTCGTATTTTCCGAATCGCCGCGCCGTTCTGGCGGGCCTCGCCGCCGCATCCGCTTTGCCGGGCTTCGCCATGGCGAACGACCAGCCTTTCGATGCGTGGCTGCGGGATCTGCGCGCCGAAGGCCGTCAAAAGGGCCTGAAGGATTCGACGCTCGACGACGGGTTGCGCGGCGTTGCGCCGATCGCGCGCGTGCTGGAACTCGACCGCGCGCAGCCCGAAATCCGCCTGACCTTCGAGGAATATCTCGCCCGCGTCGTCAACGATCAGCGCGTGCGCAACGCGCGCGACCGGGTGAAGGAAAACGCCGAGCTGCTGGACCGCGTTACCCAGCGTTTCCCCGTGCAGCCGCGTTTCATCGTGGCGCTGTGGGCGATCGAAACGAATTTCGGCGCCAACACGGGCGGCTTCAACGTGTTCGCGGCGTTGGCCACGCTCGCCTATGACGGGCGGCGCGCGGCGTTTTTCCGCGAGGAATTGTTCAACGCGCTGCGCATCGTCGATCGCGGCCACGCCAAGGCGGCCGACATGCGCGGATCGTGGGCGGGGGCGATGGGCCAGTGCCAGTTCATGCCGTCGTCGTATCTCGCCTACGCCGTCGATTTCGACGGCAACGGGCACCCGGATATCTGGCAAAGCCGGCCCGACGTTTTCGCCTCGATCGCCAATTATCTGGTCAAGGCCAATTGGCGCGGGACCGAGAATTGGGGCCGTCAGATCGCCTTGCCGGCGGGTTTCGCGCGCGACCTCGTCGACCACAACAAGGTCACCAAGCCGCTGTCGGAATGGCAGGCTTTGGGCGTGCGCATGCCCAATGGCGCCGATCTGCCGACCGGGCCGGACCTGCCGGCCTCGATCGTCCAGCCGATGGGCGAGGGCGGGCGCGCCTTCGTCGTCTACAATAACTTCCGCAGCATCATGCGCTGGAACCGGTCGGTGAATTTCGCTTTGTCGGTCGGCCACCTTGCCGACCGTATCGGCGAGGTTTAATTTTTAAGGGTTCGGCGAATCGAGGCGATTCGCCGCGTTTTTAGGACCGGTCCGGGCCGGCTTTATATCGTTCGCGCCATGCGGATTTCATCGTTCACTCGCGCCGGCGCAATGCTGGCGATCATGCTGACCCTTGGCGCTTGCTCGCAGCTGAAGCTGGGGGCGACGGCGGTCAAATCCATGCAAGGGCCCGAGCCCGCGCAAGAACAGCCCGCGCGCGCCCAGGGCACGTATAAGGTCGGCGATCCCTATCAGATCCAAGGCGTTTGGTATTACCCGGCCGAGGATTGGAACTATGTCGAGACGGGCATCGCCTCGTTCTACGGCGGCGAGCGTTCGGGCACGGATTTCCACGGCAAGCTGACCGCGAACGGCGAACTGTACGACATGAATTCGCTGACGGCCGCGCATACGACGCTGCCGATGCCCAGCCTCGTGCGCGTGACGAATATCGAAAACGGCCGCTCGATCGTGCTGCGCGTCAACGATCGCGGGCCCTTCGCGCGCGGGCGGATCATCGACGTGTCGCGGCGCGCGGCCCAGTTGCTCGGCTTCGAAGGGCAGGGCACGGCGCGCGTGAAGGTCGAGCTGATGGCCGACGAAAGCCGCCAGCTGAAGGCCGCCCTGACCGGCCGCGACGAAAACCGCACCTTCGCCGCCGTTCCGCGCACCGAAGTCGCGTCCGACGCGCTGCCGCCGCCACCCGGCTCGCGCGCGTCGTCCGCCCCCGTGCAGGCCTCGGCGCTGCCGCCGCCCTCGCAAATGCTGCAAGGTCAGGCGCCCGCCAGCGGCAATTCGCGCGGCGCCAGTAACAATTCGCGCCAGCCGCCGCTCGCCCAGCGCGCGGCCCCGATCCCGACCCAGGCCGCGGCCGATCCGGTCCCCGCTGCGCAGGCCCCGGCACCCGCCGCATCCTCGCGCGGTGCGCCCGTGGCAAATGGCCGAAACGCCGCCCCCTCGAATCAGACGACGCCGGCTGTACCGGTTTCGCGCGAAGTCGCGGCGTTGCCGGTCGAGCAGCAAGCGATGGCGCGCCCGACGCTGACGCAGACCGCACCGCGCGCCTCGTCCTTGTGGGTCCAGGCCGGCGCCTTCGGCAATTACGAGAACGCTTATCGCCTGTCGGTCCGCCTGTCGCGCTATGGCTCGACCAAGGTGATCCCGGCCAGCGTCAACGGCGCGCAAATCTACCGGGTGCGTTTGGGGCCGATCGCCGATGTAACCGAAGCCGACCGCGTTTTGGCCACATTGGGTAGCGAAGTTCCCGAAGCGCGAATCGTCGTCGATTGAAAGGCGAGACTATGTTGCCCGTATTGACCCTCGTCCTGGCTGCCGCCTTGGCGGCCGCCCCCGTGATGATGCCGGAAACGGCGCAGGCCCAGACGCGCCAGCAGCAGCAGCGTCAGGCTCAGCCGCCCGCGGCCGCCCCGGCGCAGCGCGCCGCACCCGCGCGCCAGCCCGCCGTCAATGCCGACGGCGTGCCGGAGATGACGGCGCGCCAGATCATCGTGATGGACTACCAGACCGGCTTCGTGATGCTCGACCGCAACGCGGACGAGCGTATGCCGCCGTCGTCGATGAGCAAGATCATGACCGCCTACATGGTCTTCAAGGCGCTGAAGGAAAAGCGCCTGGCGCTCGACGACATGCTGCCGGTTTCCGAACGCGCGTGGCGCATGCAAGGCTCGAAAATGTTCGTGCCGATCGGCGGGCGCGTGAAGGTCGAAGACCTGATCCGCGGCATGATCATCCAATCGGGCAACGACGCGTGCATCGTGCTGGCCGAGGCGCTGGCGGGCAGCGAGGAAGCCTTCGCCGAACAGGCGACGGCCGAGGCCAAGAAAATCGGCCTGCGCGATTCCAATTTCCGCAACGCGACCGGCTGGCCCGATCCCGATCACTACATGACCGCGCGCGATCTCGCGACTCTGGCCAAGCGGATGATCGACGAGTTTCCCGAGCACTTCCATTATTACAGCGAGCTCGATTTCACCTATGGGCGCGACGAGCGCACGGGCAAGGAAATCAAGCAGGGCAACCGCAACCCGCTGCTCTACCGCAACACGGGTGCGGACGGCATGAAGACCGGCCATACCGACGCGGCCGGTTACGGCCTGACCGCCACGGCGCGGCGCGACGGGCGGCGCGTGATCGCGGTGTTCAACGGCTGGCCGTCGATGCGTTCGCGCACCGAGGAAGCCGAGCGGATGATCGATTGGGCGTTCCGCGAATTCCAAACCTACAAGCTATTCACCGCCGGCCAGGAAGTCGACCGCGCGGATATCTGGCTCGGCCAGAAACCCGGCGTGTCGCTGCTGACCACGCAGGACGTGGCGATCACCATGCCGCGCCGCCTGCGCCCGCAGCTTCAGGCCAAGATCGTCTACGACAATCCGATCGCCGCCCCGATCCAAGCGGGTCAGGTGCTGGGCAAGGTCACGATGTCGGCCCCCGGCGTCACGCCGGTCGAGGTGCCGCTGGTCGCGTCCGAAAGCGTGGACAAGCTCGGCCTTAGCGGGCGGATGACGGCGGCGGTCAATTACCTGGTCTTCGGCTCGCGGAAATGACCGCGCGCGGCCGCTTCGTCACCTTCGAAGGCGGGGAAGGGGCCGGCAAATCCACGCAGATCGCGCGTCTGGCCGCACGCCTTGCGGCGCAAGGGCTCGACATCCGCCGCACGCGCGAGCCCGGCGGCCCGGCGGACGGTTCGATCGAACAAGCCGCGACATTGCGCAAGCTGCTGGTCGAAGGCGATCCCGGGCGCTGGTCGCCGCAATCGGAAGCGTTGCTGAACTACGCGCAACGCGTCGAACATGTGAACCGCTTCGTCAAACCGGCCCTCGACGCGGGCGCTTGGGTTCTGTGCGATCGCTTCGCTGATTCGACGATGGCCTATCAAGGCTATGCGCATGGCCTCGGCCCCGCATTCGTCAAATCACTGCATCGCGCGTCGCTCGGCGCATTCAAACCCGATTTCACCTTGATCCTCGATATCCCGGTCGCCGACGGTTTGGCGCGCGCGGGCGCCAGGGCGGGGACTGAGACGCGCTTTGAGCGTTTCGGTCGCGACTTCCACGAACGCGTGCGCAAAGGGTTCCGCGCCATCGCCAAGGCCGAGCCGAAACGCTGTGCGGTGATCGATGCGCGCGGCTCGCTCGACCAGGTCGAAGCGCGGATTTGGCGCGCCCTCGTCAAACGCTTTCCCACGCTCGCCGCCGCGCGCTAAGGTCGGCGCGACATGTCCGATCCCGGCGAATTCCAACGCGCACCCCGCGCCAATCCCGATCTCATCGGCCATGAAGCGGCCGAGGCGACGCTGCTGTCGTCATGGAACTCGGGCAAGCTGCCGCATGCGTGGCTGATCGCCGGCCCGCGCGGCATCGGCAAGGCCACGCTCGCCTATCGCTTCGCGCGTTTCGTGCTGGCCGAGGGCGCGAAGCCGCCGGGCGATTCGCTGTTCGGCGCCCCCGCGCAGCCCACGTCGATCGCGTTGTCGCCGGCCGATCCGATCTATCGCCGCGTCGCGTCGGGCGGGCATTCCGACATGACCGTCGCCGAATGCACGGTCCATCCGAAAACCGGCAAGATGCGCAGCGAAATCCCGGTCGACGACGTGCGCAGCGTCGTCCAGTTCCTGCGCATGACGCCGGCGGAGGGCGCTTGGCGCGTCGTCGTGGTCGATGCCGCCGACGAGATGAATACCGAGGGGGCCAACGCGCTGCTCAAAGCGTTGGAGGAGCCGCCGCCGCAGGCGCTGTTGCTGCTGGTCACGCACGCCGCCGGGCGTTTGCTGCCGACGATCCGCTCGCGCTGTCGGATGCTGTTCCTGCAACCGCTGCCCGAGGCGAAGGTCGTGACGCTGCTGTCGCGCTACCGGCCGGAAATTCCGGCCGACGAGCGCGCGGTGCTCGCCTCGCTCTCCGACGGTTCGATCGGCCGCGCGATGGATTTGGCCGATCGCGGCGGGGCCGAGCTCTATCGCGAAGTGTTGGCGCTGGTCGCCGATCTGCCCAAGCTCGACGCTTTGGCCGTGCAGCGTTTCGCCGATCAACTGGCGCGTGGCGGGGAGGATGCGGCGGCGAGCTTGCGCACCGCCCTCGATCTGATGGGCGGTCTCGTCCATCGCCTCGCCAAATCGGCGGCGGGTCAGCCCGCCGCTTTGCCCGAGGAACACGCGCTCGCCGCCCGCGCCGCCGCGCGCGGCGCCCAAGCCTGGGTCCAGGCGTGGGAGCGTATCGGGCGTTTGGGCGCGGCCGCCGAAGGCCTCAATCTCGACCGCAAGCAAACGATCCTCGCGGCGTTCGGCGCCCTCCAGCAAGCGGCGGCGTGATACGATAAAAATTGAGGATTGACTATTTTCTGATATAAATGACTGAGTTTGGATCGCAATTTCGGGAGGCCGGGTTGCGCGGACAATCAATCATCATCGCTTGTGCCGCAGTTTTATTACTGATGGCGTGCAATCCGATCGATGATCGGAATTATTCAAAGTATCCCGCTTGCGTGACGGCCGGTCATTGCGCGGAGTCCGAAGTCGATGCCCATGTCCGATTGGTCACAGATACGGTGATCGACGGATTCGGAACCTGCAGTCTGTCTCGATACGCATTGAAAGCTCGAACTTGTATGGGTAAGTCGGTGACGACTTATGCCGCTGCGGAGAGCAAATTTCGCGAATGGCTCGACGGGGATGGGGAGCGCGGAAGCAAGCGCATCGCTCCGCAATATCGGCGTGCCTTTCTAGAGTACGTTACCGATCCGCAAAGCGACGGCAAGCGTCCAGGCGATAAATGGGACCCGACTCAATTCGAAACAATCCTGGAAACGATCAAGGCGTCTCGCAAACCGCTGCTGGTTGTCGTGTACATACACGGATGGCACCACAACGCCGATCGAGAAGGCGCTATCGCCCGCAAGAATTGGCGCTCCAATGCACTGAAGTTCGACGACATGATGGTGCGCTTCGCCCACCAACTACAGCACTTGAAGACTTTCAGTGGAAGTGTCATCGACCATGACGTTCTTGGTGTCTATGTCGGCTGGCGGGGCGAGAGCGACACAACACCCCTTTATACCATTCTCACGATCGCAGGACGATCACGCGCTGCTGATTTGATCGGGACCTCCGTCGGCTTTAAGGCCGACATGCAAAGTTTGACGGATGCAATCAGTAAGGGACGCGATTCCCATATATCCGCGCAGAGTCGAGTTTTGATTATCGGTCACTCGCTCGGCGGAAGATTGCTTACGCGCGCATTCCTACCTGACGTGGCGGCAAATCCTTCGGTCGCGCCCTTGGGAGAAAATACAAAGATCGTGGCCATAAACTCTGCAATCGGCAGCGACTTTTTCGACGAGATATATCTTCCCGAGAAAAGCGCCACGTCGATCAATCCCGTGCCGTATTGGATCAATCTCACCAGCAAGGACGACTACGCGACCAGCACGATCTACCCGATGGCGGCTTTCTTGGGCTTAGCGCCAGCGAAGAACCGCGCGTCGCCCTTTGCCGGCGTGACAATCGGCCATTCCAAAGTTGCCGATCCGATGTCTCCATCGGCAAACGCAGCGTCCCACTACCTAACACACGAATTATCAGGACTTCAGCATCTCACAACAGAGAGGCGGCGAGAGCATATAAGAGATAAGGAAAGCGCGATCGCCATTCTCCAACCCCTAATTATCGCCGAACCTGGCGATTGGCGAGCTGCCATCCGCGGCATGACGGTTGAAGAGAGTAAACGCGTCGATCTGGGATCGTTGGCGGTACCTTGCAAGGAGATGTTTAATCGAGCAGACGTACGAGGTGCCTTGGGGATCGGTACGGATTTTCCAATTGCGACCACACGCTGCGTCACTGACTGGCAGAAGGCGGCGCTAAATCCGGGGCGTTCTACCGATATAGGATTGGTGTATCATGAACTAACCCGCAGCAACTCCGCACGCTCTGGCGTCTACGCCGAGCAACCCAACGCGGCGACATTCTATCGCGCGCGTTTAAACACGATTGATCGTACCGCCAACCGCGTCGAGAAGCGCGTCTATCCGGCCGAGGGCCGTATGTGGACCATCCGAACGGATCATACATTCATTGATTTCGGTGATCGCGATCCCTCTCCTGAAACGGGAACGGGCGTCCACAACGGCTATGTACAGACATCAATTGCGCGTCTACTTCTGGAGTTGACGTTCGAAGGGCTATATCCGCGCAATGTCGATGCGCGCTAACCCTTCGGTTCGTCGATGATCGAGACATGCGCCGCGACGACGCGCCAGCCTTCGGGGAAGCGCACCCAGGTCTGCATCTGGCGGCCGACGCGCCCGGGCGTGCGGCGGAACATCGTCGACGCCGTGCCGAAATCGCGCCCGAAGGTCGTGATCACCGTCTTCTCCAGCGTGCGTTGCAGGCCCACGCTGGGCCGTGCGGCACGGAACGCCGCGATTTCGAGATAGCCGTAGAGATTTTCCGCCGCCCCGTAGCGGACCGTGTAAGGCGCGTTCTTGAACAACTCGTCGAGCGTTTCGACGTCGTTGGTCGTCAGCGCCTTTTCGTAGCGCTCGAACATCGCGGTCAGCTCGGCCTTCACTTCGGGAATATCGACGTCCATCTTCGCACTCTTTCCTGATTAAAGTCCGGCGACCGGTGCGGCCGCGATGCCTTCGCGTTCGAGTTCGAACGCGACGCGCAAGGCGATATCCTCGCGCCACGGGGCCGCGACGATCTGCACGCCCAGCGGCATGGCGCCCTTGGTGTGGATCGGCGCCAGCGCCACGGGCAGGCCGATGAACGAGATCGGCTGCGTGAACATGCCGAGATTGGGCCGCACCAGCATTTCCTGGCCGCCGATATTCATCGTCACCTGACCGAGCTTCGGCGCCGAACATGGCGTGGCGGGCAGCAGGATCACGTCGACATCGGCGAACAGTTTCAGCACTTGATCCGCGTACCAGCGGCGGAAGCGCTGCGCCTTCACATACCAAGCGGCGGGCACCATCAGCCCCGCCAGCAAACGATCGCGCGTCGCGGGATCGAAATCGGCGGCACGCGTCCGCAAGCGCTTCTCGTGCAGCTGCGCGCCCTCGACCGTCGTGATCGTGTAGGCGGCGGCGCGGGCCCGATGCGCTTCGGGAATGATCACGTCGCGCGTGGCGCCCAGCGCCTTGGCGGCGCGGGCGACCGCCTCGAACGCGGCCGGTTCGCCGCCTTGGGCGAAATAGCCGCCGCCGACCGCGATGCGCAAACCTTCGGCGCCGAGCCCGACATTGGCGAAGCAAGGCTCCACCGCGCGCGGCGTTTGGCCCGCATCGGCCGCGTCCGTACCTTGCAGCGCGTCGTAGACGAGGGCGAGATCCTTGGCCGTGCGCGCGAACGGCCCGAGATGATCGAGCGCGCCCACGAACGGGAAGGTGTCGCTGCGCCCGAGGCGGCCATAGGTCGGCTTCAAGCCGAAAATGCCGCAGAGCGCGCCGGGCACGCGGATCGAGCCGTTGGTGTCGGAGCCGAGCGCCACCGGCACCATGCCCGACGCGATCGCCGCCCCCGAACCGCCCGACGAGCCGCCGGTCATGCGCGTGCGGTCGTGCGGATTGCGCGACGGCCCGTCATGCTCGTTCTCGCCGGTGAAGTCGTAGGCGTATTCGCCCATGTTGAGGCCGCCGAGGCAGATCGCGTCGGCGGCATTCATCTGGCGGCCGAGGAAGGAATCGCGCTTGGCGGGCGCCAAGTCGCGATTGATCTTGGAGCCCGCGCGCGTCGGCAGGCCTTCGATGTCGAACAGATTCTTGACCGCATAGGGCACGCCGGCGAGGGGGCCGAGCTTCTCGCCCTTCGCGCGCTTGGCATCGATCGCATCGGCCTGGGCCAGCGCCCGGCCCGCGATCACATCGGTGAAGGCGTTGATCTCCGGGTTCTGGCTCGCGATGCGCACCAGCATCGTTTCGACGATCGCGCGCGCCGATATGCCGCCCGAGGCGACGCGGCGCGCGATCTCGTGGGCCGACAACTCGATCGGGGTCACTTCAGCCCCTCCGGCCGCCAGACGGGGGCCGCTTCGAGCTCGTCCGGCAGATCGAATTCGGTCACCGCCTTGGCGATGGCGAAGGTGCGTTCCAGATTGCCGCGAACCCCCGGCCGATAGGCGGGATCGATCTTGAGACCGAGAATCGCGGCGGTTTGGTCGAGATAGGCGTCGATGTCATCCATGGCGGGCCGGAAGGAAGCAAGAACCCGGCCAATTTGTCGCGTGCTTGCACGGAATTAGCGGGCGGGCCATATATCCTGCCATGAAAAGCTTCTACGTCACTTCGCCGATCTATTACGTCAACGACGTTCCCCATATCGGGCACGCCTACACCTCGCTCGCCTGCGACGTGCAAGCGCGCTTCATGCGGTTCGACGGGTACCGCGTGCATTTCCTGTCGGGCACCGACGAGCACGGGCAGAAGGTCGCCAAGGCGGCGGCGCTGGCGGGCGTCGATCCGCAGGCCTTCACCGATAAGGTTTCGCAAAACTTCCGGGCGTTGCTACCGGCGTTGGGCTGTTCCAACGACGATTTCATCCGCACGACCGAGCAGCGCCACAAGGATTCCGTCCAGGCGATCTGGCGCGCCATGGCCGCGCGCAAGACGCCCAAGGGCAACGACAACATCTATCTCGGCAAATACGACGGCTGGTACGCGGTGCGCGACGAGGCCTATTACGACGAGTCCGAACTGACGACCGGCCCCGACGGCAAGAAGCGCGCACCTTCCGGCGCCGAGGTCGAATGGGTCGAGGAGCCGTCCTATTTCTTCCGCCTGTCGGATTGGGGCGATTGGCTGCTCGAGTGGTACGAGAAGAATCCCGATGCGGTCGGCCCGGCGACGCGCCGCAACGAAGTGATCAGCTTCGTGAAGCAGGGGCTGCACGATCTTTCGATCTCGCGCACCACGTTCGACTGGGGCATCAAAGTGCCCGGCGACGAAAAGCACGTGATGTATGTGTGGCTCGACGCGCTGACCAATTACATCACGGCGGTCGGGTATCCCAATGTCGAGGACGAGAAGTTCAAGGCCTTCTGGCCCGCCTCGGTCCATATGGTCGGCAAGGATATCGTGCGCTTCCACGCGGTCTATTGGCCCGCGTTCCTGGCGGCCGCCGGCCTGCCCACGGCCAAGCGCGTCTACGCGCATGGCTGGTGGACCAACGAAGGCCAGAAAATCTCGAAGTCGCTCGGCAACGTCATCGATCCGCTGAAACTGATCGAGACCTACGGCCTCGATCAGGTGCGCTATTTCCTGATGCGCGAAGTGCCGTTCGGTCAGGACGGCGATTTCTCGCATGCCGCGATGATCCGCCGCGCCAATACCGATCTCGCCAACGATCTCGGCAATCTCGGCCAGCGCGTGCTGTCCTTCGTCGCCAAGAACGCGGGCGCTTGCGTGCCCACACCGGGCGAATTCACCGACGCCGATCGCGCGATGCTCGACAAGGCCGCCGCGTTGCTGCCCATCGTGCGCGCGGAAATGGCGCAGCAGGGTTTCCACAAGGCGCTCGACGCGGTGTTCGCGGTCGTGGCCGAGGCCAATCGTTACGTCGACGCGCAAGCGCCCTGGGCGTTGCGCAAGACCGATCCCGCGCGCATGGCGACGGTGCTTTACGTGCTGATGGAAATCCTGCGTCGCGTGGCGCTGTTGCTTCAGCCTTATATGCCCACGACGATGGCGAAGCTGCTCGACCAGCTCGCCGTGCCAGCCGACGCACGCGACGCGACCGCCTGGGACAAGGTGCTGATCGCGGGTACTTCGTTGCCCGCGCCGCAGGGCTTGTTCCCGCGCTATGTCGATCCGGCGGCGGAGGTGAAGCCGGGGGCAGGGACCAAGAAATGATCTTGGTCGACTCCCATTGCCATCTCGACTACCCGGAACTGCAAAAGGATTTTCCGGGCGTGTTGGCGCGCGCGCGTTCGGCGGGCGTCGAGACGATGCTCGCCATCGGCACGAAATTGTCGGCGTTCGAAACCGTGCGCAAGATCGCCGAGAGTGCGCCGAATGTGTTCTGCACGGTCGGCGTCCATCCGCACGAGGCCGAACACGAGCAGGCCGCGACCGAGGCCTTGGTCGCCGAAGCAGCACACCCGAAAGTCGTCGGGATCGGCGAAACCGGCCTCGATTACTATTACGAGAAAAGCCCGCGCGAACCGCAGCGCGAGAATTTCCGCGCGCATCTGCGCGCGGCACACGTGACCGGTCTGCCGATCGTCATCCACACGCGCGATGCCGATGCCGATACGATCGAGCTTCTCGACTGGGCGGACAAGGAATTGCCGGGCGTTACCGGCGTGCTGCATTGCTTCACGTCGAGCCTGGAATTGGCGCAGCACGCGATGAAGCTTGGCTATTTCATCTCGATCTCGGGCATCGTCACGTTCAAGAACGCCGAGGAACTTCGCCGCACGGTGAAGGAAATCCCGCTCGACAAGCTGCTGGTCGAAACCGATTCACCGTATCTGGCGCCGATCCCGATGCGCGGCAAGCCGTGCGAGCCGAGTTACGTGATCCACACCGCGCGCTGCGTGGCGGGCTTGAAGAACGTCACGGTCGAGGAACTCGGCCGAGCGACGACCGAGAATTTCTACAAGCTGTTCGCGCGCGCCAAACGGCCCGTGGCGGCGGCGGCGTGAGCCAAAACCTGAAGGTCACGATGCTGGGCAGCGGCGCCTCCGCCGGCGTGCCCCTCGTCGGCTGTTCGTGCGCCGTTTGTTCCAGTGCGGATCCCCGGAACAAACGCACGCGGGTTTCGATCGTCGTCGAAAGCCCAACCACGCGCATTCTGGTCGATGCCAGCCCGGATCTGCGTCAGCAGCTTTTGGCGTCGGGCCTGACCAAATTCGATGCGGTGATTTTCACCCACGAACATGCCGATCACATGCACGGCATCGACGATCTGCGCACGCTGAACTGGCTCAAAAACGGCGCGCTGGATTGCTATGGCGACGCGCGGACTTTGGCCGAGGCCAAACGCCGGTTCGGCTATGCGTTCGACCCGCCGAACGAATTGGCGCTCAAAGGCGCCTGGGTCGTGCCGGTGTTGGTGCCCAAGGTGCTGGAGCCCGGCCAGACCATCCGGATCGGCGATATCGACGTCACGGCGTTCATGCAGATCCATGGCGGCGATCGCGACCCGACGCTGGGCCTGCGGTTCGGCGATTTCGCGTATTCGACCGACGTCAAGGAAATGCCCGAAGCCGGGTTCGCGGCTTTGGCCGGGATCGATACCTGGATCGTCGACTGCCTGCAGGAGCAGCCGAACTTCGCCCATAGCCATCTCGACCAGACGTTGGAGTGGATCGCACGGGTAGGGCCGCGCCGTTCGGTTCTCACGCATATGAACCACCGGCTGGATTACGCCACGCTGGCCGCCAAGCTGCCGCACGGCGTCGAACCGGGCTATGACGGGTTGGTTTTGATCGTGGCCGCGCGCCACGCAACGCAAGCCGCGAAATAGCAGGCAAAAGCCGACGTAAGCCTTTGCGCTAAAAATAGATCTCATATTTTTGATAATATACATTATGCGATTTATGGATTGGCTTCGTACGGGCCGTTGGACGCGGGCTTGGCGACTCCTTACGCTCCCGCCCCGATGGCCAGCGATCTCGATTTCTTCTGGTTCTGGCTGCTCGCGAACGCGGCCGATCTGCGCGACGTGACCGTCGCCGCAGCGGCCTTCGCCATACTGCCGTTCCTGGCGTGGCGCGCCTGGACCGCGCGCAAACTGGTCGAGGCGCAGCAGCGCACGGCCGAGGCGACCGAGATCGGCAAATCGGCGGAGATCATGGCCCAAGCCTTCGCCGGGCTCGGCGACGACAAGGTCCAGGTCCGGATCGGCGCCGTGTACTCGCTGGAGCGTCAGGCCCGCGCCCGGCCCAAGGACCAAGGCCCGATCGTCCAGACCCTCGCCGCCTTCGTCCGCGACCGCTGCCCGCCGCCCGCCCAGCCCGCGACCGCCGAGACGGTCTATCTGCCGGTCCAGACCGACGTGCAGGCGGCGATCGGCGTGCTTGGCCGCCGGGTCCGCGCCAACGATCCGCCCGCCACGCGGCTGTCCTTCGCGGGCTCGAACCTGTCCGGCTACGATTTGTCGGACGGCGATTTCACCGGTGCGACATTCAAAGGCGCCTATCTCTGCGCCGCGAACTTTGCGGGAACACGGCTCGCGCGGGCGGATTTCCAACTCGCCGTCGGGGATCAAGCCGATTTTTACGGCGCCAAAGCCCGCGAAGCGTCGTTTTCCTCGGCCTATTTCGCCAATGCGCGCTTCGCCCATGCCGATCTGACCGGGGCGGCCTTCGTCGATTCCGACTTATCCGGCACGGACTTAAGCCATGCCCAAGTCGAGGGCGTGGATTGGCGGGGGGCAATAATCGACAATGCAGCCCTGCCCGCCAAGGCCCTACCCAAGCCGTAACCGCCCGCCTATACCCTCGCCCATCATGATCAACCCGCTCGACAAAACGGCGTCGCCGATGGCGCGCCTTCTGGCCGTCATGGCCAAGCTGCGCGACCCCGCGACCGGCTGCCCGTGGGACCTCGAACAAAGCTTCGCCTCGATCGCGCCTTACACGATCGAGGAAGCCTACGAGGTCGCCGACGCGATCCAGAAGAACGACATGGCGCATCTGCGCGAGGAACTGGGCGATCTGCTGTTCCAGGTCGTGTTCCATTCGCGCATCGCCGAGGAAGACAAAAGCTTCGCCTTCGACGACGTCGCGCGCGATCTGGTGGAAAAGATGATCCGCCGGCATCCGCATGTCTTCGCCAAGCGCGAGGACAAGACCAGCGAGGAACAGACCGAAGCCTGGGAAGCGACCAAAGCGCATGAGCGCCAGGCGAAGGCGCAAGGCGGCGCGCTCGACGGCGTGCCGCTGGCCCTGCCCGCCGCGTTGCGCGCGCAGAAGCTGCAAAAGCGCGCGAGCCGCGTGGGCTTCGATTGGGGGACGGCCGGTGCGGCCCTCGACAAGGTCGAGGAGGAGATCGGCGAGCTTCGCGTCGAACTCGCCATCGCCGATCCCAAAAAGCTCGAGGAAGAAGTCGGCGATCTGATGTTCGCGCTCGTCAACGTCGCACGCCTTGCCGGCGTCGACGCCGAAACCGCCTTGCGCGGCGCCAACGCGAAATTCGAGCGCCGCTTCGGCCGTGTCGAAGAAAAGCTGCGCGAACGCGGCCGCACCCCGGCGGAATCCGATCTCGCCGAGATGGACAAGCTGTGGGATGCGGCGAAGAAAGAGGAACGCGGCGGATGAAATCGGCGCGGCGCTACACGTCGGCCGACGGGTTGTCGCTGCATTACGCCGAATGGGCGCCGCAAGGTGCAGGTCACGCGCCCGATATTCTCTGCCTGCCCGGCCTCACGCGCCACAGCGCCGATTTCGACTGGGTCGCCGCGCGCCTCGCCAATAACGGCTATCGCGTCGTCTCGCCCGATCTACGCGGGCGCGGCCAATCGGATTACGCGCGCGACGTTTCGACTTACGCGCCGCAATATTATCTCGACGATCTGCGCGCATTGACGATCGCCGCACGCCTCGAACGCTTCGTCGTCATCGGCACGTCATTCGGCGGATTGCTGGCGCTGGCCTTGGCGACGATGCTGCCAAGTCAGGTCGCCGGCCTCGTCGTCAACGATATCGGCCCCGATATCGCGCAAGACGGCGCCAAACGCATTCTCGATTACATTTCCGTCGATCGGCCGCAGCCCGATTGGAATGCCGCATCGATCGCTTTGCGCGAATTCCTGCCCGACGTTCTCGCGAACGATCCGGAAGGTTGGGATCAGTTGGTGCGCAACACCTATCGCAAAGGCGACGACGGCAAGCTGCATTACGATTGGGACGTGAAGATCGCGGCCAATCTTCAGCCCGGCGGCGATCCCGAAATCGATCTGTGGGCGTTGTGGCGCGCGGCGTCGGCGCTGCCCGCGTTGGTCGTGCGCGGCGCCAAGTCGGATGTGCTGTCGGCCGAGACCTTCGCCAAGATGAAGGCGACGAAGCCCGATCTGATGCAGGTCGAAATCCCCGATACCGGCCACGCCCCCACGCTGGACGAACCCGTCTGCCGCATGGCGTTGGCGGCGTTGCTGGCGAAGGCATCGCGGTAATTGTCGGGCGACATGTTCGCCCTTGATCGCGACGCCCCGTACACGCGACAGTCGCGCGTCGGTTTTTAGCGAGGATCCAATGGCCCTGCCCGTGTTCGACGATGTCGTCGCCGCCGCCAAGCGTATCGAAGGTTTCGCGGTCAAAACGCCGCTGCTGGAAGCGCCATTGCTGAACGCCAAATTGGGCGGGCGCCTGCTGCTGAAGGCCGAGCCGTTGCAGCGCACGGGCTCGTTCAAATTCCGCGGCGCCTACAACACGATCAGCCAGATTCCCGCCGACAAGCGCAAGAACGGCGTCGTCGCGTTTTCGTCGGGCAATCACGCGCAAGGTGTCGCGGCGGCGGCGCAGATGCTGGGCATGCCCGCCTGGATCATCATGCCGGCGGATGCGCCCGCGATCAAAATCGCGCGCACGAAGGGGTTCGGCGCGACGGTCGTGCCCTATGACCGCTACACCCAAGATCGCGAAAAAATGGGCGAAGAGCTGCAAGCCAAATACGGCGCCACGCTCGTGAAGCCCTATGACGATCCCAATGTGATCGCGGGCCAAGGCACGGTCGGGCTGGAGATCGCGCAGCAATGCCAAGCGATGGGCGTGACCCCCGATGCGGTCGTCGTGTGCTGCGGCGGCGGCGGCTTGGTTTCGGGGACCGCGTTGGCGTTGTCGGGCGCCCTGCCCGGCGTGCCGGTTTATGCGGCCGAGCCCGTGGGCTTCGACGACACCAAGCGCAGCCTGGAAGCGGGTACGCGGCTCAAGAACGATCCCGATGCGCGCTCGATCTGCGACGCGCTTCTCGCCCCGATGCCCGGCGAAATGACCTTCGCGCTGAACAGCATGCTGCTCAAAGGCGGCTTCGCGGTGACGGACGACGAAGTGAAGCACGCGATGGCAACGCTGTTCGAGGAATTCAAACTTGTCGCCGAACCCGGCGGTGCGGTCGCCGCCACGGCCGTTCTGGCCGGCAAGCTGCCGATCAAGGGCAAGACCATCGTTGCGGTCGTTTCGGGCGGCAATGTCGATCCCGCGACCTTTGCCGACGCCCTATCGCTCGCCGCGTAAGCACGACGGATAAAAATTAGGCAGAAATCGGCTTAAGTATACGAAATGGGGCCAGCAACGGGCTGGCCCTGGGTTTGCTTTGTCTATGGCTACGGAATGACGCCGGACTTTCGCCGGCGCCCGTCCGAACCCATAAACCGAAAGGCAAACCAAGCATGACCGGGAAGATTTCACGCCGCACCTTCGGCCTCGGCCTCGCCGGTGCGGCCGCCGCCGCGCAGTTCACGCTGGCGGCCCCCGCCCTCGCCCAGGCGCGCACCAAAGTGCGCTTCACGCTCGACGTCGATTTCTGGGGCCCGCAATCGAACTTCCTGCTGGCGGTCGAAAAGGGCCTCTACGCGGCCGAAGGCCTGGATGTGCAGGTCGATGGCGGCGCGGGTTCGGGCCAGGCCGTGACGCGCGTCGCGCAAGGCACCTACGATATCGGCTTCGGCGATTTCGGCACGATGGCGCGCTTCACCGCCACCAACCCGGCGACGGCCGTGCAATCGTTCTTCGTGCTGTGGGACGTCATGCAGCATGGCATCGTGTTCAAGAAGGGCGCGATCAAGAACGCGAAGGACATCGAAGGCAAGACGCTCGCAGCCCCCGAGCCCGACGCCGGCCGTCAGATGTTCCCGTGGTTCGCCAAGGCCGCCGGCATCGACCAGTCGAAGGTGACGCTGCGCCATATCGATTTCCCGCTGCGCGAAACGCTGGTCGTGCGCGGCGAAGCGCAAGGGGCCACGGGCTTCGTGTCGTCGGTGGCGCTCAACATGGTGCGCGCGGGCGTGCCGCTCGACCAGATCGAGTGGATCCAGTACTCGACCGCCGGCATCGAATTGTTCGGCTCGACCATCTTCGCGAAGAAGGATTGGCTCGCCGCCAATCCGACGGTCGCGGCCGGCTTCGCACGCGCCACGGCGCGTTCGATGCAGGAAATGATCAAGGACCCGAAGGCCTCGGTCGAAGCCGCCATCCGCCGCCAGTCGCTGAACTCGCTGGAAGTCGAATTGCCGCGCTACAAGATGGTGCTCGAACAATCGATCATCACGCCGACGACGCGCGAACACGGCATCGGCCATGTCGATCAAGGCCGTCTCACGCGCTCGCTCGCCGGTCTGTGCGACGCGTTCAACGTGACGCCGGTGCCGGCCAACGACCTGATCTACACCAACGCATTCCTGCCGCCGATGGAGCTGCGCAAAATCCCGACCTGATCGGGGCTTGAATTACGAAGAAATGCGGCCGGCGGGGCGACCCGCCGGCCGTTTTCGTTCGAACTTACATATGGTTACGCCCCGTTAAGGGATCGTCCATAGGTGCCGTGTAGGGTGACGGGAAGATTTCCTTTGTCCCCCGAGCATCGCGCACCGATGGCCTCCAAAACCGTTTTGATCGTCGAAGACAATGCGCTGAACATGAAGCTGTTCGGCGACGTGCTCGAAGCGCAGGGCTATACGACGTTGCGCGTGCGCGACGGCGAAGCGGCGATCGACGCCGCGCGCCAAGGCCAGCCCAATCTCGTGCTGATGGATATCCATTTGCCCGGCCGCTCGGGCGTGGACGTCGCCAAGGAAATGAAGCTGGATCCGGAATTGCGCGACATTCCCGTCGTCGCGATCACCGCCTATGCGCTGCGCGGCGATCGCGAGCGCATTCTGGCCGCGGGCTGCAGCGACTACGTCGCCAAGCCGGTCTCGATCGACCGCTTGATCGACGTCGTCGCCGCTTACGCCGCCTGAACTAGACTCCCTGCTCCAACGCGGTTTCGAACGGCAAGGCGCGGATGCGCTTGCCCGTCGCCGCCGCATAGGCGTTGGCGACCGCGGGGCCGATCAACGGCACACCGGGTTCGCCGATGCCGGTCGGCGCCGCATTCGACGCAACGATATGGACTTCGACCTTCGGCATCTCGTCGATGCGCAACGGGCGATATTGGTCGTAATTCGTTTCGACGACCTTGCCGCCCTCCAGCGTCAGGCGTTCGCGAAGAACGGAGCCGAGGCCGAAACCCACGGCGCCCTCGATCTGTGCACGCACCTGATCGGGATTGATCGCGACGCCGCAATCGACCGCCGCGACGACGCGCTCGACCTTGAATTCGGTGGCGCTCGTCATGCGGATTTCGGCGACCATGCCGACGGTGGTGCCGAAGCTTTCATGCACCGCCACGCCGCGATGGATGCCTTCGGCCGGTTTCTCGCTCCATTTCGCCTGGCGCGCGGCCAGTTCGAGCACGCCCAGATGTTTGGGTTTGCCCGCCAGCAATTCGCGGCGCAAGGCGACCGGGTCCTTGCCCGTCGCGGCCGCGACCTCGTCGATCGCGGTTTCCATCGCATAGGCGGTGTGGGTATGGCCGACCGAACGCCACCACAAGACCGGCACGCCGACCTTGGTGGTGGTCAGTTCCACGCGCCGATCGGGAATGGCGTAGACGCTGTGCGCAACACCTTCGACCGACGTGACGTCGACGCCGTTCTGGATCATGCCCGCGAAGGGCGTGCCGCCCAGGATCGACTGACCGACGATGCGATGATGCCAGCCGGCCAAGCGGCCTTGCGCGTCGATCCCGATCTTGACCTTGTGCATATACATCGGGCGATAGCGCCCGCCGGCCATATCGGTCTCGCGCGTCCATTGCAGCTTCACGGGTGCCCGGAAGCCGATCGCCTTGGCGATCTCGACCGCTTCGATCACCACGTCGCCGTCGCCGACCGCGCGCCGGCCGAAGCCGCCGCCGGTCTTCATGATGCGCATCGCGATCTTGTCGGGCGTCGTGCCCGCCGCGCGCGCCGCCAGCGCTTGATAGAGATCGGGGATCTGATGTCCGCCATAGATCTCGATCGTGTCGCCTTGTCGGCGCACGACGGCGTTGAGCGGTTCCAGCGCCGCGTGCGCGAGATACGGGAACTCGTAGGTCGCTTCGATCGTTTTGACCGCGCGGCCGAACGCCGCTTGCGCATCGCCCGCCATATCGGCGACATGCGTGCCCGGCGCGTCGAGCGCCGCGAGATATTCGGCGCGCAGTTCGGCCGTCCCGCGCTTTTCGGCGGAAGTCTCGTCCCACACGATTTGCAGCGCTTCGCGGCCCTTGATCGCCGCCCAGGTGTCGCGCGCGAGCACGGCCACACCGGTCGGGATCGTCACCACATCGACCACGCCGGGCACCGCCTTCGCCGCCGTCGCGTCGACGGACGCGACCTTGCCGCCGAACAGCGGCGGATGTTCGACCGTCGCGATCAACATGTCGGGGAAGCGCAGATCGATGGTGAAATCATGCGTGCCGTTGGTCTTCGGCGCGCTGTCGTAGCGGCGCTGGCCCGGCTTGCCGATCAGATTCCATTCGGCCGGCGATTTGAGCGCCACGTTCTGGGGCACGGGTTCCTTGGCGGCGACATCGGCAAAGGCGCCGAACGTGGCACCCCGGCCGCTCGCGGCGTGGAACAACGTGCCCTTCGACACGGCGATCTCGGAAGCCGGCACGTTCCACGCCTTGGCGGCGGCGGAAACCAGCATCGTGCGGGCGATGGCGCCCGCCCGGCGATAGCGTTCCCACGACGAGGACATGGCGGTCGATCCGCCCGTGCCTTGTGCGGCACCGCCCCAAGCGGCGTTGCCGTAGAGGGCGAGATTGCCGCTGGCGCCATCCACACGGATCGTCGACCAATCGGCACCCAGTTCCTCGGCGACCAGCGTGGCGATGCCGTTATAGACGCCTTGTCCCATATCCATATGGGCGGACATCACGGTCACAACATTGTCGGTGCCGATGCGCACATAGCCCGCGAATGGGTTCGGCACGGCGGCGGCGGCGGGCGCTTGGGCCAAAGCGGGGAAGCCGATCGTCAGCCCCGCACCGGCGGCGGCCGTCCCGGCCAGGAATTGGCGGCGCGACGGGCGGAAAGACGCCGCCGAACGCTTGGCGAAAAATTTGTCCATGAAGGTCATGTGGTGCCCTCCCCTCAAGCCAGCGACTTGGCGGCGTCGTGGATCGCCGCGCGGATACGTTGATAGGTGGCGCAGCGGCACAGATTGCCCTGCATCGCCGCGTCGATATCGTCGTCGCTCGGCTTCTGGTTTTCGCGCAGCAGCGCCACGGCCGACATGATCTGCCCCGATTGGCAGTAGCCGCATTGCGGCACGTCGAGCTTCACCCACGATGCGCGGATCGCGGCGGCGATCTTGTCGTTGATGCCCTCGATCGTGGCGATCTTGGCACCGACCGCAGTTTCGACCGGCGTCTGGCAAGCGCGCACCGGCTGGCCGTCGAGATGGACCGTGCAAGCGCCGCACTGGGCCATGCCGCAGCCGAATTTCGTGCCGGTCATGCCCAGCTGGTCGCGCAACACCCACAGCAAGGGCATGTCGGCGGGCGCATCGACCGCGATCTTGCGGCCGTTAATGTCGAGCTGCATCTGCATAATCGAGCCTCCTGCCCGGCCGAAACGGCCGGAATCCTGTTAGCGATTTCGAATATCGGCGCGCGGCAAAGGGAAATCGGGGGATGGGTTCGAGCCTGGGCCGCGCGGCCGTTGCGCACAACATCGGTATGCAAGTGCGCGGCTTCAAGCGCCGTTCGCCGAACGGGCGGATTCGCGAAGGAATTCCGGACGCGCGCGAAAGTCGCAAACAGGTTGCGCCCCGCCGCGACCGACGCCATTCTCCCGTTATGGCCGGCAAAATGGTAACGCAGCATACGCGCGCCGAGGTCGAGGGGCTCCTCGCGGCGCTCGAAGGTCACGCCGACGGCGTGATCGAGGCGGCCAAGCTCGTCTCCAACAAAATCAACGAGCAGGAATGGCACGCCTATTCGGCGTTCCGCGATCGTTGCGACGATTTCGACACGCTGGCCATCGTCATCGAATATCGCCTGAAGAATCTGCGCGGCGGGCGCGACGCGCAGCTCGAGCGGCAATTCGAGGAATTGCAGCTGTTCATGCTGACCGCGACGCTGCAGACCAGCCTGCATTTCCTGCGGATCCTGTCGCAGAAAAACGACCTGCCGCTCGGCTCCAAGGACATTCTCCTGGGCGAATTGCGGTCGATCTATCGGGTCAAGCAATTGCTCGAACTCGACCGCTACAAAACCAAAATCTCGAGCCGCGCCGCCAAGGACATCGAAACGGCCGAGGAAATCCTCTCCCTAATCATCGAGCGCGCGCCCAGCCTGTTGCAGCTTGGCGTCGTCGAGGACGCCTGATGCTGCTGACGCCCGAAAACATCGCCAAACAGAACGAAGTCCAGCTCGCCAAGATCCGCGAAATGCTGACGGCGCTGGAACAAGGTGCGACGCGCGTCATCATGGCGGCGCGCCAAGCCTCGGCCGACGCGAGCCAGGACAAGTATCACGCCTATCTGAACTTCCGCGAAGTCGTCGACGATTTCGACACGCTGGCCATCGTCATCGAATACAAGCTGAAGCGCATGCGCGACGAGAAGGCGGAAGCGCTGTCGGAGAAATTCGACGAACTCACCGCGTTCATGCTGTCGTCGATCGTCAGCGCGTCGCTCCATTTCCTGCGCATTCTTTCCGAGAAAACGGAGATGCCGCTGGGGGCGCGCGACGTGTTCAAGTCGGAATTGCGCAGCCTTTATCACGCCAAGGATCGCATCGAGACCGATCGGTATATCGGCCGATTGAACGACCGCACGCGCGCCGATCTGGTCGCCGCCGAACAGATCCTGGAAGTCGTGATCGAAAAAGCGCCGCGCCTGCTGCGCTTCGACGATAAGGAAGATTGAGCCTCGCTCAGCGCTTCTGCTTCGATTTGTCCTGGAAAATCTTGCGCTCGACCGCGCGTTCGCAGCGCAGCTTGGTAATGCCCGCGCGATGCTGGCTTTCGCGTAAATTGCGCTGCGTGGCCGTCACGGCTTTTTTAAGCTCCGCGTCGTAGAGCTTTTGGCAATCGGCCAGGGTCTTGGGCGGTGCCTGGGCGAAGCCCGGCGACGCCAGCAACACACCGATCGTCACGACGAAAACGCGAAAAACCATGCCGCATGTTATCGCGGCCGGATATTCTGACGCCAAGTTTTTGGATTAAGAACGATCTATATCTATTTGTAAAATATTCGATGGATTCAGAAATCTGCCGAATTCAAAGATTCCCCGTAAAAACTTGTTGACCTTTACCTAAATTTATAGCTAAATCAATTTCGAACTTGACGGACATCTTGTGGAACGAGGCTCCTCTCCGCCCCAAGCCCTTTCAAGGTCCCTTCTGGTCTCGCGACCCGGCTTCTCCTTTCGGCCGGACTGCCGAGCCTCATGGGCGGATGCCAGGTTGGTCCCGGGCATCCGCCTTTTTCTTATTCCCAAAACATGAAGAACGCGGCGCCGACCAGGCAGCCGAACGCGGCCAAGTGATTCCATTTCAGCGTCTCGCCCAGCCAGAACACGGCGAAGCCCGCGAACACCGTCAGCGTCACGATTTCCTGGATGGTTTTAAGTTGTGCGCCGGTGAACTGCCCGTAGCCCCAACGATTGGCCGGCACCATCAGCAGATACTCGAAAAAAGCGATGCCCCAGCTGATCAAAACGACCTGCCACAAGGGCGCATTGGGGAATTTGAGATGCCCGTACCACGCGAAAGTCATGAACACGTTCGAACAAATCAACAAAGCGATGGTGAGCATTCGCGGGGGCGCCTTTCTGCACGGGAACGGCGTTGAATAACCAACGCTTATTGGTACACTAGCGTCCGATGGAGTCGGAAGAAACCTCCGCCGTCGACAAGACGGCCCTGCAGATTTTGGCGAGCTCGGTCGGGCAGATCCTGGGCGAACACTCCAAGATCCATCAATTCGTGAAGCTGGCGGCCGAGCGGCCGACCGGCATCAACATTGATCGCGCCAAGCGCACATTCGATTCCCTGCCCGTCTATCAACGCAAGCGCGTCGCCGAAACGGCCGAAGGCCAGGCGCATAAGCACAAGACGAGCATGACGATGTCCGGCATTCTCGGCCGCCTGGGCGGCGATGCGAAGCCGCGCGCGGCGACGCCGCGGACGGTCACTCCGCCGGGTCCGGGCGTCAAAATCATCACGCCGCCGACGGTCGGCCGCCCGAAGGAAGGCGCTGCCCCGCCCGCGAAAAAGAAAAGCGTCAAAGAACTCGTCTGGAAGTGACGCTTTAGCGCGGCGCGCGGTCCGAGCGATCGCGCACGACCCACACCGCCCCGATCCCGATCAGCACCATCCCGGCCAGCGTCGTCCAGCGCGGCACCTCGCCGAACATCAACACGCCGCCCAACGTCGCCACGCCGACTTGGGCGAAGGCCAACGGCGCCATTTTCGAAAACGTACCGATCGCGTAGCCGCGCGACAGGCCCCATTGCGACACGGCCGCACAGGCCCCGATCGCGACGATCCACGGCACATGCACGAGCGCTATCGGCCGCCAATCGAACAGCGCGAACGGCATGCCGCACAAGACGCCCGTGCACAGATACCAGAAGGCGATGCGGTCGGGCGGCTCGCTGGCCGTCAGGCGTTTGACCATCATCATCGCGAGGCTGGTCAAAAACGCCGAGAACAACGCGATGCCGACGAAGCCGAGATCGCCGATATCGGACGATCCGGGCCGCGCAATCAGCGCGACACCGGTGAACCCCACCATCGTCGCCAATACGCGCGCGGGGCCGAAACGCTCGCCGAACGCGATCACCGCCAGCCCCAGCGACCAGAACGGCGTGGTGTAGGACAATGTCACCGCGTCGCCGACCGGAATATTGATCAGCGCTTGCAGGAACAGAATGAAGCCGAACGCGCCGAACGCGCCGCGCATCAAATGCGACATCGGTCGCTTGGTGGCGAAATAGCGCGGCCCCAAGCGCCAGAACAACGGCAGGAAGAACGGCAGCGCCACGGCGTGACGCAACACGACAAGCTGCCCCCAGCCGAGTTCGTCGCCCAGATGCTTGAGCGCGAGCGCGCCGAAAGCCGAGCTGACGGCGCCGGTCAGGATATAGACGGCGCCGAGCGCGTCGTTCTTCGTCGCAGTGGAGTCCATTTCGAAACTACCCTACCCCACGGCATCGGCGCGGTGTAGTTTCCCGGCGACCATGGATCTCGAATCTCGACTTCTTTATCGCGACGCGCTGCTGTTGGTGATCGACAAACCCGCCGGGATCGCGGTGCATGCCGGCGCCTCGGGCGGCGATCATCTCGGGACATACCTAAGGCAGCTGCGCTTCGGCTTGCCGCAGGATCCCGAACTTGCGCACCGCCTCGACCGCGACACCAGCGGTTGCCTCGCCCTCGGCCGGCATCGCAAGGCGCTCGCCAAACTCGGCAAGTTGTTCGCCGACGGCCAAGTGCGCAAAACCTATTGGGCGATCGTCGTCGGCCGGCCGCCGCAAAAGGACGGCAAAGTCGATCTGCCGCTGCTGAAGGAAACCAAGCGCAGCGGCTGGAAGATGCGCATCGACGCGAAGGGCCAGAACGCGCTGACCGAATATCGCACGATCGGCGAAGGCGACGGCATGACATGGCTGGCGCTGGAACCGCGCACCGGCCGCACGCATCAATTGCGCGCGCATATGGCGGCGATCGGCTGCCCGATCCTGGGCGATCCGATCTATGGCGGGGCCGCGACGCGCGCGAAGGAATTGCCGTTGCAGCTTCACGCGCGCGCGTTGAAGATTCCGCTTTATCCCCGCCGCGAGCCGATCAAGACGGAAGCGCCGGTACCCGACCATATGAAGGTAAACATGCGCGCCTGCGGCTGGAAGGACGGCCCGCGCGGCCGCGTCGTCGCGGTCGCCGCCGCGCCCGGCCATAATTTTTCGAAGCTGCCGACGACCAAGATCGAATTGATCGCCGGCGAAGGTGTGGCGGGCGACGGGCATGCCGGCGTCACGGTCCAACATCGCAGCCGTGTGGCGCGCGATCCAACGCAGCCCAATCTGCGCCAAGTGCATTTGATCCATTCGGAGCTGTTCGACGAGCTTCGCGCCAAGGGCTTCGACATCAAGCCCGGCGATATCGGCGAGAACATCGCGACCCAAGGTCTCGATCTGTTGGCGCTGCCCACGGGCACGCGATTGCGCTTTCCCGGCGGGCCCGAAATCGAGATCACGGGCTTGCGCAACCCTTGCGCGCAGCTCGACAATTTCAAGAAGGGTCTTACCGCCGCCGTGCTCGATCGCGACGCGAATGGCGATTTGATCCGCAAGGCCGGCGTGATGGCGATCGTGCACAAGGGCGGGCGCATCGCATCGGGCGATCCCATCGCCGTCGATCTGCCGCCCGAACCGCATCGCAAGCTGCAACCTGTCTAGCTTGACGCGGTCACGGCCGCGGACCTACGGTCGTTTCCGGTAGGGTCAAGGGAACGTGGTTCGAAGCCACGGCTGCCCCCGCAACTGTAAGCGCGGAGCCTTTCGCCAACGGCCACTGGATCATCCGATCCGGGAAGGCGGCGAAACGGCGATGAAGCGCGAAGCCAGGAGACCTCCCCTGCCGTTTCGTAACCGGCCCGTTCGCGGGCCACTTTGCGCACGGGTGGGTGCGCGGGGGAGAAAACAAATGCATATCGAACCGGGCGTCGTCGATGGCGCCAAAATCGTCCTGAGCTATGGCACGGCAATCGCCAGTCTCGGCTATGCGGGAAAATTGTCGCTCGACGCGGCCAAGCATGACGGCTTGGGCGCCATCGTGTTGCGCACCGCTTTGGCCGCCGCCGCGACGTTCTGCTCCTTCGAGGTGTTGCCGCACGAGCCGGTCGGCGTGTCGGAGGTGCATCTCATCCTCGGCACGACGCTCTATCTGCTGTTCGGTGCGGCGCCTGCGTCGCTGGGTCTCGCGTTGGGGCTCGCGACGCAAAGCCTGTTCTTCGCGCCCGCCGATCTGCCGCAATACGGCATGAACGTCACGACGTTGCTGGTGCCGCTGTTCCTGGTCGCCGAACTCGCCAAGCGCGTCGTGAAGCCGGGCACGGCCTATACCGATATCGGCTACGCGCAGGCGCTCAAGCTCTCGGTCGCCTATCAAGGTGGCGTGGTCGCTTGGGTCGCGTTCTGGGTTCTGTATGGCCACGGCTTCGGTGCCGAAACCTTGACCGAGATCGCGTCGTTCGGCGGCGCTTATATGCTGGTCGTGCTGGCCGAACCGCTGATCGATCTGGCCGTGCTCGCCGCCGCGAAAGCTTTTCGCGCTTTGCGCGAAACCGGCCTGTTCCAGGCGCGGCTTTACGACCCCGCGATCTAAATCGCGCGCGCATCGCTATCGAACCCCCGGTCGCAAGACCGGGGGTTTATTGCTGTCCAAAACTCTGATATAGATTACATATCACTGAGCGATGAATGGGTTTCCGCGACCTTGGGAGGGGCGCCGATGCCGGCATTCGATCTGCGCAAGCGCATCCATTTGCTCAACATCACCGATACGACGATCGCGAATTTGCGCGTGTTTCATCCGCTCGTCCTCGCCAATCTCGACGATCTCATTTCCGACTTCTACAAATTCGTCCTTCAGATGCCCGCGACCTCGGTCATCTTCCGCGACTACGATATCGAAAAGCATTTGAAGCCAGCACAGCGCCGGCATTGGGATTTGCTGTTTTCGGGAAATTTCAACGACGAATATGTCGATCAATCGATCCGGATCGGCGCCGTCCACTACAAGCGCAAAGTGGCGCCCTATCTCTATATCGCCGGGTACAACTATTTTCATTGCGAGCTGATCCGCCTCGCCGCACTTCACTACCACTCGATGGATATGTCGCAGGTGCTGCAAGCCATCGCCAAGGCGATCGCGCTGGATATCGATCTGGCGCTGACGACCTATACGCGTCAGGCCTGGACCGGCGATCAGTAATTTATGCCGAAGCGGGCGAGCCGCGTGGCGCGCGCGGGATTGACCGCGAGATCGGGCATCTTGCCGGACGCCAACGCTTCGACCTGGCGCACCGTGTCGAAGGCCTGATGCGCGATCGCTTGCGGCGTCAACCCGCCGATATGCGGTGTGGCGACCACATCGGCGCGCGCCGCTAAGCGCATCATCGGCATTTGATCGGGCGCCATGCCGACATCCATCGCCGCCCCGCCCAAATGCCCCCGATCGAGGGCCGCTTCCAGCGCCGCCTCGTCGACCAATTCGCCGCGCGCGAGATTGACGAAGTAAGCGCCCTTCGCCATCCGCGCGAAGGCCGTCGCGTCGAACAAATGATGCGTCGCCTCGGTCGCCGGCACCAAGCACACGACGAAGTCCGACTTCGCCAGCACGTCGGCGAACGGCGCTTGGGTGGCCCCCGGCGGCGGCGTTTTGGTTTCCGGATCGCTGAAGATCACGTTCATGCGCAACGCGAGCGCCGCTTCGGCGAGGCGCCGTCCGATCGCCCCCAAGCCGACGATGCCCAGCGTCGAGCCCGACAATTGGCGGCCCATACGCACGATCGGCGGCTTGCCCGCATGATAGGAATTCGATGCCGCACTGACACCGCGCGCGAGGTCGATCATCAAGCCGATGCCAAGCTCGATGACGGAATCGACGAACCCCGCGGTCGCGCGCGTCACCAGCACGCCCGCTTTCGACGCCGCATCGACGTCGATATTGCGGATATCCATGGCGCAGCGGACATAGGCGGCGAGATCGGGGAGCGCGGCGAAGACTTCCGCCGGCGCGGCCGTCTGCCGATCGCTGACGATAACGTCGATGCCCTTGGCGGCGGCGATCAACGCGGCGGGATCGAGCGGCGTCTCGCTTTCGTGCAGGACGACATCGCCCGACGCGCGCAAACGGGCGAGCGCTTCGTCGCCGTAGTAATTGGCGCGGAACGACGGCGTATGGGTCAACAGAATGCGCATCTTCTCAGCTCCGCTTCGATTTCGCGGGCGGAACGGCCGAACCGCGCACCAGCAACGACGGCGCAAACCGGAATTCCGCCGGCGTCGTCTCGGGCTTCTTCAAGCGAAGCATGATTCGGTCGACCATCGTGCGCGCCAATTCGGGAACGGGCAGCTTCACCGTCGTCAACGGCGGTGCGGTGAACGCGCCCAAGGGAATGCCGTCCATGCCGACGATCGACATGTCGTCGGGCAGCGACAGGCCTTCCGATCGCAAGCCGGCGATCAGGCCGATCGCCATGATGTCGTTGATCGCGATCGCCGCCGTCGGCTTCGCGCGATGGCGCAACAACGGCTTGGCGAGGCTTTGGCCGAGTTCGGCCATCTCCGCGTCGGCGAAACCCGGCGTCACCTCGCCTTCGATCACGATACCGCGGGCCCCCGAAGCCGCGATCGCCGCCGCGAAACCGTCGCGCTTTTCCTCGCGGCTGAAGGTCCAGCTTCCGGGCGTGAGGAACGCGATCGTGCGATGGCCGAGTGCGACGAGATATTCGACCGCCTGCTTGGCGCCCGCGACGTTGTCGGCCGACACGTAGTCGAGCAGCGGGCGCGCGTTGCGCCGCGAATGGCTGTCGTAGCTGACCGCCACCATCCCGTGCGCGGCGGGTTCCTCGAGATGGGATTCGTCCGACAGCGAGGAAATGATGATCACGCCGCGCACGCCTTGCGCCGCCATATCGTCGATGAACGCGCGCTCGAGTTTCGGATCGCGATACGTGTTGGCGACGACGACGCGATAGCCGTAGCGGTCCAGCGCCGCGAGTTCGATCTCCCGCGCCACGACGCCGTAGCTCGGATTGCCCAGCGACGGAACCAGCAGCCCGATCATCGACGCCTCGCCGGTCTTCAACTGGCGCGCGGCTTGATTGGGCCGGTAGCCGAGCTTCTCGACCGCGCGCTGCACGCGCTCCAGCGTGGCTTCGCTCATCTGGCCGGTGCGCCCGTTGAGGACGTTCGACACCGTCGAGATGGAGACTTTGGCGAGTTTCGCGACGTCGTTGATGTTGGACATGGATCAGTACTAGCCGAGAACCATCCGGGGAATCCACGTCGCCAGTTCGGGGATCAGGATCACGAGGACCAAAACCGCGACTTCCGCCGCGATAAACGCCCAACAATACCGCACCGTTTCGTTGTAGGTGCAGCCCGCGATACTGGTCGCGACGAACAGCAGCACGGCCACGGGCGGCGTGGTCGACCCGATCTGCGTCGCCATCACCATCAGCAGGCCCAAATGGAAATCGTCGATGCCGAATTTCCGGCCGATGATGACCGCGACCGGGATCATGATGATCAGGATCGCCATCGAATCGACGAACATCGTCAACACGAGCATGATCGCCATCATGATCAGCAGCACGGCGATGCGCGTGCCGGCGACCGAGCCGATCGCGTTCAGCACCAGATCGTTGAAATTGAGATAGGCGAGCAACCAGCCGAACGCGCCCGCCACCCCGATGATCCCCGACACCAGCGCCGTGGTGATCCCCGCCTGGACGAAGATTTCCGGCAAGTCGCTCAGCTTCACGGTTCGATAGACGAAAAAGCCGATGAAGAAGCCGTAGAAGCACGCGACGACGCCCGCTTCGGTCGCGGTGAAGATGCCGCCCAGAATGCCGCCGAGCACCAGCACCGGCGCGATCAGCGCGGGCCACACCAGCACCGCCGCTTTGACGACGGCCATCAGCATGAATTTGCCGGTCGTGCGGCGCAGCTCGGGGAAATCGGGATGGCGCGCGTAAAGCGCCACCACGATCATCAAGCCGATGCCGATCAGGATTCCAGGAATGATGCCGCCCAGGAACAAGCCGCCGATCGACACGTTGGACATCGAGCCGTAGACGATCATCGTCATGCTCGGCGGGATGATCGCGCCGATCGTGCCGGCACATGCGACCAGCGACGCCGCGAAGCCCGGCTTGTAGCCGCGCGACTTCATCGCGGGCACGAGGATGGAACCGATGGCCGACGTGTCGGCGACCGACGATCCCGACACGCCCGCGAACACCATCGACGAGACGATCGAGGCATGGCCCAAACCGCCGCGCCAATGGCCGACGACGGCCTCGGCGAACTCGACGAGGCGTTTGGAGATCCCGCCGCGCGAGATCAACTCGCCCGCCAGAATGAAATACGGCAACGCGAGCAGGCTGAAATTGTCCAGCATCGCGAACATCTTTTGCGGGAACAGCGCGGGCACCAACGCGGGCTGCGTCAGCATGCCGACCAAGCCCACAACGCCCATCACCAGCAGAATCGGAATACCGACGGTGATGAGGCCAAGCAGCAGCGCGAAAAGAAGAACGAGTGTCATGCCAGCGTCTCCGCGAGCGAGGGCTTGAAGAAGACGACGATGCGGCGCAGCGCGATCAACGCGAGATAGACCGCACCCAGCACCATGCCGGCATAGACCCAGTCCATGCGCAGGCCGAGACCGGGGCTGTCTTGGAACTTGGCGACTTCCATTAGCCGTTCGGTGTAGACGCCGATCGCGAGCGCCAGGATCAGCCACATGATTTCCGAGATCAGCGCGACGGCGCGCTGGATCGTTTGCGGCATGCGGATCAGAATGGCGTCCATGCCGATATGCGCACCCTTGCGGTAAGCGACCGGGATGGCGATGAACACCATCCACACATGCCCGAATTTCTGGAATTCCTCGCTCCAGCTCAGCGGCAGGCCGAGCACGAAGCGGTTGAAGATCTGCAATCCTCCGACCAGCGAGAAGGCCAGGAAGATCGCGAACAGCGCGAATTCCATCGCGCGGTCGACGGCGTTTAGCACGGCACGCATCGGAAATTCTCCGTAGGAACGGAATGGCCGGCGAAGGGACGCCCCCTCGCCAGCCGACTTCGTCAGTTGGTCGCGCGGATGATGCGCAGCAGATCTTCCGCACCGATCTGCTTGGCGAGATCGTCCTGCACGGGGGCCGCGGCCGAAATCAGCGGCGCCTTGTCGATCGTGTTGACGATCATGCCCTTCGCCTTCAGCAAATCGATCGCTTCGGCGTCGCGCTGTTCGGACAGGTTGCGGTTGATGTCCTGGGCCAGCTTCGCGGCTTCGGCCAGAACCTGGCGCTCCTTATCCGTGAAGCTCTGCCATTCGCGCATCGAGCACGCCGTCACCGTCGGCCCGAACAGATGGCCGGTCAGCGTCACGTATTTCGCGACTTCGTAGTACTTGCCGGTATAGACGACGGGCGGCGAATGTTCGAAGCCGTCGAGCACGCCGGTCTGCAACGCGGTGTAGACCTCGCCGAACGCCATCGGCGTGGCGCTGGCTCCCATCGCGTTGAGGGCGGCAACGTAGGTCGGCGTCTGAATGGTGCGGATCTTCAGGCCCTTCAGATCGGCGGCCGTCTTGATCTCCTTCTTCGTCGTGACGACGTTGCGATAGCCCCAGCTATCCTGCCAGCCGAGGATCTTGATGCCGCGGCCTTCGTATTCCTTGGCCAGCGATTTGCCGACTTCGCCGTCGAGCACGTTGTGCGCGTGGGCGTAGCCCTTCCACATGAACGGCAGATCGAGCACGCCCATGCGGCGCACGAAGTTGTTGTGGATCGCCGTGCCGCCGACATGGCACGTGGCGCCCGCCCCCAGCTGCATGCCTTCGACGACCGCGCGCTCCTCGCCCAGCTGGTTGGCGCCGTAGATGCGCGCGTCCAGCGTGTCCGAGTACTCGTTGATGTAGTTGCGCATCACCCACGCGACCATGTGGTTGTCGTTGCCCAGATCGGTGGCGGTCGCGTGCGAGATCTTGATTTGCTTCTTGGCCTGGGCGACGGCCGCATCCGGCGCCAGGACCGCCAGCGCGAGGGCGCCGGCCGCGGCGACGCCGCGAAGGAACGATTTACGGTTCATTGCGTTTCTCCCCTTTTTTGGGCGCGGCTTATGCCGCTTCCCGGTCGATGATTCGCGATTACTAAAACGATTTAGTAAAACGGTACACTAAACCGCCGAAGCGTCAAGCCGCTTTTCACGCGACGCCGATCTCAGGCGGTAAAGCCGTAAAGCTTGGCGGGGTTATCGACCAGAATTCGCGTGCGCACCGCCGGATCGGCGATCCAATAGAGCAGCGTGTCGAGTTCGCCCGCGTCGTCCGGCGGATCGGCGAGCTTCGAGACATGCGGCCAGTTGCTGGCCCAAACCATGCGCTCGGGCGCCAGACGCGCGGCTTCGGTCGCCAGCGCGCCCGTATCGCGGAAATCCGGCGGACCGGCGCGCGACACTTCGTAGGCGGCCGAAAGCTTCAGCCAAACCCGGCCGGTGTCGAGCAGCGACGCGAGCGCCTTGAAGCCCGGATGCTCGATCGTCACCGGTTCCAAGAACTTGCCGACATGATCGACGACCAGCGTACACGGCAGCGTTTTCAGGAAGTCGACGCGCTCGTGCAGATGGCGGCCATCCATTTGCATTTGCATGTGCCAACCGTGATCGGCCGCCTTGCGCGCGAGCGAGGCCATATCCTCCCAGCCCACGGCACCGCCGGGCAGCATATGCATGCGCAAGCCGCACGCACCCGCATCGGTCAGGCGCCGCCATTCGTCCGCCGGCGTCGCGTCGTTGACGACGACGACCGCGCGCGCCTTGTCGCGGCCCAACGCCGCCACGCCCGCCAGCGTCACCGAGTTGTCGAGCCCATAGGCCGAAGGCTGCACGACGATCGCGCGCGAAATGCCCAGCCGGGCCTGCACCTTGCGATAGGCGTCGACATTCGCCCAAACCGGCGGCGGCACGACCGCCGTCTTCGCCACGGGCGTCGTCGCATCGTAAAGATGCATATGGCTGTCGATCGTATTCGCGGGTGCGACGAGGCGCGGCTTCTCGGTTCCGTTCATGGCGTTTCCCTTCCCTTTCGGGCAGGTCTACGCGACGCCGCGCCGGAAAGCGAGAATTTGAATCGCGACCGCGACGATGCCGAACCCGATACCGATCGCCGAGACGTAAAACCAGCCGCCCGCATTCCACGCGGCCACGCCCAACGCCGAACCGGCCGCACCGCCGATGAACATGCTGCTCATCAACACCGTGTTGATGCGCGAGCGCGCCGCCGGGCGAAGCGCGAAAACGATATGTTGGTTGGCGATCAAAGCGCTTTGAAGGCCCAAATCGAGCAGCACGACGCCGATCACCATGCCCGGAATCGCGGTCCAGCCGCCGAAGACGAGCCACGAGGCGAGCGTCGTCAGCGCGCCCAACAGCACCGTTTTCGTCGAACCGCTTTTGTCGACGAAGCGCCCGACGATCGGGGCGGCCAAGACGCCGACAAGGCCGATCAAGCCGAACAACCCGGCGACATCCGCGCCCAAGCCGAATTCGGGCGTCGCAAGCCGGAACGGCAGCACCGTCCAAAACAGCGTGAAGCACGCGAACAACGCGGCCTGGGTCAGCGCCGCGCGGCGCAAAGGTGCGAACTCGAGCCACAGCGTCGCCATCGAGCGCAAGGCGGTGAAATAGGGCAACGGCGCTTCCGGCACGCTGCGCGGCAACAGAAAGCGCAACGCGAGTGCCGCCGCCAGCGCCAGCGGCACGGCGAGCCAGAACATCTCGCGCCAGCCCGCGTGTGTTGCGACGAACCCGGCCAGCGTGCGGCTCAACAAGATGCCGGTGAGCAAGCCCGACAGCACGAAGCCGACCGCCGCCCCGCGCTTGGCGGGCCCGGCGAGATGTGCGGCGAAGGGCACGACTTGCTGGGCGACGGCCGCGAGCGCGCCAATGGCCAATGATGCGCCCGCCAGCGCCAAGCCGCCTTGCGCCAGTGCGGCGAAGACGAGTGCTGCGGCCAAGGCCACGAAATGCGCGACGATCAAGCCGCGCCGCTCGACGATGTCGCCCAGCGGCACGAGCAATAGCAAGCCGGCGGCGTAGCCGAGTTGCGTCGCCGTCGGGATCGCGGCTGTCGCCGCCCCCGGCAATTCGCGCTCGATCACTTCGAGCATCGGCTGGTTGTAGTAGATATTCGCGACCGCGAGGCCCGCCGCAGCGGCCAAGGCGAAAGCGGCGGTGCGACTTAAGCCCGGCGCCGTGTTGGAATCGGTGTTCGACATAAGCCGAACATAGGGAGCGCCGGGCGGATTGCGACCATCTAAAATCGGATTGCAGCTATTCCTTTGACTTTGCGCGCGGCGGCACGAAATCCCGGCGCGCCTTTGCCGCTTTTTTGCGCATCGCGCAATCCTCGGCGTGATCGTTGATCAGTCCCATCGCCTGCATGAAGGCGAAGATCGTCGTCGGGCCGACGAAGCGCCAGCCGCGCTTCTTCAAATCCTTCGACAACGCCACGGACGTCGCCGACACGGCGGCGGTTTGCGGGCTGCCATGCTCGCCCGGCTTCGGTTCGTGACGCCAGAAATAAGCCGCGAGCGAACCTTCGCTCTTCTCGAGTTCGATCGCGCGCTGGGCGTTGTTGATCGTCGCTTCGATCTTGCCGCGATGGCGCACGATGCCTACGTCCTTCAGCAAGCGCGCGACGTCGCGTTCGCCGAATCGCGCCACTTTATGGAAATCGAAGCCCGCGAAAGCGGCGCGGAAATTCTCGCGCTTGGCGAGGATCGTGCGCCAGCTCAAGCCCGACTGGAACCCTTCCAGGCAAATTTTTTCGAACAGGCGCCGGTCGTCGCCGACGGGATAGCCCCATTCGTCGTCGTGATAGGCGACATATTCGGGCGACGCGGCGCACCAGCGGCAACGATGCTTGCCGTCGGGCCCGATGAATGTTCCGGCCATTATCCCCTCGCCCTTCTTCGTCCTACGCTCAATTCGCCATCAAGCCATTTTTCCATCGCCACGACTTCGCGGCGGATGAAGCCGTCATCGTGCAGCGCGTTGGCCAGCGCCGACACGCCTTGCGCGCGCGCCAGCAAATGCCGGGCGAGGTCGGGCGCCTTCCTGCGCTTGCCTGCTTCGACGAAACGCGCCGTCAGCCAATCGGCGAATTGCGCCATGATCTTGTTGGCGCCTTTTTGCGCGGCATGGTCGAGTTTCGACAATTCGCCGCACAGCGTGCCGACCGGGCAGCCGAAGCGCTTAATCTTGGCACGATTGTCGATCAGCATGCGGATGAAGGCGAGGATGCGCCCGCGCGGGCTCTCCGCCCCCGCCGCCCATTCGTCGAGCATCGCGCGCGTGCGGTCGGCGCGACGGTCGATCACCGCGTCCAAAATCTCGTCCTTGGTCTTGAAATGATAATAGAAATTGCCGCGCGAGATCTTCACCGCCGCCGCGATATCGGCGAAGGACGTGCGCTCATAGCCTTGGCGGTAAAACAGATCGTCGGCCTTGGCGACGATGTCGGCGCGCGTTTGAAGGGTCATTGAGAATTTTTAGGACAATCGTCCTACACCGTCAATACGGCTAAAGTTGCCCCGCCGAACGCCGGTTACCCGCGCGTGCCTACTTTCCTTTTCCGCGTCGATAACGAACTCTCCACCCATCGCAACGCGAAAAAGGACACCGATCATGACCATCGCGATCACCGGCGCCACGGGCGCGCTCGGCCGCCTCGCCATCGCCGCAATCAAGCGCCGCGCGCCGGCGGCGAAAATCGTCGCGCTCGTGCGCGATCCCGCCAAAGCCGCCGATCTGGGCGTCGAAGCGCGCGCGGCCGACTACACCAAGCCCGAAACGCTCGCCGCCGCCCTCAAAGGGGTGGAAACGCTGGCGCTGATCTCGTCGAACGATTTCAACGACCGCGCCGGACAACACCGCAATGTCATCGACGCGGCGAAGAAGGCCGGTGTGAAGCGCATCGTCTACACCAGCATTCTGAAGGGTTTCGAGTCCGGCCTATGGCTCGCCCTCGATCATCAGGCAACCGAGAAGGCGCTTGCCGCATCGGGCGTCGCGCACACCATTCTGCGCAACGGCTGGTACACCGAAAACTACACCGGCGCATTGAAAGCTGCCGTCGAACACGGCGCGGTGATCGGCGCGTCGGGCACGGGCAAGATCGCGACGGCGGCACGCACCGATTATGCCGAAGCGCTGGCCGTCGCTTTGCTCGACGCGTCGCATGCCGGCGAGATCTACGAATTGGCGGGCGATACGGCCTTCACGATGGCGGAGTTCGCGGCCGAAGTGTCGCGCGCGGCGGGCAAGACGATTCCCTATAACGATCTGCCGCAAGCCGCCTATGCGGGCGCGCTCAGATCCTTCGGCCTGCCCGAAAGTATCGCCACGGCGATCGCCGATGCGGACGCCCATGCGGCCAAGGGCCAGTTGTTCGACGAGAGCCACACCTTGTCGCGCCTGATCGGCCGTCCGACCACGCCGATCGCCGTCACGATCAAAGCCGCCCTGGCCTGATCGGTCACGTTCCTCGGCCGGCAAGCGTCTCGCGCCGGCCGAGCAGACCGATCACGATCAGCGGGACGATCGTCGTCAGCACGATGGCGACGAAGGCCATCGCCATGCCAAGCCCGACCGAGCCCTGATCGAATTGCTTCCAGATGAAGGTCGCGACGGTCTGCGTGCCGACCGGGGCGACCAAGGTCGATGCGACGAGTTCGCGCGTCGCGACGGCGAAGACCAGCAGCATCGCCGTGACGACGCTGGGCGCGATCAACGGCAGCACGATGCGCCGGAACGCGGTGAAAGCGCCCGCCCCCGACACGCGCGCCGCGGCTTCCAGATTGTCGCCGATCTGCGCCAATGCCGCCGTCGCATAGCGCACGGGCTGCGGCAGCAAGATGCAGGCGTAGGCGAGCAGCAGGATCAGCGGCGTCCCGTACGGCGTGAACGGCAAAGCCGGCTGGTTCCAGGCGAGAATCAACCCAACCGCGACCACGACGCCGGGCAAGGCATGCGGCAGCGCCGTCAGCATATCCAGCACCGCGCGCGCGCGGAACTTCGTCTTCACCACGACATAGGCCGTGCCCACACCAAGCGCGCCCGCGACCAACGCGGTCGCGACGCCGAGCGTCACGCTCGCGGTCAAGGCGCGCATCGCCCCCGCCCCGTCATTACCGATCGCCGCGAAATGCTGGAGCCCGAGATTGCCGAGCGCGAGCCCGCCCGAAACGGTGCGCGATAGCGCCGTCGCCAGAATGCCGCCCAGCGGGATCAGCGTCGCGGCCGTCGCCACGATCGCGAACAAGACCAGCACCGGCACGGTCCAGGCGCCCAGTTCGCGCTTGTCCGTCGCCAGCGGCTTGCCGCTTGTCGTCACCCAATTGCCGCGCGCGACGATCATACGCTGGATCAGGAACGCCGCGAGCGACAGCGCGACCAGGATCAACGAGAATAACGCCGCCCCGGCGAGATCGATCGGCCAGTCGGCGACGCGATGGTCGATCTCGGTCACCAGCACTTCGAAGCCCGAGCGGCGGCCGAGTGTGGCGGGCGTGCCGTATTCCTCGATCGTCGCGGCGAAAACCAGCAGCAAGCTCGCCGCCAACCCGGGCGTCGCCAAAGGTAACGTCACGCGCCAAAAGGCGCGGCCCGGTGTGGCGCCGAACACGCGCGCCACATCCGCCCAGCGCGCGCCGATCGCTTCCACGATCCGCGACACGGCGAAATAGACCAGCGGGAATGTGTGCAGCGCCATCACCAACGCTATGCCCCAGACCGAGAACAAGAACGGCCCGAGATGGAAGCCGAGAATCTGCTGGGCATAGCCGCGCGGCTGGAGCGTCAACACCCAGCCCAGCGTGGCGATATAGGGCGGGATCATGAAGGGCACGAGCATCGCCACGTCCCAGAACTTGGCGAAGGGCACGCGGAACAACGCGCGCAGAATCGCCAAGGGCACGGCGATCGCCGCCGCCAATGCCGACACGCCCACACCTAATGCCAGCGTGTTGAACGTCAGCCGGATCAGCTTGGGATCGTCCAGCAGCTTCGGCACATGCGCGAAGGGCCTGGCGAGCGAGCCCGCCCCGATTTCCGGAAAGATCGCCTGCAAGACGACGAACGCGACCGGCACGGCGACGACGAGGCAAAGCCCCGCCGCCGCCGCCCAGCCGAAACGCTCGCTTGCCGCGATCACTTGCCGAAAATCTTGGCGAAGTCCTTGAGGATCTCGTCGCGGCGGCGATAAACCGCTTCGACGTCGAGCTCCAGCAGCTTCAGATCGCGCATCAACGGCCGGTTGGCGGCGATGTCGGCGCGCGCGGGGATGAGATACGTGTCCGCGACCAGCTTCTGCCCTTCGTCGGACAGCATGTAGTCGATGAAGGCTTTCGCTTCCGTCTGGTTCTTCGACCATTTGAGGATCATCGCCGGACGCGGGGCGATCACCGTGCCCGACGCCGGGAAGATAACGTCGATCGTCTCGCCCTTCGCCTTGGCGGCGAGCGAGATGTAATCGACCGCGCCGAACACGGCGGCCTTGGCGCCTTGCATCACCGGGTTCAACGCGTCGGCATTGGCGCCCGCGACGATGGCGCCGTTCGCGGCGAGTTGTTTGAAGAGATCGGGCGCATGGGCCTGCAACGCCGCGACCAGTTCGAAGGACGAGCCCGACTGTGCGGGATCCGGCACATTGACCAAATCCTTATATGCGGGCTTCGTGAGATCGGCCCATTCGGCGGGCTTAGGCGTTTTGCTGCCGGGGTTCCACGCGATGCCGAGCGCCGAGATCCCTTGCGCGACGGCCGTTTCGGTTTTGAGAAAGGCCGGCACGGTCGCGGCGTTCGGGCTTGTGTAAGCGAGTAAACGGTCGCGCTTGGTGAAATCGCTCGCCGTGTCCCACGACGCGGAGATCAGCACATCGACGACCGGGTTGGCGGCTTCGGCTTCGATGCGCGCCATGATGCGGCCGGTCGTCGCCTGGAAGGTTTTGACCTTGATGCCGGTCTTTTTGGTGAAGCCGTCGGCCATCTGGTCGATCAAGCTGCCGGGGCCGGCGGTGTAAACGGTAATGTCGGCGAAAGCCGGACCGGCCGCAAACAACATCGCACCGGCGAGCAGAATTTGGCGAATCATCGATAACTCCTCTCGTTATTCGGCAAACCAGCGCAACGCCGCCGGATCGATATGCAGCGAAACTTCCGCCCCGATCGCGGCGCGCGCCGGCGCCAGGAAGGAAAGTTCGAAGCCGGATTCGGCCGGGCCGACGCGCAAACGCGTCCAATGCCCGTCGCCGCGAAACACCGAGGTTTGCACGGCCCCGCGTAAATCCAACGCCCCTGCCCCCGGCCGCACGTCGCGCGACGCGATCAACACGCGTTGCGGGTTCGCGATCGGCGGATCGGGCAAGCGGATATCCGTGCCCGCAAGCCGCCACGCGCCGTCCTCGCGCGTCACCGCGACGACGGCGCCCAAGCGCAGGAACTCCGCGACATCGGCACTGGCGGGTCTATCGACGAGCGTTTCGGGCGGTGCGAGTTGTTCGATCAAGCCGACGCGCATCACCGCGACGTCGTGGGCGAGCGAGAACGCTTCGCCTTGATCGTGGGTCACGTAAAGCGCGGTGAGGCCCAATTGCGCGACGAGTGCCGCAAGTTCGCCGACCATCGTTTCGCGAAGTTCCCGGTCCAAATTCGACAGGGGCTCGTCGAACAGCACGAGATCGGGTTCCGCGACGATGGCACGCGCGATCGCCACGCGTTGCTGCTGGCCGCCCGACATGTCCGAGACACGGCGCTCGGCATAGGCGGACAAGCCCACGCGCGCCAGCGCCGCCTTGACGCGCGTGTCGCGTTCGGCGCGCCCCACGCCGCGCATTTCCAGCGGAAACGCGACATTGCCCGCGACCGGCAAATGCGGCCACAGCGCGTAATCCTGAAACACCATGCCGAGATTGCGCCGTTCGGGCGGCACGAACGCGCCGGTCGCGGCATCGGCGACGGCGCTGCCGGCGAACAGGATGCGGCCTTGCGTGGGCGCCAGTAGACCGGCGATCAGGCGCAGCAAAGTCGTTTTGCCGCAACCCGACGGCCCCAGCAAAGCGAGCGTGCGTCCGCGTTTAAGGCCAAGATCGATCGTGCCCAGCGCTGCACCGCCGCCCGGATAGGCGAAGCGCAAGCCCTGGATCGAAACGGCGTCGGTCGCGCTATCTTTTGTTTCGTGGATCACATCTCGTCCGTCGATTTCGGCGGACGATAAGGCGGTCGCGTGACGCTTACACGTCGCCTTTGTTACGATCCGGCGACAGCGCTTCGCGCCCCCGCACGATCACCGCATGGACGTAGCGCAACTTCTCCACGACCGCGGGCGCGATCACGAACGGGTAGAGATCGGGCAAACCCATCGTTCGGTTGAGACTGTTGATCGCATAGGTCAACGGCAGCCACACGTCGAGCATCGTGTCCACGTCGCGCGCGCGATAGGGTTCGAACGCGACCTTGGTTTCGATCCCGGCTTCGTCGCCGACTTCCGGATTCACGCTGATGCCGAAGGCGCCCGCCATCTCCAGCGTATCGACGATGTGCAGATAATGGGCCCAGGTCTCCGCCCAATCCTCCCACGGATGCATCGACGCGTAGGCGCTCACGAAACGCTCGCGCCAATCCTCGGGCGCGCCGTTCGCGTAATAATTCGACAAGGATTCGCGATAGTCGAAGCGCTCGTCGCCGAACAGCGCGCGGAAGCCGTCCAGCTCGCCGCGATCGCGCACCAGCTTGTCCCAATAGTAATGCCCGACCTCGTGCCGGAAATGGCCGAGCAGCGTGCGATAGAGTTCCCCCATCGACGCGCGCGCCGTTTCGCGCCCGACATCGTCCGCCTCGCTCAACGCGATGGTGATCACGCCGCTATCGTGGCCGGTCAGCACATGCGGGCCGTTCGGCGGATCGGCGAGGAAGTCGAACACCAGCGCCGCCGGATCGCCGTCGTCCAAAGCCGGGTGCGGCAACCCCAGGCGGATCAACGCGTAGATCAAGCGCCGCTTGGCGCTTTCGATCCTCAGCCATTTCCGGCGGTTCTCGGGCAGCGAGATATCCGGGATCGTGCGATTATGCCGGCATGCCGCGCAGAACGGGTGACCGTCGGCGACATCGACCATCCAATTGCAGCCCCGGTCCTCCCAATTGCGGCAGAAGCGATAGCGCGCATCGGGCCGCGCCAGCGCGACCCATTCCGCACCGTCCGCTTCGACGGCGCTGAGCACGCCGGCATCGGGCAGATAGCCGAGCGTATGGCCGCAGCGCTCGCACAGCGTGTTCTCGAAATAAAGACGCTGGCCGCAAGATTGGCACTGGAATATTTGCATCAAAATCCATTCGGTCGCGATTCGGCGCATGATGCGCCCGGCGGACGCCGGTTCCAACCGCGAAACTCTACGTGCCCTGCGACCTTGAAAATTCCGCACGAAAACATAGGTTAGACGTTTCGCGCAGGCGATCGGAGACGATGATGGAAAAGCAAGTGCTCGGCGGGTTCGGCAATGATCGCGGCCATTGGGTCGGCGACGGATTTCCCGTGCGCTCGCTATTCTCCTACGACCGCTTCGGCGAGCATATCAGCCCGTTTCTGCTGCTCGACTACGCGGGCCCACATCGTTTCGAGCCGACCAATGCGCGGCGCGGCGTGGGCGAACACCCGCATCGCGGTTTCGAGACGGTAACCATCGTCTATGAAGGCGAGGTCGAGCATCGCGATTCCGCCGGGCATGGCGGCATCATCGGCCCCGGCGACGTGCAATGGATGACCGCGGCCGGCGGCATCGTGCACGAGGAATATCATGCACCGTCTTTCGCGCGCAGCGGCGGTCCGTTCCGCATGATCCAGCTTTGGGTCAATCTGCCCGCGAAGGACAAGATGGCCCCGGCTGGCTACCAAGGCATCGTCGCCGCCGACATCCCGACCGTTCCGCTCGCCGGCGGCAAAGCGCCGGTGCGCATCGTCGCGGGCGAATTGAACGGCGTGCGCGGCCCCGCCAAGACCTTCACGCCGGTCAATGTCTGGGACATGAAGATCGCCGCCGGCACGGAAGTCGCCCTGCCCTTGCCCGACGGTCACACGACCATGCTGATCGGCTTGGGCGGCGCGGTCGTGGTCGCGGGCGAACACGAATTGCGCGAAGCCAAGGGCATGTTGCTGAGCCTTGAGGGCGACAGCGCGACGATCCGCGCCAAGGACGACGCGATGCTGCTGGTGCTGACCGGCACGCCGCTGGGCGAGCCGATCGTCGGCTATGGCCCGTTCGTGATGAACAGCGAAGCCGAGATCCGCCAAGCGATCGACGATTTCAACAGCGGCCGTTTCGTTCAACCCGCCGCGTGAAGGACAGTACAATGGCCGACCGCACGCCCGCCGACGTGATCGACAATCCCGAACGCCATCGCTTCGAATTGCCGCTCGACGGCGGCGATGTGGCGGCGGCCTATTACAAGCTTGACGGCGACGGACATTTGATCTTGACGCATACGGTCGTGCCGCCCGCGCATGAAGGCAAGGGCTACGCCTCGATCCTGGCGCGAGGGCTGTTCGATACGGCGCGCAAGCGCGGCATTAAATACGTCGTCAAATGCCCTTATATGGCGGCGTGGTACGCCAAGCACCCCGATTACGCCGACGTGGTGTTCTCGCTCTAACGACGCGCGATGTCATGATTCGAACACGCGGCTGAAACGGGTAAGTCACTCGAATTCGCGAATGTATGCGCGAATTTCGAGGAGACGCCCCATGAGCTTCGTCATCGCGCAGATCACCGACACGCATCTGGCGCTCACCAAACCGTTTTTCCGCGACAATTTCGCCGCCGCCACGGCGGCGTTGCGCGCGTCGAGGCCCGATCTGGTGATCAACACGGGCGACGTGTCGGTCAACGGCGCCGATCTTCGCGAAGATCTCGTCGCCGCCAAGGACATGCACGATACGCTCGGCCTCGCCTGGATCGCCATTCCGGGCAATCACGACATCGGCGACACGCAGGAAACCGCGCGCAAACAACCGATCAACGACGAGCGGCGCGCGCGCTGGCTCGACGTGTTCGGTCCCGATTTCTGGACGCGCGACGTGCCCGGCTGGCGTCTGCTCGGCATCAACGCCCAGCTGCTCGCCAGCGACCTGGACGCGGCCGCGGAACAGACGAAATTCATCGCCGACGCCGTCGCCGGTCTCGGCGCGCGCCAACTCGCGCTGTTCCTGCACAAGCCCCTGTTCATCCAATCGGCCGACGACACCGAAATGTCGGGCCATCTGCTCACCCCCCGCGCGCGCGGCGAATTGACGGCAGCACTGGGCGGCACGAAACCGCGCGTCGCGTGCTGCGGCCATCTGCATGAATATCGCGAGCGCGATTTCGACGGCGTGCGCCATATCTGGGCGCCGGCGACCGCCTTCACCCTCGCCGACTGGTTCATCCCGACCCATGGCGGCGAGCACATCGTCGGCTATGTCGAATTGTCGCTGGAGGAGAACGGCGACTTCGCCGCCAAGCTCGTGCAGCCCGAAGGTCTGTTGCCGCTCGATCTCGCCGATTTCCCCGACGCCTATGGCGACGTGCGTCAGATCAAAGCGGCGATGGACGCCCGCAAAGCCGAACTGGCCGCCGCGAAGTGAACGCGATCGCCGACATGGCCGCGATCGACGGCGTCTCGAATTTCCGCGACTTCGGTGGGCTGAAACTGCACGACGGCGCCAGCGTCGCCGCCCGGCGTTTGTTCCGATCGGCCAATCCGGCACGGATCACGCCCGAAGGGGCCGCACAACTGGCGCGCCTGGGAATCGCGACGATCGTCGATCTGCGCGGCGTCGCGGAACGCACGAAAGCGCTCGCCGCGTTCGGCGACGCGCCGATCGCCATCCGGGCGACGCCGATCGAGCCCAAAACCTCGGTCAAGCTGCGCGCGATGCTGGCCGAACCCGGCGTCCAAGCCGCCCAGATCCGCGATCTGATGATCGCCTCCTATCGCGGCTACGTGAACGACGCGGCCCCGGCCTTCGGCGCGGCGTTCCACGCGATCCTCGCGGAGACGGACGGCCCCCTCCTCGTGCATTGCACGGCGGGCAAGGACCGCACCGGATTCGTCGTCGCCGTCCTGCAAGCGGCTCTCGGCGTTTCGCGCGACGCCATCCTTGCGGATTATCTCGCGACCAACCGGCATTGGGATCGCGCCAGCGCCGCCGGGCATGTGCCGATGGAATCGGACGCGGTCGAGCCCGTGCTCGTCGCCGACGCCGATTATCTCGCCGCCGCATTCGAGGAAATCGAAAAACGCGACGGCGACGCGCTCGCCTTCCTGCATCGCGCGACCGAAGGTCGCGTCGCCCGCCCCCATCTTGACGCCTTGATCGAACGGAGCGCCTAGAATGACCAACGAGATCTCCCGCCGCGCCGCCTTGGCGCTGGGCGCCTCCAGCTTCGCGGCGTCGGCGTTCGCGCCCGCCGCGTCTTTCGCCCAGCGCATCGCGCCGCCGTCGACGGCGCCGGTGTCGATCACCTACTACAACTACAATCTCGCCTCGGCCGGCATCGGCGCCGAAGCGACCAAGGAGTTGATCGGCGAATTCACCGCGGCGCAGCCCAACGTCAAGGTCGAAGGCGTGCCCGTCGCGTCGGGCCAGATCCTCGCGCGCGTGCAGGCCGATCTCGTCGCCGGCCGCACGCCCGACGTGGCGCAGCTCGTCTTCTCCGATCTCGATTTCGTCGTGCGCAATCTCGGCGTCAAGCCGATGACCGACATCGTTCCGCCCGAAGAATGGGCCGCGCATACCGCCGGGATGGTGCCCGCCGGGCTGAAACTCGGCGCGATCGGCGACAAGGTCTACGGCCTCGCCTATGTCTTCTCGACGCCGGTGCTGTTCTATAACGCGACGCTGTTCAAGCAAACGGGGCTCGACCCCGACGCGCCGCCGGCGAATTGGGCGCAAGTCAAAGCGGCGGCGCTGAAGCTGCGCGCGGCGACCGGCAAGAACGGCTTCTATCCCAGCGTCTACTCCGAGTTCGACTGGCTGCTGCAAGGCCTGTTCCTGTCGAACGGCGGGCGCGCATTGTCGGAAGATCGCCGCCGCGTGACGTTCGGCGAGCCGGGCGCCGTCGGTGCCGTGGAAATGCTGCGCGATCTCGTCGCGTCGGGTGCCCATGCCCGGATCGCCGAGGCCGAAAGCGGCGACGCGTTCATGAGCGGCAATCTCGGCATGATCCTGACGACCAGCGTCTATCAACGCGCGTTCCTGAACGCCGCGAAGGACAAGTTCGAATTGCGCGCGGCGAAGATGCCCGGCTTCGGCGACAAGCCCGCGCAGCCGACGAATTCGGGCAGCGCGCTGTTCATTCTGGCGAAGGATTCGGCCAAGCAGCGCGCGGCGTGGGAACTCGTCAAGCACATGACGTCCAAGCGCGGCTACACCGTCATCACCAGCAAGATCGGCTACTTGCCGCTGCGCCTGGATATCGTCGACGATCCGCAATATCTCGGCAATTGGGTGCGGGAAAATCCGATGGTGCGCCCGAATCTCGAGCAGCTCGCGCGCCTCAACCAATGGGTCGCGTTCCCCGGTTCCAATTACCGGCAGATTTCGCGGATCGAAGTCGCCGCCGTCAACGAAGCCGCATTCGGCGAGGGCGACGTCGGCAAGATCATGCGCGAGGCGCAAGACCGCGCCCAGGCGTTGATGCCGCGCGCATGACGGACGCGATCCGGCTCGACATTCCCGGCGCGCGCCGGATCGCCGCACCGGCGGCGCTCGCCTATCGGCTTCCCGATTGGGTGGCGCCGGTTCTGTTCCTGCTGCCGGCCTTCGCCACGCTGGGCCTATGGATCTACTGGCCGCTGATCGAAGCGCTGCGGCTCAGCTTCTACGAATGGAATCTGCTGCCGACCGCCGATCCGATCTATGTCGGGCTCGACACTTACCGCAATCTGCTCGCCCTCGCCGAACTGCGGATTGCGGCGTGGAACACGGTGATCTACACGCTCGGCCTGTTGCCGTTGACCGTGGCGCTGCCGCTGCTGATCGCGCTGATGACGCGCGAGGCCGTGGGGCGCGCGGGTGCAGTCTATCGCGCGATCATTTTCGTGCCGATGATCATCGCCCCCGTCGTCGTCGCCGTGGTGTGGCGTTGGCTGCTCAATCCCGATCACGGCATCGTCAACAAGCTGCTCGGCGGTCTCGGCCTGCCGAGTTTGCGCTTCCTTCAAGATCCCGAGACGGCGATCTGGGCGATCATCTTCATCACCGGCTGGAAGCTCGTCGGCTTCTCGACGCTGCTTTTCGCCGCGGCGATGACCAATATCGACCAAAGCCTGGTCGAAGCCGCGCGCATCGACGGGGCGAACGAAGGCCAGATCGCGCGGCGCATCATCGTGCCGCTGGTCGCCCCCACCAGCATCTTCCTGACCGTGCTGACGGTGCTGCACGGCGCGCAATGGAGCTTCGTCTATATCAACGTGCTGACCCAAGGCGGGCCGCGCCACGCGACGACGAATCTCTATTACCTGCTGTGGGAATACGGCTTCGGCACGTTCGCGATCGGCTGGAGTACGGCCGCCGGCATGCTGCTCTTCGCCGCCTTCGCCGTCTTCGCCGCGATCGGGTTGTGGGCGCTGCGCCATACGGATCGCCATGCGCATTGAACCCAGCGCCGCCGCGATCCGCAGCCATGCGCTGCTGACCGCGCTGAGCCTTTTGTCCGTGCTGCCGCTTTACTGGATGCTCGTGACGGCGATGCGCGCCCCCAACGAGATCTTCTCGACGATGCCCTGGCCGCAGAATCCGACCTTCGACAATTTCGCCTATATCCTCGGCGGCGTGCCCATTCTGCGCATGCTGTGGAACACGGCCGTCGTCGCGACCTTGACGACGATCGCCCAGATGTTCACGGCGCTGCTCGCCGCCTACGCCTTCGCGCGCTGGAAGAACAAATGGTCGCAAACGCTGTTCGCGCTGCTGACCGTGACGTGGCTTATCCCCGCCCAGGTCGTGATGGTGCCGGGCTATCTGCTCGTCACGCGTTTCGACATGCTCGATACGCTCGCCGCCCTCGTCGTCCCGCACGCGGCGTCGGCCTTCGCGATCATCATGCTCTATCAGGCTTTGCGCGCGTTCCCCGACGAGCTGATCGAGGCCGCGGTGATCGACGGGGCCGGGCATCTGCGCATCCTGCGCTCGCTGATCGTGCCCAATCTGAAACCCGCACTGGCGTCGCTGGCGATCCTGTTGTTCATCACCAGCTGGAACGATTATTTCTGGCCGCTGCTGGTGACGCGCAGCCTAGACAGCGCCGTGATCCAGATCGGCCTGCAGATGTTCATGACCCAGGAAGGCAATCAGTGGGGCCCGCTGATGGCGGCCGCGAGCGTGGCCAGCCTGCCGCTTTTGGCGCTCTATATCGTGCTGCAAAAGCAGATCGTCGACTCGTTCCTGCGCTCGGGTCTCAAGTAGCGGCGCCCATCTTTAGACGCGCCGGTACGAATACATCCGCGTGATATAGGGAAACGCGATCGTCGATTGGCCCGCCAGTTCCGGCGTCGCGGCGATCAACGCGCGCAAACGCGCTTCGATCTTTTGCTGCTCGGCTTCGGGCAAGGCCGCGATGAAGCTGACCGACAGCGTGCGCGCGAGGATCGTCTGATCCGCCGTGCCGATATGCGGATTCTCGGCCGCGATTTCGGGCAGCGCCACGAAGCCCTCGCCCGGCAAGACGTTGCGCCAGTCGTCGTGCTTGTAGCGCGGCGTACCCGCCTCGTAGGGATCGGTGATCGCGGTGATCGCCGCGACCCAATCCACGCTTTCGTCGCGCACGTTCCAGATCAGGCCGAGCGTGCCGCCCGGCTTCAACACGCGCGCGAACTCGGCCATCGCCGCACGCGTGGCGAACCAGTGGAAGGATTGCGCGCAGACGATCGCGTCGAGCGAGGCATCCGGCACGGGAATGCGATCGGCTGTACCCGCGAAAGCCTCGACATCCGGGTTGTCGCGCGTCAGACGCGCGCGCATGCCGTCGACCGGCTCCAGTGCGCGAACCTTGGCGCCGGTTTCGCGCAGATAAGGCAGGAACTTGCCGGTCCCCGCCCCGACATCCATCACGGTTTTGCCGGGCCCAAGCCCCAGCGTTTCGCGAAGCCAAACGCGCGCGGCGTCCGGATAATCGGGCCGCCCGGCGACGTAAAGGGCGGCGACGGATTTGTAGCCTTGCGCGGCACTGCGATGGACGGTCATGGCGTTCACCCGGTTTACGAGGGGCGCCCCGGAGCATGCGCCCGCCATCGCGGCGCGGGGATCGAATTTCGGCATGGCAGACAGCACGACGCCAGGCCCCGGTTTTCGAACCCCTGGCGTATTTCCGCCGTTAAGACGCGGCCGCAAAAGCCTTAAAAACTCGACTTTTCCGGGGACGGCGGCGACCAGCCGATCGGGGCGCGGGCCGGGATGCGCTCGCCCACGCCGACGACGGCCGACAAAATCCGCGCTTCGCCGCCGGGGCCCCATAGCGGCACCATCAGCCGCTCCCACTGCGCGACCGGAATCCACGGCAAGGTGTCATTGCGCGTGTAGACCGCGCAATTGTGGCGCAGCACCAGCATGTAGCTCGCCAGAAAAAACACCGGGCCGGGGCCGGATTGCGGGCGCATCGCCAGATCGGACATACGCCCGCTTTGCAGCTTCGCCGTCGAACTGGCGGCGACACCGTCGCCGTAGATCGCGAAGCGGAAATCGCCGTCGGGGACCGGATCGACGATGTTGAAAAATCGCAGATCGGTGCCCAGCGTTTCGGGCTTGAACGCGGTTTGGCGAAGCCCGCCGGGGGCGAATGCGCCGGCCGCCTCCAATTTGGCGTAGATGCGCCGAACGGTTTCGTCGTTGATGTCGGCCGGCACGGGATTGCGCAGGATCCGCGCTTCCTTCATCCCCGCCTGGGCCCAGATACGTTTGAGCGTCAGCGACGTGTCGCCAAAATCCAACTCGTCGACGATGGACCGCGCGGTCGCAACCAATTCCTGGCGAACGATCTCAAGCCGCTGATCCTGCATAACCAAAGGTCCACATCGAGGCCGCCAATCCACCACTATTCCCTGCATTCGCCGGGCCAGCCGCGTTCACCGCCTCCCCCAAAAGCACAATGCCCAGACCCCCGTTTTGGGGATCTGGGCATTGTGGCGGAGGGGATGGGATTCGAACCCACGATACCGGTTTCCCAGTATAACAGTTTAGCAAACTGCCGCCTTCAGCCACTCGGCCACCCCTCCGCCGGGAGTGGGTTAACACGGCATATGCGGGGTCGCTTCTAGGGCCCCGCCCCCCCTCTGTCAACGCATGCGGATCGTTGGGGATTTTTCGGATCGCGCGGCCCTGCGGTGCGCCCGAACCGTTGCACCAATGCAACATCGGTCAAATCCTGATTCAGTTGAATCCAAATACGGCTCAAGTTTTAGGGATCGTTAACCAATGCGGCGCATCTTATCCACACGCAACCCGCACTGGGTTGCCCGAATTGGATGGATCGGAAACCCGCCTTCGGACTTGTCAAGAAACGTTCGGCGGAAGCCGGAAAGACCAGAGGAGCCAAAGAGATGTCCCAACAATTGAGCCGCCACGTGATCGACACCCTGCTCGACCTGGTCGACAACAAGTTGACCGCCATGGACGTGATCGACCGCGAAGACACCCGCATCCACTCGGTGCTGGAAGCCGCCAAGCGCGAGCTGGTTGCGATTCGCGGGCCGGCTTTGCCGCGCCGCACGTTGCGTCCGCGCAACAGCATCCGCCCGATGCACCCGGCCGCGACCGCCGCCGCCGTTCAGGCCGCCTAACGGCGCGTCAAACGACCGTTTAAGGGCGCGGGCGCCGTCGGCCCCGCGCCCTTTGCGTTTGGCGCGACAAGTCGTTAGCGTGCCCGGCCACGTTTTCGACGGGAATTCGAGTCTTTGGCCGCTAAAAAACCCTCCCCGCCCGGCATTTTGCCCTCGCAGGATTATCGCGCCTTCTTCAAATCGGGGGCGATTTCGGCCGCCCGAAAGCTGCGCGACGACCAGATCCAGCCCGCCTCGATCGATTTGCGCCTGGGCGCCAAGGCGTGGCGCGTGCCCGCCGGCTTCCTGCCCGGCCCCAAGGCGAAGGTCGCGGACAAGCTCAAGCTCCTTGCCATGCACACGCTCGACCTCGCCAAGGGTGCGGTGCTCGAACGCGGCTGCGTTTACATCGTCGAACTCGCCGAGCGGCTCGACTTGCCGGACGACGTCGCGGGCACGGCGAACCCGAAAAGCACGACCGGGCGGCTCGATATCTTCACGCGGCTGCTGTGCGACCGCGCGCGCGAGTTCGAGAAAGTCCCCGCCGGCTATAAGGGCCCGCTCTATCTCGAGGTCAGCCCGCGCACCTTCTCGATTCTGGCGCGCGAAGGCCAGGCGCTGAACCAATTGCGCTTGCGGCGCGGCGCGCCCGATTTCAACGACGTCGCGCTTGCCGCCCTCGACAAGAAGCTCCATCTCGTCTTCGCGCCCGGCGACAAGCGCGAGCTGGCCCAGATCGGCCAGGGCCTGATCGTCACGATCGATCTGAACGGGCCGGAAACCGATCTGATCGGCTACCGCGCGCGGCATAACACGCCGCTGATCGACCTTTCCAAAATCGGCCATTACGACGCGACCGAATTCTGGGAGCCGATCCATCGCAACAAGACGCGCAGCCTGATCCTGAACCCGGACGATTTCTATATCCTGGTGAGCCGCGAACAGATCCGCGTGCCGCACGACTACGCCGCCGAAATGGTGCCCTACGACACCTCGGTCGGCGAATTCCGCGTCCACTATGCCGGGTTCTTCGATCCCGGTTTCGGCTTCGGCGGCGCTTCGGAAATCCAGGGGACGCGCGCCGTGCTGGAAGTGCGCTCGCACGACGTGCCGTTCCTGCTGGAACATGGCCAGGTCGTCGGCCGCTTCGTTTACGAGAAGCTGACCGAAACGCCCGATCGCATCTACGGGCGCGATATCGGATCGAACTATCAGCGTCAGACGCTGAAGCTCGCCAAGCAGTTCAAGTCCTAGCGCTTGAGCGCTGCCTTGCGCGCGGCGAAGAAGATCGCCGCGCCGATCAGCAGAATCGCGACGACATAGGTCGCGCGCGTGCCGAAATCGACCGATGCGGGTGCGGCGTGCAGCACGTCGATCGGGCCCGACGCATAGGCGAACAACGCCCCCATCGCGGCGGCCCCGGTCACCTGGCCCAGATTGCGCGACAGGTTGATCAAGCCCGCGACGACCCCACGGGTGCGCGGATCCACACCTTGCATCACATGCGCGTTGTTGGCGTTCTGAAACAGCGCGTAGCCGATCGTCAACACCATCGTCGCGCATAGATAGCCCAACGGGCCCCATGTCGCCGGGATAGTCACGATCAAGACGCAGCCGATCTCGATGCCGACCAAGCCGGCGAGCGACACGGGGCCGGCGCCGAAGCGATCGGCCAAGCGCCCCGCCGGCACGCCGACGAAGGCGGCCGCGATCGGCCCCGCCGCGACGATGGCGCCGATCGCCGCCGGCGACAGATCGAACACGCGCGCCAGATGGAACGGCCCGACGATCAACGTCGCGAACAGCACGGTCGACACCAGCAAGCTGCACACGAAGCCCGCGCGCAAAATCGGATCGCGGAACAGATCGCCGCTGATCAAGGGCGATGCCGCGTACGTTTCGATCCGCAGGAATACGAACATCCCGATCGCCGCCGCCGCCAGCATGCCCGCATTGGCCGCACCGAAATCGCCGCGCCCCAACGTCATCGCCAATGCGTAGGCGCCCAAGGCCAGCGCCATGACGGCGATGCCCGCGAAGTCGAATCCCGGCCGTTCCACGCCCGCGCGCGACTTATCCGCCGGCAAGCCCGTAAGGGTCAGATACAGCGCCGCGGCGCCCAGCGGCAGGTTGATCAGGAAGATCGAGCGCCAGCCGAACGCGTCGATCAACACGCCGCCCAAAGACGGCCCGATCGACGTGCCCACGGCCGACATCGTGCCGAGCAAGCCGATCGCCGCACCGAAGCGTTCCTTGGGCGCGATATCGCCGACAAAGGCCATCGACAGGGCCAGCAAGGTCGCCCCGCCCAGCCCTTGCAGCGCGCGGCCCGCGATCAACGCTTCCAGCGACGGCGCCATGCCGCACAAGGCCGATGCCGCGACGAATAAAACCAAGCCGCCAAGCAGCAAACGCCGCCGGCCGATCGCATCGCCCAACCAGCCGACCGCGACGACGCTGCACGTCACCGTCAGCACATAGGCGATGACGACCCATTGCACGGTTTGGAACGGTGCGTCGAATGTCGCGGCGAGATTGGGCAGCGCCACGTTCGCCACGCTGGTTCCCAGCGACGACAGCACCATCGACAGCGACAATCCGGCCAAAGCCCCGCGATACGACACGTCATTGTCCTTCGTTTTCAATATCGACACCGGCGCAGTATGGCGCTTTCCGGGCCTGTCGATTCATGCAACATTCGCAATGAATAGCTGCACGAAACGACATGCCGAAACCGGACCTCAATCTTCTCGTCGCCCTCGATACGCTGCTGGACCAAGGCAGCGTCGCCAAAGCCGCATCGCGATTAGGCCTCAGCCCGTCGGCGATGAGCCATACCCTTGCGCGCTTGCGCGAAGCGACCGGCGACAAGCTGCTGGTACGTGCGGGCCGCGGCCTCGTGCCCACGCCGCGCGCAATTGAATTGACCCGCGACGTGGGGCGCTTGGTGCGCGACGGTGAAGCCATGCTGCGCCCGGCCGGCGATTTCGACCTGTCGAAATTGGACCGCGTTTTCACGCTGCGCACGCGCGACGGCTTCGTCGAAAGTTTCGGCCCGGCGTTGATCGCGCGGATCGCCCGCGAAGCCCCGCGCGTGCGGCTGCATTTCGTCGCGAAATCGGACAAGGAAAGCGCCCCGTTGCGCGACGGCGCCATCGACCTCGAAACCGGCGTGGTCGATGCGGCGACCAGCCCCGAATTGCGCGCACGCCGCCTGTTCCGCGATCGCTGGATCGGCGTGGTGCGGCGCGGCCATCCGATGACGCGCGGCAAGACCACGGCGGATCGATACGCCAAAAGCGGCCATATCCTGGTGGCCCGCCGCCTCAGCGAGGACGGCCCGGTCGATATCGCGGCGCGGGCAAAGGGGTTGACGCGCGACATCGCCGTCGTCGTCGGCAATTTCGCGGCAGCACTCGCTTTAGCGCGCAATACCGATCTTGTCGCCAGCGTGCCCGATCGTCATACGCAAGCGTTGCGCGGCGATCTGCACGTCTTCGCGCTGCCCTTCCCGACGAAGCCGATCGACGTGTCGCTGATCTGGCATCCGCGCCTCGACGCGGACCCGGCGCATCGCTGGCTGCGCGACTGCGTCCTAGCCGCGGTTAAGGAACCGCCATCCCCTTCTTGACCGCCGGGCGCGCGCCGATCGCGTCGTACCAGCGCTTCACATTGGGGAACGCCGCCAGATCGACCTGATGATATTCGTGACGTGCGGCCCAGGGATAGGTCGCCATGTCGGCGATCGTGTATTCGTCGCCCGCCAGATACGTGTTCGTGGCGAGATGCTTGTCGAGCACGCCGTAAAGCCGCTTGGCTTCCTTGCCGTAGCGCTCGATGCCGTATTCGACCTTCACGGGCGCGAATTTCATGAAGTGATGCGCTTGACCCAGCATCGGGCCGAAGCCGCCCATCTGGAACATCAGCCATTGCAGCGTGACGCTGCGCCCGCGCGCGTCCTTCGGCAGGAACTTGCCGAATTTCTCGGCGAGATAGATCAGGATGGCACCACTTTCGAACACGCTGAACGGTTTGCCGTCGGGCCCATCGTTATCGACGATCGCGGGGATCTTCGAATTCGGATTGATCGCGACGAACGAAGGCGCGAATTGATCGTTCTTCGAAATGTCGATCGCGTGCGTTTTGTACGGCACGCCCAGTTCTTCGAGCAGGATCGAGACCTTGCGGCCATTGGGCGTGCTCCAGGTATAGAGATCGATGGTCATGCGGGAATCTTCATGCCTTTTTGGAATGAATCGCGCGTGGCGAGTTCGTCGTACCAGCGGCGCAGATGCGCGAAGGGGGCGAGATCGATCCCCTGCCACGCCGAAGCGCCGGCGACCCAGGGGAAATGGGCGATATCGGCGATCGTCAATTCCTCGCCCGCCAGATAGGGCGCATGGCCCAAGCGCTTGTCGAGCACGCCGTAGAGCCGGGCGAGATCGGTGCGCAGCATCGTCGCGGCTTGCTCGTTCTTTTCTTTGAGGCCGATATAGAACAGCCAGAACGCGTCGGGCGACACGCCGCTCGCTTCGACTTGCAGCCATTGCAGCGCGGCGTAACGCGCGGTGCCTTTATGCGCAAGCAAGCGGCCGGTCTTGTCGGCCAGATAAACGAGGATCGCGGCACTCTCGAACATCACGAAGCGCTGGCCGCTGGGGCCGTCGGGATCGACGATCGCCGGAATCTTTCCGTTCGGATTGATCTGGAGATATTCGGGCGTGCGGCTCGCCCCCGCTTGCGTGTCGATCTTGATCGGATTGTAGGGCAGCGCCAATTCCTCGAGTGCTATCGAGATCTTGCGGCCGTTGGAGGTCGTGTTCGTATAGAGCTCGATCACGCGGACACCTTGTCTTGCGTCGGCAACAGCGCATAGGGATGCGCCACGCCCGGCAGCTTCAACATGCGTAGCGCCCAATCGCGAATATTCGGGAAATGCGCCGGGTCGAAGCCCGCCTCCTCCGCCACGGCGATCCAAGCGAAGATCGCGATATCGGCGATGGTCGGGTGCGAACCGGCGACGAATTTGCTCGTGCCCAAATGCCGGTCGAGATAGTCGAGCGACGCCCGCGCGCGACCTTCGACGAAGGCCAAAGCCGGGTGGTCCGGCTGCTTCATGAAGCGGCGGATGAACCGCACTTGGCCCAGCGTGGTCAGCTTGTCGAGATCCCAAGCGAGCCATTCGGCGATGCGCCGGCGCTCGGCGGGCGTTTTGCCGCCGAACTTGCCGAATTTCTCGGCGAGATATTGCAGGATGACGTTCGATTGAACGACGACTTCCTCGCCATCGACCAGCGCGGGCACTTGCTGGAAGCGGTTGATCTTCGCGTAGTCGGGCGTCTTATGCGCCCCGCCCGACAGATCGACATGGCGATAGTCGTAGGGCTCGCCGATCATCGCCAGCATCAAGCCGACCTTGCCGCTGGGCGTCGACGGCTGAACGCCGTACAGCACCAGCCGCGCCGACGGCTTGGCCTTCGCGGGCTCGTAGCCCGAGACTTTCTTGATCTTGACGCCTTTGGCGGCCTTCTTCGCCGATTTGACGGCGGCCTGCTTGATGGCGCCCGTCGCCTTCAGAAGCTTCTTGGGCTTCGCCTTGGGCGCGGCTTTTTTGGGAGATTTCTTCTTCGCGGCCATAACTCGAACCCTCCCGTACCTGCGGAAGGTTCGAGTCTACCGCGTTCGAAGGTTACCCCGCCAGCTTGGCCTTGAGGATCTCGTTGACCTTGGCCGGGTTCGCCTTGCCGCCCGTGCCCTTCATCACCTGGCCGACGAACCAGCCGAACAGCGTGACCTTGCCCGAACGATATTCGGCGACCTTCGCCTCGTTCTCGGCCATCACCTTGGCGATCGCGGCGTCGATGGCGCCGGTATCGGTGACCTGACGCAGGCCCTTTTCCTCGACGATCGACGCGGCGTCCTTGCCCGTCTCGACCATGATCTGGAAAACGTCCTTGGCGATACGGCCGGAGATCGTGTCGTTCTCGATCAAATCGAGCAGCCCGGCGAGGTTCTTGGCCGAGACCGGACTATTCGTCACGTCCTTGCCCTGTTTGTTGAGGGCGCCGAAGAGTTCGACGATCACCCAATTCGCGGCGAGCTTCGGGTCTTTGCGGCCCTTGGCGACGTCTTCGAAGAACGCGGCCTGCTCCTGCTCGGCGACCAGCACCGACGCATCGTAAGGCGAGAGCTTGTACTGATCGACGAAGCGCGCCTTCTTGGCGTCCGGCAATTCCGGCATTGCGGCCTTGATGCGCGCGATTTCCTTGGGATCGAGGACCAGCGGCAGCAGATCGGGATCGGGGAAATAGCGGTAGTCGTGCGCGTGTTCCTTGGAACGCATCGAGCGCGTGATGCCCTTCGACACGTCCCACAGCCGCGTCTCCTGCTTCACCGTGCCGCCGTCTTCGATCAATTCGACCTGGCGCGTGGCTTCGTATTCGATCGCCTGCATGACGTAGCGGATCGAGTTCACGTTCTTGATCTCGCAGCGCGTGCCGAACTCGGTCGCCCCCACACGGCGCACCGACACATTGGCGTCGCAGCGCATGGAGCCTTCCTCCATGTTGCCATCGCAGGTGCCGAGATAGCGCAGGATCGCGCGCAGCTTCTTGAGATACGCCCCCGCCTCTTCCGGCGTGCGGATTTCCGGCTCCGACACGATCTCCATCAGGCACACGCCCGAGCGGTTGAGATCGATATAGCTCTTCGACGGGTGCTGATCGTGGATCGACTTGCCCGCGTCCTGCTCCATATGCAGGCGCGTGACACCGATTTCACGCGTCTTGCCGCCGGGCATGTCCAGCACCAGACGCCCGCCCGATACGATAGGCCGCGTGAACTGGCTGATCTGATAGCCCTGCGGCAAATCGGCGTAGAAATAGTTCTTCCGGTCGAACACCGAAACTTCGTTGATCGTCGCTTCGATGCCGAGGCCCGTTTTGATCGCCTGTTCGACGCAGAACGCGTTGATGACGGGCAGCATGCCGGGGAACGCGGCGTCGACGAAGCTCACTTGCGTGTTCGGCTCGGCGCCGAACGCGGCACTCGAGCCCGAGAACAGCTTCGCGTTCGACACGACCTGGGCATGCACCTCCAGGCCGATCACGAGTTCCCAATTGCCGGTCTTGCCTTCGATGATCATCGTTTACGCTCCCGGCCGCGCGGTGAAGTTGGCGGCGGTCTCCACGACGCCGCCGACCCGCAGCAGCGTCTCCTCGTCGAACGGTTTGCCGATGAGCTGCAGCCCGAGCGGCAGGCCTTCGGCCGACAACCCGGCCGGCACCGACAGGCCGGGCAAGCCCGCGAGGTTCACCGGCACGGTGAACACGTCCTGCAGATACATCGCCAGCGGATCGTCCTGATTTTCGCCGATCGCGAACGCCGCCGAGGGTGTGGCGGGCGTCAAGATCACGTCGCACTGGTCCCAGGCCTTCTGGAAGTCCTGGAAGATCAGCGTGCGGACCTTCTGCGCCTTCAGATAATAGGCGTCGTAGTAGCCGGCCGAGAGCACATAGGTGCCGATCAGAATGCGGCGGCGAACCTCGGCGCCGAAACCTTCGGCGCGCGTGTTCTCGTACATTTCATCCAGCGAGTTGCCGGGCACGCGCAAACCGTAGCGCACGCCGTCATAGCGCGCGAGGTTCGACGACGCTTCCGCCGGCGCGATGATGTAATAGGTCGGCAGCGCGTATTTCGTATGCGGCAGCGAGATTTCGACCGGCGTCGCGCCGGCGGCTTTCAGCCATTCGATGCCTTGCTGCCACAGCTTTTCGATCTCGGCCGGCATGCCGTCGATCCGGTATTCCTTGGGAATGCCGAAGCGCAGGCCCTTCACGTTGCCGGTCAGCGCCTTTTCGTAATCGGGCACGGCGCGCGGCACGGAGGTCGAATCCTTCGGATCGTGACCGGCCATCGCTTTGAGCATGATCGCGGCGTCGCGCACGTCGCGCGTCATCGGACCCGCCTGATCGAGCGACGAGGCGAACGCGACGATGCCCCAGCGCGAGCAGCGGCCGTAAGTCGGCTTCAAGCCGACGATGCCGGTCAGGCTCGCGGGCTGACGGATCGAACCGCCGGTGTCGGTCCCTGTAGCTCCGGCAACAATATGCGCGGCAACCGCGGCGGCCGAACCGCCCGACGAACCGCCGGGGACGAGATCCTTGCCGTCCTTGCGCTTCCACGGGTTCTTCACGCTGCCGAAATGCGAGGTGATGTTGGCCGAGCCCATCGCGAATTCGTCGAGATTGAGCTTGCCGAGCATCGTCGCACCCGCGCCGAACAGATTCGACGTCACCGTCGATTCATATTGCGGCACGTAGCCTTTCAGAATTTTCGACGCGGCGGTCGTCTGCACGCCCTTGGTGCAGAACAGATCCTTGATGCCCAGCGGCACGCCTTCCAGGTCGCGCCCCTCGCCCTTCGCCAAACGCGCGTCGGCGGCCTTCGCCTGTTCGCGCGCGAGGTCGGGCGTTTCGACGATGAAGGCGTTCAGATCGCGCGCCTTCTCGACGGCGCCGATATAAGCGTCGGCCACTTCGACGGCCGAGAATTTCTTGGCGCGCAAGCCATCGCGCAACTGCGCGAGGGTGAGTTCGACGATCCCGGCCATTATTCGACCACCTTCGGCACGGTGAAGAAGCCGCCGGCTTCCTCGGTGTTGGAAATGCGCACGGGCTCCGTCGCATTGGCGAGGATCGCGGCGGGATAGCCGCCATCGGTCACCTTGTCCGCGCGTTGCGGCAGGACCATTTCGACGGTCGAGGTCATCGGCTCGACCTTCGAGGTGTCGAGGTCCTTCAGCATCTCGACCCAGTCGAGAATGCCGGACAGCTCCTTGGCCATTTTCTCGCGATCGGCTTCGGGCAGTTTGATGCGCGCCAGAACGGCGATCCGGGCGACGGTAGCTTGGTCCAACGACATACGGTATGTCTCTGTACGGAATTGAAAAACAGGACCTAGCTTCTAGCCGCCACGATGCCGATCCGCAACCCCGCCGACCTGATCGACGATTTGCCCGAAAAATCATGCCTGATGGGGCTGGATGCGGGCGAAAAGACCATTGGCATGGCCGTTTCGGACCCCGGATTGTCGATCGCCTCGCCGCTCGACACCGTCCGGCGCGGGCGCAAGGCCTCGGCCGATTACGACCAGGTCGTCGCGTTCGCCAAGGCGCGCAACGTGGGCGGCTTCGTTTTGGGCATGCCGGTCAATATGGACGGCACGGCCGGCCCCCGCGCCCAGGCCACCCGCGCCTTCGCGCGCAACCTGCTCGCCAAGATCGACCTGCCGCTGGTCATGTGGGACGAGCGCATGTCGACCCAGGCCGTGACCCGCACGCTGCTGGATGCCGATATGAGCCGCGCCAAGCGCGCCGAGGTCGTCGACAAAATGGCCGCCGCCTTCATCCTGCAAGGCTATCTCGACTGGCTGCGCATCGGGCGTTAGATCGGACCGACGGCCCGGCCTCGCCCTTCGACAGGCTCAGGGTGAGGCCTAGCTTTAAACCTCATGGTGCGGCCGTCAATGGACGCCCGTGTCGAACCATGAGGTCGGCGTATTGAGCGCTAGGCGTTCGGCGGCAATTCCGGCATGGGGGCGGCCTTGGGATCGGGGCCGTATTGGTTGTCGCCGGACTGCCCATTGGTCGCGAAGAACACGATCAACACGATCCAGCCGATGATCGGCACCAGCCAAATCAACTGCCACCAGCCGGAACGGCCGATATCGTGCAAGCGCCGCGTGCCGACGGCGATATTCGGCAGAAGCAGAACGAGCGAAAAGATCAGCGAAGGCGCGGATTCGTCGCCGAAGGCGATCGCCAGCGCGATCGTCGCAATCGTGTTGAGCAGCGCGAAATACCAATATTCCGTCCGCCGCGCGCGGCCCGCGAAGGTCGCGTATTTGGAAAACGTGTAGCCGTACCAAGCGAAAATAGATTTTTCCATGATTGTCCCCCGACGGGGACGATGTTGGCCGTTCCGCGTGAAAACTTCAACCCTAACGCGGCACGCCCTTCCCGCGCCCGACGGCTTTGCCCGAAGCGTCCCAGAACGCGCCTTCGTCGGCGCGTTTGTAGATGCGCAAGATCAGCTCTTCGATCTTGGGATGCGTCTCGCGCGCGGGCCGGGTGCGTTCCAGCGTCTGATCGCGGGTGACGCCGATCTCCGCCCAGGACAGGCCTTCCGACAGATAGGATTGCAGGAAGCCCTGCACCCGGTCGCAGGCATTGGCGAGCTTCGCCTCGGGCGTTTGCTTCGCCTCGAATTCGCGCCACAGCCCGTCGAATTCGGCGCCCAGATCGGGCGGCAGCGATCCGAACAGCTTCTTGGCGGCCGCATCTTCCTTCGCGACGGCTGCCGCGCGCGCGGCAACGTCGTAGGCGCCGGCGTCGCCCGCGTAGATCTCGACCAGATCGTGGACCAGCACCATCGACAGCATCCGGGCGAGATCGCCGGTGAAGCCCGTTTCGCGGGCCAGCACCATGGCGACCAGCGCCATGTGCCAGGAATGCTCGGCGGAATTCTCGCGCCGGGACATGTCGCCCAGCAGCGCGCGGCGCTCGACCTTCTTGAAACGGTCGACGAGTGCTAAAAAATCGAGGATAGAGTCGAGGCGGTCGGCCATGGCGCGGCCGAGTTTATCAGGGACTTCACCTTTGGCGCTGCTCGAAATCGTACTGATCATGCTGGCGGTCGCGGTCGCGTTGGGCCGCTTTTCCGACGCGTTGCGCCTGCCCTATCCGGTGCTGCTGGTCATCGCGGGCATGGGGCTCGCCTTCGTGCCCGGCCTGCCGGATGTGCGCCTCGACCCGGAATTGACGCTGGCGCTGTTCCTGCCGCCCTTGCTGTTCGCCTCGGCCTACTACACGTCGTGGCGCGATTTCCGCATGTATATAAGGCCGATCCTGCTGCTGGCGATCGGCCTCGTCTTCGCGACCACGCTGGGTGTGGGGCTCGTGTTCAAATGGCTCGTCCCCGACGTGCCGTGGGCGGCGGCGTTCCTGCTGGGCGCCATCGTCTCGCCGCCCGACGCGGTCGCGGCCGCCGCGATCATGGAGCGGTTGAAACTGCCCCGGCGCATCGTCGCGATCCTGGAAGGCGAAAGCCTGGTCAACGACGCGACCGGCCTCGTGCTCTACAAATTCGCGCTCGCCGCCGTGCTGACCGGCACGTTCTCGGTCTGGGAAGCGGCGGCGACGTTCACGATCTACGCCGCCGGCGGCACGGGGCTCGGCGTCGCGATCGGATTCGGCGCCGTCGCGGTGATGCGCCGGCTCGACGAGACGCTGTTGCAGATCGTCGCGTCGTTCATCGTCCCTTATGTCGCCTTCCTGCTGGGCGAGCAGATCCACGTGTCGGGCGTTCTCGCGGTCGTCGCCGCCGGTCTGGTGATCGGCTGGCACGTCCCCGAACTCGCCAGTGCCGAAGCGCGCATGCAAAGCAACATGGTGTGGGGGGCGATCGTCTTCGTGCTCAACGCCATCGTATTCATTCTGATCGGGCTGGAACTCGACGGCATTCTCGGCCGTTTGAACGCCTATTCGCTGACCGAGTTGCTGACTTGGGCGACCGCGATCTCGGCCGCGGCGATCGTCATCCGAATGCTCTGGGTCTTTCCCAACGCCTATGTCCCGCATCTGTTCGAGGCGGTGCGCCGCATCGAGCCCAAGCCGCCGATCGAGATGACCCTGATCATCGGCTGGTGCGGCATGCGCGGCGTGGTCAGCCTCGCGGCCGCGCAAGCGATCCCGCATCTGGCATCGGCGGGCGAGCCGTTCCCGGCGCGCGATCTGATCGTGTTCCTGTCCTTCGCGGTGATCTTTGCGACACTGGTCGTGCAAGGCACCACGCTGGGCCCGCTGATCCGCATGTTCAAAGTCGGCGGCGACCGCAACGAGGATGCCGAGGAAGAAACCGCGCGGCGCAAAATGGCGCATGCGGGTTTGACCGAGCTCGAAGACCAGGCGCAGCACGATATCGTGGCGCTGGATTTGGCGCCCACGCTACGGCGCATCTATCAGGCGCGCTTGCTGGAACAAGCGCCGACGCAGGACGATCTGGATTTCGCGCAAGCCCGCGCCCAAGCGCGCCATGTGCGTGAAGCGCTGCTGGCGGCGGAACGCAAACGCTTGCTGAAGCTGCGCCGCGAACGCGAAATCGGCGACGGCGTGCTGCACAAGCTGCTGCGCGAGCTCGATATCGAGGAAATGCGTCTCGCGACCAACCGCGATTTTTAGAAGAAGACGCCGCGTATACCGTCATATGCGAGCTTCAAGCCCGCCAAGAACAGCAGCACGTAGCAGAGCTTGAAGAGCTGCGGCCCGTCGAGCCGGTCGTGGAATTTCCGCCCCAGCCACACGCCCAGCGGCACTGACGGCGACACGATCAGCGCCATCCACAGCAGATGCGGCGTCGAGCCGGCGATATAAAGATAGGGCGGCAACTTCATCACGTTGCCGACCGCGAAGAACACGGCCGACGTGCCGGCATAGATCGTTTTGTCGAGGCCGCGCCGCAACAGATAGATCTGCAACGGCGGCCCGCCGGAATGCGCCACGAAAGTCGTGAACCCGGCCATGGCGCCCCAGGGCAACGCGTTCGCCCATGTCGCGGTCAACGGCGTGCCATGCGATTTGCCGCCGCCGATGAACCAGCGGATCGTGAAGATCAGCGTGATCGCCGCGATGGCGAGTTCGATCAGATGTTGATCGACATAGACGAAGGCGACGAAGCCGACGCCGAGCCCGATCAACAATGCGGGCAGCAGAACTTTGAGGTCGGGCAAGCTCCACGTCGCGCGCCGGAACGAGTTCAGCGTGAACACGTCCATGAACGCGACCAGCGGCGCCATCATGATCGCGGCGTCGAGCGGCGGCATCACGAAGGCGAGGAACGGAATGCCCAACGTGGCGAAGCCGCCGCCGAACCCGCCTTTGAAGAACGAGATGATGAAGATGGTCGCGAAGGCGACGGCGTAAAACGCGGGATCGGTCGAAATGTCCATGTCGGATGCGACTTTCGGCCCCGCCGGGAGTCGCACGCAACCAAAACTTCGTCAGGCCAGATATTTGCGCGTTTATTCAGGGACTTAGCACCGACCGCATTGCTGTCACAATGGCGCGTCACTATATCGGTCCTGAGGTTCGTATCATGTCGACCGATGAATTCATGTTCGATCGTTTCGCGCGCGACGTCGCATCGCGCACCGCCTATTCGCCCGAACCGGACCGTTAGCGTCCGCAGGGTTCAATAGCGCGCCTTCGCGCGCCCTCGATCCATTCCATCAATCGAAATGTCGCGGACGGCCCCGATCGGGCCGGCCGCCGGAATTGCTGTGTCATGAAGTCCCTGCGTACCGAAATCTGCGTCGTCGGCGCCGGCTATGCCGGTTTGTCGACCGCCCTGCACGCCGCCAAGCGCGGCTACGACGTCGCCATTATCGAAGCCACGCGCCCGGGTGCGGGCGCCTCCGGCCGCAATGGCGGCCAAGTGCTGCCCGGCTTCGCCGCCGATCCCGCCGCGATGATCGCCGAGTTCGGCGAAACCCGCGCGCGCGAGTTGTGGCGGATCAGTTTGCGCGGCCTCGACAAGGTGCGCGCGCTCGCCGGCGAGGCTTGCGATATCCGCGACCATGTCGCGATCGTCGCCGCCGCCAAGGCCGATCTGCCGCGCCTCGCCCGACAAGCCGCACTGCGCCGCGACGTGTTCGGCGACGACGCGGCGGAGATCCTCGACGCGACCGCATTCAAGCGCGCGATGCCCGGCCTTGCCGGTCACGGCGCGTTGATCGACAAGCGCGCCTTCTCGATCGATCCGGTGAAATACGTCGCCGCTCTCGTCGCGCAAGCCAAAGCGGCGGGCGCCACGCTTTACGAGCGTCGTCCCGCGACAGGGATCTCGCGCGCCAACGGCAAGTGGCATGTCGCCACCCCCAAGGGCGACGTGATCGCCGATCGCGTCGTGCTCGCCGCGAATGTCGATCTGCCGGGGCTCGAAGCGGGCACGGAACGCCTGCTCGCCCCCGTGCGCACCTTCATGCTGGAAACCGTCCCGTTGGCGAAATTCCCCGCCTGGATGGCGGGTGCGGCTTACGACACCAGCCCGGCGCTGCGCTATATGCGCCGCACGGCCGATGGGCGTTTGCAGTTCGGGGCCGGCGGCTGGCCGGGCCGGGGCAATCCGCCGCTCGCCGAAACTTGGCTGCGCCGGGCGCTGCGCAAAGCGTTGCCCGATTTGGCGCAGGCGAAGATCGCGCGCGCGTGGAGCGGCTTGGTCGACGTCACGACCGACGGCATGCCGCGTTTCGCCGATCGCGAAGGACTGATCCATCTGGTTGGATTCTGCGGCCATGGCGTGGCCTTGACCACGCTCGCCGGGGAAATCGTCGCCGATGCGATCGAAGGCGAGGATGCGGATTTCCGCCGCTTCGCAGGCCTGCCGCAAACGCCGACCTGGCCCACCTCGTTCGGCCAAGCGGCGCAGCTGATCCTGGGGCGCGCGGCCCCCGTCTGATCGAACTTGCATGAAGGAAAGCGGGGCGGCATGGTGCGCGGCCATGAGCGCCCTGCCCCTTTCCGGAATCCGCATCTTCGACCTCACCCGCATTCTCGCGGGGCCCACCTGCACGCAGCTCCTCGGCGATCTCGGCGCCGACGTGATCAAGATCGAGCGCGCGGGGGCCGGCGACGACACCCGCAAATGGGGCCCGCCTTACGTCACCGGCAAGGACGGCAAGCCGACGGGCGAGAGCGCCTATTACCTCTCGGCCAATCGCAACAAGCGTTCGATCAGCTTGGATTTGTCGAAGCCCGAGGGCCAAGCGATCGCCAAGCGCTTGATCGCGAAATCCGACGTGTTCATCGAGAATTTCAAGACCGGCGATCTGAAGAAATTCGGGCTCGACTACAAAACCCTATCGGCCGAATTCCCACGCCTCGTCTATTGCTCGATCACCGGCTTCGGCCAGACCGGGCCTTATGCGCCGCGCGCGGGCTACGACATGCTCGCCCAAGGTCTGGGCGGCATCATGTCGATCACGGGCCCGGCCGAAGGCACGCAAGGCGGCCAGCCGCATAAAGTGGGTGTCGGCATCGCCGATATCATGACCGGGATGTATTCGGCCGTGTCGATCCTGGCGGCGTTGCGCCATCGCGACAACACGGGCGAAGGCCAGCAGATCGATATGGCGCTGCTCGACACGCAAGTGTCGTGGCTCGCCAATGAAGGCCTCAACTATCTCGTCTCGGGCAAAGTGCCCAAGCGCCAAGGCAATGCGCATCCGAATATCGTGCCCTACGAAGTGTTCGAATGCGCCGACGGGTTCGTGATCCTGGCCGTGGGCAATGACGGCCAGTTCCGCAAATTGTGCGAGTTCGCGGGCCACGGCGCATTGGCCGACGATCCGCGCTTCGCGACCAATCCGCAGCGTGTGACCAACCGCAAGGAAATCGTGCGGCTGGTCAACGAATTCATGCGCACGCAGCCGCAAGCGCATTGGGTCGAAGGTCTCGCCAAAGCGGGCGTGCCGTGTTCGCCCGTCAACGATATCGGGCAAGTGTTCGAGGACCCGCAAGTCGTCGCGCGCGGCATGAAGATCACCATGCCGCATGCGTCGGGCGTCGACGTGCCGCTGATCGCCAGCCCGATCAAAATGTCGAAGACGCCGCCCAGTTATCGGCGCGCGCCGCCGGTCTGCGGCCAGCATACCGACGAAGTGCTGGGCGAGTTGCTCGGCCTCGGTACCGACGAACTTGCCGCGTTGCGCGGCCGGGGCATCGTTTGAGCCTGCTGCTGACGCCGGATTTCGGCGGGCCGATTCTGCTGGTCGTCGGCGTGGTCGCGATGATCGTCGCCTTGCTGTTGCGCGGCCGGTTGTCGCTGATCTTGGGCATCGCGGCGGCAATATTGCTCGCGGGCGGGCTGTGGGCGACGGCCGTGCTGGTATTTCGCGAAGTCTCCCGCTAGAAGCTTTCCCCTAGGGAAACCTTCCGCCGCATGAATCCGTTCCGCCGCCTCTGGACACGCGAATTGGGCCTCTACGCCACGGGTCTGGCGCTGCTCGTCCAGATTCTGATGGCGGTGGCGCATACGGTTCCCGCGCGCGCCGGCGAACTCGACCGCGCCTATTTCTGCACGGTCGATACCGGTACGCCGCACGATTCCGCCGCGATGGCGGAAACCTGCCCGCTTTGCCACATCCCCGATCCGCTGGCGTTGAAGCCGCGCGATCCGTCGCTGACGGTCGCGTTGGTTTGGACGCCGGTCGTTTACGCACCGGCCTATTCGCGCGCGCAAACGCAACCCGACTTCGTCAACCCGCCCGCGCGCGGTCCCCCAGCTCCGGTCTGAGAAGTCTTTTCGCTTTTTCTCAAGATCCGGAGTCTTTCCAAATGTCGAAGAACATCCTCGCGGCCGCCTGCGCGGCCGCGCTCCTGTCGCTGTCCGTTCCCGCCTTCGCCCATGTCACCCTCGAACAAGGCCAAGCCATCGCCGGCTCGACCTATAAAGCCGTCGTGCGCGTGCCGCATGGTTGTGCCGGCTCGGCCACGACCGCCGTGCGCGTGAAGATCCCCGACGGCATGACCGGCGTGAAGCCGATGCCCAAGGCAGGCTGGAACCTCGCGACCACCAAGGGCAAGCTCGCCACGCCGATCAGCGATGGCCATGGCGGCCAGATCACCGAAGGTGTCACCGAAGTCGTGTGGAGCGGCGGCAAGCTGCTCGACGAGCATTACGACGAGTTCGTGTTCCGGGGCGCGCTGCCCAACACGCCGAACACGGTCGTCTATTTCCCGACCGTGACGGAATGCGAAAAGGGCGTCGATCGCTGGATCGAAATCCCGGCCGCGGGTCAATCGTCCAACGATCTGAAATATCCGTCGCCGGCCCTGCGCCTGACGCCGAAGCCGTAAGATGCGGTTCCTCGTTTCCATCTTCGCCGCTTGGCTGCTGATCGCCGCCGGGCAAGCCGCCGCACACGCGGTGTTGCTGGAAACGGCACCGGCCGAGGGGGCGCGTCTTGCCGACGCGCCCCGTTCGGCCTGGCTCAGCTTCAACGAACCGGTGACACCCGCCGCGATCCGCTTGGTCGGCCCGGGGATCCAGCGCGAGCTCGACGCGCGCAGCGACAACGATCGCATCGTTATCGACCTGCCTGACGATCTGAAAGCGGGCGGCTATTATCTCGTGTGGCGCGTCGCTTCGGCCGATACGCATCCCATCGCCGGCACGATCAGCTTCGCGATCGGCGACGCGGCCTTGCCCGCACCGCCGCAAGACGCCGACGCGCATGCTTTCGATCCGCGCACGCCCGCCGCGATGTTCGTTCGCTTCGTGCGCGATCTCGCTTTGGCGATCGGTGTGGGCGGGCTCGCGTTCCTCGCTTTCGTCAACGCCGGAACGCGCGAAGGGCCGCGCCGCGTTATCCGTGCGGCATTGTTTATCGCGTTCGTCGCCGCCGCCTTGTCGCCCGCGATGGCGGGGGCACGCATCGCCGACATACCCCCCTGGGCCGCGCAAGCTTGGCGCGCGGGCTGGCATTCCAGTGCCGGCCCCGCTGCGATCGCGATGCTGATCGGCGTCGCATTGGCGTTCGTACCCAACCGCTTCGCCGCCTTTGCGGCGTTGATCCTCGCCGGTGCCGGCACGGCGTTGACCGGCCATGCGACCGCCGGCGGCGTGCCGATCCAAGCCGTGCAGACGCTGCACAGCGTCGCCGCGTTGTTCTGGCTCGGCGCCTTCCTGCCGCTGTTCCACGCCGTGCGAAACAGTCCGGTCACGGCAGCGCACTGGGGCGCTGCGTTCTCGCCCGTCGGGATCGCGGCCGTCGTCATCGTCGCGGTCAGCGCGTTGTGGCTGGGCGTGCCGCGTTTGGAAGGCGAGTTGGGCCGCTACGCCGCGTTGATGGGGATCAAGGCGGCGCTGTTCGCGGGGCTTGTCGCCATCGCCGCGCATAACCGCCATCGCGCCGTGCCGCGCGCCAAGGCGGGCGATCCCGCCGTCCTCGGCCGTAATCTCAAACTCGATCTCGCTTTCGGCCTCGCGTTGATCGCGACGACGGCGTTGCTGACCCATACGCCGCCCGCCGTGCATTTGCACGGGCCCGGCGGTCATGATCACAATCATACGCAAACGCAAGCGCCGCGCGGCGGTTTGTCGCTGATCGCCACGCAAGCCAATCGGCTGCTGTGGATCGAGACGACCGGCACGCGCCTCGAAATGCGTTTGCTCGACACCGGCAACGCGCCGGTCGAGCCCAAGGCGTTCGAAATCGAACTATCGTCGAAAACCGCGGGGATCGAAGGCCTGCGCCGCCAGCCGACGATACTCGGGCGCGGCTATTACGGGATCGACGAAGCGGCCTTGGCTTTGCCGGGCCCGTGGACCCTGCGCGCCGAAGCGCTGATCGACGATTTCACGAAGGTGATCTTCGAAATTGAACTTCGTTAGCGCTTCGGCTTGGCGCCATCCCAGGGGGCGATGTCGAGCGCTTGGAAATGCCGTTCGACCGATTGCGACAATTCGTCGGCCAGCAAACGCGACAGCTTGGCTTTCGCCTTTGGCGATTGATGCTGGTTCTCCGCGATTGCCAGCAACCGGTCGAGGGACGCCGTCGCGGATTCCGGCGCGATGCCGATATCCCGGTTGCCCGGCTTTGGGCGGCCCGTCTTGGGCGGCGTGTCGCGGACGACCGTCATGGTGGGCTCTCGCGAGTCGTGAGGTTCGGACAAGATTATCCACCGAACCGGTTAACCGCAGATTAGCGGATTTCCTGGGTTTTCGCGCCCTTCTCAGCGGCGTCTTGCGGGGGGCCGGGGGCGCGCTTATAACGCCGCTTTAATGTCCGCCGTTCAGTTAGCGCCGACGCGCTTCCGCCCCCGACACCTGCTGGGTATCGAGGGGCTTTCCCGCGAGGAGATTACCCTCCTCCTCGACCTTTCCGATTCTTACGTCGAGCAAAACCGCGCCAGGGAAAAGAAATCGACCCTGCTGCGCGGCCGCACGATCATCAACCTGTTCTTCGAGAACTCGACGCGCACGCGCACGTCGTTCGAACTCGCCGGCAAGCGCCTGGGCGGCGACGTCGTGAACATGTCGGCCGAAGCCTCGTCCATCAAGAAGGGCGAGACGATGACCGATACGGCGACGACGCTGAACGCCATGCTGCCGGACGTGCTGATCGTCCGCCACGCTGACTCGGGCGCCGTAAAACTTCTTTCCGAGAAGGTCGATTGCGCGGTCGTCAATGCGGGCGACGGCACGCACGAGCACCCGACCCAGGCGCTGCTCGACGCGCTCGCCATCCGCCGCCACAAGAAGCGCCTGGAAGGACTGCTGGTGGCGATCTGCGGCGATATCCTACATAGCCGCGTCGCGCGCTCCAATATCCACCTCCTCTCCACCATGGGCGCGCGCGTGCGCGTCGTCGGCCCGCCCACGCTGATGCCGGCACAGATCGAACGCATGGGCGTGGAAGTGTTCCACGACATGAAGAAGGGCTTGGCCGACGTCGACATCGTGATGATGCTGCGCCTCCAGACCGAGCGCATGCAGGGCAATTTCGTGCCGTCGGTGCGCGAATATTTCCGCCATTACGGCCTCGACTACCAGAAGCTGGAAGTCGCCAAGCCCGACGCGCTGATCATGCATCCCGGCCCGATGAACCGGGGCGTGGAAATCGACTCCGAAGTCGCCGACGACGTCGATCGCTCGCTGATCCGCGAACAGGTCGAACTGGGCGTGGCCGTGCGCATGGCCTGCCTCGACGTGCTCACCCGCAATCTGCTCTCCAACACCGAGGGGAACGGCAAATGAGACTCCCCGAAGGTGCCATCGCCGGCCGCACGCCCGGCGGGCGCGGCGGCCCGGCCCTCGCTTACGTCAACGCGCGCTTGCTCGACCCCGCGACGCGCATGGATGCGCCGGGCGGCCTTGTCGCGCGCGACGGCATGATCGCCGATATCGGCCCGCATCTGGCCAAGGCCGGTGCGGTCGCCGCGCAAGGGATCGAGACGATCGATCTTGGCGGCAAATGCCTCGCGCCCGGCCTCGTCGATATCCGCGTGCAGTTGCGCGAACCGGGCGACGAGCACAAGGAAACGATCTCGAGCGCGTCGGCCGCCGCGGCCGCCGGTGGCGTCACCACCATGGTGGCGCTGCCCAACACCCATCCGGCGATCGACGACGCAGCGCTGGTTGAATCCGTCGCGCGCATCGCGCGCGAGACGAGCCTCGTGCGCGTCGAAACCTATGCGGCGTTGACGCGCGGGCTTCAGGGCAAGGAAATGACCGAGCTTGGCCTGCTCGCCGAGGCCGGCGCGCTGGGCTTCACCGACGGCACGCAAGCGACGAAGGACGCGCAATTGATGCGCCGCGCCTTGTCCTACGCGAAGGTCTTCGGCATGCCGATTTTGCAGCATCCCGAAGAACCCACGCTGTCGCGCGGCAGCATGAACGAGGGCGAGATCTCGACCCGCCTGGGCCTGCCCGGCATTCCGGCGGCGGCCGAGATCATGCAGATCGAGCGCGATCTGCGCCTCGCCGCGTTGACCGGCGGGCGCTTGCATATCCCGTGCGTCACCACGGCGGAATCGCTGCGCGTGATCCGCGAGGCGAAAGCGCGCGGCATCAACGTCACCTGCGATACGGCGGCGCATTACTTCGCGCTGAACGAACTCGCGGTCGGCGATTATCGCACCTTCAGCAAGGTCGCCCCGCCCTTGCGCACCGAGGACGACCGCCGCGCGGTCGTCGCCGCGTTGAAGGACGGCACGATCGACGCGATCGTTTCCGACCATGCGCCGCACGATCAGGATTCCAAACGCCTGCCCTTCGCCCAAGCGGCGTTCGGGACCGTGGGGCTTGAGACGTTGCTGCCGATCACGCTCGAACTCGTCCACAAGGGCGAGCTCACGCTGCTTGCCGCCCTCGACCTGCTGACCGCACGCCCGGCGAAACTGCTGGGATTGTCGTCGGGCCGCCTTGCCAAGGGCGTGCATGCCGATTTCGTGGTCTTCGATCCCGATACGCCGTGGAAGGTCGAAGCGAAGAAGTTGCTCTCCAAATCCAAAAACTCGGCGTTCGACGACCGGCTGGTCCAGGGCCGCGTTTTGCGTACGGTGTGCGGCGGTCTGACCGTGTATAAAGTCTGACATCGTGTTCGCACCCCAACTCATCATCCATGCGTGGCCGTTCTATTTGGCCGCGATCATCGGCGGCTATCTGCTCGGCTCGATCCCGTTCGGGCTGGTGCTGACGCGCGCCGCCGGCCTTGGCGACATCCGCAAGATCGGCTCCGGCAATATCGGTGCGACCAACGTGCTGCGCACCGGCAACAAGCCGCTGGCGCTGGCGACGTTGTTGCTCGACGGCGGCAAGGGCGCCATCGCGGTGCTGATCGCGCGTTATTTCTGGGGGCCGGATGCGGCGTTGTTGGCCGGGGCCGGTGCGATGCTCGGCCATCTCTTCCCCGTGTGGCTCGGCTTCAAGGGCGGCAAGGGCGTGGCGACGACGCTGGGCACATTGCTCGCCGCCGATTTCCCGGTCGGGATTGCCGCGTGCCTGACCTGGGCCGTGGTCGCCGCGATCTTCCGCTATTCGTCGCTCTCGGCCCTCGTCGCGGTCGCCCTGGCCCCGGTCTACGCTTATTTTCTGCCCTTGCTGTGGGCGCCGGGCGTGGAGCGCATCGGCGATCTGCAAATGGCGTTCTTCGCCGCCTTCCTTGCCGTGCTGGTGTGGATCAAGCACCACAGCAATATCGCGCGCCTGCTGAAGGGCGAAGAACCGAAGATCGGCAAGAAGAAAACCTCCGGTTGACGGTTGATTTCGGCTGCGCTTTAAAGGGTGCATGGCCGCAAAGCAATTGAGCGACGCCGAACGCAGCCTGTGGCTGCGCCTCTACCGGTCCGAGAATGTCGGGCCGATCGCGTTCCGCCAATTGCTGCAACGCTACGGTACGGCGCAAGAAGCGCTCGACGCCCTGCCCGATCTCGCCAAACGCGGCGGCAAGCGCGGCTTCAAGGTCTTCGCGGCGGCGGATGCCGCGCGCGAGATCGACACGCTCGGCAAGCTCGGTGCCAAGCTGATCGCGTCGTGCGAGCCCGACTACCCCGCCTTGCTGCGCGAAGCCGAGGATGCGCCCGCCGTAATCGCGGTGCTCGGCCATCCGCATATCTGGGAAAAGCCCAGCGTCGCGATCGTGGGGGCGCGCAACGCATCGTTCAACGGATTGCGCTTCGCCGAGGATCTGGCCCGCGATTTGGGCGATGCGGGGCTGTGCGTCGTCTCCGGCCTCGCGCGCGGGATCGACACCGCCGCGCATAAGGGATCGCTCGCCACCGGCACGATCGCGGTCATGGCCGGCGGTGTGGATGTCTGCTACCCGCCCGAGAATAAGGGCCTCTATGACCGCATCGCCCAGACCGGCGCGCTGATTTCCGAGCTGCCGCCAGGCATACAGCCGCAGGCCCGCCACTTCCCGCGCCGCAACCGGATCGTCGCCGGCATGACCCTCGGTACGGTGGTGGTCGAGGCCGCTTTGCGCTCCGGTTCGCTGATTACCGCGCGCCTCGCCGGCGAGTATGGGCGGGAGGTCTTTGCCGTCCCCGGATCGCCCCTCGACCCGCGCGCCAAGGGGACCAACGACCTGATCCGCAACGGCGCCACGCTGATCGAAACGGCAAAAGACGTGCTCGACGTGGTGCTGCGCCGGTCGCTGGCGGAGCCCTCGAAAGAACACGAAGAACTCTACGCAAGCCTTTCTTATTTAATGGATAAAGATATAGAGCAGGCCCGCCTTGCGGTGCTCGAGCGGCTGGGGCCCGCCCCGACCAATGTTGACGAAATCGTCCGCGAGTGCCAATTGTCCGCCCCCGCAATCCTGGCCGCACTCCTCGAATTGGAGTTGGCTGGGCATATTGAGCGGTACCCGGGTAACAAGGTCGCCAAGCGCGCCTGACGGTCCGGGCTCCGGCTCCGGACGAAGGGCCTTCTAGTCTCGATGAAGCTGGTTATCGTCGAATCGCCCGCAAAGGCGAAAACGATCAACAAGTATCTCGGCACCGATTACACGGTGCTGGCGTCGTTCGGCCATGTCCGCGATCTGCGCGAGAAGGACGGCGCGGTCGAGCCGGATCGCGAATTCGCGATGCATTGGGAAATCGGCGAGCGCGCGCGCAAGCCGGTCAGCGAGATCGTCAAAGCCTTGAAGGGGGTGGACACCCTTATTCTGGCGACCGACCCCGATCGCGAGGGCGAGGCGATTTCCTGGCACCTGAAAGAGGTGCTGGAAGAAGCCAAGAAGCTCAAGAACATCGACGTGAAGCGCGTCGTGTTCAACGAAATCACCAAGAACGCGATCTTGGAGGCGATGCGCCATCCGCGCGACCTCGACCGCGATCTGATCGACGCCTATATGGCGCGCCGCGCGCTCGACTATCTCGTCGGCTTCAACCTGTCGCCCGTGCTGTGGCGCAAACTGCCCGGCAGCCGTTCGGCCGGCCGCGTGCAGTCGGTGTCGCTGCGCTTGATCTGCGAGCGCGAGACGGAGATCGAGCGCTTCAAAGCGCGCGAATATTGGTCGATCGCCGGCACGTTCAAAGCGCCGGGCGGCGAATTGTTCGACGCCAAGCTCACGCATATCGACGGCGTGCGCCTCGACAAATTCGATCTGCCCAACGAAGACGCCGCGCGCAGCGCCGTCGCCAAGATCGAAGCGGGCGATCCCTTCCGTGTGGGCTCGATCGAGAAAAAGCGCACGCGCCGCAATCCGATGGCGCCCTTCACCACCTCGACGCTGCAACAGGAAGCCTCGCGCAAGCTCGGCTTCGGCGCTTCGCGCACCATGCGCTTGGCCCAGCAGCTATATGAAGGTGCGGATATCGGCGGCGAGACCGTCGGCCTCATCACCTATATGCGTACCGACAGCGTGACGCTGTCCCAGGAAGCCGTGCGCGCCGCGCGTGCGCTGATCGCGGACCAATACGGGAAGAAATTCCTGCCCGACCAGCCGCGCGTCTGGAAGACCCAGGCGAAGAACGCCCAGGAAGCGCACGAAGCGATCCGCCCCACCGATCTGCTGCGCCGCCCCGACGAAATGCGCCGCTATCTTTCCGACGATCAGTTGAAGCTCTACGAACTGATCTGGCGCCGCACGGTCGCCTCGGAAATGGAAAGCGCGCAGCTCGACCAAACGGCCGTCGATCTCGTGTCGAAGGACGGCAAGACGACGTTGCGCGCGACGGGCTCGATCATCGTGTTCGAAGGATTCCTTGCGCTCTATCGCGAAGACAAGGACGACGCCTCGCCCGACGACGACGAGGAAAACCGCCTGCTGCCGGCCTTGGCCGAAGGCGACGCCACGCCGCGCCAATCCATCAAGCCCGAGCAGCATTTCACCCAGCCGCCGCCGCGCTATTCGGAAGCGAGCCTGGTCAAGCGCATGGAAGAGCTGGGCATCGGCCGCCCGTCGACCTACGCGTCGACGCTGGAGACGTTGCAGGAGCGCGGCTATGTCCGCCTCGACAAGCGCCGCTTCATTCCCGAAGATCGCGGCCGCGTCGTCACGACCTTCCTCGAGCATTATTTCCGCCGCTATGTCGAATACGATTTCACGGCGAAGCTCGAAGATCTGCTCGACGAAATCTCGGGCGGGCGCGCCGATTGGCGCAAGGTGCTGACCGATTTCTGGACGCTGTTCTCGAAATCGCTCGACGAGACCAAGGAACTCAAAATCCGCGACGTCATCGACGCGCTGGACGAAGCGCTCGGGCCCCATTTCTTCCCCGACAAGCCGGGCGGTGCGGATCCGCGCGTGTGCCCCGCGTGCAACGACGGTCGCTTGGGCTTGCGCCTGGGCAAGCGCGGCGCCTTTATCGGCTGCTCGCGCTATCCCGAATGCAGTTTCACGCGGCCCTTGAGCGTGGATACCGGCGACGGCGAAGGTTCGGCCGCCGGCGGCATCGCCAACAAGGTTCTCGGCGTCGACCCGACGACCGGCGAAGAAGTGCATCTGAAGAACGGGCCTTACGGTCCCTATCTTCAGCTCGGGACCGGCGGTGCGAAGGAGAAGCCCAAGCGCGTCTCCATCCCGCGCGATATTACGCCCGGCGACGTGACGCTCGAGCTTGCGCTGAAACTGCTGACCCTGCCCCGCCCCGTCGGCACGCATCCGACCGATGGTCTGCCGATCCTCGCGGGCCTCGGCCGCTTCGGGCCCTACATCAAGCACGGCGACAAATACAAATCGATCCCGACCACGCAGGACGCGCTCGAAATCGGGCTCAACCGCGCGGTCGATATTCTGGCGCAGCCCTCGACCGGCCGTCGCTTCGGCCGTGCGGCGGGCCCGGTGGGCCGCGTCGTCGGCAACCATCCCGATGACGGCCAACCGATCACCGCCGCCGCCGGCCGCTACGGGCCTTACGTGAAGCATGGTTCGACCTACGCGAACCTGCCCAAGGACGGCTCGCAGGATACGGTGACCTTGGACGAAGCGATCGCGCTGTTGGCCGAACGACGCGCACGCGAAGCCGCCAATGGCGGGCCCAAGCCCAAGCGCGGGGCCGCCAAGCCAAAGGCTGTAAAAGCCGCCAAGCCCAAGGCCGAAAAGGCGCCGAAAGCGGAGAAGGCCGAAAAAGCCGAGAAGCCCGCCAAGGCCGCGCCGAAGCCCAAGAAGGCGAAGAAGGCCCAAGCCCCCGCCGAAGAAGGCTGAGCGTGGCGAAGTACGAAGACGGTTCCTGGCCGACGAAGGAACGCGTCCTCGAAACGTTGAAGCGCTCGAATAAGCCCGTCGAAAAACGGCGGCTGGCGAAGTTCCTCCATCTCAAAGGGCCGGCGCGCGACGCGCTGAAAAACCTGCTGCGCGACATGCTGCGCGACGGCGATCTGATCTCGCTCGACGAAGGAAAGGTCGCCTTGCCGCGCCGCGACGGCGTGCCCGTCGGCGCGCAAATGGTCGAGATCGTCGAAGCCGATATCGAAGAAGGCGTGTTGCGCGCCAGGCCCGTCGATTGGGACGGCGACGCGCCCGCCCCGCTCGCCCGCGTGCGCCTGCCGCAGGGCCATCCCGTCCCGCCCATCGGCGCGCATGCGCTGGCGCGCTTGAAACGCGATGAGTCGGGTTGGCTCGCGGATGTGTTGCGCATCGCCGACCGTCAATCGGAGCGTTTGGTCGCGCGGCTCGACCGCGTGGGTGCGGGCTGGCGCTTGATCCCGACCGACCGCAAGCTGCGCGTCGAATTCGGCCTCGCCGGCGATCCGCCCGACGACGTGAAGCCCGGCGATCTGGTGCTGGCCGAAGTGTCACCCGCGCGGCGCTTGGGCCTGCCGCGCGCCAAGATTTTGGAGCGCGTGGGCCACGAGCGCGATCCCAAAGCCGCCAGCCTGATCGCGATTTTCAGCCAGGATATTCCGACCGTCTTCTCGCCCGAAGCGCTGGCCCAAGCCGCCCGCGCCAAGTCTGCCACGCTCGGCGATCGTTTGGATCTGCGCGATCTGCCGATCGTGACGATCGACGGCATCGACGCGCGCGATTTCGACGACGCGGTCTATGCCCGCCCCGATCCCGAGAACCCGGACGGGTTCGAGCTGATCGTCGCCATCGCCGACGTCGCCTATTACGTGCGCCCCGGCGACGCGCTCGACCGCGACGCCTATGACCGCGGCAATTCCTGCTACTTCCCCGACCGCGTCGTGCCGATGCTGCCCGAGCGTCTGTCGAACGATCTGTGTTCGCTGCGCCCCAACGAGGATCGGCCCGTGCTCGGCGTGCGCGTGCGCATCGACGCCGACGGACGCAAGGTCGCGCATAAATTCTTCCGCGGCCTGATCCGCTCGGCCAAACGCTTCACGTATGAAGAAGTGCAGGACATCGCCGACGGCGGCCCGCACGAATTGCGCGCGATCGTCGAGCCGCTTTACGCCGCCTATCGCGCGTTGCTGAAAGCGCGCCAGGATCGCGGCGCGCTCGATCTCGACCTCGAGGAACGCAAGGTCGAGATCGACGATTTGGGCCGCGTCACATCGATCAAGCCGCGCAAGCGCTTGGACAGCCACAAGCTGATCGAGGAATTCATGATCCTCGCCAATGTCTGTGCGGCTGAGACGTTGGAGAAGCGCAACCGCCCTTGCATGTATCGCGTTCACGAGCCGCCGGCCGAAACGCGCATCGACGCGTTGCGCGAAGTGCTCGACGGGCTCGATTTCCATTTGGCGAAGACGGCGCTGCGGCCCAAGGATTTCGGCCGCATCATCGAATGGGCGGCGGACAAGCCGTGGCGCCACATGGTCAACACGATGGTGTTGCGCTGCCAATCGCTCGCCGTCTACTCGCCCGACAATGCCGGGCATTTCGGCCTGGCGCTGGCGCGTTACGCGCATTTCACCTCGCCTATCCGCCGCTACGCCGATCTGCTGATCCATCGCGCGCTGATCGACGCGGAGAAATTGGGCGACGGCGCGTTGACCGACGGCCATGTGCCCGATTTCGAGAAAGCGGGCGAACATATCTCGGCGACCGAACGGCGCGCCGTGACCGCCGAGCGCGACGCGATGGCGCGCTACATGGCCGCCTATCTCGCCGACCGGCAGGGGGCGACCTTCCCCGCGCGCATCTCGGGCGTGCAGAAATTCGGCGTGTTCGTGACGCTGGACGACATCGGTGCCGACGGATTGGTCCCGGTGCGCGCTTTGCCGCAGGATTTCTACCATTTCGACGAGCGCAGCCATGTGCTGAGCGGGGCGCGCACAAGGCGTACCTTCAGCCTGGGCCAGGCCGTCGAGGTCCGCCTGCGGGAAGTTGACGCATTGACCGGGTCGCTCACCTTCGATCTGCTCGACGGTGGCGGCCGCCCCTCGGGCCGTGGGAAATTCCCCCGGAAAAAGAGGTAAATTCCGGCATACATTCTCCGATCCCGGGGAGTGTTGCCGGATTGCCGCGCCTGCGCGACCTTTCTGCCATGCTCTGGCGGAAGGGGTGGCCGGACGCCGTTCGGCCTATATGATGTGCATTCGAGAAGGAGTTTCGGAAGAATGTCCGCCGATCTGCAAGCGCCCGCCGCCCGCGACTGGTCCAAGTCGTTCTGGCGCGGTCTGGCGTGCAAATGCCCCGCCTGTGGCGAGGGCCCGGTTTTCGCCGGCTATCTGCGCGTGACGCCGAAATGCGCCGTTTGCGGCGAGACGCTCGACGATCTGCGCGCGGACGACGCGCCGCCCTATTTCACGATCTTCATCGTCGGCCACATCATCGTGCCGCTGATCTTGATCCTGGAACGCGCCTATATGCCGCCCATCTGGCTCCACATGGTTTTGTGGCTGCCGCTGACGACGCTGCTCAGCCTCGCCTTCCTGCGCCCGATCAAGGGTGCCGTGGTCGGCGTGTTGTGGGCCCAGCGCGAGAAACCGTAACGGACACAAGACATGCGCGCCGCCTATCGCCCCTCCTCGCTACGTAAGCCGCGTTCGCGGCTGGGGGTATTGGCGGCCGCACTGGTCCTGTTCGCGACCGCCTGTGCGGGCCCGCGCGAAACCGTGCGCCCCGAACAGGCGGCGGTTCCCACGCCGCGCGCGATTCAGGTTTCGCCCACGCAATTTTTCCACCGCGCCTATGACGAGCTCGCGGTGCGCTACATCCAGCCGATCGATATGCCCGTGCTCGCCAGCACGGGCCTCGGCGGCTTGTCGAAGATCGATCCGCGCATCTCCGTCAAGCGCACCGATACGCGGCTTCAGGTGATGGACGGCGCCATCGTCGCGGCGAGCTACGATCTGCCCCGGCGCGATGACGCACTACGTTGGGCGCAATTGACCGCCGCGGCGATCGACTCCGCGCGCAACATCTCGCCCGCCTTGCGCGACACGTCGAACGAGCGCGTGTTCCGCGCGGTGATGGACGAAGCGCTCGCCCCGCTCGACGCCTATACGCGCTACGACGATCCCGATCGCGCGCGCGACGCCCGCGCCTCGCGCGACGGGTTCGGCGGCATCGGCGTGACCGTGGGATTCGAGCAAGGCGAGGTTCGCGTCGATGCGGTGACGCCCGATTCCCCCGCCGCGCGCGGCGGCATTCGCGTGGGCGACCGTTTGGTCGCCGCCGACGGCCGCGCCTTTCTGGGCATGCCCGAGCGCGAGGTGATCTCGCGTTTGCGCGGGCCGATCGGCAGCGAAGTGCGGATCGAAATCCGCCGCCCGCCGGCCGAAACGCGCAGCGAATTGAAGCTGACGCGCAGCCATATCGTGTCGCCGACCGTGACCTATCGGCGCGACGGCGACATCGCCTATTTCCGCGTGACCGGCTTCAACCAGCGCACGACCGACACGCTGACCGACGCGGTGCGCCGTGCCAAGGCCGAGATCGGCCCGAATTTGCGCGGCGCCGTGCTCGATCTGCGCGGCAATCTGGGCGGCTTGCTCGATCAGGCGGTCGGCGTCTCGGACCTGTTCCTGGCGCGCGGCACGATCGTCTCGACGCGCGGGCGCCATCGCGGCGCGCTGCAATCGATGACGGCGCAGCCGGGCGATATCGGCGAGGACGTGCCCTTGGTCGTGCTGGTCAACGGCCAGTCGGCCTCGGCGTCGGAAATCGTCGCCGCCGCCTTGCAGGACAACGGCCGCGCCGTGGTCGTGGGCACGACGTCCTTCGGCAAGGGCTCGGTCCAGACTTTGGTGCCCATGCCCAATGACGGCGAGCTCGTCATCACCTGGGCGCGCTTCCACGCCCCCACGGGCTATCCCTTGGCCGATCTGGGCGTGATCCCGGCCGTGTGCACCTCGGGCAACGATCAGGTCAACGCCGCCCTTCTGGCGATCAACCAGGGCCGCACCACGGGCCCCGACGTGATGGTGCGCTGGCGCGCCGCCGATCACTCCGACATGGACGGGTTGAAGCGCTTGCGCCAGATCTGCGCGCCCGAAAACGCCAACCGCGAAAGCGACCTTGGCATCGCCGAAGCGCTGCTGCGCGACCGCACTTTGTTCTCCCGCGCCATCGAATCGGTCCAGCTGGCCGCCGAGGCGCGCTGAAAACCATCGCTAAGCCCCTGAAACAAGGGCTTTCCCCCCGCGCTTGACATTGCGGCACAGGCGGTTATGTTCCGCGCCCTGCCGCCCTTTTCGGGGCCACCCCATTCGAGAACGCGATCATGGCAAAGTCCAAGCAACTGCTCATCAAGCTCAACAGCACCGCCGACACGGGTTACTACTACGTGACGCAGAAGAACCCGCGTAAGACCACGGAAAAGCTGGAGCTGCGCAAATACGACCCCGTCGCGCGCAAGCACGTCGTGTTCAAGGAAGGCAAGATCAAGTAAGTCGCGGCCTTCGGGCCGGCGTTTACTTGTCGCACGCAAAAGCCGGGACCGTCATCGACGGCCCGGCTTTTCGTTTGTCGGGATGGCGTCGTTAGGATTCCGGCGGGGCTTCGACGCGATTGCGCCCGCCCTGCTTGGCGCGATAAAGCGCCTCGTCCGCAGCGCGGATCAAATCGGACAGATCGCTCAAGCCGCCATCGGTCGCCGACACGCCGACCGAGATCGTCACCGCGACGCCGTCTTCCTTGCCGTCGATCGCGATCGGCTCGGCCGCGACCTTGCTGCGCAAACGCTCGCCGACCATGCGGCCGATCTTCGTATCGGCTTCCGGCATCACGACCAGGAATTCCTCGCCGCCCCAACGCGCGACCGTATCGAACGGGCGCAGATTGCGTTGCAGGCGGTTGGCGACCACGCGCAACGCCTCGTCGCCGGCAAGGTGGCCGTAGGTGTCGTTGACGTTCTTGAAGTGGTCGATGTCGATCATCAGCAGCGCCAAGGGCCGGCGCGAATGCGCCGCGCGCTGCACGAGGCTGGAAAGATGCGCCTCCATATAGCGCCGGTTGTGCAGGCCGGTCAGCGCGTCGGTCAGCGCCAGCGCCATGTTGCGTTCGAAATTGGCGCGCAGCGCGTCCATGTAGCGCTTGCGGCGGATCTGCGTGCGCACGCGCGCGACCAATTCGTTGGGCTCGATCGGCGTCAGCAGATAGTCGGTGACGCCAAGGTCCAGCGCCTTGGCCAAGCGCGGATCGTCGCCGTCGTCCAGCACCGCCACCAGCGGCACGTTGCGCGCGCGCTCGCTCGCCCGCAATTCGGCGCACAGACGCAAACCGTCGGTCTTGCGCATCAGCGTATTGACCAGCAGCGTGTCGCAGGTCCCGCTTTCGGCCAATGCGCGTGCGGCCCCCGCATCGGCGACGAGTTCGACCGTCGAATTGTCGCCCGCGACCGCCTTGCCCAGCGTGCGCGCCAAGCCCGGCATGTCGTCGACGACGCAGATTTTGGCGTTGGTGACGGGCAATTCGCGCTCGACCGTGTCGCCGCCATCGGGCATGTCGAACTGGCCCGACGGCACCGAACGCAGGCGCCATTCGTCGCCCAGCATTTTCAAGCGGACCAGCGAACGGATGCGCGCATAGAGGGCGAGATCGCGCACCGGCTTGGTCAGGAAATCGTCCGCACCGCTTTCGATGCCGCGCAAACGGTCTTCGGCGGCGGACAACGCCGTCACCATCACGACCGGAACATGGCGGGTGCGTTTATCCGCCTTCAAACGGCGGCACACCTCGAACCCGTCCATGCCGGGCATCATCACGTCGAGCAGCACGATATCCGGCGGATCGGCGATCGCCTTTTCCAGCGCCTCGGGCCCGGAAAAAGCGGTGGCGACGTTGAAATACTCCGCGGTCAGCCGCGCTTCGAGCAGCTTGACGTTCGGGAGGAGATCGTCGACGACCAGGACCCGGGCTGACATTCCGGTACCGTTCCGGTCAGTTCAAAAAGCGTTGGACGGTTTCCAGGAACTTCGCGACCGAAATCGGCTTGGCGATATAGGCCTCGCACCCGCCTTGGCGGATCTTGTCCTCGTCGCCCTTCATCGCGAAGGCGGTCACCGCGACGACCGGGATCGCGCGCAATTCCGGATCTTCCTTCAGCCATTTGGTGACTTCCAGCCCCGAAACCTCCGGCAGCTGGATATCCATCAAAATCAGATCGGGGCGCTTTTGGCGCGCGATCTTCATGGCTTCGATTCCGTCCTTGGTCTGCAAGGTCGCGTAGCCATGCGCCTCCAACAGGTCGTGAAAGAGCTTCATATTGAGCTCGTTATCTTCGACGATCAGAACGGTCTTCGACATGGAGGGGCTCGCGAGCGCGTTCGCTTCAAGGTATAGAGGCGACGTATGGTTTAGCACGGCAATCGGGCGGCGTAAAACCCGCCCGAAGCCCCAAATCGCACGGCGGTAGAATGCGTTACGGAATCGATCTGGGCGGCACCAAAACCGAGCTGGCGGCGTTGAGCGACGACGGTACGATCGTGCATCGCGAGCGCGTCCCCAGCCCCAAAGGCGATTATCGCGCGACGATCGAGGCGATTGCCGGACTGGTCGAGCGGGCGGAAGCCAAAACCGGCCAAAAAGGGTCGGTCGGTGTCGGTATACCGGGCACGATCTCGCCCATTTCCGGATTGGTTAAGAACGCCAACTCGACCTGGCTGATCGGCCATCCGATGGACCGCGATCTATCCGAACGGCTCGGCCGCCAAGTGCGCCTGGCCAACGACGCCGATTGCTTTGCGTTGTCCGAGGCGTCGGACGGTGCCGCCGCGGGCGCACGCTCGGTTTTCGGGGTGATCATCGGCACGGGCGTGGGCGGCGGGCTGGTGTTCGACGGCAAGCCCGTCGGCGGGCCCAACGCGATCGCCGGCGAATGGGGTCATAATCCCCTGCCCTCGATGCGCGTGATCGACGGGCTGGACGAGCGTCCCGGCCCGCAATGCTATTGCGGCCATACGGGCTGCATCGAAACCTATCTGTCGGGCGGCGCGATGGCCGCCGACCATTTGCGCTACACCGGCAAAAAGCTGACGGCGGAGGAAATCGTCGCCGCCGATCTCGCGGGCGACAAGGAAGCCGACGCCACGATGCGCCGCTATATCGACCGGCTGGGCCGGGCATTGGCGACCATCGCCAATATCTTCGATCCCGAAACGATCGTGCTGGGCGGCGGCTTGTCGAACGCCGCGCGGCTTTATCGCGACGTATTGCCGGTGATGAAGGCGCATACGTTTACGGACGAGCTTCTTACGAAGCTCGTCCGCAACAAACACGGCGATTCCAGCGGCGTGCGCGGGGCGGCGTGGCTGTGGCCCGCCGCCTGACGCGCTTTCGCCGGACGTTTTAGAACCGGTAGCCGATCCCGCCGCCGAACACCCACGGATCGAGCTTCACGTTGTCGACGCGCAAAGCCGTCGTCGGGTTCAGGTTCACCGTCGCATCGGTTTTGAGGAAGATCTTCTTCACGTCGAAGTTCAGCGACCACGGGCTCGACGTTTGAACGTCCAAGCCCGCCTGCAACGCCCAACCCCAATTGTTCTTGAGCTTCAGCGCGTTGAAATTCGACGCTTCGGACTTCGTGTCGTAGAAGAACGTGTAGTTCACGCCCGCCCCGACATAAGGGCTGAAGGTCGATTTCGGCAGCGGGTGATATTGCAGCGTCAGCGTCGGCGGCAACACGCCGACATCGCCGAGCTTCGTGCCGTTGTTGAACGACGGCCCGCCGACCTTCAATTGATGGCGCGTCGTCGCCGCGATCAGTTCCAACGCGATGTTCGACGTGACGAAATAGCTGAAATCGACTTCGGGCGACGCCGACACGTCGGCGCGTTCCAGCGTCGAAGCCTTCGCCCCCGTCGTCGCGTTGTTGACCGGCCGCGCGCCGTTGTCCGGCACAACCGCGATGCCGCGCAGACGCACGTTGAAATCGCCCGCCTGCTTGCCGCGAATTTCCTGGGCACCGGCCCCCGCCGTCGCCAGAAGAACGACCGACGCCGCCGTTACGGCCAACGTCTTCGTGATATCCAAAACGCCCTTGCGCATAACCCCTCCGCTTCGCGCTGACTTCACACTCGCCCGCGCGAAAGACTCCCCACGCGGCGACGCGAAGCAACGTCTCACGGAATTCACGTTCGGAAAGTGTGCAATCTTGCCGCAGGTGCGCGGACCCGGGCCGAGCGTTGCGCGGAATCTACAGTGAAATTTAGCAGCGCGGTTTGGGCAATGCTTCCAGGCGCTCGAGCTTCGCCTTCATCGTGAACTCGGGATACTCGAACGTGTAGTCGCCCGCGACGCCGTTATCGAGCATGCGCATCGACGTTTCGTATTGCGGCGTGCCGGTTTTGTCGTCGGGATTGAAATAGGCCATGCGCACGCGAAATGCCGGGCGCTTGCCGATCTCGGGCGTTTGCGCGCCCAGCAGCATCTGGCCCGGCTGCTTGTCGGTGAAGATGGCGGTCACGTCGAGCGCGCCGTCCAGCGTGGCGCCGTCGAACACGGCGCGCAGGATCACGCGCTCGCCGCCTTCGGCCAAGTTGAGCAGCAACAGCGCATGCGCGGTCGGGAACATCGTGCCCGGCGGCAATTCCATCTCGGTCTCGGGATCGGTGAACACGGCCTTGCCGCCCTTGTCGGGATCGAGCGTCGCGCGGCCCTTCAACTCCTCGACGACCTGACCGTCGCGCGACGTGCGCAAGGTGAAGCGATAGGACGTGCCGTCCTTCGATTCGAAGGACGAGAACAGGATGTCGCTTTCGGTCGTGCCTTCTTCGGCCGTCGTCATCGTGAAGCGCATGCGCTGGTTGAGGGTGTAGCCCTCGCACATTTCCGCCCAGTCGATGACCAAGGCGCCTTCGAGCCCGCCCACCTGCCCTTTGTTGTCGCCCAGCGACAGCGAATATGCCGCACGATGGGGGGCAAGGTTTTGGGCTTGGGCGAAACCCGGCGCCAAGCCGATCAGGGCCGCAACGAACGCGATGACGAAACGCATGACGACTCCGGAAAACGGGGGGAATGCCGCTTCCTGCGACATTCCCCCAAGAATATGGCGTTTTCCGGACCGGTTATCCAGGTACGCGTACGCCCATCGCCGCCGCGATCCGCGCCATATCGGCCGGCGTCGCGCGGACCAGACCGAAACGGAACTTGGCGCCCCAATTACGCTGCCCGCGCGTGAGGTCGAGCGCGTCGAGCAACGGCATAATTTCCGCCGGTTCGCCCGCGTCCCAGGCGACGTCGCGCCGAAACGGCACGAAACCGCCGCCTTGGTCGAACGGGTACGGCGCGCCCGGACGGACCGTGCCGATCGCGGTGAACGCGCGATAGGGCTTGCCGTCGCCCCGTTCGCGATTGGGCGAATAATAGGCAACGCGATCGCCGGGGGCGATCCGCGCCAACGGGCCGCACTTGCCGTGGCAAACCTGCATGAAGCCGCCGGCACGCCCGTGCGCGACATGCGCCGCACAAGCGACCGCGATCCAAGCGCCGGCGCTCATGCCCGCCCCCGCGCATAGGCGACGAAGGCTTGCGTCGATACCGCCAATCCGGCGGCTTGGCCACGCGCGACCACGCGATCCCACAGCCAGCCGAGGGGCCCCGAGGTTTCAATCTCAATCCGAATCGACGTGCCCGCCGCGTCGGCGCAATAGCGATGCGACGTGCGCATGCGCCCGAGGAACAGCAGCGCCACATCTTCGAAGATTTCGGGGGCTTGGGCGCGCGTCACGACCAGCTTCACGTTCGGGCCGCCTTTGGGCCGCAACGCGAACCCCGCGCCTTCGACGGCCGGGCCATCGATCCGCACGGATTCCAACTCGGGATCCCAAAGCGGCCAAGCGGCGACGTCCGATATCGCGCGGTAGAGCGCGGCGGGCGGAATATCGGTCCGGGTTTCGTAGATGTGCAAAGCCATGATGTCGATCCTCCGTTGGAAGACCGGTATCGTGCCGCGCCCCTCCTGACAGTTTCCGTCAGGAGCGTTCGTCGGGAATGTTCTGACTGGCCCGCCAGGCACGCAGCAAGGCGCGCCGCGATTTGGGATAACGCGCGCGATCGATCGCGATCTCGGCGATGCGGTCGACGCGGAAATGCCGGAAATCGCCCTTCATCTCGCACCACGCGATGGCAACGCGCACGTCGCGGAAATAGCCGATCGCCAGCGGCCAGATCATGCGCTTCGTCGTCGTTCCCTTGGCGTCGGTATAGACGATCGTGGCCTTGCGCTCGCGCCGTATCGCATCGCGCAGCACGGCCGGGTCGATAAGCGGTGCGGGTCCGACCGGGGCCGGCCCCGCCAACAGGCCGATATCCTCGGCCATGTCGCGCAGGTCGGCGGGCAGCACATGCGCGACCTTGGCGAGCGCATCGCGCGCCGCCGCCGCAAGGGCCGCGTCGCCATGTTCGCGCGCGAGACGAATGCCGAGCACCAGCGCTTCGATCTCCTGATCGGAGAACATCAGCGGCGGCAACAAAAAACCGGGCTTGAGCACATAGCCCAGCCCCGCTTCGCCCGCGATATCGGCGCCTTGCGCGCGCAGCGCGTCGATATCGCGATAGATCGTGCGTTCGGAAACGTCCAGCTCGCGCGCCAGCGTTGCCGCAACGACCGGCCGGCGATGGCGGCGCAAAATCTGGACAAGCGCCAGAAGTCGCGCCGCTTTCGCCATGACCGCGCTAGTCCTTCTTCTTGACCGGCGGCAGGTCCGGCTTGATGTGCAGTTCCTTCATCCGCGCCGGATCGACCGAGTTCGGCGCCTGCATCAGCAGATCGACCGCCCCCTGCGTCATCGGGAAAGCGACGACTTCGCGGATATTCGGCTCGTCCGCCAGCAGCATGACGATGCGGTCGATGCCCGGGGCCGAACCGCCATGCGGCGGGGCGCCGAACTTGAACGCGTTGAGCATGCCGCCGAACCGGCTTTCGACGTCGGCTTGGCTGTAGCCGGCGATTTCGAACGCCTTGTACATGATCTCGGGCAAGTGATTGCGGATCGCCCCCGACGAGAGTTCGACGCCGTTGCAGACGATGTCGTACTGATAAGCCTTGATCTCCAGCGGATCCTTGGTCGTCAGCGCTTCCAGCCCGCCTTGCGGCATCGAGAACGGGTTGTGGCTGAACTCGATCTTGCCGGTGTCCTCGTTGAGCTCGTACATCGGGAAATCGACGATCCAGCAGAAGCGGAATTCGCCTTCCTTGATGAGCTCGAGCTCCTCGCCCAGCTTCTTGCGCGCGGCCCCCGCGAGCTTCGCGGCGGCGAGCTTCTTCTTGTCGGCGACGAAGAACACCGCGTCGCCTGCACCCACACCGGCCAAAGCCTTGAGCTTCGCGAGGCGTTCCTCGTTGAGGAACTTGGCGATCGGGCCCTTGGCCGTGTCGCCTTCGAACACGATATAGCCGAGGCCGGGGGCGCCTTCGCTTTGCGCCCAGGCGTTCATCTTGTCGAAGAACGAGCGCGGGCGATCCGCGGTCTTGGGCGCCGGAATGGCGCGCACGACGCCGCCGCCCGCCACGATGCCGGCGAACACCTTGAAGTCCGACCCCGCGAAGACTTCGCCGACATCGGCGATGACCAGCGGGTTACGCAGATCGGGCTTGTCGGAGCCGTATTTCAGCATCGCGTCGTCGAAGGCGATGCGCGGGAATGGCGGCTTGGTGACCTTGCGGCCCTTCGAGAACTCGTCGAACACGCCGCCGAGCACGGGCTCGATCGCGGCAAACACGTCGTCTTGCGTGACGAAGCTCATTTCGAAATCGAGCTGGTAGAACTCGCCGGGCGAGCGATCGGCGCGCGCGTCTTCGTCGCGAAAGCACGGCGCGATCTGGAAATAGCGATCGAAGCCCGAGACCATCAGCAGCTGCTTGAACTGCTGCGGCGCTTGCGGCAGCGCGTAGAACTTGCCCGGATGCAGGCGCGACGGGACGAGATAGTCGCGAGCACCCTCGGGCGAGGACGAGGTCAGGATCGGCGTCTGGAATTCGGTGAAGCCCTGATCGATCATGCGCCGGCGGATCGACGCGATGACTTGCGAGCGCAGCACGATATTGGCGTGCAAACGCTCCGTGCGCAGATCGAGGAAGCGATATTTAAGGCGCATTTCCTCCGGATAGTCGCCTTCCTGTGCCACCTGGAACGGCAGCACTTCCGACGACGATTGCAGCAACGCCGCTTCGATGCGCACTTCGATCTCGCCGGTCGGCAGCTTCGGGTTCACGGTCGACGGCTCGCGCGCCACGACCTTGCCGGTCAGCGTCACCACGCTTTCGGGGCGGAAGGCTTCGACGGTTTTGAACGCCGGGTTCTCGGTGTCGAGCACGAATTGCGTGATGCCGTAATGGTCGCGCAAATCGACGAATAGGAGATTGCCGTGGTCGCGCTTGCGATGGACCCAGCCCGACAGGCGAACCTGCGCGCCCACGTCGGCGGCGCGCAATTGACCGCAAGTATGCGTACGGTAGGCGTGCATCGCGTCGAATCTCCTTTGAAAATCGGGCGTTAAAGGCCCATGAAGGGGCCCGCTTGTCAACCCCCACGCCCCCTCTTGTTGCGCCAAAGACCCAAGGTTAAACAAGGACATGACATTGATCGTCGAGTCCGCCCCTCTGGCGGCGTTTTGCGCCAAGGCGGCCGCGTCCAGCTACGTGACCGTCGACACCGAATTCATGCGGGATAAGACCTACTACCCGCAGCTTTGCCTTGTGCAGGTCGCGGGCGAAGACGATGCCGCCGTGATCGACGCGCTGGCCCCGGGGCTGGACCTTTCGCCGCTGCTGGCGCTGATGGACAACCCGGCCGTTTTGAAGGTGTTCCACGCGGCGCGCCAGGATCTGGAAATCTTCCATAACCTCATCGGCCGCGTCCCCGCCCCGCTTTTCGATACGCAAGTCGCGGCGATGGTGTGCGGCTTCGGCGAGCAGGTCAGCTACGAAAACCTCGCCGCCCAGCTCGCCCGCGCGCGGATCGACAAATCGGTGCGCTTCACCGATTGGGCGCAGCGCCCGCTTTCCGCCAAGCAGATCAGCTACGCGCTGTCGGACGTGACGCATCTGCGCCCGGCCTATGAAGCGCTCGCCCATAAGCTGGGGCAAAGCGGCCGTGCCGGCTGGCTGGCCGAAGAAATGGCGATCCTGATGGACCCCGCGACCTATCGGTCCGATCCGGAGGAAGTCTGGCGGCGGATGAAGCCGCGCGGCGCCAAGCCGCGCTTCCTGGCCATCCTGAAAGAGGTTTGCGCCTGGCGCGAACGCGAGGCCCAGCGCCGCGATACGCCGCGCAATCGCGTGGTGCGCGACGAAACGATCCTCGACGTGGCCGCCCACGCGCCGGAATCGCTCGACGATCTCGCCCGCATGCGCGGCATCAATCGCGGCTTCGCCGAAGGCCGCTTGGGTCAGGAGATGATGGAAGCGGTCAAGCGCGGCTTGGCCACCCCGGTCGACAAGGCGCCGGCTTTGCCGGAATCGCCCGATCTGCCGCCAGGCCTCGGCCCCGTGGTCGAACTCCTCAAAGTGCTCCTCAAAATGAAATGCGAGGAACACGGTGTCGCGCAGAAGCTCGTCGCGACGACCGCCGATCTCGAGCGCATCGCGGCCGACGATGTCGCCAACGTGCCCGCCCTTCAGGGCTGGCGACGCGAAGTCTTCGGCGGCGCCGCCCTCGATATGAAGGCGGGCCGGCTGGGTTTCACGCTGAAGGGCAAAAAGATCGTGCTGATGCGCCTGGACGGCGCGGCGGCGACGGTCGCTTAAGCTTAAGCGGTGACGTCGACGTTGCGGCCGCGGCCGGAATCCGACGGCGGCGCCGTCAGGTTCTGCGCGGCGGCGCCCAGCTGCGGGCGCGCTTCGTCGGACGACGACGTATCGGCGGTCGACGGCGCGGGACGCGACGTTTCCAGCGACGACAGCTGGCTTGCGGGCGAATACTGCGTATTGCCGATGGAACTGGCGGACATTGTTCCTCTCCCCGAAACGGGATGCAGGAAAGATTAGGCTCGGATTCCGGTTTCGGCAAGGCTTCCCCGGCCAAATCCCTCAGAATTCGCCTTCATTTCGCGGCGTAAGCATCCAAAAAGATGCGCAAATCCGAAAACGCCGCATCGCGTACGGCTTTATTATGGGCGCTGGCCGCACTCGACCGCCAGAACGCCCAGCCGGGCCCGACATCGTCGAAGCCATGCGTGGCGCCGCCATAGCGGATCGCCAGGACCTTGTCGGAATCCTGGGTGCGGCCCACCGCATCCAAGCAGGTCTCCGGCGGGGCGACCGTGTCGTTCTCCCCCAGCATCAGCAGCACGGGGCCGGTCGGGCGCCATTCGCGCAAACCGGCGCAAGACGGATAGAACGCCGCCGCCGAGCGCACGCCGGTGCGCGCCATGGCGGCGAGGACCGACGCCCCGCCTTCCGCCCAGCCGACGAGATGCAGCCGCGCGCGATCCACGCCGGGCACGGCCGCCAAGCGCAGCAAGGCGCGCTCGATCGCCGGCACGCCGGCGGCGGCATCGTCGGCGCGGCAAGCGCCCGACGGCCAATCGAGGGTCGATACGGCGAAACCCGATTGCGTCAATTCCTGCGCGGCGCGCGCGGTGTGCTCGCCCGGCCCCGCACAGCCGGGCACGAGCAGCACCGCGCCGAACGGCCCGGCGCGCAACGGTGTGGCGATCGGGTTCGGGCGCGCGCACGCGGTCAACGCCATCGCGGCGGCGAACAGAGCGAAGATGGTTTTCATCGCGGCCGGATACGCGGCTTCTTGTCGAAGGCCGAGGCGACGGATTCAAGCCGCCGCCCGACCATTTCGCCCACCATACCGACGTCGCGCTTGGGCACTTCGAGAATCAGTTCGCGCCCTTCGACGACAAGGCGCGTGCGCGCCAGCACGGCCGACGCGCCGCCCGACAGGCGATAGGCAAGCCGCAGCGCAAGCCCCAGGCGGAACGCCTCGCGCAACGAATCCTCGTCGAGCATGCGCCAGGAAATCTGCGCGGTCTCCCCGCCCGGCTCGCCGTCGTAACGCGCGAACAAGGCGAGTGCCACATAAGCGCGGCCGGGATGGTCGATACCGGCGACGGGCATATAGAGCGCACGGCGATACGCGATTTCGCCGCGATGATCGGGGTGTTCGCTCCAGGCGAGATCGGAAAGATGGCACGTCGCCAATCGCAAACGCGCGCGCGACTTGTCCTTGAACAGCGGCTCGATCCAGCGCTGCAATTCTTCCGCCTTGACGTGATAGCGGCGGTTCTGCGCGGCGATGGCCGCCACACCCGAGATCAGCGGATCCATCCGCTTCAAGGCGGGGCTCAAGGAATCGTAGAGGCAGCCTTCGCGCAAACCATAGGCGGAGAAGACGAGCTGCTTGGGTTTCATCCGGCGCAGCACGCGTTCGAGCACCGTGGCGGCGAGCGGGATCGTCTCCAAACGCTTGCGCGATATGCCAGCGAAGCCTTCGAGCGACGCGCGGCTTTGCGTCGCCATCAATTCCAGGAAGTCGATCGCCCGGTCGCGCGCGATCGTATAGTGATGGATGATCTCGAGCCCGTAGCCCGAATGCGCCATATGCAGCTTGGCGATCGCACGCCATGCACCGCCCACGGCGTAAAATTCGGCATCGCGGCCTTTGTCGAGAAAATCGAGCGACTTCAAACGCTCGTCGATCATGTCCTTAAGACGCCCGCGCCCTTTGTCGGCGTATTCCTTCAAGCGCAGCGGGCCGAAAGGCAGCGTCACGTGGCCGCGCGTCTTGCCCTCGCCCAGCGCCACGAGTTCGAGACTGCCGCCGCCCAAATCGCCCATCGCCCCTTGCGAGCCGGGCGTACCGGCGAGTACGCCCAGCGCGGAGATCCGCGCTTCGTCCGCCCCCGACAGGATGCGCACGGGCAAGCCCGTGGCCTTGCGCACGCGCGCGATGAATTCGGGACCGTTGCTGGCGTCGCGCGCGGCGGCGGTGGCAAGCGCATAGGTCCGCCGCACGCCCATCGCGCGCGCGAGTTCCGCGAAGCGGCGCAGATTGACCAGCGCTTGTTCGACGCCGGTTTCGTCGAGCTTGCCGGTGCGCTCGATCCCCTTGCCGAGGCCGCAGAGGACCTTCTCGTTGAACAACGGCAAGGGTACGCGGCTCGTCCCGTCGAATACGACGAGGCGGATCGAGTTGGAGCCGATATCGACGACCGCGACGGGGCGCCTGTCGATGCTGACGCCGGACGTGGCGCGCCGTACCGCCATCTCAGTCTTTCGGTTTTCCCTTGCCCTTGGCTTTGACTTTATCCGGGTTGTGAAGCGACTTGCCGCGTCCGGAAAGCGAAGGGTTGGTCATGAAGAACTCGTGCGCACTGAACGCGTCGGACCCGCATTCGAGGCGTTTGTAGTCGCCCGCCGAATCGAGAACCCAAGTTTGCGCCACGTCGCGCAGGTTCGCCACCATGATCTGGTCTTGGATCTGCTCGTGCACCGTGGGGTTTTCGATCGGCACGAAGGTTTCGACGCGCCAATCGAGATTGCGCGGCATCCAATCGGCGGAGGAGATAAACAGCTTCGATTCCGGGTGCGGCAGGCCGAATCCGTTGCCGAAACACACGACGCGGCCGTGTTCGAGGAACCGCCCGACCAGGCTGCGCACGCGGATATTCTCCGACATCCCCTTCACGCCCGGCCGCAAGCAGCAAATCCCGCGGATCACCAGATCGATCTGCACGCCGGCATTGCTCGCCTCGTACAGCTTGTCGATGATCCCCGCGTCGACCAGCGCGTTCATCTTCGCCCAGATCGCGGCGGGACGGCCGGCTTTGGCGTGCGAGATCTCCGCGTCGATATGCTTGACCAGCGTCGCGCGCAAGGTCAGCGGCGCGAAGGCGAGCTTCTCCATCGCCTCGGGCTTGGCGTAGCCGGTCATGAAGTTGAACAGACGTGCCGCATCCGAGCACAGGCCCGGATCGCAGGAGAAGAACGACAGATCCGTATAGATGCGTGCGGTGATCGGGTGATAGTTGCCGGTGCCGAAATGCACGTAGGAGCGCAACGCCGGGCCTTCGCGGCGCACGACGTAGGAGATTTTCGCGTGCGTCTTCAAATCCATGAAGCCGTACACGACCTGCGCGCCCGCACGCTCCAAATCGCGCGCCCAGCGGATATTCGCTTCCTCGTCGAAGCGCGCTTTCAGCTCGACCATCGCCGTGACCGACTTGCCGCTTTCGGCGGCTTCGACCAGCGCCCGCACGATCGGCGAATTATCCGACGTGCGATACAGCGTCTGCTTGATCGCCACGACCGCCGGATCGCGCGCCGCTTGGCGCAGGAACTGGACGACGACGTCGAAGCTCTCATACGGGTGATGGACGACGATGTCCTTGTGGCGGATCGCCGCGAAGCAATCGCCGCCGAAATCGCGGATGCGTTCGGGGAAGCGCGGATTATAGGGCGCGAACAGCAGATCCGCGCGTTCCGACAGCACGAGCTGCTTCAAATCGGCCATGCCGAGCATGCCGCCCAGCCGGAAGCAATCTTCGGGCTTCACTTCCAATTCGCTCAGCACGAAATTCTGCAAATCCTCGGGCATCTCGGCATCGAAGGCGAGACGGATCACCTCGCCCCGCCGGCGGCGCTTCAAGGCGCTTTCGAACACGCGCACCAGATCTTCCGCTTCCTCGTCGATTTCCATTTCGGAATCGCGCAGCAGACGGAAGCGGCCGACGGCCTTCGTCTCGAAACCCGGGAACAGCGTGCCGAGATTGAGGCGGATCGTATCCTCGACCGGGATGAAGCGGATCGTCTTGCCCGGCAGGCGCACGAAACGCTCGACCTGTTGCGGGACCGGGATCAGCGCTTGCAGCACGCGATGATCGGTCGGCGAGACCAAACGCGCGACAAGGGCGAGGCCCTTGTTCTGGATGAACGGGAACGGGTGTGCGGGGTCGATCGCCAGCGGCGTGAGGATCGGGAAGATCGCTTCCTGGAAGCGCTGCGCGAGGAACGCGCGATCGTCGTCGGTGAGTTCATGCGGCCCCACGACCGCGATCCCGGCGGCGCGCAGTTCCGCGACCAATTCCATCCACACGTTCTGCTGCACGTTCATCAACTGGCCCGCGCGCCGGTTGATCGCGGCGAGCGCTTGGGCGGGCGACAGCCCGTCATCCGACGGCGTGGTCACGCCGGCGGCGACTTGGCCCTTCAGCCCGGCGACGCGCACCATGTAGAACTCGTCGAGATTGGACGCCGAGATCGACAGGAAGCGCAGCCGCTCCAACAGCGGATGATGGTGATTGGCGCATTCCTCGATCACGCGCTCGTTGAACGCGAGCCAGGACAGCTCGCGATTGATGTAGCGCGCGGTTTCAACCGCGCCGAAATCGACCCGCTCTTGGGCTTGCGTCTCGCCGTCCACCTGAATTCTCCTTGCCCGAGGCTGATGCCGACGGGCCGTTTATGGTATCACGCGCGGGCGACTCTAGCGGGCGAACGGTGTCAAGATTTTGAAACCCAAGCGACTTTTCCTGCTCCGGCATGCGAAATCTTCGTCGGACGACCCGTTCGTCCAGGATTTCGATCGCGACCTCAACAAGCGCGGGCGCAAGGCCGCGCGCGGCCTATCCAAGTGGCTGGAAAACAAGGGATTTACGCCCGATCTGGTACTGTGTTCGGCGGCGCTGCGCACCCGCCAGACGTTGGAATTAACCCAAGAAGGGTTCGGCGGCCGCCCCGAAATCTCGATCGAGAAGCGGCTTTACCTCGCCGATGTCGAGGATTTGAGGCTTCGCTTGGCCGAACTCGACAAGCGCAGCCCCTGCCCCGATGCCGTGCTGATGATCGGCCATAATCCGGGGCTGGAGGAATTCGCCCTGGATTTGATCCCGCCCGCCGAAACCGATACGCGCGCGCGCATCGCGGCGAAATTCCCGACCTGCGCGTTCGTCGCCTTGCGCTTCGCCGATTGCCCGTGGGGCGCCATTGGCCCCGCGCGCGCCACGCTCGAAACCTATCGCATCCCCGCCGACGACGAAGACTGAGGCAGCTCGACATAAGGGTGCATCGGCTTGAGCTTCAAGTCGTTCGGATAGTTGCAGGCGACGAGGATCATGTCGACGTTCTCGCCGTCCGAGGCGAGCGGGAAATAGACGCGTTCGCTGTCGATGAATTCGCGGTTGGGATGCGGCATCGGAAAGCGATCATGGACCGCCGCCCGCGTGCGCACGACCGTGCGCATATTCAAGAGAATGCGATCGGCATAGGCGGGTAGCACCGCATCTTCGACGAACAGCCCCGTGATCTCGCGGCGCGCGAGTTCCGTCTGCGTCGTGCCGACCAGACGGAAGCGGAAGCGTTTGACGCCGGCGGCGTCCCGCACGACATCCACCAAATTCACCAGACGAAGATTGCCGCGCAGCCAGCACGGATCGAAATCGGCGCGCGACGCGATCTTGCCCGGTGCGGCGAGCGACGCGAGATAGTCGCGGATCGCGGCGAACCAGGGATGAAGCGTCTCGTAGTCGGGCGGCATACCGCGACCGGCGCGTTCGCCGTCAGCGTTGCCGTCATCCGCGGCGGCGTGGACCAGTCGAAGATGTCGTTTGCGCGAAGGGACGGAAATCATCGCCTTGGCTCCTCCTTCAATCGGCCAGCTTCTGCCGGCCGTTGTATTCAATAGTATGACACCCGCTTTAGATGATCGGATATCGAAATAGAGAAAGCCGCTATGCGTTATGCGGATGGGCATTGCAGAGTGCGACACAATCGGGCATCCGGTCCGATTTTGCGTGCGGCGTTGGAATACTATTTCGACGAAGGTGTATAGCGGCGCGTCCGATCTATTTCCGCAGCTTCAGTGTTTCTTAATGGGACGACGTCGTAATTCTACTCAACAAATTCCGGGCCGCCCTCGGCTCGCGAGCGCCAAGGAGGTCCAGGATGTCCGCACTTTCCGCGATCAACGGCCGCTTCAAGATCGGCACCCGTATCGGCTTCGGCTTCTCCATCGTTCTCGCTTTGCTGATTGCCGTCGCCGGAATGTCGTGGAATTCGATGACCGGCATCCAGCGCGCTTTCATGAGTTTTGACACGATCTCCGACAACGCTTTTGCGATCGAGGTAATCAACGCGGATATGGCGGAGTTGCGCCGGCAGGTTTTGATTTTCGTTTCGGCCGGCAGCCCCGATGCGCAAAAGCGTGTCGAAGAGTTGGGCGCAAATATCCGCAAATCGATGCAGACGATCATCCCCAAATTCGTCTCGGAAGAGCGTCGCGCCATCGCCCGCAATATCGGCGAACTGGCCGAGGAGTATCAGCGTAACTTCGCGAAAGTCGTCGAACTGCGCGGCCAGCGCGAAGACGCGATCACCGCGAAATACGAACCCGCGGCGCTCAACGCGCGTCAGAAGCTGACCGAGGCGTTCGACGCGTCGATGAAAACGGGCGAGGAAGCACTTAGCGCCGCTGCCGGCAAAGCGCAGGATAATCTCGGCATTCTGCGCATCCGCGTCGCACGCTTCATTGCCGGACCGACCGAGGCGGGCGTCACGTCGATCAACGCCGCGTTGACCGACCTCGAAGGATCGATCGGCGCCTCGCGGCAAGCGGCCGCGCGCAGCCCCGCGCGCGACGTCGTCGAAGCGGCGGCGCTAGCCGTCGCCCCATTGCGCGGCATGCTGCAGACCGGGATGCGCGCCACGCTCGAAATGGCGGAATTCGTCAACGTCACCAACGCGCGTATCGCGGATCGCTTGGGTGGCCGCATCGCAGAGTTGGTCGGCGCGCAGAAAAAGGCGATGGATGCGATCTCGACCGAGTCCGAAGACACGATCAAGAGCGCGATTTTCCTGATTTCCGTTCTCTCGACCATCGCCCTTGCGCTCGGCCTGTTGTTCGCCTTCCTGATCGCCAAGGGCATCACGGCGCCGATCGGCGATATGACCGGCGCGATGACCAAACTCGCGGGCGGCGAACTCGAAACCGACGTCCCTTCCCTCGCCAACAAGGACGAAATCGGGGCGATGGCGAAGGCCGTGCAGGTCTTCAAGGACAACGCGATCCGGGTGAAGGCACTGGAAGCGGAGCAGAAAGCCGCCGAAGCGCGCACGGCCGAGGAAAAGCGCGCGGCGATGATCGCGCTCGCCGACGATTTCGAAGGGAAAGTCGGCGGCGTCGTCGCGGAAGTGTCGAGCCAAGCGGCACGCATGCAGGAATCGGCGACCCAGATGACCGCGACCGCGGAGGAAACCAGCCGCCAAGCGACGGCCGTCGCGGCGGCTTCCGAAGAAGCCTCGACCAACGTGCAGACCGTCGCGGCGGCGACCGAGGAGCTTTCGTCGTCGATCAGCGAGATTTCGCGTCAGGTCACGGAATCCGCGCGCATGTCGAGCAAGGCGGTCGACGATGTCGGCCGTACGAGCCAGACGGTCGAAGCGCTGGCGAACGCCGCGCAGAAGATCGGCAACGTCGTGCAATTGATCTCCGAAATCGCGTCGCAAACCAATCTCCTCGCGCTCAACGCCACGATCGAGGCGGCGCGCGCGGGCGAAGCGGGCAAAGGTTTCGCGGTCGTGGCGTCGGAGGTCAAAAGCCTCGCGAGCCAGACGGCCCGCGCGACGGACGAGATCGGCGCCCAGATCAACGAGATCCAGGCGGCGACCGGCCAATCGGTGGAAGCCATGCGGTCGATCGGCGAAACGATCGCCAGCATGAACGCCATCGCATCGACGATCGCGGCGGCGGTCGAAGAACAAGGTGCGGCGACCAGCGAGATCGCGCGCAACGTCCAGCAAGCGGCCGCCGGCACAAGCGAAGTCTCGTCGAACATCACCGGCGTGACGCGCGCCGCCGAGGACACCGGCACCGCCGCCGGCATGGTGCAGAAGGTCGCCGCCGATCTGGGCGGGCAAGCGACCGAATTGCGCGGCGCGGTCGGTCAGTTCCTGCGACAAGTCCGCTCGGCGTAACGGAAACGGGAGCGGTGGGGTTCGACATGGATCGTTGGATACGCGGGGAGCGACGCGGCCTGCTGCGCCACGTGGCTCCCGGCAACCTCGCCTTTCTTTTCGCCGCACTGATCGCGGGCGCCGTCTGGTCGCTGGCGGTTTGGAAAACGCTCGACGACCAGCGCGAAGTTCACGCGAACGCGCAAGCGGAATTGCTCGGCGCCCAGAACCTGATGGCCGCGCATTTTTCCCGCGCGATCGATACGGCGGTCCTGTTCGCCGACACGACCGAGAAATGGATGGCCGAACAGCGCCAGCCGTTTTCGGCGCCGACCGATCTGATGGCGCTCGAGAAATTCATCGAGGGCTTCGGCCGGCATCAATCCTTTTCGATCCGATTGCGTCTGTTCGACGCCGACGCGAACAGAATTTCGTTGCCCAGCTTTCCGGAACCCGAATTCAACGTCGCTGACCGCGAATACATCACGGACTTGGAAGGCAAGCCGGACGATTTCTTCAAGATCGGGCTGCAATCGCGCTCGCGCGCGACCAGCGGCGATATCATCCCGGTCGCCAAATTGGCGCGGCCGAATATTTTCAAGGTTAAGTACATCGTCGCCGCGATCGACGTGCCGGATCTGAACCGGCTGTTCGACCGCATCTTCATTTCGGCCCCCGGCTATGTCGGTGCGTTCCGCGAGGACGGCCATCTGATCTATCGAAATCCCGATCCGGACGGCTATGTCGGGATCAAGCTCGATCTCGACTACTTCATGGGGCCGGAAGTCGCGCGCAACGATCTGGGCGTCATTCTGAACCGCACGGATCCCGACGGCCGTCCGCTGACGATCGCGTACAAACATGTCGATCGGCATCCGGTCTATGTCTATGCGAGTTTCCGCAATGCGGATCTCGACCAACGCAGCGTCGCCCGCCGGCCGATCTATTTCGGCTCCGCGATGCTCGTCAGCCTGTTGAGCTTCGCCATGGCGGGATTGATCGCGTATTTCGCCCTCATCCGCGAACGCGAAGCCGCGTCGCTACGAAAGGCCCTGTTCACCGCGAACGCCGCCAACGTCGCCAAGCGCGACTTCCTCGCGAATGTCAGTCACGAGTTGCGCACGCCGTTGAACGCGATCATCGGCTTCTCCGAGATGATCGGCACCCAGATTTTCGGGAAATTGTCCGCCAAGAACGCCGAATACAACGGCGACGTCGTCACGGCCGCACGGCACCTGTTGACCGTCGTCGACCAGTTGCTCGACATCGCCGCGATCGAGGCCGGCCGCGCGCGCCTGAATCCCGAGGAATTGGATCTCGCGCCCTTCTTGCGCGACATCGCGCAGATGCTCGCCGCCAAGGCGGCGTCGCGCGACATCGCCATCGAAGCGATCATGCCCGATACGCGGCACGTCCTTTACGCCGACAAGCGCGTGCTGCGCCAAATTCTGCTGAACCTGATGGACAATGCGGTCAAATACAGCCAGCCCAATGGCCGCGTGCGGATCGGCTGGCGCGAAGCGGCGAGCGGCAAGATCCAGCTCTTCGTCGCCGACGAAGGCGTGGGCATCGCGCCCGACGACTTGCCGCATATCTTCGAGCCGTTTTGGCGCAGTTCCGACGCCTATATCGCGCGGCCCGACGGCGTCGGGCTCGGCCTCATGGTGACGAAACAGCTCGTCGACCAGATCGGCGGCACCATCTCCGTCGAAAGCGCGCCGGGCCGAGGCTCGGAATTCACGGTCGTCATTCCGGACACGCCCGTTCCGCTCGCCGCCTTCCCGCAACGCGCGGCGTAAAGCGCCGGTCAGATATCCTTCAACCGCTCCAGCGCCACGGCGAAGCGCGTCCGCGCCGCCTTGGCTTCGGCTAGGCGTTCGCGCTGATCGGCGACCGCTTCGGGATCGGCCTTGGCGACGAAATCGGCGTTCGACAATTTCTTGTCCGCTTTGACGATCTCGCCATCGAGCTTGCCGATTTCCTTATCCAGCCGCTTGCGCTCGGCCCCCGCATCGATCAGGCCCGCGAGCGGCAGCACCAGCGTCGCCCCCGTCAACGCGACCGGTGCCGAACCCTTGGTCGGGCCGCCGGTTTCGGCGGCGATGCTCTCGACGCGCGCCAGGGTCTTGATCAGCCCTTCATGGCGCGCGAGCCGCGCTTTGGCCGTGTCGTCGGCATCGCGATAAAGCAACGAAGGCTTGGCGCCTTGCGGCACGTTCATCTCGGCGCGCAACGCGCGAATGCCGGTGATCGCGTCGACGACCCAGTTCATCTCCGCTTCCGAAGCGGCGTCGCCGAGCCCCGTGCCGTATTCCGGCCAAGTCTCCGACATCAACTGCGTCTCGCCCTGCTTGTAGCCAAGCGTTTCCCAGAGTTCTTCGGTGACGTAGGGCGCGATGGGATGCAGCAGCTTCAGCACCTGCCCGATCACGTAGGACGTGGTCGCGCGCACTTCCGCCTTCTCGGCCTCCGTGCCCTGCTGGAGCAGCGGCTTGGTGAATTCGAGATACCAATCGCAGAAATTTCCCCACACGAAGCGATAAAGCGCTTCGGCGGCTTCGTTGAAGCGATAGGCGTCGATCGCGGCGGTGACCGCCTTGGCGCATTTGGCAAGCTCGCCGACCAGCCATTTGTCGACCGTCAGCGTGACCTTCGCGGGATCGTAACCGGCGACCGGGGCCGCCCCGTTCATCTGCGCGTAGCGGCAGGCGTTCCACAGCTTGGTGACGAAGTTGCGATAGCCTTCGACGCGCGCGGTCGCGAGCTTCACGTCACGGCCTTGGGCGGCCAGCGCGCACAGCGTGAAGCGCAGCGCGTCGGTGCCGTATTTGCCGATCAGGTCGAGCGGGTCGATGATATTGCCCTTCGACTTCGACATTTTCTGGCCGCGCTCGTCGCGCACCAGCGCGTGGATGTACACGGTCTTGAACGGCACGCGCTCGGCGAGCGGCTTGCCCGGATTGCCGAAATGAATGCCCATCATCATCATCCGGGCGACCCAGAAGAAGATGATGTCGAAGCCCGTGACCAGCACGTCACCGGGATAGTAGCGCTTCAGGTGCTGCGTCTGTTCGGGCCAGCCGAGCGTGGAGAACGGCCACAAGGCCGAGCTGAACCACGTGTCGAGCACGTCGGGATCGCGCTTGAGATCGACATCTTTGCCGAACTTGGCGCGCGCGGCCGCCTTGGCCGCGTCTTCCGTTTCCTCGACGAACACGCTGCCGTCGGGCGCGTACCAAGCCGGGATCTGATGGCCCCACCAAAGCTGGCGGCTGACGCACCAAGGCTGGATGTTGCGCATCCATTCGTAATACGTGTTCTCCCATTGCTTGGGCACGAACACGGTATGGCCCTTCTCGACCGCTTCGATCGCGGGCTTGGCCAAGGTCGCCGCATCGGCGAACCATTGATCGGTCAGCCACGGCTCCAGCGCCACGCCCGAACGGTCGCCATGCGGCACCATATGCGTATGGGCTTCGATCTTGTCGAGCAGGCCCAGCGCTTCGATCTCCGCCACCACCGCCTTGCGCGCGGCATAGCGTTCAAGGCCGATAAAGCGCTCGGGCACGTCGCCGGCGATATGCGCGTCCTTGTCCATGACGTTGATCATGGCGAGCTTGTGCCGCTTGCCGACTTCGAAATCGTTGAAATCGTGCGCGGGCGTGATCTTCACCGCACCCGTGCCCTTTTCGGGATCCGAGTATTCGTCGGCGACGATCGGAATGCGGCGGCCGACGATCGGCAGGATCGCGAATTTGCCGACCAGCGATTTGTAGCGTTCGTCGTCCGGATGCACGGCCACGCCGCTATCGCCCAGCATCGTTTCGGGCCGCGTCGTCGCGACCACGATGAAGCGATCGGGCTCGCCCTCGATCGGATATTTGAAGTGCCAGAGATGGCCCTTGATCTCGCGCTGCTCGACTTCGAGGTCGGAGATCGCGGTGTGCAGCTTCGGGTCCCAATTGACCAAGCGCTTGTCGCGATAGATCAGGCCTTGGCGATGGAGTTCGACGAACACGCGGCGCACGGCCAGCGACAGACCTTCGTCCATCGTGAAGCGCTCGCGCGCCCAATCGGGCGACGCCGCAAGCCGGCGCAGCTGGCGCGTGATCGTGCCGCCGCTCTCGGCCTTCCACGCCCAGGCTTCTTCCAGAAACTTCTCGCGCCCGATCAGCGTCGCGTTGCCGGAATCTTTGCCCTTGGGCGCGACACCGCCGCGATCGAGGAACACGCCCTTCTCCGCCAGGCGCCGCTCGACCACCATCTGCGTGGCGATGCCCGCATGGTCCGTGCCCGGCTGCCACAGCGCATCCTTGCCCCGCATGCGCTGGAACCGGATTAGCGTGTCCTGGATCGTGAAGGTCAGCGCGTGGCCCATATGCAGCGAGCCCGTGACGTTGGGCGGCGGCATCATGATCGTATAGGGCGTCTTGGCCGAATTCGGATCGGCGGCGAACGCGCCGGATTTCTCCCACGCCTCGTAGCGGCGGGCTTCGATCTCGGCGGGCGAAAAAGTCTTAGCGAGACCGCCCTGGGCGGTCTCGTCGTTTTGCGTGTCTGTCATGGCCGGAAGGGTTTAGCCCGCACCAAGTGCGGGCTCAATAGTCCTGCGACTCACGCGTGATGCGGCGGATTTCCCGCTGCACCATACGCTCCACCAGATCGGGCAGATACTGGTCGAGCCACGCTTTCAGGATCGGGCGCAATTCGGCGCGCACCAGATCTTCGATCGTCAGGTCCGAATTGCCCAGCAGCAGGTTGCGCGGCACGCGGGCCTGCAAGCCTTGCAGCGAATCCGACGCGCGGTTCGCCGTGTCGTCCGACATCAGGCGGCGCGGCTCGTCCGACATCACCGGCGGCGGCTTGTCGACGACGTTGGTCAGTTCCAACACGTCGTCGATCGGCTCCGGTTCCGGCATCGGCATGCGCGGACGCGGCGGCGGAGGGGGCGGTGGCGGCGGCGGGGGTGGCGGCGGCGGAGGGGGTGGCGGCGGTGGCGGCGCCATCATCTCCATAATGGGTTCGGGCTCCGGCTCCGGCAGCATCGGCTCCGGTTCCGGCATCATCATCGGTTCGGGCTCCGCCGGCGGCGGCGGAGGGGGTGGCGGCGGTGGCGGCGGCGGCGGTGCCGCAGCAGGCGGCGGTGGCGGCGGCGGCGCTTCGGCGGCGGGTGCGGCAGGCGGCGCTTTCCCCGCATCGCCGTCTTCGGAAATGATACGGCGGATGGAGGCGAGGATTTCCTCCATCGACGGTTCTTGTTGGTTCTTCGGATCCGTCATCTTCGTCCGGGTTCCAGTCGCCTGTTCAAACCGCCAGTGCGGTTCGAACACCGAGAGTTCGAAACCGCCCTAAATTGCCATGGCGGAACGGTAAACGCGTGCGAATCGCCGCTAAGCCGTTCCGCGACCAAAGATTAAGCGACAGACCAGCCCGACGCCAGAGATAAACCCCGCCCTTCCGGGCGGGGTCCTGGCGTTACTTCTTGGCCGTTTCGCCAGGTATGTCGTTACCCGACCAACGATCGCGCGTCGCGGTCAAATTGGCGGCCGGATCGTAGATTTCGACCGGCAACCCCAATTCGCGGGCCTGGAGCTTGCCCACCGCCGACAGCAGCTGGAACGACGCCAGCACTTCGTCGCGCTGGGCCTGAACCAAGCTCACGCGGCTGTTCAGCAATTCCTGCTCGGCGTTCAGCACGTCGAGCACGGTGCGCGAGCCCACGCGCGCTTCCTGCTCCACGCCTTCCAGCGCGATTTCGTTGGCGCGGATCTGGGCGGTAAACGAACCGATCTGGGCGCGCGCGGTCGACAATTGCTGCCACGCGGTCGTCGCGTCGTTGATCGCCTGGCGCAATGCCACATCGACCTGCGTCCGGCGCTGGCCTTGCGTCTGCTTGGCACCGCGCACGCGCGCGTCGGTGGCACCTTGCTGATAGATCGGCACCGAGAAAGTCAGCAGCAGGTCGACCGTGTCGCGCGTCACGCCGCGCGTCTGGGTTTCGCGCGCCTTGATCGCGTCGGCCTGCAACGCGACGGTCGGCAGCTGTTCGCCTTCGACCAGCGCCACGTCCTGACCGGCCGATTCATGCGCATAGCGCGCCTGGATGATGTTCGGGTTCTGCGCCTGGGCCCAAGCGCGCGCTTCTTCCGCACTGCCCGGAAGCCCGCGCGGCACCGGCGGCACGCTGACGCGGCCGGCTTCCATGCCCGTCGTGCGCAGGAACGTCGCGCGCGCGGTGTTCACATCGCCTTCCGACTTGGTGCGGCTGGCTTGCGACTGCGACAGGCGCGCTTCGGCTTGGCTCACGTCCGTGCGGGTGATTTCGCCGACCTGGAACCGGTCGCGCGCGGCGTCGAGCTGACGCTGCAGCACCTGCACGTTGTTGATGTTGAGGTCCAGCACCGCGAGGGACTGGGCGAGATTGATATAGGCCGTGGCGCTATCGAGCAGCACGCGCTGTTCGACGGCCCCGAGCTGCGCCCTGCCCGCCTGCACGTTGGCTTCGGCGCGCGCGAGTTCGGCGGTCGACCTTCCGCCGCGATAGAGCGGCTGGGTCAGCGTCAGCGTCGCCGACACCGGCGTGCGCGTGCGCTCGTTCTCAACCGTCTGCTGATCGCTGGACCGGTTGGCGCCGTAGACCGTGGTCGTCGTCGAGTTGAAGTCGCGCGCCTTGCCGGTATTGCCCGACAGCGTGACCGACGGGCGCCATTGCGACAGCGCTTGCGGCACGGTTTCGTCGGTCGCGCGCAACGCGGCGCGCTGGGCGAGGATTTCCGGGTTGGTGCGGTAGGCGTTGGCGAGCGCCTCGTCGATCGTCTGGGCGCCGGCCATCGGCGCCAGCGCCATCACGGCCGCCAAGGCCGCGCCCGCCACCGTCGCCTTCAATGCCATCCGTCGCGTCGCCATCGAATAACCCTCTTCCAAATCAGTAGCGCGCCATGGCCGGATCGACCTGCGCGGCCCATTGATCGACTCCGCCCGCCAAGTTGATCGCCCGATCGATCCCTTGCTGACGCAGCCAAGAAACTACACGTGCGGAGCGCCCGCCGTGATGACATGTCACCACCAAGGGTCCGTCCTTCGGCAAGCGATCCAACGAATCGGGAATCGTTCCCATCGGAATGTGTAAACTACCCGCGATTCGGCAAATTTCGTACTCCGAACCTTCGCGGACATCGATAATCGCGGGCTTTTTGCCCTCGTCGAGCCAGCGTTTCAGCTCGGCCACGCCGATTTCGAACGGATACGTTTCGCCGCTCACAACCGCACCGTTCAAAACACGAAGCCCGGCTGCTTTTCGAATCCCGGCAGCACGGGTGTGGCGGCGTCGAACATCGTGATGCTCGTCATGTCGCCCGCGAATTTGCGCCACAGCGTGGCGCGACCGGGCTCGCCCGGCGCCGTCAACACGCCGGCGATGCGCCCGCCTTCGGCCAAACGGCGCGTATAGGTCTCGAGCAATTCGCCGATGGCGCCGGCGAACAGCACCGCATCCACGGCCGAATCGTCGGCGTCCGACGCGAGCGCCACGCCCATATCCTTCAGCACCGTGCCCGCGTAGCCGGTGAAGTCGCCGACGACCAGCACGCGCTGGCCGGGCTCGAGTGCCAGGGCTTGCACCAGGCGCGCGAACACCATCGGCTCCATCAAATACTTGCCGCCGCCCAACGCCAGATCCTCGTCGACATAGGCGACACCGGCGAGCTTGGCCGGCACGAAAGTCTCGCGCGGGACCGAGGTCATCGCCGCGATCAAGCGCTCGTCGATCACCTTGTTGGTGCGCAACTGGCTTTCCACCATATTGCGGCGGCGTTCGGCGAAATCCATGTCTTCGGGCTCCCTTGGGTCGAGCGGTCGGGGTCGGCGACTTATATATGGTGCGTCGCCACAAGCGACAACTGAAAGCGCGTAAGTGCCGGTAACGGCTCGGGTCTCGGCGGCGATATTGACCCCGGGCGGCGGCTTGCCTATACGTGGCGCCCCACGTGTGCGGCCGAGTAGCAAAGTGGTAATGCATCGGATTGCAAATCCGATACGCGGCGGTTCGATTCCGCCCTCGGCCTCCACGTGGATTTCCCAGGGTTCTTTTCCCTGGCGACGCGCCGGGGCATCGGCTATAAGCCCGGCCCGTCGTTGCCGTTCCCCGGTAGCTCAGCGGTAGAGCAATCGACTGTTAATCGATTGGTCGCAAGTTCGAATCTTGCCCGGGGAGCCAACGCCTTTTCGACGAATTTCGCCTAATCCTCGTCCCGCCGCACGATCCGGCGGGGTCTCGCCTTTTGGCGCGCCAGAATGCCGTCGCGCAATTTGGCGAACAGGCTTGGCGGCAACATCCCGTAATCGTATTTCGAAGGCTTGTTCGGAATCGGCCGCAAATCGAAACCGGGCCACGCGAAACGATTGAGTTCGTCCAGCCGCAACCAATGGCGCCCGTCATCGAGCCCCAGCGCCTTGCAGGTCGCGGCCGGAATTTCGATCGATGCGGCGGGATCGTCGGGTGCGCGATGCGTGATCGGCGCCACGATCGTATCGATCTCTCCGTTTTCGGTACGCCGCGCCGCAACGACGATCGCGCAAGGGCGATCTTTGGCGCCGGTATCGGCGCCCTTCGCGTGATCGGCGCGCCACAGAAACGCATAGCGAATAACGAGGCCGGGCCGCGGGACCGGCAATCTCATTTCGGTGCGATGCCGTATTCCGCCGCTTCGATCGCCGCGATGGCATCGTCGGGCAGTTCGCCCACGACCAGCGATTGGCGCTCGCGGCGTTTGAGCTTGGCGTAATGCGCCGCTTCGCTCGCCGACAGATACGCGCCAATCACCCGGCCATGACTGGTGACGTGGACGACCTTTGTCTCGATCGCCGCTTCCCGATAACGCGCGAAATTTCGCGAGAATTCGGTCGCCGGTACGCCTTGCGTTTTCGCCATGGCGGGCTCCTTTTCCGTATTTTTCATAAAATACGGAAATTGCGAAAATCGTCAAGATGCGGATGATCGGGAATAGACTCGCCGAAATAACCGTTGCCCGTACGATGAACCCTCAGCGCACCCTTCTCGCTTTGGCCGTCTTGCTGGCGCTCACCGCCTGCGGACCGCCGATGCGTTGGGAACATCCCGCCTTGTCGGACGCGCAGGCCCAGGCCGAGGCGAGCGATTGCCGCCAGCAAGCCTGGAGCGAAGCGCAGTCGCGCGCCTTCTATAACCGCTTCGCCTACGGCCCGACTTACGTGCGCGGCCGCGACGGGCGGCTTTATATGGCAGATCCGTGGATGCGCCCCGGCTTCAACGACACCTGGTTCGAGGAACAGCGCCTGCGCGACTTCTGTCTGCGCAATAAAGGCTTCAGGCTGGTCCCGGCGGACTAAGCCGCGACGAAGGACGCGACGCGCTCGCGGATCGCGCGCATATGCGTGAACAGGCAAACATGTTCGCCCCCCGCGATGCGCATCAGCATGGCGTTGGGCGCATCGCCCGCCAGCCGCGACGCGTGCGCGAACGGCACGACGCGATCGGCGTCGCCGTGGACGATCAGCATCGGCGCGGCGATTTCGCCGCCCGCGATATCGTCTTGGCGCGCGAAGACGTCCATATCGTTGAGCGTGCCGGGCAACCTTTCGCCGAGCCGATCGAATGTGCCCACGAACAAAGCGCGTAACAGCGGCCCCGCTTGCGCATCGGCGAGCGTGTGCGCCGCGAGGTCCGGATCACGGATCGAACGAAGCGCCGAACGCAGAGGGTCGCGGCGCGCGCGCCAGCGCATGAACGACGCGAGCCCCGGAATGCGCGCGAACAATTTCATCATCGGCATGCGGGAACGGACTTCCGGCGGAATCGCCAACCGCCCGGTGCAGCACGAAATCAGCACCGCTCCCGCGCAGCGCGCGGGATATCGGCGCGCAAATGCCAAAGCCGACGGCCCGCCCGCCGATACGGCGATCACATGGACGCGCGCGATTCCAAGCGAATCGAGTGCTGCGGCGTAAAGATCGGCTTGCGCGTCCGGCATCCCCGCTTCCGCGAGCGGCGTGCCGAGATAACCCGGCCGCGACACGGCGACGACGCGCACCGGCATCGCAAACGCGGCGCGCGCCAAGAGCAGGCTTTGGTCGAATCCGCCCATACCGCCGTGGATCGACAATACCGGCGGTCCGTCACCCGCGATCGCCACTTCGATCGCGCCGAGACGCGTCGTCAAAATTTGCCGTCGAATGTCGTCCATCATGCTCGTCCGCATGCAGCCTTAACGCGAAATGGCTCGACCGGCCATTCCAAACGACGCCCGTATTGCGCACCTCGCGCCGCTCGTCTATACGCGTCGCCCCTTTCCGATCGGCGGCGCCATGCAAGCCCAGACTTCGCTCAAACTTCTGCCGCTGTTCACGATCACCGCCGCCGGCATGCTGACGGTCGATCTGTATCTGCCCGCCGTGCCCACGCTGCCCCTCGAACTCGGCGGCACGATCGTCCAAGCGCAGGCCACGCTTGCCGTGTTCTTCGCGGCCTTGGCGGCCTCGCAGCTCGTATGGGGCTCGGCGGCGGACAAATTCGGCGTCAAACCCGTGCTGATCGTCGCGATCACGCTGCAAATCGCGGCAGGCCTCGTTTGCGCGATCGCCCCGAGTGTGGAAACGCTGATCGCCGCGCGCGGCGTGCAAGGTTTCGGCGTGGGCGCTGCGGCGGCGGTGGTGCCGGCATTGATCCGGCGCAATCTCGACGAAGCCGCTTCCGTGCGCGCGATGTCGCTGCTCGCCACCGGCGAAAGCATGATCCCGGCGATCGCCCCCATCTTGGGCGCGCTGCTGCTGCTGGTCACCGATTGGCGGGCGAGCTTCTGGATCGTGGCGCTGCTGACCATCCTGGCCACGCCCTTCGCGTTGCGCGCCATCCCGCCCGCCCCGCCGGTGTCGCGCGAAACCCGCAAGGCGGCGGGCGGCTACGGCGCCTTGCTGCGTGATCGCGTCTATTTCGGCTACGCGCTGGGCCACGGATTGTGCTTCGGCGCATTGCTGATGTTCGTCGCCAGCGCGCCGCAGATCATCGAGCTTTGGTTGGGCGGAAGCCCGCGCGATTTCGCGATCCTGCAATGCTGCGGCGTGCTCGCCTTCAGCGTCGCGGCGTCGCAGAACGGGCGGCTGACCAAACGCTTTTCCCTCGACGCGATGATCGCGTCGGGCGTGATCGTTCAGATCGTCGCGACCTTCGCGCTTCTGACGCTCGCCTGGGCCGATTTCAAATCTTTCGTGGCGCTGGGCATCGTCTGGGCCGCGTTTTGCGGCGCGCTGGGCTTGCGCGGGCCGTCGACGATGGCGCGCGCGCTATCGGTCGACACCGCCCTCGTCGGCCGCGCCTCGGGCTTGCTGATGTTCATGGGGCTGGGCCTGTCGTCGGCAGGCACGCAAATCGTGGCGCCGTTCCTGGAACAAGGCCTGATGCCGGTGGCGCTGGGCGCCCTCGCCTTCACGCTGGCGAGTGCGGCCCTGGTGCTGAACGCGAACCGGATCCGCTAGCGGATCCGGCATATTCTGGCTATATTCCGGATATAGCCCGGAGCCCGATATGCCCAAATCCGCCCAACAACGCGCGATCACGAATTACCGCAATCGGCTCGCCAAAAACGGGCTCGTCCGGTTCGAGGTGACGGGACGCGACGCGGACCGCGAATTGGTGCGAAATGTCGCGCGCCGCCTTGCGCAGAACGGGCCTGACGCGCAACGCTTACGCGCCATCGTCAAAGACGGCGCGGGCGGCGAACCGCCCAAGAAGGGCGGAATTCTAAAGGCGTTGCTGGCGTCGCCCTTGGCCGGCGCCGAACTCGACCTCGCCCGTCCGCGCGCGAAAGAGCGGAAAGTCGCGCTCTGATGCGCTATCTGCTCGACACGAATGTGATCGGCAATCTTACCAGACCGGCTCCTTCGCGGTCGTTGATCGCATGGATGGAAGATCAGATCGACGACGATCTGTTCATCGCATCGTTGACATTGGCCGAGCTTCGCAAGGGCGTGCTGGAGAAGCCGGCCGGCAAACGCCGCGATCAGCTCGATGCTTGGTTCGAGGGCTCCCAAGGCCCGCAAGCGTTGTTCGCGGGCCGCATTCTCCCCTTCGACGAACGGGCCGGCCTCGCCTGGGCCGAATTGATGGCCAAAGGGAAAGCGAGCGGCCGCCCGCGCAGCGGTCTCGATATGATCATCGCCGCGATCGCGCGCACGAATGGCTGCGTCGTCGTCACCGACAACGAACGCGACTTCGCCGGGATCGAATTCATCAATCCAATTCGCGGCAAATATTAGAAGCGATACGAGATCGACAGCGCGCCGAAGCGGTCGGGCTTGTTCTGATCTTCGAATTCGCGCGTGCGCATCACGTAGCTGAACGTGCCGCGAATGCGCTCGACCACGACCGCGAAACCCATTTGCAGATCGCCGACCAGCGGCCGGCGATTGACCGAATGGCTGCGCGCGAACGTGTTGCCGTCGAGCGTGATGTCGCGCGCCACGGCCCGACCTTCGAAGCCGAAAAACGCGTAATAGGCGTAGCGGTCGAGCGGCGGATCGACATGCAGCGAGCCGGCGAGGCCCGGGCGGATGCGCGGCGGGCCGTAATCCACACCCAGATCGCGACCGATGCGGAACGTGGCGCCGACCGCACCATAGGTGAACACGTTGCCGACCGACCCGCCGACATGGGGCGTCATGTCGATTTCGAACAGCGGCATGTCGGGCAAGGGCGTGCGCATGCGGCGCCATTTGCGCTCGTAGAACAGCCCCACACCCGGCTCGTTCTTCAACTGGTTGTTCCAGCCCATCGGCGCGCGCGCGCCGATCAGCTTGTGATATTCCTTCTGCGTCTGCTCGGCGTAGCTTTGCGGGCCGATAAGGCCGAGCTGCAGTTCCAGCGTGTCGAGACGGCCGCGATTTTGCCCCTCGCCCAGATCCGAGGTCAGCGACATCGCCATATAGGTCCAGCCCGTATAAGGCCGGTCGTTGGTGACGAGGTCGCGGCGCGAAATATCCTCGGGCGTGTACATGTTTTGCCCGAAACCCAGGCCTGCGCGCGTCTTGCCCGAGGCGTCGAACACCGGAATCCAGCCCGCGAGTTCGCGCAACGGGCCCCAGCGCAAACCCGGTTCCGACATCCAGTTGAACCGCACGCCGTTGGTGAAATTGCGGTCGGTCTGCTTGGCCTGATCGAAAGAGCTGAACTTGTCGTTCTCGACCAGCACCGAATAGGTGCCGCGCCAGCTCCACTCCGCGGCGTCCTGGGCGACGGCGGGTCCGGCGAATGCTGCAAAAATGACGGCAAGAAGGGAACGTCTCATATGAATGCTCTTAACCGAACGGGGTCCGGAGGGCTAGTTTGTTGGACATGAAACTCGTGAAGATTTGTGGCGCGATTGCGGTTCCGATTGTGGCGGCCCTGGGGCTTTCGGCCTGCGCGCCGGAAGAACGCTGGACCCATCCAAGGCTTTCGCCCGAAGCGGCCGCCGCCGCGCGCCAGGCCTGCGACATCCGCGCCGAAGCGGCTTCGGGGCCCAACGAGCTTCCGCCCCGCCCTTGCGCCAACGAAATCGACGCCAATGCGCGCGATCGCTGTGCGCGGGAGAACGACGCGGCCTATGCCCGCCTCGCCGCCCGTCTGCGGGCGCGCGAAACGGCGTTCGTCGCTTGTATGGGTGAAGCCGGGTTCCAACGGCAGTAAAGTCCGGTCATGTCCGAATCCACTCCCCTTTACGATCTCGCGATCATCGGCGGCGGCGTCAACGGTTGCGGTATCGCCCGCGACGCGGCCGGCCGCGGCCTCAAAGTGCTGCTTGCCGAGCAGAACGATCTCGCCTCCGCCACGTCGTCGGCGTCGTCGAAGCTGATCCATGGCGGCTTGCGTTACTTGGAGCATTACGAGTTCCGATTGGTGCGCGAAGCCTTGGCCGAGCGCGACGTGCTGCTCGAATCAGCACCACATATCGTGTGGCCGATGCGCTTCGTGCTGCCGCATGACTCGTCGCTGCGCCCGGCATGGCTCATCCGGATGGGGCTGTTCCTCTACGATCATCTCGGCTGGACGCCGGGCCGCAAGACGCGCCTGCCCGGCTCGCGCCAAGTCGATCTGCCGGCCAGCGAATATGGGCGCGGGCTTCGCGCCGACGTGCCCACGGGCTTCGTCTATTCCGATTGCTGGGTCGACGATGCGCGCCTCGTCACGCTCAACGCGCGCGCCGCCGCCGATCTGGGTGCGGATATCCGCGTGCGCACGCAAGTCACCTCCGCGCGGCGCGAGAACGGCGAATGGCGCCTGACGCTGTCCGACCGTCTGGGCGGCGGCCAAACCGATATCCGCGCGAAGGCGCTGGTCAACGCGGCGGGCCCGTGGGTGATGTCGACCATCACCGGCGTGATGGGCCAGAACGCGCCCGCGAAGCTGAAGCTCGTCAAAGGCAGCCATATCGTCGTGGCGCAGCAATACGAAGGCGAACACGCCTTCATTCTGCAAAACGTCGATCGGCGCATCGTGTTCGTCATTCCCTATGAAGGGCGCTTCACGCTGATCGGCACGACCGACGTCGTCTACGAAGGCGATCCGGGGCGCGTGGCGATCTCGACCGAGGAGACGGATTATCTGTGCAAGGCGGCGAACCGCTTCCTGGCCCGCCCGGTGACGCCGGCCGACGTGGTGTGGAGCTATGCCGGCATTCGCCCGCTTTACGACGACGGCTCCGACAACGCGAGTGCGGTCACCCGCGATTACGTGCTGGAACTGGACGCGGGCGAAGGCCGCGCCCCCGCCTTGTCGATCTTCGGCGGCAAGATCACCACGTTCCGCCGCTTGGCCGAACACGCGCTCGAGAAGCTCGCCCCGTTCTTCCCGCAAGCGACGGGCGCATGGACCGCGGGCGCCAAGCTACCGGGCGGCGAACTCGACGGGTACGGCGCCGATTTCGAGCGCTTCGTCGACGATCGCGCGCGCGAATGGGATTTCCTGCCGCGCGAACATCTGCGTTCGATCCTGCGCCGCCAAGGTTCGCGCGCACTCAAATTCCTATCGGCGGCGAAATCGCTGGACGATCTGGGCCCGCATTTCGGGGCGGGGCTTTACGGCGCCGAAGTCGATCTGATGGTGCGCGAGGAATGGGCGCGCACCTCGAACGACATTCTGTTCCGCCGCACCAAGACGGGCCTGCATCTGTCACTCGCCGAACAAGCGGTGCTGGGCGGCTATCTCGCGCGCGTCCACGGTTTGGGCCAAGCCGGCTGATGGCAAAGATCGCGTTTTTCGGCTTGGGCCGCATGGGATCGGGCATGGCCGCGCGCTTGCGCGATGCCGGGCACGAGGTGCGCGTGTGGAACCGCTCGCCGAAGGACGAGCCGGGATTCGTCGCGGCGATCGAGGATGCCGCGAAGGATGCCGACGCCGCTTTCGCGATGCTGGCCGACGATGCGGCCTCGCGCGATGTGTGGGACCGCGCTTTGCCCGTGCTGCCCACGGGCGCTTTCGTCGTCGAATGTTCGACGCTGTCGCATGACCGCGTGCTGGAATTGGCCGCGCAAGCCAAAGCCAAGGGCCTGCGTTATATCGACAGCCCCGTGACCGGCCTGCCCGACGTCGCGGCCGCCGGCAAGCTCACCTTGTTCGTCGGCGCCGATCAGGACGATCTCGACGCCGCACGTCCCTTGCTCGCGCCGTTATCGGCGGAGATCGCGCATTTCGGTCCCGTCGGGGCCGGCACGGTCTACAAGCTGATGATCAATCTGATGGGGGCCGTGCAGATCGCCGCGGTCGGCGAAGGCTTGGCGCTCGCCGCCAAAGCCGGGCTCGACGTGGCGCAAGTCGCCGCGTATCTCGCCAAGGGCCAGGCCGCGAGCCCGCAAGCCGTGCGCGCGGCCAATCGCATCGTCGCGGGCGACCATGATCGCGACGTGTTGTTCACCGGCCGCTTGCGCCTCAAAGACGCGTCGTATGGCGCGGCTCTGGCGCGCAAGCTCGATATCCCGGCGCGCTTGGGCGAAACGGCGTGCGACGCCTATTCGCGCTTGGTCGATGCCGGGCTTGGCGATCAGAACGAAACCAAGATCGTCGCGGTCAGCGAAAAGAAGCTCTGAAACGAAAACGGCCGCCCGAAGGCGGCCGCATTTTTCGCGGGCACGAAGCTCAGTGCCAGTTCGGGTTCGGCAGCAGCCCGTCTTCGCGCAGAATTTCCTTCATCGACAGCAGAACCTCGCCGATCGGCGGCAGTTCCGCGTTCGACTTCGCCGCGACCTTCTTGGCGGTGCGGGCGGGAAGTTTGCGAGGGGCGCTGGGCATTGTGGGGCTCATGGCGACCGGGATGGTTAATGTTGAGTTCAATATGCCCAGCCCTTTCGCATTTTGCAAGGGGGTATATAATCAGTTTTGCTAATTTAACGCCTATCGAATCGCATTTCGCAAATCCGTAAAGAGTGCCGGTTAGCTCTTGACGGTTCACACGGTCAGGATTAGAACAAAACTCGAATACGAATGAAGAGTGAACTTCGTGACAGGAGCGGAAGATGAACCTTCAAGCCTCGACCGGTTTTCCCGCGATCATCCGGGCTTTCCCGCCGCCCGCCCCGGCGATGGCGCCGATCCCGGCCCATCGCCAGGAAATGTTCGGCACGCTTCGTAATCCGCTCTTGGGGAAACATTTCATGAATATGCCGTCGCCGCCCCGCCGCCCCGCCTCGACCACGGTCCAGGAACTCAAGGCGCGCTTGGCGAGCTTCGCCGCCCGCCCCGGTTCGGGCGACGGCAGCGTGGGTTTCGGCCTCAAGGCGATCGACGATCATCTGCCCTGGGGCGGCATCCCGCGCGGCGCGCTGCACGAGATCGCGGGCGTGGAAGCCGACGGCCCGGCGCAAGACGGTGCGGCCGGTGGCTTCGCCGCCGCCCTGCTCGCCCGCTTCGCCAAGGATGCGGCCAAAGGCGGCCCGGTCGTGTGGATCGCGCGCCGCCCGAATTTGACCCAGGCCGGCCTCGCCGCCCTCGGCCTCGATCCCGCGCGCCTGCTGCTGGTCGACGCGCCCAAGCGCATCGACGCGCTGTGGGCGTTCGAGGAAGCGTTGCGTTGCCGTTCGCTCGCCGCCGTGGCGGCCGAGATCGACGGCGTCGAACTCGTCCAGACGCGCCGCTTGCAGCTCGCCGCCGAAATGGGCGGCACGGCCGCCTTCCTGCTGCGCCCGCAAGCCGAATTCGCCGAGCCCAGTGCCGCGCGCACGCGCTGGCGCGTGGCCGGTGCGCCGTCGCCCACGGGGGCGCGGCGCTGGAACGTCGAACTCTTCCGCGCGCAAAACGCCGCCCCCGGCGCCTGGACGGTCGAACTCGCGGGGCAGAACTGGTCGCTCGCCGACGATGAAACGCTTCATCGCGATCTTCCTGCCGTTTCTGCCGACCGATCGCGCCGCAAGGCGGGCTGAGCGCGATGGCGTCCCGCCGCAACTCCCTCGCGCGACGTTCGCTTCAACCGCCGGCGCGCTGCGCTTGGCGGCGGTCGACGCGCGGTCGCGCAAGGCGGGGCTCCATCCCGGTCTCGGCCTTGCCGAGGCGCGCGCGCGATGCCCGGATCTGGTCGCGACGCGCCACGATCCCGATGGCGACGACGCGGCGCTGAAATCGCTCGCCCTCTGGGCGCAACGCTGGTCGCCGTCGATCGCGCGCGTCGCCGATGGCTTGCTGCTCGACGCGACAGGGGCGGCGCATCTGTTCGGCGGCGAGGCTGAATGGCTCGCGGCGATCCCGCGCGAACTCGGCCGGTTCGGGCTGCACGCGCGGGCCGGTATCGCCGATACGATCGGCGCCGCCTGGGCCGCCGCGCGTTACGGCGCAAGCACCGCCACGCGCATCGCGCCCGGCGAAACGCGCACCGCCCTCGCCGATTATCCGCCCGCCGCGTTGCGCCTCTCACCCGATATTCTCGGCGATCTCGACCGGCTGGGCTTGCGGCGCGTCGGCGATCTCGAAGCCCTCGTGCGCGCCAGCGATCCGCGCCGCGGCCTCGACGCGCGGTTCGGGCCCGAGCCGTTGCGCCGGTTGCGTCAGGCGTTCGGCGAGATCGACGAACCGCTCGATCCCGATCTTCCCGTCCCGGCGATGCGGGCACGCCTTGCGTTCGCCGAACCCGTTTCGACGCCGGAGGATCTCGCGCGCATCGTCGAACGCTTGGCGCAGGAGCTTTGCGCCAAGCTCGAAGCCGCCGAACTCGGCTTGCGGCGTGCACGCCTGATCGCGTTGCGTGCCGACGGCACGGCCGCGCATCTGGCGCTGGGCACCAGCCGGCCGATGCGCGACGCGAAAGCGCTCGTCCGGCTCTTCGCCGAACATCTGCCCAAGCTCGATCCCGGCTTCGGCATCGACACGGCCTTGCTCGACGCCGAAATCGCCAGCCCGTTGAGTTTGCGTCAAAGCGCGATAGCACTTCCCGACGGCGATCCCGATCTCGGCGATCTCGCCCCGCTGGTCGATCGCCTGATCAATCGCTTGGGGGCCGCGAATGTGGTGCGCTTGGCGCCGTTCGAAAGTCACGTTCCCGAACGCGCGCAGATCCGCCTGCCCGCCCTTGGCGGCGTGCCGCCGCATTTGCGCGGTGCCAAGCCGCCCGCCAATCCGCGCCCGTTGCGTTTATTGGCGTGGCCCGAGCCGATCGAAGCCCTGGCCGAATTGCCCGACGGACCGCCGCGCCGCTTCCGCTGGCGCAAGCGCCTGCACGACGTGGTGCGCGCCGAAGGCCCCGAGCGGATCGAGCCCGAATGGTGGCGGGCACCCGCCCCGCCCCGCGATTACTTCGCCATCGACGACCGCGAAGGTCACCGCTTCTGGGTCTATCGCGAAGGGGCCGCCGGCGGTTTGCGCTGGTTCCTGCACGGGCTGTTCGCGTGACCGCGCCCGTTTACGCCGAGCTGGGCGTCACGACGAATTTCAGCTTCCTGCGCGGCGCTTCGCATCCCGAGGAATTCGCGCGCCAAGCGCAAGCGCTCGGCCTCGCCGCCATCGGCATCGCCGACCGTGCCAGCTTCGCCGGAATCGTGCGCGCCCATGTCGCGGCGAAGGAAGCCGGCCTCAAATTGCTGATCGGTGCGCGGCTCGATCCCGCGGACGCGCCGCCGCTGCGCATCTTCGTCAAAGACAAAACCGGTTATGCGGCGCTGTCGCGCGCGATTTCGACGGGCCGTTTGCGCGCGGGCCACAACAAAGGCTGCGTGCTGAGCCTCGCCGAGCTCGAAACCTTGCGCGGCCATGCGATCGTGCTCGCCCTTGAGCCGCGCGGCTTGAACGAACTACGCGCGATGTTCGGCCGCGACGCCTCTCTCGCCGTCGCTTGCCGTTTCGACGGCAACGACGCAACGCACCTCGCCGAATACGCGGGCGCCGCGCGCGACGCGCAGTTGCGCCTCGTCGCGACCAACGACGCGCATTATCACATCCCCGAACGGCGGCGCTTGCACGACGTGCTGGCCTGCGTGCGCGAGGGCACGACGATCGAACGGGCCGGCTATCTTCTGGCCGCCAATGCCGAACGGCATTTGAAAACGCCCGCCGAAATGGCACGTCTGTTCCGCGACTATCCCGATGCGATCGTCGCGACCGCCGATATCGCCGCCGCCTGCAAATTCTCGATGGACGAGCTGCGCTATCTCTATCCCGAATTGCCCGATGCCGTGCCGGGATCGAGCCAAGCGACCCTCGAACGCCTGACGCGCGAAGGCGCGAAGAAGCGCTATCCCACCGGCGTGCCCGTCAAAATCGTCGCACAGATCGAACGCGAGTTGGAAATCGTCGCGCGGCTGGGCTACGCGCCCTATTTCCTGACCGTGCACGACATCGTCGAATTCGCGCGGTCGCGCGGCATTCTGTGCCAGGGCCGCGGCTCGGCGGCGAATTCGGTGATCTGCTTCATCCTGGGCGTCACCGGCGTCGACCCCGAACAGATCGACGTGTTGTTCGAGCGTTTCGTGTCCGACGCGCGCGACGAGCCGCCGGATATCGACGTCGATTTCGAGCATGAGCGGCGCGAGGAAGTGATCCAGTACATCTACGAGCGTTACGGCCGCACGCGCGCCGGTCTCGCCGCGACGGTGATTTCCTATCGCACGCGCTCGGCCTTGCGCGATGTCGGCAAAGCGCTGGGCCTGTCGGAGGACGCGATCCAGGCCTTGTCGGGTTCGGTCTGGGGCCGGTCCGACGGTTTGCAGGAAGCGCATGTGCGCGAAGCCGGGCTCGACCCCCAACAGGAACGCCTGCGCTTGGCGCTGGAACTCGCACGCGAATTGCGCGGCTTTCCGCGCCATTTGTCGCAGCATGTCGGCGGCTTCGTGATCGCGCGCGGGCGTTTGGACGAACTCTGCCCCGTCATCGACGCGGCGATGGAAGCGCGCACCATCGTCGAATGGGACAAGGACGATCTCGACGCGCTTGGCATTCTCAAGATCGACATTCTGGCTTTGGGGATGCTCACCTGTATCCGCAAGGCCTTCGATCTGATCGTCGATGCGGGCGGCGAACGCTACACCCTCGCCGACGTGCCGCGCGAAGATCCGGCCGTTTACGACATGCTGTGCAAGGCGGATTCGATCGGCGTATTCCAAGTCGAAAGCCGCGCGCAGATGAGCATGCTGCCGCGCCTCAAGCCGCGGAATTTCTACGATCTGGTGATCGAAGTCGCGATCGTGCGCCCCGGCCCGATCCAGGGCGACATGGTCCATCCCTATCTGCGCCGGCGCGAAGGCAAGGACCCGGTCGAATATCCCAAGCCCGAATTGCGCGCGGTGCTGGAGAAAACCAAAGGCGTGCCGCTGTTCCAGGAACAAGCGATGCGCATCGCCATCGTCGCGGCGAATTTCCAGCCGTCGGAGGCCGACGCGCTGCGCCGCGCGATGGCGACGTTCAAACGCCACGGCGACGTCCATCGCTTCCGCGACAAATTCGTCGGCGGCATGATCGCCAACGGCTACGTGCCCGATTTCGCCGAACGCTGTTTCAAACAGATCGAAGGTTTCGGCAATTACGGCTTCCCCGAAAGCCACGCCGCCGCCTTCGCGCATCTCGTCTATGTCTCGGCGTGGCTCAAACGAATTCACCCGGCGGCGTTCGCGGGGGCGCTTATCAACAGCCAGCCGATGGGCTTCTACGCGCCCGCCCAGATCGTGCGCGACGCGCGCGAGCACGGCGTCGTCGTCCATCCGCCTTGCGTCAACGCGAGCGATTGGGAATGCACGCTGGAGGATGCGAACACGCTGCGCTTGGGGCTTTGCCAGATCAAATCGCTATCGCGAAGTGCCGCCGAAGAATTGATCGAGCGCCGCCCGCCGAATGGCTGGCAAGGCCCGCATGAATTGGAGTTCTTGCCCCAGCGCGATCGCGCGGCATTGGCCAAGGGCGACGCGTTCGCGTCGCTCGATATCGGGCGCCGCCCGGCCTTGTGGCAAACCATGACCAAGAAGCGCGCGCCGCTGCCCTTGTTCGCGCATCTGCACGCGAAGCCCGAACCCCTGCCCGATCTGCCCGAGATCGGGCCCGGCGAGGCGGTCGCGCTCGACTACACGCATTTGCGTTTGTCGCTGAAGGCGCATCCGGTCGGCTTGTTGCGCGGCGTGCTGGCGAAGACCGGTTTGCGCCCGTGCTCGGCATTGGCGACCGCGCGCGACGGTTCGACGATCGCGGTGGCGGGGCTGACATTGATCCGCCAGCGGCCGGGGACCGCCAGCGGCGTCATCTTCATCACGCTGGAGGACGAGACGGGCATCGCCAATCTCGTCGTCTGGCCGACGGTGTTCGAGCGTTTCCGCGCGGTCGTGCTGGGTGCAAGACTGATGGCGGTGCGCGGGGCCGTGCAGCGCGAGGGCGACGTGATCCATGTGATCGCGCGCAAGCTCGAATCCCGCGACGCGCTGCTGGGCCCGCTCTCGTCGGGCGCGTTTGATGCGGGTATCGCGCGCGCGGACGAAGTGCGCCGCCCCGGCGAAGACCGGCGCCGCTTCCCCAGCCGCGATTTTCACTAGATCAAGGCGGGCGGCTCCATCCCCAACGTGTAATGCAGCAGCAGCATGTCCACGGTTTTGCCGTCGGCGGCCAACGGCAGCGCCAAACGCCAGCTCCATTTCCAATCGCGTTCCTTGAACGCGATTGGCGCCGAATAGATCCACGGCACCGGATCGGCGACCACGCCGTCGAGCCAGCCGTGGATTTCCGGCACGCGCTCGGGGGAAATGAATTCGTCGACGATCTTGCCCGTCGGGTCGCCGCCCGCCACGCCCGCCATCCGCGTGCCGACCAAGCGATAGCCGTAACGCAGCCGTCCGCCGTCGCGCAGCACGTCCAGTAGATAAAGATCGGGCAGCGCGTCGGGGCGGATTTCGACCATGTCGATATCGGCGCGGCCGGGCAATTTGCCGTCGCGCCGTTTACCGCGCCAATAGGCGAGTATCCATTCGGCGGCGGAGTCCGGTTCGAACAAGCGCCGATCGCCGTCCAGCCGCAACAGACCTTTTACGGCAAAAAGACCATCCGGACCCGACATGTTCACCTGCTGCTGATCGACGCCTTCCCGATTGCCCTGCCGCGAACCCGTTATCTTTGATCCATCTCAATCCGCGACTTGGCGCCGCCAGACGAGAAGATCGCATGTCATGATCTGCAACTCGTCGCCGTGTTGATTGCGGGTCGTGACCCGGGCTTTGAGCGTACCGCGTTCCGGCTTGGAGCGCGACGCGCGCAGCTCCAGCACCTCGATCCGGATCGACAAGACGTCGCCCGGCCTTGTGGGCTTGGGCCAGGTCAGCGAACCGCCCGCCCCGATGATACCGCCCGCGAGTTTGAGGCCGCTCTCGACGATCAAGCGCATCGTCATCGCCGCGGTATGCCAGCCGCTGGCCGCGAGCCCGGCGAAGAACGTGTCCTTCGCCGCCCCGGCATCGAGATGGAAGATCTGCGGATCGAATTCGCGCGCGAACGCCACGACGTTTTCCTCGGTCACGGCGATCTCGCCGTGCTCGAAAACCTGGCCGACGGCGAACTCCTCGAAATGGCGGCCGTCGATCATTCGCGTCAATCCACGATGAAAAGTTTGGCGCCGATCGCCGTGCGCGAGCGATGCGGTTCCGCGCCGTCCGCGACTTGATAGCTTTGCCCGGGTTTCAGCATGAATTTGCGCCCGTCGGCGAGTTCGGTTTCCAACTCGCCCGCGAGAACGAGCAGCACATGCCCCTTCTCGCACCAATGATCGGCCTCGTAGCCCGGCGAATATTCGACCATGCGCACGCGGATATCGGCGAAATTGCGCGTGCGCCACAAAGCTTCGCCGGTCGTGCCCGCGTGTCGCGTGGGCGCCACGTCCGCCCAATCGACCGTCGCGAAAGGAATGCCGCTCATCTTCATTCGGCGCTGGCTCCCGGCCCACGTTTCGGTCCACCATAGCCGCATGGCCGATACCGACACCGCAACCGAAATTCTTGTCCGCGCGCGCATGGCGGGCTTGCATCGCTTCACCGAGCGTTACCCCGACGCGTTGATCCGGGCGGGCGAAAGCATGGCGCGCCATCTCGCCAATATCCCGGCGAGCGACGATCTGGCGATCGAACCCGCGACGCGTTTCACGCCGTGAACGACGCGCTGCATTTCCTGTCGATCGTCGAGATCGGCCGCCGCTATCGTTCGGGAACGCTCACGCCGCGCAATTACGTCGAACATCTGATCGCGCGGGTGCAGCGCCTCGACGGCAAGCTGAATGCGTTTCTGCATCTGGACGCGCGCGCCGCGCGCGACGCTGCCGACAAGGCGGGGGCCGAACTCGCCAAGGGTCATGATCGCGGCGCCTTCCACGGCATTCCGGTCGGCATCAAGGATATCGTCGCGGTCGCGGGCGACGTGACGACCGCGCATAGCCGCGTCCACGATCCCAAACCCGAAACGCACGACGCCGCCGCCGTCGCTTCGTTGCGCGCGGCCGGCGCCTTTCCCTTCGGCAAACTCGCCTTGCACGAACATGCGCTCGGCGGGCCGGCGTTCGATCTGCCCGCCCCGTCCGCGCGCAACCCGTGGGATCTGTCGCGCATGCCCGGCGGCTCGTCGAGCGGTTCGGGTGCGGCCCTCGCCGCCGGTTTGCTGCCCGCCGCGATCGGCACGGATACCGGCGGATCGATCCGCGGGCCCGCCGGGTTCTGCGGCATCGTCGGTTTGAAACCGACTTACGAACGCGTCAGCCGCGAAGGCGTCTTGCCGCTCGCCTGGTCGCTCGACCATATCGGGCCGATGACGCGCGACGTGCGCGACAACGCGCTGATGCTGAACGCGATGACGAACGGCGCCGAGGATTTCGCGCGCGACATCGGCAAGCCGATAACCGGCATACGCGTCGCCTACGCCAAGGCGTGGCATAGGCGCGACGTGCCGTGCGAACCGGCGGTCGCCGAAGCGATGGATGCGGCCGCCGAGCGCTTGCGCCGCTTGGGTGTCGTCGTCGTCGAGATCGATCCGGGCGAATTCGCGGCTTACGGTTCGACCAATTGGACGATCCTCGCCGCCGAAGCCTTCGCGGTGCACGAGAAGGTGTTGCGCGAACGCCCCGAGGATTACGGCGCCAAGGCGCGCGAATTGTTCGCCGCCGGCGCTTTCGTTTCCGCCGCCGATTACATCCGTGCGCAACGCGCGCGCGTCACGTTGAAGGCGAAGCTCGACGCGATCCTCGCCACGCACGATGCGCTGCTCTGCGCGGGGGCCGGCTTGCAGCCTTGCGCGATCGACGATCCCGCCGCGATCGCGCGCTTGCTGGGATCTTCGTTGCGCGGCGCTTTCAACTTGAGCGGGCATCCCGCGATGGCCCTGCCCGCGGGCTTCGATGCGCAAGGTTTGCCGTTGCATGTGCAGTTGGCGAGTGCGTCGAACACGGAGGCGAAACTTTATCGTCTCGCCGCCGCATTCGAAGCGGCCGATACCGATAAGAGACACCCCGCCGAATTCGCCTGACCGGCGTTCGAGTCGTCCTTGGGCGACTCGGAACCCGTGTGACAGGGTGCTGTGGATAACCTCGAATCGGTACGGTTCCACATGCGCTTGCACATTCTATCCCCAGTTCTTTTGGCCGCGTCGGTGCTGGCCTTCTCGGCCATGCTTCCGCTCGCGTCCGAAGGGGTGCAGGCGCAAACCCGTCCGCAATTTTCCGAAGGCATCTATGTCGGCGCCGGGGCCGGCGCGCATAAGCCGCAAAGTGCGGATGTTTCGCGCGCGGGCGGCAATGGCGGCGGCGTGGATCTCAAGACCGGTTTCGCCGGGGCCGCCGCGTTGGGTTACGCGTTCGGCAACGGTCTTCGCGCCGAAGTGGAAATCGCGCATCGCCTGTCGAAAGCCAAATCGGGCGCGTTCGGCCAGCCCGCGTCGGGCAAGCTCGACGCGAGCAGCCTGATGGTCAACGGTTTGTATGACATCGCGACCGGCACCGATTTCGTTCCCTATCTCGGTGCGGGTATCGGTGCGGCACGGTTGCGCGCCGATAATTTCGGCGCCTTGCCCGGCGGCGTGACCGTCGGCGGCAACGACACGGTCTTCGCCTATCAAGGCATTGCGGGCCTGGATTATCTGATCGATCGCAACGTCGCGATCGGCGCTTCGTATCGCTATCTCGCCACGCAGAAGGCCGAGATCGGCACGTCGGCCGGCGACAAGGCGAAGATCGCCTATCGCGATCACGCCATTCTCGTCGGCATGCGTTGGAGCTTCGCGACACCCGCCTCCCCGGCGCAACCCGCGCAAGCGGCCCAAGCGCCCGCCGCCCCCGTCGCCGCGCCGCCAGCCCCCGCCATGCCGGCGCCCGCCGCCGCGACCGCGGGCCCGCGCCAATTCACCGTGTTCTTCGATTTCGACAAGGCCGACATCTCGGGCGACGCGAACCGGGTCCTTGTGCAGGCGGCGGACTCCGCGAAATCAGGCAGCTTCACGCGCATCACCGCGACCGGCCATACCGACACGATGGGCAGCCCGCGCTACAACATGGCGCTGTCGATCCGCCGGGCGAATGCCGTGCGCGACGTGCTGGTTCGCGAGGGGATTCCCGCCTCGGCGATTGTCGTGATCGGGCGTGGGGAAACGCAATTATTGGTTCCGACGCCGGATCAAACGAAGGAACCCCGCAACCGTCGGGTCGAAATCGTTATAGAATAATGGCTTAAGGGCCATCCTTCACAGCAATTCGAGCGTGGCACCAGCGCCACACTCGTCAAAGAAGATCCCGAGATCCGTTTTTGCCTTGGGCGTCCCAACAAGTGTTTGTGATACATAATCGTTACGCGAGTCGACACCCCCTGTCGTCACGCAGAGATTTTTAGGTTCTAGGTTTCGAAAGAAGAGGAACACGAGATGCGCTTGCGCACCGCCCTTATGACCGCTGCGACCGTCATCGCGCTGGCTGCCCCCGCCGCCGCGCAGAACACGACGGGCTTCTATGTCGGCGGTGGCGCCGGCGCGTTGTTCGTCCAGGATTTGGACGGCACGTACAAGCCGGGCAATTTCGCCGCGACCTCGGAATTCAAGACCGGCTACAACATCCTCGCCGCGCTGGGCTACGGCTACGGCAATGGCTGGCGCACGGAACTCGAAGCCGCTTACGGCTCGTCCAAGATCAAGCGCGCGCCGGTTGCGGCGGGCGGTACCGTCAGCGGCGACACCTCGGCTTTCAGCCTGATGGGCAACGCGCTGTACGACTTCAACCTGGGCCTGCCCTTCACCCCGTATCTCGGCGTCGGCCTCGGCTGGCTGCGCTTTAACGCGGATTCGAGCGCCAGCGGCACGGTCAACAACGTCGCCGTCACCGGCAAGCTGATCGACTCGCATGACGACAAGATCGGCTACCAATTGATCGCGGGTGCGTCCTATCCGATCGCCGAGCAGCTCAAGCTGACCCTCGACTATCGCTTCAAGTCGACCTTCGAGAAGCCCAGCTTCGACACGTCGTCCAACCTGCGCGCTCTGGTGCCGACCGCGCGTTCCTACGAAACGGATCGCCCGATGATCCACGCGGTCATGCTCGGCTTGCGTTACGAGTTCGGTGCGCCCGCGCGTCCGGCCCCGGCCGCCGCGCCGGCTCCCGCCCCCGTCGCCGCACCGGCGCCCGCCCCGGCCCCCGCGCCGGCGCCCGCCGCCGCACCCGCGCCGGCCCCGCAGATCCAGCGTAACTTCCTCGTCTTCTTCGACTTCGATCGTTCGAACCTGACGCCGGAAGCGAGCCGCATCATCGGTCAGGCCGCGACGGCGTCCCGCCAGGGCAACGTCACGCGCATCACCGCGACGGGCCACACGGATACGTCGGGCACGCCGCAGTACAACCAGCGTCTGTCGGAACGTCGCGCCGCCGCGGTGCGCGACGAGCTCGTCCGCCAGGGCATCCCCGCGAACCAGATCGTCACGATCGGTCGCGGCGAAAGCGAACTGCGTGTGCGCACCGCCGACGGCGTGCGCGAGCCGCAGAACCGCCGCGTCGAGATCGTTCTCCAGTAACGATCCCGCCTTACGGCGCTACGGAACAGGGCCGGTCGCAAGACCGGCCCTTTTTCGTTGGTGAATGCATACGCCAAAGAGAAAGGGCCGGTCTTGCGACCGGCCCTTTTCGTTCGTCACGCCTGCTTGCGCGTTAGCGCGCTAGCGCAAACTGCATGGCCGGATCGCGGCCGCATTGCTCGCCCGTACGAATGCCCGCTTCGCTGCCCAGCGCCGCGACATAGGCGCCGAGGCGACCGCGCTCGACCGCGGCGATCGCGTCGAACAGCTTGTACGAAGTTTCGCAGAAATCGACCGCGCCCAGCGAGCGGTTCGACGCGTCGTTGGCCAGCGCCGTGGTGAAGGTGTCGTAGCGGCGTTGGGCGTTGCCGCCCGTCCGGCCGAAATGCTGCTGGATCACGCGATTATGGCGTTGCAGCTCGGCCGAATGCCGGTCGATGAAGTTGTTGTAGGCGGCCTCGTGGCTGATCGCGCGCCGGCACGACAAGGTCGCGACCATCAGCTCGGTCTGCAGCATACGCGCCTTGATCGCGACGGCTTCGTCGTTGGTCAGGCAGTTGGCGTTCTGGGCGATGGCGACGCCCGCACCCAGCAGCGTCGCCAGAGCGGTACCGGCGAGAATGGAACGGAATCGCACGCGGGTTTGCTCCTCGAAAAAGGTCGCCTCTTATACATCAGCGGCCGCGCCATAAAAATCCCCTTGGCGTTATGGATAAACGCCTGAAATCGGCCGAAATTCCGCGCCCGCAAGGCTTGCGGCGAACGACTCGCGTCAGTCCGGCACCGGCGTCAGGAGCTTCTTGCCCGCGAAATGCGCCGTGACGTTCTCGAGCATCAGCCCGGCCATCGCCGCTTCGGATTCCGGCGAACGCCCGGCGATATGGGGGCTGAGCACGACATTCTCCAACGCCGCGAGTTCGGGCGGCACGGCCGGTTCGCCATCGAGCACGTCGAGCCCCGCGCCGGCGATCTTTTTCGTCCGCAACGCATCGATCAACGCGGCCTGGTCGATGATGCTGCCGCGCGCGATGTTGACGACATAGCCCTCCGGCCCCAGGGCGGCGAGCACATCGGCGTTCACCAGATGGCGCGTGGCCGGGCCCCCGGGCGAGGCGATGACCAGGAAGTCGGCCCATTCGGCGAGCGCCACGAGGCTGGCGAAATAACGGCCCGACGCGCCCTCGACCGGGCGGCGATTGTGATAGCCGATCGGCATGTCGAAGCCGCCCGCCCCGCGCTTGGCGATGGCGGCGCCGATCCGGCCCATGCCCAGAATGCCGAGCTTCTTGCCCGCGACCGTCGGGCGCATTTGATTGCCCTTCGCCCAATCGCCGCTGCGCGCCACACGGTCGCCCGGCACGATCAAGCGCGCCGTCGCCATCAGCAGCGCCATCGCGTGATCGGCGACGGATGTCACGTTGGTGCCGGGCCCGTGCGTCACGGCGATGCCGCGCGCACGCGCCGCGGCGAGGTCGATATTCTCGTAACCGGCACCGATCGCGCAGATGATCTCCAGATTGGGCATGCGGGCGATATCGGCGGCGGAAAAACCCAGCGTGCCGAAGGTCAACACGCCGCGAAATTCGGCGCCGCGTGTCGCGATCATTTCGGCGTGATTCTCGGCGGCCAAAGTCAGCGCGAACCCCGCCGCTTCGAATTGCGGCACGAATTTCGATTCCAACGGCAACATAACGAGTAGCGGAATGGGCATGGATTGCGGCTCCGGCGATGAAAACGCATCATGCCGCAAAGCGAGCCTTGATCGAAAGCCTGTCCTGCGCTCCACTGCGCCGCGCATGAACAGCCCTTCTCCCACGTTGAAAATCGGAATCGTCGGCACCGGCGCCATCGGCACCGCCGTCGCCGCCCGTCTCGCCGCCGGCGAACCGCGCCTGGCTTTGGCCGGCATGGCCGCGCGCGATATCGCCAAAGCCGAAGCCGCCTTGCGCGCCAAGTCGATCGTGACACCGGTGATGTCGGTCGCCGAACTCGCCCAACACGCCGATCTGCTGGTCGATTGCGCGGCGGGTGCGGCCTTGCGCGACGTCGCTCTCGCCGCCTTCGCGCAAGGCAAGTCGCTGGTCACGGTCAATGCCGCGGCACTGCTCGATCATATGGATCTCGCCGATATCGCCGCACGAAACGGGGCGAAGTTGATCGTCGCGACGGGCGCGTTGCTCGCCCTCGATGCGGTCGCGGCCGCGTCGCTCGGGCGGATCGAGCGTGCCACGATGCGCAATCGCAAGCCGCCCAAAGGTTGGTCGGGCGCGCCCTATGTCGTCGCCAACAAGATCGATCTCGACGCGATCGACAAGCCCACGCGCATTTTCACCGGCACGGCGCGCGAAGCGGCGAAGGGATTCCCCGCCAACGTCAATGTCGCGGCGGCGTTGAGCCTCGCCGGTCCCGGGCCCGATCGCACGCAGGTCGAAATCTGGGCCGAACCCGGCCTGACGCGCAACGTTCACGAATTCGACATCGTCGCCGATTGCGTGAAATTCTCGGTCTCGACCGAAGGCTTGCCCTCGCCCGACAACCCGAAGACCAGCGCCATCGTGCCGCTGTCGGTGCTCGCGACCCTCAAGCGCCTCGTCGATCCGCTGCGGATCGGGACTTAAGCCTCGACCGTTTCGATGACCTTCTGCCCGAGCAGGAATTTATGCACCGGGCAGTGCTCGGCGATTTGGATCATACGCGCGCGCTGTTCGGCGTCGAGATCGCCGTCGAGCGTGATCGCGCGCACGATCCGGTCGATCTTGCCCTTGCCGTCGGGTGCCGCGATCTTCTCCATCGTCACGCGCACGCTGACGTTTTTAAGCGCCCAGCCTTTGCGGTCGGCATACATCCGCACGGTCATCGACGTGCACGCCCCCAACCCCGCCAGCACATACTCGAAAGGCTGGGGCCCCGCATTGCCGCCGCCATCGACGACGGGCTCGTCGCAGATCAATTCGTGGCCCGAGGCCTCGACTTTATTGGCGTATTTGACGCCTTTTTCGCTGACGATAACGGGCCCCGGACCGGACATGGCATTCCCCTGCGGCTTCGGACTAAACTCGCCGCCATGAATCGCGACGACGTCGAAATCCTAGCACGCGAACGCCGCTATGGCGGATTCCTGAAAGTCGAAGAATACCGGCTGCGCCATCGCCTGTTCGCGGGCGGGTGGAGCGAACCGCTCGGCCGCGAATTGATGGAACGCGGCCATGCGGTCGCGGCCGCTCTTTACGATCCGGTGCGCGAACAACTCGTGCTGATCGAACAATTCCGCATCGGCGCTTACGCGGCCGGCGAAGCGCCCTGGATGGTCGAATGCGTCGCGGGCATGCGCAAGGCCGACGAAGATCCGATCGACGTCGTGAAGCGCGAGGTCAAAGAAGAAACCGGCCTCGACGTGCGGGAAATCGAATTCGCGTGCCGGACGATGGCCTCGCCCGGCGGCACCAGCGAATGCTGCGATATCTACGTCGCCCGCGTCGATGCGCGCGAGGCCGGCGGTATCCACGGCCTTGCCCATGAGGGCGAGGATATCCGCGTTCTCGTCGAGGATTTCGACGACGCCTATGCCAGTTTCTTCGACGGGCGTCGGTTGGGCAGCGCTTTCACGCTGCTGGCATTGCAGGCTTTGGCCTTGAATCGCGCACGCCTGCGCGCCACATGGCTCGGTACCAAGGAGATACGAATTTGACCGACATCAAGAACGGCTTCGTCGACGCGATCGGCAACACGCCCCTCATCCGCCTGCGCAAGGCGAGCGAGATGACCGGCTGCGAAATTTTCGGCAAGGCCGAGTTCATGAATCCCGGCGGCTCGGTCAAGGACCGCCCGGCGTTGTTCATGGTGCTCGACGCCGAGAAGAAGGGCCTGCTGAAAAAGGGCGGCACGATCGTCGAAGGGACCGCCGGCAATACCGGCATCGGCATCGCCCTCGTCGCCAATGCGCGCGGCTATCGCAGCGTGATCGTGATTCCCGAAACGCAGAGCCAGGAGAAGAAGGATTATCTTCGCCTGATCGGCGCCGAGCTTCGCGAAGTGCCCGCCGTGCCCTACGCGAACCCGAACAACTACGTGAAGGTCTCGGGGCGCCTGGCCGAGGAAATCGCCAAGAGCGATCCCAACGGCGCCATTTGGGCCAACCAGTTCGACAACGTCGCCAACCGCCAGGCGCATATCGAAACCACGGCGCCCGAGATTTTCCGCCAGACGGCGGGCAAGATCGACGGCTTCATTTGCGCCGTCGGTTCCGGCGGCACGCTCGCCGGCACGGCGATGGGGCTGCGTTCGCTGAAACCGTCGATCAAGATCGGCCTCGCCGATCCGCATGGCGCGGCGCTGCATTCCTATTTCACGACCGGCGAACTCAAATCCGAAGGCGGCTCGATCACCGAAGGGATCGGCCAAGGCCGCATCACGGCCAATCTGGAAGGCTTGAAGGTCGATCACGCCTATCGCATCGCCGATGCCGAAGCCGTGCAGATCGTGTTCGATCTGCTGCTGGAGGAAGGTCTGTTCCTGGGCGCGTCGTCGGGCATCAACGTCGCGGGTGCGATCGCGCTGGCCAAGACGCTCGGCCCCGGCCACACGATCGTGACCATCCTGTGCGACGGCGGGGCGCGCTACGCGTCCAAGCTCTACAACCCGGAATTCCTGCGCACGAAGAACCTGCCCGTGCCTGCGTGGCTCGACAAGGACGCGCCCAAGGTTCCGGTCCCCACCCCGTTCCAGTGAGGTCGAAGATGGCTTACGCGCATCCCGAAAGCCTCGTCTCGACCGATTGGCTCGCGGCGAATCTGGGCGACAAGAATATCCGCGTGCTCGACGGCACGTATCATCTGCCGACGGTCAAGCGCGACGCGCGCGCGGAATTCGCCGCCCAGCATATTCCCGGTGCCGCGTTCTTCGACATCGACGGGATTTCGGATCACACGACCGACCTGCCGCATATGCTGCCCTCGCCCGAAGCGTTCCAGGCGGAGATGCGCAAGCTCGGCATTTCCGCCGAGACGCGCGTCATCGTCTACGACGCCTATGGCTGGCAATCGGCGGCGCGGGTGTGGTGGAGCTTGCGCATCTTCGGCCACGACAACGTGGCGCTGCTCGACGGCGGCTTACCGAAATGGCTCGCCGAAAACCGGCCGACCGCGGCGGGCACGCCCGCCCTCGCCGCCGGAAACTTCGTCGCGAAATTCCGCCCCGGCCTGGTGCGCGCCAAAGCGCAGATCGTCGCCAATATCGCGACGAAGGCCGAGCAGGTTTTGGACGCGCGCGCCGCGGGCCGCTTCGAAGGCACCGCACCCGAGCCGCGCGCGGGTTTGCGCGGCGGGCATATTCCGGGCTCGCGCAATCTGCCGATGTCGGAGCTCGTCGATCCCGCCACCAAGCAGCTCAAATCGGCGGACGATCTCGCCAAGCTTTACGCCGCCGCCGGCATCGACGTGACGAAGCCGATCGCCACGACGTGCGGGTCGGGCGTCACCGCTTGCGGCCTCGCCTTCGGACTGCATCTGATCGGCGCCAAAGACGTCGCGATCTATGACGGCTCGTGGTCGGAATGGGGCCTGCCCGACGGCCCGCCGGTCGCCACCGGCCCGGCGTGACGCACAAACAAAAAGACTTAGGCAGCCATTTTGAGCTTTCCGATCTGCTGCACTGGGCCGACTAAGTCGGGAACTGCAAGCTTATCGGAGAAGAACATTACCTCTTTTCCTTCGTAGCGGTCCCGCGCCGTATATCTCACATTGTAGGTCATGCGCCGGAAGTCGCCGTATAACCTCCTGATTTCCGGTACATTGTCATAAGAAACAATCCAAAAGCGATCGGTCAAATTCTCGCTTACGACAGTAGCGACATCCGCGTGGTCTTCCGGCTTATAGTAGTCGTAGTAAAGCTCACGCCCCTGCTCGAAATATGGCGGGTCTAAATAGATCAAAGATTTTTTCGGCCACGTCTTAGCTCCGCGCCGTAGAAAAGTAACGGCATCGCTGTGCGTGAGCTTAATTCGGCTCTTCATCTTCGCAATTGATTCGATACGAAAAATTAGCTCGTCTGCATTATAGCGTGCATCAATTTTCCAAGGCCCTGTTTGATCGCGACCGCCGATTACCCCGCCGTTGAGGATGCCCGACCTATTGGTGCGATTCAGGAAAAACGTGGAGAATCCAACAGTGAGATAGTCATGATCTTTGGGATTAGAAAAAATTCTCTTTTGGCGATCCCAAGATGCGACGGTCAGGCGTGTATTCTTGATTCGGCGGCACAATTCATCAGTATCGTTCAGTACACTTTTCCAGAACGAATAGACATGATGGCTAACATCATTAATTCGGATCAACGATACATACTCTTGCAGTAGCAACTCAAGAGCGATGCCTGCTCCCCCGGCATAGGGCTCGACATACTCGCCATCATCGAGCTTATTGTTGCGGATTAGTTGCTTTATATATGCCGCTAGCTTTGCCTTACCGCCAGGATAACGAAGCGGCGTAAAATGAATCAGTCTTCGCGGAGCACCTTCGCTCGAAATCCTCATGGCCAGATACTCTCAAAAAGTGGCTGAGCATGATTCCATGCTGCAACTAAATCCCGAGGTGTCGGCGTCTGGTACTGGTCGTGAACGTAGTTATGCAGAAGATCGGTGTTCATCGGACTGCTCTTCGCGGTGACTGCATGGCTAATCGCCTTGAACTTCGCTTGCGACACGCCGTTGCTTACCATCATGTTCACTACCTCGGCCAACTTCGAGTCCAATGTTTTCCATCTCGCCCGAGGCGCGCCCGGCGGCGTAAAGTCCAAAGTGCTGCCGTGTTTTAGTAGGAAATAGTCTACGGACAATTCCAGGAATACACGCAATAGAACTGCGATCGAATTTGGTGCGTTGTCGAGCTTCAAAGTTCGAAGCTCCTTATAGATGTCCGCGATCCTGTTTTGCGTAACGTTTAGCTTGCAGTTTCGCGGAACAACTTCCTTGCGGTCGCTCGGGTCGAGCTTTCGGCGGCCTCTGGAGCGAACCTTTGAGAATTCACTGACAGGTATCTGCCCGAGAGCACGCTCTGTTTTGCGTGTTTTCGACATGTCGGGCAGGTAGACCTTGCCCAAATCTGTTCGAAGATAATCCAGCATGTCGTCAGTTTTCATGAGTCGATTAACTCGAACTCGCTTCGAAGCTAGATCGAGAACGATTTTCTTCAGAGGCTTCGCCACTTCATCGGCCGGCAACTTAGTCGTTAAGATGCCGTCTTTCACCTCAAGACCTAGTTCGCGCCGCACAGACTGATTCTCCAAAAGGCGCTCTAGAGTCGATGTAGGGAATGACTCGGTGATGGTGTTGCGCTCGTCAGCCGATAGGCCGGCGCGCTCTGTGACCAAATCAAGAGCTTGTAGGACTACAGGTGCGGTGCCTTCGGCTCTTCTTTTTGCTAGCGACTTCCAATCCTCAGTACCCGCGCCATCGTGCCCAATGTTGTGGCGCAGATCGAGCCAGTACTTAGCTGCACTCCGGGCCCCCATTTCGAAACACGAGATAGGCTCAACCGTAGCCTTCTTGAACTTCTTGGCCAGACTTTCAAATGACCGCTTCATAGAGCTCGGCATATCAAGCCCGCTCATAACGGCTGGATTGGTCAGAATTTTAAACACGGCGATACGCCGGTTTCCTTCAAGGGAAATGAATCGTTCAGGCTTCTGATTGAGCCTAAGCACTAGAAGGCGGTCCATCGGGTTTAGGCCATGCTCGACAATACTTTCAGCGAGCACAACGAGCTTACCCTTCTGATCCCGTATAACTTTCTGCAGCGCGTCTTGCTGCCCAACAGCAGCCGGAATCCGCGGATTTTCATGATCGAGAACAAGATCCTCGATCTTTAGTTTGATGTCCGGCATAAGCCCTCCCTTATGGGTATTTCAACCCACAGTAAGGCTATTGCCTTATCGAATACAGCGTCAACTTTATACTTTCCAAACAAAAACCCCCGGATTTACGTCCGGGGGTTTTCGCTTTGGTGCGGCGCGATCCTTAGTGATTCAGGATCTGCGACAGGAACAGCTTGGTGCGCTCGTTCTGCGGATTGGCGAAGAATTCATGCGGCTCGTTGGCCTCGACGATTTCGCCCTTGTCCATGAACACGACCGCGTCGGCGACGGCCTTGGCGAAACCCATTTCGTGGGTCACGCAAATCATCGTCATGCCTTCGCGCGCCAGTTCGACCATGGTGTCGAGCACTTCCTTGACCATTTCGGGGTCGAGGGCGGAGGTCGGCTCGTCGAACAGCATGATCTTCGGCTTCATGCACAGCGAGCGCGCGATCGCCACGCGCTGCTGCTGACCGCCGGAGAGCTGGCCCGGGTATTTGTTCGCCTGCTCGGGGATACGCACGCGCTTGAGGAAATGCATCGCGATTTCCTCGGCCTCGGCCTTGGGCACCTTGCGCACCCAGATCGGCGCCAGCGTCAGATTTTCCAGCACCGTCAGATGCGGGAACAGGTTGAAATGCTGGAACACCATGCCGACTTCGAGGCGGATCGCTTCGATGTTCTTGAGGTCGTTGGTGAGCTCGATCCCGTCGACGACCAGCGAGCCCTGCTGATGCTCCTCCAGGCGGTTGATGCAGCGGATCATCGTCGACTTGCCCGAACCCGACGGGCCGCACACGACGATCTTCTGGCCCTTATAGACCTCGAAGTCGATGTTCTTGAGGACGTGGAAATCCCCGTACCACTTGTTCAGCTTCGAGAGCTTGATGATCGGCTGGCCCGAATCCTGGGCGGCGGCGGCGGTCGCGGACATCTGACGTAGCTCCCTTAGCGATGCTTGTGGCGATTGAACTCGGTTTCGACTTTCTGGCTGTATTTCGACATCGCGAAGCAGAACACGAAATACAGCAGCGACACCCCGAAATATACCTCAGGACCGTAGCCGCGCCAAAGCGGATCGGCGGCGGCGGTCTTGGCGGCGTTCAGGATATCCAGCAGGCCGATGATCAGGACCAGCGAGGTGTCCTTGAACAGCCCGATGAAGGTGTTGACGGTCGGCGGAATGACCAAGCGCAGCGCTTGCGGCAGGATGATCATGCGCATCGCCTGCCAATAGGACAGACCCAGCGCGTCGGCCGCTTCGTACTGGCCCTTGGGCAGCGCCTGCAAACCGGCGCGGACGACTTCGGCCAAATACGCGGCGGCGAACAGGATGATGCCGACCTGGGCGCGCAGCAGCTTGTCGATCGAGATCCCTTCCGGCAGGAACAGCGGGAACATCACCGACGCCATGAACAGCACGGAGATCAGCGGCACGCCGCGCACCAATTCGATGAAGGCGATGCAGATCGTCTTGATCGCCGGCATGTCGGAGCGGCGGCCGAGTGCGAGCAGGATCGCCAGCGGGAACGCGAGTGCGATGCCGAAGGTCGCGAGGATGAGGGTGAGCACCAGCCCGCCCCACCGCTCGTTCGACACGTAGGACAGCCCCAGAATCCCGCCCCACATCAGGATGGCGATGGCGAGCAGCCCGCCGCCCCAGATGTAAAACAGGTTCGAGTTCCAGTTCCGGCGCATGGCGCTGAAACCGTAAAGGAACAGGAAGATCGCGCAGGCGAGTGCGGGCCGCCATTGCTCGTCATAGGGATAGGTGGCGAACAGGATGAAGCGCCACTTCTCGGGGAAAAACGCCCAGCACGCGCCGACGCCTTTGACGGCCTTGCATTCCTCCGGCGTGCCGATCCACACCGCGTTGACGATGCCCCACGGCACGAAGCCGAACAGCGTGCGCGCGATGACGTAGAAGACGACGAGCGTCAGCGCCGTGTTGAACCAGCCCGAGAACAGGTTGGCCTTCAACCACTCGACGGTTTTGTTCGGGGCGGCCGGCGGGTTGAGGCCGGCGGAAGCGGGAATTCCGGCCATGCTCAGCGCTCCTTGAAGGCGATGCGTTTGTTATACCAATTCATGAACAGCGAGATCGACAGCGAGACCGTCAGATACGAGGCCATGATGATGGTGATGCCTTCGATCGCCTGCCCGGTTTGGTTGAGCGTCGTGTTGGCGATGGAGACGAGATCGGGATAACCGATCGCCACCGCCAGCGACGAGTTCTTGGTCAGGTTCAGATATTGGCTGGTCATCGGCGGCACGATGACGCGCAGCGCCTGCGGCAGGATGACGAGTTGCAGCATCTTGCCCCGGCGAATGCCCAGCGCCGACGCGGCTTCCGTCTGACCGTTGGGCACGGCCAAGATGCCCGCGCGCACGATTTCGGCGATGAAGCCCGCGGTGTAGGTGACGAGCCCGACCAGCAACGCCGCGAATTCCGGCGTCAGGGTCAAACCGCCGGAGAAGTTGAAGCCGCGCAAGGCCGGCCAATCCATCGCCACCGGCGCGCCGCCGATCAGCCACACGACGAACGGCAGGCCCAAGATCAGGCCCAGCGTCGCCCGAAAGGCCGGAAACTGCTCGCCGGTCGCGGCTTGGCGCGCGGCAGCCCAGCGCCGCATGAAGATCGAGGCCACGATGCCGATCAACGCCGCCAATCCCATCCACGCATGGATCCAATGCTCGGCCGGGATCGGCATTTTGATGCCGCGATTGGAGAAGAAGAAACCGGTGATCGGCTCCAGCGCCTGGCGCGGGCCGGGGAATGCGTCTTGGAACAGCGCCCACCAGAAGAACAGCTGCACGAGCAGCGGCAGGTTGCGCATGAACTCGACATAGACCGAGCAGACTTTCGCAATGAGCCAGTTCTTCGACAACCGGCCGATGCCGATGAAGGTGCCCAGGATCGTCGCGAGCACGATGCCGATGACGGCGACGCGCAGCGTGTTGACCATGCCGACGACGATGGCGCGGCCGTAGCTGTTCTCGGGGCTGTATTCGATCGGCGTTTCGCCGATGGCGAAGCCGGCTTCGCGGCTCAAAAAGCCCCAGCCGGTCGCGATCTTGCGGACTTCGAGATTATGGAGCGTGTTGGAGATCAGATACCAAAGGATCAGCCCGATAAGACCGACGACCACGACCTGCCAGAAAATGGCGCGGAATGTGGGGTCGTTCAGCGACAGCCGAATCGCCTGTTTTCCGCGTGCCCCGGAGCTCGCCGCAATATCGGCCATGCCCCTCTCCTTTTTGCTGACCTGTTCGTCTCAACACCCGCCGCGTGCCGTATCGGCGCTTTGGCGTCTTCCGTATGCCGCAAGTCCCGCTCTTATGGCGGAATAGCGCGGCCGGAAGGTATTCAAAAACCGGGCCGGACGGGGCGGCGAACCACCCCGTCCGGAAACCGTCGCAGCCGTTTAGCGGATCGGCGGCGAGTACATCAGGCCGCCTTGCGTCCACAGGCGGTTGATGCCGCGATCGATGCCCAGCGGCACGATGTTGCGTTCGTACTGCTCGGCGTAGTTACCGACCTGCTTGACGATGTTGTAGGCCCACTTGTTGTCGAGGCCGAGCATCTGGCCCAGACCGCCCGTGGCGCCGACGAAGCGCTGGATCGACGGGTTGGTCGACGTCAACTGCGAGTCGATATTCGCCGAGGTGAGGCCAAGCTCTTCGGCTTCGAGCGAAGCGAAGAACGCCCACTTCACGATATCGCCCCACTTGGCGTCGCCGTGACGCACGGCCGGCCCGAGAGGCTCCTTCGAGATCACTTCTGGCAGGATCACGTGGTCGGCGGGGACCGGCGTGTTCGCGGCGCGGATCGAGGCGAGGCCCGACACGTCGGTCGTGAACGAATCGCAACGGCCCGCGAGATAGGCGGCGATGTTCTCTTCCAGACGCTCGATGACGACCGGGGTGAACTTGATCTTGTTGGCGCGGAAGTAATCCGCGAGGTTCAACTCGGTCGTGGTGCCGGGCTGCACGCAGATCGTGGCGCCGTCGAGTTCCTTGGCCGACTTGATGTTGGCCGACTTCTTCACGATGAAGCCCTGGCCGTCATAGAAGTTCGTCGCGAGGAAATCGAGGCCGAGCGACGTGTCGCGCGACAGCGTCCAGGTCGTGTTGCGGACCAGCAGGTCCACTTCGCCCGACTGCAACGCCGTGAAGCGCTGCTGCGCCGTCGTGGCGACGTAGCGGACCTTCGTCGCGTCGCCGAACACGGCCGCGGCGACCGCACGGCACACATCGACGTCGAGACCCGTCCATTCGCCGCGCGCGTTGGGCATGCCGAAACCGGCCACCGAACCGTTCGCGCCGCAGATCAACTGACCGCGCGCCTTGACGGCGTCGAGGGTCGGCGAGCCCGAACCTTGTTGGGCTTGGGCCGGCAATGCGGCGACGGCAAGGGCCGCCACAGCGATGGCGCTGGCAAGAGCTTTCATGAACCAATCTCCCTTCGGCGCCCCGGGAATGGGGCGCTGGTTTCCAATTGAATCGTGTCCTCCCTGCCGGCCGAGGTCGTTTGAAACAATCACTCGTTACCCGTCAGGAAGCGCCACGCTAGCACGCGCTCTATACCCCCCTCAAATGGTTTGTATCGATACGAAAAATCGAAAGCCCCCCTATAGAAAGGCGGCGCTATAGTGCGCGTATCGCCCGTGAAATCCGGACACTGAAACGAGCCAGACGCGCATGAAAACCGACACCAAGCTCACCTCGCTGGGCCGCGATCCGCACGCCAATTTCGGCGTCGTCAATCCGCCCGTCTATCACGCGTCGACGATCCTGTTCCCGACGCTCGACGCGCTGGAAGCGGCCCAGAAAACCAAGACCAAAAACCAGATGCGCTATGGCCGTTACGGCACGCCGACGACCTTCGCGTTGACCGACGCGATGGCCGAGCTCGACGGCGGCTACGCATCCTTCGCGGTGGGTTCGGGGGCGGCCGCGATCCTCGCCGTGCTGATGGCCTTCACCAAGGCGGGCGACCACGTGTTGTGCGTCGACACGGCCTACGCGCCGTCGCGGCATTATTGTAACGGCATCCTCAAGCGCTACGGCGTCGAGACGACCTATTACGATCCGGCGATCGGGGCCGGCATCGCCGATCTCATAAAGCCCAACACGAAGTTGTGCTTGCTCGAGTCACCCGGCTCGCTGACCTTCGAGATGCAGGACGTGCCCGCGATCGCCGCCGCGTGCCAAGCCAAGGGTGTCGCCACCGCGATCGACAATACCTGGGCCACGCCCTTCTATTTCCGCCCGTTCGATTTCGGCGTCGACGTGACGATCCAGGCCGGCACCAAATATATCTGCGGCCATTCCGACGTGATGCTCGGCATCGTCTCGATCCGCGAAGAACGCCTTTACCAAACCGTCCGCGCGGGCGTGGACGATCTGGGTGCGGCCGTCGGGCCGGACGACGTCTATCTCGCCTTGCGCGGCCTTCGCACGTTGGGCGTTCGCTTGCCGCGCCACTACGAAACGGGATTGAAGCTCGCCAATTGGCTGGCGCAACAGCCGGAAGTCGATCGCGTGCTGCATCCGGCCCTGCCCTCGTGCCCCGGCCACGAATTCTGGAAGCGCGACTTCAAGGGCGCGTCGGGCTTGTTCTCCTTCGTGCTGAAGGAAACACCGCGCGCTGCGCTCGCCGCGTTCGTCGATCATCTCGAACATTTCGGTATGGGCGCTTCGTGGGGCGGGTTCGAAAGCCTGATGCTGCCCAGCAAGGTCGACACGATCCGCACCGTGAACAAATGGGCCGGTCCCGGCCCGTTGTTGCGCGTGCATGCCGGGCTCGAAGATCCCGCCGATCTGATCGCCGATCTCGACAAGGGCTTCGCGCGTTTGCGCGCGGCCGCCAAAGGCGCGAAATGAGCGCGCCCGATCTCGCCCCCATCCTGGCCGAGATCGCGTTCGACGCCACGGGTCTGGTCGTCGCCATCGCCCAGCAGCACGACACGGGCGAGATCTTGATGGTCGCGTATATGAATCGCGCGGCGGTCGAGGAAACGCTGACGACGGGCACGGTCTGCTATTGGTCGCGCAGCCGCATGAAGCTGTGGCGCAAGGGCGAAAGCTCGGGCCAGACGCAGCGTCTGGTCGAGTTCCGCGTCGATTGCGACGGCGATGCCGTGCTCGTGCGCGTCGATCAAACCGGGGTCGCCTGCCATACCGGGCGGCGCGATTGCTTCTTCCGCGTCGTGCGCGACGGGGCCCTCGTCATCGACAAGCCGGTCCTTGTCGATCCGGACAAGCTCTATGGCGGCTGAACCCAAGCCGCGCTTGCGCATCCTGCTCGGCTCGGCGATCGCGATCGGGCCGGGCAAAGCCGATCTGCTCGACGCGATCGCGCGCACGGGCTCGATCTCGGCCGCCGCGCGCGAGATGGACATGTCCTATCGCCGCGCCTGGTTGCTGGTGTCGGAGATGAACGACGCGTTCCGCGAACCGCTGGTGACCGCCGGGGCCGGCGGGCGGCGCGGCGGCGGGGCCGAGGTGACGGCCTTGGGCCACGAGGCCCTCGCGCGCTACCGGGCGATGGAGTCACGCGCGCAGCATTTTTTGGCGCCGGATGTCGAAATCTTTACAAGGTTAATGCGCAAAAAGGATCGCGCGAAAGATTAGAATTTATCCGCAGGCATTTGATTTGTATTAATTTTTAGGCATCTGAACCGGGGCTGAATTCCGCATATTGCAACGCTCTGGCGTTAAGCATATATTGGTAATCAGGAAAAGGGGCTCGAATTGCGTCTTTTCTGGTCGCAAACACCACTTTCGTGGCGCAGCGACCGTTGCAGAGGGACCAAGAAATGGTGGCTTTGCCGCCTCTCGCAGCGACGACGACCTTCCCGGGTCTCGCCCGCCCGGCGCCGGTTTCCCAACCGGGCGTCGTGAGCGACTCTGCGCGTGCGCCGGACGCCCCGGCGCTCGGTTCGGCCGCCACTGCCAAGATCCGCCAGCAGCAGGACCAAGCCGCCGCCTTGGCCGAACAGGCCCAAGCGCAGAATCAGCGCAGCGGCGAAGGCCGTCAGGCGCCGAGCCTGCCGCCCTCGCCCTATTCCCAGAATATCGGCTTGTTCGATAATTCGTTCCGCGTGTTCGTCGATATCGTGTTGTCGAACGACGAGAACCGCACCGTCGCGCGCGTGTTCGGCACGCCGCCCACGCAGAAGCCGACGGCCTCGGCCGCCAAGCCGATCGACATCTTCGCCTGATTTAGGCGCGCGCCTCGCATTTCATTCGCCACATGCCGCGCAACGCGGCGGCGAAGTCGTGCGCGTACGCTTTGGCGTCGCCCAAGGCCGAGTTCGCGACCCGCGCGCGCATGCCTTGGCGCAGCGCATCCAGCGCCGCCGGATCGGCAACGGCGGCAACCGCGCGCGCAACGAACGCGTCGTCGCCGTCCACCACCCAATCGCCCAGGCTGCAAGCGCCCAGGATCGAATCCCCGAACCGCCCCAACGGTGCGCGGTCGCGCTTCGACAGGACCGGCACGCCCATCCACAACGCTTCGAACGTCGTCGCCCCCGCGTTATGCGGAAACGGATCGAGGGCGACGTCGATATCGCCATACGCGGCCCAGGTGACCGGCTGTGGCGCGGTGGCGATCAGATCGAGACGTGAAGCATCCCCGCCCCATTCGGCGAAACGGCGTTGGAAAAGCGCACGCGTCTCGCTTTCGCCGAAGACCAGCGCGTTGAGCACGAGGCGTGCGTTTGGGATCGCCGCCAGCACGCGCGCCCAGAGGCGCAGACAACGCTCGTTGTAGCGCACGGTGCGGCTGAAACAGCCGAAGGTCGGATAGCCCTTTGCGGTCATCGGTGCGGGCCCGCATGCGGGCATCGCATCCTGCGGCGCATAGACGAAGGCCGTGCGGGGCAAACGCCAAACGCGCTCGACGAACGCCGATTCAGCCCCCGGCGGAACAAGCCGCTCGTCGCCGATATACCAATCGATCGCGGCAAGCCCCGTCGTGCCGCCATAGCCAAGCCACGTCGCCTGCACCGGTGCCGCTTTGCGCGCGAAAACGCCCAAACGGTTTCCCTGACTATGGCCCGACAGATCGACCAGCACGTCGATCTTGGCCGCGACGATCGAAGCGGCGGCCGCATCGTCGTCCAGTTCGCCGATCGCATGCCATTCGTCGAACGCGCCGCGATAGCGCCGCGTCCAATCGTCGCCGGCGCCCGGATCGGTCGCGAAGGCGATCAGCGTCGCATCATCGCGCGGGAAATGTTCGAGCAGCGGCCACAGGAAATGCCGCGCCGAGTGCCGGCGGAAATCGCCCGACACGAAACCGATGCGCAAGCGCCGCTCGGGCGAAAGATCTTGCGTCGACGCGATCGGCGGCCGCGCGCGCGCGTTGCCCCATGCGGCGTAAAGCGTCTTGATGGCGGCGCTGTCCATCGCCGGATCGTAATTCGCGGTGAACAGCCGATTGCTTTCGATTTCGGGCCGGCCCGGTTCGCGCGCCAGCGCCGTCGCGTAATCGGTCATGGCACCGGCGTGATCGAGCAGATCCTGGCGCACGCTCGCCGCCGCCCCGGGTGAATCGTTCGCGACGAACACCGACAAGGCCGCCATCGGCCGGTTCGCGGCTTTCAGCGCCACGCCGAGATTTTCGCGCAAGGCTTTGACGCCGGGCATCGCCGCATCGGCCGCCGCGATGTCGGCGACGGCACCATCCGCATCGCCCAGATCGAGCTTCGCGAGGCCGCGATTGCACAAGATCAGCGCATGACCGGGGGCGAGCGTCGCGGCTTGTTCGAGGGCCGCCAGCGCCTCGGTTGGCCGCCCGGCGCCGCGCAGCGCATTGCCTTCGTTCATCCAGGCATCGGCGAAACCGGGGGCCAGGCTTCGCGCGCGCACGAACTTCGCCAAGGCCGCGTCGAAACGGCGATATGCCAAATCGATCTGGCCCGACAGATTCAGCGCGTCGATGGCGTTGGGATCGGCCGCGATCAGGGCCGCGTAAATCGCGGCGGCCTCGTCCAGCCTTCCGGCCTGATGCAGCGCCAGGGCTTGTTCGAGCGAGGCCACTAACGCGGCCAGATCACTTCGAGGCTGAATTCCTCGTCGGCCGCCAAATTCTCGACGATTTGGACGACTTTGGCGCCCGCGCGCATTTCCTCGGCCAGATCCTTGGCGACGCGGCCGATCTCGCGCCGTTCGGTGCCGGACAGCTTGTCGAATTGCCGCTTGGCGTTGGCGATATCCATGCGATCGCCCGATTCAGACGCCAAACGCGCGGCGCGCGACGCGTCGGTCGTCCCGCCCGACACGCGCTCGATCGCGGCGGCGAAGATCTCCAACGTGCGTTGACGCGTCTCGGGCGTCTCTTTGGGCGGCAAAGTCACCATGTTCGACGCGGGAAATTGCGTCAAAACCCGAGAAATATCAACTTCACGGGACCGGTGGGGGGTTACCGGCGTCCGATGGCGACCCCGGCAGGATTCGAACCTGCGACCACTTGCTTAGAAGGCAAGTGCTCTATCCGGCTGAGCTACGGGGTCCGGCCGTCGGCGAAAAATCAGCGAACGCGGTCGTATTTGAAATTATCCGCGTAGCTCTTGGGTCTGACGCGCGAGGCGTGCGGAACGGCCACTTCATAGGCGATTCCATGGCGCTGGGCGTAGGACAAGGCTTCGTCCTGGGTGTCGAAAACCAGACGGATCTGGCCGTCGGTATCGGGCGAGCCCGACCAGCCCATCAGCGGATCGACGCGCTTGGCCGCCCCCGGCTCGAACTCCAAAACCCAATTCAGGGTCTTCGCCTTGCCCGATTGCATGGCGTTTTTGGACGGGCGGTAGATGCGCGCGGGCTTGCTCATGGCGGTTTTGGCTCGTGAAACGGCTGAATCGCCGGGACCGGCCCCGGCGCCCCGAAACATGGCGTCGCCCGCGCCCGAAGGCAACTCTTATCGGCAAGGGACAACCGGACCGGTTCCGGCCGCGATCTATGTTTTATCGATATTCCTTGAATCTTTATCTTTCAACCAATAGCATACGATCTTATTCAGAGAAAAATATCCGTTCTTTTCACCAAAACGAAACATCGGGGATGCGGCATGGGCAAGTCCGGCTCGAAGAAACGCGCGGCGCTCGACGACAAGCCGCATGCCCTCGCCCCGCCCGTGGTCGTGGCGCCGAACGCCAGATTGCCCGGCGGACACGCTTGGCGCCCCTTGCATCCCACGCAGAATTTCCTGGGCTTCGTCGCCGCGCGCGGCTTTCCGGCGACCCTCGCCGGGCCGAAAGCGGCGCCGATCCGTATCCGCATCAAGCATTGCGTCGCCTATGGCGCGCGCTCGTTCCATCTGAAGCCGGACGGCAAAGGCCCGCGCTACGCCGTGGTGCTCGAACCCCGGCGCGGCGCCGATCTGCCGCCCGAAGGGCGTTACGATCTCGTGTCGGAATGCGGCTATCTCGGCCGCCTTGCCGATGTGCGGCTGCGCCACGTGCCGGACGATCTGCGCGCGTCGATCGGCGGGCCGCTCTACTTCAACGTTTTGTGACGGGGTGGCGAAGTCGGCGCGTAATGACTAGATTCGCCCGATGGCCGTCCTCCCGCCCACTTTCGCTTTGCCGCATGGTTTCCTCGGGCTCGAAAACCGCGCGCCCGGTGCCAAGTTTTGCGTCGCCGGCATTCCCTTCGATCTCGGCACGACCAACCGCGCGGGTGCGCGTTTCGGACCGGCGGGCATTCGCGCCGCCTCCGTGATGCTGCGCGACGGCGCGCATCCCAATTCGCGCCTCGACCCCGCGTCGCTCGATTTGGCCGATATCGGCAATTTCGACATCGCCCTTGGCGATATCGCGGCGAGCTACGCCAAGATCGAAGCGCAGGCCGCCAAGATCGGCCATTTGCTGGCGCTGGGCGGCGATCACGGCGCCACGCTGCCGCTGCTGCGCGCATTGCGCAAACGCCTGGGCAAGCCCGTGGCCCTCGCCCATTTCGACGCGCATATCGACACCTGGCCGACCAGCTTCGGCCAGGCGCTGGGCCATGGCTCGGTCTTCTATCGCGCGATCGAGGAAGGCTTGGTCGATCCCGCCCGGATGATCCAAATCGGCATCCGCAGCCCGGCCGATCCCGAAGTGTGGGATTGGACGATCGGCAAGGGTGTGACGATCCTCGACGCGCAAACCGTCCATGCGCGCGGGCCCGCTTTCGTCGCGGGCGAAATCCGCCGCGTGCTGGGCGATGCGCCCGCCTATCTGTCGTTCGATATTGACGCGCTCGACCCTGCCTTCGCGCCGGGGACCGGCACGCCGGAGATCGGCGGCCTCGCCACATGGCAAACCCAGGCGATCTTGCGCGCACTGGGCGGCATCGACTGGATCGGCATGGATGTGATGGAAGTCGCCCCCGCCTACGATCACGCGGAGATCACCTCGCTCGCCGCCGCGACGATCGTTTGGGAATATTTGGCGCTCGTCGCGGTCCGCTGAATTGCGGCTGAAAAATGACATGCGTCCGCTGCATTCCTGCGGACACGTCGCACGCGTCGATGTCGCTTGAATCCGAAGCCAATCGGATCACATAACAGTGTCGACGCAAGTCGCACGTGCCCCAGGCCCACGAGGCAGCGCTAAGAGGCAGGGCGGGAAGTTCGCGAAGAACCTCCACGCCTCTCGACCACCGGCGCTCGAGGTCAAGCAACGACGTCACGCGTCCTTTCGGGGTTTGCGCCCCGGGGGGAACGGGATTTCGCCGCGATCGACCTCGGGGGTTCTTCAACCCTCCGGCAACGCATCCGTTGGAATTCCGTCCTTTCCAGGCGCGTTTGCTTGTGAGGATGCCGACCATGGCCTTGTCCAATCTGCGTATCGCCGTCTCGCCGTTGAAGCGACGAAGCGTCGTCCAGCCTTTGCCCGTTCCGGCCGAGTTGCCGAATGTCGACGCGGTGATCGCGCGCGAAAAGCCGCAGGAGCCGGTGCACGCCTTGCGCCCGGCAACCTTGCGCAAGGCCGCGGGCCGTTTCGTGGCCGGCTTCCCCGGCGACGTTCTGTACGCGGTGAAGTGCAACGCCGATCCGCGCGTGCTGCGCGCGTTGTGGGACGGCGGCGTGCGCCATTTCGATTGCGCCTCGCCCGCCGAGATCGCGCTCGTGCGCTCGATGTTCGGGACGGACGCGCATATCGCCTATATGCACCCGGTGCGCGCGCGTGCGGCGATCCGCGAGGCTTACGCGCGTCATGCGGTGCGCGACTTCGTGCTCGACGCGGACGCCGAACTCGACAAGCTGCTCGCCGAGACCAAGGCGAAGCCGGGCGAGTTGACGCTCGTCGTGCGCTTGGCACTGCCCAAGGGCGGTGCGCGCTATGACCTGTCCGGAAAATTCGGCGCGGAATTCGACGCGGCGGTGGCGTTGCTGCGCCGCGCGCGCCCGCTCGCGCGCGCGCTCGGGATCTCGTTCCATGTCGGCTCGCAATGCGTCGATCCGGCCGCCTATGCGCGCGCCATCGCATTGGCCGATCGCGTGGCGGGCGAAGCTTGCGTGCGCGTCGATCTGCTCGACGTGGGCGGCGGCTTCCCCGTGACCTATCCCGATATCGAAGTGCCGGAGCTTGGCGCCTTCTTCGCCGAGATCGAGGCCGCGCGCGACAACGCAGCCAATTTGCGCGGTGCGAAGCTTTGGGCGGAGCCCGGCCGCGCGTTGGTCGCCGGCGGCGGTTCGGTGATCGTGCAGGTGCAAGCGCGGCGCGGGAGCATGCTCTATCTCAACGACGGCATCTATGGGTCGTTGTCGGATGCGGGCTATCCCGGCTTCCGCTTTCCGGTGCGTTGCCTTCGCGCGTCGGACGCCCCCATCCGCGATTTCGAATTCTTCGGCCCGACCTGCGATTCCGCCGATCGGATGGCCGGGCCCTTCCCGTTGCCCGCCGATATCGCGGAAGGCGATTGGATCGAAATCGGCCAGCTCGGCGCCTATGGGGCGGCGCTGCGCACCGCGTTCAACGGCTTCGAGCGCGCGCATTTGGTGGAAGTCGCCGATGCGCCGATGCTGACGACACCGGGCCTCGACGATTGAGGGTCAGTCGCGCGCGCGATACCAGGCGATCGTGCGCGCGATCCCTTCCTCCAGCCCGATCTTGGGCGTGAAGCCGAGGATTTTTTCGGCGCGCGCGGTGTCGGCGACTTTGCGCGCCTCGCCGGCTGGCTTGTCCACGTCCCAACGCACGCGCGTGTCCGGTGCCCCGTGGCGCAGCACCGCCGCGACGACCTCGGCAACCGAATAGCCGCGTCCGCTGCCGAGGTTGATCGGCCCCTGGCCCAGCCCGCGCGCGTAGCCCGCGAGCAAACCGTCGACCGCATCCTCGACGTAAAGGAAATCGCGCACCGCCGTGCCGTCGCCCCACACGGTCAACGGATTTTCGCCGCCCAGGGCCCGGCCGATCAACGCGGGCACGACCAAGGCGGTTTGCGGATTGAAATCGTCCCACGGCCCGAACGTGTTCACCGGGCGCAGGATGGCGAAATTCTTAGCGCCGTATTGCACCTCGAAGGCTTCGATCAGTTTTTCGGCCATGCGCTTCGACCAAGCGACGAATTCGTTGCCGGGATGCGGATTGGCCGACCATGCTTGGTCTTCCACGTAACGCTCGCCGGGCGGATAGACCGACACGGTCGATACGTAAACCACGCGCGCCACGCCCGCTTCGCGCGCCGCGTTCAGCGCGTTGAAACAGGACAGCGTGTTGTCGTGCAGCATCTCCGCCGCGCGCTTGATCTGAATGCCGATCGAGCCGCGCGTGCCCGCCATATGGAACAGCCCGTCGCACCCGGCGACGGCTTGGCGCGCGAAGCTTGGCTCCTTCAAATCGCCCGCGACGAATTCCACATCCGGCCCGAAGCCGATCGCGGGATCGCGCCTTGCGACGGCGCGCACGCGCGCGCCCTTGGCCAAAAGTCGCGGAATGAGATTGCGGCCGTATAGCCCCGTGGCGCCCGTGACCAGGATCTTCTTGCCCGTATAGAGCGCGTCGGAGTCTGCGTTCGCCATCGCGCGGCATTATGAGAATCATTCCGAATCATGTCCATACTGGCGGTTATGGACGCGCCCGCCCTGCTCAACGCCGCACTCGACCGTCATCGCGCCGGCGATGTCGACGGCGCCGCGCGTTTTTACGAGCAGGTTTTGGCCCTGCAACCGGACAATGTCGACGCGCTGAACCTGCTGGGACTGACGCTGCATCAGCGCGGGCGCGACGGCGATGCGGTGGCGCCGCTCGAACGCGCGGTCGCGTTGCAGCCCGCCTTCGCCGGCGCCTGGCTGCATTTGGGCACCGTTCTGCGCCGGGTGAACCGCCCGCAAGACGCCGCCCGCGCCTATACCCGCGTGGCGGAAATCGCGCCCGCCTCCGCGCTCGGCCCCATGGGGCTGGGCCAAATCGCCGAATTCGCGGGCGACCGCGCGGCGGCGATGCGCCATTACCGGGATGCGACGACGCGCGAGCCGGGTCATGGCGGCGCCCATTTCGCACTCGGCACGTTGCTCGCCAATAACGGCGATCTGCGCGGCGGGCTCGATCATGTGCGCCAAGCCATCGCACTCGATCCCGCCGCCCCCGACCATCACCTCGCCCTCGCGACGTTGCTTTTCGTCGCGGGCGATTCATCGGGCGCCATCGCCGCCTACAAGAAATGCTTGGAGATCGCCCCCGGCCATCTCGACGCCTGGGCGAGCCTGATCGCCGCGTACTGCACGGGCAACGATGCGGCTTCGGCGCAAGAAGCGCTCGACGCGATGCGCCGCCATGCGCCGGCGAACGATCCGCGCGTCGACATGGCGCAAGGCCAGCTCGCCAATCTGCAGGGCAAGCCCGCCGCCGCGATCGCGGTGCTGAGCCGCGCCTTGCGCAACATGATCGGTGCCGCACCCGATGCACGCCTGGGCGATGTCGCGCGCGTTCTGGGCGAACAAGCCGCCGCGCTCGACATTGTGCGCCGCGAGCGCATCGCCGCCGCTTGCGATCTGCTCGGCACGCTGCTGCCGCTGTTCGACGATTACGCGACCGCCGATGCGTTATTCGCCGCCGCCGCGAAGCTCGGCCGCTTGCGCGCATTCAAAAATCGCATCGCCGTGTCGCTCTACGACCCAGATCTGACGCTCGATCGGCGCAAGGCGCTGCATCTGGATTTCGCCGAGGCGATGCGCGACGGCGCGATTGCGCCGTCCGCCCCGTGGGTGCGTAAGACGGGCGAGAAAATCCGCGTCGGCTATGTCTCGTCGGATTTCCGCGGGCATCCGGTCGCGCGCTCGATGCGGCCCTTGTTCCGCGCCGCCGACCGCGAGCGCTTCGCGATCTATGGCTACAATCTCGCCTTCGGCGAGGACGACGTGTCGCGCGAATTCGCCGCGATGGCCGATGGCTGGCACCATCTCGCCGCCCGGCCCGACGCGGAGCTTGCGGAAATCGTGCGCCGCGACGGCATCGACATCCTGGTGCATGTCGCCGGCCATTTCGACGAAAACCGCCTGGGCCTCGCCTGGCGGCGTGCCGCCCCCGTCCAGGTCAGCCTGTTCGATGCGGCGACAAGCGGCATCGCCGCGATCAATTATCTGATCGCCGACCGGAACCTGGTTCCCCGGCATGGCGGCGAGTTCTATGCCGAGCGCGTGATGCGCCTGCCCAATCTCTACATCCATCCCTGGCTCGCCGAGGCGCAAGCATTGGCGCCGCGCGCGGCGACCGCGCCGATCGTGTTCGCGTCGTTCTCCAACCCGACCAAGCTCAACGGCCGCACACTGGAAACCTGGGCGCAAGTTTTGCGCGCGGTCGAAGGGGCCACGCTGCTGCTGGGCCATGCGCGCGCGATGGACGAACCGGAAATCCGCCAGCGCTTCCAGGCGCATTTCGCCAAGGCCGGCATCGATCCCGCGCGCGTCGCGGTGCGCCCCTATGTCGCCGATCTCGCCGCGCATCTCGCGTCGTATGACGGCGTCGATGTGGTGCTCGACCCGTTCCCGTTCAACGGTTCGACCAGCACGTTCGAGGCGTTGTCGATGGGCGTGCCGGTCGTGTCGCTGACCGGCGACACGATGATGTCGCGCTGGAGCGGCGCGATCCTCGCCCCGCTCGGCCTCGAACGCTGCCGCGCCGCGAATGTCGGCGATTACGTGCGCGTCGCCGCCGATCTCGCCGCCGACGTCGCGTGGCGCAACGCCTTGCGCGCCGAATTGCCGGAACGGATGAAGCATTCCGCGCTCGTGGACGAAGCACGATGGATGCGCCGCCTCGAACGCGCCTATCGCGCCTTCGCGCGCCACGCGATACTTGGTGGATCATGACCGACGACCTCGCCGAACTGCGCCGCCGCGCCCTCGCGCTCGCCTTGGGCGCCGCCGCCCCCGACGCCGATTTCGAGAACGCGGCGCGTGCTTTGGCCGCGCGCGCCGATAACGGCGAATTGGCCGATCTCGCGCGGTTGTTCGGGCGCGCCGCACGCCTTGCCCCGCCGCCGCCCGCGAAGGGGGCCGCGTTGGAAATCTCCGGCGAAGCGCGCATCGTGCGCGCCCTCGCCCCGCTGGGTTTGCGCGTGGCGTTCGATATCGGCGCCAATCGCGGCAATTGGACGGCGGCGGCTCTCGCCCATTGGCCCGATTGCGCGGTGCATGGGTTCGAGGTCGTACCCGACACGTTCAATCACTACGCGGCGCGTTTCGCGAACGAGCCACGCGTGCGCGCGAACCCGTTCGGCCTTGCCCATATAGACGGCGAGATCGACATCAATATCTATGCCGGGTTCGACGAGCTCGCTTCGATCGCGCCGTTTCCGCATGCCGCCCCGTCGCGAATCGTGCGTTGCCCGGTGCGCCGCGCCGACGGCTACGCCGCCGCGAACGGTGTGGCGCGCATCGACTACGCGAAAATCGACGTCGAGGGTGCGGAACATCTCGTCTTCGACGGGTTCGGCGCGATGTTGAACGAAGGCCGGATCGAGGCGCTGCAATTCGAATATGGCCGCGTCAACATCCTGACCCACCGGCTGTTGATCGACTTCCATTTCATGCTGACGAATCTCGGCTATCGCGTCGGCAAGGCCGGCCCATCGGGCGTGCGCTTCGCTGATTATTCGCTGGCCGACGAGGATTTCGAGAACGCGAACTACGTCGCCGTGCGCGCCGCGCGCGCGGATATGATCGCGGCGCTGTCGGCGGATGCGCCGAGATGAATCGACGTAATTTTACCGTCGATTTGGACGGCACGGCGCTGGTCTGCGCGCGTTTCGAAACCGCATTGGGATTGCCGCCTTTGCTTCTCGTGCCCGGAACGATGGGCAATATCGACATCGTTTCGCCGCTGATCGCGGCGTTCGCGCGGCATTTTTCCGTCGTCGCCTTCGATCAACCGGGGACGAACGGCGAAGCGCCGTCGCCGACCGCCACGCCGGAACGGCTGGCGCATATTCTGGGTGCGTTGTGCGCGCGGGATTTCGCGGGCACGCCGATCACGATCTACGGCATCTCGCTGGGCGCCGTCGTGGCGGCACTGATCGCGCGCACGCGGCCCTCGATCGTCCGCGCCTTGTTGCTCGACGATCCCGTTTTCTCGCCCGGCGAATATCCCGGCATCGCCGAATACGCCGCCGGCGCGATGGTTGGTCTTGCGCCCGACCATCCGGCGCTCGCGGCGTTCGAAGCCTTCACCGGCTACGATCCGCATCGACGTAAGACCGATGGCCGAGATTATCGCCATCTGTGGAAGGAGATCGCTTCGCCGGTTCTCGTTCTCGCCGGCGACGCGTTCCAGGGACAAACCGCACCTGGTGCTTCGATCGCGATCGAACGCCATGCGGGCCATCCCGTTTGGGCCAGAGATCCCGCGCGTTTCGCCGCGCGTGCCGCCGCCTTTGCCGCCGATGCCCCGCCGCCGCCGTCCGCCGATCCCGTGCGCGACGACGAATACGCGTTGCGTTTGACCGACGGCTCCGTCGCGATATGTCCGCGCGAGAAGACATCGACCTCGACGATCATCCTGTTGGAGCGCGAGACCTGGTTCGAAGACGAGTTCGCCTTCATGCGGTCCCTGGTCCGGCCGGGCTGGCGCGCGGTCGATGGCGGCGCCAATCTCGGCGTCTATACGTTGACCTTGGCGCGCGCGGGCGCCGAGATCCTGGCCTTCGAACCTAACCCGCCGATCGCCGATCGCGGTGCGCGCGCCATCGCGCTGAACGGATTGTCGGCGCGCGTGCATCACCGCCGCGTGGCGCTGGGGGCCGCGACCGGCACGGCGCGTTTCGATATTTCCGGCCATTCGGAGAATGCGCGCTTGGCCGAAGGCGGCACGCTCGACGTGCCGGTGGTGACACTCGACGACGAAATCGCCGGGTTGGGCTGGGACACGTGGGATTTCCTGAAACTCGATCTCGAAGGCGGCGAAGCGGACGCGCTGAAGGGCGCGCGCAACGCTTTGGCGCGCCATGCGCCGCTGGTCATGAGCGAGATCGTGAACGCCGACACCACGCGCAATCTGGCGCCGATGCACGAGTTGATCGCGCAGGGTTTCGCGCTCTACGCCTTGTTGCCCGGCCCGAACGCGCTGGTGCCGCTCGACCTGGACGCGCCCGATGCCGACCCGTTTCTCGCCTACGGCTTCGGCGCGCTGCCCCGCCGCGCGAAAATTCTCGCCGCCGAAGGCAAGCTGGTCGAGGAAATGATGCAAGCCGAGCCGCTCGGCGATCCCGCCCCGTTCGTCGCCCTTGCCCGATCGCGCATCGCGATCCTGGCGCTGAACCCGGCCGTCGCACTGAATTTAAGCGCGCCGCAAGCGCCGGCGGCACGCGAATATGTCGAGGCGATCGCGCGCTTCGAACGCGCGCGCCACATCGATCGGCCATTGCCGCTGCGCGTCGCCGATTTGCTGGAGGCCGAACGCCTCGCCAAGATCGCCTATACGGCGCGGCCCGGCTTCTCGCGCGCGATGACCTTTGCGCGGATCGCAAGGGCGGCGGGACGGCGCGGCGCGATGATCGACGCACTCGGCCGGACATTGGATGCGATCATGGCCGGTACGGCGACGATGCCGGATGAGTTGCTGATCCCCGCCCTCGAACGCTACGAAACGCTGACCGTCGGCACGATCGGCAATTGGCTAAATGCCTGCCTGATCGAGGCGTTCGTCTCGAACGCCAGTTTCGCCGCCGGGTTCAACGCAAACGCCAATTCGGCCGTGTTGTGGGATTTCCTGGAGAACGCGAATTACACGACGCCGGCAATGCGGCGCGCACGCCAGATCCAGGCGATTTTGATGGGCGGTCAATCGCGGCCGATGCCGAATTCGGCTTTGGCGCGCTACGACGCGGACAATCTCAATCCGGAAATCTGGCGCGGACTTTAGGCGGCAATCCGGGTCGGTGTGGCGGGATTCGAACTCGCGACTTCTTGCTCCCAAAGCAAGCGCTCTACCAGGCTGAGCTACACACCGTTTCCCCGGGCCCCTTCCCTACACGGGCTTGGCTTCGGTGGCAACCATCTGCGGCGTCACGGTTATTCGGTGAATCCGCGCGCCGCCATCGCCGCGCATGCCGCATTCAGTCGAATATTCACACCGCACAGCAATATCTTTTTAAGACCTTCCCGCGAAAAAGGAGGCGTCGACACCCGGCGATCATCCGCGAACTCGGAGAAGGCATCATGGCGTCCGCCCGCACGAATTCGGTTTCCAACCGCATCATGGCGCTGTTCGGCGCCCTCACCTTGGCGCTGATCTACGTGAATGCCGGAGACATCTGGAGCGCGACCACGCGCTTTCTGAGCAGCGGCACCGTCACGGCGTTGACCCAAGCCGATCGCGCGATCTTCGAAGCGTTGTCGCCGTTGCGCCAGCAGCGCGGCGCGGTCGCCACTTCCCTGCAGACGCAAGACGATCCCAAATCCCAAATCGCCGAAATCCGTCAGATGGTCGCCGCGCGGGTCGATCGGGCGATCGACGCCATGCGCCATTCCGGCGTGACCGGCGCCGAGCGCGACGTCGCGGAGATGCGCGACCTGATGGCGGCGATGGACGCGCGCGGCGCTTCGGTCGACCGCGAGGCGGCCAAGCCGCGCGCGCAACGCGCTCTCTCCGGCATCAACGATTGGGTCGCGGCGGCAGACACCATCCTGGCCAAGTTCGACCAAGCGTCGGACCGCTTGGCGACGGCCTTGCGCGGCACGGACCCCACCTTCGCCGAGCTCGTGCAGTTCCGGCTGACGAGCTGGTCGATCCGCGCGAATTTCGGTTCCCAATGCTCGTATCTGCGCCCGACCGTCGCTTCGGGAACCGCGATGACGCCCGAACAGCATCGCGAGATCGGCGGCTATCGCGCCATCGTCGCCAACCGGTTCGACGAATTGCTCGATCTGGTCAAGGCGCCCGGCGCGGCACCCGTCCTCGCCCGCGCCGTCAAGGACGCCCAGCAGGCCGCCAACGCCTCGATCGCGCGGATGGACACGATGCTCGCCAATCTCGGTTCCGGCCAGCCGGCCGCACCGGCGGCGGAATGGACCGCGGCCTGCAACGCGCCGTTCGAGAAAATCGTGGCGATCGGCACGATCGCCCAAGACCTCGCGGTCGAACGCGCCGAGGCCATGCGCGCCGACGCGGTCACTGCCTTCGCGATTTCGGCGGCGGTGATGGCGTTCGTCCTGGTGCTCGCCGCCTATGCGATGTTCGCCGTGCGCACCCGCGTGGTCGCCGCCTTCGCGGCGCTGATCCCCGCGATCGGCCGCCTGGGTGCCGGCGACTACGCCACGCCGGTGCCGAAATGGCGCCATGCCGACGAATTCGGCAGCGTCGCCGACGCGCTGGAAGCCTTGCGCGAAAGTGCGGCGAACGCCGAGCGCTTGGGCGCCGAGCAAGCCGCCCAGCGCGAAGCGCAAGTCAAACGCGCCGCCGCCTTGGCCCAGCTTTGCGCCGATCTCGACGCCGTGGCGAAGAATCTGACCGGCAAGCTCGAAGCGTCGACCGCCGATCTGTCGGGCACCGCCAACGCGATGCGCGAGATCGCGACGTCGTCGAGCCGCAACGCGTCGAGCGTGGCGTCGGCCGCCGAGGAAGCGACCGAGAACGTCAATTCGGTCGCCGCCGCGACCGAGGAATTGACCGCGTCGATCGGCGAGATCTCCTCGCGCGTCCAATCCAGCGCCAAGGAAGCCAAGGAAGCCGCCGAACAAGCCGCCAGCACGAACACGCTGGTGACCGACCTTGCGCAGCGCGCGCAGGAAATCGGCGAGGTCGTCAAGCTGATCGCCGGAATCGCCGAGCAGACCAATCTCCTCGCCCTCAACGCCACGATCGAAGCCGCGCGCGCGGGCGACGCCGGCAAGGGCTTCGCCGTGGTGGCGTCGGAGGTCAAAAACCTCGCGACGCAAACCGGCAAGGCGACCGAGGATATCGCGCGCCAGGTTCAGGACATCCAATCCTCGACCGAGCGGACCGTCGCGGCGATCAACGCCATCGTCGAAGCGATCCGCCGGATCGACGGCGGCGCCACGGCGATCGCCGCCGCGATCGAGGAGCAAGGCAGCGCCACGCAGGAAATTTCGCGCAGCGTCCAGCAAGCGGCGTCGGGCACGCGCCAAGTCACCACGAACGTCGCGGGTGTCGCCGATTCCAGCACGAAGACCGAGGAAGCCGCTGACCGTGTTCTGGGATCGGTCAGCGCGTTGGCGCATGACAGCCGCTCGCTGAACGCGGCACTCGACGACTTCCTGGCGAAGATCAAAGCCGCCTGAGAGCGGCGGCGTTAGATACTGAGGCCGCTTAGCGCAAACTGCTGGATTGCCCTTCAGTGCTTGATCAGGCCGGCCATTTTCGGCAGCCACAGCGCAAGATCGGGCACGAAGGTCACGAGCAGCACGATCCCGAGCATCGCCACGATGAAGGGCGGCACTTCGCGGAAGATCTCCGACAGCGGCGTGCCGGTCAGCCCCGCCATGACGAATAGCAGCAGCCCATGCGGCGGCAGCGTCAGCCCGACCATCATGTTGAGCACGACGACGATGCCGAAATGGACGAGATCGATGCCGAGCCCCTGCGCCACCGGCACGATCAGCGGGACGATCACCAGCAGGATCGTCACCTCGTCCAGCACGATCGCCAGGAACAGCATCAGCGCATCGACGATCAGCAGGAACTGCGTCGGCGTGAGGTTCCAGGCGAGCAGCGTGTTCTGGATGAGGCGCGGCACGCCTTCGTTGGCGACGGCGTAGTTGAAGACGAAGGCGCCGCTCATGATCAGCGTGATCATCGACGTCGCCTTCACCGTTTCGCCCATCACATGCAGCAACTGGGCGGGGCGCAAAGTGCGGTAGACGACGAAGGCGAGGATCAGCGCGTAGCTCGCCGCGATGGCGGCGGCTTCGGTCGGCGTCGTCACGCCCGAATAGATCAGGCCCAGCAGAATGCCCGGCAAGGCGAGCGGTGCGAGTGCTGAAGCGAAGATCGCCGGCATCGCGCGCCAGGCGACTTTCTCCTCGCGCGGGAAGTTGCGCAGTCGCGCGATGATCGCGATCACGATCATCAACGCCATCGCCATCAAACCCGCGGGCACCAGTCCGCCCAGGAACATCGCACCGACCGATGCGTTGGCGATCAGCGCGTAGAAGATCATCGGGATCGAGGTCGGCATCAGCGGCCCGAGCGTGGCCGACACGACCGACGTCGCCGCCGCGAAACCGCGCGGATAGCGGCCGTTCTTGGTCATCATCCGCGCGACGATCAGGCCGGGGCCCGACGCGTCGGCGACGGCCGAGCCGCTCATCCCTGAGAAGATCAAATTCGAGACGACGTTGACTTGCGCGAGACCGCCGGGCAAATGCCCGACCATCGACGAGCCGAAGCGCAGCAAGCGTTCGATGACCCCGCTCGCGTTCATCACGTTGGCGACGAAGATGAACAACGGCACGGCGATCAGCAGATAGGAATTATAGAGACCATTCATCGTCTGATCGACGACGAGGCCGACATCCTGGCGCGTGACGACCATGTACGCGAAGCCCGCCGCGAGCATCGAAATGCCCAGCGGCGCCGCCAGCACGGCGGCGAGCGTGAAGACGCCCAGCAGAACCCAAAGCCCTTCCGACATCGCCCGCCCCGCCTAGATGTTCTTGCGCCAATCGCGGCCGAGCAGCCGGACGAGCTGCCACAGGCTGCGCGCGATCACCGCGACCAGGAAAATGCCGAAACACGCGTAGAGCCAGTCGAGCCGCAGATCGAGTACGGGCGTGCGCTCGCGCCACAAGAACAGGATGTAGTCGATCGATCCGGGCGCGGCCCACAGGAAGATGCCGCCGATCAGCAATGCGCGCAGGATCGCCAGCACGCGCTTGCCGCCGTCGGGCAAGGGCCGGTAGACCAGATCGAAGGTGATCTGCTCGCGGTCGCGCACGACGAAGGCGTTGGCCCAGAAGATGATCCAGATGAACAGGATCACCGAGACTTCCTCGGACCACGCCGCTTCGTCGTGTTCGAGATAGCGGGTGATGATCTTGTAATTGAAGATCAGGAACACCGCCGCGAACATCAAGGCGGGCACGGCGCCGGCAAGGCGCCGAAGCCGGGCGGACCAACCCGATCCGCCCGTTTCGTCGTGGTGTTGCGCGGCCGGCTGCATCGCCGATCAGGCCTCGACGACGCGCTTCTGCCAGGCGAGGTCCCACGCCTTGGTGGCGTCCGCACCCGTATAGGCGCCGTCGGCGGCGGCGCGGAACGGCGCCAAGTCGATCGTATCGACCGCCAAGCCCTTCGCTTTCATCGCGTCGACGATGCCCGCTTCGTCCGCCAGTCGGTCGTTGCTGCCCGCGACCGCCCATTTGCTCGCCGCCGCTTGCAACGCGGTCTTCTGCGCGGCCGACAGCTTGTCCCACACCGGCTTCGCGATGGCGAAGAACACCGGCTGGATCATATGCGCGGTCAGCACGATCTGCTCGCTGACTTCGTAGAGCTTCGCGGCGTTGAAGATCGACAGCGGATTTTCCTGGCCGTCGATCGTGCCGGTCTTCAGCGCCAGATAGACTTCCGGCATGCCCATCGGCGTCGGGCTGACGCCCAGCGTGCGGCCGAGCAGCAGCCATTCCGGACCCGCCGGCATGCGCAGCTTGATTCCGGCGAGATCGGCCGGCCCCTTCACCGCGCGCTTGGCGCGCAGCGACACTTGGCGCGTGCCGAGATAATGCGTCGACAGGATTTCGATGCCCATCTTGTCGGCGACGATCTTGCGATACTCCGCACCGAGCGCCCCATCGAACACGCGGCGCATATGCGCGTAATCCTTGAACAGATAGCCGCGGTTGAAGAAGCCCATCTCGGGGATCTGCTGGGCGACCTCGAACGTCGTCATCGTGCTCATTTCGAGATTGCCGCGCTGGAGTGCTTGCACTTCCGTGCCCTGGCGGAACAGCGTCGAGGCCGAATGGACCGCGACGTTGAGGCCGGAATTCGCGGCGTCGAGTTCGGCCTTCATGCTTTCGAGCGACTTGGTCAAAAAGTCGCTGGGCGGTGCGGCGGTCGAAATGCGGATCGTGGCGCCGGCTTGGGCGAAGCCGCGCGGCGCGAAAGCGGCCGAAGCCGCGAGCGCCATGCCGGCGGTGAGAACGTTACGACGCGTCGTCATGATTGTCCCCTCTCTGTTCGAATGGTTTTGTTCAGCGCGGTTCTTGGATGACGACCGACAGCTTGCCGATCGTCTCGATCTCGGCGTCGACTTTGTCGCCGGGCTTCAGGAAGGTCTGTTTGGGCACGCCGACGCCGGCGGGCGTGCCGGTCAGCAGCAGATCACCCGGATCCAGCGTCATGATCTTCGACGCCGTCGAAATCTGTTCGGCGATCGAGAAGATCATGTCGGTCGAACGGCCGTTCTGCTTGAGCTCGCCGTTCACCCACAGCTTCAAGCCGATATCCTGCGGGTTGGCGATCGCCGACGCGGGCACGAAGCGCGGCCCCGTGGGGCAGCACGTGTCGTTCGCCTTACCGGCGACCCAGTCGAGTTTGTAGAAGGTCTCGGGCGCGCGGTTATGGTCGCGCGCGGAGAAATCGATCGACACCGTGTAGCCCGCGACATGCGACAGCGCATCCTCGACCGACACGTTGCGCGCGCGCTTGCCGATCACGGCGGCGAGTTCGATTTCCCAATCGAACGCTTTGGTGCCGATCGGCTGATGTACGGTCGCGCCCTCGCCCACGATCGCGTTGCGCGGCGGCTTCATGAAGAAGAACAGACGCTGATCTTCCTTCTTCGCGCCGGGCATGCCCATCTCGGCGAGGTGGTCGAAGTAATTGGCGCCCGCGCACAGGATCTTGCCGGGATAGAGCAAGGGGGCGAGACGGCGCGTCGGCGCTACCGCATCGGCGGCATCGACCAGCGTCGCGGCCTTATCGAGGGCGGCTTGGGTTTTGGCCCAATCGGCGAAAACATCGGCGACGGTTTCGATCCCGGCGAGCCCCGCGCGGACCAAAGAAGGCCCCAGGCGATAAAGCTTGTCGCCGACTTCCAAGACCGCGACCGGCTTCCCGCCGACCTCGACCGTCGCCAGCGCCCATTGCGCTGCACTACCCTTCGCCATGCTGCAACCCCCTGCCGCGAAACGCGAACCGGCGTTCGAGGCCGTTCGCGCACTTGACTTTGTATGAAGAAAGGCTAATTTTATGAAATCCGAGAGTCAATACGAAAAATGACGCCTGTCATGGAAGAAATCGACGAACTATCCCAATCCGAGCGCGCCTATCGCGTGCTTCGCCGCGAGATCCTTCACGGCGACGTGATGCCCGGCGAGCGCCTGCGCGCGGCCGATCTGCAGGATCGCTACGATCTGGGCCTGACCCCGATCCGCGAAGCGCTGATGCGCCTGACGACCGAAAGCCTGGTCGAAGGCGAAGCCAATCGCGGCTCGCGCGCGCGCGACGTATCGATCGCCGAATTGCGCGATCTGATGGCCACGCGCCGCGAGATCGAACGTTTATGCTTGGCCGCGTCGATCGCGCACGGCGACGCGCAATGGGAAGCGGAAATCGTCGCGAGCCTGCATCTGCTGACGCGCGGCGCCCTGCCCGCGTCCGACGGCGATCGCGAAACCGCCGCGCAATGGGAAGCGCTGCATCGCCGCTTTCACACGGCGCTGATCGCGGCCTGCGGCTCGCCGTGGCAATTGCGCTTCTGGAACATGCTCGCCGATCACTCGGAGCGCTATCGCAAGGTGCGCCTGCTGCGCCATCGCGAGAAGAACGCCGAAGTCCGCGACGCGCATGCCGAACACGCGGCGATCGCCGACGCGGTCTTGAAGCGCGACGCCGAACGCGCCATCGCCTTGATGGACGCGCATCTGACCGCGACCGAAAATTCCGTCGCCCGCTTGCTGGAAGCGGGCATGCGCGAAGTCGGCAAGTAACAGGAGCTAAACTTGATCGTTCGTTCCGCCGTTCTCGAAGGTACCGTCGCCGATGCCGATCGCGCGACTTTCGACACGCTCGCCCGCAATTCGATCCTGCCCGCGATCACGCGCTATCCCGGCATCCGCGAAGTGCGCTTGCGCAAGCCCGCGGAGTCGGAAGCCGGCGCGCCGCCGGTCTATATGATTTTCGATCTTTATTTCGATGATCTGGCGGCGATGCATGCCGCCCTCGCCAGCCCCGTGCGCCAAGCGGTCCGTACCGAGATCGCGGCCGCGATGAAGTTCTTCACCGGCCGCGTCTATCACTTGGTGCTGGAAGATATCGCGACGCTGAAGGGCGCATAGAGCGTGATTGGCGGGGAATGAATCGTCTGCGTTGGGTTTCCGGCGTGTGCGATCCGCGCGGCGCGGTCCGAAGCCGATAGTGGTTCTATCGGCGAGGACCGCAACAAAGCGGGCGCCAGCCGGAACCCAACCCGAAGGGCCGCGTACTTTTGCGCCGCAGGGGCGTCGAAGGGCTGGCGCGTAGAACCACTACGCGCGGCGCCCTTCTCCTACCTGCGTCACAAAATCCCCGCGGCGCAGATGATCCATTCCCCGCCAATCACGCTCTAGCCCTTCGGGAACATCGCGTGGACCATCCGGTCGCCGGGCTTGAGCCCCAAGCGCTGCGCGGTGCCGCCATTGAGTTCCAGAACCGCGCGCACGACGCCGCGCGATTCGATCGTCGTCTCGTCCATCGGCACGGCGCGCTCGTGGATATGGACGATCAAGCCGGTCTTGTCGGCGAACAGCATGTCGAGCGGGATCAGCGTATTGCGCATCCACATCGCGACGGGCGAGTCCCGCTTGAAGTCGAACAACATGCCCGCATCGGCCGCCATCTGACGGCGATACATCAGGCCCAGCGTGCGGCGCTGATCGTTGTCCGCGAACTCGACCGTGAATTTATGCGTCTTGCCGCCGCTGACGATTTCCAGCGGCCCCTTCTCGAAGGTCACGCCGGCGGCGTTCTGGGCGAGAACGGGCGATGCGACGAACGCGGAAAGCCCGGCGAGGAAAAGACGGCGTTGGATCATCATGGCGGTGATTCCTATCACGCGGCGCGGGCCGTGCCCAAGAGGGCGCGTATTTCAGCGCGTATCGGCCCGTCGCGCGGTTCGTCGGCCAGGGTCGTGAACCAATGCTCGGGCCGCGTTTGATCCTTGCGCCGATGCCAAGTGAGTGCGCGGAGCAGCGCTTCGGCGTCGGGCGGCAGACGATCGGGAATGTCGTGCCCCGCCACCTGCGCCCACATACCGGTCCAGGCGCGCGCGACACTCCACGGATTGTAACCGCCGCCGCCGGTGATCAGCGTCGGCACGCCCAGCGACAGCAACGCCGCCCCCGCCCGCCACAACGCCAAATTCGACAGGCCGAGATTCGACAGCGGATCGTCGGCCAGCGCATCCGCCCCGCCCTGCACGATCATCGCTTGCGGCTTGAACGCGGCGAGTGCGGGCAGGATCGCATCTTCGACCAGTAGTGCAAACTCGCTATCGTTCAAATCGGCGGGCACGGGAAAATTCGTCGCGATCCCGCCCGCCGTTTCATGTGCCGCGCCGGTATTCGGCCAGCGCCCGGCCTCGTGGATTGAGAAAAGCCGCACGCGTTCTTCGCCCGCCAACGCCGCTTCCACGCCGTCGCAATGATGCGCGTCGAGATCGACATAGGCCACGCGCGTCAATCCGCGATCCAGCAAACGCAAAATCGCCAGCACGGGATCGTTGAGATAGCAAAAGCCCGAGGCTTGATCCTTGCGCCCGTGATGCGTGCCGCCCGCCGGGCTGTAGATGCGCGTGGCCGTACCCGCCGCCAAGCGCTCGGCCGCCGCCAGCGAAGCGCCGCAGGCGGTCGCGGGCCGGCGGAAAATCTCGCCGAACACCGGATTGCCGCCGCGCCCGATATTGTGGCGTTCCGACGTGGCGTCGTCGACGCTTTGCGCGGCCTCCGCCGCGATCAGCGCGTCGATATAGGCGGGATCATGAAAGCGGACCAATTCCGCGGGCGTCGCGATCGGGCTGTCGAGAAAGCGCTCCGGCGGCAGCCACCCCAGAATCCGGCACAGATCGATGCAGGTCGACACGCGCGGAATCGCCAGCGGGTGGTTCGAACCGTAGCGCGAGCGCCGATAGATCTCCGAGCCGATGAACAACGCCATAAGAAGAAGCTGGTGCCCCTTGCGTCCGCCGTCAACCCGGCGTATACGCCAAAGCGTTCGCACGGGGTGCCGGCACTGGGTCGGCTGAGATCATACCCGTCTAACCTGATCCGGGTCATGCCGGCGTAGGGAATGCGGAAACCGCCTTCGCTCCATCTCCGTTCCGCGCGTTTGGTCTATGACGGCGCGCCGCTGTTCGAAAATCTCGACGCGGATTTCGCGGCCGGGCGCTTCACCTGTTTGCTGGGCCCGTCGGGCGTGGGCAAGTCGACGCTGCTGCGCGCGTTCGCCGGCCTGGCCGAAGTCGGCCCCGAGGCCGTGTCGCCGAAACTGCCGCGCGTTGCCTGGATGGCGCAGGACGATCTGCTCTGCCCCTGGCTCGATGCGCTGGGCAATGTGACGCTGGGCGCCAGCTTGCGCGGCGAAAAAGCCGATCTTGCGAAGGCGCGCGATCTTTTGGCGCAAGTCGGCCTTGGCGATCGTGCGAATGCCGCCCCGCACGAGCTTTCCGGCGGCCAGCGCCAGCGCGTGGCACTGGCCCGCACGCTTTACGAAGATCAAGACGTCGTGCTGATGGACGAGCCCTTCGCGGGGCTGGACGCGCCCACGCGCTGGCGCTTGCAAGACCTCGCCGCGACGCTGCTGCGCGGCCGCACCGTGCTGCTGGTGACGCACGACCCGCGCGAAGCGCTGCGCCTGGGTCACGATATCCGCGTGCTCGCCGGACGGCCGGTGAAACTCGGGCCCGTGCTGTCGCCGCCGGGCGCCACGCCGCGCGCGCTCGACGACGTTTCGTTGCTGACGATGGAAACGAAGCTGATCGGCGAGATCGCGGACGGTGCCGCATGATTCGCGGCCTCGTCATCGCGATCGGGTTTTTCGCGTTCTGGTATGCGCTGGTCGCCGCGACCGGCGTGCCGCATTACATCCTGCCGGGACCGCAGCGCGTCGCCGCCGCCTTCGCCGACAATGCGGGCTTCATCGCCGAAAACGCCGCGATCACGTTCCTGGAAATCGTGCTCGGCATGCTGGTCGGCTTGCTCGCGGGGCTTTCCTGCGCGCTCGCCTTGGCGATGTCGCGCCTGTTGCGCGTGTGGATGTTGCCGCTGATCGTGGCGAGCCAAGCGATCCCGGTTTTCGCCATAGCCCCCTTGCTGGTGCTGTGGCTCGGCTACGGCATCGCGTCGAAGATCGCGGCGGCGGCGTTGATCATCTTCTTCCCGGTCGCGTCGGCGTTCTATGACGGGCTGGCGCGCACCAACGCGGGTTTCCTCGATCTCGCGCGCACGATGGGGGCAACGAAACCGCTGATCCTGCTGCGCCTGCGCTTTCCCGCCGCCCTGCCCGCGCTTGCCTCCGGCATTCGCGTGGCCGCCGCGATTGCGCCCATCGGCGCCGTGATCGGCGAATGGGTCGGCGCCTCGGCGGGGCTTGGCTTCGTCATGCTGCAATCCAACGCGCAGATGCGCGTCGATCTGGTGTTCGCCGCCCTGATCGTGCTCGCCGCCTTCGCGCTGATTTTCTACGCCGCCATCGACCGCTTGATGACGGCGCTTGTTCCGTGGGACCCGAAAAGGATCGACCGATGAAACTCTCCCGCCGCGCCCTTCTCGCCGCTTCCGCCGCCTTGATCGCCGCGCCGTCGATCGTGCGCGCCCAAGCCGGCAAGGAGTTCACCGTGCTGCTCGATTGGTTCGTCAATCCGAATCACGGGCCGATCATGGCAGCACAGGAACTCGGCTATTTCCGCGAGGCGGGTCTCGACGCGAAAATCATCCCGCCGACCGATCCCAACGATCCGCCGCGCCTCGTCGCCGCCGGGCGTGGCGACGTTGCCGTGTCGTACCAACATTCGCTGGTCTTGCAGGCCGTGCAGGATATTCCGCTGATGCGTATCGGTGCGTTGATCGACACGCCGTTGTCGACGATCACGGCGTTGGCCGACGGGCCGATCCGCAGCCTCGCCGATTTCAAAGGCAAGCGGATCGGCTATTCGATCTCCGGCATTCAGACCGCGCTGGTGCGCGCGATGCTGAGCTCGGCCAACGTGTCGATCGACGACGTGCAGCTGATCAACGTCAATTTCTCGCTGTCGCCCGCCTTGCTCGCGGGGCGCGTCGAAGGCGTGATCGGCGCGCTCAGGAATTTCGAGCTGCATCAGCTCGACCTCGAAGGCCGGCCGGGTCGCGCCTTCTTCCTGGAGGAACACGGCATTCCGCTGCATGACGGCTTGATCTTCGTCGTCAACCGCGAACGCGCGAAAGCCAAAGACCCCGCCTTGCGCGGCTTCCTCGACGCGGTGGAGCGCGGCGCCCAATACTGCGTCAACAATCCCGACGAAGCGTGGAAGCTGTTCTTGAAAGGCCGCACGCAGCTCGACAACGAATTGAACCGCCGCGCCTGGAAATCGACCCTGCCGCGCTGGGCGCATACGCCCGCCGCCCTCGATCGCGCGCGCTACAAGCGCTTCGCCGAATTCCTGGCGGCTTCCAAGCTGATCGCCAAGGAACCCGATCTCGATAGCTTCGTGATGGCGCTCTAAACCTTCTCCGCGAGGCGCGCGGCTTCGGCGCGGATCTCGGCTTCCTGCACCTCGACCTGGCGGCGCCACATCTGCGCGTAGAGACCGCCGAGCGCCAACAACTCGGTATGGCGCCCGCGTTCGGCGACGCGGCCCTTGTCGAGCACGACGATCTGATCGGCGTCGACCACGGTCGATAGGCGATGCGCGATGGTCAGCGTCGTCGTGCCGGCCGAAATCTGGCGCAGCGATTCCTGGATTTCCTTTTCGGTGCGCGTATCGAGCGCGGACGTCGCCTCGTCGAACACCAGCAGCTTGGGCCGCTTCAGGATCGTGCGCGCGATCGACACGCGCTGACGCTCGCCGCCCGAGAGCTTCAAGCCGCGCTCGCCGACCCGGGATTCGTAGCCGTCGGGCAGCGACATGACGAAATCATGGATGCGCGCGAGCTTGGCCGCTGCGATCACTTCGTCCTGCGACGCATCGGGACGGCCATAGGCGATGTTGTAGCCGATCGTGTCGTTGAACAGCACCGTGTCCTGGGGAACGATGCCGATGGCGGCGCGCAAGGAAGCTTGCGTCACGTCGCGGATGTCCTGACCGTCGATCAGGATGCGCCCGCTATCGACGTCGTAGAAGCGGAACAGCAGACGCGAGATCGTCGACTTGCCCGCACCGGAAGCGCCGACGATGGCGATCATGTGGCCGGGCTCGACCTCGAAATCCACGCCGTGCAGGATCGAGCGGCGCGGATCGTAGCCGAAGCCGACATGCTCGAAGCGCAGACGCGCCCCTTCGACGCGCAACGCGGGCGCGCCGGGCTTGTCGACGATTTCCTCGCGCGCATGCAGCAGGCGGAACATCGAGCTCATATCGATCAGCGCCTGGCGTACTTCGCGATAGACCATGCCGAGAAAATTGAGCGGCAGATAAAGCTGGATGAGATAGGCGTTGACCAGCACGAAGCCGCCGACGGTCATGCGGCCGGCCGCGACTTCCGACGCGGCGAGCAGCATCACCGCCGTCAGGCCGATCGCGATGGTGAAGCCCTGGCCGACGTTGAGCAGCGACAGCGAGGTCTTCGACAGGATCGCCGCGCGTTCATAGGAGTCTAAGGACACGTCGAAGCGCCGCGCCTCATGCGCCTCGTTGCCGAAATATTTGACCGTCTCGTAGTTCAGCAGGGAGTCGATCGCCTTGGTCGAAGCCTCGCCTTCGGCTTCCAGCATCTTGCGCCGATAGCGCAAGCGCCACGCCGTGATCGCGAAAGTGTAGGAAACATAAAGCCCGATGGTGACGAGCGTCACGGCGGCGAAACGCCAATCGTAAAGCCACCACAAAATGCCGCAGACCATCGCGATTTCAAGGATCGTCGGAATGATCTGGAAGATCAGGAAGTGCAGCAGGTTTTCGATGCCGGCCGTCCCGCGCTCGATGGCGCGGTTGAGGCCCCCGGTCTGCCGATCGAGATGGAAGCGCAGCGACAGGCGATGAAGATGCTGGAAGGTTTCCAGCGCCACTTGGTGCATCGCTTGATGCGCCACGCGCGCGAACACGATCTCGCGCATTTCGGTGAAGAGTTGCGACATCACGCGCGCGGCGCCGTAGGCCATGACGATGGCGATGGGCACCACGATCTCCGCCCCACCCGCGCCCGACAGCGCATCGACCGCGCGCTTATAGAAGATCGGCACGGTCACGGTGGCGAGCTTGGCGCCGACCAGCATCACCAAGGCGATCGCCACGCGCAGGCGGATCTCCGGCCGGTCCTTGGGCCAAAGATACGGCAGCAGGCGGCGGATCATCCCCACGTCTTGCGTCGGATCGACACCGGGAACATTGAGCGGATCGGAAGGCTGGGAACGACGTCGCATCGGCCCTATGTAGGGCGCCCGGGGCCGCTTCGCTAGGGCGTTGCTGTTTCCGCGAGTGACTTATTGCGCCGCGTCGGGCCGGCCGGACGCCGCCGGGGCCAGCGCCAGCGTCATCGCGCGCAGCAAGGCGGTCTTGCGGAAGGGCTTGGAAATATAATCGGTCATCCCGGCCTCCAACGCCTTCTCGCGGTCGCTTTCGAACGCGTTGGCGGTGACCGCGACGATCGGCACCCGCCCGGCGATTCCCTGCATCGCGCGAATTGCCTGCGTCGCCCCATACCCGTCCATCTCGGGCATGTTGACGTCCATCAGGATCAAATCGAACGCCTTACCGCGCTGCGCTTCGATCGCTTCCAGACCGTTTTCGGCGGTGCCGATCTCCACGCCCAGCGGTTCCAGCATCGCCTCGACGATCATGCGGTTGGTTTGATTGTCCTCGGCGACCAGCACGCGCACCGGGCGGCCGAACCCGGCGGCGACGGCCGTGAATTCGCGCGTCCAATCGACATCCTTGCGCGCGGCGTCGTGGCGTTCTTCCGCCGCCAAGCGCAAGGGCACGGCGAAGGAGAAAACGCTGCCCTGGCCGGGTTTCGAATCCGCGCGCACATCGCCGCCCATGCGCGCGACGAGGCGCTTGCTGATCGCAAGCCCCAAGCCCGTACCGCCGAAGCGGCGCGCGATCGACCCGTCGAGCTGTTCGAATTCGCGGAACAGCAGCGGCAAACGATCGGACGCGATGCCGATGCCCGTATCGATCACGCGCACGATCAAGCGGCTGCGGCCGTCCGCCTCGGGCCGCGCGGACATTTCCACATCCACGCGCCCGCGCTCGGTGAATTTCACCGCGTTCGACAGAAGGTTCAGCAGCACTTGGCGCAAACGGCCGGCATCGCCGACCAAGCGCGGCGGCACGTCGTCGGCCGAACTCCATTCCAGCACCAAGCCCTTGGCGCGCGCGCGCGGCTGCACGATATCGACCGTCGCGCGCACCAGCGCACGCGGATCGAAGGGCAGATCTTCGAACTCCAAGCGGCCGGCTTCGAGTTTCGAGAAATCGAGCACGTCGTTGATGATCTGCAACAACGCTTCCGACGCGTCGCGGATCGCGTCGACATAACGGCGCTGCGTGGGGTCGAGTTCGGTGTCGTTGAGCAAGCCCGCCATGCCCATGACGCCGTTGATCGGCGTGCGCACCTCGTGGCTCATCGTCGCCAGGAAGTTCGACTTGGCTTCGTTGGCGGCCTCGGCGGCTTCCTTGGCGTTGCGCAAGGCTTGCGTGATGCGATGCTCGGCCGTCACATCCTGCAGAATATGGATTTGCCCGCCGTGATGGGACGGAATGCCGATCACGCGGATCGTGCGCCCGTCGCCCAGCGTGCGCTCGTAGCGTGCGCCGTTGTTGAGGCGTGCAAGTGCCGTCATCGACCAGGATTCGCGCGCGTTGGCGGGAATGTCGTAGATCGGCGAACTCGCGTGCAGCATCATCAGATCGAAGCCCAGCATGCCGGGTTCGAGCTTGCCGTCGACATAGGGGAACATCTCGGCGTAGCGCTTGTTCCACAAAATCACGCGGCCCGTGGCGTCGAGCATCAAGAAACCGTCGCGCAAGGATTCGATGCCGTCGCGCAAGGTGCGCTCGCTGTCTTCGGCCGAAATGCGCGCGAGCGCCAAGGCTTGGCGCGCTTCCATCTCCGCCGTCAGGTCGCGGCCCGAGCCGCGATAGCCGGCGAAATTGCCGTCGAAATCGTAGAAGGGCTTGCCGGAGACCGAGAAGAATTGCCGACGCCCCAGCCGGTCGACGCGCTCGAACGTGAAATCGCGGAACGGTTCGCGCCGTTCGAGCAACGCCAGATGCGCCTTCAACTGGGCGTCGCTCACCCCCATCAACGGCGTTTCCTCGATCCGCATGCCGTATTGCTTGGCAAGGCCCAAGCCCCATGGGTCCTGCCCGCCGGTCGAGAACCAGGTGAAGCGCAGATGCTTATCCTGTTCCCAGAACCAGTCGGCGGTCGTCTCGGCGAAATCGCGGAAGCGTTGCTCGCGCTCCTCCAGCCGCGACTGGATGCGCGACAGCTCCTCCAGCCGGCGATGGAGCTGCATGGCGAGGGCCAAAATCGACAGCCCCGCGACCAGCGCCAACCCCACCAGCAGCGCGTCCGAACGCGTGACTTCGTCCACCGCGCGAACGAAGAAAGCGCCGATATCGAAGTTGCGCAATCCGTCCACGCCGCTAATGCGATCCCCGCGCGATTGAGAATTACGGACCCTACAATCCCCGCCCCGGCCCGGCAAGCGACGGCAAGTCAATACCTTGCAATTGCACGGGCGGCTCCGCTAAATTCCCCACATCAGAGCCGGACCATTTCGCGAAGTTCGGCGCAATCAATCCTACAGGAGAGGCCCTTTCATGATGCTCCGCCGCGATTTCCTCAAATCGACCCTCGCCGCCGGCGCTTTCGCCGGCATGTCGGCCCCCGCTTTCGCCCAGACGATGGATCGTCTGCGCATGTATATCCCCGCGGCGCCGGGCGGCGGCTGGGACCAAACGGGCCGGACGATGGAACAGGCGCTGCGCGCAGCCGGCATCGTCAACAACTTCCAGTTCGAGAACGTGCCGGGTGCGGGCGGCGCCGTCGGCCTGCCCCGCTTCCTGGGCATGCGCGGCCAAAGCGACATTCTGATGGTTGCGGGTCTCGTCATGGTCGGCTCGCTGATCGCGAATAAAAGCCCGGTGAAAATCACCGACGCCACGCCGATCGCGCGCCTGACCGGCGAATACCAGGTCGTCGTGGTGCCGCCCAATTCGCCGCACCAGGACATGCGCAGCCTCGCCGCCGCCGTGAAGGCGAACCCGGGTGCGGTGTCGTGGGCCGGCGGTTCGGCTGGCGGAACGGACCACATCCTGGTCGGCATGATCGGCCAGACCCTGGGCGTCGAGCCCAAGGCGATGAGCTATGTCGCGTTCGCCGGCGGCGGCCCCGCCCAGGCAGCACTGCTCGGCGGCCAGACCACGGCCGGCGTTTCGGGCTGGGGCGAATTCGCCGAGCAGATCAAGGCCGGCCGCCTGCGCGCGATCGGCTATTCCTCGCCGACGCGCGATCCCGCCATCAACGTGCCCACGCTCAAGGAACAGGGCATCGATGTCGAGCTCGCCAATTGGCGCGGCGTTTTCGCGGCCCCCGGCATCAACGCCAATCAGCGCGCGGCGCTGACGGCCGTTGTCGAGCGCATGGCGAAGTCGTCGCAGTGGAAGGAAGAGTGCGCCAAGCGCGACTGGGTCGAGATTTTCATGTCGGGCGACGAGTTCGGCCGTTACGTTTCGGCCGAAGTCGCGCGCATCGAGGGCGTGCTCAAGAATCTGGGCCTCGCCACCTGATTCGTTTGCGAAACCGGCGGTGCCGCTTTTTCCAAGAGCGGTACCGCCGGTTTTTTCTTTGCGCCGGGGAATCATGAATTTCAAACTCACCGCCGACTCTTGGGTCGGCATCGCGGTCCTGGTTTTCGCCGGCATCGTCTATTACGAAGCCGCACAGATCCCCGCCTCGCCGCTTTACGCGCGCGTCGGCCCCGCCGTGTTCCCCTATTTCGTCGCCGGTGCGATGGCGCTGCTGGGTGTGGCGCTGCTCGTCCAAGGTCTGCGCGGCGGCTGGTCGCACGAAGATCCCGAATTGACGCTGAAGCCCGATTGGCGCGCGGTGTTCTGGGTGGCGCTGGGCCTTGGCATCAATCTCGCGACCATCGCCGATTTGGGATTCACGCTCGCCTCGGCGCTGATGTTCGCTTGCGTCTCGCGCTGCTTCGGCTCCAAGCGCCCGATCGCCGATTTCGGCGTCGGCTTCGCGCTCGCCGCCGTTTCCTATCTCGGCTTCTCCGTCGGCCTCGGCATCAATATCGGCGAAGGCATTCTGGAAAAACTGGTGTTCTGATGGAAACGCTCGCCGCACTGGGTGCCGGCTTCGCCGTCGCGTTGACGCCGACCAATCTTCTATTCGCGCTGGTCGGCACGCTGCTGGGCACGGCGATCGGCGTGCTGCCGGGCCTGGGGCCCGCCCTGACGATCGCGCTGCTGCTGCCGATCACCTACAAGGTCGACGCGACGGGCGCCTTCATCCTGTTCGCGGGCATCTATTACGGCGCGATGTATGGCGGCTCGACGACATCGATCCTTTTGAACACGCCGGGCGAGAGTGCGACGATCGTCACCGCCCTCGAAGGCAACAAGATGGCCAAGCGCGGCCGTGCGGGTGCGGCGCTGGCCACCTCCGCCATCGGGTCGTTCGTCGCGGGCACGATCGGCACGATCGGCATCACCTTCATCGCGCCCATCGTGGTCGAACTCGCGCTGAAATTCGGCCCCGCCGATTATTTCAGCCTGATGATCCTCGCCTTCGTCACTGTTTCGGCGGTGCTGGGCAATTCGGCGATCCGCGGGCTCGCCAGCCTCGCCTTCGGCATTTGGCTGGGACTGATCGGCATCGACATGCAGACGGGCCAAGCGCGCTTCACCTTCGGCCTGATCGAATTGCTCGACGGCATCAACGTGATCGTCGTCGCCGTCGGCTTGTTCGCCGTCGGCGAAACGCTGTGGCTCGCCTCGCGCCATGCGCATGGCAAGGACGAGTTGTTGCCGATGTCCGGCTCGCTGTGGATGACGCGCGAGGAATGGCAGCGCAGCTGGAAGCCCTGGCTGCGCGGCACCGGGCTCGGCTTCTCGATCGGCGCCTTGCCCGCGGGTGGTGCCGAGATCCCGACTTTCCTGTCCTACTACATCGAAAAGAAGCTTTCGACGAAGCCCGAGGAATTCGGCCACGGCGCGATCGAAGGTGTCGCCGGCCCCGAGGCCGCCAACAACGCGTCGGCCGCCGGCGTGCTCGTGCCGATGCTCACGCTCGGCCTGCCGACATCGGCCACCGCCGCGATCATGCTGTCGGCATTCCAAAGCTACGGCATCAATCCGGGCCCGCTGCTGTTCGAAACCCAAGCCGCCTTGGTGTGGGGCCTGATCGCCTCGCTCTACATCGCCAACGTCATGCTGCTGGTGATGAACCTGCCGATGGTCGCGGTGTGGGTGAAGATCCTCGCCATCCCCAAGCCTTGGCTCTATGGCGGCATCATGGTGTTCGCGACGATCGGCACCTATGGCATCAGCCAGAGCGTGATCGACCTCGCCTTGCTCTACGCGGTCGGCGTCGCGGGCTATTTCATGCGCCGCTTCGACTTCCCCACCGCCCCGGTCATCATCGGCATGATCCTGGGGCCGCTGGCCGAACAGGAATTGCGGCGCGCGCTGACGATCAGCCAGGGCGACATAACCGTATTCCTGACGCGCCCGCTCTCGGCCTCGCTGCTGGCGCTGGCCGCCATCGCGCTATTCGGGCCGCTACTGTGGAAGCTTGCCAACCGGCGCGGCTAGTCGCTTCACCCGCAGCCAATGGATCCCGAGCCCGGCCGCCAGAAATAGTGTTCCGGCGATATCGGTCGTGCGGTCGGCGGCCAGCAGCAAGCAGCCGCCGACAAGGCACAGGATGCGCTCGCCCCAGGTCGCCGTGGTCAGTGCATAGCCGGTCGTAGCGACGCAAAGGCCCAGCAGCGCCAAGCACGATGTGGCCAGCGTCAGCGCGACCATCCCCCACTGGAGGATGTCGGACGGAATGCTGCCGTCGGGGTTCAGCATCAGCAAATACATACCTTCCGGCGTCAGGCAGAACATGAAAGGCACGACGAAGGCGGGCAGCGTGTATTTCCAAGCCTGCATCATCGTCTTGAAGGGCTGGCCGCCGGTGATCGCCGACGCGGCGAACGGGGCCAAGGCGGTGGGCGGCGAAACGTCCGCGAGCACGGCGTAATAGAACATGAACATATGCGCGGCCGGTTCGGGGATGCCGACCTTGACCAAGGCCGGCACCAGCATCACGGCGGCGATGATGTAGCTCGCGGTCACCGGCACGGCGAGGCCCAGAACCCACATCGCGATCGCGGCGAGCGTGATGACGATCAAGCGTTCGCCGCCGCCGAATTGCACGATGATGCCGGAGATGGTGAGGCCGAGCCCGGTGAGGTTCACCACGCCCACGATGATGCCCGCACAAGCGCAAGTCGCGATGATCCCAAGCGTGGAGCGCGATCCGTCGACCAGCGCTTCGATCATCCGGGTCGATTCCGGTTCCGGCTCGCGCCCCGCACGGACGTCGCGCAGCGCTTGCCAGCCCGAGATCGCGACCGCGACGACCGCACCCCAGAAGATCGAGCTGGAAATGCGTCCGTCGAACAATTCGTTGATGTCGAGCCGATCGGGAATCCCGGTCGAGCCGAAGGCCCACGCGGCCACCGCGACGACGACGCCGGCAAAGAAGGCGGGCAGCGTCACCAAACGGCTTTCCTTGCGCAGCATCGACAAACCGAACGCGATGACGATGGACCAGTAGACCGCGAGGAACGAGGTGTACCCCATCACCAGGAACACCGCGATCGCGCCCAGCGACAGGAAATGATAGCCCTGGCTCTTGGTCAGTTCCCACAGCGACGCGTCGGACGTCTTGATCGCGCGAACGTTCAATCGGCGCGCGTCGGCCTCCGTCATCAGCCAGCACGAGACGTAATAAAGGATCGTCGGCACGGTCGCGTAGACCAGGATCATCAGATAATCGACGTCCAGATACTCCGCGATGATGAACGCGGCGGCCCCCAGCGTGGGCGGCGACAGCGTGGCGCCGATCCCCGCGGCCGATAGCATGCCGCCCGCGACGTTGGGCGTGTAGCCCGCACGCTTGAGCATCGGCCAGGCGAGCGATGCGACCGTCACGGTCGTGGCGACACCCGAGCCCGACACGGTGCCGAGCAGGAAGCCCGACGCGACCACCGCGCGGCCCGGCGCCGAAGGGTTCGGCTTCTTGCCGAACAGCGCGAAGGCCCAATCGATGAAGAACTTGCCCGCCCCGCCGCGGTCCAGCACGGCACCGTACAACGTGAACAGAATGATGAACGTCGCCGCGACGTCCATCGGCGTCGAGAAGATGCCTTCGAGCGTCAGGTAGTTCTGCCCGATGATTCGGTTGATGTTGAAACCGCGATGGTCGAAGGGCTCGGGCACGTAGGGGCCGAAATAGCAGTAGATCAAGAACGCGACCGTGATCGCCGGCAGAATCCAGCCGACCGTCCGGCGCGTCGCCTCTAGGATCAGCAGGATCAGCCCCGCCCCCAACACGATCTCCATCGCCGTCGGGCGCGTCGGGCGCGTTTTGTAGATCTCGATATTTTCCGCGAGATAGAAGGCGGTCGCGACGGCCAAAGCAAGCAGCGCCCAATCGACGATCTGGGTGCGCACGAAGAAGCGGCTGCGCACCAGCATAGGATAGGCGAGGAACGCCGCCCCGATCGCGACCATCACCGCGCCAGCGAACGGGCTGCGTTCGAACACGCGGCCTTCGAGATAGAGGAACCACATCCCGAACGCGCCGACGGCCGCGACGCACCATTCTTCGATCGTCGCTTTGCGCGTTTCGCGCAGATCGCGCACCAGCGGATAAAGCAGGAAGGTCAGCGCCAGCGACAAGCCCAGGAAGCTCGCGCGATACACGGTCGTGTTGACAGAGAACTGCGTCCAATAAAGCGCGTAGGCGCCCAGGAAAAACGCGCCGATGCCGGTCAGCCAGCCCAGCCATCCGGTCGCGCGGCGCGCCGGGCCGCCTTCGCTATCCGAGGACAGGCGCTCGAGTTCTTCCGCGCTCAATTCGATCTTGTCGTCGCTCGCGGCGTTGCGGACGTCAGCCATTGCCTGCTCCTGGACCGATGCGGGCGCGCGACCGAGCGCGCATCCCGTCTTGTTATGTCGCGGACTTTATCCGCCCAAGCGCGCGCGAGCCAAAGAAAAAGGGCCCGGATCGCTCCGGGCCCCTGCGTCGTGTTCCATCCGATCGTCGATCAGGAAAGCGCGCCCCGCGCCTTGTAGAAGGCTTCGGCCGCCGGGTGGAACGGCACGGCGCCGCGCTGAGCGGCGTCCTTGATCGTCAGCTTGCGCGCTTCGGGGTGGATCGCTTGCACGTCGGCGAGATTGTCGAAGATGGCTTCGAGCATCTCCGTCACCGTCGCGGCCGGCGTCTTGCCGCCGACCACGAGCACGTTGGCGACACCCAGGCCCTGCACCGCGTCCGCTTGGCCCGCGTAGGAGCCGCCGGCGAGATTGAACGGGCGATAGAGGCCCGGCCATTTCTTTTCCAGAACGTCGAGTTCGGTCTTGGTCGGGATGAAACGGATCGCCGGCTGGCCGCCGGTGGCGAGATCGCGCACCGCCGCCGTCGGAATACCGCCGATCCAGAAGAAGGCGCCGATCTTGCCGTCCTTGAGTGCGCCGGCGGATTCCGCCACGCCCAGATTGTCGCGCGTAATATCGCGCGCCGGGTTAAGGCCCGCCGCCTCGACGACGCGGTCGGCGATCGATTCCGTCGACGAACCGGCCGACCCCACCGAAATCCGCTTGCCGCGCATGCCGGCGATGTTGGTGATGCCCGAAGACTGGCTGGCAACGACATGGAAGAACGAATCGTACAGCAACGCGGCGATCTTCACGTCGAGCTTGCCGTCGGCTTTGTAGGCGCCCTCGCCGTTCACGGCGTCGTAGACGCTGTCCATCGTCGAGAAGCCGAGTTCCGCTTCGCCCTGATCGAGAAGCTTGCAGTTGTCGACCGAACCGCCGGTGACCTGCGCGGTCGCCTGCACGTTCTGCAGTTTTTCGGAGAAGACCTTCGCGAGGCCGCCGCCATAGGGGTAAAACACACCGCCCGTGCCGCCGGTGACGACGGTGATACGTTCGCGGCGGCCTTGCGCGATGGCGGGGGCCGACAGCGCGAAGGCGGCGCCGGCGCCAAGCGCCAAGGCCGAACGACGATCAAGCTTCATGTGCACGATACCTCCCTGAATGGAAATTCCGGTCGGATTGGAATTCATCGCCGGATCTAAGAAATAGATAGTGATTGCCCGTCGTCTTTTCCATGGATTTTTGCTAAATCCAGGGCTCGCATCCGACAACGACAACGATAGGCCGCCATGAATCTCTCCGGCGAATATAAGCTGCCTTTGCCCCGCCAAGCGGTGTGGGAAGGATTGAACGATCCTGACGTGTTGAAGCGTTGCATTCCCGGCTGCGAGGAGCTGATCAAAAGCAGCGACACCGAAATGTCGGCGAAGGTCGCGCTGAAGATCGGCCCGATGTCTGCCAAATTTTCAGGCAAGGTCACGCTGTCGGAGATCGATCCGCCCAAGGGCTACAAGATCGCGGGCGAAGGCCAAGGCGGCGTGGCGGGTTTCGGCAAGGGCTCGGCCGTGGTCGGCCTCGAGGAAGACGGACCCGATGCGACGATCCTGCGCTACACGGCCGACTCCCAAGTCGGCGGGAAGATCGCGCAGCTCGGCTCGCGCCTAATCGACGCCACGGCCAAGAAGCTCGCCGATGAATTCTTCGGCAAATTCGCCGCCGCGATGGGCGAGCGCGCCGGTCCGCAAGGCGCAACGGCGGGGAGCGACGATACCGCAGTGCAACCAAGCGCCCCCGCCCCGGTAGCCGCCGCACCGGCCGCCGCCGGCGGCTTGTCGCCCGCGATTTGGATCCCGGCTTTGGTGGTGATCCTCGGGATCGTTTACTGGCTCGCCTCGCGATAACGGCGAACGTCACTTACGCGCGCTTGACGCTGTACCCGTCGGCGCGGGAAACTTGATCAACGCGAACACTTACCAGTTCGTACACATGGGGGGAGCACCATGCCCAAAGTTTCGTTGACCGTGAATGGACGCGCCGTGTCGGCCGAAGTGGAAGGCCGCACGCTGCTGGTCCAACTGCTGCGCGAGAAGCTGGGTCTGACCGGCACGCATGTCGGTTGCGACACCAGCCAGTGCGGCGCTTGCGTCGTGCATATCGACGGCAAGTCGGTCAAGAGCTGCACCTATCTGGCGGTCGCCGCCGATGGTGCGAACGTCACGACGATCGAAGGCCTCGCCAACGGCAACGAACTGCACCCGATGCAGGCGGCGTTCAAGGAACATCACGGCCTGCAATGCGGCTTCTGCACGCCCGGCATGGTGATGAGCGCCGTCGATCTCGCCAAGCGCAATTCCAATCCCAGCGAACACGAAGTTCGCGAATGGCTCGAAGGCAACATTTGCCGCTGCACGGGCTATCACAACATCGTCAAAGCCGTGCAAGCCGGCGCCAAGGCGATGGCGGGGGCCAAGGCCGCCGCCGACTGATCCCAACCCGCACATCGAACAAGATGCGGGCACACCGACGTTCATGAACGACACGCGGTTTTAGGGAGGATGATATGGGAGCGGAAGGGATCGGCGCCGCCGTCCGGCGCAAGGAAGATTTCCGGTTTTTGACCGGGCGCGGCAACTACACCGACGACATCAATCGTCCGGGCCAGACGCACGCGTATTTCCTGCGCAGTCAAGTGGCGCACGCGACGATCGGCAAGATCGACACGGCCAAGGCCGCCAAGGCGCCGGGCGTGGTCGCGATCTTTACCGGCGCGGATTTCGCCGCCGACGGCAAAGGCGGCCTGCCCTGCGGCTGGCTCGTCAAAAACAAAGACGGCTCCCCGATGCAGGAGCCGCCCCACCCCGTCCTCGCCCTAGGCAAGGTGCGCCATGTCGGCGATCCGATCGCCGTGGTCATCGCCGAAACGCGCGAGCAAGCCAAGGACGCCGCCGAGCTGATCGACGTGCAGCTCACCGAGCTTCCCGTTATCGGCACGATGGCCGATGCGGTCAAAGCCAACGCCGCCAAGGTCCATGACGGCGGCAATGTCTGCTACGACTGGCATATCGGCGACAAGGACGCGTGCGAGGCCGCCTTCAAAAAGGCGTTCAAGGTCGCGAAGCTCGACCTCGTCAACAATCGCCTGATCCCCAACGCGATGGAACCGCGCGCCGCGATCGGCGATTTCGATCGCGCGACGGGCGAATACACGCTCTACACCACCAGCCAGAACCCGCACGTGATCCGCCTGTTGATGGGCGCGTTCGTGCTGCAGATCCCCGAGAGCCGCTTGCGCGTCGTCGCACCGGATGTCGGCGGCGGCTTCGGCTCGAAGATATTCCACTACGCCGAAGAAGCGACCGTGACCTGGGCGTCGGCGAAGGTCGGCCGCCCGATCAAGTGGACCTGCGATCGCGCCGAATCCTTCATGTCCGACGCACATGGCCGCGATCACGTGTCCCATGCCGAAATGGCGATGGATAAGGACGGCAAGTTCCTCGCACTCCGGGTCAAGACGGACGCCAATATGGGCGCCTATCTCTCGACCTTCGCGCCGGCGGTGCCCACCTATCTCTACGCCACACTGCTCGCGGGCACCTACACCACGCCGGTCATCTACGCGGAAGTGCGCGCCCTGTTCACCAACACGGTGCCGGTCGACGCCTATCGCGGTGCGGGCCGTCCGGAAGCGACATTCCTGCTCGAACGCTTGGTCGACAATTGCGCGGCCGAGATGGACATGGATCGCGTCGAAATCCGCAAACGCAACTTCATTCCCGCCGACGCGTTCCCCTATCAAACGCCGGTCGCGTTGCAATACGACAGCGGCGATTATCAGGCCACCCTCGCCTCGGCGCTGAAAATCGCCGATTGGGCCGGGTTCGAAGCGCGTCGTGCGGCGGCCGCCAAGAAGGGCAAGCTGCGCGGCATCGGCATCTCGACCTATCTCGAAGCCTGCGGCATCGCGCCGTCGGCAGTGGTGGGATCGCTGGGCGCGCGCGCGGGCCTGTACGAATGCGCGAATATCCGCGTGCATCCGACCGGCTCGGTGACCGTGTTCACCGGCTGCCATAGCCACGGTCAAGGCCACGAGACGACCTATGCGCAGTTGGTCGCCGATCGCCTGGGCATTTCGATCGATCAGATCGAAGTCTCGCATGGCGACACGAACAAGATCCCGTTCGGCATGGGCACCTATGGCTCGCGTTCGCTGGCCGTCGGCGGCACGGCCATCGTCAAGGCGCTCGACAAGATCGTCGACAAGGCCAAGAAGATCGCGGCGCATCTGCTCGAAGCCTCGCCCGCCGATATCGAGTTGAAGGACGGCAAATTCGTCATCGCGGGCACGGACAAGGCCAAGGCGTTCGGCGAAATCTCGCTGGCCGCCTATGTGCCGCACAACTACCCGATCGACACGGTCGAGCCGGGCTTGGAGGAAACCGCGTTCTACGATCCCAAGAACTTCACCTTCCCCGGCGGCTGCCATATCTGCGAGGTCGAAATCGACCCCGATACCGGCGTGACCAAGGTGGTGAAGTTCACGGCCGTGGACGATGTGGGCCGGGTCGTCAATCCGATGATCGTCGAAGGCCAGGTCCATGGCGGCCTCGCCCAAGGGATCGGCCAAGCGCTGCTGGAAACTTGCGTCTACGACGCCAACGGCCAGCTGCGCTCGGGCTCGTATATGGATTACACGATGCCCCGCGCCGACGATTTGCCCAGCTTCGACGTCGCCACCCAAAGCACGCTTTGCACCCATAATCCGCTGGGCGTGAAGGGTGTGGGCGAAGTCGGCGCGATCGGCTCGCCGCCCGCCGTCATCAACGCGGTGGTGGACGCGCTGCGCGAGACGGGTGTACGCCATATCGATATGCCCGCGACGCCCGCCAAGATCTGGGCGCTGTTGAATTCCGGCCGCCACGCTGCGGCCGAGTGAGGGAGACGGAAGATGTATGATTTCGCCTATCACAAACCCGCCAGCGTCGCCGACGCGGTGAAGCTGCTCGGCGCCGACGGCGAGGCCAAGGCGCTCGCCGGCGGCCAGACGCTGATCCCCACCCTCAAGCAGCGCCTCGCCCGCCCCACGGCGGTCGTCGATCTCAGCGCCATCAAGGATCTCGCCGGCATTTCCGTCGCCGGCGGCAAGGTCACGATCGGTGCGATGACCAAGCATGCCGACGTCGCCGCCTCGGCCGACGTCAAGAAGGCGATCCCCGCACTCGCCGTTCTGGCGGGCGGGATCGGCGATCCGGCGGTGCGCCATCGCGGCACGATCGGCGGGTCGATCGCCAATAACGATCCGGCCGCCGACTACCCGGCCGCCTGCATGGCCCTGGGCGCCACGATCAAGACCAACAAGCGCGAAATCGCGGCGGACGATTTCTTCCGCGGCATGTTCGAAACGGCGCTGGAAGCGGGCGAGCTGATCGTCTCGGTTTCCTTCCCCGTCGCCGAGAAGGCCGCGTATATGAAATTCGACCAGCCCGCCTCGCGCTACGCGCTGGTCGGCGTGTTCGTCGCCAAGACCGCCGGTGGTGTACGCGTCGCCGTCACCGGTGCGGCCGCGTCGGTCTTCCGCTGGAAGGAAGCCGAAGCAGCGCTGTCCAAGAACTTCGCGGCCGCTTCGCTCGACGGCGTCAAGGCGTCGGCGGACGGTCTCAATTCCGATATTCACGGTTCGGCCGAATATCGCGCCCATCTGATCGGCGTGATGGCCAAGCGCGCGGTGGCGGCAGCTTAAGACTGCCCCGTACCTAGACTACGGGCCGGCGTCCTTCGGGGCGCCGGCCTTTTTCTTTTCCGGCGCGCATGAGCGAAACTCTCGCGCAATCAACGCATAGCGGGTCGAAGCTAAGGCCCTTCCGGAGCGGCCCGGCGGCGTGCGATGCTGGGCTTCATCGCATCTGGACACTGGGCTCCCATGGAATTGCCGAAAACGGTCGAAGCCACGCTCGACCTGCTCGCCGCCAAGAACTACGTCGCCGACCGCAGCCTCGCGACCGCGTTGCTGCTGTCGCTCAAACTCGGCCGCCCCCTGTTCCTGGAGGGCGAGCCGGGAACCGGCAAAACCGAGATCGCCAAGGTCCTGGCCGCGAGCCTGGGCCGCAAGCTGATCCGCCTGCAATGCTACGAGGGCTTGGACGCGGCCGCCGCCGTCTACGAGTGGAACTATCCGCGCCAGATGATGGAAATCCGCCTCGCCGAAGCGGGCGGCGACAGCAAGACGACGCTGGAAAGCGAAATCTTCTCCGAACGTTTCTTGATCCGCCGCCCGCTGCTGGAAGCGCTGGCCCCCGACCCCGCCGGCCCGCCGGTCTTGCTGATCGACGAGCTCGACCGCGCCGACGAGCCGTTCGAAGCCTATCTGCTGGAAGTCCTGTCGGATTGGCAGGTGACGATTCCGGAGCTGGGCACGGTCAAAGCCCCCGCCCCGCCGCTGACCATCGTCACGTCGAACCGCACGCGCGAAATCCACGACGCGCTGAAGCGCCGCTGCTTCTACGCCTGGGTCGATTTTCCCGACGCCGCGCGCGAATTGCAGATCGTGCGCGCCAAATGTCCGGGCGTGGGCGAGAAGCTGTCGCGCCAAGTCGTCGGCTTCGTGCAGAAACTGCGTGGGCAGGAATTGTTCAAGCAGCCGGGTGTGGCCGAAACGCTCGACTGGACCAATGCGCTGGTGGCACTCGATCGCATCGCGCTCGATCCCGCGACGATCGACGACACGCTGGGTGCGCTGCTCAAATACCAGGACGATATCGCGCGCATCCGCGGCACGACCGCGATGAAGCTGCTGCAAGCGGTGGAAGAAACGGCCGCATGAGCGACGGCGAAGGCACGCTGGTCGAGAACATCGTGCGCTTCGCGCGGCTGCTGCGCGCGGCCGGCATCCCCGTCGGCCCCGGCCGCGCGATCGAAGCCGTGCGCGCGGTGGGTGCGGCGGGTGTGGCCAGCAAATCCGATCTTTATTGGTCGCTGCACGCAACGCTCGTCAATCGCCGCGACCAGCGCGAGGTGTTCGACCAAGCCTTCCGCATGTTCTGGCGCGATCCCAAACTGCTCGAACGCGCGATGAGCACGCTGCTGCCGCCCTCGCCCGTCGGCGACGACAAGGGCGAGGTGGAAGAACCGCTGCGCCGCGTGGCCGACGCCTTCAATACCGTCGATCGCGCGCCAAGGCCGGTCGAGCAGCAGGAAGACGAAGAACGTTTCGACGCGGCGATGACGTTCTCCGAACGCGAACTCCTGCAGAAGAAGGATTTCGAGCAGATGTCGGCCGACGAAATCGCGCGCGCGCAACGCGCGATGGCGCGGCTTGTCTCCCCCTTCCCCATGCGGCGCACGCGCCGCCATCGGCCCGACAAGCGCGGAAGGCGCCTCGACCATCGCGCGACGATCCGCGCGATGCTGCGCTCGGGCGGCGATATGGCGACCCTCGCCTTCAAGGCGCCGCGCGTCGAGGAACCGCCTTTGGTCGTGCTGCTCGATATCTCGGGCTCGATGGAACGCTACGCGCGCATGCTGCTGCATTTCCTGCATCTGCTGGCGACCGACCGCGCACGCGTCCAAGTCTTCCTGTTCGGCACGCGGCTGACGAACGTCACGCGCGCGATGCGCCAGAAGGACGTCGACAAGGCGTTGTCGAAAATCGCCGAGCTGGTCGAGGATTGGTCGGGCGGGACGCGCATCGGTGCATGTTTGCGCGAATTCAATTGGCGCTGGTCGCGGCGCAGCCTGGCGCGTTCGCCCACGGTATTGCTGGTGACCGACGGGCTCGATCGCGAGGCGGGCGACGGTTTGGCCGTGGAGGCCGAACGTTTGGCCAAATCCTGCGGGCGCTTGGTTTGGCTCAACCCCCTCTTGCGCTACGAGCGGTTCGAACCCAAATCTTTGGGGATCCGGGCGATCCTGCCGTTCGTCGATGAGTTCCGCCCGGTCCATAATCTCGACTCGCTCGAAGCGCTGGTCGCAGCCCTGGGCGAAGCCCCGCGAACGCGGGGCCGTTACGTTTGGCGAGGGATAGCCGCATGACCGAAGACGTGCTCGACCAAGCCGAGGCTTGGCGCAAGGAAGGCCGCAACGTGGCGCTCGCCACCGTGGTGACGACTTGGGGCTCCTCGCCCCGGCCCGTCGGCTCGCAGCTCGCCGTCGATGGCGAGGGCAAGTTCCTCGGCTCCGTCTCCGGCGGCTGCATCGAAGGGGCCGTCATCAAGGAAGCGCTCGCCGCGATCGGCGACGGCAAGCCGCGCTTACTCGATTTCGGCGTGACCAACGAACAAGCCTGGGAAGTCGGCCTCGCCTGCGGCGGCAAGGTGCAAGTCTTCGTCGAGAAATTGGGCTGACGCGATGGACACCGCCATTCTCGCCGGGCTGCAAGAAGCCCGCCGCGCCAAACGGCCGGTGGCGCTCGCCACCAATCTGCGCAGCGGCGCGCAGAAGCTGATCTTCAAGGACGGCGCCGAAGGCCCCTTGTGCCTCGACGTCGACATGATCGTCGGCATGCAGGACATGCTGGCGCGCGACGAGTCCGGCACGCTGCAAACCGGGGCCGGGCCCGTTTTCGTGCAAGTCCATAACCCGCCGCCGCGCCTGATCGTCGTCGGGGCGGTGCATATCGCCGATCCGCTCGCGCGTATGGGCGCGATGGCGGGATTCGGCGTCACGCTGATCGATCCGCGCCGCGCTTTCGCGACGTCGCAGCGTTTCGAGGATTACGCCGTCTCGACCGAATGGCCGGACGACGCGATGGCCGAATTGAAGCCCGACACGCGCAGCGCCATCGTCACGCTGACCCACGACCCGAAGATCGACGATCCCGCCCTCGACGCCGCGTTGAAATCGCCCGCCTTCTATATCGGCGCGCTGGGCTCGCGGAAGACGCATGCCGCACGGCTCGCGCGGTTGAAGGAACTCGGCCACGACGACGCCACGCTCGCGCGCATTCGCGGCCCCGTCGGTCTCGATATCGGTGCCTTGTCGCCCGCCGAAATCGCGGTGTCGATCGTCGCGCAAATCGTTCAGGCGCGCCGGAAGCCCTGATGTTTTTCGGCCCCGTCCCGCCCGCCCAAGCCGAAGGGGCGATCCTCGCCCATGGCGTGCGTGCGGGATCGGTGTCGCTGCGCAAAGGCCGCAAGCTCAACGCCGCCGATATCGAAGCGTTGAACGCGGCGGGTGTTTCCTCGGTCGTCGTCGCGCGGCTCGACGCGGACGACGTGGCCGAGGATGACGCCGCGCACGCCTTGGCGAAAGCGCTGGCGGGCGACGGCATCGACGTCGCGGCCCCGTTCACCGGGCGCTGCAATCTGTTCGCCAAAGCCCCCGGCCTCGTGCGCATCGACGCCGCGAAGATCGACGCGATCAACGCGGTGCACGAAGCGATCACCATCGCCACCCTCGCCGATTGCGCGCCGGCCGAGCCGCGCACGATGCTGGCGACGGTGAAGATCATCCCCTTTGCCGCACCGCGTAAGGCGTTGGAGACATGCTTGGCGCTCGCGGCGAACGCCGTGACTTTCGCAGCGTTTACGCCCAAGCGCGCCGCGCTGATCCAAACCCGCCTGCCCGGCACCAAGCAATCGGTGCTCGACAAGACCGAAGACGCGACGCGCCAACGCCTCGCCGCCTTGGGTGCCGCGCTGGAAACCGCGCGCATCTGCGATCACGATGCCGCCGCCATCGCGACCGAGCTTCGCGCGGCCGCCGGATGCGACCCGATCCTGGTCATCGGCGCTTCGGCCGTCGTCGATCGGCGCGATGCGATCCCCGCCGCGATCGAAGCGGCGGGCGGCACGGTCGAGCATTTCGGTATGCCGGTCGATCCCGGCAATCTGTTGCTCGTCGCGCGTTTCGGTACTTCGTCGGTCATTGGCCTGCCGGGCTGCGCGCGTTCGTCCAAGCTCAACGGCTTCGATTGGGTGCTGCGCCGCCACGCGGCGGGTCTGCCGATCAGCCGCGATGCGATTTCGCGTATGGGTGTCGGCGGCTTGCTCGCCGAGATCCCACGCCCCACGCCGCGCGCGGGCGAAGCGTCGGCCCCCAAAGCGCCGAAGATCGCCGCTATCGTGCTCGCCGCCGGCAAATCCAGCCGCATGGCGCCCGCGAACAAGTTGTTCGTCGAGATCGACGGACGGACGATGCTGGCACGCGCCGTCGCCGCCGCGAAGAATTCCCAAGCCGCGTACACGATCGTGGTCGTCGGCAACGATGCTGCGCGCGCCAAGGCGGCGCTGCCATCGGATGTCGCCGTGGTCGAAAACCCCGATTACGCGTCGGGCCTTGCAAGCTCCGTGCGCGCGGGCATCGCGCAAGTTCCCGGCGATTGCGACGGCGCCGTCGTGCTGCTGGGCGACATGCCCTTGGTCGGCGCGGCGCATGTCGATCGCTTGATCGCCGCCTTCTCCCCCATCGAAGGGCGCGCGATCTGCGTTTCGGCTTTCGACGGCAAGCGCGGCAATCCCGTTTTGTGGGGCCGCGATTTCTTCGCCGAGATCCTCGCCCTCGACGGCGATCAGGGCGCCCGCATCGTGATGCGCAAACACGAAGACCTGCTCTGCGAAGTGCCGATGCCCGACGACGGCGTGCTGGTCGATCTCGACACCGCCGAGGCGTTGGCCACCTTCCGCGCGGCGCGGGAGAAATCCGCGTGAACCTGCGCCGGCATTTTCCGCTGTTGAACCAGCCCGGCCCGCGCGTCGCCTATCTCGATAGCGGGGCGACGGCCCAAACGCCCGATATCGTGCTCGACGCCGTGCGCGAATTCGAGACGACCTCGCGCGCCAACGTCAAACGCGGCGTGCATCGCTTGGCCGAAGCGGCGACAGAGGCTTACGCGAAGGCGCGCGCGCAGGTCGCGGCGTATCTCTCGGTGCCGGCCGAGGAGATCGTATTCACCAGCGGCTGCACGGCGGCGATCAATCTCGTCGCGCAGTCTTTCGGCGCGTTGCTGAACCCCGGCGACGAGATCGCGGTGTCGGAACTCGAGCATCATTCCAACATCGTGCCCTGGCATATGCTGGCGGCACGCGGCGGCGTGAAGGTGAATTTCCTGCCGGTCGACGGCGACGGGCGCATCGTCGTTCAAGCGCTCTCGCCGCGCACGAAGCTCGTTTCGCTCGCGCATGTGTCGAACGTCACCGGCGCCGTGCTCGATGTTCCGGCCGTCGTGGCGGCAGCCAAGCGCGTCGGCGCCCGCGTGTTGCTCGACGGCGCGCAACGCACGCCGCACGGGCCCATCGATGTTCCGGCCCTCGGCGTCGATTTCTACGCCTTCAGCGGCCATAAGACCTTCGCCTCGCATGGCGCGGGCGCATTGTGGTCGAAGGCCGAACTGCTCGACGCGATGCCGCCTTTCCTGGGCGGCGGCGAGATGATCGCGAGCGTGACGACGCAAGGCTTCACGCCCGCCAAGGCGCCCGCGAAATTCGAAGCGGGCACGCCGCCGATTTCCGGCGCGATCGGTTTGGGGGCCGCCTGCGAATGGCTCGCCACGCTCGACTGGGCTGCGATTGCGGCGCATGAGCTGCGCTTGACCGGCCGATTGCTCGACGGCTTGCGTGGCGTCGATGGCGTGACCGTGATCGGGCCGCAAGGGCTCCAGGCCCGCGCCCCCGTCGTGTCGTTCGATCTGGCAAACGCGCATCCGCACGATATTTGCCAGATCATGGATCGGCATGGCGTCGCGTTGCGCGGCGGGCATCATTGCGCGCAGCCGCTGCACGCGAAATTCGATCTCGCCGGTACGACGCGCGCGTCGCTCGCCCTTTATTGCGAAGACGCGGACCTCGATCTGTTCTTCGCGGGCCTTGCCGAGGCCAAGCGCGTGCTGACATGAACGACGCGCTTTATCATGACGCGTTGATGGCGCTCGCCAAAGACCGCACCCATGCCGCCGCGTTGCCGCCGGGCGCGGGCGTCACGGTCGATAACCCGCTATGCGGCGACCGGGTGACGCTCGACGGCAAAATCGAGAACGGCATCGCGCGCGAGCTGCGCCACAAGGTGCGCGGCTGCGCGTTGTGCCAGGCTTCGGCCGCGGCTTTGGCGCGCGTGCTCGACGGCAAACCCGCCGCCACGGCGCTGGCCGAGGCCCAAGCGGCGGTCGAATCGGTGCTCGCCGGCGGGCCCGCGCCAAGCCCTTGGGACGCGTTTGCGCCCGTCGCCCGGCACAAAAGCCGGCACGACTGCGTTAAGCTCCCGTTTTCGGCCGTAAAATCGCTTTTTTCCGGCACTTGATTTGCGCCGCACAAGCGGGTACACAGGCCCGCTTTCGCGAAGGATGTCCCCTTCGTCTAGAGGCCTAGGACACCACCCTTTCACGGTGGTGACAGGGGTTCGAATCCCCTAGGGGACGCCACGCGCGCTTGCTGCTCAGCGGTACGTTTTCGCTTGGGCTTGCTGCTCGAGCCAGCGCGAATAAATCGAAATTCCGAAGCACACCGTGAAATAGACGGCGCCGACGAAGACGTAGCTCTCCGCATAGGGTGCGGGCCAGCGCGGATCGGTCGCGGCGGCGCGCCCCGCACTCAGCATGTCGAATATCCCGACGATCAGTACGAGGCTCGTGTTTTTCACCATCACGATCGCCGTGTTGGTCAAGGGCGGGATCACTTTCTGGATCGCCTGCGGCAGAACGACATGCCAGATCGTCAGCCACATCGGCAGGCCCAAGGCGCGCGCCGCCTCGACCTGACCTTGCGCCACACCTTGCAAGCCGCCGCGCACGACTTCGGCGAGATACGCCGCGGCGAAGATCGTCAACGCCGCCAAAGTGCGGCCGAGCTTGTCGATCGTCCAGCCGCCGGGCAGCAGCAAAGGCAGCATGATCGACGTGACGAATAGCAGCGCCACCAGCGGCATGCCGCGCACGATTTCGATCGCGAAGACGGAAACCGCCCGCGTCACCGGTGCGGCCGACCGCCGCCCGAAAGCGAGCACGACCGCGATCGGAAAGCCGATCCCCAGCGACAGCACCGCGAGAAGCAAAGTCACCGGCAGGCCGCCCCAGTTTGCCGTCGAAACCTGCTTGAGGCCGAGAAACCCGCCCCACATCAACGCAAGGCAAGCGCCGATCCCGGCGAGCCAAGCGATCGCCAGATTTCGTCCCCAGAAGCGCGGCGGCAGCGTGGCGAGCGACAAGGCGACAACGAGAGCGATCACCGTCATCGGCCGCCATTGCTCCTCGGGTGGATAGAGCCCGAACAGGATCAGGCGCAGTTTCGCGGCGACGAAAGCCCAACACGCCCCGCCCGCCCCGTTGCAGCGCATCGGATCGTCGGTCGACCAGATCGCCGAGGCGAAAGCCCAGTCGAGTGCCGGCAACAATGCGATCAAGATCGCGACGGTCGCGGCGGTCAACGCGGCGGCCGTCGCATCGCCGAACAGAGTTTTAGCGATACCGGGACGTTGAACGGGCGGCGGTGTCATCGCGTCACCAGCGCCAAACGCGCGTTGATCACGTTCATCGCCAGCGAGACCGTCGCGTTGATGGTCAAGAACACCGCGAGCAGCACGGCGATGCTTTCCAGCGCTTGTCCGGTCTGATTGATGATCGTGCCGACGACGAGCCCGAGTTCGGGAAAGCCGATCGCGACCGCCAGGGTCGTGTTCTTGACCGTCGAATGATATTGCGTCGTCAACGGCGGAATGATGATCCGCAACGCCTGCGGCACGATCACGCGCAGAAGGATATGCCGCTCGCGTAGACCCAAGGCCCGCGCCGCTTCCCATTGGCCCTTGGCGACCGCGTCGATCCCGCCGCGCACGACTTCGCCGATATAGACCGCGCAGTAGAGCACCAGCCCGACCATCAACGCCACGAACTCCGCCGACATACGGAAACCGCCGGTGAAATTGAACCCGGTCAGTTTCGGCATATCGACGGACAGCGTCGCGCCGAGGAGATGCCAGCTTGCGATCGTGCCGATCAGCCACAGCGCGAACGCGGCGCGACGGTTGGAGCGTGTAAAGCGCCATACGGCAATCAACGCGACCGAACCGGCCGCCGCCACGCCCCACGCGGCGGCATCGAGCGACAGCCACGGTACATACAGGCCGCGCAGCGACAGATACACGCCGTCGAACGGCGACCAGGCCTGTCGCGGGGCCGGCAGCAGCGTCGTCGCCAGCGCGTACCAGAACAGCAATTGCACGATCAGCGGCATATTGCGCACGACCGTGACGAGCACGCCCGAAACGCCAGCGACCATCGGATGGCGTGCGCGCCGCGCCAAACCGATACCGATGCCCAGGATCGTCGCGAGCAGGATCGTCGCGGCCGAGATCGCCAGCGTGTTGCCGATGCCCGCGACATAGGCCCAGAAAAACGTGTCCGTGGAATCGAACGGCACCAGGCTTTCCGAGATCGGAAAATTCGCCTGGCGCCGCAGGAATTCGAACCCGACACGGATCCCGCGCGCCGCCAGATTGTCCATGGTGTTGTCGACCAGCCAATAGACGGTCGACGACACCAGGACGATCAGCAACCCCTGCCCGGCATAGAACCGGACGCGCGCGTCGTTCCACCAAGCCACGAGGCCCATCGTGGCATTCGCCTTTTACTGGAAGGCCAGCGGGAACATCAGACCGCCATCCTTGAACAGCGCGTTGGGGCCGCGATCGAGCTTCAACGGGCTGCCCTTGCCGACATTGCGGTCGTAGATCTCGCCGTAATTGCCGAGCGCTTTGATGATGTCGTAGGCGAAACGCTCGTCGAGGCCCAGCGCCTTGCCGTTGCCCGGTTCCACGCCCAGGAAACGCTTGATTCGCGGATCGTTCGACGCGAGGAAGCTATCGACATTGGCTTGCGTGATGCCGAACATCTCGGCGGCGATCAAAGCCTGGAACGACCAATTGACGATATCGTAGAATTGATCGTCGCCTTGGCGCACGGCCGGCGTCAGCGCGTCCATATAGGGTGTCGCCGGAAAGATGATGTAGTCGTCGGGATTGCGTGCTTGCGTCGCGCGCACCGAAGCGAGCGCGGCCGCATCGGTGATCAGCGCATCGCAACGGCCGGAGAAGAAGGCCTGCCGCGTCGACGTGATGCTTTCGAACACGACGGTCTTTAGGTTGAGCTTGTACTCGTTCGACACGTCGGCGACGACGACCTCGGTCGTCGAACCGGTCTGCACGCACACGCTCGCCCCCTTCAAATCCTGCACGCGCGACACGCCCAGGCTTTTCGGGATCATGAATCCAGTGAACTCGTAATAGTTCGGTGTGGTGAAGGCCAAGCCGTTCGCGTCACGCTGCAAGGTCCAGGTCAGCGTGCGCTGCAGCAGATCGATCTCGCCGGTCTGGAGTGCCGGGATGCGCTGCTGGCCGCTGAGCGGCACGAACTCGGCCTTATCCTTGTCATTGAACAGCGCGACCGCGACGGCGCGGCACGTGTCGATGTCCAGCCCGCGCCAATAGCCCTTTTCGTCGGGTGCGGAGAAGCCGACCGTGCCGGCGCTTCCCGCACAGATGATCTTGCCGCGCGCGCGCACGGCGTCGAGCGTGGAACCGGCGGCGGCGTCGGCCGTCCAAAGTACGGTGCTGGCCGCGGCGGCGATCAAGGTCGCGATTGTCGAACGCATAGACATGACTCCCTGTTTTCGGGTTATGGAAAGCTCAACCCGCCTTGCGGCAAGCGGCGGCGATGGCGGCAAGCAGCCGGTCGAGATCGGCGAGCAGCTCCGCCTTGTCTTCGAGGCCGATGCTGAGGCGAAGGACGAGATCGTCGCCCTTCCAATGCGTGGCGCTGCGGTTGCGCTTGACGGGCATGGGTGCGGCCAGACTGCGCGTACCGCCCCACGACGCCCCGATGGCGAAGAGCTTCAGCGCGTCGAGTGCCGCCTCGACATGCGGCACCGCCTCGGCCACGAAGACGACCGAGAACACGCCGCTCGCCCCTAGGAAGTCGCGCTTCCAAATGTCGTGGCCCGGCGCGCCCGGCAAGGCGGGATGCAGCACGCGCGCGACCAGCGGGTTCGCCTGGAGCTTCGCCGCCGCTTCGAGTGCGACGGCGGCGCTATGGCCGAGCCGGACCGCCATGGTTTCCATGCCGCGCAGCACGAGCGCCGCGTCGTCCGGCGACACGCCTATACCCATGCGTCCGATCAGGCCGCGGATCGGCGCGATCAGATCCTCGCGCGCGACGGTGAGCGATCCGAGCAGCAGATCGGAATGACCGCCCGCGAATTTCGTCAACGCCTCGGTCACCAGATCGGCGCCATGCGCGATCGGCTTGAAATGCAGCGGCGTCGCCCAAGTATTGTCGCAGCCGACCAGCGCGCCGTGGCGATGGGCGATCTCGGCGATCTTGGGCAGATCTTGGATCTCCATCGTCGTCGAACCGGGGGATTCGCACCAGACGATCCGCGTGCGCGCGTCGATTTTGCGCGCGACGTCCTCGGGCGACATCGGGTCGAAGAACACCGCCTCGACGCCCATCCGCGCCAGATCGGTTTGCGCGAAATCGCGCACCGGCGGATAGGCCGTATCGGCGAGCAGCACGCGGTCGCCCTGTTTCACGAAGGGCAACATGCCGAAGGCGTTCGCGGCTTGCCCCGACGGCAGGAGGAACGTCCAAGCACCGCCCTCAAGCGCCGTCAGCGTTTGCTCAAGCGCGCGCGTCGTCGGCGAGCCGTAGAGCCCGTAGGTGTAGCCCTTATGCCCGCGCGCGCCGCGCTTGGCGTACGCCTCGGCGTTGGCGAAAACGATCGTCGACCCGCGATAGACGGGCACGGAAAGACTGTCGAAGCCTTGCGTGACCAAGGGCGGGTGAACGACGCAGCGTGTGTGATCGTGCATGGCAAGCCTCTCGTGCGATGAGGGAAAGCTTGCCGGGGCACGTCTATTATTTCTAATATAGATACGAAGACACTCTATTCTTCCAAGTTATAAGGTGATCGCGATGAATCTCCGCCAAATCGAGGTCTTCCACGCGATGATGGCCAACGGCACGACGTCGCGCGCGGCGGAGGTGCTGCGCATCTCGCAGCCGGCCGTCAGCAAGGCGATTCAGGAACTCGAACGTGGCATCGGCTTCGCGCTATTCGAGCGCACGCGCGGCCGGATGGTGCCGACCGCCGAAGGCCGGCATTTCTTCCGCGAGGTCGAAGCCTCGTTCACCGGACTCACGCAACTACGCGCCGCCGCCGCGCGTATTCGCGATTTCGGCACCGGCCAGATCCGCCTCGCCTGCCTTTCCGCCCTCAGCACCACGGTCGTGCCCAAAGCCTTGCGCGCGTTCCAGGTCAAGAACCCCAACGTGTCGATCACGTTCCAGGCGCGCATGTCGTCGGTCGTGAAGGATCTGGTCGCGACGGGGCAGTTCGATGTCGGCCTCGCCGCCGACGAAATCGACACGACCGGCGTGGACGCGCGGCTGTTCATGGAACAACGCTTGGCCGTCGCGATGCCCGGCGACCACAAGCTGACGGCGAAGACGAAACTGACGCCGCGCGACCTGCACCAGCAGGACTTCATCGCGCTGGCCCCCGAAGATACGGCCCGCCAACGCGCGGAGGCCGTGTTCGCCAAGCACGGCGTGGAACCGCGCATCGTGCTGGAGACGCCCTACTCCACCACGGTCTGCGCGATGGCGCATGCCGGGATCGGCATCGGCATCGTCAACCCGATGACGGCGGAGCCGTATCTGGCGCTGGGCATGGCGTTGCGCCCGCTCACACCCGCGATCCATTCGCGCACGCTGCTGACCACGCCGCCCAACAGCCCGCCCTCGCGCATCGTCAAAGACTGCATCGCGGAACTCTATCGCGCGGCGGGTATCCGCTAAGCGAACAGGCCCGAGGTGAGATAGAGCACCCAAGCGAAGGCGCTCGCGACCATCGCCAGCACGCCGTAGAACGCCGCGGAGTGCGACACGTGCAATGCGACCAGCACGAGGAGACCGACGCCGTTCAACAACATCATCAACAAATGCTTGGCGTGGGTTTCCTCCGGCGCGTCGCTCGGGCGTTTCGGCGCGCGCCGCCGGATCGCGAGCAGCACCGCGATCGCCGCGAGCGCCAATGCCCCCACGATATACGGCGCGCCCGCTTGCCATTGATAGGCGAGTGCCGCCACGCCGCCGAGTGCCGCGGCCCCCAACGCCATCAGCCCCAAGGCCAAAACGGTTCCGACCGAATAAGCCAGCCAGTTCATGGAAACTCCTATCTCGCTCGAGGGGAAGCCGCTCCGTTCCACGGATCGGCGTAGCGCGGATCGGTCAACAGCGACCGGTCCGTCAGGCTTTTGAGGAAGGCGATCAGATCGCCGCGCTCCGGCGCGGACAATTCGAAGCCGACCAGGAAATTGCTTTTGAGCGGATTGCCGGGCTTGCGCCCGCCGGCCGCGTAATGTTCGATCGCCGCGTCGAGCGTGTCGATCGATCCGTCGTGCATATAGGGTGCGGTCACTTCGACGTTTCGCAGCGACGGCGTGCGGAAACGGCCGCGATCGTCGGGCTCGCCGGTATGCTCGACGATGCCGGGATTGCCGGCGGGGTAACCGCCCTCGCCGTCGGCATCGTAGAGCGCCGTGTTGTGGAAGCCCAATTCGGCGAAGGGCAACCGCGTATGGCGGATATTGTCGGTGAAGGTGAAGCCGCCATGGCAGTGATAGCATTCGAGCCGCTCGCCGAAGAACAAATCCTCGCCGCGCTTGGCCGAGGCGGAGATCGCATCCGCTTCCCCGCCCCATTTGTAGCGGTCATAGGGCGATCGATACGACACGATGCCGCGCTGGAACGCCGCCAAGGCGCGCGTGATCGTGCGCAGCGAAATCTCGTCCGGCGTTTCGGGGAACGCCGCCGCGAATAGCGGGCGATAGCGCGGCTCGGCGCGCAACCGCGCGAACAACTCGTCCTCGCGCCCCGCCATGCCAAGTTCGGTCGGATGCGTGCCGAACATCGGGATCAGCGCCTGCTGCTCCAGGCTTTTGACGTTGGGATTGGCCCAAGTCAGCACCGGTAGCCACGCGACATTGGCGAGACCTTGCGCGTTTCGCGCGACGACGTCGCCCGTGACGCCGACGGGCAACGCGCGCCCGTCGGTAAAAGCGCGGTCCTGATGATGGCAGGTCGCGCAGGCTTGCGTCCTATCGGCCGACAGGCGCGTGTCGTAGAAAAGATGGCGGCCGAGTTCGAACTTCGCTTCGCTCATCGGATTGTCGGTGGGAACGACCGGCGGCGGCACCCATTCGGGCAGCCGCCAGTCATACGCCGCCGAACCGAGTTGCGACGACGGGCCGCCCGCGCAAGCCGCAAGGCCCGCGAGGACGACGCCGAACGCCGCGACCGCGACTGCGTGAACGCGTTTCAACGCGCCGCCGCTTTGAAGAAACGCTGCGCTTGCGCGGGCGCATTGCCGTAAGGCAGCCCCAGTGCGGGCAACACGGTCACGCAATCGGGATCGTTGGGGAACGACATGCAGCCCGGCGACGTTCCGGCCGCGTTCATATCGACATTCGCCCCGGCGAGCACCGGCTTCACATCGGCGATCACCGTATCGCGCGCGAAGTCGAAATTCGCGAAGGTCACGCGCGGCCGGTTGGGGTTGACGCATTGCGACGCGGGCTGCGTGGCGCCGCCCGACGCGCATTGTGTCGACCCCAGATGCAGCGACCAGCCGGGCGCTTGTCCCGCACCCGCCCCATGCCCACCATGGCCCGCCGCTGCGGGCGCATTCGACCCCATGGGCATCGCCATCGGCATCGCCGACGCGCTGGTGAAATCGACCTTCACGAATTTATAGCCGGCCTGCCAGCTCCAGAACATCGCGGTCAGGTTCAAGGGCGACGGCGCGACGGTCGGATCGCGATGGTTGAGGTCGAACGGCACGCCCAGCGTGAAGCTCACGCCGCGATAATCGCCGGCCGGCGCCTTGCCCACGACGCGCGCGTTGACGCCCGTCGTGCCGCCCCGGCACGGGCCGCTGCCGTCCTCGAAATCGAGCAACGCCACGTTCTGGAACTGCCATACGCCGTCTTGCGCGAGTTGCAGCTTCACGGCCTTGCCCGATGCGTCGATCAATTCGACGTCCGAGACGTAGAAACGGAAATCCGACGGCGTGATCCGCGCATTCGTCGTGCCGATACCGGCATAGCTTTGGCCGCATTTGAACGCTTCGTCGCCGATCCGCGCGGCGAAGGAAATCGTCACGTCGCGCTCGGCCTGTTGCGCGCCCGCACAGGCGCCGAGCGACAGCAGCGCCGCCGTCGCGATGAGATGCTTCTTCATATCCGGTCTCCCCATTTCAGTGTTGGTGGCTTTGCGGACCCGAGGCGCGCTGCACCTCGATCTCCACCTGCACGTCGCCCGCGTCGCGGAATTTGAGCGTCAGCGGGAATTTGTCCCCGACCTGCAAGGGCTTCGCGAGATCGATCAGCATCAAATGCCAGCGCCCGCCGGGTTGAAGGCGCAACTCGCCCGCCGCCGGCAGATCGATCGCATCGACCGGGCGCATGCGCATCACGTCGCCGTCGCGCAGATTGGCGTGTAGCTCCACCTTTCCCACGGCGGGCGACGACGCGCCGACCAAGCGATCGGCCTTCTCGCCCTTGTTCGCGATGTTCATATAGGCGATGCCGGGCGTACGGACATTCGGCACCGGTCGCGAGTAAGGATGATCGATCTGGATGGCGCCGGCCTTGAAGTCGTGCGCTTGGGCTTGGGGGAGCGCGCCAATCGCCAGCGCGCAAGCCAGAAAAATCCGTCGTTTCATTTGAGCGTAACCTCCGTTTCCAAGTGGATCGTTTCGGCGCCGGGGCGTTCGACGATCAACGTCAGGCGCCACGTCCCCGTTCCGGGCAATTCGATGGGCGACGCGGCGTAATCGCCGCCGCCCATATCGTGGAGGGCGAATGTCAGCGGCGCAGCGCCGCCTTCCTCGCGCGTAAACCGCGCGGTGAGCGCGACGCCCGGCATCGGTAAATCGTCCGCGTCGCTGAGCGACACCAGAAGGCGATTGCGACCCGCACGCGCGGGATCGAGCGTCGCCGCCGCGACCGCCGCGGCACCCGCGACGATCGCCGTTTGCGCGTCGTCTTTCGCGGCTTCCAGATGCAATCCCGAATGCGCTGCAAGGCCCAGCACGCGCGGCGGTGCGGTATAGGCGAGCAGCGTCGCGAAACCGAGCGCGCCCAACGCCACGGCGCCTTCGATGCGGATGGCGCGGGCGAGCGACCACGCGCCGCGCTGCGGATCGAGACGCAGCATCGGCGTGCGGATCCATTTATTCGCCGCGGCGATCGCCAGCAGCACGACGACGAAAGCGAGTTTCAACGCCAACGGCGTCGCGTAGTCGCTGGCGAGCAGACCTTGGAGCGAACCGACCTGGACGCCGAGCAGCGCCGCGCCGGTCGTCGCGATCACGATCAAGGCCGGCACCATGCGCCGCGCGAAACGCCGGACCTCCGGTAAGCTCGCGCCGCCGCCGCGCGTCAGTGCGCCGATCAACGGCGCGAAGGCGCCGAACCAGAACAGCACCGCCGCAAGATGCAAGACCAACGCGCCGCCGCCAAACCAGCGCGGGCTGGGGCCCGTCACGTGGCTGGCGCCGGCGATCGACAGCAACACCAACGCCGTGCCCGCGATACCCAGTACACGCGACGCGCCATAGGCCCATGCGAACGCCAGCAGCAGAAATCCGGGTACGCCCGCCAACCGCGCGATCCCCGCTTCCTGCATCAAACCGAACCGCCAAAGCTCGGGATCGAAAAAACCCAAAGGTGCCGCATCGGTCAGGAAAGCGGCCCGCACGCCGATATCCAGCAGCGACAACGCCGCCCCCAAACACGCCAAGCGCGGTGCGGCCGAACGATACGTAACGCCCGGCACCGCGACGAACAGCGCATAGAGAAAACCGCCCGCGACAACGACCGCCACGACCGTGATCGAAAAGCGCACGAGTATCGCGACGGCGAGCCAGCCATAGGTCGCTTCCGGATCGCCGCTCGCCAAGGTCCGGATGGCGATCGGCTGGCCCGCGCCGACGCCGAAACGCAATGTGCCTTGGACCGGATGACCGTCGGCCGAGGCCGCGCGATAGACGATCGCGTAGTCGCCCGGCGCGAAAGCCGCGCCGAAATGCAAACGCAGATTCGTGCCCGCCTTCGTGCCGCCGACATAGCCGGGCGCCGCACCGCCGCCGAGTTCGACCGCGCGTGCGGACAGCAACTCGACCGGCTGGTCGAACACGAGCTCGACGAAAGCGGGGCTGTCGGCGACGCGCGCGTCGATCGCGGGCGTCGTCTCGATCAGCGTCGCATGCGCCGACGCGGGATTGGGGCCGACGATCGCCGCGATGGCGAGAAACGCCAAGCGCAACGACAGCCGGCGAATGGCCGTAAACGACGGCATTGCCGAACCGGAATGTGGAAGGGAAACGAGAAGCGGTCGCGCTTAGGCGCGCGACGGCGGTCCGCGTGCCGCGTTGGGCGAAACCGCCGCCGAGACCGAAATCGCTTCGGTATTGATGCGCCAATCCGGCGCGCCGAAATCGCCGAAGGGCGCCAAGATCGCGATGTTGGCGGGCGGCGGCAAAGCCGGACCGGCGCCGCCGATGCACAACGCGCAATGGCCGATCGCCGTCGTGCTCGCCGGGGCGGGCGCCTTCGTATGGTCGGGCACGAGCGGCGGCAGGCTGGGATCGAAGGAGCAGAAGACGGAAGCCGAGACCGCTTCCGGTACCGCGCCCGACGCGATCGCGCCGCGCGTCGACAGCAGCAACACGGCGCACAAAAGCGCCGCCAGGAGGCGCGTGCCGATATCGTTGCGGATCGCTTGGAGCCCGAACCCCGTCATGCGGCGAAGACTATACCCCGCCGCCGCACGGTCAAGACGCAATCGCCGCGCCGGCGATGCCGCGACAAATCGCGCCGCCTTGATCGGATCGGATCGGCGGGTTAACTGTACGCAATGCGGCGTTGGCGAATCCAACTTCATGCGTTGTTCGCGTTGCTCTTGTTCTTCCAGAGCACGCTGGCCTTCGCACAATGCCTGCGCATGGCGCCGCAGAACGCCGGCGTCGGGATCGACTACGTTTTTTGTTCCTACGATCCCAGCCTGCCGCCGCTCGTTCCTGGCCATGACGGCACGCAACCCGCGACCGCCGATCATGCCGGCGGCTTCTGCTTCGTTTGTCACGCTTTGCCCAATGGCGTCGTTCCGGCATCGCCCATGCTGGCGTTGCCGCAAACCATCGTGTCGCATGTCGACATTGCCATCGCGTATGCGGCACCCGACGATCTTGCGCCCGCGTCGTATGCGTCGCGCGCCCCGCCGACCCTGACCTGAACGAAACAGCGCCCGGCCCCTTCCCGCCGGGAATTTCCGTTCGTCCGCGCGCGACGCCGATCGTGCGATCGCGCGCCGTCAGGAGTCCGTTCTTATGCAGCTTTCCCGCCGCCGCTTCGTCGGCGCCGCCGCCGCCGCGACCCTCGTCGCGGCCCCCGCCATCGCGCAAGCGCCGCGCATCGTCGATGCGCTCGGCCGCGAGGTCCCCCTCGCCAAGCCAGCACAGCGCGTCATCCCCGCCTTCAATTACGAGGAATTCACCGCCATCGCCGGCGTCGAAGGCTGGCAACGCGTCGTCGGCATGAATCGCGTCGTGTGGGAAGGCTGGCGGCCCGCGATCTTCCAGCGTTACGTGCCCGCCATTCCCGCTTTGGCGACATTGCCGGATATCGGCAACACCGACGAAGGCACCTTCGCCGCCGAGAAGGTCATCAGCCTACGCCCCGATCTGCTGATCGTGCCGGCCTGGTTCTGGAACGCCGCGCCCACGGCGCGCGCCCAGCTCGACGCAGCGGGAATTCCGGTGATGGTCATCGACTACAACGCCCAGACGCTGGAAGGCCACACCGCGTCCACGCGCGCCATCGGCGCCGCGATGGCGTCGCCCGCGCGCGCCGACGCGCTGATCGAGCGTTATCGGCGCAATCACGGCATGATCACCGAACGCGTCGCGCGCGCCGCCGGCAGCGCCAAGCCGCGCATCCATCTCGAACTCGGCCAAGGCGGCGCGGATGTGGTCGGCAATTCCTATCCGCCGACGAATCTTTGGGGCCGGATCTTCAGTCTGCTCGGTGCCGATAACATCGCCGCCGGAAAGATCGCCGGCGGCTTCGCCCAATTCCCGGCCGAAGCCGTCCTCGCGGCCGATCCGCAATTCATCTTCATCGGCGCGTCGTCGTGGGTGAACCGGCCCAACGCGGTCAAGACCGGCTACGACGTGCCGCCGGAAGTCACCCGCGCGTCGCTCGCACCCTATGCCAAGCGGCCGGGCTGGGCCGCACTCAGCGCGCTGCGCAATGGCGAGCTCCACGCGCTCGAGCACGGTCTTTGCCGCACGCTCTTCGACGACACGGTGATGCTCTACATCGCCAAGCGGCTTTATCCGGGCGCGTTCGAGACCGCCGATCCGATCGCCGAGCTTGCCGCGTATCACGCCAAGTACCTGCCGGTCGCGTTCTCCGGCACCTGGATGCTGCGCTACCAGGCCTGACCGAAAGGATCGAATATGAAACTCTCCCGCCGCCATTTTCTGGGCACGGCCGCCATCGGCGCCGCCGCCCTCGCCAACCCCGCTTTCGCCCAATCGATCCGCATCGTCGATGCGCTCGATCGCGAGATCGGCCTCGCCGCACCGCCCAAACGGGTGGTGGTGATGTTCAACTACGAGGAATTCACCGCCATCGCCGGCACGCAAGGCTGGCAGCGCGTCGTCGGCATCAATCGCATGGTCTGGGAGGGCTGGCGCCCGGCGATCTTCCAGCGCTACGGCGCGGTGATCCCCAATCTGCAAGGCCAACCCGATGTGGGCAATACCGACGAAGGCACCTTCAGCGCCGAGAAGGTGATCGCCTTGCGTCCCGATCTGGTGATCGTGCCCAAATGGATCTGGTCGGCGATCGATACCCAGCGCGCGCAGATCATGGCGGCCGGCATCCCGATGGTCGTGATCGACTACAACGCGCAGACGCTGGAAGGCCATATGGCGTCGACGCTGGCGATCGGTGCGGCGATGGGCACGCCCGACCGCGCCAAGGAATTGGCCGAACGCTACCGGCGCAATATCGAGGATATCCGCAACCGCACCGCGCGCGCGGGATCGGCCACGAAGCCGAAAGTGCATTTCGAACTGGGCCAGGCGGGTGCTGAGACGATCGGCAATTCCTACGCGAACACGATGTGGGGCAGCCTCGCCACGTCGATCGGTGCGGCCAACATCGCCGACGGCAAGCTCGCGGGCCCGTGGGGACCGATGCCGGTCGAAGCCACGCTCGCCGCCAATCCGGATTTCATTTTCATCGCGGGCTCGTCCTGGGTGAACCGGCCGAACGCGGTGAAGACCGGCTACGACGTGCCCGCCGAGGAAACGCGCCGCACGCTCGCCCCCTATGCGATGCGCCCGTTGTGGCAGAATCTCAACGCGATCAAGCGCGGCGAGATCCATGCGATCGAACACGGGCTCGGCCGCACGCTCTACGACGACACCGCCACGCTCTATATCGCCAAGCGCCTGTTCCCGGGTGCCTTCGAGAAAGACGACCCGATCGCCTCGCTCGCCGCGTATCACGCCAAGTACCTGCCGGTCGCATTCTCCGGCACATGGATGTTGCCGTGGAAAGCGTAGCGGCCGCGTTCGACGCCCGCGCCGCGTGGCGCGGGCTCGTCTTGCGACGCATGATCGTGCTCGCCGCCGGCCTTGGCTTGCTGGCGACGAGTTTTCTGCTGGATATCGCGACGGGCCCGGCGATGTTGCCGGTGGGCGACGTCGTCGCGGCGTTGTTCGGCTACGGGACGGACGCGATGGCGAACACCATCGTCTGGGCGATCCGCTTGCCGACGGCGGTCATGGCGCTGCTGGTCGGGGCCGCTCTCGGCATGACGGGCGCGGTCATGCAGACGATCCTCAACAATCCGCTGGCGTCGAGCTATACGCTCGGCGTTTCGGCCGGGGCGGGTTTCGGCGCGGCGCTGGTGATCGTGCTCGGCGCCGCCCTGCCCGTGCCGGAATCCTACGCGATCCCGGTTTCGGCCTTCGTCTTCGCGGGCGTGTCGTGCGCTTGCGTCTGGCTGCTGGGCGGCGTGCGCGGCGCCACGCCCGAAACGCTGGTGCTCGCGGGCATCGCGTTGATGTTCCTGTTCCAGGCGCTGCAATCGCTGCTGCAATTCCTCGCCTCGCCCGAAGCGTTGCAGCAGATCGTGTTCTGGTTGTTCGGCAGCCTGCAACGGTCGACATGGCAGAAGCTCGCCATCGTCGGCGCCACGTTGGCGATCGCGATGCCGCTGCTGATGCGCGACGCCTGGGGCTTAACCGCCTTGCGCCTGGGCGACGAGCGCGCATCGGCGCTGGGGATCGACGTGCGTGCACTGCGCTTGCGCGGCTTCGTCTTCGTTTCGGTCGCGACGGGCATCGCCGTCGCCTTCGTCGGCACGATCGGCTTCATCGGCTTGGTGGCGCCGCATGTCGCGCGCATGCTGCTGGGCGAAGATCAACGCACGCTGCTGCCGGGTGCCGCCATCGCCGGCGCCTTGCTGCTATCGACCGCATCGGTCGCGAGCAAAATGATCTCGCCCGGCGCGCTGTTTCCCATCGGCATCGTCACGGCGCTGGTCGGTGTGCCGTTTTTCGCGTTGTTGATCCTTTCGGCCCGCCGGGGGCGGCATTGACCATGAAACGCGACACGTTGCTCCGCCTCGACGAGGTTTCCGTCCGTTACGGCGCCTTTCGCGCCGTCGATCGCGTCGGCTTCACGGCGAAGCGTGGCGAGTTCGTCGCCTTGGTCGGCCCCAACGGTTCGGGCAAGTCGTCGCTGCTGCGCGCCATCGCGGGGCTGCAACGCCACGACGGCCGCGTGACGCTGGCGGGCGCCGCCGCCAATTCGATCGGCTTCATGCCGCAGGACAACGGCGCGCAAACGGCCCTGACCGTTTTGGAGACGGTGCTGCTCGGCCGGTTGCGCGCTTTGGGCCTGACCGTGCCGCAAGCCGAGCTCGATCACGCCATCGCGGCGCTCGAGCGCCTCGCCATCGGGCATCTCGCGGGGCGGCGCTTGACGGAGCTGTCGGGCGGCCAGCGGCAAATGGTCTATCTCGCGCAAATCCTGGCGGGCGATCCCGCCGTCTTGCTGCTCGACGAGCCGACCAGCGCGCTCGACATGCGCAACCAGATTCTGCTGCTCGATCTCGTCGCGAAGCTCGCGCGCGAGAACGGCTTGATCGTCGTCGCGGCGTTGCACGACCTCAACGCCGCCGCGCGTTTCGCGGATCGGATCGCCGTTCTCGATCAAGGACGCCTCGTCGCGCAAGGCGCGCCCACAGCGACGTTGACCGCCGCGCTGATCGCCCGTACCTATCGCGTCCACGCGGAGATCGCGCATTCGCCCGGCGGCATCGCGGCGATCGTGCCGCTCGCCGCCCTCGACCGGACGACATCGCCATGAACACGATCCATATTTGCGAAGGCTGCGTCGACCCCGATCCGGAACAACGCGCGGCCAAGATGGGCGGCGGATCCGAATTGCTCGGGCTTATGCGCGAAAAGCTTGCGGGCGACGACGGCGTCACGATCAAGGCCCATGCCTGCGTCGGCAATTGTTCGCGCCGCTTGCGCCTGTCGATCTCGGCGCCCGGCCGCTGGGGCTATCTGTTCGGCGCGATCACGCGCGACGACGTTCCCGACCTTGTCGCGATGATCGCGACGTGGCGCGCCGCCCCCGACGGCAAAGTCGAACGCGCCGCACGGCCCGAAGCCTTGCGCGCCAAGATCCTCGGCTGGACCCCGCCGGATTGAAAAACCATTCTGTTTCATTTTCTTAAGGCGCGCCGAATTCGCCGTCTTCCGGACGCCGCAGCACCGATTTAATGACTTCCTTATGCCCCGGCCCCCAAATCCGGATGGCACCTTTATCGGCCGCGCGACCATCTTCCCCCTCGAACCCTGGAGGGGCAAATGGACGACATTCTTTATCCGGCACTCGGCTTGATCTTCTTCGCGACGATGGCGCTGTTCGCGCGCGGCTGCGCGCGGCTCTAGGCGGAGCAACGGCCATGTTCGAGATCGTCATGGGATCCGCGGTCGCCGCGTTCCTGTTCGCCTATCTGCTCGTGGCGCTTTTGGCGCCCGAGAAGTTCTGAACCTCATTATCCATCATCCGGAGGCAAGCGTGTCATGACCCTATTGGGTTGGACGCAAATATCGCTGCTCGTCGTTCTCGTTCTCGCGACGGCCAAACCGCTCGGCGTGTTCATGGCGAACGTGTTCGACGGCAAGCGCAACTTCCTGAGCCCCGTGATCGGGCCCGTCGAACGCGGCCTATACCGGCTGGCGGGCGTCGATCCCGCGCGCGAGCAAGGCTGGTTTGCCTATACGGCCGCGATGCTGGTTTTCAACGCCGCCGGTTTCGCGCTGCTTTACGCGCTGCTGCGTCTGCAAACGGCGCTGCCGCTCAATCCCAACGGAATCGGCGAGATCTCGCCGCATCTAGCCTTCAACACGGCGATCAGTTTCGTGACCAACACGAACTGGCAATCCTATGGCGGCGAGACGACGATGAGCCATTTCTCGCAAATGGCCGGCCTCGCCACGCAGAACTTCCTGTCCGCCGCGACCGGGATCGGCCTCGCCCTCGCCTTGGCGCGCGGCTTCGCGCGCGTCGAGACCAAGGGCGTGGGAAATTTCTGGGCCGATATCGTGCGCGGCACGCTTTACATCCTGCTTCCGCTGTCGATCGTCACCGCGATCGCCTTCGTGGCCTTGGGCATGCCGCAAACGTTATCGGGCAATGTCGAGGCGGCTACGCTGGAAGGTGCGCAACAGACGATCGCGCTCGGCCCCGTCGCCTCGCAGCTCGCCATCAAGCAGCTCGGCACCAATGGCGGCGGCTTCTTCAACGCGAATTCCGCCCATCCGTTCGAAAATCCGAACGGCTGGACGAATCTGATCTCGCTTTGGGCGATCCTCGCCCTCCCCGCCGCGTTGGTCGTGACCTTCGGCCGCATCGTCGGCGCCACGCGCCAAGGCTGGGCGTTGCTGGCGACGATGACATTGCTACTCGTCGCCGGGCTTGCCGCCGCCTATTGGGCTGAGGCCGCTGGCAATCCGATCCTGACGGCGCTGGGCCTCGATCCGGCCGGCGGCAATATGGAAGGCAAGGAAACGCGCTTCGGCATCGCCTGGTCGTCGCTTTGGGCTGTCGTCACCACGGCGGCGTCCAACGGTTCGGTCAACGCGATGCACGATAGTTTCACGCCGTTGGGCGGGCTCGTGCCGATGTTCATGATCCAGCTGGGCGAGATCGTGTTCGGCGGCGTGGGCTCGGGGCTTTACGGCATGCTCGTTTACGCCGTGATCGCGATCTTCGTCGCGGGCCTGATGGTCGGCCGCACGCCGGAGTATCTCGGCAAGAAGATCGAAGCGCGCGAAGTGAAGCTCGCGAGCTTGATGGTCCTCGTGCCGCCGCTGTTTATCCTGGGCTTCACGGCGTTGGCGCTGCTGTGGCCCGGCGCGCTCGAAGGGTTGAACAATGCCGGCCCGCACGGCTTCTCGGAGGCGCTCTACGCCTACACTTCCGCCGTCGGCAACAACGGCTCGGCTTTCGCGGGGCTGACGGCGAATGTCACCTTCTGGAACGTGACGCTGGGCCTTGCGATGCTCATCGGCCGCTACGCCATGATCGTGCCGGTGATGGCGCTCGCCGGCGCGCTCGCCGCGAAGAAACGCGTTCCGCCGTCGGAAGGCACGTTTCCGACCGATGGGCCGCTCTTCGTCGCGTTGCTGGCCGGCACGATCCTGATCGTCGGCGGCCTCACCTTCTTCCCTGCTCTCGCCCTCGGGCCGATCGTCGAGCATTTGCTGATGCTCGCCGGCCAGACTTTCTAAGGAGACGAACCATGTCTCGCGCCAAAGAAATCGACTTGTTCGACGCCAAAATCTTGCGCGCCGCCGCGCTTACGGCGTTCGTGAAACTCTCGCCGCGTGTCCTGCTGCGCAATCCGGTCATCTTCGCGACCGCGATCGTGGCGGTCGTGGCGAGTGTGGCCTTCGTCCGCGACATCGCAAGCGGCGCGCCGTTCGGGTTCTCCGGCCAAATCGCCGCGTGGCTGTGGTTCACCGTGCTGTTCGCCAATTTCGCCGAAGCCGTCGCCGAAGGGCGCGGCAAGGCGCAGGCCGACGCACTGCGCAAAATTAAGGACGAAACCTGGGCGAAGCGCATCGTCCATGCGCAAAGCGGGATCTTCGAGAAAACGCCCGCGACGCAGCTCGAACCCGGCGACGTTGTGCTGGTCGAAGCGGGCGATACGATCCCCGGCGACGGCGAAGTGATCGAAGGCATCGCGTCGGTCAACGAAAGCGCAATCACCGGCGAGTCCGCGCCGGTGATCCGCGAATCCGGCGGCGACCGCTCGGCCGTCACCGGCGGCACGGTCGTGCTCTCCGACTGGATCAAGGTCCGTATCACCGCCGCGCAAGGGTCGGGCTTCATCGACCGGATGATTGCACTTGTCGAAGGGGCATCGCGCCGGAAGACGCCCAACGAAGTCGCGCTGAACATTCTCCTCGCGGGTATGTCGCTGATCTTCATCGCGGTCGTCGTCACCCTGCCCGCCTTCGCGGCCTATGCCGGAACGGCGGTGCCGCTGGTCGTGCTGGTGGCATTGTTCGTGACGCTGATCCCCACGACGATCGGCGGTTTGCTGTCGGCCATCGGTATTGCGGGCATGGATCGCCTGGTGAAGTTCAACGTTCTGGCCACATCCGGCCGCGCGGTCGAGGCGGCGGGCGATGTCGATGTTCTGCTGCTCGACAAGACCGGCACGATCACGCTGGGCGACCGTCTGGCGACCGAGTTCGTGCCCGCCCCAGGCATTGCAGAACGCGAATTGGCGGAAGCGGCGCAACTCGCCTCGCTCGCCGACGAAACGCCCGAAGGCCGTTCGATCGTCAAACTTGCCCAAGCGCGCTTCGGCGCCGTCGAGACGCCGGCCGGGGCGACGTTCGTGCCCTTCACGGCGCAAACGCGCATCTCCGGCGTGGATATCGGCACGCGCCAGTTTCGCAAAGGCGCCGTCGATTCCGTCGTCGCGTTCCTGCGGCTCGGCGGATTGGACGGTGAGATTTCCGCCTCCGTCGAGCGCATCGCGCGTTCGGGTGGCACGCCGTTGGCGGTCGCCGACGGGCCCCGCATTCTCGGCATCATCCATCTGAAGGACGTGGTGAAGGCCGATATTCGCGCGCGCTTCGGCGAGTTGCGGCGCATGGGGATCCGGACCGTCATGGTCACCGGCGACAACAAGCTGACGGCCGCCGCGATTGCCGCCGAAGCGGGCGTCGACGATTTCATCGCCGAGGCGACGCCCGAGGACAAGCTCGCCTATATCCGCGCGGAACAAGCGAAGGGCCGTCTGGTCGCGATGTGCGGCGACGGCACCAACGACGCGCCGGCGCTGGCGCAGGCCGATGTCGGTCTTGCCATGCAGACCGGCACGCAAGCCGCGCGCGAGGCCGGGAATATGGTGGATCTCGATTCCAACCCGACGAAGCTGATCGAGGTCGTGGGCATCGGCAAGCAATTGCTGATGACGCGCGGCGCGTTGACCACGTTCTCGATCGCCAATGACGTCGCCAAGTATTTCGCGATCATCCCGGCCTTGTTCATCGCCGCCTATCCCCAGCTTCAGGCGATGAACGTGATGGGTTTGGCGACGCCGCAAAGCGCCATCTTGTCGGCCGTGATCTTCAATGCGCTGGTGATCGTGGCGTTGATCCCGCTGGCGCTCAAAGGCATCGCCTACAAGCCGCGCCCGGCGGCCGAAATGCTGCGGCGCCATTTGTTGATCTACGGCCTGGGCGGCATCGCCGTGCCGTTCGCGGGCATCAAGCTCGTCGATATCGCCGTTTCCTTCCTCGGTCTTGCGTGAGGTTGTCATGCTCCGTCATCTTCGTCCCGCCTTCGTCTTGTTGCTCGGCTTCACGCTGATCTGCGGGTTCGCCTATCCCCTCGCCGTTCTGGGCGTCGCCCAGAATTGGTTCAAAACCGCCGCGACCGGCTCGCTGATCGAACGCGACGGCAAGATCGTCGGCTCCGCGCTGATCGGGCAAAGCTTCACGGAAGACAAGTATTTTCACGGTCGTCCCTCGGCCGCCGGCGACGGTTACGACGCCGCCAATTCCAGCGGTTCGAATCTCGGGCCCACCTCGGCGAAGCTCGTGGAACGCGTGACGGCGGATATCGAAGCCCTGGGCGGCGCCAAGCCGATCCCGGCGGATGCGGCTCTCGCCTCGGCGTCGGGGCTCGATCCGCATATCTCGCCCGCGAACGCCGCCCGACAGATCGCGCGTGTCGCGGCGGCACGTGGCGTGACCGAAGCAGCCGTTGCCGCGTTGGTGGCGCGTATGACCGAAGGCCGCGAACTTGGTGTCCTCGGCGAGCCGCGCGTCAACGTGCTGCGCTTGAACCTCGCCTTGGACGCCGGGATCTAGGACCCGCGCGATGGACCGGCCGCCGGCCCGCCCCGATCCGCAGGCGTTGCTCGCCCAAGCGCAGCGCGAGGCGCGCGGCCGGCTCAAGGTCTTCCTCGGCGCCGCACCGGGCGTGGGCAAAACCTACGCGATGCTGGAGGCGGCGCGCGCGCGCAAGCGCGAAGGGCTTGATGTCGTCGCGGGCGTGATCGAAACCCATGGCCGCGCCGAGACGATCGCGCAGATCGGCGATCTCGAAGTTTTGCCGCGCCGGGCGCTCGCGCATCGCGAGCGAACGATCGAGGAGTTCGACCTCGACGCCGCACTCGCCCGCCATCCCGCCTTGTTGCTGATCGACGAACTCGCGCATAGCAACGCGCCCGGAACACGTCATCCCAAACGGTATCAAGACGTTCTCGAGCTTCTCGATCGCGGGATCGACGTTTGGACGACACTGAACGTCCAGCATCTCGACAGTCTCAACGACATCGTCGCCAAGGTCACGCGCGTACGCGTGCAGGAGACGCTGCCGGATTCCGTGCTCGAACGCGCGGACGAGATCGAGTTGATCGATCTCACACCCGCCGATCTGATCGCGCGTTTGAAGCAAGGAAAGATCTATGCCGGTGCCACGGCCGCACGCGCGGCGGAGAATTTCTTCAAGCCAGGCAATCTGACGGCGCTACGCGAATTGGCGCTGCGCCGGACGGCCGAACGCGTCGACGATCAGATGGTGGGGCTGATGGCGCGTCAGGCGATTCCCGGGCCCTGGCCGGCGGGGGAACGTATCCTCGCTTGCGTCTCTGCCGATCCGGCGCCCGAGCCCATCGTGCGTGCCGCACGGCGCCTTGCCGACCAGATCGGCGCGAAATGGATGGCCGTCTATTTTGAAACGCCGCGGCAGATTTCGGCGGGCGATTCCGCGCGCGTCGCCGAGGCCTTGCGCCTGGCCGAACGTCTCGGCGGCGAAGCGCGAACCATTCCCACGCCGGACGTGATCGCCGAGATTCTTTCCCTTTCGCGCGCCAACAACATCACCCAAATCGTCGTCGGCAAAACCCGCCGGCCCCGTTGGATGGAGCTGTTCGGACGCTCTCTCGTTCATGAATTGATGCGTACGAACGACACGATCGCGATCCATGTCGTGCCGTCCGACGCCGCGCCGCCAACCGCGCGCGCCTGGAGCGCCCTGCGCACGCGCCTAGCCGCCCGCATCGCCAAAGGGCCGCGCCCGTTCATCGAAGCGACGGCCGCCGTGGCCGTGGCGACGGCGGCCTTGCTGCTGATCGGCCGCGGCTACGACACCGCGAACAGCGAAACGATCCTGCTGCTGACCGCGATCATCTATACGGCGACCCGCTTCGGTCTGACGCCGTCGCTTTACGCCTCCGTCTTATCGGTCCTCGTCTTCGACTTCCTATTCGTCCAGCCCTATTACACGCTCACCATCGGCGATCCGCGCGACGTGCTGGCGCTGGGCGTATTCGTCGCGGTTTCCCTGGTACTGTCCAATCTCGCCAGCCGGGTCCGCGAACAGGCGCACGAAGCGCGCCGTCGTTTCCGCACGACGGCCGCCCTCTATGATTTCTCGCGCAAGCTCGCGGCGGCGGCCGGGATCGACGATCTGGTTTGGGTCATCACCCATCAGGTTGCGACGATGATGGGTGTGGGGGCCGTATTGCTCGGCGATAGCGGCGGTCGATTGATCGTGCGCGGCGGTTATCCGCCGGAGGACGATTTGCCGCCGGGCGATTGGGCGGCCGCGAACTGGGCGCGCGATCACGGCGAAGCGGCCGGCAAAGGCTCGGACACGCTTCCCTCCGCCGAACGTCTCTATGTTCCGATGCGCGATGCCTCGGGCATCGTCGGCGTGCTGGGCGTGCGCCCGCCCGAGGGCAAGAAACTCGACCCCGAGGCGCGCCGCTTGCTCGACGCGTTGGTCGATCAATCGGCGGTCGCCCTTGCGCGATTGCGGCTCGACGACGAGATCCGCGACGCGCGGATCCTGGCCGAGTCCGAGAAGCTGCGCGGCGCGCTACTGTCGTCGATCAGCCACGATCTGACGACGCCGCTCGCGACGATCACGGGCGCCGTCTCCAGCTTGCGGCGCGATCACGACGGTCTCGATCCGGCCGCGCGGCGCCAATTGCTCGACGCGATCCACGACGAGGCGGATCGGCTGGCGCGCTTCGTGCGGAACCTGTTGGATATGACGCGGCTCGAAAGCGGCGCGTTGATCTTGCGGCGCGACTGGATCGATCCGCGCGAAATCGTCGGTGCCGCCGTCGCGCGCGTGAAAAAGCGCATGCCGGAACACGAGATCACGCTTGAGATCGACGGGGATCCGCCTCCCCTTCATGTCGATGCGACGCTGATCGGACAAGCGATCCACAATCTGCTGGACAATGCGGTGAAGCATGCCGGCGGTATCGTCCGTGTGCGGATGAAGATCGAGCGCGATCGGTTGATCGTCGCGATCGAAGACGACGGACCGGGTATTCCACCCGCCGATCTTCCCCGCGTCTTCGACAAATTCTATCGCGTATCGCCGCCGGGCGATCCGCGCTGGGGCGACCGTCAGAATGCCGGAACCGGCTTGGGACTGCCGATCGCCCAAGGCTTCGTCGAAGCGCATGGCGGCGCGATCCGGCTTGTCTCCCCCATCGATGGCGGGTGCGGCACGCGCGCGATCTTCGAACTTCCGATCGCGACGGAACGCTGAACCATGCCTTCGATGAAGCGTCGCGTCCTGATCGTCGACGACGAGCCGCAGATCCGCAAGCTGCTGCGCATTTCGCTCGAGGCGCTCGGCGATATCGCGCTGGAGGCAGAGGACGCGACGCGCGGCATCGCCGCCGTCGCCGGCGAGGCGCCCGATATCGTGCTGCTCGATCTTGGCCTTCCCGATCTCGACGGCAAGGACGCCTTGCGGCGTATCCGCGAATTCTCGGACGTGCCGATCTTGATTCTGACGGCGCGCGACGCCGAAGCCGAGAAAGTCGAAGCGCTCGACGCCGGCGCCGACGATTACGTGACCAAACCGTTTTCGGTGCCCGAGCTTCAGGCGCGCATGCGCACCGCCCTTCGCCATCGGGTGCTGCGCGACGGCAATACGCCGATCATCCGAAGCGGCGCGTTGGAGATCGACATGGTGCTGCGTCGCGTCCGCTTGGGCGATATGGAAATCCATCTGACGCCGAAGGAATACGACATTCTTTGCGCGCTCGCCCAAGCCAATGGACGCGTCCTGACTCATAAGATGCTGCTCGAGCGGATCTGGGGCCCCGCGCAAGCGAACGAGATCCAGTATCTGCGGGTCTATATCCGCCAGCTTCGCGAGAAGTTGCAGGAAGACCCGGCAGCCCCGCGCTACATCCAAACCGAACTCGGGGTCGGCTATCGTTTCTTGATCGAGAACTGAATGCGCCCGATCGGAGCGTTCACCGACGTGAACGCTTTGAACGTCGGAACCGTTCACGCGCGTGAACAGCGGCGCGCGTTCCCCGCGCATTCGCGTCTCCATTCGGTGCCGCCAGCGCCCTCGCCTTGTTCGCGATTGCGCTCGGCTATGTCGGGACGAGCGGCGACGGCGGCGCCATCGCGGCCCCCTTCTCGTCCGTACCGGCGCTGGACATCGCCGGCATCGGCGCGCTGATCTTCATCTACGCGCATGCCTATCGCGCCGGCGATTCGCGTTTGCGCCGCCTGGTCGTGGTGCTGATCCTGTTCATGACCGCGATGGCGGGCGCCGTCACCGCCGACGATATCGTCGTGTTGTTCGTATTCTGGGACCTGACCAGCCTCGCCTCGTTCTTCCTGGTCGGCTACGACCACGAGAATCCGGTCGCGCGCCGCGCGGCGTTGCAAGCACTGCTGGTCACCGAGGCGGGCGGGCTTGCGTTGCTGGCGCATCGCGACGTGGCGGGGGCGCTGGTGGCACCGCGCCATCCGGGGCTACAGAAGAATGGGGCGCGTGATCCGTCGCTGAATTGAAACGCGGATCGATAAACCCCGAAAGCGAACGTTCGAGGTAGAGCGGCCGCTGCTTCACCTCTTCGAACACGCGCCCCAAATAGGCGCCGAACAAGCCCAGCGTCAGAAGCTGAATCCCGCCCAAGACGAGCACGGCGACGATCACCGACGCGTAACCTGGCACATCGATGCCGAAGATAAACGTCCGCACGACGAAGAAAACCGCCAAGGCCAGCGACGGCACGGCGATCAGCAGGCCGAGATAGCCGCAAGCGACGAGCGGCAGCGTCGAAAAACTGACCAGCGCGTCGACCGCAAAACGCATCAGGCGGTGGAACGAGAACGCGCTCGCACCGTTTTCGCGCGGCGGCGGATCGTAGGGAATGCCGAGTTGGCTGAACCCGACCCAGGCATAGAGGCCTTTCATGAACCGCGCGCGTTCGGGCATCGACACCAGCGCGTCGACGATCCGCCGATCGATCAAACGAAAATCCCCCGCCCCTTCGGGCATGCGCACATTCGCCAACCGCCGAAACGCGGCGTAGAAAGCGCGGCTGGCGAGCGCGCGCAGCGGCGAATCGCCGTCGCGGGTTTGGCGCACGGCATAGACCATTTCGATGCCCGCACGCCAATGCCGCACGAATGTCTCGATCAATTCCGGCGGATGCTGCAGATCGGCGTCGATCAGCACCACGGCGCGGCCCTCGGCGCGGCGCATCCCCGCCGTCATCGCCACTTCCTTGCCGAAATTCCGCGAAAGACGGATCGCGCGCAGTTCGGGAAAATTCTCGCGGGCACGCAACAAGGCGTCCCACGAACCATCCCGGCTGCCGTCGTCGACGCAAATCACTTCGAACGACGGGGTCAGAGCGGTCATAATCGGGCGCAGCCGCGCGAAGAATGCGGCGAGCCCCGCTTCTTCGTTAAACACCGGGACGACGACGGAGATCTCCGTCATGATTGGAGCTTGGCGCCCATAGGGGCAAGATAGCGCCGAATGCACCGCCAGGGAACCCGATGAAACGCCCCGAGATATTGGTATCGGCCGACGACTACGCGATCGCGCCGGGCGTGAGTGCGGCGATCCGCGATCTGGCGGCGCGCGGGCGGATCGGCGGCACGAGTTGCATGACGACCACGCCCTATTGGCCGGACGAAGGCAAGGCGCTGCGCGCCGTCGCTTCCGGGATTCAAGTCGGTGTGCATCTCACCTTCACCGGTGCGGGACGCCCGAGCCTTGGCACGTTCTGGCGCGATTGCGTGTTCGGCCGCGTCGCGCGCACCGATCTAATCGCCGATATCGACCGGCAACTCGACGCGTTCGAGCGCGTCTACGGCGCGCCGCCCGATTTCGTCGACGGCCATCAACACGCCCATCAATTCCCCGTCGCGCGCGACGCGCTGTTCGATGTCTGGGCGCGCCGCCTTGCCGGCCGGCCGACATGGCTGCGTGTCAGCGCGACACCGCTCGACACGCTCAAAGGTGCCGCCCTCGCAGCCTTGGGGGCGACGATGCGCGCGCGCGCCGCGCGGCACGGCATACGCACCAACGACCGGCTGACCGGCGCCTATGATTTTTCGAACGCGGTGCCTTATGGCGAACGCTTCGCGCGGTTCGTCGCCCAAGCGCGCGGCTTCACCGTGGTGATGTGCCATCCCGGCATCGTCGACGAAGCGTTGTGCGCGGCCGACGAATTGACCGACGCGCGCGAACGCGAATACGCGTTTTTCGCCGGCGACGCCTACGCCCCGCCGGGTTTGCGCACTTCGTAGCTGCGCCGCCACGGGTGTTCGCCCAAATTGCGCGGCAATCGACGGCCATCGAGCCCGGCCGCGGCAAGCTTCCCGAGGATCGCGCCGTCGTCATATTTCGCGAGCTTGGCCGTCTGCCGCAAACGCAGATAACCCGAAAAGAAAATCGCCACGAGACCGGCGAAGGCGGCGAAGAAGAACCCTTCGCGCGCGGCGAAGCGCAGCAGCGACGCCGTGTCGTGAACCACACCGATATTGGGCGGAACGATGTCGGCCACGACCAATCGGCCGCCCGGCGCCAATCGGCGCGCTTGGCGCACAAGAAATCCGTCGACTTCGCCGGGATCGACATACTGAAGAACCGACGACAGGAAAATCAAATCGACTTTCCCGTCCGGCAATGCGTCGAGCGCCGCATCGTCCAGAACCACGATCCCCGGTGCGCCCGCGAACCGGGCCGACAGTCTTTCGCGCACGACGGGCGACGCATCGAACAGATAAAGCGTCGCGCATCGTGCCGCGACGCGTTGCGCGTCGAGCGCATCGCCGCAGCCGAAATCCAAGACGCGAAGATCGCGCGCGTCGCCGATCGCCGTAAGCAGCGCGTCGGCGACCGCCCGGTAATGCGCGGCAAGGTGCCGATCGTTCACGTATATTTTGTTGGGTCGCGCCCAAAAAGCGCGCCAAGTGCCGCTCATCGACCGCTTCCGTCGTTTGTCAATTCTATCGGTGCAAACATGCGTAGTCCCGAATCATGCGTCGCCCAACCGCCGGCATGGATAATTCCGCATCGGCATCGCGCGACGCCCGCGCGCAGTTGATCCAGAAATAGCCCGTACTGGGATCGACGACCAGACGGGTGGGCCGCATGTCCGTCGCCACGAGCACGGACAGATAGGGTGTCGTCGAATTCCACGCCAGCCGATTCGACGCGTCCGTGATGCGCAACGAGGCGACGAAATCCGGACTGCCGAGCGCGGGGTCGGAATGCGCTCCGGTCGCCAAAGCCCGCATCTCGGATTTGTACTGCGTAAACCCGATCGCGAATTTCGCGGCCTCCCCCGCCGCCACGCCGGCGACGAGAAACGCAATCGCGCAAGCGGCCGGCGCGTTCGCGCGCTCGATCAATCCCCGAAGGGGACGCAGGACGAAGCCTAACGCCGATCCCGCAATCGCCTCGGACGAAAGACCGCGCAGGAACGCAGCGACGGCAAGAACGGGTACGACGATAAGGATCAACGTGCGGAGCCGATACCGCGATTCCGCCAGAAGGCTTTCGTCGAACCATAGCCAATAGGCAACGACGCCCGCGGCCGCGATCGCAAAGGACAGCCGCACCGACCGCGTCGCCGTCCACAAGATCAGAAACGCGAGAACTGCCGAAGCCGTCAGACCGAGCGCCGGTTCCGCCAAGTTGTGGGGATCGATGAAGCGAAAGGCGGCGTCGTGCAATACGCCCGCGATATAATCGTCCGGCGGCAGCGCGTATTTGACGGAAACCCAAATGAGCAGTGCGGCCGCGAGTGCCGAAGCGACGCGATGGAAGGCGCGCGCGCGGAAATCCCGCAGGCCCGCCAGCAGCGCGATTCCGACGGCCAACGGCACGCCGCCCTCATGCGACAGAACGAGGCCCAGTACCAGCCCGAAGAACGTCATCGGTGCGTCGCGCGTCAACGCGATGGCCAAGGCGGGCCAGAAGAACGCGTGCGCGATCCACATTTCCGTGGGGCAGCCGAAGACGAAGGGCAGCACACATGCCGTGGAAACGCAGGCGAAGAGATGGATGCGCCGCTCCGGCCCAAGATCGGCCGCTCGCGCCGCAATCAACGACAAAAGCGGTGCCGTGAAAAATAGCGCGCCGTAGACGAAGATACCGAGCTGGGGCGATCCGGAAATCCGACCGAGGGATTCCGACGGCGCGTGAATAAGGATGAAGCTGACGATCCGCCCCGAGATATTCCGCCAGTGATAGCTCCACGCTTCGTCGATCGCGATCGCATAGGAGAAAATCGACCCGTCGCCGTAGGTCTGTAGTTCCGCCCCCAGACCGACGGCCAGAAAAAATAGAGCGGCGCCGTAACCCAAGACGATCATCGATCGCGAATATCGGTCGCTGGGAATCGTCAATCCTCCATACGTCAAATCCCGGCTTCGCCCCGATAACACGCCACAATCGATATTAAGGCAATGAGGACGACAAATTCCCTACACGAACCGGCGACGGCGGGAATTCACATCTAGAAGAACGTCGCGTCGTTCGGATGGATGACGACATAAGGCTGCCCCGCGAGATCGGCGCCGAGGCCCGGGGCGAAGATCGGTCCCTCGCCGCTTTCGAACACCACATAGAATTGGATCGGATAGTTCGATTCCGTGAACGCCGCCGGCAACGTCGCGTCAAAGCCCTGCGCGGCGGGCGTCATCGCGGCCTTCGACCAGATCTCGCCTTGATGCACGTGGCGGTAATGCAGCGTCGCCGCGATGGCCTTCGCGGGCTTGCGAACGGCGAGCGTCAGCGCCTTGCCGCGCGCGTAACGTTGCGGAAACTCGCCGGACAACGGCGCGCTCGGTCGCGCTTGCCAGCTCCGCATCCGCGCGAGATGCGCCGCGACTTTCGCCTGCTCCACGATCGGGCGGTCGCGATCGTTGATGTACCAGAACTCGAAATCCTGAATGTCGCGGTCGATCCCCGGAAGACGATCGCGCCACGCGCCGCGCAGCCAGGGCTGCGGCCCGTAGGACAGATCGGCCTGATAGACGCCCTCGGCGGCGTTGACGATCGCGACCCACGCGTCGCGCGCGCGGGCATAGTCGTTCATCGCCGCGTCATAGGCCGGACGCCCGCCCGCGATCAGATAGAGCTCGTGCGCGCAGGCCGAGCGGAATCGCGCCGCGAAGAAGCGCGCGAGCGACGCCTGGATCTGCGCATCGACGATATAGCGGCGCGTGGCCGGGCGATGCGCATCGGCGCAGGCCCGTGCCGAACGCAACGCGGCCTCGCAATCGTCGGCCAGTTTCTCGAGCCATACCGCGACGTCGAGGGCGGTGTATTTCTCGAGCGGCGTGCCGTTCCACAACGCCGCGACGGTGTCGCGCGGATTGGCGAAAAGCTGCGGGTCGAAGGTCGGCACGTCGCCGAAGCGCGTCGCCGAATCCGAATCGTAGCCATAGGGATAGGTCGTCGGCGGATAGACCAGCGACATATTGTCGTAGATCTCCGGCCAATAGGTGTTGTTGCAAGCCGACACGCCATGCGCGAGCGTCACCAGCGGCAACACGCGGCTGGCATGCGCCAGCGCCTTCTCGCAGGCTTCGGCGGCATCGCCCGCGGTCGCGCGTAGATATCGCAGCCAGCTTTCGCGCGGCGCGTCGGTCGAATAGCCGAGCCGACCTTGCAGCAAATAGGCGTATTCGAATTTCGACCAATCGTAACGGCCGCGCAGCTCCTCCGGCTCGTAGCAGAAGCGTTCGCCCAACCGCCCCGATCCCATCCGCCCCTTGAAGGACAAAGGCTCGCAGAACTCCATGCCCGACGCGCCGCAGAATCGCGCCGCGCGCGCATAAGCGGCGGCGAAAGCCGGATCGGCCGAGAGCAGCACGCGCTGCGTGCCCGGCCAGACGCGCACGAGCACGTCGAAATCGCGATCGCTCGCCAAAAGATCGCCATAACCGTAGCGCAGGAAACGGCGCGAGCCTTCGCTGAGCTTGAAAATCTGCCCGACCGCTTCGTCGGACGGCATTTCGCGCCGGCGCACGGCGGATTGGTGATAGGGCAAGCCCGTGTGCTCGGCCATGAACTTGGGCGACATCGTCATCTTGTGCCCGGTGGACAGCGCGATCTCCATGATGCGCCGATCCGTGCCCTTGGCGTGAACGTCGAGCGCGATCGGCCGGCCGATATCCTTGAGCGACGAGAACACCGTCTCCCAGAACGGATAGCTGCCTTCCGGCACGCCGCCTTCGACATGGACGCGGATCGTCAAGCCGGTGATCTCCGGCACTTGCCGCATCAATGTCCCCAGCGCGTCGCGGACATATTCGGCCTGATTGCCGCGATCGATGCCGGTGATCTGATAATTCGCGCGCGGTACGTCGTGGAAATCGTAGCCATGCGTCCACAGCGCGACTTGGAATTCCAGCCCGCGCCGCGCCGCCTCACGGCCGATGAAGCGCAGCATGTCGAGATTGCGCTGACGTTCCTCGGCCGACAAACCATGGACGCGCACGTCGTAGCCCGGCACGTCGACGAGAAACGGATAGGCGAAATAGAAATACACGTCCTCGATCAAACGATTGTAGTACGGGTAGTTATATTGGAGCCCGAAGCCGATCGAGAACCGCGTGAAGCGATTGCTCGCCAGCATCGTCAGATAATCGCGCCACATCTGCTCGTCGTAGAACCAGCGCTTGTCCTCCTCCTCCGAGCAGAAGAAACGGCATACGCTGCGCACGCGCGTCGACGGCGTCTCCGAGATTTCCGCGGTCAGCGCGAGCGGATCGCCGTCGCCGGTCGCCAGACGCACGCGCTCGGCGAGTTCGGTCAACGCGTAGACGGCGCCGCGCGCGTCGCCCGCGAAGATCTGCAACCCGCCGGCGATCGGCTTGATCGTGAACGAGTCCGCCGCATCGCCCGCGCGCTTGGTGACGACGATGCGCGTGCGCGCTCCCGCCGCGCGACGCGACGCATCGACGATCCGCGCGAGATGCCCGGTCGCCCATTCGATCGCATCCGCACCTCCCCACGCCGCATCGACGTCGTACTCAATGCCAGATACAAGCGCGTCTACCATGTCGTCTCACTCCGGGAACGATGTTTGGATTTCGCGCGTGATTTGACGCGCGCCAGCGTGTAAATTTTCGATCGGTGCGGCGCTTCGTTCCGTACCGGATTCGACCGCCGGCGATGGAATCATGAACGTCGAGAACAACCCGCAAGGCCAAGCGCGCGCCTGGCCCGATATCTTCGCCGAGAAAACCGCGATCGGCGCGCCGAGCTACACGCTCGCCGCCGACGCGATCCGGCGCGACATCATCGACGGCCGCTTCGCCGACGGCGAGCGGTTGATGACGAACGAATTGGCCGAGCGCTACAAGCTGAGCCTCGCGCCGATCCGCGAAGCGCTGCTCGCCCTTTCGGCCGAAGGCATCGTCATCCTGCAGCCGAAACGCGGCGCGATCGTGCGCACCATCACGCCGGCCTTCATTGAGGAAATCTACGAGATCCGCCTCGGCTTGATCCCCTATCTCGAGGGCGAGCGCGCGGTGATCGCGTCGGACGAAGACGTCTCGCGCATGCGTCAGATCCAGGCGGATTTCGAGGATGCGGCCGCGCGCGGCACGCGCGACGCCGTCATCCAGCGCAATATCGAGTTCCACGGCGTGGCGCTCAACATCCGCCCCAACCGCGAAGCGTTGCAGATCCTGCGCCGCCATCACACGCTGATCCGCGCGTTGCGCGCGCGCTTCGGCTACGGCCCCAGCCGGATGGACGACATGATCGACGAGCATCATCGGATCATCGACGCCTTCGCCCGCCATTCCCGCGATGCGGCGCAGGATGTCAGCCGCCGGCATCTGCAGAACGCGTATCTCGAATTGATCGATCGGATCACCGGCGCGGCGCGCTGACATTTCAATCGACCGGAATGGGCGACGGCTTGGCGAAATGGCACGCCACGGCATGGCCGGGTGCGGCCGCATTCAGCGCCGGATCGACCTTCCGGCAAATATCCTGCGCGATCGGGCAACGCGGATGGAAGCGGCAGCCCGACGGCACGCGCGCGGGGCTGGGCACGTCGCCGGTAAGCACGATGCGCTTGTTGCGTCGCTTCGGATCGGGAACGGGTGCGGCCGAGATCAGCGCTTGCGTATAGGGATGATGCGGCCGGGCGAACAAGCTGTCCTTGTCCGCAAGCTCGACGATCCGACCCAGATACATGACCGCCACGCGCCGCGCGATATGCCGGACGACCGCCAGATCGTGCGCGACGATCAGATAGGCGATGCCGAGCTTCTTTTGGAGATCCTGCAGCAGGTTGATGACCTGGCTTTGCACCGACACATCGAGCGCGGAGACGGGCTCGTCCGCGACGACGAGCTTGGGATTGAGCGCGATCCCGCGCGCGATCCCGATGCGCTGGCGCTGCCCGCCCGAGAATTGATGCGGGAACCGATCGATATGCGCGGCACTCAGACCGACCTGCTCGAGCAGTTCGACCACGCGGTCCTTCAGCTCCGCGCGCGTGCGGCAGACGCCATGCGCCTGCAGCGGCTCGCCGACGATGTCGAGAATGCGTTCGCGCGGGCTGAGCGAGGCGAAGGGGTCCTGGAACACGATCTGGAAATGGCGCCGCGCCGCGCGCAATTCCGCCGCCCCCAGCGACGCGAGATCGACGCCGTCGAACACGATGCGGCCCGAGGTCGGATCGAGCAAACGCACCACCATGCGCGCCGTCGTCGTCTTGCCGCAGCCGGACTCGCCGACGAGCGCCAGCGTCTCGCCATGTCCCATCGCGAACGAGACTTTGTCGACCGCGTGGATGCCCCCGCGCCCGCCGAGCAATCCGCCGCCGCCATAGACCTTGGAGACGTCTTGAACGTCGAGAAGCGGTGCGCCGGTCATCGCACGCCCTCCGCCGGCGCCACAAAGCCGGTTTGGCGCCAACACATCGTAGCGCCACCATCGTCGGTCGGAAAAGCCATCGGCTCGCGCGTCCTGCAGATATCGCGGACTTGGTCGCAGCGCGGGTTGAACCGGCACCCCGCCGGCCGCGACAAGGGGCTCGGCACCACGCCGGGAATCTGTTCCAGACGGTCGCGCGGATCGTCCAGGCGCGGGATCGACCGCAGCAATCCCTCCGTATAAGGATGCGACGGGGCGGCGAAGATCGCGTTCACCTCGCGCTGCTCGACGAGCCGGCCCGCGTACATGACCAAAACCTCGTCCGCGATTTCGGCGACCACGCCCAGATCATGCGTGATCATCACGATGGCGGTCGAAAGACGGCCGCGCAGATTGCGCAGCAGATCGAGGATCTGCGCCTGGATCGTGACGTCCAGCGCCGTCGTCGGCTCGTCGGCGATCAAAAGTTTCGGCTCGCAGGCCAGCGCCATCGCGATCATCACCCGCTGGCGCATACCGCCCGACAATTCGTGCGGATAATTGTCGGCGCGGCGTTCGGGATCAGGAATGCCGACCAGCGCCAGCGCTTCGACCGCTTGGCGGCGCGCCGCGCGCCGGCCGAGATTCATATGAAGCTGGATCGCCTCGGCAATCTGATCGCCGACCGGAAAGACCGGATTGAGCGAGGTCATCGGCTCCTGGAACACCATCGCCAGTTCCCGGCCCCGGCGGCGCTGCATCTCCGCTTGCGACAGGCGCGCGATATCCACGCCGTCGAGCAGCACCGAGCCGCGCGTGATCCGGCCGTTCGGCTCGGCGAGCAGGCGCATGATCGCCAACGCGGTAACACTCTTGCCAGACCCGGACTCGCCGACGATGCCGACGCACCCGCCGCGCGGCACATCGAAACTGATGTCGTCGACCGCGCGGATCGTGCCCGACCGCGTCGCGAATTCGACGACCAGATTGCGGACCGACAGGATCGGTCCCTGCCCCGCGCCAATGCTCATTCGCGGGACTCCGGATCGAGGATGTCGCGGATCGCGTCGCCCACCATGTTGAAGGCCAAGACGCAGGCGGTGACGGCAAGCCCCGCCGTCACGACCGACCAAGGCGACACCAGAATCTCCGTCAATCCGTCGCGGATGATATTGCCCCAGCTCGGCGACGGCGGTTGCGTGCCGAGGCCGAGGAAGCTGAGCGTCGCTTCGATGCGGATCGCGGTTGCGACCCACAGCGTGGCGACGACGACCAGCGGTCCCGAGATATTCGGCAGAACATGGCGCAACAGAATGCGCCACGGCTTCTGCCCGGCGGCGATCGCGGCGTCGATATAGGGCTCGGCCTTGATCGTCATCGTCGAGGCGCGCGCCACGCGGATAAAGCGCGGCAGGAAGGCGAAGGCGATCGCGACGACGAGATTCGAGAAGCCCGGCCCGAGGGCGGCCGCGATCATGATGCCGATCAGCAAGGCCGGGAACGCCATCAGCACGTCGCTGATGCGGCCGGTGATGCGATCGACGATCCCGCCGAAATAACCCGCGAGCATGCCGATAATCGTGCCGAACACGCCGGCAAGCAGCGGTGCTGTGATGCCCAGCGCCAGCGACGGGCGCGCGCCATGCAGCACGCGCGACAGAATATCGCGCCCGTAGCGGTCGGTGCCGAACCAATTGGTGGCGGACGGCTCCCGGCTCATCATCAGGATGTTCTGTTTCAGCGGATCGTAGGGGGCGATCAGCGGCGCGAAGATCGCCATCGCGATGAACAGCACGATGACGACGATGCCGATCAGCGTCACCGGCTGGCGGATGAAGTCGCGCCACGGATTGGCGGCCGTAACGGCGACCGCGTCGGGCGCGGCGGCAGGTGCAGCGCTCATCGGCTGGTCCTCCGCAAACGCGGATCGATCAGAATGTAGATAAGATCCATCGCGAAATTCACGCCGACGACGAACAGGGCGAAAACGAGAAGCGTCGCTTGAACCGTCGGATAGTCGCGCGACGAAATCGCGTTGACGAGAACGCTGCCCACACCGGGCCGCGCGAAGACAAGCTCGATCGCGATCGATCCCGACAGCATCGTCAAAATGTAGATGCCGAACCCCGTGACGACGGGGATCAAAGCATTGCGCAAGGCGTGCTTGTAGATGACGTAGCGCTCGGGTACGCCTTTGGCGCGCGCCGTGCGCACATAGTCGCGCCGCAGAACTTCGAGCAGCGCCGAACGCGTCAAACGGCTGGTGAAAGCGGCCATGATGAAGCCCAAAGTCATCGCCGGCAGCACCAGATGCTTCATGCGATCGGCGAAATCCGTGCCGCCGCCCATAATCGGAAACAGATCGAGCTTGAGGCCGAAGACGATCAGGATCAGCGCGCCGAGGAAGAAATCGGGAATGCAAAACCCGGCGAGTGCGAGCAGGCGCGCCGCGTAATCGACGCCGCCGCCGCGCCGTGTGGCCGAGACGACGCCGGTCGGCACGCCGATCGCCATGCCGATCGCCATCGCGGCGAGCGAAAGCTCGATCGTGTAGGGAAGATTTGTCGCCAGCATTTTGGCGATGCTCTGGCCCGAGATCAGCGAGTTGCCGAGATCGAGCGTGGCGATGCTCACGAAGAACTGAATGAACTGATGCCACAGCGGCTTGTCGAGCCCGAACCGCTCCCGGAAGATCTGGAGCTGTTCGGGACTCGCATTGTCGCCGAGCGCCGTCACCGCCGGGTCGCCCGGCAGCACCCGCATCGCCACGAACACGAAGCAGAGCACGAGAAAGACCGTGATCAGCGCGTCGGCGATGCGGGCGGCCGGAACGAGTTGTCCAAGCTTTCCCAGGCGGGCGATGGCGGATCGCATCACGATACGAAACGCGCCTTCGCCAGACGGTAGCGCGCGTAACCGGCCTTCACGTCGAAGCCGAGTTGCAGGCGCGGATTGCGCGCATAGACGAAGCCCAGCGTGCAGATCGTGAAGGCCGGCAGATCGGTGAGGATCTTCAGCTCCGCGTCGCGCACCAGATTCTGCCGGCGTTCGAGATTGGGTTCCGCCATCGCGGCGTCGAGCAAATCGTCGACGCCCTTGCCGCCGATCGCGCCGTAATGGCTGTAGTTCTTGTTGCCCTTCCCGTCCGCGCGAACTTCGGCGGCGCTGTGATAATAGGCCATCGGGATCTGCGTCGAGACCGGCGCGAAAGTTTCCGAATGCAGGACGACGGCGTTGACGTCCTTGTCCTTCTCCGAGTGATAGGTCGTATGGTCGATCGTGCGGATCGACATATCCACGCCGATCGAGCGCCACATATCCTGCACCATCAGCATGATCGAGGAATAATCCTCGCGCTGGGTCATGATGATCTCGAATTTGAAACCGCTGCCGAGGCCGGCTTCGGTCAGCAATGCCTTGGCCTTGCGCGGATCGTAGTTGTAGCGCAGCTCCTCCGGCAGATCGTTCTCCTTGAAGCCACCGGGGAAGTCGGGCGGATTGATACCCCAGGCCGCCCCGGCCATGCCGCCGAAAGCCTTGATCAGGATGTTGCGATCGATTCCGTAGCGCAGCGCCTTGCGCACGCGGATGTCGTCGAAGGGCTTGCGGCCCATATTGAAGGAGAAGGTGTTGATGCTGCCCGGCATCGTCTGGTCGATGATGACGTCCGCCTTCTGGCGCTTGATCTGATCGACCCAGCCCGGCAGGCGCGCGCCCTCGATGATGTCGAGATCGCCCTTGATGAAGGCGAGCGTACGCGCCGTGGGATCGGCCATGTAGCGGATTTCGATCTGCTCGATCGCCGGCTTGCCGCCGTGATACTTGTCGAACGCCTTCAGCACGACGCCGCGATCGGGATCGATCCGGTCGAATTCATAGGCGCCGCAACCGACCGGGTTGCGCGCGAAGGCTTCCGGCGTGCTCTTCTCGGCGGCCGCGCGCGACACGATGGAACCGATCAGCGAGATCAAACCCGACGCGTGAAAGGTCGGGTTGGGAATCTTCAGATTGAAGCGGATGCGGTACTTATCGACGGTATCGACGCTGTCGACGTCCGACAGATAGATGCGCTGCGGCGAGCCCCATTTCGGGTCGAGCATCGTTTCGTAGGTGTATTTGACGTCATCCGACGTCATCTCGCCGAAACCCTTTTGGAACTGCACGCCTTCGCGCAGCTTCAGCGTCCAGGTCTTGCTGTCGGCGGAGACGTCCCAGCTTTCGGCGAGCGAACGCACGACCTTGTCGGCCGACAATTCGAACGTGCCGTCGGGCGGATCGAGCAGCGAGTCGAAAACCTGCCGCGAGGAGAACTGGTCGGCGTTCTGCACGCTGCGACGCGGGTCGAGCGAGAAGACGTTGGTCGCCGAGACGGCCACGCGCACCGGACGGGCCTGAGCGCGCGCCGGACCGGTTGCCGCCGCGACGAGGACGGATGCGGCTGCGGCTTTGATGATGTCACGCCGAGTTGCCTTCATGATTTCCTCCCAAATTCGTTTTGATTAGATCGGCCGCATAAGCGGCGCGAGCTTGGCGTCGTCGAGAACCAACCCGAGTCCCGGATCGTCGCCGAGCTTGATGAGACCCTTGTCGATACGCGGGAACTTCGAAAACACGGCGCTTTGCCGGTCGCTTTGATCGTTGAGTTCGCAAGGCTGCGTCGATTGGAATTGCGCCGCGACGAAATGCAGATTGGCGGCGTGGCCGATCGCCGGCTGGGTCTGGTGCGGGACGAGATCGACGCCATGCGCGAGTGCCAGCGCCTTGCATTCCAGCATGCCGGTGAAGCCACCCATCTTGATGATGTCGGGCTGCACGATCGACACGCCCGCATCGATCAACGCGGCCACGTCCTGCAGCGTGTAGCTTTGCTCGCCCGCCGAAACGGGAATGTCGAGTTTGCGCGAAACCGCTTCGAGCGCTTCGAGGTGATAATGCTCGACCGGTTCTTCGAACCAAATATAGCCCTCGTCTTCGAGGATACGGCCGATGCGGATCGCCGTGCCGACCGAATAGCCGTTGCTGGCGTCGAAGGCCAAGCGCATCGACGGACCAAGATGGCGTCGCGCCGCGCGAAGTTTCGCGATATCGCCGTCGACGTCGCGGTCGCGCTCGCCGCGCCCGTGCTCCATGCGGATTTTGATCAGCGCGGGACCGTCGATCATGCGCTTGTCGATCGCGCGCAGCATGTCGTCGGTAGAGACTTTGCCGAGGCCGCCGATCGATGCGTAGAACGGCAATTCCTTGCGCCAGGCGCCGCCGAGCAGCGCGTAGATCGGGCGCCCGGCGATTTTGCCTTTGAGATCCCAGAGCGCGATATCGAGGGCCGCCAACCCGGCGGTGACGATGCCGTGCGGCCCCAGCTTCATCGCCTTGTTGAGGGCACGCTGATAGATCACCGCCGTATCGAAGGGATCGGCGCCGATCAAATCGGGCGCCACATGGGCGGACAGGAACGATAGCGACAGGCCGCTGTCGAGCATCGGCGAGGCTTCGCCAAGCCCCGTGCGGCCGGCCTTGTCGCGCACGCGCACCCAGGAGCTGCGCGCGGGGAATTGCTTGGGCCCGGGCCATTCGACGTGGAAACACTCGATGGCGGCGATCTCGCATCCCTGGACTGTCATGTGCCGAGCCTGTGTTCGTAGGTTTCGAGCGTTTGCCGCTCGATGTAGTCCCAGTCGTATTTGACGCCGAGGCCCGGCCCCGTCGGCACCGGGAAGCATCCGTCGGCGCCGACATCGTCGAGCTTGTCGGAATAGCCGCAGGTGTAGAAATCGCCGGTGAAGCAGCCGCGCGACGGGCCGACCATCGACAACTCGTAGTAATTGCTGTTGCGGATCGCCGACATGCAGGCGCGCTGCGCGGGACCGGGCGCGTGCAATTCGACGTCGAGGCCCAAAGCTTCGGCCAGATGCGCGATCTTCATGGCGCCGGTGATGCCCATGTCGAAATCGGGATCGGCGCGCACGAAATCCGTGCCGTCGGCGAGGATGAGATTGGCCATTGATTCCGGCCCGCGCACATGCTCGCCGATCAGCAACGGCGTGCGGATCATCTCGCGCAAGCGGCGATGCGCGTGCGCGGACAAGCCGCCCTCGCCCATCGGGTCTTCGTACCAATAGAAATTCGCGTCGTCGCAGGCGCGGCCGACATCCAGCGCGTCCGCGAAGGTCCGCAGATAGCAGCCGGGATCGAGCATGAAGCGCATTTTGTCGCCGAGCGACTTGCCCAGCAGGCGCACGTTGCGCGCTTCGATCGCCGGATCGTGGTCCTTCCAGCCATGCACCTTGAAGGCGCGATAGCCCATCTCGAAGCATTCCTGCGCGAAGGCGACGTAATGCTCGGGCTGATCGAGGCCGCCGCCCGCGCCGCCATGCCAGGTGCTGGCATAGGCGGGCAAACGGCCGCGGCTGCCGCCGAGAAGTTCGCTCACCGAACAGCCCAGGCGCTTGCCCGCGAGATCCCACATCGCCATGTCGAACACGCCGACGCCCATGCGGTCGGTCTTGCGCAGATCGCGCTTCATATCCTCGTAGAAGCGCTCGCGCTCGAAAGCGCCATAGCCGGGCATTTTGCGCGCCACGATGCGCGCTTGGCCGAACATCGTGTCGTTGCCGCCGACATATTCGCCGGTGGCGCCGTCGGCGGTCCAAAGCCGCACGGCCAAACGCACGCGCTTGCTGCGCGCACCGGGCAAGTCGATCCCGTCGGCCACGTTTTCCATCGGAAAGGAAAAAATGCGCAGCTCGACGCGCTCGATGATCGTCTGTGGAGCCGGCGTTTCCCGAATGGCGCTCATAGCCGTATTTCTTAGTTATCGATTATCGATTTCTAAGTTTCGGCCGCCGATCTGTCAACCTGTTTGGTCCAAAGCCATGGTTCTCGTTTTCAGCGCCAAGGGCGCTGTCGCGCGGGCTGTGCGAATTCGGCCGCCGGCGGATCGATTAACTCGGGAACAATTCGCCGAGTTGCGCCACTTGCGCCCGGGTCAGATAGCTCAGCGCCTTCGGGCCGTTGAGCAGCAGATAGAGCTTGGCCGTTTCCTCCAGCTCCTCCACCGAATAGACCGCGTCGTCGAGCGACTTCCCCGCAACCACCGGCCCGTGATTGGCGAGCAGCACGGCGTTGTGCTTCTCGGCCAAAGCGGCGACGGCATCGGCCAGCGAACGCTCGCCCGGCGGATAGTAAGGAACGAGCGGCAGCTTGCCGATGCGCATCACGTAATAGGCGGTGATCGGCGGCAACACGTCGCTGGTATCGTCGTGACACATGCACGAGACCGCGACGCAATGCGTGGAATGCAGATGCACGATCGCCTTCGATGTCGGGCGCTTGCGATACATCGCAAGATGCAGGAACGCCTCCTTCGACGGTTTGTCGCCGCCGACATGCGTGCCGTCATCCGCCACTTTGGAGATGCGTGCGGGATCGAGCCGCCCCAAGCACGAGTTCGTCGGCGAAATCAGGAACCCGCCCTCGATCCGCGCGCTGATATTGCCCGAACTGCCATGCGCATAGCCGCGCGCGTAAAGGGATTCGCCGTGGCGCGCGATCCATTCGCGGATCGCCGTTTCGCTGCCGCCCGCATCCGCCGCCATCGCCCTAGCCCCTTCCCTTACCGGTCGCGAGGGCGCCCAGCGCCGCCGCGAAAAAATCATCCGCGCCGAAATTGCCGCTTTTGAGCGCCAAGCGATAAGGCGACGCGCCCGCGACGGTCAAGACCGGCACGCCGGGATCGATCTCCGGCCCCACGCGCATCGTCGAAACGCCCAGCGCCGAAACCACCGCGCCCGAGGTTTCGCCGCCGCCGATCGCCAAACGCGTGAAGCCCGCGTCGCGCAACGTCACCGCCAACTTGCCGAAGAAGCTTTCGAGCGCTTCGGCCGCGACCGTCGTGCCGTAGCGCTGCTGGGCGGCACGCACTTCGGCGGGATCGGCGCTGGAATAGATCAGCGGCGATTTTTCTTTATTGGCGTTCGCGAAATCGAGCGCCGTCGCCACATTCATTCGCTTTGCGATCACATCGTCGGCGGAGATCGCAAGGACAGGATGGGACGCCGCATGTTTCACTACTTGGCGGCGCGACGCTTCCGAGCACGAGCCGCACAAGGCCACACCCGGCCCGGCGATAAACGGCTCGGCGATCGGCTTCGCGGCCTTGCCGCTTTTGACGAAATTCGCCGCGAGACCTTTGCCGATCCCCGATCCGCCGGTGACGAGAACGTCATCGGCGACCGCTTCGCCCAAGATTAGAAGATCGGCATCGTCGACCGCGTCGGTCACGGCGAAGCCCTGGCCGTTGGCGATGGCGGCGTCGAGAGCCGCGCGCACGGCGCCCACACCTTTCTTCACGGTCTCGTAGGCGACGAGACCGACCGGCACTTTGGTTTGATAGGACAGCCAGCGGCGAATATCGGAATCGGTCATCGGCGTCAGCGGATGATTGCGCATCCCCGATTCCGCCAGCGGCGTGCCATTGACGAACAGATTGCCTTGATAAAGCGTGCGGCCGAGCGACGGCGCCACCGGGCAGACGATTGCGATCTTGGCGCCGAGCGTGGCGCGCAACGCTTCGGCGACCGGGCCGATATTGCCGCCCTTCGTGGAATCGAAGGTCGAGCAATATTTGAACAGAAACTGTTCGCAGCCCGCCGCGATCAGCCATTCCAGCGCCGCCAGGGATTCGCGCACCGCGTCGGCGACGGGAATCGTTCGTGTCTTTAGCGAAACCACCAGCGCGTCGCACGCGGGTGCGGTCCCTTGCGGCACACCGACCGACTGAACCGTCGCCATGCCGCCACGCACCAGCGTATTCGCCGCATCGCTCGCCCCGGTGAAATCGTCGGCAATCACGCCAAGCCGCATCGCGTTTCCCCTTTTGCCGGCGTGCGTCAGACGATGTCGCGCACGCGTTCCCACGTATTATCGAGATGCTTCGCCACGATCGCCGCCACACGATCCGCGTCGCGCGCCTCGATGGCGGCGATCAGCGCTTCGTGCTCGGCGACGGCATCCGCCCATTTCTCCGCCCCTTCATGACCGACGAAGCGGATGCGGCGCAAGCGCGATTGAATGCCTTCATGCGTCGCGGCCAGAAACGCGTTGCCCGACAACGCCACCAGCCGCGTATGGATCGTTTGATTGCATTTATAGTAGTCGAGCCGGTCGCCGCGCGCGTAATGGCGCATCATCTCGTCGTGCAATGCGCGCAAACCGGCGATATCGGCGTCGGTCGCGTTCGCGCAAGTCTGACGCGCGGCGAGCCCTTCGAGCGCCGACAGCACTTGCAGCATGTCGCGCAATTCGGCGGCGCCGAATTTCTTCACGACCGCGCCGCGCCCAGGCACGAGCTCGAGCAACCCTTCGCTCGCCAGGAATTTCAGCGCCTCGCGCAGCGGCGTGCGCGAGATCCCCAGCAATTTGCCAAGCTGCCCTTCATGGATGCGGGCCCCCGGGGGCAATTGCCCCTCGATGATCATGTCGCGCACGCATTCGACGATCTCGTCATGCATCGTCCGGCGGGCGATGGGCCGGGCGCGGGAGGGGGCAATCATCTCGTTGGCCGGTTCGATCACTTGCCGTTATCCCCAGTCAAAATCTTTGTATTTCAGTTACTAGGAGCTTTCTATACTCCTGTATGCAGCATACTAGAAGAAATCTAGTGGACGGGCTATAGGTCCGAAATCGCCCAAGGGAGACTCGCCATGACCGGTCAAAACCAGACTGCCGACAAGCCGACGATCGCTTTGGCGATCGGCGATCCGGCCGGGATCGGCGTCGAATTGACGGCACGTCTGATAGCCGATCCGGAGATCCGCGCGGCGGCGAATGTGATCGTCGTCGGCGATCGCCGCGTGCTGGCGCAAGGCCATCGTCAAGCCGGTCTCGCGCCGGATTTCGACATCGCCACGATGCCAGCCCCCGGCCCCCGCCCCGTTCTGCTCGATCTCGGCCATCTCGATCCCGCCGCGATCAAGCCGGGCGTAGCGCAGCCCGAGGGCGGCGCCTTCGCCTTGCGCAACTATCAAGTCGCCTTGGAACTCGCCCGCGACGGCAAGGCGGATGCGGTGTGCTTCACGCCCTTCAACAAGGCGGCGATGCGCATGGCGCGGCCAAGTTACGACGACGAGATCGGCTTCACCTGCGAGATTCTGGGCCTGCCCGCCAACCATCCCGCGCGCGAATTCAACATTCTGGAAGGCTTGTGGAATGCGCGCATCACGTCGCATGTGCCGCTTTCGGCCGTCGCCGGATTGATCACGCAAGACGCGGTGCTGGGCGGGCTGCGCTTGACCAATCGCGCGCTGCGCGAGGCGGGCTTGGCCGCACCGCGCATTGCGGTCGCCGGCCTCAACCCCCATGCGGGCGATGGCGGCTGCTTCGGCCATGAGGATGACGGGATCATCGCGCCGGCGGTCGTCGCCGGAAAGCGCGAAGGCATCGACGCGACCGGTCCCTTCCCGCCCGATATCGTGTTCGTGCGCGCGACCAAGGGCGAATTCGATGCGGTGCTGACCATGTATCACGACCAAGGTCAGATCGCGATGAAGCTGCTCGGCTTCGAACGCGGCGTCACCTTCATGGGCGGCTTCCCGTTCCCGATCTGCACGCCCGCCCATGGCTCGGCCTACGACATCGTCGGCAAAGGCATCGCCAATCCGGGTGCGGCACGCGCGGCCGTATTGCTTGCCGCCCGCATGGCGAACCAGCGCAAAGCCCGGCGCGCGGCCGCCTAGCCCCGCCAAGCTTTTCGAGAATCACCGAAAATCCGCGATTTTGACCTTAGGAAAAGCTTTTATTGACTTAGGAAAAGCTTTTCCGTAGCGTCTTTCCATAATTCGGCGGAATCGCCGTTTCGAGGAAACCTGCCGTCTTGCGCACCCCGATCACCATCCGCAACGTCGCGACCGAAGCCGGTGTCAGCATTTCGACCGTGTCGAAAGCGCTGAACGGCACCGGCCATATCGGGGCGAAAACGCGCGAACATGTGATCGCGGTCGCCAACCGCCTGGGCTTCCGCCCCAACGACCTTGCGCAGAGCCTGCATCGCGGGCGCAGCTTTTCGGTCGGCATCCTGTCGAACGATATCTACGGTCGCTTCACCCTGCCCATCGTCGGCGGGATCGAGGAAGCGCTGTCCGATAATCGCGTGTCGGTGTTCCTGTGCAACGCGGCGGACGATCCCGAACGGCAGAAGCGCCATCTCGATGCGCTACTTTCCAAACGTATCGACGGCTTGATCCTGACCGCGCGCCGCACCGACTATCTCGCCCCGCTCGATATCGCCGCGCTGGGCATCCCCGTCGTCTACGCCTACGCGCAAAGTGCGGCGCCGGGTGCGATCTGCATCCTGCCCGACGACGAGGGCGGTGCTTACGATGCCACGCGCCATTTGATTGCGCTGGGCCGCAAGCGCATCGCGCATGTCGGCGGCCCGCAAAGTTTCGAAGCCACGCGGCTGCGCCAAACGGGCTATCGCGCGGCGCTAACGCAAGCGGGCCTCGTTCCGCCACCCGATAGCGAGTTGTTCGGTGCGTGGTCGGAGGAATGGGGCCGCGACGCCGCACGTCGCTTGATCGACGCCAAGGCCGGCCTGCCCGACGCGATCGTTTGCGGCAGCGACCAGATCGCGCGCGGCATGGCCGACGGCTTGCGCGAAGGCGGCGTCGATATGCCCGGCCAGGTCGCACTGGTCAGCTTCGACAATTGGGACGTCATCGCCGCGGCGACGCGCCCCGCCCTCACCACGGTCGATCCCAATCTCAAGGAACTCGGCGCGCAAGCCGGCCTCACCTTGCTTTCGTTGATCGAAGGCAAGGCGGTGACGCCGGGTACGCGCCATGTCCCCAGCAAGCTCGTCATACGCCGGTCCTGCGGCACGCCGGACCGAAGTTAACGCCCCGACAAATCTCAAGCGTCAAACAAACCAAATTCAAAATGGGAGGAACCGATGAAGCGTAGAACGTTCTTGGGTGCCGCGATGACGGCGCCGATGCTCTCCACCGCCGCTTGGTCGCAAGAAGCGTTGTCGATGTGGGCGCGCAGCGACGTCGCCAACGTCATCCGCCCCTTCGTCGACACGTTCAACGCCAAGGGCAAGACCCAGATCAAGCTCGACATCGTCGTCGCGCGCGAGATGGTGCAGAAATACGCCGCCGCCGCCGCCGCGCGTTCGGCCCCGGATTTCCTGCTGCTCGATTTGATCTACACGCCCGCCTTCGCCAGCGCCGATCAGCTGCAGGATCTGTCGCCCTGGACGAAGGAGATGCCGTATTTCGAAAGCCTGTCGCCGGCGCATCGCAAGCTGGGCGAACTCGACGGCAAGCTCTACGGCCTGCCCTTTTCGGCCGAAGGTTCGGTGCTGGTCTATAACAAGAAGCTGTTCCGCGAAGCCGGCCTCGATCCCGAGAAGCCGCCGAAGAACTGGGGCGAAATCACCGACGCGGCCGTCAAGATCCGCGCGCTGGGCGGCGATCGCTACGGCTATTACGTGCCGGGTGCGGGTGCCGCCGCGTTCCGCTTCCTGCCCGTCGTCTGGGCCAATGGCGGCGAAGTGCTCAGCGCCGACGGCAAGAAGGCGACGATCGATTCCCCGCAATTGCGCGAAGCGATCGGCTTCTATCGCGATTTGTGGGCGAAGAAGGTGATGCCGGAAAGCGTCGTCGCCGATACCGGCCCCGACGCGCTGACCGGCTTCGCCGCCGGCCGCGTGGGCATGACCATCACCGGCGCCTTCGCGATCGGCGTGTTGACCACGCGCTATCCCGACGTCGAGTTCGGCGTGACGCCCATCCCCGGCAAAACCGGCGGCTTCGCGTCCTTCGCGGGCGGCGACAACATCGTCGTGTCGCGGGGTACACGCAAACTTCCCGCGATCCGCGAATTCGTCGACTTCGCCTACTCGCTGGAAGGACAATCGCTGCTGGGCAAATACGGCAGCTTGCCGGTGCGCGGCGACATCGCCGCCGCCGCGTTGAAGGAAAACGATCCGCGTTACCTGACGGTCGCCGAGGCGGTGAACAAGGGCGGGCGCACGCCGCGCTCCACCGTCTACAACGATCTGTTCAACAGCCTGAACGGGCCGTGGGTCACGCTGCACCAGCGCGCGATCTTCGGCAACGACGTCGACGGCGCGATCGCGCAGGCGCAAGCCGCGTTCCAGCGCATCATCAACGAAGCCAACTGACGACGACAATGTCCCGGACGGCCCAGCGCCGTCCGGGATGCCGTTCCCCGGAGTTCGATATGGCCAGCCCCGCCGCCCCCGCGACGCGACCGGAAACTTGGAAGGAAAAGCTTCGACGCAGCTTGCGCGGCGAAGGCGGCGTCGTCGGCCAGGAACGCTGGCTGGGCGTGCTGCTGATCCTGCCCGCGTTGATCCTGCTGACCGCGTTCTTCCTGGTGCCGCTGGTCATGGTCGCGTGGATGTCGCTGCATAACTGGCCGCTGCTCGGCCGCCCGCGCTTCATCGGTCTGCGCAACTACGCGACGATGCTGACCGATACCGGCTTCTGGCACGCGCTGTGGTTCTCGGCCAAATACACGATCGTCGTCACGATCGCGATCTTTACGGTCGCCTTCCCGCTCGCGTTCTTCGTCGAGCGGCCCCGGCCCTTCGTCGGGTTCTTCCGCACGGCATTCTTTCTGCCGGTTGTGCTCGGCCTCGGCTCGGCGAGCCTGCTGTGGGTTTGGCTCTCCAACGTCGATTTCGGGCTGTTCAGCCCCGCCTTGATGAAACTCGGCCTGATCGACCGACCGGTCTCGTGGCTGATGCAGCCGACTTCCGCCTTCATCTCGATCATCGTCATGGTCGTGTGGAAGGCGTCGGGCACCAGCATCGTGCTGCTGCTGACCGGGCTTCAGGCGATCCCGCCGGAGCTGAAGGAAGCGGCCAGCATCGACGGTGCGCGCGGCTGGCAGCGTTTCCGCTACATCACCTTCCCGCTGATCCGCCGCACTTTCGCGTTGGCCCTAATCTTGTCGGTCACGCATTCGGTGCTGGCGTTCGACCAGTTCTACATCATCACCGCCGGCGGTCCCGACAACTCGATGCTCAGCGCCGTCTACTGGATCATGAATACCTCGTTCATATCCTTCAAGCTCGGCTACGGCGCGGCATTGTCGATCGCGTTGCTCGCACTCCTGGTCGTGCTCAGCATCGTCCAGCTCTATCTGCTGCGCACGAAGGAGGGTCAGTGATGGCCGCCAGCCGCAAAAGCCCGTTCGCGCTCGATTTCGCCCAGCAATGCCTGGGTTTCGTGATCGCGGCGCTATTCCTGGCGCCCCTCGCCTGGACCGCTTTGTCGTCGCTCAAACCCGCCGCCGAAGCGGCGTTGCCCCCGCTGCCGCCCTGGCCTTCGCGTATCACCTACGAAACCTATCAATCGCTCGACGGCTTCGGCTCGGGCTTGGTCACGCATACGGCCAACAGCCTGTTCGTGGCGCTGGGCACCGTGGCGCTGTCGGGCATCGTCAGTCTGCTGGCGGGCTACGGCTTCTCGCGCTTCCACTTCCCGCTGAAGAACGTGATCTTCGTGCTGATCATCTCGACCATGATGATCCCCTACCAGTCGCTGCTGACGCCGTTGTTTTTGATCCTGTCGTGGATCGGCTTGTCGAACTCGCTGGTCGGCCTCGTCCTCGTCTACGCCACGCTGCAACTGCCTTTCTCGGTCTTCATGATGCGCAACGCTTTCGAAGCGGTGCCGCGCGAGATCGACGAAGCCGCGCGCATCGACGGCTGCGGCGGCGTGCGCATCTTGACGCGCATTATGTTCCCGCTGGTGGCGCCGGGCATCATCACCGTTTCGATCTTCGCGTTCCTCGCCAGCTGGAACGAGTTTTTGGCGGCGCTGATCCTGCTGACCGACAACAAGCTGTTCACGCTGCCGATCCTGGTCACCGCCGTACGCAGCGGCCAATTCGGCACGGTCGATTGGGGGGCCGTTCAGGCCGGCGTGACGCTGATGATGATGCCCTGCCTGCTGCTTTTCCTGCTGCTGCAACGCTACTACATGCGCGGCCTGACGGCCGGCGCCGTGAAGTGATGCCCAACCCGACGCACGAATTACAAGGACAACACCGATGACGGCTTCCGCCAGCAAATCGACGATTTCCGCCCTGTTCGCGCAGTATCGCCCGCCCGCCGTTCCCGCCGTCGCGATGACCGGGTTCTGGGCGTCGCGCATCCAAGCGGTGCGCGAAAAGACGATCCCGATCCTGCGCGAACGTTGCGACAAGGCCGGCATGTTCGACCAGATCAATCCGGCGCGCCCGATCCCGGCGATGCGCTTGCCGTTCCATCGCAGCTCGGTGACGTCGCAGATGTACTGGGATTCCGACGTCGCCAAGATGTTGGAAGCCGCCGCTTACGCGCTGTCCGGCAAGCCCGATCCGGCATTGGAAGCGATGGTCGACGAGATCGTCGATATGTTCGCGCGGCTGCAACAGGATGACGGCTATCTGTCGAGCTGGTTTACCCGGATGCAGCCGGGCAAGCGCTGGACCAATCTGCGCGATTGCCACGAGCTTTACTGTGCCGGCCATCTGATCGAAGCGGCGGTCGCGTATTTCCACGCGACCGGCAAACGCAAATTCATGGACGTCATGGCGCGCTATGCCGACCATATCGGCCGCGAATTCGGCCCGAAAGACGGTCAGCGCCGCGGCTATTGCGGCCATGAGGAGATCGAGCTCGCACTCGTCAAGCTCGCGCGCGCGACCGGCGAAGCGCGCTATATGGAGCTCTCGCGCTATTTCGTCGACGAGCGCGGCCGCGAGCCGCATTACTTCACCCAGGAAGCTTTGGCGCGCGGCGACAATCCGGCCGAATATTTCCATTCGACCTACGAATACAACCAATCGCACAAGCCGGTGCGCGAGCAGGACAAGGTCGTCGGCCACGCCGTGCGCGCGATGTATCTCTATTCGGCGATGGCCGATCTCGCGACCGAATACGGCGATGCGTCGCTGAAAACGGCATTGGAGAAGCTCTGGAACGATCTGGTGACGAAAAGCATGTACGTCACCGGCGGTATCGGTCCGTCGGCGCATAACGAAGGCTTCACCGCCGATTACGATCTGCCGAACGAAAGCGCCTATGCCGAGACTTGCGCGGCCATCGGCCTCGCCTTCTGGGCGAACCGGATGCTCGGTCTCGGCCCGGATACGCGCTACGCCGACGTGATGGAACGCGCGATCTATAACGGCATTCTGTCGGGCATGTCGCAGGACGGCAGCCTGTTCTTCTATGAAAATCCGCTCGAAAGCCGCGGCAAGCATAATCGCTGGGTGTGGCATCGCTGCCCGTGCTGCCCGCCGAATATCGCAAGGCTCGTCACGTCGATCGGCACCTATGCCTACGGTATCGCCGCCGATGGCGTGGCGATCCATCTCTACGATCAAGGCGAAGCGACGCTCGAAGTCGCCGGTTCCCCGCTGCGCCTGCGCCAGACGACGCGCTATCCGTGGGATGGCGCCATCCGGATCGACGTCGATCCGGGTACGGCGCGTGCGCTCGACATCGCGCTGCGTATTCCCGGCTGGTGCCGCAAAGCGACATTGCGCGTCAACGGCGAAGCGGTCGATCTCAAATCCGTCGCGCGCGACGGCTACGCCCATCTGCGCCGGACATGGAAGGCGGGCGACGCGATCGAGCTCGATCTCGACATGCCTGTCGAACGCGTCTTCGCCAATCCGGCGATCCGCCAGGATGCCGGCCGCGTCGCGTTGATGCGCGGGCCGCTGCTCTATTGCCTGGAGGGTGCCGACAATAAGCGCCCGCTCAACAACTACGTGCTGCCGGCGAATGCCGCCCTCGCTGCGAAATTCGAAGAAGGCGTGCTTGGCGGCGTGGTGACGCTGTCGGGCACGGCGCTGGCCGACGATCCCGAAGGCTGGGGCCAGGATCTCTATCGCCAGACGCCGGTCGCGCGCAAACCCAGCCCGATCAAAGCCGTGCCCTATTACGCCTGGGATAATCGCGACAAAGGCGAAATGCTGGTCTGGCTGCGCGAAGGTTGAGGGCGGTCAACCCGCGCGCGCAAAGCTCACCACGCCTCGTCGACCGCCAGATGTGCGACGCAATCGCCGCGCTCGACGCGGCCGTAATGGCGCCGGCACACGACGAAGCCGTCTTCGCGATAATGGCAAGGTACGGGTGCACGCGCCGGGTTGTCGACGAAATGGACATGGCCGCAAAGCTGGCCTTTGCGGACGTTCTCGCCCAAATCCGTCGCGGGCTCGAATAGACCGGGCTCGGGCGCAAACACGTGCCACGCATCGCCGGGCACGCTGGCGCGGCGCGGCGGCGGAAGTTCGCCCCAATCCTTGGGCTTCTCCAGAATGCCCATCGCGACGAGCTGGCGGCGCAATCCGCGCTCGACCATCGCCAACGCTTTGCGGTCGACCGAACCCGTACCGCCGAACTCGCCGCCCAGCGCCGGTACGCCGCGATGCATCGCCGCCGCCGGTGCGAAACGAATGTCGTTGCCGAGTTTCCAAACGAGTGCGAGATCGGGCGCGAAGGCGAGCAACGCGGCACGGCAGCGCGCGTTCATCGCCGCATCCTTGCCTTCATGCATCGATGCGAAGGGCATGTATTCGAGCGAGCCGCCGCCCGAATGCAGATCGTGGAACAGATCGGCGCGCGGGAAGAGCTCGCTGTCGATGTAATAGGCGATCTGCTGCGTCACCGTACCGTCGGGATCGCCGGGGAACACGCGATTGAGATTGCCGCCGTCGATCGGCGACACGCGCGCGCCATCCATCGCGGCGGGGAGGTTCGCGGCGGGCAGGATGATGACCCGGCCTTGGATCTCCCCCGGTTCCAATGCGCGGATCAGCTTGGCGAGCGCGATCTGACCTTCGTATTCGTCGCCGTGATTGCCCGCTTGGAAGAACGCCGTCGGCCCCTTCCCGTTCTTGATGCAGGCGATCGGTATCATGATCCGGCCATAGGCGGATCGCGTCACCGAATGCGGCAAGCCCAACCACGTGACTTGCTTACCGTCTTTGTCGAAATCGATGTCGCTGACGAGCCGTGTTGGTTTTCCCATTTTCTTCGCCCCTTCCGCGCAGCGGAAATGTGAGGCTATGCTGGCCGAAATATCAAATCCAGGGAGAAGAATAAAAATGCGCCTGTTCGCCGCGACGATCGCGACCGAGACGAATACCTTCTCGCCGCTGCCGACCAGCCTTGAAGCCTACAAGGAATGCGTGTTCCTGCGTCCCGGCGAACATCCCGACGATACACCGCTGATGTGCACGGCGCCGCTATGGGTCGCGCGCAAACGCGCGAAGGCAGAAGGTTTCACGCTGATCGAAGGCAGCTGCTTCGCCGCGAGCCCGGCGGGCACGACGAACCGCAAGGACTACGAGTTCATGCGCGACGAAATTCTCGACCAGTTGAAAGCCGCGATGCCGGTCGACGGCGTGTTGCTGGGCCTGCACGGCGCGATGGTGGCGCATGGCTACGAGGACGTCGAAGGCGACATCATCGAACGCGCACGCGCGATCGTGGGCCCCAAATGCGTGATCGGCGTCGAACTCGATCCGCATTGCCATCTGACGCTGCGGCGCGTGAAGTTCGCCGACATCATCGTGCTCTATAAGGAATTTCCGCATACCGACGTCGTCGAGCGCGCGGAAGACGTGCTGAACCTCGTGCTGCGCACCATCCGCGGCGAGATCAAGCCGGTGACGTCGGTCTATGATTGCCGGCAGATCCAAAGCTACCCCACGACGCTGCCGCTGATGCGCGCCTTCGTCGACCGGATGATCGCGATGGAGGGCAAGGACGGCATCCTGTCGATCTCGATCGGCCATTGCTTTCCCTATGCCGACGTTCCCGAACTGACGGGACGCATTCTCGTCATCGTCGACGGCGATAAGAAACAGGCCGACAAGCTCGCGACCGAGATCGGCGAGGAATTCGTCTCCATGCGCGGCAAGACGATGCCCGACTATTTCGATGTCGATGGCGGCATCACCGCCGCGATGGCGTTCAACGCCGCGCCGGTCGTGATGGCCGATCCCGCCGACAATGCGGGCGGCGGTGCGCCGTCCGACAACACCACGATCCTGCGCCGCTTGATCGAACGCGATGCGCAGGAAGCGGCGGTCGGGCCGATCTGGGATCCGATCGCGGTGCGCTTGTGTTTCGACGCCGGGATCGGCGCCGAATTCGCGCTGCGCTTCGGCGGAAAAATCGGCCCCGCCTCGGGCCAGCCGATCGACGCGAAAGTCACGGTCGTCGGCCTCAAACGCGATTGCCGCCAGAGCTTCGGGCCGACGCAAGTTCCGCTCGGCGACTGCGCGGCGGTCAAGGTCGGCGGCGTCGAAGTGGTGCTGATCTCCAACCGCACGCAAGCGCTGGGGTTGGAATTGTTCGAGAATGTCGGCATCGATCCGCGCGCGCGAAAAATGCTGGTCGTCAAATCGACGAACCATTTCATGGCCGCCTTCGGCCCGATCGCCAAGAAGGTGATCTATATCGATTCCGACGGACCGATCCCCCGCGACTACCGCAAAATTCCCTTCACGCGGATTCAACGCCCGATCTATCCGCTGGATTCCGCGACGACGCCGGGATTGATCTTCTGATACCATTCATATGATCAAACCGGCCTTGCCGCCCGATTAACCCTATGACAAGCTGATTTTGTAATTAAGGGCAAAACAAGGCCCCGGCCTGCGCTTGCGTACCCGCCGTATCTGTTCACGCGGTAGCTGTCTTCGTACTCGCAGTTTCTTCGCCATCAGAACAAAAACAGGGAGGGTCAAATGACCAAGATTGCGCGACGCACAGTCCTCAAGAGCTCGGCCGCCGCGATGGCGGCCATGGCCGCACCGTCTTTGGCGATGGCCCAGGCGCGGCCTTCGGCGGCGCGCACGATCCGCGCCGTGTTCCACGGCGACGTTCCCAGCTACGACCCGATCTGGACGACGGCGAACATGTCCGCCTATCACGGCGGCATGGTCTACGACACGCTGTTCGGCATCGACAGCAAGGGCGACGCCAAGCCGCAGATGGTCGGGCGCTACGATTACGACGCCAGCTCGATGACCTGGACCTTCGAATTGCGCCCGGGCCTCAAATGGCACGACGGCACCGACGTGACCACGGCGGACATCATTCCGTCGATCAAGCGCTGGGCCGTGCGCGACGGCGGCGGCCAGCACATGATGGAGCGCGTCAAGGATTTGTCGGCGAAGGACGAGAAGACCTTCACCATCTCGCTCAAGGAGCGTTACGGCCTGGTCCTCGACGTGCTCGCCAAGACCACGACGCCGGTCGGCTTCATGATGCGCAAGAAGGAAGCCGAAACCGATCCGATGCAGAAGATCGAGACGGTCGTCGGTTCGGGCCCGTTCACGCTGAACCTGGCCGAAACGCGGCCAGGCACGCAGTATGTTTACGACCGCAACCCGAATTACGTGCCGCGCAACGAAGCGCCCAGCGGCATTTCGGGCGGCAAGGTCGTGAAGGTCGATCGCGTCGTCTTCGTCAACATGCCCGACAGCCAAACGGCCGTCGCGGCGTTGCAGGCCGGCGAAATCGACTTCTACGAGATTCCGCAGGCGGATTTCATGCCGCAGCTGGAATCCGACAAGAACATCAAGATCCAGGTGCTGAACGAAGTCGGCTTGGTCGGTCAGATCCGGCCGAACTTCCTGCATCCGCCCTTCGACAACGTGAAATGCCGCCAAGCGCTGCTTTACTGCGTCAAGCAGTCGGACCATATGCGCGCGACGTTCGGCACGTCGAAATACGCGAAGGACACGCCGTCCTTCTTCGGCATGGGCACGCCGATGTCGAACGACGCGAATATCGGCTGGTACACCGGCGGGCAAAACTTCGCCAAGTCGAAGGCGCTGCTGGCCGAGGCCGGGTATAAGGGCGAGGAAGTCCTGCTGATGCAGGCGACCAACATCCCCTATATGAGCAACGCGGCCCAGCTCCTCGCCCAGGAACTGCGCCAGGGCGGCTTCAACGTCCGCGTCGAATCGATGGATTGGTCGAACGTCGTGCAGCGCCGCGCCAACAAGGCCCCGCCGTCGCAAGGCGGCTGGAACATCTTCATCACCTCGTCCGGTGGTACTGCGATCGGCCACCCCATCCTGCTCGCGGCCCACGCCGCGACCGGCGACAAGGCGTGGTTCGGCTGGCCGAAGGACGACAAGCACGAACAGCTGCGCGCCCAATGGGCGGTCGGCGAAACGCTGGCAGATCGTCAGCGCATCGCCCGCGAGATACAGGAAAACGCCTGGAACTTCGTGCCGCAGGTCTATTACGGCCAGTGGATCCAGCCGGCCGCAATGCGCACCAATCTCCAAGGCCTGCTGTCGGTCGCGGAGATCATTCCCTGGTGGAACGTCGAGAAGGTCTGATCGGCATCCTTTTCGCAAGAACTTTCGCGTTCGAGCGGCCGATGCGTCCCTTCCGGGCGCATCGGTCCGCTTGGGAATAGCCGATGCTCGCATATATCGTCCGACGTATTTTGATGACCGTGCCGGTGATGACGCTGGTCGCGATCATCGTGTTCATGCTGCTGCATTTATCGCCCGGCGATCCCGCCGCGATCATGGCGGGCGACAACGCCACCGGCGAACAGATCGCCGCGATCCGCGCCAAGCTCGGCTTCGACCAGCCGCTGTGGAAGCAATTCGCGCTGTGGTGCTTCGCCCTGATCCAAGGCGATCTCGGCAACTCGCTGTTCTGGGGCGATCCGGTGATCGTATTGATCGGCCAGCGTGCCGAGCCGACGATCTCCCTCGCCCTCACCACCATCTCCTTCGCGGTCGTCGTCGCCGTGTCGCTGGGCGTGATCGCCGCCGCCAATCCGGGCACCTGGATCGACCGCAGCGTGATGGGCTTCGCGGTGATGGGCTTCTCCCTGCCCGTCTTCGTCGTCGGCTATATCCTGATATTCGTCTTCGCCATCGATCTGCGCTGGCTGCCGGTCCAAGGCTATACGCGCCTGTCGGAAGGCATCGGCCCGTGGCTCCACAATCTCGTGCTGCCGTCGCTGGCGCTGGGCATGGCCTATGTCGCCTTGATCGCGCGTATCGCGCGCGCGGCGATGCTCGAAGTGCTGTCGGAGGATTATATCCGTACTGGCAAAGCCAAGGGTGTCGCCGCGCGCCCGCTGCTGCTGCGCCATGCGTTGAAGAACGCCGCCGTGCCGATCGTCACGGTCATCGGCATCGGCGTCGCCCTGCTGATCGGCGGCGTCGTGATCACCGAAACCGTGTTCAACATCCCCGGCGTCGGACGTCTCGTGGTCGACGCGATATCGCGCCGCGACTACCCGATCGTCCAAGGCGTGATCATGATCTTCGCCGGCATCTACGTGCTGGTGAATCTGCTGGTCGATTTGTCCTACACGCTTTTCGACCCGCGGATCCGGTACTGAGATGAAAGCGCGCGATCTCGCCATTTTCGCCCGCCGCAACCCGACGATCGTCGCGGGCGCCGCGATCCTCACGTTCATGACCGTGATCGCGATCTTCGCGCCCTATATCGCGGGCGACCCGCGCCATATGAATCCGGTTAACCGGCTTCTGCCGCCCTCCGCCGCCTTCTGGTTCGGCACCGACGGCCTGGGCCGCGATATCTTCGCGCGCTGCGTCTATGGGGCGCGCATCTCGTTGATCGTCGGCATTTCCGTCGCCAGTGCTTCCGTCGCGATCGGCCTCGCGATCGGTCTGGCGGCCGGGTATTTCCGCCGGCTCGACAACGCGATCATGCGCTTGATGGACGGATTCATGGCCATTCCGGCCATCCTTCTGGCCATCGCGATGGTGTCGCTCAACCGGGCGACCGTCGCGATCGTCATCGTCGCGATCATCATTCCCGAAGTGCCGCGCGTCGTGCGCCTCGTGCGCTCGGTCGTGCTGTCGACGCGCGAGCAGCCCTTCATCGAAGCCGCGATCAGCGGCGGCGGGCGCTCGCTCAAGATCGTGCTGCGCCATATCCTGCCGAGCACGATCCCGCCGCTGATCGTCCAGGCGACGTATGTCACCGCGTCGGCGATCCTGATCGAAGCGGGCTTGTCGTTCCTGGGGGCGGGCGTGCCGCCGGAAACGCCGACCTGGGGCAACATGATCGCGTCGAGCCGCTTGCTGCTGGCGCGCGCCCCCTGGACGATCTTCTTCCCCGGGCTGTGCCTCGCGCTGGTCGTGCTCGCGGTCAATCTGCTGGGCGACGGGTTGCGCGATCGTCTCGACCCGCGTCTGTCGCGGCGGATGTGACGATCATGTCCGAAACGCCCGTTCTCAAAATCGACGCGCTGCGAACGCATTTCTTCACCCGCGACGGTGTGACGCGCGCCGTGGACGGCGTGTCGTTCGAAGTGCGGCCCGGCGAGACGCTGGGCGTGGTCGGCGAAAGCGGCTGCGGCAAGAGCGTCACCGCGTTGTCGATCCTCGGTCTCCTGCCGCCGAAGATCGGCCGGATCATCGGCGGCTCGATCCAATTCGAAGGGCGCGAGTTGATCGGCCTCGACGAAGCGGAGATGCGCAAGATTCGCGGCAACAGCGTCGCGATGATCTTTCAGGAGCCGATGACGAGCCTCAACCCGGTCTTCACCATCGGCGAGCAGATCGCCGAGGCCGCGATGATCCATCAAGGCCTCGACCGCGAGGCCGGGATCGCGCGCGCGGCGGAAATGCTCAAGCTCGTCCGCATTCCCGACGCCGAACGGCGCGTCCACGATTATCCGCATCAATTCTCCGGCGGTATGCGCCAGCGCGCGATGATCGCGATGGCGCTGGCCTGCAATCCGAAACTTCTGATCGCGGACGAGCCGACCACGGCCCTCGACGTGACGATCCAGGCCCAGATCCTGCGCTTGATGCTCGACCTCAAAGAAAAGATCGGCGCGGCGGTGATGCTGATCACCCACGATCTGGGCGTCGTCGCGCAAACCTGCCGCCGCGTGGTGGTGATGTATGCCGGCCGCAAGGTCGAGGAAGCCGACGTGCTCGACCTGTTCGACCGCCCGGCGCACCCCTATACGCGCGGCTTGATGGCCTCGATCCCGCGCCGCAATGCAGGCCGCGGCGGCCAGCGGCGTCTCTCCGAGATTCCCGGCATCGTGCCGAATTTGCGCGATCCGATCGCGGGCTGCGCCTTCGCACCCCGCTGCGCGCACGCGACCGACCGATGCCGCACGGAACCGCCGCCGATCCGCGCGCTCGAGAACGGCCATCTCGTCGCCTGCTGGGAAGCCGAGAAGGTGCTGGCGTCATGACCGAACGGCGCGCGGTGTTGGAGGTCAAGGACCTCGCCAAACATTTCGACGTAACGCGCGGATTGCTGCGGCGCGTCGTCGCGAAGATCCGCGCGGTGGACGGCGTGTCGTTCGACATCGCGGCGGGCGAAACCCTGTGCTTGGTCGGCGAATCCGGTTGCGGCAAGTCGACCGTCGCCAAGCTGATCCTGCGATTGATCGAACCGACGAGCGGCCATGTGGCGCTCGACGGCGTCGACGTCACCCAACTCGACGAAGCGGGCATGCGCGCCCATCGCCGCCATGTGCAGATGGTGTTCCAGGACCCCTACGCGTCGCTCAATCCGCGTTTGCGCGCCGGCACCATCGTGACGGAGCCGATCGAGAACTACGAGACCATGACCGCCGCCGACCGCGACGAGCGCGCGGTCAAGCTGCTGACGCGCGTCGGATTGCGCGCCGATTCGCGCAATCGCTTTCCGTTCGAGTTCTCGGGCGGGCAGCGCCAGCGCTTGGGGATCGCGCGCGCCCTCGCCCTCAATCCCGGCCTGATCGTCGCCGACGAGCCCGTGTCGGCGCTCGACGTGTCGGTGCAGGCGCAGGTCTTGAACCTGCTGATGGAATTGCAGGAGGAATATGGCCTCGCCTATCTGTTCGTGTCGCACGATCTGGGCGTCGTCGAACATATCGGCCATCGCATCGCGGTCATGTATCTGGGCCGGATCGTCGAGCTCGCGCGGCGCGAGGATATCTTCGCCGATCCGCAGCATCCTTATTCCGAGGCGTTGATCGCGGCCGCCCCGATCCCCGACCCGCGCGCCAAGCGCGAGGCGCGGCTGCTGGAAGGCGAAGTGCCGAGCCCGATGAATCCGCCCTCCGGCTGCCATTTCCATACGCGCTGCCCCTATGCGGTCGCGCGCTGCCGCGAAGAATCGCCCGCCTTGCGCGAGATCGCGCCCGGCCGGTTCGTCGCCTGCCATTTGCGGGGCAATTGATGACCGGCATCTACGCGCGGCTCGGCGTCAAACGGCGGATCAACGCCGCCGGCACGTTGACGCGCCTGGGCGGCAGTTTGATGTCCGACGCCGTGCTCGATGCGATGCGCGACGCCGCCCAAGGCTCGGTCGATATCGGCGAGTTGCAAGCCGCCGCCGGTCGCGCGATCGCGCGCGCGACGGGCGCCGAAGCGGGTCTCGTCACCTCGGGTGCCGCCGCCGCATTGACGCTGGCGGCGGCGTCCTGCATCGCCGGTTACGACGTCGCCAAGATGGCGCGCCTGCCCGATACGCGCGGCATGCCGAACGAGATATTGATCCCGCGCACGCATCGCAACGCCTACGACCACGCGCTGCGCGCGGCGGGCGCCGTACTCGTCGATATCGGCCATAACGATCGCGGCACCGGGGCCGGTATTCGCGGCCTCGAAGCGTGGGAGATCGACGCCGCGATCACGCCGGCGACGGTCGCCTTCGCCTTCACCGCCAATCCGGAAACGATCCCCGCCTTGCCGGGAATCGTCGAAGCCTGTCACCGGCGCGGTCTCACAGTCATCGTCGACGCGGCGGCGCAATTGCCGCCCGCCTCGAATTTACGCGCCTTCGTGGCGGCGGGCGCCGACCTGGTCGTGTTCTCCGGCGGCAAGGCGATCGGCGGCCCGCAAGCCAGCGGGATCCTGGCGGGCAAGCGCGATCTGATCGCGTCCGCCTTGCTCCAACAACTCGACATGGATGTCGACCCCGCGCGCTGGATAGCCCCCGCGATCGTCGACCGCGCGCGCGTGCCCGTTCCGCCGCATCACGGCATCGGGCGCGCGTTCAAGGTCGGCAAGGAGGAGATCGTCGGGCTGATCGTGGCGCTGGAAATTTTCGCCGCGCGCGACGATGCGGCGCATATCGCCGGATTACGCGCACGTCTGGAAACGATCGCCGCTTCGCTACCCAAGGGCCGCACACGAATTACCGGTAGCCGAATTCCGTTGCTGGAAATCGACGCGGGCGATGGCCCCGCCGCCGCCGCGAAACTCCAAGCGGGCGATCCGCCGGTTCATGTCGGGGAACGCGATCTCGCGAAGGGCGTTTTGCGCGTCGATCTTCAAACGGTCCGCGCTTCGGACGACGCCACACTCGCCGCCGCCCTCGCGCGCGCCGTCACGTAAGCGTCAGTCGCGCCACCAGCGCCCGCCCAGCACGATCCCCTTGCAGCGCAGATGTTCGCTGCCTTCGCGAATCTCGCCCAGCACGTCGGGGAACGAGAACCGCCCCTTCTCGATGTCGAGGATCGTCGCATCGCCCAGCGTGCCGGGTTTCAGCGTGCCGCGATCGGTCTTGCGCACCGCAAGCGCTGGATTGATCGTCGAGGCGCGGATCACCTCGACCAGCGGCATGCCGATCGCCAGGAATTTCGACATGGTCACGAGTTGGTCGAAGGCCGGGCCGTTTTCCGACAGCACATGCACGTCGGAGGAAATCACGTCGGGCGAGAAGCCTTGGCGCATCATCGCCACGGCGGTTTCGTAGCCGAACGAGCCGCCGCCATGGCCGATATCGAAAATCACGCCGCGTTCGCGCGCCGCGCGCACGTCGTCCTGCACGCGGCCGTCGCCCGTGATCGGCGCGTTCGGAAACGGGCGAAAGCAGTGGGTCAGGATGTCGCCCTTGCGCAAACGCGGCATCACGTCGCTGCGATAGGGCGGCGGATGATCGAGATGCGCCATCACCGGCACGCCGAGATGATCGGCGACCTCCAAGCCCATATCGAGCGGCGCCAAGCCGGACTCGCCCGACGCGGATTTGCCGACGCGCACTTTGATGCCGACGATCAGGTCGAGATTCTCGCGCCCGACATCGCGGCAGGCGCGCGGATGCAGCAGGCGCAAATCCTCGCATTCGCCGACCATCACGTGATGGCTGAAGGCGAAAATGCCGGGATAGGAGATGTTCATGAACGGCAGGATGCGCACGTCCGCGCGCTTGATGATGTGCTCGCGGAAGCCCGGCAGATTGCCCGCCCCGGCGGTGCCCGCGTCGATCAGCGTGGTGCAGCCCGCACGGCGCGCATAGGCATCCGGATCGACGCCGATCGCCGTGCCGCCCCAATAGACATGCGTGTGCAGATCGATCAAACCGGGCGTGACGATCTTACCCGATACGTCGCGTATGTCCGCCGCCGGGCCCAAATTCGGACCGACCGCCGCGACGCGCCCGTCCTTGAACGCGACGTCGCCAACGGCATCCATCCCTTGCGCCGGATCGATGACCCGCCCGCCCTTGAGCACCAAATCGAACATCGCGACATTCCCCTGTTACCGGCCTCACGGCTCTTTTCTGATTCGAGGCTAGCCCATCGGTGCGAATTCTTCGAGCGCGAAGCGGCCGATATCGCCGCGTTCGCGCCTGGCGACGGCATACGCCTACCCTACGGCCTGGGGCGACATGTGTACAAATGTCATCATGACCTGCGTTCAAGACAGGGGGAGACGACATGAAATACGGTGCGCGCGTATCGAAAAAGCCGGCCCGAAAATCGGCGCCGGCACGCAAAAAGGCAAAAGGGGAAACGATGTCGAGCCGCTCCTATTTCCGTTACGACGACGATCGCGCGCAGCATGTCTCGTTCCCCTTGGGCGGCATCGGCACGGGTTCGATCGGACTTTCGGCGGCGGGCCGCCTGATCGATTGGGAGATCGCGAACCATCCCGACAAGGGCAACTGCAACGGCTTCACCAATTTCACCATCCGCGCCGAATCCGGCGGCAAAGTGATCGGTGCACGCGTCTTGAACGGCCCGTTCAAAGGAAATTTCGCCGGCGATCGCGGTGCCGGTTCGGTCCGCGAATTCGGCTACGGCGTCCGCCGCGAATATCTGACCGGCCTGCCCCATTTCCGCGAATGCAAGTTCGACGGCTTCTACCCGACCGCCGAGATGGGACTGCGCGATCCCGAATTCCCGGGAGCGGTCGACATGTTGGCGTTCAGCCCGCTGATCCCGCATGAGGACCGCGCTTCGAGCATGCCGGTGGCGATGTTCGAGTTCGTCGTCGAAAACACGACCGACAAACCGATCGAGTATTCGATCATCGGCAGCTTGGGCAATCTGGTGAAGGGGCCGCACGCCGCGCGCATCGCCAAAACCGCGCACGCGACGGGCATGGTCAATTCCGCGCGCGACGCCGATCCGCGCTCGCCCGATTTCGGCCAGCTGATCATGGCGACGGACGAAAAACGCACGAGCTGGCAGCACGAATGGTATCGCGGCAGCTGGTTCGACTCGCTCGAAGTCTTCTGGAAGGACATGACGACGCCCGGCCCCCTCAAGGACCGCGTCTACGCCGACAACTACATCAATCGCCGCCCCGACGGCCGCTATCGCTATCGTGGCCATTCGTGCCTCGCCGCACATCGCAGCGTGGCGCCGGGCGAACGCGCGACGATCCGTTTCGCCATCGCCTGGTACTTCCCGAATTTCGAGAAGAATTGGCTGAACATGTTCGGCTATGTCGCGGAGCCGAAGAACCCGAACCGCGTCTGGAAGAACCACTACGCGACTTTGTGGCCGGATGTCGACGCGGTCGCCGAGGAAACCTTCGCGCGCTGGCCGTCGCTCAAATCCCGCACCCTCGCCTATCGCGACGCGCTGCGCGGCACGACAATGCCCGACAGCGTGCTCGACGCCGTCTCGGCCAATATCAGCATTCTGAAATCGCCGACCGTGCTGCGTTTGGAGGACGGCACGTTCTACGGCTTCGAGGGCACCGACGCGACCGACGGCAGCTGCGAAGGCAGTTGCACGCATGTCTGGAACTATCAGCAGACCCTGCCTTATCTGTTCGGCGCGCTCGAACGCTCGATGCGCGACGCCGATTTCGCGCACAACATGGATCCCGCGAATGGCGGCATGTCGTTCCGGCTGTGCCTGCCGATCGGCGTGGGCCGTTTCGACGTGCGTCCCTGCGCCGACGGTCAGTTCGGCAACGTGATGAAGACCTATCGCGACTGGAAACTCTCCGGCGACGATGCGTGGCTGCGCAAGAACTGGCCCTCCGTCAAACGGGCGATCGAATTCGCCTGGCATCCCGGCAACCACGATCGCTGGGATCCGGAGAAGACGGGCGTGTTGTGGGGCGCGCAGCACCACACGCTGGATATGGAGCTGTTCGGGCCGAATTCCTGGCTCACCGGCTTCTATCTCGGCGCGTTGCTCGCCGGCGCCAGAATGGCGCGCCATCTCGGCGACGCCGCGACCGCCGACGAGTACGAAGCCATATTCGCCAAGGGCAAGGCGTGGATGAACGAGCATCTGTTCAACGGCGAATATTTCTATCACCGCGTCGATCTCAACGATCTGAACCAGGTCAAGGCGTTCAACGACGGGCCGGTCAACCCGGTGCTGGTCGGCTCGATGACCGATATCTATTGGAGCGCCGAGCACGGCGAGGTGAAGTACCAGATCGGCGAAGGCTGTCTGATCGATCAGGTCCTCGCGCAATGGCACGCCAATATCTACGGGTTGGGCGATATCTACGAGCCCGCGAAGATCGACAAGGCGATGCGCGCGATCATGCGTCTCAATTTCAAGGAACGCCTTGGCGACGTCGTCAATCCTTGCCGCGTCTTCGGGCTGGAGGACGAGAGCGGCACCGTGGTTTGCGAGTGGCCGGCGGGTGCGCGGCGTCCGACGATCCCGGTTCCCTACTCGCAGGAAACCTTCCACGGCTGCGAGTACCAGTTCGGGTCGATGCTGATGCAGATCGGCAAGATCGCCGACGGCGTGCGCGTCTTCGCCGCCGTGCGCGACCGCTATCGCGGCCATAACCGCAATCCGTGGAATGAAATGGAATGCGGGTCGAACTACGCGCGCTCGATGGCCGCTCATGCCGGCTTGCTGGCGCTGTCGGGGTTCGAGTTCGACGCGACGCTCGGCCTGATCGGCTTCGCGCCGAAGGTCCGCTCGGGCGCTTCGTTCCGCACCTTCTGGTCGGCGGGGGCGGCTTGGGGTACGGCGTCGTTCGCCGAGAAGCGCTTCGAACTTTCGGTCAGCGAAGGGACGCTGAACTTGCGGGCCTTGCGTCTGCAAGGCGGCGCGCCGCGCGGCGCGCGCGCCACACTCGACGGCAAGGCGCTGGCCTCGAGCCACGATACGGCGAACGCCGTACTCGCCTTCGCCCCGACCGAGCTGCGCGCCGGATCGACCTTGCGTATCGACAGCGCGGCGATCGGTTTGGGTGACCTAACCGAGATCGCGGATTTGTAATCGCGTCACGACGACAAACAAAAAACCCGGAGGAAACCATGAAAAAGCTACTGACAGCGGCGGCCTTCGCCCTGTCGGCCTATGCCGGAGCGGCCTTCGCCGCGCCGCCGGCCGACACGACGGGAACCATCAAGCTCTATCAGCGCACCAACCCGTCGATCGTCGCGGTGACGGAAGCGGGCATAAAACGCTTCAACGCCCGTTACCCGAACGTGAAGGTCGAAGTGCAGTGGAAGCCGCTGGGCGAATGGGGCGAGTATATCAGCGGGTTCGTCAATCAGGTCGCGTCCGGCGACGTGCCCGACATCTACGAAGTCGCGATCGAGGGCTTCTCCTCCGTCGCCAGCAAGAACCTGTTCCTGCCGCTCGACGAAGTCATCGCGCGCGATTCCAGCGCCAAGGAATTGCTCGCGGATATCGAGCCCAATCTGCTGAAGGGCATGTCGGACGCGACCGGCGGGAAGCTCTATTTCTTCCCCACCAACTGGAACAACGTCGTCGTGTTCTACAACAAGGACATGTTCGACGCGGCCGGCATCCCCTACCCCAAGAACAGCTGGACCTGGGCCGAGTTCCTCGACGCCGCGCAGAAACTGACCAAGCGCGACGCGGCGGGCCAGGTGACGCAATACGGCTATTTCGTACCCGGCTACAATTTCGGTATCGCGCCGTGGTTCCTGACCAACGACACCGACAAGCTGAAGCCCGGCTGGAAGGAATCGAATATCCGCGATCCGAAATTCAAGGAATCGATGGTCTTCCTCAACGAGCTCATCCACAAGCACAAGGTCGCGCCGAACTTCGCCCGCGGCACGGGCGAACCGCAATTCGTCGCCAAGCAAGTCGCGATGATCTCGGCCGGCCATTGGCCCGTTCCACTGCTGCTGCAGAACGGCCTCAAAAACGTCGGCGTGACGATGATGCCCTATCAGCGCAAGGACGTGACGGTGTTCGGCGTCGGCGGACTTGGCATCACCAAAGGTTCGAAGAATCCGGACCTGACCTGGGAATTGGTCAAGGAACTGACCGGCCAGGTCGCGCAAGTGCAGTATGCCGAGACCAAACGCTCGATCCCGGCCCTGCGCTCGATCGCCACGACCGGCGAGTTCGCGGCGTTTCCCGACAATTCCGATCTGTTCTACGGCAGCGCCAAAACGGCCCTGCCGATCGCGGCACCGCCGAACTTCTCCCAGGTCGAGGAGATATTCATGCGCCATGTCGAGCTCTATCTGACCAACAACGTCGCGATCGACAAGATGATCGCCGATCTCGACGCCGAACTGACGCGCGCGATGCGCCGGGTCCAGTAATGCGGACACGCCGCCTCGACCGCAAACCACAACCCGCCGGGCGCACATCGCCCGGCGGGCGGAGGTTCGCACGATGACCCGCGCCGCCTGGCGCGAGCAGATCGCGGCGATGGCGTTCCTGACGCCGTCGCTGATCTGCTTCCTCGCCTTTCTCGTGGCGCCGCTCGTCGCCACGGTCGTCTTTTGCTTCGTCGAGATCGACCGCTTCACCTTCGGCATGACATATGTCGGGCTCGAGAACTTCCTTTACGTCTACGAAGACGACCGCTTCTGGAAGACCTTCCTCAACACATTCCAATTCATCGCGATGGCGGTCGTCGGCAATGTCGGCCTGGGCCTGCTGCTCGCCGGCCTGCTCGACCGCGCCTTGCCGAGCGCGCTGCGCTATTTCCTGCGCCTCGCCTATTTCCTGCCCGTGCTGATCGCCACCGCGTTCGTTTCCTATATCTGGAAATTCCTGTTCGATTTCGATCTCGGCGCGATCAACTATTACGTCCGTCTGCTCGGCCTGCCGCCGATCGGCTGGCTGACCGATACGCGCGTCGCGATGGTTTCCGTCGTCATCATGGACGTGTGGAAGCATGTCGGCTTTTTCATGCTGATCCTGCTCGCCGCGTTGCAGGACGTGCCGCGCGAATTGCGCGAAGCCGCGCAAGTCGACGGCGCCGGCCCCGTGCGCATCTTCGTGAGCGTCACCATCCCGTGCATCGCGCCGGCACTTCTGTTTTGCGTCGCCTACGCGACGATCGGCGGATTGCAGGTCTACGATTCGATGCGCATCCTGACCAATGGCGGCCCCGGCGACGCGACGCGCAGCGTTGTCATGTACATGTTCAGCGAGGCCTTCAGCGCCGGCGAGCTGGCGCTGGGTGCCGTCTCCGCCTTCACGTTGCTGATCGTCATTGCGGTCATCGTCGCCGTGCAAATGTGGATGAGCCGCCGATGGATACGCTGATGACGTCCGCGCCAGGCCGGCCCGATCGCTGGAACCGCTTTTTCTCGGCCACGCAAGCGCTGCATTGGCGCAACCTGCCCGTCTGCATCGCGCTGACGGCGGGCGCGGTCGTGATGCTGCTGCCCTTCTTGTGGATGTTCAGCGCTTCGATGCGCCCGACCGGCGAAGCCTATCAATTGCCGCCGAGCTTCCTGCCGGATCGGCTTTCGGCGGACGCGTATTTGAAGGTCTTAAACTCCCCGATCCCGTTCCTGCGCATGTACGCCAACAGCCTGTTCGTCGCGGCGGTGACGACGGCGGGCGTCGCGTTGACCAGCGCCACGGCGGGCTTCGCGTTCGCGCGGCTCAATTTCCGCGGCAAAGGCGCATTGTTCGCGCTGTGCCTCGTGGGCTTCATGGTGCCGCCGAGCCTGTTGCTGGTGCCGCTGTTCTTCGGCTTCGCGGCGGCGGGCGTGCTCGATTCGATTTGGGCGCTGATCCTCCCGGGCCTCGCCTCGTCGCTGGGCGTATTCATGATGCGCCAATTCATGCTGAACCAGCCGCGCGAGCTGGAGGAAGCGGCGTTGATCGACGGCGCCAGCTATCTTCAGGTCTTTCTGAAAGTGTCATTGCCGCAGATGGGACCGCCGATCGCCGCCCTGTCGATCATTACCTTCACCCAAAGCTGGAACAATTTCGTGCTGCCGCTGGTGCTGACGCGCAAGGCGGAATCGATGACGTTGCCGGTCGGCCTGTTGTCGCTGGCCGACGCCTATGGCGATTTCTCGCTGGCGGCGTTGATGGCGGCGGTCACGATGGCGGTGACGCCGCTTTTCGTCGTGTTTCTGATCGGCCAGCGCTTCATCATCGAAAGCGTCACGCATTCCGGACTCAAGGGATAGGATAGAAGCGGATCAACGCCACATGCTCGGATCGCAACTCATCGACACCAATCCCCGGATTTCGGGCTTCGACCTCGGCGTGCCCGAAGTGCGCTGGTTCGGCTTCTGCCGCTTCCGCGACGCCGTCCGCACGAACGATTCCTGGGACAGCCATACCGGCCCCGAAGTCGTATTCGTCATGGAAGGCGAAGCGTGCTGGGAGGTGGGCGAGCACGATCTGGTCCAGGCCAATGGCGGCCAAGCGGTCGTCTTCCCGGCGGGTGCGCGACACCGCATCCTCAATTCGATCTATCCGCCGTCGGAATCACTGTGGATCCTGATGAAAGGTCCGGACGAGGTCGAGGCGCCGTCCCTGCTGATGAAGGACGCGCATGCCGAGTTCTGCGGATTGCTGAATACCGGACGTCTGCTCCGCGATATCAACGAAAGCTGCAAGGTGCAGATCACGGAGCTTGCCCGTCTGCTCGCCGATCCGGCGGTGTTCGGCGGCGGGCGGCTGATCGTTTCCGATCTGCGCGCCAAGCTGCACAATGTGATGCTCGAATTCTGGAAGACTTGCGGCACGCGCGGCGAGCGCGCGGAGAGCAACCGGATCGTCGCGAAAGCCAAAACCTTCCTCAACGCCAACTCGTCGGAAGAAGTCAGCATCGGCGAACTTGCCGAGCGGTTGGGGTGCAGTCGCGGCCATCTTCACGCCGTCTTCCGCAGCGAAATGGGCATGTCGCCGATCGACTATCTGCGCCGCCTGCGGATCACGAAAAGCTGCGCGAGCCTGACCCGATCGGTCGAGCCGATCACCGAAATCGCTCTCAGCAACGGCTTCGAAAGCTCGCAATATTTCGCGCGCGTGTTCCGCCGCTATGTCGGCATCTCGCCGCGCGAATTCCGCGAGAAGTATCAGCAGCGCTGACCGCCGCCGAAACGGCGCGGCGCCCCATTGGGGCCATGGCGAGCGCCATAATCGGCGCTTAAGCCCTTATTTGCGTGGGCCGAAGCGGCGGCTAGACAAAAAGATATAAAGCTATATCTTTATAGCTAGTCCGACGGCGGGACGGCCCACCCACCGATTCGTCGATCCGGACCTACGAAAACAAAGGTCGACGCGAACAGGCATGAACAGGCCGCAAACCCTCACCCAGAAGATCGTCGCGCGCGCCGCCGGGCGGGCGCATGTCGATGTGGGCGAAGTCGTCACCTGCGCCATCGACCTCGCGATGATGCACGATTCCGGCGGCCCGCGCCGTTTGCAGCCGATGCTCAAACGCCTCGGCGCCAAGATTTGGGATCCGTCCAAGATCGTCGTCGTCAGCGATCATTACGTGCCCGCGGTCGACGCCGAAAGTGCTTCGATCCTGAAGCTCACGCGCGAATTCGTGCGCGACCACAAGATCGAGCGCTTCCACGACATGCAGGGCATTTGCCATGTCGTGCTGCCGGAAAACGGCCATCTGCGCCCCGGCATGTTCGTCGTCGGCGGCGACAGCCACTCCCCCACCGGTGGTGCCTTCGGCTGCTTCATGTTCGGCGTCGGCGCCACCGAAATGTGCGGCGCCGTCGTGACCGGCGAAATCTGGCTGAAAACCCCCGGCACCATTCTGCTGAATTGGCACGGCAAGCTCGGCCCCATGGTCTCGGCGAAAGACATGATGCTGGCGCTGTGCAAGCGCCTGGGCATGGGCGGCGCCGAGTATCAGGTCGTGCAATACGCGGGCGACGCGATTTCCGGCCTGCCGATGTTCGAGCGTATGACCTTGTGCAACATGGCGGCGGAACTCGGCGCGCAAGTCGGCCTGATCGCGCCCGATACGGTCACCGAATATTTCCTCGCCGAGCGCGGCGTGACCAATATCGACACCGCGCATTGGCAAGGCGATGCCGGTGCGGAATATCTGCGCGTCGAGAATTTCGACGCGAGCGACTTGGCCCCCCAAGTCGCCGCCCCGCACAGCCCGGCGAATTCCGGCCCCGCCGCCGAGCAGCGCGGTGTCGCGATCAACCAAGCCTATATCGGCGCTTGCACGGGTGCGAAGATCAACGACCTGCGCATGGCGGCAAGCGTGCTGCGCGGCAAGCGCGTGGCGTCGAATGTCCGTCTGCTGGTTGCCCCCGCCACCGCGCGCACGACGGCGGAAGCGGCCGCCGACGGCACGCTCGCCGCACTCGCCGAGGCCGGCGCCATTCTAATGCCGTCGGGCTGCGGCGCGTGTGCGGGCTACGGTGCGGGCGTGTTGGCGGAAGACGAGATTTGCATCGCCTCGACCGCGCGCAACTTCAAAGGCCGCATGGGTGCGGCCAGCTCCAAGGTCTATCTCGCCTCGCCCTACACGGTCGCGGCGGCGGCGGTCGCGGGCATGATCGTCGATCCGCGCGAGGTGGCGTCATGACCGGCCGCGTTTGGTTGTTCGGCGACGATATCGACACCGACATGCTCGCCCCCGGGCTTTACATGCGCGGCGGCATGGACGAACTCGTCAAGCATTGCCTGGAAGCCGCCGATCCGGATTTCGCGAAGAACGTGCGCCCCGGCGACGTCGTCGTGGGCGGGCGCAACTTTGGTATTGGTTCGTCGCGCGAACAAGCGGCCCAAGCGCTGGTCATGCTGGGTGTCAGCGCCGTGCTCGCCGTGTCCTTCGCCGGCATTTTCTATCGCAACGCCCTCAATCTCGGCTTGATGGCGCTGGTCTGCCCGCAGGCCAAATCCATCCGCCAAGGCCAAAGCCTGACGGTCGAGCCGGAGAACGCGCGCGCGATCGATCCCACGAACAACGAGAGTTTCGCCTGCGAGCCGCTGCCGCCGCACCTGATCGCCATGGTGCGGGCGGGCGGGCTTCTGGCGCATTTGGAACAACGGCTGAAAGCGTCACGCACATGAGTTTGAAGACGAAAATTGGCAACGGCCTGGTCGTGGCCCCTGGCGTATCGGATGCGCTGGGCGCATTGATCGCGACCGACGCGGGATTCGACGCGGTTTATCTTTCGGGGGCGAGCATCGCCTATACGCGCTTCGGGCGGCCCGATGTGGGCCTCGTCACCGCGACGGAGGTCGAAGCCTGCCTCGCGGCGATTTGCGACCGAGTCGAAACGCCGGTGATCGTCGACGCAGATACGGGCTTCGGCAACGTGCTGAACGTGCAGCGCACCGTGCGCGCCTTCGAACGCGCGGGGGCGGCCGCGATCCAGATCGAGGATCAGAGTTTTCCGAAGCGCTGCGGCCATCTCGCCGACAAGAAGGTCGTGCCCGCCCAGGAAATGGTCGGCAAGATCCGCGCGGCGGTCGATGCGCGCGTCAGCGCCGATACGCTGATCGTCGCGCGGACCGACGCGATCGCCGTCGAAGGCTACGATGCGGCGGTCGAGCGGATGGAACGCTACGCCGAAGCGGGTGCCGACGTGCTGTTCGTCGAAGCGCCGCAGGACGCCGCGCAGCAGCGCGACCTGCCCGCCAAGCTCGGCCATTTGGGGCCGCTCCTCGCCAATATGGTCGAAGGCGGCCGCACGCCGATCGCCGACGCCAAAACGCTCGCCGCCATGGGTTATCGCGTCGCGATTTTCCCCGGCGGCTTGGTGCGCGCGGCCGCGCACATGACGCGCGCCTATATGGCCTCGCTGAAGGCCAACGGCTCCAACGAGCCGTTCCGCGACCGCATGCTCGACTTCAAGGAATTGAACGGCCTTGTCGGCACGCCCGAATTGCTCGCCTTGGGAAAGAAGTACGAATGAGCCTGGATCCGATCACGCTGGCGGTGCTCAAAGGCCGCCTGGAGCAGATCGCGGACGAAATGGACGCGACGCTGTTCCGCAGCGCCTTCAACCCGATCATCGCCGAAGCGCACGACGCCTCCCACGGGCTTTATCACGCCACGACCGGCGAAACGCTGATCCAGGGTAAGTCGGGCCTGCCCGTTTTCGTCGGCGCCATGTCCTTCGCGGTGAAAGCCGTGATCGACAAATCGGCGGCGGATGGCGACCTCGCCGACGGCGACGTCTATATCTTCAACGACCCCTACGATGGCGGCACGCATCTTTCCGACTTCAAGCTGGTGCGCCCCTATTTCCGCGACGGCAAAGTGTTCTGCTGGCTCGCCTCGGTCGGCCATTGGCACGACGTGGGCGGCAACGTGCCGGGCAACTACAACCCCGTCGCGACCGAATGCTTCCAGGAAGGCATGCTGATTCCGCCGGTGAAGCTCTACGCCGCCGGAAAGCTGCGCAACGACATCGTGTCGATCCTGCGCAGCAATTCGCGCCTGCCGACCAGCCTGTATGGCGATATGAACGGCCAGGTCGGGGCACTCGATCTCGGCATCAAGCGCATGGATGCGCTGCTCGCGGAATACGGTGCCGCGTCGGTCGAAGCGGCGTTGGGCGAACTTCGCGCGCGCGCGGCCAAGATGATGCGCGCCAATATCGCCGACCTGCCCGACGGGCGTTACAGCGCCGAAGATTGGCTCGACAATGACGGCATCGTCGACGAGCCGCTGAAGATCGGCCTCGACATCACCATCGCCGGCGACAAGATGACGCTCGATTTCTCGCGCACGGCCAAGGCCTGCGCGGGTCCGGTCAACATCGCCTATTCGACCGCCGTCGCCGCTTGCTACGTGGCGCTCAAGCATGTCTTCCAGGACGTGCCGGCGAATGCGGGCGTGCTCGACCCGATCGAGTTCAAGATTCCCGAAGAATCGCTGCTGTCGGTCAAGGCGCCCAAGCCCGTCGGCGGCTATACCGAAACGATCCTGCGCTTGATCGACGTCGTGTTCCAGGCGATCGCCCAGGCCGCCCCCGAACGCACGAATGGTTGCGCCTATGGCACGATCAACGCGCTGTCGCTGGCGGGCTGGCGCAAGAACGGCCAGCGTTGGGTGATGTTCAGCTTCTTCGGCGGCGGCCATGGCGGCCATCCGCAGGGCGACGGCTTGAACCACGGCAACGCGCCGATCTCGACCGCGACGATCCCGCCGGTCGAAATCCTCGAAGCCGCCTACCCCGTCATGTTCACGCAATGGGCGCTGCGCCCCGATTCAGGCGGTGCGGGCAAGCATCGCGGCGGCTTGGGGGCGATCTACGAAATCGAGCTGCTCGAAGAAAACGCCGACGTGTTCCTGTTCGGCGAGCGCGGCAAATTCGCGCCGCCCGGTGTGGCCGGCGGCCAAGCCGCCGCGCGTAACCGCTTCCTCTACGCCGAAAACGGCGTCGAGCGCGAACCGCCGCAAATCTCCAAGATGGTGGGCCTCAAGCTCAAGCGCGGCGAACGCCTGCGTCTTGAAACGCCCGGCGGCGGCGGTTACGGCAACCCCGCCGAGCGCACGAAAGAAGCCATCGAACGCGACCGCACACTGGGTTACGTGACGAAATGAATCGCAAGCATGTCATCGGCGTCGACGTGGGCGGCACGTTCACCGACGTTTTCGTTCTCGACGAGTCCACCGGCAAAGTCGAAATCTCCAAGGTTCCCTCGACGCGCGGCGACCAATCGGTCGGCTTCATGGCGGGTATCCGCGCCAAGGTGCCCGACCTCGCCACCGTCGCGACCGTCGTCCACGGCACGACCGTCGGCACCAACGCGCTGCTGGAACGCAAAGGTGCCAAGACCGGCGTCATCACCACGCGCGGCTTCCGCGACGTGCTGGAAATGCGCCGCCGCGACCGGCCGACGACCTGGGGTCTGTGGGGAACGTTCGAACCCGTCGTCCCGCGCGATCTGCGCTTGGAAGTCGCCGAACGCACGCTGGCCGACGGCACGATCCATACGGCGGTCGATCTCGATCAAGTGCGCGCGGCCGCGAAAACGCTGATCGAAAAAGGCTGCGAAGCGGTCGCGCTGATTTTCGTCAACGCCTTCGCCAACGATTCGAACGAACGTGCGGCGGCCGAAGCGTTGCGCGCGGTTTGGCCAAACCCGCATGTCTCGATCTCGACCGAGCTGCTGCCCGAGATCCGCGAATTCGAGCGCGCGTCGACGACCGCGCTCAACGCCTATCTCCAGCCGCCGGTCGGTTCCTATCTCCAGCGTTTGGAAAATCGCCTGAAGGAAGGCGGTTCCGACGCGCAGATCCTGATCGTGCAATCCAATGGCGGCGTGATGAGCGTTGAATCCGCGCGTCGCCGCCCCGTGCGCACGGCCTTGTCGGGCCCCGCCGCGGGCGTGATCGCGTGCCAAGCGGTCGCGGTCGCCGCCGGTTTCCCCAACGTCATCACCTGCGACATGGGCGGCACGTCGTTCGACGTATCGCTGATCGCCAATGGCGAAGCGGCACTGGCCGCACAGACCTCGATCGATTTCGGCATGGTCGTGCGCACGCCGATGATCGAGATCGTGACCATCGGTGCGGGCGGCGGCTCGATCGCAGGGCTCGATCGCGGCGGCTTGCTGCAAATCGGCCCCGAGAGTGCCGGTTCCGATCCCGGCCCCGTGTGCTACGGCAAGGGCAATACGCGCCCGACCGTGACCGACGCGAATGTCGTGATGGGGCGCATCGATGCCGAACGCCCGATCGGCGGCGGCAAGAACAAGCTCGACGTCGCCGCGGCCAAGACCGCGATCGAAACCCATGTCGGCAAGCCCTTGGGGCTGGACGTCATGGCGGCGGCCGAAGCGATCATCCGCGTCGCCAATGCGCGCATGGCGGGGGCGATCCGCCTCGTCTCCATCGAACGCGGCTTCGATCCGCGCGATTTCGCGATCATGCCCTTCGGCGGCGGCGGTTCGCTGCATGTCAGCGCCCTGATGCGCGAAGTGGGCTTGGGCCGTGCGCTGGTGCCGCGCTTCCCGGGCGTCACCTCGGCGCTGGGCTGCGTCATCGCCGATATGCGCCACGATTTCGTGCGCACGGTGAACCGCGTGCTCGACCAGATCGATATGGCGTCCCTCGCCCAACAGGCGAAGGATTCGGCCGAAGAAGGCGGCAAGCTGCTCGACGCGGCCGGTGTCGGCTTCGCCTCGCGCAGCGTGCGCCTGTCGCTGGACATGCATTATCTCGGGCAGACGCACACGCTGTCGGTGCCGCTGGAAGCGAACGAGTTCACGACCACGGGCGTCATGGCGGCGTTCGAGCGCGCTTACGAAGCCGCGTTCGGCCGCACGCTGAAGGGTGTCGCCGCGAAGGTTCTCAACCTGCGCGTCGCCGCCATCGGCCATCGCCCGAAATTCGATCTGCGCACCATGGCGCCGACATCGACGACCATGCCCGCGCCGCGCCATCGCGACGTGTGGATGGATGGCGCATGGCACAAGACGGCGATCTATCCGCGCATGGAATTGCCGGTCGGCGCCAAGATCGCGGGGCCCGCGATTTTGGAACAGCCCGACACGACGATCCTGGTCGAGCCGGGCTTCGCCGCCCAAGTCGACGCGTTCGGCAATCTGGTCATCGAGCGAGGCTGATATGGCGGACGCGTTGCTGCTGGTCGATCTGCAAAACGACTTCATCCATCCCAAAGGCGCTTATGCGCGCGGCGGGGCGAAGTCGGAGCATATCGCGGCATTGCCCGCCCGCCTCGTTCCGCTGGTCCAGGCGATGCGCAAGCGCGGGGCTTGGATCGTATCCACGCATTTCACGCTTGTACCCGGCCGCAACGGCGAGCCCTTCGTCGGCGCGCATTTGAAGAAGCTGCGCCCGTTCCTGGGCAAGGGCGATTTCGCGCCTGGCTCCTGGGGCCATGCGCTGCTCGACGAATTGGCGCCCAGCGACATCCAGGTCGACAAGGTCGCCTACTCCGCCTTCTATCAAAGCCGGCTGGAATTCGCGCTCGCCAAGGCGGGCATCAAGTCGCTGCTGGTCGCGGGCATCGTCACCAATGGCGGTGTCGCCTCCACCGTGCGCGACGCGCATGTGCGCGACATGTCGGTGACCGTGCTGGAAGATGGCTGTGCCGCCTTCGATCCGGATGTGCATCGCGCGTCGATCGAATCTTTGCGCAGCGTCGTGGGCGTCACCACCATCGCGGCGGCGATGCAGTCCCTCGCCTAACCGTGATTATGCGCGCGGCCCGACAGGCCGACATCGATCGATTTGACGGTCTGGTCGGGCGACAGCACCATTTCCATCTGGTAGCGGTCGGGCCGGTAGAACGCGGTCAGGAATTCGATCGGACGGTCTTCCTTGTCGCGCACGACGCGTTGCAACTTCAACAACGGTGCGCCGATATCGGTCGCGAGGCACGACGCCGCGCGCTGATCGGCCAGCGTGGCCGTGATCACCTGACGCGCCTGGCCGATGACCGTGCCGTTGCGCCGGATCAATTCCAGCATCGGATGCTGGGCGAGATCCTTGGCGTCGAAGCCCTGCCCGACATCGGCGGGCAGCACGGTGATCAGCATCGAAATCGGCTGCTTGCCGATGCTGCGCACGCGCAGCGAGCGCTGCACCTCGCCGCTTTCGGGCAGTTCCAGCGCTTCGCTTTCCGTCATCGTCGCCGGGCCATAGGCGAAATCCAGCACCGCGACTTCGGTGCTGCGGCCCATCGCTTCCATCGTTTGCAGCCAGCTGCCGACGGGGGCGCGCAACGGTGCGGCGGGCGGACGGTATTGCACGGTCGTGCCGCGCCCGCGCGCGCGCGTGACGAGGCCGGCATTCGCAAGCTCCGTCATCGCGTGTTTGGCGGTGATGCGCGACACGCCATAGCGCCCCGCCAATTCGTGTTCGGACGGCAGCACGTCGCCGTAACGATAGCGCCCGTCGAGAATGCCGTCGCGCAGCACCAGAAAAATCTGATGATAGAGCGGCGCCTTCATGCGCGCGTCGATGCCGCCATTATCGGCCATCGTCGGATGGGATTTGCGCAAGGCGGCGCCTTTACGGGTCATGGCGAGCTGCGATCCTTGGGAGCGGCGTGCGGCGAAAGCGTCATCGAAACGTTGGGGAGAGCGTCCTTATGACACAATTGATTGAGACCGGGCCAGCGGCGACGGCCACACGATTTTTGCGGTCGCTGGAAAACGGCGATCTCGCCGCCGTCAAAGCCCTCATCGCGCCGGGATTTACGATGCAATTTCCCGGCGGCGTGGAATTCGCGGATTTCGATGCGCTGTTCGCCTGGGCGCGCGGCCGCTACACCGGCGTGCGCAAGAAATTCGAGCGAATCGACACGGCCGAGTCGAACGACACGGCCATCGTCCATGTCAGCGGCACGCTGTCCGGGCGTTGGCTGGACGGCGATGAATTTTCGGGCATCCGCTATATCGACCGCTTCGACCTGCAAGCCGGCCTGATCGTTCGCCAGACGGTCTGGAACGATATGGGCGAAGCCAAGTTGAAGCGGCAGGCGGGTCATGGCGCGGCGATCAACCCCGCCGACAAGACGAGCTCGGCTTCCGGCACGTCCGGCGCATCCGGCGCGTAATCGACGCGCAGCCATTCCAAGCCCAGCGGATTGCCCTCCGCGATCGGCCAATTCCACTTGGCCGCGCCCACGCCCGCGAAATGCTTGGCGAGCACATCGGTCACCGCGAAGGTCAGATCGCCACCCGCGGGCGGTTTGCCCTGCCCCGCCGATAGACGCAGCTTGTCGCGGGGCGTCGCGTCGCTGCGCGACACGCGCCGGCAGAGATAGGCGTGGCGCAATACCGGCGGGCGCTCGCCGGGGCCATAGCCCCATAGCCGGATCCATTCCTTGCGGAACCCGTCGAGATCCGGATTGAACCACACGCGTTCCAGATCGCTTTCGTCGGCGAGGCCTTGGAAGTCGTAATAGGTCCACGACAGCGGCCCGCCTTTCGACACGCCGTCGACGATCCAGTTCGCGTAGTGATGCACGCCCGGAATGGCGTTGAAAAACGGATTATCCGTTTCGACCAGCCAAGGATGATAGCCCTTGGCGACGGCCTCCGCGCCCACCGTGTAGGCAATGAAGATCATCACGGGGCAATCGGCGATCAAACGCGGTTTTGCTTGTGCGGTCATGGGCGATCCAGGAATTCGACGATGGTCGCGGCGGTGGCCGCATGGAAATCGGGCGCCCCCCAGCGCGGGGTCGCGGCGCGCGTGGCACCCGGGATCAGTGAAGCGACTTCGGCCGCGTAGCTATCCAGCATGTCCGACGGCGAGGTCAGCACCAATACCGGCAGGTTCAGCTTCACCAAGCGGTCGCGCTTCGGGTGGCGGAACGCCGCGCGATAGGAACGATGATAGGTGCGCATCGCCTTCAACACTTCGACGACGAAATCGTGGAACTCCTCGGCGTCGGGCAAGCCGTTGGGCAAGCGGCCCTCGGCGGTGCGGTTGTAGTAAGGCCAGAACAGATATTGGTCGCGGCAGAAATGCCAGACCTTGAGCAGATGCGTGCCTTCGAGATCGGGGGCGATCTCGCGCGCGTAGTTGCGCAGCACGTCCGATTGCTCGTCGGCGGCGTAAAGCCCCATACCGTCGATCACCAAACGGCGCACCTTGCCGGGCGCCGTCAGCGCGATCTCCATCGCGATCGACGCACCCGTGTGGCTGCCATAGAGGTCGATCTTGCCGTCGACGATTTTGTCGATCGCCGCGCGTGCATGGGCGGCGAGATCGGGGATCGCGGGCGTGGGATCGGGCAACGCGTCGGAATCTCCGTTGCCCGCCGTATCCGGCGCCACCACGCGCCGGCCATTCGCCAGCAACGCCGCCAAGGGGGCGACTTGGCGCGAGGCGCCCGGCGACGCGTGGATCATGACGAGCGGCGTCGCGTCGCCCGTCCCGCCCTCGCGATAATGGACTTGCAGCGCGCCGACATCGGCGAAGCGGCGCTTGAGTTTCAAGGGCGTCATGCGGCCTCCAACAAATTGCGGCCGGCGAGCTTGGCGCCCAACCAGCGGCCAAAGCCCAAAGCGGGTGTCACGCTCATCCCGCCGACGAAGGCGTTGCCCGACAGCGTGGCACCGCCCAAGGCTTCGCCGATCGCGTAGAGACCGGAAATGGGCGACCCATCGGCACGCACGACGCGCAATTCGCGATCGGCGGTCAGGCCCGACGGCGTTTTCAGCACCATGCCGTGCATGCGAATGGCGCGGAACGGCGCCTCTACGATCGGCAACGGACGGGATTCACGGCCCATCGGATCGGGTTTGCCCGACGCTTGCGCGACGTTATAGGTGGCGATGGTCGCTTTCAGCGTCGCCGCATCGCAGCCGATCCGCTTGGCGAGTTCATCGAGCGTCGGCGCGGTGACGAAATTCTCATGCGACGCCCAGGCGGCGGCGAGTTCGTCGGCTTTCCAGCCCGGCAGCAACGGCGGTGCTTCGCGCCAGATGCGTTCGTCGAACACCGCCCAGAACAACGCATCGGGCAGCGTGTTCAACGCGCGCTCGCGCGCATCCACGCTGTCCACGTCCTCGCGCACGAAGCGCTTGCCTTGGCTGGACACGAACACTTCCCAAGGGGCGCGGACCTGCGGCGTGAGCGACGGCAATTGATCCCACAGGATCTGATGCCCGCCCGATTGCGCGGGGATGCCCGCGAAGGTCGGCAAATAATGTTCGCCGCCGCGCAGAACGCCGCCGGCGGCGAGGCCGAGTTCGATCCCCGCCCCCGTCGCGGTCGGCAATGCCGCCGTATGGAGTTTGCGCCCGCCGGTCCAGCGCGCGAAACGCGCGGCGTTGCCGCCATAGCCGCCGGTCGCCAGCACGACATGCTTGGCCGCGATGGTCTGTTCGGCACCTTCCTTGTCGCGCACGACGATGCCGGTGACCGCACCATCCTTCTCCTGACGCAGCGCCACGACTTCGGTGTTCAGCAGCAGCGTCGCGTTGGGCTCGGCCATCGCCGAGTCGAAAAGCGGTTTGACGACTTTCAGCACCGAACGCCCACCGGCCACGCCCCAAAAGGTGCGCGCCGTACGATAGGCTTCATGGAAATGCAGGATCGCCGGCGTGACCGGATCGAATTCGAACCCCGCCGCTTCCAGCCAATCGATCGTGCTGCCGCCCAGCTTGGTCGCCAACTCGACCAGATCGGCCTGACATGTGCCCCGGCTGATGCGTAAAACATCATCAAGATGCGTGCGCCAATCATCGGCGATTCCACGCGATTTCTGGCGCTTTGCACCCGCACCGCTCATCTGTGCCGCCGAAACGTGCAAGGCGCCGCCGATGCGCTCGGCCTGTTCGATCACGGCGACCTTGGCGCCCGCCCGGATCGCCTCGATCGCGCAAGGCATTCCCGCCGTGCCCGCGCCTACAATCGCAACATCGACCGTCAGACCCATCTGTCTCCCCTTGCTCAAATGGCTTTTTAATATATCATTATATCAAGTGGGCTCGGCAAGAGAACCGATCCCCTTATTTGCAGGGCTTCGACTTGGGGGACGAATGGCTGGTGCGAAATCGCTTACCGAGCGCCTGAAAACGGCGCGGATGGTTTTCGAATGGGCGTGCGGCGTGGTGCTGGCCGCCTTCACTGTGCTCGTCCTCTACTCCGTGACGATGCGTTACTTCTTCAACAATCCGCCGATGTGGGGCGAGGATATTCCGAAGCTGCTGTTCGTCTGGCTCAGCTTCGTCGGCGGCGGTCTCGCCTACATGCTCGGCTACAACATCCGTATGACGAGCGTCGTCGAAAGCATGCCGCGTAAAGTCCAAATCGCGGTCGAACTCGCGATGCGCGCGCTGACGCTGGCGATGCTCGCGGTCATCGTCTGGTACTCGATCCCGATCATCGAGTTGTCGATGAATCGGCGCGTTCTGGCGACCGGCCTGTCCGACGGTTGGACCTATATCGCCTTGCCGATCGGTGCGGTGCTTCTCGCCGCGAACGAAGTCGTCCGTATGTGGCTTGCCGTGCTGGGCGAACACACCGACGACGACAGCTCCCTGCATTCGGGTATGTGAACGATGCTTCTTCTTTCCATGATTTTGGTGCTGTTCGTCCTGATCATCCTCGGGATGGACATCGCCTTCTCCATCGGCGTCGCCTCGCTTTTCTACATTCTGATCACGCAATTCGGCGACCGGCCGATCAACCCGGTGCTGTTCGTCCAGGAATTGACGGCGGGCGTGGACAGCTTCGCCCTGCTCGCCATTCCGATGTTCATCTTCGCGGGCGAATTGATGACCAAATCGGGCGTTACGCAGCGCCTGATCAATTTCTCGTCGAGCCTCGTCGGGCATAAGCCCGGCGGCCTCGCCAATACCGGCATCACGGCCAATCTGTTCATGGCCGGCATTTCGGGCTCGGCCGTCGCCGACGCCGCCGCCGTCGGCTCTGTGCTCGTCCCCGAGATGAAGCGCCGCGGCTATAGCTCCGCCTACGCCGCCGGCGTCATCGCCGCCGCTGCGTCGATGGGCCCGATCATTCCGCCGTCGATCCTGTTCATCCTGCTGGGCTCGATCGTCAACATCTCGGTCGGCCAGTTGTTCATCGCGGGCATCCTGCCCGGCATCGTGATGTATTTCGCGATGCTGGCGACCAGCGCTTATATGTCGCGCCGCTTGAACCTGCCGGTCGAAGCGCGCGTGACGGGCGACGCCAAACGTCAGGCGATCCTGGGCGGCATCCTACCGCTGGGTGCCCCCGTCATGATCGTGCTGAGCAAGATCTTCGGCATCGCCACGCCGACGGAATCGGCGGCACTCGTCACGCTCTACACGCTGATCCTGGCGGTCGTCGTTTATCGCAGCCTCAGCCCGAAGGCGTTCCTGGAAGCCGCCGTCGCGTCGGCGCTGACCACCGCCGTCGTGATGATGACGGTGGCGACCAGCCAGATCTTCGGCTCGCTCGCCGTGCTCGCCGGCCTTGGTGAAACGCTGACGACCGCGATGCGCGCGATCTCCGACAACCCCTACGTCCTGCTGCTGCTCATCAACATCGCGCTGCTGCTGCTCGGCACGATCATGGAGCCGTTGCCCCTGATGCTGATCCTCGCCCCCATCCTGTTCCCGATGCTGGCCGGGATGGGCGTCGATCCGATCCATTTCGGCGTCGTGATGGTGCTGAACCTCGTCCTCGGCATGGTCACGCCGCCGGTCGGGCTCACGCTGTTCGTCATGGCGCGGATCGGCAATGTCGGCGTGTGGGAACTGTTCTGGGCCGCGTGGCCCTATTTCCTCGTCCTCGTGGCGGTGCTCATGGTGCTCACCTACGTGCCGTGGTTCTCGCTCGCGCTGGTCGATCTTTGGATGCGTTGATAACCCCCAAAGCCCAAAACCTACAAAACAGGAGGCAACACTATGAACACCAAGATTTCGCGCCGCGGTTTCGTGGCCGGTACGGCGGCTCTCGGCGGCGCTTCGCTGCTGCCGGGCGTGTCGGCGGCCCAGCAGAAGATCGTGCTGCGCTACGGCAACGCCGGCGCCCCCAACACGCTGTCGAACACTTTCAACGCCAAGGTCTCCGAGGCCGTGTCGAAGAAGACCAACGGCGCCGTGTCGTTCGAAATCTTCGCGGGCTCGCTGGGCGGCGAACAGAAGCTCATCGATTCGATGGCGCTGGGCAGCCTCGACGTCTACAACGGCGCCTACACCGGCACGCGCGAATTCGACATCATGTACAGCCCCTATTTCTTCCGCGACGGCGCGCATGCCGGCCGCGTGTTGAAGGGCCCGATCGGCGCGAAGGCGTCGGCCGTTCTGCAAAGCCGCTATAAGGCGCGTTTGCTGGGTGCGGGCCGTCTGGGCGGCTACAACCTGATGCTCAAGCAGCCGATCAAGTCGCTCGCCGACCTCAAGGGCCGCAAGATCCGCGCGGCGCAGATCGAAGGCTGCATCGAAGGCCTGAAGTTCTTCGGCGCCATCCCCACCCCGATCCCGTTCAACGAAATCTACCTCGCCCTGCAGCAGGGCATCGTCGACGGCGTGCTGACCGCGCTGAACCCCGGCGTGGCCGGCAAGTTCTTCGAAGTCTGCAAATACGTCGTGACGAACGATTTCGGTCTGGCGCTCGACAAGGAAGTGATCTCGGTCGCCGCGTGGAACCGTCTGTCGCCCGCACAGCAGCAGGCGCTGCAATCCAGCTTCGACGAGCTGGAAGGCCCCGAATACTACGAAGTCGGCGTCAAGCTGAAGGATTCGGACATCGCCACGTGGCGCAACTCGCAGGGTGCGGACAGCATCATCACCCTGCCCGGCGACAATCTGGCCACGGAACTGGAACCGCTGAACAAGAAGTTCGCCGACGAGATCTTCGGCGCCGGCTCCTGGGACACGATCAAGGCGGCCTGATCGGGCCGGAACGGGGGCCGCGTGCCGACAGCGCGCGGCCCTTTTTCATTCGGATAGAGACAAACGGAGCAGCACATGTCGGCCGATAGCATCCCCGAACAGACATTCTTCGAAGATCCGGCGATCGACCGCGCGGTTGCGATGATCATGACCCTGGCGGCCGAGCTCGCCGTCACCAAGGATCGTCTGCGCGCGATGGAAGTGCTGCTCGTGCGCCAAGGCGCTTTGCAAGCCGATGCGCTCGACGCCTATGCGCCCGACGCCGAGGAAGCCAAGAAACTCGCCGCCGATCGCGACGCCTTCGCGCGCCAGATCATCGAAGCGGCGAAGGGCACCCAGGCTTCGCTGGGCGCCCCCGCCGACGTCAATCAGCGCTTCGCCTAAGGCGAAGCTTTAGAACGGCGACGGGATTTTCCCGTCCGCCGCCGCCTCGGCCCACGCGTCGACCGCGTCGATCAAGGTCGGCCCGCCGCAGGGCAACAGCAAGAACGCCAAGGCTTCGACCAGCGCCGCCGGTTTGCCGCCCGCGGCGAAGAAGCGCTTGATATGAAGCTGCAACGACGCCGCATCGCGCTTGGACGCATGCGCCGTCGCCAGCGCCAATTCGACCAGCGCTTCGGGCACGTCGCCGCGCGCGGCGGCGATATTGGCGAAGTAAAGCGCGTCCATGTCCGCGTCCGGCGCCCAATCCTTCCAATATTGCTTGGCGAAAGCCGTGGCCGGGCGGCTTTCGGCGATGCCCGCCAGATTGATCGCGATATGCATATGCGCACGCGGCAAACCGGCCGCATCGGCGCGGCGCAAATGCAGCGTGCCGTGGCCTTCGCGCACCGCGACCAGCAGCGTGACCCACACGAATTCCTTTTCGCGGTCGGTCAGCGTTTTCTGCGTCAGCGTCAGACGCGTATAGAACGCGTCGTATTTCGCGAGCAGCTCGCCGTCATAAGCGGCCAGCATCTTGTGATAGGGCAGCAGATAGCCGCGCTTGCCGCCGACTTGATCGAGAGTCTTCGTATCGGTCATTTCTTCACCTTTCCACTGGCTTCGTCGTGCCCGCCCTGCCCTTCGAGGGACGCCCAGGCGCGCAATCTTGGCGAGGCCGTCACGCGGCCCTCGCGAATAAGTTCGAGCCACACGCCCGCCGCTTCCACGAAACGCGGCACGCCGGCCGGGAACATCGTCAGCATCAAGGCTTCGGCGATGCGATCCTCGCTTTCGCCCGCCGCCACCGCGTCGACGATCGCGTCGGCCAGCTGCGTCCATTGGTCGAGGCAGGTGCGCGTGGCGACTTCGGCCAGCAACGCTTGCCCCGGCGTGACGCCGCCGCCCGCGATCAATGCCGTGCGCGCGTCGTTCCGCGCCTGACGCCAATCGAAGCCCGCCATATGCGGCGACCAGATCTTGTCGGCGAAGGCGACCGCACCCTCGCCGCGCGCCCAGGCGGCCAAGCGCACCGCGATGGCGATCTGCGCGTCCGTGCCGCCGGCGTTGCGAAACTTCGCGATGTGATGCGTCGCCGCGGCTTCGTCCGTCGCGGCGAGAATCGCCAGCCAGACGAACTCCTTGGTGAAATCGTCGAGATGGCGTTTGCCCAAAGTCAGCGCGCGATACAAGGCGCCATAGGCCTCCAGCACGTCGGGCGCCATCGCCGCCAACAACCCGTGATGGGGCAGCAAATAACCGCGCTCCGCCTTCAACGCGGCGAGCTTCGCGACCAGTTCGTCGACCCCGTTTTCCGCCGCCATTTTGCCCCCGCGCAAAAAACCTATTGATATATGTTTAGTACAATTACACACTCATGCCAGAAAACCAATCACGGACAGGAATGGAGGCTTCGCATGCGTACCGATCCCCCGACCCATCGGCCCTTCGAAGCGTTCCAGGAATTCCTGCTGTCCTGCAAGCTGCAATGGACGCGCAACCTCTATCCGGAAGTGGCGCAGCGTTATCGCGATGCGGCCGCAGCCGCCCCCGCCAAGCCCAAGACCGTCGAAGACGTCGAAAAGCTGATCGCGGGCGATACGACCTATCGTTATTTCGCGTGGTTCGAGCGGCATCTGCAGAAGATGAAGTATTCGGGCCATTACGGCCTCGCCAATCACTACGGCGCGCATCGCGACGAATTGGCGCCGATGATCGAAACGGCGAATAACGACCGTCTGGTCGTGCCGCCGGATTTCGTGCCGCCCGAATATTACCCCGCCATCGACATCCACCAGCATCCCGGCGGCGTGCATGGCGATTCCGTCGCCGGCATGGTCTACGAACGCGGCGCACGCACCACGACGCCGCTTCTGGACAAGCATGGCGATCTGCATCAGCGCTTCACCCGCATCGCGATGGAACGCCTGGGCAAGCAGCCCAAGCGCATCGTCGATATGGGCTGCGGCTTCGGCAAAAGCACGCGCCCCTTCTATTCGTCGAGCCGCGACACGGAAGTCGTCGGTGTGGATCTCGCCGCCCCGTGCGTGAAACTCGCGGCCCACACGGCGGCCGAAGATCAGGCGCGCAACGTCCAGTTCCGCCAAGGCGACGCGGCCGACACGAAACTTCCGGCCGGCAACGCCGATCTCGTCACCAGCACGATGATGCTGCACGAGATGCCCGTCTCGCATATCGAGAAAGTGCTGCACGAAGCCCATCGCCTGCTCGCCCCCGGCGGCTGGTCGATCCATCTCGACTTCCTGGCGGGCGACGATCCGTTCAACAAATTCATCCATTACGGCCATAGTGCCCGCAACAACGAGCCGTTCATGCCGCCGCTCGACAAGATGGATCTGGCCGCCGCCCATCGCCGCGCTGGGTTCGACAAGGTCGAGATCATGCGCTTCGAGGAAATGACCGGCGCGCTGTCGCCCGAAAACAAAGCGTGGCGCTTCCCCTGGGTCGTCATCGCCGCGCGCAAGGCCGCCTGATGCTGATCAATCTCGAACGCGCGCGCCGCTTGCTGCGCGAAGCCGGTCTCGACGGCGCGATCCTCGCGACGACGACGAATGTTTGCTACGCGTCCGGATTCGCGTCCGAGTATTTGCTCGGCCGGTTCGAGGATTGGTCGGCGGCGGTGATCCTGCCCGCGCGCGAAGACGCCGAGCCCGTGCTCGTGATCCAGGAATTCGATCTGCCCACGCTGGCGGAGCGGCCGAGCTGGATCAAGGCCGTCGAGATGTTCGGCAATCCGTGGAGCTCGGTCGGCGTCTATATGGGCGAAACGCTGGAGCGCAATCTCTCCAACGATCTTCGCCGCAACCTCGCCGCCAAGCGCGCCGAATTGCGCCCGACGCAGAAAGCTTCGTTCGTCGACGCGGTGATCGCGGCCGTCAAACGCGCGGGCCTCAAATCCGCCAAGCTCGGCTGCGACGATGCCCGATTGGCGCAGCGCTTGGCCGCGCACGGCTTGGGCGGCAACGCGCCCATCGCCGATATCCTCCAATTGATGCGGCGCATCCGCATCGTCAAAACGCCGGACGAAATCGCGCTGATGACCAAGGGCGCCGAAGTCAACGCCAAGGCGCTGGAAGCGGTCATCGCCAACGCCAAGCCCGGTATCGCGGAGGACGATCTGATCCGCGTCTATCGTCGCGTGCTGGTCGATCACGACGCGGCGTTCCTGGGCGAACGCGGCATGATGTTCGGGGCGGGCGACGCTTCGGCGATGAGCCTGCCCGCGAGCCACGAGCGCCGCTTGACGCCGGGCGACGCGGTCGTGCTCGACTGCCTGGGCACGCTCGGCGGCTATCACATGGATCTGGCGCGCACCGGCGTCGTCGGCGAACCGACCGAGGCGCACAAGCTGCGCTACAAGGCGGTCGTCACGGCGCTGGAAGCGGTCGAAGCCGCGATCAAGCCCGGTGTGAACACCGAAGATCTGCGCAACCTGACGCGCGACACGATTCAAGGCTTCGGCCTGCGCCGCGATCTCGTTTCCGTCACCACGCACGGGATCGGCCTGGAAGTGTTCGAATTCCCCGAGGAAGATAGCCTCGTGAAAGGCTACGCCCTCGAGGAGAACATGATCGTGAACACCGAAGTCTTCTATCGCGATCCCGATCTTGGCAGCTTCCATTTGGAAGACAGCGTCGAGGTCGAGGCGAAGGGCTGCCGCATGCTGCGGCCCATCGATCGCGATTTGGTCGTGATCGCATGACCGCCCCACTGGTCGATCTGCGCGGCCTTCGCCTGCTGATCGTGGGCGGCGGATCGGGTATCGGCCAGTCTTGCGTGCGCCTCGCCGCCGAAGCCGGTGCGATCGTCGCCGCGACGACGATGCCCGGCACGGACGAGAGCGTACCCGAGGCCAAGTTCGTTTGCGCTTGCGACACGCGCGACGACGCTCAAGTCGCCGCCGCCGTTCACGGCGCGCAAGACACACTCGGCGGCATCGACGCCGCCATCGTCACCGCCGGCGTGTTCGAACATCGCAATATCGGCGAGACGGGCCCCGAGGATTGGGAGCGCGTCGTGTCGATCAATCTTGGCGGCGCCTATCGCGTGGCGCGCCATGTCGCGCCGATCTTCGAGAAGCAGCGCGGCGGATCGCTGGTACTGTTTTCGAGCCAGATCGGCCTGATCGGCCATCGCCGCGCGACCGCCTATGCCGCGTCCAAAGGCGGCGTCAACGCGCTCGCCAAGACGCTGGCGGTTGAATTCGCGCTGTTCGGCGCGCGTGCCAACGCCGTCGCCCCCGGCCCGATCGCCACGCCGATGACCGCCATCGCGCGCGCGGACGCCACGCGTGCCGCCGGGCTGGTCGCCAGCATTCCGCTGGGCCGCTTGGGCGAAGCCGACGAAATCGCGCGCGCGGCTTTGTTCCTCGCCTCGCAAGCCGCATCGTTCATCACCGGCCATGTTCTGGTCGCCGACGGAGGAGTCACGGCCGTATGACGAACCCGCCCCCCATCGATCCGTTCTACGTCCAGCCGGAAGATCATCTGGACGAGATGCAGGAACGCCTGAAACAGGCGCTGGAATTCACCGACGACGAATTCGAGCGTCTGTCGCCCGAAGTGCGCAACCTGTTCGCGGCACGCCGGCATTTGGGCCATCGCTGGCTTGACGATTATCAAGTCGTCGTCGAGGTCACGAGCAATGGCGGCGGCTGCAAATGCGGCGTCAAGCCCGGCCAGAAGATCGTGTTCGACATGCGCCACAAGGTGATACCCGCCTTGACCGACGCGCCGGTCTGCGTGCATCTGCTCTCGCCCATCCTGTCGATCTTCTACATGACCTTCGACCGCGCCGCCGAAGGGCTCAACCCCATGACCTGCGTGTGGCGCTATCACGAATGCCCGCATACGGGCCCTGACGAAGGCAAGTCGAAGGCGCGCTGCCAGGTGCATTTGCGCCGCGCCGATACGCACGCGCCCGTGACCGAACGCATTCTTCCGAAGGCGGTGTCATGAACAAGGAAGATATGGAAATCGTCGCCGAGGTGACGGGCGCACATCACTGCGCGAATTTCATCCGCAAGGGCGAAACCTTCGTGTTCTCGACCGACGGCTTGCTCGACACGTCGAGTTCGACGGCGCCGTTGTGCCTGGGCGTGATCGCCAAGCTGCAACCCGCGCTGTTGCTGGCGCAAGACCGGCTGGAAGCGGGGCTTCACCCGATCAGCCCGCGCTTCAACACGTTCGATTGCTTCGATACCGGCATCGACCATGGCGGTACGGGCAAAGTCTTCGTCAAACTGCGCCTGCGCGACAAGAAGACGGGCGCCTTCGTGGAGCCCGCAGCATGACCGCGACGACGATCCAACGCTTGCGCATCGAGGATGCGACGCCCGAGAACGTGGCGCCGTTCGGCTGGCTGCTCGGCTCCAACGTGCCCGAGCCCGGCAATCGCCTGCATTTCTACGACGGCGTATTGCGCAAGCCGACGCGCTTCGAATCCGACGAGCAGACCGAGCTGACCGTCGCGACCTTGCGCCGCCGCCCCCTCGCCGTGCGCTGGATCGAACGGCATTTCAAACACACGCAGACCTTCATTCCGCTGAAGGGCAAGCCCTTCGTCGTGGTGCTGGGGGCGCCCAACGACCAGCCGATGCCGGATATGGGCGCGTTGAAGGCGCTGCGCTTCGACGGCAGTGCCGGTTTCTGCATGAAGATCGGCTGCTGGCACGAATTCCCCTTCGTGCTGGAGGACGACACCGATCTGATCGTCATCCTGCGCCGCGAGACGCACAGCAATCTGCGCGACGTGCGCGGCACGGAAGCCGAAGGCGACGATTTGGAAAAACGCGATCTGTGGCAGCGTTTGGATTTGTCGATCGAACTCGATTTGAATTGATGGCCGAAACATTTCACGAAGCCGACTTCGTCGTCGTCGGGGCGGGGTCCGCCGGTTCGTTGCTCGCCGCGCGTTTGGCGGCGGACGGTAAACATAAAGTCGCTGTGATCGAAGCGGGCCCGCCCGGTCGTGACCCGTTACTGTCGGTGCCGCTGCTGACCGGCTGGTTCCTGCGCGGCACGAAATACACCTGGCAATTCGAGACCGAGCCGCAAGCGCATCTTGGCGGACGGCGCTTGAAATGGCCGCGCGGCAAGCTGGTCGGCGGCTCGGGCGCCATCAACGGCATGGTCTGGGTGCGCGGCCTGCCCTCCGACTACGAGCACTGGGCACAAACCGGCTTGCGCGATTGGTCGTGGGAGAAAGTCGAGCCCGTCTACCAAGCGCTGGAGAACGAGCCGAGCAACGACGGGCGCAAGGCGTTGGGCATCGAACAGCCCGATTGGTGGACGCCGCTTTACGACGCCTATCTGAATGCGGCGGAAAGTGCGGGCTATGGCCGCACCGACGATTTCAACGGCCCTAACCCGCTGGGTGCGGGGCGCTATCGCTTCAATATTCGCGGCGGACGGCGCGCCAGCACGGCGCGCGCCTATCTGCGCCCCGCCGTGGCGAGCGGCGCATTGCGTTTGATCGCCGATGCGGAAGTCGTGCGCCTGACCTTCGACGGCACGCGCTGCACCGGCCTCATCCTGCGTCAAGGCGGCGTTGAGCGGATCGTCAAAGCGCGCCGCGAAGTGATCGTCTGTGCGGGCACGGTCGGTTCGCCGCATTTGCTGCTGCGCTCGGGCATCGGGCCGGCGGGCGAACTCGCGGCGCTGGGCGTGCCCGTCATCGCCGATCGCGCCCAGGTTGGCGCCAATCTGCAAGACCATCTGCTGATCCGCGTCGAGCATGCGGCGCTGAAGCCCGGCGGCCTCAACGAACTTCTGCGCGCCGATCGCGCGGCGTTCGCGCTGCTGCGCGCGTTGATCCAGGGCAAAGGCCCGGCCGCGTGTTTCCCGCTGCTGGTCGGCGGCTATTTCCGTTCCGAGCCCGGCTTGGCCGAGCCGGATCTCCAAAGCCATTTCATGCCGGCCCTCACCAGCGCCACGATCAGGGTCAATCCCTTCCGCGATCCGCCGGGGGCGCGCACGGAGAACGGCTTCTTCGCCAATATCTGCCAGATGCGCCCGGAAAGCCGGGGCCGCATCTCGCTTGGCAGCGCCGATCCGCGCGCGGCGCCGCGCATCGATCCCAATTACCTCTCCGCCCCGCGCGACAAGCGTGTGCTGACCGCCGGCGTCAAAATCCTGCGCGGCCTTTTCGCCCAACCCGCCTTCGACGCCTGGCGCGGGGCCGAACTGATGCCGGGCCCGGATATCCGCAGCGACGCCGAGATTCTCGATTGGATCGCGCAGAAGGCCGACACGGTTTTCCACCCCGTCGGCACCTGCCGCATGGGGGCCGACGACGCCGCGGTCGTCGATGGGCGCTTGGCGGTGCGAGGGCTTCAGGGTTTGCGCGTGTCCGACGCGTCGGTGATGCCCGCGATCACCTCGGCCAACACCAACGCGCCGACGATCATGATCGCCGAGCGCACCGCGCGCTTCGCGCTGGAAGACGCCGCGCGTAACTAGTTCTGCGGCGGCTTGCTATAGGCGATCCGGTCGGGCGCGCTGGAGCCGCCCGTCACCACGAAGGCCATCGCCTCGTCGAAGGTCCAATCGACAAAGACGAGCCGTTCATAGGGCACGATCTCGACATAGCCCGAGGTCGGGTTCGGTGCCGTCGGCACATAGACCGCGGCGAGCTTCGCATCGGAATTCGCGTCCGTCATGACCTTGGTGACGAAGCCGATCACCTTCATATCGCGCGACGGGAATTCGATCAGCACGACCCGGCGCTCGCCGCCGCCTTGCGTACCGCCCGCGACGGTCAGGAAGCGCTGCGTCGCGTGATAGACCTTGTCGACGAAGGGAATGAGCGCGATCAGGCGCTCGAAAACGCCGATCAGGCGCCGCCCGATGACCCGGCTCGCCACCCAGCCGAGCAGCCACAGCCCCAACAGCACCGCCGCGACCGCGACGAGCGATTGGAACGTCTCGTCGAGTAACAATTGCGCGGCGCCCGGATGATCCTGCGCGATCCCGCGCGCGATCGTCACGACCCACGGCTTTCCCAACCGCGACAATTGCGCGAACAGAAAATCGACGATGATCCAGGTCACCGTCAGCGGCGCGACGGTCAGGATGCCGATCAGAATGTAACGGCCGGCGGCGCTTGCATCGGGCGCTTTGGAATCGGAATTTGGCATGTGAACCTTGAACTTGGCGGGCTTCATTAAAACGGCGCTTTCACGCGTTGGACAATATCATTCGCCGCCGTCGCGACCAGCCCTATACCCGAGCGGTTCGCGGCCATTGTCAGATTGTAACTCGCAAATTGCAAATCGCTGGCGAGTCACAAACTTAGTTCCACTCGACTCGATCTTTAATTGAAAACACGCTTGCTTTGCAGTCTCCGCCGTAAATAAATGAAAACCGCATTTCATCGCGATTCTTAAGGCGCCGGGGGGCGCTCGGGGGGCTTCTCTATGTTTCTGTCGTCGGGACGACGGAAGTCACCATCCAATTCGGCCGAAAAGCCGGTTCGGCGCCGTTTGGCGCTGGCGCTCGAACAGCGTTTCATGTTCGACGCGGCAGGTGCCGCAACGGTCGCCGCGGCGATCCCGACGGACGATTCATCCTCAAGCGACACGCATCACGCCGACACGACCGATACGACGCACCCCGCCCTCGCCCCCGAGGCCCCGGCTGCGAATGCCCCGCCGCCCGCCACGCAAATCCTGTTCGTCGCCCCCGACGTGCGGGATTTCGACACGCTGACCGTCGCCGAGGGCGTGGAGGTCGTCCGCCTGCAAGCCGGTATCGACGCGATCGCGCAGATCTCCAGCTATCTCGATGGGCGCAGCGGCATCGAAGCGATCAATATCCTGAGCCACGGCACGCCCGGCCAGATCCGCATCGGCGAGACGGTGCTGAATGCGCAGACTCTGGATAATTATGCGACCGCCCTGGCGGGCTGGGCGCAAGCGCTGACCGCGGACGCCGACATGCTGATTTGGGGCTGCGACGTGGCCGCCACGCCGGGCGGGATCGCGCTGATGGATCGCTTGGCCGAGCTGACCGGCGCGGATGTCGCCGCATCCGACGACCCGACCGGTGCGGCCGCCTTGGGCGGCGACTGGATTTTGGAAGCCTCGACCGGTGCGATCGAAGCCGGCGTTCCATTCACGGCGGCGGGCATGGAAAATTGGGGCCATATCCTGGCCCCCACGCCGGACGTCACGGGATCGACCACCACCCCCACCCCCGAAATCGGCGCCAACGTCACGCTGACGCTGACCTTCGACAACACGGCCGCGAACAGCGCCGGCAATGTCGGCTTCGGCCCCTATGTCGATCTATTCCTGCAATCGCGTGGCGCCGACGGCGACGGCACGGCGACGCGCGACGGATTGATTTTCAATTCGGCCACGACGATCGGCGGCCAGGACCCGGTCTTCAAATCCTTGCGCGCGGTCACCAGCGGCGGCGACGGCAGCAGCACGATCAACATCACGGGCTCGGCCGGCGCCTATAGCTTCACCCATCCTTTCGCGGTCGACGGATCGGGCAATGCGCTCGTCGTCGCTTTGCCGACATGGTTCGCCGCCGGCGACCAGATCGTGGTGATGCGCATGCCGTTCGGCAGCTTCGGGCCGGACCACCCCACGGTCGACATCAACGCTAATCTGACGATCAACCAATATGCCGATCCCGGCACCGCGCTGAACTGGGCGGCGCGCGCCGGCTTCGAATTCGGCGCCGACGCGCTCGATAACCCGACGGTCGATGCCCCGATCTACGAAACTTTGGGCCAGGCTTCCACCGGCACGTTCACGCCGCAGGCCTATAAGCTGCTCGTCACCAATTCGGCGCCCGATCACGAAACGGCGACGGGGTCGAACTACGTGCGCACGCTGACCGTGACGGTCGATCCCGCCGACGGCACGACGTTGAGCCAAAGCGGCACGGATTATCTCTACATCCCCATTCCCGACGGCGTGATCGTCAACGCGCTGCCGACCGTCACGGGCGGCACGATCGAATTCCAGCGCGGCGACGACGGCACGTGGGAAACCTGGAACGCGACCAACGCGTCCACCCCCGCCACGTCGTATCAGGCGATCCGCGTCCAATACACGACGACGATCCCCGATGCCGGCCGCGCCGTCGCCATCGATTACTACGTCAACGAGTTCAATCGCGACGGCACGACGCGCGTGGTCAACGCCGCGTCGGGCGACGACGTCAATCTCTGGGCGGCGGCGAACGAGGTCACCTTCGCGGGCTCGTGGACCGGCAAGACCGGCGGCGGAATCCTGTCCGACACGACGCAAGCGGTTTCGTCGAGCGCCGACGCGCCGACGATCGTCGCCCAGTCGATCCATATCGACAAAGGCAGCGCCATCGTCACCGATACCGGCCCGGCAGGCATCACGCCGGGCGACACGATGGAATACACGCTGCGCATCGATCTGTCGGATTACTTCCGCGGCGGCAACATCGTCGTCGAAGACACGCTGAGCGACGGCCAGACCTTCGCCACCGGCTTCGGCCCGACGCTGCAATTCGATTGGCGCGACGTATCCAATGGCAGCGACCAGTCGCGCGCCGTCGCCGCCTTCGCGGCCGTCAATATCGAATACGACAACGATGCCGGGGCCGGCACCAATTGGGTCGCGTGGGACGGCACGACGCCGCTGACCAAGCAGACCGCCGACGGCACGACGCGCGTGCGTTTCCTCGTCTCCTCCGAAATCGCGCAAGCGATCATCAGCGGCGGGCGCGACGACGGCGCCGCCACCGCCGCCGGTTCGGGCACGGGCCAGACGACGGGTGTCATCAAGTTCCGCACCGCGATCGACGAGAGCTGGACGGGTCCCGCGGGGACATCTTATGTCGCCGGGCTTGGCACGCAGTTGAAGGAAGGCGACAGCGTTTCCAACAACGTCAGCGCGTCGATGGATCTCTACGACCGCACGAGCGGTGCGGCGACGGGTCAAAGCGAGGCGGATACCGACGGCGTTACGTCGAAGATCGCGCATGGCAACGTGTCGCTGCTGATCACCAATATCAACGGTGCCGCCGCGACGGGTTCGGAAACCCTGATGCCCGGCGATCAAGTCACGTTCAAGCTGACCTACGATCTGGTGATGGGCGATTTCGAAAACCTCGCCCTCGCCGCCTATCTGCCGCTGCCGATCTTCAAGGTCGCCGATCTTCAGGCCATGATGTACGACGGCGATAGCGGCACGGGCGGCGTGCAAGCCTCGAACCTGCCGCCGCTCAATCAATGGAGCATCGGTACGGGCACCAATGCCGGCGGCATGACCGGCGCCAACGTGCCCACGCTATTCCAGGATACCGGAACGGGCGGCACGCTGGGCCTTGCCACGAACGCCACGTCCAACGGCCTGACCTGGGGCGGCAACGCCACCGACTACACCGAGGCGACGGCCGCCGGGCGCAAGGTCGAAATCTATTTCACCCTCGCCGTCGGCTCAGATCCGTTCGTCGACCGCCTGAAGCTCACCTCGCTGGGCCAGCAGACCGATTATTCGTCGCAGAACGTCGCGACGTCGACCTCCACGGTTCAGCAGAACGTGCTGGGCCAGGCGAATGTCGTGGTCCACAAGGGCTATGTCGGCAAATACGACGCGGCCGGCGGTGCGGCCGTCGGCACGACCGTGTCGAACCCCGTCGCGGCCGACGTCGACAGCACCGTCTCCGCCGTCTCGCTGTCGCTGGGCACGATCACCTCGGGCAACATCGCCACGCAGATCACCAATTCCAACGCGACCGGCTTCGACGCCGGCGATTGGGTGCGCGTGGCCGTGGGCGTCGAGAACCAAGGCTCGTCGTCGAAGGGCGCCTTCGACGTGACCGTGCGCGACACCCTGCCCGCCGCGGTCGATGCGAACACCGTGCGCAACCTCGCCTTCACGACCGGGGCCGGCGTCGCGGTCAACAATGTCGAGATCTATACCGGCGTGGTCGATATCTCGACCATCGCGGGCGGCAACTCGGTCAGCCAGATCGCGGCCGGTGCCACCAATTTGATGACCGGCACGGTCAATTTCACGACCGACGCCGCGACCACCGCGCAAGCGATCGTCGACAATATCAACGCCAACGCCGCGACCAGCGGCTATCGCGCGTCGGTCGAAGGCAACACGATCCTGATCGTGCGCGTCGACGGCGGCACGTTCGGCGCGCTCGCCACGACCGAAACGGGCTTCACCGCGACCGATACGGCGGCGGCGTGGCGCTCGGTCAATCTGACGCGCACCGCCGACGGCGACAGCGACGGCATCCCCGACGTGACCGAGCTCGCCCAGGCGGCGTTCTTCTCGCAAGGGACGAATGGCGGCATTCGCTTCGTCGACAGCGCGACGGGCGCCTTGGGGGCGGGCAAGGATTCCGCCGGCACGACGATCACCACGGGTGCGAACATCATCGTCGCGACCTACGACGCGCGACTGTCCAACAGCGTGTCGGTCGGATCGGCCGCGCAATCGACCAACGCGGAGATCACCAGCTTCGCCAACGCCGAGGGGGCGACGAACTTCCTGACGACCGCGCGCAAGGAAGCCGCGTCGATCGGCTTCGCGGCACCGACGGTCGAGCTTCACATCGTCGATACCTCGGTCGACACGACGACGCCGGATTCCGACACCACGACCGGCGACGGTATTGCCGCCAACGTCACCGTGGGCGAGGTCGTGCGCATGCGCATGATCGTCCAGGTGCCGGAAGGCACGATGTCGAATTTCCAGATCACGCCGAATTTGCCGGCGGGCCTCGCCTATCTCAACGATGGGCTGACCAAGGTCGCGTTCGTCTCCAACGGCACGGGCATCAGCTCGGCCGATCCCGATGGCGGCGGCGCGCGCGTCGCGGTCACCGGGGCCGGCCTCACCGGCACGGCCGGAACGGTCACGCCGACCGCCGTGCTCGACGCGAACAACATCGTCGTCGCCAACGCCAATCCCGGCACCGACCCGACCTTCTATCTCGGCAATCTCGTCAACGCCGACGCCGATTCCGGCAACGCCGAATACGTGGTCGTCGAGTTCAACGCGCTGGTCGTCAACGTCGCGGCCAACGTGCAGGGCCATGCCGCCGCGCAGCTGCGCACGAATTTCGCGATGGTCGCCAACGGCAATTCGGCGATCACGTCGAACAATGCGGATTTGACGCTGCAGGAGCCCAAACTCGCCGCCACGCCCGTCCGTTCGGAATCGCGCACCGGCGCCATCGGCAGCGAAACGATCAGCTACACGACCGAATTCCGCCTGTCGAACGCGGCCGGCACGACGACCGCCTACGATCTGCGCGTCGAAGACGCGCGCGTGGGCACGGCCAGTGCGGGCGACAATCTGGGCAACCGCACCGCGCTGACGGTCGAGACGTCGACCGACGGCACGACCTGGACGACGCTGACGGCCGGCACCGATTACAGCGCCGTCGCCAACCGTATGGACATCACCTTCACCAACGGCGTGGCACCGGGCACTTATGTGCGCGTGAATTATACGGCCCCGGTCGAGGATTCGAACGTCGCGGTTTCCAGCGGCCAAACGGTCGTCACCTGGACCAGCACGCCGGGCACTCAAGGCCCTGCCGCCGCCGGCAATCTTTCCCAAACGCCGGGGGCGACGGGTGCCGCGACGGGCGAGCGCAACGGTGCGAATACCGGCGTGAACACCTATTACGCCGAAGCGGGCCTCAACAACCCGCCGACCGGCACGGATTTCCACAAGACCCTGCCTTCGGGCGGCGTCGCGGTGACGCTGACGAGCGCGGATTTCGGTTACGCCGATCCCGACAGCGACACGTTCTCGCTGGTTCGCTTCGATACGGCCCCCGCCTCGGGCACGTTGTTCGTCGACACCAACGGCAATGGTGTGGCCGATAGCGGCGAGCAGATCGTGGCGCAGAACGGCACGCTCAGCGCCAGCAACAACCGCCTCGTGGCGATCGCCGACATCGCCGCCGGGCGGCTCAAATACATCGCCGCCGAGGATGCGACACCCGACAACAATCTGCGCGCCACGTTCTCGGTGCGCGATTCCCGCGGCGCCTTCGACACCGCGCCGAACACGGTCACGTTCGACGTGCCGCCGCGCGTCGATCTCAACGGCACGTCCAGCGGCGTCGACTACACCGCCAATTTCGTACGCAACGAAGGCGAACCGGCCGTCCCCGCCGATATGGCGCTGACCAATCCGTTGCGCGACGTCGACAATACCAGCCTCGTCAACGTCGTCATCACGGCGGGCGATCTGCGCGACGGCGCGTCCGAAGAGCTATCGATCGGCGGCGTGAAGGTGCCGCTCAACGTCAACGGCACCTATACCGCGACGCAAGGGGCGACGACCTTCCAGATCGTCGTGACCAACGCCAATACGATCAACCCGGTCATCACCATCACACGCAACGGCGGCGGGTTGATCCCGCGCGACGACACCTCCTCGCTGATCGACGGCATGCGTTATACGAACACGAAGGACGTGCCCACCCAAGGCAACCGCACCTTCGATTTCGTGGCGCGCGACGCCGGTACCTCGAACACCGGCGGCACGAACGAGCTGAACAGCGCCACGGCGCGCACGACCGTCAACGTCACCTATGTGCCCAAGGTCGCGACGCCGCCGTCCTCGCCGTCGCCGCCCGCCCCGCCGCCGCCCGCCCCGCCCGCACCTTTGCCCTCGCTGCCGCCCTCGACGCTGATCGCGTCGACCACCGGCCCGAGTACGTCGGGCGGTCTGCCGCCGATCCCCGCCCCGCCGGCCGTGCTCGGCGTGCTGGACGGAAATTCGCTGGCCCAGGCGCTGGCCGCCCTGCCCGATCCCAATCAAACGGGCCGTTTGCGCCTGGACGGCGATCCGATCGATCGCATCGCCTCGCGCGACGGCACGGCGACGACCGATAAGGTCACCTTCACCCACGACAACCCGGCCGAGCTCGCCAGCCTGCAATACGACGCGCGCGCGGCGGGCGGCGATCCGTTGCCGAGTTGGGTGCAGTTCGACCCGACGAACCAGACCGTCTCCGCTTCGCCCGACGCCAACGTGGCGCCCGGCGTCTATCAGTTCGTGGTCGTCGCGCGCGACAGCCAAGGCAACGAGGCGCGCGCCGAGGTGACGATCCGCGTGCCCACACCCGAAGGCACCTTGCCCACCGGCGACGCGCCCGCCCCCGCGATCGTGCTGCCGCCGGGTCAAGGCACTTCGGTGCCTGCGGGCCCCGACGCCATGGCGCTGGAAGCGCGGATCGATCTGGCGCCGGCACCGATCGCCCAGCCGTCGCTGACCAGCCAATTGGCGAAGGCCGCCGCCGCCGGCGAGATCGCGGAAATTTTGAATCTGATCGGCGAATTGGTCGACCACGAACGCGAAGCCGCCTGATGCAACGGAGCCCGACGAACGCGATGACACGACGCCCCACGCTGATCGCCCTTGCGCTCGCCGGATTATTCGCCATCGGTCCGGTCGCGGCGCAAAGCCCCGCCGAACCGCAACCCGCGCGCTTCGCCGTCGAATGGCAATTGCAAAGCCTGCACGCTTTCGTCGCGGTGGCGGAGACCAAGGGCGAATACGCCAAGCGCGGCACGCATGTGGCGCTCGAACGCGGCTACGGCACGCTCAACACCGTCCAGCGCGTCGCATCGGGCGAAGTCGATTTCGGCTTCGGCGATTTGAACGTCGCACTCGCCCATAATCTTCAAGCGCCGGCGACACAACGTGTGACGATCGTCGCGTCGATCTACGACGAGTCCGAAGCGGCCCTGATCACCCGCAACAAGGATATCCGCACCGCGGCCGATTTGAAGCGCCGCCGGATCGCGGCACCGGCGGGCGTTTCGGCGCGCATTCTGTTCCCGTTATTCGCGCAAGGAGCCGGCCTCGCGCCCACCGACGTGGTGTGGCAGAATATCTCGCCGAATTTGCGCGAATTCGTGCTCGCCAAATCGCAGGTCGACGGCATCGTCGGGTCGATCTCGACCATCCTGCCCTCGCTCAAAGTGATGGGCACGCCCGAGAACGAACTGACCGTCTTCCGCTATGCCGATTACGGCGTCGAGTTGCTGGGCCTTGGCATATTCGTGCGCAACGACCGCCTGGAGACCGATGCCGAGCGTATCCGCGCGGTGGTCGGCGGGTCGCTCGCGGGGATCATGCGCATGCTGGAAAATCCGGACGAGGGCATCGCGGCGCTACGCACCGTCGATCCCTTCGTCGAGCCCGCGACCGAGCAATATCGCTGGGAAATCGCGCGCGACCGCACGCTGCTGACGCCGCATACGCGCGTTTCGGGGCTCGCCGCGCTGCAAACCGCGCGCGTCGAACGCCGATTGGCGAGCCTCGCGACCGCGACCAATTCGACCGCGAAATTGAACGCGGCCGATGTCTACACCGATCGCTTCCTGCCGCCCGCTTCCGAACGCGCGCTCAAGCAATGACGGATAAAAAAACCGCGATGAACAAGCCCCGCAATTTGCGCCGTTTCGCCCTTCTCTGCGGCTCCGCGATTTTCCTCGCCGGATGCGCGGTCGAGGTGACGCCGATCACGACCGAGGAGCATATCCAGCGCAGCCTCGCCGACCGGCCGCATCTGTTCTCCGAACAGGAACCGATCGTCGGCGCGATTTCGCTGGAGGAAGCGCTCGCGCGCGCGCTCAAATACAATCTCGACCAGCGGCTTTCGATGTTCGAACAGGCGCTGCAATTGCGCCAGCTCGACCTCGCCAATTACGAGATGCTGCCCAAGCTGACCGCGAACGCCGGCTATAAAGTCCGCGACCGCGAAGAAGTGAAGTGGAGCAAGGATTACTGGACCGGCGTGCGCACCGTGAACCCGACGGTGGGCGAAGACGAACAGATCGGCACCGCCGATTTGACGCTGCAATGGAGCCTGCTCGATTTCGGCGTCAGCTATTACCAGGCGCGCCAGCAGGCCGACCGCGCGATGATCGCCAGCGAACGCCGCCGGCGCACGATCAACAACATCTTCCAGGAAGTGCGCGTCGCCTATTGGCAGGCGGCGGCGGCCCAGCGCGTGCGCGGCGATCTGAAGCCCGCTTTGACCGACGCGCTGTTCGCGCTGGAAACCTTGCGCGATCTCGATCGGCGCCGCGCCCAGCCGCCGGGCGCCAATCTGCGCCAGCAGCGCCAGATCCTCGATCTCATCCGCCAGCTCGAAGGGCTGGAGGTCGAGTTGCTGACCGCGACCGCGCGTTTGGGCCAGTTGATGGGCCTGCCGGCCACGACGAATTTCGAGGTCGAGGTGATCGCCCCCTCGGCCATGCGCATTCCCGACGTGCCGTTCGACATCGAGACGATGGAGCGCATCTCCCTCGTCACGCGCCCCGAAGTGCGCGAGGAAGCCTACAACACGCGCATCGCCGCCTTCGAGGCCAAGCGCGGTCTGCTGCGCCTGCTGCCCAATTTCAATTTCCTGGCGCAGGCCCAGCACAACGACAACAGCTATATCCACACGCAGAACTGGAACGAAGTCAGTGCGCGCGTGACGTGGAACCTGTTCAGCCTTCTGCAAGCGCCCACGCAGATCAAAGTCGGCAAGGTGCAGCAGGAAGTGGCGGCGTTGCGCCGCCAAGCCGTGTCGATGGCGGTGGTCACGCAGGTCAATCTCGCGGTGCGCAACTTCGCGCGCTCGGCGGGCGTATTCCAGCGCGCGACCGAGATCGCGGATGTCGAAAAGCGCTTGTCGGAACTCGGCGCCCAGCAAGCGCAAGCCCAGGCCGTCGCCGATCTCGACCGCATCCGGGGCCGTGCCGAAGCGATCGTCGCCGAACTCGAGCGCGATCGCGCTTACGCCGCGTTGCAGAACGCGCTGGCGGCGGTGTTCGTGTCGCTCGGCGCCGATCTTCTGCCAGAGGAAGTCGAGGCGCCCGATCTCACGACGCTGACCGGCGCCATTCGTCGCGCCAATAGCGATCTGTTCGCCGGCCGTATCCGCCTGGCGGGAATGGAGATGGAACAGGTGCAGGCGACGCTGCGCCAGGAAGCCGCCCTGCCGCCCGAACGGCTGGAAGCCGGCGCCTTGCCGCCACCGCCGCCCTCGGTCTTCGCGACGGCACCGGCGGCGGCACTCGAACCGGATGCGGCGGAAATTCCGCCCCCGCCCGGCGACAACCCGTCGCTATTCGCGCGGATCGTCCGGTCGATCCAGGTCGAGCGCAATACCGAGCCATGATGTCGCGGGCGCGGATCGGCGCCGCATGCCTGCTGGCGGCGCTGCTCGGTACCGCCGAGGCGGGCGCGCAAGCGCCGCCGCCGCTCGCGGCACAAGGCGAGATCCGCCTCCATCTCGTTCCGCGCCGGACGACATTGCTGTCGACCGAGATCGCGGCGCAGATCGTCGAGCTTAGCGTGCGCGAAGGCGACACGATCCAGGACGGCCAGCGTTTGGTCGGGCTCGATTGCGCGCCCTATCGCGCGCGTCTGGCGCGCAGCGAAGCCTTGCTCAACCGCGCGCGCCGTCAGGCGGACGTGCAAGGTCAGCTCGATCGCCAAGGGGCGACCAGCAAGCTCGAATACGATCTCGCTTTGGCCGATGTGGCGGCGGCCGAAGCCGAAGTGACAGCGGCGCGGGTACCCGTCGGGCGCTGCACGATCGCCGCGCCTTTCGGCGGCCGCGTCGGCGAACTGCGCGTCCAGCGCTGGCAATTCGCGCGCGAGGGCGAGCCGATCCTGGAGATCATCGACGACCGCGAGATGGAAGTCGAAATGATCGTGCCCTCGGCCTTGATCGAGAATATGCGCCCGGGCACGCGCTTCGGCGCCGAGATCGAGGAAACGCGCAAGACCTATCCGGTCGAGATCGTCCGCTTGGCCGCGCGCATCGATCCGGTCAGCCAGACCGTGAAGATTTTCGGGCGTATCGTCGGCCGCCATCCCGAATTGCTGTCGGGTATGAGCGGGCGCGCCGTGTCCGCGCCCGCCGCCCCCACCTCCGCCGTAAAGTGAACGCGCCCGTTCCGCCCGCCGGCAACGAAGCGGCTTTGCGGCGCCTATCCGCGATGCTGCAATTGCAGCGCCGCGCCCGCCGTGCGGCGTCGGTCGAGGAACTCGGCTTCGTCGCGGTCAACGAAACGCATGCGCTGGTCCCCTATCGCCAAGCCGCTTTGTTCCGGCGCATGTCGCGCGGCGTGCGGATCGCCGCCGTGTCGGGCCTTGCCGCCGCCGATCGCGATGCGCCCTTCGTCGTCTGGGCCGAAGGCGCCTTCGCCGGCTTCCTCGCCGCCAAGGATGCGCCGGCGATCCGCACGTTGACCGCCGCCGATATCCCCGCGAAATGGCGCGAGGGCTGGGCGGGGTTCCTGCCCGCCCATGCGGTGCTGCTCGCCCTGACGAACGGCGAACGCCGAATGGGCGCCTTGCTGCTGGCGCGCGACGAGGCCTTCGCGCCACCCGAACTCGGCACGCTCGATCTACTCGCCGAAGCCTATGCCCATGCCTGGGACGGGCTCGCGCGCGGCGGCCGCTTGCGCGTGCCCCGCGAAACCGGGCACTGGACGCGCGCCTTGAGCATCGCCGGCGTTCTCGCCCTTGTGGCACTCGGCTTCGTGCCGGTCAGCGAAAGCGTTCTCGCGCCCGCGGAGATCGTCGCCCGCGAGCCTGCGATCGTGCGCGCGGCGTTGGACGGCGTGATCGACCGCATTCCGGTGAAGCCCAACCAACCGGTCGCGGCGGGCGATCTGCTCGTCGCCCTCGACGACCGCAAGCTCCAAAGCCAGCTCGACATCGCGCGCAAAGCGACCGAAACGGCGGAAGCCGAATTGCGCCAAGCCCTGCAAGGGGCCGTGTTCGACGCGCGCGCGCGCGCCTCGGTCCCCGTCTTGCGCGGGCGCTACGAACAATCCGCCGCCGAACTCGCCTATACCCAAACGCTGCTCGAACGCGTCGAAATCCGCGCGGCCAAACCGGGCATCGTCGTGTTCGACGACGCCAATGACTGGATCGGCCGCCCGGTCGCGCAGGGCGAACGCATCATGCTGCTGGCCGACCCCGCGCATACGGAATTCGAAATCCGGTTGCCGGTCGCCGACGCGATCGACCTGCCGCCGGGCGCGGACGTGCGCGTCTTCCTCAACGCCGATCCGCAGCGCGCTTTGCCCGCGACGCTCGAATTCCAGGCCTATCGCGCCCAGCCCGGTCCCGACGGCGCGCTCGCCTATCGCTTGAAGGCGCAGCCCCAGGGCGATATGGCGGCGACGCGCATCGGCCTCAAAGGAACCGCGAAGCTCTACGGCAAATCCGTGCCGCTGGCGCTTTACGTGTTCCGCCGGCCGCTGGCCGCGTTGCGTCAGGCGGTGGGGCTGTGAGTGCGACGGCCGCCGCCGGCAATGCGCCGCGCGACGGCGAAGCCCCGCGTTTGCCGCCGTTGCGCGACGAATTGCGTTTGGAACCCGGCCCGACGGCGCGCGACGGATCGCCGAGTTGGACGCTCGCCGATCCCGTCTCCGGCCGTTATTTCCGCATCGGCTGGGCGGAGTTCGAAATCCTGCGCCGCTGGCATTTGGGCGATCCCGCCGCCATCGCCGCGCGCGTGGCGCGCGACACGACCTTGCGCCCGACGGGCGAGGACATCGAGGAACTGGCGAAGTTCCTGATGAAATCCGAACTCGTGCGCGGCGGCGGCGAGAAGAACCTCGAGCGGATGCTCGCCCAATTGCGCGCGTCGCGCAAAAGCTGGCCCGTTTGGGCGGTGAAGAACTATCTGTTCGTTCGCCTGCCGCTGTTCCGGCCCGACGCGCTGCTCGACTTCATGGCGCGCAATTTCGGCTGGATCTATACGCGATCCTTCCTGGCGTTGACGATCCTGTCGGGGCTTGCCGGCTTCTACCTCGCCGCCCGCCAATGGGAGCGTTTCGCCGGCAGCTTCGTCTATTTCTTCTCGCTCGAGGGCGCGTTGCTCGCCTTCCTGTCGGTGGCGCTGGCGAAAATCCTGCACGAATTCGGGCACGGCGTGACCGCCAAACGCTTCGGCTGCGACGTGCCGACCACGGGCTTGGCGTTCATGGTGATGTACCCCACGCTCTATACCGACACGACGTCGGTCTGGCGGCTCAACGACCGGCGCAAACGCGTCGCCGTCGCGGCGGCGGGCATGGCGGCCGAACTTGGCCTTGCCTGTTACGCGCTGCTCGCGTGGAATTTCCTGCCCGACGGACCGCTGCGCAGCGTCGTGTTCATCTGGGCGACGTCGAGCTGGATCTTGACCCTCGCGGTCAATCTCAGCCCCTTCATGCGCTTCGACGGCTATTACCTGTTCAGCGATCTGATCGACGTGCCGAATTTGCAGGAGCGCGCCTTCGCGCTGGCGCGCTGGCGGCTGCGCGAATTCCTGTTCGGCTGCCGCGATCCGGCGCCGGAAGCCTGGCCGCCGCGCATGCGCCTGATCCTGCTCGGCTACGCGTTCGGCACGTGGATCTATCGCTTCACGCTGTTCATCGGCATCGCGTTCCTCGTCTATCACATGTTCTTCAAGCTGCTGGGGATCGTGCTGTTCGCGGTCGAGATCTGGTGGTTCCTGTCGCGGCCCATCGTGATGGAGATCGTCGAATGGGCGAAGCTCGGCAGATCGCGGCGCATGGGAAAGCGCGCGATCGTGACCTTCGCCGTGTTCGGCCTCGGCGTCGCCGCGCTGATCGTGCCGTGGCGCGGCTCGATCGGCGTGCCGGCGGTGCTGGGGGCCGAACAACGCGCCCTCGTCGTCGCCCCCGTCGGCGGGCGGCTCGTCGCGGTCGACGTGGCGGCGGGCGACGCAATCGCCGCCGGGGCGGCTTTGGCGCGCTTCGACTCCCCCGATCTCGATTATCGCTTGGCGCAGACCGAACGCCTCGTGGCGCAATTGCGCCTGCAAGCCGCCAACGCGCTGCAGGAACCCGACGGCGCGGCGCGCGCGCAAATCCTGCGCCGCGAACTCGACCGGGCGGAGGCCGAACGCGCCGGGCTCGCCAGCGAACGCGCGCGGCTGATCGTGACGGCGCCCTTCGCGGGCACGGTGATGGAGATCGGCGACGCGCTCACCCCGGGCGAATGGGTGCGGCCGGGCGAAGCCTTGGCCGTGATCGCCGACATGTCGCATGTCGTGATCGACGCCTATGTCGCCGAGGCCGATCTTGCGCGCCTGACCACGGGCGCATCGGCGTGGCTGGTGCTCGCCGATCCGCAAGCGCCGCGCATCAAAGCGCGGCTCGTATCGATCGCCGATACGGCGACGCGCGCATTGGCCGATGCCGAGCTCGCCTCGATCCATGGCGGGCATATCGGCGTGCGGCCGGGACCGCAGGAAACGCTGATCCCCGAAACGCCGGTCTATCGCGTGCGTCTGGCGCCCGAAACCGGCGACTTGCCGCGCCGCGTGGCCGTGGGCACGGCCTGGATCGACGTGGCGCCGGAAAGCATCCTGCGCCGCGTCTGGAACATCGTGCTGGGTGTGCTGATCCGCGAAAGCGGGTTCTAAAGCCGTTCGCGCACGGCGTAGAGCATCACGCCCGCCGCGACGGAAAGATTGAGAGATTCCACGCCGTCGCGCATCGGCAGTTTGACCAGCGTGCCGCAGGAATCGCGCATCGCGTCGCTCAAGCCGCTTTGCTCCGTCCCGTTGACGATCAGCGTGGGTGCGGCGTAAGCGGCCTCGCGATAATCGACGGCCCCTTGCAACGCGGTCCCCACCGAAATACCCGGCCAGGCGCGCACGAAGGCCAGCGCTTCGTCCGGCGCGGCCATGTAGATCGGGACCGCGAAGATCGAGCCCATCGTCGCGCGCACCGCCTCGATCCCGAACGGATCGCAGGTATTGCCGATCAAGATCACCCCGCCCGCCCCGACCGCATCGGCCGTGCGCACGCAGGTGCCGAGATTGCCGGGATCGCGCACGCCTTCCAGCGCCAGCCACAGCGGCGCCGCGTTGGGATCGAGATCGGCCAAACGGCGCAAACGCTGGCGGAACACGCCGATCACGCTTTGCGCGTTGTCGCGCTGGGAGATTTTCTCCAGCACCGCGTCCGACACTTCCAGAAGCTGCGCGCCGGCGGCGGCGGCCCGGGCGCAGAGTGCCGCAACGGACGGATCGGAACGATAAACCAGCATCTCCGGCGCGAAACCGTGATCGAGCGCTTGCGCGATCGTGCGCGCCCCTTCGGCGAGGAAGCGCCCCGTTTCGGCGCGCGCCTTGCGCATATGCAGGGCGCGGATCTCCTTGACCAGGGGATTGGCCACGCTGGCGATCGCGCGCACGCGCGGGCCGGGATTGTCGGAACGGAAATCGGTCACTGGAATGGGAAACCGCGACGAGACTGGGATTCCAGTTTATGCTTTATCGTTCCGGCCATGCAAACCTCCCCTTCCGTTCTGATCCTCGGCGGCACGACCGAGGCCTATGATCTCGCCGCCGCTCTCGTCGCGCGCGGGGGCCTGCGTGTCGTCACGTCCTTCGCGGGCCGGACGAATAACCCGCGTCTGCCGGCGGGCGAATGGCGCAGCGGCGGCTTCGGCGGCGCCCAAGGCCTCGCCGAGTATCTGCGCGCCGAAACATTCGACGCGGTGATCGACGCCACCCATCCTTTCGCCGCCGCGATGGCCTTCAACGCCGCCGAGGCTTGCGCGCAGGAAAATACGGCGCTGCTGCGCTTGGAACGCGAACCCTGGCGCGCCGGTCCCGGCGATCGCTGGACGGAGATCGACACGCTGGACGAAGCGGCGGCGATCCTGCGGCGCGACGCCAAACGCGTGCTGATGGCCGTCGGCCGGCAGGAATTGGCGCCCTTCGTGAAGCTCGACGATACCTGGTTCCTGATCCGCTCGGTCGAAGCGCCCGAACCGATGCCCGCGTTCAAGCAATACGAATTGCTGCTGTCGCGCGGGCCCTTCGACGTGGCAAGCGAGCGCGCATTGCTGCGCGACAAGCGGATCGACACGATCGTTTGCAAGAACAGCGGCGGTACGGCGACGCAAGCCAAGCTGGTCGCGGCGCGCGAGCTTGGCATTCCGGTCGTGATGAAGCGCCGCCCGCCCCGCCCCGATCTGCCGATCGCCTATACGATCGACGACGCGATCGCGTGGCTCAAACTTCGCTGACCGGCTTCTTGTCGCCGTACCAGCGCGGCGTGTAGACCCAGCGCCCGCTATCGAAGGTCGTCGTCGTCGACGAGCCGATAATCACGACCGTGCGCATATCCACGTCGGCCGGATCGAGCGTGCCGAGCGTGACAACGCGTGAAGTTTCGTCCGGGCGGCCGATATCCCGGCCGAGCACGACCGGCGTTTGCGGCGCACGATGCGCACGGATCGTCGTCAATGCCTGCGCCAATTGCGTGGGCCGCGCGCGGGAGATCGGGTTGTAGAGGGCGAGCACCAGATCGGCTTGCGCGGCCAGCGCCAAGCGCCGCTCGATCACGTCCCAGGGTTTGAGATTGTCGGATAGCGAGATGACGCAGAAATCATGGCCCAGCGGCGCGCCGCTGCGCGCGGCGGCGGCTTGCGCGGCCGATATACCCGGCACGATCCTCAATTCCATGCCGTGCCATGCGGGATCGGCGCTGTCGTGCAGCGCTTCCAGCACCGCCGCCGCCATCGCGAAGATCCCCGGATCGCCCGACGACACGACCGCGACCGAACGCCCCTGAGCAGCCAACTCGAACGCATGGCGCGCGCGCGCCATCTCCTCGCGATTGTCGGTGGCGTGGACGATCTGATGCGGCGCGAAAGGCCCCGCCATGCGCAGATAGGTTTCGTAGCCGATCAGATCGTCGGCCGCCGCCAATTCGCGCTGCGCTTCGGGCGTGCGCCAATCGAGCGATCCGGGGCCGATCCCGATCACGCTCAATTTCCCGCGCGCGCGCCCGATCGTCGCCGGGTCGATCGGCGCATCGGCGATTGATAGCGCGACGGGATCGGCGTCGCGTGCGGCGACGATACGCAACGGCCGATCCAGCGTTCTCGCGAGCGCATGGATCGCCGGATCGGCGACATCGCTTTCGGAGGCGACGACGCACGCGACGGCTTGCGGCGCCAAGCCTTGCGCTTGAAGTGCGGCCATCGCGCGATTGGCCGCACCGCCTTGCACATCGATACGCACCACGCGCGGATGGAAAACGAGTTCGCCCTCGCCGGGCAAGACCGCCTTCGGCGTAACGCGGATCGTCAGCGTGCCCGCCGGGTCGATCGGCAGGCGCGACGCTTCGAGCCACGGCGCGGCGCCGTCGATCCGGACCTTCGCACCGGCGAGCAAATCGGACATGAAGCGCTTGCCCGCTTCGGGATTGGCTAGAACGTAACCTTCCGGCGCCAATTCCAGCGTCGTGCCGAAACGCACTTCGCCGGTCGTGGTGATCGCGGGTGCCGTTTCCAGCGCCGCGCCGATCCGCTTTGCGAGATCGTTGACGCCGCGCAAGCCGCCGAGCAACGGCACGATCGCGCTGCCATCCTCCGCCACGACGACGACCGGCGGTTCCGCGCGCTTATCCTGCAACAAGGGGGCGAGTGCGCGCACCACGATGCCCGTGGCGCAGAGCACGACGATCGGCGTATCGCGCAGGAAGAGTTCGCGCAGCGCGGGCCCGAATTCGTCGAACGCGATATGGGCACCGGTCACGCGGGATTTGAGACCGTGCACCTGCGCGCCCGGCAGCGCGGCCGCGATTTTCCGCGCCACGGGCAGACTGCCCGCCCCCAGAATCACGATCGCGGGCGCGCGGGTACTCATCCCTGCCAACGTGCGCCGGGGACGAGGATCATCGAGAAATACGGCACCGACGCGGGATCGACTTCCGCGAAGGGCACGATGCGCTGGGCCGCCATCGTCGCACGCTCGACGTAAAGCGCGCGCTCCGCGAGGCCGAGCTTGACCAGCACGCGGCGCACTTTCTCGAAATTCGTGCCGAGTTTCATGATCGCCGCCGCGTCGGCTTGCGCCAATCGCGCCTCGAGATCTTCTTCGGGCGCCACGCCCGACAACACGGTCAGCGTCTGATTGCGATAGACGAGCGGTGCGGCCAACGCCGCCGAACTCGCGACGATCGAGCACACGCCGGGCACGACATCGGTCGGATAACGCGTGCTGAGCCGATCATGCAGATACATGAACGAGCCGTAGAAGAACGGATCGCCCTCGCACAGCACCGCGACATCCGTTCCGGCGTCGAGATGGCGCGCGATCGCCTCCGCCGCCTCGTCGTAGAAATCGGCGATGATGGTCTCGTAGCAGTGCGGCGGCTCGATCTTCTCGGTCGTCACCGGATAGATCAGCGGCATCATCGTCTGGCGCGGATCGAGATAGGATTCGACGATCGACAGCGCGTTGCTCTTCTTCGCTTTCGCCGAGAGATAGGCGACGACCGGTGCGGCGCGCAGAATGCGCAGCGCCTTGACGGTCAAAAGTTCGGGATCGCCCGGCCCGACGCCGAGCCCGAAAAGACGGCCGGTCTTCGCCATTACTCGACCTCCGTCGCCAGCGCGTTCACCGCGGCGGCGGCGATGGCGCTGCCCCCGCGCCGGCCGCGCAACGCGACGAAGGGCACGCCCCGGCTGTTGGCCGCAAGCTCGTCCTTCGATTCGGCCGCGCCGATGAAGCCGACGGGAAAACCGAGGATCAAGGCCGGGCGCGGCGCGCCCTCGTCGAGCATTTCGAGCAAGCGATACAGCGCTGTCGGCGCGTTGCCGATGGCGACGACCGATCCGGCAAGATCGGGGCGCCACAATTCGAGCGCGGCGGCCGAGCGCGTATTGCCGATCCGCGCGGCGAGGTCCGGCACTTGCGGGTCGCCCAGCGTGCAGATCACGCGGTTCTTCGCGGGCAAGCGCGCGCGGGTGATGCCTTCGGCGACCATGCGCGCATCACAGAGGATCGGTGCGCCCGACGCCAGCGCGTCGCGCCCCGCCTTCCCCGCGTTTTCGGAGAAAACCAGATCGCGGGCCGCATCGACCATGCCGCACGCATGGATCACGCGCACCGCGAGTTTCTCCAGATCCGGCGGCACGCGGGAAAGATCGGCTTCAAGGCGGATCGTGGCGAAGGATCTGCGATAGATCTCGGCGCCGTCGCGAATATAGTCCATCGACTTCCTAAGCTGCTGAAACGACGCGGGCGGCGTCGGCGATCGCGGCGTTTTCCGCGACGCACCGCCCGAACCGCGCCGAATCGTTCCCGTCTTTGCGGAATACCGTATAGCGCCCCGGCGCCAGTGCTTGGAGCGTCACGTCTGCCGTGCCTGCGACGGCGCAGGATTTCCCGCAGCCGGTCAGATGGACCGTCCTTCCGCCGAGATCGCCCAGATCGCGGGCCAACACGAGCGCATCGGATTTCGTATCGGCCATGGCCGAGGCGCAGCCCGAACTACCCGAACACGCGACGATCGACGCCAAGGGCGACGCGGGATCGACGATCAGGCCGACGGCCGCGACCGCCTTCGCCGTCGCTTGCGGATCGGCAATCCCCGGCAGCATGACGTTCTGCCACGGGGTCAGACGCAACGTGCCATCGCCATAGGTCTCGGCGAGCGACGCGAGGTCTTCGAGCATCGCCGGCGACAAGCGCCCCAGCGGGGGTACGGCGCCGAGAAACCAATTCCCGCCGCGCTGCGGATGAATTCCGACATGGCCGCGCGAACGGGGCGTCACACGCACCCAAACATCGTGGCGAAGGTCGCCGCCCAGCCGCGCTAGAATTTCGTCGCGCGATGCGGTTTTCAGCAAATCGCGATAGCGCCGGATTTCCGGATCGGTCCCCGCCAATTCGAGGAACAGCGCGATCGCCGCGTTCACGGCCTTCGCCGCGTCCGTTTCGTCGAATACGACATACGGCATGCCGCGTGCGGCGTGCGCGACCGTGCCCGCGATCCCCAGCGCGACTTTGCCGTCGCCCATCGCGGCGAGCCAAATGTCGTTGGCGTGATCGATCGCAACGACGCTTTCGCCCGCATCGAGCGACACGCCGAATTTGGGATTTATCCGCTCGGCGATCCCGTCGCTTTGCAGGAACGCATCGATCGCCGCCGCGACCGGCAGCGCATCGAATGCCTGCGCGGGATCGATCCCGGCGGTCGGACTGACGAGCACGTTGCGCGCGCCATCGGCCTCGGGCCGCGAGGGCCCCAGCCCGGCGGCGACGAGCTCGGCGATCAACGCCGCTTCGCTGGCGGGCGCCACGCCGCGCAGTTGCAGATTGGCGCGGTTGGTGATGTCGATCACGCCGTTGGTATGGCGCCTGGCGATCCCGGCGATGGCGCGCGCCGCCGGGGCGGAAAGATGGCCGAAGGCGAGCCGCAAACGGCAAATGCCGCCGTCGCGCGCGGGCACGATTCTGAACAAACCCGGACAGGCCGTATTGCTCCGCATGCGATTCCCTGATCGAATTCGATCCGACCTGTAAAGATCATACTCGTCCCGATCCCGCAACGCCCGTAATGTCCGGATCGGCTTGACGAATCGAGGACAAATGGACGCCTGGCTGGAGATCGTGGGGATCGGCGAGGACGGGCTGGCGGGCTTGAGCCCGGCGGCCCATGCCGCGATCGCGCGCGCCCGGGTCCTGGTCGGCGGCAAGCGCCATTTGGCGATGGTGCCGGACGGGCCGCAAGAGCGCTGGGCGTGGCCCAGCCCGCTGGAAGCCGGGATCGAAAAGCTTCTCGGCCTGCGCGGCATGCCGGTTTGCGTGTTGGCGAGCGGCGACCCGATGTGGTTCGGCATCGGCGCCACGCTCGCACGGCGTTTGGCGAAGGACGAATACCGCATTCACCCCGCCCCCTCGGCCTTCGCGCTGGCCGCCGCACGGATGGGCTGGCCATTGCAGGATGTCGCGACGCTCAGCGTCCATGGCCGCCCGATCGAAGCGCTACACCCGCATCTCCAGCCGGGCGCTAAGCTGCTGGTGTTGAGCGATAGCGGCGACACGCCCGCCGCCATTGCCCGCATGCTGTGCGCGCGCGGATATTCGGCGAGCGCCGTCACCGTGCTCGAACATATGGGCGGCGAAAGCGAAGCGCGGTTCGATGCGCGCGCGGAGATCTTTCCGCCCGAACGGCGCCGCGACTTGAACGTCGTCGCCATCGCCTGCGTCGCCGATGCGATGGCGAAGCTGCTGCCGGTCGTCGCGGGCTTGCCCGACGAGGCTTACGTCCATGACGGGCAATTGACCAAGCGCGATGTCCGCGCGGCCACACTCGCGCGTCTCGCGCCCTATCCCGGCGCGCTGCTGTGGGATGTGGGGGCCGGTTGCGGTTCGATCGGCATCGAATGGATGCGCACGCATCCCGCTTGCCGCGCCATCGCGATCGAGCGCGATGAAACGCGGCGCGACATGATCGCGACCAACGCGAAGAATCTCGGTGTGCCGGGCTTGCGCATCGTCGCAGGGACGGCGCCCGCCGCTTTCGACGGTTTGGAAACGCCCGACGCGATATTCGTCGGCGGCGGGGCCAGCGAAGCCGGCATGCTGGAAAAATGCTGGGCGGCGTTGCGCCCAGGCGGCATTCTGGTCGCCAACGCTGTGACGCTGCAAAGCGAAGCGGTGCTGATCGCCGCGCGCGAAACCTATATCGGCGAGTTGGTGCGCATCTCGGTCGCGCACGCCGCGCCCGTCGGCAAATTCGACGCCTGGCGCACGGCGATGCCGGTCACGATCCTGACGGCGCGTAAGCCCGTTTAATTTTTGTCGGCATCGTTCAGGCGCAGCAAATAGCTGTCCATGATCCAGCCATGCCGGGCGCGCGCTTGCGCGCGCACGCGCGCTATCTCGTCAGCGACGTCGGCGAGCTTGCCGGAGATCACGATCTCCTCCTTCATGCCGACATAAGCGCCCCAATGGATATCGACGTCGCGCCCGGCGAGCGATTTATACGCGTCGCGCGCGTCGAGCATGACGGCCGCATTGTCGAAACCTTCGGGCCAGCCCGAAGACAGACGCCGCCCGGTGGTGATGGCGACGGCACCGCCGATACTATTGAGCGTCGTCTTGCAGCGCGCGGCGAGCGCTTGAATCGAGCTGATCCCGGCGATCACCTCGAACTCGATATCCTGCGCGCCGGCTTTGACGATCGCTTCGACGATGCGGATCGTGCTGTCGTAAAGCGACGGATCGCCCCACACCAGAAACGCGCCGCATTCGCCGTCCTTCAATTCCGCCGCGAACAGGCGTTCGAACACCGCCTGCTTGTCGCGGTTCAGATCGTCGACGGTCGCCAAATAGTCGGGCGTATCGCGGGACCAGTCGGGGCTGGTCGCGTCGGCGATGCGATAGGCGCGATCCTTGGCGATATAGCGGCGGCAGATTTCCTTGCGCAGCTCGATCAGCTGCGACTTCGCCTCGCCCTTTTCCAGCAGGAAAAACACGTCGACCCGGTTGAGGGCGTTGATCGCCTGAACGGTGATGTGTTCGGGATCGCCGGCCCCGATCCCGATAATCGCGATCTTCTTCATACGCACTCCGCCGCCGGCACGTTCCGATGCGCCGGCACGGCGTCTTTATACGCCGGCGCGCGCCGGATTTGGCGGATCGTATGCCAGAAGGCGTCCACCGAATTGCCTTTTGGTTCGGTGGCTTAGCAGCCGATCCTCTCATCTAACTTTGAAGGATCGCACGTTATCGCATTGACAAGGCGTCGCTCTCCATTAATGGTATATTATAACGTATTATTTGGAGCGCCCGATGCCTGCCGTCGATACCCGCCTGCCCGTTACCGTGTTGTCCGGCTTTCTCGGCGCCGGGAAGACCACGCTGCTGAACCATGTGCTGCGCAACCGCGAGGGGCGGCGCGTCGCGGTCATCGTCAACGACATGAGCGAGATCAATATCGACGGCGCCTTGGTCCGTAACGGCGACGCCAAGCTCAGCCGGACCGAGGAAAAACTGGTCGAAATGTCCAACGGCTGCATCTGCTGCACGCTGCGCGACGATTTGTTGAAGGAGGTCCGCGACCTCGCCGCCGCCGGCCGCTTCGACTATCTGCTGATCGAATCGACCGGCATTTCCGAGCCGATGCCCGTCGCGGCGACGTTCCAATTCCGCGACGAGGACGGGCAAAGCCTGTCCGACATCGCGCGCGTCGATACAATGGCGACGATCGTCGACGCCGAACGCCTGATCCGCGACTACGAGTCCAGCGATCTGCTGGGCCATCGCGGCCTGGCGCTGGGGCCCGAAGATACGCGCCCGGTCGTGGGTTTGCTCGCCGAGCAGATCGAATTCGCCGATACGCTGATCGTCAACAAGGTCGATCAGGTCGACGGCGAACAGCTCGATCGCGTGCTCGGCCTCGTCAAAGCGTTGAACCCGTCCGCGCGGATCGTGCTGGCCGATCATGGCCGCGTGAAGCTCGACGAAGTTCTGGGCACGCACCGCTTCGACCCTGTGAAGGTCGAAGAGTTTCCGGGCTGGGCGCAAGCGATGGCCGGCGGCTTGCCGTCCGAGACCGAGGAATTCGGCGTGCGCAATTTCGAGTTCCGCGCGCGGCGCCCGTTCCACCCCGCGCGTTTCAAAGCGTTCATCGATTCCGAATGGCGCGGCGTGGTGCGCGCCAAAGGCTATCTGTGGCTCGCCACGCGCTTCCATTGGGCGGGCACGCTCGACCAAGCCGGGGCGGCGGTGAAGGTCGAAGCCGCCGGTTTGTGGTGGTCGTCGATGCCGCAGGAACGCTGGCCCGACGATCCCGACTGGCGCCGCCAATACGACGCGACGTGCCAAGGCGAATTCGCCGACAAGCGTCAGGAGCTCGTCTTCATCGGCATCGGCATGGACGAAGCCGATCTGCGCCGCCGCCTGGAAGACTGCCTGTTGACCGACGCCGAAATGGCGCTGGGCCCCAAAGCCTGGCCGCGCAAATTCGCCGATCCGTTTCCGCCCTGGAAACGGAGCGCGCCATGACCGCGACGCTCGAAAGCGCGACGCGCGAAGCGCTCGTCCTGCACGGCTACGCGCCCGCGATCCTCGAACGTATCCGCGATCAAGCGGTCGAACTCGCGGTCTGGGAACGCGAATTGCCGTACGATTTCGCGCAATGGCTCGACGCGCTGCCGGCGGAAAACCTGCCCGATGCGCGCGCGGTCGCCGACGCGAGTTCCGTCGAAACGACGATCGCCGCGATGTTCGATATCGCGCGCACGCCGTCGGGCACGATGCGCGACCTTTTGCTCGACGATATCGCGGGGCTGGCGCGACGCTTCATGGCGATCATGGACAGCGCGCAGGTCGATATCCGCCTCGAAACCATCGATCACGACGCGTGCTGGAAATTCCATCGCGACTGCGTCGAGGCGCGGCTGCTCGCGACCTATCGCGGGCCCGGCACGCAATGGGTGCCGCCGGCCCTCGGCGACGCCGCCCTCGACCGCCAAAAGGATTATCGCGGGCCGATCCCAAGCCTGTCGCGCTTCGCGGCCGGCATGTTCAAAGGCAGCTGTGCCGCGCCCGCCAGCGGGATCGTCCATCGCTCGCCGCCGATCGACGGGGCGGGCGTTACGCGGCTGGTGCTGTGCCTGAACCTGCCGCGCCCGGTACACCATTGATTCTTTGGTGTTTCCGGCCGAAATGCGTTACACGGTGTGACCTGCGCGGGCCTTCGGCGGCGCCAGGACCAATCGAAACGGGTATGCGCGGGCGGAAGGCATCCACAGGCGGCGATCTTCGGTAACATTCCCGAACCGCGCCACGGGGCGGTACCGCTATATTCGAGGCCATGACACGCCTCGATCGACCGTTCACCGCATGCCGCCCGTAAAAAGCCGCGCTTCGATTTTCATCACATGGCTTCTGACGCTCGCCGTTCTGGGCGGCGGCGCGGCCGGGGCCTGGTACTGGTTCGTCCAGTTGCCGCGCGAGCGTGCCGCCGCGGCACCCGCCGCCCGCTTTCGTCCGGCCGCGACGGTCGGCGTCGCGCAAGCCACCCGCGCCGACGTGCCCGTGATCGTCTCCGCGATCGGCACGGTGCAGCCCGTCGTCACCGCCACGGTGCGCACGCAGCTTGCCGGCATTCTGGTCGGCATCAACTTCACCGAAGGCCAGATGGTGACCAAAGGCCAGGTGCTGGCGCAGATGGATGCGCGGCCCTATCGCCTCGCCCTCGCCCAGGCCCAGGCCAATCTCGCACGCGATCAAGCCCAGCTTGCCGACGCGCAACGCGATCTCGGGCGCTATCGCACGCTGCTGGCCCAGGATTCGATCGCGCGCCAGCAGGTCGATACCCAAGCGACGTTGGTGAAGCAGCTCGAGAACACCGTCGCCGCCGACGAAGCCATGGTCGGCACGGCCAGGCTCAATCTCGAATACACGACGATCACCGCGCCGGTCGCGGGACGTATCGGCCTGCGCCAAGCCGATATCGGCAATTACCTCACGCCGGGCGACGCCAACGGCATCGCGGTCATCACCCAGCTCGATCCCATCGACGTGATCTTCGCCGTACCCCAGGATCGCCGCCCCGCCTTGCAAGCGCGCAGCGCCAGCGGCACGCCGTTGCCCGTGCTCGCCCTCGATCAACAAAGCGTGACGACGCTCGCCGAAGGCACGTTCCTGACGTTCGACAACGTCGTCGACGCGACCAGCGGCACGGTGAAGGCGAAAGCGCGCTTCGCCAACACGGACGGCCGCTTGTTCCCCAACCAGTTCGTCAATGTGCGCGTGCGCGCGGATACGATCGTGGGGGCGATCACCGTGCCGGTCTCGGCCGTGCGCCACGGCGCACGCGGCGCGTTCGTCTTCGCCCTCAACGACGACCGCACGGTCAGCCTGCGTCAAGTCACGACCGGTGTGGCCGACGGCGATCGCATCGTCGTGCTCTCGGGCATATCGGAGGGCGAGCGCGTCGTCTCCGAAGGTGCGGATAATCTGGTCGACGGCGCGCAAGTCGTGATGCCGGGCGACGGGCCCCGCGAGCGCCCGCCCGGTGCGGGCGGCGGACGCCAGCGCCCGTGAGCAATTCGTCGAACGACGAAGAAACGGGCGGCGGCTTGAACCCGTCGCGGCTTTTCGTGCTGCGCCCGGTGGCGACGACGCTGCTGATGCTGGCGATCGTGCTGATCGGCTTGGTGGCGCTGCGCTTGCTGCCGCTGTCGTCCTTGCCCGAGGTCGATTACCCGACGATCCAGGTTCGCACCCTCTATCCGGGCGCGAGCCCGGATGTGATGGCGAACACCGTGACCGCGCCGCTCGAACGCCAATTCGGCCAGATGGCGGGGCTCGACCGGATGTCGTCGTCGTCCTCCGCCGGCGCATCGGTCATCACGCTGCAATTCGCGCTCGATCTGCGCTTGGATGTCGCAGAACAAGAAGTGCAAGCCGCGATCAACGCGGCAAGCTCGCTGCTGCCCAGCGACCTGCCCGCGCCGCCGATCTACGCCAAGATCAATCCCGCCGACGCCCCGATCCTGGCCTTGGGCGTCACCTCGCCCACGCGCGGCCTGCCCGAGATTCAGGATCTGGTCGATCAGCGCTTCACCAAGAAGATCGCGCAAGTGCCCGGTGTCGGCCTAGTGAGTTTGAGCGGCGGCCAGCGCCCGGCCGTGCGCATCCAGGCGAATGTGCAGGCCTTGGCCGCGCGCGGATTGTCGCTCGACACGCTACGCACCGCGATCGCCTCGGCGAACGTCAACACCGCCAAGGGCAGTTTCGACGGGCCGACGCGCTCCTGGAGCATCGACGCCAACGACCAGCTTGCCGATGTCGCCGCCTATCGCAATCTCGTGATCGCCTTCGTCGACGGCGCGCCGGTGCGCTTGGCCGATGTGGCCGAGGTGGTGATGTCGGCCGAGAATACGCGCCTGGGGGCGTGGATGAACGCGACACCGGCGATCATCGTCGAAGTGCGCCGCCAGCCCGGCGCCAACGTGATCGGCACGGTGGACGCGATCAAGCGCGCGCTGCCCGAGCTCGAGCGCCAATTGCCCGGCGATATGCGCGTCACACTACTGACCGACCGTACCGAAGGCATCCGCGCGTCGGTGCGCGACGTCAGCATCGAACTCGTGCTCGCGGTCGTGCTGGTGATGCTCGCGATCTTCCTGTTCCTGGGCGATCTGCGCGCCACGATCGTCGCGGGCATCGCCGTACCCGTCTCGCTCATCGGCAGTTTCGCGGCGATGTACCAGCTCGGCTTCAGCGTCAACAATCTGTCGCTGATGGCGCTGACCATCGCGTCGGGCTTCGTCGTCGACGACGCGATCGTGATGATCGAGAATATCGCGCGCCATTTGAAGAAAGGGGCGACACCCTTCGCCGCGGCGATCGACGGCTCGAAGGAGATCGGCTTCACGATCATCTCGCTGACCGTCAGCCTGATCGCCGTGCTGATCCCGCTTCTGTTCATGGACGACGTCGTCGGGCGGCTGTTCCGCGAATTCGCGATCACGCTGGCGATCTCGATCCTGATTTCCGCCGTCGTCGCGTTGACGCTGGTGCCGATGCTGACCGCGCGCTGGATGAAACCCGAAGCGGAAGGCGACGCCCCCGCTTTGGTGCGCTGGACGATGGCGTGGTTCGACGCCGTCGCGCGCATCTATGCGGCGATGCTCGATTGGGTGCTGGCCTTTCGCGCGATCACGCTGCTGTTCTTCGTGGCGACGCTGGCGTTGACCGTAGCGCTTTACATCCAAATCCCCAAAGGCCTGTTCCCCGAACAGGACACGGGCCAGATCCGCGCCACGATCGTCGCCGCCCAGGACGTATCGTTCCAGCGTATGGCGGCGCTGCAAGCCCAGGTCGCCGACGCGATCCTCGCCGAGCCGGAGGTCGCAAGCCTCAGTTCCAATGTCGGCGTCGACGGACAAAACCCGACGCTCAACCAAGGCCGGATGCTGATCAATCTGATCGCCAAGGATCTGCGCGGGCCCCAAAGCGCGCTGCTCGACCGCTTGCGCGAACGCGTGCGCGCCGTCGCGGGCGTCACGCTGCATCTTCAGCCCGTGCAGGATCTGACGATCGAAACCGAGAGCGGCGCCAATCGCTATCGCTTCTCGCTGGAGGGCGCGAAACTCGACGAGATCAACGCGACCGCCGAACGATTGCTGGCCGCCCTCGCTCGCGAACCGATGCTGCGCGATCCGACTTCGAACGTGCTGGCGCGCGGCGCGTCCGTCACCGTCGCCATCGACCGCGACGCGGCCGCACGCTTGGGCATCAGTGCGGCGACGATCGATGCCGCCCTCTACAACGCGTTCGGCCAGCGCATCGTCTCGACGATCTTCGCGCCCGCCGCGCAATATCGCGTGATCCTGGAAAGCCAGCCCGGCATGCTGGCGACACCCGATTCCCTCAACCGGCTTTACGTGCCAGTGAATTCCACCACGTCGGTGCCGCTGGGCACGATCGCACGTTTCGTGACCGGACAAGCGCCGCTGCTCGTCTCGCGCGTCGCGCAATATCCCGCCGCGACGATCGGCTTCGACGTCGCCCCCGGCGTGGCGCTGGGCGACGCCGTCGACCGTATTGCGGCGGTCGCCGCACAGATCGGCATGCCGCCGGGTGTGACGATCAAATTCACCGGCACGGCCAGCGCCTTCCGTGCGGCGCTGACCAATCAGGTTTACTTGATCCTGGCCGCGATCATCGTCGTCTACATCGTGCTGGGCGTGCTCTACGAAAGCTTCGTCCATCCGCTGACGATCCTGTCGACATTGCCCTCGGCCGGCGTGGGCGCGCTGGTCGCGTTGATGCTGACCGGCAACGACCTCGGCGTCATCGGCATCATCGGCTTGGTGCTGTTGATCGGCATCGTCAAAAAGAACGCGATCATCATGATCGATTTCGCGATCGAGGCGCGGCGTGCGGGCGAAACCGATCCTGTCGCCGCGATCCGCCAAGCGGCCTTGCTGCGCTTCCGCCCGATCCTGATGACCACGTTGGCCGCATTGTTCGCCGCCTTGCCGCTGATCTTCGGGGCCGGCATGGGCGCGGAACTGCGCCAGCCCTTGGGCATCGCCATCGCCGGCGGCTTGATCGTCAGCCAGGCGCTGACTTTGTTCACCACGCCGGTCATCTTCCTGTTCTTCGATCGGCTGGGCCGATGAACCTCTCCGCCCCCTTCATCCGCCGCCCGATCGGCACGATCCTGCTGACCATCGGCATCGCCTTGTCGGGCCTGGCGTCGTTCTTCCTGCTGCCGGTCGCCCCGCTGCCGCAGGTCGATTTCCCGACCATCGTCGTCACCGCCTCGGTGCCCGGTGCGAGCCCGTCGACGATGTCGGCGAGCGTCGCGGCCCCGTTGGAAAAGCATCTCGGCACCATCGCGGGCGTCACCGAAATCACGTCGCGCTCGGGCATCGGCAGTAGCAACGTCATTCTGCAATTCGATCTCAGCCGCTCGATCGACGGTGCGGCGCGCGACGTGCAAGCTGCCTTGAACGCCGCCAGGCTCGATCTGCCCGCGGCGCTCAAAAGCAATCCGACCTATCGCAAGATCAATCCGGCCGATGCGCCCGTGCTGATCCTGGCGCTGACCTCTCCCACGCTCACACCACCCGAAATCTACGACGCGGTTTCCAACATCGTGCAGCAGCGCCTGTTGCAGATCGAAGGCGTGGGCGATGTCGAGATGGGCGGGGCCGCTTTGCCCGCTGTGCGGGTCGATCTCAATCCGCTGGCGCTGACGCGTTTCGGCATTTCCAGCGAAGACGTGCGCGCCGCGCTCGCCGCGATCAGCGCCAACCGGCCGCGCGGCGCCATCGAAGGCGAAGCATTATCGTGGCAGGTCTATACGACGCGCCAGGGCCGCTTCGCCGCCGATTACAAAGACCTCGTCGTCGCGTGGCGCAACGGGGCGGCCGTGCGCCTCTCCGACGTCGCGGAAATCACCGATGGCCCCGAGGATGTCCGCACGATGGGCCTTTATAACGGCCAGCCGGCGGTGATGATCCTGCTGAGCCGCCAGCCGGGGGCCAATATCGTCGCGACGGTCGATGCGGTGAAGGCCGAACTGCCCGTCCTCGAAGCCTCGCTGCCGGCGGGCATATCGCTGCATGTCGCCTCCGATCGCACCAAAACGATCCGCGCCTCGCTGAAGGAAGTCGAGACCGCTTTGGTCGTCGCCACGCTGCTGGTCGTCGTGGTCGTCAGCTTCTTCCTGCGCTCGCTGCGCGCCACGCTGATCCCGCTCGTGTCGATCAGCGTATCGCTGCTCGGCACGCTGGCGATCATGTATCTGGCGGGGTTCTCGCTCAACAATCTGTCACTGATGGCGCTGACCATCGCGACCGGCTTCGTCGCCGACGACGCGATCGTGGTGATGGAGAATATCGCCCGCCATATCGAGAAAGGCGAAAGCCCGCGAATGGCCGCCTTGAACGGGGCGCGCGACGTGGGCTTCACGGTGCTGTCGATCTCCGTCGGCTTGATCGCGGCGTTCATCCCGCTGCTGTTCATGGGCGGCGTGGTGGGTCGCATCTTCGCCGAGTTCGCGGTGACGATGACCATCGCCATCGCGATCAGCCTCGTCGTCTCGCTGACCACGACGCCGATGCTGGCCTCGCTGTTGCTGCGCGCCGACGAGAAGCCGAACACGCTGAGCCGGGCGGCCGAATATCTCTTCGGCCTGGCGCAACGGCGCTACGCGCGCGATCTCGATTGGGCGCTCGCCCATCCCAAGATCGTGCTGTTGGCTTTCGTCGCCACACTCGCGGGCAGCGTCTATTTGATCCAGACGATCCCCAAGGGCTTCTTCCCCGAACAGGATACGGGGGCCATGATCGGCGGCCTGCGGGCCGATCAAAGCATTTCGTTCCGCGACATGCAGAACAAGCTGCGCCAGATCGAACGCATCGTGCGTTCCGACCCCGGTGTGGAGTCCGTCGTCGCCTTCACCGGCGGCACGCGTGCGGGCAGCGGCTTCATGTCGATCGCGCTGAAGCCGGTGGCGCAGCGGGATTCCAGCCGCACGATCATCACGCGCTTGCGCCCGCAGCTTGCGCGCGTCACGGGGCTGACGGTGTTCCTCAGCCCCGTGCAGGATATGCGCATCGGCGCGCGCGCATCCAACAGCGCCTATCAGTATTCGCTGAAGGCGGACGATCCCGACACGCTGTGGGATGCGGGGCAAAAACTCGTCGCCAAGCTGCGCGAAACACCGGGCCTGACCGACGTGGATATCGACCAGCAACGCAGCGCGATGTCCGTCTATGTCGAGATCGACCGCGACCGCGCGGCGCGTCTCGGCGTCACGATGCAGGCGGTCAACGCCGCGCTCTACAACGCGTTCGGCCAGCGCCAGGTCGCGACGATCTACGCCGATCTCAACCAATATCGCGTGGTGCTGGGCGTCGGTCAGCGTTTCATGGGCGCGCCCGAAGCGCTGGAGAATATCTACGTGCCGATCGGCGCGGCGGCCTTGCCCAGCACGGCTTCGGGAACGCCGCGCGACGCGAGTACGGGTTCGCCCGTCAGCACGGCCCCGCGCGGCTTCGTGCCCTTGTCGCAGATCGCGCGCTGGACGCCGCAAGCCGCCCCCGCCTCGATCGCGCATGACGGCGGCCAGCCGGCGGCGACGTTGAGCTTCGCGGTCGAGGACGGCGTGACCTTGGGCGAAGCCGCCGATCTGCTGCTGAACGCGCAGCGCTCATTGAATCTGCCGACCTCGGTCTATGGCAGTTTCGCGGGCAGTGCCCGCACCTTCGCGCAGACGACGCGCACGATGCCGCTGCTGATCCTCGCCGCCATCGTCGCGATCTATATCGTGCTCGGCGTTCTTTACGAAAGCTGGATCCATCCGCTGACGGTGCTGACCACGCTGCCCTCCGCCGGGATCGGCGCGTTCCTGGCGCTGCTGGCGACGGGCACGGCGTTCGATCTGATCGGCATGGTCGGCATCATCATGCTGATCGGCATCGTCAAGAAGAACGCGATCATGATCATCGATTTCGCGTTGGACGCGGAACGCACGCACGGCCTTTCGCCTCGCGCGGCGATCCGCGAAGCGGCTTTGCTGCGCTTCCGCCCCATTCTGATGACGACGCTGGCCGCGATTTTCGGCGCGATCCCGCTCGCCATCGGTTTCGGCGACGGGGCGGAGTTGCGCCGGCCGCTGGGAATCGCCATCGTCGGCGGCATGCTGGCGAGTCAGTTCCTCACCCTTCTCATCACGCCCGTCGTCTATCTCGCCCTCGACCGTTTGCGCCTGCGCCGGACGGCGCCGGGACCTGTCACGCCATGATCGCCCGCCGCACATTCCTTCTCGCTTGCACGGCCTTGGTCGCCGGTTGCGATCTCGTGCCCGAATATCTGCGCCCGACGACGGCGGCACCGCCCGCGACGTTCAAGGAAGATCCGGGCTGGCGCGTCGCCGCCCCCGCCGACGACATCGCGCGCGGCGAATGGTGGCGATTGTTCGAGGATCCGATCCTCGACGATTTGCAGCAGCGCGTGACCGTCTCGAACCAAACGCTCGCCGCCGCGAAGGCCGCCTACGACCAGGCGCGCGCCTTGGTGCGCGAGCAGCGCGCGGCCTATCTGCCGACGGTCAATTTGAGCGCCGGGCGCACGATGAGCGAAAACCCGAGCACCAACTCGACCAGCAGCCGCACGACCACGACGACGAACCGCAGTTCGGGCAGCTACACGGTCTCGTACAACGCGACCTTGGGTGCGACATGGGAGCCCGATTTGTGGGGTCGCATCGGCGCGACGGCGAGCCAAGCGGGCGCGTTGGCCGAGGCGAGCCGCGCCGACCTGCTAGCCGCAACCTTGTCGGCGCAAGGCGAAATGGCGCTGAACTACGTTCAACTGCGCGGCCTGGAAGCGCAAAAGGCGATCTATGCCGATACGATCACGGCGTATGAGCGCGCGTTGACCATCGTGCAGAACCGCTACAACGCGGGCACGGCGCAGCGTTCCGACGTGCTGCAAGCGGAAACGGCCCTGTATAACGCGCGCGCCAACGCGAGCGACCTCGACCGCCAGCGCGCCCAGCTCGAACACGCCATCGCCGTGCTGGCGGGCGAAAACCCCTCGACCTTCGCGCTACATGAGGCCGTCGCGACGCCGACGATCCCCGCGATCCCGTCGATCGTGCCGGGCGAATTGCTCGAACGCCGGCCGGATGTCGCTGCCGCCGAGCGGCGCGTGGCCGCCGCCAACGCCAATATCGGCATCCAGCGCGCGGCCTATTTCCCTGTCGTCGATTTGACCGGCGATCTGACATCGAGCGCGCAGCGCGTGGGCAAGCTGTTCGACGCGGCGAGCACGCTGTGGTCGCTGGGCGTCTCGGGCACGGTCACGCTGCTCGATTTCGGCGCCACCGCCGCGCGCGTCGAACAAGCGCGTGCCGCCTACGCGCAGACAGTGGCGAATTATCGCGGTGCGGTTCTCGTCGCATTCCAGCAGACGGAAGATCAACTCGCCGCGATCCGCGTGCTGGCGAACGTCGCCGAATTCCGCGTCGCCGCCGCGCGCGCCGCCAATCAGGCCGAGACGATCGCCCGCAACCAATATCTCGCGGGCCAGATCGGTTATGCCGACGTGATCGTGGTGCAGACGACGGCGCTGAGTGCCCGCCTCGCCGAAGCGCAGTCGATCACCGACCGGCAGAGTGCGGCGGTCTCGCTGATCCAAGCGATCGGCGGCCATTGGCGCGACGAAGCGCTTCAGACCGCACCGTAGTTATTGTTCGAGGCCGGGGGCGAGCAGCCAATCGCCGATCGGCTTCACTTGGCTGCCGACCATGTCGCGGCCGGTGACGACCGGCACGTTCGCCGCGCGCGCTAGCGCGGCAAGGCGCGTCTTGGGCGGATCGGCGACGATATCGGCGACGCAGATCGCCTTGGCGATTTGAGCTTCGTCGAACGGCGACGGGTCGCCGTCGCGCATGCCGAGCGGCGTGGCGTTGACCAGAATATCGGCGCCGCCGCCGTCATACGCCGCGACGGGGCCAAGATCGCGCAAGCTTTCGACCGCTTTGGCGACGATGTCGGCGCTCGCGTCCGAAATCGCCAAGCGCTTGCAGCCCTGCGCCAGAATCGCCTGGGCGATCGGCAACCCCGCCCCGCCGATCCCGGCGAGCAGGATAGTCGACGTCGCGACGGCCACGTCGCGCACCAGCAGCGCATTGACCAGCGCGATGCCGTCATATTGCGCGCCGACGAAACGGCCGCCTAACCCACGCTTCGCCGCGTTGACGCTGCCCGCGCGCTTCGCCACCTGCGAAATCGCCTCCAGATGCGGAATGATCGTGCGCTTATGCGGCATCGTGACGAGCAACCCGTCGATCGACCTGTCCGCAGTCGCCGCCGCCATGAAGGCGTCGAGATCGCCGGGATCGACATGGCGCGTTTCGATCTCGACCGCGACGCCAAGCCCTTGCAGATATTCCGTCAGCAAGGCGGGCGTGCGCACGGTCGTCACCGGCGCGCCGATCATCACATAGCGCTTCATCGCTTCACTTGAATTTGTAGACGCCGAGCTTTTCGAAGATCGAATAGATCCGGTTCGCGTACTTGGTGAACTCCGGATATTCGCCCAGATGCGCCGGGCGCGGCCGGGGCAGATCGATCTTGATCTCCTCGACGATCGTGCCCGGGCCCTTCGACATGACCAGCACGCGATCGCTCAAGCCCACCGCCTCGTCGATCGAATGCGTGATGAACAGCACGGTCTTGCGCGTGTCGAGCCACAGCATTTCCAGATCGTGGCGGATCTGGGTGCGGCTGATCGCATCGAGCGCGCCGAAGGGTTCGTCCATCAGCAGCATCGACGGATCGTGCACGAGGGCGCGCGCGATCGACACGCGCTGGCGCATGCCGCCCGACAGCTGCCAGGGATAGCGGTTTTCCGCGCCCTTGAGATTGAGACGCTCGAACAGCGATTCCGCGCGCGCTTGGATGACCGATTTGTCGAGGCCGCGGATTTCCTGCTGCAGCATGACGTTCTTCATCGCCGTGCGGAAATCGAGCAGCAAATGGTCCTGGAACACGATCCCGACTTCGGTGATCGGCTTGGTCAAGGGCTTGCCGTCGACCTCGATACTGCCTTGCGTCACGGGCTCGAGCCCCGACGCGAGCAGCAAGGTCGTGCTCTTCCCGCAGCCCGACGGGCCGATCAAGCTGACGAATTCGCCCGGCTTGATGTCGAGATCGATCGGCCCCAGCGCGTGATACGCCGAGCTGTCGTTCCCGTACACCTTGGTGATGCCGCGCGCGACGATGGAGGCGCCTGTCGTCATTCTCGATCGGTCCTGTTGCTAAAGATCAAGCGTGCCGCGGACAGTTCCACGGCATCAAAAACTTTTCGGCGGCGAGCATCGCGCCGTTGAACACCAGTGCGACCAGCGCCGTCGCGATCAGGCCGCTGAACATCAGCTCCATATCCATGAAGCTCGACGCGCGCATGATCATGAAGCCGAGGCCGGCGCTGGAGCCGATGAACTCCGCGATGATGACGCCTTCGACCGCCTTCACGATGCCGATCTTCATGCCGGCGAAGATGTAACCCATCGCGGCGGGCAAGCGGACATAGCGGAAGGTCTGGAAGGCCGACGCGCCCATCGAGCGTGTGATGTAGCGCAAGCGCGGATCGGTCGCGCGGAAGCCCGACATGCTGTCGACCAGGATCGGGAAGAAGCACATCAGGAAAACGATGAAGACCGCGACCGCGGGGCTGACGCCGAACCACACGATCAGGATCGGCCCGATCACGGTCTTGGGCATGATGTTGAGGAAGACGATGACCGGGAACAGGCCGCGCTCGAGCGTGCCGACGGAAATGATGGCGAGGGCGAGCGGTACCGCGACCAGCACGGCCATGCTGAAGCCCAGCGCGATCGATACCGACGTCGCCCAGGCTTGGGCGAGCACGGTCGTCCGATCGACGACGAGACGCGCGAGGAAATCGGAAGGTTTGGGCAGGATATAGAGCGGCACGTCGTTGATCCGCACCAGCGCTTCCCATAGCCCAAGGCACAACGCGACCGCGAGCGTCGGATAGGCGATCCACGCGATCCAGGCCGTGCGTTGGCGGAAGCTTTTCATCGGTGCGGTCATCGTTCGATCTGAAAACGGATCCGGCGGCGCGGAAGATCGCTCCTCCGCGCCGCCGGAAAACCCGATTACGGGCAGAGAACCGGCGTCGCCGGCAGATAGGCGTTGGTGTAGTAGTTCGTGATCGGCTTGTCGGTCGGGAAGCCCATCGCGGTGGTCATCACCTCGTAGGTCTTCTGCCAGACTTCCGGCTTGGTGGCGCCGATCGTGTCGCCCTTGCCCGCCGGGCAAACCGACGCGAAGCTATAGACGGCCCCCTTCAGCAGATCGTCCTTCGACTTTTCCATGTCGGGGAACAGCGCCTTCAGCGCGTCGACCGACGAGGACGGATCCTTGATCGCCGCTTCCCAGCCCTTCGCCGTGGCGGCGACGAACTTCTTGTAGACGTCCGGACGGGCGGCCAGCTTGTCGTCGCGCGCGACGAGGCTCAAGCTGATCAGCGGCACGCCGTTGTCGTAGAAGTAGATGACGCTCGCCTTTTGACCTTGGGCGGCCAGCGGCACCACGATGTTTTCCGGCGTTTCGGCGACGGCGTCCACGCCGCCCGACGTCAGCAGCCCGAGGCTCGCGGCCTGAGCGGCCGAAACGATTGTGACCGACGATTCGGGAATGCCGTTCGCCTTCAGGAACAGCGGGACGAGCGGCACGACGGCCGCACCGGGGGCGACGGCGATCTTCTTGCCGGCCAAGTCCTTCGGCGTCTTGATGCCCGACTTGTCGAGGAAGTTGATGCCGAATTGGCCGGCCTTCCAGATCGTCGAAACGATCTTGATGGGGGCACCCTTGGACGCCGCGTTGAGGATCGCACCCGCATCGGCCAGACCCAGATCGCTCTGCCCCGTCGCGACGAGCTGCGCGGCGACGCCGGAACCGCGGCCTTCCTGCAGCACGACTTCCAGGCCTTCGGCGGCGTAATAGCCGTTCTTCTGCGCCATCGCGAAGCCCAGGTGTGCTGAGTCCGCGCGCCAGTTCATCGTCAGCGTCAGCTTTTCGGCGGCGACCGCCGAAGCCGCCGACGCCAGCACGAGGCCAGCCGCCACAGCGGCGAGTTTCGTGAACTTATTCATCGTTTCCTCCTTCGTTGAACTTCGTTGGTTGGTTTACTTGCGCCGCCAGGGCAGCAGCAATTTCTCGAGCGACGCCATCGCGTAGCTCAACGCCACACCGATCGCCGAGGCGACGACCAACGTGGCGAAGATCAGCGGCGTGTCCTTGTTGTCCATCGCGCGCAGCACGATGTAGCCGAGCCCGTTATTCGAGTTCATCCACTCGACGACGATGACGACGGTCACCGCGATAACGATCGTCGTTTTGAAGCCGGAGAAGATCGCGGGGGCCGCCGCCGGCAATTCGATGTAGCGGAAGGTCTGCCACCACGACGCGTTCATCGAGCGGCTCAAATAGAACAAGCGCCGGTCGGCCGCTTTGAACCCCGCGACGCCATCGACCAGCACGGGGAAGAACGTGATCAGCGCCGTTAGCAGGATCTTGGGGAAATCGGCGTAGCCGAACCAGACCAGCATCATCGGCGCCAGCGTGATCTTGGGCAGACCCTGGACGAACACGACCAGCGGATAGAGCAGCATTTCGCAGCGCCGCGAATTCGCGATCAGATAGGCGAGGATGAGGCCCGGCACGGCACCCGCGACGAAGCCGTAGATGATGAGGCGCGTGGTGATCAACCCGTGCGTGACGAAGCGCGGATACTCGTTGACCACGCGCATCAGGAAGTTCGACGGTGCGGGCAGCACGAAGGTCGGCAGCGCAAAGACGCGCACGACCAGTTCCCACACCAGCAGCATGCCGGCGAACCACAGCACGGGTTCGCGAAGGCGGGCGAAAGCGGCGCTCATGCGGGCGCCATGTCGCGCTGACGGATGCGCAGCGGCCAAATCTCCGCGATTTCGCGCGACGCGGTTTTCAGCGCTTCGGCGAGATCGGCATAGCGCGAGGGATCGATGCGCAGGATCGGCCCCGCGACGCTGATCGTGCCCGCCACCGGCGATTTGGAATCGAGACCGGCGAAGAAGGGCACGGCCAAAGCCGCCGTCCCCGTCTCCGCCTCGTCCACCGCTTTGGCATAGCCATGCGCGCGCGCATCGGCGAGTTCGCGCCGGAAGCCTTCGACCTCGCTCACCGCGCGCGGGCCCAGCGGGCGCCGCGCCTTGAAGCCGCGCGCGCAGACGATGCGCAAGGCTTCGCTTTCGGGGAGCGTCGACAGCCAGGCTTTGCCGTTGGCGGTCGCGTGCAACACGATCTCCTGCCCCATATCGGGGTCATAGCGCAGGCCCGGCGGGGCGCCTTGCGCGCGCGCGACCCAAACGAGGTCTTCGCCTTCGACGATCGCCAAGCGGCAATATTCGTGGGTGCGCTTGGCCAAGCGATCGAGCACGGCTTGCACCATGTCGGGCACGGCGCGCGCATCGAGATTGCGGAAGGCGAGCGTGCTGAGGCGCAAGGACAGCGCGTAGCTTTGCGTCGTTGGGTCCTGCACGACCCAGCCGCGCGCCATCAATGTCGCGAGAATACGGTGACCGGCACTGGGTGGCAGTTCGACCCGGCGCGCGAGCTCGGACAGCTCCATCGGCTCCGCCTCGCCGGCCAGAACCTCGATGATCGCAAGACAGCGCTCGACCGCGTTGACCGTCATGAATGTCTCGTCGTTGGCGGGCGGTTTCCCAGGGCGATTATGAAAAATTGATACTGAATTCCAAACTGGAATGCAATATCATTTTTACAACAGAGGCTCAAAAACTGCGGAGATATCGATGAGTTTGGTTGGACTTGGCGCCGTCGCGATCTGGCATGACATCGCCCCCGAAGGCCGCGACGAATTCTATGCGTGGCACGGCACCGAGCACATGCCCGAGCGCGTCGCCATCCCCGGCTTCCTGCGCGGCCGCCGTTATGTGGCACGCGACGCGAGCCTCGAATTCTTCAATCTCTACGAAGCGCAAACCCATGGCGACGTGACCGGCCCCGCCTATCACGCGCGGCTGCAAAGCCCCACGCCATGGACGGTGTCCACCGTGAAGCATTTCCGCAATGTCGCGCGCTCGATCTGCGAAGTGGGGGCGAGCTTCGGTTCGGGCCAAGGCGGTCTCGCCGCCACGTGGCGCTACGACGTCGAACCGTCGCGCGCCGAGGAACACCGCAAGGCGCTGGCCGAAACGATCCTGCCGGAAATCGCGCGCCAAGGCTTTATCGCGGGTGCCCATCTGCTGCGCGCCGATGCCGATGCCAGCGCCGTGGTGAACGCGGAAGAAAAAGCGCGCGGTGTCGCCAATCGCGTCCCGCGCTGGATTGTGATCGTCGAAGGCTGGGGCGACGATTCGAAATTCGCCGAATATTGCCGCGCGGCGCTGGCCGACAAGAAACTGGAAGCGAGCGGCGCCGTCGGCCCGTTCGAGGCCGGGTTCTATGCGTTGCAGGCGACGATCGACCGCAACGATCTGCCGAAGGGCTAAGCCAGCTTCGCGAACTTCGCCAAAAACCGCTCGCGCGCTTCTTCGGCCGACCATGCTTTCAGCGTCGCGACATGCGGCGTGCGACGGAAGGCGAAGATCTTGCGCGCCTCGGTTTCGGTGAATCCCGCGAGCGCCACCGCTTCGATATACGCGGCTTCGCGATCCGCGCGCTTGATCGCAAGACTCCATTCCTCCGGTAAGCGCGCGGGCAAGCCGAAGCGTAAGTGCACCGCCGCCTGCACGCGCTTCTCCAGCGATTTATAGGAATCGCCGATCACGGCCTTGAACGGCGTGATGAGGTCGGCGGTCACGAACTCGCTGCCATCGTGCAGCAACGCCGCGCGGCGCATCTCGCGCGTCGGGCGCGTCATCGCCGCGTCGAAAATATCGAGCACCAGCAGCGAATGCTGCGCGACCGAAAACCCGTGTGCGCCGGTCGTCTGCCCGTTCCAGCGCGCGACGCGCGACAGGCCCAACGCAATATCCTCGATCTCGATATCCAGCGGCGACGGGTCGAGCAGATCGAGCCGCCGCCCCGACAGCATGCGTTGCCACGCGCGGGTCACTTGCGATCCCCCGCCCCGCCATGCGCCAACGCCTTCGCCGCATTGGCGCGCGCCAAAGCCGTGAACGCCGCCGCGGCCGGGGTCAGCGAGCGGCCCGCCGCCGAGATCAGGCTGATATCGCGCCCGACTTGCGGCCCGCGCAGCTCCTTCAGCGTCACGCGCCGATCATGCGCGATCTTGCGCGCGATCGCGGGGAGTACGGCTAGCCCAAGGCCGGCTTCGACCAGCGCCACCGCCGTCGTGACATGCGAGACTTCATAGGCCGGGCGCGCAGGGCGCCCCAAACCGCCGAACCCCATTTCGACGAGGGCGCGCAAACCGCTTTCGCGGGTCAGCGCGATCAACGGCGCGTCCGCGATCTCGGCCCAGGTCGTCGAGCGGCGCTTGCGCCCGCCCGCTTCGCTCGCCGGCGCGAACACCATCAGCGTGTCGTGCATCAGGCGGGTTTGCGAAATCCCCGCCTCCCCCGCCGCGAACGTGCCGATCCCCAGATCGGCCTCGCCGCCGCGCACCTTGTCGACGATCATATCCGTGCCCGCATCGATCAACGAAACCCGGACACCTGGATACGCGCGGGTGAAGGCGGCGATCAAGCCCGGCAGCAAAACGCTGGCGAGCAGCGGCGCGCAGGCGACGGCGACATGGCCCTTGCGACGCTGGGCAAGGTCGGTGAGCCCGCGCAGCGAGGCATCGATATCGGCGAGCAGCTTTTCCGCCTGCGGCATGAATTCGCGCCCGGCCTGCGTCATCTCCACCCGGCGCGTCGTGCGGTCGAACAACGCGACGCCGACTTGCTGCTCCAGATCGCGGATCAGCGCCGACAAAGCGGGCTGGCTGATGCGCAGGCGTTCCGCCGCCCGGCGGAAGGCGCCCGCTTCGGCGACGGCCATGAAGCCGCGCAGGTGGCGTAACTCGACATTCATAGGCCAGGACTATCAATCAATCGGAAAATTCCGTCTAGTCTCTCAAACGCGGCGGCGGGACAATCCTTCCCAATCGAGGCGAACAGGAGCACCGCGAAGATGCCGGCCTATCCCGAAATCGGGCTTTATATCGACGGCAAGTGGCGCAAAACATCCGACACGCTGCCCATTCTCAACCCCGCCGACGAAACCGAAATCGGGCGCTGCCCGGTCGCGACCAAGGCCGATCTCGACGACGCGCTCGCCGCCGCGGCCAAAGGCTTCGCGCTGTGGAGCCGCACCTCGGCGCATAAGCGCGCCGCGGTCCTGTGCCGCGCCGCCGCCTTGATGCGCGAGCGGCAGGAGGAGATCGCCCAGGCGATCACCCGCGAACACGGCAAGCCGATCGCGCAAGCGCGGCTCGAAGTCATTCGCGGCTGCGAATTCTTCGAATGGGACGCGGGCGAAGCCGTACGCCTCTATGGCCGCGTCATCCCCAGCGAACAGGGCATTCGCTATATCGTCCATCACCAGCCGATCGGCGCCGTGGCGGCGTTCTCGCCCTGGAACTTCCCGATGAGCCAGCCTTGCCGCAAGATCGCAGGCGCCATCGCGTCGGGCTGCGCGATCATCATCAAGGCGGCCGAGGAAACGCCGGCCGGGGCCGTGCATATCGCGCGCGCCTTGCACGATGCGGGTTTGCCGGCGGGCGTGTTCAATCTCGTCTTCGGCGTGCCGGCGGATATTTCGAGCTACCTCATCCCCCGCCAGCCGGTGCGCATGGTCGCTTTCACCGGCTCCACCGCCGTGGGCAAATGGCTGAGCGAGCGCGCGGCGCAAGCGATGAAGCCCGTGCTGATGGAACTGGGCGGGCATGCGCCCGTGATCGTGTGCGACGATGTCGACCCGATCGAAGCGGCGCGCCTGTCGGTCATCCGCAAATCGCGCAATCAGGGCCAAGTCTGCACCTCGCCCACGCGGTTTTTCGTGATGGAGAAGAACTACGCCGCGTTCCGCGACGCCTTCGTGGAAGGCGCCAAGGCGATCAAGGTCGGCGACGGGCTCGATCCCGCCACGCAGATGGGCCCGGTCGCCAATCATCGCCGCTTGGCGGCGATGGAGGAATTGACCGCCGACGCCAAAGCCAAGGGCGCGAAACTGCTGGCGGGCGGGACGCGCATCGGCAATCGCGGCTATTACTTTCCCGTCACCGTCTTCGCCGACGTGCCCGACGACGTGAAGGCGATGAGCGTCGAGCCCTTCGGGCCGCTGGCGCTGATCGCCCCCGTCCGCTCGCTGGAGGAAGGCATCGAGAAAGCCAATTCGCTGCCCTTCGGGCTGGCGGCCTATGCCTTCACCCATTCGGCGCGTAACGTCGATTTGCTGACCGACGGCGTGGAATGCGGCAATCTGTCGATCAACACGCTGGAAGCGTCGGTCGCCGAAACGCCGTTCGGCGGCGTGAAGGAAAGCGGTTACGGCCGCGAAGGCGGTGCGGAAGGTCTGCACCATTATATGATCGTGAAGAACGTCTCCCATCGCATGGCGATGGGCTGACGAACCGGGAGAGACCGCGATGAAATATTCCCGCAGCGAAGCCAAGACCTACGCCCGCACGAATATGAAGGGCGTGTGGGCCGCCGCGTTGACGCCCTTCAAGGGGCCGGAGCGCGCGATCGACGAAGCAGGGTTCCAGCGCAATGTCGATCATTGGGTCGGCAAGCTCGGCATCGACGGTCTGTTCATCGCCGGCAAGCAGGGCGAGTTCTTCGCCATGAGCTTGGCCGAGCGCAAGCGCATGTTCGATCTGGCGGTCGAGGCGACCGGCAAGCGGGCTGGCACGATCATGTCGTGCTCCGACCAGAACATGGACACCGTCATCGAACTCGCCAAGCACGCGCAAAAGGCCGGCGCCGATTACATCGTCGTCCATGCGCCCGTGCTGCATTTCCTGAAGGCGCAGGACGAAACGCTGTTCAACTACTACAGCCATGTCGCGCGCCAGGTGGATATCGGCATCGCGTTGTGGAGCCATCCGGACTCCGGCTATCTGATGAGCCCGCAGCTTTGCGCGCGGCTTGCCGAAATCCCGAACGTCGTGGCGATCAAATATTCGGTGCCGCGCCCGATGTATTCGGAGCTCACGCGGCTTGCGGGCGACAATCTGATCGTCTCGACGGCGTCGGAGGAGGAATGGTTCGACAACATCGTCGAACTCAAATGGCAGGTCTATCTCTGCTCCAACCCGCCTTTCCTGTTCCAGACGGCGGCGGATAGGCGCATGCGCGACTACACCGACCTCGCCTTCGCGGGCCGCATCGACGAAGCCAAGCGCATCCGCGACAGCCTGGAGCCGGTGCGCGAAGCGTTCAAACACACCCGCCCGGCCGAGAAACCCCATGCTCACGCCAAATATTGGCAGGATTGCCTGGGGCAAACGGGCGGCGAGGTCCGCATGCCGCTGCTGGGCCTCACCGACGCCGAAAAGAAGACGATCGAAACCGCCATCGCGAAAAGCGGCCTCAAACTCAGCTGAAGGGAGAAAAAGTCATGTCCATTCTCGACCTGCCCTCCCCCCCCGTTTCCGAACTTTCGTTCCGCCAGCCGTTCAACTTCCAGAAATGGATCGACGAGAACCGGCATTTCCTGAAGCCGCCGGTCGGCAACAAGACGCTGTATCAGAACGGCGGCATCATCGTCATGGTGGTCGGCGGCCCGAATTCGCGCGTCGATTTCCACGACGATCCGGCCGAGGAATTCTTCTATCAGCTCAAAGGCGACATGATCCTGAAGATCGCGGATCGGGGGAAGATCTACGACGTCACGATCCGCGAAGGCGACGTGTTCCTGCTGCCGCCCCATACGATCCATTCGCCCCAGCGCCCGGTGGCCGATTCCGTCGGCCTGGTGATCGAGGGCGCGCGCCGCCCCGGCGATATCGACGGTTTCGAGTGGTATTGCTTCGAATGCGGCGGCAAAGTCCACCGCGTCGAAGTGGAATTGAAGGATATCGTCAAAGACCTGCCGCCGCTTTACGATGCCTTCTACGCCGATGAAAAGGCGCGGGTTTGCCCGCATTGCGGATCGGTCCATCCCGGCAAGGTGCCGCCGCCGGGCTGGGGCAAAATCTGACGGCTAGGCAGCGTCCGGGCGTTGGGTTAGAAATAGTTTAAGTCTAAAGCTTCGGCCGAGACCGAGGCTCAAAACAGGAGAGGCAAAGATGAAGAGAAGAACGTTTCTCACCGTCGCCGGTGCGGGTGCCGCCACCCTCGCCGCCCCGTCGCTGCTGCGCGCCCAAAGCGCCGTGCGCATCGGCCTGATCACGACCTTGTCGGGTCCCGGCGGCTATATCGGTGCGGATATCCGCGACGGCTTCAACCTCGCGGCCGAAATGGAAGGCGGCAAGCTGGGCGGCGTGCCCGTGCAGGTCGTCGTCGAAGACGACGGCTTCAAGCCGGGCCAAGGCAAGACGGTCGCCGAGCGCATGCTGCGCAACGACGGCATCAAGCTGCTGACCGGCATCGTGTTCTCGAACATTCTGGGCGCCACGCTGCCCGACGTGCTGGATTCCGACGCGATCTACGTGTCGCCCAACGCCGCGCCGTCGAACTTCGCCGGCAAGGAATGCCACAAGAACTACTACGCGATCGCGTGGCAGAACGATTCGCTGCACGAATCCGCCGGCCAGGTGGCCAAGGAACTCGGCCACAAGCGCGCCTTCATCCTGGCGCCGAACTATCAGGCGGGGCAAGACGCGCTCGCGGGCTTCAAGCGCCAATTCGGCGGCACGATCGTGGGCGAGCAGTACACGCGCCTCGACCAGACCGACTACGCGGCCGAAATGGCGGCGATCCGCGCGGCCAACCCGGACGTCGTGTTCCAGTTCCATCCGGGCGGCCTCGGCATCGCCTTCCTGCGCCAATACGCGCAAGCCGGCCTCATCGGCCGCATCCCGATGGTCGTCGCGGCCCCGTCGCTCGACCACACGACGCTGAAGGCCGTGGGCGACGTCGCCGACGGGCTGTGGGTGTCGTCGCACTGGAACGTCGATTTCGACAACGCGGCGAACAAAAAGTTCGTGCCCGCGTTCCAGCAGAAATTCGGCCGCATCCCGACGTACTACGCCTCGCAGAGCTACGACACCGCGCTCGCCATCGCGGCGGCGCTGAAGCAAACCAAGGGCGACATCAAGCCGGACGTGTTCCGTACGGCGATGTTGAAGGCGGATTTCGCTTCGGTGCGCGGCGCGTTCAAGTTCGGCCCCAACCAGCACCCGATCCAGGATTGGTTCGCGCTGAAGGCCGGCAAGGCCGCGTCGGGCGAGATGGAAATCGTCACCCAGCGCAAGGTGCTGAGCAACTACGGCGACATCTACGCCGCGCAGTGCAAAATCTAAGCGCTTGAACCGCGCCCGGAAGCCATCCCGTTCCGACGGGATCGGTTTCCGGGCGTTGGTTTTTGGCGCGGGCGTTTTCGGATCGGCATGTCGCTCCTTTTCGTCGAACAGGTTCTGAACGGGCTGCAGCTCGGCGTCATGCTGTTCCTGCTCGCGGCGGGCCTGACGCTGATCTTCGGCATCATGGGCATCATCAATCTCGCCCATGGCTCGCTCTATATGGTCGGCGCCTATGCCGGCGCGCTCGCCGCCTCGTCGACCGGCTCGTTCCTGCTGGCGATCCCGGCGGGTCTCGGCGGTGCCGCCCTCGCCGGTCTCGCGATCGAATATCTCGTCATCCGCAAGCTCTACGACCGCGACCATCTCGATCAGGTGCTCGCGACCTACGGCCTCGTATTGCTGTTCAACGAATCCATCAGCCTGATCGTCGGCCGCCAGCCGCTGTTCGTCGGCGTGCCCCCCGCGCTGTCGGGCTCGGTCGAAATCCTGCCGGGCATGACCTTCTCGGTCTATCGCTTGACGATCATCGTCGCGGGCCTAGCCATCGCCATCGGGCTTTACGCGCTGATCCAGCGCACGCGCCTGGGCATGCTGATCCGGGCCGGTGCGACCAACCGCGATATGGTTCGCGCCCTCGGCGTGGACATCAAACTCCTCTACACGCTGGTCTTCGGCCTGGGCGCGTTGCTCGCCGGTTTCGCGGGCGTGATGGCCGGGCCGCTGCTGTCGGTGCAGGTCGGCATGGGCGAGCAGATCCTGATCATGACCTTCGTCGTCGTGGTCGTCGGCGGCGTGGGCTCGATCCGCGGCGCCTTGTTCGGCGCACTCGTCGTCGGCATGGTCGATACGCTGCTGCGCGCCTTCCTGCCCCAACTCGTGCGCGGCATGTTGGCCGACCCATCGGCGGCCGATCAGCTTTCGGCCGGTCTCGCGTCGATGGGCGTCTATGTGCTGATGGCGATCGTGCTGCTCTGGCGCCCGCAAGGGCTGTTCCCGGCGCGGGGCTGATGGCCATGCACGATCCCTTCAAATTCTCCGGCAAGGCGCTGATCCCGATCGCGATCCTCATCGCGGCGTTGATCGCCCTGCCGTTTGTCGCCAAAGCCGTCGGCCTGCCCGCGACCACGCCGCTCGCCACGCGCTTGCTGATCTACGCGATCGCGGCGGGCAGCTTGAACCTCGTCCTCGGCTTCGGCGGGATGATCAGCTTCGGCCACGCGGCGTTCTACGGTGTTGGCGGCTATACGGTCGGCATCCTGTTCCAGCATTTGCGTCTGGACGAGCCGCTGTTCGGCTTCATTCCCGGCACCGAGCAATTCCTGATCGCGGTGCCCGCCGCGATCCTGGTGGCGGGCGTCTTCGCGCTGCTGATCGGCGCCTTGGCGCTGCGCACTTCGGGCGTGCAATTCATCATGATCACGCTCGCCTTCGCACAGATGCTGTTCTTCCTGTTCGTGTCGTTGAAATATTATGGCGGCGACGACGGGCTGATCATCCGCCGGCGCAACGCGCTGTTCGGCCTCAACACCCGCGACGATACGATCTTCTATTTCATCGTCCTGATCCTGACGGTCGGATTCTATCTGCTGCTGTGGCGCATCGCCGCGTCGCGCTTCGGCATGGTGCTGGGCGCCATCCGCCAGAACGAACGCCGCGTGGCGGCCCTTGGCATCGCCGTCTATCGCTACAAGCTCGCCGCCTTCACCATCGCGGGCATGGGGGCGGGTCTCGCGGGCGGCTTGGTCGCGAATTACGCGCGCTTCGTCAGCCCCGACATGCTGCATTGGACGAAATCGGGCGAGCTGATGGTGATGGTCATCCTCGGCGGGGCCGGCACGCTGCTGGGGCCGCTGTTCGGCGCCTTCGCACTGGTGACGCTCGAAACCGTCCTCAGCGGCTGGACCGAGCGCTGGCAATTGTTCCTCGGCCCCATCCTGCTGCTGATCATCCTCTATTTCCGCGGCGGTCTGTCGGGTCTGTTCAAATTCATCGGCGGGGGCGGCAAATGAGTGCGGCACCGCTGCTGTCGATCGAAAGCCTCTACAAGACCTTCGGCGGGTTGACCGCGACGGACAACCTGACGCTCGACGTGCGCGCGGGCGAAATCCACGCGCTGATCGGCCCCAACGGGGCGGGCAAGACGACGGTCATCAACCAATTGACCGGCGAGTTGACGCCCAATGGCGGGCGCATCCTGCTCGACGGGCAAGACATCACCGCCCTGCCCGTGCATGCGCGCGTCCATCGCGGCTTGGGCCGCACGTTCCAGATCGTGCAGTTGATGGGCAGTTACACCGCCCTCGACCATGTCGCCTTGGCGGTGCAAGCCCATCAAGGCCATTCCTTCCGTTTCTTCCGCGCCGCGCGCGACGATCGCAGCTTGCGCGATCCCGCCTACGCGCTGCTCGAACGCGTCGGCTTGAAGGCGCGCGCCAACGAACCCGTCGCGTCGCTGTCGCATGGCGAGCGCAAGCAACTCGAACTCGCCATCGCCCTCGCCATGGAGCCGCGCTTGCTGCTGCTCGACGAGCCGATGGCGGGCCTGGGCGTGGTCGAGAGCGCACAGATGGTCGAGTTGCTGCAAAGCCTCAAAGGCCGGTTCGCGATGCTGCTGGTCGAGCACGATATGGAGGCGGTCTTCTCCCTCGCCGATCGTATTTCGGTGCTGGTCGGCGGGCGCGCGATCGCCACGGGCGATGCGGCCGCGATCCAAGCGGACCCGGCCGTGCGCATCGCCTATCTCGGCGAAGGAGACGCATGATGCTGCGCGTTTCCGATCTCGCGGCCGCTTACGGCGACAGCCAAGTTCTGTTCGGCATCGAATTGTCGATCGATCGCGGTGAGGTCGTCACGTTGCTCGGCCGCAACGGCGTGGGCAAGACCACGACGATCCGCACCATCATGGGGCTGGTCAAAGCGCGCGGCGGCACGATCGATTTCGGCGGCACCGCGCTGATCGGTCGCCCGCCCGAAGGGATCGCCAGGCTGGGCATCGGCCTGGTGCCCGAAGGCCGCCAGGTCTTCCCGACATTGACGGTGCGCGAAAATCTGGTCGCGACCGCCGCCAATCGCTTGAAGCGCGCCGCACCCTGGACGATCGAACGCGTGACCGCCTTATTCCCGCGCCTGGGCGAACGCCTGACGCAATCGGCGGGCACGCTGTCGGGCGGCGAACAGCAAATGCTCGCCATCGGCCGCGCGCTGATGACCAATCCCGATCTCCTCATCCTCGACGAAGCGACCGAAGGCCTCGCCCCCGTGATCCGCGCCGAAATCTGGCGCTGCATCGAAACGCTGAAAGCGGACGGCCAATCGATCCTGATCGTCGACAAGAATTTGCGGGTGCTCCGCCGTTTGGCGGATCGCCATTACGCGATCGAAAAGGGCCGCACGGTGTGGTCCGGTACGGGTGCGGATCTCGATCGCGATGCGGAGCTGGTGCATCGTTATGTCGGCGTCTGAAGTTTTCACCGTTCGCGGCACGTCCAACGCCGCCGATCCTATGACCGCCTTCGCGGACTCGCTGTGGCAGGCGATCGGCGGCCTGATGAAGGCCGGCGGTTCGCCCGGCACGATGCGTGCGATGATCTGGACCGCGCCAAACCCGGCGATGCTGTCGCCGCAACGGCGCATCATCGACCGGCTCTATCGCGAAGCCCTGGGCGGTGCGCGAGCTCAAATCACCGTGCAAGCGGGCGACGCGATCGCCGTCGAGATCGCCGCGGTCAAAGCCCCCGCCCCCAATCCCGAGCCCGTGTGGCACGGCCTCACGCGCGCCGAACTCGCGCGCGAATATTCGCCGCGCAATCAAGTGCCGGATATGCGCCCCTTGTTCCGGCAATGGACGCGCGAAGGGACCGCTTGGCGCGCCAACCACGCCGCGATCGATATCGCCTACGGCAAATCGCCGGACGAGAGTTTCGATCTGTATTTGCCCAAGGGCAAAAAATCGCCGCCGGTATGGATGTTCATCCATGGCGGCTATTGGCAGGCGACCGGCAAGGAACAGCACGCCCAATATATGCAAGGCATGCTCGACGCCGGTTTCGCCGTCGCCAATGTCGATTACACGCTTTGCCCCGATATCCCGCTGTCGGGCATCGTCGACCAGATCGGCGCTTGCATCGATTTCATCGCGGCGAACGGCTCGGCGCTGGGCGTCGATGGCGCGTCGATCCACGTGTCCGGCCATTCGGCGGGCGGACATCTTTCCGCGATGATGGCCGCGCGCGAGACCGGCGCCCCGATCAAATCGGCGCTGCTGCTCTCCGGGCTCTTCGACATGACGCCCTTCCCGTTCCTGCCGATGGCCAAGGTGATCGGTGTCACGACCGCCGACCACGTCGCCGCGATGTCGCCGATCCTGCGTAACTCGCGCGCGGCGAAGATCGGCGTGGCGCTCGGCGACCTCGAAAGCGCCGAATTCAAATGGCAATCCGACGCCATCGCCGCCGCCTGGAACGCGCCCAAGCCCCTGCATCTGGCGGGCGCGCATCATTTCTCGCTGCTCGACGGGTTGAACGCCGGGCCTTTACTCGACCTCGCGAAAGCGACCGCGTCGACCTGACGACATACAAAAATTCGCCAATCAGGCCGCAACCTTAACCGGGTTGCGCAGATTCCGGCTTGACAGCTTTATCGTTAAAGTCCCAGCGTTTCGTCACAGGGTGGTCATAACCAAGTGACGATCGTCGCAATCGAAACGATACGGACCGAAGCGCACGACAATCTCGTGTGGGTGCGCGTCGAAACGAGTTCGGGCCTTTCGGGCCTGGGCGAGACGTTCTTCGCGCCCGAAGCGGTCGAAACCTATATCCATTCGAGCGTCGCGCCGAATCTGCTGGGCCGCGACGAAGCCGCCATCGCCGGCATCAATCGCGACCTCGTGCGCCAGCCCACGGGCTACGCCTCGTCGGGCGTGGAGATGCGCGCGGCGTCGGCCGTCGATATCGCGCTATGGGATTTGCTGGGCCGCAAGACCGGCCAGCCGCTTTACGCGCTGCTGGGCGGGAAGTCGCGCGACACGATCCCGGTCTACAACACCTGCGCGGGCCCGCATTACGTGAAGCGCAAACGCGGCACGGATGTGGACGCGTGGTTCGGCACCGACAAAAAGCCCCATCCGCTCGACGATCTGCGCGCCTTCGAGGATGAGCCCGAGCGCCTCGCCCGCGAATTGGTCGCCGAAGGCATCAAGGGCATGAAGATTTGGCCCTTCGACCGCGCGGCATTCGCCAATCACGGCGTCGGCATCGATGCACGCCAGATCGAAGAAGGCTTGCGCCCCTTCAAGCGCGTGCGCGACGCGGTCGGCGGCGACATCGAATTGATGGTCGAGTTGCACGCGCTGTGGGACGTCGCGAGTGCGCGGCGCATCATCCGCGCGGTCGAGGCGGTCGATCCTTTATGGATCGAGGATCCGCTGCGTATGGACGATATCGCGGCCCTCGGCATTCTCGCGCGCGACACGCGCATTCCCATCCTGGCATGCGAAACGCTCGCCCCCGCGTCGTCCTTCCTGCCGCTGATCGCCTCGGGCCATGCGGGCATCGTGTCCTGCGATCCGGGCTGGTGCGGCGGGCTTAGCCAAGCGCGCGCCATCGCCGATATGGCGGCGGCCGCCCAGCTTCCCTTCTGCGTGCACGATTGCACCGGCCCGGTCGGCTATGTCGCGGGCACGCATCTGTCGATCAGTGCCCCCACGGCGATGCTGCAGGAAACCGTGCGCGCCTATTTGCGCGGCTGGTACGCCGACACGGTGACGGCGCTGCCGCGTATCGATGCGGGCGTGCTCACACCGCTCGACGGGCCGGGGCTCGGCCTCGACCTCGCCCCCGCTTTTCTCGCCGACAAGGAAACCAAGCGTCGCCGCACGACGCTGCAATCCGGAGGAACCGCATGACCGCCGCACTGGCCGATTTCGAAGGACGCGCACTCGACCTCGACGCCGCCAAGGAAGCTTTCGACCGCGACGGGTTTCTGGTCATTCCCGGCGCCTTGTCGCCGACCCAAGTCGCCGCGGCCGACAAGGCGTTCCGCGATCTGCTCGCCGAACACCCGGAGGATTTCGCGCGTTTCAGCGAGAGCTTCATCACCGCCCCCGATATTCTGACGCGCACCGAAGCCTTCGACCATTTGATCGAAACGCCGATGGTGCTCGAATTGCTGGGCAAGCTGATCGGTCCGCGCCTGTCGATCGAAGAGCTCAGCCTGATCCTGCGCGAGCCCACGGACAATGTCGGCGAGTTGAAGGGCTGGCATCGCGACATCATCCGCGCCTATGACCGGCGCTTCGAGATCGATCCGATCTCGGTCGTCTATTACCTGACCGATGTGGGGCCGAGCGATCATTGCTTCTCGATCGTGCCCGGCACGCATGCGGCCCGCGTCGATATGCGCCCCGAAGACGTGACGCCGGGCATGGAGTTCGACGCGCTCGGGCCCGCAGGCTCCGCCTTCGTGTTCCACGCGCGCTGCATCCATGGCGGCAAGCTGAAACTCGGCTCCAAGGCGCGGCGCACGGTCCATCTCTATTACGGATCGACCGACAAGCCGCGCACGTCGGAATGGACGCGCTTTCCCGACCGCCTGGCGAACCGCCAAGCGCCCGGCGTGCCGCCCACGCTCTACGCCAAGACGCGCCGTACCGACGTGATCGACGGTGTGGGCCGCCGGCCGCGCGATATCCCGCAAGGCCTATCGACGGCCGAACAGCTCATCCGCGTCCAACGCGCCGCCAACCGCAAACCCGGAGCGATGTAATGTCCCGGACTCTCGACGAAATCCGCACCAAGCTTTTCGCGTCCGTACTTTCCGACTGTCTCGATCAGGCGGGCTTGATGGATCAGGCCCTGCCCTCGCGCATCCGCCCGCTGGACGAAGCCAGCGTGATGGTCGGGCGCGCGCGCACCGCCGCGTTCATGGAGGTCTATCACGTCGCGGAAGGCGTGAACCCCTACGAGCTCGAAATCGCGCTGATCGACAGTCTGAAGAAGGACGAGATCCCGGTCTTCGCCTGCTCCAACCCCGTGCGCGTGGCGCCGTGGGGCGAATTGCTCAGCACCGCTTCCAAATATCGCGGCGCCGCGGGCGCGTTGATGGATGGCTGCGTGCGCGACATCAAGCCGATCCGCAAGATGGGCTTCCCGGTGTTCCATGGCGGCATCGGCCCTCTCGATTCCAAGGGCCGCGGCAAGATCATGGCGATCGACGTGCCGATCGAATGTGCCGGCGTGAAGGTCGAAAGCGGCGATCTGATCTTCGGCGACGCCGACGGCGTGGTCGTCATCCCCAAGGCGCACGAGAAGCGCGTGCTCGACCTCGCCTTCGAGAAGATCTCGGGCGAGCGCAATACGCTCGCCGACCTGCAGCGCGGCGACAAGCTCGCCGACGTGTTCGCGCGCTACGGCATTCTGTGAGGAGCGATCCATGATCGTCGACTGCCACGTCAACGTCTACGAGGATTCCCAGATCCTGCCGCTTTACGGCCAGATCGCCGGCATCGCGCGCGCGGGCGGCTTCACCATCAAGTCGGACCCGCCGACCGTCGAAGCGGCGATGAAGGACGTCGATCACGCGATCGTCTTCTCGCTGCGCTACAAGGATTCGATCGGCATCGACGGCGACGACGAAGTGACCGCGCGCTTGGTCAAACGCGATCCGAAAAAGTTCATCGGCTTCGCCGCCGTCGATCCGCGCATGCCCAATTGCATGGATCTGCTCGAACACGCGATCGAGGATCTGGGCCTGAAGGGCGTCAAATTCGGCCCGATCTATAACGGCGTGTCGCTGCTCGATCCGCGCCTCGTGCCCGTCTACGAATATCTCCAGCGCAAGAACCTGCCGCTGACGATGCATATGGGCACGACCTACGGTCAGAACGCGCCGATCGCGCAAGGCCGCCCGCTGGACGTCGACACGATCGCGTCGCGCTATCCCGACCTGAAGATGGTCATGGCCCATATGGGGCACCCCTGGTACGAGGAGTGCATCGTCGTCGCGCGCAAAAACCCGAACGTCTATTGCGAGGTTTCGGCGCTCTATTACCGGCCGTGGCAGTACTACAACATTCTGGTCTGCGCGCAGGAATACAACATCGTCGCGCGCGACAAGATTTATTTCGGCACGGATTTCCCGTTCACGACCGTCGCCGATTCCATCGCGGGTTTGCGCAAGATCAACGATCAGGTCGAGGGCACGCGCCTGCCGCGCATCGCCCAAGACACGATCGACCGCATCATCCATTCCAACCCGCTGGCCCATTGGTGGCATGGCGGCTTGAAGGTCTGACGCCAAATGGCCGACAAACCCGCCCGTAAATCGCGCAGTGCCGCTTGGTTCGGCACGGCCGACAAATACGGCTTCATCGCGCGCAGCTTCATGAAGAACCAAGGACATGCCGCGCGCATGTTCGACGGGCGGCCGGTCGTCGGCATCTGCAATACGTGGTCGGAATTGACGCCGTGCAACGGCCATCTGCGCATGCTGGCCGAACACGTGAAGCGCGGCGTTTACGAGGCCGGCGGCTTCCCGCTGGAATTCCCGGTGACGTCGCTTTCCGAACCGCTGATGCGCCCGACGACGATGCTCTATCGCAATCTCGCGGCGATGGATGTCGAAGCGGCGATCCGCTCCCAGCCGATGGACAGCGTCGTGCTGCTCGCGGGCTGCGACAAGACCACGCCCTCGACGCTGATGGGCGCGGCCAGCGTCGATCTGCCCACGCTGCTCGTTTCCGGCGGGCCGATGCTGACCGGGCATTGGCGCGGCGAGAAGCTCGGCTCGGGCACCAGCCTCATCAAGCTCGACGCCGAAGTGCGCGCGGGCCGGATGACGATGGACGAATTGATGCAGGCCGAAGCCGCCAGTTCGCCCAGTGCCGGTTCCTGCATGTCGATGGGCACCGCCTCGACCATGGCGAGCCTGTGCGAGGGCTTGGGCGTCGCTTTGCCCGGCAACGGCGCCATCCCGGCGGTCGATGCGCGCCGCCAGGCCTTGGCCTTCGAAGCGGGGCGCCGTGCGGTCGAAATGGCGCGCGAAGATCTGCGCCTGTCGAAGGTGTTGACGCGCGAGGCCTTTGAAGACGCCGTGCGCCTGTGCGCCGCCTTGGGCGGCTCGACCAACGCGGTCGTGCATCTGATCGCGCTCGCGGGCCGTATCGGCGTCGAATTCGGCCTCGACGATTGGGATCGTTGCGGGCGCGACGTGCCGTGCCTCGTCGATCTGATGCCGTCGGGCAAGCATCTGATGGAGGATTTCCATCGCGCCGGCGGCGTGCCCGCCGTGCTCGCGCAAATCGCCCATCTGCTGCATCCCGACCGCCCGTCGGTCGCGGGCGGCAAGTTCGGCGACGGCTACGCGAATGCGCGGATCGACGATCCCGCCGTGATCCTCACGCTCGACAAACCATTCAAACCGGCCGGCGGCATCGCCGTGCTGCGCGGCAATCTCGCCCCCAATGGCGCCGTGTTGAAGCCCTCGGCCGCGTCACCCGAATTGATGCGCCATCGCGGCCCGGCGGTCGTGTTCGACGGCCCCGACGATCTCAAGAAGCGCATCGACGATCCGGCGTTGAGCGTCACCAAAGACAGCGTTCTGGTGTTGCGCAATTGCGGGCCGCGCGGCTATCCGGGCATGGCGGAGATCGGCAATATGCCGATCCCGGCCAAGCTGCTGCGCGACGGTATACGCGACATCGTGCGCATTTCCGATGCGCGGATGAGCGGGACGGCCTTCGGTACGGTCGTGCTGCATGTGGCGCCCGAAGCGGCGGCGGGCGGTCCCCTCGCCCTCGTGCGCGACGGCGATATGGTCGAGCTCGACGTCGCGGCGCGCAAACTTCATCTCGATGTTTCCGACGTGGAACTCGCCAAGCGGCGCGCGGCACTCGTGCCCTATCAATCGCCGTACACGCGCGGCTGGGAAAAACTCTACGTCGAACACGTACTGCAAGCCGATCGTGGCGTCGATCTCGACTTTCTGGTCGGCACATCGGGCGGCGAACCGCCGCGGGAATCGCATTGATGGCCGACGCCGCCCCGCCCCGCCGCGTGACATTGCGCGATATCGCGCAAGCCGCCGGCACGACCACGATGACGGTCTCGAACGTCCTGAATGGGCGTTCGGATCAGGTCGGGACGGATACGGCGCGGCGCGTAATGGCGGCGCGCGATCGCTTGGGCTATCGCCCGCTGGCGGCCGCACGGCAATTGCGCGCGGCGCGGCGCATGGCGGTGGGCGTCGTCATCGTCGATCCTTCGCCTTATTACCTTTCCGATCTGTTCACGGCGGCGATGCTCGCGGGCCTCAACGAAGGTCTGGGCAAGCATAATTACAGTCTGATTTTACACGGCAGCCCGGCCAACGATCTCGCCTCCGTGCCGATGCTGCGCAGCATCGAAAGCGACGGGATCTGCGTCATCACCTCCGGCCCCGTGCGCGAACGCAAACGCATCGTCGAGCGTATGGCCGATCTCGGTCAGCCGATCGTCGTGATCCAAGACGTCGCCCCGCCGGATGCGGAGGATTGCTGCTCGATCCTGCTCGACGACGAAGCGGGCGCCGAAGCGATCGGCGAACATCTCGCGTTGCCTGACACCAAGCGCATCGTGATGCTGGTGCCCGGCGTCGAATGGCCGGCCATGGCGCGGCGCGAAGCAGGATTGCGCCGGGCGCTGGCGCGCAAGAAAGCGGGCATCGAGCTTGTCGTTCTTCGCTGCCCCGACGAAGGTTTCGAGGCGACGCAAGCCACCCTCGCCCGCCATATCGACGCGGCGGGCCTGCCCGACGCGGTCGCCGGCGGCAACGACCGCATGGCGCTGGCGGCGCTGCAATTATTCGCGGCGCGCGGGATCGACGTGCCGGGCCGCGTGCGCGTCACCGGCTTCAACGGGTTCGAGAACCATTTCTACGCAAGCCCCGCGCTGACCACGGTGTCCGTACCCGCTTTCCGCTTGGGCGAGGACGCCGCGACCGCCTTGGTCGAGCGCTTGAAAACCGGGCGCTTCGCCTGGCGCAAGAAAATCCTGCCGGTGGAATTCGCGCCGGCCGCTTCGTCCGACATCACGCCGACAAAACGAAACAGCAAACCAACCTCCAAACAGGGAGCTCAAAAATGAAACTCCGTAAGGCCATCCTCGCCGCGACGGCGCTGACAGCCGTGGCCCTCGCCGCGTCGCCGTCGCAAGCGCAAGGCTTCCAATGTCCGCGCACCGGCGGCGATCTGATCTTCGCGCTGGAAAGCCAAGTACCGGGTCTCGACCAGCACGCGTCGAACGCCTCGGCCACGCGCAACGTCGCCATGAACATGTTCGAGTCGCTGGTGACGCGCGACGAGAACATGAATCCGATCCTGGAACTCGCCGAAACACTGGAAACCAGCGCCGACGGCTTGACCTACACGTTCCGTCTGCGCCAGGGCATCAAGTTCCATAACGGCAAGACGATGAGCTCGGCCGACGTCGCGGCGTCGTTCGATCGCTACAAGCGGCTGGGCATCGACCGTTCGGTCCTCGATCCGGTCGACAGCTGGTCGACGCCCGACGCGAACACCTTCGTGATGAAGCTCAAGGAACGCCAGCCGCTGTTCCTGGAAGCGCTGTCGTCCTTCACCGTGCCGATCGTCATCATCCCGTCGGAAAGTGCCGACGCCCCCGCCGGCCAATTGCCGTCGATCGGCACGGGGCCGTTCCGCCTGGACGAGTTCCGCGCCGACAGCCATGTGCGCCTGCGCCGCTTCGACGATTACAGACCCGACACGCGCCATGCGGCCATGTCGGGCTTCGGCGGCGGCAAGCGTGCCTGCGTCGATACGGTCACGTTGCGCATGATGACGGAACCGGCGGCGCGCACGGCCGCACTCGAAGTCAACGAAATCCATGGCGTCGAGGACGTGCCCGCCGCATCGCAAAAGCGCTTGGGCGACAACAAGGCGATCAAGCTCGCGCGCCTGGAAACGTTCTGGATGAACGTCACCTATCCGAACTGGTCGGCCCCGCCGACCGACAATCCCAAGGTGCGCCAAGCGATCCTCGCCGCGATGAATTTCGACGAGATCATGGAAGCCGCGACCGAGGGCCAATACAAGCTGAACACCGGCTTCCAATATCCGGGCATGCAGTACTTCACCGATGCGGGCAAGGAACTGCTGAACCAGAAGAACCCGGCCAAGGCGCGCCAGTTGTTGCAGGAAGCCGGTTACAAGGGCGAAAAGGTCGTGCTGCTGACCAATCGCCAATTCCCGGTCATGTACAACACCTCGCTCGTGATGGCCGAACAGTTGAAGGCCGCCGGCATCAACGCCGAGCTCGAAGTGCTCGACTGGCCGGCCGCGTTGCAGAAGAGCCAGCGCGAAACCCAAGGCTGGAACTTCTTCTACACGGGCTGGATCACGGTGATCGCGCTCGGCGGGCCGCAGACCTTGCGTCAGATGGCCGAGCCGAACCCGGTCTACAAGCCGAAGGACAACAAGGTCGATCCGGCCTATATGGCCGCGTTCAACCAAGTGAACACGGCCCCCGATCTCGCCCAGCGCCAAGCCGCCTTCGCGCGCGCGCAACGCATAGCACTCGATCAGGTGATGGCCGTGCCCTTCGGCGTCGCGCCGAAGACCCAGGCCGTGCGTGCGAACGTGGAGAACTACGTGCCCTACTTCAACACGCGGTTCTCGAACGTTTGGATCCGGCCGTAACGAAAGCAAGCGGGGCCGGTTTCCATCGGCCGGTCCCGCCCTTACGCCTCGCAAATGCTCGCTTTCGCCCTCAAACGTCTGTTGCACACGATCCCCATCCTGGCGATCGTCAGCCTGATCGCGTTCGGGATGATCAAGCTCGTCCCCGGCGATCCGGCCGTGGTCATGGGCGGCACGAACGCGACGGCGGCGGAGATCGATCAGATCCGCCGCAATCTCGGGCTCGATCAACCGTTCCATGTCCAGCTCGGCGCGTTCTATTGGAATCTGCTGCATGGCGATCTGGGCAATTCGCTGCTGCTGAACGTACCCGTCACCAGCGCCATCATCGAACGCCTGCCCGCGACGCTGTGGCTGTCGGCCTACGCGATGCTGCTGACGCTGATCTTCGGCCTCGCGACCGGCATCATCGCCGCCTTGCGGCACAATACCTGGGTCGATCAAGTCGCGACGACGCTCGCCTTGATCGGCGTGTCGCTGCCGAATTTCTGGCTCGGCCTCGTGATGATCGTCGTGTTCTCCGTCCATCTCGGCTGGCTGCCGACCAGCGGCTTCGTCGATCCGGCCGACAGCATCGTCGGCTTCTTGCGCACCGCCACGATGCCGGCGGCGGCGCTGGCGATGCTACAGATCGGCCTGCTCGCGCGCATCACCCGTTCCGCCATGCTGGAAGTGCTGCGCCAAGATTACGTGCGCACGGCCCGCGCCAAGGGCTTGCCCGAATGGGTCGTCGTGATGAAGCACGCGCTCGCCAACGCGATGATCCCGATCGTCACGGTCGTCGGCCTCATCTTCTCGGTACTCATCTCGGGTTCGATCGTGATCGAAACGATCTTCACCATCCCCGGTATGGGCGCCCTGCTCGGCAACGCCATCCTGCGCCGCGACTATCCGATGATCCAAGGCGGGTTGTTGTTCGTCGCGGCCGCGCTGATGCTGCTCAATCTGCTGGCCGATATGCTCTACGCCTATTTCGATCCGCGCGTGCAGGTGGATCGCGATGGCTGATCTCGCCTTGACGCTGTTCCCCGCCCATGCGCGACGCACGGGCCGCAAGCTGCTGCGCAACCGCGCCTTCGTCGCGGGCGCGGTGCTGGTCGCATTCGTGTTCCTCGCCATCCTCTTGGCGCCGCTGATCGCCCAGTACGAACCCAACCGGATGCAAATTCGGATGCGCTTTCGCGAACCGTCGGCCGAATTTTGGTTCGGCACCGACAATCTGGGCCGCGACATGTTCGCGCGCGTCCTCTACGGCGGCCGGTTGTCGATCGAGATCGGCTTTTGGGTGGTGATGCTCAACGCCGTGTTCGGCGTAACGCTGGGGGCGCTCGCCGGCTATTTCCGCGCGCTGGACAATCCCTTGATGCGCCTCTCCGACGCGCTGATGGCCTTCCCGTCGGTGCTGTTGGCGATCGGCATCGCCGCGATCCTGGGCCCATCGACCAGCACGGCCGTCATCGCGCTCGCCGTCGTGTATATCCCGCGCACCGCCCGCATCTTGCGTGCGAGCGTGTTGGTCGTGCGCGAACTCGACTATGTCCACGCCTCGCGCGCGGCGGGCGCCAACGATTGGTATATCCTCACGCGGCATATCCTGCCCAATTGCATGGCGCCGCTGCTGGTGCAGCTCAGCTTCGTCTTCGCCTATGCCGTGTTGTCGGAAGCGGTGCTGAGCTTCCTGGGCCTCGGCGCGCCGCCGACCGTGCCGAGCTGGGGCATCCTCATTTCCGAAGGCCGGTCCTATATCCGCGAAGCCTGGTGGCTGACGGTCGTGCCGGGCCTCGCCATCGCCATCACGGTGCTAGGCCTCAATCTGCTGGGCGACGGTCTGCGCGACGTGCTCGACCCGCGCATGAAGATCCAACAGGAGTAGCCGTGAGCGAGGCGTTGCTCAGCGTCCGGAATTTGACCACGGCCTTCGCGACCGAAAGCGGGCGCACGATCGCCGTCGACGACGTCAGCTTCGACGTGCGCGCGGGCGAAGCCGTCGGGCTGATCGGCGAAAGCGGCTCGGGCAAAAGCGTGGCCGCCCTATCGATTCTGGGGTTGCTGCCGACACCGCCCGCGCGCGTGCTGGCGGGCAGCGCCACGTTCGAAGGGCGCGATCTTTTGAAACTGCCGCCCAAAGAACTGCGCCGCATCCGGGGCAAGCGCATCGGCATGATTTTTCAGGAGCCGATGACGAGCCTCAACCCCGTCTTTCCCATCGGCGAACAGATCGCCGAAAGCCTGCGCTTGCACGAGCGCTTGGGCAACGAAGCCGCGCGCAAACGCGCGATCGCGATGCTCGATCGCGTCGGCATTCCGTCGGCATCGCGCCGGCTCGACGATTATCCGCACCAGTTGTCGGGCGGCATGCGCCAGCGCGTGATGATCGCCATCGCGCTCGCCTGCGATCCCAAGCTGCTGATCGCGGACGAGCCGACCACGGCGCTCGACGTCACGGTGCAAGCGCAGTTGCTCGACCTGCTGAACGATCTGCGGCGCGAAACCGGCATGGCGATGCTGCTGATCACCCATAATATGGGCGTGATCGCCGAGTTCGCCGACCGCGTGGTCGTGATGTATTCGGGCCGCGTGGCGGAAGAAGCGCCGATCGAAACCCTGTTCGACGCGCCCCGCCATCCCTATACGCAAGGTTTGCTCGGCGCCACCCCTACCCTCGCGCAGACGGAGACGCGGCTGCGCACCATTCCGGGCTCGCTGCCCGATCCGGCCGCGCCGCCGCCCGGCTGCCGTTTCGCCCCGCGCTGCACATTCGCCGACGCCGAATGTTCGGCCGCGCGGCCCGCCGAGATCGCCCTCGCCGCCGGCCATCGCGCCGCCTGCCGGCGCACCGACGCGACCAAGAATTGGCAAGCCGCATGACGACGACGACACCCCTTTTGCGCGTCCGCGATCTCGCCAAGCATTTCCCGGTGAAGGGCGGCGCCATCTTCACGCGCGAAACCGGCCGCGTGCGCGCGGTCGACGGCGTGTCGTTCGATCTTCACGCGGGCGAAGCGTTGGGCGTGGTCGGCGAAAGCGGCTGCGGCAAATCGACGACCGGGCGTTTGACTTTGCGCTTGATCGAGCCCAGCTCGGGCACGGTCGAATTCGACGGCCAAGACGTATTGTCGCTGGGCACGGCGGAGCTGCGCCAGCTGCGCCGGTCGATGCAGATCGTCTTCCAGGATCCGCAAGCCTCGCTCGATCCGCGCATGAATGTCGAGGAGATCGTGACCGAGCCGCTGGTCGTGCAAGGCGGTCTTGCCGGTGCCGCGCGCGCAAAAAAAGCGCGCGAATTGCTCGAACTCGTCGGCCTGCCGCCGGCGCATATCTCGCGCTATCCGCACGAGTTTTCGGGCGGGCAGCGCCAGCGTATCGGCATCGCGCGCGCACTGGCGCCCGGCCCGAAGCTGATCGTCTGCGACGAGCCCGTCTCCGCGCTGGATGTGTCGGTCCAGGCGCAGATCGTCAATCTGCTGAGCGATCTGCAAAAGGAACTCGGCCTCGCCTATCTCTTCATCGCGCATGATCTCGCGGTCGTGCGGCATCTCTGCCAGCGCGTCGCGGTCATGTATCTGGGCCGTATCGTCGAAATCGGCGCGGTCGCCGATCTGTTCGCCAAGCCGCAGCACCCCTATACGCGCATGCTGCTGGCGTCGGTGCCCGCCGCCCATCCGCGTTTGCGCCGCACGCAAGCGATCCCGCGCGGCGACGTGCCCTCGGCGTTGAACCCGCCGGCGGGCTGCCATTTCCATCCGCGCTGCGCCTTCGCGACAGATAAATGCCGGACGGAAGCGCCGCGCCCGCGCGAAACATCGCCAGGCTACGTCGTCGCCTGCCATTACGCGGGCGAGCTGGGAGAGAAGAAATGAAGATCGTCGCCGTCGACCCGATCCTGCTGCGGGGCGAACAGACCTATGTCGCCACGCAGGGCGGCGAGGAAGCGGTCGACAACGGCGATTGGCAGTTGATCGTCAAGATCACGACCGACGACGGCCTCGTCGGCTGGGGCGATATCGAAACCCTCGCCTCCGCCGCCGCCGCGATCATCGGCGGGCCCGGCATGTCGATCCTGGGCTTCAAGGCGCTGGGCGATTTGCTGATCGGCGAAGACCCGGCCGATACGACGCGCATCTGGAACAAACTCTATGTCGGCAGCGCCTATTACGGGCGGCGCGGCATCGCCATCCAATGCATGTCGGCGATCGACAACGCGCTGTGGTCGATCAAGGCGCAAGCGGCCGGCAAGCCGCTGGCGGCTTTGCTGGGTGGACGCAAGCGCGACCGTATCCGCGCCTATGCCTCCACCTTGTTCCGCGCCACCCCCGCCGGGATGCGCGACGCGGCGCAGGGCTATATCGACAAGGGCTTCACGGCGGTGAAGTTCGGCTGGGGCGTGTTCGGCGAGGATGAAGGCCGCGACCGCGAATTGGTCGCCGCCGCGCGCGATACGCTGGGCCCCGATCGGCTGCTGATGGTCGATCCCGGCTGGTATCCGGCCGGCTGGGCGAAGCCCGAACGCTGGGCCCCGCGCACCCGCGATCAAGCGCTGCGTTTGTGCGCGTGGCTCGCCGAATACAAGGTCTATTGGGTCGAGGATTTCATCCACCCGGAGCAGTTCGACACCTACGCCGCCGTGCGCAAGGAAAGCCCCGTGAAACTCGCCGCCGGCGAACAAGTCGCGACGAGCTGGGAGTTCGAGCGCTTCATCGGCTGCGGTGCCGTCGACGTGATCCAGCCCGACCTCACGCGCTGCGGCGGTTTGACCGTGGCGCTGGACGTCGCGCGTATGGCCGAGAAAGCCGGGATCGAGCTCGTCACGCATTCGTGGTTGACGCATCTGCTGACCGGCCACAGCCTGCAATTCCTGTCGACGCTGAAGGAAGCGCCATTGGTCGAATTCAACGTCAGCCAAAGCGCGCTCACCGGCGGCATCGCCCATGCGCCGTTCAAGCTCGACGCCGACGGCTTTCTCGCCATTCCCGATACGGTGGATATCGGCGTGACGGTGGACGAGAAATTCATCGCCGCGCATCGCGTGAATTGAGGAGCGAGAAGATGACCGCGACCCGTCTGATCGTCCGCCCCGCCGAGATCGATTTCGACACGCCCGGACGGCGCGATTATCACGTGGCGCTCGATCACGATTCGATCTGGGGCGACCACCTGATCCCGTTGACCGTGTTCGTCGGGCCGGAAGCGAAGCCGGGCCAAGGCTTGGTCGCGTTCGGCTCCAATCACGGCAACGAATATGAAGGCCCGGTCGCGATCAAAAAACTATCGGGCGAGATCGATATCGCGCGCGTGCGCGGCCGCATCGTGCTCGTCCCCGTGCTCAACGTCGCCGCGTTCATGGCGGGCACGCGCGATTCGACGCAGGACGACGGCGTCAATCTCAACCGTGCCTTCATTCCCGGGGCCGGGATCGAGCCGGGCCGGCGCGGCATCACCCATCGAATCGCGCGCCTCGTGCGCGAGACGATCTTTCCGCGCGTGCATGTCGTGCTCGATCTTCACGCCGGCGGCCAGATCGCGCGCTTCATTCCGTGCGCGAGCTTCCATCCGATCCCCGATCCCGTACAAGGCAAGGCGATCGAGGATACGGCGCGCTGGTTCGCGACCCCTTTGGTCATCACCTATCAGAACGAAACGCCGGGCCTGCTGACCAGCGAAGCCGAAGCGATGGGCAAGATCACCGTGGGCTGCGAGCTGGGTTGGGGCGAAGCGCTCCAGCCCGCCGGCGTGCGCTACGCGCGCCAAGGCGTGCTTGCTGCCGCGATCCATCACGGCCAGCTCGACGGTAAGATCGAGAAGATCGGCGCACATGCCGACGGCACGCAGCGCCGCGCGGAGATGGTCGATCGCGAATGCTTCGTCCCCGCCCCGTTCGGCGGCCTCTACGAGCCGCTCTTCGATTGCGGCGCTGAAGTGCGCAAGGGCGAGACGATCGGCCTGCTGCACGATTTCGAGCGCATCGACCTAGCGCCCGAGCCGATCCGGGCCGGTGTGGACGGCGTGGTGATCGCGCAAGCCTGGCGTGCGCCCGTCCGCCAGGGCCAGCACGTGCTGGTCGTCGGTCAGTTGCGCGAATTCGGCGCCTGAGAACGCGCTTATTTGAAATAGAGTTCGAGCGCGTTGCGCCCGCCGATACGGCGGCGAATGGCGGGATCGGGGACCCACTCGGACAGGGCCGCAACCGCTTCGGTGTAGGTGAATTTGTTCTCGAACGCCGCGAACGGCCAATCGCTGGCCCAGACGAGCCTTTCGCCGCCGGTCCTGCGCACGAGCTCGTGCGCATAGAGCGGCGCCGACGACGCGGGCACGAAGCGATAGCCGGCCGAGAGCTTGACCCATGTCTTGCCGCGATCGAGGGCCGCCAGCACATGGCGAAAGCCGGGATCGTTCAGCCCTTCGCCGGATTCCGGCAATCCCATATGGTCGATGACCAGGCGCGCGCCCGCGTCGGCGATTTCCTTCATCATCGTCGGCAGCCGGTCGGGCCGCTCGATGACATGGACATGCCAGCCGAGATCGGCGACGCGCCGCAGCAGACGGCGATATTCGGGCGACGTGATATCGGGCGGGTTGTCGAGCAATCGCCACATCAGCCGGATGCCGACGAAGCCGTCGTCGCGCATGCGCTCGAGTTCGTAGATACTGATATCCGGCGAAACGATTGCGGTCGCCCGCAGCCGGCGATGGCGGCGCAACGCGTCCCGCACGTGATCGTTATATTCGCCATGCAAGCTGGCCGCGGCGACGACGCCCAGCGTGATGCCGTGATCGTCGAGCAGTTTGATCAGCCGATCGGCGCCCGCATCTTCGGGCGGCTTGTACCAAGAATCCCGCGCCAACGGCAGGTCGGTCGTATAGATATGAAAATGCGTGTCGACTAAAGGCGGCTCGTCGGCGGTGGAAACCATTCCCTAGATTCCGTCAGGCTGGCATCGGCGATTGAATGCGCCCGGATCATAGCCCGGCGGGCCTGCCCCTCCATCCCCTTGCGGCCTGATTTCAAACATTGAAATTCGCCGGTACCGGCGTCGAAGGCGCCAAGCGCCTGAAATTCGGGCAAAACCCCAATTTCACCAGAAGAAAACCGAACATTCCTGAATTGCGGTTTGGCACGCTGCGGGAGACTTACTGGAAGGACGACCATGGCCGGACTCGCTTCGCCGAGACCGCCGCCCGACGCCCCAAGGCGGCCCGCGCGCGCGACGCAAAAAAACGAATCTTCCGAAACAGGAGCGAACAGACAAGATGCGTGAAGGACTTCTGGGCAAGGAGATCGGCGATGAGAGAGCGTCGGGCTGGCTCTACAAGTCGCGCGACCACCTCGTGGCGGCGAGCGAGATCGTCTCCGGTCTGCTCATGCTTTCCATCTGCCTCTTCCTGCTCGCCAGTATCACGTCGCGCTATGTGCTGCATTATCCGTTGACCTGGATCGACGATCTGGTCGCGCTCAATTTCATTTGGCTGACGATCTTCGGTTCCATCGTCGCGTATCATCGGTCCCAACACATGGCGATGACGCTCATCGTCGGCTTGGCCAAGCCACGCACGCGCAAAATTCTGGAGATGGCGGCCAATCTGGGCGAGATCGTCGTATTCGGCGCGCTGATCCATCCCGGAATCGTCCACGCGGAAGACGGCGCCATCATCGGCAGTCCGGCCCTCGACATATCGATGTTCTATCAAGGTGCGGCGATCCCGGTCGGCTGCGCGGCGCTGACCTTCATGGCGCTCGTCAAATTCGTCGGCACGCCGAAAAAGGACGTCCTGCTGCCCGCCATCCTCGTGGTCGCGGCGTTCGGCGCGATCGCTTTCGTGGGCGGCGCCATCACCCCGCAGATCGGCAAGCTCAATCTGATCGTTTTCTTCGTCGTGATCCTGGGCGGCAGCATTCTCTCCGGCTTTCCCATCGCGGCGGCGTTTCTGCTGTCGACCTACAGCTATATGGGCCTCGCGAGCCTCAGCCCGGTTTCCGTCGTCGCGGCGCGCATGGAAGCCGGGTTGACCTCGATCCTGATGCTGTCGATCCCGGGATTCATCTTGCTGGGCTCGCTGATGGGCATCACGGGAATGGCCAAGGCGCTGGTCGGCTTTCTGGGATTGCTGGTCGGCAATCTGCGCGGCGGCCTCAACTACGTGATGATCATCGCGATGTTCCTGATGTCGGGCATTTCCGGATCGAAAGCCGCCGACATGGCCGCCGTCGCACCGTCGCTGCTGCCCGAAATGCGCAAACGCGGGCATAGCCCCGGCGATGCCGTGGCGCTTTTGACCGCGACGGGCATCCAATCCGAAACGATCCCGCCGAGCATCGTTCTGATCGCGATCGGTTCGGTCACGACCGTTTCGATCCAAGCCTTGTTCGCCGGCGGACTTCTTCCCGCGATCGTCATGGCGGTCATTCTATGTATCGTCGTGTTCTTCCGCAGCCGGAACGATCATCACGCGCCCCGGGCACGGGCATCGCTGGCGGAAATCCTCACACTGCTGGTGACGTCGCTGCCCGCCATCGCCTTGCCGTTCATCATCCGCAGCGCCGTGGTCGAAGGGATCGCGACGGCGACGGAGGTCGCGACGATCGGCGTCGCCTACGCCGTCATCCTCGGCCTTGTCGCGAATTATAAGGCGCTGCCGACTTTCCTGCGGCGGTTCTGGATATCCTGCGTCGATTCCGCGTCGCTCACCGCTTCCATTCTGCTCGTACTCGCCGGCGTGACCGGCATGTCCTTCGCGCTGGCGCAATCGGGCTTCTCGCAGCAAGTGGCGCAACTCGCACTCTCGGTTCCCGGCGGGGCGGCCGGCTTCATGGCGATCTCGATCGTTCTGTTCATCGTGCTGGGCGCGGCACTCGAAGGTTTGCCCGCGATGGTGCTTTTCGCACCGCTCCTTTTCCCCGCGGCGGCGCCGCTGGGGATCGACCCGGTTCACTATGCGGTCGTCACCGTCTTCGCCATGGGGATCGGCTTGTTCACGCCGCCTTTCGGCGTGGGCTACTTCATCGCCTGCGCGGTTTCGAATGTCGATCCCAAGGAAGGCATGCGGCCTTTCATGGTCTATCTCGCCGCCCTTCTCGTTGGGCTCGTCATCATCGCGGCGCTGCCGATAACGACAACCCGAATTCTCTGAGTTTTTCGGCCACGCCAAACATTCGCGGAAATCGAGGGAGGAAACCCCAATGTTCACCAGACGAAGACTCTTGAAAGCCGGTGCGATCGGCGCAATCGCGGCACCCGGAATTCTGCGCACCGGACGCGCGCATGCGGCGGAATTCACGTTCCGCATCGGCACCGACGGCCCGCTGACCGATCCGACGGTCGCCGAAATCCTGACGGCCGGCAACCGGATCAAGGAACGGACCTCCGGCGCCGTCGAGATCGCGATGTTCCCGAACAGCGCGCTGGGGGCAGGTACGAGCATGATCGGCCCGATCCGCTCGGGCGCCGTCGAAGGCTATTATCTGACGTCGGCCGTGCTCGCCAATGTCGCGCCGAACGCGGCGATCAGCGGCATTCCCTTCGCCTTCGACAAGTTCGAGACCGTGTGGAACGCCATGGACGGGGCGCTCGGCGATCTCATCAAGAACGAGTTGCGCGCGATGGGGTTGGAGCCGTTCGGCCGGGTTCTCGACCTCGGCTTCCGGCAGACCGCCACGACGAAGCGCGTGGACAAGGTCGACGACCTCAACGGCGTCAAACTGCGCGTGCCGCAAAGCCCGCTTTATGTCGGGCTGTTCCGGGCACTCGGCGCGCTGCCCACGCCGTTGAACTTCTCGGAAGTTTACCCCGCACTCCAGACCAAGATCGTCGACGGCGTGGAATGTCCGCTCAACGTGCTGGTCAATTCCAAGCTCTACGAAGTCTCGCGCTGCGTCGCCATGACCAACCACATGTGGGATGGATTCTGGCTGACGATGAACCCCGCCTTCCTGAAGAAGCTGTCGAAGCCGCAATACGACGTCGTTCTCGAAGAAGTGAACGCCGCCGCCACGCGCGTCCGCGAACGGCTGATCGCCGACGAGAAGAAATCGACCGAGACGCTCGTGTCGAAGGAAGTCGTTTTCACCAATCCGGACGTCGGCGGCTTCCGCAAGAAGCTCATCGACAAGGGCTTCTACACGGAATGGAAAGCGAAGTTCAAACCGGAGATCTGGGCTGCGCTGGAAAAGGCCGCCGGTCAGTCGCTTTAAAGGTCTCGCGACGCGGCAACGCCGATCGGCGTTGCCGCGTTTCGATTCCAACGCATGTCAACGCGCGGGTCGCGGCGCGCCGCGCTGATATTGCGGCGCCACGCCCGGCGGATTTTCGCCCAGGGCCACCGCCGCATGCCACGGCCAGCGCGGATCGTTGAGGATGCCGCGCGCCATACCGATCGCATCCGCCTTGCCTTCCGCCAGAATGCTCTCGGCATGCTGGGGATCGGTGATCAAGCCGACCGCGATGGTCGGAATTTTGGCGCGGTCGCGCACCTTCTCCGCCAACGGCACTTGATAGCCCGCGCCCAGCGGGATCGTCGCGGCGCCATTGCCGCCCGAGGTGACGTGCACGAAATCGCTGCCGCGCTTGGCAAGCTCGGCGGCGAAGTCGGCGGCTTCGTCGACCGTGATGCCGTCCTCGCGCCAATCGGTCCCGTTGAGACGCACGCCCAAAGCCTTATCCTTCGGCCATACGGCACGTACAGCGTCGAAGACTTCCAGCGGGAAACGCGCGCGATTGGCGGCCGAACCGCCATACTGGTCCGTGCGCTTATTGGCGATCGGCGACAGGAACTGGCACAGCAAATAGCCGTGCGCACCGTGCAACTCGATCAGATCGAGACCGAGACGCAATGCGCGCTTGGCCGCATCGGCGAAAGCCTGCTTGACGCGCGCCATCTCCGTCGTACCCATGGCGCTCGGCGTATCGTGATTTTCATCGAACGCGAGGGCCGAAGGGGCGATCGTCGGCCAGGGATTTTGCCCCGCCTTCAACCCGCCGCCGCCCAGCCAGGGAATTTGCGTCGAGGCTTTGCGCCCGGCATGGCCGAGCTGCACGCCGACCGGCATTTTCGAATAGGGGCGCACGATCTTCAGGACGCGCGCCAACGCTGCCTCGTTCGCGTCGGAATAAAGACCGAGGCAGCCATTCGAAATGCGGCCTACGGCTTCGACGCCCGTCGCTTCGAGGATGAACGCCCCCGCGCCCGATTGCAGCATGTTGGACAAATGCACGATGTGCCAATCCGACGCGCTGCCGTCGACGGCGCTGTATTGGCACATCGGCGCGATGACGATTCGGTTGGCGAGTTCGAGCCCGCCGAGCTTGAGCGGCGAGAAGAGTTTGCTGGTCATGTGTTCGCTGTCCCCGGACGAAAGATTTCACCGAATGTGGGGCATGGCCGGGGCGATTTACAGCCCCCCGTAAAAGAAAAGAGGCCGCCGGCGAACCGGCGGCCCAAGTTGGAGCCGAAACGGTCGTTACTCGGTTACTAACGCTTCAGGTTGACCACTTCCTGGAGCATCTCGTCCGCCGTCGTAATCATGCGGGCGTTCGCCGAATAGGAGCGTTGCGCGACGATCATCTTGGTGAACTCTGCGCCGATATCGACGTTGGAGTTCTCCAGCGAATTGGCGCTGATGCCGCCGGCCGACCCGGTCCCCGGCGCCTGATAGCCGACGAAGCCGGCTTCGGGCGAGTCGAGGAAGGCCTCGCCGTTCTGGCGTACGAGACCGTTGGGGTCGTTGAACGTGGCGAGCGCGATCTGGTACTGGACCAAGCGCTGGCCGTTCGAATAGGTCGAGTAGATGTTGCCGGCGCCATCGATGCCGACACCGGTATAGGTGCCCGCGGAGTAACCGTTGGCGGTGGCGGTCGACAGCGAGATCGACGTGCCGCCGTATTGCGACGTGCCCGCCCCCGCGACGTTCAACTGCGACGGCTGACCGGCGGTGCCGTTCGGCGCGCCGAACTCGGCATTGATGGTCTGCGCGGGTGCGGCCGCCAAGCCCGGCGCGCTGTAGCTCAAAACCACCTGCCCCGTCCCGGCGGTGACCGTCGCGCCGAACTGGCCGGCCGGCGACGTATTGCCCGCCACGGTGATCCCCGTCAGCTGCCCCGCGGTCGTCGTCGTCGTGCCGAAGGAGAAATCGAGCGCGATCGATTCCGTGCCGTTGCCCGAACTCGTCGGCACGCTCAACACCGCGCGCCATTGCGGCGCCGTGCCGGCGGCCGAAGCACCGATCGCGTTGGTGCCGGTCGAGGCCCCCGCCGTCACGCCGGGCAGCGTGCCCGTCCCGTCCAACGCCGAACGATTGTACCAGGTGACGGTCATCGGCTGCGCGTTGCCGTTCGCGTCGGTGATGGTGATCGTGCCGCCGTTGTAGACGGTCCCCGCCGCGGCGTTGGAGGGGATGTTCGCCGCGTAATTCGCCAGCGTCGACGCCAAGGCCGGCATCTGATCCTTGTTGATCTGCACCGGCACCAGCGGCCCTTGATTGGGTTGCGGATTCGGAGTGGCCGTCGTCGGGCGCGGCACCGAACGCGCATAGAGATACTTGCCCGCCCCGTTCACGAAGTAGTTGTTCTGGTCGAGCGTGAAATCGCCACGACGGGTGAACTGGCGCACGTTGTTCGTCGACAATCCGGACGCCGAGGTGAACCCGTCCTGCACGGGCAGCCAGCCCGAACCGGTCACCGCGATCGAGGTCGGCGACGCGTCTTGGATGATCGGCCCGCCGAGTGAGTTGACGAATTTCGGCGTCGCGGTGGTGCCGCCCGGATTGAAGAAGCGCTGCGACGAGGCGGAGACGTAGGAAGAGAAATTCGCGTCGATGCGCTTGAAGCCGATCGTCGCCGAGTTCGCGACGTTGTCGGAAATGTAATTGATCGCGGTCTGGAAGGCGTTCAGACCGCTGATCGCGGAATTCATTGCGACGGTTGCCATATGCTTGGACTCCTTATCGTCAGGACAAAAATTTCGCGAGGCTGAGATTCAAAATATCGCGGGTGGTGATGTAGGTGGCTTCGAGCGAGGCTTGAACGCCTTTGATGCGCGTGCCGACCTCGCCGATATCGACGGCGACGATCTTGTCCGCCGAAATCGTTCCGGCGGTCGCCGTATCCTCTTGGATCGCGCGCATATCCTTCAGCATCGCCTGGTTGGCGCCGTTGGTGCCGGACAGGTTGGCGATATCCTTCATCGCCTGCTGGATCTGCGCCTGGGCCTGCGCCAGATATTGCTGCGCGTTGCCGGAAGGATCGTTTTGCAGATAGGTGTTCGGCGTGTTCTGCGCCCAGCGCAGCGCCATCTTGTAGTTCCGCAGGCCGTTGACGAGATTTTGGAACGCGCCATTGGCGGCGTTGATCCCGAAATCGACGTTCATCCCGTCGGCCACGGACACGCTGGTCTGCGAATAGACCCATTGCCCGTTGGCGGTCGAAGGGGCGGCCGTATCCAGGCTCGCATCGATATAGCCTGGCACGTTCGCATTGCCGTCGCCCGCGAATTGCGCGGCGTTGACCGGTGCGGTGAACGGGATCGTTTGCACCGCGTTGGCATAGGTCGCGTTACGCGGCGGGGAATTGGTGCTGGCGGCGAAATCGTTGACGCCCGTGGCCAGGGCCGCCGTGTCGAGGCCGGTCAGGTTCTTCATCGGCGCGGTCGAATAGGCCGTGCCGGCGAAGATATAACGCTGCCCGTCGCTGGTATTCAGGATCGACTGGATGCGGTTGAGCGCGCCGTCGACCAGCGCCATCTGAACCGAATAGGTCGCGGGCGTAGTCGATTGGGTCTTCAGCAGCTCCGAATTCATATCGCTGGCGATGCTTTGCAGCGAGGTCAGCGATTGCGCGTAAAGATCGGTGCGATACTGCGTGGCGTCGATCGCGCGGGTATAGATCGTCGCCTGCACCGTCGTCTGGCGATATTGCTGATATCGAATCGTATCGGAGGCGAGCCCCGTCTGCTGGAACGACGCGAGCGCCACGCCGATCAAGCCGTCGCGTTTGCGCCCCGTGGATAGTTCCTTTTGCAGCTCGCTCAATTCGGTCGTCTGCGTCGAGATATTGCGCTGGATGCCCAGAAGCTGCGCGAGGCTGGTGATGCCGGCCGTCATGGTCAGTTCCTTCCGAGATTGATCAGCGTATCCATCATCGTGCGCACGGTCTGAAGGACCATGGCCGAGGCTTGATACGCGTTTTGCAGCGTGACGAGATGCGCCATTTCCTGATCGACCGACACACCGACCGTGTTGAGATAGGTCTGGTTCGTCTGCGATCGCAGCGCATCGTTATAGGTCGCGGTGTTCTGCGCGTCGGCGATGCTCCAGGCCGTGTAGGACACGGTCGAGCCGATCGTGTTGGCGATCGTCAGCGAACCTTGCACGATGCCGGTATTGTTGAGCGCACCCGCCCCCGTCGGCATCGGAATGCTGTCGAACGTCGTGGCGGTCGCGTTGTTGAGGGCCGCCGACATATCGCCCGCCGCACCGGCTTTCGCCTTCGTGCCGCCATTGGCGAGGGCCGGATTGACCTGCAACATCGACGCCGCCGACGGATTATTGCCGTAGGCGGGCTCGATCACATAGACGCTGCCCGCCCCCGGCGCGGAGGTGAACGGCGGGTTCAAGTTCAACGTATCCGCCGTGTTGCCGGTGATCGCGGCGATCTGCCCCGCGCCGGGCCCCGACACGATGCGCACTTGATAACCGACACCCGCCGCCGTGGGCGCGAATTGATTGGGCGTCCAGGAATTCGTCGTGTCGGTCAGGCTGGTCGTCGTCGCCGCGGTCGTGGCGTTCGACATCAGCGGCCCGGTGACCTGCTGGATGACATATTTGCTGGTGGCGTCGGTTGCAGCCAAACCCGGCGCGGTGATCGAATTGCCCGTGCTGCCGGTGATGATCGCCGAGGAACCCTTGCCGAGCCCGTCGGTGATCGTCACGCGGTAGTAGCTCGTCGGCGTGGGCGAATAATTCCCGAACGCGGCACCCGTATCCGTCAAGCCGCCGGCGGTGGTCGAAGCGGTCGCCCCGCCAGTCGCGACATTCGTCGCGGTGGTGTTCGACACGGGATAAGGCAGGCTCGAATAGGTGAAGAAATTCGCCGCCAGCTCCGTGCCGTAGGAGGCACTTTTGTTGTAGGCGGTGTTGACCGCATAGGCGACCTGATTGGCGATCGCGTCGAGCTGGTTCTGGAACTTGCGCAAGGCGCCGTCGCCCGGCTCGCTAGACGCCATCACGCCTTGCGAATAGCTCGAATTCGACGCTTGCGCTTCGAACCCTGCGCGCAAGCGCATAAGGGATTCGAGCTGGCCGCCGGGGAAGGACGACGCCGGCACGCTTTGCGTCGCGCCGTTCACCGACATTTGGATCTGATTGGAATTGGGATCGTAGCTGAAATTCGGCGGCACGGCGCCGGAAACCAAAGTCTGCCCGCCCGCCGTGACGATCTGCAGCGAATTCGTGCCCGTGCCCAAGATCTGCACCTTGGTGATCTTGGACATCTGCGCGACGACCTGATCCATCTGGTCCTGCAGATCGCCGATCGGCTGCCCGGACGACGATTGATTCACGATCTGGGCATTCAGATCGTAGGCCTGCCGGACCAGCTGGTTGAGCTGCGTGACGTTCTGCGAGATATCCGTCTGGACCATCGCGTCGATCTGCTGCGGCTGTCCGGCGAGATTGTTGATCTCCCCCGCCAGAAGCGAGCCTTGCGTGACCACCGCGCGCGCCAGCGTCGCGTTCTCGGGATTGGCTTCGTAGTCCTTCCACGCTTGCTGGAAGGCCTGATAGGTCGACGTCAGACGCGGCGTGCCGCTTTCGACGTTCAGGAACGAGCCGATGCGTTGCAAATACTGCTGGCGCACCGAAGCCCCGGCGGATTCCGCCGTGCGGTTCAGCAACTCGTTCTGCAACGTCGTGTTGGTCGTGCGGGTGATCGACGCGATCGCCACACCGCTCGGCAAACCTTGGACGACCGGCGTGGTCAGGTTCACCCGCTTCTGCGTGTAGCCGGCCGTCTGCGCGTTCGCGACATTCGCCGAGGCGATGCGCGATTGCTGCTGCAAAGTCAGCAGCGAGCTCAGCGACGAATAGAGTGCCGCGGAAAGCGACATCGGCAATCACTCCAGAAGAAAACGCGACGCTTGAAAAACAAAATCTCTATGCCGAGGGAACTGCAAACCGCTTGCCAGTTACGCCGCCTTGATTCGTTTGGAAGATTCGGAACCCAAAACGCCGCGGCGGAAGAAACGACCCGGCAAGACTCGGTTTAGAGGAATTTTTTACCTATCAATACAATCTGTACGTGGATAATGAAATTTCGGAAAAATCGTCGAAGTGCGGGAATTCTAACCGCCGAAACGAATCGGACGCGTATCGATATGTAACGCATGCCGTTTCGCGCGGCGAAGAAAAATCCGCGTGCGTCGCCGATTATCTTTGGTTGAAGTGCCGTTAACCTCAATGTGCGTTAACCACAACGCTGCGTTAACCATGTGCGCGCCGCGCGCGAATGACGTAGGCTTGGTCCGCGACAAGGAGTCTTGGCCGTGCTGCACGGGCGTATGCTGCGTTACCTGGACGAGATCGTCCGCGCGGGTTCGATCCGCAAAGCCTCGGCGCGTTTGAACGTGGCGTCGTCGGCGATCAACCGTCAGCTTCTGGCGCTGGAAGCCGAACTCGGCGCGCCGTTATTCGAACGCCTCCCCCGCGGCCTTCGCTTGACGGCCGCCGGCGAAATGCTGATCGCCCATGTCCGCCAGACTTTGAAGGATCACGACCGGTTGCGCCGGCGCATCGAAGGGCTGAAGGGTCTGCGCCACGGCAAGGTCGCGATCGGCACGGTCAGCGGCCTTGCCAGCGGCTTGCTGTCGACCGTGATCGCCGATTTCCGCGCCAAGCATCCGTTCATCCGCGTAACGGTGCGCAACGCCTCGCTTGACATGCTGATCGCGGCCGTGCTCAGCGGCGATCTCGATCTCGTCCTCGCCTATAACCTGCCGCGCCATCCGCGCTTGCGCGTCCTCGCCGATGTCGGCTGCCCGCTCGGCGCCGTCGTCGCCCCCGATCATCCGCTGGCGCGCGAGACCAAGCTGCGCCTCGCCGATTGTCTCGACTATCCGCTGGTCCTGCCCGATCCCAGCGTGACGATCCGGATGATCCTGGACGAGTTGATCCCGCCCCAGCCCGAAATCCTGCCGGTCCTCGAAAGCAACTCGACCGATCTTTTGAAAAAGCTGGCGCGCGAGACGCCGCACCTCACCTTCCTCAACGAGGTTGACGTGGCGGAGGAGCTGCGTCAGCGCAAGCTCGTCTTCATCCCGGTTCAGGAGCTGGCCGCACGGCCGCAATCGCTGATCCTGGCCCAGCGGACCAAAGCGCCGCTGGAAGGGCTCGCCGATCTCTTGGTCCGCGAGCTTCAAGCCGAGCTCGACCGGCTTTACCGGCCGCAATCGGCGCGCGGTGCCTCAAAGGCAACACTGCGTCCCTAAATCGATGCTTTTCGGGGGATGCTCGCCTCGGCCACGGTTTCGGAGCGCCGACCGGCACGGGGTTTGCCTCTACGACCGGTGCCGAGGCGACCACCGGAAGGATCGAGACCGCGATGCAAGCCGCCGCCACCTTAGCCCCCGCGCCGATCGTTACCCCCAACGCCAACGGCTTCGGGGCCGAAATCACCGGCATACAGCTGAAGGACGCCGACGCGGCGTCCTTCGCGGCCGTGGAAGCGGCGTTCAACCGCTACTCGGTCGTCTGCCTGCGCGACCAGCGCATGAGCCCGCCCGAGCTGTGCAGCACGATCAAGCGTTTCGGCCCGCTCGAAACGCATACATTGTTGCAATACACCCTGCCCGGCATTCCCGAGATCTACGTCCTCGCCAATATCGAGGAGAACGGCCGGCAGATCGGTGCCCATAACGAAGGCATCGGCTGGCATACCGACCTTTCCTACAAGGAAACGCCGGTGATGATGACGGCGCTCTACGGCCTGATCTGCCCGCCGGAAGGTGCCGATACGCTGTTCGCCGATATGACGTCGGCCTACGAGGCCTTGCCCGAGGACGAGAAGCGGGCGCTCGATGGGCTTCGCATCCACCATTCCTATCAAAGCTGGATGGCCACGCGCGCCGATCGCGCCCCGCTGACCGAGGCGCAGAAGGCGCTGACGCCCGACGTGAAGCATCCGCTGATCCGCACCCATCCGGTGACCAAGCGCAAATCGCTGTTCATCGGTACGGGCACGGTGTGGGGCATCGACGGTATGGATCGCGCGCAAGGCAAGGCGCTGGTCGATCGCCTGGTCGAGTATGCGACCGCGCCGCGCTTCCAGCTCGCCCATAAATGGCGCGAAGGCGATCTGGTCCTTTGGGACAATCGCTGCACACTGCACACCGGCACGCTGTTCGACGACCAAAAATACAAGCGCCATATCCATCGCATGATGGTCAAAGGCGACCTGCCCTACTGATCCAGCCAACAGGGATGCCCCCGATGAAAAAACTCGTCACCGCCGCCGCCTTGGCCTGCATGGCCGTGTCGGCCCCCGCCCTTGCGCAAGACAGCGTCGTGTTCCAAGCCAATTGGCTGATCCAGGGCGAGAACGCCTATATGGCCGCCGGGATCGAAAAGGGTTTCTTCAAGGAGGTCGGGATCGACCTCAAAATGCAGCGCGGCTTCGGCTCGGGCGATACGGTCAAGAAGATCGTCACCGGGGCGGCAACGATCGGCACCGCGGATCTCGGCGTCGTCGCGCTGGGCCGGGTGCGCGAAAGCCTGCCGGTCAAATGCATCAGCGCCGAGTATTCCTATTCGCCGCAAGGCTTCTGGGCGCTCGAATCCTCGCCGATCAAAACGGTGAAGGATCTCGCCGGCAAGCGCGTCGGAATCACGCCCGGCAATTCGCTGATGGTCTATTTCCCGCTGCTCGCCAAGGCGAACAACATCGACCCCGCCTCCGTCACCTTCGTGAATATGGAAGCCAGCGCCTTGCTGCCCACGCTGCTCGCGGGCCAAGTCGACGCGATGCCCGGCTTCAGCACCGTGTTCCCGCTGCGCAACGCCGAGACGACCGCGCAAGGCAAGCCGCTGCATGCGATGCCGATGGCCAAGAACGGCGTGCAGGTCTACGGCGAATGCCAATTCGTCACCGAGCAGACCGCGGCGACCAAGGGCGATATGCTGAAGCGCTATCTGGGCGCGGTCGCGAAATCCTGGCAATGGTCGCGCGCCAATCCCGACGAGACGGCCAAGATCCTGTCCAAGGTCTATCCGGAACTGAAGGAGGAAAGCGTCAAGCTGAACCATGTCGCCTATATGGATTTCGTCTTCAACGAGACGAGCCAGAAGGTCGGCCTGGGCGGTTTCGACATGGATCAGTTGAAGCGCACCTGGGAGGCGGTCAAGGAAGCGCAGAAGCTGACGCAGTCGCCCGACGTGTCGAGCTTCATCGACGCGCGCTTCCTGCCGGGCCGCTCGTGATCGAACTCGACTTCATCTCGCACCAATTCGAAACCCCGGAAGGGCCGATCCCGGCCCTTTCGGGCGTTTCGCTGGATATCGGCGCCACGGAATTCGTCGCCGTCGTCGGCCCGTCCGGTTGCGGAAAATCGACGTTGCTGCGGTTGATCGCAGGCCTGGTCACGCCCAGCGCCGGCAGTATCCGCATCGCCGGCGAGAAGGTGACGAAGCCGACCGCCGATGTCGGTCTCGTTTTCCAAGCGCCCACATTGCTGCCTTGGGCCAATGTGCTGGAGAACGTGCTGTTCCCCTTGCGCATGCTGAACGAATACGGACCGCAAGGCGAGAAGCGCGCGCGCGAGTTGCTGGCCCTCGCCGGGCTTGCGGGTTTCGAGAACCGGATGCCGGACGAGCTTTCCGGCGGCATGCAGCAACGCGTCGCGATCTGCCGCGGTCTCGTGCGCGATCCCGCCGTACTGCTGATGGACGAACCTTTCGCCGCGCTGGACGCGCTGACGCGCGACGAGATGGGCGCGCTGCTTTTGGATCTGTGGGCGGCCAAGCCCAAGGCGATCGTGTTCATCACCCATTCGGTGCCCGAAGCGGTGATGCTCGCCGATCGCGTGATCGTGATGGGGGCGCGCCCCGGCCGCATCGTCGACGACGTGCGCATCGATCTGCCCCGGCCGCGCAATTTCGACATGGAGTCCCGCGATGAGTTCCAGGCCGCAACCAAGCGCATCCGCGCCCACGTCTATCGCGGGTCCCGCCATGCGCCCCCAAGCGCGACGCAAGCCGCTTAACGCGGCGGCGTTGCTGCCCGCGGCGGTCGTCGCGGCATTGTTCGTCGCCTGGGCCTTGGCGGTCGAGATCTTCGCGATCCCGGTCTATATCCTGCCCTCGCCGCAGCGCATCGTCGTGGCGCTGTGGGAAATCCGCGACACGGTCGCGATGCACGCCGCCGCCACGCTGGGCACGATCCTCGCGGGCTTCGCGTTGTCGATCGTCGTGTCGCTGCCGCTCGCCGCCTATCTCACGCTTTCCGCCTTCGGGCGTGCTGCGATCTATCCGCTGCTGATCCTGTCGCAATCGATTCCGAAAGTGGCGCTGGCGCCCATTCTGGTGCTGCTGCTGGGCACCAACGTGCTGCCCAAGATCGTCATCACGTTCATGGTCGCGTTTTTCCCGCTGGTCATCAGCAGCGCCACCGGCTTCGGCGCCACGCCGAAGGAATTGCTCGAACTCGGGCGCTCGCTGCAGACCAGTCGCTGGAAGGAATTCCTGCGCATCCGTCTGCCCTACGCGATCCCGTTCGTGTTCTCCGGTTTGAAAATGGCGATCACGCTGTCGGTCATCGGGGCGGTGGTCGGCGAATTCGTTGCCGCCGATCGCGGCCTCGGCTTCCTGATGACCTCGTCGCTCGCCTTCTTCAACACGCCGGTCGGCTATGGCGCCATCGTCGTGTTGTCGCTGCTGGCGATGATCCTGTTCCAGCTCGTGGTGCTGGCGGAGCGTCTGTTGTTCCCGTGGAGTGCGCGCATGCAGACCGGTGCGGGGCGCTGATCAGCGCTTCGGCCCGTAAGCGGCCATGAACATGGCGATTGCGGAATCGATCGCCTTCTCCGTCTCGGCGGGATCGGGCGTATCGATCACGCAGAACAACATCTGCTTCAGCAGCCGCGAGAGGCATAGATCGATGAACTGGAACGCCGCGCGCTTCGTGTCGTCGATCCGCAAACGTCCGGCCGACACTTGGCGATCGAGATAGCTCGCGAGCCGCCCCGCCCCGTACATCGGCCCCGCCTCGTAGAACGCGTGGCCGATGCTGGGAAACTTCGCCGCCGCCGCGATCACTGTGCGCAAATGCGCCATATGCCCGGGCCGCGTCACCGCCGCGACGATGTTCTGCGCGAGCTCGCGCAAGACTTCCGCGACATTCTCGTCGTCGGCGGAGAACCGGCAGATCTGCTCGGCCTGGATGCGCCGGTCCTCGCGAATCAGCGCCTCGAACAGCGCCTCCTTCGACGGGAAATAGGCGTAGACCGTGCCCTTCGACACGCCGGCGGCGCGCGTAATATCGTTCATGCTGGCACCGTCGAAGCCGTCGCGCATGAATATTTGTCTTGCACCTTCAATGATTTGACGGCGTTTTGCGGTATCCGCGATCTCGGTGATTTGAGCGACCTGCGTGGACATCAACGGACCTATGCCGCGGAAAGTTGTTGACCGAACCGTTCGGTTCAATTTGAATGACCTCCTCGCGCCTGTCAAGACGCCGCCCCTCATTCCCACCTCACCGGTTCAAATGAAGATGGATAACGAAGCGGCCAAGTTGCGGCCCGATGGCGAGGCTTCCCCGAAAGCCGCCGCGCCAAATCGCAAGCGTCTGGTGCTGATGGCCGTGCTGGCCGTGGCGCTGGGCGTCGGCGGCTGGAAGGGTTACGGCTGGTATGTCGATGGGCGCTACATCGTCTCGACCGACGACGCCTATGTGAAGGCCGACCAATCGATCGTCGCGGCGAAGGTCTCGGGCCTCGTCGCTTCCGTCGAAGCCGCCGACAACACCAAAGTGAAGGCCGGCGATGTGCTGCTGCGCATCGACGACGGCGACTACAAGCTTGCGGTCGATGCGGCGCGCTTACGCGTCGCCACGCAAGACGCGACCATCGCCCGCCTCGCCCGCCAGACGGCCGCACAGCGCGCGTCGATCGAACAGGCGACGGCGCAGCTCGCCTCGGCGCAGGCCGAACTGGCACGCGCCAATCTCGCCTTCACCCGCGCGGACTCGCTCGCGCGCACCGGCAACGCGTCGATCGCCACGTTCGATCAAGCGCGCGCCGATCGCGACCGCGGAATCGCGGGCGTGGCGGGTGCGCGCGCGGGTGTGGAAGCGGCCAACGCCGCGATGGACGTATTGCGCGCCCAGCAGACCGAGGCCGAAAGCCAGCGCCGCGAACTCGACACCGCCTTGCAGCGCGCCGAACGCGATCTCGATTTCACCGTGATCCGCGCCCCCTTCGACGGCACGATCGGCAATCGCGCCGCCCAACCCGGCCAATACGTGCAGCCGGGCACGCGACTGATGGCGCTCGTCCCGCTCGACGGCGTCTACATCCAGGCCAATTTCAAGGAAACGCAGCTTGCGACCTTGCGCCCCGGCCAGGATGTCGATCTGCATATCGACGCCTATCCCGGCCGCACGATTCGTGGCCATCTGGCGAGCGTGGCCCCCGCCACGGGTGCGGAATTCTCGCTGCTGCCGCCCGAGAACGCGACCGGCAACTTCACCAAGATCGTGCAGCGTCTGCCCGTGCGCATCGCCTTGCCCGCGGATGTGGCGCGCGAAGGCCGCTTGCGGCCGGGGATGTCGGTCGTCGTCGACGTGCGCACGAAAGACATCACCGCCGCCGGGGCCGACAACGCGAAATGAACGGGGCCATATAAGGCCAATCCGATGAGCGCCAGTATCGCCGCCGCCGCCGCGCCCCCCGCGGCCCAGGATCGCATCGATCCCAAACGCCTCGCCGCGTTCATCGCGATGGTGTTCGGGATGTTCATGGCGATTCTGGACATCCAAATCGTTTCGGCCTCGCTCGCCGAAATCCAGGCGGGCTTGTCCGCCAGCGCCGAAGAAGTCTCCTGGGTCCAGACGAGCTATCTGATCGCGGAAGTGATCATGATCCCGTTGTCGGGATTTTTGAGCCGCGCCTTCTCGACCCGCATCATCTTCACGCTGTCGGCGGGCGGCTTCACGCTGATGAGCTTCATGTGCGCGCAATCCACGTCGATCGGGGAAATGATCGTGTGGCGCGCGCTGCAAGGCTTCATCGGCGGCGGTATGATCCCAACCGTGTTCGCCGCCGCCTACACGATCTTTCCGCGCAGCAAACAGTCGATGATCGCGCCCGTGGTCGGCCTCGTCGCCACGCTGGCGCCGACGATCGGCCCGACGGTCGGCGGCTATCTCACCGACCTGTTCTCCTGGCACTGGCTGTTCCTGGTCAATATCGTGCCCGGCATCTGCGTCACCATCGCCGTTTGGGTGCTGGTCGATTTCGACCGGCCCGATCTGTCGCTGCTCGAAGGATTCGATTGGCTGGGTCTGGGGGCAATGGCCGTATTCTTGGGCTCGCTCGAATACGTGCTCGAGGAAGGCCCGGCGAAGGATTGGTTCGGCAGCGATCTGATCGTCACCGCCGCCTGCGCCGCGACTTTGGGTGCCATGGCGTTCTTTTGGCGGAATCTCACCGTCCCGCGCCCGATCGTCGATCTAACGGCCTTCGCCAACCGCACCTTCGCGGCCGCGTCGATCTGCTCCTTCGTCATGGGGATCGGCCTCTACGGCCTCACCTATCTTTACCCCGTCTATCTCGCGCGCGTGCGCGGCTTCTCGCCGTTGCAGATCGGCGAGGCGATGTTCGTGACGGGGTTGTGCATGTTCTTTACCGCCCCGATCATCGGCCGCTTGACCGCCAAGGTCGATCCGCGCGTGCTGATCGCGGCGGGCTTCATCATGTTCTCGGCCGGCACGTGGCAAGCCTCGGCCATCACGATCGATTGGGATTTCTGGGAATTGCTGGTGCCGCAGATGCTGCGCGGCATCGGCATCATGACCTGCATGGTGCCGATCAACAATCTCGCACTCGGCTCGCTGCCGCCCGAGCGGCTGAAGGGCGCGTCGGGGCTCTACAATCTCACCCGCAATCTCGGCGGCGCGGTCGGCTTGGCGCTGATCAACACGGTGCTCAACGACCGCACCGATCTGCATCTCCAGCGCCTGCACGAACAGGTGACCTGGTCGAGCCAATCGGCGCTGGAAACGCTGGCGCTGATGACCGGCGCCTTGTCGCGCCTGGGCAGCGACGCCGAGCGCGGCGCCATCAAGAAAATGGCGGGGCTGGTGCATCAACAAGCCTTCGTGATGGCGCTGGGCGACGTGTTCGTCGCCCTCACATTCCTGTTCATGCTGCTGGTGGTGTTAACGCCGCTGATGCAGCGCCCCAAACGCGCGGCGGGCGGCGGCGGTCACTGAGCCGTTTACGCGCGACGCTCGGGCGTGTAGCGGAACAGCTTGGTCGTCACCATCACGATATCGACATTCGTGCCGTCGCTCGCCAGCGGCAGAATCAGATTTTCGATCTCGCGAAAATCCGCGTGGATCCAAAGCTGCGCGATGCCGCGCCGCCGGCTGGGAATGCCCGTGTGCGCCACGCGCGCGTAACGCTCGAAGAACTCGGCGCGCGACTTCACATGCGGATGCGCATCGTCGAGCCATTTGCCGGTCGGATCGGCGCGCATCGCTTCGACGATCGCCGTGCCGACCAAGCGATAGCGCAGCCGGAACGGTTCGCGCTGAACGTCGAGCAGCCACAGCGACGGCAGCAACCGCGCGGGGATATCCGCGGGATCGACATGCTGACGGCCGGGTAGACGCCGGTCGGGCGCTAGCGCGCACCAATACGCGTAAATCTCCGCGATATCCGGATCGAGCGGCACGCCCGGATTCATGTCCTCGATGCCCAATTCGCGGCGCGCGGGGTTCATGGACGTCCCGATCCGAAGGAACACGGCGCGGCCACTATGCGCCAGCCGCGGCGAGCGCGTCTAGGCCAACGCCTTTTCCAGATCGGCGAGCTTCGTCGTACGTCCGACGATACCGCCTTGCGCGCGAATCATCGCCAAGGCCGCGGCTTTATATTCGGGGAAATAGCTCTCGGTCGCTTCTTCGACGACCAGGCACACATAGCCGCGATCATTCGCCTCGCGCATCGAGGTTTGCACGCAAACCTCCGTCGTCACGCCCGCGAACACCAGATGCGTGATCCCCTTGCGGTCGAGAATGGTGCCGAGTGCGGTCGCGTAGAAAGCGCCCTTCCCCGGCTTGTCGATCTCGATCTCGCCCGGCAATGGCGCGCATGCCGGTACGATCGCGTTGCCCGGTTCGCCGCGCACCAGAATGCGGCCCATTGCACCTTGATCGCCGATGCGCAAACCCGGCTTGCCCTTGCGCTTGGCCGGCGGACAATCGGAAAGATCGGGCAGATGGGATTCGCGCGTATGGACGATCGGCCAACCCTTCGCGCGGAACAAGGCCAGCAGCTTCGCGACCGGCGCGATCGCGGGCTGAAGCCGCGACACGTCGTTGCCCAAAGCGGCACCGAAGCCGCCGGGCTCGATGAAATCGCGCTGCATGTCGATCACGACCAGCGCGGTCTTGCCGGGCACGAAGGGGAACGCATCGGGAAGTGCGGGAACCGCGATCTCGTCCATGTCAGTGACCATGCCCGGCCATGTGATGGCCGATCGTCGCGCGGTCCGTTTTGCCGATCTCCTCGACATAGGCGATCTTGCCTTCCGACATCACGGCGACGCGATCGGACAGCGACAGGATTTCGTCGAGATCTTCGGAGACGAGCAGCACCGCCGCCCCGCGATTGCGCTGATCCATGATCTGGGCGCGGATTTCCTCGACCGAGGCGAAGTCCAAACCGAAACACGGATTGGCGACGATCAGAACGTCGACTTCGCTGGAAAGTTCCCGCGCGAGAACCGCGCGCTGCACATTGCCGCCCGACAAAGCCGCGATGGGCGCATCGGCCGAGGGCGTCTTGACGCGATAGCGCGCGATCAATTCCTGCGCGCGTTTGCGCATCGGGCCCGCCGACAGCCAGCCGCCGAATCCTGCGATCGGCGCCTGATCGAAAGTGCGGAACGCGATATTCTCCGCCACCGTCATGTTGGGCACGGCGGCGTTCTTCAACGGCTCCTCGGGCAGGCCGAAGACCTTGTATTTCGCCATCGACTGGCGGCTCGGCACGAAATCCGCGCCTTTGATCGTCAACTGGCCTTCGCGCATCGGGCGCTGGCCCGACAGGACCTCGACCAACGCGCTCTGCCCATTACCCGATACGCCCGCGATACCGACGATCTCGCCCGCATGGATTTTGAGATTGATGCCGTCGATCGCCACGCGGCCGTCATCGGCGTCGGCACAGACGCCGGCGATGTCGAGCGTCACGGGCGCATCCTTCTGCGCCACGCGCGCCGCGCGTTCGCGGATCTGCGTATCGCCGATCATCATCTTCGCCATCGCGTCGACCGGCGTTTCGCTTACTTTGCCGGCACCGGCGTAGCCGCCTTTGCGCAACACGGTCAGATCGTCGGCGAAAGCCTGCACTTCGCGGAATTTATGCGTGATCATCAGCACGGTGACGTCGCCGCGCTTGGTCATGCCGCGCAGCAGGCCCAGCACTTCGTCGGCCTCGTCGGGTGTGAGCACCGAAGTCGGTTCGTCCAAGATGATGAAGCGCTGATCGAGGAACAGCTGCTTGAGGATTTCGAGCTTCTGCTTCTCGCCCGCCGACAGCATGTGTACGGGCTTGTCGAGCGGGGCGCGGAACGGCATGCGGGAAAGGAATTCCTCCAGCGCCGCATGCTCGCTCTTCCAATCGATGATCTGGTTCCCGCGCGGGCGCGACACGACGAGGTTCTCGGCCCCGGTCAGCGACGGTACGAGCGTGAAATGCTGATAGACCATGCCGATCCCGGCTTCGGCCGCCTCGCGCGGATTGGCGATGGCGCTTTGCCGCCCATCGACCAGAACCTGGCCGCCATCGGGCTTGTAGAAACCCATGATGCATTTGACGAGCGTGGACTTGCCCGCCCCGTTCTCGCCCAGCAACGCGTGGAACGTACCGGCGGGCACTTTCAACGACACGTCGTCGAGGGCGACGAGCCCGCCGAAGACCTTTCGCATCTTGACGGCTTCCAGACCAATGGCGCGGCGTTCCCCGGTCATGGCGGTCACCGCGTCAACGACAATTCGCCCGGCGCATCGCGCAAGGCTTTCTTGGAGCCCGCCGACCCGATCATCAGGAACAGCGTCAAAATGTAAGGTGCCGCGTTGAAGAAGTAATAGCCTTGCGTCACGCCGATCGATTGGAGTGCGGGGCCCAATGCACCCGCCGCCCCGAACAGCAGCGCGGCGTAGAGGCAGCGGATCGGGTCCCAGCGCGCGAAGATGACCAGCGCCACGGCCATCAAGCCTTGGCCCGACGACAGGCCTTCGTTCCAACTGCCGGGATAGTAGAGCGATAGGAAGGCACCGCCCACACCCGCGAAGAACCCGCCGATGGCGGTCGCGAGCAGGCGGATCAGCATGACGGGATGACCGAGGGCGCGCGCCGCCGCTTCGCTGTCGCCCGTGACGCGCAGCACCAGCCCCATGCGCGTATTCTTCAGCGCCCAGGCGAGGAAGATCGCGAGCGCGATGCCGATCAGAAACAGCGGATTGATTTGCAGTGCTTGTTCGTAACGCGGATCGCCGGTCCAAGCCCCCAGCGAAATCGACGGCAGACGCGGAGCCGTCGGCTGGATGTAAGGCTTGCCGAAGAAGAACGCGACGCCCGTGCCGAACAGCATCAAGGCGATGCCGACGGCAATGTCGTTGACGCCGGGCAAGCGGCAGATCGAGGCGTGCAGCGTGCCCATCAGGAAACCGAAGCAGCCCGCCGCCAAAACGCCGATCCAGGGCGAGCCGGTGGCGTAGGAGAACGCGTAGGCGGTCATCGCGCCCAGCACCAGCGTGCCTTCGAGGCCGAGATTGATGCGCCCCGAACGCTCGGTCAGCATTTCGCCCAAGGCGACGAACAGGAACGGCGTGGTCACACGGATGGCGCCGCCCAGCATCGCGGCGATCACGGTCGACAAAGCGAGGCCGGCATCCATCAGGTTCGCTCCGTCCGCGCTTGGGGATTGAAGATCGCGAGGCGGCCATAGAACGTCTCGCTCGCCAGCAGCACGACGAAGGTCATGCCTTGCAGCAGCAGCACGGTCGCATCGGGCAGGCCCATGCGGCGCTGGATGATGCCGCCCGCCGCCGCGATGCCGCCGAACAGGATCGCCACGGGCATGATCGCCAACGGGTGTTGGCGCGCCAGGAACGCGACCAGAATGCCGGTGAAGCCGTAGCCGGTGGCGAGCGACGCGTTCGCCTTGCCGTGCACGGCCGCGACTTCGAAATAGCCGGCCATGCCCGCACACGCCCCCGCGATCAACGTCGCGAGGATGACCAGGCGACCGACCGGCAAGCCTTGCGCAAGGGCCGCGCGCGCATTGCCGCCGGCGATCTTGCAGGCGAAGCCGAAGGTCGTGCGGAACATCAGGATATAGACGGCGATGCAGGCGACGATGGCGAAGACCAAGCCCCAATGCACGTCGATACCCGGCAGCTTGCCGATCATCTCCGCGCTCTCCAGCGCCTTGGTCGAGGGCTTGTTGGGATCGGCGGGATCGCGCAACGCGCCCTCGACGAAGAAATTCATGATCGCGATGGCGATATAGGAGAGCAGCAGCGTCGAGATCGTTTCGTTGACGCCGCGAAACTGGCGTAAGGCACCCGCGATCCCGACCCACGCGGCGCCAACGGCCAGCGCGCCCGCGAACATCAGCACATGCATGACGAACGGCGCACCGCCGCCGATCATCGGAATGGCGATGGCGGCGGCGGTGAAGCCGCCGAGCACCAAGGCGCCCTCCCCGCCGATCATGGTGAGACCCAGGCGCGCGGGGATCGCCACCGCCAAGGCGGTGAGCATGACGGGGGCCGCGCGCAGCAACGTGTTCGACCACGAGAAGGCGGTGCCGAAGCCGCCCAGCCAAATGAGCTGAAAAAACTGGGCGGGCGATTTTCCCAGCGCCAGCAGGAAGATCGAGAACAGCAACGCGGAAACCAGCAATGCCGCGATGGGAATCGCCAAGGCTTCCGATCCGCGCCGTACGCGGATCATCCAATCGGAATCGAAAATGCCGCGGCTGGTGGAACTGGTGATGTCGGTCATCCCGGCGGCCGGAAAAGAAAGGGGCGGACGCGACCGGCGCCCGCCCCGGTTCCTCAGGTGATCGACCCGACCACGCCGTCGGCGAGGAAGTTCATGCCGTCGAGCACGCGATCGAGATTGTCGTAGCCGTCGGCGCTGGGCAGCGCGATGGCGCCCTTGTTGTCCTTGACCGGGCCTTTCAGGATGCGCTTGCCGGCCTTGAGGTCGGCGATCGCGGCGTCGGCCGCTTTGCGCGCGGCTTCGGGCGCGCCGGCACCGTAAGCGGTGTTGCGCACCATGTCCTTCTCGTAGCCGCCGAACAACATGTTCGGCACCGGCTGGCCCTTGGCGATGTCGTCGGCGTAGGCGCGGTAGATCGTCTCCCACTTATATTCCGCCCCGGTAATGAAGCCCTTGGGCGCGAGCGACGCTTGGCTCGCATTGTGGCCCAGGCTCATGATGCCGCGCCGTTCGGCGGTTTCGATCACGACCTTCGGGCTGTCGACATGGCAGGTGAGAATGTCGCAACCGGCCCCGGCCAACGCGTTGGCGGCTTCGGCTTCGCGCACGGGCAACGCCCAATCGCCGGTGAAGATCAGTTGCAGCGTGACGTTCGGATTGACCGAGCGCGCGCCCCACAGCACCGAATTGATATTCCGCAACACCGACGAAATCGGCTTGGCGGCGACGAAGCCGATCTTGTTCGTCTTGGTCGCAAGACCGGCGGCGACACCGTTGATGTAATGCGCCTGATCGAGATAGCCGAAATAGCTGCCCGCGTTCGCCGGGTGCTTGTCCTTCTCCCACAACGGGGCGGCATGGCGGAACGTGACCTTCGGATATTTCTTGGCCGCATCGACCATGAACGGATTGAAGTAACCGAACGAGGTCGCGAGGATCAGATTGGCGCCCTCGAGATTGATCATCGACTCCATCGATTTGAGCACGGCCGCGGTCTCGGGCACGTTCTCTTCCTCGACGATCGACACGTTCGGCAGGCTGCGCAGCGACGCGACGCTAACCGCATGCGCTTGGTTCCAGCCGAAATCGTCCTTCGGACCGACATAGATAATGCCGATGGTCACCTTCGCCTGGGCGGCCGCCAGCTTGATGTCGCCCAGCGACAGGGCGGCGGCGCCGGCGGCGGTACCTTGCAGGAACGAGCGGCGGGAAAAACGATCCAGGGGCATAGGCCCTCCTAATTCTTGGTTTCGGGCGTCCGACACGCCCTACGGTGGATCAAGCAATGGATATGCCAGGGCGCGGATGGCGAACCCGCGGCGTTACCCGATCGGCTTGATCGGCCCGCGAAAGCGGGATTTCAGCGCCTTAAAGCCCGGCGCGCGCGGCGTCCATCAGGCGGCGCATGCGCCCGATCGTCGCCGCCAGCCCGTCGAAGATCGCCGCCCCGACCAGAAAATGGCCGATATTGAGCTCGACGACCTGCGGCAAGGCCGCGACCGGGGTCACGTTGTCGAAAGACAGGCCGTGCCCGGCATGGCATTCGAGACCGATTTTGGCGGTATAGCGAGCCGCCTCGGTCAAGCGCGCGAGCTCGGCCGCCGAGCCGCCGGCATGGGCATAGGCGCCGGTATGAAGTTCGACGACCGGGGCCCCGACCGCGACGGCCGCGTCGAGCTGGACGGGATCGGGGTCGATGAACAACGAGACGCGGATCCCCGCCGCCTTCAGCCGCGCGACATAAGGGCCCAGCACCGCCCGTTGCCCCGCGACATCAAGCCCGCCTTCCGTCGTCACCTCGGTACGCTTTTCGGGCACGAGGCAGCAAGCATGCGGGCGGATCTCCAGCGCGATCTTCGCCATCTCGTCCGTCGCCGCCATTTCGAAATTGAGCGGCGCGGAAATCTCGGCGCGCAGGCGGCGCATATCGGCGTCGCGGATATGGCGGCGATCCTCGCGCAGATGCGCGGTGATGCCGTCGGCCCCCGACGCGATGGCGAGTTTCGCCGCCGCGACCGGATCGGGATGATCGCCGCCGCGCGCGTTGCGGACGGTGGCGACGTGATCGACGTTGAAGCCTAGGCGCTGCTTTGTCATGCGGCGATGTTCCCTTGCGTACGGCGTGCGGCCATCTCGGCCGCAAGTTTCAGGGCGGCGATCAAGCTGCCGGGATGGGCGATGCCCTTACCCGCGATATCCAGCGCCGTGCCGTGATCGGGCGAGGTGCGCACGAACGGCAGGCCCAGCGTGACGTTGACGCCGCCATCGACATCCAGCGTCTTCAACGGGATCAGCGCTTGATCGTGATACATGCAGATCGCCGCGTCGTAGCCTTGGCGCGCGCGGGGACTGAACATCGTATCGGGCGGCAGCGGCCCGACGACATCGAAGCCGTCCTTGCGCAAGGCCGCGATCGCGGGGGCGACCACGCGCGAATCTTCGTCGCCCATCGCGCCATCCTCGCCCGCATGCGGGTTGAGGCCGGCGATGGCTAAACGCGGCCGCGCGATGCCGAAATCGCGCATCATCGACACCGCCGTTGTTTTCGCCGCCGATACGATCGCATCGGCGGTCAATTCGTCGATCGCGCGGCGCAGCGATAGATGGATCGTGACCGGCACGACGCGCAATTCGGGGCAAGCCAGCATCATCACCGGCGCGGCCACGCCCGACAGCGCGCCGAGATATTCGGTATGGCCGGGATATTTGAATCCCGCGGCGTAGAGATTCGATTTCTGGATCGGGTTGGTGACGACGGCGCCCGCCGCCCCCGCCATCGTCAACGCGACCGCGCGGTCGATCGACGCGATCACCGCCTTCGCATCGGCCGGATCGGGCTTGCCCGGCATCGACGACACTTTCATGTCGAGCGGCAGCACCGGCAGCGCATCGCGGAACACCGACAGCGCTTCGGCGGGCGACGCGACTTCGCGCACCGGTACGTCCAGACCGAATTGCGGGGCGATCGCGGACAGCCGTGCCGGATCGTCGATCGCGACGAAGACCGGCCCGGTCCCGCGCAAAGTGAGCCACGCTTTCAACGCGATTTCGCCGCCGATCCCGGCGGGTTCGCCCATCGTCAACGCCAAAGGTGCGGCCGGATTCATGGGCCGCAGGGATAGGCCTTGGACCGTCCCCGGTCAACGCCGATCCCGTGGCGGCTGCCATGCGCGAAGGTTACACTTTGTCGAACGATTCGCGACATCGCCTCACCCAGGATCGAAACCGGCCGCCATGCCGCGCCTGCGCTATTTGCTGCATCCATTCGACAAGCCGTTCGGCGGCGTGGCGACGATTCATCGCCATGTCGAATGGCTGACGGCGGCGGGATTCGACGCGGCGATCGCGATGGCCGCCCCGCCCGCCCAGGATTTCTACGCTTCGCGCGCCAAATTCGATTTCGCCTATACGCCGCAAGCGGGCGACCGCGTCGTCATTCCCGAAGGCCTGCCGCATCTGTTGGCGCCGCTCGCCAACGCGCCGATCAGGCGCATTCTGTTCTGCCAGAACCAGTATTACCTTCAATTCGGCGCCGACCCGAGGACGGGCATCGCCGAATTCGGCGTCGACCGCGTGCTGGGATCGAGTGTGGCGGTGCGCGATTTCTTCCGCGACGTCTATGGCGTCGACATCCCGATCGTGCCCTACGCGATCGATCCGGCCGAATACGTGCCCGCCGCCAAGACGCGCGCGATTTTGCTGATGCCGCGCAAACGCGCCGATCTGGCCGCGTTGATCCATCACACGTTCAAGCGACGTCACAAGCGCCACGCCGATATTCCCTGGCTGTCGGTCGACGGCGCCACGTCGGCCCAGGCGGCGGCGGAGATGGCGCGGTCGCAATGGTTCCTGTCGCTGTCGCATCGCGAATCCTTCGGCCTGCCGCCGCTCGAAGCGATGGCGTGCCGCACGATCCCCGCCGGGTTCATGGGCGATGGCGGGCGCGAATATATGTCCGATGCGAACGGCTTCTGGGCGGCGGAGGAAGATTGGCGAGCCTGCGCCGACGCGCTCGCCGCCGCGATCGATATGGTCGATACCGATCCGGCGGCACATCAAAAGATGCTCGATGCCGGTGCCGCGACCGTCGCCGCCTATTCGCCCGCGCGCGCCCAAGCGGCCTTGCTCCAATTCTGGCGCGCCGAACTCGCATGACCGCGAAACTGTTCTGGACCGATCCTTACGCCACGCATTGCGACGCGACGGTGATCGCCGCGGGCGACGATGGGATCGAACTCGACCGCACCGTCTTTTTCGCCGAAAGCGGCGGCCAGGAAAGCGATCACGGGACCATCGCCGATCTGCCGGTGCGCAGTGCGACGCTGCACGACGACGGGCGCATCGTCTACGCGCTCGATCCCGGCCATGGTTTGACTCCGGGACGCGCCGTGCGTGTTCAAATCGATTGGGCGCGGCGCTACGCGTTGATGCGCCTGCATTTCGCGGCGGAGATCGTGCTCGAACTCGCCATGCGGCGCTTTCCCGGCGTCGAACGGATCGGCGCCCATATCGCCCCCGACAAGGCGCGCATCGATTTCGTCTGGCCCGAAAGCGTCGCACCCGCCTTGCCCGGGATCGCCGATGCGGCCAACGCAATCGTCGCCGCCGACCGGCCGATCGTGTCGGCCTTCGCCCCCGGCCAGGAAACGGCCGAGCGGCGCTATTGGGAGATCGACGGTTTCGCGCGCGTGCCCTGCGGCGGCACGCATTTGAAGCGCAGCGGCGAAATCGGCACGATCGCGCTGAAACGTCGCAACCCCGGCAAAGGCAAGGAGCGGATCGAGATTTCCGCGACGGCGCCCATAGGCTAGAATGTCGCGATGAAGCTGACCGGCCTGTTCCATATCGCCATCAAAACCGCCGATCTCGGCGCCACGGTGCGTTTCTATTGCGACGTGCTGGGCTTGCGCCAAGTGAAGCGCCCCGATTTCGGTTTTCCGGGCGCCTGGATCGCCTTGCCCGCCCCCGGCGGCGACGCGATTTTCCATATCTATGCCGGCGGCCCCGCTTTGGGCCCATCGGGTATCGCGCCCAACGGCACGGCCGCGATCGACCATGTGTCGGTCGCCGCGTTCGGCTATCACGATTATCGCGCGAAATTCGAAAGCGTGGGTCTGCCCTATCGCGAATTCCTGGTGCCCGGCACGACGCTGTGGCAGCTGTTCGTCTACGACCCGTCGGGCGTGCAACTCGAATTGACGTTCGAGGGGGCAGCCGAGCCCGGCCGTCAGCCCGACATGTCGCCGGGCCACGGCTATGTCGCTGGCACGAATTTCTTCGATCCCGAAAAATACAAAAGCTTCGCGACGCGCGAATTCGCCTGAATTAGGGAAGGCGCACGACGATCGTCGTGCCCTTGCCCGGCACCGACGCGATGTCGAGCGTGCCGTTTTGCGCCTCGACCAAGCCCTTGGCGATGGCAAGGCCCAAGCCCACGCCGTCGCGCGGCGTGCCCGCTTCGCGTTCGCCGCGCTCGAACGGTTTGGTGACGCGCGCGAGATCCTCGGCGGCGATCCCGCGTCCGGTATCGGCGATTTCCAATTCGGCGCCGCCGCTTTCGCCGCGCGCCAGGCGCACGCGCACATCGCCGCCCGCATCGGTGTATTTGATCGCATTGCCGATCAAATTCAGCGCGATCTGCGTTAACGCGCGCGCATCCGCTTCGATCTCGACATCCGATGCGAGATCGACGGCGAACGAAACGCCTTTTTGCGATGCCGCTAGCGTCAGACCTTCCAAGGCCGGGCGGATCGCCTCGGCGGCATTCAGCCGATCATGCGCAAGGGCGAGCTTGCCGCTTTCGAGCCGCGCGGCTTCCAGCACGTTCTCGACCAGCGTGCGCAGTAACTCTCCGGAATGGGTAACACTTGTCGCGTAATCGGCGATCTTTGCGAGTTGCGCTTGGCCCTTCGCGGGATCGGCGGCGATGCGCGCGATCAACTCGCCGAAGCCGATAATGGCGTTGAGCGGTGTCCGCAGATCGTGGCTCATCGCCGCGAGGAACCCCGCTTTCGCGCGCGCGGCTTCCTCCGCCGCTTCGCGCGCGGCGACGAGCTCGAGTTCCAACGCGCGGCGCTGCGAAAGATCGATCAGCCAGATCGCGATCCCCGCCCCGCCGTTGTAACTGCCGCGCGCGAAGGTCAGGCGCATATGCGCCTTGCGCCCGCGCGCCAGCGTAATGTCGGTCTCTATCTGCTCGGGCGTGCCGCCCGCGACGATCGTTTCGGCGACCTTCTTCCAAACGGCCGCGTCGGCGAATATCGATGCGGGCTCGAACGCGGCAAGGCCTTGCGCGTCGAGCCCGAACGCATCGAGGAACCCGGCATTGGCGTAGCGCAAGCGCGACGCGTCGACCGCCAGCAACCCGAACGGGATCGGCCCGCCATCGAGCATCTGCACGGCCGAGCGATCGGCCGCGCGCGTCAAGGCGGCGGCGGTTTCGAGCGCGAAGCGGCGATGGCGGTCGTTGCAGCGCTGGGCGATCTCGGGGCTCGCCCCGCGCGGCTGTACCGCACGCCACATCGGCGGTCCGGGCAAACCGATATTGCCGACCGCGAACCCTTCGATGGGGCCGCGCGGCGCGCCGATCGGCACCACGAACCGGCACCAGGTGCGCACCGCGAAGCCGGCCCCGCCGGCGTTTTCGGTATAGAGCGTCTTGCGCCGCTTGCCGGCGGCCAGATAGCCCGCCTGATAGTAGCGCGCGAAATGCGTGCGCGTGGCCATCGACGACAGACGCTGCCCGGCCCAGGAATAGCCGCCGGCACTGGCCAGCGCGTCGCCGTAATGGACGTATTCCATATCGCCGTCGTCGAGCAGGCGGACGACCAGCGAATTGGCCGCGATCTCGGCATGGCTGGGGGCTTGTAACGCATCCAGCACCGCCGCCATCCCGCCGCGCGCGAAAAGCGGCATGCTTTCCGCGAAAGCGCGCAAGGTCGCGTGCGGCAGGGTCGCCACGTCGGGCGTCCAGCACGCATAGGGCAGAACCAGATCGGCGGATTTGAAAATGCCCTCGATCGCCGCCTCGCGGTCGTCGAGGAGGGCACGGGTCATGCTCTGAACGAGAGCGTCGGCGGCTTGACTGTCGGTCATATCAATTCGATGGCGAGAACGAACGTCAATATACCCTCAAAAGCCATTGATATAAATATGATTTTTTAGAACGCATCTGCAATATCCGAAAATTTTAGGGAACCTTTAACGTTAACCGGATATCGTCCGATGATCCGCCGAACCCATCCGCTCGAAGAATCCCGGATGGGCCCGAAAGCGGAGGAGTTCGTTTGACGTGAACGCGACACCACCCCCGCAAGAAGCCGAACCGGCGCCGCAGCCCCGGCGGGGAACGCTCGCGTCCTGCTTCCCGGCGATCGCCAAACATTTCGATCTGGCCGAGGCGGCCGCCGCCCTGGTCCAGCCCGCCGACACGCCCGCCGCCTTCGTCGAGAATTGCGCCAAAATCGGCATCGAGGCCGAAGCGCGCACGATGATGCTGGAGGCGATCCCGCGCCAGCCCCTTCCCGCCGTGCTGCTGTTGAAGAACGGCGAAGCGGCGATCGCGGCCGACGCCAAGCCCGATGCGCTGCGCGTCTATTGGCCCGACGAAGACCGCTTCGAATGGCGCGGCTTCGAGGATCTGGGCAAGATCTACGCGGGCGCATGCGTGTTCGCGCAATTGCGCCGCCAGCCCGACGAGGACGACGTCGAGGAAAAGACCGCGCCGCCGCGCGGCAAGCGCTGGTTCTGGCAGGCGCTGTTCCTCGCCTGGCCCACCTATATCCACGTGCTGCTCGCCTCCGTCGTCGTCAACGTGATGGCGACCGTGGCGCCGATGTATTCGATGAGCGTCTATGACCGCGTCGTGCCCAACGGCGCCATCGAAACGCTGTTCGTGCTCTCCTCGGGCATTCTGATCGTCTATCTGTTCGATTTCGCGATCCGCATGCTGCGCGGCTATTTCGTCGATCACGCGGGCAAGAACGTCGACGCCCTTCTCGCCAGCCGCATCTTCGACCAGGTGATCCGCATCCGGCTGGAAGCGCGCCCGCCGACCGCCGGCGGCTTCGCCAACAATCTGCGCGAATTCGAATCGCTGCGCGAGTTCTTCTCCTCCGCCACGGTCAACACGCTGGTCGATCTGCCCTTCGTGGTGATGTTCCTGGCGCTGATCTGGTGGATCGGCGGCTGGCTGGTGCTCACGCCGCTGATCGCCATTCCGCTGGTGCTGATGGTCGGCGTGCTGATCCAGATCCCGCTGGAACGTGTCGTCAAACAAGCGATGGCGCTGGCCGCGTTGCGCCACGCCGTGCTGGTCGAAACGATCTCCGGCCTTGAAACCATCAAGGCCGTGGGTGCGGGCGACAAGATGCAGCAGCGCTGGGAAGCGTCGGTGGGCGCTTCGGCCGAAGCGGCGGTCAAGTCGCGCACGTGGTCGTCGCTGGCGATCAATTTCTCGTCGCTCGCACAGAACCTGACGACGATGATCATGATCGTCCACGGCGTCTATCTGTTCGTCGAGATGCAACTGACGACCGGCGCCCTCATCGCTTGCACGATGCTCGCGGGCCGCGCGATGGCGCCGATCGGCCAGATCGCCGCCCTGCTCACGCGTTTGAAGCAAAGCCAAGCCTCGCTGCAAACGCTCGATCAGATCATGAAGCTGCCGCAGGAAGGCGATTCCAAGAAACGCTATTTGGAACGTTCGGGCCTGACGGGCGAGATCGAATTCCGCAACGTGTCCTTCGCCTATCCGGGCCAGGGCAACGAAGTGCTGCGCAACGTGAGCTTCACGATCCGCCCGGGCGAGCGCGTGGGCATCGTCGGCCCCATCGGCTCGGGCAAAAGTTCGATCCTCAAACTCATTCTCGGCCTTTACACCGCCAAGGAAGGCCAGATCCTGGTCGGCGGCGCCGATATCCGCCAATTGGCGCCCGAAGATCTGCGCAAGCATATCGGCTGCGTGCCGCAAGACGTGGTGCTGTTCGCGGGCTCGGTGCGCGAGAATATCTCGCTGGGCGCGCCGCTCGCCGACGACGCGCAAATCCTCGAAGCGGCCCAGCTTGCGGGCGTGGACGAATTCGTGCGCCAGCATCCCGAAGGCTATAACTGGGCCGTGGGCGAGCGCGGCGAACGCTTGTCCGGCGGCCAGCGCCAAGCGATCGCGCTGGCGCGCGCACTGCTGATGAAGCCGCGCGTTCTGGCGATGGACGAGCCGACCTCCGCGATGGACCAAGGCTCCGAACAGGCGATGAAGATCCGCCTGGAGGAAGTGCTCGAAGGCCGAACGCTGGTGCTGATCGCGCATCGCCCGTCGCTGCTCACCCTCGTTTCGCGCCTGATCGTCGTCGATCGCGGCCGCATCATCGCCGACGGTCCGCGCGAACGCGTGCTCGACGCGCTGGCCAAGCGCCGCACGCCGCCGCAAGGCGGCGGGCGCGCGGTCGAACGCGTGGGGAATTGAGCATGTCGCTGCCCGCGCGCGCTTTGCCCCCGCCCGACCGGCTTTCCGGCGCGTTGATCACGCCACCCGCCGGGGGTGCGATGTTCCTGATCGCGGTCGCGGCGATGATCGTATCGCTGGGCGCTTGGGCGGCGATCGGCAAGCTCGACACCTACGCCTCGGGTCAAGGCAAGGTCGTGCCGTCGCTGCAAATCCAACGCATCCAGAATCTCGAAGGCGGCATTCTCGAACGGCTTTACGTCGGCGAAGGCGATCGCGTCGCCGTGGGCCAAATGCTCGCGCGCATCGACGACGTCGCCTTCGCGTCGGAACTGCAACAGAACCGCCAGAAATATCTCGCCTTGATGGCCGCCGCCGCGCGCCTGGAAGCCGAAGCGGCCGTGCGCCCCAACGTCACCTTCCCCGAGGAAGTTTTGCGCCAAGGCGTTTCCTTCGTCGAAACGGAACGTTCGCTGTTCGCCGCGCGCAAGGAAGAACTCGACGCCGCGCGCGAAGGCCTCGGGCGCAACCTCGCCCAGCGCCAGCAGGAGCTGCGCACGCTGGCCGATCGCGAGATTTGGCTGTCGCGCAGCCTGGACCTTTCCAACCGCGAGCTCGAGATCGTGCGCGAAGTGGCCGAGCGCGGCTATCGCTCGCAGCTCGATCTTCTGCGCCTTCAACGCCAATCGAACGAAATCGAAGGCCAGCTGCGCACGACGCGCTTCCAGATCCCGGGCCTGCGCGCCGCGATCGCGGAAGTCGAAGCCAAGCTCGACGAGCGCGGCCGCACCTATCAGCGCGAAGCGTCGACCGAACTCGCCCGCGTGCGCGCCGAATTTTCGTCGACCGCCGAAATCCTGCGCTCGATGACCGATCGCGTGGCGCGCCGCGACGTGCGCTCGCCGGTCGCGGGCACGGTCAAGCAGATCGCCGTGCGCACCATCGGCGGCGTGCTCGAACCCGGCTCCGTCATCATGGAAATCGTGCCCGGCGAGGACGAATTGCTGGTCGAAGCGCGCGTGCGCCCGATGGATATCGCCTTCGTCCATACGGGCCAGGAAGCGCTGGTGAAAATCACCGCCTACGATTTCTCCATCTATGGCGGGATCAAGGGCATCGTCTCGGCGATCAGCGCGGACTCGATCCCCGACGAGAAGGGCGAGCCCTGGTTCCTGGTGCGCGTGCGCGCCGATCGGATGGCGTTGGGCACGCCCGACCGGCCGTTGCCGATTTCCCCCGGGATGACCGCACAAGTCGATATCGTTACTGGCGAACGGACGATCTTGCAGTATCTTCTGAAGCCGATCCTCAAGACGACCGACCGCGCAATGACGGAACGATAAACCGGGGAAACAATGGCCGACAAACCGACCCGCCCGCCCGCCGCCAAACAAGCCGCCAAACCGGCGGCCAAATCCGCCCCCGCCCCCGCGAAAGCGGCCGCACCGGCCGCGCCGTCCCCCGCCCCCCAAGCCGGAACGATGCGCGAAGCCGCGGCTTCGGGCGACATGCCGCCGCTCTATGCCCGCGTGCGGCCGATCGATCCCCAGCGCCATCAGCAATTCGCGGTGCTGGAAACCCGCGACTTCAAATTCGCCGCCAAGACGCGCGCCGTGCCGATCACGGGTGCGGAATTTCCGGTCGCCGCGCGCGAATATCCCATCGTGTTCGTGACCAAGCCGTCGCCGATGGCGGCCGTGCTGGTCGGTTTGCGTGCCGACGAGAACCTCTATGTCGGCGACGACGGCAAATGGCGCCAGGGCGCCTATATGCCCGCGTATTTGCGCCGCTACCCGTTCCTGATCGCGCAGTCGAATGACGGCCAGCGCCTGATTTTGTGCATCGACGAAGGCTCGCCCCTCGTTTCGACCGAACAAGGCATGCGCTTCTTCGAGAACGGCAAGAAATCGGCCTATCTCGACCGCATGCTGCAACTGGGTGCCGATATCCATCGCGACCAAGTGCGCACCGCGCAGATCGTCAAGCTGCTCGGCGATCTGGGCCTGCTGATCGAACGCCGGATCGAAGCCAAGCTCGCCAGCGGCGAGACGGTCGGCTTCCAAGGTTTCGGCATCGTCGACGAGCGCAAGCTCAACGAACTTCCCGACGACAAGTTCCTGGAGCTGCGCAAATCGGGCGGGCTCGGCCTCGTCTATCTGCACTTGGTCTCGTTCGCCAATCTGCGCCATCTGGGCGATATCGCGGTCCAGCGCGGCAAAAAAACCGCCTGATCGAAGGCGCATAAATACGAAGGGCGGCTTCGTAAGAAGCCGCCCTTTTTCTTTGCGCGATCGGCCTGGCGCTTACGGCGTCGAGCTTTGCTGCGCCGTGATCGCGTGCTGGCTGAGCAGGTCGTCGATCGAGGTCTGCACGCCGACCAGCAACACGCCCCATTCCGGCGTCGCGGAAGCTTCGCTCGTCACGCCGATATAGGTGCCGCCGGCACCCGCATCGTATTGCGCGGTGAGCATCGCGGCCCAATCGGCGGGCACGTCGGCGCCGAACAACGCGGTGACGTCGATCGTATCCTCGGCCGCTTGGAAGCCCACGACGGTGTCGGGCGCATCGCCCGGCGCTTCGTTGGTCGCCGTGACGACGACGTTGTCGTGCACGTAGTCCTGCAGGTTCCAATTGCCCGACAACACGCCCGGTGCGGCCGAATGCTCGGCCTCGCCATAGAGATCGATCGTGTGCGTGGCTTGGGTGACGCCGCCGAAACCGTCGTCGACCTGATAGACGAAGCTCTGCGGCCCCACGGCGCTGCCGCTGGGCTGATAGTTGAAGCTGCCGTCGGCATTGAACGTCAGCTGGCCGTCGGCCGGACCCGAGATCAACGAGTAGGTCAGCGCGTCGCCCTCGGCGTCGCTCGCCAGGATTTGCCCGGAGATCGGCCCTTGCGAGAGCAGCGCCGTCTCGTGGCTCGGAGAGTCGATCACCGGCGCGTCGTTCGGCGTGACGGTGATTTCGACCCAGCGTTGTTCCGATTGCGCGTTGAAATACGCGGTCACCAGGAAGCGGTCGGTGCCGGCGAAACCGTCGTTGGGCGTGTAGACGAACGTGCCGTCGGGATTGAACGACAGCATGCCGTGCGACGCCCAGGAATCCTGGGTATAGGCCGTGCCGTCGGCGCTGCCGCCGACATAGCCCGACAGCGTGTGGCTGCCTTCGACCGTCAGCCCGTCGGTCCAGATCATCGGGTCGATGACCGACGACACGTAGATGCTGGGCGCTTCCAGCGTGACCGTGCCGCCGTCGGCGTCGGTGACCGTGTACGAGAAATTATCCCAGCCGTGATAATTGGCGTTGGGCGTGTAGACGAAGTCGCCGTTCGCGTCGAGCGTGACGGTGCCGTGCGCCGCCTGACGCGCGACCGTGAAGGCGAGATCCTGGCGCGCCGTTTCGACGTCGTGGACGAGCGCCACACCGGTCTCGGGATTGATGCCGAGATTGCCGCTGTAGGTCGTGTCTTCCGCGATCGCGATATGGGTGTAGTTCGCCCCCGTCGGCAGATCGTTGACCGGCGAGACGGTGAAGGTGAGCAACACCGGATCGGAGACGAAGCCTTCCTTGTCGGCCAGGCGCATATGCACCGTCGCCGTGCCGTACCAATCGGGATCCGGGCGGAACAGGAACGTGCCGTCGAGGCCGATATCGAGATAGCCTTGCGCGAGATACGCGTTCTCGCCCGGCGCATCGACCCACCAGTAATCGGTGCCCATCACGCCGCCGTCGGGATCGTAGCCTTCGAGCTTGCCGGTGATCACCGTATCCTCGGTGCCCGTGAAGCTTTGCGGCCAGGTGACCGGCGGATCGCCGACATTGGCGACCGCGATCGTCGACGTCAGCGTCGAGGAAGCGCCCGTCGTATCCGTGACGACATACGTGAAGCTGACATTGCCGAAATAATCTTGCGGCGGCGTAAAGGTGAAGGTGCCGTCGGCGTTCAGCGTGAACGCGCCGACATCGGGCCCGTCGACCAGCGCGAAGCCGGCGATGCCGCCGCCGTCCGGATCGCGCGCGTCGATGCGGCCGGAGATCGTGGTGTCCTCCAGCATGCCGAAATTCAGCTGATCGACGCGCGGGCCGTCGTCGACCGGCAGGATGTCGATGACGACGGGAACTTGCGTGCCCACGCCATTCCCATCCCACAGGATCAGCGACAGATTGGCCGTGCCGTTGGCGTCCGCGTTCGGGGTGAAGGTCAGCGAATGACCGTCGGCCGACCAGGCGTAGCTGCCCAAGGGCGAGCTCCACGTGCCCGACGAAACGCCGAACGCCAGACCGTCGGGATTGACGACGCTGACCGGGAAGGTGATCGGGCCCGAATCCTCGTTGATCGTGATGTGGATCGGATCGAGGCGCGGCACGTCGATCACCGAGGCGACCGCCAGCGAGATCGTCTGCGTTTGCGTCGCGCCGTAGACGTCGGTCAGCGTGATCTGGAAGCTGTCGCCGCCATGATAATTCTCGGCCGGCGTGTAGACGAAGGTGCCGTTGGGCCCCAGCATCAACGTGCCGTGATCGGGACCGTCGGCCAGCGCGTAGGTGAAGGCGTGGCCTTCCGGATCGACGATGCCGAGATTGCCGTTGAGGACGGTGTCTTCGTCCAGCGCGAACGCGGTATTCGTAGCGGCCGGCGCGTCGTTGTCGCCGACCAGCGTCAGCGACACGGTCGCGGTGGCGGTACCGCCCTTCCCGTCCGACACGACGTAGGTGAAGGCGTCGGTGCCGTCGTAACCGTTGGCCGGCGTGTAGACGAAGCCGCCGTTCGGCGCGACCGTCACGGTGCCGTGCGACGGGCCGCCGTTCTGCGCCAGCGCGAAGGTCAGCGCATCGCCATCCACGTCCTGCGCGGTCAGCGTGCCGGTGACCGGCGCGCTGTTGAGCGACACGGCGTCGAAGCCGACGGTGGTCGGCGCATCGTTGACCGCGGCGACCTGGATCGTCTGCACGACATTGGTGACGCCGCCATGGCCGTCGCTGACCTGATAGACGAACGTGTCGTTGCCGTTGTAGTTGGCCGACGGCGCGTAGGTGTAGCTGCCGTCCGACGCGAAGGTCAGCGCGCCATGGGTCGGCGCCGAGACCAGCGCGTAGCTCAGCGCGTCGCCGTCCACGTCGGTCGCGATCACGCGGCCGGTGACGACCGTATCTTCGATCCCGGCGATCGGCGCCGCAGTGGCGACCGGGGCGTCGTTGACCGGCGCCACGTTGACCGTGACGGTCGCGGTGGTCACACCGCCATTGCCGTCCGACACGCGATAGGTGAACGAGTCCGTGCCGTTGTAGTTGGCGTGCGGGACGTAGCTATAGCTGCCGTCGGCCGCCATGGTGACCGTGCCATGCGCCGGACGGCCCGACGCGGGCACCGAGAAGGTGAGATTGTCGCCTTCGATATCCGTCGCCGTCACATGGCCGGTGATCGTCGTATCTTCGTTGCCCGAGACGGTCGCGTTCTGCGCGACGGGCGCGTCGTTGACCGACGCGACCGCGATCGCGACGGTCTGCGTGACCGTGCCGCCATTGCCGTCGCTGACCGTGTAGGTGAACGTGTCGGTGCCGTGATAATTCGCGGCCGGCGTGTAGAGATACGTGCCGTCGGGCTGCAGGTTCAGCGTGCCATGCGTCGGGCCTTGGCCCGGCGTCAGCGCGAAGGTCAACGTGTCGCCATCGGCGTCGGTCGCGACCAAGCGGCCGGCGAGGACCGTATCCTCGTTGACCGACAGCGCGGTCGTGCCGGCGATCGGCGCGTCGTTGACGCCCGCGACGTTGAGCGTGACCGTCGCCGTGGCGAAGCCGCCCTTGCCGTCGCTGACCTGATAAGTGAACGAGTCCGTGCCGCTGTAATTCGCGGCCGGCACATAGGTGAACGAGCCGTCGAGATTGAGCGTCACGGCGCCGTGATGGGGCGCGCCGTTGGCGGCGAGCGAATAGCTCAGCGCGTCGCCGTCGACATCGGTCGCGGCGAGCTGGCCGGCGATCGCGTGATCTTCCGTCCCGTTCAGATTCTGGCCTTGCGTCACCGGCGTGTCGTTCACGGCCGCGACATCGACCGCCACGGTCTTGATCGCCGTGCCGCCATTGCCGTCGCTGACGGTGTAGGTGAACGAATCCGTGCCGTTGAAATTCGCGGCCGGCACATAGGTGTAGCTGCCGTCGGGCTGGATCGTCAGCGTGCCATGCGCGGGCGCGCCGCCGGGGGCCAGCGCGAAGGTCAGCGCGTCGCCGTCCACGTCGCTGGCGGTCAGGCGACCGGCGAGCGTCGTGTCTTCGGTGCCCGAGGCGCTGGCGGTCAGCGCGATCGGCGCGTCGTTCACCGGCGCCACGACGATCTTCAGCGAGCCCGAGGTCTCGGCGCCTTGCGCGTCGCGCGCGTGATAGTAGACGTCGACTTGGCCGTTCCAATCGGCCTTCGGCACGAAGGTGAACGAGCCGTCGGGGTTGAACGTCAACTGGCCGTGCGTCGCGTCGTAGCCGAACGGCAGGTAATAGGTGATCGCGTCGCCGTCCGGATCGGTCGCCGACAACTGGCCGGAGATCGCGTTGTCTTCCTGGCCCGTCGTCGTCATCGGCGTCGTGATCGGCGCGTCGTTGACCGGCGTGACGGTGAAGGCGACGGTGCCGATCGTCGTGGCGCCGTTGGAATCCGTCACCGCGACCTGGAAGCTGTCATTGCCCGAGAAATACTGGTTCGGCACGTAGGTGTAGGTGCCGTTGGCGCCCAGCACGACCGTGCCGTGCTGCGGCGCGCCGCCTTGCGCGATCGCGACGGTGACCGCGTCGCCGTCGACGTCGCCATATTGCAGCACGCCGGCCGAGCCGCCGTTTTCCTGGATCGTGATCTGCTTATCGTTGAACCACGGCGCGTCGTTGACCGGCGTCAGCTGGAGATAGATGCGGCTTTGCACCGAGACGCCCGACGGATCGGTCACGGTGTAATCGAAATAGCCGGACGGGCCGTTGGCGTTCGCGGGCGGCACGAATTCGTAGGTGCCGTCGGGATGGAGCGTCAGCCCCGCCGGCGCGTTGCCCGCCAGCGCGAAGGTCAATTGATCGCCGTCGACATCCGAACCCGGCAGCTTGCCGGACATCACGATGTCCTCGGTGCCTTGCAGGATCGTCTGCGCGGGCGCGGTCGGCGAATCGTTGACCGCCGCGACCATCACGTTGACGACGCCGCGCGTGACGCCGCCATTGCCGTCGGACACCTCGTAGGCGAAGGAATCCGAACCGTTGAAATTCGCCGCCGGCGTGTAGCTGAACGAGCCGTCGGGATTGAGCGTGACCGTGCCATGCGCGGGCGCGCCGTCGGACGCCAGTGCGAAGGTCAACGGATCGCCGTCCGCATCGGTCGCGGCGACATGGCCGGTGATCGCCGGCGCGTCTTCGAGGCCGTTGGCTGTGGTCGGCTGCGCGACCGGCGCGTCGTTGACCGACGCGACCGAGATCGTGACCGTGCCGGTGGCCGTGCCGCCGTTCCCGTCGCTGACCGAATAGGTGAAGCTGTCGGTGCCGTGATAATTCGCCGCCGGCGTATAGGCGTAGGTGCCGTCGGCGTTGAGCGTCACGGTGCCGTGTGCCGGCGCGCCGTTCGCCGCCAGCGCGAAGCTCAGCGCGTCGCCGTCCACGTCGTGGCCGGTGACGCGGCCGAACAAGGGCTGATCCTCGTCGGTCTGCGCGGTCGAGTTGGTCGTCGTCGGCGCGTCGTTGACCGCCGCCACGTTGACCGAGACCGTGCCCGTGACCGTGCCGCCCTTCCCGTCGCTGACGGTGTAGGTGAAGCTGTCGGTGCCGTTGTAGTTCGACGCCGGCGTGTAGACGAACGTGCCGTCGGGATTGAACGTGACGGTGCCGTGCGCCGGACCGCCATTCGACGCCAGGCCGAAGGTCAGCGCGTCGCCGTCCACATCGTGACCGGTCACGCGGCCCGCGATCGTGCCGTCTTCGTTGCCCGAGACGATGGCACCCGACGTCGTCGGCGCGTCGTTGGTGGCGCTGACGGAAACGGTGATCGAGCCGGTGACGACGCCACCCTTCCCGTCCGACACCGTGTAGGTGAAGGAATCGTTGCCGTTGAAATCGGCCGCAGGCGTGTAGGTGTAGGACCCGTTGGGATTGATCGTGACCGTGCCATGCGCCGGGCCGCCATTCGCGGCAAGACCGAAGGTCAGCGCATCGCCATCCACGTCGCGCCCGGCGAGCTGGCCGGTAACGATGCCGTCTTCCGTGCCCGACGCCGTGCCGCCCGACGTGGTCGGCGCGTCGTTGACCGACGCGACATTGACCACGATCGTGCCGGTGGCCGTACCGCCTTTGCCGTCGCTGACCGAATAGGTGAACGCATCGGTGCCGTGATAATTCGCGGCGGGGGTGTAGGTGTAGCTGCCGTCCGGCGCGATCGACACGGTGCCGTGGCTCGGCGCGCCATTCTGCGCCAACGCGAAGGTCAGCGGATCGCCGTTGGGATCCTGCGCGACGAGCTGGCCGGTCGTGGCCGTATCTTCCGAGCCGTCGACGACGCCGCCCGCGGTGACCGGGTCGAGATTGATTTCGGCCACGTTGACCGACGCGCTATCGCTGCCGGTCGCCGTGCTCGTGCCGTCCTTCGCCGTGGCGGTCGCGGTCACGTCCAGCGTGCCCGAGAAACCCGGCGGCGTGGTCAGCGACAGCGAACCAAGCTGTGCGGGCGAAAGCGAATACGAACCGTCGCCGTTGGGCGCGATCGTGTTGCCGTTGGCGTCCTTCAGCACCGAACCGGCGGGAATGCCGGTCAGCGTCACGCCGGTGATCGTCTCGCTGCCGTCGCGATCGGACGGCGACGCGCTGACGTTCAGCGGATAGGTGCTGGTCGAATTATTTTCGGCCGACCAGGTCGTGGTCGCATTCACATCGTTGAAGTCGTTGTCGCCGCCGCCGGCCAGATCTTCCCAATTCTGGTTGCCGGGATTGCCGTTATCGACGACCTGCACGAAGCCGCCCGCGTTCAGCACCGGCTTGTCGAACAGCACGTTCGCGCCGTTGCCCGACAGCGTATTGCCTTGCCCGTCCGTCGCGATCCACTTGCCGTCGGCGCCCTTGCTGAACGTAATCGGTTCGCCGTTCTGGATTTCGCCGGGATTGTTGTTCGACCCGTTCGGGATCACGAAGAAGCCGACGCGATCGGCGTCGAGGCCCGTCACCGTCGCGGTTTGGCCGACCGTCGCGTTCGTGTTCGCCCAGATAATGCCGCCGCTGACCGGCTGGCCCGCATCGTTCAGAACGTAATAGCCGTAGGTGTTGTTGTAGCCGGCCGAACCGCCGTGATTGGTGACGGTAACGCCGCTGGTGCCGTCGTTCACGCTCGGCGTACCGAAGCCGATATCGACATTCGGCACGTCGGCGACCGCCGCGACATTGACCGAAACGGTCGCCGTCGTCGTGCCGCCCTTGCCGTCGCTGACCTGATAGGTGAAGGAATCCGTGCCCGCCCAATCGGCGTTCGGCGTGTAGCTGTAGCTGCCGTCCGGGTTGACGGTGACCGCACCATGCGCCGGGCCGCCATTGTCGGCCAGTGCGAAGGTCAGCGTGTCGCCATCCACATCCGTCGCGGTCAATTGACCGGTGACGACGTGATCTTCGGTGCCCGAAGCCGTCGCGTTCGCCGCGACCGGCCCATCGTTGACCGCCGCGACGTTGACCGAGACGGTGCCCGTGGTCGTGCCGCCGTTCCCGTCGCTCACCGTATAGGTGAAGCTGTCGGTGCCGTTGAAATTGGGCGCCGGCACATAGTTGAACGTGCCGTCCGGGTTGAACGTGACCGCGCCATGCGCCGGGCCGCCATTCGACGCGAGGCCGAAGGTCAGCGTATCGCCATCGACATCGTGGCCCGTCACGCGACCGGCGATCGAACCGTCTTCCTGACCGGAGACCGTCGCGCCAGAAGTCGTTGGCGCATCGTTGACCGGGTTCACACCGACGGTGATCGTGCCGAGCGTCGTGCCGCCCTTACCGTCGCTCACTTGATACGTGAACGAGTCAGTCCCGTTGAAGTTCGCGGCGGGCGTGTAGGAGTACGAGCCGTTCGGGTTGATCGTGACGGTGCCATGCGCCGGACCGCCGTTCTGCGCCAGACCGAAGGTCAGCGCATCGCCATCGACATCGGTCGCGGCGAGCTGGCCGGTGATCGCGGTGTCTTCGTTGCCGGTGGCCGTGCCGCCCGACGTCGTCGGCGCATCGTTCACCGCCGCGACGTTGACCGAGACGGTGCCCGTGGTCGTGCCGCCGTTACCGTCGCTCACCGTATAGGTGAAGCTGTCGGTGCCGTTGAAGTTCGGTGCCGGCACGTAGTTGAACGTGCCGTCCGGGTTGAACGTGACCGCGCCATGCGCCGGGCCGCCGTTCGACGCGAGGCCAAAGGTCAGCGTATCGCCATCGACATCGTGGCCCGTCACGCGACCGGCGATCGAACCGTCTTCCTGACCGGAGACCGTCGCGCCAGAAGTCGTTGGCGCATCGTTGACCGGGTTCACGCCGACAGTGATCGTGCCGAGCGTCGTGCCACCCTTACCGTCGCTCACTTGATACGTGAACGAGTCAGTCCCGTTGAAGTTCGCGGCGGGCGTGTAGGAGTACGAGCCGTTCGGGTTGATCGTCACGGCGCCATGTGCCGGACCGCCATTCGCAGCGAGGCCAAACGTCAGCGCATCGCCATCGACATCGGTCGCGGCGAGCTGGCCGGTGATCGCGGTGTCTTCGTTGCCGGTGGCCGTGCCGCCCGACGTCGTCGGCGCATCGTTCACCGCCGCGACGTTGACCGAAACGGTGCCCGTGGTCGTGCCACCATTCCCGTCGGAGACGGTGTAGGTGAAGCTGTCGGTGCCGTTGAAGTTCGCGGCGGGCGTGTAGCTGAACGAGCCGTCGGGATTCATCGTGACGGTGCCGTTGGCCGGCGCACCATCGACCGCGAAGGTCAGCGCATCGCCATCGACATCGTGGCCGGTGACTTGGCCGGCGATCGTACCGTCTTCCTGGCCCGCGACCGTCGCCGACGACGTGGTCGGCGCATCGTTGGTCGGATCGACGGTGACGCTGATCGAACCGGTGGCCGTGCCGCCCTGCCCGTCGCTCACCGTATAGGTGAAGCTGTCGGTGCCGTTGAAGTTCGCGGCGGGCGTGTAGGTGTAGCTGCCGTCCGGGTTGACCGTGACCGTGCCATGCGCGGGCGCGCCGTTCGGCGCCAGACCGAAGGTCAGCGCATCACCGTCCACGTCCTGCGCGGCGAGCTGGCCGGTGACCGAACCATCTTCCGCGACATCGGCGGTACCACCGGCCGTCGTCGGGGCATCATTGACCGCCGCGACGTTCACGGAAACCGTGCCCGTGGTCGTGCCGCCGTTCCCGTCGCTCACCGTGTAGGTGAAGCTGTCGGTGCCGTTGAAGTTCGCGGCGGGCATATAGCTGAACGACCCATCCGGGTTCATCGTGACGGTGCCGTTGGCCGGCGCGCCATCGACCGCGAAGGTGAGCGCGTCGCCATCGACGTCGTGGCCGGTGACTTGGCCGGCGATCGTGCCGTCTTCCTGACCGGCGAGCGTCGCACCCGACGTGGTCGGCGCATCGTTGGTCGGATCGACGGTGACGCTGATCGAACCGGTGGCCGTGCCGCCCTGCCCGTCGCTCACCGTATAGGTGAAGCTGTCGGTGCCGTTGAAGTTCGCGGCCGGCGTGTAGGTGTAGCTGCCGTCCGGGTTGACCGTGACCGTGCCATGCTCGGGCGCGCCGTTCTGCGCCAGACCGAAGGTCAGCGCATCGCCGTCCACATCGGTGGCCGCGAGTTGGCCGGTGACCGAACCATCTTCCGCAACATCCGCCGTGCCGCCCGAGGTCGTCGGCGCATCGTTGACCGCCGCGACGTTCACGGAGACCGTGCCCGTCGTCGTGCCGCCATTCCCGTCGGAGACGGTGTAGGTGAAGCTGTCGGTGCCGTTGAAGTTCGCCGCCGGCGTGTAGCTGAACGAGCCGTCGGGATTCATCGTGACGGTGCCGTTGGCCGGGGCGCCATCGACCGCGAAGCTCAACGCATCGCCGTCAACATCGTGGCCGGTGACTTGTCCCGCAATCGTGCCGTCTTCCTGGCCCGCAACCGTGGCGCCCGACGTGGTCGGCGCATCATTGGTGTTCGTCACCGTAACGGTGATCGTGCCCAACGTCGTGCCGCCATTGCCGTCGCTGACTTGATAGGTGAACGAGTCCGTGCCAACGAAATTCGGGTTCGGCGTGTAGCTATACGAACCGTCCGGATTGACCGTGACCGCGCCATGCGACGGCGCGCCGTTTTGCGCGACGCCGAAGGTGATCGCATCGCCGTCGACATCCGACGCGACGAGCTGGCCCGTGACCGAACCATCCTCGGCGATAGTCGCTTCGCCGCCCGAGGTGACGGGCGCGTCGTTCACCGCCGCGACATTGACCGAGACGGTGCCTGTGGTTGTGCCACCATTCCCGTCGGAGACGGTGTAGGTGAAGCTGTCGGTGCCGTTGAAGTTCGCGGCGGGCGTGTAGCTGAACGACCCGTCCGGATTCATCGTGACGGTGCCGTTGGCGGGCGCGCCGTTCGGCGCAAGGCCGAAGCTCAGCGCATCGCCGTCGATATCATGGCCGGTCACTTGACCGGCGATCGAACCATCTTCCTGACCCGCGACCGTCGCGCCCGACGTCGTCGGCGCATCGTTGGCGGGATCCACGGTGATCGAGATCGTGCCGAGCGTCGTGCCGCCGTTCCCATCCGAAACGGCGTAGGTAAAGCTGTCGGTGCCGTTGAAGTTGGCGGCGGGCGTATAACTATAGCTGCCGTCCGGATTGACCGTCACGGTGCCATGTGCCGGCGCGCCGTTGGGTGCAAGACCGAAGGTCAGCGTATCGCCATCCACGTCGGTTGCGGCCAACTGGCCGGCGACCGACTGATCTTCCGTGCCCGCCGTCGCACCGCCCGACGTCGTCGGCGCGTCGTTCACCGGCGTCACGTTCAGCGTGACGGTGCCGGTGGTCGTGCCGCCCTGCCCGTCGCTCACCGTATAGGTGAAGCTATCGGTGCCGTTGTAGTTCGCCGCCGGCGTATAGCTGTAGCTGCCGTCCGGGTTGACCGTAACCGTGCCATGCGCGGGGCCGCCGTTCTGCGCCAGGCCGAAGGTCAGAGCGTCGCCGTCGATATCCGTCGCGGCGAGTTGGCCGGTAATGGGCGAATCTTCGCTGCCGGTGGCCGTATCACCGGCCGTGGTCGGTGCGTCGTTGACCGCCGCGACGTTCACGGAAACCGTGCCGGTCGTGGTGCCGCCGTTCCCGTCCGCAACGGTGTAGGTGAAGCTGTCGGTCCCGTTGAAGTTCGGCGCGGGCGTATAGGTGAATGTGCCGTCCGGATTGAACGCAACGGTGCCGTGCGCCGGGCCGCCATTCGTGGCGAGACCGAACGTCAGCGCATCGCCATCCACGTCGTGGCCCGTCACGCGCCCGGCAATCGAGCCGTCTTCTTGGCCCGCGACGGTGGCGCTCGACGTTGTCGGCGCATCATTGACCGGATCGACGGTGATCGAGATCGAGCCCGTCGCCGTACCGCCTTTTCCGTCCGACACGGTGTAGGTGAAGCTATCGGTACCGTTGTAATTCGCCGCCGGCGTGTAGCTGTAGCTGCCGTCGGGATTGACGGTGACCGTGCCATGCGCCGGACCGCCGTTTTGCGCCAAACCGAACGTCAGAGCGTCGCCGTCGATATCCGTCGCGGCGAGTTGGCCGGTGACGGCTGTGTCTTCGTTGCCGGTCGCCGTGCCGCCGGTCGTCGTCGGCGCGTCATTCACGGCCGCGACATTGACCGAAATGGTGCCCGTGGTCGTGCCGCCGTTCCCATCGCTCACCGTATAGGTGAAGCTGTCGGTGCCGTTGAAGTTCGCGGCGGGCGTATAGGTATAGGAACCATCCGGATTGACGGTGACCGTGCCATGCGCCGGCGCACCGTTTTGCGCCAACCCAAACGTCAGCGTGTCGCCATCGATATCCGTCGCGGCGAGTTGGCCGGTAATCGCGGTGTCTTCGTTGCCGGTCGCGGTACCGCCGCTCGTCGTCGGCGCGTCATTCACGGCCGCGACATTGACCGAAACCGTGCCCGTCGTCGTGCCGCCCTGACCGTCGCTCACCGTATAGGTGAACGAGTCAGTGCCGTTGAAATTCGCGGCGGGCACGTAGTTGAACGTGCCGTCGGGATTCATCGTGACGGTGCCGTGCGCCGGGCCGCCATTCTGCGCGACGCCGAAGCTCAGCGCGTCGCCATCGACATCGTGGCCCGTGACGCGACCGGCGATCGAACCGTCTTCCTGGCCCGCGACCGTAGCGCCCGACGTGGTCGGCGCATCGTTGACCGGGTTGACGCCGACCGAAATCGTGCCGAGCGTCGTGCCGCCCTTGCCGTCGCTCACTTGGTACGTGAACGAGTCAGTACCGTTGAAATTTGCGGCGGGCGTGTAGGTATAGCTGCCGTTCGGATTGATCGTGACGGTGCCGTGCGCCGGACCGCCGTTCTGCGCCAGACCGAAGGTCAGCGCATCGCCGTCCACGTCCGTCGCAGCGAGCTGGCCGGAGATCGCCGTGTCTTCGTTGCCGGTCGCCGTGCCGCCGGTCGTGGTCGGGGCGTCGTTGACCGCCGCGACATTCACGGAAACCGTGCCCGTCGTCGTGCCGCCCTTCCCGTCGCTGACCGTGTAGGTGAAGCTGTCGGTGCCGTTGAAATTGGGCGCCGGCACATAGTTGAACGTGCCGTCGGGATTGAACGTCACCGCGCCATGTGCCGGACCGCCATTCGACGCGAGGCCGAAGGTCAGCGTATCGCCATCGACGTCATGGCCGGTCACGCGACCGGCGATCGAACCGTCTTCCTGGCCCGCGACCGTGGCACCCGACGTGGTCGGCGCATCGTTGACCGGGTTGACGCCGACGGAGATCGTGCCGAGCGTCGTGCCGCCCTTGCCGTCGCTCACCTGGTACGTGAACGAGTCCGTGCCGTTGAAGTTGGCGGCCGGCGTGTAGGTGTACGAGCCGTTCGGGTTGATCGTGACCGTGCCGTGCGCCGGACCGCCATTGGCGGCCAGACCGAAGGTCAGCGCATCGCCGTCCACGTCCGTCGCGGCGAGCTGGCCGGAGATCGCGGTGTCTTCGTTGCCGGTCGCCGTGCCACCGGTCGTGGTCGGGGCGTCGTTGACAGCCGCGACATTCACGGAAACCGTGCCCGTCGTCGTGCCGCCCTTCCCGTCGCTCACTTGATACGTGAACGAGTCGGTGCCGTTGAAGTTCGCGGCGGGCACGTAATTGAACGTACCATCCGGATTGAACGTGACGGTGCCGTGCGCCGGGCCGCCGTTTTGCGCCAGACCAAACGTCAGCGCGTCGCCATCGACATCGTGGCCGGTGACGCGACCGGCGATCGAACCGTCTTCCTGACCGGAAACCGTGGCACCCGACGTGGTCGGCGCATCGTTGACCGGATTGACGCCGACCGAAATCGTGCCGAGCGTCGTGCCGCCCTTGCCATCGCTCACCTGATACGTGAACGAATCCGTGCCGTTGAAATTCGCGGCCGGCGTGTAGGTGTACGAGCCGTTCGGGTTGATCGTGACCGTGCCGTGCGCCGGACCGCCATTGGCGGCCAGACCGAAGGTCAGCGCATCGCCGTCCACGTCCGTCGCGGCGAGCTGGCCGGTGATCGCGGTGTCTTCATTGCCGGTGGCCGTGCCGCCCGACGTTGTCGGCGCATCGTTGGCCGCGGCGACGTTGATCGTGACCGTGCCGGTCGTCGTGCCGCCCTTGCCGTCCGACACCGTATAGGTGAAGGCGTCCGAGCCGTTGTAGTTGGGTGCGGGCACATAGTTGAACGTGCCGTCGGGATTGAACGTCACGGTCCCGTGCGCGGGCGAACCGTTCGGCGTCAAACCGAAGGTCAGCGTATCGCCGTCGACATCCGACGCCTGCACGCGCCCGCCGATCGAGCCGTCTTCCTGAATGCCGTAGGTCGCGTTCGACGTGGTCGGCGCGTCGTTCACCGGCGACACGTTCACCGAGACCGTGCCGGTCGTGACGCCGCCATTGCCGTCGGACACGCGATAGGTGAACGAATCCGTACCGTTGAAATTCGCGTGCGGCACATACGTGTAAGTGCCGTCCGGATTGATCGTCACCACGCCGTTCGCGGGCTGGCCGTTGGGTGCGAGCGCGAAATTCAGCGCGTCGCCGTCCACGTCCGTCGCCGTCAGGCGGCCGGTGACGTTGCTGTCTTCCGTGCCCGTCGTCGCCCCGCCGGCCGTGAGGGGCGCATCGTTCACCGGCGCCACGTTCAACGTGACGGTCGCGGTGTCGGTACCGCCCTTCCCGTCGCTGACCGTGTAGGTGAAGCTGTCGGTGCCGTTGTAGTCGGCCGCCGGCGTGTAGGTGTAGCTGCCGTTCGGATTGATCGTGACCGTGCCGTGCGCCGGGCCGCCGTTCTGCGCCAGCGCGAAGGTCAGCGCGTCGCCGTTCGGATCGGTCGCCGAGAGCTGACCGGTGATCGGATGATCTTCCGCACCGCTGCCCGTGCCGTTCGCGGCGTCGGGGGCGGCGTTGTAGCCGAGATTGCCGGTCGGGACGACGACGCCGTTGAGGAATTCGAGGAACTCGACATTGACCAGCGTGTCGGTGCCGTCGGCCGAACCCGGGCGCGCGTCGGTAACGACCAGCTCGCCCAGCGAATTGCGCGAGAACGCGTAGTCGGTGATGTAGCTCGAATAGACCGACGTATCGGTGCCCGAGCCGCCATCGATGCGATCGTTGCCCGCCCCGCCGATGATGCGATCATTGCCGCCCATCTGCGCCGTGTCGGGCACGACGGCGGTCGTGGTGATCGCGCGCAGCAGGAAGTCGGAGCTGTCGTCGGTGATCGAACCTTGCGCCGTGGCGCCCGAAGCGGTGACGTAAGGGCCCGCCCACATCACCAGCGTGTCGAACACCGCATTGCCCGGCGGGTCGATCGTGAAACTGAAATCGCCCGACGTGCCGGTCGCGATGACGCGCCCTTCGGCGACGACGTTGCCGTCGTTGAGGATGCGCCAGAACGCCTGCTCGGATTTGTTGTAATCCGTGCCGGTCTGCGCGCTGTAGAACCACGCGAGGCTGACATTGGCCGAGGCCACGTCGCCGGGCAGCGCCACCGAAACGGTTTCGGAAACGCGGCTGACCGGATCGTAGCCGGTCTCGGCCTTCACCGAGGGACGCGACGCTTGGTTGCCCGAAGCGCCCAGGCCGTCATTCGTGTAGCCGACATTGCCGGCGGTCGAAGCGCCGAGCTGGCCGTTCGCGCCGATATTCTGCGCGGTGACGTTGACGCCCGCCCAAGTCGACTGACCGCCGCCGCCATAGCTGTTGGTGACGGTGATCGTGGCGCTGTCGTTGCCCGCGCCGCCGAAGATCACGTCGTCGCCCGCACCGCCGATCAGCAGATCGTCGCCGCGCCCGCCGTCGATCGTGTCGTTGCCGTCGCCGCCGGACAGCGTGTCGCGGCCCGAGCCGCCGAACAGATTGTCGTTGCCGGTGCCGCCCAGGATGCTGTCGTTGCCGGCATTGCCCCACAACACGTCGTTGCCCGCACCGCCGTCGATCGTGACGTCGCCATAGCCGAAGCGCGTGCTCGTCAAATCGACGACGTCGTTGCCGTCGCCCGCGTTGATGATTTCGACGTTGCGGATGCGCGCGCCTTCCGACGGCGTATCGCTATAGGGATCGTCGAGGAACAGCGCGTCGTTGGCCGAGGAAAGCAGGATCGTGTCGGTGCCGGCCCCGCCGTCGAACACGTCGTAGCTGCGCACGTTGTCGAGGATCGTCACGCGCTCGTTCGTGCCCGGCGCACCGGGATCGCCGACATTCAGCGCCACCCAGCCGCCCGGCCAGGTCGCGTCGACCGAGCCGATCAGCGTGTCGTTGCCGTCGCCGCCGAGGATCCAGTCGGAGCCCGTGCCGCCGGTCAGCGTATCGTTGCCCGCACCGCCATCGAGCTTGTCGTTGCCCGCTTCGCCGAACAGCTGGTCGTTGCCCTTACCGCCGGAAATCGTGTCGTTGCCCGTACCGCCGCGGATCACGTCGTTGCCGTTGCCGCCGGTGATGACGTCGCTGCCGGTCGAGCCGGTCGAGTTGTTGGAGACGACCGACGAGAACTGGAACGTCGACGCGAAATTATTCTGGTTATTGAAGTAGCTCGAACTGAAATTGGTCAGGCGCAGGCTGGTCGACGATCCGACGAAGCTCAGCACCGTGTCGGCGCCGTCGCGGTCGATCATCAGGCTCGACGACGTCAGTCCGGATCCTTCGAAGCGCAAAACCGCGCCGCTCGTGAACCCGTCGATGACGAGGTCTTGCCCCAACCGGATCGTATAGATTTCGCCTTGGGCCATCTTTATCCGCGCTTCCGTTCGTTGGCGTTGCCGCCCCGAAGTTTTTGTCGTTGCCCGTCCCTGGAACCGCCCCCAGACCAACCGCGAAACTGCGGGTGTGGCCCATTGGTCCCAACTGCCCAGATTCCGACGTCGCTACATTATTAGCGCCGCCAGAAGGGGTCAATATAAGACTATCAAATGGTCTTGGATTGTTTAGGTCGAGGGTGATTTGTTAAAAAACAGACACTTAACGTACACGCATTGGTTATTGACCTACTAATTTAATAAGGTAACATCACTTGACCACCCCAATACCCTCTTTTGCCTATTTTTTAGACAATATCGAAAAACAATTTTTATCGTTTTAAAACAAGTTGTTACTTCGAAATATGAAACTCGATCCTGAAGCGCTGTTTCGGCAATTTTTGCGGTCAATTTGGATCCCGGTACACCCGCGCCGACTGCGACAAATCATCCCGTCCGAAAACTCCCCTCCCGAACCGGAGTCGGACGGCCCCGCCCCCCGCAAAAATCTTCGCGATGTTGACCTGCATCAATGTGCCGCGAGGTCGATCGTCGCAATTTGTGCCCGAGGCTCGCAGTCGAGCCGTCTCAAGGGGAGAGACAAAATGGACACCGCCGAACTCGTCTATCTGTGCTTCGCGATCGCCGCGTTCGTGACCTTCGCGGTCACGCTGTTCTTCGTCACGCGCGAAGACGCCGCGCGCCGCGACGGCCAGTTCGCCAAGGATGCCTATCCGGTGAACGAGAACGCCGTGCCGGCGATCCGTCACGCCGCCTAACCGGCTATCGGTGCGCGCCGAACGCGTCGGCGCGCACCGGCCGTAACGGAAAGCGATAGCTGGGCGGTTCGTCCGCCCCGATCGCCGCCTGGACCGCCGGATGACAAGTCCGGCCCTGGCAGAATCCCATTCCGGCCCGCGTCGCGAGCTTCGCCTCGCGCGGACCCGACAAACCCATTGCCGCCGCGCGCGAAATTTCGCCGCGTGTCACCGCTTCGCAGCGACACAGGACCGACGCCGGATCGCCCGTCGGCATTTCCGTGCGCGCCCACGCGGCGATTGCCCGCGCAGCGTGTATGAACTTCGCCCGCCTTTCGCGCGCCGCCGATGCCGCGCGGGCAAGCTCGGTGCTGGGAATGCGCCCCTCGGCTTCGACGATCGCGGCCGCCGTAATCACGCCATCGCACAACGCCGCCTCGACGCCGCCAATGCCGCGCGTCTCGCCGATCGCGTAGATCCCGTCGCAGGACGTGGCCCCGTGCGCGTCGATCTGCGCATGCCAACCGCCGCGCAGCGGATCATGCGCGAGCGACACGCCCGCTTGCGCGGCGAGTTCGATATTGGGCCGCAAGCCCAAACTCGTGCCGACGACGGCCACGTCGAACGACCGGCCGCCGGACGCGACGGCGCGCAACCTGTCGCCGTTTCGCTCGATGCGCTCGATCCGGGAATTGCGCAAGATCGGCACGCGCGCGGCACGCAATTTCCACTCGTATTTGACCGCCTGGGCAAGCAAACCCGGCGCCGCCCATAGCGCTTTCAATACGTCGATAGAGGGCCATGGGGCCGCATCGATGACGGCAACGGGACGCACACCGGACACAACCAAATCATGTGCGACGACGTATAGCAGCGGCCCTGCGCCGGCGAGCAAGACGGGCCCCTCCGGCACGATGCCGTCCGCTTTGGCGAGGATTTGTAGGGCGCCGAGATTGACCACACCGGGCAGCGTCCAACCCGGCACGGGGTTCGGCACCTCCAAGGCGCCCGACGCGATCACCAGATGCCGCGCGCGCGCGATCGCCCCGCGCCCGTCGCGATCGGCGAGCATCAACGCGCCATCGGCGCCGCGCCCCAACACTTCATAGCCGGCGCGATGGTCGATGCGATCTTTGGCGGCGGCAAGCCGCGTGCGCAGCCAAGCGCCGCCGCCCTGTTCGGCATCGAAGCGCTTGCGCCAGATCTGCCCGCCCGCCGCCGCGTTATCGTCGATCAACGCGACGCGCAAACCCTCGGCGGCCAGCGCCAACGCGCAAGCGCCGCCCGCCGGCCCCGCGCCGACGACCGTCACGTCCGCGTCGAGTTCAACCGGGATTTGTGTCGGCCGTGCCGGCGCCCGTGCCGGTGCCGTGGAGATTTTCATGCCCGGCGCCACCGCCGTGCGGCACGCGCGCGCATCGGGCACATCGTCGATCGCGCAAGCGCATTGGAAGCAAGCGCCCATCATGCAGGCGGGGCCGCGTGGCGCGCCCTTCGGATCGGTGCCGAAGGCGGCGATCCCGGCGGCGAGCATCGCGGCGGCGGCACTCTCCCCCGTCCGGGCGGGAATGCGGACACCATCGACCTCGATTTCGAGATCCGCGGAATCGTGACGGCGGCGGAAGGGCTTGGACATCGCAAGCGGAACCTGTCACGGATTCCGGGTCGCCGCCAACACGTACGAGCAGCATGCGTCGCCTCGAAACAGACATCGCCATTTTCGGCGCCGGTATCATGGGCGCCGGTTGCGCCTACGAACTCGCCAAAGCGGGCAAGCGCGTCCATCTGGTCGAACGCGGCTTGCCGGCCGGCGGCACCTCGGGCGCTTGCGACGGGTTCGTCTCCGTCTCGACCAAGACGCCCGGCCCCGCCATGACGCTTGCCATCGCCAGCCAGAAGCTGTGGCGCGATTGGGCGGCCGAACTCGGCGCCGAACGCGTCGAGTACCAAATCACCGGCGGCTTGATGCTGATCGAAGCGCCGGACGAAATCGCCAAGATGGACGCGCACACGGCGCTGCTGACCGGCCAAGGCATCGACGCGCGCGTCGTCGATCGCAAAGCCATGCTGGCGATCGAGCCCGAGCTGTCGCCCGAACTTTACGGCGCGGTCGATGTGCCCAACGAAGCCGGTGTCACGCCCTATCTCGCCACGCTCGCCTTGCTCGACGCCGCGCGCGCCAAGGGTGCCGCGACATCATGGAAGACGCGGCCCATCGATTTCGACATCGCGGGTGGGCGGATCGTGTCGGCGACGCTGGAAGACGGCGAAGGCGGGCGTTTCCAACTCGCCGCCGAGCATTTCGTGTTCTGCACGGGAATCTGGAGCCGCGATCTGGGCGCAATGGTCGGGCTCGATCTGCCGGTGATCCCGCGGCGCGGCGAATTGCTGGTGACCGCGCGGGGCACGCCGCTTGCCAAACGCTTCCTCGTCTCGGCGCGCTATCTCACCGCCAAGCTCGATCCCGATCTGGCGGCGAAGTCGGAAGATCCGCTGATCCGCATGGGCTACGGCTTCACGCTGGAAGCCACGCCGCACGGCCAGCATCTGATCGGCAATACGCGCAGCTTCGTCGGCTACGACCGCAGCGTGTCGGACGACGGCTATCGCACCATTCTGGCCGAGGGCGCCAAGCGCGTGCCCGCCCTCGCCCAAGTTTCGATTCTGCGCGCCTTCGCCGGATTGCGCCCCTTCGTGCCCGACAAAAAGCCGTTGCTGGGGCGTAGCGCCATGTATGCCAATCTTTTGGTTGCGGCGGGGCACGAGGGCGACGGCATCACGCTATCCGCCGTCACCGCCAAGTCTATTTGCGCTTTGGCGCTGGGAAATACGCCGCCCGTTTCGCTGGCCGGGTTCGAGCCGGATCGGTTCTCGTCCGCCGCCTAGACTTCGCCCCATTTCAGGGCGACAATCCCCGTCGAAACAGCGAATCAGGCGGCAGAACGCATGGCCCTTACCGCGCCCACGCCCGACGATATCCATCGCCGCAAAGCGATGGATCAGCGCGAATGCGATCTGATGATGCGCCGGCACGAGCTTTACATGCTGGCCCGCGCCGGCGGCCAGCGCGCCAATTTCTCCTACCGCAACCTCACGGGCCTCAACCTCGCCTGCAAAAATCTGTCGGAAGCGGATTTCACCGGCGCGATCATGGTCGAGTGCGATCTGTCGGGCACGAACCTGACGCGCGCCTTGCTGTTCTGCGCGAACCTGACCAAAGCGAAGATCGTGCGCGCGAATCTCACGCGCGCCGATTTGCGCGGCGCGTGTTTGAAAGGGGCCGACCTGACGGCCGCCGAACTCTTCAACGCCGATCTGCGCGAAGGCCAGATTTTCACCCGCGCGAAGGCAAGCGACCTTGAAAGCATGGCGGTCGATCCCGACCCGTCGGATATGAGCCGCGCCAAGCTCGTCAACGCGAACCTGACCCAGGCGAATATGTCGGGCGCGGTCGCGGCGATGGCCGATTTCACCGACGCGATTTTGAAGGGCGCCAATCTCGCCAAGGCCAATCTCAAAAACGCGATGATGGAAGGTGCCGACCTCGAAGGCGCGGACCTTAGCCGCGCCGATCTACGCGGCGTCGTGTTGCGCAACGCCAATCTCTACGGGGCCGTCTTCATCGCCGCCGACCGCACGGGGGCCGACGAAACCGGTGCGCTGACCGACGCCCCGCGCGGCAAGCCGATGAGCATGCTGCGCGACTCCCTGCACACCCTCATCCGCGACCATCAAAGCTGGGTCGAAAGCGGCGGTGCGTCGGGCAAGGCGTTGGATATTTCGGGCTTCGATATGCGCGACATCGAATGGCCCGATCATGCCTTGCTCACCTCGATGAAAGCGGCGGGCGCATGCCTTGCCCATGCCCGCATCCTGGGCGCTTGGCTGCAAGCCAGCAATTTCGAGGGTGCCGATCTGCGCGGCGCGGATTTCCGCGGCACCGATCTGCGCGGCGCCAATCTGCGTGCGACCAATCTGGTGCGCGCGAATTTCGAAGCGGCGAACCTCGCCCCGCTGGTCGTCGCCTCGGGCAAGGCGCTGGTCACGCGCCTCGACCGCGCGACCTTGCGCCATGCGCGTTTCGTCAATTGCCAGCTGACGCAGACCTCGTTCCGCGAGGCCGATTTGCGCTGGTCGAGCTTCGTCGATTGCGAAACGATGGGGGCCGATTTCGAATTGTCGATCGGCCGCCCCGCCTCGGCCCCGCCGCCCCCGCCGAACGCGCCTTAAAACTTCAATTCGACGCGCGGCTTGGCCCCCGCGACGGTTTCGACCACGGGCCGGCATTCGAACAAGCGGTTCGCGGCGACACCTTCGCGCGCGATCAGCCGATCCTTGACCGACCGCATGCGCGCTTCGGCCAGGCGGCGCAGATCGTCTTCGCCATGGACCGGCGGCGGCGCGCCGGATGCGCGTGCGATCAGGTTCTGGATGCCCTCGATCAGCTTCTGGCCTTGGGTGTCGGTTCCTTGCGCGGCGTTGAGGGCGCGCAAATCGTCGGGCCCCGCGAAGCCGCAAATCTCCATCCGCAGCGTCGGGCGTGCCGCCAGCGCATCGGCCAAGCGATCCAGCGTCGTCGCGGGTGCGTCGTCCAGCGCCGATTTGCCGGCCGCGAAGGCGACGGGCGCCAAGGCGATCTCCGGTCCGCCGCCGCCGTCGAGCAGCGCGCCGATCACCATGCCGAAGGGGAACAGCACATTGAACGTGCCGGCGATGGCACCGCGCATCGCACCCCCGACCGCTTGGCGCACCGCGCCGGACGTATCGAAGCTGGGGTCGTTGAGCTTGCCGGTAATGGGAATATCGAGCGCGATATCGCCCGCGGAATCGCGCAGCAGCGACAAGGCGAGCCCGATCGGCACGCCCGTTTCCTCCGACAAACGCGGCGCGCCGCGCTCGTCGATTTCCAGATTGCGGATATGCCAGTTGGAAACGCCGGTCAGCACTTCCTCCTTCGCCGCCAACGTCAGATCGAGATCGAAACTGCCGGTGCGCAGATCCACACCCAACGCGTCGGAAACGTAAGGCGAGATCGGCGGCAGATCGATACCCAGCGCCTTGCCCTTCAGATCGAAGCCGCGCTTGGCCGCGAGCGGCATTGCGGTGCCTTCGAGCGATATCTCGCCATAGCCGCCGATCCGGCCTTTGAGCGACACCGGTGTGGGCCGGTCGACCGCGCGCGTGTCGAGCGCGCCGATGCGGATCGCGACGCGCGAGGCGTCGAGATAGACCGGCGTCTTGATCGCGCGGTCTTCGAATTCGAGGCGCGCGTCGTCGATCTCCACCCGCGCCACGCGGATCGCGGGCGTGGGCGCGTCGGGATCGGCGTCGCCCGCCGCCAGCGCTTCGAAACTCGCCAGGCCCTTGGGCGTGCGCGTGACGCGAACGACGGGCGCGCGCGCGCGCACCGTGCCGAAGCGCAGGATGCGGTCGGGATCGAGATTGGCGCCGCCCACATCCACGCGCGCGGCTTCGAAGCGCCACGGGAAGGCGGCGATTTCGCCCATCGCCGTTTCGCGGCGCAGCGCCTTCATCTGCTCGACCGCCAAAGCGCGGATGCGCAACGCCGCATCGGCATAGGTGAAGCGATCGAACGACACCGACGCCGCCTGGAACAGATCCACGCCGTCGTCGCGCCACGCGGCCGGTTCGCGCAAGCGCAATTGCTGGGCGGCGAAACGCGGCCGTTCGGGGGCGATATCCATATTCCCGCCGATACCGGCGGCGGTGAACGTGATCTTCTCCGCTTTGTGGCGCGCTTCGATCCGTTCGAGCGATACGGGACCCGCGAAATCGCCGTTCGCGTAGCGGCCCTCGATCGCGGCGCGCGCGATCTTGGCGGCGAATTCGGCGTTCTCGGCATTCGCGTTGTCGATCTCGACTTTGCCGTCGAAATCGCCCGACGTGAATTTTCCGGAAATGCGCAGCGCTTCGAGTGTCGCTTGCGCGTCGGGCAATTTGCCGGACACGCCCGTCGCCCGCGCGTCGAATTCGGCGGCGATGGTCTTGCCGATCGACACGTCGCCAAGGGTCACGTCGAGCCCGGCGATATCGGCCGCGACGCCGCCTGTTTGCGCGCGCAGATCGCGCGCCGTGGCCTTGCCTTGCAGTTTGACGGTGCCGCCCTTGTCGCCGCGCGCGGCAAAATTCGCGAGTGCGATATTCGCGACACTCAGCCGCGTATCCGGCAGCGTCAGTTCCAGCATGCCGATGTCGCCCGTCGCCGTCGCGCGCCACGTATCGTCGGCGGCCAGGCGGAAATCGATCGCGCTGGCGGCGATCGTTCCGGCCTTCACGCCGTCGAGCACCAGATCGGCGGCGTTTGCCACCCCGATCGCGGCGAGACCGTTTATCGGCGACCACGCAAGCTTGCCCTTCCAATCGAGGGCGCGCGCCGACGCGATGCCCGGCAGATCGCCGTTCGCCAGCGCCAACGTGCCGTCGAGCGCGGCCGTATCGAACGCGGCGTCGAGTGCCGCTTGCGCGTGCAAGCGCCCCGCCATGGCGACATCGGCGAAGGGGGCGATCGCGCCCAGATCGAGATCGGCGATCGCGATATCGAATTTGGCGCCCGGCACATTCGCCATCGGCGTGGCCGTGCCCTTGGCGCGCAACGAGCCGCCGGCGAGTTTCGCGTCGATCTCCAAGTGCAGCGGGCGCTCGGCATCGGAGAGTGCGAAATCCGACACGTCGAATTTTTCGACCAAGACCGGCAGCGTCTTGCCGTCGGCGTCGGCGAGCGTCACGCGCCCGGCTTTCGCGGTCAGTCGCGCGATCCCCAAGGGGAACGGCGACGATGTGGACGGCGGTGCGGCGACCGCTGCGGCCGCATCGGCGACCGGCACGCTCTCGCCGCTCGGGAAGGGCAGCACCCAGCGCCGGTTCTTGTCGCGCTCCACGCGCATCTCGAACCCGTCGACCGTGACTTCCAGAATATCCACGCGGCCCGCGAATAACGGCTTCCACGCGAAGGACACGTCGATATGGTCGACGATGAAAGGCGGACCCATCGGCGGGCGCATGTCCAAGCGGCGCAAATCGATTTGCCCGCGCGTCAGCGAGAACACCGCTTCGTCGAGGGCCGCGACCTTGATGCCTTGCGCTTCCAGCCCGCGCGTCAGTGCAAAACGCAAAGCGGCGGACGGCCCCCACCACAAAGCGGGGGGCAACAACACGGCCAAAATGGCGGCCATGACGATCGACACGCGCCGCCGCCGGCCACCTTTCTGCCATATTTTAATCAATCTTTCCAACATGCTAACTATATAGCGCGAACGGCCGAAGTTTTCGCCCTATTCCGTTCAACCAAATCGCGCTATACTTGAGACTATCAGAACGACTAATTCTTTTTTTTGGGAGAACCCAATGGAACTGTCGATGACCTCCGCCGCCACGTCGCTTGGTAGCTCCGCCGGTGGCGTTCAAGCCGCCGCCGCCATCCAGGCGTTCAAGATCGCAGCCCAAGCCCAGCAAGCGCTGGTCGGCTTGGTCGAAACGATTCAGCCGCCGGCCGCGTCGGGCCGCGGTCAGAACGTCAACCTGCAAGCTTAAGCGTCAAGCTTCGCCGCGCGTTTCGCCCGGATGCGCCAGCGCATCCGGGTTTTTGGCGTTAGTCGCGTTTGGCGCCGTCGAAGCGCGCGTCCGCGATCACGCATTCGCGCAGATCGGCGCCGCGCAAATCGGCATCGTCGAACGTCGCCCCGGCCAAGCTTGCGCGCATCAGTTTGGCGCCGGCGAAATCGGCACGCCAGAACCGGCCGAATTCGAGATTGGCGGACATCGCCTGCCCTTCGGGGCCGCCCACGCGCACGGGGCGGAAATCGGCCTTGGCGAACCGCGCGTCGGCGAAGAAGCCGCGCTTCAGCGTGACCGCGCGCAGGTCGGCGAAACAGAAATCCGCCGACGAGAAATCGCCGAACGACAGATCGGACAGCACCAGCGACGAGCGCGCGAATTTGGCGCCGGCGGCATAGGCGTTGCGCAAACTCGCCCCCGACAGGTCGAGCCCCGCGAGATCGACCCCGCCCAGATCCGCGCCCGCCAGATCGAGCCGCCCGCCTTGCGCCCCTTGCGTGGCGATCCAAGCGGCATGCGCTTCGACCAACGACGCGAGCTTGGCGCGCACATCGCGCAACTGCGCGCTGGCATTGCCGCCCGCGGCCAGCGCTTCGCGCATCGCGCGATCGAGAACCGCACCCGCGATATCGGCGCGCGCCAGCGACGTGCCCGGCAGCATCGCGCCCACGACGACCGTGCCGCGTAGCGTGGCGCCCGCCAGATCGCAGGCGCGCAATTCCGCGTCGCGCAGATCCGCCCCGGTGAAATTGGCGTTGCGGAAATCGACGCGCACCATTTTAGCGCCGGCGAATTTGGCGTCGGTCAGATCGACCTGCATGGCGATCGTGCCGTCGAACTGCGCGCGGCTGAGATCCGCCCCCTTCATCACGGCGGTCGCGGCATCGACCACGCCGCCGGTCGCCGGCCCGGTCGCGTTCGAGCCTTCGTTGCGCTGACGGGCGAGTTTGCCTTCGCGCAGATCGCAAGCGACCATCTTGGCGCCGGACAAATCGGCCCCGCGCAACGTGGCGCCGCGCAGATCGGCCCCCGACAGATCCGCCCCGCCCAATCGCGCGAAGCGCAGATCGGCGCAGAACAGCGTCGCTCCTTTGAAATTCGTGCCGCGCGCCGAACAGCCGCGCATTTGCGCGCCGGTGAGATCGGCGCCGGAAAGATCGAGCCCGTCGAGATCGAGCCCGGCAAGATCGTAGAAGCTGAGCTTGGCGCGCCGGCCTTGCGGATCGCCCTTGCGGAAGCGCGCGTGCAAGGCGGCGATCTCGCGCAGCGCGACGCGGTCGAGCTTCGGCTGTCCGGCCCCCATCACGCGACGTTCTCCCACGGATGGATCGGCGGCGGGCCGCTGCGCGCGCGCCACGACGGCAGCGACACCCAGGCGTCCGTGCCCGAACCCGGCACGCTATCGACGGCAAGCGTGCCGCCATGCAACTCGGTCAGCAGGCGCACGATCGACAGCCCCAGCCCCGTGCCCTTCTCGCCGCGCACACCTTCGCTGGATGTCGCGTAAAGCTGCGTGACGCGCGCCAACGTGGCGGCATCCATCCCCGCCCCGCTATCCGACACGCCGAAACCCGGCGTACCGTCCGCCGCGACGCGCGCCGCCAAGCGGATCGTGCCGCCCGCCGGCGTGAACTTCACCGCGTTCGACAAAAGATTGATCGCGATCTGGCGCAGCGCGCGCGGATCGGCGTAGACCGAAAGCTGCGCCGGCAGATCGAGCTCGAGATTCTGCCGGTTGCGTTCGGCGAGACCGCGCACCGTAGCGGCCGCGACGTTCAGCACGCCGGCGAGATCGCAAACCTCCTCCTCCAGCGTGTACTGACCCGAGGAGAAGCGCGCGACGTCGAGCGTGTCGACGACCAGCTCGCTCAGATGGATCGCGGCGGTGTGGATGTCGCGTGCGTAGTCGACATAGCGCGGATTGCCCATCGGGCCGAATTTGCCTTCGGCCATGATCTCGGCGAAGCCGGCGATCGCGTTCAACGGGCTGCGGAACTCGTGGATCAGCTGCGCCAGGAAATCGCGCTGACGCGCGATGCGCGCATGCGCCTCCGCCAGTTCCGCCCGCAGGGCTGCGATTTCGTGATCGTCGTTCATCGGCAAAATATGGCACGCGGCAATGAACCGATGTTTAACGCGTCATGCCGGCGCGGCATCCTCGATATGCAATTGTACGCGCTGCGCGCCGCGCCAGGTGTCGCGTTTCAACCGTCCGGCGATGTGCAATGCGGCACCGTCGCCGCGCAGCAACAGCGTACCCAATGGCGACGTCGCGGACCGGAACGCGATACCCGCAAGCCTTGCGCCCCGCGCATCTTGCAAAAAGCATCGGACGTGATCGGTGCCGACGATATCGGCCTTTGCAATCCGCAAATTTGCGAAGGCGAAGCGCGGTTCCGGGTTGCCCATGCCGAAAGGGCCGATCTTGTCGATCTCGTCCAGGAAGCCGGTGGTAGCGCCCGCGAGCGACATCGCACCGTCGAGGTCGTAGGTCGACACGCGCGGCGCATCCGAAAAAAATGCGGCGACGCGCGCGTTCAAGAAACGCTGCAACGCCGGCAGCGCATCGCGCGCGACGGTCAATCCCGCCGCATTCGCGTGGCCGCCACCGTTGATCAGCAAGCCTTCGGCGCGCGCCGCGATGGTCGCGGCCCCGATATCGAAGCCCATCGCCGAACGCGCCGAGCCTTTGCCGATATCGCCGTCGAGGGCGATCACCAAAGCGGGGCGATCGTATTTTTCCTTGAGGCGGCTGGCGACGATGCCGATCACACCGGCGTGCCAGCCCTCGCCCGCCACGCAAACGAAATCCGATTTGCCCATCGCTTCGGCTTCGGTCAACGCGGCCTCCAGCACTTCGCCTTCGATGCGCTGGCGTTCGCGGTTGTAACCGTCGAGCTTGCGCGCGATCTCCGCCGCTTCCAGCGGGTCCTGCGTCGTCAAAAGCCGCGTACCGAGATCGGCCTCGCCCACGCGCCCGCCGGCGTTGACGCGCGGGCCCAGCGTGAATCCCAAATGGAAAGCCTGCGGCGTTTCCGAGAGTCCGGCGACATCGGCAAGGGCCGCGATGCCGGGGCGTGCGCGCGCCGCGATCGCCTTCAAACCTTGCGCGACATAAGCACGGTTGACGCCGGTCAACGGCACCACGTCGCACACGGTGCCGAGCGCCACGAGATCGAGAAGTTCGAGCAAGCCTTCGTTGTCGAGATGCGCAAGGCCTTCGTCGCGCAAACGGCGATTGACCGCGACCGCGAGCAGGAACGCCACACCGACCGCCGCCATCTGCCCATGGGCGCCGCTCTCGTCGAGCCGGTTCGGATTGACGATGGCGAAGGCCTTGGGCAATTGCGGCTCGGCGGCGTGATGATCGACCACGATCATGTCGAGGCCCGCATCGCTTGCGGCTTCGAGGGGCGCATGCGCGGTCGTGCCGCAATCGACGGTAACGGCCACCCCCGCCCCGTCGGCTTTCAGTTTCAGCAAGGCCGGCGCGTTGGGGCCGTAGCCTTCCTTCATCCGGTCGGGGATATAGACGACGCTTTCGCCGCCGACGCTCGCGAAAAACACGCGCAGCAAGGCCGACGACGTGGCGCCGTCGACGTCGTAGTCGCCGAACACGGCGATCTTTTCTTTATCTTTGATCGCGGCGACGAGGCGCTTGGCCGCGCGATCCATGTCCTTGAAGCCGAACGGATCGGGCAATGCGTCGCGCAAGCGCGGCTCGAGAAAACCCGGGGCCGCGTCGGCATCGACGCCGCGTCCGGCCAGGATGCGCGCGACGATTTCGGGCACGCCCAAACGTTGGGCGAGCGCCAAGGCCGAACGTTCGTCCGCCAGCCTCGGCCGCCAGAACCGGCCGAGGGCCGAACGCTGGACGCCGAGGAAAGCGGCGGCGTCCATCAGGGGCCCGGCTTGACCGCGTAGTTGTGCGTCGCCTCGATCGTGCGCACGGTCCCGGTCTTGGAGCGCATGATGATCGAATGCGTCGAAGCGCCGTTCTGGAAGCGGCGCACGCCCTTCAACATCGTGCCGTCCGTCACGCCGGTGGCGGCGAACATCACGTCGCCCTTGGCGAGATCGAGCATCGAATATTTGCGATTGAGGTCGGTGATGCCCAAACGCTTGGCGCGGCCGCGCTCGTCGTCGTTGCGGAACAGCAGACGGCCTTGGATCTGCCCGCCGATGCAGCGCAACGCCGCCGCCGCCAGCACGCCTTCGGGCGCACCACCCGAACCCATATAGATGTCGACGCCCGATTCAGGACGCGAGGTCGCAATCACGCCCGACACGTCGCCGTCCGAGATCAGCATGATGCGCGCACCCGCCTCGCGCACCTTGGCGATCAACTCGGCATGGCGCGGCCGGTCGAGGATGCAGGCGACGATGTCCGACACGTCCAGGCCCTTGGCCTTGGCCACCGCCTTCAAATTCGCTTCCGGCGTGGCGTCCAGATCGACGAGGTCGGCCGGCAATCCGCCGCCCACCGCGATCTTGTCCATATAGACGTCGGGCGCGTTCAAGAAGCCGCCTTGTTCGGCCATCGCAATGACGGCGAGCGCGTTGGGCCCGCCCTTCGCGGTGATCGTCGTGCCTTCCAGCGGGTCGAGCGCGATATCGACCTTGATACCGCCTTGGCCGACCTTTTCGCCGATGAACAGCATCGGCGCTTCGTCGCGTTCGCCTTCGCCGATCACGACGGTGCCTTCGATGGCGAGCGAGTTGAGCGCACGACGCATATGGTCGACGGCGGCCTGATCGGCGGCCTTCTCGTCGCCGCGGCCCATCAGGCGCGACGCGGCGAGGGCCGCCGCTTCGGTCACGCGCACGACTTCCATGGCGAGGTTGCGATCGAGGCTGATGGCGGTGGGGCTGGGCAAGGTTACTTCCTCCCGTCAGAAACGTTCGATCCGGACGACGTGCGGTTCTTCGAGCACGGCGCCGAGTTTGGAAATGCGATCGAGGGCGCGGCGCATGCCGGCTTCCTCGGTCTCGTGGGTCACCAGTACCACGGGCACGCGTTCGCCCGGTGCGCGGCCGCGCTGAAGCATCGAGGCGAGGCTGACGTTTTCGTCGCGCAACGTCGCGGTCACGTCGGCCATCACGCCGGGCCGATCGACCACGTCGAGACGGATATAGTAGCTGCCTTTACGCGCCGCGACCGGCAGACGCGTGGGGGTCGCGAGTTCGGCGGCGGGCAATTGGAACGTCATCGGCCGTCGGCCATGCGCGATATCGACGATATCGGCGACGACGGCCGAAGCCGTCGGCCCCGCCCCCGCCCCGCGCCCTTCGCAGACCAAACGGCCGACGAAATCGCCTTCGGCGACGACGGCGTTATAGACGTCCTCGACATGCGCGATCGGCGTTTCCAGCGGCACCATGCACGGGTGCACGCGCTGCATCAGCCCCGCCTCGGTCAGTTCCGCGATGCCGAGCAATTTGATGCGAAACCCGAGCTCGCGCGCGAATTGGATATCCTCCGGCCCGATGCGGCGAATGCCTTCGACATGCACGCCGGGGAAATCGATCCGCGTGCCGAACGCCACACCCGCGAGGATCGCAAGCTTGTGTGCTGCGTCGATGCCGTCGACGTCGAAGCTGGGATCGGCTTCGGCGTAGCCCAGCTTCTGCGCATCGGCCAACACGTCGGCGAAATCCTCGCCCGATTTGCGCATCCGCGTGAGGATGTAATTGCAGGTGCCGTTGAGGATGCCGTAGACGCGCGACACGCGATTGCCGGCGAGACCTTCGCGGATCGCCTTGATGATCGGAATGCCGCCCGCGACCGCCGCTTCGTAGGCGATGGTCAGGCCCTTATCCTCGGCGATGCGCGCGAGTTCGGTGCCGCGATGGGCGAGCAGCGCCTTGTTCGCGGTGACGACGTGCTTGCCCGCCTTCAACGCGGCTTCGACCGTCGCATGCGCGATACCGTCGGCGCCGCCGATCAGTTCGACGACCACGTCGCACTTGGCTTCGGCGGCCATGCGCGATGCGTCGTCGTACCATTCGACCTTCGAAAGATCGACGCCGCGATCCTTCTTGCGCTCGCGCGCGGCCACGGCGACGACCCGCAAGGGCCGCCCGCCGCGCCGCGCGATCAGCGCGCCGTTGGCTTCGATCAATTTGATGACGCCGGCGCCGACCGTACCCAGGCCGGCGACGGCGATGTCGAGAGGTGCTGCACTCATGCGTGTTTCTTTACGGATTTCTGCGTCGGCGGTTCGGGCAGGCGATCGGGCGACGCCATGAACGCCTTGATCTGGCGCACCGCCTGACGGATGCGGTGCACGTTTTCGACCAGCGCCATACGGACATGCGTGTCGCCGTATTCGCCGAAGCCGATCCCCGGCGCCACGGCGACGTTGGCCCCGGCCATCAAACGCTTCGAGAATTCGAGCGAGCCCAAATGCGCGAATTGCGGCGGGATCGGCGCCCAGGCGAACATCGACGCGGGCGGGCTCGGCACGTTCCAGCCGGCCTGCGCCAAACCTTGGATCAGCACGTCGCGACGCTGACGATAGATCTCGCGCGCCTCGGCGACGCATTCCTGCGGCCCATTGAGCGCGGCGGTGGCCGCGACCTGCACGGGCGTGAACGCGCCGTAGTCGAGATAGCTCTTGATGCGCGACAGGGCCTTGATCAGCGTCTTGTTGCCCGCGGCGAAACCGACGCGCCAGCCGGCCATCGAATAGGTCTTCGACATCGACGTGAACTCGACCGCGACATCCTTGGCGCCGGGGATTTCCAGGATCGACGGCGGCGGATTGCCGTCGAAGAAAATCTCCGAATAGGCCAGATCCGACAGGATCCAGATCCCGTGCGCGCGGCAATAGCCGACGCAACGCTCGTAGAAGCCGAGATCGACGACCTGCGCCGTCGGGTTCGACGGGTAGTTCAAGATCAGCGCGACGGGCTTGGGCACCGAATGCTTCACCGCGCGCTCCAGGCTCGCGAAGAAGACTTCGACGCCTTCGGGTGTGGACACATCCGTCGGCAGATGGCGGATCGAAGCACCCGCCATGATGAAGCCGTAGGGATGGATCGGGTAGCTTGGGTTCGGCACCAGGATCACGTCGCCGGGGCTGGTGATCGCCTGCGCGAGGTTGGCGAGGCCTTCCTTCGAGCCGAGCGTGACGATCGTTTCCGTTTCCGGATCGAGATCGACATTGAAGCGGCGCGCGTAATAGGCGGCGTGCGCCTTGCGCAGACCGGGAATGCCGCGCGACGTCGAATAACGATGCGTGCGCGGATCCTGCACGGCCTCGGTCAGCTTCGCGACGATATGCGCCGGTGTGGGAAGGTCCGGGTTGCCCATGCCGAGATCGACGACGTCATCGCCCGCAGCTCGTGCCGTAGCCTTCTGCGCGTTCACTTCGGCGAACACGTAGGGCGGCAGGCGCTTGATGCGATAGAACTCGTCGTTCATGGCACGCTTTAGACCTTCTGGATTCGGCGCCCCACGGCGCCGGGAGGGTCTATCTACATCGCTGGGGCGGGCTGCGCACCCGAAAAAGGGCCCGCGCTAAGACTTTGCTGTCCCAGGACAATATGTGCGTGGCCGCCATGTTTTCGCCGCGTTTGACAGGCCAGGGCCCGGCGCGGGAGATAGCCTTATGGCTTCGGATTCCATCACGGTCGGCTGGGCGGGTTTCAAACGCGGCTTCTGGCGCGCGCAACCGATGTCGATCGGCATCCTGTTTTACGGCCTCGCCTTCGGTCTGTTGTCGCGCGAGGCGGGCATTTGGCTGGCCGAAGCGATGGCGATGTCGGCGGTCATCTATTCCGGAACGGCGCAGATCGCGGCGGCCAGTGCTTTGACCGGCACGGGGATCGACGGCGGCGGGTCCGCCGGAATCGCGGCGATCGCGGCGGCGATCCTGCTGCTCAACGCGCGCTATCTGCTTTACAGCGCGTCGATGTGGCCGTGGCTGTCGAAGACCAGCCCCGCTTTTGCCTACCCCACCCTTGCCGTGCTCGGCGACGGGAACTGGGTTCTGTCGATGGCCGCCTATAACGACGGCGAGCGCGATGCGGGCTTCGTGCTTGGCTCTGGTGTCGCCAGTTTCGGGCCCTGGCTGCTCGGCACCTTCGCGGGCGCCACGATGGGCGGCATGCTCGCCAATCCCAAGGCGCTGGGCGTGGATTTCCTGCTCGTCGCCTTCTCCGCCGCCATGGCGATCGGCATGGTGCGCAAAGCCAAGCGCGTGCCCTATGCCAACCTGATCGTCGCGGCGATCGTGGCGCTGATCGTCGATCGCTTCGCGCCCGGCGGCTGGACGATCGTCGCCGCGGGCCTTGCCGGCGGTTTGGTCGCGGCGATCGCGCATAAACCAGAAACACAGGCCGCATCGTGATTTTCCGTCCCGAATTCCTGCCCGCCCTCGCGGCGATGGCGGCGGCTTCGCTGTTTTGCCGCGTCGGCGGCTATATGCTGATGCGCTTCATCCCGATCACGCCGCGCGTCGAAGCGGCGTTGAAGGGCACGCCGCTCGCCGTGATGATCGGCATCGTCCTGCCGGTCGCGATGAAGGGCAATATTCCCGAATTGATCGCGCTGGCGGCCGTGGCGCTCGCCATGCGCTTCGTGCGCGACGACATGATCGCCGCGATGATCGGCGTCTTCGCCGTCGCCATCGGGCGCTGGGTGATGGGTTAGTACTCGACCGAGATACGGCCCGCGCGCAGCCAGCCTTGATCGACCATGATGCGCGACCGGTCGAGGCCGAGCGTTTCGAGTTCGATCGCGATCGCGGCCATACGCCGCGACGTCAGGCTTTGATCGATCGGCGATAGCGAGACGTTCGACGCGGGCGTTACGCGCACGATGCCGTTGCGCGATTGCGCCGCGATCACCGCCGCGCGCAGATCGCTTTTGGCCTGCGGGGTGAGCTGCACCGTACCTTCGACGAAATCGACGCTTCCCACGATGGCACCCGTCGATGGCAGGGCGCGGGCCGAGGGTGCGGCGGCGATTTGCGGCGGCGTGACTTGGGCGGGGGCGACTTGCGGCGGCACAACGACCGGCGCCGGTACCACGTTCGGCCGGAGAACCGGCGCGGCGGCCTGCGGTGCGGGCGTTGCGACCGGAGCCGGGGCCGGCGCCGGCGGGACGACGACCGGAACCGGTGCGGGTGTGGGCGTTGCGGCGGGGGCCGCCGGTGTCGCAGGCGCTTCGACCGCCGCGGCGATCGCCGGCGGTTCGGGCGGGCGCGCACCGGGGTCGAGGACGGGATCGATCGCGCGCAGCTTGGCGTCGAATTCCAAGGCGGCGTCGCGCTGCTGTTCCAGCGTACGAATCTCGGCGGCACGCGCCTCCTGCCCGCCGCGCGACGGGCGCACCGGGAACGTGCCGAGATTGGGATAAGGCGTGTTGCCGGGGTCGGGCGCATCGACCGCTTCGCGCCGCTCGGGCACGGGCGTACCGGTGACCGACGCGATCCCATCGCCCACGGCACGACCCGCCGCGACCACATTTCGGGTCACGATCTGGTCGGATCCGCACCCCGCCAGGAACGTAACCCCCAGCAAAATAGACGCGAATCTGGTTTTAGGAGATTGCAACATCACCCGAGTTATAATCAGATCAAGTTAAAGACGCTAGTGCAGGTACCCCGAGACGGGATCAAGCGGGAGAACACGCCGATGGCCGACAAACCCGATCGCGACGCAAAACTTCCCGATCCGGTCGAGATGTCGAAGATGATGACCGACATCGCCGAGCGCAGCCAGCGCGTGGTGACCGATTTCCTGTCGCGGCAAAGCCCATTGGCGTTCGGCAATCCCGATCCGCTGAATCTCGGTCAGGCGTTTTTCGACATGACCGCGCGGATGATGCAGAACCCCGCGAAGCTGGTGCAGGCACAGATCTCGCTGTGGCAGGACTATATGTCCTTGTGGCAGTCGACGACGCGCAAGATGCTGGGCGAGCAATCGGAACCCGTAGCCACGCCCAACGCCGACGACCGGCGCTTCAAAGACGCGCTGTGGGACGAGAACTACGTCTTCGACTTCATCAAGCAATCCTATCTGCTGTCGGCGCGCTGGCTGCAAAGCCGCGTGCGCGAGGTCGACGGGCTCGACGACAAGACGGCGCGTAAAGTGGATTTCTATACGCGCCAATTCGTCGACGCGATGGCGCCGTCGAATTTCGCGATGACCAATCCCGAAGTTTTGCGCGAGACGCTGGAAAGCGGCGGCGAGAATCTCGTGAAGGGTTTGCAGAACCTGCTCGCCGATTTGGAGCGCGGGCACGGCAAGCTGCAAATCCGCATGACGGATATGGACGCGTTCCGTGTGGGCGAGAATATCGGCGTGACGCCGGGTGCGGTCGTGTTCCGCAACGATCTGATGGAGTTGATCCAGTACACGCCGACGACCGAGACGGTGGCCAAGACGCCACTGCTGATCGTCCCGCCCTGGATCAACAAGTTCTACATCCTGGATCTGCGCGAGAAGAACAGCTTCATCAAATGGGCGGTGGGCCAAGGCCACACGGTGTTCGTCGTGTCCTGGGTCAATCCCGACGCCGAACTCGCCGAGAAGAGCTTCGACGATTACATGGTCGAAGGGCCGCTCGCGGCGATGGACGCGATCGAGAAGGCGACGGGCGAGCGCGAGATCAATCTGATCGGCTATTGCCTGGGCGGCACGCTGACGGCGTGCACCCTCGCCTATCTCGCGGCGAAGGGCGAGAAGCGCGTCGCGTCGGCGACGTTCTTCACCACGATGGTCGATTTCGCCGAAGCGGGCGAATTGTCGGTGTTCATCGACGAGGAGCAGTTGGCGGCACTGGAGGAGAAGATGAACGAGCGCGGCTTCCTCGACGGGGCCGACATGGCGAACACCTTCAACATGCTGCGCGCCAACGACCTGATCTGGTCGTTCGTCGTGAACAATTATCTGCTGGGCAAGGAGCCCTTCCCGTTCGACCTGCTCTATTGGAATTCCGATTCCACGCGCATGCCGGCGGCGATGCATTCCTTCTATCTGCGGCAGATGTATCAGGAGAACCGGTTGTCGCGCGGCAAGATCAAGCTGCTCGGCACCAAGATCGACCTGACGAAGATCGATCTGCCGGTGTTCATCCTGTCGACGCGCGAAGATCACATCGCGCCGTGGAAATCGACCTATCTCGCCACGCAGCTTTATACGGGGCCGACGAAATTCTGCCTCGCCGCGTCGGGCCATATCGCGGGCGTGGTCAATCCGCCCGCGTCGGGCAAATACGGTCACTGGGTCAACGATCGCTTGCCCAAGAAGGCGGAGCAATGGCTCGAGACCGCCACGCAGCGCCAAGGCTCGTGGTGGCCGACCTGGGACGAATGGGCGAAGACCTATGCCGGCGAACAAATCCCGGCGCGCAAACCGGGCGACGGCGGATTGAAAGTTCTGGGTCCCGCGCCCGGCACGTATGTGAAGGTGAAAGCGCAATAGCGAACGGCGCGCGTGTAATCCAATCCGAAATATGCTAGTGGAATCCGAAAGGCGCTTCGCGACGTAACGCAGCGCCGCCAACGGAGTCCAAAATGCCCTCGCCCCAGGCCGAGGGCATTTGCATTCGGAGGCTTGAATGGCGCGGTTTTGGGCAGGGTTAGGTTTTTCGGTCACACTCCTTGCCGCGGGTGCGGCCAGCGCCTTGTCATTGGAAGATTCCCGCCATCTTTTGAACCGCACCGGCTTCGGCGCCACGGCCGCAGAAATTGCGGAACTCGCCCCGCTTGATCGCGCGCAAGCCGTCGACCTTCTGCTGGCGCGCATGCGCCGCGACCCGTCGGTGCCGCCGCCCGAATTCCTGTCGAAGCCTTGGCCCGCCTATCGCGACTGGCCGAAAATGACGCAGGAGGAGCGCGACAAATTCATTCCCGCGCGCCGGCTGGAGCTGCAGCAGCTCAAAGCCTGGTGGTACGCCGAAATGATTTCCACGCCCTCGCCGCTGACCGAGCGGATGACGCTGTTCTGGCACAACCACTTCGTCTCGGCGTTCGAAGCGGTGACCTATAACGTGCATCGCATGGCGGACCAGAACGCGCTGTTCCGCCGCGAAGCGGGCGGCAATTTCGCCGTGCTGGTCTACGAGATTCTGCGCGAGCCGATCATGCTGCGCTATCTCGACAACAACACCAACCGCAAGGGCCGCCCGAACGAAAATCTCGCGCGCGAATTGCTGGAGCTGTTCACGCTGGGCGAAGGCCATTACAGCGAACGCGACATCAAGGAAATCGCGCGGGCCCTGACCGGGCGCGGCATCGAAGTGACGACCGATTACGGCTATCGCTTCTTCCGCGGCAATTTCGACGATGGCCAGAAGGAATTCCTGGGCCGCAAAGGCTTCTTCGACGCCGACGACGTCGCGCGCATCATTCTCGAACAAAAACGCACGGCGCAATTCATCGCCGAGAAGATGTGGCGCGAATTCGTGTCGCCGCAATTGCCGCCGGAAGCGCAGATCGAACGCGTCGCCGCCGCGATGCGCGATTCCCGCTACGAGATCCGCCCCGCCTTGCGTGCGCTGTTCACGTCCGACGCGTTCTGGGCCAAGGAAAATCGCGGTGCCATCATCAAATCGCCCGCCGTTTTGATCGCGGGGCTGCATCGCGATCTAGGTCTGCCGGTCGTCGATCTGCAGGCGCTGCCGGTCTACGGCAAACGTCTGGGCCAGGATTTGTTCGAGCCGCCGAACGTCAAAGGCTGGCCGGGCAACGAGATTTGGATCACGCCCGCGTTGCTGGTGAACCGCAACGACGTGCTCACGCGCCTGCTCGCCAATCGCGATCTGGTGCCGTCGTCCAAAGGCCGGGCGCTCGCCGTGCGCGTCGCGGGCGACGCTTGGCAAGGTGCGCCGCGCATGGTCGTCACGGTCGACGACGGCGCGCTCAAGGAAACGCGCGATATCGAATTCGCCAATGATTCGGAAAAATTCGGCGCGCTCGCCGACCGCACCGACTGGGCCTGGGGCGTGGTCCGCTTCCCCTATGACGGTCCCGTATCGAAGGTGAAGATCGAGTTCGTCAACGACGGGGCCGCCCCGGTCGTCAACGGCGTGCGCAAGGGCGACCGCAATCTGTTCGTCGACTGGATCGAGATCGACGGCGAGACCTTCCCCGCCATCGCCGCGCAGCAGACCTTGAACAATCCCAATTGCGGCAAGGCGCGCGCGGGCGATCTTTATTGCGCCGGTCAGATCGAATTCGATCTCGCCAGCATGCGCAAAGTGGGCGTGTCCTATACCGACCAACTCGCCGCCGGCGGCATGATGGGCGGCGATATGATGATGATGGCGACACAAGCCTCGACGCGGCCCGCCCCGGCGATGCAAATGATGAACGCGAACGAGCGCCCCTCGCCGGCCGCAATGGCCGGAATCGCGCGCGCGCGCCGCAACGTCTATCTCGATGCCGGGGCGTGGCGCGCAAGCTTGCCGGCACCCTGGCGCGATGCCGGCCAAACATGGCGCGCCTTGGCGCCGATGCCGCCGGTTTCGGGCGCATTGCCCGCCGATTTCGAAGCGGCCTTGCGCGCCGTCGTGCTCGACCCCGTCTATCAGGTTCAGTGAAGGAGGAGCGCGTCATGGATCGTCGTCATTTCCTCTCCGCCGGTTCGTCCTTCGCCCTTGCCACGATGCTGGGCGCTTGCGCCGATCAAGGGACCCGCCCCGCGACGGGCGGTGCGCAAACCGCCGCCGCCGCGAACGCACCGCGCGCGGCCGTGCCGCGCTCGACCGGCGCCGCCGGTGCGGTCGACAAGCGCATTCTGCTGATGGTCGAATTGCACGGCGGCAATGACGGTCTCAACACCGTCATTCCGATCCAGCAGCCGGCCTACAAGGCCTTGCGCCCGGGTCTTGCCATCGATCGTGCGGCGGCCCTCGATATCGATCACGGTTTCGCGCTGCATCCGGCGTTGAAGCCGATCGCCGAAATCTACGATCGCGGCGAGCTCGCCATCGTGAACAGCGTGGGCTATCCCAAACCCAATCGCTCGCATTTCCGTTCGATCGAAATTTGGGAACAGGCGACGGCGAGCGATCAATACGGCAGCGAAGGCTGGCTGGCGCATGCGCTGCGCGAACATCCGATCTGGTCGAAGCGCGGCGGCGATGCCGACGCGTTGTCGATCGGCCAGGGCAATATCGGCCCGCTCGCCGGCACCGATGTGCGCCTCGTGACGATGCGCGATCCGCGCCAATTCCTGGCGCAATCCGAACGCTTGCGCACCATGCCGGCGAACGCGGCGCCGACCGCCGCTCTCGCGCATGTCGTGCGCACGCAGAACGAAGCGGTCGCGGCGGCCGACGCCGTGCGCCGCAAGCAGACCGGGCGCGACCGCTTCACCCGCAACTTCGCGGGCGATCCGTTCAACCGGGCGCTGGCCACGACCGCCGATCTGATCTCGGACGGCGTCGACGTGCCGGTGTGGAAGGTGCAGCTGCCGGGCTTCGACACCCATGCCGATCAGCTCGGCCGCCATCAACGTTTGATGACGCAGCTTGCGCAAGGCCTGTCCGGTTTCCGCAAATCGATGATCGATCTGGGCCGCTGGAACGACGTGCTGATCGTCACCTATTCCGAATTCGGGCGGCGCGCGGGCGAAAACCTGTCGCGCGGCACCGATCATGGCGCCGCCGCCCCGCTTTTCGCCATGGGCGGTTCGGTCGAAGGCGGGTTCAAGGGTACGGCCCCGGATCTGGAAAAACTGGTCGAGGGCGACGTGGACGCCACGACCGATTTCCGCCAGATCTATGCGGGCATCGTCGCCGATTGGTGGGCCCAGCCCGCCAATTTCCTGGCCAAGCAAGGGCATGCGCCGATCCGCCTCGCCCGCGCGCGCTCTGGTGTTGCGCCGCAAAAGGCCGTATAAGTCCTTCCCCCTTTTTAGAGGAAGGAGCAAGGGACAATGAGCGACGTACGCGGCTACTCGGTCGCGATCGTCGGCGCCACGGGCGCCGTCGGGATCGAGATGGTGAAGGTTCTCCACGATCGGAAGTTTCCGGTCGCGACGCTGAAACTTCTTGCCTCCGCGCGCTCGGCGTCCAAAAAAGTCACGACGCCCTATGGCGAGAAAACGATCGAGGAATTCTCGCTCGCCGCCACGAAGGGTGTGGACTTCGCGTTGCTCGCCGTCTCGGGCGAATTCGCCAAGGAATGGGCGCCCAAGATCGCGGCGCAAGGCACGACCGTCATCGACAATTCGTCGGCCTGGCGCTACGACCCCGCGATCCCGCTGGTGGTGCCCGAGATCAATGCGGCGGCGGCACAGGGCCATCGCCTGATCGCCAATCCGAACTGCACGACCGCGATCCTGGTCATGCCGCTCGCCCCCTTGCACAAGCTGTTCGGGCTGAAGAAGGTCATCGTGTCGACCTATCAGGCCGCGTCGGGTGCGGGTGCGGAAGGCATGGCGGAGCTCGAGGACGGGTATCGCGCGTGGGCCAATGGCGGGAAGATCGAGAACAAGGTCTTCGCGCATCCGCTGCCCTTCAACGTGATCCCGCATATCGATAGCTTCCAGGAAAACGGCTACACGAAGGAAGAGATGAAGGTCGTGTGGGAGACCCGCAAGATCATGGGCATCCCCGATCTGCTGGCGAGCTGCACGGCCGTGCGCATCCCGACCTCGCGCACGCATTCCGAAGCGGTGACGATCGAAACCGAGAAGCCCGTGACGGTGGAAGCCGCGCGCGCGGCCCTCGCGAACGTCCCCGGCGTGAAGCTGGTCGACGATCCGGCGAACAAGCTCTACCCGATGCCGGTGACGGCGACGGGCAAATACGACGTCGAAGTCGGCCGTATTCGCCAAAGCGTCGTCTTCGGTTCGCACGGCCTCGACTTCTTCTGTGCGGGCGATCAATTGTTGAAGGGGGCCGCCCTCAACGCCGTCCAGATCGCCGAATGCGTGCTGCCGGGCTTCAAGAAGCAAGCCGCCTAAGCACGTAACGACGCCATATTGACGCCACAGCGCCGGCGCATAGTCTTTGGGCTATGCGCCGGTTTCTTTTTGCCCTGAGTTTGATTTTCGCCACGTCCCATGCTTATGCGCAGGACGCGAACACGCTCGTCCAGCGCGATCTGGGCGAGCCCATCGCCTTGCTGACGCAGGATGCAGGCCGCTCGGCGGTCGAGCGCCAATTCGGCACCGCTTATGCCCGCGATTGGTGGAATGCGATGGGTACGATCCTCGACGACGCGAAACGCTTCGCCGCCTATCTCGCCGAACAGGGCCCGGAATGCGCGGCGATCAAAGCGCGCGAAGGCGATGCGTCGTCCGGTTGGATCACCTGCCAGACCGGCATGAAGGAAGCGAGCGACGCGCTCGCCGCCAATCTCGCCCAGTTGGAAACGGCGCTGCCGGAATGGGAGCGCATGGTGCGCCAGATCGATACGGCCAACACCGCCGTCTCGCCGCGCGTCGATCGCGCATTGGCCGCGATCCGCGCCATCCGCGACCGCTTGGCCGATCCGGGCTATTAGGCTTTGCGATATTCCTGGCCGAGGCCGACGTAACGGCGCATCGCCGTTGCCGCACCTTCAAGCTCGGCCGGCGTCACGTTGCGGAAGAATTTGGCCGGGCTGCCGGCCCAAAGCTCGCCGGACTTCACCCGCTTGCCCGGCGTGACCAGCGCGCCGGCGGCGACCCAGCCGCCCTTCTCCACCACCACGCCGTCCATCACGCAGGCCTTCATGCCGATGAACGCGTCGTCTTCGACCACGCAACCATGCAGGAGCGCGAGATGGCCGATCGTCACGCGGTCGCCGATATAGGTGCCGTATTTCTCGTAAGAGCAGTGGATGACCGTGCCGTCCTGCACATTCGTGTCGGCGCCGATGCGGATCTCGTGCACGTCGCCGCGCACGACCACGCCGTACCAAATCGTCGCGCGCGCGCCGATTTCGACATTGCCGATCACGCGCGCCGTATCGGCCACGAAGGCCGAGCCGTCGATCTTCGGCGTCCAGTCGCGATATTTGATCGTCACGTCAGGCGAGGCCCAGCATCGTGCGGATATTCTGGACGGCGGCACCCGACGCGCCCTTGCCCAGATTGTCGAGCTTGGCGACCAGCACGGCGTGGCCGCGCTTGTCGTTGCCGAACACGCGCAGCTCCAGATTATTCGTGTCGTTCAGCGATTCCGCTTCGATCTTGCCGTTGGCTTCGGCCGGAACGACCTTCACGTATTCCGCACCTGCGTAGTATTTCGACAGGATCGCTTCGAGATCCTTGGCCGTGGGCTTGCCGCCCAGCGTGTCGAGATGCAGCGGCACGCTGACCAGCATGCCCTGGCGGAAATTCCCGACCGACGGCACGAAGATCGGCCGCCGCGTCAGCCCCGTATACGCCACGAGCTCGGGCACGTGCTTGTGCTCGAGGCCCAAACCGTAAAGCTCGAAATTCGGCGCGGTGCCGGCATCGTAAGCTTCGATCATCGACTTGCCGCCGCCCGAATATCCCGAAACGGCGTTGACCGTGACGGGGTAATCCTTCGCGATCACGCCCGCATCGACCAAGGGCCGGATCAGCGCGATGGCGCCGGTCGGATAGCAACCGGGATTGGCGACGCGCTTGGCGGAAGCGACCGCCGCCTTGTGGCCTTGCGACAATTCGGGGAAGCCATAGACCCAGCCGGGGGCGACGCGATGCGCGGTCGATGCGTCGACAATGCGCGGGCCCTTCGCGCCGAGCGAGTCGATCAACGCGACCGATTCCTTCGCCGCGTCGTCGGGCAGGCACAGCACGACCAGATCGACCGATTCGAACATCGCCTTGCGCGCGGCGGGATCCTTGCGCAACGCCGGATCGATCTGGCGCAGTGCGACACCGCCCAACGCTTCCAAGCGCTGCCGGATGCCGAGACCGGTCGTGCCGGCTTCGCCGTCGATGAAGATGGTCCGCGTCGTGCTCGTCGTGCCGTCCATGGCGATCGCTCCTTGACGCCCCGAGTTTAACCTAAAGATCGATCCGGTAAAAATGCGTGTCGACTTTCATGCGCGGAAATTCCGGCGGTAAGTCGGCGGCGGCGATTTCGCGGAAGCCGTTGCGTTCGTAGAAACGCCTTGCCGCCTTGAGGTTTTCAACGGTGCCGAGCCGGAGGGTCGAAATCCCTGCGCGCCGCGCATGGGCGATCAGCCTGTCCAGCAGGGATTGCGCGATCCCGAATTCGCGCCCGCGCCGGTCCGCGCGCACGAACATTTTGCGGATGACGCCTTGGCCCGGTGCGGCTTCCAGCAAGCCGATCGAGCCGATCGGCGAACCGTCGGGATCGTGCGCGACCCAGAACTCCCCCGCCCCTTTGCGGAAGAAGGCGGCGGGGTCCTGCAAATCGGGCTGGCCTTCGAAGGTCACGCCCACGCCGAACTCGCCGTTCTGGATGGCGAGAATCATCGCCGCGAGCGCGTCGCGATCCTTCGCTTCGTATGGGGCGATTTCGAACGCCATGCGTATCCCCGAAAAAACGAAGGGCGCCGTTTCCGGCGCCCTTCGCAGTCGATCCAATTTTGAAGCGGATTAGCGCTTCGAGAACTGGTGGCTGCGGCGCGCTTTGTGGCGGCCGTACTTCTTGCGCTCGACCACGCGGCTGTCGCGGGTGAGGAAGCCGTGGCTTTTCAGCACGGGGCGCAGATCCGGCTCGTAGTACGTCATCGCCTTCGAGATGCCGTGACGAACCGCACCCGCTTGGCCCGACAGACCGCCGCCGGCGACCGTGCACCAAATGTCGAACTGGCCGGCGCGGTTGGAGACCTGGAACGGCTGGTTGATCATCATGCGCAAGGCCGGACGCGCGAAATACACGGTCAGCTCGCGGCCGTTGACGATCATCTTGCCGGTGCCGGACTTGATCCAGACGCGGGCGACGGCGTTCTTGCGCTTGCCGGTCGCGTAGGCGCGGCCGAACTTGTCGCGCTGCGGCGCGGCCGGGGTGGTGGAAGCCTGGACGGCGGCCGAAGCGGCGGCCATGGACAAATCGGCGAGCGTGCGGCTCGCGGTCTTCGGCTTGGCGGCCTTCTCGGTCGAACGGGGTTCGGCCATGTTCAGGCGCTCCTCTTGTTCTTCGGGTTCAGCGCGGCGAAGTCGATCGTCTTCGGGTTCTGGGCCGCGTGCGGATGATCGGTGCCGGCATAGACCTTCAAGTGGGTCAGCTGACGGCGGGCGAGCGGGCTGTCCTTCTTGAGCATGCGCTCCACGGCGCGCACGATCAGGCGCTCGGGATGCTGCGACGACAGCGTGTTCTTCGCCGAGATTTCCTTGATGCCGCCCGGATGGCCGGTGTGCCAGTGGAACACCTTCTGGTCCATCTTGCGGCCCGTGAGGCGGACCTTTTCCGCGTTCACGACGACGACGAAGTCGCCGAGATCGAGATGGGGCGAAAAGCTGGGCTTGTGCTTGCCCTTGAGGCGAAGCGCAATGAACGACGCCAGACGGCCCAACACGACGCCTTCGGCGTCGACCAGGATCCAGCTCTTGCTCTTTTGCGCCTCGGCGACGGTCAGATTCGGCGTCATCGGGGTTTCCAAAAATCAGAGTGAGGACCCGACGCAAACCGGGTCCGAAGGTCGCGGGAATATGCTGATCAGGACGCGCAGCGTCAACGCGAAAGACGTAAGCGATTTCAATAGGTTTGCAGATACCGTATCATTTTACCGCACACGAACGCGCTGATTTCGCGGATTTATCCGCCACGGGCGGAATCGAATAGGTCCCCGTCACATGCGCGACGGGCTCGCGCTCGCCCTTCGAATAGATCGCGACTTCCATCACCGCCAGGCGCTTGCCGAGTTTCAGGATGCGCCCGTCGGCGATCAAATCCTTGGGTGCAGGCTTGCGCAGGAAGTTGATGTTGAGATTGGTCGTGACCGCAAGCTCGACGCGGCCGATCAAGCTCAGCACCACCACGTACATCGTGAAATCGGCGAGCGCCATCATCGTCGGCCCCGAAATGGTGCCGCCGGGCCGCACGAAATCGGGCTTGTAGGGCATGCGCACGGTCGCCTGCCCCGCCTTCAATTTGTCGATCTTCGGCGACAACGATGCGGCCACGGGCAGCGATTCCGCGACGATGTCGAAGATTTCGGTCTTGGTGATGCGGCTCATGCGACCCAGGGCGTCGTGCGACGCGCTTGCGTTGGCGTTTCGGCGCGCCCAAATTGCCGTAAATAGACGCGGAGGAACAGATGCCCGATTCCGCTCTCGACACATCGATTTTGCTGCGCAGCGACAAAGACGGCGTGGCGACCCTCACCCTCAACCGGCCCGATGCGCGCAACGCCCTGTCGGTCGCGCTGATGACCGCGCTGGAAGACGCGTTCGCGAAGCTCGGCGCCGACAAATCGGTGAAAGTCATCGTGATCGCCGGGGCCGGCCCCGCCTTCTGCGCGGGGCACGATCTCAAAGAAGTCCGCGCCAATCCGCATCGTGAATTCTACGAGGCTTTGTTCGCGCAATGCTCGCGGCTGATGACGGCGATCCTGCGCTGCCCCAAGCCCGTGATCGCGCGCGTGCATGGTGTTGCGACCGCCGCCGGCTGCCAATTGGTCGCGAGCTGCGATCTGGCCATCGCCGCGTCCGATACGCGCTTCGCGACACCGGGGGTCAATATCGGCTTGTTCTGCTCGACGCCGATGGTGGCACTGTCGCGCAATGTCGGCCGCAAGGCGGCGATGGAAATGCTGCTGACCGGCGACATGATTTCGGCCGAGCGCGCCGTCGCGATCGGCCTGATCAACCGCGCGGTGGTCAAGGCCGAGCTGTGCGACACGGTCGATCGGCTCGCCGCGCAGATCGCGTCGAAATCGCCGCTGACGCTGAAAATCGGCAAGGAAGCCTTCTATCGCCAGGCGGAGATGCCGCTCGACGACGCCTACGCCTATGCCAGCCGCACGATGACCGAGAACATGCTCGCCCGCGACGCGGAGGAAGGCATCGATGCCTTCATCCAGAAGCGCCCGCCGGTGTGGGAAGGACGCTGAAATGGACCATCGCGATTACGCCGATTCCTATATCCGCGAAATCTTACGCGACACGAAGACCATCGCGATGGTCGGCGCTTCGACCAATTGGGCGCGGCCGAGCTTCTTCGCGATGAAGTATCTCCAGGCCAAGGGCTATCGCGTGATCCCGGTCAATCCGGGTGCGGCCGGCCAGGAGATTTTGGGCGAAAAAGTCTACGCTACGCTCAAGGACGCTCAAGAAAAGATTGGGCCGGTAAAGATCGACATGGTCGACGTGTTCCGTGCACCCGAGCATGTGCCGCCGATCGCCGACGACGCGATCGCCATCGGCGCGAAGGTGCTGTGGCTTCAATTGGGCGTCGTCAACGAAGACGCCGCGCGCAAGGCCGAGGCCGCAGGCCTTAAGGTCGTGATGGATCGCTGCCCCAAGATCGAGTTCGGCCGCTTGTCGGGCGAACTTTCCTGGGGCGGCATCAATTCCGGCGTCGTCTCGGCCAAACGGCCGCGCGTCGAACGCCGGATTTAAGCGGCCTCGTGGTTCGACGGGCTCACCATGAGGCCTCACCCTGAGCCTGTCGAAGGGCGAGGCCGAAAAGGCCCTTAAGCCGCTTTCGCCGCGAGTGCCGCTTTGATCGCGGCCAGTGCGGCGTCCGCCTTGTCCGCGTCCGGCCCGCCGCCTTGCGCCATGTCAGGGCGGCCGCCGCCGCCCTTCCCGCCGAGTTCCGCAACACCGATCTTCACCAGATCGACGGCGCTGACGGTCTTGGCGAGATCCTCGGTCACCGCGACGACGATCGACGCTTTGCCTTCGTCGATCGCGACCAGGGCGATGACGCCCGAGCCGATCTGCTTCTTGATCTCGTCGGCCGTGGCTTTGAGCTCGCGCGCGGGCGTGTTGTCGAGCTTGCGGCCCGCCCAATTGAAGGCGCCGACCTTCTCGGGCCCCGCCGCCGAAGCGCCGCCGCCGCCGACCGCAAGGGCGCGGCGCGCTTCGGACAATTCGCGCTCCAGCTTGCGCTTGTCCTCGATCAACGCGCCCACGCGCGCGGGCAACTCGGCGGGCGACGCCTTGGCGATCATCGCCGCTTCGAGCAGCAGATCGGATTGCTGGGCGAGATAGGCGCGGGCCCCCTCGCCCGTCACCGCCTCGATCCGGCGCACGCCGGCGGCAACGGCCCCTTCCGACACGATCTTGAACAGGCCGATATCGCCCGTGCGGCGCACATGGGTGCCGCCGCAAAGTTCGGTCGAGAACGGTTGGGCTTCCAAGTTGCCGCGCGCATAGCCCATCGCGACGACGCGCACTTCCTCGCCGTATTTCTCGCCGAACAAGGCGAGCGCTCCCGCTTCGACGGCGGCGTCGGGCGTCATCAACCGCGTGGTGACGTCCTGGTTTTCCAGGATGCGCTTGTTCACGTCATCTTCGACCGCGTGGATGTCGTCGAGCGTCAACGGCGTGGGCTGCGAGATATCGAAACGCAGACGGTCGGGCGACACCAGCGAGCCCTTCTGCGTGACGTGATCGCCCAAGCGGCGGCGCAACGCTTCGTGCAGAAGATGCGTCGCCGAGTGGTTGGCGCGCGTGCGATCGCGGCGCGCGACGTCGATGCGCAACTCGGCGAAATCGCCGATTTTGATCGTGCCGCGCGTCACCTCGCCGACATGGACATGGACGTCGCCGGCTTCCTTCTGCGTGTCGGAAATCGCGATCTCGGCACCGCCCGCGGTGAAGATGGCGCCGGCATCGCCGGTCTGGCCGCCGCTTTCGCCGTAGAACGGCGTCTGGTTGAAGACGAGTTGCACCTTGGCACCGGCCGAAGCGCTCTCGACCGGCTTGCCGTCGGCGATGATCGCGACGAGCTGGCCTTCGGCCGCTTCGGTTTCGTAGCCGAGGAATTCGGTCGCACCGACCTTCTCGCGAACTTCGTACCAGAGCTTATCTCCGGCCTGTTCGCCCGAACCCGCCCAGGATTTGCGCGCCTCTTCCTTGGCCTTGGCCATCGCGGCTTCGAAGCCCGCATTGTCGACGGCGATGCCGCGCGCGCGCAGCACGTCTTGCGTCAAGTCCAGCGGGAAGCCGTAGGTGTCGTAGAGCTTGAACGCGACGTCGCCCGCCAGCGACCCGCCTTTGGACAGGCCCGACGTGCTTTCGTCGAGCAGCTTCAGGCCGCGATCGAGCGTGGCCTTGAAGCGCGTCTCCTCCAGCTTCAGCGTCTCGGTGATCAACGCCTGGGCGCGCAGCAATTCGGGATAGGCTTGGCCCATCAGATCGGCGAGCGTGGGAACGAGGCGGAACATCAACGGGTCTTTGCAGCCGATGATATGCGCGTGGCGCATCGCGCGGCGCATGATCCGGCGCAGCACGTAGCCGCGGCCTTCGTTGGACGGCAGCACGCCGTCCGCGATCAGGAAGCAGGACGAACGCAGATGGTCCGCGATCACGCGATGCGAGACCGCATGCGGACCGTCGGCCGCGACGTTCGACGCGGCGGCCGAGGCTTCGATGATCCGGCGCATCAGGTCGATGTCGTAATTGTCGTGCTTGCCTTGCAGCACGGCGGTGATGCGCTCGAGCCCCATGCCCGTGTCGATCGAGGGCTTGGGCAGCGCCACGCGGTCGCCGGGGGCGCGCTGCTCGAACTGCATGAACACGAGATTCCAAATCTCGATGAAGCGGTCGCCGTCAGCGTCCGCCGAGCCCGGCGGGCCGCCCGCGATCTTGGGGCCGTGGTCGAAGAAGATTTCCGAGCAGGGCCCGCAAGGCCCCGTATCGCCCATCGCCCAGAAATTGTCGGAGGTCGGGATGCGGATGATCTTGTCGTCCGGCAAACCCGCGATCTTGCGCCAATGACCGGCGGCTTCGTCGTCGGTGTGATAGACGGTGACGAGCAGCTTGTCCTTGGGCAGCCCGTATTCCTTGGTGATCAGGTTCCACGCGAGTTCGATCGCGCGTTCCTTGAAATAATCGCCGAAGGAGAAATTCCCCAGCATCTCGAAGAACGTGTGATGGCGCGCGGTATAGCCGACGTTTTCGAGGTCGTTGTGCTTGCCGCCGGCGCGCACGCATTTCTGCGAGGTCGCGGCCGTGGAATAGGCGCGTTTTTCCGCGCCCGTGAACACGTTCTTGAACTGCACCATGCCCGCGTTGGTGAACATCAACGTGGGATCGTTGCGCGGCACCAGCGGCGAGGACGCGACCACCTGGTGGCCGTTCTTCGCGTAATAATCGAGGAAGGTTTTGCGGACGTCGCTGGCGGAGGTCATGGGGCGGCGGCACTCGGAATAGCTGCGGGACCGCCACATTTAACGGGCGCACCCGCCCCCGTCAAACATGGCCCGTCCCCCCGGGGGCCGGGCCTAACCCCCGGCGCATAAACGAAAACCGGGCCGGCGAGGCGCACCACATGGGATTTACCGCCCGGCCGACCCGGTATGGGGCCCGGACCGTCCCCCGGGATCGGAAAGATCAGGGGACGTGCGGGGCCAAAATCATAGGAAACTGGAAGTTCACGCCGGCGAACCGGTAGCGAGGATCAGTTATCCCCGCCGCCCGATTCCACCATCATCGCGTTGGCGACGAGCCCCGAATTGGCGCGAATGGCCTTTTCGATCGCGTTGGCGACTTCCGGATGCTCCTTGAGGTAGTTGCGCGCGTTTTCGCGCCCCTGCCCGATCCGGTCGCCGTCATAGGAGAACCAGGCGCCCGATTTCTCGACCACGCCGGCTTTGACGCCGAGGTCGATGATCTCGCCCATCTTCGAAACGCCTTCGCCATACATGATGTCGAATTCGACGACCTTGAACGGCGGCGCCATCTTGTTCTTCACGACCTTGACGCGCGTCTGGTTGCCCACGACCTCGTCCTTGTCCTTCAGGGCGCCGATGCGGCGGATGTCGAGGCGCACCGAGGCGTAGAATTTCAGCGCGTTGCCGCCCGTCGTCGTCTCGGGGTTGCCGAACATCACGCCGATCTTCATGCGGATCTGGTTGATGAAGATGACCAGCGTGTTGGAACGCGAAATCGAGCCCGTGAGCTTGCGCAAAGCCTGGCTCATCAAGCGCGCATGCAGGCCCATATGGCTGTCGCCCATCTCGCCTTCGAGTTCGGCGCGCGGCACCAGGGCGGCGACGGAGTCGACGACCAGCACGTCGATCGCCCCCGAACGGACCAGCGTATCGGCGATTTCGAGGGCCTGTTCGCCCGCGTCGGGCTGCGAGATCAGCAGATTGTCGACGTCGCAGCCGAGCTTGCGGGCATAGGCCGGGTCGAGCGCATGCTCGGCGTCCACGAAGGCGCAAGTACCGCCGGCCTTCTGGGCCTCGGCGATGGCATGGAGGGCGAGCGTCGTCTTGCCCGAGCTTTCCGGCCCGTAGATCTCGACGATACGGCCCTTGGGCAGGCCGCCGATGCCGAGCGCGATATCGAGCGACAGCGAGCCCGTCGAGATGACTTCCGCCTGAACGGCCTCACGGCTGCCCAGCTTCATGATCGAGCCCTTGCCGAAGGCGCGCTCGATCTGACCCAGGGCGGCTTCCAACGCCTTGTTCTTATCCATGTTGTCCTTAGTGTCCTTCTCGGCGCCGTCCCGGGAGGCGGCGCGCAACGCGGTGGCCGAAGACATGTACTCTCTCCTTATGGCAGGCCGGGTGCGCGGGCGAAATCCCCACGGGACCGGCTTGGTTGACCATTGTCGAAGTAACGGCGCCTGAAATACGGCCCGGACAGGGGCCTTGTTTTGTTCCCTTACTGCTTCCGGCGCAAAACCCTTTGGTTCCGCGCCGTGAATCGAACTGTACCAGACTTGTTCTCATCTGCAAGCGAAAAGTGAACATCGGGGAACGGCGCGTCTGTGGATAGGTCGAAAGCCACCCTGCCCGGCCGCCCGGATCCGGCGCGAATACTCGCATTCAAATGCGACTCGAACGGCTGGCGCCGCATTAAAAATACGGATAATCTTCCGTAAGATTTGGAAGGAGGCTCCGATGGCCGAGATCCCCGCCGCCGAGGTGCAGAAAAATTTCGGCGCGTTCCGTGAAATCGCCGAACGCGAACCGGTCGTCGTCACGCGCTACAACAAGCCGTCGGTCGTGATCGTATCGGCTGATGAATACGCGCGGCTTAAACGGCGCGACAAGCGCACGATGGCGAGCGAAGACTTGCCCGATTGGCTTGCCGAGCGGATCGAAGCGACGCGCATGGATGCGCGTCACGACGCGTTGAACGACAAGCCGCGATCGACCAAGCGTGCCCCTGCCCGCGCCTGAACCCGGCCTCGTCGTCGCCTACGAGTATCTGTGGCATCGACGGCGCGAAACACAGGTCGCCGACAAAGCGCGGCCCGTCTGCGTCGTCGCCCTCTATCTCCAGCACGAAGACGATCCCGACGCGCCGGACGCGCCGCCGGTGACGAAGATCGTCTATTTGCCGATTTCGCACACGCCGCCGGATGCCGACCAAGCCGGGCACGAACTCACACCGCACGCCAAGAAGACCGCCGGGCTCGACGCCGAACGCCAATGGGTCGTCGTCTCCGAATGCAATATCGATACATGGCCCGAGGACGTGCGCCAGCTACCCGGGCAGCCGGGGCGCTTCCACTACGGCTATCTGCCGCCGCGCGAATACGAAAAGATCAAAGCCGCTTTCCTTGCCTATCGGCGCGCCAAGCGGCTGAAGATCGTTGGACGGCTTTAATCAGCTCGAAGCCGGACGCTGGGGTGCGGGGCCGGACAGGCGCTGGCGATAGCCCTGCATGAAGCTTTCGAACGGGGCGAGCGAGGAAACGCGCGCCGCGATCGACGCGATATCGGGTGTGGCCCCGGCCTTGTCGGCGGTCAGCACGCGGAAGACTTCGGCATAGGGCGAACGCCCCATCGCGGGCCCGAAGCGGTCGCGCAGCCGCGCCGTGCCGGCATCGTCGCCGGCGAGTGCGAGCGCCACCGCGAGATGCAGGGCTTGGCGCGCGCGATTGTCGGGCAGCTGCCCATTGCCCGTCGGCGGATCGCCGACCAGCCGATCGAAGGCCAGTGCTGCGGCGGGCCAGGCGCGCGTGCGCATCGCGATTTCCGCGCGCAGCAGATCGGCGTCAGCGCCCGTATCGCCGGTCATGCGCGCGAGCGCTTCGTCCGGCCGGCCGAGATCGGCCAATGCCCGTGCCGCGAGGCGCGCGCGTTCGCGCTGCAATTCGGGCGATTGCGCGGGCTCGGACGCGTCGATCGCCTCGAGCGCTTGCTGCGGCTTGCGGTCGAGCAAGCGGATCGCGGCAAGGCGCGTGCCGACTTGTGCGCGCGTTTCGCCGGTCACGCGATTGCGGATCTGATAGTCGAGCAGCGTACCCGCACGGTCGAGCAGATCGACGGAAACGAGACGCTCGGCGAGCTTGCGCACCATCTCGTCGCCCTCGGGCCCTTGCGGCACGAGATCGCGATAATCCTCGAACAGACCGATCGCGGCGACGGGGGTCAGCTTATCGGCCCCGCCTTCCAGGAACAGTTTCTTGAATTCGGCCGAGATATCGCCGGGCAATTGATCGCGCCCGCGCGCCTCGGGGAAACGCTGGGCCGCATCGCGCAATGTCGCCGTGCCGCCGCGGAAATCGCCGGCGGCGAGTTGCGCACGGCCCAAACGGCGCTGAATGTCGAATTCCAAGTCGTCGCCGCGCCAGGCGAAGCGCAGACGCTCCAACGACGCGACCGTTTCTTCGGGCGACATCTCGCCCTTGCGCGACTGGACTTCGATACGCGCGAGTTCGGCCTGAACGCGCGCCTTGGTGACGGTGCCGAAATCGAGTTCCTTCCACGCGGCCAGCGCGGCGCGCTCGTCGCCGCGCTCCAGCGCGATACGGCCTTTGAGATAATCGGCGCGCGCCTTGTCGCCGACCGACGGCTGGTTGGCGAGCACGCGATCGAGCCGGCGTTCGGCGGGATCGAACTCGCCCGCGACGATCCGCGCCTCGGTCATCGCGAGGCCCAGCTTATTGGCGAAGAAGCGCGGGAAGCGTTCCGACACGTCGGCCGCGCGATCGAATTGCATGATCGCGGCTTGCGGATCGTTCTGCGCCATGGCGAGCGTGCCGCGCCACAGCGCGCCCTCGGCCTCGGTATCGAGGCTCGAATGGTTGAGCCAGCGCGCGGCCTCGTCGAGATTGCCGGAGAACAATTCGCCGATACCGCGCATAAGGCGGATCTGCGGGCCGTCGAGCAATTGCGGGCGTTCCTCGCCGATCAGACGCATTTCGGCATTGGCTTCCTGGAACAGCGCGTTGGCGAACAGGAAACGCGCGAGTTCCAAACGGGCGGCGTTGCGCGGATCGCCTTCGCGCGAATTGGCGACGGCGCGCTGCAATTGCGCGCGATCCTCGTTGAACTTGCCGGGCGTGCGCGCCCAAGCCGCGTAATCGATCAAAGCCGCGTTGCGCAGCTGCGCCGCCCCCGGCATGCCCGGGGCGGTCGGCGCGGTCACGAACAACCCGCGCGTCGACGCGACTTCCACACCCGTGCCCAGCGGGCGCACCGACACGCTGTCGTCGTCGGGGCGCACCACGGCACCTTGAGCGCTCGCCAAAATCTGGAACTGCGCGAAGCGGCGCATCTCGGCAAGGCCCACGCCCGCCACCGCCGTCGGCACGATCGCGAGCTCGTCGCCGATTTCCGGATCGCGCAAGCGCAGCACGTTCGACGCCCCCGGCAATTCGATCGCCACGCGCGCATCGGCGGGCTGATCGGGATTGCGGATGACGATCGACAACGGCGTTTCGGGTTTGCGCGGCAAGCGGCCAAGCTCGACGACCCAGGCCGTGCCGTCGCGCCGCACCAGCGCATTGGCGCCGCCGCGCGGCGTCATGCGCAGCACCGTGCCCTCGCTTTGCAATTGATCGACATCGCCGACCAGATCGCGCGTCTCGGCGTCCGCGCGCAACGGGGCAAGATCGATCGCCGTGCGCTTGTCGAACGCGATCCACAAATGCGTGCCGCGCCCGAACACGGCGGCCCCCACGGGCTCGCCGAAATTGAATCGCAGGATGGAGAAATTCTCCTCCCGCTGCACTTCCACGCCCACGCGGCCCGACAGGCTGCCCGCGGGGACCGGCGGCTGGTTGAGGCCCAAGGCCTGCGCTTGCTGCGCCAATGCCGGGAAATCCGGCACGGTGTTGCGCGGGCCCCCGGTCAATGGCGCGCCGGGCGTGATCGCAGCTTGAGTCGATTGCGGGGCCGCACCCTGCCCCGCTTGCGGTGCGGGCGTTTGCCCGGCCGGTTGTGCGGCTTGCTGGGGCACCTGCATTTGCTGGCCGGTCGGCCGATCGGCGGCGACCGAACCGTCGCGCACGAGATCGAGCACCAAACGCGGCCCCGCGCGCAAATGGCGCAAGCCGACATTCTCGTTCATCGCCAGCGTCAGCGTCGTGCGATCGCCCTCGCGCGCCACGCGCGCCGACGACACCGAGTTGCGCATCGATTGCTGCAAACGATTGGTGTCGATGCCGACGGGTGCGCCGAACGTGATCGTCGCGTTGCGGCCCTGCTGCTCGACGCGGAAATCGACGTCTTCGGGCCAATCGACGATCGCGCGATCGAAACCGTCTTGCTGGCTGTAGCGGATATTCAGCGTCCGCGCGGGCGCAGCGTTCGTCGCGGGCGTCGCCGCCGGGGCGGGCGGCGGGGCGACTTGGGCTGCCGGTGCGACCACCGGCGCCGCCGGTGCGGCGGGGGCCGCTTGCGGTGTGGGTGCGGGTGCCAAGGGCACGACGGGTGTTGCGGGGGCGGTCGCCCAGGGCACGCTCGGCGAGGCTTGCGGGACGGCCTGGGCGGGCGTGACTTCGGGGGCGGGCGATGGCGGCGGCGACGCGGGGAAATTCTGCCACGGCCGGGTTTGCGCGGATCCGTCAAACGCCAAAACCCCGGTCAGCGCGATCGCCGCCAGGGTCGCCGTCGAAACCTGAATCCGCTTGCCAAAGCCCATCTAGATTGTCAGCCCGGCCCGTTGCGACTCGAGGCCGTCAGTGTACCTTAAAATCGAGTCGGGGTCGCCTAACTAATTGAGATTCAATCGAACCGAAAACATATCCACAAGGCAAAATCAGCTATCGCCGAACAACGCGTCGATCGCGGCCTGGTCGTGGGCCACGCCCGTCATTTGCGGGCCGTTGAGCAGCGCCGCCTCCCCCGTTTTGGTGGGGGCGGCCGACGGGCCGGCTTTCGCGTCCAGCGCGATGCCGAACGCCTCCATCAGGCCCAGCACGGTCTTGTCGACATCCTTCAAAACGCCGACGACCTTGGCGATGCGCTGGCCGGTAATGTCCTGGAAATTGCAGGCTTCGTAGATGCGCGTGACGTTGCCGCGGATCGCGTCGCCCTGCGCGGCGGTCAATTCGCCCGCGATCGTCTCGATCCCTTCGACCGCATCCAAAATCGAATGGGTCGCATCCTCCGTCGCCGCGACGACGGCGCTGAGTTCGTCGGTCGCCCCCGGCAGATCGCGCAGCCGCATATCGTTGGCCTGCAACGCCGCCAGATCGCGGCGCGCTTCTTCCATGATGCGCGCGAGCGTGGCGATACCGTCGCGCAAGCCCTGATCGAGTGCTGGCATCGGAGCGGCTTTCTTCGCGGGTGCTTTTTTTAAAGTCGGGGCGGAAATTTTGCGGGCGCGTTTCGGGGCCGATTTGGGCTTGGGCTGGTTCTTCGCTTTCGCGCGCGACACTGCCTTCGCCATGTTTCGCCCCTCGCCGATCGGGTTTAGAAATCGCCCAGCACGGTGGCGATCTTGCCCTTCAAAACGGCCGCATTGAACGGCTTGACGATGTAATTGTTCACGCCCGCCTGCTTGGCGGCGATCACGTTCTCGGTCTTCGATTCCGCGGTGACCATGATGAAGGGCACGCCCTTCAGCCGCGCATCGGCGCGCACGGCTTGGAGCAATTGCAATCCGGTCATCGGTTGCATATTCCAGTCCGAAATGATCAGGCCATAGTCCTTTTGCTGCGCCTTGGCGAGCGCTTCGGACCCATCGCTGGCTTCGTCGACATTCGTGAACCCGATCTGGTTGAGCAGGTTCTTCACGATCCGCAGCATCGTCTTGTAGTCGTCGACGATGAGCACGTTCATTTTAAGATCGACAGCCATAATCCCCATCTCCTGCGGCATTCCGCCACGGCCGGCACGGTTCCAAAGCGCGCGCGACGCTACCCTTGTTACTGCTGAACAGCCCGGCGCGCGTCAACAAGTAACTGGAAGCTGCTTACGGGAAGATTAAGACCGGCGGATTTTCGGATTAACCCTGGCGCGGGGCCGGTATGCGGCTGGGGGCCGCGTCCGGCTGGCGGCGACGGGCCAATTCCGACGTCACTTGCTGGGCGCGGATCGGGTTCATCTGGGCCAGGATCGGGGCGGCGCGGCGCTCGTTCATCGCCTCGACGATTTCGAGCAGGACCGGCAATTCCATCTGCTCGAAGATGCGCGCGGCTTCGGCCGGCTTCATGTTCTGGAACATGCGCACCAGCGACATCCGGCGCGCCTGCTCGGTCTCGTCGTAGCTCTTGATCGCGGTATCGATCTTGGCCTGAAGCCCCTTCAATTCCTCGATCTGCTGCTGGACGCGCTTTTCGGCCGCCTGGAGCAACGCTTCGCGCTGATCGACTTCGGCCTGGCGCTTGTCGAGTTCCTCGCGCCGGCGCACGAGATCGCCGAGCGCTTCCAATTCGCCGGGGCTGAACGCGCGATCGGGATCGGTGGCAGCGGCGGGTTCCGCCGCCGGTGCGGGTGCGGGTGCCGGGGCCTGTTGCGCCGGTGCCGGTGCGGGCGCCTGGGCGAGTTGCTGCACCGGACGCGGTGCCGGTGCGGGTGCCGACGCGCGCGGCTGGGCCGCTTGCGGCGGATTATTCTGCGCGACGGCGGTGCCGAGCGTACCCACCCGGATCGCGAGCATCAAAAACGCGACCGCGACCAAAACAGGCAGCAGACGGATCTTACCGAGCGCCTTCATCAGCGCGCCCCTGCGCGCGTCGCGGGCGGCGCACCCCGGCGGCGTTCGGCGATCGCCTTCAGCAATTCCTGTTCGGCCGTGCTGCGCGGGGCGGCCGGACGATCATTGGCCGGACGCTCATTCCCTTCGCGCTCGGCGAAGCGGATCGCGTCGCGCAGCAGACGATCTTCCTCGTCCGACACCGGTGCGGGCGGCGCTTCGCGTTCGTATCGATCTTCGCGGGCCGGGCGTTCGTCGCGCGCGTAACGGTCTTCGCGCGCATTGCGTTCTTCGCGGTCGTAGCGCTCGGCGCGGCGCGAAACCTGCGGCCGCTCGCGTTCACGCTCGCGCTCGCGCACATTCTCCGCCGCGCGATCGGCCACCGGTTCGGCGCGCGCCACGATGTATTCGAGATCGTCTTTGAGCGAGATCGCCTTGCGCGTCTGATCTTCGAGCAGCCGCCCCGCCGCCTCGCCCGCGTTTTTGAGATCGGCGACCGCGGCTTCCGCGCGCTTGGCCGCTTCGTTGAAATCCTTGATCGTGCGATCGAGTTCCGCCTTGCCGTCGCGCCACGTGCCCAGGCGCTTGTGCAAGCGCCAGGCATAAACGATCACCGCCGCGAGCAGGACCGCCAGGACGAGATTGAGGGCGACGTCGAGACCCATCACGATTCCTCGTACTTGTTGATCTTGCGGTCGATCATGACCGCGACGTTCTGGCCGCGCCGTCCCATACGCCCCTTGAACAGGCGTTCGGGACCGCAGAGCACTTCGATTTCGCTTTCCGGCGTGGCGTTGAGCATCAATCGCGTGCCGACCTTGAAGTCGAGCACGTCCTGCAGCGTCATCACCTGTTCGTCGAGCACGGCGTTGATATCCACTTCGGTCGACCACAATTCGGTGGCCAAGTGGCCTTCCCAAATCGAGTCACGGCCGAATTTTTCGCCCATGAACTGCTGCAGCAGCATTTCGCGGACGGGTTCGAGGGTCGCGTAAGGCAGCAGCAATTCCAGGCGCCCGCCGCGATCTTCCATGTCGATACGCAGCTTGGCGATGATCGCGGCGTTGGCCGGACGCGCGATGGTCGCGAAGCGCGGGTTGGTTTCCAAGCGCTCGAAGCGGAAATTGACCTTGCTGATCGGGTCGAACGACGCCGACAAATCGCCGAGCACGACGGCGACGAGGCGTTCGACGAGGTTGCGTTCGATGGTCGTATAGGGACGGCCTTCGATGCGCATCGCGGCCGTGCCGCGACGGCCGCCGAGCAGCACGTCGACGATCGAGTAGATGAGTGCGGAGTCGACCGTCAGCAGGCCGAAATTGTCCCACTGCTCCGCCTTGAACACGGCGAGCATCGCGGGCAGCGGAATGGAGTTCACGTAGTCGCCGAAACGCGTCGAGGTGATCACGTCGAGCGAGACTTCGACGTTGTCCGAGGTGAAGTTGCGCAAGCTGGTCGTCAGCATTCGGACCAGACGGTCGAACACGATTTCGAGCATCGGCAGGCGTTCGTACGAGACGAGCGCGCTGTTGATGATCGCTTGCATGCCCGAGGTGCCGTCGCCCCCGGCCCCGCCCGCATCGAAGCCGAGCAGGGAGTCGATTTCGTCCTGGTTCAGAACGCGCGCGGTCGCGTCGCCGCCGCCGCCGCCTGCGTCGCCGCCGCCGGAGTCCATGGCCGCCCATTCGGCGGCCATCTTCTCTTCTTCGGACATGTTGTTCGGATCGGACATGGCGGGGCCTCTATTGGACCAGCATTTCGCGGAACAGGATGTCGTTGACGCGGGCGGGTGCGGCGGCGAGCTGAACGCGGGTCAACAGCTCTTCGCGCAGTTTGAGGAAGCCGGACGAGCCGCGCAGATCTTCGGGGCGCAGCTCGCGCAGATAGACTTGGAAATTGTCGACGATGCGCGGCAGGTTCGCTTCGAACTGCGCCGCGTCGTCGACCGAGCGCAGCTCGACCGACATCGTCAGCTTCAGGAACGACGTGCGCCGCCCCGCCCCGGCGTTCAAATTCACCAGCAGGTCGGGCATGTTGAAATAGACCGATTTGACCGGGCCCGCGGGCTCGGCCGGCTTGGGCGGGCCTTCCTCGGCATGGGCTTGCTGTTCTTCGTGCTTCGCGCCCGAGAAGAACAGGAAGAACACGCCCGCACCGATCCCCAACAAAAGAACAAGCCCGCCCGCGGCAACGATGATCAACATCTTGCCCGACAGGAACTTCTTCTTGGGCGCTTCCCCGCCTTCTGGCGAGGCGCCGTCAGCGCCCTCGGTGGGTGGATCGTCCGCCATCGAACCTTTACGTTCCGAACCGTTAATCGCCCGACGAATCTCGGGCAGATTTATCTAAACTCCCACATAAATGTGCCAAACCCTGGTTAACAACCCGTTATCGCGGGCAAGATTCCGGCTTAATTCTCGTCGCCAAGCTGTTCCGACTCAAAAACGAATCCGGATCAAGGGGTTACTGAACCAATATCTCGCGGAACAGCACATCTTTGACCCGGGCAGGCCGCGCCGCCGCCTGGACCCGGCGCAACATTTCCTCGCGCAGGCGGGTTAACCCCGCCGAACCGCGTAGATCTTCGGGCCGCAGCTCGCGCAGATAGGTCACGAACGTATCGACGATGCGCGGCATCGCGTCTTCGAATTCGGGCACGTCGGCCTCGACGACTTCCAGCGACGCGGTCAGCTTGATGAAATTGCCGCGCCCGCGCTGGGCAAGGCTCAGATTCACCAGCAAATCCGGCAAATCGTAGATCATCGTCGGCGGCGGGGGCGGCGGGGCCGCATCCGCCTGTTCCTCGTGATGCTCCTCCTTGCCGCCGAAAAAGCCGAGGAACCACGCGGCACCGCCGCCGATGGTCAGCAGCAGCACCGGCACCAAAATGATCAAAAGCTTCTTGCCCGAGAATTTCTTCTTTCCGCCTTCGCCATCGGCGGGGGCGTCGGGTGCTGCGGCATCGGCCATGGGGCAAGTCTACCCAATTTATCTAAACTTGGCACGATTATGCCGCACGAGGCGTTAACGCCCCATGAAGACAGCACCCGAACGTCGAAGCATTAACGCCTTTCGTCGATGAAGCGCCGAATGGCGGAAACCGTGGCGGCCGGCTGCTCTTCCATCAACCAATGCCCGGCATCCGCGATCACGACCTCGCGCACGTCGTTGGCCGCGTTGCGCATCACGACGGCTTGCGTCGCCCCGAAGGATTTTTCGCCGCCGACGGCCAAAACCGGCATCGCAAGCTTCGTGGCGATCGCCTTGGCGTTGTCCTCGGCATCGACGCGGATGGCCCGGAACTGCGCGAACGCGGCCCGCATGGCGCCGGGCCGAGCGTAAAGCTTGGCGTAATGGCGCCGCGCGCCCTCCCCGACCTTCGACGGCGTGCCCGCGAATTCGTTCCAGAAACGGTCGAGATAAATGCGCTCCCGGCCCTTCACCAGCCGCTCGGCGTCCGGCCCGCCGAAATCGAAATGCCATAGCGCCGGGTTGCGCACGATCGTCTCCCATGGCGGCACGCCCGGCACCGGCGCGTCCATGACGACCAGCTTCTCGGTCTTGTCGGGATAGCGGGCGGCATAGGCATAGGCCACCATCGTACCGATATCGTGGCCGACGACCACGGCGCGATCGATTCCAAGCGTCGTCAAAACGGCGCGCATATCGGCCGCTTGGTTCATTTTTTCGTAGCCGGCGGCCGGCTTGCTGGAAAGGCCCATGCCGCGCAAATCCGGCACGACGACCGTATGGTCGCGCGCGAGTTCGCGGGCGAGCGCGGTCCACATATCACCGGTGTCGCCGAAGCCGTGGATCAGGAGCACCGCCGGACCTTGCCCCCCAGCGCGCACGAAAATTTGTGTACCATTGGCCTCGACCGTGCGGCTGGCGAAGCCGGGCGGAAACGGCTCGACTTGCGCGACAACCGGAACGGACACCGACATCAGCATGAGCGACGCGATCAACAATCCACGCATTACGATTTCTCCGAATTCACGGTCCCCATGGAGCCGACTCCCGAATTATAGACCGATCGTTCTATATTATACAAGCAGCGCACCCGACGCGCGCGAAGGAGCGAAATGAAGGCCGGACGTCCCCGCGAATTCGATATCGATCAGGCGGTCGATAAAGCGCTCGAGCTGTTTTGGCGGCAGGGCTACGAAGGCACCTCGCTTTCCGACTTGATCGACGCGCTCGGGATCACGCGTGCCAGCCTCTACGCCGCCTTCGGCAGCAAGGAAGGGTTGTTCCGGCGCGCGATCGATCGCTACGAAGCGCGCGCCGGCGCCTATCGCGCCGCCGCCGAACGCGCACCCACGGCGCTGGAAGCGGTGAAGCACTGGCTCGAAGGGCCGGTCGAGCTGCACGGCGACAAACGCAATCCCCCCGGCTGTATGGGCGTCCACGGCGCGCTTGCCTGCGGTCGCGAGGCGCAAATCATCCGCGACGAACTCACCGCGCGGCGCGGGCGCGGCGAAGCGGCGATCCGGCGGCGGCTACGTCAGGCCGCGCAGGATGGCGATCTTGGTACCGACGAGGATCCGGCCGACCTTGCCCGCTATTTCTCCGCTTTGATCTACGGCATGGCCGTATTGGCGGCGGGGGGCGCCTCGCGCCGGGACCTGCAAGGTGTGGCGGATGTCGCGTTTCGACATTGGCCGGCCGCAAAAGCCAAGTCCGCAGCGAAGGCGAAACCCGCGTAACGCGGGCTTGGACCAACATCGCGGCGCGGCGCTAAACTCCGCCCGCCCTTCGCCCCAAGGAGTCCGAATATGGATCGCCGCACCGTCTTGTCCGCCGGCCTCGCCGGCGTCGCTTCCATCCCCGCTTTGGCAGCCCCCGCCCTCGCCCAGACCGCGCCGATCCGCCTGCGCATGACCACGATCGTGCCCGAGGGCACGTATCTGTTCACCGCCTTCACCAAGCGCTTCGTCGATTACGTGCGCCTGTTGACCGACGGGCGCGTCGAGATCCAGGCTTTTCCGGCGGGCGTGCTCGCCCCGCCTTTCGACGTCTATCGTGCGGTCGAGGACGGCCGCGCCGATATGGGCCATGCCCCGCCCGCGCTCATCTATCAGCGCGACGCGACGATGGCGCTGGTCACGTCCTTCCCGGGCGGGCTTGGCATCGAAGCGACGATGCATTGGCTTTACGAGGAAGGCGGGCTGAAGCTGCTGACCGACCATCATCGCGATCGGTTGAAATTGCAGCCGATCGTCGCCGGCATGGCGACGACGGAGATCTTCGCGCATTCGTGGAAGCCGATCCGGACCGCCGCCGATATGCGCGGTCTCAAATTCCGCACCCTGGGCGTTTGGGCCGATGTGATGCGCGAATTCGGCGCCGAGCCGGTGGCGACACCGACGGCCGACGTGGCGACCGCGTTGGAACGGCGCGTGATCGATGCCGCGAAAATGGCGGGCCCGGCCGATAACCTTCAGATGGGCCTGAACCGTATCGCGCCATACATCATCGTGCCCGGCGCGCATTTGCCCGGCGGCTATTTCACCGCCTTCATGCGCGGCGAGCGCTGGGACCAAATCCCCGCCCCGTTGCAGGAACGCATTCTGCTGGCGGGCCGCCTGACGAGCTACGATTCCTATCTCGAGAAAGGCCGCCTCGATATCGACGCGATGGCCGAGTTCCGTAAAGGTCGCGCCGAGATCGTGACACTCGATCCCGCTTTCATCGCGCAGATCAAAACAGCCGCGCGCGACTGGGCGCGCAAGGCCGTGGCCGCTGCCAGTGCCCAGGGCAATCCCTGGCCCGAGCGCGTGATGAACTCGACCTTCGCCTTCCAAGACAAGTGGGAGGCGAATGCGATCTATCGGCTCTAAGCTCTCCGACGCCGGGCTCATCGTCGCGATGGCGGCGGGCGCGTTGGCGCTCGGCCTGATGCTGCTCGAAGTGCTGCTGCGCTACGTGTTCGCCTCGCCCACGGTTTGGACGCCCGAAATGGTCGGCATCGCCAACGGTGCCGCTTTCGTGTTCGGCGCGGGACCGGCGTTGCGCGGCGGCGCCCATGTCTCGGTCGATGCCGTGTCGCGTTTCATGCCCGCGCGGTTGCGCGACGCGATCCTGGCGCTGTTCTTCGTCGCCCTCGCCCTGCCCGTTCTGCTGTGGATCGCGCAAGCCGGGTTCGACCGCGCGCTCAACGCCTATCTCCATGCCGAGGTGAACGACGTCAGCCCGTGGCGGCGCCAAGTTTGGCCGCATTATTCGCTGCTGACCTTGGGCGTGATCGGCTTGGCGATCGACGTGCTGCTCGCCGGGCTTCGCCACGCCAAGGCCGCACGCGCATGATCGGCGATCTCGCGGTTTGGATGTTTCCCGCCCTGTTCGGGCTGATGTTCCTGGGCGTGCCCGTGGGGCTCGGCCTGATCGTGATTTCGGCCGCGTTCGGCTACGCGTTTTTCGGCGAGGCACTCGGCCGCCAGATGTTCGGGCGCTTGATCGAGGTGTCGTCGAATTTCGCGTTCACCGCGATTCCGGCTTTCGTGTTCATGGGCAATATCCTGGAGAAATCCGGGATCGCCGAAAGCCTGTTCGGCGCCATGCGCCTGTGGCTCGGCCGCCTGCCCGGCGGCATGGCGCTGGCGACGATCGCGATGGCGGCGATCTTCTCGGCCGCCACGGGCATCATTGGTGCCGTCGAAGTGACGATCGGCCTGATGGCGATCCCCGCGATGATGGCGGCACGCTACGACAAGCGGCTCATCGCCGGAACGATCTGTGCTGGCGGTTCGCTCGGCACGATCATTCCGCCGTCGCTGACCGCCGTGATCTACGGCCTGGTCGCGCAAGTGCCGATCTCCGACCTGCTCGCCGGCATTCTCATTCCCGGCGCGCTGATGACCGCGTTGTTCATGGGCTGGATCGTGCTGCGCTGCCTGATCGACCCGAACGCCGGCCCGCCGGTCGACGATTCCGGCGTGACGCTCGCCGAAAAACTGCGCGTGACGGCGACGGCGCTCGTTCCAACGCTCGCCCTCGTCGCCTGCGTGCTCGGCGCGATCTTCATGGGCATCGCCTCGCCCACCGAAGCGGCGGCGACGGGGGCCGCCGGCGCGCTTGCGCTGGCCGCGTTCCACGGCCGCTTCTCGATCGCCATGGTGATCGACGCCGCCAAGCGCACGACGATCATCACCGCGATGCTGATGACGATCGTCTATGGCGGCACGTTGTTCTCCAGCATGTTCTACGTCCAAGGCGGCGGCGCGCTCGTGCGCGACATGGCGGGCTTCGCGACCGCCAGCCCCGCGTTGCTGGTTCCCATTCTGCTGACCATCGTGTTCCTGATGGGCTTCGTGCTGGAATGGGTGACGATCGTGCTGCTCGCCGTGCCCGTCTTCGCGCCCTTGTTGAAGGCGGCGGGCGTCGATCCCTTATGGTTCGGCGTGGCGATGCTCGTCTGCATCCAGACGAGCTATCTGACGCCGCCGATGGCGCCCGCGATTTTCTTCCTGCAAAGCGTGGCGCCGCCCGAGATGACCTATGGCGATATTTGCCGGGGCGTCATCCCGTTCGTCGTCTGCCAAGTGCTGACGCTGATCGCCGTCGTCGCGTGGCCCTGGACCGCGACCTGGCTGCCCGCGCTCATGGGCGGGTTTTAGGCGGCCTTCGCCGGCGCTTTGGCGGCGAGCCACGCGATGGCGGCGAAGGCGCCGACGATGAAGGGCAGCACGAATTCGTTGATCATGTCCCAGCCGAAACTGTGCTGCAGGGCACCGGCACTCGCGGCGGCCGCGGCGACACAGCCGAACACGATGAAATCGTAGGCCGCCTGCATCTTCGCCTTTTCCGACGGACGATAGGTTTCGGTCAGCAGCGTCGTGCCGCCGATATAGAGGAAGTTCCAGCCCACGCCGAGCAGGATCAAGCCGACATAGAAATGCGCGAAGCTGATCCCGGCGAGGTTCACCGCCGCCGACGCCGCGAGCAGCCCCGCCCCCGCCATCATCGTGCGCATGATGCCGAACCGCGCGACGATCGAGCCCGTGAAGAACGACGGAATGAACATCGCCAGCACATGCGCCTGGATCGTCGTCGCCGCATCTTCGAACGCGTGACCGCAGGCGATCATGGCGAGCGGTGTGGCGTTCATCACCAGCGACATGCCGCCATAGGCGACCAGCCCCGCGATCAGCGCGACGATCACCTTGGGCTGGGCGAGCAATTCGAGCATGGGGCGCGTCGCGCCATGGCGCTCGTCGCCCTTGGGGGCGGGAATGTCGATGAAGCGCACGACGATCTGTGCGGCGATCGCGACCAAGATCAATGCCGCGAACGAGCCCGCGAAGGGCACGGGGTCGAGCAGATGATGCGTCGCCTTGGCAAGCTCGGGCCCGAAAATGCCGGCGAGCACGCCGCCCGCGAGGACATAGGAGATCGCCTTGCTTTTCCAAGCACCCGTGGCGCCGTCGGCCGCCGCGAAACGATAGAACAGGCCGAAACCGTTATAGACGCCGTTGAACATGGCACCCACGCAGAACAGCGGAAACGAGCCGAGCAATACCGCACCCACGCAGATCGCTTGCGCGACGATGCCGCACGCCGTGCCGATGGCGAAGCCGAAGCGCCGCCCCTTCAACTTCATCAGATACGACGCCGGGAACGTGGTCAGCATCGCCGCGAGCTGCATGAAGCCCATCGGCAACGTCGCCAGCGCCTTGTTCTCCGCCAGCATATGGCCGACCAAAGCGGCTTCCGCGATCATCGTCGAGGTGCCGATCATCATCAGCGCCTGGGCGAAGGCCAGCAGCGTCACGTTCCGGCGCGAGCGCGCGGCCTCAACCATCGTCGTTTCGGATGTCATGCGGGATAAACTCAGTTCGCGGGAACTTTGCGTTCGAGGACGCGCTCGAACACCACGTCGGTCACGATATGCGCGTCGCCCAGGATGCGCGTGGACGACGCCATCATGCGCTTCTTGGCGCGTTCCTGATCGAACGTGTTCCCCATCGACGCGACTTCGTTGAGGTCGAGGATGAACGCGTCCTGCAAGCGCGGCAGATTGTCTTTGATCTTCGCTTCGTCGGCCGGTGTGGCGAGTTCCAGGCGCATCAGCAGCGCGTAATGGCGCAGCACCCGGTCGCCCTGGATCGCCGCGACGATCACACGCGGCAAAACGAATTTGCCGGTCGTCGGCGCGTCCGCCCCCGGCGTGCCGTGCCCGTCTTCGGCATGGGCCGCCGGCGCGAACACCAACGCGGCGCACAGGAACAGGAGTCGGGCGAGACGGGTCATAAGCGCGATAATGACCCGCAGTTAGAAGTGCGTAAAGCCCGCGCGTTTCTGTGTGAATTCGGCGCCGACGACGCGCACGGCACCACGCTTGCCCTTGGCGATCGTACCGATACAAGTCACGGCGACATTGGCCTTGCGGGAAGCTTGGATGATCTTCGCCGCCGCCGCTTTGGGGGCCGCGAACAGGATCTCGTAATCGTCGCCGCCGGTCAGCGCCCGAACGAGATCGCCATGCTTGCGCGCGCTGGCCGATCGCGGCACCGCGTTCGCATCGATCGTCGCCGCGACGCCGGACGCAGCACATAGATGCCCAAGATCGGCGAGCAACCCGTCCGACACGTCGATCGCGGCATGCGCGATCCCGCGCAGCATCGGCCCGAAGGCAACGCGCGGGATCGGAACACGATAGCGGCGCTTGAGATAAGCGTCGGCCTTCCCCGCCCGTATCGCATCGAGCCCGATCGCCGCATCGCCGATCGTGCCGGTCACCCAGAGATCGTCGCCATGTTTGGCGCCGCTTCGCGGGATCATCGTGCCTTTGGGCGTTTCGCCGATCGCGGTGATCGAGACGGAGAACGGCCCGGTCGTCGCGGTCGTGTCGCCGCCCAGCAGCGGCAGGCGATAGAACTCGCCGTCCGCCGCTAGCCCCTTCGCGAAGCCTTCAAGCCAGCGATCGGTGGTCGATTTGGGCCGCGCGATGGTCAGGAAATAGCCGAGCGGCACGGCGCCCTTCGCGGCGAGATCGGAAAGATTTCGGCGCAGCGCCTTTTGCGCGACCGTCGCGGGCGGCTCATCGCCCAGCGTGTGGATGCCGACGACAAGCTGATCGGCGGTGACGATCAGATCCTGGCCCGGCTTGGGCGTAAGAACCGCGACATCGTCGACGAGGTTGAGCGCCGCGCGGGCACCGCGCGTCAACGGCCGGAACAGCGCGGCGATGGTTTCGAATTCGCCGCGCCGCGCCATGCGCGTTACGCCATTTCGGAGGGACGACGCTCGCGCGCGATCCGGTCGAGCACGCCGTTGAGGAAGCCCGCTTCCGCGCCCGCATCGAAGGCGTAGGCGAGTTCGACGTATTCGCCGATCGTGGTGCGCGCGGGAATATCCGCGCGCGCCAAAATCTCGAACACGCCCGCGCGCAACGCCGCGCGCAACACCGGATCGATGCGTTGCAGCGTCCAGTTCTTGGCGAGGGCCGGCGAAATCAGACCGTCGATCTCGGGCTTGCGCGCCCATGCGCCCTCGACGATCGATTTGAAGAATTCCGGATCGGCGGCCGCCCAATCGGGCCCGCCAAGACCGGGTTTCAAGCGATAGCGGCGGAACTCGTCGATCGTCGTCGCGGGATCTTCGCCGCGGAATTCGATCTGATAGAGCGCTTGCACCGCCGCGAGACGCGACGTGGTGCGCGCACCTTTGCGCCCGCCGCCATGGGTGTCGTTCGACGCGTCGCTCATGGGGCGAGACGCAGACGGCGCTTGAATGCGGCCATCGCCAACGCGGCGTTGGCGGCGTCGCGGCCCTTGTTGCCCTTGTCGCGCTTGGCGCGCGCCCAGGCTTGTTCCTCGTTCTCGACCGTCAGGATGCCGTAGCCGATGGCAAGGCCGCGCCGCACGGCGAGGTCTTGCAAGCCCCGCGCGCTCTCGCCGCACACGTAATCATAATGCGTGGTCTCGCCGCGAATGACGGCCCCCAACGCGACGAAGCCTTCATAGGGCTTCGGGCCGCCCGGTTGATGGGCGGCGAGATCGGCCATCGCGATGGCGCCGGGAATCTCGAAAGCGCCGGGGACCGCGACGCGCTCGGCGGTACCCCCGACCGCTTCGATCGCTTCGATGGCGCCTTGCGCCATTTCGTCGGCGAGGTCGGCGTAGAAACGCGCCTCGACGATCAGGATGACGGGCTTCTCGCCCGGGAAATCGGCCTTCGACGGCGCCGTGAAATCCGCTTGAGCGAACATCAGATCGCCCGATGGCCGACGATGTTGAGCCCGTAGCCTTCGAGCCCGACGACCGAACGGCGCGCGTTGGTCAGCAGAACCATGTCCTTCACTCCGAGATCGAGCAGGATTTGCGCGCCGATCCCGTAGTCGCGCAATTGCGGTCCCGCTTCGGGCGGCACCTGTTTGGAAATCGGGGCCGGGTTGGCCTTGTCGCCGAAACGCGCGCGCACGCGGTCGCTCAGGCTGGTGGCGCGCGGCTCGCGGATCAGCACCACGACCCCGCGCCCGCCTTGCGCGATCGACCGCATCGCGGCGTGGAGCTGCTCCGAACGCCCCGCCCCGCGATCGCCGAGCACGTCGTCGAGCACCGACAGCGCATGCATGCGCACCGGCACCGGCTCGCCGCCGGTCACGTCGCCCTTCACCAGCGCGATATGCTCGGCATAGGACGCGGTGTTGACGTAGACGTGCATTTTCCACGCGCCGCCATATTCGCTGTCGAAATCGGTTTCGATCACGCGCTCGACCACGCGGTCGTTCTTGCGGCGATAGGCGATCAGATCGGCGATGGTGCCGACGCGCAGGCCGTGGAACTGCGCGAATTTCACCAGATCGGGCAGACGGGCCATCGTCCCGTCGTCGTTCATCACTTCGCAGATCACGCCGGCCGGGATCATGCCCGCCATGCGCGCGATATCGACGGCCGCTTCGGTATGGCCCGCGCGCACCAGCGTGCCGCCGTCGCGCGCCATCAACGGGAAGACGTGACCGGGCGAACCGATATCGTCCTGCCCCTTCGACGGATCGATCGCGACTTGCACGGTGCGCGCGCGATCGGCCGCCGAAATGCCGGTGGTGATGCCTTCGCGCGCTTCGATCGAAACCGTGAACGCGGTTTGATGGCGCGAAGCGTTGTCCGGGCTCATCGGGCGCAGGCCCAATTTCTCGCAACGCTCGCGCGTCATGGCGAGGCAGATGAGCCCGCGGCCGAACTTGGCCATGAAGTTGATCGCTTCGGGTGTGGCGAACTGCGCGGGGATCACGAGGTCGCCCTCGTTCTCGCGGCTTTCGTCGTCCACCAGAATGAACATACGTCCGTTGCGCGCGTCCTCCACGATATCCTCGATCGAGGAGAGGAAGGCGAGATCGACCTGGCCGGTGGCCAGAATTTCGCGCTGCTTGCCGGAGATCGGGTTGGCCAAGATCGAACCTATTTTCCGAGGATGCGCGCAACATAGCGCGCAAGGGCGTCGACTTCCATGTTGACGAGGTCGCCGGGGACGAGATCGCCCAACGTCGTCGCCGACCAGGTATGCGGAATGACGTTGATCGCGAAATGGCATCCGCCGCCCGCGATGTCGGTCACGTCGTTGACGGTCAGCGACACGCCGTCCAGCGCCACGGAGCCCTTGGGCGCGATATAGCGCGCGAAAGCCGGCGGCACTTCGAAAACGAGCTTGTGCGAGCCGCCGACGGGTTCGGCCGAGACGAGCTTGACCGTCGCATCGACATGGCCCGAGACGATATGTCCGCCAAGCTCCTGCCCGACCTTCAACGACGGTTCGAGATTGACCCGCGTGCCGATCTTCCAAGCGCCCAAAGTCGTCTTGGACAGGGTCTCGGCCGAGGCCTCGGCCGCGAACCAGTCGGGGCCCTTCTCGATGGCCGTGAGGCAGCAGCCCGAGCACGCGATCGACGCGCCGATTTCGGTCGCGGCGAGATCGAGGCCGGTGGAAATGACCAAGCGCGTGTCGCTCGCCTTGGCGGCGGGTGCGAGCGCCGTGACGGTGCCTTTGTCGACGATGATTCCGGTGAACATGTCCGGCAACCTAGTGATCCCGGGTCCAAGTTTCCAGCGTGTCGTCGCCAATCTTTTCAAGGGTTTCCAAGCGGAAACCGGGGGCTTTCGCCAGTTCGGCCACGCCGAAGGCCGCAATCGCGGGCACGCCATCGCCGCCGATCACCCGCCCGGCCCTGAAAATCGCCAAACGATCGACTTCGTTTGCGCGCAAGAAAGCGCCTGCCAGATGGGCGCCGCCTTCGATCATCAGCCGCGTGATGCCCTTGGCGGCGAGCGCGTTCAGGATCGCGTCGGGGGTCGCGTGGCCTTCGGGCCCCGGTGCGAGCGGTAGCATCTCGACGCCGCTTTCGACGAAGGCGGCGGCGCGAAGTTCTTCGGCGTCGGGGCGATGGACGATCCAGCTCGGCTGCACGCGGGCGTTACGCACCAGCTTCGCGGTCAACGGGGTGCGCAATCGGCCGTCGACGACGACGCGCACTTTTCGTGCATTGTCGAAGCCCGGCAAACGCACATCGAGCGACGGATCGTCCGCCAGCACGGTGCCCGAGCCGACCATGATCGCGTCGTGTTCCGCGCGGATCAGATGCGCGCGCGCACGCGCGGCATCGCCGGTGATCCATTTGCTTTCGCCCGTCTTGGTGGCGATGCGCATGTCGAGCGAGCCCGCGAGCTTCAGCGTGACGAGCGGTTTGGCCTGTCGCACGCGCTTGAAGAACCCGGCGTTGATTGCGTCGGCTTCGGCCTGACACGGCCCCTGCTCGACCGCGATGCCGGCTTTGCGCAGCATCGCGATCCCGCGCCCGTTCACGCGCGAATCGGGATCGCCGGTCGCGATCACGACGCGCGCCACACGCGCAGCGATCAACGCATCGGCGCAAGGTGGCGTTTTGCCGTGATGCGAACACGGCTCGAGCGTCACATAGACCGTCGCACCCGTCGCGGCGGAACCGGCGCGCGCGAGCGCTTCGGTTTCGGCATGCGGGCGTCCGCCGGGCTGGGTCCAGCCCCGCCCGACGACGATACCGTCCTTGACGATCACGCAGCCGACCGCCGGGTTCGGCCAGGTGTTGCCGAGACCCCGTCGCGCCAACGCCAGCGCCGCGTCCATATGGACGCGGGTTGCGGCGTCAGACGTCGTTGTCGTCGTCGCCACCGAGCTTGCCGACGAAATCCTCGAAATCCTTCGCCTCGCGGAAATTCTTATAGACCGAGGCGAAGCGGATATAGGCGACGTGGTCGAGGGCGCGCAGCGCATCCATCACCATTTCGCCGACGACCGTCGAGGGGATTTCGTTCTCGCCCAGGCTTTCCAGGCGGCGCTGGATGCCCGACACGATGCGCTCCACGCGCTCGGGCTCCACCGGGCGCTTGCGCACCGCATGGGTCAGCGAGCGCGAAAGCTTGTCGCGCTCGAACGGCTCCTTCACGCCGTTCTTCTTCACGATCACGAGTTCGCGCAATTGCACGCGCTCGAAGGTCGTGAAGCGCGACCCGCAAGACGGGCAAAAACGCCGGCGCCGGATGGCGCCGCCGTCTTCGGTCGGACGCGAATCCTTCACCTGGGTATCGTCGTGGCCGCAGAACGGACAGCGCATTGGACCCTGTTCCTTGCTTCTTCGTTATTAGGCGTTCGTGTAGACCGGGAAACGTTCGACCAGCTTGGCGACCTTTTCGCGCACGCGCGCTTCGACCGCGGCGTTGTCGCCGGAATTGGAATTCGACAGACCGTCGAGCGTTTCGGCGATCAGATCGCCGACCTGCTCGAACTCCGCCACGCCGAAGCCGCGCGTGGTGCCCGCCGGCGTGCCCAAACGCACGCCCGACGTGACCATCGGCTTTTCCGGATCGAACGGGATGCCGTTCTTGTTGCAGGTTAGGCCCGCGCGCTCGAGGCTTTTCTCGGCGTTGGTGCCGGTCAGCTTCTTCGGGCGCAGATCGACCAGCATCAGATGGGAATCCGTGCCGCCCGACACGATCGCGAAACCGTGCTTCACCAAACGCGCCGCCAAAGCGCGCGCATTGTCGACCACGCGCTGGGCGTAGATCTTGAACTCGGGCCGCAAAGCTTCGCCGAACGACACCGCCTTCGCCGCGATGACATGCATCAGCGGGCCGCCTTGCAGGCCGGGGAAGACGGCGGAGTTGATCTTCTTGCCGAGGTCTTCGTCCATCGACAGGATCATGCCGCCGCGGGGGCCGCGCAGCGTCTTGTGCGTGGTCGTCGTCACGACATGGGCGTGCGGCAGCGGGTTGGGATAGGCGCCGCCCGCGATCAGACCGGCGTAGTGCGCCATGTCGACCATCAAGATCGCGCCGATCTTGTCGGCGACGGCGCGGAAGCGCGCGAAATCGATCTGGCGCGAATAGGCCGAGCCGCCCGCGACGATCAGCTTGGGCTTATGCTCCAGCGCGTTCTTTTCCATCAGATCGTAGTCGATCAATTGCGTGTCGCGCGTGACGCCATAGGACACGGGCTTGAACCACTTGCCCGACTGGTTGGCGGGCGAACCGTGGGTCAAGTGGCCGCCTTCGGCCAGCGACATGCCCATGAACGTGTCGCCCGGCTGCAGCAGCGCGAAGAACACGGCTTGGTTGGCTTGCGCGCCCGAATGCGGCTGCACGTTGGCGAAGTTGCAGCCGAACAGCTTTTTCGCGCGGGCGATCGCCAGCGCTTCGGCTTCGTCGACGAATTCGCAACCGCCGTAATAACGGCGACCCGGATAGCCTTCGGCGTATTTGTTGGTCAGCACCGAACCTTGCGCTTCCAGCACGGCGCGGCTGACGATGTTCTCCGACGCGATCAGCTCGATCTGGCCCTGCTGGCGGCCCAGCTCGCGATCGATGGCGCCCTTAAGATCGGGATCCGCCTTGGCGAGCGGCGTTCCGAAGAAATCCTTGGCGAATTCGGCGTAGGAAGCGGAAGACATCGTGCTTAGACCCTTTCAACCCAGCTTGGCGACGCGCTTTTCGTGGCGCCCGCCCTCGAACGACGTAGACAGAAAAACCTTCAGTGCCGCGCGCGCGACTTCGATCCCGATCAACCGCGCGCCGAACACGACGACATTGGCGTCGTTGTGCTGACGGCACAGTCGCGCGCCCGTCTCGTCATGGACGAGCGCCGCGCGGATATGACGATGGCGATTGGCGGCGATCGAAATGCCGATGCCCGAACCGCATAGCAACACGCCACGCGCGGCACGCCCTTCTTTCAGGGCGACCGCCAGCGCATGCGCGAAATCGGGGTAATCGACGCTGTCGGCGGAATTGGTGCCGAGATCCAGGACCTTATAGCCGGCCGCTTCCAAATCCTTGACCAACAAGGATTTCATTTCGAATCCGCCATGGTCGGCGGCGATCGCGATCGTCTCTGTCATGGAAGGTCCCGGTGCCCCAAAATCTGGGGGAACCTACCATATGTCGTTTGGGCGCCACAATCGGCCCCCAAGCCATTGCGGCACCGCGATTTTTAGGATTCCAGGCCCTGTTTGCGCAATTGGGCCTCCAGCTTGCGCAAGGCATTGGCCCTGAGCGTGACCGGGGCGGCGTTGGCCGGGCCCATGATCGAAACTTCGAGGCCGCTCTCGGCGTCGATCGCCGAGACCTTCACGAAATTCCCGACTTGGTGGAATTCGAAGAAGACTTCGCGGTTCATCCCCGCAGCTCCGAATAGAGCAGCGACGTTTCGATCTTACCGCCGTCGGGCGTGGCGAATTCGCGGCGCTGGTTCATGCCGACCAGATGCACCACGTGGACGGGATCGTGCGGATATTTGGGATCGAGCACGAGCTTGGCTTCGCGATCGATCATCGGCAGCGCCAAGCCGCAGCAGAAATTATATTCGGGCGGCAGGAACTGGACGCTGTCGGAATCCGAGCGTCCGAGCACCGTGTAGCAAGCGAGGTTGAGGGCGATCTGCTCGGTGTATTTATTCGCGGCGTTGGAAATGCCGGCGGTCGCGAATTCCTGCCACTTCGCCCAGACCGGGCTGTCACGCCGTCCGGCGAACAGACCCGAATTCAGCACCGGATTGGCGGCGAGCACATTCGCGATGCCCTCGCCGAACGATGCGGCGGCGGCTTGGCGATGCATGGCTTGCGTCGCCTGCCCGCCGGAATAGAGATGCGCGTAAGCGCGATGCAATTCCGGCACGATCGCGAAGCCGTAGCGGCGCGCGGCTTCCATCGGCACGGTCACGCCCTCCGCCGATTGCACCCAGGCATCGGCGTCGATCCATTGAATGACGTTCGCTTGCGGGAAATAGCGCGGCAGAAACGGCCGCGACGTCATCGCGCGATAGCCGTCGCCCATCCGCGCGACTTCCGCATCCATATTGCCGGGTTGGATGTCCCAGCCGACCGGCACGCGGATGATCTTCTCGCCCGCCAGCCATTCGCATTGCTGCGCGTCGAGCCCGAAATCGAGAATGGCGAGCGCAACGCCGCCCAAGCGCAAGGCTTGAAGCGAGCGCAGCGTATCGCGCGCATAGCGGAAATACTTCGCGTCGGACCCGGTGACGATAACGGAATCGGCCATGGCGTTAAGAATATCACCGAATAGGCGCAACGTTGACCGCCCGCGGACACTCAACCGAGAATATCGCCCGAACCTCGCGGAGTCCCCGATGCCCGTCATCCCCGATTTGATCGCCCTATACGAAGCCGAAGGCATCGAGATTTCGACCGGTCTCAATTCCTGGCATTTGAAGAACAGCGCCGAAGCGCCGTTCACCTGGTTCATGCGCGGCGGCAAGTCGCTGACCCCGGGCCTGGGGATCGCGATGCAGGAAGTCTATCTGCTCGAATGCATGTTCGCGACCTGGCGGCCGAAACGTTCGCTGGTGATCGGCAATTCCTATGGCTGGAGCACGATCGCGCTCGCACTCGCCAATCGCGACGGGCGAACGCTGGGTCTGGATACCGGCGCCGATGTGCATTCGGTTTCGGGCATTCACCTGACCAACAAGATCGCCAAGCGCAACGCGCTGGATTGCTATGCGGTGGGCGCCCCCTCGCCCGGCGGCGTTGCGCCCACCGTCGCGCGCGAATTGAAAGGCCCGGTCGAATTCGCCTTCATCGACGGCGAACACACCCGCGAAGCCTTGGCCCGCGACCTGGAAGCCGTGCGCGTGGTGGCGACACAAGATTGCGTTTATCTGTGCCACGACGTGCTGAATTTCGACATGCGCCCCACGGCGGCCGAATTCGCCGAACGCCACGGCATGGCGCTCGATATTCTCACGCGCACGCCGTCGGGCATGGCGGTTATTCGTCCGCCGGAAGTGGAGCCGGGCCTCGCCCGCGCGATCCACGCTTTCGCCGGCTCGGAGGATCTATTCCGCCGCTGGGTCGCCCAGCCGCCGGGCTGATCCGGGGCGTCTTGCCGGAGAGATGCTTTAAGTCTAAAGTATTTCCCGATGGATGCGCCTTTCACCCTGAAACTGCCGATCCGCTTCAGCCATACCGACCCGGCGGGGATCGTCTACTTCCCGAACTACTTCGACTTCTGCAACGCGGCGGTCGAGGATCTCTACACGCGTGCACTGGGCGTGGACTACGCCAAGCTGATCTTCGAATCGCGGCGCGGCACGCCCATCGTGCACGCCAGCTGCGATTTCTTCGTGCCGTCGAAAATGGGCGACATGCTCGACGCCACGGTGCTGCTGGGCGAAATCGGCCGCTCGTCGATCCCGATCGACATCTATTTCCACACCGCCAACGTGCTGCGCTTGAAAGCCAAGCTCGTGACGGTGCATATGGACCTCGACACGCGCAAATCGGCGCCGATTCCGGATGGCTTGCGCGCCCGCTTCGACGCCTACAAGGCCGCGTCCGCGCATTGGACGCCGCCCGCCAAACCCGGAGATACGAAATGAATCGCGCGCTGCTGCCCGAAGGCTGGGACAAGCCCAAAGGCTACGCCAATGCCGTGGCCGCGAAGGGCACGCAAATCTACGTCGCCGGCCAGATCGGTTGGAACCCCGCGACGTCGGCGTTCGAGACCGACGATTTCGTGGCCCAGGTCCGCCAGGCTTTGTCGAACATCGCGGCCTTGTTGAAGGAAGGCGGCGCCGGCCCCGAACATCTCGTGCGGCTCACCTGGTTCGTCGTCGACAAGGTCGAATACGCCGGTAAGCTTCGGGAAATCGGCGGCGCCTATCGCGATGTGATGGGCCGCAATTTTCCGGCGATGACTCTGGTCGAGGTCAAATCGCTGCTCGAGCCGCGCGCCAAGGTCGAGATCGAAGCGACGGCGGTTGTTCCCGACCGCGCCTGACCTATAATCCCGCCCGACTCATTTCCCGATACGGAGCAGTACCATGAACGCCTCGCCCTCCCCCAAAACGTCCAAGCTCGATTTCCAGTGGGAGGACCCGTTCCTGATCGACGCGGATCTGTCGGAAGAAGAACGCATGATCCGCGACGCGGCGCGCGACTATAGCCAGGGCAAGCTCGCCCCGCGCGTCAAGGAAGCGTTCCGCAATGAATCGACCGATCCCGCGATCTTCCGCGAGATGGGCGAGATGGGTTTCCTCGGCTCGACGATCGAAGGTTACGGCTGTGCGGGCACGTCCTACGTCGCCTACGGGCTGATCGCGCGCGAAGTGGAGCGCGTCGACAGCGGCTATCGCTCGATGATGAGCGTGCAGTCGTCGCTGGTCATGCACCCGATCAACGCCTACGGCACCGAGGCGCAGAAGCAGAAATATCTGCCCAAGCTCGCGACCGGCGAATGGATCGGCTGCTTCGGCCTGACCGAGCCCGACGCCGGCTCCGATCCGGGCGGGATGAAGACGCGCGCGCGCAAGGACGGCAACGGCTACGTCATCTCGGGCACCAAGATGTGGATCTCGAACGCGCCGATCGCCGATGTGTTCGTCGTCTGGGCGAAGGACGATGCCGGCGACATTCGCGGCTTCGTGCTCGAAAAGGGCATGAAGGGCCTGTCGGCGCCAAAGATCGAAGGCAAGTTCAGCTTGCGCGCCTCCATCACCGGCGAAATCGTGATGGACGAAGTGCGCGTGGGCGAAGACGCGTTGCTGCCCAATGTGAAGGGCCTCAAGGGGCCGTTCGGCTGCCTCAACCGCGCGCGCTACGGTATTGCGTGGGGTGTGATTGGGGCTGGCGAAGCCTGCTGGCATGGTGCCCGCACCTATACGCTTGAACGCAAGATGTTCGGCCGCCCGCTGGCCGCGAACCAGCTGATCCAAAAGAAGCTCGCCGACATGCAGACCGAATTGTCGATCGGCCTGCTCGCCGCGTTGCGCGCCGGGCGCCTGATGGACGAAGGCAAGCTGTCGCCGGAAACGATCAGCCTGATCAAGCGCAACAATTGCGGCAAGGCGCTGGACGTCGCGCGCCAAGCGCGCGACATGCATGGCGGCAACGGCATCATGGACGAATATCCGATCATCCGTCACATGATGAACCTCGAAACCGTGAACACCTACGAAGGCACGCATGACGTGCACGCGCTGATCCTGGGCCGCGCCCAGACCGGCATCCAGGCCTTCGGTCCGTAAAAGGCGGGCCGGGCCGTAAGCGGAGAAACGGAAAATGCTGTTCGCGAAACTCGTCGATATCTATCAACAGGCGGGTTTCGCGATCCGCTCCTCGATCAGTCCGTTCATGCTGAAGACGATCAGCAACGTCTCGCACGAGGACGGAACCTTCACCTATATCGTCAAGGACGGCGCCAATTACGGCGCCCATGGCGGCGGCATTTCGATGTCGGAGGTCTATCTGATCGATAGCCTCGCCGCCGCGTTCAAACCCGCGAACGTGTTCGGCATCGGCTGTTCCTTCGGCTGGAGCAGCGTGGCGCTTGCGGTTGCCAATCCCGCCGCGAAGGTCGTGGCGATCGACATCGCCGAAGGGACCAGCGCGCCGGGCCTCGACCTCACCAACCAGATCGCCGCGCGCCATGGCCTCAATCTCAAAGGATTGATCGGCCGTTCGCCCGAGGACGTGCCCGCGATCGTCGAACGCGAACTCGGCGGGCGTATCGATCTCGTCTTCATCGACGCCGACCATACCGACACGGCGCAATACGCCGATTTCCGCGCCGTGGCGCCCTATTGCCATCCGGGCACGGTCTATCTGTTCCACGACGTCTATATCTGCCAGACGACGGCGAGCTTCAAACGCATCGCGGCGGAAATGGTCACGCATGACGGGCTGGTGCTGACGCGCACCGCGTCGGGCATCGGCGCGCTGATCCCGAAATCGGCGCCGGCCGAATTGCGCGCGGCGATCGCCGCTTTCGCCGATCCGTTCTGCGTGGTGCCGCTCTAAGGATGCTCGAGACCCTCACCCTTCTGCTGGTCTGCCAGCTGATCGGCGAGGCGATCGTCCGCTACCTAACCTTGCCGGTGCCCGGCCCCGTCATCGGCATGGTGCTGCTGTTCGCGTTCCTGATGGTGCGCGGCAAAGTGTCGGACGATCTCGCCAAAACGACCGGCACGCTGCTCGACAATCTGTCGCTGCTGTTCGTGCCGGCGGGCGTGGGCGTGATCCTTTACGCCGATCTCATCGCCGCCGAATGGAAAGCGATCCTCGCGGCCTTGATCGTCTCGACCCTCGCCACGATCGCGGTCACTTCGCTGCTGATGAAGAAGCTCGCCAAGCCCTTGCCGAAGGGCGGCGAATGAAAAGCGGCGGCGGCGATCTGTTCGAGCTGTGGGTCTATCTTTCGACCACGCCGCTGCTCGGGCTGACGGTGACGCTCGTCGCCTATCTGATCGGCCGGCGCATCTACGAGCATTTCAACCGCACGCCGATCGCCAATCCGGTGCTGATCGCGGTCATCCTGCTGGTGGCGCTGCTCTGGGTCGCGGACGTGCCCTATCGGCGCTATTTCGAAGGCGCGCAGTTCGTCCACTTTTTGTTGGGCCCGGCGACCGTGGCGCTGGCCGTCCCGCTCTATCGCCATTTCGCCGAGATAAAGCGCAACGCCGTCGCGATCTTCGTGTCGATCGTCGCGGGCTCGACGACCGCCATCATCTCGGCCGTCGGCACGGCATGGCTGTTCGGCGCGTCGGAACGCACGCTGCTCAGCCTCGCGCCCAAATCGGTGACGACGCCCGTCGCGATGGGTATTTCCGAAAGCATCGGCGGCTTCCCCGCCCTGACCGCCGTGCTGGTGATCCTCACCGGCATTCTCGGCGCCATGTTCGGCACCTGGACGATGAACGCGCTGCGCCTCAAAGACTGGCGCGCGCGGGGCCTGGGCATGGGCACGGCCGCGCATGGAATCGGCACGGCACGCGCGTTTCAGGTGAACGAATTGGCGGGCGCGTTTTCGAGCTTGGCGCTCGGCCTCAACGCGCTGGCGACGGCGATCCTTGTGCCGCTGATTATTCGGCTGCTGACGTCGTGACCTGCGGCGCGTAGCCGCCTTGCCCGATCGCACCGATCCAGAACTGCTCCATGCGGCGCAAAGTCTGTTCGAGCTGGGTGAGATCGCCGGGCTTGACCAGCGTGCGCGTCAATTCGTCGGCATGACGCGCGAAAACCTGATCGAGACGTTCGTGCAGCTTCAGCCCCTGCGCCGTCAGCTTGACGCGCACCGAGCGGCGATCATGCGGGCTGCGCGCCTGCGAGATGTACTCGTTGTCGATCAGCTTCTTCAAATTATACGAGACGTTCGAACCCAGGTAATAGCCGCGCTGGGTGAGTTCGCCGACCGTCAGCTCGTCCTTGCCGATATTGTAGAGGATCAGCGCCTGGACGTTGTTGATGTCGCGCACGCTCATGCGGTCGAGTTCCAGTTTCACGACTTCGAGGAACTGGCGATGCAGCCGCTCGACGAGCGAAACGGAATCGAGATAGTCGCGCTTAAGATCCGACATCAGGTGAGGTCCCGGAAAAAATACCAAAAACTTTTAACATAAATACAGGACGAATGGTTAAGGACCTCTTACCTACCCTGCAACATATTGATAATACCCGAAAAATCGAGCGCCCCATCGCCCTTCGCGGCCATCAAAGCGTACAGCGATTCCGCGGCGGCCCCCAAAGGTGTCGCCTGCCCGGTCGTCTGGGCGGCCGATTGGGCGAGCTTCAAATCCTTCAACATCATGTCGGCGGTGAAGCCGGGTTTGTAATCGCGATTGGCGGGCGACGCGGGCACCGGGCCGGGCACGGGGCAATAACTCGTCATCGACCAGCACTGGCCCGAACTCTTCGACGAGATGTCGAAAAGCTTCTGCGCGTCGAGACCGAGCTTGGCGGCGAGGCTGAACCCTTCCGCCACCGCGATCATCGAAATGCCGAGGATCATGTTGTTGCAGATCTTCGCCGCTTGGCCGTTGCCGGGCCCGCCCGCGTGGACGATCGTCTTGCCCATTTTGGATAGGATCGGTTCCGCCCGGCCGAACGCCGCTTCGCTGCCGCCGACCATGAAAGTCAACGTGGCGTTCGCCGCCCCGACCGTGCCGCCGGAGACGGGCGCGTCGACCATTTCGAACCCCGCCGCACTCGCCTTCGTCGCGATGGCGCGTGCGCTGTCCACGTCGATGGTCGAGCAATCGATCAGCAAAGCGCCCTTCTCGGCCGCCGGGATCACGGTGTCGTAGACGGCGCGCGATTGCGGACCGGCGGGCAGCATCGTCACGACGATCGACGCCCCTTTGACCGCATCGGCGATCGATGCGGCGGCCGCAACGCCGTTCGCCACCGCCGCGTCGAGATGGCCGCGCGACAGATCGAAGCCGCGCACATTCTCGCCCGCCTTGACGAGATTGCCGGCCATCGGCCCGCCCATATTGCCGAGACCGATGAACGCGATCGCCGCCATGGTTTCCTCCCGATTTTCTTGTCAGTCGACGAAGACTAGCTCGTCCCCGTCCGGCATGGGCGCGAAATATCGTTGCACGGCGGCGTCGGACACTTCGGCCAACGACGCCGGCTTCCATTTAGGTGCGTGATCCTTGTCGATCAGCACCGCGCGAATGCCTTCGTAGAAATCGTCGGCTTCCATGGCGCGGCGCACCATGCGGAATTCCATCCGCAGCGCATCCTCGATCGACAAGGCGGCGCCCTTCTCGATCTGCAGCCGCGAGACCTTCAAGCTGGTCGGGCTCATCTTGCGCAAACGGTCGGCGAGCTTCGCCGTCCATTCCTGCCCTTCCTTGTCGAGGGCGGTGAGAATGCCCTCCACGCTCGACGGGGCGAAGCAGCGATCGATGATCGCCTCGCGCGCGACGATCGGTGCGGGGCCGGGATCGATATGGAACCGCGCGAGCACGATATCGGCCGCCTCGCTCTCCAGCGCTTTGATGAGGTCGGGAACGCGCGCGCTGTCCATGTAATGCGTCGCGATGCCCAGATGCAGCAGATCGGCGGCTTTCAAACGCTCGCCGGTCAAACCCAGGAACGCGCCCATCCGGCCTTTAAGGCGCGGCAGGAAATACGAACCGCCGACATCGGGAAACAAGCCGATGGCGCTTTCGGGCATCGCGAACAACGTGCGCTCGGTCGCCACGCGATAGCGGCCATGGATCGACAAGCCCACACCGCCGCCCATCGTGATGCCGTCGATGATCGACACGATGGGTTTGGGGAAACGCGCGATCTGCCGGTTGAGCCGATATTCCGCGAAGAAAAAGTCGCGCGTCAGCGGATCGGCCTTGCCGCCCTTCTTCGCGGCGAGACCGGCTTCGCATACCGCGCGCACGTCGCCGCCCGCGCAAAACGCTTTGCCGCCATCGCCCCATTGGACGATCTGGCGCACGGAACTGTCCTTCGCCCAATCGGCGAGCGTCGGCGCGAGTACCTCGATCATGCCCAGCGTCAGCGCGTTCAGCGCTTTGGGCCTCGTAAATACCACTTGGCCGGCGATCCCGGCGCGTTTGAACGCGATTTCGTCGAAGCTGCGATCGGTCATGATGTTCCCGGCGATTGGAATTCGGCGTCTTGTCGGCTAGTTTTGTTGTCTGGAGCCGAGGGAGCAAGATGCAAGTCCACGGAAGTTATCCGCGAACCCGTTTACGCCGCAACCGGCGCGATTCTTGGTCGCGCGCGTTGGTGGCCGAAAACAAGCTGACCGTCGCCGATCTGATCTGGCCGTTGTTCGTGCAGGAAGGCAAAGCCTTGCGCACGTCGGTCCCCTCGATGCCCGGTGTCGCGCGCCTCAGCGTCGACGAGATCGTCAAGGACGCCGCGAAGGCCGCGAAGCTCGGCATTCCCGCGATCGCGCTGTTCCCCAACACGCCGGGCGACGCGAAGACCGAGGACGGCGACGAAAGCTTCAACCCGGACAATCTGGTTTGCCGCGCCGTGCGCGCGATCAAAAAGGACGTGCCGGAGATCGGCATCGTCTGCGACGTGGCGCTCGATCCCTATACGACGCATGGCCAAGATGGGCTCGTGCGCGACAATTACGTCGTCAACGACGCGACGATCGACGTGCTGATCAAGCAAACGCTCGTCCAGGCGCAAGCCGGTTGCGACGTGATCGCGCCGTCCGAGATGATGGACGGGCGCATCGGCGCGTTGCGCGACGCGCTCGACCAGGCCGGGTTCGAGCACGTGCGGCTGATGAGCTACGCCGCCAAATACGCCTCGGCCTTCTACGGGCCGTTCCGCGACGCGGTCGGCTCGTCGTCGAGCCTCGGCAAGGGCGACAAGCGCACCTATCAGATGGACCCGGCGAACACCGACGAAGCCTTGCGCGAGGTCGCGTTCGATCTCGCCGAGGGGGCGGATATGGTGATGGTCAAGCCCGGCATGCCCTATCTCGACATCGTCGCGCGGGTGAAGGACGCGTTCAAAGTCCCGACCTATGTCTATCAAGTGTCGGGCGAGTACTCGATGCTGATGGGGGCCGTCGAGCGCGGCTGGCTCGACAAGAAGGTCGCCCTCGAAACGCTGCTCGGATTCAAGCGCGCGGGTGCGGACGGCATCCTCACCTATTTCGCGCTGGAAGCGGCGGAAGCGCTCAGGAGCTGAAAAACGCCAGCGCCGCGCGGTCGTGCAGCGGCAGGCGACGGCCGGCTTCGTGGAAGCCGACATGGCCGCCGCCGGTCGCGAGCATTGGCGTCACGCGCGGATTGCGCGACCAATCGCGCGACAGATAGGCGTCGGGCGGAATCCACGGATCGTCGAGCGCATGGACGATCGTCGTCGGCACCGCAATGGCGTCGAGAAATCCGGCGGCCGAACAGCGCGCGTAATAATCCGCCGCATTCTTGAATCCGTTGCGCGGGGCGACGATCCGCTCGTCGAATTCCCAAATGCTGCGAATACCCGGCGGCGGTTCGTGCGCATCCGCCAGCATCTGGCGCAGCAGACGATCGTGATAGAGCCGATTGCGTCGTGTCCCCATGCGAATGCTCGTGCCCGCGAGATCGATGGGGGCCGACACAGCGACGGCTTTGACGATCTTGCCCGCCCCCTCGCCCAGATGCTTCAGCAGCATATTCGCCCCCAGCGAATAGCCGACCGCGTGGATCCCGTGCGGCGCGTCGAGCGCGCGCAAGGCTTGCGCCAAATCTTCGCTGCGCCCGGCGTGATACATGAGCTTGGTGGGACGCGTACCAGCCCCGCGCAAATTCAAGCGCAGCACGTTCGATCCGGCGGCGAGATGCGCGGCCGCACTCACGCGCATATAGGTCGAGTTCGCGTTGCCGGTCAGGCCGTGGATCAACAGGACCAAAGGCTTCGCGTCGCCGCCCGGAACGCGATTGAATTCGCCGGTCAGGACATCGCCATCGTCGAGCGGCAGCGTGATCGCTTCGGCGCGCGGCAATTCGACACGCGGCGGTGCCATGAAATTCCGCAGCGTTTGAAGGTCCGCACCATACCAAGGGAACCGCGGCCGGAATTTCTCGATCGTCATCCCCACGGGCCCGTGCGGTTGCGGCCTTCGAACAACGGCACGCCGCGGCGCTTGAAAATCGGGATCAGCGCCATCCCGGCGAGGAAGCCGCCGACATGCGCCCACCACGCCACCCCGCCTTGTTCGGCATCGGCGAGGAATGCGTTGGCGAATTGCACGACGATCCAGAAGCCGAGCACCGCCCAGGCCGGCAGCCAGGCGAAGCGGAAAAAGGCGAAGCTCCACACTTGCGCATGCGGGTGCAGCAGCAGATAGGCGCCGAGCACGCCCGACACCGCCCCCGATGCACCGATCATCGGCGTGGTCGACGACGGATCGGCGGCCCCTTGCGCGAGGGCGGCGGCGAGACCGCACAGCCCATAGAAGACGAGGAAGCGAAACCGCCCCATCGAATCTTCGACATTGTTCCCGAAGGTCCACAAATAAAGCATGTTCCCCGCGACATGCATCAAGGAGCCATGCAGGAACATGGCGCTGAAGGCGGTCGTCCAGGCGGGCGGCGGGTTCAATGCCGCGTCCACATAGGCTTCGCCCGTCAACACCGCCGGGATCATCCCGAAGCGCAGGATGAACTCTTCCGACGCCGCTGGTTCGAGTGTCGCTTGATGGACGAAAACGGCGGCGTTGATCGCCACGAAGATCGCCGTCAGCGCGGCGAAGCTTCGCGTCGGGTTGTCGTCCTTGAGCGGGACGAGAAGCACGGCCGGGCCTTAATTGCTGGCGGAGAGGAACTCGACGATCGTGCCGATCTGGTCCTGCGTCATCAACGCGGGCGCGTGACCGCAACCGGCGACTTCGACCGCGCGGCAATTCGGGCGCTTCACCATGCGCAGCAGCGTTTCGCGCAGCAGCAGGTCGGAGGTTTCGCCGCGCATCGCCAGCACCGGAACGCGCAGCTGGTCCCAGAACGGCCACAGCACCACGTCGTCGGCCGTGCGGCCCGCGAAGGGTTTGCCGATCGCCGGATCGTAGCGCAGGCGCAGATCGCCCTCGCCCGATTCCTCCGCCGCGTGGAAAGCGAGATGCATCCATTCCGCGTCGGTCAACTCGCCGAAGGGTTTGTGCACTTCGCGCAGATAGGCTTCGACTTCCTCGAAATCCTGGAAGCGCGGATCGCGCCCGCAATATTCGCCGATGCGCTGCAAGGCGGCGGCGGGCACAAACGGCCCGATATCGTTGAGCACCAGCTTGCGGATGAAATGGCCGCGCTGGGCCGCCAGCAGCATGCCGATCAAGCCGCCCATCGACGTGCCGATCCAGTCGAGCTTGGCGACGTCGAGCCGCGCGTAAAGCGCGGCGACGGTCTGGGTATAGACCGGATAGGAATAATCGTCGGCGCGGTGCAGCCAATCCGACGAACCGCGCCCGGGCATGTCGGGGCACACGACGCGCCAGCCGTCATGGGCGAGTGCGCGGGCCAGCGCATCGAAATCGCGGCCGTTGCGCGTCAAGCCATGGACGCAAACGACGGTGCGGTCGGGGGCACGTTCGGGGCCCCATTCCGTCCAAGCAAGACGGAAAAAGCCGCCGGGGCCGAGCACGGGCATTTTATGGTCGCGCGGAGTCATGGACGATTTGTACCGCGACGCCCCGCCTATGGACAACTCGTGCCGTGCCGCCTACAAGGCCCTGCCCTCTCAAACGCCCCAAAAAATCTTGTTTTCCGCGCTTTCGCAACGCACCCAGGGATACCTGTTCGCCATCGCCGCACCTTTGTGCTGGAGCGTGGGCGGCGTGGTGATGCGTTTGGTCGAGGCGGGCCCGTGGGACATCGTGTTCTGGCGTGCGTTGGCGCATGCGTTGATTTTCCCGCTGATCCTGCGCGCGATGACCGGCAATTGGGGCCTGATGATTTTCCGCGACCATACGCGCCTCGTGCTGATCTCGGCGGCGTGCGTGTGCGTGACGCTGACCATGCATGTCATCGGCATGACATCGACGACCGTCGCCAACGCGCTGCTGCTGCAATCGACGTCGCCGATCATGGTCGCGTTCCTGGCGCTGTTCTTCCTGAAGGAAAAAGTGCCGGCGGCGAGTTGGGCCGCCATCGCCATCGCGATGGGCGGTTTGGGCCTCGTCATGGGCGCTTCGATCGCGGAGGGCGCGTTGCTCGGCAAGTTCGCCGCCTTGTCGGTGGCGCTGGGCTCGGCGATCAACGTGACGCTGATCCGCGGCCAGCGCGCGCTCGATCTGCGTCCCGGCACCACCCTCGCCGCCGTCGCCGCCGTCGCCTTGGCTTGGATGATCGGCAATCCCTTCGCCGTGCCGGCGCAATCGGCGGCAGCATTGTTCTTGCTCGGCTTCGTGCAAATGTCGCTGGGCCTGACGTTCTTCTACGCCGCGATCCGCCGCTTGCCGGTCGTGCAAGTCGTGTTGATCGCATTGCTCGAACCCGTGCTCGGGCCCGTCTGGACTTGGATCGGCGTGGGCGAGACGCCGTCGCTCGGCACGATCGTCGGCGGCGCCATTCTGCTGGCGGCCTTGGCGGGCAACGCGATCCTCACCGCGCGCGGCGGGGCGAAATGAGCACCGCGAACACCTCCGCGCGCGGCATCGCGCTGATGCTCTGCGCCACGCTGTTCTGGAGCACGTCGGGACTGTTCGTGCGCATGCTCGACGGCACCGGTGCGCCGTCGATGGTGTTCTGGCGCTCGATGGGCATGCTCGCTTTGGTCGGCGTCTATCTCGTGTGGCGCTACGGGCGCGACGCCGCCGCGTCGATCAAGGCGCTGGGGATCGGCGGGGCCGCCGCCGCCTTCATGCTGTCGCTGCAATTCCTGTTCTTCCTGATCGCGGTCGCCAACACGACCGTCGCGACGGCGCTGTTTTTGATGAGCACGTCGCCCTTCTGGGCCGCCATCGTCGCGCGCGTATTTCTGGGCGAAGGCATCGCGACGCGCACTTGGATCGCGATGGCGTTCTGCTCGACCGGTGTCGCCATCATGGTGTGGGACGCGCTGGAATTCGGCTCGATCATCGGGCCGCTATCCGCGTTGGGCGTGTCGATTTCCTTCGCCTTCCAGATCCTGATGCTGCGCAAATTGAAAGCCGGCATCGATCCCGCCCCCAGCGTGTTCCTGGCGGGCATCATGTCGATCGCGACGATGCTGCCCTTCATCTTCGCCGACGCCACATCGATGCGCGACATCGCGATCCTGATGGCGATGGGGGCCGTGCAGCTCGGTTGCGGTTGCTTGCTGATGACCATCGCCTCGCGCGACGTGCGCGCGGCCGATATCGGCCTGATCGCGATTCTGGAAATCGTGCTCGCCCCGCTTTGGGTGTGGCTCGCCTTCGGCGAAACGCCCAGTGCGCGCGCGATGGTCGGGGCGGTGATCGTGCTGTCGTGCCTCGTCGCGAACGAAGCCCTGCCCCGGCTGATCGGCCGTAAAAATCCCTGACGCGGCTCGGGTTGCGCGACACGCGCAATTCGATACAACAGGCTTATGCGAGCTTTGAAATGGATCGGCGCGGGCGTTCTGACGCTCGGACTTCTGGGCGGTATCGTCGGCGGTGCGGCGCTGCTTTATTTGCGCACAGGCCTTGCCGATACGCGCGGCGAAATCCGCATCGCGGGATTGGAAGGCGAAATCGAGATCGTCCGCGACGAATTCGGCGTGCCGCATGTCTGGGCGCAAACCGAGCGCGATCTGTGGCTCGCCTTGGGTTTCCTGCATGCCCAGGATCGCGGCGTGCAACTCGAACTCGTGCGCCTGCTCGGCCAAGGCCGCGTTTCGGAAATCGTCGGCCCGCGCGCCTTGCCGCTCGACCGGTTCTATCGCGCCCTCGACCTCACGCGCGCGGCGCGCAACGCCTATGTCGCCGCAAGCCCCGAATTGCGCCAACGCGCCGATGCCTATGCGGCGGGCGTGAACGCGGCGCTGGCCGCACGCGACGGCGCGCCGCCGCCCGAATTCCTCGCCACCGGCCACAAGCCCGAGCGTTGGGAATCCTGGCAGACGCTGCTGTGGGGCCAGTTGATGGCGCTGCAATTGACCGGCGATTGGCGCGACGAGTTGTTCCGCCTGCGTCTGGGCGATCGCTACACCGCCGAACTCGAAGCCGCGTTGTGGCCGCAATGGGGAACGGGCGATGCCGCGATCGTCGCCAAGGCCGATCCCGAACTTTCCAAATGGGCGAACGCGATCGCCAAGGCGCTGCCCCGCCCCACCGGGCCCGATCAAGCGTCGAACACCTGGATCGCCGGCGGTGCGAAGTCCGCCTCGGGCAAGCCGATCCTGGCGAGCGATCCGCATTTGGGATTGGGTGCGCCGGGGCAATGGTATTTGGCGCGGCTCGCGGTGACGGGCACGGATATCGTTTATGCCGGGGCCACCGCACCCGGCGCCCCCGCTTTGGTGTTGGGCCATAACGGGCGCATCGCCTGGGGCTTCACCACGACCAACGCCGACACGGCGGACCTGACGATCGAGCGCGTCGATCCCGCGAACCCGGCGATGTATCTCACACCCGATGGTCCGCGCGCGTTCGAGCTGCGCGAGGAAGTGTTTCAAGCGCGCGGGGCCGCGCCCGTCACGCTGACGCTGCGCCGCACGCGCAACGGCATCGTGATTTCGGATTTCGATGCGAGTGCCGCCACCGCCGCCCCCAATGGCGAATTGCTGGCGCTGATGCTGCCCGTCCTCGCCGCACCGGACACGACCGCCGATGCGATCGTGCGCCTCAACCGTGCGACGAACGTCGCCGAAGCCTTCGCCGCAACGCGCCAATGGCTCGCCCCCGTGCAGAATATGTCGGTCGCCGATCGCGACGGCGCCATCGGGATGCGCGTGGTCGGGGCGATCCCGCTGCGCAATGGCGGTGACTCGCCTTTACCTAAACGCGGCTGGATCGGGGCGTCGGGCTGGAACGGCTTCGTGCCGTTCGATCAAATGCCGGCACGCGTCGATCCCGCCAATGCGCGGCTGTCGAACGGCAACGACCGCGTCGTCGGTCCCGAATTTCCCTTCTATTTGGGGCGCAGCTTCGACGCGCCGTTCCGGCAACGCCGCATCGTCGAAATGCTCGACCTTCGCGACGGTCAAACGCCCGCCTATCACGAAGCGATGCTGGCCGACGCCGTATCGGTCTTCGCGCGCGACGCGATCGCGGCGGCGTCGTGGCTCGCCCCAGTCGAGCCGCGCGCGCATGCGGCGATGGAACGCTTGCGCGCCTGGGACGCGTCGGTGCGCGCCGATAGACCCGAGGGTTTGATCTTCAATGTTTGGGTCCGCGAGATGACGCGGCGTTTGACGCAGAACGCGCTGGGCGATCTCGCCGCCGATTTCGGGCGCGAGCGGCCCAAGCTGGTGCTCGACGCGCTGAACCGGACATCGCCCTATTGCGACGGCGATTGCGCGAAGCTCGTGTCGGACTCGCTCGTCGCCGCGATCGAATGGATCGAAACCCGCCATGGCCGTTCGCTCGACAAATGGCGGTGGGGGAACGAACACAAAGCGCCGTTCGACAATCCCGTGCTGTCGCGCCTGCCGCTGATCGGCTGGTGGTTGTCGGTCGACATCCCGACCGACGGCGATTACTTCACCGTCAATCGCGGGGCGAATTCGGCGCGCGATCCCGATCGGCCCTTCGCCCATATCCATGGGGCGGGATATCGCGCGGTCTACGACCTCGCCGATCTCGACGCGTCGCTCTACGTCGTCGCTCCCGGCCAGTCGGGCCATCCGTTATCGGCGCATTGGGCCGATCTCGCCCCGATCTGGGCCAGCGGCCGGCATTTGCGCTTGGCACGGAATCGGGCCGAATTGGGATCGGACGCGGATGTTCTACGCCTGACCCCGCCTTGACATTTCAAAGGCTTGGCCGGTTTTTCACCCCGCGTTAACGATCCTGATTTAGTATTTAAGACGAATTTTACCGAGCCGGGCGCGGATTGAAGCGTGCGGTGCGGCGACGCATATTGAGCCTGCGTCACACCCAGGAACGACGATGGCGGACGACTCAAACCACCCAGTCATCATCATCAAGCGGCACAAGAAGGGCCATGACGGCGCCCATGGCGGCGGCTGGAAGGTCGCCTATGCCGACTTCGTGACGGCGATGATGGCGTTCTTCCTGTTGATGTGGCTGCTCAACTCCACCGATCAGGAAAAGCGCCAAGGCATCGCGCAATATTTCACCGCCTTCGACGCCGTGTCGCGCTCGACCTCGGGTGCCGGCGGCGTGTTGGGCGGTGTCACCCTCGGCCCCGGCGATCTGCCGAAGATGACCGGCGGCATCGTGGTCGGCGTACCACTCGCCCCGACCGGCGAGGAAGCCGACACCGAAGGCCCCGAATTCGAGCAGACGCGCAACGCCGCCGCCGAAGACACGCCCAACCCGCAGCCCAACACGCGCGGTGCCTCGGGCATCGGGCCCGGCCCGTCGGGCCAAGCGACCGCGGGCAATCAAAGCCCGGGCATGGCCGCGTCGGGCCAGTTGTTCACCGGGGCGCGCCCGCAAGGCCAGCAGAACGAAGGCATGGGTGCGCTCAACGAGCAGATGCAGCGCGAAATGGCGCGACGCGAAGAACAATCCTTCGCGCGCGCCGAAGCGGATATCCGCCAAGCGATCCAGGAAGTGCCGGAGCTGAAACCGTTGCAGCAGAACCTGGTCGTCGATCGCACGCCCGAAGGCTTGCGCATCCAGTTGATCGACCAGGAACGCAACGCGATGTTCGCCTCGGGCTCGGCCACGCCCGCCGACGGCACGCGCCGCTTGCTGCAAACCGTCGCGCGCATCGTGCAGAACCTGCCCAACCCGATCGCGATCACCGGCCACACCGACAGCACGCCCTTCCCGCGCGGTGCCCAATACACGAACTGGGAATTGTCGGCCGACCGCGCCAACGCCGCGCGCCGCACGCTGCTGGAAAACGGCATGCAGCCCGCCCGCATCGCGCGCGTGATCGGAAGGGCGGATACCGAGCCGTTCATCGCCGACAATCCGTCCGATCCGCGCAACCGGCGCATTTCGATCGTTCTGCTGCGCGACGTGCCGCTGGCGAATTAAACGTCGGCGATCTTGCCCTGCCGCGGCGTGTCGCCTACGCTTGTCGGCAGGAAACGCGAAATTGAACGACGCCAACACCACCTTGATGGCCGCGACCATCCTGCCGCCCGACCCCGTCGAAATCGCGGGGCTGCGCCGGCGGCGTATCGTCGCGCATCTCGTCGATGCGGCGATCGTGATTCTGATCGGCGCCGTGTTGGCTATCCCTGCGACGCTGCTGGGCGTGTTGAGCTTCGGCTTGCTGGCGGGACCGATGGCGCTGCTGCTGGCGCTGGTGCCGCTGCTCTATCACGCGTTCCTCGTCTCGGGCGATAAGCGCGGCACGCTCGGCCATCGCTTCGCCGATATCAAAGTCGAAACGCTCGACGGCCGCCCGGCGAATTTCATCCAAGCCGGCGCGCATTGGATTTTGTTCTACGTCACCGTCGCCTTCACCTGGGGCCTCGTGCTGGTGTGGAGCTTCTTCAACCCGCGCAAGCGTCTGCTGCATGACGTGCTGACGGGCCTGACCGTGCGCCGCCGAAACGGGGGCGGCACATGACCGTCTCGGGCAGTTCGTCCGCACGCTTCTATTATTCGATGCCCTCGCCCTGCCCTTATCTCGAAGGGAAGATGGAGCGGCGCATCTTCGTCGACTTGACCGGCCCGCAAGCCGTGCTGTCCTACGATCTTCTGTCGGAAGCCGGGTTCCGAAGGTCTTTGGGCTTCGCTTACAGACCCGCCTGCCCCGGCTGCAACGCGTGCGTGGCCGTGCGCATCCCGGTCGAGCGATTCCAAATGACGCGCCAATGGCGCCGCGTGCTCGCCGCCAACGCCGATCTCACCGCGCAGATCCGCCCGGCGATCGCCACGGCCGAGCAATACGCGCTGTTCTCGCGCTACCAGGTCGGCCGCCATCGCGACGGCGAAATGGCGCGGATGGATTTCGAAGATTACCGGACGATGATCGAGGTCGGTGCCGCGTCCTCGCATGTCGTCGAATTCCGCGACCGGCACGGCAATTTGATGGCCGGGTGCCTGGTCGATCGGATGGCGAGCGGCTTCTCGGCCGTCTACTCGTTCTACGAACCCGAGACGCCCAAGCGCTCGCTGGGATCGCATGTCGTGCTGGCGCTGATCGACACGGCGCGCGAAGAAGGCCTTTCCCATGTCTATCTCGGCTATTGGATCGGCGAGAGCGACAAAATGGCCTACAAGGTGCGGTTTCAGCCGCTCGAGGCGCTGACCCGCGAAGGCTGGCGCGCCCTGGATACCCAAGGCCGGATCGTCCAAAAGCCCGCCGAACCCGTCTGAAAACGGGCGTTCCGGCGTCCGGAATTACCTAACTTCGCTTGATATTCGGCGTTCCCAGAGCCATAACGGGGTATCGGTCGTCGGCGAAAACGCTGCGGCCAACGTGACCGGAAAAACAACGCCGGCGCGGATAACGAAACAGGGAACCCCAAGGAGACTCCTGCAATGCAGCGTCGTAAATTTTTGACCGGGGCCGGTGTCGGCCTCGCCGCAGCGCCGTTGGCCGCCCCCGCGATCGCGCAAGGCGTGATCCGCTGGCGTTTGGCGTCGAGCTTCCCGAAGTCGCTCGACACGATCTACGGTGCGGCGGAAATTCTCGCCAACCGCGTCAAGGAAAGCTCGGGCGGCAAGTTCGAAATCCGCGTCTTCGCGGCGGGCGAAATCGTCCCGGGCCTGCAAGTGCTCGACGCCGTGCAGGCCGGCACGATCGAAGCCGGCCACACCGCGAATTACTATTACGTCGGCAAGGATCCGACCTTCGCCTTCGATACGGCGATCCCGTTCGGTCTCAACTCGCGCCAGCAGACCGCGTGGATGTACGCCGGCGGCGGTGCGGCGGCGGTGGCCGAGCTGTTCAAGCAGTATAACTGCATCGCCTTCCCGACCGGCAACACGGGCGCCCAGATGGGCGGCTGGTTCCGCAAGGAGATCAAGACGCCGGACGACCTCAAGGGCGTCAAGATGCGCATCGGCGGTTTCGCCGGTCAGGTGCTGACCAAGCTCGGCCTCGTGCCCCAGCAGCTCGCCGCGGGCGATATCTACCCGGCGCTGGAAAAGGGCACGATCGACGCGGCCGAATGGGTCGGTCCGTATGACGACGAGAAGCTCGGCTTCAACAAGGTCGCCCGCTACTACTACTACCCGGGCTGGTGGGAAGGCGGGCCGCAGCTCTCCTCGCTCGTCAACGACAAGGCTTGGGAAAGCCTGTCGGCCGAGAACAAGTCGATCTTCCAATCGGCGGCTTGGGAAGCGCATGTGGCCATGCAGGCCAAGTACGACGCCCAGAACCCGGCGGCGTTGCGCCGTTTGATCGCGGGCGGCACGCAGCTGCGCGCCTTCAGTCGCGACACGATGCTCTCGTGCTTGAAGGCGGCGAACGAGCTGTACGACGAAACGTCGGAAAAGAACCCGCTGTTCAAGAAGATCTACGAAAGCTGGCGCCGTTTCCGCACGGACCAGTTCCAGTGGTTCCGCGTGAACGAAGCGGCCTACGACCAGTTCGTCTATCAGAACCTGTCGTCGAACCAGCAGCGCCGCGGCTAATCCCGCGACCTCGGCTGAAGCCACGAAACCCGCCGGCGCAAGCCGGCGGGTTTTTCGTTTAGAAAACGAGCCGCGTGAGCCACAGCCCGGCGAACAACGCCAGCACCGAGCCCGCGACCGAGATGCCGCCATAGAGTGCGGCGTTCGCGATGTCGCCGCGCTCGATCAGCATCACGACATCGAGCGAGAAGGCGGAGAACGTCGTGAATCCGCCGAGGATTCCGGTGGTCAGGAACAGCCGCGCATCCTGCCCGCCTTCGCCCTTGAACGCGAAATAGCCGACGATCAGCCCCATCGTCAGCGAACCGGCCAGGTTCACGAACAGCGTGCCGTAGGGCAAATTCGTCCCGAGCAGGCGCGCCGCCAAGATGTTGACGGCGTGGCGCAAAGCGCCGCCGATCCCGGCGCCGACGAAGACGATCAAGTAGCCCACTTCGCGTTCCTTTCGTTTGCCCGAAACTAGCATGCGCCTGCGCCGCGTCATTTCGCCGGCGCGCATGGCAGGCATCAGCGTTCCGCACACCGCCATACCCCATTTCGCTTGAGGATTGATCCTGCCCGGCTATAAGGAGTCGATTGGCCTTGGTTTCAGTCTCGCCACTGGCCAAAGCGTCCGGGCAGCAATTCCGGCGCGATCAATCGCTACGCAAGGGAAACCCCAAGGAGAATTACGGTTCATGCAACGTCGTAAGTTTTTGACCGGGGCCGGTGTGGGCCTCGCGGCCGCACCGCTCGCGGCACCCGCGATCGCGCAAGGCGTGGTCCGCTGGCGTCTGGCGTCGAGCTTTCCGAAGTCGCTCGACACGATCTACGGCTCGGCCGAAATCATCGCCAACCGCGTGAAGGATCTCACCGGCGGCCGTTTCGAAATCCGCGTTTTCGCGGCGGGCGAAATCGTCCCGGGCCTGCAAGTGCTCGACGCCGTCCAGGCCGGCACAGTCGAAGCGGGCCACACGGTCAATTACTACTATGTCGGCAAGGATCCGACATTCGCGTTCGACGCGGCCGTGCCGTTCGGCCTCAACTCGCGCCAGCAGACCGCGTGGATGTATTCGGGCGGCGGTGCTGAAGCGATGGCGGAATTGTTCCGCCAGTACAACATGCTCGCCTTCCCGGCCGGCAACACCGGCACGCAGATGGGCGGCTGGTTCCGCAAGGAAATCAAGACGACGGAAGACCTCAAGGGTCTGAAGTTCCGCATCGGCGGCTTCGCGGGCCAGGTGCTCAGCAAGCTCGGCACCGTGCCCCAGCAGCTCGCCGGCGGCGATATCTATCCCGCACTCGAAAAGGGCACGATCGACGCGGCGGAATGGGTCGGCCCGTATGACGACGAGAAGCTCGGCTTCAACAAGGTCGCCAAGTACTACTACTATCCGGGTTGGTGGGAAGGCGGACCGCAGGTCTCCGCGATCGTCAACGACAAGGCGTGGGAAGGCCTGTCGTCGGAAAACAAAGCGGCCTTCCAGGCGGCTTCGTGGGAAGCGCATGTGGCCATGCAGGCCAAGTACGACGCCCAGAACCCGGCGGCCCTGCGCCGTTTGATCGCGAGCGGCACGCAATTGCGCCGCTTCACGAACGAAACGATGCTCGCCTGCCTGAAGGCGGCGAACGAGGTCTACGACGAGACCGCCGAGAAGAACCCGCTGTTCAAGAAGATCTACGAAAGCTGGCGCCGTTTCCGCACGGACCAGTTCCAGTGGTTCCGAATCAACGAGGCCGCGTACGACACGTTCGTCAACGCGAACCTCGCCTCGACGCAACAGCGCCGCTGACAAGGCCCGGGGCTTCGGCCAAAAACGAAACCCGCCGGCGCGAAAGCGCCGGCGGGTTTTTCTTTGACCGACTTCCGGACCGAAGGACGGCGTTAGTTCGCCTCCTCCGGCTCCATTTCGAGTTCGGGTTCGTCGTCGGGATTGGTCGGCTGATCGGGCGTATTCGTCGTCGCCCCCGGATTGTTGCTCGACGGCTGCTCGCCGGACGGGATTTCGATCGAATCGATATCCACGTCGAGCGGCGCATCCAACGCCCAGGTCACCGTTTCCGGAAGCGCGATCACCAGCGCCACCATGATCACCTGCAGCAGCAGGAACGGAATGGCGCCCATATAGATGTCGGTCGTCTTGATCGACTTGGGCGCCACGCTGCGCAGATAGAACAGCGCAAAGCCGAAGGGCGGGTGCATGAAGCTGGTCTGCATGTTCACGCACAAGATGACGCCGAACCAGATCAACGCGGCGTCGGCCCCGACCAGCGGTGCCAGCAATTTCTGCGCGACCGGGGCCAGCATCGGAACGATGATGAACGCGATCTCGAAGAAGTCGAGGAAGAAGGCCAGGAAGAACACGAACACGTTGATGAAGGCGAGAAAGCCCCACGCCCCGCCCGGCAGCGACGTCAGCAGATGTTCAATCCAGATATTGCCGTCGACGCCCTGGAAGACGATCGAGAAGCAGGTCGAACCGATCAGGATGAACGTCACCATCGCGGTGATGCGCATCGTCGTCTGATAGGCCTGGACGATCAGCGACCGCAGATCCGGGATCGCGACCGCACGCAAGCACAGCCACACCACGGCGACGTACAGCACCGTCAACGCCACCAGGAAGGGCAGCGACTTGAAGGCGAAAATCCCGATCACGGCCGCGACGGCGCCGCAAACGGCGCCGGCCACGGCGATGATCCGCGTCGTGCCGCCCAGTTCCTTGTGATGCAACACGGCCAGCACGACCGCGCCGATGGCGCCCATGGCGCCCGCCTCGGTCGGCGTGGCGAGGCCCATCATCATGGTGCCCAGCACCAGGAAGATCAGCACCGCCGACGGCACGATGCCGAACAGACATTTGCGCCACAGCGGCCAGCCCACCAGCGTCAGATCCGTCTTGGGGATCGCGGGCAGCGCATCGGGGCGCACCAGCGTCAGCAGGAACGTGTAGCCGGCGAAAAGACCGATCTGCATCAGCGACGGCCCCCAAGCGCCCAGATACATATCGCCGACGGATTTGCCGAGCTGGTCGGCGAGGACGATCAAGACCAGCGAGGGCGGCACCAACTGCGTGATGGTGCCCGACGCGGCGAGCACGCCGGTCGCGTAACGGATGTCGTATTTGTAGCGCATCATCACGGGCAGCGAGATCATCGCCATGGCGATGACCTGGGCCGCGACGGTGCCGGTGATGGCGCCCAGCACGAACCCCACGATGATGACCGAGTAGCCGAGCCCGCCCTTCACCGTGCCGAACAACTGGCCCATGGAATCGAGCATGTCTTCGGCCAAGCCGCAGCGTTCGAGGATCGCCCCCATGAAGGTGAAGAAGGGAATCGCCAACAGCAGATCGTTCGCCAAGATGCTGCCGAACACCCGCAACGGGATATTCTGAAGGAAGGCGAGCGTGAAGAAGCCGAGTTCGATCGAGATGAAGCCGAAGAACAACCCGACCGCCATCAGCGAAAAGGCGACCGGGTAGCCGAACAGCATGAACACCACGAGGCCGCCGAACATCAGCGGCGGCATCCACTCCAGCGGGATCATCATTGCTGCGGCCTTTCGTACTTCGAATCCACGACGTGATAGCCCAGCAACGCGCCCACATGTTTGATGAGTTGCGAGATGCCTTGCAGCGCCAGCAGGATGAAGCCCAGCGGCAGCAGCAGCTTCACCGGCCAGCGCAACAGACCGCCGGCGTTGTTCGACGCCTCGTTGATCAGGAACGACTGGTAGAAGAACGGCCAGGAAAGCCAGGTGAACAACAGGCAGCCCGGCAGCAAGAACAGCACCGCGCCGATGATATCGACCCAATGCTGGCCGCGCTCGGATAGCTGCATGTAGAAGATATCGACGCGCACATGCTCGTTCCGCTGCAGCGTGTAGGCCGCCCCCAGCATCACGACGACGGAGAACATGTACCACTGCACTTCGAGCCAAGCGTTCGAACTGATGTCGAACGCGTAGCGCGACATCGCGTTGCCCGCACTAACGACGCAAGCGAGAAGCACCATCGCATTGGCGAATCGCCCAAGAAGGGCATTCAGCCAATCGATCGCTTGGCTGAAGCGAAGCAAGACCAGCACTTGTAGCCTCCCGTCCCCGGCCCCTGTTCCGGGACTCGGAAACAAATTCCTGCGGCGTTTTTACCGCGACCTCGCCGGGTTCTACGGGCTCGCCCGGACTTGTTCAAGCGAAACCGCCCGAAAAGGAAACGGCACCGGTTACATGAAGTGACCGGTGCCGTTCGAACTTAAGCCTCGCTTCAGACTTTCTTCGCGAGCTGGCGGTTCGCCGCCAACAGGACCGTGACGCCCAAGGCGCCCTTCACCACGATGCCCGCGGCGAAGGGCATCAAGCCCAGCGCGATCGCCTTGTCGAAGCCCACGAAGGTCGCGAGCCACAGGATGCCCGGCACGAACAGGATCAAGCTGCCCAGCGTCATCGCACCGGCGAGCGAGGCAAGGCTCGAGCCCCAGCCGCGCTCGGCGAGCCAGCCGCACAGACCGGCCGACAGAACGAAGCCGACGAGATAGCCGCCGGTCGTGCCCATCATATAGGCAAGGCCGATCCCCTTCTCCGGCGTGCCGGCGAAGACCGGAAAGCCCAAAGCGCCCTGCGCCAGATAGAACAGCACCGTCGCCATGCCCAGGCGTGCGCCATAGGCGAAGCCGATCACCAACACGACGAAGGACTGCATCGTCATTGGCACGGGCCACATCGGCACCTGCGCGCGGGCCGAGGCCCAGAGCAACGCCGAGCCGAGCACTACAAGGGCCGCCTTGCGGACGAAATCGCGCTCACGCGCGGGCCAAAGACGATCGACGAGCGGAGCGGTGGTCGCTTCGAGACGCATGGAAAGACTCTCCGGTGTTGGAAAACTGGAAATGGCTTAGCGCGGCGTCATTTGGGACGCAAGGATCAGCCCCAGACGCGCACCGGGCCGGTATCGATATGGATGAAGTCGGAGCGCGGATACTGCCCCACCCCGCCCGCTTGGAGCTGCACCGCGACCTGGCGCAACGCGCGCGTCGACCGGCTGGCGAGGTCGATATCGACCGCGCGGGCGTGAAGATGGAAGGAATTGCGCGCCACGCCGCCATGCTTGCGCGCGGCGGCATTCGTTTTCGGCGATCGATAGGCGGAGATGACGCGCCACGGCTCCGACACGTCCAGGCGCTGCTGCATCTCCCACATAATGTCGTAAAGCTTGGGGTCCATATGCGCGACGACGCCCGCGCGATGGTCGCGCAGCACGCGGTCCAGGCGCTGCAACGCCTCGGGCACATAAGCGCCATCGCGCCAATAGACGGCGTCGAAACGCTCGCCCGTATTGACGACTTGCAAGCTCAGCGCGCGCTGGCCGGCCGGGCGCAGCGGCACGGGGCCGGAGGGCGGCCCCAGATTGCGCGCGGGCTTGGGCTTGGCGGCGGCTTTCTTCTTGTCGGTGGCGGCCTCGGCAAGGCCCGGAACGGCGCTGACCAGACCGGCCGCTAGGCCGCCGATCAACAGGCGGCGGCGAAACGAATTTTCGGGTTGGTCGAAATCCACAGGCGAGCGTCCCCGTTCGGCAAGATATGCGCAGAATGCACATCTGACTTTACCGAGGCAAGCGCGAAGAAATATGTTGAAACAGCGTCGCAAAACACTGTTTCAAAACGATTTTACTTGGTTCTGGAACGCGCTGTAACGATTACGGCGCCAGGGTCGGCGGGGGAATCGCGCCCTCGCGCGGCAGGGCCAGCGAGGCCACGGGGCGTTTCTCCACGCCGGCGATGAACAGCGCGTCCAGGCCGTAGACGTCGTCGCGCCAGTTCAGCACGCCGTCCTTCACGAAGGCGGTCTTGTAGACCATGTGGACGGGGATCGCCCCGCCCTTCACGCCCACGCTGCGGGTAACCTGATCGGCGTCGGCGGCGTCGATCGCCGCGCGGTCCCAGCCCGGCGTGCGGCTCAGCACCCATTCGACCAGATCGATCGGCCGTTCCAGGCGCACGCAGCCCGACGACAAGGCGCGATCGGCGCGGCCGAAATAGTGCCGGTCGGGCGTGTCGTGCAGATAGACGTCGTAGGTGTTGGGCATGGTGAAGCGCACCTGCCCCAGCGCGTTCTTGGGGCCCGGATCCTGGCGCATCCAATAGCCCATCGAACGCGGCGTCACTTTGCGCCAATCGACTTTGCGCGGATCGATTTCCTCGCGATTGTCGCCCCAGCCGCGATAGATGCGGAAGCCCTGGTCGATCAGCGCCTGCGGATTGGCGCGCAAGCGCGGCAGCATATCCTCGCGCACCAGCTTCAGCGGCACGGTCCAGGTCGGGTTGAAGATGATGTCGGTGATGCGGGTCGAGAAGATCGGCGTCGCACGCTTCTCGCGCCCCACGACCACGCCCATCGCGAGCTTCATTTCGCCGTTTTCGAACGCGCGCAATTCGAAGCCGGGCACGTTGACTTCGACATAAGCGCCTTTGGCCGGGCGCGGTGGCGTGGCGCGCAAGCGATCGAGATTGGCGGCGATCTGCGCGATGCGCTGATCGACCGTCTTGTTGATCGCGGCGAAAGTGCGCGGGCCCACGCGCCCGTCGGCGGCCAGGCCGTGGCGGCGCTGGAACGCGACGACCGCATCGACGAGTTCGACGCCGTAATACTCGAGCTCGAACTGATCCGCGGGCTCGGGTGCGATCCCTTCGGTCACCGCCATGCGCTTGCGCAAGGCGGGAACGCGCGTATCGACGGCACCGGGTTCCAGCGTGCCGCCGCGCGGGTCGACATTGCGCCATCCGCCCTTCGCTTTCAGCGCGCGCAGATCGGCGAGCGCTTGCAGCAGCGCCGCATATTCCGCGTCCTGCGGCGACAAGGCGGCGAACACGGTTTCGGGCGCTTCGTTGCGCGCGAGTTCGCGCAACACGGCCGCCGCGTCGATCGCGCGCGGGGCGATGCGCACATCGGCGGGCAACGCGACCGAGGCGACGCGCCCGCCCGCCAGATCGCCCGCGAAGCGCGCGGCCGACCGGCTGAGCGTGAGTTCGAATTCGGCGAGGCCTTGCGGATCGTTCGCGCGGCGCAAGCGCTCGAGATCGGCGACTTTATAATCCGCCGCGATCAGGCCGTAATCGGCCGCTTGCCCCAGCATTTCGGTCAAGCGCAGGGCGCGCGCCGTGGGCCCATCGGGGCCGAACCACAGCGGCTCGAAATTGCGGGTTTCGTAAAGTCCTTGCAGCGCATCGCCGGCGGGTTCGGCGGGCAGTGAAACGCGGGTCAGCCCGTCGCGCAGATAGGGGCGCAGATCGGCGGTCGCCGATTGCGCGGCGGCCGGGGCGACGACGAGCGAGACGGCCAGGAAAACGAGGGGTGCGAACATTTCACCGTGCAGATTAGCACGGGCATCGCACGCCGAATCAGGATCGCGCCGAACTGTGGCGCGCGCGACACGATTTATTGCGGATTATTGCGCCGGATGGCCCCGGCGCCGCCGTATTTTACATACCGGCGAGCAGGTCGCCCGTCGCCACGGCTTCCGTACCGCGCAGGTAGCGATCGAAGAACGCGACCGAGCGCGTGATCGACTCGCGGCTGGCGTCGCCGCGGAAGAAATGGCCCTGGTTTTGGAACAGCGCGAACTCGAACGGCACCGACAGGCGCTTGAGCACGTCGCGGGTCATATGCGCGCGGGCGACCGGCACGGTGCGGTCCTGGCGGCCATGAACGATCAGTGTGGGCGCCAGACGCGTGGTGTGCGGCGTCACGTTGCCCGGCATCCCGCCGCCCATGTTGACGACGGCGGCGATGCGCGGATCGCGGCTCGACAGGCCCATCGCCTGGAACCCGCCCAGCGAGAAGCCGAACACGCCCATCCGCTTGGGATCGATCGCGCGGTCGCGCGACATCTGATCCAACGCGGCGCGCACGATATCGTGCTGCTGTTCGAATTCGGAAATCAGCGCCTTGCCGCGCGGGCGGTTGCGGTTCCGCTCGCCCAGATAATGCGGCAGATAGACGACATAGCCTTGGCTCGCGAACATCTCGGCGGCACCGCGATAGAACGAGCCATCGCCGATGCCCGAAGCGCCGTGCAGCAGCAGCACGGCCGGGCGCGGCCCGTCCATTTCCGGGCGGTAGATTTCAAGGCGCACTTGGCGGTTCGCGGCGCGATAGCGCGTGTCGCTGCGCTTTACGACCGCTTGCAGCGTGCGCAGATCCGCCCCTTCGCCGAAGCTTTGGCTGGTGCGCGGGCCCGCCATCCACTCCGGTGCGGCCTGGCGGCCTTCGTCGCGGAAATCGCCCAACGTCGCCTTGTTGAAGGCTTCGTCGGATTCAGGGCCGGTCGCGCCGGCGATGGCGCGGCCCAGCGTGACGGCGCCCATGGCGCGGCGCGGTTCTTCCTTCGCCGCTTCGGGCGCCAGGAAGGTGACGGGCAGGCTGGGGTCGAGGAGATAGGCCGGATCGAGCGCGGCGTTCGGCGCGGCAGCTTCCGGATCGCGTTCGACGCCGGCGGGCGAAGCCTCGCGCGCGGCGGCGATTTGCGTCGGGGCCGGGATCGCAGCGGCCGCGTTATCGGTCGCGACCTGCGATGCCACCGCCAAAGCGACGATCAATTCGATCATTCCAGAGCCGCCCCTGTTTGTTGCGGTTTATTGCAAGTGCGGTGGGGATAACACAGGGTTTGGCCAGATGGGAGTCAGAATTTCGGTAAAATCGTTAAATTAACCAATGGGTTGGTTTTTCCCTTTAGAATCAAAGAGGGCGGAAACCATGGCCCCCGCCCTCTCTGCTTGATTTCGCGCCAGGAAAACCGCCTGGCGGTTTTTTCGGCGAAGTGAGGACTCGCAGTATCAGTGCGATTCCTGGGCGTCGAAATGGCGTTTGATCAGCCAGAACTCGAACAAGACGATCAGCGCGAACACGACCAGCGCCACCGGATACATCTCGCTGCCATGGCTGGCCGACGCGAAGAACAGCGACACGATCCCCACCACGGCGGCGATGATCCCAATAATCCACGACTGCAAACCGGACATCGACGACTCCCCTTTTCGATTTGTCGGCGCGACGAAAAATAGCCGCCTTGTTTCTAAGACGCCAGAAGGTCGTCCGGCTTCCCGGCCAGCAGCGACGGAATGGCACGGGTGATCCGATCGATCGGCCAATCCCACCAGGCGAGGGCGAGCAGCTTTTCGACCGTCGCCTCGTCGAAGCGGCGCTTAGCGACGCGCGCGGGATTGCCCACGACCACCGAATAGGGCGGCACATCCTTGGCGACGACGGCGCGCGCGCCCACGATCGCCCCCGTCCCCAGTTTGACGCCGGGCAGGATCATCGCCTCGTAGCCGATCCACACATCGTGCCCCACCACGATATCGCCCTTGGCCGGGACCGGCATTTTCTCGACCGGCATGTCGTCGGCCCAGCCATTGCCGAACACGGGGAACGGAAAGCTCGACGGGCCGACGCTGGGATGGTTCGCGTCGGCCATCACGAAGGTGGCGCCATGCGCGATCGCGCAGAACTTGCCGATCACGAGCTCGGCGCCCGAGATGCCGAAATTGTAGCGGATGTTGCGGTCGAAGAAGCGCGTGGGATCGTCGAAATCCGAATAATAGGAATAGTCGCCCACCCTGACATTCGGCGTGGGCTTCGATTCCAAAAGCGGTTTGAGGAACGCCGTATGCTTGGCGTTCTTGCCGAAGGGAAAGACCAGTGCCGGATCCGGACCGTTCATAAGCGCTTTCCTCCCGATGTGATTTTTTAGATTTCGACTTGAGTGCCCAACTCCACGACGCGATTCGACGGAATGCGGAAGAAATGCGTGGCCGCGTAAGCGTTGCGCGACAAGGCGATGAACAGCTTCTCGCGCCAGCGCGGCATCAGCGGCTTGTTCTTGGGCACGAGGTTTTCGCGCCCCAGGAAGAACGACGTGTCCATCATTTCGAATTTGAGGCCGTAGGGCATCGCCAAGCGCAAGGCGCGCGGGATGTTCGGGCCTTCCATGAACCCGTAATGCAGCACGACGCGCCAGAAATTCTTGTCCAGCGCCTCGACCTCGATGCGGTCCTTGTCGGCGACCGCGGGGATCTGCTCGGTCACGATGGTCAGCAGCACCACGCGCTCGTGCAGCACTTTGTTGTGCTTCATGTTGTGCAGCAGCGCGTAGGGCACGCCGTCGGTCGTGCCGGTGAGGAACACGGCCGTGCCCGAGACGCGCGGCGGATTGCCGTCCTTGATGCGCGCGATGAACGGGTCGAGCGGCACCGTGCCTTCGTGCAGACGCTCGCGCAGGATCCGCCGCCCGAGCTTCCAGGTCGTGAAGATCGCGTAGAGGCAGCTGCCGATCACCAGCGGGACCCAACCGCCATCGACGATCTTGGCGAGATTGGCGAAGAAGAAGGTGAGATCGATCGTCAGCAACGCGATCGTGACGCCGCCCGCGAGCCAGCGCGGCCAGTTCCACACATGGCGCGCGACGACATAGGCGATCAGCGTGGCCACGCACATCTCGCCCGAAACCGACACGCCGTAAGCCGACGCGAGCGAACTCGAATCCTGGAACCCGATCACAAGCGCCAACACGCACGCGCACAAGATCCAGTTCACGCGCGGCACGTAGATCTGGCCGATCTCGGTTTCCGATGTGTGGCGCACTTCCAGACGCGGCAGGAAGCCAAGCTGTACGGCTTGGCGCGACAGGCTGAACGCGCCGGTGATGACGGCTTGCGAGGCGATCACCGTCGCCGCGACGGCAAGCGCGATGGTCGGATAAAGCAGGATATCCGGCACCATCAGATAGAACGGATTCGCCGCCGCTTCGGGCTGGCGGATCATCAGCGCCCCTTGGCCGAAATAATTCAGCACCAGGCACGGCTGCACGAAACAGATCCAGGCGAGGCGGATCGGCCGTTTTCCGAAATGGCCGATATCGGCGTAGAGCGCTTCGGCCCCCGTCAGCGCCAGGAACACGGACCCCATGACCAGGAAGCCGCGCAAACCGTCGGCGTAGAGGAAATGAAAGCCCCAATAGGGATTGAGCGCGTGCAGCACTTCGGGCGTCTTGACCAGCGAGATCACGCCCAGCACGCCCAGCACCGTGAACCACAGCGTCGTGATCGGGCTGAAGAACGCACCGACCTTCGCCGTGCCCTTGCGCTGGAACAAGAACAACGCCACCAGCACGACGCAGGCGATCGGCACGACGAAATTCTCGAATTCGGGGGCGGCGACCTTGATGCCTTCGGCGGCCGACAACACCGAGATCGCCGGCGTGATGACCGCGTCGCCGAAGAACAGCGCCGCGCCGAACAGGCCCGCCGCCAGAATCGGCACGCCGCGATGCGTGCCTTCGGGCGCCTTGCGCATGGCCAGCGCCATCAGCGCGAACATGCCGCCTTCGCCGCGATTGTCGGCGCGCAGGATGTAGGTCACGTATTTGAGGGTGACGACGATGACCTGCGTCCACACGATCAGCGACAGCACGCCGAGCACGTGTTCGACGGTCGGGTCCATCGGATGCGGGCCGGTGAAGGCTTCGCGCATCGTGTAGAGCGGCGACGTGCCGATATCGCCGAACACGACGCCGATCGCGCCGAGGGCGAGGGCGAATAGGCGTTTGTCGCCTTCCGGCGCATCTGAACTGGTGGATGCCATATATATGTACGCCGGATATCCGTTCGCGGGATTCGCTTTTGCGTGTCGCGATTTCGCGGACTCTGCCCCAAGCGCGGAGTCAAAACCAGCGGCAGATTGTCCCCGCGTACCGACTCCTTATATAAGGTCGCGCAAATGGCCCGCCATTCCGAACCCGCAATCAATCTTCCGCCCGCGACTTTCGCGCTGATCGTCCTGGCTTTCGCCGCCCATGTCGTGCTGTTGCTGCTGGGCGACGACGCGCGCTGGGTCGCCTACGATCAATTCGGCTTCGTGCCGTTACGTTATTCCGGCCGCGTGCCGCTCGATTGGCCGGCCTTCGTCGCCCCCCTCACCTATCTGTTCATCCATGGCGACTGGATGCATTTGGGAATCAATCTCGTCACCCTCGCCGCCTTCGGTTCGGGCGTGGAACGGCGCATCGGCGCGTTCAATACCGTGTCGCTGTTCTTCGTGAGCGGTGCGATCGCGGCCGGCGCCCATTACGCCGTCTACGCGAACTCCGCCGAGCCGGTGATCGGCGCGTCGGGCGCCATCTCGGGGCTGATGTCGGCGGCGTTGCTGGCGTTGCGCGAAAGCGGGCGCATGGGGCGCAGCCCGATCTTCGTCATGGCGGCGTTGTGGATCGCCGCCTTCACCCTGCCCGATCTGTTCTCCAACCAGCTCGTGCAGGGCGCTTCGGTCGCTTGGGTCGCGCATATCGGCGGCTTCGTCGCGGGCCTCGTCCTTTATCGCTTTTTCGCAGGCAGACCCGCATGACGATCCCTTACGACATTCTGCGCAAGGCGATGCTGCCGCTCGACGGCACGATCGCCGATTACGTGCCGTCGATCCTGAAGGCCTATGCCGCCATCGTGCCGATGGAACGCTGGCCGACGCTCGAGATGATCGACTTCACCTCCGGCTCGTGCCTGATGCCGATGGCCTTCGCCGCCGCGGGTGCGCGCAAGCTGACCGTCAACGACGCTGCACCCCGCTCGCATCTCGCCGCGCGCTTCCTGTTCGGCGCCAAGAAGATCGACGCCAAGCGCGTCGCCGCGTTGCTGTCGGCCAAGCGCCCGAAGCTGCAAGCACACGTGCCGACCTTCCATTTCGCCTGCGATTATCTGACGGCACCGGTCTGCGACGTGTTCGACCGGCTTTATCACGCCGACGTGCCCGCCGCCGAACGCGACGGCTTGCGCTATCTCGCCGTGCGCTGGGCGCTGGGTTTCGCGCCGTCGATGGTCGATGGGTTCGAGATTCTCTACACCCACGATCCGAAGCAATTGCGCGCGATCAAGGACGTCGATTGGAAGCCCTATCTCGCGCGCGCGGCGAAACCGGCAAAAATTCTCGCAGCGCATGTCGGCGAGCTCAACGCCGCGATCGATGTGCTCGGCCCCAAGCGCGCCGCTTTGCATATCGGCGACATGAAGGATCTCGCCAAACGCTTGAAGCCGCGCGTGCCGTGCTTCGCCGCCGTCAATCCGCCGACGCGCGGGCTCGACGAATACACGATCGACGATCAGCTCGTGCATTCGCTGATGGAAAATCGCTGGCTGCCGCTGTCGCGCACGTCGGAATCGCATCGCGATTTCTGGGTGAAGCGCGTCGATGCGGCGTTGCGCGAACTGCCCGCCGGCACGCATTACATGGTGTGGGGCGGCGACGGCTCGATGGCCTTCGAGGAATGCCTAAAAATCTGGGAAATCTACGGCCGGCCGCTGCATCTGAAGCGCCTCGGGTCGCGCCCCAACTCGGCCGGCTGGGGCATATTTGAAATACACTAATACAGAGTGAAATACCTGATATTCCAGCGATTTTCCGATTTACCCCCTTGCCGAGAGGCAAACGAAGCCCATATGTATGATTATGCTCGCGCACTCCCCCCGCACGAGCGCATGTAATCCGATCATCCCCCCCCCCTCGATCGGATTGCCCAGGCCCCGGCGCCCCCGCGCCGGGGTCTTTCATTTTCAGAGTGCCGTTTCCGGAACCGCCCGGCCATCCAGGCGGCGCAGCAAGCGTACGCGCAAGCCTTTGCCGCCGGGATCTTTGCGGTCTTCCTCCAGCGCCATAATGGCGCTGCCCATGGCAACGCTGCCGAACGTCACCGCGAAGGCGATCAGCAGCATCGTCGTCGCGATGCCCGTGTGCGCGGACCCGCCGATCAAGCGCCACAAACCGCCGATATCGAACCACAGCAGCGCGCCCAGGATCGACCAGCCGACGGCAATGCCCACCAGCATATGGCCGGCGAGGAACAGCAGGATCGGACCGATACGATTGGGCGGCATGGCGCTATCCTACACCCGCCGACCCGGCCCGGCCGCCTGCGACAAACCGGCGCGGGCCGGGCTGGTCTAAATCGCCGCGAGGGCCTATATGTCCCGCCCCATGACCGCCGCACCCCGCACCAAAGCCGCGCCCGCCCGCCCCGCGCCGAAGATTGGCATCGTCAGCCTCGGCTGTCCGAAGGCGCTGGTGGATTCCGAACGGATCCTCACCAAGCTGCGCAGCCAGGGCTACGAGATCGCGCCCGACTATGCCGGGGCCGACGCCGTCATCGTGAACACCTGCGGCTTCCTCGACAGCGCGCGCCAGGAATCGCTCGACGCGATCGGCGAGGCGCTGCGCGAGAACGGCAAGGTCATCGTCACGGGTTGCTTAGGCGCGGATAGCGGCCTGATCAAGGAAACGCATCCCAAGGTGCTGTCGGTTTCCGGGCCCCATCAATACGAGCGCGTGGTCGAAGCCGTGCACGCGGCCGTCCCCCCGGTCCACGATCCCTATCTCGATCTGGTGCCGCCGCAGGGCTTGCGCCTCACCCCGCGCCATTACGCCTATTTGAAAATCTCCGAAGGCTGCAATCATTCCTGCAGCTTCTGCATCATCCCGTCGATGCGCGGCAAACTCGTCTCGCGCCCCGCCGGCGAGGTGATGATCGAGGCCGAACGCCTGGCGCTGGCCGGCGTGCGCGAGCTTCTCGTCATCAGCCAGGACACGTCGGCTTACGGCGTCGATCTGCGCCATGCCGAAAGCCCGTGGCGCCGCCGCCAAGTGCGCGCGCACATGACCGATCTCGCCGCCGCGCTCGGCGAACTCGGCGTGTGGGTGCGGCTCCACTACGTCTATCCCTATCCGCATGTCGACGACGTGATCCCGCTGATGGCGGAAGGCAAAATCCTTCCCTATCTCGACATCCCGTTCCAGCACGCCAGCCCGTCGGTGCTGAAGGCGATGAAGCGCCCCGCACACGGCGAGAAGACATTGGGCCGCATCGCCCAGTGGCGCCGCGACGTGCCGGACATGACCGTGCGCTCGACCTTCATCGTCGGCTTCCCCGGCGAGACCGAAGCCGATTTCCAGATCATGCTCGATTGGCTCGACGAAGCGCAGCTCGACCGCGTGGGCTGCTTCAAGTTCGAACCGGTCGAGGGCGCGAAAGCCAACGATCTTCCCGGCGCCGTAGCCGAGGAAGTCAAAGAAGAGCGCTGGCATCGCTTGATGGCGGCCCAGCAGAAAATCTCGGCCGCGCGCTTGAAGCGCTTCGTCGGCCGCGAGATCGACGTGCTGGTCGATCACGTCGACGCCAAAAAGGGCGTGGCGGTCGCGCGGTCGAAGGCCGATGCGCCCGAGATCGACGGCGTGGTCAAGGTCAAGAACGCCAAGGCCGCGCGCGCGGGCGAGTTCCTGAAAGTCCGCGTCGACAAAGCCGACGCCTACGACCTGCACGCCACCGCGATCTAACGCTTCGCCATCAACTCCGCGAGCAAGCGCTGGAACGCGGCGGCGTCGATCGTCGCCTCGCTTGCTTCGCTGCGCAGTTCCAGAAAGCGCGAAGCGCCGGTCGCGGCGAACAGCGCCGCCTGCTCGGGCTCCAGCGTCGTCCAGTGGAAGGCTTCGTCGACCGACGGGCGGAACGGGGCGCGCCCGCCCTTGTTCGATTGGTGGAAGACTTCGAGCCCGTGGACGCCCTTATCGGTCAGCGTCACCTCGACCTCCAGCCGCCCCCAGGGCGTATCGGCGCCATAGGTGACGATCGCCGCGTCGGGCGCGCGGAAGATGTAGGACATCTCGCTGAGAATCGGCACGAAAGGCATCGCGCCCTTTTATGCCATCGGCCCCCGAGTCCATCCGAGCCGCATGCGCAGAAGCGCCGATTTTCGGATCGAGTGCGGATGTAACGATCGAATTTGAACGCGGCGAGAATTCACCTTCCGCATCGAACTTCGGCGCGCAATAGGTCCGATCCAGAAGCCGGGTCGTCTTCGATTATTGAGCCGGTGCGGGGCGCACACTCGGTGACGAAACGACAGGGGTCGTCGAAGGCGGAACGACGAGCCGTCCTTCAACGCCCGCGATCACCTGCGCTTCCCAAGCCTTCGCCCAGCTCAAAAAATCCTGATACGCCTTTTCGAACGGTGGACGCTTCTGGCGTTCCAACGGATGCCACCAGTTTCCGAGAAGCATGCCCAAATCGTCATTGGTTCGGTAATAGATGACGTTGAGATAGTCGGACCTTCTAACGACGCGATAGCGGGCGCCGAGAAACGTCGTCGGCGCGAGGGAAATCCCATTCGCGGCGGCCCATTCGATTGCTTGGCGATCGACCGGATGCCAGTTCGCATTGTACTGGAAACTCGTATTCCAAACCGCCATTCGCAGGCATTGCTGTTCGGATTCCGAACCGAAATAATTCGATACGCTCATCCAATCTTCTTGGAAACAGGTGCGGTCGCGCAACCATCGAATATTTTGAGTGTCGTGGTTGGTTTCGATCGTGATGAGCCCCGCGAACAAGGCATTGGAACTGGTTGCCCTTCTGATCAAGAGGACCTTGTCGTTCGATGTCGCCATCGATCCATCCACCGGGCTCGTCGCGCGGGTGCCCGAGGCCATCACGATCCACTCGCCCTCGGGCAGCGGAACTGCGATGCGACCAACCTTGATCGCATCGAAATGCTTGCTGCCCACCAACGGTAGCGAGGCCGAGCCATTCACGCTTTCGGGCCCGCAAGAGCCGAGCAAAATCAACGCAACGATGGCAATGCATCGACCTAAAGACATTGACCTCTCCCCATTCGGAATTTGTAGATTAACAACCGAGGGAGGTTCACCACAAGACCAACCAAGCAGATTATATTTTTTATATGCGGTCTTTCGATTTGGCCGGCCCTCGGCCCGGGCACTCGACCAATTCAATGACCGGACCGAACTGCGTTGCTCGGCGCCGACGCTTTCCAATGGAAGGACTCGCCATGTTACGCGGCGAGCCAGCCTTTCGACTGCGCTTCGTCGAGCATCGCCTTCGTGGCGTCCCACATCAGCTTCGACCCGTCTTCGATATGGGCGTTCTTCGCCAGCGCCATATCCTTCGTGATGCCGTGCTTCAGCCAAGTATGGCCGTCTGTCTTGTAGTTGTGGAAGATCGGCAGCATCCGATCGAGGCCTCGCAAGAACAACGCCTCGGGGCCGTCGCCGTTTTCGAATTCTTCCCAAAGCGCGAGAATCTCCGCATGCAGCGCGGTGCCGGCGATGGGAACGAGCAAAGTTTGAAGGGCTTCGCGCTCCGACGCTTCCTGTGCGGCTTTGTTCTTGTCGTAATGGAACGTGTCGCCGGTGAGCGCTTCGGCGAGGTCGTGGAACAACGCCATCTTGACCGTCTTCATGACGTCGATCTTTCGGTCGCTGAATTCGGCCAGACACAGCACCGCCATCGCCAGCGAGAAACTATGCTCGGCGGTGCTCTCCGTGCGCGCGCCGTTCAGGATCAAATTCTTGCGGTAGGTGTTCTTCAGCGCGTCGATATTCTCGATGAATCGAAGGGCGTCCCAGAATTTGACGGCCTTATCTTCCATCGGCGCTCCCCCTTATTATTCGTGGCGATTCCCGTGGTGCCCGCTGCCGGACTCGAACCGGCACGCCCGGAAGGGCTCAAGATTTTAAGTCTTGTATGTCTACCAATTCCATCAAGCGGGCACGGGGTTGGCGGCGCCGACTATAACGGCGGTTCGTCGGTCGGCGTACCGCCATGTTTGCGGATCAGCGCGGCGGCCGCGGCGGCTACTTCTTTGAGCCGTGCGCGATCGGCGCCGCGCATCACGATGGCGTTGCGGAACGTGCCGTCCGGGCGCTGGCCGGGATAGGAGCCGATATCGACGTCGGCGTTCGCCTTCTGCAAGGCGGCGAGATCGTCGCCGATTTTACCTTCCGCCACTTCCGACACGACCGAATGCGACAGCAGGATCGGCCCGCCCTTCAGCGACGACGCGATCCCTTCGAACATCGCCTGCAGAATGCGCGGCACGCCCGCCATCACATGCACGTTGCCGATCTTGAAGCCCGGCGCCTTGCTGATCGGATTGGGGATCAACTCCGAGCCGCGCGGCAACGTCGCCATGCGCAGCCGTGCCGGCGTCAGCTCGGCATCGGACGTGTAGTTGCTGCGCAGAATGGCGCGCGCGCGTTCGTCCACTTCCCAGGGCACGCCGAACGCCTTGGAAACGCATTCGGCGGTGATGTCGTCATGCGTCGGCCCGATGCCGCCCGAGGTGAAGACGTAAGTGTATTTGGGCCGCACCTCGTTCAGCACCGAAACGATGATCGCTTCATCGTCGGGGATCACCCGCGTCTCGCGCAGGCGAATGCCCATGGCGGTCAGCCGCTCGGCGAGCCAGCCGGAATTGGTGTCCTTGGTGCGGCCGGAGAGGATCTCGTTGCCGATCACCAGAATGCAGGCGGTAGGAGCTTGGTCTGTCATCATCGAATCCTATTAGTATATTTAGCCTATGACCGACACCGTTCTCGCCGCCAGATATGCCGCCGCCGACCAAATGTCGAGCGGCCATGGCGTTTTGCCGGGGGGATTAGCCGTCGCGGAGGCCGCCCTCGCCGCCCATCGGGTGTTCGACCGGGTCTGGGCGCGCGCCTTTCCCCAAATCGACGCGGTCGGCGCCATCGCCTGCAAGGCCGGCTGCGGCTGGTGCTGCCACCAGCATGTCGCGGTCTTGCCGGCCGAGGCGGTCGCCATCGCCCGCGCGATCGACGGCACGAAACTCGCCGAGCGCTTCGACGAAATCTCCCCGACGATTTTGGGCAAGTCGAACGCGCAGCGAAAGGCCGAGAAACGCGCTTGCGCCTTCCTGATCGACGGCGCTTGCGCGGTCTACGAGGTGCGGCCCAATCGCTGCCGCGCCACGCATTCGCGCGATCTCGATTTCTGCAAGGCGCGCTACGAGCTCGGCCACTCGCCCGCGACCAAGCCCGCGAAATCGATCCCGCTGGAGCCCGCCTTGATCGGCGATCAAGTGCTGAAGGGCCTGGGCCAAGCGCTGGCCGCAGCAGGGCTGGACGTAACGCCGCTCGAACTCACCCATGCCGTGGCGGCGTTGCGCCGCGATCCCGATTTGGCCGAAGACTACGCCAAAGGACGATTTTTTCCGGCCGCGGCCCAAGCGCCGGACGACCCGCAAACGGATACCGCGCCTCTGGCGTAAATCGGCCGGAGCGCTTATATAACCCGCAGAATGACCGATGTTCTCGCCCCCACGCCGCTCCTCGATTCCGACGGGCGGCCCGTCAAGTTCCATGGCCCCGAAGGTTTCGCGGGCATGCGCGCGGCCGGCAAGCTCGCCGCCGAAACGCTCGATATGATCGGGCCGCATGTGAAACCCGGCGTGACGACCGGCGAGCTCGACCGGCTCTGCCATGAATTCGTCGTGGCGCGCGGCGCGCGCCCCGCGCCGCTCGGCTATCGCGGCTTTCCCAAATCGATCTGCACGTCGGTCAATCATGTCGTGTGCCACGGCATCCCCGGCGACAAGCAGCTCGAAGACGGCGATATCATCAATATCGACGTGACCGTCATCGTCGACGGCTGGCATGGCGACACGAGCCGTATGTATTTCGCGGGCGATCCCGGCGTGCGCGCCAAGAAGCTGGTCGACACGACCTACGAAGCGATGATGGCGGGGATCGAAGTCGTACAGCCGGGCGCCACGTTGGGCGATATCGGGGCGGCCATCCAGCGTGTGGCCGAAGGCCAGCGCTTCTCGGTCGTGCGCGATTTCTGCGGCCATGGTGTGGGCCGGATCTTCCACGATTCCCCGTCGATCCTGCATTACGGCAAGGCGGGCACGGGCATGCGCCTGCAGCCGGGCATGTTCTTCACCATCGAACCGATGATCAACGCGGGCGATTGGCGCGTGAAGGTCCTGTCCGACGGCTGGACGGCCGTGACCAAGGATCGTTCCTTGTCGGCGCAGTTCGAGCATTCGATCGCCGTGACCGAAACGGGCTACGAGATTTTCACGCTGAGCCCGACCGGCCAGCACCGCCCGCCTTATTCCTTCGCCGGATAAGTCGCTGTCCCGAAGGTTGTGCGGCGCGAATACGCGTGTATCATCGCACGCGTGATATCCGACGCCCCCCCTTCCGACGATCCCAGCGGCGTGGCCGAGGGCCCCGCCCCGCATTATCACGGCCATCGCCAGCGCCTGCGCGAGCGATTCCGCAAGGCGGGCGGCGGCGCGCTTCAGGATTACGAACTGCTCGAGCTGCTGCTGTTCGCCGCCATCCCGCGCCGCGATGTGAAGCCGCTCGCCAAGGCGTTGATCCAGCGTTTCGGGTCCTATGCCGATGTGCTGTCGGCCAGCCGCGAGGAACTCGCTGCGGTCGAAGGCCTTGGCGACGTGGCGATCGACACGCTGCTCGCGGTACGCGAAGCGGCCGTGCGTCTGGCGCGCGCCGACGCCTCGGACAAGCCGATCCTGGGCGGCTGGGAAAAGCTGATGGATTATCTGATGGCGGATATGGCCCGCGCCAAGCAGGAGCATTTCCGCCTGCTGTTCCTCGACAAGAAGAACCGCCTGATCCACGACGAGATCCACCAGAAAGGCACGATCGACCACGCGCCGGTTTACCCGCGCGAGGTCGCCAAACGCTGCCTGGAGATCGGCGCCTCGGCCGTCATTCTGGTCCATAACCACCCCTCGGGCGACAGCAAGCCGAGTCGCGCGGATATCGACATCACGCGCGAAATCGACAAGGCATTGAAAATCATCGGCGTCACCGTTCACGACCATGTCGTGGTCGGCCGGCGCGGCCATACCAGCTTCAAGTCGATGGGGTTGTTCTGATAGTCTTCGGGCTATGAGATCCCACCACGACATGGGCGGCATCGAGCCGTTCGCCTCGCAACCGATCGACCGCGCCGAACACGAATTGTCGGAATTCGACAAACGCGTCGATGCGCTGGTCAATCTTCTGTCGCATCCCTCGCGCGCGCTGATGCGCGTCGACGAAATGCGAAACTCGATCGAATCCTTGCCGGCGGACGAATACGACCGCGCGCTCTATTACGAAAAATGGATCCACGCGGTCGCCGAGATCATGGTCGCCAAGGACGTGATCGGCGAGGAGGAGCTCGTCCTCAAACTCGCGGACCTCAAAGAAGAGGACGGCGAGGAAGCATGAGTTTCGCCCCCGGTACGCGCGTGACCGTGCGCAACGATTGGCCCGAAGCGAAGGGTATCAAGGTCCATATCCGCACGCCGCATTTCGTGCGCGGCAAGACCGGCCGGATCGAAACCCTGATCGGCGAATTCGGCGATCCCGAGTTCCTCGCCGTCGGCCGCAAGGATGCGCCCAAGCGCGCGCTTTATATGGTCGTGTTCGACCGCGCCGATCTGTTCCCCGGCACGAACGCGCATAACGAAACCCTGACCGCCGATCTTTACGAGAATTGGCTGGAGCCTGCGCCATGAGCGGCGATCATCACGATCATCTCCACACCCATGACGATCATGCGCCCGTGGGCGCAACCGAGCCGCGTCCGGAATACGCGCGGCTCGAACGCGCCGTGCGCGAATTGCTGATCGCCAAGGGCGTCATCACCGCCGACGACGTGCGCAAGCAGATCGAGCTGATGGACAGCCGCACCCCGGCGATGGGCGCCAAGATCGTCGCGCGCGCCTGGGTCGATCCAGCGTTCAAGGCGCGGCTGATGAAGGACGCGAAAGCCGCCGCCGACGAGATGGGCGTGGACACGTCCAACTCGGCGACCGTCGTGGCGCTGGAGAACACGCCCCAGCGCCATCACGTCGTCGTGTGCACGCTGTGCTCCTGCTATCCCAAGGCGATTCTCGGCGTGCCGCCCGCCTGGTACAAATCCAGCGCCTATCGTGCGCGCACGGTCAAGGAACCGCGCAAGGTCTTGGCGGAATTCGGGACTTTCCTGCCCGACGACGTCGAAATCCGCGTCGTCGATTCCACGGCCGATATGCGCTATTTGGTCGTGCCGATGCGACCCGCCGGGACCGAGGGATGGAGCGAAGACCGCCTCGCCGCCCTGGTCGGCCGCGACAGCATGATCGGCACCGCTTTGGCCGACACACCCGCGTAACGCCCCGCCTAACCTAAGGAAGTTCGATGATCCCGCGCTATAGCCGCCCCCAGATGACCGCGATCTGGGAGCCCGAGAGCAAATTCCGCATTTGGTTCGAAATCGAGGCCCATGCTTGCGACGCGCAGGCCGCCCTGGGCGTGATCCCCAAGAAGGCCGCCCAGACGATCTGGAAGAAGGGCAAGTGGGAGATCGCGCGCATCGACGCGATCGAGCGCGAGACCAAGCACGACGTCATCGCGTTCCTGACCAACCTCGCCGAATACGTGGGCCCCGACGCGCGCTTCGTGCACCAGGGCATGACCAGTTCCGACGTGCTCGACACGACCTTGTCGGTGCAATTGGCGCGCGCGAGCGATCTGCTGCTCGAAGGCGTCGACCGCGTTCTCGCGGCCCTCAAAAAGCGCGCGAACGAAACGAAGTATTTGCCGACGATCGGCCGCAGCCACGGCATCCATGCCGAGCCGACGACGTTCGGTTTGAAGCTCGCGGGCTTCTATGCCGAGTTCGCGCGCAACCGCAAACGCCTGGAAGCCGCGCGCGCGGAAATCGCGACCTGCGCGATTTCGGGTGCGGTCGGCACTTTCGCGAATATCGATCCGCGCGTCGAAGCGCATGTCGCCAAGAAAATGGGTTTGGCGCCGGAGACGATCTCCACCCAGGTGATCCCGCGCGACCGGCATGCGATGTATTTCGCCACGCTGGGCGTCATCGCCTCGTCGATCGAGCGTTTCGCGGTCGAAGTCCGGCACTTGCAGCGCACCGAAATGCGCGAGGCGGAGGAATTCTTCAGCCCCGGCCAAAAGGGCTCGTCGGCGATGCCGCATAAGCGCAACCCGGTGCTGTCGGAAAACCTGACCGGCCTCGCGCGCATCGTGCGCGCCGCCGTGACGCCGGCATTGGAGAACGTGGCGCTATGGCACGAGCGCGATATTTCGCACTCGGCCGTCGAGCGCGTGTTCGGGCCCGACGCGACGATCACGCTGGATTTCGCCCTCCATCGCCTCGCCGGCATGATCGAGAAAATGGTGATCTACAAGGATCGCGTGAAGGCGAATTTGGACGCGCTGGGCGGTCTCGTCCATTCGCAGCGCGTGTTGCTGGCGTTGACCCAAGCCGGCGTGAGCCGTGAGGACGCCTATCGCATCGTCCAGTCCAACGCGATGGCGGCGTGGTCGTCGGGCGGTTCGTTCCAGGAACGGCTGAAAGCCGATCCGATCGTCGCCAAGAAGATGAACGCGAAGCAGATCGATGCGATGTTCGATCTCGGCTACCACACCAAGCATGTCGACACGCTGTTCGCGCGCGTGTTCGGCAAGCCGAAAGCCAAAAAGCGGAAGGGCTAACCCCGCGCCATATGCTGGCGACCGGCGGCGGCGAGCGAATCCAAAAACGCCCGCGCCGCCGGGGCGAGGCCCGCTTTGCGCGCGACGGCGCACAGCTTGCGCCGTGCCGGTGGCTCCAGCGGGATCGCGGCCAAGCGCCGCTCGCCCGACGGCACGACGAGTTCGGGCACGATCGAAACGCCAACGCCTTCGCGCACCATGGCGAGCAATGCCGCCGGATCGCGCACCGAGAAGGCGATCTTGGGCGAAATGCCGTCGGCTTGGAAAATGCCGCGCACGTCGTCTTCGCAGCCCGCGTTCGACATGACGAAGGGCTCGTCGGCGATATCGGCCGGGCGGATCGAACGGCGCGCGGCCAACCGATGCTTGCGCGGCATGATGGCGAGGAAATCGTCCTCCGCCACCGGGACGGAATCGTAATCCTTGGGCACTTCGGCGGTCAGGCCGATATCGATGGCCCCGCCGGTCACCCAATCGCGGACTTCGTTGTCGGTCCCTTCGATCAGCACGACTTCGATGCCAGGATAACGCGCGCCGAAATTCTTGACGATCGGCGGCAGCAAACGCGCGGCGGCCGAGGCGACCGAGCCCACGCGCACGCGGCCCGATTGCAGGCCGATCAGCACTTGGGCGCGATGGCGCACGCGCTCGATCGCTTCCAGCGCTTGGCGCGCATCGGATTGGATGGCGGCCCCCGCCGCCGTCGGCGCCACACGGCCGCGATTGCGCAGCAGCAGCACCACGCCCAAGGATTCCTCGAGTGCGGCGACCGCCTGACTGACGCCCGACTGGGTGAGCCCGAGTTTATGCGCCGCGGCGGTGAACCCGCCCTCTTCCAGCACGGCAAGAAACGCGCGCAGCTGGCCGACATTGATGCTCGACGAACTCATTCACGACTTCCCTGCGGCCTTGGCTTTGCCGAAATGGCCTGTCTTGTGGCGGGTGTATCGATCCAATAAAGCGCTATTAGCTTACGTCATGGCGGTTATGATTTCAATTTGATTTACTAATGGGGCGCCCGCGCCCTAGCGTTCGCCCCACATGACCGACCAAGCCAAGCCCGCCCCCGCCTTAACCGGTTACGCCTGGGGTCTGCTCACGATTTCGATCTGGGCGCTGTGGATGATCGCCACGCGCTCGGCCGCCAAAACGTCGCTCGACACGTTCGATCTGGCGGCGCTGCGTTTCGCCTCGGCGGGGCTGGTGCTGCTGCCCGTGGCGCTGCGCATGCGCCGGTTCCACCCGGCGCGGATCGGTTGGGGCATTTGGACGACGCTGATCTGCGGGGCGGGAATCGTCTACGCGATCATCTCGGCGATCGGCTTTCGCTACGCGCCGATCAGCCATGGATCGGTCATGCTGCCGGGCACGATGCCGCTGTTCGTCGCGTTGCTGTCGGTCGTGCTGCTCGGCGAAACGATCGCGGGGCTACGCAAGGTCGGTTTCACCCTCATTCCCATCGGCGTCGTCACGCTCGTTTTCGCGGGCGCCCATCACGGCACGGGCCAGGAATGGATCGGCCAAGCGACGTTCATCTTCTCCGCGATGCTGTGGGCGTCCTACACGATCGCGATGCGCAAAAGCGGCCTGACGGCGATCGAGGTCGCGGCCGTGGTCTGCGTCTGGTCGGCGATCCTGTATCTGCCGCCCTACGCGATCTATGTCGCGTGGTCGCAGGATTCCGGCTTGCTGCGCGAAAGTTGGAACGCGCTATTCGCCCAAGCCTTGATGCAAGGCGTGCTGCCGAGTGCCGTGTCGCTCTTCACCTTCAACCGCACGCTGACGATCCTGGGGCCGTCGCGCGGGGCCGCTTTGGCCTCGCTCGTCCCCGTCGTCGCCACGCTCAGCGCGATCCCGCTGCTCGGCGAATGGCCGTCAAGCACCGATTGGCTGGGCTTGGCGGCCATTACGACGGGCGTCTATCTCGCGACCGGCGCGCCTTTGCCGGCGTTGCTTACGCGGCGCGGATCCGGGTGAGGAACGCGTTCACTTCCTGGCTCAGGCGTTCGGCGTTGCGGCCCAACTCGTCGGCCACTTCGACCACCTGATCGGACATGCGCCCCGTCGCGGCGGCCGAATCCGACACGGTCTTGATCGTGTCGGTGACGCCGGTCGTGCCCGACGCCGCCTGCTGCACCGAGCGCGCGATTTCCTGCGTCGCCGAGCGCTGCTCTTCGACCGCGGCGGCCACACCTTGCGCGACCTTGTCGAGATCGGCGATCACGCGGTCGACGTCGCGGATCGCGCCGACCGAGGCTTGCGTCGCCTCCTGCACGCCGGTGATCGATTTGCCGATTTCCTCGGTCGCCTTGGCCGTTTGGCCCGCGAGGCTTTTGACCTCGCCCGCCACGACCGTGAAGCCTTTGCCCGCGTCGCCCGCGCGCGCGGCCTCGATCGTGGCGTTGAGCGCTAGGAGATTGGTCTGGCCCGCGATCTGACGGATCAGATCGACGACGCTGCCGATATGGTCGGTCGATTGCGCGAGTCCGGAGATGAGCTGGTCCGATTTCTGCGACTGCGCCGCCGCGCGCGCGACGATGGTTGCCGTCTCCTCCATCCGTGTGCCGATTTCGCGGATCGAGGCGGACAGCTCCTCGGCCGCCGAGGCCACCGTCTGCACGTTATCCGACGCGGATTGCGCGGAATTGGCGACCGCTTCGGCCTGCGTCGACGTATTCGAAGCGGCTTGCGACAACTGCCCCGCCGTCGCGCGCATCGATTCGGCCGCATGGGCCACACCGTCGACGACCTTCTTCACGCTGGCGTCGAATTCCGTCGCCAGCGCTTCGAGCTTCGCGTCGGCCGCCTTCTTGTTTTCCTCGAGATAGATCGAGATCGCGTAATCCATGTCGAGCATGGTCGCTTTCAACAGCGCGGCCTGCACCGCCGCGATCTTGGCGTTGGCCTGCGCGGGGCTCCAGCGGCTGTTATAGGCGCGCACCACCGCATCCATCAGGCGCGCGGCGATGAAGGCGTAGCCGCCGATATACCAGCGCGGATCCAGGCCGATGCGGCTATGGCGCTGGCCGATGCGCCGGACGGCCGCAATGTAATCGGCCGAGAACTCGCCCGAAACGATATTGCGCCAATGCTCGATCTGCGCGGCGCGTCCGCGCGCCATCGCAACGTCGCCGCCTTGGAACATCGCCGCCATTTCCGGGAATTTGCGCACATGGTCGTAGAACGCGTCCATCACGCCGGGCACGACCGCGTCGACCATCGGCTTGGCTTCCTTCAACACCGCGCGCGCCGCAGGATCGAGCGCGATGAATTCCAGACGGCGGCTCAGTTCGTTATCGGTGCCGGACATATTTTCTCCCCCAAATATGTAAAATACGATCACGACCGTTTCCGGGCGCGCACGGGATATTCGGGGCCCGGCGACTTAATCCGACATGAAACGCGGCTGCGGCAGAACCGCGCAGTTGCGGGATCTATGATTCCATCGGACCGGAACGTCGAAAGCGCGGTCCGGATCTCGAAACGCCGTATGGGGCGGCGATCAGCCGTCGCGATCCTTTCGCAACAGCGTGGTACCGAAGCGGCCTTGCTGGTCGTCCCACCGCAAGCGGACTTGGCGTGTCGCCATGTCGTAGATCAGCGTGACCTTCTGCTGATTTACTTGGGTAACGACGTTGCGCCCGTCGAGCGTCGCAGGTGTGCGCGTGCGCCGACGCAGCTTGTCCGTTCCGCGTTCGCCGTAGAGATAGACGAGCGCATAGCCGTCGCCTTCCTTCTCGAGCGCCACCGTGACCAAAGCCGGATCGGTCCAAGCGCCGCTCCAGACGCCCTGATAGAAGCCCCAAGGCTGGTCGCTCGGCATTTTCGCCGGCGCGAGCGAGTCCGCCTCCGCAAGCCGGCGCGGCCCGACGGGCAATCCGTTCTGGCCGCAGAGATTGACGCCCGCTTTCGGCGCGAATTCCGGATCGAGAAACCGCGCGACGCAGTCGCCGTATGCGAAGTTCATCAAAGCGGAGCTCGACGCGTGATGCGAGACGAGGCCGCTATCGTCGTCGAGCGCCAGATAAAGAAGGCCCTTTTCCGTCGCGATCTCCCGCGAGCGCCGGCCGCGTTCGGGGCTGGAAAGCGAATACTCGTCCTGCGCCGGCAATATGCCGATCGCGCGCGCCGCCTTCGTCGAAGCGAGCGCCGCGAAAAGCTGATTGGTGCCTTGGTTTTGATCGGTGAACGCACCGATCTGGGATTGCGAAATGCCGGTCCCCGGCGCGCTCGGAACGATCGCCCAGACCTCCGTCTGGCGTCCCGCTTCCAACGTAATCGCGCCGCCATAGCTTTGGCCGGCCAGCACGATGCGCTTGTAGCCCTCCGATTTCGCTTTGGCGACTTCCTCGACCGTCCGCGCCACGTGGCGCTGGCCGGCCGAAGCCCAGTTGCTTTCGTTGAGCGCGTCGCGCGCGATGCGGCGAACGTCCCAGCCCGCGCGCATCAAGGTCGCGACATAGGCCGGCGGGATGTGGCTCTGTTCGTGCTGGCCGGAGACGCCATGATTCCAAATCACGAGGCCGAGTGCGGCGGCTGGTCCGCGATTGGGCAGATCCTTCATGCCGTCGTGGATCGTGTACTGCGCAAAGGACGACGCGGCCGACAGAGCGAGGGCCAGGAACGGCACGATCACGTAAATTAAAACACGCCCCAACATTGCCCGATAATAAATTGGATAATTATAGGGCCGTCAAGGGGGCGAGCTCATCCCTTCTCGGGATTGAACTCCAGGCCCCATTCCTGGAAGAAATCGCGCTTCTCGTCCCATTTGGGATCGACCTTCACGTGCAGAAACAGATGCACTTGCCGGTCGAGCAGCTTGGCGAGTTCGAAGCGCGAACCCTGCCCGATCGTCTTGAGCATGGCGCCCTTGGCGCCGATCACGATCTTGCGCTGGCCTTCGCGCGCCACATGGATCGTTTGTTCGATACGCGCGGAACCGTCCTCGCGCTCCTCGAACTTCGTCGTCTCGACGGCCGAGGAATACGGCAATTCCTTGTGCAGCTTGCGGAACACCTGCTCGCGCGTCACTTCCGCCGCCAGCAAGCGCGCCGGCAAATCGGAGATTTCGTCCTCGGGGTAATGGAACGGGCCTTCGGGCAGCTTCGCGAGCAGCTTCGATTTCAGCACGTCGCAGCCATTGCCGGTCTGCGCCGAGACCATGAACACGTCGCGGATATGGCCCGTCTCGGAATAGCGCTTGGCGAGGGCAAGCAATTCGTGCGGCGCGATCAGATCGATCTTGTTGATCGCGAGGTCCGCCTTCAGGCCGCGCTTGGCGAGGCCGTCGAGGACGATCTTCTCCTCCTCGTCGCCATCGCCGCGCTTCAAGGCGCGGGGCGCATCGACCACCAGCAGCACCGCGTCGGCTTCTTCGACGCCGCGCCACGCGGCATCGACCATCGCACGATCCAGGCGACGCTTGGGCGCGAACACGCCGGGCAGATCGACGAAGATCGCCTGCGTTTCGTTCTCGACCAGAATGCCGGTCACGCGGGTGCGCGTCGTCTGCACCTTGGGCGAGACGATCGCGACCTTGGCGCCGACCAGGCGATTGACCAGCGTGGACTTGCCCGCATTGGGCACGCCCAGCAACGCAACGAACCCGCAGCGGCTCATATCTTCGATCCTTCCAGGCGCGCCAGCAGCTTCGCCGCGGCGTCGCGTTCGGCTTCGCGTTTGTTGGGGCCCGCACCCGTTTCGGGCGCGTGGCTTTCGACCGTCACGCGCACGGTGAAATGCGGCGCGTGGGCCACACCCGTCTGCGTCAAAACTTCGTAGATCGGCAGTTTGAGGCCGCGCCCTTGCGACCATTCCTGCAAGGCGGTCTTGGGCTCGCGCGGCGGCCCGCCCGCTTTGGCGAGCAACGGCGCGAACAGCTTGGCGACCAGCGCTTGCGCCGGCGCCATGCCGCCGTCGCGATAGACCGCACCCACGCACGCCTCGAACGCGTCGGCCAGCACGCCGGCCGCTTCGCGCCCGCCGCCCTGCTCTTCCGAGTTCGACAATTCCAGCGCCGGCCCGATATCCAATTCCTTGGCGAGGGCCGCGAGCGTTTCGCGCCGCACGAGCTGGGCATGGCGCTTGGCGAGATCGCCTTCGTTTTCCTCGCCATAGCGCTTTTCCAAAAGATCGGCGACGACGAGGCCGACCACGCGATCGCCGAGGAATTCGAGCCGTTCGAAGCCCACGCCGCTGCGCTTCTTGTCGCCGCGCCGTCCCAGCGAGGAATGCGCCAAGGCGGCGGTCAGCAAATCGGGATCGGCGAAGCGATGGCCCAAAGCGTGCTCAAGGGCCGTTCGTGGACTCAACGGATCGCGCCCAGCAGACGGGAATAGCGGATCGCCGTCAGCGCTTCCCACGGGCGCGCCAGCGACCAGTTTCCGTCGGTCGAGAAGAACAGGAATTGCGCGCGGCCGACGATATTCTCGAACGGCACGAAGCCGACGGCTTCGGGATCGCGGCTGTCCTGCGAATTGTCGCGGTGATCGCCCATCGCGAAGAAATGCCCCGGCGGCACCGTGAACACGGGCGTGTTGTTGTACGGGCCCTCGTTCGTCATCTTCAAAATGCGATGCTCGCGCCCGCCGGGCAGCGTTTCCATGAACTGGGCGTAGCGCACGGCGAAGCCGCGCTCGTCGTCGACGAAATCCGGCAGGCGGCGCAAATTCGCGGCTTCGTCGTTGATGTAGAGCGTGCCGCCGGTCACGCGCACCTTGTCGCCCGGCAAACCGATCACGCGCTTGATGTAATCGGTCTTGCCGTCGCGCGGCAGTTTGAACACGACCACGTCGCCGCGATCGGGCGCGGAGCCCGCGATACGGCCGTCGAACAGCCGGATCCCGTAAGGCAGCGAGGCGAAGGAGTAGCCGTAGGTGAATTTGGAGACGAACAGATAGTCGCCGATCAACAGCGTGGGCACCATCGACGCCGACGGGATGTTGAACGGTTCGTACAACACCGTCCGGATGCCGAGCGCGATGAGCACCGCGTAGACGATCGTTTTCACGAACTCGACGAGGCCGGAGGCGGTTTGGCCGCGGGGAACGGGCGGTGTCTGCATGATGCCGAAAAACCGTGTGTTTGCGGGCGGGATAAGGCCGCCCGCGCGTGTTGAAGTCAAGGGGCCGGAACGGCCGAGATTATCACGATCGCGCTGGCGATCGGCGGATCGTCGGTCAAACTCACGTCGATCTGGGCTTTCATGCCCGGCGGCACCATTTCGGCCAAGCGGATCGCCGCCCCGCCGGTCAGGCGCATCGTCGGCTTGCCGCCGGGCAGATTGACCACTTCCATGTCGCGCCAATAGACCGCTTTGCGAAACCCGGTGCCCAGCGCCTTGGAGCACGCTTCCTTCGCCGCAAAACGCCGCGCGTAGGATTCGGCCCGCGCCGCGCGACGGTCGGATTTGGCGCGCTCGCCCGTCGTAAAGATGCGGTTGGTGAAACGCTCGCCGAAACGCGCGAGCGTCGCCTCGACCCGGCGGATATCCACGAGATCGGACCCGAGACCCAAAATCATCCGCGCGCGCGCTCGGCCGAGTTGATGACGGGTGTCGCGCGCAAGGCCGCGATCACGTTGGTGAGATGCTTCACGTCGCGCACTTCGACGTCGATGATCATTTCCCAGAACTCGGTCGTCCGGTTGGTGATCTTCAGATTGGTGATGTTGCCGCTGTTCTTGGCGATCACGGTGGACAGCGTGCCGAGACTGCCCTGCTCGTTGCGCACGACCATCGCGATCCGGCCGACGAAGGCCCCGCCCGGAATCTCGCCGTCGATTTCCCAGCCGACATCCAGCCAGCGCGCGGGCTGATCGGCGAATTGTTCCAGCGTGTCGCAATCGATCGTGTGGATGGTCACGCCGCGCCCGGTGGTGACGATGCCCACGATGCGGTCGCCCGGCAGCGGATGGCAGCAACCGGCGTAGTGGATCGCCATGCCGGGGATCAAACCCCGGATCGGCACGCGATTGCGCGGCACGTCCGACGTCGCGGCCTTGCCTTTGCGGATCGGCACCACGTTCGCGGGCTTGGGCTGGGGCCGCGTTTCGGGGAACAGGATGTTCAGAATTTCGCGGTCGGAGATCTGCCCCGCCCCGACTTCCGCGATCAGATCCTCGACGTCGTCGGCCTTCAGCGGCTTGACGGCCCCTTCCAGCGACTTGTCGGCGTAGTCGTAGCCTTCGGCCTTGAACGCCTTCTGCAACATCGAGCGGCCAAGCTCGACGAATTGCTGGCGTTGTTGCGAGCGGATGAAACGGCGGATGCGCGCGCGCGCCTTGCCCGTAACGACGAAGCGTTCCCAAGTCGGCGACGGGACTTGCGCCTTCGACGTGACGATCTCCACCTGATCGCCGTTCGACAACGCCGTGCGCAGCGGCATCATGCGGCCGTTGATCTTGGCGCCCACGCAATGATCGCCGACCGCCGAGTGCACGGCATAGGCGAAGTCGACGGGCGTGGCACCGCGCGGCAGCGCGATCAGATCGCCCTTGGGCGTGAAGCAGAAGACCTGATCCTGGTACATCTCGAGCTTCGTATGCTCGAGGAATTCCTCGGGGTTCGAGGTGTGCTCCAGGATATCGAGAAGTTCGCGCAGCCAGCGATATTGGCCGCCGTCTTTGGCCGCGGCCCCGGTCTCGGCGATCGGTCGGCCGTCCTTATAGGACCAGTGCGCCGCGACGCCGAATTCGGCGACGTCGTGCATGTCGCGCGTGCGGATCTGGATTTCGATGCGCTGGCCTTCGGGCCCGAAAATGCCGGTATGCAGCGAGCGATAGCCGTTGGGCTTGGCGACGGAGATGTAATCCTTGAAGCGCCCGGGCACGACGCGCCAATGCGAATGCACGACGCCCAGTGCGCGATAGCATTCGGTCACGTCGTCGACCAGCACGCGGAAGGCCATGATGTCCGACAATTGCTCGAACGCCACGTTCTTGCGCTGGGTCTTGCGCCAGATCGAATAGGGCGTCTTCTCGCGGCCGGAGACTTGGGCGTTCAGCCCTTCGAATTTCAGCACGCCGGCGATGTGTTCGGCCACGCGGCTGACCACGTCGCCGCCGCGCGCGCGCAGATGCTGCAGCCGCGTGACGATGGATTCGCGCGCGTCGGGATTGATCTGCGAGAAGGCGAGATCCTCGAGCTCCTCCTGCACGCGGCGCATACCGATGCGCTCGGCGAGCGGCGCATAGATATCCATCGTTTCGCGCGCGATGCGCTGGCGTTTCTCGGGCTTCGGAATGAAGCCGATCGTGCGCATGTTGTGCAGACGGTCGGCGAGCTTCACCAGCAGCACGCGGATATCGGCCGACATCGCCAGCAGCAGCTTGCGGAAATTCTCCGCCTGCTTGGCGCGATCGGATTGCGCTTGTTGTTCGAGACGCGAAAGCTTGGTCACGCCGTCGACGAGGCGCGCGATCTCCGGCCCGAACACGCGCTCGATCTCGTCGATCGAGGTCAGCGTATCCTCGACCGTGTCGTGCAGCAGCGCCGTCACGATCGACGCGGTGTCGAGCTTGAAAGTCGTCAGGATGCCCGCGACTTCCAGCGGGTGCGAGAAATACGGATCGCCCGAGGCGCGCGTCTGCGCGCCATGCACCTTCATCGAGAAGACATAGGCGCGGTTGATCAGATCTTCGTCGGCGTCGGGATCGTAGGCTTTGACGCGCTCGACCAGTTCGAAGGCGCGCATCATCGGCGGACGCGCTTTGCGCGGCGCCTCGACGGACGCGGCGGGTGCGACGGCAATCATGTCCGTCGCACCCCGCGCGTCAGTACCGCCTTCGATCGGCGGTGCTTGGGTCTCTGTGGTGCCGTCGGGGCCCAAATCCCCGCCCGCCGGTTACTCTTCGACCGCCGCGTCGTCCGCCGCGGCAACGTCGGTCTTCACCGTGTCGGCGTCTTCGATATCCATTTCGTCTTCGATGCCGTCCATCGCCGCGTCTTCCGGCACGCCGGCGACATCGCGATCGGCCGCGAGCAGTTCCATCGCGTCGTCTTCCGGCTCTTCGCTTTCGACCTGGCGCTGCAGGCCCTGGATCAGCGACTGGCGGAGGTTATCGAGCGCCAACGAATCGTCCGCGATCTCGCGCAAAGCGACGACCGGGTTCTTGTCGTTGTCCTTCTCGACCGTCAGCGGCGAGCCCGCCGAAATTTCGCGCGCGCGCTGGGCCGCGAGCATGACGAGCTCGAAGCGGTTGGGAACTTTGACGACGCAATCTTCAACGGTTACGCGGGCCATTCGGCACTCCGGCTCAACGGATAGAAATCCTTGGAAAGGGCTAAGGAATATAGAGGCTACCGCGCTGCAAGACAATCCCTGAAAAGCCGGAAATTTGCCGCCGGTTCAACCCCTTGGCTTAATGGGCCGACAGATGGTTTCCGGCGGGAGCCCGGCGATCAGGCTGGAAATCGGGCGGCCCAGGACCGGATGGCGCCAATCCGGGGCGATTTCAGCCAGCGGAAACAAGACGAACGCCCGGTCCGCCATGCGCGGATGGGGCAGGATCGGCGGCCCGTTTTGGACCTTGCCGTCATAGTCGATCAGGTCGAGATCGAGCGTGCGCGCGGCGTTGAGCACGCCCCGCACCCGGCCGAATTCGCGCTCCACCCCGTGCAGATGCGCCAGCAAGGCTTCGGGCCCGAGTTCGGTCTCCAGCCGCACGACCGCATTGGCGTACCAAGGCTGCGTCGAGGGCTGCGGCCAAGGCGGGCTTTCGTAGATCCGCGAACGCGCAAGGATGCGTAACGGCGCATGGTCGAGTTCGACGAATGCCGCTTCGATCGCATCGGCGGGCGACGCGAATTTGCCGGGCAGATTGGCGCCGATGGCCACGAGAATCATTCGCGATCCTGCTGCTTGTCCGCAACGTTGCGCCGGGCTAGATAGACCCCATTCCGGCTTCGAACATTTTCGCGTCGGCACATTTGAAGGAGAGTCGTTATGGCGTTTTATCCGCAAGAGCGTTTGGCGTTGTTCATCGACGGACCGAATCTCTACAACGCGGCGAAAGCGCTGGGCTTCGATATCGACTACAAGCGGCTCCTGCAATTGTTCCAGGGCAAAGGCCGCCTGATCCGCGCTTTCTACTACACCGCCCTGGCCGAAGATCAGGATTATTCGCCGATCCGCCCGCTGGTCGATTGGCTGGACTATAACGGCTTCACCATGGTGACGAAGCCGATGAAGGAATTCACCGACAATATGGGCCGCCGGCGCTTCCGGGGTTCCATGGATATCGAGCTGGCGGTCGATATGATGGACCTCGCCCCCAGCCTCGACCATGTCGTGCTGTTCTCGGGCGACGGCGATTTCCGCCGCTTGGTCGAATCGGTGCAGCGCCGGGGCGTGCGCGTCTCGGTCGTGTCGACGATCCGCTCGCAGCCGCCGATGATCTCCGACGAATTGCGCCGCCAGGCCGATACGTTCATCGAGTTGCAGGAACTCGGCGCCCATATCGCGCGCCAAGGCGGCGGCGGCCAGGGTCCGCGCGAGGCCGGCGGCAATCACCAGCCGCAGACCGGTGCGGGTTACGGCGGCGGCGCGCCCGCCCAGCAGCAGCAACCCATCCCAACCCCGGCCGACACCAACCGCGAGTGAGCTTCGCCGAGCCTTCGCGCGACTGCCCGCTCTGCCCGCGCCTCGTGGGCCTGCGGACCGAGCTTCGCGCGAAGTTTCCCGCGTGGTCGAACGCGCCGGTCCCCAGTTTCGGGCCGATCGGCGCCAAGCTGCTGATCGTCGGTCTCGCCCCCGGCTTGAAGGGCGCGAACCGCACGGGCCGCCCCTTCACCGGCGATTACGCGGGCGATCTGCTCTATGCGACGCTGAAGAAATTCGGCCTGGCGACGGGCGAATTCGTCGCCGATCGCGAAGACCGCGCTTGGGTCCCCGACACGCTGACGCTAACCGGCGTGCGCATCGCCAACGCGGTGCGCTGCCTGCCGCCGGAAAACAAACCTACGCCGAAGGAAGCCGCGACCTGCCGCCCCTTTTTGGTCGCCGAGCTTGCCGACATGAAAAACCTGCGCGCGATCGTGGCGCTGGGCCGTGTGGCGCATGACGCGGCATTGGCCGCGTTGGGCCGCAAAGCGTCGGCCGCGAAATTCGCGCATGGCGCGCAGCACGATCTGGGCGGCGGGCGCGTGCTGGCCGACAGCTATCATTGCTCGCGCTACAACACGAATACCGGCCGTCTGACGACGCCGATGTTCGAAGCCGTGTTCGCCGCATTGCTGCCGAAACTCGGCTGATCCGATGACCGCGCGCGGGCGTAGAGAAATCATGCCCCGCCTCGTCCTCGTCCTTGCCATCGCGCAATTCCTCGCCCCGTTCTTTCCGCGCCTGACCGGCCTTGGCGGCGAGATCGGCGCGCGCACCACCGAAACGGGCCTGCCCGCCCCCGAAACGCCGGCCGGCTACGCGTTCGGCATCTGGTTCCCGATTTTCGTGCTCGGCCTCGTCTACGCCGTGCGCTATTGGCGCGATCCGGCGAACGTCGCCTATCGGCGCGTCGCGCCTTATGCCGGCGCGATGTTCGCGTTCGGCACGGTCTGGATGCTGTGGACGCAAGTGATGGGCTCGGGGCTCATGCAATTGCCGCTGATCTTCGGCATGTTCGCGGCCACGCTGCTGGGCTGGCGCCATGTCGATGCGCACGGCGACAAAACGCTGCCCGTGCTGTTCGGCCTGCAAGCGGGCTGGCTGAGTGCCGCCGTGTGCCTCAACACCACAAGCTGGCTGCGCAACTTCGTCGGCGCCACGCCGTTCGGCTTGTCGCCCGAGATCTACGCGCTGGCCACACTGCTGCCCGCCGCCGCGATCGCGCTTGCCGCGATCTTCAGCGGCCGCGCGAATATCTGGTACGTCGTCGCGATGGTCTGGGCGCTGGCCGGGATCGCCGTCGCGAATATCGACGGCGATCGCTTCGTGCTGATCGCGGCCCTGGTACTGATCGCACCAGTCCTGGCCGCGTTCAACGTCCGGACAAGGCGCGTTCCGGCTGCACATTGACCGCGGCGCGGAGCTTGCCGCCCCAGCGGTTCCACGCGATTTCGTGGAAGTAATAGGCCACGGTATTCACCATCGGCTCGATCAACGCGACGGCCGAAGCCAGCACGAAACTGCCGGTGATCAGGTAACCGACCGTGAAGGCGACGGTGAAGTGGACGACGGCAAAAGTGGCGGTCTTCAACATGGGCTTTCTCCTTGCCAAGAAGAATGCCGTCGCCGCCCGCAACGATCCAACCGATTGTTCTTGTCGTTATGATCGTTTTAGACGATCTCGAGGATATGCAGGTTGAGCGTCCGCGCGCCGCCGCGCAGCGGATAGAAGCGGTCCACGGGCCCCGCATCTTTGAAGCCGAGCTTGCGCAGAACTTTGTAGGACGCCTCGTTGCCCGGAAACGTTTCCGCCACCATGCGTCGCACACCCAAGCTGCGCGCATGCGCCACGCAAAGCTTGCCCGCGCGCGTCGCGATACCTTGGTTGCGGAACGCCTTGCCGATCCAATAGCCGAAGCCCGGCACGCCATCCTTGGGGCCGCCGAACCCCATCGAGCCGAGGAACTGCCCCTTCGCGTCGAGCACGGCGAAGACATGTCCGCCGGGACCGGTGCGCAGCACGATCCATTCGCGCGCCTGTTGGCCCGACAAGGGATAGGGCAGATGCGAGGTCATCGCGATCCCCGCCTCGTCGCCCGCCAGCAAGGCTTCGAAATGGCGGCCGTCTTCGGGGACCAGCGGGCGCAGCGTCAATTCGCCATCCTGCAAGACGGCGGTGTTGGGGGCGTAGAGACCGGCGGGCATATACGCGCGCATCCTCGGCACCAACCTATCGATTGCGCCGCGACAGCAGGCGGGCCTGATCGCGTTTCCAATCGCGCGTGGCGATCGCTTCGCGCTTGTCGGCCTTCTTGCGGCCCTTGGCGAGGCCGAGTTCGACCTTCGCGATACCGCGCCCGTTGAAATAAAGCTGCAAGGGGACGAGCGTCATACCGTCGCGCGAGATCGCGCCGGCGAGCTTCTGCATTTCCTTTTTCGCGACAAGCAATTTACGCGCGCGCTTGGGCTCGTGATTGAACTGGTTCCCGGATTTGTATTCCGGGATATGCGCTTCGAGCAGCCAAAGCTCGCCATTGCGCGTCGCGGCGTGGGCATCCATCAACGACGCCCCGCCGATACGCAGCGATTTCACTTCCGTGCCCACGAGCACGAGCCCCGCCTCGAGCGTGGACTCGATCGTGTAATCGTGGCGCGCGCGCCGATTGGTGGCCGCGACCTTGCGGGTTTGCTCGGGCGCGGGCATCCGGGATTACAGAAGGCCGGCGCCTTTCAGCGCGGCGCGGACCTTTTCCTTCGTCGAATCCATGATGGGTGCGAGCGGCAGGCGCACCTCGTCGGTGCAAATGCCAAGCAGCGAGCCCGCGTATTTCACGGGGCCGGGCGACGTTTCCGCGAACAGCGCCTTGTGCAGGGGCATCAGCTTGTCCTGCAGCTTCAGCGCGGTCCGGGTGTCGCCCTTCAGCGAGGCGACCTGCAATTTCGACACGAGCTTGGGCGCGATATTGCCGGTGACCGAAATGCAACCGACGCCGCCGGTCGCGTTGAAGGCCAACGCCGTGCCGTCGTCGCCGTCGAGCTGGACGAAATCCGGGCCGCAGGCCAAACGCTGCAAGCCGGGGCGCGTCAGATCGCCCGTCGCGTCCTTCACGCCGACGATGTTCTTGATGCGCGCAAGGCGGCCCATCGTTTCGACCGACATGTCGACCGCGCAACGGCCGGGGATGTTGTAGATGAAGATCGGAATCTTCACCGACTTGGCGATCGCCGCGTAGTGGCGGTAAAGGCCTTCCTGCGACGGCTTGTTGTAATAGGGCGTCACCACCAACGCCGCGTCGCAGCCGACTTGCTCGGCATGCTTGGTCAGGCTGATCGCCTCGTCGGTCGAGTTCGACCCCGTCCCCGCCATCACGGGTACGCGGCCCTTGGCGGCGGCGACGCACATCTCGATCACGGCTTGGTGTTCTTCATGGCTCAGCGTGGGCGATTCGCCCGTCGTGCCGCAGGGCACCAGGCCGTGCGTGCCTTGCCGGATTTGCCAATCCACCAGTTTTTTAAAGGCGCGCTCGTCCACCTGTCCGTTGCGAAACGGCGTGATGAGGGCGACGAACGAACCCTTGAACATGGGGGCATTTCTCCTGCAGGCCGGAATTTTTGGCGGGTCGACGGACCCGCGACGGCCGGGCAAGTTAGCCCCGCCCCCGGCCATGTGCAACAACGGCCTCGGCTTGCTTGGGAAACCGCCCGGCGCTTTACTCACGCTATGGCATTTTCGTCCCGATTCGCGGTGTCCACCGCCGCTATCGCCCTTATTCTGACCGCCGGCTGCGTGACCACGGGCGTCACCCCCGGCGGCACGTCGCAAGCCGCCGAAACGCCGGCGGATGTTGCGATACAAAGCGCTGCCGCCACCGACGCCGCGAGCGCGTCGGGCGACGATGCGCTGGTGCAGATCGCCGCCGCGACCGCCGCGAAAGATGCGCCGGCGGATTTGCCCGGCTCGCTCGCCCCTGGTGCGGCGACCGTGCGCAGCATCCCCAATCTGGGAGCACCCGTCCTGAACGCGCAGGAACGCGAGCTCTACACCCAGGTTTTCAACGCCGTCGAAGCCGGGCGCTGGGAAGCGGCGCGCACGCTGCTGGCGCGCGGCCAAAATCCGGTCGCGCAGAAACTGTTCCGTTGGCTGGAGCTGCAATCGCCGCGGTCGGGCGCCACGTTCGAAGACATCGTGCAATTCGCCGAGCGCAATCCCGATTGGCCGAACCAGGAGACGCTGGCCCGCCGGGCGGAGGAAGCGCTGCTCGACCGGCGCGTCGACGACAGCGTCGTGCTCGCTTGGTATGGCACGCGCAATCCGCTGACCCCCGACGGCGCGCAACGCTTCGCCGAAGCGCTGCTCAACCAAGGCCAGCGCGAGCGCGGCGTGAAAGCGTTCCGCGATTATTGGACCACCGGCGTGTTCACCGACCAGCAGCAGCAGCGCTGGTTGCAACGCTTCGGCCAGCATTTGAACGCCGATGCGCATTGGGCGCGGCTCGACCGCCTGGTGTGGGAAGGCCGCACCGACGAAGCCAAGCGCATGCTGCGTCTGGTCGATCCCAATCGCCGCTTGATCGCCGAAACGCGCATGCGTTTGCGCGCGGGCGGCAACACCAATCGCATTCTCGATCGCGTGCCCGCCAATCTGCGCCACGATCCGGGCTTGCTCTACGAAACGATGCGCAACCGGCGGCGCAACAACGACGAGACCGGGGCGCGCGCCATCTTGACCGCCCTGCCCGCCGATCTGGGACGGCCGGAAATCTGGTTCCCCGAACGTGCGGTGCTGGCGCGCCGCTCCATCGTCGCGGGCAAGGCGCGCGAAGCGTTCGACGCGGTGCGCGATCACAAGCTGCGCGTCGAGCATGGCGCCAATTACGTCGAGGCCGAATTCCTGGCGGGCTGGATCGCGCTACGCCAATTGAACGAACCGGCGACCGCGAAGCCCTATTTCGAGCGGCTGGCGAATACGGCGCGCACGCCCGTGTCGCGCTCGCGCGGCGCCTATTGGATGGGCCGCACGCTGGAGGCGCAAAAGCAGCCCGACGCGGCCAAGGAATGGTATGGCCGCGCGGCGCAGTTCCACACCGCCTATTACGGTCAGCTCGCCATGGCGCGGCTCGACGCGCTGGGCACGCGCGTCGCATGGCCCGCGCCCATCATCCCCAGTGTCGCTGAACGGCGCGCCTTCGACGCGGCGGAATTGCCGCGCGCCGTGCGCATCCTGCGCGAAACGAACGAAAACGACCGCATTCGCCCGCTGCTGATTCGCATGGCGAGCGTCGCCAAGACGCCCAGCGAACACGCCCTTGTGTCCGAGCTCGCGATCCAATTGGGCCGCAGCGATTGGGCGGTGCTCGCGGGCAAGCGCTCGGCGCAAGCCGCGGGGGTGCAGCTCTCCGATCTCGGCTGGCCGGTCGTGCCGCTGACGGGCGAGAAGCCGGAGCGTGCGCTGACCTACGCGATCATCCGCCAGGAAAGCCAGTTCGAAAGCCGCGTCACCAGTCGCGCCGGTGCGCGCGGGTTGATGCAGTTGATGCCGTCCACCGCGCGCGCGGTCGCGAAGGCGGAAGGCACGCTGGGCACGCATACCGACGCGCGCCTGTTCGATCCCGCCTACAATATCCGCTTGGGCCGCGCGTTCCTCAATCAGATGGTCGAGGATTTCGGCGGGTCCTATGTGCTGGCCGCCGCCGCCTATAACGCGGGGCCGGGGCGTGCGCGCGAATGGATGCGCAATTCCGGCGATCCGCGCGAAGCGAATGTCGACGCGATCGACTGGATCGAGATGATTCCGTTCGAGGAAACGCGCAATTACGTCCAGCGCATCATGGAGAACGTTCAAGTCTATCGGCGCAATCTGCAAGGTCCGCAGATCGCCGCCGCCGCGCATGAGCGCGATTTGAAGCGCGCGCGCAATTAAGAAAAAACTCCGGGGGAAATATGGACTGGAAGATCGTCGATGCCGGTGCGGCCGGCTGGCAAGACGCCGCCGAGCTGCACACGCTTAGCTGGAAGACCGCCTATCGCGGCATCGTGTCGGACGCCTATCTCGAAAACGATTGCGCTAACGACCGCCAAACCGTGTGGTCGGGCCGCGCGAAGGAATGGGATCCCGCGAAGACCGTGCTGCTGATCGTGCGCGATAGCGACGGCTTGGCGCTGGGCATGTCCTGTGCCGCCATTCTGCCGAACGATGCGCATGGCGTGCTGCTCGACAATCTGCATGTCCGCCCGAATTTGAAGCGCGGCGGCATCGGTCGCGCGTTGATCGCCGCGACGGGACGCTGGGTCGCGGAGCGCGTGCCCGGCACGCCGATGTATCTGACCGTCTACAAGGACAATACGAACGCGGTCGCGTTCTATCGCCGTATGGGCGGCGAAGAAGCCGATGCCGGCATCTACGCGTTCAAGGACGGCACCTCGGCGCCGATCCTGCGCTTCACGTGGCGCGACCCGGCGAAGATCGCGGGATGAAACCCGCCCTCCTGGTTTTCGATATGGACGGCGTGCTGGTGGATTCCGAGCCGATCGCCAATCGGATCATGCACAAGCATCTCGTCGCGGCGGGCGTGCCCATCGATTACGACACGTCGATGCGCCGCTATATCGGCCGCAAGATGGGCTACACGGTCGCCGATGTGCGCGACAATTTCGGCATCGCGTTGCCGCCGGAATTCGAGCGTGTGTGCCGCGAAGAAACTCTCGCCGCTTACGAAACCGAATTGAAGCCGGTCGCGGGTGTGGCGAAGGCGATCGCCGCCCTGCCCTTCGCGCGTTGCGTGGCGTCGTCGAGCGATCCCACACGCATCGCCAAAAGCCTGTCGATCGCGGGCCTCGATAAATTCTTCGACGGAAGCTGCTTCAGCTCGACGATGGTCAAGCACGGCAAGCCCGCGCCCGACCTGTTCCTGTTCGCCGCCAAGACGATGGGGGCAGCCCCCGCCGAATGTCTGGTGATCGAGGATACGCTGGTGGGGCTGGAAGCGGCACGCGCGGCGGGGATGAAATCGCTCGCCTATGCCGGGGCGAACCACACCCCGGAAGACCAGCTGGCCGCCTTGGCCACGCGTGTCTTCCGGCATATGGACGAATTGCCCGCACTGGTCGCGACACTTTGACTTGACATAAAGCCTCCTAAACGACACATTATGTGTCGTTATGAGACCTATAGATCGCATAGCCAAGAGCCCGGACTTTGCCCCGTTCGAAACCGAGGCGATGAAGGTTGTCGCGCGCCGGCTGCGGTTGGCGCGGCTGCGGCGGAATCTAACCCAGCTGGACGTCGCTGAACGCGCGCATTTAAGCCGTAAGGCTGTGGCGGCGGCCGAAACCGGTGCGCCCGGCACGTCGATCGGCACGATCGTCAAAATCCTCGGCGTTTTTGGCATGGCCGAACGGCTGGGCGATATCCTCGCCGTCGATACCGACGGCGAATTGATCGAACAGGATCTCGGCCGCCAGCGCGCGAGGCCCCGCCATGAAGTGGCGAATTTCTGACGGCCGGATCGATCGCCTGGTCGTCTTCGCCGAGATCAAAGGCGAAGCGGTACCGGCTGGCGAACTTGTCTTTCAAGGCCGCACAAAAAGGCTCGGCATATTCACATATGCGAGATCGTGGATCGACGCGAAGTACCCGCCGCTCGTTCCCGTCGATCTGCCGGTACGCGCGCGCGGCTTCGATGGCGCGCCGAATGAAGCACCCCTCGCCTTCTACGATTCGATCCCGGGCGGCTGGGGCTTGTCGATTCTCAAACGTGCGTTCCCCGCACAAGTTTTCGGCGTCGCAGAGCAGCTTGCCGCATGCGGCGACGAACGCGCGGGATTCATAAGCTGCGGCCCGACACCGGATCGACCGGAACGATGGATACCCGACGCAAGCGCCACGCTCGAACTGGCGCAAGGGCACGAAACGATCGACGATCTGGTCGCCGCCGCCATCGCCGCCGACAAGGACGAAGCGAACCCGACGCAACTGCGCGCCTTGTTCCGATCGAGTTCCGATATCGGCGGCGCCCGGCCCAAAGCACGTGTCCGTCACGACGGGCGCGAATGGATCGTCAAAGTCCCCGCCGAGGGCGACCGCTTCGACGAACCGCGCATCGAAGCGCTTTGCCTGGATATCGCGCGGACCGCGAAAATCGAGACGCCCGACTTCCATGTGCGCCGCATCGCCGGACATAGCGCGCTGTTTGTCGAGCGCTTCGACCGACGCGATGGCAAGCGCTTGGCCTATATGAGTGCCGCAACGCTGTTGCGCCAGCCTTACACGGATTATCGCACCGACGCGACCTACGCCGAACTCGCCGCCGCCGCGCGGCGCGCCGGGATCGAACCTTGCGAAGCCGATTTGTTTCGCCGCATGCTGGTCAACGGCTTCATCGGCAACACCGACGACCATTTACGCAACCACGCCTTCATCGGCGACGGGCGGCGCTGGCGTCTGTCGCCGGTGTTCGACGTCGTCGCGAACCGCATGGCGTTTCCCGTCATGCGGGCGGCCCCCGGCGCCGGCGAAACCAACGACCCAGCGGCGATGTTCCAATCGCATGGCGCGTTCGGCCTTGCGCGGCGCGAGGCCGAAGCGATCTACGCCGACATCGTCGATGCCGTCGCACGCATCGACATATTCCTCGACAAGCACGAAATCAAACGGCGCGACCGCGAAATCCTTCGCGACGCCGCGCCGCGACTCTTTGCGCCGCCCGGTCTCGCGGCGTCGCTTTGAACCCGCCGTCACCCCGGCCGAGCGTCGGCTTGCCCGGGATGACGAGGACGGCTTATTCCTTCGCGAGCAGATGGATGAGCGAGGACGTGTCCCAGCGCCCGCCGCCGCGCGCCTGCACGGTCGCGTAGAACTGATCGACCAAGGCGGTCACCGGCAGACGCGCCTTGTTGCGCTTGGCTTCGTCGAGGCAAATCGACAAATCCTTGCGCATCCAATCGACCGCGAAGCCGAAATCGAATTTGCCCTGCACCATCGTCTTGGCGCGGTTGGACATCTGCCACGAACCGGCCGCACCGGCGGTGATGACCGACAGCACCTTCTCGGTATCGAGCCCCGCCTTCATCGCGAAATTCATGCCTTCGGACAGCGCCTGGACGAGACCGGCGATGCAGATCTGGTTCACCATCTTGGTGAGCTGGCCCGAACCGACCGGGCCCATCAGCGACAGCGCCTTGGCGTAGATCTTGAGCACGGGCTCGGCCTTGGCGAACACGTCGTCGTCGCCGCCGACCATGATGCCGAGCTGGCCGTTCTCAGCCCCCGCCTGGCCGCCCGACACGGGCGCGTCGAGGAAGCCGATCCCCTTCTTCTTGGCTTGGGCGTAAATCTCGCGCGCCACTTCGGCCGAAGCGGTCGTGTGATCGACCAGGATCGTGCCGGATTTCATGCCCGCCAACGCGCCGTTGTCGCCGTAGATCACCGAACGCAGATCGTCGTCGTTGCCCACGCACACGAGAACGATGTCCGCACCCTTCGCGGCTTCCGCCGGCGTGGCGCCCGTGCCGCCGCCATGCTTGGCGGCCCAATCTTGCGCCTTCTTGGCGCTGCGGTTGTAGACGACGACGTCATGGCCGGCCTTTTTCAAATGGCCCGCCATCGGAAAACCCATCACGCCCATGCCCAAAAATGCGAGCTTCGCCATAGCCGTTTCTTCCCCCGAAATTTTCGAAAAGCGGGCGGACTATAGCCGGGCGGCGGCGCGCGTCAAAGGCAGAGAACAGTCCAAAGATCGGTGACGATCGCCGGCCCGCGCGTCAGCCACAGCCCGACCGCCCCCAGGAAAACGATCCCGAGGGCGGCGAAGCCGAAAGCTTTGGCGGAGCCGTGCATTGCGCTTATGCCGGTGCCGCAAGGCGCGCCATCGGCGCGTCCTTGATCGGCCAATGCAGTGCCGCTGCGACGAAGCCCAGCGCCACGCAGATGCCCCACACGATGTCGTAATTGCCGTACATGTCGAAGAATTTACCACCCAGCCACGCGCCGAGGAAGCTGCCGACTTGGTGCGACAGGAAGACGATGCCGTAGAGCATCGACATCCAAGTCGTGCCGAAAATCTGCGCGACGAGGCCCGAGGTCAGCGGCACGGTCGACAGCCAGAACAGGCCCAACGCAGCACCGAAGATCAGCACGGTGATCTCGCTGACCGGCGTCACCAGGAACAGCACGAACACCGCCGAGCGCGCGAGATAGATGCCCGCGAGCAGGAATTTCTTGCGGCCTTTGTTGCCCATCACGCCGGCCGTATAGGTGCCGACGATGTTGAACAAGCCCACGAGGGCGAGCGCCCAGGCGGCCGACCACGATTCCAAACCCTTGTCGGCGACGTAAGCGGGCAGATGCACCGCGACGAACACGACTTGGAAACCGCAGACGAAGAAGCCGATGGTCAGCAGCCAGAAGCCGGAATGGCCCATCGCTTCTTTGAGGGCCTCGCCCGCCGTCTGGGCACCACGCAACGCCGGCGGTGCCGCAAACCCCGCCACGCCGCGCGCCAGCGGCAGAATGGCCAAGGCCGTGAACGCCAGCACGAACAGCGCCATGCGCCAATCGTAAGCCGACAGGAAATAGCTCGCGTAAGGCACGAAGGCGAATTGGCCGAACGACCCGCCCGCCGAGACGATGCCCAACGCCCAAGAACGTTTTTCCGGCGGGGCCGCGCGGCCCACCGCACCCAGGATGATCGAGAACCCCGCCCCCGCCATCGCGAAACCCTGCAATACGTTGCCGAGCATGATGAGATTGCCATCTTGCGCGCCCGACAGCGCGAAGAACCCGGCGACGTAAAGCGCGCCGCCGACCAGCACCATGCGGCCCGTGCCGTATTTGTCGGCGAGCATGCCCGCGAACGGGCCCGCGAAGCCCCACAGCAGATTGGAAACCGCCAGGCCGAACGCGTAGACCTCGCGGCCGACATGCAGCTCCATCGTCATGGGGGCGAGGAACAGGCCCATCGACTGACGCAAGCCCATCAGCAGCGTCAGGATCACGGCGCCGCAGATCAGCACGGTGTTGAAGGAGAATTTCCGGACTTCGAACATCGTCATTTTCCTTTGCGGGGGGCCGGATTCCGGGGAGAAGGCGTGAGCATTTTGGCAAGCGCGGCGAGGTTCTCGCCCGCCTCGCGGAAGGGCGACACGTCGCGCGCGGCGCGCGCACGGATATAAGCGCCCTGCATCGTCGAGACGATCAGTCCCGCGAGATCGCGGCGCTTGGCTTTCGGGATGGGGTGAAGCGCTGCGTCGACCGCGTCGATCAACGCGACGAATACGTCCTGGCAGGGTTCGCGCAACGCTTCGCTGGCGGGATCGAGATCGAGCGTGACCGCACCCGCCGGGCAGCTCATCCGGTAATCGTTCTTCAGCGAGGCTTCCGCCCCCATCTCGAAAAACGCGCGCACCGCCGCTTCGGGCGTGCGGCAGCCTTGCGCGCGCGCGCGATAGCGTTCGACCGCCACGTCGCGATAGGCGGCCAGCGCCTCGCGCGCGATCTGGGTCTTGCCGTCGGGGAAGAAATAATAGAGCGAGCCCTTGGGGGCGCCGCTCTCGGCCACGATCTGATTGATGCCCGCGGCCGCGAGCCCGCCTTGGCGCAGCAGCCGCGTGGCGGCGCGCAGCATATCCGTGCGCGGAGAAGTCTCGTCGGGAATCCGGGGTCGGGCCATGACCCGGTCGTTATTATATAGACCGGTCTACTCCAACAAGCGCGTGGGCTGCATGGCTGACCGGGGGCCGCCGCGCGTTTCGCGCATGTGTCGGGACAATGCGTGCGTCAAGTTTGCTCGTTTTATTGTGAGACGCAGCCGTTGTTATACTGAGCCGAATCGAAATTACAGACCCGTGCCATTTGGAAATACGGAGCAATGCGATGCCGTATAAGGATCTGATAACAGGAGAGAATTTAGAACTCCGATCAACGCCGGAGTTCCAGAATGAGATTCAAGAGTTTGACAAGCAACTCTGCCTCCACGAGGTCACCAAGCGTGTCAGATATTCCGTATCCGGTGGGGGCACTCAGATTAAGGATCAGTGCCAAGTTTGCGGAGAGCCAGCGAGCCAGGCAATCTCTCAAAAGTTGATAACTGGCCAGCTACCTGATGCGAATATTGACCTGAGAAAGAACTACCTTGAAAAAAGACGAATCGAAAGAAACGCTATTTATCGAAAGCACGAAAATTTACAGAGGCAAACACGAACCGATCGGCAAAAGGAATACGACAAATATTTGGCTGGACCTGTCTGGAAGGAAAAACGAGAAAGGGTACTCATTCGAGCGAAAAGAGTTTGCGAAGGCTGTGGAATTGCAGCAGCGGAAGAAGTGCATCATCTAAATTATAAGCGAATTTTCAATGAAATGCTTTTTGACTTGGTCGCAGTGTGCGCTGACTGCCACAGAAAATTGCATCAAGGCTTCGATGAGAACATCGAAACCCAAGTTGATGATGAGCAAATCAACATCTCAGCCGTAGAAGACAGATGCAGCAGTTGCCGGTATCAGGCTTTCGACGACAACGCAGGATTCTGGTGCGGCGCGCTCGGTATGCCTGCTACTCAGGCGCAGAGTTCTGGTGGTGAGTGCAAGACCGCGTATGAGCCGCTGAAGTGAATTTGGAACCAAGACCCGCAGATACTGAAGTCCATATTTCTGCAAAAGAAACGGGGCGGAAGGGTACCCTCCTGCGCCGCGCCTTCATGAGTTTTTGAGAGGCGGGGCTTCTTAGAAGTCCATGCCACCCGTCCATGAACCGACATACTCAATAACTTCAAACTAGACAGACATTTCTTTGATCTGGCTATCCAGATCAACTTCCAACTCACCTGATCTAAAAAACTTTGATTTCATAGTCATTGTCTTTTGAAGGTTCTTCTTTTTTGTCTTACCCAGATCGAAAAGTACTTTATGAGCGCGCTTGAATCCTTTTTTGTACCACCGCTCGGCAATATCCTCGAATACCTCACGCAATTTCTCATGATACTCCGCACGCAATTTTCCGCTTGATCTCGGAAGCCGTCGATCCGCAAGAGCACTCTCAAGTTCAGAGATGCACTTTCGGATTGAAACAGAGTGAGCCGTAATTTCTATTTCCTTTTTCATTCGCCCCCTCATTCATCGATGATAGAATTTATATTATATATATAAATTTTTTAATCAAAAACTACTACCTATTCCTTCTTGCTCCCCAAAAGAAACGGGGCGGAAGGTTGCCCTTCCGCCCCGCTCGTCTTTCAGCCTTGAGAGGCCGGACTTCTTAGAAGTCCATGCCGCCCATGCCGCCACCGCCGCCCGGTGCGGGCATCGGCTCTTCCTTCTTCGGACGCTCGGCGACCATCGCTTCGGTCGTGATGAGGAGACCCGCGACCGACGACGCGTCCTGGAGGGCCAAGCGCACGACCTTGGTCGGGTCGATGATGCCTTCCTTGATCATGTCGACGTATTCGCCCGTCTGGGCGTTGAAGCCGATCTTCTCGTTCTTGCCTTCGAGCAGCTTGCCGACGATCAGCGAACCGTCCGCACCCGCGTTCAGCGCGATCTGGCGCGCCGGCGTCTGCAACGCCTTACGGATGATGTCGATGCCGACCTGCTGGTCGTGGTTGGCGCCCTTGAGACCGTCGAGCGAACGCGTCGCGTAGAGCAGGGCCGAACCGCCGCCCGTCACGATGCCTTCTTCGACAGCGGCCTTGGTCGCGTGCATCGCGTCGTCGACGCGATCCTTGCGCTCCTTGACCTCGACTTCGGTGGCGCCGCCGACGCGGATGACGGCAACGCCGCCCGCCAGCTTCGCCAGACGCTCCTGCAGCTTCTCGCGATCGTAGTCGGAGGTCGTCTCTTCGACCTGCGCCTTGATCTGATTGCAGCGGGCTTCGATGTCCTTCTTCTTGCCCGAGCCGTCGACGATCGTGGTGTTGTCCTTGTCGATCGACACCTTCTTGGCGCGGCCGAGCATGTCCAACGACACGGTCTCGAGCTTGATGCCCAGATCGGCCGAGATGACCTGACCCGACGTCAGGATCGCGATGTCTTCCAGCATCGCCTTGCGGCGATCGCCGAAGCCCGGCGCCTTGACGGCCGCGACCTTGAGGCCGCCGCGCAGCTTGTTGACGACCAGGGTCGCCAGCGCTTCGCCTTCGACTTCCTCGGCGATGATCAGCAGCGGCTTGCCCGTCTGGACGACCGCTTCGAGCACCGGCAGCAACGGCTGCAGCGACGAGAGCTTGGCTTCGTGGATCAGGATGTACGGGCTTTCGAGCTCGACCGTCATCTTGTCCGCGTTGGTCACGAAGTACGGCGACAGATAGCCGCGATCGAACTGCATGCCTTCGACGACGTCGAGTTCGGTCTCGAGGCTCTTGGCCTCTTCCACCGTGATGACGCCTTCGTTACCGACCTTCTGCATCGCCTTGGCGATCATCGCGCCGATTTCTTTTTCGCCGTTGGCGGAAATCGTGCCGACCTGGGCGACTTCGTCCGACGTCGAAATCTTCTTCGAACGCTTCTTGAGGTCCTCGACGACCTTCTCGACGGCGATGTCGATGCCGCGCTTCAGGTCCATCGGGTTCATGCCGGCCGCAACCGACTTGGCACCTTCGCGCACGATCGCCTGGGCGAGAACGGTCGCCGTCGTCGTGCCGTCGCCGGCCGCGTCGTTGGTCTTCGAGGCCACTTCGCGCACCATCTGGGCGCCCATGTTCTCGAACTTGTCGGCCAGTTCGATTTCCTTCGCGACCGTCACACCGTCCTTGGTGATGCGCGGCGCGCCGAAGGCCTTGTCGATGACGACGTTGCGGCCCTTCGGGCCCAGCGTCACCTTGACCGCGTCGGCCAGGATGTCGACGCCGCGCAGCATACGCGCGCGGGCGTCGCCGCCGAATTTAACGTCTTTGGCTGCCATTGGATCTGTCCTTTACGTTGATTGGAGGTATCGAGTGCGCGGGACGCGCTTACTCGATCACGCCCAGGATGTCGGATTCCTTCATGATCAGGAGATCCTTGCCGTCGACCTTCACTTCCGTGCCCGACCACTTGCCGAACAGGATCTTGTCGCCGGCCTTCACGCCCATCGGCAGCAACGTGCCGGCTTCGGTGCGGGCACCGGGGCCCGCCGCGATGACCTTGCCCTGCTGGGGCTTTTCCTTGGCGGTGTCGGGGATGATGATCCCCCCCTTGGTCTTGGTCTCTTGGTCGAGGGCTTCGACCAGAACGCGATCGTTCAAAGGCTTGAACTTCATATGGTCTCTCCTGCGCATCGCGCGATTGACGCTCGCCGGGGGCGCGCCTGTTAGCAGTCCCCTCCGACGAGTGCCAGGGTTGTAGGGGAGACCACCCCACCCTGTCAAAAAAGAAATTAAGACTTTGAAAAATATAAGTTAATCGATCCGCTTGCCGAGCGTAACCAGTTCCCTTCCCTGGCGCGGCTGCGCCTTGGGGAACAGAATCGTGCAGCGGTCGAAGGGTGCTACGACCGGATCGGGTCCGTCCATGGCGATGATCGTACCCGCCGTCACTTCCTCGAACCCTTCATAGGGGGCGAGGAATTTGAGGTCTTCGTGCTTGGCGACATGCACGCTTTCGATCGTATAGACGCCCGTTTCGGCCACCGGCACGGCGGGCTTCAGGCGGCGCGCGACTTCCGGCTCCAGCATGCCGGTCGCTTCGAGGAACGAAATCAGCGTGTGCTTGGCGACCGTCACGGTCGCCTTCAGAAAATGCGCGCCGCATTCGACGACCAACGCCGTCGGCTGGGCATTCGCGTCGCCGAACGCGCCGTACTCGACCATCACCTTGCCGTCGAACGAACCGTTCTGCAAAAGCATGGACGGCGGATAGGCGAGCTTCTCCGCGAACGCGCGCACGCGCGGCAGATTGCGCCCGACGAAGAACGGCCGGTTCGCGAAACTCGTCGAATGAATATCGAGCAGATAATCGGCTTGGCGCACGAAGGGGCGCAGCTCGCCGGCACGGATCGCCTCGTGCGTGCCTTCGCCGTCGATCCAATCGTCGCGCCACACGCGGTTCATGTCGCGATCGACGAAGCGGGAGTCGAGCGGCGCCTCCGCCTTGAAGCTTTGATAGGCCTTCACATTGGCGAAGGCGACGATCCAGGTGCCGCGCGCGGGCCGCAAGCCGAGATCCAGCGCCCAGTGCAACGCCTCGGCGCCGCAAAATTCATTTCCGTGGGTCAATGCCACGGTCATCACCGTCGGGCCGGGCTCGGGCGATTTGAAGACATGGACGTAATCGACGCCGGTCGCGGATCGCTTCCAGCGCGTCAGATCGCGCGGGCGCAATTCGATCGGCGGCAATTCGCGTCCCGTCATGTCGCGGCCTTCATCCGATGTTCGAAACGCTGCCGGTCGGCGGGATCAAGCGCCACGACGACATGTAGATGGTCGTCTTCCTGGCGTTCCTCGAACACCTGCCCGTGCTCGTGCAGCCATGCGAGCGAGGCGCCGTCGCCGTAAGGCAAATCGTATTCGACCGTCTGGCGCGACGCGGCCAAACGCTTGTCGATATGTTGGAGCAGATCGTCGGCGCCCTCGCCCGTCAGGGCCGAGACGCAAACCGCATCGTCCTCGCGGGACGCACGCGCAATCCATACTTCGCGTGCTTCGGGATCGAGCCGATCGAGCTTGTTGTAGACCTCGACGAAACGATCTTCGCCTTCGCCCGCCCGGCCAAGCTCGGTCAGCACCGTGCGCACGTCCTTGGCTTGGGATTCGCTTTCGGGATGCGACACATCGCGCACATGCAGCACGATATCGGCGGCGAGCACTTCTTCGAGCGTGGCGCGGAACGCCGCGACCAGATCGTGCGGCAGGTCGGACACGAAACCCACCGTGTCGGAGAGAATGATCTTGCGTCCCGACGGCAACGCGAGCGCGCGCATCGTGGGATCGAGTGTCGCGAACAGCATATCCGCCGCCAGCACGCGCGCGTGAACAAGGCGATTGAACAGCGTCGACTTGCCGGCGTTGGTGTAGCCGACCAGTGCGACGACCGGATAAGGCACGCGCGCACGCGCCTTGCGGTGAAGGGCGCGCGTGCGCTTCACCTCCTCCAGTTCCTTCTTCAAGCGGATGATCTTGTCGCCGATCTGGCGGCGATCGCTTTCGAGCTGGCTTTCGCCGGGGCCGGCCAAGAAGCCGAAGCCGCCGCGCTGGCGTTCAAGATGGCTCCAGGTCCGCACCAGGCGCGAACGCTGATAGGTGAGCTGGGCGAGTTCGACCTGCAAGCGGCCTTCGGCGGTGCGCGCGCGCGTGCCGAAGATTTCCAAGATCAGACCCGTGCGGTCGATGACCTTGCACTGCAGCTCTTTCTCGAGATTGCGCTGCTGCACGGGGCCGAGTTGGCTATCGATGATCGCGACGGCGATGCCGTTCTCTTTGATCACCTCGGCAAGGCGTTCGACCACGCCCTCGCCCATCAAGGTGGACGGCCGGAACGCGGCCAAGCGCACGACCTCGGCATGCGCGATCTTCAGATCGATCGCGCGCGCGAGGCCGCAGGCTTCTTCCAGCTTGTCTTCGGGCGTGCGGTTTTCCGCCGCCGCGTCGGCCCCGCGCTTTTTGAGCGCGGGGTGCACGACGAGGGCAAGCCCCTCCACCTTGCGCGCCGCGAAATCTTCGGGCGCGCCGTCCTCGACCGTTTCGTCGGGAGCGTCGGGTTTCTTCTTGGAACCGCGGCTCAGCCTTCGGCCCCTTCCTTATCGCCTTCGAACAGCGCGATCGGGCCCGTGGGCATCACGGTGGAGATCGCGTGCTTGTAGACGAGCTGGCTGTGGCCGTCGCGGCGCAGCAGCACGGAGAAATTGTCGAACCACGTCACGATGCCCTGCAGCTTCACGCCGTTCACCAGGAAGATCGTCACGGGGGTCTTGTTCTTGCGGATATGGTTGAGAAACACATCCTGCACGTTCTGGGTCTTATCGGCAGACATATCGTCATTGCCTTTCTTGGTTGGGCTCCCGCTTGCCGGTGTTTCCGCCGGGGGTTTGCGAAGGGCCATTGCTGCAACACGGGATGCGAAGGCCGCACCCCCCTCAAAAAGAACATCTAGCCGTTAATCTAGGCTGAACGAGGGCGCGTTACAGCCCGAGTTCCCGCCAGATCGCCCGCAAGGCCCGAAGATCGGGCACCCGCAAGGCAGGGGGATACCGCGTTAACAGCGCATCATCCCCCATCCCATTCCCTACGAGAATGGGCACCCCGGATATAGCATGCGCGGCTTGCATATCAAGGCCGGTATCACCCACGTACCACACCTGCGGTCCCAGGGGGATTTCCAGGCCTTCCATGGCCATATCGAAGGGCGCGCGGTCGGGCTTGTCGCGCTTGGCGTCGCTCGCCCCGACCAGCCGGTGGAATTTGGGCGTCCAGCCGAGATGATCGGCCTCGCGGCGCAGCAGCTTGCCCTGCTTGTTCGACACGACGCCAAGCGTCACGTCGAGCGTGTCGAGCAATTCATCCGCCCCGTCGCAGATTTTCAGGACGTCGAGATGCCCGTCTTCGAACGCCTTGTAGAAAATCGCGCGCGCACGCTGCCATTCGGCGCCGAAAATCTCGGGGAAGCTTTCGCGCAGCGAGCGGCGCACGCGCGCATGCGTTTCTTCCAGCGACCATTCGGGCAGATCGAATTCGCGCAACGCCGCGTTCAACGCGTGGCGGATGGCGCCCCAATTGTCGACCAGCGTGTTGTCCCAGTCGAACAGCACCGCTTGCGGCTTGGCGAGCTTCACGCCTGCGCTGCCGCCACTTGCTTGTCCATATGCGCCATCAACGCCGCGCGCAGCTTGGTGGCGACCGCCCCCGGTTTGCCATTGGCGACGGTCTTGTCGTCGACCTGCGTCACCGGCATTACGAAGGACGAGGCCGAGGTGACGAACACTTCGCGGGCACGGCGCAGTTCGTCCATCGTGAACGACCGTTCCTCGAACTTCAAACCTTCGGCGGCGGCGAGCTTGATGAGTTCGAGCCGCGTGACACCATTGAGGATTTCGTTCGACGGGGCGCGCGTGACCAAGGCGCCGCCTTCGGTGACGATCCAGGCGTTCGACGACGAACCTTCGGTGACCACGCCCTTGTCGTCGTAAAGGATCGTCTCGTAGGCGCCGTTTTCGCGCGCGGCTTGCTTGGCGAAGCAATTGGGCAGCAAACCGACGGTCTTGATGTCGCAACGCCCCCAGCGGATATCGGGCATGGTGATCGCCTTGACGCCATCCTCGAGCCAGGCGGCGGGATGCGCCTTGGCGTTACGCGCGGTCATCACGACCGCCGGGCGGATTTTCTTGGTCGGGAACGCATGGTCGCGCGGCGCCACGCCGCGCGTCACCTGCAAATAGACGATGCCGTTGGTCACCAGATTGCGGCGGATCGTTTCGCGCATGGCCAGCGAAAACGCCGCCCGGCTCATCGGCATGTCGATGCGCATTTCGCGCAAAGACCGCTCCAGCCGGTCGAGATGGCCCTTCTCCTCCATCGGCACGCCGTCGCGCACGGTGCAGACTTCGTAGATGCCGTCGCCGAATTGATAGCCGCGATCTTCGACATGCACCGCGGCCGCGCGGTGCGGGACATAACGGCCGTTGACGTAGGCGACACGGGACATTTGCGGACTCTCGGAAGGTTAGGCGTCGAGCTGGCCGGCGCGTTCGCGTTCGGCGCCGTGCACGCCAAGCGCCTTCAGCTTGCGATGGAGTGCCGAACGCTCCATGCCCACGAAGGCGGCGGTGCGCGAGATATTGCCGCCGAAGCGGGTGACTTGCGCGATGAGGTACTGGCGCTCGAACAATTCGCGCGCCTCGCGCAGCGGCAGGCCCATGATCTCGGCGCCGTTCTCGCCGCGCAAGGCGGTCGGCACGGCGGCCCCCAGATCGGGCGGCAGGTTTTCCGCGCGCACGGGCTGGCCCGCCTCGCCCGGCGACATGATCAGCAGCCATTCGACGACGTTGCGCAGCTGGCGCACATTGCCCGGCCAATCATGGGTTTGCATCGTCGCGATGGCGTCGTCGGCGATCGGGCGCGGCGACACGCCGGTCGCTTGCGCCGCACGGTCCATGAAATGCGCCGCGAGCAGCGGAATATCCTCGCGCCGCTCCTTCAAGGGCGGCATGCGGATCGGCACGACGTTGAGGCGATAGAACAGATCCTCGCGGAAGCGGCCTTCCTGGATCTCGCGCTGCAAATCGCGGTTGGTCGACGCGATCACGCGAACATCGACCTGCACGCGCACGCGCCCGCCCACGCGCTCGAAGCTTTGCTCCTGCAACACGCGCACGATCTTGCCCTGGGTTTCCAGCGGCATGTCGGCGACTTCGTCGAGATAGAGCGTGCCGTTATGCGCTTTCTCGAACACGCCGATCTTGGGCAAGGGCGCGTCGGGATCGTCGATGGGCGAGCCCGGCTCGATGCCGAACATCTCGATCTCCATCGCGTTGGGCCGAAGCGAGGCGCAGTTCAGCACCACGAAGGGCCCCGTCTCGCGCTTGGACAGCGAGTGAATCAATCGCGCGCCCACTTCCTTGCCCGAACCTGCGGGGCCGACGAGCAAGACGCGGCTGCCGGTCGGCGCCACGCGGCCCAGTTGCTGGCGCACCTGCACGATGCCCGCCGAATTGCCGACGATCTCCGGCGGGCCGCCGGCGCGCAGCTTCAATTCCTCGTTCTCGCGGCGCAGCCGTGCCGCTTCGATCGCGCGCTGGACGACCAGCAGCAGGCGATCGGCCTTGAACGGCTTCTCGATGAAGTCGTAGGCGCCGCGGCGGATGGCGCTGACCGCCATTTCCACGTTGCCGTGGCCGGAGATGATGACGACCGGAACGTCGGGGTGTTCGCGACGGATGACGTCGAGCACTTCGAGCCCGTCCATCGGCGAACCTTGCAGCCACACGTCGAGCACGACGAGGCTGGGCCGGCGCGCGCGGATCGCTTCGAGCGCGGAGGTCGAATCCCCCGCACCGCGCGTTTGTTGGCCGTCGTCTTCCAGGATGCCGCCGATCAGCATCCGGATATCGGCCTCGTCGTCGACGATCAGAATGTCGTGGGACATGAATCGGGTTTACCGGAATCCGGAATCGAGCGGAAGCGCCATCTTATTCCCTCGCGCTGTCGGAAGGAAATTGCAGCGTCACCACGGCGCCGCCGCCTTCGCGATCCGCAAGAATGACGGCACCGCCATGATCTTCCATGATCTTCTTGACGATCGCGAGGCCGAGCCCCGTGCCTTTCGCGCGCGTCGTCACGTAAGGTTCGGTCAATCGGTCGCGGTTTTCCTTGGGCAAACCCTTGCCGTTGTCGCCGACCGCGACGAAAGGCCGCCCCGCCTCGTCGCGCCCCAAACGCACTTCGACGCGCCCGCGCGGCAGATCGGCGCCATCGCGCCCATCGATCGCATCGACGGCGTTCTGCAACAAATTGGTCAACGCCTGACCGATCTGGCGCGGATCGAGACGCACGCGCAGCGGCGCTTTGGGCAGATCGATGACCCATTCGATATTGGTGCGCGCGGTTTGCTGAAGGAACGCGGTGTGGCGGACGAGATCGACCGCGTCCTCCTCCGCCATCTTGGGGGCCGGCATGCGCGCGAAGGCGGAGAATTCGTCGACCATGCGGCCGATATCGCCGACTTGGCGCACGATCGTGTCGGTGCACAGGCGGAACGTCTCGGGGTCCGATTTGATCTCGGACAGATATTTGCGCTTCAACCGTTCGGCCGAAAGCTGAATGGGCGTGAGCGGATTTTTGATCTCGTGCGCGATGCGCCGCGCCACGTCCGACCATGCGGCTTTGCGCTGTGCCGCTTCCAGATCGGTCACGTCGTCGAACGTGGCGACGAGGCCGAGCGTGCCGTCGCCCAATCGCGTCTGCGCCACGCGCACGGAGAAGGTGCGCCGCTGCCCTTCGCGCGCGATATGGATTTCGCCGCTCGCCGGCTTGTCGGGATTGGCGCGCGCCTGTTCGATCAACGGCGCGAATTCGGGCACGATCTCGCCAAGCCGCTGCCCCAAGCGCGCGTCGAGATCGACGCCGATCAGATGCGACGCGGAAAGATTGGGGTAAGCGACATGGCCGCCTTCGTCGAGGCCGACCACGCCCGCCGACACGCCGCCGAGCACGGCTTCGGTGAAGCGGCGGCGGTTTTCGATCTGGCGGTTCGCTTCGACCAATTCGCGCCGCTGGCTTTCGATTTCGCCGGTCATGCCGTTGAAGGCGCGCGACAGCGTGGCGAGTTCGTCGTCGTCGTCCGATTCCGCGACGCGCGCCGACAACTCGCCCGCGCGCACGCGTTCCGCCGCGGCGATCAACGCGCCGACCGGCCGCGCCAAACGATTGGCGACGGCGAGCCCGATCCAAATCGCGGCGAGCAGCAGCAGCAGCGCCACGACGACGAACATCACCGCGAACGTCACCTGGAAACCGGAGCGCTTGCCTTCGATCGATTCATAGGTCTGCACCGCCAAGCGCGTGCGATCCACGTGCTGCACGACGCGCGGTTCGACGTAACGGCCGACCAGAAGATAGATCTGGTCCGTGCCGTCGACGCGCATCATCGCGCGCACGCGGTCGGACAAGGCCCCGCCTTCGTCCGCGCGTTCGGGCGTGAAGATCACGACTTCGCCGCCGCGCGCGCGGTCGAGCGCCCAGAACGGCACGACTTCGAACTGCAAGGACAGCGTCAGGCCCGACTTCGCCAGAACCTGCCCGCGCCCGTCGAACACGATCGCTTCGGTCAGCGCGCGCAATTGCGTCTGCGTGTCGACGATCTGCTGGATGTAGTTGCGATCCATGAAGGCGATCGGACCTTCGCGGCCCAAATCCGCGGCCATCGCCTGGATGTCGCCGCGGATGTTGTTGCGATGCTCCTCGAGATACGCCTCGGCCGCCGCCAGCGATTCCCGCAGCGCGTTGCGCACGGGATCGGAGAACCAGGCCTGGACGCCGAGATTGAAGAACAGCGCCGAGGCGACGGCCATGATGACGGCGGGTGCGCCCGCCAGCACGGCGAACAGCGCGACGAGCCGCACATGCAGCCTGGCCCCCGCCAAGCCTTGACGGCGCTGGACCCAGAGCTTCACAAGCTCGCGCGCGACGACGGCGCCGAGCATCAACAGCAAAACCAGATTGACCGTCAGCAACGCCACGAGGCGCGCGGGATCGGGCCCTTCCTCGGCCGTCGCGAACAGATAGGTGACGATGCCCGCGATGACCGCGAAGATCGTCAGCAGGAAGGCGAGTTTACGGCCCAGACGCGCGCGCGAAGCCCAGGCGCGCAGCCGGGCCGCGAACGCCGGTCTGCTTTCCGGTGCCTGATCGCTCGAAATATCCGTCATGTTCCCCTGGCGCCACGCGCCGCCGGGGTCACTTTAGGCCGCGTACGACCTGGATGTCCAACTCGCGGATTTTCTTGCGCAAAGTGTTGCGGTTGAGGCCCAAAAGCTGCGCGGCTTTGATCTGGTTGCCGCGCGTCGCCGACAGCGTCAGCGACAGCAGCGGGCGCTCCATCTCGCGCAGGATGCGGTCATAGACGCCGGCGGGCGGCAGCCCGTCCTTATGCGCGTCGAAATAGGCGCGCAAGTGGCGCTCGACCGATGCCCCCAGCGATTCATCCGCCGGGGCGGCTTCGGCCACCGGGGCGGGATTGGCGTCGGAGAGTTCGGCTTCGATGATGTCGACGCCGATCACTTCTTGCGTATAGAGCGCCGACAAGCGGCGGATCAGATTTTCGAGTTCGCGCACATTGCCGGGCCAGCGATGCTGGCGCAGCCGGTCCATCGCGGGCGCGTCGAGATTTTTCATCGGCAACCCTTCGGTCGCCGTCGTTTGCAGGAAGTGACGCACCAGCAGCGGCACGTCGTCCGAACGCTCGCGCAACGGCGGCAAACGGATCGGCACGACGTTGAGGCGATAGAACAGATCCTCGCGGAACAGGCCCTGGCGCACGAGCTGGCGCAGATCGCGGTGCGTCGCGGCGACGATGCGCACGTCCGCGCGGATGCGCGTGCGCCCGCCGACGGTCGTGTACTCGCCTTCCTGCAACACGCGCAGCAACCGCGTCTGCGCTTCGATCGGCATGTCGCCGATTTCGTCCAGGAACAGCGTGCCGCCTTGGCTCTGCTCGAACCGGCCCGCGTAGCGCGCCGTGGCGCCGGTGAAAGCACCCTTCTCGTGGCCGAACAATTCGCTTTCGATCAGCTCGCGCGGGATCGCGGCCATGTTCAGCGCCACGAACGGCCCGTTGCGGCGCTTGCCGTAATCGTGAAGTGCGCGCGCGACCAGTTCCTTGCCCGTGCCGGACTCGCCCGTGATCATCACGGTCAAATCCGTGCCCATCAGGCGCGCAAGCACGCGATAGATTTCCTGCATCGCCGGCGAACGGCCGATCAGCGGCAGTTTTTCGTCCGGCGATTCATCGTCGCCCAAACCGTCGAGCGACAGCGGCGCCTTGGGTGCCGTCAACGCGCGTTCGACGACGGAGACGAGCTCCTTCAGATCGAAAGGCTTGGGCAGATATTCGAACGCGCCGCGCTCGGTCGCCTTGATGGCGGTCAGCAACGTGTTCTGCGCGCTCATCACGATCACGCGCAATTCGGGGCGCACCTTGCGGATGCGCGGGACGAGGTCGAGGCCGTTTTCGTCGGGCATCACCACGTCGGTGATGACCAGATCGCCGTCGCCGTCGGCGACCCATTTCCAAAGCTGCGAGGCGTGGCCCGTCGTCCGGACTTCGTAGCCCAAACGGCCCAGCGCCTGATTGAGAACGGTCCTGATCGCCTTGTCGTCGTCTGCGACCAGAATGGTGGCCTGTGCCATTTATCGTCCCGCCTTCACTCGTCTACTCGACCGCCGCGCCGCTGGCGATCGGCAGCCGGACCCGGAAAATCGTCCGGCGGGGTTGGCCGTCGAATTCGATGACGCCACCATGATCGCCGACGATTTTGGCGACCAAAGCAAGTCCTAGGCCAGTGCCCTGTTTCTTCGTCGTAATGAAGGGTTCGAAGAGATGCGTGCGCACGTCTTCCGGGATGCCCTCGCCATTATCCTGGACCGAGACGACCAGCGGCAGCGACACGCGCTGATTCGTGCCCGGAACGGCAAAGCGCACGCCCTGCTGGAACGCGGTCGACAACACGATCTCGCCGCCCTGGCGGGGCACCGCCTCGGCCGCGTTCTTCACCAGATTCAGGAAAATCTGGATCAGCTGGTTGCGGTTGCCCAACACCGGCGGCAGCGACGGATCGTAATTCTCGACGAAGCGGACATGCTTGCCGAAGCCGGCTTGCGCCAGCATGCGCACATGGCCCAGCACGCGATGGATGTTCACCGGGCCCGCCTCGAACGGCAGACCTTCGGAGAAAATCTCCATCCGGTCGACCAGGGCGCGGATGCGGTCGGACTCGTCGCAGATCAGGCGCGTGAGTTCGCGGTCCTGCGGCTGCGCGGTCTGCTCCAAAAGCTGTGCGGCGCCGCGAATGCCGGAAAGCGGGTTCTTCACCTCATGCGCCAGCATCTGCGCCATCGCGCCGACGGAGCGCACCGTATTGCGATGGACGAGCTGGCGGCCGATCGTGCGCGCGATCGAACGGCGTTGCAGAACCAGGGCGATCTGCCCTTCCCCGCCTTCGCCGACATAGCCCGCGCGCACCGACACCAATTGGTGCCCGATGCGCGGCGTTTCGATCGCGACTTCCTCTTCGGAAACGGAAGCGCCGTGTTTGCGCGCCTGATGCAGCACGCCGAACACGGGATTATCCTCGGGGATGAATTCGGTCAGCGCCTTGCCGATCAGCAAGCTCGCCCCCGCTTCGAAAAAGCTTTCGGCGGCGGGATTGGCCAGCAGGATCGTTTCGGCGGCGTCGACGACCAGCACGGCATCGGGAATCGCGGCCAGCACGGCGGAATGATCGAGCTTCACTTCCGGCGGCGCCGTCACGGGCATCGGTACTACAAGCGCCATTATGCGGCCTCCTGCAAGCCAGCCACGGGTTCCGACCGCTCGGGCGGCTCCCAGCCCGCGTCGATCCCGCGGCCCCAGGCGGCGCGCACCATCTCGCGCACGTCGGCCGGTTCGGCGACGGTCATGACCTTCGAGCGGAACTCGACGGCACCCGGAAACCCGCGCGCGTACCAGCCCAAATGCTTGCGCGCCACGCGCTTGCCCGCATCCAAACCGTAATGCGACAGCATCGCTTCGTAATGCTCGAGCACGACGTCCATCTGTTCGCGCAACGACGGATCGCGCGCGCGTTCGCCCGTCGCCAGGAACTTGATGACGTTCGACGGGAACCACGGCCGCCCACAAGCGCCGCGCCCGATCATCACGCCGTCCGCCCCCGATTGGCGCAACGCTTCGGCCGCGTCGTCATAAGATTGGATATCGCCGTTGGCGACGACCGGGATCGACACCGCGTCCTTCACGGCGCGGATCGCCGACCAATCGGCTTTGCCGGTATAGAATTGCTGGCGCGTGCGGCCATGGATCGCCAGCGACTTGATCCCGCATTCCTGCGCGATGCGCGCGAGCTTGGGCGCGTTCAGCGAATTATGGTCCCAACCCAGGCGCATCTTCAGCGTCACGGGCACTTTCACGGCCTTGGCGGTCGCTTCCAGAATGCGCGAGGCGAGCAATTCGTCGCGCATCAGCGACGAACCCGCATGGCCGTTGACGATCTTCTTCACCGGGCAGCCGAAATTGATGTCGATGATCTGCGCGCCGCGATCTTCGTTGAGCTTCGCGGCCTCGGCCATCACCGACGGCTCGCAGCCCGCAAGCTGCACCGCCATCGGGAATTCCTCGGGCTCGAACTGCGCCATCAGCTGGGATTGGCGGGTTTCGCGGATCATCGCTTGGCTCGCGATCATCTCCGAAACCACGAGCCCCGCGCCAAAACGCTTCACCAATTTGCGGAACGGCAGATCGGAAATGCCCGACAGCGGGGCCAAGACCACCGGTGACGCGAGCTGGATGGGGCCGATTTGAATGCTCATTGTTTGTGCAGGGCGCCCGGGCTGATTAGAGTTTGAGCGGTTGTACCCCGGAGCAAGCCATCTGGCAAGCGGCTGTTACACTGTCAGTATATTGCGCTGCAAAATCACGGTTTTTCCCAAATAACCGCATTTAACTGTGGGTAATTCCGCAGCGCAAAAGCCTGGCGCTAGCCCAAAATCACGTCCGAGACGAACTTCACGCCCGGATAGGCCAATGTGAGCAGCAAATAAGCGAACAGCACATAACGCGCGGCGCGGCGGCCCGAAATGCCGCCCCGGTGATGGACCCAGAGCAGGCCCGAAATCGCCAGGAAGGCCGCAAAGGACAGCACGGTTTTGTGGTCGAACTTCATCGGGGCCGCGAAAGTCAGCCACGACAAGACGCTGCCGGAGATCAACGCGACGGCGAGGACGGCCCCTGACGCCATCAGCAATTCGGCCAAAAGCCGCTCGCCCTCCGCGATCGACGGCAGGCGGCGGGTGAAATCGGTCGGACGCTTGGTTTTGAGCGCGCGTTCCTGCAGGAACACCGCAAGCCCCGCCATCGCCGCCAGCGTCAGCAAGCCATAGGCGACCAGCGCCACCAGGATATGCGCAATCAACCAGCCTTCCGGCGGCTGGCCCATCAACGGGCGTTCGGGCGCGTGCTGCCACACGGTCGCGATGGCCGCGAGAACCACCAGATAGAACGCCAAAAGCGGCGCCAAGCGTTCCGCCCCGCGCCGCAAGGCGACCACGCCGGCGAACAACGCCATGCTGACCAGGATCGCCAGCCACAAGGCGGTGGCAAGGCCCGTGCGCCAGCCGCCGGCGAAGGAATGGGTCAGCAGCACCGCCGGCCCGGCGATGGCGATGGCCAATGCGAGCCAGGGGGCGCGATGCGCATCGATCCGCGCCAGCCCCAGCGGGACCAGCGACACAAGGGCGGAAAGCGACAGGACGAAACCGGCGGCCGACATGACGGCCGGGATAATGCCGTGGTTAGAGCCCTTGCACCACGATCATGTTGAATTTCGCCGTCGCCCCCGCGCGCGCCTTGCGGGCCTTCACATAAAGGGCGGAATCGTAGAACGCCTTGGCGGTGGCGAAATCCGGGAATTCGGCGACGATCACCCGCGACGGGCGCCAATCCCCTTCCAGCACCTGGGTCTCGCCGCCGCGCACCACGAATTTGCCGCCGGCGGCTTCGATGGCGCCGGGCGACAACGCCTTATAGCCTTCGTATTTCGCGGGGTCCGAAACCTCGACATCGGCGATGACGTAAGCGGGCATGGGTCCCTCCCCTCGAAAATCTTGCCGTAATTCTTCGGCTAGAATACGACCGGATGATGATCGACACCATCGCGCTCGTTCTCGCGGCCGGCAAGGGCACGCGCCTTCCAGGGGCCGTGCCCAAGCAATATCGCGATCTCGGCGGCGCGCCGGTTCTGCGCCACACGCTGCGCGCCTTCGCCGGACATGCGCGCGTCGATGCCGTGCGCGTGGTCTACGATCCCGCCGACGCCGAACTCTACGCGGCCGCGACGCAAGGCTTGTCGCTGCTCGAACCCGTCGCCGGTGGACGCGAGCGGCAAGACAGCGTGCGGCGCGGCCTCGAAAGCCTCGAAGCCTTCAAGCCCAAGCGCGTGCTGATCCATGATGGCGCACGGCCATTCGCCAGCGCCGATCTGATCGATCGGATGATCGCCGCCCTCGACGACGGCCCCGCCGCCATCGCCGCGATCCCGGTGACCGACACGTTGTGGCGCGAAGCGGACAAGGCGGCCGACGCGCTCGTACCGCGCGACAAACTCTGGCGCGCGCAAACGCCGCAAGCCTTCCGCTACGCCGATATTCTCGCCGCCCATCGCGCGGCCGAAGGCTTGGCGTTGACCGACGACGCGGCGGTCGCGCGCCATGCCGGAATGAAGGTATCGTTGGTCATGGCGTCGGAAAGCAATTTCAAGATCACGACCGAGGAAGACCTCGCACGCGCCTCGCGCGATGTCGCGCGCGGCGATATCCGCACGGGTACCGGCTTCGACGTGCATAAATTCGCGCCCGGCGACGGCGTGTGGCTCTGCGGCGTGAAAGTGCCGCACGAGGCGGGTCTCGACGGGCATTCGGATGCCGATGTCGGCTTGCACGCATTGACCGATGCGCTGCTCGGCGCCATCTGCGAAGCGGATATCGGCGCGCATTTCCCGCCCAGCGATCCGCAATGGCGCGGCGCTTCGTCCGATCGCTTCCTGACCCATGCGGCGAAGCTGATCCGTGCGCGCGGCGGCGAGATCCGCCATGTCGACGTCACCTTGATCTGCGAACGCCCCAAGGTCGGCCCGCATCGCGACGCAATGCGTGTACGCATCGCCGAGATTCTCGACATCGATGTTTCGCGCGTCTCGGTAAAGGCGACGACGACCGAAGGCCTGGGCTTCACCGGGCGGCGCGAAGGGATCGCTGCCCAAGCCGCCGCGACCGTGGCACTGCCGTGAAGTTGCAATTCACCTATGGCCGTTTGCCCGACGGCTTCACGCTGCGCGATCCGGCCGCGTTGCTGGCAACTTGGTTCGGTTCGGGCCTCGTGCCCTTCGCGTCGGGGACGTGGGGCACGCTCGCGGCGCTGCCCTTCGCTTACGTCATCTGGATCATCGGCGGCTGGACGCTGCTGCTGCTGGCGACGATCGCCGTTTCGGCGTTGGGCGTTTGGGCGTCGGCGCGCGTCACCGACAAGCTATCGGTGAAGGACCCCGGCTTCATCGTGATCGACGAAGTGGCGGGCATGTGGCTCACATTGCTGTTCGCCCCGTTCGAGATTTGGGCCTGGGCGCTCGCCTTCCTGCTGTTCCGCGCGGCCGATATCGTGAAGCCCTTCCCCGCGAGTTGGGCCGACCGCAAGGTGAAGGGCGGGCTCGGCGTCATGCTCGACGATCTGTTCGCCGCCTTGTGGTCGGGTGTGGCGATCTGGGCCGTTTCGACGTATCTACCGGTGCAAGATGTCCTCGACCGAATCGAATTTTGAAGCCGCCCTCGCCTTCGACGTGCTGAACGCCTGCCGGCGCGCGGGCCTGATGGTCGCGACGGCGGAATCCTGCACCGGCGGTTTGGTCGCAGGCGCGCTGACCGCCATTCCCGGCTCGTCCGACGTGGTCGATCGCGGCTTCGTGACCTATTCCAACGAAGCGAAGATGGACATGCTGGGCGTGCCCGAAGCGCTGCTGCGCGCCTTCGGCGCGGTCAGCGAGCCGGTCGCGCGCGCGATGGCGGAAGGCGCACTCGCCAAAAGCCGGGCGGGCATCGCCGTGTCGATCACCGGTGTCGCCGGTCCCGGCGGCGGCACGCCAGACAAGCCCGTCGGGCTCGTGCATTTCGGGCTCGCGCGCAAAGACAAGCCGACGATTGCGCTGCACCGGATTTTCCCCGGCGATCGCGACGCCGTACGCCGCCAATCGGTGCAGCAAGCGCTGACGATGGTGCTCGAAAGCGTTTAATCCGGCAGCGGAATGAATTCGGTTTCGCCGGGGACCTTCGGGAATTCGCCGGCCTTCCACGCGGCTTTCGCGCGTTCCAGCCGGTCTTTGTCGCTCGACACGAAATTCCACCAGATGGTGCGCGTCCCCGGCAGCGCCTTGCCGCCGAGCAGCATCGCGCGCGTCGGCTCGGTCGCGCGCATTTCCACATTCGCCTCGCCGTCGCGCAGCACGACCAGCTCGCCGGGGCCGTAGCTTTTGCCCGCGACCTCCAGCTTGCCCGAGACGACGTAAAAGCCGCGTTCCGGGTGTTCGTCGGTCATCGTCAGCGCCGTGCCGGCCGCGAACTCCGCGTGGACATAGAAAATCGGCCACGCCGACGGCACCGGCGAAACGAGACCGTAGGCGCTGCCGAGGATCAGTTTCAGCGCGACGCCGCCGATCTTGGTTTCGGGCAGCGTCTCCGCCGGGTGATGCGAAAAGCTCGGTTCGCATTCCTCCAAATCGGGCGGCAGCGCCACCCAAGTCTGGATGCCGTGGATCTTCAGCCCGCCGCCGCGCAACGCGGGATCGGTGCGTTCGGAATGCACGATGCCCTTGCCCGCCGTCATCCAGTTGAGGGCGCCAGGCTTGATCGCTTGCACATAGCCCAGCGAATCGCGATGCAGGATTTCGCCGTCGAACAGATAGGTCACGGTCGACAGCCCGATATGCGGATGCGGGCGCACATCCATGCCCTCGCCTTGCTTCAACGTCGCGGGGCCGACCTCGTCGAAAAATACGAAGGGGCCGAGATGGCGCCGCTTGGCCTGCGGCAGCGTGCGGCGAACCATGAAGGCGCCGATATCGTGCGTCTTGCCGCCCAGAACCAGTTCGACCGGATCGCTCATTTCGGCTTCTCCCCGTACAGCGCCTGGGCGCGGGTTTCGAAAGCGGCGACCATGCGGCGCACGGCTTCGTTGAACAACATGCCCATGATCGATTGCAGCATGCGCGAGCGGAACTCGAAATCGACGTAGAAGTCGATCTCGCAAGATCCGTCTTCCTGCGGCACGAAAATCCAGTGATTGTTGAGATAGCGGAACGGCCCGTCGGCATAGGCGACGTCGATGCGCGCGAGCCCCGTCGGATCGGGCGGTGCGAGCGTCACCTTGCTGGTGAAGCGCTCGCGGATCATCTTGAAGCCGATGACGAGGTCCCAGGTATCGACATTCGCGTCGCGGTTCTTGAGGCGCGCCGCGATGCACCAGGGCAAAAATTCCGGATAGCGATCGACCTCCGCGACCAGCTTGTAAAGCTGGGCGGAGGAATACGGCATCTTTCGCTTTTCGGCGTGCGTGGGCATCGTCAACGCGGATAGCGCGGAAGCGGTGCCGGGGGCAATGCCCTATTCGGCCGCCGGCTTGGCCGACGCCGACAATTTCGCTTCCCGCGCGGCGCGCAGGGCCGCGAAATCGCGGTCCGCGTGATAGGACGAGCGCGTCAGCGGTGTCGACGCAACCAACAAGAAGCCCTTGGACTTCGCCAGCGTGGCGTATTCGGCGAATTCGTCGGGGGTGACGAAGCGATCGACCGCCGCATGCTTGGCCGTGGGTTGGAGATATTGGCCGATGGTCAGGAAGTCGACATCGGCGACGCGCAGATCGTCCATCACCTGCATGATCTCGATCCGCGTTTCGCCCAAGCCCACCATCAGGCCCGATTTGGTGAAAATCGACGGGTCGATCTCCTTCACCCGCTGCAACAGGCGCAGCGAATGGAAGTAGCGCGCACCGGGGCGGATCGTCGGATAGAGGCGCGGCACGGTTTCGAGATTGTGGTTGAAAACGTCCGGCCGCGCTTCGACGACGATCTCAAGCGCGCCGTCTTTGCGCAGGAAATCGGGTGTGAGCACTTCGACCGTCGTGCCCGGATTGCGTTCGCGGATCGCGCGGATCGTGCGCGCGAAATGCGCCGCCCCGCCGTCGGGCAGATCGTCGCGATCGACCGAGGTCAGAACGATGTGGTTGAGCCCCATCTTCTCGACCGCCGAAGCGACATTGTCGGGCTCGTGCGGGTCGAGCTTGTCGGGCATGCCGGTCGCGACGTTACAGAACGAGCAGGCGCGCGTGCAGATGGCACCCAGCAACATCATCGTCGCGTGCTTCTTCTTCCAGCACTCGCCGATATTGGGGCAGGCCGCTTCCTCGCAAACCGTGACCAGATTGTGCTCGCGCACGATCTTGCGCGTCTCCGCGTATTCGGCGGAGACCGGCGCCTTAACGCGAATCCAATCCGGTTTGCGCACCTGGACCGGGTTGTCGGGCCGGTGCGCCTTCTCGGGATGACGAACGCGCTGATCCATCACTTAGAAATGGATCGCGCGGCCGTAAGCGTCAAGGACGCTCTCGTGCATGGCTTCCGAAATCGTCGGATGCGGGAAGACCGCATGCATCAATTCGGCCTCGGTCGTCTCCAGCGTCTTGGCGATGCCGTAACCCTGGATCATTTCGGTAACTTCCGCACCGACCATATGGGCCCCGAGCAATTCGCCGGTCTTGGCGTCGAACACGGTTTTCACCAGGCCCTCGGGCTCGCCCATCGCGATCGCCTTGCCGTTGCCGATGAAGGGGAAGCGGCCGACCTTGACGGTGTGGCCCAGTTCCTTCGCCTTCTTCTCGGTGAGGCCCACCGACGCGACCTGCGGCGTGCAATAGGTACAGCCTGGAATGGTCGACACGTTGAGCGGATGCACGTCTTTGAGACCCGCGATCTTCTCGACCGTGATGACGCCTTCATGGCTCGCCTTATGCGCAAGCCACGGCGGCCCGGCGATATCGCCGATCGCCCACACGCCGGGTTCGCCCGTGCGGCCATATTCGTCGATCACGACATGCGTGCGATCGACCTTCACCTTGGTGCCTTCGAGGCCGATCTTCTCGACATTGCCGACGATGCCGACGGCGGAGATCACGCGCTCGACGGTGATTTCCTGCGCCTTGCCGTTCGCCTCGACCGTCACGGTCACGCTGTCGGCGTTTTTCTTGAGGCCCTTCACGGTCGCGGAGGTGAGGATCTTCATCCCCTGCTTCTCGAACGACTTGCGCGCGAAGGCCGAAATCTCTTCGTCCTCCACCGGCAACACGCGGTCCATCATTTCGACCACGGTCACGTCCGCACCCATGTTCTTGTAGAACGACGCGAACTCGATGCCGATGGCGCCGGAGCCCACGACCAGAAGCGATTTGGGAATGCCAGCCGGCACCATCGCTTCCTTGTAGGTCCACACGAACTTGCCGTCGGGCTCCATGCCCGGCACCACGCGCGCACGGGCCCCCGTCGCCAGGATCACGTTCTTGGCGGTCAAATCCGCGACCGGCTTGCCGTCCTTGGTGACGGCGATCTTACGAACGCCCGCGGCACCCGTGCCGGCAAGCGCGCCCTGCCCGTCGAACACCGTGACCTTGTTCTTCTTCAGGAGATGCTTCACACCGCCCGACAGCTGCGACGCGACCTTGCGCGAGCGATCGACGATCTTCTTCGCGTCGAACTTGATGTTCTCGACCGTGAAGCCGAACTGATCGACGTGATGCAGCAGATGGTGGATCTCGGCCGAGCGCAGCAGCGCCTTGGTCGGGATGCAACCCCAGTTGAGGCAGATGCCGCCCAGATGCTCGCGCTCGACCAGCGCCACGTTCATCTTCAACTGCGCGGCGCGGATCGCGGCGACATAGCCGCCCGGCCCGCCGCCGACGACGATCAGATCGAAATTCTGTTCGGGCATGTCCCGCTTCTCCTGAATGTTTCGACGGCGGCGCGTGCGACTACAGCAGCATCGCCAGCGGGTCTTCGACGATCTTCTTGAACGCGGACAGGAACTCGGCCCCGACGGCGCCATCGACCACGCGATGGTCGACCGACAACGTGCAACTCATCACCGTGGCGATGGCGAGCGCGCCGTTCTTCACGACCGGGCGCTGTTCGCCCGCACCGACGGCGAGGATGCAGCCCTGCGGCGGGTTGATCACGGCCGCGAAATCCTTGATCCCGAACATGCCGAGATTGGAGATCGAGAACGTGCCGCCCTGGAATTCCTCGGGCTTCAGCTTGCCGTCCTTGGCGCGCGCGGCGAGGTCCTTCATCGTGTTCGAGATATCGACGAGGCCCTTCTTGTCGGCGACCTTGATAATCGGCGTGATGAGCCCGCCGGGGATCGCGACGGCGACCGAGATATCCACGTTCTCCCACAACAGCATGCCGTCGTCGGAGAACGAGGCGTTGGCGTTGGGCACTTGGCGCAGCGCCACGGCCACGGCCTTGATGATGAAGTCGTTGACCGACAGCTTGAACGCGCCCGGGCCCTTTTCGGGCGCCTTGGCGTTCAAGGCGGCGCGGCCGGCGAGCAGCTTGTCGATCTCGCAATCGACGGTCAGATAGAAATGCGGGACCTGCTGTTTGGATTCCGTCAGGCGGCGCGCGATGACTTTGCGCATCGTCGAGAGCGGCACGAGCTTATGCGGCCCGATCCCGCCGATCGCGGAGGCCGAAACGGCCACAGATGCGGGCGCCGACGAAGCAGCGGCGGCAGCAGCCGGGGCGGCCGTCTTCTTCGCGCCACCGCCTGCGGCGGCGGCTTCGATATCCTGCTTCACCACGCGACCGCCGGGGCCCGAGCCCGCGATCTTGGAAAGATCGAGTCCCGCCTGCTCCGCCATGCGCTTGGCGAGCGGCGACGCGAACGTCCTTTCGCCGTGGGATGCGGCCGCCGGTGCGGCCGCTTTCGCGGGCGCAGCCGCCGGAGCCGGCGCCGCGGCAGCCGGCGCCGCCGCCTTGGGAGCCGGTGCGGCAGCGCCACCACCCGAAGCCGCAACCGCTTTCGCGTCCTCGCCTTCGCCGGCGATCAACGCGATCAGCTGATTGACCTTCACGCCTTCCGTGCCGCCCGCGACGACGATCTTGGCGAGGATGCCTTCGTCCACCGCCTCGACTTCCATCGTCGCCTTGTCGGTCTCGATCTCGCAGAGCACTTGGCCCGACTTGACCGCGTCGCCTTCGGCCTTGAGCCAGCGCGCGATCTTGCCCTCGGTCATCGTGGGCGACAGGGCCGGCATCAATACTTGGATCGGCATGGTGTGGTTCCCCGGGTGTTTTTCTTAGTTGCGGTAGAGCACGGATTTGGCGGCGTCGACGATCCACTCGGCTTGCGGCAGCGCCAGCTTCTCGAGATTGGCGGCGTAAGGCAGCGGAATGTCGAGGCCGTGGACGCGCTTCACCGGCGCGTCGAGCCAATCGAAGCATTCCTCCATCATGCGCATGCCGATTTCCGAACCGATGCCGGAGAACGGCCAGCCTTCCTCGCAAGACACGAGGCGGTTGGTCTTCTTCACGCTGTTGACGATCGTTTCGGTATCGAGCGGACGGATCGAGCGCAGGTCGATGACTTCCGCGTCGATGCCGATCTTGGCGAGTTCCTCGGCCGCGGCCAGCGCCTTGCCGACCATGATCGAGAACGCGGTGATCGTCACGTCCTTGCCCGGGCGCACGATCTTCGCCTTGCCGATCGGCACGACGTAATCCGCCGACACCGGGACCGGGCCCGAGGTGCCGTAGAGGATTTCGTTTTCGAGGATCAGCACCGGGTTCGGATCGCGGATCGCGGCCTTGATCAGGCCCTTGGCATCCGCCGGCGACCAAGGCGACACGACCTTGAGCCCCGGGCAATGCGCGTACCACGACGCGTAGCATTGCGAGTGCTGGGCGGCGACGCGGCTCGCGGCACCGTTGGGACCGCGGAACACGATCGGGCAGCCCATCTGACCGCCGGACATATAGAGCGTCTTGGCGGCCGAGTTGATGATCTGGTCGATCGCCTGCATCGAGAAGTTCCAGGTCATGAACTCGACGATCGGCTTCAGGCCCATGAAGCCCGCACCGACCGCGAGGCCGGTGAAGCCCTGCTCGGTGATCGGCGTATCGACCACGCGGCGCGGCCCGAATTCCTGCAGCAGGTTTTGGCTCACCTTGTAGGCGCCCTGATATTCGGCGACTTCCTCGCCCATCAGGAACACCGCTTCGTCGCGGCGCATTTCCTCGGCCATGCCGTCGCGCAAGGCTTCGCGCACGGTCTGGACCTTGGTCTCGCCCATATCGGGCTCGTCGGCCGCTTGCACGGCGGCGGGCGACGCATGGACCGCAGGGGCGGCCACCGGTGCGGCGGCGGCGGGGGCCGCCTTCGCGGCGGCGGGTGCGGCGGAAGACGCGGCCGAGACGCTTTCGCCGTCGGCGGCGATGATCGCGATCGGCTCGTTGACCTTCACGTTCTCCGTGCCTTCGGGCACGAGGATCTTGGCGAGCGTGCCTTCGTCGACCGCTTCGACTTCCATCGTCGCCTTGTCGGTCTCGATCTCGCACAGCACCTGACCGGATTTCACTTGATCGCCTTCGGCCTTCAGCCAGCGCGCGATCTTGCCTTCGGTCATCGTCGGCGACAAAGCGGGCATCAATACGTTGGTCGGCATGTTCCCGCTCCTTCAGCGCGCTTCGACGAGGATGTCGGTGTAGAGTTCTTCGACCGGCGGCTCGGGCGAGTTCTGCGCGAACTCCGCCGCGCGCGAGGCGATATCCTTCACCTCGCGGTCGATTTCCTTGAGCTTCGCCTCGTCGGCGTATTTGCCCTCGATCAGCACCTTGGCGAGATTTTCGATCGGATCGCGCTGCGTGCGCATCTTCTCGACCTCCTCCTTCTGGCGATACTTCGCGGGGTCGGACATCGAGTGGCCGCGATAGCGATAGGTCTGCATCTCGAGGATGATCGGGCCCTTGGTGCGCGCGTGCTCGACCGCGCGGATCGCCGCGTCGCGCACCGCGAGCACGTCCATGCCGTCGATCGCTTCGCCCGGAATGCCGTGCGCGGCACCGCGATGGAAGAAATCGGTCGTCGACGAGGCGCGCTCGATCGACGTGCCCATGCCGTAGCGGTTGTTCTCGATGATGTAGATCACGGGCAGCTTCCAAAGCTGCGCCATGTTGAAGCTTTCGTAAACCTGGCCCTGGTTGACGGCGCCGTCGCCCATATAGGTCAGCGAGACGTTCGGCAGGCCGCGATATTTGTAGGCGAAGGCGAGGCCCGTCCCCAGCGGCACCTGCGCGCCCACGATGCCGTGACCGCCGTAGAAATTCATTTCCTTCGAGAACATGTGCATCGAGCCGCCCTTGCCCTTCGACAAGCCGCCGATGCGCCCGGTGAGTTCGGCCATCACGCCGCCCGGGTCCATGCCGCAGGCGAGCATATGGCCGTGATCGCGATAGGAGGTGATGACCGAGTCCGCTTGCGTGATCGCGGATTGCATGCCCACGACGACCGCTTCCTGGCCGATATAAAGATGGCAGAAGCCGCCGATCAGCCCCATGCCGTACATCTGGCCCGCCTTCTCCTCGAAGCGGCGGATCAACAGCATGTCGCGATAATATTTCAGCAGATCGCCCGAGTTCGGGACGACGTCGTCGGCTTTCGATTTCTTTTTCGGCGGCTGGGGTGCCATGGGTGCTCCTCGCGCGGACAGCCCGTTGCCGGGCGTTGTCTCGGAAGTAGCTTATTGGGGCCCAAAAACGCAAGCACGCCAAACCCCAAGTAACTGGTTTTTCAGGTATAAAAATCATTTAACCGATTGTCGGTTAAGTGCGCTGCAATGCAGCACTAATATCCGGCAAATCCCGATACCGGCGACGGATTGTTTATTGCGCGAAGCACCAATTCCGCCCGGCGACCCCGCACGCATTCCGACACCGCTACGGCAATTCCGGCGAAAAGCGCCGCGAAAATGCAACCGCCAAGCGATCTTCACCAATCGCTAATAACTAGCCGCGATAGTCACCCGCCAGGGACGCTTCAAAAATGAATCTATCGCCGCATCACGCGCGCTTCGTCGCGTATTGGGAGTCGCGACGCCAGGGCAGGAACATGCCCGCGCGGCGCGACGTCGATCCCTTGCTCGACCTGCCCGAATTCGCCGCGTGGCTGCTGATCGTCCAGAATCACGACGGGCGCATCTTCTATCGTGTGCTGGGCAGTTCGATGGAGGAATCGAACGGCCCGCGCACCGGCACCTATCTCGACGATGTGCGCGCCCCGCCCTTCCGCGACTATCTGCGCGCGATCTATGCGCTGTGCGCCGCCAAGCGCGCTTGCGTCTTCTCGCGCAACAATTTCCATCACGACGGCGACAAACGCGCGTTGACCAGCCGCATCGTGGCGCCGCTGTCGAGCGACGGCGAAACCGTCGATATGTTCTTGGGCTTGCAGATCTCGCACGATCTGGCCGGCGCGCCGCTGCCGCCCGCCTGGGATCGCGTGCCGAAATTCCGCGAGGATCTGCCCAACGATCTCGCCTGGCGCGATCCCGCGACCGGCGAATGGCACGCCGTCGATTGGCGCGACTGGGCGTAGCCCGCGCGGGCACAAGCGTGCCAAAGTCGCGGCCATGGATAAGTTCTCCGCCCTTCGCACCTATGTCGCCGTCGTAAGCACGGGCTCGTTCTCGCGCGCCGCCGAGAAGCTTGGCCTGTCGCGCGCGATGGCGACCAAGCATGTGCAGACGCTGGAGGAGGAATTGGGCGCGCGCCTCCTCAACCGCACCACGCGTAAATTGTCGGTGACCGAAGCCGGGCGCGATTTCCACGCCCGTGCCGAGCGCGTGCTGGCGGATTTGGAGGAAGCCGAAAACGCCGTCGCCGACGCCTCGGCCAATCCGCGCGGGCTGCTGCGCGTCGCCGCCCCGATGTCGTTCGGCTTTCGCCATCTCGGCCCCGCGATCGCCGATTTCATGCGCGAATGCCCCGACGTGGCGGTCGATCTGTCGCTCAACGACCGTGTCGTCGACCTGGTAGACGAAGGGCTCGACGTCGCGGTGCGCGTCGGGCGCTTGGCGGAATCGAGCTTGGTCGCACGGCGCATCGCGCGCGCGCGCCTGATCGCCGCCGCCACGCCCGATTATCTGCAACGCAAGGGCAAGCCCAAAACGCCCGCCGATCTCGCCTGGCACGATTGCCTGGACTACACGCTGTCGGCGCTGGGGCCGGAATGGCGCTTCTACGATCGCGACGGCAAGATGCATGCGGTGCGCGTCGCGGGGCCGCTAAAGGCCAATAACGGCGACGTGCTGCTCGAAGCGGCCAAAGCCGGGCGCGGCATCGTGCTCACACCCAGCTTCCTGGGCGGGGCCGAGATCGCGTCGGGCGCGCTGGTCGATGTGCTGCCCGACTACAAAGGCGAGGAATTGCCGATCCACGCGGTCTACCCGGCCGCGCGGCATTTGTCGGTCAAAGTGCGCCGCTTCGTCGACTTTCTGGCGGCGCGCTTCGCGCAAGCCCCCTGGGAGATCGGCGATCCCCCACGGCGCAAAGCGAAAGCCTAAAGGCCCGCGCCTCAGAACTCCTCGTCCCAATCGGCGGGCTTCGTGCTTGTCTTCGCCGGTCGCGGAGGTGTCGCGGGTGCGGCCGCCAATTCCACCGGGAATTCGCGCGTCCCGTCGTCCCGGAAATTCGACACGACCTCCACGAGTTGCGAGGCCTGATCGGCGAGCGCGGCGGCGGAGGCGGAACTCTCCTCGACCAGCGCCGCATTCTGCCGCGTCGCCATATCGAGGTCGGCGAGCACTTTGTTGATCTCGGCGATGCTGCGCGACTGTTCGCGGCTGCCCGCCGCGATCTCCGGCGCGATCGCCGCCACCTTGCGCACCATCTCGACGATCTCTTCGAGCGCCTCGCCGGCCCCGCCGGCCAGTTTCACGCCCTGGCCCACCTCGCGCGTGCTCGCCGCGATCAGATCCCGGATCTGCTGCGAGGCTTGGCGCGAGCGATCCGCGAGCGAACGCACTTCCTGCGCCACCACCGCGAAACCCTTGCCCGATTCCCCCGCCCGTGCGGCTTCCACCGCCGCGTTCAGCGCCAGCAGCTTCGTCTGGAACGAGATCTCCTCCATCACCTGGATGATCTCCGATATCCGCGACGACGAGCCCGCAATCCCCGACATCGCCGCGACCATGCTCGACACGGCCATGCCGCCGCTTTCCGCGCGCGCCAGCGCGTCCGCGGCCAGCTTGCGCGCCTGCTCGGAGTTCTGCGCGTTCATCGACACCGTCGCCTCGATCTCGGCCATCGTCGCGACCGTCTGCTGCAACGCCGACGCCTGCCGGTCCGTCCGCGCCGCGAGATCGTTCGAGCCTTGCGATATCTCGCTTGCCGTATAGCGGATCGCGTCCACGGATTCGGCGACGCGAACCGCGGTTTGCGACAGCCGCTCGACCGAATCCTGTTCCTTGCGTTGCAGTTCTTCCGCGACGCGCGTGCGTTCGAGCTGCCCGTCCAACGCCATGCGCGTCGCTTCGACGCGCCGGCGCGCGGCGATCAAGACCAGCAACGTCAGCAAGCCGATCGCCGTCGCGACGACGATGTAGATCGTCATCCAGCGGAACGACGACAAATCCAGGATGATCGGCCGCTCGACGATGATTTCCTGAAAGCCGCGCACATCGCCGACTTTCCAGTCGCGCTTGGGGCTTTCGGGATGCGAATTGTGGCACGCCACGCATCCGGGCAGCATCATCACCGGCGTCATGTAGCGGACGACGGAAGTGCCGCCCACCGTGCGTTCCTCGATCACCGGTTGGTCGGGCGCGCGGCGCAGCGCCGCAAGGCCTTGCGCCTCGAACTCGTCAAGCGGAATGGGTTTGCGATTGGCGAAGGGGTAGTCGGAGCCGAAGCGATAGCGCATCTGCTTCTGCCCGGCGGAGATGACGCCGCCCAGCGCCAGCGACAACGACGCCGGGATCGGGATGGCGCCGGGCGTGTCGAGATAATTGTGGATTACGCTGACGTTCTTGCCTTCGACGGACAGGACGCGCGCGACGACGTCGGACGCGTAGTAGGCGCGGATCGAGCTGATGATGGCGTCGAAGTTGCGCGCTTCGCGTTCCAGCGCTTCGACCGTGTGGTTGCGGGTATCGATCCAGATCGCCGCCGGCAAGGCCGCGAGAAGCGCCGCCAGCACCAGGAACTTCACCGCGCTTGGCGTGCGCGCCGCAAGATCGAGAACACGCGACCAGCGTTCGCGCGGCTTCACGTCGGCGGGCGTTACCCGCGCAGTCTCGTCGTCTTTCGTCGGTATGGTCGCACGCATTCCGGGATGCCCGCCAAATTCGATTTGCCCCAGGCAAGCGGTTCTACCGCTTCCGATTGTCGAGGTGCGAATCTATAGCGATTCGACGCGATGGATCGTCGAAAGATGACGGACAGCGCGTCGACGGATCAGGGCGAAGGCGTTTGCATTTTGGGAAAAGGCGGTACGCCGTGGAGGATCAACCATCCCCCACGGCGCAAGGCGAAAGCTTAGATCTTCCGATCGGCCATCGGCGGCAGATACTTGTCCGTCCACAATTCGGCGACGGTCGGCACGCGCGGCAGCTTCATGGCGCCGGCGACCTGCTCGATCGAGCGGCCCAAGCGGCCCGGATCGATCGTGCCCAAGCCATATTGCTTGGTGTGGTCGTTGACGACTTGGTTGGCGAGCACCCATTCCAAACGCTCGATCTCGTTCGCGCGTTCGACCAGCGGATCGACCTTGATCAGCGCATCGATCGTCGCGGCGGGATCGACGATCGTGTCCTTCCAACCCTTCAGCATCGCGCGCACGGCACCGGCGATCTTGCCTTCGTTCTCGCGCTGGAATTTGCGCGAGACATGCATGCCGTTCGAATAGAAATCGAGGCCGTGATCGGAGAAATACATGAACTGGATATCCTCGCGCTTCATGCCGATGCGCTTGAGGTTGAACCAGGTCGTGGAATCGAAGCCGGTGACGGCGTCGACGCGGCCGGTGGCGAGTGTCGACTCGCGCAAGGTCAGGTCGATCGCTTCGACCTGGATCTTCGACACGTCCAGATTCGTCATCTGCGCGAAGGCGGGCAGCAGCAGATAACCCGCATCGGTCGGCGGGGCGCCCAGCTTCTTGCCTTCCAGATCCTTCGGCGCCTTGATGTTCGCCTTGGTCAGGCTGATGATCGCGATGGGCGAGCGCGTATAGATACCCATCACGCCCAACGGGGCGGCCGTCGGGTTGGCGGCGTGGAACTGCACGGCCACCGTGAAATCGGCGAAGGCGAAATCATAGGTGTCGGAACCGACGCGCTGGAGCGCATCGCCCGCCCCGCGCGACGGGTCGAGCGTGGGCTCGAGACCTTCGGCGGCGAAATAGCCCTTGGCGGCGGCCAGGAAGAACGCGGCGTTCGACCCGTCGCGCGGCGCATTCAGCGAGATGCGGACGGGTGTGCGCGCCTGGGCGAGCGCCGGGGCCGAAAGCGCGCCCGCGAGTGCGGCGGTTCCCGCCATGAAACCACGACGGCCGATACGGTATTTGTGCATAATCGCCTCCGGATGTTGGAAGCCCCAAACAAAGCAATTCCCATGCCCGCACCGTCGAAAACCGCCCGCGAAGCTCTGATTTTCCGAGCCCCCTTGCCTGGCACCGCCGATAACGGCTTTGCGGTGGCGCTGAACCGCTTGCCGAAAGCGGCGGAAATCGTCGCCATCCTCGCCAAGACATCGGGCGATGGCGGCCCCAAAGACACATCGCGCGCCGAATTCGTCGCCGCCGCAACGGCGCTTGTGATCAAACGCCAAACGGCGGCACCGGCCTTCGTCGTCTCGGGCGGTGTGGAAGGCACGACCGCGCCGCATGCGTTAATCGTCGCGCGGGCACCGGCGCGCAAAACGCCGGGCAAGGCGCTGGCGGTCGGGGCGGCGATCGGCCCCGAGATGGATTTGGCGCTGGCGGGCACGCCCGCACAGATCGAGTTCGCGTGCGAAGCGAGCCGCGCGGCTTTGCGCGAAGGCGGGTTCGCAAGCCCGCGCGACATACATTTCGTCCAGATCAAAGGCCCCGCCCCGGCGAAATACGACGGCCCGGCGGAAGCGGCGATCGGGCGCGCGCGCGCCGCCACGGTGCTGGGCACGATGGTGGCGCTGGGCGAACTCACGCTCGGCCAAGCCCGCCGCGTTTTGGCTAAGCGCGATTTGTCGGTGTGGACATCGCGCGTCAGCGTTTCCTCGGCCGCCGAGTTTCCCTGCCACGAGGTGATCGCGTTCGGCCACGCGCAAGGCTGGTCGGGGCCGCTTCGCATCGCGCATGGCGCGCTCGCCGATCCGCTCGATCTTCCGGCGGTCGTCAAGGTTCTCGCGAAGCTCGGCCTCGCCGCCGCGCCGCAATTGTCGAAAGGCGATCGCGCGCGCTTGGTCGCGTGCCTCGCCAAAAGCGGCCCGCCGCCGGATGGACGCTTGCGCGGCATCGACGTCGCATTGACCGCCGATCCCAGCCAATCGCCGCTGCGGCGCATCCGCGGCGGGCTCGGCAGCCTGATCGCGGCGGCGACCGGCGAGCCGCAGGTCTTCGTTTCCGGCGGGGCGGAACATCAGGGCCCGCCGGGCGGCGGGGTTTTCGCGGCGATCGCGCGCAAGCGCGGATAGCGGCCGGCTCACTGTTTCGATTTTCTAAACAATCATTTCAAAACAAATCGGATTATCTACCGGCCGGTTTGGGGCCATGTTCCCGTCATCCGAGGCCGACAGCGGCCTCCCCCCAAACGACGGAGTCCAAAATGTCCCTCACCACCCCCAACACCCAAGCGGCTTATGCCGCCCTTATCCTGCGCGTCGCGCTTGGCGTGATGACCTTCGCGCATGGCGCGCTGAAGCTGTTCGTCTTCACCCTGCCCGGCACGGTGCAGTTCTTCGAAAGCGTCGGCCTGCCGGGCTTCCTTGCCTATCCGGTGGTTTTGGGCGAACTCGCCGGCGGCATTGCGCTGATCGTCGGCTTCCAGGTCCGCGCCGTGTCGGTGCTGCTGATCCCGATCCTGATCGGCGCCACGCTGCAGCATGCGGGCAATGGCTGGCTGTTCACCAGCGCCAATGGCGGCTGGGAATACCCCGCATTCTGGACGGTTACGCTGGCCGTCCAGGCACTGCTGGGCGCGGGCGCCTATGCGATCCGCCTGCCCGGCTTGCCGGAACTCGGCGAACCGCGCACCGCTTGAACCCAAGCCCCCGCAACGCACCCGGCCCGTCTTCAGGACGGGCCGGGTTTGCGTTTTCGGAATACCGTTCCGGAATGCTTCCCCCGGGGCGATGCGATCTGTAAATTCCCGTTTCCGCCAACGACAACACGGAAACGCCAAATGAAACTGCTCCGCTACGGCGCCCCCGGTCAGGAAAAGCCTGGCCTGGTCGACAAGGACGGCACGATGCGCGATCTGTCGCAGATCGTGCACGACATCGACGGCACGACGCTGCTGCCCGAGAACCTCGCGCGTCTCGCCAAGATCGATCCCAAGACGCTGCCGGTCATCCAGGGCAATCCGCGCCTGGGCGCTTGCGTCGCCAATATCGGCAAGTTCATCTGCATCGGCTTGAACTACGCCGATCACGCCGCCGAAACGGGCGCCACCGTGCCGCCGGAACCCGTGCTGTTCCTCAAGGCCAACAGCGCGATCTGCGGCCCCAACGATGCGGTCATCATTCCGCGCGGCTCGCTGAAGACCGACTGGGAAGTCGAACTGGGCGTCGTCATCGGCAAGCCCGCCAAATACGTGACCGAGGCGAACGCCCTCGACTACGTCGCGGGCTATTGCGTCATCAACGACGTGTCGGAACGCGCCTTCCAGACCGAGCGCGCCGGCCAGTGGGACAAGGGCAAGGGCTGCGACACGTTCGGCCCGACCGGTCCCTGGATGGTGACGAAGGACGAGATCGCCGACCCGCAGAACCTGAAAATGTGGCTGACCGTCGACGGCGTGAAGCGCCAGAACGGCTCGACCAAGACGATGGTCTACGGTGTGAAGCACCTCGTCGCGTATCTGTCTCAGTTCTTCACGCTGAACCCGGGCGACGTGATCTCGACCGGCACGCCACCGGGCGTGGGCATGGGCCTGAAGCCGCCGACCTATCTGAAGCCGGGCCAAACGATGGAATTGTCCATCGAAGGCTTGGGCGTGCAGAAGCAAGTCACGGTCGCGGATATCTAAGTCCGCATTGGATCGCGCGAGGGGCGTTTAGCGACGCTTCTCGCGCGGCTCCAAAATCACGATTTCGTCGGGACGGGCGTAGTTCAAAACGGCGCGCGCCTGTTCGTCCAGCATATCGCGGTCCAGCGAATTGGGCCGCATCAGCGCCACGCGGCGCTCCATCGCCAAGCGCTCGGCGCGAATATCGTCCAGATGCGCGCGTGCGATCGCGACCTGCTCGTTCAAGCGCACATAGGCGAAGACGCCCCGCTCCCCTTCGAAGGAGTGATAGGCGAAATAGCCCACGACGCAGAACCCGAGTGCAGGGCCGATCGCCGCCCGCAAACTCCGCTGCAAAAACTGGAAGAAACCCATCGCGACTCGGAGCGAATCACGCATCGAGTCGCGGCGTCAACACGTCGTTTATAAAAACGAGTCAAGCGATTCTATCGATTCGCTTTTTTCGACTTTAAGCCGGACTACTTAAAGGTTAGCGCGGCCGCATTTTCAGCAGCGACGCGAGCGCTTCCATCTCGGTCAGCGTCGCCATCACCACGCCGCGATCGACCTTTCCGCGGTCGAAGAGCGGCAATTCCGGCGGCTTGTTGTGGATCGGCGACGGCTTGGCCGCGACGGGTGCGGGTGCGGGCGGCGGCGGCGCCACGACGGGCACCGGCGCCGGTTCGGGCGCCTGAACCACAGGCGGCATCTGGTCGAGCCCGTGGTCCTTCAACAGGCGCTGGACGCCCTTGATCGTATAGCCGTGCTTGTAGAGGAGTTCCCGGATCCGGCGCAGCAGCTCGATATCTTCCGGGCGGTAATAGCGCCGCCCGCCCGCGCGCTTCAGCGGCTTGATCTGTGCGAAACGGGTTTCCCAGAACCGCAGCACATGCTGCGGCACGTCGAGATCGTCGGCGACCTCGCTGATCGTGCGGAAGGCATCGGCGGATTTGCCCGAGCGCCGCGCGGCCGGTGTTGCTGTTTCGAAGGCCGGTTCGGCCATCGCGCTTTAGCCCTTGGCGGGTGGGGCGGACGGCGCCGCCGGCGTGGGCGGCTTGGGGGCTGCTGCCGGGGCGGCTTGGGCCGCCTTGGTCAGCGCGCGATTGATCTTGTTCTTCAGCACGTGCGAAGCGCGGAAAACCAGCACCTTGCGCGGGAGAATGGGAACTTCGTCGCCGGTCTTCGGATTGCGGCCGATGCGGCGGCCCTTCTGGCGGACCGAGAAGCTGCCGAATGACGAAATCTTGACGGTTTCGCCGCGGGTCAAAGCCCCGACAATCTCGCCCAAAACGGTTTCCACCAGGGTCGCGGAATCATTCCGCGACAACCCGACTTCTTGATAGACCGCCTCGGCCAAATCGGCGCGCGTAACCGTCGTCTCCGACATCGGCAATCCCCCGGTGCTAGTGCCTCGCTTCAAGAAACGTTAACCCGCCCGGGGAAAGCGGTCAATTCCAAAGGGATGGGGGACGCTCTTGAATCAGGATGGGATTTCCCCGCCCCTACCACCTGATGACGCTGGCACCCCAGGTCAAACCGCCGCCAATCGCCTCCAGCAGCACCAATTGCCCCGGCTTGATCCGGCCATCGGACGCGGCCTCGGCCAGCGCCAGCGGGATCGAGGCCGCCGACGTATTGGCGTGGCGCGCCACGGTCGAAACCACGCGCTCGTTCGGCAGGCCCAGTTTCTTGGCCATGCCGTCGATAATGCGCTGATTGGCTTGGTGCGGGACCAGCCAATCGATGTCCTTGCCGGTCAGGCCGTTGGCGGCGAGCGCTTCGGCGACCACGTCGGCGAGTTTCTGGACGGCGTGGCGGAAGACTTCCTGCCCGTTCATCCGCACGACGCCGACTTGGCCGTTGGACCCCGCCCCGCCCGACACGAACAACGCATCTTTGAAACGGCCGTCGGAATGCAGATGGGTCGACAACACGCCGGGCTTGGCCTTGTCGGGGGCGCCGTCCTCGGCCTGGAGGATCACCGCCCCGGCGCCGTCGCCGAACAACACGCAGGTCGTGCGGTCCTGCCAGTCGAGAATGCGGGTGAAGGTCTCGGCGCCGATCACCAGCGCCGTCTTCACCTGGCCCGACTTGATGAAGTTGTCGGCGATCGACAACGCGTAGACGAAGCCCGTGCACACCGCCTGCACGTCGAAGGCGAAACCGGTCGTGTTGCCGAGCTTGGCTTGAACTTGCGTCGCCGTCGCCGGGAAGGTGTGGTCGGGCGTGGTCGTCGCCACGACGATCATGTCGAGATCTTCGGCCTTCAAACCCGCTTGTACGAGCGCCTTCTTGGCGGCTTCGGTCGCGAGATCGGAGGTACGCTCGTTTTCCGCCGCGATATGGCGCTGGCGGATGCCGGTGCGTGCGGCGATCCATTCGTCGGACGTGTCCACGCGCTTGGCCAGCGCATCGTTCGACACGATATCGGCGGGCAAATAGCCGCCCCAGCCTTTGACGACGGAATGGCGCGCGGCGGGCGTGGCGGTCATGGCGTTGGAATCCGATCCGCGGGAGTTCAGCCCGATGTCGCTTCGGCGACCGGGGCGGGCGCCGTCACGCCCAGGCGGGCGAGCTCGGCCTTGATCTTGTCGTTGAAGCCGTGCGTGGCCATATCGACGGCGACACCGATCGCGTTGGCGAAGCCCAGCGCATCCGTGCCGCCATGGCTTTTCACGACGATGCCGTTGACGCCGACGAACATGGCGCCGTTGTAGCGACGCGGATCGGTGCGCAAGCGCACTTTCGCAAGCGCCGAGCGCGCGAACAGATAGCCGATCTTCGACAGGATCGACGACGAGAACGCGCCGCGCAGGAAACCGCCGAACAGCTTGGCCGTGCCTTCCGCGATCTTCAGCGCGATATTGCCGGTGAACCCGTCGGTCACCACGACGTCGACCGTGCCGGCGGGCACGTCGTCGCCTTCGATGAAACCGTGGAAGCGGATCGGCAGATGGGTTTCGCGCAATTGCGCGGCGGCCAATCGCAGTTCTTCGTGGCCCTTCATTTCTTCCGAGCCGACATTGAGCAAACCCACGCTGGGCTGGGTCAAGCCCAGCACCGTGCGCGCGAACACCTCGCCCATCAGCGCGAATTGGACGAGGTTGTTGGCGTCGCATTCGACATTGGCGCCGAGGTCGAGCATCACGCTCTCGCCGCGCGTGGTCGGGAACAACGTGGCGATCGCCGGCCGGTCGATACCCGGCACCATGCGCAAGGCGATCTTGGCCATCGCCATCATCGCACCGGTATTGCCGGCGGAGACGACGCCCGCCGCCTCGCCGTCCTTCACCGCGTCGATGGCAAGGCGCATCGAGGATTTGCGCCCCGAACGCAGCGCGACCGACGGCTTCATGTCGCCGGTCACGATTTCGGGCGTATGGACGATTCGCGCGCGCGACTTCAGGTAGCGCGTCTGCGCCACCAGCGGCGCCAAACGCGGCTCGTCGCCATAGAGCAAAAACTCGACGAACGGGAATCGCTCGGACGCGAGTTCGCAGCCGCCGACCGCCATCGCGGGCGCCGCATCGCCGCCCATCGCGTCGATCGACAGGACGAGTTTCTGTGTCACCCGCGCATGTCCCGGTTCACGCGCGCGCTTCCGTCAGCTCAGCCGCCCTCGGCCGGGGCTGCCGCCGGGGCCGCCACGACTTCACGACCGTCGTAGAAACCGCAGGCGCCGCAAACATGGTGCGGACGCTTCACTTCGCCGCAATTCGGGCATTCGACATAGGCCGAACCCTTCAACGCTTCATGCGAGCGACGCATGTTGCGACGCGAGGGAGAGACCTTCTTTTTAGGAACCGCCATGACACGACCTCTTGCACTGAGCCGCCGCCGATCGGCGAAGCGGCCCGAAAATTTCGTTTTCCACGATAGCTTGGAAACGGCGGTCTCAATAGCCGATTGCCGCCGGACGCTCAAGTGTCAATTAACCCGTTGGGGTTATTTGTTTTTCTCCATACGTGCCTTCAAATCGGCGAATGGGGAGAGCGGTTGGGGGGCCTCCCCCCACTCCGCTTTGAACCCCGCCCCGTCGGCACGGGGGTAAGGATCCAGCGCCACGGCGAATTCCTGGGCCGCGATTTCCCCAAGATCGAGGGGGCCTTCTGGCAGCGCTTCTTCCAGCTCCTCGTCGCCCAAAAAGGCGTCGAGACTGACCGCCCCGTCCTCGTCGACCTCGATCGGCTTCAGATCCTGCTCGGGCACGAAAATCGTCGCGAAAGTCTCGCTGATTTCCTGCGCCACGGGTTGCAGGCTGACGACGCAAGCCTGGTGCGCCTTGCCCTCGACCGTGCCTTCCAAACGCACGCCGCGGCCGGCGCGCACGCGCTTTAGCGTGAAGCGCGCGGTCAACGCGTCGATCGCCAGAACGCCGAATCGCTTGGCCAACGCTTCGCGTTCGGCGGGCTTGGCCTCGATCGTTTGAGTGACCGCACGATCGCCCAATTTATCGAGCGCGAAAGGACGTTCGAATTCGCTCATGCCGCAACCTCCGGGAATTTGGGCGCGCCCGCCAACAGGGCCGCCCCCTCGCCCGCCGTCAGCATCGCGACCGCCTGGCGCACGTAATCGGCCATCGCCGCCACACCCGCGGAATCGGGCGACTCGACCGTGCCGTAAAGATTGCGTCGCAGCGCTTCGTCCAAGGCGCCCGGCTCGGGGCTGTTCAGCGCTGCGGAATAAACCGCGGCACGGCCGTACAAGGCTTGCGCCATCGCCTTGACGCGCCGCGCCACACCCATATCGCCCACGCCCAATTCGCGCACCGTGCGGTCCATATCCTCGACGAAGGTGTCGACCAGATGCTGCGCGGTTTGCGCCGCTTGCGGCGACTCCTCGCGCTTCAATCGGTCGAGCACCAGGAAAGCGTGCAGCGCCACGCAATCGAAACGGCCATCCAGCGTGTCGGGCACGCCATGCGCCGCGTAGAACGCCGGCAGCCTTGCTTGCGCGGACAACGCCACGTAAAGCCGCCTTGCCGCGTCGAGGGCCGGGTCACGGCCGAAGAATCGTGCGAATACCATGGATCTTGAAGCCGTTCGTTCCCGTGTGGCGTTGACATCTGCCCGCCATGCCCGCACTTTGCGGGCGCAATCGCGAGGGTCGCGCCGGACGAAGACATGGCGCATCCGCGCCCGGAGAGCAAGACGATGCGGCTGGCGATTTGGATTTTCGTGGGCGTGGCGGCGCTGATGCTGGGGGGCTGCAACCTGGCGCGGATCGACGTGCGCGGCTACGTGCCCAACGACGACGAATTGGCGCGCCTGGAACCCGGCCGCCAATCGCGCGACGACGTGCAGCAATTGCTCGGCTCGCCGTCCACGACCGGCGTCTTCGACGCCGAGCAGAGCTGGTATTACATCTACAAGAAGACCAGCAAAGTCTCGTTCTTCACGCCCGAGACGCTGGAGCAGCGCGTCGTGGTCGTGCATTTCGACCGCGAAGGCACGCTGCGCGACGTGCGCCGCTATGCGCTCGAAGACGGGCTGATCATCGATCCGGTGACGCGCACCACGCCCTCGCCCGGCCGCGAAATGTCGTTCCTCGAACAGCTGCTGGGCAACGTCGGCAAGTTCAACGCGCCCGGCGGCGGCGCGACGCGCTGATCGTCCCGATGGAACACGCCGCCCGCGAAAGAAGCTTGCTCGCCGCCGCCGTCGCGGGGCTGTTGATCGTCGGCTTTCTGGCGACGTCGCTGGGCAGCTATTTCGTCTCGCGCAGTTCGGTGCGCGAAGCCGTGCTGCGCGCGGAATTGCCGCTGACCTCGGACAGCGTCTATTCGGAAATCCAGCGCGATCTGATCCGCCCGATCCTGATTTCCTCGGTCATGGCGGCCGACACGTTCATGCGCGATTGGGTGATGGACGGCGAAAAGGATGCCGCCCCGATCGTCGCCTATCTCAACGAGATCAAGCGCCGCTACAACGCCTTCACCGCGTTCTACGTTTCCGACCGCACGAAGGTCTATTACCACGCCGACGGCGTGCTCAAATCCGTGCGCGAGGACGAGCCGCGCGACGAATGGTATTTCCGCGTCCAGAAGATGCGCGAGGATTACGAGATCAACGTCGATCCCGACCTCGCCAATCACGACGCGCTGACCATCTTCATCAATTATCGCGTCTACGACTACGCGGGCAATTTCATCGGTGCGACCGGCGTGGGCTTGACGGTCGACGCGGTGCGCCGCCTGCTCGACGATTATCAAGCGCGCTTCGAACGCACGATCTTCTTCGCCAACGAGGCGGGGCGCATCGTCATGGTCGGCAAGGGCGGCGACGTGCCCGAGGATCATATTTCCAAGCGCGGCGATCTCGCGCGCATCGCGGGGCAGTTGCCGCGCGAGGGCACGCACGCTTTCGAATATCTCTATAACAGCGAATCGCGCCTCGCCAACGCGCGCTACATTCCCGAGCTGCACTGGTTCCTGTTCGTCGAGAAATCGGGCGAAGCGGGCCAAGCCGCCGTGCGCCGCACGCTGATCTTCAACCTCGCACTCGCCGCGATCGTCACGTCGCTGGCGTTGTGGGGGGCGCTTGCCACGCTCGGCCGCTATCAGCGCCGCATCGAAATGCTGGCGACGACCGACCCGCTGACGGGGCTTTCCACGCGCCGGGGCTATCGCCTGCTGGCCGAGCAGATGGAGAAGGAATTGCGCCGCAGCCCGCAGCCGGTCGCGGTGCTGATGGCGGATATCGACGGCTTCAAATCGATCAACGATTCGCGCGGCCATGCCGCGGGCGACGTGGTGTTGCGCGCCGTGGGCTTGGCGCTGCGCAAGGAACTGCGCGCCAGCGACATCGTATGCCGCTGGGGCGGGGACGAATTCGTCGCGGTCCTGCGCGGCTGCGACGCGCCCCGCGCGATCGATTTGGCCGAGCGCGTGCGCGCGGCGGTGAAGCGCAGCGACGGAGCGAACGGCGCCACGATCACCGTGGGCATCACCGAGCGCAAAGCGGACGAGCCGTTCGAGCGCGCCATCGTGCGCGCCGACGAGGCGATGCTCAAAGCCAAGCGCGACGGCCGCGATCGCGTCGCGCAGGGGTAAGCGTTTGCCCCACCTCACATTGACAGATCTTTAGTACGTACATATTTTAAAATCTGAACATCTTGCAAAGTGAACGCTTTGCATCGCCGTCTGAGTGCGAGCATACGAGCATAACGGCGCAAGTGCTTATTGCGCGCGCCCCGGTCAACCGGCAGGGAGTCCAATTGATAATTGGAAAAGCGGTATGGGCTTCGTTTTTTTGACGTTGGCAGTTGGCCTTTTCATCGTCGGCGCGCGGAGCAACGGCGTTGATCGTTGTTTTTTTTGGGGTTTCGCTGCGCTCAATCTCGCCGCTCTTGCGAAGGGTTTGATGGAAAGCGATCCGATGCTATGGCGTTTCAAGAACGGAGAAATTCGTCCGTCATGGGACAATTATCGTCGTTGATCGCTGCCGTCATAGTTGCAATTGCGCTCGCACTGCCGAGTGCAGTTTCTGCACAGTCGCTGAATCTCGCGCCTGATTGGACACGCGATACCCGCGTCCACCCGCGCTTCAACTTGGCTTGGGGTCTGTTTCGCTGCTTCACAGTCGATGAAGCGGAGCCAGACTGCGCCACATTACGCGACGATCCGGCAACGCTTGCCGTGATCGCCGAGGTCGTATCCCACGACTGCATTGAGAGCGCAATATTCCGACACTGCACCGCTTGGATGCCCTTGATCGGCGGAGGCTATTTACGCGAAGACTTTTGGCGCAAGCACCGGCAATTGGTCGAAGTCGTCTACGCGCGTTTCAAGCGCTTATGCGAAGATCGCCCTGCATCACCCGGATGTCGCTGGTTCAATAGCTGAATGTCGCCTTCGCCACGCTCAGATTTCGGGCGAACGCGTAAGTCAGGCGTAACCAGCAATACTCTTTACTGGCTTGCATACTCGAACGATTACGTCCGAAACGTTTTGACCTTGCGCCAGCAGTTTTGCGCGGCTTTTAGCTTCGCCAGCCGACATGAGTTCATCAAACTCGATATCGGTATTAGTGTCACTTTGAATTGAAGCTGCGACGCGAAACCAATCAGTTCTCCCCTGCACAGGATATGCAAGCAGCAACACGTACTTATCGGGTGACGACCTTGGCATCTGCCTATGAAAGCGGATCATTGATCTCTCCTAGAGAATCGGTGCCCACCTTCCATTAGGCTCGGCCTGCCCATAATGCTGGTCAAGCCCCAAAAGCATCAACATCGCCCCCAAACGAAAACGGCCCCGGACGCGAGTCCGGGGCCGTTTCGTCTTGGGGTCTTGCGACCCGCGAACTTCGCTTAGCCGGCGAGGATCGCGAGCAGCAGGATGGCGACGATGTTGATGATCTTGATCATCGGGTTCACCGCCGGGCCGGCCGTGTCCTTGTAGGGATCGCCAACCGTATCGCCCGTCACCGCGGCCTTATGGGCGTCGGAGCCCTTGCCGCCGTAATGGCCTTCTTCGATGTACTTCTTGGCGTTGTCCCAAGCGCCACCGCCCGAGGTCATCGAGATGGCGACGAACAGCCCCGTCACGATCGTGCCGAGCAGCATCGCACCCATCGCAGCGAAGGCTTCCGCCTGGCCCGCGATGAACGAGATGACGACGTAAAGCACGACGGGGGCGAGAACCGGCAGCAACGAAGGAACGATCATTTCCTTGATCGCGGCCGCGGTCAGCATGTCGACGGCGCGGCCGTAATCGGGCTTGGCCGTGCCTTCCATGATGCCCTTGATCTCGCGGAACTGGCGGCGCACTTCCTCGACCACCGCACCGGCGGCTTTGCCGACGGCGGTCATGCCCATCGCCGCGAACAGATACGGCAGCATGCCGCCGATGAACAAGCCGATCACCACGTAGGGATTGGTGAGGCTGAAATTCACCTTGTCCGCGATGTTGGGGAAGTAGTGCTTCAGGTCGTAGATGTAGGCCGCGAACAGCACGACGGCCGCGAGGCCCGCCGAACCGATCGCATAGCCCTTGGTCACCGCCTTGGTCGTGTTGCCCACCGCGTCGAGCGCATCGGTGAACTTGCGCACTTCCTTGGGCAGACCCGCCATTTCGGCGATGCCGCCGGCGTTGTCCGTGACCGGGCCGTAGGCGTCGAGCGCCACGACGATGCCGGCCAGCGCCAGCATGGTCGTCGCCGCGATCGCGATGCCGTAAAGGCCCGCGGTCAGGTACGACACCAGGATGCCCGCGCAGATGACCAGCACGGGCAGCGCCGTCGATTCCAGCGAGACCGCGAGGCCCTGGATGACGTTGGTGCCGTGACCGGTTTGCGACGCCTTGGCGACCGAGCGGACCGGGCGGTAGTCGGTGCCCGTGTAGTACTCGGTGATGACGACCAAAGCGGCCGTGACCACGAGGCCCACGAGGGCGCAGACGAACAGCGCGTTGCCCGTAACCGGGCCGATCTTGGTCGACATGCCGATCATCGTCGACGTGACGAAGTAGATCAGCACGGCCGAGATCACGCCCGCGACGATCAGCGCCTTGTAGAGCGCTTTCATGATCGCCCCGTCGGCACCCAGCTTGACGAAGAACGTGCCGATGACCGAGGCGATGATGCACACGCCCGCGATGACCAGCGGATACATCATCATCGTGGCGACGTCGGCGCCGGTGAACGCGATGCCGGCGAGCAGCATCGTGGCGACGATCGTGACCGCGTAGGTCTCGAACAGATCGGCGGCCATGCCCGCACAGTCGCCGACGTTGTCGCCGACATTGTCGGCGATCACGGCCGGGTTGCGCGGGTCATCCTCGGGGATCCCCGCTTCGACCTTGCCGACGAGGTCGGCGCCCACATCCGCACCCTTGGTGAAGATGCCGCCGCCCAGACGCGCGAAGATCGAGATCAGCGACGCGCCGAACGACAAAGCGACCAGCGCTTCGATCGTCGGGCGGCTATCGATGCCCTTCCAGTTCGCCAGCACGCCGTAATAGCCGGCGACGCCGATCAGGCCGAAACCGACGACCAGCAGGCCGGTGATCGCACCCGCCTTGAAGGCGATGTCGAGGGCCGGCTGCAGCCCGTTGCGCGCCGCTTCGGCCGTGCGCACATTGGCGCGGACCGAGACATTCATGCCGACATAGCCGGCGGCGCCCGAAAGCACCGCGCCGACCACGAAGCCGAGCGCCACGTGCAAGCCCAGCGTCGCCGCCAGGATGATCGTCACCACCACGCCGACGATCGCGATCGTGCGGTATTGGCGATTGAGATAGGCCGCCGCACCTTCGGCGATGGCGGCGGCGATATTTTTCATGGTTTCGTTGCCCGCAGGGGCAGCGACGACCTGGCGATACGCGACGATCCCGTACAGGATCGCGAGCACGCCGCAGGCGATAACAAGCCAGAACGCGGCTGACATGGACTGGTTTCCTCTATCAATTCTTGTCGGTTGGCATTGCGCGGCGAAGTTGGGTATTCCGCAGCGTGGAGCCCGGACCATGCCAGACGAATCGGGACGAGGCAAGAAATTGGGCCGTATTCGGCATGTAGAATCGAGTCGCCTTCGCCTGACACTCCGGTTAGAAATCCGGCAACGATAAGCGGCGCCTTTACACCGCTTTCTGTCCGGGAGAGTTGACGCGTGCCCCCCAAATTCATCTCGCTGACCGGCATCGTCGGCGCCGTTCTGCTCGGCGTATCGGGGGCCGCTTTCGCGTCGGGCTTTCAGCTGCGCGAACAAAGCGCCACCGGCCAGGGCAATTCCTACGCGGGCATGACCGCCGGCGGCGAAGACATCTCCGCGATGTATTTCAACCCCGCCGCTTTGGGCCGCTATCGCGGCAGCCGGATCATCGGCTCGGCCGCCTATGTCGCCCCCCAGGCGCGGCTCAAAAACGGTGCGGCATCGCGCAGCACCGGTGTGGCGATCGCGGGGCCGAGCGCGCCGGGCGATGCCGCGAGCGATGCGGCCGTGCCCTCGCTTTATGCGATGTGGGATTTCGGCGGGCCCGTGAAGCTCGGCCTTTCGGCCAACGTGCCCTACGGGCTCGAAACCGATTACGGCGCCGATTGGATCGGGCGCTATCACGCCACGAAAAGCGCCATCAGCACGCTGGCGATCGCACCCAGTGCGGCCGTCGATATCGGCAACGGCGTCACGCTGGGGGCGGCGATCGTATTCCAGCAGATCGAAGCGCAGCTCGGCAAGGCGGCGAACGTCAACCAGATCTCCGGCGGCGGCTTGACCGGCGATGCGTGGTCCAATCTCGAGGGCAACGACAGCCACGGGATCGGCGGTCGCTTCGGTTTGATCTGGGAGATCACGCCGACGACGCGCTTCGGCGCCGCCTATCACACCGAAACGCGCCATACGCTGAAGGGCGATGCGGTGTTTTCGGGCAACGCGTCGGCGACGCTCGGCACGCTACTGCGCAATTCCAGTATCTCGACGAATGTCGCCTTGCCCGACACCGCCTCGTTCGGCGCGCAGCACGATATCGGGCCCGTCACTCTCGCCGCCGAGGCCGCGTTCACGCGCTGGTCGAAGGTGCAGGAATTGCGCATCCGTTTCGCCACCGGCCGCGCCGACGACGTCACACCGCTCAAATGGAAGGACACGTATTTCCTGGCGCTGGGGGCCACCTATCGCGTGCCCGACACGCGTTGGACGCTGCGCACCGGTGTCGCCTTCGACAAATCGCCCGTGCCCGACGCCGACCGCACGCCGCGTATTCCCGATCAGGACCGCACTTGGCTGTCGTTCGGCGCCTCGTTCAAATGGAACCAAGCGCTCGAATTCGACGCCGGCTATTCGCATATCTTCGTCAAGAAGGCGCGCTTGCAGATGGTCGATACCGGTGTCGCCGGCGATCCCAATCGCTTTCGCGGCAACCTCACCGGCGAATACGAATCGTCGATCGATATTTTGGCGATCCAGGCGCGATTCAAGTTTTGAAACAAAGCGGCGTTTGGCGCGATTCCGGCGGGCGCGTTATATAATACGCATCCGGTCAGGAGAGTCGCCCATGATCACCCGCCGCACCGCTTTCGGCTTCGCCGCCGCCCTTCCCGCCACGACGCTGGCTTTGCCCGGCCGCGTTTGCGCCGCCACCCCCGCCCCTCAGCCGGCCGTGACGGATTGGCCGGTCGTGCCCGCGCGCCAAGGCGCGCTCGACTGGCACATCCCGATCGCGCATGCGCGCCAGGGTGGCTGGGCCGCCCCGGTCGAGCTTTCGCGCGAGATGCTGGCGCTGAACCGCACGACTGTCGAGGTCGACGGTTACTTCCTGCCCTATCTGCCGGAAGCGAGCCCGGTGTTCCTGCTCACGCCCTATCTTTCGCATTGCGAGGGCTGCACGCCGAACAAGCCGTTCTCGGTGATCGGCATCGCCGCCAAAACGCCGCGCGAAGACGCGAGCGGGGCGCTCACCTATCGCGGCACGCTCGTGATCGCGCCCGAGAATCCCTCGGGCTATCCGTTCTGGCTGCTGGACGCCGAAGAAATCAGCGCTTGAGTGCTGTACTGCCGGGATAGACGGCGGCCGAGCCCAGCTGCTCCTCGATGCGGATCAGCTGATTGTATTTCGCCACGCGGTCGGAGCGCGACAGCGAGCCCGTCTTGATCTGCCCGCAATTGGTGGCGACCGCCAGATCGGCGATGGTCGTATCCTCGGTCTCGCCCGAGCGATGCGACATGACCGAGGTGTAGCCCGCACGGTGCGCCATCTCGACCGCTTCCAGCGTTTCCGACAGCGTGCCGATCTGATTGACCTTCACGAGGATCGAGTTGGCGAGGCCCTTTTGGATGCCCATCGCCAGACGCTTCGGATTGGTCACGAACAGATCGTCGCCGACCAGCTGCACCTTGCCGCCGATCGTTTCGGTCAGCGCCTTCCAGCCGTCGAAATCGTCTTCGGCCATGCCGTCTTCGATCGACACGATCGGATAGCGCGACACGAGATCGGCGTAGAACTTCACCATGCCGGCGGCGTCGAGCGTCTTGCCTTCGCCTTCCATCTCGTATTTGCCGTTCTTGAAGAATTCGGTCGAAGCGCTATCGAGGCCGAGCATCACGTCGATGCCCGGCTTATAACCCGCCGCCTCGATCGACTTGGCGATGAAGCCGAGCGCTTCGTCGGCCGATTTCAAATTCGGCGCGAAACCGCCTTCGTCGCCCACATTCGTCGCATGGCCCGCATCCGACAGGCGCTTCTTGAGCGCGTGGAAGACTTCCGCACCCACGCGCACCGCCTCGGCCAGCGTCTTGGCGCCGACGGGCAGGATCATGAATTCCTGGAAGTCGATCGGATTGTCGGCGTGGGCACCACCATTGATGATGTTCATCATCGGCACGGGCAGCACGTGTGCACGCGCCCCGCCGACATAGCGATAAAGCGGCAGGCCGCGCGACGATGCGGCGGCCTTGGCGACCGCGAGCGACGTGCCGAGAATGGCGTTGGCCCCCAAACGTGCCTTGTTGGGCGTGCCGTCGAGATCGATCAGGATGCGGTCGATCTTCAACTGATCTTCGGCGTCGAGGCCGGAGACGGCGTCGAAGATTTCGGTGTTCACGGCATTGATCGCCTTTGTCACACCCTTGCCGAGATAGCGCTTCTTGTCGCCGTCGCGCAGTTCGACCGCTTCATGCGCGCCGGTCGAAGCACCCGACGGCACGGCCGCGCGGCCGAAGGATCCGTCGTCCAAACGCACATCGACTTCGACCGCGGGGTTGCCGCGCGAGTCCAGAATTTCGCGCGCGCGGATATCGGCGATGGCGGTCATGGTGCGTGTCTCCGTTTCAGACGTCGAGAAGTTCGGCGAGATGGACGAAATCGCGCGCGACGAGGGTCCATTCCCCCTCCGGCGCGAAATCGACCTTTTGATGCGGCCCGTATTCGGTGGGGCGCGGGACGAAAGCGGTTTGCAGGCCCAGTTTCTGGGCCGCGAGAAGATCGTTGTTGTGCGCCGCGACCATCATCACTTGGCCCGGTTCGCAGCCGAACATGTCGCACGCCCCCAGATAGGTTTGCGGCTGCGGCTTGTAGCCTTTGAACACTTCGGTCGACAGCACCGTGTCCCAAGGCAGCTTGGCGTGGCGCGCCATGTCGACCAGCAAACGCACATTGCCGTTCGACAACGGCGACAACAGATAGCGCGTCTTGAGGCGCGTGAGCCCCGCGACCGTATCGGGCCATGGGTCGAGCCGATGCCACGCGAAATTCAAATCGTCGATTTCGGGCTCGCTCAGCGCCAAACCGTATTTGCCCAGCAGATCGACCAGCGTTTCGCGATGCAACGTGTCGAGCTTCGTATAAGGCCGCTTGCCCGACCGCACGACCTCCATCGACGGCTGGTAATTGGCGCGCCAATCGTCGGCGAAGGCGAAGAAGTCGAAACGCTTGCCCTTGGCCAGCGCCGTACGCGCCACGTCGCGCGCGATCGACGCGCGCCAATCCACGCAGGTGCCGAAAACGTCGAACAACAGGGCGACGGGTTGGGTCATCGGGCTCTTCGCGTAGCAGAGGATGGCGCAAGGGACAAGCGCCGGGGTAGACTCGCCCTATGAAAATCAAACTCCCCGCACCCGCTTTGCTCATCGACCTCGCCCGCGAAGCCGGGGCCCGCTTCGCCGCCGTCCCAGTTTCGCGTTTTCCCGTCGGCGGCGCCTTGGTCGGGGCGACGACCGGCAAAGTCTATTTCGGCGCCAATTTCGAGATCGCCGGCCCGTCGATCGCCCAGACCGTGCATGCCGAACAAGCCGCCTTCGTCAATGCGTGGCATGCGGGTGAGCGCGGGATTGCGGCGCTGGCGGTGACGCATAACCCCTGCGGCCATTGCCGCCAGTTCCTGGCCGAAACGCTGGGCACGGATTTCCCGATCTACGTGGCGGGCGAAAAGCCCACGACGCTGACGGCGCTGCTGCCGCGCGCTTTCGGGCCGCGTGACCTCGGCAAAGCGAAACCGTTGATGGCCACCGCATCGGTCAAACTCGCGCTCAACGGCAAGCACGATGCGTTGACGACGGCGGCGCTGGACGCCGCACGCAAATCCTATGCGCCGCACACCAAGGGCCATATGGGCGTGGCGCTGGAGCTCAAAGACGGCAAGGTCTTCGCCGGGCGCTACGCCGAGAGTGCGGCCTATAACCCGTCACTGCCCGCCCTGCAGTCGGCGCTGATCCTGCGCCACCTCGCGGATGCGGCGTCGCCGATCGCGCGCGCGACAATCGTGGGATCGCGCAAGGCCCGGTTTGACGAGACCTTGCGCGCCCAGGAAATGCTCGCCTGGCTCGCGCCGAAGGCGAAGGTGGCGGTCTTTATCGCTCAGTGAATATCGTCGGCCGTGTCGAAGGCCTTGGCGAGTTTCGCGGCGGTGAAGCCCTTTTTCTTGGCGGCGGAGATGATCACCTTCTCGCGCTTGACCAGCAGGTCGATCATTTTCGGGATCTTGGCGACCGCGTCGGCGGGAATCACCACGGCGCCATGACGATCGGCATGGATCAGATCGCCTGACTCCACTTCCATCCCGTGCACGCTGACCGGTTCGCCGAACGACACCGAATGCACATAGGCATGCGACGGGCCGACCGAGCCCGCCAGCGCCTGGAAGCCGCGCGCCCAGACATGCGTGTCGCGGATCGAACCGTCGGTGACGACGCCCAGCGCCCCAAGGCCGCGATGGATGTTCGACTGCACCTCGCCCCAAAACGCGCCGAAGCCCTTGGGATCGTCGAGATCCTGGATCACGACGATCGACGGGCGCGGGCCGCCGTTCTCGATGTAGTCGTAATAGTCGATCTTCGACCGCTTGGCGGCGGCCTTGTCGAGCGTCGATTTTGTCCGCGCGCGGATTTTGACCGTGCGCGCATAGCCGACGATGGGCTTGGCGTTCGGGTATTGGCAGACCAACGGCGCGGTCGTGAAATAGCGCGTGCGCCAGCGCGGATCGATCACCTCCAGCGCGTTGCAGATCGTGGGCGTGTCCCACTTTGCGAGCCGTTCCAGCGCCTTATTGTTGGCCATGTTTCCCCCTAGATTTCGTTCATCGAACCTTAAGCACTCCGGGACTTCACTGCAATCCGCACAGCCATGACCGCCCCCACTCCGACACCGCGCGCGCAAGCGCTCCTCGAACTTTGGCAGGCCAAACGCCGCGACGGGCTGTTGCCGGCACGTCGCGATTTCGCGTTCGAGGATTTCCGGCCGTGGCTGGGCTGGATCACGCTGCTCGAGGTTCGCGACGGCGGCGAAGATTTTTTCTTCGCGCTGCACGGCACCGCGGCGGTCGATCGCTACCGCTTCGACATGACCGGCCGCAAGGCGAGCGAACTGCCCGCCCATTGGAGCAAGACGATCGTCCAGGGATATCGGGACATCGTCCGCGTGCGCCAACCCGCCCTCAGCCGGCATCGGTTGAAGGATTCGCAATTCGAATATTGTTGGCTGCGCCTGCTGCTGCCTTGCGCGGACGACGGCCGCAACGTCGACCGCATCATCGCGCTGATCGAGGATATCGAATACGTGACGAAGTCGCCCGCGCTATAAAGGCGGGCGATGGAATGGTTCGTCCCGTGACTTGGTATGTATACGTGATCGTGAACGCGTCGCGCATCGCCTATACCGGCATCGCGGCGGACGTGACCGCGCGGCTCGCGCAGCATAACGGCGAGAAGCGCGGCGGTGCCAAGTTCACGCGCGGCCGCGGACCCTGGCGTGTCGCGCATGTCGAAGGCCCGATGACGAAGGGCGATGCGTTACGGCGCGAAGCGGCGATCAAGAAGGATCGCAATTTCAAAAAAGCGCTTAAGGCGACTTCGCCAATTCGTCGAACGCCTTGAGGCGCGCGAGAACCGCCGGCATTTCCTTGATCGGCACCATGTTCGGCCCGTCGGACGGTGCGGAGTCCGGGTCCTGGTGCGTTTCCATGAACACGACCGCCACACCGACGGCGATCGCGGCACGCGCGAGTACAGGCACGAATTCGCGCTGCCCGCCCGAGGACGTGCCCTTCCCGCCCGGCTGCTGCACCGAATGCGTGGCGTCGAACACGACCGGATAGCCGCTTTCCGCCATCGTCGGCAAAGCGCGCATGTCGGACACCAGCGTGTTGTAGCCGAAGGAAACGCCGCGCTCGGTCTGCAGCACCTTGTCGTTGCCGGTACTCGCGACCTTGGCGACGACGTTCTTCATATCCCACGGGGCCAGGAACTGGCCCTTCTTCACATTGACCACGCGGCCGGTATTGCCCGCGGCCAGCAGCAGATCGGTCTGGCGGCACAGGAAGGCCGGGATCTGCAACACGTCGACCGCCTCGGCGACGGGCGCGCATTGTGCGGCGTCGTGCACGTCGGTCAGCACCGGGCAGCCGTATTTCTCGCGCACCTCGGCAAGGATCGGCAGGCTCTTTTCCATGCCCAGCCCGCGCCCGGCGGTGACCGAGGTGCGGTTCGCCTTGTCGAAGCTCGTCTTGTAGATCAGCGGAATGCCGAGCTTGGCCGTCAGCTCGACCAGCGCGTGGCTCATCTCCAGCGCATGCGCGCGCGACTCCAGCGCGCACGGCCCCGCAATCAACGCGAAGGGCTTGTCGTTGCCGACGAGGAAATTGCCGATGAGAACGTGTTTGGGTGCGACGGTCATGGCCGGGGATTACCGCGCGCGCGGCGCGCGGTCAATCGCGACAGCCAACGCTTCAAGACGGAAGATCAAATCGGGCAGGAAAAGGCGAACCGTATCGAAAACGACCCGGGGATTCGTGCCCATATAGTCGTGGGCGAGGATGTTCCGCATGCCGATCACGCGTGCCCAGGGAATGTCCGGCGCCTGCGCCCGAATTTCATCCGGCACGCCACGCGCCGCCTCGCCGACGATTTCGAGGGCGCGGATCGACGCGAATTGCGTCCGCTCGTCGTCCGCAAAATTTTCGAAGGACATATCGCCCACGAAACCGATCGCCTTACGTGCGTGGTCGAGCATGTCTTGAACGCAATCGGACGGCGTGCGCTTCACAGCATCCGGACTTCGGCGAGGATGCGTGGCGCCGTGACGCTACGCAACGCGGCCTTGTCGACCACATCGACGCGCATGCCCAGCGCTTCGCTCAAATCGATCTGCAAGCCGGCGAAATCGGGCAAGGTCATCCCCTCGCCCGGCTCGACCAGCACATCGACATCGCTATCCGGCCGCTGCTCGCCGCGCGCATAGGATCCGAATACGCCCAGCGCCCGGATCGGGTAACGCCGGCGCAATTCGGGCTCGACCGCCTTGAGCTTTCGAAGGATGTCGTCGATCTGCGTCATCCTTCGATTTTACCTCAAACCAACCGGCTCTGCACCAGGGCCGCTTTCACGAAGCTCGCGAAAAGCGGGTGCGGATCGAAGGGCTTCGATTTGAGCTCGGGGTGGAACTGCACGCCCACGAACCACGGGTGATCGGGGATCTCGACGATCTCCGGCAATTGCCCGTCGGGCGACATGCCCGAGAAGCGCAATCCCGCGCGTTCGAGCTGCGCCTTGTAATTGACGTTCACCTCGTAGCGATGGCGATGGCGTTCCTGGATTCGGGCTTGGCCGTAGATCTCGGCCACCCGGCTGCCGGACACGAGATCGCATTCGTAAGCGCCCAAGCGCATCGTGCCGCCCAGATTGTCGCCCGCCCCGCGCCGTTCCAGCGAATTCCCGCGCGTCCATTCGGTCAGCAGGCCGACGACCGGCTCGGGCGTGGGCCCGAATTCGGTCGTGCTCGCGCGCTGCAAGCCGACGAGATTGCGCGCCGCTTCGATGCACGCCATCTGCATGCCGAAGCAAATGCCGAAATACGGCACCTTCTTTTCGCGCGCATAGCGCACCGCGCGGATCTTGCCTTCGGCCCCGCGCTCGCCGAAACCGCCGGGCACGAGGATCGCGTCGGCGTCGTCCAACGCCGCGAAAGCCGGTTCGATGCCTTCGAACAACTCGCTCTCGATCCAATTGAGATTGACGCGGACGTTGTTGGCGACACCGCCATGGGCGAGCGCTTCGGCCAGCGACTTATAGGCGTCGAGCAGATTCGTGTATTTGCCGACGATCGCGATATTCACCTCGCCCTCGGGCTCGGTGATGCGCTTGACGATATGCGACCAGCGGCCCAGATCGGGTTCGGGCTGCGGCAGGCCGAAATGGCGCAGCACTTCGCGGTCGAAGCCTTCCTTGTGATAGGCGATCGGAACTTCGTAAATGGTCCTGGCATTCAGCGCGGGAATGACCGCTTCTTCGCGCAGGTTGCAGAACAGCGCGATCTTCTTGCGCGCCGAGGCCGGGATCTCGTGTTCCGAGCGGCACAGCAGAATGTCGCAGCGGATACCGACCGATTGCAGCTCCTGCACCGAATGCTGCGTTGGCTTGGTCTTGAGCTCGCCCGCCGAGGCGATCCACGGCACCAGCGTGAGATGGACGAAGCATGCGCGCTCGCGGCCAAGCTCGTTGCCGAGCTGGCGGATCGCTTCGAGGAACGGCAGGCTTTCGATATCGCCCACCGTGCCGCCGACTTCGCAGAGCAGGAAGTCGGTGTCGCCCAGATCGTTGGTGACGAATTCCTTGATCGCGTCGGTGACGTGCGGAATGACCTGGACGGTGGCGCCCAGATAATCGCCGCGCCGTTCCTTGGCGAGGATGTTCGAATAGATGCGCCCCGTCGTGATGTTGTCCGATTGCTTGGACGGCACGCCGGTGAAGCGCTCGTAATGGCCGAGGTCGAGGTCGGTCTCCGCCCCGTCATCGGTTACGTAGCACTCGCCGTGCTGATACGGGCTCATCGTGCCCGGATCGACGTTGAGATAAGGATCGAGCTTGCGCAGGCGGACCTTATAGCCGCGTGCTTGCAGGACCGCGCCGAGAGCTGCGGAGGCCAGACCCTTGCCGAGAGAAGAGACCACGCCGCCGGTGATAAAGATGAACCGCGTCATGGAAGGCCGTTCTAGACCCCGGTCGCGCGGAACCCAAGCGATTCCGACGCGAAGCCGTGGACTTATCTACAGAATTTCGAGGTTGACGTGATTCGGGAACAGGCCCCGAGTCGCGTCGGCGATTCGCGCGGGAAAACTTAGCGCGCGACCGGCGGGGCGGGTGCGGCCGGAATGGCCGGTGCGGCCGGCGCCGTCGGGATCGGCCCATCCATCACGGCCGGCGCACGGCGCGAATGCCCGCCGGCGAGGATGGCGAGCGTCAGGCTCGTCACCATGAACGCCGCGGCCAAAATGCCGGTGGTGCGCGTCAGCAGGTTGGCCGTGCCGCGCGCGTTCATGAAACCGCCCATGCCGCCCGAACCGCCGCCGCCCAGGCCCAGCCCGCCCCCTTCGGAGCGTTGGACGAGCACCACGCCCACGAGGGCGAGGGCGATCAGCAGATGGACGACGGTCAGAACGAGTTCCATGAGGCGAGGATACTTTCGGTTCGGAGAGGCCGGGTATTTAGCCCGTCGGCGGGGGCCGGTAAAGGGCAAGAACCCGGGAAATCCACCCGCCCCGCCCATTACCGACTCATTTGTGGGGTTTATTCGGCGGGCGCCGGACGCTAGGTTTCGACATCCAAGGGATGATCGAATATGCGCTCCGCACTCCTTTTGTTTCTGTTCGCGACATTATCGGCCCTGCCCGCGTATGCCCAGTACACGATCCAAGACGGCGTGCCGAACGCGCAAAACCGGGGACCGGAAAAAGCGCTCGGCCTGATTATTTGGAATCATGGCGTCAACGGCCATCACGACCAGTCGCGGTTCGACGTGCCCCGCTTCGTCGTGCGCTTGCACGGTGCCGGTTGGGACGTGCGCAAAATCGCGCGCGACGCCATGCAGGAAAACAATTGGACGGCCGCCGGGCAATTGCATGTCCGCCGCACGATCGAGGAAGCCAACAAGGCGACCGAGCAAGGCTACAAACGGATCGTGCTGGCGGGTCAAAGCTATGGCGGCGGCATCACCCAAGAAGCGTCGCGGCAAATCGCCGTTTGGGCGATCATCCCGAGCGCGCCCGGCTTCGGTACCCCCTGGAGCGCGGTCGGAACCGTCGCCGCCGGTGCCGGCAAAACGGCCGAATCGCGCGCCGCCTATGCCGATACCAAGGCCCAAAGGATCGTTGGCATCTATCCATTTCACGACGAGTTCGCCCTAGGTGCCGACGATCTGGGCGCGGTCTTGCGCGCAAAGGCGGAAGAGCGTGGACTTCAGTATCTTCCGCTCGACGACCGCAGCGCGCTGGTCGGCCATGGTGGATCGTCGTCGACGCAGATGGATTTCTCCTACGGTGCTTGCGTCGTCCGTTTCCTCGATCCGGCATTCGAGCCCAAACGCGGCGTCAATGCGTGCGGCGACGGCGGCTTACCGATCGGTCCGGTGCGCCTCAAGGAAACCGACACGCTCAAACCCGCCGATCTGCCGGCGCACGAGCATTGGGGCGCCTATCGCGGCATTTGGATCGGCGCCTGGGGCAATCCCCTGCTCGTCTCCGTCGCGATCGAACGCGGCGAGCAAGGCTATATGCTCACGATGCTGGAAGGATTGACCAACTCGGACAAACTTTGGCGGCGACGTAGCGTCCCCGCGACGCTGGAGGGACGCAGTGTCGTCGCCCAGTTCGACACGACGAGCTATGCCCTGGCCTACGATCATCGCTTCGGCCATCTCACCTTGCGCTGGAAGCGCGACGATAAATTCGGCGGCCTTGTCATGCGGCCGGATATCGGACCGGCGCGTTAACGCGTCGGGATATTGTTTCCTAACAGCGAACAAAGTTTTCGAAAATCGACGAATTGTAAAACGGCGACGGCGGGGCCAATTTCCATCCCGAACGCGGCGGTCCTTCGCCGCACCAACGAACGGAAGGAATTCCCCCATGATCACGATCCGCCCCTCCGAAGAACGCGGCCCCGCCGATTTCGGCTGGCTCAAGGCGCGTCATAGCTTCTCGTTCGGGAACTATTACGACCCGCGCCATATGGGCTTCCGCAATCTGCGCGTCATCAACGAAGACCGCGTCGCGGCCGGTGCGGGCTTCCCCACCCACGGCCACCGCGACATGGAAATCGTGACCTATCTGCTCGACGGCGAGCTCGAGCATAAGGACTCGATGGGCAATGGCGAGGTGATCCGCCCCGGCGAGGTCCAGGCGATGAGTGCGGGCACGGGCGTGTTGCATTCGGAGTTCAACCCCTCCGACAGCAACCCGACGCATCTGCTGCAGATCTGGCTGTTGCCCGACAAGCAGGGCCACACGCCGCGCTACGACCAGAAGGTGTTCGACCGCGCGGAGAAGCTCAATCAGCTTCGCCTGGTCGTGTCGCCCGACGGCGCGGACGGGTCGATCTTCATCCACCAGGATTCGAAGATCTACGCGTCGATCCTGGAAGCGGGAAAGAGCGTGTCGCTCGATCTCGCGCCCAAGCGCCATGCCTGGGTGCAGGTGGCGCGCGGCGAGGTCGCCCTGGGCGAGAGCGTGCTGAAAGCCGGCGACGGTGCCGCGATCAGCGATCTCGCCAAGCTGGAGATCAAGGGCATCGCCGACGCCAGCGAGTTCCTGGTCTTCGATCTGAACTAACGCGTCAAGCGACGGCGGATACTTATCCGCCGTCGCCGACCAGCAGGAACGGCGCCCAGAAGATCGGGTGGGCGTAGACGAAGCCCGCCCCTTCGGGCCCCATGCCGATCAAGCCCAACATCGACTGACGCAAGGCGGTGGCCCGATCGAGTTTCGGGTCCGCCGCTTGGCGCGCGAACAGATCGGTCGTCAGCGTGCGCGCCGAAACGGTCTCGACCGGCCAGGACGTGACGAGCAACGCGCGCGCCCCCGCATAGAAGAACGCGCGGCCGAGGCCGGAAATCGCTTCGGCCCCTTCCCCGTCGCCCGACGCGGTGTTGCACGCCGACAGCACGACCCAATCGGCGTCGAGCTTCAGGCGCAGGATCTTCTCCATCGTCAGCAAGCCGTCGCCCTCGCCGCCCGAGACTTCGGGTGCGGACAATGCGAGGGCGGGCTGCACCAGCCCGTCGAGATCGCCGGGGACGAGCCCGTGCGTGGCGAACATCACGAAGCGGCGATGGACGAGGTCCGCTTCGCGCACGCCGCGCTCGCTGGCGCGCGGCCCCAGATAGACGTCGCGCGCAAGATCGGCATGCAATGCATTGGCGACCGACATGACCTCGTCGGCCGTATCCGGCAAGGGCGGCAAATCGGCGAGACGCACGCTCGCCGCCGCGTCGACGACCGGCGCGCTGCGGCGTACGAGGCGCACGCCGCGCGTGGCGACTTGGCCGGCGTTCGCGGTTTGTGCGGGCACCGCTTGGGCCGAAAACTGCGGATCGCCGAACCCGGCGAATTCGCGCCGCCCGGCGGCGGGCGCGCGAAGCCCGCGCAACGCGCGCAACGCCGAGGCGGACGGCACTTGCAGCACGGCGTAATCGCGCACCAGCCACGACGCGTCGCGATACTCGGCGAACATCGGCGCCCCCGAGGCCGCGCGCGGCGCGCCCGGCTTGGTCGTCAGCACGCCCAGCGGCAATTGCCCCAGGGCCCCGTGCGGCACGGCGACGATGGCGCGTGCCCCCGCCAGCGACGCGGCAACCGGCGCCACCAAGGCGGTATAGAGCTTATGGCTGCGCGCCGTGTCGAACGCGGGAATATCGGCGAGCGTGGCGGCATTGGGATCGAGTGCCGCGCGCAGCGCCTTCACGTCGTCGGCGATTTGCGCCTCGCCCATCGCGATGGTGGCGAAGCGCGGCGCTTGGCCTTGGCGCACCGCCCACACATAGCTGGCACGCTGGCCGACGAAGAAGGCGAGCATCGCCTCGTCCGGCTTCAACGCTTGTTGCGTTTCGGCCGTCGTCGGCGGGCGCGGGAACCGCAATTGCGCGTAATCGGGAAAGCGCCGCGCGATATCCTCGGCCAGGCGCTTGCGCTCGGCGTCTTGCGCCGTCGCTTGCGCGCGCAACTGCGCTTCGACGCTCGTATCGCGCTGCTCGGCCGGGGCGGCCAACGCGTCGGCAAGAATCGCGCGCGTCGCTTGAACCTGTTGCGCCAAATCCTGCTCGCGGCGGATCGCGTCTTCGAGGGCGGGATCGCCCGCGCCGGCGCGCGAACTCATCTGCGCGATCGCCCCCTGCACCGACAACCCGCGCGCCACATCGGCCAAGCGGAACGCTTTCTCCGCCGCGTCGCCCTGCCCCTTGGCGGCGAGATCGGCGTAGAGCGCCACGATCTCCTCGATCAGCACGCGGCGCATGCGGTTGGCGACCGCACCGTTCGCGTCGCTCGACGCCGCGTCGCCCGCGGGCCCGCGTTCGAGCACGGGCGCGATCACGTCGAGTTCGATCAACGCCGCGTTCGTATCGCCGCTGCGCGCGACCGACAACGCGCGAAAGCCGCGCGCCATCGCGGCACCGAAGGTTTCGGCGCCGTAGCGTTCGACCGCGCGGTTGGCGTTCACGTCCAACACTTGGCGCGCCGATGCGGCATCGCCCGTCATCAGCAGCGCCACGCCGTAATTCATCGTCGCCGTCACCCAGCGCTCGGCGAGATTGGAATTGGCACCGATCGCCTGCAGCATGCGCCGGTATTCGCCCAGCGCCCCGGGATAGTCCGCTTGCCACAACCGCGACGCGGCGAGTTGCGTGTGCGCGCCGAGATAGGAATTGGCGCCGCCCGCGATTTTCATCTCGCGCTGGATGCCCATCGACACCGTCGCCAAGCGCCGCGCCTCGGCGAATCGCCCTTGCTCGACCAGCGTGCGCGTCAGCGCCTGGATGCGGAACACGGTCGCGACGTGATAGGGCCCGTGCAAATCGATCATCGCCTGCAAGGATTGGCGGGCATAGATCTCGGCCTCGACGAAGCGCTGCTGATCGTTCAGCAGATTGGCCATCTGCTGGCGATAAAGCGCGAGCTGGTTTTCGTGAAACCCGGGCCGGGACTCCAGCCCGGCTTTCACCGCCGCGACCATACGCTCCATTCTCGCGATCGCGACGCGCAGATGCGCTTCGGCGGATTCGAGCTTGCCTTCGCCCAGATCGACGAGCCCGCGCGCGAATTCGAGCCGCGCTTCGAATTCCGGCATGAACGGCACGAGCCCGCGCCGGGAGCCAAGTTGCGTGCGCAGGCTTTCGGCGCGCTCGAGCATCTTGCGCGCGTCTTCGCGCCGCCCGCCTTGGGCCAGCACGCGCGCGGCGTCCGTCGCCAGCACGAAGCCGGGGCGCGGATTGGGGATGCCCATCGCCGCATCCGCCGCTTCGATGAAAAGCGCATAGCCACGCGGCCGCACGCCGAAATCCGTTTCGGCTTGGGCGGCAAGGTTCAGATAGTTGAACAGGTTGCGTGGCTGGCCTTGGCGCGCGAAAGCCAAGGCTTCGCGCGTACGCGCGAGATAGACATCGATCTTGCCTTCCCGGCGCGCCTCGGTCGCCGCGCGGCGCGCGGCATCGGCGCGTTCGCTGTAGACCGCACGATCGGCTTCGATGCGTTCGGCCGCACTCGGCCGCAACGCGCCTTGCGGCGGCTGTTGCTGCTGTTGGCGACCGCGTTGCGGAGTTTGAGCTTGCGCGCGCGGCACGGCGGCCGGTGCCGCCTCGTCCTCGGCGTCGAGTTCCGCGGGATCGCTATCGTCGAGCATCGTCGCGGCATCGGGCCGGCGCTGGGCAAGTTCGCGCTCCAGCCGTTCGATCACGTCGCCGATCGAACGCGGCGGCGCCACGAAGGCATTCTGCGCACGCGCGATGGCCGTCGCGCCCGCCGGATTGGACGTGACCGGCTTTTGCCCGTCTTCCTGACAGCCAAGCAGTAGTACGGCGCTGCAAAGCGCCGCCGCGATTTTGCACTTCATCGAAACCCCTCGGACGACTCGTCCGTTGTACCGGCGCTATTTACGCGCCGATCATGGGTTTCCGGAAGTGACCTGGATCACGCGCCGCGTATCCCCGCGTTACGTCCGATCCGGTGCCGCCGCCGCGATGGCGAGGAATTCCTCGGCTTTCAACGAAGCGCCGCCGATCAACGCGCCATCGACATTGGCGACGGCGAGCAATTCGGCGGCGTTCGATCCCTTGACCGAACCGCCATAAAGAATGCGGAACGACGCGCCATCGGCGAAGCGCGCTTCCAGATCGGCGCGGATCTTGGCGTGGACTTCGGCGACCTGCTCCACCGTCGGCGTGCGCCCCGTGCCGATCGCCCAGACGGGCTCGTAGGCGACGACGACATTCGCCGCCGTCGCGGCGTCGGGGATCGAATGCGCGATCTGGTCAGCGACCACGCCCAAGGTCTGTGCGGCATCGCGCTGGGCCAATGTCTCGCCCACGCAGACGATCGGTTTCAAGCCGGCACGCAACGCCGCCTCGGCCTTGCCGCGCACTTGGGCATCGGTTTCCTCGTGGTCGGTGCGCCGTTCCGAATGGCCGACGATCACGTAGGAACACCCCACATCGCGCAGCATTTCGGCGGCGACGTCGCCGGTATGCGCCCCCGAAACCTTGGCGTGGCAATCTTGGGCCCCCAGCGCGACCGGCGCCGCAGCGAGAACGCCCTTCACCGACGCCAGCACGGGAAACGGCGGGCAGATCAGCAATTCCGCCCCGCTTGCTTTGGCGCCCTTCGCCACGGCTTGGGCGAGCGAAGTCGCCTCGCTCAAGCGGCCGTTCATCTTCCAGTTTCCGGCGATCAAAACGCGGGGGCTCGACATGGGCGCTTCTCCCTTGAATTGACGGTGGTTTTAGGCGCCCGGACCGGGGCCTGACAAGGCCCAACGGGCTGTTGCGGCCCCGGGCTATGCGCCCTATTCTCGCCAACCTTTTGGTTTCCCCTCGCGAGTACACATGCTTCAAGCGATCCGCGCGAAGACGACCGGCCTCGTCGTCAAAATCTTCTTCGGCCTTCTGGTTCTGTCCTTCGCGGCGTGGGGGATCGGCGACTACGCCTTCTTGCGCAGCACCGACGACACCGCGATCAAGGTCGGCGACACGAAGGTGACGCTCGCGGCCCTCGATGCGGATTACCGCGCGGCGCGCGATCGCCTGCGCGCGGCCTTGGGCGGCGAGCTCGACGAGAATCTCGTGCGCACTTTCGGCCTGCTCGACCAGACGGTCGAACGCGCGACGACGCAAGCCGCGTTGGACGAGGAAGCGCGGCGCCTGGGCATCGTCGCGAGCGACGCCCAAGTGCGCCAGCGCATCGCCGCCGATCCCGCCTTCCGCGGCGCCACCGGCCAGTTCGACCGTTTCCAGTTCCAGCGCGTGCTGTACGAGAACGGCCTGTCCGAGCAGCGCTATATCGAACTCGTGCGCGGCGAAACGCGCCGCCTGCCGCTGATCGAAGCGCTGGATAGCGGTGCGGCCGTGCCCGCCGCGTTGGTCGACGCGATCTATCGCCATCGCAACGAACGCCGTTCGGGCGAGCGCGTGTTCGTGCCCGCGTCGGCATTCACCGATGTCGGCACGCCGACGGACGATCAGCTGAAAGAAACGTTCGAGGCGAATATCGATCGCTTCACCGCACCCGAGTATCGCGCGGCGTCGGTCGCGCGCGTGGGGCTCGACGACGTGCTCGCGACGATCGCGCCGGACGAGAAGGCGCTGGAAGACGAATTCGCCGCGCGCCATGGCGAGTTCGACGTGCCCGAGCGGCGCGAGTTGAAGCAGATGCTGTTCGCCGACGAAGCCGCCGCGAAAACGGCACTCGCCGCCATCGAAGGCGGCAAGAGCTTCGACGACGTCGCCAAGGAAACGCCGGGCCAATCGCCCGAGCGCACGTCACTGGGCGAAGTCACGCGCGGCGAGACGATTCCCGAGATCGCCGAAGCGGCGTTCGCGGCCGGTGCGGCGGCGGGCAAGACGATCGGGCCGGTGCGCACGCCGTTCGGCTGGCACGTGGTCGAAATCGTTGCGGTCAAGCCGGGCGAGGAAGCCACGCTCGCGTCGGTGCGCGACAAGCTGCTGCCGGATTTGAAGCGCCGCCTGGCGGGCGAGCGGGCGTTCGAGATCGCCAACAAGCTGGAAGATCAGATCACGCGCGGCCGCACGCTGGACGAAGCCGCCGAAGCCGCTGGCGCCAAGGTCGTGAAGATCGACGCGATCGACGCGCGCGGGCGCGACGCGAAGGGCGAAGCGGTCGCGTTGTTCGCGGGCGCGCCCGAGGCGTTGCGCGCCGTGTTCGACACCGCCGTGGGCCGCGAGAGCCAGTTGATCGAAACGCGCACCGGACTTTATTTCCTGGTGCGTCCCGATGGCGTGACGCCGTCGCAGCGCAAGGATTTCGCCGCCGTGCGCGACGAGGTCGCCGCGTTGTGGACCGCCCAGCGCCGCGACGAGAAAGCCGCCGAGCGCGCCAAGGAAGTGCTGACCGCCATCACGGGCGGCGAAGCCTTGGAAGCGGTCGCGTTGCGCTTCAATCTGCGCATCGAGCCGATCGAGCCCGTTTTGCGCACCGGCGACACGGCGCGCAACATGCCCGCCCAAATCGCGGCACGCCTGTTCGCGCTGAAGCCGGGCGAAGCGGCGGTGACGCCGGGGCTGGAAGGCCAATATGTCGTGCGCATGAAGGAAATCGTGCCCGCCGATCCGGCCGCCGATACGGCGGGTGTGGAGCAGATCCGCACGCAATTGCGCCAGGACATGGCGGGCGATCTGGTCGCGGAATATACGCAAGGTCTGCGCACGCGGCTTGGCGCGCAGGTCAACCGCGCCGTCGTCGATCGCCTGAACGCGCCGAACTAAGGGATCAGCTCGCCGCTCGGACCATCAACTCGCGGCGGACTTCGTCGGCGAGCTTGAGGCCGAGTGCGATCATCACGGCGCCGGCGAACAGATCGAGCTTGCGCGCCAAGCGCAGATATTGCGCGCGCGCGAAACCGGTCGAGAAGAACAGCGCCAAGAAGCCGTACCACGCCGCCGATTGCACGGCGATGATCGCCAGGATCGCGCCATAGACCCAGCCGGGGGCATGCGGCGGGACGGCGAGCAGGAAGGCGCTGGTCCAGAACACGGCCGATTTGGGATTGCTGAGCGTGGTCGTCAGCCCCATCGTGAAGGGGCTTTTGCCGAAGATGCGTGGCGGTGTGGCCGCCATCTCCCCCGCCCCTTTGCGGAATCCAACGCGGACCATCCGCACGCCGACATAGACGAGATAGGCGGCACCGACGAGCCGCAGCGCGCGATAAAGCCAGCCCGCGTCGAGCAGCAACGCGCCCACGCCCCACAACGCCAGCGCCACCCAAATCAGCGAGGCGATCACCACGCCCGCGACGGTCAGCAACCCTTCGCGGCGCGAACGCGTCGCCGATTGCCAGCTGACCACCACCGTGTTGGGGCCGGGCAGCATCGCCATCAGGATATGCATGCCCGCAAGGGCGAGGAGATTGGGGACGAATTCCATATCTCAGACCGGACCGGCGTAGCCGAAACCGGCTTTCTCGATCGCCGTCTGCACGACCGCTTCGCTGGGTCCGCTGGCGATGCGCACGATGCCGTCGTCGAGATCGACTTCGATCTTGGCCGACGGCGACGCCGCGTTCACCGCCTTCGTTACCGCCCGCGCGCAACCGCCGCAGGTCATACCCGTCACTCGATAGGATACCGCTTCCAAGGCACTTCGCCTCCGTTCCAAACCGGTGCCGACGATTCGGGCACCACGCGGGCCGTTTGCCGGATGACCGGCGAAGCGGCCGTCGCGACTTCTTGAATATTACGGCTTACCGGGGCGGGAAGCTCAAGCGCCACGAGAGGGGCCGAGGGCGCGGGCGTCTCGCGCAAACGCTGGCGCACGATCGCGGACGCCGCGACCAATTGCAGCCCGCGCGCTTGCATGCCCGGCAGGAATTGCGCGAGCGCTTCGATCGTCGCCTCGTGCGGATGGCCGATGGCGATGGCCGACCCGCGACGCGATGCCACACGCTCCAATTCCGCGAGTTGGACGCGGATCGCGCGCGCATCGATCTCGTTGTCGAGGAACACGTCGCGCCCGGCGGCGGCCACACCGGTTTGCTTGGCGACGTCGAGCCCGACCGAGGAACCCGACGTGCGGCTGTCGACGAACAACAATCCGCGCGACGCGAGCTCGGCCATCACGGGACGCATCGCGCGCAAATCGCGGGTGAACTTGCTGCCCATATGATTGTTGAGCCCGACGGCGAGCGGCAAACGGTCGAGCGACGCCGCCGTGCGTGCACGGATATCCTCATCCGCCAAAGAAACGCGCAAAGCGCCGGGACCGGGATCGTCGCGGCCCTCCGGCTCCATCGGCAGATGCAGCATGATCTCGTGCCCGTTGGCGCGGGCCCCGCGCGATTGCGCGTCGATATCGGGCGCATAGGCGAGATAGGAGAACGTCAGCGGCCCCGGCAACGCGGCCAGGCGTGCCGCACGCGCGCGGTCCATGCCCATGTCGTCGATGATGATCGCGACGTAAGCGCCGGTGCGGATCGTGGGTGCCGGAATGGCGCGGCTTTCCCAGCCGCCATCGCTGACGGTCGCAACCGGGCGTGCCGGTACCGGTGCGGGTGCGGCCACCACGCCTTCGCGGCGAATGCCGAAGAACGGCCCGGCGGGTTCGCGCGGCGGTTCGGCCGGTGCGGCGATTTGCGGTTCGGGGATCGGTTCGGGCGCCGCCACGGCGGCTGTCTGGTGTTCGGGCGTCTGGGTCGCCGCCGCTTGGCTCGCCTGGAATTCGTTCCAACCCCACGCCAGCACGGCGGCCAACGGGACCGCGATTACCGCGGCCCGGAGATAGTCGCGCCAAAATCCCCCGGACGAGTCCATGGCGCAGCTTTACACCGATTCGCCCGCGACTCGGATAAGGCTAGCCGCAATGCGGTTTCCCGGAAGCGAGGTCTTCGAGAATCGGGCAGTCGGGCCGGTCGTCGCCATGGCATTTGGCGACCAGCGTGTTGAGCGTCGCGCGCATCGACTGAAGCTCGGCGATCTTGCGTTCGATCTCCTCGATATGGCGCTGGGCCACGTCGCGCACCTGGTGGCTCGCGCGTTTGCGGTCGCGCCACAAGGCCAGCAGATCGCCGACCTCCTTCACCGAAAACCCGAGCGACCTTGCGCGATGGATGAAGCGCAGTTCCGCGATCTCCTGATCGCCGTAGTCGCGGTAGTTGTTCCCGCGCCGTGTCGCTTGCGCGATCAAGCCGACGCTTTCGTAATAGCGGATCGACTTGGCGCTGATGCCCGCCTTCTCCGCCGCTTGACCGATATTCATTTCGTCTCTCCGGTGAATTTCCAGCCGCGCAGGCGCAGCGAATTGGCGACCACGCTGACCGAGGACAGCGCCATCGCCGCCCCCGCAATAGCGGGGCTCAGCAAGCCCAGCGCCGCGAGCGGCACACCCGCGACGTTGTAGGCGAAGGCCCAGAACAGATTGCCGGCGATGCGTTTGCGGATCGCGCGGGACAAATCGATCGCGGCGGGAACGAGCATGGGATCGGCGCGCAGCAACACGATGCCCGCAGTACCAATGGCCGCATCGCTGCCCGTGCCCATCGCGAAGCCGCAATCGGCCGCCGCCAAGGCGGGCGCGTCGTTCACGCCATCGCCGACCATACCCACGCGCTTGCCTTGCGCTTGGAATTCGCGGATCGCGTCGGCCTTGCCGGCCGGCAGAATTTCCGCGCGCACATTGTCAATGCCGAGTTTCGCGGCGGTCGCGTTTGCCGCCGCTTGGCGATCGCCCGACAGCAGCGCCACCTCCACGCCCAGTTTCTTGATCGCGGCGATGGCGGCGGCGGCCGAGGCGCGCGGCGCGTCCTCCAATGCAATCAAGCCGAGTGCGCGTGTATCTTCCGCCAACAAGGTCGGCGTTTGGCCCAACGCCTCCGCCGCGTCGATGGCGGATTGCAGCGCCGAGAGATCGACGCCGCTCTCGGTCATGTAGCGCAGCGAGCCGAGGATCAATGCGCGACCTTCCACAACGCCCGACACACCGCGCCCCGGATGGGCGCGGAAATCCTCGGCCGGCGCCACCGGGCCCGGTGCCGCGTTTAAAATCGCTTGCGCCAAAGGATGTTCGGAACGCGCTTGCAGCGATGCCGCCAAGCGCAGCGTATTCGCATCGCCCGCGACGGACGCAACGCGCGGCTTGCCTTCGGTCAGCGTGCCGGTCTTGTCGAACACCACGATATCGACATGCGCGGCGTGCTCCAGCGCATCGGCGTCGTGGATCAGCAAGCCCGCCTTGGCGGCGGCCCCCGTGCCCACGACGATCGCGGTCGGTGTCGCAAGGCCCAGCGCGCACGGGCATGCGATAACCAGCACGCTGATCGCGGCGACGAGGCCGGTATCGAGATCGCCGTCGAGCAACCACCAGCCGAGCAACGCGGCGACAGCGACCACCACGATCGCGGGCACGAACACCGCCGCGATGCGATCGACAAGGCGCTGGATCGGCGGCTTCGAGGCTTGCGCGTTTTCGACCAGCGCCACGATGCGCGACAACGCCGTGTCGGCACCCGATGCGGTGACCCGAACGTCGAGCGCGCCCGTACCGTTGAGCGATCCGCCGACGACATTGTCGCCGCTGTCCTTGGCGACCGCGCGGCTTTCACCGGTCAGCATCGCTTCGTCGGCTTCGGATTTGCCCGCGATCACCAAGCCGTCGGCCGGGAAACGCTCGCCCGGGCGCACGCGCACGATATCGCCAGGGGCGAGCAGATCGGCATCGATCTCGGTTTCTTCGTCGCCCGATACGCGATGCGCTTTCGCCGGTGCGAGCGCCAGAAGCCCGCGCACCGCCTCGCCCGCCGCGCGCTTGGCGCGCGCTTCGAGGAACTTGCCGAGCCGGATCAGCGCGATCACGACGGCCGCCCCTTCCAGATAGTGATGCACCGGATGTCCCGGCGGGTGGCTCGCGATCAACCAGGCGCTGTAGAAGAACGCGGCACTCGTGCCCAGCGCCACCAGCAGATCCATATTGCCGGCCCCGGCGCGCAAGGCGCGCCAGCCCGCAACATAGAAGCGTGCCCCCAGCCAGAATTGTACGGGTGCGGCCAACGCAAGCGCCACGTAGCCGGGCAGCGCGAAGTCGAACCAGCCCCAATGCGCGATCATCTCCGCCACCAGCGGCGCCGACAGAACGAACGCGAGAATCGTCAGCCGCTTTTCGCGCGCGAGATCGGCGGCATCGGCGGCGGCTTGCGCGGCGGCGCGCTCGCCCTTGTCGGACCAAGCGGCCGCGTCGTAGCCCGCATCGCGCACGCGGTCGATCGCCGCGCGCAACACCGGCCCGGCCGCGCCCGAGATATCGAGCCGCGCCTTCTCGGTCGCGAGATTGACGCGGGCTTGCGCCACGCCCGGCACTTGGGCGAGCGCCTTCTCCACCCGGCTGACGCAAGAGGCACAGGTCATGCCGCCGATCTTCAGATCGAGCGTGGCGGGCGGCGCGGTTCGCAGGGTCGGATTTGTTGTCATGGCGGGATCTTGATCCTTCCCGTTCTGGGAAGGTCAAGGTTATATGACCAACCGGTCGGACTGGATGGGGGCAACTTGCCGCAGCCGCCAATTAAGCGTTAATTCGTCAAACCCTGCGAATATGGATGGATGATGCGCGTCTCCCGATTTTTCCTGCTCGCCGCCCTCGCCGGGGCGCTGTCCGCCTGCGCCCAACAACGCTTGCCGCCGGGCGGCGTGGCCGCGCTCGACGGGGTTTACGAGGGCGAAGTGTCCCGCTCCACGGGGCCGCTCTATAGCTGCCCCGCCGCGTACAAGCTGCGCATTACGGTCAAAGCGGGCGAAGCGCGCGGCGAGATTCTCGATCTCGAGCAGCAGGACGCGGTCGTCGACCGGATCCTCGCCTTCATCGAAGCCGATGGGCGCGTGATTACGTCGTTCCGCAGCCGCGGGGAGTCCTACAGCATCGAGGGATCGTTCGGCGCATCGGCGTTCCAGGCGCGCTCCAATGGCCGGATCTGCAGCTACTCGGCCTTCGCCCGCAGGAAGCAGTGAGCGATCCCGCCAATCTCCGGCAGACGGTCCGTCTGGGACCGCGCTCGCTGGGCCGCACGCGCTATCGCTTCGCGCTGCTGGGCCTGGCACTGGCGATGGCGGTGGGGTTCTTCGGCTACTTCGTCTACAGCGCGACGCATGCGGCCGATCGCGCGCGCGCGGACGCCACGCGCGAGATGCGCATTCTCGCCTCAGTCCTGTCCGACCAAGCCGATAGCGTGATCGCGCGCGTCGAATTCGTCGTCGCGACCGTCGCCAACGAAGCGGCGAGCGTTTCCAATCCCGACGGCTGGACGAACACCATCCGCCTGTCGGCGATGCTCGGCCGGTTTCTGACCGCCGATGGCGGCTTCCGCTCCTTCGCCGTGTTCGACAAGCGCGGCAACCTCGCCGCCAGTGCGGGCGCCCCGCCGCGCGAAATGCCGGCGGTTGTCGTCGCCGCCATCGCGCGCGCCATCGCCGATCCGACGACCGGCACCGCGATCCTGCGCCCGCTGGTGGTCGACGAAGGCCCCGCCTTGTTCGCCATCGCGCCGATCACGGGCGTCTTGCCGGGGCAGGTCATCGGCGCGATCGCGGCGGAGATTCCCGCCGCCGCCTTCGCGCGGTTCTATCTCGGCCTCGAAGACGGGCGCGGGCGCGAATTGGTTCTGGTCGATACGCGCGGCTGGGTCGTGGTGCGAGCCCCCGACGATGCGCGCTATCTCGACCGCGCGCTGGAAACGCTGCCCTTCGCCGGGCTGGTGCGCGCGGCCGAGGCGGCGAACGGTGCGCCCGTCGTCGGCACGCTGCCGGGGCTCGACGGGATCGAGCGCGTGAGCGTGGCGCGGCGCGTCGCCAACCGGCATTTCGCGGTCGTCGCGGGCGCGCCCACCAACAACTTCACGACCGAATGGCGCGGCACGCTGGGCGTGAGCATGCCGTTCTCCGCCCTGGTCGTCGCGGCGTTCCTGTTCCTGCTGCTGTCGCTGGGCCGGCATTTGGGGCGCGTCGAGGATTCGGAGGCCTCGCTGCTCGAATCCGAACGCCGCTTCCAAACGCTGGTCGGCAACGTGCCCGGCATCGTTTTCCAGCGCATCCAATTGCCCGGCGGCCGGGCCGAATTCGTGTGGATCAGCGAAGGGGTCGAACGCCTGCTCGGCATCACCCGCGACATCGCGGGGCGCGACGGCGGGCGCATCCTCAACGAATACACGCATCCGCGCGATCTGGAATCCTTGCGCCGCGCCTATCAGCGTTCGGCCGAGGATCTGCAGCCGATCCATTGGACCGGCCGCGTGCGCCACGCGAACGGCGAGCAACGCTGGTTCGAAATCACTTCGCGCCCGCGCCGTCAAGCCGATGGCGCGGTGATGTGGGAAGGCATTTCGCTGGACGTGACCGAGCGCAAACGCGCCGAGGACTCGCTCGCCATCTTGCGCGAACAGCTCGAAGCCAAGCGCGCCCAGCTCGAACTCGCACTCGCCAACATGGCGCAAGGCATCGCCGTCTACGACCGGCGCATGCGCCTGATCGTGCGCAACGCGCGCTATCTGGAGCTGTTCAGGCTCGGCGAAAGCGACGCGCGCGAAGGCGCTTCGCTGATCGATCTGCTGCGCGTGTCGATCCGCAACGGCCATTACCAAGACGCGGAATCGCGCCAGGCGATCCGCGGGCGCATCAAGGGGGCTCGCTCGCGCACGCCCACCACGATCGTGCAGCGCCTGAAGGACGGGCGCGTGATCGACGTCTATATGCGCCCGATCGAAGGGGGCGGCCATGTCGCGACCTTCACCGACATCACCGCGCGCGAAGCGACCGAAGCAGCGTTGCGCGAAGCCAAGGAAACCGCCGAACTCGCCGACCGCGCCAAGTCGCAGTTCCTGGCCAATATGAGCCACGAGCTGCGCACGCCGCTCAACGCCATCATCGGCTTCGCCGAGATCATGAACGACCAGCTGTTCGGGCCGTTGGGCGACCAGCGCTACGCCGAATACATCAAGGACATCGAGGAATCCGGCAAACATCTGCTGACGCTGATCAACGACATCCTGGACCTGTCGAAGATCGAGGCGAACGAAGCGACCTTGCGCGAGGAACAGGTCGATCTGGGCGGCGTGTTCGAATCCTGCGTGCGGCTGGTGCGCGAGCGCGCGCAGCGCGCGCGCGTCGACCTGCGCGTTCCCACCGGCGGCGATCTGCCCGTCGTGTGGGCGGACCGCGCGAAGCTGAAACAGATCATGCTGAACCTGCTGTCCAACGCGGTGAAGTTCACCCCGGCCGACGGCACGGTCGACGTCGAGGCGGGGTTGCGCGCCAATGGCGGCGTGTTCGTGCGCGTGCGCGACACCGGGATCGGCATGCGCGCGGAGGATATCCCCGTGGCGTTGCAGCCCTTCCGCCAGATCGAGAACTCGCTCGCCCGCAAGCATCAGGGCACGGGTCTGGGCCTGCCCTTGTCGCTGTCGCTCGCCCGGATGCATGGCGGCGACCTCGAAATCGCCTCCGAACCCGGCAAGGGCACGTCGGTGACGCTGGTCCTGCCCGCCGACCGCACGGTCGCCCCGCACGGGGCGCGCGAAACCGAGCCCAGCATCGCCGAATTCATGGCCGGCCGGAATTCCGGCGGCGCCTGACAGCGCCGGCCAAACTCGGCTATAACCGCCCTCCGGATCGAGGGAGACGCATAAATATGGCCGGCGACATGACCCAGTTGAAGGCGCTGATCGCGCGCGTGGCCGACGGCCATGCCCTGACCCAGGCGGAGGCCGAGCAGGCATTCGACATCATGATGTCGGGCAACGCCACGCCCGCCCAGATGGGCGCATTCCTGATGGCGCTGCGCGTGCGCGGCGAAACCGTCGACGAAATCGCGGCGGCCGCGCGCACGATGCGCGCCAAGGCGTTGAAGGTGAACGCGCCGGCCGGCGCCGTCGAGGCCGTGGGCACGGGCGGCGACGCGTCGGGCAGTTTCAACATCTCGACCGCGTCGTCCTTCGTCGTCGCCGGGGCGGGCCAGAAGGTCGCCAAGCACGGCAACCGCGCCTTCTCCTCCAAATCGGGGGCGGCCGATATTCTCACCTCGCTCGGCGTCAACGTCGAATGCGACGTGAAGCTGGTCGAATACGCGATCTCCAAGGCCGGCGTGGGCTTCATGATGGCGCCGCGCTTCCACTCCGCCATGCGCCATGTCGGCGGCGTGCGCGTCGAAATGGGTACCCGCACGATCTTCAATCTACTCGGCCCCCTCGCCAACCCCGCGGGCGTGAAGCGCCAGCTGGTCGGCGTGTTCGCGCGCAAATGGGTGCGCCCCGTCGCCGAGACGCTGGGCCGCTTGGGCTCCGAACACGCTTGGGTCGCGCACGGGTCCGACGGGCTCGACGAAATCACGACGACCGGCCCGACCTTCATCGCCGAATTCCGCGACGGCAAGATCAACGAGTTCGAAGTGACGCCCGAGCAAGTCGGTATCGCCCGCGCCAAGCCCGAAGATTTGAAGGGCGGCACGCCGGCGGAAAACGCCGTGATGCTGCGCGAATTGCTCGACGGCAAAAAGGGCCCCTTGCGCGACGTCGTGCTGATGAACGCGGGCGCCGTGCTGGTCGTCGCGGGGGCCGCCGCCGATCTGAAGCAGGGTATCGCGCAAGCCGGCGCCGCGATTGATTCCGGTGCGGCGAAGCGCGCGCTGGAAGCCTTGATCGAAATCACCAACCGTTCGGCCGCCTGACATGGACGACGTGCTGGCGAAAATCTGCGCGGACACCGCGATCGAAGTGGGCAAGCGCAAGCTGCGCGTTTCCGTCGACACGTTGCGCGCGAAAGCCGAGAAGCTGCCGCCGCCGCGCGGTTTCGCCAACGCCTTGCGCGCGACCAAGACGCGCGGCGCAGTACCCTTGATCGCGGAGATCAAGAAGGCCTCGCCGTCCAAAGGCGTGATCCGTCCCGATTTCGATCCGCCGAAACTCGCCCGCGCCTATCGCGACGGCGGGGCCACCTGCCTGTCGGTGCTGACCGACAAGCCTTACTTCCAAGGCGAGGATGCGTATCTGGTCGCCGCGCGCGACAGCGTTCCCCTGCCCGCCTTGCGCAAGGATTTCATGCTCGGCGAATACCAGATCGAGGAAAGCCGCGCGCTGGGCGCCGATTGCATTCTGCTGATCCTCGCCTGCCTCGACGATTGCACCGTTCAGGATCTATGCGAACTCGCGCTGATGCGCGGCATGGATGTGCTAGCCGAAGTGCATGACGAAGAAGAAATGGCGCGCGCGTTGAAGCTGCCCGCGACCGGCCCCGACGGCACGGTGACGATGCTGGGCGTCAATAACCGCAATCTTAAAACGCTGAAGGTCGATCTCGCCAATTTCGAGCGTTTGGCGCCGATGGCGCCCAAGGATCGCTTGCTGGTCGCCGAAAGCGGCATCAAAACGCGCGACGATATCGACCGCCTGACGAAAGCCGGTGCGGGCGCCTTCCTGGTCGGCGAAAGCCTGATGTCGCAGGACGACGTCACCGCCGCGACGAAGGCGTTAATCGGATGAGCAAGCTCACGCATTTCGACGCCTCGGGCAACGCCGTCATGGTCGACGTTTCGGCCAAGGATACGACCGAACGCGAAGCCATCGCGCGCGGGCGCGTCGTGATGGATGCGGCGACACTGAAGGAGATCGTCGGGCGGCGGATCAAGAAGGGCGATGTGCTGGCGATCGCGCAGGTTGCGGGCATCATGGCCGCGAAGAAAACGCACGAGCTGATCCCGCTCTGCCATCCGCTGCTGCTGTCGTCGGTCAAAGTCGAGCTTGCGCCCAACGAAGCGGAGAACGCCGTCGAGATCGAAGCGCGCGTGAAGGTCACGGGCCAGACGGGCGTGGAGATGGAAGCGCTGACCGCCGTGTCGGCCGCGGCCCTCACCGTTTACGACATGGTCAAAGCGATCGATCGCGGCATGCGCATCGAGAATATCCGCCTGGTGCGCAAGACCGGCGGCAAATCCGGGACGTTCGAACAAGCATGATCCCGGTCGCGGAAGCCCAGCAACGCATCTTGTCCGGTCTTCGCGCGATCGGCGCGGAGACAATCGGCCTCGACGCCGCGTTGGGCCGCACGCTTGCCGAAGATGTGCGCGCGCGCCTCACCCAGCCGCCCGCCCCCGTTTCGGCGATGGATGGCTATGCGGTCCGCGCAGACGACATCGCGACCTTGCCCGCCGCGCTCAAGCGCATCGGCCAAGCGCCCGCCGGCCATCCGTTCGACGGCAAGGTTGGTGCTAGCGAATGCGTGCGCATCTTCACCGGCGGCGAAGTGCCCGAAGGGGCGGACACGATCCTCATTCAAGAAGACGCCGACGAAGCCGACGGCATCGTTAAGCCCAAGGAAAGCGTCAAACGCGGCACGTATGTGCGTCCCGCCGGGCTCGACTTCCGCGAAGGCGATGTCGTTCTGCGCGAAGGTCTGACGCTCGATCCGCGCCATATCGGTTTGGCGGCCGCATCGAACCATGCGTGGCTCGGCGTGCGCCGCCGGCCGCGTGTCGCCATTCTCGCGACCGGCGACGAGATCGTGTTGCCGGGCACGATGCCCAAGAAGGGCCAGATCGTGTCGTCGAACGGCCCGTCGCTCGCGGCCTTCGTGCGGCGCGCGGGCGGCGAAGCGATCGTGCTGCCGATCGCGCCCGACGATCCGGCGGCATTGAAGGAACTCGCGCGCGGGGCCGCCGGTGCGGATCTTCTCGTCACGTCCGGTGGCGCTTCGGTCGGCGAACACGATCTCGTGCGCTCGGCCTTGGGCGACGAAGGCCTGTCGCTGGATTTCTGGCAGATCGCGATGCGCCCGGGCAAACCGCTGATGTTCGGCACGCTCGGCACGATCCCGTTGCTCGGGCTGCCCGGCAATCCGGTGTCGAGCCTTGTCTGCGCGCATCTGTTCCTCGGCCCCGCCATCGCCAAGCTGCTCGGCAAAGCCGATGTGCTGCCGCAGCCGGTCGCGGCAAAGCTCGGCCGCGATCTCGCCGCCAATGATCGGCGTGAGGATTATCTGCGTTCGACCCTGACGCGCGATACGGCCGGAAATCTGATCGCCACGCCGTTCGAAAAACAGGACAGCTCGATGATTTCGGTCCTCGCCCGGGCCGATGCGCTGGCGATCCGCCCGGCGAGCGCGCCTGCCGCCCAAAAAGGCGATTCCATTTCCGTTCTCCCTCTGGCCTGAGATGCGGCAGCTTTCCGGTTGTGGATAAGGCTTGACCGAGGGGACGAACCGAACTAGAACATTCGTAGTCCGTTGCACCTCTGTTTTCGACATGTTGTCGGGCGGTGCAGCGGGACACCCCATCGGTGGCGCTTTTTAGTGCAATCGGCCGGGTGCCCCGTCGGACCCCGATCAACCCCGCCTGCCCGGCGTTCCTGGGCGGGCCCGCGACGCGAGGGCGAACCATGCTGACGCGCAAACAATACGAATTGCTGTTGCTGATCAATCAGCGCCTGACCGAGATCGGCGTTCCGCCCTCGTTCGACGAGATGAAGGACGCGCTCGGCCTCAAATCCAAATCGGGCATCCATCGCCTGATCACGGGATTGGAAGAACGCGGCTTCATCCGCCGCCTGCCCCATCGCGCGCGCGCGCTGGAAGTCGTGCGCCTGCCCGACAATCTGGCCGCGCAAGGCGTCAAGCCCGCGTCGAACACCGCGATGCCGGCGGCCGAAGCCGCCGCCGCGCGCGGCTTCCGCCCGCAGCTCATCCGCGGCGACGGCAAGATGCCTTTGGGCGGTGCCGCCGTCGCCAACGCCAACGAAGTGGTGAAGCTGCCGTTGTACGGCCGCATCGCCGCCGGTCTGCCGATCGAAGCGGTGCGCGACACGTCCAACGCCATCGACGTGCCGCCCTCGCTGCTGGGGCGCGGCGATCACTTCGCGCTGGAAGTCGCCGGCGATTCGATGATCGAAGCGGGCATCCTGGACGGCGACACGGTCATCATCCAAAAGGCCGACGGCGCCGAAAACGGCCAGATCGTCGTGGCGCTGATCGACGAGCAGGAAGTGACGCTGAAGCGCTTCCGCCGCCGGGGCGCTTCGATCGCGCTGGAACCGGCGAACAAGAACTACGAAACCCGCATCTTCGGGCCCGACCGCGTGCGCGTGCAGGGCAAGATGGTGGCGCTGGTGCGCAAGTTCGACAGCTAGCGCCGCAAACTCCTTAGCCTTTCCGATGGGCCGAAAAACCCTGGGGGAAACCCCGGGGTTTTTTGTCTTCCACCTCATGGTGAGCCTGTCGAACCATGAGCAAAATACACCTATCGGCGGAACTCGGGCTCGCGCGGGCGCGGCGGCGAAACCCAAGGGCGCTGGCCCCGCGACTCGCGCACGGTTTCAATCCGCAACGCGCCATCCTTGATCCAGATCGCGTGCGCGCCGTCGGCCAGCAGGTCCATCCGGTCGATCGCGCGGCCGGTCATTCGCCGGCAGGTCGCGTAAAGGGCGACAGGCGCGATCGTCAGATCCGTATCGCGGCAGGCGATCGGCAAGGCGCGCGGCTGGCGCACCAAGGCGACCGTCGCGCCGTTCGCGCGATAGACGCAATGCGTGACCGCGCAGTCGAGTCTGCCGTCGAGCGACTTGCCGATGCGCGGCCAAGACTCGATGCCTTCGTCGAATTCGCCGTCGCGGCGCAGCCAGGTCTCGCGCGCGAAGCCGCCGCCGCGCGGACGCGACAGCATCAAGCGTCCCGCTTCGTCGCGCACCGCCATCAAGCGCCCGTCGCCGGAGACGAGGATATGCGGCGGCTCGACCGTGCCGAGCGACAGCAAGCCCGCGATCACGGCGGGGGCACCCGCGAGCCTTACCGCACCGGTCCACAGACACAGCCATAAACCGCCGAGCGCGGTCAGCGCCATGCCCCACAACGGCATCGCGGGGAACAATGCGACCGCGCCGTCGAGGCCCGCGACCCAGCGTGCGATATCGAGCAAGCGGTCGATGCCCCAGCCCATCGGGATCAGCGCCCAGGATTCAAGACCGAAGGGAAACAGCAATCCCGCGACGATCGCCCAGGGCATGATCCAAATGCCGGTGAGCGGCACGCCGAGGAAATTCGCGAGCAAGCCGAACGCGGCGAAGCGATTGAAATGGTAGAGCGCGAAAGGGGCACTCGCGAAACCCGCGACGACCGATGTCATCGTGGCGCCCGCGAACCAGACGAGCGCGCGCCGCGTCCAGCGCCGATCGGCGCGCCAGCGCTGGAAAATGTCACGCGAGGCTTCCCACGCGGCGACCAGCGCCACGACCGCGCCGAACGACATTTGGAACGACGCGCTCAACAGGCTTTCGGGCCGAAAGGCGAGGATCGCCGCGGCGGCCCAAGCGACCAAGCGCAGCGTGATCGCCGTGCGGTCGATCAACACGGCTAGCAGCACGATCCCGGTCATCAGCCAAGATCGTGTCGTCGGCACGCTCGCCACCGCGAAGAACGTATAGAACGTGATCGCCGCCAAGGCGGCGAGTGCCGCGATCTTCTTGGTGTCGGTGCCCAGCGCCACCGCCGGCACGAAGGCGAGCAGCAAGCGGATCGCGAAGAACACGATGCCCGCGACCATGCCGATATGCAGGCCCGAGATCGACAGAATGTGCTGCAAGCCGGAATCGCGGAAGGCTTCGAGTGCTTCTTGCGACACCGCCCCCTGCTCGCCCGCGATCAGCGCGGCGGCGATCGGCCCCGCGGGCGGCGGCAGCGTTTCGAGGATACGGCGCGCGACCTCCGCCCGCCACCGCGCGAGCGTTTGCATCGGCATCGAAACGGGGGCGCGCGCGACGACGATGGGCGCGTCGAGCGCATAGCCCACACCGCCCAAGCGTTCGAACCAGGCTTGGCGCGTGAAGTCGAACGCACCCGGCGCACTCGGCCCCGGCGGCGGCATCACGAAAGCGCGCGCCACACGGATATCGTCGCCGGGCGCGAAAGCGCCGAGCTTGGCGTCGATGCGCAAGCGCACCGTCTCGGGCGTCGCCGCCGGATCGAGGCCCGAAATCGACAAGCGATCGAGCGTGACGCGCGTTCCTTCCGGGCGCAGGGCGATCTCGATCACGCGGCCTTCGATCGCGACCGGCCCGATGCGCTTTTCGATCACCGGTGCGGCGACGTCCTGCGCGCGCAACTGCGCCAGTGCGAAGCCCGTACTCGCCGCCAACAGCGCCGCCGCCAGAACGCGGACCGATCCGACGTCGCGGCCGAGGATCAGGAAGGCTAGCGCCATCGCGGCAAAAGACGGCGCGATCCAGAAATCGGGCTCCACCGGCAGCGCGAAATAGACGCCCGTACCCGCACCGAACGCGACCGGCAGCCACAACACCAAGCGGCCGCGCATCGCCTCGCCGGTACGAACAACGAACCCCGCAAACCCGTCCGTCCTCGCGGGCAGCGCAAGGGCGTCGGGCGGATCGAAACGGTGCATGGGGCGGGGCCATGTGCTAGGCAGTGGCCGCGCCGGGCGGGTCCCGGCGCCACGTTCCGCCTATCGTCAGTTTCCGATTTAAACGGCTTTTCCCATGACCGACAAGATCGTTTGCCGCTTCGCCCCCTCGCCCACCGGTTACCTTCATATCGGGGGCGCGCGGACGGCGCTGTTCAACTGGCTCTACGCCAAGCGTTTCGGCGGCACGTTCCGCCTGCGCATCGAGGATACGGACCGCGCGCGCTCCACGCCCGAAGCGACCGCCGCGATCCTCGACGGCATGAAATGGCTCGGCCTCGATTGGGACGGCGAGGTCGTGCACCAATTCGCGCGCATGGATCGCCATGCCGAAGTCGCAAACCAATTGCTCGCCTCGGGCGGCGCCTATCATTGCTACGCCAGCCCGCAGGAACTCGACGATATGCGCGCGGCGCAGAAAGCCGCCGGCAAGCCGATCCGCTACGACGGCCGCTGGCGCGACCGCGATCCCAAGGACGCGCCCGAGGGCGTGAAGCCCGTCGTGCGATTGAAGGCGCGCCAGGACGGCGTGACCGTGATCCGCGATCGTGTGCAGGGCGACGTGACGATCGGCAACGATCAGCTCGACGACATGATCCTGCTGCGCGCCGACGGCACGCCCACCTACATGCTCTCGGTCGTCGTCGACGATTACGATATGGGTGTGACGCATGTCATCCGCGGCGACGACCATCTGAACAACGCCGCGCGCCAGATGCAGTTGATCGAGCGCTTGGGCTGGCCCATTCCGGTCTATGCGCATATTCCGCTGATCCATGGGGCCGACGGCGCCAAACTCTCCAAGCGCCATGGCGCGTTGGCGGTCGATGCCTATCGCGATATGGGCTACCTGCCCGAGGCGATGCGCAACTACCTGCTGCGGCTGGGCTGGGCGCATGGCGACGAGGAGATCATTTCGACCGCCAAGGCGATCGAATGGTTCGACGTCGATGCGGTCGGCCGCTCGGCCTCGCGCTTCGACTTCAAGAAGCTCGACAATCTCAACGGCCATTACATGCGCGAGACCGCCGACGACGTGCTGTTCGGGCACGCCGCCCCGTTGATCGAGAAGGAAGCCGGCGTCGCGATCTCGGCGGACGCGAAGACGCGACTGATCGCCGGGATGGGCGGACTGAAAGCGCGGGCCAAGACGCTGCTCGAGCTTGCCAAGGCCGCGACGTTCTATGTCCGCAGCCGCCCCCTCACCCTTGACGAGGGTGCAAAGAAACTTCTCGCCGGCGACGCGAAGGCCAATCTCGCCAAGGGCCGCGACCTGTTGGCGCAGGCGGCGGAATGGAATGCCGCTTTCCTCGAAGAAACCTTCCGCAAAGCGGCGGAGACCGAGGGCGCCAAGCTCGGCCTGCTCGCCCAGCCGTTGCGCGGCGCCTTGACCGGCCAGGCCACGTCGCCGCCGATTTTCGAGGTCATGGCCATTCTGGGCAAGGACGAGACGCTCGGCCGAATCGAGGATGCGCTCGCGGCGTAACCGCCGCCGGGCGGGCACGGCATAGCCGACCGGCGGCTGGCGCGGGTTTTGTCATCACCCTGCCCTTGCCAAAATCGGGCGGCTGGGCTCCAATGCCGCACCTGCGAAATACCAAGGCCCGTCCGGGCCGTATCGGGGGCCCACCAGGGTCCCGTACGAGGGGCGAAATCCGCGCTCCGCACTCCAGCAAATCGAGGGGAACCGCATGTCGAAATCCGTGACCTTGACCGACAAAGCCAACGGGAAAGATTACCAATTCCCGGTCCTGTCGGGCAGCGTGGGCCCCGACGTCATCGACGTTCGCAAGCTCTACACGGACACCGGCTACTTCACCTACGATCCGGGCTACACCTCGACCGGCGCTTGCAAGTCGGCGATCACCTATATCGACGGCGACAAGGGCATCCTTCTGCATCGCGGCTACGCGATCGAAGACCTCGCCGAGAAGAGCGACTTCATGGAAGTCGCGTATCTGATCCTCAAGGGCGAGCTGCCCAACGCCGATCAGAAGAAGCAGTTCGACCGCGACATCACGCTGCACACGATGTTGCACGAACAGATCAACCGCTTCTTCTCCGGCTTCCGGCGCGACGCGCACCCGATGGCGGTGATGTGCGGCGTGGTCGGCGCGCTTTCGGCCTTCTATCACGACAGCCTGGACATCGCGGATCCGCACCAGCGGATGATCGCTTCGTACCGCCTGATCGCGAAGATGCCGACCATCGCGGCGATGGCCTACAAATACTCGATCGGCCAGCCGTTCATGTATCCGCAGAACAATCTGGCCTATGCCGACAACTTCCTGCAGATGACCTTCGGCGTGCCGTGCGAGCCCTATAAGGTCAATCCCGTCCTCGCCAAGGCGATGGACCGCATCTTCATCCTGCACGCCGACCACGAGCAGAACGCGTCGACCTCGACCGTGCGTCTGTCGGGTTCGTCCGGCGCCAATCCGTTCGCGTGCATCGCGGCGGGCATCGCCACGTTGTGGGGCCCGGCGCATGGCGGTGCGAACGAAGCCGTGCTGAAGATGCTGGCGGAGATCGGCCACAAGGACCGCATCCCTGAGTTCATCAAGCGCGTGAAGGACAAGAACGAAGGCGTGCGCCTGATGGGCTTCGGCCATCGCGTGTACAAGAACTACGATCCGCGCGCCAAGGTGATGGCCAAGACCTGCCAGGAAGTGCTGGGCGAGCTCGGCATCAAGAACGATCCGCTGCTCGACATCGCGGTCGAACTGGAGCGTATCGCGTTGCAGGACGAGTACTTCGTCTCGAAGAAGCTCTACCCGAACGTCGATTTCTATTCGGGCATCATCCTGAAGGCGATGGGCTTCCCGACCGCCATGTTCACGGCGCTGTTCGCGCTGGCCCGCACCGTGGGCTGGATCGCCCAGTGGAACGAGATGATCGAGGACCCGGAACAGAAGATCGGCCGTCCGCGCCAGCTCTATACGGGCCCCGCGCACCGTCCCTTCGTACCGCTCGACAAACGCGCCTAACCGAGCTACGAACACCCCGAGCCCGCGAACAACGCGGGCCGGGGTTTCCCCCGGGAGGAATGCCGTGTTGAACGCCAAGCGCCAGGAACGCGTCGAATTCGTGCCCGCCACCCGTCTCGGGTCGATGCTGGGCCGCCGCCGTTTGCCCCCCGCCGCCAACGACAACCAGCCCGGTTTGGCGCGCATCGCGCGTTGGGCCGGCTTCGCGATGTTCTTGATCGCGTTCGGCGTTTTCGCCCTCAAAGCGGGCGTCTGAAACCGCCCGGCCCCGCGCAGCGGGGCCGGCGCTTTTCCCCTTACTTCTCGACCAATTCGATCTTGTAGCCGTCCGGATCCTCGATGAAGGCGATCACGGACGTGCCGTGCTTCATCGGCCCCGGCGGGCGGGTGATTTTGACGCCCGATTCGCCCAGTTGCTTGCACACACCGTAGATATCCTTCACGCCCAGCGCCAGATGGCCGAAACCATCGCCCAGATTATAGGGCGCGTGGTCCCAATTATGGGTGAGCTCGACCACCGTGTTCGTCGCCTCGTCGCCGTAGCCGACGAAGGCCAGCGTGAACTTGCCTTCCGGAAAATCCTTCCGGCGCAACAGCTTCATACCCAGCTTGTCGCAATAGAAGGCGATCGACTTGTCGAGGTCGAACACGCGTATCATCGTATGCAGCATCCGGAATTCGGTCATCGCGTCGGGCTCCCTTTTCAGGGCGGCAGAATGGCGCGTCGCGGGGCTTTGCGCCAGCCCCCGAAACGCTGTAGGACGGCGCCATGGACAAAGTCAGGACCGCCGTGATCGGCACCGGCCATTTCGGCCGCTACCACGCCGACAAATACGCCAAATCGCCCCTCTCGAATTTCGTGGGCGTCGTCGATGCGGATGCGGGCACGCGCGAAACCGTCGCCGGCAAATACGGGATCGCCGCCTTTGCCGATCATCGCGAATTGATCGGCAAGGTCGATGCGGTGTCGGTCGTCGTGCCGACCGTGCTGCATCACGACGTGGCGCGCGACCTGATCGACGCCGGCATCCATGTGCTGATCGAAAAGCCGATCGCCGAAACGGTCGAACAAGGGGCGGCCCTGGTGGCGCTGGCCGACCGGCGCAACGTGGTGCTGCAGGTCGGCCATCTTCAGCGCTTCCTGCTGCAACGCCTGGGCACCGCCGAATTCGTCGGCACGCCGCTTTATATCGAAAGCGTGCGCATCCATCCGTTCAAGCCGCGCGCGTTGGACGTGTCGGTCGTGCTCGATCTGATGATCCACGATATCGACCTCGTCCTCGCCTTCGCCAATTCGCCGGTCGAATCGCTTCACGCCATCGGCGCGCCGGTCGTAACGGCGGAGGAAGACATCGCGAATGTGCGCCTGGGTTTCGTGTCGGGGTGTGTGGCCAACATCACGGCGAGCCGCGTGAGCCGCACGACCGAACGGCGGATGCGCCTGTTCGGGCGCGAATCCTATGTCAGCATCGATCTGCAGAACCGGCGCTTCGCGGCGATCCGCCGGGGCGAAGGCGAACCTTGGGCGCCCGGCTTGCCGCCGGTCGAACGCATCGAACGCGAATATCCCGACGGCGACGATTTGGCCGCCGAAATCGAAAACTTCCTGGGCGCCGTGCAAGGCAAGCACAAGCCGCTGGTCGATGGGCGCGCCGGGCTTCAAGCGCTGGACGTGGCACTGAAGATCGAAGAAGCGACGCGGGCACACCGCGAACGCATTCTCAAGGCTTACGGCTGAGAATCTCCAGCACGGCCGACGCGGCGCGATCCGACGGGTAGATCCCCTTTCGGATCTCGGCTTCGCCGAGCTTGACGCACACCGCGTCGAATTCGCCGCGCATTTTCGCGGCATAGGCTTTGTCGTCGACGAGGCGGGCGAGATCGGCGGCGAGCGTTTCGGGCGTGCAGGCTTCCTGCAAACGCTCGGGCAATATCTCGCGGCCGGCGATCAAATTCGGCGGCGTGACATGCGTCACCTTGATCAAGCGCCGCGCCAGAAACGCGGAGATCGCGTTGACCTTGTGCCCGACCGCGACCGGCAAGCGCGCGACCGCCAGTTCCAAGACGGACGTTCCCGAAATGCTCAACGCCGCATCCGCCGCCGCCATCGCGGCGCGCTTGTCGGCGGGCGAATTCACGCGCACGACGCGGCCGGGCAGCGTCTTCGCGAATTCCGCCGATAGCGCGTCGGTGTTGGCGACGTAGGGCAGCAGGAACACCGGCGCTTTGCGGCCGATCGCGAACAAACGCAACGCGTCGCCGAAGATCGGCGCCATGCGGTTGAACACGCCGCGCCGGCTGCCGGGCAGCACCTCGATCACCAGATCGTCGGATGCGATGGCGTGCGCCGCGCGGAATTCTGCGCGCGCGCCGGGCAGCGGCAAGGCTTCAATCGCCGGGTGGCCGACATAGATCGCCTTCAAGCCGAGTGTCGCGAAGAAATCCGGCTCGAATGGAAACAGCGCCAGGATCGCGTCGACGCGGCGCTTCAGTTTCTTGGCGCGGCCCGGGCGCCAGGCCCAAAGCTGCGGCGCCACGTATTGAACGATGGTGACGCCGGTGTCGCGCACGCGATCGGCGACGCGCAAGCCGAAGCTGGGTGCGTCGATCAGCACGACGATATCGGGCTTGGCTTCGCGGATCGCGTTGGCCGCGCGTTTCAGCCGGTCGAGGATGATCGGCAGTTTCGGCAGGACTTCGACGAAGCCCATCACCGATAGATCGCCGATCGGAAACAGCGATTGCAGCCCTTCGACCGCCATACGCTCGCCGCCGATACCCGCGAAGCGCAATGACGGATCGCGCCGGCGCAAGCTTGCCATCAGCTTGGCGCCGAGATTGTCGCCCGAAGGTTCGGCCGCGACGAGGTAAACCAGCTTGCCGCTCATGGCGCCACGCCATAGACGAAAAGACCGGCGGCGTCGGCCGCCTTCGCCATCGCGTCGCGATCCATGACGATCGCCGCCCCCGCCTCCACCGCAATGCCGCGCAAGCCCGCGCGCTTGGCTTGATCGATCGTGTCGAGCCCGATCGTCGGCAAATCGACGCGCCGATCCTGGCCCGGCATCGCCGCCTTCACCAATATGCCGCCCGGCAAAGGTGCCGCGCGGATCAGCGCCGTCGTGCCGCCGCGCCCTTCCTTGGCGCGCACTTCGCCGTCGCGCACCAGCACGGCTTGGCCGCGTTCGGTCCGGCCCAGAGCTTTGGCGGCGGCAAACCCGGCGGCGATGTCGTCACGTTCCCGATCGGTCGGTGCCTCGCGCCCATAGGCGCCGGCGGTCGCCAAAAGATCGGGCCGCAATTCCGGCACGCCCATCACCGTGAAGCCGGCGCGTTCGACTTCCGCCAGCACGCGCGCGAGCAACGATGCATCCCCGCCCCACACGGGCAGCAAGCGCAACAGCACGCGAAGCCCCGTCCAGTCGAGCCGCAAGCCGGCGAAAGACGGGCGCAGAAACAAGCCCGCCATGCCGACATGCGTACAGCCCGCTTGGCGCAACGCCGCGAAGATGGCCCCCGCTTTGCCGACGGGCAAAATCAGATCGGCGAGTTTGGGATCGGCCGAGCCTTCGAGCCCGAGCACGAACATGTCGGGCCGCGCTTCGCGCAACAGCTCCGGAAGGCGGCCCCCGCTGGCGATCAAACCGATCCTGGGGGGAGAAGCCGGGTTCATCGGCGGCTCACGCCGCCCCGTCGGCCTTGGGCAGGCACAGCGAGCGGTTATTGGCCGTGCGGATGAATTCGACGATATCCATCACCGGCGCCACATGCGCGTGCAGCTTGGTCGCGTCGTCGAGACGTTCGGCCAACGTGCCTTCCTGCGCGAACAGCAGGCGATAGGCGGTGCGCAGATCGTGGATCTGCTCGCGGCTGAAACCGCGGCGCTTCAAGCCGACGATGTTGAGGCCCTGAAGGCGCGCGCGATCGCCGGTGACCATGCCATAGGGGATCACGTCGCCTTCGACGCCGGTCATGCCGCCGATCATCGCGTATTTGCCGATGCGCACGAATTGGTGCACGGCGCAATTGCCGCCCAGGATGGCGTATTCGCCGACATTCACATGGCCGCCGAGGGTCGCGTTGTTGACCATGACGACGCCGTCGCCAACGCGGCAATCATGCGCCACATGCCCGCCGACCATGATCAGGCAATTCTCGCCGACCGTGGTCAGCGACGTGCCCGTGGCCGTGCCCGGATGCATCGTCACATGTTCGCGAATGATCGTATCCGCGCCGACGAGCAAGCGCGTGGGCTCGCCCTTGTATTTGCGGTCCTGCGGCGGCTGGCCGATCGCGGCGAAAGGATGGATGACGACGCGCGCACCGATATCGGTATGCCCGGCGATCACGACATGGCTGAGGAGTTCGACGCCCGCCCCCAACTTCACGTTGGGACCGACGATGCAATAGGGCCCGATCTTGACGCCGGGCCCCAGCTCGGCGCCCGGCTCGACGATCGCCGTCGGGTGGATCGACGTCACGGTCTGGGACGTATCGTCCATCACCGATCCCGGATCATCGCCGAGAACGTCGCTTCGGCGACGCGTTGGCCGTCGACCGTCGCCACGCCTTGGAAGCGCCACACCATGCCGCGCGAGCGGTCCTTGGTGACCAGGATGCGCAGCTGGTCGCCGGGGCCGACGGGCCGACGGAAGCGCGCTTCGTCGATCCCCATGAAATAGACGAGCTTGCCTTCCGAGCTCGGCCCCAGCGTATGCACGACGAGAACGCCGGCGGTCTGCGCCATCGCTTCGACGATCAGCACGCCGGGCATCACCGGATGGCCGGGAAAATGGCCCTGGAAGAAATATTCGTTGATCGTCACGTTCTTGACGCCGACGGCGCTTTCGTCCGCCTTCACCTCGACGACCTTGTCGATCATCAGGAACGGATAGCGATGCGGGATCATGTCGACGATACGGTCGATCTCGATCGTCTCGCCGGCGGCGGGTACGGCTTGCGGCGGGGTTTGGTCGTTCATTCTTCTCTTCCGTCTTCGCTTGCGTCGCCGGTCTCGCGTTTGACGAGCTGGCGCAATTTGGCGGCCTGGCGGCGCCACTCGCCGATCGGCACGGCCGGCGATCCGCCCACGGCGCCGCCTTCCGGCACGCTGCGCGCCACGCCCGCTTGCGCCGCGACGCGCGCGCCGTGGCCGATCTTGAGATGGCCCGCGATGCCCCCTTGCCCGCCGATCATCACCTGATCGCCCAGCTCGGTCGAGCCGGAGATGCCGACTTGCGACACGATCACGCCGGCCTTGCCGATCTTCACGTTGTGCCCGATCTGGACCAGGTTGTCTATCCAGGTACCCGGTCCGATCACGGTGTCGGAAGCGCTGCCGCGATCGATGCAGGTATTGGCGCCGATCTCGCACTTGTCGCCGATGCGCACGATGCCGAGCTGCGGCACTTTAAGAAAACCCGTGGACTCGATCGCGAAGCCGAACCCGTCTTGCCCGATACGGGCCCCGGGATAGATCGCGACCTGACGGCCGATCACCGCATGGCTGATCGACGCGTTGGCGCCGACGGTCGAACCGTCGCCCAATTCGACCGCTTCGCCGATCGTCGCGTTGGGACCGATCGCGCAATTCGCCCCGATCTTGGCGCCCGCCAGGATCACGGCATTGGGGCCCACGCTCGTCCCAGCCCCCAGCGCGGCGGTCGGATCGACGAAGGCGGTCGGATGGATGCCGGGCGTCGCGGCGGGCTTGGGATGGAAGGCGGCGGCGATGCGCGCATAGGCGGCGTAGGCCGCGCGCGTGGTCAGCGCCAGCGCCGTCGCCGGTGCACGCGACGCCAACGCCGGATGCAGCAGCACCGCCCCCGCATTGGTCGCGGCGAGATCGGCGAGATAGCGCTTGTTGTCGAGGAACGAGACATGCCCGGGGCCCGCGTCGCCGAGCGACGCCACGCCGTCGAATTCGCGCGCGAGATCGGCACCCGCCGGCGCCACGGCGCCGGAAATCTCGATCAAGCGCCCGAGAGAATGGCGCCCCGCCCAAGGATGGAAGCGCCTATCGGCCATGATCGTCGCGGACGCGCCGGCGAGCCCCGAGGGCGGCCGCGCGCGTCAGTTACCCATCGAGACGGTCGGGATGCGGCGGTTCAACCGCCGCGCCACTTCGCCCGACACGTCGAGCGCCGAGCGCGCGACGAAGATGAACGTGTTCGGCAGGACGATTTGATATTCCTGCTCGTTCATCACTTCGATGACCGATTCCGTCAGCGCCTGCTGGACCTTGCCCGCGGCGTCGGAATAAGCCTGCTCGAGATTGCGGCGGCGCGTCTGGATCTGTTGCTGGGCGTTGGCGACGCGATCTTCGAACTGACGGCGGCGCTGGTTGAACGCGTCCTGCGACAGCACGTTGCGCTGGCCGGTGAGTTCCTCCTCGGCCTTGCGCAAATCGCCTTCCTGGCGCTGCGCGTCGTTCTGCAACGCCGTGCGCTGACGCTCGGCCTGCGAATTCAAATTCTGCATCGCGGTCGACGCGCGCATCACGGCGTCGACGTCGAAGAACACGAGCTGCGTGCCCTTGGGCGGCAATTCGGTCGACAGCGCGGGGGCCGCACCGCCCGCGGCCGGGGCCGCCGGCGCCTGGCGCGGCTGGGCCGGTGCCGGGCGCTGCTGGGTCTGCTGCGCCGCGGCGGGCATCGCGGCAATCGCCAGGGCCAAACCGGTCACGGCGGCGAGTTGCGCGGCGCGCGCGCGAAAAGCGATCGTCAACATCGATATCCTCTTGGGTGACTAGAACCGCGAACCGAATTGGAAACGGAAAAGTTCGGTACGGTCGAATTCTTCCTTCACCAGCGTCTTGGCCAAGCTGACGCGGATCGGGCCGAAGGGCGAGCGCCACAGCAGGCCCGCACCAACGCTGGCGCGCACGCTGGAACTGTCCTGAATGACCGACGACGCGCCGGGGCGACCGGGCGCCGAACGATCGATCGACCACAAGCTGCCGACGTCGGAGAACAACGCGCCGCGCAAGCCCAATTCCTTCGGCAGGCCGGTCGGGAACTGCAGCTCGGCCGTCGAGGTATAGAATTTATTGCCGCCCAGCGAGTTGCCGGTCGCCTGATCGCGCGGCCCGACACCTTGGGTGCGGAAGCCGCGCAGATTGTCGCCGCCCAGGAAGTAGCGGTGCTGCAGGCGAACGCGATCGTCGGACAGGCCGAAGATGTAACCAAGCTCGCCGGTCAGCGCGAGCACGTATTCGGGATAGACCGGATAGAAGAATCCCGCCGACACGCCCGAGCGCAGGAACTTCGCGTCGCCGCCCGCACCGGCGACGTCGTTGGTCAAACGGACGAAATAGCCGTCCGTCGGATCCTGACGGTCGTCGCGGCGATCATAGGTCGTGGTATGGCCGAAGCCCGACAGCAGGACTTCGCCCGCGGCGTCCTTGACGATGTTCGAAGCGCCGGCGTTGACGTTGGTCACTTCGTCGTTGCGCAGCGTGTAGCGCACTTCCTGCGACAAATACTCGGTGATCGGATAGGTCAAACGCGGGATCGCGCCGGTCGTGCGGTAATCGTAGCCCGCTTCGCGCTGGTAATCGCGCTGCAAGCGGAACAGATCGATGCCCGCGGCCATTTCCCGATCGAGGAAATAAGGCTGCGTGAACGAGAAATCGATCTGCTGGCGACGGCCGGAAATCGTACCGCCGACGCGGATATCCTGGCCGCGGCCGAGCAGATTGCGCTCGCGGATCGACGCGTCGAGCAACGGACCGTCGGCGGTCGAGTAACCCACGCCGAACGAAATTTCGCCGGTCGATTTTTCCTGCACTTCGACGTTCACGACCGTCTTGTCGGGCGAGTCGCCGGGCGTGTTCGTGATGTCGACGCGGTCGAAATAGCCCAGGCCGCGAATGCGCTCGCGCGAGCGGCGGATCTTGGCGTTGTTGAGGGCGTCGCCCTCGACCAGCTGCATCTCGCGGCGGATGACCTTGTCGATCGTGCGGACGTTGCCGACGATGTTCACGCGCTCGACATAGACGCGCGGGCCTTCCTGCACTTCGAACACGATCGCGATCGTGCGGCCGTCGCGGTCGCGCGTCACGCGCGGGCGCACGTCGGCGAAGCCGAAGCCCTTCGAATTGGCGTAGTCGGTGATCGCGTTGACCGAACCTTCGACCTTGTCGGCGTTGTACCACGACCCTTCCGACGCGGTGACCTGACGGATCAGATCCTCGGATTTGAGATCGCGGATCTGCGACACGACTTCGATCTTGCCGAAGCGGTAGCGCTCGCCCTCGTCCAGCGTGAAGGTGACGTTGAAGCCCGAACGGTCGGGCGACAATTCCGCGATCGCCGAGACGACGCGGAAATCGGCGTAGCCGTAGGACAGATAGTATTTGCGCAGCAATTCGCGGTCGTAGGACAGACGGTCCGGATCGTACACGTCGTCGTTCGACAGGAAGCGCCACCAGCGGCTTTCGCGCGTCTGGATCTGCTCGCGCAGCGAGCCGTCGGCGAATTCGCGGTTGCCGACGAAATTGATGCGTTGGATGCCGGTGATGGCGCCTTCGTCGATCTCGAACACCACGTCGACGCGGTTCTGCGGCAGCTCGATAATCTTCGGCTCGACCGTCGCGGCGAAGCGGCCGGAGCGGCGATAGATGTCCTGCAGGCGCTTCACGTCCGCTTGGATCTTGGCGCGCGTGAACACGGTGCGCGGCTTCAAGCCCAATTCCGGCGTCAGGTTCTCGTCCTTGAGGCGGCTATTGCCTTCGAACGCGATGCGATTGACGATCGGGTTCTCGACCACGCGCACGACCAGCGCGTCGCCTTCCTGGCGCAGCGTCACGTCGGCGAACAGGCCGGTGCCGAACAGCGCCTTCAGCGCCTTGTCGAGATTTTCGCCGTCGAGCGTGTCGCCCGGCTGGATCGCGACGTAGGAGCGCACGGTTTCCGGCGCGATACGCTGCGTGCCTTCGATGCGGATTTCCTGGACGGCGCCCGACATGACGCCTTGGCGCGTGGTGAACTGGGCCGCGGCCGGTGCGGCGCACGCCGCGACCAACGCCAATACGGCACATGCGGCGCGCAGCGCCTTCATGCCGCTCGCCTTCTTGCCGAATTCAGTCCCGTCAGCCATGCGAACCCGTATACCCGCCCTAGACCATAAACGCCCGTCGCAGCCGCCAAATTGACGACTCCGCCGTATCTTTACTTACCCGAATCCCCGCCGAATATCACGAGATGGGTTGCCGGGCGGCCGGTCAGGAGACCAGCCCGACCAGGAAACGCACCGCGCCCGTGTGGACGAGGTCGTTCCAAGTCGCGAAAATCATGAGGGTTATAACCAATGCGAACCCGATCCGGAAACCGTAATCGACGGCCCGTTCGGGCAAGGGTTTGCCGCGTACCGCTTCGGCGGCGTAAAGCACCAAATGCCCGCCGTCGAGCATGGGGATCGGGAACAGGTTGATCAGCCCCAGATTGACCGACAAAACCGCCATGAACACGATCAGGCTGGCGATTCCGCCCTGCGCCACCTCGCCCGACATCTGGGCGATGCGGATCGGCCCGCCCAATTCCTCGGTCCCGCGGCTGCCGACGACGATCTGGCCCAGCGCCTTCAGCGTGCCGGTGGTCTGGTTCCAGACCTCCCCGCCCGCCCGCCAAACCGCTTCGGCCGGGTTGTGGCGCTTGAAGGCGACACCCTGCCCGCGAATGCCCAGGCGCGCGACGCGCACATTGTTGCCCAGCCGGTCGGTTTCCTGAATGACCGTCGGCACGGCGTTCAAAACGACCGGCACACCGCCGCGATCCACCTGTATATTCAAAGGCTTGTCGAGATTGAGCTGAACGATGCGCTGGATATCCTCGAAGCGCTCGATCCCCGCCCCGTTGATCTGGACGATCAGATCGCCTTCCTGCAAGCCGGCACGCGCGGCGGCCGAATCTTCGACCACCCCGCCGACCCGGGCCGGCGTGAAAGGCTGGCCGACGAAGGCGAACACGCCGGCGAACAGCACGATCGCCAGCAGGAAATTGGCCGCCGGCCCGGCCGCGACCACGGCGGCCCGCTGCGCCAATGTTTTGTGGTGGAAGGAGACTTTGCGCTCCTCGGCGGTCATTTCGCGAAGCTCGCCCGACGGCGTGGACGCCGCGTCGGCATCGCCGAACATCTTCACGTAACCGCCCAGCGGCAGCAGCGCCACTTTCCAGCGCGTACCGGATTTGTCGGTCCAGCCGAACAGCTCGCGCCCGAAGCCGATCGAGAACACCTCGACCTTCACGCCGCAGCGTTTGGCGACCCAGTAATGCCCGAGCTCGTGGAAGAAAATCAGGACCGATAGGACGAGCAAGAACGGCAGTGCATAATCCAACAAATTCATAATACTATCCAGCCTTCTTGATCCAATTTTCCGCCTTGCGGCGGGCGCTCGCATCGAGTTCGGCGACCGCTTCCAGATCGCTTGGTGCCGCCGGACGATCTTCGGCAAGAACCGCTTCCACGCAAGCGACGATATCGAGAAACCCGATCCGCCGCGCCAGGAAAGCGGCCACCGCCACCTCGTTCGCCGCATTCAACAATGTAGGTGCGGCGCCGCCTTCCCGCAAGACGTCACGGGCGACCCGAAGGGCCGGAAACCGTTCAAAATCAGGATCTTCAAACGTTAAGTTCGCTGATTTCTTGAAATCCAGCCGGGGCACGGGGGCGGCCATCCGGTCGGGCCAGGCCAGCGCCACGGCGATGGGGGTGCGCATATCGGGCGTGCCGAGCTGGGCGAGGATCGAGCCATCGACATACTCGACCATCGAATGGACGACCGATTGGGGATGGACGATCACGTCGATCCGCTCGGCCCCGACAGGAAAAAGAAACATCGCCTCAATGGTTTCGAGGCCTTTGTTCATCATAGTTGCGGAGTCGACGGAGATCTTCGCGCCCATCGACCAATTGGGATGGGCGACCGCCTGTTCGGGCGTCACGTCGCGCATTTGGTCGAGCGTGCGGGTGCGGAACGGCCCGCCCGAGGCGGTCAGAATCAGCCGCACGACCTTGTCGGCCCGGGCGGGTTCGAAGACCTGGAAGATCGCCGAATGCTCGCTATCGACCGGGATCAATGTCGCCCCCGCCTTGGCGACTTCCTGGGTCATCAACGCCCCGGCGGAGACCAGGGTCTCCTTGTTCGCCAGGCCGATGGTTTTGCCCTGGCGAATGGCGGCGAGCGTCGGGGCGAGCCCCGCTGCCCCGACGATCGAGGACATGACCCAATCGGCCGGCATCTGGGCGGCCTCGACGACCGCATCCGGCCCGGCGGCGGCTTCGATCCCCGTCCCGGCCAAGGCGGCCTTTAGATCGCCATAGGCGGCCGGATCGGCCACCACCGCGCGCTTGGCTTTGAGTGCCACAGCCTGGGCCGCCAGCGCCTTGACGTCGCGATGGGCGGTCAGCGCTTCGACGGCGAAACGCCCCGGTTCGCGGGCCAGCAAATCGACCGTGCTGCACCCGACCGAGCCGGTCGACCCGAGAACCGTGACGCGCTTCACCGCCATGCCAGCACCGCCCCGCCGGTCGCCCATTGGAACAGGCCAAAGGCGGCGGCGGCCGTCAGCAGCCCGTCCACACGGTCGAACAGGCCGCCATGGCCGGGGATCAGCTTGCCGCTGTCCTTGACCCCGAATTGGCGCTTCACGAAGGATTCGAGCAGATCGCCGCCTTGCGCCACGACGGCGATCGCCGCCCCCGCCAAGGCCAAGGGCAAGCCAGACGGACCGGTCGGCGCGAGCCAACCGGCAAACGGTGCCACGAGGGCGGCGCAGATCATGCCGCCGATCAAACCGGCCCATGTCTTGTTGGGCGAAAGGGCGGGGGCGAGTTTGGGCCCGCCGATGCCGCGCCCGGCGAAGAAGGCGCCCGTGTCGGTCGCCCAGACGCAAGCCATCAGCCACAGAATGGTTTCGAGCCCGGCGAGGTCGTAGCCGCGCAGCCAGATCAGCGCCACGATCGGCAGGCCGATATAGACCGGCCCCGCCGCCAGCCAGCGCGGATGGCCGCGCTTGCCGCCCTCGGCGACCAGGAACACGCCGATCGCCCCGGCAAGGCACACGAGCAAGGCGAGTGCGAAACGCTCGTCGGTGGCGACGGCCCCCGCCGCCAGCACGACGAAGGCGATGGCGAGCCCGGTCACGCCGAAGCGCCCCTCGCCCACCAGCCGCGTCCATTCCCAGGCGAGAACGGCGCCGCACAAAGCCAGCATCAATTCGAAAGATTCGCGCCCCGAAAACAGACCGAGCAGCGCCAGGATCAGCATCACGATCCCGGACAAGATCCGTTTGCGGAGCGGACTCATCCCACGATGGCGCCGTAGCGCCGGTCGCGCTTGCCGAACTCGGCGATCGCCGCCTCGAAATGGGCGCGATCGAAATCCGGCCACAGCACGTCGAGGAAGACGAACTCGGTATAGGCCGCCTGCCACAGCAGGAAGTTGGAGATGCGCTTCTCCCCGCTCGTGCGCACCAGCAGATCGGGATCGGGGATATCGCTGGTGTAAAGATACTTGGCGATATCCGCCTCGCCGATCGTCTCGGGGTCGATTTCGCCCGCCTTGGCGGCGTGCGCCAGGGCGCGCGCCGCGCGCGCGATTTCCGCCCGCGCGCCGTAGGACAGCGCGATGATGAAATCGAGGTTGGTATTCGCCTCGGTCGTGCGCTCGGCCTGTTCGATCAGCGTGACGATATCCGGCGCCAGACGCGCGCGGTCGCCGATCACGCGCACGCGCACGCCTTGCTTGTGCAGCTCGGCGATTTCGGAGCGCAGATAATTGCGCAGCAACGCCATCAGATCGGTGATTTCGTCGAGCGGGCGCTTCCAATTCTCCGACGAGAAGCCGAACAGCGTGAGGTAACGCACGCCCAACTCGCCCGCGGTCTTGACCGCGCGGCGCACGGCATCGGCCCCGCGCTTGTGGCCCGCCACGCGCGGCAGGCCGCGGGATTTCGCCCAGCGGCCGTTGCCGTCCATGATAATCGCGACGTGTTTGGGAACGGCGCGGGGCTCGGCGGTCATCGACCGTCCTCGACGTTGGAGAGCGACCGGCGGATCAAACCGCCATGATGTCCTTTTCCTTGGCCGCGAGCTGCTCATCGATCTTCTTGATGAACTCGTCGGTCAAGGCTTGGAACTGGGTCTGCGCCTTGCGGTTCTCGTCTTCGGTCTGCTTGCCGTCCTTGAGCGCCGACTTCAAACCGTCCATGCCGTCGCGACGGACGTTGCGGATCGAAACCCGCGCCGCCTCGGCATAGTTCTTCGCGACCTTGGAAAGCTCCTTGCGGCGCTCCTCGGTCATCGGCGGCATCGGGATGCGGATCGACTGGCCTTCGGTCATCGGGTTCAAACCCAGATTGGCCTCGCGGATCGCCTTCTCGACCGACTTCACCAGGCCCTTGTCCCAGACCTGGACCGACAGCATGCGCGGCTCGGGCACCGAAACGGTGGCGCATTGCGACAGCGGCATGGCGCTGCCATAGGCTTCGACCGTCACGGGATCGAGCATATTGGCGTTGGCGCGGCCGGTGCGAAGCCCGGAGAATTCCTTCTTCAGCACGTCCATCGAGCCGTTCATACGGCGGCGCAGTTCTTCGATATCGGCGGTGGCGGACATGGTCTCGTTCCCCTATTGCGACAGGCCTGACGCGCGTCAGTCGGCGACGAGCGTGTGGCGGCCTTTGCCTTTCATGACCTCGGCGAATCCGCCGGGATTCTGGATCGAAAAGACGAGGATGGGAATGCGGTTTTCGCGGGCGAGTGCGATCGCCGCGGCGTCCATCACGCCCAGGTCGCGTTCGAGCACTTCCTTGTAGCCGAGCTTGTCGTAGCGCTTGGCCTTCTTGTCCTTGTTCGGATCGGCCGAGTAGACGCCGTCGACCTTCGTGCCCTTCAACAGCGCGTCGCAGCCCATTTCGGACGCGCGCAACGCCGCCGCGGTATCGGTCGTGAAGAACGGATTGCCGGTGCCCGCACCGAAGATCACGACGCGGCCCTTTTCCATATGGCGCATGGCGCGCCGGCGGATATAGGGCTCGCAGATCGAGGCCATCGGAATGGCCGACTGCACGCGCGTGGTGACGCCGATACCTTCGAGCGCGTTCTGCAAGGCGAGCGCGTTGATGACGGTCGCCAACATGCCCATGTAATCGCCATGGGCGCGCTCGACGCCCTTCTTGGCCCCGGCCAGGCCCCGGAAGATGTTTCCGCCGCCGATCACCAGGCAGACTTGGATGCCCAGATCGCGGACTTCCTTCACATCGGCCGCGATGCGGTCGATGGTTTCGGGGTGCAGGCCGAGCCCCATGGGCCCGGCCAGCACTTCGCCCGAAATCTTCAGCAGCACGCGCTTGTACTTCAACGAGGCCTTGGCCATGCGCGCGCTCCTGATCTCGACGTTTAGGACTTGAGCTGAGCCGCGACTTCCGCCGCGAAGTCTTCCGACTTCTTCTCGATGCCTTCGCCCAGACCGTAGCGCACGAAGCCCTTGAGGACGACGGCGGTGCCGAGGTCCTTGCCCGCCTTCGCGACCACGTCCTTCACGCGGGTCTCGCCGTCGACGACGTAGACCTGCTCGAGCAGCACGGTTTCCTCGTAGTACTTGCGCACGCGGCCTTCGACCATCTTCTCGACGACGGCCGGCGGCTTGCCCGACGCGGCGGCCTGCTCGGCGAGCACGGCCTTTTCGCGCGCCAGCACCGCCGGATCGACCGAGGTGATGTCGAGCGATTGCGGGTTCGCGGCGGCGATGTGCATGGCGATCTGCTTGCCCAACGCCATCAGCTTATCCTTGTCGCCCGAGCTTTCGAGCGCCACGAGCACGCCGATCTTGCCCAGCCCCGCCGACACCGACGCGTGCACATAGGTCGCGACCACGCCGTCCGCCACGCTCAGCGACGCCGTGCGGCGCAGCGACATGTTCTCGCCGATCTTGGCGACGAGTGCGGTCAAAGCGTCGGCCGCAACGCCGCCCGAAGGCAGCGAAGCGGTCTTCAGCTTTTCGACGTCGCCGCCGGCCGAGAGCGCCGCCGTGGCGGCTTCGCGCACGAAGGCTTGGAAGGCGTCGTTGCGCGCGACGAAGTCGGTTTCCGAGTTGACCTCGAGCACCGCGCCCGTCTTGCCGTTCGACGCGACGCCGATCAGGCCTTCGGCCGCGATGCGGCCGGCCTTCTTGGCGGCCGCGGCGAGGCCCTTCTTGCGCAGCCAGTCGACGGCGCCTTCGATGTCGCCGCCGTTTTCGGTCAGCGCACGCTTGCAGTCCATCATGCCGGCACCGCTTTTTTCGCGCAGTTCCTTCACGAGAGCGGCGGTAATCTCGGCCATATTCGTCCTCTAACGTATTCGATATTGGGAAAGCGGAAAGGAAACCTCGGCCTTACTCGGCCGAGGCCTTTTCCTTCGCGGGCTTCTTGGCGCGCGGCTTCTTGGGCTTGGCTTCGGCCGCGGCGGCCGCGTCCTTGTCCGGCACCGCCTCGCCTTCGGCCGTCGCGGCCGGGGCCGCTTCGACGACGGCTTCCGCCGGCGCTTCGACCGCCGCGCCGACATCGACGCCGGCGGCCTTCATTTCCGCCTGCAAGCCGTCGAGCACCGCACCGGCCATCAGATCGCAATAGGTCTGGATGGCGCGCAGCGCGTCGTCGTTACCCGGCACCGGGAACGTCACACCCTTGGGATCCGAGTTCGAATCCAGGATCGCGATCACCGGAATGCCCAGGCGGCGCGCTTCCTCGACCGCGATCGACTCCTTGTTGGTGTCGATGATGAACAGCAGGTCGGGCAGGCCGCCCATTTCCTTGATGCCGCCCAGCGACCGCTCGAGCTTTTCCTTCTCGCGCGTCATGTACAGCATTTCTTTCTTCGTGAGGCCCACGGCGGCCGAATCGCCCGCCAGACGCTCGTCGATCTCGCGCAGACGCTTGATCGAGTTCGAGATCGTCTTCCAGTTGGTGAGCATGCCGCCCAGCCAACGATGGTTCACGAAATACTGGCCGCAACGCTTGGCGGCTTCGGCCACCGGATCCTGCGCCTGGCGCTTGGTGCCGACGAACAGCACGCGCCCGCCGCGCGAAACGACGTCGCGCGCCGCCTGCAAAGCGGCGTCGAGCAGCGGCACGGTCTGCTGCAGGTCGATGATGTGGATGTTGTTGCGCACGCCGAACAGGTACGACGCCATTTTCGGGTTCCAGCGACGGGTCTGGTGGCCGAAATGGACGCCCGCTTCGAGCAGCTGACGCATCGTGTAAGTCGGAATCGCCATGGGCGAGGTATCCTTTCTCCGGTTGATCCGCCGCGGGACGAGCACCGGATCCCTGGGGGAACCGGCACCGGAACGGCCTCCGGCCTATGGCGCCGGAAGACGGAAAGTCCCGCGTGAGGGTTTGTCGCCACGCGGGCGGGATGCCCGATGACGCGGGCAGGCATGTACCCCACCCCTTCTTGCTTTGCAAGCACGGCCGATGGGTAAATAATTACCGCAAATCGGATTGCCGGGATTCAGGCGCCATTCAGCCCGGCGGCGCATTTTCGCGACCATGAATACCGCATCTTCCGATCTGGGGCCCGAACGGCCGGAACTGCGCCGTCTGCTGGAATACTGGCAAACGAAACGCCGCACCCTCGCCCGCTTGCCCGCGCGCGCGGATATCGACCCGTTGGAGATGCGCTTCGCGTTGGGCCATCTGATCCTGGCCGATGTCGAGCATGGCGACCCGCTCCGCTTCCGCCACCGCTTGATCGGCACGCGGATCGTCGAACACGCGGGCTACGACGCCACCGGGCTTTATGTCGACGACATTCCCGACAAGGAGCTCGCGCAGCGGCTGCTGCAATCCTATCGCGACGTCGTCCGAACGCGCGAACCCGCGTATGACCGGGTCGGCGGCTTCGTCGGCGGGCGGGCGCTGAACTTGGAGGTTTTGCGGCTGCCGCTATCGTCCGACGGCACGAAGGTCGACATGGTGCTGACCGGCGCGATCTTCATGCGCGCCTAAACTACGTCGGCGGCAAGCGGCGCTTGGCGTAGAAGATCAGCAGATCGGCGAGCGTGCCGAGGAATTCGTCGCCGCCGCGCGAAACGTTTTGCGTCAACTCCGCGCCGTCGATCAGCGCCGTCATTTCGGCGATCGTCGCGGGGTCGGGCGCCCCCTTTTCCCCGGGCTTCGCCAGACCGTGCGGCAGCGTATCGCGCACGAATTCGATCAAGCGCGCGAAAGTGCGATGGTCGTTCTCGGGCAGCGCGTCGAGCTTGCCGTGGAAAATCTTCTCGTCGAGCAAAAAGACTTTGCTGGGGATCAACGCGCGCGCCGTCGCCATGCGCTTGCCGCCATCGACCAGCGAAAGCTCGCCGAAGATGCGCCCGGGCTGCACTTGCGCGATCGGCACGCGCGATGCGCCCTCGCCGCTGAACAGTTCGACCAAGCCTTCGCGCAGCAAACATGCGAAATGGCCGTCTTCACCCTGGGTGAAGATGACCTCGCCGGTCTTGTAGCTGCGGGTGAATTCGTCCGCCATGGCGCGGCAGAATAGCGACTATCGGCCGGGCGTCAAATCTCGGCGACTTCCAGGATGCCGGGCACCTCGCCCAAGGCCCGGCGCGTTTCGGGCGCGATCTCGATCGTCTCCTTCAGGCGGATGGCGACTTCGGCCCCGGTGGCGCTGCGGACCTGCACGAGCACGGTGCCGCGACCGCGTTTGGCGGCGGCGACGACTTTGCGCAATTCCTCGACGGCGCCCGCATCGCCGATGCCGATGCGCAATCCCGCCGCCGAATTCGCCACTTCCTGGTCCAGCGCTTTGATGTCGCTGGCCAGAAGGCGCACGTTGTCCTCCTCGACCCGCGCATCGGCGTAGACGAGCAGCGGCTTGCCGCTGTCCAAAAGCTCGCGCGACTTCGCCAGCACTTCGGAGAAGATCATGATCTCGTAGGTGCCGCCCGCGTCGGACAATTGGGCGAAGGCGAATTTGTTGCCCTTGGCCGAGGTGCGTTCCTTGCGGCCCAGCACGGTGCCCGCCAAGCGCACGCGCGTCGATCCGCCGGCGGCAAGGCTGCGCGCGATCTCGCCCGAGCGCACGACGCCCAAGCGCTTCAGCCCGACCGCGTAAGCGTCGAGCGGATGGGCGGCGAGATAGAAGCCCACGCTTTCGAATTCCGCCTGCAAGCGTTCGTGCAGGCTCCATTCCTTGACCTTGGGCAAGGGCGGATCGTTGGCGGCCGGACCGCCGGGCCCGCCGCCGAACAGATTGACCTGATTGGTCTCGCGTTCTTCCGCCGTCGCTTGCGCGGTGCGCAGCAACATTTCGATCGCCGCGAAAACCCTTGCACGGTTTGGATCGAGGCTGTCGAACGCGCCCGCCTTCACCAGATTTTCAAGCTGGCGCTTGTTGAGCTGGCGCGCATCCATGCGCCTTGCCATATCGAACAGCGATTTGAACGGGCCGTTCGCGTTGCGCTCGGCGACCAGCGCTTCCATCGCGGCGAGGCCCACATTGCGCACGGCGGCGAGCGCGTAGCGCACCGCCCCCTTGCCCGTCGGGCCTTCCGGATATTCGACCGTGAACGCGGCTTCGGATTTGTTCACGTCCGGCGGCAGGATCTTGTAGCCGAGGCGCTCGACCTCCTGCCGGAACAGGTTGAGCTTGTCGGTATTCGACAGATCGAGCGTCATCGACGCGGCGAAGAACTCGACCGGATGATTCGCCTTCAGCCACGCCGTTTGATAGGCGACGATCGCATAGGCGGCCGCGTGGCTTTTGTTGAAGCCGTAGCCGGCGAATTTATCGACGAGGTCGAAGATCGACGAGGCCTGCGCTTCGGCGACACCGTTGGCGACCGCGCCATCGACGAAGATCTTCCGCTGGGCGTCCATCTCCGCCTTGATCTTCTTGCCCATCGCGCGGCGCAGAAGGTCCGCCCCGCCCAGCGAATAGCCGGACAGCACCTGCGCGATCTGCATCACCTGTTCCTGATAGATGATGACCCCGTAGGTCTCCTTCAGGATCGTCTCCAGCTTCGGGTGCAGATAGTCGGGCTTCTCGGCACCCTGCTTGACCGCGATATATTTCGGGATGTTCTCCATCGGGCCCGGGCGATACAGCGCCACGAGCGCGATGATGTCCTCGATCCGGTCGGGGCGCAGGCGGCGCACCGCGTCGCGCATGCCCGTACTTTCAAGCTGGAAGATGCCGACCGTGTCGCCTTTCGAGAGAAGCTCGTAAGACTTCCTGTCGTCGAGCGGCAGATGGTCGATATCGACCGTCACGTTCTTGCGCGCGATCAGCTCGACCGCGCGCACGATCACGGTCAGCGTCTTCAAGCCGAGGAAGTCGAACTTGACCAGACCGGCCTTTTCGACGTCCTTCATGTTGAACTGCGTGACCGGCATCGACGAGCGCGGATCGCGATAGAGCGGCACCAATTCGTCGAGCGGCCGATCGCCGATCACCACACCGGCGGCATGGGTCGAGGCGTGGCGATAAAGGCCTTCGAGATTCTTCGCGATCTCGACCAGACGCGCGACCGCTTCGTCGGCCGCGATCATCTCGCGCAAGGCGGGCTCGCCGTCGATCGCCTGTTGCAGCGTGACCGGGGCGGCCGGATTGTTCGGCACCAGCTTGCAAATGCGATCGACCTGACCGTAGGGCATGCCGAGCACGCGGCCGGTGTCGCGCAACACCGCGCGCGCCTGCAGCTTACCGAAGGTGATGATCTGCGCGACGCGGTCTTCGCCGTAAAGGCCTTGCACGTAGCGGATGACTTCGTCGCGCCGATCCTGGCAAAAATCGACGTCGAAGTCGGGCATCGACACGCGTTCGGGATTCAAGAAGCGCTCGAACAGCAAGCCGAAGCGCAAGGGATCGAGATCGGTGATCGTCAACGCCCAGGCGACGACGGAGCCCGCACCCGAGCCGCGACCGGGGCCGACGGGAATCTTGTGCTGCTTCGCCCATTGGATGAAGTCGGCGACGATCAGGAAGTAACCCGGGAACCCCATCTGCACGATGATGTCGGACTCGAACTCGAGCCGCTTGCGATAGGGTTCTGCGATTTCCGCGCGCTTGGCCGCGTCCATATCGGACGTCCACACGCTTTCGATCAGGCGCTTTTCCAAGCCTTCGCGCGCGAGTGCGCGCAGCGCATCGGCTTCCGAAATTTCCTTGGCGCGGGACGAGCGCGGCAGGATCGGCTTGCGGCCGGTGAACCACCAAGCACAACGCTTGGCGACGACCAGCGTGTTGTCGATCGCCTCGGGCAGATCGGCGAACAACGCGCGCATTTCGGCGGCGGTCTTGAAGCGGTGCTCGGGCGTCAAGCGCCGGCGCTCGCGATCCGCGACGAAGCGCCCCTCGGCGATGCACAGCAACGCGTCGTGCGCCTCGTACATGCCCGTACCCGCGAAATACACGCCGTTGGTCGCGACCAGCGGCAGATCGCGCGCATAGGCAAGCTCGATCAGCGCTTCTTCGATCTTGGCTTCTTCGGGCAAGCCGTGGCGCTGGATCTCGATATACAAGCGGCCGGGAAACGCCGCTTGCAGCTTATCGAGGATCGCCTCGGCCGCCGCGCGCTGGCCTTCCAGCAGCAAGCGTCCGACCGGGCCTTTGGCGCCGCCGGTCAGGCACAACAAGCCTTCGGATTTTTCGGCGATCTGCGCCAGCGTGACTTGCGGCGTTTCGCCCGGCGGCGTGTCGAGATAGGCGCGGCTCGACAGCTTGCCGAGATTGGAACCGCCCGCTTCGTTCTGCGCGATCAGCAACAGGCGATCGGGCTCGGGCGCCTTGCCCACGCGCGCGGCCATGCCCCCGCCTTCACCTTCGCGGCGCACGCCCAGATCGCAGCCGATGATCGGCTGCACGCCCGCATCGATCGCGGCGTAGGAGAATTCGAGACCGCCGAAAAGATTGCCGGTATCCGCGAGCCCCAAGGCCGGCATGTCCGACCCCTTGGCGAGGTCGACCAGCTTTTTGACCTTGATGGCGCCTTCGGACAGCGAATAGGCCGAATGGGCGCGCAGATGGACGAAATCGGCGTGGGGCATGGGCGCCAAATTAGCGTCCATGCCCCGAGTCGTTCCAGCCTTCCGGCCGCTTGTGGATTAATGCTTCAAGCCGCGCGGATCTTGGCGAGGAAGCCGTCGACCTGATTGCGCAGATGCTCGGCGTTTTTGGCGAGTTCGGCCGAAGCGCTCAGCACCTGCTCGGACGCCGCCCCGGTCTGACCCGCGGCCTGGGTGACGCCGGTGATGTTGCTCGACACCTCCGCCGTGCCCGAAGCCGCCTGCTGGACGTTGCGCGCGATCTCCTGCGTCGCCGCCCCCTGTTCCTCGACCGCCGACGCGATCGCGACCGCGATCTCGTTGACCTGCCCGATCGTCTTGCCGATGCCCTTGACCGCTTCGACCGAGCGGCCGGTCGCGCCTTGCATCTCGTTCACCTTGGCGCTGATCTCCTCGGTCGCCTTGGCGGTCTGGTTGGCGAGCGACTTCACTTCCGACGCGACGACCGCGAAGCCCTTGCCCGCTTCGCCCGCGCGCGCCGCCTCGATCGTGGCGTTGAGCGCGAGGAGATTGGTCTGCGACGCGATCTCGTTGATGAGCTGCACGACAGTGCCGATGCTCTGCGCCGCGTCGGCGAGACCCTGGAGCTGCGTATCGGTCTGTTGGGTGTCCTGCACCGCTTGGCTGGTGATGCGCGTCGATTCCGAAACCTGGCGCGTTATCTCGGCGATCGACGACGACACTTCCTCCGTCGCCGCCGCGACCGTCTGCACGTTGGTCGAGGCCTCCTCCGATGCCGCGGCCACCGCCGTCGATTGGCGGCTGGTCTCCGCCGCCGTCGCCGACATCGAACGCGCCGTCGTCTGCAATTCCTCGGCGGCCGACGCCACGACCTGCAACACGCCGGTCACGGTCTTGTCGAAGTCCTTGATGTAGCCGTCGACGGCGCGCTGGCGCTCTTCCTTCTTCACCTGCTCCTGGCGCTGCGCTTCGGCCAGCTCGTCGGCCTTGATCATGTTGTCCTTGAAGACCTGCACCGCGCCGGCCATCTCGCCGACTTCGTCCTTACGGCCCACGCCCGGGATCGCGATCGACTTGTCGCCGCCCGCAAGCGTCAACATCGCGCCCGTCATATCCTTGATCGGCCCGGCGATGCTGCGCGCCAAGAGCAACGCCAATGCGACGCCGATCAGCACCGCGACGATGCCGAGCACGATCGCGACGGTGATGCCTTGATTCAGACCGGCGATCGCAGCTTCGGACGCCGTCGTCGCGGCTTGGCGATAACCTGCCGCCAGCGGATCGGCGATCCCGGTGAGTTGATTGGCGGACGCGTTGGCGGTTTCGATCGGCACCGCCCATGCCGGATCGTTGATCGGCACGTTGCGGTCGCGTAGATCGCGCAGCGCAAGTGTCTTCGTCTCATAATCACGAAGCTGTTCGCGCAGTTTGACGACGGCGATCTTGCGGTCCGGCGCGACGGTGGTTTTTTCGAGGCTGTCGAGCAGTGTATTGGCTTCCTTGAACGCTTCCGCGCTGCTGGTCCAGCGCGCCTTATCGCCGGTCGCGACGCCGATCCACAATTGCGCGCGCGCCGTCTGCACGCTGCGAAGAACGCGCTGGCCGAGCGTTTCGTTCGTCGACAGGCGATTGACCTGCTGGAACGAGGCGAGCTGACCCTGCGATGCGGTGACGACGTAAATGCTGATTCCGGCGATCATCAGGACCAGCAAACCGAAGCCGATCATCAGGCGGTAAGCGATTTTGAGATTTGCGAGCATCGAAGCCTCCTAATGCGACGTTGCGCGTTAAATGACGCCCGCAAAATTCGTCGTCCTCCTTAAAGACATCTGAAATCTGGCATTGCATTCGATCGAGCGGATAAAACATCGGACTTCCTACGGTCCAAACCGCGCGACCTGGCGCCGAATACGGCGCCCGCATATCCAAATCCATCGGACACATTCGAATGGATGAACAACCACACTCGAGCGACCGAGATCGATTTAAGAACGACTTTCGACGGCGCAACATCGTCGGATCCGGAAACGCATTCGGCGCGAGGCCCGGACGGTAAGCCCACGCCCCGCGCCGAACGATCGCGGATCGAATGTCTTAGGCCGCGCCGATTTTGGCGAGGAACCCGTCGACTTGGCCGCGCAAATGCTCGGCGTTCTTGGCAAGTTCGGCCGAAGCGCTCGGCACCTGCTCGGACGCCGCCCCGGTCTGACCCGCGGCCTGGGTGACGCCGGTGATGTTGCTCGACACCTTCGCCGTGCCCGCCGCCTGCTGGACGTTGCGCGCGAAATTTATCCCGACAATTTTCGACGTATTCGCGCGGTTAACCCGCCGCTAACCAACGCCACGCGGGCGCGCGCAGCGCCTGATCGTCCTGCGTGGTCAGAATGCCGAGACGCGGATCGTCGAGTATCGCGACGGTTTCCCTACCCCAGCGATCGAGCCATGCGGCGAGCGACACGGCTTCGCCCGCGTCGAGATCGTCGGCGAGATGCCACAGGCCGATCGCATAGAAGCCCGATTCACGCGCACCGATCGCGCGTTGCAGATCGGCGTACATATCCGTGCCGTGGCGCTTCTCGGGATAGACCGGCAGATAGATGCGGCCGTGATTGCGATTGCCGACGAACGGCCCGCCGAGGCGGATCGCCGCATTGCCGCCGCGCGCCAGCCACGCGTTGCCTGCGCGCAAGTAAGCATCGGCCCCTTGCGCATCGACCGGCCCGGCGATGGTCGCGTGCAAAACGTCGCGGCGCTTGTCTTGCGTTTCCCACGCGATCTTCTTGGCGACCGCGCGGCCGCGCAGATCGGCGTCGAGTGCGCGATAGACGGCACTGGCGTTCAGGATCTCGCTTGCGACATGCGCGGCGAGCGCATGGCGCGGTGTGGCGTAATAGCCGCGGTCGTAATCCTTGCCCGGCAGCGCTGCGATGATCTTGGGATGATCGGGATCGACCAGCGGCAAATGCGCGAGGCGATAATCCGCGCTCAGCGTAAAACCTTCGCCGGGAACGAAACGATGGCGGGAGGCTTCGTAGCGCAGATCGCCATCCGCGCAGAACGCGCGCGCGGTCACCGCAGCGGCGCGCTGTCGACCTGCGGGCGCGGGTTGGCCGGCAGCGGTGCGGGCTGCGAAGGTTGCGGCCCGTTGGACATCACGCGCAGCTGGCCGGTGCGCGGCGTCATCGAAAACTCGACCTTGCTCGCGGCCGTGATCGTGCCCGACGGGTTGATCTGGATCGTCGCCACGCGGTCGCCTTGCTGGAACACCAGCACCGAATTCGCCGAGCGGATATTCGACACTTCCGACCAGCCGAAACGCGGCATTTCGCGGCGATAGAATTCGTACATGTCGGCGACCGAACTGCCCGGCGACAACACGATGCGGCCGAACCAAGCGCCGTCATTGCCCATGACGAACAGATTGTTGAGATCGACCGACGCGTTGGCCGGCATCGGCACGTCGGTGAAGCGCACGAAACCGGGACCGGGCGACGCGTTCTTGTCGTTCGGGCTCGCCGCCGAACCGGTCGTCGCCGACTGGCCCGTCAAGCCACACGCACCCAAAGCCAGCGCGGTAATGGCAACGATTCCCAAATTGCGAATTGCGGTAAGGCGCAAAACCGGCTCCCGAGTCGCGAAGATGACGCTAGTGTTTCGTCCCGCATCGCCAACGTCAAGGGGCGGCGAGCAATCCATCGCGCAACTGAAGCTTTCGATCCATCCGATCGGCGAGTTCGGGATTATGCGTGGCGACCAGCGCGGCCAGTCCCGTCACGCGCACGAGATTCAGCAGCTCCGCGAACACGCCTTCGGCGGTACGCGGATCGAGATTCCCCGTCGGCTCGTCGGCCAACAACACGCGCGGCCCGTTGGCGACGGCTCGCACGATCGCCACGCGCTGCTGTTCGCCGCCCGACAAACGCGCGGGCCGATGATCCTCGCGCGCCGACAATCCCACGCGCGCGAGCAATTCCTTGGCGCGCGCGGCGGCTTGCGCCTTCGTTTTGCCCGCGACGAGTTGCGGCATCATCACGTTCTCGAGTGCCGTGAATTCCGGCAGCAGATGATGGAACTGATAGACGAAGCCGATATCCGAAAGCCGCGCTTTGGTGCGGTCGGCTTCATCCATCGTCGCGCAATCGCGCCCGCCGAGCAGCACGGCCCCTTCGTCGGGTTTTTCGAGCAGCCCCGCGCAATGCAGCAGCGTCGACTTGCCCGCACCCGACGGGCCGATCAGCGCCACGCATTCGCCCGGCATCAAACGAAGATCGGCGCCGCGCAAAACATGCAGCGCGTTGCCGGCTTGTGCGAAGCGGCGATGCAAACCTTTGAGTTCGAGGGCCGCGTCACTCATAGCGCAGCGCCTCCACCGGATCGAGGCGGGCGGCCCGCCACGCGGGATAGATCGTGGCGAGGAACGACAAGCCCAGCGCCATCAGCACCACCTGCACGACCTCGTTCGGGTCGGTCTTCGACGGCATCGTCGCGAGGAAATAGACCTCGGCCGAGAATAGCTGCGTGCCCGTCACCCATTGCAGGAACTGGCGGATATGTTCGATGTTGATGTTGAACAACAGGCCCAAGCCCAGGCCCGCGAAGGTGCCGAGCACGCCGATCGAAGCACCCGCCATGAAGAAGATGCGCAAGATCGATCCGCGCGAAGCGCCCATCGTGCGCAGGATGGCGATGTCGCGCGACTTGTCCTTCACCAGCATGATGAGGGACGAGATGATGTTGAACGCCGCGACCAGGATGATCAGCGTCAAAATCAGGAACATCACGTTCCGCTCGACCTGAACCGCGTTGAAGAAGCTGGAATTGGCTTGCTGCCAATCGAGCACGCGCACCGGCTGTTGCGCCGCCGCGATCACGTCCTGGCGCGTGCGCCACAAACGCTGGGGATCGCGCACGAAAACTTCGATGCCCGACACGTCGTCGCCGGTGCGGAAGAAATTCTGCCCCGCCTCCATCGGCAGGAACACGAAGGCGTTGTCGTATTCGAACATGCCGACTTCGTAGATCGCGGCGATCTTGAAGGCGCGCAAACGCGGCATCGTGCCGAAGGCGGTGACGTTGCCTTGCGGCGAGATCAGCGTGATCCGATCGCCGACTTTGAGGCCCATGCGGCCCGCCATGCGAATGCCGATCATCGCCGCGTCGTCGCCCGTGAAATCGGCGACGTCGCCGGATTTGACGTTGGAGACGATCAGCGTGCGCCGCGCCATATCCTCGGGCTTCATCGCGCGAACCAAAGCGCCGCTCGCCGCACCGTTCGCCGTCGCCATCGCCTGGCCTTCGACCAAGGGCGACGCGTCGAGCACGTCGGGCAAAGCGCGCATGCGCTGGGCGACCGCATCCCAATCGCGCAACGGTTCCGCCGCGCCATAGACCGTCATATGGCCGTTGAGGCCGAGGATGCGACCGAGCAATTCGGCGCGGAAGCCGTTCATCACGCCCATGACGATGATGAGCGTGGCCACGCCCAGCGCGATGCCGGTCAGCGAGAACCACGCGATGACCGAGATGAAGCCTTCTTGGCGGCGCGCGCGCAGATAGCGCATCGCCACCATCCGCTCGAATACGCCGAAGGCCATGCGCGGGCTCAGGAAGCCGGCGCGAGCAGGCGGTTCAACGCCTCCTCGACCGACAGCTCGATACGTTCGCCCGTGCGCCGGCGCTTCAATTCCACTTTGCCGTTGACGAGGCCGCGCGGACCGACGACCAGCTGCCAAGGCAGACCGATCAGATCCATCGTCGCGAATTTCGCACCGGCACTGTCGGACGTGTCGGCATAGAGCACGTCTTTGCCGGCCTTCTGGAGCTTGGCGTAAAGGTCTTCGCACGCCGCGTCGCATTTGGCGTCGCCGACACGCAAATTCACCAGCGCCACATCGAACGGCGCCACCGCGTCGGGCCACACGATGCCCGCTTCGTCATGGCTTGCTTCGATCAACGCGCCGACGAGGCGCGACACGCCGATCCCGTAGGACCCCATCTCGACCAGCACGGGCGCGCCGTCCGGCCCCGCGACCTGGGCGTTCATCGGCTTCGAATATTTGGTGCCGAAATAGAAGATGTGGCCGACTTCGATGCCGCGCGCCTTGCGCAAACGTTCGGGCGGGATCGGGCATTTCGCGGGATCGTGCATCTCGCTGGTCGCGGCGTATTTCGACAGCCATTCGTCGACCAGCGGCTGAAGATCGGCCGAGAAATCGACGTCCTTCTTCAAGACGTCGGCTTCCATCCACGACGCGTCGCAATAGACTTCCGACTCGCCCGTATCGGCCAGGATGATGAATTCGTGGCTGAGATCGCCGCCGATGGGCCCGGTATCGGCGCGCATCGGAATGGCTTTGAGGCCCATGCGCGCGAAGGTACGCAAATAGGCGACGAACATCCGGTTATAGGCGGCGCGCGCCCCCTTCCCGTCGATGTCGAACGAGTACGCGTCCTTCATCAGGAATTCGCGGCCGCGCATCACGCCGAAACGCGGGCGCACCTCGTCGCGGAACTTCCACTGGATATGATAGAGATTCAGCGGCAGATCCTTGTAGCTCTTCACATAGGTGCGGAAGATATCGGTGATGAGCTCTTCGTTCGTCGGCCCGAACAGCATTTCGCGCTCGTGGCGATCGACGATGCGCAGCATCTCCTTGCCGTAATCGTCGTAGCGGCCGCTCTCGCGCCACAAATCGGCCGATTGGATCGTCGGCATCAGCAACTCGATGGCGCCGGAGCGGTTCTGCTCCTCGCGCACGATCGCTTCGATCTTGTTCAGCGCCTTGAAGCCCAGCGGCAGCCAGGAATAGATGCCCGCCGCCGATTGGCGGACCATACCCGCGCGCAGCATCAAACGATGCGAGACGATCTGCGCCTCGGAGGGGTTTTCCTTGATCGTGGGCAGGAAATAACGCGAAAGGCGCATGGGTCCGTCGGGGCTGGAGGGATTCGGCAGAGGAAAAGTGGCGCGACCGTACGGGAAACTTACTTCGGCGCCAAGCCTTGGGCTTTGCAGGCTTCGCGAAGCGCTTCGATCTCCGGATTGCCGATCGCCGCGCCGTTATAAAGGGTCTTGCCGGTCAACACGTCGACCCGCACCTCCCCCAGTTTCACCGAGGGCTGGAACAAGGGCGAGGTTTGCGGCACCCCGAAACGGCGCAGATCGACCGCCACGTCGAAAGTCACGGTTTCCGGGACCTTGATCTGCGGCGCGGGGTTGAGGTCGGCCGGTGCGACCGGCTTGCCGTGGACATCCACGCCCGGCTTGTAGGCGACATCGGCGGAAGGCTGGTGTGTGACGAAAAGCCGGCGGCAATCCACCCCCGTCACTTCGATTTTGGTCGGAGTCGCGGCCGATTCCTGCGCCCGGGCAAACCCCGGCGCCGCGACGGCCATTGCGAACCCGATTGCGGCGATCCACCTGAAATTGGCGGTCATTTACGCCTCCTGCGTCTAGCGTCCTTCAATCTCATGATAATCCGGCAGAATTACGACGGCCCTGCTCGGCTTTTGTGCAACGCAACAAAATCTTGAAACTTCATTTCGTATGTACACAAGCAACTTCTCACAAATTGCTCGACAGGCGCGTTTGGCCCTCTATACTCGCCTTAAATAAGAACACGCCCCGCACGGGGACGCACGGCCCAAGTTTGGGGAGTTCACGCCAATACCAGCCCGGCGGGTTCGCTTAAAAAGCGGCCGCCGGGTTTCGGTTTTCTGGGGCCCAGGTTTTAAGAAATCAGTAAACGAAACCCTTCTTCGCCGCCTTCATCCAAGGCGGGTTCCGCTTGGCAATACGTTTGTAGGCAGGGCAGTTCTCGCGATGCGCGCCCGGCAGATAGCCGATGCTCATCAAGAATTCGCCGACGATTTCGCCGCCGGTGAATTTGAAGGTCTTGGCGAAGACCTTGCACCAATCCTTCTTGGTCAGCGGATGGTGTGCGGCGATCCAATCGGCGAAGGACCCGTGCGACTTGGCGAGTGCCAGGATCACGTTCGCGTTGTGGATCGCGGCGGCGACCTTCAGCTTGTTGCGCACGATGCCCGCGTCGGCCAATAGGCGCGCGGTATCCTTGGCGCCGAAACGCGCGACTTTGGCGACCGAAAACCCGGCATAGGCGGCGCGGAAACCTTCGCGCTTCTTCAGCATCAATTCCCAGGACAGGCCGGCCTGGTTGATCTCCAGCAGCAACCGCTCGAACAGCGCGTCGTCGCCGGTCAGCGGGAAACCGTATTCGTCGTCGTGATAAGGCCCGTGCAGCGCATGGCCGGGGGCGAAGTTGCAATAGCCGCTCATCCGATCAGCGCGGCGGAAGCTGGAGAACGTCGCGCACCGGCAGCAAATCGGAATGCACGACCGCGAAGATGAGCAGCCACACGACCGCGGCGGCGATGCTGGTCCAGATTACCTTCTTGCCCATCATCGGTTTTTCGGGCGCACCGGTCATCTGGCCCTTTCCGCCCGGCTCTTGCGTCGGCTTCACGCCGAAGGGCAACACGGCGAACAGCACGATCCACCAGATCACCACATACATCGCGATGGCGGTGATTGGCGTCATGCTTGTTCGAGCTCGACCAGCGTGCCGGCGAAATCCTTCGGGTGCAGGAACAGCACGGGCTTGTCATGCGCGCCGATCTTCGGCTCGCCGTCGCCCAGCACGCGGGCCCCCTGCGCCTTCAAGCGGTCGCGCGCGGCGAGGATATCCTCGACCTCGTAGCAGACATGATGCATCCCGCCCGACGGATGGTCGGCCAGGAATTTCGCGATCGGCGAATTCGCGCCGAACGGATGCAGCAATTCGATCTTGGTGTTGTCGAGTTCGACGAACACCGTCGTCACGCCGTGGGCGGGCAGATCGACGGGGGCCGAGACCTTGGCGCCCAAGGTCTCGCGATAGGTGCGCGACGCGGCCGCCAAATCCGGCACGACGATCGCGACATGGTTCAAACGGCCGATCATGGGGAAGGAAATAGCACTGCCGCCGGGCGGCGACTAGACCCGCACGACGTGGATCTGGGCGACCGGCTTTTTGCCCAGGCGCTGGTTCACGAGCTTGCGCACCGCGCGGCGCGCGGCTTCGGCGATCTGGTCCTCGGGCGCCTTGTCGGGCACGCGGGCGACGGCGCCACGCACCGCTTCGATCAGATCGTCGGCCAATTCGTCGCCGGGATCGTCGGGGTCGATCAGACCCGGTGCTGAGACTTGCGGATCGGCCATCAAACGGCCCTTGCGATCGACGACGACGGTCGCGACGACCGCCCCGTTCCACAGCAGCTTCGCCCGGCCGCGCACCACGGCGCCGTCGACCGGCAGCAAGCGCCCGCCATCGACCGCCCAGCGCCCGGACTGGACGTGATCGACGACTTGCGGGCCGTCGGGCAAATCCAAGCGGATGACCTGGCCGTTTTCCGGCACGATCTGGAACGGCACCTGGCAATCGCGCGCCAAGCTTGCATGCGCGGTCATGTGCAGATGTTCGCCATGCACCGGGATTGCGATGCGCGGACGGATCCATTGATACATCGACGACAACTCGTCGCGGCACGGGTGGCCCGAGACATGGATGGGCGCGTCGCGATCGGTGACGACCTTCACGCCCAGGCGCATCAACTGGTTCTGCATCCGGCCCACGGCGCGATCGTTGCCCGGAATGGTGCGCGAGGAGAACAGGACCCAGTCATCCTCCTCCAGCACGATATGCGGATGATCGTCGGCCGCGATGCGCGACAAGGCCGCGCGCGGCTCGCCTTGCGAGCCCGTGCAGATCAACGCGATCCGGTCGCGCGGCACGTAGCCCGCGTCGGTCTCGGTCATGAAGGGCGGCAGATCGGCGAGATAGCCGTTCTCGCGCGCGCTCTCGTAAATGCGCCATAACGAACGGCCGACCAGCGCCACTTCGCGCCCCGCCGCCCGCGCGGCGCGCGCGATACTTTCCACCCGCGCGACGTTGGACGCGAAACACGCGATCGCCACGCGTTGCGGGGCGGCGGCGATCTGCTTCACGAGTTCGGCATAGACCGAACCTTCGGAACCGGACTCGCCGTCCTTGATGGCGTTCGTGGAATCGCCGACCAGCGCCAGCACGCCTTCATCGCCCACGCGGCGATACGCGTCGGCATCGGTCGTCGGGCCGATCAGCGGTTCGGCATCGAGTTTCCAGTCGCCGGTATGCAGGATTGTGCCGACCGGCGTGCGGATCGCCAGCGCGTTCGGCTCCAGGCAGGAATGGGTGATGTGGATGAGCTCGACGTCGAAATCGCCGATCTGCAAACGCGCACCCTGCTCGATCACATGGATCGGCACTTGGTTGGCGAAATCGGTCTCGGCCAGTTTGCGCTTCAGGAACGATGCGGTGAAACCGGTCGCGTAGATCGGGCAGCGCAGCAGCGGCCACAGATAGGGCACGGCGCCGAGATGGTCCTCATGCGCGTGCGTCAGCACGAGGCCGAGCAGATCGTCGCGGTTCTCGGCGATGAAGCTGGGATCGGGCGTGATGACGTCGATCCCCGGCATCGTGTCGTCACCGAAGGTCACGCCCAGATCGACCATCAACCACTTCCCGCCATAGCGGTAGAGGTTGAGATTCATCCCGATCTCGCCGGAGCCGCCAAGCGGCAAAAAATAGAGTCCCTTGTCGACGTTGCTCATCGGTTCAATCTGTGAATATCGACCAGACCTTTCAAGGTCAGGTCGGGGTCGACATGGGCGAGCAGCTTGGTGTGCTCGGCGATGATGGAGATAAGCCCGCCCGTGCCGATGAAGGTCGGCGTGCCGCCAAGCTCCTCGGCGATGCGCGTGCCGATCCCTTCGATCAAACCGACATAGCCCCAGAAAATGCCGGATTGCATCGCCGTCACGGTCGACGTGCCGATGGTGCGCGCCGGGCGGCGAATCTCGATACGCGGCAGTTTCGCCGCCCCCATATAGAGGGCTTCGAACGCCAGATTGATGCCGGGGCTGATCGTGCCGCCGCAATAATTGCCCTGCGCATCCAGCACGTCGAACGTCGTGGCCGTCCCCAGATCGACGACGACGCCGGGCATTTTGTAGCGCGTGCGCGCCCCCACCGCGTTGGCGATGCGGTCGGCCCCCGCTTCCTCGGGCCGTTCGATGCGGATCTCGAGCCCGTATTTCAGGCCCTTCTCGCCGACGATGACGGGCTCGGCCTTCGCGTAGCGACGGCAGAAATCGCGCAGATTGAACATCGCCTGCGGCACGACGTTCGACACGACCACGCCCGAGATTTGCGCCAGCGTCATCGATTGCAGCGCCATCAAATGCGTGAGCCACACCGCGTATTCGTCGGCCGTGCGCTTGGGATCGGTCGAGATGCGCCACGAGGCGAGCTTGTCGCCCGTCGCGTAATCGAACGCGCCGAACACGGTGTTGGTATTGTTGGAGTTGATGACGAGCAGCATGGTCATCCGATCCCCGGTAAGTGGACGTCGCCCGCCGTGACGATACGCCGCCCGGCGGCGGTGTCGAGCAGGAGTTCGCCCCCCGAACCCAATTCGGCGAACGTGCCGTTCAGCGTGCGATCGGCCAAGCGCACTTCGATCGCCTGGCCCAGCCGCGCGGCGCGGGCAAGCCACGCTTGGCGCACGGGCGCGAAGCCTTCCGCCGTCCAGCGGCGATACCAATCGTGGAAATGCCGCGCGAAAGCTTCGAGGGCCGCTTCGACCGGTGCGGCCCCGTGCAGCGACGTGGCGGGGTAGCGCGTCTCGGCCGGCGACGAGGCGAGATTGATGCCCACGCCCAGGATCAGATAAGCGAGGCCGTCGCCGCCGCTTTCGGCTTCAAGCAGCACGCCCGAGATTTTCCGCCCGCCGACCAGCACGTCGTTGGGCCATTTATACTCGATGTCTTGGGCACCCAGTTCGGCGACCGTCTCGCCGACCGCGATACAGGCGACGAAGGAAAGCTGGGCGGCGGTCGCGGCTTTCGCCTTGGGCCGCAAGACGAGCGAGAGATAGAGATTGCCGCGCGGGCTGGCCCATGTGCGGCCTTGGCGGCCCCTGCCCGCCGTCTGTTCGCGCGCCCAAACGAGCGTCAGGTCGGCGGCACCTTCGCGCGCCATCGCCTTGGCTTCGTCGTTGGTCGAACCCACGCTGTCATGCGCCGCCAGCCGGAATTCCGGCGGCAAGCGCACGCGATCGGCAACCGGCGCGATCAACCGCCGAACAGCGACGCGGCGGCGGTGGTCGCGGCCGCGACCAGCGGACCGGGCAGCAGGAAGAACAGCAGCGTGAAGACCGACGAAACCGCCAGGATCGCCGTCGGGCCGTTGCCCTCGGCCGCGTCGAAGGCGGGTACCGGCTCGTCGAAATACATGATCTTGACGATGCGCAGGTAATAGAAAGCGCCCACGACCGAGGCGAGCACGCCGATCACGGCGAGCAGATAGAGACCCGCCGACACCGCCGCGAGGAAGACATAGAGCTTGCCGAAGAACCCGGCGAGCGGGGGAATGCCGGCCATCGAGAACATGGCGATGCCCAAGCCCGCCGCCAGCATCGGCCGCGTGCGCGCGAGGCCGGCGAGATCGCCGATCGTTTCGACCATCTTGCCGTCGCGCTTCATCGACAGGATGACCGCGAAGGCGCCGAGATTCATCACGACATAGATCGCCATATAGACGAGCACGCCGCGCACGCCGGTTTCGTCGCCGGCGGCGAGACCGACCAGCGCGTAGCCGACATGGCCGATGGAGCTATAGGCCATCAGGCGCTTGATGCTGGTCTGCGCGATGGCGGCGAAGCTGCCGATCAGCATCGACAGGATGGCAATGAAGACGACAATCTGCCGCCAATCGCCGACCAGCGAGCCCAGCGGCTCGACCAGCACGCGCACCAGCAGCGCCATGGCCGCAAGCTTCGGCGCGGCGGCGAAGAACGCCGTCACGGGCGTGGGCGCGCCTTCGTAGACGTCCGGCGTCCACATATGGAACGGGGCGGCCGAAACCTTGAAGGCCAAGGCGGCCGCGACGAACACGATGCCGAACACCACGCCGATCGGCGCCCCGCCCGCATGGTCGGTCATCACGCCGGCGATGGTTTCGAAATTCGTGGCGCCCGAGAAGCCGTAGATCAGCGACGCGCCATAGAGCAGCATCCCCGACGACAGCGCGCCGAGCACGAAATACTTCAAGCCCGCTTCGGTCGCGCGCGGGGAGTCGCGGCGGATCGAGGCCAGCACATAGAGCGACAGCGACTGAAGCTCGAGGCCGAGATAGAGCGAGATGAGGTCGTTGGCCGACACCATCATCGACATGCCCAGGGCCGCGAAGATCGTCAGCACCGGATATTCGAAGCGCGCGAAGCCTTCGCGGCGGTTGTAATCGTCCGACAGCACGAGCGCCGCGGCCGTCGCCAGGAAGATCGCGACCTTGGCGAAGCCCGAAAACGCGTCGGCCACGAACATGCCCGACATCAGCGTCGTCCGGTCGGGCGATTGCGTGGCGGCGGCCAAGGCCGCGACCAGCAACGCCGCGATGGCCAGCGCATTGACCGTGCGCGTCGCATCGCCCTTCGAGAACGCGCCGACCATCAACAGCGTCAGGCCCGATATGGCGAGGATCAACTCGGGCAGCAGCGGGGCGAGAAGAAAGTCGGTCATCGGGCGTTCTCCGCCGGCGCTTGGGCTTGCGTCGGCGCTTGGGTGTCGGCGTGGTTATGCGCGCCGCGATCGGCCTCGTAGCGATCGACGACCGCTTGGATCGTCGGGCCCATCATGTCGAGCACGGGCTTGGGCTGGATGCCGAGCCACAGCGTGGCGACGATCAGGGGCGCGAAGATCAGCTTCTCGCGCCATTCGAGATCGGGCATGTCCTTGAGGTCGTCGCGCACCAGCTTGCCGAAGATCACGCGGCGATAGAGATAGAGCATGTAGGCGGCGCCCAGGATCACGCCGGTCGCGGCGAGTGCCGCCGCGACGGTCGAGGCCTGATAGGTGCCGGTCAGCACCAGGATTTCGCCGACGAACCCGGCCGTGCCCGGCAGGCCGACCGCCCCCATGGTGAACACCATGAACACCGCCGCGTAGACTGGCATGCGATGGACGAGGCCGCCGTAACGCTTGATCTCGCGCGTGTGCAGGCGGTCGTAGACGACGCCCACGCACAAGAACAACGCGCCCGAGACCACGCCATGCGCGATCATCTGGAACATCGCGCCCTCGACGCCCTGGCGGTTGCCCGCGAACAGGCCCAACGTCACGAAGCCCATATGGGCGACCGACGAATAGGCGATCAGCTTCTTCATGTCCTCCTGCACCAGCGCCACGAGCGAGGTGTAGACGACCGCGACGATCGACAGCGTGAACACGAGCGGCGTGAAATAGTCGCTCGCTTCCGGGAACATCGGCAGCGAGAAGCGGATCATGCCGTAGCCGCCCATCTTCAGCAGCACGCCGGCCAGGATGACCGAGCCCGCCGTCGGCGCTTCGACGTGCGCGTCGGGCAGCCAAGTGTGCACGGGCCACATCGGCACCTTCACCGCGAAGGACGCGAAGAAGGCGAGCCACAGCCACATCTGCATCTGGCGCGGGAAGTCGTAGTCGAACAATTCGACGATATTCGTCGTCTCGGTCTGCCAATACATCGCCAGCATCGCGATCAGCATCAGCACCGAGCCGAGCAGCGTGTAGAGGAAGAACTTGAACGCCGAGTAGACGCGCCGCGCCCCGCCCCACACGCCGATGATCAGGAACATCGGGATCAGGACGGCTTCGAAGAAGACGTAGAACAGCACGAGGTCGAGCGCGATGAAGGTGCCGACCATGAAGGTTTCCAGCACCAGGAACGCGATCATGTATTCGCGCACGCGCTTTTCGACGTGCCAGGACGCCGCGATGCATAGCGGCGTCAGGAACGTCGACAGCAGCACGAAGGGGGCCGAAATGCCGTCGACGCCGACGTGATAGCCGATCCCGTAACCGGGGATCCAAACATGGCGCTCGACGAATTGGAAATCGGCGCTGGCGCGATCGAAGCCGAACCAGATCGGCAGCGACAGCACGAACACGACGAGCGAAGTCCACAACGCCGCCCAGCGCGCGTTGCGGGCGACGGCTTCTTCGGTGCCGTTGAGCAGCAGGATGAACAGCGCCCCCGCGAGAGGCAGGAACGCGACGAGGGAAAGGATGGGCCAGTCGGTCATGATCTCAGCGGCCCGTCCGCAGAATGTACCAGGTGGCGAGGACCACGATGCCGATCAGCATCGCGAAGGCGTAGTGGTAGACGTAACCGGTCTGCAACCGGCCCGCGCGCTTGGCGACGATCAAGGTGCCCGCCGCGATCGCGTCGGGGCCCATGCCGTCGATCACCGTGCCGTCGCCGCGCTTCCACAGGAAGCGGCCGATGACGAAGGACGGACGCACGAACAGCGCGTTGTAGAGCTCGTCGAAATACCACTTGTTCAGCAGGAACTCGTAAAGGCCCTTGAAGTCCTTGGCGATCTGCTTGGGCTTCTCCGGGTTGCGGATATAGAGGCCGTAGGCGATGCCGATGCCGGTCAATCCCACCGCGATCAGCAGCGGCGGGACCCAATGCGGGGCGTGGTGTGCGGCTTCGATACCGTCATGCAGCGTGAAGATCGCCGTCCCCCAGAACGCTTCGCGGCCTTCGCCGACGAAGAAATACTGGAGCCCCATGCCCGAGAACAGCGCGCCGAAGGCGAGTACCATCAGCGGGATCAGCATGACCATCGGCGATTCATGCGCGTGGTCGACCGCGTGATGATCCGTGTCCGGCGCCTTGTGGAAGGACATGAACAGCAAGCGCCAGGAATAGAAGGCGGTCATCGTGGCGGCGGCAAGGCCCAGCCAGAAGGCGTATTGGCCCGCGGCCGAATGGACGCCGTAAGCGGCCTCCATGATGATGTCCTTCGAATAGAACCCGGCGAAGCCGATGTTCAACCCCGGAATGCCCATGCCGGCGAGCGCGAGCGAGCCGATCCACATCATCGCGTAGGTGATGCGGATCTTGGTCCACACCTGCCCGCCCATCTTGCGCATGTCCTGCTCGTGATGCAGCGCGTGGATGACCGAACCCGCCGATAGGAACAGCAGCGCCTTGAAGAAGGCGTGGGTCGTGAGGTGGAACATCGCGGCCGGATAGGCCGACACGCCCGCCGCGAAGAACATGTAGCCGAGCTGCGAGCAGGTCGAATACGCGATCACGCGCTTGATGTCGTTCTGCACGAGACCGACCGACGCCGCGAACAACGCGGTCGATGCACCCACGATCGTCACGACCATCAGCGCGGTCGGCGCGTATTCGAAGATCGGCGACAGGCGGCAGACCATGAACACGCCCGCGGTCACCATGGTGGCGGCGTGGATGAGGGCGGAGACCGGCGTGGGGCCTTCCATCGCGTCCGGCAGCCAGGTGTGCAGGAAAAGCTGCGCCGACTTGCCGCAAGCGCCGACGAACAGCAGCAGGCAGATCAGCGTCAGCGCGTGGAATTCCTTGCCCAGGAATTCGAGCTTGGCTTCGGCGAATTGCGGCACGGCCGCAAAGATCGGGTCGAACTGGACCGAGCCGAACAGCAGGAAGCAGGCGAAGATGCCCAGCGCAAAGCCGAAATCGCCCACGCGGTTCACGAGGAACGCCTTGATCGAGGCTTCGTTGGCGCTGTCCTTTTCGAACCAGAAGCCGATCAGCAGATAGGACGCGAGGCCCACGCCTTCCCAGCCGAAGAACATCTGGATGAAATTGTCGGCCGTCACCAGCATCAGCATGAAGAAGGTGAACAGCGACAGATACGCCATGAAGCGCGGGATCGACTTGTCCTCGGCCATGTAGCCGATGGAATAGAGATGCACCATCGACGACACGATGGTGACGACGCACAGCATCGTCGCCGACAGCGCGTCGAATTTCAGCGCCCAGTTGGCGACGAAGGCGCCGCTTTCGATCCAGGTGAAGAGTTCGACCGTGCGGGTCTGCCCCTGCACGCCCACCTGATAGAAGATGACCAGCGAGAACAAGGCCGCGAGCATGACGCAGCCCGTGGTCACGAACTGCGCGACGCGTTCCTTGGTCGCGTGGGGCAACGACGAGGCCATCGCCAGACCGGCGATCGTGAAACCGAGAAGCGGGAGAAGGACGGCGGCGGAGTACATGGCCCGGATCAGCCCTTCATCATGTTGATGTCGTCGACCTCGATCGTCCCGCGATTGCGGAAATAGACGACGAGGATCGCGAGCCCGATGGCGGCTTCGGCGGCCGCGACGGTCAGCACGAACAACGCGAAGACCTGGCCGACCAGGTCGCCCAAATGGGTCGAGAACGCGACGAAGTTGATGTTCACCGCGAGCAGCATCAGTTCGATCGACATCAGGATGACGATGACGTTCTTCCGGTTCAGGAAGATGCCGAACACGCCCAGCGTGAACAGGATCGCCGCGACGGCGAGATAATGTGCGAGACCGATGGCCATCAGACGTCGACCCCCTTGCGGCTTTCGACCGAGACGACGGCGACACCTTCGGCGCGCGTGCGCGCGACCTGGCGGGCGATCGACTGGCGTTTGACACCTTCGCGCTCGCGCAAGGTCAGGACGATCGCCCCGATCATCGCGACGAGCAGCACGAGGCCCGAAGCCTGGAACACGTAAACGTAATCGTCGTAGAGCACGAGGCCGAGCGCCTTCGTGTTGTGGATCTGCGAAGAATCCGGGATCGGGAACGCCATCGCTTCGGGCAAGGCCGGCGACACGGTCCAAGCGCCGACGACGAGAACGAGTTCGGCCACGAGCACGAGGCCGATTGCGGCCCCGATGGGCAGATAGGCGGCCGCCCCGCTGCGCAGCTTTTGGAAGTCCACGTCGAGCATCATGACGACGAACATGAACAGCACCGCGACCGCGCCGACATAGACGACGACCAGCAGCATCGCCAGGAATTCGGCCCCCATCAGCACGAACAAGCCGGCCGCGTTGAAGAAGCACAGGATCAGGAACAGGACCGAGTGCACCGGGTTGCGCGCCACCACGACCATGGTGGCGGCGCCGATCAGCACGGCCGAGAACAGGTAGAAGACGATGGTCTGGAGCATCCCCTCGCCCTCAACGATACGGCGCGTCGGCCGCCAGATTGGCCGCGATTTCGGCCTCCCAGCGGTCGCCGTTCGCCAGCAATTTGGCTTTGTTGTACATCAGCTCTTCGCGCGTTTCGGTCGCGAACTCGAAGTTCGGACCTTCGACGATCGCGTCCACCGGGCAGGCTTCCTGGCAGAAGCCGCAATAGATGCATTTCGTCATGTCGATGTCGTAGCGCGTCGTGCGGCGGCTGCCGTCGTCGCGCGGCTCGGCTTCGATCGTGATCGCCTGGGCGGGGCACACGGCCTCGCACAGCTTGCACGCGATGCAGCGTTCCTCGCCCGAGGCGTAGCGGCGCAGCGCGTGCTCGCCGCGGAAGCGCGGCGAGATCGGCCCCTTCTCGTAGGGGTAGTTCATCGTCACGGTCGGCTTGAAGAAATACTTCAAGGTCAGCGCCATGCCCGTCACGAGTTCGGACAGGAGCAGCGATTTCGCGGCGCGGTCGAGGCCGGTGGCCATTGTCTTTCTCCCCATCCCCTCAGCGCGGCACCCAGCCGGTGGCCATCAGCACGCCGGCGGTCAGGATCACCCAGAACAGCGAGAACGGCAGGAACACTTTCCAGCCGAGACGCATCAGTTGGTCGTAGCGGTAGCGCGGCATCGTCGCGCGCACCCACAAGAACACGAACAGGCAGAACGCGACTTTCAGCGCGAACCAGATCGGGCCCGGAATCCAGTTGAGCGGCGCCACGTCGACCGGCGGCAGCCAGCCGCCCAGGAACAGGATCGACGTCATCCCGCTCATCAGGATCATCGCCGCGTATTCGCCCAGGAAGAACAGCGCGAAGCTCATCGACGAATATTCGACGAAGTAGCCGGCGACGATTTCGGACTCGCCTTCGGGCAAGTCGAACGGCGAGCGGTTCGTTTCGGCCAGCGCCGAGATGAAGAAGATGATGAACATCGGGAACAGCGGCACGGCGAACCAGACGTTCTTCTGCGCCATCACGATGTCGGTCAGGTTCAGCGAGCCCACGCACAGCAGCACGGTGATGATGACGAAGCCGATCGAGACTTCGTAGGACACCATCTGTGCGGCCGAGCGCATGGCACCCAGGAACGCGTATTTCGAGTTCGACGCCCAGCCGGCCATGATGATGCCGTAGACGCCCAGCGACGAGATCGCGAAGAGATAGAGGATGCCGACGTTCAAATCGGAGAGCACGATTCCGTAATCGAACGGGATCACCGCCCAGGCGACGAGGCTCAACAGGAACGTCACCATCGGCGCCATCATGAACACGAACCGGTTGGCGCCGGTCGGCACGATGGTTTCCTTGAGCAGCAGCTTCAAGCCGTCCGCGAAGGGTTGCAGCAAGCCGAACGGGCCCACGACGTTCGGGCCTTTGCGCAGTTGCATCGCGCCGATGACCTTGCGCTCGGCCAGCGTCAGGAAGGCGACGCAAACGAGCAGCGGCACCACGATCGCGAGGATCTTCGCGATGATGATGGCGCCGGGGACGATCACGCCCCAGAGGAGATCGTTCTCAGCCATGCGTACCGGTCCGGGGCGCTTCGCCCTTCACGTAGACCCGGGTGCATTCGGCCATCGTCGCCGAGGCGCGGCTGATCGGGTCGGTCATGTAATAATTGTCGATCGGCGAAACGAACGCCGCCGGGTCCACGTTGCCCGCCTTGCCCAGCGCGCCGAGCGTGGCGGCCGGATGGGCGGTTTCGATTTCGGCGAACACGGGCGAGGCTTTCGCCAAGCGCGCGCGCAGTTGCGACAGCGTGTCGTAAGGCAGCTTGGCGCCCAGCACATCGGACAGCGCGCGCAGGATTTTCCAATCCTCCTTCGCTTCGCCCGGCGGGAAAACGGCGATGCGCGCGTGCTGTGCACGGCCTTCGACGTTCACATAGGTCGCGTTCTTCTCGGTATAGGCGGCACCCGGCAGGACCAGATCGGCGCGGTGCGCGCCCTTGTCGCCGTGATGGCCCTGATAGATGACGAACGCCTTGCCGAGCTTGCCCGTATCGATCTCGTCGGCCCCCAGCAGGTAGACGATTTCGATCTCGCCCTTGGCCGCGCCGTCGACGATACCGGCGACGTCGCGGCCATTCGCACCCGGCACGAAGCCGAGTTCGAGGGCCCCCACGCGGCCCGCGGCGGTGTTCAGCACGTTGAAGCCGTTCCAGCCGTCCTTGACCACGCCGGCCTTGGCGGCGAGTTCGCCCGCCAGCGCCAGCACGGCGGCACCGTCGGCGCGCGCGAGTGCGCCCATGCCGATGATCAGCATCGGCTTGGCCGCGTTCTTCAGCGTTTCGAAGAACGCGTTCTTACCCGAGGCGACATCGGCGAGCGTCGTCGGGCCCGCGCCGAGATATTCGTATTTGTAGCGCAGATCGAGCTGCGGCCCGATCGCGGCGATCTTCACGCCACCGGCACGGTAGCGCTTGCGGATGCGCGCGTTCAGCACCGGGCTTTCCCAGCGCGGATTGGCGCCGATCAGCAGGATCGCGTCGGCATCTTCGATGCCTTGGACGGTCGAGTTGAACAGCCACGACGCGCGGTTGGCCGGATCGATCTTGGCGCCATCCTGGCGGCAATCGAGATTGGCGACGCCGAGCCCGGCGAGAATGTCCTTCAGTGCGGCAACCGACTCAGCGTCCACGAGATCGCCGGCGATGGCGCCGATGCGCGCGGCGGACGTGCCCTTGAGCTTCGCGGCGGCGGCCGACAGCGCTTCGGCCCACGACACGGGCTGGAGCTTGCCGTCCTTGCGCAGATACGGGCGATCCAGGCGCTGGCGCTTCAACCCGTCGACGGCGTGGCGCGACTTGTCGCCGATCCACTCTTCGTTCGTCTCTTCATTGAGGCGCGGCAGAACGCGCAGCACTTCGCCGCCACGCGCGTCGACGCGGATCGAAGCGCCCAGCGCGTCGAACACGTCGATCGATTCCGTCTTGCGAAGTTCCCACGGGCGCGCGGTGAAGGCGTAGGGCTTCGACGTGAGCGCGCCGACCGGGCACAAATCGACGATATTGCCGGAGAGTTCGCTGGTCAGCGCCTTCTCGACATACGTGTCGATTTCCATGTGCTCGCCGCGGAACACCGCACCGAGTTCCTCGTTGCCCGCGACTTCGGTCGAGAAGCGCACGCAGCGCGTGCAATGGATGCAGCGCGTCATGGTCGTCTTGACCAGCGGCCCGATTTCCTTGTCGGGCACGGCGCGCTTGTTCTCGTGATAGCGGCTGCTGTCCTTGCCGTAGGACATCGCCTGATCCTGCAAATCGCATTCGCCGCCCTGATCGCAGATCGGGCAGTCGAGCGGATGGTTGATCAGCAGGAATTCCATCACGCCGTTGCGGGCCTTCTTGACCAGCGGTGTGTCGGTCTTGATGACTTGGCCTTCGGCGACCGGCATCGCGCAGGACGCGACGGGCTTCGGGCTCTTCTCCATCTCGACCAGGCACATGCGGCAATTGCCGGCGACCGACAGGCGCTCGTGATAGCAGAAGCGCGGCACTTCCTTGCCCGCGATCTCGCAGGCCTGGAGGACCGTGATGCCCGCGGGCACTTCGATCGTTTCGCCGTCGATGGTGACTTTCGGCATCGTTCGCTTCCCGTTATTCCGCGGCCTGGGCGGTGAGCGCCGCCTTGTAGTCGCGGATGCGCTGTTCCATGTGCGGGCGGAAATTGCGGATCAAGCCCTGCACGGGCCATGCGGCCGCGTCGCCCAGCGCGCAGATCGTGTGACCTTCGATCTGGCGGGTGACTTCCTCCAGCATGTCGATTTCCGACAGCTCGGCCTGCCCCTTCACCATGCGCTGCATGACGCGGTAGAGCCAGCCTGTACCCTCGCGGCACGGCGTGCACTGGCCGCAGCTCTCGTGCATGTAGAAGCGCGACAGACGCGCGATCGCCTTCACGATGTCGGTCGACTTGTCCATGACGATCACGGCGGCCGTACCCAGGCCCGAGCGATGCTCGCGCAGCGCGTCGAAATCCATCAGCACCGTGTCGCAGATCGACTTGGGCAACGCCGGCACGGACGAGCCGCCCGGAATGACCGCGAGCAGATTGTCCCAGCCGCCGCGCACGCCGCCGCAGTGTTTCTCGATGAGCTCCTTCAGCGGAATGCTCATCGCTTCTTCGACCGTGCAAGGCTTGTTCACATGGCCGGAGATGCAAAACAGCTTCGTGCCCGAATTCTTGGGCCGGCCGATACCGGCGAACCACGCGGCGCCGCGCCGGATGATCGTCGGCGCGACGGCGATGGATTCGACGTTGTTGACCGTCGTCGGGCAGCCATAAAGGCCGACACCCGCCGGGAACGGCGGCTTCAGGCGCGGCTGGCCCTTCTTGCCTTCGAGCGATTCGATCAGCGCGGTTTCTTCGCCGCAGATATAGGCGCCGGCGCCGCGATGAACGAAGACGTCGAACTTCCAGCCCGAACCGCATGCGTCGTCGCCGAGCAGCTTGGCGTCGTAAGCCTGCTGGACCGCGCGTTCGAGATTGGAGGCTTCGTTATAGAACTCGCCGCGCACGTAAATGTAAGCGGCGTTGGCCCCCATCGCGAAACCGGCGATCAGGCAGCCTTCGATCAGCTTATGCGGATCGTGGCGCAGGATCTCGCGATCCTTGCAGGTGCCCGGCTCGGATTCGTCGGCGTTGACGACCAGGTAATGCGGACGGCCATCCGATTTCTTCGGCATGAAGGACCACTTCATGCCGGTCGGGAAGCCCGCACCGCCGCGCCCGCGCAGGCCCGAATCCTGGACTTCCTTGATGATCCAGTCGCGGCCCTTGGCGAGAATGTCCTTGGTACCATCCCAATCGCCGCGCGCCATGGCGCCCTTCAGGCCCCAGTCGCCGTCGGCATAGAGATTGGTGAAGATGCGGTCCTTGTCCTGCAGCATCAATCTTCTCCCGCACCCGTCTTGGCCGCGAACTCGGTCAGCGACGTGCGCCCGCCTTCGGGCATCGAATGCTGACGGCCCTTCATCGAGCCCTTCGGCGGCGGATTGCCCGCGCGCAGCGCATCGATCAGCTTTTCGGTCAGCGGACCGTCGAGATCCTCGTAGAAATCGTCGTTCACCTGGATGATCGGCGCGTTGACGCAAGCGCCCAGGCATTCGACTTCGCGCACCGTGAACTGGCCGTCCGCCGAATGCAGGAACGACGCGTCCTGCTGGCCCTTGATGCCGAGCTTGCGCTCGCACGCGGCCATCACCTCGTCCGACCCGCGCAACCAGCACGGCGTGGTCGTGCAGACTTGCAGGAACCACTTGCCGACGGGCGCGAGGTTGAACATCGAATAGAAGGTCGCGACTTCGTAGACGCGGATCGGCGCCATATCGAGCAGACCGGCGATGTAGTCCATCGCCGCGCGCGGCAGCCAATTATGGTGCTGGCGTTGCGCGAGGTCGAGCAGCGGCAGCACCGCGCTGGCCTGACGGCCCGGCGGGTACTTGGCGATGATGCGTTGCGCGCGCGCCAGATACTCGGGCGCGAAAACGAAACTCGCCGGCTGTTCGACGTTGGGTTTGCCGCCGCTCATCGATCGACCTCTCCGAACACGATGTCGAGCGAACCGATGATCGCGACGACGTCGGCCAGCATGTGGCCCTTGGCAAGGAAATCCATCGCCTGCAGGAACGCGAAACCGGGCGCGCGGATCTTGCAGCGATAGGGTTTGTTGGTGCCGTCGGCGACGAGAAACACGCCGAACTCGCCCTTGGGCGCTTCGACGGCGGTGTAGGTCTCGCCCGCGGGCACGTGATAGCCCTCGGTGTAGAGCTTGAAGTGATGGATGAGCGCTTCCATCGAGCGCTTCATCTCGCCGCGCGTGGGCGGCGTCACCTTGCGGTCCGGGCCCTTCACGGGACCCGAAGGCATCTTCTCCAGGCACTGCTTCATGATGCGCAGCGACTGGCGCATCTCCTCCATCCGGCACAGATAGCGATCGTAGCAATCGCCGTTCTTGCCGATGGGCACGTCGAATTCCATCTGGTCGTAGGCGTCGTAGGGCTGCGACTTGCGTAAGTCCCACGGAATGCCCGAGCCGCGCACCATCGGCCCCGAGAAGCCCCAGGCCAGCGCGTCGTCCTTCGACACCACGCCGATATCGACCGTGCGCTGCTTGAAGATGCGGTTTTCGGTCAGCAGCGTTTCGATGTCGTCGAGGATCTTGGGGAAATGCTCGACGAACTTCATCATGTCGTCGGCAAGCCCTGCGGGCATATCCTGCGACACGCCGCCCGGACGGAAATACGCCGCGTGGAGGCGCGCGCCGCACACGCGCTCGTAGAACTCCATCAACGTTTCGCGTTCCTCGAAGCCCCACAGCAGCGGCGTCATCGCGCCGACGTCGAGGGCAAAGGTCGTGACGTTGAGGATGTGATTCAGGATGCGGCCGATTTCGGCGTAGAGCACGCGGATATATTGCGCGCGCGGCGGTGCTTGAATGCCCAGCAGCTTTTCCACCGCCAGCGCGTAGGCGTGCTCCTGGTTCATCGGCGAGACGTAGTCGAGGCGGTCGAAATACGGCACCGCCTGGAGATACGTCTTGTACTCGATGAGTTTCTCGGTCCCCCGGTGCAACAGCCCGATATGCGGATCGGCGCGCTCGATCACCTCGCCGTCCATTTCGAGCACGAGGCGCAGCACGCCATGCGCGGCCGGATGCTGCGGCCCGAAATTGAGCGAGTAGTTCTTGATCTTGACCTGACCGGCGGCGTGATCCGGATCGGTCGCGGCGATGGCGGTGGCGATGGGTTCGGCCATGATTACTGTCCCTTCGCCTTCTCGTCGCCCGGCAGCGGCGGCTTGGGCTCGCCGAGCTGGTTCAAGCCCAGGCCTTCCCACGGCGACATGAAATCGAAGCTGCGGAAATCCTGCGTCAGCTTCACGCGCTCATAGACCACGCGGCGCTGTTCGGCGTCGTAGCGCACTTCGACATGGCCCGTGAGCGGGAAGTCCTTGCGCAGCGGATGCCCTTCGAAACCGTAATCGGTGAGGATGCGGCGCAGATCGGGATGGTCGGCGAAGAACACGCCGTACATGTCCCAGGTCTCGCGCTCGAACCAGCCCGCCGACGGGAACACGCCCGTGACCGACGGCACCGGCGTGTTTTCGTCGGTCGTCAGCTTCACGCGGATACGCCGGTTATGGCGCATCGACAGAAGATTGTAGACGACCTCGAAACGCTCGGCCTTGGCCGGCCAATCGACGCCGCACACATCCATCAACGCGCCGAATTTGCACGCCTCGTCGTCGCGCAGATACGTCAGCACGCGCACGATGGCGTCGCGGCGCACGATCAGCGCCAACTCGCCCTTCGCGATCTCGTGACCGATCAGATCGGCGCCCAAAGCGCCCGCGATCCGCTCGGCCAGGGGCTGAAGCCCCTCGTCCACCCACTCGGCCATGAAGTACCGGCTCCCAAAAACCCGAACTAGCGCAGGATGGAGGTCGTGCGCTTGATCTTCTTCTGAAGCTGCAGAATTCCGTAAAGCAGCGCCTCGGCGGTCGGCGGACAGCCGGGCACGTAGATGTCGACCGGCACGATCCGGTCGCAGCCGCGCACCACCGAGTAGCTGTAGTGGTAGTAGCCGCCGCCATTGGCGCAGCTGCCCATCGACAGCACCCAGCGCGGCTCGGCCATCTGGTCGTAGACCTTGCGCAAGGCGGGCGCCATTTTGTTGGTCAGCGTGCCCGCGACGATCATCACGTCGGATTGACGCGGGCTCGGCCGGAACACGAGACCGAAACGGTCGAGGTCGTAGCGGCTGGCGGCGGTGTGCATCATCTCGACGGCACAGCACGCCAGGCCGAACGTCATCGGCCACAGCGAGCCGGTGCGCGCCCAGGCGACCAGCTTGTCGAGCTGGGCGATGACGAAGCCCTTCTCGGTCAGCTCGTCCGTCGCGGCCTTGAGCAGCGCGTCTTGCGCCGCGCCGGGCGCCAGCGGCGCGCCGGCGCCCGGAATCTGGATCACTCCCATTCGAGCGCTCCCTTGCGCCATTCATAGGCGAAGCCGATCGTCAGCACGCCGAGGAACACGACCATCGACCAGAAACCGAACATGCCGATCTCGCCCAGGGCCACGGCCCAGGGGAAGAGGAACGCGACTTCCAGGTCGAAGATGATGAAAAGGATGGCCACGAGATAGAAGCGCACGTCGAACTTGCGGCGCGCATCCTCGAAGGCTTCGAATCCGCATTCGTAAGCGGAGAGTTTTTCGGCGTCGGGGCGTTGGCGGCCGGCGACCAGCGAGGCCAGGACCATCACGACCGACAACGCGATCGCAAGGCCCAAGAACAGCAATATCGGGAGGTACTCCCGCAATAGCTCGGTGTTCGCGTCCATGCTCCCCTCGACTTCCCGAACGACGCGACGATACGCCGAACGACAGCCACCGTATAGGCCATCGCGGTCAATCTTGCCAATACATTAGGGCACCGCACACAAGCCTGTGACGCGGTGCAGCAACCTATCGAAATGGTAGGAGATAAGTCCTTCGGCGGAGTGGCGCGAGCGACGGGACTTGAACCCGCGGCCTCCGGCGTGACAGGCCGGCGCTCTAACCAACTGAGCTACGCCCGCATACCGGACTCCGCTCGAAGGACGGCGGTGTGTACAGCCCCACCCAGGCCCCGTCAAGCGTTGCGGGTTAAGTCCGTCAAAATCTTCGCTTACTCGCCCGCCGCGCGGGTTTTGGCCTTGCCGCGCGGGCCAAGCTAAACGCCCGGTCACTCGGAACAGAATACAGAAAATTGTACGGGTTCCGCCTATCGGTTCACCCGAAAGACCGACACATACCCGTCAACGCTGATCGCGATCCGGGCGCCGTCAGGACTGAAAGCGACATTGGAGATGAGCGAGTCGTTCGCCCGAATCGTTTCGATCTCCTCGAGATCGAGATCAAGGAACGAAAGCGTTCGTCCATTCGCGAAGGCGATCAATCCGTCGCGATCGGAGATCGAGACCCGGGCCGACTTGCCCCAACCCTTGCGCGCCCCAAGAAAAGCGCCGGTTTCCGCATCGAACGAAACCACGACGCTCTCGTCAGCGTCAAACGGGATAGCAACGATAGCGCGCTTTCCATCCCCCGTCATAACACCGCTCCAATCTTCTGGACCGAAGATGAGAGGGTACGGAGGCGGGAAGGTAGTAAGCCGCCGCTCCGCCTCGTTCAATCTCTGATCGACCGCCATCGATCGAAGCGCACGCGCCCGGTCTCGAAGCCAAGTTCTGTTCATTGGAACCGACCAAATCTCGCGCGCCAATTCATAATCCCAGAGCACTAGGTTTCCATTGGTGAAGCCACTTGGGAAAAGCAATAATCTCGAGCGCCCGCGATCACCGGCCAAGATAATCGAGCGCTTCTCGGGCATCGCGAGCGGCATCGGGCGGCCCGCGGCCATATCGAATCTCAATTTCGCAAATGCGATGCTCGTTCCTCTATTTGTAGAAGCGCTCCCGTCCCGAACGTCGAGTGCGGCATCGAGCGCGAACTCGCTGACGATGGCGAGGTTGCCGTCGAGTTCGGCCATCCGGCTCGCCTGGACGGGCGTGCCGAGAGAACCCATAGGCGTGAACAACCAATGCCCGTTGGGCAATGCAGCGCGGAAAGGCCCGAATCCAGGCGGTAGATCGACATGCCGGGACGGTTCGCCATCGAAACCGTATAACGATTTCCGGAGCCCCATGCTGGCGGCGAGCGTGCGGCCATCAAGCGACCAGCGCAAACCCTCGCCGGCGAACTGCATTTCGAATTTTCCGAGCCGGGGCGTGTCGCTCGTACTTTTCGGAACAAGCTGAGAAAGAAAATAGCTCGATGGCTTGGACCGCTCTCTGAACTGGCTCGGAATACGTTCGACACCGTCGATCCCGCGCGCGATCAGATCGCGTTGAAACCCGCCGATCATGTGAAGGAGCGTGCCCTCCTCCGACGTGGCAAGTAACTCGCGCGCCGAAGCGCCAGCTTCGTCGAGGCGGCCGGAACGGCGCAGCAATTCGGTGCGCAAAGCGCGTAACACGGCCTGCTCGTCCGGGTCTCGGCCTCGTTCGAGAAGGGCTGGAAATCTTTCCAGCAACGCAGCCGCATATCGCTTGTAGTCGACGGGATCGATGTTCGCGCGCGTCGCTTTCAGCAGCGCGCTGGCAACATCCTCCAGCGACGCACCGGTCTGCGCCAAGATGTAAGCCATCCGAAAATGCGGCGTATCGCGGCGCAGGGCCCGAAACGATTCGGACAAAATGAGTGGCCGCAATCGCTCCAACTCTTCGGGATCGAAGCTGTCTTTATAGAAGACGAAGCCGTTCGTCGGACATGAGGCGCGCACCCAGAACGGCGACCGGGAGAAATACGGTTCCAGATCGAGTCCGTTATCGAGCGATCCCGGTGAACCAACCAAGAAACTGCGAAACTCCGTGCCGTCGTAAGGGCACGTCCATTTCTGTTCGACCGCCGGCGACAGCGCCGATGCCGCGCTAACGAATAGCCCGACACCCGCCAATGCGAGAAATGCGGCCAGCCGAATCATACGGCCTCCTAAGATATATAAATATAATAGGTAACATTGCGCTGAAATTGAGGCAATCGACGCTCGTCCTTGGCGCCCCACGAAAAGCGCGGCGGTGGCTAGCCTGCAGCGCGCGATTTCGCCTCGGGAAACAGCCCGAGCAGCCCGTCGCGCGTCGCCGCGCAAACGCCGCGCTCCGTAATCAATGCGGTGACGAGTCGCGCGGGCGTCACGTCGAACGCATCGTTGCGCGCAGGACTCCCCGGGGCCGCGATATCGACCTCCACCACGCTGCCGTCGGCGAGCCGCCCGGCGATGCGCGTGACTTCCAGCGACGAGCGTTCCTCGATCGGGATTTCCTTAACGCCGTCCACGACCGTCCAGTCGATCGTCGGACTCGGCAAGGCGACATAGAACGGCACGCCGTTATCCTGTGCTGCCAGCGCCTTCAGATACGTGCCGATCTTGTTGCACACGTCGCCGCGCGCGGTGACGCGATCGGTGCCGACGATGCAAAGATCGACGAGCCCGTGCTGCATCAAATGCCCGCCCGAATTATCGGCGACGATGTGATGCGGCACGCCGTGGCGGCCCAACTCGAACGCGGTGAGCGAGGCGCCCTGATTGCGCGGCCGGGTTTCATCGACCCAGACATGCACGGGAATGCCCTTGTCGAACGCCTTGTAGATCGGCGCGATGGCCGTGCCCCAATCGACGGTCGCGAGCCAGCCGGCGTTGCAATGGGTCAGGATGTTGACCACACCCTTCCCGCCCTTCTTCGCCCAAGCGGCTTCGATCAGCTTCAAGCCTTGCTCGCCGATGGCTTCGCAGATCGAAACATCCTCGTCGCAAATCCCGGCCGCAAGCGCCCAGGCGAGCTTGGCGCGCGCGGGCGGCGCCAGCGGCGCCACGGCGCTCCGCACGCGATCGAGCGCCCAGCGCAGATTGATCGCCGTGGGGCGGGTCGCGGCCAGCTTGTCGTAAGCGGCATTCATCGCGCCGTCGGACGGATCGGCGGCCAGCGCGATCGCCATGCCGTAAGCGGCCGTCGCGCCGATCAAGGGCGCGCCGCGCACGATCATCGCTTTGATCGCGTGAGCGGCCTCGTCGAGTGTCGCGAGGCGCTTGGTTTCGAATTTATGGGGCAGCTTGGTCTGGTCGATCACCTCGACCGCCACGGCGCCGTCGGCAGCCGGCCAAATCGTTCGGTAATGCTTGCCGTCGATCTTCATCGCCCTGATTTCCCTCGGCACCGGTCTTGGACCGGCCTCGCCCTTCGACAGGCTCAGGGTGAGGCCTAAAGAAAAGCCTCATGGTGAGCCTGTCGAACCATGAGGCGGCAAGAACGCGCTGGTGGGCGGTGAGGGGATCGAACCCCCGACCCTCTCGGTGTAAACGAGACGCTCTCCCGCTGAGCTAACCGCCCTTCCCGGCGAGGAAGGTTGTGGCTTAGTTCAGCCCGTCCCTCAAGTGTTTGCCCGCTTTGAATTTGGGCGCGCGCGTCGAGGCGAGGCGGATCGCTTCGCCGGTGCGCGGGTTGCGGCCTTGGCAGGCCTTGCGCTGGGACACGTAGAACGTGCCGAAGCCGAACAGCTTCACTTCCCCGCCCTTGCGCAATTGCCGCGCGATCGTTTCGAACGCGGCGTCGAGAGCGGCGGATGCCTGATCCTTGCTCAATTCGGTTTCCGCCGCGACGGCGGCGATCAGATCGTTCTTATTCAAGGCCCCGGCCCCGCTCGGTTGTGCGGACCGTTCTTGGCAAAGCGAAGCGCCCGCGTCAATCACGTCGAGTCGGAAATCCGGCTTGACAACATCCGATAAAGGAACGGCCGGCGGGGTTATCCCCAGCCGGCCGCTTTTATCCACTTGGATGCGGATGTTTTCAGTGCGTGCGCAGACCCGCCGTCGCGTCGTCGGTTCCCGTTTTCGCGGGCACCGCTTCGATGTCGGGTTCCTTCCACTCGATCGCCTTGAGCGGTTCGGTCAACGCGCGTGCCAGCACTTCGTCGACCGTGGACACCGGGATGATGTCGAGCCCCTTGCGCGCGTTCTCGGGGATCTCGACGAGGTCCTTCTCGTTGTCCTTCGGGATCAGCACGGTCTTGATGCCCGCGTGCAGCGCGGCCAGCAGCTTTTCCTTCAAGCCGCCGATCGGCAGCACGCGGCCGCGCAGCGTGATCTCGCCGGTCATCGCCACGTCCTTGCGCACGGCGATACCCGTGAGCACGGAGACGATGCCCGTGACCATGCCGACACCGGCCGACGGGCCGTCCTTGGGTGTGGCACCCTCGGGCACGTGGATATGGATGTCGCGCTTGTCGAACAGCGGCGGCTTGATGCCGAAGCTCGTCGCACGGCTGCGGACGTAAGCCGCCGCGGCCTGCACCGATTCCTGCATCACGTCGCCGAGCTTGCCGGTGATCGTCATCTTGCCCTTGCCGGGCGAGAGCACGGCTTCGATCGTCAGCACTTCGCCGCCGACTTCCGTCCAGGCGAGACCGTTGACGAGCCCCACGCGATCCTCGAGCTCGACTTCGCCCCAGCGGAATTTCTTCACGCCGGCGAATTTCTCGAGGTTCTTGGGGCTAACCTTCACCGACTTGATGCCGTCGACCAGGATCGTCTTCACCGCCTTGCGCGCCAGGCCCGCGATCTCGCGTTCCAAGCTGCGCACGCCCGCTTCGCGGGTGTAGAAGCGGATCAGGTCGCGCAAGCCTTCGTCGGTGATCGACCACTCGCCCTTCTTGAGCCCGTGCATTTCCTCCTGCTTCGGGATCAGGTGGCGGCGCGCGATCTCGGCCTTCTCCTCCTCGGTGTAACCCGACAGGCGGATGATCTCCATGCGGTCCAGCAGCGGCTGGGGCATGCGCAGCGTGTTCGCCGTCGTCACGAACATCACGTCCGACAGGTCGTAATCGACCTCCAGGTAATGGTCGTTGAACGCCGAATTCTGTTCGGGATCGAGCACTTCGAGCAGCGCCGACGCGGGGTCGCCGCGCCAATCGGCACCCAGCTTGTCGATCTCGTCGAGCAGGAAGAAGGGATTCGAGGACTTCGCCTTCTTCATGCCCTGGATGATCTTGCCGGGCATCGAACCGATATAGGTCCGGCGATGGCCGCGGATTTCCGCTTCGTCGCGCACGCCGCCGAGCGACACGCGCACGAAGTTGCGGCCCGTCGCCTTCGCGATGGACTTGCCGAGCGACGTCTTGCCCACGCCGGGCGGGCCGACGAGGCACAGGATGGGCCCGCGCAGCTTCACCGTGCGCTCCTGCACGGCCAAATATTCGATGATGCGTTCCTTGACCTTGTCCAGGCCGTAATGATCCGCGTCGAGCACCTTGGCGGCGTTCTTCACGTCGCGCTTCACCTTGGTGCGCTTCTTCCACGGGATCGTCAGGATCCAGTCGAGATAGTTGCGCACCACCGTGGCTTCGGCCGACATCGGGCTCATGGAACGCAGCTTCTTCAGCTCCGCCATCGCCTTGTCGCGCGCGTCCTTCGACAGCTTGGTCTTCTTGATCCGCTCTTCGAGCTCCGACGCCTCGTCCTTGCCGTCGTCCTGCTCGCCCAGCTCCTTCTGGATCGCCTTGAGCTGTTCGTTCAGATAGTACTCGCGCTGCGTCTTCTCCATCTGCCGCTTCACGCGGTTCCGGATGCGCTTTTCCACCTGCAGGACGCCGATCTCGCCTTCCATCGCGCCGTAGATCTTCTCCAGGCGCTGGGAGACGGTGTCGATGTCGAGGAGTTCCTGCTTCTCGGCGATCTTCAACGCCAGATGCGACGCGATCGTGTCCGCGAGCTTGCCCGGCTCGTCGATCTGATTGACCGACACCAGCACTTCGGGCGGGATCTTGCGGTTGAGCTTGATGTATTGCTCGAACTGGCCGACGGCCGTGCGCACGAGCGCTTCCATCTCCGCCGCCGGGCCCGTCTTGTCGGGCATCGCTTCGGCGTAGGCTTGGAAGAAATTCGGGTTCTCGACCCATTTGGACACGCGCGCGCGCGTGCCGCCTTCGACCAGCACCTTCACCGTGCCGTCGGGCAGCTTCAACAGCTGAAGCACCGTGCCGATCGTCCCGACTTCGTAGATGTCGTCGGGCTGCGGATCGTCCTGCGCCGCGTTCTTCTGGGCGACCAGCAGGATCTGCTTGTCGTCCTTCATCACGTCTTCGAGCGCACGGACCGATTTTTCGCGGCCGACGAACAACGGCACGATCATGTGCGGGAACACGACGATGTCGCGCAACGGCAGTACCGGATAGAGCGTCCCGCTGGTGCTTTCCATGAAACCCGTAACTCCTGAAAGAAGCCCGCTTTCGGCCATCCCCCGCTGACGAGCGAACGGCGCTAGCGTCTTCGACGACGATAAAGACATCCTGAAGCGGATGCCCACGGAAGGAAAGTTGGGCCCGAAGCGGCCGGGGATCAAGCCCGACTCGCAAAAGGGCCGGCGGCGCACCTTCTAAGGGCGCGCCGCCCTACGCCTTGGGCTTACGCCGAAGCGCCGCCGACTTGCTGGGGCATGGCGCGATCGCCGTGCACTTGCAAGGGCTTGGCGCGGCCTTCGACGACCTCGCCATTGATCACGACTTCTTCGATGCCGGTCATGCCGGGCAGATCGAACATCGTGTCGAGCAGGATGCCTTCCATGATGGAACGCAAGCCGCGCGCGCCGGTTTTGCGCTGGATCGCCTTACGCGAAATCGCGCGCAGCGCATCTTCCGCGAAGGAGAGCTTGATGCCCTCCATCTCGAACAGACGCTGATACTGCTTGACCAACGCATTCTTGGGCTTTTGCAGAATGTCGATCAGCGCGTCTTCCGACAGGTCGGACAACGTCGCGACCACCGGCAGACGGCCGATGAATTCCGGGATCAGGCCGAAGCGCAGCAGATCTTCGGGCTCCACTTCGCGCAGAATATGGCCGGCCGTCCGCTCCTCGGGCCCGCGCACATCGGCGCCGAAACCGATCGACGTGCCGCGCGAGCGTTGCGCGATGATCTTTTCGAGGCCCGCGAACGCGCCGCCGCAGATGAACAGGATGTTGGTCGTGTCGACCTGCAGGAATTCCTGCTGCGGATGCTTGCGCCCGCCTTGCGGCGGCACGGAGGCGATCGTGCCTTCCATGATCTTGAGCAGCGCCTGCTGCACGCCTTCGCCCGACACGTCGCGCGTGATCGACGGGTTTTCGGACTTGCGGCTGATCTTGTCGACTTCGTCGATATAGACGATGCCGCGCTGCGCGCGTTCGACGTTGTAGTCGGCGGCCTGGAGCAGACGCAGGATGATGTTCTCGACGTCCTCGCCCACGTAACCGGCTTCGGTCAGCGTGGTGGCGTCGGCCATCGTGAACGGCACGTCGATGATGCGCGCCAGCGTTTGCGCCAGCAGCGTCTTGCCGCAGCCCGTGGGGCCGACGAGCATGATGTTCGACTTGGCGATCTCGACTTCAGCACCCTTCCCGCCATGGGCCAGGCGCTTGTAGTGGTTGTGCACGGCCACCGACAGCACGCGCTTGGCGTGGTCCTGGCCGATCACGTAATCGTCGAGAACGGTGCAGATGTCCTTCGGCGTGGGCACGCCGTCGCGCGACTTCACGAGGGTGGTCTTGTGCTCCTCGCGAATGATGTCCATGCACAATTCGACGCATTCGTCGCAGATGAATACGGTCGGGCCCGCGATCAGCTTGCGGACCTCGTGCTGGCTTTTGCCGCAGAACGAGCAGTACAGCGTGTTCTTGGAATCGCCCGAGGACTTGTTCATCGGTTCTCCGTCAGGACCGGCGCCCCAAAAAAGGACTCCGGTATTGCGGGGATGTTAGCCCCGCGATGGCCTTGCAGCAACAATACCACCCGGGCGAACCGAGCGGGAACGATATGCGTTAACCCTACCGTTTACGCGGCTTTGCTGCCCTCGTCGGCGCGCGGCGGGCGCTGAACGACGACTTCGTCGATCAGGCCGAAGGCCTTCGCCTCCTCGGGGTTCATGAAGCGGTCGCGTTCCAGCGCCTGCTCGATCGCTTCGAGCGTCTGGCCGGTGTGCTTCACGTAGATCTCGTTCAGGCGCTTGCGCAGGCTGAGGATTTCGCGCGCCTGGATTTCGATGTCGGTCGCCTGGCCTTGGGCGCCGCCCGACGGCTGGTGGACCATGATGCGCGAATTGGGCAGCGAGAAACGCTTGCCCTTGGCGCCGGCGGCGAGCAGCAGCGAGCCCATCGACGAGGCCTGGCCGATGCAAACGGTCGCCACGTCCGGGCGGATATATTGCATCGTATCGTACATCGCGAGACCCGACGTCACCACGCCGCCCGGCGAGTTGATGTAGAGCGAGATGTCCTTTTTCGGATTCTCGCTTTCCAAGAACAGCAGCTGCGCGCAGATCAGGCTCGCGATGCCGTCGTTGACCGGACCGATCATGAAAATGATCCGTTCCTTCAACAGGCGCGAGTAGATGTCGAAGGCGCGCTCGCCACGCGCGGTCTGTTCGATGACCATCGGCACGAGGGCGTTCATCTGCACGTCGATCGACATTGGTGTAGCTCCTGGAGGCTTGGCCGTTGCCCGAAACGAAAAGGGCCTTCGGAACCATTTAGGTCCGAAAGCCCCCTTCGATCAAGAGATGGGAAAAAAGAAGCTGGATCAGGCGGCTTCGTCTTCCTTGAACAGTTCCTCGACGGTAACCGGCTTATCGGTAACCTTGGCGAGTTCGAGGATGAAATCGACGACTTTCTCCTCGAAAATCGGCGCGCGCAGCTGGGCCAGCAATTCCGGATTCGAGCGGTAGAACTCGACGACCTGACGTTCCTGGCCGGGGAAGCGGCGGACCTGTTCGCCCAGGGCGCGGTTCACTTCGTCCTGCGTGACCTGGACGTCGTTGGCGCGACCGACTTCGGCGAGCAGCAGGCCCAAGCGCACGCGGCGCAGGGCGATCGCCTTGTACTCGTCCTTCAACTGGTCGTCGGTCTTGCCCTTGTGCTCCGGGTCCTCGACGCCGCGCTTGCGGTCGGCTTCGACCTGGCCCCAGATCTGCTGGAATTCCATTTCGAGCATGCCGGGCGGCACTTCGAAGTTATGCGTGTCCGACAGCTTGTCGAGCAACGCGCGCTTCACCTTGGCGCGCGAGGCGCGCTGGTAGTCGCGCGCGAGCTGGTCCTTCACGACCTTCTTGACCGTCTCCAAATCCTCGAAGCCGAGGCCCTTGGCGAATTCGTCGTCGATCGTCACGGGCAACGGCTCGCGCAGCTCCTTGATCTCGACCTTGAAGATCGCGGCCTTGCCCGCGAGCTTTTCCGAACCGTATTCGGCCGGGAACGTGACGTTCACGTCGACCTTGTCGCCGGCCTTCTTGCCGACGAGCTGGGCTTCGAAGCCCGGGATGAATTGGTTGGAGCCGAGTTCGAGGGGATGGTCGTTGCCCTTCCCGCCCGGGAACGCTTCGCCGTCCATGAAGCCTTCGAAATCGATCACGGCGGTGTCGCCGAGCTTGGCTTCGCGCGCGGCTTCGACCTTCTGGGTCTTGCGCTGCGAGGTCGCGAGGCTGTCGAGCGCCTTGCCGATTTCCGCTTCGCCCGGTTCGGCCTTCGGACGTTCCAGATCGATCGTCTTGAAATCGACCGGCACGATTTCCGGCAGCACTTCCAGCGACACCGTGTATTCGAGATCCTTGCCCTCGTCGAACGAGGTCACTTCGATCTTCGGCTGCATCGCGGGCTTGAGATTGCGCTCGAGCAGCGCCTGGCTCGTCGTGTCCTGCACCGCGCGCTGGAGCACGTCGCCCATCACCGATTGGCCGAAGCGCTTCTTGATGACGCCCTTGGGCGCCTTGCCGGGACGGAAGCCGGGAAGATTCGCCTTCTTGGCGACTTCGTCGAGTTCGACGTCGATCTTCCGGGCGATATCGGCGGCCGAAACGACGACCTTGTAGCCGCGCTTGAGACCTTCGTTGAGCGTTTCGGTGACTTGCATGGAATGAAAACTCGTTTGTCGTTGGGGCGCCGGAGGATCGATCGCGCGGGCGAGGCTGGTGCGGGCGGAGGGACTTGAACCCCCACGACTTTCGTCACAAGAACCTAAATCTTGCGCGTCTACCAGTTTCGCCACGCCCGCTTGTCGCCGGATTTACGCCCGGCGTCGAACCCCAGCGGCGTTCGGGCGCCTCTCCTACCCGTACCCCCTATTTCCGTCAACCCGCGCCGTGATGCCGCAATTTTTGCTCATGGTACAAGCAGTCCGTCTAATTTTATTCCACTCCGAGATCTTGGCGTTTTGTTAACGGATTATAATTGTTACGAAATTTATGTTGGCAATGCCCTAATTCAGGCATAAACTTGTCCACCTAAACTTGATTTCCCGGCCGCACAGAAGTGCGCCGGTGTCCCTCAGGACGGAGAGTCCGCATGTCGAATTCGATCAACACCAATGTCGGTGCGCTCGTCGCTTTGGCCTCGTTGCGCACAACCCAGTCGGCCCTGTCGGTCGCATCGAAGCAGGTGCAGACCGGCTATCGCGTGTCTGATGCGCAAGACGATGCGTCGACCTTCTCGGTCGCGCAGGGCATTCGCGGCAATCTTCAAGCCTTCCAAGCGGTGCAAGGCTCGCTCGCCAACGGTGTCGGCCTCGGCACGGTCACGCAGGCCGCGCTGACGAACATCTCGGATCTCGTCGGCAATCTCCAAGCCAAGATCACGCAGCTCGCCGACGGTTCGATCGGCAACTCGCAGCGCACGATCTACGCCGCCGACTTCAGCGCGATGACGAACCAGATTTCGAACTTCATCGCGCAGGCGAGCTACAACGGCGTGAACTTGCTGTCGAACAACTCGGCCGCGAAGACCTTCCTCGCCGACACCTCGGCGGCGACGCTGACGATGACCAGCCAATCGTCGGTCCACACGGCGTTCACGACCTTCGCGCAGTCTTCGGTGTCCTCGGTCACCGCCGCCACCGCGTCGCTCACCTCGCTCACCACCTTCGCGAACGCCGTCGCGGCGTCGCTGGGTTCGAACGCCGCCGACACGCGGACCTTGCGGTTGCAATCCGATTTCGTGAACTCGGTGGTCGATGCGACGACGACCGGTCTTGGCGCCATCGTCGATGCCGATATCGGCAAAGCTTCGGCCTCGGTCCAGGCGTTGCAGGTTCGCCAGCAGCTGGGCATCCAGTCGCTGTCGATCGCCAACCAGCAGCCTTCGGTTCTGTTGGGTCTGTTCCGATAAGCGTCAAGTTTCGCGCAGTACAACGAACGCCGCCGCTTGCCGATTTTTTAGGCAGCGGCGGCGTTTCGTTTTTCGAATAACGCAAATAAAACAATACTCTATGAATCACGGATTTAATCCGAGATTATCACCGCCTGTTACATTTCGTATTTTGACAGTGACGGCTCACAGGAATATTTTCTGCAACGTCGATAACCGACACCGGATCGCAGAAGCGGACCGGACATCTTCCAGAAGGAACCAGAACGATGACGAATTCCGTCAATACGAACGTTGGCGCATTGGTGGCCTTGGCCTCGCTGCGCACGACTCAATCGGCTCTCTCCGTCGCCTCCAAGCAAGTCCAGACCGGCTATCGCGTCTCGGATGCGCAGGACGACGCGTCGACCTTCTCGGTCGCGCAGGGCATCCGCGGCAACCTTCAGGCCTTCTCGGCCGTGCAAGGCTCGCTGGCGAACGGCGTGGGTCTGGGTACGGTCACGCAGGCCGCACTGACCAACATCTCCAACTTGGTCGGTAACCTTCAAGCCAAGATCACGCAGTTGGCCGACGGCTCGATCGGCAACAGCCAGCGCACGATCTACGCCGCCGATTTCAGCGCGATGACGAACCAGATTTCGAACTTCATCTCGCAGGCGAGCTACAACGGCGTCAACCTCCTCTCCAACAACTCGGCCGCGAAGACGTTCCTCGCGGATACCTCGGCGACGACGCTGACGATGACCAGCCAATCGTCGGTGCACACGGCGTTCACGACCTTCGCCGCGTCGACGGTCGGCAGCGTCACGGCGGCGACCGCGGCCCTCACCTCGTTGACGACCTTCGCCAACGCGGTGGCTTCGTCGCTGGGTGCCAACGCCGCCGACACGCGTTCGATGACTCTCCAGTCGAACTTCGTGAACTCGGTGGTCGACGCCACGACGACCGGCCTCGGCGCCATCGTCGACGCCGATATCGGCAAGGCTTCGGCCTCGGTGCAGGCGTTGCAGGTTCGTCAGCAGCTGGGCATCCAGTCGCTGTCGATCGCCAACCAGCAGCCTTCGGTTCTGTTGGGCCTGTTCCGCTAAACGACGCTTAAACCTCTCTAATCGGACGAACGGGGGCGGTGCAAACCGCCCCCGTTTGCATTCTGCAAATCTTCTTTTGACTTCGCCGCAACGTTTGGTTACAGTTCTGACAGCCGAAAATCGGCCCCGGATCGCAGAAGCGGACCGGACATCTTCCAGAAGGAACCAGAACGATGACGAATTCCGTCAATACGAACGTTGGCGCATTGGTGGCCTTGGCCTCGCTGCGCACGACTCAATCGGCTCTCTCCGTCGCCTCCAAGCAAGTCCAGACCGGCTATCGCGTCTCGGATGCGCAGGACGACGCGTCGACCTTCTCGGTCGCGCAGGGCATCCGCGGCAACCTTCAGGCCTTCTCGGCCGTGCAAGGCTCGCTGGCGAACGGCGTGGGTCTGGGTACGGTCACGCAGGCCGCACTGACCAACATCTCCAACTTGGTCGGTAACCTTCAAGCCAAGATCACGCAGTTGGCCGACGGCTCGATCGGCAACAGCCAGCGCACGATCTACGCCGCCGATTTCAGCGCGATGACGAACCAGATTTCGAACTTCATCTCGCAGGCGAGCTACAACGGCGTCAACCTCCTCTCCAACAACTCGGCCGCGAAGACGTTCCTCGCGGATACCTCGGCGACGACGCTGACGATGACCAGCCAATCGTCGGTGCACACGGCGTTCACGACCTTCGCCGCGTCGACGGTCGGCAGCGTCACGGCGGCGACCGCGGCCCTCACCTCGTTGACGACCTTCGCCAACGCGGTGGCTTCGTCGCTGGGTGCCAACGCCGCCGACACGCGTTCGATGACTCTCCAGTCGAACTTCGTGAACTCGGTGGTCGACGCCACGACGACCGGTCTCGGCGCCATCGTCGACGCCGATATCGGCAAGGCTTCGGCCTCGGTCCAGGCGCTCCAGGTTCGCCAGCAGCTGGGCATCCAGTCGCTGTCGATCGCCAACCAGCAGCCTTCGGTTCTGTTGGGCCTGTTCCGCTAATACCAGACAGCGGATTCCCGTACTTTTTGCGGGAGAAAAAGCGGACGCGGGAGGAGACTCCCGCGTCTTCTTTTTTTGGGGTAGGCTTACCCCATGGCCGGTTCGATCAATTCCCTCAACACCAACGAAGGCGCCTATCGCGCGCTTTCGTCCACGCGCAGCCAATCGGCGGCGTTGCAGCAGGCGCAGAAGCGTCTGCAAACGGGATTGCGCGTCGCGGACGCGGGCGACGACGCATCGACCTTCGCCGTCGCGCAAGGTTTGCGCGGCGATCTGCAATCCTTCACCGCCGTGCAAAGTTCGCTCGCCAACGGCACGGGTCTCGGCTCGGTCACGCAAGCGGCGCTCGGCCAGGTCTCGGATCTGTCGAACCAATTGCAGCAGCGTTTGACGCAGCTTTCCGACGGATCGATTTCGGCTCAGCAACGCGCGACCTATTCGGCCGACGCGCAAGCGCTGACCAGCCAGATTCAAAGCACGATTCAGCAAGCCGGTTTCAACGGCCAGAATCTGCTGCAAGCCGGGGCGACCGGCACATCATTCCTGGCCGATACGAATGGCGGCAGCATTTCGGTTTCCGGCCAAGGCCAAGTCGGCGCCGGCGCCACCACGCTGCAAGGTGCGATCAACACGTCGAGTGCGGCGACATCGCAGGCGAGCCTCGGCGCGTTGCAGAATTTCCAAAGCACCGTCGCGCAAGCCGCGGCCAACAACGCCGCCGATACGCGCGGTCTCGTCCAGCAATCCAATCTCACCAACTCGATTTCCGATGCGGTGACGATCGGATTGGGCGCGCAGGTCGATGCGAATATCGGCTCGTCGGCCGCGCAGGCTTCGGCCCGTCAGGTCGGCAGGCAGCTCGCCTTCACCAGCCTGGGCCTCGCCAACAGCCAGCCCAGCGCCCTGCTCGGGCTCACCCGCTAACGTCATTCCTGGGACGCATAGTTGCGTTACTATAGTAGCGCGACAATTATGGCTAATTTTATCTTTATTTGAATTAACTGCGTTTTGATTTTCCCAAGCATAACAAGGGCTTGCCGGTTCCGTAGAATTTACGTTAATATCTCATTGCTCGGCAGTCCGTGGACGCGGCGTCGTCGGCCCAACCCCATCAAGAGGGAACGGCGACACGGACTCCAGGTTCGACAGAAGTCGAAACCACATAGACCAGAAAGGGACCAACTATGACGAATTCCGTCAATACGAACGTTGGCGCATTGCTTGCGCTATCGTCGCTCCGCAGTACACAAACCTCGTTACAAACGGCGTCCAAGCAAGTCCAAACGGGTTATCGCGTCGCCGATGCGTCCGATGACGCGTCGACCTTCTCGGTCGCGCAAGGCATTCGCGGCAACCTTCAGGCCTTCTCGGCCGTGCAGGGCTCGCTGGCGAACGGTGTCGGTCTCGGCACCGTGACCCAAGCCGCACTCACCAACATCTCCGATCTCGTCGGCAACCTCCAAGCCAAGATCACGCAGCTCGCCGACGGTTCGATCGGCAACAGCCAGCGCACGATCTACGCCGCCGATTTCAGCGCGATGACGAACCAGATTTCGAACTTCATCGCGCAAGCCAGCTACAACGGCGTCAATCTGCTGTCGAACGCCTCGGCCGCCAAGACGTTCCTCGCCGACACCTCGGCGACGACGTTGACGATGCAGAGCCAATCGTCGGTGCACACGGCGTTCACGACCTTCGCCGCGTCGACGGTCGGCACCGTCACGGCGGCGACCGCGGCCCTCACCTCGTTGACGACCTTCGCGAACGCGGTGGCCTCGTCGCTGGGTCAGAACGCTTCGGACACGCGCTCGATGTCGTTGCAGTCGAACTTCGTGAACTCGGTGGTGGACGCGACGACGGCGGGCCTCGGTGCCGTCGTCGACGCGGATATCGGCAAGGCTGCGGCGTCCGTTCAGGCGCTGCAGGTTCGTCAGCAGCTGGGCATCCAGTCGCTGTCGATCGCCAACCAGCAGCCGGCCGTGCTGCTGGGCCTGTTCGGATAAGGTCGGCGCTTCGCCGTCGACCTTTCGCCGAGCACGACAGAAAAAAGAAAGGCCCCGCGCGCCGGCGGGGCCTTTCGTATTTCCGGGCGCCCGATTCCACGCCCTTCCCAAAAGTTGAGACGGACAGGGCCTTTTGCACATCGCCGCATCGCGCGCGCGGCACGCAAACTGCACGCCTCCGGGATCGTTTTTCGACCCCTTGGGAGGTATCCAATGACGAACTCGCTCCGTATCGGCCGCCGCTCGTTGCTTCTCGCCGCCCCGGCCGTCGCCCTGGGATTGGGATCGGCCCGCGGCCAGACCGCGAAATTCCGATTCAATCTCGGTTGGCGCGTGGAAGCCTCCGCCGCCGGATTCCTGGTCGCGGCCGAGCGCGGCTATTACCGCGACGAAGGGCTGGACGTGACGATCGATGTCGGCAACGGCTCGTCGGGCGCCATCTCGCAAGTCGCGGGCGGCGCCTATGACGGCGCCTCCGCCGACATTCCGTCGATGATCCAGCACAATCTCGCCAATCCCGGCCGCAAGCTGATCTGCGCCGCGATCCAGTACGACACGAACCCGAACGCGCTGATCGTCAAGGCGGACTCGCCCATCAAGGCGCCGCGCGACTTCATCGGCAAGAAGGTCGCGGGCCAGCCCTTCAACGCGTCGCGCGCGCTGTTCCCGATCTTCGCGCGCGCGCAGAATTTGCCGGCCGACGCGGTGCAATGGCAATCGGTCGATCCGGGCCTGGGCAACCAGCTTTTCCTGAAGGGCGAGGTCGATGCGGTCGCGTTCTTCTATTTCACCGGCCTGCTGAACCTCAAACTCGCCGGTCTGCCGCTCGATCAGATGCGCACGTTCCGCTATTCGGATTACGGCCTCAAGGGCTACGGCAACGCGATCATCGTCAATCCGGCGACGAACCCGCGCGCGATCTCCGGCTTCGTGCGCGCGGCGACGCGCGGCTGGCTCGATTGCATCGCCGATCCCGATGCGGGCGGCAAGGCGGTGAAGGCGCGCGAAGCGCTCGCCGATCAGGCGATCGAAACCGAGCGTTTGAAGATGATGGTCGAAGGCTCGATGGTAACGCCCGATACGCGGCTTTATGGCTGGGGCGGGGCGTCGCCCGCGCGCTTGCAGGCGACGATTGAGGAAACGCTGCTCGCCTATAATCTCCAAGGCAGCCTGACGCCGGACGATATCTTCACCAGCCAGTATCTGCCCGCCGCCGCCGATCGCGCTCTGCGCGTGAAGAGCTGACGCGATGGGCATTCCGGTCGTCAGCCTCGCGAAATCCGATCTGGAGATCGCCGCCGCCATCCGTGCGGCGGCGACCGCCCACGGATTTTTCTACATCGTCGATCACGGCATCCCGCAAAGCCTGATCGACGCGCAATACGAATGGGCCAAGCGCCTATTCGCGTTGCCCGAAGCGTCCAAGCGCAAGATCTCGCTGTTCAACTCCAAGGCCAAGCGCGGCTGGGAAGCGATCGGCGATCAAACGCTGGACGCCGAGGCCGAGCCCGACCGCAAGGAAAGCTTCTATTGCGGCGTGCCCTACGGGCCCGAACATCCTTATGTGAAAGCCGAGCTCAACGGCTACGGCGCCAATCAATGGCCCGCGGAATTGCCCGAGATGGCCGCGTCCTGTGCGGCCTATATCGAGGCGACGACGAAACTCTGCGAAGGGTTGATGCGCCACCTCGCCCGCTCGCTCGATCTGCCGCCCACGCAATTCGACCACACGATGGCGGAGCCGATGATCACGCTGCGCCTGCTGCGCTATCCGCCGCATCCCGCGGATGCCGGCGCCAACGTGTTCGGGGCGGGTGCGCACACCGATTGGGGTGCGATCACCGTGCTGGCGCAGGACGACAGCGGCGGCTTGCAGGTGCTCGACGCCGACGGCGAAACCTGGCTCGACGCGACCCCCATTCCCGGCAGCTTCGTCGTCAATCTCGGCGACATGATCCCGCGCTGGACCAACGGGCTCTACCGCTCGAACCTGCATCGCGTGATCAACAAGGCGTCGGCGCATGACCGTTATTCGGTGCCGCTGTTCTACAGCCCGAATTATCACGCGAAGATCGAAGCTTTGCCCGGCACGGTCATCCCCGGCGAGAAGCCGATGCACGAACCCTGCACCGCCGGCGAACACTTGGCCGAGATGTATCGCAAATCGTATGGGTTGAAAGCCGCATGACGAAGCTCGTCAGTATCGACGTCAATTTCTTCTGCAACGATCCCGTCGCGTTGATGGGCTTCTATCGCGATCTGCTCGGTTTGCCGGAAAACGAAGCCGCGCGCTCGCCGATCTATCGCGCGTTGCGATTGGGCGACACGGAGTTCGGCTTCAACAAGACCGACGCCTATCCGGTCTTGAACCTCGCCGACCGCGTGCCCGGCGACAAGGGCGTGAAGGCCTATCCGACCTTCGTCGTCCCGAACGAGCCGGATATCGAAGCGCTCGCCGCGAAGGTCGCGGCGTTGGGCGGCAAGATCATCAAGCCGCCCTACCGCACCTACTATGGCGCGTGGCAGGTCGTCGCCGAGGATATCGAAGGCAACGTGTTCCGGCTGAACTGCCGGCCGACCTAACTCTTGTTCTTCAGGTCGAATACGACGGCGTAGCCGTCTTCGGCACCCGCCGCGATGCGCCAGCCGTCGGGCGACCAGGCCATCGCGCGGATCGGCTTTTGCGTGTCAGCCGGGGCGCGCAGTTCCAGATCGCGGCGGCTGTCCATATCGCCCAAGCGCAGCGCGCCGTTTTCGAACCCGCCGCAGACGAAGCCACTATCGGGATGCGCCACGATGCCGGTCATCCCCGCCCCGTCGCCGAAACCGTATTCGACCGGCGGCTGGCCTTCGGGACCTTTGCCCGAAAAATCCCAGCACACGAAGCAATCGGCGGCGTCCGACAACAAGAAGCGCGCATCGGCCGTCCAGGCGAGGAACTTCACCTTGGTACGGTAGCCGGCCATCTGCATGTCCTGGCCGTTGGCCAGGCGCCAGACATGGATCGCGTTGTCTTGCGTCGTCGTCGCGAGGAATTTGGAATTGGGCGCGTATTTGATCGCGACGTGGCTGCCCTTCCACTCCATCTTGCGCGGCGCACTGGCGGGATTACGCACCTGCCAAATCGAAGCGCCGCCGTAATGGGCGGCCGCCACGCGGCTGCCATCGGGGCTGAAATCCAGCGCGGTGATCGTGCTGGGATGGGGCCCAAACTTCTTGGGCTCGGTCACGCCGGGCGCCCAGTACCAGATTTCCTTGCCGACACCGCAGGCGATGCCGCCGTTCTTGTGGGTGGTCAGCGCGTCGATCCAACGGCCTTGCGCCTTGCCGATCTCCGCGATCGAACCGTCCACACCGATGCGCATCAAGCGCCCGTCGTCGCCGCCCGAGACGAACGAGACGCCGTCGGGATGCGGTGCGAAGGACAGCACCGCGCCGCCATGCGCCTCGACCTCGCGCGTCGAATTGTCGGCAATCGTGACGAGCTTCACGATGCCGGAGCCAAGAGCGAACGCCGCCGTTTCGCCGTCCGCCGAAAACGCCGCACCCGAAACGTAAGCGGCGAAATCGAATTCGCGCTTCGCGGGCAGTTTGACCGTTTCGCTCATGCCGCTTTGCAGGCTTCGAAGCCGGATTTCAGCGCGTCGGTGTCGAGCTTGCGGCCGATGAACACGAGCTTGGACTGACGCTTCTCGCCCTTGCGCCAATTCTGGCCCCAGGTCGAATCCGCGATCATATGCACGGCCTGGAACACGAAACGCTGTTCCGCCCCGTCGATCGACATGACGCCTTTGGCGCGCAGGATGTTCTGGCCTTGCGTCTGCAACACGCCGGAAATCCAGGTGCGGAATTTCTCGGGATCGATCGGCCCGTCGATCACGGCCGCGACGGAGAAGATGTCGTCGGCGTGGCGCGGATGCGCGTGGGCATGATGCGAATGATCATGCGTGGGATCGTCGCAATGATCGTCATGGCATTCCTCGCCATGATGATGATCGTGGCCGTGATGGTCGTGATCATGGTGATCGTGGTCGTGATCGTGCCCATGGTCGTGCAGGAAATGCGGATCGAGTTCCAAGATGCGCTGAAGATCGAACGAGCCCTTGTTGAGGATCAGCGCCAGATCGATCTCGCTCTTCTTCGTGCGATGGATGCGCGCGAAGGGATTGATGTCGCGGATGCGGCGCTCGACCGCCGCCAGCTCGGCCGGCGTCACCAGATCGGTCTTGTTGAGCAGGATCACGTCGGCGAAGGCGACTTGATCCTCCGCTTCGCGGCTGTCTTCCAGGCGCAGCGGGAAATGCTTGGCGTCGACCACGGTCACGACCGCGTCGAGCTTGGTCTTGGCCTTCACCTCGTCGTCGGTGAAGAAAGTCTGCGCGACCGGGGCGGGTTCGGCCAAGCCCGTCGTTTCGACGATGATGCCGTCGAACTGCCCGGCGCGCTTCATCAACCCGCCGATGGTGCGGATCAAATCGCCGCGCACGGTGCAGCAGATGCACCCGTTGTTCATTTCGAAGATTTCTTCGTCGGTGCCGACCACGATGTCGTTGTCGATGCCGACCTCGCCGAACTCGTTGATGATCACGGCGTATTTCTTGCCGTGGCTCTCGGTAAGAATGCGGTTCAGCAGCGTGGTCTTGCCCGCCCCCAAATAGCCGGTGAGGACGGTGACGGGAATTTGCTCGGTCATGGATAAGGGTGCTCCGGGTTCACCCCCGGATTTAGCCCGTCCGGCGCGCGGTTTCCACCCCTGTGGCAACAGGGTTATCCGCCGCCCCGTGGACATGCAGATCGGCGCATTCCAAGGCGGCGGCGGTATCGCCGGAGCTGGCTGGGACCCGCGCGCCCCGATCCTGCCCCAAAGCGGCACGCAAAGCCGCGCAGGTCACCACCACCGCGAAGCCCGGCCACAGCATCAAAGCCGGGTGATCGAACATATAAAGCCGGTATTCGAACAGCATCGCGCCCCAATCCGGGCGGCTGGCATCCGCTCCCAGCCCCAAAAACGCCAAAGCGGCATAGGCGATGACGATGCGCCCGAGCTTGGCACCCAGATAGGCGAGCTGCGTATCAAGCACGGCGGGCAGAACATGGCGGAACATCAGCCGCGTTTTGGTGCCGCCCAAGGCGCGCGCGGCCTGGACGTAAGGCTCGGACAGCGCGCGGCGCGCCAAACCGTCGGCGAGCAGCGCGTAAGGCCCCCAAGCGCCCAAGCCCAGCGCGATCCCCGCGGTGACGGCGTCGAACCCCAGCAACGCGACGATCGCGATGGCGACGACGAGTGTCGGCATCACGCTGGCGAATTCGGCCACGCGCAGCAACGCGCCGCGCAAAATGCCCGATGTGCTCGCCGCCGCGAGCCCGACCGCGAGACCGAGCGTGACGCACATCGCCGCGACGATGCCGAGTGCGAGAAACGTGCGCCCCATTCCCGCCATCAGCCGCGCCGCGACGTCGCGGCCGAGATGATCGGTGCCCAGCCAATGTGCGAATGTCGGTGCGCCATGCCGGTTCAGCATGTCGATCGCGTCGGGCGCATAAGGCTGCCACAGCGCGCAAATCAACGCCGTGCCGGCGAGTGCCGGCAGCACCCACAAGCGACGTTCGACGATGGCGGGCGCATGATGCGACATCAGCGCAGCCGCGGGTCCAGAAGATGGCGCGCACCCGCCGCGACGAAGGCGATCGCCAGCATCCACGCCGCCGCGACGACGATATAGGCTTGCAGCACGAAGTAATCGCGCACGGCGATGCTATCGACCAGGAACGTGCCCAGGCCCGGCAGGCCAAACACGACTTCCACGACGGCGGTCCCGCCGACGACCCAGCCCGCTTCGGCGGTGAGTGCGGCGCTGAGGCCGAGGCGCGCGTATCGCCCGCCTTGCGCTTCCAGCGCCGTGTCGGGATCCGCGCCCTTGGCCAGCGCCGTACGGAAATAATCGGCGCGGCTCACTTCGGCGAGACCGGCGCGATAGACTTGCGCCAGCGGCCCGAGCCCCGTGAACGCGACGATCAGGATCGGCAGCACATAGCGCGCGGGCCCTTCGCCCAGCACGTCGATGACGCGCAATTCGACCGCGAAGAACCACAGCAGCAAGCAGCCCAGCCAAAAAGCCGGGATGGCTTGCGCCCCCAGCGTGGCGGCATCGAGCACACGCGCCGCCCAACCGTTCGGGCGTTTGGCGGCCCCGCGCGCGAGCGGCCCCACCGCCAACAACGCGACGAACAAACCGCCGAAGCCGACGATCAGGCTGACCGGCAAGCGCTTGGCGAATTCGTCGAGGATCGGCGCGCCCGTCTTGAACGAACGCCGCCAATCGCCGGTCAGGAAATCGCCGAGCCACGCCGCGTATTGCAGCGGCAAAGCTTGATCGAGGCCCCATTCGCGATGGAGGGCCGCGACCGTGTCGGGATCGGCGGCTTGGCCGAACGCGACGAGGCTCAACACCGCCGGATCGGCGGGCATCGCGCGCACCACGGCGAACGCGGCGAGGCTTGCGAGCCACAGCAACAGCAGGGCCCGCAAACCTTCCGCGATCGCCGCGCGCGGCATTTATGGGTTCGCGCGCAGATCGGCGCGCAACACGTAATAGTCGGACGGATATGGCACGTAGGAAGCCGCGCGCTTCGACAAGCCGACATGCCAGACCGGCGTCATCAGATAGACGACCGGCGCTTGCGCGAACACAAGCTGCTCGATCCCCTTCAACGCCGTGGCGCGCGCGGGTGCGGCATCGATCTCGCGCAAACGATCCAGTGCGGTATCGACTTGGGCGTTGGCGAACGACATGAAGTTGGTCGCGGCGGTCGAGCGCAGATATTGCTCGAACACGAAGGCGCCGTCGCCGCCGGGGGCCGCATGCATCGCCCACAACGCGGCGTCATAGCGCTTGGCTTGAAGCTGCGGCGTGATCGCCTCGGTCACTTCGATGCGCACGCGGAAACCGATACGCTCCAAGCTCGCGCGAATGACGGGCGCGATGGTGACCAGATCGGGGCGCTGCGGATAGGTCGTCAGCGTGAATTCGAGGGCTTGGCCGTTCTTCATGCGTTGGCCGTTCGCCGCGGCCTTCCAGCCCGCTTCGTCGAGCAGCTTTTCGGCTTCGCGCGCGTCGAATTTACGCGGGGCTTCGGACGCGAAGGGGAAAACGCGCGGGAACATACCGGTCGCGGGCTCGCCGCCATTGGCGGCGGCGACCAGCATCGACCGATCGATCGCGAGATCGACCGCTTGGCGCACTTTCACGTCGTCGAACGGGGCGCGCTGCGTGTTCAACATCGCCATGTATTGGTAGGCGACCGGCGTCGACTTGATCGTCAGTTCCGGCCGGCGCTTCAACCGCGGCAGCGTTTCGGGCGCCAGATTGAAGGCGATATCGACCTCGCCGCTTTCAAGCCCGAGGGCCAATGTCTGCGCGTCGCCGATGCGCCGGATCGTGACGTTGGGGCGCGACGCCGCCTCGCGATAGAACGGGTTCGGCTCCAAGCGCAAGCTTTCGCCGCGCTTGAACTCGACCGCGCGGAACGGGCCGGTCATGCTCGCATTCGTGCCGTCGAATTTATGGATCGCGAGCGGAAACTCCGCGAGCACGCTTTCGATCGCCGCGACGGGGCGTTCGGGGCGCAAACGAAGTTCGAGCGCGTTCAGCACGTCGAGCGTGGGCGTGCCGATCTGACCGCGCGCGCGCGGATTTTCCTTCGTCGCGCGCTCGAGCGAGGCTTTCAGCGCGTTCGCGTCCAAGGGCGAACCGTCGGCGAATTTGAGCGCGGGCTTCAAACGAATGACGAAGCTTTCGCCGTCGCGGCGCACGGTCTCGGCGAGGTTCGGCACGATGCGGCCTTGGCGATCGACGGTGAACAACGTCTCCGCCACGCCATGCGACTGCAGCGCCCAGCCCGCGACACCCTGGGCTGGGTCGAGGGAGTCGGTGAGGAAGCCTTGCCCGACGACGAGCGGGCGGGTTTGCGCATCGGCCGCGACGGGTGCCAAAGCGAGGGCGGCGGCGGCCGCGAGAATACGGAACTGCATGTTTCTGTCCCTTCGGGAGAGAATTGTTATACTATAACAAAACTAGACGCTAGGCTTTTGATCGAGGACCAGCGGTCCCGACCAGCCGGGCGGCGCGATACGGGCGAGGATTCCGGCGCGCAACGGCTCGGGCCGTTCTTTGCGATCGAGGAATCCGTCGGCGCGGTCGCGATACATCAGGAAGGCGTCGATCACGTCGCCCGCATGTTTCGCGGGATCGAGATCCCCGAACAGGAAGGTGAAGCGCTGCGCCCCGCCAGCGAACGCGACCGTGCAGGCGCGCGTGCATTGGCTTTGGCAATAGATGTCGCGCCGATGCACGTCGCCCAATCCGCGCTTGGCGAGTTCGGCGTCGATGGCTTGCGCGAATTTGCGGCCCGGCCGCTCTTCGAGCGGACCTTCCCAGCCCGGCGGACGACACCGGTTGCAGACGTCCAATGTTGGCGATGGAGACTCTTCAGACATTTCGGGCGGAACCCCTGTTTCGGTTCGCCACAGACGAGAGGACGGATTTCGCTTTCCGCCTTGTCGCACCGGGACACCCCGCCCTGTGCGCTCGCACGTGACCGACGACGATGGCAGGTCTCCTGGCTCGCGGGTCGTCGCCGGAATGTCGCCTTCCCGGCGTTCCGCGCCAGTGGCAATGTGACAATCCGGCTCGCCGCTTACAGTTGCGGGGGCAGCCGCGGATGAAGGTTCCGAAGAACCCGCGCCGCGTTCCCATTCAATCCCTGGCGGGAACCATCGCGCGCACGGTGCTTGTCCGGGTCGGGCTTGTCAAGGTACCCAAGGCGCCATGTTCCAACCGCGCCCCGCCGCTATCGCGATCGTGCCCCATGCGGGCAACGTGCTGCTGGTGCGCCGCGCCAACCCGCCCGATCCGGGGCGCTGGGGCTTCCCCGGCGGCAAGATCGAACCGGGCGAGACCTATATGGACGCGGCGATCCGCGAGCTCGCCGAGGAAACCACCGTGCGCGCCGAAGCCTTGCGCGCGATCGACGCGTTCGACGTGATCGTGCGCGACGATGACGGCAATCTCAAATTCCATTACGTGCTGGTCGCGGTGCTGTGCCGCTATGTCGACGGCGTGCCCAAAGCCGGCGACGACGTGCACGAGGCGGGCTGGTTCGACCCCGCCCAAATCGCCGCCACCCCGCAAATATTCCTGGACCGGGTGGCGGGTTTGGCGGCCAGGGCGCTAGCTTGAGGGGACGCCCCGCCGGTGGTATTCTCTAAGCCATGGAAATGATCGCCACACCGGGCGGCGGCGTTTTGTTGCGCAATCCGTATTTGCAGCAACAGCTCGCCACCAATCAGGCGCAGACCGGAACCAACGTGTTCCAGCAGGTCGCGGCGTCGGCGGCACAGCGCACGGTCAACGTCGTTCAGCAGACGCAAACATCGTCGGGCGCGCAAGCGACCGGCCAGACGGAGAATTCGCGCGACAGCAAGTCGTCCTCCGAAACCGGGCGCGCGGGCGACAGCCTGACGAACTCGGTGCTTTCCGTCGCCGCGCGCGGGGCCGCCGCACGCCAAGGGCGCGGCATGCAGCTCGACGTTACGGTCTGACGCGGCCCGCAGCTTCGGCGCGAATCGCATATTCAGTACGACCTTCGGTCATCCGGGCGCATCTTCGAAAGCGCACGCGTCTTCACAATTCGAAAATCGGCTTATCCTTGGTTCAGGCTGCGTTCATTCGCCGCCTGTAAGCGGTCGATCTGTCGCCGCGTCTTCGCGCGGTGCGCCTTCGATAAGGGGCCGGGCCATGAAATTCTTCGCGTCGCTACTCTCGCAATTACGCATGCGCGGAAAGCTCGGCATCATCTGCGCGATCGCGGTCGCGGGCTTCGTCGCGGTCGGTGCGCTGTTCCTGTTCCAAGAACGCATCCTCGCCGAGGTTCAACAGATCGAAGAACGCACGGCCGCGCGCAAAGAAGCGATTTTGCGCTTCGACGCCGAATTGCTGCAGCTGCGCCGCAACGAGAAGGACTTCCTGCTGCGCAAAGAGCTGCGCTACGCCGAGATGCACGCCAAATCGCTCGAGGCCGCGCGCAACCGCGTCGAGGGCTTGAAGACCGGCGTCACGGGCGAACTTGGCGCGCTTTACGCGCGCGTCGACGGCGATTTCGCCAATTACCGCACGGCGTTCGACGACGTGGTCAAAACGCAGCGCGACATCGGCCTGACGGCGGACGACGGCAAATGGGCCGCGATGCGAACCGCGGCCCGGACGATCGAGGAAACGCTTGAGAAAATGTCGGCCGACGCGCTGACGAGCGACCTCCTCCAGCTGCGCCGCAACGAAAAGGATTTCATGCTGCGCGAACAACAGGCGGATCTCGATCTTTTCGGCAAATCGGCCGCCGCACTGGAAAGCGCGATCCGCGGGCGCGTACCGGCCGCCGCCGCAGCTCCCCTGCTCGCCAATCTCAAGCGATACACGGATTCGTTCGAGACGCTGGCCGCGTCGATCCACCATCGCGCGACGGTGACGCCGAAAATGAGTCAGGCCTACGCCGCGATCGATCGGGTCATCGAGGATATCCTCAAGCTCGAACTGGCCCAGGCCGAGACGCAGCTTGCCGCCGCCGCGAGCCGCCTCGCGAGCTTGCGTGCGACGATCGGCATCTCCATCGCCATGATCGCGATCGTCGTCGTGGCGCTCGCCATGCTGATCGCCGCCGCCATCGCGCGTCCGCTCGTTCACATCACGGGCGAGATGACCAAGCTCAGCGCCGGCGACACGAATATCGCCGTCACCGTCGCCGGCAAGGACGAAGTGACCGATCTCGGCCGCGCGCTCGTTGCCTTCCGCGACAATCTCGTGCGCCAGCGCGAGCTGGAAGCGCAAGCCCAGGCCCGCCAGCAGGCCGATCTCGAACGCGGCCGGAAGATCCGCCGGCTGACCGACGATTTCCGCGCCACGGTCGCCGGCATGATCCAGACCACGGGGGAGTCGGTGTCGAGCCTGCAAGGCACGGCCGGCGATCTGACCAAGATTTCGTCCGACGCGCTGCAACTCGCCGTCGCCGCGGCGTCGGGCGCCAACGAAGCCTCGTCCAACGTGCAGACGGTCGCCTCGGCCTCCGAGGAACTCGCCGCGTCGATCGCCGAGATTTCGCGCCAGCTCGCCAACTCGACCGAAAGTGCGGGCAAGACGGCGGCACTCGCCGGCGAAAGCGAGCAGCGCGTGCGCGAGCTTAGCGAAGCCGCGAAGAAGATCGACAGCGTCGTCACGCTCATCAACACGATCGCCGGGCAAACGAATTTGCTGGCGCTCAACGCCACGATCGAATCCGCGCGCGCGGGCGAAGCGGGCAAGGGTTTCGCCGTTGTCGCCAACGAAGTCAAAACGCTCGCTTCGCAGACCGCGCAGGCGACCAGCGAAATCGCCGCCCAGGTCCAAACGATCCAGCAGCGCACCGACGGCGTCGTCGAGGCGATGACCGCGATCGGCGAAGCGGTGCGCGGCATCTCGCAGATGACGGCGGCCGTTTCGGCGGCGGTCGAGGAGCAAAGCGCGGCGACGCGCGAGATCGGACGCAACGTCGAACAGGCCGCCCAAGGCGTGGAAGACACCAACCGCGCCATCAACGGCGTGCGCGACGCGGCCGAACGCACGGGGTCGAGCTCCGGCGTCGTGCTCGACGCCTCGCAGCGCGTGTCCGACAAGAACGGCGAACTCAGCCGGGCGGTCGCCGCGTTCCTCGATTCGGTGCAGGCAGCCTAGCGACGTTCTATCGGATGCGGCGGCGCAGCCGCTCGGCGATTTTGTCGGCCGGCGTTTCGTGGCTGAAATGGTCGAGATATTTGCCGTCCGGCCCCATCAGATAGATCAGCGACGTGTGATCCATCAGATAGTCGCTCATGCCCGGCGGCGTGACCTTGCGATAGAACACGCGATAGGCCTTCGCGGCCGTCGCGACCTGCGCCGCCGAACCGGTCAGGCCGATCAAACGCGGATCGACCGCTTCGACATAGGATTTCATCTGCGCGACCGTGTCGCGATCGGGATCGATCGACACGAAGATCGGCTGCACGCGGTCCGCAAGCGGGCCGAGATCGTCGAGCGCTTGCGCCATGCCCAACAGCGCCGTCGGGCAGGCATCCGGGCAGAAGGTGAAGCCGAAATAGATCATTACGAACTTACCGCGAAAATCCGTGTCGCGACGCATCACACCGTTCTGGTCGACCAGTTCGTACGATCCGCCGATCGCATCGCCGGCCAGCGACGCGGGATCGGGCGCGTTGGCCCCTTGCCAGAAATGATAGCCCCACGCGGCGCCCAGGCCGACGATGGCGCCCAGCGCGATGAATCGGATTGTCTTAAGTAGGTTCATGGGCGCGAAGCTAATCACTTGCGATGAAGATGCCCAGCGTCACTTCGTCACATGCGCAAGAACGGATAGGACACGTCCGTATGCACGTAAAATCGCAGCCGTCACAATGCTTTGAAAGCCGATTATTCTCATGTGTACACATCGAAACTCACTTGTGTTGACAACAGCAACACATCTGTATATACAGTGAGTGCACAAAATAACCATTGAGGTTTCAAGATGAATAATGTCGCCGTCCGTCGACGGCCGGTATCGAGCCGTCATGATCGCCGCGATGTGGTTATCAATCTACGCGCAACGGAATCCTGGCGCAGTTTGATCGATCACGCCGCTTCCCTAAGCCAGAAAACGCGCACCGACTTCATCATCGAAGCAACGCGCCAAAAAGCCGAGAATGTATTGCTGGACCAAAAATTCTTCGAGCTAAACACCAAGCAATACAACGGATTTATTCAAATTTTCGACAACCCACCACCACCCAACGATGCGCTCATAAAACTTTTGAATAGGAGGCCTCCATGGCAGAAACCGTAACACCACTACCCGCCGGGGGGCCCCAATTCCGCGCACCCGAAGCCATTGCGTCGACGCACGATTTGAGCAGTTTCAACTGCTCGCGCGAAGAGCTCGACGTTTGGCTGAAGAAGAAGGCGTTAACGAGCGAAGGAAAGACGGCACGAACATATGTCGTCGCTTACGGCAATCGCGTCGTCGGTTATTACACGCTCGCCTCCGGCGGGGTTGGACGCGAAACCATTCCGAAGCCGCTCCAGCGATCGACACCAAAAGAAATTCCGCTGGTCGTACTCGGCCGGCTCGCGACCGACCGGAATTTCGAAGGGCGCGGTATCGGCTCGGGCATGTTGCAGGAAGCGATCGGCCGGATGCTGAACGGCGCAACCGAGATCGGCATCCGCGGCTTGCTCGTGCATGCGATCGATGATGTCGCTGCGGGCTTCTATCGTAAATTCGGCTTCATCGACTGCCCGATCGGCGAGCGTACATTGCTGTTGCCGGTCGAGACGGCGCAACAAGCGCTGCTCCTAGCGACAAAATAACGACGCTATTTCAATATCCCGCGCACCGCGGACGATGTCGCGATCGTGCCGTCGGTCGCATAGGCCTCGTGGTTCGATTCGATTTCCGCGAGGCTATAGAGATAATTGACCATCAGCCCGGCGGATTGGCGCAAACCGTTAGGCGATCGGTCCGCCCCCCAATTGATGCGCTCGAGCCTGGCGCCATTCGACAGATGGAAATGCGCGACGGGATCCAACGCGCGACCGTCGCCGCGCTTGGCCTTGGTGAGATACACGGCACAGGCACGCGCAAGCGGCGCTTCCATCGCCTTGGCGAGATTCTTGTTCGTCGCCCACGAATCGTCGGCCAGCACGCGCTTGAGATCGCCCTTCGCCACCGGACTGTCGACATCGCCCTTCAACGCGGCGGCCAGCGCCGCGCGCTCGTCGCGCGTCAGCAATCCCTTCGCCCCATCGGCGAATTGGCGATCGAGCCATTTGCGGAAGCCGGGCACGGGCGACAGCGTGGCGAAGGTTTTGAGATTGGGGAACGCACCCTGCAATTCGCCGACGACGCGCTTGATCAGGAATCCGCCGAAGGAGATCCCGGCAAGACCGCGCTGCGCATTCGTGATCGAATAGAAAATCGCCGTATCGGCCGCGCGCGGATCGCCCAGCGGCGCATTCTCGTCGAGCAACGCCTGCACGTCGCCCGCAAGCCCCTTGACCAGCGCCACCTCGACGAAAATCAGAGGCTCCAGCTTCATGCGCGGATGGAAGAAGGCGAAATAGCGCCGATCGCCGTCGAGGCGGTTTTTAAGATCGTTCCAATCGCGCACCGCGTGCACGGCTTCGTACTCGGCGAGTTTTTCGAGCAACGCCGCCGGGCTTTCCCAGGTGATGCGGCGCAATTCGAGGAAGCCCAGATCGAACCACGCGACCAGCAGATCCTTGAGATCGGCTTCGAGCCCGGCGAGTTCGGGCATCTCGCGCGACCAATCGAGCAATTCGGCGCGGCGATCGACTAGGAATTTCACGCCCTCGGGCAAGGCCGAGAATTGCTGCAGCAACCGCGCACGCGGCGCTTCCAGCGAACGCTTCAACGCGATCTCGGCTTTCGCGCGCGATGCGGACGTGCCGTTCTTCCACGCCGCAAGGGCCGCCGCCGCCGCTTTCTCCGCCGCCGCACGATCGAAATCGAATTCGGTCGCGATCAGCGACATGAAGCGCTTGCGCCCGGTCTCGGACAGATCGAGATAAAGCCGGCCGAGTTCGACCGCGCGCTGGCGGGCACTCGCCTCCCCGCCTTTGCCCTCCAGGCAATCGCGCATGCGCGCGCGCAAGGGCTCCAGATCGTCGTCGGCAAGGTCGGGATGTGGTGCACGCGTGCCGCCGACCGCCGCGCGGGCGGTGGAGGATAAATCCCGCCACGCCTCTTTCAGGCGGGCGACGAAGGAATTCGGGACGCGCGTTTCGCTCATCGCCCGAAAGTGTCGCTTGGCCCCCTTGGCGAGGCAAGCGGCGAAATTATGGCGGAACTAATGCGTTAAAGCGCCGTCGTCGGGCGGTGTCGATTGCAGGCAGAACTTGATCGCCGCCCATTGCGCGTCGGGCAGCGAGGACAGCAATTCCTTGGCGAGCAGCCAATCGTCGGAATCGTCGGATTGCACCGCGCGCGCCAAAGCGCGGGCGGCCGCATGCTCGGCGCCGAGCACGGAACACGTCGCCATGAACAGAGGATGGTCCATGCGTTTTAAATGAGCCGCGTCCATGACAAGCACAAGGGCGCGATTGTCGCGGATCGGACGAAACGTTGCGGTTCGCGGCGTTTAGCTACCGTCTCGCGGTAATTTCGTCGAAGAATTTTTTAACCCGTTCGCCGCGCGGAGAAACGGCGCCAGCGATTGCGAAATGCGAAGCGGAAGATCGTCGGCGATCAAGCCCGGCCCGTGAATGGACGCGGCATCGCCGTGGAACCACACGCCCGCACAGGCCGCAAAGAATGCGTCCATTCCTTGTGCAATCAGCCCGGAAATCGTGCCGGCGAGAACATCGCCCGAACCGGCGGTCGCCAGCCAGGGCGGCGCGTTCGCCGCGATCGCCGCGCGCCCATCGGGATGTGCGACCACCGTATCGGCGCCCTTCAACACGACGATCGCGCCCGAACGTGCCGCACCGGCGCGCGCGCGCGACAGTCGATCGCCTTTCGCAAGATCGGGGAACATCCGCACGAATTCGCCGTCATGCGGCGTGATGACGAAGTCGCGCGTCAGGCGAATATCGAGCGGCGACAAAACGCGCAGCGCATCGGCATCGAGCACGCAAGCGCGCCCCGCTTTGCGCACCGCTTCGATGCGGGCCCGGCACGCCGCGTCGGCACCGTTGCCGGGGCCGAGCAGAACGACATTGCGCCGTTTATCGGCCAGCAATTCGTCGAACTGCTTCAGGTCGCGTACCATCACCGCCGCCGGCGATGCGACGCGCAACATATCGGTGACGGCATCCGGTGCCGCGAGCGTGACCAAGCCCGCCCCCGCCCGCAAACAAGCTTCGCTGGCAAGGCGCGCAGCACCCGTCAATTCGCCGCCGCCGACGATCAACGCGTGGCCGCGTTCGTATTTATGGGTCTGCGCGCCCGGGACCGGCAGAACGCCGCGCCAAAGTTCGGGCGTGTTGGCGAAGGTCTCGACCTTCACAACTTCGTGCACCACATCGGGAATGCCGATATCGACGACGACCAATTCGCCGCAGAGTTCGCGCCCCGGCAGCAGCAAATGGCCGGGCTTGGGGCGGTGGAACGTGACGGTGAGGTCCGCCTTCGCCGCCCCGCCTTTCACGTCGCCGGTATCGCCCGACACGCCGCTCGGCACATCGATCGCCACGATCGGCGTGGCGCGATGGTCGAGCACGCGCACGAGCGTAAGGGCCGCCCCTTCCAAATCCCGCGACAGCCCGGCACCGAACAGCGCATCGACGATCAGCGACGCATGCTCGATCAGATCGGGCGCGATGGTCTCGATCTCCACCGGGCAGAGCGCCGCCATCGCCGCCGCATCGCCACGCAAGGCATTGCGCTCGCCCAGCAGGCCGACGCGCACCGGCCAGCCGGCATCGAATAAATGCCGCGCGACCACGAACCCGTCGCCGCCGTTATTGCCCGGCCCGCACAGCACCGCGACCGTGCCGCGTTTGAACCGTGCCCCCAGATGCCGGGCAACCGCCGCCCCGGCGTTTTCCATCAAGCGCAGGCTCGGCACGCCCGCTTCGACCGACGCACGGTCGATCGCCGCCATTTCGGCGCAACTGGGTAAAATCGTCGTCATCGCCCCGATCATGCCATATTGCGCGCGTAATTTTCCCGCCCCATGAATCGCCGCCACTTCATCGCCGCCGGCCTTGCATCGGCCGCCCTGCCCGCCAAGGCCGCCTCCCATCCCGTGGATGTGGCGCTCGTACTCGCCATCGATTCATCCAGCTCGGTGTCGATGGACGAATTCTATCTTCAGATGGAAGGCTACGCCGCCGCGTTCCGCCACCCGTCGGTCGCCGACGCGATCGGGTCGGGCCGGGTCGGCGCCATCGCGGTCGCGATGTTCGAATTCGCCAACGCCAAGACGCACACGATCAACATGGAATGGCGCCGCATCGCGGCCCCGGAGGCGCTGGAGGAATACGCCAAGGAATGCGAGATGGCGCCGCGCTTGGTGATCGGCGGCGCCACCGCGATCGGCGACGCGCTCGACTTCGCCTACGATACGCTGAACGATTGTCCCTATCAGGCCGGACGCCAAGTGATCGACGTGTCGGGCGACGGTGCTTCGAACCAAGGGCGCAACGTGCTGGCCGCGCGCGAGGATGCGCTGGCCGCCGGCATCGCGATCAACGGCTTGCCGATCCTCAACGAGGAACCCGATCTCGAAGCCTATTATCGGCTTTACGTCGTCGGCGGACCCGGCGCCTTCGTCGTGCCCGCCCGCGACTACACCGATTTTCGCGACGCGATCCGCGACAAACTGGTGCGCGAGATCAAGTTTATCGCTTGAGCCGTTCGATCCACGTCGCGAAGGCTTTGAGCTGACCGGCCACCACCGTCTTCGCGCGATCGTCGGTCAGGTTGCCGTCCACGTCGAACGAAGCCCCGGCATTGGGCACGGCCGCGGCGGCACCCACCAACGGCAACATGCCCATCCCCGTCAGCACCGGCAGAATCGACACTTGGGCGCGAATGCCGCCCGAAGCGCCCGGCGAGGTGCTCATGACCGTCACCGGCTTGCCCGCGCAGTTCGACTTGCCCGGCGGACGCGACATCCAATCGAGCGCGTTCTTCAACACACCGGGAATGCCGGAATTATATTCGGGTGTCGCGATCAGCACGCCGTCCGCCGCCCCCACCGCCGCATGCAGCTTGGCGACCGCCTCGGGATAGCCTTGCGCCTCGACGTCCTGGTCGAAGAACGGAATCGGCTTCAGATCGAAAATCTCGACCGTCGTGCCTTCCGGCGCGGTCTTGGCCGCGTAGGCCAAAAGCATGCGATTGAAGGATTTGGCGCGCAACGAACCCGCGATTCCGAGCAGCTTGGGCATTTTGTCTTACTCTCCTAGATGCGGCCGATGGCGCCGCGAAAATCCGTCCCATCGATCTTGGCGTCGCGGAAATCCGCGCCGGTCACATCGCAATCGGTGAACTTGCAATCGGTCAGATCGGCGCCGCGGAAATCCGCCTGCCGCATGATCGATTCCGAAAAGTCGCACACCGCGAGCTTGGCGCCACGCAAATTCGCGCGATGGAGCTGGGCACCGCGCATACGCGTGGGCCAGCTTCCCGTCGCGGTCGTGGGCAGCGGCATCGCGGTGAGGTCGGCGTTCGACAGGTCGGCGCCGTTGAGAATGCATTTGTCGAGCGTGGCACCGCGCAGATCGGCCGATTCCAACTGCGCGCCCGCGAGGTTCGAACCGGTCATATCGGTCATCTGGAATTTGGCGCTGTCGAGCTTGGCGTCGATCAAGGTCGTGCGCTTCATCCGTGCGGCCGAGAAATTGACGCCGTTGGCGTCGATGCCGGTCAGGTCGACGGAATCGAGCACGGCTTGCGCGCCCTTCGATCCGGCGGTTTGCAGCCAGTCGAAATGGTTCAGCACGATCTCGCCCAGCTTCATCCCGATATCGTCGAGCGATTTCGGCAGGATCGCCTTGCTGGTGTCGGTCTTCTCGAAATCCTTTTTCGAGAATTGCGCGGCGGTGAGATCGGCACCGTCGAGATTGGTCTTGTTGAGGAACGCGCCGGCGAGCACGGCCCCTTGCAGAATGCAGTTCGAAAGATTGGTCTCGGTGAGATCCGCCCCTGTCAGCACCACGCCGGTCAGATCCGAATTCGAGAAATCGGCGCCCGCGAGATTGGCGTTGCGCATGATCGCGTTGGAAAGATCGGTGCGCCTTCCGAAGGCGCGCGCGACTTTGGCTTCGGTCAGGTTGGCGCGGCTGAACGACGCGTCGTCGATTTCGGCCGAGCGGCGCTGCGCGCTGGCGAAATCGAAATTGCCGTTGTCGTCGGGCACGATGATGAAGCCGTCGCGGATATCGGCCTGACGCAAATTCGCGTTTTCGAGATTGGCGCCTTTCAAACTCGCCCCGCGCAGATCGGCGCGTTGCAGATCCGCACCCCGGAAATTCGCGCGGGTGAGATTGGCGCCAAAGAAATTCGCGCGTTCGAGCTTGGCGCCTTGGAAATCCGCCTCTTCCATCCGGCTGCCGACGAATTCGGATTCGGCGATATTCTTATTGGCGAAGACCAGCCGCTCGAGCGTGTGGAACGGATAGGCCAAGCGCCGCCCGCCGGTCTGTTTGGCCACAAGCCGCTCGTGCAGCTTTATCGCCGCGTCGAGATCGGTTTGGCTGACTTTCGCGTATTTTGGCGGACGGGGCGGCATGATTGCGGCGGAGTGTAGGCCCCCCGCGCGAAAAGGGGCAACTGCATGACCCCAAACCGCAATTCTTCTTCCCGACCGGCGGAACCGGTGGGAAGGCTGGGGCGAGCGACGGGGCTCGAACCCGCGACAACCAGGACCACAACCAGGTGCTCTACCAACTGAGCTACGCCCGCCACAGCGGGGCGGTTTTTAGCCCCCCCGCCACCGCAACGCAAGGCTTACCGGCGGACGGCCGGACATGCTACCCAGTGGCCCAGAAAGTTCGAGGGGGCCCCCTGGGGAGACGCAAATATGTCCATGCAATTGGCCGAGCGCATGTCGCGCCTTGGCACCGAAACCGCGTTCGAAGTGCTGGCGCGCGCCAAGGCGTTGGAAGCCAAGGGCAAGTCGATCGTCAATCTGGGCATCGGGCAGCCGGATTTCCTCACCCCCGAACATATCGTCGAAGCGGCCGTGAAGGCCCTGCGCGACGGCCATCACGGCTACACGCCGGCCAACGGCATCCTGCCGTTGCGCGAATCCGTCGCCCGCGACATCCATAAGCGTCTGAAGGTCGAGATCGATCCCGGCAACGTGCTGATCGTGCCCGGCGGCAAGGTCACGATGTTCTTCGCGATCATGATGTTCGGCGAGCCGGGGGCGGAGATCGTCTATCCGAATCCGGGCTTCCCGATCTACGAAAGCGTCATCAAATTCTCGGGCGCCACGCCGGTTCCGCTGCCGCTGCTCGAAAAGAACGGCTTCGCCTTCACCGCCGACGACGTGCTGTCGCGCATCGCGCCGCGCACGCGCTTGCTGATCGTCAACTCGCCCGCCAACCCCACCGGCGGCGTGTCGCCGAAGGCCGAGATCGACAAGCTGGTCGCGGGTCTCGCCAAGCATCCGCATGTCGCGATCATGTCGGACGAGATCTACGGCCAGATGACCTATGACGGCCGCGAACATGTGTCGCTGCTGTCCTATCCGGAAATCCGCGACCGTCTGATCCTGCTCGACGGCTGGTCGAAGACCTACGCGATGACCGGCTGGCGCATGGGTTACTCCGTGTGGCCCAAATCGATCGTGGCCCAGGCCGAACGTCTGGCGATCAACTGCCATTCTTGCGTCAACGCGTCGGCGCAGTTCGCGGGCATCGCCGCCCTCGACGGGCCGCAAGATGCCGTCCACAAAATGGTCGCCGCCTTCGCCGAACGCCGGCGCGTGATCGTCGACGAGCTCAACGCCGTGCCCGGCATTTCCTGCGTCGAGCCCGGCGGCGCCTTCTACGCCTTCCCCAACATCAAGGGCACGGGCCTCAACAGCCGCGAAGCCGAAACCCTGTTCCTGGAACAAGCCGGCGTGGCCGTGCTGTCGGGTACGGCGTTCGGCGCGCATGGCGACGGTTACTTGCGCTTCTCCTACGCCAATTCGGTCGAGAACATTCGCGAGGCGATGCGCCGCATTCGGGAAACTTTGGCGCGCCGCGGCACCAAGGCCGCTCAATGAATGGGCGAATTGCCTATTTTTTGAACGAAATACGGCCGCTTTTCTGGGCGGCCGATCGCGAATCCGTGAGTCCGCGCCGTCGATTTTCCGCCGGTCCTGGCACGGCCCGTGCTTTGTAAGGGGCATGGCACCGGGCGTCCCCCGGGGTTTCGTCGCACTCGCCTACCTTCTCTCTCCAACGTAGCAGCGTCCTGAACCTCATGAAAAAGATCGAAGCGATCATCAAGCCCTTCAAGCTCGACGAGGTGAAGGACGCGCTCAACGAAATCGGCCTGAAAGGCATCACGGTCGTCGAAGCCAAGGGCTTCGGCCGCCAGAAGGGCCATACCGAGCTTTATCGGGGGGCGGAATACGTCGTCGACTTCCTGCCCAAGGTGAAGCTCGAAGTCGTACTCGAGGACAATCTGGTCGAGCGCGCGATCGAAGCGATCCAGCGCGCCGCCCATACGGGCCGCATCGGCGACGGCAAGATTTTCGTCTCCACCATCGAAGAAGTCGTCCGCATCCGCACCGGCGAGCGTGGTGCTGACGCCGTCTGATCGAACGTTTCAACCCGCCCGGCGGTAGGGACCGTCGGGCAAACCACAGGAAGAAGACTATGTCGGATCCCAAGACAGTCCTGAAAAAGATCAAGGACAACGGCTGCAAATACGTCGACCTGCGCTTCACCGATCCGCGCGGCAAGCTGCAGCATCTCGCCCATGCGGTCGAGACGATCACCGAGGAAGTGTTCGAAGAAGGCCTGATGTTCGACGGTTCGTCGATCGCCGGCTGGAAGGCGATCAACGAATCCGACATGACGCTGATCCCCGACCCGACGTCCGCTGTGATGGATCCGTTCGCGGCGCAGCCGTCGATGACGATCATGTGCGACATTTACGAACCCGGCACGGGCCAGCCCTATAACCGCGATCCGCGCGGCATCGCCAAGAAGGCCGAAGCCTACGTCAAGGAAACCGGCATCGGCGACACGGCGTATTTCGGTCCGGAAATCGAATTCTTCGTGTTCGACGACGTCCGCTTCAAGGTGTCGATGAACAAGACCTCGGTCGAAATCGATTCGATCGAAGGCCCGTACGTGACCGACAAGGTCTATCCGGACGGCAACCTGGGTCACCGTCCGAAGATCAAGGGCGGCTACTTCCCGGTTCCGCCGGTCGATCAGGAATCGGACCTGCGCGCCGAGATGCTGACGATCATGAAGGACATGGGTCTCGACATCGAGAAGCACCACCACGAAGTGGCGCCCTCGCAGCACGAGCTCGGCGCGAAGTTCACCACGATGGTGAAGGCCGCCGACCAGTGCCAGATCTACAAGTACGTCGTCCATAACGTCGCCGCCCAGTACGGCAAGACGGCCACGTTCATGCCGAAGCCCATCAAGGGCGACAACGGTTCGGGCATGCATGTCCACCAGTCGATCTGGAAGAAGGGCAAACCGCTCTTCGCCGGCAACGGCTACGCGGACCTGTCGGAAACGGCGCTGTTCTACATCGGCGGCATCATCAAGCACGCCAAGGCGATCAACGCGTTCACCAACGCGTCGACGAACTCGTACAAGCGTCTGATCCCGGGCTTCGAAGCGCCGGTGCTGCTCGCCTACTCGGCGCGCAACCGCTCGGCTTCGTGCCGCATCCCGTTCGGCGCCGGCCCCAAGGCCAAGCGCGTCGAAGTGCGTTTCCCCGATCCGTCGGCCAACCCGTATCTCGGCTTCGCCGCGATGCTGATGGCCGGCCTCGATGGTATCAAGAACAAGATCCATCCCGGCGATGCCATGGACAAGAACCTCTATGACCTGCCCCCGGCGGAACTGAAGAAGGTCCCGACGGTGTGCGGCTCGCTCCGCGAAGCGATGATGGCCCTGCAGAAGGACAACGCCTTCCTCACGGCCGGCGGCGTCTTCACGGAAGACTTCATCGAATCGTATATCGACCTGAAGTTCGAAGAAATCTACGCCTTCGAACACACGCCGCACCCGATCGAGTTTGAAATGTACTACTCGGTCTAAGCGACGCGCACCCGCAAGGGTTCGAAACGAAGACGGCCCCGGCGCAATCCGGGGCCGTTTTTCGTTGGGGCTGGCAATTCGCCGCAGACGAACCTATAATGACCACATGTAGTCACAATAGGTGCCGCGTGAAATCCGTCCAAATCCGCGACGCGAAGGCGAAACTTTCGGCGTTGATCGAGGCGGCCGAGCACGGCCGCCCGACCACGATCACCCGCCATGGGCGGCCGGCGGCGGTTCTCGTGCCCATCGCCGACGCGAAGCGCATCTATCCCGACAAGCGGCCCAATTTCGCGGATCTACTGCTCGCCATTCCCGGCGACTTCGAATTCGAGCGCGATCGAACGCCGATGCGCGAGACCGATCTGTGAGTGCGGGCTACCTGCTCGATACGTCGGTCGTTTCGCTGCTGGCGCCGGGCAGACAAGCGATCGACGACACGATCGTGAGATGGCTGCGCGAAAATGCCGATCGGCTTCACCTCTCGGCAATTACGATCGCCGAAATCGAACAAGGTATCGCCAAGCTCCGCCGTGCGGGATCGAAGTCCCGTGCGGAAGCACTCGACAAATGGCTCGATATGCTTATCGCCCAGGGCGGCAACCGCATCCTGCCGTTCGATTCCAAGACGGCGCGGACCGCCGGCAAGATATCGGATCGCGCCATTGCCGCCGGCAAGCACCCCGGCTTCGCCGATGTCGCGATCGCCGCGACGGCGCGCGCCAACGATCTTGTTCTGCTAACCCGCAACGGCAAACATTTCGTGCCGCTCGGCATCGCATTCCACGATCCCGTCGATCAAGTGCCCATCTAAAGATTCAATCCCGGCCGGGCTGGCCGCCGCGCGGATCGTGGGGATCGATGGGTGCGGGCGGCGGCGTGTTCTCCGTCGCGCCGGTCGCGGGGGCCGGCGCATTGGCGCCGCCGAACACGCCGAACAAGCGGCGCAGGAAGCCGGGCGCGAGCGTGGACAGCGGATTGATGCGCACATCGGCGTCGGAGGCCGCGCCCTTGGCCGTATAATTCGCCGCGAAAATGCCGCCGCCGCGTTGGCCCGCCAGAAGATCGCCGAGCAGCGGGATATTCCCCAGGATCGAATTGACCGCATATGCGGGCACGATCGTACCGGCGATGTCGATCTGATCGGCTTCGAGATCGACGACGCCGTTCGCGGTGAAGCCGATCGACGCACCATACATGCGCAGATCCTTGATCTCGATCTTCGGGTCGGCCCAGGCGAAATCGGTGTCGAGACGGCTGAAGCCGATCCCCTCGCCGCGCAAGGAGTCGAGCACGCCGGTCAACAGCGCGACCGACAGAAGCTTCGCCATCACCGGCGCGTTGACGAGACGGAAATTCTCGATCGCCAGCGTGCCCGCGATCGCTTGATCGGGACGCGCGGGATCGGTCTTGCCGCGCGCGACCAAGCGCCCGCCGACCATGTTGGGCGTGATGTCGAGCGCCTTCAACACCGCACCCGCGTCGGGCGAACTGGCGGCCAAACGCTGCATCCCGTCGGCATCGGGATCGAGATCGAATTGGAACGGCACGCTGGCACGCAGCGGCGTGGGTGCGGGTGTGGCGCCGTTGCTGGCGGCAGTCGGCGTGCTGGGATCGAGCTGCGCCGACAGACGCAAGCGTTCCCACAGACGCTGTCCGCGCTGACCGTCGATCGACGCCGCGCGCAATTCGCGCCCGGTCCCCAGCTTCAAGCGTTCGAACTCGCCGCGCAGCCCGAAATCGGCGCGGTTGGGATCGGGCGGCGATTTGTCTTTGAGGAAGGTTTCGACGTCGAGGAACTTGCCTTTCGCCTCGTAGCGGTCGCTGCCGCGCCCGTCCGCCGCTTTGGGATCGCGGCGCACGCGCAGGGAGTCGAGATCCATCCGCCCGTCGAGAATGGCGCGCGTGAAATCGACCTCGCGGATCGTGCGGCCGTCGGCGTCCATGCCGACTCGCCCGCGCAACGCGATGCCCTCGCCCGCCGCATCGATGCCCTGCAATTCGACCAGCGTGTCGCGACGCAGCGAAAGCCGCATCTTGGCGTTCAGCTTCTTGCCGGGCGCGCGTGTCCATTCGAGTTCGGGCACTTTGACGGTCGTGTTGGCGAGGTCGAGACCGAGATCGATCAAGCGGCGCCCGTCGCGATAGGCGACCATCGACACGTCCACGTCGATCGGTCCGCCGAGATAGGCGGGAAAATCGAGATTGAACCGCGCTTGGGTTTCGGGCGAGGCGGTGCCTTTGGCGGTCGCGCGTTCCACCGGGTCGGCCGTGTCGGAGAATTCGCGCCGATACGCGATTTCGGCGGGCGAGCCGCCCGCAAGGCCGAGCCCCTTCAAATCCATGCCCTTCTCGTCGACGACGATATTGAAATCGCCGTGTTCGATGGGCTGATCTTTGACCGCTTTCGCCGCGAAAAATTCCGTCGCGCGCGCTTCGGCGCGCACATTGACCTGATCCAGTTTCAGATTGGATTCGAGCGGAAAGGCGATCGCGAGCTTCACCGTGCCGTTGCCGTCGTACCCTTCGGGATCCTCGCCGATGCGCTTGAGGAAGCCGAGCGGGGGCAAGTCGATCAGCCGCATCGCCGCGCGCACCGGCGTGGTCATGTTCAAATCGATCTGCGCGGTCTGGTCTTTCTTGTCGAGGCCGGTCAGCGACACGGTCCCGCCCTGGACCTTGATCTCGCCCAATTCGCCCGCCGCGATTTTGAAATCGAGGCGGCGCGTATCCATAACCGCACTCGCCGACGCGTTGCGCACCGGCGGCAAACCTTTGAGGAATTCGACCGTCGCGTCGCGCACGTCGAAGGTCAGGCGGAATTTGTCGAGCGCGAAGCCCGTGAAAGACGCATCCTTCGCCGACATCTCCAATTCCGCCACGCCCGTCGGCACGCGTGCCTGGGGAATGCTGTCGGCGATCCAGATCTTCGGGTTCGGCGGCGCCGCATGCGGCCATAATTCCACGAGACGCTTGACGTCGAGCCCCAGGATATCCGCGCGCAGCTTGATCGCGGGCTTGCGCAGCATGTCGTCGACCGTGCCGGTCACGCGGATCGTCGGCGCGCCCATATCGATCTCGAATTTCTCGATCGCGATCTTGGCGAAATCGGACGAAACATTGGCCTCCAACGCGATCTCGCGCACCGCCACTTCGCGCGCGAACCAGGCGGGATCGGCCAGCACCGCGTCGCGCGCGCGCAAGGTCAAGCGCCCCTGCTCGATGCGTCCGCCGCTGACGATGGCGTCGAGGCCGATATCCGGGCGCATGCGCAAGCCCGCGAGCACGGCCAAACGCGGATCGAGTTCGGCAAGTCCCGGCAGCCACACGCCGGGAATATCGGCGGCCAGACGGATCTCCTCGTTCTGGACGACGTAGCGCGCGCGGACCGTCACCGGAATGCGCTGCGGGCCGAACTGCACGGGCAGCCACGCCGACAACGCGATGCCGCGATCGTCGCGCGCGGCTTCGGCCTGCGCGCCGACCAGCGACACGGAAAGGCCGGTCAGCGCGTCTTCCACGTCGATCCGCGTGCCCGTCAGCGTGACGCGCGACAACAGGCCCAGCATCTTGTCGGGATCGGGCGGGCCGGACAATTCGCCCAGCAGAAAACCGAGAACGCCGCCTTCGGCCACGGGCGCATCGTTCGCGTCGCTTTCCTGCAAGCGGATCTCGCCGTCGGCGTCGCGCGCGAGGCGCAGATGCAAGCCTTCGATGCGCACCGCTTCGGGCTGCACCTCGCCCACCAGCAACCGGCGCGCGGACAGGCGCAACCACGCGAGCGGGATCGAGACGAGTTCCTTGCCCTGACGGTCGCGCACCACCGTGCCGACGATGCGCAGCTCCATCGATTGGTTCAGCCCCGACCAATCGAGCCACGTCTCGCCCACGTCGACATCGTAGCTGCTGTCGTCGGCCGCCAGAGCGGCCTCCAGAATGGGCGTGACGAAGGGCACGGCGATCGGCCCGGCCGATAGCCGCCACAGCAGCAGCCCCGCCCCCACCAGCAGCAAAGCGGCGAGCGTGCCCAGAATTTCGAAAAACAGCCGGATCGGGTGACTCATCGACTAACCTTACTTCGACCCACCTTGACCCGCGGCCCCGGCGGCGGTCACCCTGCCCGGCTCGGAGCGGATTCGACACATGCCCTCATTGTACCCCGGTTTTGCGAAGGCCCAATGGCCCAAGCCCTTCGATAACGACGCGGCTGCGCGGGAATTCCAGAATTTGGCCGAGGCGGCGGACGAATTGCCGGCCAATTCGAAGCGCGATTTCTGCCGCGAACTCGCCACGGGCCACCCCGCTTTGGCCGCGATTTTCGGCAATTCGCCCCATTTGTCGGCCCTGATCCGCCGCGACACCGAATTCGCCCTGGAATTGCTGTTGAAAGGGCCGGACAAAATGTTTCCGGCCCTTTTGCGCGAAATCCGCAAAGCGCCCAAGGCGGGCTGGACGACCGAAGGCCTGATGTCGGCCCTGCGCACGATGAAGCGCCATGCGAGCCTGACCATCGCGCTCGCCGACATCGGCGGCGTGTGGCCGCTCGCCAAGGTCGTGGCGGCGATTTCCGATACGGCCGAGACCGCCCTCGATCTCGCCTTCGCGCATGCCTTGCGCGAAACCGCGCGCCGCGACGGGCTGGAACTCGCCGATCCCAAGGACCCGAACAAGGATTCGGGGTTGGTCGTGCTCGGGATGGGTAAGCTGGGCGCGCGCGAGCTCAACTATTCCTCCGATGTCGATCTGATCGTGCTCTACGATCTCGACAAGGTGCGCGGCATCGATCCCGACGACGCGCAACATATTTTCGTCAAGCTCACGCGGCTTGCCGTGCGCATCATGGAAACGCGCACCGACGAAGGCTATGTGTTCCGCACCGATCTGCGCTTGCGCCCCGACCCGTCGGCCACGCCGATGGCGCTGTCCACGCTGGCGGCCGAGACCTATTACGAAAGTATCGGCCAAAACTGGGAACGCGCCGCGATGATCAAGGCGCGGCCCGTGGCGGGCGATCGCGTCGCGGGCGAAAACTTCGTGTCGATCCTGCGCCCTTATGTGTGGCGCAAGCATCTCGACTTCGCGGCGATCGAGGATATCCATTCGATCAAGCGCCAGATCCAGGCGCATCGCGGCGGCGGCGAGATCGCGCTGCACGGCCACAACGTTAAAACCGGCAAGGGCGGCATTCGCGAAATAGAGTTTTTCGCCCAGACGCAGCAGCTGATCTGGGGGGGACGCGATCCCGATCTGCGCGTGAAGGACACGTGCGCCGCGATGGACGCGCTGGTCGCCAAGGGCCACACGAACGCGCGCGACGTCGAAGCGCTGAAGAAATCCTACGCGTTCCTGCGCACGCTCGAGCATCGCTTGCAGATGGTCGCCGACGAGCAGACCCAGGAATTGCCCGAACAAGGGCCCGACTGGACGCGCATCGCATTGTTCATGGGCTATGACGGCGACGCATCCTTCGAACGCGATTTGCTGGCGCATTTCACCCTGGTCGCCGATCGCTATGCGCGGCTGTTCGAGGAAAGCGAGAAACCCGGCGGCTCGGGTTTGAATTTCGGCGGGATGGAGGACGATCCCGCGACGCTGGAAGCGCTGACGAAACTGGGCTTCGCGGAACCGGCGCGCGTTTGCGCGGAAATCCGCGCTTGGCACCAAGGCCGCTATCGCTGCGTGCGCTCGGCGCGTGCCCGCGAATTGCTGGCCGATCTCGCGCCGCGCATCGTCGAAGCCTTCGCGCGCACGCCGCAGCCCGATGCGGGCTTCGTGCGTTTCGCGCGTTTCCTGGAAGGTCTGCCGGCGGGCGTGCAATTGTTCTCGCTGTTCAAGGCGCAAGCCTCGCTCGTCGATTTGACGGCGGAGATCATGGGCACCGCCCCCAAACTCGCCGAGGAAGTCGCCACGCACACGCATTTGCTCGACGCCGTTTTGTCGGGCGATTTCTTCGCCCCGCCGCGCGACAAGGATGCGTTGGCGGCGGAGCTCGCCCGCCTCAACGGCCAAGCGCGCGACTATCAGGATCGCCTCGACATCGTACGGCGCTGGCAGCACGAGCGCGAATTCCAGATCGCAGTTCAATTGCTGAAAGGGGCGCTCGACGCGCGCGCGGCCGGGGCCGCCTTCACCGATATCGCCGACGTCGCACTCGCCAGCCTGCTCGCCGACACGCAAGCCGAATTCGCGCGCGCGCATGGCAACGTGAAGGGCGGCGCTTTTGCTGTCATCGCTTTGGGCAAGCTCGGCGGGCGCGAATTGACCATCACATCCGATCTCGATTTGATCGCGATCTACGACGTGCCGTCGGGTGTGGAACGATCGGATGGCGAGCGTCCTTTGCCGCCGTCGCTTTATTTCATCCGGCTGGCGCAGCGTTACGTTTCGGCGCTGAGTGTGGCCACCGCCGAAGGCGCGCTGTACGAGGTCGATCTGCGCTTGCGTCCCGACGGCGAGAAAGGCCCGACCGCGTCCGCACTCGCGGGTTTCGCCAAATACGTCGCCGAGGATGCGTGGACCTGGGAACATATGGCGCTGACGCGCGCGCGTTTTGTTTGCGGCGACGCGAAGCTCGGCAAGAAGGCGCTCGCCGCCATCGCCAAAGGCCTCGGCAAAAAGCGCAAAGCCGCCGATCTGGCGCGCGACATCGCCGATATGCGCCTGCGCATGGCGGCCGAGCGGCGCGCCGATACGCCTTGGCGCATCAAGGATTGGCGCGGCGGGCTGGTCGACATCGAATTTTTGGTCCAGCACGCGATCCTCGCCTCGGGCGATCCGGCCCTCGCATTGCCCGCCATTGGCGAGGCGATCGCGGCCCTCGCCAAAGCCGGGAAATTCACGAAGGCGGAGGCCGAAACGCTGGCGGCCGCGCACGCGCTCTATTCCAATCTCCAGGCCATGCTGCGCCTGACCTGGAACGGCGAATTCGATCCGGCGACCGCCCCCGACGCGCTCAAAAATCTGCTCGCGAAATCCGCGGGCGCAATTGACTTCGCCGCCTTACAATCCAACCTCGAAGAACACGGCGCGAAAATCCGCGCTTTGTTCGAAAAGCGTTTACCGGCACCGCAAAGGAGTTCGTGATGGCCGCCAAGACCAAGACCGCCGCCAAGAAAGCCCCGAAGAAAGCCGCCGCCACCGATGCGCCCGCGCGCGGGCCGAAGGTTGGCGCCAAGGCGCCCGATTTCAACCTGCCGACCGCCGGCGGCGGATCGGTGAAGCTGTCGGCGCTGAAGGGCAAAACCGTCGTCGTCTATTTCTATCCCAAGGACGATACGCCCGGCTGCACGACCGAGGCCTGCGGCTTCAACGAAGCGCTGATGCAGTTCAAGAAGGTCGATGCCGAGATCGTCGGCATCAGCCGCGACCCGATGAAGAGCCACGACAAATTCGCCGTCAAATACGGCCTCAAGTTCCATCTCGGCTCGGACGAGGACGGCAAGGCGACGACGGCCTACGACACCTGGGTCGAGAAGAGCATGTATGGCCGCAAATACATGGGCATCGAGCGTTCGACGTATTTGATCGACAAGACCGGGACGATCCGCGCCGTGTGGCGGCCCGTCTCCGTCACCGGTCATGTCGATGCCGTGCTCGCGGCGGCGAAGGCCCTTTAGAACTCGAATCCGTAAACGACCTGGGCGCCGACCGTGCTGGTCGTCGCCTGGGCGTTGACGTTGCCGAAGGCGGGCACCGCCTTCGTGCGCTTCCAGCCGATGCCGACCGTCAGATCTTCCATCACCTTGTAGAGAAGGTTGACGGCGATCTGGCGGTCCTGCTGGTTGAAGAAATCGCCCGACGTCGCGGCGCTGTTGGGCTTGGCGAAAGTGCGCGTCATGCGCGAGCCGATCAGCGTGAAATCCTGCCAGGTCAGAATGCCGGCCGTCGTCCAGTAGCTGCGATCCTTGAACTGGTTGACGCCGATGATCGGGTCGGAATTGAACACGTCGGTGAATTTCGCCCATTCGACGAAGGGCGTGAATACGAATCCCGCCGGCAGGCCGATCTCGTAGCGCGCGCCCGCGACGTAACCGTCCGACGCGCGCGAGGCGACCGCCCCGCTCGTCGCTTGCAGCGACGACGGCTGGCGCGTACCGGCCGCGAGGCGGCGATAGCCGACGCCGATCGTCAAACCTTCGAGGCCTTTGGGATCGGTGAGCTCGTAGCCCAGCGCAAAGGATTCCGGCCCGTTGGTGTTGCCCGGCCCGCCATAGTCGACACGGTTGCGGCCCAAGCGTTGCGTGGTCGAGAGCGGCCCCTGCCCCGGCCCGTAGCCCGGGCGGTTGAGAACCGAGCGCGACAGCGCGGTGTTGTCGAAGAAGAACGCGGCCGCGTCGATCTTATGCGTGCCGAAAGCGCCCAGATCGAAGCTGCGCCCCGCACCCGCACCGATCGCTTCCTTCATCTGGTAGTCCTTCGCGAATTCGTTCGCGTAGAAACCAGGCAAACGCGCGTCGTCCCAGCCCATGCCGAAGGCCGGATTGAACTTGCCCGCGTAAAGCTTCGCGACGTCGAGTTCGAGATTGGCGAACAGGTTTTCGAGATAGGCCGCGTGGCCGCCGAACAGGCGGCTCTCGGTCGGCGCCTTGACGCGTTCCCAATGCAGCTTCGCTTGCAGATTGAAGTTCGGCGTGACGAATAGCTTCGTCACCCCTTCGAACTCGCCATAGCCGTCGGTCAATTTCGACGGCCCGTTGGTGCTGTTATAGGCGCGATCGACGCCGAGCTTCACCGTCACGTCGGTGTCGAAATGGATGCCCTCGCCATGGACATGGGCGTTGAGGCTTTGGGCGAAAGCGGGGGCCGTCAGAACGGCGGCAAGGGCCGCGGAAGCGAGAAGGCGACGGAACTTCATGGGAAAACGGCACTCCAACGAATGTGTTACACTATAACACATTAAGTTCAGGCGATTGCCAAGCAAATTCCGGCATTTCCGAATTCCGCTGTGCCGTCAATTGGTTATGCCTTCGCGTCGGCCTCCGCCTTGCCGCCCTTCAAACGCGAGGCGAGCGAGGCCTCCAGGAAACGGTCGATATCGCCGTCGAGCACGCCCTGCGTGTCCGAAGTTTCGACGTTCGTGCGCAGATCCTTCACCATCTGATAGGGCTGCAACACGTAGGAGCGGATTTGGTGGCCCCAGCCGATATCGCTCTTGCTCTGGTGCTCGGCCAAGGTCGCGGCTTCGCGCTTCTGCAATTCGGCTTCGTAAAGCCGCGCGCGCAGCATCTTCCACGCCTTGTCGCGGTTCTTGTGCTGCGAGCGTTCGGTTTGGCACGCCACGACGGTATTGGTCGGGATATGCGTCAAACGCACGGCGCTTTCCGTCTTGTTGACGTGCTGGCCGCCCGCCCCCGACGCGCGATAGACGTCGGTGCGCACGTCGGATTCGTTGATGTCGATCTGGATGTCGTCTTCGATCGCCGGATAGACCCAGGCGGAAGCGAAACTCGTCTGCCGGCGGTCGTTGGAATCGAAGGGCGAGATGCGCACCAGGCGATGCACGCCGCTTTCGGTCTTGAGCCAGCCATAGGCGTTTTCGCCCGAAATGCGCAGCGTCGCGGATTTGATGCCCGCTTCTTCGCCCGGGCTTTCCTCCAGATATTCGGACTTGAAGCCGCGCTTTTCCGCCCAGCGCAGATACATGCGCGTGAGCATTTCGCCCCAATCCTGCGCTTCGGTGCCGCCGGCACCGGCATGGATTTCGATGAAGGCGTCGTTGGAATCGGCTTCGCCCGAAAGCAAGGCGGCCAAGCCCCGCTTCTCGCTTTCGGCCTTCAGTGCCACCAGCGCGTTCTCGGCGTCGGCCAAAATGGCCGCGTCGTTCTCCGCTTCGGCAAGCTCGATCATGCCGACCGCGTCGTCGAGATCGGTTTGCAAACGCTTGACCGCCGTGACCGAGGTTTCAAGCTGTTTGCGTTCGCGCAAGATCGCTTGCGCCTTTTTGGGATCGTCCCAAAGCGCCGGGTTTTCCGAGATCGCGTTCAGTTCGTCGAGTTTCTTGAGGGCCTTATCCCAGTCAAAGAAACCTCCGCAGAAGATCGAGCGATTGCTTGATTTCGGCGGCAAGGGCGGCGATTTCGGCGCGCATAAGGATGCTCCAATTCGAATGATGGCATGCGGATACGAAATGCGGGCGCCCTTGGCAAGCCCCGCCTTAAACCGGCTTCAATCGCGTCCGCAGCCAATCGGCGAAGATGGCTTCCCCCGCTTCGCCCGTCGACGCCGCCAAGGCCAGAACGGCATCCGCCAAATCGACCGGATCGGCATCAACATCGAAACCGTTGCGATCAAGGAATGCCAAAGCCGCCGCCAGTGCCGCACGTTTATTGCCATCGACGAAAGGATGGTTCTTCGCGATCCCATAAGCGTAGGCCGCGGCCAGCCGCGCACGATCGCCTTCGCCGGAATAAGCATGGATATTCTGAGGACGCATCAACGCGGATTCGAGCAAGCCCTCGTCCCGCAGCCCTTCAGGCCCGCCAAAACGCCGAAGGCTGGCGGCATGCAGTTCAAGAATTGCGGCTTTGGCAAGCCAAAACGGCTCGCTCACTTGGCGAGAATCCGGAACGCCTGATCGAACTTGTCCATCGCGCGGAGCCCGCCTTGAACTTGGCGCGCGACGTCCGCGTCCGCCGCGAGCCATGCGCCATCCGACGATTGGACGAGCGACAGGTTATCACCCGGCTTGGCATTCAGCGCGGCCGCGATCTCCGGCGGGAGCAGGACGGCCGTCTGGCCGTCGATCTCGATGACTTTGACGATGGTCATGGCACAGGGACTATATCAGTAAATCCCGTCCGCGTCCTGGCCCGCCGGGGCGGCGATGCCGGGTGCCGACGTGGTGAACGCGCCGTTGCCGTCGAGCACGTTGCGGTCTTCGCGCGCTTCCGTCCCCGGCTTGAACGCTTCCAAGATCGCGTCGCGCTCGCCCGGACGCGCGGGCAAGCCGGTCTGCGGGTTGATGCGCACGAGGCGGATGCCGGCGGGCGTACGGAACGGTTCGACCGGCACGCCTTGCAGCGCCTCGGCCATCACGTCCCGGAAGATGGGGACTGCAATCGAGGAGCCCGTTTCGTTGGGGCCCAGCGTGCGCGGATTGTCGAACCCGACCCACACGCCGACGGTCAAATCGGGCGAAAACCCGATGAACCAGGTGTCGAAGGAATCGTTGGTTGTGCCCGTCTTGCCCGCGAGCGGCCGGTTGAGTTCCAGCAAGCGGCGGCCCGTGCCGCGCTGCACGACACCTTGCAGGATCGACGTCATCTGATACGCGGTCGCGGGATCGATCGCTTGCGCGCGCGTTTCGGCCAGGACCGGCGGGTCCTCGCCCGTGAAAATCTCGCCGCAGGATTCGCAAATACGCGGATCGTGTTTCCAGATCGTGCGGCCTTCGCGATCCTGAATGCGATCGATCAGCGAGGGCGAAATACGCATGCCGCCATTGACGAACATCGAATACGCGTTGGTCATGCGCATCAACGTCGTCTCGCCCGCCCCCAGCGCCATGGCGAGCGTGGGTTGCAGCTTGTCGACGACGCCAAGCCCCTCGGCGGTCGCGGCGATCTTCTCCATCCCCACGGCCTGCGCCAAACGGATGGTCATCAGGTTGCGCGACTGCTCGATGCCCACGCGCAACGGCGACGGCCCGTAGAAATTGCGCGAGTAGTTCGCCGGGCGCCAGGGCGGCATGCCGGGGCCCTGATCGATGACGATGGGCGCATCGAGGATCAGGCTCGCGGGCGTGAAGCCGTTGTCCAGCGCCGGCAGATAGACGAACGGCTTGAACGACGAGCCGGGCTGGCGCAGCGCCTGCGTGGCGCGGTTGAACTGGCTTTGCTCGTAGCTCCAGCCGCCGACCAACGCGCGCACGCGGCCCGTATGCGGATCGAGCGCCACGATGGCACCGCCCACATTCGGGATCTGGCGTAGCGCAAATCTTCCCTCGGTCGCGGTCTTCTCGACCAGGATGACGTCGCCGACCGCTAGCGCGTCGGAAGGATTGCGCAAGGGCGGGCCCAAACGCTGCTCACGCTCGGGCCGCCTCGCCCAGCGCATTTCCTCGAACGGCAGCGCGCCCTTCGTATTGTCGGCAAAGCCGAGCTCGACCGAATCGTTGGCGAGGCGCAGCACCAATGCGACGCGCCATTCGGCCAGCGTGCCGCCCGGCCGCGCCACTTGGGCAAGGGCGCGCGCGAAATCGGCGGGTGCCCCTTCGATGCGCGCGAAGGCGCCGCGCCAGCCGTGGCGGCGGTCATAGGCGAGCAAGCCTTTGCGCAATGCGCGCTCGGCGATGTCCTGAATCTTCGGGTCCATCGTCGTGCGCACGACTAAGCCGCCGCGGAACAGCTCGCGCTCGCCGTATTTCTGCAGGAGTTCCCGGCGCACTTCTTCGGCGAAGTAATCGGCGTGGACCGTATCCTCGGGCCCGCGCGAGCGCGTGACGATGGCTTGCGCGCGCGCTTCGTCGTATTCGGCCGGGGTGATCTGGCCGTCTTCGAGCAAGCGGCCGAGCACCCAGTCGCGCCGTTCGACCGCGCGCGCCATGAAGCGCTGCGGATTGTAGTTGTTCGGCGCCTTGGGCAGCACGGCCAAGAATGCGGCTTCGGCCAGCGTCAGGTCGTCGAGCGAGCGATCGAAATAATTGAGGGCCGCCGCCGCCACGCCATAGGCGCCGTAGCCGAGATAGATTTCGTTCAAATAGAGCTCGAGGATGCGGCGCTTGGGCAGCGCTTCCTCGATGCGCAAGGCGAGGATCGCTTCCTTCACCTTGCGCTCCAACGACACTTCGTTGGTCAGCAGCATGTTCTTGGCGACTTGCTGCGTGATCGTCGAAGCGCCCACCGGCCGGCGCTGGCCGAGATTGGCGAGGTTCTGCACCGCGGCGCGCGCGATATCGGGCAGGCTGACGCCGGGATGGGTATAGAAATTCTTGTCCTCGGCCGCGAGGAACGCGGCGACGACCCGGCGCGGAATTTTCTCGTAAGGCACGAAGACGCGCCGCTCGATCGCGAATTCCGCCAGGATGCGCCCATCCGCCGCGTGGACGCGCGTGGTGACCGAAGGCTGATATTCGGCGAGCGTTTTATGGTCGGGCAAGCCGCGCCCGAAATACCAAAGCCCGCCCAGAATCGCGGCCCCGCCGCCGACGATGGCGACGAAAAGAAACAGCGTCAGGAGAATCATGGCGCGGCGCATGGCGGGGTTATACGCCGTTCCCCGCGCCTGCCATATCCCCTCTCAAAGCATTGAAATTCCGGCCCGAACGCGGCTAGATGCGATCATGCCGCACACGCCGGACGACCTCTTCGCCGTTCTCGCCCGCTTGGGCATCCGCACGCAGACGGTCGCGCACGAGGCCGCCTTCACGGTCGAGGACGGCAAGCGCCTGCATGGCGCCAGCCTGCCGGGCGTCAATGTGAAGAATTTGTTCCTGAAGGACGCGAAAGACCGCCTCTGGCTCGTCTCCGCGCCGTGGGAACGCGTGATCGATTTGAAGACGCTGCCCGCGCGTATCGGGTCGAAGCGTTTGTCCTTCGGCTCGCCGGCGTTGCTGATGGAGGTGCTGGGTGTGATTCCCGGCGCGGTCACGCCCTTTGCCCCCATTAACGACGCGGCCAAGCGCGTGACGGTCGTGCTCGACGCGTGGATGATGCGCCAAGAAACCGTGAACGCCCATCCGCTGGTCAACACGGCGACGACGAATATCGCGTCGGGCGATCTACTCGCCTTCCTGCGCCATGTCCATGGCGAGCCCCTACTGGCCGAACTCGACGCCGCGCTCTAATGTAACTTCGCACGCGAACAGGGCGAAACGGCGGATATGGAATCGATCTACTACGTCATGAGCTGGGCGTGCCATCGGCGGTGCAAGCATTGCTACGAGGACCGCTTCCGCCCCTACAACAAGCGCGAAATGAAGGGCGTGCTCGCCGAGGCGGTCGCGAATTATCCGCGTATCGTCGACAATCTGCCCGACACGATGATGTATCGCGACCGCGCCGACCGCGACGAAGCTGGCGCGCCGCGAATGAAAGTCGGGCGCGTGATCCTGTCGGGCGGTGAATCGCTGCTCGACCCGATCCGCGAGAACGTGACCTATAAAGTCATCGAACGCCTGCGCGACAAATACGCGGATCGCGGCGGAGTGAAAATCGTCGTGCAGACGACCGGCGATCTGGTAACGCCGGAAATCGTCGACGATCTGCTGTCGCGCGGCGTGTGGATGATCTCTTGCGCCGGCCTCGACGATTTCCACGTCAACATCAAGGCCGAGGCGATGAAGGCCGATCTGACGCGGCTGTTCGAGAGCAAGGGCATGACGCAAAGCGGCCTCGCCACGCAAAACCGCAAATGGCTGGAGGAAGAAGGCCCGGTCTTCAGCTTCTTCGGCGCCACGCCGGATACGTGGATCGGCAAGATCTGGCCGCGCGGGCGGGCGTGGGACAATGATCTTTCGCACGCCACGCTTGCCGACAATTTCTGCGCGCGCTGGTCGGGCGGGCTCGACTTCCTGCGCTACGGAGAGTCGGGGGCCGAGATTTCCGTCGAACCCGACGGCAGCGTCTATCCCTGCTGCATCAAGACGAAACTGCCGATCGGCAATCTGACCGAGGATCGCTTGGCCGATATCATCGACAGCTTGCGCGACGATCCGGTGTTCCAGGCGATCTCCGCGGGCACGCCGCAAAAGATGGGCCTCGCCGATGGCTGGGACGAAGCGAAATTCGTCGACGCGGCGCGCACCAAAACGCCGTCGGGCCGCGACTATCAGAATCTCTGCATCGGCTGCGACAAATTCTTCGAAGCCAAGATGGGCGCGCGGATCGATGCCGCCAAAACGCGCCGTCGCGCGCTGAAGGAAGCCGCGAAGTGATGCGGCGGCGCGAATTCCTGATCGCCGCCGGTGCACTCGCCGCTGCACCCGCGCTTGCGCAAACGTCATGGAACGAAACGCTCGCGGTCGCGCGCGGCAAGCCCGTCTTCTTCAACGCCTGGGGCGGCGACGAGCGCACCAATGCCTTCATCGCTTGGACGGCGGAACGCGTGCGCGCCGAATATGGCATCGATCTTCGCCATGTACGTTTGCGCGACACGGCCGAGGCGGTGCAGCGCGTGATCGCGGAAAAGGCGGCGGGGCGCGACAGTGGCGGCTCGGTCGATCTCATTTGGATCAACGGGCCGAACTTCCTGGCGATGAAGGAACAGCGGCTGCATTACGGGCCGTTCGTCGAGCGCCTGCCGAATTTCCGCTTCGTCGATATCGAAGGCAAACCATCGAACGTCGTCGACTTCACCGTGCCCGTCGACGGCTACGCCGCACCCTGGCGTTTGGCGCAGATCGTCTATGTCTACGATGCGGCGCGCCTGCCGCATCCCCCCCGCTCGATGGCGGCGATGCTGGAATGGGCCAAAGCCAGTCCCGGCCGTTTGACGCACCCGACCGCGCGCAATTTCTTGGGTGCCACGTTCCTCAAGCAAGCGCTCTATGAATTGACGCCGAACCGCGCGTTGCTCGCCGCCGCCCCCACCGACGCGAATTACGACGCGGCCGTCGCACCGCTCTGGGCGTGGTACGACGCGTTGCGCCCGAGCATGTGGCGGCGCGGCGCGCAATTCCCCGAAAGCGGCCCCGCGCAACGCACGCTGATGAATGACGGCGAGATCGATCTGATGATCTCGTTCAATCCGGCGGAAGCGGCGGTGTCGATCGCCAATAATCTTTTGCCCGCGACCGCGCGCGCGACGGGCCTCGACGGCGGCACGATCGCGAACACCAGCTTCGTGTCGATCCCCTACAACGCCGCGAACCCGGCGGCGGCGATGGTCGTCGCCGATTTCCTGCTGTCGGGCGAAGCGCAAGCGCGGATGAACGATCCGCGCCATCTCGGCAATCCGACCGTGCTGGATGTCGAACGCTTGCCGCCCGATCAGAAGAAGTTCTTCGGCGAGGTGCCGCCCATTCCCGGCATGCCGTCGGCCGCCGAACTCGGCCGCGCGTTGCCCGAGCCCCATCCCGGCTGGATGACGCGTCTCGCCGCCGATTGGGAAAAGCGCGTGCTGCGCTGAATGCTGCGCCTGGCGCCCGTCGCGACGTTGCTGGTGTTCCTGGCGCCGATCGTCGCGGGGCTCCTCGGCACGGCCTTGCCCGCCTTCGGCTGGTTCCCCGCCCTTGGCGGAAATGAATTCGGCTTCGGCGTCTTCGCGCGGCTCTTCGCGCAAGCCGGGTTGGGCACCAGCATCGCGCTGACATTGTTCGCCGGCTTTCTCGCCACGCTGCTGTCGCTCGGTTTGGCGCTGGCGTTCTGCGCCGCCGCCTACGGCACGCGCGGCTTTGCGACCGCGCAGCGTTTCTTGGCGCCGCTGCTGGCCACACCGCATGCCGCATTGGCGATCGGTTTCGCATTCCTGATTGCGCCCTCGGGCTGGATCGCGCGGCTGATCTCGCCCGAACTCAGCGGCTGGACGCGCCCGCCGGATATCGCAACGGTGCAGGACCCGCTCGGCCTCGCTTTCGTCGCGGGGTTGATGCTGAAGGAAACGCCGTATCTGTTGCTCACCCTGACCGCCGCGATCGGCCAAGCCGATCTCGCGCGTTCGCTCGCCACCGCGCGCATGCTCGGCTACGGCAAATTCACGGCGTGGGCGAAGATCGCGATCCCGCGCCTCTATCCGCAGATCCGTTTGCCGATCTATGCCGTGCTCGCTTTCGCGCTGTCGAATGTCGACGTGGCGTTGATCTTGGCGCCGACCAACCCACCGACGCTGAGCGTGCTGGTCGTGCGTTGGATTTCCGACCCGCATCTCGATCTGTTCATGCCCGCGGCGGCGGCGGGGCTGCTGCAATTCGCGTTGGTCGTCGCGTCGATCGGCGTCTGGCGATTGGGCGAGATCGCGGTCACACATTTTGCGCGCGATTGGCTGATCAACGGCGAACGCGGCGGCGAAGGTCGTATTCGCAATGCGAGTGCAGGCTTCGCGCTGGCATTGCTCTTCACACTCGCCATCGCCGCGTTGATCGCCTTGGCGATCTGGTCGATCGCGCTTTCCTGGCGCTTCCCCGACGCCTTGCCGGATCGCTGGACGAGCGCGAATTGGCTGCGCGAAATGCCGTCCCTCGCCGCGCCCGCGACGACCACATTGCTCGTCGCCTTGAGCGCGACGATCATCGCGATCCTGTTGTCGGTGCTGTGCCTCGAAAACGAAATCAGCACCGGCAAGCGGGCGACCAAAGCGCTGGCGCTGCTCTATGCGCCGCTGCTGATCCCGCAAGTGTCGTTCCTGATCGGCGCGCAGACTTTGCTCGTGCGCCTCGATCTCGACGGCGGCTTCGCGGCGTTGGTGTGGGCGCATCTGCTATTCGTGCTGCCTTATGTGTTCCTCGCATTGGCCGATCCGTGGCGTGCGCTCGACCCGCGCTATGCGCGCATCGCGTCGTGTTTGGGCGCGCCGCCCGCACGCGTGTTCTTCACAGTGAAGATTCCGCTGCTGCTGCGCCCGTTGACGGTCGCGGCGGCGATCGGTTTCGCGGTGTCGGCCGCCTTGTATCTGCCCACGCTGTTCGCGGGCGGCGGGCGCTGGACGAGTCTGACGACCGAAGCGGTCACGCTCGCTTCCGGCGGCGACCGGCGCGTGCTGGGCGTCTATGCCTTCGCGCAAGCCGCCTTCCCGTTGATCGTCTATGCGGCGGCGCTCGCTTTGCCGGCGATCCTCTATCGCAACCGGAAGGGCATGGCATGAAGGGCCTCGCCTTGCGCGACGTGACGTTAAGCGTCGCGGGCAAGCATTTGCTCGGACCCTTGTCGCTCGACGTGGCGCCGGGTGCGGTCGCGACGATCATGGGGCCGTCGGGCTCGGGCAAGTCGTCGCTGCTCGCCTATCTGTGCGGCACGCTCGATCCCGCTTTCGCCGCGACCGGCGGCGCGACGCTCGACGCTACGGATATCGCCGGCGTGGCGCCGGAAAAGCGCCGCATCGGCATTCTGTTCCAGGACGATCTGTTGTTTCCGCATCTGTCGGTCGGCGGGAATCTCGCTTTCGCGATTCCGGCGAGCGCGCCCGACCGCAAAGCGCGCATCGACGCGGCGCTGGCCGAAGCCGAACTCGGCGGCTACGGCGACCGTGATCCCGCCACCTTATCGGGCGGGCAGCGCGCGCGCGTGTCGCTGATGCGCGCACTTCTGGCCGAACCACGCGCCATCTTGCTCGACGAGCCGTTCTCGAAACTCGATGCGGGGCTGCGCGACAAGATGCGCGAATTCGTCTTCGCCCATATCCGGGCGCGGAAAATTCCGTGCTTGATGGTGACGCACGACGAGGCTGACGCGGCGGCCGCCGGCGGCTATATCCTGCGCCTATGAATGTGAAGATTCGCCCCGCCACGCCGGACGACGCCGCCGAATTGGCCGACCTGATCAACGAGATTATCGACATCGGCGGAACGACCGCGTGGCAGACCAAATTCACGCCGCAATCCTTCGCCGAGAATTACATCGACGGGCCCGATTGCTTGACGTGCTTCGTGGCCGAAGCCGATCGGCTTTACGGCTTCCAAGCCTTGGGCCGCAACAAGGAACTGCCCGCCGGCTGGGGCGATATCGGCAGCTTCGCGCGCGTAAACCCGAAATTGTCGGGCGTGGGTGCGGCCCTGTTCGCGGCGACCAAAGCCAAAGCGCGCGAATTGGGCCTCGTCGCGATCAACGCGCAAATCCGCGCCGACAACAAGCCCGGCCTCGGCTTCTATTCGAAGATGGGCTTCGTCGATTACCGCGTGAAGAAGGACGTACCGTTGAAGGACGGCACGAAGGTCGACCGTGTTCTGAAACGCTACGATCTGTAGATTTCCCGGCCGATCTGTGATCCGCTCGCCGCCGTCATGAGCGTTTATCTCGTCGCCGATTTGGGAACGAGCGCGCTGCGCGCAGCGGCGATCGACGCCGACGGCGCGACGCTGGCCGCGCAAAGCGTGCCCCTCTCCATCGCCGCACCCGTGCCGGGGGCGGCCGAAGCCGATCCCGAAATCTGGTGGGCGGCGTTGTGCGACGCCTTCGCGCATATCCTGAAGGCCGCCCCCAAGCCCGATGCGATTTGCCTGACCGGTATGACGCGCGGCCAGATTTTCCTCGACGCCAACGGTGCCGTGCTGCGCCCGGCGATCCTGTGGGCCGATACGCGCGCGGCACCGCTCGACATCGCGATCGACAATCCGGCGGTTGCGATCAATCCGTTCCATGCGCTCGCGCGCATCGCCTGGGTTGCGCACGCGCAGCCCGATATCTTCAAGCACACGGCGAAAGTGATCGAGCCGAAGGATTGGCTCAATTTCCGCCTGACCGGCGCCATCGGCGCCGATAGCGTCACTGCCGCGCGCTTCGATGCGGTTCCCGCCAATGCGCCGCATTGTGCCTTGATCGATCTGCCACGCGCCGCACCCTGGGCGAAAATCGGCACGGTCAACGCCATCGCCGACCTTGACGGCGTGCCGGTCTTCGCCGGGGCGATGGACACTTGGGCCGGTGCCGTCGGTACGGGCGTGGTGGCGCCGGGCCAAGCCTATGACGTCGCGGGCACGACCGAACAAGCGGGCGTGTTGACCGCGACACGCGTCAAATCGCGCGGTCTCGTCGATCTGCCGTGGACGCCAAGCGCCTTCCAAGCGGGCGGCCCGACGCAAGCGGGCGGCGACGCGCTCGCCTGGGCGCGCGATCTGGTCGCGAAAGATCTCGATTTCGATGCGGCGCTCGCCCTGGCCGCGACCGCCGATCCGGCGGCCGCGCCGATCTTCGTGCCCTATCTCGCGGGCGAGCGCGCACCCGTGTGGCGTGCCGATGTGCGCGGCACGTTGATCGGACTTTCGCGCGAGCATAAGCCGGCCGACATTCTGTACGCGGCGGTCGAAGGCGTGGCGTTGGCGCTGGACGATATCGTCGCTTCGTCCGGCGCCACGCCGTCGGCTTTGCGTATTTCGGGCGGCGGGGCGCGCAGCGATTTCTGGTGCCAGGTGAAGGCGGATGTTCTGGGCACCATTGTCGAACGCCCGCGCGAGATCGAGGCGGGCTTGCTGGGGGCCGCCGCCTGTGCCGCCTTCGGCCTGGGCCACACCCCCGATTTCGCCACGGCGGCGGCGCGGATGAACCCGGTTTCGCGCGTCTTCCGCCCCGATCCGGCCAAAGCGCCCTTGTATGCCGCGCGCCGGGCGCGCTATGCCGGTGCCAAGAATTACATTCTCGGGTCCGGTTGATGCGTTCCTTCCTGGCGAAATACGCGACGGCGCTCGCCGGTCTTTGCGTGGTGGTCTGGTTCGCCGCCACCGCACCCGCTTTCGCCTCGGCGGCGAATTTCACGCTGATCTTGAAGGAGACGAGCTTCCTCGCGATCCTGGCCCTCGGCTTCGCGCTCGCGCTGGTGACGGCCGAGCTCGATCTGTCGATCGCCGAGGTCGCGAGCCTCGCCGCCGTCGTTTGCGGCTTCCTCGTCCATTCGGGCTATTCACCCGCACTGGCCATCGCCGCCGGTCTGGGCGTAGGCGCGATCTGCGGTCTCGGCAACGGTTTCGCCGTGACGGTGCTGAACGTGCCCTCGCTGATCGCCACGCTGGGCATGGCGGCGATCGCCAAGGGCCTGGGCTTCATGTTGACCCAAGGTGTCGCCTTCGTCGGCCGCTGGCCCGCCGATTTCACCGGCTTGGCGCGCGGCAATTTCCTGGGCGTGCCGAACCTGTTGTGGTGGCTGATCCTCGCCTCGATCTTCGCCTATGCGCTGGTCAAATGGACGCGCACCGGCGCGCATCTGGTCGCGACGGGCGAGGCGGAAGAAGCCGCGCGCCTTGCCGGCATTCCGACCAAACGCATGAAGCGCCTCGCGCTGCTGCTGACCGGTCTGTTCGCGGGCGCGACCGCCGTGCTGCTCGCCGCGAGCCTTTCGTCGGCAGCGCCCAACATGGCGAACGACCATTTCCTTTACGCCATCGCCGCCGTGCTGCTGGGCATGACGATGTTCGAGCCCGGCCGCCCCAACGTGCCCGGCACGCTGGTCGCAGCGTTCACGCTGAAGGCGCTGGGTAACGGCTTGATCCTGTCGGGTGCGCCGTACTACGTGCAGGATATCGTGCTCGGCGCCATCATCATCGGCTCGGTCGCTTTGTCAGCGGGCGCCTTGGGGCGCGCCGCCTTCGTCAAACGCCTGTCCTTCCGGACGGCGCAATAACAGGGAGAGAAAACCAATGGTCGAGATCACCCGCCGTCAGGCTTTGGCCGGCACCGCCGCCGCCCTCGCCGCCGCCCCGTCGATCGTGCAGGCGCAAACGCCGGAAATCGGCATCGTCGCCTTCCAGATGTCGTCGGAAACCCATGCGCGCGTGGCGAACGCAGCGCAAGCCGCCGCCCGCGCCAAGGGCTGGACGGCGACGATCCTCAATTCCGAAGGGGCGCTGCCCAAACACGCCGAGCAGCTCGACGCGCTGATCCAGCGCAAGCCGCGCGCGATCGTCGTGGCGATGGGCAAGCCCGTCGAAGCCGATGCGCAATTCGAAGCCGCGAAGAAGGCCGGCATTCCCGTCGTCACCGTGATGGCGGGCACCTCGCCGCACACGCTGTTCGACATCCAAGTCAACGAGTTCAAGGTCGGCGCGGACGCCGCGTTGTGGCTGCTGGGCGAGATGAACTACCAGGGCAACGTGCTGCTGCAGCGCTTCGACGGCAATGTGGGCACGCGCATCCGCGGCCGCGTGCTCGACGCCGTGCTCGCCGAAAACCAGGGCGTCAAAGTCCTCGGCTCGCATTCGATGGCGCGCACGCAATCCTGGCGCGACGACGTGCGCCAAGGCATGCAAGCGCTGCTGTTGCAGCACGGCGCCAACACGCAAGGCATTTGGGCGTCGTTCGACGGCCAAGCCTACGTCATCGACGATCTGCTGCGCCCGCGCGGCCTGAAGAAGGGCCAGATCAAATTCGTGTCGATCGACGGCGGTGCCGAAACCTATCGGCGCATCGCCGATCCCGAATCGCTGCTGATGGCGACCGTGACCATCCCGTTCGAGGAGATGGGCAAGCGCGCCATCGACGCGATCGACACGATCGTCGTCAAGGGCCAGCCCAAGGCCAGCGTGACCAGCGGCCCCTACCTGTTCCTCGACGCGATCCTGGTCGACCAGAACAACGTGAAACAATTCCTGTGAGCGTTCTCGTCCGTCTCGGCGCCGTGACCAAAAGTTACGGCGCCGTCGAAGCGTTGCGCGGCGTGGATCTGGAGATCCGCGCCGGCGACGTTTTGGCGTTGTGCGGCGACAACGGGGCGGGCAAGTCGAGCTTGGTCAAAATCCTGTCGGGCGCGCATGCGCATGACGGCGGAACGTTCGAGATCGAAGGCAAGCCCGTGCGCTTCGCCTCGCCGCAAGACGCGCTCAATCGCGGCATCGCGACGATCTATCAGGAATTGGCGGTGGCACCGCGCCTGTCGGTGGCGGAGAATGTGTTCCTCGGCTCCGAACTCGTGCGCAAGCCCCTGCCTTTCGTGTCGCTGCTCGACAAGAAGCGCATGCGCGACGAAGCGCTCGGCTATTTGAAACGCCTCGGCGTCGATCTGGGCGACGCGACGCGGCCCGTGGAGCGCCTGTCGGGCGGTCAGCGCCAAGCGGTCGCGATCGCGCGCGCACTGCGCTGGGACGCGCGCGTCGTCATCATGGACGAGCCGACGGCCGCGTTGGGCGTGGCCGAAACCAAGCTCGTCCTCGACCTGATCCGGCGCCTGAAGGACGAAGGCCGCACGGTCGTGCTGGTCAGCCACAACATGGCCGACGTCGTCGCCGTCGCCACGCGCGTCGCGATTCTGAAGGCGGGGCGCAAGACCGTCGACCGCCCGATCGCCGGTCTCGATGCCGCGACCCTCGCCCAGATGATCGTCACCGGCCGCGAAGCGGCCTGACCCTCAGCGCTTCGTTTTCGCGGTGCGCAGCCAAGCGATGGCGCCGGGCACGCGCGCCCACGCCGCCCCGGCATTGACCGCGATCACGCCCGCTTCCTCGCGGCCCCCCGGCGGCACTTCCATCGGCGTGGTCTTCGGCGGCTTGCGGTCGCCGATCAGATAGGCGGGCGCGAAGCCGTTCGCCTTCACCGCCGCGTCGAGCTCCGCATCCGCATCCGCCGCTTTGGTCGCGAAAGCCAGCAGCGCGCGCGCATAGGCGCCGCGCGCCCCGCCGTCGTCGGTTACGTTCGCGAGGATCGCGTTCGCCTCGTCGTATTTCTCGCCGTCGATCAGCGCGTCGGCGAAATCGAAGCTGCATTTCGCCGGATCGGACGGATCGAGGCGCAGCACTTCGCGCCAATGCACATAGCCCGCCTCGCGCTCGCCGCGCACGCTGATCGCCGACGCCAGATGCTGGCGCGCTTCGAGATAGGCGAGACCGCGGGGGCTGGCGCCGAGCTTGCCCGCCTCGTCGGCCAATCGCGCGCCCAACGCGCCCTCGCCCGCCCGCAAGGCGATCTCCAACAAGCGGATACGCTCGTCGAGATCGCGCGCGGCGAGCAGCGAAACGAGGGTGAGCGCCGAGGCGCAATAGGCACTCTGCTTCAGCGCGGCCGCGGCCCCCTGGAGCCCCGCGCGCGCATTGGGCATGTCCCAAGCGCTTTGCGCCAGCAGATCGGCGTCGTCGAGCGCTTGCGCATCGAGCATCTTTGCGCGATCGGAATCCTTGGCAATCAGGTCGTAGGCGATCAGCAAATCGAAATCTTCGTTGGTCAGCATCGTCTCAAACTCCATCCACGGCACGCGGGCGGCGATCCTCGTCGATCGCCACATAGGTGAACACGCCCGCCGTCACTTTGACCTGGGCGCCGCCCGCGCGCGGCCGCGTCCAGGTTTCGACCTTCACGGTCATCGAGGTGCGGCCCACGCGCTGGATCTCGCAATAGCACGAGACCTCGTCGCCGACATGGACCGGCTTGTGGAAGGTCATCGCCTCGATCGCGATGGTCGCCACGCGGCCCTTGGAACGCTGGCTGGCGATCGATCCGCCCGCCAAATCCATCTGCGACAGCAGCCAGCCGCCGAAAATATCGCCGTTCGGGTTGGTATCGCCCGGCATGGCGATGGCGCGCAAGGCCGGTTCGCCCATTTCCTTGCGCGGGCCTTGTTCATGTAGTGTTTGCGTCGAATCGGCCATGACAGCTAGTCTCCCGCCGGTTTCCGTATACCTCTGACGTTCGAGTTATCGACGATGGCCGATTTGTTTTCCAGCGCTTCGCGTAAAAACGACTCCTATACCGCCAAGGACATCGAGGTCCTGGAGGGGTTGGAGCCGGTCCGCCGCCGCCCGGGTATGTATATCGGCGGCACGGACGAACGCGCGCTGCACCACCTCATCGCCGAAGTGCTCGACAACTCGATGGACGAGGCCGTCGCCGGCCACGCCGATTGGATCGAGATCGAGATGGAGGAAGGCGGCTGGATGACGATCCGCGACAACGGGCGCGGCATTCCGGTCGATCCGCATCCGCGCTTCCCCAAGAAATCGGCGCTGGAGGTCATCCTCACCACGCTGCACTCGGGCGGCAAATTCTCGAACAAAGCCTACGAGACGTCGGGCGGTTTGCACGGCGTAGGCGTCTCCGTCGTCAACGCGCTGTCGGACGGGTTCGAGGTCGAGGTCGCGCGCGACAAGGCGATCTGGGCGCAAAGCTATTCGCGCGGCGTGCCCAAGGGCCCGCTGAAGAAGATCGGCACGACCAATAACCGCCGCGGCACGACCGTGCGCTTCCATCCCGATCCCGAGATTTTCGGCAAGAGCGCGCATCTGAAGCCGCAAGTCGCGTTCAAGATGGCGCGCGCCAAGGCGTTCCTGTTCAAGGGCGTGGAGCTGCGCTGGAAATGCGCGCCGTCGCTGTTGAAGCCCGAATGGGGGATCGCGCCCGAAGCGACGCTGCATTTCCCCGGCGGCCTCGCTGACTCGCTGGCAGAGGTGATCGGCAAGCGCCCCTGCTATTCGTCGAAGAATTTCGCCGGCGACGTGAAGCTCGATAGCCAAGGCGGGCGCCTGGAATGGGCGGTCGCGTGGCCGGGCGACGAGGAAGGCGAAGTCCATTCCTACGTCAACACGGTGCCGACACCGCAAGGCGGCAGCCACGAACTCGGGCTTCGCGGCGCGCTCACCCGGTCGCTGCGCGGTTACGGGGCGCTGGTCAACAACAAGCGCGCCGAGACGATCCAATCGGAAGACGTATGCGACGGCGCGGTCGTGTTCCTGTCGCTGTTCATCCGCGATCCGCAATTCCAGGGCCAGACGAAGGATCGTCTGGGCATGCCCGAAGCGCAAAAAACGGTCGATGCGGCGCTGAAGGATCAGTTCGATCATTGGCTCGCCAACGACCCGGGCTCGGCCAAGGCGTTGCTGGAACGCGCGATCGAACGCGCCGACGAACGCGCGCGCCGCCGCCAGCAGAAGGAAATGGACCGCAAATCGGCGACGCGCCGTTTGCGCCTGCCCGGCAAGCTCGCCGATTGCTCGGCCAACACGACGCTCGATACCGAAATCTTTCTGGTCGAAGGCGATTCCGCCGGCGGCTCGGCCAAGCAGGCGCGCAGCCGCGAGTTCCAGGCGATCCTGCCGCTGCGCGGCAAGATCCTGAACGTCGCCAGCGCGTCGGTCGACAAATTGCGCCAGAACCAGGAACTGGCCGATCTCGTTCAGGCGCTGGGCTGCGGCACGGGCGAGAATTTCGATCTCGAAAAGCTGCGCTACGACCGCGTCATCATCATGACCGACGCCGACGTCGACGGCGCGCATATCGCCTCGCTGCTCATCACGTTCTTCTATCGCGAGACGCCCAAGCTGATCGAGCAGGGCCATCTCTATCTCGCCATGCCGCCGCTCTATCGCCTCGGGGCCGGCGGCGACGTCGTCTATGCGCGCGACGACGCGCATAAGGACGAGTTGATGAAGTCCAAGTTCAAGAACCGCAAGGTCGAGGTCAGCCGCTTCAAAGGTCTGGGCGAAATGCCGCCCAGCCAGTTGAAGGAAACGACGATGGACCCGAAGCGGCGCACGTTGCTGCGCGTGACCGTGCCGCACGCGCATGAAACGGTCGAGAAGGAAGCGACCGAGCAGCGCGTGGAAAGCCTGATGGGCCGCAAGCCGGAGCTGCGCTTGGCCTTCATCCAGGAACACGCCAAGTTCGCGACCGAACTGGACGTCTAACCTTTCAAGAAATCGAACAACGCGCGCGCGGCGGGCAGCAACCCCGCCACGCGGCGCACGCACAGCACCAAGCGCCGTCGCGCGAAATCGTCGGCGAGTGCCACACCCTTCACGGGCAATGACGCGGCGGCGCGCTGGGCCGCGACACGCGACATGATCGCGATCCCCGCCCCGCTTGCCACCAGCCGCGCCACGCCGTCGAAAGTCGGCACACGCGCACGGACATGCAGCGTCTGGCCCAAACGCCCGGCGTGTTCGGCGACCAGATCGAATTGCGCGCGCGTTTCGGGCAGCGCCACCATCGGCAGATCGGCGATCGCGGCCAGGCGCAACGACCGGCGCGCCGCCAGCGCATGGCCTTGCGGCAGCAGCACCCACAACGGATCGTCGCGATAGGGGAAAATCCGCACGTCGCCCAAGGGCGCCGTATCCGCCGCGACGCCGATTTCCGCCGCCCCCACCGCGACGGCACGCGCCACGTCGACGCTGCGTTGCTCGACGATCTCCACATCGATGCGCGGGTTCGCGGCGAGGAACGCGCCCAGATCCGCCGGCAGATGCTCGCTCGCCGCCCCCGTATTCGCCGCGAGCCGGACCAGGCTGCGCGTCGTGCGGCCATAGGCGGCCATGTCGGCGCGCATCCGGTCGAGGCCTTCGACCAGCGACGCCGCATGGCGCTTGAACGCGTTGCCGCTGGCGTTCAACGCCAAGCCCCGGCGATGACGGGCGAACAAGGCGGTGTCGAGATCGGCTTCCATCCCCTTGATGCGGGCACTGGCCGAAGCGAGCGACAGGCGCAGCTTGGCCGCCCCGGCCGCGAGCGAACCGCTCTCGGCCACGGCCAGAAACAGCCGCAGATCGGCGGGATCGAAGCGCATTCGGATACTCCGAAGTCAAATTCCGGATTTTCCGTATTGTGATCCGCCCAAATCCCACGTCAAGCTCGCGCCATGATCGACCCGCTTCTCGCTTTCGTCGCTCTCGTCTTCCTGATCGGCGGCTTCTCCAAAGGCGTGCTCGGCATGGGCCTGCCGACCGTCACGATGGGTTTGCTTGCCGTCGCGATGGCACCGGTCCAGGCGGCGGCGTTCCTGATCGTCCCGTCCTTCGCGACCAATCTGTGGCAAATGCTGTCGGGCGGGCGCTTGCGCGCTTTGTGCCTGCGGCTCTGGCCCTTCTTGGTGCCGTTGATCCCGGCGACGTGGCTCGCCTCGGGCGCCATGACCGGCGAATATGCGCGTAATGCCGGGCCAGCGTTAGGCGTGACGCTGCTGATCTATGCGGGGCTGACGCTGGGCGGATTCAAATGGCGCGCGATGCCCGCGCACGAGAAAATCACCGGCGCGTTGGTCGGCATCGCCACGGGCCTCGTCACCGGCGTCACGGGCGTGTTCGTCATGCCGGCCGTGCCCTTTCTCCAGGCGATCGGGCTGGAGAAGGACGAACTCGTCCAAGCGCTCGGCATCGCGTTCATGGTCTCGACCGCCGCGCTGGCCGTGGGATTGGGCCGCGCCGGATTATTCGGGCTCGACGAAGCGACGCATTCGCTCGTCGCCTTGCTGCCCGCTTTGGCCGGCATGTGGCTCGGCCAAAGATTGCGCGCAAAGCTCTCGGTCGCCGCATTCCGGCGCGTGTTCTTCCTCGGCCTCTCGGCCTTGGGCGCCTATCTGGTGCTGCGCGCCGTTCTTTAGGCGGCGCGCATCTTCACCACGAAGCCGTCGATTTCGGCGCGCAGCCTTTCGGCCAAGCGCGCCAGATCGTCGGCGGCGGTCAGCACATGTACGGAAGCCGTCCCCGTCTCGTCGGTCGATTGCGTCACGGCCGCGATATTGCTCGACACCACCGCCGTGCCCGACGCGGCCTGCTGAACGTTGCGCGCGATTTCCTGCGTTGCCGCCCCCTGCTCCTCGACCGCCGACGCGATCGTGGTCGCGATCTGGCTGACTTGGCCGATCGTGTTGCCGATCGTGCCGATGGCGCCCACCGCCTTGCCCGTCGCCCCCTGGATCGCGGCGATCTGCGCCGCGATCTCCTCGGTCGCTTTCGACGTTTGATTGGCGAGCGTCTTCACCTCCGACGCCACGACCGCGAAGCCCTTGCCCGCCTCGCCCGCGCGCGCCGCCTCGATCGTGGCGTTGAGCGCCAGAAGATTGGTCTGCGACGCGATGTCGTTGATGAGCTTCACCACATCGCCGATCTTCTCGGCCGCAGCGGCGAGCGAGCGCACTTGGCCGTTGGTGTCTTCGACCTGCGCCACCGCTTCGCCCGCCACGCGGGTGGATTCGGCGACTTGGCGGCTGATCTCGGCGATCGAGGACGACAATTCCTCCGCCGCCGCCGCCACGGTCTGCACGTTGGTCGAGGCTTGTTCGGACGCGGCCGCGACCGAGACCGATTTCTTGCTGGCGTCATCGGCCATCGACGACATCGACTTCGACGTCGCCTGCAACTCGCTCGACGCGGCCGCGAGCGTCTTCAGCGACGACGAAACGGTCTCGTCGAACGCGCGGATATCCGCTTCGATCGCAAGCTGGCGGCGCTCTTTCGCCTCGCGCGCCGCACGCTGCTCGGCTTCCAACGCATCGCCTTCGATCATCTTCTTCTTGAAGAACTCGACCGCGCGCGCCATGTCGCCGATTTCGTCGCCGCGCGAAGCCCCCGGAACATCGGTCGCAAGATCATGCGCCGCGAGGCGCTGCATCGCCCCCGTCAGCGTGCGGATCGGGGCCGAAATGCGCCGCATCGCGATCATGAAGCCCGCGACGATCAATGCGACATCCAGCAGCAGCAGGAACGCGTTGAACAGCAAGGCGCGTTCGGCGTCGGCGATCTGATCGTCGGCCATGCGCACGATTTCGGCCAGCGCCACCAGCGACACGTTACCGATCAAGGCCAAAGCCTCGATGCGCGTGCGCAGGAAATCGGGGGCCGCCATCGCGGGCTTCTCGCCGGCGGCGAGCTGCTTGCCCAGCGCCAGATTTTCCTCCGCCATCGGACCGTCGAAATTGGGCTGCGCCGCCTTCACCGCGGCGTCGATCGACTTGGCGAGTTCGGGACGCGCGGCCGTTTCGCGCACGATGTTCCACGCGGCCGACACGATCCCCAGATCGCGCGCTTGCGCTTGGGCTTCTTCCGGCGTCCAGGCGCGGCCCGCCGACAGGGTCGAGCCGATGCGCAACACGGTCGAACCCGCCGCACTGCGCACGGTCCAGGCCGCGCGCTTCACGGCCAATGTCTGGTCGATCACGGGATCGAAGAACAGCAGCGAGTTTTCCAGCAACGTGCCGGTCGCTTCGAGCTGGTCGAGGAAATTCTGCCCCACACCCGCCCAGTCGCGCATCAACGCGGCGTCGCGCTGCGCGCGCGGGCTGCGGATATCGCTCGCCGCCTTGCCGCGCAGCGCCGCGAGCGTATCGTGGCTCGCCTTCAGCTTGCCGATCGCTTGGTCGAGGCCCGGCAGCGACACTTTCGCCAGCAAGGCGATGCTGGCGGCGTAACCGTCTTCGGTGATCTTGCGGTTTTTCGCGATGTCGTCCGCCATCGACGCGACGACCGGCGCTTCGCCGCTCAACGCCGTTTGCGTATTGCCGCGTTCCAGCCGCGCTTCCTGCAACGTCTTGAACAGGGCCTGGCTGATCGGCGCATAGGTCGCGATGCGCTGTGCCGCCGCGTAGCGCGAATACGCATCGGACACGTCGGACACGGTCGACGAAATGAGCATCAAGCCCATCACGCCGATCAAAGCGCCCAACGTGGCGCGAATGGAGAGTTTGGACAAAGCGAGCATCGGGGGGAACTCCTGGCCGCAAATCGCGAAGATACTCGTCCCCTATATCGGCGATTCCTTAACGCCCCGTATCCAACGCGAGCGCGCGCATAAGTATCTCGCGCATAGCCGGTATCGCCGGAGATTTAGCGAAAATACGCGCGAAGTTTTCCGCTATCGCGCTTCGATCCGATGGCGCGGCGGCACGAACAGCAAATAATCCTGCGCACGGCCCGCCTGATGGCATTCGACGCAGAAGCGCACATTCGCGTCGCCCCGCCCGCCGGTTTCGCCGATCAAACTGCCGTCGGGCTGGAACACCACAAAGCGCCAATCATTCGCCTCGGGCGCGTAGCCCGACTTCTCGCGCGTCATGATGAAGATGCGAAACGCCTCGGCCTTGCCGTCGGCAAGCACGCGAAAGCTGCGCTTGAGCAGCGTCGCCCCTTCCGGCATCCGGGCACCTTTCTCGTACAGGCGATACGAAGGGGCCGCCGCCGTATCGGCATAGACTTGCAGAAACATGCCGTGTTCGGACGCGCGATAATTCGTCGACATCGCCGTCCAGGTTTTGCCGTCGATCGCCTTGTCGCGCACGCGCGCGAAGGCGGCGTCGATATCGCGGCCGAGGCAATCGGCCGTCGCGTCGATCTCGTCGTCGCGCAAACTGCCGGGCGGCATGCCAAGATCGCCGAGCAGGATTTGCGACGCCGGCGCCGCGGCCAGACGCGGCACGACGCAGGTTTGCGCGGCCTCGCGCGGCGGCGGGACGCAGGCGACGAGCGCCAGAACGGCGGCGGCGAGAACGAGGCGAAGCGGCGTCATGGGCCCTTTTCGCAAGGTTCCGCATGGAGGTTTCGCCCGCATATTCCGCTTCCCCTCGATAATCCCGCGATTTTGGAATATTTTACCGAACGAGTCGTTGATCGGCGGCAAGAACCGCTTGGCAGGGGAACGGCATCATGTGTCGCTGGCTAGCCTATACGGGCCGACCCATTTATCTCGAAGATTTTCTGTTCAAGCCCGAGAATTCGCTCGTCACGCAATCGTTGCATGCGCGCAAGGGCCACACGATCACCAACGGCGACGGGTTCGGCGTGGGCTGGTACGGCGACCGGCCGGAGCCCGGCTTGTTCCGCGACATCCGCCCTGCCTGGAACGACGAGAATCTGCGCTCGATTGCCGAGCAAATCCGCACCGGGCATTTCTTTGCCCATGTGCGTGCCTCGACCGGCACGTCGATCAGCCGTGCCAATTGCCATCCGTTCCAGCACGGGCGCTGGATGTTCATGCATAACGGCCAGATCGGCGGCTTCGACCGCGTGGCGCGCGAATTGGATTTCGCGATCGGGCCGGATTTCTATCGCGCGCGTAAGGGGACGACGGATAGCGAGACGATCTTCCTGCTGATGCTGACCTATGGGCTGGAGCGCGATCCGGAAACCGCCATCGCGCGCACGTTGGAACATGTCACGGCGGCGCATGCGGCGGCGGGCTGCGCCGACCCGTTCCGGTTTACGGCCGCGTTCACCGACGGGCGGCGCGTCTATGCCGCGCGCTATTCGACCGACGGCAAATCGCCCACGCTGTTCTATGGCTGCGGCACGGGCGTGCGTTCGGCCGTGGGCGGCGATTGCTCGGGCGATCAAAGCGGGGCGGACTCGCTGCTGGTGCTGTCCGAACCGCTCGATACCGATACGTCGCACTGGACCGCCGTGCCCGAAGCCTCGCTGCTGATCGCCGATCACGGCGATATCGACGTGCGGCGCCTCGAATTGCGCCTGCCCCAAGCCGCCTGAACGGAACGAACATGCTCGAGATTTACGGCCGCGCGTCTTCGTCCAACGTCCAGAAAGTGCTGTGGCTGTGCGAGGAGCTGGGCCTGCCCTATCGCACCTCGCACGACGTGCCGCCGGGAAAGGCCGGCACCGACGACTACAAGCGCCTCAATCCCACCGGCAAAATCCCGACGCTGATCGAGCCCGACGGGTTCACGCTGTGGGAGTCGAACGCGATCTTGCGCTATCTCGGCGCCAAGCATGCGGCCGGAAATTTATGGCCAAATGATCTTCGCCTGCGCGCCGATGTCGATCGCTGGATGGATTGGCAGAATTGCGCGGTCGCGCCCGTCGCGACGATCGTGCTCTATCAAACGCTGCGCGCGAAGCCCGAAACGAAGGACCCCGCCGCCCTTGCCGCCGCGTGCCAAGCCTCGCGCGATGCGGCCGGCCTGCTCGACGCCCAGCTCAAGGGCAAAGCCTATATCGTCGGTGATGCGTTCACGCTCGCGGATATCGCGCTGGGCCAATGGATGTGGCGCTACGTCAACCTGGTCGAACAGCGCCCCGACCAGCCCCATCTGATGGCGTGGTACGCGCGACTGCAGGACCGGGCGGCGTACAAGAAAATCGTAATGACCAAATTGGTTTAGCTTTCGCTTTAGGGGTAATGTTTAAGTTATTGTTATTATTATGCTTTGATAGAATTCTATTTTGCCGCTCTGTGACGGCCGTTACAGCAGAAATTTTCCCGTTGCGCTGCAATTAGAGTGAAAATTGCCCGAACTCGCCGCGGGTATTCATGTCGAACGAACAAGATCGCAATCTCGAAGATATCCGCCAGTTTCTGACGTCGGCGAAAAACATCCAGCGCGGTGTGCCGCTGGATCTGACGCGCAAGGACCTGTCGGGCGCCAATCTGATCGGGCGCGAACTGACCGGGGCCCGCATGGCGGGTGCCAAGCTGGTCAAGGCGCGGCTTGCGCGCGCCTCGCTGCTTGAAGCCGATCTGTTCGGGGCCGATCTCGCGGGGGCCGATCTGCAAGCCGCCGATATGCGCCGCGCCACCTTGCGCGGCGTCACGCTGAAAGGCGCCAATCTCAACGGCGCCAATCTGGCGGGGGCCGATTTTCGCGGCGGCGTGATGATGGACGCCAGCGGCAACGGCAACGGCTTCGGGCTGGAGGTCAGCGATCTTTCCGACTGCCTGATGGAATACGCGAACGCCGAGCGCGCGCAGCTCGCCGGCGTCGATCTGTCGGGCGCGAGCCTCGCGGGCGCCAATCTCGAAGGTGCGTTCCTGTTCGGCGCCAATCTGGGCGGCGCCAATCTCGCCCATGCCCGCTTGCGCGGTGCGGATCTGGGCGATGCGAAACTCACGGGCGCCACGCTGGTCGGGGCCGATCTCGCCGGCGCCAATCTTGCCAACGCGCGCGTGGGCGGCACCAATCTCGCCGGCGCGAATATGGAAGGCGCCAGGCTCGACGGCGTCGATCCCGCCGGTCTGCTGCTCGATGCGAGCGGCGCCCTGATCGCGCGCGGCAAATTCGCGCCGGCCATCGCGCGCGAGATCGAGGCGCATGCCGAATGGCTCGACAGCCGAGGCCGTGCCGGCCGCGCGGCGAATTTCGACGGCGCCAATCTGGCGCTCCACGATCTATCGAAGCTCGATCTGTCGGGTGCCAGTTTCCGGGGCGCCAAGATGGCGGGCGCGTCGCTCGAAGGGGCCACGCTGCTGCTGGCGAATTTCGCGGGCGCCGATCTGTTCCGCGCGGACCTCACGCGCGCCACGCTGCACGGTGCGCGCTTCCAGGAAGCGCATCTGCGCGACGCGCGATTGACGGGGGCCCATGTCGGCGAAGTGCCGATCAACGACGCCAGCGGCAAGCCGACGGGCCGCAAGCTGCGCACGAGTTTCGCGCGCGCGCGGGTGAAGGGCGCCGATTTCAAAGGCGTCGACATCCGCCAATGCGATACGGATGAACTCGTAAAGGACTAGAGCGTGATTGGCGGGGAATGAATCGTCTGCGTTGGGTTTCCGGCGTGTGCGATCCGCGCGGCGCGGCTCGAAGCCGATAGTGGTTCTATCGGCAAGGGCCGCAACAAAGCGGGCGCCCGCCGGAACCCAACCCGAAGGGCCGCGTTCTTTTGCGCCGCGAGGGGCGTCGAAGGGCTTGCGCGTAGAACCACTACGCGCGGCGCCCTTCTCCTACCTGCGTCGCAAAATTCCTGCGGCGCAGATGATCCATTCCCTGCCAATCACGCTCTACCCGCGCTGGGCGACGAAATCGGCGTGCTGCAAGCCGCCATAGAACGGCTCGCCCGCCTCCAGGAAGGCGTTGACCTTCGCGTTGAAGCAGAAATGCGACATGCCGTGCTTATCGACGACCTTCAGCTTCTGGCGGCGGAACTTGCCGTCGGGGCCTTGCGGGCCGGTCAGATACATCGTCGCGCGCGCGACCTTGGTGCCGAGCACGTCCAGCCCCGTCAGGCGCGCCAAATGATCGTCGACCAGCTTGACGAAGGCTTCGGTGTCGAGCGGCGGCGCCCCTTCCCCGCTTGCGCGCGTGAAATCGCCGACCAGGATTTGCCCGGCGCGGCAATTCTGGATCAAGCGCGCGACCGCGATCGTCACCTCGCCGACGATATATTCGGCGAAGCCCAATTCGTCGCGCGACGGCCGATAATAGGTGTAGTGGCTGCCGACACTGAGCGTGCCGCGCAATTCCGGCACCACGTCCGCGACCTTCGTCGTGCGCTTGATCGCGAGATAGTAGATCGACAGCAGCACGTTGAAGGCGAACAAAGCCGCGTCGGCCTCCACGCCCTTGCGCGCGTTCCAGACGTAATAGCCGTCGCCGGTGGTCGAGCGTTCCATGGTGAAGGGAAAGCCGAGCTTTCCCGCCGCCTCGCCCGCCAGATTGATCGCGAAATCGAGCGTGGCGAGCTGGGCGGCTTGAATCTCCGGCCGGTTCTTCGAGAACGCGACGATATCCAGCAGCAGCACCGCGCGCGCTTCGGACAGCCGCACGCAAAGCGGCATGAACTCGCGATCGATCAACGCGGGCGGGATCTCGCCCGTCATGTCGCCCACCGGGCGCGGCAAGCGTAGTTCGATCGGCTGTACCGCCAGGAACCGCGCGACCTCGTCGAACGCGCCGTCGCCCATATGCCGCTCGCCCGAGAACACGCGGCGCGGCGGATCCTCCAGCGTGAACAGCCGGATCTTCGGCACGGTCAGGATTTCGAGGCCGCGCGGGGTTTCGCGCCAGCCGACCAGCGCGTGGCTGCCCAGCCGCCAGAGCGAGCGGAAGGCGCGGCGGATTTGCTGGGCGATTTCGTCGTCGGATGCGGGCGAAGACAAGGCGGGCCTCGAAAGGTTCGCCCCAGCAATGCCCATATCGGGCGTGTGATTTCAAGCCCCGGCGCGCGGGCCGAACAAAATCAACGCGGCGCCGGCGAAACAAAGCGCCGCCCCGATCACATCCCAGCGATCGGGCATGCGCCCTTCGACGCCCCAAAGCCAGATCAGCGACGCGACGATATAGACGCCGCCATAAGCGGCGTAAGCGCGCCCCGCCGCTTCGGCCGGACTCAATGTCAGCAGCCAGGCGAAGATCGCGAGCGACACCATCCCGCCCGCAAGCCACCAGGGCGACGCCCCGCCGCGCATCCAAATCCAAAAGGCGAAACAGCCCGCGATCTCCGCCAGTGCCGCACCGGCATAGATGGCGAGTGTGGCGATCATTCCGCTTTCAGCCAGCGGCGCATCGCGACGGATGTTTCGTCCGGCTTTTCCATCGTCGCGAGATGCCCGCAATCCTCCAGAACGACGAGCTGGGCGGAGGGAATATCCGCCGCCATCTCCTGGCTCATCTCCAAGGGCGTCGCCGCATCCTCGCGCCCGCACAGCACCAGCGCGTGGCATTGGATCAGCGGCAATTGCGGGCGCGAATCCGGCCGTTCCATGATCGCCGCTTGCTGGCGGCAGAACGCGTCCGCGCCCACGCGCAACGTCATCTCCTGCACCGCGTCGATGATGCCGGGATCGCGCAGCGAGGATTTGGGGCTGACCCAATTATGGATGAGCTGCGGCGTGACACCTTTGAACTTGCCGCGCTTGGCGTGCGACACGAACATCTTGCGGTTCCGGTTTTGCGTGGGCGTATCGGCGCGCGCGGAAGTGTCGAGCAGCGCCACGCGCAACACGCGCTCGCGCGCCCGGCGCAACACCTCGAACGTCAGATAGCCGCCCATCGACAGGCCGGCGAGCGCGAATTTCGCGGGCGCGTTGGCAAGCACATGCTCCGCCATGCCGGCGAGCGTGTCGTGCTGCGTGAGATCGGGCACTTGGCAATCGGCGATATCCGACAGCGCGTCGATCTGTTTTTGCCACAGCGCTTGATCGCACAGCAGACCGGGCAGAAGAACGAGAGGGATCTTGCTCATTTTATCAACGCCGACAGTTCTTTGAATTGCGGCGTGCCCGCCGCGTGCAGCCATTCGAAGATCGTCATCTCGACATTGACGATCGAAACGCCCTCGGCGCGCAGACGCTGGGCGGCGAGTTCCTTGTCCTCGCGTTTGCGCGACGACACGGCGTCCCACACGACCGCGATTTCGTAGCCCTTCGCCTTGAAGCCGAGGGCCGATTGCAGCACGCAAACATGCGCCTCGATTCCGCAAATCACGATTTGCAGGCGATTCCGCGCCTCGATCGCTTGGGCGATCCCCGCATCGGCGGCGCAGGAGAACGCCAATTTGGCGCATACCGGGCCTGCGTCCTTCAACGCCGCGACGGTCGATCCCAGGCCCTTCGGATATTGTTCCGAAACCAGGACGGGAACCGCCAAGCGCTTGGCGGCGGTCACCAATTTGGCGCATCCGCCGGTCACGAGATCGGGTTCGGCCATCGCCGGCAACAGGCGTTCCTGCACGTCGACGACCAGCAATTGGGCTTTCGAGGCGTCCATAATCATGGGTAACCCTTAGCCGGAACCTTGACTTTTCGCCATAAATCCATAGTTTCCTACCGTTCTGCGGGGTTTTACCGCGACTGCGAAAAGGCGCCGTACCTTGCGCCTTCCCTATGGGGTCCCGATCGGCGGGACCCGCCGCCCGGGATGCCACCGGGAGGTCGCGCTGCCAAAGACGAATGCGGCGCCAACCGAAATGAAGACCGGAGTAATGACTTTCGAAGATTTGGGGCTCTCCGAGCCCGTTCTGAACGCGATCAAAGACGCGGGGTATACGACCCCGACACCGATCCAAGAAAAAGCCATCCCCTACGTCCAGATGGGCCGCGACGTTCTGGGTTGTGCCCAGACCGGCACGGGTAAAACGGCAAGCTTCGTGCTGCCGATGATCGATGCGCTGAGCCAAGGCCGCGCCAAGGCGCGCATGCCGCGCTCGCTGATCCTGGAGCCGACGCGCGAACTCGCGGCGCAAGTCGCCGAGAATTTCGACAAATACGGCAAGTACCTGAAGCTCACCAAGGCGCTGCTGATCGGCGGCGTGTCGATGGACGAGCAGCAGAAGGCGCTGGAACGCGGTGTGGACGTGCTGATCGCCACACCGGGCCGCTTGCTCGATCTGTTCGATCGCGGCCGCATCCTGATGCACGACACCAAGCTGCTGGTGATCGACGAAGCCGACCGCATGCTCGACATGGGGTTCATCCCCGACGTCGAACGCATCGTGTCGCTGCTGCCGCCGTTGCGCCAGACGCTGTTCTTCTCCGCGACCATGGCGCCGGAGATCAAGCGCCTCGCGGACAAGTTCCTCAACAATCCGAAGGAAGTCGCGGTTTCGGCCCCGGCCGCCACGGCCGACACGGTGACGCAAGGCATCGTCACGGTCGCCGAGCGCGAGAAGCGCGAGACGCTGCGCCGCCTGATCGGCGCGCAGCAGATCAAGAACGCGCTCGTGTTCTGCAACCGCAAGCGCGACGTCGACATTCTGTGGAAGTCGCTCAAGCGCCACGGCTTCAATGTCGGCGCGCTGCATGGCGACATGGACCAGACGACGCGCATGGAAACGCTCGACGGGTTCAAGCGCGAAGAGATCCAGATCCTCGTCTGCTCCGACGTGGCCGCGCGCGGCCTCGATATCGGCGGCTTGTCGCACGTCTTCAATTTCGACGTGCCGATCAACGCCGAGGATTACGTCCACCGCATCGGCCGCACCGGCCGCGCGGGGCGTTCGGGCATCGCCTACACGATCGCCACCCGCGACGATGCGAAGTTCGTGCGCGCGATCGAATCGCTGATCAAGAAGGCCATTCCGCCGATCGTGCTGGAAGGTTTCGAAGCGCCGACCGGCGGCGACGCCGAAGGCGACGCCCCGCGGCCCGAGCGCGAATCGCGTTCGCGCGGCGGGCGTAGCGGCGGTCGCGAGCGCGGCGGGCGTTCGCGCCGGCCCCAACGCGACGAGGCCCCGGCGCCGGAAGCGGTCACGGGCGAATTGCCCTTGGCGGCCGAAGCGCCGGTCGTCGTCGCGGAACCGGCCGTCCTGGCCGAGCCCGCGGCAATCGTCGATTTCGTGCCGCCCGCCCCGGTTCAAGCGCCGGCCCCGCGTCCGCGTCAGCCGCGCCGGCCGGAACGTCAATCGCATCAGGAACGCGTCCATCACGAACGCATCCCGGGCGACCATGTCGGCAACGAGCGCCATGCCCCGCTGCCGGAAGGCCTGGGGCGCGGCTTCGACGACGGCGGCGTCCCCGCCTTCCTGTTGCGCGGACGGCGCGCGGCGGGTTAACTGATCGGCGAGGGAGTGCTTCGCCCATGCAGACGATCTTCATCATGGTGAAATGCGAACTCGGTCACGCTTACGACGTGGCCGAGCGCGCGATGGAGACCGAACAGGTCTCCGAGGTCTATTCGATCTCGGGCCAGTACGATCTGCATCTGAAATGCTACCTGCCGGACGACATGGACCCCGGCCATTTCGTCATGGGCATCCAGAAAATTCCCGGCGTGAAGGACACGTTCACGTTGATCACGTTCAAGGCGTTCTAGCGCCCTTGACACGTTCAAGGCGTTCTAGCGCCCTTGAACTGACCGCGGCTTCGCCCCACCCTTCTTCGGAACGGTGGAGGCGTAAATGCGTTTTCTATTTGTAATTTTGGTGCTGCTCACGGCCCCCGCCGCCGCCCAGGATTATCGCGTCGAAACGCTGGCGCGCGGGCTCGAGAATCCTTGGGCCATCGCCTTCCTGCCCAATGGCGACGCGCTGATCACCGAACGCCCCGGCCGATTGCGCGTGTTCGCGAACGGCGCCTTGCGCGCCGAACCGGTCGCGGGCGTGCCGCAGGTCTATGCGAGCGGCCAAGGCGGCTTGCTCGATATCGCCCTCGCCCCCGATTTCGCGACGACCGGCGAAATCTATCTGACCATGGCCGCACAGGTCGATGGCGGCGCGCTTACGCGGCTCGTGCGCGCGCGTTATGCCGACGGGCGCTTGAGCGACGTGAAGACATTGCTGGATGCGACACCGGCGGGATCGGGCGGGCGGCATTTCGGCTCGCGCCTCGCCTTCGGCGCGGACGGGTTTCTCTATATGACGACGGGCGAACGCGGGAACGATCCGCGCGCGCAACGCACCGACGATCTCGCGGGCAAAGTGCTGCGCCTGACGCGCGACGGCAAGCCCGCCCCCGGCAATCCGTTCCTCGACCGCAACGGCTATCGGCCGGAGATCTATTCCTACGGCCATCGCAATCCGCAGGGCCTGGCTTTCGACGGCGCGACGCTATGGAGCGTGGAACACGGGCCGCAAGGCGGCGACGAAATCAACATCGTCAAACCGGCCTTGAATTACGGCTGGCCGGTCGTCACGCATGGCCGCCAATACGGCTCGGGCGCGCAAATCGGCGAAGGCACGACGAAGCCGGGCATGGAAGATCCCGTGCATTTCTGGGGCCCGACCTCGCCCGCCACGTCGGGACTCGCGATCTATCGCGGCGACGCGTTTCCCGCTTGGCGCGGCGATTTGCTGGTCGGCATGCTGCGCGAAGGCGCGATCCGCCGCGTGACGATCCGCGACGGCCGCGTCGTGGGCGAACAGAAATTGGCCGAAGGGGCGGCCGGGCGTATCCGCGATGTGCGTGTCGGGCCCGACGGTTACGTCTATTTCGTCAGCGACGAGCGCAACGGCGTTCTGGCGCGGCTCGTGCCCGTGCGCTGACGCGCCTTGCGCTTCCCCGGTTAGATACTTTAGACTTAAAGTATCTCGCCTGGGGAGGCCGGATTGTCGATCGAAACCGCCGTTGATACCGACGCCCATCGTCCGCTCGCGGGCTGCCACGCGCTCGTCACGGGTGCGTCGCGCGGCATCGGTGCCGCCATCGCCCGCGCCCTTCATGCGGATGGTGCCAGGCTTACGCTGATCGCGCGCAACGTCACGCATCTTGGTCCGCTCGCCGCCGAATTAGGCGCCGAAGCGCTCGCCTGCGACGTGACGGATGCGAAAGCGCTGGGCCATGCTTTCGCGACCGCCGCCGGGCATCAGCATGTCGATATTCTGGTGAACAACGCCGGCAATGCGGAGACGGCCCCCTTCGCGCGCACCGATCCCGATATGTGGGCGCGGATGCTCAATCTCAATCTCACGGCCGCCTATACGGCTTGCCGCCTCGCGATTCCGGCGATGGCCGAAGATGGCTGGGGGCGCGTCATCAACGTCGCCTCGACCGCCGGCCTCAAAGGCTACGCCTATACGTCCGCCTACACCGCCGCGAAACATGGACTTGTGGGCCTGACGAAGGCGCTCGCCGCCGAATATGCGCGCAGCGGTGTGACCATCAACGCCGTGTGCCCCGGCTATACCGACACGCCGATGCTGGCCGACGCCGCCGCGCGCGTCGCCGCCAAAACCGGCAAGGCGGGCGCCGACGTCAAAACCGGTTTCGCCGCCGCGAACCCGATGGGCCGCTTGATCAAGCCCGAGGAAGTCGCCGCGTGTGTGGCATGGCTGGCGCGCGACGAAGCCGCCTCGGTGACGGGGGCGGCCATTCCGATCGCCGCGGGGGAAATCTGATGGATCGCGAACGCGGACACGAGGATTCCGACCATCTGCAACTGCGCGCCTGGCTGCGCTTGCTGACCTGCGCGAACCTGATCGAATCGCGCGTGCGCGGCGGTTTGCGCGAAACCTGGAACATCACTTTGCCGCGCTTCGATCTTCTGTCGCAATTGCATCGCGCGGGCGACGACGGTTTGACGATGGGCGATCTGTCGCGCGCCATGATGGTGTCGGCGGGCAACGTCACCGGCCTCGTCGAAGCGCTGGTCGGCGAAGGCCTCGTGCGCCGCACGATTTCCGCCGCCGATCGCCGCCAATCGCGCGTGCGCCTCACGCCGGCCGGCAAGCGCGGCTTCGAAGCGATGCTGCCCGAACACGAACGCTGGATCGACGAAGCCTTCGCCGGCCTCGATCGCAACGACCTCAAGCGCCTGCTCGACATGCTGGCGAAATTGAAGCAATCCGCCAAAGCCGCCAATCGCGGCGGCAAGGAAGCCGCATGACCGCCCTCACCCGCTACGACATCGCGCGCTTCGCGCCCAAACATTTCGGCTGGTCGGTCGACGGCAAGGTCGCGCATATCGTGCTGAACCGGCCGGAGAAGAAGAACCCGCTGACCTTCGAAAGCTACGCCGAGCTGCGCGATCTGTTCCGCGACCTTTGCTATGTCGATCAGATCAAGGCCGTGGTGATCACGGGCGCGGGCGGCAATTTCTGCTCGGGCGGCGACGTGCACGAAATCATCGGCCCGCTGGTCGGCATGGAAATGCCGGATCTTCTGCGCTTCACGCGCATGACCGGCGATCTGGTCAAGGCGATCCGCGCCTGCCCGCAGGTCGTGATCGCGGGCATCGACGGCATTTGCGCCGGTGCCGGTGCCGCCATCGCGATGGCGGTCGATCTGCGCATCGGCACACCGGCCGCGAAGGTCGCGTATCTGTTCACGCGCGTCGGCCTCGCCGGTTGCGACATGGGGGCGTGCGCCATCCTGCCGCGCATCATCGGCCAGGGACGCGCGGCCGAATTGCTGTTCACCGGCCGCTCGATGTCGGCCGAGGAAGGCGAGCGCTGGGGCTTCTTCAACAAGCTGGTCCCGAGCGCCGAACTCGAAACTTCCGCGAAGGCCTGGGCGCGCGATCTGGCCGACGGCCCGACCTTCGCCCATTCGATGACCAAGAAGGCCATCGACCACGAATGGAATATGGGCGTCGATCAGGCGATCGAAGCCGAAGCGCAAGCCCAGGCGATCTGCATGGAGACGAAGGATTTCGAGCGCGCCTATCGCGCTTTCGTCGCCAAGCAGAAACCGGTCTTCGAGGGCAATTGATGGCCGACCGCTCGTTCCTGTCCTGGCCGTTTTTCGAAGCGAAGCATCGCGACTTCGCCGCGCGGCTTTCCGCTTTCGGCAAAGCGAAGATCGAGCCGCTCGCGCATGACGAGCACGACGCCGACGCGACGACCAAGAATTTCGTTTCGATGCTGGCGGCGGAGAAATTCCTCGACGCCGCCGTGCCCGAAGGGTCGCACGACGTGCGCACGCTGTGCTTGGCGCGCGAAACCCTCGCCTATCATTCCGGCCTCGTCGATTTCGCCTTCGCGATGCAAGGCTTGGGCACGGGCTCCATCGTGCTGTTCGGCAGCCCCGAACAAAAAGCCAAGTGGCTGCCGGCCGTGCGGGCGGGCAAGAGCCTGGGCGCTTTCGCGATGTCGGAGCCCGAAGGCGGATCGGATGTCGCCGCCTTGCGCACCACCGCCACGAAGGATGGCGATTTCTGGCGCTTGAACGGCCGCAAGACCTGGATTTCCAATGGCGGCATCGCGGGCCAGTACGTCGTCTTCGCGCGGACGGGCGAGGCGACGGGCGCCAAGGGCCTATCGGCCTTCGTCGTGCCCGCCGATGCGCCGGGCCTAATCGTCGAAGCGCGGATCGACGTGTCGGCCCCGCATCCGCTCGCCACGTTGCGTTTCGACAATTGCCGCGTCGAACCGAGCGCCCTGCTCGGCAAGCAAGGCGATGGGTTCAAGATCGCGATGTCGACGCTGGACGTGTTCCGCTCGACCGTCGGCGCCGCCGCACTCGGCTTCGCGCGCCGCGCGCTCGACGAAGCGATTGCGTTCTCGAAATCGCGCAAGGTTTTCGGCGCAATGCTGTCCGATATGCAACTCACCCAAGCGGCCTTGGCCGAGGCGGCGACGGAGATCGACGCGGCGGCGTTGCTCATCTATCGCGCCGCGTGGACGAAGGACACCGGCGCGCCGCGCATCACGCGCGAAGCGTCGATGGCGAAATTCTTCGCGACCGAAATGGCGCAGCGCGTCGTCGATCGCGCCGTGCAGCTTCATGGCGGCCAAGGTGTGGTCGCGGGCGCCACGGTCGAACGGCTCTATCGCGAAGTACGCGCGCTGCGCATCTACGAGGGTGCGAGCGAAATCCAGAAGCTCGTCATCGCCAGCCAGATTTTGTCGGAGCCGCAGACGTGAAAATTCTCGAACCCATCCGCATCGGCACCGCCACCGCCCCCAACCGCATCGCGGTGCCCGCGATGGTCACGCGCCTGTCGGGCGAGGACGGGTTCGTCAATCAAGGCATCATCGACCGCTATGTGCGCTACGCCGAGGGCCATGTCGGATTGATCGTCGTCGAAGCCACGGCGATCCATGAATCCAAATCCGGCCCGCTGCTGCGCCTGTCGCGCGACGATTTCGTCGCCGGCCATCGCGAGATGGTGAAACAGGTGAAGGGTGCCGGCCCGTCGATGATCGTGCCGCAGATCATCCATTTCATGAAGGTCGCGCGGTCGGGCTGGCGCCAGACGCTGGACATGCTGTCGCCGCAGGATATCGACAAGATCGTCGAGGATTTCGGCACCGCCGCCGCGCGCGCGCGCGAAGCGGGCTATGACGGCGTGGAACTCCATTCCGCGCACGCCTATACGCTGTCGTCGTTCCTGTCGCGCCGCAATCCGCGCCGCGACGAATTCGACGGCCGCACGCTGGAAGGTCGTTTGCGCATGTTCGGCCGCGTGATGACCGAAGTCCGCAAGCGCGTGGGTAACGACTGGCCGGTCGGCGTGCGCTTCTTGGCGGAAGAAGCCATCAAGGACGGCTATGCGCTGCCCGATTCACAGCGTATCGCGTTGCGCATGGCGCAATTGGGCGTGAATTACATTTCGCTGTCGGTCGGCGGCAAATTCGAAGACGCGGTCCATAAGGAAGGCGAAGCGCTTTACCCATACACCGGCTATTCGGGCGATCGCTGCATGCCGGGCGAGCAATATCCGCCGATGCCGCATGTGCATCTCGCCGCGTCGATCAAGGAATTCATCAACGCGAACGGCTTCGACGTGCCGGTGATTTCCGCGGGCAAGATCAGCGAACCCGCCGACGCCGAGCGCCTTCTGCAGGACGGAAAGGCCGACATGATCGGCATGGCCCGGCAATTGCTGGCGGATCCCGATTGGGTGCGCAAGGTCGCGTCCAAACGGGAAGCTTCGATCGTGCGCTGCATCTACTGCAATGTCTGCAAACAGCTCGACGAGAATTTCAAACTCGTCGCCTGTTTCCTGTGGCCCAAGGGCGTCGAACAGGCGCCGCACGAAGACATGCGCGCCGAAGCGCCCGCTTGGCCCGACGGCGATGCGGGCCTGACCGCGAAATTCGAAAACGGTTCCGTCAAGCTCGCGTGGAAACGCGCGACGGGTGCCGCCACCGGCTACGATATTTATCGCGTCGAGGCCGACGGCAGCCCCCGCATCGTCGAAGCCGTGAAGGGCACCAAATTCGTCGATCGCATGGTGCTCGGCGGCTTGTCCTACGCCTATCACGTCAAAGCCTATGACGCGTCGGGCCACACCTCGCCGCCGTCGCAAACCATCCGCATCGAATTGCCGATCCCCGCTTACGACGAGACCGCCCATGCCTGAGCGTATCCTTCCCTTCACCGCCCATGTCGACAGTTTCGCGCGGGACAATCTGCCGCCGCTGAACGAATGGCCGGAGATGTTCTTCGCCCTGCCGGAATTCTATTACCCGCAGCGTTGCAACGCGGGCGTCGAGTTGCTCGACAAGGCCGTCGCGCGCGGCTGGGGCGGGCGCGCTTGCATCCGCTTCGGCAAGCAAATCTGGACCTATGCCGATCTGCTGAATCGCGCCAACGCCATCGCGCGCGTGCTGACCGAAGATGCGGGGCTGAAGCCCGGCAATCGCGTGCTGCTGCGCTCCGCCAACAACCCGATGATGGTCGCGTGCTGGTTCGCGATCATCAAGGCGGGCGGGATCGCGGTCACGACGATGCCGCTGCTGCGTTCTCGCGAGCTCGTCCAGATCATCGACAAGGCGAAGATCGCGTTGTCCCTGTGCGATGCGCGCCTCGCCGAGGATATGGAGAAGGCGAAGGACGCCGCACCGATCTGCAAAGACATCCTCTATTTCAACACCGATGCCGCCGACGGCATCGAAGCGCGCATGGCGAAGAAGCCGCAAGGCTTCAACAATTGCGAAACGTCGCTGACCGACGTGGCGCTGATCGCATTCACCTCGGGCACCACCGGCAACGCGAAGGGCACGATGCATTTCCATCGCGACATCCTCGCGATCTGCGACGCCTTCCCGCGCTACATTCTGCAACCCAACGCCGACGACATCTTCACGGGCTCGCCGCCGCTCGCCTTCACTTTCGGCTTGGGCGGTCTCGTCACCTTCCCGATGCGCTTCGGCGCGTCGACCGCCTTGGTCGAGAAGGGCTCGCCCGACGCGCTGCCGCAGATCGTGCAGGACCATAAGGCGACGATCCTGTTCACCGCCCCCACCGCCTATCGCGTGATGGCGGACAACGCGCCCAAATCGGCCTTCGCCAGCCTGACCAAGGCGGTGTCGGCGGGCGAATTCCTGCCCAAGCCGATCTTCGAGGCGTGGCACGACTTCACCGGTATCAAGTTGTTCGACGGTTTGGGCGCGACGGAGATGCTGCACATCTTCGTCTCCGCGCGGCAGGAAGACATCATCCCCGGCGCCACCGGCAAGGCGATCCCCGGCTACACGGCCTGCATCCTCGACGACGAGGGCAACGAATTGCCGCCGGGCGAAGTCGGCCGCCTCGCCATTCGTGGCGCCACCGGCTGCCGCTATCTCGCCGATCCCGAACGCCAGAAAGCCTATGTGCAGAAGGGCTGGAACCTGACCGGCGACGCCTTTCGCATGGATGAAAACGGATATTTCTGGTACCAGGCGCGCACCGACGACATGATCGTGACGGCGGGCTACAACGTCTCCGGCCCCGAGGTCGAAGGCGCGTTGCTCGAACACGCCAAGGTCAAGGAATGCGCCGTCGTCGCCGCCCCCGATCGCGATCGCGGCATGGTCGTCAAAGCCTATGTCGTGCTGCGCGACATGAAGGACGCCGGACCCGATACGATCAAAGCGCTGCAGGACCATGTGAAGGCGACGATCGCGCCCTATAAATATCCGCGCGCGGTGGAATTCGTCGACGCGTTGCCGCGCACCGAAACGGGCAAGGTCCAGCGCTTCAAGCTGCGCCAACAGGCCGCCGGCAAAATTTGAGGATTTCACGGAGGCGTAACCGACGCCCCTGTGGAAAACCTTGACCGCGAGTCTTAGGCTGATTCACACTTTGCGTGTCGATGGCCTTCCGTTTCGAGTCGCGGGGTAGCCGCGGTTCCGGGGGGCAAGGCGGGCGCGCCTTACGCGCCCTTCCGGTGACCAACGACAGGTGGCGCGGGAACGCCGCCGGTCGCCGCCACGAAAGGAGGTGATCCGTGAAACAAGGATCGTTCAACGCCGGCCACACGCCGGCAAGTGCCGCTTCGGATGGGGCCAAAGCCCATATCCGCAGCGCCATTATCTCCATAGTGGCGCGGGTGCCGGAACGCCGCTAACGCGGCGCCGCACGATCGGTATTCGATCCGTCCCCGCCGGGTCCCGCCCGGCGGGGATATTTTTTTGCTAAAATCATCCCCATGACCGACGCCATTCTTCTGATCGACGAACCCGCCCCCTCTGTCCGCCGGCTGACGCTGAACCGGCCCGAGGCACGCAACGCTTTGTCCTCCCCGCTGCTCGTGGCGCTCGCCGAAGCGCTGGAAGCCGCGAACGACGACGCGAATATTCGCGTAATCGTGCTGACCGGCGGCGCCAAGGTTTTCGCGGCCGGTGCGGACATCAAAGAACTCGCCACGCGCGATACGGTGACGGGGCTGCTCGATGCGCGCACGGCGTTGTGGGGCCGCATCCGGCGCTTCGCCAAACCGATGGTCGCGGCGATCGACGGCTACGCGCTGGGCGGCGGGCTGGAATTGGCGATGCACGCCGATATCGCCGTCGCGGGCCCGGCGGCGCAGTTCGGCCTGCCGGAAATCAATCTCGGCTTCATTCCCGGCGGCGGCGGCACGCAGCGTCTGGCGCGCATCGCGGGCCAGCAGCTCGCGATGAAGTTGATCCTGACCGGCGAATTTATCGACGCGAAAACGGCCCTCGCCGCCGGACTCGTTGCCGAGATCGCCGACGACGCCCAATTGCGCGCCGTCGAGATCGCGGCGAAGATCGCGCAGAAGGCGCCGCTCGCGGCGCGCCTCGCCAAGGAATTGGTGCTGGCCGCGCGCGATACGCCGCTCGAAACCGGCCTCGCTTACGAACGCAAGGCGATCGCCGCGTTGTGGGGCACCGCGGATTTCAAGGAAGGTGTCGGCGCCTTCCTGGAAAAGCGCAAAGCGAGTTTCGCCGGAAAATAATCGAATTCGGGAGCGACCGCCATGAAACGCCTGAGCATCATCGCCGCCGCCGTTCTGCTTACCTTCGTAAGCGCCGGCGCCTTCGCGCAGACGACGCCCAACCGCGCCAACCAAGGCGGCGAGACGCGCGGCGCCGAACGCGCGGGCCAAGTCCGCGATCAGAACCAGCAGCGCCGCGACGCGGCCGAAACCAAGGGCAAGAGCGCCGAGAAGCGCGCGGCACCCGCGAAAAAAGACAAGAAATAAAGCCTAGCGGCGCGGGCCCGAGCCTTCCATCAACTGGCGGCGCGCGCGCTCGGCCTCGTCGGGCGTCAAACGGCGCGCGATCGTCGCCGCGATTTCGCGCGCTTGGCGGCGATCGTCGCCGTCCAAGCTTTGCGCCGCGCGGATCGCCTCGATATAGGCGGCGACCGAATTGCGCGCCACACCCAGGCCGGCATCGAGCATCAGCGCGTAGTTGAGCTTGGCGTGTGCATGGCCCGCGGCGGCGGCGCGCGCGAACCATTGCGCGGCGAGCACGGCATCGGCGGGCACGCCTTCGCCCTGACGATAGAGATTGCCGAGCGAAAATTGCGCGCCGACATGCCCGCGCTCGGCCGGCCCGAGCCAGAAGAACCACGCCGATTCCGGATCGTGGGCGAAATAGGCGTCGAGCCCGCGTTCGAACGCGGCCGCATCGTCGGCCGGGCTTTGCGCGGCCACGGGCGACGCGAACAACAGCGCCAATGCCACGAGCGCCCCGCGGATCATTTTCCCGCGCGCGCCACCGCGCGCTCGCGATAGAAAACATAGAGCCCCGCCGCCACGACGATGGCGGCACCGAACAGCGTCCAACCATCGGGCACATGGCCGAAGAACAAGGCACCCAACGCCCCCGCCCAGACGATCTGCGTATAGGTGAACGGGGCGAGGATCGCGGGCTGGGCGCGCGCATAGGCTTCGCCCATCAGAAAATGGCCGGCGGCGCCGAACACGCCCATCACCATCAAGATCAGCCAGCCCATCGGATCCGGCGTGACCCACACGAACGGCACGAGCATGGAAAACACGATCGTGCCGGTCAACCCCGCATAAAGCAGCTGGACGCGCGAGGAATCGGTACGCGCCAGCGAACGCGTCGCCAGATGATAGACCGAGTTGATCAACGCCATGCCCAGGCACAGCAACGCCGCCCAATGCATGTCGCCGGTCGGGCGGATGACGATCAACACGCCCGCGAAGCCGACCGCGACGGCCGCCCAGCGGCGCGGGCCGACCTTTTGGCCGAGCACGAAATGCGCGATCGCGACGATGGTCAGCGGCGTGATGAAGGAAATCGCCTGCGCGTCGACCAGCGGCAGATATTTGATCGACGAGAAGAACAGCAGCGTCACCACGCACAGCATGAAGCCGCGCGCGAGGTTCAAACCGGGCCGCGTGCTGGCGAAGGCCTGGATGGGGCCTTTGCGCAGCAGGATCGGCGTCAGCAGCAGGAAGTGGAAAAGATACCGGCCCCAGACGATTTGGAACGGATGAAAGATCTGGGTCGCGTATTTCGCGGTCGCGTCCAACAACGCGAATGAGACGGTCATCGCGACGATCAGACCGATCGCGGTCAGATTCCGGCGTGCCTGGGAAATGGCGGCCGACGCGCCGTCCGACGTTGGGGTGCTCATGGGCGGCCAGAATAGCCGCCCAATCGCAATATGTCCCGCGTCAGCCGCGCCCGACCATGGCCATGAATTCGCGCCGCGTCGACGCGTTGGTGCGGAAAGCGCCCAGCATCCGGCTGGTCACCATCGACACGCCCGCCTTATGGACGCCGCGCGTGGTCATGCATTGATGCTGCGCCTCGATCAGCACGGCGACACCCTTGGGCTGAAGCACGTCCTGCACCGCGTTGGCGATCTGGGCCGTCAGCTTCTCCTGGATCTGAAGCCGCTTGGCGTAGATATCCAGCACGCGCGCGAGTTTGGAAATCCCCACGACGCGCTTGTTCGGCAGATAGGCGATATGCGCCTTGCCGATGATCGGCACCATGTGATGTTCGCAATGGCTTTCGAACGACACGTCGCGCAGCAGCACCATCTCGTCGTAGCCGTCGGTCTCCTCGAAGGTGCGCTGCAGAATCTCGATCGGATCGCTGTCGTAGCCTTGGAAGAATTCCTCGTAGGCGCGCACGACGCGCGCGGGCGTATCGACCAAGCCTTCGCGCGCCGGATCGTCGCCGGTCCAGCGCAGCAGCGTGCGCACCGCCGCTTCGGCTTCGGCGCGCGTAGGCTTGTCGCTGGCGATCCGCGAGGACTCGGGCGTGGCGTGGTCGTCGGATCGCAACAGCGTCTCCATGGGCGTTCTCCGCATACGGCTCGTTTTTCGAACCTTCTAAATGTCGGCCGCCGTCGCGCCGTTTCAAGATGCGGTAAAAATTCTTCCAAAGCGCTGATCCAGCGTCGGAATTCGGCGTAGCGCGGTATCAAGAAACGAAAACCCGCCGAAATCCCGAGACCCCGGCGTCATTCGCCTGTCATGGGGCGCTGATAAGGCTTGCGGCGAACGACGGCCCCGAAACGGGACGTCGCGCGCAATTCCAAGGAAGGATGACCCATGCTCGATCCGTCGATCCCCACCCGCCGCCAAGCGCTGAAATTCCTCGCCGGTGCCCCGATGCTGCCGCTGGCCGCGTCCTCGGCCGCCGCTTTGTTCGCGGGTGAAGCCGCCGCCGCCGGCGCCAGCTTCGCCGCCGCCAAGTTCACCGGCATGCCGGCCCCCACGCTCGCCAATCCGGCGGCGATGGCGACGACGACGGTCGGCTCGGGCCTCACCGTCACGATGACGGATGGCAGCAAGCACGAATTCAAGCTCGCCTATCATCCCTTCTTCGTCACCGGCGACATGGTGCCGGACGGCAAGGGCGGGAAGATCCTCGCCGGCGGCTATTACGACATCGACAACAAGCCGATCGTCGACAAGTCGGTGCCGGGCAAGGAACGGCATATGTTCTCCGACAGCCCGGACGGCACGTCGCTGCTGTCGCTGCCCGGCGCCAAGGTCGACGGCGTCAAGGGCAACGCGCTGTTCGCGGTCGTCCAGTTCGAATACGCCACGCGCGATCAGAAGGGCGACAGCACCTACGGCGTGCTGCCCTCGCCCATCGCCGTGCTGACGCTCGATCAGGATCCGCGCACGGGCAAGCTCGAACTCGTGAAGTATCACAATGTCGACATGTCGTCGGCGCACGGGCTGTGGATCACCTGCGGTGCGAGCCTGTCGCCGTGGAACACGCATCTGTCGAGCGAGGAATACGAGCCCGACGCGCATTTCCCGGACAAGGTGTTCAAGGGCTACAGCAAATACACCTTCGGCGACGAGACGAAGGCCAATCCCTATCACTACGGCCATATGCCCGAGATCACGGTCAACCCCGACGGCACGGGCAGCGTCAAGAAGCACTACAATCTCGGCCGCATCTCGCGCGAACTCGCCCAGGTGATGCCGGATAACCGCACGCTGCTGTTCGGCGACGACATCAACAACGGCGGCCTGTTCCTGTTCGTGGCCGACCGCGAGCGCGATCTGTCGTCCGGCGCGCTCTACGTCGCCAAATTCGGCCAAGGCTACTCGGTCGATCCGGCGGCCGCCCCGGCCCCGCTCGGCTGGATCAAGCTCGGCCACGCGACCAGCGCCGAGATCGAGCAGATGGCGAACACGCTGAAGCCCAAGGACATCATGGACGTCGTCCTCGAGGATCCCAACGACGCGACGTTCTCGAAGATCTATCTCGGCGGCAAGGCGAACTGGATCCGCATCAAGCCGGGCATGGAAAAGGCCGCCGCCTTCCTCGAAACCCATCGCTACGCCGCCCTCGTCGGCGCCAGCATGGCGCTGACGAAGCTGGAAGGCACGACCGTCAACGTGCGCGATCGCGTCGCCTATTCGGCGATCTCCGCCGCGCGCGACACGATGGTGAAGGGCCAGCCCGGCTGGTACGCCGAAACCAACGTGGCGCTCGACAAGCGTCTGATGGCGGGCTTGGTCATGGCGCACGATCTCGCCGGCGCGCAGAAGGACACGAAGGGCGAAGCGATCGCCAGCGAATGGGTGCCGGTGCGCAGCCGCACCCTTCTCGCGGGCGAGGACATCGCGCCCGACGCGCTGGGCAACACCGCGCATGCCGACAAGATCGCCAATCCCGACAATCTCAAATTCTCGGAAAAGCTGCGGACCCTCTTCATCGGCGAGGATTCCGGCATGCACGTGAACAATTTCCTGTGGGCCTACAACGTGGACACCAAGGATCTGGTTCGCATCATGTCCGTCCCCGCCGGCGCTGAATCGACCGGTCTGCACGCCGTCGATGAGATCAACGGCTGGACCTACATCATGAGCAACTTCCAGCATCCCGGCGATTGGGAGAAGGGGCTGCACGACAAGGTCAAGGACACGCTCGATCCGCTCGTGCGCGCCAACTACAAAGACCGTTTCGGCGCGGCGGTCGGCTACATCACCGCCGAAGCGACCAGCTTGAAGCTGAGCGCGCGCTAAGCCTTCTTCGGTTCGATCGAGAATGGGCGGCGCCGGGAAGCCGGCGCCGCCTTTTTCGTGTCAGCCGCGCACGACGTAGAACAGCACGATCATGCCGACGGCGGCGGCCGGCAACAGCCAGAAGGCTTCGCGCGCCCCGCCCTTGTTGCGCCGGTTGAAGAAGTGGCGCACGGCGATGCCGCACACCGCGACGCCCGCCAGGACCGCCCAGTTCCATTCATGGCCCCAGGTCGACGCCCAGTTCTTCGACAGCATGATGAAGACGATGGGCAGCGTGAAATAGTTGTTATGCAGCGAACGGAATTTCGCCTGCTTGGCGTATTTGCCTTCGGGCTTCGTGCCGGCGGCCGTCGCCTCGACCAGCTCGCGCTGGTTGGGGATGATGATCATCCACACATTGGCCGTCATGATCGTGCCGATGACCGCCCCCACATGGATATAGGCGGCGTGCGCGGTCATGATATGCGACAACACATACGCCACCAGCACGAGGCCGACGAAGGTCACGGCCATGGCGCCGCCGGGATTGCCCTCGGCCCAAGCGCTTTTCCACAGCAGATCGTAGACGGTCCAGCTGATCGCGATCGTGGCGAGCGACACGGCGATCGCCGCCCCGATGCCGTAGGGCGCCAACGCTTCGATCGTCAGGAAATCGCCGGTCGAGCCCACATAGTAGAGCAGCGCCAATAGCAGGATGCCGGAGATCCAGGTGAAGGCCGCTTCCCATTTGAACCAATGCAGTTCCTTGGGCAGTGTCGGCGGCGCCACGGCGAATTTCTCGACGCGATAGAAACCGCCGCCGTGGACGAGCCACACCTCGCCTTCGACGCGATCTTTCGGCGTCTCCAGCGGGCGGAAATGGGATTCAAGCCAGTTGAAATAGAACGACGCGCCGATCCAGGCGATGCCGGTGATCACATGCGTCCAGCGCACGAGGATATCGAGCCATTCGAGCAGCAGCGGATCCATGGCGTTTCTCAAGACCCCCGATAGGTGGACATGCTCCACGGCGTCGCGAGCAGCGGCACGTGGTATTTGCCGTTGGGCTCGGCGATGCCGAAAGCGATCGGCACGACGTCCAAGAACGGCGGGTCGGGCAATTGCACACCCTTCGCGCGGTAGTACGCGGCCAGCTCGAAACGCAATTCGTAGCGCCCGACTTGGAATTCCGCGCCCGGCAGCAACGGCTTGTTGCTGCGCCCATCGGCATCGGTCACGCCATCCACCAGCAATGTTTCGGTGTCACCGGTCTTGCGGATCAGCTTGAACTTCAGCCCTTCGGCCGGCTTGCCGTGATAGGTGTCGAGCACATGGGTGGACAAATGGCCCATCGATTTCCTCGCTTCGGGATTGAGCCGAAAGCTAATGCCGCGCCGCAAAATCCACAAGTAAGCTCGATTTTGCCTAGGTTTAGCGCGCCCTGCCCATTCGTTGAGCAGCAGCCTTGATTTCACGACTGGGACTCCGGCATCGTGACCCGGCCCGGCCGATCCCGACCGGCACAGCCCTTGCTCCTATTGGTCCGTAAATTTCACTGGCCATCGGAGATGAACCCCGTGACCGCAGCCGACACCTTCATCGATATCGACAAGGTCGACCTCGTCTACCGCACGAAGGACGGGGATACGCTTGCCCTCAACCAAGCGGATCTGAAGATCCGCCAGGGCGAATTCGTCGCGGTCGTCGGGCCGTCGGGCTGCGGGAAATCGACGCTGCTGAAGCTCGTCTCGGGCCTGCATCTGGCGAGCAAGGGCAACGTCATCGTCGGCGGCCAGGAAGTGACCGGCCCGCTGAAGATCTGCGGCATGGCGTTCCAGAACTCCATCATGCTGCCCTGGCGCACGCTGATGGACAATGTGCTGCTGCCGCTGGAAATCGTCGAACCGCATTCCAAGACGTTCCGCCGCGACCGCGAGAAGCACGTCGCCGCCGCCAAGGAATTGCTGGCGACCGTCGGCCTCAAAGGCTTCGAAGACAAATTCCCCTGGCAGCTCTCGGGCGGCATGCAGCAGCGCGGTTCGCTGTGCCGCGCGCTGATTCACTCGCCGCAGATGCTGCTGCTCGACGAACCCTTCGCCGCGCTCGACGCGTTCACGCGCGAGGAGTTGTGGGACGTCGTGCAGACGCTGTGGATCAAGAAGCGCCCCACCGTCATGCTCATCACCCACGATCTGCGCGAAGCCGTGTATCTCGCCGATCGCGTGTTCATGATGAGCGCGCGGCCGGGCAAGATCATCTCGATCACCGAGAGCAGCTTCCCGCGCCCGCGCAAACTCGAGGACACGTTCAAGCCGGAATTCGTCGACATCGTGCATAAGCTGCGCGACGAGATTTCGGCCGTGCGCGCGACGAAGTGAGCGCGGGCGGGAGCAAACCGCCCCCGCCCGTCACGCTCCAGCGCGCGCTGGCCGGGTTCTATCCGGCCGCGGCGTTCCTCGCCGGTCTCGAACTCGACCTGTTCGCCGCCCTCGCCCGCGGGCCGTTGCACGCGCGCGAAATCGCACGCGCGATCGACGCGAAAGACGAAACGCGCCTCGCCGCCCTTTGCGACGCGCTGTGCGTCTATGGTTTCCTCGTGCGCGACGGCGAACGCCGCTACGCGTTGACGGAAGAATCCGCCGCGTATCTCACACCCGAGGCGCCCGGCTATATCGGGCCGATCGCGCCGGTCTATGGCCGCTTCTTTCGCGGCGGGCTCGATTTCGCGCGCGCGGTGCGCGAGGCGACACCGAGCGGCGCACAAGATCATTCGGAAGACGCCTTCCTGCGCGGCATCCACAAGACCGCCCTCGCCGCCGGGCGCGACATCGCCAAGCGCTTCGATCTGTCCGGCGCCAAGCGCCTGATCGATGCGGGCTGCGGCGGGGCCGGTGTCGCCATCGCGCTGTGCAAGACCTTGCCGGGCCTCGCCGCGACGGCGAGCGACCTTGCCCCCGCTTTGCCCGTGGCGCGCGACTATGTCGCGGCCGCCGGGTTGGCGGATCGCATCGCCATCAGCGAAGGCGATGTTTTGAAAGCCCCGCCGCCCGGCGGACCCGCCGATATCGTCGTGGCGCGCGCGTTGTTGCAGGTTTTGGGACCGGCGGCGGCCGAAACCGCCCTCGTCAACCTCGCCCGCGCCGTGGCGCCAGGCGGGTTGCTAATCGTCGCGGGGGCCGTTCTTCACGACGACGGGCTTGCGCCGGACGACATGGTGGGCTTCAACTTGTCCCTAATGACCCTGTTCGATCACGGCCGCGCCTATACCCAATCGGAATACGAAGCCTGGTTCGCGAAAACGGACCTGGGCGCGCCGTCGCGCATCGTGTTGCCGGCGGGCGGCTCGCTGCTGTGGGCGCGCAAGCCATGACCGCGCAGCTTAAATCGACGATCGACGCGCTGGCCGAACGCCTGACCGAACCCGTCGTGCGCCTCGATGCGCATCGGCGCATCGTGTTCGCCAACGCCGCCTTCGTGCGCGTGTTCGGCACGGCACCGGGCAGCATCGCCGCGCTGGCCGCCGACGATATCGCCAAGGCGTCGCTGATCGCGGCGTTGTCGGCCGCCAACGAAGCGGAATTGGCGCTGACCGACGCGCAAGGCGAATTGATCCTCGTGTCGATCGATTCCATGCGCTGCGGCGACGGCCATGTCGCGGTATTGCGCCCGCAAACCACGCAAGCCTCGCGCGCCACCGATTATTTCCTCGCCGCCGCCAGTCACGAAATGCGCACGCCGCTCAACGCCATTCTCGGCTTCGCGCAGATGATCGCGCGCGGCGTGGGCGGCCCCGCGACCGACAAACAGCGCGAATACGCGGAATCGATCGAGACCGGCGCCAAGCTGCTGATGGGCATTTTCGAGGAGTTGCTGGAAGTCGCGCGCGGCGACGATACGGCCGAACGGCTCAACGAAGCCGCCCTCGACCTCGCCGCGCTCGCGCGCGGTCAGCTCGACCTCGTCCGCCCGCAGGCCGAGGACGCGCACGTGGCGCTGGCCATGCAGCACCCGCCCGAGCCGATCGCGATGTCGGGCGACGCGCGCAAGCTGTCGCAATGCGTGCTGAACATGCTCGCCAATGCGATCAATTTCGCGCCGCAAGGCAGCACGGTGACGCTGGGCCTGGGCCGTACACCCGACGGCGACGTGGCGCTGTGGGTCGCCGATCAGGGACCGGGCATCCCGCCGACCGATATCCGCGGCCTCGACGAAGCATTCCAGCGCGCCGTGCAAGGCGATTTGATCCGCCGCACGCCGGGCACGGGGCTGGGCCTCGCCATCGTGCGCCGCTATGCCGAATTGCATGGCGGGCGGCTGGATATCGGCACGGGCGCGGGCGGCGGCGCTTGCGTCACGCTGCGCCTGCCCGCGGGCCGCCTGCTGGGGGCCGCCCCCGCCAAGCGCGCGGGAATGCTCTAACCCTTATTCGTTCGCGAGCGCTTCGAGCGACGCGACGAGCACGCGTGCCCCCGCCGCCAAATCGGACGGCGCGGCCGCTTCCGCTTCGTTATGGCTGATGCCGCGCTCGCACGGCACGAAAATCATGCCGGCCGGGCAGAACGGCGCCACATGCATCGCGTCGTGCCCTGCACCCGAAGGCATGTCCATATTGGGCAAGCCCAGCGCGTTCGCCTTCTCGCGCACCAGATCGACGATGCGCTTATCGAACACCGTCGGCGCCACATCGGTGATGCGCTGCACGGTCACATCGCAAGGACCGACGGCGGCTTTCGCCACCGCTTCGATGCCCGAACCCAGGCGCGCCAGCACGGCGGCGTCGGGATGGCGGAAATCGATGGTGAAATGCACGTGGCCCGGCACGGTGTTGGGCGAGCCCGGGCGGCATTCGAAGCGACCGACGGTGAAGCGCACCACGTCCGCCGGATCGTGCATGTGGCGCTCCAGTGCCGACACGATGGCGACGGCGGATTTCAGCGCGTCCTTGCGCACGCGCAGCGGCGTCGTGCCCGCATGGGCTTCCTCGCCCGCGATATCCAGCGTGTAGCGCTGCGAACCTTGAATGCCCGTGACGACGCCGATCGTCTTGGCGTCCGCTTCCAAGCGCGGGCCTTGTTCGATATGCGCTTCGATATAGGCGTGGAAATTCCGGTCGAACCCATCGACTTGGCGCACCGGCGCTTCGGCCAGCGTGCGGGCGAGTGCCTCGCGCAGCACCACGCCTTCGCGATCGGTCACCGCCAGCATCTTCTCGAGATCGTCATGGCCCGACCAGACGGACGAGCCCATGGCGCCGGGCTGGAAGCGGCTGCCTTCTTCGTTCATCCAGGCGACGACCTGCACCGGACGGCGCGTACGCACGCCGGCATCGTCGAGCGCTTCCAGCGCTTCGAACCCGGCGAGCACGCCATAGATGCCGTCGTATTTGCCGCCGGTGGGCTGGCTGTCCATGTGAGAGCCCGTCACGACCGGTGCCGCGTCGTTCTCGGTACCCGCACGGCGGATATAGAGATTGCCGATCGGGTCGCCGAACAGATCGTAGCCGCGCGCTTGCGCCCAGCCGCCGATCAGACGGCGCGCGGCGGCATCCTCCGCCGACAGCGCCTGACGGTTCACCCCGCCTTTGGCGAGGCCGCCCAGCTGGGCCATATCGACATGGCGCTGCCACAGGCGGTTTTCGTCGATGCGGGACGCGGCGTCGGACATTCGGGGGCTCCTATCTCAAGCCGTTCCTTTGCGGCATTCCGCGCAGGTTTTCAAGCCGCGCGCGCGGGCAGGCCGCCGGCTTTGGCGATGAAATCGACGATTTCGGCCACACCCTTCCCGGCGCGGATATTGGTGAAATAGAAGGGCCGGGTCCCGCGCATCTTCTTGGCGTCGCGATCCATCACCTCGAGCGACGCGCCCACGTAAGGGGCGAGATCGATCTTGTTGATGACCAGCAGGTCGGAGCGCGTGATGCCGGGCCCGCCTTTGCGCGGGATCTTGTCGCCCGCCGACACGTCGATCACGTAGATGGTCAAATCCGCGAGTTCGGGCGAGAACGTGGCCGCGAGATTGTCGCCGCCGCTTTCGACGAACAGAAGTTCGAGGCCGGGGAATTTGCGCGTCATCTCCGCGACCGCCGCGAGATTGGCGGACGCATCCTCGCGGATCGCCGTGTGCGGGCAGCCGCCGGTTTCCACGCCTGCGATCCGGTCGGGATCGAGGGCGCCGGAGCGCGTCAGGAACAGCGCGTCTTCCTTCGTGTAGATGTCGTTGGTGATCGCGGCGACGTCCCAGCGCTGGCGCATCGTCTTGCACAGCGCGTCGACCAGCGCCGTCTTGCCCGATCCCACCGGCCCGCCGATCCCGACGCGCAAAGGCCCCGTGTTCTTGCTCATGATCTGAAAAGCCTCGTGTATTGGGTTTCGTGGCGGAAAGAGAGGATATCGAGTGCGGGTGCGGCCGAACCCGCATCGTCGAGGTCGCGATCCAAGGCGGCGTCGCGCGCGGCTTCGATCGCGGTTTCGAGGCCCGCGATGGCCGCAAGCCCGTCGCTTTGGCCCAGCGGAATGGCACGCACCGAAGCCGACACCATATTGGCGGCGAAGGCGTGAAGATAGGCGCCGAGCGCTTCGGGCAACGGAATGCCAGCTTGTGCCGCCGCGCGCGCGACGGCGACGGGATAGACCTGCCCGTCCCCGTCGAAGCCCGGCCACGCTTTGGCGACGGCGGACGCGAAGCTCGTGCCCTGCTGCGTCGCCTCCAGCGTCAACTCGCCCGTCCCGCGCATCGCGGCGGCGCGCGACGCCACATCGGCGAATTCTTGCGCGTCTTGCGCCAACGTCGCGCGCCACGCATGGACGAAGAACACCGCATCGGCGCGCGCGGGCCCGAATTCCAGCAGATCGCTTATCCACGCGATCAGATCGGCGGCGTTGGTCACGCGCTTGTCTTCGATCGCGGCTTCCAGCCCGTGGCTATAGGCGAAGGCGCCGACCGGGAAGGACGGCGACAACCACGCGATCAGCCGCAGCAGCGCATCAATGCGCATGATAGGCGCCGTGCTCGGGCGCGAAGGCTTCGTTCGCGCGGAAGACTTTGGCGCCGAGGCCGTTCAGCATCGCTTCGATCACATGGTCGTAGGCGATGCGCAAACGCCCGTCGTCGAGCACTTGCACGGCCAGATGCCGGTTGCCGAGATGCCAAGCGAGCTTCGCCGTGTGCGCGGCGTCGCGGCCCGCGATGTCGAGCACATCTTCCGCCGCCGCCAGCACTTCGACGAATTTTCCGTCGTCGAGTGCGAGCCCATCGCCTTCGTGCAGGTGTGTGGCGTGGACGAGATCGAGCAGGAATTCGCCCCCCGCATCGTCGGTCAGCAATTGGCGGCGCAGATGGCGCTTGTCATGCGCCAGCGTGACCGATCCCGCCTTCAAGCCGCGATCCCAATCCGGTTCGACCGCCAAAGCCCGGCGCATGTCAGAACAGGAAATAGCGCTGGGCGAGCGGCAGCACGTCGGCCGGTTCGCAAACCAGCGCCTTACCGTCGGCGCGCACTTCGTAGGTCTCGGGATCGACCTCCATCTTCGGCAGCGCATCGTTGTGGATCATCTGCTTCTTGCCGATCTTGCGGATCCCCTTCACCGGCAGCACGTTGCGGTCGAGCTTCAGCTTCTTCGCGATGCCGTCCTTGAACGCGGCTTGCGAGACGAAGGTGAGGCAGGACGACGCGAGTGCCCGGCCGAAGGCGCCGAACATCGGGCGATAATGCACGGGCTGCGGCGTGGGGATCGAGGCGTTGGGATCGCCCATCGGGGCGGCCGCGATCTGCCCGCATTTCAAGATCATCTCGGGCTTGGCGCCGAAGAAGGCGGGCTGCCAAATCACGAGATCGGCGTATTTGCCCTTCTCGATCGAGCCGACATATTTCGCGATCCCCTGCGCGAGGGCCGGATTGATCGTGTATTTCGCGACGTAACGTTTGACGCGGAAATTGTCGTTCTCGCCCTTCTCCTCCGGCAAGCGGCCGCGCTGGACCTTCATCTTATGCGCAGTCTGCCAAGTGCGGGTGATCGTCTCGCCGATGCGGCCCATCGCTTGGCTGTCGGAGCTCATCATCGAGATGGCGCCCATATCGTGCAGGATGTCCTCGGCCGCGATCGTTTCGCGCCGGATGCGGCTTTCGGCGAAGGCCACGTCTTCCGGAATGCGCCCGTCGAGATGGTGGCACACCATCAACATGTCGAGATGCTCGTCGATCGTGTTGCGCGTGAAGGGCCGCGTCGGATTGGTCGAGGACGGCAGCACATTGGGCAAGCCGCAGACCTTGACGATGTCCGGCGCGTGCCCGCCGCCCGCCCCTTCGGTGTGGAAGGAGTGGATGTTGCGGCCCTTGAACGCGGCGATCGTATCCTCGACGAAGCCGCTTTCGTTCAGCGTGTCGGTATGGATCGCGACTTGGATGTCGTATTTCTCCGCGACCGACAAGCACGTGTCGATGGCGCTGGGCGTCGTGCCCCAATCCTCGTGCAGCTTCAAGCCGCACGCGCCCGCCTTGATCATTTCGATCAGCGGGGCTTGCGCCGAGGCGTTGCCCTTGCCGAAGAAGCCCAAATTGATCGGCAAGCCTTCGGCGGCTTCGAGCATGCGGTGCATATGCCAGGGACCCGGCGTGCAGGTCGTGGCCGACGTGCCCGCCGCGGGTCCCGTGCCGCCGCCCAACATCGTGGTGATGCCGGAATAAAGCGCGTCGTCGACCTGCTGCGGGCAGATGAAATGGATATGGGAATCGATGCCGCCGGCGGTGACGATGCGCCCCTCGCCCGCGATCACTTCCGTGCCCGGCCCGACGATGATGTCCACGCCGGGCTGCACGTCGGGGTTACCGGCCTTGCCGAGTGCGGCGATCTTGCCGTCCTTGATGCCGATATCGCATTTGACGATGCCCCACCAATCGAGCACCAGCGCGTTGGTGATGACGGTATCCACACCGCCCGCCGCGCGCGTGACCTGGCTTTGGCCCATGCCGTCGCGGATGACCTTGCCGCCGCCGAATTTCACTTCCTCGCCGTGAATTGTCAGGTCCTTTTCGACCTCGATGAACAATTCGGTGTCGGCCAGACGCACGCGGTCGCCCGTCGTGGGCCCGTACATGCCGGCATAGGAGGAACGGGGAATACGATAGCTCATGTCACTTCCCCTTCTTCTTCGTAAGCTTGGGCGCGGTCGGTTTCAGCTTGCCGTTCACCGCAGCGCGGAAGCCGAAGACCTTGCGCAAGCCCGCATAGGCGACGAGCGTCACGCGGCGCGTCTGCCCCGGCTCGAACCGCACGGCGGTGCCGGCGGGAATGTTCAGTCGCGCGCCATAGGCCTTGTCGCGCGGGAAGGACAGCGCCGGATTGGTCTCGTAGAAATGATAATGCGAGCCGACTTGGATCGGCCGGTCGCCGGTATTGGCGACGTCGATCTCCACCGTCTTGCGGCCGGCGTTGAGCTCGATCTCGCCTTCGCGCAGCAGGAATTCGCCCGGTTTCATCTGGGGCCCCTCAGCGGATCGGGTTGTGGACGGTCACGAGCTTCGTGCCGTCGGGAAAGGTCGCTTCGACCTGGATGTCGTGGATCATCTCCGCGATGCCGTCCATCACCTGCGCGCGGGTGATCACCTTGGCGCCGTCGCGCATCAGATCGGCGACCGAGCGGCCGTCGCGCGCCCCCTCGACGACGAAATCGGTGACCAAGGCGATGGCCTCCGGATGATTGAGCTTCACGCCCCGTTCGAGACGGCGGCGCGCGACATTCGCGGCCATGGCGATCAACAATTTGTCTTTCTCACGCGGTGTCAGATTCATGGCGGACTCTCCCGAACCGGTCCCAGCATCAAACGTGCCACAAACGGGGCAATTGCCCCGGTAAATTCCATATTCTCGTGCGTAGCGCGAGCCAGAGGCGCGCGTAATCGCGCCGCAGCTTGGCGGGATCCGCGTCGAGCAGTCTTGCGACCATGAGCCCCGCGACCACGCCCGCCCCGGCTTCCGTCGCCCCTTCCAGCGCGTCGCGGGCGATGTCGCGCGCGGCTTCGGGGTCCGGGCAGGCGCAAACCAGTGTGGCCGAAGCCCGCGCCCCATTGAACAAGCCGGGCCGCGCGAGGATCTCGTCGTCCAGCCGGTCGAGGATCAGCGCGTCGTCCCACAGGCGCTTTCCGTCACGGCGGATCGACCAGCGGTCGCGCAGCGCGCCATTGGTCATCGTCTCGCCGCGCGCGCGCCGGCCGAACACCACGATCTCCCCCGCCAGCAAATCGCTATCGGCGGCGAGATCGATATCCATTTTGCGGTCGAGCTTGGCGCCGTCGAACAGGATCGTATCCTGCGACAGCCATTCGAGCCGCGCCCCCGCCCCCACGGTTAGCGCGTTATGCACGCGCGCATAGGGGCCCCAGGCGCGATAGATCTTCTCCGCCGATTGGGCGGTCACGAGGGCGGCGGCGCGATCGCCGATATCGACCTCGATCGTCAATGAATCCCCGCCGACGATCCCGCCGCCGGTATTGACCAGCACCGCGACCGGCTGTTTTTCGGCCAGCGGATCGGGGAACAGGATTTTCAGCGGGTCGCGCTGTTCGAGGTCGGCGAGGCGCACCACGCCGTCCTTGGCGTCGTACACATAGGCGACGCGCGCCCGGCCTGTGACGGCTGGTCGCACCAGGCCGCGAACGATATCGCCTTCCCCGAGCATGGCCGATACTCTAGCGGGCAAACACGGCGGGGGGAAACATGACCGAAGGGGCATTGCGCGTTTTGGTGACCGCGGGGGCGGCCGGGATCGGGCTGGCGATTGCGCGGGAATTCGCCGCATCCGGTGCGCGCGTCGCCATTTGCGACGTGGACGACGCGGCACTTGCCGCGTTTCACGTCGAAATGCCGGGGCATCTGGCCTATGCGTGCGACGTGTCGGACGAGGATCAGGTCGCCGATCTGTTCGCCGACGCCGTGCCCGCCTTGGGCCGGCTCGACGTTTTGGTCAACAACGCCGGAATCGCGGGCCCGACTTCGCGCGTCGAGGAAATGTCGCTCGACGATTGGCGCCGCACGCTCGCGATCAATCTGGACGGCCAGTTCCTGTGCGCGCGCGCCGCGATCCCGCATCTGCGCGCGGCGGGCGGTGGTGCCATCATCAATCTTTCCTCGGCCGCCGGGAAATTCGGCTTTCCGCGCCGTGCACCGTACTCGGCCAGCAAATGGGGCGTGGTCGGCTTCACCAAAAGCCTCGCGATGGAATTGGGGCAAGACGATATCCGCGTCAACGCGATCCTGCCCGGTGCTGTCGACGGGCCGCGCATCCAACGCGTGATCGCGGCGAAAGCCCAAGCAACCGGCGTTTCGATCGACGAAATGACCGCGCGCTACACGGCACAAGCCTCGCTCGGCCGCCTGATCGATCCCGAGGATATCGCGCGCATGGCCGTGTTCCTCGCCGGACCCGGCGGGCGCAACATCTCGGGCCAAGCGCTCTCGGTCGACGGCGATACGCAGAGTTTGATTTAGGCGGGATCCCAGCCGAAGCCGATTTCGGCGAGCATCGCGGTTCCGGCGTGCACTTCGCGCCGCGCGATTTCGATGGCGCCGGTCGCGCGATAGAAAGCTTGGGCGCCCGCATTCGCGGCGAGCGCCCAAGCCATCAGGTTGCGGCCGCCGCGTTTGCGCACCCAGTCGCGGCCCTGATCGAGCATGGCGGCACCAATCCCGCGCCGCTGGACGTGGCGCAAAAGATAGAGGCTGCGGATTTCGTGATCCCAACCGGCGGGCGCTTCGCTCGCCGGCAAGAACAGACCAAGGGCCGCGACGGCTCCGCTATCGTCGGGGGCCACCAAGGCGAGATGCGGCCCCTCGCCACCCGCCAGGATCGAAGCCCACATCGCCGCGCGGAACGCGACGCGCTCGGGCGCCAACAGCGCGTCGGGTACATGACCGGCATAGGTCTGCCGCCACGCCTCGACATGCACGCGCGCGAGATCGGGGATATCGGCGGCCGTCGCCGCGCGTATCACACGGCGATCCGGGTCACTTCTTGGCGATATCGACGACCAAAGCGAGCGGGGAATCCCGATCGACCTGCAAGCCGTCGTCCTGGCGCTGGATATGGCCGTCGACCTGGGCTTCGGATTCGACGGTCAGCGTTTCGTAGCGGATATCGCCCACGACGCGCGCCGTGCGGCCGAGTTCGACCGCCTTCGCCTTGATCGGCCCGAACACCTTGCCGAGCACGCGGATGCGCTCGGCCGAGATTTCGCCGCGCACTTCGCCGGTCGCGCCGATGGTCATCGTGTGCGTCTTGACCGTGCCTTCGATGCGGCCGTCGAGCTGGATGTCGCCGTCGCAGTTCACGTCGCCCTTCACCGAGAAGCCGGCGGCGATGATCGACGGGATCGACGGGCCCTGCGGCTTGGCCGCGGGTGCACGGGTCGTTTCGACGGGCGCTCTATTCGATTTTCCGAACATTGCGGATAGCCTCCACATAGCGGGCGGGATCGACGGTACGGCCGTCGACGATGACTTCGTAATGGACATGCGGGCCTGTGCTGCGGCCGGTGGAACCGAGCAGGCCGACGGTCTGCTGGCGTTCGACGCGCTGACCGACTCGCACGTCGATGCGCGTGAGGTGGCCGTAACGCGTGGTGATGCCGAAATCGTGTTGGATCTCGACCAGATTGCCGTATTCGCCGCTCCAGCTGGCGATGGTGACGCGCCCCGGTGCCGTCGCCATCACGGGCGTGCGCATCGGGGCCGACATGTCGAGACCCGAATGCATCGCGAGCTGGCCGTTGAACGGGTCGCGGCGCACGCCATAGGGGCTCATCACGCCGTAATCGCGCAACGGGGCGCCGAACGGCAAGCGGCGCAAGGCCGCGCGTATATCGCGCAAGCGTTCGAGATCGGCGCCCAGCGAGGCGAGTTGCAGGCTGGCGGGGGCCAAGCCATCGGCGGCGGGTGCCGTCGCCGCCGGCGGCGAGAACGGACCGCCCGCACTCGACCCGCGATTGGAGAGAATGCGCTCGGGCGTGAGGCCGGTCGAGCGCAGCACGCGCACGATTTCGTCGATCTGCACGCGCGTACGCCCGCCCAGTTCGACGAGCGTGGCGTCTTGCGCGCGCGCCGCGTCGCGTTCGCCCGCACGCAAGCGCGCCAGATCGCTGTTGGCCGCGCGCATTTCCAGCGCCAGACGCTGATCTTCGACCGCCAAGCGCCCGCGCTCGGCCAAGGCTTCGACGCGCAAACGTTCGACCGACGTGGCACGCTCGGGCGCCCCTTCGCCGCGCGCCACCGGCCGCGTTTCGATTTGGCGCAGCTTGTCGAGCAAGCCTTCATGCGTCGTCTGCGCGCGCTCGCGCTCGCTCTCGGCCGAGGCCAAGCGCTGCTCGACGTCGTGCATGCGCTCGATCAATTCGTTGCGCTGTTCCATCAGCGAGGCGACGGCTTCCGCCGCTTCCGCCCGGCCGCGATCGGCCGCGCGCGTCAGCGCTTCGGCCAATTCCTCCATCCGCGCGCGATGGTCGTCCTGCAAGCGCGCCACGTCGTTGGCGCGCTGCTCGATCTCGACCAAAGCTTGGCGATAGGCGTGCGCGCCGATGCCCGCGACCAAAGCGGCCCCCAGCAGCATCATCGCCACGAAACGCTGCGCGATCGACGAAACGGTCAGCAACCGGACGCGGCCATCCGCGCGCACCAGAACCTCGCGCGGGCGAAACGCCCATGCGTCGATCCTGACGATCCAGTTCCCGAACCCCTTAACCATAAATCCCCGTTCGAGGAATTCGCCTTGTGGAAAACAATCCGGAGAGAGCCTCTCGCAACCCCTCCGGACGCGGCGATTCGTCGCGAAAACGAGGCCGGATGATGCCGATTCAATCCGACGTGTTCAAGCACGCCGACATCAAATAAATGGCGGAAAATAAGGGCACAACGTGACTTTCGGGACGCAGTCCAACACGTTGATTCTAAGCGATTCGCGAAACGCGAATGCCGCTTCTGTGGATAACTACGTGGATAAACCGCGACGCTGCGCACCGCGACGCGACGAAACATAGGCAAGCAGTCCGATCGAAATCACCAGCACGGTCGCCAGCGCGTTGATCTGCGGCGACAAACCCAACCGTACGCTGGAGTAAACAAGCATCGGCAACGTCGTCGCCCCTGGCCCGGCGACGAAACTCGCGATCACCAGATCGTCGAGCGACAACGTAAATGCGAGAAGCCAGCCCGACGCGATCGCGGGGGCGAGCATCGGCACGGTAACGCGCAAGAAAGCGCGCAGCGGATTGGCGCCGAGATCGAGCGCCGCCTCCTCCACCGCCGGATCGAGGCCGCGCAACCGCGCTTCGACGATCAACGCGACGAACGCGGTGCCGTAGGTCGCATGCGCCAGCGCCACGACCAGGAAGCCGCGTTCGGCGGGCCAACCGATCAGGCGTTCGAGCGCGGAGAAGCTCATCAGCATCGACAGGCCCAAGATCACTTCGGGCAGCACCATGGGGACGAGCAACAGCAAAGCGAACAGCGGACGCAATGCAAACGCGCCGAGCCTTGCGAGCGCGTAGCCCGCGAGCGTGCCGAACACGCAAGCGATCGTCGCGGCGAAAGCGGCGATGCCCAAGCTCAACCCCGCCGCTTCGATCATGCGTTCGTTGCGCAACAACTCCGCATACCAGCGCGTCGAGAACCCGGCCCACACGGTGACGAGGCGGCTGTCGTTGAAGCTGAACAGGATCAGCAGCAGGATCGGCAGATATAAAAACACGAAGCCGGCCGCCAGCGCGGTCGGCAGCCACGACAGGCCGCGCTGAACGCCGCCCGTCACGATCGCGCCCGCAAGCGATCGGCGATCACGATGGGCAGCGCCAAGGCGGCGGCCAGCAACGTGGCGATCGCGCAAGCGACCGGCCAATCGCGGTTCTGGAAAAACTCGAGCCACATCACGCGCCCGATCATCGGCGTATCGGGCCCGCCGAGCAGATCGGGGATGACGAATTCGCCCGTCGCCGGAATGAACACCAGCAAACATCCGGCCGCCACGCCCGGCAGCGACAACGGGAAGGTCACGCGCCAGAAGGCGCGCGACGGTGTGGCCCCCAAATCATGCGCGGCTTCGACCAGCGCGCCCTCGATCCGCTCCAGCGTCGAATAGAGCGGCAGGACCATGAAAGGCAGGTAGGCATAGACAATGCCTAAATGGACCGCGAATTCGTTGGCGATCAATTCCAGCGGCTCGGACGCGAGCCCCAGACTTTGCAGGGCGGAATTGATCAATCCGGTCGGGCGCAGCAGCGCCATCCAGGCATAGACGCGGATCAGGAACGACGTCCAGAACGGCAGAATGACCAGAAACAGAAGAAATCCGCGCTTTCTTTCCGGTGCCCGCGCGATCGCATAGGCCATGGGATAGCCGATCAACAGGCAGATCGCGGTCGACGTCGCCGCAATCCGTGCGGCGTTGGCGAAGGCGCCTATATATAAGGTGTCGGAGAACACCAACTCGTAATTGGACAGCGTCAACGACCACTCGAAAGGCGGGGCGCCTTGGGTGGACTCGCCCAAACTCACCGCGAATACCAAGGCGAGCGGGGCCGCGACCGTCAAACCCAGCCACAAAAACACCGGGGCGACGAAACCGGTACGCGCGCGCGCGGCCCAGGCGGCGGTCATCGCGTGATGACCGAACCGGCGTTGTCCGCCCAGCCGAACGCGATCTCCGTCCCGTTCGCCGGGATGGGCGCGTCGCCCGCCGCACTCGCGGTCAGCGTGCCGAAGGTCGTGTCGAGGAACACGAGGCGCCGCTCGCCCAGATATTGGCATTCGCGCACGCGGCCTTTATGCGGGCCTTGGAACAGCGAAAGCTTTTCGGGGCGTAAGGCGAGCCACCCGCCCTCCGGCCGCGCGATCAGATTCACGCGACCGACGAACTCGGCGACGAATTTGCTCGCCGGGCGTTCGTAGAGTTCGGTCGGCGTGGCGATCTGGACGATCTTGCCCTTCTCCATCACGCCCACGCGGTCGGAGATCGCCATCGCTTCGTCCTGGTCGTGGGTCACGAACACGAAGGCGATGCCCAGCCGTGCCTGCAATTCGACGAGTTCGAGGCGCGTCTCCTCGCGCAGTTTGCGATCGAGCGCCGACAAAGGCTCGTCCAACAACAACACGCGCGGATGACGCGCGAGGGCGCGCGCGATCGCCACACGCTGACGCTGGCCGCCGGAAAGCTGCGATGGTTTGCGCTTGGCGAAATCGCCGAGCTTCACCAAGGCCAGCATTTCCGCGACGCGGGCATCGCGCTCGGCGTCGGACATCGCAAGCGTTTCGAGACCGAAACGGACATTGCGCGCGACGTCGAGATGCGGGAACAGCGCGTAGCTTTGGAACACCGTATTGACCGGTCGCGCCCAAGGTGGCGCCTGGGTCACGTCCTGGCCGTCGAGTTCGATCGTGCCCGCATCGGGCGCTTCGAACCCGCCGATCAGGCGCAGCAAGGTCGTCTTGCCGCAGCCCGACGGCCCGAGCAGGCAGAAGATTTCGCCTTCGCCGATCTCCAGATCGACGCCGTCGACGGCCGCGGGGCCGCCGAACGACTTCACCACGCCCGAAAGACGGATCATCGCGCGATCAGCGGCCCGAGGTGACGCGGCTCCAAGCGCGCGTGCGCGCGCGTTCGTAATCGCGCGCCGCCGGCGTAATCGTATAAAGGCGGGCGCGCACTTCGTCGGGCATGAACACCGTGGGGTCGGAGCGCATCGGCTCCGCGACCAAGGGCTTGGCCGCCGTGACGGGCGTGGGATAGCCGACGAATTCGGCGTTCATCGCCGCCATTTCCGGGCGCAGCATGAAATTGATGAATTGATGGGCCGCATCGACATTGCGCGCGTCGGCCGGGATCGCCCAGACGTCGTGCGTGAACAGCGAGCCTTCCTGCGGGATCGCGTATTCGACGCGCACGCCGGCGCGCTTGGCTTCCACCGCGCGCGCCGCCGCCTGCTTGATATCGCCCGAATACCCGAACGCCACGCAGGCGTCGCCGTTGGCGAGATCGTTGATGTATTCCGACGAATGCCATTTGCGCACGAAGGGCCGGATGCGCAACAGCATTTCCGTCGCTTTGTTCAAATCGTCGATCGATTTGGAATCGGGATCGAGGCCCAGATAGCGCAACGCCGCCGGGAACACGTCGGTCGGCGAGTCCAGCACGACGATGCCGCAGCTGCGGAAGCGCTGCGCGATTTCGGGATCGAAGATCATGCGCAGCGAGAATACGGGCGCATCGGCCATCACGCGGCCCACGCGTTCGGCGTTGTAGCCGATGCCGGTCGTCGAGGAGAGATGCGGCACGACGAATTTATTGCCCGGATCGGCCTTCGCCACGTCGGCCAGTACGCGCGCATCGACACCCGCGAGATTGGGGATCTTCGACTTGTCGAGCTCGCGATAGAGCTTGGCCGGGATCTGCAGCGCCACGAAGGGCGAGGCCGACGGCACGACCAGATCGTAGCCCGAACGGCCCGCGCGCAGCTTGGCGTCCAGCGTTTCGTTCGAATCGTAGGTGTCGTAGCGCACGCGGATGCCGGTTTCGGCGGTGAATTTCTTCAACGCCTCGGGCGCGATGTAGTCGTTCCAATTATAGACGTTCAGCGTGCCCTGGGCGGCGACCGGGGCGGCCGCGAGGAGGCCGAGAAAAACGGCCGCAATTCGGGCGATTTGCATCGTCGGGCGCATCGTCGCGACTCCCTGTTTATGGCGCGTTCGATAGAGCCTTTCCGGCCCGTTCTTGTCAATCTTATGAAGGGCCTTGGGCGCATCGACGGAAAAACGGCACGGTTTTGGCTAACCCCCGAACCTCCCAAGCCCGGCGCCGAAAACCGGGCGCTCATGCTACCGTCCAGGAACCGATGACCGACTCCCTCGATTTCGCCGCTTTGCGCGCCGCCTATGCCAAAGGCATTTCGCCCGCGGATACCGTCGCCGCGATCTACGACCGCATCGCCGCGCGCGGCGCCGATCCGACCTGGCTGCATGTCGTGCCGCGCGAGAAAAGCCTCGCCGCCGCCAAGGCGCTGGCCGACAAGCCGCGCGACTTGCCGCTATGGGGCGTGCCCTTCGCGATCAAGGACAATATCGATCTGGTGGGGACACCCACCACGGCCGCCTGCCCCGCTTTTGCCTACACGGCCGAGAAATCCGCCTTCGTCGTCGAGAAACTGGTCGCCGCCGGCGCCATCCCGATCGGCAAAACCAATCTCGACCAATTCGCCACCGGCTTGGTCGGCGTGCGCTCGCCCTATGGCGTGCCCGAAAACACGTTCGACAAGCGCTACGTGCCCGGCGGCTCGTCCTCGGGCTCGGCCGTGTCGGTTGCCGCCGGCCTCGTCTCCTTCTCGCTGGGCACGGATACGGCCGGATCGGGCCGCGTGCCCGCCGGGTTCAACAATATCGTCGGCTTGAAGCCGACCAAGGGATTGCTCAGCACGACCGGCTTGGTCCCGGCGTGCCGGTCGCTGGACGTGATCTCGATCTTCGCGCTGACGGTCGCCGACGCGCTGGACGCCACGCGCGCCGCCGCCGGGTTCGACGCGGCCGATCCCTATTCGCGGCGCATGACGGGCACGCTCGCGCGGCGCGCGGCACCGAAAAATTTCCGCTTCGGCGTGCCCAAGGCGCCGTTGCTCGAATTCTTCGGCGACGAACGCGCGGCCAAGATCTACGCGGATGCGCTGCGCCGTTTGGAGAAGCTGGGCGGCACGCGCGTCGAGTTCGACTACGCGCCGTTCAAGGCGACGGCCGATCTGCTTTACGACGGCCCCTGGGTCGCCGAGCGCTACGCCGCGATCGAAAAACTGATGCGCGAAAATCCCGACGCGCTGTTCCCGACGACGCGCGCGGTGATTTCCAACGCGTCGAAATACGACGCGGTCGCGACATTCCGCGCGCTCTACAAGCTCGAGGAATTGCGCCGTGCGGCCGCCGGCGTGTGGAACGATGTCGACGTGCTCGCACTCCCGACCTCGGGCTCGATCTTCACGCTGGAGCAATTGAAGGCGGAGCCCGTCCTGCGCAACACGCAGCTCGGCTACTACACCAATTTCGTGAACCTGCTCGATCTGTCGGGCCTCGCCATCCCGGCCGGGATGCGCGACGACGGTTTGCCGTCGGGCCTGACGCTGATCGGCCCGGCCTGGGCGGACGCGTCGCTCGCGGCGTTGGGCGAAGAATTCCACCGCGACACGGGTTTGCCGTTGGGTGCGACCCAGCAACCGCAGCCCGCCGTCCCGCCCGCCCCCGTGATTTCGGAGCGTATTGAAATCGCCGTCGTCGGTGCGCATCTCTCCGGCATGGCATTGCACGGCCAGTTGACGGAGCGCGGCGCCAGACTGGTGCGCGCGGGAAAAACATCGGCCAAGTATCGCCTGTTCGCGCTCGCGGGGCAGACCCCGCCCAAGCCGGGCTTGAAACGCGGCGAAAACGGCGCTTCGATCGAGATCGAAGTGTGGTCGCTCACCCCCGACGCGTTCGGGACCTTCGTGGCGCTCGTTCCGCCGCCGATGGCGATCGGCACGATCGAGCTCGACGACGGAACTTGGGTGAAGGGCTTCGTGTGCGAACCCGCCGGGTTCGACGGCGCGACCGACATCACGCATCTGGGCGGCTGGCGCAATTACATCGCGCGCGGAATGAAGGCATGAACCTGAACGCATACACACGTTACGAACGCGTCTATATCCCGGGTAACTCGGAAGGCGGGCCGTTGCGCGGGCTCGTCTTCGCGGCGAAGGATCTGTTCGATGTCGCCGGCAAGCGCACCGGGGCGGGCAATCCCACCTGGCTGCAAACCCATAATCTGGCGACGGCCACCGCGCCCGCGATCGAAAAACTGATCCATGCGGGCGCCACGCTCAGCGGCAAGACGCAGACGATCGAACTCGCCTTCGGCATTTCGGGCCACAACATCCATTACGGCATGCCGCTGAACCCGGCCGCCCCGGACCGCGTGCCCGGCGGCTCGTCCTCGGGCTCGGCCTCGGCGGTCGCGGGCCGCGCTTGCGACTTCGCGCTGGGCACCGATACCGGCGGCTCGGTGCGCGTGCCCGCCAGCTATTGCGGAATTTTCGGCATGCGCCCGACGCACGGGCGCATCTCGACCGAAGGCGTTGTGCCGCTCGCCCCGTCCTACGACACGGTCGGCTGGTTCGCGCGCGAGGCGGAATTGCTCGAACGCGTCGGCCGCGTGTTGCTCGACGAAACCGAACCGCCGCCCGAACCCAACCGCTTGCTGATCGCGACGGACGCGCAACGTTTGTGCGATCCCGACGTGACGCAAGCCGTGTTGCCGTGGATCGGCCGCGCGCGTTCGTTCTTCGAATATGTCTATGACGTCGAAGTCGGCGGGGCCGCACTCGCCGATTGGACCGCGTGCTATCGCGTCTTGTCGGGCCGCGAGGCGTGGGCAGCACACGGCGAATGGATCGAAACCGTGAAGCCGAAATTCGGCGCGGATGTCGCCGCCCGCTTCGCCTACGCCAAGACGGTGACGGAGGCGGATTTCGCCAAGGCGCTGCCGATGCGCGAAGCCGCAATCAAACGGCTGGACGAATTGCTGCTGCCCGGCACGATCCTGTGCATGCCCACCGCCCCCGTGCCGCCACCCTTGCGCGATGCCGACGACGCCACGCTGGAACGCGTGCGTATGCGCACCTTCCAATTCACCTGCATCGCCGGCTTGTGCGGCTTGCCGCAGATCAGCGTGCCCGCCGGGTTCGCGGGCGACGCGCCCGTGGGCATTTCGTTCATCGGCGCGCGCGGCTCGGATGCGATGCTGCTCAACTTCGTCCGTATTCTGACGTCTCCCGCCGAGGAACAAAGCAATGGCTAAGCCCAAGCCGAAGAAAGCGCCCGCCTATCCCCGCGATCTGATCGGCTACGGCCGCAATCCGCCGCATGCCCAATGGCCCAACCGCGCGAAAATCGCGGTGTCGTTCGTGGTGAACTACGAGGAAGGCGGCGAGCGCTCGATCCTGCACGGCGACAAGGAAAGCGAATCCTATCTGCAGGAAGTCGTCGGCCTGATCCCGCGCCAAAAGAAGCGCGACGAGAGCACGGAGAGCGTTTACGAATACGGCAGCCGCGCCGGGTTCTGGCGCATCCTGCGCGAATTCGAAAAGCGCAAAATGCCGTTCACGTCCTGGGCCGTGGGCATGGCGCTGCTGCGCCATCCCGATGCCGGCCGCGCGATGGCCGAAGGCGGTCACGAAGTCGCGAGCCATGGATGGCGCTGGTACGATTACCAGAACATGCCGATCGCCGAGGAGCGCAAGCATTTCAAGCTCGCCATCGACGCGATCGAGAAGACGACGGGCACCAAGCCCGTGGGCTGGTACACCGGCCGCTTCTCGCCCAACACGCTGAAGCTCGCATCCGAGTTCGGCATGCTGCATGCGGGCGACGCCTATAACGACGACCTGCCCTATTGGACCGTGCCGGACAAGAAGCCGCTGCTGATGGTGCCCTATACGCTGGACGTCAACGACATGAAGTTCGGCACGGCGCAAGGCTTCAACACCGGCGACGATTGGTTCGCCTATGCGCGCGACGCGTTCGATACGCTTTACGCCGAGGGCGAGGAAGCGCCGAAGATGATGTCGATCGGCCTGCATCTGCGCTTGATCGGCCGGCCGGGCCGCTTCCGCGCGCTGCAGCGCTTCATGGACCATATCGAGAAGCACGATCGGGTTTGGGTTGCGCGCCGTAAGGATATCGCGCATCACTGGATCAAGACGCACCCGTATAAAGGGTAGCGTCGCGACCGGGGAGGACGCGTGGGACATTTCGCCGATTATTCGCGTTTCGTCGTCACGCTGTTGGCGATTTTGACGCCTTTCGCGGCGATCCCGGTCTTCCTCGCTTTGACCGAGGGCCAGCGCCGGGGCTTCCGCGCGCGCACCGCCGACATGGCGGCGATGACCGTGTTCACGGTGCTGATCGTGTCGGCCTTCACCGGCGACGTATTGCTGCGCGTGCTGGGGACGAGCCTCGACGCGTTCCGCGTGGGCGGCGGGATCGTGCTGTTTTTAATGAGCCTCTCCATGCTCAATGCGCAGCTTTCGCCCGTGCAGCATTCGCAAGCGGAAGCGGACGAGGCCGGGCAGAAAGCGGCTTTGGGCGTCGTGCCCATCGGCATGCCGCTGCTGGTCGGGCCGGGTGCGATTTCCTCCACCATCATCGAAATGAAACGCAGCCCGGAATGGGCGCATGCCTTCGCCATCGTCGCCTGCATCGCCATCGCCTGCCTTGCGGTTTGGACGTCGCTGCGCCTGGCCGAGCCGATCGGCGCCAAGCTCGGGCGCATCGGCCTCAACATCCTCAACCGTATTTTCGGGCTGTTGCTGGCGGCGATCGCGGTCCAGATCGTCTCCGCCGGGCTGCTCGGCCTGTTTCCGGCTTTGGCGGGCTAGGTTAAGCTGGCCGCCATGATCCGCCTTCCGCCCTACGCGACCCAGAATTTCACGATCCGCAAGCCGATGACGGGAACCGCCGTCGGCGGCATCGTGTCCGGCCAAGCCAGAGCCGCAATGGAAGTCGGCGCCGCGATCCTCGAGGAAGGCGGCAACGCGATCGACGCGGCCGTCGCCGCCGGCTTCGCGCTGGCCGCCGTCGAGCCGTGGAACTCCGGCCTCGGCGGGATCGGCTTTCTGCTTTATCGCGCCGCCGATACCGGCAAAACGATCGCGATCGATTTCGGGCCGCAAGCGCCCGCCAAGCTCGACCCCGCGCATTTCCCGCTGACGGGGCGCACCGCCGGCGACCTGTTCGGCTGGCCGGAAGTCGAAGGCAATCGCAACGTCCACGGGCCGTTGTCCTTCGCCATTCCGGGCCAGGTCGATGGCCTGGGGCTCGCCCACGCCAGTTTCGGCACGATGGATTGGGCGATGCTGCTGGAGCGCGCCGCGCGCCTGGCCGATCGCGGCTTGCCGATCGATTATTGGACGACGTTGAAAATCGCCTCGGCCGCGAAAGAACTCGCCCTCTATCCCTCGTCGGTCGCGACCTATATGCCCGGCGGAATGCCGCCCGTGCCCGATTACGGCAAGGCGACGAAGTTCCTGCCCAACGAACGCTTGGCGCTGACCATCCGCCGCCTGCAATTGAAGGGGGCGCGCGATTTCTACGACGGCGCGCTGGCGTCCGACATCGCCTATGACGTGCAGGAAGTCGGCGGCGTGATGACGCGCGACGATCTGGCCGGCTATCACGCCAAGATCGTCGAGCCGACACGCGTCAAATATCGCGGCGCCTTGGTCGAGACCGCGCCGATCGGCACGGCGGGCCCGACGCTGGCGCGCGTGCTGGAAATTCTCGGCCCCCATGTGTTCCGTCACTATGGGCCCGACGCCGCCAGCTTCGTCGCCTATGCGGATGCGTTGCGCACCGCCTATGCCGAACGCTTGGCCGAGCCCGCGGCCCCGACCAGCACCACGCATCTCAACATCGTCGATCGCCACGGCAATATGGTGGCGCTGACGCAAACGCTGCTGTCGACTTACGGCAGCCGCCTGGTTCTGCCCGCGACCGGCATTCTAATGAATAACGGCGTGATGTGGTTCGACCCGCGCCCAGGCCGCGCCAATTCCATCGCGCCCGGCAAACGGCCGCTCACCAATATGTGCCCGACCATCGTGTCGCGCGACGGCAAGGGCTGGTTCGCGCTGGGCGCCTCCGGCGGGCGGCGCATCCTGCCGTCGGTCGCGCAGGTGTTGAGCTTCCTGGTCGACCACAACATGGACCTCGACCGCGCCTTCCATCATCCGCGCATCGACGTTTCCGGCGGGCCGGAGATCGATTACGACCCCGCTCTGCCGGTCGATGTACGCGCGGCGTTGACGCAGCGTTTCCAGGCCAACGCGCTGGAAGCCGCCGTGTTTCCGTCGAACTACGCCTGCCCTTCGGCGATCATGATCGATCCGCAGACCGGCGGGCGCACGGGCCTCGCCGATATCATGAGCCCTTGGTCGGCCGCGATTTCCGCTTGAGAGAACCATGATCGACAAACCTTGGAAGGTCCTCGCCGCGCGCGAGGTCTATGCGAGCTTGCCGTGGGTGCGCATCGTCGACGAGCGCATCGAATTGCCCGACGGCCGCGTGGTGCCGAGTTTCCACAAAGTCTATCTGCCCGATTATTCGATGCTGTTCCCGATCACCGAGGACGGGCGCGTCATCGCGATCCGATCCTATCGCCACGGTGTGGGCAATGTCGTGTGGGGATTCCCCGGCGGCGGCATCGATGCGGGCGAAACGCCCGAACAGGCGGCGCACCGCGAACTTCGCGAGGAAACCGGCTACGAAGCCGCCGCGCTCAAACCCTTCGGCGGCTACGTCACCGGCGCCAATGTGCGCGGTGCGATGTGCCACATGTTCCTGGCGACCGGTTGCCGCAAGGTGACGGAAGCCAATTCCGGCGACCTCGAAGAACAGGAAATCGTTCTGCTGACCCGGGAACAGGCCCGGGATTTGCTAAACGACAACGGTTTCCATGTTTTGGCGCATGCGGCGATCACGGCGCGCGCCCTTCTGGAGTGGCCGGCATGAAGAATCCCCTGGGCTCGGCGCCCAACAACCGCTGGCGCGTCGACGCCAAAACGGTCTCGACCTTGCGCGAAGCCCCCAAGGCGAAGCCGCTTTCCTTCGCAGCACAGCCGCAGAATCTGACGGTCGATGCGACGCGCAGCGCGATGATCGTCATCGATATGCAGAACGATTTCTGCCATCCCGACGGCTGGCTTGCGCATATCGGCGTGGACGTCGCCCCGGCGCGCACGCCGATCAAGCCGCTCGCCAAGTTGCTGCCCGCGTTGCGCAAGGCCGGGATGCCGGTCATTTGGGTCAATTGGGGCAACCGCCCGGATCTCCTCAATCTCAGCCCGTCGCTGCTGCATGTCTATAAGCCGACGGGAAAAGGGATCGGCCTTGCCGACGAATTGCCCAAGAAGAAGGGCAAGGTGTTGGTCAAGGATTCCTGGGCGGCCGCCGTGGTCGACGAACTCGCCATCAAATCGAGCGACATCAAGATCGACAAATTCCGCATGAGCGGATTTTGGGACACGCCGCTCGACTCCATCCTGCGGAATTTGCGCGTCGATACGCTGTTCTTCGGCGGCGTGAACGCGGACCAATGCGTGTTGTGCACGCTGCAGGACGCGAACTTCCTCGGCTACGATTGCGTGATGGTGGAGGATTGTTCGGCCACCACCTCGCCGCAATTCTGCTGGGACGCGACGCTCTACAACGTGCGCCAATGCTTCGGCTTCACGACCGGTTCCGACGCGATTTTGAAGGGCCTCAAAAAATGACGTCCGTCGCCTTCAAGCGCATGACCGAGTGTCCGGCCTATCGCATCTCGCCGAACGACACGAATTATTTCGCGCTGGTCTTCGATCCGGCCGGCGACGACGTCGATCTGGTCGCGGTCGTCGAGATCTTCGCGCCCGGCGGCAAGACGCCGCCCAACTCGCATTCCCGGGCGCACGAGATGTTTTTCGTGCTCGAAGGCGAAGGCAAAGCGTTCTGCGACGGCGCGTCGCTGGATTTGAAGAAGGGCGACGCGATGATGCTGCGCCCGGGCTCGAACCACGAAGTGCACAATACCGGTGCCGGCAAGCTCTATACGCTGACCGTGATGGTGCCGAACCAGGAATTCGCCGAGCTGATCCGCAACGGCCAGCGCGTGGAACTCGACGCCGAGGACCGCCGCGTCATCGCGGGGATTTAATTCCGCGTCATCCGGATCAGCCAGACAAACAGCACGATCGAGATCAGCATCAGCACGGCGCACAGGCCCATGACGGCGCTGGAGCCGCCGATACTGCTTGCGCCCGCCATCACGAAGGGTGCCGTCGAGAACAGATAATTGAGCGGCAGGTTCAGCTTGCCCATGATCTCGGCATAGCCGTCGCGGCCGAACACGACCAGCGGCCCGACGACGCGCACGATGGTCATCGTGCCCGAGCCCAAGCCGAAGCCGATCACACCCGCCGCGAATGCCATCACCCCGCCGCCGAAAATCACCGGCAACGCGCAACCGATCGCCATAATCGTGGCGCTGGTGAGACCCAGCACCAGAATCGGCAACCGGTCGCCGAACGCGGTTTCGCCCATGCGCGCGACCATCTGCGCCGGCCCGAACAGCGAGCCGACGATAACGGCAAGGGCGAGTTCCAGCCCGTAGCCTTGGCCGACCGCGACGATCTGCACGGGAAAGCCCCAGGACACGAAACCCGAGCCCGCGAAGGCCGCGAACATCAGCCAGAACGCTTTGCGCCGCATATCGGGGGCGACCATGGGCCTAGCACCCTCGCCCGCCGGACCGCCGACGGCAGCCTGCGGCTTGACGCGGATCGCCCAATGCACCGGAACGCAGAACGCGAATTGCAGCACGGCAAGCGCCAGACAGGATCCGCGCCAGCCGATGATCGGTTCCATCGCCGCGAGCAGCGGCAAGGCGATCGGCGGGCATAGACTGCCCAGCAGCGTCATCAAGCCCAGCGCCTTGCGCGAGGCATGCGGCATCAACTGCGCGACGGCGGCAAAGGGCGTTTGAGTCAGCACCATCGGCATCGAAAAGCCGATCAGCACCCACGCGGCGACGAAGCCGATCGGTCCTCGCGCGAAGGACAGCACCGCCATCCCGGCCCCCAGCAGCACCGAGCCCGTGACCAGAATTTCGCGCGGGCCGATGCGATCGGTGCGTCGTCCGATCGCGGGGCCGAGCAACGAGCCGACCACCAGCATGATCGTGATGCCGCCGAAAACCATCGCGACGGGTATGCCCAGATCGGCGGCGATCTGGGTGTTGTAAACGGCGGGCACGAAATAGGACGACCCCCAGGCCGCGATCTGGGTCATCGAGATCGCGACGACGCCGCGCCGCCCGTGCAACGCCCAAGCGCTCATCTGGGCGGCAAGGCCCAAGGCCGCGCGTTTTCGTAAGCGCGCGCGGCGCGCAGCACCAAGCGATCGTCGTAAGGCCGGCCGACGAATTGCAGCGCCATCGGCAAGCCGTCGTCATGCGCGCCGATCGGCACGCTGGCCGCGGGCTGGCGCGTCATGTTGAACGGATAGGTGAAGGGCGACCAATCGATCCAGTAGCTTTGCGTCGCGGGATCGGCGACATCCTGCCCCGCCTTCACCGCCGTGATCGGCAATTGCGGCGTCAGCAGCAGATCGTAGCTTCGGTGGAAACGCAGCATCGCTTGCGTCAACGCGTTGCGATAGGCGTCGGCGTCGAGATAATCCTGCGCCGACAGCGACAGCCCATGCTCGGTCGACGCGACGAGGCCGGGATCGGACAAATGCCATTTGTCGCGCGCGATACCCCGCAACGGCTTGGCGAGCGACGCGGTCCACAGCGTATGGAAAGCGTGCCGCGCTTCGGCCACGTCGAATTCGGGCTCCGCCGGTTCGACGATGGCGCCAAGCTCGGCGAGCAATTTCGCCGCGTCGTCCACCGCGCGCGCGATCTGCGGATCGACCGCGACGGATTTGAAACGCCGCGAATAGCCGATCTTCAGCCCTTTGATGCCCTTGTCGAGGTCGAGCAGCCACGAACCCGGATCGGGCGGCAGCGAAAACGGATCGCGATCGTCGGGTTGCGCGATGATCTCCATCATCCGCGCGGCGTCCTCCACCGTTCGCGTCATCGGCCCGATATGCGCGAGCAGACCGGCGGGACTGCCGGGATAGGCCGCGACGCGCCCGAAGCTCGGCTTCAATCCGAAAATGCCGCAGAACCCAGCGGGCATGCGGATCGAGCCGCCGCCATCCGTACCGACATGCAAAGCGCCCATACCGCACGCGGCCGCGACCGCCGCCCCGGCCGACGATCCGCCGGCGGTGCGGTCCTTGTTCCACGGATTGCGGGTGATGCCGGTCAACGGCGAATCGCCGATGCCCTTCCAGCCGAATTCCGGCGTCGTCGTCTTGCCGAGCAGCACGGCATTGGCGGATTTGAGCCGTGCGACGGCCGGCGCGTCTTCGGTCCACGGGCCCTTGGGATCGACATGCTTCGATCCGCGCAAGGTGGGCCAGCCCGCCGTGACCAGCAAATCCTTGATCGTCGCGGGCACGCCGTCGAGCGTGCCTTGCGGTTCGCCCTTAACCCAGCGCGCTTCCGATGCGCGCGCCGAGGCCAGCGCCGTGTCTCCATCGACCAAACAAAATGCGGCGAGTTCGCCGTTGCGCGCCGCGATCCGATCGAAGCACGCAAGCGTCACCTCGACCGGCGAGAACGCTTTGCGCGCATAGCCCGCGAGAATTTCGCGGACGGACAGGAACGCCAAATCGGACATACGCTTTCTCCCAGTTCGGCTATGCTGGCACGCGGCTTGCGACAAATGAATAGATTCCAACGACGGTCATAGCCCCCATGCGTCTGCTGCTCGCGATGTTCAAACATGAGACCAACACGTTCTCGCCGATCGTCACCGATCTGGCGCGGTTCGAGGCGTGGGGGCTGCAATGGGGCGACGACGTGGTGAAAGCATACGCGGATACGCGCATGCCGCTGGCCGCCTATATGAAACTCGCCCGCGAACGCGGCGCCGAAATCGTGACGCCGGTCGCGGGCGAAGCGATGCCCGGCGGCAAGGTCACGCGCGACGCCTATGAAAAAGTCGTGGCCGCAATTCTAGACGCCCTCGACGACACGATCGACGGCGCGTTGCTCGATCTGCATGGCGCGATGGTGCCCGAGCACACCGACGACGGCGAAGGCGAGCTGCTTAAACGCATCCGCGCCAAACGCCCGGGCCTGCCCATCGCGGTGACCTGCGATCTGCACTGCAATCTTTCCCAGGCGATGGTCGAAAATTGCACCGCGCTGATCGGCTACAAGACCTATCCGCATGTGGACATGTACGAAGTGGCCGAGCGCGTGGGCCGCGTGGTGCTCGACGCGATGGACGGTAAATGCAAGCCGGTCCAGGCCTGGGCGCCGACGCCCTTGCTGTCGCAAACCTTGCGACAAGGCACGGCGGATCAACCGATGAAGGCGATGGTCGAACGCGCGGCCGAACTGGAAGCGCAACCGGGCATTCTGTGCGCGACCGTGTTCGGCGGCTTCGCGCTGTCGGATATTCCCATCGCCGGGAGTGCGACGATCGTCGTCGCGGATGGCGACCAGCAAGTTGCGCGCGACGCGGCGCAGGATCTCGCCGACCGCGTGTGGGCGCAGCGCCAGGAATTCATCTATGTCCATCGCGCCCTCGGCGGCGCCATCGCGCAAGCGCGCGAATTGAACGCCGCGCCGATCGTGCTGCTCGATCACGCCGACAATGTCGGCTCCGGCGGCACGTCCGACGTGATGAAGGTCATCGCCGCCGTGCTCGAGGCGGGGCTCGACGGTGTCGCCGTCGCCACGGTGTGGGATGCCGACGCCGTGCAAAAGATGTTCGCCGCCGGCAAGGGGGCCACGCTCACGCTCGACCTTGGCGGCAAATCGCCGATGCCCGCCTTGAACCTCGCGCCCAAGCCGTTGCGCCTGACCGGTACGGTGCAAAACCTCGCCGATGGGCGTTGGCGCGTCGAAGGGCCGATGTACACCGGCGTGATGGTGGATACCGGGCCGACGGCGGTGTTCCGCACGGCAGGAATGGAAATCGTGGTCTGCTCGCGCCATCACGAGCCCTGGGATACCGGCATTTTCACCGCCAACGGTATCGACCCGGCGCAAAGACGCTACCTGTTGCTGAAGTCGCGCATTCATTATCGCGCCGGTTTCGCGCCCTTGGCGCGCGCGACCTTCACGCTGGACGGCGAAGGCGTCACCACATCCGATAACACCAAGCTGGACTACCGGAATTTGAGCCGGCCGATTTATCCGCTCGATCCCGGTCCGTTCACGCCGCCGCGCGCGCGAGACGCTTGATCGCCCCTCGCCGCCTTGGCATGCTTTGGGTGCGCTGCGGCATGAGTTCGCTTCAGCCCGCAAAGACGACGCGCCGGATAAACCGTCGCGCAACCGAACAGGACCGGCTTTTCAGGAGGATTCCATGAAAACCACTTTGAAGCGGTTTGCCGCCGCCAGCGCGATCGCGTTGGCCGCCGGATTGACCGCCGGCGCCGGCACGGCGGATGCGCAGCAGAAAGTGTTGCGCTTCATCCCGCACGCCAATCTGTCGGCGCTCGATCCGATCACGACCACGGCCTATATCGCGCGCAACCACGGCTATCTCGTCTACGACACGCTGTTCGCGACCGACGCGAATTTCAAGATCCAGCCGCAGATGGTCGAGAAATGGTCGTCGGCGCCGGACGGGCTGCGCTGGGAATTCACGCTGCGCGACGGCCTCAAATTCCATGACGGCCAGCCGGTACGCCCGGCGGACGTCATCGCGTCGCTGCGCCGCTGGTCCGCGCGCGACACGTTCGGCCAAGCGATGGGCGCTTCGGTCGCGAGCTACGAGGCGATCGGCGACAACGGTTTCGCGATCAAGCTCAACAAACCCTTCCCGCTGATGATCGAAGCGCTGGGCAAGCTTTCGTCGAACGTGCCGTTCATCATGCCCGAGCGCGTCGCGAACACCGACCCGACGCAGAACATCACCGACGCGACCGGCTCGGGCCCGTTCCGCTTCCTGCGCGACCAATGGGTTCCCGGCCAGAAGGCGGTCTACGAGCGCTTCGCCGACTACAAGCCGCGCAGCGAGCCGCCCTCCTGGGCCGCCGGCGGCAAGGTCGCCAAGGTCGATCGCGTCGAATGGCGCATCATTCCCGATCCCGCCGTCGCCACCGCCGCGCTGACGCAAGGCGAAGTCGACTGGTACGAACAGCCGCCGGTCGATCTGCTGCCGCAGATCGCGCGCAACCGCGACGTGAAGGTCGAGTTGATCGATCCGCTCGGCTCGATCGCGATGTTGCGCTTCAACCATCTGCACCCGCCATTCGACAATGCCAAAGTGCGCCAGGCGGTGATGATGGCGGTCAATCAGACCGAATATCTGGAAGCCATCATCGGCAACAAGGACTACTACAAGGTCTGCAAATCCTTCTTCACCTGCGGCACGCCGCTGGCGTCGGACGCGGGGGCGGAAGCGGCCGCGGGCAATCTCGACCGCGCCAAGGCGCTGTTAAAGGATTCGGGCTACAAGAACGAAAAGGTCGTCATCATCTCGCCGACCGACATCCCGACCAACCACCTGCAAAGCCAGGTGACGGAAGATCTGCTCAAGCGCCTGGGCATGAACGTCGAACTCGTCGCCACCGATTGGGGCTCGGTCGTCGCACGGCGCGCGAGCCGCAACGCCCCCGATCAAGGCGGCTGGTCGATCTTCCACACCTGGTGGGTCGGGCCCGACGTGGTGAACCCCGCACTTCATGCACCTTTGCGCGGCAACGGCACGGCCGCATGGCCGGGCTGGCCGACCGATACGACGATCGAGGCGTTGCGCGAAAAATGGCTGGTCGCCCCCACCCCCGCCGACCAAGTCGCGGTCGCGCGCGAAATCCAGCTGCGCGCCTACGACCAAGTGCCCTACGTCACCACCGGTCAATTCCAACAACCGACGGCGTTCCGCACGAACGTTTCGGGCATCATCGTTTCGCCGGTGATCGTGTTCTGGAACGTCGATAAGCGTTGACGCGACAAGCGGACGACGAGGCCTGACGTGTTCGCATTCGTCGTCCGCCGTCTTCTCGCCACCGTTCCCGTCATGGGGACGGTGGCTTTCTTCGTGTTCGCGCTGCTCTATTTCTCGCCCGGCGATCCCGCCACGATCATCGCGGGCGAGATCGCGTCGGAAGCCGATATCGCGCGCATCCGCACGGCGCTGGGCCTCGACCAGCCGTTCTTCACGCGCTTCGGCACGTGGCTCTGGTCGATCCTCAACGGCGATCTGGGCACGTCGATCTTCTCGGGCATCCCCGTGACGACGCTGATCGGCCAACGCCTGGAGGCGACGATTTCGCTCTCCGTCGTCACGCTGATCTTCGCCGTCGCCGTCGCGATCCCGCTGGGCGTCGTCTCGGCCTGGAAGGCGGGCGGCTGGATCGACCGCCTGGTGATGGGCTTCGCGGTGTTCGGCTTTTCCGTGCCCGTCTTCGTGCTCGGCTATCTGCTGATCTATTTCTTCGCGCAGGAACTCGACTGGCTGCCGGTGCAGGGCTTCGTGTCGATCCGCGAAGGCTTCTGGCCTTTCCTACGCCAATTGATCCTGCCCGCTTTGGCGCTGGGCACCATCTATATCGCGCTGATCGCGCGCATGACGCGCGCGGCGATGCTCGACGTTCTCGCCCAGGATTACATCCGCACCGCCGACGCCAAAGGCTTGCGCGCCGACAAAGTTCTGCTCGGCCACGCGTTGAAGAACGCCGCCGTGCCCATCGTCACCGTGATCGGCTTGGGCGTGGCGCTGCTGATCGGTGGCGTGGTCGTGACCGAAAGCGTGTTCGCGATCCCGGGCCTTGGGCGGCTGACCGTCGACGCGATCCTGCGCCGCGACTATCCGATCATTCAGGGCGTGATCTTGATGTTCTCGTTCGTCTACGTCTTCGTCAATCTGCTGGTCGATCTCAGCTACACGCTGTTCGACCCGCGTATCCGGTACTGACGAAGATGGCCCTCACCGCCGTCGGCCCCGCCCCCGAATCGGCCCTCGCCGGCAAACGCCGCCCGTGGTGGCGGCGCCATCTGTCGATCGTCTTGGGCGCCGCGATCCTCACGCTCGTCCTGGCGATCGCGATCTTCGCGCCGTATCTGGGCACGGTCGATCCGTCGGCGATTTCGCCGATCCGCCGTTTCCGCCCGCCGTCGCAAACCTATTGGTTCGGCAGCGACCATCTCGGCCGCGACCTTTACAGCCGCATCGTCTACGGCGCGCGCGCCTCGCTATTCGTCGGGTTCGCGGTCGCGGCGGCGGCGGTGTCGGTCGGATTGCTCGTCGGCATGCTTGCGGGCTTCAACCGCTGGGTCGACGCGGTGTTGATGCGGATCATGGACGGGCTGATGTCGATCCCCGCCGTTCTGCTCGCCATTGCGTTGATGGCGCTGACCAAGGCGAGCCTCGAGAACGTCGTCGTTGCGATCGCGATCGCCGAAGTGCCGCGCGTCGCGCGCCTGGTGCGCGGCGTCGTGCTCAGCTTGCGCGAACAACCCTTCGTCGAAGCGGCGGTCGCGTCGGGCACGTCGACGTTCAAAATCCTCTATCGCCACATATTGCCCAACACCGTGGCGCCGCTGGTGGTGCAAGCCACCTATATTTGCGCCTCCGCGATCATCACCGAGGCGATCCTGTCCTTCATCGGCGCGGGGCTCCCGCCGTCGATCCCCACTTGGGGCAACATCATCGCCGAGGGCCGCGCCTATTTCTCCATCCGGCCCTATCTGATCGCTTATCCGGCGATCCTGCTGTCGATCACGGTGCTGGCGATCAATCTTCTGGGCGACGGGTTGCGCGACGCGCTCGATCCGCGATTGGCGCGCCGTCTATGACGCCGCTTCTGGAAATCGAAGATCTACGCACCTGGTTCTTCACCAGCGATGGCGTGGTACGCGCGGTCGACGGCGTTTCGTATTCGGTCGCACCGGGCGAAACCCTCGCGGTCGTCGGCGAAAGCGGCTGCGGCAAATCCGTCACCGCGATGTCGGTCTTGCGCCTGCTGCCCTCGCCGCCCGCGCGCATCGTGTCGGGCGCCATCCGCTTCGAAGGCCGCGATCTGCTGACCGCCAGCGAAGCGGAGATGCGCAAGATCCGCGGCAACGAAATCTCGATGATCTTCCAGGAGCCGATGACCAGCCTCAATCCGGTGCTGACGGTCGGCCGTCAGATCGCCGAGACGCTGGAACTGCATCAAGGCCTGTCGGCGGCGGATGCGCAAAGCCGCGCGGTCGAAATGCTCGAAACCGTGCGCATCCCCGAAGCCGCGCGCCGCGCGAACGAATATCCGCACCAACTTTCGGGCGGCATGCGCCAGCGCGTGATGATCGCGATGGCGCTGGCCTGCAAGCCGAAGCTGCTGATTGCGGACGAGCCGACGACGGCGCTGGACGTGACGATCCAGGCGCAGATCCTGGAATTGATGCTCGACCTCAAGGAAAAGGTCGGCGCGGCGATCGTCCTCATCACCCATGATCTGGGCGTGGTCGCCGAAACCGCGCAGCGCGTCGTGGTGATGTATGCCGGCCGCAAGGTCGAGGAAGCCTCGGTCGCCGATCTGTTCGCCCGGCCGATGCATCCCTATACGCGCGGGCTGATGGGCTCGATCCCGCGTCTGGCGGGCGGGGCTAAACGGCTCACCGAAATTCCCGGCATCGTGCCGCGCCTCAACCAGCCGATCATCGGCTGCGCCTTCGCCGAGCGTTGCGCGTTCGTGACGGAACGCTGCCGCCAAGAAGCGCCCGCGTTCGAGGCCAAGGCGCCGGCGCATTTCGCCGCGTGTTTCGAAAGCGCGAATCTGCCATGACCGCGCAACCGATCCTGGAGGTCGTCGACCTCAAAAAACATTTCCCGATCCGCAAGGGCGTGCTGCAACGCGTGGCGGCGAAGGTTCACGCGGTCGACGGCATCACCTTCCATGTGAACTCCGGCGAAACGCTAGGCCTCGTCGGCGAAAGTGGCTGTGGCAAGTCGACGGCGGGCAAGGCGATCCTCAAATTGATCGAGCCCGATTCCGGCACGGTCCGCCTGATGGGCGAACGCATCGATGCGCTTTCCCCACGCGAAATGTGGCCCCATCGCCGCCAATTGCAGGTCGTCTTCCAGGACCCCTATTCGTCGCTGTCGCCGCGCCTGACCGCCGGCGCCATCGTCGCCGAGCCGCTCGAGAATTTCGGGATCGCCAAGGGCAAGGAAGCGCGCGAGCGCGTCGCTTGGCTGTTCGAGAAGGTCGGGCTTCGCCCCGAGCAGATGGCGAAATACCCCTACGAATTCTCCGGCGGGCAGCGCCAGCGTTTGGGCATCGCGCGCGCGCTCGCCGTGCGGCCCAAGCTGATCGTCGCGGACGAACCCGTCTCGGCACTCGACGTGTCGGTCCAGGCGCAGGTCGTCAATCTGCTGATGGACCTTCAGGAAGAATTCGGCCTCTCGTATTTGTTCGTCGCCCACGATCTGGCGGTCGTCGAACATATCAGCCATCGCGTCGCGGTCATGTATCTGGGGAAGATCGTCGAGATCGCGGACAAGAAGGCGATCTTCGCAGCACCCAGGCACCCCTACACCGAAGCGCTGCTATCGGCCGCCCCGCAACCCGATCCGACGACCAAGCGTAAGCGTATTATCCTGGCGGGCGACGTCCCCTCGCCGGTCAATCCGCCGTCGGGCTGCCGCTTTCACACGCGCTGCCCCTATGCGGTCGATCGCTGCAAGAGCGAGGAACCCGTCTTGCGCGAAGCCGCGACCGGCCACCAAGTGGCCTGTCACTTACGTTAGTCGCGTAAAGCGGCTTCCACCCAAGCGGCGTGGCGGATCGTTTCCGCATCCTCGCCCGACGGCCCGACCAATTGAACGCCCAGCGGCAGGCCCGCCGCGTTCTTACCCGCAGGCAAAGCGATGCAAGGGTTGCCGAGCAGCGTCCAGGCGCGGTTGAAAACCGGATCGCCGGTGCGCTCGAGCCCCTTCGGCGCCGCGCCCGGTGCGGCGGGCGTGAGGATCAGATCGAAATCGCGGAACGCATGCGACAGCAGGTTCCGGCATTTGGTCGCCAGTGCCTTCGCCGCCGTTTCCTCGCGAATGCCGACCGCATCGCCCTTCGCCAGCATGTCGCGGAATTGCGGCGACAGGCTGTCGGCATGGAATTTCCGCTCCTCGACGAAGCCGCGCGCGGCTTCCTTGGTCATGATCGCGATTTGCGCGTCGTTGAGGCCTTCGAACTCCGGCGGCATGTCGAACTGGCCGATCCGCGCCCCTTCTTTGGAGAGCTTCACCACGACGCGCTCGAACAAGCGCTTGGTGTCTTCGTCGGCTTGATCCCACCAAAGCGTGCGGCAGAAGGCGATGCGCGGCGGCGGGCCGGACGGCGCGTCGACGAGGCCCGGGATCGGCTTGTTGCCGAACGCACGGCGGATCAGATCGAGATCGGCGACCGCGCGCGCGAAGAAACCCAGCGTGTCGAGCGTGGGCGATAGCGGCTTGATGCCGTCCATCGGCGCCCAGCCCGACGTGCCCTTGTAGCCGACGACGCCGCAAAACGCCGCCGGCCGGATGACCGAGCCCGCCGTCTGCGTGCCGATGGCGATGCTGACTTGCCCGTCGGCGACGGCCGCCGCCGAGCCCGAGGACGAGCCGCCGGGCGTGTGGTCGAGACCATGCGGATTCGCGGTCGGGCCGGGCGTGAAATAGGCGAACTCGGTCGTCACCGTCTTGCCCAGCATGATGGCGCCATGCGCCACCAGCGCCTTCACGCAGGCCGCGTCCTTGCCCGGCTTGTTGCCGCGATAGATCGGCGAGCCGTAGCTGGTGGTCAGCGCCGCCGTCTCGACCAAATCCTTCACGCCGACCGGAATCCCGTGCAGCGGCGATTGGCGCGCGACCTTGTCCAGCGCCATCGCGCGCTGGACGCTGTCTTGGCGCTCGACCGCCTCCCAGGCCTGAACGGCGGGCTGGCGCATGGATATGCGCGTGAAACACGCCTTCAGCAGCGTTTCGGAATCGAGCTTGCCGGAATCCATCGCGGCGCGGGCGGCGGTGGCGGACAGAAAATGCGGATCAGGCGTCAGATGCGGCTTGGTCATTTCCCTGCCATCATAGGGGGGCGAGGAGATTCGCCAAGGCATGAATCGGCACGAAAACGAATTGCGCGACGCCGCGACGCGCGGCGACTGGACGGCGGCGGTTGCGGCGGGCGATGCCTGGATCGCGGAAGAACCCGATCATGCACCCGCGCACGCATTGGCGGGCTATGCGGTCGAACATACCGGCGACATCGCGCGCGCTTGCGCGATGTACGAAACGGCGTTGCGTCTCGATCCGACCATCGACAATGTGCGCGCCAATCGCGCGGCGCTGCTCGTCGGCCTCGGCAGATTCGACGAAGCGGGCGACGAAGTCGATGCCGTACTTCTACGCGTGCCCGATCATGCGCTCGCGACCGCCATCGCCGCCCATTTGGCGGGCAGTCGTGCCGTTTCGGCAACAGAGCGCGGCCGCGCCTTGGCGGCGAAGGGCGATCTTCCGGGCGCGCGCATTGAATTCGAGCGCGCGATGAATTTCGCGCCCGACGATCCGGGCGTGCGTTTGAATTACGGCCGCATCTTGCGCCGCCTGGGCAAACACGACGAAGCGCGTGGCGTGTTCGCGACGGCGGCGGCGCAGGATCCCGCCGATCCGCTCCCGCTCGCCGAATTGCTGATGCTCGCGCGCGACATCGCCGATTGGCGCGAAACCGAAGCGCTCGAAGCCGAGTTGCGTTTGCGCGTCGACGGCGGATCGGTGCTGCCGCCTTTCGTCGGCTTCTTCCTCGATCTCGATCCGCAAGCCGCGCGCGACATGGCCGAACGCTGGGCGCGCCGCCAAGCGCCGGTGACGCGCGTTGCCCCCCAGCCATCGCCCGGCGGTAAGCTGCGGATCGGCTATCTCTCCGAACATTTCCGCCGCCATGCGACGACGCATTTGCTGGCGGAGGTGCTGGAGAAACACGATCCTTCAAGGGTCGAGTTGTTCCTTTATTCCTACGGACCCGACGATGGCAGCGCCGAACGCGCGCGCATCGCCGCGACGGGGAATTTCGTCGATATCGCCGCAATGGACGACGACGCGGCTGCCGCGCGTATCGCCGGCGACCGGCTCGACGTGCTGGTCGATCTGATGGGCTATGTCGAGCGCAACCGCTTCGGCATCCTGCGGCGCAAGCCCGCCCCGGTGATGGTCGAATGGCTTGGCTATCCCGCGACGACGGGCGACGCTTGCGTCGATTGGGTATTCGCCGATGCGACGACGATCCCGCAAGGTGCTGGCGACGGCTGGACCGAACGCGTCTGGCGCTTGCCGCACAGCTATCAGCCCAATGATCGCCAACGCCCGGTCGCCGCGATCCCGACGCGCAAAGACGCGGGCCTGCCGGAACGCGGCTTCGTGTATTGCTGCTTCAATCATGTTTGGAAGCTCACACCTTCCGTGTTCGACGGATGGCTGCGCATCCTCGCCGCCGTGCCCGACAGCGTGTTGTGGCTGATGGACGGTCCCGCCGCCGCGAATTTGCGCGCCCGCGCCAAGGCCCAAGGGATTGATCCCGCGCGCTTGGTCTTCGCGCCGCCCTTGCCGCTGGATAAACATCTCGCGCGCCTATCCTTGGCCGATCTGGTGCTCGACACGCATCCCTATGGGGCGCATACGACGGCGTCGGACGCACTGTGGGTCGGCGTGCCGGTGTTGACCGCACCACGCGCTAGTTTTCCATCGCGCGTCGCCGCTTCGCTCGCCACGGCGGCGGGCCAAGCAGGCGGCATCGTCGCGCCCGACACCTATGAAACCGAAGCGATCGCGCTCGCCCGCGATCCCGCCAAATACGCCGCGTTGAAAGCCTCGCTTGCCAACCGCGCCGCGGCGCCCTTGTTCGACGCCGAAGCGATGGCGCGCGCGTTGGAAGACGCCTACACGCAAATGCGCGAACGCACCGCGCCTGCCCCGCGCATCGAGGTGAAGCCGGCACCGCTAAATCTTTGCTTCGTCGATCCGTCGGATCTCGATTTCCGGCCCGATACGCCGGATCACCAAGCGCTCGGCGGCTCGCAATCGGGCTTCGCGTATCTCGCCCGCCGCCTCGCCGCGCGCGGCCATCGCGTGACCACGCTGACCGCAACCACGCAACCCGGAAGCGTCGACGGCGTTTCGGCCGAAAGCCATGGCGGCGATCCGGCCAAGGCGCTGGCCGGACGGCGTTTCGATGCGACGATCGTCCTGAACGACGCAGGTCCAGGCCGGGCTTTGCGCGACGCCCTGCCCGATCGCGCCAAGCTGCTGCTGTGGACGCAGCACGCGCATGATCAGCCGGCGATGTTCGCGTTGTCGGACCCGACACCGTGGGATCTGGTCGTCGCGATTTCCGATTGGCACCGCGCCAAGATGATCGAGGCCTATCGCCTCGATCCCGCGCGCACGCGCATCCGCCGCAACGCGATCGCCCCGGTGTTCGAGGATATCGAATTCGGCACCGGCGATGGCCCCGCGCGCCTCGTCTACACCTCGACGCCATTCCGGGGGTTGACGGTGCTGCTGGGTGTGTTCCCGCGCCTGCGCGACATGTTCCCGGGCATCACGCTTGACGTGTTCTCCAGCCTTGCGGTCTATCAAGTCGCGGCCAAGGACGATCCCTTCGCGCAGCTGGCGCAATATGTCCGCGACATGCCGGGCGTGAATTTGCGCGGGTCCATCCCGCAACGCGAATTGGCGCAGGAATTGGCGCGCGCCGATTTCCTCGCCTACCCGTCCGTGTTCGCGGAAACCGGCTGCATCGCGGCGATGGAAGCCGTCGCCGCCGGGCTTGATGTCGTGTCGAGCCGCTTGGGCGCGTTGCCGGAAGCGACGATGGGCTTCGGCAAACTCGCCGCCATCGATCCCGTGAAGCTCGGCGACGAAGCTTTCGTGCGCCGCTATCTGGAAATCCTGGCGGCGGCGATCGATACGCGAAAGCGCGAGCCCGCCAAATGGCGCGCCGAACGCGTTCACGCCGCCAAGGCGATGCGCGACGAAGGAACCTGGAGCAAGCGCGCCCTGGAATGGGAACGCTTGCTGTCCAAGCTTTAGGCGTCCGTCGTTTCGTCCAGCGCGTAACCTGCTGAACGCACGGTGCGGATCAAGTCAAGCTCGCCCGGCGCGTTGATCGCCTTGCGCAAGCGGCGAATATGCACGTCGACCGTGCGCGGCTCGACATAGATGTCGCGGCCCCACACGGCGTCGAGCAATTGCTCGCGGCTATAGACCCGGCCCGGCCGTTCCAGCAGGAAACGCAGCAGGCGGAATTCCGTCGGCCCCAGATGGATCGATCTTCCGTCGCGCAGCACGCGGTGGGCGGAAAGATCCATCACCAGCCCGCCGAAGGTCAGCAGATCCTGCGCCGAAGACGGTTTCGCGCGGCGCAGCACTGCGCGCACCCGCGCGATCAGCTCCGACGGGCTGAACGGCTTGGCGACGTAGTCGTCGGCGCCCACTTCCAGGCCGCGCACGCGGTCGGCTTCCTCGCCGCGCGCCGTCAGCATGATGATCGGCAGGTCGCGCGTCTCGGATTTGCGGCGCAATTGGCGGCAAACTTCGAGGCCGGAGACATGCGGCAGCATCCAATCGAGGATGACGAGATCGGGCTTCGATTCCGCGATGGAAACCAAAGCCGCCTCGCCGTCCGTCGCGGTGCTGACGCGGAAGCCTTCCTTCTCGAAATTGTAGCGCAGCAGCTCGACGAGGGCGGCTTCGTCCTCGACGACGGTCAGATGCGGTTTCGCGGTCGCTTCTTTCATTGCGCCCCCTCGGCACCCACCGTGGAGAACGACGTCCCATCGCCTTTGGGACGTTCGCCGGCCAGCGGCACGCCTTTGACGAGATAATGGATCGTCTCCGCGATGTTGGTCGCGTGATCGCCGATCCGTTCGATATTCTTGGCGATGAACAGCAGATGGGTGGAGCCGGTGATGTTGCGCGGGTCCTCCATCATGTAGGTCACGAGCTCGCGGAACAGCGAACCGTGCATTTCGTCGAGCTCTTCGTCGCGGTTCCACACCGCGACCGCCTTGGCGACGTCGCGCGCCGCGAAAGCGTCGAGCACGTCCTTCAGCATTTCGCGCACCACGGCACCCATGCGCGGGATCGCGTGGACGGGGCGCAGCACCGGCAGCTGCGCCAGCGCCACGGCGCGCTTGGCGACGTTCTTGGCGTAATCGGCCGAGCGTTCGAGATCGCCCGCGATGCGCAGCGAGCCGAGCACGAGGCGAAGATCGCTGGCGACGGGCTGGCGCAACGCCATCACGCGTACGACCTGTTCGCCGATTTCGCGTTCCAGCTCGTCGACCCGCGCGTCGGAGCGCACGGTGCGCGTGGCGAGTTCGGCGTCGCGCGAGGATACCGCCTCGATGGCACCGGCAAGCTCGGCCTCGACCAGCCCGCCCATGCGCGCGAGCAGCCCGGTAAGGCGGTTAAGTTCCTCGTCGTAGGAACGGACGATGTGATCGTTACCCATTTGTCGTCTCCCCCCGGAACTCAGCCGTAGCGGCCGGTAATATAGCCCTGCGTGCGCTCGTCGCGGGGATTCGTGAAGATGGCGGCGGTGTCGTCTTCCTCCACCAGCGCGCCGAGATGGAAAAACGCGGTACGCTGCGACACGCGCGCCGCTTGCTGCATGCTGTGCGTCACGATGACGATCGTGAAATTCGCGCGAAGCTCGTCGATCAGCGTTTCGACATGCGCGGTCGCGATGGGATCGAGGGCCGAGCACGGCTCGTCCATCAAAATCACCTCGGGGCCGATCGCGATGGCGCGCGCGATGCACAAACGCTGCTGCTGGCCGCCCGACAGGCCGGTGCCGGATTCGCCCAGGCGATCCTTGACCTCGTCCCACAACGCGGCCCCGCGCAGCGCCTTCTCGACGACCGCGTCGAGATCGGCCTTGCTGGTGAACAGGCCGTGGATGCGCGGCCCGTAGGCGACGTTGTCGTAGATCGATTTCGGGAACGGGTTCGGCTTCTGGAACACCATGCCGACCCGCGCGCGCAGCTGCACGACGTCGAGCGTGGGATCGTAGACGTCGTCGCCGTCGATCCGGATCGAGCCCGTCACGCGGCAGCCCTCGATCGTGTCGTTCATGCGGTTCAAGCTGCGCAAGAAGGTCGACTTGCCGCAACCCGACGGCCCGATGAAGGCCGTGACCTGATTTGCGCGGATGTCGATATCCACGCCTTTCAGTGCGTGCTTCGTGCCGTAATGCACATTGACGCCGCGCGCCTCGATCTTGACCGGAATGCCGGAATCGGGCGCCGTCCCCAGCATCGACGGCATCTGCGTTTCGACGATCGTCGTATCCATATCGCTCACCACCGCTTTTCGAACCGTTTGCGCAGCCAGATCGCGACCGCGTTCATGCACAGAAGGAAGCCCAGAAGGATCATGATCGCCGCCGAGGTGCGCGCGATGAAGCCGCGCTCGGGCAGGTTCGACCACATATAGATCTGCACGGGCAATGCCGTCGCCGCTTCCATCGGCGAGCCCGGATAATCGACCACGAAGGCGACCATGCCGATCATCAGCAAAGGCGCCGTTTCGCCCAGCGCATGCGCCATCGCGATGATCGTGCCCGTCAGGATGCCCGGCATCGCGGCCGGCAGCACGTGATGGAAGATCGCCTGCGTCTTCGAAGCGCCCAGCCCCAGCGCCGCTTCGCGCAAGGACGGCGGCACCGCTTTCAGCGACGCGCGCGTGGCGATGATGATGGTTGGCAGGCTCATCAGCGTCAGCACCAAGCCGCCGACCACCGGCACGGAGCGCGGCAGGCCGAAGAAGTTGATGAACACCGCGAGGCCCAGAATGCCGAACACGATCGACGGCACGGCCGCGAGATTGTTGATGTTGACCTCGATCAGATCGGTCAGCCGGTTCTTGGGCGCGAATTCCTCGAGATAAATCGCGGTCGCGACACCGATGGGCAGCGCCAGCGCCAGCGTGATCAGCATCATGTAGAACGAGCCGAGCGCCGCCACGCCGATCCCCGCCATTTCGGGATCGGCCGAAGCGCCCGAGAACAGCAGATTGGTGTTGAAGCGCTTGGCCAGAACGCCGTCGGCGGTCAGGCGATCGATCCATTCGATCTGGCGGTTGGACACGCGCCGTCGATCTTCGGGCGTGGCACGGCTGATATCGCCCTTGACCAGGGAGTCGACGTCGCCGCTGGCCAGCAGCCAGACCGGCACGGTCTTGCCGATCAGCGACGGGTCGCGATGCACCATCTCGCGCAGCGCAACCTCGACGCCGTTCGACAGCAGCGCATGCGCCTGACGGCGACCGGCGGCGTTGTTCGGCACGTCGCCCAGCTTGGCGCGCAAGGCGGCACGGGCGAGCGCGGTGAAATCGGCCTTTTGGATGTCGTCTTGATTGCGCGTGCCGGAGGGATCGATCTCCGACGCCGTGAACTCGACGTCCAGACGGATATTCGTCTGCAGGAACGCCGGTGCGCCCGCGCGCACGATGCTCCACAACAGGATCGCGAGGAACGCGACGCCGATCAGAATGGCGCCGAGCCCGATCGCGCGGAAACGGCGTTCCGAGGCTTTGCGCGATTTCACGCGATCGAGATAGGCCCGCCCGGCGAAGGCGGAGGGGGCGTTGGCGACGGCGTCAGTCATAGCGTTCCCGATATTTGCGGACGACGCCCAAAGCCACGACGTTGAGGCCGAGCGTGATCGTGAACAGCGTGAGGCCCAGCGCGAAAGCGACGAGCGTTTGCGGCGAGTTGAATTCGAGATCGCCCGTCAACTGGGCGACGATCTTCACCGTCATGGTGGTGACGGAGTCGAACGGGTTGGCGGTGAGCTTGGCCGCGATGCCTGCGGCCATGACCACGATCATCGTTTCGCCCAAGGCGCGCGACACCGCGAGCAACACGCCGCCGACGATGCCGGGCAAAGCCGCGGGCAGCAGCACCTGCTTGATCGTTTCCGACTGCGTGGCGCCCAGAGCGTAGGCGCCGTCGCGCAAGGATTGGGGTACAGCGTTGATGATGTCGTCCGACAGCGAGGAGACGAACGGGATGATCATGATGCCCATGACCAGCCCCGCGCACAGCACCGAGGTCGAGGAGATATTGAGCCCGACCAATTCGCCGATATCGCGCAAGGCGGGGCCCACCGTGATCAGCGCGAAGAAGCCGTAGACGACGGTCGGAATGCCGGCGAGGATTTCGAGCAAGGGCTTGGCGATCGCGCGGAATTTGGGGCCCGCATATTCCGACATATAAATCGCCGACATGACGCCGATGGGGACCGCCACCAGCATCGCGACCAGCGAGATGAACGTGGTGCCCCACAGCAGCGGCAGCAGGCCGAACTGGCCGGTCTGATCGGAACGCGCCGCCCCGGCGAAGCGGGGATCCCACACCAGGCCGAAGAAGAAATCGAGCACCGGCACGGTTTTGAAGAAGGCGAGCGATTCGATCAGCATCGACATGACGATGCCCGCCGTCGTCGCGATCGCGATGGTCGAGCACAGCAGCATCAGCCCGAGCATCACGCGCTCGACCACGTTGCGCGCGCGGAAATCCGGCGTCACCCGCGACCGGGCGAACACGAAACTCGCCAGCGCCACGCCGATGCAGGCGATCGCCATCGCCCAATCGCCGGCCTTGCGCAGGAACAGCGCGTGATCGGCGGCGACGCGCATATAAGGCTGCAGATCGCTCGGCACGATGCCGCGAAAGGCGAGATTCTCGATCGTCGTCAGGATCAGACCGAACTGATCCTCGGGCAATGCGCGGATATTCTCCGGCAGGCCCGCCGCCATGATCTGGCGCACGACCGACGGCTCGATCGCCGACCATAGAAGCAGAAGCAGGAACGCGGGCAATGCCGTCGCCAAGGCGACGAAGGCCCCGTAATAGCCCGTGCGCGAATGCAGCGTGCGGATCCGGCCGCCGGCGAGCGCCTGGGCGCGCGTCGTGCCCATGCGCAAACCGACGACGGTCAGCGCGAGCAGGACGAGAGCGACGAGGGAGAAATCCATCTGGGAACCGGCCGTCGAAAGGTGGAAACGAAGCGGCCGGCGCCCGTGGCGGAGCGCCGGCCGTCGCGAAGGCGTATCAGGTGCCGAGCGTGGCGCCCTTGCCGAAATCCTCGCGCCACTTCTTGCGCTCGGCGTCCGGCCCGGGGATCAGGCCCTTTTCGGTGACCATGCCGTCCGGCCCGATCATGCGGTCGGACAGGAAGAACTCGACATAGTCCTTAAGGCCGGGGATCACGCCGATATGCTGCTTCTTCACGTAGAAGAACAGCGGGCGCGAAACCGGGTACTTGCCGGTCGCGATCGTGTCGACCGAGGCTTCGATGCCGTTGACCGTGGCGACGCGGATCTTGTCGCGGTTTTGGTCGTAGAACGACAGGCCGAACACGCCGACCGCCGTGCGGTCGCGCTCGATGCGGGCCAGCGTTTCCGGATAATCGCCGTCAATATCGTTCGAGCGGCCGTCCTTGCGGATGCGGATGCAAGCGTCGGTCTTTTCCTTGCCCGACAGCGCCTTGATTTCCGGGAAGTCGGCGCAGCCCGCGGCCATCACGCGCTCTTCGAACACTTCGCGCGTGCCGTGCTTTTCGCCCGGGATGAACGCGGTGATTTCCGTGTTCGGCAGCGACGGATCGATCTGGTTCCAGCGCGTATAGGGATTGGCGACCAGCTGGCCGTTCTGCGGCACCTTCTCGGCGAGGGCGAGATACAGATGCTTCGTCGTATAGGCGGCGGCCGGCGCGCTGATGTGGCTCGCGAACACGATGCCGTCGTAGCCGAAACGGATTTCCTGGATGTCGTTCACGCCGTTCTGCTTGCACGTCGCGACTTCGGCGGCCGTGATCGGGCGCGAGGCGTTGGCGACGTCGATGAACTGCGCGCCGACACCGCGGCAGAATTCGCGGAACCCGCCGCCCGTGCCGCCCGAGGCGACGATCGGCGACTTGAACTGGCGGAAATTGCGGCCGAACTGCTCGGCGACGACGTTGGCGAAGGGCAGCACGGTCGACGAACCGGCGATCTGGACCTGATCGCGCTGCTGGGCGGTCGCGGGGCCGCCCCAGGCGGCGAGCGCCGCGGCGGTCGCGGCGATAGCGATGAAATTCGTTGCGGACTTCAAAGGAGCCTCCTTTGGCTTCGGTCGGGTGTGCCGCATCGGCGAATGCCGTTCGGGAACCCGGGCGGACCGTAGTCCCCGCTCGCGACGAAACTATTGAAGTTCGATTGCTGTTTTGTGACAGCGACGACGGTCGCCCGGATTTCTTTCAAACGATTGTTCTGGAAAGAAAAATCCGAATGCCTTTAAAACCGCATCGGCGCCCTTGCGCCGCGGCTGTCACAAAAATTCCGCCGCCCAAGCACATACCCGGGGATGTATTCGGCCTACCTATGCACGCCGGAATCCTTGCTCTGGCGCCCCCCGCTGCCATACTAAGCGCCGTCAATCCCTTGCCGGACCACACTGATTCGATGGCGACCGCCAAACCCGTCAATGTCGACAAGCTGCGCGCGTCGCTGAGCGAGCGATTCTTCGAAGCGTTGGCGCGCCGGCGAATCGAACTCAAGGAAGCCGCGCGCTATGCCGGCTGCCACGAGAAGGTGCTGGGCCGTTTGCGCCGGGGCGAGTCCGAGAAGATGGACCTCGCTTATGTCGTGGCGATCGCCAAGTCGCTGCCCGACGGCGACGCGTTCATCGGCGAAGTCACCGGCATCGGCCAAGCCGCCGACGATATGCGCGCGCGCATTCAGGAAGCGGCGGTGCGCCTGTCGCCGTCGCTGCCCGATTCAGATTGGTGGTACCCGCCTTACGGCGACAAGGTCCACGCCGCCCCCGATCCCGCGACGGCCTTGCGCTTGGCCTATCGTCTGCCGGGCACGATCGACGCGGTCGGCTACGGTCTGCGCTCGCTGGGTGGGGTGCTGCGCCAGGGCATTCGCGTGACGTATGAACGCGAAGCGGCGTCGCACAAGGCGCTGCTGGCTTGCGCCAAACATCTGCGCGAATGCTTCGGCACCGAGGCGATGGTGCTGGTCAACGACCAGCCGCTGAACGTGCGCATCGCCATCAATCTTTTGGAGGAGACGGCGGCCGACGCCGCCTCCGCACTCGCGTCGCGAGCGCACCCGTGGCTCATCGACCGTTTGTCGCTCGACCGGATCGAAGATCCGCTGCTCGGCCAATTCGCGCGCGAAGCGGCCGGCAATATTGACGACATCGCCAGCTATGCGTTGCGCGGCGGCATGGCCGATCGCTGCGCGCTGTTCCATGTCGACGGCGAGAACGTCATGTCGCTGTGGGCGGGCGCGTCGCTCGCGGTCGATCGCTCGTCGATCATCGGGCGCAACGTGCTGGAGCGCGACGACCTCGCCTATGCGCGCATGGTCCGCGCCCATGTGCTGGAGGCGTGCGCCGAAGGCACCGTCTATCGCGAGATGGACATTCCGATGAACGGCCTGCGCGGCCGTTATCGGCGCGTGGCCGCCGCCGGGCGGCGCGGTCCCGACGGCACGCGTCAAGTCGTGACGCTGGTCCAGGTCGTCGGCCTTACCGCCTACAATTGAACGCCGTTTCCGGGGTGAGCCCAACGTGGGTTGATGCGTCCATGAACGACGCAACCTAAAGAATCCCGTTGAATACAAGTTTCCGTTGACCATACTGACAACCAATACTCGCGTGTGACGGCGCGGTTGACCCGGCGGTCATTTCCGCCCCTCGCGGCGCCTCCTTCGCGCGCCCGCCCTCGGCTGCCCGACCGCTGCGGCGGTGCTGGCTCCTTTCCCCGAGAGAAAGACGAAGGAGTTATGGATGTTCTGAATCGTACCGACTTGACCGCGCTGCCCCATTATCTCGACGCGTGGAATCCCAAGGCGTTGCCGCCCGAAGCGCGGCGCCTGCTCTCGGCGCGGGTGGCCCCGCCGCTCTGCGCCGTGCTGGAGGAAGCGGGCTTCGTGCCGCGCGTCGGCTTCGACCTGGAAACGCTGGCGGAATTCCGCCACAACCTGGCCGATCCGCGCTGGACGAAACTCGCCGAACCCTGCGACCCCCATCTCAACCCCGGCGCCACCGAAAACGACACGTTCGTCGTCTACATGCTGAACCCGGCGGGCGAAGTTTGGGGTTGTGCGGCGTCTCGGCTGCGCTGGCTCGAAGGCTCGCTCGCCGAAAATCTGGTGCATCAAACGGCACTCGCCGAACGCCCCGATCGCATGCCCGAAGGCCAGCGTTTCGCGTCGTTCGGCGCGATGGCCGACGGCATTCGCGACGTGCCCGTGGCGTGGGGCTCGTCGCTCTGGGCGCACGACAAGGCGCCGCGCATGCTGGTCCCTGCGATCATGCGCATGCTGCATCTGTGGACCGTCGCGCATTGGGCGTGGTCCTACACCGTGTCGATCGGCCAGCCGCGCATCGCCGATCGCTACGGATTCGACGTGCACGGCTACGATCTCGTCGCGCGGGGGGCGCGGCGCACGAACCCGGAAGGGGCGACGACCGACTACCGGCTGATGATCGCAGGGCGGGCGCGCATCCGCGCCCTCGTCACCGATCCCGGCTATACGGACCTCACGCGCGACCTGTCGGGTTTGGGGATGTAATCCTTTCCAACGAAAAACGGGGCCGGTTTCCCGGCCCCGTTCCCGTTTCGCCCGTGATGGCGCAAGCGCCGCGCGAGATCACATCTCGGCGTATTTTCCGTCCTTCCATTGGTAGAACACGTAGTTCGGCTTCGTCAGGTCGCCCTTGTTGTCGAAGCTGAGGGTGCCGATCACGGTATCGACCGACTTGCCGTGCAGGTTCGCGATCAGGTCCTTGACCGCCGTGCCGTTGGCGCGCTTGGCGGCTTCGGCGAAGACCTGCACGCCCGCATAGGATAGCAGCGTGTAGCCTTCCGGATCGTAATTCTGCGCCTTGAACTTCGCGACGACGCCGGCCGCCCCCGGGTTCTTGCGCGGATCGCTGTCGAAGGTCATCACGACGCCGTCCGACGCCTTGCCCGCGATGGTCGCGAACTCGGTCGAGACGATGCCGTCGCCCGAAACGAGCTGTGCGGCGAGGCCCTGTTCGCGGGCTTGGCGCACGAGCAACGCGGCTTCGGTGTGCAGACCGCCGAAATAGATGCATTCGACGTTCAGCGACTTCATGCGCGTGATGAGCGACGTGAAGTCCTTATCGCCGACCGACACGCCGTCATAGAGGCGTTCGGTCAGGCCCTTGGCGTTGAGCGCCTTCTTCGTCTCGTCGGCGAGACCCTGGCCATAGGTCGTCTTGTCGTGGATGACGGCGACGGCCTTGCCCGCGTATTTCTGCGCGATCCAGCCGCCGGCGATCGAGCCCTGCTGATCGTCGCGCCCGCAGGTGCGGAACACGTTGGCGAATTTGGCGCCGCGATCGGTCAAACGCGGATTGGTCGAGGCCGGCGTGATCTGCAGGATGCCTTCCTCGGCATAGACTTCCGAGGCCGGGATCGAGCACGACGAGTTGAAATGGCCGAGCACGAAGGGCACGCGGCGCTGGGCGAGGCGGTTGGCGCCCGCGCGCGCCTGGTTGGCGTCCGACGCGTCGTCTTCGAAAATCGCCGTGACTTGACGGCCGAGCACGCCACCCGCCGCGTTGAGGTCGGCGATCGCCATCGCCGCACCGCGGCGCATCTGTTCGCCGAACGCGGCGTTGGGGCCCGTGAACGGACCGGCGACGCCGATCGTCAGCGCCCCGCCTTGGCCGAACGCGATCCCCGGTGCGGCGAGCGAAGCGACGGCCAAGCCGCCGCCGGCTTTCAGAAGGTCTCTGCGCTTCAAGATGGTCATGGTTCGATCTCCCTCTCTGGAGTTCCCTCGGAAGGTTGTCAGGTCCGGGACCGGTCCGGGGATCCGGTCGCGGAAGCGGATTGGCCGGCGCGGTCGCGCCAGCCGAGCAGCCCGTCTTGCTCATAGAGCCACGGGTATTGGCGGGTCATGAGGCGCGCCTGGGTCGCGCGGAAGCCGAAGGCGGCGAGCGCCCCCAGCACGGCCCAGTCGAGCAGGAACAGCGACAGCGAGGTCAGCGCGCCTTCGAACAGCGCGTAGGACAAGAAGCGGTTCGACAAGGCGAGCAGCAGCGAATAGGGCACGATCTGCCACCACGGCCGCCAGGTCTGCGCGATCGCCTGGCCCATCAGGAACGAAGCGCCCCCGAACAGGACGATCGTGATGCCCAGAAATTCGCCCCATGCGACGCCCATCGGTTACCCCCTCACCCGTGCCCGCCGGCGAGATACGCCTTGCGGATATCGGGGTCGTCGAGAAGCGATTGACCGGTCCCGCTCATGCGGATCTCGCCGTTGACGAGCACGTAACCGCGATGGGCGAGGCGCAACGCATGATACGCGTTCTGCTCGACCAGCAGGACGGTGACGCCCTGCGTGCGGTTGATCTCGCGGATCGTCGCGAAAATCTGGGCGACAAGCAAGGGGGCGAGGCCCAGCGAAGGTTCGTCGAGCAGCAGCAATCGGGGACGCGACATCAGCGCGCGGCCGATCGCCAGCATCTGCTGCTCGCCGCCCGACATCGTGCCCGCACGCTGGTTCTTGCGCTCGGCCAGACGCGGGAACAGCGCGAACATGCGCTCCAAATCGCCGGAAAGATTGCGCTCGTCGCCCAGATAGGCGCCCATCTGCAAATTCTCGAGCACGCTCATGCGCGGAAAAATGCGCCGCCCCTCGGGCGATTGGGCGATGCCGAGCTTCACCATGTCGTGAAGATCGACGCCGGTGATGTCCTGCCCCGCATAGACGATGCACCCCTCGGCCGCCTTCGGCGCACCGCAGATCGTCATCAACAATGTCGACTTGCCCGCCCCGTTGGCGCCGATCAGCGCGACGATTTCGCCCTCGTCGACGGTCAGCGACACGCCGCGCAACGCTTCGACGGGGCCGTAGCGCGCCTTGACGCGCTCGATCGACAACAAGGCCGTCACGCCGCGTCCTCCTCGTCGGTGCCCAGATAGGCGGCGATGACGGCGGGATCGACGCGGATTTGCGCCGGGTTGCCTTCGGCGATCTTGGCCCCGTGATCGAGCACGACGATGTGATCGGAAATTTCCATCACGACGCTCATGTCGTGTTCGATCAGCAGCACGGCGATTTTCTCGCGCGCTTTGATGTCGCGGATCAACGCCGCCAGATCGGCCGATTCCTTCGGGTTCAATCCGGCGGCGGGCTCGTCCAGGCACAGCAGCCGCGGATTGGTGCACATCGCGCGCGCGATTTCCAAACGCCGCTGATCGCCGTAAGGCAGGCTGCCCGCTTCGTCGTCCGCGACATGGCGCAAGCCGACGCGTTCCAGCCATTCCGCCGCACGCGCGACCGCCGCCTTCTCCGCGTCGCGATAGCGCGACAAGCCCAGCAAGCCGGCAAGCGTGTGGAACGACGCGCGATGCAGCGCGTTGTGCTGCGCGACCAGCAGGTTTTCCAGCACCGTCATGCGCGGGAACAGGCGGATATTCTGGAAGGTGCGCGCCACACCGGCTTCGCCAGCGATGCGGAACCCGTCCATGCGTTCCAGCAGGAAATCGGTGCCGTCGCGATGCAGGCACATGCGCCCGACATCGGGCTTGTAGAAACCGGTCAGGCAGTTGAAGACCGTCGTCTTCCCCGCCCCGTTCGGCCCGATGATCGCGGTGATGCGCCCATCCTCGGCCGTGAAGCTCACATCGTCGACGGCCACGAGACCGCCGAACCGGATCGTCAAATGCTCGACCGTCAGCAGGCTCATGCTCTCGCCCCCAAACGGCCCGCATTCAAACGAATGGAGGGCTCGCGATGCGAGACGAGGCCTTGCGGGCGCCACAGCATGATCAGCACCATGGCAAGGCCGAACATGATCATGCGGTACTGCGAAAAGTCGCGCAGCAATTCCGGGATCAGGATCAGGAACGCGGCGGCGATGACGACGCCGAGCTGGCTGCCCATCCCGCCGAGCACGACGATCGCGAGGATGACGGCACTTTCGATGAAGTTGAAGCTTTCGGGGCTGATGAAGCCCTGGCGCGTCGCGAAGAACGCGCCGGCGAAGCCGCCGAACATCGCCCCCAGCGCGAAGGCCGAAAGCTTCACGTTGGTCGGGTTGATGCCGAGCGCCCGGCACGCGATTTCGTCCTCGCGCAAGGCTTCCCAGGCGCGGCCGATCGGCAGCTTGCGCATGCGCAAGGTGAAGAGATTGGTCAGCAGCGCCAGCGCGAAGATCAGATAATAAAGGAAGATAATGCGCTGCAGCGGCGTGTATTCCAGGCCGAATAATTCGTGGAAGGCGGTCTGGCCCGGCTCCGGGTTCGCGGTGAAGGGAAAGCCGAAGAAGCTGGGGCGCGGGATCGAGGTGAGCCCCGCCGAACCGCCCGAGAATTCCTTCCAGTTCAGCAGAATGACGCGGATCATTTCGCCGAAGCCGAGTGTGACGATGGCGAGATAATCGCCGCGCAGGCGCAAGACCGGAAAGCCGAGCATCACGCCGAACATCGCCGCAAGCAGACCCGCGATCGGCAGGCACAGCCAGAACGACCAGCCGAAATTGATCGCGAACAGCGCGTAGGAATAAGCCCCCACCGCGTAGAAGGCGACGTAGCCCAGATCGAGCAATCCCGCGAGACCGACGACGATATTGAGGCCCCAACCGAGCATCACGTAGATCAGCACGGTGATGGCGAGTTCGACCGTGTAGCGGTCGCCCAGCGGCGTGAAGGGAAGTACGAGCGCGAACACGCCCAACACCGCCGCGAACATCGTGCTCGCATGGGGCGGCAAAGCGGGCAGCTTGGCCGCAAGGCCGAACGGCCGCCCGCGCCCGCGCAGCACGCCCAAAACGAGGCGGCCGACGAACACGGCGCCGACACCCCACGCCACCCAATCGAAGCGCGTTTCGATGGCAAGGCCCTGCATCGTGTCGGCCAAGCGGAAGCCGATCAGCGGGATCGCCAGCATCAGGGCCACAAAGGCCGCCATCAACGCTTCGCGCAGGGCCTGCGGAAACGGCATGCGTCAGACCTTTTCCACGTCCGGGCGGCCGAGCAGCCCGGTCGGCCGGAAGATCAGCACGATCACCAGAATGCCGAACACCGCGACATCCTTATAGGCGATCGGGAAATGGGCGGACCAAAACGCCTCGATCAAGCCGATCAGCAAGCCGCCCAGCATCGCGCCGGGCAGCGAGCCAATACCGCCCAGCACGGCGGCGGTGAAGGCCTTCAAGCCCGCCAGGAAGCCGATGAAGAAATCGACCGCGCCGTAATAGAGCGTGAAGATGAGCCCCGCGACGGCGGCCAAGGCCGCCCCCATCACAAAGGTGATGGAAATCGTGCGGTCCACGTTCACGCCCAGCAACGCCGCCATCTTGCGGTCCTGCTGGCAGGCGCGCTGGGCGCGGCCAAGTTTGGTTTTCTGGATCAGCAGCGTGAACGCGGCCATCAGCACGACGGTCGCGACGATGATGCCGATTTGCAGGAACGTGATCCGCACCGGGAAGCCGCCATCGGCGGCGAAGATGAACCCGCCGGTGACGACCGGCTGCAGGGGCTTCATCTTGGCGCCCTGAAGCAAATGCACATAATTCTGCAGAAAAATGGACACGCCGATCGCGGAAATCAGCGGCGCCAGGCGGAACGATCCGCGCAACGGGCGGTAGGCGATCCGTTCGACCGTCCAGCCATAGGCGCAGGTGAACACGATGGCGGCGATCAGCACGATCAAAATCGCCAAAACCGGGTTGGCGAAAGCGAACGTCCCCAAGATCGTGAAGGCGACCAGCGAGATGAAGGCGCCGATCATATAGATTTCGCCATGAGCGAAATTGATCATCCCCACGATGCCGTAAACCATCGTGTAGCCGATCGCGATGAGGCCATAGATCGCCCCGAGCGTCAGCCCGTTGATCAATTGCTGGAGGAAATACTCCACCCGTCCAGACCCTGTCCGCTACCCTGTTCGCCGCCCCGCTTTTTGGCGGGTGCGTTGTCGATGGGAACCTAGAGCCCTTTCTCGACAAAGGGAAGGGCCGCCACGAAATACCCTTGAAGCGGCGGGGGCTTATCGCGGACAATATACGTGTATGGATGACGAACTGCCCACCGCATCGGCCATCAAAGCCGCAATGCGCGCCTCCCCTGCCGTGCTCGTGGTCGAGGATTCCGAATCGACCGCGGCCTTGTACGAGGAATATTTACGGTCCGCCGATTATCGGGTGAAAACCGCCGGTACGGTCGCGGCCGCTTTGTCGTTGCTGGGATCGGAGCATTTCGACGCGGTCGTCCTCGATCTGAACTTGCCCGACGGCAACGGCCTGTCCGTGCTGAAGGAAGTGAAGCGCCAGGACCTGCCGGTCGAAACGCTGGTCGTCACCGCCACCGGCACGCTGGCCGTGGCGGTCGAAGCGATGCGCGAGGGCGCGTTCGATTTCGTCGTGAAGCCCTTCGCGCGCGATCGGCTGCTCGTCACGATGCGCAACGCGCTCGAACGCCGGCGCTTGCGCGCGGCGGTCGAAACCTACGAAAGCGAATTCGGCCGCAACCGCTATTTCGGCTTGGTCGGCGCGGCCCTGCCCATGCAGCGCGTCTATCGCATCGTCGACAGCGCCGGGCCCAGCACCGCGCCGATCTTCGTGGTCGGCGAAAGCGGGACGGGCAAGGAAGTCTGCGCCGACGCGATCCATCGCCGCTCGCAGCGCGCCGCCGGGCCGTTCGTGGCGTTGTCCTGCGCGACGATCCCCAAGGCCCTGCAGGGCGCGGAACTGTTCGGGCGCGACGGCGAGCCGCGCGGCGGGGCCATCGCGCGGGCGCATGGCGGCACGCTCTATCTCGAAGACGTCGCGGAATTGGAAATCGGCCTTCAGACCAAGTTGCTGCGCTGGCTCGAAACCGGCATGGTCGAAAGCGAGGGCGGGGCGGCGCAGGTCCCGTCCGACGCGCGCATCGTGTGCGGCGGCCCGCGCGATCCGCGCTTGGACGTGCAGGCCGGACGCCTGCGCGAGGATCTGTTCTTCCGCCTCAACGTCATCTCGATCATGCTGCCGCCGGTGCGCGAACGCGAAGACGACGCCGTGCTGCTCGCGCGCCACGCGCTGCGCCGTTTCGCGGCCGAGGAAGGCAAGCAATTCCGCGACATCGATCCGGCCGCCGAATACGCGCTGCGCACCTATGGCTGGCCCGGCAATGTGCGCGAGATCGAGAACGTGATGCGTTCGGTCGTCGTGCTGCATGAAGGCGAGATCGTGCGCGCCGACATGCTGCCGCTGCATCTGGCCGAAAGCGCGCTGCAAAGCGTGCCGTCCAAGGCGGCGGATGCGGCGGAAACCGCCCCTGCCCCCTTGCCCGCCGGCACCAAGCCCGCGATCCGCCCCTTGTGGATCACCGAGCGCGAGACGATCGAAGCGGCCATCGCGGCGTGCGACGGCAATATTCCGCGCGCGGCGGCGTTCCTGGAAATCAGCCCGTCGACGATCTATCGCAAGAAGCAATCCTGGGAAGCGATCGATCGCGGCGCCTAAAGCGCCTTCCGGTAATGATATTCGTAGCTGTCCGAAGCGTCGCGTAAGGCGCGTTCGCCCGGCAGGCGCGTATAGCCGCGCGCTTCGTAGAATTCGTGCGCTTCTTTGAAGCGCGTATCGCTCCACAATTCCATGAACGCGGCCCCGCGCGCGCGCGCCGCGCGCTCGGCGAAATCGAGCAGCTTGGCGGCGAGGCCTTGGCGCCGCGCCCCTTTCGCGACGTAAAGCCGGCCGAGCTTAATGCCGCCGGGTGCCGCGTCGCACGGGCTGATCGCGATCGTCGCGGCGAGCTTGCCGGCCGCATCCTCCGCGACCCAAATCGCGCCCCCGTCGGCCGCGTAGTTCGTGGCGACGGCTTTGAGATCGCTTTCCTCGTCGAGATCCATCACGCAACCCGGATACTCGGCCCAGATCGCCGCGATGTGCTCGATGATCGCGGCCGAGTCCGCGTCGCGCGCCGTGCGCAAGCGGAAGGGCGAAATGTCCGGCAGTTCGGCGCCGCGCAAATCCAGATGCAGCAGCGTCGCCGCGATGCTCTCGCCGTCCGTATCGCGCCACGCATCCGGCAGGACGCCCACGACGCGAAAGCCGAGATTGCGCGCGAGCGATTCGCCCGCCGCGCCCGCCGGCGTTTCGAACGCGATGGCGCTGCGGCCCTTGGCGATCGCATGGGCGATGGCGTTGGTCGCCAAGGCGCGCCCCGCCCCTTGGCGGCGATCCGCCCGGCCGACGATCAATGCGGCGAGGCGCGCCGTATGTTGGCGGCCATCGCGCGCGTCCAGTTCCAGAACCGCCGCCCCGACGAGGCGCCCGTCGTCGAAGCCCGCGAATAAAATTCCCGCCTGGGCCGTTAGATCCAAGGCGAGGCCTTCCGCCGCGGCTTCGAGCGCCAGCCCGGCCAGGGCGGCGTCGGCATCGCGGCGGGCGGCTGGTTCCAGCAGGCGGATCGACAGGGCCATAGGGGGCCTCTAACACGGTCCCCGCCGCTTATACAAATCAAGCGGTTAAGTCCGGTTGGACGCCCCTTCCCGTTAACCTTCGTTAAAATCGTGCCTTGAAAAAGCGGGGGTGACGCCTTACTTTCGTCTTACTCGGATGCCCAGATGGGGTCCGTTACGAGATCATGCCTAGGAGGGTGATTTCATGTCATTCGCACCGACGGTCGGGTTGCCGACCATTTACGCTCCCCGGAGCGGTTTTTCGCCTAAATCGCAGCGCGGCGAACTCGCGCAATATATGACCGAGATCGGCAAGTTCCCGCTCCTCGAAGTCGAGGAGGAGCGCGCCCTCGCCCGCGCCTTCCGCGACGCGCAGGACGTGAAAGCCGCGCATAAGCTCGTCACCTCGCATCTTCGCCTCGTCGTGAAGATGGCGTGGAAATATCGCGGCTACGGCCTGCCGATGCACGACCTGATCGCGGAGGGCAATATCGGCCTGATGCATGCGGTCAAGCGCTTCGACCCCGACAAGGGCGTGCGCCTGTCCACCTATGCGATGTGGTGGATCAAGGCCGCGATCCAGGAATTCCTGCTGTCGTCGTGGTCGATGGTCACGATCGGCACGGCGGTCGCGCGCAAGAAGCTGTTGTTCGGCCTGGGCAACGTGAAGCGAAAGCTCGGCATCGATCAGGACAAGACCCTGACCGACGGCGACCGGCGCAAGATCGCCAGCGCCACCAATCTCGGCATGACCGACGTCGCCGAAATCGAGATGGCGACGCGCGGCGCCGTGGTGCCGCTCGACGCGCCCGTCGAAACCGGCAAGGGCAGCGTGTTGCCGAGCGAAATCGCGGACCCGTCCGCCGATTTCGGGTCGCGCATCGAAGCCGACGACGAAAAGCGCTGGCGCCTGGGTCTCGTCGAACAGGCGTTGGCCACGCTGGACGCGCGCGAACGCGAAATCGTGCGCGCGCGCAACCTCGCGGCCGAACCCGCCACGCTCGACGATCTGTCCAAGCGCTTCGGCGTGAGCCGCGAGCGCGTGCGCCAGCTCGAAGAGCGCGCGTTGATCAAGCTCGGCGAACGCACCCGGGCGCTCGCCAAGGAAAAGAAGCCCGAACTCGCCGACGCGTAAGCGCCCGCATTTTCGACGTCTTCATACGGCGTTCCCGGCCGACGGCCGGGGACGCCGTTTTCGTTTGGGCGGATTCCGCCGAAATTGACAGTCAATCAACATATGCTATTATAAGTACAGGACAGAATGTCCTGACCCGGCAGAGGAGAATTCCGATGCACAGCGATTTCATGAGCGCCGTCGGCGCCTATATGAGTCTCACCTCGATCGGCGCTACGCGATATGCGGCGGGCGTCCAAATCGGGGGAACGACCCTTCGTGCCACGTCCTTGCGCGTCGATGTCGGCAGCGATCTTGCGCCCAGCGCCGCCGACAAACTCAACATCGCGGCCGATCGGATTGGCATCGGCCGCAATTCCCGCCTGATCAATTCCCTCGCACCGTTCTTGTCCCGTCTGGACATGGGCGTCTTCGACTCCGGCCGCGCGACGAGCAGCCTGATCGACGGTCGGTTCCGCGCGTCGGCGGATGCGGTGACGGTCGGGAGTTCAGCGCGCCGTACCCTTTTCGATACACCGGCCGAAAGCGCCATCCCGATGTTCCGCGCCTATGCCAGAGGCGGATGGGCCGGGGCCAACGACCACTACGAAAAGACCGGCCCCAGCTTCGAAGCACGCGATATCGCCGCCGTGACCGTCGCCATTGCAGGCTATCACAGCATTGATACGGGCGCCGGGTCGGACTCTATCACCGCCCTCGATTCAGGCTTCATCGATGCCGGCGACGGCAACAACACGCTGAATTTGACGCGCACCAGCCACGTGACGACCGGCGCCGGCAACGATCGTATCGCGGGCGTTCAGACCGGCCATATCGACGCGGGCGAAGGCAACAACACGATCTCCGCGACGCAAGCCGGCCACATCCATGTCGGTGCCGGCGACGATACGATCGTGGCGATCGATACCGGCCATATCCACGCGGGCGAAGGCCGCAACTTCATCGACGCGACGGGCGTCGGCAATATCCGTGCGGGTGCCGGGAACGACACGATCAACGCGACGGGCGCCAATATCGTCCAAGCCGGCGACGGCGACAATGTGGTGACCGTCGCGCGCGCGATCATGATCGAGACCGGGGCCGGAAACGACCGCATCTCGGCGTCGAGCGTCAGCCGGGTCGACGCCGGCGATGGCGACAACATCGTGGCGGCGGCGGATGTCGAACGCGTGAACACGGGGCGCGGACGCGACACCCTCGCCGTCGCGGGTTCGACGACCATCAATACCGGAGCGGGAGACGATACGATCGACGCCACCGACGTGAAGGTCGTTATCGGCGGCGGCGGCGACGACCGGCTGACGCTCGCCCGCGCGACCGCCATCTACCGGCGCGGCGAAGGCCGCGACACGGTGCGCGCGGGCGACGAAGTCGAGATCAACTTCCACCGGATCGGCGCGGACGAGGTGAATGTCAACGTCGTCCGAGATGATATGGGCCGGGCCACGGCGATCGAAGTGGCGCTCAAGGACGGCAGCGGCGGCGTCAGCATCGTCGCCGGGCCGAACGGATCGGGCGATGCGACGATCCGCTTCGCCGACGGCACGTCGGTCCCCTACGCCCTGGTCGCGGACGGCCTGCGCTAGAGCATATCGAGCGCGGTACCGCGTTTGGGCGCCGGGAATGCCGCATCGATCGCCGATAGGTCTTCGGCGGTCAGCGTCAGATCCATCGCCGCGATGTTTTCGGCCAGATGCGCCGTCCCCGTCGATTTGGGAATGACCATCACGTCCCTATGGCGCGCGACCCAGGCAAGCATCACTTGCGCCGGTGTGGCTTTATGCGCCGCCGCGATCTTCGCCAGCACCGGCGATTTGGGAATGCGCCCCTGTTCGAGCGGCGAATAGGCCATCAGCGGAATGCCGTGCTGACGGCAAGTTTGGAACAAGCCCGTCTCCGCCGCGCGCCGTCCGAGATTGTAGAGGATCTGATTGGCGGCGCAGCTGTCGCCGCCCGCCTCGAACAGATCTTCCATGTCGGCGACGTCGAAATTCGACACGCCCCAATGGCGGATTTTTCCCGCCTTCTTCAAATCCTGGAATCCGGCGACGGTCTCGTCGAGCGGATGATTGCCGCGCCAATGCAGCAGATAGAGATCGATCCGGTCGGTGCCGAGCCGTTTGAGCGAGCGCGCGCAAGCTTGCGCCACGCCCGACCGGCTCGCGTTGTGCGGATAGACTTTCGAGACGATGAAGATCTCGTCGCGCCGCCCGGCGATCGCTTGGCCGACGATCTCCTCGGCCGCGCCTTCGCCATACATCTCGGCGGTATCGATCAGCTTGACCCCGGCGTCGAGCCCGGCGCGAAGGGCGGCGAGTTCCCCCGCCGCCCTTGCCTTGCTCTCGCCCATGCGCCACATGCCAAGGCCGAATTGCGCGACGGCCTCGCCACCCGGCAGTTTCAGCGTGCGGTCGAGACCGCGCATCGTCAACGCAGCGGGATCGCGTACATCAACCCGCCTTTGGTCCAAAGGTCGTTGATGCCGCGTTCCAACGCGAGCGGCGTTTTGACGCCCACGTTGCGCTCGAAGCTGTCGCCGTAATTGCCGATCTGCTTGACGACGTTGTAGGCCCATTTGTTGTCGAGGCCCATCATCGCGCCGAAGCCGCCCTGCACGCCCAGCACGCGCTGCACGACCGGATCGGTCGATTTCAGCATGTCATCGACATTGGCTTGGTTGATGCCGTATTCCTCGGCCTCGACCATCGCGCGCAGCGTCCATTTGACGATGGCGAGCCATTGATCGTCGCCCTTGCGCACCATCGGCCCCAACGGTTCCTTCGAAATACGCTCGGGCAGAATGAAGTGATCGCCCGGCACGGCCAGGCTGGTGCGGATCGCGGCGAGGCCCGAGGCGTCGGTCGTGTAGGCGTCGCAGCGGCCGGCCTGATAGGCGGCGATGTTTTCCTCCAGCCGCTCGATCACCACCGGCGTGAACTTCATCTTCTGCGCGCGGAAATAGTCGGCGAGGTTGAGTTCCGTCGTCGTGCCCGGCTGGACGCACACGGTCGCGCCGTCGAGCTGGCGCGCCGAGGTGATATTGGCGGCCTTGCGCACGATGAAGCCTTGGCCGTCGTAGAAATTCACGCCCGCCTCGTGCAGGCCCAGCGACACGTCGCGCGCATAGGTCTGCGTGGCGTTGCGGGTCAGCACGTCGATCTCGCCCGATTGCAGCGCCACGAAACGCTGCTGCGAGGTCGTCGGCACGAAACGCACCTTGTTCGCGTCGCCGAACACGGCGGCGGCGATCGCCTTGCACAGATCGACGTCCAGCCCGCGCCACACGCCTTGCGCGTCGGGCGCGGAGAAGCCGGGCAATGCCGTATTGACGCCGCAGATCAACTGGCCGCGCGCTTTGATCGTATCGACCGTCGGCCCGCGCAGGCCTGCGGGCGTTTGCGCCAGCGCCGGTGCGGCGAGCGCGCCCGAGAGGGCGAGAACGGCGAAAATCTTTTTCATCCTGGACTCCTTTGTCGATTGATCGGCAAAAGGGCTGCGGGAATTCCCCCGTCCGCCCGGATCGTCCGGTTACTTGCAATCTATGGGCCCGCAAACCACGCGCCGCAGCATGGCCGGTGCATCGACCCGCCGCAAGCCGCTTGATCCCGCCCTTCCCCCGCGCCAGTCTGATTTCGGATGTCCGACACGAACGAAGCCCGCCGCAACCAAGCGCTCGCCGATTTCCAGGCGGGGCTGGACGCGCAGAACAAAGGCGATGCGGCCGAAGCGCTTGCCCGCTATCGCGCGGCGTTGCGGGCCGTTCCGGAATTCCTCGAAGCGGCATGCAATGTCGCCGTGTTGCTGGCCCAGCAAAGCCAATTGCGCGCGGCGGAGGCGGTGTTGCGTGGCGCGCTGATGCATCGCGACGACGTGCCCCAAGCGCGCGCGATATTGGGCCAGATATTGCTGGCGCAATCGCGCGCGGCCGAGGCGTTGCCCGAACTCGACGCCGCCTTGGCGAAATTGCCGGACGATTTCGCGGCGTTGGGCAATCGTGCGCAAGCGCTGCTCGCCCTCGGGCGTGGCGGCGCGGCGCTCGCGGCCTACGAAAAGCTCCACGCGCGCGATCCGAACCACCCCGCGTTGATCTTAAACTATGGCGGCTTGCTCGCCGAGTTGGGCCGCGCGCAAGAAGCGGAAAAGCTGCTCGCCCCCCTCGCCGCGTCCGCGCATCCCTTGGCGGCATCGGCGAATATTTCGCTGGGCGTGGCCTTGATCGCGCAAGGCCGCCATCGCGACGCGCGCGCGGCCTTCGAACGCGCCGCGACGCTCGATCCCGCCAATCCCGCCGGCGGATCGGGGGCGATCTTCGCCGCGAATTTCGATCCCGATCTCGACGACGCGCAAACGCAGAAGCTGCGCAAAGATTGGGCGCAACGTTATGCCGAGCCGTTGCGCGCGACATGGCGGCCGCACGCCAATACGCGCGATCCGAACAAACGTCTCGTCGTCGGCTATGTCTCCGGCGATTTCCGCGATCACGCGGCGGCGGGCGTGATCGAGCCGATCCTGGCGGCGCATGATCCGGGCACGGTCGAACGCGTGCTCTATTCCTGCAATCCCGCCGACGATGCGCGCACGGCGCGTTTCAAGGCGATCGCGGAGCGCTGGCGCGATTGGCGCGGGGTTTCCGACGAAGAAGCGGCGGCCCAGGTGCGCGCGGACGGCGTCGACATTCTGGTCGACCTCTCCGGCCATACCGGCGGCAATCGCCTGCTGGTCTTCGCGCGCAAACCCGCCCCGATCCAAATCACCGGCTGGGGTGACGCGAATGGGACCGGGCTTTCGGCGATCGACTATCTGTTCACCGACAAGGTGGCGCTGCCCGCCGCTTCGCGCGGCGAATTCGCGGAACAGGCGTTGGACCTGCCCAACGCGCAATTCTTCGCCGCACCGACGGATGCGCCCGTGCCGATTTGGCCGTCGCGCGACAATTCCACGCTTTATATCGGCACGTTCAACCGCATCGCCAAGCTCGACGATACGGTGCTGAAACTCTGGGCGCGGTTGCTCGCCAAGCCGGGGCGGCGTCTGGTGCTGAAGGATCGCACGATCGTCGAAGCGGCCGCGCGCGCGCGGATCGAGGCGCGGCTCGCCGCCGCCGGGATCGATCCCGCCAAGGCCGATCTGGTCGGGCCGACCGATCGCGCCGCGAACTACGCCGACTATGCGCGCCTCGACGTGGCACTCGACCCCTTCCCCTATGGCGGCGGGCTGACGACGCTCGACGCGCTCTGGATGGGCGTGCCGCTGGTGACGTTGCGCGGGCGCACGATCCAGGGCCGCTTGTCGGCCTCGATCCTCGCGGCCATCGGCCGACCCGACTGGATCGCCGAAACGCCCGACGATTATGTGCGGATCGTCGAAGCCCTGCTGGCCGACGCCCTTGCGCGCCGTTCCGCACGGGAAAATTTGCGTGATGCCGTGCGCCGTTCGGCCGTGGGCGACGCGCCCGTTTACGCCCGTGCGGTCGAGGCCAAATATCGGGAAATCTGGGTAAATTTTTGCGCCCGCGGCGGCTGATTTCGATCTGTTCGCAGATCGCCGGAATTCTGCTAAAGTCCCGGCCTATCTAGGATTCATCGCGCCCGAGAACGGCCCATGCGCATTCGCGACGATTATCGCACCCTGTCCGGCCAGGAAAAGGCCGCGATCCTTCTTTTGTCGCTCGGCGAAGAAGTGGCGGCGAAACTTTTCGCGCTGATGTCCGATGACGAAATCAAGGAATTGTCCCAGACCATGGCCGGTCTGGGCACGGTCAACTCGTCGATCATCGAACGCTTGATCGTGGAATTCGCCGACCAGATCGCGGCCACCGGCTCGCTGGTCGGCACGTTCGATTCGACCGAACGCCTGCTCGGCAAGGTTCTCGACAAGAACCGCGTCGCCAACATCATGGACGACATCCGCGGCCCCGCCGGCCGCACGATGTGGGACAAGCTGGGCAACGTCAACGAAGGCGTGCTCGCGAATTATCTCAAGAACGAATATCCGCAGACCGTGGCGGTCGTGCTGTCGAAGATCCGCGCCGATCACGCCGCGCGCGTGCTGGGCACCTTGCCCGAAGCCTTCGCGATGGAAGTCGTGATGCGCATGCTGCGCATGGAGACGGTGCAGAAGGACGTGCTCGACGACGTCGAGCGCGTGCTGCGCAACGAGTTCATGTCGAACCTCGCCAAGACCACGCGCAAGGATACGCACGAGTTGATGGCCGAAATCTTCAACTCGCTGGATCGGCAAACCGAAGCGCGCTTCACGACGGCGCTGGAGGAACGCAACCGGGACTCGGCCGAGAAGATCAAGGCGCTGATGTTCAAGTTCGAGGATCTCGGCCGTCTCGACCCCGGCGGCGTGCAGACGCTGCTGCGCGCGGTCGACAAGTCGAAGCTCGCCATCGCCCTCAAAGGCGCCAACGAAACGCTGCGCGACCTGTTCTTCTCGAACATGTCGGAGCGTGCCGGCAAAATGCTCAAGGAAGAAATCGAAGCCTTGGGCCCGGTGCGCGGCAAAGACGTCGCCGAAGCGCAAACCTCGATGGTCAACACCGCCAAGGAACTCGCCGCGAAGGACGAAATCGTCCTGTCGAAGGGCGGGGCCGGCGGTGCCGACGATCTCATCTACTAAGAAAGATCATGCACAGCGCCATCAGCAACTTCATCGCGCTTGCGGAGCGCGAGGCCGCCGCCCATGCCGACAGCGCCGATCGCGTGCTGGCCATCGCCCCCGCCATGCGCCGCTTGGCGCGTGAAGGCACCGGTGTTCTGTCGCAAGATCAGATGCGCAGCGATCCCGCCCATTATAATCGCAACGCGATCCATATCTGCCCGCAGGGCGATATCTCGCTATTCGCGCTGGTATGGCTGCCGGGCCAATGGACGCCGGTGCACGATCACGGATCGTGGGGCGTGGTCGGCGTGCTGCAAGGCCATTTGCAGGAGCGCGCCTATATGCCGCGCGACGGCGAGATCAAAGCCGACGACGGCATCGTGCTGCGCCGGGGCGGCGTGGTGCTGCTCGATCCGGGCTCCGTCTCGACCTTCGTGCCGAACCCCGACCATATCCACATGACCGGCGTGCCCGAGGATGGCGAGACATGCGTCTCGCTGCATCTCTACGGCCGCAATATGGATTCCTTCCATATCTACGACGTCGCCGCCGGCACGCGAAAACTGATCGACGTGCCGCACCAAAAGGTCGGCACGGACGTTTCGAACTAACGCGCCTTCGGCAGATCGGGCGTGTCGGCGGGCGCGCCGTTCCAGCGCGCCGCTTCCAGATCGGCCGACAGATCGCGCTGAAAGGTCGGCACAATCCGCAATTCGGGGATCGTCGCGCGCGGCGGCAACGTCGCGCAAAGCCGCACGGCCTGCGCCACGTCCTCGGGTGCCAACATCGCCGCGCGCTCCGCGGCCGTCGGTTTGCGCGTGCGCCGTTCCATGATCGGCGTATCCACTTCGCCGGGCACCACCGCCGTCGCGCGAATGCCCTGGTTGCGGAACGTGTTGTGGACGAAGCCCATCATGCTGATCGCCCCCGCCTTCGCGGCGCTGTAGGAAACGCCGCCGAGCAGCGAGGGATTGAGGCCCGAATTCGACGCGATGGTGACGATCGTGCCGTCCTTCTTCGCCAGCATGTCGGGCAGCACGGCCTGCGTCAGCGAAAATACGGCGGTGAGATTCAAATCGACGATGGCGCGCCAATCCGCTTCCGACAGGAACCGGATATTGCGCACGTTGCCGGCATGGCCCGCGTTGTTCACCAGAATATCGACGGGCCCGAGCGTCGCCTTGATCCGCGCGACCGTCGTGGCGGCGTCGGCGTGATTGACGACGTCGAGGGGAAAGACGGCCGCCTTGCCGCCTTTGGCTTCGATCGCGGCTTTGACGTCCGCGAGCGGCGCTTCGCGCCGTCCCGCCAAAGCGAGTGCAGCGCCCTCGCCCGCCAGCGCCAAGGCGGCCGCTTTGCCGATCCCCGAACCCGCACCGGTCACCAGTGCCACCTTGCCGTCGAGCAATCCCATCGAATCTTCCTCCCCCGTATTTCTACTGAGTATGGCGATGAAAATTCCCCGAGGCGAGTGCCGGGAATTCGCCATCAAATGGGCGCATTCGGTTTCTAGACCAAAGGCGGAGACCGCAATCGCGAAAGAAACGGAGGGCCCATGGCATCCACCATGACGGCATTCGCCGACGCACCCGCGCAGATCCTTGAAGCGCTGATGCGCGGCGTCACCGTGCTACGCGCCACGATCGAAGATCCGTTCCTGCGCGCGCAAGCGCTGGAAAGCGGCTTGCGCGTTGCGGCGATCGTGGCATTGGCCGCGTTGGCGGCGTGGATCGCGGCGCGTCTCGTCTCGCGCACGGCCACGTCGCGCACGTTGCGCTTCGCGGCGGAGATCGTGGCACCGATCACGCTCGTCGCCGTCGCGCATGTCGCGATCGCGTTCCTGGCCCCCTCGCCCACGTTGCGCGACATCTTGATCGCGCTGGTTCTCGTCACCGCATCGATCCAGATCGGCCTTGCGGTCGGACGCCTCGCCTTCAATCCCGAAGCGGCCGATGCGCGACTCGTCCCGCTCGACGATTCGGCGGCGTTTCGCATCTATCTTTGGATCAAGCGTATTCTGGTGACGATCGGCCTGGGCTTCGCCGCGACGCGCGTGGCGGAAATCATGAACGCCTCGCCGCTGATCCTCGAATCCATCCGCTGGATCGCGGGCGGCGCCGTCGCCGCGATCCTGATCGTCGGCATTCTCGGTTGCCGCCGCCGCGCAGCACGGCTGATCGCGGGCAAAGGCGGCGATACCGGCGTCGCGCGTCTGTGCCGCATGATCGCCGGAGTTTGGCATTTGATCGCGATCGTCTACGTGCTGATGGCGCTGGCGGTGTGGGGGCTGCATGTGCCCGGCGGCCTCGCCTTCCTGGCGCAAGGCACGGCCGTCACGTTCCTCGCCGTGCTCCTCGTCCAATTCTGCCTCACCCAGATCGAGAGATTGTTCGAACGCTTGCGCGAGTCCGCGCAAGGCTGGACGCGCCAAGCCCCGGCTTTCGAATTGCGCGCGGGCAAATATCTACGCAAAGCGCGCATCGCCGCGATCTGGGCGGTGCGCATTGCGGGTGCGGTCGCGATCCTGCTCGCCTGGCAAGTCGATCTTGGCGCGCTGCTGGCGACATCGATCGGCACGTTCGTCGCCCCGCGCCTTGCCGGAATCGCGGGCAGCTTGCTGCTCGCCTATATCGTGTGGGAAATCGCCGACGCGACGATCGCCTATCACCTCGACCGGCGCGACGCGAACGGCCAGATGCTGGTGCGCAATCAGCGTCTGCGCACGCTGCTGCCGCTGATCCGCAACGCGATCTACCTGGTGATCGGATTGCTGACCGCGCTGTCGGTGCTGTCGCAGATCGGCGTCAACGTCATGCCGCTGATCGCGGGGGCGGGCGTCGTGGGCCTGGCCATCGGCTTCGGTTCGCAGACGCTGGTGAAGGACGTCATCACCGGCATGTTCATCCTGGCCGAAGACACGGTGAACGTGGGCGACGTCGCCAATATCAACGGGACCGGCGGCTTCGTCGAAGGCATGACGATCCGTACGATCAAGCTGCGCGATCTATCGGGCGTGGTGCACACGATCCCGTTCGGCGCGATCACGCAGATCAGCAACCTCACCAAGGATTTTTCGTTCTATCTGCTCGACGTGCGCGTCGGCTATCGCGAGAACACCGACCGCGTGATCGCGGTCTTGCGCGAAATCTTCGCCGGGCTCGCGGCCGAGGAAACCTATCGCGACGATATCCTCGACGATCTGGAAGTGCTGGGTGTCGACAAGTTCGAGGAATCGGCCGTGCATATCGTGGCGCGCATCAAGACGCGCCCCATTCGCCAATGGGTGATCGGGCGCGAATTCAATCGCCGCATGAAGCTGCGCTTCGACGAACTTGGGATCGTGTTCCCGCTGCCGCGCCGCGAGATCGAAGTGACGCCGGGCAACAAAGCCTTGCCGGAGGCCGGCGCCGCGACGGGCTAACGCGACTTGCCGATCGCGCCGATTTCGAACGGCGAGGATTGGTAGATCACGTTGATCCAGTTCGCGAAGAACAGATGCGCATGGCTGCGCCAGCGATTGGCGGGCGGGCGCTGGGGATCGTCGTTCTCGAAATAATGCGCGGGCAGCGCGATCTCCGATCCCGCCTTCACGTCGCGGAAATACTCGTTCGCCAGCGTGTCGGAATCGTATTCGAAGTGATTGAACATATAGAGCGTGCGGCGCGCTTGTTCTTCGACCAGGCAGATCCCCGCATCGTCGGAATCGAGCAGCGGTTTCAAACCGCCGATCGTCGCGACGTCCTCGCGGCGCGTCTCGGTCCAGCGCGACACCGGGATCGCCAGATCGTCGGAGATGCCGCGCAAGTAAGGCGACGCCGGGGCGAGATTGCGATGCGGGAACACGCCGAATTTCTTCGCGGGCAGCGCGTGTTTGGGCACGCCGTGGAAATGCCGCAACGCCGCTTGCGCCGCCCAGCAGATATGCAGCGCCGAATGGACATGCGTGCGCGTCCAATCGAAAATGCGGCAGAGTTCGTCCCAATACGAGACTTCCTCGAACGGCATTTTCTCGACCGGCGCGCCGGTGACGATGATGCCGTCGAATTTCTCCGCGCTGATATCCGCCCACGGGCGATAGAAAGCCGACATGTGATCGGCCGCCGTGTTGCGCGACACGTGATCGGTGGGCTTCACCAGCGTCAATTCGATCTGCAACGGTGTCGCGCCCAGCAAACGCGCGAATTGCGTTTCGGTGCGGATCTTGTCCGGCATCAGATTCAGCAGCGCCACGCGCAGCGGACGAATGTCCTGACGGATCGCGTCTTTCTCGCGCATCACGACGACGCCTTCGGACTCCAAAGCGGCGACGGCGGGTAGATCGTCCGGAATCTTGATCGGCATTTCGTGCTGTTTCGGCGGGGGCAAGAACGGCGGGAGAAGGGCATTACGCCTCCCCGCGCGGCTCCGCAACCGATAGCGACCCCGCCCCCGCCGGCGGCCCCGGCGGGCGGGTCGCGATTCGGAGGCTGAGACGGCCATAATTTATAAAAATAAGACCGCTCCGAGGATCGAAAATCCGAATATCTCAATTATTTCGGTGTTTTCAGGGAGTTTTCCCCAAGCATTCACCCGGATTGACTCCCATACCGGCTATTTTTTATAAATTATGAAATAGTGAGGACACCCCGTGAAGATCACCGAACTGCGCGTCTACGCCCTGCACGCTTCCTTCGCCAAAATCTATGGCGGCATCGAGCGCGTGCCGATGAGCCTGCGCCGCCCGGCCGCCCATTTCCAGCGGATCGAGCGCAGCGGCCAGTTCTCCACCATCGTCGAGACGGTCGACGAAAACGGCCATCGCGGTTGGGGCGAAGCCTTCGGCCTGCCGCATCCGCGCATGTCGGCCTCGCTGATCGAGAACGTGATCCGCCCGGCTTTGCTGGGCGTCGAGTTCGAGACGCCGGCCGACGCCTATCGCGATCTCAAAGCCTATTTCTTCGCACTGGGCCAAACGCGCGGGCCCGCGATGGAAGCGCTGAGCGCCGTCGACAGCGCGTTGTGGGACATGAAGGCGCGCGCGGCGGGTCAACCTTTGTGCCGTTTGCTGGGTGGCACGCCCGGCAAGGTCACCGCCTATGTCGGCTCGGTGCCGTTCTTCCCGACCACGGGCGAGTCCATCGAACGCGCCCTCGAATTCGCCGAGAAAGGCTTTAAGGGCGTGAAACTGAAAGTCGGCCGGGGGGCATCGACCGATGCCGCGCATGTGGCGGCGCTGCGCCAAGCGCTGGGCGGCGACATGCCGATCATGCTCGACGCCAACGCCGCCTACGATGTCGATGGCGCGATCGAAGTCGCCAAAGCCGTGGCGCCCTATGGCGTGATGTGGCTCGAAGAACCGATCCCGCCGGACGATGCCGCCGCCCTGGCAAAGGTACGCAAGGCGTCGCCCGTCCCCATCGGCGCAGGCGAAAACGAATTCGACATTTCGCAATTCACGCGCTTCGCCGAGGCGGGGGCGCTCGACTTCGTGCAGCCCAATATCACGCGCGCGGGTGGCGTTTCCGGCATGATGGCGATCGACGCGCTATGCACCAAGCACGGCATGAAGCTCGCCCCGCATGGCGTGGGCTCGGCGATCGGCGTGTCGACCGCGCTGCACGCCTGCCGGGCGGCGAAGAACTTCGTCTGCTACGAGGCGAACCGCCTGCTCAACCCGCTGCGCGACGATCTTTCCCAAGTGCCGCTGCAATACGCCGACGGCGCTTTCGAAGCGCAAGACCGCCCCGGCCATGGCGCCGAGCCCAAACCCGAATTGCTCGCGGCCTTCGCCAGCGACGATCAAGCGACCGGGGGCCGCCATGCAGCCGAGTGAACGCGAAGGCTTCTTCGGCGACGCCCCCGAAGGCCCCGGCGAAACGGTCGCCGACGCGATCTATCGCCGTCTGGTCGAAGCGATCCTGTTCGGCGATCTGGCGGCGAGCGAGCGTTTGATCCTTCAGGATCTCGCCGATCGCTTCCAAGTAAGCCTGACGCCGATCCGCGAAGCCTTGCAGCGCCTCGCCGCCGAAGGCTTCATCGAGGCCACACCGCGGCGCGGCTATCGCATCCGCGTGCCCTCGCCCCGCCATGTCGCTGAGCTTTGGCAAGTGCGCATCGGTCTCGAACAGAACGCGGGCGAGCTTGCCGTCGCGTCGCTGATGCGCGGCGAGAACGCGCAAGCCGTGCGCCGGCTCGAAGAAATCCAGCGCGAACTGGATGCACCCGGCGAACTCACCCATCGCCGCCATATCGAGCTCAACGCGTTGTTCCATCAGACGCTGATCGAGGCCTCGGGCAATCGCCTGCTCGCGACGATCTATCACGGCATCCAGATGCAATTGCTCGGCGCCTGGGTCCAACGCGGCAGCGACGGCTGGCGCGCGCGCCTGGCCAGCGAAAGCGCCGAACACGCCGCGATCATCAACGCGCTGGTCGCGCGCGACGCGCCGGGCCTTGCCACCGCGATCCGCCTGCATCTCGGCCGCTCGCTCGACGGGGCGCTACGCGATATCGCGGCCCAATCCGAAATCGCCAAACCATAACCGACCACCAAGGGAGAAGACGCAGATGAAACGCCAATTCACGCGGCGCGCCGCTTTGCTCGCCGGACTTGCGATCGCCACACTCGCGGGCGGCATCGCCGACGCCAGCGCCCAGACGATCCGCATGTGGACCTTCCTCAACCCCGCCGGCAACGCGCCGCGCGAAAAGGCGCTGGCCGAAATCATGGCCAATTTCGAGAAGGCCAATCCCGGCGCCAAGGTCTCGGTCGAACCGCAAGTGTGGGACCAGATGACGCCGAAATTCCTGGCGGCGGCGCAGCAAGGCACGGCGCCCGATATCGTGTGGGTCATCACCGATCTGTTGGGCGACGCGATCAAGTCGGGTTCGCTCGCCGATCTCAACAAGCTGTTCGTCGATAAATGGTCGGCCGACCGCAAGAAGGACAATGCCGGCGCCTATTGGGATCTTTGCCAAGTCGACGGCAAGCAATATTGCATGTTCCAGTCGCGCAACTATGTCGGCCTCTACTACCGGCCCGATTTGCTGAAAGAAGCGGGCATCGACGCCGACAAGCTGACGACCTGGCCCGCCTTCATCGACGCGGCGAAGAAGCTGACGGCGAAGGACACGTCCGGTGCCGTCACGCGCTACGGCTTCGGCCAGGCGTGGAGCGAAGCCCAGCCCGATCCGCAGATCGTGATCCCCTATATGCTGGCCAAGCAAGGCGACCTGTTCGACGCGCAAGGCCGCGCGCGCTTCGCCACACCGGCGGGCATCGAAGGCCTGACGCTGCAAACCGAGATGGTCACCAAGCATGACGTGACGCCCAAGCTCGTCACCAGCTGGACCGTGGACGATCTGTACGAGCAGTTCAGCGCGGGCCGCGTGGCGATGATCACCGGGGCGAGCGTGCGCGTTTCGACGTTGCAAGCGCGCATGGGCAAGGACAAGGTCGGGTTCATGCTTTTCCCGGGCGTGGACGGCAAGCCGCATTCGCCGGGCGTGATGGCCGGTTGGGCCGTCGGCGTGTGGTCGAAGGGTAAGAATGTCGATCTCGCCGGCAAGTTCGTCGAATACATGGGCGGCGCCGAAGCCGACAAACTGTGGGTCACGATGGGCGGCCAAACACCGGGTCTCGCCTCCACTCCGGCGACGATGCCCGAATTCTTCGCCGATCCGGGCAACGCCTATCTCGCGGTCGCGGGCAAGGGCTCGGCGACGGCGGGCTGGCTCGCCCCCATCGCGTTCAGTGTGGGCGGCTATCGCCAAGCGTTGAACAAGGCGGCGCAGGAAGTCGTGACCAACGGCCTCACGCCGAAGGAAGCGCTGGAGCGCGCCGAGCGCGACTTCAACCGCCGCAACAACCGCTGACGATCCGGGGCGGGTGCGCCAAACGCATCCGCCCCTTCTTTCTTCGACGAAGCACAAAGGCCCATGCGCAGCAGCACCGTCAGCGCCTATTCCTATATCGCCCCGGCCTTCGCGCTGCTGGGCCTCGTGCTGTTCGCGCCGGTGTTCTACGGCGGCTGGTACAGCCTGCAGGATATCCGCTACGGCGCGCCGATGGGCTTCGCCGGTTTCAAGAATTTCGCGCGCCTGCTGGACGAGCCCGATATGGGTGCGACACTGCTGCGCACGTTCATCCACACGGGCTTCTCGGTCGTCATCACCATCGCGATCGCCTTGGGCCTTGCGGTGTGGATCGACCGCCTCGCCCCGCGCTTCGCCTTCCTGGTGCAGATCATCGTGATCGTGCCGTGGATCATCTCGACCGTCGTGGCGGCGTTGCTGTTCCGCTGGGTCTTTCTCAACGATATCGGCCTCGCCGCCTGGGCCGCGCGTTCGCTCGGCTTCGGCAGTTTCCAGCCGCTGACTTCGCCCGCCGGTGCGATGTCGCTGCTGATCGCGATCTCGGTGTGGAAGCGCATCGGCTACGCGGTCATCATCCTGCTCGCGGGGCTCAAGGGCATTCCCGACGACTATACCGAAGCCGCGCGCATCGACGGCGCCAATGGCTGGCAGATCTTCCGGCGCATCACCCTGCCGCTGCTGAAGACGCCGCTGCTGCTGGTCGCGATCGTGCTGACGCTGTCGAACATCAACACCGTCGAAACGCCGCTGGTCACGACCGGCGGCGGCCCCGGCGATGCGACGCGCATTCTGGCGATCGACGTCTACGAGCGCGCCTTCGTCAATTTCGACCTGGGCGGGGCGACCGCGATGGCGCTGCTGATGTTCGCCGGGAACATCGTGCTGGTCGTCGCCTATGTTCGTTTCACCAAGTGGAAGGCGTGACGATGAGTGCGACTTCGTCTTCCGCCCTCCTCCGCCCGAAACTTGGGCTCGGCGCCAGCCTGGCGTTGATCGTTCCGATCGGCGCGCTGATCATCATCAATCTGCTGCCCTTGTTCTGGGGCATGTTGACCTCGATCAAGCCCGAAAGCGTGATCTTCGCGATGCCGCCGCGCTTCGTCGGGTTCGATCCAACGAGCGCGCATTACGAGCGCGTCTTCGTCTCCGGCTTCGCGCAAAGCTTCCTGATCAGCCTGTTCTATTCGGGTTTCGCGGTCGTGATGGCGCTCGCCTGCGCGCTGCCCGCCGCCTATGCCTTCGACCGCTTCGAGTTTCCCTTCCGGCAAAGCCTGTTCCTGCTGGTCGTCGCGTCGATCCCGCTATCGCTGGGCGCCGCCGCGCTGCTGATCCCCAACTACGTCTATTTCGTGCATCTCGGGCTCGTGAACACGCCCTATGCGCTGCCGCTGATCTACGCCGCCCACCAATTGCCGATGGCGATCTGGGTCGTGAAGGGCACGATCGAAGGTATTCCACGCGAGTTGGACGAAGCCGCGATCATCGACGGCGCCACGCGCTTCGGCGTGCTGCGCCATGTGATGCTGCCCTTGTCGCGCCCCGCCCTCGGGGCGGCGGGCACGCTCGCTTTCGTTGGTGCTTGGAACGAATTCGTCGCCGGATCGGTGATGATCGACGCGCCGTGGCTTCGGCCCATCCAGCCGCTGATCTACAGCTTCATCGGCTTTTTCGGCCGCGAATGGGGGCCGCTCACCGCCGCCGCCACGCTCGCCATCATACCCATTTTGATCGTGTTCGCCCTGCTCGGCCGGTTGATCGTCTCCGGCCTGACCAAGGGTTCGGTGAAAGGCTAGCCCATGTCCGAGACTTCGCTGCAAGGCCGCGTCGCTTTGATCACGGGCGCGGGGCGCGGGATCGGCGGGGCGATCGCCGACGCGCTGGCTGCGCGCGGAGCGTCGATCGTCGTCAACGATATCGACGAAAGCCTCGCCACCGCGCGCGCGGCAAAGCTCGGCAAGAACGCGGTCGCCGTCCAGGGCGACGCGTCGTCGGCGAAGGTCGTGCGCCGCACGGTCGAGGCGGGCATCGTCGCTTTCGGCAAGATCGACATTCTGGTGAACAACGCAGGCCAGGACCGCGCCGTATCGATCCTCGACCTCGAAGAGGACGAGTGGGACCGCTTCATGGCGGTCAATCTCAAAAGCGCGTTCCTGTTTTCGAAGGCCGTGCTGCCCGGCATGATCGAACGCAAGCATGGCCGCATCGTTTGCATGTCGTCGATCGTCGCGCATCAGGGCGCCATGAACGGCGGCATTCATTACGCGACGACCAAGGCGGGCATGCTCGGCTTCGCGCGCACGTTGGCGCGCCAGATGGCGAAGACCGGCGTCACCGTCAACGCCATCGCCCCCGGCGTGGTCGATACGGATTTGATCCGCACGCATATGAAGCCCGAGATGCGCGAGCGCGTGACCCAAGCGATTCCGCTCGGGCGCCTCGCCGATCCGTCGGAGATCGGCAAGGCGGTCGCGTTTCTCGTTTCCGACGACGCGTCCTACGTGACGGGTGCCACCCTCGACGTCAATGGCGGATTCTGGATCGGCTGACATGAACATCGTGAAGAATATCGGCGCGGGCCTCGCGCAAATCGTGATCGACGCGGCGGCGGCCAAAGCGCGCGAGATCGGCGTGCCGCAGAACATCGCGGTCGTCGATGCGGCCGGCCATCTCGTCGCCTTCCATCGCATGGATGGGGCGAAATTCATCGCCATCGATATCGCGATCAACAAAGCATTCACCGCCGCCGGATCGCGCAAGCCCACATCCGCGCTCGCCGCCGCCGCCCAGCCCGGTGTCGCCGGCTTCGGCGTCAACACCCAGCATCACGGCCGCTTCACCATTCTGGCCGGCGGCTTGCCGTTGACGTTGCCGGGCACCGAGGACGTGGTCGGCGCGATCGGCGTGAGCTCGGGTTCGACCGCGCAAGACGCCGAGGTCGCCGAAGCCGGATTGCAGGCGTTCCTGGCGAAAGCATGAGTATCGACTTCGCGATCGTCGGCGGCGGATCGGCCGGCTGTGTGCTGGCGAGCCGCCTGTCCGAAGATCCCGCCACGCAAGTGATGCTGATCGAAGCCGGGCGCGATCTGCCGCCGGGGCACGAACCGCCCGCCATTCTCGACATGTATCCGGGATTCGCGGCGTTCGATCCGGGCAATCATTGGGCAGATCTGCCCGCGCGTTTGGGGCCGATCAGCCATAACGATCCCGGTAGCTGGGCGCCGACACGAATCTACGAACAAGCGCGCCTGATGGGCGGCGGGTCCAGCATCAACGGCCAGATCGCCAATCGCGGCACGCCCGACGATTACGACGAATGGGTGCGCATGGGTGCCGCCGGTTGGGGCTGGGAAAACGTGCTGCCCTATTTCCGCAAGCTCGAACGCGATCTCGATTTCAACGGGCCCTTGCATGGGCAAAGCGGGCCGATCCCGATCCATCGCATCCCGCGCGACAAATGGCCGTTGCTGTCGACGGCGACGGAGGAAGCCTGCCGCGCGCTCGGTTTCGCGCAACTCGCCGACCAGAACGGCGAATACGGCGACGGCGTGTTTCCGATGACGCTGTCGAACGACGGCGCGCATCGCGTCTCGACCGCGCGCGGCTATCTCGACGCCGAAACGCGCAAGCGCCCGAATTTGACGATCGTGTCCGACACCGAAGTCATCGGCTTCGTCTGGGACGGCAGGATCGTCACCGGCCTCAAGCTGCGCCGCGACGGAAACGAAGAAACGATCGCGGTGCGCGAAACGATCGTGTCGGCGGGTGCTTTGCAATCGCCGGGCTTGCTGCTGCGCGAAGGCATCGGCGACGCGCTTGCCCTACAACGCATGGGGCTGAGCCCACGCGCCGATCTTCCCGGCGTCGGGCGGAATTTGCAGGAGCATCCCGGCATTTCCGTCTCGGCGCTGATGCGGCCCGAAGCCCGCCTCCACGGCACCACACGCCGCCATATCCATCTGGGTCTGCGCTATTCGTCGGGCGTGGGTGGCGATCCCAACGACATGTTCCTGATGGCCGCCGCCAAATCCGCCTGGCATCCGCTGGGCGAGCGGATCGCGACTTTCATCGCCTGGATCAACAAACCCGCCTCGCGCGGCAGCGTCGTCCTCGAACGCCAGGGCGAGCGCTTGAAGCCGGTCGCGAATTTCCAGTTCCTCGCCGAAGCGTCGGATCGCGCGCGCTTGAAGGGCGCGGTGCGCTTGATGGCGCGATTGGTTGCGACCGATCCGCTGGCGCAGCACTTGATCGCGCCCGCGCCGTCGAGTTACGGCGGCTGGGCGAAGAAGCTCGGCCTCAAGACCTTCCGCAACTACGCACTGACCGCGACGGCGAGCGTGATGCTCGACGCGATCCCCGCCTTGCGAAAGCGCTTCGCGCGCGAATTCGTCGGCGGCGGCAAGCTGATCGACGAACTCGTCGCCGACGACGCGGCGCTCGAAGCGCATCTCGTCGCCAAGAGCTTCGGCCAATGGCATCCCTGCGGTACATGCAAGATGGGCACGGCGAGCGACCGCGATGCCGTGATCTCCCCCGCCGACGCGCGCGTTCATGGAATTGGCGGCTTGCGCGTGGTCGATGCCTCGGTCATGCCCAGCGTGCCGCGCGCCAATCTCAATATCCCGACCATCATGGTCGCGGAGAAGATGGCCGATTCGATCAAACGCGCGCGCTGAGGTCCACGCGCAGCATGTCGATGAAGTCGCGCGCCAGATGGTTGCGCGCGGGGCCATGCGCGAACATCACGCCATAGACGATTTCCAGCGCCGGGCGGAACGGCTTGATCGCCAGCTTCCCCGCGAACTCCTCGGCACTCAGCGGATCGACGATCGCCAGCGCCATTCCTTGCGCGACGATGCGGCAGCAATTGTGGAGCGAGGCTTCGATCACGCGGCCGGGCCGCACGGGCTTGGCGGCCAACGCTTCGTCGATCGTCGCGCGCAAGGCAGTGCGCCGGCCCGGCAAGGCCAAGGTCTCGCCCGCGAGATCGGCGGCCGCGACGGCATTGCGGCGTGCCAAACGATGCGCGGGTGGAACGACGCACACCGCTTCGCGCGTCGCGATGGTTTCGCCGCGCGCGCTGGAATGCCCGCCATGGGCGTAGACGAGACCGACGTCGTAATACTGCATCGCGACCAGATCGGCGATGCGGCCCGAGCTTTCCGTCTCGAACGTCACGACGGATTTCGGAAAAGCCGCGAGGAACGTCGCCAATACGCGATCCATGCAACGCGTCGAAAGCGCCGCGACCGCGCCCACGCGCAACGTGTCGCCGCGCCCGCGCCGTATCCCGTCGGCGGTGCGACCGATATGGTCGAGCCCGACATAGACGCGCTCGATCTCGCTCCACAACGTGTGCGCTTCCTGGCGCGGCACCAGGCGATTGCCTTCGCGATTGAACAGCACGAGATCGGAGTCGCGTTCGAAATCGCGGATCAAACGGCTGACGGCGGGCTGCGTGACCTGCAACGCGGCGGCGGCGGCGGTGACACCGCCCGTCTGCATCACGGCGCGAAAAGCTTCGATTTGCCGGGGGTTAAGTCGCATCTCCACCTCCGGCTTGGTTCATAACATTTTGCTATTGAATAGGTAATACTAGAATTATTCGTTGTCCCGTGCGGATCGGCCGGATACGACCAAGGTTGCAATGAAACGGCGCGGCCTTCCGCGAATGCGGATCGGATCGCCCCTATCGGGAGAGATCGCCATGAACCGTCTGAAAGCCTTCGTCTGCGCGGCAGCATTCTTGTTCCCCGTCGCCGCCGGTGCGGCCGACCTGACGATCGGCTTGTCGGCGATGGCGACGTCCGTCGATCCGCAATTCTATGTCGTCGGCCCGAACAGCGCGCTGGCGCGCAACATGTTCGACGGGCTGGTCAACCAAGACGCCAAGCAGCGCATCGAACCCGCCCTTGCCACGTCGTGGAAAACGATCGACGACACGACTTGGCAGTTCGAGTTGCGCCCGGGCGTGAAGTTCCACGACGGCAGCGACTTCACATCCGCCGACGTCGTCGCCAGCATCAAGCGCGTGGCGCTCGCCTCGACCAACAGCCCGTCGTCGTTCCGCCCCTATGTGCAGGACATCGTCGAGGTGATCCCCGTCTCGCCGCTGGTCGTGCGGATCAAGACGCGCATTCCCCTGCCGCTGCTGCCCAACAATCTCAGCCGCATCGCCATCCTGCCCGCGTCGAAGGAAACCACGCCGACCGACGATCTGAACGCCGGCAAGGGCGTGGTCGGCACGGGGCCCTATCGCTTCGTGTCGTGGACGCAGGGCGAGCGCGTGGTGATGGCGCGCAACCCGAGCTATTGGGGCAAGAAGCCCGAATGGGATCAGGTGACGTTCCGCGCGTTCACCAGCCCCACCGCGCGCGTCGCGGCGATTCTGGCGGGCGACGTCGACGTGATCGAGAACATTCCGACCTCCGATCACAAGACCGTCGCCGCGCGTCAAAATCTGCGCGTCACAACGATCGCCAGCAATCGCGTGATGTATCTGCATCTCGACCAATCGCGCGACGTGTCGCCCTTCGTCGCCGGGCCCGACGGCAAGAACCCGTTCCTGAAGGCCGATGTGCGCAAGGCGATCTCGCTCGCCATCAACCGGCCGGGTCTGGTCGATCGCATCATGGACGGCCAAGGCGTGCCCGCGGGTCAGCTGGTGCCGGACGGTTATTTCGGCTGGGTTCCGTCGCTGAAGCCCGACCGCTTCGACGCCAACGCCGCCAAGGCGTTGCTGACCAAGGCGGGTTATCCCGACGGCTTCACCTTCACGTTCCATGCGACCAACGACCGCTACCCCAACGACGCCAAGGTGGCGCAAGCGATCGGCCAGATGCTGACGCGCGCGGGCATCAAAACCTCGGTCGAGACGATGCCGGGCGCGATCTATTTCACCCGTGCCTCGAAGCTCGAATTCTCCAACGTCATGGGCGGTGCGGCCGTCGAAACCGGCGAAGCCTCGTCGGTCTTGGGCCCGCTACTCGCGACCTTCACGCCGACGACGGGCCAAGGCAATCGCGGCCGCTATTCGAGCGAGGCTTTCGACAAGAAGCTGCAGGAGGCGCTCGGCAACGTCGACGACGCGAAGCGCGAGAAGCTGCTGCAGGACGCGACCGAGATCGGCATCAAGGATGTCGGCGTCGTGCCGCTGTTCTTCCTCGCCAATAGCTGGGCGTCGAAGCGCGCGGTGAACTACGCGGGCCGCGCCGATGGCTACACGCTCGCCGCCGACATCCATCCCGCGAAATAAGGCATGACCGAAACGCCCCTCCCGTTGATCGTCGATTGCGATCCCGGCATCGACGATGCCGTCGCCCTACTTGTCGCCCTCGCCTCGCCCGAGTTCGATCTGCGGGCGGTGACGGTCGTTTCCGGCAACGTGCCGGTCGAAACGACGCTCGCCAATGCGTTGCGCGTCGTCGAACGCTCGATCCGCCCCGACACGCCCGTGATGGCGGGCTGCCATCGGCCGCTGTTCCGCGAACCGATACGCGGGCAATTCTCGGGCTCGACGGGGCTGGGCAAATCCAATCTGCCGCCGCCGGAGAAGATCGCCGATCCGCGCCACGCCGTGCCCTATCTGGTCGATACATTGACCCGAGCGGGTCAAGCGGGAACGCCGATCACGCTGGCAACACTCGGACCGCTGACGAACATAGCGGTCGCGTTGCGTCACGGGCCGCAAGTCGCAGCCGGGGTCGCGCGCATCGTGATGATGGGCGGCGCTTTCCGCGAAGCGGGCAACCGCACGATGGCGGCGGAGTTCAACATGCTCGCCGATCCGCATGCGGCGGAGATCGTGTTCGCGTCCGGCCTGCCGATCGTCGCGCTGGGCCTGGACGCCACGCATCAGGCGATCGCCACCCCCGAACGCGTCGCGGCGATCCGCGCCGTGGGCGGGCCGCAAGCCGATCTGGTCGCCGATCTGCTGACCTTCTGGGACCGCAAGGACCCCGCACGCTACGGCGCGCTGGGCGGGCCGCTGCACGATCCGCTGGTGATCGCCTATCTGCTGCGCCCCGATCTGTTCGACAGCGAAAGGCGCGCGGTGTTCGTGCAGCACGAAAGCGATATCTCGCTGGGTCAAACCCTGGTCGATTGGTGGGGCAAGACCGACCGCGCGGCGAATGTCGATATCGTCGGCAAGGTGAACGCCGAAGCGGTGTTCGCGCTGATCACCGAGCGCCTGGGCCCGAAATTCCAGAAGCGGTCGGCGGCATGAGGAAGATTCCCGTCATCATCGACACCGATCCCGGCGTGGATGACGCGGCGGCGATCCTGCTCGCCCTCGCCGCCCCGGAACTGGATGTGCGCGCGATCACGGTGATGGGCGGCAACGTGCCCCTCGACGCCACGACGCGCAACGCGCTGAAGATCATCGAGATCGCCAAGCGTCCCGACGTGCCCGTTTACGCCGGCGCGCCGGGACCGCTGGTGCGCCCGCAAGTGTTCGGCCGCTACGCCCATATCGGCGCCTTCGCGGACGAGATTTTGCCCCCGCCCGCGACGAAACCCGCCGACGGCCATGCCGTGAGTTTCATCGCCAACGTCGCGCGCGATGCGGCGGCATCCGGCAAGAAAATCACGCTCGCTTGCCTGGGACCGCTGACGAATGTCGCGTTGGCCTTGCTGCAAGATCAACGCGTCGCCGAAGGGGTCGAACGCATCGTGATGATGGGCGGCGCGTTCGAGGCGCTGGGCCATCGCACGCCCTGGGCGGAGTTCAATATCTACGCCGATCCGCATGCGGCGCATGTCGTATTCACCGCGGGCGTGCCGGTCGTCGTGTTCCCGCTCGACGTCACGTTCAAGGCGCTGCTGCAGGAAAGCGGCGTGGCGCGTTTCGAAACCGCCGGCGGCGCGCCGGGCCGCGCGCTCGCGGCGTTATTGCGCCGTTTCGATCGGTCGGACGTCGCGCGTTTCGGCCGGCCGGGTGCGCCCTTGCACGACGCGATGGTGACGGCCTTCCTGGTGGCGCCGGAACTCTTCGCCGGCCGGCGCGCTTATGTCGGCGTCGAGTGCCAAAGCACGACTGCCGGGCACAGCTGGGCCGATTTCCACAACAAGCTCGGCCGCGCGCCCAACGCCTGGATCATGGAAAAGGTCGACGAGGCGGGGTTCCTCGAACTGCTCGACGCGCATATCGCGCGCTACGGTGCGGCTTAATCTTCGATGCACTCGGGCGGCAGATCGAAGCCGCCGGCGACGTTCACGACCGCCTGACGTTCCAAGGCGGCGTAATTGCCCCGCGATTGGCGCGGGCAGTCGCGTGCGAAACCGCCCGCGACCAGCACGGCGGCCACGTCCTTGCCGTTCACCCGGCAGCGCGCGAGCGGCAAGCGTTCGGCCATCTGGCCCGTGGTGATGCAGGTCACCGAATTGCCGGCAAGCAACTGGCGCAATTGCTGCGCGGCGGTGTAGCCGCCATACTCGTTGAGCCTTGGCGTGGCGATGCCCCACAGGCGATAGCGCTGGCCCGCGATGCTCACCACGTCGCCGCGCTCGGCCTCGATCGGCATCGCCGCATCCGGGCGCGCGATGCCGCCGTCGCGGGGAATGGCGCCGCTTTCGATCTGATCGCTCCGATCCTGCTGGCGGCGCCGAAGCTCGTGATTGAGGTCGATCGGAAAATTCGTCTGCGCCGCCGCGACGGCGGGCAAAAGCAGCGACGCGAGGATAAGGGCGCGTCTCATTCGACCAGCACGCGCCAGCTATGGCCGAGCCACGTATAGCTCGCGAAGCCGACCGGTGCGGCCAGGACGATCGCCGCCAGCATCCATTTGCGTGAAGACGCATCGACCGGCCGCGACATCCGCCAACAGCCGAGCAGCGCCAAGGAAAGCGTGCCGACGGCGAAACCGCCGAACACGTCGGTCCAGGTATGCGCGGTCGTTTCGACGCGCGACCAGCCCGATAGCAACGCGATCGGAACGACGATCGGCAGGTTGAGCCACATACCGCCGCGCCCGCCCATCAGGATCGAGACCAAGCCGCCATAGAACGCGACCGCGACGCAGACATGGCCGCTGGGGAAATAAGGGAAATCGGCGCTGTCGCGCAGCAGCGTTTTCAGAAGACCCGTTGTCGCCGCCGCCAGCACGAAGGCGATCGCCCAGCGCGAAGCGGGCTCCGCCTGCCCGCGCGCCAGCAACATCAGCACGCCGGCCGCCAGCAGCGGCGCCACGAAGCCGACATCCGCGAGCGTGTTCAGCAGCTCCATGACGCTCAAAGAAAGCGATAGAGGAAATCGGAAATGTGGATCTTGCGCTTGTTGATGACGACGCCCAAGGACGTGCCGCCATTGGCGTAGACCTGATGGACGAGCTCGTGGATCACCGGCACGCGGGTCTTTTCCGATTCCGCGACCACGACCGTCCCGCTCATGAAGCGCGACAGCACCAGCGAGAACGCGACGTCGCGCGCGGGCCCGCTATCGACGATGATCCATTGAAAGCGGCGGCGCAGCAGCGCCACGATCTCGCTGAGCGCGCTGATCGACAGCGTGCGCCCGGAATAGCCTTTCCGGTCGACCACCGGCGGGGTCAGCGCCATCAGCGAAAGGTTGCTGCGGTGCATGGGGCGCATCGCCGCGTCGAGGCTGGCCTTGCCCTGCTGCACTTCCTGCAAGCTGGCGCCGACGGTCATCCCCACGCGCTGGAACTGCGACATCTTCAGCGGATCGGCGTCGATCAACGCCACGGGCGCATCGACGTTCAGCGCCGTGAACTCCGCCAGGCCGCCGGCGATGGTCGACACGCCGCAGCCCGGATGCGGGCCCAGCACCTGCACGGCGAAAGACGGGTCGTCTTTGCGCAGCATCGCCAGCTTGTTGAACAAGCTGAACAGCGGCTGACCGGCCCCCGCATCTTCGGGCAGCCAATCGGCTTGCGGTGCGTCCGGCGCTTTGTGGTTTCCGAAAAGCATCGAATCAGTCCTTACTCCGGCCGCCAGCATAAACTGCCAGCATGCCCGCGACCATGCGCCCGATATCGCCCGTCCCGATTCGCGACGCCGCCCCGCGCGCCAATTTCGCGCGAATCGCCGGATTCCCGGCGATCGTCTCCAAAGCGGCCGCGAACGCATCCACATCGCCGACTCGGGAAACGATCAGCCCATTCTCGCCGTCGACGAGCGCGTCGCGCGTCCCGCTGACATCGGTCGCGACGACGGGCAAGCCCACGGCGCCGGCCTCCAGCATCGAATAGCTCAGGCCTTCGTAGCGGCTGGGCAAGGCCAGGAGATCGAATCCGCTGTAATAGCCGAGCGAATCTCGCGCACCGAGCCAGGCGATGGCGCCGTCGCAACCCAGATCGCGGGCTTGCCGATGCGCTTGTTCGCGCCATTCGCCGTCGCCGATGACGATCAAACGCGTGTCGGGATGCTTGGCCAGCACCCGGGCGAAGGCCGGGACCATCACGTCGATGGCCTTGTGCCGCCCCAGCCGGCCGACGAATCCGATCGCCACCTGATTTTCCGTAAGCCCCAATTCGGCGCGCACTTCGGCACGCGTGCGCGTGATCTTCGGCGGCTCGATCGCGTTCATCACCACGCGGATCTTGGCGCGCGGAATGCCGAGCGATTCGAGGTGGCCGCCTTCGCCGGTCGACACCGCGACCATGATGTCGGTCACGCAAGCCAAGGCCCATTCGCCCGCATGGTAGAAAGCCCGCTTGAGGCGCGGCAACGTGGGATCGAGGGTTGAGATGGCGTGCGGCGTATAGACGACCAACGCGCCCGAACCGATCCCCGCCAGACGCGCGATCATGCCGCCTTTCGACGAATGGCCGTGGATCACGTCGAACGGCCCGTTCGCGGCGATATAACGGCGCGCAGCCAATGCGGGCGCCAGATCCCACGGACCGGGTGCGCGGCGCATCGGGATCGCGAAAAAATCCACGCCGGCGGCAGAAAGCCGCGCGCGGCCGCTGCGGAAAATCCCATCCTCGCGGATCGGCGAATAGATCACCGCGACGCGATGGCCGGCCGCGTGCACGCCGGCGACCAGATCCAGGAGATGGCGCGCCACGCCGGTCGCGGCGGATTCGACGATGTAGAGGATGTTCATAGACGCCGCGCTCCCACCCGGATCAGCAATCGCCCCAGCAACAACAGGGCGAGCAGCACATAGACGCCGAAAAACGCCGGCGTGAACACGAGGCTGTCGACGATCTGCAACACCAGGAATCCCGTCCACACGACGTATTGCGGAACATAGCTATGCGCGCCCTTGGGCGCATCGAGCGTGTCGGTGATCCAGTGCATGATCCGCCCGACGAGAATGCCGTAGACGAAACCGCCGATGCACAGACCCGGCAGGCCGAAATTCACATACATCTCGCCGAAGATCGGAGGGCGCAGGCCGCTATGGAAGGCGGGATCGAGCCCGGCGAGCATCGGCGTCACACGGCCGAAGCCGAATTGCTCGCGGAAGGGAAACATATAGGTCGGGATGAAACTCAAATACCCGGCGACATAGGTTTTGCCCCAGTAGAAATCGACGCTCTCGAGCCCCGACAGGATCCAGGCGAAATCGCGCAGATCGGAGAGATTGTTGCCGTAGAGCAAGGCGCGGATCATGTCGAGCTGGTCGCGCCCCGACACCGTATCGCCGCGCAACGCGGCGATCGACAGGGCCGCACTCGCCAGCACCACCGCCCCCAGCAGCAGCATCGGCAGATTGCCGAAACGGCGCGGCATGCACATCATCACCGCGATCTGCATCAGCGTGAGCACCGCGACCGTGCGATTGCCGCCGACCACGCCCAGCACGGCGATCGCGACACCCAGCGCGATGAAGCCGCGGCTTTTGCGCGTATCGCCGTAAAGCACGACCGCGACCGCGACGAACGGCACGATCTGGCTCCATAGATTGTAGATCGGGCGCAGCTCGTTACGCTCGAAGACCAGCGAACGCGCGACGAGCGGCTGGAACCCCAGCGCGAACATCAGCAGCGTCAATCCCACGACGATGCCCACGCCCAGCACCACGCCGCCGCCGCTGTTCCAGCCATTGGCGACGATCCCATAGACGATGCGGCAGCCCAGCGGCGTGCCGCCCATCGTGACGCGGGCGACCAAAATGCCGAGGATCATGCATACGAAGCCCGTCAGCGTCAGATAGAACGCCGTGTCGATATAAGCGAGGATCGCTTCGAAATGCCGGGACGTCGCGACGATGTTGTGCGCCGACCACGCGAAGGGATACATCACGACGATCTTCAGGAAGAAATTGAAGCCGAAGAAATAGCTGGCGAAGGACAAAGCACCCCAGCGGCGATAGTCGCGCATATAGAACAGCGCGAACATCAGCGTGCAGATCGCCAGGACCAGCCAATTCTCCGGCGGGATGCGGCCGAGGACCAGCCAGGGATCGATACGGATCATGCGTCCGCCCCGGCGCGGCGCAGCGCCAGCGGCAGGCGCAACGCGAGCCACGCGTAGAAAGCGGCGCCGAACGCGTAGGCGCCGGCGTAGAATTCCAGGAAGCGCACGACGTCGATCCCCGCCGCCGCGGCGATGATCGCGACCACGGCCATGATCGCGGTCATGATCCCGGCCGCGCGCACGATCGCCGGGAAATGCCCGGTATGGACCAGCAGAAAATTCGACACGGTCTGGATCCAGTTGCACGCGATCAGCCAGATCAGGATCGGCGTCGCCGCCGACGGCATTTGCGCGGCACTGCCCAGCAGCAAGCGGTAAAGCGCATCGCCCCAGACCGCGAGCAAGCCGCACAGGGCGAGTACGGGCACGGCACCCATCGCGGCGGCGATCGCCGTCGCGCGCCACAAGGCGCGTTTGTCGCCCGCTTGGAAAGCCCGCGTCTGGCTCGGCACCATCAGATCGCATGCGGCGGAGAACAGCACGTTGGCGCCGCGAAAAATCTTGAACGCGGTGTCGAAGATGATCGTCGGCGCGCCCAGCCCCATCACGGCGGGCACGAGCAGCGAGGGATAGTTGTAGACGAAGATCTCGCCGGCCGCGTAGCCGCCGCTTTCCATCAAGCGCCGCCGATTGGTGCGGGCGAAATGGCACAAGGCCGCGCGCGGCCCCGTTCCGTCGAACGCGTTCTCGCCACGCAGGCGGTGGATCGCCGCCGCGAACAACACGATCCACACCGCGTTGCTGGCGAGCAGGAATTCCATGAACGGCACGCCGAACAGCAAGGCGAACAACAGCGCCAGATGGAAGATACGGCGAGCGGCTTCCAGCGTTTCGAAATGCAGGAAGCGATCGACCGCCGTGCTGACATTGCGCAGCGCGAACCAGGCGAGGTTGAGGGCAGCATAGATAAAGAACAGCGCGAATTCGATCCCTTGCCCCGCCCCGCCGCCGAACAAGGCGGCGATGGCGAAGCAGCCGACCGCCCCCAGCAACGCCAAGCCGATATAAAGGAATGTGACGCTGGCGGCTTGGCGACCGAGCGAAGGCGCTTCGTCGACCGCCGCCAATGTCCCGTCGAGGAAGCGCGCGCGAAGATTGACGTAGAGCACTTTCGCGATACCGAGATCGAACAGCCACAGCGACAGGCCAAGATTGCCGATGATGATGAACAGCGAGAAGCTATGCGGGTCGAGCACGCGCGCAAACACGTAGGTCTGGCATACGCCGGTGACCAGCGCCGCCCCCGCGGTCGATCCGCGCAGCACGAGATAGGGCAGAAAAACCGCGCGCTTCACGAAGCGGCCTCGCGGCAATAGCCGAGCAATGCTTGCGCCGTGCGCGACCATTGGAAACGCTTGACGTGTTCGAGGCCGCGCGCCGACAGATCCGCGCGCAGCGCCGGATCGCGCGCAAGTCGCGCCAGGATCGCCGCCAAGCCATCGGCATCGTCCATGCCGCAGATCAGCGTCGCGTCGCCGCTGCCCGAGGTTTCGAGCAACGCTTCTTGATCGCTGATCACGACGGGGCAGCCGCAAGCCATCGCTTCGACCGGCGGCAGGCCGAAGCCTTCGTAGCGTGAGGGATAGACCAGCGCCAACGCGCCTTCGTACAACGCGCGCAATTCGCCGTCGCCGACGAAGCCCAGATGCGCGACGCGATCGGATTCGCGGATATCGCCCGCCGGGTGCACGCGGGCGTCGCGCTTGCCGGTCAGCACGAGTTTCGTATCTGCCGGCAGATCGGCGCGTTCGAACGCCGCCAGCACCAGATCGATATTCTTGTTGGGGCTGCCCACGCCCACCGCCAAAAAATAAGGCGTGCCGGTCAAGCCGTTGCGCGCCAACGGCGCAGCATCCGCCGCTTGGGCCAGAATATGATCGGCCCCTTCGCTGCACAGCGAGATGCGCGCATGGGGAATGCCGTACCAATGCGCGATCTCGCGGCGCGAGAAATCGGAGATCGCGACGATCCGCTTGGCGATCCGACCCAAAGCGGGGATCAGCGTTTTATAGGCAAGGCGAAAGGCGAAGCGAAAACTCTGCGGGCTCACCCACGGCGTTGCGTCGTGAACGACCACGACCTGGTCGCGTTTGGCGAGCGGGCCGAGATTGCAGAGACTAAGCAGCACGCCGTCGCGGCACGCCAAGGCGAGATCGATCTGCTCCCAGCCGTAACCGGATTTGAAGAACCGGCCGGTCATGCGCGTTTCGATCCGCGCGAATTGCGGCGCTTGCGCGCCCGGCGGCACCCAGAACACGGCGCCATCCCATTGCGCGGCGATCGCGGGATCGGCCAATAGCTTGTCGATCGCGCGCACGCTTTCGAGCGCGAAACGCTGAACGCCGGTCTGCCGCTGCGTGACGAAGCGGCCGTTGATATGGAGCGTCGTCATCGCGCGTCAGACGTTGTTCTTCGGCAGAACGACCGCGGCCGGCGTGCGCAGCAGGATCAGCATATCCAGCCAGAACGACCATTCGCGGATATACTGGAAATCGAACTCGACGCGCTTGCGCAGCTTGTCTTCGGTATCGGTTTCGCCGCGCCAGCCGTTGATCTGCGCCCAGCCGGTCATGCCGGGCTTCACGCGATAGCGGATCGCGTAATCGGGCACGACATCGGCATAAAGCCGCCCGTCGGCCTTGGCCTTGGGCGCGTGCGGGCGCGGGCCCACCAGCGACATCTCGCCCTTCAACACGTTGAAGATCTGCGGCAGCTCGTCGATCGAGTATTTGCGGATGAACTTGCCCACGCGCGTCACGCGGTCGTCTTGCGCGCTCACCAGCCTGTCGGCCTCGGCATCGGCCTTCTCGACCTTCAAGGAGCGGAATTTATAGATCGAGAATTTGCGCCCGAACTGGCCGCTGCGTTGCTGGCGGAACAAGACCGGGCCGGGCGTGTCCAGCTTGATGGCGATGGAAGTCGCGATCAGGATCGGCGAGATCAGCAGGAGGATCAGCGCGCCGGCGACGAAATCGAAGCCGCCCTTCAGCAGCCGGTCCCAATGCGCCAGCGGCGGGGTCATCAGCGTGGGCATGACCACGCTATCGCCGCCTTCGACATGCGACATCGACAGCGCCGACAATTCGGGATCGGGCACCAGCCAAACCGTGATCGGCAGGAACCGCAAACGATCGAGCAACGCCCCGATGCGCGGGCCCGCCGTCCATGGCAGCGCCATATAGACGTGCAGATCCTCGTGATCGGCGACGTACTCGATCAGCGCCGCCAAATCGCCGAGATAGGGCAAACGCTCGTTCAGACCTTCGACGCGGGTGACGCGATCGTCGAAATAGCCGGCGAATTCGATATCCGCCCCCGCTTCCGACAGCCGTTCGAGCAAGCGCAACGCCGACGCCCCACCGCCGACCAGCACGGCGCGGCGCAAAGGGGTGCGCCGAAACACCATACGGCTTTCGATCGCCGCCGTCGCGCGCTGCACGATCTGCACGCAAGTCAACGCCAGCACGAACCACAGCGCGAGCCACACGGCGAGCGGCCCCGCCGGGGCGGCGCCCAACGCGGCGGCGGCCAATGCGAACGCGACGAAGCACGCGCCCAAGACGCGCGGCATCGACAAACCGGGCGCTTCGCCCGGCGCGCGGCGCTGCGGATGCAGCTTCCCGAGCCAGCCGAGAATGAGATAGGCCAGCGCCAACGCCACGATGAACAGGGGCGTTTCGGCCTGGATCGGTTCGATCTCGCCGGCCGCGTGCAAAACCGTGACGGCGAGCCAGCCGGCGACGAGCACGCCCGCCCCTTCGAACAGGGCCGCCAGCATGTCGAACATGGCGCGCGACAGCGCCAGCGGCTGTTTGTGGTCGGCCGCTTGACGCATCGTTTGGCTTTCCACGGTCATGTCAGTTCGTGTTGCTCGTTCGGCCGACGGTATAGGTGAAGCCGCGCTGGAACGGCACGACGCGGTTGATGAACTGGTCGATGAACAGATTGACCTCGGCGATCGAGGATTTCGGCACGAACACGACGTCGAAAGCCTGCAACGGCACATCGGGCGTCCGGCCCGCGACATAGCCCGCGACGTCGACCGTGCGCATCATCGGGCGGCCGTCGCGTCCGCGCCGGATCAGCACGACTTCGGTCGTCTTGGCCGTGTCCATGAACCCCTTGGCGAGCAGGATGGCTTCCATCACGCCGATCCGGCCGGGCAGATTGATAAGCCCCGCCCCGTTGACCTCGCCGCCGACGAACACGCGCTGCGAGGCGTAGTTGCGGATCGCGACGGTGACGCGCGGCTGGACGAGATCGCGGCTATAGCGCTTCTCCAATTCCTCGGTCAGAGCCGCGACGGTCTTGCCTTCGCCCGCGACCTCGCCGACCAGCGGCAAGGTGAACCGGCCGTCCGGTCCGACCACGGCGCGGTCGTTGTATTCGCCGCTGAACGGCAAGCGGATTTCCAACTCGTCGCCGGGCCCGATGCGATAGGGTGAATCGTCCGCGACCCAAGGCGCGAATGCGGCCGCATCGGTGCGTTCGGGCCGAATCGACTCGGTGCCGCACGACACAATGCCCAGCGACAGCAGCGCCGAGATGACGGCGAATCGCATGGCCCCGAGTCGCCGTGGTTTCAGCGGATGTAACATTGTGTTCCTGCAGGATTGCCCGAATCGCAACGGCTTCATTAGAATTCGGTTCAGGCTGGATTGGAAGATCAGTCTAGATCGCAGCAAAGGCAAACCAGATCTCCATGACGCCATCCGATCCGACCGCCACCTTACCCCCGATCGCGCTGTCGTTCACGACGCGCGATCTGGTGCTGATTCTGTTCCGCTTCCGTTACAGGGCGTTGCTGACATTCCTCGCCTGCGTGTCGGTCGCCGTGGCGCTCAGCTTCCTGCTGAAACCAGTCTATCAGTCGGATGCGTCTATTCTCGTCAATAAGTTGGGCCGCGAATTCACGTTCCGGCCGGATTTGAGCGTGGGCGTACAATCCGCCATTCCCGTGGCGTCGGACCCGGACGAGATCCTGAATACGCAAGTCCAGCTGATACGCAGCCGCGACGTGATTCTTGCGACGATCGAGCGGATGGGGCTGGAGCGGTTATATCCCGAATTGTCGAAGCCGGGGGAAACGCCGGATATCGACAAGGCGATGAAGAAATTCGACGACGCGCTGCAAACCGCCCCGCAGCGCACGTCCAACATCGTACATATCGCATTTCGCAACCCAGATCGCGAATTGGCGGCGGCGACCCTGGATGCGCTGATACAAATCTTCACCGAGAAGTCGATCAACGTCTACATCAACACGCAGACCGCGTATTTCGAAAAGCAGGTCGCCCAGGCGCGCGACCGGTTCCTGGCGAGCGACGGCAAGCTGACCGCCTTCCGCCAGCGTTTGGGCGCCCAGGCGTTCGAAGCGCAGATCCCGCTGCTGCTGCAACAGCGCATCGACATCGACAGCGAGTACAAACGTATTCTGGCGGCGCTGGCCGGTGCGACCGAGCGCGTTCAGGCCGTGCGCTATGCGATCTCCCAGACCCAGCAGGAAATCACCGCCTTCACCGACACGCAGCAAAGCCGCGTGATCGACGACGCGCGCACGAAACTGTTGAACCTCAAACTCCGCCAGCAGGAGATCGCCGCCAATTTCGCGCCCGGCAGCCGGCAGGTGCAGCAGGTCGAGCGCGAGATCGCGATCGCCGAAAAATTCCTCGACGATCAGCTGGTCCTGTTCTCGGGCACGGTGCGCCGGGCGCGCAACGAGGTCGCGACGGCGCTGGAGACCGAGCTCAACCGCTCGCTCGCCGAGCAGGCCGAGTTCGAAGGCAAGCGCAACACGATCCTCGCCAATATCGCGGATATCGACCGGCGTTTGTCGGACGTGACCGGCGGCGAGACCGAGCGCTGGTCGCTCGAACAGGACGTGACGCTCGCCAAGGACATGCTGAAGCTGTTCGCCTCGAAGCTCGAAGACGCGCGCGCGGCGGACTCGCTGAACCAGAGCCGCATCGGCAATATCGCGATCGTGCAATCGCCGTCGCTGGCCGATCCGCGCCAGCCGGTCCAGCCGCGCCCGCTGCTCTATTGCATCCTGGGTGTCGTCGCCGGCCTGTTCCTGGCGGTCGTCGTGGCGCTGCTGTCGGAACTGATCTCCGACACGATCTACGATCCGGTGCGCACCGAACGCTTGCTCAACGTGCCCACGCTCGCCGTGTTCAACTACGTGCCGGCCGAACAGCTCGAACGTTAGGCGTTGAACCGAAGCTCGACGATCTGCGTCAACCGCTTGTCCGGGCGTAAAATCGTGTCGGGGAAAGACGGGCGGTTGGGCGCATCGGGATAAAGCTGGCATTCCAGGCACAGCCCGCCATGCGCTTCGAACGGCGGCGCCAGGAACTTGCCGTCGTAAAGCTGGATGCCGGGCTCGCTGGTATGGACTTCCATCGCCAGACCCGACTTCGCCCCCTTCAGCACCGCGCCGAGGAACAAGCCATCGCTTGCGCGGTCGAGGCAGAAATTGACGTCGTAATGCACGTTGCCGTCGCGCAAGCGCTTCGGTTCACGGAAATCGAACGCCGTGCCCGCGACCGCCGGCATTTCGCCGGTCGGGATCAGCGCCTTGTCGACCGCGACGATGCGGCTCGCGGCGATCCGTAGCGCGTGGTCGCGCACGTCGCCGCCACCGTCGAGATTGTAATAAGCGTGGCTGACGATATTCGCGGGCGTGGGCTTGTCAGTCGTCGCCTGGGTCGTGATGCGCAGCGTGCCGGGTGCCGGGATTTCGTAGATCGCCGTCGCGTCCAACGTGCCGGGATAGCCCATCTCGCCGTCGGGCGATTTCAGGCCCAACTCGATTCGCGTGGGCGACGCCGACACGACGCGCCACACGCGGGTCGAGAAACCGCCCGGCCCGCCATGGAGCTGGTTCGCCCCTTCGTTCGGCACGACGCGATGGACCGTGCCGTCCAACGTGAACTGCGAATTGCCGATGCGGTTGGCGTAGCGCCCGACGATCGCGCCGACATAGCCCTTCTCGGCGAGATACCCCGCGAGTTCTTCATGGCCCAGTGCCACGTTCACCGGGCCGCGCGGCGTGTCGACATGCAATGCGCGCAGCGTGGCGCCGTAGGTGAGAATCTCGGCGGCCACGCCGGGGCCGCGCAAGGCAAGTTTATGAACCGGCGTACCGCCGACCGTGCCGAAATTTTCCATGGGGCGAGCTTAGCTCAAGGCATGTACTGGCCGCCATTGACGTCGAGGATCTGGCCCGTGATGTAGGCCGCCAAGACGGGCGAGGCCAAAAACACGACCGGATAGGCGCAATCTTCGCCCTTGCCCAGACGGCCCATCGGGATCGATGCGCGCGCGGCTTCCAGCATGTCGGGCGCCGTCGCGGCATGGAACGGTGTCGCGATCACGCCCGGTGCGAGCGCGTTAACGCGAATACCGATGGGTGCGAATTCCTTGGCCATCGAGCGCGTCAGGCTGTGCACGGCGGCCTTCGTCGCGACGTAGAGCCCCGATCCCGGCGCGCCGCCGTTGCGCGCGCCGATCGAGCCGATATTGACGATCGACGCCGACACCCCCGATTTGGCGAGATGCGGATGCGCCGCGCGCGTCGCTTCCAGGATGCTGCGCACGTTCAAATCCATCACACCGTCATAAGTCGCATCGTCGAACGCGGCCATACGCGTGCGGCCGACCATGGCGCCCGCGTTGTTGACCAGCACGTCCAAGCCGCTCAGTGCCGCGACGGCTTCCTCGACAACCTTCGTCGCGGTGCCGCGCTTCATCAAATCGCCCGCGACGATCGCCGTGGCGCCGATCTGGCCGGCAAGCGCGCTCGCCCCGGCCTTGTTCTTCGAATAATGAACGACAACGCGCGCCCCGCACGCCGCGAACGCGGCCGCACAGGCCGCACCGATACCGGAACTGGCACCCGTGACCAGAACGCGCAAACCTTCGACGCCGAGATTGAGTGCCACGTTTCCCCCTTATTGATTTTGGATGCGCCGGCGGACCGGTGCGCGGACAGTCTCGACCGGATACCGGCGCCGACGCAACGTAACTCCTGTGCGATATCACAAACCGCGATACGGTCGCCGCGCGGGAGGATCGAATCAGTTAGCGCAGCTTGCCCAGCGCGAGCGCGTGGCTCATCCCGCCTTCGACATGGCGGCGCAAGGAATCGCACGCGGCGGCGGCGTCGCGGCGCATCGCGCAATCGACCATCTCGCGATGCTCGTTCGACGAAATGTCGCCACGGAAGCTGAGCGACGTCATCATGTAGCGTAAGTATTTGTCGAACACGCCGGCATGCGCCGCGATCAACGTTTTGGAGCCGCAGGCGGAGATCAGCGCCTGATGGAATTCCCAATCGTAGCGCTTCCACTGCTCGGCCGTGTCGGGCACGCCCGCGGCCATGCGCTCCTCGAAGCGCGTCAGCTTGTGGTGTGCGGCCACGATCCGCGCTTCCCAATCCACGTCGCCCGCCTTGAACGAACGCTCGATCGCATCGCATTCCAGCAGCAAGCGCAGCGCCGCGATTTCTTTGAGATTGGCGACGGAGACGGGCGAGACCTGGAAACCCTTCTGTCCTTCCGCCACCACAAGGCGTTCGGAGGCAAGACGGTTGAGGATTTCGCGCAAGGTCGAAACGCTCGCCCCGTAATCGGCTTTGAGCTTTTCGAGTTTCAGCTTCGCCGACGGCGCCAAACGGCCCGCCAGAATATCCGTGCGGATGCGGCGATAGATCGTGTCCGCCACCGTCTCGGCGGCGTGCTCGGCGAGGACGACGATCTTGCCGCTCATGGCAGCACGCCCAGCTTGCGCGTATGCGCGATGCAGCCGTCGATATGCGCGCGCAGGATCGCGCAAGCCGCAGGCGCGTCGCGGCGCAGCGCGCAATCGAGCAGCTTTTTGTGCTCGTCGGCGGCGGCCTTGCCGCGAAACACGACCGCGACCATCTGATAACGCAGATACTGGTCGTAAACGTCGCCGTAAAGATCGAGCAAGGTTTGCGAGCCGCAAGCGCCGATCAGCGCTTGATGGAATTCGCGGTCGTAGCCCTTCCATGTTTCGGTCGCTTGCGTTTCGCCCGCCAGCATCCGGCGCTCCATGGCTTCGAGCTTGTGATGCGCGGCGGCGACCGCACCTTCCCATTCGACGTCGCCGGCCGCGAAACTGTCGCGGATCGCGTGCGTTTCCAGCAGCAGGCGCAACGCCGCGACTTCCTCGAAATTCGCCATCGACACGGGCGCCACGTCGAAACCGCGTTGGCCTTCCGCGACGACGAAGCCTTCCGACGTCAGCCGGTTCAAGACTTCGCGCAACGTGCTCACGCTCGCGCCGTAGTCTTGGACGAGTCGATCCATGCGCAGGCGCTTTCCCGGCGCCAAGCGCCCGAAAATGATGTCGCCCCGGACCTTGTCATAGGTCTTGTCGGCGAGCGTCCCGCTTTGGAGATCGAAAGCCATGCGAATCCTTACCCTTAGCCGCCAGCCTACATCACCCGAGCGGCCCCCGGGAAAATACGACGTCATCCATAATATATGAGATTTGGTCTTTTTTCATTGACTACGATCTTTATCCAATCAAATCTGCCGTATCGGACGCGAAATCGCGCCGCCATTGATTGGGAGGACCGCTTATGAATTTCACGCCGTCTCGCCGCGCCTTCTTGGCCACGGGTGCCGCTTCGCTCGCGATGGGCAGTGCCGCTTTCGCCCAAGCCAAACCGACGATCCGCTTCTCGGCCGTGTTCTCCGAACAGGATATCCGCGCCGAGATGATGAAGCGCTTCTCGGCCGCCGTTGATGCCGACTACACGATGCAGCTCTATTACGGCGGCAACCTGTTCAAGCAGGGCACCGAGCTCGTCGCCCTTCAGCGCGGCAATCTCGAGATGGGCAACATCGCCCCGCAAGACGTGTCGAACCAGATCCCGGCGTGGTCGATCATGACCGCCGCCTATCTGTTCCGCGACGCCGCGCACCTGCAAAAGGTGTTCGCGAGCGATGTCGGCCAGCAGATGAAGAACATGGCAGAAGAACAGCTCGGCATCCGCATTCTGGCGCCGACCTATTTCGGCGCGCGCCATGTCGGCCTGCGCGGCAACAAGAAGATCAACACCCCCGCCGATCTGGCCGGCGTGAAGCTGCGCATGCCCGGCGGCGACGCGTGGCAGTTCCTGGGCCAATCGATCGGCGCCAACCCGGTGCCGATGGCCTATGCCGAGGTCTATACGGGTCTGCAGACCGGCGCCATCGACGGCCAGGACAACCCGCTGCCGAACGTGCAGAACATGAAGTTCTACGAAGTCAGCAACCAGATCGTGCTGACCTCGCATCTCGTGGGCTTCGATCTTCTGACCGTGTCGGCCCGCACCTGGCGCGCGATGAGCGAAGCCAAGCGCGCGCAGTTCCAGGCGGCGGCCGACGCGGCCGTGGGCTGGAGCAACGCCGAGCACGCCAAGAAGGAAGGCGAGTTGGTCGCGTTCTTCAAGGCGCAAGGGCTGGACGTGTACGAGCCGAACCTGCCCGCGTTCCGCGACTTCGCGCAGAAGAAGTACCTTGCTTCCGACCTCGCCAAGGCGTGGCCGGCCGGTATGGTCGACAAGATCAACGCGCTCTAACCATGAAGCGCGTCGCGAATTATCTGGCGAAGGGGGCCGAGGCGGTCGCGGTGGCGATGCTCGCCGCGATGTTCCTCGCCTTCATCATCCAGATCGTGTTCCGCTACGCGCTTAACTTCCCGGTCGGATGGACGCACGAACTCAGCATCGTGCTGTGGATCTGGCTCGTTCTGTGGGGGGCGGCCTTCGTCGTCCGCGAGAGCGAGGAAATCCGTTTCGACCTGATCTACGGCGCGGTCGGCGACGGAACCAGGCGCGTCATGTGCCTGGTCACCGCCGCCGGCCTCGTCGGCCTCTATCTCGTCTCGCTGCCCGCCGTGGTCGACTACGTCGCCTTCATGCGCGTGCAGCGGACGGCCTATATGAAAATCCGCTTCGACTGGCTTTACGTCGTCTACGTGATCTTCGCCGTCGCCGCGATCGCCCGTTATCTGTGGCTGGGCTGGCGCGCGTTGAAGGGCGGCGCGCCGGAAGCCTTCGATCCCACGAAAGCGAATTCGGGCGTATGAATTTCGCATCCCCCTGGTCGATCGCCCTGGTCGCGATCACGCTGCTGTCGCTGCTGGGATTGCCCATCGGCCACGCGATGATCGCGGGCTCGATCCTCTATCTGCTGCTCGCCGGGCAGGATATGGGCATCGCGGCCGAGCAGATCCTCAACGGCATGTACAACAACTACGTCATCCTCGCCGTGCCGTTATTCGTGCTGGCGGCGGAGCTGATGAATATCGGCAGCATGACCGACCGCCTGCTCGGCTTCTGCAACGCGCTGGTCGGGCGCTTTCGCGGCGGCCTCGCCCAGGTCAACGTACTGCAAAGCGTGATCTTCGCGGGCATGTCGGGCTCGGCCATCGCCGACGCGGCCGGCACCGGCAAGATGATGCAGCTGATGATGACCCGCGACAATCGCTACACGGCGAGCTTCGCGGCGGCGCTGACCGCGGCGTCCTCGGTCATCGGGCCGATCATCCCGCCGTCGATCCCGATGGTGCTCTACGCGCTGATCTCCGACGCGTCGATCGGCTTCTTGTTCCTGGGCGGCGTGATCCCGGGCTTGCTGATGGCGGCCTCGCAAATGGCGATCGTCGATTGGCAGGCGAAGGTCAAAAAATTCCCGGTCGAAAAGCCCGTGCCCCTGCGCGAAATCCCCGGCATCACCTGGCGCGCTTTCCCGTCGCTGATGATGCCCGTCGTGCTGCTCGGCGGCATCTATGGCGGCGTCACCACGCCGACCGAAGCCGCCGCCGTCGCCGCCGCCTACGCGCTGCTGGTCTCGGCCGGGCTCTATCGCAGCGTCGGGTTCGGCGATCTTTACGGCGCGTTGATGCGCAGCATGCGCATTTCGGTGTCGATCGGCATGCTGATCGCCGGCGCGCTGGTGCTGAACTACATCGTCACGATCGAGAACATTCCCGAGATGCTGAAGGTGCTGATCTCGGGCTGGGAGTTGAGCCAGGTCCAGTTCCTGATCATGGTCAACGTGATCCTGCTGATCCTTGGCTGCTTCCTGGAAGGCACGACGATCCTGCTGGTGATCGTGCCGGTGTTCCTGCCGACGGCCAAGGCGCTGGGGATCGACATGGTCCATTTCGGCGTCGTCGCGGTGTTCAACATCATGCTGGGCCTGATCACGCCGCCCTACGGCCTGCTGCTGTTCATCATGACCAACATCGCCGAAGTGCCGTTGCGCGACATCGTGCGCGATGTGCTGCCCTTCCTGTGGGCGATGATCGCGGCGTTGGCGCTGATCACTTTCGTGCCGGAAACGGTTCTGTGGCTGCCCCGCCTGATGGGCTACCAGGGTTAAACGCATGTCGAAGCCGATCTACGTCCTCAACGGCCCCAATCTCAACCGCCTGGGCAAACGCGAGCCGGAGATCTATGGCCGCACGACGCTGGCGGAGGTCGAGGCGATGTGCCGCGACGCGGCGGGCGATCTGCCGCTCGAATTCCGCCAGACCAACAGCGAGGAAACGCTGATCGGGTGGATTCACGAGGCGATCGACCGCCCCGCCGCCGGTATCTTGATCAACCCCGCCGCCTTCACCTTCACGTCGATGGCGGTGATGGATGCGCTGAAAATGTTCCCCGGCCCGATCGTCGAGTTCCATATCTCGAACATCCATAAGCGCGAGCCGATCTATCACAAATCCTTGGTCTCGCCGGTGGCGACGGCCGTGATCGCGGGATTGGGCGCGGGCGGCTATCCCGTGGCGCTCGACGCGATGCGCCGCCTGCTGATCGCCGCGTGACGATGGCGCGGGGGAAAGCCATGTCCCTCGACGGCAATACGCGGATCATCGCGCATATCGGCGACCCGACGGCGACGTTCAAGGCGCCGATGATCTACAACCCCTATTTCGAAGCGAACGGCATCAACGCGTGCGTCGTGCCGATGGGCGTGCGCGCGCGCGATTTCGCCGCCGCGTTGCCCGTGATCTTCCGCTTCACGAATGTCGACGGCGCGCTGATCACGATGCCGCACAAAGTGTCGGTCGTCGATAAGCTGGACGAAGCCAGTGCGGCCGTGCGCATCGCCGGGGCTTGCAACGCCGTCAAACGCGACGCCGACGGCAAGCTGATCGGCGACATGTTCGACGGCGAAGGCTTCGTGCGCGGCGTGAAACGCAAGGGCCAACGCGTCGAAGGATCGCGGGCATTGATCGTCGGTGCGGGCGGCGTGGGTTCGGCCATCGCGGCGTCGCTGGCCGCTTCGGGGGCGGCACGCATCGCGCTCTACGATCTCGATGCGGCGGCGATGGATGGTCTTGCCGCGCGCCTCGTGCGTCATTATCCGGCCTTGCGCGTCGAAACCGGCGACAACGACCCGCACGGCTTCGATATCGTGGTCAACGCCACGCCTTTGGGCATGAATACCGGCGATCCGATGCCGTTGGACGTTTCGCGCCTCGAGCCCGAAACTTTCGTCGGCGAAGTGGTGATGAAGGCGGAAACGACCGCTTTCCTCGCGGCCGCCAAGGCGCGCGGCTGCCGCACGCAGATCGGCGTCGACATGCTGTTCGAACAGATTCCCGCTTATCTCGAATTCTTCGGCTTCGCGACGACGACGCCCGAAACGCTGCGCGCCCACGCCCGCATCTCCTATTGAGGGGTTCCCGCCATGCGCACATCGATCGCCACGGTCTGCTTGTCGGGTAACCTCCGGGAAAAACTCGAAGCGATCGCCGCCGCCGGGTTCCGCGCGGTGGAGCTGTTCGAGAACGATCTGATCGCGCATCCGGGCTCGCCCCGGGAAGTGCGGGCGCTATGCGAAGATCTCGGCCTGAAGATCGTTACCTGCCAGCCCTTCCGCGATTTCGAAGGCATGCCGGCGGAAAAGCGCCAGCGCACGTTCGATCGCGCCGAGCGCAAATTCGATCTGCTGCACGAACTCGGCACCGATCTGCTGTTCGTCTGCTCCAGCGTGGCGCCGGATGCGCAAGGCGGCATCGACCGCCTCGCCGCCGATTTCAAGGAACTGGGCGAGCGTGCCGCCAAGCGCGGCATGCGCGTCGCCTACGAGGCGCTCGCTTGGGGCAAACACATCAACGACTACCGCGACGCGTGGGAAGTGGTGCGCCGCGCCAATCATGCCAAAGTCGGCACGGTGCTCGACACGTTCCATATCTTCGCGCGCGGGCTCGATCTCGAACCCATCCGCGCGATCCCCGGCGACCGCATCTTCCTGGTGCAGATCGCCGACGCGCCGAAGCTGCAAATGGACTATCTGTCCTGGGGCCGCCATTGGCGCTGCCTGCCGGGCCAAGGCGATTTCGACATGGTCGCCTTCATGGATGCGCTGACCGCCACCGGCTATGACGGTCATCTGTCGCTGGAAATCTTCAACGACCGTTTCCGCGCCGGCTCCGCGCGCTCGGTGGCGCTGGACGGGCGGCGCTCGCTGATCGCGCTGATGGACGAGACGCAGCGCAAATCCAAACTCGCCGTCCCCGGCGCGGTGCCGATGCCCCCGCCCGCCCCGGTGCGCAAAGTCGAATTCGTCGAATTCGCCGTCGACGAAGGCGACCGGCCGGGCTTCGAGAAATTCCTGACCGCGCTCGGCTTCGCCAAGACCGGCCAGCACCGCACCAAGGACGTGTCGCTGTGGGGCCAGGGCGAAATCCGCATCGTGCTGAACAGCGACAAGGAAGGCTTCGCGCATTCCTATCAGATCACGCATGGCACATCGGTCTGCGCGCTGGCGCTGAACGTACCCGACGCCCCTGCGACGCTCGAACGCGCGCGCGCGTTGCTCGACACGCCGCATAAGGGGGCGGTCAGCCCCGGCGAGCTCGACATTCCCGCCGTGCGCGGCGTGGGCGGCAGCCTGCTCTACTTTGTCGACGGCGCGCTCGGCAAATGGTCGGCGGTCGATTTCGCCCCGACCGGTACGGCTACATCGGATACGGGCCTGCTCGCGGTCGATCACGTCTCGCAGAGCATGCAGTACGAAGAAATGCTCACCTGGCTGCTGTTCTACACCTCTCTGCTCGACGCGCGAAAGACGCCGACGCAAGCCGTTCTCGATCCCGGCGGCGTGGTACAGAGCCAAGTCGTCGAAAGCGGCTTGGACGCCAAGGACGCGACCGGGTTCCGCTTGGTGCTCAACGGCTCGCAAAGCCATCGCACGCTGTCGGCGAAATTCGTGACCGACTTTTTCGGCTCGGGCGTGCAGCATATCGCGTTGCGCACGGCCGACATCAAAGCGACCGTCGCCAAGCTGAAAGCGGGCGGGATCGATATGCTGACGATCCCGGAGAATTATTACGACGATCTGGAAGTGCGCACGGACCTCTCGCCCACCGAGATCGACGCGTTCAAGGCGCTGAACATTCTCTACGACCGCGACGCGAACGGCGTGTTCCTGCAAGCCTATACGGCGACACTCGACGGCGGGTTCTTCTTCGAGATCGTGCAACGCGACGGCTACGCGGGCTATGGCGCCGCGAATGCCGGCATCCGCCTTGCCGCCCAAGCCCGCCTCGCGCGGCCCGCGATCCAGGCGATCGGCTAAGACATCTGCGCAGATGCGATCCTGCGCGCTGCTGGTCGGCGGCGTTTGCCGACCGGCTTGCTATTCGGAACGAATGTCCCGTATATGGGACAAATGGCCAAACCGAAAGCTCCCCCCGCCGCCAGTCGCGAACGCGGCATCGAACGCGTGTTTCACCTGTTCGCGCATCTGCACGAACGGCGCGGGCCGATCCGCATCGCCGATCTGCCCAAGGCGATCGGGGCCCCCCGTTCGACCGCCTATACGCTGGTGCGCATGCTGACCAATGCCGGGCTGCTGGAAAGCGTCGACGGCGGCAGCACCGTCTATTTCGGCAAGCTCATGCATATCTACGGGCAGGATTACATTCGAGAGAACGATCTTGTCCGGCGCGGCCAGGAAGCGGCCGAGCGTTTGGCGCGCGAAACCGGCGAGACGACGGAGCTGTGCATGCTCCATCACGACCGCCAAGCGATCATCCATACGAGCCAGGGCACGCGGCCCTTCCGCGTGACGTCGGAGATCGGCGCAAGGATCCCGATTCCCTGGACCGCATCGGGGCGCTTCCTGCTGTCGCATCTGTCCGACGACGAAGTGCACGATTTGCTGAAATCCGAGGATTTCGTGCTGCCCGACGGACGCAAGACGACGCTCGACGATTTTCTGCGCGACCGGCGCAAGGCCGAGCGCGACGGAATCTGCGTGACCAAGGGCCTGATCACCGCGTTCACGCAATGCTTGGCGGCACCCGTGCGCCGCGAAGGCCGCGTCGTCGCGACCTTGTGCTTCGTCGTGCCGATCGATGTCGACGAGGCACGGCTCGACGCGCTCAAGACCATGCTGAAAACCGACGCGAGCAAGCTGTCGCTGCCCACGCGCGCCTGAATTTCCACGCGATCCGCCGGACGGAAATGGCGCGCTCACATAGGTAAGCGCGAAGGGCCTTGCTTTTCCCGCGCGGCTTGGACATCATCTTGTATAAGAAACTAACGTCTCATATACAAGACACGCGGAAACCGCATGACCGAACCCGCCTCGCCCGCCCGCCTCTCCGTCGCCGATATCCGCGAACGGATCGCGCGTTTGCCGCGCCTGGATATTGCGCTCAAGAACACGCCGCTTGAAGAGGCGAAGAACCTCTCGAAGATCCTCGGCGGGCCGCGCATTTTCGTGAAGCGCGACGATTTGACCGGCGTGGCGCTGGGCGGCAACAAGCTGCGCAATCTCGAATTCCGCCTCGCCCATGCGATGAAGGATACGCCCGATACGGTCATCGTCGGGCTCGATCTGCAATCGAACTCGGCGCGCCAAACCGTGGGTGCGTGCAACAAGCTCGGCCTCAAGACTATTCTGGTCCTCGAAGGCAAGCGCCCGAACATGGTGCAGGGCAATCTGCTGGTCGATTACCTGCTCGGCGCCGATGTTCACTTCGCCGACGACCGCGATCATCAGCGCCGCCTGCTCGACTCCCTCGCCGCCGATGTGCGCAAAGCCGGGGGCCGTCCGCATATCCTCAACGACAACCCGATGTTCGACGTGGCGTCGGCCGTCGCCTATCTGGAAACGACGATCGAGATCGTCGATCAGTTGGCCGCCCTCGGCTTGAAGCCGAACTGCTTCTACATGTCGTCGAGCGGCAAGGGCCAGGCCGGCATGGTGCTGGCGCAGAAGCTGCTGGACGCGAAATTCGCCATGCACGGCGTGACGGCGACGGACGAATTCCACATCCCCTCGCGTACCGCGGCGATCGCCAACGAGACGAGCAAGGCGATCGATCTGGGCATCGAGATCGCCGAGAGCGACATCGTCAATTTCGACGGCTTCGTCGGCAAGGCCTATGGCGTGCCCAGCGACGCGGGCAACGAAGCCGTGCGCATCTTCGCGCGCGCGGAAGGCATCGTGCTCGACCCGATCTATACCGGCAAAGCGGCCGCCGGGCTGATCGCCCATATCCGCGAAGGCCGCTTCGCCAAGGACGACGTGGTCGTGTTCGTCCATACCGGCGGCACGCCGGCGATTTTCACCTGGAATTCGCTTTGGGCCTGATCGACGGCCCGTCCATCAACCAAAATCGATCAAGGAGAGGCATCATGAAACGCAGGCACTTCCTCGCCGCCGCCGGTGCGGTTTCCGTCGCGAGCGCGACGGGCTTTAGCTTGCGCGCGCAAGCGCAGGCCGCGTCCGGCACGATCACGTTCGGCCAGAGCACGGCGATCCTGACGCTCGATCCCGCGCGCGGCGCCTTCACCGCCTATCCGGGCGGCTACGAAGCCGCCTTGGCGATCTTCGACCGTCTGCTCGATTTCGACGCCGACATGAAAATCGTGCCGCAGCTCGCCACGAACTACACGATGAGTGCCGATCTCAAATCCTGCGAATTGAAGCTGCGCGCCGGCGTGAAGTTCCACGATGGCACGGCTTGCGACGCCGCCGCCGTGAAGCTCAATCTCGAGCGCATGATGGACAAGCAGCGCAACCCGACCAATCGGCCGCTGTGGGATCCGATCGTCGCCATCGAAACGCCGGACGCCGGCACGATCGTCATCAAGACCAGCGCGCCCTTCGCGCAATTGCCCAACACGCTGGCCCATGGTTCGGGTGCCATCGTTTCTCCCGCCGCGCTCGCGAAGTTCGGCGATACCGGCATTGCGCAGAACCCGGTCGGCGCCGGCCCCTATAAGGTCGGTTCGTTCAAGCCGGGCCAGGAATTGACACTGGACGCCTTCGACGGCTACTGGGGCGGCAAGCCGGGCGCTTCGTCGATCGTGTTCCGCTTCATCGCCGAGCCCGCGACGCGCATCAACGCGCTGACGACCGGTGCGGTGCAAGTCATCGACAACGTGCCCGTCCAACTCGTGCAGCAGATCCAGCGCACGCCGAATGCGGAGATCGTCCGCCGCCCCGGCCTGCGCCCGATGGGCCTCGCCTTCAACCTGACGCGCGGCCCCCTCACCGACGTCCGCGTGCGCCAGGCGATCAACTTCGCCGTGCCCGTTGCCACGATCGCCGAACGCGTGTTCTTCGGCTTCGCCAAGGCGCCGGACTCGCCGCTCGCCTTCGACACGATCGGCTACAAAAAGATCGCGCCGATGGCCTTCGACCAAGCGAAGGCGAAAGAGCTGCTCGCCGCCGCCGGTTACAAGCCGGGTGCGGATGGCACGCTCGCCAAGGATGGTGCCAAGCTCGAGCTGTCCTTCTTCGTGCCGGACGGCTTGTTCCCCGGCGACGTGCCGGTGGCCGAGATCATCGCCGCATCGCTGAAGCAGGTCGGCATCGCCACCGCGATCAACAAGATCGAGCGCGGCGCCTATTGGGACCATCTGCGCCAGGACAAAGCCAATCTCAAATGGGATATGGCGATGTTCGGCTTCAACCCGTCCAACGCGTCGGGCACCTATCACCTCGCCTCGCTGTTCAAGTCGAACAAGAACGACGACGGCAAGCCCGATGTGTGGAATATCGGCCGCTACAAGAACGCCAAGGTCGACGAATTGCTGACCACGGCCGACAGCGCGCCGACCGACGCCGCGCGTATGGCGGCTTTGGGCGAAGCGCAAACGCTGATCTGGAACGATGCGCCCTATCTGTGGCTCCAGATCAACGAAAACGTCAGCGCGGTCCGCAAGGGCCTCGCGGGCGTCTCGGTCATGCCGATCGTCTTCACGTCGCTGCGCGGCGTGAAGGCCTGATCCGATAAGTACTGGATAAGGAACAGATGCTCCGTTTCCTCATCCGGCGCTTCGCGACCGTGCCCCTGGTCGCATTTGGGGTGGTCACGATCCTGTTCGTGATCTTCAAATCCGTGCCCGGCGACGAGGCGTCCCTCGTCGCCGGTGCCACGGCCACGCAGGCGGAGATCGAGGCGATCCGCGTGCAGCTTGGCCTCGACCGGCCGATCCTTCTTCAGTATTTCGCGCATCTCGCCGGGCTCGTGCAGGGCGATCTCGGCTATTCGTCGACCTTTCGCGGCAATCCCTTGCCGCATATCGCGGCCCGCATTCCCGCGACGCTTTATCTGACTGCGACATCGATCCTGATGATGGTCGCGATCGGCATTCCGGCCGGCGTGCTCGCCGCCGCCTATCGCAATCGCTGGCCCGATCTCGCGATCTCGTTCACGGTCGTCGGACTGCTGGCGATCCCGAATTTCTGGCTCGGTATGGTGCTGATCGCCGTGCTGTCCGTGTCGCTCGGCCTGTTGCCGAGCTTTGGCGACGCGGGGCTGACGTCGATCGTCATCCCCACGCTTGCGTTGGCGGCGCGCTTGATCGCGCTGGTCGCGCGTATGACGCGCGGCGTGGTGATCGAGGAATTGCGCAAAGACTATATCCGCACGGCGCGCGCCAAAGGTCTGGGCAAAAGCGCCGTGCTGGTGCGCCATGTGCTGCGCAATGTGATGATTCCGACCGTGACGGTCGTCGGCTTGCAGGCGGGCTATCTGCTGGGTGGTGCGGTCGTCATCGAACGCCTTTGCGCCTGGCCGGGGATCGGCGATTTGCTGCTGACCGGCATTTCGGTGCGCGACTACACGCTCGTCCAAGGCATTACGCTGATCTTCGTGGTGGGCTTCATGCTCATCAATATCGCGGTCGAAGTGCTCTACCGCTTCATTAACCCGAAGCTGCGCTATGGCTGAGCGCGCCGCAATCCGCATTCCGCGCCGCGCGCGGGCCGTGCCGAATTATCATCTCTGGTTCGGCGCCAGCCTGCTCGGCGTCTTCGTCGCCGTGGCGATCCTCGGAGCCGCGATCGCCCCCTACGATCCCAACGCGCAGGATCTATTCGCGCTGCTGGAGCCGCCTTCGGCCGCGCATTGGCTGGGGACGGACAATGTCGGGCGCGATATCCTGTCGCGGCTGATCGTGGGTACACGCTACACGCTGAGCGTGGCGCTCGCCTCCGTACTCTTCGCCGGCCTGGGTGGTGTGGCGCTCGGCGCGGTCGCCGGTTATTTCGGCGGCAATGTCGACCGCGTCGTCACCGGCATTATCGATCTGCTGCTGACCGTGCCGAATATCGTGCTCGCCATCGCGATCGCGTCGGTCGCGGGCGCAAGCGCCGCCGGCCTCACGATCGCGATCACGGCGAGCTTCATTCCCCCGCTCGCGCGCCTCGTGCGCGGGCGCGTGGCGGAAATCGCGGCGGAAGATTTCGTCGCGGCCTGCGTCAATGTCGGCATGAGCCATACGCGCATCCTGCTGCGCCACGTTCTGCCCAACGCGGCGACCGTGATCGTGATCGAGTTGAGCCTCAATGCGGGCCAAGCCGTGTTGATCGGCTCGGCGCTCGGCTTTCTCGGTCTCGGCGTCCAGCCGCCCGCCCCCGAATGGGGCACGATGCTGGGCGCCAGCCGCGAATATCTGATGATCGCACTGCATATCGTGCTCGCCCCCGGTATCGCGATCTCGCTGCTCGTCCTCGCCTTCAACATGTTCGGCGACGGTTTGCGCGACTATTTCGACCCGAATACCAGCCCTTGAGGATCTTCGATGAAACACCGAATCATCGACTGTCACGCCCATTTCTTCCCACCGGCCGCCGGCGCCTCGGGTTTTCCCGATGCGGCCACGCATCTGCTGCATCAGCAGCGCGCGATGCATTTGCACGGCAACCAGCCGTATCGGCGCAAGCGCGACGATACGATCGTCGGCGAGCGCCCGCTGTGGGATCCCAAGGACCCGTCGCCCACCGGCCGTAAGGACGCCAAATTCCGCGTCGGCCGTTATGGCCGCTTCGAATGGACGTCCGACGGCGACGATTACTACGTTCAGTTCCTGCCGCCGGAAATGGACGATCTGTCGATGACGCCCGAAAAGCTGATCGCGATGATGGATTATGCCGGCGTGGGCGCGGCGTTCCTGCAGAACGATCACATCTACGGCAATCTCGGCGAGGATTTCGCCGCCGCGATCAAGGCCTATCCCGGCCGCTTCGTGTTCTCGGCGCAGATCGAGGAAGCCTTCGCCTATCGCGACGACGAGCTTGCGCGCCTCGATCATCAGATCGCGAAATTGGGGGCGGGTGCGGTCTATTTCACCACGACCGGCATGTTCCGCAGCGGCTACAAGCCGATGCATTCGGACAAGCTCTACGACCCGTTCTGGCGCGCGATCGAGAAAAGCGGCGTGCCGGTCAGCTGGGTGCAATCGGCGAATTCGCCCGTCGGCACCTATGAAGACGAGATGAACCATCTCGAAACCATCGTCGAGCGCTTCCCCGGCATCCGCCATGTGCTGGTGCACGGCGTGCCGACCGGGCTATATGCCGACGACAAGGACAAACTCGCCATCCCGGCGGTCATCAAGCGCCTGATCGCCAGCGGCAAGGTCTTCTCCGAAATCCTCTACCCGATCGGCTGGGGCGGGAAGATGGAATACCCCTACCCGCGCGCGCATACGCATATCCGCCAATTGATCGATCTGTTCGGCGCCGACCGCTTCATGTGGGGCTCGGATATGCCGAACGTCGCGCGCTACTGCACCTATGCGCAGTCGCTGAACTATTTCACCAAATACAGCGACTATCTGAGCGATGCGGAGCGCAACGGCATCCTTTACGACAACGCGCTGAAGATCTATCCGGCCTTCGCGAAACTCGAAGGCCTCGCCGGATGAAACCCGTCCTCGCCGTCGAGCGCTTGACGGTCAACCTCGTCACGTCCGCGCGCGCCTTCGACGCTTTGTCGGAAGTGAGCTTCGAGGTGCGTGCGCGCGAGGTGCTGGCGCTCGTGGGCGAGTCCGGCTGCGGCAAGAGCATGACGGCGATGGCCATCATGCGTTTGCTGCCCGAACCGGTGGCGGAAATCGCGGGCGGACATATCCGCTTCGGCGGGATCGATCTGGCGACGGCCGACGAAACGGCATTGCGCGAGATTCGCGGCAACCGCATCGGCCTGATCTTTCAGGAGCCGATGACGTCGCTGAATCCGTCAATGCGCGTCGGCCCGCAAGTCGCCGAAGCCTTGCGCTTGCACAAGGGCCTCGATGCCGCCCAAGCACGGCGCGCGGTCGAGGGACTTTTCGCGCAAGTGCGTATTCCCGACCCCGGGCGCCGCTACGACGATTATCCGCACCAGATGTCCGGCGGTATGCGTCAGCGTGTGGTGATCGCGCTTGCACTCGCCTGCCGCCCCGATCTGCTGATCGCCGACGAGCCGACGACGGCGCTGGACGTGACCACGCAAGCACAGATCCTCGACACGATCCGCGCGCTGCAGGCCGAAACCGGCACGGCGATGATTCTGATCACCCACGATCTCGCCGTCGTCGCCGAAACCGCCGATCGCGTCGCGGTCATGTATGCGGGCCGCATCGTCGAGGAGGCTTCCGCCGAATCGTTGTTCGCGGCTCCGCGCCATCCTTATACGCAAGGGCTGATGGGCTCGATCCCGGAAGTCGTGGCGCCCGAAGATATCGATCCCGATGCGCGGCTGCCGGAGATCGCGGGCATGGTCCCCGCCTTGTGGGATTTGCCGCCGGGCTGCGCCTTCGCGCCCCGCTGCAAATACCGCGACGGCAAATGCGATACGGCGCGCCCGCCGCTCGAAACCGCCGGCGATGGACGGCGCGTCGCCTGCTGGCATCCTTTGGCGGGGCCGGCATGACCGCCCTTCTCGACGTTCAAGCCATCACCAAGAAATTCGCCGTCACGGGGCCGAGCGGCGCCACGATCGGGACCGTGCATGCCGTCGATCGGGTGAGTTTCTCGCTCGCCCCCGGCGAGACGCTGGGTCTGGTCGGCGAATCCGGCTGCGGCAAATCGACCATCGGCAAGATGATCGTGCGCCTGCTGGAACCCGACGAAGGATCGATCCATCTGGAAGGCCGGGACATCACGCACGCAAGCCATGGCGCGATGCGGCCCTTGCGCCGGCGGATGCAAATGATCTTCCAAGATCCTTACGCCTCGCTCGATCCGCGCCAGCGCGCGGGTGCCATCGTCGAGGAGCCGTTGATCGTCCACGGCATCGGCAACCGCGACGAACGGCGCGCGCGCGTGGCGGAATTGTTCAAGCGCGTCGGCCTGCGCCCCGATCAGATGGACAATCTGCCCGCCAAATTCTCCGGCGGACAGCGCCAACGTCTGGCGATCGCGCGCGCCTTGGCGCTCAACCCCGCTTTGATCGTCGCGGACGAACCGGTCTCCGCGCTCGACGTCTCGATCCAGGCGCAAGTCATCAATTTGCTGCGCGACATCCAGCGCGAATTGGGCCTCGCCTATCTGTTCGTGGCGCACGATCTGGGCGTCGTTCAGCATATCAGCCGGCGCGTCGCGGTCATGTATCTGGGCCGCATCGTGGAGATCGGCACGACCGAAGCGATCTTCGGCGACCCGCGCCATCCTTATACGGCGATGCTGCTGGCTTCCGTGCCCAAGCTCGACATCGCCCGAAAATCCACGCGCCCGCCCGTGCCCAAGGGCGAAATCCCGAGCCCATTGTCGCCGCCGACGGGCTGCGCCTTCCATCCGCGCTGCGCGTTGGCGACCGATCGCTGCCGTAGCGAACGCCCGGAACTCGAGACCAAAAAATCGGGCGCGCAAGCCGCCTGCCACAACGCCGAATGACCAGGAACACAGCAATGACCGCCTTGAACGTCGTCTCCCCGGCCGAACGGCTGCGTAAACTGGGCATCGTCCTGCCCGCCCCGCCGCCGCCGATCGCCAATTTCGTACCGTGCGTGCGGGAAGGCACGCTGCTGTTCCTGTCCGGCCAAGGGCCGGTCGAAGCCAATGGCGACAAGCATACGGGCAAGGTCGGCGGCGGCGTGTCGATCGACGACGCCTATGCGCATGCGCGGCTGACGGCGATCAATCTGCTGGCGGTGATGCAAGCCGAACTCGGCGATCTGGGCCGCGTGAAACGCATCGTGAAGGTGTTCGGCATGGTCAACGCCGTGCCCGATTTCACCGAACATCCGCGAATCATCAATGGCTGCTCCGACTTGTTCTTCGACGTGTTCGGCGAGGCCGGACGCCATGCGCGCTCGGCCGTCGGCATGGGCTCATTGCCCGGCAACATCACGGTCGAGATCGAAGCGATCGTCGCCGTAAGCGCGACCTGAACGTCGAGACGTGGCGGCGTTCCCAGGGCATCATCTTCTTTTGTGAGGGGCTCGGCGGCAGGACTGGAAAACGAGGTCGGTGACCTTGTTTCGCACGTCTAACCGAAATCCTATTTTATGTTTTAAAACGATGCCATGGGGAGTGGCGCCCGGGTTCGGCACCACCGAGACCATCTTTGGTCGGAGATCAAGATTTGGGTTTGAGCGAAGCCGCCGTGGGTATTCGACGCGGCCTCTGGCACCGGGAACCGCCAATGCTTTGCCGAATCGATCGCCGCAGGGCCGAAACGGCGGCGGCTCAACCGCCGGCGCAGGACGGGTCGGACGTCACGTCGAAGATCTGAACGCGATTGGTCATTCTCGTGCCCGGCTTCCAGGTATTCTCGTAGTCGAAGCCGAGCGCGCCGCGCGGTTTGTGGCTTGCCGGCAGATCGTAAGCGCGGATCGGTTCGCCGGGTGCGGCAAGACCGTAGGTCACGCGATGGGCGGTGGCGTCGTACGCGGCGTCATTCGCCGTCACCTCGAGCCCCACATTGCGCGCGCATATCGTCGGCGGCAAACGCCGGATGTCGAGGAACTTGATCCGGTCCGCACGATGGAAGCGCTGCGTGAGTTCCGGCTCGTCGGAGAAATCGATCAGATAGTCGAGCTTCGTTTCGACCGTCGCGTCGAGCATCGCCAAGAACAGCACGCAAGCCAGGAGAGTCGCCGACCAGAATGCCGACCGAGCGTGCGTGCGGTCGCGGATGACGCACCACAGACCGACGGCCAGAACCAAGATCGCCGGGATCGCCGCGAACATCCCGCCGCGCAATTTGACGATCACCTTCGCCGCTTCGACGGCGCCCGCGACGCAAAAAGCCACGAACACCGCCAAAAACACCGGATGCGCAATACGCCACGTCGCGGCGAGATGCGCGGCGAGCGCCAACACCCCCGCGAGAAAACGGGCCGATGAAATGGAGACAGTTGAGTGCCGTCGCCGCCACAACGACGATGCCCATCATCTCGCACAGCGCATAGGCGCGAACCCGATGCGCGTAATAGATCGAAGCCGGCGACAGCAGAACGATCGTGGCCGCCATCGCCGCCGTCGGACGGTCGACGCGACGCGCGTGAACAGGAAGACCATTCCGACGGTCGCGATCGACGGCAAGGCTTGGAACGGCCGCAAGTTCGTCAAGCCGGCGCCGATGAGAAAAACGAACATTTTGAGAAGCATGAAATACAAGGGCGGATGAGTATCCGCGCCCAGCGCCGCCAGAAGTGCGCCGAACCCCGTTTGTGTCGACCGCCAGGAAAACAGCTCGTCGGCCCAAAGATCGTTGGCGGTGCGTCCGTAAAATCGCAAGATCGCCGCGGCCGCGAGAAATCCGGCCAAATAGAGGGGCGACGAGAGCCATTTCGAGCGGCCGGATCGATTCCGAATTCGTCCGCTTCTGATGGCGTCCCGGCCGCGATGCAGCTACTACTGTCGCGACGCGTCGGACACAATTCGGATCGGCATGACTCTTTACTTGATCACCGGCGGCGCCGGATTTATCGGCTCCCATCTCGCGGACACATTGATCGCCGAAGGCCATCGGGTCCGGATTCTCGACGATCTTTCGACGGGAATGCGCGCGAATGTCGATCCCCGGACGGCGTTGATCGTCGGCGATGCCGGCGACGCCGAGATTTACGCGCGCGCCGCGCAAGATGCCGACGCGATTTTCCATCTTTGCGCGATCACATCGGTCGAATTATGCGAACGCGACCGGGAACGATCGCGGCGCGTCAATCTGACCGCCGCGACTCACGCCTTCGCACTCGCGCAGGCGCGCGGAATTCCGGTCGTCTACGTCTCCTCCGCCGCCGTTTATGGCAACGGAAGCGATCGGGCGCTCGCGGAGGAGGATGAACGCCGACCGATGTCGGCTTATGGCATCGACAAGCTTGAGACCGAGAAGCGGGCGCGCGCAGCCGGCGTTTCCAGCGTCGGGTTACGCTTCTTCAACGTCTACGGCCCGCGCCAGCGGCCCGGCGATCCTTATTCCGGCGTCGTCACGAATTTCTGCGAGAAGGTCAGGCGGGGCGAGCCTTGCGTCGTGTTCGGCGACGGTGCGCAAACCCGCGACTTCGTCCATGTCGGCGACGTCGTCGCGGCGCTGCGCCTGTCCTTGTCGCTCGCCTCGCCGGAAGCGCCGATCTTCAATGTCGGCAGCGGCGCGCCGACGACCATTCGCGAATTGGCGGTCCGCCTCACCGCGATCGGCGCGAGTACCGCGCCCCCCATATCCGGCCCTGCGCGCACGAACGACATCCGTCATTCGCTTGCCGATATCGGCCGCCTTCGATCGCAAGGCTGGTCGCCGCGCGTTGCCCTCGACGAAGGCCTGAAAGCGACTTACGAAAATTCCCGGCGCGCGTAGTCAAAATTTCCCGCACGCACGCGTCGATCGACGATGCATCGGTGTCCACCGTCAGATCCGGCGCGTCGGGCGATTCATAAGGCGCATCGTAACCCGGGAGCCCTTTCAGCGTCCCCGATTCGGAAAAAACGCCGCCACTTCGCCTGCGCGCCGGATATTCTCCGCACGGTCGCCGGGCGAAAAACCAAGATCGGCGTTGAGGCCGTGGCGCAAATTATCGCCGCCCAGCACGAAGACGCGCCAGCCGAGGTCGAAGAGCCGCCGTTCCACCGACGCCGCCAAGGTCGATTTCCCGCACCCGGCAATCCGGTCAGCGAAAGCACGCCGCCGCGATGACCTGCTCGCGCGGCCCGTTCCGCGAGCGTCACGTTCGAAGGTGCCGTGCCAAGTTCCAGCCCTTCGCGGGCACGCCACCGGCGATCGACGAAATCGCGAAGGCGGAACCCCGCCACGATCCGGCCGGCGGCGACGAGAACGCCGCGCGAATTCCTGTCCGCGCACATCATCGCATCGAAATCGATCCGGCCCGCGACGACTTCGCCGGGCGCCGAGAATGCACCCGCCGAAATGCGCGCCGCGCATTCGGCGGTTCCAAGCCGCGCGCGCAAGGCGGCGGCCCGAAGCCGCTCGTCTCGAGCGACGCAATGCGCGCGTGTTCTCCCGAGGGCGAGAACAAAATCTCCATGCCGGATCGCAGCGCTCCGCTTTCGACGCGGCCGACCAACTCACGCGTTTCGCCCAGACGCAGAACGTCCTGGATCGGCAGTCGCAACCCGCGCGCTCCGGCGTGCCGATGGCCGCCAGTTCGGCCAAAATCGAGTCGATATCGGCGGCGTTGGAAACGATCGGCAGCGTGATCGAGCGTTCGCCGATCGTGCGATACCGGCGGCCGTCGCGCGGGCTCGCGTAGGATTCCTTCGCGCGCACGGCCTGCTCGTCCGCCCGGATCCCCAGCAGCAGCCCGGCGAGATCGCGCTCGGCGATGAAATTGCGCAATCCCAAAGTCTTGCGCTGAGCGGCGCGCGCCGCCGGCGGCAGGCCGGGATCGGTCGCATCGACCGGCGGACAAGGAACGCCGACGCATTCGAGATCGAAACGCCGGACGAGCTCGTCGCGCAGCGCGTAGACCTCGGGGAATTCGTCGCCTGTATCGAGCAATGCGCAGACGAAAGGCACGCGGCCGAGGAACGCTTTGCGCGCGAGCCACAGCAAAACGTTCGAATCCTTGCCCACCGACCAAAGCATCGCGATGGGCCGCAAGCGCGCATGCGCCTCGCGCAAAACATGGATTGCGCGCGCTTCCAAAGCGTCGAGATCGGCGGCGGCGTCTTGAACTTCCATGCTCGGGGTCTTTTCGGACGGCCGTTGCCGCCGATCAAGTCCTGACTTGCCAGCATGCGCCGGCCGGTCCAAACAGAGTGCGAATGACCCCGAAACCCCGAGAAACAGCCGATCGGCCCATCCGTTTGCCGCGCGTCCATCCGGCGTTCGATTTCCTCTGCGCCGCCTTGCGCTTCGCGCGCGGCGCCGAAACGATCGAAGGTTTACGACGCGGCGCCGAGGTCGTTGCGGATTGGAATCTTGTCCTGCGCGGTGCCCAAGCACATCGCGTGACCGTAGCACTGGATCGCGCGTTGTCGGCCCTGCCCGACGATATTCGGCCACGTGCGGCCGCCGATGCCGCGGCGCGCCGACGGCGCAAGCAGGCCGTTGCGGCGTTGGAAATGGCCGCCGAACTAGCGGCGTTGAGCGCCGATCTCGAATCCGCCGGGATACGCGCAATGGTCCTCAAAGGGGTCCCCTTGTCGCTCGAACTCTACGGCGCGGTCGACACGCGCGGCGTCGGCGACATCGACTTTCTCGTGGCGCCCGCCGAATTCCGCCGAGCCGCCGAATGTCTGCATAGCCAAGGTTATCGTCCCATCCAGGGGGATCTGGACCATTTGCTGCGGTTCGGCGACGGCGCGAATCAGCGCGAACTCGTCTTGCGTCACGCCACGCGTCCATCCATCGTTGAAATCCAGCAACGTTTCACCCTCAATCCCTCGCGCCTGGAAACGCGCTTTGACGCGTTGTGGCAGGGGCGGAAGATCGCGCGAGTGGGCGGGACCAAGATCGCCACCCTGCCCGACGAAATGCTCGCACCGTATTTATGCGTGCACGGCGCCGATCATTGCTGGGAACGGCTGATCTGGCTGGAGGATCTGGCCCGGCTTGCGCAAGCACGCGGCGGACCGGCCGAGCTGCTGGCACAAGCCCAAGCCCACGGGCTTGGGCGGCCGATGGCGCTCGCATTGACACTCGGTGCCGAATGGCTCGGCCTTCAACCGCCGCCGGATCGCCGCGCCGTCGAGGATTCTCGTCGCTTCGTGCGGAATTTCTTCGACGGCGAATTCGCGTTGACGCCGCCGCCGGAAACCGGATTTCGCGCGTTACGCCGGCGCTGGAATCGTCGCCTCTATCTTTTGAATCTCAAAGATGGCTGGCGCGCGCGAACGGACGAATTGCGCACAGTCCTTACCGATCCTTTCGATTGGAACGGCGCGCAAGTTCCCGCGCGCCTGGGTTGGCTCTACGTCGTCATCCGGCCATTCCGGATGGCGTGGCGCGCCTTGCGCGACCTCACGCGCTAGATTCCGTAAAACACGCGCAAGCGCGCCCAAGCGGCGCAAGGCGAAAACTCGGCGCGGATCGCATCCGATGCGGACAACGCCTGCGGCCGCCACGCCGTCGCAGCCGCGTCCGAAAGTCGCGCGATCGCGCCGGCGATCGCATCGCTATCGCTCGCGACCCATTCGACGGCGCCGCCGAATGCGCGCAACGCTTCCATCCCGGTGCCGGCGCCGAGCACGCAAGGCAATCCCGCGGCCATCGCTTCCACCGCCGCCAGCCCCAGCGTCTCGACCCGCGACGGCATCAAAAATATGTCGCTCGCCGCCAAAATCGTCGGTACGTCGTCGCGCGCGCCCAAGAACGACACGCGATCGGCGATGCCCAGCCCGCCTGCCAGGCGGCGTTCGTCCGCTTCGGTCGCCCCGCTCCCGGCATGCAAAACGCGGATCGGAAAACCCGATCGCATCGCTTTCTCCAGCGCCGCGAAGGCCACCTCATGTGCCTTGACCGGATCGCAAGCACCGACGATCGCGACGCAAATTTCACCGTCGGCGACGCCAAAGGCGCTGCGCGCCGCCGCGCGCGCGGCCGAAGACGACGGCTTGAACGCGTCGATATCCACGCAAAGCGGAACGACCTGCGCCGGATTGCCGAAGCGCGCGGCTTCGTTGTCGGCGACCCACGCGGATACGGCCGCGGTCTGCACACCGAACACGCGGCGCGCGATGGCGCGCTGGATTCGCCGGCGAAGGCGTAACGCGCCCTCGAAACGGAAATGCCCATGCACCGTACGCCGGATCCGCCGCACGCCGCAAAGCCACGCCGCCGCTTCCAACCAAAAACTCGCGCGCTCGCAATGGATATGGACGGCGTCGAAACGATTCGTTCGGAAGAATTCGAGCGCCCGCAGCGGAAATCCGAGATCGCGTGCGAAGCGCAGCGTATGGATCGTGTAGCCGCACGCGCGCAACTTCGCCGCGTAAGGGCCTGCACCGTCATCCACGACGGCCAAGATTTCGGCGTTTACGCCGTCGCCGGCCGCATGGGGCGCCATCTGGGCGAGCGCGGTTTCCGCCCCCGAATGGCGCAACTCGTTGAGGATGTGTAGAACCCGCAAAAATCCGCTCCGGCATCGTTCGCCGCGGAGATTACGGCGAAACGCTAGGCGGCGCACGACACATCGGCTAGAGAAGGCACGTGATCGAAGACGAATTCATCGCGATCTATATTTTCATCGCCGTCGGCCTGGGCGCCGCCTTGGCCGCCGTCAGTCGCTGGCCGGCGGTCCTGGCGATTTTCGCTCTCGGGATCGTCGAGTTGCAGCTCGAAACCGACCTGCGCATGGTGGTTTTCGGCTTGCAGGTCTCGCCAAGCGACTTGCTGGCGGCCATGTTGGCGCTCGCCGGGGGGTGGCGCTTTCTTGCCAAACCCGGACACGATGTGTTCGACGTCGCGGCGCTGGCGTTTTTGACGATCTGCGTGCTGCTGTTCGTGCGCGGTGCGGCGGCGTTCGGCCTCGAACCCGCCGCGAACGGCTTCCGGCACTATTTCTATCTGTCGTCCGCGATATTCCTGCTGGTGAGTTACCCCTGGCCGGAAAGCGCGTGCGACACGCTCGTACGTTTCGTATTCGTCGCCGGCGTGGCGCTTACCGGCTTGGCGCTCGCGTTTTGGACGTTCCCGGAATTCGATCTTGCGACCATACGCCCGACCGCCGCCCGGCTCTACGAAGCGCAACGCGTCTTGCCCGCGAATTGCGCCATGCTGATGGCGCAAGCGGGTATCGTTGGGTTGACGCTTTGGCTGCGCGGAAAACCGTCCCCCGCGATCCAGCCGCTGAGCGTCGTCATCCTGCCGGTGATGCTGTTCCTTTATCACCGCAGCGTCTGGACGACGCTTGCCGTGGCCGTCGTGGTGCTGACGCTGGTCAATTGGCGCGTCGCGTGGCGCGTGCTGCTGCCGGCGGGCGGCGTCGCGTTCTTCTTCGCGCTGATTCTGTTTTTCGGCGTCGGTTTCGGCCGGGAGGATTTCTTCGCGGAAATCGGTTCGGCCGTGAGCGAGCCGCTCTCCGGTCGAAGCACCTTGGATTGGCGCGTCGAAGGCTGGCAAATCCTGGCGCAGCGCGCGATCGCGCAAGGACCGGTCACCTGGCTGTTCGGATCCGGCTTCGGCGTCGGCTACGAGCGCTATATCGGCAATAGTCTGATCGTCAATTCGCCGCATAATTTCTACATCGAAACCTTCATCATCGGCGGCGCGATCCTGGTCGCGGCATGGCTGGCGCTGCCCTTGCTCGCACTTCGCGGCCTGGCGCGCGGCGAGGTCGCCGGCGGCGCGCTCGCCGACCGCAATCTCGCCCTCGCCTGGCTGACGATGATCCTGGTCTACGGGATTCCCTACAGCCCGTCGCCCGAACAATCCGTGTTGATCGTCTTGGCGATCGGCATGGCGCGGCGCGCGACGATCCCCGTCGGCGCGCGGACGCGCGCGCGCGCGGCATGATTTCCGTCGTTCTCGCCATGACCTGCCATGGCCGGCCGGCGACGACGCTCGCGGCGTTGCACGCCGCCGCGCGTCAGATTCTGCCCGCTGACGTGAAGCTCGCCGCCGTATTGGTCGAAGACGATCCGGCGGCCCCCGTGGCGCGCGCGGCGGATCGCGTCTTTCCCGGCATCGATACGATCGCCGCCGACGGGACGCTCTGGTGGGGCGGCGCCATCCGCCGCGCCCTCGACGCGGCCGCCGCCCAACGGCCCGATTTTCTTCTGTGGCTCAACGACGATGTAACCCTCGATTCGGATGCGCTGGCCCGTCTGTTGACGACGCATGCCGATGGCGGCGGCATCGTCGTCGGCGCGGTCCGCGATCCGGCGACGGGCGCGCGCAGCTATGGCGGCCAGATCCGGACGTCGCATCCCTTCCGGTTCGCGCCCGTTCCGGTCGCCGAACGACCGCCCCCCTGCGACACGTTCCAAGGCAATGTCGTGCTCGTGCCCATCGAAGTGCATGAGCGGCTCGGCGGCGTCGATCCGGCTTTCATCGGCGCCCAGGGCGGGGCGGACACCGATTTCGGTTTGCGCGCATGCGCGGCCGGCGTGCCGATCCGGCAAGCGCCCGGCACCGTCGGCGATTGCGCGCCGAACGACTCGATCGCGCCGTGGCGTGATGCCCGCGCGACGCTTGGCGAGCGTTGGCGGGCGATCCTGGGCCCGCGCGGATACCCGATCGCGGCGTGGCGCGTTTTCGCGCGTCGCCACGGCGGTCGCGCGTGGCCGCTATGGCTCGCCACGACCTATGCGCTTGCGGCATGGCGCGCGGCCGTCACCGTACGATTGGCACGCCGCCCCGGCGTCGCGAACGTGGCGCTGCTCGAAGGAACTTTGCCCGCCTATCGCGTCCAACAATTGGCGCCGCTTGCCGAAATGGCGGATATGGACGCGACGATTTTCGCAGGCCCCGCGCGCGCGGGCGCATCCGGGCGCGTGGGGCCCGGCGACTTCGCGCTGCCCGTCCGCTACGGCCGAAACCTGCATTGGCCGGGCGCACGCGATCGCATCGCTTGGTCCGCCGGATCATGGGCCGTCGCGCGATCGGGCTACGACGTCGCCGCGATGGGATTCCATCTGCACGATCTCGGCATCTGGCTGGTTATTCTGGCGCGGCTATCGACCGGCCGGCCGCGCATCGCGTTGTGCGGCCATTACCAGCTATGGAGCGACGGCGGCCTTTTGGCCCGGGCCAAATGCGCGGCGCGGCGCGCGCTCGCGCGCATGGCCGATGCGGTGCTGCCCTATACCGAAGGCGGCGCCGCGGCATGCCGTAAAGCCGGCGTGGCCGGGGATCGGATCTTCGTGATCCGCAACACGATCGACGTCGAACGATCGCGGCGCGCGCATGCGCAAGTGACATCGACCGACATCCAAGCTTGGCGCGATTCATTGGGTATCGCCGAAGCCCCGATCTTTCTGTTCGTCGGCGCTTTCTACGCCGCCAAGCGGATCGACCTCGCCGCGCGCGCCGTAGCGACGCTGCGTGCCCAAGGCCACAATTGCGTTTTCGTGGCGATCGGCGATGGCGCCGAGCGCGTTCGGCTCGAAGCGGCCTATCCGCCCCAAACGGGCGCGCGGTTTCTACCGGCCGAGTTCGACGAGGACCGCTTGGCCGTCGCCTTCGCCGCCGCCCACGCCGTCGTCGTGCCCGATGCGGTCGGCCTGATCGCCGTTCATGCGTTGAGTTACGGCGTGCCGGTCGTTACCTGCGCCACCGGAACTGCCCATGGTCCGGAAATCGAGTACCTCGTCGATGGCCGCAACGCGTTCATGGCCGACGAATTGACACCGGAATCGTTGGCACGCGCGATGGCCCGATTGCTTGACCAGCCGGAATTGCGCGCACGCCTTGCCGCCGGTGCACGCGCGGATGCCGATACGTTCGATGTTCGCAATTCCGCGCGGCGCTTCGCCGACGGCCTGAAACGGGCGGCGGCATGAGCGGCACGCTCCAAAATGCCTATCGCGCCTTCGTCCGCTGGACGTCACCCGAACGTTGGATCGTCGCACGTTTCATCATGCACGCCGCGACATGCCCCGATCTGCCCGCCGGGCCCATCGTCGACGTCGCAGCGGGCAACGCGCCCCACGCCACGGCGCTGGCGAACGCCTTTCCGGGACGGAAGCTATGGCGTCTCGATCTGCATGGCACGGCGCTGCCGCACGCGGCGGCGAACGCGCAAGCCCTGCCGTTGCGCGACGGCTCCGCCGCGGTCGTCTGCATTTTCCATTCGATCCAGCATTTCGCGGATCCCGAACGCGCGCTGGCCGAAGCGCGTCGCGTCCTCGCCCCCGGCGGCTTGCTGCTGATCACCTATCCAATTTCGTTGCCCGACACGCGCATGCACGATCTTTGGCGCTGGACGCCCGACGGCATGGCGCGCGATTTGGCCGCCGCCGGATTCGAAGATATCCGATCGCGCCCGCATGGCGGGCTCGCCTATCGGATCACGTATACGGCCGCGTTGCTGCCGCTCGTCTATCTCGTGCGCAATCGGCATGGCTGGCGCAGCGGCCGGTCGATCGGCGATCTCGCGCGCTTGGCGCTCGCCCGCGCGCTTTCGACGCCGTTCGACCTGCTGGGCTTTCTCGCGCTGCTGATCGACGCGTTGATGCCAACGCGCGAATTCGCGATCTACGCCGGCGTGACGGCGCGGCGCAAATGACCGGATCGCTGACCATTGTCACCTCCTGGGACGACGGACATCCGTCCGACCTGCGGCTCGCGGATTTGCTGATCCGGCACAGGCTGCGCGGCACGTTCTTCGTGCCGGGCCGCAATGTCGAAGGGCGCGCGACGATGGCCGCACCGGATATCGCGCGTCTGGCAAAGCTCGGTTTCGAGATCGCTGCGCACACGGCGGATCATGTGCGCCTCGACCGGCTGGACGAAGCTCAAGCCGCGCGTCAGATCGGCGACGGAAGGAAGTTCCTCGAGGATGCGATCGGCGCGCCGGTGCGCGGCTTCGCCTATCCCGGCGGATGGCCAGGGCACCATGGCCGCTTGCTCGCCGCCAAGCAATTCGACTATGCGCGCACGACGCGGATGTTCCGGCTCGATGCGGGAAACGATCCGTTCGCCGTGCCGACGACGATGCAGTTTTTCCCGCACGGGCCGGTGCCGCTGCTCCGGAACCTGTCGCGCGGCGGCGATCTCGGTGCGCGATTGGGCCCGGCATTGCGCCGCATCGGCGCCGGCGATCCGGCGGCGGCAACGGGCGCGCTCGCCGGTCTCGCCGCGTCGCGCGACGGCGTGTTCCATCTCTGGGGCCATAGCTGGGAATTGGACGCGCTCGATCTTTGGGGCGCGCTCGACCAAGCGCTGACCGACCTCGTGCGCGCATGGCCCGAAGCGCGGCGCGCATCGGTCGCGGAGATCGCGCCATGCGCGCGCTGATCGTCCATAATTTCTATCGTCATCGCGGCGGCGAAGACCGCAGCGTCGAAATCGAATGCGCGGCCTTGGCGAAGGCCGGGGTCGATGTCGCCACGCATTTCTCCGACAGCCGCGAATTGTCGGGAACCGGTCTGGCCCTCGGCCTCGGGACGGTTTGGTCCCGGCGCGCGAGCGCCGATCTGGCCGAAACGATCGCGCGCGCGCGGCCTGACATCGTGCATTTCCACAATATCTTTCCCCGTCCCTCGCCCGCGGCGTTACGCGCCGCGAAAGACGCGGGCTGCGCGGTCGTGCGCACGCTGCACAACTACCGGACGCTCTGCGCGAACGGCCTTCTCGCGCGCGACGGCGGGCCTTGCGAAGCTTGCGTCGACAAACCCACGGGCTGGCCCGCGATCGCGCATGCTTGTTATCGCGGCCGGCGCGACGCGACCTTCGCCGTGCTGGCGTCAAATCTCGTGCAGCGTGCGCAGCGCCGATCCGGCGATCCGGTCGATCGCTATATCGCGCTGTCGCAATTCGCCGCGTCGCGTTTCGTCGCAGGCGGATACGACGGCGCGCGGCTTCGCATCGCGCCGCCGATCCTGAACGATCCGGGGCCGCCGGCGACGGGCATGCGCGACGGCTTCCTGTGGGTCGGGCGCGTCAGCGCCGAAAAAGGGCTCCGGGTCTTGCTCGACGCGTGGCGCGAACTCGACGTTCCGCTCGATATCGTCGGCGACGGGCCCGACGCCCCGAGCCTACGCGCCGCATCGCCGCCCGCTTGGCGTTGGCACGGCGAGCTCGACGCGGCCGGCGTCGCCGCGAAAATGCGCGCCGCCGCCGTCCTGCTCTTTCCATCGCAGGTCTACGAGAATTTCGGTCTGACCGTCGGGGAAGCCATGGCGCACGGCATGGCGATCGTGGCGAGCGATCGCGGTGCGGCGTCCGAAATGCTCGCGGGCGGTGCCGGCCGCTTGGTGCCGCCCGACGACGCCCGAGCCTGGCGCGCGGCGATCACCGATTTGGCGCGCGATCCGAGTGCGATCCCGGCGCTGGGAAGCGCCGCGCGCAACCGTTTCGAGACGATGTACGCACCCGAACGCGCCATCGCCGCGCGGCTCGGCATTTACCGCGACTTGATCGGCACGGCGCGATGACCACGCAGCTATCCGTATTGGGCGTGCGGATCGATATGCCGGCCTTCGCGGAAGCCGTTGCGGCGGCGGAGACGTTCATCCGCTCAGGCGAACGCGGCTATGCGTGCCATATCGACGCGCGCCTGCTGCTCGCCGCGCGCGACGATCGGACCGTGGCGCAGGCATTGGAAGGTGCACGCTTCGCCTTTCCCGACGGCATGCCGCTGGTCTGGTCGGGGCGGATGCGGGGCGTGGCGGCCGCGCGCGTCTACGGTCCCGACTTCATGCGCGCGATGCTCGGCCGGCCCGGCTTGCGGCACGCATTGTTCGGTGGTGACGAAACCACGCTCGCCGCGTTGCGCGCCCGAATCGCGGCGGAACATCCCGGCGCCGTGATCGTGCGGACTCTGGCGCCGCCTTTTGGCGGCTGGTCCGAGGATGAGACCGGCGCGCATGTCGCGGAACTCAACGCGGCGAACGCCGATATCGTTTGGGTCGGGATCGGCGCGCCGCGACAGGAATTGTGGATGGCCGCGAACCGGCCGCATCTGAACGCACCCTTGCTGGTCGGCGTGGGTGCTGCGTTCGACTTTCTGTCGAGCGTCAAGCCGCAAGCGCCGCGCATCGTACGGGCAACCGGATTCGAATGGCTGTTCCGCTTGGCGAGCGAGCCCGCGCGCTTATGGCGGCGCTATCTGACGACCGTGCCGCGCGCGGGCGTCCTGCTCGCCTACGAAGTCGCCGTCGCGCGGCTGTCGAGCAAACGGCGTAACGCGTCGCGATAGCCACGCGCGACCGCTTGCGGCGTGAAACTCCCTTCGACGCGATCGATCGCGCGCCGCGCGAGTTCGGCGGCGCGCGCGGGCTCCGACGCCAACGCGACCATCGCATCGGCGAGCGCGCCGGGATCGGTCGCGTCGATCAGAACGCCGCAAGCGCCGTCTTCCAGTAACCACGGCACGCCGCCCGCACGGATATGGCCGATCACCGGCGTGCCCAGCGCCATCGCTTCGGCGGGCGCTTGGCCGAACGATTCCTCCAACGAAGGATGGACGAAAGCGCGCGCCTGCGCGACCGCGCGCAACACCTCGCTTTGCGGACGCGGGCCGATGAATTCGATTCCGTCGGCGAGGCCTTGCGCGCGCGCCCAGGTTTCCGAAGCGCCGCCCGGCCCGTGATCGTCGCCGAAAACCGACAAACGCGCGCCCGGCAAACGCGCGCGCACGCGCGGCATGGCCCGCAATAGCGTCGCGAGATTCTTGAGCCGCCCGAACCCCGCGCCGACGAAGACGAAGGGCGCGTCGGGCGCCTTCGCCGCCACGCGTAGCGCGGAAAGATCGGGCACGGGCTGCCCCAATACCGGCGCCGTCAAGCCGCAGCGCCGCAACCGCTTTGCGATAGGCGGCGACACGGCCGCGAGATCGCGCGCGCGCGCGAAACACGCGAACGACATCGCCAAACGTCCCAATCGATAAAGATCGGGCGAATGGCGCAGCACCGCCGGCGCCCAGTCGCACACGCTCACCATCGTTGGAATGCCGGACGCCATCGCGCCCAGCGCGAATTCGTAGCTCCACCATGCGCTGACCGCATCGACGGGATCGGCGCGGATCATGTCCCGGATCGCATGGCGCTCGGCACGCATAAAGTCGCGCATCCGATGGCGCGAACGATAGGGGCCGACCCAAACGCGCAAGCCCGGCCCGTCGAACCGCGTCGGCGTCGCGACGGATTCGTCGAGCGTATAGATCGTCACGTCGTCGCCCAGCGCCCGAAAGCCGCCGGCGAGCAGCGGCAGGATCGGCCCGCCCAGACCCGGCGGCAAACCCGCCGCCGAATTCAGTCGCGGCGCCAGCAACGACAGATCGCAAGGCCCCGCGAGCCCGATCCTCATGCGCGAACCGAAGCCCGGCCGTAACCAGCACCGAGCAATGCCGCCCACAACGCCGCCACCGCCGGAATCTGCGCCGAAAAATCGATCGTCGAATGGAGCGCCACCGTCGCGGCGGCGCCCAGCGTCACAACGGCGATGCGGCTGGCGTATTTGCGCACGCAAACGCCGACGATCCAGATTTGCGCGCCCAGAAACGCCGTCGCGGCGGGGATCCCGAATTCGAGCGCCAATTCGAGATAGACGTTATGCGCTTCGGTCCAGGTTTGCGTGATCTCGTGCGTGCGCAGGGTCGCGAAGGCGGCGCCGAAGGAACCCAGCCCGTATCCGAGCCACGGCCGCGCCTCGATCAACGCGACGGTCGCGCGATAAACGCGCATGCGCGTCTCGAAGTTTTCGTCCAACGTGCCTTCGCTGCGCCAGCCGAAAACGAAATACAATGCCGCGGCGGCGGCGGCGGCGATCCCGGCCAAGGCCGCGTAGCGCCGCGCGGGCGTCGTATCGACGCGGAACAAGTACCAGACCGCGAACCCGGCGGCGGTCGCGGCGATACCCGCGCGCGACGCGGTCGCGAACAACGCCGCCAACGACAACGCCAGCGCCGCCACATATAGCAGCGCGTCGCGACGCAGCAGCGCCGACCAAACGCGCGCACCGTCTTCAAGACGTCGCGCGAGAGCCGCAGCCGCGCAAAGCGCGCTCAACCCCGCGAAGGTCGCGAAATGGTTGCGGTTCACGAAGGTCGAAGTGAGATAGCCGTGATAGGCCCATTTGTCGTAGCCGAGAATGGTCTCGCTGCCCGACACGAAAACCACGAGGCCATAAACGGCGTAGATCGCGCCGATAACGGCGCAGACATCGATCAGCACCCGCGCCCGGCGCCCCGACGCGGCATGCTGCGCCGCGATCCAGAAAATGCCGGCATAGGCCAATAGCCGCAGCACGCGGCTTTCGGCAGCCAAGGGATCGAGACCGATACTGCCCTCCACGACGCGGCCGAGCGCATGCGCCGTTTGCGCCCACAGCGGATGCTGAAATTCCACCGGCGCGAAGGTCAGCGTCTGGACGAACCCCCAGAGCAGCGCCGCGCCGAATAGAACGCCCGGCACGGCGAAGCGCGAAGCCGGCATGCGCGGCAGATCCTTCTCGCCGCGCAGGGCGACCGGCCATGTGACGCAAAGAATGCCGACGAGCAGCGCCAGCGACGTCCAAGCCCATGCGCGGTTCGAAGCGAACGGCAGCGGTGCGAGCGCGAGGACCAAGCAGAAACAGTGGAAATGAAATCTACGAAGCATACGGATGTCGGATCGCCGGGATTGCGCGCGTGCGGATAAGTATCGCATCATCGCGCGCAATGACAAAACCTTCGCTCGACGCCGCCGCGATGGCCGGACGCCTGCGTCGCGCGTTCGCGGCCAGCCATTTCTCGACGGCGGCGGGGGCGGTCCTTCAAATGGCTTTCGCGGCCGCGCTGGCGCGGCTGTTGGGACAATCCGAATACGGATTGTTCGCCGCCGCCGCCGGCGCCATGCGGCTGATGTCCTATCTCGCGGATTTCGGAATCGTCACGCTGACGACGCGGCGCGGCCGAACGCTCGACGACGGCTCGCTCGCCGGTTTGTTCGCGGGCGGCTTGGCGGGGGCCCTGATTCTGGCCGCCGCGATCTGGGCGCTGGCCCCGTCGCTTTGCGCCTGGGCCGGCGCCGATCCGGTGGCCGGCCCCGCGATTTTGCGCGCACTTGGCTTCGCGCCCGCGATCGGCGCGATCGGCCAAGTGGCGACGGCGCTGCTGCGCAACGATCTGCGTTTCGACGCGTTGGCGGCGCAATCGCTGGGCGCGCTGATCGGCGGCCAAGGTTTGGTTGCGATCCCGCTGGCGTGGATGGGGGCCGGTGCGTGGAGCTTGGTCGCGGGCACGCTGGCCCAAGCGGCGATCGGCGCCGCGATCGCGCTGCGCGCGGGCCCGCATCCCTGGCGCGAAGCGCGCGTTCCCGATACCGCGATCCGGGCGGAAGCCGCGTGGTTCTGGGCGTTGCGGATTCTCGACAGCGCCGGGTTCCATGCGCTCGCACCCCTTGCGCTCGTCTTCGCGGGTGCCGCCCAGACCGGGTTGTGGGATCGCGCCATGGCGTTGTCGATCGTGCCGATGGAGCTGCTCGCCATCGCCAGCGCGCAGGTCTTGTTCCCGGCCTACGCGCAAGCGCAAGGCGATCCCGAATCGATTCGACGACGCTGGCTGACCGGCCTCGCCGCGATCCTCACGATCCATGGCGCGATCGCATGTCTGGCGATCGTCGCGGGCCCGGCCTTGGTGACCCTGGTGCTTGGATCGGCGTGGACCGACGCGGCCGCGTGTTTTTCCGTTCTGGCCGTTTGGGGATTGCTGCGGGGGGCCGGCGTCGCGAATGGCGGGGTCAGCGAAGCGCAAGGCGCGCTGGGCATTCGCGCACTGATACAGGGGCTGTTTCTCATCGCCGGTGCCGCCGCGTTGTTCCTGCTGCGCCCCGACACGGCGGCGGAAATGGCGTTGATCGTCGTGGCGGTCGACGCGCCGCTCCAGATCGCGGGCTTGATCGTCGCCGCCCGGGTCACGGGCACCGGTGCACGCGCGGCGGCGACGGCCGTCATGGGCGCGGCGGCCGCGATCGCCTTCGTCGCCCTTGTCGCGATCGCGACGACGCACGCCGCCGCAAGTATTGCCGGCGGACCGATGTCGGCCTGGGCGATGATTCTCGTGACCGGCGGCGCGACGTTGATAGCGCTGTGGTTCCATCCCTTCGCGCCGCTGCGCATCGCCATGCGTGACGCTGTTGCGGCGAAGTTTGCGATCCGTTAACATCGACCAAATCGTGATTTTAGGAGAATTCGATGCGTGGATTTCGCAATTGGTTGATCGCGGCGGCCTTGGCGGTCGCTTTCTTCGCGATTCCCGGCGGCGCTTCCGCGCAACAGGGTGCGGTCCAATTGCCGCCCGCCCTGAACGCGGCGGTTCTCTCCGGCAACCAAGCGGCCATCACTCAAGCCATCAACGTTTTGTCGGCCGGCAACCCGACCCAGGCCGCCACGCTCGCCGCGCTTGTGATCCAGCGCGCGGAGCAATTGCTCTCTACCAATCCGCAAGCGGCCGTCGCAGCCGCCGCGGCGGCGGTACAGGTCGTCTCCGCCGCGCCGCCGCAGAACGCCGCGCCGAACCAGACGATGCAGGTCGTCACGATTGCCGCGCGGATTATCATCAATCCGGCGGCACAGCAGGTGGCGCCGCAAGCGGTCGCCGCCATGGCCGTCAGCGCGTCTCAGATCGTGTCGAACCCGACCGTCTATGCCGCTAGCCCGGCAGCCGCGATCCAAGTCATGGCCAACGCCTATTCGGCGGTCACCAGCAGCGTTGTTGCGGCCAACGTGCCAGCAGCGGCCGCGACAGTCTCGCAAACGCTCAACGCCGCGAGCACAAACCCCGCGCTGAACACGGCCAATGCGGCGAACGCATCGCAAGTCGCCGCCATTCTTGCGACGCAGACGCAGCAGCCGGCACAGCAGGCACAACAGCAGCAGTCGGCAAACCCTACCGAGACCCCCTTTTCCGTCGAAACGACCCGGCAGAACTTCAACGCAAGCCCGTCTTGATCGCGGGTCTTTGGCGGCGATTAGCCGGCGCCACCAGCGAAAAGCCGAGCCAATCCTCGCGCAAATATAGAATTCCCGATGGCGAGATCGTCTATGCCGTCGGGGATGTCCATGGCCGTCTCGATCTTCTCAAACAAGCCGTCGACGCGATCTTCCAGCATGCGGCGAAGTTTCCCGCAGCCTTGGAACGACGGATCGTCTTTCTCGGCGACTATGTCGATCGTGGGCCAGATAGCGCCGGGACGATCGAGTATCTTCTGACTCATCGCTTCGCTGATTTCGTACCGACATTCCTGCGCGGCAATCACGAGCAAGCCATGCTGGATTTTTTCGATTCCCCAAACCCCGATTCCGCCTGGTTGAATTACGGCGGTGTCGCTGCCTTGGCGAGCTATGGAATTGCCGCCGCCGATCGACCGCTGTCGGAGATCCGCGACGAGATGCGTGCGCGCATGCCAGCCATGCATCTCGATTTTCTCCGCCGCACCGAATATCGTAAATTCGTCGGCGACTACCTGTTCGTCCATGCCGGGATCCGCCCCGGCATCCCATTCGAGCGGCAAGACCCACAAGATTTCCTATGGATCCGCGAGCCGTTCCTGTCGGAGCCAGAAATTTTCCCGTCCAAAACAGAACGCTTCGTGTTTCGCGTCGTTCACGGACATACAATCACAGAGTATCCGGATGTCCGGCCCAATCGTATTGGAATCGACACGGGCGCCTATGCGTCCGGTGTGCTGACCGTGTTGGCGCTATGGGAAGATAAACTGGATTTCATCCACGCATAGCCGTGGCCAGGAAAGTGTTTTCTTTCCGCCAATTGGGATATATTTTGCAGCGATTCGTAGCGCTCGTAGTTCTAGGATAATCATGGCTTGTCGCCGACGTCCGATCGATATGCGTAGTTTCGTGCAATCCGCCGCGTTCGGCATCGGCCTCGTGATGCTTGCAGGCACGGCCGTCGCGCAGCCGGCATCGACCTTCACGGACGGAACGACGACCTCCGGCACCGATCCGCGTCGTTTGGGTAATACGTCGCGCGTCGCAGGCGAAATTCTGACCGACACCAATCCGGCCGCAAGCCCCGATCAGCAGCGCTTGGCCGACGAATATCAGCCCAAGGGCATCGAGGCGGGTAGCTTCCTCGTTTATCCCGAAGCCACCACCGAAGCGATCTATTCGAACAATATCTACGCGACGAAGAACAACGCCGTCAGCGATTGGGTCAGCAAAAACAAGGCGGGGTTCCGTGCCCAATCGCGTTTGAACCTGCACAAATTTGATTTCTTCGGCGATATCGAGAAGCTCTTCTACCGCCGCGAAACGGCGAACGATCAGGTAAACGGCCGCTTCGGATTCGACGGTCGCTACGATCTGTCCCGCGGCACCGAGCTTACGGCTGCCGCCTCCGCCTATTGGCAGCACGAAGATCGCGGCAGCCCCGACGCGACCAGCGGCAAGGATCCGACGCCCGTTAACGGCAATATCCAAACGTTCGGCGGGCGGACATCCGGCGGTGCTTGGATCAATTCGGGGGAATTCAGCCGCCATCAGATGCAGTTCGGTAACGTGCAGACGGCGGCGGGTACGACGACGCTCAATTCGCGCCGTGACCGCAGCGAGTACAAGCTCACCGGCCGGACCGCCTACGAAATGTTCCCCGGCTACTACGCGGTCGGGTACGGCGTGTTGAACAAGCGCGCCTACGAATCGTCGGTCAATTTCGGCAACGTGAAGCGCGATAGCGAAGGCTTCGCCGTCTATACGGGTGCGGGGGTTGATATCAGCCAGCTTATTCGCGGCGATTTCTTGGTTGGCTATTTGCGCCAGAACTACGAAAGCCCCGCGCTGCGCGATCCGTCGGGGCTCGCCGTCAAGGTCACGTTGAACTGGACGCCGGATCGTCAGACGCTGATCGTGCCGTCGATCGACCGCGAGGTCCTGGAAAGCACGACGACCAATGTCTCGGGCATCATGCGCACATCGGCGTCGCTGCTTGCCCGTCGCGAACTCCAACGCAACATCATCGTCACCGGCTATGGGTCCGTTTTTAAAGATCAGTATATCGGTGCCGACAAGCCGTCCTACGGGTTCGAAACGCGCGGATCGCTGACCTACGCCTTCAACGCCAATCTGTTTACCCAAGGCGAAGTCGGCTATCGCAAGCGTATGGCAGACAGCGCCGCCGTCGTGTCGGGCTTTAACCAGACGACCACCATGTTGCGCTTGGGAGTGCGGATGTGACGCGCCGCGGCGTTCCCGCGCGGCTTTGCGCGGCGCTGATGGCCGTCGCTTTGTTGATCGCCGGATGCGCGGGCGGCAGCATGCCAAGCGAACTCGCCCCGACCCGCCTGACGACCTCGCTCGATGGCTATCTGCTGGAGCCCAGCAACCGCATCCGGGTGATCGTTTTCAACGAACAGACTTTGTCGGGCGATTTCACGCTCGATCCCAGCGGCAATATCGCCTTTCCGCTGATCGGCAGCGTTCGTGCGGGCGGCGTGACCGCGAAGATCGTCGCCGAGCGGATCGAGGAAGCCTTGTCGCGCGGCGGCTATTTGCGGTCGCCCCAGGTCTCGGTCGAGGTGCAGACGTTCCGTCCCTTTTACGTGCTTGGCGAAGTGCGCCAGCCCGGCGAATTCCCGTACACCGTGGGCTTGACCGTGCTCGGCGCGATCGCCAGGGCCGGTGGCTTCGATTATCGCGCGCGCCGTGACGGTCTCGTGCTTGTGCGCGAAGTCGACGGCGAACAGCGCGAATACGCGGCGAACGAACGCACCCCGCTGCAACCCGGCGACGTGGTGAAGGTGCTTGAACGCCGCTTCTGAACCCGCTTCGCGCGGGCTCGTCGTCGGCGTTGCGATGGCCCTCGCCGATCTCGTGATCCTTCATATCTGCGTGCTGACGGCCGCGGCCGTCCGGCTGTCGCTGCGCGATGTGTTCCCCATCGGCATTTCGCCGCAAATGTTGCTGCAGGTCCTGGTCGCGATGACCGCCATTCCGGTGGCGTTCGCGGTCGCCGGGCTTTATCCCGCCTACGGGACCACGCCCGTGGAAAGATTGCGCACGCGCACGACGATCGTCGTCGCCGGTTTCGCCTTTCTGATCGCGTTCGACTATCTGGCGCAGAACGGGCAATGGTCGCGCGGCTTGCTGCTGGGCACCGCCACGCTCGCCTTGGTCGCTTGTCCGTTGGGTGCCGCACTGACCCGCGCCTTGCTGGCCCGCCTTCCCGCCTGGGGCGCGCCGGCCATTCTATGCGGCACGCCCGAGCGGCGCCGATCCTTCGCCGCGGCATTGCTGCGCGACCGGGATCTTGGCTGGCGTGCGATCGCCGAGTACGACACGATCGAGGATGCCGCGCGCGACGGCGCCAAGAACGCCCTGCTGGTCGTCTTGGAGGAACGCGGCGGCGAAGCGTCGACCGCCGAGCTCGAAGACCTCCCCTTCGCGCGGATCGTCATCGTGCCGTCGTTCGGCGGCCGGCAGAGCCTGTGGGTTTCCGTGCGCGATATCGGCGGTACGATCGCGCTGGAAACGCCGCGCAATCTTCTCGTCGGCCGCAATCGCGCGATCAAGCGCTGCGCGGATATCGCGCTAACCGTGCTGCTGACGCCCTTCGCCGCGATCGTCGTGGCGATGGCCGCCCTCGCCGTCCGCCTCGTTTCTTCGGGCCCGGCCTTCTATCTGCAAACGCGCGAAGGCTTCGACGGCCGCCCATTCGCGATGTGGAAGTTGCGCACGATGCGCCAGGGCGCCGACGCCGAACTCGACAGCGTCCTCGCCGATTCGCTCGGTGCGCGCGCCGAATGGGACCGGCACATGAAGCTGCGCGACGATCCGCGCATCGTGCCGATCGTCGGCTGGTTCCTGCGCCGCTTCAGCATCGACGAGTTGCCGCAGCTATGGAACGTGCTCGTCGGCCAGATGAGTTTGGTCGGACCGCGGCCTTTGCCCGCCTATCACGCGGAACGTTTACGGCCCGAAGCGCGGCGCTTGCGCCGGCGGGTGCGGCCGGGCATCACCGGGCTGTGGCAAGTCGCCGGGCGCAGCGACAGCGATATCGAGCGTCAGCAATATCTCGACACGTACTACGTCCGAAATTGGTCGATTTGGCTCGATCTTCATGTGCTTGCGGAAACCGTCCGGACGGTTTTGCTGGCGCGCGGCGCGTGGTAGGTTTCCCCGCTTTTTTCACGCCCGCCCCGGAGCCGACGCTGACCAATATCCGTATCAACGAACGCCCGATCTCCGCAGCGCATTTGGAGATCGATTTGCGGCAAATGCTGCGCACGTTGTGGCGGCGGCGCTGGCTGATCGTGCTGTGCGGCTTGCTGTTCGCCGGAGTCGCGTGGGCCTTCGTCTCGCGGATCGAGCCGGTGTATACGGCGACGTCGTCCGTCATGCTCGACGCGCGCCGCCAGCGCGTGGTCGATGTGCGCGAGGTCCTGTCGCAGATGGCGCCGTTGCAGGTCACCGTCATCAGCGAAGCCGAAGTGATCCGCTCGCGCGGACTCGCCGAGCGCGTGGCCGCGAAACTCGACCTGTTTTCGGACCCGGAGTTCGACGCCTCGCTGCGCCCGCCCGAGGAAAACGCGTTCGACTTCCTGCGCGAGACCGCGAACAAGGCGTTCGCCGCGATCTTCCCCCCGAACGAGCCGCCCGCGATCGATCCCGATACGCGCGAAACGCGCCGCCGTGCCGCCGTCGTCAACGCGGTGAGCGGGCGTCTCCAGGCGTCGGCGGTGCCGCAGTCGCTCGTCATCAACATCTCCTTCACGTCGAACGATCCGCGCAAGGCGGCGCGCATCGTCAACGCCTTCGCCGAAGCCTACGTGAACGAACAGCTCGAAGCGCGCTTCGACGCGCTGCGCCGGGGATCCGCCTGGCTCAACGACCGGCTCGACACATTGCGCCAAGCCGTCGTCGCGTCCGACAGCGCGGTCGCCGCCTATCGCACCAGCATCGGCATGATCGAAACGCGCGGCGTGCAGATCAACACCCAGCGCCTGCAGGAAGTCGCGAGCCAAGTGATCCTGGTCCAATCGCGCCGCACGGAACAGGAAGCGCGCGTGGCCCGGCTCGAAGCGCTGCTGCGGGAGAACCGCGGCGTCGATGCCGCCGACGAAGTCCTGGATTCGCCGCTCCTCCAGCGCCTGAAGGAGCAGGAATCCCAGCTCGCGCGGGAAAACGCGGAACTTCGCCTGCGCTACGGCGCCAACCACCCGGCGATGACCAAGAGCAATTCCGAACTCGCCACCGCGCGTACGGCCATCACGACGGAAGTGCGCAAGCAGGCGCAGACGATGCGCAGCGAATTGACCGTGCTGCGCGAGCGCGAGGCGAGCCTTTCCCGGCAAAGCCGCGACCTCGAAGGCCAGGTCCTGCGCCAAGCCGGTTCGGAAGTGCGCCTGCGCGAGTTGGAGCGCGAGGCCCAGGCGAACCGCACGCTTTACGAATCCTTCCTCGCGCGCTTCAAAGAAACCGGCGAGCAGGAAAACATCCAGCAATCGGACTCGCGGATCATTTCGCAAGCGCGCGAACCGCGCGCGCCCTCGGCGCCGCGAAAGGGCCTGATCCTGGCCGGCGCGCTGCTCGCCGGGCTCGCCATCGGCGTCGCGCTGGCGCTGGTCATCGAGCGTTTTGACGACGCGTTCCGCACCCGCGACGAGCTGGAATCGGCCGCCGGCTATCCGGTCGTCGGCATGATCCCCGCGATCGCGACGATGCCCGGGCGCAACGTCAACAACCATATCGTCGACAAACCGGGCTCGGGTTACGCCGAAGCCTTCCGCATCGCTTGGTTCAGCCTGCGCAGCGCCACGAAGGGGCGCGAGATCGGCGTCGTCCTCGTGACGTCGTCGGTGCCCGAGGAAGGCAAGAGCCTCACCTCGCTGAGCCTGGCGCGCACGGCGGCGGGCTTGTCGAAGCGCACATTGCTGATCGACGCCGATCTTCGCCGTTCGACGGTCGCGCGCATGCTCGGCGTGGCGCCGCAATCGGGCCTGACCGACGTGATCGCCGGCGCGGTCGCGCTGACCGAAGCGACGATCCGCGATCCGCGATCGGATGTCGACGTACTGGTCGCGCGCGGAACGGCCGGCCACGAGGCCGAGATTCCCAACGGCGCCGATGCGCTCGCCCATATCGTGGCGGAAGCCAAGGCGATCTACGACGTCGTGATCCTCGACTGTCCGCCGACGATGCCCGTCGCCGACGCCCAGGTCGTGGCCCCGCTGGCCGATGCGGCGCTGTTCTGCGTGCGCTGGAATTCGACGCCGCGCGCCGCCGTGATCGATTCGCTACGCACCCTCGCGGCCGCGGGCGCCCCGATCGCGGGACTTCTGCTGACGCGCGTCAACGTCCGCAAACACGCCGCCTACGGTTAAGGCGATGTCGGCCACTATTACGGCAAGTATCGTGGCTATTACGGCAAATAGGCGCGATCGAGCCGGCGGCGCGATTTCCGTCCTGCTCGGCGCGGTGCTGATCGTCGGTGCGGGCTGGCACTTGCCCGGCGAAATCGAGCGGCAGATCTGGGTTGCCGACGTGGATCGGGCGACCAATGGCCTGCCCACACCGCCGGAATCGCTGCAACGCGCGGCGATCGAGTTGGAGCGTATCGGAAACGCGAACACCGTCGCGCGGGCTTCGGCCGATTCGGCACGCGCCTGGATGTTGCTCGCCGCCAACCCGACGCAATCGGCCTTTCTGCGGCCTAATCTCGAAGCGGCAAGGCGCAACGCGAACCACGCGCTGACCCAAGCTCCCGGCGATTCCTTCGCTTGGTATCGCCTCGCCACGGCGGCGGCGAATACCGGCCGTTTGGAAGAGGCGGCGCATGCCGTCGCAATGTCGATACGCACAGGCCCGTTCGAGTTTTCGATCATGCCGTTGCGGACGCGCACCGCGCTATTCCTGTGGCCGCATGCGGACGCGGCCGACCAAGCGGCGATCGGCGTTCAGATCCTTCGGCATTGGCAATGGGAACCGGGCAGCATCGCCGAAATCGCGTATTTCGCTGGCATGGTGCCCGTCGCACTAGCGGCGGCCGGGCCCTATCCCGAGGTCCAACGCGATATCGAACGCATCGTGCCGTTGCTGCGCGAGAAATACGGCGCGCCGAAACTCAATCGGTAATGCGCGTCAGCCGCCCCTCGGCAAGGCGATAGACGGCGCGCGGCGCTAGATCGGGAATTTCCCGATGCGCGATCACCAAGATGGTCGTGGTCGCCGACAAACTGCGCAAACCGGCCGCCACTGTCGCCGCCGTCGCGGGATCGAGCGGCGCGAATGTTTCGTCCAATATCAGGAAATCGGGCCGGCGCAGTAACACCGCCGCAAGGCAAAGACGCTGACGTTCCCCCGCCGATAGACGCGTCCCCCGCTCGCCCACGCGCGTCTCCAGCCCTTGCGGCAGCGTCCAAACGAAATCGGCGGCGGCAAGGCCGATCGCGCGGCGCAACGCCGCCTCGTCCGCGTGGGCATCGGCCAGCATCAGATTGGCGCGGATCGTGTCGTCGAACAGGAACGCGTCCTGCATGGCGTAGCCCACACGCTGGCGCCATGCCGGACGGCCGTCGTCGTCCACCGTCGCGCCATCGACCGTAATCGTGCCGCGCGTCGGCGCGCGCAGCCCCGCAAGGATATCCGCGAAGGTCGATTTTCCCGCACCCGACGGGCCGGTGAGCAGGGTGATCGCGCCGGCCGACAGTTCGGCCGCGACATTGGCGAAGACGGATGATTGCCCGTGATCGAAGGCAAGATCGTTCAACGCGATTCCCTTCGCGAGCGGATTCGCCGCCCGCGCGACGAACGGTGCGGCAGGCGCCATCGGCGCGGCGCGCGCGAGATCGTTCAGCGCCTCATAAGCCGGGGCGTTATGGACCGCATTCCGCCAATTTTCCCGGACGCGGACGGTCGCGGCCACAAGGCGTGCGGTGACGCCGGCGAGGACCAGCGCCTGCGCGAGCGGGACGTCGCGCAAAAACACCGCGTAAACCAGCAAGCCGCCGACCGCCGCGGCCGACAAACCGATACCCGCCACGCGCGCAGCCCCCATCGCTGCCGCATGGCTCGCGACGATAGCGCTTACCCGATGAGCATGCCGGGCAAAAACGGCACCGCGCACGGTTTCCGCACCGAACATCTTGATCGCCCGCAATCCGGCGGAATCGTCCGCCAAACTCGCCGCGAGCGCGCGCAGCGCATCCCCCAAAGCGACGCCCGCCGCGCGTGCGCGCCGATCGAGCGCGCGGGTGAGCGGAAACAGAAGAGCCGCCAGCACGGCGATCAGCAGCGTCGTTTCGAAGGAAAGGACGAACGCCACCGCCAGCAATATCCCGACCTGTATCGCTTGGGCCGCGACGCCCAGCAAGGATTCGACGCCGGCTGCGCAACGCATCGCATCCGCGGTCAATGTTTGGACGATCCGCGCGGTGTTTTCCTTCGGCCGGCCGTCCGGATCGGCGGCCAGCAACGCGCGATGGGCCTCCAACCGCAAGCGATCGGTGAAGTCGCTCCGCAGCCGGTTCGCCGCGAGAATCCGCCAGCGGACGAGCAGCGACACCGCCGCCATGAAGAGGATATAGAAGCCCAGCGCGGCCCCCAACGGCGCGAAGGTAACCGCGCCGCCGTCAAGCAACCCGAACGCGCCAAGTAACTTCGCCAGCGCCAGAAACCCGGCACCTTCGGCGATCGAGGTCGCGGCGCCGAGCGTCAAGACGCCCGCGACGCGTGCGCCCGAATAGCCGATCAATGTCCGCGCTTGGGCGGCAACACCCGAATTCATGGCTTGTTTTCCGCTATTCGCGTTCGCGAAGCAAATACCATCCGCGAAACGAACGTTCTCGAAAAAAGGTCTTCGATGCTAAATTTCCGCCGCTTTACGGGTTTTCCGACCTCGAGGAATGCATTTCGCCTTATGTCTTCTCGCCCCGCGCCTTCGACGATTGTTTTCGATTTCTCCGAACGCGATCTCGCGGCGTTGATCGCATCCTGCGCCGACGACGCATTGATGCCGATTTTACGCGCCCATGTGCCCATCGGCGGCAAAGTGCTGGAAGCCGGTGCCGGATCCGGGCGCTGGCTCAAAGCGCTCGCCGAGCTCGGCTACGACGTAACGGGGATCGAGCTCAACCGCGCCGACGTCGATCGCTTCCGCGCCCTTTGGCCCGAAATCCCGTTCGACCACGGCGACGTGGAACGGCTGCCTTACGACGACGCCCGTTTTGACGCGATCCTATCGCTGGGCGTCATCGAGCATCTCGCGCACGGGCCCGAAGCCGCGATGGCCGAAATGCGCCGCGTTCTGAAGCCGCGTGGGGTATTGCTGCTGACCGTCCCGCACGCCAACCCGTCTTTCGCTCTCGAGCGCCTGAAAGACGCCGTGTTGCATCGTATCTACGCCAGCCAATTGCTGCGCCGCCTTCTAGGCAAAAAGCCGGCCGCATTCGCGGCCGCCGAGGTTCGCGAACGGATCGCACAAATAGAACGCGCGCGCTGGCGCGGCCTGCCGGTGAAATACGGATTCTCCCCCACCACCGGCCGATATTTTTACGAGTACCGATTCACCGCCGCACAGCTCGCCGAACTCGCCGAACGTGCCGGCTTCACAGCCGAAACGGTCCGCGTCCTCTATGGCGCGGATCGGCTCTACCAGGTCTTTGGGCCGCTGGTTGGCCGGTACGACGGCAACCAAGCGCCGAAGCTCAACCTTTTGGGGCGCCTTCTCGCCGGGATATTGCCCGAATTCTGGTTCGGGCACATGGTGCTGGTCGTCGCGCGCGGCTGACGCAAAGGCGCGGAACGACGGCGCCCTATCAGGATTTCCGGTGCATCGCGGATGCGGATTTTTATTAGGTTTTTTGCTTTGCCGCCTTCGGATCGGGCCTTGGTCATCGAGGCCTGGCTGCGACTTGCATCCGTGCGTATCGCGTTGAAGGTACTTCCTTTCGAGCGAGTCTTGCGCTCGTACGGTCTGGAAGCGCGCGGACCGAACGCCGCAACAAACGACCGGGCGAGCGACATCGAAATTGTCCGCGCGATCAGACGCGCCGTCGCCCGCGCGGCCCCGCGGGTTCCCTTCGGCGCCGTCTGCTTGCCCCAAGCGCTGGCGGTATCGGCGATGCTCGCGCGCCGGGGCCTCCCCGCGATCGTTTTCTTCGGCGCACGCCGCGATGGCGATTCGAATTGGCAATTCCATGCTTGGGCCCGATCGGGCGGCGTACTCGCCTCACCCGCCGACGAGGAAGGGCACGCCGCAGTCGCGACATTCGAACGCTCGCACCGGGAAATTTTATAACACCATAAATTGTTTAAATTTTTTCCACCGATATCTCTCGCGGCAAATTCTTTCATTCGCCATCGGGACTCACGAATCGGGGCCGCAAGCGTCTTCGCGATGCAATGTGGCTTCGTCCCGCGTCGCGTTGCCCAAACCGAACCCAAAGGTTCGAACGACGAACGCATACGAGCACCAAACAGGCGGGTTCACGGACGCAGGTCCGAACAACTGGACGCCAATTTTTGGGCTTCCAAATAGTTGAGAAACGCGAGCGTGGTATTTTCCACCTCGACGATCGGCACATCATAGGTCTCGGCAAGCATTGCGCACAAATCGCCCACCCTGATCGGCGACGCAATAAGTTCCCAAATCGCACGACTCGTGTCGGTTAGCCCATAATATTGGCCGTTCTCGACATTCATCAGAACGATTTCATCCCCCGCATTCGCACTAAGGACCGCATCGCTACGGACGATAATCGTCTCGATCGCCATCATATCAAACCGCTCCATCGAACGAAGGCTGTTCTAGACCTCTGACTACCAGTCTGATCGAGCGCTGAGAAGAGTGAAGCCGCACGACTGGGGCTCCTTCCGAAACGCGGACGGCGCAAGCAACGATGTTTTTGACTGGAACAGCGGTTCATTCAACCACGTCTGCGGTCTTGTGACGCATTTTCATCGGGAGTACTTTTGACGACATGAGATCGGTAACGGGCCGGAGCTATTCTCTATTCGGCAGACATATAAAAAGCGACATCGCGATGCCGGAGCTTTTGCCGTGGACCGCGAACGATCGCACGCCGGACGTTGAAATTATTTCAGGTGAAATTCCGGACATCGGGCCAACGGCAAGTGCGTTCGGCCCCGCAATCAAAATCGCGGGGGACGGCGGCGTCCGATTGGAGATTCCCACGGTTGGCGTATTTTTTATCGAGGGCGGTCATCGCGTGACGATCGCCGCCGTACCCGGCGTTAGCGAATCTGATGTGCGGGTGTTTTTGCTGGGCACCGTACTTGGCGTTCTTTGCTATCGCTGGGGGCTTCTGCCGTTGCATGCCGCGGGCGTTGCGGTCAAAGGCGGCGCCTTGCTTGTGACAGGCGACTCAGGAGCGGGCAAGTCGATATTGGTAGCCGCGCTGGCTGCACGCGGTTTCCCGCTTATTGCCGACGATTTATGCGCGCTGGATTTCAGCGACAAAGCAGCGCCAAAGATTTTGCCGGCGTTCCCGCGCCTCAAACTCTGGGCTGACTCGGCCACGCGCCTTGGAATTCCCGTCGAGGGGCTGGAACGTTGTCGCGCAGCCACGCAAAAATTCGCCCTCCCGTTCGCCGCGGAACGCTTTCACGCGGCGGCGTTACCGCCAAAGTCGATCGTATTGTTGTATCGCGAGCCTTTGCGAGCTCGGGTCGGCACACAACGCCTATCCGGGATGGCGGCGGTGGCGCGTCGCAACCAAATCGTCTATTGCGCGCGACTTGGTGACGCGCTCGGTTATGCAAAGCGGATTTTTCAAGGATTTACCGAGCTGTTGAACGCCGCGCCTTTGTACGAAACGGCACGCAGCGACCGGTTCGACGATCTTGCCGCATTGTGTGATCGCGCGACGGAGGCGGTGGAGTGACCGGTATTTACTGGATCGCCTCCTATCCGAAGTCCGGCAACACCTGGATGCGCCTGCTGATGCAATCGTGCCAGGAGAACGGGCGCATCGTGGACATAAATACCTTGTCCGTCGCCCCAATGTACGCGACTCAGCGCCCGATTTTCGACGCGTTCACTGGGGTTGCGTCGAGCGATCTGACCGATGACGAGATATTGGCGTGGCGCCCGGCCGTATTGCGGTCTTTCGTCGAATCCGCCGATCTTCCGCTATACGCCAAGACCCACGAAGCGCGCTTGTCGCTGCCGGATGGAACCTGCCTTGTACCCCAAGACGTCACGAAGGGGGCCGTCTATATGGTCCGCGATCCCCGCGACGTGGCGATCTCGTTGGCGGCGCACGCCGACTGCAGTGTCGATGACGCGATCGGCATCATGGCTGACGATGACATGCGCAAAGCGCGGTCGATCACGCGATTGCAGCCCGCGCTTATCGAATGCTGGGCAAGTTGGAGCGGCCACGTTGAAAGCTGGCTGGACGGCAGCGGAGCGCCGGTTCATCTGCTGCATTACGAGGCGCTATGCGCGGATCCCGCGACGGCGTTGGCGAAGGCATTGCCGATATTGGGCCTTCATTTTTCGCAATCCATCGTCCGGCGCGCTGCCGCGAATTGCGCGCTCGACATTTTGCGCGCGCAAGAACGATCCGATGGTTTTCGGGAACGGCGTGGCGCGGCACCATTTTTCCGCGAGGGGCGTCCGGGCGGCTGGAAACGGATTTTGTCGGACCGCCAAGCCGCCCGAATTGAAGCGGATCACGGGCCGATCATGCGACGCCTGGGCTATCTCGACGCGGACTATTGATTGCCGCCCTGGCTCCAACGGATGAACCGGCCCGTTTGAATGGCGCGTGGCAACATCACCGAGCACTCGAAGAACCGGGCCTCGGCGGCGGCGACATCCTGGGGCCAGGTATCGATCAGTCGCTGGAGCCGCGGCAGATCGAGCATTTCGGCGGCCAATGGCACGTTGGCTAAGCTTCTAATTTCGGCGGCGAAACTCTCGCGTTGGGCGGTCAACCGGGCGAACCATTCCGGGTTCTGCCGACCATATCCTCGTTCCGCAAGCAGGGTCGGCGGGAGCCGGTCGGCCAGCGCGCGGCGAGCGAGGCTGCGCTGTACGCCGCCCAGAAGATATTGCTCGCGCGGAATAGCCAGACAGAATTCCGCAAGATCCGGATCGGCGAGCGGGTCGCGCAATTCGAAGCCGTAATAGCCCCGAATGGTGCGAAGGGTCTCGAGCGTGCGCGTGCGTTGCGACTCGAGGTGGTGCGCGAGGAGTTTTCGGCTGTCGGTGGTATAGAGGGAAAGCCCGTCGTCGCCTTGCGCTTGGAGAACCGCGTCGAGGCCGACCGTCGCGGCGAACGTGGAGCGGATTGCGGCGAATTTCGTCGAGGGGACTTCACCGGGATGCCGCCACCGCCACAGGGCGGCACGCAGTTTAGGCGGCAAAGCCGGGAGCAAAATTTCACCTTTGAGAATGCTCCAGGGCGTCCGCTGCCGAAACCGAGCCGCACTCGGCAGAAACCGAATAATCTTATCGAGACGGCCCTCGCGCGCGAAATCGCCGAACCCTCGAAGACCACTGTAGCTAAGGGTTAGATTGCCGGACGCGCCAGACAGCAGCATGGCGTGCCCATTTTTTTGAACGGCACGATAAGCCGAATCGAACCAACCAAGATGGTTGGCGTTGAACTGTGTCCGCCCCCCGGCAACGAAATAGGGGGTTGGATCCATCTCGATCGACGCGGGCGCCGTGGAATGACAAAAACGCGGGTGTAGATTCGGGTAGCGGGCGGCGAGCGCGTCAATATAAGGCCGTTCTCGGTCATACCATCCGTCCCGCGCGGCGAGACCTTCCCCCGGCGGGGGCTCGACCGTGTAGGAATGGAGGGGAGCGGAGCCGAGCAGGCGCGCTGCCGAAGCGGCGACCGCCGAACTATCGAGGCCGCCGGACAGCAAAATTCCCGGCGTTTGGGCGCTGCGCAAATTCCGGCGAACGGCTTGATCCAAAAGATCGCGCGCCGCATCGACATAAGCTTGCGGCGTTCGCAAGGTCACGCGGCGACGGATATCCAGACGCCAGAATATCCGCTCGCGCACACCTCGGGAATCGGCGGTCAAATAAGTTCCCGGCGGCACGAGGCGGATATTCTTGTACAGCGTATCCGCCTGATCGGCGACGCCCGTCGTGAACTGAAGGGCGAGTTGGAGCGGATCAAGCACTTTGGGCACACCGGGGAATTGGTGAAGCGCGCTTAACACGGTCGCAAACCAGAAACCCTTGGGCCGGGCGTGCCAATAAATGATCCGTATGGACATCGGTGCGACGACGACGTGCAACCGTCGCTCGCGCGGGTCCCAAAGCGCCAGACAGAAATCGCCCTTCAGTCGCTCAAGTTTCTCGAACCCATATCGGTCAAGCCACTCGGCCGCGATCCGAGAATCGGGCGTGTTTGCCGGGAGATTGAGATGATCGCAAAGCTCCGATGGCTCGAATAAATAGCCATCAAAGAGAATCACACGCCCGGCCCGATCTTGGGTTGGCTGGCGCTCCGCGCGATCTTCGGCGGTCACAATCCGCTGGGCGTGCGCCAAGGCGGCGAATTCGTCGCGCCAAACCCGGGCTGGATTGAGACCGGCCCCAAAAAAGGCGGACCCAGCCCTTATACGATCATCGCGCGTGCAGTCTTCCCATTCGAAGGCAATATAGCCCCGAAAATCGCTCATAGAAATCGGGCGGTTAGCGTCAGCATAACGCTTCGCTCTAGTTCAAAGAAAATTCCACGAATAGTCTGCCGGGACACAAAAACACAACTCGACGACTAGGAAGCCGTGAATGTCCCGTTACCATCATTGCCAGGACTCGAGTCGACCTGCGTGAACTCGGCGATCGAAAACGCCTTAATCGTCTGGAGCGGCGCGATCCACCGCTTCGGCTGTGCTTCCGGACGTGCGGCGAGTGGAAGATGATCGAACTTTTGCTTTTCCATAACAACACCCTCGGGGTTCCGCGACGAGCAAAACCCGCTGTCGTTTGTAGGGCAGACATTACGATAATCTTCCGCGTATGACAACAAAATGGGCTGCCGGCAGTGTTGCGGGTGGAAGGCAATCCAATAACGCTGCGTTAACCTTCGCGCGTACCGACGAGCGCAAGCACCGTATCCACCAAACTCGGCAGATCCTCCAAATCATCGCCACGGATAACCTCAGCCGCCGGTACCGATTCGATCAAGCGTGCCATGGCCTTGAACATCAGTGCCTGCTGGCCGAGCGCCAGCCCCAACTGCCAACGATGGACCAAATCGAATCGTCGCAACGCCTCAAGCCCCCCCAGTACACGCGGCCCTTCGCCGGCTTTTTCGCGATGCGCCCGCAAGAAAATAATCTGCGCGGGCGGCAATGGCTCGGGATGGAACGACGCGTCCGCCACAGGGATATGAAACTTCGCCGACTCTTTAACGCCGCGCTCAACGTTCGCGGTCTGTCTTTGAAGATACGCTGCGGAGTCATGCCAAAGTTTAACCCGCGCAAACGCGGGATGAATCATTGGGGACCGCCCGTCCGCGATTTCAAGCGCGCACAGATCGTCGCTCAACAGGCGAAAGCCGCGATCGACGAGCGCGGCCGCTAGCGTCGATTTTCCAACACCGGAATTTCCCGTTAGCAGAAGCGCACGCCCGTCGATCTCGACGGCGCTCGCGTGAAGCGGCAGAACGCCTTTCTGGAAGCAGAGGATGGCCAAAATCGTCGCGAACAGAAAACTGCGAATGTCCGGGGAATCGACGGGCAATTCGGGCTGTATCGTCACGAATCCACCCGCTGCCACCCGATATCTTGCGACGGAAGGAATATCGACGCACACGGCATCTGGCGCGATTTGAATAGCCTGATTGAAGCGCGGCTTCTGGGGATCCATTGCCGAGACCGGGCCCAGCGCGATTACAATGTCGGGCGCTCGGGCGTTCCCCAGCCAGGGACGAAGCTCCGGAAGCGGGATATCGCTTTTTACGCGCCATCCAAAAATCGAAAAGTCGCTCATGTCACTGGCCGACAGTAAGATCTCAGCGAAACGACGGTTTCGGTTTGACGAGTCAACCGGACGCACTTGATCCGCGTCGCGCTGCGCAGAACCTTGTCGCAGCCCCGATTCAGCTTGTCGATCCCTTTCTCCGTAGCACAATGAATTGCCCGAACGGCAACTTTGCCGCCTGAGAATCACGGATTTTCCTGCGCAAATCGCACGCATCGCGGGTTTGTGCGGCTTTCTCTATTGGATTAACTTCGCCTCTACCGAGGCGATCCGGTCGAACCACCAATTGGATCTGCGAAGGCGAGGAATGAATGGGGCAGGTATCGACTCTTGGGAGCCTGCCAGCCCAACAGGTCGAAAACCTGACGCGCCCGGAAGTTCTCGAGCAATTTCTCGAGAATCTCGACGCGGCATTTGCACCGGCGGATCGGGCGGCTCTGATTCGCCGCGCCAGTTTACTGCGCGGGCTCGGACGTCTACGCGAAGCCGCGGAGACCTACAGGACTCTTCTGACGATCGCCACAGAGGATCCTCTGGCGAAAGCCGGTTATGCCGTTTTCACGGGCCAGCATTTGCCGGCCGGTGCGGTCCGCCCAACTCCTTTCGTGCAAGTGCACGACGCGCTGCCGGAGGAACTGCAGGAACGCCTTTGGCGAATGTTGCTATCGCAGAGATCCCGCCTCCGGCCGGCTGGCGTTTACAAAACTCACGCCGAACAAGTCGTTGACGATGAGCGACGCATCGCCCTCCGGCTCGATCAAGCGGACACGGTAGGCGAATGGTTTTTGCCATGGCTGGATGAATTCATGGTGCACGCGGAAATTCTGCCGCGACTTGGCCTTCCGGAATTCAGAAAAACAAAGCGTGAGCTTCAGGTCACCGTACATGGTGATGGCGGCTTTTTTAGCGTTCACCGCGACGCATCGCCGAATCCCGAAGCGCGAACATCGGGGCGGCACGTCACATTTGTCTACTATTTCCATCGTCAGCCCCGCCAATTCACGGGCGGCGATCTACTATTGTTCGACGCCCCGGCAGACGGCGATCTAAGCTTCACCCGCCTACGTCCCGATCACAATTCCATCGTCTTTTTCGAATCGAAGCGGCCTCACGCGGTTACGCGTCTATGCTGCGCTTCGAATGATCCGTTCGATGGGCGGTGGACCGTCAACGGATGGCTGCACCGGTGCGATGATACTTCCGTCGGTTAGCGAATTCGAAGATCATTGGCGGGAAGACGCGTCGTTAGCCGCAATTCCTCGCCGGAGAGATCTCGAAATGGCGGCGATCGCGAGTATGGCGACCCGCGCGCTGGCGGCGTGGCTATGCGACGGCAGATAGCAAAGCCGTGGCACGTGCGCGACGCCCGAGACGCCAGCACACCGAACACCGCCCTTCCGCCGGATGAAACTCCCATGCGCTCGGACCTTTCCGTATAAACCGGTATTCTCTCGATCATTTGTGATCTAAAATTGTCGTTTGAAAACTCGGTTGGTTTGATAGGCATGCCCAAGCATATGCACGCGCAAGAGCAATTCAAAACTCAACCGAAGATCGCGGAACTTGAAAGCATCAGAGGGTTAGCCGCCCTGCTTGTCGTCGCTTTTCATATTCCAAAATGGCATCCGCTATTGAACACTGGGCTGATAAACAATGCCTACTTGATGGTGGAACTGTTTTTCGTATTGTCGGGCTATGTCATCCACAACGCCTACGCCAACAATATCAACACCAAGAAAGATCTAATTCGCTTTCAATTTCTGAGATTCGGACGGCTTTACCCGGTCCATTTTGTTTTCCTCGTGACCTTTATTTTTGTCGAGGCGGCAAAATACTTCGCTCAGAATAAATTCGGCCTGTCGGACTTCAATTCGCAGCCTTTCAGGGAAAATGGCTTCGTCGCCATCGTTCAGCAGATATTTTTGCTTCAGGCCATCGGCCCGACGGGAAACGCGGCGACGTTCAACGCGCCGTCTTGGACGATCAGCGTCGAATTCTACACCTATCTCGTTTTCGCGACGTGCGTATTGCTCGCCCCAAGAAAGAAGAGCCTCCTATTTTCGCTGCTGGCGTCTAGCGCGCTTATCCTATTGGCAAGCGGTTCGACGTTTGGATTCAAATTGTTCCTAAGATGCTTGGCCGGATTTTTTGTCGGCTGCCTAACGGCATCGATCACCGATAAATTGAAGCCGAATGTGCCGCGCTACGCCTCGCTGCTGGTATTCGCCGCTATCGTTATCTTCCTGCAGCTAAAAACACCGGAACAATACGATGTCGTCATCTATTTCCTGGCAGCGGCATTGATCGCAAGTTTGGTGCTCTCAAGTGACGGGCATTTGAATCGGGTATTGGGCTTGAGAGCGCTGACTTGGCTGGGCACCATCTCCTATGCCGTTTATATGTCACACGGCATCGCCGTATGGGCCATGAAGCAAGTCGTTCGCGTTGTGGCGAATCGTCCAGATATGCCGATTTCGTATAAAGGCACCCCGCAACTCGGCGGCCTACAGACGCTGATGGCTTGCGGCGTGTTGATACTATTCGTTCTGTTGTTATCGGCTTTGGTGAATCGCCTTATTGAAAACCCGATGCGCGAAAGATCGCGACGATTCGCATTCCAAGTCCTAAAATAGAAGGCGCCGCAGCCCCTGAAGGGTTTCGCCAAGCGCAACGCTTCACGCGCTGAGACCGAATTTTGGACCGCCAATGGGCGGCGTGCGGCTCACCATCGCAATCCACCAACGAAGTAAAGCCAAACGCCGTTGACGTAGAATCCGATCGGCGAAGCCGATAGATAATTGCTGAAACTCCAGCAACACCCGGGAACGCCGAAGACAAGAAGCCAGCGCGGATCGTACTCGATACGCATCAGCCGCCGCCACGCGATCGTCGCCGCGCATCGATCGGCCATGCGGCGCGGCCATCCCAATTCGGCGAAGCCGTGGACATGGAGGACGACACTGCTCAATGTCCAAAGTACGATCCAGCGCCCCGTGTCGGAGCCAATAATGGCGAGCGGCGCCACAAAAAAGAACTGCACCAGCACCGTGACCGCCAAACGGGCCCGCTCGTCCGGCTGTCCGTCGCGACGCGAAGATATCACGAAGAACCCGCACAGAAGCGCCGTGAACAGCCACGCCACCGCCACCAAGGGCGAGCCATTGCGACCGCCGGTAAGCGCGTTCGTCGATGCCTGGAATGCGCGGGCGGAATCCAAGCCGAGCCAGGCGATCGAGCCGCTGGGCCGCTCGAAACAGCAAGCGGACGGATCGATCGCACGCCAAAGATCGCGCAATGAATCGTTGATCCCGTAAGCGGTTGTTGAATCGCCGTGCCAATGGACAACGGCCGCCAAGGCGAATAGTGCCGGCAGATATTCGAGTACGGCCCATCGGCCGACGGCGCGGGTCCGTATCACCATTAACGCCGGCAGCGCGATGAACGCGAACATCTCGTGCGACAGCAGAACGACGACGGCAACGGCATTGCGCAAGAGGAAGCGGATGGCAATCGACAGTTCCGCGCGACGGTCGATCGCCAAGCACGCGATCAAGCCAACGATCACCAACGCGTCCTTCCGAATCACGAAACCATGGAATGCGGACGCGCCGAGCAGAACCGAAGACGCAAGCAACGGCCATCCGAAACGGCTTGCGGCATGGCGCGCAAGCCAAAGAACCAGAACCCCGTAAACGACAAGGCTCGTCGCGATCGCGAGCCAGTTCGCCCGCAAACCGCTCAACGCCTGTAACCTGAAAAATACCTCGCCGGGAAGCCCGCGGCGAACGAAGCCCGCTTGATAATTGATCAGCCACTCCGTCATCTGGACGCTGAAATATCCCCAATGCGGCGCACGCACTGTCTGAATCGCCACGGCGCCAAGCCACAACGCGACGGCGAATGCGATCCAAGGCGAAACGCGTTTCACCGTCGCGGCTCGGCGTTGGTATCGGAGCGGCAAATCCAAACTTCGAACATTCCGGATCCCGGCAGTGGCATATAATTCTCTTCGACGGCCTTCCAGAAATTCGATCCAATCATACGCGATTCATCGCGATGATCTTGTCGCGGGCGGACGATCAAATCCGCGGCACAGGGCGCGACCAATCGCTCGACGAACCTTGTCAGGCGCGCGGGATCGCTATTGTCCGCCCAGCTAAGCCAAGTAAAGAGCAATCTTCCGCCGTGCCGAACCGGGAGCGCGTCTATCGATCGCAATGCGGCTTTGGCGGCGACAATCTCAAGCCTGTCGGTTGTCGCGCGGCTGGCCGGAACAAAAACGATGCTCTTGCCCGTTTGGCCGTCGACGATATCGATCAGCGCCGCGCGAGCGGCCGCGACCTCGGGGCTGCGCCACATGGGCCGGCCCGGTGTCGCGAGATCGACGCGCCAGCGATAGTCGTATAACCATAGCCCGGCGATTGCGACGATCAACATCATCGGCACTGCGATGGGCAGAGAGATCTCGATTTGACGGGGCCACCGCGTCCGGAGTGCCGCGCAAGCGCCGATCAACAAGCTCGCCAAAACCGGCGCAAAAGGCGCCATGTGCCAAGGTCCGCTGCCATGCAACGCCGAGATCGAAACGATCGCGGGCAGCACGGCAATCGTGGCGAGCGCCATCGGCCGTGCCGGTTTATCCAAGCAAGCGGTCGCGGCGATCGCGGCAATTGGAACGGCATGCGTCATTGCGCGCCGAAGCGTTTCGGGATCAACGATGCGATTGAACGCCGTCAAGACCGCAAAATGTTCCGAAACCGTCGCGTCGGCAAAAAAAAAGAAACGGCGACGATCACGGCGGCCGCGGCGACGCCGTTGAAAATCTGAAACGGCCATTGCCGCGCCGATCCGATACTTGAAAGGCCGGACACAAGGACCGGAAAAAGATAGAGCGGTGCCGTGGCTTTGGTTGCGGCGAGTGCCCCGAAGATCATGCCCAGCGCCACGCCGGGCCAAATCCGGCGATCATCCGCCCGGATCGGGACAGCAAGAGCGATCGCTAGAAGCAGGCAAAGAAAAGGCGTCGATTGCAGACCGACGTGAAAGCGGGTCGCGAAGGCGGCCAGGAGCCCCGCTGCGCCGGCCGCAAAGATTCGCAATCCGATCGACGCTTCACCATGACGCAGGGTCAGCGCCCCCAATATCGCGAATGGCACGAGCAGCGTCAGCGCGAGGTTTAGCCCACCCATCGAGATATTGAGGATCTCAGCGAGGCGATCGAAGCCCGCTAGATACAGGAAGTGCAACGGCCCGTAGGGTAAGGCATAGATCGGTCCCAAATCCTTAGGCGGATAGAGGGGCTGACCGTGTCGCCAGGCGACGACGACGGCCTCGATCGCTTGGTCCCATTCGTACGTGTCGCCGATTCGAAAATGGGTTGCGACGAATAATGCGCCGGCCCCGGCCGTGGCAACGACCATGGCGATCGCCGCTGCGCGCGAAACAAAGCCGACCGCCATGCTGATACACCGACCAAGTAGAGTAATTCGCGCAAACTACCAATTCGAGATCGAACCGCCAAGCCGCATTGAACGAACAAGTTGCTTCGTCGCCCAGGCGCGATACTTCGCCAACGACGCGATGACGGTGCTGCGCCCGTTGTTCGTCTGGGACCGTCCACGCGATTGGATCGCGGGCGCGCATCGACCGGCAGCGGACTCAGCGCGCGTTTTTTCGAGTTGATTCACATGCTCATGGCCACGGCAAGGTAGGCCCGGGCGACGACATGACCACCCCAGGAACAGAACCGATGCTGTGTTGGAAACGATGGTGCCCGGGGTCCGGCACCACCAGTACCGTCACTGGCCGGAGATTAGAATTTACTTATCACGCCAATGACTTGGGTTTTATCCAACGCCGTCGCCGTAAGGAACCGCAGTGATATCGGGAGGAAATGGGCGCAGATTTTCGGTCATCCTCCATCCTCTCCGTCCTCAATTTATCCAAGCGCTCTGCTCGGCCAGCCCAACAAGGCTATCAACGCGTCGTTGGCCGTATACCCATATCAACCGGCAGACGACGCCGGCGCCGGCACGCTCGCAGCGCAAGGCTGCGCATCAGGCGTTCGATGCGTGCCGGCCGCAGTCCAAGCCCTCAGCCGGCACGTCCCGCCAGACCCGCCGGGCGCCGTAGGCCCGGTCGCTGGTCAGGAAGCTAGATCGGATCTCGCGTTCCAGCACGCCGTTGTAGACAGCCAGGTCGCTCGGCGGGCGGCCCAGCCAGGCATAGAACCCGCCGTGCGAGACACCGAGCGCCTCGCACATCCAGCGCACCGGCCATATCCCTCGGTGCTTCGCCACGAAGCCGAACTTCACGTCGTTCGGCCGGGCCCTTGAACCTATGGCGGGCCGGCCTCACCCTTCGCGAAGAAGGCCGCGGCTTTTTCAGAATGTCGCACTCGGCTTTCAGCCGGATCACCTCGCGGCGCAGCCGTTCGATCTCCTGCTGCTCGGGATTCATCTGCCCGTGCCCCGGAAACGAATGCTGCGGATCGGCGGTCTGCTGGCGCATCCACTTGCGCAGCACGTCCTCGTGGATATCGAGATCCCGGCACGCTTGCGCGACCGATACCCCGCGTTCCTTCACCAGCCGAACGGCCTCAAGCTTGAACTCCCGCGCGAACGTCCTTCTCTGTCCCAAATCGCCCCTCCTGGTTCAGTCTGACACCTATCTCGGTGTCCACCAAACCCGGGGCAGCCCAACACCTGGTCCGCGCGCAGCCGCCTGCGCTCGACCGCCTGCGGCTCCTTGACCTTCACGATCAGATCGGCACCGGCGAAAGTCTCCTCGGCACTCGGCACGATCGCGGCACCCGCCGCGACATAGGCCGCGTCGTCGAAGCCCGCCCCGATCCCCGCCCCGGCCTCGACCAGCACGCGATGATCTGCGGCCGTCAGCTCGCGCACGCCTGCGGGCACCACGGCCACGCGGAACTCGTTGTCTTTGATTTCCTTCGGCACGCCGATCTTCATTATCCGGATCCCCGTTGAATGATTGATTGTCCGAGGATAATTCGTGAAGATCGGCGCAATTTCCCGCCTTTCCCGCGATGATCGATATCAAAATCGGCATTAAACTCAAAAAGTATCGGACATCATCGAAAATGATTGCGGACCCGATCGACCGTAAGATTCTGCGCCTGCCGCAACAGGATGGCCGAATCGCCAACGCGACTCTGGCCGATAAAGTCGGCATGTCGCCTTCGGCCTGCCTGCGCCGCGTACGTTTGCTGGAAGAGTCAGGGCTGATCGCCGGCTACGCGATGCGGCTCGACGCTAGGGCGGCGGGCTTGCCCGGCAACGCCTTCGTGCAGATCACGTTGGACGGTCAGGGCCGCAAAATCCTCGACGCGTTCGAAGCGGCGATCGCCAAAGTGCCCGAGGTTCTGACCTGCCATCTGGTCGCCGGTGCCGCCGATTATCTCGTCCATGTCGTCTATCGCGATTCGGCCGATCTCGAGCGTATTCACGCCGAGATCCTGACCAAGCTACCGCATGTCGTGCGCCTGCAATCGACGATCACGCTGCGCACCGTCAAAAGTACGACAGCCCTGCCGGTCTGAACGCAACACACGGACAACAAAAAAAGCCCCGGTCGGAAATCGGGAAAAGACTTTTGGCGTGCTCAAACAAAGACGCGCGCAGATGTCGGAATGACGAGCGCGACCGTCGCGCCGACGACGATGTCGCCGGGTTCGGCAACCTTGACCCGCAATCTAAACGCCGGCGCCGACTGTGAGTCGACATCGAACTCGTAACCGTCGCCAAGAAAACGCCTTGCGGTCACGCGCAGAGCCATTCCGCCATCGCCCGCGGCGCGCAAACCGACCTGGCTTGGCCGTAGAAACAGTCTGACCGAATCTTTTCCTTGCTCGGCGATGGGCAGATCGAAGGACCCTATCGGGGTCGATACGCGTCCTTGCGCGCGCGCGACGATCGGCACCTCGATCGAATCGCCCAAGAACGCCGCGCCGAAAGCGGAAACCGGCGCGCGGTACACGATTTCAGGTGTGCCGATCTCCGCGATCCGGCCCGCGTCGATGATGGCGATTCGATCCGACATCGAAAGCGCTTCGGCTTGATCGTGGGTCACCAAGATCGTCGTGATGCCAAGTTCCGTTTGGAGTCGGCGCAACTCGCCGCGCATCTGCTCGCGCAAACTCGCATCGAGATTGCTGAGTGGCTCGTCCAACAACAACACATCCGGCTTGCCGGCAATCGCGCGGGCCAATGCGACACGCTGTTGTTGGCCGCCGCTCAACTGCGACGCCGGCCGCTCGGCGTAGCTCTCCATCTCGACGACACGCAATGCTTCGCTCGCCAGCTTGGACGCCTCGGCGAGCCCCCGCACCCGGGCCGGGAATGCCACATTCTCGAGCACGCTCATATGCGGCCAGATAGCGTAGGACTGGAAAACCATCCCGATATTGCGCTTCTCGGGCGGAACGAACAGCTTGCGTTCGGCGTCGAGAACGCGGCGTCCGGATATCTCGATCCGCCCGCTCTCCGCCGCTTCGAGACCGGCGATGCAGCGAAGAAGGGTCGTCTTCCCGCACCCGCTGGGGCCCAGCAGCGTGAAGAACTCGCCCTTCCGGATCGACAGCGCGACGTCCCGCAGGATCGGCTGTCCCTGCCCGTAGCGTTTGGAAAGTGCCGCGACTTCAATCATCGTCAAGCGACCCGATGGAGCGGTTCGGCACCGCGTGCGATCCGAACGATGTTCTCGGCGCCAGCTTCGGCAAGACGCAGGAGACAATCGATACTCGCCCCCGCGATATGCGGCGTGCAAATCAAGTTCGCCATTGCCGCGAGAGGCGCGTAATCAAAGGCGCCTTCGTCCCAGAAAACGTCGATGCCGGCACCGGCGATCGTACCGCGCGTCAAGGCGTCGACAAGCGCGCTTCGATCGACGATCTCGCCGCGCGCGACATTTATGAACATCGCCGTCGGCTTCATCGCAGCGAAAACGGATCGCCCGACAAACCCTGTGGTCTCCGCGCTCAGCGGCAGATGCAGCGAGACGAAGTCGGCGACGCCGAGCATCGCGTCGATCTCGGCGATCGGCATCGCCCGATCGATGTAAGCCTCTCCGCCGTCCAGGCTCGCGAGATTGCGCTTCACGGCGATGGTCGACATGCCGAAGGCTTTCGCCAGCCGCGCCAGCTCGGCGCCCGTGCCGCCGACGCCGATCAGGCCGAGCGTCTTGCCCGCGAGCAGCATCGTTTCCGGCCGGCCGAGCCGGTTGGCCGCGAGCGCGCGTTCGGAATCCCTGAAGCGTTTGGCGAGCGCGATCATCAGAAAAAACGCATGCTCGGCGACGACCAAGTTCGACCCCGACACATTCGACGGAATGCGCGCGACCGGCACGGATTTATGCCGCGCGTGATCGAGATCCACATTCACCACGTGATGCCCGTAGCGCTGGATAAGCCGGAGCTTCGGCGCGGCGTCGATCACCGCAGCGGTGATCGCGACGTCGCGCGTCAGGAAGACGTCGATATCCGCCACCTGCTCGGTCAGCGGCCGGCGAAAATCGGCTTCCGATACCGAAAAATCCCCGCCAAGCCGCTCAGGCAAATAGCCGTGCGGGTCGAGGCCCGGGGCCGTCTTCATGACCTTTATGGGGGCTCGCGTGGAAGTCATGTGCGCACTCCGAAACGATTGCCGAAAAAATTCGCCAGGCCGATCAGCGCCGCAAGCAGCAGCATGACCATCACGGTGTAGGCGGCAAGAACGTTGGTATTGCCGCTTTGCCACATGTCGAGAACCACGACGGCGAAGACCTCCGTGCCCGGCGATGTTAGAAACAGCGAGGCCGCATACTCGCGAAACGCGCGTAACGAACAATAGACCGCCGCCGCCGTCAGCGTAGGGGCCAGCAAGGGGAGCACGATAAGACGTGCGACCAACAACGGCCCGGCGCCGGAAACGCGGCCGGCTTCCTCCAATTCCGAATGAAGCTGGATCAGGCCCGACGAAGCTATCCGGATCGCATAGGGAAGATGGAGGATTGCATAGGCGATCATCAAAATCCACGGGCTGGCATAGACGCCGATCGGGATCCATAACCAGAACCACAGCAGGCTGACGCCGACGATGACCCCCGGAATCGCGATCGGGGCCATCGCCGCCTGCTCGGCGACGGCGATCAAGCGCCAATCGTCGCGGCCACGCAGGCGCAGCCATGCGATCAGCGTGCCCAACAGCGTCGTGGCGACGCCCGCGACTACCCCGATCCAGAGACTGTTCCAAATCGCGCGCACGGCCGGGCCGTAGTTCAATGCAGCGACGAAATTGGCGGTTGTCGCGCGTGCCAGGCTTTCCCGGCTCGGCAGTTGCGGGAACGGCATGAATGCGTTCCAAGCCAGAATCAGGATCGGCAATACGGCGATCAGCACGATCAGCCCGACCAGCAGGATGTCGATCGGTGTGCGCCACGGCCCGAGAGGAATGCGCCGTGGCCGATACGATTTTCCGCGCACGGTGGCGAAGCGGCCGTCGTTTCCGACCACCCGGTAATATACCGCGATCGCCGCGATGGTGACGCCCAGGAACAGCAAGCTGTAGAAACTCGCCAAACCGTACTGCGCCGGCATGCGCGTGACGGCTAGGTAGATTTCGGTCGCGTAGAGGAATATCCGCGACGGCAACCCGATCAGGACCGCGACCGATAACGCGCCCAGGGAGTAAATGAAGAATATGATCCATGCGCCGAGAAGCGCCGGGGTCAGTATGGGGAGCGTGATCTTGAGTAGGACCTTCACGTTACCCGCACCCGAGGTGCGCGCGGCTTCCTCCATCTCCGGGTTCATCGCGCGGAACGCGGGCCACAGCCACAGCACGGCAAGCGGCAGTTCCTGCAATACGCCCACCCAAACCATGCCGGCGAAGGTAAAAATATCGAATGGCGGTCCGCCGCCGAACCAGGCCTGCGCCGTCAAATTGACGAGCCCGCCGCGCGGGCTTAGCAACATGATCCACGCGCTGACGAGCGTCACGGCCGGAATCAGGATCGGAATTAGCGAAAACATTTGCGCGAAAGGCGCGATCCGCGAGTCCGTCCGTTCGATCACCCAAGCGATGAAGGCGCCCAGCGCGACGACGATGCTTGCCGAGACGGTGGCGTAGAGCAACGAATTGAAAAGGGAATTCGCAAGTTCGGCGTTCCCGAAGGCGCGTTCGACATTGATCCAGGAAGGCACAAGCCGCAAGCCGGGCCGGCCAGCGGAAAATGCGCCGACGATCAACGCCAGCAACGGCGGCAATACAAGCACGCAGACTGCCGCCAGCACCAGAAGATGCCCCGCGAGGCGCCGTATCGCGGCGCGCTGGCGCCCGCCATTTTCGTTTGAAACGACGACGGCGGGCGCCATCGGCATCACGTAACCTTGGCGGGAACCGAGCGCCACGTACGCTTGGCGATTCCGTTGCTCAGCGCGCCGATTCCTTCGATCTCACATGTGATCGTCTGGCCTTCGCGAAGCCACTTGCCGCAAACCAATGCGTTTCCGCTCGTCGAACCGGTCGACAGGATATCGCCGGGTTCGAGTGTCATATATCGCGATACGAAGGCGACGATACGTTCCACGGGCCACAGCAGTCCGGCCGTGCGATCATGCTGGCGCACTTCCCCATCGACCGTCGTGAGGATCTCCAGATCGTTCGGGGATTTCGGCAGGAATTCGGCCGGCGTGATGCAAGGGCCGAGTGGCGCGAACGTATCGCCGGCCTTGCCGCGCGGGGAATCATACCGCCCCGTCCACGATGGGATGTCGCGCACACAGGCGTCGTTCAGGATCGTGTAACCGAAGATATGCTTCGGGGCTTCGGCTTCCGTCACATCCGAGCAGTGCGAGCCGATCACGACCGCGAGTTCGTTCTCGTAGTCCCATTGCTCGGAATCGGGTGGGAAAGTAATCGTATCGCCATGGCCGATCAGCGACGCAGGCGACTTCAGGAACGAAATCTTCACGTCCTGCGGCCACTCGGCCTCCGGCAAACCCCATTCGCGCAAATAGCGCGCATAAGAATTCCCGCAGCACACGATCTTGCGCGGGCGCGGATTGGCGGCCATCAGCCGTGCCGACGCGTAAGGCTGCGCGATACCCAAATCGACGAGCAATTTGATATTCGCCTGCGCGAAAGCGGCAAGACCATCGAAACGGCGCATCGTCCCGTTATAGAGACGGACGAAATCGTTGACGTCCTCCGGGATGCAGGTCGCGGCGACGCGCTCGCCTTCCCCGTTGCGCTCGACCTCGTCCAGATAGACGGCATAGGCGCGCCGGAACTCGAAAACGTGACTTCCGGCGACGAACGCCAACCGGGCATGAGGTGCCCGCAACACGGCCAAACGCATCTTTTTGTTCTCCTAGTGTTTTCGGTATCGATCAACGGCGCCGCAAGAACTTCGTTTCGGCGATGCGGCTCAACTGCGCAAAACGGTTTTCTTCGATCGAGCGGAAAAACGTAACCGGCGGAAGCTTCGTCACGTCGATCGTGAACGCGCCGCCTTTGACGCCGAAGATGCGTCCGCCCTCGGACTTATCGAGATCCTGAAGCGTCGCCGATTCCGTCATGAACTCCATCATCAACGCGGCGGCGTATGGATTGGGCGATCCCTTGATCGTCGAAGCGGTGATGCCGAGCGCAAGCATCGGATCCTGGAACACGAAGTCCACGGGCGCGCCCTGCGCTTTCAGGCGCGTGGGACGATGAGCGCCGAAATTCCAAGCGACATCGATTTCGCCGGCACTCAGCGCGTCGGACAACGACGCGATGCTCGGATAAAACTTGTTATCCAGCGCGGCGAGGCGATCGATCATGGCGTTCGCCTTCGCGTCGCCCAGGGCCGCTTGCAGGCCATCCATCATCGCTTCGAGTTGCGACGTGGTTCCCGTTTTTCCGCGCCATTTCAGATTGGCAACCGCTTCCAGATCGCGCGGCGCATCGGCGTCCTTAACGCGATCCGTCCGCCAGGCGATGGTGGACGGCAGCGCTTCGTAGGCGAGTGCCGTCCAGCCTTCCTGCGCACTCCCGAAACGATAGCTCGGTTCGAATCTTTCCCAAGTCGTCGGCACATATCCAGCGAGCGAGTCTTTGAGAAGAGCCAGCCATGGGACGTTCGAGATCGCCAAATCGCCGCCGACACGCCGCGCCTGGACTTCCAAATTCGTGCGCTCGACGAGCTCGGGCTCGCGCAACCTCACGAAATCGACTTTCACACCAGGATAGCGCTGATTGAACGGTTTGATGAAAACTTCCGCCCGATCGAGGCCGAGGGCCCCGTAAATCACGAGACGCCCTTCCCGCTCGGCTTCCCGCGCCAGAACGGCGAGCCGCTCTGCCGGTGCCAGCCCGTTGAGAAACGGCCAGACATCCGGCGAGCGCGACGGCGGCGCAACCCGACCCGCTTGAGCCCAGGCGCCGCCGGCGGAAGCCAGCGAAAGCCCGGCACCGGCTAAGAAAATTCGACGGCTGAATTCGGATGACATCGTCTGCCTGCCTTCCTACCCGTTTCTATAACCTGTTGATCGCGATGGTCGTCGTCTGGGAAGGCTGCCGCAAACGCAATTTCCTTGTCGATAGGCTAAGTTCTTTTTATTCTTAGATATGCGCGAAAATCTCCCCACGCTCGCCATGTTGAACACTTTCGAAACGGTTCTGGCGAAAGGAGGATTCTTGAATGCCTCTAAAGAACTTAATCTAACCGCCACCGCCGTCAGTTACGCGATCAAGTCGCTTGAAGAAGTCCTCGGCTTTTCACTGTTCGAACGACGGGCGGACGGCGTGGTCCCGACGCAAGACGCATTGGCTTTGCGCGACGATGCGCGCGACATCGTCGAACGGGCGCGTCGGTTGAAAGTCAAAGCGGCCACTTTGCGGCCGCGGGGAGACGCGGTGCGCATTCTTGCGCCGCAAGCATTTGCGAGTCTTTGGCTGCTGCCCCGCATGGCGGATCTGATTGAGGCGTTTCCGGATCGCCGCTTCGAAATCATCAGTTGGCTTGGCGGACATAGCGGCACGCATAGCGAGATGTCGGGCAACGTCCATCTCGAGATCCGATGGGCAACGGATACGGATATTCCAAAAAGTACACAACGAATGTTGATCGTGCGCGATCAAGCGGTCGCGGTTACATCGCCGCGATACCTAAAGCGGATCGGCGGAAAGCTAACGCCGGAAAGCGCGCGCAACTGCCTTCTCATTCGCGCTCAGAATTGGCCGGGAATTTGGGAGCGCTGGTCGCGCGCCGCATTCGGAACGGCGCTACGTACGGTCGACGAAATCGGCGTGCAGAATACAGCACTTGGAATCCAAGCCGCCGAAGGCGGCGTCGGGATCGCCATCGCGCATGCGCCGCTTATTCGCGATGAACTCGCTTGCGGAAAATTGGCGTTAGCGAACGACTTCACGTTCCGAGTGCGCGAAGGCTATTTTCTTGTTCAGTACCTACCGCTGGAAATGCGATTCATCTCGGAATTCCAGAATTGGATCAAGACAGCGATGTCTCGACGTGCACCATGATTGAATTCCGTCATCGCCGAACGCTAGCGAGAGCACGGTGGCGTGATAGTGCTGCAGGTACCAGACGATCCGGATCGGGCCCAGGTGATATTTCTGGCGAAGGCGGAGGACCTTCTCGATCACCTCAGTGGACGTCCGGTTTGGATGCGACTTAGGGATGGGCTTTTTCACGATCAAACCGGCATCTCCGTGGCGTCGAAAGGCGACCTGCCAGAGATAGAGGTTTAAATGTGAGACACCTAGATACCGACACGCCTTGTTGACATTCCGACAGGCCTCGGCGTTTTCGAGAATGCGCCGCTTCCGAAGGATCTCTTTCTGAATCGCGTTCATTGGGACACCTCCCGGCCATCGCCCTTCGACGATAGAAATGTCCGAGAGGTTCGTACATATCTACATGCGGCCGCCGAGATTTTTGGAATAACGCGCTGATGCCACCGCGACCGCATGATCGCGAACTAGAAGCGTGTGCTGCGGCTCATTCGGCAAGCTGCTCTCGCGGCGCCACCGGATATCGAGATGGACATTGTCGGATCGCTCGATATACGGATCCGCATGCCCCCGAGCCAAGAGGTGGTTTAAAACCGCTTGCCGGTGAATGACTTCGTCAGTTCGACCATCCGCGGCAGTAACCGAAGGCTCACAATTGCCCGCGGCACCAGGAACAGGATCGTGCCCGAAAGCGGGCCGAGCTCCGTCGCTTTGAGATTCAAGCTGAGGGTGCGATCGATTGCGTCGTTGCGCAACGTGAGCGCCGCTTGAGTCGGAACTACGCCGTCGGCGGGCCGCTCGAACAAAGCAGCCCCCGCCGGTCGTTAGAGCGATTTGATCGTTTAGCTGATCGCGCTAGCCGATAGGTTAAGCTCTTCTGACGCCTTTAGGAATCCGCCTTTCGCCAGAACCGCTTTCGCGGCGGTCGCCATGGCTACGGTTGGTATGTGTTCCCACATTTTTATCAGGCTAAATTCTTATTAGCCTTTCGCCAAGGATTTTGCGTTTGTGAAAATTCGCGCGAAGGCGCGACCCTGTTGGAAGACGACAAGCCAAAACAGGAAGACGAATCGTTGATCAAAAGAATCTCCCGTTTCCCGTTATCGCCCGGAATAACTGCTTCGCTGAGAGCGTCTCAACGATGGACAAACTGACGATTGATTGCGTCGGAAAAAGCTATGGATCACGAAAGGTGATCGAGGATCTTTCGCTGTCGATCAAAGCCGGCGAATTCTGCGTAATACTCGGCCCGAGCGGATCCGGAAAGTCGACGCTTATCGACATGATCGGCGGCTTCACTGCGCCCAGTTCCGGCAAAATCTTAATCAACGGCGTGGATGTCGCCGGTCTTCCGCCCAACAACCGCAACGTCGGCATGATGTTCCAGGGCTACGCTCTGTTTCCGCATATGACGGTGTTCGACAACATCGCATTCCCGCTTCGTGCCCGGGGCGTGCCGACCCACCAAATCAAAAAAAGGGTCGGCGAGATTCTCGAGATCGTCGAGTTGAGCGGGTTTCGCGAGCGTCTGCCGTCCGAACTTTCAGGAGGGCAACAGCAACGCACGGCCCTTGCGCGGGCATTGGTTTTCGAGCCTGAGCTTTTGTTGATGGATGAGCCCCTTTCGGCGCTCGACCGCGGACTGCGCGAACGCATGCAGATCGAGATCAGAGCCGTTCAGCGCCGGCTTGCGATCACGACGCTGTACATCACGCACGACCAGAGCGAGGCGATGGCGCTAGCCGACCGTATCGTCGTGCTCCGCAACGGCAGAGTGGAGCAACGCGGAAGCCCGCTTGACGTTTATCGCAACCCGGTCTCGCAGTTTATCGCCGGCTTTCTCGGAGAGTGCAACGTCATCGGCATCACTGTCGCGCCCGGAGAGAGCCGTCATCTTGGCCACACGCGAAGCGGTGTCGCGATCGAGGGCAGAGATCGAAATGGGGCCAAGCCAGGTGAACGGGCTTTCGCCTTGATTCGACCGGAACGGGTACGCCTGTCGCGGGAAGCGGCGAACGAGGCAAACGCGCTTCCTGTACGGATCCGTGACATTCTCGAACTAGGGCCTCAACGGCGCTTTCGAGCGTCCTGCGACGATTTGGATTCCGACTTCCTGATCGTCGAGCAGGCCAAGGACGATTTTTGCGCATTCGGCGAGGGCGATCACGCGGTTGCGTCCTTCTCTCGAGCGGACACCGTTTTCGTAACGCATTGAAGCCTCAACCAGGAGATAGGTCATGATAGGAAGATATCTGAGAATCCTTTGCGGCCTCGTCATCGCGGCCGGCACGGCCGGTCGCGCAGCCGCGGAAGAACTCGTCATCGCGTCATGGGGCAGCGCCTACCAAGACGCGCAGCGCAAGGCCTATTTCGAACCGTTCACCCGCAAGACCGGCATCAAGATCGTCGAGGCGACGGGGCCCGATGCCGCCAAAATCCGCGCTATGACGACGGCCGGAAATCCCGAATGGGACGTCGTCGACATCGCGCTGCCGACCGCCATCATATTGAACGAGCAAAATCTCCTGGAACGCATCGACTACGGCCCGTTCACGCCTGCGGCGCGCGACGGGATGATGGCGAATTTCAAGCTTCCCTACGCTGTGGGCAACGAAACCTGGTCGGTCGTGATCGCCTATCGTAAGGACCGGGTGAAGGAGCCGCCGAAAAGCTGGAGTGACTTCTGGAACGTCGAGAAATTTCCGGGCAAGCGGGCTTTTCTCGATTCCACGTTCGTCGCTCCGGTCGCCGAACTCGCGCTGGCCGCGGACGGGGTCGGCCCCGGTGCCATGTATCCGGTGGATATCGAGCGCGCATTCAAAAGCTTCTCAAAGATCCGCAAGGACGTCGTGAAGTGGACCGGCTCGTCGGGCGTGATGCAGCAGCTTCTCGTCGATGGTGAAGTCGATTTTGGCGCCATCGCCAATGGCCGCATCGAGGGGATGGAGAAGGCGGGCGTGCCGATCGGCTACACCTTTTCCCAGCAGCTGATACTCGCAAACTATTGGGCGGTTCCGAAGGGGGCCAAAAACGCGGTCAATGCGATGAAATTCATCGCCTTCGCCTCGGAAGCCGAGCAGCAGGCGAATTTCGCCAATCTGGCGCCCTGGGGACCGACCAATAGGGATGCCTATAAGCTCCTCTCCAAGGAGCGCCAAGCCCAACTTCCGACCGCGCCCGAGAACATGGCGAACGCCATCGTCTCCGACAACGAATGGTGGTCCGCAAAGCAAGGCGGTGGGCGCAGTAATCTCGACAATTATTTGCGAGCCTGGAACGCGTGGTGGCTGGCCCGCTAGGCCTGCCGCTTTCCCGCCAGGACCCGGAGGCAGGAGGCCGATGTCGTTGGACCGCCGAACACTCTTGATCGTGCCAGCGGCCGGCTTCCTGCTGGCGCTTTACGCCCTTCCGGTCGGTGTCTCGCTATTTCTTTCCGTCGGCTCGCGCGAGGCGCTCCGCGATTTCGCTGAAATCGCGGCAGACAAGACGACGCGGATCATCTTCTGGCAGACGTTCGACATGGCATTTCAGACGACGCTTGCCGCTCTCGCGATCTCGTATCCGGTCGCCTATTTGATGGTGCGCGTCGATCGCGGCAAGCAAGCAATCCTTCTCGTCGCGGTTCTGCTGCCATACTGGATAAGCACGCTTGTGCGCAGCTACGCATGGATCGTTCTGCTTGGGCGGGAAGGGCCGCTGCGGGCCGCGCTGCGACTGCTGTCGATCGAAACGCCAGACCTTCTCTACAACCGTCCGGCGGCCATGATCGGCATGATCAATGTCGTCGTGCCGCTGATGGTCATTATCCTCTTCAATGCGTTCAGCCGGATCGACCAGCGGCTTGTCCGCGTCGGGCTCTCGATGGGCGGGAGCCCGGGTTATGTCTTCGGGCGCGTCTGGCTCCCGCTTTCCATCCCGGGCGTCATAGCGGGCGCCATTCTCGTCTTCCTGGTGTCGCTCGGCGTCTTCACCACGCCCGCCATGCTCGGCGGCGCCACGGAGACGAGCGTCGCTATGGCGATCGAGGCGGAAGTCAATAAGGTTCTCGATATGTCGGCCGCCGCTTCGTTGTCGTTCCTGCTTCTACTGACGGCGATTTCGATCCTAGTCGCGACACGCAACGCCTGGGTGCCCACGTTGATCGGCGTTTCCGGCAGGGGTTTGGGCGCCGCATCGTTCGACGCCGCTTTTCTGTTCGACTGGTGGCCAAGGCTGCGTTTGAAATTTCGGCGAAAGCGGCACGGCCCGGCGCCTTCGACAACCGGACCGGACGGGCCGGCCAGCGGCCGCTGGTTGAAGATCGCGACCGGCATGTGTCTCGTCTATATCCTGCTTCCAATATTCGTGGTCGTGGCGCTATCGTTTTCAGGCGCGGATTTTCTGCAATTCCCGCCCAGAAGCCTGTCGCTGCGCTGGTTCTCGAATTTTTTCTCGTCGGTCGAATGGACCGGCGCCATGCGACGCAGCTTCGTTGTCGCCGCCATCACCACCCTGGTTTCACTTGTACTGGGCCTAGCGACTGCCTATGCGATCGAGATCGGACGCATCCGCAGCAAGCAGACAATCTATATCGTCATTTTGTCGCCTTTGGTCGTTCCTCCCGCCATTCTCGCCTTGGGTCTCTATTACATCTATTCGAAGCTCGGCTGGATCGGCAGCCTCCCTGCGCTTGCGCTGGCGCATGTCGTGCTCGTGTTTCCTTTCGTCTTCATCACGATGAGCCAGGGTTTCCGAAGCATCCCTCTAAACATCATCGGTGCCGCAGCGTCCTTGGGTGCCGGGCATTTTCTGACTTTCAGACGCGTGATGCTGCCGATGCTTACGAGCTCAATCATCTCCGGCGGACTGCTCGCGTTTCTCACTTCGTTCGACGAACTTATTTTGGCGATGTTTCTGACAAGTTCGCGCGGCGCCACGCTGCCGAAGCGGATGTGGGACAGTGTCCGCTTCGAAATCGATCCGACCAACGCGGCGGCCGCCACGATCTTGATCGCCATTTCCGTGCTGATGCTGCTTTTTTCCAGGCTGAGCCAGATTCGCCGCCGCCGCTCGGCTCCCGCCACACCCGAAACCTGACGAGAATGATCATGCCAACAGTCAACGACGTCATCGCCGCCATCGACCGGGAAGAACTCATCGCGCTTGCACTGCGTCTTGCGAACATCGACAGCGTCGTCACGCAGGAAGCGGCCGTCGCCGACGCCGTCCATGAATGGATGAAGGCGGAGGGCTTTGCGCCCCGCAAGATCGGTCTGCTGGCGAACCGGTACAACGTGCTTGGCTCGTTGCGAGGTTCAGGCGGCGGCTACAGCCTTCTTTTCAATAGCCATCTCGACACCCATGTCCCCAACGAGGCGGACTGGGTGCATGAAGACCCGCAGATCGACGAGTACCACAAAGGCTGGATCGAGGGCGACCTGATCTGCGGCGAAGGGATAGTCAACGACAAAGGGCCGATGGCCGCATTCTTGATCGCTGCAAAGGCGATCAAGAAGACGGAATATGCGCTCAAGGGCGATATCCTGCTGGCCTCGGTCATCGCCGAAACGAGCCACGAACCTGTCGATTGCGCGCCCGGAGCGATCGTCGAGACCAAGGACCTCGGGTCGCGGTTTCTCGCCTCCCACGGCGGGATCGCAGATTATGTCCTCGTCGCCGAGGGGACCGGCTTTGGGCTCGTCTGGGCCGAACCCGGCGAGTTCTGGTATAAAATTACGCTTCGTTCAACGCAGCCGCCTTTCTACACGCCCTATCTTCCGGAGCGCACGACGTTGCGCGCAAGCCCCAATATGATCGTGGGTGCGGCGGCGGTCATCGAGGTTCTCGAAGCTTGGGCCGCCGAATATCAACGGAACAACACATACCGCTATGACGGCGGCACCATGGTGCCCAAGGCTCAAATTGGCGGAATTCGCAGCGGTGATCCGACGCGCCCCATTCTCGCTCCCCAACTATGCTCGCTCTATCTGGACGTCAGGGCCGCGCCGCACCAGGACCCGCTTGCGCTTCGCGACGAACTTGCCACTGTCGTCGCCTCGACCGGCATCCCGGCCGACGTGGAACTCTATTCGTTCCGTCGCGGCTACGAGGCAAAGAATATCGACCGGCTTAAGGACAGCGTCTCGCGATCGCATCTTGAGACTTTCGGCAAGCCCATCGGGCCCGCAAATGTCGAAGCGTCAAGCCTCTGGCGCGATATCAACATCTACAACGAACTCGGTATTCCCGCCTTGACCTACGGGCCGCGCGCGGCGAACCACGCGTTTAAGCGCGCGTTGACCATCGAGAGCCTCTACCAGGCCGCCTGCGTGTACGCCCGGATCGCGATCGATCTTTGTAGCCAGCAGAAAAAGCCGCAATGAGACGGCGGCAATGCGCCCGGACAAGAGCAACACCAAATGGATTTTAGCCTATCGATAATGATTTTGTGTTTATGGAGCACACCGACTTGATGCAGTTCCATTGGTGGCAATACCGTCACCCAGCCGATATCGACGCCCAGATCGCCCAGCAGCCGCTGGAACGCTTCGCTACCGTACTGGCTACCGCGATCCGAGTGATGCAGCACGGCCTTCGGACGGCCCCTGCGCCAGATCGCCATCATCAGCGCAGACATGACCAGCTCGCTGGTCATGTCTGCGCGCATCGACCAGCCGACCACCCGGCGCGAGAACAGGTCGAGGACCACGGTCACATAGAGCCAGCCTTCGGCCGTCCAGACATAGGTGAAGCCGGCAACCCACTTGGCGTTTGGCGGATCGGCGCGGAAGTCGCGATCGAGGGCGTTGGCGGGAAGATGCGTCGTTGGCCGTATCCCCATATCAACCGGCAGACGACGCCGGCGCGGGCTGCGCCACACGCTGGGCGACGCGCTTGTCGAAGCGGGCTGCACGACCGAGGAGATGAGGCGGTCCTCGGGATCACGCCGGCAATGGCGTGCCACTACAGCAAAGGGCGCGACAGCCGCCGCACGGCCGACCGCGCGATCACGCGGTTGAAACGCCGAACGAACGGATTTTGGAAAACCGCCGGCGACAAGCTTGGAAAACAAGGTCCATGACCCTGCCGCTTTATCCTGGATTGTCGAAGGAAATCAGTGGTGCCCGGGGTCCGGCACCACCGAAGCCATCATTGGCCGGAGATCAAGATTCGCGTCTAGTCAGGGAGACTGGTGAACCACTGCATTGTTATCGCAGCCCGTGAATCATAATCCCTTGGTCGGGGGTTCAAATCCCTCCGCTGCTACCAAATCGGACGTCCGGATTGGCTCCACTGGAGCGCACCGGAATCCAGAATAACCATCTGAAAAACATGAATGATCCGGAACGTGCATGGCGAGCGCCATGCGCGGATGCCGGTTCACCGTGTTTTGTCAGCGGTAAATTTGGACCATTTTGGGAACACTTACCCCGACGATTACCCCCACGATACCCCCATGAAAGTTAACGGCAGGGGTCATCGCGCATCCTCGGTCAACGCCCTCGTCTCCACTCCAAACGAGGGTCAATTCCATGGCCACGATCTGCAAAACACGCTGGCAAACGGTCGGCGGTTCCCCCCGTCAACGATGGCTGGTCGAATGGCGCGACACGACCGGCCAGCGCCGCCGCCGACAGTTCGAGGACCAAGCGGAAGCGAAGCGCTTCCATGCGACGGTCGAGCTGGGCGTTGCCCCTGCCCCGACCGGTTCCGGCGGCGATGTCATCCGCTTTACGGACGCCGCCCTGGAGTTCATCCAGAGCCGGATCAAGCTGGGTCGCGAACCCAGCACCTGGCGCGCTTACGACCGGCATCTACGCCTGCATCTCGAACCGTTGATCGGCGAAGAGGATGTCCGCGCGCTGCGCCGCGTCCATTTCCACGAATTGCAGGAGCGGCTGCTAGCGAAGTTGAGCCCCGCCCTCGCCAAGGCGGCTGGACGATCCCGCGAAGACCGTACGCTTCAAACGCTCTGGTCGCGACCAAGCGCGGATCGACATTCCGCCTAAGTCTGATATTCGCCGGCTGCTCGACGCATTTGGTGCTGCCGAGGTCGCGGCGGGAGCACCACCGTCGCGCGCCTTCATGCTCGTGCGCGTGGCGATTGGTACAGGTATGCGCGCATCGGAGATACGTGGCTTGCGCGTTGCCGACCTGAAGCTCGATCGCATGCCCGCGCAAATCGAAGTGACGCAGCGCGCCGATCAATGGAAGCGGATCGGGCCGCCGAAGTCGCGCAACGGGCGGCGGACGATCCCGATTGGACCGGAGCTCGCCGCCCTGCTCCGCCGCTGGCTGCCGCTACGCCCAAACCTCGACAGCCCGCTCGTATTCCCGACCGAGACGGGCGCGGTAATGGACCTCAGCAACTTCGAGCATCGCAATTGGCGGCCGACGCTCAAGCGCCTCGGTCTCGCCGGCCCAAAGGCCGATCCCGGCTGCCGCAAATGGACGTTCCATCTACTGCGGCACATCTATGCGAGCCAGCTGATCGAACTGGGCCTCAACCCAAAGCAGGTCCAGATGCGCCTCGGCCACGGCTCCGTGACCATGACGCTCGACGTCTACGGCCATCTCTGGCGCGACGCCGAGCGCGAGCAACAGGAGGTCGAAGGGTTTGAAAAAATACTAGGGTTGGATTAATGATATATAGGATTTTACAAGCTCCAAAGCTGCGGAGATCAAATTGAAGATAGAAAAAAAATTCCCAAAGGGATCAGAGTGGCGACTTTGGGATCTTCACATTCATACACCGGCATCATTTCACTGGTCCGGTGAAAAATTCGGTGCCGATGTAGTCAAGAATTGCAGCTTAGTCGACGCGATGATTGACGCCGTTAATAAGTCGGAGCCCGCAGTATTCGCACTTCAGGATTATTTTACGTTTGATGGTTGGTTTAAACTCAAAGAAAGATTATTGCAGCCAGGCGCGCCAATCTTAACAAAAACTGTATTTCCTGGAATCGAATTACGCCTTAGCGCTCCGATGGAACATCGTCTCAATGCACATGTCATTTTCTCTAACGAAATCACTGATCAATACTTACGTGATTTTTTAGCCAGACTTCGTTTCGAGATCACCAATCAACCTGTTTCACCTCACGCTCTTATGGATTACGCCAGAAGCGCAAACACAGATAAACTCAAACACCATGGCTTTGATAAAACTCTCGTTCTGAAGGACGACGACTGTGCACTTCAGGCCGGGTTTACGATCGCTGAAATTTCCTCCACCTCCTATCAAGACGCTCTAAGGCAAGTTCCGAATGGAATGGCTGTCGGCTTTATGCCGTTTTCGACGAACGACGGCCTGGATTCTATCAAATGGGCTGATCACTACGCCTACGCATTAAGCTTGTTCTCAACATCTCCAATTTTTGAAACTCGTGATCCTACGAAATGGGCCGCCTTTGCTGGAATCGAAACTCAAGCAAACAAAAAATGGTTTGCGAATTTCCAAGAGGCGCTGAAAAAGACTCCTCGCCTAGCCGTCGCCGGCAGCGATGCTCATATGTTTGTTGGGGTAAAAGGCGACAATAATAAAAGAGGGTATGGCGATTATCCGTCAGATAAAAAAACATGGATCAAAGCGGATCCCACCTGGAAAGGACTTATTCAAGCAATCAAAGAACCAGCTAATCGATCTTTCCTTGGAGAGAAGCCACCGAAGGTCGAGTGCGTTGCACAAAATAAGACGTTCTATATGAGCGACCTAAAAATCAGGAAGGTTGAAAATAGCAAACTGGCAGATTCCTGGCTCGATGGTTGCGAAATCCCGCTAAATACGGATCTGGTGGCGATCATCGGAAATAAAGGAAGTGGTAAAAGCGCCTTAGCCGACATCGTAGCATTGCTTGGAAACTCCCAACAGTTTTCGCATTTCTCCTTCCTTCGCAAAGATCGATTCCGCGGCAAAACTGGTGAGCCCGCACGTCAGTTCATTGGCACACTGGGATGGTTAGCCGGCGAACCGGGAACTATGAATCTGTCCGACGACACGAGTTCAGAAAAAGTAGAACTTGTACGTTATATCCCACAAGGCCGCTTCGAAGCACTTTGCAACGATCACGTTGCAGGCAAATCAGATGCTTTTGAAAATGAGCTACGTACCGTTATTTTCTCCCACATACCATCTGCTATTAGATTGGGTGCCCTCGACTTCACTCAATTGATAGAACAGCAAGAAACAACGTTCCGTGTATCTCTTGCGGAATTGCGTAAAAGCCTCCATCTAATCAACAATCAGATTGCTGGGTTTGAGGATCAGCTTCATCCAGACGTCGAAAAAAATCTTAAAGAGCAGATAAATCTGAAAAAGAAGCAACTCGATGAGCATATCGCCACAAAGCCGACAGAGGTAGCTGCTCCAACTGGGGAAGCAACGCCAGAGCAAACATCTGCAAGTGCAAGATTAGAAGAAATTACTCAGGCAAGTGCGACTCTTGAGAACTCACAACGCGCGAATACAGCAAGCCGAGAGCAGTTGGCTCGGCGAAATCGAGCCATCATAAACATTGGCGAAAGACTTTCCATTATTGAGCAGCAGTTTAAAGATTTCTCCACCGCGATTGATAACGACCTCGCTTTGCTAGAAATAAAACGCGACGACCTCGCCAAGCTCACCATTAATCGAGCAAAGCTAGAGGCACAAGTCGCTGCAACGAAAACAGACGCTGAGAAGCTTAGCGCCGAAGCGACCACAATAGACGTCGCTATAAAAACTATTAAAGCTGAACAAGAAACACTTACGGTGAAGCTGAATGAGCCTCAGCAACGTTATCAAAAGTATCTTGCTGAAAGCAAAGCATGGCAAGTAGCACTAGAAAAGATCGAGGGATCAGCCACACAACCAGATAGCAAAAAAGGGCTTGAAGCTCGACTTGAGCAGATCAGCGCGCTCCCCCAACGACTAGAGAAACAGGAGAAAGAACGCATCGATCTGGTAAAAAAAATTCATCAGGTACTATCGGCCCAAAGAGACGCGCGCGCCGCTTTATTTTCTCCAGTGCAAGAGCTAATCCAGGGCAACGCACTTATTCGCGATGAATATAAGTTAAAATTTCAAGCAAATCTTCAGGGCTCGCCTGAGTTAATAGCTGACAAGTTATTTGATATGGTGAAACAGGCGGTCGGACCACTTCGGGGAGAAGAAGAGAGTTTCTTAGCGGTAAGAAAGAGATTTGAGAAATATAGCTTCAAGAACGCAGATGACGCGTCTGCGTTTGTAAAGGAGCTTCATGAGCTGATCGTTGAAGCCGCCCAAGCCTCCGGCAATGCCGTGCCCGGCATACGATCTGCGCTACGCAAAGATAGAGCTGCCGCCGACGTGTACGATTTTATTTTTGGGCTCGAGTATTTAGAGCCGAAATATACTCTCCTCTTTCAAGAAACCGAGATCGAGCAATTGTCACCTGGGCAACGTGGCGCACTGCTTCTAATCTTTTATCTGCTTGTAGATAAAGGACGGAATCCCATCGTACTCGATCAGCCCGAAGAAAATTTAGATAACGAAACGGTAGTGAGTTTGCTGGTGCCCGTGCTCAACGAAGCAAAAAAGTCGAGGCAGATTCTTATGGTGACGCATAATCCAAACTTGGCGGTGGTTTGTGACGCTGAGCAAGTAATTCATGCAGTTTTCGATCGGAAGAATGGTGCAAAAATCTCGTATAACTGTGGCTCCATCGAAGATGGCGTTATAAATCGCGCGGTCGTTGATGTTCTAGAGGGGACGAAGGTCGCCTTCGATAGTCGAGGTAGGACGTACCATACCCAAGGTTGATCTGGCACATTCTTGTATGAACTTGCCTATTAACGGTCAGCGCTAATCGACGTTTTTTTGCGCAATTTGCTGACCTAAATTGCAATCCGAAGGAGTCTCACTTCTTCGAAGTCAAAGACATCCCCTCGGCCGGCGGTCGATTAAGCCAATCCGCTCGGAATTCGCGAGCGCTCAGCGCGCCATAAACCCGTTGCGCATCATGCCGCGCATCGCCTCGAACAGTTTCGAGCGCTCCGACCACGCAAAGTCGGGATATGTGATGAGCAGCGAGACAAGCCCGTGGACGCTCGCCCAGATCGCCTCCGCCGTCGCGGCCGGATCGCCTTTGCGGAATATCCCCTCGTCCATCAGCCGCTTCACAAGAACCTCAAGCGCGCCGAACGCTTGCTGGCCCTGATCGGCCGGATCGCGCGCCTTATCGGGGCGGTTGCGATGCCCCGGAACAAAAGCGGGCGCTTCGCTCATAAACAGCAAACGGTACTCGCGCGGATGCGCGAAGCCGAATTGCATATAGACGTCGAAGAATCGCTCGAACGCATCGGACGGATTTTTGGCTTCGCGGCCCACGCGTGCGAAACCCTCGGCCAAAACGCGCATGGCGTCCTGGCAGATGGCGTGCATCAGCGTCTCTTTGTCCGCGAAATACAGATAGAGCGTCGTCGGCGTGATCCCAAGCTGCGTTGCGATACGACGCATCGTCGTGCGCGCATAGCCTTCCTTAAGGAATATGTCCTTGGCCGCGTCGAGGATCGTTTGGCGGCGTTCCGTTGCCGTCAAACGGGCGCGGCGGATCTTCTTCCTGGCGGGCTTGCGGGGCATGCTTCCGGCTTACACTTTGCGGACGGGATTGGCGAGTGGCTTGACGCGATATAATAACATTGTTAACTTAACATCGTTATTATTTTTCGACAAGGATCTTCATGTCCATCTCTCCGGGCCTTCGCGACCTGCTCGCCTGGCGCAATCTTGCGCACGACAAGGTGCGGTTCCTCGTCACCTTGATCGGCATCGTCTTCTCCGTGACGCTGATGGCGGTCCAAACCGGCCTTCTCACCGGCTTCGTGACGACGATCTCGAAAATCGTCGACAAGACCGACGCCGATTTATGGCTTGTGGGCCGCGGCGTGCGTTCGGTCGATCTGCCGGCGAACATTCCCGAACGGCGCCGCTTTCAGGTTCTCGGCGTCGACGGCGTCGCCGCCGCCGATCCTTTCATGCATGTCTTCGCGCAGATGAAGCGCCCGGATGGCGGCGCCGAAAGCGTCGCGGTCGTGGGCTTCGATCTCGCCACCGGGCGCGGAGGCCCCTGGGGTCTGGTCGAGGGCGATATCGCCGATCTGGCCCTGCCCGACGCGGTGGTGATGGATCGGCTCTATAAGAAGAAGCTCGGTGTTGAACGTATCGGCCAAACGATCGAGGTGAACGGCCGGCGCGCGCGCGTCGTCGGTTTCACCGACGGCATTCGCACCTTCACCCAAAGCCCGCATCTGTTCGCCGACATCAAGACGGCGCGATATCTGACCGGCTACGGCGAGGATCGGCTGAACTACGTGCTGATCGAAACCGCCCGCGACGCCGATCCACAGGCCGTCGCCGCGCGCATACGCGCACTGCTGCCCGATATCGACGTCTATACCAAAGCCGAATTCTCGACGCGGTCGTCGATGTATTGGCTGGTGACGACGGGGGCGGGCTTCTCGCTGGTCATCGCGTCGGCGCTCGGTCTTATCGTCGGCATGGTCGTGACCGCGCAAACGCTTTACGCGACGACGATGGACCGTCTGCCGGAATACGCGACGCTGCGCGCGATGGGGGCGCCGGGAAGCTATCTCTACGGCGTCATCCTGCGCCAAGCGGCGATCGCAGCGGTCTTCGGATTCGGCGCCGGTATATCCATCGCCGCGTTCATCGTCCATGGCGCGCGCGACGGATCGGCGGCTATCCTCTTGCCCTGGCAGCTCGCCGCGGGTCTGGGCTTGGCGACATTCGCGATGTGCGCGGCGGCGGCGGTGATCTCCATCCGGCGCGTCATGGCCATCGATCCCGTATCGGTGTTCAAATGACGGCACTGGTCGAAGTCGCGGACGCGCGCGTCGTCTACGGCGCGGGCGAAGCCTCAATCGAAGCGCTCAAGGGCGTCTCGCTGGAGGTGCGCAAGGGCGAGATTCTGATGCTGATGGGCCCGTCGGGCTCTGGCAAGACGACGCTGCTGCAGGTCGCGGGCGCGCTGCTGTCGCCGACCGCCGGCACCGTGCGCCTTGCCGGCGAACGGATCGACGGAATGACGCAGGAAAATCTCGGCCGCCGGCGCCTGCGCCATTTCGGTTTCGTCTTCCAACATTACAATCTGTTCCCCGCGTTGACGGCGGCCGAGAATGTCGCGATCGCGCTCGATCTCAAAGGCGTGCCCGCCGCACGGCGCCGCGCGGCCGCCCACGAAGCGCTCGACCGCGTCGGCCTGGGCGATCGCGCGGCGCATTTCCCCTCGCAGCTCTCGGGCGGCCAAAAACAGCGCGTCGCGATCGCGCGCGCGCTGGCGGGCGAACCCGACGCGATTCTCGCCGACGAGCCGACCGCCGCACTCGACAGCGCGTCGGGCAAGCGCGTCGTCGATCTGCTGCACGACCTCGCCAAAGCGCAAGGCCGAGCGGTGGTGCTCGTCACGCACGACCCGCGCATCGTCGAAGCTGCCGACCGCATCGTCCATATCGAAGACGGACGAATTCGCGACGCCGCCGAACAGCCCCTTCCAGCCGAGGCCTGACATGAACCGGAAACTCTCCCTCACTCTTGCCGTCCTCGCGATCGGTGCAGGTGCGGCGACGCTGCCGATGATCGGCGGTCCGTCGGCGCAAACGCCGTCCGCCCCGCAGACTTTCCGCGCCGCCCTTCCGGCGGGGGCGATCGCCGCGCCGGGGCGCGTCGAACCTGTGGGCGAGGAGCGCGACATCGCGGCGGAATTGCGCGGCCGGCTTGCCGCCGTTCTCGTCGACGAAGGCGACAAGGTCGAGGAAGGTCAGATCCTGGCCGAAATCGTCGACGGCGAATATCGCGCGCGCGTAATGGCGATGCGGGGATTGGTCGCTGTGCGCGAGGCCGAGCTCGCGCGCGCGTTGGCCGGTTCGCGCACGCAAGAACGCCGAGAAGCGGCCGCGATGGTACGCGAGGCGCAAGCCTCGCTCGATCAGGCCCGGATCGATCTCGCGCGGCGCGAGCCGCTCGCCGCTCAGGGGCATGTTTCCCGCGAGACGCTCGACAAAACGCGCTCCGACGTCACCGCCGCCGAGGCGCGCCTTCGCGCCAAGCGTGAGCGCGCCGATCTGCTCGATGCCGGCAGCCGCAGCGAAGATGTCGCCGTGGCGCGCGCCCTTCTCGACCAAGCGCGCGGGCAACTCGCCGAGGCCGAAGCCTTTCTTGAGAAAACGCGGGTGCGCAGCCCGATCGCGGGCGTGGTCCTGCATCGCTTCAAACGCTCGGGCGAAGGCGTTTCGGATCAGCCGCCGACGCCGATCGTCAAACTGGGGGATATCTCGGAGCTTCGGGTCCGTGTCGATGTCGACGAGACCGATGTCGGCCGTGTCGCGGTCGGTCAGCGGGCATTCGTCACCGCCGACGCTTGGTCGGGCCGACGGTTTCAGGGAACGGTCATCCGGGTGGGGCAACGCCTCGGCCGCAAGACGTTGCGCACCGACGATCCGACCGAACGGAACGATACCAAAGTCCTCGAGACCTTGGTGGCTCTGGATCCGGTCGAGATCGCCTTGCCGACCGGTCTTCGCGTCGACGCGTTCATCCTGACGGCGCCGCAGATCGCTTCCCGGTGAGTCCGGCACGTCGAGTTTTTCGATTCGGATGTCGAAATTGCCGGACCACGTGGCCCATCGTTACAGAATCGACATCGGGCCGCTTTCTTCCGCTTACCAAAGGAACCCGCAATTCGTTACATGATCGCGTTCCGCGAAACCGACGGACAGCTCAAGGACCGCAACAACTTCCGGAACTCGTACGCTTATTGGGGGCTTGGGGCGCCTGCATCATTGCACTCCATGCGACGAGTCATCTCGTCAGCGGCGCCGGTCTGCAGCCGCGCTCCACCGCGACGACCGCCCGTATGCGTAACGACGAATTTATCGTTCGGGACGGCCCTTTCGACGATACCAAGGAACAGCGCACGGGATCCTTCGTGATGCCCCCCGATCCGGATGCGGCTCTTGGCCGGGCGGACTTCTCTGTCTCTCGCGTGACGGTCGGCGCGGCGGGATTCGAGTCCGAAGCGGCATCGTCATAACCGTAAAGCCGAGGCCAAGATGGAGCGCTTCGACGCCGTGACGTCACAACTTTGGCGGTGGAGGCGCCGACGTCGGGACCGACGCGATGTGCATTCTATCCAGCATCGCCTGAAGGTGCGCGACGGCGGCATCCGACAGCACGAGATACGCGCGACGCCGGTCGCGCGTATCCGCCTCGCGCTGAATCACACCAAGTCGAATCAAATCATAGATACGCCTCAAAGACGTCGTCTGCGTCCCCCCCGAAGCCAGGCAAAGGCTCGACACCGAAATTCTACGCCCCCGCAGCATCGACAAATAGAGATCCAACATCATGAACCATGAGTGATCGCGAAATGCGCCGCTCGGCCAAGGTCCATTTTGAGTATCCCGCACGCTTAGCAACGCTTCGAGTTGCGAAACACGTCTAAAATTGTCCTCGACGCTCATGTCACAACCAGTTCGAATCGATCGTAAGAGATTTCCGCCCACGCCTTCGACTTATTGCGGGAGGGGAACGAAGATATCGGCCATCGAACTCCGTACGAGACGAACCGGGAATGATTTTTTCCCCAAGTCTTCGTCGAAGATGCGTTTGACGTCCGAAAGCGAGCGCGCTTCGACCGCGAAAATATAGAAGTCGTGAAACGCACCCCGCTCGATCTTCGGCGACTTCAAACCGTTTTCGTATGCGACATTCGCGCGATCGAAATCCTCGAAGAACCCAAACTCGCGAGTACATATAGGAATCGAACGCATATCGCCGACATGTCCCACCGGTCTCGTCACCGTGAACTTGAAATCGCCGTCGACAGCCTCATGCACGGCCCAGTTATCGAGATCGAAAAACCAGCCGCTCAATGAGAGGGGAATATTGGCGCCATGCCGATGCTCCAACACGTAGAACTCCCGTTTGCGGCGGAGGATCCGAACGTTAAAGCCGATCGCTTTTGTAAGCCTTACAAGAATACGCATACGGCCCTTGCGCGGAACCCGGGGTCTTGCGGAGATGTTCTCGTGCCGCGGGATATTCGGATTGAGAACGTCGATCCGGCGATCATCGCATGACGACTTTTGGATAGATTAACGGGCTATCCGGATGGCGAGGCTTCCGGCTGCGGCTCCAAACTCAATCCCTCCATAACAATCCTGTTGATCGACGCCAGGAAGTCGACGTCCGTTTCCGAGTACTGCCGAATTGCGGCGTTCGATATCCCATTGACGACGACGGCAAGCTCCGCGACCAGTTTCTTCGTCGCGGCGGGCAACCTGTTGTCCTGATGGGTCACATCCAAAGCGAACGCATTCCAAACCTCGCGGTTGTGCTGAACCGCGTCTAAAAACGATGCGAGCGACTGCGGATCCGTGGCCCCGAACCCCTTCTTCGCCGCGATCAGCTTCTCATTCAGCCGATCGAGAAGAAGGTATTCCCGCCTACGTGCCGGCATCGCCTCCCACTCCTCACGTCCGAACATCCATGTTCCTCCCGGTTTCCTTCCGAAGCTCGTTTGTAGGTGACGCCATCCGCGCCACACTTCTTCGACAACGATCGGTCTCAGCCGCGCACCAAAGCGGGGCGCATCGCCCGAAGGAGATCGACACCGAAGCCAGCAACACTTGGTTTATTATTATTTTTTCTTTACATCGTCATTTTTTTACCATCTTTTTTTAGACGACCTTCGACAGAGAGCATCGCCAAACCACTCCACCCCGCCTTATGTCAATCAACGCGGGACCGATACCATCGGTGTGCGCAAGCGAAACCAAGCCCGGATTCGTCTAAAAATTTTAAACATAATCCCGCAGACCAAAGAATACATATTCCACGCGCGAAAGAGCGTTTTCATGCAAGCGGTCCAATTCTGAGGGTCGTCTCGCTCGGGCGCGAAAGGCGATTCGCGATTTGGGAGCGAAAATGCATGCCAGTGATGGTGAAGCTCCAACGCACGAGATTTTTTCCGATCGATCGTCGGATCAAATCGACTGCGTGTCGGGAAGCGTTGCGCGCTCATCAACGCATCTTCACCCATTCCATGTCGATCCGCGTTCGCACTGAAAGCTCTGTCCCGGTTGGCGCCGCGTGAAATCGCAAAATCTGAAAGGGCTTACGGAAAACCAATACCGCCGACGCGGAGCGAACCGCGACGATCCGACGCCAGCCGAGATACGACAACAGCTCGTCGAGTGTTCGCATGACATCCTCGACCTTGCCATCGACCTCCAAGGTTCCGATCTCGTCCCTCCGCAGCAGGAACGACTCCAACCAGGCCGGCTGTCGGACAATCGCTTTGGAAGCTAAAGACATTTTCCATCCGACTGGCTGTTCAAAGTCACGTTAATTCTGGTCAACATCTCTTCGAGCTCTTCAGTCGTCAAACGCTTTGCCACGGCGGCCCCCGTATAGCGCTGAAAGATGCTTGAGCAGTGCCGTAACGCCATCGAGCAGTACCCAAGAACCCAGTAATACTTATCGACATTCCCGAGAAAATTCCGGAACGCAGCGGGCTTTCCCTCGGACATCAGCTGTCGATGGCTATCGTTGTACTTCTTGAACACTTCGATCATTTGCTGGGAAACGGTCCGTAGCTTTTCGCGGACGGAGGACTTGAACATTCGTTGTTGCTCCAGGCGGGACCGGTCCGGCCGATCCTTGGGCTCCGATGCCGCCGAAACAAGCCAATCCAACAGCGCTTCGATGCCCGGCCGCGCTTTCTCGAAATTCACGCGATAGAAGGCAATTCCTTTCCATCCTTCGATCACCGATCTTGCGCTTGAGCTTGATATGCCCAGCGCGCCGAGAAACACCTCCGCGTCCGATTGCTCCGGATTCCAGAGCGAGTCGAGGAACGCTTCGGTTCTCTCGTTCACGAGATGGGGGGCCTCAAGCCGCAACGCTCTGGCGACGATCGGACGAAGCTTCTCCGAGATCACTTCGCGTACCGCCAATTCCTCGTCCTTAGAGATCAAGAAATACGAAGGATCGATTTCATCAAGACAGAATGACAGGGCGCCTTTCAGCAGGAATGGGTCAAGGGAAGGAATTCCATCGATCGCCTTCAATATGGCGACATCCCGCTCGTAGGCGACGCTGCTTTCCTGCAGATCGAGACCGATATGTCGTTTCAACAGCGCCTCGAAATCGCGCTGACGCAGATAGATTCCGTATCCGCCAGAGAACAGATCGCTCGGATCGTGGGGAATATATATAGCCGTCTCTATCGGCCGCTTGGCCCCCGGTTTCTTCTGCACCGCCACCGCGGCGTTTACTTTCGAGGAACCGCGAGCTTCTTTCGCCGCATCCCAGCTGGCATCTGATATGTCTCGATCGAAATTCGGGTATTTGAATATCACCGTGTGATTGAGAAAGGTGCATCGGAATATCTTCGCGGCGGCGGGAACGTCGTTTGATTTGATCAAATTCAACGCAACCGACGCGCCGCCGTTGCATATCTGATCGAGAAGCGGCGACACAAAACGTCTCGCCTTAGCGCCGCTTGCCCCCCCTGTCTGGCTCACTTCATTCGGCGACATAATGGTGCGCTTCTCGTACTGGATTTTTATTAGTCACTGTATATTTACTATCGATACACTGGGGGCGAGTTGAATCGCAACTAGTCTGTTGGGCCCGGAACGGAAGGAAGCCAAAATTATCGGACTGGCTGCGTTTCTTTTAGAATTGCGTTCAGCTGCTGCGCCGATGGCGGCTTCGCAAGCACGGACACTAGATCGACACCGGATAACCGTTTTTTTACGTCGTCCAGTTCTTTGGAAAGACAGAATACAAAAAATGGTGTGTTCTGAAGGCGCGGAACGAAGCGAGATAACGCAACGAGCTGGGCCCCCGTAAAGTATCGAAGTGCCTGATCCAATATTATTGCCGAGAACCGGCTCATGGTTATCAATTCGAATGCTTGGAAGCCATCTATTGCCAGTTCACAGTCATAACCCTGCTTAGCCAGAACTGATTCACACCTCGAACGCATCAAGTCGCATTTGGAACCGATCAAAAATCGGCGATCCACTTCAGTGTGAGTTGCGTCCGTTGTTTTTCCGAATCGCACTACCGCTTCTCCGTCCATCGCGTCGAAGCGGTTTGTACGCGCCGGCCTTCTGCCAGATCAGTTCAAATGTCGGAATTGCACCATCAGGGCAGATGATCTGCGGGATTCAGTATCAAAACTTAGTTCAATATCGACGAACAATTCGATCGCCTCGCAAATAACGTCGCATTTTTCAATTCATCGCCGGTCGTCGGAACGCGCGGCGCGATATGATTGTGTTGTTGTCGGACGTCTTGTCGGTCTGGCTTCGCGCCATCGGCATCGAGGGACCGCCGGCGATGAAGATACCAAAGTCTCCGGCAATTGCTTGCTCATCAAAGGACTGAAGACGATCGAACGATTGATCCAAGCCAAGTACTCCCCTGACGTCGCCATTCGGCCCTTCAGTTTGGATTGAATCTTTTTCATTCGAGACCGACGGCAGCTCATTCTTACGTTCGACGGCCTCGGCAATCCGAGTAGCGGAGTAATAAGAGATCGTGCGCCTATTTGATGGATACAATTCTTCGCAGCGCTCATCAGTTACGCTTCAGCCAATTGGCATGAACTTAAAATGTTGCGATTTGGTAGGCTTCGTCTCTCGTGGAGAACAGAATGTCTGGGCTGCTTTCGCGTCTACGTATTTCGCTCCAAGTATCGCTTATCGGTATCGTCGGAGTACTGGGTCTGGTCGCGGTCGGCGCGATCTATTTCGTGGGAAGCGCCAATCAGCAACGTACGCAAGCCTTCGCCGATCGGCAGGGCGCCCTCGACGATCGGCTGAAAGCCCTCGACATCGACCTGTTGCAGACACGCCGCCACGAGAAGGACTTTTTGCTCCGGCGCGAGGAGACTTACGTCGCGCGTCACGCCGCCGCCCAGCAAGCGGCGGCCAAGAATCTCGCCGCGATCCTGTCGGGCGCAAGTGACGCCGAACTTCGCGCGGACGCCCAGAAGGTGCAAGCGGGCCTTGATCTGTACCGCCAGCAATTCGCCACCGTCGTCGCCGAGCAGACGAAACTCGGCTTGAACGAGAGTTCCGGCCTGCAAGGCACGCTGCGCCGATCGGTGCAGGCGGTCGAAGCCGCACTCGCGCGCCACGACTTGCCGCGCCTGGCGGTCACGATGCTGATGATGCGCCGGCACGAGAAGGACTACATCCTCCGCGGCGCAGCAAGCTACGGCGAAGATATGAAGAAACGCGCGGCCGAGTTCGCGGCCGCCTTGCCCGCCGCCAATCTGCCAGCCGCCGAACGCGACCAAATCGTCCAGCTGATGGACGCCTACCACCGCGATTTCGCGGAATTCATGTCGACCGATCAGAAACTCCGTGCCGACATACGCAAATTGTCGGAGGCCTACGCGGCGCTCGAACCCGAACTCGATCGGATGGCAAAGCGTATCGTTTCGGCGCAGGAAGTCGCGCTCGCCGAGCTCGCCGCAAATCGCGAAGCGACGGCAGCGACGCTCGGGACGACGATCGCGATCGTGACGCTGCTCGTCGCACTGCTCGCCTTCGTCATCAGCCGCGGCATCGTCCGGCCGGTGACGTCGCTGACCGGCACGATGGCGCGCCTCGCCGCCGGCGATCTCGATGTCGCGATCGACGGTGCCGCGCGCAAGGACGAGTTGGGCGCTATGGCGCGCTCGGTCGAGGTCTTCAAGGAAAACGCGATGGAAGCGCGCCGACTGCGCGCCGAGCAAGCGCGCGCGGCCGAAGAAGCCGAACGGCAGAAGAAACAGGCGCTGATGGATATGGCCGACACGGTCGAACGCGAGACCGCCAACGCGCTCGCCGCGATTGCGAAGAATACGCTCCAGGTCAATGGCGCAGCCGAAAGCATGTCGAGTCTGGCGCAAGAAGTGACGATGGATTCGCAGGCCGTAGCCGCCGCCTCGGAAGAGGCGCTGGTGAACGTGCAAACAGTCTCTTCGGCGGCCGAGGAACTTTCCGCCTCTATTCGTGAAATTGCGACGCAAGTGGCGCGCGCCTCCAGCGTGACGAAGGGCGCCGTCGAAAGCGGCGAAAAAGCGCGCACGACGATCGGTTCGCTGTCCGAGGCGGTTGCGCGCATCTCGGAGGTCGCTAAGTTGATCGGTCAGATCGCCGGACAAACGAATTTGCTGGCGCTCAACGCCACGATCGAAGCCGCACGTGCGGGCGAAGCCGGCAAGGGATTCGCGGTGGTCGCTTCGGAGGTGAAAAACCTCGCCACGCAGACGGGCCGCTCGACAGAAGATATCGACCGCCAAGTTGCGGAAATCCGCACCGCGACGGATGCCTCCGTGGCAGCCGTTAGCGAGATCGGCGATCGCATCCGCGAAATCGATTCCGTCGCTACGGCGATCGCCTCGGCGATGGAGGAGCAAGGTGCGGCGACACAGGAGATTGCGAGAAACGTGGGCCAGACGGCGGACGCTGCGCGCGAGGTCTCCTCGAAGATCCAGAATGTCAGCCGGGAGGCGGATAACGTAGGCGCACGCGCGAGCGAGGTACGCGGCGCGATCGGAGGCGTCGGCAGAAGCCTGGAAGAGTTGAAGCGTATTCTCGTGCGGGTCGTGCGCACCTCCACCGCCGACGCCGACCGGCGCAAGCACGTACGCCATCCGGTCTCGGCGAAGATCGATGTCTCCGACGGCGCCGGCAAAAGAATCGATGCGGTGCTCGTCGACGTATCGCTTGGCGGCGCCCATTTCCGCACAGCGTCGACGCTCAAGCGCGACGAGCGCGGCACGATCCGATTCGACGGATTGGCTTCGCCGATCGCCTTTGTCGTGCGCCTGCGCGAGGCCGACGGGGCGGTACATGTCGAGTTCCCGGCGGGTGCCGCGGGCGAGGATTTCGGCGCTTGGCTTAGCCAGCGCAGTGCGGCCTAGCTGATAACGCGCTCTCTCGCGGTCAGGCATCCGCTTCGTGTCCGTCACATTGCGCGATGCTGACGGCCGCCCCGCCCGTTTCGACGATGCAAATCTCGACAGCCGTGAGGTCCTCTGCCGGAGTGGCAAGTGCAAGTGGCCGAGCCTACGTCTTCTCTAAATCATTACGTATTTGCAGTCCGGAACCTAAACGGCGTCGGCTTTGCTTCGATCGGCAAGCGATCCGAGGGGCCCTCAGTCCCCCAGACCGTAAAAAACTCTGCTATTTCAATATTGTTTTCCGCATTATCGAGGCATTTCGAGGCCTTTTGTGGAAAATGAAAACGCCTGATTCTCTATACTTGTCGATCGACATCCAGACGCCTCTCTCGTATGCGCAAGGCGCAAACAACTAGGCAGGCATCAGTCCGCATGAGTCTCACTCCTCATTTTGTGAGTTCAAAGCCCCTACGGCACGCCAAAGGCAGCTGATCGAAGGTGGGTGCGCTCCTCGCAACGCCGTTTCTCAGCTGGATTTAGGCGCCTGTACGCAGAAAACACGCGGCTTGCGTGCCTGTTCTCGTATCTTCCAGTGATGGACGTGCGGCATCGCAGCGCGCCACCTTGATGGAGCAACGCGTGACGAACGGGCAGCCCGCCGGCGGCGACAAGGGGCTCGGCAAATCGCCGGTCAGAATGATCTTCGCGCGTTCGCGCTGCGCGCGCGGATCGGGCAATGGAATCGCCGAAAGCAGCGCTTGGCTATAAGGATGGACCGGCCGCTCGAACAGTGCGTCGATCGGCCCCCGTTCGGCGACCGTACCGAGATAGAGCACCAGCGCTTCGTCGGCGATATGCCGCACGACCGAAAGATCATGCGAGATGAATAGGTAGGCGAGACCCAGATCGCGCTGAAGTTCGATCAAAAGATTCAGCACTTGCGAGCGGATCGAAACATCGAGGGCCGACACCGGTTCGTCGAGCACCAGTAATCGCGGCGATAACGCCAGGGCGCGCGCGATCACCACGCGCTGACGCTGTCCGCCCGATAGCGCACTTGGCAGACGATCGGCGAGAGTCGACGGCAACCCGACGCGATCGAGCAACTCCGAAACGCGTTTCTTGCGATCAGCGCGCGACCAGCCGGCGATGGCCAGCGGCTCGGCGATACTGTCGGCAATGCTCATCTTTGGATCGAGCGCCGCACTCGGGTCTTGGAAGACGATCTGGATATCGCGCGCCAACGCGGCACGGTCAGCGCCGTCGAGATGGGTGATGTCGCGCCCGTCGAATAGTATCGTGCCCGACGTCGCGCGTTCCAAGCCGATCACGGCATAGGCAGTCGTCGACTTGCCGCAGCCGGACTCGCCGACCAGCGCCAGCGTCTTTCCGGCCTCCAGATCGAACGAAATGCCATCGACGGCCTTCACCACGCCGCCTTTCTCGCCCACGCCGCGCCGCAGCTTGAAATGGACTTTAAGATCGCGGACCTGGAGCAGCGGGCCGCTCATGCGAGACCACCCGCGCGATCGACATGCCAGCACGCCGCGTCGTGCCCCGGCGCAATCGAGGTCAGCGGCGGCACGCGCGCGCAGTCGCCGTCCGCCAACGGGCAGCGCGTGCGGAAGCGACAGCCTTCGGGCCAAGCGCCGGCACTCGGCACCATGCCTTCGATGGTCTTGAGCGCCGTCTTGCGTTCCCCCGCGAGTTTGGGGATCGTCGCCAGCAGCAATCGCGTGTAGGGATGGCGCGGTGCCGCGAATATCGCGTCGACCGGCCCGCTCTCGACGATCCGGCCGCCATACATCACGCAAACGTCATCGGCGAGATCGGCGACAACACCCATATCGTGGGTGATGAGCACGATCGCGGCATCCACCTCGCGGCGCAAACTGCGCATCAAATCCAGGATCTGCGCTTGGATCGTCACGTCCAGCGCCGTCGTCGGCTCGTCCGCAATCAGCAACGACGGCCGGCAGATCAGCGCCGCGGCGATCATGATGCGCTGGCACATGCCACCCGACAGTTCGAACGGGTACTGCATCGCGCGGCGCGCGGGATCGGGGATGCCCACACGCGCCATCATCTCGATCGCTTGTTCGCGCGCCGCCGGCATCGTCAAACCGCGATGCAGGACGAGCGCTTCGGCGACTTGCGCGCCTACCCGCATCAACGGATTGAGCGACGCGATCGGCTCCTGAAATATGATCGCCGCCTCGTTGCCGCGAACGCGCGCAAGGTCGGATTCGTCGAGGCCGGTCAGTTCGCGGGCATTCAAGCGGATGGAACCGCCCGCGATCTTCGCCGCACGCGGCAGCAAGCCCAATACCGACAACGCCGTGAGGCTCTTGCCGCAGCCGGATTCGCCCACGATCGCGCGGATGCGCCCCGCATCGACCGACAGCGAAACGCCGTCGACAATGCGATTGCCGCCGATTTCGACGACGAGATCGTCGATTGCTAGAACGGGCGTATCCGCGCTCATGCGCTCGCCACCGCCACGGCGGCCCACGCACTGGTCGGGTGCGCCATGCCGACGAAGCCACCTTCGGCGCTGCGCATCACCGCGGACGGGATCGAGAAATTCACGGGATAGAGCGTGTCTTCGACCAACTCGATCGGGAACATACTGGCGATCCGCGCCGCCACGTCGCTCTCGGCACGCAGATCGATCTTGATACGCGGCGTCGATGCGTCGATGCGAGGGCGATGGAACGCCTCCTCCAGCGATAAGCCGTAATCGGCCAGATAGGAGATCAACTGCAGCAAGGTCGGGAAGATCGTCCGCCCGCCCGCCGCACCGATGGAAAGATCAATGCGCCCGTTCCGCCCCAGCAGTAGCGGGCACATATTGGCAAGCGGCTTGGCGCCGGGCGCGATCGAGTTCGGCTGACCGGGACGCGGATCGAACCACATCATGCCGTTGTTCATGATGATGCCCGCGTTGGGCAGCGCCACGCGCGCACCGAACCGCGACAACAGCGTATTGGTCAGCGACACAAAATTGCCGTCGCGATCGACGACGCTGACATGCGAGGTGCAGCCCGCCTGCGGCGTGGCGGCATGGCCCATCGTCGTCAAGCGATGCTCATAGGCTTCGCGGATTGCGCGGGCATAGATCAACCCCGCTTCGGCCGGTGGCGTCGCCCGCGTAAGCCCAGCGCGTTCGACGCGAGCAGCGGCATCAAAGAAGCTCGGGCCCCCGCTCAAACCCGGAATCGCCGCGACATCGTAATCGCGATACTTGCCCATCAGCGGTGCGAGCCACGCGACGCGATAGGACGCCAAATCCGTTCCGCGAATGGGCGACCCGCCCGCCGCGAGATCGGCGGCGACGATCCGCGCCGCCTCGCCGCCGTAGAAATCCTGCGCACCGGCCTGCGCCAGACGCTTCAGCAGCTTCGCTTTCGCCGTCATCGGCTTGAAGCGGCGGGTGTCGGCGCCCGCCTTCGGCGCTTGGCCGTTGTCGAGCAACAAGGCCGAGATCGCAGGATCGCGCGACAAGCCCGCGACCTCGATGGCGATGCAAAGCGCGGCGAACCAATCGATTTCCAGCCCACGCTCGGCATGCTCGATCGCCGGCTGCAACGCGTCGTGCCAGGAAATCGTCCCGTATTTCGCCAGCGCTTCGGCGAAACCCGCGATCGCACCGGGCACGCAAATGGCGCCGTAGCCCGCGACGTTGCGATCGCCGACGACCGACGGCCACGCGAACCAATTTCCGGCCTGCGCATCCGCCAAAGGATAATCGGCCGGATCGAGCCCGGATGCCGCGCGCACGTTGAAATCGAGCGCGTTGATCTTGCCGGTCTTGCCATCGGCATGCAGAAGGAAGCCGCCGCCGCCGACACCCGACAGCCACGGCTCGACGATGCTGAGCACCAGCGCCGTGACGATCGCCGCATCCATCGCGTTGCCGCCGCGCGACAAGACCGCCGCCCCCGCCTCCGCCGCGTGGCGGTTTTGGGCGGCGACAAGCCCGTAATTCGAACGGATTGCGGCGCGGCGAACGGTGAAGGTCTGCATCAGGTCTTGGTCCGGAAACGTAACGGCGCGCTCGGCTGCGGCAAACGCATCGGCACGGCGAAACGTTGCGCGTTGACGCTGGTCGCGTGATGGGCGGCGACCTCGCCTACCGTGGCGATCCACACGTCCTTCGATGCGGTGACGACGTCGAGCAATTTTTCAAGCATGCGCACGCGCCCCGCACGGCCCGAAATCCAATCATGGACCGTCAGCATCATGAAGCGGCCTTCGCGATGCAGGACGTGCCATTCGTCGAGCCACGCGTCGAGAATGCCGCCCTGCGGCGAGGGCGGTGCGCGATCCGTGCCGCTGCCGGTGAAGCGGAAATAGACCGCGTCGTCGATCGCCCAAAGTACGGGCACTTGGGTCACGCCGTCGATCGTGTAGGGATGGTCGAATCCCATCAGCGAGGAATCGTAGAGTCCGCGCCGCTTGACCTCGGCCAGCATGAAGGGCGTCATCTCCCACGCGGGCGAGCGGAAACCCTTTGGCGTCACACCGGTTTGGCTTTTGAACAGTGCGATCGATTCATCGAGCGCGCGGGAAAATTCCTCGGGCCCCGCCTCGGTCGCGAGTTCATGGAAATAGCCGTGCAAGCCGATCTCGTGCCCGCGTTCCACGAAAGCGGGCAGCAGATCGGGGTGGTTCTTGGCGATCAGGCCGGGCACGAAGAACGAGCCCTTGATCTTATAGCGGTCGAGCAGATCGAGTATCCGCCAGATGCCAATGCGCGGCCCGAACAGGCGCTGCTCGATCTGGCTCAACGCAACCGGCGCCGTCTCGGACAGGTTCCATTGATAAGGCGATTCCGCATCGACATCGACGGTGAAGCAAAAGGCGCTGCCCTTGCCCGCCGGCCATTCATAGGCGCCGTTGATTTGGGTCATTACAGCGCCTTCTTCTTCGCTTGGTGGACCGCCAGCGCACCGATCGAGTTGCCGCCATCGATCGTCAACGTGGCGCCAGTCACGTAGGACGACGCGTCGCTGGCGAGATAGAGCAAGCCATTGCCGACATCTTCGCGCGACGATGCGCGGCCCATCGGGATCTGCGACACCGTCGCCTGGATATGCGCCTCGGTCAGTTCGCTGACCTTGCTACCGGCGGCGAAGCCCGGCTCCAGCGCGTTGACGCGAATACCGTATTCGGCGAGCTCGACGCCGAAGCCTTTGGTCAGGCGATCGAGCGCTGTCTTCGACGTGCAATAGGCGACGACCGTGCGACGCATCTTGCGCGAAGCGCCCGACGAGATATTGATGATCGAGCCTTTCACGCCCTTGCGCACCATTTGCGTGGCGATCTCGCGCGTCAAAATGAAGGGGGCGCGCAGATTGATGCCGAAGATGCGGTCGAACTCGGCGGTCGAAGTATCCAGCAGGAAGGCGCTGGGATAGATGCCCGCGTTGTTGACCAGAATATCGGCGGCCCCCCAACGCTTGCCCACTTCCGCCGCGAGCGCCACGATCGAGGCCTCATCGGTCAAATCAGCGGTCTTGGCGAAGCTGTCGCCGCCAAGCCTGAGTTCCTTGGCGAAGGCGTCGAGCTCGTTCTGCTTCGCGTCGGTCAGGCACAAAGTGGCACCCGCCGCGTGCAGTGTTTCCGCCAGCCAGCGCCCGATCACGCCGCACGCCCCGGTGACGATCGCGCGCTTGCCCTTGATATCGTCGAACTTGACCATCGCTCTGTTTCCTTATCGCAAACGGGGATCGAGACGGTCGCGCACCGCATCGCCGGTGAGGTTCACGGCGAGCACGAGCACGAAAAGGCAGAAGCCGGGCAAAGTCGCCACCCACCAGGCGGTCGCGACATAATTACGCCCGGTCGACAGCATGGCGCCCCAGCTCGCCGTCGGCGGCTGCACGCCGAGGCCCAGGAACGACAGCCCCGCTTCGAACAGGATCATCAATCCGAATTCGAGCGTGGCGACAACGCTGACGGCGCCGACGATATTGGGCAGGATATGGCGCAACAGAATGCGCCATGCCCCTGCCCCCATCAACGCGGCGAGCTTCACGTAGGGCATGTTGACGACCGACAAGGTTTGGCCGTAGGCGACGCGCGCGTAACGCGGCCAGCGCGTCAACGCGAGCACCATGATGACGTTGAACAGGCTCGGCCCCAGAACCGCGACGGTGATGATCGCCAGCAGCACCGCCGGGATCGACAGGAACACATCGACCACGCGCATGACGATCGTTTCGATCCAGCCGCGCCGATAGGCGGCGATCATCCCCAGCACCGTGCCGAGCGTGCCCGACAACACGACCGAAGCGAAAGCGACAATCAGCGACACGCGCGCGCCATGGATCGCGCGGCTGAGCAAATCGCGGCCGAGCTCGTCCGAGCCCAGCAGATAATGGAAACTGCGCGAAACGGTACCCGGCGGGCGCAATCGCCCCAGCAGATTCTGCTGGTTGGGATCGTAGGGCGCGATCCAGGGTGCAAAGATCGCGACCATCACGGCAAGCACAAGGATCGCCACCGGCCACCAGCGCAATGCGAGCTTCATCATCGCGCCTTCTCCAGCACGATGCGCGGATCGACGACGCTGTAGAGAATATCGGACAGCAGATTGAGGAACACCGTGACGAACGCGCCGAGCAGCACCACGCCCTGGACGATCATAAAGTCGCGGGCCAGGATTGCCTGCACCGTCACTTGGCCAAGACCGGGCCACGCGAACACCGTCTCGACGATGACCGCCCCCGCGAGCAGGTTCGAGATCTCGAGTGCCGCCACCGTAATCACCGGGATCGACGCGTTGCGCGCGAGATGTCGGAACAGCAACCGGCCCATGCCCACGCCGCGCGAGCGCGCCGTGCGCGCATAATCCTTCGAGAGTTCGTCGAGCAACGCGGCGCGCGCGATGCGCGCGAAGGTCGCCATGCTGAGCAGACCCAGCGCCACCGACGGCATGATCAGATGCGAGAAACCGCCGGTCGAAGATGGCGGCAGCCAGCCGAGCAGCACCGAGAAAACGAGGATCATCAAGATCCCGCTCCAGAAAGTCGGCATGCTTTGCGCCGACAGCACCAGCCCGGCGGCGAATTTGGCGAACAATGTCTCGCGATAAAGGGCGAGCAGAATGCCGATCGGAATGCCGATCCCGCAGGCTACGACAAGCGCGCCTGCCGCCAGCATCAGCGTATAGGGCATGCGCGAGGCGATGATCGTGGTTACGGGCACGCGCTGCACGACCGATTGGCCCAAATCGAAGCGCAGCAACTCGGCCAGGAAATCAAGATACTGAACGAAAAGCGGCCGATCGAATCCCAGCGCCGTGCGCAAAGCGTCGATATCCGCCTTGGTCGCCGTTTCCGGCACCAGCAGATATGTGGGGTCGCCGGTCAGCCGCTGGACGAAAAAGATGAGCGTCACCACCCCGAGGATGGTGACGCCCGCCTGTCCCAGACGCCGGAGCAGAAAGCCCGGCATCCGTATCAGTCTTTCCAGCTCATGCGGTTGATGAACATGCTCTCGTTCGGCGTCGGCGTGAACTCCAGGTTCTTCGCGGCACCGTAGATCACGACCGCCTGATAGAGCGGCACGACGGGCACGTCCGTCGCGACGATCTCATGCACCTGCTTATACGCGGCGAGGCGCTTGTTGGTATCGAGCGTGGCGCGCGCTTCCTCGAGCAACGCATCGACTTTCGGATTGCGATAGGCCGACCAGCCGCTCGATTTATGCAGCAGCGGGAACAGCACGCCATCCGCGTCCTGGCAGGCGCAAGACCAGCGCCCGAAGCTGAGCAGCGACGTCGTCTCGGGACCCGCCTGGGCGCGACGCAGATAGGACGCCATGTCCGACATCGCGATCTTCACGTTGAAGCCGGCGTCGGTCATCATCTGCTGGATCGCCTGCACGATACGCTGGTCGAAAACCGGCGCCGTGGAGAGATCGATTTCCGCCTTCGCCGCCGGCCCGATTTCGGCCAGCAACGCCTTCGCCTTGGCGAGGTCGAAGGAAGGCGCTTGAATGCCGTCGACCCAGCCGAAAATCGCCGGCGTCAGCAATTCGGGGACCGGCTTGTCGTGGCCGCCCAGAATGCCTTCGATCATCCCCGCCTTGTCGATCGCGTGCGCGGCCGCCAGACGCGCCTTGGGATTGTCGAACGGCGGCTTGGTGGTGTTGAGGCGCATATAGGCGACGCGCTCGGTCAAGCCGATCAGCGCCTTGGCGCGCGGCGCATTCTTCAACTGTGCCGCTTGGTCGGCGTCGATCGTGACGATCAAATCGCTCGACCCCGCCTGAAGATTGGCAAGGCGCGTGGCGCCATCCGGCACCGCGCGGAATACTACGCTGGGGAACGGACCCTTGGTGCCCCAATAGGCATCGTTGCGCGACAGCGTCACTTGTACGCCGCGCTGCCACGCCTCGAACTTGTAGGGGCCCGAGCCGATCGGTTTCAGATTGAATGCATCCTTACCCGCCGCCTCGACGGCCGCCTTGGGCACAATCGACAATTTGACGAGCTGGGCGAGCAACGCAGGGTACGGCCCATCGGTGACGAGCTTCACCTTGGTCGGCGACAGCACGCTTGCACCGACGATCTTGTCGAACTGGCCGAGCTGCGGGCTTGCGAAGGCGCGATCGGTGATGCGTTTCACGCTGAACACGACGTCGTCGGCGGTCAGCTTCGAGCCATCGTGGAAGACGATGTCGCTGCGCAGATCGAACTCGATCTCGGTATCGGAGACCTGACGCCAAGCGGTCGCGACTTGCGGGATGATCGCACCCTTGTCGTCGCGCGTGACCAGATTGTCGAAGATGTTGCGATAGACGTAGTAGCTGTCCGGATTCCACTGGACCTGCGGATCCAGCGAGGACGGCTCGTTGACCAGATCGACGACGAGCCGGTCTTTCGCGGCGTGGGCTTGCGGCAAGCCCAAACCGATGAACGCCGCCGCGGCGAATGCCAGGCGGACGGATCGCATTCTTCCGATCATCGCTTTTGATCCTTCGTGAGAGGTTGGGACGATGTCTTAACGGTGGGTGCTGAAAGCGGTTTCCGGCGGCGCGCCGAACGTGCGCTATCGGACGAGAGAAGCTCGGCCTTGGCGAGGAAGCCGCGCGCAAGTGCGTCGGCGAAGCGCGATTGATCCTTGCGCAGCGCGCGTGCGGCGGCGACGCGATCTCCGTCGCGCAACGCTTGAACGCATTCGCGCGGGTCGGCGACCGGGACGCTATATCCGGCGATTTCCAGCCGGCGCACAATGCGATCGGCATGATCCCAGGCGCAAACCAGCCAATCGCGCAGGAACCCACCCGTACCGGCAGCAAGCAATTCGCGGATGCGGCGCGCCGACGCGCGCGCCATCGCCAAAGCCTGGGGCTCGTCGCGGCCGATCACGGTTTCGAGAATACCGGCCGCCTCCGCCAACGCCGCTTTCGTCGCGGCGTTGATCGACGCCTCGATCAAAGCGGGCTCGAGGCGCACCAGCGCCGCCAGCACGTCGTGCGATAACTCGCCGTTCACCGGTGCGACGCGCCAGCCTTGGCGAGCATGGCGCGACACGAATTTCGCGGCGGCCAACTCGGTCAACGCGACGCGCACGGCCGCACGGCCCAACGCGAAGCGTGCCGCCAATTCGGCTTCCCCGAAAAACGCGCCGGGCGCCAATTCGCAAGCCACGATCGCCCGGCGCAAGCGCCGCACGGCGATCATATGGCCTGCTTCGGTGGCACCGAGCGGCAAGGAAGACGATATGAACGGCGAAGATTTATCGAGCATCGAGGAAAACGTAGCTTATCTGTAAGATTTCACAAGCTGTTTGTAAAATCTCACAAAATAGGATGTGCCGCGACCGTGATCAGACTTGTCCGATCCCGGCTGCGGCAACAAACGAGATTTACTGAGCCGATGCGCAAAATTTCGAAGCCCGCCGCTGGCTTCCAGGGCGGGCTTCGTCAAAATCCTCGCGATATCCGCGGCGCTTACATCACGCCGAAGGTACGGAACGCCTCGCAAGCGCTCATGCCGCCGCGAATGGCGATGGCGACTTTGTTCTCAGTGTTGGACTTTTCCAACGCACGTTCGATTGCCTCTTTCTCGGCCGTGCGCGGAATAATCAGAACACCTTCACGATCGCCGAAGATCAGATCGCCGGGTGCCACGCGAATGCCTTCGATCTCGATCGGGCAGCCGTAATCCATCACCTTGCCGCGCGGACCCTGATCCTGCGCATAGAGCCCACGCGCGAACACCGGGAAGCCGAGCTTCTCGATCTCGCTCGCGTCGCGCACATAGCCATTCAACACCGCGCCCGCCGCTTTCAGCTTCTGCGCGCGGGTCGACATCAACCCGCCCCACAGCGCGTAGCGTAAGGACGAGCCGCTAGCGATATAGACCTCGTTCGCCTGCAAGCTATCGAGCGCTTCCATCATCAAGCCGAACGGCTTGTTGGCGAGAGGGTCTTTCGCGTCCGTGCCGCCGTCGGAGAACACGTCGGCTTCGAGCACGGGCATCGCGCGGCCGACGATCTTCATATCGCCACGCAACGGTGCGATACCGGCCGGCAGAAACTGACGGCGATGGCCCATCACGTCCAGTACATCGCCGACGACTGCGGTGAAAAGCTCCTGGCGGATCGTGTCGAACAGCGCCTTGTCGGTCTCGATCGTCATCGTCGTGCTTCCTTCGTGTGTTGAACTAGAACGCGTGCAATGCGCCGCCATCGACGACCAGAATATGACCGGTGACATAAGCGGCCGCGTGCGAGGCGAGATAGGTCATTGCCCAGCCGATATCTTCGCCTTGGCCGAAACGGCCCATCGGGATGCGGGCGTTGATCTTTTGCGCGCGTGCGGGATCGGTCGCCACCGCTTGGCGCATCAACGCCGTGTCGATCCAGCCCGGCGCCACGCCGTTGACCCGGATACCGGCCGGCGCAAGTTCGGTCGCGAGTGCTCGGACCATGCCCACATAGGCGGCTTTCGCGGCCGAATAGCCGATCACATCGGGCACGCCCAGAAACGAGGCCATCGATGCGGTAAACAGGATGCTGCCTTTGGCGCTTTCGAGCTGCGGCAGGAAGGCGCGCGACATCGCGAAGGCGCCACCGACATGGACCTTCATCACCGCGTCGAACGCCTCGACGCTCATCTCGGCGAGCTTCTTCTTGATCGTATTGCCCGCGTTGTTAACTAGGATCGATACGCGGCCCTGATCGCGCTCGACCTGGCGGGCGAAATCATTCGCGGCATCCGCCTGCGTCACGTCGAACACCGCATAGGCCGCGTCGCCGCACAGCGTCTCGCGCGCCTTGGCGAGCTTGTCGGCGTTCGTGCCGACGATCGTGACCTTGGCACCCGCCGCCGCAAAGCATGTCGCGATCGAGAGGCCGATCCCGCTGCCCCCGCCGGTGACGAGGGCATGCTCGCCCTTCAGGCCAAAAACGTCCTGAAGACTCATGCGCCTTCGTCCGCGCCGATGCGCACGACGATTTTGGTGAAGGCGCCCGGATCGCGGTCCCAATCGCGCATCGCTTGGCCCGCATCGTCGAGCGAGACGATCCGCGACACGATGCGCCCGCCCGCCTCCGGCCGCGTTTTGAGATAGGCGATCACGTCTTCGAAATCCCGCATCGTGGCGCCGCGCGAGCCGCGAATATCGAGCTCCTTCAGCAGAAAATGTTTGGTCTCGTAGGCGACGGGATTTTTGGCATAGCCGATATAGACGACCCGCCCGCAGGACGAGGCGAGGTCGATCGCCTGTTTGAATGTTGCCTCCGCGCCGACCGCTTCGACCACGACTTGCGGGCCGTCGCCGCCGGTCAACTCGGCCACGCGCGCAGCCACGTCTTCGCGCGAAGCGTCGATCGTTTCGGCCGCCCCCAATGCCTTCGCGACCGCGAGTTTCTCGGCGCTGAGATCGACGCAAATCGCACGCGCCCCGCGTCGTAACGCGCCCAGCAGCGTGCCGAGGCCGATCACGCCGCAGCCCAGGATCACGATCGTTTCGTCGGCCTGCAATTGCGATCGGCCAACGGCATGAAAACCGATAGCGATCGGCTCAATCAGCGCCAAATCGATCTTCCGCAGTCCTTCGACGGGAATCACTTTGCGTGCGGGCACGACGACAATCGACGTCAACGCGCCCTCGCGCTGAACGCCCATCGTCTGGTTGTTCTTGCACGCGTTCGGCCGGCCGATGCGGCAGGAATAGCATTGGCCGCAATTGAAATAAGGCAGCAGCGTCACCGACTGACCCACCGTGAGATCGTCTACGCCCGCCCCCAGCCCAGCAACCGTGCCGGAAATTTCATGGCCGGGCACGCGCGGATAGCCGACCAGCGGATTGAGTCCGCGGAACGACGTAAGATCCGAACCGCAATAGCCGACATAGTCGATACGAATGGCGACTTCGCCCGGCCCTGGCGCGGGTTCGGGGATATCGACCATCGAAAGAACGCCGGGCTTGTCGATGCTGAGCGCCTTCATGATCGGTCAGGCCTCCTGGATCGTGCAGTTGTCGACCACGTCCCAATCAATATCGGCGCCCAAACCGGGACCAGATGGCGGCGTCGCCATCCCGTCCTTGATCGGCAAGGGTTGCTTCAAGCCGAAGGCGAAATTCTCGATCGGGTAAAGCAGCTCGAAGAAATCGCAGTTCTTGACCGCCGCCGCGCAATGGAGATTGACCAGCTCCATCGGATGGAAGATCGCGGTGTGAATCTCGCAATTCACGCCGAAAGCTTCGGCCAAGCGCGCGGTCTTCATCACGCCGGTGACGCCGCCAGTCCACGACACGTCCGCGCGCACGCGGTCGACGACGCGCGTCGAAATGCACTCGGCAACGCTGTAGGGATGCTTGGCGATGACTTCGGTGCCGACGATCGGAATTTCCAGCGTGCGCGTCAATTCGCGCAAGGCGTGGACGTCCTCGTCGTAAAGCGGTTCCTCCAGCCAATAGAAGCCGAGGCGCTCCAATTCGCGGCCCAGCCGGATCGATTGCTCGAGATTGAACATCGACACGGGATCCGACATCAACGTGAAGCCGGGGCCGACGGCGGCGCGCACCTGGCGATGCACTTCGATGTCGTAGTCCAGATCGTGGCCGGGCGTATGCAGCTTATAGGCTTTGAGCCCTTCGGCCTTGGCGCGCAACGCCTCGTTCACGTAATCCTGCGGGTTCGACAGGATCATCGAGCTGCCATAGACCGGCACGCTCTCGCGATAGGCGCCGAGATATTTATAGAGCGGCTGGCCGGCGGCGGCAGCCGACAACAGCCACAGGCACGTATCGAACGGGCCATAGGCGTAGATCGGCAGATGACCCCACCAGCGGTCGGCCACGCGGAAATCGTGCCACGCCTTTTCACGGTCCAGTGGATTGCGACCCAGGAAAAACGGGCGCAGCGTGTCAGCGATCAAACGGCCGGCGCCCGGCGCCGAGCGGCCCGCGAAGCCAAAGGCGGTCGCCTCCAGGCCGTTATCGGTTTTCATCGTGACGGTCAGGAATTCGAACTTCGCGAAGTCGCCGGTACGGAAGGCGCCGGCGGCGAAGTCACCCGGCTTGCGCTGGCAGCAGCGCAGTTTCACGTCCACGATTTTCATGATTCGGCCTTCGTTGTACCGGTCGCGTCGAAAGTAAGGGGGACCGGCGGATATGCCACCGGTCCCCGTCGTTGTTAGAAGCGCGGCAGTTCGACTTCCACGCCCATCCACTTGCGCTGCAACGCCTGCAACTCGCCGGTCGATTGCAGCATGAACAACGCGGTGTTCAGCCAGTGCAGGAAGTCCGGATCGTCGCGACGCAAGCCGATGCCCATCGGCGCCTGCGCGACGACGAAGTGCTTCTTGAGCTTGTTGTTGCGTTCCTCGACCGCCTTGGCGAGCGCGCCGCTGGTCACGATGCCTTCGACCTGGCCCGCGAACAGAGCTTGCGAGGTCGACGCATCGTCGTCGTAGCGCTGGATCTGCACGTTCGGCAGATTGGCGCGCGTCATCACGATGTCGTTCGTGCTGGCACGGGTTACACCGATCTTCTTGCCACTCATCTCGTCCATCTTGGCGATCGGCTTATCGACCGGCCCGACATAGACCTGCTGATCGACATAGTAGGTGCTGGTGAAGGCGATCGCCTTCGCGCGCTCCGCCGTGATCGAGAACGAGTAGATCACGATGTCGAGCTTGCCCGAAGTCAGGTTCGGGATGCGGTTGGCCGCCGTCGTGTCGACCAAGTTGACCTTGACGCCCAGATCGCGGGCGATCAGGCGCGCGACCGACACGTCGTAGCCGTCAGGCTGCATGTTGCTGTCCATCAAGCCATAGGGCGGCGTGCCCAGGCCCACGCCCACATTGATGGTGCCGCGCTTGATGATGGCGTCGAGCGTGCTTTCCGCCGCCGCCGGTGCCGCGACCGCCAACAAGGCGGCCAAGCCGAACGCGAGTTTCTTTAGGAACATAGTCTTTCCTCCCAAGTAGAGACGTGGTTTTTCAGTTGGCGGTCCGGTGCAGCCGGCTTTCCAAACGCCGGCTCGCATAAGACAGGGTCGAACAGACGACGAAGTAGATCGCCGCCACGGTCAGATAGACCTTCAAAGGCTGGAACGTGACGCTGGAGACGATCTGGCCCGCGCGCGTCAATTCGACGAAGCCGACGATCGACGCGAGTGCCGTGTTCTTCACGACCTGCACGCTGAATCCGACGGTCGGCGGCACGGCAACGCGCAAGGCCTGGGGCAAAATCACGACCAACATCGTCTGGCGCCAGCTGAGTGCAAGCGCTTTCGCCGCTTCCCACTGACCCTTGGCGACGGATTCGATGGCACCGCGCCAGATTTCGCCAAGGAAGGCGCTGGTGTAGATCGTGAAACCGATGCCGGCCGCGTAGATCGCTGGCAGGTCGTAGCCCAGCGCCGCTACGCCGAAATAGGCGATGAACAGGATGACCAGCAGCGGCGTACCCTGGACGACATAGATATAAGCCTGCGCGATCCAGCGCAGCCAAGCGCGATGCGACAGGCGCAACAACGCCACGACCGCCCCGCCGATGCCGCCACCGACCAGCGCGATCAACGCCAGCACGACCGTCCAGGTCGTGCATTGCAGCAGGAAGCCGACGTGATTGATGTTGTAGGTCTGGAACATCGATCAGCGCCCCGCGTGCTGGAACGAGAACAGCGCGCGATTGATCAGCGCGAACACGCCTTTAAACGCCGCCGTCAGCACGAGGTAGAGAGCGGCGACGAGCAGATAGGCTTCCAAGCTGCGGAAAGTCAGCCCCTGCACGTCGTTGGTAACGCCCGTGAGCTCGGGCACGGAGATGACCGACACGACGCTCGAGGCCAGCAGGATCAAAATAAATTGGCTGGTCAGCGCCGGGAAAATCGCCGCGATTGCCGGCGGCAGGACGACATAGCGAAACGTAAGGTACGGCGACATGCCCAGCGTGCGCGCCGCTTCGCGCTGACCCTTGCCGATCGTCTCGATGCCTGCGCGCACGATCTCGGTGATATAGGCGCCGGCGTAAAGCGTGAGCGACAGCACCGCCGCCGTAATCTCGGAGATGCGTATCCCCACCGACGGCAGACCGAAATAGACGATGTAGATCTGCACCAGGAATGGCGTGTTGCGGATGATCTCGACATAAGCGGCCGAGATCGCGGACAGCACGCGAGAGCCCGACAAGCGCATCACCGCGCCGAGGATGCCGACCATCGTGCCGAGGATTAGCGCCGTCGCCGACAGCACGACGGTCAGAATAATGCCGTCGACGAACAGCTCGCCGCGCGCGAACGTGCCGGAGAAATCGAGATAACCCATGTTCTCTACCGGGACGTTAGAGGGCGGCCGATTCCAGCGCGCGCGCCATGACGTTCACCTGGCGCAGCGTATTCTGGCGGCTGCGCTCGAGGTGATGGCGCATCGCCGCGACGATCTGATCGCGTTTGCCGGCGAGGACGGCGTCGAGCACGTCTTGGTGCTCGTCGACCGAACGGCTGTAATCGCCGGGGATCGAGACGAACACCGTATGCGTCTGGCTGACGATCCGACTGTGCATGTCGAGCATCATCGGAATGCGCGCCGCACCGACCAGGGCGCTATGGAACGCACGGTCGTGGACCAGCGCTTGCGACAGATCGTCGAGCGATGTGCCATTCGCGAAGTGGCGATGCAGCTCGAGACTCTTCTTAAGACGCTCGGCCAACGCCTCGTCGATCCATCCGGAATCGAACGCGAGCTCGATCGCCCCCTTCTCGATCATCATCCGGGCGGCGTAGAGCTCCTCGACGTCTTCCTCGGTAAAGCTGCGCACCATCATACCGCGACGCGCGGAATTGACGAGCAACCCATCGGCCTCGAGGCGCAGACAGGCTTCCTTCACCGGCGTTGGGCTGATTCCCAAATCAGCCGCTAACTCATTGGGAAACAAGCGCTGCCCGGCGGCCAGCTTGCCGGTCACGATGCGCGAGCGGAGCTCCTGATAGGCCTGCTCGGCGAGCGTCGTTTTGATCATGCTCATGCCGACAACATCCAAGAACCGCCCGTTCTGCGCAACAAAAAAATTTAAAATGAAAAATCTTTTATTTTCTGTGGAGGCCTTTTCTGGGGTAAAAGCCGATCGGGTCGGTGAGGAGAGTTCGATGCAGAGGAACGACGGCGCCTTCGTGAGGGTCCGGGACGCGGTGAAGATGTTCGGGATGTTCCAGGCGCTAGATCACGTGAATCTCGACGTGCGCAAGGGCGAGAAAATCGTGATCTGCGGCCCTTCGGGCTCGGGCAAGTCGACGCTGATCCGCTGCATCAACGGCCTGGAGGACATCCAGAAAGGCAGCGTCGAGATCGACGGCAAGCCGTTGAACGACGGCGCGCACGCCCCGCGCCGTGACATCGGCATGGTATTCCAGCAGTTCAATTTGTTTCCGCATCTGACGGTCGCGGAGAACTGCTCCCTCGCCCCGATCCGCGTGCTCGGCCTTTCGAAAGCCGAAGCGACCGAGCGCGCGATGGCGATGCTACAGAAAGTGCGTATCGCCGATCAGGCCGCGAAATTCCCCGCCCAGCTTTCCGGCGGCCAGCAGCAACGCGTGGCAATCGCGCGGGCACTATGCATGCGCCCCAACATCATGCTGTTCGACGAACCGACATCGTCGCTCGACCCCGAAATGGTCAAAGAAGTCCTCGACACGATGGTAACGCTCGCCGCCGATGGCATGACCATGATCTGCGTGACCCACGAGATGGGCTTCGCAAGCCAAGTCGCCGACCGCGTCGTGTTTATGGATCACGGCCGGATCGTCGAAGAGGCGCCGCCGCGCGAATTCTTCGCCGCCCCCAAGCATCCGCGCTTGCAGGAATTCCTATCCCAAATTCTCCACTGACCCGCCGCCAACGCCCCGAGAGACGAACATGAAAATCGTCGCCATCCATCCCTTCATCCTGCATCTGCCGCTTACTTCGGATTCGATTTCCGATTCGACGCATTCGATCACCCATTGGGGCGTGGTCGGCGCCAAGATCGTCACGACCGACGGGCTGGAAGGCTACGGCTTCACCGGTACGCATGCCCATTTGGCGTCGGACCGGCTGATCACGGCTTGCATCAAGGAATGCTACGCGCCGCTGCTGATCGGCGAGGACGCCAACGACCATCAACGCCTGTGGACGAAGCTCGCGCGCAATCCCGCACTTCAATGGGTCGGGCGTGCCGGCATCACGCATCTGGCGCTGGCCGCGATCGACGTCGCGATCTGGGATTTGAAGTCGAAAAAGGCCGGCGTGCCGCTCTGGAGCTATCTCGGCGGTGCGCGGACCAAGGCGCTGGAAGCCTACAACACCGATATCGGCTGGCTATCCTTCGATCTCGACACACTGTTACGCCTCTCGGCCAAGGCGGTCGAGGAGGACGGCTTCACGCGCCTGAAAATCAAGGTCGGTCACGACGATCCGAATGTCGATATCGCGCGCCTGACGGCCGCGCGCAAACGCGTGGGCACGAAAACGCGCATCGCGATCGACGGCAACGGGAAATGGGATTTGCCGACCTGCCAACGCTTCTGCGCCGCGGCGCGCGATCTCGACATCTATTGGTTCGAGGAACCGCTCTGGTACGACGACGTCGCCAGCCACGCCAAGCTCACACGCAATACGTCGATCCCGATCGCGCTGGGCGAACAGCTTTATACGCTCGACGCGTTCCGTAGCTTCATCGATGCGGGCGCCGTCGCCTATGTGCAGCCGGACGTCACGCGCCTGGGCGGCATCACTGAATATATCCAGGTCGCCGATCTCGCCCTCGCCCATCGCCTGCCGGTCGTGCCGCATGCCGGCGAGATGAGTCAGGTGCACGTGCATCTCAGCTACTGGCATCCGGCCTCGACGATCCTAGAATATATCCCCTGGATCAAAGACCATTTCGCCGAGCCCGCGAATGTCGTCGGCGGCGTCTATAAGCGCCCCGAACAACCGGGGGCGAGCACCACGCCGCTTCCCGCCAGCATCGAACGCTACGGCAAAAGTTTGAGTTGAAATGCCGACAAAGGATCGCCGCCTCGATGCGGGGGGCATCAGCGCGCCCTGAACACGAACCGTAAAGAAAAAAGGCCTCGGTCGGAAACCGGGGCCTTCTGTTCGGACGCGCCGATGGTGGGCGAAGTCGGGCTCGAACCGACGACCTACTGATTAAGAGATGTCAAGCGGCATTGATATTCCTAGGGATTCCGCCGTCCAAACCTCACAGGCCCCCATTGACCGCCAAGGGAGATTCGCGAGACGACGGAAAGCGAACGGCCACGTTACGCGATGAACGTCTCTTGAAGATGGCGCCAAATGGGCGAACATCGGCATTGGGTCACATGACCGCGTTGCTGCGCGCGAAGTTGCGCCGCCCGATGATGATTCGCAGCGCCTAAAGAACGTAAATTCCGCGCCGGAGTGCGACGGCATTGCGCGCGGCCGTCGCGGCCGGCGGCAACGCCTCCGGCGCGCGGCGCGCATTTTCCGACAGATCGCGCATCGCCTCGGCCAGAAGATCCTGCATCCAAAGTATGCCGGAATCATTGCGCAGCTTCGCGTGCACATGCAGCGCGATATCGATCGAAGGAATCTCGAACGGAATTTCGAGCAAACTGAAATCGCCGTTCGCGTTGACGCGGCAGGCGATCGAATACGGAAACAGCGCCGCGAATTGGGAGCTGCGCACGAGTTCGGGGATCGTAGTAAAATTCTCGATCCGCGCTGAGCTACGCCGCACGGCGCCGCATTGGTTGAGCCGGGCATCGACCATCTGAAACCCGGTCGCGCGGATGGTTACTTCGACGAAATTGAGTTGTGAAAATTCGGCGATCGTCAGCTTGTGGCCCGCCATCGGATGGCCCGATTGAACGAGGCAAACGAAGCGATCTTTGAGCAGCAATCTGCTGGCGAATTCGGCATCGTCGAGATCGGGAAGAAATCCCATCGCGATATCGACCTGCCCATTGCGCAAGGCAGCGGCGATGCTCGTTGCCTCGAGTTGAACGGTGCGAACACGCACCGACGGCGCAACATCCTGCAATCGCTGTAGGATCTGCGGCAGGCAGTAGAACTCCGACACATCCGACATGGCGATGTTGAACGTCCGGTTCGACGTCTCGGGCACGAAGACGCCGTAATTGAGCAGCGTCGTGCTGGCGATGCGCATCGCCGTGCTGAACGGCTCGTAGAGTTCCTTGGCCGCCTCGGTCGGCTCCATCTTGTTGCCGACACGCAGAAAAAGCGGGTCCATGAAATGGTCGCGCAGCCGTTTCAGCGAATGGCTGACCGCCGGCTGAGTCAGGCCCAAGCGCGAACCGGCCCCCGAAATGCTGCGCTCGTCCCAAATGGCGACGAACACCTTCATCAGGTTCAGATCGAAGTGATTGATGTTGCTTCGATTCATACGACCGCGCCCCCCGCTCGAAACCCTGTTATTGGGCGAACGGACGGCACCGGATCGGCGGCACCCGTTCAAGCGGACGCCCGGTACTTAACAATTACCGTGCCAACCCTTTGTCGCCCGTGCGACGGGTGCGATTGTAGTCGATTAGGTCCGCCCTGCAAAACGGCAAGCGATAGCGCACACCAGTTCGTCGCCGCCTTTCGGCCCGACGATCTGGAGCGAAACCGGACCGTCGGCGATCGGCATCAGGGGCATCGCCAGGGCCGGATGCCCGGAAAGATTGAACGGCCGAACGAGACGCGTGAGCGGCACGGCCGTGCGGTTTTCCCGCCCCTGTTCGAGTGTGGGCACGGGAACCGGCAAGGTCGGCAGCACCAGCGCATCGACCGAAGCGAAAAGCGCATCAAGCTCGTCCGAGAACGCTTTGCGCGCCGCCTCGGCCGTGTCGATCATCGCCGCCGTCACTTCGGCGCCGCCCTTCATCCGCTCGCCGACATCCGCGCCAACCAGACCCGACGCCAGCAAATGACCTGCCGCCCGCCAGGTCTCGACATTGATCATCGTCAAACCGGCGGCGAAGGCGGAATCCATATGCGCGAATGTCGCCTCGATCGTCTCCAACCCCGACGCGGCGATCGCCGAATTCACACGCGCTTCGATCTCGGGCGTCGCGACGCCCTTCAGCACTCCGATCCGGCCTTTGCCCGGCGTCACCGGCCCGAAACCGGGGCAGAGAATTTCCATCGCGCGCACGATATGCGCGAGATCGCGCGCGAACGGCCCCACGCAATCGAGCGTGGATTCGCGCGGCAGCACGCCGCGCCGCGACACGCGCCCGAAAGTCGGCTTCATCCCCCAGACGCCGCAACACGCCGCGGGGATGCGGATCGAACCGCCCGTATCCGTCCCGATGCCAATCTCCGCCGAACCTTCGGCGACGGCGGCGGCACTGCCGCTCGACGAGCCGCCGGGAACGCGGTCTGGAAAATTGGGATTGCGCGGCGTGCCCGCATAATCGTTGATCCCGGTGACGCCGAAAGCCAGCTCGTGCAGCACCGTCTTGCCGACGATGCGGCACCCCGCCTTCAGCAGAAGATCGACGACCGCCGCGTTCGCCGCCGCGGGCGGCGCATCGGCAAGCGCCCGGCTGCCCGCGCGCGTGGGATAGCCCGCGATATCGATCGTATCCTTCACCGCGACGCGAACGCCGCTCGCGGAACCCAACTCCAACCGTTCGACGAAAGCCGTCACTCGCGCGCCCCTTCCACGATCTCCGGTCCTTGTGCGGCGAGGAAGACCGCCTCGGCCAAGAACGCCGTTTCCATCAACCCCGCCGCCAGCGTCTTGGCGCCGTCCTTCGCCGCGACGCGCAGCATCGGCCGGCCGAAGGAATCGCGCCATTGCGACACGATCGTCACGTCGAGATCGCGCCACCGATAGACTTGGCCCATGACGGTCTTGTGGGCCATCAAGGCTTCATCAACACGGACGCCGACGGAAAATCGAACGCCCAACCCGCCGGCAGCGGCGCGACGAACACGTTCTCGGTGCGCGTGCGCGTGATCTTCCATTGCCCGTCCGGCTCCTTGCGGAACGTGTTGTTGAGACGCGAGGAGCGCAGCAGCGCCTTGCCGTCGGAGAAGATCCAAGGCTGCATATGCACCCACTGCCCGTCGGCCGTGTCGCCATGCACATGGATTTGCTCGGACGTCAGGTAGTGACAGTTCAACAACAAGGCCGGATCGCGCTTCTGGCCCCAGAACGCCTCGAAATGCTTGCGCAAAGCCGCTTTGCCGACGGCCCGGCCGAACTGGTTGTTATAGTACTCGCCGACCCCTTCCCAGACCGCGTCTTCGGTATAGAGCGCGAGGATGAGTTCGACCCGCCGCGCGTCGTCGGTCACGCCGTATTCGGGATTGGGCGTGTCGCACAAGAACATATAGCGCGCCTGGATGCGGCGGATATCGGCTTCCGCTTCCAATATCTCGATGCGTTTGACGAGCGATTCGAGCGTGGGGGTCGTCATAGTCGTTGGGCTCCTGTTCAGGCGCTGCGCGCGTGCAGCGTGTGGAAGTCGCGGTCGAAATAGATGAGGCCGCGCCGCGATTCGCCGGTCGATATCGCAAGCACTTGCGCGAAGATCACGCTATGCGTGCCGACCTCGCGCAGATCGGCGACGCGGCAATCGAACGCGACCGTGGCGCTTTCCAGAATCGGCGCGCCGGTCGCGAGCTTGCGCCAAACGGCGCCCGCGAACCGTTCCTCGGGCGCTATTCCCGGCTTGCCGAAACGCATCGCCAGCGCTTCGTGATCGCCGCCTAGAACGCTCACCGACAACACGCCGTTCGCAAGAATCACGTCGTGGACGCTGGAACTGCGGTTGACGCAAACGAGCAGCGTGGGCGGCGTGTCGGTGACGCTGCAAACGGCGGAAGCGGTGATGCCGTGCGTCCCCGACGGCCCGTCGGTCGCGACGATGTTGACGGCCGCCCCCAGGCGCGACATCGCCTGACGGAAGTCGCGCGTATCGACCGGGTTTGGCGGCATCGTCATCCTAGAGATCGAGGACGAGATTGGCGGATTTGGCGCGCGAGCAGCACAGGACGATCTGATCGTTCGCCGCCTTCTCGTCGTCGGTCAGGAAGGAGTCGCGATGCTCGGGCTCGCCTTCCAGCACGTTGCACAAGCATGTGCCGCAAATGCCCTGCTCGCACGACACCGTCACCTTCACGCCGATCTTGGCGAGTGCCGCGACGATCGTCTCGTCCGCGCCCACCGTCACGCGGCGGCCGGATCGTGACAGCGTCACGTCGAACGGCGCGCCGCCGGCGGCTTCGGCGGGCGTGAAGAACTCCTGATGGAACGACGAATCCGGCAGCCCGGCGCCCGTCGCCGCGTCGCGCACCCACGCCATGAAGCCGTTGGGGCCGCAGACATACACATGCGCGCCGGGCGCCAAGGCGGCGAAGCTTCGGGCCGGATCGAAGCGCTGCTCGGCCGCTTCGTCGTCGAAATGCAGATGGACGCCGGCCGCGAACGGGACCGCCGCCAATTCGTCGAGGAAAGCGGCGCGCGCGCGCGACCGCGCGCAGTAATGCAGCTCGAAGGCCTGGCCCGCCGCGTGAAGCGCATGCGCCATCGCGATCATCGGTGTGACGCCGATTCCGCCGCCCACGAGAATGCTGTACGACGCCTTGGGATCGAGGGGGAACAGATTGCGCGGCGCGCCGATCCGCGTACGCGTGCCGGCCGCGAAAGTCGCGTGCAAAGCCGCCGAGCCGCCGCGCGAGTTGGGATCGCGCAACACGCCGATCCGGTAATCGCCGCCGCGCGCGGGATCGCCGCAGAGCGAATACTGGCGCACGAGGCCCGGCGCCACTTCCACGTCGATATGCGCGCCGGCCGCGAACGGCGGCAGCTTGGCCCCGTTCGCAGCGGCAAGTTCCAGGACGACGACGTCGCCGCCCTGGCGTTCGCATTTGGTGACGATCGCCTCGATCATCGCGTCACAGGATATAGCTGATGCCGCCGAGCATGCCGTCGGAATTGATCAGACGGATGACCTTGCGCTCGATCTTCAGACCGTCCGGCGTGCGGCGCAGCAGATACTCGAGATTCGCCGTGTAGCAGCGTTCACGCTCGCGGCGATACTCGGTCAGGCGCTGCATCGCGCGCAGCGAAATGATCGTGCCGTCGTCGGTCAGGATGCGGAAGCGCGAGACCGAACGGATCGTGCGCGGAAACGGCGACGCGGCGATCGACGCGCCGCTCATCAGACGCTGCACACGCTTGGCGCGCATCGATTTGTCGTCGTAGGCGTAATTGAGACCCTTTTCGAAATCGACCACCCCGGGCTCGATCGGCACGATATAGCGCGCGTCGTCGGTCCACATCGTCAGCCATTCGTCGAACTCGCCGTGGTCGAGGCGATCGGCCTCGAGCCACACGAATTCCATCACCTCGGTCAGCGCGGCGGTCCGCGAAAGCGTTTCGACCGTCATCTCTCAGACCTCCATCATCTTTTTCCATTGCCCGTAGGCGGCGCGCATGCCCGCCTCGGAACTCGCATCATCGCTGCGCCGCCCGTCGGGCGTGGCGTATTCGTCGTCGAGCGAGCGATTGACCATCAGCCAGGTCAGCGCCGCCGGGCCCTTCGCGCCGCGCTGCACGCGTTCCCACACTTCCGCGTCGTCGGGACTGCCGAAACCCATTGCACCCTGGAAGAACTCGTGGATGCGCCGACGCATGCGGTTGGCGGCTTCCGGCCCGCCCGCCATTCCCAGCGCCACGTGGCGGACTTCCGTCTGGCCGACCGAGATCGGCCGCAGGACGCGAAAGAACGCGGCCGAACAGCCGAGATTGGGGAAAAGGTTCAGATTGAAACCGGCCCCGCCGACCGCGCGCACGATGCGGCGAATCTTCAGATCGTCGTGACCTTCGGCGCGCAGCTCGGCCGCCAACGCGGCGAATTTCTCGGGGATCGGCGCCTCGAGATTTTCCTCCAGATCGACGAGCTCGGGCATCATGATCATGACGCTATGCCCGTTGCCGAGATCCTCGACCCAGCCGCCCTTGTTCAGGATGTCGAACAGCTTCTCGGTCTCGGGATCGGTCACCTCCAGGAAGGCGCGATGCACGAACGGGAAGTGATAGGCGTCCGTCGTGTTCTCGAGCTGGATCTTCCAGTTGCCGTCGAAAATGAAGCGATGCTCGCCCTGCGTCGACATCGGGTAGCCGGCGCTCTGCTTCATGAACAGGTCGATCCATTTCTTCGCCGGCCCAAGGAAGGAGTCGAGCGATTGGATCGTGTCGTCGAGCGTCGCGAAGATCAGGCCGTTGTATTCCTCGACGCGCAACGATTTGAGCCCGAGTTCGCCCTTCTCGAGCTTGCCGGCGTAGCTCGTCTCGTACGGCACGCCGCGCAGCGCGCCGTCGAGCGAATAGGCCCAGCCGTGATACGGGCAGACGAAGCTATTGGTCTTTCCCGAATGCACTTCGCACACCGTGGCGCCGCGATGGCGGCAGCGGTTGAGCAGGACATGGACCTTGTTCTTCCGATCGCGCGTGACGATCACCGATTCGAGACCGACATGCGCGCGCTTGAAGTCGCCGGCATTCGGGATTTCCGACGCGTGGGCGACCCAAACCCAAGTCTTGCCGAAGACCTTCTTCATCTCCTCGTCGAAAAGCGCGGGGTCGGTATAGAGCGTGCTGAGCACGCGATCCGACTTGACCAGTTCCGAGATCCGCGACGGCGCGGTCTTTTCGAGCGTGTCCATGACGAACTCCTTAGAGATAACGGCTGAGAAGCTTGGCGGTGGCGTAGCGCAGCGCGCGATCGAACAGATAGCCGAGGATGCCGAGGCAGATGATCCCGACGAACACCCAGTCGGTCCGGCCGAAATTGCGCGCCATCCAGATCGTCGCCCCAAGCCCGGTTTGCGCCGCGACGATTTCCGCCGAAACGACGGTCAGGAACGAATTGCCCATCGCGATGCGCGCACCCGTGACCATGTAGGGAACCGAAGACGGCACGATCACCGTCAGCATTTCCGCAATCGCGCCCGCCCCCAAGCTGCGTGCGGCGCGCAAGCGCAACGGACTGACCGCCGTCACGCCCGCGATCGTGTTCAGCGTGACGATGAAGATCGTCGTGTAGAAGATCAGCGCGACTTTCGAGATTTCCCCCGGCCCCAGCCAAATCACCGCCAGCGTGACGAAGGCGATCGGCGGGATGAAGCGGAAGAACTCGATATAGGGGTCCATCACCAAACGGACGATCGCGAAGCGGCCCATGAACAGGCCGAGCGGCACGCCGCACGCGACCCCCAAAATCCATCCGGCGGCGATGCGGGCACCCGACGCGGCGATCGATTCGAAGAGCGAACCGTCCTGCGCCATCTCCACCATCGTCCACCACACCGTGATCGGCGACGGCAGGAACAACGGCGAGGTGTAGATCGAGGCGATCTGCCAGAGGACGATGCCCGCAAGGACGCCGGCACCGCCGATGGCGGTTTTCTTGGCGGCGGCGGAAATCTGGGCTTTCATGCCGTCGGCGCGCGGTGCCGCGATCTGGACCGGGTTGGAAACGCTCATGCGGCTTCTCCCGGCATTTCGATCTGGCGCAGCGCGCGTTTGACTTCGGCGCCGATGTCGTCGCGCAAGCGGCGGAACAGCGCGAGGCATTCCGCGCTGCCTTGATCGCGCGGATGCGGCAGGTTGATGGTTTCGATCGTCTTGATCGAAGCGCGCGGCCCCGCGGTCATCACGACGACGCGGTCGGCGAGCAAAAGCGCCTCCCAGATGTCGTGCGTGACGAACACGATCGTGCAGCCGGTCTCGCGCCAGATGCGGTCGAGCTCGCCTTGCAGAACCTCGCGCGTCTGCGCGTCGAGCGCGCCGAACGGCTCGTCCATCAGCAGGATCGACGGCTCGTTGATCAGCACGCGCGCGATCTGCGCGCGCTGCATCATGCCGCCCGAAACCTGCGCCGGGAACAGATCGCCGGCATGGCCGAGCCCGACCATCGCGAGATAGCGATCGGCCTTGGCGCGGCGCTCGGCCGCCGGAACGCCGCGCAGGCGCAAGCCGTACTCGACGTTCTGGCGGATCGTGAGCCAGGGGAAGAGCGCCTCCGAGGATTGGAACACGACGCCGCGTTCCAAACCCGGCGCGGTCACTTTCGCGCCATTCGCCTCCAGCGTGCCGGAAACCTCGACGAACCCGGCGATCGCGTTGAGTACCGTCGACTTGCCGCAGCCCGAGGGGCCGAGCAGGCAGACGAACTCGCCGGGTTTGATCTCGAGATTGAGATTGGCGACGATCTGCGACGTGCCGAGCGTGATGCCGACATGCCGCAGCGCGATGGAAGCGCCCTTCGCCATGGCCATCAGCCTTTGTAGAAGCCGACTTGCATCACGTCGCGGAACGGCACGACGCCTTCGGTCACTTTCTTGTCGGCCAGGAACTGGGCGATCGCGTCGTAGCTCTTGATATCCTCCGGCGCGAAGTCGCGCACGACGGGATTCATGTCGGTGAGCGCCTTCAGCGTCGTTTCCTCGGGGATACGCGTGATCGCGCGCACCGCTTCGGCGGCGCGCTTGGGATTGGCGTGGACGATCGCGCTGGCCTTGGCGAGCGCGCGCAGCGTGGCGCGCAGGCCTTCGGGATTCTTCTGCAACGCGCCGGCGGTCGCGGTCAGCCACAGCGTATCGACGTAACCGACGGCCGAGCTGTTCATCACGATGCGCCCGCCCTGCTGCACGCCCATCGACGGCCAAGGCTCCCACACGAAGAACGCGTCGATATCGCCGCGCGCGAGCAGTGCGGGCAGTTCGGGCGGGCCGGACGTGACCATGCGGATTTCGCCGGCATTGAGGCCGAGGGATTGAATCGCCAGGCCCGTGCAGTATTCCGACACGGTGCCGGGCACGACGCCGAAGCGCTTGATCTGCTTGGGATCGGCGATGCCCTTGCCGAGTACCAGCTTGATGTACTTGCCCGACTGATGGACGATCGCCAGCGGACGGATTTCCGCGCGCTTCATCCGCACGAGATTGGTCGGCTCCGACGCGCTGGCGACATCGACCTGGCCCGCGACCAGCGCGTTCATGCCGGCCCCGCCGTCCTGGAACAGCTGCAGCACGGCGCCGGACTTCTCGGCCTCGAAAATCTTTTCATGCGCGGCGACGAAGAACGACGAGAACACGGGATCCGATCCCACGCCGATCGTGATGGGCGCGGCTTGCGCGACGGCGGGAACGCCAATTGCGCCGGCGGCGAGCGTACCGGCGGAAACGGTCAGAAAGCTTCGACGCGATGTTTTCTTGGCGAACATTGGGGGCCTCTCCTGCTTTGGGACGTTGGGGTTTCGGGGGACGGGGGATCAGGCGGCGGCGCGCAACTCGAAACGGCAGATATCGTCGTTATGCGATGCGGCGCAGCGCGTTTCGCGCGCGACGGCGCCGGGACCGATCAGATGCGGGGCGATCGCGGTCAAGATGCCGACGATCGGCGCGCAAGCCATCGCCGTTTGGCCGCGCAACGCTTGGGCGAAGGGCGAATTGCGGACGGTCACGGCGATGGCGCCGTCCGGCAGATCGGCGAATTCGAACACGCCCCAGCCGAGCTGGGCGGACGTTTCCACGATCACGCGGCGCAAGGCGTCGCCCATCGCGGCGCCGCTCGCGCGATAGGCGGCGATCGACTTGCCGCCATGTTCGGCGACCGAAGCGGCGAGTGCCGCGAAGGCCTGCGCGCGCGCCGCTTCGGGCAGACGCGCGAATAGGCCCATCAGCGCGTCGGGCCGCAGGGTGAGATAGCGGATCGCGCCGTCGCGCAACTCGCCGTTCGCCGCATCGTGGACCAGACGCTCGCGGAAGCTTTTGCCGAGATCGACCGCGCTCACGGGAACCCCGCCGGCGCCGGAAGCCCCGCGAGCACCGCGCCCGCGTTCTCGAACGTCGCGTCGTTCAACGCCGCGTGCTGCGTCACCACCATCGCGTCGCGCAGGATGTGCTGCAAGCGGTTCGACGATTCCGCCGCCGCCATGCCCGCCGCCCGGTAGCAGGATTCGACCGTTTCCAGCGACGCGCGCGCCGCATGGCTCGCCGCGATGCGCATCAGGTTGACGAATTCGACGGGCAGCGCCGGCCGGTCGCGCAAGCGATCCCACGCTTCCTCGGCCGTTTCGTAGAAGAAGGCCCGCGCCGCACGCAGCTTGCCTTCGCCTTGCGCCAAGGCCGTGCGGAAATACGCGCGATCGGCGAGACGCGCGGCCCCCGGCATGATCTTCTTGGCGCCGGACATATCGGCGGCGAGATCGAGCGCCGCGCGCGCGAGGCCAAGATTGCAGACCGCATGGACCTGCGCTTGATAGGCGAGCGTCGGATAGCGGTAGAGCTGATCGTCGAAGATGCCTTGCGTGCCGCGATCGCAGGTCCACATATCGGCGTAGAACTTGTCGACCACGCGCGTATCGTGGCTGCCGGTGGCGCGCATGCCGACCACATCCCAGACTTCGAGGATCTCCACCTCGCGCGCGGCGCATACCGCCATTTTGACCTGCGGCGGACCGGCCTTGACCGCCGCGGGGTCCTTGCGCGGCATGATGCCCACACCGATCCAGTCGGCCCCCATGCAGCCGGACGCGAAGCGCCAGCGTCCGCTGACCTTCCAGCCGCCCTCGACGCGATCGGCTTCGTGCAACGGATAAAGCCCGCCGGCGAAGACCTGATCCGGTCCGCCGGCGTAGATCGCTTCCTGCGCTTCCAGCGGCAGAGCGGCGATGTAGGTGTTGGCCGACCCGAACGCCGCGACCCAGCCGGTCGAGCCATCGACTTCGGCGATCGCTTCGACCATTTTGAGGAAGTGATGCGGCGCCATCGCATCGCCGCCGAAGCGCGTGGGCGTCGCCGCCCGGAAGACCCGCGCCGCCTTCATCAACGCGATCACATCGCGCGGCACATGACGCTTGACGTCGAACTCGCCGCGCCGCTCGCGGACCGCTTCCAGCAAACGCAGAAAGTCCGGCGTTTTCGTCAGTGAGGCGAAATCGACGGGCGCGCGGCGCGCGGCGGCAGGGGCGAGAATCTGGGCTTCGTTCTGCATCGGGGGGATCGAGCCTTCGAAAAACTTCGCGGAGCTAACGTCCCGATGAGACGGGCGCGCGGCCTTAGGGTCAAATGCGATGTTGTCATTGGCCGAATTATCGATGCGAATAATGGGCGCGAACGCCGATCCATGGCGCGCATATGCTCGCCGATGCGGCAAAGCCGGATTCATTCGCGTGCAGTTCCAATAAAAAATAAGCAAAGGCGTGTCTCGACATTCGCGTCGATCGGAAAGATTATGCGCGCCCCTCGAGGAGTGCCGACATGCCCCACACCGCGAAACAGCCATTTGCGCACGCCGTCAGCGAAGCGACGCGCGACGACGCGCCCGAGCGATTGATCGAGGCGCGTTATCGCGCCGCACTCGACGGCAATCCGCGATGGAATGCGACGATCGCCGGATTGCTCGCGCATCGTTCGGTGCGCGGCTACGCGAACGCGCCTTTGCCCGAGGACACGCTGGAGACGCTGATCGCGGCGGCGCAATCGGCGCCGACATCCTCCAATCTGCAAGTCTGGAGCGTCGTCGCCGTGGCCGATCCGGCGCGCAAGGCGCGTTTGTCGATGTTCGCGGGCAACCAGAAGCATATCGTCGACGCGCCGTTGTTCCTGGTCTGGCTCGCCGATCTCAGCCGTTTGCGCGCGTTGGGCGATGCGCGCGGCGTCACGACCGAAGCCCTCGATCATCTGGAGATGTTTCTGACCGGCGCGATCGACGCCGCACTCGCCGCGCAGAACGCCGTCGTGGCGGCCGAAAGCCTTGGGCTCGGCACGGTCTATATCGGCGGCATGCGCAACAAGCCCGAGGACGTCGCGGCGGAGTTGAAGCTGCCGGCGAATGTGTTCGCGGTGTTCGGGCTTTGCGTGGGCGTGCCCGATCCCGCGATCGTCACCGGGATCAAACCGCGCCTGCCGCAGCGCGCGGTCATGCATCGCGAAACCTACGATGCCGCGGCCAGCGCCGATATCGGCGCCTACGACGCGGCGATGCAGGCATTCCAAGGCGAGCAGAAGGTCAGGCAAGTGCCGTGGAGCGACCAAGCGCTGCGCCGCGTCGCAGGGCCGCAATCGCTGTCCGGTCGCGATCGGTTGCGCGCGGCGCTGCATAATCTCGGCTTCCTTTTGCGTTAGGTCAGAGGGCCGGCACCTTCAACTCGCCGACGGTGCCGTCGATATGGAGCTTGGCGCCGGTGAGCGCTTGGAGTTCGTCGAGCGTCATGCCGCCAAGCTTCTCGCGCAGCACGAATTTGCCGCCGACGATGTCGATCACGGCAAGGCTCGTATAGACCCGCGTGACGCAGCCCACACCGGTCAACGGCAAGGTGCAGCGCTCGACCAGTTTGGGCTTACCGTCCTTGGTCACATGCTCGGTGATCACCGCCACGCGCTTGGCGCCGTGCACGAGATCCATCGCCCCGCCGACGGCCGGCACGCCTTTGGGGCCGGTGCTCCAATTCGCCAGATCGCCGCTTTGCGCGACTTGATAGGCGCCGAGGATCGCGACATCCAAATGCCCGCCGCGCACCATCGCGAAGCTGGTCGCGTGGTCGAAAAAGGCCGAGCCCGGCTTCAACGTCACGGCTTTTTTGCCGGCATTGATCAGATCCCAGTCTTCTTCGCCCGCTTTGGGTGCCGGCCCGAAATCCAAGATGCCGTTCTCGGTGTGGAAGATCGCTTGGCGCCCCGGCGGCTGATATTGCGCCACCATCTCCGGGAAGCCGATCCCGAGATTGACGTAAGCGCCGTCGTCGATGTCCTGCGCCGCGCGCCAGGCGATCTGGGCGTTGGAAAGTTTTTCGGCGGTCATGGGTAGCGCGCCCCCGCGCGGTTCAAATCTTCTTCCTGCGCCGGGTTCGGCACTTCGACGATCTTCTGGACGAAGATGCCGGGCGTGACGACGCTTTCGGGCGCGATCCCGCCGGGCTCGACGAGCTTCGAGACCTGCACGATTGCCGTGGCCGACGCCATACACATCAGCGGGCCGAAGTTCCGAGCGGCCGCGCGATAGGTGAGATTGCCATGCGTGTCGCCGATCTCCGCCTTTACCAGGGCGAAATCCGCTTTCAGCCAGCGTTCCTGCACGTAAGGCCGGCCGTCGAACTCGGCGACCGGCTTGCCCTTGGCGAGATCGGTGCCGTAGCTCGTGGGCGTATAGAACGCCGGGATGCCCGCCCCGCCCGCGCGAATACGTTCGGCGAGCGTGCCTTGCGGGACGAGTTCCAACTCGATCTTGCCGGCAAGGTAACGCTCGGTGAACACGACCGGATCGGCCGAGCGCGGAAAGGAGCAGATGAGTTTCGCCACGCATCCCGCTTCGATCAGCGCGGCGAGGCCGACATGGCCGTTCCCCGCGTTGTTGTTGACGACGGTGAGGCCCTTGGGCCCCTTGTCGATCAGCGCATGGATCAGCTCGATCGGCGAGCCGGACCCGCCGAACCCGCCGATCATCACCGATGCGCCATCGCCGATCACCGAGACGGCGGCGGCGGCGGATTTCGATATTTTGTCCATATCGTCTCGTTAGGCGAAACGCGGCGATCGGCGCAGACACGAGATATCCATTTTGGATATGATTCGGCGGGAGGCGGAGCCCCGCCTCCGCTAGGCTCGGGTCGCTTCGGCCAAGAGCGATTGCCGCCATGACATCGGGGAGCGACGTGAAGGAATTCGTCTACGAAGCGCTGCCGTCGCGCGTGATCTTCGGCTGGGGCGCCACCGCGCGCCTAACGGCCGAAGTCGAGCGACTGAATCTGAAACATATTCTCGTCCTATCGACGCCCGCGCAAACCGGCACCGCGCGCACGGTCGCCGCCGCGTTGGGCAACCGCGTCGCGGCGACCTTCGACGGCGCGGCGATGCACACGCCCGTCGACGTGACGAATCGCGCGATGGAGATCGTGCGCGCGAACGGCATCGACGCCACGCTCGCCATCGGCGGCGGATCGACGATCGGCCTCGGCAAGGCCATCGCCTTGCGCACCGATCTGCCGCAGATCACGCTGCCCACGACCTATGCCGGGTCGGAGATGACGCCGATTCTCGGTCAAACCGAAAACGGCGTGAAAACGACGATCCGCGACCCGCGCGTGCTGCCGGAAATCGTTATCTACGATCCGGCCCATACGCTGTCGCTGCCCGTGGCCCTTTCCTCGACCAGCGGGCTCAATGCGATCGCGCATGCCGTCGAAGGTCTTTACGCCAAGGACGGCAATCCGATCGTGTCGCTGATGGCGCAGGACGGCATTCGCGCCCTTGCGTCCGCGTTGCCGGTGCTGATCGAACGCCCCGCCAATCGCGACGCGCGCGAGAAGGCGCTGTATGGGGCCTGGCTTTGCGGCGCCACGCTCGGCGCGGTCGGCATGGCGCTGCATCACAAGCTATGCCACGTGCTCGGCGGCACGTTCGATCTGCCGCACGCCGAAACCCATAGCGTCATCCTGCCATATGCCGTCGCATACAACGCCGGTGCGGCACCCGATGCGATGCACGCGATCGAACGCGCGTTGGGTGCGGGTCCCGCCGCATCCGCGTTGCAAACGCTCGCCAAGCGGATCGGCGCGCCGCTCTCCCTCGCGGCGATCGGCATGCCCAAGGACGGCATCGACAAAGCCGCCGATCTCGCCGTCGCCAATCCCTATTGGAACCCGCGCCCCATCGACCGCGCGTCGATCGCCGCTTTGATCGCCGACGCCTTCGCCGGAAAGAGCCTCCCATGACCGCCAACGGATATTTCACGCGTGAAAACTCCGCCGAAACCGTGATCGCGCGGATGAAGGATTGTCCCGACGCGCGTCTGGTGCAAGTGATGTCGGCGCTGATCCGTCATCTGCATGCCGCCGTCGACGAGGTCGGGTTGACGATGAAGGAATGGGAAGCGGCGATCGCCTTCCTGACCAAGACCGGCCACACCTGCACCGAATGGCGGCAGGAATTCATCCTGCTTTCCGACATCCTGGGCGCTTCGATGTTGGTCGACGCGATCAATCACGATCGCGGCGGCGGCACCACGGAATCGACCGTGCTGGGCCCGTTCCATGTCGCCCAGGCGCCGATGCGCGCGATGGGTGACGATATTTGTCTCGACCATGTCGGCAGCCCCATCGTCGTCCACGGCAAAGTCCTCGATCCCGACGGCAAACCGATCGCGGGCGCGCTGCTGGACGTATGGCAGGCGAACGGCGACGGATTCTACGACGTGCAGCAAGCGGGCATCCAGCCGCCGATGAATCTGCGCGGCCGCTTCACGACCGGCGCCGACGGGCGCTTTTGGTTCAAGACGATCGAGCCGCGCTTCTACCCGATCCCCGATGACGGGCCGGTCGGCAAGCTGTTGCGCGCGATGGGCCGCCACCCCTTCCGTCCTGCGCATATCCATTTCATCGTCGAAGCGCCGGGCTTCGAGAAGCTGACGACGCATCTTTTCCCGCGTGGCGCCGAGTATCTCGATTCGGACGCGGTGTTCGGCGTGAAGGATAGCCTGATCGCCGATCTGGCCCCGGCCGACGATCCGACGCTCGCCGCCGCGTGCCGCATCGCCAACCCGTTCACGGCGATGGAATGGGAATTCCGCTTGAGCCGCGAAGCGCGCTGAGGGACGAAAATGCTCTACGCCATCCATTGTCTCGACAAGCCCGGCGCGCTGGCGCTGCGTCTTGCCAATTACGACGCGCATAAAGCCTATCTCGGCGCGGCACCGCTCAAGACGCTGGTGTCCGGACCGCTGGTCGCGGCCGATGGCGAAACAATGATCGGCAGTCTGCTGATCGTCGAAGCCGCGAGCCGGACGGATGTCGAGGCCTTCAACCGCAACGACCCGTTCGCCAAGGCCGGCGTATGGGAACGCGTCAGCATCGAAGCGTTTTTGAAGCGCGTCGACAACCGCATCTAAGGCCGTAAGGAAGAATCGAATGACGACGCACGAGAACGTCGGCTGGGTCGGCGTCGGCAAAATGGGGCAGCCCATGACCCGCCATCTGATGGCGGCGGGCCATCCTGTGTTCGTCGTCGAGCCCGACGCCGGCAACCGCGCCGCCGCCGCCAAGGCCGGTGCGACGATCTGCGCCGATCTCGGCGCGCTCGCCGGCACGGCGCGGATCGTGTTCACGATGATCCCCAACGACGCCACGCTCGACGCGATCGTCACGGGAAAGGACGGTCTCGCCGGCGCGATGCGCGACGGCGATATCCTGATCGATATGAGCACCGTATCGCCGCGCGCCTCCGCACGCGCGGCAAACGCTTGCGCCGCGCGCGGCATCGCCTTTCTGCGGGCGCCCGTCTCGGGCAGCACGGCGACCGCCGAACAGGCCGCCTTGTCGGTCCTCGTTTCCGGACCGCGCGCGGCGTTCGATCGCGTCGAACCGTTGCTCGCCGCGTTCTCCAGAACGCGGCTCTATCTGGGCGACGGCGAGCAAGCGCGGTACCTGAAGATCGTGTTGAACACGCTGGTCGGCGGCACGGCCGCGATCACGGCGGAAGCGCTGGCGCTAGGCCGCGAAGGCGGGCTCGACGACGCGACGATGATGGACACCATCGCCAAAAGCGCCGTCGCCTCGCCGTTGCTCGGCTATAAGCGCGACATGATCGTTTCGGGCGACTACGCGCCGGCCTTTTCGGTCCTGCAGATGATCAAGGATCTCGACATCATCCTGTCCACCGCGGAAGCGGACGGCGTCGCGATGCCGGTGGCGCAGGACGCGCGCCGCCTTTACGCCGACGCCGTCCAAGCGGGGCTTGGCGAGCGCGATTTTTTCGTGCTCGCCGATAGGGGCAGGCGCGGCGCCGCCGGATGAACGACGCCGCGCCGCCGCCGCTCAGACGTGCGGGCTGTGCATCGTAAAGAAGGTGATGTCGACGTCCTTGCGCAGATACTTCATGCGCGTCGCCCAGAACTTGCGCAGATGCGGCGTCTTCAGATGCGCCTCGAAGATCTTCCGGTTCTTCCAGGTCTCGTAGAACATGAAGTGCAGCGGGTCGTCGTTCGAGATGTGAAAATGGTAGTCGAGGCAGCCCGCCTCGGCGCGCGTGGGCGCCACGAAGCCTTCGCAGATCTTCTTGAGCTGCTTCACCTTCTCGGGCTTCACGTGCAAATGCGCGATCAGCGTCAGCGTGGTCATCGGCGTTCTCCCTTTTCGGCCGTGGTTCGCGCCAGATTGCCGATCCGGCGCCGGATGGCGGCGGCGAAAAATGTCCAATTTGGACATGCGCCGGGTTAGACTGGGCGCGCGATGAACGACTACGAAATCAAACGCGTCATCGATCTGATCGGACGGATGCGGGCCCCCTATCTCACGCGCCTGCCCTTCGCCGAGCCCGACCACAATTGGAACATCGTCAGCCAGCTGATCCAATCGACTTTGGCCGGCGATCCGGTGACCATCACCGCGCTGATCCAAGCGTCGGGGGCGAGCTACGGCACGGCCTCGCGCGCCGTGCATCGCCTGATCGACGCGGGCCATATCGTCGAAGTGACGCGCCCCAAACGGCGGGGCGTGACGCTGCGGCCCAGCGCGGATCTGTTGAAGCGCTTCAGCGACTACGCGACCGACGTGAAGATGGAGCTCGCGCGCATTCTGGGCCAAGACGGGTTCGTGCACGAGGACGAGTATTTTTTCGGCGGCGAGCATCAGCGCCAGGCGCTCCAGGAGCGCCACATCATCCATCTGAAGGCGATCGCTGACGTGGAGAAGCTCCGCTTCCTGCTTCACCACGACTATTTCTTTCTGTCGATCAAGCATCTGTGGAGCGACTTTCGCCGCCCGATCGGGCCCGCGACGCATTTCGACACGGCCGAGCGCACGCAGCTTTACGCGCGCATCGTCGAGAACGGCAAGGCACGGGTTTCGGCCTACGACGTCGTATCGGTCAGCGCCACGGCATTGGCCGATCTCGCCGCGCGCGGCTTGCTGCTGCCGCTTGATGACTTGATCGGCCGCGACAAGATCGAGCCCGGTCGCTTCGACGCGCAAGTCTGGCGCGGCGGCGAATGGTCGGGCCGGCAATGGGCCGTGCCCGCCTATTCCAGCGTGGAATTGCTCGCGGCGCGGCGCGATCTTTTGGCGGATAAGGGCTTACCCATGCCCGATCGATTCGACGCGGTCGTCGCCGCCGCGCGCCGTTTGCACGATCCCGCGCGCGACATCTACGGCATCGCCTGGGCCGGGGCGCGCGGCATGCCGATCGCGCGCAGTTTCATATCGCTGATGGCCCATTGCGGCACGCCGATCTTCGATGCCGGCGGCGGCCGGGGCGGTGTACCGCCGGAGATTTTCGATCGCGATCGCGTCGCCGCCGCACTCGACACCGCCGCCGCGCAGCAAGCGTTGGGCTTCCTGCGCCGCTTGCTGCCATATTCCACGCGCGACGCGCTGACTGCCGCCCCCGGCGATGTGCTGCAGAACTTCATGCATGGCCGCGCGGCCTTCGCCTATCTGCAATCGGTGGAGGCGACGCGCCTCGAAATCGATATCCGCTCCGTCGTGAAACGCAAAGTCGCCTATCTGCCGCCGCCCACGCGGCGGGGTGCCCCGATGCCCTTGCCGCTCGACGGGTTCCTGTTCGCCATTCCGGCGAATATCGACCGCGAGCGGATCGATGCCGCGCGGCGGTTGATGGTGTGGATATCCTCCCCCGCCGCGGTCGATGCCCGCGCGCGCGAAGGCCTGCCGATCTCGCCCTTGTTCAGCCTGCAAGGCGATCCGGAATCGCGCCGCTTGTCGCCGATCTATGCCTCGATCCAGCGTCTTGCGCGGCGCGACTTGCTGCGCATGAGCCGCCGTCCGCCGCATCCCGCCAGCCGCCAAGCCCAAACCATCTTGGGCGAAGCGATCCACGACGCATTATCCGGCGCCAAAAGCGATTCCGCCGCTTTCGCCGATGCGAAAGCCAGGATCGGCGCGTTGCCCGTCCGCTGATCGCCGTCAGCGCGTGTCGGCAAGGATCATATCGGCGGCCTTCTCGCCGATCGCCACGCAAGTCGCGTTCGTATTGCCATCCGGGATCATGGGCATGATCGAGCCGTCGGCGATGCGCAACCCGTCGATCCCCTTCAGGCGCAAGCGCGCATCGACCGGATCGGCCGCGTCCGGCCCCATCCGGCACGACCCGACCGCGTGATGATTGGCGCGGCCGAAGCGGCGCGCATAGTCGAGCAATTCGCCATCGTCGCCGAAATCCGGCCCCGGCCGTTCCTCGCCCGCGAAGTAGCGCGCGAGTGCCGGCGCCGCCGAGATGAGCCGCGCGAGCTTCAATCCCTCGACGATCGCCGTACGATCGCGGTCGCTCGACAGGAAATCGATCTCGATACGCGGCAGATCGGCCGGGTCGGGCGAGCGTAGCGAAATCGTGCCGCGCGCTTCGGGCGCTAGATCGACAACCGTCAATCGGAACGCCGAGAACGGATCGAGCAACGGCGCATCCTTGACCGTGCCGTCACGTTGCGTCGACCACAGGCCGAGATTGATCTGCAGGTCGCGCAACGGCCCGCCGGCGCGGTTCAACAGCGCGCCGCCGAAGACGCCGGTGGCCGCCATCGGGCCTTTACGCACGAGGATGTATTGCAGCCCCATCGCCAAACGTCCCCACCACGTCGCGAAGCGGTCGTTGAGCGTCACCGGCTCGCGGCAGCGATTGACGACCCCGACATCGAAATGATCGCGATAGCCGCGCCCCACGCCGGGCAGATCGCGGATCGGCGATATCCCCTGCGCCGTGAGCATTGCGGCGGGTCCAAGCCCTGAATGCATCAGAAGATGCGGCGTATTGAAACTCCCCGCACTCAGCACGACCATGCGCCGCGCGCGCAAATGCCGGATCTGCCCCTCTTCGCGCACGACGATGCCGGCGGCGCGGCCTTCCTCGATCGCCACGCGCTCGACGCGCGCCTGAAGCCGCAGATCAAGCGTCTTCGGGCGTGGACGAAGATATGCCGCCGGGGTGCTGCGCCGCCCGGCGGCGGCGGCGAACTGGAAATAGCCCGCCCCTTGCGCGACCGCGCCATTGAAATCGCCGGTCGGCGGAATGCCGGTCTCGGCCGCCGCCGCGACGAACGCGTCGACCAATTCGTGGCGCGGACCGTCGGCGACACGGATCGGCCCGTCGCCGCCGTGATACGGATCGGCGCCCCGCGCATTCGCCTCCGACTTGCGGAAATAGGGCAGCAGATCCGCATAGCTCCAGCCCGGATTTCCCGACGCCGCCCAGCGATCGTAGAGCGCCGGGGAGCCGCGCATATAGGTCATGCCGTTGATCGCGCCCGTACCGCCGAGCACGCGCCCGCGCGGCTGGTGAAGCCAGCGCCCCTTGAGCGCATTCGATGGCTCGATGCGATGGCCCCAGATCAGCGCCGGGTTCTCAAACAGCTTGCCGTAACCGAGCGGCACGTGGATCCACGGATTGCGATCCGCACCGCCCGCCTCGACCAATGCGACGCGCCACCCCGCCTGCGCCAGCCGTGCGGCGACGGCGCAGCCCGACGAGCCCGCGCCCACGACGATCGCGTCGTAGCTTGCGTCCCACACGATCCCCGGCGGCATGGCGCGCCCGTTCAGCCCTTGACCGCGCCCGATCCGAGACCGGCGACGAAGTAGCGCTGCACGCACAAGAACAGGATCACCGGCGGAATGGTGAACAGCATCGCCGCCGCCATGATTTCGTTCCACGGCGTCACGTATTCGCCCATCATCGACGACAGGCCGATCGTCGCGACCCAATTGTCGGCGCTGCGCAACAAAGTGCGCGCCAGCATGTATTCGTCCCACGCGTTGAGGAACGCGAAGATAACGCAAGCGACGATGCCGGGCAGCGACAGCGGCACGATCAGCCGCGACAGGATATAGAGCCACGAGGCGCCGTCGACGCGCGCGGCCTCGTCGATCTCGAACGGCACCGTGTCGAAGATCGACTTCATCATCCACACCGTGACCGGCAGTGCGAACGCCGTGTTGGCGACGATCACGCTGAACAGCGTGTCGGCCAGGCCGAAACCAATGAACGCCGAATAGAGCGGAATGATCAGCACGATCGGCGGCATCATCTGCGTCGCCAGGATCGTCAGATTCAAACCGCCGCGCCCGCGGAAGGGAAAGCGCGACAGCGCATAGGCGGCCGGCATGCCGATCAGCAGCGCCACGATCGCCGACACGCCCGAGACCACCAGCGAATTCGCCATCCAGCGCAGCAATTGGGTTTCGCGCAGGACTTTCGCGATGACCTCGACGCCCGACGTATCGGGCAGGAAGGCCGGCGGGAAATGCGTTAGTTGTTCGGGCGATTCCAGCGCCGTCTTCGCCATCCACAAAAAGGGAAACGCGAAGATCAAACCGACCGCGAGACTGCCGAGGCCGATCGCGGTCTTGCGCAAGGGCGAGGCTTCGATACTCACCGGCGCGCCTCCATCGAGCGCACGAACCACAGATACGCGGCGGCGCAAACGAAGGAGATAACGAGAACGCCCACACCCAGCGCCGAGGCCGTGCCGGGGCGGAAACCTTGAAACATCTCGGTATAGGAGCGTAGCACGATCGTCTCGCTGCAACCGGCGGGGCCGCCGCCCGTCAGCAGATAGATCGCGGTGAACGATCGCCCGAAGCACCAGATCATCATCAGCAGCGTCAGCGTGATCGAGGTCGAGCGGATGCCCGGCAGCGTCACATAGCGGAAGCACTGCCAAGAACTGGCGCCGTCGACGCGCGCCGCCTCGTAATGGCTTTCGGGGATGGTTTGCAAAGCCGACAGCATCATGACGGTTCCCAGCGGGAACAGCTTCCAGATCGAAATGCCGGTCAGCGTGACCAGCGCGTCGGGGCACGCGGTCAGGAATTCCGCCTCCAGCAAGCCGCCCGAAAGGGTCCGCAGCATGTAATTGAGGATTCCGGTATCGAAGCCGAGCATCCAGGCGAAGATCAGGCTCGCCGCAACATAGGGCATCGCCCAGGGGATGATGAACAAGGCGCGCACGATACTGCGCCCGCGGAAGCTTTCGTTGAGCAGTAGCGCGGTCCCCAGGCCGATCGCCCAAACGGCGGCAACATTGCCCACGGTGTAGATGACCGACGTCGTCAGCAGCCGCGGCAGCGTCGGATCGGCGAAGATGCGCGCGTAGTTCGACAGGCCCACGAAGGTGGGGCTGCGGCCCATCGCGTCGGACATCACGCTCATCTGGAATGTGCGCAGCGTGGGATAGAGATAGACGAGCGCCAGCGCGATCAGGCACGGCGCCAAAAAGAACGCGGCCGGAAGGCCGGTGCCAAGGCCGCGCCAGAAGGGCGGTTTCGGTGCGCGAGAGGGGGTGCCGCTTACGGCACCCCCCTTGGCCGCGCCGCCGGGGGAAGCGGGCGCGATCGCGTTCATTTCTTCGCTTTGTCGGCGATGAACTTCACGAGATCGGCCTGCATCGCGTCCGCCGTGGCCTGCGGCGCCTGCCCGCGGAACAGCAGCGCTTCCACATGGCCGCCGACGATCTTGATGATGTCGCTGCCGTATTGCTCGACGCCTTCCGGCGCATACGAGACCGCGACGGCGGCGAGGTCGCTGACCGTCTTGAACCAGGGATTTTCGGCCAGAAAGCTCGACGGAATCATGTTCTTGCGCGCCGGGATCGCCTTGATCAATTCGACCGCGCGCTGCTGATACTTCTCTTGCAGGATCGAAACGATCAGCTTCGCGGCCAGATCCTTCTGCTTAGCACCCTTCGGCACGCCCAGGAAGTTCGTGACCGTGACCGGCGCGCCGGGACCGAACGGCAGCGGCGCCGTGATCAGGTTGGCATAGGTGTCCTTGTTGCCCGCCGCCGTGACGCCGCCCATGAACGGGCCGGCGACATAGCTCGCCACCTTCGCGTTGACGAACATCGGCCGGTAGACCTCGAAACGCACGCCCTTCGGGATCAGGTTCTGATCGAAGATGCGCTTGTAGAAGGTCAGCGCCGCGACCATTGCGGGCGAGTTCGCCGTCGGCTTGCCGGCGGTGAAGACCTTGGCGCCGAAGCTCGCCAACATCGGCGAGTATTCCAGGAATTGCTGATCGGGCGACCCCGACGACGCAGCGGTCGCGTAGCCGAATTGCTGCTTGGCCGGGTCGCGCAGCTTGGTCAGCATCTGCGAGAACGCGTCGAGATTGGCGGGCACGGACAACCCGGCACCGTCCAGCATCGCCTTGTTGAGGAACAGCACACGCGGATTGGTGACGAACACGATGCCGTAGATCTTGCCGTCCTTCATGGCGAGATTGGCCGGCCCGATGAATTCCTCGAGCTTGATCCCCGCCGCCGCGATGTAGGAATCGAGCGGCTCCAACAGACCGGCGTCGACATATCGCTTGAAGTCGGGATCGAGCGCCGTCAGCACGTCGGGCGGATTGCCGGACGTGATGTCGATATACATCTGGTCGTTGAAGGCGCCGAAGGGAATGAAGCTGTCCTTCACCTTCGCGTCGGGGTTCGCCTTCTCGAAGTCGGCCTTCAACTCCTTCAGGAAGGCGCCATAGGTCGGCTCCGTCCAGTGGTAGCTCGGATAGTTGATATCGGCCGCGATCGCGCCGCCCATGCCGATGCCGGCGACGAGCGCCGACGTCAGCAAGGCGGTGCGCAGAAACCGGCCGGCGGCCGCTTTACGCGCGTTGTTCCAGATCGGTGAAAGCATGTCCTGTTCCTTTTGAATGAAGGCGGCCTCTTGCCGGGCGCCGTCGGGATCGCAAGTCTCGCGTTACTCCTGCATCAGGATCGAATCCTTGGGGATGTTCTCGGCCCAGCCATTGGGCAGCGGCGCCACGAAGACGTTCTCCGTGCGATAGCGCGACATCTTCCACACGCCATCGACCTTGCGGAATTTGTTGTTGAGGCGGCTGGAGCGCAGCACCGAGCTGCCGTCGCTGAAGATCCAGGGCTGGAAATGCACCCACTGTCCCGTCGCCTCGTCGCCGCGCACATGGATTTGCTCGGAAGTGAGATAGTGGCAGTTGAGCAGCATCGCGGGTTCGCGCGGCTCGAAGAAGCCGGAGAAATGCTTGAGGAGCCCCGCACGGCCCACGCTGCGGCCGAACTGGTTCGTGTAATACGGGCCGACACCTTCCCAGATCGCGTCGTCGGTATAGAGCGACAGGATCGCGTCGATGCGCTCCTTGACGCCTTGGCTGCCCGGTTCGGGCATCGGCACGTCGCACAGGAACATATAACGCGCGACGATCCGGCGGATGTCGCCTTCGGCGGAAAGATCGGCGACCTGCTTTTGGAGCGCGACGATCGCGGCGGCCATTTCTTGGGTGTTCATCGGACGACCTCGGGTAATACTGGTGGAAGCCGCGATCAAACGGCGTCGACGAAAGTGATCTTCACGTCTTCGGCCAGGAAGCCGTCCTTCAGGCGCAGAAACTCCTGAAAGGCGGGTGTGGCGCCATGTGCTTCGAGTGCGGCCTGATCGCGCCAACGCTCGTAGAACACGATCGTCGCGGCGTCGCCCGCGTCGCGATAAACCTTGTATTCGATGCAGCCCGCCTCGGCCCGCGACGACTTCGCGAGCCCGGCGACGAGATCAAGGAACCCTTGCGTCGACGCGGGCTTGGTGCGCGCGAAGGCGATCAGCGTTTTCTCTGACGACATTTGTATGCGATCTCCCCGATCGAAGTTGCGTTTCGACGATATCAAAACGCTTTCGGCGCGCTGATCGAAGATATCCAGAATGGATGTTTCGTCCGATCGAGCGCCAGGCGACGCAAGCAACAACGTCAAGTTCGGTTTCCGGCCACAACGACGGGCGCAGCGATCCGGCTTCGACGAAGCAAAGCCCGAAGAGCGCGAGCCGGGCCCTAACGGGATCGCCGGAATGATTCGGGCGAACGCGGTATGTCGCCCGCGCGATCGACGAGATATCCGCGGCGGGCCAAGCCGCTCGAACGACCACAAAGGAAAAAGCCCCGGTTGGTAACCAGGACCTTTTGTTCGTCGGGGCAGATAGTGTGCGATGCTGGGCGCGAACCGACGGCAAGCTGATGAAGATCTGTCAGATAACGTTGATTTTCCTAGGGTTTTCCGTCGCACGAGCCCCATCGAACCCCAAGGAAGATTCACGGCGCGACGGAAAATTCCACCTTGAGGCAGCACAGTCAAAGACCGCGTGGCCGACCACAAACGATCCCAATATCGCTGCCAAGCCGCTCTTGTTAGACTCCCTCGAACACAGAGTTTGGAGTTCGGATGAGGCAAAAGCGAACGGCGATCGACGGCGCGCTGCCGGCGTCGCTGGAAGGGCGCATCTACGCGGTCTACGCGACGCTGACGCCATCGGAACGCAAACTCGCGGATGTGCTGCTGCGCCATCAAATGGAGCTTTCGGACCTGACCGCCGGCGCGCTCGCCGACAAAGCCGGCGTGTCGAAAGCGACCGCCGCACGGCTGATCCGGGCGCTGGGCTACACCTCCTTTCCGGCGGCGAAGCACCAGATCCGTAGCGACCGCCATTGGGGCTCGCCCCGCGCGGGCTTGGCCGACCCCGATCGCGCGCCCTCGGGCGACGTGTCGCTCGCGCAAAGCGTCGCGGCCGAGCTCGACAATATCCGCGCCACCGCCGCGGGCCTGTCGGAGGACGGGCTTGCCAAAATCAGCCAATCGATCGCCGAGGCGCGCCGGCTTTGGATCATGGGCTTGCGCAGCGGCTACGGCCTTGCGCATCACGCCGCGCATTACTTCACGCTGGTGAAGGACGACGTTCAGGTGCTGCCCGCCGGCGGCGCCAGCTATTCGCACGAGATCGCGTCGATCGCCCCGGGCGACGTGTTCTTCGTCATCGCCTTCCGCCGCCGTCCGCGTCTCTTACCTTTGATCCTGACCGAAGCGCGCGCGGCCGGCGCCGTCACCGTGCTGGTGACCGATCTGAGCGTCGACCAAAATTCGGCCGTCGCGGATCACATTCTGCGCTGCCGCTGCCAATCGCCCTCGCCGTTCAATTCCTTCGTCGCGGCGGTGCCGATCATCAATTTCCTCGCCTGGAGCGTGGCGACGAAAATGGGCGATGCGAGCCTGACGCGCTTCCAAAAGGTCGACCGGCTGGTCGGCCTGCTCGACGACGTCGCCACACCCAAGCCGACGCGGCGGCGCTAAGCCGCGAATTGCGCCGTCGGCCGGCGGTCGATCAACGTGGCGTAGGGAATGGGTGCCGCGACCAAATGTCCGTCGGCGATGCCGCGCTGCCAGCGATCATAGGCGGCAACGTCCACGCGCGGGGTCGTCCACATCCCGCAGCTGCGATACTCGTTCGTCAGCCGCACCAGCAGGTCGGGGGCGAGGCGCGGAAAGGTCTTCGCGAGGAAATCCACGAACGTCGCCGCGTCGTTCGCGTTGATCCAATCCATGCCGCGCCCCAGCGCGCGCGCGAAACGCGTCTGCGTCTCGAGGCGCGTGGCATCGCTCTCGCCCTCGACGTAATAGACGCTCCACGGCACGTTACCGCCAGTCAACGCCAGCGGTGCGACGATATTGCCCCCGCCCGCTTTCTCCAGCATTGCGGCGTTGGGATAATCGATGACCAGATAGTCGGCCATGCCGCCCGCGAACAGCGTCGACAGCATCGCGCCGTCGAGATCCTGGATGAAGCCCACGTCGCGCGGGTCCACACCGTTTTCGCGCAGCAGAAGTTTCAGGAACAAACCCACGCTCGCACCATTGCTGCCCTTCATCGCGACGACCTTGCCGCGCATGTCGCGCCAATCGAACGCGGCGCGCGGCCCCCGCCCCAACACGGCCAGCGGGGCCCGCGCGGCGATCTGCGCGAAGGGCGTGTAGCGCTTGGCGCGGCCCAAATACATCGACGGCACCCACACGCCGCCGAGTACGGCTTGCGCGTCGCCCGATGCGAGTTCGTCGAGCACGAGATCCCAGGGCTTGGGCACGGTCGCGAATATCTCCAGCCCTTCGGCGGCGAAGAATCCCTGCCACTTCGCGACGTATTCGGGCAGGTAGTTGAGGCTGTGGCCGGTCGCCGAAATATGGAAGCGCTGCATCGTTTTCATCCCCGAATATCGTGGCGCCGGCCGCTGGTCGCGTCGAACCACATCACGTCGGCCGGGTCGTAGCCCAGCGTCAAACGCGTGCCGATCCTCATCCGCGCCACGCCGGGCACCCGCACGAAGACGAGATCGTGATCGAGCAGATGATCGTCCGCAGTACCTGACGCGAGGCGGCAGCCGACGACCATTTCGGCCCCCAGGCTTTCGACCACCGCGACTTCCGCCGGGATCGGACCTTGCCCTTCGCCCATCAAGCGCAGCTTTTCGGCCCGCACGCCGAAAATCCATTTCCCCGTTCCGGGCACGGCGCCCGCATGCGCGAAACTCAACGCGGGCGAAACGGTCAAGCGCCCGTCCCCGACATTCACCGGAATCAGGTTCATCGCGGGCGAACCGACGAAACGCGCGACGAAGGTATTCGCGGGCGATCCGTAGATCTCGTCGGGCGTGCCGATCTGCTGCACGTCGCCGCGATCGAGCACGACGATGCGCGTGGCCATCGTCATCGCTTCGACCTGATCGTGCGTCACGTAGACGAAGGTCTTGCCGACCTTGTGATGCAGCGAGGAAATCTCCGAGCGCATCTGCATGCGCAGCTTCGCATCGAGATTGGAGAGCGGCTCGTCCAGCAGATAAAGCGAGGGATCGCGCACCAAGGCGCGGGCGAGCGCCACGCGCTGACGCTGGCCGCCCGACAGACCCGCCGGGCGGCGGTCGAGCAGCGTGTCGAGTTCGAGCTGGCGCGCGATCTCCGCCGTACGGCCAGCGATTTCGGGCTTGCGCATCGCGCGCCGGCGCATGAGCCCGTTGATCCCGGGAATGTGATGCCACATCCGGAACTGGTCCATCACCAGCGGGAAGCCGATATTGTCGCGCACCGTCATATGCGGATAAAGCGCGTAGGATTGGAACACGAAGGCGACACCGCGCTGCTTGGGCGACCATTCGTTGGCCTTGGCGCCGTCGAAATAGAGATCGCCCGACGTGATATCGCTGAGGCCCGCGATCATCCGCAGCAGCGTGGACTTGCCGCAGCCCGACGGCCCCAGCAATACCAGAAATTCCCCGTCCGGGATCGTCGCCGACAGCGACCGGATGACGGTCGAATCGCCGAATTTCTTGGAAAGTCCGTCGAGAACGAGTTCCGGCATGGCTATCCCTTGACCGATCCGGCGGTAAGGCCCGCGACGATCCGGCGCTGGATGATGAGGAAGAAGGTGATCGCGGGCAGGCTGAACAGCAGCGCCGTGCCCATCACGACCGACAACGGCGTTTCGTATTGGCCGATGAACGAGGCGAGGCCCACGCTCGCCGGCCATAGTGTGCGATCCATCAGGAACGTCGCCGCGAACAGATATTCGTTCCAGCCCGCGAAGAACGCGATCACCGCCGCGGCGGCGAGGCTGGGGGCGATCAGCGGCAGCACGATCATCGTCAGCACGCCGAAGCGCGGGCAATTGTCGATCAGCGCCGACTCCTCGATCTCGTAGGGGATCGCGTCGACGGCGCCCTTGATGATGAAGGCGGCAACCGGCAGCGAGAACGCGGCATTGGCCAGCGCCAGACCCGCGAGGTTGTTGAGCAGCCCCAGCGTGATGAACATCGCGTAGAGCGGCACCAGGATCAGCGCTTCGGGCACGACTTGGGTCATAAACAGCAGAAAGCCGACGATACCCTTGCCCTTGAAGCGGAAACGGCTAAGCGCGTAGCCCGCCAACGCTCCCAGCAAAAGGCTGACGATCGTCGTGCCCGTGGCGATCAGCAGCGAGTTCAGCATCCAGCGCTCCGCCGGCACGCCGTCGATCGCCGCCATCAGCGGACCGATATTGCCGAATTGCGGCCACGCGACCTGGGCGTTCATATAAAGCTGGCTTTCGTCGGACAGCGCCGTCGTCGCCATCCAATAGACGGGGAAGCCCGCGACCACGGCCAGGATCGCGATCAGCAGGTAGCGCGATGCGGCAACGAAGAATTTCATCGGTCGGCCACCCAGCGCTGGCGGCGTCGATCGACCATCTGGTGCAGGGCGGCGACCAGCAACGCGAGCACGAGCCCGATCGCGCCATAGGCGCTGGCCATGCCCAGCTCATGCGCTTCGAACGCCGTCTGGCGGATACGTACGACGAGGGTCGACGTGCTGCCGATCGGCCCGCCGCCGGTCAATAGATAGATGATGTCAAAACGGCGGATCGACCACACGGCGACCAGCAATCCGGCGAGTTGGACGGCGGGCAGGATATGCGGCCACGTGACCGCGCGATAAACGTTGAGCTTGTCGGCGCCATCGACGCGCGCGGCTTCGCGCACCTCCTCCGGCACCGACTGCAACGCGGCAAGCACCACCAGCATGACGAAGGGGGCGACCTGCCACACCGTAACGATCAGAATCGACGGCAGCGCCCAATCGATGCTGGTGAGCCAGCGGATGCGGCCGAACCCCGTCTCCAACAACATGCGGTTCAGCACGCCCGAGCGGTCGTTGAACATCCACAGCCAAATCAGCGCCGCCGCGACGTTCGGCACGGCCCAGCCGAACAGCAGCACCGCGCGCACGATCGCTCGGCCGCGGAACGGCCAATCGATGGCGAGTGCCGAAATCACGCCCAGCGTCACGCCGAAGATCACGGCGAGCGTGGCGTAGATCAGCGTGATCTTCAGCGAACCGTAGAAGGCCGGCGTTTCGATCAGCCGCCAATAATTGGCGAGACCGACGAAATTGCCGTCGTTGGGATTGGCGAGCTTGGTGTCGGTCAGGCTCATCCACATCTGGCGCGCGAGCGGCCAGAACATGAAAAGCCCAAGATAAAGGACCGGCGGAACGATGAAGGCGTAGGGCAAGGCTCTCTCGCCCCATCGCCGCCATCCCGTTGCCATACCCGCCGTCATTCCGCCGGTCCTTCCCTTGCCTAGAAGCGCGCGAGCGCTTGCTTCTGCGCTTCGTCCAGCGCCGCCTTGGGATTGGCGTTAGCTACGATCACCTTCTCGAGCGCCTCCATCACCAGCCGCATGATCGGCGACGTCTTCACTTCATAACCCGGGATCAATGTGCTGCGCGAGTTGACCGCGAGTTCCGCGAAGACGTCGGCCCAGGGATTGGTCGCGCGGAACTCCGCTGTCACCGGCACGTCGGTCGCCAGCGCATCGGGACCCGAGGCGTCGCGCAACGCCTGCTGACCGGCGGGCGAGATAAGCCAGGCGAGGAAAGAGATCGATTCCTCCTGCACCTTCGAATGGCGCGACACGCCCAGGAAGATCTGCTGGTGCGCGCCGGGCGCCTTGAACGGCAACGCGGCGGCGTAGAGATCGGTAGAGGCGAGCGGGCCGCCGGAGGAGATATTCAACGTGCCGCCCGAATTATCGATGCTGAAGCCGACTTGGCGCTGCTTGAAGCGCATGCGTTGGGTCGGCATGTCGTCGCCGATCGGCATGATGCCGGAATCGTAGGCCGTCTTGAACGCCGCAGCGGCGGCGACGGCTTCCGGTGTGTTGAGCGTCAGCTTGCCCGCACCGTCGACCCAGTTGACGCCGTAGCCATAGGCCCAGTTCTGGAAATCCATGAACCAGCCCGAGAAATCGGCGATCTGGTGGCGCGAAGAAAAGCCGATGGCGCCGGTTTTGTCCTGGATCGCCTTGGCCGAAGCGATCAACGTGTCGATATCGGTCGGCACTTTTGCGCCCGCCGCATCGAGCAGCTTCTTGTTGTAGATAAGCGCATAGACGGCGCGTTGCCAAGCGATGCCCACGCGCTTGCCTTTGACGATGCCCTTCTCGTTCGTGCCGTTGAGCTTGACGCCCGCGACCGCCTTCTCCAGATCCACCAGGAACCCGGCATCGGCCATCGTATAGAACAGGCCTTCCTGCATCATCGCGATGTCGGGCCCTTGGCCCGCCCCCATCGCGGTCGTGATTTTGTCGTTGAAGTCGGCGGACGGAATCGCTTCCTGCTTCAACGTCACGTGCGGTGCGACGGCTTGGTACTTGACCAGTGCCGCCCAAAGATTCTTGCCGCGCAACGCGTCGAGCCATTGCGAATTGGCGACGACGAGCGTCACCGGCGCCTTGCCTTGCGCGCGCACGGCGGGTGCCGCCAGGGCCATCGACGCGAAACCGACGGCGGAAACGAATTTTCTACGCGTAAGCGTCATGGGATTTCCTTTCGATCAGCGGTCAAACTTTGACCCGGTACGGGTCGAGCGGCGTGTGGCAGGAAAGATTTTCCGCACCGTCGGCGGTGACGAGATAGCAATCGCCGACATTTGCGCCCGCAACCATCGGCTCCAGCCACTGGGCGTGCAGCACGAAGGTCATGCCGGGCTCGAGCATGTCGTGATTGTTGGATTGGATGTTGTAGTGCGGGAATTTGGACATCGAGACTTGATGCCCGACATTCGGATTATGCGGCCCCAGCGTCGCCGGATAGACATGCATCAGCTTGCGGCCTTGCGCTTCCCAATCGGTGTCGGGCACGTAACGGCGCGGCACAAGGCGCGGCGAGCCGTCCTCGTTGGCGTTCCAGTTGTAGGGCATGATGCGGCTGTCGTCGGATTTGAGATAGCCGCGCCGGAGATACGGCTCGAACGATGCATTCGCGACTTCCGACACCAGCGTGCCGGGCTTGACGCGCGCGGCGGCTGCGCGCACGCCCTCGACGCACATCGCCAACACTTCTTCCTGCTTCGCGGTGACATTGCCCACCGCGATCATGCGCGCGATCTGCGCGTTGTAGCCGCGATAGGTGGTGTTGGAGATGTAGAGATTGATGAGATCGCCCGGCCGTACCACGTGGCCATAGGGCTTGCCGCAATGCGTGCCCCATTCGTTGATGCCGATCTGATACCCGTCGCCGGTTTCGCCGCCGCGCGCGAGCTGGGCGTAGGTGAACGCCGCGTAGATTTCGTGATCGGTGACGCCGGGCTTGGTCACGTGATAGGCGGCTTGGATGCCGATATCGGCAAGCTGCGCCGCCGCGCGCACCAGCGCTTGTTCGGCGGGGCTGCGCACGCGCTGCATGCGTTCGAGCACGCCGTCGAACGCCATCATATGCGCCTTGGGAAGCTCGGCCTTGATGCCGGCCCAGTATTTCGCCGACGACGCGTCGCCCATCGTGCCGATCTGCGCCGACGCGAAACCCTGCGCTTTCAGGAAGTCGGAAACCGCCGCGACGACCTTGTCGACCGTGCGGCCCGGACGGTTATAGGTCTCGCGCCCCCACGTGCCGATCTGCCAGATGTCTTCGACCAGCAACGGCTCGCCCGCCGGTGGCAGCACGACCGACGACGAGAAGAACGAGAACATCGTCAGCGGTTTGTCGTCGTCGGTCGGGATGACCAGTACGCCTTCGCGCGCCCAGTCGCAGATATAACGCAGGTAGGAGTTGGAAACGTGATACCAGCCGATCCCATCGGCATGGACCAATGTCACGTCGTGCCCGGCGACGACCGCCTCGCGCCGGATGCGGCGCAACCGATCGCGATACTCGCTCTCGGGCAGCGGATTGACCGGCTTGAACTCGAAGCTTGGCGTGAAGCCGTCGAGCAAACGTTCCATGCGCTTGGGATCGACGGACGGCATTGCGGACAGGGCGGCGGCGGACGGGCTCATGTGATTCGCTTTCGGCGCGGCGTTTGTAGGCGCGAAAAGTCTAGGCGGCGTCCGCCGCGCGGCGAAGCGGCAAACCTGCCCGTTGCGCCGTCAACCTGCCCATCGCCGCGTCATTTGAAAAAAAACGGCGCCGCCATTCCGAATTGAGAGTCACGCGCGCCTTCGTCCGATATCGGTAAATTCGGGTAAAATCAGCACTCGCGGACGATTGCCGGGCCGGGCCGGCTGAAAAATCTGACGGTCCTTTTGAAAAAAATAGCTCAGTACGAGACGTTAAACATCGACGAAAGCCGCCTGATTTATGGGCGGATAATTTAGCGCCAGCTTCATCGCTGCGCGCGCTGCGGATTTCGGTCACGTTGGTTGATCGCTCCGCCCCTAGCCGACACCAAAGTGTCCCGGTCGGAAACCGGGGCCTTTGTTCGTCGGTGCCGATGGTGGGCGATGTAGGGCCCGAACCTGCGACCCGCTGATTAAGAGCTGTCAAGCCGCGTTGATATTCTTACAGTTTTCCGTCGCCCAAACCCCATAGAGCCCCATTGAACCCCAAAGGAGATTCGCCGCGTGACGGAAAACACAGCGGCAACGCCTATCGCCAATTTTGGGTACGGCGCATGCGGAACCCGCAAGGCGTGGCGCGTAGGCCGTTCCCTGCGAAATCGCTTGTTTCCTATATCAAACTTTGTTTTATTAGCTACCTAACAACGGAACCGATCAATCAACGCGAGCGAGAGCGGCGATGGGGTATCAATTCGATTGGACGGCCGTCCTGCAATCGGATTTGTGGGCAAGCGCAATCGGCATCACGCTGGTTTACGCCGTCGGCACGATAGTCGTCGGCATGCTGATCGGCATCGTGTGCGGACTTCTGCTGTTGTCGCCGCGGCCATGGATCCGCTGGCCTATCGACGCCTATGTGCAAGTCTTCCGATGCACGCCGCTCTTGGTTCAGATCATCTGGTTCTATTACGCGCTGCCGATACTCACAAATCTGCGCATCCCGGCTTGGCTCGCTGCCGGGCTCGGACTCACGCTTTATATGGGCGCCTTCTGCAGCGAGATTTTCCGGGCCGGCGTCATCTCGATCGACAATGGCCAATGGAACGCCGCACGCGCACTGGGAATGAGCCGCATGCAGATGATGTTGAACATCATCTTGCCGCAAGCGATTCGACGCATGGTGCCGCCCTTCGTGAACCAGTCCGTGCTGCAGTTGAAGAACACGTCGCTGCTCTACGTCGTCGCCGTCCCGGACATCATGTACTCCAGCTATCAAATAACGGCTCAAACATTCCGGCCGCTCGAGGTCTATACCTTCGCCGCCATGCTCTATTTCGCGATCCTCTATCCGCTCACCATCGTCTCCAAACGCCTGGAGGCCCGCGTTGACAAGTAATCCGGCATCGACCCGCCCGATGATCCAAATCTCGGATCTCCACAAATCCTACGGCCAAATGCAGGCGCTGAAAGGCGTCTCGGTGAACGTGGCGCCCGGCGAGGTCCGCGTTCTGATCGGGCCCAGCGGCTGCGGAAAGTCGACGCTGCTGCGCTGTATGAATCTTCTCGAACAGCCGACCGCGGGAACGTTGCGGATCGGCGATAGCGCCTTCAGCTTCGGCACGAAGGACGCGCCGCCTTCCGCGCGCACGCTGGAGAAATTCCGCAGCCATATCGGCATGGTCTTCCAACAATTCGATTTGTTCCCGCACATGACGGCGATCGAAAACGTCATGTCGGGCCCGCGCATCGTCAAGAAGATGCCGCTCGGTCAGGCGCGCGAACTCGCGATCGGCCTTCTCGCCAAAGTCGGATTGGCCGAGAAACGCGATTCCTTGCCGCGCAACCTTTCCGGCGGGCAAGCACAGCGTGTGGCCATCGCCCGCGCCTTGGCCATGGAACCGGACGTGATTCTTTTCGACGAAGCTACGTCGGCGCTCGACCCCGAGCTCGTCGACGAGGTTCTCGGCGTTATGGAAAGCCTCGCGCGTGAAGGAAAAACGATGGTAATCGTGACGCACGAGATGCGCTTCGCGCGCGATGTCGCGCATCGCGTCAGCTTTATGCACGATGGCCTTATCGTCGAAGACGGTTCGGTCGACGAGGTTCTCGGACGCCCGCAACAACCTAGAACCCAGGCGTTTCTCAGCCGTTTCCATCTCGAAAGCCGGCGGCCGTCCTGACGCACGATCTACATCGCGACGCGACGATCGCGATCCACAACTTGCACGGCGCCATTTTCGACGAAGGCGGCGATCTCGTTCGACGAATAGCCGATTTCCTGCAAAACCTGCTCGGTATGTTCGCCCAGAAGCGGCGGAAAGGCATCGATCGCCGGCCCGCTTTGCGCAAAGGCGAACGCGCTGACGGGCAGGTCGATCGCGCCGCCCAACGCCGCCGGCCCCTCGACGCGACGAACGACGTTGCGCCCATTCGCCGCCGCAAGCGCCAGCCCCTCCTCCAGCGACCTCACTCGCGCGGCCGGAACGTCGTCGGCGAGAAGGTCTTCCCACGCCGCCGCGTCGCGCGTCGCCATAATCGCTTGCAGCTCCGCCGCCAACGCCGCGCGATGCGGCTCTTGCGTATTCACGTCGCGGAATCGGGTATCCGCCGCCAGATCCGGGCGCCCGATCAATTCGCATAAACGTTCGAATTGTCGCTGCGTGCAGCAGCCGAGCATGATCAACGCGCCGTCGCGGGCGGTGTAGCAACTCGCGGCGGCCAGCGGATGTTCGTTGCCGTGCGGCTTCGGGGCTTTTCCGGCGTGCAATTGATTCATGATGCCGGTCCCCATCAGCATCAACGCCGTATCGTGCATCGCGACATCGATCGACTGTCCCCGCCCCGTTCGGGCTCGCTCGAATAGCGCGGCCGCGATGGCGAAGGCCGCCGTCATGCCGCTGGAATAATCCAGCACGGGTGAACCGCTCTTTACCGGCGCGCCGCCGACCGGACCGGTGCCGGACATCATGCCGGAACTCGCCTGCACGACCTGATCGTAAACCTTCCGATCGCCATGAGAGCCGCCGCGGCCGTAACCCGAAATGGCGCAATAGATCAGCCCGGTATTCGCTTTCGACATCTCGGCATAACCCAGCCCAAGGCGGTCCATCACGCCGGATCTGAAATTCTCGACGACCACGTCCGCGGCGAGGATCAGCCGGCGTGCGATCGCCACGCCGTCTTCCCGCCCCAAATCGATCACGACGGACCGCTTGTTGGCGTTGAGACTGAGAAAATGGTCGCCCATGAGCTTGCTTCGCAGCGCCTTGTCCGAGCCGCGCCGGCGCAAATAGTCGCCGAGATCCGGTTCTTCGACCTTGATCACGCCAGCACCCAAAAGCGCCATCTGATAGGTGCAGAACGGTCCCGACAGGACATGCGTGAAATCGACGATCGTCACTCCGGAAAAGGCGCGATTCTGGCTCATAACGGTCTTGATCCTGCCGTGAGAGGGCTGTCGCATGCCGCGATGGCGTGACGTTTTAGCATCCGAACCGGAATCACGGCTTGTTTATATGCAAAATTATTGTTCGCTAATTATCGATGCGATGCTACGTTTTTCCGGAACAAAGCAAAAGTCGAATCCGTTCAGGAGGGGTTTTCATGCGACTTCCAATCAGCCGCCGGTCGATGCTCGGTCATTCTCTCGCCGCCGCGTTCGTGCTGTCGGCGCGCGCGCAGGCGCAATCGAACTCCGCGTGGGATCAAATCGCGACGACCGGCAAGATGCGGTTCGGCATGTATCCGAACCAATCGCCCTATAATTTCACGATCGGCGGCAAGCCTTCCGGCTTCCGTCTTTCGATGGCGCGCGACTGCGCGGAAAAGCTCGGCAAGAAAATGGGCCGCACCCTCGTCGTCGAGGAAGTGTCGAGCTCGCTTCAAAACATCGTGCTCGACATTCAGGCGAACCGCATCGACGTCCATATGGGGCTGACGGTCACCGAGGAGCGTCAGAAGGCCGTCGACATGTTCGGGCCGATTTATTTGATGCCGGTCGCGGCCTTCAGCCGGACGGGCGCTGCACCCTTGCGAAACTGGGACGATTTGGACAAGGCCGGCATCAAGGTTTCCGTCATTCAAGGCTCGACCGACGAAGCCGCCGCGCGCGAGCGCCTGAAAAACGTGAGCTTCCGAGGATTCAAGAATGCCGGTGAAGTGTTGCTCGACGTCATTTCCGGAAACTCCGACGCGGCCGTGATGGGATTGCTCCTCGGCATGAACGGCGCCAAGCAAAACCCCAATATCGGCAACATCGTGCCGTTGCAGCCGCTTTTCGCGCCGCCGTCGGGCGGTGCCGCGCGCAAGGATTCCGACGGCCGCCTGACCGCCTTCCTTCAGGAATGGGCCGTTGATCTCCAGAAGTCCGGCCGCGCCGCCGAACTTATTCTCGAAAGCATGAAAGACGCCGGCCTCGATGTCGGTAAACTGCCGCCCAACACGAAGTTCTAAGCCGATGCGCCGGCGGCTTCGCGGCCGCCGGCGCTGTTCTCAGTTGAACCGACCGCAATCCACCTTGATGCGATCGCCGGTCACCGAGGACGACGCGTCGGACGCCAGGAACAAGGCGCAAGCCGCGACCTCTTCCGGCGAAACCCAACGCCGCAACGCCGCGACATCCGTGTAGTTCTCCTTGATGATGTCGTTCGGGTCGCGGCCTTCGGCCGCCGCGCGCCTTGCGATGACCCGATCCATCAACTCGCCGCTGACAGCACCCGGACAAAGCGCGTTGACGCGCACGCCGGACGGGCCGACTTCCCGGGCCACGGCCTCGGTCAAACCGATGACCGCGAACTTCGTCGCCGAATAGGCGCTGCGCATCGGATAGCCTTTCAGCCCCATCAGCGAGGACATATTGACGATCGAGCCGCGCCCTTGCGCGCACATGATGCGGCTGGCAACGCGAAGGCAGTTCACCGTCCCGAAGAGATTCACCTCGACACATTCGCGCCACGCCGCCAGATCGACATCGGCGATCGGCGCGATCGGCCCGCTCTGGCCGGCGTTGTTGACCAGAATGTCGATGCCGCCGCGCTGCGAACGCACCTGCTCGAACGCCGCCTCGACCTCCGCAAGCTTCGTCACGTCGCAACGTATCGCGGTTCCACCGATCTCGGCGGCGACCGGATCGACCGTTTCCAGCGAACGGCCGACCACGACGACATGCGCGCCGGCGTCGGCGAATGCGCGCGCGATCGCCCTGCCGATCCCGGTTCCGCCGCCGGTTACAATCGCGGTACGGCCGTCAAGCCGATTGGAGTTGATCTTCATAACTGCTCCGATTTTTTCGATGGTGACGGCCCAAGAACACGCGCCGGATCGAAGAGCGGCATCTCCGGCGCGCGCCCCAAAATCAGGTCGCCCATCAGCGCACCGATATAAGGCCCGATCGTGTATCCGCCGCGCACGCATCCCAGGATAAACGCGCCCTCGATGCCGGGGGCGGCACCCGCGAGCGGATAAAAATCGGGAACGTTCCCTTCGTAGCCCGTCCATGAACGGACGACGCGTAACTTCTCCATCCCCGGCAACGCGTATTGCGCGAGCTGAAGATTCGGCAGCATCGTGTCCGGATCGACCCGGCCGCGCCCGGTCTCCGGCGCGCCCTGCCCCTGCCAACCGCCGCCGACGAGGATCGTTCCGTTCTGACTCTGCTTCATCGTCAGAAGCCCGGTCGCGTGTCCGATGATGCCGCGAATGAGCCTGGGGCCACGCTCGGTGACCGAAACCGTATTCACCCGCGCACGGATCGGCAGATCGAGCCCCAACATCGCACCGGCGGACCGCAGCCACGCGCCGCACGCCAGCAATACGCGCCGCGCGGATATCGTGCGCGCCGGCGTGATGATCTCGAACACGCAGTGGTCGCGACCGATCGCGACCACGGGAGCGCCCTCGATGACTTGGACCCCCGCCTCATCGAGCAAGGCGCGATAGTAAGCACCGGTAAGACCGGGATTTGCGTAACCGTCATCCGCACACCAGCTCGCCGCAACCACGCGCTTGGAGATCGACGGTTCCAGTTCGCCGACCCGCAAGGGCGAGATCATCTCGATATCGGCACCGGCGGCGCGCTTCATCGCCATGCGCTCGTGCAGGAGTTCCGCCTCGCGATCGTTGAACGCAAGCGTGATACCGCCCGTGCGGCGAAACCCGACGGCCGCACCCGCCGCGGCCCACAATTCATGCCCCTTCAACGCATAGGGCATGAGCTTTACGCGCTTGATCTGAAGCGACAACGTGCCGGCATTCACGCCGGAAGCACCGCTCCCCAATGTCGCCTGTTCGACGACGGCGCAGCGCATCCCCCCTTGCGACGCGCGACGCGCGGCGGCGCATCCCATAATGCCGCCGCCGACGACGGCGAGATCGAGAACGTCGCTCATAGCGGCGCCGGCGGTGGAATCGGCAAATCGTCGTAGGCGAATGGCCCGGCGATCGCGGTCAAGGGAACAGGCCGCAGCGGCGGACGCGCGCTGGCTTGGCCGATCGCAACGCGGTCGGCGCCCGTCGCGGCCGCAAGGATCATCGCCGCCGCCTCGCCGCAGCTCCGTCCGCCGCACGGGCCCATCCCGCAACGCGTGACCGACTTTAATCCGTCAAGCGTCGTCGCCCCCGTCGCGATCGCCGTATCGAGCGTGGCGCGGCGAAGGCCTTCGCAACGGCAAACGATCGTCTCGGGTGCGATCAGCTTCTCTGCACAACGGCCCGGCGTCGCGACGCCCGACATCGCCGCACCGAACCGGCCGGATCGTTTCCACCTTGCGGTTTTCCCGGGATCGTCCGCCGAATTTTTACGAATAAACGCCTCTGCACCGAACGCCGCGAGCTCGCCCGCCAACGGCGCAGCATCGGCACCGCGTATGCCACCGGCATCGCCCGCGACGAAAAGCCCCGACACGCTGGTCATCATCGTGGGATCGAGGACCGGCAGCCAGCCGCCGAGCTCGGTGTCGAACCGGTGCTGCGCCCCCAGAAGACGCGTGACTTCCGTCCCGGGAACGAGACCATAACCAACGCATAACGCGTCGGCCGGCAAGCGGAACGATCGTCCCGGAATCGGCGACCACTCGCCGTCCACCGGCGAAATTTCCACGCCGTCGATTTCAGCCGTCCCATGAACGCGACTGACCGCATGACCCGAATGGATCGGCACACCGTGACGCTTCACGACGCTCAACCACGATGCGCCTTTGAGCAGAAGGTCCGGACGCCCGAGCATCGCGGGCAACGCGCGAAGCCATCGCACGCGCGGTGTCGCGTCGACGATGGCCGCGACCGATCCCCCGGCCGCTAGAATGAGCGACGCGACGAGCAGCAGCAGCGGTCCCGAACCGGCAACGACGACGTTACGGCCCGGCAGAATTTTATGCGATTTAAGAAGCACCGTGGCGGCGCCAAGCCCTATGACGCCCGGCAAGGTCCAGCCGGGCACGGGCAAATGCCGTTCATAGGCGCCGGTCGCGACGATAAGCGTCGATGCTTCCAAGCGCAGCGGTGCCGCCGGGCCCGCCGCATGCAGCGTGAAACCCGGCGAAATCGACCAGATCCGATGGCCGAAGAACTGCGTCACGCCGCTCGACGCAAGACGCTGACGCAATGCATCGCCCTGAACCTGAGTCTCATCGGCGCGCGCATCGACAAGCCCGGTCGAAGGGGCGCAATAGACTTGACCGCCCGCCGCCACGGCTTCATCGATCAGCGCGACCGTCATTCCCTGCGCGCGCGCGCGCGTTGCGGCCGCAACACCCGCCGGTCCCGCCCCCAGCACGATCATGTCGAACCGCGCACTCATCGCCGCGTCTCGACGCAAAGTCCTTCGCTGACCTCCACGCGGCACGATTCGACCGCGCGTCCTTCGATCGTCACGACGCATTCTTGGCAAACGCCCATGAAGCAGAATGCGCCGCGGGGGCCACCGTCTTCGGCATTGCGCCGCAAGCTGCGCATGCCGACGGCGTAGAGGGCAGCCGCAAGTATCGCGCCCGCCGGGGCTCGAAAATCCCTGCCATCGACTTGGAAGCTCACCTCTGGCCGCCACCGCCCAGCCGATGCAATGCGCAGATCATCCGGCATGTTAGCGCTTCGGCAGAAGGTCGAGATCGCCAAGCACCGCGCGCAAGCGCTCAAGCGAAGCACCGCTCAAGGGCATAACCGGATCGCGCGGCACGCCCGCCGGAAGCCCCAGCAGATTGAGGCCGGCTTTCAACGCCGACGGCCAGGTGCCCACACTCATCAAAGTTTCATAGACGATCGTTAGCTTTTGATGCGCGTCGACATAAGTACGGTCGGGCGCCGCGCGTCCGATCTGCATCAAGCGTCCGGCCAGCGGCCCGAGAAACTCCGGCCCCGTGGCGATGAACCCGGCCGCCCCCAGCGCGGCGCCTGTCAGAATATAATAGGAGGGCCCGACCATCACCGAGATGCGGCCGCCGACCTGACGCAGCAGACGCGTCAAATGGCCGATGTCACGGTTCGACTCCTTGATACCGACCACCGGCGCCACGTCCATAACGCCTTCGACGTCACCGACCGACATTTCAATGCCCGCACGGCGGGGCGAATTGTAAAGTACGATCGGAATATCGACGGCTTTGGCGACACGCTCGAAGCGCTGTAGCAATTCGTCGCGCGTTGCCTTCAACACGTAGGTTTGCGGCATGACAAGGATGCCGGCCGCGCCCGCATCGCGCGCGATCTGCGCGTAATGGATGGTCTGTTTCGAACCGGGCGCCGTGGCACCCATAATCACGGGAACGCGCCCTGCGGCGGTATCGACGGCCACCCGCGTAAGGCGCAGCCGTTCCTCCGGGCTCAATGCCCAGCTTTCGCCGTTGTCGCCCGCCACGCAAATTCCGCCCGCACCGATCCCGATCATATGTTCGACGATCGCCGCGAATGCGAACTCGTCGATCTTTCCGGCCTCGTCGAACGGTGTGGGCACCGCCGGCACGAAGCCGCCCAAAGTTTCGCGCGTCAATTTCGGCATTCTGCGTTCCTCACTGCGTTTCGTATTGCTGCGGATCGAACTTCGCCCGGAAGACGCTTCCGCTCTGCGCTTCGACGATGAAAATTTCGCGGCCGCCGGCGCCAAACGCGCACGCGGTCGTCCACAGGCCGCCCGGCGTGTGGATCGCGACGACCGGATCGCCGAGCGGCGTAACGACATAAACCCGCCCGGCCTGCGCTTGCGCGACGGCAAGGTAACCGTCGGGCCCGACCGCCAATCCGTCGGGGCCGAGACCGCCCGACAAATGCATGAAAGTTCCGACCATCGGCGGGCGCGGCGGCGGCACCTCAGCGAAGAAGCGCCAAACCGCGTTCGCGCGTGTCGCAGCGAGATAGACGAACTTCCCGTCGGGCGACAGCGCGATGCCGTTGGGATAAGGAACATTCGCGAGCACGCGCTCGGGGCGGGTATCGCCGCGCTTCAGCCGATATACGCGGCCCGTCGGATCGGAGAGGCTGGTGCGCCCCGAATCTGTGAACCAAATATCGCCGTTATCCGCGATCGTAAGATCGCTAAGCCCCAAGAACGATCCCTTGCCGTCGTTAGAACAGATCGGTTCGATCGATCGCGATTTCGGATCGAACGACAATAGACCGTGCTTGTAGTCGACGACGACGAAAATGCCGTCGTCGCGCAAGCGCAGTGAATGCGGCTCGCCGTCGTATTGATGCGCCAAATGCCATTCGCCCGCCGGATCGATCCGGAAGATCCGTCCGTAAGGCACGTCAACGAGCCACAGATCGCCATGCGCGTCGAAGCAAGGCCCTTCCAAAAAGGAATGAAGCCGTTGGCCCGGGCGGGTCATCCGGACCCACGCATTCGGCTCGCCCTTCCAATGGAAATCCTTCGGTAAGACCGAGAAGATCTCCGCCTTCAGGCTCCGGAACGAACCGATCATAGGGCCCCGCCTATCGAAGCGATTCGAATTTCGCGCGCGCGAAATCCGCCCCCGCGAATACCGGGCGCGCCGATAATCGGAACGTCTTCCCATCGTCGATGCATTGCGCACCTCGTCGCCGGCAAGTGTCGAACTTGTTTTTTATACGAAAACGTGTTTTGTATATCAACAGTCATGATCAAAACTCCGGATGCCGATGACCAGCTTCGCCGATCGTAATCTCCAATCCAGCGTGCTGCACCGAAACCTGCGTCATGTTCCGGCATTCGCCGCGACGGGCGATGGCCCGTATATCGTCGACGGCAACGGCAAGCGCTATCTCGACGCGAGCGGCGGTGCCGCCGTGTCGTGCCTGGGTCATCGTCACGCGCGCGTCGTGGAGGCGATCAAAGCGCAAATCGACAAGCTTGAATATGCGCATACGTCGTTCTTCACCAACGAACCGAGCGAAGAACTGGCCCGCGTGCTGATCGAGCGCGCGCCGGACGGCTTCGTCGGCGGCCGCGTCGCGTTTCTGGGCAGCGGCTCTGAGGCGATAGAAGCCGCCATGAAGCTCGCCCGGCAATATTTCGTTGAAATCGGGCAGCCCGGACGCACGCGGTTCGTTTCGCGCCGCATGAGCTATCACGGAAATTCCCTGGGTGCGCTGGCGGTCGGCGGACATCCGGGGCGGCGCGCCATCTACCAGCCGATCTTGATCGAAACGACTCAGATATCCCCCTGCTACGCCTATCGCGGCCTGCGCGATGGCGAATCCCCGGAAGAATACGGGCAGCGAACCGCCGGCGAACTTGAAAGCGAATTGCTCCGGCTGGGTCCGGATAGCGTCGCCGCTTTCGTCGCCGAACCCGTCGTCGGCGCGACGCTGGGCTCGGTTCCCGCTGTCCCTGGATATTTCAAGCGGATTCGCGAGATTTGCGACCGATATGGCGTTTTGTTCATCGCCGACGAGGTGATGTGCGGCATGGGCCGAACCGGATCGCTGTTCGCGATCGCGCAGGATGGGGCGAGCCCCGACATCATCACGATTGCGAAGGGGCTCGGCGCCGGCTATCAGCCGATCGCCGCCTTGCTCGCGAATGCCCGCATCATCAGCGGGCTGCTGAATGGAACGGGCGCGCTGGCGAACGGCCACACCTACATGAGCCACGCCGTCGCATGCGCGGCGGCGCTGGCGGTGATCCGCACCTTCGACGAAGATGACCTGCTCGCGAATGTCGCGCGAACCGGCGGCGCACTCGCAAAGGCGCTGCATTCGCGCTTCGACGATCATCCCCATGTCGGCGACATACGCGGCCGCGGCCTCTTCCTGTCGTTGGAACTCGTCGAAGATCGGGCGACGAAGCGTCCGTTTGCCGCAAACGAGAAGCTTGCCGGCCGAATTCGCGACGCCGCACTCGATGCCGGACTGGTCTGCTACCCTTCGAACGGAACCGCCGACGGCACCAACGGCGATCACGTTCTGCTCGCACCGCCCTTCACGATCGGCGCGAATCACGTCGATGAGATCGTCGACAAGCTCGGGCGCGCCCTTGCGGCGAGCCTCGAGCAACGCGGCCCAGCGACTTGAGCCGACAACGATGACGAAGAAGACGATCCTGACCTGCGCCGTCACCGGCAATATCACGACGCGCGAGCAACACCCGGGCCTTCCCGTGACGCCCGCCGAAATCGCGGCGGCCGCCGTGGATGCCGGCAAAGCCGGGGCGGCGGTCATCCATATTCACGCGCGCGATCCCGTCACGACCAAAGGCAGCGCCAATACGGCCTTGTTTCGCGAGATCGTCGAACGAATCCGCGACGCCGGCTCGGATGTCGTGATCAATCTTTCGACGGGCGAAGGCGGGCGTTACGTGCCCGACATCGAAACACCGTCGATCGCCGGACCGGGAACGACGCTGATGCGGCCGGAGAGGCGCGTCGCGCATGTCGAGACGCTTCGGCCGGAGATCTGCACCCTCGACCTCAACACCATGTTTTCGGGAAGCGCCGTCGTGATCAACACGCCGCGCAACGTGACGGAAATGGCGCGGCGCATCTACGCGTCCGGTACGGTGCCCGAGATCGAATTGTTCGATAGCGGCGACCTTCATTTGGCGAAGGTCATGCTCGAAGAGGGCACGCTGAAAGGTCCGCTTCTTGTGCAGTTCGTTCTGGGTGTGCGTTACGGCGCGACCGCGGAGCCCGAAACGTTGCTCTATCTCGCGTCCCGCCTTCCGCCCGGAAGCATCTGGGCCGCGTTCGGCATCGGACGGCACGAATTCCCGATCGTCGCCCAATCCTTTCTGCTGGGCGGCCATGTTCGCGTCGGCCTTGAGGACAATATCTACATCCGCAAGGGCGTGCTGGCGCGCGACAACGCGGAGCTCGTCGACAAGGCCGTGACGATCGTCGAAAATCTCGGCGGATCCATCGCGTCGCCGAGCGAGGCGCGCGCGATGATCGGCCTGCCGGCCCTATAATTCAGCTCAGCCGCTGCGAGATCTGACGCGCGGCCTTTTGAACGGCCTGGACATAGCGTTTTTCGAGCTGATCGATCTCGAAAGCGGAATCGGGACCGGAGATATCGATGGCGGCCACGATTTCGCCGCTGCGATTGCGGATCGGCGCGGCGATCGAACTTCCCGAAGGCTCCATGATTCCGCGGCTGACGACATAGCCGCGTTTGGCCGCGGCGCTGACCCGCGCATGCAACTCCGTGACGGACATCGGCGTCTTGTCGGTGAGCGCCACGAATTTCTCGCGCCGGAACTGTTCGGTCAGCTCGGCCTTGTCGAGAGCGGACAGCAGCGTCCACCCCATCGGCGATCCGTAAGCTGGCACACGCGATCCGACATTCATATTGCTGAGGAAGCCGGATCGCGTCTGAACGCAAGCGAGATAAAGCACGTCGCGACCGTCTCGGATTGCCAGATGACTCGATACTTGGGTTTCGTCGCGCAGCGCCTCCAACTCGGGCCGCGCGATCTCGATGATGTCTTTCGACGCGAGATAGGAAAAACCGATATTGAGAACGCGCGGGCCCAGCGTCACGAGCTTCGAAGCGCCTTCCTCCAAAAAGCCCATATGCCGCAGCGTATAGATGAGACGAAATACCGACGACCGGGTCAGCTTCATTTCCGCCGCGATTTCGGTGATGCCCATCGGCCGCTGCGCGGCGGCGACCACCTCAAGAACCCGAAGGCCTCGGTGAAGGCCGGGAACGAAATACACCCCGTGATTCTTGTGCGTCAGCTCGGATTCTTCATCGGGCTTCGTCATTAAATTGACCAATCGCGCTTCGATTTTAAGATTCCAGCCCGCGTCCGGACCCGTGCTCGTCGAGTTGCAACATTGCTTGTCGCATCCCGGAATCTGTCCAAATTCAAGTTTAGCCGAATGGCGCGACGTTTGTACATAAACAGCAAATCCGCATGGCGCGCATATAGCGACGGCAACCGAGCTGCAAACCCGGATCAATAGGACGAAGTGAATTCATCCTCGTTTGACAGATAAACAGATGTTTGGTATAGGAAACACATAACAGGGGGCAAAAATGGCGCATAAAACTCGCTTGGACGGCATGAAGTCCTTTAGCCGGCGTACACTCTTCGCAGGAATGGGCGCAGCCGCTGTCGCCGTCGGCGCACCGCCGATCGCCAAGGCGCAAGGCAAGCGAACGCTTCGGTTCTGGACGAGCCAAACGGCGCCCAACCAGATGGAAGCCTGGCGCGCAATTTTCGCCCGCTTCGAGGCGGCACAGCCCGAATTCAAAGTCGAGATCGAAGCGTATTCCGACGACACCTTCTGGCCGAAGATGTCGGCGGCTTTCGCGGGCCGCGACGTTCCGGATCTCGTGTCCTACGCCCAGGCCTACACGGTCGTTTCGTTGAACGAACAGGGCTTGGTCGAGCCCTTCGACGATGTCGTGAAGGCCGTCGGCGAGGACGATTTCTTCCCGATGGCGCGCGATATCTACAAAAGCAAGGGCAGCTATATGGCCGCCACGCTCAATAATCAGACGAGCTCAAACCTCTTTTATCGGAAGGATCTTCTCGAAGCGGCCGGCGTAGAGCCACCGAAATACTGGGAGGATCTGCTGAACGTCGCGAAGAAGACGACACGCAACGGCGTCTACGGCAACTCCTTGCCCTACGGGCGCAATGCCATGACAAGCACAATGATGGTAATGTTCGTCAAGCAATCGGGCGGTTCGATCGTCAATCCGGATTTGAGCGTCGCCTTCAATTCGCCGGAAGTCGTCGCGACGCTCGAATTCCTCAAGGAAATCCGCGAATATGCCCCGCCCGGCGCCGACAGCTATAGCTGGGGCGAAACGGTGAACTCCTTCGTGACCGGTAATGCCGCTTGCGCGCCCTATACCGGCAGGCCGCTTTTCCTGGTCAACAGCCAGAACCCGTCATTGGCGGACAAAATCTCCCGCGTCCCCTACCCGCATCTCAAAAGCGGACGCGCGGCATATGATTGCCCGTTCAATTCGCTCTTCATCCCGCGCGGATCGAAGAACGTGGCCGGCGCGAAGCTCCTCGCGCGCGAATTGTTCCGCAAGAACACCAGCATTCAGATTCTGCACACGGCGCCGGGCCATAATCTTCCGACCCTCAAATCGGTGGCCGATGCGCCCGAGTTCTACGATCATCCGCTGATCCACAAATACGAATCCGAAGTCAAAGGGATGATCGAGACGACCAACGCGTCGCGCAATCTTGTCAAGGAAAGCGATCTGCATCAGTTCAACGTGAAAGCCGGCGAGATCTTCAACAGCATGGTTCTTGCCGAAGCGGTGCAGGCCGTGATCGTAGAAAAGAAACCTGCGAAGCAAGCCGCCGCGCAAGCGGCCGACAAAATCGCAGCCATCTTGAAGGGTTGATGCCGTCCATGGCGGAAAAGATGGCGGCGAGCGACGGTGGCGCCCAGGTCCGGCAAAAACGCGAGCGCTGGCTTGGGCTCGCCCTGATTTCGCCGACGATGCTGTTGTTCGCGGCGTTGATCGCCTACCCGCTCGTCGCCAGCGTTCTTTTCAGCTTGCAGTCGATCAATACCCTGACCCTTCAAGGACGCTTCGTCGGCTTCGACAACTACGTCCGCCTATTCGGGCAAGAAGCGTTCTGGACTTCGTTCCGGAACACGTTGATTTGGACGGTCAGCGCGGTCTCGTTACAGCTCGTCTGCGGCGTCGGATTCGCCTTGCTGCTGCATCGCAGCTTTCCGGGCCGCGCCTTGGCGCGCGGCCTGGTCCTCTTTCCCTATCTATTGCCGACCGCAGTTGCCGTTTTAGTCTGGCAGTGGATGTTTAACGACCTCTACGGGATCATCAACCACGCGCTGATCGCAACGGGGCTCGTTGCGAAACCGATCGCCTGGCTTAGCCGCATGCCGGACGCGATGATCAGCATCGTTCTCGTCGGCACCTGGAAACTTTTCCCGTTTGTCGTTATCGCGGTGCTTGCGCGCCTGCAAACGATTCCCGAGCAACTTTACGAAGCCGCGGAGCTCGACGGCGCCGGCGCCTGGGCGCGTTTCTGGGACATCACGGTGCCGCAGCTCAGCGGCGTTCTCGGCATCGTGATCCTTCTGCGCAGCATCTGGGACTTCAAGGAATTCGACCTGATCTATCTGATGACCGGCGGCGGACCGGCGATCGGCACGCAGACCCTGCCGATCATGGTCTACAAGGAAGCGTTCCCGCTCCTCAATCTCGGGCGCGGTGCGGCCGTCGCCGTTGCGATGCTGGTCTTCATGCTCGCCTTCTTCTTGTTCTATTTTCGCGTCCACGGACGCGACGAAGCGGACGATCAACGATGAAACGCGCGTTCGCCGCAATCCTCACTTGGCTGCTGGTTTCGTGCGTCGCCTTTCCATTGTTCTGGATGATTTCCAGCGCGTTGAAGCCGCATGAGGAAACCTTCGCGATTCCGCCGACCTTGCTGCCCGTGCGGTGGACGGCGGAGCATTTCAAGGTATTGCTCTTCGACACGCCGTTTCTGCGCTATTTCCTCAACAGCGTGATTGTCGCGAGCATGACGACGGCGCTCGTGATCGTCGTCGCCGTGCTCGGCGCGTATAGCCTTGTCCGTTTCAGATATCCCGGCCGGCGTTTCATGGCGCAGTTGACCTTGTTCACTTACCTTCTACCGGCGGTCGTCCTGTTGCTGCCCTTGTATCTGCTGCTGGCTCAACTCGGGCTCACCAACAGCCTGTTCGGACTCGTCATCGCCTATACGACGTTTGCGTTGCCCTTTTCGCTCTGGCTGTTGCGTTCCTTCATCGCCGCGATCCCCGTCAGCCTGGAAGAAGCGGCGATGGTCGACGGCGCCAGCCGTATGGGCGCTTTCTTCGACGTCGTACTGCCGCAGGCTGTTCCCGGCCTCATCTCGACCGCTCTCTTCACCTTTATTCTCGCGTGGAACGAATATCTCTATGCGCTCGTCTTCGTGAATCGCGACGACATGAAGACGCTGCCCCCGGGCGTCATCACGATGCTTCAGCAGAATCAAAATATTGAATGGTCGCTGCTCATGGCCGCCTCCGTGCTGATGTCGGTGCCAGTCCTCATCAGCTTTTCGTTCCTCCAAAGCCATTTGACCCGTGGCTTCGGCGCTGGCGCCGTAAAAGGATAGACATGGCAACCGTCACGCTCGATCGCTTGCGTAAAGACTTCGCCGACGGAACCGTCGCCGTCGAAGAGTTCTCGATGGAAATCGCCGATGGCGAATTTCTCACTCTTCTTGGCCCGTCCGGCTGCGGAAAGACGACGACGCTCCGGATGATCGCCGGCCTTGAAACGCCGACGAGCGGACAAATCCGTTTCGCGGACAGGCGCGTCGATGATTTGGCGCCCGGGGCGCGCAATATCGCGATGGTTTTCCAAAGCTACGCGCTTTATCCGCATATGACTGTGCGACAAAACCTCGAGTATCCGCTCAAGAAGCAAGGCACCGGTGCTGCCGAAAGACGCCGTCGCAGCGACGACATCGCTCGGCTGTTGCGGATCGAATCGTTGCTCGAACGCAAGCCCAAGCAGTTGTCGGGCGGGCAGCAACAACGCGTCGCGCTCGGCCGCGCGCTCATCCGCAATCCGGAAGTATTTCTCCTCGACGAGCCGCTGTCTAACCTCGACGCGACGTTGCGCGCGCAACTGCGTGCCGAGTTGATTCAGCTGCATCAACGTATCCGCAAGACGATGATCTACGTCACGCACGACCAAGTCGAAGCGATGACGATGTCGACGCGGATCGCAGTTCTGCACCAAGGTCGCATTCAGCAAGTCGGCACGCCGCACGAGGTCTATAATTTTCCGGCCAATCGCTTTGTCGCGTCATTCGTCGGCACGCCGGCGATGAACTTTCTGGACGGCGAGATCCGCGAAGGCCAGCTATCGCTGACGGATATGGGCCCGGTACTCTCGACGCCCGTATCCTATGCCGATGGTAAGGTGATACTCGGCGTAAGACCCGAGGATATCTTGATCGGATCCGGTTCGATGACGGCACAAGTTCTGCTCATCGAACCGCTCGGCCACGAAGTCCTCGTTTATTTGCAGATTGGGCCGACTACGGCGATTGCACGCGCGACAGGCGAAGTCACACTTCGTCCGCAGGAGACGGTTCGTTGCGAATTCCGCACCCATCGCCTGCACTTTTTTGACCCTCAAGATGGGCGTCGGATTTCCTAAGCTGCCTTCGAGTCCAACAGATCAAAGAGCCGGACGCACGTTCCGTGGGCGATTTAATGGCGAGGTGATAATCGAAGCGGACTGGGCGGTCCGGCGTCAAGCCGAGGGACCAGCGGAGTGCTAGCCGAGATCAGGAATCCGTCCAAAACCAGTTTTGGCCGAGGATAGTGATTTCTTGTGGTGCACGCCCCGACGAATAAAGGCCCCGGTCGGAAACCGGGGCCTTTATTCGTCGGGGCCGATGGTGGGCGATGTAGGGCTCGAACCTACGACCCGCTGATTAAGAGCTGTCAAGCCACGTTGATATTCCTACCACTTTCCGTCGCCCAACCCCCATAGGACCCCATTGAACCCCAACGGAGATTCGCGTCGCGACGGAAATTCTGCCTACATATTCAATCGTCTAAAGCTCGTTATCGAGGCCCGACGGCCACGCTTCAGAAACTTGAATACGTGGTGATCTGAGACTGCCGGCCAGCACCTAGTCTCCGCACCATTCTCCAATTCAGTTCTTACCTCTCGGGTTTGAATCCTCTGGGGGAGGTCATTTCAGAAGCGCTTATGATCGCGGCTGTTTCGTAAGCATCGAGACTCAAGAAGTCGCAAGGTCTTCGAACCTGCGGAGCCGTTCTCAGTTCGACGGCAAACGCGAGCGCCACTCGCCCGCTTACGACCCGATCGCGTCAATATCTGGATCGATGGTGCCCGGGGTCCGGCACCACCAATACCGTCACTTGCCGGGGATCAAGATTCGCGTCTGATCAGGCATCGCGTGGCCGAGCATATTGTTCGTAGCGCCACGGAATCATGATTCTGAGGTGAACCTTGTTCGGAGACGGACGATACGCCTGCCGGCCGAAACTCCTGTTCCACCGGGACCAGTTTGAGCGAATGCATCGCGCTGCTAGTCACCGTCATCGAGGAGCGAATTGGCGCGCAAGCTGCGATCGCGGCGCCGCTGATTTTTCGCCGGTGAATGCCGCGCGAACGAAGGGGTGCCAATCGTTCGTCCATTTTTCCAGCTCGCCGAGATAGTCGATGCGGCGGACATCCTGCGCGAGATAGCTCTTATGCCAGTCGCTCTCGTTCCAAGTCGCGGTTTTGGCCGATTTGATGCCGCGGACTTCGGGGTTGAAATAATAGAAGACGCGCACGAGATCGTTTTGATTGGCGAAGTGGAAGGTGCTTGTCACCATCGCGTTGGGCACCGGCACTTGGCGCGTCGTCAAGGCCGCAACGATCGATCGAAACAGCTCACCCGATTCCGTGCTACCCCAAGCATTCGGCCAGATATGATTTACGTATCTGCACTCTTGCGCGCCGAAATCGTCGTTCGCGACGACGTTCAGATAGTGGAAATCACGCCTTTTGCAATTCGGAAAGGCTCTTAGACCGGCCCCGATTTTCTCCTGAGGCGGCGTCAGACTGACGACGACCAATATCGCGAGCACACCGGCGCGAAACTGCGCGAAAGCCCCACTGTGCATGATTGTCGAGCCGAGTGGCCCTTGAACAGACGCAAGCCGCTCGAACGTACCCGCTGGTAGCGGAATAAGGCGACCGGCAGCATTCAACATGCCCGCGGAATCGTTGACGCCGTTGAGAATTGTATAGATCCCGTTCGGGTCATTCCGCTTGTCGGTCGGCGGCGCCGAAGTGGCAAGCGTTGGATTCGGCGCGACGAGGCCGGCAGCAACGTTGGCAGCGGGCGCTGGAACGACTGGGGCCGTGGGCGGCGGCGGAACTCTTGTCGCCTCGGCTCGCAATTGCTTGGCTTGTTCGCGTGCAGCAGCCTCGGCGTCAGCGCGCCGCTTTTCGGCCGCGAGGGCCGCAGCCTCGGCCTTCTGTTTCTCGGCCGCCATTGCTGCGGCCTCGGCCTGCGCGCGGGCTGCGGCCTCGCGCGCAGCGACAGTTTCCGCGATCCGATCGTTCAACATGGTCCTGACGGCCGGTGGTATCGCGGAAACGTAGCTCGCTTCGACTGACGTCGTCGGCCCGCTCTGCGCCTGGGGCTGTGGAGCCGATCTCGGAACCGGGACCAGCGCCACGAACCCCAGTGCGGACGACACGCCCAAGATTAGACTCCATCGCCAAGCCGGCGCACGCCGCCATAAGGCGCCGACGGCGGAAGAACCATTTGCCGAAGCGGATCTGCTGGCGGTCATTTTTTTTGGGGTTTTGTTTCAGTCGGCGTATCGGCGACGGGCTCGACATGCGGTTCGCCGTTTTGGAACCACAAGCGAACGCGCTTGACCCGCTTTATTTTCGCGGAAATCAGCGCCTCCGACAGCCGTTCCTCGATCCCGCGCGCCAAATCGCGCGCCGACCCAACACCCTCGAGTTTTTGCAATCGATCGACCGATTCGAGAAGGATCTCCGGATCGATTCCGCCATCCGCGATCTCGAGATCGTAATTCTTCACAATCGCTTCGATCTCGAGCGCCGCGACGCGCGCAATGTCGAGCCCCTTCAATTGACGGAACACGAATATCCGGTCGATTCGGCTCAATACTTCCGGCGCGAAGCGGGCGTCGCGCAACGCGCCGACGGATTCGCGCCGGATCGTCTCGTCGTCGCCGTTGCGCGCGACGATATCGCCCAATTGGGCCGTCGCCGCATTTGTCGTCAAAATGAAAACCGCTCTGTTTGTCGCGATCGGTCGGCCATCGGACGCTTCGGTCAGGAATCCGTCGTTCCAGGCCGTCAAAAAATTCTTGTGAACATCGACGTGGGCTTTTTCGAACTCGTCGAGAAGCACGATCGCGTCCGGCGTGTCGCGCAATGCGCCCGTCAAGGAACCGTAACTCTCCGACCCGATATACCCCTTCGTGGAGCCGAACAACATCGTGCCGGCCGAGGTTCCACGGCCCAGTTGGGACATATCGATGTGAATGAGCTTCCGTTCGAGGCTCTCGGCAAGACACTTGGCGAGATACGTCTTTCCCGTTCCCGGCGCGCCGGCGAAGAGAAACACGCCCAGAGGACGCGCGCGCCGCGCCATGGCCGAGCGCCACCTGATCTGCGCCGCGACATCGTCGCAAACCGCGTCTTGCCCGATAACTTTGGCCTTCATCGCGGCCGCAAGGGCCTCGGCATCGACGATCAACGGCTCCGCCGCGTCGGCAAGCCGCGCTTCCAAAGCCTTGCGATTCGTTAGCCGATCCAGGATGTCCACGAGTAAGCCCCCCTTCTTCGATCGAGAACGCCGATTTGAACGCGTCTCATGTATCAAGCCGATGAAAACGACGCCCCAGAATGCGGCGGCAATCCAAACGAATACAATCGCGTATTCGGTCGCGAGATCGTATCCGGCTTCCGCGGCGCGCGCGACCGCGCGCCAATCGAAGTGCACCGAGTTTAGCAGCTGGATCAAGGCAATCGCGACGGCGACGGCAATCAGCAGTGCGATATTCCGGTTGAGCCACGCGACCATATGGAAATTCCGGCTATTTCACGGCGATCGGAACGCCGACGACCTGGCCGACACTGAGCACCGGCAGGAGCACCGGCGTCGCGCCCGACTGGATCCCGACGGTGATGCCGCCCATGCCATCGTGTATCCCAATCACATTGACGACGCCCGACGCCGGAACCGGAACGGCAAGCGTCACGGGCGTATTCAAGATCGGCACCGTTCGCGAATATCCTTCGCTGACGACACGAACGATGTCGCCGTCTTCGTCGCGATGGTCCCAGAGCGTCAGCCATGCAAGCGGCAACTCGATATCGTCCTCCGGCGCCGCCTGTGCGACGGGAGCGGGAATGGAAGGCCGCGCCGCCGGTCGGGATACGGCGCTGGACGCGACCGCCGCCGGTTTGGGCGCCGGCGCGGATATCGGCGTTGTACGTTGCGGCGTATTCTGCGGCGAGACGGATGCGGCGCTATCGGCGGCTTCGGCCTGCAAAGCGTCCGGCGGCGCCTTCGAGGCGTTGTCCGAGCGGGCGGATTCCACGAGCGCCGCGGCCTTTTCGGCGGCCGGGTTTCGGCTAGCACGCAATACGAGTGCGATGTCGGCCCGCAGCGCCGTTTCCTGCGCCGGCTTCAGAGCCATATTGGCGATCGCCGTATCAAGTTCCGAAAGCCGAACTCGGCGAAGCTCGACGGGGCCATGCGCAAGAAATTCGGCCGTCAAATTTGCGCGCGTTTGCGCGCTCAAATTGTCCGGTCTATCGATCGGAACGCCGACGAACCCGCTGATGGCCGCCGTGATCTCCGGCGGCATGGTCCGGACGCCGATCAACGCCGCGAGCGCAAAGAAGACGGCACCGAGCGCCGCGCCGGGTAACATCCTTCGGATAGGAGACGACTGCGTATCGAGAACAATGGGGCGTTTGGCCAACGGCTTTTCGAGTTCCATAGACCGCCCTGTTGATGCAATCTGTCAACCAAGTATCATAAAAATCCGTTCAAATGAAGGGCATTGCCAATGGCCCCTTGGATATTTGGACATCGCCAACAGCCGGCCGGAATTTGGCCTTCGGCGAATTAAGCCGCCCTGCGGGACGCGCGATCCCCGCGTCGGCAAGCGAGGCGAGAGCAAAACGAATGACCAGATCATAATTAATTGTTTTAACTAAAAAATTCGATTTTTGCGTTGCCGTCGAGCAACCGCGCGTTGAGCTTGCGCAATCGGACTTTAGCGGCCGCACACGCGGTGGCATATCGAATCGGCTTAAGATTGAGGCTGTTTCAGCGCGCCTTCGGCGCCAAAGGATACGGCAACGGCTAGATCACCAAAGGCGAGAACCGCCGGCAGTCGACACCGAAATCGGTGAGGTCGGACCAATGCGGGGCGCCGTGCCGATGTTGGTGCGCCACGGCGCCAAGCGCGCCATCACAAAATTGAAACGCCAAAAGAACGGATTTTGGAAAACCGCCGGCGACAAGCTTGGAAAACAAGATCGAGAGCCCGACCGCATATTTCCGATTTATCGAAAGAGATCAGTCAAGGTCCATTGGCCCAAAGGGTTTAGGGTTACGGAGCTCAAGGCGGCACCCCCAAATCGATCTCGTCACGTGCGGCCGTTTGCTCTTTCGACCAGTTATTTTTATGTGTTTAATTTAGTTTATATTTAACAATATTAATTTCATATAAACACTCACTCTTTTGAAAACTGAAGTCAATATTGCACCGATACTCATTAACAATCTTCGATATACTTATATAACTCGCTCTTTTTTCCCACTCCGAAAACTCTTCCATACTTACATCGATCGGAGAAACCCCGAACTGCCCCGGCGGATGTTTCATTTCTGTTGTTATCTTGATATTCGGCTCAAATTCTTTGAATTTGTCCAACACCATGGCTTCGTTTATGCAGGTCCGCTGCTGTGAGACCCTAAAATCCGCCTCGGCAATTTTTTTGTTAAAATTTTTGTAAGAATTGTAAATTCCGAAATTGACTTGCAGCCCGGGCTCAGCGTCGAAAAACCTCCCGAACCGACCAAAAGAGTTGATATCCACCTGGAATTTTTCGTCTCTTTCATCGCCAAATACTTTCTCGAAATTCACCTCCTCGGGTAGCATCGTTTTAAGATAATTTTTGTAGACTAGGTCTAGTACCCGTTCGGCATTCATCTCCACGACTTTATTTCCCCTTGGCTCGCTTGAATTCTGGGCGACGGCCCCACCGCAAATGGTCACGCCAATGGCGACACCCATCGCAAGAATCGCCCGGGCGACCCGGCATGTCCAGGTCCGCCCGGATTCCTGGCCGGAACCGGCAGCATTGCGCGTCGCTATCGTCATCGCCCGCTCCCCAACGCCGTTGACGCTCGTGGATTGTCGTATTAGTCATAAATCATACTATTTTATGTTTTGATCAAGCGTTTGTCGTTCGTCTCCCCCTAGCGCGAAGCGATTTGCCTTCCAGCGGCTCGCGCAGCGGACGATCATACGGGCGAGCGTTGACCGCGCAGGGCTGCCGCACGGCCGACCGCGCGATCGGGCGATTGAAGCGTCAAAAGAACGGATTTTGGAAAACCGCCGGCGACAAGCTTGGAAAACGAGGTCAATGACCCTGCCGCGAATATCCAAATTATCGAGGGAAATCAGTGGTGCCCGGGGTCCGGCACCACCGAGACCATCATTGGCCGGAGATCAAGATTCTGGTCTGAATACGTATCTCGCGGCGGACCACATTGTTTGTGGCACAAATGCACCGCGCCTTTAGCGTCACCGATGACGATATCCAGGAGAAATGCATGGCGCTTGCCAGCGGCGCGTTCCCGAATTTCCGAGCGCATTCGGAATCGGCGATATGGGCGCGGCCCAATTGGCAGAACTGACCACGCGCTTTCGCGCCCGTGCTAAACCATCCAATCTTTAAGGAGGTCCGGATGGTGGGCGCTACAGGGATTGAACCCGTGTCCCCTAGCCTGCCAACGTACACGGACAGCGCTCGTATTCATTAGGTTAGAGATAGGGTTTCCCGCAGATCGAGTATCGACCTGCGGAAAATCAGCGCTGTGTCCTGTGTCGAAATAGCTGCGAGATCAATCGTCGAAACGCTTTTCGGTAATACCGGATTCCAGATGCCGGCGCATGAACGCCGCGGCGGCCTGACGCTTATCGGCCAACAGCAGATCGATCAGTTGGATATGCTCGCGCGCGCGCTTCAACCAGCCTTCCAGATCGTCGATCCGCCGATACTCGATCAAACGGCGCAACCGATTGAGGCGCGATAGCCCGTCGATCAGGAAGGCGTTGCCCGAACACTGCATGATGACTTCGTGGAATCGACTGCCCGCGTCGTAAAGCTCGGCCGTCGACAGCTTGTACCCGAGCCCATCGACGATCGCCTGCTGCTGCTGGCGGCATTGTTCCAATGCCGCGCGATCGATGCGGAAGGTCGGTTGCAAAATGCCCGCCGGCTCGATCGTAAGGCGGAAATTATATGCTTCTTCGAAATCCCGGGCCGAGGCCAGCACCGGCAGAAAGGTCCAGCCATGGCCGGGCAGACGCTCGGCCCAGCCCTCCTCCGCCGCGCGGCGCAGGATGCGCATGACCTGACCGCGCTTCAATCCGTAGCGGCGCATCAACGCATTCTCGGATACCCGGTCGGGCAGCCGTCCCGCCAGCCTATCTTCCGCGACTTCCAAATAAAGCGCTTCTTCGGTGGCGCCGCCATCGGCCTCGTCCTGCGGATCAACGACAGGTGCCGTGGTCAGAACGTAGAAACCGCGATCAGGTTCGCGCCCGATCTGCGCGGTGCTTTCGAGCAAATCCAGCGCCGATCGCACCGGCGGCCGCGACACGCGGAAATGCTCCGCCAAACGGCGTTCGGGCAAGCGATCGCCCGACTTCAAACCGTTGGTACGGATATAGTCGGCGATCTGACGGGCAAGTTGCGTGGCGAGCGGCGACGCCTTCATTGGTGGCCATCTGGTGGCGAATCAAAGGGATAGCCGCGAAGGTATATCGATCTTCGGATTTCTTCAATCAGGTGAAACGCCGCGCCGGGCCCCGAAGGACCCGGCGCGCGCCCTTGTCACCGTGTTACTTCGCGGTCGCGTCGATCTCCTTCAAACGCGCCATGATATCGACGCCGACCAGCTTGTCGCCGAACTCCACCCATACCGGTTGCAACGCATCGACCCACAGCTTGCGCTGCTCGGGCGACAAAGCGTTGATCGGCTTGCCGGCCGCCTTCACCTGGGCATAGGCGGCGTCGTTCTCACGCTGCGTATTCTCCCAATTCCAGGCGGTGGCGACTTTGAGCGACTCCTCGAAGCCCGTCCGCACATCCGCCGGCAAGCGATCCCACCACGACTTGCCAGTCGCGACGAGGTAGAAGTCGTAACGGTAGCTGACCAAGCTGGTCTGACCGATCAGATCGACGAACCCGGCACCCGTCAGGGCGCTGGGTGTGGGTTCGACCGCATCGATCACGCCCTGCTGCATGGCGGTCGCCGCTTCCGTCCAGTCGATCGTCACGACGTTGGCGCCGACCGTCTGCATCGTTTTGAGGTCGACGGGGGCGGGCTGTACGCGGATCTTCAAACCGCGCATATCCGCGGGCGTCAAGATCGGTTTCGCCGCGCGCGTACTGATGTCGCGCGGGCCATTCAGCCAGATCGCGACGATCTTGAGGTTCTTGCTTTCAAGATCGGGAAGGAAGGTCGCGGCGACCTTCGGATCCTTGATCGCCGCGTCGATGGCCGCCGGCGTGTTCAGCAGGAACGGCACCGACAGCACGTTCAGCTTCGGGGCCAGCGACGCGAAGATGCCCTGCCCTGGCGCGATCAGATTGGCGCTGCCCAGCTGCGTGCCTTGAATCTGGGTGCGCTGGTTAAACAGCGTGCCGCTGTGATGCAGATCGACCTGCACCTTGCCGGCCAAGCGCTTTTCCAGTTCGGCCTTCAACACTTCGAACGTCTTGCCCTTGACGCCCAGCGCTGGGTTGTCGTTCGACAGCACGATCCGGGTCTGGGCCAAGGCTGCGCCCGACACGGCAAGTATGCCGGCAAGGCCCAACGAAGCTGCGATCAGACCAAGCTTCGAGAATGGTTTCATTGCGTTTCTCCCTCGTTTTGGTTGGCGTTCGATCAGTTGAAGATCAGGTTCGGCAGGAACAGCGAAAGCTCGGGCACGTAGGTGACGAGCAACAGCATCGCGATCGTCACCGACATCCAAGGCAACACCGCCTTGAACACCTCCATCACCGGCAAGCCCGAAATCGAACTGCCGACGAACAGGTTGAAGCCCACCGGCGGCGTGACGAGACCGAGTTCGATATTGACGACCACGATGATGCAGAAATGAATTGGGTCGATGCCGAGCTGGACGGCCGCCGGGAACAGGATCGGCACCAGCATCAGGATCGTCGGCGTGCCTTCCAGGAAGAACCCGACGAAGATCAGCAGGACGTTCACCAGCAACAAGAACAGCCAGGGCGGCATGTTCATGTCGACCAGCGTTTTCGCCACCAGATGCGGAATGCCGAACTGGGTCACGACGAAAGCGAAAAGCAGCGCGTTCGTGGTGATGAAGAACACCATGCCGACCGTCGGCGCCGTGTTCAGAATGGTGCCGACCGCACCGCGCAGCGTCATTTCCTTGTACATCAGGATGCCGATGATCAACGCCAATGCGGTGCTCATCACCGCCGCTTCGGTCGGCGTGAAGATTCCGCCGCCGTCATGTTCGATGCCGAAGATCGAGAAGGACGGAACGCCGTAGATGCCGATGAAGATGAAAGCGGGCAGCAATAGCGCCGGCCCTGCCGAGACGAAGGCTTGGCCGATCTCCGCACGGCCCATCGCCGGCTGCGGCTTCACCTTCTCGCGTCCCGCCAGGAACCGCGCCATCAGCATCAGGCCCGCGCCGTAGATGATGCCCGGCACGACGCCCGCGATGAACAGGCGGCTGATCGAGGTTTCGGTGACGAAGCCGTAAAGGATCATCGGGATCGACGGCGGAATGAGAATGCCGAGCGAGCCCGCCGTCGCCAGCGCGCCGATCGCGTAGCGCGGCGAATAACCCTCCTTAACCAGAGACGGGAACATCACCTTGCCGACCGCCGCGACGGTCGCCGCACTCGATCCCGAGATGGCTGCGAACATCATGCAGCTGAGCACGCCGGTGATGCCGAGACCGCCCGTCCACCGTCCGACCAGCGCGTTGGCGAGATTGACGAGACGGCGCACCAGACCGCCCGTTTCCATCAGCGATGCCGCAAAGAAGAAGAACGGAACCGCCATCAAGGTGAAGTGATCGATATTGTCGAGCAGCTTCTGGCCGACGATCTCCATCGGCATCGGCTGAAACATCAGCGAGGAGATGATCGCCGTGCCGCCCAGCGCCACCGCGATGGGCGTGCCGACGATCAACAGGAACAGGAAAAATCCGAGAAGGGCGCCGCCGCTCATTGCACGGCTCCCGCGTCGGCGATCTGCTGCAACGTCTTGGGCGGAGGCGCGCCGGTCAACGCAAGATACAGCCGGATCAGGTAACGCAGCGAGAACAGCGCGAATGTGACCGGTACTAGCGTGAAATAAATCCATTCCGGCAAGCCGGTCGACGGCGAGATCGACTGGATCATTCGCATGAACACGACGTAGAGCCATCCGCAAACGGCGTAATAGACGCAAAGCGTCAGCGAGATCACGATGCCGCCGATGTCGAGCCGGCGGCGCCATTCGGGCGACACCAGTTCGAACAGGATCTCCATGCGGACATGGCTGTCGCTGCGCACGGCCCGGCTGCCGGCGATCATCATGCCGGCCGCCGTGACCATGACGAACACGGTCTCGGCCCAGTGGATGCCGGTATTGAAGCCGTACCGCAGGACGACTTGGAGAACCCCGAGCGTCAGGCCGCAGGCCGTGAACGCGACGATCAAGATGGACTCGACCCGATAAAGGACCTTGTCCACGGCATCGACGATTGCGTGCATCTCTCTCCCCTAAGGTCTTTTTCGACAACGCCTTAAGCGCTATCTCCTCAGCAAATTTGGTATTTTGCTCGCTGAAACTTCCATGATCATGATTGACACTTGGTCTAATGTCTATGCAAAATACCAATTATTGATAGCGACGCTGCCACGCCGCCGAACTCATAAAACATCGGGGAAGAGAAACGGATGCGCACGACGAACAAGCTCCGCGAGCTTTTGAAGGCGAAAACATTCCTGCACATGCCGTCGGTTTACGATCCGATCGGCGCACGACTCGTCCAGCAGGCGGGCTTCGAAGCCGCGTATGTCGGCGGATATGTGACCGGCGGCTCGCTGGCGATCACCGAACCCTTGCTGTCGATGACCGAGCAGGTCGATGTGGCCAAACGAGTCGCCCACGCGATCGAACTTCCGGTGCTGGCCGACGCGGGCGCCGGTTTCGGCGAACCCTTGCATACGATGCGAACGGTGCGCGAGTTCGTCGCGGCAGGCATCGCGGGCGTCCATATCGAGGATCAGCTTTTCCCGAAACGCGCGCACTACCACAAATATCAGGTGCACGGCATTCCGACGGACGAGTTCGTCACCAAGATCGACTACGCCTGCCGCGCGCGCGACGAGGTCGATCCCGATTTTGTGATCATCGCGCGCACCGACACTTGCCGCGAATTCGGCCTGAGCGAAGCAGCCGACCGGCTGAACCGCGTCGCAGACGCGACCGGCGCCGATCTGGGTCTGCTGTTCCCGCGCAACCCGGACGAAACCGAACGCGCGCCCAAGGAATGCCGCCTGCCGCTGGTCTACGTGATGAGCCGCGGCAACCGCGATGGGCGCCCCATCTTCACCCGCAAGGAACTGGAGCAGATGGGTTACGTCGCGTGCATCGAAGCCCAAGTCGTGATCGGACCCGCTTTCGCCGCGATCCAGAAGATGCTGACCGAATTGCGCGCTACCGGCACCTATACCGGTATGACCGAGGCGGAGTTCGTCAAAATCCGCCAATCGATCGAAGACACGATCGGTCTCGAGGAATACTACGCCATCGAAGCGGAAACGGTCGAGAACCGCTGATCCGCCGCGCACGCGACGGCGTCCGCGCTGGCTTCGCACGCGGACGCCGCCGGCTTTCGGAGCCCGACATGCAACTTCAAGAAATCGCCCAAGTCATCCGCAGCAAGAACGCGGGGCCGCGCCGGCTGACGCTCGACTTGGTGTTTCGCGACGACAAAGACTTCCATCGCGTCGCCCAATCCGGCGTCCTCACGCAAGACCTTATCGCGGGTCTTTACGGTGTCGAACCGGACGTCGTCGACATCATCAACTATCCGCTCGGCCGCGCGATCAAGATTTCCATTCCCCGCCGCATTACCGCCGGCGATCCCGGCGATCGCGACGTCTACGGCGCCCAGCAACACTCGCCGCTTCTGGAGATCGAAATATGAGCGCTTCGTCGCGCGTCCTCGACGAGCTTTCCCGTAATGGCGCGAAAATCCGCGTCCACGGCGCATCCGGCCAGCTCGGCTACGGCATTCCCACCCCAGCCTTCAACGCCGCGATCGAACGAAAGCCGCATCTGATCGGCTGCGACATGGGCTCGATCGATATCGGCCCTTACTATCTGGGCAGCGGACAACTCGCCACCGATCCGTCGGCGACGCGCCGCGACCTGCGCAAGACGATTCAGGCCGCCCGCCGCCTGGACATTCCGCTGATCATCGGCTCGGCCGGATCGGCGGGGGCCCAATCGCATCTGGAGCAAACTCTCGCTTTGGTCCGCGACATCGCGCGCGAGGATGGGTTGCATTTCCGCCTGGGCGTGCTGCGCGCGGATATTCCCAAAGACGTGCTGAAACGCGCGGTCGCCGCGGGGGAGGTCGCCGGCCTCGAAGGCATGCCCGAACTCGACGCGGCGGAAGTCGACGCTGCCAGCAACATCGTCGGGCAGATGGGCTTCGGCTCGTTCCAGCGCGCCCTCGCCGCCGGAATCGACGTGCTGATCGCCGGGCGTTCCTGCGACACCGCGATCTTCGCCGCCTTGCCGATAATGGCGGGATTCCCGGCGGGCCCAGCCATGCATATGGCCAAGATCATCGAATGCGCGTCGCTGTGCTGCGTGCCCGGCGGGCGCGATTCGATCCTCGCCACGCTCGACCACGAAGGGTTCGAGTTGGAAAGCATGGCTCCGCAGCGCCGGGCGACGCCGATCTCGGTCGCGGCCCACAGCCTTTACGAACAGGCCGATCCCTACACCGTGTACGAGCCCGAAGGGATGCTCGATCTGGGCGGCGCCAGTTACGAAGCGCTCGACGATCGCCGCGCCTATGTGAAGGGTGCGGTGTGGAAGCCTGCCAAACAGCACACGGTCAAGATCGAGGGCTCGCGCCATATCGGCGAACGCGCCGTCCTGCTTGCCGGCACGGCCGATCCGCGCTTCATCGCGCGACGCACCGAGAACTTCGAGGAAATCGGGAATGTCGTGCGCGATCTGGTGTGCGAGGATGTGCCGCAGGATTACACGCTGACCTTCCGTGTCTACGGCGTCGATGGCGTGCGCGGCTACGTGCCGGCCGGCGAACCCTTGCCCCGCGAGGTGTTCATTATGGCGGAATGCATCGCGCCGACGCGCCAGCGTGCCGCCGAAGTGGTGCGCACGACCAAGCAATACATGCTGCATCACGGCTATCCGGGGCGCTTGTCGACCGGCGGCAATCTCGCTTTCCCGTTCACGCCGCCGGAAGTGTCGATCGGCCCCGCTTATCGCTTCAACATCTTCCACCTGATGCAAACCGCCGATCTCGAGGCGCTGTTCCCGCTCGAAATCGAAACGCTGTAACCCGAGGTTCGAACCCGCCATGCTGAACTTCCTGCCCCCGCCCCGCATCGTCGAAGCGGAAGTGTTCGTCCGCGTGCCTGAGAATCTGCGCCGCGACAAGGCGCCGGCGCCGTCGCAATGGGCGCGCCAGCAGCATCCGGGCGTGGCACTGGCCGCGTTCCTCGAAGGCCCCTCCTTCGACCGCGACGGCAACCTCTACTGCGTCGATATCGCGCATGGGCGCATCTTCCGCACGACGCCTTCAGGTGTGATGAGCCTCGTCACCGAATATGACGGTGAACCCAACGGCTTGAAGATCCACAAGGACGGCCGCATCTTCGTTGCCGATTACAAGAACGGCATCGTCACCGTCGATCCGGCGACCGGAGCTGTCACCAAGCTGTTGGAGCGGCCGCGCCTGGAAGGCTTCAAGGGCGTGAATGATCTGGTCTTCGCGTCGAACGGCGACATCTATTTCACCGATCAGGGCCAGACCGGAATCCACGACCCGACGGGCCGCGTGTTTCGCCTGCGCGCCAACGGTCAGCTCGACAAGATCCTCGACAACGTGCCGAGCCCCAACGGCATCGTCCTCAATCCGCAGGAGAACGTGTTGTTCGTCGCGGTCACGCGCGCGAATTGCGTGTGGCGCGCGCGCCTGCTGCCCGACGGCACGGCGACCAAGGTCGGCGTGTTCGTTCAGCTTTCCGGCGGTTTCGCGGGGCCCGACGGCCTGGCATTGAACGAGGACGAAGGCTTGACCATCGCCCATGCCGGCTACGGCACGGTGTGGGTCTGCAACCGCCTGGGCGATCCGATCGTCGCCGTGCGTTCGCCCATCGGGATCTACACGACCAATATCGCCTATGGCGGGCCGGACCGGCGCGATCTCTACATCACCGAATCCCACAGCGCCACGATCCTCAGGGCCCGCGTCGACGTGCCGGGCCGCGCCATGTACTCGCATTCCTGAAGGAGTGGGCGATGGATTTTCCACCGCGCGCCCCGAAGGTCGCCCTGCCGCCGGGGACCACCGACTGCCATATGCATATCTTCGGCACCGAAGATATCTATCCGCTGTCGCCGTCCCGCACCTATACGCCGCCACCCGCGCCGCTGACGCGCTACCAGGCGATGACGAAAGCGGTCGGCATTCAGCGCAGCGTCGTCGTCCAACCCAGCGCCTATGGTGCCGACAATCGCTGCACGCTCGACGCGACCGAAGCGATGGGGGCGAACGCGCGCGCGATCGTCGGCATCGACGCATCGACGCGCGATGCCGATCTCGACGCCATGCACGCGCGCGGCGCACGCGGCGTGCGCCTCAACGCCGCCAGCCGGGGCTTGCGCGATATCGGCGAACTAACCGCGCTGATCGACGCGACGGTCGCGCGCATCGCGCGGCTGGGCTGGCATCTGCAGATTTTCACCGACGTCGCGGTGATCGCAAAACTCGCGGACCATCTCGGTGCGCTGCCCATTCCCCTCGTCATCGATCACATGGCGATCGTCGACGCCGCGCGCGGCCCCGATCAGCCCGAATTCCGCGCCCTGTGCGCGCTGCTTGCCGCCGGAAAATGCTGGGTGAAATTGTCGGGCGCCTATCGCGTGTCGCGGCGCGAACCCGATTTTCCCGATGCGGCACCGATCATTCGCGCGCTGATCGCCGCCAATCCCGACCGGCTGGTCTGGGGCAGCGACTGGCCGCACACCGCAAGCCACGGGCACACGCAAAGCGCCTCGGCGCCGCCGCTGCATTATCGCCCGATCGATTCCGCAGCCTTGCTCGAACAACTCGCCGAATGTGCGGGCGACGCCGGCACCTTGCGCAAAATCCTCATCGATAACCCGGCCAGCCTTTACGGGTTTTGATTCTCCGATATTTTTATAACTATATAGTTATTGACAAATCACTTTATTACTATATAGTAATAAAAACAGATAAATTGAGGAGACGCTCGATGCCCACCGGCCTGACCCAAGAGCAGATCAAGCGCTATCGCGAAGACGGCTATGTGTTTCCGCTGCATGCCTACGACGCGGCAAAAGCGACGGCCGACGCCGCCAATGTCCGCGCCTTGGAGACGCAGTACGGCCCGCGCGCCGGACAAATCCTGCGCCAAAAATCGCATCTGGTGCTGACTTGGGTCGATAATCTGATCCGCCTCGATCCGGTGCTCGACGCCGTCGAAAGCCTGATCGGACCGGACATCTTGTGTTGGACGACGTCGTTCTTCATCAAGCATCCGGGCGACAACCGCATCGTGTCCTGGCATCAGGACGCGACCTATTGGGGTCTGGAAGCGGACGACATCGTCAGCGCCTGGATCGCGCTCACGCCCAGCAATCGCGGCAATGGCTGCATGCGCGTTGTACCCGGCACCCACACGGCGCCGATCGAGCATCAGCGCCGCGAAACCAAGAACAATATGCTGTCGATGGGCCAAGAAGTTCCCTACGACGAAGATACGGGCAAGGCCGTCGATATCGAATTGGCGCCGGGGCAGTTTTCGCTGCATCACCAGTTAATCGTCCACGGCTCCGAGGCCAATACCGGCACGATGCCGCGCATGGGCTTGGCCATCCGCTATCTGAAGCCCCACGCGCGCCAAGTGGTCGAGAGCACGGACACCGCGATGCTGGTGCGCGGGCAGGATCGCGTTGGCCATTTCAAACTCGAGCCGCGCCCGAAAGCGGATATGGATCCCGACGCCGTCGAATATTTTGAAGCGATGATGGCGACGCGCAACGGCGGCCGCTATCGCCGCCCGCTCGCATCCTGACGCCCGCACTTAGCAGCCGAATGAAAGTTCACGGAAAAACCGTTCTGATCACCGGCGGCTGCGGCGGGCTCGGCCTCGCCATGGCCGAGCGCTTCCTGGCGCTCGACAAATCGGTCATATTGCTTGACCGCGACATCGCACGCGGCGCGCCCATCGCCGAAAAGGGTGACGTGCGGCTGGTCGAGATCGATTTCGCCGACGCGGTCAACGCCGAACAACGTCTGCGCGATCTGGTCGAAACGGGGCTCGCCCCCGATGTCTTGATCAACAATGTCGGCGTTTCACCGAAATTCGACGCTAACGGCGAAAGGCTGAAAGCCTGGACCGTCGACCTTGCGGCGTGGAACGCGATCTTCGCGGTCAACGTCACCTCGCATTTCCTGTGCGCGCGCGTATTCCTGCCGCATATGATCGCGCGCGGTTACGGGCGCGTGATCAATATCGGCTCCTACGCCGCGCGCACCGGCGGGCACCAGGGGGCAAGCCACTATCAGACGACCAAATCCGCCAATCTCGGATTCACCCGCGCCCTGGCCCGCGACGCCGCCCCGCATGGGATCACGGTCAACGCGATCAATCCCGGCCGCGTGATGACGCATATCAACGCGGACGCGCCCGCCGCGATCAACGAGGCTTTCGCCAAGACCGTGCCGCTCGGCCGCCTCGGCGCACCCGACGACGTCGCCAAAGCGGCGGTCTTCTTCGCGTCGGATTTCGCCGATTACATCACCGGCGCCTCGCTCGACGTGAACGGCGGCGTCTTCATGCCGCTATGACGGGCCCGTCATGATCGCCAACGGCTTTCCGGACGGATTCATGGCGAACTTCGTGGACAGCGGCGGTGCGTCGCCGCAATCTGCTGACCGTTCCACGCACACCGGCGCCGGCATGACCCCCGAAAACATCCTCGATCTTCTGCGCAAGACCGATTGGCCGGCGGACGGCAAATCGCCCAAACACTTAGCACTCAGCACGCATCTCGCGGAAATCGTCGTCTCCGCGCGCTGCCCGCCGGGCACGAAATTGCCGACCGAAACCGAAATCACCGACGCGACCGCGCTTAGTCTCGGCACGGTGCAGCGCGCGCTGCGCACGCTGGTCGAAGACGGCATGCTGGAACGACGGCGCGGCCACGGCACCTTCGTCGCCGAACGCGCGCGCGCCTTCGGCGATCCCACGCAATTGCGTTTCCTCGACCACGACGGCGTGTCGGTTCTGCCCATCTCGCTACAGGTCGTCAGCCGGCGGCGCACGAATGAGCACTGGTCGTGGTCCGCCGAAATCGGCCAAAGCGACGGCGATGTACTCGAATTCCATCGCATGATCGACGTCGATGGGCGCTTCCGTGCCTTCGGCCGCTTTTTCATCCGGGCCGGCCGCATTCCCCTGCTCGACGATCGGCCGTTGCGCGCCCTCGACGGCGTTCATTTCGCCGAAGTCGTCGCCGACGCGTTCCCGCGCGACGGGATCGACATCGAACAGCGTTTGACGGTCGAAACGCTGCCCGAGCGCATCTGCCGCCTGATCGATCTGGAACCCGGCGGGATCGGTGCCGTCTTGCGCATTTTCGCGCGCAGCGAGGGTGCACTCGTCTATGTGCAGGAGATATTCCTGCCGCGCACGCCCTACCCGCTCAAACTCGGCGCCGACCGCCGGCGATAAGGAGAAGCCGCATGCCCGAAACCCAAAACGGCCTCGACGGACAGATCGCCGTCGTCACCGGGGCCGCGAACGGCATCGGGCTGCATCTCGTCGGCCATTTGCGCGCACTGGGCATGCGCATCGCGGCCGTCGATACCGATGCCGACGCGCTCAAGCGCCTCGAAGCCGAAGCGGGCGGCGACGCGCTGGCGGGCTTTGCCGCCGATATCCGCGACGATACCGCCGCGAAGCGGATTTTCGATGCGATCGAAACGCGCTGGGGCACGCCGCAAGCGCTTGTCAACAACGCCGGCGTCGTTCGCCAAGGCATGCTGCTCGAAACCACGCCCGCGATGTGGCGCGAGGTGATCGACGTCAATCTGACCGGCGCGTTCATCTACACGGTCGAAGCGGCCAAGCGAATGCGCGCGCGCAATTACGGTCGCATCGTCAACGTCACCTCGCATGCCGGGCTTCTCGGCACGGTCACGCGCGGCGCCTATTCCGCCGCGAAGGCGGGCATGATCGCGTTGACGCGCACCGGCGCCGTGGAACTCGCCAAGGACGGCATCACCAGCAACGCCGTGGCGCCCGGCGCCATCGAAACGCCGCGCGTGACCGCCACGCACAAGCCGGCACGGCGCGCCGCCTGGAACTCGGCGATCCCGCAGGGGCGATATGGCGGGATGGACGAACTCGCGGCCGCGATCGCGTTCCTGATTTCGCCCGCCGCAAGCTACGTCAACGGCCAGACCTTGTCGGTCGATGGCGGATTCTCAATCGCCGGATTGCTCTCGACGACATGAAGCGCAATGGGGCGCGGCCGTCGCCGACCTTCAAGAATGCGGAACTTTCGAGGTCGTCCTCGAGGTCCGGATAATGGGCGCGACTGGGATTGAACCCCGCGACCCCGACCATGTCGGCATACGAGGACATTTCGTGAATTCAATTAGTTAGCTATCTGGTTTCCCGCAAATCGAGCATCGACCTGCGGCATATCTTCGGCGTGCGTCGATCTCAACGCGCCAGCCAACCGCCATCGACCGGCAGCACTGTGCCGTGCACATAGTCGGCGGCGGAAGACGCTAGGAACACGGCGGCCCCGCCGATATCCGACGCGCCACCCCAACGCCCCGCCGGGATGCGGCCCAGAATCGCCGCGTTGCGTTCGGGATCGGCGCGCAACGCCGCGGTGTTGTCGGTCACGATATAGCCCGGCGCGATCGCGTTGACGTTGATGCCCTTCCCCGCCCATTCGCACGCCAATAGCCGCGTGAGGCCTGCAAGCCCGCTTTTCGACGCGGTATAGGCCGCGATGCGAATACCGCCCTGGAAGGATAGCAGCGAGGCGATGTTGACGATCTTGCCACGACCCGCCGAGATCATCTTGCGCGCCGCCGCCTGCGACAGGAAGAACGCGGCCTTGAGATTGACGTCGACGACAGCATCCCAATCGGCTTCGGTGTAGTCGACCGCATCGGCGCGGCGGATAATTCCAGCGTTGTTGACCAGAATATCGAGTGCGCCGTTCGGACCGCAGGCCGTCTCGACGATTTCCGCATGGCGCCCGATATCCGCGATATCCGCGAGGATCGCGCGATGCGCGAAGCCCGCCGCCGCGAACATCTTTTCCGTCTCGGCAACACCCGTGCGCCCCACCAGCGTGACGAAGGCACCGGCTTGCGCCAGCGCCAACGCGATCGCTTGGCCGATCCCGGCACCGGCACCGGTCACGACCGCATAGCGTCCGCGAAGATCGAACGGATTTGAATGTTGCGGCATAGCTTCTCCCTAAACGACGCGGATCCCGACAACCCGCTTGCGCGGCATCATAGCTCATGCTACAAAAAATGTTAGCGCTATCAGAAAATAACAAAACGGTTATCGAGGATGAAACCCCACCAGCCGAAAATCGTTTCCGTCGAAGCCATTCCCTTGCGCATTCCGTTCGGGAAGAAATTCACGATGGCCGCCCCGCACGAAGCGACGCGCGAAGGTGTCGATGTCGTGATCGTGCGCATCGCCGCCGAAGACGGCAGCGTGGGCATCGGCGAGACGCAAGCCTGGCGCCGCCAAGGCAGCGGCGAGACGCATACCAGTTTGGTTCATGCAATTCGCGATCAGTTCGCGCTGCATATCAAAGGCCGCTTCGTAAGCGAAATCGCGCCGATCATGGCCGAGCTCGACGCGAAGCTCGCCGGTAGCCTCTATGCCCAAGCCGCGATCGGCGACGCGCTTTACGACCTGCAAGCCCGCACGTTGGGCGTGCCGCTGCATGCTTTGCTCGGCGGACAGGTCCGCGCGAAAATTCAAGTGGGCCTGGCCATCGGTATCGCCGGTTCGCCCGACGCGATGGTCGCGGCCGCACAACGCACCTACGATGCCGGTTATCGCCATATCCGCGTGAAGATCGGCATCGATCCCGCCGACGACGTCAAAACGATCGCAGCAATCCGCGCGCATTTCGGTGATCGCGTGGTGCTGCGCGCCGACGCCAATGGCGGCATGAACCGCACCGACGCGTTGCGCTTGCTCGCGCGCCTCGAACCCTACGATCTCGACATCGTCGAACAGCCGATCGCTGGGTGGGATCTGGAAGGCATGGCCTTCCTCGCACGCTCGGTACGCATCCCCCTATCGGCCGACGAGTCGCTGACCAGCGCCTATTCGATGGCGGAGATCGCGCGCCGAGGTGCCGCCAGCGTCGTGCAGACGAAATCCGCCAAGAACGGCGGCATCCACGGTATCCGCAAGATCTGGACCGTCGCCGAGGCGCACGGCATCGGCATCTTCCCGGGTAATCATCCGTCGACCGGTGTCAACGTCGCGGCGGTGGCGCATCTCGCCGCCGCGTGGCCAGGCAAGCTGCTGGTCGGCGATTTCCAAACCGGAGCGGCGGACATGATCGCCGACGACATCCTCGTGAAACCCGTGCCGGTGATCGACGGCCATGTCGACGTCCCGGAAGGTCCGGGTCTGGGCATCGCGCTCGACGAAGACAAACTCGCCAAATACCGCGTCGACCGCAAGTAAGAGCGAAGGGAAACTGCCGATGGCTATGACGATCGTCGAAAAGGTTCTGAGCCGGGCCGCGGGCCTGAAATCTGTCCGACCCGGCCAATATGTGGATTGCAAACTCGACCGCGTGATCGCGCACGAGGAATTCTACCGCATCCACACGGCCGCCGAAGCCGCGGGCCTGCAAGGCGGCCTGCCGCGCATCTGGGACCGCGAGCGCCTGCATGTGATCCTCGAGCACTTCCAACCGGTCATCAACCAGATCCAAGCACTGCGCCAGCGCAAGATCCGCGAAGTGGCCGAACGCTACAAGTTGACCCATTTCGACGACGCGCTGGCCGGCGTCGTCCATCGCATCGCGATCGAAGATTACGTCCTGCCGGGCGAATTGGCGCTCGGCTCGGACTCGCATTCCTGCGCTTGGGGTGCGCTCAATTGCTGCGGCACGGGCATGGGCGAACACGAACTCGCCTACGGCATCGTGTTCGGCGAGTTGTGGTTCAAAGTGCCCGAAACGATCCGCGTCGATCTTCACGGCACGATGCCCGCCCATTTGTCCGGCAAGGATGTCGCGCTGTGGCTCGCCGGTAAATACGGCACGGCTTTCGGGCTCTACAAGGCGATCGAGTTCCGCGGCGAAGGGGCGTCGCGCATGCCGATCGACACGCGCATCACCATCGCCTCGCACGCCGTCGAGCTCGGCGGCAAATTCGGCCTGTTCGAATTCGACGAAAAGACGGCCGAGTTCCTCGCCGCGCGCAAGCGCATGCGCCATCAGCTCGACTGGGCCAAGCCCGTCTCGGCCGACCGCGACGCCGAATATTGCCAGCAGGTCGATATCGACCTCGACACGCTGGAACCGCAAGTCGCCAAGCCGCATACGTTCGAGAACGTCGTGCCGGTCGGCAAGGTCGCGGGCACCAAGATCGATCAGGCGATGGTCGGCGCTTGCTCCAACGGCCATGTCGAAGATCTGGAGGCCGTCGCGCGCGTTGTGAAAGGCAAGAAGATCCATCCCAAGACACGCTTTGTGGTCCAGCCGTCCTCGTGGGGCGTCTATCGCGAAAGCATGCGTCGCGGTTTGGTCGACACAATGCTCGACGCGGGCGTCATGGTCGTGTCGCCGGGCTGCCATCTGTGCCTGGGCATGCAAGGCGCGCTTGGCGACGGCGACGTTTGCCTCACCTCCACCACGCGCAACCACAAAGGCCGTATGGGCAGTGCCGCGGCCGACATCTATCTCGCGAGCCCCGTGACCGTCGCCGCCTCGGCGCTGGCCGGCCGCATCGTCGATCCCCGGGAGGTCACCGTCGCATGAGTTCCGACATTATCCGCGGCCGGACCTGGGTGTTCGGCGACAATATCGACACCGACATCATCGCGCCCGGCGAGACGATCTCGTTCGGCTTGGGCGACGCGAGCGAGGAGGAGGACGTCAAGCGCAACGCCTTCCGCGCCGTACGCACGCGGTTCTACGAGCAGGTGAAGCCCGGCGACATCCTGATCGCGGGCAAGAATTTCGGCCTCGGCTCGCATCGCGAACCGGCCAACCGGGCGCTGGTGACGTTGGGCTTCCAAGCGGTGTTGGCCGAATCGATCGCGCGGCTGTTCTTCCGCAACGCGGTCGCGATCGGCTTCCACGTCTTTCAGGTGCCCGGCATCTCCAAATTCGTCGCCGAAGGCGAAACGCTGGAGATCGATCTGGCCGCTTCGGTCGTGCGCAACGTCGCGCGCGGCACGGAATTGCCCATCGAGCCCTATAGCCCGCTGATCCGCCGCATCATCGACGGCGGCGGCATCGTCGAATTGCTCAAGCATCGCCTCGCGACGGAAGGGTGACGCCGCTATGATTTCCAAGGAAATCCTCGAACTACTCGATCGCACGACCACGTCGGCCGTCTGCGACGTGCTGATGAAGCGCGGCCTGCCGAACTTCATGCGCCAGCGCATCCGTCCGCTGGGCGACAAGCGCGTCGCCGGTTACGCGTTGACGATCGAACGCAAGCCGATCGCCCTCGCCGATCCCGCCAAACCGCGTCCCCCCGCCGATTTCATGCGCGCGATCGAGGAAGCGCCGGCCGGCACGGTGCTGGTCTTCAACGGCCATCCCGATCACGAAGCGGCCTTGTGGGGCGGCCTGCTGGCCGCCGCGATCCTGCGCAACAATCTGGGGGGCGTCGTTGCCGACGGGCCGGTGCGCGATCCCGGCGAGATCGTCGAACTGGGCTGCCCGTGCTTCTGCACCGGGTCGGTATCGGCGGGGCAAGCCGGTATTCTGACCTTGGGCGAAATCGGCGCGCCGCTGGAATGCGGCGGCGTCGTCGTGCGCACGGGCGATTTCGTCTATGGCGACGTCAGCGGCGTGGTCGTGATTCCCGCCGGGATGGAAGTGGAAGTGCTGCGCGCGGGCGTCGACGCCGAAGCGCGCGACCAAGCCGCGATGAAGATGATCCGCGACGGCAAGAACCTGACCGAGACGATGAAGGCGTTGGGCCGCGCTTGACGCGCAGCCCCCGCCGATCTCACGGCAAACCGTAGAAGCGCTTCGCCGTACCGGCGAACATCGCGGCCTTCTCGGTCGGACTGTACCCGGCGGCGATCCGCTTGAATGCGTTCCACATCGACACGTATCCGCACATCCCCTTGTCGACGGGGAAGTTGCTTTCGAACATCGCGCGCCCGGGGCCGAAGGCCTCGATGCAGAAGCCGATCTCTTCCCGCCACGCGGCGGCGAGCGTTTCGCCGTCCGGTGCCACGGCGACATCGCGGAAAGTTGCCCCGCAAACGGGCCGCGCCAAACCGCCCAGCTTCACATGAACGTTCGGCCGGCGCGCGAGTTCGCGAATATTGGCGCGCCACAGTGCCATCGTCGCTTGGGGATCGACGGCATGCCGGCCCACGCCGATGCGCCCCCCGCAATGATCGATAACGATCTTGGCGTCGGGAAACGCGTCGGCGAGATCGGCAAGTTCGGGAATTTGCGGATGGTAGATCCAGGCGTCGTAAATCAGGCCCTTGCGCGCCAACACGCGAAAGCCTTCGCGAAACGCCGGATCCGCCATCAGCTTGGGCGGCGGGTTGGTCGACATGGTCGATAGAATCGCATCGTCGTGCGATGCACTCTGCCGGATGCCCTTGAAGCGTCCTTTGCCCGCATGAATATGCGCGTCGAGGACGGCTTCGACCGCGTCACCCAAGCGCAGATCGGTGTAGCCGATGATCCCCTGGCAGACATGCAAGCCTTTCGCGGCGGCTTCGTCGGCCAGCGCCACAATACGCTCGGTCTCGCCCACCGGCTTTAGTTCCGCCGGACCGTCGGTGCGATAGGAAAATGCGCATTGCAGGAACACGCTGCCGGTCACGCGATGGCCGGCTTTCACATCGGCGCCGAATTCGTCCAGCAAGTAACGTTCGCCAGGCCGATCCCAGATGTGATGATGCGCGTCGATGATCTCCAGTTCCGGTTCCAGTGCCGCTTCCTGACGGGTGGCAAGCCAAGCGGCATCGGGTTTGAAATGCGGATAGGCTTTCGCGTCGCTCACTTGTTTTCCCCTCGCAAAGCCGCGGCGCGTTTTTCCGCCGCCGACATCAGGATCGGGAAATCCGATCCGACCATCACGAATTTGGCGCCTTGCGCGATGCGTTTGCGCATCGTCGCTTCGTCGGGCGCGCCGGAGACGCCGCAGCGTTTCCCGTGTCGTTGGCACGCCGCCACCGTCGCGTGAAACGCGGCTTCGGCGCGCGGATCGTCGTAGCCGCCGGGCACGCCCAGATCGGCGCAAAGATCGTTGGTGCCGACGAGCAAAACGTCGATGCCGGGCACGGCGGCGATCGCATCGACATTCTCGACCGCCCGCCGCGTTTCGATCATCACGATCACCAGCGTCTCGGCATCGAGTGCTGCCAGCGATTTCGGAATGGCGCTGGGTTTGAAGCCGAGCTGCGCGCCGCTGCCGCCGATCGACCGCGTACCGATGGGCGGGTAGCGCAGGCGCCGCGCCAACTCCCGCGCTTCCTCGGCCGTATCGACATGTGGCATGATCACGCCTTGCGCGCCATTATCGAGGGCGCGCGTCGCCAACGCGACATCGCCTTGCGGAACGCGCACGATCGGCGCGATCCCGGCATCCAACGCTGCGACCGATATCTGCATAACCGCATCGAGCGGGATCGAGCCGTGCTCGAAATCAAGAAACAACCAATCGTAACCGCAGCCGCGCATCGCCTTGGCGATCTCGACCGTGCGCGCGAGGCGCACGCCGATCCCCAACGCTATGCCGCCCGCTTCCATGCGCAGACGCGCCGGATTACCGATAACCGTCATTGTCGCGTCTCTCCCCTTCGCCGTTTTCGGCAGATTTAGCGTTGACAGTCTACGCCACGCGCGTAAGATGACCCCAATATGTTAGCGTCCAACATTCTTGGATACAATCGCTAACGAAGCGGCAAACCAAACCGCGATCTTGAAGGGGAGAAGCGATGCCGGAACGATACTCGATACTTCTGGCGGACCCGATTTAACGCAATGCTCGCCCATCTCCTCCGGCGTCTCGTTCTCGCCTGCGCAACCTGCGCCGTCATTTCGATTTTTGCCTACATCATCATCCGTCTTCCGCCGGGCGATTTCGTCGATGTTTACATTGCCGATCTCGCGGCCAGCGGCAGCGCCATCTCGCTCGAGCAAGCCGATGCGATGCGCCGCGCCTACGGCCTCGACCGGCCGGTCTATGTCCAATACTGGCTGTGGATGGAGCGCGTGCTGTCCGGCGATCTCGGCATCTCCATGACCTGGCGCATGCCCGTCGCCGAGGTGATCGGCGACCGGCTGTGGCTGACGATGGCGGTTTCGATTTCGGCGTTGTTCCTTACCTGGATCGTAGCGCTGCCGATCGGCATCTATTCCGCCGTGCGTCAGTATTCCGCGGCCGACTATGTCTTCACGATGTTGGGCTTCATCGGATTGGCGATTCCAAACTTCCTGCTAGCACTGATCTTGATGTATGCGGGCTTCCGCTATCTTGGGCTCGGGATCGGCGGCTTGTTCTCGCCCGAGTTCATCAATGCGTCGTGGAGTTGGGCACGCTTCGTCGATTTCTCGATGCATTTGCCCATCCCCGCCGTCGTGCTCGCCGCCGCCGGTACGGCGCAATTGATCCGCATCGTGCGCGCCAATCTGCTCGACGAGTTGCGCAAGCCCTATGTCGTCACCGCGCGCGCCAAGGGTATTGGCGAGGCGCGCGTCGTCCTCAAATATCCGGTTCGCGCCGCACTCAATCCGTTCGCAAGTTCGATCGCTTATGTCTTTCCGACCATCGTGTCGGGCAGCATCATCGTGTCGCTGGTGCTGGGCTTGCCCACGGTCGGGCCGCTGCTGCTGCAAGCACTGGTGGCGCAGGACATGTTCCTGGCCGGCGCCATCGTGCTGCTGCTCGGCTTCATGACCGTCGTCGGCACGTTCATATCGGATCTGATGCTGATGTGGATCGAGCCGCGCTTGCGGCTGACGGGGCAGCTATGACCGATATCGCGCAAGCCCCCGGCACGCCCGCGCGCGCCGCCGACGATACCGAGCGCTTCGCGCAGGCAACACAGTTGCAGCTTACGTGGTGGCGCTTCCGCCGCCATAAGCTGGCGCTGATCAGCCTTGCCGTCATCGTCCTGTTCTACGCCATCGTCGTATTCGCGGATTTTCTCGCGGTATCCGATCCGCACGCAACCGATGCGCGGCGCAGCTATCTGCCGCCGCAGGGCATCCATCTGTTCGACGACGGGAAATTCGCGCCACATGTCTACGCGATCGTCGGTGCACGCGATCCGCGCACGTTCAAGCTGGTCTACAAGCCCGATCCCGATCGGAAAATCCCGGTCGAGTTCCTCGCGCGCGGCTATCGCTATCACCTGTTCGGCTTGATCGAGACCGATATCCACATCATGGGCATCGACGGCGGTTCGCCGACCGATGGGATATTCCTGCTCGGGACCGATCAGCTCGGGCGCGATCTCTATTCGCGCTTGATCGTGGCGACGCGCGTGTCGCTGTCGATCGGCCTGGCCGGCGTGTTCTTGAGCCTCGCCCTTGGTGTGACACTCGGTGGCATATCGGGGCTTTATGGCGGCTGGGTCGATATCGCGATCCAGCGCGTGATCGAAGTGTTGCGCTCGATGCCGACGGTGCCGCTGTGGATGGCCCTGGCGGCATCGCTGCCGACCAATTGGAGCGTCATCCAAATCTATCTCGCCATCACCGTGATCATCTCGCTGATCGGCTGGACGGAACTCGCCCGCGTCGCGCGCGGCCGGTTTCTGGCGCTGCGCGAGGAAGATTTCGTCATCGCGGCGGAACTCGCGGGGGCGGGTCGCGGGCGGATCATCTTTCGCCACATGCTGCCGTCCTTCGCGAGCCATTTGATCGCGGCAACCTCGCTCGCCTTTCCCGCGATGATCGTCAGCGAAACGTCGCTCAGCTTCCTCGGCCTTGGCCTGCGCCCGCCCGCGGTCAGCTGGGGCACGCTGTTGCAGGAAGCGCAGAGCGTCCAAGTCCTGGCCGGCGCGCCGTGGCTGTTGTTCGCCGCGGCGCCGGTGATCCTCGCCATTCTGGCGTTCAACTTCCTGGGCGACGGCTTGCGCGACGCGGCGGATCCCTATGGCTGACGCACCCAACCAAGTCGCCCTATCGATCCGCAATCTCGCCGTCCATTTCGTCAGCGAGCAGGGCACCGTGCGCGCCCTTGAGGGCGTCGATTTCGATCTGCGCGCCGGCCGCACGATGGGACTTGTCGGCGAAAGCGGCTGCGGCAAAAGCGTGACCGCGCGCGCGGTGCTGCAACTCGTCGATCGGCCGGGCCGGATCGTTTCGGGCAGCATCCGTTTGGGCAACGAAGATCTCGATATCCTGCGCCTGCCGCCGGAAAGCCCGGCGATGCGCGCGATCCGCGGGCGGCGCATCGGTTTGATCTTCCAGGAACCGATGGCGGCCCTCAGCATGCATTACACGGTCGGCAACCAGATCGTCGAAGCGATCCGGCAATGCCGCGGGCTCGACAAGAAGGCGGCGCGCGAAGCGGCGATCGGGCTTCTGGCCGATGTCGGCATCCCGCGCCCGGAACTGCGCATCGATTCCTATCCGTTCCAGTTGAGCGGCGGTTTGCGCCAGCGTGTGGGCATCGCCCTTGCCTTGGCGGGCGAGCCCGAAATCCTGATCGCCGACGAGCCGACCACCGCGCTCGACGTGACGACGCAAGCGCAAATTCTGTCGCTGCTGCGCCGACTTCAGGCGCAACGCAAAATGTCGATGATCTTGATCACCCACGACATGGGTGTGATCGCGGAAATGGCGGACGACGTCGCGGTGATGTATGCGGGCCGCGTCGTCGAATACGCGACGGTCGAGACGCTGTTCGCAGCACCCCGCCATCCCTATACGCGCGCCTTGCTACGTTCCGTGCCCAGCGTGCTGGCGCAGTCGCGCCAACGCTTGGCGACGATCAAGGGCGCCGTGCCGCCTCCGGGCACGCGCTTGCCCGGCTGTCCGTTCGAGCCGCGCTGCGCCGAAGCGATCGCCGATCGTTGCGCCAAAAGCGTTCCGCCGCCCGTGCCCGCCGGCCAAGCCGGGGCGAGCTGCTTTCGCGAAGAGGCGGCCGCCGAATGACCGACAATCAAACCATTCTCGAAGTCGTCAAGCTGCGGAAGTTCTTCCCGATCGTCGCCGGGATGTTGCGCCGGCAAGTCGCCGAAGTGCGCGCGGTCGACGACGTCAGCTTCGCCGTGAAGCGCGGCACCACCACCGCACTGGTCGGCGAAAGCGGCTGCGGCAAAACCACGTTGTCGCGCTGCATTCTACGCGCCCTCGACCCGACATCCGGCGAGGTACGCATTTCGATCGACGGCGCCGCCCCTATCGATATCGCCGGCGTGCCGCGTGCGTCGCTACGCCCGCTGCGCCGTCATATCCAGATGATCTTCCAAGATCCTTACGCGTCGCTCAATCCGCGCATGATGGTCGGCGACATCATCGCCGAACCGATGCTGCTGAACGGCGTTTCGGCCGAGAACCGCAAAGCGCGCGTGCAGGAATTATTGGAGATCGTCGGCTTGCCGGGTGCGGCACGCACCCGCTTCCCGCACGCCTTCAGCGGCGGTCAGCGCCAGCGTATCGGTATCGCGCGCGCCCTCGCCCTCAATCCCTCGCTGATCGTCGCGGACGAACCCGTCTCAGCGCTCGACGTTTCGGTCCAAGCGCAGATCGTCAATCTGCTGCTCGACCTTCAAGATCGCTTCGGATTGTCGATGTTGTTCGTGGCACACGACCTTAGCGTCGTGCGCCATGTCAGCGACCGCGTTGCCGTGATGTATGCGGGTCGCATCGTCGAAACCGCGACCACGGCCGAACTGTTCCAATCGCCCAAGCACCCCTATAGCGAGGCGCTGCTATCCGCGGTGCCGAAGCTCGACCCCGCACGGCGTGGCACGGTGCGTGCGCCCACCGGCGAGGTTGCGGACGTGACCAATCTACCGCCCGGCTGCGCGTACAGCCCGCGCTGCCGCTACGCGACCGAACGCTGTCGCGTCGAACGGCCCGAATTGGTTCCTTTGGCGAACGGCACGCGCGCGAGTGCTTGCCATCGCGCGGCGGAACTCGAGCTTTCCGGCGTGACGTAACGAAAACAAGCGGCGGCGAAACCGTCGTCGGCAAACGAATAATAGGGAGGAAAACATGGCAATCGCGAAGCTAGGTCTTAGACTGGGTGCTGCGGGATTCGTCTTCGCCTTCGGTTTGGCCATAACGGCCGGCACGACGCAGGCGCAGGTTTCGCCCGGCGTCGCCCAAGCCGAAAAGGCAGGTTTGATCGGCAAGCTAGAGACGACCGATATCGTCACCGATCCCGCACGCATTCCCAAGACGTTCAAAGAAGCGCCGATGCTGAACGAGTTGGTCAAGGCCGGCCGTCTGCCGCCCGTCGAACAGCGCGTGCCATCGGAACCGCTGGTGATCCAGCCGCTGCGCAGCGTGGGCAAGTATGGCGGCACGTGGCGGCGCGGCTTCATCGGCCCGCAGGACGTGGAGAACGGCAACCGCATCCGCGCCGCCGACAAACCGCTGTTCTTCGACATCACCGCAACGCAGGTCGTTCCCAACGCCATCCGCCATTGGGAAGTCAGCGCGGACGGCAAGCGCACGACCTTGTATTTGCGCAAAGGTATGAAATGGTCGGATGGCGCGCCGTTCACCACCGACGACTTCATGTTCTGGTTCGAGGAAATCTACCAGAACAAGGATCTCGTCCCGGCGCCCGCACCCGAAATGGCGATCAACGGCAAGCCCGGCCGCGCGGTGAAGATCGACGCGACGACCATCGCCTATGAATTCGACGAGCCGTATTTCCTGTTCCCGCAATTGCTGGCGGGCGACACGTTCGTCGGCGGCGGGCCGTCGCGCCACCAATCGCAAGGGCGCGCTTACGGCCTCTATGCGCCCAAGCATTATCTGCAAAAGCATCTGCCCAGCGCGACGCCGGTCGATCAACTCAACGCCGCCGCCAAAGCGGCAGGCTTCGAGAACTGGGTCCAGCATTTCCGCCAGCGCATCGATTGGGCCTACAATGTCGAAATGCCGACGATCGGCGCCTATCGCGCGGTGACGCCGATCACCTCGCAAGTGTGGACGCTGGAGCGCAATCCCTATTTCTACGAGGTCGATACCGACGGCAACCAATTGCCCTATATCGATCGTATCCAGATGACCCTCGCCGAGAATACCGAGGTCATCAATCTGCGCGCGATCGCGGGCGAGTACGACTATCAAGAGCGTCATATCGATCTCGCCAAGCTGCCGGTGTTCATCGAGAACGCGCAACGCGGCAAGTACAAGGTCCATCTCGACCTCGGCTATAATGGCAGCGATTCGATGCTGTTATGGGCGCTGTCGTATCGCGAAGACGCGGAGATGGCGAAATGGATCTCCAATCCCGATTTCCGCCGCGCGCTGGCGCTCGGCATCGATCGGGAACAGATCAACGAAGCCTTCTTCCTGGGTCTCGGCACGCCGGGCTCGGCCGCACCGGCCGATAATTCGCCGCACAGCCCCGGCCCCGAATGGCGCAAGCGTTGGTCGACGCTCGATGTCGCCAAGGCGAACCAGATGCTCGATGCGATCGGCCTCACCCGCAAGGATGCGAGCGGGATGCGCCTGCGCACCGACAACGGCCAGCCGCTGCACGTACAGATCGATGTGGCGCAAGGCTTGAGCGCCAGCTGGGTCCAGCAGGCGGAAATGATCGCCCAGCATTGGCGCCGGATCGGCATCGGCGCCGACGTCAAACTCTACGAGCGCACGCTGTCGGTCTTGCGCGCGCGCAACGAGCAAGTACAGGTCGCGATGTCGAGCAACACCGGCACAGAAAACGTCTTTGTCTATCCGGTCGGCGCATTGCCGGTCCGGGCGGACACGGCGTGGATGGGGGCGGGTTACTCGCTCTGGTACCAATCCGGCGGCAAGCAAGGCGTCAAGCCGACCGAGCCCGAATTGCTGCGCGCGCTCGAACTGCTGTCGGGCGGTTCGACCCAAACCGACGCGCAGCGCGTCGACTCCGCAAAGGAAATCTGGCGCTTGATCGTCGATCAACAATGGGGCATCGGCCTGGTCGGCCAGTCGCCCTCGTATATGGGTATCCGCGTCGTCAACGAGCGCCTGGAAAACGTGCCCGCGCGCACCTGCACGTCGCAGCAATGCCGCACGCCGGGCGGGGCGCGGATGGAGCAATGGTACTTCCGCTAACCTTCAACAACGAATGGACGGGCGGCGGCAACGCCGCCCGTTCGCGCGTTTGTGCTCTACGTCGTCTCGCGCACGATCAATCGGAACCCGAGATCAAGGCGACGACGCGGAGAGCCCGTGCCGGCCAAACGCGCATTGAGCATCTTGCCCGCCTCGACGCCCATTTCGTAACGCGGCACATGGATCGTCGTCAGCGCCGGATAGGATTGCGCCGCGAATTCCTGGTCGTCGAACCCGATGACCGCGATGTCCTTCGGGATTTTGATGCCATGGCGCAGCCCATGGAACACCGCCCCCATCGCCCAGGTGTCGCTGGCGAAAAAGATCGCATCCAGCCGTTTCTCGCGCGTGCGCAGCATGTCGAGCGCCTGTGCGCCCTTCTCGAAGCCCAGTTCGGTCTCGATTTCAAGTTCGGGACGTATCGGCAGGCCGGCGGCGGTCAGCGCCTCGCGATAGCCGTGCCAGCGCTCGTCCGCGCGGTCGTTCTGCGCGCGCGGCTGGGACACGAAGGCGATCGTTCGCCGCCCGCGCGCCAGCAAATGCTCGGTCGCCGCCCTGCCCGCTTCGCGGTTGGAATAGCCCACGACCATGTCGATGGGGCGATTGACCAGCGAGCCGATCTCCACCGTCGGCACGCCCGACCGGGACAGCGCCAAGCGCGCCTCGGGCGAATGGCGCGTGCCGTGAATGACGAAACCCGCCGGACGATAGCCCAGCAGCGTGCGGATGACGCGCGTTTCGCCATCCGTGCCGGCATGGCTGCCGGTGGCGATCAATTCGAATTCCTGGCCCAGCGCATCGGACAGGCCTTGCATCGCCAGCGCGAAGGCCGGATTGCGCAGATCTGGCAACACGACCGCAACCAAGCGCGTTTGCCCGCTGGCAAGCTGGCCCGCCGCCGCATGGCGCACATAGCCGAGCTCGGCGATCGCCGCGTCGATCCGCGCGCGGGTTTTCGCCGTCACGATATCCGGGCTATGGATCGCGCGCGAAACGGTCATCAGCGAAACACCGGCGTGCTTCGCGACTTCCTCCATCCGCACGCGGCGATCCTCTTTGCGCGGCACTGCGCTATCAACCATCGTCACCCCAATATGTTAGCGCCAATCATAAGCGGCGACGGCAGCCGCGACAACCGCCGCGACGCGGCTTACGGGAGTTCCAACGCATGAAGTTCCACGTCGCCGCCTATTCCATGTCGCCCTGCGGGCAGAAATGGGATCCGCGTTTGGAAAGCGAATTCATGGAAGGGTTGAAATCCCTGCCCTTCGTCGCGGGGCTTGAGATCCCGCATTACGACAAGCTCGATCGATGGGACGAGGAGAACCTGTTTCGCCATGCACACCCCGATTGGGCGCATGTCGTCACGGTTCTGCCCTCGGTCTCCGGGGCGCTGCGCACGAACCCTAAATTCGGACTCGCGTCGCACGACGAAAGCGGACGCAAGGCAGCGATCGAATCGGTACGCGTTGCCAACGCAAGCGTACGGCGCGCCAATGATCGTTGGGGAAAACGCGCGGTGCGCGCGATAATGGTCCATTCCTCGCCCACCGGCGGCACGACCGACGGTACGGGCGGCATCGACGCGTTCGCGGCTTCGCTGACGGAGATCGCCGGCTGGAATTGGGACGGCGCCGAGATCGTCATCGAGCATTGCGACGCCGCGATTCCGGGCCAAGCATGGCAGAAGGGTTTTCTGACGGTCGAGGAGGAAATCGCGGCGAGCGATCTCGCCAATCGCCGCCAGCCGATGCGCATTCGCCACGCCCTCAATTGGGGCCGCTCGGCGATCGAAGGCCGTTCGCGCGAAACGCCCGCACGGCACACGGCGTTGCTGCTTTCGGGCAACCGCCTTGCCGGCATGGTGTTCTCGGGTGCGGGCGGTAACGACACGCCCTGGGGCATCTGGCAAGACACCCATATGCCGCATGCGCCCACATCCTATGCGCCCGCCGGTGTGGATGGCGCGTTGCTGACCGAGCGCGAGATGGAGGCCTTCTTCGCGCAAACGAAGGGAGCCGATCTCAGCTTCCTCGGCGTCAAGATCGCCGCACGCCCGCTCGATACGCCCGTCCTCACGCGTCTCGAACTTCTGCGTTCCGTCCTTACCATCGCCGCCACCGCCCAATTGAGCGTGTCATGAACCAGTTCGATCTCAGTGGCCGCCGGGCCGTGGTGACGGGTGCCGCGCGCGGCATCGGCCTTGCCATCGCCAAACGCTTCGCCGCGTCGGGTGCGCGCCTCGCCTTGTGGGACCGCGATGCGGCCGCCCTCGATCAGGCCGCTGCCGCGCTCGGCGAGAGCGTCGCCGTCAAAACGATCGTCGATATCGCGGACGAGGCTTCGGTGAATGCGGGCGCTCGCGCCGCACTCGACGCTTTCGGCGGCGGGTTGGACATTTTGGTCAACAATGCGGGCGTCACCGGTCCGCAAGTGCCGACCTGGGAATATCCGGTCGCCGATTGGCGCCGCCTGATCGACATCAATCTCAGCGGCCATTTCCTGTGCTGCCGCGCGCTCGTGCCTGCGATGATCGCGGGGGGTTACGGGCGCGTCGTCAACGTCGCCTCGGTAGCGGGCAAGGAAGGCAACCCCAATTCGGTCGCCTATTCCTCGGCCAAGGCGGGCATGATCGCGCTGACCAAATCGCTGGGCAAGGAACTGGCCAAGATCGGCGTATTGGTGAATTGCGTAGCGCCCGCCGCCGCGCGCACCGACATCTCGCGCAACATGACCGAGGAGCAGATCGGCCGTTTGGTCGCGCGCATCCCTATGGGCCGTTTCGGCACGGTCGAGGAATTCGCCGCGATGGTGACGTGGCTTGCAACGGAGGAATGCTCCTTCGCCACAGGCGCGGTGTTCGATATCAGCGGCGGCCGGGCGACTTACTGAAACCCGGAAGCGCGCCGTTGGTTTCCCAAGGGCGGGCTTCTTCGTCTCGTCGTGACGGTCGGAGCGGCGGGATTCGAATCCTGAGCGACATCGCCGCGAACCCAGTCCCCCAGACCGTATAAAATTCAGTTATTTCAATGATAGTTTCCACAGTATCGAGGCATTTTGAGGCTTTTCGTGGAAACTGAGATCAGGGTTACTCTTCTGACCGACGCAGAAGCAACACGGCATTCTATTGCAGTTTCCTGAGATCGATACGGCGAATAACGCATACTCAGTGCCAAGCGTCGGCGCAAAAGCGAAGAACTCACAAAGAGATAAGGCCTGTCGTTCGCTGCATAGCACCGGCTTTATGACACCGACTTCACTGGCCGTCTTGAGATCAACCTTGCCACGCATTCGACCGCTGCCTCCATGTATCACGCGTCAGCGCGTCTAAGCCGCGAGCTTCAAATCCCGAGACTCAAGCGCCGATATCGGGCGCGATCTGAAGACCCGCGAGCGGTGCGCCATCGGGCGTCAACAGCCGCGCCTCGAAGCCCCAGCGCCGTCCGCCCCACTCGCGCGTCGCGTCCTGGGTACTGGCGATGCGCAAGCGATTCCACCCTTTGTCGAGGCGCAGCGGAATCCGCGCCGGAACGAGACGTGGCGAATGATCGAGCCGTGCGAGCGGCCGTTCGTTCGCCCACAGAGCGAATCGGTCTTCGCCTTTGATCTCAAGCAGCGCGTCGATCGTCTCGGGGCTGTTGACGAAGGTCGATGCCAGCGCGAAGCGTTTCCAGACACGATAGTCGCCGCTCGCCACCGGTCCCCAAATATTTTCGAGAAACGCCGTCAGGTTCACGTAGCCCGAGGTTGCGAGCTCGAGATAGTCGCGCGGCGAAAGGTCGTCCCGCTTGCCGACGATCGTCCGTTCCATTCGCGACAACGCGGTTTCGAGCGCGTCGCCCTCGCCACCATCGATCGGCCCCACCAGACGCCAGATCGTCAGGCAATCGGACGTCAGATGCAGACGATGCTCCAATCCGTCGACGCGCACGCGAGCGGGCGAACCGATTTCGAACCGCACCCCTTCCGCCACCATATCGGCGCGCAACACGGCGAGCGCGGCGCGGTCCCTGTCCAGCATCGAAGGCGCCCCGTCGATGCGCCAGCCCCGCGGCGGATCGATCTGCGCGGCGCGCGCCGACTTGGCATCGCGCGCATAGACGAAGATCGATGCTTTGCGTGCCTCGGCACGGCCGAAATCCGGCGGCGGAATCGTGACGGTCCCGGTCATGGGCGCACCCCGCCGGTGAGTTCGATCGTAAGACGCATGCCCGGCGCGATCGGCGGTAACTCGACGCTTAGCGTCCCGCGCGCCGCGTCCCAATGCGCCGGCAAATTCGCACCCGCGACGCAAGGCAGCCTCTCGGCGATTTGCGCGTGGAGTACTAGTCTGGTCTCGATCGCCCGGGACGGCCACGCCCCATGCGCGTCCAACGCGATCTCGATACGGCCGAGCGCGCCGTCATGCGCGATCTCGAGACAGCCGAAATTTCCGGCTTCGAGACCGTTCACCGTACCGTCGTCGAGATCGATGCGGCGCGTGCCCGGCAAGCCGGGATAGACATGCAGATCGAACGCCGCCAGCGCGTCTTCCGCGTTGCGAACCCCTTCGCGCGCCAAGGGCAGTACCGCGCCCGAGCGCACGAACACGGGAATGCGCGCCAACGGCGCAAAAACATCCGACGTTCCGCCGGACGCGGGCATATCGGTCCACCAATCGTACCATTGTCCCGCAGGTAGGTAGACCGGCCGAGTGCGTGCCCCCGCCGCGCAGACCGGCGCCACGACCAGATCGTCACCGACGAAGAATTGCGTCTCGTCCTTCGCGGCGGCGGCATCGCCGGGACACGCGAGCAACATTGGGCGCAGGATCGGTAGACCCTCGCGCACAGTCGCCGCCATGCATTGATAGAGATAGGGAATGAACCGATAGCGCAGCCGGATCGCGTCACCGATCAGTTTCTCGTAGGCGTCGCCGAACGACCACGGCTCGCTTTCCGGCCGCTTGCTATGCGTGCGCCCGACTGGACAGAAAGCGCCCCATTGCGTCCAGCGCACGAAGAGTTCGGGATCGTAATGGGGATAGTGGACGTAACCGCCTTGGTCGGTCGTCCAATAAGGCAAGCCGGAAAGACTCAGTTGCTGGCCGATCACGACCTGCTCGCGGAATACCTCCCAAGTCGGATCGACGTCGCCGGTCCACACGACGATGCCGTAGCGCGACGCCGTTTCCCACGCCGAATAGGCCAGAATGAACACGCGTTCATCCGAGACTTCGCGCTGCGCGTCGTGAAGGGCACGCGAGAACAACAGCGGGTAGACGTTGTGCACGTCCTCGCGCGTCCCCGCGCGATGCTGGGCGCCGACGGGATGGACCTCGGGCTGGATCTGGTCGAGCCACCAGGCCCGGAAACCTTGCGCGAAAAGCCGCTTGGTCGCGCGCGCCAGAATCTCGACCGCGCCGGGATGCGTGATGTCGAGAATCGCGTCATGCGAGGTGACGGCGCGGGCTTCGGGCGGGAATTCGACCATTAACCCGGCTTCGGCGAAATCCCGCCAGTTGCGCGACGCCCGATCGACATAGGGATGCAGCGAAAGCATCGTCGTAAAACCGAGTTCGCGCAGCTCCGCCACCATCCCCTCGACGTCGGGCCAGAGGCCCGTGTCCCAATCGAAATCGCCGAATTCGGGGAACCAGTACCAGTCGATCACAACGGTATCGCACGGGATCCCCCGTTCGCGAAATCCCCGCGCGACCGACAGCAATTCCTCGCGCCCGCGATAGCGGTTACGGCTTTGGATATAGCCGAGCCCCCAGGGCGGCAGCATCGAAGCGCCGCCGGTAAGCCAATGATGCAGGCGCAGGACGTCGGCCGGCGTATCGCCGAGCAGCACGAAAAATTCGACGCCCGCCGCATCAACGACAATTGCGAGCCGATCGGGTGCCGCTTCACCGGTCTGTTCGTCGCCGGCCCAAGGTGCGGGGGCCAGCATCGCCTGTTTGGGATTGACCGGCGGCGGAGCTAAGTGGCCATCACCGACGACGAAGCGGCTTGGCCGGCCGCTATTGAGCACGATGCCGTAGCCCGCGTTCGACCACACGAAGGGAATGCCAGTGACGCACGGATAGCGCGCGTTGCGCACCTCGTGCCACATGCGCCGCTCGACGCCGCGCAGATCGAGCCGGTCCATCGTCGCCTGGCCCAATCCGTGGATCGTCTCGGCCGGATCGAGCGCGAATCGCAGCGTGATCCGACCGCCGCCGGCCGCGCACCATTCGAGCGGTGCGCGCAAGCGCGGCCGGCCGGCGCGATCGCGAATCTCGAACGATGCCAAGTCAGGGTCCGCTGCCAGGGCAAAGCCGTCGAGTTCGCGCGCCAGCACGGGTGTCACGGGCAGATCGAGGCGCGCGACATCGCCCTCGGTGGGCGCGCCGATCCGGATGCGCAGGATCTGCGGATGGACGATATCGATCAGAACGGAACCTGTGGCGGGATCGCTCCCCGCGCGCGTCGTGGCACTTTTCATGGAAATCGCGCTCAGGAAAGCCAGAGTTCGCCGCCCAGGCCCGTTTGGCCCAACGCGACGGATCGGATGAAGGGACGCACGCGCTCGCTGCCCACGTCGATGGCGCGCACGACCGCGGCGCGCACTGCGGCGCCGTCGCGACGGGTCAGACCGTCGATGACGCTCGCGTATTCGGCCTCGTAGGCGCGCTCGGGATCGAACGCAGGATAGAGAAAGTTGAACAACGGCCCGATCAGCAGCCAATTGTTGCGGATCTGCTCCATCAGCCGCGGCATGGCGGCGCATTGGTAGAGCTTGAAGCGGAAGCGCCAGTTCAATTCCAGCGCCTGGGCCACGTCGCGCGTCGACTTGGCGCGATGGTATTCGTCGAATATGCGCGCGAGTTCGGCGATGTCGTCCGGCACGCAAAGCGCCGCCGCCCGTTCGGCGGCGAATCCTTCCAGCGCCTTACGAATCTCGCAGATCTCGATGTAGCCGGCTTCGTCGAGCATCGGGACGGAAACCGACGTCGCGCGCCGGAACTCGATCGCGCCAATGGCCGCGAGCCGCAATAGCGCCTCGCGGACCGGCGTGATGCTGGTGCCGTAGGCCGCCGCGATCTCGGCGATGGTCAGACGTTGATTGGGCCGCAATTGGCCGGCCATCAGCGCGTGCTGAAGCCGTGCTTCAACGCGGGTGGAAAGCGTCGGGCCTTCGGTGTTCAAGCCGCCCTTTTTAGATTTCGCCGCGCGCGGATTTACGGCGCTTAACTTGGCGCCGCCGCGCTTGAGTCCGGTCGATTTTGTATGCCGTTTTTTGGGCACGTGCGACGTCTCCGTTGACTATCGAAAAAGATCATATATCATTTGATACATAAAATCTAGTGCGCGCCTTCCCGAACGAACGGGCGGCCCGCAAGGGAGGAATACATGGTCCGGATTACACGCCGCTCGCTCGCTCTCGCTCTGACGACTCTCGCGCTAACCCTGCCGGCGGCGGGCACCGCCTTCGCCCAGGCGAAGTCCGAAGCAACCCTCGCGGGCATCCTGCCGCGCGAACATCTGCTAACGCGCTCGTTCCAGGTCTTCGCCGACAAGGTCGCGGAAAAGACGGGCGGCGCGCTGACGGTGAAGGTGGTCCATTCGAGCCAGCTCGGCGGCCTCAAGGAAACGGCCGAGGCGGCGATTTCCGGCAATCTCGAATTCACGCAGATCAATAATGCGCTACTCGGTTCGTTCTATCCGCGCACGATGCTGTTCGACCTGCCCTTCATCTTCCGCGACAACGATCACATGAAGAAAGTCGTGCGCGGCGAGATGGGCACGCAGATCTACAAAGAATTCGAGACGCGCGCCGGACTCAAGATTCTGATGGCCGGCCTGCCCGACGGCCCGCGCTCGGTATGGAACAGCAAGCGCCCGATCGTGCAGCCGTCCGACATGAAAGGCATGCGGCTACGCGTGATGGAATCGCCGATCATGATCGCCACGTTCGAACAGCTGGGTGCGGTGCCCGTGCCGATGGCGTTCCCCGAGGTCTACATGGCCGCGCGTCAAGGCGTGATCGACGGTGCGGAAACGCCGGCTGGCGCGCTGACGCCCATGCGCGTGCCGGAGATCGCCAAGTTCTACAGCCAGACGCGCCATTTCGCGCTGCCGGCGGCGATCGCGGTCAACTCGGCTTGGTTCGCTAAGCGGCCCAAGGCCCAACAGGATGCGATTCTCCAGGCGGCGGACGAGGCGCGGGCTTGGTACGACGCGCAATACGACGCCGACGAGAACGCGAGCCTTGCAGCCGCGGTCAAGGACGGGCTCGTGGTCAACGAGGTCGGCAATCTCGCCGATTTCCGCAAGGCCGTCGCGAAGGTCTACGACTCCTATCGCGAGCGCGTGGGCGGCGAAGCGCAGATCCAAGCGGTTATGGCGGTCAAGTAAAGCAGACGCGGAAACGGCAAGAGTATGGGCTTCGTTTCTCGAATGGCGCGGTTGGAGGCGGCCGCCAGCCGGATCGTGCTGATCCTGGCGGGCGCCCTGACCGCGCTCTTTTTCGTGCTGATCGCGGCGCAGGTCGTTTCGCGTTATGCGTTCAGCGTCTCGATCGCGTCAAGCGACGAGTTGTCGCGCTACGCCTTCATCTGGGCGACTATTCTCGGCGCGGCGGCGGTCACCGCGAGTTCGCAACACTACGAGGTGCGGATCATCGATTTCGTGATCGGTGATTTCGGCCGGCGTTGGCTCGATACCGCTCGCGTGCTCGTGCAAATCGTGATCGCCGCCGTCCTGCTCATTTACGGCATGCGCTGGGCGCTGCGCTTCGCTGCCGGCACGAGCCCGGTGATGGAACTAAGTCTCGGCCTCGTCTATGCGGTCGTGCCCGCTGCCGGGGCCTATATCCTACTCGGCCTCCTGTTGGCGCTCGTTCAGATTTGGTACCCAATTAAGAGCGACGCCCCATGATCCTCGTTGTCTTGTTCGCCTCGATGATCGGCCTCATCCTCGTCGGCGTACCGATCGCCTTCGCCATCGGTGCGTCCGCCGTAGCGACACTGGTCGCGTTTTTCCCCGCGGTCAATCTCGAGATCGTCGCCTCGCGTCTGTTCTTCGGCCTCGACTCGTTCCTCATTCTCGCGGTGCCGCTGTTTCTGCTGCTGGGCGAAGTGATGGAACGTGCGGGCATCACTGACCGGCTGGTCGACTTCGCCCAAGCGGTCGTCGGGCGGTGGAAGGGCGGAATCGGCCACGCCACGATCATGACCAACATCATCATGTCGGGCATTTCGGGCTCGGGTGCCGCCGACGCGGCCGCCTCGGGCGCCACGCTCGTGCCCGCGATGCACCGCGAAGGCTGGTCCAAACCAATTGCAGCCGCGCTGATTGCGGCAAGCTCCACCATCGGCCCCGTAATTCCGCCCAGCATTATTATGGTCATCTACGCGTCGATCACTAACGTGTCGGTGGGCGCCTTGTTCCTCGCGGGCATCGTACCTGGTCTGGTCATGGGTGCGTTCCTTGCGATTTGGGTCGTCTGGAAGGCGCCGCCCAGCGTTACTCGCCCCGAGAAGCTGCCGCCGTTTCCGATCGCCATGAAGCGCGCCTCGCTCGTGCTTGTGGCGCCGCTGATCGTGATCCTGGGCATCGCCTTCGGGTTGTTCACGGCAACCGAATCGGCGGCGATCGCCTGCGTCTACGCCTTCGTGCTTGGTTTGGGCGTGTATCGAACGGTGCGTTGGCGCGACATACCGGCGATCTTCGTCGCCACGGCCGCTGGATCAGCGCGCGTCATGTTTATCGTCGCGATGGCATCGGTATTTTCCTGGGTCATGATGCGCGCAGGCGTGGGCGACTACGTCGCGTCCATCCCGTTGTTCCGCGCCGACGCGCCGCTTTGGGTCATGCTGCTGACGATGAACGTGATCCTACTGGTGCTCGGTTGCTTCCTCGACGCGGTCGCCGTCCTGTTGATCGTGACGCCCATCCTCTTTCCCATCCTGATCAAGGCGGGCGTCGATCCGGTCCATCTCGGCATCGTCATGTCGGTCAATCTCAGCATCGGCCTGGTCACCCCGCCCTTCGGCACGTCGATGTATGTGCTGCTCGGAATCGCCAAGATCGACATGGTCGACTTCGCCACTGCGGTCTGGCCGCTGATCGTGGCGCTGATCCTGGCGCTCGGCTGCATCACCTACATTCCCGAGATTTCGCTCGCTTTGCCTTCCCTGATAAGCTGACGGGGCAATGTATCTCGGCATTGATCTCGGCACGTCCTCGGTAAAGTCGCTTCTCGTCGACGAAAGCGAAACGGTTCTCGGCGCGGCATCGGCACCGCTGGGCGTCGCGCGGCCCGCCCCCGGCTGGTCCGAGCAAGCGCCCGGCGACTGGGTCGCCGCGACCTTCGCCACGCTCGACGACCTCGCGCACCGATATCCCGTGCCAATGTCGGCCGTGCGTGGCATCGGGCTTTCGGGACAGATGCACGGCGCCACGTTGCTCGACGCCGCCGACAGGCCGCTGCGCCCCTGCATTCTGTGGAACGACGTGCGCGCGATGGCGGAATGCGCCGAACTCGAGCGCGAGTGTCCCTCGCTTCGCGACGTCGCCGCCAATGCCGCGATGCCGGGCTTCACGGCGCCCAAACTGCTTTGGGTTCGCCGGCACGAGCCTGATATTTTTTCTCGCGCACGGCGCGTCCTGCTGCCTAAAAGCTATCTGCGCCTGACGATGACAGGCGAGCGAATTGAGGACATGTCCGACGCGTCGGGCACGTTGTGGCTGGATGTCGCGCGGCGCGCCTGGTCCGAGCGGTTGCTGGCGGCGACGGGGCTCGACCTCTCCCACATGCCCGCTCTTGTCGAAGGCAGCGAACCCGCCGGCCGCCTGCGCCCCGAATTGGCGACGCGCTGGGGGATGGCGCGCACGCCCGTTTTCGCCGGCGGGGCGGGCGATAACGCGGCCAGCGCCATTGCGCTGTCAGCAACGAAACCAGGCGATGCGTTCATCTCACTGGGTACCTCAGGTGTCGTGTGGCGCACGACCGATCGCTTGCGCGCCAATCCTGACCGTTACGTCCACGCCTTCTGCCACGCGGTGCCCGAACTTTGGCACCAGATGGCCGTGATGCTGTCGGCGGGCGAATCGCTCGCCTGGTGGGCGCGGATCGTCGGCGTGGCGGAAAGCGATCTGGTGCGCGAGATCGGCGACGGCCCGTGGACGCCGTCGGGCGTCGACTTCTTTCCCTATCTCGGCGGCGAGCGCACGCCGTTCAATGCGGCCCAGCTGCGCGCGGGCTTCGCGGGGCTTGGCAGCGGCACCGACCGCGCCGCGATGACCCGGGCGGTTCTCGAAGGCGTCTCGCTTGCGCTGCTCGACTGTCTCGACGCAATGCGCGCGGACGATGCGGAATTCCATTCGGCGACGATCGTGGGCGGCGGAACGCGCGTGACGCCCTGGCTGCCGATGCTCGCCTCGGTCCTCGACATCCGGCTGCGCTGCGTGGAAGCGGGCGAGTTCGGCGCAGCGTTGGGGGCGGCGCGTCTGGGGCGCGTCGCGGCGACGGGCGAGCGCGTGCAGGACCTGCCCGCACCGGTCCCCATTCGCGACTTCGAACCCGACGGCAATCTCGGCGCGCAGATCCGCGCGCGACGACCGAACCGCACTAAACTATTGGCGCTTCATTTGCGCGAATGCCAATAGGCCGTCGGGCCGATCAGCGACAGCGCGTTCCGCGAATTTCCATAAAACGGTGCGCGCCCGAACATGCAAAAGCCCGAAGCTGGTTTTCCAGGGCAGGCTTATCTGCTGCTCACGCGTGGTCGTTAACGGGGCTCACCGGGAATAGGACTACGCCTCTCTAGAGATGATGATTGCCGTAGTGGGATTCGAACGACTTCATCTACACCAATAACCGCGCTCCACATAAGGATACTCGGCAAGCTCGTGACTGCGCCCGAACGCCGCAGGACAGGCGTAATAGGCGCGGATCTCGGCGATACGCAGATCAGGGGCGAAAAGGTACCACTCGGCTCCACGCACATAGCGCCCCAGTTTCGGTTGGTTATGCGTCCACTCGATTGCGGCGCGGTCGCTCGCCGCGTCGATGATGAGATCGTCGATTGTCCAGGACGAGTCGAAACGGTGAACACAATCGATCCATCCTTGCGCGATCGCCGAGGCGCCGCGGAACGCGCCGAACGGGCTGCCATCCGGAAAATAGTGCACGGCGTCCGGCATGAAGCAGGCTTCCATCGTCGCCGCATTGGCCGAGTTGCAACCAGCGAAGTAGCGACGGATCACCGCCTCGATAGCGGCGGCACGGCCGGTAAATGTTGGTTTGAGCATTCATTTTCCTCCCGGATATGAATCTTAATTCAGCATATTGACAGAATGTCTGACATTTGGAATCCTCACGCGCATCAACCCGAGGGACCATGGACAGTTTCCGTTTCGACGTCGTCGCGACCCACGCGCCCTATCTCGTCCGGGGCGCGCAATGGACGATCGCGCTGACCGTGGCGGTGCAGATCGTGACCTTGGTCCTGGCCGTCGCGGCGGCTTTGGCGAGGCTGTCGCATCGGCCTTGGCTGCGCTTCGTCGCGATCGCCTATATCGATTTCTTCCGCGGCACGCCGTTGCTGATCCAACTCTACTGGGTACATTTCGGCCTACCCGTGTTGCTCGGCCGGGATTTGCCGAGCCTCGCCTCCGCCGTGATCGCCTTGTCGTTGAACTCCGGCGCTTACGCCGCCGAAGTGGTACGCGCGGGCATCCAGTCGGTCGCGGCGGGCCAGATGCAGGCCGCGCGCGGCCTGGGCATGTCCTACGCCCAGGCGATGCGGCGGGTAATCCTGCCCCAGGCGCTGCGACGCACGATGCCACCGCTGATGAACGGCTTCGTAGACATCCTGAAGGGCACGGCGCTCGTCTCGCTGATCGGCTTCCCCGATCTCATGTACGAGGCGGGCCAAGCCAATAGCCACAGCTATCGCTCGGTCGAAATCTTCACCGCCGCCGCGTTTGGCTATTTCGCCATCGCCTGCCCGCTCTCGATCTTCGCGCGGCGCGTCGAAAAGGGCCTTCTGGCCCGTCAGGCGGCGTGACGATGTTCGAAAAGACCCTCCGTCTCGTCGCCGAACACCAGGATCAGATCCTGGACGGGCTACGGATGACGCTATTCCTGATGGTCGCGGGCGAGGCACTCGCATTGGCGGCGGGGCTGGCGGGCGGCCTCGCGCGCCTTTCGCGCTTCGGCGCCGTGCGCGGCGCCGCGGCTGTTTATGTCGAGTTCTTCCGCGACACGCCGTTCGTCATACAGCTCTTCTGGGTCTATTACTGCCTGCCGCTACTCGGCGTGGTGCTGGACGAAGTTACCGCCGCCCTCATCTGCCTGACGCTTTATCTCGGCGCCTACAACGCCGAAATCCTGCGCGCGGGTATCCAAAGCGTGCCGCGTGGCCAGATACTCGCCGCGCGCGGCCTGGGCATGTCGTACGGATTGACTTTGCGCCGTATCGTGCTGCCCCAAGCGTTCCGCACGATGGCGCCGCCGCTGCTCAGCAGCTTCATCAACCTGATCAAGGCGACATCGATGTGCTCGACGATCGCCGTGTTCGAGCTGACCGCCGTCGCCAACCATGTCAGCGCGCGAACATTCCAATCGCTCGAGATCTTCACCGCGATCGGCGTCCTCTACTTCCTGATCATCCATCCGTTCAACATGGCCGTCACGCGCCTGGAGGCGCGTTGGCGGCGACGGGCCTGACGCACGACACGACGTTTCAATCCATACATAGAAAGGAGAGCTTCCATGGGCATTATCAGCACGCTGCGATCCGCAATCGTGATCGCGGCCGGACTCTGCCTCGGCGCATCGCTCGCCGCAGCGCAGGAAAATACGCTCGAAACCATCAAGAAACGCGGCGAGATCCAGATCCTGATCACTAACAACTATCCCTATCAGTTCAAGGAACCGGGCAAGGACGAGTGGGTCGGTTTCAATATGGATTTGGCGCAAATCCTCGCCAACGAACTCAAAGTGAAACTAACGGCGACCGAAGTTACTTGGGCGACGCTCGTGCCCAGTCTGATGGCGAAGAAGGGCGACATCGTCTGGACAGCCGCATCGATGACCACGGCGCGCGCGCAGGTCGTCTGGTTCACCCAACCCGCGAGCTACACGAGCAACAACATCGTCATTAAACGAACCGACGCGCGTTTCAAGTCGCTGACGGACTTCAATACCGACCGTGTCACCTTCGCCGTATTCCCCGGCGCACCGGAAAGTCTGGTCCGTTCGCTGTTCCCGCAGGCGAAGATCCGCTCGCTGACCGGCGACAATCCGCAACTGCCACGCCTGGAGGTCGTCGCCGGCCGCGCCGACGCCAGCATCACCGACTACGATACGGCGGTAAAGTTCGCCGAAGCCAACCCAACCGCCGCAGTATGGGAAGTCGCACCCGTCTCGGTCACCGGCAATCATTTCTTGGTCCGGCCCGACGACGAGCATTTCGCGCGCTTCATGGACGCGTTCATTCAGGACGTGCGCAACCGCGGCGGCCTGCGCGCCTTGGGCGACAAGTGGAAGGTCCGCGTGGCCACACCCGCGAGCTGACTAGAGAAGCTGCACCGGGCGGTGTGCTGCGCCGCCCGGCGCTCCTTATCTTCTCCGCGTGCAACGAGACAGGTTCCAGATGTCGATGGTCGAGATCGAAGGTTTGACGAAGCGGTTCGGCACCCACCAGGTGCTGCACGGCATCGACCTGACCGTCGCGCGCGGCGAAGTCGTCTCCGTGATCGGTCCCAGCGGCTCGGGCAAGAGCACCCTGCTCCGCTGCATCAATTTCCTGGAGGAGTACGACGGCGGCGTCGTCAGCATCGACGGCGAGATCGTCGGCAAATGCCGGACGCCAGACGGCACGCTGATGCGCGACAGCGAGCGGCGGATCAACCGCATGCGTGCGGGTATTGGCATCATCTTCCAGAGCTACAATCTGTTCTCCCACATGACCGTGCTCGGCAACATCGTCGAGGCACCGATCCGCGTCGCCGGCTTGCCTAAGGCCAAAGCGATCGCGCGCGCCGAGCGGCTGCTGGCGCGCTTCGACCTCGCCGACAAGCGCGACGCCTATCCTGATAATCTCTCCGGCGGCCAACAACAGCGTGTCGCGATCATTCGCGCGCTGGCGATGGAGCCGAAGCTCGTCTTGTTCGACGAGGTGACATCCGCGCTCGACCCCGAATTGGTGCACGAAGTTCTCGAGGTCATGCGCCAGCTCGCCGACGACGGCATGACGATGTTCGTCGTCACCCACGAGATGCAGTTCGCCCGCGAAGTGTCCGACCGCGTCGTGTTCATCGACAAGGGAAGCATCGTCGAGCAGGGCGCGCCCGAACAGATATTCAACGATCCGAGAACCCCGCGCTTGCGCGCTTTCCTGGGGCGCCGGATCGGACAAGGCTGAAGACGGAGGAACACACGTGTACGGTTGGCGTGCCCGATTGGGCATCATCTACGGGGTCGGCTTCACCGATCACGAATTCCATCAATGCGCGCCGAACGGCGTGTCAGTGCATATCACCCGCGCGACGACGCCGGGCAAGTCGATGTTCGAGTTGCCGCCGGAGATCCGAACGGAGGACGCGTTCGTGAAGGAAGTCGCAGCGCGTGCAGTCGATCTCGCGAAGATGCGCCCCGCCGCGATTCTGTGGGGCTCGACGTCCGGCAGCTTCGCGGCCCCCGACGGCGGATCCGGACGCGATTGGGATTCGCGCCTTAAAGGGGCGATGAAGGCGGCGACAGGGATCGTCAGCACCACGACATCGTCGTCGGTGGTCGCGGGCCTAGCCGCGCTGGGCGCGCGCCGTGTGGCGATCGCCAGCCCCTACAAGCAAGACGCCGAGGCGCGCTTCGCGCGCTATCTGGGCGAGCATGGCGTCACGGTCGTCAAGTCGCGCGGCCTAGCCTGCGAGGACGTCTGGGAGATCGCGCAGCTCGGGCCCGAAATCGCCTATCGCACGGCGCTGGAGGCCGACCATCCCGAAGCCGAAGCGATCGTGATCGGCGAAACCAGCTTCCGCACGATCGAAGTCCTCGACCGGATCGAGGCCGACACCGGCAAGCCGGTCGTCTCCGCCTCGATCGTCAGCATGTGGCATGCGCTACGCCTCGCGGGTATCCGCGAATCTCAACCTCGTCTCGGCCGATTGTTCAAGGAGCACTGACATGCGTGGAAAATCCGGCGTTCGGCCGGCGGGCCGCTCCGACGCGATCCGGCTTCTCGAGCCGGTTGCCCGCACCTCGATTAAGGATTCGGTGATTGAACGCCTGCTTGGCCTGATCAGGCAACAGAAGCTCGGCCTCGGCGACAAACTGCCGCCGGAGATTGAGCTGGCGGAGGTGCTGGGCGTCGGACGCTCCTCCGTGCGCGAGGCGGTCAGTACCTTGATGGGGCTCGGGTTGCTGGTCCGTCGTTCGGGCGACGGCACGTATTTCGCCTCCGACATATCCAATCTGGTGCTGCGGCCACTGCGCTTCCGTCTGATCCTCGATCCGATGCAGTTGCGGGAAGGGTTCGAGGCGCGGCGTATCCTGGAGGGTGAATTCGCCTATCTCGCCGCCCAGCGCGCGGAACGCGCCGACATCGCCAAGATCGATGCGGCCCTCACCGCGATGTGGGACAAAGTCGACGATCCGACCGAAGCGTCGGAACGCGATTTCGATTTCCACATGGCGATCGCGGCGGCAGCCAAGAACGGCGTGCTGTTCGGCGTGCTCAACAACATCGCCGACCTGATCATGCGTACCCACATCACCACGGTCGACGGCAGCGGCATGCGTCCGCAGACGATGGCCGAGCACGAAGCCATCGCCGAAGCGATCCGCAAGCGCGCACCCGACAAGGCGCGCCGCCTAATGATCGCCCATATCGAATCCGCCGCGCGCCATGCGCTGAGCCGCGTGGCGACGCTCGAATCCGGTTCCGAGTCCTGAACGACTGCGCAAGGAGACGCCACCATGTCCCGACGTATCTCGCTTACCTACACGAAATGCGGCACCACCGCCTTTGCCGACCTGCTCGACGCCGAAGCGCCCGCGACCAGCGAGGCGCTGTGGCAAGCGCTCGCCATACCGGCGGTGAATCTTGGCGTCCACGCGATGTATGTGGGGCGCGAGGTCGCTTTCGATCTACCGGAGGGCAGCCGGCTCGCCGCACCGCTCGACCTGCCGCCCGAAAACCAGACGCTGTTCCCGTTGCCGGGCGAGATCTGCTTCAAATATTTCCGCGCGCGCGAACTCGCCGGCCCCGGCATGGGAACGCCGCATGTCGACGACGTGCACGACCTCATCATCATCTACGGCCGCAACGCGCGCCTATTTTCGACGCAAGGCTGGATTCCCTGCAACCTAGTCGCGCGCATCACCGAGAATCTCGACGCCTTCGCTGATGTCTCCGCCCGAATCCGCAAGGAAGGGATCAAGGAGATGCGCGTCGCCCGGGTCGAATGAGCGCTATGTACGATCTGCTCATCCAAGGTGGTACGGTCGTCGATGGCACCGGCAGCCCCTGGTTCAACGCCGATATCGCCGTCAGCGGCGACCGGATCGCGGCGATCGGCCGCTTCCCCGCGTCGCAGGCCGCGCGCACGATCGACGCCACTGGACGCATCGTCTGCCCGGGGCTAATCGACATCCACACCCATTCCGACCTCACCATCGCGGTCGATCCGCGCGCGCGCAGCACGCTGGCCCAAGGCGTCACGACCCAGGTCGCGGGAAACTGCGGCGTCTCGGCGGCGCCCACGCGCGACTACGCGCTCTATTACGGACCGCTCGATCCCGCACAGACGGAAGGACTCGTCTGCGATTGGATCGGATTCAACGAGTATTTCGCGCGGCTGGAGAAGACCGGGACGGGCACAAATTTCACCAGTCTGCTCGGTCACGGCAATCTGCGCGCGGCCGTCATCGGCTACGAAGACCGTCCGCCCGACGCCGCCGAGCTCGATGCGATGTGCATGATGGCCGACAAGGCGATGGTCGACGGCGCGATCGGCATGTCGACGGGCTTGGCCTACCTTCCCGGCACCTATGCGCGCGCCGACGAAATCGTCGCCATCGCTAAGGTGATCGCCGCGCGCGGCGGCATCTACACCTCGCATATCCGCAACCAAACCGAAGGCATCGAAGCCGCCGTGCGCGAATTGATCGACGTCGCGCGCCAAACCGGCATCGCGGCCCATGTGTCGCACATGCAGCCGGGCATGCCGATGCTGGGCGCCACCCGCGATCTACTGGCGATGATGGAGAGCGAACGCCGCGACGGCCTCGACCTCAGCTGCGACGCCGTGCCCTACACGATCGGCAGCACGACGCTCAAATCGATGCTGCCGCCTTGGGCCTGCGAGGGCGGCGACGCGGCGATGATCGAGCGATTGACGGACCCGGCGACCCGCAAGCGAATCCAGACCGATACGATGGCCTATGGCGCCGAATCCGGCGGCAGCCGCAAGCGCACGCTGATCAAGGAAGGCCGCTGGGAATCGATCTGGCTCGCCTCGTCGCGACGCGATCCGCGCCAGTCCGGAAAAAACTTCCGCGAGATCGCGGCATTGCGCAATCAGATGCCGCACGAAGCGCTACTCGACATTCTTGTCGAGGAGGAAGGTAAGCCCTGGGTGCTCGCCGAAGACGTGTCGGAACGCGACGTCGCCAACATCGCGACGCATCCGATCGGCGGCGTCATCTCCGATGGATTCTCGCTCGCACCCGAAGGCCTCCTAGGCGCCGGGCGGCACCATCCTCGCTCCTACGGCGCCTTTCCGCGCTTCCTGCGCCGCTTCGTGCGCGAGAACACGCTGCTGTCGTGGGAGGCGGCGATCCACAAACTGACCGGCTTCGCGGCGAGCCGCTTTCGTATCGCCGAACGCGGCTTGGTGCGCGAGGGCGGTTACGCCGATCTTTTGGTCTTCGACCACGAGACGATCGCCGATCGCGCCAGTTTTGATGATCCGTATCAATTCCCGGTCGGGATCGACATCGTCGTCGTGAACGGCGAAATCGCGGCGCGTGCGGGCGTGCAGTCGGAAACGCTGAGCGGTCGCATCCTGCGCGCGGGCCGCACGAACTGAGAAGGAAGTACCGATGAATCGCCGCGAACCCGCGCAGTGGATGCGCACGATCCAGGTGGCCCTGCCCACCCCCTTCGCCAAGGACGGCGCCGTCGATGCCGACGCACTGTCCCGGCACGTCGCGACGCTCGCGGCGGCGGGGATGTCCGCTTTCCTGCCGGGTGCTGGAACCGGTGAGTTCCATTCCCTGACGGCGGCGGAGGTCGAAGCTTGCGTCGTCGCGACGCGGGCGGCGATCGGCGACGCTGGCGGCATCATCGGGCCGGTCGGCTTCGCGCTGGAAGAAACGATCGCGCGGGGCAAGCGCTTGATGGCCAAGGGTGCCGACGGACTGCTCGTCATGCCGCCGATCCATCCTTATATCGCCGATATCGGCTTCGACGCCTACCTGCGCCGCCTGCACGCGGAAACCGGCGCGCCGCTGATGGTCTATAAAAAAGCGATCACACCGAGCGACGCCTTGCTGGCGAGCTTGATCGCGGACGGCGTTCTCGCCGGCGTCAAGTACGCGATCAACGACGTGGCGGCGGTCGCGGCCTTCGCGGCTCGGATCGGTGGACGACCGGCACTCCATTGTGGCACCGGCGAACGCTACGCGCCGTTCTTCATGATGGCTGGCGCCTGCGGGTTCTCGTCGGGTGCCGCCAATCTCTGCCCGCGGCTGTGCATGCAGATGTTTGCAGCATGCCGTACTGGCGATTTCGCTGGCGCCGTGAAGCTCGCAAATCTGTTGCGACCGATTGAGGATCTGCGTGGCCGCGAAGGCGATGCGCTGAGCGTAGGCGTCCTCAAACTGATGTTGGGGCGCGCGGGACTCGATTTCGGCGGTGTGCGTCCGCCGCTGCGCGGACCGGCCACCGACGAAATGCGCGAGATCATCGCCGCCCTAGATCCGATCCTCGCGGCGGAGGCCACCACGAACAGCGCCGCCGCTTGATCACCCCCATCCGGGAGAAGAACATGCCCAAAGCGATCGCCATCACTTTCACACAGACCGACACCCGTCTCGTCGCCGAACTACAGGAATCACAAGCGCCGGTAAGCTGTGCCGCCATTTGGGCGGCACTGGAAAAGCCCGCGATCAACACCGCGATCCATGCGATGTATGCTGGCCGTGAATTGATTATCGGCCTGCCGGAGAAAAATCAGAACAGGCAGCTCGCGTCGCTACCGGCCGAAAATCAGATCATCGTGCCAGTCCCCGGCGATATCTGCTTCGGCTATTTCGCACCCAACGAGCTCAACAATCCAGGGGCTGGCAATGAACACGAGATCGGCTTCTTCGATTTCATGATCTTCTACGGCCGTAATGCGCGACTGTTCTCTAGCCAGGGCTGGTTGCCGTCAAATCTCATCGCCCAGGTCCGCGAGGGCTTGCCTGAACTCGCCGCGATGGGCACAAGGATACACCGAGAAGGCATCAAGGAAGTCCGCATCGAACGCGTCGAATAACCGCACGAACGAGCCTTTGAATGCAGAAGCCCGCCGCTGGTTTCCCAGGGCGGGCTTCTTCGTCTCTCGTAATGGTCGGAGCGGTGGGATTCGAATCTTGAGCGGCATCGTCGCGAACCCAGTCCCCCAGACCGTATAAAATATAACTATTTCAATATTGGTTTCCACAATATCGAGGCGTTTGGAGGCATTTTGAGGAAACTGAGATCAGCTGATTCGCTACAGCTGACGCTCGGCTTTCAGGGCGTTTCTTTGCGTCCGCAATGCGCGCGCCTCGAGTGCAAACCCTATTCTGATTCGTCTTCTCCGCGAGTCCTCAAGTTATGTGTTCGAATCCCCTAGGGGGCGCCACGCGGGATCAGAATTTTTCTAATGAATTAACAACCTCGAAACGCCAAGGCCCGCCACTGATTTCCCAAGGGGGCTGCTTCGTTTCACCGCGATGGTCAGCGCCGCCCGCGCAGCAAAACCGTTTCGACTTCCAGGCCGATCGCCAGCAGCGCCCTGTCAGACATCGTCTCGCCCATCAATGTCAGGCCGACCGGCGCTTCGCCCGGCCGATGGCAGGGAATCGTCAGCGCGCATCGATCCATAAAATTCGCGATCCCGGGATTGCGGATCAACATCAGATTCGTCGCAAGCCATGCAGCATCGTCGTGTTCTACCGACGCGATCGGCGGGGCGACGATATGGGTCGTAGGCATGATCACCGCGTCGAATTGCGCCGTAACGGCGGCGGCGCGCGCCGAAACATCCGCCCGCCCCCGGCAAAACGCGATGTAGTCGGCGGCGGTAACGGCGGCACCGGCGCGCAAGCGTCGCGCAATACGCGGATCGTAGAAATCGCCGCGCGTGGCGAGCAATTCGCGATGCCACCAATGACCTTCGGTAACGGCGACGGAGAGGCCCGCGATGAGATCGGCCATCGCGCGCAATTCGGCGAAGTCAAAAGTTTCGATCACCGCCCCGGCCGCCGATAGCGTCGATACCGCACGCTCGAAGGCAACGGCGACGGCCGGATCGAGCCCCTCCGTGACGTGATTGCTCGGTAAGCCGAAGCGTAGACCCTGCAACGGCCGTGGCGCCAAGATCGTATCGGCCTCGCCCGCGAGAACCGCATCCATTGTGGCGCAACAGGCGACACTGCGCGCCAGCGGTCCGATCGAATCGGCGGAGAAGGCGAGTGGAATTGTGCCGTCGAGTGGTACACGCCGCGCCGTCGGCTTGAACCCCGTCAGGCCGCACAGGGCGGCCGGCACGCGAACCGAACCGGCCGTGTCGCTGCCCAAAGCTGCGACAGCCATGCCGTCGCTTACCGAAACCGCCGCCCCGGACGATGAGCCGCCGGGAATGCGCCGCGTCGCGCGATCATAGGGATTGGCCGGCGTGCCGTAATGTGGATTGGTGCCCGGCGACCCCATGGCGAATTCGGTCATGTTGGTCGTACCGAGAATAACGGCACCCGCGCGGCGCAACCGCGCAACGACCGGCGCGTCGACCACAGCCGGCGGCGACGACGCCAACGCCGTCGAACCCGCCAATGTCGTGCTGCCGGCAACATCGCAAAGGTCTTTGATCGAAATCGGCAGGCCCGCGAGGGCGCCAAGCGGACCGTTGACCGCCCGGCGCGCATCACCCTCGCGCGCGGCGGTAACCGCCGCGTCGCGGAACAGGCGAATGAAGCTGCGCTGCCCCTCGCCCACCGGATCGTCGATCCGAGCGTAAGCGGCTTCGGTAAGCGCGGACGATGTCGTCGCGCGACGGTCGAGCGCCGCCTGCGCCTCGGCGACGGTACCCGACATCACCGACAACGCGTCGCGCGTCATTGCGGCAAGACGCGCTCGGGATCCTGCGGCCGTTCTTTCGCCAATGTCGACCAATAGGCGCGATCGACGGTGTTGAGGCTCGCGCGGATGGCTTCCTCGGCGCGGTCCGGATTATGGGTCGCGATGGCGTTGTAGATCGCCTCGTGATGCTCGTAAGCGATACGACCGATTTCCGGATAGCGCAAAACGATATCGCGCTGCTGCGCCAGCCAATCCACGACGACGGCATGCAGGCGCACCAGCAGCGGGTTGCCGCAGATCCGCGCCAATTCGATATGAAGCTCGTTATCGGTTGTCTCGAACGCGTCGCGGTCGCCGATCGCTTTTTCGTTAGCGAGCAAGCGCTCGCGCAAGCGGGCGATATCCGCCGGCGTGGCGCGGCGCGCAGCTTCGCGCGCGAGGCCTGTTTCGAGCAGCGTGCGCAGATCGTGCATCGAGCGCAAGCCTTCGGGATTGCTGAGATAGAGTTGCGCTGCCGTCGACAACTCGTTCAGGATTTTCGCAGGGTCCGGTGCGCTAACCCGCGCGCGTGCACCGCTGCCCAAGGTCACGAGACCTTTCTTCTCCAGCGCGAACAAGGCTTCGCGGATTGATGGCCGGCCCACGCCGAAGCGCGTCATCAACGCGCGCTCGGACGGCAGAAAATCGCCCACGCGCAGAACGCCATCGGCGATATCGCGCTCGAGCCGCGCGCCGACCTCTTCCGAAAGCTTCTTCTTGCGTATCCGCTCGTCCGTCATGCCGCCGCTTTCTCCGCTCTTTCGCGTATCACGCGAATCGCCTTGGTTGTAATAGCCCAGCCCCTAGGCATTGCCCAGGGCCGCCCCTGTCCCGCGATCGAAAAGATGGACCCGGGCGCCGGGCACGGACAGCTTCAGCCGGTCGCCGGGCGACACCGCCACGTCCTTGCCCACGCGGAACGTCAAATCCCGCCCCGCGATAGCCGTATTGACGTACTTCTCCGACCCGAGCGAGGAAACCATCGTCGCCTCGCAGGTGAGTTGCGGTTCGTCCGTCGTATCCAATGCCGCGATTGCCACGTCTTCCGGGCGAATTCCCAACACCACCGACCGCTCGCCGCTCCCGCTCGCAAGCCCGGGCATTTCCCGCAAGCGCAAGGTTAATCCATCGCGCATGAAGATCGGCCGTCCCGCCGACCAACCCAGCGTGCCCTCGATCAAATTCATCTGGGGCGTGCCCAGAAACGTCGCGACGAAAAGATTCGCCGGGCGATGATAGATGTCGTCGGGCGTGCCGATCTGCTGGATGGCACCTTGGTTCATCACCACGATACGATCGGCGAGCGTCATCGCTTCGGCTTGGTCGTGAGTCACGTAAACGAAGGTGGCGCCCATCGAATTGTGGAGCTGCTTGATCAAGGTCCGGGTCGTGACGCGCAACGCCGCGTCGAGATTAGACAGCGGCTCGTCCATCAGGAACACCGAGGGCTGGCGGACGATCGCACGCCCCAAAGCCACGCGTTGACGCTGGCCGCCGGAAAGCTGCGCCGGGCGGCGCTCCAGAAGATGCGCGATTTCCAGCCGCTCCGCGGCCGCGCGCACGCGGCGATCGATCTCCTCGCCCGGCGTTTTCATCAATCGCAAGCCGAAACCGATATTCTCGTAGACCGTTTTCTGCGGATAAAGCGCGTAGGATTGGAAGACCATCGCGATATTGCGCTTGTGCGGCGGCACGTCGTTGACGCGCGCATCGTCGAAATAGATATCGCCCTCGCTGATTTCCTCCAGCCCCGCGATGACGTTGAGCGTGGTGGTCTTGCCACAGCCCGAGGGCCCGAGCAGAACGAGGAACTCCTTGTCGCGAATTTCCAGATCGAGCGACTTTACGACCGTCGTTCCCTGGTAACGTTTCGTCATGTTCGCGATTTTGATCTGCGCCACTGCTTCGGCCCCTTAACCTTTCACCGCGCCGGCGGACAAGCCGCCGACGATGTATCTTTCGAACGCGATCGCCAGCACGACGGGCGGTACGATCGCGACGACACCCGCCGCGTTGATGAACGAAAAGCTCGTCGTGAAATCGAACACAAAGCCGGAGATCACGATCGGCAAGGTCTGCGCCGCCATCGTCTTGGTCGTCATCAACGCCAGCACGAATTCGTTCCAGCTGCTCAGGAAGGCGAACAGCAGCGAGGCAACAATCGCGGGCATGCCCAATGGCAGAAACACATGCCATAGGACTTGAAGATGCGTGCAGCCGTCGATCCGTGCCGCTCGATCCAGATCGTTGGGTATCGATTCGAAATAATTGATCAGGATGAAAACGGTGAACGGCAGCGTAACCGCCAGATAGGTGACGATCAAAGCTTCGCGCGTGTCGATCAGCCCGAGATTGCGCATAACCAGGAAGAGCGGCACGGCCAACGCGATATCCGGAATGACACGCGTCGTCAGGATGGCGAATAGAGCTGCGTTACGCGCGCGAAATCGGATGCGTGCGATCGCATATGCCGCCGTCAGGCTGAAGACGACGTTCAGCACCGCAACCCAGATTCCGACATAGAGACTATTCCACATCGCGGGCATCAGGTTCTGCGCCGCGGAGGGTACGAACTCGCCCGCCGACGGATCGCTCTGGCGGCGCGTGTCGTAGGTCACTTTTTCTTCGGCGTAGAGGAAGATCGCCCTGAAATTCCGCAGGCTCGGATCGTCGGGCACAAAGCGGATCGGCTTGCTGACGAGGGCCGATTCCGCCGTCACGGACGAAGAAAAGACCCAGTAGATCGGCCCCAGAACATAGCCAAGCAACAGCAGCGCCGTCGTCGTGATAACCGCCGCACGGATTAGCCGCCCGGTGGCCGGCAAACGAAAGCCCCGCGCGATCATCGATTCTTCCCCAGAAGGCGAATCAACGCATAGGACAGCGCGAAGGTCGCCATCGACAGGATAAATGCGATCGCAGATCCGGTGCCAAAACGCAGGCTGTTGAAGGTCTCGGTATAGATCATCCACGACACGGTGAAGGTCGCGTCGCCCGGCCCGCCTTGGGTCATGATCGCGAAAAGATCGAAATGGCGGATCGAGATCATCGTCTCGTAGACGAACACCAGCAGGAAACCCGAGCGCAGCCCCGGAATCGTGACATGGAGAAACCGCTGCAGCACGGTGGCGCCATCGACCTTCGCCGCACGATAAAGATCGTCGGGGATCGCCTTCATGGTGACCAGCAGCAGAATCGCGGCGAGCGGCATCTGCTTCCAGATCGCCGCCTGGGCGACGAGCAGCAGCGTCATATCCGGGTCCGCGAGCCACAATTGATAGCGGTCGATGAGCCCCAAGCGATCTAGAAGCCCGTTCAACGAGCCGAAATTCGGATCATAGATCCACTTCCACATTAGCCCGTTGACGATCGATGGCGTCGCCCAGGGGATGAGCAGAATGATCGACAGCAGCCGGCGGCCGGGAAACGCTTCGTTGAGCAGAAGCGCGAACACCAGCGCCAGCCCTGCGGTGCCGACGACGCTGACGATCGTATAAATAGTGGTCCGCCGCACCGCGACCCAGAAACGCGCATCGTCGAACACGGCCATGTAGTTGGCCAAACCCACGAAAGGCGTGCGGTGGGGACGGGTCAATACGATGTCGTAGAGACTCGTGTAGAAGGAATGGACGATCGGATAGACCGCGACGATCGCCAGCACCGCCATCACCGGCAGCACCAGCAGCATCGCCCATCGTTCATCGTAGCTTGACTTTCCGACGATCAAATCCGTCGCGCCCCTTTTTGCACGTCCCCGCCGCCTCGCATCACTTACCCGTCCGCAGCCGCTCCCAGGCCTGCGCCGACTCGTTCAACGCCGCCGTCACGGTGACCTGATTCAGAATAGCCTTCTGCGTCGCCTGGATGTTGACGTCGTTCCATTCGCCGAACCAAGTGGTGACGACATCTTTTTTGCGCGTCAGCGCCGCTTGCCGACGAATGACGTCGTTACCGCCCGCGAACTTGTCGTAGAAGGCGACGATATCGGCATCGTTGTCCAGCGGCTTGGTGCAGTAGGGCAGCCCCAGATCCAGAATGATCATCTTCTGGAACGTGTAGCTGTCCATCGACTTGCCGCCGAACCATTCGATTAGCTTCACCGCGTTGGCGGCCCTGGCAGCATTGCGCTGGGTCGCGGCGGACATGCCGTAGAACCGCACCCAGCCGCATGTCGCGTTGGTACCGTTGGGCCCACCCTTGGGCATCATCGCCATGCGGACATTGCCGGCGACTTGGGATTCCGCCGGGCTGTTCAACGGGCGGAGGCGATAGCGCGGAATGATGCCGAAAGCGTGCTGGCCGGCCCCGAAGGCCTTGAGCCCTGCGATTTCGTTCGTGTTCGTCGTGGCGGGCGAAACGATCTTGTGCTTATGCACGGCGTCGCGCACCCATTCGAGCGAGCGCGCCACGCCACCGGACGGATCGTTCATCACCGCCCGACCCGAATTGTCGGTGAAATTGCCGCCGAAGGCGAAGGCCAACGCCGACATGAATTCGATGTACCAGGTCACGTCCGACTGCAGCGACAGCAGCATCGGGTGCTCGCAGATATTGCGCTCCTTGAGGATCAAGCTCTGCGCCACAACTTCGTCCCAAGTCGTGGGCGGTGCCGCAATGCCCGCGCGCTTCAGCATTTCCTCGTTGTAGAGGAACGCCATGAAATCCGTGTAGTAGACGTTACCGTACTGCTTACCCTTGTAGACCATCGAATCGACGCAATACTGTTCGATATCCGAATTGTATTTCGTCAGTTGCGAATAGCCGTCGATCGGCGCCAGCCATTGCGCCTCGGCGAATTCCGGCAACCACGCATCGCTGACCCACATCACATCCATCGGCGCATTGCCGACGAACTTCGTCACCAGCGTCTGGCGGAATTGGGCACCCGGCGCGTTCTCGTAGCCGACCTTCAGGCCCGACTGCGCTTCGAAAGCGCTGATATGGCTTTTGACCTGATCGACTGCGGCCGACCACGTCATCAAATTGACGGCTGCGGCTTGTGCCTGTGCCGATGGCGACCACGACATGCCGGCCGCTCCGATGGCACCGAGCGACGCCGCGCCCGCCATGAAGTCGCGCCGAGAAACGCCGGACTTGCGAATGTTTTCCATGCTGCATCCCCGTTTTGATTATTGGCTTCGAACTCCCTAGAGTCATAGCATTGGTATAATAGGTATGCAAGTTTTGTTTAAAAGATCACAATCGATGTCTCGGTGCTTCAATTAAAATCATGTTTTATTGGATTTATAATCTCTGTAGACCATTTGGTATAATACCTATATTAACTTTCGAGTCGATCAAACAGCATCGACGCGGACAATTGACCCATCGGGGAGCCTGACATGACAAGACCGATCGTAACGCGCGAGCAGATGCTGAAGCGCGTCGCCCGCTGGAAGGATCTGAAGCCTTCGGCACGTCCCCTGCTCGATGCCGCATTGCCCGAATACGTGCGCGATAACTACAACGTCATCGGCCGCGGCGTGACCGAAGACGCGACGATGGAAGTCGCGATCCCCGATGCCCGCGACTTCCATTTGACCATTGCGCGCGCTGAGCCTGGAAAAGGCAGCGCCCTGCACGCCCATAAGACGCTCGAAGTCTTCGTTGCGCTGACCGGTAATTGGTCGATCATCTGGGGCGACCAGGGCGAAAACGAGTTGATGATCGGTCCTTGGGACACGATCTCTGTGCCGACCGGAATCATGCGGGGCTTCCGCAACGATTCGCCCGTCGACGCCTATCTTCTGACCATCATCGGCGGATCCGATCCCGGCCGCGTGACCTGGAGCGACGCGCTGCTTGCGGCGGCCCGCGCGAAAGGCTTCGATCTCGACGCGGACGGCAACATCAAGACGCCCGATTCCAAGTAACGCCGAAAAACGGGAGTTCGAAGTGAACGCCGAAGACATCTGCTACGCGCCCGCACGAATCCTATCGGCCGAAATCGCAGCCGGCCGTCTTTCGCCCGTCGAGATCGTCGACGCGACCATCGCGCGCGCCGAACGCCTGCAGCCCGCACTGAACTTCGTCGCCGTCGATCGCTACGAAAAGGCGCGTGCGGAAGCCCGCGCGGCGACCGAAGCGATCGCGCGCGGCAAAATTGCCGGGCCGCTGCATGGCATTCCGATCACCATCAAGGACAATCTGGCGACAGCGGGCGATCTGATGACCAACGGGTCGCACGCCTGCGCGGATCTGGTGGCGCAAGCCGACGTGACGCTGGCCGCAAGGTTGCGCGCGGCCGGCGCCATCGTTGTCGCCAAGACGACGCTGCCCGAGCTCGCGCACAAAATGCTGACCGATAGCCCGAAATACGGCATCACACGCAATCCCTGGTCGCTCACCCATACGCCGGGCGGTTCCAGCGGCGGTGCCAGCGCCGCCGTGGCGGCCGGAATTGGGCCGCTCGCCGTCGGCACGGAAGGCGGCGGATCGATCCGCTGCCCCGCGTCATGCGCGGGCATTCTGGGATTGAAGGCGACGCTGGGCCGCATCCCGGCCGAGTTCTTTCCCGAATCCTTCGCCAATTTCGTTTTCGCAGGTCCGATGACCCGCGACGTCGAAGATCTCGCCGTCATGCTGTCGATCATGTCAGGCGAAGACCGCCGCGATCCGCATTCGCTGGGCGTGGCGCCGTTCGCGCCCGCTTCCGATACGGACACGCCGCGCGGCGTGAAAATCGGCTGGCTGCCGCGCTTCGGCACTTACCCCATCGCGCCCGACGTGGTGCAGGCGACTTCTGATACAATGAAGGCGCTACAACGCGACGGGCGCAGCGTCGTCGAGGATATCGACACCAAATTGTTCGACGACGTTTTCGACTACTACGTCGTCATCGCGACAGCGAGCCGCGCGACGCTGACGCCGCCGCTGCTTGCGCGCCACGGCGATCGGATGACCGATACGATCAAGGACATGGTCCGGCAAGGATCGGGCTATTCGGCCGTCGATTGGCAGAAAGCGAGTGACCGCCGTACCGTTCTGTTCCGCGGCGTCCAGGAATTGCTGACCCGCTATGACGTTCTCGCGATGCCGACCTTGCTGTCGCCCGCCAAGCCGGTCGATGCCGGCGGCGCCATGAACACGCCGATGTACGCCGAATGGTGCGCGCCACTCTACCCGTTCAATCTCACGGGGCATCCCGCACTTTCCATTCCGTGCGGCTGGAACACCGAGGGTCTGCCGATCGGCTTGCAACTCGTCGGCCGCTGGTACGACGAAGCGCGATTGCTTTCCATCGCCCGATGGATCGAAGCGACACGCCCCTGGGCGCAGCGCCGCCCGCCCGTCTAACCGCCAAAACGCCGAAGCCCGCCGCCGGTATCCCGGGGCGGGCTTCTTCGTCTCTCGCGCGAGATCGCCGCGACGGCGTTCACAATTCCTTCCAGCGCTTCACGATCCCGCTATCGACGCCGAATAGGTCAAGCGCGCGGCCGACCGTGTGATCGACGATATCGTCGAGGGTCTGCGGCCGATTGTAGAAGGCCGACACGGGCGGCAAGATAACGGCGCCGATTTCCGTCGCCTGCGTCATCGCGCGCAAATGGCCGAGATGCAACGGCGCTTCGCGCGCCAACAAAACCACGCGGCGGCGCTCCTTGAGCTGCACGTCGGCCGCGCGCGTCAACAGACCGCCGGTGTTGCCGTAAGCGATCTCGGACAGCGAGCGCATCGAACACGGCGCCACAATCATGCCAAGTGTCCTGAACGATCCCGACGAGATCGCCGCCCCAAGATCTGCCGCCGAATGCACGACATCTGCCATTTCGCAGACGTCCCTCAAGGTGTGGTCGGTCTCGCAGGCGATCGTCTGCGCCGCCGTTTTGGTGACGACGAGATGCGTCTCCAACCCCGCGGCACGCGCCACCTGCAGCAAGCGAATGCCGTAGATCGCGCCCGATGCGCCAGAAATGCCGACGATCAACCGTTGTGTCATCGCACCCTTCCCTATTCGGCGCGTTGCGCGCGCGCCCAGTCGCAGGCGGCGGCGAGACAGGCGGCAATATAGGCGCGCGCTTTGGCGGCACGGCCCGGATCGAGTTTATATGGTGCCTGCTCCACCATATAGGTCCGCCACGTCATCTCCAGTTGAATGGCGTGAACCCGCGCCGCCGGCTCACCGTAGGTCCGCGTGATGTAGCCGCCGATAAAGCGGTCGTCCCAAACGGCGCCGTACCCGCCGTTCGAATTCGCGGCGCCGGACACCGCGGCGACGAGTGACTCGCTTGCCGCCTGGCCTTTGGCGGTACCGAAATTCATATCGGTCAACACGCCGTCGAAGAACCGCGGAACGACGCTACGGATCGAGTGCCCGTCCCACAACACCACCGCGCCGTATTTCGCCGTCAAGCGATCGAGTTCATCGCGCAGAAGCGTATGATAAGGCCGCCAATAGCGTGCGACGCGCCGCGCGATCTCGTCCGCATCCGGTGTATGGCCGGGTGCATAAATCGGCTGGTGCGCGAAGGTCGTGGTCGGCACGAGTTCCGTCACGCTCTTTCCCGGATAGAGCGAGGCGTCGTCGGGCGCGCGGTTGAGATCGACGACATAGCGCGAATGCGTCGCAGTCAGCAGCCCGATGCCGAGCGCCGGCGCGACATCGTAAAGCGCATCAACGAACCAATCCGTGTCCTCGACTCGCAGCGCCGCCGGTGTCATCGTCGATGCGATTTTAGCGGGAATATGCGTGCCCGCATGCGGCACGCTCACCAGCACCGGCGCCTCGCCGGACGTGAATTTATACAGCGGTTCCATCGGCCTCGATCCATATACCCTATACCGGTATATAACACTTATTGACGACGCCGGGAATATCTGAGCTAATTGCCCTCGACATACATAAGCAGGGCAGTACGGCACGTGACTTCGATCACAAAAAAGGCCGACGACGGAAATGGAGCAGGCGCGCTGTATCGCGAGGCGGTCACGACTCTCGTGCCCTACAATGCCGGCCTGGGGGTGGAGGAAATCCGCCGACTCTACGCGCCGCCACGCATCGCCAAGCTCGGCAGCAACGAGAACCCTTACGGCCCCAGCCCGCGCGTGCGCACCGCTTTGGCGGATGCCGCTTCCCTCGAACATTATCCCGATCCGAACTGCCGGGATCTGCGCGAAGACATCGCACGGTCGCTGGATGTCGCCCCCGATCGCATGATTTTCGGCAACGGTTCCGAGGATATTCTCGCTTTCGCCTGCCGCTGCTTCATCAATCCCGGCGACGAAGTCGTACTTTCCTCCCCCACCTTCTCCGTCTATCGCGACAACGCGATCGTGATGGGGGCGACGATCATCGACGTGCCGCGCAAAGCCGATCTTTCGCTCGACGCCGCCGCCACGATCGCCGCGTTGACGGCGCGCACCAAACTCCTGTTTTTGTGCAATCCGAACAATCCGACCGGCAACGCCATTCCGGCGGCGGAGTTCGAAGCGATCTGCGCCGCCGCCCATGCCGACACGGTGATCGTCGCCGACGAGGCCTATTACGAATACGCGCGCGGCGGTGACTATCCGGAAAGCATTCCGATGCTCGACCGGATGGGCAAACGCTATCTCGCCTTGCGGACGTTTTCAAAAGCCTACGGGCTCGCGGGTTTGCGCGTCGGCTACGGCGTCGCATCGGAATCCGCCTTCGCGCGGCATCTCGATCTCGTACGCACGGCGTTCAACGTCAATCGCCTTGCCCAGATCGCCGCACGTGCAGCGTGGTCAGATCAAGCGGCGGTCGCCAAAACCGTTTCCGCCACGCTCGCGGAACGCGATCGCGTCGCCCGCGCACTGACGGCGATGGGCCACGAACCGGCGCCAAGCCGGGCGAATTTCCTGTTCTTCGACGCCAAGCGTCCGGCCGCCGCCATGGCCCAAGCGCTGCTTCGCCAAGGGGTGATTGTCAAACCCTGGGGCGGGAATTTCGCGACATGGCTGCGCGTCAGCATCGGCCATGCGGAGGATAACGACCAGTTTCTCGCGGCGTTCGAAAACGCCGCGCGCGCCACGGCCCCGTCCGATACCGCCGCGTGAATTCAACCGACCACCCGATCAGGCAAGGAGGAAGGAAAATGCGCATACAGGGAAGCCTTTCCGTCGCCTTCGCAGCAGCTTTCGCGTGCCAGATGTCCGGTACCGCCGCCGCGCAGACGACGATCACCATGAACGCCACGGAACTCGGCCCCATGAAGGCCGTGTTCGAGCCGCATCTGCCGAAATTCGAACGCGAGAACAACGTGCGCGTCAACATCGTCGCTGGGCTCGGCGCGCCGACGGTGACGATGGCGCGCAACAAGGAAGTCGACGTTCTGATCACCGACCCGGTCTACTCCTATCAAATGCAAAAGGAGAAGCTGCTGGTTCCGCTCGACAAGTCGAAGATCCCCAACATGGCGGATCTTTATCCCGTCGCGGCGATGGACCCCTATCAGGTCGGCTTGTTCTACGGCAGTTTCGGCGTCTGCTACCTGCCCGGCCGCACGGGTCCGATCGAGAACTGGTCCGATCTCTGGCGCAATGATCTGAAGGGCCGCGTCAGCATCCGCAGCTATCGCGTCGATTCGATCAGCCTGCTGGTAACGATGGCCAAGTTGAACGGCGGCGACGAACGCAAACCCGACGCCGGCTTCAAGAAGATGTCCGAACTCGCGCCGAGCGTGGCCAAGTACTACGAAAACTGGGGCGATCTCTCGACGCTGTTCCGCACCGGACAGGTCTGGGCTTCGACCTGCACCAATGGCCGCGCCAATTGGCTCGCGACCGACCAGAACCTGCCGGTCAAATTCGTCAATCCGAAGCCGGGCGGGTTCGCGTTGATCGGCACGTTGCAGGTCGTCGCCGGGCGCCCCAACACCGAGCTCTCGATGAAGCTCGTCAACTTCCTGCTGAGCCCCGAGATCGCCGTCAATCTCGCCAAGATCATGAACTACGGCACGGCGAACTCGAAGACGGTGCTCGAACCCGAAGTCGCCGCGCGCGTGCCGCACGGCAAGGACGCGATCGAAAGCCTGATCAACGTCGATTGGGAATATATCGACGCCAATAACCGCTCTTGGGAAGAGCGCTGGAACAAGGAAGTCGCCTTCCGCTAAGGCGCTCCGCCTCGCGATCGCGGCCGGCGCGTTCCCCATGATGCGCCGGCCGCGAATCTTCCTCGATACGATTAAGCAGCCACTGGATCAGCCCGATGTCCGACTCCTTCGTCTCCGTCCGCAATCTCGAGAAACGATACGGCGCCGTCCGCGTCCTGAAAGGCGTGTCGCTGGACATCAAGCGCAACCAGTTCGTATCGCTGCTCGGGCATAGCGGCTGCGGCAAGACGACGACATTGCGTATCGTCTTGGGGTTCCTCAAGGCCGATAGCGGCTCGATCCATATCGACGGCCAGGACATGACACATGTGTCGCCGCGCCATCGCGGCATCGGCATGGTGTTCCAAAGCTACGCACTGTGGCCGCATATGAGCGTGTTCGAAAACGTCGCTTTCGGCCTGCGCGTGCGCAAGGTGCCGGAAGTCGAGATCGCCACGCGCGTCACCTCCGCCATCGAACGCTTGCATCTCGGCGGCCTTGCACAGCGCACGCCGCGCGAATTGTCCGGCGGCCAGCAGCAGCGCGTGGCGCTGGCCCGGGCACTGGTCATCAACCCGCCGCTGCTGTTGCTCGACGAACCGCTCAGCAATCTCGATCGTCAGCTGCGCGAAGACATGCGTCTGGAGTTGAAGCATCTTCAACGCAGCATCGCCCAGACCACGATCTACGTGACCCACGATCAGGACGAGGCGCTGTCGCTGTCCGATCGCATCGTGGTGATGAATCTCGGCCAGATCGAGCAACAGGGCTCGCCGCATGAAATCTATTTCGAGCCGCGCACGGAATTCGTCGCGCGCTTCATCGGCAAGGCGACGTTTCTCGACGTGGCGCTTGATGGCGCCAATGCCGACGGAGCCGCGCGGTTGCGCACCACCGACGGCATGGAAGTGCACGTATCCAAGCTGCGCCGCAGGGATGCGGTCGCGCATGGCGGACGCGCCCTTCTCGCTGTGCGGCCGGAGGAAGTCGCCCTCGCTTCGCCCGGCGAGGCCGGTGCGATGCGAGCGCGCATCGTCGAATTCCTATTCCTCGGGAACGTCTATCGCTACCAATTGTTGCTCGACAACGGCAGCGACGTGTTCCTCGACAGCCGCACCCCGCTGGACGGCGGTGAGTTCGCGCATGTCCGCTTCGACGGTGGCTGCCTCGTGCCCAAGGCGGCGCAATGACCGCCCCCGCCCCTATCACCGCCGCACCGCCCCGGCGTTTCCTGCCGGCGATTGCGCCGCATTGGCTGCTGCTGTTGCCTTCCGCGCTGATCCTGATCGGATTGTTCGGCTTTCCGCTCGCGTGGCTCGCCCAGTTCAGCGTCACGCCGCCCGGTCAGCAGCCGGTCTTCCTCGGCCCGATGAGCGCGGAGAATTACACGCGCTTTCTGGGCGACGTTTTCTATCTCGAGCGCATCCTGTGGACGACGGTGCGCGTGTCGCTGCTGTCCTGCTTTCTCGCCGTCCTGATCGGGTATCCGCTCGCCTTCTTCGTGGCGCAGACGCGCAATCAGAAATTCAAGGCGGCGCTGATCGCGGCGATCGTCTGTCCGCTGTGGCTCAACACTGTCATCCGCGTCTTCGGCATCATGTTGCTGCTGTTCGACAACGGACCGATCGTGGGCTTGGCGCAGTATATCGGCCTGCCCGCCTTGCAGCTTCTCTATAACGAGACGGGCGTGGTCATCGGCCTCACCTATCTCGCCATTCCTTTCTTCGTCATCGCGATGATCGGCGTGATCGAGCAGATCGATCAGCGCCAGGTCGAAGCCGCATATTCCCTGGGCGCGAGCGGCCCCTACGTCTTCCGCCGCGTCATCTTCCCGGCGACCCTGCCGGGTGTGCTCAGCGGTTTCGTACTGATCTTCTGCATTTCGATCGCCTCCTTCGCCATTCCGCAGCTTCTGGGCGGCGGCAAGGTGCCGATGCTGGGCATGCTGATCTACCGGACCGCCAACGTCTCCGGCAACGTCGCCTTCGCTTCGGCGATGAGCTTCATTCTGCTCGGCGCGACGTTGATCTCCCTCGCCGTCGTGACGCTGGCGCTCAACCGCGCCGCGGGAGTGCGCTAAACATGTACGCCGATTCCGGCTTCCGCAGCCCCGCCCGCATCGCACTCGCCATCTTCGGCCTGTTCTGGATCGCGGTGATGATCGCGCCGATCGTCGTGATCGTCGCGTCGTCGTTCAATCCCCGGCATATCGTCTTCCCGCCGGAAGGCTTCACGCTGGAGTGGTACAAGCGCGCCTTCGCCGCCGATAATTTCGTGCGCGCGTTCTTTCTCAGCATCCAGATCGGCGTCGTCGCGGCCGCCGTATCGGCCGGCGTGGCGCTATGCGCCGCCATGGCGATCGTGCGTTACCCGTTCCGCGGCAAAGGCGTGGTCACGCAGCTTTTGATGTCGCCGTTGCTGATCCCCACGGTCGTCATCGGTCTTGCGATCTATCAGGCCGCGATCACGATCGGCATCGGCCGCTCGTTCCTGGCGCTCACCATCGGGCACATCATCATCACCTTGCCCTTCCCGTTGCGCACCATCATGGCAAATCTCCAGAACACCGATCCGTCGCTGGAGGAAGCCGCGATCATGCTGGGCGAGCATCCGGTGCGCGCCTTCTTCAAGATCACTTTTCCCCAGGTGCGCATGGGTGTGGCCGGCGGCGCGCTGCTCAGCTTCATCGTGTCCTGGAACAATTATCCGCTGTCGATCTTCCTATCGACGCCCGAATTCGCGCCGCTGCCGGTCGAGATCTTCTTTTATCTGCAATGGCAGTTCGAACCGCTGATCGCCGCGGTCTCGACCATCACCATCCTGTTCTCGATCCTGCTGATTTTCGCGGTGGAGCGAATGATCGGCCTTTCGGCATTCACGAAATAAGGCTCAAGAAGGAAAGTTTCGATGCGCGAGTTCATGAAATCCCTCCAAGCCCAAGGCCAGCTTCTGAAGGTGGAGCGCGAGGTGCATGCCAAGCATCAGCTCGCCGCAATCACCGATCTCGTGCAGAAGAAGCACGACAAGCCGCTGCTGTTCGAAAAGGTCACGGGCTCGCGCTTTCCCGTTCTGACCTCGATCTACAGCAACCGCGCAAGGCTGGCGCAGATCCTGGGCATCAAGCCGACGGATTTCTGCCGCAAATGGCATCAGCTCACCACGCTCGGCACCAAGCTGAAGGAACCGCCGATCCGCCAAGTGCCGCTGCCAACGGATCTGGAAGACGTGAAGGTCAGCGATCTGCCGCTCATCACCTATTCCGAGCGCGACGCCGGCCCCTATTTCACTTCGGCGATCTTCCTGGCCGAAGAACCGGAAACCAAGGTGCGCAACCTCTCCTTCCACCGCTCGATGTATGTGAGCGACGAGGAACTGCGCGTACGCCTCGCCCCGCGCCATCATTTGACGATGTATCACGAGAAGGCGGAGAAGATGGGCAAGCCGCTGGAAGCGGCGATGCTGATTGGCCCGCCGCCCCAGCTGTTCCTGACGGCCGCGACGCCGCTGCCCTACGACGCCGACGAAGTCGAAGTCGCGGCTCAATTGCGCGGCGAGCCGATCGAGATGCGTCCCTGCAAGCATATCGACCTGAAAGTGCCCGCCAATACCGAGATCGTGATCGAAGGCCGATTCCTGCCCAACGAACGCCGCCCCGAAGGCCCGTTCGGCGAGTTCATGGGTTATTACGTGCCGGTCGACAACAACGCCGTATTCGAAGTGCTCGGCGTGACCGCGCGGCCGAATGCCGTGTTCCACAGCATCCTGTGCGGCTCGCCCGAGGAAGTGCTGACGCTGGAAATCACCATCGCCGCGAATATCTTCCAGCGCATCAACGCGATCCTGCCCGGCATCATCGACGTGATCTGCCTGCCCTTCGCCTTCCATGCGGTGGTGCAGATCCGACAGCAATATGAAGGCCATGCGCGCCAGGTGCTGCAAGCCGTGCTGGGCGCCGAACCGACTTGGGCGAAATACGTCACGGTCGTCGACGAGGACGTCGATCTTTACGACTTCAACGACGTGTTCTGGGCGATCTTGACCCGTGCGCGTCCCGATCGCGACACGATCATCGTGCCGGAAACGCCGACCTTCTATCGCGATCCGCACAAGGACCATTGGGGTCGCATGGGCATCGACGCGTGCGTGCCCTTCGCGCGCCGCGCCGAGTTCGAGCGCAAGCGGCTGGTCGGTGCCGACGAGATCAATCTCGAACAATGGCTGTCGCAAGCCTGAGCGGAGAACGTCATGGACAAGCAAACGATCGCCAAGCAGGTCGCCGATCACGTCGAGAAGAACCGCGACGCCATGGTCGAGTTCCTACGCCAAGTCGTCTCGGTGCCGTCGATCTGGGGCGACGTGCCGCAGCTCGCGCGCATGGCGGGCGTGCTCCATGACAAGCTCGCTGCGTCGGGCGTGCGCGCCTCCTTGCCCGATTCCGGCACGCCGGGGGCGCCCAATGTTCTGGGGCGCGTCGGCGATCCGTCGAGCGGTCGGCGCATGCTGCTCTGCGGCCATTTCGACGTCTATCCGCCCTCGCGCTCGTGGAGCTTCGATCCTTTCAGCGTGCCGGTGCGCGACGGCAAGGTCTACGGCCCCGGCTCGACCGACATGAAAGGCGGTACGACGGCGATGATCGTCGCGGCGACTGTGCTCGCCGAACTTGGCCTGCCGAAAGGCGGCGAGATCGTCGTACTGGGCGTGCCCAACCATTTCGAAGGCGGCGAAGGAACGCGCCGTTATCTCGACGCCGGCGAAAAGCACGAGGCCGGCATCGTGTGCGAGCCGACCGATCTCGATATTTGCTCGTCCCAGCGCGGCATTCTCTACATGACCGTCCATATCAAGGGCGTGTCGGCGCATTCGACGGCCGCGCATATGGGCGTCAACGCGATCGAGAAGATCGTGCCGCTGATCGCCGAGTTGAAGAAGAATTCCTTCACGAAGCCTGGCCATGACAGCTACGGGCCGGAGAAGATCGTCAACGTCTCGATGGTCAAAGGCGGCTTGCGCCGTTGCCTGATCCCCGAGATTTGCGACGTGACCGTGGATGTGCGCTTCAGCCCGTCGGCGAGTGCGGCGTCGGTGCTGGCCGACATCCAAGCGATCCTCGACAAACTGCACGCGGCCGATCCGACCTTCAACGCGACGGTCGAACCCGAAGAAACCTGCATCCGCAATCCGCGTAGCGCCATGGATTGGGTGCGCCATCCGATCGTCGATGCGGTCAGCGCATCCCACGCCGCCTTCGCGGGCAAGGAAGCGACGCGCGCCTGCCATCCCGCTTGGCCCGATACGCCGGTGATGATCGAAGCGGGCATTCCGTCGATCACCTACGGACCCGGTTCGAAGTTCTGCTATTGGGACGACGAATACGTGTCGATCGAGGAATATCTCCAAGCCATTCGCGTCTACGCGACCACAGCGGCGACCTGGTTCGAGGAAAACCGTCGATGACCGATCTTATCAACGAGCCGATCGAACTGGGCCGGGGCCCCGAATTGCGCTGCAAGGGCTGGCGGCAGGAAGGCCTGCTGCGCATGCTCGAGAACACGCTGACCAATGGCGAGAAGCCGCAGCAGCTTATCGTCTATGGCGGGTCGGGGCGCGTGGCGCGCGACTGGAATTGCTATCGCCGGATCGTCGAGACGCTGAAGAACCTCGCCGACGACGAAACATTGCTGATTCAATCGGGCAAACCGGTCGCGGTGTTCCGCACCTCGCCGACTGCCCCGCGCGTCATCACCGCGAACACCAATCTCGTCGGCAAATGGGCGAATTGGGAGCATTACCGCGAGCTCGAGCGGCGCGGCCTGATGATGTACGGCCAATACACCGCCGGCACCTGGGCCTATATCGGCACGCAAGGCATTCTGCAGGGCACCTACGAAACCTTCGCCGCCTGCGGCAAGCGCTTCGGCGCGCAAGGGCTGAAAGGCAAAATTCTCGTCACCGCCGGCTTGGGCGGCATGGGCGGGGCGCAGCCGCTGGCCGTCAAGATGGCGGGCGGCGTGTGCATCGCGATCGAGATCGACCCCGCGCGCATCGATCGGCGCATCGCCACCGGCTATTGCGACGTGAAGGCCGCGTCGCTCGAAGAAGCCAAGCGTCTGGCCGAAGCGGCCGCCGCACGCGGCGAAACGCTGGGGATCGGCGTCGTCGGCCATGCGGCCACGTCGCTCGAAACCTTGTTGAAGCTCGGCCTCGCCCCCGCCGCCGTCACCGATCAGACCTCGGCGCATGATCCGCTCAACGGCTATATCCCCGACGGTTACGATGTGGCTGCCGCGATCGAGTTCCGCAATCGCGATCCCAAGGCCTATATCGCGGCCAGCATGGCGGCGATGGCCCGGCATATGCGCGCATTGTTGGCCTTCAAGGCGCAGGGCGCCACGATTTTCGAATACGGCAACAATCTGCGCGGCCACGCCAAGGAAGCGGGCGTGGACAGTGCCTTCGACATGCAAGGTTTCGTGCCGCTTTATATCCGCGACAGTTTCAGCGCCGGGCGCGGGCCCTTCCGTTGGGTCTGCTTGTCGGGCGATCCCGAGGATCTGAAAGCGACCGATGCCGCCGCGCGCGCCGCTTTCCCGGCCGACGAACAGCTCAACACCTGGTTCGACATCGCCGAAACCCGCGTGCCGATCCAGGGCCTGCCGTCGCGTACCTGCTGGCTGGGGTTGGGCGAACGCGACAAGCTCGGCCTGATCCTCAACGACATGGTGCGGACCGGCAAGCTGAAGGGCCCCGTCGCGATGTCGCGCGACCATCTGGACACCGGATCGGTCGCCCAGCCGACGCGCGAAACCGAAAGCATGCTCGACGGCAGCGACGCGGTCGCCGATTGGCCGCTGCTCAACGCGCTGGCCAATGTCGCCAATGGCGCCGATCTCGTGACGATCCATCAAGGCGGGGGCAGCGGCATGGGCGGCTCGATTTCCGCCGGCATGACGATCGTCGCCGACGGCAGCGATTCCGCCGCCGATCGCATCTCGCGCTGCCTCTACGCCGATCCGGCGATCGGCGTGGTGCGCCACGCGGATGCGGGTTATCCGATCGCACGCGAAACCGCGCGCCGCGCCGGGCTGCACACGCCGATGCTGAACGGGTGATCTGATGGGCGTTGCCGACGATCCGCGATTGATCGCGCTATCCCCGCGCGACAACGTTTGCGTCGCCTGCGCCGATCTAGCGGCGGGCGAAAGGCTGATCGTCGACGGCGCGCCGCTGGGTCTCGATGCGAACGTGGCGCTGGGCCACAAGGTCGCGCGCCACGACATCGCGGCGGGCGCCGACATCGTCAAATACGGTGCGCGTATCGGCATCGCCACGCGCGCGATCGGCCGTGGCCAGCATGTTCATGTCCACAACATGAAAAGCGGCTATCTGCCGACCTATACGCTGGACGCCGCACACCGCTATCTGGGGAGGACGGAATGATCGGCTATTTGCGTTCCGACGGCCGTAAGGGCGTGCGCGATACGATCCTCGTCGTCTATCTCGTCGAATGTGCGCATTTCGTCGCGCGGGAGATTGCGTCGGCTTTCGCACCCCAGAAGGTGCAGGTGATCGGTTTCCCCGGCTGCTACCCCAACGACTACGCCTTCGCGATGATGCGCGCTTTGTGCACCCATCCGAATGTAGGCGCCGTTGCGCTGGTCTCGCTCGGCTGCGAAGGCTTCGATCGCGGCGAACTCGGATCGGCGATCGCCGCATCGGGCCGCCCGACCACGACACTGACGATCCAGGAAACCGGCGGCACAAGGCGAACGATCGAGACTGGGCGGCGCTGGGTTGCCGCGACGCTCGAGTCGCTTAAAGCCACACCCCGAGTCCCCCTTGCTTGGGCCGATTTGATCGTCGGGACGATTTGCGGCGGGTCCGACGGAACCAGCGGAATCACCGCAAATCCCGCGATCGGCCGTTGCTTCGACACGCTTGTCCGCGACGGCACGGCGTGTATTTTTACCGAAGCGGGAGAGCTTGTCGGTTGCGAGGACTTCATGGCCTCGCGCTCGCCTGATCCGGCCGTGGCTGACGAGGTTTATCGCTGCCTGTCGAAGGCGGCGACCTACGATCACGCCATGGGACATGGCAGCTTCGCGCCGGGCAACGCCGAAGGCGGCCTGACGACGCAGGAGGAGAAATCGATGGGCGCCTACGCCAAATCGGGCGATTCCGCGATCATGGGCGTGCTGCGCCCGTGCGAGCGCCCGGCGCGTGGCGGATTGTTCCTGGTCGACGACATCCCCGAAGGCGCGCCCGTTTTCGGTTATCCCAACGTCAACGACAACGCCAAGCTCGCCGAACTGATCGCCTGCGGCGCGCAGATTCTACTGTTCTCCACCGGGCGCGGATCGGTCGTCGGCTCGGCCATCGCACCGGTCGTGAAGATCTGCGCCAATCCCGACACGTTCGAACGGCTGGGCGACGATATGGATATCAACGCCGGCGCCATTCTTTCCGGTGCCGCGACGCTCGATCAGGTTGGCGCGCAGATCCGCGACGCGATCGCGGATATCTGCCGGGGTGCGGAAACGAAATCGGAAGCGCTCGGCCACCAGGAATTCATCCTTTCCTACAAAACCTACGGCGCGTTGGGCCCTTCTTGCCTGGCGCGGACATGATCGAGACGAGGCAACAATGAACGAGTACGACGACACGATGCCCGCCTACGAGCAGGTGAAGCGCTTCATCACCGACCACATCCAATCCGGCAAATGGGAAGCCGGGCGGCGCGTGCCGTCGGAGATCGAGCTTGTCGAACAGCTTGGCGTCTCCAAGATGACCGTCAACCGCGCGATGCGCGAATTGACTGCGGCCGGGATCATCGTGCGCCGGCAAGGTGTGGGTTCCTTCGTGTCGAAGACGAAGCCTCAATCCGCCCTGCTCGAGATGCGCGATATCGCCGAGGAAATCGAGGCGCGCGGCAACCGCCACAGCGCCGAGATGAAGGTGCTGGAAACGATCACGCTGGAAAAATCCGATGCCGAAGCCATCGGCATGCGCGCGGGTTTGCGCGTGTTCCATTCGCTGATCGTCCATCGCGAGAACGACACGCCCGTCCAACTCGAGGAACGCTGGATCGATCCCGCGGTGTTCCCGAATTATATCAGCGTCGATTTCTCCAAGGTCACGCCCTATCGCTATCTGCGCGGCAGCGTTGAGGCGACGGAGATCGAGCATATCATCCACGCCGTTTTGCCCAATCCGCAGGCGCGTGAACTTCTGGAAGTGCCCGACGGCGAGCCGTGCTTGCTGCTGTTCCGGCGTACATGGGCCGGCGATACGCTGGCGACCAGCAGCCAATTCCTGTTCCCGGGTTCCGGCTATGCGCTCGGCAGCCGGTATCGCCTCGACAGCCTGGGGCAGCGCCCCAATTCCCTGCCCTTGTCGAGCCGCATGGCCGACGATGCGGCTTCACAGGCATTTTCCGGCCCCCGCCCCACCGGCGGCAAGAAGCGGCGCGGCGCATGACCCAGACACTTCGACTTTCCGCCGGTGCGGTACCGGTCGCGACGTTGCGCGCGATCGCCCAAGCGCCATGCATGCTCGACTTCGCCGCCGACGATTGGGACCGCATCGCGGGTTCGGCAGACGCGCTGACCCGCCGCCTGGGCGAAGGCAAGCCGATCTACGGCGTCAATACCGGCTTCGGCAAATTCTCCCAAAAGCGCATCGACGACGCGAGCTTGGATCAACTGCAGCTCAATCTCGTGCTGTCGCATTGCACTGGATCCGGGCCGTTGCTGGATGATTCCGTCATACGCCTCGTCCTGGCGTTGAAAGCAATCGGGCTTGCGCGCGGCCATTCGGCTGTGCGCGAGAGTATCGTGCGCTCGCTGCTCGCCCTGCTTGCGGCACAAGCCTATCCTTGCGTGCCCGCGAAGGGTTCGGTGGGTGCCTCCGGCGATCTCACGCCGCTCGCGCATATGTCGGCCGTATTGATCGGGCGCGGCACGGCGCGTATCGGCGGCAAGACCGTTGGCGGCGATGCCGCACTGGTCGCCGCCGGGGTTGCGCCGTTGCGCCTGGGCCCGAAGGAAGGGCTCGCCCTTCTCAACGGCACGCAAGTCACGACCGCACTCGCCCTTTCCGGGCTGTTCGCAGCGGAAAATGTTTTCGCCGCGGCCATCGTCACCGGCATGTTGTCGCTGGAAGCGTGCAAGGGCATTTCCACGCCCTTCGATCCGCGCATCCATGCCGCACGCGGCCATCGCGGGCAGATGGATGTCGCCACAGCCTATCGCCGCTTGCTCGACGGCAGCGGCATCGGGGCATCGCATCGCAACGAGCATCGCGTACAGGATCCGTATTCGTTGCGCTGTCAGCCGCAGGTGATGGGGGCGTGCCTCGACCTCATCCGCAACGCCGCCGCGACCTTGACGATCGAAGCCAACGCCGTATCCGACAATCCGATCGTGTTCGCCGATACCGGTGAAATCCTGTCCGGCGGCAATTTCCACGCCGAGCCGGTCGGCTTCGCCGCCGATACGCTGGCGCTGGCGATCGCGGAGATCGGCGGCATGTCCGAGCGGCGCACCGCCTTGCTGATGGACAGCGCGTTGAGCGGCCTGCCCGCTTTCCTGACCGACAATCCCGGCCTCAACTCGGGCTTCATGGTTGCGCAAATCTCGGCCGCCGCTTTGGCGTCGGAAAATAAATGCCTGTCGCATCCCGGCACGGTCGACAGCATTCCGACCGCCGCAGGCCAGGAGGATCACGTCTCGATGGCGACCTACGCCGCGCGGCGCTTGGGTGAAATGGCATCGAATGCGGCGGGGATCGTGGCGATCGAGTTGCTGGCCGCGTGCCAAGGGCTCGATTATCTCGCTCCGCTGAAGACCTCGCCCATTCTGCTGAAAGCCCACGAGGCCGTACGCGCGAAAGTGCCGCATCTCGATCGCGATCGCGAGTTCGCGCCCGATATTGCCGCCGCGACGCAATTGATCGAGAGCGGATTCTTCCGCGATCTCGTGCCCGAATTGACGCTGGGCTAAACATGCACGCGGCAAATCCGACGGCCGAAGCGCGCGCGCTGGCAAAAAGCGGGAACATCGCGCAAGCCGAACGCGCGATCGCGCGGCTGGTCGCGGAGAATTTCGCGATCGGCGTGCGCGACGCCAAATTGAACTACGACTGGACCAGCCTCAATTCGCTGAACGGCCGGGTGCGCACCGACGACGGCGAGTTCTTCTTCAAACTCCATCAGGAGGAAGGCGAGGAAGAAACGGTCGCCGAGTATTACCGGGGCGAACTGCTGAAGCTCCACGGCTACGACGTCGATGTGCCGGTGCGCATCTGCCGCGATCCCGGACGCCAGATTTTGCTCTATCGCATCCGGCACGAGAAAACGCTCGCCGCCTCGCTGCTGGCGATCGCGCGCGGCGAACCCGATGCGTCCGACCCGGCCCTGTTGACCGCAGCGCAACGCGATTTCGACACGCGGGTCGCGGAAATCTATCTGCGTACGCTGCACGCGGCCGAACCCGCCAAAGTCGCCGACGAGCCGATCCATCGCCTGTTCCATGCGCGGCTGTGCGAGCCCGAAACGCCGACGCTTGTCGGCGGTCGTGTTCGCCGCTTCCACGAAGGGCGCAGCGTCGAGATCGCGGGTGCTGCCGTTCATTGGCGGGATTTCGCCGCCGCGCGCTGGATCATCAACGGCGTGGAATATGCCGATACGCTGGATGGCGTGTTCGCGCGGGCGTTGCGCCTGCTTGAGCCGCGCCGCTTGGCGCGGTTCGGCGGCGTCGTCGCGCATGGCGATGCGCATAACGCGAATGTTTGGGTCGAGCGCGACGGCGATGCCGCGCGGCTGGTGATGTTCGACCCCGCTTTCGCAGGGACCGAAATCCCCGCTTTGCTGGCCGAGGTAAAGGCGACCGTCCACAACATCTTCGCCCATCCGTTTTGGCTTTATCACCCCGCCGAGGCGGGCGGGCGTTTCGGTGTCGGCGCACGCTACGGCGGCGGCAAGATCGTGATCGAACACGATTGGCGCCTGGATGGGATGCGGACGGCCTTTCTGGAAGCGAAGCGCGACTTGCTCTGGCGCCCGCTTTTGAAGGCGATGAAGGCGCAAGGGTTGCTGCCCGACGATTGGCGCGAGACTTTGCGTGTCGCCCTGTTCGCTTGCCCCACGCTGGTATTGAACCTGTTGGGCGACGCGGCCAATCCGCGCCCGGCCGACGTGGTTCTGCTGTCTTTCGCCTTGTCGCTGGCGATGGGGAGTGCGCCGATCCAAGGCCGCGACATCTTCGCCGACTTCCTGGACGGGATCGCGCCATGACCGTGCAATGGGATCTGCTCTATACGAATTGCCGTGCGGCGACGATGGCGCCGGGCGTGCCCTACGGCCTGATCGACGACGCGGCGATCGCCGTCGCCGACGGCAAGATCGCCTATATCGGTCCCCGCGCGGCCTTGCCCGTCGGAAAGGCGGCCCTCGCGCGCGATCTGGGCGGGGCTTGCGTCACACCGGGGTTGATCGACTGCCACACCCATCTGGTCTTCGGCGGCGACCGCGCCGACGAATTCGAGCTGCGCTTGACCGGCACGACCTATCAGGAAATCCAACGCGCGGGCGGCGGCATTCGCGCCACGGTCCGCAAAACGCGCGCCGCCGACGAGGAGACGCTGTTCGCTGCCGCGTTATGGCGCGTGCGGCGCCTGATGTCCGAAGGTGTCACGACCATCGAGATCAAGTCGGGTTACGGCCTCGATCTCGACAGCGAGGCGCGCATGCTGCGCGTGGCGCGCCGCCTGGGCCGCGAAATGCCGGTAACGATCAAGACGACGGCGTTGTGCGCGCATACCGTGCCGCCCGAATTCGCCGGCAAAGCCGACGATTATATTGCCGAGATCGCAGAACGGATGTTGCCTGCCCTAGCACGCGAAGGCCTGGTCGATGCGGTCGATGGCTTCTGCGACAGTATCGGCTTCACCCACGCGCAAACCGCGCGCGTTTTCGACGCGGCGCGTGCCCTGGGTTTACCCGTGAAGCTACATGCCGATCAGGTTTCCGCCTTCGGTGGCGCCGAGATCGCAGCGCGCTACGGCGCGCTATCCGCCGAGCATCTCGAATACGCCTCCGAAACGGGGATCGCCGCGATGGCCGAAGCCGGCACCGTCGCTGTCATCCTGCCCGGCGCCTATTACTATCTGCGCGAAACGACCAAGCCGCCGATCGATCTGTTCCGCAAGCACGGCGTGGCGATGGCGGTTTCGACCGATTTCAATCCCGGTTCCAGCCCGCTCGCGTCGCTGCTGACCGCAATGAACATGGCGTGCACCTTCTTCATGATGACGCCCGAGGAAACGCTCGCCGGCGTCACGCGGCACGCGGCGGCGGCCTTGGGCATGGCGCAGACACATGGCACGCTCGAAACCGGGAAAGCCGCCGATCTCGCCATTTGGCCGACCGCCAATCCCGGCGAACTCAGCTATTGGGTCGCCGCGATGACGCCGAAGCATGTGGTGCAGGACGGCAAAGAACGCACGCTGCGCTGATTAGTCGCCGAAGCCCGAAGTTGATTTTCCAGAGCACGGTTCTTCATTTTCTCGCGGCGGCGAGCACGTGACGGAACGGTACGACAAAAACTGCGCCGATCAGATCAAGAGAGCATTGCGCTTGCCTGATCCATCGAAGGGTCATCTTCCACCCACGCTTATAGGCGCACCGAGAGCGAAACGGGCATCCGCATGTCAGGGCATGAATTGTCCGCCGTTCACGTCGAGGATTTGGCCGGTGATATAACCGGCCAGCACCGGCGAAGCAAGGAAGACGACCGGATAGCAGCAATCCTCCGCGCGACCAAGGCGGCCCATCGGGATCGTCTTGCGCATAGTCTCGAGCATGTCCGGCGGCGTCGATGCGTGAAAGGGCGTTTCGATCACGCCCGGCGCCATTGCGTTGACGCGAATGCCGGCGGGCGCGAATTCCTTGGCCATCGAGCGCGTCAGGCTGTGCACCGCCGCTTTCGCCGCCGCGTAGAACCCCGAACCCGGCGCCCCGCCGTTGCGCCCGGCGATCGACCCGGCATTGACGATCGACGCCGACGACGATTTGACGAGATAAGGATACGCCGCGCGTGCAGCTTCGGCCACGCCGCGCACGTTCAGCGCCATAACGTCGTCGTAGATCGCGTCGTCGAACGCCTCGAGCCGTGTGCGCCCGACCAGTGCCCCCGCATTGTTGACCAACACGTCCAACCCGCCGAGGGCGGCGGCGGCTTCATCGACGATCTTCGCCGCGGCACCGCGCTTCTTCAAATCCCCCGAGACGGCCGCCACGGCGCCGATCGCCGCCGCCAGATCGGCGGCCCCCGCTTTGTTGCTGGAATAATGGATCGCGACGCGCGCACCGCATGCCGCGAAAGCGCGCGCACTTGCCGCGCCGATACCGGAGCTAGCGCCGGTGACGAGAACGCGCAAACCGCCGATGCCGAGATCGAGAGCCAAGTTTCCATCCTCCCTTTAGCGAACGCTGACCATCGCATCCGGCACCAACGAAAGCCGCACCGCCGCCCCGCTCTCGAAGATTTCGTCGGACGGGCGCGACACGCGTAAGGGTGCCGCCAGACCGGGCACGTCGATTTCGTATTCCCAGGTCTCGCCCAGGAACACGCGGCGGCGCAGCGTGCCGTCGATGTCGTACATGCCCTTCGCCATCCCCTTTGGATGCAACAAGCCAATGCGATGCGGCCGGATCGACAACGCCGTTGCGCCTTCGACAGGCGACGCGAACGGGATCGCGATTCCACCCGCCGTAAAGCCGCCGTCGGCGAAACGCCCGTCGATCAAATTTGTCCGGCCGATGAAGCCCGCAACGAAGCGCGTCTGCGGATGATCGTAGACGCGCTTAGGCGCATCGGCCTGTTCGATGCGGCCCTTGTTCATCACCACGATCCGGTCGGCGGTGACCATCGCTTCGGTCTGGTCGTGGGTGACGTAGACGCTGGTGATGCCGAATTCGTCGTGCAGACGGCGGATCTCGAAACGCATCTCCTCGCGCAGATTGGCATCGAGGTTGGACAACGGCTCATCGAGCAGCAAGACTTTGGGCTCGACGACGATCGCGCGCGCCAGCGCCACGCGCTGCTGCTGCCCGCCAGACAACTCGGCGGGAAGACGCTGCGCCAGGTGATCGAGATGGACGATCTGCAGAATGCGCCGCGTGCGCCGCTCGACCTCCGCCTTGGGTAAATTGCGCAGTCGCAAGCTGAACGCGACGTTCTCGAACACGTCCATATGCGGCCAGATCGCGTAACTCTGGAAGATCATCGACATTTGGCGCTGCTCGGGCGGCACCGTCGCGCCATCGCCGAACAACGTACGCCCGCCCAGCGCGATCGTGCCGCCCGTCGGCTCGACGAAGCCGGCGATCGCGCGCAACGTCGTCGTCTTGCCGCAACCCGACGGCCCCAGCAGCGCGATGAACTCGCCTTCCTTGAAATCGAGCGATAGGTCGTCCACGGCGGTGAAGCCGCCGAACCGGCATTGAAGCCGGTCGAGCCGAAGATAGGCCATCATGGTCTCCGCAACATGAAATCGCGACCGGCGATGCGCTGACCGATCCACACGACGATCGCCGCCGCCGCGAGCAGCAACACGCCGAGCGCCGACAGAACTTCGAAATTCCCTTCCTCGCTCAGATCCAGCATGACGATGGACATGACCTTGGTTTTCGGGCCGGTCAGAAAGATCGCGGTGCTGAGCTCACGCGTAGCGGCGATGAAGACGAGCAGCCACGAGCCGATCAAGCCGCCCTTCGCCAGCGGCACGACGATCCGGCGCATCACCACCGCCCGCGAACCGCCCAAGATACGCACCGCATCCTCCATTTCCGGGTTCAGGCTTTTGACCGTCGCGGCGGCGTTGATGAACGCCACCGGCAGGCTGCGGATCGTGAAGGCGAGGATCAGCATCGCCGCCGTGCCGTAGAGCGAGAATGGCGGCGGTGCAAAGGTCGCGTAGAATGCGACCGCCAAGACGATGCCAGGAATGGCGATCGGCACCATGCACAGGAACTGCAGGAACGCCGTACCCGGCATCAGGCGGCGCGCTTGGGCGTAGGCGACGATCAACGCGCCCAGCACGGCGGCGGTGGCGGCCACACCCGAGAACCACACCGTGTTCCAGATCGAACCGAGGGCCGAGCTGTTCTTGAACAGCAGATAGTCGAAATTCTGGAACGTGAAGTTCGACAATTGGAATCCTCGGCTCCATGCCTTCGCGAAGGCCGCTTGCAGCAACACGACCAACGGCAGGAACACAGCGAGCGCGCCCACGGCAAAGCACAAGCCGAAGGACGGCCAACGCCAGCGCCCGAGATCGACGCGGCGCCGTTCCCCGCCTTTGCCGGTCAGTGCCGTGAAACCCTTGCGGCGCAGGAAACGGCGCTGCAACCACAGCAGCAGGATCGTCACGCCGATCAACGACAGCGAATAGGCAGCGGCAGCGTCCAAGCGCGGCGGAAACTCGAAAAACTGCCAAAGCTGCGTCGTCGCCACCGTGATCCCGGCGGGAATGCCCAGCAAAGCGGGCGTGCCGAATAGCGTGATCGATTCCAGCAGCACAATGATCGCCCCGCCCAGGATCGCCGGCCAGATCATCGGCAGCGTGATCTTCACGGTCGCAACGAAGCGGCTCGCCCCGAGGATCGAGGCGGCGTCTTCGAGTTCCGTCGGCACGACGTCGAGTGCCGATTTGGCGAAGATAAAATTGAACGGGATCGAATAGAGGGCGATCAGGAAGATCATGCCCTCCATCGAGTAGATGTTAAGCAAGCGCTCCTCGCCGCCCAGGAATACCCAGAAACGGTTGATCCAGCCCGCATTGGGCCCAGCGAGCAGCATCCACGCGACGGCGCCCAAATATGGCGGCATGACGAAAATCGCCACGACGATCAACGTGACGAAATTGCCGCCCGGCATATTGGTGCGCGACACGAGCCACGCCATCGGGACGCCGACGCAAGTGCTGATGATCGCCACCGCCACGCCGATGAAGATCGAGCGGCCCAGGGCTTCGAGATGACGTACCTCGCCAAAGGCATAGACGATCGGATCGACGGTGAAACCGTCGGGCCCGCGTACTGACAGCCCCAGCAGTTTGAACAGTGGCAGACCGACGAGCACGATCAAGGCGGCGGCGAGTGCCGCCAACACGATCGTGCTCGGGTCTAGTAATCGGCGGACTGCGCTTGAAAGCTGTGCCATTGATACGCGATACCGCCCCTCAGCCGCCGAACGTCCGGCGCCAGCGATCGTTGAGGGCGGGTAGCGCCTTCAGATCGTCGTCGGAGACGGGAATGGTGTTCACATCACCGGGCATTTTGCCGCCATGGGTGTTCTTGACCTCCGGGCGCAGCGGCATGCCCATATCCATATCGACGCGGATCTGCTGTGGCTCGACATCGAGCAGGAAATCCATGAACAGCTTGGCGGCGTTCGGACGCTTGGAGTTCTTGAGAATGCCCGAGCCCGCGAGGATGACGACCGAGCCGTCCTCCGGGAACACGGTGCGATACGGCGCACCCTCGATCTCCTTCTTGCGGAACGGGCCGTCGCCGGCATGGCCGACCGAACGCTCGCCCGCATCAAGCATCGTAATCACGTCATTGATCGAGCGACCGATCTGCGGATTGTTGGCGCGCAGCTTTTCGAAATAGCTCCAGCCATATTTCTTCTCGAGTGCTATCGCCCAAGCGCCAACGAAGCCCGAATAGGCGGGATGTCCGAAGGACAGCTTGCCCTTAAACTTCGGGGCGAGCAGATCGGTCCACGTCTTCGGCGCATCGGCGTCGGATATTTTGTCCGTACGGTAGGCGATGACGATGATCGCCCCCGACGTCGCGTGATACTGATTATCCGCATCCATGTTTTGGAAGGCCGGCAGAATCTTGTCGGCGTTCTCCGGCCGAAACGCCAGCAGGCGCCCTTCCGACTTCAAGCGCACGAAATGCGAGTTATCGGTCGAGGAATAGACATCGGCGACCTGCGTATTCGCCAGAATATCCTGGTTCAGACGCTGGTAGATGACCTGCGCCGTGGCGCGCACCACATTGACCTTGATGCCGGGATATTTTTTGTAGAAGGCCTGCTCGACCGCGGTCGCGTTATCGAGGCCGAAATGACTGACATACCAAGTCAGCTCGCCTTCCTTCTTCGCGGCCTCGTAAATTTGGCGCGTCGCGTCGGACATCGTCTGGGCATCGGCCGGGGCAGCGGCACCCAGCAACGCGAGACCGGTAGCGGCAACCAGCTTTTTCCAAGCGTTCATGAAACCCTCCCCCTTGTTTATTCGTTTCGTTCAACGCGACGGCGGCAACGCCGCCGCGATGGCGTCGCTCCACGCCGCGTAACCTGCGGCGTTCAAATGGCGCTGGTCCTCGGCGTAGAAGCGCGGATCGGCATCGCCTTGCGCGTTCAAGAACGGCGCAAAAATGTCGATCAGCCGCACATCCGGTACTTCCGGCAGACGCCTTTCGAGCAGCGCGTTGGTCGCGCGCAAAGCGGCCATACGCGGCCCGTGGAACGGGGCTGGCTTCATCGTCAGCACCGCGATCGGCAAATCGGGTTGCGCGCGGCGCGCCGTATCGATCAACTCGACGATCGTCGCCAGGATTATCTCGGCGCTCGCGTCGTATTTCTCGATATCGTTGGCGCCCGCCGCAACGACAAGAAAGCGCGGCGCGAGCGGACGGACCAGAAGGTCGTAATGCGCGACGCAATCGCGCAGAGTGGCGCCGCCGAAGCCCACGGCAATCGCGTCGGTACGCCCCAAACTCTTCGCGATGTCCGGCCAAAGCCGCACGGTCGACGATCCGTAAACGACGATTGGGTCCTTCGGCAGAGCCATTTCCCGCAGACGTTGCGCCAGCGCTTGCGCCTGATCGCCGATGGAGGACTTGGCGGTCACGCGGGCTTCGCCTGACGCAGCAGGTCGAGCAACGGCGCCGTGCTCGCGGCATCGGCCAGCGCGAAGGTCTCGCGCGCGATACGATCGGCGAGCTTTGTGTCGATCCGGGTGACGCAACCGTCGTATTTTTCGCGCACTTCGGCGTCGGTCAGTGGCCAGGACGGCCCGCCGCGATAGCGCGTGTCGGCTTCCGCCTTCAACACCTTGCCGTCTTTCAGCGTGATCTCGACGCGCGAGCGGATCAGGTCGAAGCCCATCGCATTGATCTTCGCATCGGCATGGGTATGCACGCGTTCCTGCATCGCCTGGAATTCCGGCGACGCGATCACATGATCGTCGAACTGCGCCAACCCCGCCGCGCGATACAGCACGAACATCGAGATGAGTGCGGCCATCGAGAATTTCGCCTGCAACTCGTTCTTCGCGACGCGATAGCGGATCGGGCGCAAGATATTATCGCCGGCGAAAAAGTCGATGCGCTCAACCGTCGCCCGGTCGACGTTCTCGCGCAACACAAGGTTCCTCACCATATCCATCGATTGATGGGTCAGGATGCCGCTGGGATAGGGCTTGATGCTCACGCCGGGATTGACGATCGTCCATTCGCGCCCGAAGCCCTGGCTGATTTTCTCGGGGGAGAAGCCGCCGCCGAGCACGGCGGGGAACCCCCAAGGCCCGTCCAGCGCCGTGGGATCGGCGGTGTAGCCGCGCTGCGCCAACAAGGCGGCGAGTACGCCGTTCTCCGCCGCACGGCCGACATGCAGCGGCTTGGTCATCGTGCCGAAATTGCATCGGATGCCGGCGGCGAAACTAGCCGCGATGCCCAAGGCGCGCGACGTCGCCTCGGCGTCGAGGCCCAGCAGGATCGACGCCGTGCCGCAGGCGCTGAACGTACCGACCGTGCCCGACGTGTGATGACCGCGCAGATAATGATCGGGCTGCATCCATTCGGAGATTTTGCAGCCCAGCTCGAAGCCGTAATTGAACGCGGCCACGAATTCGCGCCCAGTCACGCCACCGCGCATATCGGACACGGCCAGCGCCGCACTCATCGGCGGGATCGAAGGATGGGTCAGCAATCCGTAGACATGCGCGGGATCGTGGCTGACTTGCGTATCGTCGAAATCATGGACGTGACCGGCGGTGCCGATCACCCGGGCCGCGACCTGGACGGGAACGCGCGTTTCGCCCTGGCCGAGCAACAACGCATCGCCCTTCCCGCCTTGCTCGCGCGCGAAGCTGGTCAGAATGTCGATCGCGGGCACACCCAGCCCCGCCAGCACCAATCCCATCGAATCGAGCAAGCAACGGCGCGAGACATCGAGGGCGTCCGGCGGCAGCTTATCGAAACCGGCGCCGGTCAGGAACGCGACCGCTTGGGCGGTGATGTCGCTCTCTCCCGCGATGCGGGGCGTGGTCGGCGCGGCGAGTGTCATGGCGTTCCCGATGTTTTCTTAGTGCTAACTGTCAACAGACTACGATTGACACTCGAGGCGAGTCAACTGCTACTCTTCCCCTCGGCGGCGGATTCGGCCGCGGGAGAGTTTCGATGACCAACGATCTGCTGGAGTTGCGGCGCGAGAACACGCTGTCGAGCTTGGCCGCCGACCGGCTGGAGAAGCTGATCGTCGCGGGCCAATTGCCGCCGGGTCAGCGCATCAACGAAGTCGTGCTCGCGCGCGAGTTCGGCATTAGCCGCGGGCCGGTGCGCGAAGGCTTGCGCCACCTCGCCTCGCGCGGGCTGGTGGAGTTTGTCGCCAACAAAGGCGCCTATGTCCGCGCGATCGATGCGCAAGCGATGCTGGAGATCTACGATCTACGTTCGGTCCTCACGGGGCATGCGTGCAAGCTCGCCGCCGAACGGCGTACGGCCGACGAGGCGAAGGCGTTCGAGCGCCGCGTCAAAGAAATGGACGCTTGCGTGAAAGGCCGCGATGTCGCGCAGTACTACAAGCTGAACATCGACTTCCACGATCTGCTGGTCGCCGTGGCGGGTGGCGGCCGCCTTGCGGCGTTCAGCGACACGCTATCGAAGGAAGCGGCGCTGTTCCGGCGCGTCTCGCTCGGCAATCCGCAGGAAATGGCGGCGTCGAACGCCGAACACACGGCGATCGTCGCCGCGATCCGCCGCGCCGACGGTGCACGCGCGCGCGAGTTGGGCGAAGCGCATGTGCTGGCGGGCAAGCGCCGGTTCGAGAAAAGCCTGCCACCCGTCTGAGTGCGCGCCGCGCCGAGGCTTGGTGGCTGATGAGCTACGCCACAGCTTTGGGATCGAGCAGCCCAATCGCTTCCATCAAGAAAGCCAAAGCCCGCCGCTGGTTTCCCAGGGCAGGCTTCTTCGTCTCTCTCGTGATGGTCGGAGCGGCGGGATTCGAATCCTGAGCGGCATCGCCGCGAACCCAGTCCCCCAGACCGTATATAATTCAATTTTATCAATATTGTTTTCCACATTATCGAGGCATTTTGAGGCCTTTTGTGGAAAATGATCCACGCGACGGTACTGATGGATCCAAGGGTCCGGCACCACCGAGGCCATCATTGGCCGGAGATCAAGATTCGCGTCTAACCAGGTATTGCAGCTGTGAATCATAATCCCTTGGTCGGGGGTTCAAATCCCTCCGCTGCTACCAAATCGGTCGTCTGGATTGGCTCCCCGCGAGCATCCCGGAAACCCGAATAACTACCTGAAAAACATGAATGATCCGGAACGTGCACGGCGAGCACCGTTCACGAATGCCGGATCGTCGTGTTTCGTCAGATGGAACGGTCGCGCGGTAAATTTGGACCATTTTGGGAACACTTACCCCGACGATTACCCCCACGATACCCGCATGAAAGTTAACGGCAGGGGTCATCGCGCATCCTCGGTCAACGCCCTCGTCCCCACTCCAAACGAGGGTCAAATCCATGGCCACTATCTGCAAGACGCGCTGGCAAACGGTCGACGGTTCCCCCCGCCAAAGATGGCTGGTCGAATGGCGCGACACGACCGGCCAACGCCGCCGCCGGCAGTTCGAAGACCAAGCCGAGGCGAAGCGCTTCCACGCGACGCTTGAGCTGGGCGTCGCCCCTGCCCCGACCGGCTCCGGCGGCGAAATCATCCGCTTCACGGACGCCGCCCTGGAGTTCATCCAGAGCCGGATCAAGCTCGGCCGCGAGCCGAGCACCTGGCGCGCTTACGACCGGCATCTACGCCTGCATCTCGAACCGTTGATCGGCGAGGAGGATGTCCGCGCGCTGCGCCGCGTCGATTTCCACGAATTGCAGGAGCGGCTGCTGGGCAAGTTGAGCCCCGCCCTCGCCAAGGCGGTGTTCGTCACGGCGCGCGCCGTAATGGCCTATGCGGTCGAACGCGAATGGAGGCTGGACGATCCGGCGAAGACCGTACGCTTCAAGCGTTCGGGTCGCGATCAAGCACGGATCGATATCCCGCCGAAATCCGATATCCGCCGGTTGCTCGAGGCGTTTGGTGCGGCCGAGGTGGCGACGGGCGCGCCACCGTCGCGCGCCTTCATGCTCGTGCGCGTGGCGATCGGCACCGGTATGCGCGCATCGGAGATACGGGGCTTGCGCGTCGCCGACTTGAAGCTCGATCGCACGCCAGCACAGATCGAAGTGACGCAGCGCGCCGATCAATGGAAGCGGATCGGGCCGCCGAAGTCGCGCAACGGGCGGCGGACGATCCCGATCGGGCCGGAGTTGGCCGCCCTGCTCCGCCGTTGGCTGCCGTTACGCCCAAACATCGACAGCCCGCTTGTGTTCCCTACCGAGACAGGTGCGGTGATGGACCTCAGCAATTTCGAACACCGCAACTGGCGGCCGACGCTCAAGCGCCTGGGCCTCGCCGGTCCGAAGGCCGATCCCGGCTGCCGTAAATGGACGTTCCATCTGCTGCGCCACATCTATGCGAGCCAGCTGATCGAGCTGGGCCTTAACCCCAAACAGGTCCAAATGCGTCTCGGTCACGGCTCAGTGACCATGACGCTCGACGTCTACGGCCATCTCTGGCGCGACGCCGAACGCGAGCAGCAGGAGGTCGAAGCGTTCGAGGCGAAAATGCGGTTGGCTTAGCAGCGCAACTACTAAAATCAAATGCCTCAAGGGAGCGGGCCCGAACCGAGGAGACACTTATTAGTTCTGAACTAACGCCGCGCGATACTCTATGGGCCAACACCAGATGTTGACCTGACCAGGTTTTCTTGAGTCAAGCTGACTGAGATAATCAGCATGGAGAGGAAGCCTGAAGAAGCCGAGGAAGCGACGCGGCGCAGGATCTCGGCATTTATTTCTTGATCCATTGCGAAGTTCGGATTTTTATACCCTAGGGTTTAATTGTCTGCCAAGAAGAAATCCGTTGTAGAAGGATTTTGGTATGAGCGCGATTTCCGATTTTGAAAATGAGCTTTTTCAAAAAGCGCCGAAGCTCTATGGAAAGTGGCACGCAATAGATCTGCATAATCACTCACCATCAAGCTTTGACTATATCGGGGATCGTGCCACTGCAGCGCAATTGAGCGCTGATCAAATACTCAAAACAAATCTTTCAATAGTAATGTTTACTGATCACGAGAAGTTACCGGACCTGTCATTTATTGACGAAGTAAAAAGGCGAACCGGCAGAACGATACTTAGGGGAATCGAATTAAATGTTTTTGTCGATGCCTGGGGAAAGCCCCAAGGAAAAGTAGATAAGAACCTTTTTTTCCATCTTTTGATTGGATTTGATCCTGCAGGAAAGCAGTCACCTGAATATTGGGTCACTCACTTATATAAAGAATGCAAGGCAGAACGAAGGGATTGCGGCGGAACTGAAATTTTTGGCGTTTCAGCTCCAATCGAGAAAATTCACGCGGTACTTAATGAAGCAAACGCCATAATTATCCCTGCGCATCTGCATTCGACCCGGGATGCGTTTCGGAGTCGAAGTATTGATGATATTTACTCGGATCCAGAGTTTCTTAAAGCTGCAAAGGAACATTTTACGGCACTAGAGGTCACAGACCCGAGGACTGCCGAGTTCTTCGACGGAAAGCATGCAGAAACACAACATCTAAATAAGACCTGTATTGTTTCTAGCGACGCTCACGAGCCCGCGCGACTAGGAGCTCGCGTGACTTTTGCTCAAATGGAGAGTCCTACATTCTCTGAACTAAAAGCCGCCCTTGAGTTGCCATTTAGAATTTCGCTTGCACCTCCTGCCGAGCCGCCCGCGTACGTGATTGGACTTCATATCCGTGGACAATTTTATCGCGATCTTTGGTTTACTTTATCTCCGCATTGCAACGTGTTGATTGGTGTTAAAGGATCTGGAAAGACCTCTATTCTCGAGGCGCTTCGATTTGGACTTGGCGCCACTGTACCGGTTTCTCGTCAAGAGGCGGTAAGCAGTCATCTGCAGAATATTTTCGGGGCCACTGGTTCTGTCCGAGTTTTAGTTAAACGGGCAGATGGGGCAAAGATTCTAATTGAACGATTTTTTGAATCAAAAGAATTCAAAGTTATATTTGAAAATGACAAACGTGAGTCATTTGTAAGTTCCGAAGGACTCCTCTTCCCGTCCTATATCCTCGGTTGGCATGAGATTGAACAAGCTGCCACTGACGTGAACATTCGTCAGGTTTATTTAGATACGATTGCTGGACAAGAGAAGATGCGAAGCCTCTACGAAGCTGCAGATAATGCAGCTAAGCAAATACGACATTTGCACGAGGTTGCATCAAATAAGTACGGGGCCTTTCGCTCACTCCACGAACAAGTAGGGCGCTTGGAGGAACTCAGAAAAGGCCTCCAGGAGTTAACGGACGGAAATTTGATAGCACTAAGAGATCAATATGAGGCCTCTGTACGTCATCGAGATGCAGTCGAGGAACTGCGTAAGTCTCTTCAAACCGCTCATGACGAGACAGAGAATCGCACTGCACACCTTAGTGTAACGGTAGGCAAAGCTCCATTTGAGGGGCCATCTCCAGTTGGTAAATATGCAGAGGCGGCCTACGGATTGATCGAAGGGCTGAAAGGACGCCTGAGCACTTTTGCGAGTGCACATAAGGGAGAACTGCATTCGATATTGGAACAAGTAGATTCTTTGAGACGGGAAATTAGTGCAGAATTTGAAATTTTTTATAAAGATTACACTGAAAAACTTGCACTGCTTCCACCAGAGAAGCGACGACTATTAGAAACACATCAACAAGTCATGGAGTCTACTAAGTCCCTACCTCGCCTTAGAAATGATCAAGAGTCGATGAAGCAGGAGATTGATAGTTTATTGAATGAATTAGTTTCACTATGTGGATCAGTTGCGGACCATCTCGATGAACGTACGCAAATCCGAATTACGAAGGTGGCCGAATTGAACTCGCAGCTTGAATCATTTGGCGTTCATTTGACTGTTGAGCCTCTTGGGATTAGAGCCCGGCTCGATACCCTCTCGCAGCAGTATGCGATCGGAGCAAAGATTTATGGTGAGCTGAGCAGTGCGTTTGGTGCGCAAGAGAGCCGGACTCACCGACGGATTGCAAAAGCCTATGAGAATTTGCGAGAAAATCTATTAGGTGGTTTCAGGCTGTTTTTCGATTCTTCGGAGTTTGGCTACTTCGTTAATTTTTTCGAAGAAGATGATTTGAAAATAAGATTTAAAGTCGGAAAAGCCGGAGAGGAGTACAGCCCAATTGATCAACTTTCCGCTGGCCAGAGGTGTACTGCAGTGTTCCCGCTTTTGCTTCGTTTGCAAGCTGGTCCACTTATTGTAGATCAGCCCGAGGACAATCTCGATAATCGACATATAGCTGACGTAATTGCACCAGCACTCTTGCAGGATAAAAAGATCCGACAGATCGCCTTCACATCTCACAATGCAAATTTGGTTGTCCTAACTGACGCTGAGCACATAGCTACCTTCGAAGCGACTGGCTCAGAAGGAAGAATCGAAGCACGTGGATTTCTATGCGCAAGCCAATCGCCAATTACTAAACACGTAATTGGCATCCTTGACGGCGGAGACCGCGCTTTGGAACTTAGGTACAAGAAGTATGGAACGTTGGCGCCGGCATAAAGTGGCCTACTCGAAAACGACGGAACCCTTCCCAGCAGCACCAATTCGTATCAAGTCTTCAGTGGTTCGCATTTTTAATCCGGCGAAGATCAATCTTGCGCGGCCTCCGGCCGCTGCAGCAATCCGAATCAAATCCTCAGTGGGTCTAACCTCAGCATTTAACTTAAAGCCTCCGCCGGCGGCAGCGATCCTAATGAGGTCTTCAGTCGTTCTGACATCGAACATGCTTTATTCTCCATTATTTACTCATATGATTAAGTAATGATTACATTTTTATATTTGGCCACTAAAAAATTCAACACGAAACTCAATTGAAGCGGGTTTGCTCGCTCACAGTCGGCATTGCGAGCCGTGATTCTACAAAAAGCACCGTGTCGAGCTGGCACTAACGCCGATCGAGATGCCTCTTGTTTTGCAGAGAAGTGGTGAGAACGGAAAAGGCTAATGAATCCACTGACTGCTTCCAGGATGCTTCCGAAATTCTTTAGGCAATGTCAGCAGGAAACGAAAAATCTTGCTAAGCGTCTAGCCCAGCGGGCTTAGTCTAGTTATGGGGACCGGACTTAAACTTATGACCTTCAGGTTATGAGCATTAGGTCATTAGTATTGCTGCGCAACACATTGATTGGGGCCGTTATCCGCAGGAGTCTCACTCCTCGCTCTATGGGTTCGAATCCGCTACGGCATTCCACGCGCACACAGCCAATATTTTCGGTTTGCGATCGAGGAGCTTCGACGCCACACGCGGCATTGCCCGTACCTAAAGCAGCATCGACATCGGGTCTTCGATATAGCCGCGAAACTTCGCAAGAAGCCGCGCCGCGCCAGCGCCGTCGATGATGCGGCTGTCGAATGTCAGCGCGCAGGACAAAGCGTTCACCGTCTCCGGGATTCCGTCTCGGAAGACCATACGCGGCGCGATCGCGCCGATCGCGAGCACGCCGCCCTGCCCCGGCTCGACGAAGCCGATCGCGTCCTTCACACCGTAAGCGCCAAGATCGGCGATGGCGAAGCTTCCGCCCACATATTCCTTCTCGTCGAGCGTGCCGTCGCCGGCGCGATCGCGCAGCATCTGCATTTCCCTCGAGATACTCGCCAAGCCCTTGTTCGCGACATCGCGCAGCACGGGCATCGCCGTCGCGGCATTCGCCTCGGCACCGATGGCGATATCGACCGTCGTCGATCGCAACGGTCCGTCGTCACACCAGATTGCGTTGGCTTCGGGCATGTCGCGCAACGCCAACGCCAAAGCCCGCACGACCAGATGCTCGATGCGAATCGGCTGCACGGTTCCCAGCGCCACAAGGGCAGCGAGGGCCGCATCCGCCTGGCATTCGACCGACAAGATGAAATTCGGCGTGCGGCGGTTTGCCGGGACGGTGCGCGCAAGGGCGGGTACCGGCCTCGACTTGGCCGTCGCGATATCGGCTGCGACGATGCGCCCGCCGGGCCCGCTGCCGGCGATCGCGTCGAGCCCGACGCCAAGTTCGCGCGCACGCCAACGCGCCAATGGCGAGGCGAAGATGCGAATTTCCCGAGCCGCTGCCGAGAGTGCCGTCATCGGCGCCCGAGCACGTCGCGAACGGCTTTGACGATACTGTCCTGGCTGGGAATGACCGCATTCTCCAGACGGTCGTTGAACGGCATCGGCACATCCATCGACGTGACGCGCATGATCGGCGCGTCGAGATAGTCGAACGCTTTTTCCACCACGATCGACAAAATCTCCGCGCCGATGCCGCCGGTCTTGACCGCTTCGTGCACGATGACCAGACGGTTCGTCTTGCGAACCGAGGCGAGAATGGTTTCCTCGTCGAGCGGCTTGATGGTGCGCGGATCGATCACCTCGACGTCGATCCCCTCCGCTTCCAGAACCTTCGCTGCACTCAGCGCCTTGCCGACCATCGCCTGCAACGCGACCACGGTCACGTCCTTGCCCGGGCGCTTGATATCCGCCTTGCCGAGCGGGATCGCGTAACGCTCGGTGGGCACCGGCGACGACTGGCCGAGATAGAGCATCTTGTGTTCGAGGAACACGACCGGATTGTCGTCGCGGATCGCGGCACTCAACAGGCCCTTCGCATCGTAGGGTGTGGACGGCGCCACGACGATCAAGCCGGGGATATGCGCGAACCACGCCTCCAGGCTTTGGCTGTGCTGAGCGGCCAGGCGCACGCCGCCGCCTTGCGGTCCGCGAATGACCAACGGCACGGTCGGCCGACCGCCGAGCATGTAGCGGAACTTCGCCGCCTGATTGACGATCATGTCCATCATCTGGGTAACGAAGTCGAAAATCTGAACCTCGACGACCGGCCGCATACCGGCGATCGCGGCCCCCACGCCGGCCCCGCAGAATGCCGCTTCGGAGATCGGCGTGTCGCGCACCCGCGTGCGGCCGAATTTGTCGACCAGGCCTTTGGTCACCTGGAAAATGCCGCCGGTGTCGGCAATATCCTCGCCCATCAGGAACACCGACGGATCGGCGCTCATCTCCTGCGCCAGCGCTTCGTTCAGCGCTTCGGCATAAGTCAATTCGCGCGTCCCGCGCGCGACGGGCTCGACATGCGTGGCGAGCGGCGCATAGACGCTGGTGTCGAGCACCGCCAGCTCCGGTTCGGGGCTGCTCTTGCCGAACTCGACCGCCGCCGCGATTTCCGCGTCGATCCGTATATCGATTTCATCGAGCGATGCCCGGGGGGCCGCCCCTTGCGCGACGATCCGCTCGGAAAGCCGGTCGATCGGATCGCGCCGATGCCACGCCGCCATATCGTCGTCGCTGCGCGGTTCGCGCAGATTGCCGCGCATATTGTGCTGGCCGTGCCGCCACGTCATCGCTTCGACCAGGCTCGGCCCCTCGCCCGCGCGTGCGCGCGCCACCGCCTCCTGCACGACGAGATGGACTTCGACCGCGTCGTTCCCGTCGATCGTGACGCCGGGGGCGGAGTAACCCGCCGCGCGCAGCGCCACGTTGGCGACCGATGTCGTGTCGCGATAGGCGGTGCTCAAAGCGTATTGATTGTTCTCGCACAGGAAGATGATCGGCAGTTTCCAGACCGCGGCGAGATTGAACGCCTCGTGGAATACGCCTTGATTGGCCGCACCGTCGCCGAAAAAAGCGATGACAACTTCCGAATCCCCGCGGATCTTGGCCGCCAAGGCCGCACCGACGCCGATCGGCATCGTAGCGCCGACCACGCCGTTGGCGCCCAAAATATGCAAATCCATATCCGCCACATGCATCGAGCCGCCGAGCCCGCCGCAATAGCCGGTGGCACGCCCCATCAGCTCGGCCATCATGCGATCCGTTCGCGCGCCCTTGGCGATGCAATGGCCGTGGCCGCGATGATAGCTGCCGACATAGTCGCGCGGGCCCAGGCACAGGCTCGCCCCCGCCGCGATCGCTTCCTCGCCCGCATAGCTATGCGCCGTGCCGCGCAACGCGCCCGCCTTGTAGATCTCGGCGATCTTCTCCTCGAATTTGCGGATCCGCACCATCGTCTCGTAAAGACCAAGAAGCGTATCCGCGTCGAGGACGCGATTATCCGCCGTGCGCACGGGCGCCGCTTGCGCTACATTTTTCAACATCGGAACCCCGTTCAGAAACAGGTCTTGATCGCGCCGGTGACGTTAAACTTCTCGTCGACGCGATAGAGGACATCCCATTTGTCGAACGCCGTGCAAGGATGGGAAATGCCGCAGGCGATCACGTCGCCGACGCGCAGATCGGCCCCGACGGGAAAGCGCATATAGCAATGCTGGTCGTTGGAATTAGTGATCGCGTAAGGCGGCTCGGCCGTTCCCATATCGGCGTAACCGTCATCGAGGAATTTTTCCGCCAGCTTGCCGTCGCGGTAGCGCCGCAACGGCGCAGGATAACCCAGATCATAGGGCAGATCGCGGATGCCCATCGTCAGCACCGCCATGCCGGGCTCGTGGATCGCCTGCACCATCGCCCAGATTTCCAGGGCAGGCGCGAAATCTTCCTTCGGCGACACGACCGCCTGCGGGCCAAGCTTGGCGCCGCGCGCGACCATGTCGCGCAGCTTCGATTTGTAGAAGCCGTGATCGTAGGTCAAATACGAGCCGCCGCGCAGCACGACGCGCGTGCGCTTCGTGCGGATCGCGCCGAATTTCTCGGCGACGCGATCGTAATAGGCCGATCCGCCGGCGGTCAGGATGATCTCCTGACGCAAACCGAACTTGCCCGCCGTGTCGCATTTCTGGAAATAGGCGCAAACGAAATCGAGAAAGCCGTCGACCTTTTCGATCGTCTCGCGCGCATCGGCAAGATTGATCGTGCCTTCGTAGCATTCGATCCCGACCAATTCGAGAACATCGGAATTGGCGAGCACGGCATCGACGACCGCGTCGGCCTGCGCGAAATCGCGCGCCCCGCAACGCCCGCCGACATAGCCCAGCTCCAACATCACCTGGAAGCGCGCACCGTCGAGATGGGCATTGCCGTGTTTCACGAGCTGCTCGACCGTCGCCAGCGAGTCGACCACGCTGTAGAACGCCGTTTGCGGATAGGCGCGCTTGAGGGCCGCGAGCGTGCGGATATTCGCGGGCCCCACCATCTCGTTGGCGATCAACACATTGGGCACGCCCGTGGCGGCGACGACCGACGCTTGTTGAACCGTCGCCGCGGTGATGCCCCAGCAGCCGCCGGTTTCCATCTGGTCGATATAGATCTGCGGACAGACCGTCGATTTGCCGTGGGGCGCCAAGCTCATATCGTTGCGCGCGGCGAAGTCGCGGATCGTCAACAAATTGCGGCGCAGATAATCGTCGCGCAGCACCAGAACGGGATACATCATGTCGCCGTTCTGGACATTCCATCCCTGGCGGCCGACATCGCCGAGCTTCACCTTGCGATCGGCGAGCGGGATCGCCTTGGTCGTCGAATCGAGTTCCAGGTCGAGAATATTCTGGACGAAGGCGGTGGTGCGCATGCGATAGGCGTCGGCTGTCGAACTCGACATCGGTCTGTCTCCTGTCTGAACGATCTATGCGCCGGCGGCGGCGGATGGCTTGTAGGCGACGGCTTCGACTTCGACCTTGCAATCCAGCATCAGATCGGCGCGGACGGTCGATCGGGCGGGCGGATCGTTGGGGAAGAACTCGCCATAGATCCGGTTGAAGCTCCAGAAGTCGCGCGTGTCTTCGAGCCAGACGGTCGTCTTCACGATATCGGCCATGTCGCAACCGGCTTCGGCCAGAATGTCGCGGATGCGTTCCATCACCAGGCGCGTCTGGCCTTCGACGCCCGACGCGAGGATGGCGCCGGTCTTGTCGATCGCGGTCTGCCCGGAGACGAACACGAAATCCCCCGCCCGATAGGCTTGGGACAGCGGCATTTTATGGATGCCGCCGACGACGATCGGCTGGCCTATCGGGTGTTTCGCCATCGGCGCGTTCCTCCGGTTTCGTTCAGGTCAGATACGCCAGGCGCATCTGTTCGTTCTTCAACAACTCGCGTCCGGTGCCGGTCAAAGCGACGGCACCCGTTTGCAGCACATAGGCGCGATGGCACAAGGCGAGCGCCATGTTGGCGTTCTGCTCGATCAGAATGACGGTCATGCCAAGCTCGCCGTTGAGCTTGCGGATCGTGTCGTATTGCTGCTTCACGTAGCGCGGCGCCAAACCCATTGAGGGCGAGTCCATGATCAGAACGCTGGGATCGGAGATCAGGGCCCGCGCGACCGACAGCATCTGGCGCTGGCCGCCGCTCATCAGATCGGCGCGCCGATGCAGGCAATCTTTGAGGAAGGGATAGAGGGCGATAACGCGTTCCAGATGCGGTTCGATGCGTTCGTGCCGCGCCTTCAGATAGAACCCCATTTTGAGGTTCTCCAGCACGGAGAGCGTGGTGAAGACTTGCGCGTTCTCCGGCACGATCGCGAAGCCGCGCGTGATCACTTGATCGGACGGCAACCCGTCGATCCGCTCACCCTTGAAGCGGATTTCGCCGTCGGTCACGCGCACCAATCCCAGCATCGCCTTGACCAGCGTCGTTTTGCCGGCCGCGTTGTTGCCCAGGATCGTGACGATCTCGCCCTGATTCACCGACATGTCGATGCCGTGCAGCACCTGCAACGCGCCGTAGACGGCCTTCAGCCCTTTGACTTCAAGCAATGTCATATTCGTCGCCCAGGTAAGCTTCGGTCACGGCGGGATCGACGACCACGTCGTCGGGTTTCCCGTCGGCGATCTTGCGGCCATGGTCGAGCACGACGATGCGGTCGGAGATGCCCATGATCACGCGCATATTGTGTTCGACCAGCACCAGCGTGAAACCCAGATCGCGGATGCGCTTAAGCGTATCGACGATCTCGACCCGCTCGACCGGGTTCATGCCCGCCGCCGGTTCGTCGACCAGAATGATCTTGGGCCCGGCCATCATGCAGATGGCGATCTCCAGCCGGCAGCGATTGGCGAAGGACAGGCTTTGCGCATCCTGCCCCCAACGCTCCGGCCCGAAGCGGCCCGGGAACATTGCCATCACCTCGACCGCGCGCGCGAAGGCGCGGGCTTCCTCGGCGCGCATCGCTTGCGTGCCGAACAATGTGGCGAGCAATCCCGCTTCGAGACCGGTATGCATGCCGGTCATCAGATTTTCGAGGATCGTGCGCCCGGCGAAAACCTCGCGCGTCTGGAAGGTGCGCGCCAATCCCAGCTTGCGGATCTCGTGCGGCGGCAAGCCGGCAAGTTCGTGTTCCCCCTCGCCATCGCGCAGCCGGATCGATCCGCCGTCGGGCCGATAGAAGCCGGAGACGCAATGGAAGAACGTCGTCTTGCCCGAACCGTTAGGCCCGATCAGGCCGAGGATCTCGCCTTCATGGACATCGACATCGACGCCGTCGAGAACGCGGTGGGCCCCGAAATTATGGGTAAGGCCGCGAATGGACAGGATCGGCTTCATTTCGCACCTCGACGCATCCGCCAACGCACGATCAGCCGCTGGCCGAGTTCCGCGAAGCCGTTCGGACTGACATTGATCAGGACCAGCAGCAGGGTCCCGAAGACCATCAGCTTCCAATCCTGAAGGAAGCGCAGATACTCGAGGCCGAAGGTGAAGACGATCGCGGCCGCGGCAACGCCCATCACGCTGCCGCGCCCGCCCATCAGCACGATGACCAGCAGGTCGATCAACGGCGACAGCGAGAACGACGTCGGATCGATATAGCCGACGAAATGCGCCATCAGACTGCCAGCGGCACCGGCGTAGGCGCCGCTGAGGCAGAAGGCGAGCGTGATCGTGCGGCGCGTATCAATCCCCGCCCCTTTGGCGGCAAGACGATTGGTGCGGATCGCGAAGAAGGCGCGACCGATACGCGAATTCCGGATCCGCAGCGCCGCGACCAGCCCGATCGCGACGACGAACAGCATGAGGTAATAGGATTTCACGGTGGAGTCGAACGCGAAGCCGCCGATCGACACGGGCGGAATGCGCAACACGCCTTCCCAACCATTCGTCACCGGCTGCCAATTGACGAACAGCATCCAGCACATGCTGTGGAAGGCGAAGGTGATCATCGCGAGATAGGCGGCGGTGAATTTGACGGCCGCTTTCGCCATCACCCAAGCGCCCAGCGTGGGCAATGCGATCGCCGCGGCGAACGCCGCCGGATACGGCACGCCCCAATCGCGCGTCAGCAGGGCCGAGGTATAGGCGCCGATCCCGTAGAAGGCGATATGCGACATCGTCAACTGACCGCACATGCCGATCACGACGTTGTAGCCGGTGGCCAGCAACACCCAGATCAACGCCACGCACGCGACATAGATCGTGTATTGCTCGAACGCGACGAGGGCGGGAAAAGCGATCGCAACGGCGGCCGTCAGCGCGAGGACGATTGTCGTCACGGGGCGCTTGGCGACGGGCCCCGCGGCGCCGACGCTCGACTGAACGATACTCATAGTTCGGAAACTCCCTGGCGCTTCTCGCCGAGCAAACCCTGCGGACGGAAGAACAGGACGACGATGAAGGTCGCGAAGACGATCACGTCTTTGAAGGCGGACGAGATGAAACCGGCGGACAGCGCTTCGATCTGGCCGATCAGCAAACCGCCGAGCATGGCGCCGGGCAGACTGCCGAAACCGCCAAGCACGGCCGCGGTGACGCCCTTGATCATCATCGTGGTGCCGCCGGTCGTCTGGATGTAATGCACCGGCCCGATCAGGGCGCCCGCCGTCGCGGCCAGCAGATAGCTAAGGCCGAACGCGATCGCGAGCATCATGCCGACATTGACGCCCATCATGCCGGCGATATCGCGGCTTTCGGCGACCGCGCGCATCGCCATACCCACGCGCGTGCGCACGATGACGGTATGCAGCACCGCGATCAACGACGCGGCGGCGAGCGTCACGAAGATATAATGGGTGCGGATCGCGACGTCGCCCAGGAACCACACGCCGTTGAACAGAACCGGGAAGACGAGCGTTTCCGACCCCCAGATCTTCGTCGCACCGTCCTTGATGACCATCGACACGCCGATCGTCGCGGCAAGGACGATCACATGATCCTCGCCGGAGATGCGGTTGTAGAGCTTGCGCTGAACCAGCACGCCCATGCCGAAACAGACGACGATCGCCCCGCCCATGGCGAGCCCGACCGGCAGCCCGGCGATCACGATCATCGTCCACGTGACCACGCCGCCCAGCATGAAGATTTCGCCGAAGGCGAAATCCAGCAGCCGCGCCGTGGCCCAGATCAAAGAAAGCCCAATAGCCACGAGCGCGTAGACGCTTCCCACGGCGAGGCCGTTGATGGCCTGCTGCAACAGCAATGTCGCATCCATGTTCGTTACTTTCGACCTCGCCGGGAAAGCCGGATTGTCAGGAGTAGTTCTCGCGCACGATCTGCTGCTTACATTCGTCGTCGAAGCGCAGGATGTGGACCGTGCTCTGGGTCTCTCCGCTCTTCTCGACGTTGATCGTGCCGAGGATGCTGTGGAAATCGCGGACGCGGTAGAACGAGTCGCGGATGTTCTTGCGCGATACGTCGTCGCCCGCCAAGCGGATCGCCTGCGCCATCACCTGCATGCCCGCGTATTGCACCATCGGCAGCAGCGTATCAGTCGAGGGATATTTCGCGCGCCACCCTTGCACGAATTTCTGCAAGGTCGGATCGGCCGACTGCTCGCCCAGATTTCCGGTACGATAGACAAGGCCAGCGAGAGAATTGCACCCGCCCGCGCGTTCGATGAACTGCGTCGTCGCCATCTGGTCGAACCCCAGGATCGTCAGACGCTCGCGGGAAAGCTGGCGCAGCGTGCGCACGATCTTGCTCGACTCGTTGCTGTGCCCCTGGACGAACACGACGTTCGGGCGCGAGGCGATCACGCGCGTCACCTGGGCCGAAACGTCCGGGTCGCCGACCTGGATCTGCTCGTTGGCGACCGGGCGCACGCCTTGATCGGTCAGCCCCTTGACGAAATTGTTGCTGGCGTCGCGCCCCATCTCGTCGTTGCCGTAGACGACCGCGATGCGCGCCGGTTTCATTTCCTTGACCACATATTCGGCGAATTTGCGGTCGAGCACGCTGTTGGGTACGCGCGCCGCGCGGAACGTCCATTGCGACCCTTGCTGCGTGATCGCCTCGGCGGTCGACATGTTGACCATCGGCACCTGATGCTGATCGATGACCGGGATCGTCGCCAGCGTGTGGCCGCTGGTGCCGCCCTGCATGATCACCTGGACCTGATCGCGCTGGATAAGACGCAATGCCGCCTGCACGGAGCCTTGCGGCGTACTGCCGACATCCTCGAGGAAGATCTGCAACCGGCGGCCGTTGATGCCGCCCGCCGCGTTGATCTCCTCCGCCGCGTAGAGCGCTGAATCGCGCAGCGGCAGACCGTATTGCGCAAGATCGCCCGTCAGCATCTGCAACATGCCCACACGGATCGGATCCTTCGCCTGGGCGAAAGCGCCGCGCGAAGCCGTCGCGAAGGCAAGACTACCCATTGCGGCCAAAGCCGCCCGCCTCGTCATCGTCATCTTGACTCTCCTAACGGTTAGGGATTCTCAGCCGCGGGCGTCCGTTGGGCGCCCGCCGCCAAGTGATCGCGGATCAACCGCCGCGTTTTTTCGGCATCTCGCGAAAAATAGGCTTCGGCGATTTCGTCGTGCTCGCCGATCGACACGTCGGGTTCGCCGGCCTGAGATATCGCCAGCGCCCAAGCCCAACTCACCTGCTTGATGCAGGCATAGTAGGACTGGAGCAGCATCGTGTTGCCGCAAGGGCGCACCAACGCGCGATGGAAAGCGAGATTGAGGCGCTGATACGCCTTGAGGTCGCCGATCGCCGCCTCCATCTCGCGCATGACGGTACGGATGACGGCATGATCCGCGTCGCTCGCGCGCACGCAAGCCAGTGCCGCCGCCTCGGGCTCGAGAATCGTCCAAAGCTGGTAGAGCTCGTAAACGTCGTGATCGGTCAAGCGGCGGATCGATCGACCCGACTTGCCCGTGCGCGTCACCAGCCCCGCCTGTTCAAGGCCGATCATCGCCTCGCGCAGCGAAGCGCGACTGATCCCGAGCTCGCGCGCGAGATCCTCTTCGATCACGCGCGAGCCGGGGCTGACGCGCCCGTCCAGGATCAAGCCTTCGATATGCAACTCCACACGTGCCGCCAATGTCGGCTGGTGCAGCACGTCGCGGATGGAACCGGCGATTTCGATAAGATCGGACATGCCGCTATAGGCACATGAGTCCGCCGACGAGTCAATCGTCGTCTGTATGTTCGTCGACGAAAGACTGAAAAATCGAAAGATATGTAATTATATGTCATATTGTATAGTATTTATGTATTTTTATTCCAATAACTAACAAAATGACCCGATTGCATGCGCTCTGGCGACCGAACGTCAGCCCGGTCACGCGATCGCGAGGGCTAATGACGGCAGCCTAAGTAACGCTGCGCACCCAGCAGTTCTCATCTTCGTCGCCTACGCCACCCCATCGGCTCCGACGAACAAAAGCCACGGCTTTCGGCCAAGGCATTATTTGTCGGGGCCGATGTAGAGTTCGAACCTACAACCCGCTGATTAAGAGCTGTTAAGCCGCGTTGATATTCCTGCGGTTTTCCGTCGACCGAGCCCCATTGAACCCCAGGGGAGATTCGCGGGACGACGGAAATTGTCAGATGGGCTCTGAGGTGAGAATCCTCGGATCGCCGCCATCAAACGTGTTCGGGAATCCACAACATCCATATACGCGATACGCACTGGCATTCGAGTGCCACTCCAGTCGCCGTCTAGATGTCCCGTCATTCTCAATCGGTAGATCGCTTCGTTTGGTAATCGCTCATCTGCATTGGACGCAAGCCGAGACCGCCGTCGATCTTGAAATCCTGGCCGGTAATCCAAGAACTTTCTGGCGACATGAAGAACGCGACGGTGGCGCCAATTTCCTCCGGTGTCCCCAGGCGCCCCAGCGGATGCTGTGCAAGGCGCGCGGCGCGCATCCGGTCGGAGTCCGGTGCCGTCTGTAGCATTTGCTCAGACAAATCCGTGAGTACGAGGCTGGGGCTGATCGAATTCACGCGGATGTCACGGTCGGCGTAGTCCAGTGCAATCTGCCGCGCCAAGCCGATCGCGCCCGCTTTCGCCGTGCAATAGGCCGCCCGTTCGGGTTGGGGCAAGCTGCCGGTGATCGACGAAATGACGACGATCGATCCGCCCGACGTCATCCGCGGGATCGCATGCTTCGCGTAATGCAGGATCGGCAGGAGATTCGCCTCCATAACCGCGCGAAAAACATCCGTCGCCGTATCAACGACAGATCCGCGCGCGCTCATGCCCGCACTCACAACAAGTCCGTCGAGGCCGCCCATTCTTTCCACGGCGGACGCGACGACCGACATCGAATCCGCTTCGATCGTCGCGTCGCCGGCTTTCCATCCCACGTTGCTCTCGCTCAAAAGATCGGCAGCATGCGCAAGCACGTCCGGCCGGCGTCCAGTCAGAAAAACGGCGTGACCCGCATGGACCAATGCGCGGGCGGACGCCAGACCAAGTCCAGTGCCGCCGCCCACGACAAGGATGCGTGCCATGATCGACCTAGTTCAATCCGACCGCGTGCGGCGCCATCGCTCGCCGCCGATCGCGAACCGCCGTCAATTTCGCCCGCGCTGCCGGCGACAGGCGATCCTCCTCCCAATCGACATCGCCGAAATCGATCCGGATCGAGACGTTCGCGAGATCGACCGCCTGCAACGCCTTGCGAACTTCGAGATCGAAATGGGCGAGGAATAGACAATCGGGAAAAGTCGGCGCCAACGTTACGACGACCGCGTCGTCGCGCAGCTCGACCGCACGGATGATCCCCATGCCGACCAACCCCAACGGCGCACCGAACCGGGCGCTGCACGGATCGATCACCGTATCGAGAGCTGCAAGTATCCGTTCACGCAGCGTCTCGTCCGAAACGGCCATCCCCGTCATGTAACGACACCCGCTACGAGCTTGTCGGGCATAGCGGGCGTGGCAAGCCGCGACCAAGGCGGGCTGAGCCCTTGCTTGCGTCCCGCGTCGATACCGTCTTGCGCGCAGCGCGCCGCCGTCGCCGCGATGTCGATCCCATGCAAGCGCGCATAGTTGCCCGCGAAAATGTCGGCTTTGATCGCGTCGGTCAGCGGCGGATAGCCGTCGCCCTCGACCATATCGATCGGCATTTCGAGTGCTGCGAACGCCTCGAGCACCGGACGGGGATGGGGAGACGAAGCGCCGCTCGACCAAAAGAGCTTCTTCGCGCCACCCATCATCAGAAACTCGCCGAGAATGCGCGCGAGCTTGCGCGGATGCTTGACCGCCAGCGCCGCTGTGGATTCAAGACCGACATAGACGTTCGGAAAACGCGCGATCTGGAACGCCGCCTCGTCTAAAAACGCGAAACCGGAATGAACGACCTCGAAAGCGAGGTCGGGAAAATCGATGGCGGCGTAGTCGACGTCGCCGTTGCGAAACGGATCCATCTGCACGGCGCCCAAAGGCATCGCTTTGTGAACGGCAACGACTTTGACACCGAGCTTTCGGCACATCTCAAGGACCGGGTAGAGCACCTCCCGATCGGAGAACTGCATCACCTTCAACTCGCCGTCGATAACATCGACGGGATAGAGCTTCAGCCCGATGATTCCGTACTCCTCGACCTGACGCTGAAGCTGATCGAGCGCGCGGCGCCCCTGCAAAGGGCTGATGCCGCCATAGACCTTGACGCGGTCGGGATGGCGGCGCTTGAGCTCCAGTCCGACCGAGATCGGCGACATATCATGCAGAAAGCCGAATGCCGGCACCGTATGATAGACGGCCATGTCGACTTGGCTTTCGCGGAACAGCAACGATTCCAGCACGTCCGCCGAAACGGCCTGGAAGTAGCGCAAGGGCTCCAAGCGAAAGGGCTCGGGTACCATCGCCCATTGGAAGCCGAAATTCGCCTCCAGCAGAGTTCGCCCGTAGCGGCTCGCGATGTTCGCGGCCGTCGAATCGAAGCCGTGCACGACGCTGTCGATCACGAAATGGCCATTGATGCTCATGACGTTTCTCTCCGGAAATATGCGGCGCGTTTCAGCCGAGAAGTCGGCGCGTCTCGCGTAACGATTCGGTCAACCCGTTGCGCAACACCTGTAGATCGTCGCCCGCGATAACGAAGCGAGCGCCTTTGGAGACCCAGCGTGCTTGCTCGCTTGGCGGCAAGGCGAACCCCATGCAGACGGCCAATCCCGCCGCTTTCGCCGCGTCAAACACCTTGTCCATGGCATCGGCGACCACCGGGTGATCGAGCTTGCCGAGCTGTCCGGCGGTAGCACTCAAATCCATCGGCCCCAGGCAGAGTGCATCGATGCCCGGAACGGCCGCGATCGCAGGCGCGATATCGGCAGCGGCGACATGCTCGATCTGGGGCATCACGAAAACGGCCGCGTCGGCTTCGGCGACGTATTGCCGCGTATCTCTGAAATAGTCCGACGCGCGCCGCGGTCCGAAGCCGCGCGTGCCGCCGGGCGCGTATCGGCAGGACGACACAACCGCCCGCGCCTGCTCGGCGTTCATGACCATCGGCGCAATGATTCCATCGGCGCCGATATCGAGAACGCGCTTGATGAGACCGGGCGTGTGGTCCGGCACGCGCACGATGACGGCCGGGCCCCATTTCTGAGTCGCCGCAATATGGTTCTGCAGCGATTCGAGCGAGACGGACGTGTGCTCGAGATCGACAAGAACGGCGTCGTAGCCGCAACCCGCGACCACTTCGGCAACACCCGGATCGTTGAATGTGACCCAAGCGGAATAGACGATTCCGCCTCCGGCGAGGCGTTCCTTGAGCTTGCGGGATGCGGAAAGCATGACGGCACCCTTCAATGAACGGTCGGGATCGGCACGCGCAAGGCGTCGGCGCATGCCGTCAGTTGACGCCACGTTTCCTCGTCGAGCGGAACGCCGTTCGCCAGCCGGCGCGCCTTCATTTCCGCTTCCCGATCGCCCGGCGCCATGACCCGATCGCCCGGCTTCATCGGCGCCGCACTGCGCACCCACTGCGCGAGTTCGGCGGCGGAGCGCTTGACCTGCTCGCAGTTCCCGAGCTTGTTCAGGTCGATATAGACGGAGAGCAGATTGTTTCCCGACGACGACAGACGCGGCGAACTCGTGCCGCCGCCCGTCAACGCGCCGGCCAACAGATCAATCATGAAGCACAGCCCCGCGCCTTTATGACCCGCCGCCGGCAACAATGCCCCTTTCGGCGGGCCGTAATACGCCTTCGGATCCCGGATGACGTTTCCACGCGCATCGATAGCGGCGTTCTCAGGCAACGAATTCCCCGCGTTCAATGCCGCTTTGACTTTTCCTTCGGGGATCGCGGAGGCGGTGATGTCAAGAACGAGTGGATCGCGATCGGCTTGCGGGATCCCGATCGCCAGCGGATTTGGCGCGAGGCGCGCCTCTCTGGCGCCCGCAGGTGCGACTTGAATGCCCGTACGGCCTGGTGAATTGAGGAAGTGAAGACTCGCGACATTCTGCTCGGCCGCCATTTCGGCCCATCCGCCCAAGCGGCCGAGATGTCCGCTCGAATGCAAAAGGACCAGCGACATGCCGTGCAACCGCGCGCGCTCGACGCCTTCGCGCACCGCGTGCACACCAACGACCTGGCCGAACCCGAATCCTCCGTCGAGGGAAACGATCGCGCCCAGATCCTTGTCGGCTTTCGGATAACGGCCGTAGCCGACGAGACCGTCGCGACGCCACGAAAGATAGAGCGGGACGCGGATGACGCCGTGCGACTCGTGGCCGGCGAGATTGGCACCGCACAGATGTTCGGCGATCAACTGCGCTTCGGCGGACGGCGCGCCATCGGATTCGAATATCTGCGCAACGAAGTCGCGGAGATTTCCAGCCTCGATCACGATCGCACGCAGGTGCTGCATCGGCTCAACGGGCATTTCGAGGACTCGCGCTTTCGCGGATCATTGCCAAAATCCTACTTATAGAATTGAATTCTTATTGAAGGATTTTGGGGTGTGGCAAGTTACTTGTCAAGTCCTTCGAAGTTCGGCATTCCAGAGATGCGTCTGGAGTCGAGGGTCATGCCGAGCAAAACCCGCCACAATGCGAGATCGGAAACGATCGCCCCTGCACCGACGAGTAAATCCGAGCCCGTCTTGGTGCCGGCCGTCGACAAGGCGGTGGCGATCATTCGCTTTCTCAACGAGACGGCCGGTGCCGGCGCTGCGATGTCGGAGATTGCGGATCGTCTGCTCATTACGCGCAGTCACTGCCACAATATTTTGCGTACACTCGTGTCGGTCGGGTGGCTCGCTTACGACAATTCGCGACGCGTATACGTTCTGAGCTCCGGCCTTCTCGCGGATACGACGTCGGCGCTGCTGTCGCAACCGCATCTCATGTTGATACGTCCGGTGTTGCTCAAGCTCGCCGAGAAGACCGGGCTGCAATCCACGTTGTGCGAAAAAATCGCCGACGGCTCGTTCCTCGTGGTGCAGACCGCTGGCCCGACCGAGATTTCCATACCGACGGGGCCCGTCGGCTATCGGTTTCCTGCGAACGCACCACCGCAATTCAAGGCATCGATCGCGTGGCTTTCGGACGATGGCCTCAAAACGGCCCTCGACAAGTGGAAGCCGACCCAGTTCAGCCGCAGCACGATCGTCGAGCGCGATGCGCTCGAACGCGACCTCGCGCAGGCCTGCGAGGACGGGATCGTGAAGAGCGAGGGCGAGTATCTCGAAGGTTTCACGACTTTGGCGTTGCCGATTTTCGATCGATCGGGAAACGTCGTTCTCGTCGTGAGTTGCGCGCGCAGGGCGGATCAAAAACGTCCGTCGAACGAAATCGTCACGCGCGCGCTGCGCGATTGCGCGAACGAGATTCATCGCGCGATCGACGGCCGCCCGCCCGTCGACTTTCCGCGATAAAGCCGACGACATTCCCTAGCCTTTCGTCGCGCCGGCCGTCAGGCCTTGGACGATATGGCGCTGCACGAGCAGCGTGAGAAATGCCACGGGCAGCAATATGACCGTCGCCGCCGCCGTCAGACCACCCCAGTTGATCATGCCGTAGGTGATGAACGAGAACGCGGCGACCGGCAATGTCGCGGTGTCCTCCCCCGACAAGATCAGTGAGAACAGGAAATTGTTCCACGAGTATATGAACGCCAGGATCGACGCGGCGAAAATCCCGGGGCGCACCAAAGGAATTGCAATCCGCCAGAACGTCGCGAAACGCGAACAGCCGTCGACCCGCGCCGCCTCCTCGAGTTCGACCGGGAGATCTTCGAAAAAACCAATCATCAACCATACGACGACCGGCAACGAGATGATGATATGCGTCAAGATCAGCGCAAGATGCGTATCCAGCAATCCCATCGCGCGAAAGATCATGTACCAGGGAACCAAGCAAGCGATCCCAGGCACCAAGCGTGCGACGAGAATGACGATCGCGAAAATCTTCTGACGGCATCGCGCGATCGTGTAGGCCGCAGGTAATCCGAGCGCCAGCGACAGGACGGTGGATCCGACGCCAACGACGAGGCTGTTCACCAGATAATGAAACAGCGGATTCTCGACGAAGACATCGCGGTAATTCGATAGCGTCGGCTCGAACAGCAACGTCGGCGGAAACTGAATGATATCGGCATGCTGCTTGAACGATGTGACAAACATCCACGCGAAAGGAAACGCGAACGGTAGAAGCGATATCCACTTCAGGAGGGTCGTTATCGTGCCCAGGCCCCGCATCCGGATTATCGCCCCCGAGTTTCAATGTCGATAGCAGCGCTTCGCCGCTCGCGCACATTGATCAACAACAAACAAGCGCCAAGTATCAAAACCAGGAAAACCGTCACGAACGCTGACCCGTACCCCATGTTGAAATAATGAAAGGTCTGGCTGAAGCCGAAGAGATTGAGGGTCTCGGAAGCCCGGCCCGGCCCGCCTTGCGTCATGACGTAGATAAGATCGAACGTCTTCAGCGAGTCGATCAGCCGGAAGAGTATCGCGACGATCAGGATCGGACGCAGATACGGCAGCGTCACATAGACGAAGATCTGGCGGGAATTCGCCCCGTCGATCTTCGCCGCTTCATAGGGCTCGGCAGGGATCGTCGCCAATCCGGCGAGGCAGAAAAGTGCGATCAAGGGACACCACTGCCACGTATCGACCAACGCCAGGACCGGTATCACCAGGACGGGATCCGCAAGCCAAGCAACGCGCGGCGCGCCCAGCAACATGACGAAATAGTTCAAGAGACCGATCGATGGATCGAGCAGCATGCTCCAGACCAACGCGATAGCGGCCGGCGTCGCCATCATCGGCAGCATCAGCAATGTCCGCGCGACGCCGCGTCCCTTGAACTTTCCGTTCACGAGCAATGCCAATCCGACACCCGCCGGCACCTGTAACAAAAGTCCCAATCCGCAGAAATAAAAGGTCCGCGCCAACGCGCGCCAGAAATTGCCATCGGCCGCCAGCGCGAAATAATTCGCGAAGCCGACGAAGTTCGGGCGGGTAACGCCGGAAATTACCCACGCGTTCAGGCTCATCCACAGCGTATATCCCAGCGGGGCGACCATAATCGCGACGATGGCCAACCCCGCCGGTAACGGCATCAGGATCGAAAAATGCTTGTCGAACCATTTCGACGTGGAAGTTTCGATCGTCGGCGAACGCATTACTTGCTGTTCTCCAACGCCTTCTTGAACAGGTCGTTCGCCTTTATCGCGGCATTGCGCACGTTTCCGCCGGTGATCGATTCGACGATGACATCCCCGATGATATCCCGAGCCTCGAGAACCGGGATTACGGGCGGTGCGAAGAATGGCGTTCCGACCTTGACCGTATGCTGCAGCGTTTCTTGCCAATCTTGCGGCGAATTCGACGCCGCTTTGAACGACGGATCGTTCCAGACGGAGGCGCGCGGACTTCCCTGCCCACCCATCGCCAAGCCGAGCAACGCTTCCTTGCCCGATGCCCATTGCATGAAGGTCCAGGCGGCACTTTTCTTCTTGCTGCCCGAATACATGGCGATGCCCCAGCCATTGACGTTCGGCCGATCGCCACCCGGTCCGACCGGAAGGGGGCGATAACCGATCTGGCCAGCGACGCGTGACGTCGCGGGATTCTCGTAGATCCCGGCGAAGACCGTCCCCTCGATGACGATCGCGGCTTTTCCAGCCATCAGCAGACCGTTGACCTCTGAGAAGCCATGATTGGTCGATCCGGGCGGGCCGTAAAGACGCAGCAGACGGCCATACATTTCGAAGGCCGCAATCGCTTCGGGCGTATTGATCATCGGCTCGCCGGTCGCGCTAAGCCAATTCCCGCCCATGTTGTGAAGGAAGTTGGAGTAGATCCCGACGGCCTGGCCGCGGCGGCCGCGCAGCGAGATGCCGGCGATATCCTTGCCCTTGTCGGTAAGCCGCTTCGCGGCCTGCTCCATCTCGTCCAAGGTCTTCGGCGACGCGACGCCGGCGGCTTCGAACAGCGTCTTGTTGATCATCATGCAGTGCCCGCCGACTTCGATGGGAACCGCAATCAACTTGCCGAGAATCGTCTGCGAATCCCAAGCGCCCTTTCCGATATCGCCGGCGTCGTAGTCGGGCGATGTCTGCGACGGATCTTCGAGGAACGGTTTGATCGGTTCGTACCAGCCGGACGTGACGAACTTCACGCCTTCGTTGCCGATCAGCGTCATGAAGACATCGATATCCGAGTTTCCGGCGGTCATCTCGACGATCTGACGCTGGCGAAACTGCTCCTCGGGCAACGACTGAACGGTGACTTTGATCCCGGTTTTTGCCTCGAAACTCGGGAGCTGCTTGACCAGAAGATCGCCGGGCGCGATGCGATTGGCGAGCATCTTCAGCGTGGTGCCCGAATGGCGCCGCCAATCGAACGACGCTTGCGCATGGCTCGTTCCGGCACCCGACGCGATGGCGGCCGACGCGCCGATGCCCGCGAGCATCGCGCGCCGGGTGATATTCGCCGCAATGTTCTTTTTGAGACGCATGATTTCCTCCCTTTGGTTTTGTTATCGACCGCCGGAGATATCGAAGATGCTGCCGGTTACGTAGCTGGCGTCCGGCGACGCCAGCCAGCTGATGGCATTGGCGATTTCCGATGCTTGTCCCATACGGCCCAACGGAACCGTCGCGAGGGCTTTGTCGATGGCACCGCTCTGCTTGAAGAAAGCCTGGATTTCGGTATCGATGATGCCGGGCCGGACGGTCACGACCCGGATTCCCAACGGCGCGACCTCTTTCGCGAGCGCAAAGCCGAACACGTCGACCGCCCCTTTCGACGCGGCGTAGTGAACATGGCCAGGCATGCCGCCCGTCCGCGCGGCGACCGACGATACATTGACGATGACCCCGCCCTTGCCGCCGGTTTTCGTCGACATCCGACGCACGGCCTGCTGAGCGCACAGAAACGTGCCGAAGAGGTTGGTATCGAAGACTTCGCGGAAGGTCGCTTCGTCGATATCGGCGAACGGCACGACCCGTCCGTTGGTGCCCGCATTGTTCACCAACAAGTCGATACCGCCGAAATCCCGATCGATCCGCGCGAATGCTTCCTCGACCTGGCGCGCATCCGAGACGTCGCATTTATAAGCACGCATCTGAGCCGCGCCGGTAGAGAACGATTCGACGAGCGCCAGCGCGCGAACTTCATTGGATTTGTAGAGTATCGCGACCGCGTAGCCGTCTTGCGCGAGGCGCGTTGCCGCCGCCGCCCCAATACCTCTGCCGCCACCCGTGACCACGGCTACTTTCGGCATCTCGTCTCCCCCTGTTTGACATCCGCATAATCAATATAATTCTATATGCAGAATGCTATCTTGTTATTGGGATTGTGCCGAATTCTGCCACCTCTGTCAACGCCGACATCGTTCAATGTGATTCGTGGGCGTAAGCGCTCCGAGATCCAATTCGATGGACGTCGATTGATCCGCCACTGCAATACCGGATGCTACGATCGGCGCTGCGGCGCACGCACATCGCCCCCTAAAGACGCGCTAACTGTTTCGCTGTTTTAGGTCTCGTCGCCTATCTTGCAGCGCCCGCCTGAACGGCCCCCCAGGTACATGTCATCGACGCTGGTTAGCCAAATTGGCTTCGCCTTTCCCAAGACGGCGAAGCCGATCGCTTCGTCTATTGCGAGTGGCCGGGGCGGTATGACACGCCCATTGGGCTTGCTATGAAGCCGAGTTCAATGCCGTGGTCCCATGGCCAGAAATCACGGCATTCCGGCGGAACGGCGGGATCGCGGCCTAAATGGACCGATCCGAGATCTGAAAGACGCTTGCAGGAGACTCGGAAAATCCGAAATTCGTAACGATGCGATCCGTCATCTCAATCGCATAGGGCGCCGCTCTGTACAGCAATACGCGGTCGTCCTCTTCAAGGCTCAAGCCCGCCCGCGCCGCGGCGGCATCGCATCGATCCCGGAGCGATGGCGGGCACTCGGACGCGCTCTTCGGCCGCAACGGCGGGATCATCGGCGGCAAAAGACCGTGGGGATCGACGATCGGCATTCGGCGATGCCAATCGGTCACCGACTGGTAGGCATGCGCGACGCGCAGAACCGTCCCATCGGAAAACGGCCGGCCGATGACCTGCATGCCGACCGGCAAACCGTCGCTCGAAAATCCGTTGCAGAAAGCGATCGCCGGCCCCGCGGCAACATTGGCGAGCACGAAGTGATCCGCTTTTTTCCAGAATCCCATCGGATCATGCGCATCCAGCCGCGGTGCAGGGCCTTGACCGACGCTTACGAACGCATCGAAGCGCGTCAGCTCTTTGATCATCTCGGCACGGATCCGACGCAGCGCCCGCGATGCCGCGACATAGTCGATCGACGAAAAGAGGCACGCCGGCAGTGCACGCTGCAAGAAATCCCAACCGAAATCCTTGGGACGCCGACGCAGCGCCGCCGCATGAACCGAGAATATTTCCGACTCGGCGATGACGACCTTGATATCGACCGCTTCCCTGGGCGAGGGCCAACTTGCTTCGGAAAGCTCGGCCCCCAGTTCACGAAGAACATCCAGGGCGCTTTCGAACGCCGCGAGCGTCGCCGCTGCCGCGGGATAGCGCAGCACCCCGATGCGCATTCCGCGCAAATCGCCCGTCAATACGCCGCGGTATCCGATGGCACCGCTTTCCACGGACCCCGGATCGCACGAGTCGAACGCCGCAAGAGTCTCCAGCGCGAGGGCGCAGTCCTCCGCACTGCGTGCCATCGGGCCGCAATGGTCGAACGTAAAGGAATTCGGAATGACACCGGTTCGGCCGACCAGGCCGAAGGTCGGCATCAATCCAGTCACGCCGGACCAGGACGCCGGCCCGCGTATCGAGCCACCCGTATCGGAGCCAAGCGCCAGCGGGATAAGGCGCGCGGCCAATGCAGCACCCGCGCCGCTGCTGGAGCCGCCCGTATAGCAGGCGGTGTTCCATGGGTTGCGCGGCAGTGGCCATGGGAGATCAAACGAAGGCCCGCCATGCGCGAACTCGTGCGTCGTCAACTTTCCGAGCAGCACCGCGCCGGCATCGCGCATCAAGCGAACAGCCGTCGCATCGCGTTCGGGGATCCGATCGATGCAGATTCGCGAATTTCCGGTCGTCAAAATCCCGGCAGTGTCAAAAATATCCTTGGCCGCGTAAGGAATGCCATGAAGCGGGCCGCGCCAATCACCGCGCGCGATTTCGATATCGGCTTCCCGCGCTTGCGCCAATGCGACGTCACGCGTAACCGTCACGAACGCGCTTAGTCTGCCGTCGAGTTTCTCGATGCGATGAAGCAGTGCACGCGTGAGCTCCTCGCTCGAAATTTCCTTCCGTCCGATTTTTCGCGACGCCTCGGCGACGGACAATCCGCAAAGCTCGGCATCAAACGGTGGCGGGATCGGCACGCGTGGACCTTTCGCGGAGCGTTTCTATTCAGGAAGGATACGCCCGGCATTCTTCCACCGGAATCGAGATATCGACGATGTGGCCCGCCTCGACTTTCCGATCCGGGGGAAGATAAAAGCCGATTCGGATACCATCCGACGTTTCGACTTGGCACTCCCACCGGTCGCCGAGGAACCCTACCTGGGCGACTTTGCAGCGGAGCCGGTTGACCTCGCGTGCCGAGGCACCCGTGCCGACATGGATCGATTCCGGCCGGATGACCAGCGTCGCACGACGCCCCTGCCCCGCGGTCTCGAAAAGGCTTGCCGACAGAACGGACGATCCAATTTTCACCGTCGCCCGGTCGGCGGCGACATGTTCGACAACCGCGTCCAGGCGATTGGGATTTCCAAGGAAGGACGCGACAAAAAGCGTGCGCGGCGAAGCATAGATCCTCTCGGGGCCGTCGACCTGCTCGATGACGCCGCGATTCATGACCGCGATACGGTCCGAAAGCGCGAGGGCCTCCTCTTGATCATGCGTCACATAGATCGCGGCGAATCCGAGCTGCTTCTGCAACTGCTGAATCTCGTGCCGCATATCCCTTCGGAGCTTCGCATCGAGATTCGAAAGCGGCTCGTCGAACAGCACGAGATCCGGCCGATACACGATGGCCCTTGCGAGACCGACGCGCTGCTGCTGCCCCCCCGACAACTCCCGCGGATACCGACCCGCGAGCCGACCCAACTGGACGAGGTCGAGCGCTTCATCGACTCTTTTTTTGATCTCGTCACCCGGGCATTTTCTCAAGCGCAACGGAAACGCAACGTTGTCCGCGACGGTCATGTGCGGAAACAAGGCGAAGCTTTGGAATACTTTTCCGATGTTACGCAGATGCGTGGGCACATGCGTCACATCCGACCCGCGCAAAAAAATGGAACCGTCATCGATACCAAGACTGCCCGTGATGCACCGAAGCGTCGTCGTCTTTCCGCAGCCGCTCGGTCCGAGCAGGGTCACGAATTCGTGCGGGAAGATTTCGAGATCGAGCGCACTGACGATCTTCGCATCGCCAAGCCATTTGGTGATGCCGACGAGGGACAGCAGCGCTTCGGAACGGTTTTGCGACATTTTCTACTCTCGAAGTTCTTCGGATTTGAAACGACGATGCCCGGGATCGATGGCCTTCAAACGAACAGTCAAAGCCCTTTCACGCCGCCAATGAATTTCTCCGGCCTGACATAGCGCTGGATCAAGGCAAGGAAGATAAGAGACGGAGCGAGCACGAAGACCGCGACCGCGCTTGCGATCTCCTTGAAGCCTTTGTCGATCTCCAAATAGGTCTGGACCGTGAGCGTCACCGTGTTCGGTCCGTAAGTCAGAAGCGTGAGCGTGAATTCGTTCAACGACGTCACGAACGCAAAGAGGACGGCCACAAGGAACCCGGGCGTCGAAAGCGGCCGGATGACATGCCATATCGTCTGATACGGCGAGGCACCGCAAACCCGGGCCGCTTCGAGAAGCCGATCGTCAAGCCCCTCGAATGTCGATGACATCACGAGAATGACCAGCGGAACGACCAAAACGGAATGAGCTAGCGCGATTCCGAAATGCGTGTCGACGAGACCCAGAACATAGAATTCGCGGCTGAAACCGAGCCCCACGGCGATCGGCGGGATCGTCCTCGGAATCAGGAAAAGCAGCATCAGTGCGCGCCGGATCCTGATCTTGTGGCGCGCCAGCGCCCACGCGGCAGGCGTGCCGATCGCCATGCTGATCGCGATGCAAAGCCCCGCGATTATCAGGCTGTTTGCCAGCAGATCCGGAAGGTTCGACGCGTCGGCGGCGATCCGATACCAGCGCAGCGTCCATGCCTCGGGCAACCAGCGATCGCCAAACCATCGTAGGCCGAACGACGTCACGACGACCGCCACGAGCGGAATCGACAGGCAAAGAATGCATCCTCCGAACACGAGGATGTTTCCGATGGAAGGCAGGTTGCGCAAGCTCGCCGCCGTTCCGGGTCGCTTCGCGATCGACGCCATCGACATCACAGTTCAGCTCCGCTCGTCCGATAAGCCCGAAGCCGGTTTGCGGCGCGCGCAAGGCGCAGCTTCGAGTAGATCTCGGGCAAAGCAAGCACCAGCAGCGCCGAGACGGCCATGATTATCGCCAGCGCGCTGCCGCGCGCATGGTCGTTGTAGACATGCGCCTGCGTATAGACCTCGACCGCGAGCGGCCGATAGTTACCCCCCGCGATAAGAGGGATACCGAACGCCTCGAACGCGAGCAGAAATGTCAAGATTGCGCCTGCTTTGATGCCGGGCAGGCTCAAAGGCAGGGTGATTTTCAGAACGACCTGCAGAGGGCTGGCACCGGCAACCCGTGCCGCCTCTTCGATTTCCGGATTGATGCTTTCGATCGCCGCGAGCGTCGTCAAAATCGTGTAGGGGGCGTAAAGCCACGTGTAGCAGATGACGAGACCGGCGATCGTATAATTGATCCGCACCGGATGCCCGACGATGATCGCCAGCGACTTGCCGACCCATCCGGTATCGGAAAGAACGATCAGAAGGCCGAGCCCGCCGATCAGAACCAGGATAACGAGCGGAATGAGGATGAGGACACGGATGAGCTTGTGGCCAGGCGCGCGCTTGCGAAGTTGAAGCGCCAGCGGGATGGCGAGACCGATGGAACACGCCGTCGTGGACACACCAAGAAGAACGGTGAGCCCGATCACGTTCCAATACTCGGCAGATCGAAATATCTCCGCGTATTTCGACAACGAGATTCCCGCCTCGTCCGGAAGGCTGATGCTCGTATGGAACGTGATCAGAAGCGGATAGACGAAGAATCCGCAGAGCAGAATCAAGCTCGGCAGCAACAGCGCCGCCGAGTACAGCCGCAGCCGCGTTCTGCGAACGCCGGCGGCGGCTGTCGACGACGACGCCCCGCGCAAACCCGGAACCCTCCCGCCGTCCGATGGCAACGTATTCATGGCTCTATTTTGCAAGGAGCCCCGCACCATTCACCGTGATCCAATTGAACAGATCGTTATTGGCAAGCGGCCGGCGGATATGGGCGATGTCTTCCCATTTGGGAATGTCGTCGAACGCGCTGGCCGGCATCTTGTCCCACGCCGATATCGCCGGATATTGATGCATTTCGGAAAGCATCCTTCCTTGCACGGCCGGCGAAAGGAGCCAGTCGATCAGCGCGAAAACCGATTTCTGCCTGTCTTCGGGCGTGTTCGCGGGAATGGTCATCCACGCGGCGCCATTGACGGTCGGCGTCGGAAAGAATGTCGCCTTGACGGTTCGCGGCAGCAGATCCTGGTCGCGCGACCAGAGCGCGAAATCGATCGGCAACTGACCGATCCAGACATTTCCGGCGGCGAATTGCTGAAACATCTGGGGCGGTGCGCTGAATGGCGGCTTGTAGAAGGCTTCAGAGAACGTCTTCAAATTCTCGATTGCGGTCTTGAACGCCGGCGTCTCCAGAAGAGCAGCTAAAGGCAGATTTTCGTCGACTCCCGTTCCGCGCAGAAAGTCGTAGATCATGTATCGGCCCGGCGGCGGGCCGGCATCCGGACGGACGATTCCGATTTTTCCCTGCCATTCGGCGCGCCGGGCGAAGAACTCAGACCAAGTCTTCGGCGGGTTCGGAATCTTGGCCGAATCGTAAATGATCCCCTGCTGATGCCGCCAAAACGGCACGCCCCGCCCCCCGCTTGGAACACCGACGATCGAATCCCGCTCGACGGCTTCGACCATCGCCATGTTTGGTATGGCCGATTTAAAAAGATCGAGATTTACGAGACCGATGCCGGCGCGAATGAAGTTCGCGACGACGAACTCGTTGCAGATAATCATATCCTGATTGGATTGCCCGGCCCGCAGGCGCTGCTCGACCTCCGCCGGACTTCCGGGAACATAACGGATCTCGAAGCCCAGCTCTCGCTCGGCGTTGGGCAGGATTTTCCGGAAGAACTGCTGGAAATTGGCGCCGCTCGCGACGTCATAGATGGTGACGCCGGGCTTGGTTTGCGCGCGCGCGCGCCGTGTCGCGGCCAGCGATCCCGCCCCGGTCATCGCCGCGAGCATCGCCAACTTCATGACGGATCGCCGGCTCGGGTTGAGCGCAAGGCGTTGCGCGGAGAGATTGATCTTCGAATCTTTCATGGTTCGGTTCCTCCGGATTTTAGGTTCATTTGTTCTGCGACCGAATGACGTATCGACGATGCGGCGTGTCTGCGCGATATCCACGCTGCGGCGCGCGAATATCGTGCGTCATATCGCAACGGCCTTTCCGGTCCTCGCGGCCTCCACGATGGCCGCGACGACACGAAGGTTTTGCAAACCGTCCCGGCCAGATACGCGCGGCGGGGCAAGCCCAAGGATTACGTCCCGAAAATGCGCGATCTGCCGTTCGAGCGGATCCGCCGCCGCAAGCGGCACGACGCCGCGATCGAACGGCTTGCGCCACGAGCGGCTTTCCGGCGATCCGTATTTCAACAACCGCATCGTCGGGATTGAAAGGGATCCCATGGTGCCGGCGACCACGTAACAATCGTCCTCGTCCGAATGCGCCGCGCCATATCGGCTATCCTCGCCCGAGGTAAGCTCCCAGCTCCTGTCCGATGCGGCGGTGTCCGACAATACGAACGTTCCGAGCGCCCCGTTATTGAAGCGGATCGAGATAGCCGACGTGTCCTCGACCGGATAATTGCGTGTCGCCGACGACGAAAACGCCTGCACTTGCGCGATCTCGCCGCACAATGCGCGCATGTTGTCGATCTCATGGATCATGTTGATCAATATCGGCCCGCCGCCGGGCTCCCGCCGCCAAGCGTTCGCGCCGTCGAAATAGCCTTCGGCATCGCCCTTGTAGAAAAGCGCAAATCCGGTGAAGGCGACGATGCGGCCGAGCGTTCCGGCGGCGATAACTTCCGCGGCGCGCGCGATGATCTCGCTATGTCTGCGATGATGGCCGACCAGAACCGGCACGTTGGCGGCTTCCGCCGCCTCGCAGATTCGCACACCTCTCTCAAGAGTGTCCGCCAACGGCTTTTCGACGAGCATCGGTATGCGCTCCGCAACGCAGCGCAGCGCGTGCTCGTAGTGGAGATTGTTTGGCGTCGAGATGATTACGCCGTCGGGCCTTTCTCCGCCGAAAAGACCATCGAGCGACGAATGCCATCTGACGCCCAGACTCTCGGCGAATTCGCGCGCGGACTCCGACGGATCGACGATCGCGTGCAGCCGACAATTCTTGTTCCTGCCGACATATCCGACATGCCGGCGGCCGATGGAGCCGGCACCGACGACCGCAATTCGAACAGGCGCGTCAGACATTTTCCCGCCTCCGTTCGGAAGACGGCTGCGCGCCGGGATCGGCACCAAAACGCGCCTGCAATACGCCGATGGCGGGGTCGTCGAAAATGCGCGAAAGGAATATCCGGCCACGCGCGAGCATCTCAAACGCGCAGCCAAGTCCCTTGTATTCGATCACGATCCAACCGCCGAACCCGGCCGCGCGCATCAGGTTGAGCGCCCAGACATAGTCGATATCGCCCACACCCAGATCACATTCGACGAAAGCGGATCTTTGGATCTCGGCAAAATAGACGCGCTGGAGATTGTTGACGTGCCAGATATTCGCGTGGGGCGCCAATGCGGTGAGGGCATTCTGCCACGTCTCCGAGGGCGTATCGTAAGCGCGATAGCCGTTGCTCAGATCCGGGTTCGCCTTGACGTTCGGCTCGCCCACCATCGCAAGAATCTTGAGGAGGCTCGCACTCGTGTCGGCGATGCTTCGATCATGCAGCTCGACGCTGACCTCCAAGCCCTTCGCGGCCGCATGGCGGGCGATCTTCCGCAGGCCGGCGGCCGAGACCTCGTAGTCGCGTTCGCTTGCCTCGCGGCTCCCGCCCGGCGACAGCCTCGCGCCGATGACGGGCACGACGCCCGCCGTTCTCGGCACCGAAAGAGACACGTTGACGATTTTGCTGCCCAGCCACGAAGCGACATCAACGGCGCTTTTGATCTCTGCGATATGACGCTGCGCCGTATCGTCGTCCGCAAGGTTCTTCCCGATGCAGTTGACCGACGGAATTGCCAGCCCCAACTCCACGGACATTTGCCGCAGCGCCATCGCCTCAGACCGGGATAAGGCGGCGAAGTCCCAACTATCCGAGATATCGATGCCGTCGAAACCGGCGCGAGAGGCCCAGTCGAGAATCGCCCTCATTTCCGCCGGCGCCGGATTCCGTCCGCGCAAATGATGGCGAATAGAGTGCGTCTGCATCGCGACCTTCATCGCGTTCGTTCCGGTGGCCGTCATGGGATCAACACCACCTTCGCGGCACGAACCCTGCCTTCGGCCAAATCGTTGAACGCGTCAGGACCTTCACTCAAAGGTCTTTGCTCGATCCAATCCAACGAGCCGATCGCACCAGACGACAAGAGCTCTATGGCCTCCCGAAACTCGGCCTGCGACGCGCGTATCGATCCTGCGACAGTCACTTCGTCTCGCGTGAGACGTTGAAAATCTATTCCGTCAAGCGGCTCGCGAAGTCCGACATGAACGATGACGCCGCCGCGCGCGATCTCCGCTTGCGACAGGCAACGGCTCGCCGCCGAGCCGACGGCGTCGACGATCAAATCGAACGAGCCGGCGGACGGCACGCTCGCGGGCTCCAATACCTGGCCGATACCGGCGGCACGACAAGTCTGCCTTCGGGCGGAGTGCGTGTCGCACAGAGTAACGCGCAGCCCCGATATGCGTTGCAGCAGGAGGGCGCTAAGAAGTCCGATCGAGCCGCCGCCGACGACAAGCGCATGCCCGCCGTCAAGGCGCTCCCGCGAAAGAACGGTCGCTTTACCTACGGCGCGGATCGCGACGGCAAGCGGTTCGACGATCGCAGCGGCGGCATCGCTCAGCCGAGAATCGATCTCGATCAAGTTGCCGCGCGGAACGACGGTGTACTCGGCGAATGCGCCTTGCCTGTGCAGCCCGATCTGCTGCCGGCTCAGACAATGGTGGAACGAGTGCGCGCGGCATTCCTTGCATACGCCGCAATGGATCGAAGGGAAAATGACCACCCGCATCCCCGCATCGACGCCGCTCACGATACGACCAACCGCCTCGTGACCGAGAATTCCTCCTGGAATCCGGCGCGGATCGTGACCGGCATACGCATGGATGTCCGACCCGCAAATTCCCGCTGCGTCGATACGGACGAGCAGCTCATCCGGCGGCGGGACCGGCTCGGCCAGCGTCCTATGAACGAAATTGCGAGGCCCCTCGTAGATCAGCGCATGCATGGACTGGCACCGTTCGGCATCAGGCGATGTCGCGATCGTTACACCTCATGCCTATCGCGTCCATTTACTAATTCTCATGATTTGATAAATTTGAGATATGAATTGCACTGCAAAGATCGACTGGATATGGATTGCGTCATGAAGATTGAGATGCGCGATCTTGGATATTTCGAGGTGGCGGCGGATTTGGAGCACATCGCGAAGGCGGCCGCACGACTGCATCGCAGCCAGCCGGCGATCACGAAAAGCATTCGTCGTCTTGAAGCCGAATTGGGCACTAAGCTGTTCGATCATTCCGGCCGTCGCGTCAAACTGACGGCCGAAGGCCAAGCGCTGTTGCGTCGCGCGCGCGAACTCCGCCTCGAGATGGAGTCCTTGAAGCAGGAAGTCAGTGATATTGCAGGTGGCATGACTGGAACGGTCCGCCTCGGCGTGACCTCGACCGCGGCCGAATATGTTTTGCCCGAACTGACGGAAGTGCTGCTTGCCGAAGCGCCGGATGTCAGGATGGAAATCTCGGTACGCATGGCGGAGGAACTCTGCGTCGGGTTGCAGAACAGGATTTATGATCTGGTTCTCTGCCCACCGCCCATCGACGCTTCGCGGGATTTCCTCACCTCACCGATCATTGCGGATCCCGTCGTCGTCGTCGCGGCGAAATCGCATCCTTTGCATTCGCTACGGAAGATCACGCTGCGGTCCCTTTCTGGGTATCGATGGCTTTTGCCCGCCAAGGGATCCATGAACCGTCACTGGCTGGCGCAGGTCTTCAAACGGGCCGAGCTTCCTCCGCCGATCGTTCAGGTCGAGCTTGATTCGATCGTATCGACGCCCCGTCTCATCGCGCGGACGAAGCTGCTGAGCTTCATCTCACGGCACCAGCTCGCGGCGCAGAGATTCGATCAGGTCCTGAAGGAAATCAGACTGCCGGCGACGACAATGCCGCGCCGATTGAGCGTTTTATGGCGCAAGAATGGTTACTTGCCGGCGGCGGCGCGTCGCGTTCGGACGCTTGCGGAACAAATCGGTCGATCGACTGCGAGCTAGACTCTGCCCATGTTTCGATGAATCTGAATGTCGGCGTTCGGAAAAGCCGCGCGACACGGGAGCGACAAGGATCTTGCCGAATATTGCCCTGAAGCGTCTCGGACGCCGCATCCGCCTCGGCATTGTCGGCGGCGCCGAGCCGTCCCTCATCGGCCCCGTCCATCGCGAAGCGGCGCGGCTGGACGATTTATTTTCCCTTGAAGCCTGCGTTCTTTCGAGCCGCTCCGAAAAATGCGCGGCCGCCGCACGGGAGCTTGGGATTCCTCGCGCATACGCCACGACGCAGGAAATGTTCCGCGCCGAGAATTCGCGCGACGACGGAATAGACGCGGTTGCGATCGTAACCCCGAACGACAGTCATTTCAGAATTCTGGGCGAAGCGCTTGATGCCGGCATTCACGCGATTTGCGACAAGCCGCTGACCACGACGATATCCGAGGCGCTGCAAATCCGCGATCGCGCCCAAGCCGCGAACAAAGTCGTCGTGCTGACGCAAAATTATTCGGGCTATCCGATGGTCCGCCAAGCGAAAGCGATGGTCGCCGATGGCGCCATCGGAAACGTGCATCAGATTCACGGCGTATATGTGGCCGGGCAGATGGGGCGCATTTTCGAAACGGATGATTCAAACGTCGGCCCGGGCATGCGCTGGCGGATGGACCCGGATCGTGGCGGCGAGAGTCATGCCCTCATCGATATCGGGACGCATATCCATCACCTCGCTTCGTATATTTCCGGCCTGCATGTCGCGGAAGTCATGGCGGATCTTGGCAGCGCCGTTCCCGGCCGTCGTGCGCACGACAGCGCCAATATTCTACTTCGCTATTCGAACGGCTGCTTTGGCGTATTTTGGGTGACCAAGGCCGCATCCGGCGCCAGCAAGCTCGAGATCGAACTTTATGGCGAGAGAGGTGGTCTTTATTGGGAGCAAGCCAACGCGAATGTTCTCGTAAATTTTCGCCCTGATGAACCGGCCCAGAACATCGCGCGCCAATCCGCCGCTATCCTGCCATTCGCACGCCGCGCGATGCGCGGGCCCGGAATCCATTTTGTCGAAGGATTTCGAGAGGCGTTTGCGAATATCTATTCGGATTTCGCCGATCTCGTTGTCGCCGCGATTTCCGGATCTGAGCCCGACCGATACGCAGCCGAGGTGCCCGGCGTCATCGACGGACTTCGCTCGCTGGCCTTTGTCGACGCGTGCATCGCATCCTCCAGGGACAGGGCATGGAGACCCGTATCTGCGTATTGATGTTCATTCGGTATTCGATCCCCGCTTCCGCGAAGATCCCCGCTAATTTTTAGGATTCGCCGCGCGTGATTTATATATTTCAATCTTAGGATGTTTTATGTGGACGCATCAGCGTTGCGCAGCCCCCTCCAGATCGGATATAGATCGCCCATGCGCACATCGATCGCCACGGTCTGCTTGTCGGGCAATCTGCGGGAAAAGCTGGAAGCGATCGCAGCCGCCGGGTTCCGCGCGGTGGAGCTGTTCGAGAACGATCTGATCGCGCATCCGGGTTCGCCCAAGGAAGTACGGGCCCTCTGCGAGGATCTGGGCCTTGCGATCATCACCTGCCAGCCCTTCCGCGATTTCGAAGGCATGCCGGCGGAGAAGCGCGTTCGCACCTTCGATCGCGCCGAGCGCAAATTCGATCTGCTCCAGGAACTCGGCACCGATCTGCTGTTCGTCTGCTCCAGCGTGGCGCCGGACGCGCAAGGCGGCATCGACCGGCTAGCCGCCGATTTCAAGGAACTGGGCGAGCGCGCGGCCAAGCGCGGGCTTCGCGTCGCCTATGAAGCGCTCGCCTGGGGAAAGCATATCAACGACTACCGCGACGCGTGGGAAGTGGTGCGCCGCGCCAATCACCCCCAGGTCGGCACGGTGCTCGACACGTTCCATATCTTCGCGCGCGGGCTCGACCTCGAACCCATCCGCGCGATCCCGGGCGATCGCATCTTCCTGGTTCAGATCGCCGACGCGCCGAAGCTGCAGATGGATTACCTGTCCTGGGGCCGCCATTGGCGCTGCCTGCCGGGCCAGGGCGATTTCGACATGGTCGCCTTCATGGATGCGCTGACGGCGACCGGCTATGACGGCCATCTGTCGCTGGAGATCTTCAACGACCGTTTCCGCGCGGGCTCCGCACGCTCGGTGGCGCTGGATGGGCGCCGATCCTTGATCGCGCTGATGGACGAGACGCAGCGCAAATCCAAGCTCGCTGTACCCGGTGCCGTCCCCATGCCCCCGCCCGCCCCGGTGCGCAAAGTCGAGTTCGTCGAATTCGCGGTCGATGAAGGCGACCGGCCGGGCTTCGAAAAGTTCCTGACCGCGCTCGGCTTCGCCAAGACCGGCCAGCACCGCTCCAAAGACGTATCGCTCTGGGGCCAGGGCGAAATCCGCATCGTGCTGAACAGCGACAAGGAAGGCTTCGCGCATTCCTACCAGATCACGCATGGCACGTCGGTCTGCGCGCTGGCGCTGAACGTACCCGACGCCCCGGCGACCCTCGAACGCGCGCGCGCCTTGCTGGATACGCCGCATCAAGGTGCGGTCAGCCCCGGCGAGCTCGACATTCCCGCCGTACGCGGGGTGGGCGGCAGCTTGCTCTATTTCGTCGATGATACGCTCGGCAAATGGTCGGCGGTGGATTTCAGCCCCACCGGCACGCAAGCCGCGGGTACGGGCCTGTTCGCGGTCGATCACGTCTCGCAGAGCATGCAGTACGAAGAGATGCTGACCTGGCTGCTGTTCTATACCTCGTTGCTCGACGCGCGAAAGACGCCCACGCAAGCCGTGCTCGATCCCGGCGGCGTAGTGCAGAGTCAGGTCGTTGAAAGTGGCCTGGGTGCCGCAGACGCGACCGGGTTCCGCTTGGTGCTTAACGGCTCGCAGAGCCATCGCACGCTGTCCGCGAAGTTCGTCACCGATTTCTTCGGCTCGGGCGTGCAGCATATCGCGCTGCGCACCGCCGACATCAAAGCGACGGTCGTGAAGCTGAAGGCCGGCGGCGTCGAAATGCTGCCGATCCCGGAGAATTACTACGACGATCTCGAGGTCCGTACCGACCTATCGCCTGCCGAGATCGACGCCTTCAAGGCGCTGAACATTCTCTACGACCGCGACGCGGGCGGCACGTTCTTGCAAGCCTATACGGCGACATTCGACGGCGGGTTCTTCTTCGAGATCGTGCAGCGCGACGGTTACGCGGGCTACGGTGCCGCGAATGCCGGCATTCGCCTCGCCGCCCAAGCACGTCTCGCGCGGCCCGCCATCCAGGCGATCGGCTAACAAAAAAGCCCCGGTCGATGACCGGGGCCTTTTATTCGTCGGGGCCGATGGTGGGCGATGTAGGGCTCGAACCTACGACCCGCTGATTAAGAGCTGTCAAGCCGCGTTGATATTCCTACAGTTTTCCGTCGCCCGAACCCCATAGAGCCCCATTGAACCCCAACGAGGATTCGCGGGGCGACGGAAAACCACGCCTAGGCAGATCTACGGGCGCGCTGCATCCAGATCGCCGCGATGCTCGCGGCGGCGATCGTGGCGCCGCCCAGGATCGACCAGAAATCCGGCATCTCGCCCCAGACGATAAACGAGGCCACGATCGCAAAGGGCAACGCGGTGTAGCGGAACGGGGCAACGACCGAGATATCGGCCCGGCGATAGGCGACCACGCCCAGAAGATTGGCCCCCGCGACCAATACGCCCGCCGCGAGGAACATGCCCGCCTCGTGCGTCCCGGGCAGGCGCCAAGGCGCTTCGAACGGCATCAGCATGAAGCCCAGCAGCGTCACGGTCGTCGCCGTCACCATCGTGATCAGGATCGTCGGCGTCGCGGGATCGATCTTGCGGGTGACGAGATCGCGCACCGCGATCATTGAGGCCGACGCCAGCGCGTAGACGGCGCCGATATTCACCTGCTCGAAGGTCGGGCGCACGACCATCGCCACGCCGCCGAAGCCGATCAACAGCACGGCCCAGCGCGACATACCCACACGCTCGAACCCGATCGCCGCGACGAGGGCCGCCGACAGCAGCGACGACGACAGGAACACCGCCGTCACGTCGGCGAAGATCATATGCGGTAGCGCCATCACGAACAGCACGACCATTGCCGCTTCGCACAAGGCGCGCAGCAGCACGAAAGGCTGGAACGCCAACCACAGGTGATGTGCGGGCACCAGGATCGCCGTGGCACTGCCGATCAGCACCATGACGATAAGCCCGCGCGTCGCCAACACCTCCCCCGTCGGGAAGATGAAGGTGACGGCGCGGATGAACATGTCGCTGCTGGTGACGACAGCGGCCGACAGCAGCATCGCCAAGATGCCGCGCCGGTTATCGGCCGCCGACGCCATGGCTAGGCGCGCTTGCGGCCGTAGGGGAAGGTCTTCCCGCCGATTTCCTTGAAGTCGATCGCGACTGTGTCGCCCACATCCACGTCGGCGTCGGCGTGGCTCATGATGCGGAAGCCTTCCTTCAGGTCGACTAGTAGCAAGCGATACGGCACCAGCGATTCGAATTCCTTCGACGGGGCGCGATAGACCGTCGTGGCGCCACTGACGATGCCTTCCGGTTTCGCTTCATTCCAGTCGAGCTTCTTCGATCCGCAGGCATGGCAAATCGGGCGCGGATAGCTCTGCACGTTTCCGCATTCGGCGCATTTTTGGTACGGCACCTTGCGGTTCGCGTAGCCTTGCCAGAATCGTTCGGCGACGGTGCTCATGGGGCTATTCCTGCTTGAGAACGAGGCTGACCTGCGACGAGAAGATGCCGCCCTCGCCGTGGACGAGGCCGGTCTTCGGCTGACCGATCTGGCGGTCGCCCGCCCGTCCGGCCATTTGCAGGTAGACTTCGATGATATGGGCGAGACCGCCCGCGACGCCCGAATGGCCGAACGACATCAACCCGCCATGGGTGTTGATCGGCAGGCGGCCGGTAGGCGCGAATTCGCCAGCCCGGAAGGCGCGCGCCGCGTCGCCGCGCTTGGCGAGGCCGAGTTCCTCGACGAAGCCGAGCAGCGTGATCGTGAACGAGTCGTAGATGCCGGCGATGTCGATCTTCTCGCGCGTCGTCTTCGCTTCGGCCAACGCGGCATCCAGCGCCTTCGCGGAGTCGTAACTGGCGAGATCGGGGGCGGCGATCACGTGCTGATAGGGATGCGTCTGCGCCGAACCGGCGATGCGCACCGGCTTGCCCTTGCCCGCTTCCTTGCTGAGCACGACGGCGCAACCGCCATCCGAGATTAAGCAGCAATCGAGCAGCTTCAAGGGCGAGGCGATCTTGCGCGAATTCATCACGTCGTCGACCGTGATCGGCTTGCGCTGATGCGCCAGCGGATGACGCGATGCGTTGGCGCGCATCTGCACGGCGAGTTCCGCGAGGTCGCGTTCCGTGATGCCGTAGCGCTTCATATAGGCCGAGGCCATGAAGCCGTAATAGGCCGGGATCGTCAGGCCGAACGGATCCTCGTAATCGGGGTGGCCGCAGCTCGCGATTGTCTTCAGCGTATGATCGTTCTTGCCGTTGAGGCGGTTTTCACCAGCCAGAACCAGCAGGTTCTTGCACTGCCCCGCATCGACCAGACGGTTGGCGAGCATGATCATCGCCGAGCCGGTCGCCCCGCCCACCGACACGCCGTGGCAATAGGTCGGCTTGATGCCGAAATACTCGGCGAACAGGCTGGCGATCATGATATGCGGCAATTGATGGCTATAGCCGCAAATCACGCCGTCGATATCTTCGCGTTTCAGGCCCGCGTCCTTCAACGCCGCTTCGGCCGCCGCCGCTTGAAGGCTTTGCGTATCTTCGCCTTCCAGCCGGCCGAACGCGGTCAGCCCCACACCTCGGATATGCGCCATGGAAACTCCATTCCGTCGATATGCACCAAACGGTACTATTTATATACAACGATATCCATATAAATCTGATTCTTGAAAAAGTTATTTTTTCATAATAGAACTTTATGCGTTCGCCGTATCGGGAGTTGGGCATGTCGCTGGACAAGGTTTTTTCGCCACGTGGTATCGCCGTCGTCGGGGCCTCCGACAACGCCAAGAAGTTCGGCGGGCTGACGCTCGAAAACCTTATCAAAGGCGGCTACCAGGGCAACCTCGCCCCGATCAACGCTTCGCGCACCTCGGTCATGGGCTTGAAGTCCTACGCAAAGGTCAGCGAGGCGCCCGGCCCGATCGACGTCGCCGTCCTCGCCATTCCCAAGCGCGCCATCCCCGACGCGATCCGCGATTGCGCAACCGCCAAGGTCCAGTATCTGGTCATGATGACCGGCGGCTATAGCGAAACGGGCGAAGCCGGCCGCGCGGATGAAAAGGAAGTGATCGCGCTCGCGCGCGCGCTCGGCATGCGCGTGCTCGGGCCCAATCTGCTTGGGCTGGCCAGTTCGCCGTCCAAGGTGCTGATGAACGCCTCGCTCGCCATGCGCGAAGTGCCCGCACGCCTCGGCAACATCAGTCTGGTGAGCCAGAGCGGTGCTGCGATGGGTGTCCTCTACAATCGTGGTGCGCGCGAAGGTGTCGCCTTCCGCCATCTGATCGCGCTCGGCAACCAGGCGGATATCGAGATCGCCGATGTGCTTGAGTATTACGCAAGTGATGCCGGCACCAAGGTCGTGATGTGCAGCGTCGAAGGCCTGCGCGATCCCGAACGCTTTCTCGCCGCCGCCAAACGCTGCCACGCCGCCGGTAAGCCGCTGCTGCTGGTCAAATCGGGCCGCACCTCGGCGGGGGCCGTCGTCGCCGCCACGCATACGGGAAGCCTCGCTTCCGCCTATTCCGCCTTCGCCGCGCGCTGTGAAGCCGCCGGAATCGTACTAGTCGAAAGCGAACTCGCGATGATGCGCCTCGCGTTCCTTTACGACAAATTTGGCGAAGCGCCCCAAGGGCGCGGCATCGCCCTGCTCTCGCCCTCCGGCGGCGCATTGGTCCAAACGACCGACGTTGCGACCGAAACGGGCGTGCGCCTGTCGAAATTCTCGGCCGAGACGGTCAAGCGCCTGGAAGAGCAATACACGCCGGGCCTGACCGCCAACCCGCTCGATTTCGCCAATCTACGCGACAACAGCTTCGTCGATGTGGGCGACGGCGGCGCCAAGATCGTGTCCGAGGATTCGGATGTCGGCGGCATCATCGGCGTGCTGGGTACGGCGCATAATCTCGACGAGATGGTCACCGCGATGACCAAAGCCGTCGCGGGGCGCAAGCCGATCGTCTTCGCCGTGCTGCCCGGGTCCAACGGCGACAAGGCGCGCGTGGCCGCCGCCGAGTTGGGCGCGCTGGCCGTCGATTCGATCGAAGACAGCGTCGAGGTCTTCCGCCGCTGGTTCAAGCCGCGCCCCACGGTCAACGCGCCGGCGGAGCGGCCCAAGAACATCGCGCGCGTCGACGCGGCCAAGCTGCCCAAGGGCGCGATGCTGGGCGAATTCGAGGCCAAAGCGCTGCTCGGCGGCTATGGCGTGGGCGTCTCGCGCGAAGCCAAAGCAACGACCGCCGATCAAGCGGCGCAAGAAGCCGACAAGATCGGCTATCCGGTCGTGCTGAAGGGCTTCGGCGCCACGCTGATCCACAAGAGCGATCAAGGTGCGGTGAAACTAAACCTCGCCGATGCCACCGCCGTGCGGACTGCCTGGGCCGATGTCGCCAAATCGGTCGGTGCGGGGCTGGAAGGCTGCGTCGTTGCCGAAATGGTCCGCGGCGAAGCCGAGTTGATCGTCGGCGCGCTGCACGACCCGCAATTCGGTCCGATGGTGATGTTCGGTGCCGGCGGCATCCTGGCCGAGTTGATCGAGGACGTCGTCGTTCTCGCCGCCCCGGCCGATCCCGCAACGATCCGCGCCAAGCTCGAAATGCTGAAAGTCGCGAAGATCCTGAAAGGTATTCGCGGCAAGCCCGCTTGCGACATCGACGCGGCGGTCGATGCGATCTACCGCGTCAGCCTGTTCGTGGCCGACGCGGCCCCGCGCGTGGCAGAGCTGGACATCAATCCGCTGATCGTTCGCAAGAAGAGTGCTGGCGCCGTCGCCGTCGACGCCCGCATCCGGATTGCCGACTAGCGCACCCGGAATTTCGGCATCGTCACGTCCTCGGCCACCTTCTCGAACACGATTTCCAGGGGCAGGTCGAGGCGGTACGATTCCGGCTTCGCGTCGACGATCTGCGATACGATACGCGGACCTTCCTCCAGCTCCACAATCGCAACGGCATAGGGCACGTCGTTCGCGTAACCGGGATGGAAGGCGCGGTGGCTGACCGTCCAAGAATAGAGCTTGCCGCGCCCGCTGCTCTTCTCCCACGTCCATTCACGCGAGCCGCATTCGGCGCAGGAATAGCGCGGCATGTGCCGCCACGTCTTGCAGCCCGTGCAGCGCTGGAAGCGCAACTCACCCTTCGCGCAATGTTCGTAGAATTCGCCGTTTAGCCCGTCGCGACGCGGCAGCGGCTTTGGGGTGTCGCTCATCCCTATCTCCTCAAAATCGCGATGCTGCCGTCGCCGAAATCGCCCCAGCCGGTGACCGCACCGATCTCGCAGTCCTTAACCTGGCGATACGCGGTCCCGCGCAATTGGCGCACGGCTTCGACGATATGGTTCAGGCCCCAGACATGGCCTTCCGAATGCAGGCCGCCATGCGTGTTGACCGGCAATTCACCGTCGATGGCGATATTGCCGTTCATCACGAAATGCCGCGCCTCGCCGCGCTTGCAGAAACCGGCCGCTTCGAGCTGCATCAGCGCCACATAGGTGAAGCAGTCGTAGATCTGCGCGAAATCCATATCGGCGGGCTTGGCGCCCGCCATTTCGAACGCGCGATGCGCGATATGGGTCAAGCCTAGATCCAGGATATCCGGGCGGTTCATGATGTCGTCGGCGGGATAAGGATGTCCTTCCGCCACGCCGCTGACGAATACGGGACGCTGCTTGAGGTCCCGCGCACGCTCCGGCGACGTCACGATCAACGCCGCCGCACCATCGGTTTCCAGGCAGCAATCAAACATGCGATGCGGCTCGGAGATCATCGGCGAGGCGAGATAGGCTTCCATCGTCAACGGCCGATCGCGCATATAAGCGCGTGGATTGCCCTGCGCGTTGGCGCGCGAATTCAGCGGGATCTGGGCGATCTCCTCCTGCGTCGTACCGTAGAGCAGGCGATGCCGATTGGCGATCCAGGAATAATACTGCACCGGCACGAAGGCACCGTTGGGGGCGAGATAGTTCTTCACCGCCTGGCTCATCTGATTGTCGGCATAAAACTGCGATTCGGGACGCGCTCGAACCGACGTACGTGCTTCCGAATAGCCGTTGCAGCCGAACGGGATCAGCACGTAATTCGCCTGGCCGATCGCGACGGCCATCGCCGCACTTTGCAACGTGGAGACGGGTGCGGCACCGCCGATCTCGATGATCGAGGTGTAGCGCAGATCCTTCAGGCCCAGATGGACCGCCACTGATTCCTGGAAGATGTAGCGCGATGACGAGAAGATCAACCCGTCGATCGCGCCGCGCTTCACGCCGCAATCGGCGATCGCGTTCAGCGACGCATCGACCACCATGTCGATCACCGGGCGACCGGGGCCGCGCGTGTTCGGCACTTCGCCGATACCGACGATGCAGGCTTTGTCTTTGAGACTCATGCTACGTGGTCCTTCAAAGTCACGGGCGTCCGCCGTCGCGCCAATCGAGCAGATCGTAGAACTTCATATAGAGCGGCACGAACCACGGATTGCCCCAATAGATCGGGTGGCCGGGCATCGCGCGGTCGCGGAAACCCGTCGCGCCTTCCTTCCGGCCGAGCATGCCCCAGGCGAGCTTACGGCCGAGATAGGTGCCCATCGGAATGCCCGCGAAGCAATAGCCGGCGGCGTAATGGATGCCGTCCTGCTCGCCGATATGCGGATAGAGATCGATCGTACCCGCACAACGCCCGGTCCACACGCGGCCGAGCTTGCGCCCATCGAGGCCGGGCAGAATCTTGCGCGCGTCGTCGAACAGCTTCTCGCCGATCGTCGCGAGGTCGGCCGGCGGCCGTCCACCGGTGCGCCCGCCATAGAGCACGCGCTTGCCGTCCGGCGATTGGCGGAAGAAGTTCACGTTGCGGTTCGCATCGATATAGACGCGGTTGCCCGGCAAGATCGCGCGCATCGTTTCCGGGGCCAATTCCTCGCTGGCGATCATGAAGGCGTCGAACGGCACCAGACGGCGGCGGAACCAACCCGGAATTCCGCCCCCGGTATAGCCATTGGTCGCGACGATCACGTCGCGCGCGCTGATCTCGCCACGCGAGGTACGAATTACGAAACGCGGCGCGGCCGCCGTGCCGATATTGTCGATCGATTGCACCTCCGTGCCGGGCGACACGTTGACGCCGGCTTTCTTCGCTGCCGCGAGCAGACCCAGATGATAAAGGCCGGGATGCAGCGACGCGGATTCCGGCAGATAGGCGCCACCGACGAATAACGGCGAGTCGAGTTCGGCCTTAAGTCCCGCGCGATCCAACATCGTATAGTCTTCGCCCAGATGCTGCTTCTTCGCCGCGCATTCGGCCTCGACCAGTTCGAGCTGCTTTGGCGTATAGGCGAGGATGACGCGGCCGGAAACGCGATATTCGCAGTCGATCCCCTCGCTTTTTGCCACCTCGCCGACCGAATCGTAAGCGGCCTGCATCTCGCGATAGATCTCGATCGCCTTCGCCAAGCCCAAACTCGACACGAGCTGTGTGAATTCGTGCTTCAGCACGCGGCCGATATGGCCCGCATTGCGCGACGTGGCGCCGATCCCCGCTTCGCCGCGATCGAGCACAACGACGTCGCGCCCCCCGCGCGCCAATTCGCGCGCGGCGTTGAGGCCGGTGACGCCCGATCCAACGATCACCACATCGGCGTTTGCCGGCAATTGCGCCTCGGCGATCGGCGGGCGGGGTGCGGCAATCCACCAGAACGGCGTCTTCGCGAAATCGGCGGCGTGGTTGTCGGTCATATGGTTTCCATCGGGGCTTCGGGAATCAACGGCGGAACGCCTTGTCCATGCGGCGTTCCAGATAGACGCCGTAGCGGGACAAGGAGTAACCGAACACGAGATAGATCAGCGCCACGACCAAATAGACCTCGACATAGGCGAAGGCCCAATCGCCCGTGCCCAACGCGGCGGAGGCCGAGGCGGTCATGTCGAAAAAACCGACGATCGAAACGTAGGACGTATCCTTGAACGCGGAGACGATCTGGTTGACCGTCGGCGGCATGGAAATGCGGAAGGCTTGCGGCAGCGTGACGAGACCCTGGATCTGCCAGCCGCGCAGACCCAACGAACGGGCCGCCTCGGCTTGACCGGGATCGACGCCTTGCAAACCGCCGCGAATGATTTCCGCTTGGTAGCAAGCGAAGAACATCGCATAACCGATCGCCACACGCGTCAAGCGTTCGCCCGCGAATTCGGCGGGTACCAGCAACGGGATCGCCAGCGCAAAGGCGAAGAGAATCGCGATCAGCGGCACGGCGCGCACGACGTCGATCACGACGCCGATGCCCCCGCGCAACCAGCGCGGACCGGAATGGCGGCCGATCGCTAGTAGAATGGCCATCGGCATGCCCAGAATCAGCATCACCGCGAAAACATAGAATGTGAGCGCCAGTCCACCCCAGTTGCTGCGCGGCACGGGCGTCAATCCCCAGAGGCCACCGCCCATCAAAATCATGTAGGCGGCGAAAGCGACGCCCCATAAGGCGGTCAAGCGCATCATCGTATGCGCGCCGCGCCAGCACGACAGAACGCCCGCAACGATCATCACGATCCCGGCAAGGCCTGCGCGCCATTGTTCTTCGAACGGGTAGAGGCCGAACAGAATCAAGCGGCCGCGCGCCTCGATCACCGCCCAGCACGCACCCTTGCCGACCTTGCGGCATTCCAGCGCCGAAGCCGCTTTCCACACCGCGTCGACGAAGGCCCATTGCGCGAACAACGCCACGCAATAGCCGATCAGCAGCAAAGCCGCGAGCGAGATTAGCCCGTCGACGGGATTGCGCCAAAATCCGCGGAAGACCAGAACGGCGCTAGCCATGATTTTTGCGTCCCGGAATCTGGAAGCGCCGATTGGCGGCGTCCATCGCCAACGCGATCGTATAGTTGATGACGAGATAGGCGAGGATCATCACAAAGATGACCTCCAGCGGCCGTCCGGTCAGCGACGAGCTTGACGACGCGACGGAATAGATATCGGTGAAGCCGACGACGATGCCGATCGACGTGACCTTCAGCACGATCATGTATTCGCTCGCGAGCGGCGGCATGATGCTGACCAACGCCAGCGGAATGCGAATCTTGATCAGCGTGACCAGCGGCGACAGGCCCAACGCCTTGGCGGCATCGACCTGGCCTTGCGATACGGCGCGGAAGCCCGCGCGGAAAATCTCCGCCAGGAACGCGCCACGATAGAAGGTCAGTGCCGCTGTCAGCGCCGCGAGTTCCAGCGGCAAGCGCAACCCACCGCGGAAGTTGAGGCCCGCAAGTTGCGGCCAATCAAGGGCCAAAGCCGGGCCGATCGCGCGCCACTCGGGCACGACATAAGCCAATGCGGCCACGAACGCGACGAACGCCGCGATATCCCAGCCCATGCGCAGTTTCGCGATACCTTCGCGATGGCGGCGCCAAAAATTATAGGCGATCCACGACGCGGCCATTATGGCGCCCAGAACCAGCGCCGCGATTGCGGGATCGGTCGGGCGCGGCAGGAATAGGCCGCGATTGGATAGGAATGCGCCCAGAAATTCATGGGCACCGCGCGGCGACGGCAGGCGCAACACGACCGCGTACCAGAACATCGCCTGGATGATCAGCGGGATGTTGCGGATCACATCGACATAAAGCCGCGCGATCCCCGACAACACCACGTTGCCGGTCGCGGCGGCAAGACCGACCGCGAAGCCGACGATCGTGGCGCCCAGAATGCCCAAGGCCCCCGCCAGCAACGTGTTGCACAAGCCCACCAGCAGCGCGCGCGCATAGGTGTCGCGACTGGTGTAGGCGATGATCGCGTAAGGAATGTCCCAGCCGGTCGGCTGCAACAGGAAGCGGAACGAGCTATCGGCGATCGCTTCCTGCCAGGGCAGGCGATCGGCCGTCCAGACCACGGCCGCGACAGCGAGAACCAGGATCAGCGCCTTGACGCCGGTCCCGCCCCATCTGCCTTTCGCGATGCCGCCGCCAAACAATATCGTGATCCTTCCGGAAAGGACCGGGCGCATCCGTTGAAAGATGCGCCCGGCATCATACCAAGTCAGTCGATCAGCATCGGCACCAGAACGCCGCCGTCCTTCCACAACGCGTTCATGCCGCGCGCGAGCTTGTAGGGCGAGCCCGCACCGAAGTTGCGATCGTAGATCTCGCCGTAATTGCCCATCGCCTTGATGGCATTGTAAGCCCATGCTTCGTCGAGGCCGAGGCGACGGCCAATGCCCGGCGAAACGCCCAGCAGCTTCTCGACCACCGGGTTCGGCGGCGAAGCCTTCATCTGGTCGACATTGGCCTTCGTGATGCCCTGCTCTTCCGCGATCATCAGCGCGAACAGCACCCAATTGACGACCTTCACCAGACGCTCGTCGCCTTCGCGCATGATGATGACCTGCGGCGCCACGGCGATCACGTCGGGCAGAACCTGGTGATCGTTCGGGTTCGTCTGATCGGCGCGCGTAATTGCCGCCGTCGGCCCCCACATCATGTTCGCATCGCAACGCTTCGCGGCGTAGGCGGCGCGTTCTTCTTCGCGCTTGTCGAAGGTCAGGACTTCGGCCTTGATGTTCTTGACCTTCAGGAAGTCCGACAGATAGCGGATATTGTTCGAACCGCCGGACGTGCAGATCGTGCCGCCGTTGAGATCGGCCGCCGTCTTCGGGCCCGTATGCGCCAGGAACTGGAACGCGCCGAACAGATACGGGATGCTGAACACGTAGCCGAGTTCGGTATCGCGGCTCATCGTCGCGTCGGTCGTCTTGACGAGAATGTCGATCTCGCCCGAGTTCAGTGCTGGCCAGCGCTGCGCGAAGCTGATCGCGGCGAACTTGGTCTTATCGGGCGATCCCAGGATCGCCGTCGCGATCGCCTTACACAGATCGACGTCCAGACCCTTCCAGTTGCCCTTGTCGTCGACTTCGGTAAAGCCGAGATTCGAGCCGTTATGACCCGCGCACGCCATCACGCCGCGCGACTTGATCGCTTCGACCGTCGGGCTCGGCTTGATCTGCACGGGCGCGGGCGCTTGCGCCGACGCGATGCCGCAAAGGCCGAGCGAGAGTGCCGCGGCCGAGGCGAGAGTTGCGAATGTCTTCATGGATAGGCCTCCTGTTTTGGTCAGTCGTTGACGATCAATTCGAAATCGAGATCGGTGAACGGCTTGGCGCCGCCTTCTTCGACAAGCAGCGTTTCGCCGAGGCCCACGCTCCAGGCCTCGCCCCAGAGCGCCGGGATCAGAAACAGCGTCATGCCGGATTGAAGTTTCGTCGTGTCGCCGGGCCGCAAGCTGACGGTGTGCTCGCCCCAATCGGGCGGAAAGCCGATGCCGGTCGAGTAGCCCACGCGACCCACGCGCTTGAAGCCCGCCGCTTGGATCGCGGCGACGCATTCGGCTGCCGCATCCTGCGCGACCACGCCGGGCACGCAAGCGCGCATCGCGGCCTTCATGCCCGCGGCAATCGCCGCGGCGGCGTCGCGATGCAACGTGTCCGGTTTGCCGATCGATACGGTACGCGCGATCGGGCAATGGTAGTGACGATAGGCGCCCGCGAATTCGAGCACGACGAGCTGTCCCGGCCGATACGCCGCGTCCGACCACGTCGTATGCGGCATTGCCGGACCGTTGCCGTCGATGATCAGGGGCGCAATCGCCGTGTAATCGCCCGATACGCCCGCCGACGGCGCGGTCTGCGCGCGCAGGATTTCGGCTGCGGTGGCGGCGGATCGGACTCCGGCCTGCACCGTCGGTACGGCCCGCGCCAACGCCACTTTGGCGATGCTACCCGCGCGGCGCATGCAATCGATCTCGGCCGGTTCCTTGACCAAGCGCTGCCAGTTGACGAGATCGCCGTCATCGACGATCCGCGCATCCGGCAGACGACGGCGCAACGTATCGACCCCGCGCGGCGAGACGAAATACCCGTCCATCGAGATTGCGATCGTCGCCTTATCCCAGCCTTCGGCCAGGATCTGTTCGGCGACGAAGTCATAAGGATGGCGCGTAGGCGACTGGATGCAATCGTCGCCATAGGGGCGGATCGATGCGGCATCGAGAACGGGCGAACGCGAAGCAGCCGCACGATCGATCGACCGGCCGATCCAGATCGGCGCTGGTCGATCTTTCGCGACGACCAGCATCTGGTGAAGATAGAACGACCAGCCGTCGCAACCAGTCAGATAGAACATGTTCTCCGGCGACGGCACGAGTAGCACGTCGATCCCCGCTTCGCGCATCCGCTGCTTCGTGCGGGCCAGGCGCGCCGCAAGGTCGAAGGCCGGGATTGCGGGAGCGGCCTTCATCAGAACCGGCCACCGGAAACGTTCAGTACCGAGCCCGTGCAGAACGACGCCTTATCGGACAGCAGGAACAGCACCGCTTCCGCCACTTCCGCCGGTTGGCCGACGCGCTTCATCGGCACGGTCGCTTCGATTTTGGCGAAATGCTCGGGCGTGTTCATGTCGGTGTCGATCGGACCTGGCCGCACGGCGTTGCAGCGGATCCCGTGTTCGACGCCTTCCAACGCCAAGCCGACTGTGAATGTATCGATCGCGCCCTTGCTGGCGCCGTAATGCACCCAGTCGAACGGATTGGCGCGCAGCGCCGCGACCGACGAGATATTGACTATCGCCCCGCCCTTCCCGCCGTGCTTGATCGACATGCGCTTGATCGCCTCGCGCGCGCACAGGAAGTAACCGGCGACGTTGATGCGAAACACGTCGTCCAGCGTCTTCGCGTCGATGTTCTCGATCGTGCATTTGCGCACGGTGTCGCTGGCGCTGTTGACCAAATGCGTGACCGGCCCCAACGCCTTGTCGGTTTCGGCGAACAAACGCACGATATCCGCCTCGGCGCCCATATCGGCCTGTACGGCGATGGCGCGCTGGCCGCCGCGCACGATATCCTCGACGACCTTCTCGGCCGGTGCGCGGTTGTTCTTGTAGGTGAGAGCGACGTCGTAGCCCGCCTCGCCCGCCAAACGCGCGATCGACGCGCCGATGCCGCGGCTGGCCCCCGTCACCACCAATATTTTTCTGTTGCCCGCCGACATCGTCGCTCCTCGCGTTGTTCCGCTCACTTCAAATCCAAAATCTGGCGCGCTTCGCGTGGGGTGGCGATCGTGCCACCCAAATCGCGCACGATGCGCACGGCCTTGGTCACCAAGGCCGCGTTGTCGGGCGCCAGAACGCCCTTCTCGATATAAACGTTGTCTTCGAGCCCGACGCGCACATGGCCGCCGAGCAGGAAAGCCTGGGCCAGCATCGGATACTCGAAGCGGCCGATACCGAAGGCGCTCCACATCGCACCTGGTGGCAATATGCTCTGCACATAAGCGAGCGTCTGCGGCGAGGCATCGACGCCGTATTTGACGCCCATGACCAATTGGAAGAACGGCGTACCGGGTAAGGCGCCTTCCTTGATCAGATCCTTGGCGAGATGGATGTCGCCGGTATCGAAGCATTCGAGCTCAGGCTTTACGCCCGATTCCACAATCAGCTTCGCCATACGGCGGAGATTGCCGGGGGTGTTGATAACGACCTGCGCGCCTGAATTCATCGTGTTGAAATCGAGGCTGCATATCTCCGGCTTCAACGCGACGATATGTTCGACGCGCCGCTCGGGCGTCGTCAGCGTCGTGCCCGGGGCCGCGATTTTGGGATCGCCCGGCGATGGCACGAAGCGCCCGCCGGGGCCCGTGGTCAAATTGATAATCATGTCGGGTGCGCCCGCGCGCACCCCGTCAACCACCTGGCGATAGAGGTCGAGGTCCATGCTGGGGGCCGTCGTGACAGGATCGCGCACATGGATATGCGCGATCGCAGCACCCGCCTTGGCCGCATCGACGCAGGCCTTGATGATTTCCGCCGGTGTGGCCGGCAGCTCGGGGTGGTCCTTGCGGCTCGTGATATTGCCGGTGACGGCGCAGGTCAGAATCGTGGGCATGGTCAAGCCTTCGCGTGGCGTTCGATGGCGCGGTCGATGGCGACCGGCAGCTTGTCGGTGATCTCCGCCACATGAGAATCGTCGATCACGTAAGGCGGGGCGAGCAGCACATGCGCGCCGCGCTTGCCGTCGATCGTGCCGGACGACGGATAGACCATCAGGCCCAGATCCAGCGCAGCCGCCTTGATGCCGGCGGCGATGGCGCCGCCGCGTTCGAACGGCGTCTTAGTAGCGCGATCCTCGACCAGCTCCAGCGCCATTAACAGGCCACGCCCGCGGATATCGCCGACATGGGGATGGTTCGCGAAGCGCGCGTCGAAAATGCCGCGTAGTTGCTGGCCGCGTTTGCGGACATTCGCGAGCAAGCCCTGCTTCTCGACGACATCCAGAACCGCCAACGCCGCCGCAGCACCGCAGGCATGGCCCATATACGTGTGGCTATGCGCAACGGCGCCGGAGCCGTCTTCCATCGCTTCGACGATCTTGGGGGCGAGCAATACCGATGCGATGGGCTGATAGCCGGCACCCAGGCCTTTGGCGATCACTGCGATATCGGGTGCGATGCCGTCCTGTTCGAACGCGAACCAGGTGCCCGTGCGGCCCGAGCCCGACATCACTTCGTCGAGGATCAGCAGCACGCCGTATTTGTCGCAGATTTCGCGGATACGCTTGAAATAGCCGGCAGCGCCCGGGGCGGCACCCAGCGTAGCGCCGGTCACGGTTTCGGCAATGAAAGCCGCGACGTTCTCCGGCCCCTCGCGCAGGATCTCGGCTTCAAGCTCGTTCGCGACGCGCAGCGCGTATTGCGCTTCCGTCTCGCCGTCCTGCCGATCGCGATAAAGATAGCAAGGCGCGATATGAGCGACCGAAAACATATAAGGTAGATACGGCGCGCTGCGCACCGCATGGTTGCCGATCGACAGCGTGCCCAGCGTGTTGCCGTGGAAGCTTTGGCGGCGCGCGATGAACTTGGCGCGCGAGGTTTCGCCTTTCTCGACGAAATACTGGCGCGCGTTCTTCAGTGCCGCTTCCATCGCTTCCGACCCGCCGCAATAGAAGCTGGCACGCGCGAAGGCGCCGGGCACGATCCCGGTCAGGCGCGCGGCCAACGTTTCCAGCACATCGGCGGTGAAGTAGCCCGTATGCGCGAAGGCGAACGCGTCGAGCTGGCGCTTGATCGCGTCGATCACCGTGCGGTCCGAATGACCCAGGCACGACACCGCCGCCCCGCCGCACGCATCGAGATAACGCCGCCCGGCCTGATCGACGAAGTACACGCCGTCGCCCTTGGCGGCGAGCGGCGGCACCTTGCGCACTTCGCGGTGCAGGACGCGGCTGGTATTGGCGTTCGCCATCGCTTCAGGACCTCAGCGGGATTTTTCCATGATCGTGTGCGATTGCTCGCGCATGAACTGCGGCAGATCGTAGGGGCCGAAACCGCCCTTGCCCGACACCCCAGACCCCTTCCAGCCCGCGAAGGTCTGGTAGGTGGGCCATGCGCCCGTCGTAGCGCCCGACGCGCGGTTGGCGTAAAGCACGCCCGCTTCCGCACGATCGAGGAACATCTGAAGCTCGGCCTTATCCTCGGCATAGGCGCCGGCGGTCAGGCCGTATTTGACCGAATTGCCCGCATCGATCGCCGTCCCGAGATCGTCGTAGGGCATGAGCGCGATGAACGGCAGGAACAATTCGTCGGTCAGCAGGTGGTGTCCCGCAGGCAGGCCCGCGACGATCGTCGGCTCGACATAGAGGCCACGATCGAAGATGCCGCCCGACAGGCGCTTGCCGCCATGCAGGACCTTACCGTCATTGGCGGCGGCAGCCGCCGCCTTGAGATAGGTGTCGAGCGCGTCCTTCGAAATGATCGGGCCGATAAACGTGCCCGACTCGCGCGGATCGCCGATCACCAGCTTTTTGGTGAAGGCGAGCAGCTTCTCGACGAACGCGTCATAGACCTTGCGGTCGATATAGGCGACTTCGGCGGCACTGCATTTCTGCCCTTGCAGGCCGAACGCCGAGCGCGCCACGCCCTCCGCCGCGACATCGAGATCGGCGGACTTGGTCACGTAGACCGGGTTCTTGCCGCCCATCTCCACGATCACGGGGCGCATATACGGACCTTGCGCGAACTGGCGGAAGATCGACATGCCGACATCGTGCGAGCCGGTGAAGGCGATCGCATCGATGCCCTTGGCCGAAGCGACCAACGGCCCCGCCTTCTCGCCGCACACCATGTTGACGACGCCGGCGGGCACGCCCGCATCGGCCAGGATCTTCACCAGCAGGCTGGCGGTCAAGCCAGCGCCGGGGCTGGGTTTATAGACCACCGCGTTGCCCGAGACGATCGACGGAATGATCATCTTGAAGGACAGCGCCACGGGGAAATTGAACGGCGCGATGACGCCAAACACGCCATAGGGCTTCAACACCGTCACCGTGCGCTCGTTGGGCGTGGCGCGCGACAACGTCGTCTCGAAGCCCTGGTTCTTTTCGAAATCCGCGCAGAAATGGCGGATCATATCGACGGCTTCCTCGACCTCGCCCATCGCCTCGAGGCGCGACTTGCCGACTTCGAGCAGATTGGCGACGCCGAGTTCGAATTTGCGCGCCTCTAGGATCGTCGCGGCGCGGCGCAGGATCGACAAGCGCACCGACCAGTGCAGCCCGTACCAGCCGGGTTGCGCCTTGCGCGCAGCGGCGACGGCGCGCGCGACCGCCCCCGCCGAAGCGTCGAAAAATGTTCCAAGTTGTACTTTATCGTCGAACGGCGCCGAGACCGCGTACGACGTGCCGTCGCGATCTTCCCGGCCGTCGATCACATTCGGGATCGTCTTGCCAAGACCGGCGACGAATTCAGGAATATAGCCATCCAATAGCTTATGTACGCCCGCGAAGTTCTCGCGAACATTCGAGTAAGTGACCCGCGGCAGCGCTTCGGCTAATGGCATATCCCTGTTCCTTCGCTTGTTCGAGTGGGGACATTATTAGTTCTATATAGAACATTTGTCAATGCGCCGAAAATCACTCGAACCCGCAAGATCACGGAGTTTCGCGCGCATGCGGCACTGTTCCGGCCGTCGCATTATCTTTGCAATGGAACTTTCCAGGCACGCCGAATCGGGTATTATCCGAACCGTTACGGGAGCCGAAAACCAAGATGCCGCAAGCAGATCACGCGAAAATACTCGAGCAGAGCGAAGTTCGATTCGGATACCGCATCGCCGTGCTGGCGAACTGGTATCGCGGCCCCGGGTATAAATTGATCGAACAGCGGCACGGCATCACCGAGCCGGAATGCAGCGTTTTGTTCTGCGTCGGACATTCCAACGAGCTGACCGCGACCGATGTGTGCCACATCACCGGCCGGCCGCGGAACAGCATGAGCCGCGCCATCCATATCCTGCTGCGCAAGAAGCTGATGGCGCGCGAATCCGATCCCGGCGACGCAAGGCGCAAAATCCTGCGGCTGACCAAGCCGGGATACGCTCTCTACCGCCAGATCGTGCCGGTCTTCGTCGAGAGCGAGCGCAACATGCTGACACCGCTCAGCTTGGCCGAGATATCCGATCTCGACCGCTTGCTGACCAAGATGATCGCGCACACGTCGCAATCGCATAAAATCTACTGATCAAGCTTCGCCGGCCGGCGCTGCGAAGACACGGCTTGCGGCCGCCTGCCAGCCGATGGCGAGCGTCGCACCGGCCCGCGCGTCGTGTTTGCCGAACCCGGATGACGGCGCTTTCAGCAACATCTCGCGTGGACCCAGCTGGCACGGCACCAAAACGTGATCGCCGTTATAGACGACATCGCGCACGGTCACCTCGACGCGATTGTCGATCGGCGCTTGCGGTGCAATCTCCACGAGCTCGGGGCGCAGCGTGATCAAGGCGCGATCGCCCGGCCGTAGCCCGGCGCCCGGCTCCGCAAGAATGGGAATGCCGCCGTCGAGCAAAATGCGCCGCCCGCCCTCGCCCGCGTCGACGCGGCCGTAGAGCGAATTGTTCTCGCCCACGAAGCGCGCGACGAAGGGCGTGGCCGGGCGTTCGTAGATCTCGGCGGGCGATGCGATCTGTTCGATCCGGCCGCGATTGAACACGGCGATACGATCCGACATCGTCAACGCTTCGGATTGATCGTGCGTGACATAGACCGCCGTCATCCCGACCTGAGCGTGAATTCGCTTGATCTCCAGCTGCATCGACTCGCGCAAACGTCGATCAAGTGCCCCCAGCGGCTCGTCCATCAGCACCAGACGCGGCTCGAACACCAAGGCGCGCGCCAGCGCCACGCGCTGCTGCTGGCCGCCGGAGAGTTGCGCCGGGTGGCGCGCCGCGAAATCGGTGAGATGCACTTTCGCCAATGCCGCCGTCACCTTGGTCGCGATCGCGGCACGGTCCATGCCACGCTGGCGCAGCGGAAACGCAAGGTTCTCGGCGACCGTCATATGCGGGAACAGCGCGTAATTCTGGAACACGACGCCGATATTGCGTTTATGCGGCGGATCGCGCGTGATCGATTGGCCCGCGACCAGAATGTCGCCCGCGTCCGGCGCTTCGAAACCGGCCAGCATCATCAGACACGTCGTCTTGCCCGAGCCCGACGGCCCGAGCAGCGTCAAAAATTCGCCTTCGACGATGTCGAGATCGAGTCCATCGACCACTTTCGTGCGGCCGTCATAGCTTTTGGCGATTTTGGAAAAGCGCACGAAGTCGCGCCGCGCTGCGGTCGACATTCTATTCCTCCGCGTTGCGAAGTCTGTCCCCGCGCTGGCGCAAATACTCGACGCACAGCATCAAACCGCAGGAGACGACGATAAGGACGAGCGAGATGGCAACGAGCGACGGCGTCAACTCGTCGCGCAGGCCGCTGAACAATTGGCGCGGCAGCGTCAATGTCGAGGGCGAAGAAACGAACAGCGCCACCACCACCTCGTCGAACGAGGTGACGAAGGCGAACACCGCCCCCGACGCTACGCCGGGTGCGATCAACGGCAGCGTCACCTGACGGAAAGTCGCGAAGGGCCCCGCCCCCAGCGACGCCGCAGCGCGCGCAAGATTAGGATCGAAGCCTTTCAAGCTCGCCGTCACGGGAATGACGACGAAGGGCAATGCCAATCCGGCATGGGCGAGCACGATTCCGACGAAGGATCCGTGGAGCCCCACGCGCGCCAGCACCAGCGTCGCGGCCAGCGCCACGATCACCACCGGCATCACTATCGGCGACAGCAGCAAGCCGCGCACGAGCGTCTTGCCGGGAAAATCGGCACCTTCCAAGCCGAACGCGGCCAGCGTGCCCAACGGCACGGCGACGACGACGGTCAGCGATCCGATGATCAGGCTGTTACGCAAGGCGAACATCCACGGATACGCCTCGAAGACGACGCCAAACCAGCGCAGCGAGAAGCCGGGCAGCGGATACGACAACGACGTGCCCGAGCTGAAGCCGATCGGCAGAATCGCGACGATCGGCCCCAGCAGGAACGCGAGCACCAAGGCGCTCCACGCGGCGAGGGCGAAGTTGATACGCGGTCGCATGCGCCCCTCAACCCATCGAAACGCCGCCGGCCTTCAGGGCGCGGCGCAAGATCACGAACGCCATCACGGTCATGACGAGCAGAACGAGCGAAATCGCGGAGGCCATCGACCAATTCGCCTGATCGAGGGCGAAACGCGCGATCACGCCGCTTTCCATCTGGTCGGTCGGCCCGCCGACCAAGGCGGGCGTCACGTAGAAGCCAAGGCCGAGCACGAAGGTCATCAACGCACCGGCCGATACGCCGGGCAGCGACAGCGGCAGATAGACCTGGGTGAAGGCGGCCCAGGGCTTGGCGCCGAGCGACGCCGCCGCCGGCAGAAGATTACGCGGAATGGATTTCATCGTCGCGTAGATCGGCAGAATCATGAACGGTAGCAGCACGTGGATCATCGCCACGTAGACGCCGAAGCGGTTGTAGACGAGCGTCAGCGGCTCATCGATCAACCCGATCGATCGCAGGAAGTTGTTCACCATGCCGTTGGGCTGAAGCACGATCACCCAAGCGGCGGTGCGCACCAGAATCGACGTCCAGAACGGAATCAGCAGCGCGAAGATCAACGCCCGCCCGATCGCAGGGCGCGCAGCAGCGATCACATAAGCGAAGGGATAGCCCAGGATGACGCAGCCCAGCGTCACGACGAAGCAGATCCAAAACGTGCGCAGCACGAAATCGATATAGACGCGCCGATCTTCGGGCACCAATTCGAGCCGCCCGCCCTCGTTCCAGCGCAGATCTAGGGCTGCCAGAACGTAGTAGCTCGTGATCGGGCGCAAAGCGTCGTTCAACGTGCGCCAATAGCTTGGCTGTTCCCAGCGCGGGTCGAGGGCGATGAAATCGGCAACCTTCGGCGTTTCGGGTAAATCGTCCGCGTTGCGCTTGGCGGCGAGCAACAATGAACGAAAGCCGCCGATCCGGTTGTTGAGATCGCGCGCGACCTCCGCGACCGTCGTGGTCGGCACGGCGCGCAAATCGGCGGCAAGAGCGGCCGCAGCCGCATCGGGTATCGGCAGGTCGCCGTTCCATTCGGCCAGTATCGCCGCCGCGCGCGGCAGATGAAGCCGTGCCGTGCCACCATCGACCGCGCGATAGAGAACGCTGGCGATCGGCGCGGCGAAGGTCAGCAGAATGAAGATAATGGCGGGCAAGGTGAGCAGCACCGCCCGCCGCCCGGCACGCCGGGCGGAACTTCGGGCGCCCGATCCCAGGGCGCCCGAAGCCGTTTCCGCATTGGCAAGACGTGTCGACATTCGTCCTTAATATCGGACGAGGATCAGCGCGCCAACCAGGCGTTCCAACGTTCGGTCAGGCGATCGGCGTTGTCGGCCCAGAAGCCTTTGGCTTCCGGCGTCGACAGGCTGAGCGCACCGGCGACCGGCTCGCCGATCGGCAAGATGGCCTTGGCGGCCGGCGTGACCAGCGCTTCGGCCGCCGCGACGGTCGGCGCATAGGCGAAGCTGTTGGAGAAATTCGCCTGCGCTTGCGGCGATGCCGCGATCTTCAGGAACTGATACGCCGCATCGACCTTGGGCGAGCCCGCAACGACCGCCCAGAAATCGGTACCGGTCATGCCGGGCTTGAACACCATCTTGAAGTTCCGCCCGGCCTTTGCGGCGGCCGAGATGCGCGCATTAGGGGCGAGGATCATCGACACGGTGCCCGCACCGAGCAGCTCGGGCGTCTGAGCCGGGGCTTCCCACCAAACGACCTGCGACTTGATCGCGTCGAGTTTGCGGAAGGCGCGATTTACGCCCTCTTCCGTCGACAGGGTCTTGTAGACGTCCTTCGGCGCGACGCCTTCGGCCAGCAAGGCGAGCTCGAGATTGTAGAGCGGGCCCTTGCGCAGGCCGCGACGGCCCGGCCATTTCTGGGTATTCCAGAAATCGGCGAGCGATTGCGGCGCTTCCTTCAATACGTCCGCGTCATAGGCCAGCGCGAAGGCGTAGGTGTAGGAGCCCACGCCGCAATCGGTCGCCATGCCCGGCAGAAAGCCGTTGCGCGGCGTTCCCACGCGCGCGAAATCGATCTTGAGGAAGGTCCCGTCGTCGCAACCGGCTTGCAGCACGCCGGCTTCGACATTGACGACGTCCCACACGACGTCCTTGCTGGCCTTCATCGCTTCGAACTTGGCCATGCCGCCGAGATAGACGTCCTCCTTGAAACCTTCCTTCGTCGCGGCGGCGAAAGGCTTCAAATACGCCTCGCGCTGCGCTTCCTGAAGACCGCCGCCCCAGCCGGCATAGGTGAAGTCGCGCGCTGCGGCCGTGCCGGCGGCGAAGACGATCGCGGCGGCGCACAACGCCGCCTGCGTCCGGATTTTCTGCACATCAAACATGGAGGGCCTCGCCTATTTTCGTGGTTGATCCGGCCGGACGGCGTTTCCGTCATCCGCCTTGATGTCACAATATGTACCAAAAGGAACAAGTTTCCGGAAGCGAAATTCGTCGAACTGACGCCGGAACGCGCCCGTTCGGCAACGAAAAGGCAGGGTGCTGCGGCGCATATATGCGCCATCGATCCAAATATTAGGGTGAATATGGAACGAGATAGAGATGTATGTCGCGATTCGACCGCACCGTCAGCCCACCCGGATTTCAGTGGACGTTTGCGTATCAGAAAGTACTATTTGGAACATAAAGATCGGTCAGGATCCCAATGGAACGTATCGTCGATAGTCATGCCCATGTTTTCTGCGGCGCCGAATTGCCGCTCTCGGACAAACGCCTCTACACGCCCGAACCTTGCCAAGCGGGCCGGGTGGAAGACTTCGACGCCGTGCTGGATTCGCACGGCGTGACGCATGGGCTGATCGTCGGCGCACAGCCTTATCACACCGATAATCGTTGTTTGCTGCGCGCGATCGAATTCGGCCGCGGCCGGTTCAAAGGCATCGCACTGGTGGACGGCGACACGCCGATGCGCGAACTCGAATCCCTGAAGGCGGCGGGCGTCGTCGGCTTTCGTATCAATGTCAGCTGGGAAGGCCAGCGCGCTTTGAACGAGCCCGGTTCGGAACGCCTTTTCGCGAAGGCGCGCGAACTGGGTTGGTTCGTGCAGGTCCATTGCGAGCGCGAGGAATTCGCGCAAGTCGCGCCGTTGCTGCGCGCGCGCAAGGTACGCGTGATGATCGACCATCATGGCCGCCCGGATCCCGCATTGGGCGTCGGCCAGCCCGGTTTCCAGGCGATCTTGAATTTCGGGCGCGAAACCGACGCGGTCTGCAAACTCTCCGGCCCCTTCCGCACGTCGAAAGCGGGCGCCCCCTACCGCGATGTCGATCCTTTCGCCGAAGCCATCGTCGATGCGTTCACGCTCGATCGTTGCGTCTGGGGTTCCGACTGGCCGTTCGTCTGCATCGACCAGCGCATCGATTACGGCCCGCAATTCGCCGCAGTGAAACGCTGGCTGCCGGATCCGAAGGACCGCGAAAAGGTGCTGTGGTCGACCCCTGCGCGGCTGTTCGGGTTCGCGTAAGCATGTATCCTCCGCCCGAAGATATCGACACGCGCGTTTTCTCGCGGCTGCCCGACGCGTTTCGCGAACCGCGCGAACTCAGCGAATGGGAGAAATTCGAGCTGTCGGGCCGCTCGACGCATTCCTTCCTTGAAGGCCCGTCCTTTGATCGCAATGGCCGCCTCTACTGCGTCGACATCGCGGGCGGACGAATCTTCCGCGTCTCGCCCGACGGCGAATGGACGTTGTTCAAACAATATGCGGGCGAACCGACGGGGCTGAAGATTCACGCCGATGGTCGGATCTTCGTCGCGGACAACAAGCTTGGCATCCTCGAGATCGATCCGATCAGCGGCGCGATCGCGCCCTTCGTTCAACGCGTGAATCTCGAACCGCTGCGCGGCTGCAACGATCTCGTCTTCGCCGATAACGGCGATCTCTATTTCACCGTGCCCGGCCAAAGCAGCCTGACCGATCCGACCGGCCGGGTCTATCGCGCCACGCCCGATGGCGCGGTGTCGCTGCTTCTCGGCAACGTGCCTTATCCGAACGGGCTGGTCTTGGACGCGGCGCAATCCTCGCTCTATGTCGCGGCGATGTACGCGAATCAGATTTGGCGCGTGCCCCTGGGCGGGACCGCCTCGCCCGCCATGGGTGTCGGCGTTTTCGTTCATCTGTCGGGCGGCTTGGGACCCGACGGCCTCGCGCTCGATATGGACGGCAATCTCGTGGTCGCACAAGCACGCCACGGTGCGGTCTGGGTGTTCAACGATCTGGGCGAGCCACTCTATCGCGTACGGTCCTGTGCGGGACGTTCCATCACCAACGTCGCCTTCGGCGGCGCCGATAACCGCACGCTGTTCATCACCGAAGCCGCGACGGGCAGCATTCTGTACGCGGACATGCCGGTCACTGGCCGCCCGATGTTTTCACACCGCAAGTGAGTTTTTATTGCGCTGTCGGATGATGGGCGATGTAGGGCTCGAACCTACGACAAGTTGATTAAGAGCCGTCAAGCGACGTTGATATTCCTGCAGTTTTCCGTCGCCCGAACCCCACAATGTCCCATTGCCCCCAAGGAAGGTACTAGACGCGACGGAAAGATGATTGCTGATCCTCCCGTGCATGCTTGTCGTTTTCTCAAAAGGATTCTGATAGACCCCGCAGCCTCTCAAACGGCTTCGAGCAAGGTTTCATCATGAATCTCTCCGGCGAATACAAGCTGCCTTTGCCCCGCCAAGCCGTGTGGGAAGGATTGAACGATCCCGAAGTATTGAAGCGCTGCATTCCCGGCTGCGAGGAGCTGATCAAAAGCAGCGACACCGAAATGTCGGCGAAGGTTGCGCTGAAGATCGGCCCGATGTCTGCCAGATTTTCAGGCAAGGTCACGCTGTCGGAGATCGACCCGCCCAAGGGCTACAAGATCGCGGGCGAAGGCCAAGGCGGCGTGGCGGGTTTCGGCAAAGGTTCGGCCGTGGTCGGCCTCGAGGAAGACGGACCCGATGCGACGATCCTGCGCTATACGGCCGACTCCCAAATCGGCGGCAAGATCGCGCAACTCGGCTCGCGCTTGATCGACGCCACCGCCAAGAAGCTCGCCGATGAGTTCTTCGGCAAATTCGCGGCCACGATGGCTGAGCGGGCCGATCCGCAAGTTGAATCGGTATCGGTCGACGATCTGAGCCCCGCTCCTTCGGTTGCGCGAAGCGGCTTATCGCCCATGATCTGGATCCCGGTGCTGGTTGCGGTCCTTACGATTCTCTATTGGCTGGCTACTGGGTGACCACAGAAGCTTCGAGTGCGATTCAGGGTCGTCAAATTAGAACGTAAGCATTATTTATTGAACTTTCCTGAATCGGAGAATCCATCATCTTCTTATATTTGATAGGAAATTCTGAAGGGCTTCTGAATATTACGATCCGTAAATAATGGTGTGTACATTTGATTCTGGAATATGTACATCTGACGGCGGCTACACGACAAATGTATGTCCCATGGATCGCCCGTGACCGCATCCAACACGCCGAACGCATCGAGCGCCACCGTCGTCCGGCTTGCCGGCATCGGCATGACATATGCGGCCGATGACGGCAGCAAAGTTCCCGCACTCGCGGGTATCGATCTCACGATCCGCGAAGGCGAATTCCTTTCGCTGCTCGGTCCATCGGGCTGCGGCAAAAGCACCCTGATGATGATCGCCGCCGGCTTGCTGGCGCCCACGACCGGCACGGTCGAAGTCGCGCGCGGCGGCGACAAAGCGCCGAAGATTGGCGTCGTGTTCCAGGAAGCGCTGCTGTTCCCGTGGCGCAACGTAATCGAAAACGTGATGCTGCCAGGCGAACTCTCGGCAAAGCCTACGGGCGCCGACCGCGATGCCGCCGAAAAACTGCTGAAATTGGTCGGTCTCGACGGCGTCGGCGACAAATATCCGCACGAATTGTCCGGCGGTATGCAACAGCGCGTCGCCATCGCGCGCGCATTGATGGCAAAGCCGGCGCTGCTGCTGATGGACGAGCCGTTCGGCGCGCTCGATGCGATCACACGCGAGCAAATGAACGTCGAACTCCAGCGCCTCCATGGCGCGACCGGCGTTTCGGTCGTCTTCGTGACCCATTCGATTCCCGAATCCGTCTTCCTGTCGGATCGGGTCGTTGTGCTTGCCGGCAAGCCGTCGACGATCGCGAAAACCGTAACGATCGATCTACCGCGCGCGCGCGCCATCGAGGATCTTGCCACCACGAAAGCGCAAGACTACGTGGCCGAGCTGCGCCGCGCTCTTCATGGACCTGCGGAGGGGAAGCGCGATGCCAGCCAACACTTCGCGTAAAATCCGCCGCTTGGCGTCGAATACCGCAGGTCTTGCCGCATCGGCCGCGATTCTTCTGCTGTTGTGGGAGACGCTCGCCGCGATGTCGGGAGTTCCGGAGTATCTGCTGCCGCGCCCCTCGGCCGTCGGTGCGGCAATCCTCAACGACGTGCGCAGCGGATTGATCTTCCCCCATCTTCTCGTCACCGCTACCGAAGTCGTTCTCGGCTTCCTGGCCGCCGCCGTTCTGGGGCTGGCACTGGGCTGCCTTGTCGGGTTGTCACCGTTCGCCGAACGCTTCGTCTATCCCTATATCCTCGCCATCCAGACGATTCCGAAGGTCGCGATCGCGCCGCTGATGGTGATCTGGGTCGGCTTCGGTATCCAATCGAAGATCGTGACCGCAATGATGGTCGCGATCTTCCCGATCATCGTAAACGTCGTCGTCGGCCTTAAAACCGTCGAGCCGCGCCGCGTGCTCCTGATGAAAGCCTTCGCGGCGACGCCACTACAGACCTTCCTCAAACTGCGTTTGCCGTCGATGCTGCCTTACTACGTCGCGGGCCTCGAGGTCGGCGTGCTGTTCGCGATGATCGGCGCGCTGGTCGGCGAATTCCTCGGCTCGGCAGAAGGTCTCGGCAGCCTGATCATCCGCCGTCAGGCGTCGGTCGAGGTGGCCGGCGTATTTTCGGTTCTTTTCTTCCTGTCGCTAACAGGCATCACACTCAACCGGATCGTCCGCACCATCGGCGCGCGCTACGCGTTCTGGGCCTATCGCGGTGCGAGCCCATCGGCGGGCAAACAAGGTTGAGCAAAAACGAACACGAACGGAGGCGCATGATGACGAGGTTCCCATCCATATTCGGCGCGGCGCTGAAGAAAGCCGGTATCGGCTTCGCGATCGCGGCGGCGCTTGCCGCCACACCGGCCTTCGCGCAATCGAAACTGATCGCCCAGTCGGGCAGCAGTGCCCCGACTTTGTCGCAGATCCCGCTTTTCGTCGCACAGGAAGCCGGATTCCTGAAGACCGAGAATCTCGAAGTCGAACTGCGTTTCAGCCCCGGCGCACCGCAGGCGACGCTGATCGCGGCAAGCGGCGGCGCCGATATCGGCCTCGTAACGCTCGAGCCGGTCATTCAAGGCTACGACAAGGGCGTGCGCGGCAAGGCAATTTTCTCGATCTATGCGCGCCAGCATTTCTACTACGCCGTACTTGACGAAAGCCCGATCCGCAAGATCGAGGATCTCGCCGGCAAGCGGCTGGGCGTCGTGAATTCGGGGACCGCCGCGATTCCCTTCGCGAAGTCGATGCTGCGCTTGATCGGCGCGCCATCGGACGATTCGCTGTTCCTGCCCGTGGGCCTGGGCGATGCCGCGCTCGCCGCCCTCAAAACCAACCGCGTGGATGCGCTGGCGCATTGGGACGCGGTCTACGGCGCCATGGAGCGCCAAGGCGTGAAGCTGCGCTATTTCCACCATCCCGCGCTCGCGGAATTCGGCAGCGGCGCGATTTTCGTGTCCGATCGCACGCTCGCGGAAAAGCGCGCGCAGGTCGTGGGCTTCGCCCGCGCCTACGCCAAGGGAATCCATTTCTTCCTGGAGAACCCGGCGGCGGCGCTGGCGATCTACTGGAAACGCAATCCCGCCGCCAAGATCGGTGCGAACGACGACGAAGCGCTGCGCAACGGCCTGAAGGAAGCGGGCTTCTTGATCGAGACCTTCCGCCTGCCCGCACAAGCCAACCGTCAGCTCGGCGAATACGATCTCAATCTGGCGCGCGCCTTCTTCGACGTGTTTCTTCAGCAGGGGTTGATTCCGCGCGCTATCGATCCGGCGGCGATCATCGCCAACGGCTTCAATGCGGAAATCAACAACTTCGACGTCGCCGAGATCCGCAAGATCGCTCGCGAGTGGAAGTAGGATCGCGCGGATGAACGCGCCGGCGCAGTATCCCGATCCGCCCCCGGCACGCGCACCGTCGATGCGCGTGCCGCCGGGCGCTTGGGATTGCCAGATACATATCTTCGAGGATCCGGCGCGGTTCCCGATGCGGGCACAGCGTGCCTACGATCCGCCCGGAAATTCGACCTTCGCCGATGCGCACGCAATGCATCGCACACTAGGCATCGCCCATGGCGTGATCGTGCAATCGACCGCGCACGGCACCGACCATACGCTGCTGCTGCACGCGTTGGCGCAGTCGCCAGAGTATCGCGGCTTGGCGGTAATCGACGACACGGTCGATGACGCCGCGCTTCAAGCGCTCGATGCCGCCGGCGTGCGTGGTGCGCGTTTCAATTTCTGGAGCAAACTGAACCTCGTGCCTGATCTCGCGAGCTTCGAGCGATCGATGGCGCGCATCGCCAAGCTCGGCTGGCACGCAAAGATTCACGCCGAACCCGATGATCTGGTCCGGCTCGTGCCCAAGGCACGCGCCTATGCCATACAGGTGGTGATCGATCACCTCGGCAAGGTCGATACGTCGCGCGGCGCCCATACGCCCGACTGCGATCGGATCGTCGAATTGCTCGCCGACGACGGCGTGTGGATTATGTTGTCGAGCGGTGTGCGGATGTCGGCCCACGAAACCCTATGGCCGGACGCGCAAGCGGTCATCGCGCGCTATGTCGAGGCGGCCCCCGATCGCTGCATCTGGGGCACGGATTGGCCGCGCATCGCCTATCAGCGCACGATGCCGAACGACGCCGATCTGATCGAATTGCTGTGGCGCGCGAGCGGCAGCACCACGCAGTTCGAGAAGATCCTTGTCGCCAACCCCCGGCGCCTTTTCGACGGGAGATAACACGATGCGCGCCGTCATCACCGGGGCCGCGAACGGGATCGGGCGGGCGACGGCCAAAAATTTGGCATCGCAAGGCTTCGATCTCGCGCTGCTCGATCGCGATGCGGCAGGGCTCGACACGCTGGCGGCGGAAATCCAAGCGATGGATCGGCGTGCGGATCGGTTTTGCCTGGATCTGCTGGACCGCGAGGCGATCGACGAAACCTTCGCGGCGATCGGGCCCGTGGATGCGCTGATCAACAATGTCGGCCAGAGTGCGCGCGAGCGCGCGTCGGATTTCCACGTCTCCGATCCGGCGGTTTGGGATTTCGTGATTGCGATCAATCTGACGACAACGATGTATTGCGCCCGCCAGGTCGTCGGCGGTATGCGCGAGCGGCGGCAAGGGCGAATCGTCAATGTCGCGTCGAATGTGCATCATCGCGGCCCTGCGCGGATGTCCGAATACGCCGCCGCCAAAGCCGGCGTCGTTGGCTTCACCCGTTCGCTGGCGACCGAATTGGCGCCGTTCAATGTGACCGTTAACGCGGTGAGCCCCGGCCCGATCGAAACCGGCGCAGTCGCGCAAGTACCGCCCGACATCTATCGTAAATCGGTGGCGGCCGTGCCGATGGGCCGCTTCGGCACGGCGGACGAAGTCGCCGCCGCGATCGTCTTCCTGTGCGGACCGTCGAGTTCCTACGTCACCGGCCAGGAAATCCTGGTCAATGGCGGGTCCGCTTACTGATCGGCGAGATCCGCGCCGATCGTTTCGCCCGCTACGACAAGCCGGCCAAGATCGATTCCGGTCGCAATTCCCATTGCATCGAGCGCGTCGACGAGCGTCACGATCGACAAATTGCCGCCCACGCCGGGCGTGAAGGGCGAGCCGCCAAGGCCGCCGAACGATGCGTCGAACCAATCGACGCCGGCTTCCAACGCCGCAATCGCGTTGGCGAGACCACGCCCTTTGGTGTCGTGCAGATGCGCGCCGAAAATCACGTCCGGATAATTCGCACGCGCGGCCGACGACAGCTCGAAAATCCGGTCCGGCGCGGCATAGCCGGTGGTGTCGGCAAGGCTGATTTCGCGCACACCCGCCTCGTGCAGCGCGCCGATCAACGCGACGACGCGTTCCGATGCGGTCGCGCCGTCGGTCATGCAATGCCATGCATTGGCGATCGCGACGGTCAGCTTGATCCCGCTGGCGCGGGCGAGGCGCGCCATCGTCGCGATATCGAGCAGCGATTCGTCCACGCTTTTGCGCGCGTTCTTGCGGTTATACGCCTCGCTCGCCGAAATGACGGCTTCCAGTTCGACGCAAGCGCAAGCGACCGCGCGCTCGACCCCGCGTGGATTGGCGACCAGAATGCTTTTACGCACGCTATCGCCCCGCAACGAGCCCCAGATATTCTCGGCATCCGCCATTTGCGGCACGCGGGCCGGATTGACGAAGGACGTGATCTGCAGCTCGTTCACGCCCGCCGCGACGATCGCCCGGTACATCAAGATCTTGCGCGCCGTCGGCACGAATCCCGCGAGATTCTGCAAGCCGTCACGCAGCGTCACGTCGCGAACGCGCACCCGCCGGGGAAAAGCACCGTGTTTCACGAAGCGGCCGGCTTCCCGAGAAAGTCGAGCTTGCCGATCTCGAAACCGTTCGCGCGCAGGATTCCGTAGGCGGTCGTGAAGTGAAAATAGAAATTCGGAATCGCCGATTGGGTGAGATAAGCGAGACCCGTCTGCCGGATCTCCTTGCCCCGGATATTGAGGACGATCTCCTTCGCCTCAGCGCCCGTATAGGCTTTGCGCGGCACATTGCGCAGTAGGTCGAGCGCACGCACGAGAGCGCCCTTGATCTCCGCAAGGTCCGGCGCCTCCGACGGCGGCACGCCCGCCTCGGCACCCGATAGCCGTGCTACCGCACGAAGCGCGTGATCGATCGTCAATCCGATCTGCCGGCGCAGCGGATACATATCGGCGACAAGCCGGGCGTCGAGTAACGCGGACATATCCTGTCCGCGTGTCGCCGCCTGACTTTCCGCCTTATCGATCAAATCCTTCAACGCGCCCAGTGAACGGATGAAGGACGGCACGAAGACCGAATGGATATCGAGCGCCATGTAATCAGACCGGCTTGTCGGTGTGGCTGGTGTAGATCGTGATGTCGTGGCCATCGGGATCGCGCACGCAGAACACGCGATGACCGTACGGTTCCTCGACCTTGATCTCGCCCGCCGCGATGCCGTTCGCGACGATTTTCTCCCGGAACGCAGCTAGATCCTCGTGCGAGCGGCCGCGAATCATCAGATCGATATGCTCGCTCCAATGCTTACGCATTTGCCCGACGAGACTTTCCGGCCATTTCTCGATGTCCGGGCGGCTTTTGTCGATCAGCAGGACATGCGTGCCGCCCAGCAATTCGACGATCGCCGCGTTCGGGAAGCGGCCCCACGGCCGCAACCCAAGCTTTTGGTAGAAATCGTAGCTCGTATCCACGTCCTTTACGTTCAAGATGACGTGGCCGATAGCGGCGGAAGGCAGATCGTTTTCCATGCTCGTCGTTGCTCCCGATTGATATTCGTCAGCGCGCCGGCCGCGCCATTTGGCAAGAGTCCTGCACGGGGTAGATCGCCTGATCGCCCGGCACGATCGACACGGCCTTGAAGCCGAGATTGGTACCGTCGACGGGGTAGCGGGCCCCAGCCTCGACGCGCGAAACGACGACCGGCATGACGACCTGATGGTCTTCCTTGCGCACGCGCAATTGGCCGATCGGCGTTTCGATCGCCGTGTCCTCGAGCGCGTAGGCGACCTTGTTCATGTCGATAGCACCGCGGGCGAAGTCGTTCTTCTTCACCGCATCGGCCAATGCGCGCAGCGCGAATACGGTCTGCGGTTCGATATAGACCGGATACTGACCGACCTTGGCGCGGAACTGCTCGGTGAAGCCGGATTTATCGGCATCGATGTTGAAGGGGTGCGCGACGTAGTGGCCGATCGCCGCATTGCCGAGTTTGCCGACGTTTCCGGGCTGGTCGAGGAACGTCGCCGCGAACTTCACGGGCAGTTTCGCTTCGGCGGCGGCGCGAATTGGCAACAACAGATCGTCGTTAAAGCTGCCGGTGAACACGACGCTGGGATTCAAAGCGCGCATCCGGCCGAGATAGTCGGTCTCCGCGATCTTGTTGATGCCATGCAGATCCTTGCCGACAACCTCGTATCCGCCGCGCGGCCCCGCCGCGATCGCGGCGTCCTGCACGTCCGTGCCCCAGGAATAATTGGGGTTGAGGGTGTAGGCGCGCGTGCCGAGATCGCCCGACGCCTTCATCGCCGCAACCATCGCGTTGACGCGCATCGGCGCCGTGGTCATGAAGCGGAAATGATGGAAATGGCACTTGTCGCCCGTCAGATCGAGCGATTCGGCGTACACGTTGAAAAGTAACGCCGCCTTGCGCGGATTGGCCGCATTGCGGGCGCGAATCTCGTCCGATACGCGGGCGGTCACGTTCGACGAAGCGACCGTCAACACCACATGGGTTCCCTCGGCAAGCATTTGGTCGAGGCGGGCAACCGCCTCGTCGACGCTGCGCGTGGGCTCGTAGATCTTGATCTCGACCGGCGCACCGTTAATGCCGCCGGCGGCATTGATTTCGTCGAAGACGTAGCGCGCCGCGCGCGTGACATTCTCCGCCGACGTGGTTTGAGAGCCCGACAGGCTCTCCAAAAGACCGATCTTCAAAGGTTCAGCACTCGCCGCCATGGAAACGAGCGTAGCGACGCAGACCGCACCGAATTTTGCCAAACGCATAGAAGCCCCCTTTTTTCGATTTGTTATGCATACACTGTATTTTATGGATTCGAACCCGACAAATCAAACTGTTTTTGAGTAACTAAATGGTGTATACACTCCATAACAGCCTGGATGGAGACAAATGCCCAATCTGGATAGTCCTTTAGGCCCCAGCGGAGCGGCCATTCTTTCGGCAATGCGCGAAGCGGATATCGAATTCGTCGCCGCGTTGCCCGACATCACGACCAGCGCCGGGCTGCTATGGCCCCTGTCCAAGCGCGAGGATTTCCGCCTGATCCGCCTTTGCAAGGAGGACGAAGGCGTTTCGATCTGTGCGGCGCTGTCGGTTTGCGGCAAGCGCGCGGTGCTGCTGATGCAGAACACCGGCTTCCTCGACTCGATCAACGCGATCCGCGCGATCGGCATGCAGATGGACATGCCGGTCTGCATGATCGTGGGCTTGCTCGGCAAGGAACCTGAGAAGCTACCCAGCGAGTCGACGCGCTACTCGATCCGCATCATGGAGCCGATCATCGACGCCATGGGCATCGACCGAATCAATATCGAAGGACCAGACGACGTGGTGCATCTGCGCCCGGCGATCGACAAGGCCTACGCCACCGCCCGTCCTATGGTGGCACTGATCGGCCGGAAGGTGCAGCCATGATCAAGCGGGACGAATTCGTGCGCATCGTCGCGGCGGCGCGCGGCGACGCCGTGATCGTCGCCCATTATAAGGCGGCATTCGATCTAATGCGCGTCGCGCCCTCGCCGCTCAACTATTACTCGATCGGCGCGATGGGCCAAGGTTCGTCGCATGCATTGGGTTTTGCGCTCGGCATGCCCGACCGGCGGATTCTGTCGTTCGACGGCGACGGCTCACTGCTAATGAATCTTGGCAGCCTCGTCACGATCGTATCCGCAGGCCCGCGCAACCTCACCCATCTCGTTCTTCAGAACGGCTGCTACGAGACCAATGGCAGCCATCCTCTGCCCGCGGTCGATCGCATCGATTTCGCCGGCATGGCGCGCAGTGCGGGATATCGGCAAGTATTCGACATTGCCACGCTCGACGAATTGCACGCGGCCTTGCCGACCATTCTAAACGGCGAAGGGCCGATTTTCGGCTGCGTGCGCATCGAAGCGGGCGATCCGTCGCCGGAGAACTTCGAATTTATGAACAGCGCCAAGGGCCGGGACGCGTTCCGGCAGGCGATCAAGCGCTGATCGATTCAACACGAACCGAGAGTGCTGCGAGATGGATGGCTGTCACTACATCGCGGGCAAATGGACGAACGGCACGGGCGATCGCGTCCTAAAGGTCGTCAACCCAGCGACGGGCGAAACCGTACGCGACTTGGCCGCCGCCTCGCCCGCGGATATCGACGCGGCAATCGAATCGGGCGCGCGCGGTTTCAAGGAATGGCGCCGCGTCAATCCGCTGGAGCGCAGCGCCATTCTACGCAAGGCGGCCGATTTGCAGCGCGCGCGCGCCGAGCCGATCGTCCTGGCAATTACTCGCGAACAGGGCAAGACGATCGCCGAGGCACGCGTCGAGGCGTCGCGCTCCGCGGAGCATATCGAATGGAACGCGGAGGAAGGGCGCCGCGCCTATGGCCGCGTCATCCCCTCGCGCATCGATGGCGTGCATCAATTCACGCGGCTGGAACCAGTCGGCTGCGTTGCCGCGTTCAGCCCGTGGAATTTCCCCGTCGGTTAGCTCGTGCGAAAAATCGCCAGTGCGCTCGCCGCCGGCTGCTCGATCATCGTCAAAGCGCCGGAAGAAACCCCGACCGGCCCGATAGAGCTCGTCCGCTGCTTCGCCGATGCCGGCGTGCCGGCCGGTGCCATCAATTTGGTCTTCGGCGATCCGCCCGCGATCTCGCGCCAGTTACTTGCCTCGTCCGCGATCAAGAAGGTGACCTTCACCGGATCTGTCGCCGTCGGCCGTCTGCTGAACGAAATGGCGGCGCGCAGCTTCAAACACACGACGATGGAACTGGGCGGACACGCCCCCTTTATCGTGTGTGACGATGCGGATATCGACCTCGCCGTGCGCTTGGGCTTGCAACATAAATTCCGCAATGCGGGCCAGGTCTGCGCCTCGCCCACGCGCTTCCTGGTGCAAGACGGCGTCTACGCGCGCTTCTTGGAAGCCTTCGCGACCGGTGCGGCGGCGATCAAGGTCGGTGATGGCGCGCTGGCGACGTCGCAGATGGGCGCCTTGGCCCAGCCGCGCCGCGTCGAGTTCGTCGACGCGCTGATTCGGGATGCGGTCGCGCATGGCGCGCGTTTAGTCGGCGGCGGCACGCGGATCGGCAATGCCGGCTGCTTCTACGCGCCGACCGTGCTCGCCGATGTCCCTGCAACCGCGCGCATCATGAACGAGGAACCGTTCGGCCCCGTCGCGATCATCAATCGCTTCGTTAAGCTCGACGATGCGATCGCAGAAGCCAATCGCCTTGATTTCGGACTCACGTCCTATGGCTTTACGCGCTCGCTCGCGGCGGCACAGCGCCTGGGGCAGGAAATCGAAGCCGGGATGGTTTCGCTCAACCATTTGGGCCTCGGTGCGGCCGAAACACCGTTCGGCGGCGTCAAAGACAGCGGCATCGGCAGCGAAGGCGGCGTCGAGGGTTTGCAGCCCTATTTCACGACGAAATTCGTGACCCAGATCGCCGCCTGACGGCGCCGGTCAGAATATCTCGTCGAAGAAATTCAACGTCGCGATCCAGGAACGCTTGTCGGTCTTTTCATTGTAGGCGGCCGGGCGCGAATGGTCGGTCGGCAGATTCCAGTTCGTAAAGCTGTGCACCGTGTTGCCGTAGCTCACGACCTGCCAATCGACCTTCGCCTTGCGCATCCGCGCCTGGAACGCGAGCAACTCGGCGTCCGGCACGACGGGATCGTCGGCGCCATGCAAGGCCAACACGGGACAGACGATATTGGCCGCGTCGTCGGGCGTGGGCGTATCGAGATTGGCGTGATAGGCGACGACACCACGTAGCTTGGCGCCTTCCGACGCCAATTCGATCGCCACCGTACCGCCGAAGCAATACCCGATAGCCACGATCGGCACATTCGCGTCGCCCAAGCGTGCCTTCAGATGATCGAGTGCGGCACGCGCGCGCGCGCGCATCAAGCCGCGATCGGCCTTGTACTTGCCTGCCTCGCGCGCGCAATCGTCATATGCGGTCGGCCGAATGCCTTTACCGTACATATCGGCGATCAGCACGGTGTAGCCGAGATCGGCGAACATATCCGCACGGCGGCGCGCATGCGCCGAAACGCCGTGCCACTCGGGATAGAGCACGATCGCGCGGCGCAGGGATTTCCCTTCGGCCGGTGCCGCGAAATAACCTTCGAGCGACAGATCCCCGTGCGCGTAATCGATCAGCATGTCGAACGTCCTTTCGGTTCCGTCAACCGTTGGCGACGAGCTTGGCGAGCGCTTGCCGGCCGACGATCGAGAAATAATGCGCAAGACGCCATTTCGGCGTGCGCCAGCAACGCAACGAATACTTGCCGGTGTGCCGGATGCACGCGTTGCACGATACGCAATCGACGTAGCCGCGGCGCCCGGCCTCGAGCTTGCGCACGAGATCGGGTTCGCGGATGAACGGCCGCGCCATCGCGATGAAATCCGCATCGCCCGAGCGCAGGATATCGTCCATCGTCTGCGTCGAGCGAATGCCGCCCATCAGAATGACGGGCATGTCGGTGCGCGCTTTGATCGCCCGCGCGAAATGCCGGAAATACGCTTCGTCGGGCACCGGTGTACGCGGAAACACGCGATGGATCAGCAGATCCGCAAGCGCGCGGCCCGGCCCCACGGCGACGTAGGGCCGCACGTTCTTCGCATAACTCGGCACGACGTTCTGCGCAGGCTCGACGGCGTCGAGGATGCGCGCTTCGCGCAAAGCCGCGACACGCGCGAGCCCTTCTTCGATCGGCATACCGTTCGGAAGGTCGTCGAGTAAGCCGATGCGCGCGCTGAACGGCATATCCGGCCCGATCGCCGAACGGATCGCGCGAAAAGCTTCGACCATGAAGCGGCCACGGCCTTGCGCATCCCCGCCCCAACGATCATCGCGCCGATTGGTGTGGGGCGATGCGAATTGGCTCAGCAGATAGCCGTTGGCACCCGCGATATGGATGCCGTCGAACCCCGCCTTCACCGCGCGACGCGCGGCCTGGCGGAACGCCTCTATCGCCCCCTCGATATCGCTTTCGGTCATCGCCACCGGCATACGGCCGGTCATGACGTTGGGCACGGCCGACGACGAAAGCGGAATATTGTCGGGCACGCTCGATTGACTGCCCGCGTGACCGAACTCGGCGAAAATGCGCCCGCCTTCGGCATGCACCGTATCGACGAGTTCGCGCAAGCCCGGCAGACAAGAATCGTCGTGGATCCCGATCTGCTTGGTCACATGCCGGCCCCGCCGATCGATGAACAAGTGCCCCGTCATGATCAGACCAACGCCGCCGCGTGCCAGCGCCCGATACATGTCCAGGATCTCGCGCGTCACCTCGCCATCCGGCCCCGAGATGGATTCGGAGGTCGGTGCGCGGATCAGCCGGTTACGGATCGTCAGACCGCCGATCCGGCCCGGCCGCAGACATTCGAGCGCTTCGGACATGGCGACCTCAATCGACCTGTTCTTTGGCCGACCAGGGGAAGAAGATCCGCTCCACGATCACCACGGCTTGGAACAAGACGATACTCATCACCGACAGAATGACCAGCGCGCCGAACGCGAGTGGCGTGCGGAAGAAGCCCATCGATGAAAAGATTTGATACCCGAGCCCTTTGTCCGCGGCGACGAACTCGCCCACCACGGCGCCGACCGCCGAGAAGGTGATCGCGAGCTTGAGACCGCTGAAAATGAACGGGATCGCGTAGGGCAAACGCACTTGCAGCAGCAATTGCAAACGGGACGCCTTCAACGACCGGCCGAGTTCGATGAGCTCCGGCGGCACCGACAACAGACCGGTCGAGATCGACAGTACCAGCGGGAAGAATGCGACAAGCACCGTGACGGCCACGCGCGGCAACTCGCCGCTGCCCAGCATGATGACCAGGATCGGCGCGATCGCGATCTTCGGCACGGCCTGGGTCATGACCAAGATCGGATAGAGCGCGCTGGAGATCAGCGGCGACGACGCGATCATCACGGCCAGCGGAAAGCTGATCACGATCGATGCCAGGAAACCCAGCATGATCGTCGTGAACGTGGACAGCGAATGGTCCAGGACGACCCAGCGCATCGCCGCCGTCTCCACGGCGATCTTCGACGGTGCGGGCAGCAGATAGCCAGGGATGGCGAAGAGATCGACCGCTGCCTCCCACGCACCGATCAACAGTGCCATAGCGAGAATGGGAAGAAGAATGGTTCGGCCGTGGACCCGCCACCGGTTCGATTTAGGCGACATTTTCGCGGCTCTCCGTACGCGGCCTGAAGATGTGATTGCGGATGATATCCGCGCAACGATGGAATTCCGGTGCCGCCTCGTGCTTGAACGAGCGCGGCCGCGGCAAGCCAACGTCAATTACATCGACGACCCGGCCAGGACGCGCACTCATCACCACCACGCGGTCGGCCAGCAGCACCGCCTCGGAGATCGAGTGCGTGACGAAGAAGATCGTCTTCGGCTGACGCGTCCAGATCTCGAGCAATTCGATGCTCATCTCTTCGCGCGTCAGCGCGTCGAGCGCGCCGAAGGGCTCGTCCATCAGCAGAATGTCGGGATCGTGGATCAGCGACCGGCAGATCGCCACGCGCTGGCGCATGCCGCCCGAAAGCTCGTGCGGCATTTTCGCTTCGAATCCCATGAGGCGAGCCATCGCCAGGATTTGATGCGCGCGCTCGATCCCCGCCTTGTCGATCTTCCCCAACAGTTTCAGGGGAAACAGAACATTGTCGAGAACCGTCTTCCAGGGCAGCAATTGCGGCGCCTGGAAGACGATCCCGACATCGGCGCGCGGTTCCGTCACCGTCACGCCATCGACCTTGATGACGCCGGCACTCGGCGCGACCAGACCCGACAGCAGCCGCAGCAAGGTCGACTTGCCGCAGCCCGACGGGCCGACGATCGCGACGAATTCGCGCCGCTTTACGGAGAACGAGACGTTCTCCAGTGCCGTGATATGCGTCCCGTCGCTTGTGGCGAAGCGATGCGTGATATTGGTGAACTCGATCATTCTTCGCTCCCGTCGCGACGGTCGAAACGCCGCCCCGCCTTACTTCGCGTCGCCGGTATCGACGAAATCGGCGATGTTGAGATTGCGCGGCAAATCCTGCGCCTGTGCCACGGCGTTGAACGTTTCCTGCAAGCGTTCCTTGTCGAACAAGCCGAACGACGTCGGCGCGCCTTGCGGGAAGGCGTAGCGCAGAGCGACGGCGATGCTGCCCTTCGCCGAGTCGAACGGTACTTCGGGGTTGCGCTTCACATGCGCGCGCACGGCTTCATCGATGTTGTCGCGCGTCCATTCGTAGGATTTGCGCGTCGCGTCGCGGAAGCGCTTCACCAGATCGGCGCGGTTGCGCAGCGTTTCCTCGGTCGCCAGGCCGCAGATCGAGTAGATCTTGAAGCCGTACTGGGCGTAGGGAAGGATATTCACTTTCTTACCGACCTTGCCCGCTTCGACGTTCAGATAATGCTCGGACGTATGGAACATCGTGGCGCCGTCGACGCGGCCGGAGAACAGCATCGGCGCGTGCGTAGCGCTTTCGCCGGTCACCCACTTCACGGTGTTGGGATCGAGACCGGCCGCCTTTGCGACCAGCGGGAAGTAGAGATACTGGCTCTGCCCGATGCCGGTGACGATGGACTTGCCGGCGAGATCCTTGAGGGTACGGATACCCGACCCCTCGAGCACGGCGATCGCGTGCGGCGCTTCCGAATAGATGCTCATAAAGCATTTGACGGGGATGTTTTCGCGCACGCGCGCAACCATCAACGCCGAGATGTCCCCTTCGCCGAAGGGTGCGGCACCGCCTGCGACCTTCTTGATAACGTCGCCCGACCCGCGACCGGAGACGAGCGACAGGTCGATACCCGCATCGCGGTAGATCCCTTGTTCGATACCCGCCGAGAACGCGACATAGTCGCCAACCGGGAACCAACTGATCTGCAGCGCGACGCGATCCTGCGCCGTCGCCATACCGGCCAGGGCCATCGCCCCGAAAGCGCCGCCCGCCAGGCGGGAAATCCATCGAGACGTCATTTTAAGCCTCCTGCTTGTTTTGTTTGAGGGGGAAGTACGCAAAGTTCAGCCTTGCACGCGATACTGCGCGCGCGCGCAGTACGCGGTCGTAAAGTTCCTGGCGTTCCGATCCGCCGGCGCGATACTCGTCGGCACAAGCCGCGAAAATCTCGGCGAGCTTCGCCGCATCGGCGCCCTGCGGCACGACGCAGTTCGCCGGCCGCTCCCGCAGCAGGCGGTCCGTCATGCTTTCCATGAAGCGGCCATAGCTCTCGTCGTAGAACTTCGCGAACCAATCGCCGCTATGTCGCGCGATCGTCGCGCGCGCCGGTTCGGGCAATCCTTCGATCCGCGTGCGGTTCCACAACGCCGCCGCCGGCGTCGCGCCGAGGCCGATGAAATAGTGCCAGCGCGTGGCCTCGTGCATGCCGTAATTGTAGAAAGCGCCCGCGTTCGAAACCATCGCGTCGATTTCGCCCGCCCGCAACGCGGCCGGCGCCTTCATCGGCGCCATGAACACCGGAACCGCGCCGAAACGGCGGATCACGCCGGCATCGGCGCCGTTGCCCACGCGGATGCGCAAGCCTTTCAGATCGGCGCTCGATGCGATCTTCTCCGCCGAATGAATATGCTGGGCGGGCGTGCCCATTCCGCCGATCGGGAAGTACGGCTCGTAGCCGCGCACGACGCCCTCGGCGAGCAAGCGCGTCATCACGAAGCTCGCTTCGCGGTTCGACGCGAAAATCCCCGGCAGACAGAAAGCATCGCCATCGGGAAAGCGATCGGGCGTTAGACCGGGATGGATGATGCCGCCATCCTCTTCACCGTCGGCAATCAATCCGGCATGGGCGCGCATATCGGCCGCTTCGGCCTCGAGCGTCGGCTCGATCCTGAATGCACCTGCCGCTTCCCGGTTCAACGTCTCGACCAACGGACCGAGGGCTGAGACCCAGGCCGCATGACGGGCCGAGCCGAAGAAGTGAAATCGCAGAATCTGCATTTTCACGCCACGCTGTTCGAGTGTACTTTATGTAAGATTGGTCTATTTCTTTAGATAATGTCACATATTTTACTATGTGTACACTATATTTTTGAAGCTTTCGGCCAATCGCCGAGATCGTTAAATGACCCCGGCTTCGCGTAATCTCGCGCGGGTATCGGCGTCGTAGCCGAGCGCTTCGACCACGTCCTCGGTATGCGCACCAAGCTGCGGCCCCAACCAGTTCACGTGCCCCGGCGTTTGAGAAAGCTGCGGCACGATCCCGGGCATCAGCACCTCCGTGCCGTCAGGCAGTGTCGCGGGCGTCAGCACGCCGCGCGCGCGGAATTGCGGATCCTGAACGATATCCGCGATCGAATAGATGCGGCTGACCGGCACATCGGCGGCTTCGAGCGTGGCGAGTACATACGCCGCCGGATGCGCAGCCACCCATTGGGCGATGGCGCTTTCCAGCAACGCTTCCTGCGCGACGCGCTGATCGTTGGTCCGCAATGTGGGGTCGCCGCCCAGATCGTCGCGCCCAATCGCCGTCATCAGACGGCGGAAGATCGAATCGCCATTACCCGCGACGACGATCCATGCGCCATCGGCGGATTTATAAGTTCCGGATGGCACGATGCCCGGCAATCGACTGCCAGTTCGCTCACGCACATCGCCGTAGAGGCTGAATTCCGGCAGCGTGCTTTCCATCAGATTGAAAACGCTCTCGACCAACGAGACGTCGACGACCTGTCCGCCACCCTTGCCGCTTCTGACTCGGTGCAGACCGACGAGTGCACCCATCACCGCATGCAGCGACGCGACCGAATCTCCCAAGCTGATCCCCACGCGCACCGGCGCACCACCACTCTCGCCGGTCGTGTAGCGAATGCCGCCCAACGCCTCCCCGACCGAACCGAAGCCCGGTCGCGCCGCATAGGGGCCGTTTTGCCCGAATCCGGAAATCCGCACGATCACCAGACCCGGATTCTCCTTCAGCAGATCGTCGGGACCCAAGCCCCATTTCTCGAGCGTGCCGGGGCGGAAATTCTCAATCAGGATATCCGCGTCCTTCAACAAGCGGCGGACGATCTCCTGCCCTTCTTCGCGACGCATATCGACCGTGACAGATTTCTTGTTCCGGCTTTGCAGATACCACCACAGCGACGTGTTCTCGTGCAGCCGCCGCCATTTGCGCAACGGATCGCCGCTCTCCGGCTGTTCGATTTTGATGACTTCCGCGCCGAACTCGGCCAGCAGCCGTGCGGCGAACGGCCCCGCGATCAGCGTACCCAGTTCGACGACGCGAATGCCGGAAAGCGCGCCATTACCCGACTCAGCCATGGCGCATCGCTCCCAATTCGCCGTTGTTCAACCGCGCAGACACATCGCCAAGAGCTACGACATCCGCGTATTTCCAATCCATGTCCGACAATGACGCTACGTGCGCCGCGACCGAACGATCGCCGACGCATTCGCGCACGACCATCGGACGGATATTGTTGCTGGCGGCATCGACCACGCTCGCGCGCACACAACCGGATGTCGTGCACCCGGCGACCAGCAACGTATCGACGCAGCGCCAGCGCAGCCACGCGGCAAAATCCGTGCCGAAGAAGCACGAAGCTTGCGTCTTGTTGAACACGAGTTCGCCCGGTGCCGGCGCCAAAGCCGCAACGACATGGCTTGCCGGATTGTCCTCGGTCAGATCCAACAATGACGGCACCTTGACCGTGAACACGCCTTTCTCGATCGCCCCTTGCGGATAGACGATACGGCTGAAAGCGACAGGAATGGCCGCACGGCGCGCAGCGTCCAGCAGATGGATGGAATGCTCGATCGCGGATGTCACGTTCCCGCCACCCAACATGGCGGGATCGGCGAAGCCGTTGACGAAATCGACCAACAGCAAAGCGGCTTGACGGCCATAGCCGATCCGCGCGCCGAAATTCTGCGCCGCGAAGACGCCCGCGTCGTTGCGTTCGGTCGTCATCTCAACCGCCCGCCAAAACCAGTCGCGCCGCGCACTTGGCAAGGTCCGGCGGCCCAACGATTTCGCCATCGACGACGATCGACTTGCCGTCGATGAACACGGAATGTTGCGTCACGATCGTATCGGGATGGTTCTCGCCGCCGCCGGGCAACCACCACGGAATGCCCAGGCCCACCGCGTTGCTGCCGATCGTGCGCATATCCTCGATGAAGCTTTTTCCCGTCACGCGCGCGGCGGGATGCAGGCCATGCGTGAAATGGATGATCGAACCGAACTTGCCACCGCCCGCGCGCAGAATCGCGCGTTCCAGGGGAAAGCGCGAATGCCCGCCGCCGATGACCTTTCGGATCGTACCGTCCACCTCCAACATGATCGGCGTTTCGAGCCGCTCGTAGTATTCGTGAAACGCGGCCGATACAGCGACGCGGCCGACGACGGAATCGACATCGTTGGAGATCGAACACGATCCGGGCACCAGGTACATGCCAGGCGCCGTCGCTCGGCGCGGCTTGGTGAAGCCGCTCTTGGTAAGTTTGAAAGTCACGTCGGTGCCGAGCGGCGAAGTGATCCGGCACGCCGCACCTGCCGCCTCGCCGAATACGGCATCGAACGCGCATTGCGCTTCGAAATAAAGGTCGAGATCGACCTTGCCGAATAACCGCACGAAACCGTCCGCAGCGACATCGCCCACCAGGACGTAGCGGCTGCGCTTGGCTTTCATTAACTCGTCATGAATCTCGCAGCCCGCGAAATAAGGAAACGCCAGATCGATCCACACATCGGCGGCGGCGAAAGCCGCCTTCTGCAGATCGGTGATGTAAGGATTGGCGAGCTGCCCCTGATACGGCAAGGGCGGCGCAAGAAGGATCGCGGGCTTGGCGTCGAGCTCGGCCGCAACACCGACCAACGCATCGACAAGGCGCAGATCGGCGTTTCGATCGGCGGTAATCAGCACGCTCTCGCCGCGCGCGACAGCCATATAATCGGCCAGGAATACTCGCGCGGCGCGCACCAGTTCGCTTTCGGAAATCATGTTCCCTCTCCGCCGCTTTTCGTGATTTCGGGAAGTGCCGGTGCCCGGATCGGCACGAGACCAAGCGTTTCGAAACCGCGCGCCAGGCGCAGAACGCCCGAATCGTCGCGCCGCCGCCCGATGATCTGCAATCCGATCGGATAGAATTCGCGCGAATAACCGCAGCGCAACGACGCAGCCGGATTTCCGGTCAGATTGAACAGGCCCGTGAACGGAACCCAGGCGCGCGGATCGTCGAACCGCGCGAACTCGGGCGGCGATTGCAGCTCCGCCGGAAACGGCAAGGCCGCGATCGTAGGCGTCACCAGATAATCGAAGCGGTCGAATAATTCGTCGACCTTGCGCGTAAGCTCGGCGCGCCGTTCGCTTGCAGCCAGATAATCGGCCAGCCCGATTCTCGGCGCCGCGTCGAGCAGTGGCGCAAGGATCGGCCCGAGCTTGGCACGCTGGTCGGAAGTCAGATTGCGCAAGCCATAGCCGAAGCCCGAGATCAGCATCGTCATATAGGTCGGCAGCGGATCGGGAATGTCGGGCTCGAACTCGATGATCGTGGCGCCAAGTCTCTCAAAACCACACACGGCGTGTGCAACGATCGTATCGATCTGCGGATCGACAAGGCGTGCATGGGCAAGTTTGCGGCTGAAACCAATGCGTGGCTTGGCCGGCGGCGTTTCGATGACGTCGAGATAGGCGCCCGTTTCCGGCGGCAGGGTCTCGCGATCGCGCGGATCGGGCAACGCGATCAGATCGAGAATCCGCGCCGCATCGCGCGCGCAATGAACAATCGGCCCCGCACAGGACATCGATCCTGTGACACTTGTGGGAAACGCCGCGACGCGGCCCGCACTCGGCTTAAACCCGAACGCGCCGTTCAGCGCAGCGGGAATGCGGATCGATCCGCCGGAATCCGTCGCCAGCGCGAATGCGCCGATCCCTGCCGCGATCGATGCCGCAGCGCCGCCGCTCGATCCGCCCGACCCCATGCGCGGATCCCAAGGGTTGCGCGTCAGGCCGGTCAACGGGCTGATCGTCACGGGGCCCGCGCCGAATTCCGGCATCGTCGTGATGCCGAGCGGGACGGCACCCGCCTCGCGTACCCGCGCGACGCAAGGTGCATCGAAGCTCGCCGGCGCATCGGAAGAGACGCGCGAACCGCGCCGGAACGCGTAGCCTTCGACGGCGAACGCATCTTTGATCGAGAACGGCACGCCCTCGAGCGCCCGCGCCGTACCTTGCTTCCATCGGCGCGCCGATTCCGCCGCCGCCGCCAGCGTGATCGCCGGCTGCACCTGCGAGAAGGCGTTGATATGCGGCTCCCACGAATCGATGCGTGCCAGAGCTTCCTCGGCTACAGCGACTGGGGACAAAGTGCCGGTTCGATAGCCGTCGAGCAGCGCGTCGATCGTCGCTGGCATTGTCATGGCATTGAAGGTCCGCGCAGCGCCGCCGCAGCTTTCAGCACCGCCTCGACGATGTTGAGATAGCCGGTGCAGCGGCACAGATTTCCGTCCAACGCAGCGCAGATCGCATCGCGCGAAGGATCGGGCGTTGCGGTCAGGAATTCGGTCATCGACGACAGGATGCCCGGCGTGCAGTAGCCGCATTGCAGGCCGTGGCATTCGTGCAAGGCCGTGCGCAGTGCCGTCGCAACCCGATTCGCGCCGAGGCCTTCGATCGTGACGATCTCGGCGCCATCCATTTGCACAGCGAAAACGTTGCAACTGCGCATGCTCTCGCCGTTCGCCAGCACCGTACAGGCTCCGCATACGCCGTGCTCACAGCCGATATGCGTGCCTTTGAGGTCGAGACGATGGCGCAGAAAATCCGCCAACAGCAGACGCCCCGGCACCTCGGCCGTGCGCGGCTCGCCGTTCACGGTCAAGGCGATCCTGTGCGAATCCCGGCCACTCATCGCGCCACCTTCCCGGCGCCATGCAAAGCCTCGATCAATCGCGCGGGCTCGACCGGCAACGCGTTCACGAAGTAGCCGTCGTCGCGCAACGCATCGGAAATGGCGTTGGCGATGGCGGGCACGGCGCCGATAGTGCCGCTTTCGCCGACCCCTTTGAAGATCGCGCCGCCGGCTTCCGAATGCATCGCCTCAATGCGAATTTTCGGCATTTCGGATGCGCGCGGCAGATGATAGTCGAGCAACGATACCGATAACGGCTGTCCGTCGTCGGCGTATTTGATGCGCTCCTTCAACACTTCGCCCAGGCCTTGCGCGATCGCGCCATGAATCTGGCCATCGACCAGCAGCGGATTGATCATCCGGCCGCAATCATGGACGACCGCGTAGTCGACGATCGTCACCGTTCCCAGTTCCGGATCGACAGCGACGCGCACGGCATGGACCGTGCTTGCGACCGTTGCCCCCTCGGGATCGTGGCGCTCCATGCGTTCCAACCCGGCCTCGCTTAAGTGCAACGCGATCTCGCGCAACGTCGCGCGACGGCCTGGATCGGCGCGCAAGAAAGCGACGCTGTCCGCGATCTCGATCCCATCGGCATCCGCCTGAAGTAGGTCGGCCGCGATACGCGCGATATCGGCGCGCAACCCTTGCGCCGCTTTCAACAATGCGTTGCCGCCCAGCACCATGCCGCGGCTGGCGAACGTGCCCGTGCCCGGCGGGGTGTTTGCGGTGTCACCCGCGACGATCGAGAGATCTGCCGGCGTACAGCCCAGCGCATCGACGACGACCTGCGCGAACGACGTCGCGTGGCCCTGACCTTGGGCCGTCAAGCTCACATGCGCCGCGACGCGACCATCACGGCCGAGTTTTACCCTGGCGCTCTCATATCCCGGCACGCGATGTAGGCCGCGCGCACGATAGCGCGCCCCGCCCATGCCCGTCTGTTCGGTCACGACAGCAAAGCCGACACCATGACGCCATCCCGACGCATCGGGTGCACGGCGCGGCAGGCTGGGCACATGACCGATCATCTCGACCGCACGATCCAACGCCGGCCGGAAGCACCCATCCGTCAGAGTCAGCCCCAATACGTTGGCGTAAGGGAAGGTCTCGATCAGATTACGGCGGCGCACCTCGACCGGGTCGAGGCCAAGCCGGCGGGCGATCCGATCCATCATCCCTTCCATCGCGAAACACGCCAGCGGCGCCGAAACGCCGCGATAGGCGGAGGTTGGCGCCGTATTCGCGAACACCGCACGCGTGCGGTATTTGAAGTTCCGCAGCGTATAGGGACCCGGCATGTTGCGCGGCGCGCCGTTCGCTTCCAGGCTGGAGCCAAACGGCAACAACGGATAGGCGCCGATGCTGACAGCGACGTCCGCGAGCAAGCTCGTCACCGTACCGTCGGCCTCGAAGCCGATCTCGACCTCGTAGACATGATCGCGCGCCTGGGCGCTGGACAGCAAATCGTCGTAACGGTCCTGCACCCATTTGACCGGCCGGCCGAGCTTGATCGCCGCCGCAGCGATAGCGATCTCCTCGGGATAGATCGCCGCCTTCATGCCGAAGCCGCCGCCCACAGCGGGCGACAGGACTTCGATCTTTTGTTCCGGCAGTCCCAGATGCTCCGCGAGGCAAGTGCGCAGCATGAACGGCACCTGCGTCGACGACCAGAATTTCAGCGCGCCGGACGCGCGATCGAAGATCGCGATGCAGCCGCGCGGCTCCATCGACACGGCCGCAACGCGGCCCGCCGTAAAGCTCTCGCGCAAGCGATGGGGCGCTTGCGCGTGAATTCCATCGAATCCCTCGGTCTCAAAGGCCGCTTCGAAGGCAATGTTTGCGGGCGCCTCGTCATGCACCAGCACCGCACCCGTAGCGGTCGATGCCGCGATGCACGCGACCGCATCGAGCGGTTCCATGTCGATCTCGACGAGCTCGATCAGATCCTGCGCGACATAGGGATCGGGCGCGAGGCAGATCGCCACGGGATCGCCCACGAAACGCGCTCGATCCTTGACCAGCGCATGACGGAAAGTGACCGCAAAGCCCGGACGTGCGGGATCCGCTTGGATCGGCTTCAGCAGATCAGCGAGATCCGCGTGCGTCAGAACGATCGCGTCGGGCTGTTCGGCTTTGGCCGCACCCGCGTCGATCTTGCGCAAATTCGCATGGGCATATGCGCTGCGGATGAAAGCGGCGTGCAGCGTATCGTCCGGCACCGGCACGTCGTCGAGGAAACGCGTGCGCCCGGCAAGCAGATCGGCGTCCTCAAGACGGCGCGCGGAGTCGCCGATGCGCATGGTGCCCGTCGCGGCGCCGGGATGGATCGCGCTCATGCCGGTCGCCTCGCGATGTCGTCGATCACGCGATGTACCAGGACACGCGCCATGTGGAGCTTGGCGTCCGGCTCGGGTAGTTCGCGCACTTCGCTTTCGAGTCTGGCGAAATCGGCATCGAGGCCCGCGTCGATATCGGTCCCCGCCGCACCGGCAGCCGCCGCTGCGGCCGTGGCGGCAAGGCGTGCCGGCACGCTGCCGAGCCCGCCCACCGCGATTTTAGCGACGCGCCCATCGGTCCAGGCGGCGGCGGAGACAATCGCCGCACCGGCGCGATGATCGCCATGTTTTCGGTAGCTTGAGCGGCACGCTTCGTCGTCGGCCGCCACGCGGATTTCGACGACGAGTTCGCCCGGCTCCAACGCGCTCGCGAACGCGCCGAGCATGAATTCGGCGGCGGGGATCGCGCGTTCGCCGCTGGGGCTGGCCGCGACAATCCGTGCGTCGAGGCAGAAGCCGACGCACAACAGATCGGCCCAGGGATAGCAATTGGCGAAGATCCCGCCGACCGTGCCGCGATTGCGGATCGACAGTGGACCGGAAAGCTCAAGCGCTTGAGCGATCAGCGGCGCGTGGCGGCGGATCAACGGGTCCGCCTCGGCCCGGCGCTGGCGCGTCATCGCGCCGATGCGCAGATCATCAGCGATCACGCGCACATAAGCGAGATCAGCGCAGCGGTTGAGGTCGATCAGCGTCTCGGGCTTCGCGACCCGGAAATTCATCATCGGTACGAGGCTTTGTCCGCCGGCGAGGAAGCGCGCCCCCTCGCCGCCCGCCTGCGCGAGCCGCAATGCGTCGTCCCGATCCTTGGCGACGCGATAATCGAACCTGGCGGGCTTCATCGAGAAGGCTCCGGGGGAGAAGGCCTTGGTCGCGAGTGGGCTTCGGTTCGACGCCCGTTTTCCGTCAGGCCGGTACCGGCGTATCGGCCAAGGGATGAGTCAGGACATTGTGGCCGAAGACCCATTCGTGATCCATCGAGTAGCGCATCCATTCATGCGCCTTCGACTCCGCCTGGACGCGCGCCGTCCGCGCCAGTCGATTGTGCTCGTAAAGTTTGAACGCGTCGCGGGGACGATCGAAACCGACCGCCTCTAGGCAGCGGACCAGGATCGCGGCATCCTCGATCGCCATGCCCGCACCCTGGCCCATATAGGGCGGCATCGGATGGCACGCGTCGCCGACCAACACGACCTGATCGCGCGACCACAAGACGTCGGGCCGCCGCTCCAGGATCGCCCAGCGCGACACTTCCGTCGCCCCGTCGATCACGCGTTGCACGTCGGGATGGAAGCCAGCGAAGGCCGCCTTGACGCGTTCCTTCGTGGCGATCTGCGGCGAATAGGTTTCAGCACCCCATTCCGGCTCGGGCACACCGCCGACGAAATACACCTCGTCGCGGCGCGGGCTGATGAAGTAAACGAGCATGTAACGGCCGTCGTCGGACCACCATTTCGTGCAGTCCGGGATCTTCATATCGGCGACGACCGAACGCGGATAGATCGCGCGATAGGCGACATCCCCCGAATAGAGCGGCGGTTCGGCGCCGAGAAGAATATGCCGCGTGCGCGAATTGACCCCGTCGGCACCGATCACGATTTCCGCGTCGGCGGTCGTGCCGTCGGTGAAATACATCCGCGTAAACGCGCCCATCGGCTCGAGCCGGTCGAGGCATTTGCCGTTGCGCACGACGTCCGGCGCGATACCGCTCAGCAACACCTCTTGCATGTCGCCGCGATGGATCGTCAGGAAAGGCGCGTCGTAGATTTTCGCAAGGCCCTTGGTATCGACGCGGTAGGTCAGCTTGCCGGTATCGAAATCGCGGTTGAGCTTTTCATCGTGCTCAAGACCGTACCGGAACAATTTCTCTTCCAGGCCAAGATAGCGCAGTACCCGCGTCGAGTTCGGCGCCAGATTGAGGCCGGCGCCGACACGCGCCATGACGGGCGCTTGTTCGTAGATGGTGCAGCTGCGGCCCAAGCGCTGCAGCAGCAAAGCGATGACGGCGCCGGCGATTCCGGCCCCGATAATGGCAATTCGCGTTGTATCCGACATGCAGCCTCCGATTGGATCGGACTGTCCAATTGCGGAGAACAAGCCATAATATGGTGTGTACGTCAATAATTATTCGGCAAACGATCTTCCAATTCAGGATTATACCATTGTTTTATATTGTTTATTACAGGTCCGGTCTTTTTGGAAATAAGGCGCATACCTGTATTATTTCAGAGCCATGCTGTGAATCGGCTCACCCTTCGAGCGATTCGTCGTCGCTTGGCGTCGCGATCTTCTCCAACAGATAGATCAATGCGACACGCTCGGCCGGATTGAGGCTTCCCATCGTTAGCTCGCCGACTTTTTTCGACTGCGGCAGCATCTTGCGGACGAGTTCCGCGCCCGCCGGCAACAGCTGGACGAGGACTTTGCGTTTGTCCTCGGGATCGGGCGAAAGCGAGATCAGTTTGCGCTTCTCGAGCCGCTCGATGACGCCGCGCGTGGTCGCCGCATCCATCGCCGCCGTGCGGCCGATCACCGCCATCGAGCAAGGCGCCTTGTCGGCCAGAACGTAAAGCACGGCGAATTGGACCGAGGTCATGTCCGGATCGACGCAAAGTTTGGCATAGATCATCTGATTGCGCTGGAGGGCCTTGCGCAAAAGATGGCCGACTTGCTTGCTGAAATCGTAGTCGAGCGCGGTCATCGCCTTCACCGTCATGAAAATGGAGCCGAAGGCGACTTTGAAACCTAAGCGGGATGGCTTCAACCAAAATATGATGCATGCATAGAATCGACAGGAAGGCCGCCGGACGGCGCGAGGAACCTGCGTCCAACGACAAAACCCCGGTCGGAAACCGGGGCTTCTATTCGTGCGCACCGATGGTGGGCACAGAGAGCCGTTATGCTCAGGCGGTCCTTTATCGATCCAAGCGCAACTCGGAATTCAAGATAAAGGACATCTGCGCCTCCATCGAGTTGCGCACATGCGCTCGCGCCGCCTCCTTGGCGGCAACGCCGTCGCGCTTGCGCAACGCGCGCACGATGGCGAGATGTTCCTGCACGATGATTTCGCGCCGCCCCTTCTTTTCGTAGTTCGAGCCCGGCAGCAGCGCCAGAAAGGTGCGCAATGTGCCGACAGATTCGAGAAGGTATTTGTTGCGCGCGGCTTCGTAGATCAACTGATGGAAATCTTGATTGTTTTCCACCAACTCACGCGACGAGATCGCATTGCCGCGATCCGATTCCTCGATCAGCTTCTCGAGGCGGTCGATCTCCGCATTCGTGATCGAGCCTGCGGCTAGCTGTGAAGCAAGGCCTTCCAGTGCCTCGCGGTAAACGAAGATCTCGACCATCTCGATCCGCGATAGATCGGCTATGATCAAGCCCTTCCACGGCTCGGAAATGACCAAGCCCTCGTTTTCAAGAATCTTGATCGCCTCGCGGATCGGCGAGCGGCTGAGCTTCAGCGCCTTGGCGATATCGGTCTCGCGCAGGCGTTCGCCCGGCGCGAATTGGCCGCCGATGATACCGTCGTAGATGTATTTGCGGACGACGTCGGAAAGGGTCTTTTTCGGCGTTCTCATCGCGGGGCCGTTAACGGCGAAAAGGCCCGACCGATCCTCGGCCGGCACGGCGCGCCTGCGCCGTCCCCCAAACTCCCTTGCCAAGCCCCCTTCAGTCAAGGCTCGGCCGCGTGCGCCGCAAACGCGCTTCCTGGACCAGGGCGGCAAGGCGGAAAAAGCCGTGCACCATCTTCGTGAACGGCGTCAGGAGGAAGAACGCCAACACTGCGCCCAAATGCAGCGCCAGCAATTCCGGCAGCCACGCCGACTTACCCAACAGCCACAACGCAAGCCCCGTGGCGCTGACCGCGAATAACAGCAGGACGAACCCCATTTCGCCGCCAAAGACCGCTTCGTCGCCGAGCTTGCGATCAGCCTTGAGCTTCAGCCAAGCGAGCCCGGCCGTGCCCGCGCACAGCAGCACGCCACCCGGCACACCCAGCAGTTTGGGCGGCGACAGCAGCCCATAGGGTGCCGGCACAGCGAGAACGTAATGCATTAGCGTGGCGACCGAGGTCGCGGCGAAGCAAAGCAGGAAGCCATACATGGTTGCCTGATGGAACCAGCGCCGCGCGTTGGAGAAGCGGTCCTCGTCCTCGAAATTACAGCCATCGCCATGGCCACCAGCGAGGTTCTTGAGCCGCGCGGCCGAACCGAACGCGTCGGCGAAATCGCCAAGAGTCGGCAACCCGCCGCCGGTATGGCGCCAATAGCGCGCGACGCCGATCGCCACGATCACCAGCGGCGCCAGGAAGGCGGGCACGAAGACGGCAACCATCGCCGAGTGCGACAGCCACGCGTAAAACCCGTCGCCGCCGCCGGCGAATTGCAGCGACCGCACCGCCCAAATGAAGCCGGCGAATCCCGCCAGCACGGCAAATGCGATCGCCGCGCCGTGGCGAGCGAAGAACTTCGCGAAGCTGCCGAACGGGATGTGGTCCTGCCAGCTCTTCTGCCGGATCTCAGCCAAAGTGCGTGGAATATTTACCGCGAACTCGTGCGGCTCGGCGAATTGGCAAGCGTAGTAGCAGGCGCGGCAATTGTGGCACACATTGGCCAGATGCTCGATCGTCGCGGGCGAGAATTCGCGGTCGCGCGTGATCGCGGGAAAGACCGCGCAATAGCCTTCGCAGTAGCGGCAGGCGTTACAGATTTCAATCTGACGCCGCGCGTCGTCCATCGCCTCAATCGACATACGCCGCCGCCTCCCGTCCCGCGATTCGCCCGAACACCGTGCCGATCGTCATACCGAACCCGGCGAGGTAGCCCTGGCCCAAAATCGATCCCGCCATCGTCTCGCCCGCCGCCCATAGGTTTTCGATCGGCCCGCCCGCGCGATGGACCTGGGCGTTCTCGTCGACCCGGAGCCCTAGATAAGTGAACGTCACGCCGGTGCGCAGCGCATAGGCGTAGAACGGCGGCTGGCCGATCGGCCGCGCCCAGTTCGTCTTCTCGGGTGTCGCGCCCTGCGTGCGCAACCCGTCGAGTTCCATCGGCTTGAATTCTCCCGGCCGGCACGCGATGTTGAACGCTGCCACCGTCGCGCGCAGCTTATCGGCGGGCAGATCGAGCTTCGCGGCGAGCTCGTCGAGCGTCGCCGCCTTGATCGCCGGAAAAACCGACGGCATGAAGAGATTCAACGACGTCGCGTCAATGATCGAATAACCAACCTGATCGGGCTGGGCCGCGACCAGACGGCCCCAGATCGCGTAGCGCTTGGGCCACACGTCCTCGCCTTCGTCATAGAACCTCTCGCCGTTCCGGTTGACCACGATCGAGAACGGCACGCAATCCAGGCGCGTGACGATGCCGCCGTCGAATTTCGGCGCGCGACCATCGATCGCCACGGCGTGGCATTGCGTGGGATCGCCGACCGACGCAACGCTCTGATCGAGCAAATCGCGCAGCACGCGCCCGACGTTGTAAGGCGTGCCACGAATCAGGAAATTTGCGGCCGCCGGACCCCACGCGTCGGCGAGCCATTCGACGTTGCCCTGGAATCCGCCCGAGGCAACGACGATCGCCCCTGGCGTCAGACGATACGTCTCCCCGGCCTTCTCGAATTCGAGGAAGGCCGCGCGGCGTCCGTCGATCTCGATATGCGCGACCGAGGCTTCGTAGATCACGTCGATGCCGAGAGCCAACGCCGTGCGATAATAGGCGTTTACCAACGCTTTGCCGCCACCCAGGAAAAACGCGTTGGTGCGCGACAGCGATAGCGTGCCCGACAGCGAAGGCTGGAAGCGCACGCCGTGCGCGACCATCCAAGGCAAGCATTGCTCGGATGTGCGGATCGCCAGCCGCGCAAGATCGGGATCGGTTTTGCCGCCGGTGACTTTCAGCAAATCTTGGAAATACTCGTCCTCGCCATAGGCCTCGACGAGCGGCGCCATCGGCCCGGCATGCATGCAGCGGAAATTGCGCGTATGGCGCGAGTTACCACCGCGATAGGGCTTGGGTGCTGCTTCCAACATCAAGACGCGCTTGCCCGCTTCCGCGGCCGTGATTGCCGCGCAAAGGGCCGCGTTGCCGCCACCGACAACGACGATGTCATAAGGCCCGCGCGGGCGATCCAGTTCCATAATCCGCCGCCACTCCGAATTCAGTCCGTCAGCACGCCCGGCCGCAGCGACGCGGCAAGTTTGTCGCGTTCGGCGATTGCTTCTTCGAGCCAGCCGATCCGCAAATGCGGCACCGACCCCATCAACACCTTCGTGTAGGGATGTTTGGAATCGTGGATCACCGCTTCGGTGGCACCGTCCTCGACGATCTCGCCGCGCGACATTACGATCGTGCGGTCGGCCAAGGCAGCGATGGTGGAGATGTCATGGCTGATGAACAGGAAGGTCAGGCCCATTGTGGTGCGCAACTCATCGATCAGGCGGATCATCGATTGGCGCACGACGGTATCGAGCGCGGACGTCACTTCGTCGCACAAGATAAGATCGGGTTCCGCCGCCAGGGCGCGCGCGAGATTGACGCGCTGCTTCTGCCCGCCAGAAAGCTGCGTCGGCAGGCGGCGCGCGAAATCGCGCGGCAGCTTGACCCGATCGAGCAAAGCGGCGACGCGGTCGTCGCGCTCCGATCCCTTGATGCCGAGCATTAGCGTCATCGGGCGACCCAGGATCGTGCCGATCGTGTGGGAGCGATTGAGCGCCACGTCAGCCATTTGCATGACGAGCTGAACCGCGCGCAACTGCCCACGGTCACGCTTCTGGTAGGAGGGCGGCAGCGTCCGGCCATTCAAGCGCAACTCGCCCGCGGCGCGCGGCAACAGACCCGCGATCACGCGGGCCAACGTCGACTTGCCCGAGCCGGACTCCCCCACCACCCCCACGATCGAGCGCGGCGCCACCGTTAGGCTGATGTTTTTCAGGATCGGCACCGCCGGATTGCCCACGCGGTCGATCTTTCCGTAGCCCGCGAGGATATTCGTCGCCTCCAGCAACGGGGCGGCCGGCGCCTCGGCGGTTGCCGGCACCGCGACGACGCGGTTTTCGAGCGCGCGATCGGGGTCGCTGGCCGCCATCAGCACCTGCGTGTAACGCTTGGCCGGCCGTTCGACGACGTTGTGGACCGTGTCGTGCTCGACGACGCGGCCGTTCTTCAGGACGATAATGTGGTCGGCGATCTGCGACACCACCGCCAGATCGTGCGACACGTAGATCGCCGCCGCGCGGCGATGGCGGATCGCCTCCTTAAACACGCGCAGCACGCTGATCTGGGTGGTGACGTCAAGCGCCGTGGTCGGCTCGTCGAAAACCAGCAATTCGGGGCTCGCGCACAGCGCCATCGCGGCCATCACGCGTTGCAGCTGGCCGCCCGACACCTGATGCGGATAGCGTTCGCCGATCGCACCAGGGGCCGGCAATTGCAGTTCCTCATACAGCCCGACGGCGCGCGCGCGCGCCTGTCCGCGCGTGGCGAGGCCTTGCAGCACCGCCGTTTCCGTCACCTGGAAGCCGAGCGATAGCGCTGGATTGAACGACGCCGCGGCGCTTTGCGCGATATAGGCGACCTTGCGGCCGCGCAGCGCGCGCAAAGCCCGGCCCGGCAGCTTCAGAATGTCGGTCCCGCCGAGCTCGACCGAGGCGCCGGGCGCGAACTCCATCCCCGGACGAACATAGCCCAGCGCCGATAGCGCGATCGTGGTCTTGCCCGAGCCGGATTCGCCGATCAGCGCCAACACTTCGCCCGGCTTGATCGCGAAATTGACGTCGCGGACGATCGGATCGCCGCCGGAGGCCGGCAGCACGGTCAGATTCGAAACTTTAAAGACCGGCTCCATCAGATCAACCTGCGTGCAATGCCGCGCCCCGAATGCGCCGTGTAGTCGTCGACCATCAGGTTGAGGCCGATAGTGAGCGTTGCGATCGCGATCGCGGGATAGATCGACGTCCACGAGCCCTTGGTCAGGCCGGTGATGTTCTCGCGTACCATCGAGCCCCAATCCGCATCGGGCGGCTGCACGCCGAGGCCGAGGAAAGACAGCCCGCTCATAAACAGAATCGCGAAGGCCAGACGGATACCAAAATCGACCAACAGCGGCACGGCGATATTGGGGAAGATCTCGCGCGCCACGACCCAAACGAAGCCTTCGCCGCGCCCGCGCGCCACTTCGACGTACTCCATCACGGCTTGATCGATCGTCAGCGCGCGCGCGATGCGGAACACGAAAGGCGAATAAATAAGCCCTGTCGCCAGGATCAGGATCGGAATCGACGAGCCGACCGCCGCAACGACGACCAGGCCCAACACGATTGTGGGAAAGGACAGCACGGCGTCGTTGAGCCGGCTGATAATCTGATCGACCCAACCGCCTTTGAGTCCCGCAATCGTGCCCATAAGAATGCCGACTGTCGAGGCGATCACCGTCGCCGCCAGCGCCATGAGGATCGTCAATCGCGCGCCGTAGAGCAACCGCGACAGCAGATCGCGGCCGATATAGTCGGTGCCGAGCCAGAACTCACCGAACGCCGGTAGGAAACTGTCGTAAGAGACGAACTCCGCCTCATCATGCGGCGCGATCCAAGGTCCGATCAATGCGATTACCAGCCAGAACACCACGATGGCCGCGCCGATCCAGCCCGCCGCCGTGAAGGTGAAGCTGTTGTCCGGCGTCGCGTCGCGCGCGGCGTCGTTCTCGATTTCGTCGGCGGAAGGAAGAGGTTGCTTTCCGGTCATGGCGTCCCTTGGCGTCAACGCGAGTGCCGCAGGCGCGGATTGGACAGGATGCCGAGAATGTCGGCGATCAACATCAGCAGAATGTAGCCGAGGCAGAAGATCAGCGCGCAAGATTGCACCACGGGAAAATCGCGCGTCGATACGCCATCGACGATCAGATTGGCGAGACCGGGGTAGGCGAAGATCGTCTCGACGATCACCACGCCACTGATGAGATAGGCGAGATTGAGGGCGATCACGTTCGCGATGGGTCCGATCGTGTTGATCGCCGCGTGTAGGAACACGACGCGCGCGCGCGACACGCCCTTCAGGATCGCCATCTCGATATACGGCTGCGTTAACGTGTTGAGGATGGTCGCGCGCACCATGCGCGTCATCTGCGCTGCGGTGGCCGCCGACAACGTCAGCGCCGGCAAGGCGATCACCTGCACGAAATGGCCGAAGCCACGGAACTCGGTGACGTAGGACACCGCCGGAAACCAGCGCAGATTGACCGCGAAGACGATGACCAGCAACGAGGCGAGCAAGAAATTGGGGATCGAAACAAAGCCGAGCGTGACGATCGAGATCGCGCGGTCGAGCAGGCTGCCGGGATAGGTCGCCGCGAGCAGGCCCAGCAAGATCGACAGCGGGACCGCGACCACGGCGGTGGCGCCCGCGAGTAGCGCGGTGTTGCGCAGACGCTCGCCGATCAGGCCAGAGATCGGCAACTGGTTGGCGAGCGACACGCCCATATCGCCGGTTGCGAACCCGGCGAGCCATTTGAGATAACGCCAATAGGCGGGATCGTTGAGCCCCAGCCGATCGCGCAAAGTTGCAAGCGTTTCGGGCGTGGCCGAGCGGCCGAGCACAGCCGCCGCGACGTCGCCTGGCAGAAGTTCGGTGCCAGCGAAGACAAGCACCGACACGAATAGCGCCGTGAACATACCGATGACGAGACGGTCGAGGATTAGTCGCGTCATCCGATTGCGATCTTTCGAGCCATTATCCGCATAAGTAAATTAGCGCCGTCACCGCCGAAAAGGAAAGGCCGCCCGCCCCGCAAAAGGCGGACGGCCTTCCCCGTTGGCCTCAGGCGTCGAGCCAAACCTTGTTGGCGAAGTTGAAGCCGCAGAACGGGCCTTGCGGAATCTTCTGCAGCCCCTTCAGGCGATCCGACGTGCCGTCGATGTAGTCCTTGAAGGCTAGCGTCGCATGGCCGTTCTCTTCGTACATGATCTGCTGGATCTCCGCGTAGATCTCCTTGCGCTTGGCCTCGTCGATCGTCTCGCGGACGAGATCGATCAGCTGATCCATGCGCGGGCTGGCGAGATTGGTCTCGGAGAGCTGCGCGCCCGTGCGGAAGACTTGCGACAGCAGCACATCGTGGATCGGCCGCGGATTCCAATTGGACGCGTAGAAGGCCCGCTTGCGCCAGATATTCGCCCAATAACCATCGACCGGTTCGCGGCGCAAATTGAGCTTTAGACCTGCGCGCGTCGCGGTCTGCTGGAGCATGAGCCCCATATCGACGCTACCCGCCGAAGCATCCGAAACGTGAAGTTCCAGCGTTTCGCCTTCGAGGCCCGAGCGCTTGAGCAGGAACTTGGCATGGTCGATGTCGAGACCGCGCTGAGGCAGCGCTTTGTTGTAGTATGGGCTGTTCGGATGGAACATGTGGTCGTTTGCAACCACACCAAAGCCCTTGAACGTCGTACGCACGATGCGCTCGCGATCGAACAGGTACTTGATCGCGTTGCGGAAGTCCTTGTTCGAGTACGGCGCCTTATCGATCTGCATGTTGAGACCGAACCACGCCGGTGCCGGCGTGTTGAAGATCGACACGCCCTTGGCGGCCTGGATCGTTTCGATCGAGTTCGGGTCGAGCTGCAGCGCGAAATCAACCTCGCGACTGATCAGCGCGTTGGCACGCGCCACGGGATCTGCGATCGAGAACTGCTCGATCGATTCGAGATACGCATTGCCGAAATAGTTCGGGTTGCGCACACCGATGGAGCGGATGCCGGGGCTCCACTCCTTCACCATATAGGGGCCCGTACCCACGCCAGAGGCGAAGTCCGTGGCGCCTTCAGCGACGATCACGAAATTGTAGAGCGCCATCAGGCGCACGAAGTCGGCGTTGGGCGCCGCGAGTTCGACGACGACGCGGTTCGGGCCATCGGCGGTAACCGATTCGATCGGCATGGCCAGCGAACGCGCGACCGAGGCCGTCGCTTCCTGCTTGTGACGCAGCAGCGACCAGGCGACGTCCGCGGTCGTCAACGACTTGCCGTTATGGAAGGTGACGCCCGGACGCAGATTGAAAATCCATTTGCGTGCGCCGTTCTGCGCTTCCCACGACGTTGCCAAACGCGGCAAAGGGCCCACGTTCTCGTCGAGTTCGACGAGCGTGTCGAAGAATGTGAAGGCGCGCAGATAGTCGGTCGAGTAGGTCGACTTGGCGGAGTCGAGCGTGTCGCGCGCGCTTTGCGAAGCACCGGAGAATTTCAGATGGCCGCCACGCTTGGGCGTCTGCGCCCAGGCGCTGGAAGCACCCAGCGACAACGAACCCGCTGCCGTCGCGGCCATGCCCGCCGCCGCGAACCAGCCCATCACGTCGCGGCGCGACGCGCCCTTGGCGAACATCGAGAAGACCGTCGCGCGGTCGTTCGATCCCAGATTTTCGAACTGCGGCCCCTGGGGCGGGCGGCGCTCACCGGTCTTGCTCATTTTCAACCCTCCTCGGCGTTGGATGATAGTCCCACGAAGCGGCGTCCGGCCGCGAAACGTCCGGACGTCTACATTCTCCAGACACTTGTCCCTGTGTTTATCGACGTGCGTGATCGTTGTTATGCATTTGTATAACGGAAGCTTCGAGAAAGAGTCAATCCGTCATCAAGGAAATTCGAACGCCGTCGAATTCGTTTTGTATTCCGGCCGATTAACCGCGCCGCGATGCGCGGGTCACAGCGGATTGACGCGCTCGGCGACGAATTTGACGTCGAGATAGGCGTCGATGCCTTCGACGCCGCCCATGCGGCCGTAACCGCTGTCCTTGATGCCGCCGAACGGCGTTTCGATATTCGAGATAAACAGCGTGTTCACGCCCACGCAGCCGAATTGCAGGCCACGGCGGAATAGATCGATCTCGGCGCGATTCTGGGAGAAGACATACGACGCGAGCCCGACGGGTACCGCATTGGCGCGCGTGAGTGCGTCGGCCGCGTCGTCGAAGGTCGACAATGCGGCGATCGGTCCGAAAATCTCGTCGGCAAAGGCCGGTGCGTCGTCCGGCACGTCCGCGATCACGGTCGGCCGCCAGAAATGCGCGGAACCCGACACACCCCCGCCGCCGCGCAGCAAGTGCGCTCCCTGCTCCACCGAGCGTTCGACGATGGCGCGCATCGCGCCGACGCGCGCGGGGCTGATCAACGGCCCCATCGTCGTTTCCGGCGCCAGCCCGTCGCCGAGCTTGATGCGATCCACATGCAGCAGGAACTCGGACACGAACGCGTCGTAGCGCGAGGCGTGCACGAAGATACGGTTGGGTGAAACGCAGACCTGGCCGGCGTTGCGGAATTTGCGCCCCGCAACGAGCCGCGCCGCAGCACCGATATCGGCTGTCGCGCCGACGATCACCGGCGCGTTACCGCCCAGTTCCATCGTCGCGCGCTTCATCTGCGCCGCCGCCTTCTGCGCTAAAATCTTGCCGACGCGCACCGATCCGGTGAACGCGACCTTGCGGATCGCGGGATGGGCAATCAGCCGGTCGGCGATCGCCGGCGGATGCCCCCAGATCGCGTTCACGACGCCGGCGGGAAAGCCCGCATCGGCGATGGCTTCGACGATGACCTGCGGTGCCGATGGCGTTTCCTCGGCGGCCTTCAGAACGCAGGTGCAGCCCGCCCCCAGCGCCGCCGCCATATGTCCGCCGATCTCGCTGACCGGAAAATTCCACGGCCCGAAGACGAGCACCGGCCCGACCGGTACACGCATCGCGGTCTGCAGCAAATCGGGATCCTCGCCCGGGATCGTCCGGCCGTAGACGCGCCGCCCTTCTTCGCCGAACCAGCGGAAGAAGTCGGCGACGACCTGGACTTCACCGATCGCCTCAGCCAGCGGCTTGCCCTGATCCTGGGTCAGCAATTTGGCGATCGCGTCGCGGCGCTGTTCGATCAGATCGGCCGCGCGCGTAAGCAGACGTTGGCGCGCCACGGGCGGCATCGCCGACCAGTCGACGAAAGCGCGGCCCGCGGCCGCGGCGGCGCGGTCCATATCCGTGTCGGTCGCAACCGGCAGGCGCCCGATCTCGGCCCCCGTCGCGGGATTGACCACCGGCAAAGTCTCGCGGCCCTCGGCCGGAATCCAAACGCCGTCGATATACATTTTGAAGTCGCGGGTCATCGTTGCGCGAGTCCTGTCTGCGATGGAACGGTGGGTAGGCGCGTTAGACGCGCCAGTCGGTCTTCGCTTCGCGTTCGAGCTTGCGCAGGAAGGCGGGCCAGAACGCGGCCCCGCCTTCGGGGCCCTCATCGACGAAGATCTCGCGTCCTTGGCGGGCGGCGCGGTCCTGCATCTCCGGCGTCAGCGGCGCGATCGTACGGCCTTGCGCCAGAAGGGCGACCTGGAATTCGCACGCACGCTCAATGCGCGTGAGCCATAGGAATGCGTCGCCGATCGTCGGGCCGACGGTCAGCAGGCCGTGGTTGCGCAGCACCAGAACGCGCCGATCGCCGAGATCGGTGACGATGCGTTCGCGCTCGCCGAGATTGAGCGCGACGCCCTCGTAATCGTGATAGGCGACGAAATCGCGGATGATCGCCGCCTTCTGGTGCAACGGCAGCAACCCTTCGGCGAGGCTCGCGACCGCGCTTCCGGCGCGGGTGTGGGTATGGATGACCGCATTGTTGCGCGGTGCCGACATGTGGATCGCGGAATGGATCGTGAAGCCCGCGGGATTGATCGGATAACGGCTGTCGCTGAGGAGGCGGCCCTCGACATCGACCTTGATGAGCGAGGACGCCGTGATCTCGTCGAACATCATGCCGAGCGGGTTGAGCAGAAAATGCTCGGTGCCCGGAATGCGCAGCGAGATATGCGTGCCGAAAAAATCGCTCCAACCGTAGAGATCGACAAGCCTATAGCAAGCGGCGAGATCGCAGCGCGTGCGCCATTCCGCATCGCCGGCCGCGACGGGCGGATTGTTGTGGCCGTGCGCCGCGTTCATCGCGGTCCTCCGTCACGCCACAGCCGGTCGCGCGCTTCGATCGGGCGCACGCACCCGAGCTGCGCGGTCGTCTGCTCGATCTCCTGCTTCAGGATATGCATGACATGTTCGGCGCCTGCACCGGACGCGGCGCCGTATAGCATCGGCCGGCCGACCAGCACGAAGTCGGCGCCCAGCGCCAAGAAGCGGATCACATCGAGCCCCGAGCGCACACCGCCGTCCGCGATCAGCGGAAAATCGGGACCAACCGCCGCACGGATCGCAGGCAGCGCCGCCGCGGCCGACGGCGCCGCGTCATTCTGCCGGCCACCGTGATTGGACACGACGATCCCGTCCGCTCCCGCTTCGAGGCAGGCGCGCGCATCGTCGGGATGCAGCACGCCCTTCACGACCAGCTTACCGGGCCAGGTTTTACGCAATTCGGCCAGACGATGCGGCGTGTAGCGGAATTCGCGCAACGCGCCCAGCGTGCGCGCGACATCACCGAGCCCGGCGCCGGCGGGAATGTACTTATCGAGCATGCGAAAGCGCGGCATGCCGTGGCGCAAAATCGCCGCACTCCATGCCGGGCGCAGTATCGCTTGCCACACCGTCTTCGGGCCGAAACGCGGCGGGATCGACACGCCGTGGATCAATTCGCGTTCGCGCCGCGTGGTGCCCAGAATGTCGATGGTGACCAGCAGCACGTCGGCCCCTTCGCCGCGCGCGCGATCCATCAGATCGCGCTCGACCTCCGGATCGCGGCAGCCGTAAAGCTGGAACCATACGGTCTTGCCCGCGACGGCACGCAGATCCTCGAGCGATTCGGTGGCCGAGCTGCTGACCCCCAGCGGCACGCCGTGCAGCGCCGCGGCGGCGGCCATTTGCGGCAACGCGCGTGGCCACATCAGGCCGGTCAGCCCCATCGGCGCCACGCCGAATGGTGCTGCAAAACGTTGGCCGAAAATCTCGGTCGTTGTATCGACCTTGCCGCGGTCGGGCGTCAGATGGCGCGGCGCGAAGACGGCGCGATCGAGATCGGCGCGGTTGCGGGCGAGGCCCAGCTCAGCGCCGATACCACCGCGCAAATAATCGAGCGCGAAAAGCGGCATGCGCCGCGAAGCGGCGCGCTCGATCGCGGCCAGCGACGGAAAACGACGGTCGAGCTCCGCGCGATCGGTCATCCTCGGACGCTAGCAGTTTGCTTGTTTTTATGCAATTGTATAATTGCTTGACGCATGATATCGCCACGTGCGTCCGGAACCGATACGGCCTAACCATTGACGGGCGGGATCCCTTCCCGCGAAAGCGAGCGTTGCCAGATGACCAGCGAGAATCCCACCTGCGGCGAGGCCTTGATCCGCCTGCTCGAATCCTACGGCGTGGATACGGTCTTCGGGATTCCCGGCGTGCATACGCTGGAGATCTACCGCGGCTTGGTCGGCAGCCCGATCCGCCACGTATTGGCGCGCCACGAGCAGGGCGCGGCATTCATGGCCGATGGCTACGCGCGCGCGACGGGCAAGCCGGGCGTATGCATCGTCATCACGGGACCAGGCGTGACCAACGCGGCCACGGGCATCGCCGAAGCCTATGCCGACAGCCAGCCCGTGCTGTGCATTTCGTCGGTCGGGCCGCGCGCGACGCTGGGCAAAGGCTGGGGCGAATTGCACGAGGTCGATGACCAGCGCGCCGTGACTACGCCCTTCACCGCCTTCTCCGCGACCGCTTTGTCGCCCGAGGAAGTGCCCGGCCTCGTCCATCGCGCCTTCGCGGTCTTCGCTTCGCAACGTCCCCGCCCCGTTCATCTCGAAATCCCGCTCGACGTGCTGGCGCTGCCCGCCGGCGGTTACTGGCCGCCGGTGGCGCCGCCCAACCGCCCTTCCGCCCCGCAAGCCGATCTGGCGCGCGCGGCGGCATTGCTGGAAACCGCGAAGAAGCCGCTGATCTTCGCAGGCGGCGGTGCGTTGCATGCCGGTGCGGCGATCGCGGCGCTAGCCGCACGCCGCGCCATTCCAGTGCTGACGACGGTCGCCGGTAACGGCACGATCGACGATGCCGATCCGCTGGCGCTCGGGCCGCGTATCGCGTCGGATGCAATCCGCGCCTACACCAAGGAAGCCGACGTGGTGTTGGGCGTGGGCACCGAGTGGTCGACCTTCGAAGGCAGCGTCAAAGGCCCGATCCCGATCACCGGTAAGCTGATCCGTATCGATATCGATCCGCGCAAATTAGTCGACCGGCTGCAAGCCGACGTGGCGCTGCACGCCGATGCGAAAACCGCGATCGAGGGCATTCTGGCGGCGACGCACGACGCAGGCGACGACGCGCGCCGCCAAGCGGCCGCGACGGTCGCGGCCTTGCGCGCCGAATCCGATGCGAAGCTACCGGAATTGCAGCGCAAACACATGCGCATCGGCGCGGCACTCAAACAAGCGCTGCCCGCCGACGGCATCGTTGTCACCGATATGACCCAAATCGCGTACACGTTCCGCGCCAATCTCGGCTGGGACCGTCCGCGCCGCTTTCTCCATCCCAAGGGTTACGGCACGCTTGGCTACGGCTTGCCGGCGGCGATCGGCGTGAAAGCGGCCGATCCCGCGCGCCCGGTCGTCGTCTTCGCGGGCGACGGCGGCATCATGTACACGCTGGGCGAGATGGCAACCGCTGCCGACGAGAAGCTCAACGTCGTGCTCATCGTGTGGAACAACGCGGCCCTGGCCGATATCCGCGATGCGTTCGTCGAGATCGGCCTACCCCCGGTCGCCACGGCGCCCACGCCGCCGGATTTCATCGCCTTGGCCAAGGCGATGAATTGGCGCGGCGCCCGCGCGGCGGATATCGCGCAATTCGACGCCGAACTGCGCGCGGCACTGAAGGCCGACGCGCCGACGCTGATCGAACTGCGCGAAAGCGACCCTTTCTAAGCGCGAAAGGGTCGCGCGCGGCCTACATTTCGCCCGATCGCGCTAGGCGCGCGTTGTCGATATGGGTGGCGGTCGCGGCGACCGCCGCCGCCGAATCGTGGCGAGCCATCGCCTCCACGATCGCGAGGTGTTCTTCGTAGACTTGGCCGATGCGCGCCGTGCGACCGAAGGATTTCTTGGGCAGTAGGCCGAGGATGCCGCGCAATTCCTTCAGACGATGAGCGAGATAGCGGTTGCGTGTCGATTCGTAGATAATCTCGTGGAATTGCCGGTCGACGCGCAGCAGCGCGTCGCTCTTGTTCCGATTCTCGTCGAACATCACCAGATTCCCGCGCAGCAGCGCGATCTCTGGCTTCGTGATCTGCTGGGCGGCGATCGCCGCGGCCGACAATTCCAGCTCGTGGCGCACGGCGTAATAGTCGGCGACGTCCTTGTCGGTCAGCACCGCGACGCGGAACTGCCCGCCGGGCAGACTTTCGATAAGTCCGGCGAGTTGCAACTGCCCGATCGATTCGCGGATCGGCGTGCGACTGATCTTCAGCTCCTCGCCGATCGCCACGAAGTCGATCGCGTCGCCCGGTTTCAGCGCGCGGTTTTCGATCGACCGGCGGATATGCGCGGAAACCAGCGCCACCAGCGGCATGCCGCCACCGGACGATTTCTCGTCCTCGGGGGCTTCGTCTTTCGGCTTGCGATTGCGCTTCATGGTTTCCGGCGCGGCGTTCGAGGCCACCCCTTATAGTTCATGCACCGCTGCCGATCCAAGTGCCCCAAACGCGAAGCGCCCCGTCCCGAATCAGGGACGGGGCGCCTGGCGCGAGTGAACCGGCATCGCGACCGTCAGACCGGCGTCAGCCAGCCCCGGTCGTCCGGCACGCGGCCGTGTACGCGGTCGAAATAGGTCTTCTGCAAGGCGCGGGTGATCGGTCCCGGCACGCCCTGGCCGATCTTCTCGCCGTCGACATTGATCAGCGGCGTGATCTCGGAGCCCGTGCCGCAGAAGAACGCTTCGCTCGCGTCAAAGAATTCCGTGCGGTCGACCTCGCGCTCCTCGACCTTCATGCCCGCCTCGCGCAGCAATTCGATGACCGTCTCGCGCGTGATGCTTTCCAGGATGTCGCTGGTGATCGACGGCGTGATCGCGACGCCCTTGCGCACCATGAACAGGCACATGCTCTGCCCTTCCGACAGCTTGCCGCGATCGTTGAGGAAGATCGCCGCGTCGTATCCGTCGGTCTTGGCCTGGAGCCCGGCGTAGCGCGAATTGTTGTAGTTCGCGTTCGCCTTGGTGCGCGCGGGCATCACCGAATCCGAGATGCGCCGCCAGGACGAGATCTGCGCAGTCACGCCGTCCGTCACCTTCTTGGGCGTGTCGCGCTGGACGGCGGTGACGAACGAGCCGACCGGCCCGCGCGCGTAGTTTTCGCCATCACCGCCGATATAGACAGTCGGGCGGATATGGACCGAGCCGCGGAAGCGGTTACGGCGCATAAGCTCGACCGTCGCCTCGATCATCTCGGCCGCCGGCACGATGCGCTCGAAACGCATGATGCGCTGGGACAGCTCCAGCCGTTCCATATGCTCGCGCAGACGGAACAGGTACATCTTCTCCCGTTCCGCGTTCCAGTAGCCGCGCACGCCTTCGAAGACGGCGGCGCCGTACTTCACCACCGGCGAGAAGATATGCACCGTCGCATCGTTCCACGGCATGAACTTGCCGTCGATGTAAACGGTCAGCCCCGCGTAATCGCGCTCGCCCATGGTCACTTGTCCTCCGCCACGGGGAACGTGTAGTTCAGGCCCGAACGGCCTCCGTCGATATAGATGGTCTCGCCGGTCACGTAGCCGGCCTCTTCGCTCGCCAGGAACAGCACGACGTTGGCGACGTCGCGCCCGTCGCCCAAGCGCTGCAGCGGAATGCGCGACAGGATCTGGCGGCGCGTTTCGCGGTCGGCCAGCAGATTGTCGCGATTGAGATCGGTAACGATCGTGCCCGGCCCGACCGCGTTGACGCGGATATTGTGCTTGGCCAGCGATAGCGCCATCGCGTTGGTCAACGCCGACACGCCGCCCTTCGACGCCGCGTAGGGCGAGATCGTGGGCATCGTCATGCGCACCGACGAAGACGACATATTGACGATTGCCCCGCCCTTGCCGCGCGCCACCATGTGCTTGGCGACCTTCTGGCCGACCAGATACATGGATTTGAGATTGGTGCGCAGCACGTCGTCGAAATCCTCCTCCGACAAGTCGAGGAAGTCGGCGCGGCGCGTGATCCCGGCGTTGGAGAACAATACGTCGATATGGCCGAAATCGGCGATCGCCTTGTCGACGGCCGCGTCGACCTCGGCCTTGCGGCCGACATCGGCCTTGTAGAACCGCGCCTGGACGCCGCGTTCCTTCACGATCGCCTCGACCGTCGCCTTGCCGGCATCCTCGAGCACATCGAGGATGGCGACGTTGGCCCCCTCCTCGGCGAAACGCTCGGCACAAGCCCGCCCGATCGAGCGGGCCGCACCGGTGAGCAGGACGTTCTTACCCTTCATACGCATGGTTCGGACCTCAGATTTCGCGCAGCGCGTTAAACTGTTGGACGTAGCAGGAGCCGTCGATGCGGGCCGCGATCAAGGTCGAGCGTTCCGACTTGACCGCCGCAGCCAGCGCGTCGCCCAGCTGGTGTTCGGTTTCGACCACCACGCCGTCCGCGCCGAAACCTGCCGCGAGTTTTTCCCAATCGAGACCGCCGAGACCGATTCCGAATTTCGGGATCTTCTTCAGCTCCTGCTTGATGCGGATCAGCGCGATCTCGCCGTCGTCGAACACGACGACGATGATCGGCAGCTTTTCGCGCGCCGCGGTCTGCAATTCGGCGACCGCCATCATGAAGCCGCCATCGCCCGCGAAGGCGACAACCGGGCGCGTGGGATGCGCGATGCGCGCGGCGAGCGCGCCGGGAATCGCGTAACCCATCGAGCCCAGACCGTTGGAGGTCAGAAACTCGCGCGGGCCGTAGGATTTCCACTTCTGCACGACGAGCAGGCGGCTCGCACCCGCGTCGCAGGTCGCGATCGTGTCGCGCGGCAGTACGGCGCGCGCGGTTTCCATCGCCGCCTGCGGCGACAGGAAGCGCGTGGGCACATTCAGCGCGTTGTTGAGGTCGTCGCGGAACTTCGCGGCGGCCTTCTCGCCCCAGTTACCGCCCGACGGCGCAAATTCGGCGAGCCGGGCGAGCAGCAGCTTCAGATCGCCGACGACTTCCAACTTAGCGGGCACCAGCGCGTCGAGCGTGGGCGTATTGGCGAGCGACAAGACCGGAATGGCATAGGGCCAGGGCTTAGGCTGGAGCTCGACTGCGTCGAGACCGATCGTGATGATCAAATCGGATTGCGAAATCAGCTCGCGCTCGATCAGGCCGCCGATGATGCAACCCGCGCGCAGCGGATGATCCTCGGGGATCGCACCCTTGCATTTCGACGTGGTCAGCACCGGCGCGCCGAGCTGCTCGGCGAGCTTCACCATTTCGCTCGACGCGTTGTCCCAGAACGTGCCGAGGCCGACGAGAAGAATCGGCCGGCGCGCGTTGCGGATCATGTCGAGCGGCCGCGCCAAAGCCTGGCGGTCGGGCTCGATCCCCATGCGCTCGGGCAGCAAACCGGGCGGATTGGCCAGCGGCTTGGCTTCGGCCGTCGTCTCGGTCGACGGCACGTCGATATGCACAGGCCCGGGCGTGGGTGCCATGGCAACGCGCAAGGCGCGACGGATCTGCTGATGCGCGCCCTTGGCCTGCAGCGTCGTCTGCCATTTGGTAATGGGCGAAAAGATCTGCTGGTGGTCGATCACCTGGCGCAGACCCGTGCCGAACGTCGTGGCCGGATACTGGTCGGTCAGCGCGATCAGCGGCGCGCGGTCGAGCCAAGCATGCGCGACGCCGTTGACCATGTTGGTCGCCCCCGGCCCGCGGGTGGAAGTGCACACGCCCGGACGCCCAGTGATCTCGCCCCACGTCGCCGCCATCATGGCACCGGCGACTTCCTGCTTGATCAGGATGTAGCGCATGTCGCGCACGCGCATGGCGTCCATCAGCTCGACGGTCTCGCCGCCCGGATGGCCGACGACGAACGGCGTGCCGATTTCTTTGAAAGCGTCCGCGAGAACTTCGACGGTCGTGCTCATTGTTTTTTGCCTTTCGGGCCGATGGCCGTTTCGTACTCGATGTCGATGATGAGATTGAGATGGGGATCGACGGTGACGGTCGCGTCGGGGCCGACGACGACGGTCGACTCGCGCTCCTCGATCACAGCAGGCCCCGCGAAACGCGTGCCGGCCGCTAGGCCGTAGCGATTGTAGACCTTCGTCGGGACATAGCCGTGGCCCGGGAAGTGCGCGAGACGCTCGCCCTTCGCTGCGGCGCTACGGTCGATCTGCTGGCCTTCAAAGCGCAGCTTGATATCGGGCGTGGGGCCTGCGGCCGTGATGCGCCACGACACTGCCTGAATCGGCACGCCTTCGATGCGCCGACCGAAAAGCTCGTCGTATTTCTCGAGGAAGCCATCGCGCAGCGTGTCGGCCAGCGTCTTGCCCGCGGGCAACGTGTCGGGCAGCGGCACCTGGATCTCGAAACCCTGGCCGACATAACGCATTTCCACGAAGCGGCGGAATGCGATCGTCGCCGCATCGCCGCCCGCTTCGACGAGCGCAGCCGTCGCGTCGCGACGCATGTCGGCGAACAGCGTTTCAACGCGATCGGCATCGACTTCGGGCAAACGTACGACGTAGCTGCGCACGCCGTCGGTCGCCGGCGCTGCGATCAGGAAACCCAGCGCCGACGATACGCCCGCCCCCATCGGGCAAATCACGCGCCCGATCTTCAATTCGCGCGCGAGTCCATAGGCGTGCACGGGGCCCGCACCGCCGGTCGCGATCAGCGTGTAGCGGCGCGGATCGCGGCCCTTCTCAGCGATGTAGCGGCGCGTCGCGGCGGCCATGTTGTTATTGACGACCGCATGGATGCCCGCGACCGCCTGTTCGACCGTCAGCTTGGCCGGCGCCGCGAGCTTCTTGTCGACCGCAGCCTTGACCTTGTCGAGATTGAGCTTCATCTCGCCGCCCAGGAAGTAGTCGGGCGAGAGATAGCCGAGCACGAGATCGGCGTCGGTGACCGTCGGATTCTCGCCGCCGCGGCCGTAGCACACGGGGCCGGGATCGGACGCGGCACTGTCGGGGCCGACCTTCAACAGGCCCATTGCGTCGAGGCGCGCGATCGAGCCGCCGCCAGCGCCGATTTCGATCAGATCGATGACGGGCACCTTCAGCGGAATGCCCGAGCCCTGGCGGAAACGGCGAACGCGGCCAGCTTCGAAGGTCTTGGAATGCTCGGGCTCGCCGTTCTCGATCAGGCACATTTTGGCGGTCGTGCCGCCCATGTCGAAGGCGATGACATGGCTCGAATCCGTCAACCGACCGTAATAGGCGCCCGACGTGGCACCCGCCGCCGGGCCGGATTCGATCATCTGGATCGGCGCTTCCTGCGCCACGCGCAGCGAGGCGATGCCCCCACCGGACAGCATCACGTTAAGCGGGCCTTTGAGCCCCATCGCGATCAGCTTGCCGTTAAGATCGCCGATATAGCGGCGCATCAGCGGCAGCACATAGGCGTTGGCCGCCACAGTGCAGCCGCGCTCGTATTCGCGGATCTCCGGCGCGACGACGGTGGAGACCGAGATCGGCAGCTTGGGATGGCGCTTGGCCAGAAGCTCGGCCGCGCGTAGCTCGTGCGCGGGATTGGCGTAGGCGTTGAGGAAGCAGACGGCGATCGCCTCGACGTCGCGCTCGACCAACGCTTGCGCCGCATCGACCAGTTCCGTCTCGTCGAGCGGGGTCAGCACCCGCCCGTGCGCGTCGATGCGTTCGGTTACCGTGCGGCGCAACTCGCGCGCCGCCAACGGCACCGGCTTTTCCATGAACAAGTCATAGAGGTCGTAGCGCATCTCGTGCCCGACCTCGAGCACGTCGCGGAAGCCCTTGGTGGTGATGAAGCCGATGCGCGCACCGTCGCGTTCGATCAACGTGTTGGTGACCAGCGTCGTGCCGTGGACGATGCCGTCCACGTCGGCCATCGTCAGGCCGGCTTCGCGCACGATGCGCGCCACCCCCTCGCAGATCGCGACCGAAGGATCGAATTTCGTGGTCAGTTGCTTGCCGGTGTAGATCGCGTCGCGCTTTTCGTCCACGAGGACGAAATCGGTGAACGTGCCGCCGACGTCGACGCCGATTCGGATTCGTTTTTTCACGGGTGGATCGCTCTCAACCTTGATGTCCGTAATGCGCACGCGCCGCTTCGGGCGTGACGTAGCCCGCCGCGATGTCCTTCTCGATCGCTTCGCGCTTGCGCTTCTTGGGATCGCCGTAGCCGCCGCCGCCGGGAAAATGGATCGACAGAACCTCGCCCGGGCGCAGCACGCTGCGCGACTTCTGATGCGGGCGCGTGCCGTCGGACAGCACCACCGCGGATTTGGAACCTGGCTGTCCGCCGAGGATGCCGAGCGGCGGATATTTGTGGCGGTCGGACAGCAGCGAGAAGTCGATCGGCGCGGACGACAAGACTTCGATCACCACGTCCTGGCCCAAGCCGCCCCGGAATTCGCCGGGGCCGCCGGAATCGGGCGCCAGTTCCTTGCGATGGACCAGCAGCGGCGACACGCTTTCCAGCGCTTCGATGCTGCCAGCCCCGGTGTTCGACGGGAACGCCGTGCAGGAATAGCCGTCCATCCGGCAATTGGCGCCCATGCCGCCCGAGGCGAACAGCACCTGGCTAAAGCGCACGCCGTTGCGATCGACGCCGCCATAGACCGTGCGCAGCGTGGGCGCACTGCCGGATTCGGCGGTGACCAGCTTCGGCGCAACCTGCGCGAGGCAGCCATAAATGGCGCCGGTCAGCAGATGGCCGGTGAGCTGGCGCGCGGCGACCGGTGCGGGGAAGACGGGATTGAGGATCGAACCGCGCGGCGCCTTGACGGTGATCGGCTGAAACGAGCCTTCGTTGCGCGGACTTTCAGAATCGAGTGCGCATTTCACCGGATAGGTGGCGTAGGCGTAGGTGTATTTGAGGACCGAGTTGATGCCGCGCGCGATCTGGGGCGACGTGCCTTCGAAATCGATCTCCATGTCGGAGCCGCGGATCGTCAGCTTGCACTGGATGAAGGTCTCTTGCTCGTCGAAGCCGTCGGCGCGGGTGCTCGCGGTCCAGCTGCCATCAGGCAAAGCGGCGATCGCGTTACGCATCGCGGTCTCGGCGCGCCCGCGCAATTCCTTCGACAGCGCCACCAGATCGGTCAGCCCCGTATCCTCGAGGAATTGCTGCACCCCGCGCGCGCAGACGCGCTGGGCCGCGACCTGGGCGTAAAGATCGCCGATCACCTGCTCGGGCACACGTACGTTGTTGCGGATCGTATCGAGGACGAAGGCATCCTCGACGCCTTCGCGCAGGAACTTGACCGGCATGATGCGCAGGCCTTCCTCCACCAGCTCGCGGCAATCGCCGGCCCAGCCGCGCCCGCCGATATCCGGCAGATGCGCGATCGAGCCCGAAAAACCGACGAGCTTGCCCTTGTGGAAGATCGGGGCGGCCATCGTCACGTCGGGCAGATGGCCCGAACCGATTTCCGGATCGTTGGTGATGATGCAATCGCCCGGACGCCATTGCTCGACGGGAATCTTCCCGAGAAAGGCGCGCACGGCGCTGGGCAGCATGCCCACGAAGGAAGGAATGCCCGCCGTGTTCTCGGCCAGCGCGTTGCACTCGGCATCCATCAGCACGGTCGTGAAGTCGTTCGACTCGCGCACGACGGTCGAGAACGCGGTGCGCAACAGCGCTGCCGCCGATTCGTCCGCGATCGAAATCAATCGCGACCAAAGAATCTCGAGCGTGATCGGATCAAATGCTTCGTGCTTGGCTGCCACCGCTTGGGCCCTTCCAGTTTCGTCCCGCGATCCTTCGATCGCATCGTCGTCCTGCTTGTATTATACATTTGCATAAAATAGCAAGCCCAGCTTCGAAACCGGCCGTCACGACGCCACGAGATCGCCCGGCGGCAGTGGCCGTTTTTCAAGGAATGCCAACGCGTTGGCGATGCCGTGACGCAGCACGTTGACGAAGTTGTCGAAGGTGGCGCCGGCCAGATGCGGCGTGACAACGACGGCATCGCTGGCGAGCAGCGAAGTGCCCATCGGCGGCTCGATCGCGAAGACGTCGAGCCCCGCGCCCATCAGGCGACCTTCGTTCAGCGCCGCAAGCAACGCCGCCTCGTCGACCAAACCGCCGCGTGCGCAATTGACGAGCACCGCCCCCGGCTTCATCGCCGCGATGCGCCGCGCGTCGATCAGATCGCGCGTGTCGGCCTGCAACGGCACATGCAGCGTGACGATGTCGGACGATGCCAGCAATTCGTCGAGCGGCAGATCGCGCAACCCTTGCGCGCGGCCGGCCGCCACAGCCTTGGGGTCGGGGTCGGTAAATACAAGCTCGGCGCCGAAACCCTGCAACAAACGCGCGACCGCGCCGCCAATGGCGCCCAGCCCCACGATGCCGACACGCCGTCCGTGAATCTGGCGATGGATTCCGCGCGCCTCCTCCTTCGGCCAGGCGCCCGCGCGCGTCGCGCGATCGACCAGCGGCAGACGCCGTAGCGCCGCCAGCATCAGCATCACCGTATGCTCGGCAACCGGAATGGCATTGCCGCCCGAGGCTTTCGCCACCCCGATGCCACGACGAGCGCAGGCCGCAAGGTCGATATTGTCGACGCCGGCCCCCAGCTTCTGCACGAAACGCAAGCGGGGGGCTGCGTCGATCAGTTTGGCAGGCACGGCCGAGCCGATGAGGAACAAAAGCTCGGCGTCGCGAACGCCCGCGCGTTGCGCTTCGAAACCCTTCTCGCGCACGAAATTCAGCCGCCAGTCGCGCGGCACTTCGTCGCGCACGAAGCGCTCGATGCGCGGATGCAAGGGTTCGAGATAGGTGAAATCGATCGTCGCCATGGCGGGCCTCGCTGCCGGGGGCGTCTTCGGCCTTGCGCAGCAGCCGAAGACTAATTATGCATTTGTATAATATTGACGAGAGCGAGAGGCAACCCCGTGTCGGAAGTACGTCCCTTTTATCGCGGCGGCGAATGGACCACGGGCGGCGGCGCGTCGTTCGACGTGACGGAGCCCGCGCGCGCCAAACTGCTCGCGCGTGTGGCCATCGCCGGGCGCCGCGACCTCGACATCGCCGTCGCCAAGGCCCGCGCATGCCTCGCGACCGCCGAGTGGGGCGGCTTGAAGCCGCATCTGCGCGCGCGCTTGCTGCATGCGATGGGCGCGCTGATCGACGCACAGGCCGAGACGCTCGCGCGCATTCAGATGTCCGACAACGGCAAGACGCTGGCCGAATGCCGCGCAATGATCGCCAGCGCCGCCAACACGTTCCGCTACTATGCGGGCGTGTGCGAAACCCGCGAGGACGCGATGTCGCCGTCACGCGGCGATTTCCGCAGCTTCTATGTCTACGAGCCGGTGGGCGTGGTCGGCGCGATTACGCCATGGAATTCGCCCGCTACGCTTGAAGCGCAGAAACTCGCCCCCATTCTGGCGGCCGGCAACGCGGTGATTTTGAAGCCGTCGGAAGTGACGCCGCTGATGGCGCTCGAATACGCGCGCCTGTCGCAGATCGCCGGATTCCCCCCCGGCGCCGTCTCGGTGCTGACCGGCGACGGCGCGCTGGGCCGCGAGATGGTCGCCCATCCCGGTATCGACATGATTAGTTTCACCGGCGGCACTGTCGCGGGTAAGCATATCGCGGCCAAGGCGGGCGAGCTGCTGCGCCCGGTGGTGCTCGAACTCGGCGGCAAATCGCCGAATATCGTGCTCGACGATGCGGATATCGACGCGGCTGTGAAGGGTGTCGCTGGCGGCTTGTTTTCGGGTGCAGGCGAATCCTGCGTCGCGGGATCGCGCATCTTCGTCCAGCGCGGCGTGCGCGACGCATTCCTCGCCGCCCTACTGCGCCATATCGGCGCGATGAAGCTGGGTGATCCAGCCGCCGCCGACACCGATATCGGGCCACTGATCCATTTCGCGCATCGCGAACGCGTGCACGGATTCGTGACCCGCGCGATCGCGGACGGCGCCGTCCTGCTCGCCGGCGGCACGCTGCCGCCAGACGCGTTCGCAACCGGCGGCGCCTATTATCCGCCGACGCTGCTGACCGGCGTCGCCAACACGGCCGAGATATGCCGGGAGGAAGTGTTCGGTCCCGTCGGCGTGGTCCTGCCCTTCGACGACGACGCGGATCTGCTGCGCCAAGCCAACGACAGCGTCTACGGCCTCGCCGCCGGAATTTGGACGCGCGATCTCGACCGCGCCTTGCGTCTCGCCGAGCACATTCAGGCCGGCACGGTATGGATCAACACCTACAAGCAATTGTCGATCTCGACCCCCTTCGAAGGGCACAAGGAAAGCGGCCTGGGACGCGAAAAGGGCTTGCCCGGCATCGCGTCCTATATGAAGACCAAGGCCGTGTTCTGGTCGCCGCGGAAGGGCTGACATGACGCGCAGCGAAGATATAGCCGCGATCCGCGACCCGCAGGCCCCGCCCGCGGCCTATACGCGGCTGCTCGCCCCTGTGCCGCCACCACCCGCATTGCGCGAAAACGCCGTCGCCGATTGCGTAATTGTCGGCATGGGGATCACCGGCAACAGCGCCGCGATCCATCTGGCCGATCGCGGCGCATCGGTCGTGCAGCTGGAAGCGGGCGATGTCGGTGCAGGCGGGTCGGGGCGCGCCTTCGGCCTGGTCGTGCCCTACGGCAAACACGGCGAAGCGCGCATCGCCAAGGATTTCGGTCCCGAACAAGCCGAACGCTACATGACGACCGTCGCCGAAGGTCCCGCCTTGTTCAAGGCATTGGTCGGACGCTTCGCCATTCCCGACGCGATCCACGGCGAAGGCTGGTTCCTAGGCCCCTATACTTCCGCCGCGACCGCGGGGCTCGAGGCACGCGCGAATTTCTGGCGTGCGCGCGGCGCCCCTGTCGAATTCCTGACCGGACAGGCGGTGCGCGATCGCATCGGCTCCGACCGTTACGCGGCGGGCTTGTTCGACGCGCGGGCGCTTGCGGTCAATCCCCTCGCCTACACCGTCGGCCTCGCACGCGCGGCGGCGTCGCTGGGTGTACGCCAATTCGCGCAATCGCCCGCGATCGCGATCAAACGCGCTGGTTCGCGCTGGCGCGTCGCGACGCCCCACGGCAGCATCGACGCCGATCGCGTGTTGATCTGTACCGATTCCTATACCGGCGCGCTCTGGCCCGGCTTGGCCGCCAGCGCCGTGCGCATCCGCGGACATCAGGCGGTGACGAAACCATTGCCGCCCGAGACGCTAGCCCACATTCTGCCCGGCGCCGCAATCGTCACCGACACGCGGCATACTTGGTCAGGCCTCAAGAAACTTCCCGACGGGCGCCTGCATTTGAGTGCGGGCGGGCCCGCGCTGGGCGCGCATGCGCGCGCCGATCTTGCCGGCGTGACGCGGCGCGTGCGCGAGCTTTATCCCGATTTGCGCGTCGAATGGGAAAGCGATTGGAGCGGGTATGTGGCGCTCACGCCCGATCAATATCCCGCAATCAAGCATCTCGCCGACGGGGTATGGGCCGGACACGGCTATAGCGGGCGAGGTCTTGCGGCCGCCACGCTGATGGGCCGCGAGCTCGCCCGAATTGCCGTGCAGGCGACACCGGACGGCACGTTCGTTCCGATCGTGCGCAATCGCGCCTTGCCGTTTGCGCCGATCGCGCGATGCGTGGCTGCGGGCCTGATCGCGTTCTACGCGATGGCCGACCGCCTCGCGGCACCGCGCGGTTGATCGACGCTCACGTTCGCCGTCGGCGCTGCATCCAGATTGCCGCGACGCTCGATGCGGTGATCGCAGCACCGCCCAGGAACGACCAGAAATCGGGAAACTCGCCCCAGACGAGAAACGCCGCAATGATCGCGAAGGGCAAAGCCGTGTAGCGGAACGGGGCGACGACTGACACATCGGCGCGGCGATAGGCCGTCACGGCCAGAAAATTCGCCGCCGCCACGAGCAGGCCCGCCGCTGCGATCATCGCCGCTTCGCGCAACGCCGGCACGCGCCATGCCGGATCGATCGCCAGCAGCCCCGTTCCCAGTAGAGTCACGACCGTCGCCGATACGAAGGTGACCACGACCGACGGCGTGGCGGGATCGATCTTGCGCGTTAGCAGATCGCGCAGCGCGATCAGCACGGCCGAGGACAGCGCGAAAACCGCGCCGATATTGATCTCGCCGAATTCAGGACGCACGACTATCGCCACGCCGACGAACCCGGCGAGCAGGACGGCCCATTTCACGGCGCCGACCCGCTCTAGCCCGCTCGCCGCCGACATCGCCGCCGCGATCAGCGACGACGATAGGAACACCGCCATCACGTCGGCGAAGATCATATGCGGCAACGCCAGCACGAACATCGCGGTCATCACGCCTTCGCACAAGGCGCGGCCCAACACCAGCGGCTTGAGCGCGCGGCGTATATCCGAGGCGCGTGCGAAACAATAGACCGCAACGCCCATGACCGACATCACGACCAGGCCGCGCGTCGCCAGCACCTCGCCCACCGGCAACGCGAAGGTGACGGCACGCAGGAACATGTCGCTGGTCGTGGCGAGCGACGCGGAAAACAACATCGCGAAAATGCCCCGCCGATTATCCGCCGCTGTCGCCGCCATATCGAGCACCGATCCTTCAAGCACCAGCTTGTTATTCGTATGTATAAAATCAGCCATGCATCGAGAAAAGAAACATGTCACGGCAATACGGTGGAATTCGAATCCGATACTTGCCGACGATGCGAATTCGCCCTCGCGCTTGCGCGGCATCAAGAGGCCGTCGATGGGGGTGTCGCAGGCCGTAAACACGGCGCAACGCCCTCGCCGGCAACATTTCTCGCGAACTTGCTAAAATCTCGAAAACGAAAAAAGGCCCCGGTCGGAAACCGGGGCCTTTTTTCGTCGGGGCCGATGGTGGGCGATGTAGGGCTCGAACCTACGACCCGCTGATTAAGAGCTGTCAAGCCGCGTTGATATTTCGAGGGTTTTCCGTCGCCCGAACCCCATAGAGCCCCATTGAACCCCAAAGGAGATTCACCGGGCGACGGAAAATCGAAGACGGCTTTTCAAGACCGGGCGGACGCGTATCTATCGCCCAACATGTCGGATCAGGCGTCGGCGGCGATCAGTGCGCTACGATCGATTTTCGCGACGTCGTCGACCCCCAACATCGCGAGATTGCGGTCCACTTCGGCGCGCAGAAGCCCGATCGCGTGCGCGACGCCCGCTTCGCCGAAGACCGACGCCGCGTAATTGAAGGGGCGGCCGATGAAAACGGCACGCGCGCCCAACGCAAGCGCCTTCAGAACGTCGGTGCCGCGCCGGACGCCGCCATCCATCATGACCGCCATGCCGCCCGCCTCGGCGGCGACCGACGCCAATACCTGCAGCGGCGCCGCCGCATGGTCGAGCTGCCGGCCGCCATGGTTCGAAACGATCACGCCGTCGACGCCCGCCCGCCGCGCTTCGGCGGCGTCCGCGGGGCTCAATATCCCCTTCAGGACGAAAGCGCCCTTCCAGCGATCGCGGATACGGGCGACATGCCCCCAATTGAAATGGGCGCGATTGGAGAAATCGCGATCGACCTTCGGCGACAGGATCGGCGCGCCGCGTTCGGCGAAGGAGTTTTCGAAATGCGGCATCCCCGATGTCAGCAAGGTGCGCAAAAACGTGCCGCAAAGCCAGCGTGGCCGGGTCGCGCCGTCCCACGCCAAGCGAAGGCTCGGGCGCAGCGGCGTCGAGAAACCGGCGCGGATATTATTCTCGCGATTGCCGGCCACGGGAATATCGACCGTCACCACCAGCGTCTTGAAGCCCGCCCGTTCGACGCGATCGAGCAACGCGTCGATCCGCTTCTCGTCGCCCGGCAGATAGGCTTGAAACCAGCTGCCCGGCGCATCCGCCGCGATCCGCTCCAGCGGCGTCAGCGACGACCCGCTCAGCACATAGGGAATGCCCGCGCGTGCCGCCGCGCGCGCGGTGACGCGGTCGCCGTCGAACGCGGACAAAGCCGCAAGCCCCATCGGCGCGATTCCGAATGGCGCCGTATAGGTCGTGCCGAACAGATCGATACTCTGGCGTCGCGCCGAGACGTCGCGCAGCACGCGGGTGACGAAGCGCCATTTCCCGAACGCGTCGCGGCTGGCATCGAGGGCCGCGTTGGTTTCCGCGGCACCCGACACATATCCGAAGATCGGCCGCGGCAGATGCGCGCGCGCCAACGGCTCGAAATCTTCCAGCGCCAGCACGCGCCCCAAACCGCCCTCGCCGGCCCCGCCGCTGAAAGCTTTCCAGGGATCGACGGCGGGCGGGGCGGCTTCCGGTTTCATCGTCGTGCGTCACCTTCGCGGCCCGATTCAGGCCGCCGTTGAAGTCGTCGTGTCGCGGATTGGAAATCGTTCAGGTCGGAAAGACAACCGCTTTCGAGGCTTGGCGCGCATGCGCGGCGGCGAAGGCCGCCTCGATCTCGGCCAAGGCATAGCGATGCGTCACCAGCGGCGCGAAGGTGGCGCGTTCGCGCGCGAGTACGGCGATCACCTCCGGCCAGATGGCGGCGGGCGAGCTGAAGGCGCCGATGATCGACAGCCGCTTTCGCACCAGGCGCACCATATCGACTTCGATCGGGGCGTGATGAATACCCACGGCGACGAGCCGTCCCGTGGGCCGCAACGACGCGAACGCGGCATCGAAAGCGGGACGCGCGCCGGCCGCGTCGAAAGCGATATCGAAAGAACCGGCGAGCGCGCGAACGGCCGCCGCGTCGGCCGGTCGGGACGTATCGTAAGTCGTGCCCGCCGCTAGGTTGTTCAGCACCGACAGACGCGCAGCGTCGTCGTGTCCGACGATCGTCACGTCGGCGCCGGCGCGCTTGGCGAGAAGTGCGATCCCCTGCCCGATCGTTCCCGGGCCGAACACGATAACGCGTTCGCCTTTTGCTACACGGGCCGTGGCGACGGCATTGAAGCCAACGGCGACGGGTTCGGCCAAAGCGGCGACATCGTCGGGAAGATCGTCGGGCACCGGCACGCAATTGCGCGCGGGCACGCAGACAAAGCGCGCGAAGCCGCCGTCGCGCATCACGCCGATCCCGCGCCGATCCTGGCACGAATCCGCGTCGGCACGCGCGCACGCCGCGCATTTTCCGCAGGTCGTGGCCGGAACGACGGCGACGCGCGCACCTGTCGCTAGGGAAGGATCGCCCGGCGCCGCGACCACGCGGGCCACGAATTCGTGGCCCATCGTCAGCGGCAATGCCTTCGCGAGATGCCAATATCCCGGCGCCCAGCGATCGATATGCAGATCGCTGCCGCACACGCCCACCGCCAAAACTTCGAGCAACGCCTCGCCGGGCCCCGGAGGGGCCGGCGGCGGGACATCGACAAGCGATACGCCGGGTGCGGGGGCGAGTTTGCGCAGCGCCAGCATGTCGCGCGCCCTTACTCGGCCGCGCGACCCGCGGAAAGCCGGCGTCCGGCCGGCAGGAACGCGGGATCGTCCAGACCGTAACGCTCGAAGCAACGGTCGATATCGGCCTTGTCGATATCGCTGATCCCCGGCTGCGGCAGACGCGCCGTCGCGTGCGCGATCAAACCCTGGCGAACCAGCGCGTATTTCATGCGCACGCGATAGTCGCGCAACGGTGCGCGCCACGTGATCCGCGCCCACGGCCCGATCTGATTCCAGATCGCGTAGGCTTCGGTGGCTTTGCCGGCTTGAGCCAGGCGATTCATCTCGACCAGTTTCGCCGTCGCGGTGCCCGCGAAGCCGATCAAAGCGCCTTTGCAGCCCAGCAGCATCGCTTCCAGGATAAAGGTGTCGTTGCCGGTCATCACCGCGATATTGGTGCCTTCGGCTTCTTCGACGAGTTCAGCCGTACGCTCGATATTGAAGGCCGCGTCCTTCAACGCCACGATCGACTTGATGGTCGACAGTCCTTTGATCGTGCCCGGCGGGTAATCGACGAAGGGCGTGTGGAACGCGACGATCGGCACGCCGGTGCCTTCGGCGATCGCTCGGTGGAAATCGACGACGACATCCACGGGCAACGGCTTGGACACGAAGGTCGGCAGCGGCGGGAAGACGACCAAAGCGTCCGCCCCCGCCTCGACCAAACGCTTGCCGAGTTCGACGGCCTTGGTCGTGCTCGCCGCGACGACGCCCGACACCACCGCGCAGGCGCCGCCAGCGGCCTTGCGCGTGCGGCGCATCACTTCGAGTTGCTCGTCGACGCTGAGCGAGCCGCCTTCGCTGGCGGCCATATTCATGGCGATGCCCGAGGGACCGCCGGCGGCGACTTCGGCGAGATAGGAGTCGAGCGAACGCCAATCGACGGACTCGTCCGGATTGAACGGCGTCACCGGTGCGGCGATCACGCCGCGCGTAATATCGTGCTTCATCGCTTCACTCCCTCGCTATTTGATGGTAGCGCTTACATTATTGTTCGATAAATGTCAATAGGGCCGCTGGTGGAAGCCCGGAAGCCCGGTTCGCGGACATGACGTCGCACCGGATTGAGCGGGAAAATGAAAGCGGTTATAACGCCCGTGGGGACGGAAATGACTTACGACTACATCATCGTTGGCGGCGGCTCCGCCGGTTGCGTTCTGGCGGCCCGCCTTTCGGAAAAAAGCGAGTGCCGGGTTCTGTTGATCGAGGCCGGCCGCGACATCAAAGACGGCGCCACGCCCGACGAGATTCTCGATAGCTTCGCCGCGCGCGCGTTCCTCGACAAACGCTTCCTGTGGAACGACCTGCGCGTCACGACCGAGAAAATGCCGCAGAACCAGCCGGACGCGCCGCGCGCGCGGCTGCGCAAATACGAGCAGGCGCGCGTGTTGGGCGGCGGTTCGTCGATCAACGGCCAGCTCGCCAATCGCGGCGGTCCCGTCGATTACGACGAATGGGAATCGCGCGGCGCCAAAGGGTGGAACTGGAATTCCGTCCTGCCCTATTTCCGCAAGCTCGAACGCGACATGGATTTCGACGATCCGCTGCACGGCAAGGACGGCCCCATGCCGATCCGGCGGATCTTCCCGGAAATGTGGGCCGAGCACGGCAAGGCGATGGCGGCCGGCTTCGAAGAACTCGGCTATCGCTACGTCGCCGATCAGAACGGCGCGTTCGAGGACGGCTATCACCCCTTCACGATTTCGAACGCCTATGACCGGCGCGTGCCCACGGCGATCGCGTATCTCACCCCGACAGTGCGCGCCCGGCGCAATCTGACGATCGAAACCGACGCGACGGTCGCCGCGCTGTTGTTCGAGGGGCGCAAATGCACCGGCGTGCGCGTCGCCATGCGCGGCGAAGAACGCGATTTCCGCGCGAACGAAGTCATACTTTCCGCGGGCGCCATCCATTCGCCCGCGATCATGCTGCGCGCAGGCATCGGCGCGCCGGGCCATCTGCGCGATCTCGGCATCGATGTCCGTCACGCGCTCCAGGGTGTGGGCAAGCGCCTGATGGACCACCCTTCCGTGGCACTCGCCGCTTTCATCCGTCCGCATGCGCGCCTCAACGGGCGCACGCGCCGGCATCTTCTCGTGGGCTTGCGCTTCTCTTCCGGGTTGCCGGACATGCCGGTCTCCGACATGGCGGTGTCGGTCTCGACGAAAGCCGCGTGGCACGCCGTGGGCGAGCAGATCTGCTCGGTCACGACCTGGGTCAACAAGACCTTCTCGGAAGCCGGCGAAGTGCTGCTCGAATCGTCCGATTGGCGCCGATCGCCGCGCGTCGATTTCCGGCTGCTGCACGATCGGCGCGACGTCGATCGCATGATGGCCGCCCTGCGCCATCTGCGCCGCGTTTTCGATACCAAGGCGGTGCGCGAGGTCTGCGACGATCCCTTCGCGGCCAGCTTCAGCGAGAAGGTGCGCCAGGTGGGCGAGATCAACGCCCGCAATGCCTTCCTGACCCGCATCATGGCGACGATGCTGGACGGCCCCGCGCCGTTTCGCCGCTTCCTGATGCGCAATTTCATCCTCGAATCGCCGCCGCTCGACAAACTGCTGGCGGACGACGAAGCGCTCGAGGCGTTCATCCGCCGTGCGGCCGTCGGCGTGTGGCACGCCTCGTGTTCGTGCCGCATGGGCGCCGAGGACGACCCGATGGCCGTGGTCGATCCCGAGGGCCGCGTGCGCGGCATCGACGGTTTGCGGATCGTCGACGCGTCGATCATGCCCACGATCCCGCGCGCCAACATCAATCTGCCCACGATCATGATCGCCGAACGGATCGCCGATCTGATGAAGCAATCCGGCTGAACGGCGGCGGATTTCGCGTCCCTATTGACCTAAAAAGAAAGCGATTACATTATGCCTATCCAATTGGGGAGGAAGCAAATCCATGGCTGAAGCTTCGCGACGCGTTTCGTTGCCCGCGTCCCCTCATGAATTCGCCGCGCTTATCGGCGACAAATTGATCGCGCCGGGCGCCGACGCCATCGTCCGCGAGAATCCCGCGCATCGCAGCCCCGTGTCGCGCTACCCCAATTTGGGCGCCAAGGGTGCGCTCGAGGCGATCGCGGCCGCGCGCCAGGCGGCGGATTCGCGCGTCTGGAGCTCGATGTCCGGCGCCGCGCGCGCCAAGGTTCTGCTCGACGTGGCACGCCGCATCGAGGCCGAGATCGAGACGCTGCGCTGCATCGAGAGCTTCGAAACCGGCAAGCCGCTGGCGAACGCGGAACGCGAGATGCGCGGCGCCGCCGCGCATTGGGAATATGCCGCCACGCTGGCGCGCCATACCTATGGCGACACCTACGATACGCTCGGGTCCAATCAGCTGGCCCTCGTGCTGCGCGAGCCCGTCGGCGTCGTCGCGATGATCACGCCCTGGAACTATCCGCTGGTCATCATCAGCCAGAAGCTGCCCTTCGCGCTCGCGGTCGGCTGCTCGGTCGTGGTGAAGCCCAGCGAGATGACCTCCGGCACGACGCTCGCACTGGGGCGCATCCTGCGCGAAGCCGGTTTGCCGCCGGGCGTCGTCAATATCGTGCCCGGCTACGGCCACGACGTCGGCGCGGCGCTGTGCGACAGCCCGGATGTCGATGCGATCTCGTTCACCGGATCGACGGGTGTCGGCAAGAAGATCGCCGCCAAAGCCGGCGCGGGGCTCAAGAAGCTTTCGCTCGAACTTGGCGGAAAGTCGGCGCATATCGTGTGCGCGGACGCCGATCTCGATGCCGCGGCCCAGAAAGTGGCGATCGGCGCCACGCGCAACTCCGGGCAGGCCTGCGTCAGCGGTTCGCGGTTGCTCGTCGAGAAAAAGGTCGCGGGCGAATTCGTCGAACGCGTGATGGCGCATATGAAGGCCATCAAGGTCGGCGATCCGCTGGAATTCTCGACCGAAATGGGCCCGCTCGTCAGCGCCACCCAGCACGAGCGCGTGGAAGGCTTCATCGCCGCGGGAAAACGCGACGGCGCGAAGCATTGGTCGGCCGGAAAAGCACCCGACGGCTGGTACGTATCGCCGACGGTGTTCACGGGCGTCGATCCCGCGAGCTCCATCGCGCGCGAGGAGATCTTCGGACCGGTCCTCTCCGTCATCGAGTTCGATACGGTCGATAAAGCGATCGAGATCGCCAACGGCACGTCCTATGGCCTGTCGGCGGGCGTTTGGACGCGCGATCTCGACAAGGCGTTCCGTTTCGGCCGCGGCCTTGCCGCCGGAACGGTCGAGGTGAACACCTACATGGCCGGCGCGCCGGAACTGCCGCTGGCGGGGCGCAAAGACAGCGGCCTCGGCCACGAACGCGGACGTTTCGCGGTCGACGAGTTCACCCACCTCAAAACGATCCAATTGCAGCTTTCCTAGAGCGGGAGTTTTCCATGCTGGAGAAAATGAAGGTCCTCAGTTTCTGCCACGTCCTGCAGGGCCCCGCTTGCACGCAGTATCTCGGGGATTTGGGCGCGGACGTCGTGAAGGTCGAGCCGATCGCGGGCGAGCGGGCACGCCGCTGGGCGGGCCCGCATATCGGCGGCGTCGCGGGGCTTTATCTCTGCGCGTTCCGCAACAAGCGGACCTTCGCCGTCGACCTGAAGAACCCCGACGGGATCGCCGTCATCAAGGACATCGTCCGCCAGACCGACGTGGTGGTGGAGAACTACCGGGCCGGCGTGATGGATCGTTTGGGCTTGGGCTACGAAGCGCTCAAGCAGGTAAAGCCCGATTTGATCTACGCCAGCGGCACGGGCTGGGGCAGCAAGGGCCCGATGATCGAACGCGCGTCGCAGGACATCATCATCCAGGCCCGGACGGGCATGATGGCGGCGAACGGCCACGACACCGCGAAGGCCGTCGGCTCCGCGATCATCGACCAACACGGCGGCGCGGTTCTGGCGATGGGCATCATCGCCGCCTATGTGAAGAAGCTGACCACCGGCAAAGGCACGAAGGTCGAAAGCTCGCTTTACACCGCCGGTCTCGATCTTCAGACGGAGCCGTTGACCGTCTATCTTTCGACCCGCCCCGATCGCGCGATCATGAAGCGCGACGAGCATCTGGCGACTTGGTATCACCAAGCGCCTTACGGCCAATTCAAACTCGCCGACGCCGAAATCGCGATGTCGGTGAACGACCCGATGAAGGTGGCCGACGCGCTCGACAGCGACGAGTTGCGCGCCTTGGCGAAGATCGATCGCTTCAAGGAACGCGACCGTTACGCCCAAGCCTTCGCGAAGGTCGTCGCCACGCGCAAGTTCGCCGACGTCGCCGCCGCGTTCGACAAAGCCGAACTTTGGTACAGCAAGGTCTTCGATTTCGACGACGTCGCCGAGGATCCGCAGGCCGAAGCGGTCGACGCTTTCAAGGAGATCGAGATCCGCGGCGAAAAGGCCGTGCTCGTCAATCACCCGGTCAAGTACGACGACCAGACGCCGCCGCTGCGCATCCGGCCCTACGATGTCGGCCAGCACACGCGCGAGGTGCTTTCGGAACTCGGATACAGCGCGAGCAAGATCGACGACCTCGTTTCGCGCGGCGTCATCGGCGCGGTCGAACAGGCCAAAGCGGCCGAATAAGACTTGGACGGCCCGCGCGAGCGCGCGGGCCGTCCCAATCACTCGCCCTTGAAAACGGGCGCGCGTTTTTCCAGGAACGCCGACATGCCTTCGCGCCTGTCGGCCGTGCCGGAATTGCGCCAGAGCGAGTCGCGCTCGTAGGCGATTCCGTTCTCATGCGTGGCGCCCACGGCGACGCCGACGCAAGCCTTGCTGAACCTGACGGCGACCGGCGCGCGCGACGCGATCGCCGACGCGATCTCCACCGCCCGCGACACCGTACGCTCGACCTCGCAGATTTCGATCACGTAACCCAGACGGAACGCCGTCTCGACGTCGATCGGATCACCGGTGAACAACATATAGGCGGCCCATTGCGGGCCGACCTTGCGCGGCAAGCGCTGGGTCCCGCCATCGCCGGCCATGCCGCCGATCTTGACCTCGGGCTGGCCGAACTTGGCGTTCTTGCCGGCGACGATGAAATCGCAGGTCAACGCGAGCTCGTTCCCCGCGCCGAACGCGATGCCGTTGACGGCCGCGATGATCGGCTTCGGGAACTTCTCCAGGCTTCGCCACGCCGCCACGCGCTCGGGATTGTTGGACGTGCCCGCCGGACCGCGCTCGAGCATCTCCTTGATGTCGGCACCCGCCGCAAAGGATTCCGCACTTCCCGTCAGCACCACGGCGCGCACGTCGCGGTCGGCGGCGGCGGCGTCCAGATGCCGCGCGAGCGCGATCACCATCGTGCTGTGCAGCGCGTTCTTCTTTTCGGGGCGATTGATCCGCAGCAACGCGACATGCGCCGCCGGCGTCTCGCGGACAATCAGGTGGGACAGATCGTCTGTGGACATGGTCATAAATCCGGAAAAGGGGTCAGCCCAGCAGCGCGCGCGGCAGGAAGGTCGTCAACGGCGGGATCGCCGCGACCAGGAAGAGCGCCACGCATAGCGCGATGAAGAAGGGGAAAATTCCGCGCGATGCGCTGCCGATCCCGATGCGCGCGACGGCGGCGCTGATGAACATCAGCGTGCCCACCGGCGGCGTCACGCCGCCGATCAGACAGCACATCACGATGATCGTACCGAACTGCAGCGGATCGTAGCCGAGCGCTTGGCCAACGGCGTACAGCGGTGCGGCGAACATAATCAGAATCGCCGTGCCGTCGATAAAACAGCCCAGGATCAGCAGCAGGATGACGATCAGCAGCAGCTGCAGCTCGGCCACGCTGGTGATCGCGTTGAGCATTTGAACGACTTCCGACTGGAACTGCGCCCGAGTCAGCAGATTGGCGAAGACGGTCGATGCCGCGAGGATCAACATGACCATCGAGGTCGTCAACGCAGCGCTCATCACGGCACCGCGCAGCCTCGACCACGTGAAGCTGCCATAGAAGAAATGGCCGATGACGAGGACGGCGACTGCGGCGACGATGCCGGCTTCGGTCGGCGTGAAAACGCCGCCGACGATGCCGCCGATGATGATGAACGGGATGGTCAAGGCCGGCGCGGATTCCCGGATCGCCAGCACGAATCCTTGCATCGTGCGTGGCGGCGCGTCGTCGTTCCGCCCGAATCCGCCCCTGACGGAAATTATGTATGCCGCGATCATAAGCATGACGCCGACGAGCACGCCCGGAATCGCGCCCGCCAGGAAAAGTTGGCCCGTCGAAACGCCGGTGAGGAAGCCGTAGATGATCATCGGAATGCTGGGCGGGATCAGCGCGCCGATCGTCGACGAGGTCGCGCAGACCCCGACGGCATAAGGCGCGGGATAGCCCTTGCGCGTCATGCTTGGGATCAAGATTCCAGCGGTTGCCGCGCAGTCGGCGACCGCCGACCCGGAAACGCCGCCGAAGAGCATCGACGTCACGATGTCGACCTGCGCGAGGCCAGCACGCATACGGCCGACAAGAAAATTCGCGAGCTGCATGATCCGATCGACCAGATTGCAAGCGCTCGCCAGCGTGCCCGTCAGAACGAAAAACGGGATCGCCATCAGCGGGAACGAATCCATGCCGCCGAACAGGCGGGTAATCACCAGCGTGAACGGCAGCCGGTCGTCGAGCATCAGCGGGATGAAGGTTGCCGCCCCGATCGAGAAAGCGATCGGCACGCCGAGGACCAGCAGGATGAAGAATACGGAAACAAGAACGCCCAGCACGACCGCGACTCCCTTAATCGACCATGGACTGTTCTGATTCCGGAATCGGCTCTCCGCGACTCCAGATCGTCCAACCCAAGCGCAACGTCTCGAAAAGCATCAGCACGCCGCCAATGGGAATCGCGACATAGACGTACCCCATCGGAAACTCGAGCGACGTCGATTGCTGCTCCATATTGAGAAGCGTGACCTTCGATCCAAACCAGATCAGGACCGCTTCGAACCAAATCATCACCACCACGGCGAAGAGACCGAGTGCGACCCCGAGCCCCTTCGGGAGCGCCGCAAGAAGAATATCGACACGGAAGTGGATGCCGTATCGGATCGTGAGGCCCGAGCAGAGGAAGACCATCCAGATACAAGCGTATCGGATGATCTCCTCCGACCAGTAGAGTCCGCCCCAGCCGGGAACGGCCCGCAGCACCGTCGAAGCGAATCCGATTCCAACCATCGCCGTGATGGCGACGAAGATCAGAACCTCGATGGTCTTGACGTAGATGCGATCAAGCATGGCGTTCCCGGCCGGTCGGTCTTCGGATCAGAACTTGCTGAGCTTCAGCATCTTTTCGTAAACCTCGACCACCTTCGGGCCGCGGCTCGCGAAATGCTGACGGTTCATGTCGATCAGCGGCGCGCGGAAGGCCTGGATTTCAGCGTCCGAGAGTTCCGTGATCGTGACGCCGGCCGCCCGCATGGTGGCCAGCGCTTGCTCGTCGGCGGCCTTGTGCAGCGTCAGCTGATAGGCAGCCGCATCCTGCGCCGACGTCGTGATGACGTCCTGCAGGTCCTTCGGCAGGCGATCGAACCAGGCTTTGTTGACGACGATCGGCTGGGGATAGTGGTTGTGCCGGGTCGTGAGCAGGAACTTGGCCTTTTCGTGGAAGTTGCTCGTCACCATCGTTTCGTGCGTGGCTTCCAAGGCGGCGATCACGCCGGATTCCAGCGAGGTATAGACCTCCGCGAGCGCGATCGCGGTCGGCGTGGCACCCCAGCCGCGCGCGAGGCCGACGAAAAGCGGCGTGTTGGGAATGCGAAGACGCAAACCCCGGAAATCGGCCAGCGTCTTCAGCTGACGGGTCGAGAGGACGTTGCGCGGCCCCTGATACATGAGGCCGACAAGGTGGAACCCCTTGGGCTGCACGAAGCCTTGGAGATCGTCGTAAATCGCGTCGGTGATCGCCTTCAGATCTTCGACATTGCGATAGACGTAGAACGCCTCCATCACCTCGATCTCGGGCGCGTAGGCGCCCGTGCCCGGCAGGCCGCTCAACACCATCTCGAGCGAGCCGCCGCGGACCATCTCGGCCATCTCGCGCTCGGAACCCAACTCGCTGTTGTTGTAGACGGCGACGGAAATCCGGCCGCCCGAGCGCTGCTCGGCGAGCTCCTTGAAACGGCCGGTCGCCACGGGAATCGTATGCGTTGCGGGATAGACGTTGCCGACGCGCAAGCGGACCGTCCCGGTCTGCTGGGCATGGGCGTCGGGGCCAAGGGCGGCATAGCCGATAAGGGCAGCAGCCCCGGTCAGCACGGTACGGCGTGATTTCATATTCATTTCCCTCCCTAGACCGCATCCAAAGGATCGGCGGCCGACGGTTTCATTTTGCGCGAGCCGGTTTCCGGTCTCACTAAAGCGCTTACATAGTGATGACATAAATTCTCGAAGTCAAGCGCATGCCTCGGAATTTATGCAGGTTTCTCGCCGAATCCTTGGTCGCCAGCGGCGATGTAAGCGCTAATTAACGGGGGTCGGCGCTCGGGCCGACGAGCCGCGGATCATCAACTCCGCTTCGAACCGCGAAGGCAGCGTCGCCTCGCCGTTATCGAGCTTCCCGATGATGAACCGGGCGATGGCATGCCCGATATCGGTCGCGGGCACGCGAACGGTGGTCAGCGGCGGCTCGAACTGCGCGGCCAACTCCAGATCGTCGAAGCCGGTGACGCTGATATCGTCGGGCACGGACAACCCGGCCGCCTTGGCTTCGATGACGGCGCCCGCCGCCAAATAATCGTTCACGCAAACCACGGCGGTGGGGCGCACGCCCGACGTGCTCAAAATGCGCTGCATCCCTTCGCGGCCGGCGCCGATCAGATAGCGATCGACGATGACTTGATGCTGCGGGCGCACGGCGAGCCCGGCCTTCGACAACACGGCCTGAACGGCTTCGATCCGCTGCCGGATCCGGTCATTGCCTTCATAGGCGCGGCTGATGATCGCGAAGTCGCGATGCCCTTGCTCCAACAGATATTCGGTCAACCGCGACATCTCGCGGAAATTGTCGAAACCGATGCAATTCGGCGTTCCATAGCGGCCGCTGGTATAGGCGACGACGTAGAAGACGCCGCGGCTGTTGAGGAAATCCATCAATGCCGGCGGCTGATCTTCGCCCATCAGGATCAGGCATTCGATCCCGTGCTCGAGCATTTTCGCCGCCTGGCGCAATGTCAGATCGGGCTGCTGGGGCTCGGGCTTGCCCAGAAGCAGCGTGTAACCCGCATCGCCCAGATCCTGCTGTATCGCCTCGATCATCGAGGTGATCGTTTGATGCCCCAGCGTCGGGATGAGGGCTCCGACCGTGCGCGTGCGCAACGACGCGAGCGCCTTGGCCGCGCCATGGGGAATCCAGTTCAGCGCGCGAATGGCGGCGAGCACTTTCTCGCGCGTTTCGGCGAGAACTTTATCCGGCGCGTTGATCACGCGCGAGGCGGTCGCCGTGGACACGCCGGCCATACGCGCGACGTCCTCGAGTTTCGAAGACCCGACGCTGCCCTTGCGGACACGACGACGCTTCGGCTCGATTTTCGACGGTGTGCGTTGCTTCGATCGTGCCATATCCGCGCCGCCGCCCTTCGTTCGATGTCCGCGTTACGCGCTACGAAATTAGCCCGCACCCCCCGATTCGTGCCAGCCCCTATATCGGGCGTGACGCCCCTCGATCGGCAAATGCTGCGCAACGCCCGTGTCCGCCGCCGCGAAAATCGCGGTTATGAGTTCCAGCGAACGGCGCGCATCGGAAAGCTGGATATCGAACTTCGCGCCGGATTTGATCGCCGCATGAAACGCCCGGAATTGGCCTTCGAAGAACAATGCGCCGTCGGGCACGCGCGCGACGATCGCGTCGACTTCCGCCTGACGCTCGGGAATTTTCGCGACGAACCGCCAGGGCTCCAGCGCGGGCTTCGGCGCCTCAAGTCCGCGGCATTCGCGTTCGATAACCAAGTTCTCGAAGCACAGCCTGAACCGGGTCAACGGCTCGGCCGAACCCAGCGTCGCCGTCAATGTCGCCAGCGAGCCGTCCGCCATGCGCAATCCGACGACCGCGCAATCCTCGACCTCGATCGGATTGACGCGCGTCGTCTTGAACGCCACGACGTCGCTCGCCGGCCCGGCCAAGGTCATGAACAGATCGTGGATGTGGATCGACTGCGTCAGCAGAACGCCGCCCAGCTCGGTGGCGAACTTGCCGCGCCAAGGCACGCTGTAATAGGCGGGCCCGCGCAGCCAAGCGGTCTCGACAGACGACGTATAAAGTTTGCCGCCGAAGCCCGAATCCACGAGCGCCTTCGCCTTGGCGAAACCGGGCCCGTACCGATACTGGAAGATCGGCATGATCCGTGCGGACGATCGTGTTTGCGCGTCGATGACGTCATCCATCAAGGCGAGCGACGACGTGAAGGGCTTCTCGCACAGCACGTGCTTGCCCGCCGCCATCGCCTGACGGACCATCGCATGGTGTTCGGACGGCGGCGTGCAGATGCTGACGGCATCCAGATCGTCCAGCGCCAGAATATCCCGGTAGTCGCGGCATCGGATCGCGATCCCGTATTTCGCCGCGAAGCTTTCCATGCGCGCTTCGTCGACGTCGCAGCACGCCACGATCTCGAACAGATCAGGCAATAGCGCGAAACCCGTTTCGATCTGGGTGCCGGCCACCCATCCGCAGCCGACGATCGCGATCTTGATCATACTTGCGCCTTCCCGCCGGCATCGGCGCGCAGAAAACGGAAATCGCACCCCTGCTCGGCTTGCAAAACTTCGCGCCAGTAAAGGCCTTCGTATCCGCGCCCCGGGGCCGGCGGCGCCCGCCAGCCCTGCCGGCGCCGGGCGATTTCGGCCTCGTCGACCAACAAGTTCAACCGGCCTTCGTTCGCGTCCAGCGCGATGAGATCGCCGTTGCGCACGAACGCCAGCGGACCGCCCTCCGCGCTTTCCGGGCTGATATGCAGCACGATCGTGCCAAACGCTGTGCCGCTCATGCGCGCATCCGAAATCCGCACCATGTCGGTGACGCCTTGCGCGGCAAGCTTGCGCGGGATGGGCAAATAGCCCGCCTCGGGCATGCCCGGCCCGCCCTTCGGACCGGCATTCTGCAAAACGAGCACGTCGTCCGCGGTGACGTCCAACGCGGGATCGTCGATCCGCACCGCCATATCCGCGAGCGATGCGAACACGACCGCGCGGCCCGTATGCTTCAGCAATCGCGGCGTCGCCGCGGCATGCTTGATGATCGCTCCGTTGGGCGCGAGATTCCCGCGCAACAAACGGATGCCGCCGCCGCGATGGACCGGATCCGCCGCGGAACGCACGACGTTCTGCGCGAATCCCGGTCCGGCGGCGGGAATGGAATTGCCGAGCGGCTTTCCGGTAACCGTCAGACAATCGAGATCGAGGCGATCGGATATCTCGCGCAGGATCGGGCCCAAGCCGCCCGCCTTGTGAAGATCCTCCATATAGCCGACGCCCGTCGGCTTCAGATCGACCAGCACGGGGATATCCTTCCCCATGCGATCGAGCGCTTCGAGGTTGATCTCGATGCCCAAGCGGCCTGCGATCGCCGTTAGATGGATGACCGCATTGGTCGAGCCGCCGACTGCCTGAAGAACGCGCAGGGCATTGTCGAACGCCTTGGCGGTCATGATCTGCGATGGCTTGAGACGCTCTTTGCCGATGGCCACGGCCCGCGCCCCCGTCGCCTCGGCATGGCGCAACCGATCCGCGTCGACCGCCGGCACACAAGCGCCGCCCGGCAGCATCATGCCCAGCGCTTCCGAACACAAAGCCATGGTGCTCGCCGTGCCCATCACCATGCAGGTGCCCGGCCCCGGCGCCAACCGGCCGCCAATCTCCTCGATCTCCGCCGCATCGATCGTGCCGGCGCGATGTTTGGCCCAGAGACGCCGGCAATCCGTGCACGCGCCAAGCCGCTCGCCCTTATGGCTGCCGGTGATCATCGGGCCGGTGACGGTCAAGATCGCGGGCACGTCAGCACTCGCCGCCGCCATCAACAAGGCGGGAACGGTCTTGTCGCATCCGCCGATCAGCACCACCGCGTCCATCGGCTGGGCGCGGATCATCTCCTCCGCCGCCATCGCCATCAGGTTGCGCAGGAACATGCTCGTAGGATGCGAGAACGCCTCGTGCAAGGAGATGATCGGGAACTCGATCGGCAAGCCGCCGGCCAGCATCACGCCGCGCTTGATCGCCTCGATCATCTCCGGAACGTTGCGATGGCAGGCGTTGTACGCCGAATATGTGTTCGTGATGCCGACGATCGGACGATCGAGCGCGTCGTCCGAATATCCCATCGCCTTGATGAAGGCTTTGCGCAGGAACAGGGAGAATCCGGCGTCGCCGTACTGCGCCAGTCCTTTCTTCAAACCGTTCGTCATGATCGTCCAGGTCCCGTTCAGGCTTCGTCGTGGTCGCGCACGAAATCCATATCGAGCTCGAGGCCGAGCCCGGGCGCTTCGGATACTTCCATGAAGCCGTCGACGGGAACGGCCGCGTTCTTGAAGACGCGCGCGGTGATCTCCTCGAACATCGCCAGGCGCTCCAGGAACGGCGCGTTGGGCGTCGCCGCGACGAGCGGCAGATGGACGTTCTCCATCGCGTGCGGCGCGAACTTTACGTTCCACGCTTGCGTCATCGCGGCGATCTTCAGCATCTCGGTATAGCCGCCGGCGCGCGCACCATCCGCCTGCACATAGTCGGCCGCTTCCGCGAGCAGCAAGTCGCGCACGCCGAACTTCGTGTATTCGTGCTCGCCTGTCGCCAACGGAATATCCGTCGCCCGGCGGAAACGCGACAGGCCGGGAATGTCGTCGGCGAATACCGGCTCCTCGAACAGCTTGATGTCGTATTCGCGGATACGATTGGCGAGTTGTGCTGCCGTGGCGGCGTCGAAACAGTTATTCGCGTCGACAAGAATGTCGATATCCGGCCCCAGCGCTTCGCGCACTTTACGCACGCGGATCACGTCGCGGCGGATATCCGTGCCGCCGGCGTAGCCGACCTTGAACTTCACCATCTTGAAGCCGCGCGCGACGAAGGACCGCATCTCAGCGACGAGTTGATCGTCGGAGTACGACGTCCAACCGCCGCTCGCGTAGACGGGCACGCGTGTGCGATCGCCGCCCAGCAGCCGGTGGACCGGGATGTTCAGGATTTTACCCTTCAGATCCCACAGCGCGATATCGACGGCGCTGAGCGCGCAGAACGTGACGCCTTTGCGGCCGACGCCGCGCAGATAATGGAAGAATTCGTGCCACAAAGCGTCGCTTTCCAGCGGATCGCGGCCGACGAGCTTCCCCGTCATGTTCCGCACGATCAGATCGCGTACGGCCTCGCCGCCGACTTCGTGATACGTGACGCCGATCCCGACGAGCCCTTTATCGGTCGTCACCCGCACCAGCGTGAAACCGATCGTCTCGACCTTGCGCGTCGCGTCGGCGAAACCGCCGGTGATCGGATACGGGACCAAATGGACATCGATTTTCGCGATCTTATGCTTCATCGTCATTCTCCTGGACGGCTGGAACCTTTACGCATCGAATCGATCGCTTCGAGAATCGCGGTCGTCTCGACGCCGAAATCGGCGTCCAGCGGATGCGCGCGTGTGCCTTGCGCGATCAGCGAAACCAGAGTCTCGATCGCGCGCACATAGGCGGATGGATAGTCGGGCGGCAGATCGGGGAACGCCATGCGCGTTTCGCCGTCGTCGAAAATATAGCGGTTGCACCGGTCTTCCGGTCGGGCGTTCAACGTGATCAAGCTCGTCGCCACGGCACCGCTTTCGTGGATCGTCTCGAACCGCGAATAACCTTCTTCCGATGGCAGCGCGCGCTGCGCGGTTACGGGGCCCAGCGCTTCGATGAGGAGCGAAAGAATATGCGGTCCGATGTCCCAAAGCTCGGCGCCCGAATCCCGGCGCCAGAACGAATCCTTGTAGGGACTTTCGTTCGAGAACGCGGCCGAGAGAATCTCGACCGTGACATTACGCCATTTCCGCTTCTTCGCTTCGGCGACCGCTACGACGAGTTCGGGAAAGAATCGCCGCGTGAAAAATACGAGCGCCGTGATATCGGCTTTCCGAATCTCGGCCGCCAAGCGCTTCGCCGCGGCTATGTTCGTCGCCATCGGCTTCTCGAGAAGCACATGTTTCCCGGCTGCGATCGCGCGTAGCGCCATTTGCTCCTGCGCCATCGGCGGCAGCGCGAAACTCACCACATCGACTTCGGCGAGCATCGCGTCGAAATCGTCGAAAGCCTTCGCGCCCCATTTTTCCGCCAGCGCGGCGGACTTGGCCGGGTCCCGGCCCCATATCGCCGTCAGCTTCGCGCCGTTAACGCGCTGCAGCCCGACCATTTGGACGTTCGCCGCCCAGTACGCTGTGCCCGCCACGCCGAATTTGAGAGTTTTCACGCCGCGCCCCGATAACCGCCAAACTAACCCAATAAGCGTATCATGGTTTCGAATTTATGTAAGCGCTATCATAACTCGATTGCACGCTTCAAGTCGGACTCCGGGTCGCGGATCACTCTTTGAGTACGCCCGCCGCATTGAAAATTTCCTTGATCTCGGCCGTGTATTCCGCGAACCGCGCCGAGGCGAGAACCGCGCTATTGCGCGGCCGGGGAAGATCGATGTCGATGATGCGATCGACGCGGCCCGGCCGCGAGGTCATGACGACGATGCGGTCGGACAGCGCCACGGCCTCCGCGATGCCGTGCGTGATGAACAACACGGTTTGCCGGCGCTCGAGCCAAAGCTTCTCGAGATCGACGCGCATCTGCTCGCGCGTCAACGCGTCCAACGCCCCGAACGGCTCGTCGAAAAACAGAAATTGCGGCGCGTGGACCAGCGCACGGCAAATCGCGGCGCGCTGGCGCATGCCGCCCGACAGTTCGAACGGATAGCGGTTTTCGAAACCGGCGAGGCCGACCCGCTTCAGCAGATCGAGTGCTGCCGGCTTCAACGCGCGCTCCGGAATTTTACGCAGCGCCGCATGCAGCAGCACGTTGTCCAGGACCGTGCGCCATTCCAACAACGCGTGATCCTGGAACACGATGCCAAGGTCGGTGAACGGGCGATCGACAACACGCCCGTCGATCGCCGTCGTCCCCGCAGTCGCGGGATCAAGGCCCGCCGCGATCAGCATCAACGTGCTCTTGCCGCAACCGCTGGGCCCCAGCACGGAGACGAACTCGCCTTTGCGCACGCCGAAATCCAGCGGCCCCAAAGCCTCGATCGATCCGTCGAGCGCCTCGTACGTCTTGCGCAAACCGCGAAAGACGATGGCTTCGGCAACGGGCGCTTCGGCGACCGCCGCACCGTTCATGACGACGCTAGCGCACATATCAGGCCGACGGCGCGACGAAGTCGTTGGTGTAGAAATGCGTCGCCGGCAGATCGGTCTTGAAGCCGGTGTATTCCTTCAACAAGGCGATGTTCTGTTCCATCGCCGCGGGATCGGTGCGCCCCATGGGCCGCTCGCCGGTCAGCAACGTCGTGAAGGCGGCAAGATTGCCGCGCACCACGCGCGCGTCCAGCGGCGTTTCGGCGTGCTTGACCAGCGCCTGCACCGCCGCTTCGGGATCGTCGATCGCCGCCTGCCAGGAACGCTGCGTCGCCTGGACGAAACGGCGCACGAGCCCCGGATTGTCGCGGATCAGATCGGGATGGGTCGAGATGCCCGAGCCCAATGTCGGCACGCCGAGGTCTTTGTAGGTCTTGAACCGGGCGGCAAATCCGGCGTTCTGCAGCGTCACGGGCTGATCGGCGGCGCTGCCCAGAAGCACGTCGCAACGCCCTTCGCGCAAGGCCGCGACGCCGGCCGTGCTGTCGACGTTGAACATTTCGTAGTCGGTCGGCTTGATGTTGTTGGCCGCGAGGACCGCCGGCCAAAGCTGGGTGGCGCCGTCGCCCGCCGTGCCGCAAACCCGCTTGCCGACGATGTCGCGCGCCGTCTCGAACTTGGTCCGCCCGTCGATCCACACGCAAGCGAGCGTGCTGATCGCCATGGTCATCACCTGCTTGACCTGAATACCCTGCGCCGCCGCCAGCAACAGCGCGCTGGTATCGGCCCACGCGAACATATCCGCCTTCGTGCCAACTTGGCGCACGGTCACGCCCGACCCCTTGCCCTGATCGGGACGCAGATCGATGCCGACATCCTTATAGTAGCCGCGCTGAAGCCCGAGGATCGGCGGCGAATAGTTGCCGATCCAAGACCAGTTGAATCGGAAGCTGACGCGATCGGGCGCCTGGGCGATCGCGGGTGCCGCAAGGACGCCCGCCGACGCGGCGGTGGAAGCAAGAAAGACGCGACGATTCAACATCGGATTTCCTCCCCAGGAAATTTCAATTCGGAGTCAAGCGGCGCTGCGCGATATCCCACGGCGTCGCGAGGCGCTGGATCATTTCGACGATGAAATAGAGGACGATGCCGATCATGCTGAGCAACAGCATGCCCGCGAAGGCGAGCGGCGAATTCATCTCGCCGTTGGCGACGAGCACGAGATAGCCGAGCCCGCGGCTCGACGCGATGAATTCGCTGACGATCGCGCCGATCGCCGCCGCCGCCATCGACATTTTCAGGCCCGCGAACAAATTCGGCAGCGCGTGCGGCAAGCGGACGCGCAAGAACATATCGATCGGTCCTGCCCCCATCGATCGCGCGACGCGCAGCGGCTCGGGCCGGATCGACGTGAAGCCCACGATGGCCTGGATCAGAATAGGGAAGAACGAGATCAAAAAGGTGATCAGCACCTTCGGCAACACGCCGAAGCCGAACCAGATGATGAACAACGGCGCGATCGCGATCTTCGGGATCAGCTGCGAGAAGACGACGATCGGATAGATCACCCGGCGGACGATCGGCACGAAGGAGATCGACAGCGCCAAGGGAACAGCGATCGCGACCGACAACGCGAAGCCCGAAAGAATGACCGATACGGTCGCCGTCGCGTGGCGGAGCAAAATGGGCGCGCGATCGTATATTTCGACGAAAATCCGCGTCGGCCGGGGCAGCAAATGCTCGGACACGCCGAACACGATCACGGCGGCTTCCCAACCCGCGAACAGCAGCGCCAGGGCCAGTAACGGCCCGATCGCGTCGAGTACCTGTCGCTTTCGCAACGGCGCCCTCCCCTTGTCTTATGCAATCGCTTACATATCGCTTCGAACAGGTCGCGTCAATCGCCAAGCGGCGTCGCGTATGCCGCCGAGAGTGTCAGGCGCCCGGACACACGTTTAGATCGTCTGGCCGCCGTCGATCACGTGGATCTGGCCCGTGGTGAAGGCGGCCTCGTCGCTCGCGAGATAAACGACCAGCGCCGCGATTTCCTCGGGCGTGCCGAAACGCCCGATCGGCTGGCGCGCGATGAACGCCGCGCGCGTTTGTTCGTAATCGCCCTGCGCGCGCAACCGATCCTGCAGCGACGGCGATTCGACCGTGCCGGCGCAGATCGCGTTACAGCGGATACCGTCGCGAATGAAATCGGCGGCGACCGATTTGGTGAGACCGATCAGCGCCGCCTTCGTCGTGCCGTAGGCGAAGCGATTGGGCGCGCCCTTCACGCTCGACGCGACCGAAGCCATATTGATGATCGAACCCGATTTGCGCGCGCGCATGCCGGGCAAAAACGCGCGGATCGTGCGCAAGGACGCCGCGACGTTGAGATCGAACGCCGCCGCCAGCATCTCCGGCGTGCAATCCAGAATCGTGCCGCCATCGACGCGACCGGCGCAATTGAACAGGATGTCGATCGGGCCGGTGCGCGTGGCAGCGGCCTCCACGTCCTGCGACGACAAAACGTCGAGCCGCAGCGCGGTGATGCGCGCGTTCGCCGCGGGCAAATCCGCCAGCGCGCCTTCGTTGATATCGGTCGCGAAGACCTTGGCCCCCGCGCCCGCGAGTGCGAGCGCCGATGCGCGGCCGATACCTTGTCCGGCCGCCGTCACCAACGCCGTCTTTCCGCTCAAATCGAACATATCCGATCCTCGTTCCGGTTACGCCGCCCGATACTTGCGCCACGCATCGGCGGTGAATTCCACGCCGTGACCCGGCTTCGTCGGCACGATCAACATACCGTTCTCGACCTTCAGCCCTTCGACCAGCAAATCGTCCATGAACGGATAGAACTCGACATAGGACGCGCGCGGCAAGGCGGCGGCGACATGGATGTGCAGGACGGTCATGAAATGCGGCGCGAGCGCCAGCCCCGCACTGTCCGCGATGCGCCCGATGCGCATCGTTTCGGTGATGCCGCCGACGAAACACATATCCGGCTGCACGACGTCGACCGCGCCCGACAGAATGAACGGCATGAAGTCGCGTCGCGAATGGACATGTTCGCCCATTGCGATCGCCATGGGCAGCGCCTGCCGCAGGCGGCGATAGCCCTCGATATCCTGCGAGAGCAGCGGCTCCTCGAACCAATGCACGCCGAAATCGGCGAGCTGGCGGCCGAGCCACAACGCCGTCGGCAAATCGAGCCTTTCATTCGCATCGCACAAAATGCGCGGCGCGTCGCCGATCGCCTGGCGTACCGCCCGGATACGATCGATATCCTTACCCGGCTCGCGGCCGACGCGGATCTTCACCGCGTCGAAGCCGTCCTTGATATAGCCCGCCGAAAGCTCGACCAGTTCGTCGACCGGCAGGCTGGGGCTCGCCTTGCCGCTGCCGTAGCACGGCACGCGATCGCGCACTTGGCCCAGCATCCGCGCGATGGATACGCCCGCCTCGCGCGCGCGCAGATCCCACAACGCGACGTCGATCGCCGCGATCGCCATCGACGCGATGCCGTGACCCAGCCGGTGCGTATAATGGAACAACTCGTCGTTCAAAGCCTCGACATCCATCGCCGATCGGCCCCGAACGCGCTTCAACAGCACCGTATCGAGCAAAGCCTTGACCGCTTCGCCGCCGCCGTAATCGGACGTGAAGGTCCAGCCCGTGCCACGCATGCCCTTCTCATTCTCGAGCGTGACGCCAATCAGTTCGAAGAACTCGTCGCTACGCTCCGCGGCAGCGCGGTTCGACGGAAACCGCAAAATCCAGCTTTCGCTCGTCTTGATGGTCATCGGCGTTCCATTCATCGTCAGTCGAGCAGCGCGACGCTGCGATCGGGTGAGAAACTCAGTTCGACGGCGGCGCCGATCTGCGCCGCGGCCGGCGGGGTGGTCTGCACGCGAATATCGGTGCCGTCGTTTAGCGCCACGAAGTAATCGATCAGACCGCCCGTGAACGCAGTCGCCCGGACGCGGCCGTGCAAGACGTTGCGTCCGGCGGCGGCCGATCCCGCTGCACCAATGGCGATTTCCGCCGGGCGGACGGATATGGTCGCCGATCCGCGCGCGGCCGCTTGGGCGAGCGCGCCAGCGGCGACGCGCAGCTTCGTGCCGTCGGCCAAGGTTCCGGCGAGCCCCGCCCCTTCGGCGCCGATATTCTGCAGAGTCAGAAGATTCGTCAGGCCGATGAAGCCGGCCACGAATTTCGATTTTGGCGTGTTGTAGATTTCCGCCGGCGCGCCGAACTGGACGATGTTGCCGTCCGACATGACGGCAATGCGATCGGACATCGCGAGCGCTTCGTCTTGGCTGTGCGTCACGTAGACGCCGGTGATGCCCAAGCGCTGCTGTAGCGAGCGAATTTCGAAACGCATCTGCTCGCGCAGAACGGCGTCGAGATTGCTCAACGGTTCGTCGAACAGCAGAATGCCCGGCTCCGTCGCGATCGCGCGCGACAACGCCACGCGCTGCTGTTGCCCGCCCGACAATTGTCCGGGATAGCGGGCCGCGAATTGCGACATGCCGACGATCTTCAGGACTTCCGCGACTTTCGCGTCGATGAACGCGCGATCGCGCCCGCGCCGCTTGAGCCCATAGGCGATGTTGTCGAACACCGTCATATGGGGCCACAAAGCGTAGCTTTGGAAGACCATCCCCAAATCGCGCCGCTCGGGCGGCAGCTGGACGGCGCCGTCGACCAGCGCGCGTTCGCCCGCGACGATGCGCCCGCCATCGGGTCGCTCGAGGCCGGCGATCATGCGCAACGTCGTCGTCTTGCCGCAGCCGCTGGGCCCGATCAACGCGATCATCCCGCCCGCCGGGACGTCGAACGTGACGTCCCGGACGGCGAGAAACGATCCGAAGGACTTGCGCAGCCCTTCGACCTTCAGCGGGATTCCGGCGGCTTTATCGGCCGAGGGCGTCATGGAATTTCCGCGCCTGCGTGCGTTTGTTGTCGGAAATGAATCCGGAATCGACGTTCACGATCTTCACTTGATCGAGCGGCGAGCCGTCGGGGAATTTGTACGCCACGTCGTTGCGCACCGGGGCGCCGCCGAGCGACGCCGGCATCAACGCCTGCCCTTCCTCCGAGATGATGAAGTCGAGCCACAGCTTGCCGATTTCCTTCTGGCGCGACGCGCGCATCAACCCGAAGGCGGACAATTCGCCCGGTGCACCCTCGATCGGCCACACGTTGCTCGTCGGCTCGCCGCGATTGGCGGCGGTCTGCGCGTTGGCCAGAAGATTGATGCCGAGCGGGCGTTCGCCGCTGACCGTCAAATCGCGGATCGTGCCGTGCGAAGATTCGAGATGCACGCCGTTGGCGCCGAGCTTCTTGAAATACTCCCAGCCGTATTTCGCCGGATCCTGCTTGCCGAGATGATCGGCGATGAACCAGACGAAGGACTGTACCGACTGCGACGAGTTCGGGTCGGCCATCGAGATCTGATTGCGCCATTTCGGGTCGAGCAGGTCGAGCCAGCTTTTGGGCACGTCGGCTGCCGGAATGCGGCGCGTATTGTAGTGGATGAGATAAAGGTTCACGAACGCGGGCGTGAACACGTCGGCGGGACTGCGCATCTCGGCGCGCGCCTTCTCGATGCCAGCGGCCTTGTAGGGCTCGAACGCGTCGTGCCGGCGCTGAAGATAGGCGATCGAAGCGTCATTGAGGCCGACGACGTCGGCCTTCGGATTGCGGGCCCGTAATTCGAGTTCCAGCGTCGCGAGAAGCTCTTCGCCCGGCTGGCGGAAATGGTCGACGCCGATGCCGGGATTCTTCGCCTCGAACGCGCGCGCAAGCGGCGCCATTTGGGAGTTCTCGTAGGCGGAGTAGATCGTCAGGCGCCGCGACTGGGCCGAGGCGGGAACGATCGACGCGGCCGCGAGCCCGGTACCCGCACCAATCAGAAGTGCGCGGCGGGAAATATCGTTATGTCTCGTGCGTTTCATTGTGTCCTCCCATTTATGCGTTCGCGTTTATCGAGTTGGTTCAGCCGCCGATCCGTATGCCGGATTTGCGAGAGAGTGCGGCCGCCACGCCCAGGATTGCGGCGACGGAAACGAACATCGTCATTCCGAAGGCGCAAGCCTGCGCGAGACCGCCATTGCCGTTCCAAATGTCGAGCAGCACGGTCGACAGCGTCTGCGTATGGATGCCTTTGAGGATGATCGACGCGCTGAGTTCGGGCAGCGCCAGCACGAAGACCAGCAGCCACGTGTAGACCAGCGTCTGGCGCATCATCGGCAGCGTGATGAGGCCGACCGTCGTCATGCCGTTGGCGCCTGCGACGCGCGACGCCTCCTCGAATTCCGGCGAAAGCTGGATCAGCGCGCTTTGATTCGTTCTGACGCCGAAGGTCACGAAGCGCGTGAGATAGGCGACGAACAGAATGCCGAACGAACCGTAAAGCCCCAGCATGTTCAGCGGCGGGTTGAGATAGATGACCGCCAGCGCGATGGCGAGTGCCGTTCCCGGCACGGCGAGCGGGATAATCGACAAATAATCGAGCAGCGCGCGCGCCGGAATTCTCGATCTCACGATGACATACGCGACGAGGAAGCCGAGCGCGACGACGAGCGTCGCGGCCGACGCCGCCAGCATGATCGACAGTTCCGCCGCCGCGCGCACCGCCGGGTCGGCGAAGACCACGCGATAATTGTCGAGGCTCCAATTGCCCGCACTGAACCCGAGACCGACGCTTTTCATCATCGAGATCACGAGCATGCCGCCATAGGGCACGATCAACGCCGCGAGCACATAAGCGATCCCCAGCGCCGTGAACGCGTGGCCGACCCAGCCCAGATCGGTGTCGCGGCCGCCGAAGGATTTGCCGCCGACGGTACGGAACCGTTCGGCCTGGCGGGTGCTGCGCCGATAGACGATCAACGCCAGGAGCGACATCAGGATCAGAATGATCGACGCGGCCGACGCGCCCTTGAAATCGAGCCGGATCAGGGATTCGCGGATCGAGATCGTCAGCACGTTGAGCCGCAGCATATGCGGCGGGCCGTACATGGCGAGACTGCCCGCAAAGGCCAAAAGCGCCCCCGACATCAATGCCGGCCGCATTAACGGCAGCGTCACGTCGCGCAAGGTTTGCAGCGCGCCCGCACCTTGAACGCGGGAGGCTTCCTCAAGTGCAGGATCGACGTTGCGCAAGGCGGGTGCCAGCGTCAGGAAGACATACGACACGCCATGCGGCAACGCGGTGAAGATCAAACCCCACAGCGTGAAGATGTTGAGCGGCCCCGACAGGCCCTCGAGATCCAAAACCCGACGCAGCGCGAGATTGAAGTAACCGACATTCGGCCCGGCGAGCGCGATATAGGCCATGGCGAGCAGGAAATCGGGCGATACGAGCGCCACGATCATCGTGGCTCCGACGATCGCTTTGCCGCGCATATTGCTGCGCGCGACGCCGAACGCCAAAGGCGCGCCGACCAAAACGCTTAGGAAGGCGACGCCCGCGGCGACCAGCAGGGAATTGCGCATCGCCACGCGCAGCTTGGGATCGTCGAAAAATTCCCGATACGCCGCGAGGGTGAAGCCGCCATCGGTCAGGCTGTCGTAAGCCATGTACCCGATCGGCACCGCGACGAGATAGCCCAGGCATAGAAAGCCGATCAGCCACGGGACCAACGGCCCTATGGGATAGCCGGGACGGGATGGCGCAACGGCACTCATGCGATCACCGACGCGCGCGGCCGTGGAAGACGGCTGCGCCAACAATCGATGTCAGGCCATTGCTAAACAACGATGTTTCCTCCAGCCCCGGCATTTTCTCGACTTCAAACAGAAGTCTTGATTTGCCATGTAAGCGTTTTCATAGTGTATGAAGCCAAGATACGCCCGTCAAGAAAAACACGCCGGGCCGCCGCCTACAGCTGAATGCCGACTAATCGAGGACGAGGAAGCGCTACCGATGAACGACACACCGATCGATCGCAGTTTCGCCTACGGCCCGGCCGTCGCACGCTATGCCACTGGCTCGGCGGGCTTCGCCTACCCCGAAGCGGTGCGCGAGAAGGGCAAGCTGCAACTACTAGATACGCTTGCGGCAATCGTTTCGGGTGCGGCCCTCGAGGCCGGAATTGCCGGACGGCGTTACGCCGAATCGCTCGGCGGCCGCGCGACCGCGTCGATCCTGGGAACCGATGCGCGCGCTCCTCTGGTCGAGGCCACGCTCGCCAACGGCATGTCCGCCCATGCCGACGAATCCGACGATTCGCACGAAGAAAGCCAAACCCATCCCGGCTGCGGCGTTGTCCCGGCGGCGATGGCGGTCGCCGAGGAACTCGGCAGTTCGGGCGAAGCGCTGCTCCGCGCGACGATCCTGGGATACGAGATGACGATCCGTTTCGCGCGCGCGTTCGGCGCAGGCATGACGTTCAAGGCATCGTCGATGTCGAGCCATGCTTACGGGCCCCTTTTCGGGGCCGGCTATGCCGCCGGCGCCCTGATGGGGTTCGACGAACATCGCTTCATGATCCTGCTGAACTATCTGGCGCAGGAAGCCTCCGGACTGACGACGTGGCGGCGCGACGAGCGGCATACGCTAAAAAGTTACGTGTTCGCCGGCATGCCGGCGATGAACGGGGTGAAATGCGCGGCGCTGGTACGTGCGGGCTTTTCGGGCGGCGGCGACGTGCTGGAAATGACCGACCGGAACATGCTCGACGCGATCACGGCCAAGCCGAATCCCATGGCGTTGGCCGATCGCCTCGGCACGCGGCACGAGATCCTGGATACGGACATCAAGTTCTATCCCGTCGGATACCCGATCGCGGCACCGCTCGGCGCGCTCGAGAAGATCATTGCGGCGCATAAAGTGACGGCGTGCGAGGCGGAGCGCATCCGCATCTTCTATAACGAGGATTGGTACAAGGTGATCGGCGACAAAAGCCGTATGCCCGACGTCAATCTGCGCTACTGCATGGCGGTCACGTTAGTGGACGGCAAGCTGACATTCGATGCCGCGCATGATGCGGACCGGATGCGCGATCCCGTCGTGGAGGCCGTCGGCCGCCGCATCGAGTTTTTGGGACCGTTGCCGCATTTGCAGCGCTTCGACAGCCGCGTCGAGATCGACACCGAACGGGGAACGTTTGGTGCGGATCAGGATCGCAACGTGCTTGGCCGCGCCGAAAATCCGATGTCGAAGGCGCAAGTTCAAGCCAAGGCGCGGGAATTGTTCTCGACCGTTCTTTCAGCCGGCGCGGTGGACAAACTCATCGAAACCGTGGATCGGATCGAGACGGTTACCGATGTGCGGCAGCTCATTCCGTTGATGACGCCGACGCACCGATGATCTATCCGGCAGCATTCAGCGGGGCGAAGCCGCCCGGGCAAGGATAAATCCGGGCGGCAAGTTCTCCGGTGCGTCCAGGCTATGCCGTGCGAAAAATCCGTCGATCGATTCGAGCATCTCGGGATTTGGGGGAACGATCGGCGCTCGCGTGGCGGGACAGGCGATAACGCGTTGACGATATAGAATCTGCTTGGCGATCGTCACGAAACCGCCGGCATCCCCCGCCGCGCAGAACTCGGCCCAAGGCGCAACTTCGCCCCAAAGACGTTCAGCTTGCCGCATATCGCCGCCGTCCAGGCAACGGTTGAGCGCAGCCATCTTGGACGTCGGTAACGCCGCGAAGCCAAGAACTGCGCCGAGACATCCCCTTTTGCGATCCTCAAAATAGGACACTTCGTCGATCGTCAGTTTGCCGGCCGGCGCCACGGACGCGTTCTGCGTGATCCCCAAAAATTCGTCCGTGCCAGCGATCGACGCCTGCGTTTTACCCGCCGGAATCAAGAATCCGTCGGCGCCTGCTTCTGACAACTCCCGCGCTGTTTCGCCTAACGCACCCCACTTCGTATCGATGCCTGTCACGACGGCGCAAACACCCTTCGCCGCCGCCCTGGCCTGCGCGACGATAGCGATCGCCTCCGAACGAGAAAGTGCGGAGGCTTCGCCGATGACGGTGTTCACAGCCAAACCATCGGGTGTTCCGGCGACGACTTCGGCGAAATATGCGCGCAAGGACGGCCAGTCGATCGATCCGTCCGACCAGAACGGCGTCACACAAGCCGCGTAGATGCCTTTCGTAAAATCGACCACGCGAAACTCCCGTCCCGTCGTCGCATCAAAATCAACTCGGGAACAACGCACCAAGTTGCGCCACTTGCGCCTGGGTCAGATAGCTCAGCGCCTTCGGGCCGTTGAGCAGCAGATAGAGCTTGGCCGTCTCCTCCAGCTCTTCCACCGAATAGACGGCATCGTCGAGCGACTTACCCGCGACCACCGGCCCGTGATTGGCGAGCAGCACGGCGTTGTGCTTCTCGGCCAAGGCGGCGACGGCATCGGCCAGCGAACGCTCGCCGGGCGGGTAATAGGGCACAAGCGGCAGCTTGCCGATACGCATCACGTAATAGGCCGTGATCGGCGGTAACACGTCGCTGGTATCGTCGTGACACATGCACGAGACCGCGACGCAATGCGTGGAATGCAGATGCACGATCGCCTTCGACGTCGGGCGCTTGCGATACATCGCAAGATGCAGGAACGCTTCCTTCGACGGCTTGTCGCCGCCGATATGCGCGCCGTCATCCGCGACTTTGGAGATGCGCGCCGGATCGAGCCGCCCCAAGCAGGAATTCGTCGGCGAAATCAGAAACCCGCCATCGACGCGCGCGCTGATATTGCCCGAACTGCCATGCGCGTAGCCGCGCGCGTAAAGGGACTCGCCGTGGCGCGCGATCCATTCGCGGATCGCCGTTTCGCTGCCGCCCACGTTCATCCTCCCTCGTCAAATAATCCGGAATCGATCGTACCAGCCAAGCCCCGCTTGGGTCGTCGTGCGCGGCTTGTATTCCGCGCCGATCCAGCCATCATAACCCAATCGATCCAATGTCCGGACGATATGACCGAACTCGATCTCGCCTTCGTCCGGCTCGGCGCGGCTTGGAACCGCCGCGATCTGGACATGGCCGATGGACGCCAGATGGGCCTCCAGTTTCGTCGTCACGTCGCCTTCCATGACCGCGACATGATAGACGTCGAACATCAATCGAAGATGCGGGAGACCGAGCTCGCCGATGATTTCGAGTGCGGGCCCGATCGTCGAATAGAAATATCCGGGCTTGTCCCGCCGATTGAGCGGCTCGAGCAGTATCCGGAGCCCCTTCTCGCCCGCGATATCGGCGGCGGCGCGCAAGTTCCGCACGAACGTCGGACGGGATTCCGCAACGGTCGAAGGATCGACCAGCCCCGCCATCACGTGAACGCTCGCGGCACCGGCGCGCGAAGCGTAGTCGGCGGCGATTTGCATCGACGCCAGAAAATCCTTCTCGCGGCCCGGCAAGGCCGCCAAGCCGAACTCGCCCTTCGCCGTGTCGCCCAGCGGCGAGTTGAGCGCCAGAAGCTTGACCCGGTGTTGCGCGCAAGCCTGCGCGACATCCGCCGCCGGAACGTCGTATGGCCAATGCAATTCCACCGCGCCGAAACCCGCCTGCGCCACTGCGGCGATCCGCTGCGCCAACGGAAGTTCGGTCCAAAGGAAACCGAGATTGGCCGAGAATTTCGCCATTAGCCCCTGCCCTTGCCAGTCGCGAGGGCGCCCAGCGCCGCCGCGAAAAAATCATCCGCGCCGAAATTGCCGCTTTTGAGCGCCAGGCGATAGGGCGACGCGCCCACGACGGTCAAGACCGGCACGCCGGGATCGATCTCCGGCCCCACACGCATCGTCGAAACGCCCAGTGCCGAGACCACGGCACCCGAAGTTTCGCCGCCGCCGATCGCCAAACGCGTGAAGCCCGCGTCGCGCAACGCCACCGCAAGCTTGCCGAAGAATGTCTCCAGCGCTTCGGCAGCGACCGTCGTGCCGTAGCGCTGTTGTGCGGCGCGCACTTCGGCGGGATCGGCGCTGGAATAGATCAGCGGCGCTTTGTCTTTATTCGCCTTTGCGAACTCGAGCGCCGTCGCCACCGTCATTCGCCCCGCAATGACATCGTCGGCGGAAATCGCCAGCGTGGGATGCGATGCGCCATGCGTTTTCACTTGGCGGCGCGACGCTTCCGAGCACGAGCCGCATAGCGCGACACCGGGCCCGGCGATAAAGGGTTCGGCGATCGGCTTGGCGGCCTTACCGCTTTTCACGAAATTTGCGGCAAGGCCTTTGCCGATCCCCGAGCCGCCGGTGACAAGCACATCACCCGCCACCGCTTCGCCCAGGACCAGAAGATCAGCATCATCGACCGCATCGGTCACGGCGAAGCCCTGGCCTTTGGCGATGGCGGCGTCGAGGGCCGCGCGCACGGCGGCAGCACCTTTTTTGACGGTTTCGTAGCCGACGAGACCGACCGGCACGGTCGTTTGATACGATAGCCAGCGGCGGATATCGGAATCGGTCATCGGCGTCAGCGGATGGTTGCGCATCCCCGATTCAGCCAGCGGCGTGCCGTTGACGAACAGATTGCCTTGATACAGCGTGCGGCCGAGCGAGGGCGCCACCGGGCAGACGATCGCGATCTTGGCGCCAAGTCTTGCGCGCAACGCCTCGGCGACCGGACCGATATTGCCGTCCTTCGTGGAATCGAAGGTCGAGCAGTACTTGAACAGAAATTGTTCGCAGCCCGCCGCGACCAGCCATTCCAGCGCCGCCAGCGATTCGCGCACCGCGTCGGCGACGGGGATCGTTCGTGTCTTTAGCGAAACCACCAGCGCGTCGCACTCGGGTGCGGCACCTTGCGGCACGCCAACGGACTGAACCGTCGCCATGCCGCCGCGCACCAGCGTATTCGCGGCATCGCTCGCACCGGTGAAATCGTCGGCGATCACGCCTAGCCGCATCGATCCTCTCCGCTTCCGTTCAAGCCGCCACGATGCCGTTCAGCTCTTCGTCGATATATGCCCGTATGATCGCATCGATGCTTTCATCGACGGGGAACCCGAACCGTGTGGCCGCATCGCATGTGAAGCCCTTCGGCCACGATCCGACGATCCGCGCGACCGTCTCGTCGGGGGACCGGCGCACGCGCGCGACCGCCTTGGCGCCCGCGATGCGCGACAAGGCATCCAGCATTTCGCCCGCCGTCACGGTGATGCCCCGGCCCGTGAGCGCATGATCCGTACCAAGCGTAGCCACATCGATTTCGGCGGCATGGATCAAGGATCGGATGGCGATGCCGGGCGATGCGATCCATGCGGCCACGTCGTCGGCAACGGGCAGTACCGCGTCCTTGCCGGCAAGCGGCTCGCGCAAAATCGACGACAGGAAACTCGATGCCGCCTTGTTTGGGGCACCCGGTCGCACGACGATCGTCGGCAAACGCAGCGCAACACCATCGACATAGGCTTTGCGGGCGTAGTCGGCGACGAGCAACTCCCCGATCGCTTTTTGCGCGCCGTAGGAGGATTGCGGCGTCGTACGCTGGCTATCGGGGACGATGTCGGGCAATCGGCCGCCGAAGACGGCGAGCGAGGACGAAAACACGAAACGCGGGCGGTTCGCCGCAAGGCGAGCCGCTTCGAGCAGGCGGTGCGTCCCCTCGACATTGACCGCGTAGCCGAGCGGGAAATTCTGCTCGGCTTCGCCCGATACGATCGCCGCGAGATGGAAGATGTAGTCGGGCGCGTGGCGCGCCAGCAGGCCGTCCAGATCGCCCGCAACGATATCCACGGCTTCGGCGGACGCCGCCGTACCGAGATCGGCAACATCGGGCGCCTTGAGATCGACAAGATGCACGGAACCAAGGGCACGCTTGCCGATGCGGCCTTGCGCCAGCAAGCGGCGCGCGAGCTTGCGGCCCAGCATGCCCCCGCCGCCGACGATAAGAACGCGCGCGTCGTTCATCGCGCCGCCTCGTAGCCGAAGAAATCGACCATCTTGCTGATCTGCCCGAGCATCATTTCGCGGCCGCCGAAGGCGACGCAGCCGCCCTCGCGCGCGAGCTTCAGCAGCGGCGTGACTTCCGGCTTCACCACCGCATCGAATACGACGAGTCCGGCGGCGAGCTTTTCGACCGGCAACGGCAGGCGGGCGTCGCCCAGCATACCGATGGGCGACGCGTTGATAAGAATATCGGCGCCCTCCACGCTCGCCGGGCCGGTCGTCGTGTCGATCGCCGGATCGACACGCTTCACGCGCGCCGCCAATTCGGCCGCCCGCGCCGCGTCCGGATCGAACAGCCGCAATCTTGCGGGCGCTTCATGCGCGACGGCGACGGCGATCGCCGCACCGGCACCGCCAGCCCCGAGGATCTGCACGGTCTTGCCCTTGAATCCCAAGCCACGCCGACGGAACGCCTCGACGCAGCCGATCCCGTCGAAGATATCGCCTTCCCAGCCACCGTCCGCGTTTCGGCGCAGGGCGTTGATGGCGCCGACCTTCGTGCCGTTCGAACCGATCTTCCCGGCGAGCGGCACCGCCCGCGCCTTGTAGGGAATCGTGAAGACCAACCCGTCGAGGTTGGCCAGACGCATCAAACCGCCGATCGTCGCGTCGAATTCATCCGGCAGCACATGCAGCGGCAGCATCAACGCGTTCACGCCCCGGCGCTCAAATTCGGCGCCGAACAGTTCCGGCGATTTCACCTGCTCGATCGGATGACCGACGATGCCGAACAACCGCGTACGGCCGTTGACATAGGCGACCTCGTCCGGAATTTTGGAATGCGAATCCGGCATTGTCGTGTCCTTTCCTCAGACCCGCCGCACGACGCGGCGCGGCGTCCGCGCGGCGCGGCTCGCTTTTGCGATATCGGCGGCCAGTCCCATCGGCGCATCCGCGAACAGCCGTGCATCCATGGTGCGGATGTCGTCCGCGATCAGCGGCTTGAACGCCATATGCGCGAGAATATCGCGCTCGATGTCGATCCCCGGCGCGACTTCGACGAGCCGAAGTCCCTTCGCCGTGGCGTGGAACACGGCGCGTTCGGTCACGAAAACGGCCGCGCGCCCTTCGGCTTCCGCCATCTTGCCGTTGTAGCAAATCTGTTCGATCGCCGGGACGAACTTGGCGTGCCGCCCCTCGCGGACGATCTTCAATCGTCCCCCTTCGATCGCGATTTGCAGCCCGCCGGCCGTGAACGTGCCGCTGAAGACGACCTTCCGGGCGTTCTGGCTGATATTGATGAACCCGCCGATGCCGACGATCTTGTCGCCGAAACGGCTGATATTGACGTTTCCCGACGGATCGACTTCGACGAAGGATAGGAACGCGACGTCGAGACCGCCGCCGTCGTAGAAATCGAACTGGTAAGGCTGATCGACCATCGCGTCATAGTTCTGCGCGGTGCCCGAATCCGGGCCCGTCAGCGGCGCGCCGCCGATGAAGCCTTGCTCGTTCGTCAGCACGATGCTGTCGAGAATGTTCTCCTCGGCCGCGACGGCGGATACGCCCGTCGAAATGCCGGCGCCAAGATTGCAGATCGCCCCCGGCACGATCTCCATCGCCGCGCGACGCGCGATGATCTTGCGTTCCGAGAACGGCAGACGCTTCAAGTTCTCCAACGGAACGCGCAGCTCGCCCGAATAGGCGGGATTGTAGACCGTCGCGTATGTCTGGCGCTGCTCGGGATCCACCACGATGTAGTCGACCAGGATGCCCGGGATCTTCACCTGGCGGGCATTGAGCGTGCCGCGCTTCGCCAGGCGCTTGACCTGGACGACGACCGCGGCGCCGAGACGGCGGCCCGCTTGCGCGCTCGACAGCATTTCGCCGGGGATCGCTTCGTGTTCCATCGTGACGTTGCCGTCCTCGTCGGCGGACGTTCCCCGCAGCAGCACGACATCCAAAGGAAACGGCTTGAAGCGGAGCCACTCCTGTCCGTCGATCGTCAGGAGTTCGACCAGATCCTCCTTCGCGCATTTACTTTGGCGCGCGCCCAGCTGGCGGGGATCGACGAAAGTGTTGAGGCCGGTTCGCGTAATCAGGCCCGGGCGTCCGGCCGCGATCTCGCGCGTCAGCTGCGCGATCACGCCTTGCGGAATCGAATAGGCTTCGATCTTGTCGTCGAGCGCCAATTGGATCAAAGGCGGCGAGTCGATCAGCGCGCCCGTGATGCTGCGCTTCAGCATTCCCGGATGACGGAAGCGCGCCGCACCTTGAAGCTGGCGATCGCCGATGCCCACCGCATGGATCAAGGTCAGGTCGCGCGGCTGGCCCTGCTCGAGGAAACGCGCCTCGATCGCCGCCAAGATCGTTTCCGGCACACCATGTCCGCCGCCCGAGCCGCTCACCAGAATACTGTCGCCGGGTTCGATGATGCTGGCGATCTCAGAAGCCTCAACGACTTTCATACCGTTCTCTCCCCATCGCTCCCGATCCGGGTCGGGATTGACAATTTCCAGCAATTCTGTAACCGGTTACAAAGATATCGTCAACAATCATGCCGCGGGCTCGACCGGGGCAATGGAGGAAGAAATGCCGCTGCTCGGCGAAGGATTGCTCGCGATCTGGAACGACATCGCGCCGGAGGCCGAGGCGGCATTCGCCGAATGGCATGTCCGCGAGCACATTCCCGAGCGGGTCGGCGTCGCTGGATTCTTGCGCGGCCGGCGTTACGTGGCCGTCGAAGGCACGCCCAAATATTTCAATTTCTATGAGACGCAAACGCCGGATACGCTGCGCTCCACCGCTTATGTCGAGCGATTGAACGCGCCAAGCGATTGGACCAAACGCGTCGTCGCGCATTTCAAGAATACGTCGCGTACGATCTGCGGCGTCACGCATTCGTTCGGGTTCGGCGGCGGCGCCCATATCGCGACCTTCCGCGCGACGTCCGAGTTGGCGCCGGCGCGGTTCGCGGCGAACATCGCGCGCTTGCTGGGCGATGCGATGGCGGCACCCGGCATCGTCGGCGCGCATCTCGCGGCCGGCGAGGCGCCGCCGGCCGGCGCGCCGACCGCCGAAATGAAGTTGCGGGGCGGAACCGATGCGACGATCGGTTGGCTGATAATGGTGGAAGCTGTTGGCGTCGACGCGCTTTTCGACGCTTGCCACAGCGTGTTGCAGGCGCCCGCCCTTCAAGACGCCGGCGTCGAGCGCTTCGAGCGCGGAATCTATTCGCTTCAATATGCGTTATCTTCCGAGGAGTTGCGCCAAACGGTGCCGACGCGCTAGCGTGATATCGACGGCCTTTCGACCGTCGCCGGGGAGCTTTTTTTGTCGACGAAACACCGTCCCGCGACGCGGGCAAAGCGGGCGCAAGTAAAACAACCCGACGCCAAGCCGGCACCGGCCAAGCCGGCGGGCAATGTGGGCTTGCGCCAGGTCGCGAAAGCCGCCGGCGTATCGACCGCGACGGTATCGCGCGCCATCAACAAGCCCGAAGTCGTTTCGCAGGAGCTGCGCGAACGGATCGCCTCCGTCGTCGAGCGTTTGGGCTGGGTTCCGGACGGTGCGGCACGCGCATTGGCCACCCGCCGGTCTGGCGTATTCGGCGCCGTATTCCCCACCCTGACCCACGGCGATTTCGCGCGAGCCGCGCACGCGATTCAAGACGAGCTTCTGAAACGCGGTTATACGCTGCTGCTCGCCTGCTCCGAGTACGACCCCGAGCAAGAATTGCAACAAGCTCGTAAATTCGTCGAGCGCGGCGTGGACGCACTCATCCTCGTCGGACAGTCGCATCACGCGGATCTCGCGGCTTTTCTGGAGCGCCAGCGCGTCCCGACGATAAACACTTTCGTCTACGATCAGGCCGCGCACGGGACATGCGTCGGGCCGGACAATCGAAAAGCCCTATATCGCCTGACGAAGTACCTGATCGAGTTCGGGCACACAGATTTCGCGACGATCGCGCAGTCGACCGAGAGCAACGATCGCGCGCTTGCGCGTCTGGAAGGCACGAAAGACGCGCTCGCCGAACGCGGCTACGCGATCCGCCCGCAGCATATGCTGTTCGGAAGATGGTCGATCGACGAAGGCCGCAAGCTGTGTCGCCAGTTGATGACGACGTCGCCCCGCCCCACGGCGATCGTCTGCGGCAATCCCTATTTGACGATCGGCGCGGTGCTGGAGGCACAGGAGATGGGGCTGCGCGTGCCCGACGACGTCTCGATCGTCGGCTATGACGATATCGAGATCATGGCCCAGATTTCGCCGTCCATTACCACGATCCGCGTACAGAGTGACTTGGTCGGGCGCTTCGCCGTCGCACACCTCATCGCCCGATTGGAGGGAAGCGACGCGCAGGTTCCGTTCGAGTGCGACGCGGAGATCGTCGTCCGGAAATCCGCAGGCCCCGCCCCCCGATCGGCAGCGCGCCGCCGCTAACCCGGCATCCGGCGTTGATAATCCAAATGTAACCGGATACATTTCCGAACAGCGACGCATCCGGTCGCATCAATCAGGGAGATACGCCATGAAGCTCGTCCGATACGGCGAACGCGGACAAGAACGCCCCGGTATTCTCGATGCGGCCGGCGCGATACGCGACCTTTCGTCCGTCATTCCCGATATCACCGGCGCCACGCTGTCGCCGAACACGCTCGACAAGCTACGGGCGCTCGATATCTCGAAGCTTCCGGCCGTCCCCGGCAAGCCGCGCTACGGCGCGCCGATCGGCGACGTGCGCAATCTGCTGTGCATCGGGCTCAACTACACCGATCACGCCGAGGAAACCAACGCGCCGATCCCCACGCAGCCGATCCTGTTCGCCAAGCATGCCCAAGCGCTCAGCGGCCCGTTCGATCCGGTGATCCTGCCGCCGGGCTCGCGCAAGCTGGATTGGGAAGTCGAACTCGCCTTCGTCATCGGCTTGCCGGCTTGGCACGTTTCCGAAGCCGACGCGTTGAAACATGTCGCCGGTTATTTCGTCATGAACGATATCTCGGAGCGCGAGTTTCAGATCGAGTGGGAAGGCCAATGGCAGAAGGGCAAGAGCTATCCGACCTTCGCGCCGGCCGGCCCTTGGCTCGTCACCGCCGACGAGATCAAGGATCCGCAGGATCTCGATCTCTGGCTCGATCTCAACGGGAAGCGCGTCCAGACCGGGACGACGAAGCGCATGATCTTCACGATCGCGCATATCGTCGCGTATCTCAGCCGCTTCGTCGCGTTGACGCCCGGCGATATCGTGACGACGGGCACGCCGCCGGGCGTGGGACTCGGCATGAAGCCGCCGGTTTTCATGAAGGCCGGCGACACGATGCGCTTGGGGATTTCCGGTCTGGGCGAACAAGCCCAAACGGTCGTGCCCTATAACGACGCGATGGGCCAAGCCTGGAATCGCGGCGAAGGCCTGAAAATCTGAACGCCCGAAGATCAGCGCCGGATGCCGTGCGTCCGGCGCTCGATCTCCAGCAGCGCTTCCAGACCCAGCAATTCGTAGATACGCCGCTCCTCGACGGCGCCGTCGCCGCCCACGGTTGGGTCGCGCTCGCGCCGTGCCAACGCCGCGTAGGAGGCGCGCAATGCCCGGGCCATGGCGAAAATCGGCGTCGCCGGATCGCCGATGAGGCCGTACCCCAGAGCCGCCATCTCGTCGAGCGACAGCGACATCTCGCCCAATCCGCCCAGCGGCACCAAATACATCAGCGGCGCCGGCAACCGTTCGGCGAAGTAACGCAGATCCTCGGCCGACCGCGCCATCGGCAGCAGAATATCCGCGCCGGCGCGCGCATAAGCTTCCGCGCGGCGCATCGCGTCGTCGCGGTCGGTGGCGCGCACGCCGTTGGTCCGCGCGATCACCAGGAATTCGCGCGATCGGCGCGCGGCGACGGCCTGCTCGATCTTCCCGGCCATTAGTTCGATCGGCACCAAATGCTCGATACCCGCGTGATGATGCACGCGCTTGGGCAGCACCTGGTCCTCGATCTCGATCGCGGCATATCCGGCGGCTTCGGCATGCGGAACGACATGGCGCAAATGCACCGGATCGCCCCAGCCGCACGTCCCGTCCATAATCAAATGAATGCCGCTTTGTGCGCGGATGGACACACCCGTGCGCACCATCTCCTCAAGGCCGAGATTCGCTTCGAGACCACCGTTGAGGAAACCGAGCGCACCGCCGCCGACATAACCCGCTTTGAACCCCGCCGCTTCGGCGTATTTCGCCATCAGCGGATTGAGGACGAGCGGCGCGTAAACCTGGCCCCCGTCGAGCGCGCGCCGCAGCGTGGCGTCCGCCGACATTACGCCCCGGCTTTCGTCAGGCGCGCGCCGGTGACCGGATCGAACAGGACGGATTTCGAGAGGTCGAACGCCAGTTTGGCCGACTGACCCGGCCGCGGCTCGGCGCCCGGATGCACGCGGCACAGCGCGCGCCGGCCGTTCAACTCGGTGAATACGAGCGTATCGGGGCCCGTGGGCTCGACCAGATCGACCTTGACCTCGAGCATCTGAAGTTCGGCGAGCCCTTCGCGGACCGAGAGGCTGTCCGTGATGCGTTCGGGCCGAATGCCGAGCACGACATCCTTGCCGACATGCGCGTCGTAGTTTCCGTCCAGCGAGATGCAACGCAGCAATCCGCGAGCGACCCGCGTATCGACCGAGATCCCGTAGCCGGCGCCGGCCTTCTCGAGCCTGCCGGGCACGAAGTTCATCGGCGGCGCCCCGATGAAACCGGCGACGTACATATTGGCGGGCGAATCGTAGATCTCGCGCGGATTGCCGAGTTGTTGGACCACGCCGTCCTTCATGACGGCGATCCGATCGCCCAGCGTCATCGCCTCGATCTGATCGTGCGTCACATAGCAGATCGTCTTACCCAGACGCCGATGCATCATCTTGATTTCCGCGCGCATCTCCAAGCGCAGCTGCGCGTCGAGATTGGACAGCGGCTCGTCGAACAGGAACAGCGTGGGATTGCGCGCCAAAGCGCGCCCCATGGCCACGCGCTGACGCTGCCCGCCGGAAAGCTGGCGCGGTCGGCGATCGAGCAAGTGCGATATCTGCAGCGATTCCGCGACGGTATCGACAATGCGCTTCTGCTCGGCTTGGGGGATTTTCCGCACCTCCAGGCCGAACGAGATGTTCTCGCGCACGGTCATGGTCGGATAAAGCGCGTAGGATTGGAACACCATCGCGATGTCGCGGCTTTTGGGCGGCAGGTCGTTGACGAGACGGCCCCCGATCCAGATCTCGCCGCGCGAGATCGTCTCCAGCCCGGCGATCATGTTGAGCAGGGTCGACTTGCCGCAACCCGAGCTGCCGACCAGGATCAGGAACTGGCCTTCCGCGATATCGATGTCGATGCCCTTCAGCACTTCGACGCCGTTGGGATACGTCTTGTGGACGCCGCGAATACTGAGACCGGTCATGTTCTAGCCCTTGACTGCGCCGGCCATCAGGCCGCGAACGAAATATCGGCCGCCGAGAATGTAGACGAGAAGCGTCGGCAGCGCCGTGATGAGGGCCGCCGCCATATCGACGTTGAATTCCTTCACGCCCTCGGAGGTGTTGACGAGATTGTTGAGCCCCACCGTGACCGGCCGGGCCGCCGGACCCGAGAAGACGACGCCGAAAAGGAAGTCGTTCCAGATCTGGGTGAACTGCCAAATGATGCAGACCATGAAGATCGGCAGCGACAACGGCAGGAATATCCGGCGATAGATCATGAACAGCCCAGCACCATCGACCCGCGCGGCTTTGACGAGCTCGACCGGAATATTCACGTAGAAGTTCCGGAACAGCATCGTCGTGAAGGCGATGCCGTAAACGACGTGGATCAGGATCAATCCGCCGATCGTATTGGCGATGCCGAAGAAGCCGAGGAACTGGGCCGCCGGCAACAGGATCGCCTGAAAGGGAATGAAGAAGCCGACGAGCAGGCCCGTGAACACGATATCGGCGCCCGGAAACCGCCATTGGGCGAGCACGTAGCCGTTGATCGATCCCAAGAGGGACGACAGCAGGACGGCCGGGATCACCATCTTCACGGAATTGAAGAAGAAGGGCTGCAGGCCGTCGCAACGCACGCCCGTACACGCCGTGCTCCACGCTTTGATCCAGGCGGCGAATTCGAACCGCGCCGGCAAGGCGAGCAAATCGCCGCGGCGCAGCTCCTCGAGCGACTTGAACGACGTGACGATCGTCACGTAGATCGGGGTCAGGAAGATCAACGCGGATACGATCAGCGTCGCGTAGATCGCGACCCGGCCGATTGTGACGTCACGCGGCATTTCGCGTCGCCTTCGATTCGAGATACATCAACGGCACGAGGATCGCGACGACCATCGCCAGCATCATCATCGCCGACGCCGCGCCGATTCCCATGCGGCCGCGCTCGAAAGCGTAGGTGTACATGAAAATGGTCGGAAGAATCGTCGAGGTTCCCGGGCCGCCGGCCGTCATCGCGACCACCAGGTCGAACGTCTTGATCGCGAGATGCGTCAATATCAGCATCACCGAGAAGAACACCGGGCGGATCGTCGGCAAGACGATACGCCGATAGATCAGCGGCTTCGACGCGCCGTCGACTTGCGCCGCCTTGACGATCTCCTCGTCCACGCCGCGCAAGCCCGCGAGGAACAAGGCCGCGACGAAGCCGGTGCATTGCCACACCGCCGCGATGACGACGCAGAAAATCGCCCGGTTGGGATCGCTGAGCCAATCGAAGCTGGCGCCGCGCCACCCGAGCTGCTCGGCGACATGCGAAAGCCCGAGCGACGGGTTCATCAGCCACTGCCACGCGGTGCCCGCGACAACCTGGGAAAGCGCCAGCGGATAAAGATAGATCGCGCGCAGCGCGCCTTCCGCGCGGATGCGCTGATCCAGCAAAATGGCGAGGGTCAAGCCGATGATCGTCGAAACCACGATAAACGGCGCCGCAAACCAAAACAGATTGGCGACGGATTCCCACCAGACGTCGTTGTCGAACAGTTCGCGATAACGGTCGAGGCCGACGAATTCGTAACGCGGAAGCAACCGCGAATTCGTGAAGGACAGATATCCGTTCAAAATCACGAATACATAGACGAACAACAAACTCGCCGCGACGCTGGGGGCGAGGACGACGGCGGGAAGCCAACGATCGAACAAGATCGATAGCGCGGGGAAGCGGCGGGTATTCGTCACGGGCGTTCGACGTCCTCGGATTGCTTACGTCTCGTTTCGCTTCGGTACTTGGGCGAGCGCGCGTGGGGTGGCGCTCGAAGTTTCGGCTTGCGGGACCGCCACCGGTCCCGCAAGCCGCATTCTAACCTAACTTTACGACGTCAGTTGTTGCGCGCGGCACGGGCCAAAGCCTGAACCGCACTTTGCGAGTCCTGGTTCGAGTTGAGGAACCGCGTGACGACGTCGCGGACCGCGCCCAGCATCGCCTCCGGAATTCCCTGGTTCATCGCCGGGACCAGGCCGTTCGCGCGCGACGCGCCTTGCATGTCGGTCGACGACTTTTTCGCGCAATCGTCGAAATTGGACAGCGAGACCGTCGTGTTCGCCGGAATGGCGCCTTTGTAGAGGGCCGCTTCCGCCTGGTACGTCGGGTCCATGATCATCGACGCGAGCTTGTTCTGCGCCGGCGTCGCGGGCTGGTTACGCTGCTTGAAGAAGACGAAGGTGTCGGCGATGAACGTGAACATCCCTTCGGTCCCCGGCCGCGCGGCGCAGACATAATCGACACCCGGCACCTTATTGGCGTTCGCGAACTCGCCCTTGGCCCAGTCGCCCATGAACAACATGCCGGCCTTGCCTTCGATCACCATCGCCGCCGCGATGTTCCACGGACGGCCTTGGATGCCGTCGTCGAAATAGCGCTGCGATTTGCGCAGAATGTCGAAGACTTCGACCATCTTCGGCGAGGTCAGCGTCGCTTGGTCCTGTTCGAGGATCGCCTTGCGATAGAAGTCCACCCCCATCGACTGCACGATACCTTCGAAATACACGCCGTCGTGATACGGCGTGCCGCCATGCGCGATAGGAATGATACCCGCCGCCTTGAACTTGTCGGCGAGATCGAAAAGTTCGCTCCAAGTCGTCGGGACCTTGCCGCCGACCTTATCGAGGGCGGGCTTGTTGATGTACATCCAATTGACGCGGTGGATCCAATGCGGAACCGCGTAATAGGTGCCTTTGTATTTCAGCGCCGCGTCGATTGCGGGCGGCAATTCGCGGCTCCAATTCCCGGCGATCGCGTTCAATCCGACGAGCGCGCCTTGATCGGCCCAATCCTGAATGACGGGGCCACGCATCTGAACGGCTGCGGGCGGATCGCCGGACACGGCGCGCGTCTTCAACACAGTCATCGCATTGGCGCCGCCGCCGCCGGCAATGGCGGAGTCCTTCCAATTGATGCCCTCTTTCTCGAGCCGCTGGCGCAGCACGTTGACGGCTTTGGATTCGCCGCCGGAGGTCCAATAGTGGAGAACTTCGATATCCTGCGTCTGGGCTTGCGCCGACACGGCGCCCGCCATCAATCCCGCGGCAACGAAAGCCGCAATAGCCCCTTGTTTCACGGCGTGATCTCCTCCCGATAAACCGTCCTTCGGACGGCGTTGTCTTTATGTAACCGCATACATTATGCGTCCGTCAACGACATTCCGCGTGCCGGGCGAAGTATCACCGTTTTTATTGATATATCTCGCGGTTACTCGACGGTCGGCGATGCGTGGCGGTTCGTCATATCAATGATATGCGCTTCGCATGAAAGCGCTTTCTTCTAATTGCACCATCAACTTCCGCGAAAAACCGGGCTTCTTTTGGCGAAGAACGCGCGCATTCCCTCTTGCAGATCGTCGGAATCGAAAATCGCTTGTTGCGCGACCGTCGAAGCGCCAAGCGCCGAATCCAACGCCTCGTCCAAGGATTTCTCGATCAGCATTTTGCCCAAGCGGTTCGAGATCGGACCGCGCGCCGCGATCACTTTGGCCCAATCGCGCGCGGCGTCGAGGGCGGTCGCGTCGGCGGTCACGCGATCGACGAGCCCCCATTCCAGGGCGAGCCGCGCGTCGATCGTTTCCCCCATAAACAACAGTCTTTTGGCCCGGGCCGGGCCGACGAGCCGCGCCGCCCGGACGGCGCCGTTCGCCGCAAGCCCGCCAAGGCGCGATTCGGTCAGTCCCAATGCGACGCCCGCGGCGGCGACGCGCAAATCGCAAGCGAGCGCCAGTTCCAGCCCGCCGCCCAGCGCCGGGCCGTCGATCGCCGCGATCGTCGGCATCGGCAGGCGCGCGAGATTTCGCAGCACCATATCTTCGAACAGTATCTTGTCCTCGCTCGCATTGCCGCGAAGATGGGCGAATTCCTTGATGTCGCTGCCCGCGCAGAAGGCCCGCGCGTCGCCGCCGTGCAGAACGACGCAGCGCACGTCCCGATCCTTCGCCAAAGCGTCGATCGCCGCATTGAGCGCGCGCAACGCGTCGCGGGTGACGAGATTCAAGGGACCGTTGCGCAGCGCGATTTCCGCGATCGCGCCGTCTTTCGTCGTCTCGATCATCGCCCGCGCGCCCGTTCTCAGCGCGCCGCGCGGCGTTTTGGATCGACGCCGTGCAGGACGCCGATCCTCGCGAAATGCCGATGGATGCGATCGACATAGGCGGTGAATTCCGGCGCGTCGCCAAGCACGAGCGGACGCGGGCGCGGCAGCGTCACTTCGATATCGTCGATGACTTCGCCGGGGCTCGGGCTCATCACGAGTATGCGGTCGGACAGCCCGACCGCCTCCTCCACGCTATGCGTGATGAACAGAACCGTCGGCCGGCGACGCAGCCAGAGGTCTTCGAGATCGGCGCGGACTTCCAGCCGCGTCAACGCGTCGAGAGCGCCGAAAGGCTCGTCCATCAAAATCACGGCGGGATCGTGAACCAGCGTGCGGATCAACGATACGCGCTGGCGCATGCCGCCGGACAGCTGCGAGGGATATTTCGACATCGCATGCTCGAGTTTGAGCTGCGCGAAGAGTTCGCGCGCGCGCTTCTCGAGCGGCGCGCGATCCATGCCCCGGATATCGGCGTGCAGCATCACGTTTTCGAACGCGGTTCGGAAATCGAGCAGCAAATGATCCTGAAAGGCGATACCGACATCCGTTATCGGACGATCGACGCGCCGGCCCGCGACGACGATCTCCCCCGCCGATGCGGGCAGAAGCCCGGCGACCATCAGCATCAAAGTGCTTTTACCGCACCCCGAAGCGCCGACGACCGAAACGAAGGCGCCCGCGTCGATCGTCGCGTTGACCGGGCGTAACGCTTGAAACGGCCGCGAAGTCTCCTCGCCGAAGACCTTCGCGACGTTCCGGATCTCGATCGGAACGCCCGAGCCGGGCGCGTTGTTGGTCGGTGCGGTCACGTTATCCCTCGCCTTTCGTATCGCGCGATGCCGCGACGGCGGCGAGCGGCACTTTCGACACCAGAAGCGCCTTATGGCCCTTCTGCAGGATGGCGCCGTCTTGGTTGACGAGCTCGACCTCGAAATTCGCGATCGCCTGCGTTGGGCGCGACTTGCTGTCGCGCAATTCGACGATCCGATAATTCACGAAGAGCGTATCGCCGATGAAAATCGGACCGACGAACTTCCAGTCGGATATTCCCAGAAAGGCGATCGCGGTTTCCCGCAATTCGCCCGTCCGGGCCCACATCAATCCGTGGGCGTAGGCAAGGCCCAGCATGCCGTGGGCGACGCGACGGCCGAATTGGCTCGCTTGCCCGTAGACCTCGCTCGTGTGCAACTCCGAAAAGTCGCCCGTAAGGCCCGCGAAGCCGATCAGATCCGCTTCGCCGATCGTCCGTCCGGGACTGCGGAAACGCATCCCCACGTGAAGATCCTCGTAGCGATATCCGATCCTTCTTTCGCTCGTCATGCCGGGTCTCCCGTCAATTGTCCGCGTTCACTTGCAAGCGCGCATTTCCGCGTCGGGCGGCAGAAACGCGTTGGTGTAGTAGCTCTTCGGATCCTGCCCGGCCGGCAGCAAGCCCACTTCCGACAACAGCGCCTGCGTGCGGGTCCAGTGCGCGTCTTCCGCCTTGCCGAGATATTTCGCGTCGCCCGAGCAGAACAACGGCCCGATCGCCGCCAGTTCGGACGCGGCGAGCTTCTCGTTCACCTCGGGGAATACCGTGCGCAGATGCTGGACCGTGCGCGCCGGGTTGTCGATCGCGAAACCCCAGCCCTTCAAGCTCGCGGCGATGAACTTGCGCAGCACGTCGGGTTGTTCGCGCGTGAACGCGGTCGACGCGAAGATCGAGGTGCTGACCGTCGGCACGCCGTAATCGGCAAACCGATAATTGTCGAGTTCGGCGCCCTGCGCTTCGAGCTGGATCTGATAGGCGTCCATCGAACCCAGGATCGCGTCGACCTGCCCCTGCAGCAGGGCCGGCACCATAGACGCCGGCGGCATGTTCATCAGCGTCATATCGCTTTCCTTCAAGCCGTTGGCCTTCAGGAACAACGGCAGCATCGTCGTTTGCGACGAACCGGCGGGCAACCCCACCCGCTTGCCAGCGAGATCCTTGATCGACTTGATGTTCGCCTTCTTCAGCGCCGAAACTTCGTTCGGATTCGACTGATAGACCGTCGAAACGATCGTCATGGGGGCGCCGCGCGCGATCAGTTGGCTGACCGCGACCGCGTCCGCATAAGCGATCTGCGCGCGCCCGTTCGCGACGAGCTGTGCGGTGTTACCCGAGCCGTTGCCCTGCACGATCGTCACGTCGAGCCCGGCCGCCCGGTAATAGCCTTCGCCGACCGCGGCCGCGAAGCCCGCATTGGGGCCGCCCGCCGTCCAGTTCAGCTGGAACGTCAGCTTCGTTTGCGCCGACGCGTCGGCGACGGCGAGGACCATCGACGCCGCTCCGATGGCGGCCGCGAGAATTCGTCCGATGCGCATATTCATTCCTCCCTGTTTTGCGATTTGATTCGATTCGCGCCTTAGCCGCGGCTGATCCGCTGCCAGGGCGTCATCACCCACTCCGCGATCTCCACGGCGTAGTTGATGATGATTCCGATGACGGTAAGAACGACGAGAACCGCGAAGGTCAATTCGAGGTCCATCTGACTGGTGCCGCGCAAAAGCACGTAGCCCAGCCCCTGGTTGGCACCGACGAACTCGGCGACGATCGCGGCCGTCGCGGCGATCGTCGCCGAGGTCTTCAGCCCCGCGAAAATCACCGGAAGTGCCGCGGGAAAGCGCAAATACCGGAACGTCTGCCAGATCGTGGCGCCCATCGATTTCGTCAGATACAGGTAGCGCGGATCGAGAATCTGAAAGCCGCTGATGCTGGCGATCAGCAAGGGAAAGAACGTCATCAGCGTCGTCAGCAAAATCTTCGATTCGATCCCGAAGCCCAGCCAGACGAGGAACAACGGCGCGACCGCGATCTTGGGCACAAGCTGCAAAAGGACGATCGGCGGATAAAGCGTCTGCTTGGCCAAACGCGACAACGCGATCACGAGGCCGGCCGGAATGGCGGTCACGACCGTCAACGCGAAGCCCGCGACGATTTCGGTCAGCGTGACCTGGGAATGCGTCCACAACATCGGCGCATCGGCAATCAGCCGGCGAAACACCGCATCGGGTCCCGGCAGCAGATAAGCGGGAATCTTGAACTGGTGAACGGCCGCCCACCAGGCGGACACGATCGCGACGAACGACAATGGCGGCAACACGCTCCAGCCGAGCGCCAGCAGCGCGCGCGCGAGGGGCCCACGCCGGCGCGGCACGAACGATGGGATTGCGGTCTTCTCGGAGTTGGCCACGCCGCTCACTCGTATCCTCCCTGACGATCCGCGATCGATTTTTCGACGCGGCGATGCCGGCAACCGACCGAATTGACTTCGGAGCCGACAATATGTAACCGGTTACAGGATTTTGGTGCGCCCGTCAACACGCGCGAGCGACATCATGACGAACCGGGGGGATTCGAATGAAGATTGTAACGGCGGACAATGCGGCATCTCTGATTCCGAACGGGGCAAGCGTCCTCGTCAGCGGGTCGGGCGGCGGACACGCCATCCCGGAGAAGGTGCTGGAAGCGATCGAGCGCCGATATATTGAGTCCGGCTCGCCCGCCGGTATGACGCTCATCCACGTCGTCGGCATCGGCGACCGCCGGACGAAGGGTGCGGCCCGGTTCCGCCATCCGGGCATGCTCAAACGGTCGCTAACCAGCGCGCTGATCGACTCGCCGCCGCTGATCGAGCTCGCGCGGAAGGACGCGATCGAATCCTACACCTTGCCGCAGGGCGCGTTGTCGCTGCTGCTGCGCGAGATCGCCGCCGGCCGCCCCGGTTTGGTGACGCGCACGGGGCTACATAGTTTCGTCGATCCGCGCCACGGCGGCGGACGCCAAAGCCCCAGCGCGAAGGAGGATCTCGTCGAATTGCTGACGCTCGACAGCAAGGAGTATCTGCGTTTCAAGCCGTTCGCGATCGACGTCGCCGTCCTGCGCGGGACGACCGCCGACGAGGACGGCAACGTGACGATGGAGCACGAAGCCATTCTCGGCGAGATGCTGTCGAGCGCCCAGGCGGCGAGACGCCAAGGCGGCATCGTGATCGTCCAGGTGAAGCGCCTCGCGCGCCGCGGCACGTTGCCGGCGCGCGCTGTGAAAATCCCCGGCATCCTGGTCGACTTCGTCGTCGTCGATCCCGATCAAACGCAGACATATACGACTGAATACAGCCCCGCTTACGCGGGCGAGTTCAGAGTCCCGCAAACGGCGCTGAAGCAGGTGCCCTTCGACGTGCGCAAGATCGTGGCCAGACGCGCCGCGATGGAGATCGTTTCCGGCGCGATATGCAATCTGGGCTCCGGCATCTCTACCGGTATCGCCGCCGTCGCGTCGGAGGAGAACATCCTCGATCGCTTCGTCCTCACCAACGAGCAGGGCTTCATCGGCGGCGCCCCATTGACGGGCGTCGACTCGGGCGCCGCGCAGAATTTCGACGCGGTGGTCGATCAACCCTACCAATTCGACTTCTACGACGGCGGCGGTTTGGATATCGCGTTCCTGTCTTTCGCCCAAGTCGATGCGCGCGGCAATGTCAATGTCAGCCGCTTCGGCACGAAGATTGTCGGCGTCGGCGGATTCATCAATATCAGCCAGAACGCGAGGAAAGTTGTCTTCAGCGGCACCTTCACCTCGGGCGGGCTCGAGGTGGAGACCGGACGGGGCATGTTGCGCATCGTGCGCGAAGGCGCACACCGGAAGTTCATCCAGAACGTCGAGCAGCTTTGCTACAATGCAGAGTTCGCGATGGCGGAAGGCCGCAAAGCCGTTTTCGTCACCGAACGCGCGGTGTTCGAGACCACGGCGAAGGGGCTGCGGTTGATCGAGATCGCGCCGGGCATCGACATGACGAGGGACATCCTGTCTTTGATCCCGTTCCCGATCGAGATCGCCGCGAATCCCGCCGTCATGGACGCGCGTCTGTTCCGTCCGGAACCGGTCGGACTGGCCGAGCGCTTCCGTTAGGCGTCCATTGTTGCCGTGGAATGTAAACGGTTACTCCGTGAGCTCGGCGCGAAACGATAGAAGGCGTGGCGGCGTACGATCGGAATAAGGCAAAGGCCGGCGGCCGAAACGGCTCGCCATCGTCCCGACCGAAACATCCGCATTCAATTGGCGCGTGTCGGATATCGGCTGAAGGGCCGTACTGGCGGCCGACGCGGTATCATCCGGGAATAAAACAAAAAAACCCCGGTCGGAAACCGGGGCCTTTTATTCGTCGGGGCCGATGGTGGGCGATGTAGGGCTCGAACCTACGACCCGCTGATTAAGAGCTGTCAAGCCGCGTTGATATTTCGAGGGTTTTCCGTCGCTCGAACCCCATAGAACCCCATGGAACCCCAAGGGAGATTCGCGACGCGACGGAAAGCGCCCTGAACGTCGAATGCCACGCCCGGCTCAACGTAGCGGTTCGGGTGACGGTAAGACTGTCCCTGAACATGCGCCGAAGCCGACCAAATATCCGTCGCCCTTCGCCCGACCGCGCAATGTGATCGTATCGCCGTCCTCGATAAAGCTACGCTGTACGCCGCCCGCTAGCTCGATCGGCGAACGTCCGCCCTTCGTCAGTTCGAGCAGCGATCCTTGGCTGCCGGCCACGCTGCCCGAAATGGTGCCCGAACCGATCAAATCGCCCGTCTCCATCCGGCACCCGCCGATCGCATGATGGGCGATCTGCTGCGCCGACGAATAATACATTTCGCGATAATTCGTCCGGCTGACGACCGTCTCGCCCGCACCGGCCGGCGCAAGCGCCACGTCCAGATCGATGTCGTAAAGCATCGGCCCCGGTTCGTTCAAATACGACAGAAGCGGGCGCTCGCGCGGCGGCGTCGACACGCGAAACGGATCCAGCGCCGCTTGCGTGACGATCCACGGGCTGACCGTCGTGGCGAAGACTTTCGCCTGGAACGGGCCCAAGGGCTGATATTCCCAAGCCTGAATATCGCGTGCCGACCAATCGTTGAGCAGCACGTAGCCGAAGATGAGTTCGTCGGCTTGCGCCACAGACACGGGCGTCCCCATCTCGGTCGAAGTGCCGATGATGGCTCCCATCTCGAGTTCGAAGTCGAGCCGCCGGCAGGGGCCAAAAATCGGAAGATCCGCGTCGGCCGGCTTCATCTGGCCGAGCGGACGGCGAAACGGCGTCCCGCTTACGACGACGGTCGATGCGCGACCGTTATAGCCGATCGGAATGCTGAGCCAATTTGGCGGCAAGGCGTTCTCCGGCCCTCTGAACAGCGTGCCGACATTCACCGCATGGTTCTTGCCGGCATAAAAATCAGTGTATCCGGCGACCTTGATCGGCAAATGCATCCGCACCGAATTCATCGGCCGAAGCGCTTCGCGCCGCAATGCCGTGTTGCCCGACAAGGCCGTGTCGCCGCCGTCCGTCAGAAGGTCGATAAGGCGCGCGCGGGTCTGCGCCCATTTGGCGCGCCCCAACGTCATGAAGGCGTTGAGCATCGGCTTGTCGAAGACCGGCCGGTCACCGGGCTTGAGCACACCGGCTTCCTCCAAGCGCGCGAGATCGACGACCCTATCGCCGATCGCGACACCGCAGCGCGGACGGTCGTCGCCGTCGCTGAACACGCCGTAAGGGAGATTGCGCGGCGAGAACTCGCAATCCGGCGCGTTCGCCGATTGAATCCAGCTTTTCACGATGAAGACCCCGAATGGACGGCGGCGTCGAAATGCTTGGTCAAGCTCGACCAGCAATCGGCATAACCGCGTTGAAGGCTGGGCGATCGCGCCGCGAACGCCGTCGGCTGCTGCGGCAACCGCGTCTCGAACATGAAGGCGAGCGTGTTTTCGAGCTTGTACGGCGCCAGATTCGAGTTGGTCGCCTTCAAGAACGCGTCATTGTCGGGCCCGTGCGGCAACATGCTGTTGTGCAGGCTGAAGCCGCCGGGCACGAAGCCTTCCTCCTTGGCGTCATAGCGGCCGTAAATCAGCCCCATGAATTCCGACATGATGTTCGAATGGAACCAGGGCGGCCGGAACGAGTGCTCGGCGACCATCCAGCGTTCCGGGAAGATCACGAAATCGACATTCGCCGTGCCCGGCTCGCCCGACGGCGACGTCAATACGGTGAAGATCGACGGATCGGCATGGTCGAACAGGATCGGCCCCATCGGGCAGAATTTCCGAAGATCGTATTTGTAGGGCGCGTAGTTTCCGTGCCAGCCGACGACGTCGAGCGGCGAGCGCGCGATATCAGCCGCATTGAACGTACCGCACCATTTGACGATCATCCGCGACGGCGTCTCGCGATCCTCGAACGCGGCGACCGGCGTTTCGAAGTCGCGCGGATTGGCAAGGCCGTTGGCGCCGATCGGACCCAATTCGGGCAACGCGAAGCGCTGGCCGAAATTCTCGCAGACATAGCCGCGGGCCGGGCCGTCGATAAGCTCGACCTTGAATTTTACGCCGCGCGGCAGCACGGCGATCTCGCCCGGCCCGACCGAAAGCCGCCCCATCTCGGTGAAGAGCAGCAGACGCCCCATCTCCGGAACGACGAGCAGTTCGCCATCCGCATTCATGAAGTAATCGTCGCGCATCGACGCCGTCGCCGTGAAGATATGAATCGCCGTCCCGACCTGATCGGCGACGCTGCCGCTGATCGTGATCGTCGCCATTCCTTCGACGAACGTGACGGGCCGATCGGGCAAAGCGATCGGGCCCCAGCGATGCTGCCCGAGTGCCAGATCGGGATCGATCGATTGGGGCGGCGACTTCCAGTTCGGCAGATCGATGCGCTGCAATCGCCCGATATGCCGGACGGAAGGCAAAATCCGATAGAGCCAGGACCGCGCATTCGTAGCGCGCGGCGCCGTGAACGCGGTGCCGGAAAGCTGCTCGGCGTAAAGCCCGTACGCGCAACGCTGCGGCGAATTCTGCCCGTCCGGCAGCGTTCCCGGGATGGCTTCGGTCGCGAATTCGTTCCCGAAGCCGGACATATAACGCAAGGTCACGATCGTTTCGCCTCCTCCGCCGCCCCCGCGCGGGTCCGCCCAAAGACGCGCCGCCAGCAAGGATAACCACATTGATAGGGCCGCCTTGCGGTCCGACAAAGTCCCCTGCGGAGGTGACAAGCGCCGCCGGCATCGATTGAACGCGGTCTCCGGACAATGGTAAAATCGCACTCAACAAAGCTCCGGAGGGCGCCATGCTCGAGAACATCATCCTGGATATCGGTACCGAGCGCTTCGCCAAGACGCTGTTCGCCGAAACCGTCGACGCGCTCGCCCCCCGTCATCTCGTCGTCTATCGCCATCGTCCCGACGCGCAAGTCGAATTGCTGTTCGCCGAAAGCGACGGCGACGATCCGGCGATGCGGCGCGCGATCCACGCCTATTCGACCGTTCTCCACGCGCGCGATCCCTTGCGCTCCCATACGCGCCCGCTCGCCAAACGGCGGCTGGATGTCCGGCATATCGAAGCGCGGGGTATCCGGGACGTGGCGTTCCGCAACGATCTTTACCGGCATCAGCAGATGCGCAGCAAAACGGCGATCGTCGTCCGCCGGCCGGAGGACGCGATCACGATCGGCATCTTCCGCGGCGAGGAGAAAGGCGCGCTGTCGGATGCGCAATGGAATTTCATCCATGGCGCCGCCGGTGTGATCGCCGCCGCGGTCGAACGCCACGCGTCCCTGACCGCCCGCCCGGCCGACATCGATTGGCGCGAGAAGCTCGCCGCGATCGAAACGGCACGAAAACTGTCGGCGCGCGAAATCGACGTTTGCGCACGGATACTCGACGGTCATTTCACGGAATCGATCGCGCTCAATATGGGCATCTCCGCGCATTCGGTGGTGACCTATCGGCGGCGCGCTTTCGCGAAGCTCGGCGTCGGAACGCGAAGCGAGCTTTTCAATCTCGTCGCCCGCGGCCCGCGGCGATTCGCGCGATAGGCTCAAATATCGAGCGTCAGCGACGGCGAGTTCGCGCGCGAAACACAAAGGCACATCCGGTCGTTCCGCGCCTTCTCGTCATCCGTCAGGTACATGTCGCGATGATCGGGAACGCCGTCGAGCACGGGCGTCAGACACGTGCCGCACACGCCCTGCTCGCACGAGACCGGCACGTCGATTCCTTGACGCGCCAAGGCGGCGACGATCGTTTCCGACGCGTCAACATCGACCACGATGCCGCTGCGCTTGGCTTCGACCCGAAACCGACCGCCCGTTAAGGGCACGGCGTCGGCGGGCGCCGAGAAATATTCCTTGTGGAGCAGGTGTTCCGCCAAACCCGCCGCGCGCGCAAGGCTTAGCGCCACGTCCATGAAGGGCGCCGGCCCGCAAGTATAGACATGCGCCGACGGGCCCGCCGCCGCGATCGTCCGGACAAGCGCTGCTTGCGTCGCGTCGGCGTCCAGACCGGCAAGGATCGTCGCCGACGCGCGCAATTCGCCGCTTTCGAGAATTTCGCGAAAGGCGGCCGACGCCGGCGCGCGCACGAAGTAATACAAATGGAACTTCGCCCCGCGCGCCACGAGATGACGCGCCATCGCCAAGAGCGGCGTGATCCCGATTCCGCCGCCGAGCAACAGATGGAACCCGTCGCTTTGCGCGAGCGGAAAATTGTTGCGCGGGGCGCCGATCTCCAGAAGATCGCCCGGCTTCAGCCCGTCATGCACGAAGGCCGAACCGCCGCGCGACGCCGGCTCGCGCTTGACCGCGATGCGGTAGAAGCCGGTTTCGGCCGGCCCGTTGCACAACGAATATTGGCGCACGAGGCCGTTGGGCAGATGCAGATCGATATGCCCGCCCGGCGCGCCCGCGACGAAAGCGCCGCCGTCCTGCGGCGTCAGCTCCAGGGCGCGAATCCCCTCGGCCGCATCCCAGGCCTTGGTCACAAGCACCGCGATACGCCCGGCCATCGTCACTTCGCGATCTTCAACCGCGCGCCGCGCGCGCGCGAGCAGCAGCTCATCATCCGGCGCTGACCCGCGCGTTCGGCCGCCGTCAGCACCCGGTCGCGATGCTCGATCTCGCCCTCAAGCACTTCGACCTCGCACGTGCCGCACAGCCCTTCCTCGCAATCGCTAGGCACGTCGATTCCGACCGCGCGCAAGGATTGCAGCAGCGTGCCCTCCGGCGGCACGATCACCGTCAGATTGGAGTCCGCGAGTTCGACTTCGAAAGCGCTGTCTTGCGCGCCCGGCGCCGCCGCCGACGCCGCGGCGAAATATTCGAAGCGCAGGATCTCGTCCGGCAAATCGCGGGTCAAACCCTGCAACGCCTCGATCATCCGATCCGGTCCGCAGGCGTAGAACTGCGTGCCAGGCTTGCGCGCGGCGATCAACGCCGCGAGATCGGCGCGCTGGCCCTCGGCGCCGATATACAGCGATAGCCGTTCGCCGTGATCCGCCGCCAGCCGATCAACGAACGCCATGCCGGCGCGTCGGCGGCCGGCGTAATGGATCTCGTATTCCGCGCCGTCGCGTTTCAACCGATCGGCCATCGCCAGGATCGGCGTGATGCCGATCCCGCCGGCGATCAGCACGTGACGGGCGGCGGCGTCGTTGATCCGGAAATGGGTGCGCGGCCCGCGAATCAGAATTTCGTCACCCACGCGGATGGCGTCGTGGAAATGCTTCGACCCGCCGCGCCCATCCGCCTCGCGCAGAATCGCGACGCGGTAATCGCGATCTTCGGGAAGGCCGCACAGCGAGTATTTACGCTCGAATCCGCCATGGATGAGTTCGATATGCGCGCCCGCCGCCCAATTCGGCAAAGCGCGTCCCTTCGCGTCGGCCAGTGTCAGGCCGACGATCCCGTCGGCCTCGCGCGTCACCGTCCTCACGCGCACCGCGCGCGCGATCTCGCGCTTCGACGGCGCGCCAACCGTATAGGACGCGCGCGGCGCATGGACCGACTTGTCCGCACGCTCGGGATTGCGCGCGGGATCCCATTCGACCCAGAGATGGTCGGGGCCGCGGAAGGAGGTGTTCGGCAGATAGCTGAAGACCTGGCCGTCGACCAAGCGCATATGCGGCAGACGGCGCGTGAACTCTTCCAGGAAGATCCGCATCTCCATCCGCGCCAGGTTCTTGCCCATGCATTGATGGCTGCCATAGCCGAACGTCAGATGATCGACCGCGTTATCGCGATAGATGTCGAAAAAATCGCCGTCCTCGAAATGGCGCGAATCGTGATTGCCCGACGCGGTCGCGATCAGCAGCTTGGCACCCGCCGGCAAATCGATGCCGCCCACCGTCACCGCGCGCGTCGTCTTGCGCCGCCACGCGACGACCGAGCCCGCGTAGCGCAGGCATTCCTCGACCGCGTTGGGAATGAGCTTGGGATCGGCGCAGATATCGTCCCACGCCTGACGATGGGTCAGCAGCAGCTTGATCGCATTGGCGGAGGCATGGGCGGTCGTCTCGTGCGCCGCGACGATGATCGCCATCATCATCGAATGCAGATAATTGTCGGTAACGACCTCCGGAATCACCTTGTTCTTGCGGATGGCGAAATGCATCCAGCCTTCGCCATCGGGGTCGGTGCGCATCTTGTCGAGGATACGGCCCGCCAATTGCCAGAACTTGCCGACCGAATGCGCGACCTCGACCTGCTTTTCGGGCGACGGTCGGCCCCAAGTATTGACCGTATGCGCGATCGAAAAGCGCCGCAGCGTGTCCATGTCCTCCTCGGGCACGCCCAGGAAATCCAGCGCCACCGTCAGCGGGATCTCCCACAGCATTTCCTCGACCAAATCGGCCTTGCCGCGGTCGATGAAGGCATCGACCTTCGCGCGCGCATGGCCGCGGATCGCGCCCTCCAGCTTGGCGAGATTTTCCGGCAGGAAATGGTCGAGCAACGCGCGCCGGCGCTCCATATGGACGGGCTCGTCCTCGTTCACCAGCGTGCGCTTCATGCCGTAATCGTAGCTTTGCAACACGCGCGTCGCTTCGTCGGAGAAGGGCGTGATTTTCTCGAGCACGTTCTCGGGCGAGAAGGTGATGTTGTCGCGGAAGATCGCCTTGATGTCCTCGAAGCGGCTGACGACCCAGTAGTCGAGCTTCGGGCTGTAGAACACCGGCTCGCGCTCGCGCGACCAGCGCAACGCGTCCGCCGGATCGACCTGATAGGGACCCTGGAACGGATCGAACGCGGCCGCGTCGTGCGATACCGGGCACGCGCCCGCCGGTTTCGCGGCCGCAGCACCGTGGAACGGGCAGCCCGCGGCGTTTGAATCCTGTCGCTGGGTTGACATCGAATTACCTCTTCGCTCGCTAATGCCCCAGGAACGCGTGACGGACCCTGGGATCGTCGATCAGATCGCGCGCGCACCCATCGAGCAGCACCTTGCCCGCGGACATGACGTAGGCGCGGTCCGCGATGCCGAGAGCGGCCTTCGCGTTTTGCTCGACCAGGAGAATGGAAGTGCCGCGCTTGCCGAGCTGGGCGACGACCTGCATGACTTGCGCGACGATCATCGGCGCCAATCCCATGCTCGGTTCGTCGAGCAGCAGGCAGCGCGGCCGCCCCATCAACGCGCGCGCGATCGCCAGCATCTGCTGCTGGCCGCCCGATAGCGTGCCCGCCGGTTGCGTCAAACGCTGATGCAACACCGGGAAGTATCCGAACACTTCGTCGAGAAGCGCCTTGTCCAGCGCGCCGCCATGCGCGTAGCCGCCCAGGCGCAGATTGTCCTCGACGGACAGGTTGGTGAAAACCTGCCGTCCTTCGGGCGATTGGACGAGGCCGCGCGCGACGCGCCGATGCGCGGGGCACCGGCGCAAATCCTCGCCGTCGAATCGGATGGCGCCGCTTTTGATCGGCATCAAACCGGATACGCAACGCATCAGCGTCGTCTTGCCCGCACCGTTGGCGCCGATCAGCGCCACGATTTCACCCGCGTCGACCCGCAGGTCGACGCCGTGAAGAACTTCGATCCGGCCATAGGCGGCGGCGACGGCGGTGATCTCAAGCATGGGAATCCGCCTCCACGCCCAGATACGCTTCGATGACCAGCGGATCGGCTGCCACTTCCCGCGGCATGCCCTGCGCGATCTTTCGCCCGCCGTCCAACACATAGACGTAGTCGGACACGGACATCACCATTTCCATGTCGTGTTCCACCAGCACCATCGAAAGCCCGTCGGCACGCAGTTGCTCGATCAGTGCCCTGATTTCCGCCGTCTCGACGGCGTTGCAGCCGGCCGCCGGCTCGTCGAGCAACAGAAGCTTGGGCGAGGTCGCCAAGCTGCGCGCGATCTCCAGCCGTTTCATCTGGCCGTAGCTGAGACTCGTCGCCGGCCATTCCGCCTTGTCGGCGAGATCGACCCGGCGTAGCAATTCGACCGCGCGTTCGGCCATGTATTTGCGTTCGCGATGCATGCCGGGCGCGCCGAGCAGATTGGCGAGCAGCGAGGCCTGGCGATGCTGATGGAAGCCGACCATCACGTTCTCGACCGCCGAAAGCTGGTCGAAGATGCGCAGATTTTGGAAGGTCCGCGACAACCCCATCCGCGCCAGTTCGTGCAAGGATTTGCGCGCGATATCCATGCCCTCCAGCACGAGCCGCCCGGCGCTGGGCTGGTAGACGCCGGAAATCAGATTGAACAATGTCGTCTTGCCCGCCCCGTTGGGGCCGATCACCGCGGTCACGCGTCCGCGTTTGGCCGACATGCCCACCGATTGCAGGGCCGCGATGCCGCCGAATTCGACCGACAGATTCTCGACGTTCAGCACGTCATCCATGGCGGTTGCCCTTGCGTAAAGCGAGTAGCGAAGGCACCAGGCCGCGGCCCAGGAAGACCATCGTCGCCATCATGATCAAACCGATGAAGGTCTGTTCGTACTCGCGCACGAAGGTCAGCACCTGGGGCAGCAGCGTCAGCATCGCCGCACCGACCATCGCCCCGGATACCGACGTGGCACCGCCGAGCACGGCCATGGTCAGGAATTCGACCGAATGCAGCAGGTGCGCAGCCGACGGATCGACGAACTCGTTGAACTGGGCGAACAACGCGCCCGCCAGCCCCGCATAGGCCGACGCGATCGTGAACGCGGCAAGCTTTTCCTTCGCCACGTCTACGCCCAGCGTGCCGGCGGCGACGTCCGATCCGTGCAGCGCCACCAAGGCGCGGCCCGATGCGCTATGACGCAGATTGATCGCGACATACATGCCGATCAGCGCGATCGGCGCGATCAGCCAATACCAGGCGGCGGGCGTCGAAAGCCGCAAACCCAGCACCTGGAAAATCTGACGTACCGCCGGCACCTGCACGGCCATTCCGTCCGATCCACCGGTCAGCCAGCGTTCATTGCCCGCGACCAGCGTCACCAGCACGCCGAAGGCGAGCGTGACGATGGCCAGATACGGGCCTTTGAGACGCAGGATCGGCCGGCCGATCGCCCAGCCGGCGATCGTGGCCGCGAAGGTTCCCGCCGCCAGCGCCAACACGGGATGGATGCCGAATCGATCGGGCAGAATCGCGCAGACATAGGCGCCGATGCCGAAGAAGCCGGCATGCCCCAAGCTCGCGAGCCCCGCATAACCCAGCAGGACGACGAGCCCCAACACCGCCAGGCCGTTGATCATCACCAGCGTGGCGACACGGTAGTGATAGTTCGTCTGGAAGAAGAACGGCAGGACGATGATCGCCGCCAGCGCGATCAGGACAGGCAGATAGATGTTCGAGCCGAGCTTGCGCATGTCAGACGCGCTCCTGCAACGCGCGGCCGAACAGACCGTTGGGCATGAAGATCAGCACCAGGATGATGACCAGGAAGGGGCTCGCTTCCTTATAGGCGGAGGAGATCCAACCCGCCGTGATCGCTTCGATCAGGCCGATCGCCAAACCACCCACGACGGCGCCCAAAGGCGAACCCAGCCCGCCGAGCATCGCGCCCGCAAAGCCCTTAAGGGCGAGCGGAATGCCGATCTCCGCATTGGTTAGCGTGATCGGCGTCACCAGAATGCCGCCCAGCGCCCCGACCGCCGCCGAAAGGCCGAAGCTCAACGACACGACGAAATTCGTGTCGATGCCCACGAGCCTTGCCGCGTCGCGATTATTGGCCGCCGCCAGCACCGCCTTGCCGATCAGCGTGCGGGTGAAGAAGACGAACAGTGCCGCCAGGATCGCAGCGGTCGAACCCATGACGACCAGGCTTTGGATCTGAACGGTGGCGCCGGCGATGCGCAGCGGCGCGTCGCTAAAAAGCGGTGGCAGACTGTGCGACTGCTTGTCGAAGACGATCTGCGCGATCCCGCGTACGAAGATCGACGCGCCGATCGTGATGACGATGAGGGAGACGGTCGAACTGCTCTGCGCCGGTTCGATCGCCAGTTTCTGCAGCGCCAAGCCGCAGGCGATCGCCACGACAATGGCCGCGGCGGCGGCGGCCGGCAAAGGCAAACCCCAATAGGCGAGGAAGACCGTCCCCATGCCGCCAAGCATCACAAACTCGCCCTGCGCGAAGTTCACGACGCTGGATGCGTTGAAGATGATGATCAGGCCCAGCGCAATCAGCGCGTAGATGGCGCCGACCGTCAGGCCCGAAAAGAGAATCTGGAGGATATCGGCCATTGTCCTGGGGGGGAGTGGGTGTCGGGAGACGGGAAGCGCGTCCGGCGCCGGCATCGCCGTCTTGCGGCGGAAATGCCGGCGCGGTCGCGGCTATGCTCAATCGTCGAGCAGCGCCCAGCGGCCGTTCTTCACCTGGATCATGCGGAACGACGTATCGCCCAGTCCCATGTGATCGGCCGGCGTCATCGTCACGATGCCAGTCGTCGCCACCAATCCCTTGGTCGCTTCGATCTGATCACGAATCTTTACGGGCGATGCGGATTTTCCTGCGCGTTCGATCGCCCCGACCAGGATCGCAAAGGCGTCGCGCGCGTAACCGGCGTAGGATGACACGGGTTCGTTGTGCTTGCCTTCGTAGGCGCGCTTGAACTCGACCGCGACCACCTTCTGCGGATCGTTCGCCGGCAGCAATTCGGCGACCAGCAGCACTGATGCCGGCAGGCGAATACCTTCCGCCGCCGCACCGCTCAGCTTCAGGAAATCGTCCGAAGCAACGCCGTGCGATTGATAGAACGGCGTCTTCATGCCGAGCTGGGCGTAGCCCCGCGTGACCACCGCCGAGCTGTGGCCGAAACCCGGATTGATGATGGCACCGACCCCCGCAGCGGCGCGGATGCGGGTCAATTGCGGAGTCATGTCGGCGTCGCTGTCCTCATAGGTCTCGTCGGCGACCACGCGCACTTTCGCCTCTTCGGCGGCGATCTTGCACTGCTGACGCATCGAAGCGCCTGTACCGCCGTTGCTGGAGATCAGCGCCACACCATCGATTCTGCGGCGGACGATATCCGCGAAGATCTTGCGGCAAGCCATCAAGTCGGTTTCAGGCGTCTTGAAGACGAATTTTTTCACCGGCTCGACGATCGTGATCGCGCTAGCGAGCGAGATCAGCGGAATCTCCGCCGATTCGAAGACCGGGATCATCGCCATCGTCGCAGGCGTCGTCGATCCAGCGATCGCAGCGACGATCTTGTCTTCTTCGACCAGACGCGTCGCGAATGTTTTGGCGCGGTTGGGATTTCCGGCGTCGTCATAGACGACCAGGCGCACGCGCTCGCCGTTGATACCGCCCTTGGCGTTCACCTCGTCGACCAGCATGCGCAGCGTCTTGGCTTCCGGATCTCCCAGGAACGAAGCGCCCCCGGTGATCGCCAGCGACGCGCCGATCACGATTTCGGCACGCACCGCGGAAACGCCCGCCAGCAGCGTCGCACCGACCGCGAATGCACAAATTCCGCCCAAAAATCTGGATTTCATGATGCTTCCTCCCTTGGCGACGATGCGCCGTGATTGACTTTTGTCGAGCCGTTATTTACGTATTGTAAAAATCGTTTACGACGTTTTCATACATCACGATCTCGGGCACGGTCAAGCGCCGGAAGCGAACGAAAGAACGAAAGGGAAGGAAATGCCGTATTTGCAGAACGCTTGGTACGTCGCGTTGTGGGGCGACGATCTGCCGCCCGGCGCGATCCAATCGCGCCGCATTCTCGATGTGCCGTTGGCGATCTATCGCGGTCATGACGGACGTTTGTCCGCGCTGACCAACGCATGCCCGCATCGCTTCGCGCCGCTGTCGGAAGGCAAGGTGCTGGCCGACGGCACGCTGCAATGCCCCTATCACGGCCTGCAATTCGATGGCACGGGCCAATGCGTGCGCAATCCGCACGGTGCGGGCCTGATCCCGCGCGCAGCGCAGGTGCGCGCCTTCACGGTGCATGAAAAGGATGGCATCGTGTGGATATGGATGGGTGCGCAAACGCCCGACATCGCCAAGATCCCCGCCTATCCGATGCTCGGCGAGCCCGGCCGCCCGCGCTCGAAGAAGGATTGGCTGCGCATCAATTCGAGCTATGAGCTGATCATCGAGAATCTTCTCGATCTCAGCCATGTCAGCTTTCTGCATGACGGCATTCTGGGGAATTCGGAAACCGTCACCGCCAAGATCAAGGTCCATCACGAAGGCGACGTAATCCGCGTCGATCGCGAAATGACCGACGTGACGAGCCCCGGCCTGTTCGACCTGCTTTACCGGCGCGACGCCGGCAAGGTCGATATGTGGACCAACATCACCTGGACGGCACCCGCGACTTTGGTCAACGACGCGGGCGTAGTCGACGTGGGCAAGCCGAAATCCGACGGAACCGGCATTTTCGGCCATCACTTCCTGACGCCCGAGACCGCGCACACGACGCTCTATCATTTCTGCGCCGTAATGCAGAATCCCCTGCCCCACGCGGCGGACGACGACGTGCGCCGCCAATTGACGGATCTGCGCCGCAAGGCCTTCGACGAACAGGACAAGATGATCATCGACGCGCAGCAGCGCGCCCTTCTCGATCCCGCGATCGATACGCAAAAGCCGGTGATGCTGGAGATCGACGCAGGCCCGATGCGCTTTCGCCGCCATCTTGAAAAACTGATCGCGGATGAAGCCGCGCGCGCGCGCCTGGCCGACCAGGCCGTCGGCGGATGAGCGGCAACGTTACCCGGCTGCGGCGCGCGGACGCCGGCGAGATTCGTCCGATCGGTACGCGCGACCTCGCGGCGCGCGCGGGCCGGCCGGACGCGGACGAATCCGCGATCGTCGCCGACGCATGGCGTCTCTTGCGCGGACAGGTGCCGCTCCGGATCGCCGAACAATTCCCGCGCGGCGGATTCCTCGATGCGACACACGAGTTGTGCGAGGCGGTTTTCGGCGGGGCGCTATGCGCCTTGACGCTGGAATATACCTCGCGCGGCGGCCCCTATCGCGCCACGCTGCGTCTCGCGGCGCCCGACCGGATCGCAACGGGCGAAAGCGCCCGCTCCGCCGCGATGGCGCTGATCGTCGCCTTGTTGGACGGCAATCACAACCGCCCGTAACGTCGGGCCGAAGGCAAGTCACGTGTCGAAGGAAGATAAAGACATCGCGGGCATCCAGTCGATCGAAGTCGGCGCCGCGATCCTGTTTGCGCTCGCCCAGATCGGCCGCCGCGCCACGCTCAACGAAATCGCCAGCGCCACCGGCATGGTGCCGGCCAAGCTGCATCGCTATCTGGCCAGCATGATGAAATCCGGGCTCGTGGTGCAGCCGAAGAAGGCGGGCGTCTACGCGCTGGGGCCCGGCGCCATCCGCATCGGCCTCGCCGCCCTTCAGCAGAACGATTTCTGCACCATCGCGACCCAGCATTTGGGCGAGATTCGCGACGCGCTCGACGTCACCTGCTTCGGCGCGGTGCTCGGCAAGCAAGGTCCGACGATTTTCGCCCAGGAAGTGGCCGCCAACAACGTGGCGGTCTTCGTGCGTGTGGGTTCGGTTCTGCCGATGGAAAATTCCTCAACTGGCTGGGCTTTCGGCGCGTTCATGAGCGACAGCCAATACCGCGCCGTCTGCGGCATCGAGCGCGCCCGCGCGCCGGAAGCTACGCTCAAACGGCACCGGGAAGTGAAAAAGCATGGTTGCGCGCGCATTACGGACGAATATGTGCGGGGCATCAGCGCGATCTCCTATCCGGTATTCGGGCTGAACAACGCGATCGAGGGCGTGATCACGGCGCTGGGCGCGACCGGCAATTTCGATAACGCGGTCGACGGCCTGATTTCGAAGAAATTGCGCGAGGTCGCCAGCCAAATCGGCCGATCGCTGGGCGCGAACGTCTAAAGCGATTTTGGTTCGATTTGCCACTATCCGGCGGCGATGCAGCGTGCGGATGCTCCAACGAAAAAGGGCCCGGACATGCGGTCCAGGCCCTTATTCACTTCAAACCAATGATGGGCGATGTAGGGCTCGAACCGACGACAAGCTGATTAAGAGTCAGCGGGTAGGTCGAACTAATCCCAAAGCTCAAGCGCGTCCCTCAACGAGGACGATATTGCTTATGCTTTGACCGAAAAGTCATTTCGAAGGACTCTCAGTCCTACGTGATGATCGCTAAATCAATTGGTAAACGGCATTAAGTGGCATGCCCCAGGATTGTTGGATACCAATATAGGTATCTGGCTTGATGGGGTCGATGGCCCCTGCATCTAGCCTTACGGTGCCGTAGGCTAGTGGCCTTTAACCAGCCAGGGGAGACAGTCCACCCCATCAGGCCAGTAGTGACGTTACCTTTGCCCGATAACGATTACGGCCTCCTTCAGGCATTAGAAGTTCTGACCGTTGAGCAACTATTGCGAAGCTTGCCACTAAAGCTTTCGCAGTATCCCTTCTCCCAAGGGCATTCAGAGCCGATAAACAGCGACTTCGAACAAATCTGCGCGAGCTAGTCACTTACCTGAGGCAGGCTTGGCACGACGAAAGCGCTGGGCAGGTGTCAAAAGGCCGTGCGAGGTCGATCTGAGCGCGACAGCAAGCTTGTCGAGCATATCCAATGACGCTGCGTAACGCTCGGTCTCCAGAAGCGAAACATAGCTGCGGTCAATACCCGCAGCCATCGCCAGGGCTTCCTGGGACATCGCCCGCTCCCGCCGGATACGGCGCAAATTGATTGCCAAAACCCGTCTCGACCGCATTCCCGGAGGGGACCAAGTTGCGGCCGAACGATCCACAGAGTATATTCAACAAATTATACTCATAGCCTGTACCCATCAGCAGGCAGGAATCCGCCTCGCGGCAACCAAGCGAATGGCTATCGAGGAGGAGCAATTCAAAGTGCTCGGACGACGGGACGCCCCCGCAGCCCCTGATATACGAAAGCGCCGTCGCTGGCCGTTTTGGCTCGCTGTCGCGGTCATCACCTGGCTAACGACCGAGAGCGTTTATGACCATCTTCGCCAAGCGCGTCTTGCCAAAGAAGATTCAGTAGAGGGCCGCGCATTTCGCGCGGAACAGGAGATAGCGGCAGCGGCCAAGGAACAAGCGGCGGCCAGCCGTTACAATGCAGAAAAAGCACGTGCCGCATTCCGAGCTCTTCCAGAAAAAGATCGAGTTACTCAGGCTGCCATGGATGAGGCCTTCCGCAATCCTGGAAAGAAGCCAAGACTCGCAGATGGTTACTTCATTACCATCGGCGACTACGGGATCGGTACCTCGGGATGGTATGGAAATATCTGGGTAGCCCGCGATGAGACTACCAAGCCATCGACTTGGTGCGAGTGGGCTGAAAGCTGGTTTTCATGGGTATGGCGCTGTACCAGCGTCCGCATATGCAGGGACTTCTGGCGCGGTTTTCGTTCTGGCCTTTTATTCATTGTCGTCGATCGCAAACAGCCGCCCATTCGAGCCTGCCGCGATCCTATTACCGGACTATGGAACAATTATAAGTTCTAGAAAAATAATTCCATCATCCTCTAATATAAGTCCAATATCACCAATCACTGCCCAATCGGCAATGTTTCATAGGCGGCTAAAATGGATCGAAGCGACGCAGCCCGGGAGCTCATGGCGATTTTTCTTGAAACGAAGAGTGTCCCGACGCCCGATCAACTGATCGCGCGAATTGAGAAAGTTGGAGCTCTTCAAAATCGAGCTCATCCCCTACTTCGCCCCATTACTCGTCAAGAAGCTGTCGAACTTGCGCAAGGCTCAATGCCGCAAGGGCTGGCCTTACATCGTTTCCGGCGCGCAGAGACGATGTGCGTTTGGATATCTGCCCATCGACGACTATATCCTGACGCCTCGACTGACTGGCTCGAAGAGCTTTTCACTATTTTCGAATGGTCGCGATCGGGCTGCGAGGAAGGCGGCGAACTCGGATGCGACTGGATTTTCGCCGTGGAACACTTTGAAGGTCGCCCGAAGCTTATTCGAGATCCGATCGAAATTTCTCGCTCGAATTTCTTTTGACGACTCTATGTCTCAGAACATCTCCCAATCCGCATTCACTCAACAACGTGATCGGCAGACGCAAGTGCCCACTCAACGTTCTCCCATCCGTTTCCTTCCAGAAAAGGCAGGCTTCCAATGGAACCCGATGAAAACGAACAAAAGGAAGTCGGCGCGACCGAAACATCGCTACCGCCCTTATCACCAGATGAGCGGCGTTATATGCCCATGATGGGTTTTTTTCATTGCTTCAAGCCCGTCGTTTGGCTGCGAAACTTGGAAGGCCACGGGCCGACGCCGCCTAAGGCAGACAAAGCCGATACCTAACGCGCTTTGAATGCCGGCAGATCGGCTTTGGCGCTCATTGCCAAGTTTGGCTCAGCTATCGCACTCTCGCACTGGGCCGGGCTGACCCGCTTCGCCGGCGACGGGCGTATCGAGATCGACAACAACGCGGTCGAACGAGCGATCCGGCCGCAGGCGCTGACCCACAAGAACGCGCTGTTCGCGGGCAGCGACGGCGGCGCGCAACATTGGGCGTGCCTCGCCTCGCTGATCGAGACCGCAAAGCTCAACGCGCTCGATCCGCTCGCCTAACTGACCGCCACTCTCGAAGCCCTCGCCGCCGGACATCCCATCAACCGCGCCGGCAAACTCCTCCCTTGGCGATGGGCACACACGCCGTCAACCGTGTGAGCCAGGCGATGCATACGATGGAACGGCTCGACAAAAACTGCGCGTCTAGCATCCGGGTAAAGGCAAACGGCTAAGCCGACGGCATGGACAAAAAACCGACTTCGCGGTTGCTAAGGAGTCTCGTGATTTCTCAAGAGCGTGCTTAGCGATTTGAAGTCCATCCCATACCGCCCCAAATCCAGGATGAATTCGATCAAGTTCTGAGGCGTGTAGCCAAGTGCTCGATGCTTCTCACTCGATATACTGCGAATCAGCACTATGAGCATTTCAAAATCGATCTTGTTGCGCCCCGCCTCGATCAGAATTACTCCCAGCTTAGGAACAGTGTATCCCAGCTCGCGAATTTCTTCAGTGAAGGCCCCGTTGACCTCAACTCCGTCAGCGATCATTTCGGACGTGAATGACTTCTCGGTAAGCTTCCGCAAATTCGCACGCCGCTTTCGAATCTCTGCGGCATAATTCTCGGTCCATCCACTGTACCGCACCGCATGATTCTGATCACGCATTGCCCGCTCACGATAGACCTTTGCACGGTACCCTGGCGATTGGGCTAGACCTTGCGGAGCGTCAGGGAGAAGCGAGTTACTCGCTGTGAGATCCGGCGCAGCATCCCCGGCCACCACCTTATCTCCGCCGGACCGCAATTTTGAATCGGTATCAGATCTTGCGATCATCTCTGGCGCCGCTTGGCACGAGGCAATGCCTGCGCCTGAGGCAATAGCATCGGGTTTGATTACTGCAGGATCCGGCGTAGCTTCACCGACAACCACCCGATCTTCGCTGGGCGGGAGGTTCGCAGTGGCCCCAGGTTTTGCAGTCGCCTCTCGAGAGGTTTGGTTCAGGTCGATGTCCACCTCCGTAGACTGGGCACGAGATTTGATCGCGATGGTCAACGCCTTATGCGTTTCGGCGCGGCGTCGGGCGTCCTCGGCATCTCGCTGCGCCTGCATCCCCTTTCGCCCGAAATGCGACGACGTATTGGGCGGCGACGCGGCAACTATGTGAGTTGCTCCAGTATCGGCGGGTGTTGCCGTTACAGACGATTGATCCAATTTGGTTTTCTCGGACATGAAGCATGCTCCTCAGTTTGCGTGCGCGCTTTCGAGTGCGCCCTAACAAACCGATTATCCACGACCGCTCTTAAAAACCGCTGCGCGGCGACGTGCCTCCGCCCCTAGATGCCCAGCCATTTTCGACACAGTCAGCAAGGCTTCGTCGAAAACGACGCTCTGCCAAGAATCCGTCTGTTCGGGCGTAGGCGTTTTTAAGACGACTGCCCCTACACTTGCCCTTGTCCGCACCGGGCGCTCCCGATGGGAGCGCCCGGTGCCAAGAGATTACGAGCGGCCGCAACAGCGGCCGCCCTATTCCCTAGTCGGGGACGGCCACGTCCCCGACTAGGGCGCAATTACGCATTCGCTGCTTCAGGGCAACACGAATGCAGGCTGTTGGAGGTCTAAATGGCGCGCGACGAACTCGAAGACGACCTTCTACGAACTCGCGCTGGACGCCTCGACGAGTCCGCCGAGCTTTCAAATATAAGGCGACTATTAAGCACGCCGCGCAGCCGAAGCGTCTATCTGCCTTCCTTCCGGCATCAACCGCGGCAAACTCGCCCATTCCGGGAGCTCGAGCACCGGTTTCCCACAGCGTACCGCGTCGCCGCCACCAACGGCGCCGTCGTATCGACGTTTCATTTCCAGCAAACGTTCCTGTCGAGACGCCCGCTGCCGTCGTTACCGCGATCAGTGCAGACGGGTAAGCGGACAATAATTTGGCCGACTCGCGGCCAAGCAAAGTTCGTGAGATCTTCTGTCGCCGGTGCGCGGTATCACCGCGATCAACGCGTCTGGACAGTCCCAAGTGACCATCGATTTCTGAGAACGGCCCTAGGCAAGGCTCTCTCCTCGCCGCTCGCGAGGGCTACAGCAACTTTAAGACGCACGAGAACCAGCCGCGATGGGATAAAGCGCCAAGCAATCTGGTTTGCGCACTATCTCACAAGAACCGGCCCCCTCGCCGATCGTGCCGACGAACTCGTTCACGATAGGGCGGGCCCGATCGTCGAAGGCACAATCGGCAAATCCGCTGCCGAGCTATCGAGCTTTTGGAGTGCTGCAGACGCGGCGGAACCTCGGGTCGATGGCAGGATTCAAGAGCGTCTCATTATTGAGATTCCTCACTGGCTGCCGCCCGAGGAGATGCGAAAAGCCCTTCAGCGGTTCGGCGCCGAACTGACCGCGCGTGGCGTGCCCTGGGTCGGTGCTGTGCACAGGCCCGACCCCCATGGGGATCCACGTAATTATCACGTTCATATCGTTCTCGGAACACGGGGGCTAATCGGATGGGAGATGCGCGCCGTTGACAACGATCCAGGCACCCTTCGCCGCGAACCGATCTTCGCCGATAAGAAAGATCGCGCAATGCAAGGGGAGAAGTGGATCTCACACTTGCGCAAGATCTACGCTGAAATCGTCAATCAAATCTCGATCGAATGGTCGCAGCGCGAAGGAACATTGGTGCCGCGCATTTTCCACGCCGGCAGCAATGCCGAACTCGGCATCGAGGCTATACCATCCCGGCATCGAGGCCCTCGGCAAAGCGCGATCGATCGACGTATCGTCGCGCGCGGCGATGAACCTCGCCACGTTCCAATTTACGAAGTCCAAGATGAACCCCGCATGGCGCAGATTCTGCGTGGCTTCAATGCCGATGAGGCGGCTTTTCTCGCGCTCTGCGACCGCATAGAACGCCTCGTCGTCGACGCAGATGCGACTGAATCCATTAGAAGCAGCCGCGCATCGCTGATCACAGCCGCCGACACAACTGCAGCGGCGATTGAGCTGTGCGAAGAGAAAATCGAAGCGGTCTTGGTCGAATTTCAGGTGGATCGTGACGATGAAAGCCCGATCACCGATCATGATCGAATGTCATCCGACAGCATCCGCGAACTCGTCGATGCGGTCCGTGTAACCGTTTCTCGTTCCCACGATATCGAAAAGGAACTGATCGCGGTGCTCGCGCATAGCGAGACCATTCGTGACATTTCGCCGATCACCGAAAGCGCGGCCGCAGAGACAAAATCAGCGAAAGAATTGGAGCAAGCGGAAGCGACGATTGATCACCTGCCTGCCATAAATAAGTCGGTCATTCATCCGATCGAAGAACAGCACCTTTATGCCAATCCTTCTTCTGGTGAGCGTCCTGAAACTGAACGGTCTGAGCCATCGCACCACGTGCTGGTTACGTCGCCGCCCGAGCAGCCACAAAGTATCATCGCCGTTAAAGATACTCTTACACGGAGGCTCCAAGACCATCATAGAGCTATTATGCTCATCAAAGAACGAGGCTGGCGTCACGGGGCTACGGCGACCCGGCACGCCGAAGCTCGAGAAGCTCAGTTCGAGGCATTCAAAAGACGCCTCGCCGCGGAGGAAGCGGCCGAACGCTGTGAACGTCTCGTCAAATCAATCTCTGAAAGTTCATTCGAGAGTATCGGGCCAAATGACGCGTCACCACACGGCGCGAGCCACCACAACAATCAGTGCGACTTTGAACAACTCTTAAAAGAATTGGAATTAGCTGATCATCGTATATCGGAAACGCAGCAGGCGCTCGAACATTGGGAAGATATCGAGCGGAAGCTACAGGACGTCCCCTTCATCGACGAACGTTTGCATGACCCAAAAAACTTGGTACCGCGGATACTCGAAGAATCTGACCCAGACTGGGTCATCGCAGAAATTCAAAGACAATTGAAAAAGTGCCGCTGGGTTCCGCGACACCGTGGTCAAAGAATTGTGAAGCCGATGCTTCGCGATGCCGACATCACTCTCGGCGACGTGGTTGAAGCACGAGTCCGTTACTCGCAAGAGAATGGTTGGACGATTGAATTTCCGCGCTTCTCCAGCGAGAGCGCGCGCCGTGACGCTACGGATCAACAGTGCCTTTGGATGGCGTTGATTACTCAGATGTTCATGACCACCACGCAAAGTGTCGGTAGCAAAGAGATTGCCGGTATTCTCAAGTGTTATGGCTTCACAAAAATCGAGCCCGATAAGAACGGCATCATTGAGATTCGTAGATCTGACGGCTTGCTGCGCGTCGCACGTGATGGTCGCTTTGCAAGCGTCTACGGGTCCAATGTGGACCTGCATGCGGCGTTCGACGCGTTTGCCCACGCACGCCATGACAGTAGCAGCGACATTGCATTACAGAAAATCCTTGAAAGCAAGAAAGAGCCTCCGCTCGTTTTTTATCCTAACGATGCCGATCGCAAAGTCGATCTGATTAAGATCGCTAACGATATTCTTCACTTACATGAACTCCAGCCAATCGATCGTCAGCGCGTTCAGCACGTCGGTCATGCGTTGAAGAAGCACGAGAAGGCGCTAGAGACCTTTCATCCGACATTGAAGCCGGCCGAGAAGCAAGTCGCAGTAGATGACTCGAGTTCGCGGCCTCCATTAATAGAGGCCAAGAATCAGACCGAAGCGGATTTGGAACACGCCCGAGAGCCAAGGCGCCATCTCGCGCGTCAAGAAGATGACAGCGGGATATTTGGCCGCCTGACGCGTGGCATCGTGCAATGGTGGCGCGATACGACTGAAGTCCAGGGAGGCGAATCTCGGTCCACAATGAAGCCGTCAAAGCGCTCGCCTATGAGTTTTGATGCGCGGGCTTTCGAGCATCATGTATCGCGAAATGCGTCTTCGACGAACGCGGCATCCAGCGCGACGCGGATCAAACAGGTAGATACGACGCCCGTCACCCAAGCCACGGGGCCAACAATCGCAGCGCGCCCGGCGACGCCTCCGCGGTCGCCAAACATTGGAAACGCCGCAGGCAGCGGCGGCAGCAGCGTTCACGACGTTATCCAGTCGGTGCGGTCGCGCGGTCGCGACCGTGATCGCGAACGATAAAGAGCCCCTCACTGACCATGGCCGACCTAGCAAGCTACGGGGCGAAGCAATTCGCTGGGGAGATCTACCAAGCAGCTCGGTCAATGCGCGATGAGAGCCAAGCTTTGGATAGCCTCGCGCCCGACGCGGAGCACGGAGGCAAGACAGCCGCCACGACACCGCCCAAGACGGCTCGACGGATATCCATCTAAGTTATTGTAAATAATATACTATTTAGATTTCTCTTAAAACCGCTCGAAAGAGCCAAGCCGCGACGCGGCCGTTTTTAAGACCCCAGCTTGACAATGTCCGCATGGATAGGACGAGCAAATCCAGCGGCCGGGGCGGCATCTACGCCCCTGAGCCGGCGCCCAGCGAGGGCGCCGGCGGCCGATCAGATTCGTCCTCGACCCTCCATGCCCAAGCGAACGAACTTCTACGTACCCTTGCACGTCTGCTTGTGCACGACAGCGAATTGCAGCAGCCTCAAGCGCCGATGGATAAGACCTCAGATCAGCCGAAGGACGAATGCAAATGATCAGGGCTGCGATCTACGCACGCTATTCCAGCGACTTGCAGCGCGAATCCTCGATCGACGATCAGGTCAGAATTTGCCGGGAGCGGATCGAACGCGACGGCGGCGCCGTTACGGAAACCTACGCCGACGCAGCGATCAGTGGATCGCGTGCAGCAAACCGCCCTTCACTTCAACGACTGGTAAGCGACGCTCGCCTTCGTCGGTTCACTCACGTCTATATGGAGGCGCTGGACCGACTGAGTCGCGACCAGGAAGACGTTGCCGGACTGTTCAAGCGGTTACGTCATGCGGACGTGACCGTCATCACGTTGAGCGAGGGCGAAATCAGCGAACTGCACGTCGGGCTAAAGGGCACGATGAACGCCCTCTACCTAAAAGACCTTGCTGACAAGGTACGACGCGGCCAGCGCGGCCGTGTGGCCCAACAACGAGCGGCAGGAGGACTCGGATACGGATACGATGTCGTTCGGAACATCGACAGCGATGGCGAGATCGATCGTGGCGTCCGCGCGGTCAACGAGACCGAGGCAGGCGTGATCCGGCGTATTTTTGGCGAGTATGTGGCTGGTAGATCACCCCGCACCATCGCACGAAACTTGAATGCAGATGGCGTTCCTGCGCCGCGCGGGGGCGCCTGGAATGCGTCAACAATAAATGGGCATCCCGTGCGCCTGCACGGTATCCTGACAAATCCCTTATTCAATGGCGTGATGATCTACAACCGTGTCGGTTATCGCAGGGATCCAGAAACGGGAAAGCGTCAACTCCGCTCGGTACCATCGGACCAATGGGTCCATGTTGAGATGCCGCATTTACGTATCGTCGACCCTGATACTTGGAACAAAGCACAATCGATTCGAGGCCAACTCGGTCAGACAAAGCGCCTAAACCATACTCATAGGCCCAAGCACCTGCTGTCGGGGCTCATACGTTGCGGCATTTGTGGCGGAGCATACACGGTGGTCGCCTCAGGCCGACTTGGCTGTGTTGCACGCCGCGAAAAAGGGACATGCACCAACGCGCGGTCGGTAAAAACCGAGGAACTAACCACACGCGTGCTATCGGGAATCAAACAGCGCCTTCTGTCTCCTGCGATGTTCGCCGAATTTATGGAAGAATTTCAGGCGACGCAGTCCGCCCGCGATAAGGCCGAGATCGACAACATGGCCGCACTCCGTCGAGAAGAGCGGGAACTCAATCAGCGAATCGAACGTTACGTGACCGCTATTGGGGATGGAACAGACAGCCCTGCAGTTCGGAAAGCCCTAATCGAGGCAGAGAATCGGATCGCCGCGATTCGCGCCGAAATGTGCAAATCCAAACCGCCGTCGGCCCCCGAACTGCATCCGGCGTTACCTGAGCTATACCGTCGGCGCGTCGAGCAGCTTGAACACGCGTTCGCCAATGACCCGACAAACAGAGCGCGAGCTGCCCAGATCATCCGGTCCCTCGTGGAGCAGATTCGGGTATTTCCCCAGGACGCGCGCGGTGCTGTCGAAATTGAGGTCGCAGGCGCCATCGCCCAGATACTGGCGTTGGCACAACAAAAAGACGTCGAAGATCAAATGGATGGAATGATGGTCTCGATGGTGCCCGGGGCCGGAATCGAACCAGCGACACTGCGATTTTCAATCGCATGCTCTACCAACTGAGCTACCCGGGCACCGGGCTCGTGGGAGGCGTGTATAGGGCCTGCCCGGAAACCTGTCAACGCCTGGAAGCCGCCGATTTCTTCTGACTTTTCGGCGGCTTAAGCGCCGCCTCGGCCTCCGCGTCCAGACGGCGTTTTTCCGCCGCCGGAACCTTCGTCCAATGGAGCCCGCGCAACGCCGCATACAGCCCGTAAAGCAGGTTGCGCGTCGCCTCGCGCGGACGCCGCCGTTTGACGGCGATATAGGCGCCGACGGCACCGGCGCGCTTCAGATCGTCGATGCCGACGATCCCCGCGTCGCCCAGCCACGCCTGCGATTTGGGGCCAAGGCTGGCGAGATCGGCAATGCGCTTGGGGGCGGCTTTCGACTTTTTCTCCGGCATGCGCATCGCGGCGTCGACGGCACCGCGCGCCCAGTCCCGCATTTCGCCCGCGTCGTCGAGCGCTTCGGGCGGGGGCTCGTAATAACCAAGCGACACCCGTTTCTTCGACTTGGCCATGTAGGTGAAGGGCTCGAGCCCCGCCGCCTCGAATTGCGGGCGGTTCGCGGCGTCGGTCTTGAGATAGAGCCGATCGTCGACGATCAGCCCGAACATCCGCCCGTCGCGAAATAAGCCCCAACCCGAGAACATCCGCTTAGCCGAAACGCGCCCCACCGCCTCGCCCAGCAATTCGACGCACATGTCGACGAAGCCGCCGGGCGCGCCGCTCATTGGGGTTCGTCCGGCGTTTCGTCGGTCGGGATGCGATAGGTACCGCCAAGCCAGCGGCGCATATCCTCGTCCTTGCAGCGTGCCGAACAGAAGGGCCGGAAATCGGCATGCGCCGGCCGCTTGCAGATCGGGCAGCCCGATTTCTTCGGCTTTTTCGGCAAGGGAACGACCTGGCTCATTCGCCCGCCCGTCCTTGCGACCTCGCGCGCGTCATCTCGACCAAGCCGCCGGCGGTGATGCCCAGCACGTCGACGCGGCGACGGTCGTGGCGCGTGGCGTGCTTGAACGCGTCGAGCAAGCGCGCACGCTCGCCCGGCTTCACCACGCGCAAGATATCGATCGCGATCAAACCGGCCAGATCGCGCAAGCGGATCTGGCGCGCGATCTCGCGTGCGGCTTCCAGATCGATGGTCAGCGCGTCGTCCTTCGACGCCCCCGAATTCACGTCGATCGCGACGAGGGCGGCCGTGCGCTCGACGGAGAGCCAAGCGCCCGACGGCAGATCGACGCGCGGACGCTCGAGCTGTTCGAGCAAGCTCGCCGCGTCGTGCCGGTCGAAGGCGAATTTATCGTGCGTGATGCCCGCGAACTTGGCGAGTTCGGCATCGGGGGTCAGCACCCGCGCATCCGGTGCCCCCAGCGTGCGCACCAAAGCGGGCACCGCACCGTCGGACGACAGCATTTCCGGCGCACCATCGCGCACGAACGCGGCCGCCTTCGCACGCAACGCATCGATTTCGGCACCCAACGTCGCGTCGTCGATTTCGAGCGCACCGCCGCGCAGGATCAAACCTTCGCCTTCGCGCAAGAAGGCATGCGCGCGGCCTTGCAACGTTTCGCGCTTGGCGGCGGAGATGCGCTTGGAAACCGACGCGCCCTTGCCGCCCGGCAGCAGCACGGCGTTCGCCCCTTCCAGCGCCAGGCGCGTGGAAATCCGCGCGCGTTTGTCGGCGGCGGGCGGTTCGATAACCTGCACCAGCAGCGTGCGGCCGGGTTGCGGCGGGTTGGGCGTGTCGAGCAACGCGACCAGCCCGCCCGGCAGATCGACGAACACGCCGCCATGCACCGTCCTGGCGACGCGCACGCGATGGATCGTGCCCACGGCGACACGCCGATCGGCGGGTTCGCGCGCGATATCGACCAATTGGCGCTGCGAAAATCCGACGGCGCGGATCATATCGCCGTCGCGGTCGATCAGGATTTCGTCGATGTTGCCGCTCATGCGCCCGCCCCTTCGAGCAGCCGCGCCGTCTCGTAAAGATCGAGGCCGACGACGTTGGAATAGGAACCGGACAGGAAGCGCACGAACTCGGCCGCCTTACCTTGGATCGCGTAGCCGCCGGCCTTGCCGCGCCATTCGCCGCCCGCGATATAAGCGTCGATCTCGATCCGCGTCAGGCGCTTGAACGTAAGGATCGTTTCGCTCAAGCGCGCGCGCGGCGCTTTGCCCGGCACGATCAGGCAAATCCCGCCCAGCACACGATGGCGCCGACCGGACAGCAGCGCCAAGCAATCGCGCGCTTGGGCCTCGGTCTCGGCTTTGGGAAGAATGCGCCGCCCACAGGCGACGACCGTATCCGCCCCCAGCACGAGCGCGGCGGGACGCAATCCTGCCACCGCCTGCGCCTTCAACAGCGCGAGGCGGGCCGCAAGTTCGCGCGGGCGTTCACCAGGACGTTCGGTTTCGTCGGCGTCGGCGGGAAGGATTTCGGCCGGGATACGGCCGATCTGCGCCAGCAACTCGCGCCGGCGCGGACTCGCGGAGGCGAGGACGAGCGGCGGCGCCAAAACGGCCCCGCTTACTTGAAGCGGAACGTGATCCGACCCTTGGTCAGATCGTAGGGCGTCATCTCGACGTTGACGCGGTCGCCCGCGAGCACGCGGATGCGGTTCTTGCGCATCTTGCCCGAGGTGTGGGCGAGCACTTCGTGATTGTTGTCGAGCTTCACGCGGAACATCGCGTTGGGCAGGAGTTCCTGCACCACGCCCGAGAACTCGATCAGACCTTCTTTCGCCATGGATCTCCGGTTGGTTCTGGACTCCGCCCCTGGGGCGGGATCGGGGCCGCAACATGGCCCCGAAGCGGGGCAAGGTCAAGCCTCGCCCGCCTTGCCGAAATCGGCCGCCACGCCTTCAAAACGCTTGAGAATCCGCGTTTTCAGCCCGTCGCGCAGCGTGCGGTAGCCTTCCATGCGCGCCTCGCGGCTGCCCTCCTCGATCAAATTCGGGTCGAAAGTGGGCCAATACTCGACCTCGCAGGCCATGATCCGGGTGAGTTCCAGGGCCTTGTGATGCGCCTCGGGGCTCAAGGTCACGATCAGATCGAAGGAGCTGTCGTGAAGTTCATCCAGGGTTTTGGCTTTGTGGCGCTGGATGTCCACGCCCAGCTCCGACAGCGCCGCGATCACGAACGGATCGACGTCCTGGCGCTTCACGCCCGCGGAATCGACATAGATTTTGGTGCCGAGCAGCTTCTTCGCAAGCCCCTCCGCCATCGGCGAGCGGACCGAGTTATGCGTGCAACAGAACAGGACGCTGCCGATCTTGTCGGTCACACCTAGCCCCGGATATGCAGCACGCAGATCAGCGTGAACAAGCGGCGCGCGGTGTTGTGGTCCATCACCATCCTGCCCTCCAGCCGGTCGCGCAAAAGCTGGGAGCCTTCGTTGTGGACGGCGCGCCGCCCCATATCGAGCGCTTCGATCTGCGAAGGCGAAAGCCGCTTGATCGCGTCGTAATAGCTTTCGCAGACGGTGAAGTAGTCCTTGATCGTGGTGCGAAACGGCGAGAGCGGCAGCGGATGCTTGTCGATCGCCGCCCCCGCTTCGGTCTTCAGGTCGAAGATCAGGCGGTTTTCTTCGATCGACAAGGCGAGTTGATACGGGCCCGGCGGACCGCCGACCAATTCGAACTCGTTCTCGTCGAGCAGATCGAAAATCGCGACCGTGCGCTCGTGCTCGATATCCGCGTTGCGGCGCACGCGCAGATTCTCGGCCAGGTCGATCTTGCAGATGCGATTGCGCTTCTCGCCCGACCCGTCCATCGCGTTATCTCCGTTTGGCGCGCGCCCTTATGGAAAGCGACCGCGCATGCGAGGCGAGACCCTCGGCCAGCGCCAAGATCGTCCCGTCGCCCGCAAGCCGCGCGAGGCCCTTTTCGTCGGCGCCGATCAGCGTCGTGCGCTTCATGAAGTCGGACGTGCCGAGGCCCGAGGAGAACCGCGCCGTACGACTGGTCGGCAGTACGTGGTTCGGCCCCGCGAGATAATCGCCCAAAGCCTCGGGCGTGTGCACGCCCAGGAAAATCGCCCCGGCGTGGCGGATCTTGCGCGACAAGGCTTCCGCGTTTTTGCACGCGAGCTGCAAATGCTCGGGCGCCAAGCGATCGACCAGATCGACCGCATCGGCGAGTTTGCGCACCACGACGATCGCGCCGTGATCGCGCCACGAAGCATCCGCGATTTCGCGGCGCGGATGGGTGGCGAGTTCGCCGTCCACCGCATCGGACACGGCGGCGGCGAATTTCGCGTCGTCGGTGATCAACACCGACTGTGCGGCGGCGTCGTGTTCGGCTTGGGCCAGCAGATCGACCGCGATCCAGCGCGGATCGGCGGATTTATCGGCGACGATGCAGACTTCCGACGGGCCTGCGATCAGATCGATGCCGACTGTGCCGAACACCATGCGCTTGGCGGCGGCGACATAGGCATTGCCGGGCCCGGTGATCTTGTCGACGGGTGCGATGGTCTTGGTGCCGAACGCCAAAGCGGCGACCGCTTGCGCCCCGCCCACGCGATAGATCTCGTCCACGCCCGCGATATCGCACGCCGCGAGCACCAAAGGTTCGATATGGCCGCCGGGGGCCGGCACGGTCACGACCAAGCGCTTCACGCCCGCGACCTTCGCCGGGATCGCGTTCATCAGCACCGAGGACGGATACGCCGCCTTGCCGCCGGGCACGTAAAGCCCCGCCGCATCCAGGGCGGTCCAGCGCCAACCCAGCGACACGCCGGTCTTGTCGGTCCAGCGCGCCCCTTCGGGCTTCATGCGCTTATGGAACGCGGCGATGCGCGCGGCCGCGACTTCCAATGCTTTCAACGCGGGCTTCGAACAGGCTTTGCGCGCGCGCGCGATTTCGGCGGCCGATACGCGCATCGTTTTGGGCGTCAGCGTCAGCCGGTCGAAACGCTTTGTGTAGTCGATCAACGCCGCGTCGCCGCGCTTGCGCACATCGGCGACGATCTTCGCCGCCGCCGTATCGGCATCGCTGGCGGAGTCCTCGCGCGACGCCAGCAACGAAGCGAAGCCACGCGCGAAACCGGGTTTCGACGCGTCGAGCTTACGCGGCACGGACGACCTCCGCGATGCGATCGACCAGCGGGGCGATCTGCGCGTGGCGAGTTTTCAGCGCCGCGCGGTTGACGATCAGGCGCGACGTGACGTCGGCGATACGCTCGATCTCGACCAAGCCGTTGGCTTTTAGCGTGGCGCCGGTCGACACCAGATCGACGATGCGGCGCGCGACACCCAAGGCCGGGGCGAGTTCGATGGCGCCGTTCAGCTTGATGCATTCGGCATGCACGCCGCGGCGCGCGAAATGCTTGCGCGCGACGTTGGGATATTTCGTCGCGACGCGCACATGCGACCAGCGGCGCGGATCGTCGCTGCCCGCGAGTTCCACGGGCTCGGCGACCGCGAGATGGCATTTGCCGATGCGCAGATCGAGCGGCGCGTAGATTTCGGGATAGTCGAATTCCACGATCACGTCGTCGCCCGCCACGCCGATATGCGCCGCGCCGAACGCCACGAAGGTCGCGACGTCGAACGCGCGCGCGCGCACGATGTCGAGACCGGGATCGTCGGTCTTGAAGCGCAGCAGGCGCGTATTCGGATCGTCGAATTCGGGCTCAGGCGTGATCCCGGCGCGGCGCAGCAGCGGCATCACCTCTTTGAGGATGCGGCCATTGGGCAGGGCCAGGACGAGTTTTTCGTTGGGATTCAAGGTTCACAACACTCCGGATTGCGGCGGTTATAACCGCCGGCGGCCGGGCTGTCATGGCACGGAAAAAGGCGGTCAGTTCAAATGGTTAGGCGACCGAATGTCGCGGGCGCCATTGCGTGGGCCAGGGTTCGCCCAGATCGCGCATCAGGCAGGCGATCGCCTTGCCTTCCAAACGCAGCTTCGCGTCGCCCGCGAACACGATCGTGACGGCGCCGTCCTGCGCATCGATCGTCAGCAATTCGAGCACCTTGCCGCGATCCTTCTGATCGAGGCCCTTGCAGCGCACGGCCTCGACGCCCTGGAAATGGATCGCGCAATTGACGCGCTCGTAATTGGCGCACGGCAGGAAGGCGATATCGGGCACGTCGTCGGGCGTGGGCGTTTGGGCGTCCGGCGCGCTTTCCCACGTCTTGTCGCAATTTTCCCAGCGGAAGCGATTGGCGACGAGCACGAATTCCTTCTGACCCGCTTCGAACTTCATGTCGGCGAGCGGGATCAGCGCATCCTGAAGACAGGCGGCGACGATGCGAAAATCCTCCGCATCCGTCGCCTTCAGCTTCAGGCACTCGCCCATCACGCGGCTTCCTTGACCCGTTCGATATCCGCCCCGCACGCGGCGAGCTTGGCTTCCAAACGCTCGTAGCCGCGATCGAGGTGATAGACGCGATTGACGATCGTTTCGCCCTGCGCGACCAGGCCGGCGATGACCAGCGATACCGAGGCGCGCAGATCGGTCGCCATCACCGGCGCACCGGTGAGCTTCGGCACGCCGCGCACCATGGCCGAGCCGCCATGGAGATTGATATTGGCGCCCATGCGGCGCAATTCGGGAACGTGCATGAAGCGGTTCTCGAAGATCGTTTCGGTGATCATCGAAGCGCCTTCGGCCGTGGTCAACAGCGCCATCATCTGCGCTTGAAGATCGGTCGGGAAGCCGGGGAACGGCTCGGTCATCACATCCACGCCGACCAGCGGCGCGTTGGTCCGGCGCACCCGGATCCCGCGCGGCGTATCCTCGATCGTCACACCCGCTTGGGTCAGCACCGTCGCGGCCGAGGCGATCAGATCGCTGCGCCCGCCGATCAACTCGACGTCGCCGCCGGTCGCCGCCGCCGCCATCGCATAGGTGCCGAGTTCGATCCGGTCGGGCAGGATCGAATGCGTCGTGCCCGACAATTTCGTGCCGCCATGGATCGTCAGCGTATCGGTATCCACACCTTCGATCTTGGCGCCCATCGCGATCAGGCAGCGGGCAAGATCGCCGATCTCCGGCTCGCGCGCCGCGTTCGACAGCACGGTCGTACCCTTGGCGAGGGTCGCGGCCATCATCAAATTTTCGGTCGCCCCCACCGAGATGAACGGGAACACGAAACGCGCGCCTTTCAACCCGCCGGGGGCGAGCGCTTCGACATAGCCTTCGCGCAGTTCGATCTTGGCGCCGAGCGCTTCGAGTCCTTTGAGATGCAGATCGACCGGGCGCGCACCGATGGCGCAACCGCCGGGCAGCGAGACCTTCGCCTTGCCTTCGCGCGCGACCAGCGGCCCCAGCACCAGGATCGAGGCGCGCATCTTGCGCACCAGATCGTATTCGGCCGTGGTGCTCGCAATATTGCGCGCGGTCAGCGCCAGCACGCGACCTTGATGGCCGCCTTCGGCATGGCCGTCCAAGGCGATCTCAACGCCCAGCGTGCCGAGCAGATTGGCGAGGGTAGTGATGTCGGCGAGATGGGGAATATTGGCCAGACGCAACGTCTCGTCCGTCAACAGGCTCGCCGCCATCAAAGGCAGGGCCGCATTCTTCGCCCCACCGACCGGGATGCTGCCGACGAGGGCCTTGCCCCCGCGAATACGAATTCTGTCCATGAGCCTCGTCGCCAACCGCGTTTGAAATCTCTTACCCCGCGGTTGTGGCGAAATCCAGGCCGCTTTGGGGAATCCTAGAAACCGGCGCCCGGCTTGGACAAATAGGCCTTTTCGGCCTCGGTGCTCGCCCGCCCCAGGATCGCATTTCGATGCGGGAATCGGCCGAATTCGGCGATCACGGCGCGATGCTTATGGGCGTAATCGACGACGTTCGCGCGCCACGGCGTTTCGGGCAAAGCTTCCATCAGGACGCAGGCTTCGTCCTGCGCGGCGCGGTCCTCGGCATGCTCGAACGGCAGATAGACGAACATCCGCGCGACCGGATCGAGCGTGCGGTCGAAACCCTTGGCGACCGTCGCGCGCGCGGCCGCCAGCGCCATCGCGTCGCTCGCGAAGGCTTGCGGCGTGCCGCGATGGAGATTGCGCGGCGCCTGGTCGAGCAGAAGGATGAGGGCGAGCGAGCCCTCCTCCGTATCGAGCCACGCTTTGAGCTCGTCCTTCGCCGCACGCTCGGCCAAGGCCCCGAGCTTCGCGCGGCATTCGGCGTCGAACGCATCGTCCTTCGCGAACCACGCTTTGCGGAATTCGCCGGGCTCGCCCGCGAACCAGAAATCGAGAACGCCGCGGATCGCCGCTTCGGTTTCGGCCGCTTCGCGCCCGCGCGCCTGGGCTTTGCGTTTGCGCAAATTCATGCGCAACGCTTCGGCCTCGCGCGTCTTGCGCCGCGCCTCTTCGAGCTGGGCGTGCAGGTTCTTCGCGGTCATGGGCGGGGCGCCAATCGGTTCGCCAGGAACGCGAGCGTCGAGCAGCCCGCCATCACCGCGCACATCGGCAAGGCGGTGCCGTTGTCGAACAGCCCGGCGAGCACGCTGGTGAGCGCGCCCACGCCGAATTGCAACGCGCCCGCCAAGGCCGAAGCGGCACCGGCGATATGCGGGAACGGCGACATGGCGCCGGCCATCGAATTCGCGCCGATCATGCCCATCGTCGCCATCAGCAGGAAGATCGTCACGACCAGCCCGGCGAGACCGCCGAAGCCCGTGACACCGACGGCAAGGATCGCCAATCCCACGAACAACGCCACCGTATGGCCGAAGCGCAAGGTGCGATCGAGCCCGAAGCGCGGCATGAAGCGGCCGTTGAGCGTGCTCGACAGCATCATCGCGATCACGTTCAGCCCGAACAGGAAGCCGTAATATTGCGGCGGCACGCCGAAGATCTCGATGTAAACGAAAGGCGTGCCGGCGATATAGGCGAACATGGCGCCGAAGAAGAACGCGCCGCCGAACGCGTAGGACAGGAATCGGCGGTTGAACGCGAGTTCCGTATAGGCCGCCAGGATCGAGCGCCAATGCGCCGAGCGGCGTTTGTCGTCGCCATGCGTTTCCGGGATCTTGAACAGCACCGACAGCACGATCAGGGTGGCGATCACCAGCACGACGAAAATCGCGCGCCAGCCCAGCCACAACTCGATCATGCCGCCGATCATCGGGGCCAGCATCGGGGCCGCCCCCATCACCAGCATCATCATCGACATCATCACGCCCGCGCGCTCGCGATCGAACACGTCGCGCACCATCGCGCGTACCATGACCGGCGTCACGCACGCCCCCACCGCCTGCAGGAAGCGCGCGGCGATCAGAAAATCGTTGTTGGGCGCCAGGGCCGCCGCGATCGACCCGGCGGCGAAGATCAGCAATCCCGCGACCGCGGGCCAACGGCGGCCGAACCGATCGCCGATCGGGCCCCAAACGAGTTGCCCCACCCCGAAGCCGGCGAAGAAAACGCCAAGGGTCAGCTGCACCTCGTGCTGGCTGGCCCCGAATTCGCGCCCGATCGCCGGCAAGGCCGGCAGATACATGTCGACCGAGAGCGGGGTCAGGCCCATCAACCCGCCCAGAACGGCCACGAAAACCCTGTCGCCCGGCCAGGGACTCGGCCGAGGCCCACCTTCCAACGCCTTGAACATGGTGTGCGTTGTAGGCCGCGCGATTAGATCGCGTCGAGCGGGATTTTCAGATAGCGCGTGCCGTTGGCCTCGGGCGGCGGCAATTCGCCCGCCCGAATATTGACCTGGATCGAGGGCAGCAGCAGCACGGGGGCCGCCAGCGTCTTGTCGCGGGTTTCCCGCAGTTTCACGAAGGAATCCTCGTCGATCCCGTCGCGGACATGGATATTCCCCGCGCGCTGTTCGGCCACGGTCGTGGACATGCGCGGCCCTCGCGTTTCCGGGGGATAGTCATGGCAGACATGCAGGATCGTATCGCCCGGCAACGCCAAAACACGCCGGATCGAGCGATACAGCGTGCGCGCGTCGCCGCCGGGAAAGTCGCAGCGTGCCGTGCCCAGATCGGGCATGAACATCGTGTCGCCCAGGAAGATTTGCGCCGGCCCTTCGCCCGTTTCCAGCGCCAGCATGGTGCAGGACGGCGTATGGCCGGGCGTGCTCCATACCGTGAATTTCGCGGCGCCCAATTCGATCGTATCGCCTTCCGCGAGCAGGCGATCGAATTGCCGCCCGTCGACCGGGAAATCGGGGCCGAAATTGAAAATCCGTGCCCAGGTCACCTGCACTTTGCCGACCCGCGTTCCCGTCGCGATCTTGGCGCCGTAGCGATGCTTGAACCAGGATGCCGCCGACAGATGATCGGCATGGGCGTGGGTTTCGATTGCCCAGTCCAACGTGCAATCGCCGATTAAGGCGGCGAGTTTTTCCGCCGTCGCGGTCGAAATTCGACCCGATTTGGGATCGAAATCGAGAACCGGATCGATTACCGCCGCACGGCGCGCCTTGCGATCGGCGACGACATAGCCGACCGTCCCCGTGACGGGATCGAAAATCGCATCGACGGTGATCGCGTGCGCCATGGCGGGGCCCCTTGAACTTTAGAATTCTCTAATATATATCTCAGCCCGAGGAGAGAAACAATGTCCGATCCCGTCCGCGAAGTCGACGCCCCCACCCTCAAATCCTGGCTGGAGCGCGGCGAGGCCGTGCTGGTCGACGTGCGCGAGGAAAACGAGTTCGCGCGCGAAAGCATTCCGGGCGCCACGTTGGTGCCGTTGTCGAAATTCGATCCGGCGCAAGTTCCCGCCGCGAACGGCAAGAAGCTGGTCGTGCATTGCCTCTCCGGCAAACGCTCGGCCAATGCGCAAGCCCAGCTCGCCAAAGCCGGCATCGACGCGATCAACTTCGCCGGCGGCATCATGGGCTGGAAAGCGGCGGGCTATCCGATCCGCGAAAACAAGTCGGCTCCCCTGCCGATCATGCGCCAAGTGCAGATCGCGGCGGGTTCGCTGGTGCTGATCGGCGCGGTGCTCGGCACCTTCGCGCATCCGGGCTTCTACGGATTGTCCGCCTTCGTCGGCGCGGGTCTCGTTTTCGCGGGCGCCACCGGCTGGTGCGGCATGGCCAGCGTGCTGGGCCTTTTGCCGTATAACCGCGCTTCCAAGGGCTGACACGGGCTGTTAGGCTTGTCCGCAATGAAACGCGTTTCTTGCGGAAGTTGTTGAAATGCCCTTCACCTTAAGCGGCGGCGAAATCGTTCTGATCGCGCTGGCGATCTTCTTCCTCGGCTTCGCGGCGACGGCGATCAAGATCGTCCCGCAATCCGAGGAATATATCGTCGAGCAATTCGGCAAATATGTCGGCACGCTGAAAGCGGGTCTGCATTTCGTGCTGCCGATCGTCAACCATGTCGCGCACAAGGTCAGCGTCCTCGAGCGTCAGCTCGAACCGCAGCAGATCAGCGTCATCACCAAGGACAATGTCGAGATCAGCCTGACGACGGCAGTGTTCTTCCGCATCGTCGACGCGTCCAAATCCGTCTATCGCATCTCGAACGTCGATCAGGCGGTCAAGACGACGGTGACCAGCATCGTGCGCTCGACCTGCGGCCAGCTGGAATTCGACGAAATCCAATCGCGCCGCGACCATATCAACGAACAGATCAAAGCGTCGCTCGGCGAAGCCTGCGGCGTGTGGGGCATCGAGATCACACGCACCGAAGTGCTCGACGTGTCGGTCGACAGCGCCACGCGCACCGCCATGCAGCAGCAATTGAACGCCGAGCGCGAACGCCGGGCGGCCGTCACCAAAGCCGAAGGCGACCGCCAAGCGCAGCAATTGAAGGCGGACGGCGAGCTTTACACCGCGCAAAAACACGCCGAGGGGCGCCGCGTTCTGGCCGATGCCGAAGCCTATGCCACGCGCACGGTGGGCGATTCGATCCGCGACAACGGCCAAGCCGCGATCGATTTCGAAATCCGCAAGAAGCAGATCGAAGGCCTGACCGAACTCGGCCGCTCGCCCAACACCAAGCTGCTGGTCTTGCCGACCGACGTGACCCAAACCTTGGGCACGGTCGCGGCGGTCGTCGAAGCGCTGAAAGACGGCCCCGCCGGAAAGGCCTCGCCGTGGAAATCTTAGGCTGGGCGACCGGCAATCCCACGATCCTCTGGGCGCTGGTCGGGATCGGTTTTCTGCTGGTCGAACTCGCCGTGCCCGGCGGGTTCTTCCTATCCTTCGCCCTCGCCGGATTTCTGACCGCGCTGGCCGCTTACGCCGGCTGGATCGGTGGCGGCGTGATGCCGCTGCTGGTGTTCGCGATTTTGGGGGCGGCAACGATCATCCCGCTGCGCCGCCTGCTCGCGCGGCTGCGCCCGCAGGCGAAAGACATCAACGATTACTAATCGGGGCTGCGGCCCAAGGCGCGCAGCGCTTCGCGCGTGCGCTCGATCTCGTCCTGGATGACGCGGCGATAGGCTTCGTAGAGCCCGGGCGGAATATTGTCGAACGTGCCGGTCTGGCTCGCGCGCAATTGCGCCAAGCGGCGCTCGAGGCGGAACACTTGCGCGGCGTTGTCGTCCGCGCGCCCCGCTTCCAATCGCGTGACGATCGACGCCAAGCGCTCGCGCAACGCCTTTCGCATGTCTTCGTCCAGCGGCCGGTCGAGCAGGACTTCCATCTGCGCCGCGAGTTTCTCGAATTCGAAACGCACATCGACCGGCGGGCGCTGCTCCTGCGCAAGCGCCGGCATCGCAATTAGCGCAAGAAGGAGGGCCAGCGCCCTCATGTGCCTTTGGCGTGATGGTAGACGTGCCACAGAAACAAGGCGCCGGCCGAACGATGCGGGCGCCAGGCCTCGCCCAATTTGCGCAAGCGCTTCTCGTCGGGGCGGCTGCGCAGATTCTTCAAAATGCGCATCGCTTCCTGCAAGGCGAGATCGTTGCCCGGCCAGATATCGGGCCGGCGCATCGCGAACAGCAGATAGATCTCCGCACTCCAGCGGCCGAGGCCCTTCAACTGCGTGATCGTCGCGATCGCTTCTTCGTCCTCCGCCACATGCAGATCGTCGAAATTCAGCGTGCCCGACACGACCGCTTCGGCAAGGCCCCGGATATACGAGGCCTTCTGCCGCGACAGGCCCATCGTCCGCAGCCCTTCGTCGGGCGTTTCGATGACGCGGATCGGTTCCATCGCACCGAGCCCCGCTTCGAGCTTGTTCCAAATGCCCGTCGCGGCCGCGACCGAAACCTGCTGCGCCACGATGGCGCGCGCGAAACCGACGAAGCCGATCGGCCGCGCGCGCGGCTTGGGATAGCCGATGCGCGGCAGCCATTCGGCGACATGCGGATCGAGCGCGGCAAGCTGATCGATGCCCCGGCGCAGATCGCGCCGCGCCTTCGCTTCCGAGACGGTTTGGAGCTGCGGGGGCATAGCGGCCGGGCGTCAGGCGTGCGTGTGGCTCAACGTGTCGGTCAGCGTCGTCAAGCGCGCGAGCAGATAATCCGCCGTATCCGGATCGGCGTCGTCGACCTTGGTCAACACGCGCTCGATCATCTTGCGCCGGAAGCGTTCGCGATCGGCGGGGCCGCCGTCATATTGCGTTTCCAGCGCGACTTCGAGGGCTGCCTTCACCGCCGGATACAAAGCGGGCGGCATATAGGCGCGCTCGTAGATGTATTTGAGGCCGCCGGCCGGATCGTAGATTAGCTGGCGCGCGCGCTCGATCGGGAAATCGGCGCGCAAGGCAAGGCCGCGCTCGAACAAGAACAGATCGCCCATGCACAACGCGCGAATGACGATGCCGGGATCGAGACGGCCGGTCGAGTGAAGCTGGGCGGCCAAGGCCGCGACATCCTGCTCGCCCGATTCCAATGATGTGCCGACGGTCGCGATTTCGCGCGCACTGGCGGCGAGGCTGGCGGCGAGATCGGGCGACACGTCGTCGCGCGCGATCAGCTTTTCCTTGATCGATTCCGAGGCGAGCGCGTAGAGCTTTTCGAGGGCGCGCACCGGCAGCTTGCGCCGCAGGGCGAGTTTTTCCTGCACCAGCGACGCCTTGCCGTGCTTGTCGACCAGACGTTCGGCCGTCGCTTCCGACAAAGCCGCCCCGTCATTGCCGGCGAGCGTGGCGGCGACGCGCGTCGTGCCTTCGTCGACCAGCGTGCGCGCGACCGCGTCGGACACCGTCTTACGGCCGGCGATGGCGACCTGCTTTTCCTCGGACTGCGACTTCACGATCTCGACGAGTTCGGCGTCGGAGAAGGCGAGCGATTCGCGCAGCAGCGGCAATGCGACGTCGTCGATATCCTTGGCGAGGGCGAGGCCCAAACCTTGCGGCAATTGCGGCGCGCTGCGCAGATGCTGGGCGAGCGCTTGGCGCACGGTCGCCATCGCGTCCTGCGCCATCAGCATCAGCACGTTTTCGGCTTCCGCGCGTTCCTTCGCCGACAAGCCGGTGTCGGAATAGACGGCGGCGACTTTCGCCGCCATCTCGGCGCGCGTCGCGGCGGATTGATCGTCCGCCAGTCGCGCGATGTCGGCTGGGGTGAGCTTGGCCATGCCGTTATTCTCCGCTCGCCGACGGGGTACCGGCAAGGCGCGAATGCGCCGCGCCGGCCGATCCCGTCACATGAACATTCTGCATCGTTACCCCGATCTTTCGCAACCGTTTGACGGCCCTACCCCCCGCCCGTACAACGATCCCAGGCATACGGGGAGAATCGCGCGATGGATGGGGGCGAACGGGTCGAACTGTCGAGGCCCGTGGGCGACACGGTCAAAGCGACCACCTGCTATATGTGCGCCTGTCGTTGCGGGATCAAAGTTCATCTCCAAAACGGCCAAATCCGTTACATCGAGGGCAACAAGGATCACCCGGTGAACCGCGGCGTGTTGTGCGCCAAGGGTTCGGCCGGGATCATGAACCATTACAGCCCCGCAAGGCTGAGGAAGCCCTTAAAGCGCGTCGGCGAACGCGGCACGGGCGATTTCGTCGAAATCGAGTGGGACGAAGCGCTGGGAATGCTGACCGATCGCCTGGCCCATATCCGTGCCACCGATCCCAAGAAGCTCGCCTTCTTCACCGGCCGCGACCAAAGCCAGTCTTTGACCGGCTGGTGGGCCAATCAATTCGGCACCCCCAATTTTGCGGCGCATGGCGGCTTCTGCTCGGTCAACATGGCCGCCGCCGGGCTTTACACGATCGGCGGTTCGTTCTGGGAGTTCGGCGAGCCCGATTGGGACCATGCCGAGTACTTCCTTATGTTCGGCGTGGCCGAAGATCACGATTCCAATCCGATCAAGGCCGGTATCGCCAAGCTGAAGGCGCGCGGCGCCAAGTTCGTGTCGGTCAACCCGATCAAGACCGGCTACCAAGCCGTGGCCGACGAATGGATCGGCATCGCCCCCGGCACTGACGGGCTGCTCGTGATGGCGCTGATCCACGAGCTGCTCAAAGCCGACAAGATCGATCTCGATTTTCTGGTGAAATACACCAACGCGCCGTGGCTGGTGCGCGCGGATGACGGCTTGTTCGCACGCGACGCGAGCGGCAACCCGCTGTGCTGGGATTCGCGCACGAAAGCGCCGGCGAACGCGCTCTCGGTCGATGTGCAGCCCGCCCTGGTCGGCGAATTCACGTTGCCCGACGGCACCAAGGCGACACCTTCGTTCGAGTTGATGGCGCGGCGCTATCTGTCGCCCGACTACGCGCCCGAAGCGGTCGAAGCGCAATGCGGCGTTCCCGCCGAAACGATCAAGCGCATCGCCGCCGAGTTGGCGCATGCCGCGTTCGAGAAGCAAATCACGCTCGACCAGCCTTGGACAGATTGGGCCGGCCGCCGACACGAGAAGACCGTGGGACGGCCGGTGTCGATGCATGCGATGCGCGGCATCTCGGCGCATTCGAACGGCTTCCAAACCTGCCGCGCGATCCATGTGCTGCAAATCCTGCTCGGCGCCATCGATGGGCCGGGCGCGTGGCGTTATAAATCGCCCTTCCCGCGCCCCTGCCCGCCGGGCCCCAAACCCACCGGCAAGCCCGAGCAAGTCGCCCCCAACAAGCCGCTGGGCGGCATGCCGCTCGGCTTCACGCTGGGGCCGGAAGATCTGCTGCTCGACCATGGCGGCAAGCCGATGCGCATCGACAAGGCGTATTCGTGGGAATCGCCGATCGCGGCCCACGGCCTGATGCATATGGTGATCGCCAATGCCTGGGCCGGCGATCCCTACGAGATCGACACGCTGTTCATGTACATGGCGAACATGGCGTGGAACTCGTCGATGAATTCGTCGGGCACGATGCGCATGCTGACCGACAAGAAGGCGGATGGCAGCTATCGCATACCCTTCATCGTCTATGCCGATGCCTATGCCAGCGAGACGGTCGCCTATGCCGATCTCGTTTTGCCCGACACGACGTATCTGGAACGTTGGGACTGCATCTCGCTGCTCGACCGGCCGATCGGCTCGCCCGAAGGTCCGGGCGACGCGATCCGCCAGCCGGTGGTGAAACCCGATCGCGACGTGCGCCCCTTCCAGGACGTGCTGATCGATTTGGGTGCACGCCTCAAACTGCCGGGCTTCACCGAAGCCGACGGCAAGGCGAAATTCCCCGGCGGCTACGCCGATTACATCGTCAACCATCAACGCAAGCCCGGCGTGGGGCCGCTTGCGGGCTTCCGGGGTGCGGATGGCAGCAAGTCGGGCGTGGGCGAGCCCAATCCCGATCAGCTCCAGCGCTATATCGACAATGGTGCTTTCTGGCGCCATCACCTCGAACCCGATCAGCTCTATTACAAGCATGCGAATAAGGGCTATCTCGACGCGGCCGTGAAACTGGGCCTCATCGACAAGCCCGATCAGATCGTCATGCAGATCTATTCGGAGCCGTTGCAGCGCTTCCGCAACGCCGCACGCGGGATCGGGCCTGTGCCCTGCCCGCCCGAGCATCGCGCGCGCATCGAAGCCTATTGCGATCCGCTGCCCTTCTGGTACGCGCCCTTCGAAGGCGAGCGCATCGCGAAAGATCAATTCCCGCTGCACGCGATCACGCAGCGCCCGATGCCGATGTATCATTCTTGGGGCTCGCAGAACGCGTGGCTGCGCCAGATCATCAGCGAGAACCGGTTGTACGTGCATCGCGAAACGGCGAAGGCGCACGGTCTCGCCGACGACGATTGGGTATGGATCGTGTCGCATCACGGCCGCGTGAAAGGGCAGATCAAGACGATGGAGGGCGTGAACCCGCTCACCGTCTGGACCTGGAACGCGATCGGCAAGCGCAAGGGGGCGTGGAACCTTTCCGAAGATTCGCGCGAGGCGAACCGGGGCTTCCTGCTCAACCACGCGATCTCGGAACTTCTGCCGGCCAAGGACGGCGAAGGCCGCGTGTCGAATTCCGATCCGATCACCGGCCAAGCCGCCTGGTTCGATCTGCGCGTGCGGCTCGAGAAAGCCGATCCGGTCGAGGCGGGCGTTACGTCGCCCTTGCATCCCGCGCTGGGATTGCCGCCCAACATGCCCGCCCGCCCCGACATTTTGCGCTACGGCAAGGAATTCCGCCGATGACGGCTTATACGCAAAGCTCGAAGCGCTTAGGCTTGGTCATCGACCTCGATACCTGCGTGGGCTGTCATGCCTGCGCGGTGAACTGCAAGGAATGGAACACCGGCGGCCATTCGGCCCCGTTGCCCGATCGCGAGCCTTACGGCGCCGATCCGGCGGGCGTGTGGTTCAACCGCATCCACACGTTCGAAGCGGGCGAAGGCTCGACCAGCCGCACCGTCCATTTCCCGAAATCCTGCCTGCATTGCGCCGAGCCGTTGTGCGTCACCGTCTGCCCGACGGGCGCTTCGTACAAGCGCACCGAAGACGGCATCGTGCTGGTCAACGCCGATTCCTGCATCGGCTGCAAGCTGTGCTCCTGGGCCTGCCCCTATGGCGCGCGCGAGTTCGACGACGACGACGGCGTGATGAAGAAATGCACGTTGTGCGTCGACAAGATCTATAACGAGACCTTGCCCGAGGCCGAGCGCGTGCCGGCTTGCGTTTCGACCTGCCCCGCTTCGGCGCGGCATTTCGGCGATCTGGGCGATCCGGACTCGGCCGTGTCTCAGCTTGTCGCTGAGCGGGGTGGATACGCGCTGATGCCCGAAATGGGCTACGCGCCGACCAATCGCTATCTGCCGCCGCGCGGCGCGAAGACCGCGAAAACCTGCGCGTCCCTCGAAACCAAGGTCGATCCCAACGCGCTGCATCCCGTGCTGCGCTGGGTCGACAAATTCCTGTCGCGTTGAACAATCCATGCATCCCGCCCTTTCCGTTATCGTTTTCACGACCGCCTCGGGTGCCGGCTACGGCCTGCTGGCGCTGATCGGTTTGTTCAACGCGCTGGGCTTGATCCCGGCCGCGTCGTGGTTCGGCTTTTGGGCGCTGGGCCTGGCGCTGATCCTGATCGCGGGCGGTCTGCTGACCTCGACCGCGCATCTGGGCCATCCGGAACGCGCGTGGCGCGCGGTCACACAAGTGCGTACATCGTGGCTCAGCCGCGAAGGTGTGGCATCGCTGCTGACCTTCCTGCCCTTCGGCGCGTTCGGGATCGGCTGGGTGTTCTTCGCCAAGACCGAAGGTGTGTGGGCGCTATCGGGCCTGATCGCGGCGTTGGGATCGGCGATCACCGTGTTCACCACGGCGATGATCTACCGCTCGCTGAAGCCGATCCACCAATGGCACAACACGCACACCGTGCCGGTCTATCTGGCGCTGGCGCTGGCGACCGGCGCCGTGCTGCTCAACGCCCTCACGCTGCTGTGGGGTCATCCGCAGAAAGCCGTCGGCGTCGTCGCGCTGATCGCGTTGCTGCTGGGCTATGGGGCCAAGCGCCGCTATTGGCATTTCATCGACACAACGAAATCGGCCTCGACGCCCGAAAGCGCCACCGGCTTGGGCGCGCGCGGCAAGGTGCGCTTGTTCGAGGCCCCACATCAGGCCGATAATTATCTGATGCGCGAAATGGGCTTCCAAGTCGCGCGCAAGCACGCGGCGAAATTGCGCAACATCGCGGTGCAGACGCTGTTCGTCGGCCCGCTGATCCTAACGCTGTTGGCTTTGGTGCTGCCCGGCCCCGCCGCCGCCTTCGCCGCCGTGTTGGCGGCGGCGAGCGCGACATTGGGGGTCGGCGTCGAGCGCTGGCTGTTCTTCGCCCAAGCCAAGCACAGCGTGACGCTCTATTACGGCGCCACCGAAGTTTAGCGGCGCTTCTTCTTTTTCTGCTCGGCGGCGAAGGCCGCACTCATTTCCGCTTCCGGCGGATAGAGGCCGAAGATCGACTGGCCCTTCATCACGCGCTTCTCGACGAAGTTCTCGAACTCCGTCATGCGCGTCGCTTCCTCGGCGATTTCGTCGGCGAGATGTGCTGGGATCACCGCCACCGCTTCGCCGTCGCCCACGATCACGTCGCGCGGATAAACGGCCACATCGCCGCAACCGATCGGGTTGTCGATGTCGAGCGCGTGATGGCGCGTCAAGTTCGTCGGCGAGGACGGACGATTGGCATAGGCCGGGAAGCCCAATTCGACGATCGCCGGCGTATCGCGGAAGCCGCCGTCGGTAACGACACCGGCGACGCCGCGCTTCATCAGGCGCGTGACCAGAATATTACCGGCCGATGCGGCCAGCGGATCCTTGCGCGAGTCGATCACGAACACGCAGCCCGGCGGGCATTGTTCGACCGCGACGCGCTGGGGATGCTTGCGCCCCGCGAAGCCGGAGATCACGTCGAGATCTTCGCGCGCGGGGATGTAGCGCAGCGTGAACGCCTCGCCCACCATGTTGGCGCGGCGCTTGCCCACGGGCGCGACCGGGAACACGCCCTGCATCACGACGTTACGGAAGCCCTTCTTCATCAGGGCGGTCGACAGGGTCGCAACGCTGACCTTCGACAGGGCGGCGCGCGTTTTCGCGGAAAGCGGTTTGTTGGCCATGTTCCTCACGCTACCGCCGCAACAGCGCGGCGGCGTTTTTGATGTTGTGCGTCAGTCAGTAGCATAAGGCCGCGCAAACGACTAGCGCGGGCAATCTTTTCGCACTGGAAACAGTGCAACCGTTTGTCTTGGGTCGTTACGGCGCGTCCCGCATCCGGCGATGCACGGGGCAAGGTGCCGATCCATGCGCGAGGCAGAACGTGCCGACGAATTTCGACATCTCGGCGGCGGCACTCGCCGCCCCCGCGTTGACGGCATCGAGGCGTGCGGCGGCCGCCTCCGCCTTGCGGCGCAACGACGCCTCGTCGATCGTCAGCAACTTGCCGTCCGCCAGCACAATGCGGCCCGCGATCATCACCTTGTCGATCGACGCGCCGGACTCGCCGAAAACGGTCTGCGTCATCGGGTTCCGGAACGGCACGAAATTCGGCGCGTCGAGGCGCAGGAACACGATATCGGCGGCGTAGCCGGCGGCGAGTTTGCCGATCTTGTCGAAGCCCAGCAGTGCCGCCGAGCCTTCAGTCGCCAACGCAAAGGCTTCGTCGGCCGACAGCCAGCGTTCGAAATCGGGCCCGCGCAGCCGCGACAGGAACGAGGCAAGCCGCGTCGCCTCGAACATATTCTGCCCGTCCGACGTATTCGTCGCATCGGTGCCGATGCCGACGCGCAAACCCGCGTCGAGCATTTCGCGCGCGGCGGCCACACCCGAACCCAAGCGCAGATTGCTGGGCGGGTTATGCGCAACGGATGCGCCCTTGGCGGCGAGGCGCTTGATGTCGTCCGGCTCCAGCCAAATGCCGTGCGCGCCGCTGAACTCCGGCCCGAGCACGCCGAGCTTGTCGAGATGCTCGACCATCGTGCAGCCGTAACGCGCGCGCGCGGCGATGGCTTGGGGCTTGGACTCGCAAAGATGGGTTTGAAAGCGCAAACCGGTCTCGCGCGCGAGGCGCGAAGAAGCGATCAGGAATTCGTCGCTGGCATGCAACGGAATGGTCGGCGCCACGCCGGGGCGCACCATCGTCCGGTCATGCGGCCATGTCTCGATCGTTTTGCGCAACGTCGCGAGGCTGACCTCGAAACCCTGCATCGCCATCGCGGCGGCTTTGGATTTATGCGGCTCCGGGATCGCGTCGAGCAACGCCGGGAAGGCTTGGAACAGCGTGCGATCGGCGAGCATCGGGGCGACGACCGCGCGCATGCCCGCATCGGCATAGGCTTGCCCCACCGCGTGCGCGCCTTCGACCGACGGCGTGGGAATCTCGACGAACAGATCGAACGCCGCCGTGCAGCCGCGCCGGATCGATTCCACCGCCGACAAGGCGGCCGAGATGTATTTGTCCTCCAGCGTGCGCGATCCGTTGATCGCCCCGTTGCCGTTGAGGAACAATTCCAGCGGCACACGGTCGGCGACCGCCCCGCGCCCCAACCCGCCATGGGCATGGGTGTGCGAATTGATTAGGCCGGGGATCAGCAGCCGGTCGGACGCGTCCAGCGTTTCGGCTGCGGGCGCATCGATCTTGCCGATTTCGGCGATAGCCCCATCGACGACCAGAATGTCGGCGTGCGGCGCTTGTCCGGTTTTGGAATCGAGAACGCGCCCGCCGGTGATTTTCAGCGGGCGCGTTCCGGTCATGGGCTTGTCCTCAGTTCGTGAGATAGACCAACTCGCGCTCGGCGCGCGGCGGCAGGAAGGAGCGGTTGAAAATCTCCGACGGCACCGGCGTGCGGGTCAAGCCATAACCCTGCACGACCATGTCGATCGAGCGCGCCAACCGGTCGTCCTTCACGTCGCCCGCCCCGATCTCCTTCGCTTCGGCCGAGATCATCAGCTTTTCATAGGCGAAGCGCAGGCGGCGCTGCTCGACCGGAATATCGACCAGCTGGTCGAACTTCTTCACGGACTCCATGGCGCCGCCGATATCCTTGCCGACGTCGATCGTGGCTTGGCTGACGGCGCGCACGAGGCCCTGCACCGCGCGGGGATTTTCCTTCAGCAGCTTCTGCGAGACCATCAACCCGTTCGAGTAGAGGTCCATACCGAAATCGCCGAACGAGAACCACGTATAGTCCTTGTCCGGATCTTGGCCGAGACCGACCAAGTTGAAGTAGCTGGTGATGTTGAACACCATCGCCGCATCCATATGACCCTGGATCAGCATCGGCTCCTGCAGATTGGGCGCCATGGTGGTGAACTTGATCTTGGCGAGGTCGAGATTGTTGACCTTGGCGAAGACCGGCATCAGCCGCGTGGTCGGCGTGCCTTGCGCACCGCCCAGCGTCTTGCCTTCGAAATCCTTGATCGTCTTGATGCCGCTGGCGTTGCGCGCCACCACGGCGAAGGGCGGCTGCGTCCACATCTGGAACACCATCACCGGCGCCATGCCGGGCGAGGCCGACGCGTTCTGAATGATCGCGTTGATGTCGCCGAAGCCCGCATCATAGGCCCCGCCCATGATGCGCGTGATCGTGGCGCCCGAGCCTTCGCCCTGGTCGATGACCACGTTCAAGCCTTCGCGCGCGAAATAGCCCTTGTCGCGCGCCACGAAGAACGCGGCGTCCGAACCCTGGGTTTTCCAGCCCAGGGTGAAGCGGATCGTGGTCGGTTGCTGGGCAAGTGCGCTGCCCGCCGCCAAGGCAAAAGCGCCGGCGAAGGCCAGGGTTTTGAGCAGATTCCGCATCGGGGGGCTCCTGTGAAAGGTGAAACCAATGCGAATTCAGCAGTTTCTATGCCAGGAAACGGCCGCTTGACCGGCGGCCCACGCCTGGGTTACGCATGGATTATGGAATTCCGACTTACGGCGCTTCGACTTATTTGATCCCGCCCCGTCCGGCCAGGACGGGCGCCAAGCGGGTCTTTCGCCGTTTCGTCTCGTCACCACCGGAAATTCCATCGTCCCATGATCCCCGACCGTTCTCAGCTAGCCCCCGTGGCTTTGGCATTGGCGCGACTTACGCGCTGAGACCGTTTTCGCCCTGCTCCTTTTCTTGAATTCGACGGAACCGCCAAAATGACCACGATGAAAAACGTCTCCAAATATCGCCAATTCGCGCCGATCAACCTGCCCGATCGCCAATGGCCCTCGCGCACGCTCGACAAGGCGCCGATGTGGTGCTCGGTCGATCTGCGCGACGGCAACCAAGCCCTGGTCGAGCCGATGGGGCCCGAGCGCAAGCGCCGCATGTTCGATCTGCTGGTGCGCCTGGGCTTCAAGGAAATCGAAGTCGGTTTCCCCGCCGCCTCGCAGACCGATTTCGATTTCGTGCGCCAGTTGATCGACGAGAAGGCGATCCCCGCCGACGTGACGATCCAGGTGCTGACCCAGGCGCGCGACGAATTGATCGAGCGCACGTTCCAGGCGATCAAGGGCGCCAAGCGCGCGATCGTGCATCTGTACAACTCGACCTCGACCGTGCAGCGCCGCGTGGTGTTCGCGCTCGATCGGCCGGGCATCGTCGATATCGCGGTCAAGGGCACGAAGACGGTCAAGCGTCTGGTGCCGACGGTGCCGGAAACCGAGATCGTGTTCCAATACAGCCCCGAAAGCTTCACCCAGACCGAGCTCGATTTCGCCAAAGAAATCTGCGAGGCGGTGATGGACGAATGGGGGCCGACCGCGCAGAAGAAGATGATCTTCAATCTGCCCGCGACGGTCGAGGCGGCCACGCCCAATATCTACGCCGACCAGATCGAATGGTTCGCGCGCAACGTGAAGCATCGCGACCGCTATATCCTGTCGCTCCACCCTCATAACGATCGCGGCACGGGTGTCGCCGCCGCCGAAATGGGTGTGCTGGCGGGCGCCGATCGCGTCGAAGGCACGCTGTTCGGCAATGGCGAGCGCACGGGCAATGTCGACGTCGTCAACCTGGCGCTGAACCTGTTCACGCAAGGCGTGGATCCCAAGCTGGACCTCAGCGACGTCAACGAGATCGTGCGTACGGTCGAATACTGCAACCAGCTGCCCGTACATCCGCGCCATCCCTATGGCGGCGAATTGGTGTTCACCGCCTTCTCGGGCTCGCACCAGGACGCGATCAAGAAGGGCTTCGCCGCCCAGGCCAAGTCGAATACCGGGTTGTGGGAAGTGCCCTATTTGCCAATCGATCCGCAGGATCTGGGCCGCAGCTACGAAGCGGTCATCCGCGTCAACTCGCAATCGGGCAAGGGCGGCATCGCCTATTTGCTCGAAACCGATTACGGCCTGGAATTGCCGCGCCGTTTGCAGATCGAATTCGCGCAGGTCGTGCAGCGCGTGACCGACGCGACGGGCAAAGAACTCTCCGCCAAGGATATCTACGACGCCTTCACGGCCGAGTATCTCGAGGGCGGCAAGTTCGGCTTCGTCGAACACACCACGCTGCCGACCAAGTCGGGCACCGAGCGCAAGATCGACGCCAAGGTCCGCGTCGACGGCAAGGACACGACGTTGTCGGGCGAAGGCAACGGGCCGATCGCGGCCTATGTCGACGCGTTGAGCCGCGCGGCCGGCGTGCCGATCGACGTGGTCGATTATCGCGAACATGCGATCAAGGGGGGCGACGGCGCCAAGGCGAAAGCCGCCGCTTACGTCGAAGCCAAGGTCGGCGGGCGCACGCTGTTCGGCGTGGGTGTCGACTCCAACATCGTCACCGCCTCGCTGAAGGCCGTGACCTCGGCGACCAACCGCGCGCTGCGCTGAGACGCGGACACTTCACGGCAACGCAAACCCCGGTGCGGGCATTTCCCGCATCGGGGTTTTCTTTTTGCGGGTGCCGGATTGACCAAGTTGCATTTCCTGCGCGAAACTCGCGCGTATGAAAAAAGCCTGGTTCGCCCTTGCCGCTTTGGCCGGTATCGCCGTCGCAGGCGTCATCGTCGATCGGCTACCGCAGCCATCCTTCGACAAACCGCTTTATGTAGCGATCGAACCTCCGTCTTCGGCCGAAGCTTGCGCCGAATGGCATGCGCGCGCCATGCGCCGCGCCATGCATTGGCGAGCCTCGCTCGAAGCCTTTGAAGGCTTTTCCCGATATCAGGGCGCCTGCCACCCCAAGGACCAAGCCACAGGCCGGATGATGATCGAATCCGCCATCGCCAAGGGCGCGGGTGAAACGCTGTTTATCGAGTATTTCTTGGCGCTCGCCACGCATGGCGACAGTGACCGCGCCGACCGCGAGTTTCCGATCGTCGCCGAAATTCTGGTGACCTATCCCGGCAACCATCGGAAGCTGATCGCCGATTGGGAAAGGATGCTGCCTTTCGTCCTGCAGGAACGCGCCCAGTTCCGCAATCTCGACCAATGGGCGCCGATCGTCGAACGGATCGAGTATGTCCTATCTCGCCCCACAATCGCGGCGCGCCCCGAACGCGCCTATCTCGACCTGCTGCTGTTTCAGCTTATCAAGGTCGATAACATCGCCGGGAATCTGATGATGGACAAGGTCGGCCGGCTGGGGCGCGTCGACCTGCCGAAAGGCTGGCATCGCGACATGTATCTAAATGCCGCAGCTAATTGCGGCAATGCGGAGGCGATACTCCGCCGCGCCCAACTCTACATCGCCGGGGAGCTCTCGCAACCAAGTGCGGAAGGGATCGCAACGTCATTGATCTGGCTCGAAGAACAAGAAGGTAAGCAAAACGATCTATTGGCGAAGGTCACCGAAATGGGGAAGTTCCGCCCCTTCGACGATGATCGCTGGCGCGCCGTCGAAAGCTACGAATACGTCAAAGCCAGAAACTGCGACACTCGCACAAATTAACGTTTTCTACGCTCCGCGCGAGATCGCGTCGCGAACGATTTCGTTACGCTTGGCAAGCTCGCGCTGAATTTCTTTCAGCCAATTATCATAAGCCTCCCGCTCGCTGCTCAATCGGCGGAGTTCGGATTTCGCGCGATTCTCCTCCACCATTGATAAAGATACATCTCTTTCACGCAGGACATTCCCGCTGACGGCGGCAGCGCCAGCCGCCGCGGCCGCACCGACAGCCACGCCCGGCACGGTCATCGCGGCGCCACTGACCGGACCACCGATGATCTGAGCAGCAATGGCGTGTGCCGCCGGCGTCCGCACCGCGTTGGCTGTCGCGAATGTCGCCGCCCGCGCCGCATCGGTTGGCAAACGCCCAAAGAAACGATCGTTGATCGCTTTCGTTTCGGTCTCGGCGGCCCCTTGACGCGCCTGCGCTTCTTCGATTTTCGTGTCGATCTCCTTCAGATCGCGATCCGATTGCTGGAGGATCGCCTGAAGATCTTCGTCCGCGAGTTTGGTGAAATCGGGGAAGGGCGGGATTGGCGCATCGGGCTCCCGAACGGTTCCGGGGCCCATAGCGATTTGAGTGGGCGGTTCGGTTGGCGACACCTCCGGCGTTTGCGCCACTTGCTGGGCGTCGGTTGCGTGCTCCGCCCGCCCTTCCTCGACCATCGCCGCGTATCGCTGCGCGGCGTCCGCGCGCGGCGTGCCGATCGGCGGGCCTTGGGGGATTTCGCTCGCGAGATAGGCGCTCTGGTATTCGGGCTTGTCGCCGAGCGCTTGGAGCATCGCGCGGGCGAATTTATTGCCCTCGCCGGGGCGGAGCGCTTCCCAGCGCTGGGTCATGTCGCGCGCTTGCATGATCCCGCGCACCGGGTCCTGATCGACGTATTTCTTGAGCTCCGCCGGAATGCCGTCGAACGAGCCGTTGGCCGAGGCGGCGTGCTTCGCCCAGCTTTCGTTCCATTCGTCGAACCCGGCCTTCGCCGCCAGTGGGTCCAGGCGGGGATGCGGGTTGACCTTCAATTCCGGCCAGCGATCGATCAGCAACCCGTCCTCGCCCTGGTCGCGAAGTGCGTGATGCGCATCGGCCATCGCCGGCGTGGGGGCTGGGAAGCTGGCGAACATGTCGCCGTAATCCTGGCGGAAACGGTTGATCGTCTCGCCATCCGGGCGCAAGAACCCGTCGATCTTCAGGCCGTTGCGCTTCTGGTATTCCTTGATCGGCGCATCCAAACGCTCGTTGGCGTAACCCCACGGCCCGTCCAGCCGCTCCAAATCGAACAAGCCCGCTTGGTTCAACAGGCTTTCGACCTTGATCACGTCGCGGCGGTGATTGGTGCGACCGCGCCCGACCTCGTCGGACAGCGCGAACCAATCGCTCGATCCCGGCCGGTCGCCGAGCATCAGATCGTCGTCTTGTTTGAGCCAAGTGGGGATGGAAAAGGACATCGAAACGCTCCTGAGCGACACGCGGTACGCTCAGGATCGGCGCATCCAAAAACACGAACAACTTATTTTATTTTAGGATTGAATTCCTAATTTCGCGCCGATGGGAATTTAATCCTCGCCCCCGCCACCCCGGCGCCGTCGAAGATTTGCGCAAGGCCATGCAGGCACGGAAACGACGGATCGTTTTCGGCGGCACCCAGCAAACGGCCGCGTAAGATCGGGGCGACGAAAACAAGTCGCGATGCCGCGAACGACACGCTTCAACCTTGCCGATCGCTTCTCGGCAAAACGCCACGACGCGCGAAATTCCAGTGCTTCGGCGCGGCCTCGAAAACGATTCGATCCCACAAGCCGATGAAAGCGAAGCTAGATTCGCGCTCAGCGCCCGCGCGGGGCGATCTTCGACGTTTTGAGACGCGCGAGGAAGGCGGCTTTATGCGTCGTGCGCCATTCCTCGAAATCCCATGGCGTATCGGAGGCGCGCAGCGCCCCGCTGCCGTCGGGCACATAGACCAGCGCTTGCAGGCGCTTGCCGTCGGCGCGTTCGACGACCCAGGATTCCGCGCGATAGCCCTTGCCTTCATAGGCGTCGAGCAACGCCTTGGCTTCGGGCGACACGTCCAGCGCCAGCACGCCCGGCGTCTTCGCGCGGCCGTCGGCGACGACGACCGGGAAGGTCGCGCGTTCGGCCTTGCGCCGGCGCCAGCCGAGCAGCGTGGCGTCCTCCACGCGCTTGGGCGCCTTGCCGCCCAGCACCGCGCGGCGCACGGCGGGATCGATCAGCGTGCCGTAGAAGAAAAACTTGAGAGGTGTAACGGCCATATCAATGTCCCGCCGCGGCATCTTGCGGCAGGTCAACGCCGGATTTCGCGAGTTGCGCTTCGAGGGCGGCCGTCAAACGCGCCAGCCCCGCTTCGGTTTTCGACTCGCAGCGCGCGACCAGCACGTCCTGCGTGTTCGACGCGCGCAGCAGCCACCAGCCGTCGGGGCCGTTGACGCGCACGCCGTCGACCGGGTTCACGTCCGCCCCTTCGGCGGCGAGGCGCTTGCGCACTTCCTCGACCACTTCGCGCTTGCGCGTTTCCGAGCAGGGGAAGCGCAGCTCCGGCGTGTTGATCACGGTCGGCAAACGGTCGCGGATATCGGCGAGGCTTTCCGGACGCTTGGCGAGGATCGAGAGCAAGCGAAGCCCCGCATACATCGCGTCGTCGAAACCGTACCAGCCATCGGCGAAGAAGATATGGCCCGACATTTCGCCCGCGAGCGGTGCCGCCGTTTCGGCCATCTTGGTCTTGATGATCGAATGGCCGGTCTTCCACATCAGCGGCTTGCCGCCCATGCGCGCGATTTCGTCGAACAGGACCTGGCTCGCCTTCACGTCGGCGATGATGGTCGAGCCCGGCAGACGCGCGAGAATTTCCGAGGCCAGCACGGCGACGAGCTGGTCGCCCCACAGGATCCGGCCCTTGCCGTCGACCACGCCGATGCGGTCGCCGTCGCCATCGAAGGCGATGCCGAGATCGGCTTTCTTCGCCGCGACCGCGTCCTGCAATTGGACGAGATTCTTGGCGACCGTCGGATCGGGATGGTGGGCGGGGAAGCGCCCGTCGATTTCGGCGTTCAGCAGCGTATGCGTGCCGGGCAGCTTGGCGCAGACATCGACCATCACCTGGCCCATGGCGCCGTTGCCCGCATCCCACACGACGTTGAGCTTCTTCCCGTCCTTCGGGAAATCGCGCAGCAGCCGCGCGACATAGGCCGCGCGCACGTCCACGTCGCTGGCCTTGCCCTTGCCGTCGGCGACTTTGCCTTCGGCGCAGGCCTTGCCCATCGCCTGAATGTCGGCGCCCCAGAACGAGGCTTTGCCGATCGTCATCTTGAAGCCGTTGTAATCGGCCGGGTTGTGGCTGCCGGTGATCATCACGCCGCCGTCGAGGCCCAGATCGCGCGCGGCGAAATAGAGCATCGGCGTGGGGCCGAGCCCCACCTTGCGCACGTCGAGGCCGCAATCGATCAAGCCTTCGATCACCTTGCCCGACAATTCGGGCGACGACAGCCGCCCATCCCAGCCGACGGCGACGGTCTTGCCGCCCTTGGCGACGATCGCCGAGCCGAAGCCGCGACCGACCGCATAGGCATCGGCCGCCGACAAGGTTTTGCCGACGATCCCGCGCACGTCGTATTCGCGAAGAACCGTCGCTTCGAACGCGTGGCGGAACGCCATCAGCCGGCCTCCGCGCCCGTGGCGGTCGCGGGGCGGCCGATCGACGTGTACTCGAACCCGGCGGCCTTCATGTCGGCCGGCGCGTAGCAATTGCGCAGATCGACGATCACCGGCTTCTTCAAGAGCTTCTTCACGCGGTCGAGCTGCAGCGCGCGGAACTCGTTCCATTCGGTAATGATGAGGGCGCAATCCGCCCCCTCCATCGCCGAATAGGCGTCCTTGGCGAGTTCGACGCCCGGCAGCATCGCCTTGGCTTCGTGCATGCCTTCGGGATCGTAGGCGACGACCTTCGCACCCGCTTCCTGCAACGCGGGCAGAATGTCGAGCGAGGGGCTATCGCGCATATCGTCGGTGTTCGGCTTGAAGGTGAGGCCGAGGACCGCGACCGTCTTGCCCTTGACCGACCCGCCGCACGCGGCGACGACGCGCTGGGCCATCGCCTTCTTGCGCTTGTCGTTGATGTCGACGACCGTTTCGATGATGCGCAGCGGACTGCCGTAATCCTGCGCGGTCTTGACCAGGGCCAGCGTATCCTTCGGGAAGCACGAGCCGCCGTAACCGGGGCCGGGATGCAGGAACTTCTTCCCGATGCGCCCGTCGAGGCCGATCCCCTTGGCGACGTCGTGAACGTCGGCGCCGACCTTCTCGCACAGATCGGCGACTTCGTTGATGAAGGTGATCTTGGCGGCGAGGAACGTGTTCGCCGCGTATTTGATCAGCTCCGACGTTTCGAGCGACGTGAATACGATCGGCGTTTCGATCAGATACAACGGGCGATAAAGCTGGCGCATCACTTCGCGCGCGCGCTCGCTTTCCGCCCCGATCACCACGCGGTCGGGGCGCATGAAATCGCCGATCGCGGCACCCTCGCGCAGGAATTCCGGGTTCGACGCGACGTCGAATTGCGCGTCGGGGCGCACGGCCTTGATGCGGCGCTGGACTTCGCGGCCCGTACCCACCGGCACGGTCGACTTCGTCACGATGACGGCATAGCCGGTCAACGCGCGGCCGATTTCCTCGGCGGCGGCGTAAACGTAGGAGAGATCCGCATGCCCATCGCCACGGCGCGACGGCGTGCCCACCGCGATGAAGATCGCGTCCGCACCCGGCACGGCCTTGGCGAGATCGGTCGTGAAATGCAGGCGGCCCGCCTTCACGTTCGTCTCGACCAGCTTGTCGAGGCCCGGTTCGAAGATCGGAATGCCGCCCTTGTTCAGGCGTTCGATCTTGCCGGAATCCTTATCGACGCAGGTGACGTCGACGCCGAATTCGGAAAAGCACGCCCCGGTCACCAGGCCCACATAGCCGGTACCGACCATCACGATGCGCATAGGAAGAATCTCCAGGAGGAAGCGGAGGCCCGGCGCTTCTACAAGCCGGGCCGGATCAAGTCGAGAGGGGTATTAACCCTTTGTCATATCAGGAGTAACGCTTGACGACCTCGCGCGCGGCGGGGCCCAGATCGGCGCGTTCCAGGGCGAAGGCGATCTGCGCTTCGAAGAATCCGATCTTGTCGCCGCAATCGAAGCGCTGGCCTTCGAAGCGATAGCCGTGGAACGGCGATTGGCCGATCAGCGGAATCAGCGAGTCCGTCAGCTGGATTTCGCCGCCCGCACCCTTCTTCTTCTTGTCGAGATGGTCGAAGACGGCGGGCTCCAGGATGTAGCGCCCGATGACCGCGAGATTGGACGGCGCGTCTTCCGGCTTGGGCTTTTCGACCAGCCCGCGCACTTGCACCAAGCGGCCGTCGTCGCGGCCCGGCGACAAAATGCCGTAGCGGCTGGTATGCGCCTTAGGCACTTCCATCGCCGCGACGATATTGCCGCGCACTTCGGGATAGATGTCGATCATCTGTTTCAAGCACGGCGTCTTGGACAGGATCAGATCGTCGGCGAGCAGCACGGCGAAGGGTTCGTTGCCCACCAGATCGCGCGCGCACCACACGGCGTGGCCCAGGCCCAGCGGCGCTTGCTGGCGCGTATACGCCACATCGCCCGGCGGCGGCAGCCATTCGCGCAACGCCGCCAATTCGGCGGTCTTGCCGCGCGTCTCCAGCGTGTTCTCCAGCTCGAACGAGTGATCGAAATGATCTTCGATCGTCGTCTTGTCGCGGCCGGTGACGAAGATCAGCTGTTCGATCCCGGCGGCGCGCGCCTCTTCGACCGCGTATTGGATCAGCGGCTTGTCGACGACCGGCAGCATTTCTTTCGGCATCGCCTTGGTCGCGGGCAAGAACCGCGTGCCCAAACCGCCGACCGGAAAAATCGCCTTGCGTACGCGCGCCATCGTCACTCGTCCCGTTGGAAATAAAGGGGTTCGCGCCGCAATAACGCGCGAACCGGGCCGGTCATGCCATAGGCGGCCGCGTGTCGCAAGTTCCGGTCTTGTTCTAGTCCGGCAGCAACGTGGCTTTCGCCTGATTGATCTTGGCGGCGAGGTAGTCCGACCCGCCATGGTCGGGATGGACCTTCAGCATCAAGCGGCGATGGGCGGCTTTGATCTCCTCGGCCGAGGCGGTCTCGGCGACGCCCAGCAGGCGTGCGGCTTCGGCGCGGGACATCGGCCCTTCGCTGGACGATGCGGGCGCCTGCGCTTCCTGGCCGCCCCGCCATTCGGGGTGGACGCGGTCGAGATAGGCTTCGAGCAATTGTGCCCCCTCGCCGTCTTCGATGCGCAGCGTGCCCAGCAAATCGGCGAGCGCATTGGGCTCAAGCTCCGACAGGCGCTTGCCGCGATAACGGCCTTGCAGCACCAGCCCGTCGAGCGCGCCGGTCGCGTGATCGAGCTCCATGCGCAGCCATGTGCTCTCCACGCCCGAGCTTGCCTCGGGATCGGGGGCGCCGGCATTGCGGCCGATCTTCCACGACGTGAACCAACGCGCGAGTTGCGGCCCGTACATCGAGCCGATCGCCAGCGCCGACCACAAGCGTCCGGTCAGCAGCAGCCACAGACCGGCGATGCCGCCCAGCACGGCGCCGCCGATCTTCGCACCCTTCACCACGTTCGCGGGCTTGGCGTCGATGAAGCCTTTGACGATCTGCCAAAGCGCAAACGCCAAGATCGTGCCGATGATGAGATAGACGAGAAACATCGCCCTATCTTACCTGACGCGCGAGCAAGGCAACCGCCCCGCCTTTGCGCGCCGACATATCGGCCAGCGCCTTGCGCCCGCCCGCCGCGAACGCGGCGACGGCGGCGAGCAGATCGCGCAACGCGTCGGCCGCGTTGGCGTCGAACGGGCAATAGGCGCCGCCCGACAGACGCGCGATGGCTTCCAGGGCGCCACGCGCCAACGCGTCGCCGCCTTCGTGGAACACGAAAACCGGCGTGCCGAGCAAACCCAACTCGCCCGCGTACTTCGCCAGCGCATCGGGATTTTCCTCGACCGCGTCGCCGACGAACACCAACGCGGCGACCTTCGCGCGCCGGGTCTCGGCGATCCCGTGGCGAAGCACATTGCCGATCTGGGTTTCGCCGGGCGCGCAACGCACCGCGCGCATGCGCGCGACCAAGGCGGCGGCATCCGCGACGAAGGGTCCGGCCTGAAAATCCGCGAGCCCGCCGTAATGGACGAGTTGCACGTCCAGCCCGCCCAGATCCTTGGCGGCGAGGAACATCTCGCTTTGCAGCTTGGCAGCACGCTCCCACATCGGCTCGCGGCTGGCCGTCGCATCCAGCGCGAAGATCAGCCGCCCGCGCCGCGCGGGCGATGCGCCGGGCGCGACGGGCAGCGATTTCACCTTGTCGAGAAAGGCCGCGATATCCTTGCGGTTCGACTTGGCGGGGAGGTTCGGGCCGGACATGACCCGATTGAAATAGGTTTGTCGGGCGCCGTCTACAACGCCGTCGGCAAGGGAGCGGGTTCGGGCGCTTCGCGCACGCCGACGGCGTGGAGAATGGCGCGGATTTCCTGGCGCCCGGCGATATGGCTCATCGTCAGCGGCGTGACGATGCCGCGCTCGCGCAGATCGAGCAGCGTAAGGCCCATCAGGAACAATTCGCGGAACACGACGCGGTCGCCCAGCCCCGCCGCTTGGCGGAAGCCGAAGCGCTTGGAGAGTGCCTCCAGCGCCTGGGTCATGTTCTTCTTGTTGCGCGCCTCGACCGACGCGACGCGGTTGCGCAGCACGAGCCAGTCGATCGACTTCCCGTCGCGCTTGGCGCGGACTTTCTTCTGGTCCCACACCATCGCCGAATAGGCGGAGGGGCATATGATCTTCAAGCTGACCGGCTCGACCTTCGCGATCAAATCGAGATCGACGAAGCTGTCGTTCATCGGCGTGACCAGCGTGTCGGCGTAGCTATGCGCCACGCGGCTGAGCGTTTGGTCGGAGCCGGGCGTGTCGATCACGACCACGTCGTGGCTCGCCACCAACTCGCCCAACGCCGCTTCGAAGCGCTGCGTTTCGTCCGCCACCGCTTCCGACGGCGCCAGCTTGGAGCGTGCGACCAAGCGGTGATCGGGCAGCGGCAAAGGCAGTTTGAGGCGCTCCATCGTCTGGGCGCGGTTTTCGAGATAGCGGGTCAGCGTCGCCTGGCGGGAATCGACGTCGATCGTGCCGACCTTCAGGCCTTCGCGCAGCAGGCCGACGACCAGATGCATCGCCACGGTCGACTTGCCCGACCCGCCTTTTTCGTTGCCCAGCACGATGATTCGCGCCCGTTGCTGCATTGCGGGGGCGGTGTCAAAATTCGCGGCCGACGCGCCGTGCGGGCCCAAATCGGGGTCCGCAGCGCCGAACAAGCCCGTTTGGCCGGTCGAATCGCCCAGGGAATCGGAAGTCATGCTCTATTTTACCTCGAATGCCCCACGCCGCCCGGCTTGAAAATTTTGCGGCGAGGCGTGCGCGATTCCCGGACCCCTGCTAAACATATGCGTCTAAACAAATGACACAGCCTCAAACATCCGGCTCCGCCGCCGCCGCCACGTTCCGCCTGCGCCAGGTCGCGGAACGCCATTGGGCCTATATCTTCGGTAAATCCGGCGGCCAGCGCGCCGATAGCCGCAAGCAGAACTTCGCCTTCGCGACATTGTCGGGGGGCAATCTCTCCTCGGCCATCCTGTCGAGTTCGAACTTCGCGAACTGCACGCTGACCGATTGCGATTTCTCGATGGCCGATCTGTTCGCCTGCGATTTCTCGGGCGCCGATCTCACCCGCAGCGTGTTCCGCAAGGCCGATCTGCGCGCCGCATCCTTCGTGCGCGCCAAACTGCGCGGCGCGGATCTGTCGGGCTGCGATCTGCGCCCGGGCCAAATCGTCGATTGGGCCGGCCTGCAATCCGACACCAAGGAACGCGCCGCAAGCTTCGAGAACGCGGACATGGAAACCGCCGCGCTGGATTCCACCGACATGTCCTTCGCCAATATGGCGGGGGCGTCGCTGAAAAGCGCGTCGCTGGCCGGCGCCACGTTGTTCTGCGCCAATCTGCGCGGTGCGGATCTGACCGGCGTGAAGCTCGACGGCGCCAAGCTGAAAGGCGCCATGCTGACCGGCGCCAAGCTCAACGGCGCCTCGTTGCGCAACACCGATCTGTCGGGCGTGGACTTACGCAACGTCGAAATGAACAACGTGCAGATGGCCGGCGCCAAGCTGGAAGGCACGATCTACGCCGATCCGCCGGCGGGCGCCAATCTGCCCGCGCGCTACAAGGAACAGATCGAGCAGCACGCGCTGTGGGTCACGACGAACGGCAAGCAGGGTGCGCGCGCGGAATTCGGCGGCCAAGATTTGTCGGATGTCGATTTCGGCGGCTGCGAATTGTCGGGCGCCAAATTCGACGGCGCGATTTTAAGCCGCAGCCGCTTCGTCGCCGCCACGCTGAAGCTCGCCACGTTCCTGTCGGTGCGCGCGGAGAAGTCGGATTTCTCCGACGCGAATATCTCCGGCGCGCAGCTGCTGGGCGCGCGTCTGGAAGGGGCGATGTTCGGCGGCGCCGTCGGCCACCCGATGGAAATCATCGCCCCCGACGGCACGTCCACCGGACGGCGTTTGACCACCAATCTCAGCAAGGCGTCGCTGATCGGCGCCGATCTGCGCGGGGCCGATCTGCGCGAAGCGGATTTCCGCGGTGCCGATCTGCGCGGCGCCAACCTCGCCGGCGCCTATGTCGACGGCGCGCTGTTCGAGGGCACGCAGCGCTGATGTTGCCCCCGGCCGACAGCTACGAACAGCTGCTGGCCAAGTTCCGCTGGGCGATCCCCGACCGCTTCAATATCGGCGTCGATGTCTGCGACAGGCAGGACGCGACCAAGCCCGCGATCCTGTTCGACGACGATGCGGGTGCGGTCCGCGTCATCAAATTCGGCGAGTTGCGGGCCCTCACCAACCGTTTCGCCAACGCGCTGGGCGCCTTGGGCCTCGCGCGCGGCGATCGTGTGGGCATCCTGCTGCAACAAAGCCCGGAAACGGCGGTGGCGCATATCGCTTCGTATAAAGCGGGCCTGATCGCCGTGCCGTTGTTCGTGCTGTTCGGCGAGGACGCGCTTGAGTATCGGCTGGGCGATTGCGGGGCGGCCTGCGTCGTCACCGATCTTGCGCAATTGCCCAAGCTGCTGGCGATCCGCGCCAGCCTGCCCGCTTTGCGCGCCATCGTCGTCGTCGACGGCAAGGGCATCGACGGCACCCACGATTTCCAAGCGCTGCTCGACAAAGCGTCGGATGCGTTCACGCCGGTCGATACGGCGGCGGACGATCCGGCCCTCATCATCTACACCTCCGGCACCACGGGAAATCCCAAGGGCGCCTTGCACGCGCATCGCGTGTTGCTCGGCCATTTGCCGGGCGTGGAGATGCCGCAGGATCTGTTCCCGCAGCCGGGCGATCTGTTCTGGACCCCCGCCGATTGGGCGTGGATCGGCGGCTTGCTCGACGTCCTGCTGCCGTCGTTGCATCACGGCGTGCCGGTGCTGGCCAAGCGCCTGCGCAAATTCGAGCCCGACGCCGCCTACGCGCTGATGGCGCGCCACAAGGTGCGAAACGTGTTTTTCCCGCCGACCGCGTTGAAGTTGATGCGCGGTGCCCCCGTTCCCGCCGGCCATGGCGCTGCTTTGCGCTCCATCGGCTCGGGCGGCGAAACGCTGGGCGAAGAACTGCTCGATTGGGGCCGCGGCACCTTCGGCGTCACGATCAACGAATTCTACGGCCAGACCGAATGCAATCTGGTCGTCGCCAATTGCGGCAAGCTTTATCCGGTGCGGGCGGGTTCCATGGGCCGTGCGGCCGCCGGGCATCGCGTGGCGATCATCGACGAGGACGGCAACGAACTGCCCGACGGCGAGACCGGCGAGATCGCGGTGCGCCGCCCGGACCCGGTGATGTTCCTCGGCTATTGGAACAACGAGCGCGCGACGCGCGAGAAATTCGCCGGCGATTGGCTGAAGACCGGCGATCGCGGCCGGCGCGACGGCCAAGGCTATTTCAAATATGTCGGCCGGGCGGACGACGTGATTACGTCGGCCGGTTATCGCATCGGCCCGGCGGAGATCGAGGATTGCCTGATCCGGCACCCAGCCGTCGCCATGGCCGCCGTGATCGGCGTGCCCGACCCGATCCGCACCGAAGCGATCAAAGCCTTTATCGTCGCCAAACCGGGGATAACGCCGGGCGACGATCTGGTGCGCGACCTGCAGGCGCATGTGCGCACGCGCCTGGCCGCGCACGAATACCCGCGCGAAATCGAATTCGTGTCCGAATTGCCGATGACGGCGACGGGCAAGATCGTGCGCCGGGAACTGAAACGCCGCGAAGCTCAAAAACGCGAAGGGAAGACGCCATGACAGCGAAGACGATCGACTACTACTTCACCCCGATGTCGCCCTGGGCCTATCTGGGGCATGAACGCTTCGTCGCCATCGCCAAACGGCACAACGCCCATATCGAAGTGAAGCCGGTCGATTACGGCCGCATCTTCCCCGTGTCGGGCGGCTTGCCGCTCGCCCAACGCCCCAAGCAGCGCCAAGCCTATCGCTTGATGGAATTGAAGCGTTGGCGCGAATTCCTGGGCATGCCGCTGAACCTGCCGCCCAAGCATGCCCCCGTCCCGCCCGAACTCGCCGCACGCCTCATCATCGCCGCCGACATGAAGGAACTGAACGCGATGGCGCTATCGCTCGCCATCCATCGCGCGGCCTGGGTCGAGGAACGGGATATCTCCGATCCCGAAACGCTGAAGGCGATCTGCGCCGAAAACGGCCGCAAGCCCGACTTCCTGTGGGAAGCCGAGCAGAACGAGGAAACCAAGCGCCGCTACGACGCCTATACCCAGGAAGCGATCGACCGCCAGGTCTTCGGCGCGCCGACTTATATCTATAAGGACGAGCTGTTCTGGGGCCAGGACCGGCTCGACTTCCTCGACCGCGCCCTCGCCAAGGGATGACGGGGCGCGCGATTAGAGGAACCCGAGCGTCGCCAGCGCTTTCGCCGCGATCCACAATCCGGCGGCGCCGATCAACGCGGCCGAAACGGTCGGCGCCCAGCGCGCGAACGCGTCGAACTTCCCGTCGAGACGCGCGGCCCCCCAGGCGGCCGCGAGTCCGACGGCGACCAGCGTCGCCGCGATACCGACGCTGAACGCGCCGACGAACGCCACCCCCAGCGCCAGCGCCTTGATCTGAAGGCACAGCAACAGCACGGCGATGGCCGACGGGCAGGGCGTCAAGCCGCCGGTCAAGCCGAACCAGATGACGGCGCCGCGCCCGACGCGGCCATCGGGCAGCGCGCCGCCGCCGTGATGATGGTGGCCGCGCCCATGGTGATGGTGATGGCCGTGATGCGGCGCATGCGCCGAGTTGATCCGCAGCAGCAGATAGGCCGCCAGCGCCAGCGCGATCAAACCCGAGGCAAGAGCGAGCCACGGCGCGAGGCGCTCTTCGATCAGATCGTCGCCCAGCGTCAGCGCCGCGATCGCGATGCCCCAGACGATCAGCGTATGGCTCAACGCCGCCGACACGCCGAGCAGCACGGCGTCGACGCCGTCGCCGCGCGTCGCCACCATGAAGCTCGCCATCAACGATTTCGAATGCCCGGGCTCCATCGCGTGCAAAGCGCCCAGCAACGCGGCGACCGGCAGCAGCAGCCATGGATGGGCGGCACCCGAAACGATCGCCTGTTCGATATCGGGCAAGCCGGTCATAGATACTTCGCCAAAACCTTCAACTCGCCCGAAGCCGCGCGGGCGGCGGCCCCGCCCTGCGCCACCGCATCGTCCAAACAATGCGCGATATGGTCGCCGATCAGCGATTTCTTGGCGCGTGCCACGGCCTGTTCGACCGCGTGCAGCTGCTGCGCGATGTCGACGCAAGGCCGGCCGCTTTCGATCATCGCGATCACGGTGCGCAAATGGCCTTCGGCGCGCTTCAGGCGCTTGGCGGTTTCCGGATGAGATTCGTGTTTGCCCATACCCATATCCTATCCTGGGGGTAGGGATACGGCAATCCGGCAAGGAATCCGCTTTCGGGCCGCGAAATCCGGGCCTTCAGACGGGAGCTGCGGCGAAACGCCAGGTCGGTTCGACGAATTCCTGCTGCGCCGCGACGGTCTGGATTTCGCGCGTTCCCGCTTCTTCGGTGCGTTTGAGCAGGCCGTAGATCGACGCGGTGGCGTTTTCCAGCGCCAGTTTCGGATCGCGCGTGCGCCCGAAATGGACGAAGAACAGCGCCGCGATCGCGTCGCCCGCCCCGTTGACGCTGACCTTCAGCATCGGCGTTTCGACCACGAAACGCTTGCCTTCGTGGGAGACCAGCATCGCGATCTTGTCGGCCGCCAAACCGTCGTGATGCAGGCTGGTCAGCAGGATCGTCTTGGGCCCGAGCTTATGGACGGCGTCGGCGGCCTTGCACGCGTCGGCCAGCGTCTTGACCGGCATGCCGGCGAGATATTCGAGCTCGAACTGATTGGGCGTGACGATATCGGCCGCAGGCACGGCGCGGTCACGCATGAATTCGGGGATGCCGGGGCGCACGAACACGCCGCGCCCCACATCGCCGATCACCGGATCGCAGCAATAAAGTGCCGCCGGGTTCGCGACCTTCACGCGGCGCGCGGCGTCGAGGATCGCTTCGCCGATCGCCGCATCGCCCATATAGCCCGAGACGACGCCATCGCACGTCCCCAGCACGCCGCGATCGGCGATGCCTTCGAAGACTTCGCGCACCTGATCGGCCGGGAAGACCGGCCCGCGCCATTTGCCGTAGCCGGTGTGGTTCGAGAACATCACCGTATTGATCGCCCACACTTCGACGCCCAAACGCTGCATCGGGAACACGGCCGACGCGTTACCGACATGGCCATAGGCGACCCAGGATTGGATCGAGAGGACGTTGCGCATATCGGCGTTTTCCTTCCTAGACCAAGCCCAACGCCCGAAGCTCTTCGAGCATCGCGGGCGGCAAATTGGAACTGTGCTTGGCTTCCGCTTGCGTCAGGTCGGGCGGGGCCGCGTCGGCTTCGAAATAGCGCCAGCCCTGGAAGGCGCGCATCGGCTTCGGGCGCGTGCGCACCAGCTTGGGGGCCAGCAGAATGTCGCAATAGGGTTTGCCCTCGCGATCCTTGCCCGTCTTGAAGCCGGTGATCTTCTGGCGGCAGCGGATCACGCCCTTGATGACCCAATAGAGCGAGCCTTCGCCCGCAATCTCGTCGCCGCGTTTTGGCGCGTTGCGCGTCGTGTGCTTGAGCTGGGGCTTGGCCACGCCGCGCTTGCGCTGATCGGCCAGACGCTTCTTCTGCCAGCCGGCCAGATCCTCGATGGAATCGCAGCCGACGCACAACTTCACCAAATGCAGGCTCATGCCTCGCCCTTCACCTGGGCGACCACCTTGTCGAGCATCGCCACCAGCTGACGTCCGATATCGCCGCCGTCGCCGGCCACGCCGTTGTTGATCACCACGACGATCGCATCGGCCGCCGCCTTCACCACCACCAGCGCCTTGGCGTCGAGGAAATCGGCCGCGTCGAGATAGCGGCACAGCTGATCGCCGAAACGCGTGATCAGCGGATAGCCATAGGTGCCGCCCTGGCCGCGCAGCTCGTGCGCCAGCATGTAAACGGTCTGGCGCTTTTCGATGTGATTGGGTTCGCGCAGCAACTCGGCGGCGGCGGCGGCGAGTTGGACGGATGCCGCCTTCGCCTGCTCTTCGAACTCGCCGCGCAAACCTTGCACGGCCGTTTCCATGCGTTTGACCGCACCGGCGTCCACGCCGCCATTGCCGACTTTCGCCTTCAACTGATTGGGCGGGTTCAGCACCTGGAATTTCTTCCCCGATGCGCCCGCGGCACCTTGCGACATGAACTAGGCTCCCTGCTGCTCGCGGCGCTCGGGGCCGATATAGCCGGCGGCCTTGCGCCCGCGCCGGCGGTCGGGGCCGAAGAACTCGCGCGTGCGGATATAGGGGCGCGGCCGTTCGATCAATTCCTCGATCCGCTGCGACAGCGATTGCGCCGACACGGGCTTGGCCAGGAATTCGGTCACGCCCAGATCGCGCGCCTTCAGCACGCGCGAGCGCTCGGTATGGCCGGTCACCATGATGATCGGCAGAAACGGGTTCGGGCTATCGGGCTCGGTGCGGATCTTGCGGACCAGCTCCAGGCCGTCGACCGGATACATCTCCCAATCGATCAGCGCGAAATCCACCGGCTCCTTCTTCATCGCCATCCAGGCGATGCCGCCGTCTTGCGCCTCGACGACATCGCGCACGCCCACCGCTTCCAGCAGCGCTTTCAGCAGCTTGCGCATATGGGCGTTGTCCTCAACGAGAAGGACTCGGATTTTGTTGAACTGATACGCCATCGGACCGTCGGGGTGCCGGGAATGAGCGGACCTTATGCCTTGCACCCCGCCTTTTCAAGCCGGGCGGCCTGCGCCTGGGCGGCTTTGGACCCCGGCGGCCGGCCCAGTCTGTCCGAAATAAAGCGCCCGGCTTCCGCCAAAGCGGCGAAATCGACCCCGGTTTCGACCGCGAGCCCGTCCAGCAGGTAAAGAACGTCCTCCGATGCCACATTGCCGGAGGCGCCCTTGGCATAGGGGCAGCCGCCCAGCCCCGCGACGGCCGAATCGACGGTGGCGATCCCGGCTTCCAGGCAGGCCAGGATATTGGCGAGCGCTTGGCCCCAAGTGTCGTGGAAATGGATTGCGAGCCGTTCGCGCGGCACGACCGCCGCAACGGCTTCGACCATCGCGCGCGCCTTGGCGGGCGTGCCTATACCGATCGTGTCGCCGAGCGAGACTTCGTAGCAGCCCATCGCGCGCAATTGCGCCGCCACGTCCGCGACCGCCGACACGGCGATCTCGCCCTCATACGGGCAGCCGAGCACGCAGGAGATATAGCCGCGCACTTTCAACCCCTCGGCGATCGCCTTGGCAGCGACGGGGCGGAAACGCTCCAGGCTTTCGGCGATCGAGCAATTGATGTTCTTGCGCGAGAAGCTCTCCGACGCCGCGCCGAAAATCGCGATCTCGGCGACATTCGCCTTCATCGCCGCTTCGAGGCCCTGAAGATTGGGCACGAGCACGGGGTACGACACGCCGGGCCTGCGCTTGATGCCGGCCATCACTTTGTCGGTGTCCGCCATCTGCGGCACCCATTTGGGTGAGACGAACGCCCCCGCCTCGATCGCCGACAGACCCGACGCGGATAGAAGATCGATCAGCGCGATCTTGGTCGCGGCATCGATCGGCGTCTTCTCGTTTTGCAGCCCGTCGCGCGGACCGACCTCGACCAGTTTCACGCGTTTGGGGATCATGACTTGGACGCCTCGAACACCACGAGCTCCTCGCCTTCGGCCGTCTGCTCGCCCGGCTTGAAGCGCACGCGCACGACGGTGCCGTCCGATGGCGCCAAGATCGTGTGTTCCATCTTCATCGCTTCGAGCACGACCAACTTCTGACCCTTGGTGACTTTCTGGCCGTCCGCGACCGCGACCGACACGATCTTGCCCGGCATCGGGGCGGCGAGCTTGCCGCCCGCATCGCCTTGCGCATCGGCCGCCGCCAATACGTCGATCAGGGTCAGTGCGGTGCTTTCCGCCCCCTCGAACACGATCGTGTCCAGGCCGCGTTGGACGATATCGGCTTCGATCTTATGCCGCTCGAGCGTGGCGGTCAGATGACCGTCGGACGACAACGTGGCTTTCGCCGCGATCGATCCGCCGGGCAGATCGAGGATATAGCCCGCAGCGCCCCGATAATGGATACGCACGACCGGCCCGTCCTTGAACGCGATTTCGTCATGCGCATCGCCGTTAAGACGCCAACCGGGTACGCGTGCCCACGGGCTATCGGGTTCAGCCGCTGCGGCGGCATCCTCGCGCGCGCGCAGGATCGCAAGCACGGCCAAGGCGATCGTCGTGTCGTTCGGCGCCGTCGCCGCCGGAACGAGCGCGTCCTTATGGCGCGCGATAAAGCCGGTATCGATCTCGCCGCCCGCGAATGCCGGATGGCGCGCGACGCGCGCGAGGAACGAAGCGTTGTTCGCCGGGCCGACGATGCGCACATGGTCCAGCGCCGACGCCAGTTGCGCCAGCGCCGTCGCGCGATCGGGCCCATGCACGATCAGCTTGGCGATCATCGGATCGTAATGGATCGAAACCGTATCGCCTTCGCGCACACCGGTATCGATGCGCGCGCCTTCTTTGGGGAAAGCCAAACGATGCAGCGTGCCGGTCGAGGGCAGGAAATCGCGCGACGGATCTTCGGCGTAAAGCCGCGCTTCGAACGCGTGACCGTCGATGCGCAAATCGTTCTGCGCCAGCGGCAGTTTCTCGCCGCGCGCCACGCGGATCTGCCACTCGACCAGATCGAGCCCGGTAATCGCCTCGGTCACCGGATGCTCGACCTGCAAGCGCGTGTTCATTTCCATGAAATAGAATTCGCCGCCGGCATCGGCGATGAACTCGACCGTGCCCGCGCCGACATAGCCGACCGCTTGCGCCGCGCGCAAAGCGGCCGCGCCCATCGATTGGCGACGCGCCGCATCCATGCCGGGTGCGGGCGCCTCCTCGATCACTTTCTGATGGCGGCGTTGCAGCGAGCAATCGCGCTCGAACAAATAAACGCCGTTGCCATGCGCATCGCAGAAAATCTGCACTTCGATATGCCGCGGCCGCTCGAGATATTTCTCGATCAGCACACGCGCATCGCCGAACGCCGATTGCGCTTCGCGCTGCGCGCCCGCCAATTCCTCGGCGAAATCGGCGGCCGCGCGCACGATGCGCATGCCTTTGCCCCCGCCGCCGGCCGACGCCTTGATAAGGACTGGATAGCCGATCTTCGCGGCCTCCTCGGCCAGCAGCGCCGCATCCTGCACGACGCCGTGATAGCCGGGCACGACGGGCACGCCGGCCTTGACCATCAGCGCCTTCGCTTCGCTTTTACCGCCCATCGCGCGGATCGCGGCGGCGGGTGGGCCGACGAACACGATGCCGGCCTTGGCGCAGGCTTCGGCGAAATCCGCATTCTCCGACAGGAAGCCGTAACCGGGATGGATCGCCCCCGCCCCGGCTTTCTTCGCGGCATCGAGGATACGATCGGCGCGTAGATAGCTTTCGCGTGGGCTCGCCGCACCGATCGGCAAGGCTTCGTCGCACGACGCGACATGCAGCGCATTCGCATCGGCATCCGAATAGACCGCGATGGTGCGCAAGCCCAGGCGCCGCGCGGTGCGCGCCACGCGCACCGCGATTTCGCCGCGATTGGCGATCAGGAGCGTATCAAACATCCTCGCCCTCCCGCCGCCCGCTACGGCGCGCCAGCAGGTCGCGGTTGTAGTTCATGATCTCCGACAGGCCGATCAGCAGCAGCGTAATGCCGAACACGACTTGGATCGAGGCGACGACGCGCACCGCGTCGCTGACCGGCGCCACGTCGCCGTAGCCCACGGTCGATAGCGTGACGATCGAGAAATACAGCGCCTCCGAATAGCCGATCGCGCGGTCGTCGTTCAGGATGCGGAAATGCGGGCCCTTCATATAGACGTCGATCAGCTTGTAGATCGCCGCGAAGCCCACGACGATCAGCGAATAGAACGTCAGGAACGCGTAGACCGGCAGCACCAGCTTGCCCATCCGCTCGAAGAATTCCTCGAGCAGCAGGCCGGCATCGATCAGGAACACCGCGACGTCGCGCGACGCCGCCAGCACGGTCGCCGCGATCAGCGCCATCGCGCCCAGGAACACGACGTCGCCCGGCAATGCCGCGAAACCGAGTTCGCTCTGGAAGAACGTCAAGCCGCCGACCAATGCCACCGGGATCAGCCAGCGCGTAACGCGCGTGAACTCCGCGCGCGAGGTGACGTGCGATGCGACGACGACGCTGCGGATCGCATCGCGCCTGAAATAGGCGCCCGCCAGAAACGCCATCAACGGCAAGGCGAAGCCGAAATCCTGCGCGAAATCCGACACGTCGGGAAAATTCGCTTCGCTGAAGAACACGAAGATCGACACGTAGATCGCCAGCGAATTCGCCAGCGCCAGCGAGAAGAACAGCGAACCCGGAAACAGCAGCGCGAAAAAGGCGAAGGACCCGACCGTCGCGGCCAGCATGGTCAGCGTGAAATCGAGGCCGGTGTCGCCTTCGACCGCCAAGCCGATCAGGACCAGCAGCGCGGTCGTGAACGCGATCCCCGTTCTGTGGCCCGATACTTTCACGACGCGGCCCAGCCCGGCTTGCGCTTGGCGAGGAACGCGCCGATGCCTTCGCGCCCTTCGGGCGACACGCGGATGCGCGCGATACGCGCGGCCGTGTCGGCGATCATCGCGTCGTCGACCGGCCCGCCTTCGACCCGTGCGATCAGCGCTTTCGTTTCGGCGATGGCGTGCGGGCCCGCGGCGCGCAGTTTGACGATCAGCGCTTCGACCGCCGCATGGAGATTCTCGTCGATCACATGCACCAGCCCCAGGTGATGGGCCTCGGCGGCGTCGAACACTTCCGCCGTCAGGAAATAGCGCCGCGCGGCGCGCGGGCCGATGGCGCGCACGACATAAGGCGAAATGACGGCGGGGATGATGCCCAGCTTCGTTTCCGATAGGCAGAAACTCGCCGACGGCACGCAAACGGCCATATCGCAGCACGCGACGAGCCCCACGCCGCCGCCATAGGCCGGGCCTTGCACGCACGCGATGGTCGGCTTGGGGCAGGTATCGAGCACGCGCATCAGTTCGGCGAGGGCGCCCGCATCTTTGAGGTTGGCGGCCTCGTCGTAGCCCGCCATGCGCTTCATCCAATTGAGATCGGCGCCGGCGGAGAAACTTTTGCCTTCCGCCGCCAGCACGACGGCGCGCAGTTCCGGGATGGCGCCCAGCCGCGCGATTTCGGCCGTCAGCGAAGCGATCAGCGCATCGTCGAAGGCGTTGTGCAATGGCGCACGCGCCAAGGTCAGTGTGGCGACGTTGCGGTCGTCGATCTTGGTGTGGAAACCGGCGTTCATGGCATCACATCCGGAACACGCCGAATTTCGTCGGGGCGATCGGCGCGTTGGACGCGGCCGACAGGCCCAGCCCCAGCACCATGCGCGTCTGGGCCGGGTCGATCACGCCGTCGTCCCACAGCCGGGCGGAGGCGTAGAAGGGATGCCCCTGCTTCTCGTATTGCTCGCGGATCGGCGCCTTGAACGCGGCCTCGTCCGCCGCCGGCCAGGATTTCCCGGCGGCTTCGAGATTGTCGCGCTTCACGGTCGCCAGCACCGACGCCGCCTGTTCGCCGCCCATCACGGAGATGCGGGCATTGGGCCACATCCACAGGAAGCGCGGCCCGAAGGCGCGCCCGCACATGCCGTAATTCCCCGCCCCGAACGAGCCGCCGACGATGACGGTGAATTTCGGCACATTCGCGCAGGACACGGCCGTGACGAGCTTGGCGCCGTCGCGCGCGATACCCCCACTTTCGTATTTCTTGCCGACCATGAAGCCGGAGATGTTCTGCAGGAAGACGAGCGGAATGTTCCGCTGGCAGCAAAGCTCGATGAAATGCGCGCCCTTCAAGGCGCTTTCGGAAAACAGGATGCCGTTATTGGCGACGATGCCGACTTTGTAGCCCCAGATATGGGCGAAGCCGCAAATCAACGTCGTGCCGTAAAGCGCCTTGAACTCGTCGAACTCGGACCCGTCGGCGATGCGCGCGATGATCTCGCGCACGTCATAGGGCTTGCGCAGATCGGCGGGCACGGCGCCGTAAAGTTCTTCGGCGGCGTAAAGCGGCTCGACGGGCGTTTGCGCCGGGCCCCAAACGGGCTTGGGCAGATTGAGATTGCCGACGATGCGCCGCGCAATACCCAGCGCGTGGGCGTCGTTCTGCGCGTAGTGATCGACGACGCCCGACACGCGCGCATGCACATCCGCCCCGCCGAGATCTTCGGCCGACACCACCTCGCCCGTCGCCGCCTTCACCAAAGGCGGGCCGCCGAGGAAGATCGTGCCCTGATTTTTGACGATCACGCTTTCGTCGGACATCGCGGGCACATAGGCCCCGCCCGCCGTGCAACTGCCCATCACCACGGCGATCTGCGGAATGCCGGCGGCGGACAACTGGGCCTGATTGAAGAAGATGCGCCCGAAATGCTCGCGATCGGGAAACACCTCGTCTTGGTTCGGCAAATTGGCGCCGCCGCTATCGACGAGATAGACGCAAGGCAAGCGGTTCTCGCGCGCGATTTCCTGGGCGCGAATATGCTTCTTCACCGTGATCGGAAAATACGTCCCGCCCTTCACGGTCGCGTCGTTGCACACGATCATGCATTCGCGCCCCGCGATGCGGCCGATCCCGGTCAGGATACCGGCCGAGGCCACGTCGTCGCCATACATGTCCCAGGCCGCGAGCTGCGAGAACTCCAGAAACGGCGTGCCGGGATCGAGCAGCGTGCGGATGCGCACGCGCGGCAGCAACTTGCCGCGCTTGACGTGCTTGTCGCGCGCGGCCGGACCGCCGCCCTCGCGCGCCTTGTCGGCGGCCGCGCGCAATTCGCCCACGAGCCCGCGCATCGCCGCATCGTTGGCGGCGAAATCCTCGGACCGCGTGTCGATCGCGCTTTTCAGCACCGCCATGAAATCACCAGCCGCCGGTGACGAGCCATTCTTCGACTTGCGCGAGACGGTCGGCGCCCCAGAACGGCTCGCTGTCGACGATGATGAAGGGGGAGCCGAACACGCCGCGCTTCACGGCCGCATCGACCTCGCCTCGGAACCGCTCCTTGAATTCCGCACTGGTGATCCCGGCTTTGAGCGCGTCCTTATCGACGCCCATCCCGGCCGCGAGATCGCAGACGAAATCGATCGGCGTCACGTCGCGCCCGTCGACATAGGCTTGGCGGAACACCGCCTTGGCGAAGCGCTTGGCCAAGGCCGGGTCCTTGTCGTCGAGCCAATAGAAGGCGCGGCTCGGGTTGATCGCGGCGAAGGGAAACGCTTCGGGCAAGCGGAACTTCAAATTATAGAGCCGCGCGAAACGCGCGAAGTCGCGCTTGGCGTATTCCCCCTTCAGCGGAATTTCGAGCAACGGCTTCTGGCCCGATTCCTTGAACGCCGCCCCCAGCAACATCGGCCGCCATTTGACGCTGCGGCCGTAATGCCCGGCCAGATCGTCGATCCGCGTCGAGGCGAGATAGCCGTAGGGGCTGGAGAAGTCGAAATAGAAATCGATCGGGTTGGCCACTTGCTTACCCTTCCGCGTGGATGGCCCGGGCGATGACCAGGCGCTGGATATCGGACGTACCTTCGTAAATTTGGCATACGCGCACGTCGCGCGCGATACGCTCGACCGGAAAATCGGCGAGGTATCCGTAGCCGCCATGCGTCTGGATCGCGGCCGAGCACACACGCTCGGCCATTTCCGACGCAAACAGCTTCGCCATCGCGGCTTCCTTGAGGCACGGCAAGCCCGCATCGCGCAAACGCGCGGCGTTGTGGACCATCAATCGCGCGGCTTCGATTTCCGTCGCCATATCGGCGAGGCGGAACGCGACCGCTTGATGCTCGAAGATCTTCTTGCCGAAGCTCTCGCGCTGCTTGGCGTAGGCCAGTGCCGCGTCATAGGCCGAGCGCGCCATGCCCACGGCCTGCGCCGCGATGCCGATACGTCCGCCCTCGAGATTGGCGAGCGCGATCTTATAGCCGTCGCCTTCCGGCCCCAGCATCAGATCGGGCGTGAGGCGCACATCCTCCAGCGCGATCTGCGCGGTGTCGGAGCATTTCTGACCGAGCTTTTCCTCGAGCCGTGCGACCTTCCAGCCCGGATTGTCGGTCGGCACGAGGAACGCGCTGATCCCCTTCTTGCCCGCCTCCGGATTGGTGACCGCGAACACGATCGCGACATCGGCCGTGGCACCCGAGGTGATGAATTGCTTGGTGCCCGACAGGACCCAATGATTGCCGTCGCGCTTGGCGCGGGTTTTGATCGCCGCGGCGTCGGACCCCGCCCCCGGCTCGGTCAGGCAGAACGCGCCGAGCATCTGGCCTTGCGCGAGCTTCTTGAGGAAAGTTTCCTTCTGCCACGCCGTGCCGAATTTGAGGATCGGCATGCAGCCGACCGAGTTATGCACGCTCATGACGGTGGAGACGGCCCCATCGCCCGCGGCGATTTCCTCCAACGCGGCGGCATAGGCCACGTGATCGGCCCCGGCCCCGCCCCATTCCTCGGGCACCAGCATGCCCATGAAACCCAGTTCGCCCAATTCGCGCACGATCGCCTTGGGGAACAGTCTTTCCTTCTCGCGCGCGGCGGCACTCGGCCACAGCTTTTCCTGCGCGTATTGGCGCGCCGTATCGCGGATCAAGGACTGGGTTTCGTCGAGCATCGCGCCCTCCGTCTCACCAGGGAAGATCGGTGCCGTCGTAGTTGAAGAACTTGCCGTTGTCCTTGGGCGTCAGGCCCGACAGCGTCGTCGCGATCGCGTCGGTCGCCTCGGGGATCGTTAGCGTCGCCCCGGCCCCGCCCATCTCCGTCTGCACCCAGCCGGGATGGAACACCGCGACGGTGACGCCCTTGCCCGCCAGATCGATCGACAGATTCTTGGCGACGGAATTGAGCATCGTCTTGGACGAGCGATAGATCATCGACCCGCCCGCGTTCATCGCGATCGAGCCCATGCGCGAGGTCGTGAAGGCGATCGTCTTGCGTTTGGAGCGCGCGACGGGTTCGAGCAACGCTTCGACCAAACGCATCGGGCCGAACACGTTGACGTCGATCACCTTCTGCCATTCGGCGTAATCGGTATTGCCGACCGTGCCGCCGCGCGGGCCGTAGATGCCCGCGTTGCACAGCAGCAGGTCGATGCTTTCATGCGCCAACGACTTGCCCAGGCGCGCCACCGAATGCGGATCGGTAACGTCGCACAAATGCACCTCGCCGCCCGCTTTGGAGATGTCGGCGCCGGAGGCGAGATTGCGCGCCGTGCCCAGCACGCGCCAGCCGCGCTTGGCGAATTGCCCCACGAGGGCGAGGCCGATGCCGCGCGAAGCGCCCGCGATCAGGAGGGTCGGTTTGTCGGTCATGCAGTTCTCTTTTTCGCGGTTACTTCGATTTCGATTTTCATATCCGCGTTCAGCAATTGGCTGACCACGGTCGTATTCGCGGGCCGGATATCTTTGAAGTGCTTGCCGACGATCGGCGCCACTTTGTCGAAATCCTTCGCGTCGGTCAGGTGGATCTGCACGCGCACGGTATCGGCCAAATCGAACCCGGCCTGCGCCAAGGCCGCGCGGATATTGGCGAAGCATTGCTCGGTCTGCTCGGCCACGTCGGGCGAGATCGCCATTTTGGCATAGTCGTAGCCCGTGGTGCCCGAGACGAAAGCCCATTCGCCGTCGACCACGGCGCGGCTATAGCCGGCCAAGGCTTCGAAGGTCGAACCGGAGGAAATCAGTTTGCGCGCCATATCCGCCCCCCTTTTCCCGGCCAGTCTAAGCGGTTTCGGCGAACAATTCGCGGCCGATCAACCAGCGGCGGATTTCGCTGGTGCCGGCCCCGATTTCGTAGAGCTTGGCGTCGCGCAACAGCCGCCCGGTCGGATAGTCGTTGATATAGCCGTTGCCGCCCAGAAGCTGGATCGCGTCGAGTGCCACCTGGGTTGCCTTCTCCGCCGCATAGAGGATCGCCCCCGCCGCATCCTTGCGCGTGGTGCGTCCCGCATCGCAAGCGCGGGTGACGGCATAGACATAGGCCTTGCAGGCATTGGTCGTGGTGTACATGTCGGCGAGCTTGCCCTGCACGAGCTGGAATTCGCCGATCGACTGGCCGAATTGCTTGCGCTCGTGGACATAAGGCAGCACCACGTCCAACGCCGCCTGCATGATGCCCAAGGGCCCGCCCGCCAGCACCGCGCGCTCGTAGTCGAGGCCGCTCATCAATACGTTGACGCCCTTCCCCACGGCGCCGAGCACGTTCTCCTCGGGCACTTCGCAATCCTGGAACACCAGCTCGCCGGTATTGGAGCCGCGCATGCCCAGCTTGTCGAGTTTCTGCGCGACCGAGAAACCCTTGAAGGATTTCTCGATCAAAAACGCCGTGATGCCGCGCGCGCCCGCCGCCGTGTCGGTCTTGGCGTAGACGACCAGCACGTCGGCGTCCGGCCCGTTGGTGATCCAGAATTTGCTGCCGTTGAGAACGTAGCGGTCGCCCTGCTTGTCGGCGCGCAGCTTCATCGACACGACGTCGGAGCCAGCACCCGGTTCGGACATGGCCAACGCGCCGACATGTTCGCCCGAGATTAGCTTGGGTAGATATTTGCGGCGCTGGGCTTCGTTGCCGTTGCGGCGGATCTGGTTGACGCAAAGATTGGAATGCGCGCCGTAGGACAGGCCGACCGACGCGGAGGCGCGGCTGATCTCCTCCATCGCCACGCAATGGGCGAGATAGCCTTGGCCCGCGCCGCCATATTCCTCCTCGACCGTGATGCCGAGCAGGCCGAGATCGCCGAATTTGCGCCAGAGATCGGCGGGGAAATCGTTGTCGCGGTCGATCTGCGCCGCGCGCGGGGCGATCTCGGCGGCGGCGAAGCGCGCGACGTGATCGCGCAGCATGTCGATATCCTCGCCCAGGCCGAAATCGAACGACGGGATCGAATTGCGGGTCATGGCCGCCTCCCTTGTCGAAACGGGGTTTCCTCCGCCGTTTCCATACGGTACCGTATGGTATGGGTAAGCGCGAGTCAACCAAGCCAAGGCTGGACGCGGCCGCGTGGATCGCAGCCGCACTGGAAGCCTTGGCGCGCGAAGGCATCGCGGGCCTGCGGGTCGAGCCATTGGCCAAGCGCCTGGGCGTGACCAAGGGCAGTTTCTATTGGCATTTCAAGGATCGCGAGGCGCTGCTCGCCGCCGCTTTGGACGCCTGGGCGGCGGGGCGTATCGCCGCGATCCGCGCCCAGGCGGGCGATCCCAAGCGCCGCACCTTGTCGGCGATGGCCGATCTTTATTTGCGCGATCCGAACCCCAAGGGCTTGGCGGTCGAGCTCGCCATCCGGGCCCTCGCCCGCGCCGATACGCGCGCGGCCAAAGCGGTCGAGACCGTCGATGCCGAGCGCCTTATCCAAGTCGCGGCGTTGTTCGGCGAGCACGGCTACGACGCGACGCAAGCCAAGGCGCGTGCGCTGCTGTTCTACGGTTTCCTGTTCGGCCAAAGCCTGATGCGCGGGCGCGATCTTGCCGCCGCGCGTGAAAGCGCGATCGCGCTCGTCTCGCGCTAACGCCTTGTACCCAGATAAAGCCCCGGCAACAGCAGGGCCGCGCCGACGAGGTGATAGACCGCGAGCCGCTCGTCGAGCACGATCCAGGCGAGCGTGGGGCCGTAAAGCGGCACCAAATACATGAGCAGGCTCGCCGCCCCCGCCCCCAGCGCGCCGACGACGATCGAATAGCCGAGATAGGAGATAATCCCCGGCACCAGCGCCAGGAACACGAACACGGCCCAATCGCGCAGCGCGTAATCCGGCACGGCGTAGAACGCCATTTCGCCGATCAGGAACGGCACATTCACCGCCACGCCGAAGGCGGTGATGACGGCAAGCCGCGTCAGCGGATCGAGCGCCGTGCGCTTGTATTTGAGCAGCACCGAATAGATCGCCCAGGCCACGGCGCCCAAGGCGATCAGCAAATCGCCTTCGACGAAATTGAGATGCAGGACGTTGGCGGGCCGCCCTCGCAGCACGATCCACGCAGCACCCGCCAGCGCCAGCACGATGCCCGCGACGCGCGCCCAGCCGATCGCCTCGCCATAGCCGAAGCGCGCGAACAGCACGATCAGCACGGGGCACGCGGCATAGATCAGGCCGATATTGGTCGCCGTCGTCGTCACGCCGGCGATATAGGTGGGCGCGCCGCACACGCCCATGCCAAGGAAACCGAGCAGCAAATAGCTGCGCCACTCGCGCCGTATTTCCGCGCGCCCGCGCCACATCCTCGCCGCCGCGAAGGGCAACAGGATCAGCAGCGTCAGGCCCCAGCGCCAGAACGCCGTCGCCACCGGCGGGATGCTGCCCGCGATCCAGCGCGCCGCCACCATGTTGGACACCAAGGCGGCGGGCACCAGAAAGAACAGGATCAGCGCAAGGCGGCGGTCGGTAACCTTCATCACCCGTGACGCGCGCGCGCCTGTGCCGCACCTTTGCCGAGCGCTTCGAGCTTGGCGATCGCCACTTCGGTGTCGAGCGGTGCCAGGCCGCAATTGGTGCCCAGGATCAGCTTGTCCTTGGGCACGTATTTCAGCGCTTCGGCCACGACCGCTTCGATCTCGTCCGGCGTTTCGATCAGATTGGTCGCGACATCGATGGCGCCGACGATCACTTCTTTGCCCGCCAGCAATTCCATCAAGCGCGCGGGTACCCGCGAATGCATGGCTTCGAGCGAGACCTGGCCGATGCGGCTTTTGGCCAGCGCCGGGAAGAAATCCTCGTATTGGCGCCATTCATTCCCCAGACCGGCTTTCCAATCGATATTGGCCTTGATGCCGTAGCCGTAGCAGATATGCACGGCCGTCTTGCATTTAAGCCCGTCGATCGCGCGGTGCAGCGCCTCGATGCCCCAGCCGGCGGCCTCAATGGTGTAGGCGTTGAACGCGGGCTCGTCGAACTGGATCACGTCGACGCCGTCTTTTTCCAGCGCGCGCGCTTCTTCGTTCAGCAGATCGGCGAAGGCCATCGCGGTTTTGACGCGGTCGCCGTAGAAGGAATCCTTCACCGTATCCATGATCGTCATCGGGCCGGGCATCGTGAAACGCAATTGGCGCTTCGTGTGCGCACGCGCCAGCCGCGCTTCGGTCGCGTGCGCGCGGCCCTTCAAGCGCAATTGCCCGACGACTTGCGGCACGATCGCTTCGTAACGATTGTTGCGAATGCCCATCGCGACCTTGTTCGCGGTGTCGATCCCGTCGACGAATTCGACGAAGCCGTGGACGAAATGCTGGCGCGATTGCTCGCCTTCGGTCAGGCAGTCGATCCCGGCATCTTCCTGCAGCTTCAGCCACAGCAACGTGGCGTCGCGCTTGGCGCGGGCGAGTTCGTCGCCCTCTTGGCGCCATTTCGGCCACAGCTTATGCGTTTCGGCGAGCCAGCCGGGCTTGGGCAAGCTGCCGGCGATCGTGGTGGGGAACAACATGGATGACGGCCTCCCGGGGGTTTCCCCCTGGTTAAGCCGCCGCGTGCCGCCGCGCAAGCGCGCTTACAACGCCGGACGGGCGGTCGGATGTTCCTGCGCGTCGACCACGCAATAGGCGGCCATGTTGACGATGCCGCGCACGGTCGACGTGTTGTCCAGCAGATGGACCGGGGCCGCCGGGCCCAGCAGCACCGGGCCGATTTTCTGCGCGCCCGCGAATTCCTTCAGCAGGTTGAAGGCGATATTCGCGGAATCGAGGCTCGGCATGATCAAAAGATTGGCCATGCCTTCGTAGCGCGGCTCCAAGACCGCATTGCGGCGGATCTCGTCGGAGATCGCGGCCTCGGCGGTCATCTCGCCGTCGACTTCCAGATAGGGCGCCATCGCCTGGATGCGTTCGAGCGCGCCGCGCATGCGATCGGCCGAGGGGCAATCGGTCGAGCCGAAATTGGAATGCGACAGCAGGGCCGCCTTCGCCTTCAAGCCGAACAGCTTGACGACTTCGGCCGCGCGCACGGTCATGCCGGCGATCTGCGCGGAATCGGGTTCGCGCGACACATGCGTGTCGGCGATGAAGATCGTGCCGCGCGAATGAACCAGTGCGGAAACGGCGGCCGGCGCCGCCACGCCCGCGCGCAAGCCGATGATATCGACGACGTCGCGCAAGGCGCGGTTCCAGCGGCCGATCAGACCGCCGATCATGCCGTCGGCTTCGCCCGTGCGCAGCATCAACGCGGCGAGCACCACGTTGCGCGTGCGCACGACGGTGCGCGCCGTGTCGGGCGAGATGCCCTTGCGGCCCATCAGATTGTGATAGAGGCGCCAGACTTCCGAATAATTCGGCACGTCTTCCGGGTTGATCAGACGGAAATCGCCGTCGATCGTCATGCGCAGGCCCAATTTGTCCAGGCGCTTGCGGATCGTCTCGCGCCGGCCGACCAGGATCGGCAGGCAAATGCCTTCGTCGATCAGCGTCTGCGCCGCGCGCAACACGCGCTCGTCCTCGCCGTCGGCGAAGATGATGCGCTTGGGGGCGGCGCGCGCGCGCTCGAAAATCGGCTTCATCACGAAGCCCGAGCGATAGACGAATTGCGACAGCTGGTCGGTATAGGCGTCGAAATCCTTGATCGGGCGCGTTGCGACACCCGATTCCATCGCCGCCTTGGCGACGGCGGGCGCGATCTCGGTGATCAAGCGCGGATCGAAGGGCTTCGGGATCAGGTTTTCGGGGCCGAAAGCCGGCGGCTCGCCGCCATAGGCGGCCGAAACGATGTCCGACGGCTCCTGCAAGGCGAGATCGGCGATCGCGCGCACGGCGGCGACCTTCATCGCCTCGTTGATCGTCGTGGCGCCAACGTCCAAAGCGCCGCGGAAGATGAACGGGAAGCACAGGACGTTGTTGACCTGGTTCGGGTAATCCGAACGCCCCGTCGCGATGATCGCGTCGCCGCGCACGGCCTTCACTTCTTCGGGCAGGATTTCGGGCGTGGGGTTGGCGAGCGCCAAGATCAGGGGCTTGGCCGCCATCTTCGACACCATCGCGCCCTTCAGCACGCGCGGCGCGGACAATCCGAGGAACACGTCGGCGTCGCCGATCACGTCGTCGAGTGTGCGCGCATTGGTGTCGCGCGCGTAGCGCGCCTTGCGCGGGTCCATCAATTCGGCGCGGCCCTTATAGACCACGCCGGCGATGTCGGTGACCCAGATGTTTTCCTGTTTGACGCCCAGATCGACGAGCAGATCGAGGCACGCCAACGCCGCCGCACCGGCACCGGAGGTGACGAGCTTGACCTTCGCGACGTCCTTGCCGACGACGCGCAACCCGTTGAGGATCGCCGCACACACGATGATCGCGGTGCCGTGCTGGTCGTCGTGGAAGACCGGGATCTTGAGGCGCTTGCGCAGCTTCTCTTCGATCTCGAAGCACTCGGGCGCTTTGATGTCTTCGAGATTGATGCCGCCGAAGGTCGGCTCCAGTGCGGCGACGATATCGACGAACTTGTCGGGGTTCAGCTCGTCGACCTCGATATCGAAAACGTCGATGCCGGCGAATTTCTTGAACAGCACCGCCTTGCCTTCCATCACCGGCTTGGCGGCGAGCGGCCCGATGGCGCCCAGGCCGAGCACGGCCGTGCCGTTGGTGACGACGGCGACCAGATTGGCGCGCGCGGTGACGGTGGCGGCTTCGGCGGGATCGGCGACGATCGCCTCGCACGCGGCGGCGACGCCGGGCGAATAGGCCAGCGCCAGGTCGCGCTGGTTGGCCAGCGGCTTGGTCGCGACGACCGCGAGTTTTCCGGGCTGCGGGAGACGATGATATTCGAGGGCCGCTTCGCGCAGCTTGTCGTCCGCCATGAATCCCGCCGGTGATATCAAAGGGGTCGATGGTGCGGTCGAGAAGACTCGAACTTCCACGGCCTTTCGGCCACCAGCACCTCAAGCTGGCGCGTCTACCGTTCCGCCACGACCGCACATCGAGGAGGTTGGCCCGCCCGCCCAAGGGGAGGACTTGCCAACACGGGTGCGGGGGGATACCAAATCGGGCCCGCCGTGGCAAGCGCTCGTGGTTCTTTCTGAATGACCTGGAAAAACAAGCCCCTGGACAGCCTCGAATGGACGGTACGCGAGGGGTATAGCGACTATGCCGCAACCCTCGCCGAAATGGCGGCGCGTGCCGACGCCATAAGGGCCGGAACCGCGCCCGAAGCGGTCTGGCTGGTGGAACACAGCCCGGTCTATACGGCCGGCACCTCCGCCAAGCCCGAAGACCTGCGCGACCCGCGTTTTCCGGTGTTCGAGGCCGGGCGCGGCGGCCAATACACCTATCACGGGCCCGGCCAGCGCGTGGCCTATGTGATGATCGACCTCAAAGAACGCGGCGGCGACGTGCGCGAATATGTCCGCCGGCTCGAGGAATGGATGATCCGCACCCTCGCCCGCTTCAACGTGAAGGGCGAACGGCGCGACGGCCGCGTGGGCATTTGGGTCGATCGCGGCCCCGACGGGCGCGGCGGCCGGCGCGAAGACAAGATCGGTGCGATCGGCGTGCGCGTGAAGCGTTGGGTCACGTTCCACGGATTGTCTTTGAACATCGATTGCGACCTCACGCATTTCGCCGGCATCGTGCCGTGCGGCATTTCAGGCCCCGCTTTCGGCGTCACGTCGCTGGCCGATCTGGGCTTGCTGGTGACGATGCCGGAATTCGACATGATGCTGCGCGAGGAATTTACCCCCGTGTTCGGGGGATGATAGCGCCGGCGTGCGGCGCTATGATTACCCCAGCATGCTGTTGCCGCCCGCCGACTCGATTGCCCATGAACGCGAACTATGGCGTGCCCGCGTGGCCGACCACGACGCCGTGCGCGTGGCCGGCGAAAACCTGGTCCGTTGCGAGCAGACGGCGATCGACGAACTCTTCCAGCTGCGCAATCAATGCGTCCCGGAAATTGTGATCGACCCGGCTTTGCCCGCTCTCGATTTGCCCCAGCACGCCAATCTGATGCGCTATTGGCGCCATCTGCCGCGCGACGCGGGCGCGGATCTGCCCTTGCGCAAGGCGGTTCTGCCCGAGGATCTGCAGGGCACGCTGGGCGATTTGATGCTGCTGGAAGTCGACCCGACGGGTGTGGATTTCGTCTATCGCGTCTACGGCTCCAACATCGCGATCAACGCCGGTCAGGATTGGACCGGCTGGACCGTCGGGGCGATGGGCCTCAAAACCGGCAACGGCATCGGCTTGTTCTACCGCGCCGTTTACGTCGCGTGCATGCGCGCGCGCAAGCCGATCTACACCGCACACGAGGCCGCCCCCTATCAAACGCCCAGCCTGTGGCGCCGCCTGATCGTGCCGCTGGCCGGCGCTGCGGGCGATGTCGGCTGGTTCCTTGTCGCCAATCTGCCCGAGAAATTCCGCCGCCCCGATCGCGCGCGCGAGGCCGAAATGCGCCGCCGTTTGGGACCGGGAAAAGGCTGACGATCCGCATGCTGCGCCGTACCGCCGATTCCATCGCCCATGAACGCGAAACCTGGCGCGCCCGCGTCGAAGGTCACGCGCAAGTCCGCGAAGCGGGCGAAGAACTGCTGCGCGGCGCGCAAACAGCCATCGACGCGCTTTTCGCGAAATTCGAACGGCCGCCGCCCGCGATCGTCATCGATCCCGATCCGGCGGCGCTCGATTTGCCCGAGCATGCGGCGCTGATGGCGTTCTGGCGCGATTTGCCGCGCGACGCCGACGGCCTGCCCGCGCGCGCGGCCCTGCGCCCCGAAGAACTGCGCGGCATGCTGGGCGATCTTCTGCTGTTGGAAGCGGAAGCGACGGGGACGGATTTCGTCTATCGCGTTTACGGCACCCGGGTCGCGCAGAACGCCGGTCAGGATTGGACCGGCTGGACCGTCGGCGCCATGGGGCTGAAGATCGGCGCCAGCCTGTCGGTGTTCTATCGCGGCGTCTATGTCGCCGCGGCACTCGCGCGCAAACCCATCTACACCGCGCACGAAGCGCCCGAATGGATCAGCCACGCGATCTGGCGGCGCTTGATCGTGCCGCTGGCCGGTGCCGACGGTGCGCCGACATGGTTCCTGGTCGCCAATATCGCGACCGCGCCGCGCGGCCCCGACTCAGCGCGCGACGCGGAAATGCGCCGCTATCTGGGGCCGAGCAAGAACGTTTAGCCTTCCCAGGCGCGCCACAGGAAGCTCGCGCCGCCCGCGACCACCAGCGCATCCATCATGAAAAGATGCACGCGCGGCGAAAAGCGCTTCAGCATCCAGCGCGCGACGAAGGCGCCGGGCACGGTGGCGAGGCCGAGGATCAGCCCCGCCAGGATCAATTCGAAATCGAACAGCATCGCCGAGCCGAACACGGAGGCTTTGATCACGCTGCCGGACATCGACACGGCGGCTTCGGTGCCGATCAACGCACCGCCGCGCAAGCCCAGCCCCATCATCACCGATAGCAGCAGCGGGCCCACGCCGGTCATCGAGCCGACGATGGCGCCATAGACCGCCCCGCCCGCGACCGCACCGCCGTCACTCAAGCGCCAGCCGGCCTTGTCGAGCTTGCGGCGGATCGGGATCGAGACGATCAGGAACACGCCCAGCAACGCCGCGATCGCGCGCACCGGCAGCAGCGTGTAGACATAGGCCGACAACACGCACATCGGCGCCATGCCCGCCCCGACCAGCAGGATCGCGCGCCAGGACAACTCGTGCCGGAACGCCGCGACGCGGCTGCCATTGGTCATCGCCATGGCGATCGCCATGACCGGCACCACCGACGCGACGCCGACGACCGGGGCGAGGACCGGCGGCAGAATCAAACCCGCGCCATAGCCCGACACGCCGCCGACGACCGATGCGACGAAGGCGACCAGCGCCACGCCGGCCAAGGTCAACGGGTCGATGCCCGCAAGGGTGAAGGCGCTTTCCATCATTCGCTCGTCGGCAATTGCGCGAAGCCGGTCCAGCCTTCGTCGGCCGCCACTTCGCGTGCGATCGCCTCGACCTTGGCGAGCGGCGGGCCGTCGCGGCATTCGGCGATCATCGCATCGATCGCGTCGGGCGTTCCGGCGAACACGGCTTCCACCGTGCCGTCCTTGCGGTTGCGCACCCAGCCGCACAGCCCGGCGGCGCGCGCCCGCTCCACCGTCCAACCGCGATACCAAACGCCCTGAACGCGCCCCGAAATCACGACCCGAACGGCCACGCGCGCGGTCATCGCGTTATTTCTCGAACACGACATGCAGCGCGTGCTCGGTCGTCGCTTTGCGCGCGACCTTGAAGCCTTGCGCCGTCAGATCGACGCCATCGAACGGCTTCGTGCCCGAGCCCAGCAGGATCGGCGACACGACCAAATGGAAACGGTCGATGGCCCCGAGGCGCAGATATTGGTTGATCGTCGCCGCCCCGCCGCCCACGCGCACATCCTTCGTCCCCGCCGCTTCGCGCGCGCGCCGCAGCGCTTCTTGCGTGCCGCCGGTGACGAAATGGAACACCGTACCGCCCTTCATTTCCAAGGATGCGCGCGCGTGATGCGTCAGCACGAAGACGGGTACATGATAAGGCGGCTCCTCGCCCCACCAGCCCTTCCATTGATCGTCGGGCCAGGGCCCGCGCACCGGCCCGAACATGTTGCGGCCCAGAATCCACGCCCCGACATTCTCGAAACTGCGCGCGGCGAAATCGTCGTCCACGTCTTTGCTGCCGCCGTCTTGGCCGAGCACGCGCTTCTGGAACGTCTCGGTCCCGAACATCCAGGTATGCAGCCCCGTCCCGCCCTCGCCCAGCGGATTTTCGAGGCTTTGGTTCGGGCCCGCCGCGTAGCCATCGGCGGAAATCGCAAAGCAATCGACGCGTAGCATATTCGTTCCCTTCACCGCCAAGCGGCTTCGGCCATCGCGCGCAATGCCGTGCGGATCGCGGCGCGCGCCTGATCTTCCAATTCCGCGTCGGAAGGTAGCGCGCGCGCGTCGCCATGGGCCAGCGCATTGCGCCGTTCGCGCAGCAATTCGAATTCCGGATCGCCGTCGCCGCGCTTGCGCATCGCTTGCTCGGCCAAAGTAAACGCCAACATCACGCAAGCCGCCCAGGCGCCCGTGCAGAACGCGGCTTCAAGCTCGCCCTGCAAACGCTCCGCGCGCTCGTCGAATTCGGGCGCGACGGGGCCGACATTGGCCGCCGCCGCGCGCGCGAACCAATCGGCGCGGCCGCGCCAGGTTTCGGGATCGGGCGGCGGCAGAACCGCGCCGGTCACTCGAACTCGACGATCTTCTGATCCACCGCCAGGGAATCACCGGCGGCGGCGTGCAGCTTGGCGATCTTCCCGTCGCGCTCGGCGCGCAGGATATTCTCCATCTTCATCGCCTCGACCACGCAAAGCTCGTCGCCGGCCTTGACCTCCTGCCCCGCTTGAAGGGGCAGCGTCTTCAGCAGACCCGGCATCGGCGACAGCAGGAATTTGGACGTGTCCGCCGCGCGCTTCTCCGGCATCAGCTTGCGCAGTTTCGCCACGCGCGGCGGCAGCACCAGCACGGGCAAATTCGTGCCGCCATGCGCCAGCATGAAGCCCGCGCCGTTGCGCTCGATTTGCGCGGACAACGCCGCGCCATCGACCGTCGCTTCCATCAACACGCGGCCGGGCGACCATTCGGTCGTCACCACGCTGGTCTCGCCACCCGAGGTGACGCGATAGGCGCCGTCGGCGAATTCGACCTTCGCCGCCGTATCTTCGCCCGCAAGGCGCACGACGAATTCGGCTTCGATCTTCGCCTCATGGCCTTTGAGCTGACCGGAAATCCCGGTCTCGCGCTCGCGAATGCGGCGATGGGCAACGGCCGCCAGCGCCACCAGCACGCGGCGCAGATCGACGTCCACGACGCGGCCCTTGAAGCCGCCGGGGAATTCCTCGGCGATGAAACCGGTCGTGAGGCGCCCGGCCTTGAAGCGCGGGTGATGCACCAACGCGGCCAGGAACGGAATGTTATGACCCACGCCGCGCACCACGTAAGCGTCCAGCGCATCGGCCATGCGCTGCGTCGCCTGCACGCGGGATTCGCCATACGCGACCAGCTTGGCGATCATCGGGTCGTAATACATCGAGATTTCCGCACCTTCGTAGACGCCGGTATCCACACGGATGCCGGGCTTCGAAACGGGGGCGGCACAGCGCGTCAAACGCCCGATCGAGGGCAGGAAGTTGCGCACCGGATCTTCGGCATAGACGCGCGCTTCCAGCGCCCAGCCGGTCAGCTTCACATCCTTCTGTTCGAAGGGCAGCTTCTCGCCCGCCGCGACGCGGATCATCAACTCGACCAGATCGACGCCGGTGACGCATTCGGTTACCGGATGCTCGACCTGCAAGCGCGTGTTCATTTCCAGGAAGTAGAAATTCTTGCGCTTGTCGACGATGAACTCGACCGTGCCGGCGGATTTGTATTTGACCGTCTTGGCGAGGGTGACGGCTTGGGCCCCCATCGCCGCGCGCGTCTTGGGATCGAGGAAGGGGCTCGGCGCCTCCTCGATCACCTTTTGATGGCGGCGCTGGATCGAGCATTCGCGCTCGCCCAGATGCACGATATTGCCGTGGCTGTCGCCGATCACCTGGATCTCGATATGGCGCGGCTCCTCGACGAATTTTTCGACGAAGACGCGGTCGTCGCCGAAGGCGCTTTTCGCCTCGTTGGTGGCGGAGCGGAAACCTTCGCGCGCTTCGGCGTCGTTATGCGCGATACGCATGCCCTTGCCGCCGCCGCCGGCCGACGCCTTGATCATCACCGGATAGCCGATGTTCTTGGAGATCGCGACGCATTCCTCGGCGTCTTTGAGCGGCTTCAAATAGCCGGGCACGGTCGACACGCCGGCCTTCTGGGCGAGCAGCTTCGATTCGATCTTGTCGCCCATCGCGGCGACGGCGCGCATCGACGGGCCGATGAACACGATACCCGCTTCGTCCAACGCCTTTGCGAAGGCCGCATTCTCCGACAGGAAGCCGTAACCCGGATGCACCGCTTCGGCTTTCGTCTTCTTGCAGGCCTTCACGATCGCGTCGATCTTCAAATAGCTCTGCGCCGACGGGGCCGGGCCGATATTCACCGCCTCGTCCGCCATGCGCACATGCAGCGCTTCGGCATCGGCGTCGGAATAGACCGCGACGGTCTTGATGCCCATGCGCCGGCAGGTGCGGATCACGCGGCACGCGATCTCGCCGCGATTGGCGATCAGGATTTTCGCGAAAGGCGGGCCGCCGGGCACGACGGGTTTCGCTTTGCGGGCGGGCGCCTTCTTGGCTTTCTTCGCGGCCATGATCACTTGTCCCCGGGGCCGAACAGGCCCGATGCCAACACGACATGAACGGCCAAGGGCCCGCCCCAGGCGACCGCGACCAGCGGCCACCAATCGAAGGCGGAACCCTTGACGAGATTGAGCAGCGCCAGCACGCCGGTCGTGGCGATCGCGGCGGCGACGTGAAGCTGCAACGCGCGACGCTTATCGATCATCGGCGCGCTCCGATGATTTCGCGCGAATAAAGCCAATGGGCGGCGAGCGGCAGCGCCCAAGCGAAGGCGAAATACATCCACCACGGATTCCCGGGCGAGACAATGAAGTTGACCGGAATCATCACCACCAGCACCGCGAGGAACAGGATCGCGTGCAAGCGGAACTTCCGGACCTTGTCGGCGCGCGGATCGGTCACGTAGACGCGTCCCTTTCGCTGCTATCGGTACAAGCTTTGACAAAGTTGAAACCTAACGGGGTTAACTCCGCCATAATCAGGAAATATCTGCTGTCGCGGTCCGGACCAAACATATCTTCCGAATAGACACCGGAATGCACCCAGACCAACCCAAGAGCAGCTAAATTTAGTAAGCGCACGCCCAAGTCAAAATCTTCCATATTCATCGATTGAAAATTTGGAACATTGCGCTCCGCAATCGCCTCGACAAGGCGCCCGGCCCTATTCCAAGTCTCAGGCTTACGAACAATACCAGTTACTTTGGAAAACCCCTTCTCTTCGATTTCTTCTACCCAAGTCGGTTGGGAGAAATTATCTGCCCCGAAGAAAAAAATGCTCGGAATCGTAGAAAATATCGTTTCAAGAATTTCGCAGTCGACCCCATCGAGCTTCGCTAACGTGTCGATGTATTTCGAGTGATTTGCATTATAAGCAGTCGACGCATTGGCGAGCAGTTCCGCCCATTTCTCCGAAAGCTTTGAGCCCTCATCCTCAAGTGAGGCCTTCTCCATAAACGGCACTAGAAACTTCAGCGGAACCGAACCAAGTGTCTCTCCACGCTTCTTCGCGATCCGCTTGGCTCTTTCCGTGATCCAAACGGCAGAACGCCAACGGTAGTAGCGCACGTGATCGCCGAGCGTTGCCCCGACCTCTTTGGCGGTCGGCCCCAAGAGATCGAGCATCAAACTCGTCATGGCGGACTTGCCGCCATCAGATTTTTCTTCGTCTCCGCTCACAGCGGCATGTTCCCGTGTTTCTTCCACGGATTGGCGAGTTGCTTGGTCTTCAGCATCGCCAAGGCGCGCGCCAAGCGCGGCCGCGTGGCGGCGGGCATGATCACGTCGTCGAGGAATCCGCGCGACGCCGCCACGAACGGATTGGCGAAGCGGCGGCGATATTCCTCGGTCCGCGCGTCGATCTTCGCCTTGTCCCCCATATCGGCGCGGAAGATGATTTCGACCGCACCTTTGGGGCCCATCACGGCGATTTCCGCCGTGGGCCAGGCGTAGTTCAAATCGCCGCGCAGATGCTTGGACGCCATCACGTCGTAAGCGCCGCCATAGGCTTTGCGCGTGATGACCGTGACCTTGGGCACCGTCGCCTCGGCATAGGCGTAGAGCAGCTTCGCACCATGCTTGATGATGCCGCCATATTCCTGCGCCGTGCCGGGCAGGAAGCCCGGGACGTCGACGAAGGTCACGATGGGGATGTTGTAGCAATCGCAGAAGCGCACGAAACGCGCGGCCTTGGTCGACGACGCGATGTCGAGGCACCCCGCCAGCACCATCGGCTGGTTGGCGACGAATCCGACGGTCGAACCTTCGATGCGGCCCAACCCGACGATGATGTTCTTGGCGAAATCCGGCTGGATTTCGAAGAAATCGCCGTCGTCCACGACTTTCAGGATCGCTTCCTTCATGTCGTAGGGCTTGTTCGGGTTCGCCGGGATCAGCGTGTCGAGCGATTCCTCGATCCGTTCCGGGCTGTCGGCGGTGGGGCGCACCGGGACCGGCGCCTTGTTGCTCGCGGGCAGGAAATCGACGAAGCGGCGCGTTTGCAGCAGGGCTTCGACGTCGTTGTCGAAGGCGAGATCGGCGACACCCGAACGCTGCGTATGCGTCGACGCCCCGCCGAGGTCTTCGGCCGAGACGATCTCATGCGTCACGGTCTTCACCACGTCGGGGCCGGTCACGAACATGTAGGAGCTGTCGCGCACCATGAAGATGTAGTCGGTCATCGCCGGCGAATAGACCGCCCCGCCCGCGCACGGGCCCATGATCAGCGAGATCTGCGGCACGACGCCGGAGGCGAGCACGTTGCGCTGAAACACTTCGGCGTAGCCCGCGAGGCTGGCGACACCTTCCTGAATTCGTGCGCCGCCCGAATCGTTGAGGCCGATGACGGGCGCGCCCACCTTCATCGCCTGATCCATGATCTTGCAGATCTTCTCGGCGTGGCTTTCCGAGAGCGATCCGCCGAACACGGTGAAATCCTGCGAGAACACGAAAACGAGGCGGCCGTTGATCGTGCCCCAGCCGGTGACCACGCCGTCGCCGGGGACTTTCTGTTCGGCCATGCCGAACTCGGTCGAGCGATGTTCGACGAACATGTCCCATTCCTCGAACGAACCTTCGTCGAGCAGGATGGCGAGACGTTCGCGCGCGGTAAGCTTGCCCTTGGCGTGCTGCGCTTCGACGCGGCGTTCGCCGCCGCCGGCACGGGCCCCGGCCCGGCGCGCTTCGAGTTCCTTCAGGATTTCCTGAGTCATCGTCCCCGTCCCCGGAAGCATTTCGTGCTTTACCGGGAAACAGGGGTAACAAAGCCTCTAGCTTCGCGCCAGCGCGAAAAACCGTTCTGCGACAATAAGTTCCTGGCGGGTCTTGGCGCGCTTCTCGGTCGCATCCGAATCCTCGCCCCATCTTTCAATCTGAAATGTCGCGTCGAGCTCGGCGGCGTCGAAGGCGCCGACGGCGTCGATTTTGCCTTCGGCGAGCGCCAGCGACACGACCAGCGAGCTGGTCGCGGCGACCGCCACGCCCAGCCCCGCCAATTTAAGATCGTCCATCGCCGCCATCGCGGCGCGCAAGGCCGCGAGGGATTGCGCGGGTTGTTCGGGCGCGATGATCGAGCCATGCGACACGACCAACGGCGCGTCGAACGTCAGCGCCGCCCAATCGAGCAGCGGCTGCCAGATCGCGGCTTCGCGTTCGACCAGCGCCGCGGGCTCGGATGCGCGGAAGCACAGCAGCTCCGTCTGCGCATAGGCGATCAACTCGTCGAGTAAGGCGTCGCGCTTGGGGGGCACGCGATCGATCGCCGTGCCCACGATGCGCGTCAGCGGCAGTTTCGCGAAATTGATCTTCGGCGCCTTGCCGCGCGGGACGACATTGCGCCATTCGTCGACCATCGCCTCGGCGAGGCGCTTGGACGCAACGGTGACTTCCGTGCCCGCGGGCGTCTTCAACGGCTTGCCGTCGAGCGCCATGCCGAAGGAACCGTCGCCGCAGAGCCGCAGCGACGGTTCGATGAAGGCGACGGCGCTCACCGACCGAACAGGCCGCGAATGGCGCCGCCCACGCCGCCGGGCTGCTGCTGTTGCTGTTGCTGCGCCGGGGCTTGCTGTTGCTGGCGCTGCTGCGTGGCGGGCGCGGTCTGCTGCGGCGGGGCCGCACGGCCCGTGGCGGCGGCCAGCGCGTTGGCGCAAGGATCGCTCGAAACGCGCGAGGCCGCGTTATTGGCGATCAAGCCGGTGATCAGCGAGCTGGCGCCGCCGGTCGCGATCCCCGCCGCCGTGCCCAGCACGCCCGCCGCAAGCCCCTGCGCCATCGCCGCCGCATCCGGCGCGTAACTCGGGTTCGCGAAGGTGCCGCCGATGCGCAAGGCGATCGGCCCGGCCGTCTGGCCCAGCGCCAATTGCTCGGTCGCGAGGTTGATCGTGCCTTGGGTACGCGCACTGACGATCCCCGTTTCGATCAGACCGGCCTTGTAGGTGCCGATCCCGTCGCGGAAATCGATCTTGTGGATGCCGCATTTGACCGACGTGCCGATATTCACCTGGGCAAGGCCCGGCGCCACGCCGTTAAGCCATTGGCCGACGAAACGCACCGCCGCTTGGCCCAGCTCGCCCTCGCCCATATTGAGGAACACATCGCCTTGCAGCGACGAAGCGACCGCGCGCGCCGTTTCGCCGCGCCCTTGCAGATTGAGGTCGAAGGCCGTGACGCCGCCCTTGAACCAATCGCTGAGCTTGCGGCTTTCCAGCACCTTGCCGACGTCGAGATTGCGCACCTCGACCTTCTGGGTCAGCGATTTCTGCGCGCCGTTCAAGGCGCTTTCGACCGAAACCCGCCCGCCTTCGACTTCGAAGGTCAGCGGCTTGACCGTAAGGTTGCCGTTGGCGAGTGCCAGTTGCAGGTTCAGCGCGCGCAACGTCGCGGGCTCGGTCACGATCTGCGCGGCGCGATAGGTGATATTCGCGTTGGCGGCGTTTAGCGCCTCGTAGGGCAGTTTCTCGTTCGGGATCACGCGCCCGTCGCCCGGCTTCGCCCCGCCCGTCGCGGCCGGCGCGCTGCCGCTCGCCGGTGTCGCCGGCGTCGTGGAACCGCTGGAGGCCGGCGGGAACAGCTTGGTCAGGTCCACCGACTGCGATTGCAGATTGGCCGTGACGCTGGGCTTGGCGTTGCCCGTGGGCAACGTCGCGTTGATCGTGCCGGCGAGATCGACGGCGTTGTCGTTGCCGACTTTCAGGTTCAGCCCCGTCACGTCGATGCGGTTGGCGGCGGGTTCGCTGACCGAGGCTTGCAGCGACAGCGGCCCGATCACGGGCGCATCCTGCTTCAACACCTTGAACAGCCCGGCGAGATCGCGGCTTTCGGCCTTGATGTCGAGCTTGATGCCGCGCGTGGTCGCGTTGGTGGGATCGGTCACCGCGCCGGTGATGGTCGCGAGGATCGTTTCGACCGCCCCCGCCGTCACCGACAAACGCGGGATCGACGGGCGGCCTTGCGGCGCCGCATCGGTCAATTGCAATTCGGCCTTCACCGGGCCGATCACCGGAATCTCCTGCTTCACCAAAGCGCCCAGCTTGGCGAGATCGGGCACATCGACGCCGACGACCAGATCGAGCCCCTTGCCTTGCGTGGGCGCCACGATGCCGCCTTTGACCGTCGCGGTCACGACGTCGGCGAGCTTCGCGGTCAGGTCCACCGGCCAAGCGGGGCCGGAATTGGCGAGCATGCGCTCGATCGAACCCACCGTGCCGGCGAGCGCGAATTTGACGTCGCCGACGACCGGCGCCGTAGCGCCGCCCGCGATGTCGAGCTTCAACGGCGAGGACGCGGAATCCGCGTTGAGCAAAACCTTCTCCAGGTTCGCGGCGTTCGTTTCGTTGGTCTTCCCGTCCTTATAGGTGAAGCGCAGATTGCGGATCTCCACCTCGCGCACCACCGGCAGCGGCATCGAACCGCCCGAGGCTTGCGCGGCCGGCGCTTGTTGCTGCTGTTGCGCCGGGCGTTGCTGGCCTTGCGCTGCGGCGGGTTGCGCCGGCGTGAATTCCCAATTGCCGCGGCCCTGGCGATCCGTCTCGATCAACAGATCGGCGTCGAGCAGCACGAGCTTCTTCACGTCCACCTGCTGCGACAGCAGCGGGATCAACGCGACCTGCACTTCGAAGCGGCCGACCTTGACCATCTCGGGGCGCGAGCCCCAGGACGCGTTGGCGAACGATACGTCCGCGACCGAGAAGCTGGGGTTGAAGCCGAGACCAAGCTTGATATCGCCGTTCAGCTTCAACTCGCGGCCCGTGGCGTTCTTCGCGGCTTCGACGATCTGCGGCTTGTACTTATTGACGTCGAGCGTGGACAGGAAGACGGCGACACCGCCCACGGCCAGGACGATCAACCCGACAAGGCCGATGACGATCCATTTCAAAGCTTTCATGGCGTGTCTCCTTTTCCTAACGCGCGAGGGCGGGCAGCAATTCGGCGAAATTCGCCAATACGCGCTCGGCCCCGTGCTCGATCAATTCGTTGTCGGCGTGATAGCCCCACGACACGCCAAGCCCGCGCACCTTCGCATTGCGGGCCATTGCCATGTCGAACACCGTGTCGCCGATCATTACGGTGTTTTCGGGGCCGAAGCCCGCTTCTTCCATCGCCTGGAAGATCATCGTCGGGTTCGGCTTGCCCGGCGCGCAATCGGCGGTCTGCAAGGTCGCGAAGCGCGGATGCAAGCCGTGCGAGCCGAGCACGGCGTCGAGGCCGCGCCGGTTCTTGCCCGTGGCGATGCCCAACGTCCAACCCGCGGCGGCGAGCGCGTCGAGAGCCGCAAGTGCGCCGTCGAACAGCGGTTCGACGAAACCGGGACGCAAGCGCAGCGATTGGAAGGCGTTCGAATACGCTTGCACCAAGCGTGTCACCCCGGCTTCGTCGCTGTCCGGCGACAAACGCGCCATACATTGCGCTAGCGGCAAGCCGATGATGCGATGCGTTTGTTGCAGCGTCGGTGCCGGCAGATTTTCCGCCGCGAACGCGGCTTCCATGCACGCCTGAATGGCGTGCTGGCTGTCGACCAGCGTGCCGTCGAAATCGAAAATCGCAAGACCCGTCATGGCGCCGAATTTGGCAGATTTGGCGGCGCTTTGGAACGCCCCTACGCTTCCGGGAACGGATCGGGATTGAGGTTCGGATCGAATCCGAAAAATTCCCAGGTTTTACGCATATGCGGGGGCAAAGGCGCCTTGATCTTCAACATCCCCTTGCCCGAGGGATGCGGCAATTCGATAGACCGCGCATGCAAATGTAATTTGCCGGAAATGCCTTCGCCTTGGATGCGCGATTCCCCGCCGCCATATTTCCCGTCGCCGACGATCGGCGTGTTCAGGCCGTCGGCGCAATGGACGCGCAATTGATGCGTGCGGCCGGTGCGCGGCCACATCACCAGCCACGTGCAGCGCCCCGCCGCCACGTCGACCGTGTCGTACAAGGTGATCGCGCGCTTGGCGTCGTCCTCGCCGCTCGACGCGACGCGCTCGAAGCCCGACGGGCCCGCTTCCTTGGCCAGCGCCAAATCGATCTTGCCGCGCGCCATTTTGGGCTGGCCGACGACCAGCGCCCAATAGAGCTTGCGCGCGTTGCGATGGCGGAAGGAATCCGCCAGACGCTGTGCGTTCTTCGCCCCGCGTGCGAGGACCAGCACGCCCGACGTATCGCGGTCCAAGCGATGGACAAGCTTGGGCCTGCCTTCCAGATGATCGAATTCGAGCGCTTCGAGCATGCCGTCGATATGGCGTTCCGTTCCGGTACCGCCTTGCACCGCCAAGCCCGGCGGCTTATCGAGTACGATCACGTCGTCGTCCTTGTAGATGACCCAGGAGCGGATCGCCTTGGCGTCCGCCTCGGTCACCGGCCGGCGTTCGCGGATCGCGGGGGCGGCTTCGGCGACTTCGGCCGGCACGTCCTCGATGCGCGGCGGCAGGCGCACGGTCTGATCCGGCTCCAGCCGGTGCGACGACTTCACGCGCTTGCCGTCGACGCGGATCTGGCCCGTGCGCAGCAGCTTTTCGATGCGGCCCTGGTTGAGCACCGGGAAGCGGCGCTTCAGCCAGCGGTCGAGACGCTGATCCGCGTCGTCGACCTTGATCTTCACTTCGCTGACGACGCTCATTCGCCCGAATTCCTTTTCGCCCGCAGCTTGGCCCAATAGTCGAGGCGCTTGCGGATCTCGCGCTCGAAGCCCCGTTCGGGCGGGGCGTAAAATTCGCGCCGCGCCATGCCCTCGGGGAAGTAGTTCTGGCCGGAGAATCCGTCTTCGGCGTCGTGGTCGTAATTGTATCCCGCGCCGTAGCCAAGCTCCTTCATCAGCTTGGTCGGCGCGTTCAAGATGTGCGCGGGCGGCATCAACGAACCGGTTTCGCCCGCCGCACGCTTGGCCGCCCCGAACGCCATATAAGCGGCGTTCGATTTGGGCGCGGTCGCCAGATAGATCACGGCTTGCGCCAAAGCCAGCTCGCCTTCCGGGCTGCCGAGGAAGTCATACACGTCTTTCGCGGCCAATGCTTGATGCACGGCTTGCGGATCGGCAAGCCCGATATCCTCAACCGCGAAACGCACCAAGCGGCGCACGATATAAAGCGGCTGCTCGCCGCCCGCCAGCATGCGCGCGAGCCAATAAAGCGCACCATCGGCGTCCGAGCCGCGCATCGACTTATGCAGCGCGGAGATAAGGTTGTAATGCCCCTCCTGCCCCTTGTCGTAAAGCGGCGCGCGGCGCTGGACGGCGCGCACGAGGGCTTGGGTATCCATCGTCTGGCCCGACGTCTGGAAGACCTGTTCGGCGAGATTGAACAGATAGCGCCCGTCGCCGTCGGCCATCGCGATCAAGGCTTCACGCGCCCCCGCATCGAGCGGCAGCTTGCGCCCTTCGGTTTCCTCGGCGCGTTGCAGCAGTTTTTCGAGGGCCGCTTCGTCCAGGCGCTTCAGCACCAGCACTTGGCAGCGCGACAGCATCGCGGCGTTGATCTCGAAGGACGGGTTCTCGGTCGTGGCGCCGACCAGCGTTACCGTGCCGTCTTCGACATAGGGCAGGAACCCGTCCTGCTGACCGCGATTGAAGCGATGGATTTCGTCGACGAATAGCAGCGTCGACTTGCCCATCTGGCGGCGTTCGGTCGCTTCCGCGAACGCCTTGCGCAGATCGGCCACACCGGAGAACACGGCCGACAACGCGACGAACTCCATGCCCACGGCGCCGGCGAGCAGGCGCGCGAGCGTGGTCTTCCCGCAACCCGGTGGCCCCCACAACACGATCGAGGCGAGTTTCTTGGCCGCCAGCATGCGCGCGAGCGGTCCGTCGCCGGCCAGCAGATGATCCTGGCCCACGACCTCGTCGAGCGTCTTGGGCCGCAGGCGTTCGGCGAGCGGCTTGTCGCTGTCGGGGGCTTGGAACAGCCCGCCCGAAGATGCGGTTCCCTTTTTCATCAGCCGCCGATCGTCGTGGTCAGCGTGCGCTCGCCCCGGCGCACCGACAAACGCCAGGGCAGCGGCAGCGTCGATGCGCGGCGCGCATCCTCGACCGTGCGGATTTCGCGATCGTTGATGCGCGTCAGAATATCGCCGGGCTGCAGGCGCACATTCGCCGCCGGGCTGCCGCGCCTTATCTCGGTCACGATCACGCCGTAGGGAGGCACGTCCATCGCCAATTCCTCGACGAAGGCGGGCGAGAGATTGGCGAGCGTGGCGCCGGTCAGCGGCGTCTGCCCGCGCATCGGCGTCACGTCGCGCGGCGGGTTTTCCGGCGGGGCGATCAGCGACACGTTGACCGCTTCGCTACGGCCTTGGCGATGCACGGAGAGGCGCACGGCCTGGCCGACCGGCTGGGTGGCGATGCGGAAGCGCAAAGCCTCGTTGTCGTTGACCTCGCGCCCTTCGACCGCGAGCACCACGTCGCCGCGGCGCAAGCCGCCGCGTTCGGCCGGGCCGCCGGGAAACACGTCGTTCAGCACCACGCCTTGCGGACGCGCGAGGCCCAAGCCCGGCGCGATGTCGGGCGTCACCGCCTGGCCGTTGGCGCCCAGCCACGCGCGCACCAAGCGGCCGCCGCCTTTGGCGCTGGCGACGACCGTCTGCACCATGTTGGACGGAATCGCGAAGCCGATGCCGTTCGAGCCGCCGTCGCGCGAATAGATCGCGGTGTTGATGCCGACCACGCGCCCGTCCATCGCGACCAAGGCGCCGCCCGAATTGCCGGGATTGATCGCGGCATCGGTCTGGATGAAGAAGCGGAAATCCGCGATCCCCGCCATGGTGCGCGCGACCGCCGAGACAATCCCTTGCGTCACGGTTTGGCCGACGCCGAAGGGATTACCGATCGCCAGCACCAGATCGCCGACTTCCAAATCGTCGGAATCGCGCAATTCGAGATGCGGCAACGCCTCGCCCTTCGGATCGATGCGCAGGACCGCGAGGTCGGTGCGCTCGTCCGCGCGCGCGACGGTCGCTTCGAATTCGCGCCGGTCGGCAAGGCTAACGACGATTTCCTCCGCCCCGCGGATGACGTGGAAATTGGTGACGATCAATCCCGACGGATCGACGATGACGCCCGAGCCGAGCGAGCTTTGCACGCGCTGGCCCATGCCCGGAAACTGATCGCCGAAGAAGCGGCGGAACATCGGGTCCTGCAACAGCGGCGACGGCAGGGTCTGCTGCACCCGGCGCGTGGTGACGTTGACCACGGCGGGTGCGGCGCGCTTCACCACGGGCGCGAAAGACAGCGTGACCTGTTCGCGGCTGTCGGGCACGCGGGTCTGGGCGAAGGCGGGCACACCGGCCAAGGCCGCCAGAATCAGGATCAGGGACATTGCGGCGCGCATGGGCTGATTCTTTCGCACTCGGCCCTCGGGGGCAAGCAGGACGGCATCTTGCCGCCGGGGCCGGGACACCCCACTCTTTCCCGAAGGATGGAGGGAGAAATGCCACAGGATTGGACGAACGCCGTCAAAATCGTGCGCGGCGCGGCGCTGGACGCAAAGCGCCACGATCCGGTCGCGCCCGACCGCGCGACGATTTTCGAGTTCGCGGGCACGGGCGGGGGCAACGGCGCCGTGTGGGTCGGTGCCGTGTCGCTCAAGCCCGGCGGCGTTATCGCGCCCCATCATCACGGCCGCCACGAAGTCGCGATCGGCATCACCACGGGGCGCATGGAAGTGAAATGGGGCGGCAGCTTCGAGCATTCGGCCGAACTCGGGCCCGGCGATTTCGCCTATTTCATGCCCGGCGTGCCGCACCAGGAACGCAATCCCAGCGCCGATACGCGCGTCGATTTCATGGTGATCCGGTCGGACAACGAACGCATCGCCGTGAAGCTGTCCGACACGCCTGCGTAAGGCCGGACTCCAAAACGAAACGGCGCCGGGGATACCGGCGCCGTTCGTGACTCGATCGAAGGAAACGGAGGCTTACGCCGCCGCGCTTTCCTTCTCCGCCTTCTCGGCCGCTTCGCGCTCGGCCGCGACGCGGGCCTTGTCGCCCTTGCCCTTGGCTTCGACGTCGCGGTCGACGAGTTCGATCACCGCCATCGTCGCGGCGTCGCCGTAGCGCATGCCCGCGCGCAGCACGCGCGTGTAGCCGCCCTTGCGGGCCTTGTAGCGCTCGGCGAGCGCGGTGAAGACCTTCTCGGCGACATCCGTGTCCTGCAGCGTCGCGATCGCGGCGCGGCGATTGGCGAGGCCGCCCTTCTTGCCGAGCGTGATCAGCTTCTCGACATAGGGCTTCAACTCTTTCGCCTTCGAGAGAGTCGTCTTGATCTGCTCGTGGACGATGAGCGACGCCGCCAAATTGGCGAGGGTCGCCTGGCGGTGGGTCGAGGTGCGGCCGATCTTGCGGCCCGCGGCTCCGTGACGCATGGGAACTTACTCCTTAGGAAGCGCCGCTCAGTACGGCTCTTCGAGTTTCTTGGCGAGATCCTCGATGTTCTCGGGCGGCCAGCCGGGGATCTGCATGCCCAGATGCAGGCCCATCTGCGAGAGAACTTCCTTGATCTCGTTGAGCGATTTGCGGCCGAAATTCGGCGTGCGCAGCATCTCGGCTTCGGTCTTTTGGACCAGGTCGCCGATATAGATGATGTTGTCGTTCTTGAGGCAGTTGGCCGAACGGACCGACAGCTCGAGCTCGTCGACCTTGAGGAGCAGGTTCTTGTTGAACGGCAGATCGCCCACGCGCTCTTCGGCGCGCTCGGCGGTCGGTTCCTCGAAGTTGATGAACAGCTGCAGCTGGTCCTGGAGGATGCGCGCGGCGAGCGCCACGGCGTCTTCCGGCGTCACGGCGCCGTTGGTCTCGACCTTCATCGACAACTTGTCGTAGTCGGTGACTTGGCCAACGCGGGTGTTGTCGATCTTGTAGGAGACCTTACGGACGGGGCTGAACAGCGCGTCGACCGGGATCACGCCGATCGGCGCGTCCGGCTGGCGGCTGGACGAGCCGGCGACGTAGCCCTTGCCCGTCTCGACCGTCATTTCCATGTTGAGCTTCGCGCCGTCGTCGAGCGTGCAGATCACGAGCTCGGGGTTCATCACCTCGATGTCGTGGCCCGTTTCGATCTGGCCCGCGCGGACTTCGCCGGGGCCCGTGGCCTTCAGCTGGATGCGCTTGGGGCCTTCGCCGTGCATGCGCAGACCGATGGTCTTCACGTTCAGCACGATGTCGGTCACGTCTTCGCGAACGCCGGGCACCGACGAGAATTCGTGCAGCACGCCGTCGATCTTGATCGTGGTGATCGCCGCACCCTGCAGCGACGACAGCAGCACGCGGCGCAGCGCGTTGCCCAGCGTCAGGCCGAAGCCGCGCTCCAGCGGCTCGGCGACCACGGTCGCTTCGCGCTTCGGGTCGTCGCCGGGCTCGATGTCGAGCTTCTGCGGCTTGATCAGTTCTTTCCAGTTCTTCTGCAACACGTGTTCCTACCTTTCGGTCGGAGGCGGCGGCGCATTTCCCGGAAGGGAAAAACGCTCGGCCGCGAAATCGTGGTTACGAGACCCGACGCGACGCAGCGTCAGACGCGGCGGCGCTTGGGCGGGCGGCAGCCGTTATGCGGGATCGTCGTCACGTCGCGGATCGACGTGATCTGGAACCCGACGGACTGCAACGCGCGCAAAGCCGATTCGCGGCCCGCACCCGGACCCTTCACTTCGACTTCCAGCGTGCGCATGCCGTGTTCCATCGCCTTCTTGCCGGCGTCTTCGGCGGCCATCTGCGCGGCGTAGGGCGTCGACTTGCGGCTGCCCTTGAACCCCTGCACGCCGGACGACGACCACGAGATCGTGTTGCCTTGCGCGTCGGTGATCGTGATCATCGTGTTGTTGAACGACGCGTTCACGTGGGCGACGCCCGACGTGATGTTCTTGCGCTCGCGGCGGCGGGTACGCGCGGCGCCTGCGGCTTTCTTCTCGGCCATGGATATCGGTCCTTCGGGGTCCGGAAAACGGGATTACTTCTTCGTCGCGATCTTCTTGCCGGCGATCGGACGGGCCTTGCCCTTGCGGGTGCGCGCATTGGTATGCGTGCGCTGGCCGCGGACCGGCAGGCCCTTGCGATGACGCAGGCCGCGATACGCACCCATGTCCATGAGCCGCTTGATGTTCATCGCGATTTCGCGGCGCAGGTCGCCTTCGACCCGGTGCTCGCGATCGATGTATTCGCGGATCTTCAGCACTTCCTCGTCGGAAAGCTGGTTCACGCGCTTGGCGTCGGGAATGCCGATCTTCTTGCAGATCTCGGCCGCGTTGTTCGGCCCGATGCCGTAGATGTAGCGCAGCGCGATGACAACGCGCTTGCCCGTAGGAATATTGACGCCAGCGATACGCGCCACGATCTCTCTCCTTCGTCTCGACGTCCGACTTGGACGCCGCTGGTTTCTTTCGAGGCCGCCCGCACCCCCGCCCATTCGGGGTTCGGGGCCGGCGGCCCAATTGCCTAACCTCTCGTCTCGGGCCGTATCGCTTTGATACGACTCGGAAATTCGGTTCCGGTGTCTCGGCGAACGGAAAGGCGCGAAGACAATAGCTTCGCGCCCGCCCTAACCGCCGGTCGTCGGGAGCGGCGGATTATATGAATCCGCCCCCCTGAGTCAACCGTCAGAATTTCGTATTATCCGGGCCCTCGCGGACCCCTTAAACGGCCGGGACCTCCCGGCCGAGAATCTTGCCCAACGCCTTGGTCACCTGGTCCATGTCGGCCATCCCGTCGACCGTTTTGAGCACGCCTTGCTCGCGGTAATAGGGGATGATCGGCGCGGTTTGGTCGTGATAGGCCTTCAGGCGCGCGGCAACGGTCTCGGCCTTGTCGTCCGGACGCCGGACGATCTTGGTCGAGCCGCAGGCATCGCACACGCCTTCGGTCTTCGAAGGCTTGGTCTGGTCGTGATAGACCGCACCGCAAGCGCCGCAGGAATAACGGCCCGAGATGCGCGCGACCAAAGCCGCGTCGTCCACGGCGAGTTCGATCACCGAGTCGAGCTTCGTGCCCTTGCCCTTCAGCATGGCGTCGAGCGCTTGGGCTTGCGCGACCGTGCGCGGGAAACCGTCGAGGATGAAACCGTTCTTGCAATCGGGCTCGGCGATGCGCGCTTCGATCATCGCGATCAGGATGTCGTCGGAAACGAGCTTGCCCGCTTCCATCACGGCCTTGGCGCGCTTGCCGACATCGGTACCCGCGGCCACGGCCGCGCGCAGCATGTCGCCGGTCGACAGCTGAACGACGTTCAGCGCCTTCTCGATGCGCTTGGCTTGCGTGCCCTTGCCCGCGCCCGGCGGTCCCAGAAGAACGATCTTCATGGCGATACGGTCTCCCCTCTCCTGCCGCGTTAGCGGCGGCTCCCGCGCAGCTTGGCCTTCTTGATGAGGCCCTCGTACTGGTGGGCGAGCAGATGCGAATGCACCTGCGCCACCGTATCCATCGTCACCGACACGACGATCAGCAGCGACGTGCCGCCGAAGTAGAACGGCACCGAGTACTGGCTGATCAGAATTTCCGGCAGCACGCAGATCGCGGCGAGATAGGCCGCCCCCAGCACCGTGAGGCGCGTGAGCACGTAGTCGAGATAGTCGGCCGTGTTCTTGCCCGGACGAATACCGGGCACGAAGCCGCCATGCTTCTTCAGATTGTCGGCCGTCTCCGCCGGGTTGAAGACGACGGCGGTGTAGAAGAACGCGAAGAACACGATCATGCCGACATACAGCGCGATATAGAGCGGCTGGCCGTGCGACAGATGCGTGGTGAGCCAGGTCAGCCACGCGATTTCGTTGTTCTGGTTGAAATTCACGAAGGTCAGCGGCAGCAGCAGCAGCGACGACGCGAAGATCGGCGGAATGACGCCCGAGGTGTTGAGCTTCAGCGGCAGATGCGACGACTCGCCGCCGAACATCTTGTTGCCGACTTGGCGCTTCGGATACTGCACGACGATGCGCCGCTGCGCGCGCTCGACGAACACGATCGCCATGACGACCAGCACGGCCATGACCAACAGGATCAGGATCACGAAGGTCGACAAGGCGCCGGTGCGGCCCATCTCCAACGTGTTGCCCAACGCGGTGGGCAAATTGGCGACGATGCCGGCGAAGATAATGAGGGAGATACCGTTACCGATGCCGCGCTGGGTGATCTGCTCGCCCAGCCACATCAGGAACATCGTGCCGCCGGTCAGCGTGACGACGCAGGTGAAGCGGAAGAACCAGCCCGGATCGATGACAGCGCCGCCCGTACCGCCTTGCATGCCTTCCAAACCGACGGCGATGCCGAAGGATTGGAACACGGCGAGCAGCAGCGTCAGGTAGCGCGTGTACTGGTTCAGCATCTTGCGGCCCGCCTCGCCCTCTTTCTTGAGGGTTTCGAGCTGCGGAGACACGGCCGTCATCAGCTGGATGATGATCGACGACGTGATGTACGGCATGATGTTGAGCGCGAACAGCGTCATGCGCCCGAGCGCGCCGCCCGAGAACATGTCGAACATGCCCAGGATGCCGCCGCGCTGGGATTCGAAAATCTCGCGCAGAATCTGCGGGTCGATGCCCGGCAGCGGAATATAGGTGCCGATGCGGTAGACGATCAGCGCGCCGAGCGTGAACCACAGACGCTTTTTGAGATCCGTCGCTTTCGCGAAGGCACCCCAGTTCAACGATTGCGCTAGCTGTTCGGCCGCCGATGCCATCTGTACCGCTCTCCGATCCTCGAAATCTCAGCCCTGGAAGATATGGAGGGCCCCGAAGGGCCCTTCCAGGGTAGATTAAGCGGCCGGTGCGGCGGGCTTGGCCCCGCCCTTCTTAGCGTCCTTGGCCTTGCGCTTGGCCTGACGTTCCTTCTTCGCGGCCTTGTCGGCCTCGACGCGCTCGCGCTTGGTCTCGACGACCGTCACCGAACCGCCGGCCTTCTCGATCGCGGCCTTCGCCACTTCCGTGATGCCGTGGACGACCAGGTTGACCTTCGCCTTCAGGTCTTCCGCACCGCCGCCGAGGATGCGCAAACCGTCGAACTCGCGGCGCAGCACGCCGGCCTTCACCAGCGAAGCGGCGTCGATCGTCGAACCGGCGTCGATCATCTTCTCGTCGATCGCCCATTGCAGCTTGCCCAGGTTCAGTTCCTGGTAGCGCAGGCGGAACACGTTGGTGAAGCCGCGCTTGGGCAGGCGGCGATAGATCGGGGTCTGACCGCCTTCGAAGCCGTTCAGCGCAACGCCCGAGCGCGCGGTCTGGCCCTTGCCGCCGCGGCCCGACGTCTTGCCGAGGCCCGAGCCGATACCACGGCCGAGGCGCTTGGGCGCCTTGCGCGAGCCGCGATTGTCGCGAATCTGATTGAGCTTCATGGATCGATCCATCGTTTAGGGTTGCAACGTCCCGGCGTTAGGCCGAGACGCGCAACAAATGCTGCACTTTCGCGATCATGCCGCGCACCGAGGGCGTGTCCTCGAGGGTGCGCTTGGAGCGCACCTTGCCGAGGCCCAATCCCACGAGCGTTTCCTTCTGCCCCGGCTTGCGGCCGGCGACGGAAGCGATCTGTTCGATCGTCACGGTTTTCTTGGCCATGGTGATCTCCGATCCTCTTAGGCGGTCGCGGCGGCGGCGGTGCCGTCGCCTTCGCGACGACCGACGATGTCGCCGATCTTCTTCCCGCGCTTGGCGGCCACGCTGCGCGGGCTCGCCATATGCGTGAAGGCGTCGAACGTCGCCTTGATCATGTTGTGCGGGTTGGACGTGCCCGTCGACTTCGCGACGACGTCCTGCACGCCCAGGCTTTCGAAAATGGCGCGCATCGGGCCGCCGGCGATGATGCCGGTACCCGGTTCGGCCGCGCGCAGCACGACCTTGCCCGCGCCGAAATGGCCGCGCACGTCGTGATGCAGCGTGCGGCCTTCGCGCAGCGGCACGCGAACCATCGCGCGCTTGGCGTATTCGGTCGCCTTGCGGATCGCTTCCGGGACTTCGCGGGCCTTGCCCGTGCCGTACCCGACCTTACCCTTGCCGTCGCCGACGACGACGATCGCCGCGAAGCCGAAGCGCTTACCGCCCTTCACGACCTTCGCGACACGGTTGATAGCGACCAGCTTCTCGACCAGTTCGGCCTCATCGCGCTCCGCGCGATCGCCACCGCGATCGCGGCCCCGGCCCCGGCCTTCGCCTTCGCCGCGCCCGCGACGCCGATCTTCGCCGCCGCCTTCTCCGCCCTTGCGTGCCATATGAAGTGCCTTCCTCGAATTCAGATCAGAACGCCAAACCGCCCTCGCGGGCCCCGTCGGCAAGCGCGCGAACGCGCCCGTGATAACGGTAACCGCCGCGGTCGAACGCGACTTCCTTGACGCCGGCCGCAACCGCACGCTTGGCCAGGAGCTCGCCCACGGCCTTCGCCGCCGCGAGATCCGCGCCCTTCGTGCCGCCGGACTTCAATTCCTTGTCCAGGCTCGACGCCGCGGCCAGGGTCTTGCCCGCCGTGTCGTCGATGATCTGGGCGTAAATGTGCTTGGACGAGCGGAAGATAGACAACCGCACGCGCCCGCCCGCCTTGCGGCGGAGCGCCAAGCGCACGCGCGCCGTGCGGCGCACATGCATCTGTTTCGCTTTTTGAATCGCCATGGCGCGGGTTCCTTACTTCTTCTTGCCTTCCTTGCGGCGGATGGTCTCATCCGCGTACTTGATGCCCTTGCCCTTGTAGGGCTCAGGGCGGCGGAAGGCGCGGATTTCGGAAGCGACCTGACCGACCTTCTGGCGATCCGCGCCGGAAACAGTCAGAAGGACGTTCTTGTCGCCGACCTTGATCGTGATCCCTTCCGGGATCGGATAGTTCACTTCGTGGCTGTAACCGATCTTGAGGATCAGGTTCTTGCCCTGCACGTCGGCGCGGAAGCCGACGCCGTTGATCTCCAGATCGCGGGAGAAGCCCGTCTGGGCGCCCTTGACCATGTTGGCGACCAACGCGCGCGACGTGCCCCATGCGGAGCGCGCCTGCTTCGATTGGCTGAGCGGCAGGAAGATCACCTTGCCGCCTTCCAGCTTCGCCGAGACTTCGCGATGAAGCGTGAGCGACTGGCGCCCCGCCTTGCCCGCGACGACGACGCTCTGGCCTTTGACTTCGACGGTCACGCCCTGAGGGACGGCGACCGGCGCTTTTCCGATACGAGACATGTTGCCGGCTCCCCGATCAGAATACGGTGCAGAGGACTTCGCCGCCCACGTTCTGGGCGCGGGCCTCGCCGTCCGACATCACGCCACGCGGCGTGGACAGGATCGAAATGCCAAGGCCGCCGTAGAATTTCGGCAGATCCTTGATCTTCGCGTAAACGCGGCGGCCGGGCTTCGACACGCGGGCGATTTCCTTAATCACAGGCTCGCCTTCGTTGTACTTCAGCTCGACCGAGAAGAACGGAACGCTCTTCTTGGCATCAACCGACGCGTAGCCGCGGATGTATCCTTCGCGGGCCAGCACATCGAGCACGTTGGCACGCAACTTCGACGCCGGAACGTCGACCGCCGCACTGCGCTGCGACTGCGCGTTGCGGATGCGCGAAAGCATGTCGCCCAAGGGGTCGCTCATCGCCATGTCCGAATTCCTTCTCTCTTACCAGCTCGACTTGACCATGCCGGGGATCTGGCCGACCGAGGCCAGTTCGCGCAGCTTGATGCGGCAAAGCTTGAACTTGCGGTAGTTGCCGCGCGCGCGGCCGGTGAGCTCGCAACGCAAACGGATGCGCGTCGGCGAGGAGTTTCGCGGAAGCTCGGCGAGCTTGATGCGCGCCTCGAAACGCTCTTCAGGCGACAGCGATTCGTCCGCCGCCGCTTCCTTCAGGCGCGCGCGCTTGCCGGCGTATTGCTTCGCCAGGCGCTCGCGGCGCTTGTTCTTCTCGACCGAACTCTTTTTGGCCATGTCTAAAGGCTCCGGGCGGTCAGTTGTAGAACGGCATGTTGAAGCCCTTCAGAAGCGCCTTGGCTTCCTCGTTGGACTTCGCCGTCGTCACGATGATGATGTCCATGCCCCGGACCGCGTCGATGCGGTCGTAGTTGATTTCCGGGAACACGATCTGCTCCTTGATGCCGAGCGCGTAATTGCCGCGGCCGTCGAAAGAACGGCCCGACAGTCCGCGGAAGTCGCGAACGCGCGGCAGGGCGATGTTCACCAGACGATCGAGGAATTCGTACATGCGCGCGCCGCGCAGCGTGACCTTGGCGCCGATCGGCAGGCCGCGACGCAGCTTGAAGTTCGCGATCGCCTTGCGGGCGCGGATCACCTGCGGCTTCTGGCCGGTGATCGCCGAGAGTTCGGCGACGGCGGCTTCGAGCTTCTTGGCGTCGTGCGCGGCCTCGCCCACACCCATGTTCACCACGATCTTTTCGAGCTTGGGAACCTGCATGGGGCTCTTGTACCCGAACTCTTTCATGAGCGCGGGCCGGACGGCCGTGTTGTAGCTTTCGTGAAGACGGACGGTCATGGCTCTCACCGATCGATCATTTCGCCGGAGCGGCGCGCAAAGCGGAGCTTGCGGCCGTCGACGGTCTTGTAGCCGACCTTCGTCGGCTTACGGTCCTTGGGGTCGATCAAGGCGACGTTCGAGACATGGATCGGGGCTTCCTTTTCCACGATCCCGCCCGGGCGGCCCTGCGTCGGACGCGTATGGCGCTTGACCATATTCACGCCCTGGATCAGCACCGTCTCGTCGTCCGGGAAGACCTTCACGATCTTGCCCGTCTTGCCCTTCTCGCGGCCGGTCAGGACGGCGACTTCGTCGTCTTTACGGACCTTCATCACAGCACCTCCGGCGCCAGCGAGATGATCTTCATATAGCCCTTGCCGCGCAGCTCGCGCGTGACGGGCCCGAAGATACGCGTCCCGATGGGTTCGCCTTCCTTATTGATCAGCACGGCCGCGTTGCGGTCGAAGCGCACGGACGAGCCGTCGGCGCGGCGGATCTCTTTCGAGGTCCGCACGATCACCGCCTTGTGCACGTCGCCCTTCTTCACGCGGCCCTTCGGAATCGCTTCCTTGACCGACACGACGATGATGTCGCCGATCGAAGCCGTCTTGCGCTGGGAGCCGCCAAGCACCTTGACGCACTGGACGCGGCGCGCGCCCGAGTTGTCGGCGACTTCCAAGTTGGTGCGCATCTGGATCATGGTTTCAGTCCTTCGATGCTGACGTCAGGCGGCGGTGCCGTCGACGACTTCCCAGCACTTGCGCTTGGAAATCGGCCGGCATTCGCGGATGCGCACAACGTCGCCTTCCTTGATGCGGTTCGTCTCGTCGTGCGCCAAGTACTTCTTCGAGCGCACGATGAACTTCTTGTAGATCGGGTGCATGACGCGGCGTTCGACGCGGACCGTAACGGTCTTGTCCATCGCGTCGGAAGTGCACACGCCTTGGAGAATGCGACGGGGCATGTCTTCTCTCGTCCTCTTCCTCAGGCCTTGGCTGCGGCGGGTTTCGCCGTGCCGCGAGCGCGTTCGGCCAGCAGCGTCTCGATCCGCGCGATGTCGCGGCGAACGGTGCGCACGCGCGCGACGTTCTCGAGCTGGCCGGAGGCCTTCTGGAAACGCAGGTTGAACTGCTCTTTGCGCAGATCGCTCAGCTGGTCCTTCAGCTGGTCGATCGTCTTGGCGCGGAAATCGGCGGGCTTCGTCATGGTCAGGCCTCGTCGCCCAGACGCGTCACGATGCGCGTCTTGATGGGCAGCTTGGCGGCGGCCAGAACGAACGCCTCTTCGGCGATGTTCTTCGGCACGCCGTCGATCTCGAACAGGATGCGGCCCGGGTTGATGCGGACCACCCAGAATTCGGGCGAACCCTTACCGGAACCCATGCGGACTTCGGCGGGCTTGCGCGACACGGGCACATCCGGGAACACGCGGATCCACACGCGGCCGGCGCGCTTCAGGTGGCGCGTGATCGTGCGGCGGGCCGCTTCGATCTGGCGCGCGGTCACGCGTTCCGGTTCCAGGGCCTTGAGGCCGTAGGCGCCGAAATTCAGCGTAAAACCGCCCTTGGCGTTGCCGTGGATACGGCCCTTGTGCGCCTTGCGGAATTTGGTGCGCTTCGGGGAAAGCATGGTTCTTCCGTCCTATCCTTAGCGCGCGGGCTGCTGTTCCATGGCGCGCTTGTCCTGCGCCATCGGGTCGTGGGCCATGATCTCGCCCTTGAACACCCAAACCTTCACACCGCACGTGCCGTAGGTCGTCTTGGCCGTCGCCGTGCCGAAATCGATCTCGGCGCGCAACGTGTGCAGCGGCACGCGGCCTTCGCGATACCACTCGACGCGGGCGATTTCAGCGCCGCCCAGACGGCCGGCGCAGTTGATCCGGATGCCGAGGGCGCCCAGGCGCATCGCCGACTGAACCGCACGCTTCATCGCGCGGCGGAAGGCCACGCGGCGCTCCAGCTGCTGGGCGATGTTTTCGGCGATCAGGCGCGCGTCGATTTCCGGCTTGCGGATTTCGACGATGTTGAGGCTGACCTCGGCCTTCGTGAGCTTGGCGACTTCCGAGCGCAGCTTTTCGATGTCCGCGCCCTTCTTGCCGATCACCACGCCCGGACGGGCGGTGTGCAGCGTGATGCGCGCCTTCTTCGCCGGACGCTCGATGACGACGCGGCTCACGCCGGCCTGCATCAGCTTGTCCTGCAGCCACTCGCGCAGACGCAGATCTTCGTGCAGCATCGCGCTGTACCGGCGATCCGCGAACCAGCGCGAATCCCAGGTGCGGTTGATGCCGACGCGAAGGCCGATCGGATTGATTTTCTGACCCATGGTCGACTCCTCAGGCGGCCTTGGCGGGCTTTTCAGCCTTCGCCTTGGCTTCGGCAACGCGCTCGCGCACGATCACCGTGAGATGGCTGTACGGCTTGACGATCGACGCCGAACGGCCACGGCCGCGGGCATGGAAACGTCGCATCTGGATCGACTTGCCGACATGCGCTTCGGCGACGACCAGGCGGTCGACGTCGAGCTGATGGTTGTTCTCGGCGTTGGCGATCGCGGCCTGCAGCACCTTCTTGACCGTGCCGGCGATGCGGCGCTTCGAGAAGGTGAGTTCGGCCAGCGCCGTCTGCGCGGCCTTGCCGCGGATCAGTTCGGCGACCACGTTCAGCTTGCGCGGCGAAATCCGGATCGTGCGCAAGATGGCGCGCGCTTCGGTTTCCTTGAGCGACCGGGGACGAGAGGGTTTCGACATGGCTACTTCCTCTCGGCCGACTTGTCGCCGCCCGAAGCCGTGTGGCCGTGGAACGTGCGGGTGGGAGAGAATTCGCCGAATTTGTGGCCGACCATGTTCTCGGTGACCAGAACGGGCAGGAACTTGTGCCCGTTATAGACGCCAAAAGTCAGGCCCACGAATTGCGGGATGATCGTCGAGCGGCGCGACCAGATCTTGATGATCTCGTTGCGACCCGAGGAACGGGTCTTTTCCGCTTTTTTGAGGAGGTATCCGTCGACGAACGGACCCTTCCAAACCGAGCGCGACACGGTTCTCCTCCTTACTTTGCGTTACGACGACGGACGATGAGACGGTCCGTCGACTTGTTGTGACGGGTTTTGTAACCCTTGGTCGGCTTACCCCAAGGGGTAACCGGATGGCGCCCGCCCTTTGTACGGCCTTCGCCGCCGCCGTGCGGGTGGTCGATCGGGTTCATGGCGGTGCCGCGAACGGTCGGGCGGATGCCCATCCAACGCGAGCGACCGGCCTTGCCGATCTTGACGTTCTGGTTGTCGGGGTTCGAGACCGCGCCGATCGAGGCCCAGGCATCCGCCGAGACCTTGCGCAGTTCGCCCGACGAAAGGCGCAGAATGGCGTAGCCCTGGTCCTTGCCGACGAGCTGCACGTAGGTGCCGGCCGAACGCGCGAGCTGACCGCCGCGACCGACCTTGAGCTCGACATTGTGCACGACCGTGCCGACCGGGATGCTGCGCAACGGAAGCGCATTGCCCGGCTTGATGTCCGCCTTCTCGCCGGCGATGACGACATCGCCCGGGGCGAGGCGCTGCGGCGCCAGGATGTAGGCGAACTCGCCGTCCGTGTACTTCACCAGCGCGATATACGCCGAACGGTTCGGATCGTATTCGATGCGCTCGACCTTCGCCTCGATATCGCGCTTGGTGCGCTTGAAATCGACGACGCGGTACTGCTTGCGCGCACCGCCGCCGTGATGGCGGGTCGTGATGCGACCGAGATTGTTGCGACCGCCCGTCTTCGACAGACCTTCGACGAGCGGCTTATGCGGCGCACCCTTCCAAAGGTCGGATTTGTCGACCAGGACGACCTGGCGCAGACCCGGCGTGATCGGCTTGAATGATTTGAGGGCCATAGTTGCCTGTTCCCCGTCAGATCGTCTGCGTGACGTCGATCGACTGGCCTTCGGCGAGCGTAATGATCGCCTTCTTCCAGTCCGAACGCAGACCCGCGCGGCCGCGGAAAAGCTTGGTCTTGCCCTTGACGACGGCGGTGTTCACGGCCTTCACCTTGACCGAGAACAAGCCTTCGACGGCCGCCTTGATCAGCGGCTTGGGCGCATCCAGACGCACCTTGAAGGTGATCTGGTTGAATTCCGAACCGCGCGTCGCCTTCTCGGTGATCACGGGCGAGAGGATCACGCCGTACAGCGCGTCCTTCGGAAATTTGCCGGGCTTGGCGTGTCTGTTCACTTCAGGCGCTCCTGCAAAGCGGCGACGGCATCGCGCGTGAGCACGAGCGTGTCGCGGCGGAGGATGTCGTAGACGTTCGCACCCTGCACCGGGAGCACGTCGATATGCGGGATGTTGCGCGCCGCCTTGGCGAAATTGTCGTCCAGCACGGCGCCGTCGACGAACAACGCCGCCGAGATGCCGAGCTTGGCGAACTTCGCCGACAGATCCTTCGTCTTGGCCGCGGACAGCTTCGCCTGATCGAGGACGATCAGCTTGCCTTCCTTGGCCTTGGTCGAAAGCGCCGTCTTGAGGGCGAGCTTGCGCACCTTCTTGGGCAGATCATGCGCGTGGCTGCGCGGCGTCGGCCCGAAGATCACGGCGCCGTGGCGCCATTGCGGCGAACGCGTCGAACCCTGGCGCGCACGGCCCGAGCCCTTCTGCGCCCACGGCCGCTTGCTGGTGCCGGAGATTTCGCCGATTTCCTTCGTGTCGTGCGTACCCGCACGGCGCTTGGCGAGCTGCCAGCGCACCATGCGCGCGAGCAGATCCTGGCGAGGCTCCAGGCCGAACACGTCGTCGGCGAGGTCGATTTCGCCCGCCTGCGCGTTGTCGAGATTTTTGACCGCGATCTTCATCGTTCGATTCCCTACCGTCAGGCCGCGGACTTGCGCAGGCCGGCGGGCAGCGGGGCTTCCTTGGGAAGCTTGCGCTTGACCGCGTCCGACACCAGCACCCAGTGACCCGCCTGGCCGGGTACTGCACCCTTGACCATCACGAGGCCCTTCTCGGCGTCGGTGGCGATGACCTTGAGCGACTGGACCGTTGCGCGGTCCGTGCCCATGTGGCCGGCCATCTTCTTGCCCTTGAACGTACGACCCGGATCCTGACGCTGACCCGTCGAACCGTGGCTACGATGGCTGATCGACACGCCGTGCGTGGCTTCGAGACCGCGGAAGTTCCAGCGCTTCATAACGCCCTGGAAGCCCTTGCCGGTCGCGTGGCCCGCGATGTCGACGAACTGCCCGATCACGAAGTGGTCGGCCGCGATTTCGGCGCCCACGTCGAGCAGCTTGTCGGCGGCGACGCGGAATTCCGCGAGCTTCAGCTTCGGCTCGACCTTCGCCTTGGCGAAGTGGCCGCGCATCGGCTTGCCAACATTCTTGACCTTCGCCTTGCCCGCACCGAGCTGAACGGCGGTGTAGCCGTCCTTCTCCTTCGTGCGGACCGCGACGACTTGGCAGCCGTCGAGCGACAACACCGTCACGGGGACGTGGCTGCCGTCTTCGGCGAACAGGCGGGTCATGCCCACCTTCTTTGCGATGATACCCGTACGCATGGCTAAATACTCCCTCGCGTCCGGCTCAGAGCTTGATCTCGACGTCCACGCCGGCGGCGAGGTCGAGCTTCATCAGCGCGTCGACCGTCTGCGGCGTGGGGTCCACGATATCGAGGAGGCGGCGATGCGTCCGGATTTCGAACTGCTCGCGGCTTTCCTTATCGATGTGGGGGCTCCGGTTGACCGTGAAGCGCTCGATGCGCGTGGGCAGCGGGATCGGCCCGCGGACCTGGGCGCCCGTGCGCTTGGCGGTGTTGACGATCTCGCCCGTCGATTGATCGAGGACGCGATGGTCAAACGCCTTGAGCCGGATGCGGATGCTCTGATTCACCATTTCGTTTTCCTGTTTTCTGGCGCCGAGGTCGACGGCCGCAGCCGTCGCCTTTCGTGCCGGAAGACTATCTCTCTCTACTACTCGATGATCTTGGCGACGACGCCCGCACCGACGGTGCGGCCGCCTTCGCGGATGGCGAAGCGCAGGCCTTCGTCCATCGCGATCGGCGCGATCAGGTGAACTTCCATGGCGACGTTGTCGCCCGGCATCACCATCTCCGTGCCTTCCGGCAGATGCACCATCCCCGTCACGTCCGTCGTGCGGAAGTAGAACTGCGGACGATAATTCGTGAAGAACGGCGTGTGACGGCCGCCTTCTTCCTTCGTCAGAATGTAGGCTTCCGCCTTGAACTTCGTGTGCGGCGTGATCGAACCCGGGGCGGCCAGAACCTGACCACGCTCGACTTCTTCGCGCTTCGTGCCGCGCAGGAGTGCACCGATGTTGTCGCCCGCCTCGCCGCTGTCCAGCAGCTTGCGGAACATTTCAACGCCCGTGACGATCGTCTTCACCGTCGGCTTGATGCCGACGATTTCGACTTCTTCGTTCACCTTGATGATGCCGCGCTCGACGCGACCCGTGACCACCGTGCCGCGGCCCGAGATCGTGAACACGTCTTCGATCGGCATCAGGAACGGCTTGTCCTTCGGACGCGCCGGCTGCGGAATATTCTCGTCGACCGCCGCCATCAGCGCCAAGACCGCTTCCTTGCCCAGCTTCGGGTCCTTGTTCTCCAGCGCGCACAGCGCCGAACCCTTGATGATCGGAATCGTGTCGCCGGGGAAATCGTACTTCGACAGCAGATCGCGGACTTCCATCTCGACCAGGTCGAGCAGTTCCGGATCCTCAACCATGTCGCATTTGTTCAGGAACACGACCAGTGCGGGCACGCCGACCTGGCGGGCCAGCAGGATGTGCTCGCGCGTCTGCGGCATCGGGCCGTCCGCGGCCGACACGACCAGGATCGCGCCGTCCATCTGCGCGGCACCCGTGATCATGTTCTTCACGTAGTCGGCGTGGCCGGGGCAATCGACGTGCGCGTAGTGGCGGTTCTTCGTCTCGTATTCCACGTGCGCCGTGTTGATCGTGATCCCGCGCGCCTTCTCTTCCGGCGCCTTGTCGATCATGTCGTACGCCATGAACGTGGCGCCGCCCGTCTCCGCCAGCACCTTCGTGATCGCGGCCGTCAGCGACGTCTTGCCATGGTCGACGTGGCCGATCGTCCCGATGTTGCAGTGCGGCTTGTTCCGCTCGAATTTCGTCTTCGTCATGGCTTATGCCTCGGAATAGGTGCGGGTTGTTACCAGCGATAATGCGAGAAGGCGCGGTTCGCGTCCGCCATGCGGTGCGTGTCTTCGCGCTTCTTGATGGCAGCGCCGCGGCTGTTGGCGGCGTCCAGCAGTTCCACCGACAGGCGTTCGGTCATCGTGTGCTCCGAACGCTCGCGCGCGGCGGAGATCAGCCAACGGATGGCCAAGGCCTGCGAACGCTCCGGACGAACCTCGACCGGCACCTGGTAGGTCGCGCCGCCGACGCGGCGCGAACGCACTTCCAGGTTCGGCTTCACGTTGTCGAGAGCCTGGTGGAACAGCTTCAGACCGTCGCTGTTCGCCTTCTTGGCGACGATGTCGATCGCCCCATAGACGATCGATTCGGCGACGGAACGCTTGCCGTGGTGCATCAGCACGTTGGTAAAGCGCGAAATGACGAGGTCCCCGAACTTGGGATCGGGGAGAACTTCACGGCGTTCTGCGCGATGGCGGCGCGACATGGCTTCCGTATCTCCTTACTTAGGACGCTTGGCGCCGTACTTCGAACGGCGCTGCTTGCGATCCTTGACGCCCTGGGTATCCAAGGTGCCGCGAATGATGTGGTAGCGAACGCCGGGCAAATCCTTGACGCGGCCGCCGCGGATCATGACGACCGAGTGCTCTTGCAGATTGTGGCCTTCGCCCGGGATGTAGCTCGTGACTTCGAAACCGTTGGTGAGTCGCACGCGAGCGACCTTACGAAGCGCCGAGTTCGGCTTCTTCGGGGTCGTCGTGTAGACGCGGGTGCAAACCCCACGCTTCTGCGGGCTGGCCTCAAGGGCCGGCACCTTGTTCCGCGTCGGCTTGTCTTGGCGCCCCTTGCGGATCAGCTGGTTGACCGTCGGCATTCGATCGCTTCCTTGCGCTCGTTCTCTTCCGGTACCGGCCGCAAACGCGACCGGACGACGACACCTCTTTCGAGGCGCCAAAAAGGCCCGCGCGTGGCGGACGGGTCCGCGCCGCGTGGGGCCAGAATTTGTGGTGTCGAGAGGTCCGACACCGAGACATTCCGCATTTCGCCCGGGAACCCGAGTTTCGGACGGCTATTGCGTCCGACGTTCCGGCCCCTGTTGAAAGGCGGGCGGAAAGTAGTGATTCGGGCTCCCAGCGTCAACATCAATCGACTCAACGAACCGCGATTCCGTCACTTACCCACAACCCGCTGATTTAAAAAAGAAAACGGCGGCCCGAAAGCCGCCGTTTCCGTTCCTTCGATCGAGTCGCGGCGGGCGTTACTTCGCCCGACGACGTGCGCCGATCGCCTTGGCCTCGCCGTCTTCGCCGGATTCGGCGCCAACCGGCACCGAATCGTTGGCGGCCTGGTCCTGCTTGGACGCGAGCAACTCGCGATCGCGCTCGGCGGCCAGGTGGCGCAGACGGTTCATGACCGCACCCGTGCCCGCCGGGATCAAACGCCCGACGATCACGTTTTCCTTCAGGCCCATCAGGTTGTCGACCTTGCCGTTGACGGCCGCTTCGGTCAGCACGCGGGTCGTTTCCTGGAACGACGCCGCGGAGATGAACGACTCGGTCTGCAACGAGGCCTTGGTGATGCCCTGGAGCACCGGCTTGGCCGTGGCGCCCCGCAAGTTGAGCTCGGCCGCCTTGACGTTGGCGATCTCGTACTCGACGCGATCCACCTGCTCGCCGGCAAGGTAGGTCGTATCGCCCGGATCGTCGATCTCGACCTTCTGCAGCATCTGGCGAACGATCACCTCGATGTGCTTGTCGTTGATCTTCACGCCCTGCAACCGGTAGACGTCCTGGATCTCGTTGACGAGATACGTGGCGAGCGCTTCGACGCCCATCACGCGCAGGATGTCGTGCGGCACGGGGTTGCCGTCCATCAGCAGATCGCCGCGCTGCACGTAGTCGCCTTCCTGAACCGAGATGTGCTTGCCCTTCGGGATCAGGTATTCGACCGGCGTGACCGACTCGTCGGTCGGACGCACCACGATGCGGCGCTTGGCCTTGTAGTCCTTGCCGAACTCGACGCGACCTTCGCCTTCCGAGATGATCGCGTAGTCCTTCGGACGACGCGCTTCGAAAAGCTCGGCCACGCGCGGCAGACCGCCGGTGATATCGCGCGTCTTCGACGATTCGCGCGGGATACGCGCGATGATGTCGCCGGCGTGGATGTCCTGGCCGTTGTCGACCGAGAGCACCGCGTCGACCGACAGGAAGTAGCGCGCCTCAACCCCGTTCGCGAGCTTGATGACGTTGCCCTTCTTGTCGCGCAGCTGGATCTGCGGCTTGAGATCGGCACCGCGCGGCTGCTGACGCCAATCGACGACGACCTTCGACGAAATGCCGGTCGCTTCGTCCATGACTTCGCGGATCGACACGCCTTCGACCAAGTCGACGTAGTGGGCGACACCTTCCTTCTCGGTGATGATCGGAAGGGTGTAGGGATCCCACTCGGCCAGCTTCTGGCCCTTCTTGACGACCGCGCCTTCGTCGGCGATCAGCTTGGCGCCGTAAGGCACGCGGTGACGCGCACGCTCGCGGCCCTGCTCGTCGACCAGCACGATCTCGGAGCTACGGCCCATCACGACGGGCACGTTCGAGGTGTTCATGACGACGTTGCGGTTGCGGACCTGCACCTTCGCGTCGTAGGCCGCTTCGACCGACGACTGCTCGGCGCCGCGCTGAACCGCGCCGCCGATGTGGAAGGTACGCATCGTCAGCTGCGTGCCGGGTTCGCCGATCGACTGCGCCGCGATGATGCCCACCGCTTCGCCGATATTGACCGTCGTGCCGCGCGCGAGGTCGCGGCCGTAGCACGCCGCGCACACGCCGCCCTTGCTTTCGCAAGTCAGCACGGAGCGGATGCGGATCTTGTCGATGCCGCTCTTTTCGATGCGGTCGACCAGTTCCTCGACGATCAATTCGCCCGACTTCACGATCGGATCGCCCGACAGCGGATCGAGAATGTCCTCGGCCGCCGAACGGCCCAGGATACGCTCGCCCAACGGGGCGATGACTTCGCCGCCCTCGACGATCGCCTTCATCGTGAGGCCGTGCGGCGTGCCGCAATCCTCTTCGACGATGATCGCATCCTGCGCCACGTCGACCAGACGGCGGGTCAGGTAACCCGAGTTCGCCGTCTTGAGCGCGGTGTCGGCGAGGCCCTTACGCGCGCCGTGCGTCGAGTTGAAGTACTCGGCGACGGTCAGGCCTTCCTTGAAGTTCGAGATGATCGGCGTCTCGATGATTTCGCCCGACGGCTTGGCCATCAGGCCGCGCATGCCGGCGAGCTGCTTGATCTGCGCGGGAGACCCACGCGCCTGAGAGTGCGCCATCATCCAGACCGAGTTGATGGGCTTGCCCTTCTCGGTCTTGGAGATCTCCTTCATCATCGCCGCGGCGACATTGTCGGTGCACATCGACCAGGCGTCGACGACCTTGTTGTACTTTTCGCCCTGCGTGATCAGGCCGTCCTGATACTGCTGCTCGAACTCGGCGACCTTGTGCTGGGTCTGCTCGACGAGCTGCTTCTTCGCGGCCGGGATGATCATGTCGTCCTTGCCGAACGAGATGCCCGCACGGCACGCATGCGCGAAGCCCAGCGCCATCAGGCGATCGGCGAAAATCACCGTCTCCTTCTGGCCGCAATGGCGGTACACGACGTCGATGACGTTCTGCACGTCCTTCTTCGTCAGCAGCGTGTTGATCAGCGAGAACGGCACGTTCGGATGGCGCGGCAGCAGCTGCGACAGCAGCATGCGGCCCGGCGTCGTCTTCACGCGCACGGTGATCGGGTTGTTGTCCTTGTCGACCGTCTTGTAGCGGCACTCGATCTTCGTCTGGATCGTCACGCGCTTGTGGAATAGCGCCTGCTCGATTTCCGCGACGTCGCCGAAGGACATGCCCTCGCCCACTTCGCCTTCGCGTTCCAGCGAGACGTAGTAGAGGCCGAGAACGACGTCCTGCGACGGCACGATGATCGGCTTGCCGTTCGCGGGGCTGAGGATGTTGTTGGTCGACATCATCAGCACGCGCGCTTCAAGCTGCGCTTCGAGCGACAGCGGCACGTGGACGGCCATCTGGTCGCCGTCGAAATCCGCGTTGAACGCGGTGCAGACGAGCGGATGCAGCTGGATCGCCTTGCCTTCGATCAGCACGGGCTCGAACGCCTGGATGCCGAGACGGTGCAGCGTGGGCGCGCGGTTCAGCAGAACCGGGTGCTCGCGGATGACCTCTTCCAGGATGTCCCACACTTCGGGACGTTCCTTTTCGACCATGCGCTTGGCGGCCTTGATCGTGGTCGCCATGTTGTAGAGTTCGAGCTTCGAATAGATGAACGGCTTGAACAGCTCGAGCGCCATCTTCTTCGGCAGGCCGCACTGGTGCAGCTTGAGCTCGGGGCCGACGACGATGACCGAACGGCCCGAGTAGTCGACGCGCTTGCCGAGCAGGTTCTGACGGAAGCGACCCTGCTTGCCCTTGAGCATGTCGGAGAGCGACTTCAGCGGACGCTTGTTGGCGCCGGTGATGACGCGGCCGCGACGGCCGTTGTCGAACAACGCGTCGACGGCTTCCTGCAGCATGCGCTTTTCGTTGCGCACGATGATGTCGGGTGCCCGCAGCTCCATCAGCCGCTTCAGACGGTTGTTGCGGTTGATGACGCGGCGATAGAGGTCGTTGAGATCGGACGTGGCGAAGCGGCCGCCATCGAGCGGAACGAGCGGACGCAATTCCGGCGGAATGACCGGAATGACTTCCATCACCATCCACTCGGGCTTGTTGCCCGATTCGACGAAGGCTTCGACGATCTTGAGACGCTTGACCAGCTTCTTGCGCTTGGCGTCGGAGCTCGTCTCCTTGAGCTCCTCGCGCACGCGCTCTTCTTCCTCCTCGAGGCGGATTTCGCCGAGGAGACGCTTGATCGCTTCGGCACCGATCAGCGCTTGGAACGCGTCGTCGCCGTATTCGTCCTGCGCCTTCATGAACTGCTCTTCCGAGAGCAGCTGGTGCATCTTGAGCGGGGTGAGACCCGGCTCGACGACCACGTAGTTCTCGAAGTACAGCACGCGCTCGAGGTCGCGCAGCGTCATGTCGAGCAGCAAGCCGATGCGGCTGGGCAGCGACTTCAGGAACCAAATGTGAGCGACCGGCGAGGCCAGCTCGATATGGCCCATGCGATCGCGGCGCACCTTCGACAAGGTGACTTCCACGCCGCACTTCTCGCAGACGATGCCCTTGTACTTCATGCGCTTGTACTTGCCGCACAAGCACTCGTAGTCCTTGATGGGCCCGAAGATACGCGCGCAGAACAGGCCGTCGCGCTCGGGCTTGAAGGTACGATAGTTGATCGTCTCGGGCTTCTTGATTTCGCCGTGCGACCAAGCCCGGATCTGATCCGGGCTCGCGATCATGATCTGGATTTGATCGAACTGCAGCGGCTTGGCCGGTGCGCCGAAAAGATTCGCGATCTCGTTCTGCATTACGCTCTCCCGTATCGCTTAGTAGCCGCGCTGATTGAGTTCGACGTTGAGGCCCAAGGAGCGCAGCTCCTTGACCAAAACGTTGAAAGACTCGGGGATGCCCGCTTCGAAATTGTCCTCGCCGCGAACGATGGCCTCGTAGACCTTCGTACGGCCGGCCACGTCGTCCGACTTGACCGTGAGGATTTCCTGCAGCGTGTAGGCGGCACCGTAGGCTTCGAGGGCCCACACTTCCATTTCGCCGAAGCGCTGTCCGCCGAACTGCGCCTTACCGCCCAGCGGCTGCTGGGTGACGAGGCTGTACGGACCGATCGAACGGGCGTGGATCTTGTCGTCGACCAAGTGGTGCAGCTTCAGCATGTAGATGTAGCCGACGGTGACCGGACGGTCGAAACGCTCGCCCGTACGGCCGTCGGTCAGCCACACCTGACCGGTGTGGGCGAGCCCCGCTTGGTCGAGCATCGCGTTGATGTCCGCTTCGCGCGCACCGTCGAACACGGGCGTGGCCATCGGCACGCCGCGGCGCAGGTTGTCGCCCAGATCGATCAACTCGGCGTCGTCCAGATCGCGACCGCCTTCCTTGAGCTCTTCCTTGGCGTAAACCCGCTCCAACCGCTTGCGCAGATCGGCGGGCTTGGCCGTGCCGCGACGGACCTTGTCGACGATCTGCCCGATTTCGCGCCCGATCGTGGCCGAAGCCCACCCCAGATGCGTTTCGAGAATCTGACCGACGTTCATGCGGCTGGGCACGCCCAGCGGATTGAGCACGAGGTCGACCGGCGTGCCGTCTTCCAGATAGGGCATGTCTTCGGCCGGCATGATGCGGCTGATGACGCCCTTGTTGCCGTGACGGCCGGCCATCTTGTCGCCGGGCTGCAGCTTGCGCTTCACCGCGACGAAGACCTTGACCATCTTCATCACGCCGGGGGGAAGTTCGTCGCCGCGCTGAAGCTTCTCGACCTTGTCCTCGAAGCGCCGCTCGAGCGCCTTCACGGACTCGTCGAACTGCTTCTTCATCGCCTCGACGTCCTGCATCGTCTTGTCGTTCTTGACGATGATCGAACGCCACTGGCCGGGCGTGAACTCCGAAAGGAACGCTTCGTCGATCGTGGTGCCCGGCTTCGGACCCTTCAGACCGCCGGCGAAGCTTTCGCCCATCAGCACGGCCTTCATACGCTGCGCGGTCGAACGCTCCAGGATCGCGCGCTCGTCGTCGCGATCCTTCGCGAGACGCTCGATTTCCTGACGCTCGATCTGCAGCGCGCGCTCGTCCTTGTCGACGCCGCGACGCGAGAAGACGCGCACTTCGACGACCGTGCCGGCCACACCCGGCGGCAGGCGCAGCGACGTGTCGCGCACGTCCGACGCCTTTTCGCCGAAGATGGCGCGCAGCAGCTTTTCTTCCGGCGTCATCGGGCTTTCGCCCTTCGGCGTGACCTTGCCGACCAGGATGTCGCCCGGCTTCACTTCGGCGCCGATATAGGTGATGCCCGCTTCGTCGAGGTTCTTGAGCGCTTCCTCGCCGACGTTCGGAATGTCGCGCGTGATTTCTTCCTGGCCCAGCTTCGTATCGCGGGCCATCACTTCGAACTCTTCGATGTGGATCGACGTGAACACGTCGTCCGACACGATGCGCTCGGAGATCAGGATCGAATCTTCGAAGTTGTAGCCGTTCCAGGGCATGAACGCGCAGAGCACGTTGCGGCCCAGGGCCAATTCGCCCAGCTCCGTCGACGGGCCGTCGGCGATCATGTCGCCGGCCTTCACCGCGTCGCCCTTCTTCACCAGCGGACGCTGCGTGATGCAGGTGTTCTGGTTGGAACGCTGGAACTTGAGCAGACGATAGATGTCCACGCCCGACGCGGCGGCCGAGGTTTCCTCGGTCGCGCGCACGACGATACGCGTGGCGTCCACCTGGTCGACGATGCCCGCCCGGCGCGCCGCGATGGCGGCGCCGGAGTCGCGCGCGACCTTGCCTTCCATGCCGGTGCCCACGATCGGCGCTTCCGCGCGGACCAGCGGCACGGCCTGACGCTGCATGTTCGAGCCCATCAACGCGCGGTTGGCGTCGTCGTTCTCGAGGAACGGGATCAGCGCCGCGGCGACCGACACGAGCTGGCGCGGCGAAACGTCCATCAGGTCGACCTGATCGGGCTTCACCAGAACCGCGTCGCCGCCCTTACGGCAGGCGACGAGCTCGGCCGTGATGCGGCCCTTGGCGTCCACCTCGGTGTTGGCCTGGCCGACATAGTAGCGGCCTTCCTCCATCGCCGAGAGATAGATCACCTCGTCCGTCGCGCGGCCGTCCTTGACCTTGCGGTACGGGCTTTCGATGAAGCCGTACGGATTGACGCGCGCATAGGTGGCCAGCGAGTTGATCAGACCGATATTCGGACCTTCGGGGGTTTCGATCGGGCAGATGCGGCCGTAATGCGTCGGGTGCACGTCGCGGACTTCGAAGCCCGCGCGTTCGCGCGTAAGACCGCCCGGCCCGAGGGCCGAGAGGCGGCGCTTATGCGTGATTTCCGACAGCGGGTTCGTCTGGTCCATGAACTGCGACAGCTGCGACGAACCGAAGAACTCGCGCACCGCGGCGGCCGCGGGCTTCGCGTTGATCAGATCGTGCGGCATGACGGAGTCGATTTCGACCGTCGACATGCGCTCGCGGATCGCGCGTTCCATGCGCAGCAGGCCGACGCGATACTGATTTTCCATCAGCTCGCCGACCGAGCGCACGCGGCGGTTGCCCAGGTGATCGATGTCGTCGATTTCGCCGCGGCCGTCCTTGAGTTCGGTCAGCGTCTTCACGATCGCCAGGATGTCGGCCTTGCGCAGGATGCGGACCGTGTCGGCGACGTCGAGCTGCAGGCGCGCGTTCATCTTCACGCGGCCGACCGAGGAAAGGTCGTAGCGCTCGCTGTCGAAGAACAGGCCCTTGAACAGCGATTCGGCCGTTTCGAGCGTCGGCGGCTCGCCCGGGCGCATGACCCGGTACATTTCGATCAGCGCTTCTTCGCGGCTGCCGTTCTTGTCGGCCTTCAGCGTGTTGCGCATGTAGGGGCCGACGCTGATGTGGTCGATATGCAGCGTCGGGATTTCCTTGACGCCCGCTTCTTCCAACAGCTCGAGATTCTGCGCGGTCAGCTCGTCGCCGGCCTCGACATGGATCTCGCCCGTTTCCTCGTTGATGATGTCGACCGCGACGTAGCGGCCCTTGAGGTCTTCGATCGTGGCGAGGACGTCCTTGACGCCTTCTTCCTTCAGCTTCTTGGCCAGACGCGGCGTGATCTTCGCGTCCTTCTCGGCCAGGACCTTGCCGGTCTTGGCGTCGATGAGGTCGGAGAGCAGCTTCTGGCCGCGCATGCGCTCGCCGTCGAACGCCGTCTGCCAGCCGGACTTGCCCTTCTTGTAGACGACCTGGCTGTAGAAATTGGCGAGGATTTCCTCGGCCGTCATGCCGATGGATTCGCCCAGCTCCAGATCCTTGCCGACCGCCTGACGCTCTTCGCGCAGCTTCTCGGACGCCAAACCGTCCAGCGCCATCAGGAACGTCGTCACCGGCAGCTTGCGGCGGCGATCGATGCGCACATAGACGAGGTCCTTGGCGTCGAATTCGAAATCGAGCCACGAGCCGCGATAGGGAATGACGCGCGCGGCGAACAGATACTTGCCCGAGGCGTGCGTCTTGCCGCGGTCATGGTCGAAGAACACGCCCGGCGAACGGTGCATCTGCGAAACGATGACGCGCTCGGTGCCGTTGATGATGAAGGTGCCCTTGTCCGTCATCAGGGGCATGTCGCCCATGTAGACGTCCTGCTCCTTGATGTCGCGGATCGAGCGCGAGCCCGTGTCCTCGTCGACGTCCCACACGACCAAGCGCAGCGTAACCTTCAGCGGGGCCGCGAAGGTCATTCCGCGCTGCTGGCATTCCTCGACGTCGTATTTCGGATCTTCGAGCTCGTAGCGCACGAATTCGAGCTGCGAACGCTCGGAGAAATCCTTGATCGGGAAAACGGTGCGGAAGACTTCCTGCAAGCCGACGTTCTTCCGCTCGGACGGGCTGACGCCCATCTGGAGGAACTGCGCATAGGAGCTCATCTGCACTTCGATGAGGTTCGGCATCGGCGCGACGTCTGGAATACGACCGAAGCTTTTGCGAATCCGCTTGCGACCCATCACCGTCTGCAACATGTCGATCCTCGTATGGTCCAAAGGGACCTAAATTCCGTTGCCGTTCTTCTTTCGGGGAAACGGCGCCCGACCGGTCCGGCCGTCCATCCCCGCCTGGGGACGAACGGCCGAGCCGGGTTTCGGCTTACTTGACCTCGACGGTCGCGCCCTGCTCTTCGAGCGCCTTCTTGAACTTGGCGGCGTCGTCCTTGTTGACGCCTTCCTTGACCACCTTCGGCGCGCCTTCGACCAGGTCCTTGGCTTCCTTGAGGCCCAGGCCCGTGATTTCGCGCACGACCTTGATCACGTTGATCTTCTTGTCGCCGGCGGCGGCAAGGGTCACCGTGAATTCGGTCTGCTCGGCGGCAGCGGCGGCGCCAGCGCCACCGGCGGCCGGCGCGGCGGCAACGGCCACCGGCGCGGCGGCGGAGACGCCCCACTTGTCTTCCAGCAACTTCGTCAGTTCGGCGGCTTCCAGAACCGTCAGGCTCGACAGTTCGTCGACCAGTTTGGCGAGATCGGCCATTTCAATTTACTCCTGTGTATCCAAGCGAGTTGGGTTGGTAGGGGTTCGGCTTCACGCCGCGCCTTGCTTCTTCGCGTAAGCGCCAATGACACGCGCCGTCTGCGCCGCGGGGGCGCGGAGGACGGTCGCGAGACGGGTCGCCGGCGCGTTGAGGAGGCCGAGGAACTTGGCCCGCATCTCCGGCAGGGAGGGCAGGGTCGCAAGCGCCTTAACCGCGGCCACGTCGAGCGCACGCTCGCCGAGGCCGCCAGCAACGATCGTCAGCTTCTCGTTCTTCGCCGCGAAAGCGACCGCGACCTTCGCCGCCGCCACCGGATCGGTGGAGTAGGCGATGGCCGTCGGGCCCTTCAGCGATGCCCCGAGATGCGCGTAATTCGTGCCGTCCAGAGCACGACGCGTGAGCCGGTTCTTCGCGACTTTGAAGCTGGCGCCGGCTGCCCGCATGTTGCGGCGCAGCTCGGTGACTTCCGCCACGGTCAAGCCAGCCTGCTTGGTCACGACGACCACAGCGGCTTCCTTGATCTTTCCGTGGAGGCTGTCGACCAGCTCCTTCTTTTGCGTACGGTCCACGATCGTCTCCTGGTTCGTTCCGATGGCGCTTCCGCGTCACCGGAACCGTTTCACAAGAGCCTCGACCCCTAATCACCGGCGGCGAACCGCCGGCGGAAAAGGTCGAGACCTCGCTCGACCTGTCCCAGAAGTCCCAACTCGCGTCGCCCCGGAAAAGCGCCGGGGCCTCGCGATTTGTCGCCTCTGTCTATGCGGGCCGCCTTACTTGGGGCGATTAAGCGTCGGGTTCAAGGAACCCTCGGCGCCAGCAGTCTCGGACAGGGTCGCCGAAATTCCCTTTCGGGCGATTTCGGCGTCCCGCCCTGCCCGGCCAAGCCGGACAAGGCGGAAACTCGTTCGCTCGTCTTACGCCGCCGTCGGTGCGGCCGACTGGCCGCCGAACGCCGCGATATCGAGCTTGACGCCCGGCCCCATCGTGGAGCTGACCGTCACTTTCTTGATGTAGTTGCCCTTCACGCCCGACGGACGCGCCTTGACGATCGCGTCGAGGAACGCCTTCAGGTTCTGGGCGAGCTTGCCTTCTTCGAACTTCACCTTGCCCACACCGGCATTGATGTTGCCGGTCTTGTCGGCGCGGAATTCGACCTGGCCCGCCTTCGCATCCTTCACCGCCTGGGCGACGTTGGGCGTCACGGTGCCGAGCTTCGGGTTCGGCATCAGGCCGCGGGGGCCGAGCACCTTACCGAGCTTGCCGACGACGGCCATCATGTCCGGCGCGGCGATCACGCGGTCGAAATTGATTTCGCCCGCGAGCACCTTCTCCGCCAGATCGTCGCCGCCGACGAGGTCCGCACCGGCGGCCTGCGCTTCGGCAACCTTCGGGCCCTTGGCGAACACCGCCACGCGCACCGATTTGCCCGTGCCGTTCGGCAGGGCGACCATGCCGCGGACCTGCTGGTCCGCCTGGCGCGGGTCGATGCCCAAATTCATCGCGACCTCGACGGTCTCGTTGAACTTGGTGCTGGCGCGAGCCTGAACGATCTTCACGGCTTCGTCGATCGAGTAGAACTTATCGCGGTCGAGACCGTCGACCGCCTTCTTCATGCGCTTGCCGAGACGAGCCATGATCAGCCCTCCACCACTTCGAGGCCCATCGAACGGGCGGAACCGGCGATCATCTTCATCGCGGCTTCGACGTCGTTCGCGTTCAGGTCGACCATCTTCTTCTGCGCGATTTCGCGCAGCTGCGACGTCGTCACCTTGCCCGCCTTGTCGCGGCCCGGCGCCTTGGCGCCGGATTCGATCTTCGCGGCCTGCTTCAGGAAGTAGCTGGCCGGCGGCGTCTTCATGACGAACGTGAACGTACGATCGCCATAGGCCGTGATCACGACCGGAATCGGCATCCCGGGCTCGAGCTTCTGGGTCTGCGCATTGAACTGCTTGCAGAACTCCATGATGTTCAGACCGCGCTGACCCAGCGCCGGCCCGATGGGCGGCGAGGGATTCGCCTTGCCCGCGGGTACCTGCAGCTTGATGTACCCGACGATTTTCTTCGCCATCGTCCTACTCCTCTTGGCTGCCGGCGCCCCTTAATTGCGGGAGGACACCGGTCGTATCGCCTCGTTGCACAAGAACCCGCCGATCGGCCGCCGCATACGGGCGACCGGCGAATTCGAACTAAAGCTTCTCGACCTGGCTGTATTCCAGCTCGACCGGCGTGGGCCGGCCGAAGATCGAGACGGAAACCTTGAGACGCGACTTCTCCTCGTCGGTCTCTTCCACGAGACCGTTGAACGAGGTGAAGGGGCCGTCCGTCACGCGCACCTGCTCGCCCACCTCGTAGGTGACGGCGGGCTTCGGCTTCTCGATGCCTTCCTTCATCTGGCGCAGGAGGCGATCCGCCTCCTTGTCCGAGATCGGGGCCGGCTTGTTGCTCGCCCCCAGAAAGCCCGTCACCTTCGGCGTGTTCTTGACGAGGTGCCACGTCTCGTCGGTCAGATCCATGCGCGCGAGAACGTAGCCGGGGAAGAACTTGCGTTCCGCCGCGACCTTCTTGTTCCCCTTGCGCACTTCGACGACGCTGTCGACGGGCACCATCACTTCTTCGACCAGATGGGCGAGGCCCTTCTGCTGGGCCTGTTCCTTGATCGACGACGCGACCTTCTTTTCGAAGCCCGAATAGACGTGCAGCACGTACCAGCGCATCGCCATTTTGTTCAGGCCCCCAAGCCCAGGATGAGACGCACGCCGTGCGACACGAACCAATCGACGACGAAGAAGAACACCGCCGCGAGGAACGACATCGCGAACACCATCGCGGTGGTCACGAACGTCTCCTTGCGCGTGGGCCAGGTCACCTTGTTGGCTTCCTGGCGCACTTGGCGGAAGAATTCGCCCGCGCCGATCTTCTGTCCCGTCTGCGGCATCATGCCGACAATTCCCATCCGTCGTTTCGTACTGAAGCTTCGTCGCGCTTGGCAGGAGTGGAGGGGCTCGAACCCCCAGCCCCCGGTTTTGGAGACCGGTGCTCTACCAATTGAGCTACACTCCTAAGCGCGACCCTCGAACTACTCGATGATCTTGGCGACGACGCCCGCACCGACGGTGCGGCCGCCTTCGCGGATGGCGAAGCGCAGGCCTTCGTCCATCGCGATCGGCGCGATCAGGTGAACTTCCATGGCGACGTTGTCGCCCGGCATCACCATCTCCGTGCCTTCCGGCAGATGCACCATCCCCGTCACGTCCGTCGTGCGGAAGTAGAACTGCGGACGATAATTCGTGAAGAACGGCGTGTGACGGCCGCCTTCTTCCTTCGTCAGAATGTAGGCTTCCGCCTTGAACTTCGTGTGCGGCGTGATCGAACCCGGGGCGGCCAGAACCTGACCACGCTCGACTTCTTCGCGCTTCGTGCCGCGCAGGAGTGCACCGATGTTGTCGCCCGCCTCGCCGCTGTCCAGCAGCTTGCGGAACATTTCAACGCCCGTGACGATCGTCTTCACCGTCGGCTTGATGCCGACGATTTCGACTTCTTCGTTCACCTTGATGATGCCGCGCTCGACGCGACCCGTGACCACCGTGCCGCGGCCCGAGATCGTGAACACGTCTTCGATCGGCATCAGGAACGGCTTGTCCTTCGGACGCGCCGGCTGCGGAATATTCTCGTCGACCGCCGCCATCAGCGCCAAGACCGCTTCCTTGCCCAGCTTCGGGTCCTTGTTCTCCAGCGCGCACAGCGCCGAACCCTTGATGATCGGAATCGTGTCGCCGGGGAAATCGTACTTCGACAGCAGATCGCGGACTTCCATCTCGACCAGGTCGAGCAGTTCCGGATCCTCAACCATGTCGCATTTGTTCAGGAACACGACCAGTGCGGGCACGCCGACCTGGCGGGCCAGCAGGATGTGCTCGCGCGTCTGCGGCATCGGGCCGTCCGCGGCCGACACGACCAGGATCGCGCCGTCCATCTGCGCGGCACCCGTGATCATGTTCTTCACGTAGTCGGCGTGGCCGGGGCAATCGACGTGCGCGTAGTGGCGGTTCTTCGTCTCGTATTCCACGTGCGCCGTGTTGATCGTGATCCCGCGCGCCTTCTCTTCCGGCGCCTTGTCGATCATGTCGTACGCCATGAACGTGGCGCCGCCCGTCTCCGCCAGCACCTTCGTGATCGCGGCCGTCAGCGACGTCTTGCCATGGTCGACGTGGCCGATCGTCCCGATGTTGCAGTGCGGCTTGTTCCGCTCGAATTTCGTCTTCGTCATGATCGCTTCCGGTCGCTTGAGGTGGCGGTTCGAAGTGGTCTCGGTCGGCTAAAAGATCGGTCGCGCGTCGGGCTGAAATTCCGGAAAGACTGGAGCGGGTGACGGGAATCGAACCCGCATAGCCAGCTTGGAAGGCTGGAGCTCTACCATTGAGCTACACCCGCCCGGAGATAACGCCTCGTTCAGTCGCGTCGTACCGTCCTTTCGCCTTTAGCTTTGGTCGCCTTTTACGCGTCGTGTCTCAACTCGTCGTGTCGTCCGGCCGATCAGGCCAGGGGCGCACTCGCCCGGTGGTGGAGGGGGAAGGATTCGAACCTTCGAACTCCGAAGAGGGCAGATTTACAGTCTGCTGCCATTGACCGCTCGGCCACCCCTCCATCCAACCCGGCGCGCCTTTTGGCTTTCAAATCAGCGACTTGTCAGTGACAAGCGTGCTTTTCCGTCGGCCAATGTAGCGCGAGGCCGCCCTCCGGTTTCCCGAGAGGCGGCCTTCGCGGACAGGGGGTTTAATAAGAAGAAGGGGGTAGAGTCAACGGCAAAACCTCACGACAAAAGAAGCCGTACCCCTCCGCCTTCCCGAAAACGGGCCCAGCGGGTGGGGACGACTTGAACAATGCTGTAATTGCGCATATTAAGCGCCACGATGAAAAATGGCAAGCATGGGGGCCGGTCCCGTTCCGACGGCAGCCGCAGTGGCGGCAATCGCGAGGAAGGCCGCCCGAGCGGCCCCTCCACCGGCAAGCGATTCGACAAATCCCGGGCGGATAAGCCCGGATTCGGCAAATCCGCCCCCGGCAAGCTCGGCGGCTTCGGCAAGCCGCGCAGCGACAAGCCCCGCGCCGAAAAACCCGCCCGGTTCGAGAAATCGGCCCGGTCGGACAACCCGGAGCGCGGCGAGCGCCCGAACCGTTTCGAAAAACCGGCCCGCTTCGACAAGCCGCGCGGCGAAAGGCCCGTCCGCTTCGACGGTACGCAGCGTGGGGCCGAGCGTAGCGAGCGCCCCACCCGCTTCGAGAAGCCCCGCTTCGACGAGAAGCCCCGCTTCGACAAGCCGCGTTTCGATCGCCCCCGCGCCGATCATCCCGACGGCGAACACCAGGGCGGCCGCCCGGAACGCGGACCGCGCGGGCCCCGCCGCGACCGCAATTTGCGTTCGGGCCCCTTCCCCGGCGAACGTCCGGGCGAAGGCGGTGGCCGGGTGTGGCTCTACGGGATTCATCCCGTTCTGGCCGCGCTCGCCAATCCGCGCCGTAAAATTCTGCGCATCGCCATTCAGCGCGAAGTCGATGCCCAGCTCGGGCCCAAGCTCGAAACGCTGGCCGAGGCGCATCCGATCGGCCTGCCCGACGCCGAGATTCTCGATCGCGAGCAGCTCGACCGCATGATGCCGCGCGCCGCCGTTCATCAAGGCCTCGCCGCCTTGGTCGATGGGCTGGACGATCCCGATCTCGACGACATCATCCGCGCGACCGAGGGCCAGGACGCCGCGCGCGTCGTGGTGCTCGACCAAGTCACCGATCCGCATAACGTCGGCGCCATCCTGCGTTCTTGTGCGGGCTTCGGCGTCGCGGCCGTGATCTGCCCCGAACGCCATTCGCCCGGCGCCACCGCCGTGATGGCGAAAGCCGCATCGGGTGCGCTCGAACGCGTGCCCTTCGTGCGCGTGGTCAATCTCGCCCGCGCCCTCGATCATCTGAAGAAGGCCGGCTATTGGTGCGTCGGGCTCGCGGGCGAAGCGAGCACGGAAATCCACCAAGCCGACATGACCGGCAAGATCGCGCTGGTGGTCGGCGCGGAAGGCGAAGGCCTGCGTCGCCTGACGCGCGAGCATTGCGATTTGCTGGTGCGCATCCCGATCGACAAGGGGCTGGAAAGTCTCAACGTGTCGAACGCCACGGCGATCGCGCTCTACGAGCTTCAGCGCCGCGTCGCGACGGCGCTTTAAGCGCTAGCGTAAGCTCGCTTCCAGCACGTCGCGATAGGACGCGACCGGCGGGACTTTCAGGCCGACGATCTTCGCTTCCTCGTCCCAGCGGCGCAAGCGCACGGCGCCGGCGCAATGTTTCTTCGCGGCGAATGCCTTCGCTTCCGCGTCGCCCATCACCCCGCCTTGCAGCGCCATCGATTGCACCGAGGCGGGCGACAACTTCGCCGCATATTCGGCTTCGGTCGCGACCAGGAAGCGCTTGGCGTCGACATGCAGCGCCACCGGGCCGACCACGTCCTCGACGAAATGCTTGGCGAGAAACGCGGCGCCCACCGCTTCGTGTTTGCCGTCGATGCCGTGATCGGCGATGTCCTCGTCCAGCCCATGCAGCAAATGCCCGATATCGTGCAGCAGCGCCGCCGCGATCAACGTGGGCGGCGCGCCTTCGCCGCGCGCCAAGGCGGCGGCCTGCAACGCATGATCGCGTTCCGACACGCCTTCGCCGTAATGGCGGTCGGCGTCGGGGCTTTCCATCACGGCAATGATGCGATCGACGATCTCGGTCATCTCGGTCTCTCCGGTCAGGCGGCCTCGGCGAATTTCAGCAGCGCCACGCCCGCGATGATGAGGGCGATGCCGCCCAAACGCAACGCGTTCGCCGCTTCGCCCAACAGCACGATGCCGAAAATCGCCGTGCCCGCGGCGCCGATCCCGACCCACACGGCGTAGCCCGTGCCGATCGGCAATTCGCGCATCGCCGTCGCCAGAAGATAGAAGCTGGCGGCGGCACTCGCGAAGGTCACGATGCTGGGCACGAGCTTGGTGAAGCCCTCGCTCATCTTCAGCCCGATCGCCATCGCGATCTCCAACACACCGGCCGTGAAAAGATAGATCCAAGCTTTCGACATTCCGAATACACCCTCATCCATTCCGGGCGCCAGAATAGGACCGACGCCGCATCGAATGCGAGAATCGCCTGCGCCGTTAACGCAGGATTCAGGATCGCGGACCTAATTTCGCGCCGACGGTTGAACGGAGCCCGATCCCGCGCGATGAAACCTTTGCTGCCAGATACGTTCCAAGCGCGCGGCGTGCTGGTGCCTTTCGAGAATCCGCGCCTGCGGCCGCTGCGTTTGCGCGCCCATCCCGGCCAGCGGCCGAAGGAATGGGAAGCGATCTTCGAGAATTACGCGGGCTCCGAAGACCGGCAGAACCTGATCATGCAATGGGTCCATGTGCCGAACTGGACCCAGATGGCGATCCGCGATCGCGCCTTGTTCGATTCGATCACCGAGACTTTCGCCGACGCGCCGCTCGACCCGCTTGTGATGCGCACGCTGGCGTTGACCGCCGATCGCGACCATGCCGGCGACCCCACGACGCGCGAGCTCGCCAAAGCGCGGCTCGATACGGCGCGCAAGGATCGCTTCCAGGCCTATATCAGCCTTCTGGCCCAAGCGACGCGCGAATGCGGCGTGGCGCGCGGCGATCCCGTCATGTCGAAGGCCAACAGCATGATGCTGATGGCCGCGATCCGCGCCACGCCGGGCCAGGATTCCGACGCGGGCCAAGCGTTGACCGAGAAGGTCTTCGGCTATCTCGGCCAGCAGGCGAAGATCTCGCCCCCGCTCGTGATCAAGCGTATCGAAGCGGTGTCGGAAACGCTTGCCCCCATCGGCGCCATCAATCTCGACGCGGATCCGGGTGCACGCCAGGAAGGCCACCTCGCGTTGGGCTTCGCGCGGCTGGAGAAATTCCGCGAAGCCTTGCGCGACTACGAGAAGGAAACGCGCGACGAGGCCGCGAACCGCGCCTTGCTCGTGCAATTCTCGGCCGCGCAGTTCCGCGACTACGTCGCCGATCGGCTTTCGGATATCGAGCAGAAACTCAGCTTCTTCGTCGCCGTCGTGCGCGACCACGAACTCGTGCTCGACCTCATCGCCGGCTGGGCGCGCGACATCGCCTTCGCGCTGGACGGCTGGAGCGATTTGATCGACATCTGGGACAAGGCGCAGGCGGAATTCGAGACGTCGAAGGACCCCTATGTGCTCGATCTCGCGATCCAGCATATCCTGCTCTACCTGCCGACCATGCCGACCGAAGCGACCGACGCGGAATCCGAGCGCGTATGGAACGGACTGACGTTCCAGCGTTCGAAGATGGTCCGCCAATTGACCAATTGGATCGACGGCAAGGCCGACAAGGAACTCGAATCCCGTCTCGACGCGGCGCGCAAAGCGAAGCTCGAACGCGAGGAAGCCGACAAACGCGCCGCGCAGAAAAAGCGCGACGCCCAAGCCGCCGAGCTCGCGCGCCGGGAAGCGAATGGCCGCCGCCGGCAGGCGGGCAAGCGATGACGCCGTCCGTCGGCAAGAACACGGGCGCCGAGCGTCGCCGCTCGCCGCGCTACGCGCTGACCGGCGCCACGATCGCCTTGCGCGGCCGGGAATTGCCGATTCACGATATCTCGGTGCTCGGGCTTCGCACCGATGGTGGTGCGATCAAAGCCGATATCGGCAGCGTGATCGCGGTCGAATTGCGCATTCCCCGCCCGACACGGGGCGCATCGCCGCGCCGCTTCGCGTTGATCGCGTCGGTCACGGCCCATGACGCGCGCGGTCTCGTGCTGCGCTGGCTGCAACCCTCGGCGCGCTGGGCGCGCGCCTTCGCCGATCACTTGGCCGCGGCTGCGCAGGCGAGTTGACAGTCGCGCCCGCGGATGTGCCCATATCGGCGCGTCTGAAACGGAGTGACCGATGTATCCCTATGCCAGCCTCGCGACGATCGCGGCCTTGATCTTCTACACCACCCTCAGCTTCAAGGTCGGCATCGCGCGCGGCAAATACGCGGTGCCCGCCCCCGCGACCGACGGCCCGCCGGAATTCCAGCGTTATCTGCGCGTGCAGATGAATACGCTCGAGCAGATCGTCGTCGCGTTGCCGGCACTCTGGCTGTGCGCGATCTGGGTCGGCGATCAATGGGCCGGCATCGGCGGGGCCGTATGGATCGCGGGCCGCGCCCTTTACGCGCGCGGCTATTACGCCGATCCCAAGAAGCGCGGGCTCGGCTTCATGATCGCGATGTTCGCATCGACGGCAATGCTGATCGCCGCCCTCGTCGCGATTTTGCGCGCTTAGCCCGTCTCGGGCGACCAGGACGCGGCGTCGGCGTCGTATTGCACGCCGTTTTCCATGTTCTTCACTTGATGCGGCGCGCCGGCTTCGACCGGCGGGAACCACACGAACGGGATGCCCTTGTCGCCGGCGTATTTGAGCTGGGCGTCCATTTTGCGTTCTTCGTGCCACAGCTCGACCTTCAGGCCGCGCGCGCGCAGCACGCGCGCGGTCGCCGCGACCTGGGCGTATTGCCCCCCGCGCGGAAACACGACCAGCACGTCGGTCGGCGTTTTGCGCGTCGGCTTGATCACGCCTTCCTTCTGCAGCTTCCAGAAGATGCGCGTGAGGCCGATCGAAATGCCGAGCCCCGGCAGGCGGCGATTGATCAGCGAACCGACGAGATTGTCGTAACGCCCGCCGCCGCACACGGTCGGATAATCGGGGAAGGCGGCGAGCTTCGTTTCGTAGACCGTGCCCGTGTAATAGGCGAGGCCGCGCGCGATCGACAAATCCGCGACGAAGGACCCTTCGGGGAAGCGCGCAAGCTCGCCCATGACGAAGCCGAGCTCCGACAGGCCTTGTTCCAGCACCGGCGATTTCACGCCCAACGCTTCGACCTTGCCGACGACGCCGGCATCCGTGCCCTTGATCTCCGCCAGCGCCAGGATCTTGCCGATCGTCGAATCGTCGAGCGCCATTTCGGACGCCAGCATCGCCGACACGCCCTTGACGCCGATCTTGTCGAGCTTGTCGACGATGCGCATCGCGTTGCCGTAATCGGCCACGCCCAAGCCTTCGTAATAGCCCTGCAGGATCTTGCGGTTGTTGATGCGCGTGACCGAGCCGCCGACGCCCAGCTTGTCCAGCGTCTCGAACACGATCGCGGGCATTTCCGCGTCGTAATGCAGCGGGATGTCGCGCGTGTCGACGATGTCGACGTCGCATTGGATGAATTCGCGGAAGCGGCCTTCCTGCGGGCGTTCGCCGCGCCAGGCCTTCTGCATCTGATAGCGCTTGAAGGGGAAAACCAGATCGTTGAGGTTCGCCGCCACGTAGCGCGCCATCGGCACGGTCATGTCGTAATGCAGCGCATGCTCGGGCGGCTGGGTCGCCTCGTCGCCCTCGGCCATCAAGCGGCGGATGGCGTAGATTTCCTTGTCGGTGTCGCCCTGCTTCAGCAGCACTTCGACCGGCTCGACCGAGCGCGTTTCGATCGGCGCGTAGCCGTAACTTTCGAAGATCTTGCGGATCTGGTCGATCCACGAAAGCTCGACCATGCGCAATTCCGGCAACCATTCCGGATAGCCGCTGATGGCCTTCAATTTGTGCTTCTCGATCAAGGCGAATACCCCTATTCCGACGCCTTCACATAACCCGGCGCCAACCTTGTTTCAATGCGCTAACCTAAGGCGGCCATGAACGAAGTTTTCGACGTCGTCGTCGCCGGCGGGGCCGCCATCGGCTCGTCGCTCGCCTATCACCTCGCCGCCGATCCCGGTTTCCAGGGCCGGATTTTGGTGCTGGAACCCGATCCCGGCTACGAACGCGCGGCGTCGGCCCGCTCGGCCGCGTCGATCCGCCAGCAATTCTCGGCCCCCGTGAACGTGAAGCTGTCGCTCTACGGGATCGAATTCCTGCGCGATCTGGGCACGCGGCTGGCGGTCGACGGCGAGCGGCCGGAGATCGGCCTTCGCGAAGGCGGCTATTTGTTCATGGCCACGCAAAGCGGCGAAGCGGTTTTGCGCGAAAACCATGCGCTGCAAATTTCGCTGGGGGCGGATATCGCGCTCTACGACCGCGCGGGCCTCGCCGCGAAATTCCCGTGGCTTTCGACCGACGATCTCGTCGCCGGAACCTGGGGCCGCACGGGCGAAGGCTGGTTCGACGGTTACGGCCTGGTCCAGGCGCTGCGGCGCAAGGCGCGCATGCTCGGCGTCGAATATCGCAAAGCCGCCTTGGTCGGCATCGAGATGAAAGGCGATCGCGCAACGGCGTTGCGCCTGTCGGACGGCACGACGATCTCGGCGGGCCATGTCGCGCTCGCGGCGGGGACGGGCACGCGCGAAATCGTGCGCGCGATCGGCTTCGATATTCCCGTCCACGCCAAGAAGCGCTTCGTGTTCACCTTCGAATGCCGCACGCGGATCGACGGCGTGCCGCTGACCATCGATCCGGGCGGGGTCTATTTCCGCCCCGAAGGCGAAGGTTTTATCGCCGGCACCGTGCCGCCCGAGGACAAGGACCCGGACGTCGCCCCCGACGATTTCGAGGTCGATTACGATTTCTTCGACGAGTATGTCTGGCCCGCTTTGGCCGCGCGCGTGCCGGCGTTCGAGGCGATCAAGCGCGGTCGCGCCTGGGCCGGGCATTACGATATGAATATGTTCGACGCGAACGCGCTGATCGGCCTCGTCCCCGGAACGGCGAATGTGCTGCTCGCCAACGGCTTCTCCGGCCACGGGTTGCAGCAAAGCCCCGGTGTCGGCCGCGGCCTCGCAGAACTCATCCGGCACGGGCGATACACAACCCTTGATCTTGGCGACCTGTCGCCCGCGCGCTTGCTGACCGGCGCCAAGATGCTCGAGAAAAACGTCGTCTAAAACGAAAAGGGCCGCCCGGTCGCCCGGACGGCCCTTCGCGGTTACGAAAGCGCGTTTATTTGCGCAGACGGACGTGACGCAGTTCGACGTCTTCCTGCACGCGCATCTTGAACTCCGCGATGCGGTCGTTGAGCATCGCGAAGACCTGCGGTTCCTGGTGCAAAGGAACGATCGGCACATCCTGGCGGATGATCGACCACACCTGCTTCGACAAGGCCGCGCGCTTGGTCATGTCGGTTTCGGTCGCAATCTGGTTGCGCAGCGCTTCGACCTGGGGATTTTGATACTTGCCCCAGTTGAACGTGCCCGCCCCGTCCGTCATCGTCAGCAACTCGCGCAGCGGGTTGGAGATGTCGAAATTGCCGGGCGTCCAGCCGAGCAGATAGAACTGGAACTGGCCCTGGCCGCCCGCCGGGATGAACTGGCTGAACGGCATGGCGTTGAGGCGCGCGGTGATGCCGACTTGCGCCAGCATCGAGACGACGGCGGTGCAGATATCCTCGTCGTTGATGTAGCGGTTGTTCGGGCAATGGAACGGCACGGTCACGCCGTTGGGATAGCCCGCTTCGGCCAGCAGCTTGCGCGACGCGGCTTGATCGTAGGGCAGACGCTGGTTCGATTCCTGATCCCAGCCCTGGACCTGCGGCGCGATGATCAGGCCCGAGGCTTGGCCGAAGCCGCGCATCGTGACGCGCATCAACGCTTGGCTGTTGATCGCCTGATAGATCGCGCGGCGCACACGCGCGTCCTTCAGCGGGTTCTTGACGTTCGGCTGGTCGATCAAATTGTCGCGCACCGTGTCGAAGGCGAAATAGACGGTGCGCGCCGTCGGCCCTTGCACGACGCGAAGATCGCTGAGCTGCTTGAGCGCGTTCACGTCCTGCAGCGGGACCGGATACATAAGGTCGAGCTCGCGCGAACGCACGGCGGCGACGCGCGTCGCCGGGTTGGCGACCGGACGCCAGATCGCGCGGGTGATGCCCGTCGCCGTCGCGGGATCCCAGGCGTTCGGGTTGATTTCCATCACCGTGCGCTCGTCGGCCACGCGCTCGACGAAGCGGAACGGGCCCGTGCCGTTGACGTTGAGATTGGCGAAATTCGTCGCCGCCCCCGGCTGGCCCGAACGCGACACGACCATCGCGTTGTTGGCGTCGAGCCACGGCTTGCTCATGATGAAGAACAGCGTCAAATCCTGGAGCAGAACCGGGTTCGGCCCCTTGGTGATGATGTTGACGGTGTTCTCGTCGACCTTCTCGATGCGCTCGATCGAGACGACCGTATAGCTCATATCCGACGTCTGCTGGCGCACGCGCTCGAACGACGCGATCACGTCGTCGGCGGTGAAGGGCTGGCCGGCGTGGAAGCGCACGTTGCGGCGCAGGTTGAAGCGCCAGGTCGTCGGGTTGGTCTGCGTCCAGCTTTCGGCCAGACCGGGCTGGAGCGAGCCGTCGAAATTTCGGCGCACCAGCGGATCGTACATGTTCGACTTCATCGCATTCGTCACGCCATGGTTGTTGGCGTGCGGATCGAGGCCGAGAATGTCGTTCGCCGAGCCGTAGCGGAAGATCTGCGCGTCCGCCGGGGCGGGCGCGACCGCCGCCAAGACCGCGAAGGCGGCGGCGGCGAACAACGCGGCGCGACCCGTTTTGCGGGAAGCCGTGATCGTCATGATAATACTCTCCTGTTCGGACATATTTTGGTTGCGGCCTAGGGTTTTCCCCAGCGCCTTGCGGGCAACTCTGCGACAGCCCAAGGTCCCGCGCAATCTAATTTCAAACGACCGTCGTAATGGCCGGATCGGCGCGTCGCCCGTCACCGCGCGGCGACGGAATCCGTCATGTTTTCGACCAACGTATGGAAGGCGATGCGCGGCCGCCACACGCCATCGAGCATGGCTTTGCGTGGGTTCGCGATCGGGATGGCGTTGGCCGCATCGCTTTTGGCGGTCACGCAAGCCGGATCGCGGGCCGTGCGCGCATAGGCGATTTGGACCCAATCGCGCACCCGATGCGCTTCGCCCGAGCCCAGCACGTATTCGCCCGCACTCGCACGTTCGGCCATCGCGGCCAAGGCGACGACGATATCGCGCGCCGCCGACCAATCGGCCCGCCCGCCGATATTCATAAGTTCGAGCGATGCGCCCGATACGGCGGCGTCGACGATCTTGCGGGTGACGTAGCTCGGGCCCCGCAATTCGCTTTCGTGGTTGAACAACACGGCGAAGCTTGCGTGCAATCCCAAACGTTCGCGCGCATGGCGCACGAGATCGCGCGTCCAAAGTTTCGTATGGCCATAGAAGGTACGCGGGTTCGCTTGGGTGGTCTCGTCGACGATCAGATCGGCCCCTTGCGCCTGATACATCTGCGACGACCCGGCGAACACGGCGCGCGTCGTCCGGCTTCTCGCCGCGATCCATTCGAGCAGCGTCGCCGCCGCTTCGAAATTGACGCGGATCATCGCCGAGACTTCGGCGCTCTTGTCCCCCGCCCCGCCTTCCGAGGAATGATGCGCGGCGGCCAAATGGAACACGCGCGACGGCTTCACGGCGTCGAGCGTTTCGCGCAGCGCCGTGCCGTCGCCGACATCGCAGACGATCTTGCGCACGCCGTTCTCGACGGTTGAAGCTTCGTGCCGCACGAGACCGGCGATGTCCCAATGATCGGCCAGCAGCAGGCGCGACAACAGACGCCCGTCCTGCCCGCCCGCCCCGGTGATCAGCGCGGTCTTCATTCCAAAAAATTCGCGCGCGTTTCGGCGGTCAGCAATTCGGCCAGCGCCATCGCCGTGCGCGCCAGGAATTCGACGTCGTCCAAGCGGAAGAATAGAATATTGCCTTGCGCATGACCGGCCGCGCACGCGACCGGCGCCTCCGACGTCAAACCGATGCACCAATAATCCCAAACGCGGCGCTCGAAATTGCCCGCATCCTCGTAGCTGAAGATGAGTGCGCCGTAGCCGCGCTCGCGCATCGCGGCGAGCGTTTTGGCCAGTGCGTCGCCCGCTTGGCGCGGGTGTGCGGTCGAGAATTCCGCGAGCACCAAACGCGGCGGCAATTTCGCGTAATCGTGGCTGAGCAACGCGTCGAAATCGTAGCCCTCGCAATCGACCTTCAGCCAATCGACGCGCGTCAGCCCGTTCGCGGCCGCGAAATCGTCGAGCCGCGTCGCGGGCACGCTGCGCATATCCTTGGTCGCCGACAGCAGCGACGGCGAGCGGCCGGACAAGCCGACCTCGGCTTGGAAGAAAGCCGCGGCGCCGCTGGCTTCGGTCACCAACATCGCGTGATGGCGGATACGCCCGCCATAGCGGCGGGCGAGTTCCGCCATCGCGGGCGCGCAGGCCGTGTCGGGTTCGAACAGATCGGCCGACCAGCCCAGATCGAGGAACGGCAACGCCGTTTCGCCCAGGCACGCGCCCACGTCGATCGCGTGGCCGCCGGGGGCCGCGTCCTTCAAATAGGGCACGGCGAACAGGCGCACGAGTTCGATATCCGTGAGCGCCCGGAACAACGGCGTGCCTTTCGCCGCGTCGGCCAGATGCAAAATCGTCGCGATCAATTCGTCGGGCGATTTGGCGCGCAAGCCGGCGAACGCGGCTTCGCGTGCGGCGGTCAAATCCTTCGCGGCTTGCGCCAATTTCTTGCCGGCGGCCGCGACGTCGAAATAGGGCAAGTCCGGCGACATCGCATCGCGGATTTTCGCCGCCGACGCGGCGCGGAAATCGGGATCGCGCGCGAGCGCGGCCGCTTTGGCGACGTAATCGTCTTCATCCTTGGCGACGAGTTCGCCAAGCCCCGCGCCGGTGAGCATCGCGGCCCCGACATGGCCGCGGAACCGCTCGCCCGCCAGCGTGACGATGGGCAAGCCCACGCTCAGCGGATCGATCAGCGAGCACGCCCCCGAAAACGGATGCGCGTCGATATAGACGTCGCACAATGCGGCGATGCGATGCAGATCGGCGCGCGTGGGCACGGGCGGCACCGCGCACCAGCGATCGCGCGCAACGCCCGCCGCCCCAAATTGCTTCTCGATCCGCGCGAAAAACGGCGCGGAGAAATACGACGCCGACCAGCTCGGCGCGAAGGGCATGATCACCAGCCGCGCTTCCGGCACTTCGGCCAGCAACCTTGCCCACAAAGCCGTCAGTTCCGGCCCCAGCTTGAAGAAATTGGCGCCGGAGAAAAAAACGGGCACGCCATCGGGTAAGCCCAACGCGGCGCGCGCGGGCGCCGCCGTCGCCGCATCCGTGTCGTGCTGGAAGGCGTAGTAATTGATGAAGCCCGGGGCGCGATACAGCGTCTCGACGTAATCGCTTTGCGGATATTCGCCCGGCTCGTTATCCGCACCCGAGAAATACGCGTCGCCCGCCGCGAAACCGCCGGTCGTCGGTGTGGCGGTCGAAACGATCTGCACCCGCGCCAAGCGGCAGGCGGCGAGCAATGCAACCGGGTTCACCACCGCCGAAATATTCGAATGGATGGCGATCGCGTCGAGATCGTCTTGGCGCAGCCGCGCCAATTGCGCGGCAAGATCGCCGCCGAGCACGACATAGCGATCGGCCTTGTCGCGCGCCAAATCCTCGATCGGCCCCGGGGCCGCGTCGATCGTATAGACCGACAATTCGATATCGGGATCCTTCGCCTCGAATTGCGAGATCGCCAGATAGGTTTCGGTGAACGGGCGCAAGGCTTGCGTCAGCACGCCCACGCGCAGCTTCCCCGGCCGGCGTTCGCCGAATGCATGCGCGGGCAAGCGGCGCGCGGCGACCAGCATGGTTTCGACGATTTCGCCGCGCAGGCGCATCATGCGCTTCAAGTTCCGCGTCGAGAAATACGCCATCAACAGGCTGGCGCGTTGGGCGAACATCAGCCCCAACGCCAAGCGCGAGGGATCCTCGGGATGGCCGACCACCGCCGCGTGGAACGAAGCGACGATCGCTTCGAGCTTCGCGGCGTAGCGCTCGCTTTCGCCGATCTCGCTGAACAATGCCGGGGCGACCAGCAGCGCTTGCCCCGCCACGGCGCGCAAGGCGGGCGAGAGCGCCGCGAGATCGGGAATTTCGGGCAGATCCTGCGGCGGCGTCAGCAACAACGCCGCCAGCATCGGCGCTTTTTCGGCAAAGCGCTCGGCGGCTTGCCCGGCCAGCATCGCCTCGGCCGGTTCGATCGGAAAGCGCGTGAGCCCGGCTTCGGACAGGGCGACCGCCCCCGGTTGCGCCGCAACAAACTCCGCTTCGGCCGACCCGTCGAGCAAAGCGGCGGCGAGGTTCCAGCGCAGGCTGCGCAACGCGGGCAAGGCGGCGGGATCGCCCGCCGCCAAGGCTTGCGCCAATCCCTGAACCGATGCCAATTCGCGCGCGTCGAATGCCATTTTGGGCGCCGCCATCCCTCGATTCTTTGCCGTCCGACATGTTAGCCTAAACCTCGATGACGAATACCCTTCTGTTCAAGAACGCCGTCGTGATCGACGGCACGCAGGCCGAGGCGCGGCCCGGCCATTTCGTGCTGGTCGAGGGCAATACGATCCGCGCGGTGTCGGCCACGCCGATCGCCTCGCCGTCGGCCACCGTGATCGACCTGAAGGGCCGTACGCTGATGCCCGGCCTCATCGACTGCCATGTCCATGTCGTGGCGACGATGGCGAATCTTGCGCGCAATGCCGCGATGCCGACCAGCTTCCAGGCGCTGAAATCCGTCGCGGTGATGGACGGCATGTTGAAGCGCGGCTTCACCACCGTGCGCGACGCCTCGGGCGCCGATTACGGCCTGAAGCTGGCGGTCGAGGAAGGCTTGTTCCGAGGCCCCCGTCTGTTCATCGCCGGCAAATCGCTGAGCCAGACCGGCGGCCATGGCGATCTGCGCGGGCGCTTCGACGATCGCGAATTCTGCCTGTGCCATGCGCGCATCGGCCTGCTCGCGCGCGTCGCCGACGGTGTGGATTCCGTACGCAAGGCGGTGCGCGAGGAACTGAAAGCCGGTGCCGATTTCATCAAGATCATGGCGTCGGGCGGTGTGGCCTCGCCCACCGACCCGATCGACTGGCTCGGCTATTCGCGCGACGAAGTTCTGGCGATCGTCGAGGAAACCGACAAATCGAAAACCTATGTCGCCGCCCACGCCTATACGGCCGAAGCGATCGGCCGTGCGGTCGAGCTTGGCGTGCGCACGATCGAGCACGGCAATCTGGTCGATGCGCCCACCGCCGCCTTGATGGCCCAGAAGGGCGCTTACGCCGTGCCCACGCTCGTGACCTACGACGCGCTGGCGAACGAAGGCGCATCGTTGGGCCTGCCGCCCGAAAGTGTCGCGAAGATCGAAAACGTGCGCGGGGCGGGTCTCCGCTCGCTGGAAATCTTCCGGCAAGCGGGCGTCAAAATGGCGTTCGGCACCGATCTGCTGGGCGAGATGCATCGCCACCAATCGACCGAGTTCGCCATCCGCGCGCAAGTTCTCCCCGCACACGAGATCATCGCCTCGGCCACCACGATCGCGGCGGAAGTGCTGCGCATGGAAGGAAAATTGGGCGTCGTGGCGCCCGGGGCGCTGGCCGATCTGCTGGTCGTCGACGGTAACCCGCTTACCGATATCGCCGTCCTGACCGGTCAAGGCGAACGCATAGCCGCCATCCTCAAGGATGGGGTTTTCGTCAAGAATACGCTGGCCTAGTTTGGGCCAAGCATTAGGGAGCAACGCGAAAAAACATGGCCGCCAACCCCCGTACCATCCGCCTGGATCCGGCGGACAATCTGATCGTCGCCGTCGACACCGTCGAAGCCGGCACGCCGCTGCACGGCACCGTCGCCGCCGCGCGAATCATGCGCGGCCACAAAATGGCGATCGAGTTCACGCCCAAGGGCGCGCCGTTCAAGAAATTCGGCCAGATCATCGGCTTCGCGACGCAAGACACGAAGCCGGGCGAGCATGTGCACGTGCATAACTGCGAATTCGCCGCCTTCGCGCGCGACTACGCCTATGCCGAGAACGCGCGGCCCTGGGACCCGATCCCGCTCGAGAAGCGCCGCACGTTCCAAGGCTATCGCCGCGCCAATGGGCGCGCAGGCACGCGCAATTACATCGGCATTCTCACCTCGGTGAATTGCTCGGCCTCGGTCGCGCGCTTCATCGGCGAAGCGGTCGTGAAATCGGGCCTGCTGAACGATTATCCGAATGTCGACGGCGTGGTGCCGCTGGTGCACGGCACCGGCTGCGGCATGGCCGCGAAGGGCGAAGGCTACGACATTCTCCAGCGCACGGCTTGGGGCTACGCGACCAACCCGAATGTGGGTGCCGTCTTGCTCGTGGGCCTCGGCTGCGAAGTGTTCCAGATCGCGGAGATGAAGAAGGCCTACGACATCGCCGAGAGTGCCACGTTCCGCTCGATGAACATCCAGGACAGCGGCGGCACGAAAAAGACGATCGAGGCGGGCCTCGCCGCGATCAAGGAAATGCTGCCCACGGTCAACGCCGTTAAACGCGAGGCGATCCCCGCCTCCGAACTGATGCTCGCCCTGCAATGCGGCGGCTCGGACGGTTATTCGGGCATCACCGCCAATCCGGCGCTGGGTGCGGCCGTCGATCTGCTGGTCGATCAGGGTGGTACTGCCATCCTCTCCGAAACGCCGGAGATCTACGGGGCCGAGCACCTGCTCACCCGCCGCGCCGAAAGCCGCGAGATCGGCGAGAAGCTGATCGGCATCATCAAATGGTGGGAGGCGTACACGACCAAGCATAGCGGGTCGATGGACAACAACCCCTCGCCCGGCAACAAGGCGGGCGGCCTGACGACCATTCTCGAAAAATCTTTGGGTGCGGCTGCCAAAGGCGGGACGCGCACGCTGCGCGGCGTCTATCACTATGCCGAGCGCGTCGACGCCAAGGGCTTCGTGTTCATGGACACGCCCGGCTACGACCCCGTCTCCGCCACCGGCCAGGTCGCGGGCGGGGCCAACGTGTTGTGCTTCACCACGGGCCGCGGCTCGGCCTATGGCTGCAAGCCAACGCCGTCGATCAAGCTCGCCACCAACACCGACATCTTCAAGCGCATGCCCGACGATATGGATATCAATTGCGGCGATATCGTCGACGGCGTGACGGTCCAGGCCAAGGGCCAGGAGATTTTCGACAAGATCCTGGCCGTCGCCTCGGGCGAGAAATCGAAATCCGAAGCGCTCGGCTACGGCGACAACGAATTCGTGCCGTGGCAAATCGGCGCCACGATGTAAGCAAGCGATAACGGCCGGGGCAACACCCCGGCCGTTTCGCTTTTAAGGTCTAGTTCGGCAGCATCGCTTCGGCGATCCGCACGGCGTTGACGGCGGCCGCATAAGCGGGATCGCCCGCATCCACGACAAGGGCGAGCGCGTTGGGCGCTTCCCCATCGACACGCACCCAGCGCGGGGCGAGTCCCGATTCCTGCGACATCAACGCCGCCGCTTCGTCCGCCGCCAATTCGCGCGCGAAGGATGCCGCGATCGCCAGCCCCGCCCCGTTCGCATTGGCGCAGGCGACCGGCAATTCCGGCAGGCCGAGCACGCGCCGCGTTTCGGCGGCCATACGCCCGGCGGCCGTGTCGGCGGGCGGCGGCACCCATTTCGCCGTCGGCAGGAATGGCGGCGCCGCCCCGTCGCCGACCGCGACGCAGGTCAGCCCCGCCGCGTCGTGCAGCGGCTTCAGCGCCGCCGCCGCCGCCGTGACGGCCGCATCCGGCCCCGCGACGATGCCGCGCGGGATCGCGTTCAACGCTTGCGCGTTGACGCCGCCCGCGACCAAGGGCACGCGCGGGTCGGCGCGCCATGCGGGCGAAACGTCGATCACGATCGCGCCGGTATGTGCTGCACGCGGCGCCAATTCGCGCGACGCCGCACCGGGGCCGGCGAACAACACGATATCGAGATCGTCGAAATCGGCGTCGCTCGCATCGGCGACGATCAAAGCACCGCCCGACGCCGCCGATACGGCGTCGCCCGCCGATCGCGCCGAAGCGAACAGGCGCAACTCGGCGGCGGGAAAGCCGCGCGACGCCAGAAGATGGCGCAATGCCGTGCCGACCTTGCCGGTGGCGCCGACGATGCCGACGCGCGGGGTTTTGGGGATCGTGTAACTCGGGTCCATGATTTCCTCTCCTGCATAAGCGGAGTGCGGGGAAACCGGACCGGAGGAAAGGATGGACCGGGCCCCGCGACTGCCGCGGGGCTTGCGATCCGGATGCGATGCCTAGATCGGCACGCGCAAGACCGTTCGCGCCCCGCCGGAGCGGAACGTTTTGAAGGCCATTGCGTGGATCGGTGTCATGCGCATCACAAGGTCCATTTAGGCACGAAATGCGCCCGCGTAAACCCCCGACGCCGATGCGGTGAATGGGGCGCTAGCGCGTGCCAGGCCCCATCACCAGATCGGGCAGCCACAGCGTGAAATGCGGCCAGACCGTGATCATGGCAAGCACGATCAGCAGCGGCACGAGCCACGGCAAGATCGCCTTCGACATCTTCTCGAAACTGACCTCGGCGATGCGCGACACGATGAACAACACGATCCCGATCGGCGGATGGATCGTGCCCAGGATCAGGTTCACGACCATCATCACGCCGAATTGCACGGGATCGATGCCGAAACCGATCGCGGCGGGAACCATGATCGGTATGAGGATCAGCATCGCCGCCAGCAATTCCATGAAGCAGCCGACGACCAGCAGCACGATATTGCACACGAGCAGGAAGATCAGCGGATGCTCGATCGCGCCCATGATCATCGGCGTCAGCGTCTGGGGCACGCGGCTGATCGACAGACACCAGCCCAGCGCGCCGGCCGCCATGACCAGCACGAGGACGAGGCCGATCGTCTCGACCGTTTCGACCAGAATACGGGGGAGCATCCGCCATTCCAGCGTACGGTAGACGACCAGCCCCAGGAACAGCGCGTAGAGTGCGGCGACCGCCGCCGCTTCGGTCGGCGTGAACCAGCCCGCGAACATGCCGCCCAGCAGCACCACGGGCGTCATCAACGCCCAAAACCCGTCGATGAACGTGCGCATGATCGCGCTCATGCCCAGGAAGGGCAGCCGGCCGAAATTCTGCCGGCGCGCCACGACGGCGACCATCGCCATCAGCGACAGCGCCATCAACAACCCGGGTACGAACCCGGCCAGGAACAACCGCCCGATCGACACGTCGGCCGCCACGCCATAGATGACCAGCGGCAGCGACGGCGGAATGATCGGGCCGATCGTCGAAGCGGCGGCGGTGATCGCGGCGGCCGTCTCGGGCCGATAGCCGGCACGGCGCATCGATTTGATTTCGATCGTGCCCACGCCCGCCGCATCGGCGACGGCCGAGCCGACCATGCCCGCGAAAATCGTGCTGGCGACGATGCTGGCATGCGCGTAACCGCCGCGCACCCAGCCCACCAATGCGGTCGCGAAGGCGACGATCTTGTCGTTGATCCGCGCGGCGGTCAGGATATTGCCCATCAAAATGAAGATGGGTGCCGCGACGAGCGGAAAGGAATTGGCCCCTTGCACGAATTTCTGGGCGATGATCGACGGCGTGAAATCGCCGACCCACACGAAGACGATCGCCGCCATGCCCATCGAGGCAAAGAGCGGAAAGCCCGCCAGCACCGCGATAAGCCAAATGACGCCGATCCAAGCGATGATGGCACTCATGGCACGGCCTTCCACGCGTCGAACGCGTCCGTCGCGGCCTGAAGCACGGAAATTCCACCCGCGAAAACCAGCGGGATATAGAGCCACATATTGGTCAACGGCAAACTGATCGCCTCGATGTCGTAGTTGCGCTCGACCAATTCGGCGCCGTAGACGACGCAAAGCAGCCCGAAAAGCGCCACCGTCGCCTGCATGACGATTTCGGCGATCGCATGCGCGCGCGGCGGCAGCAGGTCGTGGAAGAAACGCACGCGGATATGAAGGCGTTTGCGGCCGGCCAGAATCCAGCCGAACATCGACGTCCATACCATCAGATAGCGCGACAACTCGTCGGTCCAATGCAACGGCTCGCCAAGCCCCCGCGAGACCACACCGGCGAGCACGCAAACGGTCAGCGCCGCGAGCGAAATTCCCGCACCCCAGCGGACGGCAAGGTCGGCGGCGCGCAACATGCGCGCCGCCTCCGTGTTTTCGTTCGTGGACATCAGAGCGCCAGGAAGGCTTCCCAGGTGCCCTTGCCCCATTTGTCTTCGAATTTGGGGGGGACTGCCTTCAGCACGGCATCGCGGAACGCCTTCACGTCGGGCTCGACCACCGTCATGCCGGCCTTCTTCAGCTGGTCGATGGCGCCCCCTTCCTGCGCGAGCAATTCCTCGTCCTGCCATTTGGCGCCCGCGGCCATCTCGGCCGAGATCAGGTCGCGATCGGCCTGCGTGAGACCGCGCCAGAAATTCTCGTTCACGATCGGCATGCGCGGCGTGATGATGTGGCCGGTCAGGATCAGGAATTTCTGCACTTCGAAGAACTTGCCGCTGATGATCGTGGGCAGCGGGTTCTCCTGCCCGTCGACCGCGCCCTGGCTCAGCGCCAGATAAAGCTCGGCGAAGGCGATCGGCGTCGCCCGCCCGCCCCACGCTTCGACCATCGCGCGGAACGTATCGACCGGGGGAACACGCAGCTTGAAGCCTTGGAAATCGGCAAGCGACTTGATCGCCTTGTTGCCGGTCGTCACATGGCGCTTGCCGTAATAGGTGACGCTGAGAATACGCATCGAGCGGCGCTGGACGAGCTGGTCGTTGAACTGCTTGAATTGCGGCGCCTGGGTCATGCGCGACATATGCGCCGCGTCGCGCCACAGATACGGCGCTTCGATGACCGACAAGGCCGGCAGGAACGTGCCGATGGCGCCCGCACCGTCGGTCGTCAGCTGGATGGCGCCCGACGACGTCGCTTCGATCATGTCGGGGCCGGTGCCGAGCTGGCTGTTCGGGAAGACCTGGATGTCGAGGCGACCGCCGCTCTTGGTCTTGACCGCCGTCGCGATGCGTTCGGCCATCAACACCTGCGGATGGCTCGCCGGCAGCGCCTCGCCCCAGCGCACGACGCGCCCCTGGGCGCGCAGGATAGTCGGCGCCGACAAAATTGCCGCAGCAGCGGCCGTTCCGCCGAGCATCGCCCGGCGCGAGAAGTTCGACATGTTTTCCCCCTATGGTTTTTTGACAGTTCCGCCCGAGCCCCAACTCAGGCGCCTTTAACGCCACCGGCGGTCAAGCCGCCGACGATCTCCTTTTGGATGAAGATGGTCAGAACCAGCACGGGCAGCATCACCACGATGGCGGCCGCGGCGAGCGGCCCCCAGGCGAACTGCTCGAAGGTCAGCATGTTGTAGACCGCGACCGGCATGGTGCGCGTGGTGCGCCCCGCGAACACGGCGCCGAACACGAAATTGTTCCAGGAATAGATGAACGACAGGATGGCGCCGACCACGATGCCCGGGCGCGCCAGCGGCAGCGCCACGTGCAGGAAGGTCTGCCAGGTCGTGCAGCCGTCGATGCGCGCGGCCTCTTCCAACTCCACCGGCAGCGATTCGAAATAGCCGATCATGATGTAGACGACGATCGGCAGCGTGATCACGATATGCGTGATCGCGATGGGCAACACCGTGCCGATCAGGCCGATCATCTGGAACAGCGTGAACAACGGGATGAGATACGAAAGACCCGGCGTCATGCGGCTGATCAGCATCAGCACCGCCATCGAATGCGCCTTCGACTTGGCGATGCCGTAACCCGCCGGAACGCCCAACAATAGCGCCGCCGCCGTGGCGCCGCCCGAGACCTGCACCGAATTCCAGAAATAGAGGAAGAACGGCGTGTCCTGGAACAGGCGCCGGAAATTCTCCCACGTGATCTCGTCGGGAATGAAGATCGGCGGATAGGCGGTGTTGTCGATGTCGTATTTGAGCGACAGCGAAATCACCCAGAGGAACACGAACACGACCGGGGCGAGCAGGACGAGCAGCGACAGCGCGAGGCCCGCCTGCCCCACCGCCTTGCGCCAATGGAAATTCGCGACCAGGGCGCTCATATCAGTTGTTCCACTTGGCGCGTTCGCGCGCCCACAGCAGCACCAGCGACAGCACGACGATGATCGCGAAGAACACGACCACGACGGCCGACGCGTTGCCGACGTTGTAATAGGCGAAGGCCTGCGAATAGAGATAGAGGTTGATCGTCTCCGACGCCGTGCCCGGCCCGCCATTGGAGATGACGTAGATCACCTCGAACGCCTTCAGCGCGTCGATCGTGCGTATGATGCCCGCCACCACGATGAACGGCAGCACCAGCGGAAAGGTGATGCGCCAGAACATCTGCCACTGCGTGGCGCCGTCCAACAGCGCGCTTTCGTAGGGCTCGGTGGGTACGGCCGCGAGGCCGCCCAGCACGATGATCATGACGAAGGGCGTCCACAGCCACACTTCGACCAGTGCCAGGCTGGGAATGACGGTGCGATGGGCGAACACCCATTCGGACGGGCCGATGCCCACGAGGCTCAAGAGATAGTTCAGCACGCCGAGCTGCGGGTGGAACATCATCGTCCACACCAGCGCGATGGCGACCGGTGTCGCCATCATCGGCATGATGAAGATCGTGCGCAACACGCCGCGGAACGGAAATTCGCGGTGGAAGACGACGGCCGCATAGGTGCCCAGCACCAGCGGCAGCACCACGGCGACGGCCGTGAAATAGAAGGTGTGCCAGATCGATTCGAGGAATCGCTGGTTGGTCGCAAGCTCGATGTAGTTGCGCAAGCCCACCCATTGGGCGGCCCCGCCGAGCTTCCATTCGTGAAGGCTCATCCACACCGTGAACACCCACGGGAAGATGATGATGGCGAGCGTGACCAGCAGCCCCGGTATCACGAACCAGTGATACCGGGGTTTCGCCAGTTTCGCCCCGGCCGGAGCGGCGATCACCGCACCGGCCGTTTGTTGAGCGGTCGCGTTCAAGTCGAGATCAACCCTGTTCCGAACGATCCAGAACCGGGCGGAACTCCGCCGTCGCGCGGCGCAGTTCGGCCGCCGGATCCGCGCCGCCCAGCATGTTGTTGAGCGCGGTGCCGAACGTGTCGCGGAACTCCGTCACCGGCGCGATCACGGGCAACGCCGCGCGGGCGATTTCGCCCGAGCCGCGCACGCAATCGGCCCAATCCTTCGGCACCGACAGCGCGTTCAGCGTTTCCTGATCGTTGAAGGTCGAACGGCGGAACGGCACGCCCGAACCGGTTTGCAGCAAGCGATTCGACATCTGCTTGTTGGTCGCCCACAGGCAGTAGAGATAGGCCGCTTCCTTCTTCTGGCTGGCACCGGCCACCGCGATGCCGTCGCCGAACATCGCCGCGTGATGGGCCTTGGGGCCCGCCGGGAACACGCCGTAGCCGACCTTGCCGACGATGCGGCTCTTGGTGCGGTCTTCGAGCGGCGGGGCGAAGCCCACGCCGTCCAGCCACATGGCCGCACGACCTTGCGCGAACAGCGACTGCGACTCGTTCCAGTTATAGCCGGCCACACCCTGCGGACCCGAGTTGCGCAGCAGCGTCTGATAGACGCGCGCCGCGGCGATCGCGTCGTCCGTGTCGGTCAGCAGACGCGGCGGGTTGCCGGTCGTCGTTTCCTGGTTGTAGCCGAGCAGCAGCTGCGTCCACACCGGCACGTTGGCGTTGCGAAGCCCGCGCGCGACGAAGCCCGCCACGCCGTTGGCCGGATCGTGCAGCTTCGCGGCCGCAGCGACGATTTCGTCGATCGTCTTGGGATACGCGATGCCCTTCGCCTGGAACAGCTCCTTGTTGTAGTAAAGCATCCAGTAATCGACCGACCAGGGCAGCGAATTGATCTTGCCGTCGTCGGTCGCGTAGTCGAGACCGCGCTGGGTCACGTCCGCGCGATCCCAATCGGCGGGCGTCATCTGCGCGTCGCCGAGGAACCCGCCGACTTCGGCGGTCCAGCGCGCCTTGGCGAATTGGCGCTTCTGCACGTGATAGGACAGGTGAACGACGTCGAAGCTCGGCTTGCCCGAGTTGAATTCGATGACGATCTTCTGGCGCTGCTGCTGCTCGGGAATATCCTCGACGCCGACCTTGATGCCGGTCAGCGCTTCGAATTCCGCCTGGTGCTTCTTCAAAAGATCGCCGCGCGGGCTGCGGATCAGCGACACTTCGATCGCCTGGCCCTGGAAGCGCTTCCAGTTGAACGCGCCCGATTGCGCGAACAGCGTCTTGGTGTTGAGCATCGGCGAAGCGAGCACGCCGGCGGCGGCCGCCCCCTTCAGCAGATTGCGTCGGTTCATCGTGGTCTTCATCCTCGTCTCCCCCTGTTGGGTTTTGGTTGTCCGAATTCTAGCGCCATACCGCCGCTAAGGCGACAGGCCCATCGCGCGATTTTTCGCGTCTTGGATATGCGCGGCCAGCGCATTGCGAGACCCTTCTATATCGCGCGCCGCCATCCGGCGCACGATACCCAGATGCTCGCGCATCACCGTTTCGACCCGGCTGGGATCGAGCCGGACTTCCGCCTGCCGGATCAGGCGGATCTTGATCGAATTGACGCGATAGGCGCTCGACACGATTTCGTTGCCCAGAAAATCCACGATCGTGTCGTGCATATCCCAGTCGGCGAGCTGCGCGCGGCGGATCACGTCGGGCGTGATTTTCTTCTTGGCGTCCTTGATGATGCGCTCGTGCGATTCCAGCATACGCTCGATCTCGGCGTCGGGCGCTTCGCGCACGAAAACCTCGACCGCCTCGCGCTCCATCATCAAGCGGAACTGAAAGGCGTTGCGGATCAAGCTGAGATCGACATGCGCCACCTGCATCCCGCGCTGGGGAATGGTGACGATCAGGCCTTCCGCTTCCAAGCGCGGCACGAGTTCGCGGATCGCCCCCAGCGGCAAGCCGGTGATCTCCACCAGCTCGCGCTGCGAGACGAATTGACCGGGCACGATTTCGCGCGCGAGCAGCCGATCGGTGAACGCGGCATAGGCGCGTTCCCGCAGCTTGGGCGCGTCGGTCCCGGGCTCGGCCATCAAGCGGCTTTCTGGGCCAGCGCCGCGTCGACGCGCTTGACCAGGGCGGCCGCGCGCGAATCGTCGAGCTCGACGACCGGCGGGCGCATGCGGCGCCAATTCACGTCGCCTTCGCGATGCGCGATCAGCGCCTTCACCGCCGGCATGAACGGATCGGCGATGATCGCCGCCACACAGGCGCAGATGCGCGCGTCTTCCTTGCCTTCCCACGCCGCGGGGCGCAGCAGATCGGGGCGGATATTCGCCATGCCGCAAATCGTGCCCGAGCCGCCTTCGCGCACCGCGCGGGCCAGCAAACGCTCGTCGCCGACCAGGATCTGCAGATCCTTATGCGTGTCGAGGAAGCCCTTGGCCGAGTCCCATTGGCCGGTCGAATCCTTGATGCCGATGATGGCGTTCGGGAATTCCTTGCGCAGGCGCGTCATGATCGCGGGCGTGAACATCACGCGCGTCATGCTGGGGATGTGATAGATCAAAACGTCGCGCAGTTGCGCGCCCAGCTTCTCGAACACCGCCGCGTACCAGCGGAAAATGCCTTCTTCCGACGGTTCGGGGAAATAGAAGGGCGGCGTCATCAGCAAGCCGCGCACGCCGTGATCGTAGCCCACGCGCGCTTGCGCGACCGCTTCGCCCACCGTCGCGGCCGAAACGCCCGCGATGACCTGCTTGCCCAGATCGAGCCCGCCCGCCGCCAGCGCGCCCAGCGCCGCGTGACGCTCGCCGACATCGATCGAAGCGCCCTCGCCCGTCGTGCCGAACATCGTGACACCGTCGCCGCCATTCGCCAGCACCCATTTCGCCTGCGCGACGGTGCGCGGCAGGTCGACGGCGCCGTTGGCGAGGAACGCGGTCGACAAGGCGCAGGACAGGCCGATGCGCGGACCGATGGATTTGGCGGACATGATGGACGATCTCTCCCGATGCGTTATGGTCTTGTGGGCGCGGATGTTGACCATGTCGACCGCGTGCGTCAAGAAGTAACATGTCAGTTCGTTAAAGCGGGCGGTTTGGGAGAAAACGATTGGCCACGCGAATCCTCGGCAAGAGCGGCGTCGAAGTGTCGGAGCACGGTTTCGGCGGCGCACCCTTGGGCGATCTCTATTCGGTCATCGACGAAGCGGTCGCGGTCGGCACCGTCGAGTCCGCCCTGCGCAACGGCGTGACGCTGCTTGATACCTCGCCGCTTTACGGCCATGGCATGTCGGAGCTGCGCATCGGTGCCGCGCTGCGGCGCGTCAAACCGCCTCAATTCGTGCTCTGCACAAAAATCGGGCGCGTGATGGATCCCTTCAAGCGCAAGGTTCCCGGCGAAGGCTATGTCGGCGGCGTCGAGCATTTCGCCGATTTCGATTACTCCTATGACGGCGCGATGCGTTCGCTGGAGCAATCGATGCTGCGCATGGGCTTGAGCCATATCGACGTCGTGCTGATCCACGACGTCGATGTGTGGACGCATGGCGCTTCGATGATCGACCAGCGGTTCCGCGAGGCGGTGTCCGGCGCCTATAAGGCGCTCGACCGTTTGCGCGCGGAGAAAGTCATTCGCGCCGTCGGCGTGGGCGTCAACGAAGCCGATATGTGCGTGCGCTTCGCGCGCGAATGCGACATCGATTGCGTGCTACTCGCCGGGCGCTATTCGCTGCTCGAACAACCCGCCGCCGCGGAATTCATGCCGCTCGCCCTCGAACGGCGCATCGGCGTGATGCTGGGCGGCGTGTTCAATTCGGGCATTCTCGCGACCGGCCCGATCCCCGGCGCCAAATACAACTACAAGCCCGCCCCGCCCGACGTGATGGCGAAGGTCGGGCAGATCGAAGCCGTCTGCCGCGCGCATAACGTGGCGCTGGCGGACGCCGCGCTGCGTTTCGCGCTGGCGCATCCGGCGGTATCGAGCGTCGTGCTGGGTGCGGTGGCGCCGTCGGAGATCGAACGCCAGCGGCAATCCTTCACGGCGAAGATTCCCGCCGCCTTGTGGAGCGATCTCAAAGCCAAGGGCTTGCTCGACAAATCCTGCCCGGTGCCGGCATGAAGATCGACGCGCATCAGCATTATTGGCGGGTCGATCGCGGCGACTATGGCTGGCTCACACCCGACAAGGGCGTCATCTATCGCGATTTCCTGCCGCCCGATCTCGCCCCCATCTTGAAGCGCCACGACATCGCCAAGTCGATTCTGGTCCAGGCCGCCCCCACGGAAGCGGAAACGCAGTTCCTGCTCGACATCGCCAAGGGCGACGAAAGCGTGGCGGGCGTTGTCGGCTGGACGGATTTCGAAACGCCCGAACGCATCGGCGAATTGGCGAAGGACGATCTGCTCGTCGGCTTGCGCCCGATGGTGCAGGACCTCGCCGACGACGATTGGCTGGCGTCGCCCAAACTCGGTCCGGCCTTCGACGCGCTGATCGCTTACGGCCTCGTGTTCGACGCGCTGGTGCTGCCGCGCCATTTGCCGCGCTTGCTGGTGGTAGCCGAGCGGCATCCCGGTTTGCGCATCGTCGTCGACCACGGCGCCAAGCCCTTCATCAAGGAAAAGCGCCTCGATCCCTGGCGCGCGGATATGGCCGCACTCGCCGCGCGCCCGAATGTCGTGTGCAAGGTCTCGGGCCTCGCGACCGAAGCGTCGCCCGAATGGACGCAAGGCGATCTCGCCCCTTACGTGCTGCATCTGCTCGACGTGTTCGGCACCGATCGCTTGCTGTGGGGCAGCGATTGGCCGGTCGTCGATCTCGCCGGCGGTTACGATCGCTGGTTCGCGGCGGCGCATGGGCTGCTCGGTTCGCACGAGGATGTTTTCGGCGCCAATGCGGCGCGCATCTATTTGGACAAACGGGGACGACGCGATGCTTAAAGGTCTCGATCCGGTTCTGTCGGCCGATCTTTTGTGGGTTCTCGACGCGATGGGCCATGGCGACGATCTCGCCTTGGTCGACGCCAATCACCCGGCCGAAACCATCGCCGCGCACACGACGACCGGCAAGCTCGTGCGCCTGCCGGGCTTGACGATGGAGCGCGCCGCGCGTGCCATTCTGTCGGTGCTGCCGATCGACGATTTCGAGCCCAAGCCGGTGCGCCGGATGGAAGTCGTCGGCGACAAGAAGAAAATCCCCGACGTGCAGAAATCCGTGCAGGCCGAAATCGACAAGGCGCTCGGCGCCAAGACGCCGATGTCGGGGATCGAGCGTTTCGCCTTCTACGAAGCGGCGAAGAACGCCTTCGCCGTGGTGCAGGTCGGCGACCCGCGCCCCTATGGCTGCTTCTTGCTGAGAAAAGGCGTTATCGCCGGCGTCCCGTAAGCACGGCGCCCACGTCGCGCGGCAGCGTCATATAGACGAAGGCGCAGGACGTCGCGATCGCCGCGACGGTCAGGAACGCGGGCACGAATTGCGCCGTACCCGTGGCGCCCGTCGCCATGCCCGACGCGGCGATGGTCAGCGCCACCGCCGCGATGGTGATGCCGATCGAGCCGGTCATTTCCTGCGCCACCGCCATCAGCGTGGTCGCGCGCGACATTTTGTCGGCGGGCACGTCGGCGAACAGCACGGCGTTCGAGCTGGTGAATTGCAGCGAGCGCGTGAAGCCGGTCAGCATCAGGATCGCGATCATGATCCAGCCCGGCATGCCGGTGTGGAAGACCAGCGGGATCGCCACCAGCATGCCCGCGACCAAACCGTTGACCACCAGCACGTTGCGGAACCCCACCCAGCGCAAAATGCGGTTGGCGCAAATCTTCATCGCGAAAGCGCCGATCCCGACGGCGAAGGTGATGGCCCCGCTTTCGAACGCGGTGCGGCCAAGGCCGAGCTGGATATAAAGCGGCAACAGGAACGGCACGGCCCCGCCGCCCACGCGGAACAGGAAGCCGCCGATCATCCCGATGCGAAAATTGCGGATACTCAACAGGCGCAAATCGATGACCGGTGCGGCGTGCCGCAACGCGTGGCGCACATAGGCGATCAACAGCATTACACCGGCGGCCAAGCACGCGGCGGCGAGACGATGGTCGGTATGTTCCACGCCGATGGTCGTGGCCCCGATCAGCGTCAACGCGAGGCCCGGACCGCTGAGCAGGAACCCGCGCAGATCGAACGCGTCGGATCCCTCGCCATGAATCTGCGGCAGGCGCGCGCGCGCCGCCAGAATGCCGAGCATCGCGACAGGCACGTTGATCCAGAATATCCAATGCCAGGAAAGATAGGTGGCGCAGAACCCACCCAAAGGCGGCCCGACGATGGGGCCGAGCAGACCCGGCATGGTCAGCACCGCCATCGCGGCGATGAGTTTTTCCTTCGACACGCTGCGCACGACGACAAGCCGCGCGACCGGGATCATCATCGCCCCGCCCGCCCCTTGCACCACGCGCGACGCGACCAGTTCCCAGATCTGGCTGGAGAACGCGCAAGCGATCGACCCGACGGCGAACACGCCCATCGCCCAGCAGAACACCGTGCGCGTGCCGAAGCGATCGGCGACCCAACCCGACGCCGGGATGAACACCGCGAGCGAAATCAGATACGACGTCAGCGCGAGTTTGAGATCGATCGGATCGACATGGAAGTCGCGCGCGATATCGGTCAACGCCGTCGCCAGCACCGTGGCGCCCATGTTCTCCAGGAACAGGGCGCTGGCGGCGATCAGCGGAACGATACGGGGCAGATCTTGCTGGGGCGCTTCGGAAGGGTCTTGTGCCATTGGTCGCAGTGTCGCGCCGCGCGCGCGCTATCTCAAGGGCGCGGAAGGGGCATTCCGTTACGCGCGGTGACGAACTACTTCTTTTCTTCCAGAAGACCGAGTTCGAGCTTCGCCCAGCGCATGGCTGCATTGCCCGCCGGGATACCCGCATAGACCGAAGCGTGCAGCACCAGCGAGCGCAATTCTTCCGTCGTCACGCCATTGCGCAGCGCCGGCTTCACATGCAGGCGAAATTCCTCTTCCCGTCCCAGCGCGATCATCAGCGCCAGCGTCAGCAGCGAACGCGTTTTGCGCGGTAGCGTGGGATCGCCCCAAATATCGCCCCAGGCGGTGCGGGTGATGAATTCCTGCCAAGGCCGGTCGAAATCGGTCGCCGACGCCAGCGATCGATCGACATGCGCAGCACCCAGCACCGATTTGCGATTGGCGAGTCCCGCTTCGAACGAAGACCCGTCGCGCGATTTCGCCTGCGGTGCCGCGGCATCGAGGAACGCGCGCAGATGGCGGTTCACGGAAGGCGCCTGCTCGATCGCCAATAGATGGGCGGCTTGGCGCAGTGTGACGAGCTCGGCGCCCGCGACCAGCGCCTGGATATCGCGCATCATTTGCGGCGGCGTGGCCGGATCGTCCTCGCCCGCGATGATCAACGTGGGCGCCGTGATCGCCGGGATCAGCCCGCGCAAATCCATCTCGGCCAAGGCCTCGCAACACAGCGCATAGCCTTCGGCCGGGCACGCCAGGAATTGCGCCTTCACATTCGCGATCAATTCCGGCGGACACGCCTTGGTGAACCAGCGCGACAGCACCGCGTCGACGATCGAGGCCGTGCCATCCTTGCGAACGGCGGCGGCGCGGGTGCGCCAGCCTTCGGGCGGGGGCATATGCGCCGATGTCGCCATCAGCGTGAGGGAACGCACGCGTTTGGGGAATTTCGCGGCCAGAACCTGCCCGGTCATCCCGCCCATCGACAGGCCCACGACATGGGCCGATTCGATCTTCAACGCGTCGAGCAGACCCAGCGCGTCGTCCGCCAGATCGAAGATCGTCGCGGCGCCCGGCTTCACCGGCGACGAACCATGGCCGCGCGTGTCGTAGCGGATCAGCCGATATTTGTCGGCGAGGGCGGGGATTTGCCGATCCCACATTTCCAACGCCGTGCCCAGCGAGTTGGAGAACAGCACCGGCGGCCCGTCCTCGGGGCCGAGCAAATCGTAGCGCAGCGTGGTGCCGTTGGCGGTCGTCAGCGTGGGCATGTCACTTCCCTGTCGTCAGCTTCTGCGCGGCCGCTTCGATACGCGTAATGGCGGGTTCGACCCAGCGCGCCGCGTCGGGCCGGTGTGCCGCCACGTCTTGCGTGCGGGCGAGGTTTTCCTGCATTCGCGCGGCGTCGATCGTCAAACCCGTCGCGATGGCGGCGAGTTCACGCGCGGCCCCGGAGGCGAGGCCGATCAGCGAGCCGAAGGCGAGCCATTCGGCTTGCCACGCCCCCGCCGGGCGTTCCTGGGCGGAGGCCATCGATTGGATCAGCGTCGCGGCGTGGCCGCCGGCAGCCATATGCGTCGCCAGGATCGAAGCACAACCGACCGGGTTGCGCTTATGCGGCATCGCCGACGATCCGCCGCGCCCGGGGATCGCGGGCTCGGCGACTTCGCCGATCTCGTCGGCTTGCAGGAACAGAATGTCGGTCGCGATTTTCGCGGCCGCCCCCATCGCCATCGCATGGCGCAAACCGCAAGCCACATAAGGGGCGCGCGACACCTGGATCGGGAACGGCGATGCGGCGAGGCCGAGAATCTCCGCGAAACGCTTGGCGACGATGGGTGCCGATTTGCCCATCGCGGCGAGCGTGCCGACCGCCCCGCCCAGCGTGGCGCGATAGATCGGTGCAGGGGCCGCTTCCAGCGCTTCGGCGAGGCCGACACCCCATAGCGCGGCCTTGAAGCCGAAGGTGGTCGTCGCGGCGTGCTTATTATAGGTGCGCCCCATCATCACGACATCGCGATGCGTGCGCGCGAGGGAAATAAGGCCGGTCAGCGCCGTCGCCCAGTGTGCAGCGATGGCCGCATCGGCTTCCTTGGCGGCGAGTGCGGCTTCGGTGTCGATTAGGTCTTGGCTGGTGGCACCCTTATGCACCAAAGCGCCGAGCGCTTCGGGCAATTGCTTGCGCAAAGCCGCCAGGAACGGGATCGACGCAACCGCCTGATCGGCCGTTCCCGCACCGATTGCGGCCAGATCGAACGATGCCGGATCGAGTCCCCGCACGGCCTTGGCCACGTCGTCATGGCCTTGCGCTTGGGCCAACGCGGCTTCGATGCGCAAAAACCGCGCAAGCCGCGCGCGATCGTCGAAAATCGCGGCGACCGCCGGATCGGCGTAAAACGGCCCGGTCAGGGCGGAATCGAGTGCCGAGAACGTCATAGCGCGCCGAATGTAGCTTCTGGCCGGCCCGATGGGGGAATCATGCGTTTCTCCTCATGGTCATATTAGCCATGACCGGGGCATCCAACCAAACTTAACGGGCTTGTGAGGATTTCTCGTTTGTCCCGCCGGGGGGTCGGGACCGATTGTCCCCCGATCATGAGCAAAGCCGCCAAGCCGTTCCGGCCGGTCGCGATCACGGCCAACGATCTGCGTTCGGGTATCGTCGTTTTCCGCACCGAAACGGGCGATTGGGTGAAGGACGCGACCCGCGCCGAAATCGCCCTCGACCCCGCCAAGGCCGAAACGCTGCTGGCCGCCGCGAAATTGGATCACGACCGCAACATCGTGGTCGAGCCGGTCGCCGTCGCCTTCGATCCCGCGTCGCGCCTGCCTATTCTGCTGCGCGAGCGCATCCGCGCCCAGGGCCCCACCGTCCCCATTCCGGGAAGCGTCTGATATGTATCGCTACGACGAATTCGATCAAAGCTTCGTTCTGGAACGCGTCGCCGAATTCCGCGACCAAGTGGCCCGCCGTCTGTCGGGCGAATTGACCGAAGATCAGTTCAAGCCGCTGCGCTTGATGAACGGCGTCTATCTGCAGCTTCACGCCTATATGCTGCGCATCGCCATTCCTTATGGCGTGTTGTCGTCGCGCCAGATGCGCAAGCTCGCGCATATCGCGCGCGAATACGACAAGGGCTACGGCCATTTCACGACCCGCCAGAATCTGCAGTTCAACTGGGTCGAGCTTGCGCGCATTCCCGATCTGCTGGCCGAATTGGCCGAGGTCGAGATGCATGCACTGCAAACCTCCGGGAATTGCATCCGCAACGTGACGGCGGATCATTTCGCGGGTGCAGCGGCCGACGAGATCGTCGATCCCCGCCCCTACGCCGAAATCCTGCGCCAATGGTCGGCGATCCATCCGGAATTCACCTATCTGCCGCGCAAGTTCAAGATCGCGGTGACTGGCGCCCCGCATGACCGTGCTGCTGTGCAAGTCCACGATATCGGGCTGCATGCGGTGCGCGGTCCCGACGGCAAGACCGGCTTCGCCGTCTATGTCGGCGGCGGCCAAGGCCGTACGCCGTTGATCGCGCACAAGGTCCGCGACTTTTTGGCGGAGGAAGATCTGCTCGCCTATTGCGAGGCGATCTTGCGCGTCTACAACCTCGAAGGAAGGCGCGACAACAAATACAAGGCGCGGATCAAGATCCTGGTCCACGAAAAGGGCAAGGCCGAGATCACCGCCGCGATCGAAGCCGAATTCGCGCAGCTGAAGGGCAAGACGCTGAACTTGCCCGAAGCCGACGTGAAGGCGATCAGCGCCTATTTCGCACCGCCATCGCTCGACAAACTGCCCGCGACATCCGCCACGCTGGAAGCGGCCAAGGCCGCGAACAAAACGCTCGAACGCTTCGTGCGCCATAACGTGACCGCGCATCACGCGGCGGGCTACGGCGTCGTCACCGTTTCGTTGAAGCCGGTCGGCGAACCGCCGGGCGACGCGACGGCCGCCCAGATGGACGCCATCGCCGATATCGCCGAGCGTTTCTCGCACGCGGAAATCCGCGTGAGCCACGAGCAGAATCTGGTTCTGCCGCATGTGAAGCTCGACGACATTCCGGCGCTGTTCGCCGAACTCGCCAAGCACAATCTCGCCACGCCCAATGCCGGGCTCGTGACCGATATCATCGCCTGCCCGGGCCTCGATTATTGCGCGCTCGCCAACGCGCGCTCGATCCCCGTGGCGCAGCGTCTGTCGGAGCGTTTCGCCGATATCGCGCGGCAGGAGGAAATCGGCGATCTGAAGATCAAGATTTCCGGCTGTATCAACGCCTGCGGCCATCACCATGTCGGCCATATCGGCCTGCTGGGCGTCGATCAGAAGGGCAAGGAGCTCTATCAGATCACGCTGGGCGGCTCGGCCGACGAGCATACCTCGATCGGCGAAATCATCGGGCCGGGCTTCCCGACCGATAAGGTCGTCGACGCGGTCGAAGCGGTGATCGACGTGTATCTGGGCTTGCGCAAAGGGCCCGAGGAGAACTTCCTCGACGCCTATCGCCGCGTGGGCGCCGAGCCTTTCAAAGCCGCCCTCTACGCGGACGCTTGATCATGAATGTTTACGACGTGAAGCGCCGCGCGTTCGGCGAAGATGCCTGGTCGTTCCCCGCGGACGGCGACGCCCTGCCGCAGGGTCCTGCCGCGATCACCAAGGCGCGTTTCCTGCGCGACCGCGAAGCGCTGTTGGCACGCAACGCGCCACTCGGCCTCGTGCTCGTGGCGGGCGAAACTTTCGACGGGATCGAACAGGACCTCAACCGCTTCGATCTGATCGCGCTCAAATTCCTGCGCTACGCCGACGGACGGCCTTATTCGCTGGCCCGCCTCGCGCGCGAACGCCACGGCTTCAAGGGCGAGTTGCGGGCGATCGGCGACGTGCTGCGCGATCAGATCACGCTGATGCTGCGCGCCGGGTTCGATGCACTGCAGCCCACGCATGCGGGCACGATCGCCGCCTTGCGCGACGGCAAAATCGTGACGGTCGATCATTATTTCCAGCCGGCGACGCGCGAGGAGCGCCAAGAAGGCGGCTATGCTTGGCGCCGCCGCCCCGCTTAAAGATTTAACCGGCGACGGCCCAAGCACTGGGCCACAGCGCGTGCTCGCCGATCGGCACGACCGGCGTTTCGTTCGCTTGCGCGCGCGTATAGCGCACGACGAAGACCGGGCCGGCGAAATCGCCGGGCAGCGGGGCCGCCGCCTCGCCCGCCTGCAACACGATCACGGCGCCCGCATCCAGGGCCGCGTTGTCGGCGAAACCCGCCTGGCGTTCGAGCACGACATTGGCGCCCGAGAACGCGACCAAAGCGACGATCTCACCTTCTTGCGCGGCCACGCGATTCGTCCATTGGGCGCGGTATTCGCTGCCCGCGATCTTCGCGGGCGCGCCCAAACCGGCGATCGCCGGGGCGGCGAGTTCGGGATGGCGGGCCAGCAGGGCCAAACCGGCGCTGCGCAAATGGGCGTCGGCGGCGGCAGGGGTACCACGGGTCAAAATCGCCGCCTCGCCCAAGATCCAACCCAGCTCGTCGGCCGTAAAAGCTTCGCGGATTTCGGTCCGCGCCGTCGCTTTGATCGCCGTGGAGATTGCCGTTTGAATGCCCATGACCAACTCCGTTTCAGAGCTTCATCAAACGGCGGATCGGCGGGGTTGGCGAGCGAGTAAAATTTTGCCACCCGCCTAAAAAACCTCAATTCCCGAATTCCCCCGCAAATCCGAGTATCCGACCATGTTGCCGATCAATCTCGACGCCGCAAAATTGCCGATCGCTTTGATCGGAGACGGTCCGCGCGCCGCGCGGCGCCTGGAATTGCTGCACGAATCGGGGGCGACGCAGGTTGCGCGCGTGGCGCCGGACGGCGATCTGGCGGGCTTTCGCATCGTCTATATCGCCGATTTCGACGAAGACCGTTCGCGCGAAATCGCGGCGCGGGCGCGCGCGGCGGGCGCCTTGGTCAATGTCGAGGACGTGACCGAATTATGCGACTTCCACACGCCCGCCTTGATCCGGCGCGGGGATCTGACCGTCACGGTCGCGACCGGCGGGCGTGCACCCGGCTTGGCGGGCACGCTGGCCGCGTATCTGGGCAAAATGTTCGGCACCGCGTGGGCGATGCGCCTCGACCTGCTGGAAGCCAAGCGCCGCAATTGGCGCGCGCAAGGCCTGGACCATCGCGCGATCCGCGAAGCGACCGCGCGCGAATTGGATCAAACCGGCTGGCTGCCGCCCTTGCCGGCAAACGCCGAGGCTTCGGATTTGAGCCAATCGGCGAACAACGCGACCTTGCGCAAGGCGAGCTTGGGCTCCGGATACACGAGCCAATAGGCGAAATCGACCGGCACGGCCGTGCCGAACGGTTTGATCAAACGCCCGTCGGCAAGATCGGCGGCGGCGAGCGAGGCCTTCGCCAAGGCGACACCGCGCCCCAGCGCGGCCGCTTCCACGACCAAGCTCGATTGATTGAAGCGCGGGCCCCGCGTGCCGTCGATATCGCTCGCCCCCGCCGCCTTCAGCCACATCGTCCAGCTCGGGCACGACGGATCGTCGTCGGGGCTGTCGTCGTGCAGCAGGATTTGATCCTTCAGCGCCGACACGGCGTCGAGGCGCTGCTTGCCCTTCAATAGCTTGGGGCTGCACACCGGAAACACGGTTTCTTCGAGCAAACGCTCGCAATGCAGATCGGGATAGCGCCCGGCCCCGTAGCGGATGGCGAGATCGACGCCGTCCGAATGGAAATCGGTCAGCGCCATCGACGCCCCCACGCGCACGTCGATCTCGGGGTATTTCGCCTGGAAACGTTCGAGGCGCGGCAGCAGCCATTTCGCGGCGAAGGACGGCGCCACCGAAATCGTCAGCACGCCCGCATCGCCCAGATTGTCGATCTGCTCGATCGCGGCTTGCAGGCTTTCGAACCCGTCGCGGATGCCGGGCAGAATCGCCTGGCCCGCATCGGTCAGCAGCAGGATGCCCTTGGTGCGCTGGAACAGCTCGATCTCCAGATGATCTTCGATCGTCTTGATCTGGTGGCTGACCGCGGCGGGCGTGACGGCAAGCTCGTCCGCCGCCTTCGTCACGCTAAGGTGGCGGGCGACGGCCTCGAAGGCGCGCAAGGAATTGAGCGGGGGCAGACGGCGACGACGCATGGCATCATTCTAAACGCCCCATGAGAAATTTTCCGTGCGAAAATTCGACACACCGGCCCTGCGCGCAAGGTTAGACTTGGCCCCGTCCAGCGATCAGGGAGCATGCGCGATGACCGAGCCGAAATGGAAGCACGACGGGGTGCAAGTGATCCCGGCGGATTCGCTGGACCCGACCACGGCGGGCAAGACGTCGGGCATGAACCGCGCCACGGCGATCGATTTCGCGCGCGCGGGCGCCCAAAAACTATGGGCCGGCACGGTCCATATCCATCCCGGCGCCAAAACCGGCGCGCATCACCATGGGCCGCTGGAAAGCGTGATCTATGTCGTGCGCGGGCGCGCGCGGATGCGCTGGGGCGACAATCTGGAATTCGTCGCCGAGGCGGGCCCCGGCGATTTCATCTTCGTGCCGCCCTTCGTGCCGCATCAGGAGATCAACGCGCGGGAGGACGAGACGCTGGAATGCGTGCTCGTCCGTTCCGACGGTCAGGCGGTCGCGATCAATCTCGACATCGAACCGGCCGAGAAGCCCGAAAACGTGAAGTGGATCGACCCGATCCACCGTCACTGATCGCGGGCTACGCCGCGGCCTTGCGCGTGACGAGCAGCTTGTCGATGCGCCGCCCGTCCATATCGACGACTTCGAGCGTCCATTCGCCGATCTGAACCCGCTCGCCGGTTTGCGGCAAGCGGCCCAGGCGATGAAGGACGAGCCCCGCGACGGTCTCGTAATCCGCGTCCTTCACGGCGGGCATGCCCGTGCGCTCGGCGAATTCGTCGGCCGGCATCCAGCCCGCGACGAGATACGAGGAATCGTCGCGCATCACCATCGCCGGTTCTTCGTCCTGGTCGTCCTTGAACGAGCCCGCGATGGCCACAAGGATGTCGGTCGAGGTGATGATGCCTTCGAAATGGCCGTACTCGTCGACGACGAGGGCCATATGCATCGACGATTCCTGGATCGCCTTGACGACGTCGAGCGCATCCATGCCGTCGAGCACGGCGGGCACGGAACGCGTGTGCTTGCGCGCGTCGATCGTGCCGTGTTCGAGCAGTTCGACCAGCGCGGCCTTGACGTCCAGCACGCCGATCACGGCGTCGGGATCGCCGTCCCACATCGGCAGGCGCACGCGCGACGTCTCGAGCAATTGCCGGCGCAGCACGTCCTGCGGCGAAGCAATGTCGAGCGTTTCGACCTCGTGGCGCGGCGTCATCAACGATTTGGCCGCGCGATCGGCCAAGCGCATGACGCCGGAAATCATCTCGCGTTCCTGGCCTTCGAGGATACCGGCGGTCGCGGCTTCCGCGAGCACGTTCTTCACTTCTTCTTCGGTCACGCTTTCGTTGGCCGAGTTCTTGGGCCCGAACAGGCGCAACACGGCCTTGCCCGAGCGGTCGAGCAGCCAGACGAGCGGGGCGGCGATGTGGCTCAAGGCCAGCATCGGCGGGGCGACCTTGGCCGCGACGCGTTCGGGATCGCGCAAGGCGATTTGCTTGGGCACGAGTTCGCCGACGATCAGCGACAGATAGGTGATGGCGACGACGACGATGCCCACGCCCAGCGCGTCGGCGGCGGCCGGCGGCACGCCGAGATCGGAGAGATAGCCGGAAAGGCGCAAGCCGAGCGTGGCGCCCGAAAACGCGCCCGACAGAATGCCGACCAGGGTGATGCCGATCTGGACCGTCGACAGGAAGCGGCCGGGATCCGCCGCGAGACGCAAGGCGATCTCCGCCCCGTGATTACCCCTGTCCTGCAAAGCTTTAAGCCGGGTCGGCCGGGACGAAACGACAGCCAGTTCCGACATGGCGAGCAAACCATTGACGATCGTCAGTACCACGACGACGGCGATCTCGACGTACACCTCTTACTCCAAAAATGCCGGCCCGCGACGGATTGGCGGCGGCTTCGAGGCGCACAGGTATAGCACGGCAAGGCGCTGTGTATTGCGCGTCGTCGTCGATAAAAAACGAAGCTAATTCAAACGTCTACGCGACATTCGACAATCCAGGATCGGTGATTACCAGCTGATCCGCTCGAGATTGTCGAACGTCATCTCGCTGCCATCGGCCAGCACGATCGTGCCCGAGGCGTCGTTGCCAAGCTCCAGCGAGCCCGTCGCCCCCTCGGCCGCGAGCTCGGTGCCGTCCGAAAGGATGACCGTCCAGCCGCCTTGGCCGGGGCCCGCGCCGCCGCCATCGACGACCACCGTATCGGTCCAGCCGCCGCCCGCCCCGCCGTCGAACGTGTCGCGCCCGCCGCCCACACCGAAATAGGCGACGTCCGACCCGGCCCCGCCGGAGATCGTGTCGTTGCCGCCGCGCCCGTCGAAAACATTGTCGCCCGCATCGCCGGTCAACCGGTCGGCGAAGTTGGAACCGGTGACGTTCTCGAACTCGGCGATGTTGTCGCTCTGCGCGAAACCGCCCGACGCGGTGTTGTTGGAAAGATTGACCGTGACGCCGGCGGTGCTGTCGGAATAATCGAGCGTGTCGGTGCCAGTACCACCGCGCAGCGTATCCGCACCCGCCCCGCCTTGGATCGTGTCGGCGCCGGCCCCGCCCAGGATGCTGTCCGCCCCGGCACCGCCCGCCAGGAAATTGGCGTCGGCCGAGCCGGTGATCGTGTCGTTGCCGCCGGAGCCCAGCACGTTCTCGATCGACGTGTAGCGATCGCCGGCCGCATCGCTCGTGGCGCCGACACCGGTATCGAGATTCACGTTCACGCGGCTGGAGGTGTAGGAGAAATCGACGGTGTCGGTGCCCGAACCGCCGATGATCGTATCGGCCCCCGCACCGCCGACGAACGTGTCGTTGCCGCCGCCGCCGGTGATCAGATCGTTGCCGGCCCCGCCGTCGATGCGCTCGGAACCGGCCGAGCCGGTCAGCGTATCGGCCGAGCCCGAACCGATCAGCGTTTCGAAGCCGGAGATCGTGTCGCCCGCCGCATCGCCGCCGGAAACCGCACCGGTGTCGAGATTGACGTTCACGCCCGACGTACTGGCCGAATAGGACAGCGTGTCGAAGCCGTCGCCGCCGATCAGCGTATCGGCGCCCGCACCGCCTTGGATGACGTCGTTGCCCGCCCCGCCATCGATGATGTTCGCGGCGGTCGACCCGGTCAGCGTGTCGTTGAACGCCGAACCGGTCAGATGTTCGAAACCGGAAATCGAATCGCCTTGGGCATGGCCGCCCGACACGACATTGGTCGCGAGATTGACGTTGATCGCCGCGTTCGATGCCGAATAGTCGAGATGGTCGTTGCCCGTCCCGCCGACCAGCGTGTCGGCGCCCAAGCTGCCATAGATGCGATCGTCGCCGGCACCGCCGTCCAAGCGCTCGGCGCCGTCGACGCCGGCAAGCGTATCCGCCCCCGAACCGCCGATGACGGTTTCGAAGCCCGAGAACACGTCGCCCGACGCGTCGCCGCCCGACGCGGCGCCGGTCGCGAGGTTGATATTCACGCCCGCGGTGTCGGCCGCGTAGCTCAGCGTATCGTTGCCGGCACCGCCGATCAACGTATCGGCGCCGGCCCCGCCTTGGAGGATGTCGTTGCCCGCCCCGCCGTCGATGCGGTTGGCCCCCGCATCGCCCGTCAGCGTATCGGCGCCCGAGCCGCCGGTGAGATTTTCGAATCCCGACAGCGTGTCCGTCCCCGCCCCGGTCGCGACACCGGTGGCGAGATTGGCCGTGATGGCGGCCGTCGACGACGAATAATCCGCCGTGTCGACGCCATCGCCACCGATCAACGTGTCGTTGGCCGAACCGCCGGAGATCGTGTCGTCGCCCGCCCCGCCATCGAGGCGATTGGCCGCACTATTGCCGATCAGCGTGTCGTCGAACGCCGAGCCGACGACCGTTTCGATCAGCGAGAGCACGTCGCCCGACGCATCGCCGGTCGAAACCTGCGCGGTCGTCAGGTTCAGATTGACCTGCACGGCGGCATCCGACGCGCTGTAATCGGCCGTGTCGTTGCCCGTACCGCCGATCAGCGTGTCGGCACCCTTGCCGCCGATCAGAATATCGTTGCCCGCCCCGCCATCGAGGCGTTCGGCCGCATCGGTGCCGGAAATCGTATCGGCACCCGATCCGCCGAGCACGGTTTCGAAACCCGAAATCGTGTCGCTGCCGGTCGCCGTGCCCGTCGCCGTCCCGGCGGCGAGGTTTATGTTCGCGCCCGCTGTATCGGCGGCGAAGCTCAGCGTGTCGTTGTCGGCCCCGCCGATCAGCGTGTCGTTGCCCGCACCGCCTTGGATCGTGTCGGCGCCCGCACCGCCATCCAGGCGATTGGCCGACGCGTTGCCGATCAGCGTATCGGCATAGGCCGTGCCGATCACGTTCTCGATGCCGGACAGGCTATCGCTGCCCGCACCGCCGCTCGCGGTGCCGCTGGCGAGATTGACCGTGACGCCCGCACCGGCCGACGAATAATCGGCCGTGTCGATGCCGACACCGCCCACAAGCGTGTCGTTGCCCAGACCACCGATCAACGTGTCGTCGCCCGCACCGCCGGTCAGGACGTTCGCGCCCGCATCGCCCGTCAGCGCATCGGCGAAATCGCCGCCGGTGACGTTCTCGAAACCCGAAATCGCGTCGCCGTCCGATGTGGTGCCGGCGGCGAGATCGACATTCACGCCCGTTTCGGCGCGCGTGAAGGCAAGCGTATCGGTGCCCGCACCGCCGATCAGCGTATCGGTACCCGCCCCGCCTTCGATCGTGTCGTTGCCCGCCCCGCCATCGATGCGGTTGGCCCCCGCATCGCCGGAGAGCGTGTCGTGCCCGGCCCCGCCGATCAGATTTTCGATGCTTTGCAGAACATCACCCGCGGCATCGCCGCCGGTGGTGCCGGTTTGCAGATCGACTTGAAGATTGGCGGCGCTGGTCACATAGCTCGCGGTGTCGTTGCCGTCGCCGCCGATCAGCGTGTCCGCACCGGCCCCGCCGATCAACGTGTCGTCACCCGCCCCGCCATCGATGCGGTTGGCGCCCGTGGTGCCCGTCAACGTATCGCCTTGCGCCGAGCCGACGACGTTTTCGAACCCCGACAACACGTCGGCGTTCGCGTCGCCCGTGGAAACCTGCGCGGTCGTCAGACCCAGATTGACCTGCACGGCGGCGTTCGACGCCGAGTAATCGAGCGTGTCGGTGCCCGCCCCGCCGACCAGCGTATCGGCCCCGGCATCGCCGAAGATCGTGTCGTCGCCGGCGGCGCCATCGAGGCGATTGGCGTTCGCGTCGCCGCGCAGCGTGTCGGCGCCCGCACCGCCGATCACGGTTTCGAAACCGTCGATCGTGTCCGTACCGGTCGCAGCACCCGTCGCCGTGCCGGCGGCAAGGTTAACGTTCACGCCGTCGCTATCGGCGGCGAAGGTCAGCGTGTCATTGCCCGCCCCGCCGATCAGCGTGTCGTCGCCAGCGCCGCCCTGGATCGTGTCCGCCCCCGCCCCGCCGTCGATGCGGTTGGCCCCGGCATCGCCGGTCAGAATGTCGGCGGCGGCCGAGCCGGCGAGATTTTCGATCCCCGACAACACGTCGCCCGACGCATCGCCGGCGGATATCTGCGCCGTCGTGCGCGACAGATCGACCGTCACGCCCGCCGCGGAATTCGCGTAGCTCGCGGTGTCGAGCCCAGCACCGCCAAGGATCGTATCGGCCCCGCCGCCGCCTTGCAGCGTGTCGTCGCCCGCCCCGCCGTCGAGGCGATTGGCGTAGGCATCGCCGGTCAACGTGTCGCTTTGCGCCGAGCCGATCAACGTCTCGACGCCCGAAAGCACGTCGCCCGCCGCGTCGCCGGTCGAGACCTGCGCCGTGGTCAATGCAAGATTGACCTGAATTGCATCGGCCGACGCGCTGTAATCCGCCGTGTCGTTACCGGCCCCGCCGACCAGCGTGTCGGCCCCCGCACCGCCGATCAGAATGTCGTTGCCCGAACCGCCGTCGAGGCGATTGGCGCCCGAATCGCCGCGCAGCGTGTCCGCACCCGAACCGCCGGTGACGGCTTCGAAGCCCGAGAAACTATCCGTGCCGGTCGCCGAACCGGTGGCCGTGCCCGTGGTCAGATCGACGTTCACGCCCGACGTGTCGGCGGCGAAGCTCAGCGTATCCGTGCCGTCGCCGCCGATCAGCGTGTCGTTGGATGCCCCGCCTTGAATCGTGTCGTTGCCGGCCCCGCCGTCGAGGCGATTGGAATTGCCGTCGCCGGTCAGCGTGTCGGCGAAGGCCGTGCCGATCACGTTCTCGATGCCCGACAGCGTATCGTTGCCCGCACCGCCGCTGGTCGCCCCGGTCGCGAGATTGACCGTGACACCCGACCCGGCCGACGAATAATCCGCCGTGTCGATACCCGCACCGCCGACAAGCGTGTCGTTGCCAAGGCCGCCCACAAGCGTGTCGTCGCCCGCCCCACCTTCGAGGCGATTGGCGTTGGTATCGCCCGTCAGCGTATCGGCATAGGCGGAACCGGTCGCATTCTCGAAGCCCGAGATCGTGTCGCCTTCCGAATTCGCGCCGGTCGCGAGATTGACGGCGACACCCGCATCGGCACGCGAATAGGACAGCGTGTCCGTGCCCGCACCGCCGATCAGCGTATCGGCACCGGCCCCGCCTTCGATCGTGTCGTTGCCGGCCCCGCCATCGATGCGGTTGGCACCGGCATCGCCATAAAGCGTGTCGTTGCCCGATCCGCCGATCAGATTCTCGATGCTTTGCAGAACGTCGCCCGCGGCATCGCCGCCGGTCGTGCCGTTTTGCAGATCGACTTGAAGATTGGCGGTACTGGTCGCGTAGCTTGCGGTGTCGCTGCCGTCGCCGCCGATCAACGTATCGGCACCGGCCCCGCCGATCAGCGTGTCGTCGCCCGCACCGCCCGACAGGACATTGGCGCCGGTGGTGCCCGTCAGCGTATCGGCATAGGCCGAGCCCTCGACATTCTCGATACCCGACAAACGATCGCCCGACGCGTCGCCCGCCGAAACCTGCGCCGTCGTGACGCCGAGATTGACGGTGACGCCCGCCGCCGAACCGGCATAGCTGACCGTATCGGTCCCCGCCCCGCCGACGAGGGAATCCGCACCGGCCCCGCCGATCAGCGTGTCGTCGCCCAATCCGCCGTCGAGCGTATCGGCGCCCGCACCGCCCGACAGGATATTGGCGTTGGCGTCGCCGGTGAGCTTGTCCGCGAAACTCGAACCCGTGACGTTTTCGAAATTGGCGATCGTGTCGCCTTGCGCATACCCGCCCGACGCGGCACCCGTGCCGAGATTGACGGTCACGCCGGCGTTGGAATTCTCGTACGAGATCGTGTCGTTGCCGCCGCGCCCGTCGAAATTCTCGGCGCCCGCACCCGCCAGCATCGTGTCGTCGCGCACCGTGCCGACACCCGGCGGCAAGGCGACATCCATGGCACCTTCGGCCGCCGTGGTGATCGCCGATTGGCCGTCGGCGGCGGTCGCGGTCAATTCGAAATCGCCCGACCACGGCACTTCGACCATCTCGGTCGCGCGCACGCCGATCGTCACGTCCAGTTGGCCATTCGCGCCGATCTGGTCGGAGAGTTCGATATAGCCGCCCGTGCCGTCGTCGCCCGGGATCCACAACCCGCCCGCCGCATCGGTCACTTGCATGCCGTCGGGCACGCTCAACCGCGCTTCGTGCGTTTCCGATCCGTCGTGATCGGGATAATTCGCCTGGACGCGGATGATGCCCGCTTCGTCGGGATAGAAGGTCGTGTCGCTGCCGGTCGCGGATTGGATGACGACCGACAAACCGCTCGGCGCATCGGCGACCGCATCGATGACGATGGCGAGCGTCGCGGTGTTGCTGCTGACCGAGCTGCCGTCCGACGACGTGGCCGTGACGGTCAGATTGATCGTGCCCGCGTAATCGGCGGGCGGCGTGAAGCTGAGGCCCGGCAGATCGTCGGGCGTGAGCAGCCATGCGCCATCGCCGAGATCCGTCCCGGCCGACAAATGCCCGCCCTCGGGCACGCCGGCGATGGTCACACCCAGCGATTCCGAAACGTCGGACAAGCCCGACGCGATATCGAGCGGAATCGAATGATCTTCGGTGCCGGTGGCGTTCGCGACGCTCAGAGTCGGCGTATCGGCAACGCCCGCAACTTCGACCATCAGATTCGACGTCGCACTGCTGGTCGACGTGCCGTCGGTCGAGGTTGCCGTGACGGTCAGATCGATCTGGCCGCTGAAATCGGCGGGCGGCGTGATCTTGAGGCCCGGCAGATCGTCGGGTGTCAGCAGCCATGCGCCGTCGCCAAGATCGGTGCCCGCCGACAACGTCGCACCATCGGGCACGCCCGCGATCGTGACACCCAGCGTTTCCGACGCGTCCGACAGCGACGCGGAAAGGTCGAGCGCGATCGCGTGATCTTCCGCCCCGCTGACATTCCCGACATTCAGCGACGGTGTGTCCGCAATGCCTTCCACGTCGACGATCAAATTCGACGTCGTATTGCTGGTCGACGTGCCGTCGGTCGAAGTCGCGGTGACCGTCAGATCGATCTGGCCGCTGAAATCGGCCGGCGGCGTGATCTTCAATCCGGGAAGATCGTCGAGCGTGAGCAACCAAGCGCCGTCGCCAAGATCGGTGCCCGCCGACAACGTCGCGCCATCGGGCACGCCCGCGATCGTGACACCCAGCGTTTCCGACGCGTCCGACAGCGACGCGGAAAGGTCGAGCGCGATGGCGTGATCTTCCGTACCGCTCGCATTCGCCGTCGTCAGCGATGGCGTGTCGGCAATACCTTCGACCTCGACGATCAAGTTCGACGTCGCATTGCTGGTCGACGTGCCGTCGGTCGAGGTCGCCGTGACGGTCAGATCGATCTGGCCGCTGAAATCGGCGGGCGGCGTGATCTTGAGGCCCAGCAGATCGTCGGGGGTGAGCAGCCACGCACCATCGCCCAAATCGGTGCCGGCCGACAGCGTCGCGCCATCGGGCACGCCGGCGATGGTCACGCCCAGCGTTTCCGACGTGTCGGACAGCGACGCGGCGATATTCAGCGCGATCGCGTGATCTTCCGTGCCGCTCGCATTCGGGGTGGAAAGGGCGGGCGTGTCGGCGACGGCTTCGATATCGACCGCCAGATTCGACGTGACGCTGCTGGTCGCGCCGCCTTCATGCGATGTGGCGGTGACGGTCAGATTCAGCGTGCCCGAAAAATCGGGCGGCGGAATCAGTTGCAGGCCGTGCAGATCGTCGGGCGTGAGCAGCCAAGCGCCATCGCCCAGATCCGTCCCCGCCGACAGCGTTGCGCCCTCGGGCACGCCGGCGATGGTCACGCCCAACGTTTCCGATCCGTCGCGATCGGTGAGTTGGGCCGCGATATCGAGCGCCACCGCGTGATCTTCGACGCCCGACGCCGGCGCCACGTCGAGCTCCGGCGGGCTGGCGGTCGTGTCGGGCGGCGGTTCATTCGAAACCGGTGCCGGCGCCGGCGTTTCCGCGCGTTCGAGCTGGGCAAGACGATCGAGCAATTGCCCGCGCAACTCGTTCAGCACCGGCTGCACGGCGGCTTCGACCGCCGGCGCGGCCGCCGAATGCAGAATATTGGCAAGCCCCGGCAGCAGCGCGTTCAATGCGGCCGGTGCGGCGGCACTCCCGGCGACGGCGACGGGTGCGGTCGAATCGGTGCCCGACACACTCGCGGGCGCTTCGGCGGCGGGGCCGGCATGATCGGTGGCATGCGTTGCTTCCGGGCCGGGGGACCCGGCCGGTGGTGCGGCTTGCGCATTGCCGGCGTCAGCATGGGTTTCACCGCGCGTGTCGGCGCGCATTTCGATCGTCGCGGCATCGCTGCGCGCTTGGGCGGTTTGCGCCAGCGACGCGGCCGCGCCGCGCGTTTCGCCGGCATTGGCGGGCGCATCGTTCGAATTGTCGTCGGGCGCTTTAATCGGGGCCCCCGCGACGCCCAGGAAATCGCCCGCAACCGGCGGGGCCGCATCGATTTGGCCGGCACCTTGCCCCGCGAAAGTCCGGTCGTCGGCGACCAGCGATCCGTATTGGACGGCGCCGAGCGCTTGCGCCGATTGCGCGAAGGAATTGTCGGGCGGCGGCGGCGGCGGGGCTGCCGACGGCTGCGCCGCATTGGCTTCGCCGGCCGCCGAATCCTTCGCGAGGACGGTTAGCTCGTCCGTCTGAACTTGTCCGGCGCGATCTTGGGGGGCGCGATCGTCGGGCACGTACGGGTTCTCCGTCTGCGGTTCGGGGCGCTACGCCGGTCATCCGAGCATCACCCGCCGCTAAATCTACGGAAAACCTATAAAATTGTCTATATCGGTTTTTCTTATTGCAAGTCAGAACCTTACCCTTTATCACCGAACCTGGATCGGGCCCCCCAAACGACAAACCCGGTCTTCGGGGAGAAAAAATTGGCGTCCACGACGAAGCCCGTGCGATCCACCGCAACCGATGCGGGATTCACGATGGCCTTCCATCCCAGCGTGATGGCCGCCTCGCTGGCGCTGAATCTGTTCGGCGCGGCGCTGCCCATTTTCACTTTGCAAATCTACGACCGCGTCATTCCCAACGCGGCGACCGATACGCTGACCTTGCTGTCCGCCCTGCTGCTGGCGGTTCTGGTGGGCGAAGCGCTGATGCGTGCGGCGCGCGGCCATCTCGCCGCCTGGACCGGGGCCCGTTACGAACATGAAACCGGCGTGCGCGTCATCGAACGCCTGCTCGACGCCGACCAAGCCGCTTTGCGCGGCGAATCCCCCGGCCAGCAATTGGAACGTCTCGCCGCGATCGACCGCCTGCGCGAGTTCTACGCCAACCAAGGTGCGACGATCGCGATCGACCTGCCCTTCGCGCTGGTCTTCGGCCTGCTGATCTGGCTGATCGCGGGCCCTTTGGCCTTCGTCGCCTTCGGCGCCTTCGCGTTGTTCGCCGTGCTGGCGATGATGATCGGCGGCGCGTTGCATCGCGCCCTCGCGCGGCGCGCCGATTCCGACGACCGGCGCACCAGCTTCATGATCGAGATCCTCAGCGGCATCACCACCGTCAAAGCTTTGACGATGGAACGCCAGATGATGCGCCGCTACGAACGCTTGATGGACGGCGCCGCGTCCGCCGCCCATCGCGTTGCCTATATCTCGGCGGTTTCGCAAAGCCTGGGCGGGTTGTTCTCGAACCTGACGGTCGTCGCCCTCGCGGCCTTCGGCTCGCTGATGGTGCTCGACGGCGAAATCACCGTCGGTCAGCTCGCCGCGTCCACGCTGCTCGCGGGGCGCATGATGCAGCCGCTGCTGCGCGCGATGGGCATCTGGACGAATTTCCAATCGATCCGTGTGGCGCGCAAACGGCTCAAGGCGCTCGACGACCTGCCGCAGGAGCCGTCGCAAGCCCAGCAAGTCGCGATCGTCGGCGAAGGTGCGGTGCGTTTCGACGGCGTCACCTTCGCCTATCCCGGCGCCAAGACGCCGATCCTTCAAAACGCCGATCTCGCGATCACGCCGGGCGATTGCGTCGCCATCGTCGGCGCCAATGGCGGCGGACGCTCGACCATTCTGTCGCTCATCGCCGGCGCCTTGCGTCCGCAAGCGGGCCGCATCCTTTATGACGAGCGCGCCTTGGGGCCGAAGGACCCGCGCCCCGGCCCGAGCGAAATCGCGGTGCTGCCGCGCCAGGGCGTCGTGTTCCACGGATCGCTGATCGACAACCTGACCGCGTTCCGGCGCGGCCCCGTGGTCGATCGAGCGCTCGACCTCGCGATGCGCTTGGGCCTCGACGCCTATGTCGCCGGTCTGCCCGACGGCTACGAAACCGAAATTCGCGGCGGCCAGACCGAAACCCTGCCCGGCGGCGTGCGCCAGCGCGTGGCGATCGTGCGCGCCCTTGCCGACGATCCGCGCATCGTGCTGTTCGACGAAGCGAATAACGGCCTGGACCATGAGTCCAACGAAAAACTCCTGGCGCTGCTGCGCGAGATGAAAGGCCGGACGACGCTGGTGCTGGTCAGTTACCAGCCATCGGTCTTGCGCCTCGCCGACCGGACATTCGAATTGAAGGACGGCATTCTGGTGGAGCGGCGCGCATGACCGATCCGATCGCCGTTCCCGCCATTCGCCGTGCCGCCGACGATATCGGCGTGGTGCGCGCCGAGCCGTTGGTCGATGCGTTGCGCGGCGGCCGCATGGGCGATTTCGAAGCGTTGTCGCCTTTCGCCGCGTGCCTGATGCCGCTGCTCGACGCGCTGGGCTGGCGCGGCGATCCGCGCCACATCGTCGAAGCGCTGCCGCATTTCGCCGCCAATCTCGACCTCGAAGCCTTGCGCAACGTGCTGGCGGAACTGTCCTACGTCACCAAGCCCACGCGCGCGAAGCTGCACAAGGTCGATCCGCGCTTGCTGCCCTGCCTGCATGTCGGCGACGACGGCATCCCGCGCGTGATCCTCGCCATCGACGGAAAAGACGTGCGCGTGTTCGACGGCGCCACGCATGTCGAAGCGACGCGCAAACGCGGGCCTTCGGGCACGGCCTATCTGATCGAAGCGGTCGAGACGGCGAAGGAGGCCGAGGCGCAAGGGCGCGGCTTCGGCGCCGATCTCTTTCAGCGCTTCCGGCCGATCGTCTGGCAATTGCTGCTGATCACGCTGGCGACCGACGCGCTGGCGTTGCTGTTCCCGTTCTTCTCGATGACCGTCTACGACAAGGTCATCGGCTCGGATTCGCGCACGCTGCTGTTCTATCTGCTCGCCGGCGTGGCGGGGGCGTTCGCGTTCGACTTCGCGTTGCGCGGCGTGCGCGCGAAATTGCTCGCCTATGTGGGTGCGCGCGTCGAACGCCTCGTCGCCGTCGCGGTGCTACGCCAGTTGCTGCGCTTGCCGGCGGGCTTCGTCGAAGCCGCCCCGATCGGCCAACAGCTTTCGCGCCTCAAGGAATTCGACCAGATCCGCGAATTCTTCACCGGGCCCATGGCGGGCATCGCGCTCGACCTGCCCTTCCTGATCCTGTTCCTGATCGTCATCGGATGGCTGGGCGGCCCGTTGGTCGCGATCCCCGTCGTGCTGGGCGGGGCCATCGCCGTGCTGGGCTGGGCGACCGCCGCCCGCCAAGCGGCGGCGAATAAGCGCCTCGCCCGTGCTCGTTCCGCGCGCCACGGCTTGATGGTCGAGATCGTCTCGAATTTGCGCGCGATCAAGCAACTGGGGGCGCGCAACACGTGGCTCGACCGGTTCCGCGCCGCGTCGGCCGAAGCGGCACAGGCGGGCTATCGCGGCCAGTTGATTTCGCAAGGCCTGCAAAACGCCGCGCAAGGTTTGATGATGCTCGCCGGTGCCGCCACACTCGCCTGGGGCGCCGCCCTTATCATCGACGGCACGATGACCGTCGGGGCGTTGATCGCGGTGATGGCGCTGACCTGGCGCGTGCTCGCACCCTTGCAAATGGGCCTCGTCACGCTGCAACGCTTGGACGCGATGCGCCAATCGCTGCGCCAGATCGACGGTTTGCTGCGCCTCAAACCCGAGTTGCAGGAACGCGCCACCGCATCGGTCGTGCAGCGCGTGTTCCGCGGCGCCTTGCGCCTGACGCGCGTGTCGCTGCGCTATCGCCCCGACACCGACCCCGCCTTGCTCGGCGTCGATCTCGATGTGAAGCCGGGCGAGATGATCGGCTTCACCGGCAATTCGGGTGCGGGCAAATCCACCGTGCTGAAGGTCATCGCCGGGCTTTACCAGCCGCAGGCAGGCAATGTGGCGCTCGACGGGCTCGATATCCGCCAGATGTCGCCGGCCGAGTTGCGTAACGCCGTCACCTACGCGCCGCAGGTGCGGCATTTGTTCTACGGCACGATCCTTCAGAATTTGCGCCTCGCCGCCCCCACCGCCACCGAAGCCGCGATCCGCGAGGCGCTGGCGGAAGCCGGCGCGCTCGAGGAAACGCTGGCGCTGCCCAAGGGCCTCGAGACCATGCTCGGCGATTCCGAAACCGCCGGTTTGCCCGCCGGGCTCCTGCAACGTATCGCGCTAGCGCGCGTCTATTTGCGCCCATCGGCGGTGCTGATGCTCGACGAGCCGGGCCAATGGCTCGACCAAGCCGGCGACCGCGCGCTCATCGAAGCGCTCAAACGCCGCAAGGGCAAGCAGACCATCCTTCTCGTTTCCCATCGCCCCAGCCACTTGGCGCTCTGCGACCGCGTGGCCGTGTTCGACCAAGGCCGCATCGTGCGGATGCGCAAGGGCAGCGAGCCCGATCAAGCCGGAGCCGTCAGATGAGCAATCTTCCCGTTCCATCGGCCACGCGCGCCGATCCTGCGCGCATCCGCCAATTGAGCCTCGCGATCCAATTGGAGGAAGGCGGCCAGTCGAAGCTGATGCGCCTCGCCGTATGGCTGGTGCTGGGCTTGCTCGCCGGCGGTGTCGCCTGGGCCTCGGTCACCGAGGTGGCGCAAGTCGCGCGCGCGCCCGGCGAGGTCGTGCCCGCGGGCAACGTGATCGTCGTCCAGCATCTGGAAGGCGGCATCGTGCGCCGCGTGGACGTGCGCGAAGGCGATCTGGTCGAGGAAGGCCAAACGCTGATCGAAATCGACCGCACGGCGGCGCTGGCCGAGCTCGATCAAATGAAAGCGCGCGAGGCGTCCTTGCGCTTGCAGGCCGAACGCTTGCGCGCCTTCGCCGAAGGGCGCGGCGCCAATCTGGTTTCCGCGGGCGAAGCGGAAATGTCGCGCGACCAAGCCGCGATCCTGCGCACGCAGGAACAATCGCGCGCCAGCCAGCGCACCGTTCTGGAACGTCAATTGGGCGCGCGCCGCCAGGATCTGTCGGCGCTGGAAGGCCAGCGTGAAACGCTGCAACGCCAATTGCGCTTCATCAGCGAAGCCGCCGATATGCGCCAAAAGCTTTACGACCAGGGTCTGAATTCGCGCCTGTCGCTGCTCGACGTGCAGCGCGAACAATCGCGCGTGCAAGGCGATATCTCCAACGCGCAGATCGGCATCGCCCGCGCGCGCGAAGCGATCGCGGAGGCCGAGCAGCGCTTGATCGAACTCGACACGCGCCTCGCCACGGAATCGATGCGCGAATTCGGCTCGGTCACGACCGAGCTTCGCCAGATCGAAGAGGCGCGCGTGCGCCTGGAAGATCGCGTGGCGCGCACGGAGGTGAAGGCGCCGGTGCGCGGACTGATCAAGGAATTGCGCGTGCGCTCCGAAGGGGCGGTCGCGACACCGGGTCAGACGCTGCTCGAACTCGTCCCCGTCGGGCGCGAATTGGAGATCGAAGCGCGCGTGCAGCCCTCCGATATCGGACAGATCCGTGTGGGCCAGCACGTCGCGGTCAAGGTTTCGACCTTCGACTTCGCGCGCTTCGGCAACGTGCCGGGCACGGTGCGGCATATCTCCGCCTCCACCTTCACCGATCCGCAGGGCCGCCCGTTCTATCGCGCGATCGTGACGCTGGAACGCGATTACGCGGGCAACGATCCGCAGCGCAATCGCTTGGTGCCGGGTATGACGGTGCTGGCCGATATCCGCACCGACGAGCGCACGGTGCTGCGCTATCTGCTGAACCCGATCTACCGCTCGCTCGACGCCGCGTTCAGCGAGAAGTAAGGCTCGCCGCGAAGATCGGCCCGCCGGTCGTCGATAGTTTGGCGGCCCCGTCGACCTTCAACGCGTGCCCGGCCGGCAGTTCGAAGAACATGCCGTCGATCGTCACGCGCGCGGGATTGCCCGACGCGTAGAGCACATGTTCGCCCGGATTGAGCGCGACGTCGCCCAGCGGCACGAACAGATCCGCGTCGAACGAATCGGCGCGATAGATCAGGTTCAACACCTCGACCGGGCCGTCGGCGATTCTGGCGGTGAGCTTCGTCGCCCCGTCGTAGCGCACCACGTCGAACGCGCGCGACAAATCGCGATGCACGGCGCCGTCGTCGGTGTGCAAGGTCAGGCCCTTGCCGCGCGTGACGACTTGCAAGCGCCCGAAACCCGACAAATCGGAAAAGCGCGATTCCTCGACGATCGCGGTCTGGCCCAACCGCCACAACGTGGCCGGCCAATCGCGTTCGGCGGCGCCATCGCGATAGCGCGAGGCGATATCGATCACCGCGACCTTGCCGTTGTTCCAGGTGTAGCGCCCGAAACCTTCGGGCGGCAGCGGCGTGATACGGGCCATCAGGGAGCGTTACCTCGAATCTCGGTTTCGAAACGGCGCAGCAGGCGCGCGCGGGTTTGCGGATCGCCGAAATGCGCGTGATCGTAATCGACGGTCTTGATCGTCGCGGGATCGGGCAGTCCTTCGGGCAAAGCCGCGTTCATGTTCGACGGGATCGAGAACGACATTGCCGCCTTCACGCCCAAGGCTTGGGCCGATGCCGACAACGCCCAATCGTGGAAGCGCTTGGCGCCCTCCATATTGCGGGCCCCCTTCACGATCGACATGGAACCAACCTCGAAGCTCGTGCCCTCGCACGGCGCCAAGGGCACCATGTCGCGGGCACCCTGCGCCATTTGGAACAGCGCGTTGTCGAGGAACGTGATGCCGACCGGCGATTCGCCCGTGGCGACCGAGCGCGCGGGGATCGAGCCCGAACGCGCATAGGAATTCACGTTGGCGTGAACCGCTTTCAGATACGCGAAGGCCGCGTCCTCGCCCATCAACGTGACGACCGTGGCGAGATAGGCATAGCCGGTCCCCGACGCGGTCGGGTCGTTCGATTGGATCAGGCCCTTGAAACGCGGATCGGCGAGATCGGTCCAGCAGCGCGGCGGGGCGATGTTCTTGGCGCGCAACGCGGGCGCGTTATAGGCGACCGCCAGCGCCCCCGCGATCACGCCATAGGCGCGATAGCCCGTCGCCTCGGCCTGTTCGCGCGCCCAAGGGCGAAGCTCCGCCAAAAGCGGCGAGCGATAGGCTTCGGTCAACCCGTCGGCGGCGGCCTGGACATGCGGATCGCCCGTCCCGCCCCACCACACGTCGATGCGCGGGCGCGCGGCCTCGGCCTTGATCTGGGCATAAGCCTCGCCGGTCGATTTGCGCAGCATGGCGACGCGGATACCGGTGTCGCGCTCGAACGATGTCGCCATCAGGCGGCACCATTCCTCCAGGAACGAGCAGACGAGCGCTATTTCCCCGGCGGGCGCTTGGGCGCGGGCGGGCGAAATCAGGGCGGCGGAAACGGCAAGGACGGCAAGGACGGAACGCATTTCCAACTCTGGCACTGGAAGCCTGAAACGAGCATGATGCCGATCCGCAACGGCTCGGAACAGTCCAAAGAGTGGAATATCGCCCATGCCCGCGACGCGCGCGAAACAGGTGAATGGATACAAGACCGGCCAGAAGGGCAAGCGCCCCTGGGGGAATTGGCGCGTGACCGATACGGGCGTCGGCTTCGCGGTCAAACGCATCGAAGTGTCGCCCGGCCATCGCCTGTCGTTGCAGCGCCACGAAGGCCGCACCGAGCGTTGGGTCGTGGTCGCGGGCGAAGGCAAGGTGACGCTGGGCACGCGCAGCAAGCGCCTGGGTGTGGGCGGCACCGTGGTGATCCCGCGCAAAACGATCCATCGGCTGGAGAATGATCGCAAAGCGCCGCTGGTGCTGATCGAAATCCAATACGGGCCGCGCCTGGAAGAATCCGATATCGAGCGCCTGTCCGACGATTACGCGCGCGCGCCCAAGCGGCGCTGAACGCGAATAATGCGCAAGGCGGCGACACGGCTGCTCGACGCGCTCGATGCGGGCCTTGGGGCGGCCGCCGTCTTCTGCCTCGTCGCCATCGCCGCGACGACGCTGGCGGGCGTGATCTCGCGCTATATCTTCGCCGCGTCGCTGACTTGGACCGGCGAAGCGGGCCAGTGGCTGTTCATCTATCTGATCTTCCTGGGCGTGCCGCTTGCCCATCGCGGGCGCTTGCATATCGCCATCGGCGGCTTCGAGAAACTTCTGCCGCCGCGCGCGCGCAAGATCCATCAAGTGCTGATCGACGCTGCCGTCGCTTACACGACCATCGTGCTGATGACCGGCGCGCAGGAATTGCTCGATCTGATCGGCGGTAAATCCACCGCCCTCGCCCTGCCCGCGTGGCTGCAATATGCCGGCATCCCGGCGAGCTGCGTCGCGGGGCTGATCTACATCGCGCTTCGCGATCTCGACCGCGACGAAGGAAAATATCTCGGCGCCTTGGCCGTCGCTTTGGGCGCCGCGTTCCACTTCGCCGCCGATTCGATCGCGCTGCCGCCGGTCGCCCCGCTGACGATGCTGATCGTCGTGTTCCTGGGCGGCATGGCGCTGGGCATGCCCATCGCCTTCGCGATGCTGCTATCCGTGTTCCTCGCCGATCTATCGGTGGGCGTGCTGCCGCCCGCCGCAATCGCGCAAAACATCGTGCGCGGATCGGGGCAATTCCTGCTGTTGGCGATCCCGCTATTCCTGCTGGCGGGTGCCTTAATGGATGTCGGCGGCCTCGCCAAACGCCTGATCGATTTCGCGCATACGCTGGTGCGTCATATGCGTGCGGGCCTCGCGCAAGTCACCATCGTCGCCGCGACGATGTATGGCGGCGTGTCGGGATCGTCCAACGCCAACGCCGCGCTTAACGCGCGGCTGATGTATCCCGCGATGGTGAAGGACGGCTACAAGCCGCCTTTCGCCGCGGCCGTTTGCGCCGCCGCGTCGATGACCGACAACATCATCCCGCCGTCGATCGGCATGCTGATCGTGGGGGCCGCCACCGGCATTTCGGTCGGACAGATGTTCGTCGCCGGAATCGTGCCCGGCCTGTTATTCGCGGGCGCGTTGATGCTGACGGTGTGGGCGGTCGCAAAATCGCGCGGCTATAAAGCCAACGCAACGCGCGCGAGCTGGGCCGAACGCGGCCAGGCGATGGCCGCCGCGATACCGGTCATCGCCTTGGCGGTGTTCATCGTCGCCACGCTGCGTTTGGGCATCGCCACGCCGACCGAGACCGGAGCGATGGCGGTGGCCTTCGCCTTCGCCGCCGGGCTGTGGCTCAATCGCGGCCTATCGCCCGCCGAACTTTGGCGGAGCTTGCGCCAGACGGCGCTCGATTCCGCGATGATCGGCTTGCTGATCGGGGCGGCCACGCCCTTCGGCTTCGTGCTGACGACTGAGCATGTCCCGCAGGCGATCGTGGAATTCGGCGAGACATGGCTCGTCCAGAAATGGGTGATGTTACTTTTTCTAAACGGGGTTTTACTCCTCGCCGGCATGGTGATGGATATCGGGGCGGCGATGCTGATTTTCGCGCCGCTTTTCCTGCCGCTGACGACACGCTTCGGCGTCGAGCCCGTGCATTTCGCGCTGATCGTCATCTGCAATTTGATGATCGGCGGGCTGAAACCGCCTTTCGGCATCCTCGCCTTCATCGTCGCCACGATCACCCGCCTGCCGGTGATGTCGGTCTTCGTGGCGCTGATACCGTTTTTGATTGCGTTGCTGGCAGCCCTGCTCCTCGTGACTTTCATTCCCGCCCTTACGATGGGTCTGCTATGGCTGGGTCTCTAAGGGAGACGCTGATGACGAAACTCACCCGCCGCCAGGCCGCCTTGGGCGCCGCCTTCACCTTTCTCGCCGCCCCGGCGATCGCGCAGACCCGCGCCAACGCCGCGCGCGTCGGCGTGGTGCAGCCCGAGGGCGCGCCGAATACGCAAATGTGGCGCCGCTTCGCGGAACTCGCGAAGGAACGCACATCCGGCGCCATCGATCTGCAAATCTTCCCGGCGGGCCAATTGGGCGGCGAGCGCGAAAACGCCGAAGGCATGCGCCTGGGCTCGATCCAGGCGGCGGACACGACCCTCGCCGCCTTGTCGCAATGGGTGCCCGAAGGCCAGATCTTCGACATGCCCTTCGTGTTCCGCGATTGGGACCATGTCGACAAGGTCATGCAAGGCCCGATCGGCGAACGCTACAAGGCGCTCTATCGCGCGCAAGGTTTCGAGGTCGCGTCGTTCTTCACCTATGGCGCGCGCCATTTGCTGTCGCGCCAGCCGGTGACGAGCGTGGGCGACGTCAACGGCAAGACGATGCGCGTGCTGCAAAGCCCGCTGCATATCGCGATCTGGCGCAATCTGGGCGCCAACCCGACGCCGATCCCGATCACCGAGACCTATAACGCGCTGGCGACCGGTGTGGCCGATCTGATGGATCTGACCAAGGGCCCGATCGAAACGCTGCGGCTTTACGAAGTCGCCCCCCATCTGACCGAAACCGGGCATATCTGGTCGGTCGGCGCCATCGTGTTCTCGCGCCGCTATTGGGACCGCCTGACCGGCGAGCAGCGCACGGCGCTAGGTGCGATCGCGGTCGAGATGGCGGCGTTCATCAACGGCCTGCACAAGGAACAGGAAGCGGCCGCCGTCGCGCGCATGACGCAAAAGGGCATGACGGTCCACAAGGTCGACGAAGCCCCGTGGCGCGACGCGATGAAACCGATCTGGGAAGCCGAAGCGCCGAAATTCGGCGGCCTCCCCGCCCTCAACGAGATCGTCGACACGAAATGAGCTTCACGGTCTTCGCCGCCGTCCTCGCCTCCGCGCTGATCCACGCGACGTGGAACGCGTTGATCAAGGCCGACGGCGACAGGCTAGCGGGGCTCGTCGCCATGTCGGCGACGCAGATCGTGCTGTCGCTGATTCTGCTGGCCAACGCAGCACCCCTTATTCCCGAGGCATGGCCCTTCATCTTCGCCAGCGGCATCCTCAGCACCGCCTATCTGATCGTGTTGCAGCACGCCTATCGCAGCGGCGATTTCAGCCAGGTCTATCCGCTGGCGCGCGGCACCGCGCCGTTGATCGTCGCGTCCGTGTCGGTGCTGGCGCTGGGCGAAACATTGTCGTTGGGCGCCAAGATCGCGATCCTGCTGATATCGGCGGGCATCGCCAGCCTGGCGCTGGCGCGCCGCAAGGGCGAAATCCTGCGCAACAAGGCGCCGATCCTGTGGGCGCTGTTCGCGGGTTGCATCATCGGCTGCTACACGCTGGTCGACGGCATCGGCGTGCGGATCGCGGGCAATGTCGAAGGCTATATGGCCTGGATGATGCTGCTGACCGCGTCGCTGACCGTGATCAGCGCCACGATCCTGCGCGGGGTGCGCACACCCTGGCCGCCGTTGCGCGCGCTGCGTATGGGGTCGGCGGCCGGGGCGCTCAGCTTCGTCTCCGCCTGGGTCGTGATGTGGGCGATGGCCAACGCCCCGCTCGCCCTCGTCTCGGCCTTGCGCGAAACCGGGATCGTGTTCGCCGCGATCATCGCCGTGACGGTGATGAAGGAAAAACTCGATCTGGCGCGCGCCGCCTCGATCGCCTCGACATTGACCGGCACGGCGCTGCTGAAACTCGTGCGCTGACCGGGTTTCGCGCTATAGAAGGGGCATGTCCCCCCTCGATAACGAATTCATCGCCCGCATTTCCCAAACGATCGTCGAGATCGGCAAACGCGCCATCCTGCCGCGTTTCCAGGCGCTAGCCGCGCACGAAATCGACCTGAAAGGTCCGGACGATTACGTCACCGCCGCGGATCTCGAGGCCGAGGCGCTGCTGACCCCCGTTTTGGCCGCCGCCTTGCCCGGCAGCAAGGTCGTGGGCGAAGAAGCCGTCGCCAAGGACCGCGCGGTGCTGGACGCCCTGGCCGGCGACGATCCGGTGTGGATCATCGATCCTGTCGACGGCACCTATAATTTCGCCAAAGGGCAGGCGCCCTTTTGCACCATCGTGGCGCTGGCCCAGCGCGGCCGGCCGGTCGCGGGCTGGATCCATTCGCCGCTGGACGGCGACACGCTGACGGCGCGCGCAGGCCTGGGTGCGGAATTCAACGGCAAGCAAGTGCGCGTCTCGCCCGACGCGCCGATGACCGGCGCCATCTACGCCAAGAACGCGCGGATCAAGGCGCGCGAAGACGGGCGCTATACGCTGATCGAGGAACGCTGCGGCGGGGCCGCGTATTTGAACCTCGCGCGCGGGCGCTACGGCTTCGCGTGTTTCTCGCGCACCTTGCCGTGGGACCATGCGGCGGGCGCGTTGGCGGCGGCGGAAATGGGTTGCGCCGTGGGTTTTGCGCCCGAGCGCGCAGCTTACGATGCGCGCCGCCATGTCGGCCCGTTCCTGATCGCGGCGAGCGACGCGCGCTACACCGAAATGCTGAAGCTGCTCGCCTAAGCGATCACGCTGCCGTCGACGACGCGGATCATCGCCAGCGCCACTTCGTGCTCGGCCATCAACACCTCGTCCGCGCCGAGCCCGCGCAGATGCGCGACCGCTTCTTCCGAATGCGCGCGCGCGATGATGCGCGAATTCGGCGCCAAGCGGCGCGCGGTTTCGACCATCGATCCCGCTTCGAACGGATCGGGGATCGCGATCAGGATCCAGCCGAAATCGCGCAGCTTCTCGCCCATCGTTTCGGTGAAACTCGCGAACCCGGCGCCGTGGCGCGTGGCCTTGGTTTCGGACAGCGCGTCGAGCGCTTCGGCATTGTCGTCGATCACGGTCAGCGCGTGACCGTGATCGAGCAGCGCTTGGCTGATCTTGGCGCCGACACGGCCATGGCCGACCAGCAGCACCGGGGCCTTGGCCGCTTGCGGCGGCTCGACCGGGGCGACGGCGACGGCGGAGGCGGCGGCCTTCTCGCCGTCCGGATCGGGGCCGAGATGGCGGTCGAGCGCTTGGAAGATGAACGGGTTCGCCAGGATCGACAGGATGGCGCCCGCGACGATCAGATCGCGGCCTTCTTCCGGCAGCACGCCAAGCTCGACGCCGAGCACCGCCAGGATGAACGAAAACTCGCCGATCTGGGCGAGGCTCGCGGAAATCGTCAGCGCCTTGGCATGGCTATGGCCGAAGGCGCGCACGATCCAATAAGCGGCGAGCGACTTGCCCAGAATGACGATCACGATCGTGGCGAGCAGCGGCAAAGGATCGCGCAGCAGCGTGCCCGGATCGAACAACATGCCGACCGAGACGAAGAACAGCACCGCGAACGCGTCGCGCAAGGGCAGCGTTTCGCGAGCGGCCTGATGCGACAAAGGCGATTCCGCCAGGATCATGCCCGCGAAGAAGGCGCCCAGCGCGAAGGACACGTCGAACAGCTTGGCCGCACCGAACGCGACGCCCATGGCGATGGCCAGTACGGACAGCCGGAACAATTCGCGCGAGCCCGTGTGCGCCACGTAATGCAGCAGCCAGGGAATAAGGCGCCGGCCGACGATCAGCATCGTCGCGACGAACAACCCGACCTTCACCGCCGTCAGCAGCACGATGCCCGCGAAAGTGGGCAAGCCCAGCGACAGGATCCAGCTGGGCAACGGCGCGGTCAGCGTTTCCACCCCGCCCTTGCTGAGACCGGCGACGACCGGCAGCAGGACGAGCGTCAAAATCATCACGAGATCTTCGACGATCAACCAGCCGACCGCGATGCGTCCGCGCTCGGTTTCGACCAAGCGGCGTTCCTGCAAGGCGCGCAGCAGCACGACGGTCGAGGCGACCGACAGCGCCAAGCCGAAGATCAACCCGCCCGCGATGTCCCAGCCCATCGCCCAAGACAGGCCCATGCCGAGCAATACGGCGCAGGCGATCTGCCCGATGGCGCCGGGCACGGCGATGCCTTTGACCGACAGAAGATCCTTCAAGGAGAAATGCAGGCCGACGCCGAACATCAGCAGGATCACGCCCATTTCGGCGAGTTCGGCGGCGATTTTCGGATCGGCGACGTAGCCGGGCGTAAAGGGCCCCGCCATGATGCCGGCGGTCAGATAGCCGACGATCGGCGGCAAACGGAGTTTTTGGGCGAGCAGACCGAGGAGAAAGGCGAGGCCGAGACCGACCGCGATCGTGGCGACAAGGGGGGTTTCATGCGACATCGGAAATATGTTCCTTCCCGGGACGCGCCTCGTCTAGCCCAGACCACCCCGCAAATCGAATTATGCACCCCGCACAATAATTCGCCGACGGCCTTCGGCTGAATGCGGGACGTTACTTATATTGGATTCGTGCGCATCCGGTTCAATAGAACAGATAGGCGAGACCGGCATAAATTCCAAAACAAAGCGCGGCCCAGGGCAGATTCCAGCGCCGCGTGACGGCGGGCGACACCTCGGCGATGCGCGCGAGCAGCATCGTCCCGCCCGAATAGGCCGACAGCACGGCCGACAGCGTCCAGCCGACCTGCAAGGTCAGCACCAGTGCCACGGGCGTGAGCGGCGCAGCTTTCATGCCCAGAACGGCGCCGCCGGCGATCGCGGTCGTGACCATCGCGACGATCCCGATCTGGCCGCCGGCGACGACGAACAGCACGATCCCGACGGCAAGCGCCCAGCCCGGCGCGTGCAAGGCGTCGAGCAAACCCGAAACGCCCCATTGGCGCGTCAAAAACGCCAAGGCGACGCCGAGGAAGCTGGCCGAGGCGAGAACGATGGTCTCGGGCCGCATTTCGGGCATGACCTCGACCGCGTGGCGGCGCAAATGCTGGATCGCCGCCGTCAGCGGGCGCTGCAGGCGGCCATGATAGCCCGCATAGAGCCACGCCAAGCCGAACAACGCCGCGACATTCGTGATCGCGTCGATCATGCCGTAATGCAGATAGGCTTTGACGCTCAACACCAGCCCGACCAGCCCCAGGATCAACCCCGCCATCGGCAGCGCCATCGCTACCGGCGGCGAAGCACCTTCGCGCGGCGGGGCGAGGCTGCGGCTTGGCGGAAATTTGATCCGGTCGAGCAGCCAGGCGAGCGCGAAGAACAACGCGGTCAAGCCCAACGCCGGCGCGCCGATATCGAACCAGGTGACGCCGGGCACGAGGGCGAGCGAGAACGCGACCGAGATCGCCATCGGCGACCACAGCATCATCGAGAAAAACCCCTGGATCAGGGCGACGTTCATCCGTTCCTCGCGGATCGCGACCACGCGCGCGTCGCCGCCGGCGGCGTCCAACGTGTTCGAGCGCTTGATCAGCGTGCCGAGCAGCAAAATAGCGCCCATATTCAGCGCCACGCCGAAACCATGGCCGCCCGCCGCGATCGCCAGGAAGCGCCAAGCCGGTTTCTGCGCGATCAGCCAAACGCCGCAATCCCGGACGATGCTGGAGTTTCGCGCCGCATCGCGCAGCAGGCCCAGCGCCACCATCATGCCCACGAATTGCGCGCCGCGATCGGCGGCTTGGACCAGGATCGCACCGGGTGCCGCCGCGAAGATCGAAATCCAGGCCACGCTCGCGGCCACGGCCGCCAAAAAGCCGCGTTCGGCCTTGCCCGTGCGGTGCATGACACCCGCCAGCCAGATCAGCATTGTGGCGTAAATCGGCCAACGCAAAGCGTCCGGTCCGGCGATCGGCACGGCCAAAACCAGGGCAAGCAGCAGCAGCGGCGAATAACGAACGAAAGCGACCATCGCGGTAAGGCACCAGTCTGGCACGCGAGGCGGGAATCGCGATAGGCTCAAGCTTCTGTCGTGCGAAGGAGGCGGCTATGCGTCTCGGTCGGCGGTCGTTGGTCTCGGGCTTTGCGGCGTTGACGGCGCTGACGGTTTTTCCGGGCGCGCCGGACGCGCAGGATTCCGACGACGTCGATCTCGAGCTCGTCTTGGCGGTCGACGTGTCGCGCTCGGTCGACGATCTGGAATTCGACCTGCAACGGCGCGGTTACGCCCAGGCCTTCACCCATCCCAACGTCATCAAGGCGATCCAGTCGAACGGCTTGCGCCGCATCGCGGTCGCCTATGTCGAATGGTCGGGATCGGAGTTCCAGCAAACGGTGGTGCCGTGGACGCTGGTGTCCGACGCTGAATCGGGCGAGCTGTTCGCCGATCGCGTCCTGGCCGCGCCGCGCAGCTTCTGGGGCTGGACGTCGATTTCCGGCGCCATCGATCACTCGTCGAAATTGTTCGGACAGCGCTATAAGGGGCGGCGCCGGGTGATCGACGTTTCCGGCGACGGCATCAACAATTCCGGCCGCCCCGCTTTCGTCGCGCGCGACGAAGCGGTGGCCAAGGGCATCGTGATCAACGGCCTTGTCATCATGAACGACAATCCCAATCCCGGCGGCTTCGGTCAGCGCGCCTTCCCGCAGCCGCCGCTGGACGAATTCTATCGCGAGCAGGTGATCGGCGGGCCCGGCGCCTTCGTCATCGCGGTCGACGATTTCGAAAGCTTCGCCTTCGCGATCGTCAACAAGCTGATCAAAGAGATCGCGTATTTCGCGGTCGATCCCGGCGTGCGATTGGCGCAAGCCAAGTGACCCGCACCGCGTATCTGGCCGCCGAGGGCTACGACGCGCCCTTGCGCGAGGAATTGGGCGTCCCCGCCGCCGAATATGGCCGCTTGCTCGTCTATGAAGGCGACGCACGTCCCAGCGCCTGGGCGCAGAATATCTGGCACGACGTCCAGGAACTGCCCGTGCCCTCGATCGGCCAAGCGGCGAAAGCCTTGCGCGCGCTGCAAAGGAACTGGGCGCTGCACGATTACGCGCATCACCGTCGCGCGGCGTTGATCGTCGAGAATCTGCCCAAAGTCTCCGCCAAGCCGCTGGTCTTCGGCACCCCCAAACCGGCGGCGCCGTTGGGCGCCTTCGCGCTGATCGCCCCCGATAAAATGCTGGCGGCGCAGCGCTGCTCCTCGCCCTTCCCCGACGGCGAATGCCATTTCATCGAAGACCGCGAAGGCCCGCCCAATCGTGCCTATCTCAAGCTTTGGGAATCGCTGACGCTCAACGGTGCGATGCCCGGGCCGGGACAAAGCTGCATCGATCTGGGCGCTTCGCCCGGCGGTTGGACCTGGGTCCTCGCCAAACTGGGCGCGAACGTGCTGGCGATCGACAAGGCGCCGCTCGACCCCGAAATCGCGAAGATGAAAGGTGTGTCCTACAAAAAGGACAGCGCCTTCGCGTTGGAGCCCGCCAGCGTCGGGCCGGTCGATTGGCTGTTCTCCGACGTCATCTGCTATCCCGCCCGGCTTTTCGATCTGATCGAGAAATGGCGCGCGGCCGGCATGGCGAAGAACATCATCTGCACCCTGAAATTCCAGGGCCCGACCGATCACGAAACGGCACAGCGTTTCGCCGCGATTCCGAATTCGCGGCTCATGCATCTGTTCCACAACAAGCACGAGCTGACCTGGTTCTGGTCGGCCTAATTGATCCAAATCAATGAGCCGTGGCGGCGCTTGCGCTTCTATAGGCCTCGTCGTTGGGACAGCGCTGGCTTCGGCTAGCGCCGCTATCCGGCTCTCGGGGGGGAGCTCCGGATGGCCCGAGGGGGAGGGTGCAAGCCCTCCCCCTTTTCTTTCAATAGACTTTACGGCGGGGCTTCACCCGCTTAGATTCGCTCCAACTTACGCGAATCCAACGACGAACGAGTCCCGCCCCTTGTCCATGTTCCGCAATAAGTCCGATGCGCCCAAAGTGGGCGACCGTTACATCTCCGTGGGTCGGGATTCGATCAATTGGGAAGTCGAGCTTGTCTTTTCCGACCCCAATAAAATCCCCCATGCGCGGCTGCGCCGCATCGACAACGCGTCGATTCAGCGCACCTTCTCGCTGGCGGCGCTGACCGACCCGGACATGTTCCGGCGGATGAATCCGGTCGTCGAAGGCTAAGTCGCCTTAGCCTTCGGGCTTCACCAACAGACAACCCGTGTTGAGCTCGCGCAAGCGCGTGCACACGTCGCGCGCGCGCGTTTCGGCGTAAGGCCCGGCTTGAATGCGCACCACGCCCGACCCGTCGGGCATGGTGAACGGCACGGTCACGAGCTGCGCGCCGTCCAGAATCTCGCCGAAGCGGCGCGCAAGACGCTTGAACTCGCTTTGCGCGACATCGGCGTTGGCGACGGTGCCCAGCTGCACGCGCCATGTTCCCGTGGCGGGCGGCGTTGCGGCGGCCGCGGGCGAAACGATCGACGCGGCGGCGGCAGCCGACGCGGTCTGCACCGGGGCGGGCGGGCGCATCGCGCGCAGGAATTCGATCTGCTCGCGCGCTTTTTCGTGGCCTTGCGCGGCGGCGGCGCGGAACAGGCGTTCGGCGCGCGCCGTGTCCTGCGGCAAGCCGTCGCCGTTGGCGTACATCGTGCCGATCGCGTATTGCGCTTCCGGATTGCCTTGCTGGGCGAGCGGACCCAAGACGCGCACCGCCTCGCCGAAGCGGGCTTGGGCGAGCGCTTGCATCCCTTCGCCCAAGACCGGGCTTTGCGCGAAGGCCGCACCGGCGAACAGCGCGGCAGGCAGAACCAAAGCGGCGAGACGGATCCTACGCATCTTCGCTTTCCCTCTCCTCAGATACGCTTGTGCTGCATGACCGGAATCCGGCCGCGCACCGTGCGCAGATAATCCATATCGAGCCGCGCGGACGCGAAGCCGATCCCTTCCTGCGCGCGCGCAAGCACGAGGCCCCACGGATCGGCGATCAGCGAATGGCCCCAGCAAGCGCGCGTCCCATTGGCATGCGTGCCCGCTTGGGCCGCCGCGACGATATAGGTTTCGGTTTCGATCGCGCGCGCGCGCAGCAGGACTTCCCAATGATCCTTGCCGGTCTGCAGCGTGAAGGCGGCGGGAACCATGATGACGTCGGCACCCTTTTTCGCCAGCGCCTGATAAAGCTCCGGAAAGCGCATGTCGTAGCAGATCGTGCAGCCCACGGTCACGCCATCGGCCTGATAGGTGACGATGTCCGACCCGCCATCGAACGTCGCCGACTCCCGATAGCTTTGGCCGTCGGGCGTGGTCACGTCGAACAAATGGATCTTGCGATATTTGGCGATCTGCTTGCCCGCGCGGTCGAACACGAACGTCGTATTGAAGATCTTGTCGGCGCCGGATTTTTCCAGGATCGAGCCGCCATGCACGTAAATGCCGTGCTTCTTGGCGAGGCCCGACAGCAGCTTCCACGCGTCGCCCGCCCCTTCGTCCTCCGCCGCCAAGCGTTTGGCGTCGCGGCTTTCGCCCATCAGGGTGAAGACTTCCGGCAGCACGACAAGATCGGGCCGTTCGGCCGCCACGGCCGCCTCGATCAGGCTTTCGGCCTGACGCAGATTGGCGTCCTTGTTCTCCTGCGAATTCATCTGCACGACGGCGACGCGCATAGGCCAGATCCCGGAAAATGATTCGAGCGCACGTCGAATCTAACAAATCACCTGGAATCGCGCAGCTCTCGAACGCAAAAAACCCGGTTGCGGATCGAATATCTTCGATCCGCCTCGCCCAGCGGGGCCACGTCCCAGTCCCATTCGGCGTCCGGAACGGGGATCGGCTCACCCAAAAGTGCGTCTTCGGTCTCGAAAACCCGGCCTTCCCGGTCGCGATAGACGCGTTGCCGGTCGCCGATGACCAGCACCCGGGCCGCCCGAAATCCCCGTAAATGAACGAAATGTGCGGCGACGATCGCCCGTCCGTAATCGTCCGCCGCCCCTTCCGCCAGGCCCAACGCCGCCTCCACCCGGTCGCACGGGGTCAGCGGCAATTGCGAGACGAGATTCAACGACACGACGTAATCGATCGTCGGATCGTCGTGGCCATAGACGCTACCGGGCGACGGCCAAGGCTTCTCGGCCGACGCGGCGAGCGCCTGCCCCACCCCGGTCAGATCGACCGTCGCGAGCGTCACATTGGCAAAGCGCCGGGCGCGCCACTTGATCGTCGGCAGATGGACGATATCGGCGAGCACGACGCGCTCGAACGCGGCCGACAGCTCGGCCAAGGGCACATCCGACAACACGCCCGAGCCCAGGATCAGCGCCGTGCGCCGCTTGGCGCACGAAGCGATCCCGGCCAGCACTTCTTCGCGCGTGCGGGCGGTGTGCGACGCCCAGGCTTTGCGCTGGCGCTTCGCCCGCGACCATAGCCGCACCGCCCCTTCGCGATAGCCGAGCTTGTCGATCCAGGGTTCGACGCGCGTAAGGCGGTAGAGAAGCATCTCCGCGAGCATCACGTGCCTCGCGGTTTGGCGCGCGCCGTGGGGGCGGCGGCCAGCGGATCGTCGGGCCAGGAATGCTTGGGGTACTGGCCCTTCAGATCGCGCTTCACGTCTTTATAGGTGCCCGACCAGAACCCGGCGAGATCGCGGGTCACCTGCATCGGGCGGCGCGCCGGGCTCAACAAATGCAGCAGCACTTTGACGCGCCCGTTGGCGAGGGTGGGCGTATCGGCACAGCCGAACATCTCCTGGAGCCGCACGGCGAGTACTGGAATATCGCCCTGCTCGTAATCGACCGGAATGCGCGAGCCCGACGGCACATCCAAATGCGTGGGCGCCTCGCGTTCCAACGCTTGGCGCAACGGCCAATCGAGCCGCGCCATCAGGATCTCATGCAGATCGAGATCGGCGAGATGCGAACGGCGCACGCGCCTGTCGAGATAGGGCCCCAGCCAGGTATCGAGATCGGCGAGCAAACCGGCATCGGACAAGTCGGGCCATTCGCCGCCCAATTCGCGATGGAGAAAACCGATGCGCGCGCGCAATTGGATCGCGCCCTTGGTCCATGGCAGGCAGGCGAGCCCCATCGCGCGGATCCCGGCGAGCATGGCGCTTTGCGTTTCACCGGCAGCGAGATCGCTCGCGGGTTTTTCCTCCAGCAGCACGGCGCCGAAACGCCGTCGGCGCACGGCGGTGACCGCCTCGGCGCGCGCATCCCATTCGACGATGCGTTCTTCGACGATCCGGTCGGCGAAAAGTTCCTCGATATCCGCGCGCGTCAACGGCAGCGCCGAGAAAATCCGCGCTTCGCGTTCGCCCGCGTCCAGATCGCCGATGGCGACGTAATCCTCGGCCGACAACGGCTCGGGCTCGGCGAACACCGCGCCCCGGCCGGAGGCAAGCAGAAAGCCGCGCCCCGCCCCGCCGCGCCGCTTGGCGACGCGATCGGGATAAGCGAGCGCCAAAGCTTCGCCCGCCCGGCCCAAACCTTCGCCGTCGGGCGACACGCCCAAGCGCTTGCGCCACACTTTCGCCGCCTCGCGCGCGCGCATCAATGCGCCCTTGTCGATCGCCGCCCCGCCAATACCGGACGCATCGCGGCGCAGAAGTTCGAGACGCGGGCGCAAATCGGCCTCGCGCACGCCGCGGATCACATCGCGTTCTTCGATCAACGCGGCGACTTCTGATGCTAGTGCCGCAATACCCAGATCCTTGGCCGCGATCATCATATGCGCGAGGCGCGGGTGTGCGGCGAGTTCCGCCATCTTGCGGCCATGCGCGGTGATGCGGCCTTGATCATCGAGCGCGCCGAGTTCGGCGAGCAGTCCGCGCGCTTGCGCATAGCTGGCCGTCGGCGGCGGATCGAGAAGTGCGAGCCGCGCCGGATCGCCCTCGCCCCAGGCCGCGAGTTCCAACGCCAAGGGGGCGAGATCGGCGTCGGCGATTTCCGGCCGATCATAGCGCGCCAACTGGCGATGCTCCGCCTCGCCCCACAGCCGATAGCACACGCCCGGCCCCGTGCGGCCCGCGCGTCCGGCGCGCTGTTCGGCCGCCGCTTGGCTGACGCGCACGGTGGCGAGGCGCGACATGCCCGTGCGCGGATCGAAACGCGGCGCGCGTTTCAAACCGCTATCGACGACGATGGCGGTGCCTTCGATGGTCAAGCTCGTCTCGGCGATCGATGTCGCGAGCACCACCTTGCGCCGGCCTTTGGGGCTGGGGCGGATCGCGCGATCCTGCGCCTCGGCCGACAAATCGCCGTAGAGCGGCAGCACGTCGAATTCGGCCCCGAGATCGCCGAGCCGATCGGCGGTGCGGCGTATCTCCGCGATGCCGGGCAGGAACACCAGCGCGTCGCCCGGATGCGCGGACAAGGCGCGCCGCACGGTGCGCGCCAGCGTGTCGAATAATTGGCGGTCGTCGGGCCGGTCCTGCCATTCGAGCGCCACCGGATAGGCGCGCCCCAACGAGCGGACGGTGCTCGCGTCGCCCAATAGCTTGGCGACCGCGACACCGTCCAGTGTGGCCGACATCACCAGAATGCGCAGATCGGGGCGAAGCTCGCGCTGGGCTTCCAATGCGAGGGCGAGGCCCAAATCGCTTTCGAGGCCGCGTTCGTGGAATTCGTCGAACAGCAGCGCCGAGATGCCGTCAAGCGACGGGTCGTTCTGGATGCGCCGCGCGAACAACCCGTCGGTGACGACTTCGATCCGCGTTTTGGGCCCGACGCGGGAGTCCAAACGCACGCGATAGCCGGCCGTCCCGCCGACCTCCTCGCCCAGCATCTGCGCCATGCGCCTTGCGGCGGCGCGCGCCGCGATCCGGCGCGGTTCCATCACCAGGATTTTGCCGCCCTTGGCCCACGCCGCGTCGAGCAATGCCAAGGGTACACGCGTGGTTTTGCCGGCCCCGGGCGGGGCTTCCAGCACGGCGTTGGGCTTGGCCGACAACGCCGCCAGCAATTCGGGCAGCGCCGCTTCGATCGGCAGATCGGTCTTCATTCCCAGACGGGGGCGCCGGGCAGATCGGCGCGCAAGCGCGCGATCGTCGCGGGCTTCAACTGCGCCTTCTCGCAAAACTCGAGCAGCAGTTTTTCGTCCTCGAGCACGAAATCCAACACGCCGCCGAGGAAAGCGGGATCGCCCGCGCGCGTGCGAAGCTCATCGACCGACAATCCGGCGAGCGCCATGAAGCGCGCCAGAATATCGTCGTCCGCCGCCAGGAAGCCGAGCGCTTGCAGCGCCACGGTCTCGGCGGTTTCGGACGATTTCGGGCCTCGTTCGCGAATCGGCATGAGGCACTATACCGAAGCCGCGAACAGCGCGTAGCGCGCCGCACCGCGCGCATGCAGCCGTTCCAGCGCCAGGCCGCCGCGATGGGACGCCAGCAACGGCCGCAAGGGCGGGATCAGGAACGACGTCGCGGCATTCAGGATTTCCAGCGTGCGCCGGGCGACGGGATCGCGATGGACCATCAGCGGCGACAAATCGCGCATAAGGTCCACGCGCATCGCCGCCGCGTCGAACGCCGCCCGCCATTCGGCCTCGCTGTGGAAGCTTGGCGTTTGCCAGCCGTCGACGAAATCGCGCGCGTCGGGATCGTCGGGTTCGCAAACGCGAATATCATCGACGACGATCAGCCTGCCGCCGCCATCCAGCCCGCGCGCCAGATTGGCGATCGAGCGTTTGAGATCGCGCGAATGCGCCAGCGATTCGACCGCGACGATCAAATCATAGGGGGCGTCCGGCAAGGGATCGTCATAGCTCGCGACGGTGAAGCGTGCCGAGCGCCCCAATTTCCACGCCGCCAGCGTGGCGCGTTCGGCCTGATGGGGCGACAGCGTGATGCCGTGCAATTTGCCGCCGAATTTTGCCTGCAAGGCGAAGCCGAGTCCGCCCAGACCGCAACCCGCGTCCAGAATGCGCGGCGCGGATAAATCGCCGGCCGCTTCGGCCACCAGCGCCTCGGTCGTGCGCGGCGAGACGCGGCCGTCCGCCCCGCGCAAAGCGCGGCGCACGGCCAAATCTTCGGCCCCGCCGCCCCAGCCGAACAGCCCCGCCAGGCGCGTATAGGCGCCAAGCCGGGCGTAATATCGGGCGATCGCGTCGTTCTTGCTGGACATGATGGGGTGCGGCACCGTCTATAGTGCCATGCCGACCGCCCGCGCCAGCCTCGCTTTCGCCCTGCTGCTGATTTTTCTGATCCTCTATGCCGGTTTCGCCGTAACGATCGGCGACTACCTGCCGGAGCATTGGGCGGTCGATCTCGTCTACTACGTCGTCGCCGGCTTCGCTTGGGTCCCGGTCGCGGTGGCGTTACTCAATTGGGGCTATCGGCAACCCGCACGATAGGTTTCGATAACGAAGCATGGCCGGTATCACCCCCCTACCGCATGATTTCGTCATTCGCGCCGCCCCGCGCCCGTTGGACGCGAACGGCGCCTGGCGCCTCGTCCTTGCCGCGCGCGACGGCGGCCCCGGCCGCCACGGCCCGCTCGCCTTGGCCGACGATGGCGGCTGGCAATGCGGCGGCGTGGTCTCGGCCGAGGCGCAAGCGGTCTTCGATCTCTATATGCCGCTGCTGGCGGTCGATACGCGCCGGTCGTGGCCCTGGGTCGTGGCACTGCTGGGCCAAAGCCTGGACGGGCGGATCGCCACGCTGTCGGGCCATTCGCATTTCGTGAATTGCGACGCGGCCCTCGCCCATCTCCACCGCATGCGCGCACTCTGCGACGCCGTGCTGGTCGGGGCGGGCACCGTGGCGCTCGACGATCCCAAGCTCAACGTGCGCCGCTGCGAAGGCAACTCGCCCTTGCGCGTGATCCTCGATCCCGATGCGCGCGCGCCCGAAGCGCGCAACGTGTTCCGCGACGGCCGCGCGCCCACACTGGTATTGCGCGGCCAGGGAGCCGCGACCACGCCGGCGGGCGACGCCGAAATCGCCTATGTGCCGCGCGGCGACGACGGCGGGATCGATATCGACAAGGCGCTGGAACTTCTGGCCGCACGGGGCTTGCGCCGCGTGCTGGTGGAAGGCGGCGGGCGCACGGTGTCGCGCTTCCTGGAAGCCAAATGCGTCGATCGCTTGCAGCTTGCCATCGCGCCGATTGTCATCGGTTCCGGCCGCCCGTCGATCGCCTTGCCGCCGATCGAAACGCTGGCCGACGCGCTACGCCCGCCCACGCGCCGCGTGGCGCTGGGGGCGGATATGCTGTTCGAGTGTCGCCTTGGCGCGTAGCTTCTGGATCGCCGGCAAAGAAAAAGGCGAACTGCGCGACACCGAGCTCGGCGCGCTAGCCCCGGATCACGTGCGCGTGCGGATGATCGTCTCGGGCATCAGCCGGGGCACCGAACGCTTGGTGTGGCAAGGCCGCGTACCCGAAAGCGAATACGAACGCATGCGCGCACCGTTCCAGGACGGCGCCTTTCCCTTCCCCGTGAAATACGGCTATTGCGCCGTCGGGCGGATCGTCGACGGAGCGAACACGGGGATGCGCGTTTTTGCGCTGCATCCCCATCAGGACGAATTCGACCTGCCCGCGCATATGGCGATTCCCATTCCCGACGATGTGCCCGACGCGGCCGCGCCGCTCGCCGCCCATCTCGAAACCGCGATCAACGCGCTGTGGGACCATCCCGTGCGCGTGGGCGATCGCGTCGCGGTGATCGGGCTTGGCGCCGTCGGGTTATGCCTCGCCAATCTCGTGCGCCGCATTCCCGGCGTCGATCTCGTTTGCGTCGATCCGTCGCCCATGGCGCAAGCGCGCGCGAAAGCCTTGGGCTTACGCGTGGCCGATGGCGCCGAGGATCGCGATCTCGTGTTCCACACCAGCGCCACCACCGGCGGCTTGCGCGCGGCGATCGACGCCGCCGGGTTCGAAGCGACGATCGTCGAGCTGTCCTGGTACGGCGAAGGCAGCGTCGCCGCCCCGCTGGGCGGGGCCTTCCATGCCAAGCGTCTGACGCTCGCCGCCAGTCAAGTCGGCCACGTGGCGCAAGCCCGCCGGACGACGCGGCCCCATCGCGCGCGGCTGGAATTGGCGTTGCGCCTGCTGGCCGATCCGGCTTATCGCCTCGACCTCGGCCAGCCCATCCCCTTCGCCGAATTGCCCCTGCGTTACGCCGCGGCGTTGGGCGATCATCCGTCGCCCTTGCCGCTGATCGGCTACGAACAAAAATAGGACCGACATGTACAGCCTGACCGTCCAAGACCACATCATGATCGCCCATTCCTTCAAGGGCGAAATCTTCGGGCCCGCGCAGCGCGTGCATGGCGCGACCTTCGTCGTCGAATGGGAATTGCGCCGCGCGACGCTCGACCAATACGGGCTGATCGTCGATATCGGCCTGATGAAGAAATGCCTGCGCGGGGCGCTGGACGAGCTCGACTACCGCAATCTCGACGACGTCGAAGCGTTGAAGAACGCCAACACGACGACCGAATTCCTGTGCGGCTTGATCTTCGAATTGCTGAAGGCGCGCATCGCCAAGGGCGAGATCGTAAATACGGATTTCGCGTCGATGAAGATCACCTTGCGCGAATCCCCGAACGCCTGGGCCGCGTACGAGGCGGCTTTGGCGTGAGATTGCGTCTGGTCATACCCGGCTCGATCGAGCAGGCGACCGGCGGCTATCGCTACGCCAAACGCATCGTCGAAGCCTGGGGCGAACCGCCGATCGCGGTCGAAGAAGACCCGTCGCGCCTGAAGCGCACGAAGGGCGAGACGCTGCTGATCGACGGCCTCGCCTTGCCGGAATTCTACGGCCGTCTGCCAATGCCGGATTGCGCGGCGTTGATCCACCATCCGCTCGGCCTCGAAACCGGCTTGGCGCCGGCGCAAGCCGCCGCGATGCTGAAAGCAGAAGCGGCGGCCTTGGCGAAGATCGACCGCATAATCGTCACCAGTCCGGCGACGAAGGACGACCTGATCCGCATGGGCGTGGACGGCGGCAAAATCAGCATCGTGCTGCCGGGCACGCAAGCGCGGCGCGTCCCCCTCGCGCGCCGGGGCACGAAGACGATCCTGTGCGTCGCCACGCTGACCCCGCGCAAAGATCATCCCACGCTGCTGCGCGCCCTTGCTAAACTGCGCGGACGAAACTGGCGTGCGGTTTTTGTCGGCGGCTTGGATCGCGACCCCGCGCAAACGCGCAAGATCAAAGCAACGATCGCTGCGCTGCGCTTAGGAAAGCGCGTGACGCTGGCGGGCGAATGCGACGAAGCCGAACTCGGCGGCTACTACGCCAAGGCGCATGTCTTCGCGTTGCCGTCGCTGCATGAAGGCTATGGCATGGCGTTCGCCGAAGCGCTGGCCCACCGCCTGCCGGTCGCCGGCGTCGCGGCGGGGGCCGTCCCGTCGGTCGTGCCGCGCAAGGCGGGCATTTTGGTGCGCGGCGGCGACGCGAAGGCGCTGGCGCGCGCGCTCGCCAAGCTGATCGGGCCGTCGCGCAACCGCTACGCCGCCAACGCGGCGAAACTGCGCTTCCCCGATTGGCGCCGACAAGCGCAGGCGTTGCGCGACGCCTTATCGTGAGCGGTTTTTCCGCCGATTGGCTTGCGTTGCGCGGGCCCGCCGACGACGCGGCACGATCCCAAGTTCTCGCGCGCGCCTTCGCCCGCGCGTTGAAGCCCGGCGCCAAGATCGCCGATCTGGGCGCGGGCACGGGCGCCATGGGCCGCTGGTTGCGGCCGTTTCTGCCCAAGCGTTGCACGATCCTGTCGGTCGATGGCGATGCGATGCTGCTGCCGCGCGCGAAGACGCCGCGCCTGCGCCGTTCGCTCGCCGGGCGTTTGCCGCCAGCCGACGCCTATGTTTCGACGGCGCTGATCGATCTCGCCTCGGTCGCGTGGCTGCGCAAATTCCTGAAGGCCGCGCGCGGCAAGCCGGTGCTAATGTGCCTGGCGGTTGACGGGCGCCATGAATTGTCGCCCGCGCACGTGGCCGACAAGGCGATCTTCACCGCCTTCGCCAAACATCAACGGCGCTGGAAAGGCTTGGGCCCAGCCTTGGGGCCGCTCGCCCCGGCCGCACTTGCGACGGAAGCGCGGCGCCTGGGCTGGCACGCGATCAGCCTGCGCAGCGATTGGGACCTAAAGCCCGGCGCGCTGCTCGACGCGACCTTGGCCGGGATCGTCGACGCGGCCGGCTTGCCCGCCCCGCGCGTCAAACGCACGCGGCTTATCGTCGGGCATCGCGACGTTCTGCTGATTCCGCGTAGATATCGCCGGATGGATCGTTCGGCGTAAGCCGTTCGAGGAACGCGCGCATCGCGGCGGCGTCGATCCACTCGCCCGCGAAGACGAGGCTTTCGCCGACCGACCGGTTGAAGCGATAATTCTCCAGACGCGCGATGCAGGCGAGTGCCGCACCCTTCGTCGCCCAGGCATATTCGAACGACAAAGCGGGCACGGGTTGCGACAGCCCGGCCAGCACCTGGGCCTCCGCCCCCTCGACATCGATCTTCACGAAATCCGGCCGCCCGTGCCGTGCGATCAGCGCGTCGAGCGTGGTCATCGGGACCGTTACGCTGCGATTCCACGCGACGTTTTCGTAGCCCGGCGCCGTGGCGGCTTGAGCGACGAAATCGGCCGCCCCGCTGGTGACGGTCGGGTGGCGGTCGCTGATGCGCAAAACAAGTTCGCCATCGGCCGCTCCCAACGCGACGCGTTCGAGTTTCACCGCGTTGTCGCCCGAAAAGAGCCGGCGCAGAAAATCGGCGAAGACCGGTTGCGGTTCGACCGCGACGACGGCCGCCCCCAAGCGCCGCCACGACGCGGTGCGGTTGCCGGCATGCGCGCCGATATCGAAGCCGAGTTTCCCCGGCCCGAGCCAGCGGCGATAGAAGCCGTCGAGCTTCGCCGCGCGTCCGGGGACAAGCCAATAGATCGCGATCGAACGCAGAAGACCGCGCAACGGCGCGAAGCCGTTCTCCATTTCCCGCGACGGCGCTTGGCGCCACAGCCAAATCACGTCGATCGCGAAGGACCATAGCAGCACGATCAATGCCGCCAATGCGACGGTGGCGCCGTATTCCCACGGATAGATCGCGGCGGCGAGACCGAAGCCTTGCAATACGCAGGTGATCCGGCGCCGCTCGCTATGGGGCAATGGGGCGGCAAGGAACGGCCAGAGATACGACGCCAGCACGAACGCGTAGCGCGGCAATCCGAGCAGGATCAGCCACGCCCCGCCCAAGCGCGCGGCGATGATCGCCAAGACGAGCATCAGCGCGGAATCGATCTCCATGTCGAAACGCGCGCCGAAGGGCGACGCGTTACCGTCGCGGCGCGCCAGCCACCCGTCGATCCCGTCGATCGCGATCAGCAATCCGGCGGCGACGGCCAAAACGATCCTGCCGGTCTCGTCCAACGCGGCGGGAATGAGGCTCGCAACGATCGCAACGCAAATGCCTCGCGCGAAAGTCAGGCGATTGGCCGAGCCGAGATCCGGGAACGGATGATCGGCGATGCCCCAGCGCGCCCCGGCCCACAGCGCCAAAGCGGCGACCGCATACAAAATGAGACCCGATGGCGGCGCGATCGCCAACACAAGCGCAAGGCCAAGCAACCCGCTGGCAACGGCGAAACCGCGCAGCTCGGCATTTCGGGTCATTGCGGGCTCGAGAAATCCGTCAGGAAATTGCCGAGGAAGCTTTCCATCGGCGCGCCGCCCTCGAGCGATACGGAAATACCGGGCACGTAGCCGCGCCGCACGAAGCGTTCGATCGCGGCATGATCGCGCGAGAAGATATGGATCGGCACGCCGAAATCGCCGGTTCGGCGCGCGGTCGTCAGCGGCGGCTGATGGTCGCCCAGCACGATGAACAGCGCATCCTTGTCGGCGACGTGTTCGGCGAAACGGCCGATCGATTCCAGCACATAGGCGATCGCGGCTTTATACGCCTCGTCCTGCTCGAAGACGCGGCCCGCGCGCACGGGGAATTCGCGAACCGGAAGCCCGCGATAGATTTCGCCCTTGTCGTCGAGCGACGCCCAATCTTCGACGACCGGGGGGACACGCTCGAACGGCGTGTGGCTCGACGCAAGAATGATCTCGGCGAAAAGCGGCGAACCGTCGAGTTCGTTTTGGGCGAAATGCTTCAACACCCATTGGTCGGGTAGCGATTCCCAAGCGTAATGCAAACCCGAATAGCCAAGATCGGGTTGCAGGCGCGTCGCTTCGAAGCCGAGCAACCGCGCTTCGGGCCAGGGCTGATCGATGCGCGGCGCGACGACGAGGCTACGCCACCCCGCTTCGACGAAGCGATGCGCCAGCGTGCGGATCTTGGAGACGAGCATCACCTCATACGCGTCCTGCGCGGCGAGTTTCACGCCGGTCAGCATCGTGCCATGCGCCATCCAGGAACCGCCGCCGGTGATCGGCGAAATCAGGATCGACGACGCGCTGGCATAGCCCGCCGCATCGAGATGCGCCGCCAAAGATTTCCGCGCGGGCTCCACCACGCGCGCGAAATCGGGGTCCGAGGCCGTGATGCGGCCATAGGATTCGGCGAAAATCAGCACGACATGCTTGCCGCGCAATTCGGCGAAATCCGAGTGTGCCGGCAACGCGGCTTGTGCAGCTTCGATGCGCGCGCGATGTTCGCCGCGAATCCCTTCCGCCTGCAGCACGTTGTTCAAATTGCGCTGCACGACCAACGCGGCATCGGCCGACAGCAGCGGACGCGGGTCCGGCGCCGACGGCGCGCCCGGCATCGTCGCCCACAGCGCGATCAGCGCGGCGAAGCCGGGCAGCAGCAGACCGGGCCGCCCGGCGGCCAGGGCCCGGAACACCGTGCCGAAGGCAAGGCGCACGATCGTCAGCGCCGCGAGGAGCAGCAGCGTCGCGCCTGCGATCAGCAGCGCGAATTCCCAGGTCGGCGTCGATTCCGCCAGGATCTTGGCGAAGACCGGCACAAAGCGGATATCGAGCGCCACGTTCAAATCGCGCCCGAAGAACCACGGGATCGCCAACGCGATGCTGCGCAGAACGAACGCCGCGAGGAAGGCGAGCGAGAACAGCCACAACACGAAGCCGCCGCGCCGCATGCCGATCAACGCCAGCGCGCCGAGGATAACGACCGCGCCGAGGAGTTCCAGCGCCACCGACGACGGCAGGAATTGAACGCCCGCTTCGACGAAATCGCCCGACGCGACCAGCTGGTTCAAGAACAGCAGCGCCACGAAAACGGAAATCGCCCAAGGCGCTTGCGCGTTATCGCGGCGACGGCGGCTCATGCGTAGGCTCCCACGCGAATGATCGGCTTGGCACGCGGGCCGTCGCCGAGCTTGTAGACATCCATCGTACGTTCGATGGCCGCCGCCGGATCGCCCAGCGGCCCCAGATAGGATTGCAGATGCAGCCACGTATATTTGCTGGCCCAGCCAAGGCCCGCCGCGCGGCGGGCATAACGCCACGCGCGGCCCGCCGCGCGATGGAAGGCGAGCTTGCCGTAGCGTTCCGCCATTTCGGGATGGGCGCGCAGGAAATGGGTGAGGACGAGCGCGTAGTCGTGATGCGCTTGATGGCCTTGGCCGACCATGATGCGCGTATCGTCCGCCGCCGGGCCCCAGGTGACGATATGTTCGTAGCGCGCGATTTTGCCAAGCCGCGCCACGCGCAAGGCCAGCGCGAAATCCTCGACGAACACGTCGGGATCGCACATGCCCGCTTGCTTGACGACATCGGTGCGGAAAATCGTCGGCGACGTGCCCGACACGCCGCGCCTGATGACTTCGTCCACCGCGTCGGCGGGAACGGTGACCGGGGTGGCGTCGGCCGCCGCTTCGTCGAACACGATCTCGGACGGGTCGCGATAGAAGCCGATGCGCCCGAATACGGCGGCGGTGCCGGTGTTTTCGGCGATCGAGATCAGCTTACGTGTGGCATAAGGGGCGAGCACATCGTCCGAGCCCACCAGTTTGAGCCACGGCTGGGTGGCGAGCGCGATGCCGGTATTGGTCGAGGCCGACGGGCCGCCATTGCGCCGCTCCACGATCCGGCAATTCGGCCAGTCGCGGGTCAATTCGCGCACGATGGCGACCGAATTGTCACGGCTGCCGTCGTCGATGAACAGGAACTCGCGTTCCATCTCCGGGACCTGCCGCCAGATGGCGGCGATCACGTCCGGCAGGAAGCGTTCCTTGTTGTAGACCGTGCAGAGGATTGTGACGCCCGACATAGCGCCTCGTTAACCCGCTTGCCCCGGACGCGCAAGACGGGCATGTGTCACCCATGCCGCGCGTGATCCCCGAACTGGACCTCGACGACCGGGACCTGACCTGGCGCTTCGTGCGCGCGTCGGGCCCCGGCGGCCAGAACGTCAATAAAGTGTCGTCGGCGGTCGAATTGCGGGTCGACCTCAATATCAGCCGCCTGCCGCCGGAAATCCTGGCCCGGCTGAAGGCCATCGCCGGGCGGCGCGTCTCGACCGAAGGTATCCTGCTGGTCGAATCCCAGGAACATCGCGACCAAGGCGACAACCGCAAAACCGCGCTGGCGAAGCTCGCAACGCTGCTGCGCCGGGCGATGGAACGGCCCCGGCCGCGAAAGGCGACCAAGCCGACCAAAGGCTCGCAGCGCCGCCGCCTGGCCGCCAAGGTGAAGCACGGCGCCAAGAAGGCGACGCGCAGCGGCGAGATCGATTACGACTGAGAAAGGGCTGCGGCCAGCGTGCCGCCGAGCCTGGCATTGCCCACCGCCAGCGCCAGATTGGCGGCGAGGCTTTTGCCGCCGCTATTGCGGTTGATGTGATCGAGCAAAAACGGCGTCAGCGCCTTGCCGCCGATCCCGGCTTCATCGGCCGCCCTGATCGCCGCGGCGATCCCCGCTTCGATCGCCGCCGCGTCCAACGCCGCCGCCGCCGCGATCGGATTGGCGATCAGCATGCCGCCCGCCCCGACCCGGCGATGCGCCGCGACGGCGCGTGCGAGTTCCGCCACGTCGTCGAAGCGCGCATCGACCTTCAAGCCGCTATCGGGCGCGTAGAAGGCCGGAAACGCGTCGCTGCGATAGCCCCAGACCGGCACGCCGAGCATTTCCAGCATCTCGAGCGTTTTGGGCAGATCGAGAATCGATTTGGCGCCGGCCGACACGACCGCGACTTTGCTGCGCGCCAATTCGGGCAGATCGGCGGAGATGTCGAAACTGGTTTCGGCCCCGCGATGGACGCCGCCGATGCCGCCGGTCGCGAAAATCGCGATCCCGGCCATCGCGGCCACCGCCATCGTCGCGGCGACGGTCGTCGCACCGTCGGCTTTCTTGGCGATCAAGGCGGCGAGATCGCGGCGCGAGGCTTTGGCGATCCCGTCGCGCAGCGCCAAGGTTTCGAGCTGCGCCGCCGTCAGGCCGACGCAGATGCGGCCCGCCAGCACGGCGATAGTCGCAGGGATCGCCCCCGCTTCGCGCACCGCCGCTTCCAGCGCCTTGCCGGCCGCGAGATTGTCCGGGCGCGGCAGACCATGCGCGACGATCGTGCTTTCCAACGCCACGACCGGCTTGCCCGCCGCCAGCGCGTCGGCGACTTCCGCCGACAGATCGAGATCCGGATGCGCCATCGTCATTCGAACCGTCGCGGGCGCAGGCCCGAATGGAACCAGGCGATCATCGTATAGATGTCGTAGACCGGCAGGCCCGTCGCCGCCTGCAACGCGGCGGCGTAAGGCGGCATGTTGGTGCATTCGAGCACCAGCGCGCCGATCTCGGGATGCGCCTTGGCCAAGTTCACGCCGGCCTCGACCACGTCGCGCTCGGCGAGATCGATATCCATATCGATCTTCTCAGCCTTGATCAGAACGCGGAAGAATTCCTGGCCGTTCTCCGTGCCTGCGATCGGCGTATCGAGCGGCACGTTCGCGGCATCGAGATGGCGCGGCGTGAGTGTGGCTTTCGACACGGTGACGATGCCCACGCGCTTGCCCGGCGGCAAGGTCGCCTGCACCCACGGCACTTGCATCAGGGCCGAGGTCGCGACGGGCACTTTGACCGCCGCCGCGAGTTCCTTTTGGAACAGCGACAGGAAGCCGCAATTGGTCGTGATCGCTTCGGCCCCCAGGCGCACGAGGTCTTGCGCCGCCGCGATGAAATCGGGCAGCAAGCCTTCGGCGCCCCGCATGACGACTTTTTCGGGCGACGCCCCCGTCACGACGCGATAGAGCACGGGAAACGGCCAGGTCGTGGCGTTGCCCATATCGCCCGGGATGCGCGGGAACTTGGCTTCGAGCATCAAAATGCCGAGCGGCGCGCCATAGACCGCCTTGCCGCCGCGCGCGATGCGGGAGGTCATGGCCCCACCTTCCCGGCTTCGATTCCCGCCGCGATCAGATTCGCGGTCGCGAGATTGCAGGCATGCGGCAGATCGTAGAGTGTCGCGAGCCGCAACAGCGCGCGCACATCCACGTCGTGCGGCATGGGGGTGAGCGGATCCCAGAAGAAGATCAGCGCATCGAGCGCGCCTTCGGTGATCAGCGCGCCCATTTGCTGGTCGCCGCCCAGCGGACCGCTTGCCAAAGCTTCGATGGAAAGTTCGGGGCAGCGCTTGCGCAGCAATTTCGCGGTCGTGCCCGTGGCGACGATCTCCGCCTTGGCGAAGACTTTGCGATGGCGCGCCAGCCAGCGCGCGAGTTCCGCCTTGCGTTTGTCGTGGGCGACCATGCCCACGCGTAGATTTTTCGCCGCTCGCGCCATCGTTCCCCCGCTTTCGAGGGGGCGATTATCGGGCGCCGATCAGCGCTTGTCGACGCCGCAAGTATTGATGCCCAGCGGCACGTAAGCCGGGCAGAAGCGCAACGCCGCCGTGGCGAGCAACACGGCCCCGGCGGCCGCGACCGCATAGCGCCACGCGCCGAAGGATTCGAACAACGCCGGGGCCGCAAGCGGCGCCACGAGCAGCACGGCACCGGCGACGGCGCGCACGAGACGATCGACGGATCCGACATTGGCCATTTATGGGCCCTCCGGTTGACGGGACGATGACGCGATTATATTCGAACTATCTAATATAAATCCGCGGCATCGCGCCGCAGGGACTCAGATGCCGCCCAACGCGTCGATACGCAGCGGCAGCGTAACCATGAAAACGCTGCCTTTGCCGATTTCGCTGTCGACCGCGATCGCACCACCCCAGCGCGTCACGAATTGACGCGTGATCATCAAGCCAAGGCCCGTGCCGGCGCGCCGCGAAAGGCTGGCGCTTTCCTTGCGCCAGAACGGCTCGAAGATATGCCCGATATCCTCGGCGGGAATGCCGGGTCCCTCGTCCTCGATCGCGATCGTGTATTTGCCGCCGCCGGCTTGCGACCAGGCAAGGCGCACGGCACCATTGACGCGGCAATGGCGCACGGCGTTGCCCGCCAGATTAGTCACGATCTGGCGCAGCATCGTGCGGTCGCCGGTCGTCGCGAACGCCTCGGGCGGCGGCACTTCGACGACGCGCACGTTCCGCTCGCGGCCGATGGCGCGCATCATTTCGGCGACTTCGCGGATCACGTCGCCGGGATCGAGGGTCTCGGGCTGCAAACGCAGCCGCCCCGCTTCGATCGCCGCGAGATCGAGCAATTGATCGACGATGCTGAGCAGATGCCGGCCGGCGCCATGGATATCGCCGGCATAGCCGCGATAACGATCGTTCAGCGGCCCGAAAGGCTGCGCCGCCATCAGATCGGAGAACCCCATGATCGCGTTGAGCGGCGTTCGCAGTTCGTGGCTGATATTGGCGAGGAACTCGCGCTTGGCGACGTTCGCGGCCTCCGCGTCGATCAGCGCGCGGCGCAAACGATCCGCTTCGCGGGCGCGGCGGCGTTCGAACCAGATCACGACCCCCGCCATCGCGAGCGTCAACACCGTCGCCAGCGCCGCGAAGGCCAGCACCGGACGGGCGCGTTCGGCGGCCACCAAATCGATGTCCGCTTCGCGGAACCGGACATAGGACGATATCGGCAGATCGTCGACCCGCTGGAACGCCACGGTCAGGACGCTGCCGTCGGGTCCGCGGACGCTTTTCAGCAAACCCGACTCGCCGCGCGACCTGTCGCGTCCGAGCAACCCGTCGAGATCGAAGCGCGTGCCGGTGAAGCGATCCGGATCGGGATTTCGATAGACGACCAACCCGTCGGCGCGGACCACGCCGACCGTGCCGGGGGCGGTGACCAGGATCTTCTCGAACTGCCGATCGAGTTGCGCCGCCGGAATCGCCGCCACGATGAACGCCGCGCCGAAGACATTGGGATGCGCGCGCTTGACGACGTATATCTGGCGCGCGCGCGCGCGCGTTCCGAATTCTAGCCCGACCGAAACCCGATCGATCGGTTCGTCCGACAGCGCCAGCAGCGACCGGCGTTCGACGTCGTCGATGGGACGCGCGGCCCGGCCGCCGACGGGGATGCCGTCGCCCGCCGCATCGTAGAGATAGATGTCGATCGCCAGTTTTTGGCTGCGGCGGATCCGGTCCGCCACCAATTCCAGATCCGCGACGATCGTCGAATCGAATTGTTCGGCCAGCCACAGATCGACGCCGACCAGCAGCGCGCCGGCCGCGTCGATCGTCCGGCCGACATGCGTCGCGATCAGATTCTGCGCGCCAAGGATTTCGCTTTGCGCCGAGTCCGCCAGTTGTTCGCGCGCCTGGCGCATCGACAGATACGCGACCGCCCAGATTCCCGCGATGACGAACAGCGCGAAGGCGATCGCGGCCCATTCGGGCGCCGCTATTCGATCGATCAAGCCGCTTTTACGTCGTTCGGGGGGATTCATCGGTGCTCTTCTTTGGCCCCGCTATTTTCAGCGCCAAAAGTTAAGCATGCACGAAAAATCCGCTCACGCCTTGGACATTGTCCAAAAGCCGCAACTAGTCCGATGTGCAGCGCAACGCCGCCGCATTGACCCGTTTGTCGCCATCAACCGCCCGAAGCCGGCCGGTTTCCTGGTCCAGCCAGCGCAGAACGCCGGTGCGGATGGCGAAATGCGCGGCATGCAATTGCAGGCGCCCGCGCTTTTCCAGCGTGCCGATGCACGGATGGGTGCGCAGCGCCGCGATGCTGGCGCGCAAATTCGCGACCTCCAGCGAGCGCGCGAAATCCTCGGGCAGTTCGCGGTCGCATTCGGGCACGAGCGACGCCGCCCCGTCGAGCTGCGAGATCCACGCGCCGACGAAATCGCCGGGCGATAGCGGCTTACGGCCCGCATCGACATAGGCGGCGATGCCGCCGCAACCGCCATGGCCCAGCACGACGATATGGTCGACCTTCAGTGCGATCACGCCGTACTCGAGCGCCGCACTGGTGCCGTGCAGCCCGCCGTCGGGCTGGTAGGGGGGCACGATATTGGCGACGTTGCGCACGACGAACATTTCGCCCGGCCGCGCGTCGAAAATCACTTCCGGCGACACGCGGGAATCGCAGCAGCCGACGATCATGACGCTGGGCGATTGGCCGGTCTCGGCGAGTTGCGTGAAACGCGATTGTTCGCCGGGCAGCCTGCGCTCGCGGAACGAAAGATAGCCGTCGATCAGGGAAGCGGGCGGTTGGGAAACCATCGTCGTGCACTCCGCGTCGATACCGAATGTTGCGGCACAACATGCGATGCGACACGGCAAGTCAACGACAAACGCCGCTATCCACTGTAACGCGCTGTAAAACGTGCGATTAGCGTTTATAGCCCGCAGCCAGTTCCGCAAGGCGCTGCGCTTCGAGGGCAAGCTCCGTCGCCTTGAAGGCGTGGCTTTGCGTCATCGCGGTTTGCGTACGGTCGCGCACGTCGGCGGCGAGCCTGGCGAAATAGGGCGTGCCCGCGCCCGAAGCGTCGATGCGTTCGCAGAGCGTCTTGTTGACCAGGAACAGATGATCCGTGCCGGCGGCACCGCCGACATCGACATATTTGCGCAGCTCGATCGTGCCCTCGGTCCCGGTCAGGAACAATCGCCCGTCGCCCCAATTGGGCAACGCGTCGGGCGTGAACCAATCGACGCGGATATAGCCGCGTCCCTTGGCGCTCTTCAGCACGATCTCGCCGAAATCCTCGAAATCCGGAAATTCGCGATGGGCGAGATTGGCGCTGGTCGCCGACACGATCTCGGCATCGTCCGATCCGGTGAAAAACAGAAACTGGTCGATCTGGTGCGAGCCGATATCGCACAAAATGCCGCCGGTCCCTTTGCGCGAATAGAACCACGGCGGGCGCGTATGCGGGTTATGGCGATGCGGCCCCAAGCCGGTCGTCGAGACGACGCGGCCGATCGCACCTTGCGCCACCAGCTCGGTCGCCAAAGTCACGGCGGGCACTTCGAAACGTTCGGAGAAATCGACCGACCAGATACGCCCCGTTTCGGCCTGCGCCGCGCGCAACGCGGCAAGCTCGGCGGCCGAAATACAGCCCGGCTTGTCGAGCATCACATCCTTGCCGTGGCGCATCGCTTCGATCGCCAAGGCCGCGCGATCCGACGGTACGCACGCGATCAGCAAGAGATCGATCGAGCGATCCTCCAAGATCGCGCGCTTATCCGCGACGCGCGGCAGATCGGGGAAGCGTTTGACGAACCCCGCCAGCGGCAAGGGCTCGCCTTGCGTCCACCACGCCACGGCGACGCAACCCGCCGCCTGCATGCCTTCCAGCATGCCGTAGATGTGACGATGATCGACGCCCAATACGCCGATCGCGATCTTGCCGTCCTTCATGCTTAACCCTTCGCCACGGCGACGCGCGCACCCTTGCGCGAGGATTCGAGGATCGCGTCGATCAAGCGGTGCACGCGCAAGGCCGAGCGCCCGTCGATCGACGGGTTGCGGCCTTCGGCCACGGCCGCGGTGAAATCGGCGATCACGTCGCGATGCGGCCCGTGATCGAACGCCATCGGATCGGCACCCCCGCCCGTGCCCACGCCGCTCACGCCGGCCGTATCGGTCTTGCCGTCGCGCCATTGCACCGTCAGCGTCGACGCATCAAGCGTAGCCGAGCCGTTGTCGCCGTTGAACACGCAGCTTTCCATGACGCCCGGGAAATTCGCCGTCGTCGCGACGATGGTGCCGATCGACCCGTCGGCGAAGCGCAAACCCGCCCCGGCGAAATCCTCGGTCTCCATCTTGTGCAGGCTGGTGGTGCCGGCGAGCGCCGTCACGTCGACCACGTCGGGCGTCAAGGCCAGCATCATATCCATCGCGTGGATCGCCTGGGAGATCAGCACGCCGCCGCCGTCGCGCGCCAGCGTGCCGCGCCCCGGCTCGTCGTAATAGCTTTGCGGGCGCCACCACGGCACGTCGAGACGCACGAGACCGATCTTGCCCAGGCGGCCGGAATCCAGAAGTTCGCGCATCGCGCGCGCGGCGGGTTTCAAGCGATGCTGGAACACGATGCCGAGCGGCACTTTCGCCGCTTCGCAGCGCGCGACGATCTTCTCGGCCGCCGCCGTCGTCCGTTCGACCGGCTTCTCCATCAGGATCGCTTTGCCGTTCGCCGCGAACAGATCGACGAGTTCGACGCGCGCATTGGGCGGGGTCAGCATCAGCACCGCGTCGATCGATTTGTCGCTCGCGAGCGCTTCGAGCGACGGGGCGGCGCGCCATCCGTTGGCGGCGGCGAAGGCTTCGCGCTTGGCTTGGTCGCGCGCGAACACGCCGGCCACTTCCAGCACGCCGGCGGCTTCGAGGTCCTTCAAGCCCCGCACATGCGGGCGCGACGCCATACCCAGGCCGACGAGCGCGAAGCGGATTTTCTTGGCCATATCTTGCGTTCCTTAAACTTGTTCGGCGACGACCGGATTGCGCAGAATGCCGACTTGCGGAATCTCGATCTCGACCACGTCGCCCGGCACGACCGGGCCCACACCGGCGGGCGTGCCGGTCATGATGACGTCGCCGGGATGCAGCGTGATGCCGCTGCTCAAATGCGCGATCAGCGCCTTGATCGAGTAGACGAGATCGTTGGTGTTGCTGCGCTGGCGTTGCTGGCCGTTCACGCGGCCGATGATCTCGATATTCTCGGCGTCCAACCCCTGCGCGATCGACGGGCCGATCGGTTTGAAACTGTCGAACGCCTTGCCCAGCACCAAGCAACCTTGCTTCATTTCCTTGGCTTGGATCACGCGCTCGCTGACATCGTTGGCGCAGGTATAGCCGAACACATGGTCCAACGCCTTCGCCTCGGGGATGCGCCGCCCGGCCTTGCCGATGACGACCGCGACTTCCGCTTCGAAATGCAGATTCTGCGCTTCGACCGGATAGACGATCGGCGCGTCAGGCCCGACGATCGCCGAGGGCGGCGTCATGAACAGCATCGGAAACGCGGGCGTATCGAGCTTCATCTCGCGCGCATGGCCGATATAGTTGAGCCCCGCACCGTAAAGGCAAGCGGGCGTCACGGGGGCGAGCAAGCGCACGCGCTCGAGATGCGTGGGCTTGCCCACCGTCTCCAGGCTTTCGAAGGGCGAACCGGCGAGCGGGCGGATCGTGCCGTCCTTTTCCAGCACGCCGTAACGCGTTTCGGGATCGGCGTAGCGGACGATATTGCGAGTCATCTTATCGACCTCTCTTTCACCGGGAACGCGCCCCACCCCGCATAGGGGGCGCGCGATCCCAAGCGCTCCTCGATGCGCAGCATCTCGTTCCACTTCGCCGTGCGTTCGCCACGCGCGATGGAGCCGACCTTGAACTGGCCGGCATTCCAGCCCACGGCGAAGGGCGCGATGCTGATATCCTCGGTCTCGCCCGAGCGGGCGGAGACGATCGCCGAAATGCCGCCCGCCTTGGCCGCGTCCAACGCGGCTTTGGTTTCGGTCACCGTGCCGATCTGGTTGGGTTTGATCAGCGCGCAATTCACCAGCCTGTCGCGCGCGGCGGCCGCGACGCGCGCGGGATCGGTCACTAGTAAATCGTCGCCGACGACCTGCACGCGATCGCCCGCCGCCGCCATGAAGCGCTTGAACCCGGCGTGATCGTCCTCGGCAAGCGGATCCTCGATCGACAGAATGGGATAGCGATCGAGCCAGCCGAGCAGCATGTCGCACATCGCATCGCTGTCGAGCTCGCGGTTTTCGAGGCCGAGCTTGTAGCGCCCGCCGCGCCCGAAATCCGACGCGGCGATGTCGAGGGCGATATGCACCTCGTCGCCCGGCGTGTAGCCCGCGGCTTCGATCGCGCGCACGAGCATTTCCAGCGCTTCGTCGTTGGTCGCGAAGACCGGCCAGAACCCGCCCTCGTCGGCCACACCCTGCAAACGGCCTTCGTCCTTCAGCAGCTTGCGCGCGGCGTGATAGACGTCGGCCGTGCGATCCAGCGCCTCGGCGAAATTGCGGGCCGACGGGCAGACGACCAGGAAATCCTGGATATCGACGCGCCGCCCGGCATGCGCGCCGCCGCCGAAAATTTGAATCTCGGGCACGGGAATGCTGACCGGCCCGCCTTGCGCGAGATATTCGTCGAGCGGCACACGCGCGGACGCCGCCGCCGCATGCAGCACCGCCATCGACGTGGCGATCGCCGCGTTGCCGCCCAAACGTTCGAAGCGCTGGGAATTGTCGCAAACGCGGATCGCGCGATCGACCGCCGCTTGATCGGTCGCCTCGAGACCGATCAGCGCTTCGGCCAGCGGCCCCGCGACATTCGCGACCGCGCGCGTCACGTCCATGCCGCCTTGCGAGGCGCCGCCATCGCGCAGATCGACCGCTTCGCCCGAGCCCATCGAAGCGCCCGCCGGCGCGATAGCCCGGCCCGTGGCGCCGTCGGCCAGCGCGATCTCCGTTTCGACCGTCGGCCGCGCGCGCGAATCCCACACCCGGCGGCCTTTGACGGAAACGATCTTCGCCATCGCGCTAATTCCTTCCCAAACCGTTGCGCCACTGATCGCGCAACGCCGTCAAACTCGCCGGCGCGGCCTCGATCATCGGGATCGCGATCGATCGCACGCGGTCCTTGTCGGCCGCCGCGACGATGTACTCGACCGGCGATTTGCCGTCGATGCGCGCCAGCAACAAACCCGGCAGCAACCGTGCGACGCGCGCTTCCAACCCGCGCGCCAGACGCGGCCCCACCGAGCCGAAATAGGTCGTGTAGAGCGCGTCGAAAGCGCGCAGGAAACCCGGTGCCGCCGCCGGATTCCAAATGCACTTCAGCAGCAGATGATTGAGGCAGAAGGCGAGATCGAAGGCCGGGTCGCCATACCAGGCGCATTCGGCGTCGAGGAAGATCGGCCCGTCCGGCCCCACCAGAATATTCTTCGGGCTGACATCGCCATGCACCAGCGCCACGTGCCGGGCCAGCGTATCGCGCGACAACGCGAACAGCTTGGGCGCCAGATCTGGATATTTCGGCGCCATCGCTTCGAGATAGGGCTCGAGGCGTAGCGCATGGAAATTCGCGTCATGCGCGAAGCGTGCGGCGATCTTGTCGTCATAGGCGGTCGCGGCGTGAATGGCGCCCAAGCGCGCCCCGACTTTCGCGGCGAAGCCTTCGTCGACCCGGCCGTCGCGCAGCTCGGCTTTCCATACCGGGTGCTTGTCCGGCGGCAGGAAATCCATCGCGAACAGACCGGCATCGGGATCGTGGAACAGGATATTCGGCACGCAGCCCGGCACGATGCCGGCGGCGGTGCGCAACCAATCGGCTTCCGCCGCGTTGCGGCTGACGGGGGCGCGCCAATCGGCGGCGACGCGCAATTTGGCGAGCGCGCGTTTCACCGCGAATTTCGTGTCGCCCGCTTCGACGCACCAGATATCCGATGCGACACCGCCGGTCAGGGCGCGAAATTCGGCTGGCACGCCGGCCGGGATGATTCCCGCTTCGCGCAGACGCGCTTCGATGGCGGTCGTGTCGGTCATGGCAGGGCCACGCGATGAAGCAGCGGCGCGCCGGACGCCAAGCGGCGGCAGTTTTCGGCAACGATCGCAAGGCTGCGCCGCCAGGTGCCCGGCGTCATCCAGGCGATATGCGGTGTCGCGACGACGTTGGGCAATTTCAGCAGCGCGTTGCCATGCGCGAGCGGTTCGACCGCGAATACGTCCAAGCCCGCCGCCGCCAAATGGCCGCTCGACAACGCCGCGATCAACGCGGCTTCGTCGATCAGGGCGCCGCGCGCGGTATTGACCAGCACCGCGCCCTTTTTCATCCGTGCGATGCGCGCTGCGTTCAAGAGCCCGCGCGTCTCGGCGGTCGCGGGCACATGCAGCGAAACGATGTCGGCTTGGGTGAGCAGCACATCGAGCGGCAACGACTTGGCGCCGTCGTCCGGCGTGCCGCGCGCATAGACGACGACGCGCGCACCCAGCGCTTCCAGCACCGGGCGCAAACGTTTCGCGACGGCGCCGTAGCCGATCAAGCCCACGCAAGCGCCGTCGAGCTCGCCCACCCTATCGAGATGCACGGCATCCGGCGTCCACGCACCGGCGCGCAAACCCGCATCCAGCGCCGTCACGCGGCGCAACGCCGCGAGCATCAACGCCAAAGTCAACTCGGCGACCGCGACCGTATTGGTGCCGGGCATGTTGCACACGGCGATATCGCGCTTGGCGGCATGGATGCGGTCGATCGTATCGACGCCGATACCGATCTTCTGCACCAAGCGCAGCTTCGGCGCGGCATCGAGGATCGCAGCCGTGACCGGTGCGAGAACATGCAGCAGCACGTCCGCGTCGGCGAGTTCGCGTGCGAGGCCGGCGGCATCGTTCTCCGCCAATACGCTCACTTGCGCGATCGCGGGATCGAGGCTTTCGAGAAGACGCTTCGTGCCCGGCGACGCGTCGTAGGGCAAAACGGCTTTCATGACTTCGGGAACCCGGCGACCCAGGCTTCGATTTGCGCATCCGTCATCGCGCCATCATAGACGACGGCGCGATAGCGCGTGCGCAAGGGCTTGTCCTTCGCGACGACGCGCCGCGCCTGCCGGAACGTACCCACGCTGACCGCGCCCCAATCGGCGACGAACCACGACGCATCGGCTTCGTCCGCCGGATTGGGGATCACGGCGATGCCCGCCTGCTTGTCGCCGCCCACCGGACCTTCGAACGCGACCCAGCGCGAACCCAGCACGCCGATCGTCTCGCCGCCCACGCGGCCTTTGTCGTCGCGCACCTTGCCGCCCAGCGCCACGACCATCGAATCCGCGACGCGCGCGTTGAAATAGGCGTGGCGGGTCGGGCCCAAAGCGAGATCCCAATTCGCCGCCGCGAGTTCTGAGTCGACATCCAGCACCCAAGCGTCCTGGGCCTTGGTCACGGCGATGCGCCGCGTTTCGCGCGCGATCACGCGGCCTTGCGCCGCCCCCCACTCCACCGGCCCACGCCATTCGACGGGGATTTCGAGAATGCAGCCGGTTGTACTCGCCTGCGCGAGTTTGGGTACACCCGCGATCAACGTGCCGGGCGCGCGGCCCTGGAAGGTTTCGTCGACATAGAAATTATAAGTGTATTCCTCGTGCTTGCCCGGCGCGGTGGGGACGAGCGCATGCACATGGTCCGACGCGATCCAGATCGAATTGTGGTGCGGATGGTCGGCCGGACTTTCCGATGTCGCGAGATAACCCGCCGGCGTGAACATCGGATAGACGTAAGGCCGCATCCGGCCTTGCGTCAGCCCCAGCACCGGCTTGCCGTCGTGGCGCAGATAGAAGCGTTCGGTGCGCGCGATGGCCCCGGGGGGCAAGGCCAGCGCGTCGCTTTCGAGGGTGAACATCGCGCCCGCCTTCACGTGCCGACGAGTGCGACCAAACCGAGGCTGAGCCACGGCACGAAGGAGATGACCGTCAGCCAGATCAGCAAGCCGATCATGAACGGCCAGCACGCGCGATAGGCGAGATGGATCGGCGTGTTGGTGACCTGCGCCGCCGTGAACACCAAGACCGCGAGCGGCGGGGTCAACGCGCCGATGCACAGATTGGCGACCATGATCACGCCGAAATGGATCAGATCGATATTCGCCGCCTTCAGCACGGGCACCAGCAGCGGGATCAAGATCACCATCGAGGCGATCATTTCCATCGCCAAGCCGACGAACAACAGGAACAGGTTGATCGCCAGCAGCAGCAGCCACCAATTATCGGCAAGGCCGCCGAGCAGCACCGTCATCTTCTGCGGCACTTGTTCGATGATCAGCGCATAGGCGAAGGGTGCCGACGCCGCGATCACCGCCATGATCGTCGTGGTCTCGAGTAACGATTCACGGATCGCATGGACGATCGTGATGCCCTTGGCCGCGCGATAGATATACATGCCGCAGAAGATCGAATAGGCCGCCGCGATGGCGCCCGCCTCGGTCGTCGAGAACACGCCGTAGCGGATGCCGCCGACGATGATGACCGGCAGCACCAAGGCCGGAAGCGCGTCGCGCAACGCTTTGGCGCGCACGCCGGGCGCCGGTTTGGGGCCGCTGTCGCCGATGCCCCGGCGCCGGCATTCGATATAGACGACCAGCGACAGCGTCACCGCCATCAGCAGACCCGGCACGATTGTCGCGGTGAACAACGCGCCCACCGAAACGGTCGCCATCGCGCCGTAGATGATGAGGCCGAGGCTGGGCGGGATCATGTTGGCGAGGATCGAGCCCGAGCTCGTCAGCGCCACGCCGAACGGCTTGGGATAGCCGCGCCGCTCCATCGCGGGCACCAGCGTCTTGGCGAGGGCGGCCGCGTCGGCGGTCGACGAGCCCGACACGCCGCCCATCAACGTGTTGGTCAACACGTTGACCTGGGCCAGTCCGCCGCGGAAATGACCGACCAGCGAGTCAGCGAGCGCCACCAAGCGTTCGGTGATGCCGCTCGCGTTCATCATGCCGCCCGCGAGCATGAAGAACGGAATCGACAGCAGCAGATAATCCATCGAGTTCGTCAGGCTTTGGGGTACGGGCAGCAACGCCAGCGAGCCTTGCGGCATGAAGGCGACGAAAGTACCGAAAATGAGCGAATCAAAGATCGGCACGCCGACCAGCATGAAACCGATCGCCACGGTGACGAGCGGCAGCACGACGCCGAACGAGCCCACGAAGGTATGGCCGATCGCGGATTCGAGCAGGAAATAGAGCACCGCGCCGGCGATCGTCGTCGCAAGTCCCGACAGCCAAGAACGGAACCCCGCGACCGGCTCCAGAATCAGGAAGAAGATCGTCGACGCCGCCCCGGCGGGCACGGCGAGATAGAGATATTTGTAGGACCATTGCAATGCGGGCGAAACATAGCTCGCATTGGCGACCAGATCGGCGCCGCAGAAAAACAGGAAAGTCGCACTGCACGCCGATATCGTGCGCGCGAAGGCGGCATGGATGCGCTGCCCGTCGGGCGACAGCGCACGCGGCACCATCTCGATCGCGATGTGCTTGGCGCGCCGCGCGAGCAAGCCCAGCGACAGCAGCACGAACCACGCGAAGGCGAAACGTCCGAACTCCTCGGGCCAGCTCAACGACGAATTGAGCACGTAGCGGAAGAAGACCTGCAGCAGTGCCACCAAAACGGTAATGCTGAGGACCACGGCGCAAATCGCTTCAAGAACGCGGTCGGCGGCGAGGCTGATGCGTGCGGGCGCGCCACCGGCGGGGGCGGCGAGGATTTCGGACGAAGAGGACATGGGAACCGGACTTCCGATGGCGATCGAAACGGTCGCGTAAAAGAACGGGCGGCGGAATCGCTTCCGCCGCCCGGCGTTTTAGTCTGACTTCAGGCGACGAGACCGCGGATCTTGTCGATCATCGCCTTGGTCGCCGGGCTCTTGGCGCCGAACTCGGCGAAGAGCGGCTCGGTCGCCGCGCGCCATGCGGCCGTATCGCCGGCCGTGCGCACGTTGATGCCCGAGGCCTTCAGCTCCTCGAGCGTCGCGGCCGTATTGGCGCGGTTGACGCGGCGCTGTTCGGCGAAGGCGACCTTCGCCGTATCGCGCACGATCGTCTGCAATTCCGCCGGCAGCGAGTCCATCCAGCGCGCGTTGACGCGCGTCGCCTTGGGCAGGAACCAGTGGTTCGTCAGGGTCATGTTCTTCGCCTGCTCGCCCCACTTGAAGCCCTTGATCGAGAACACGTCGGCTTCCAACGCGTCGATCAGGCCGGTCGACAGCGCGTTGTACTGCTCGGCATAGGCGAGCGGCGTGGGGTTCGCACCCAGCAGCTTCCAGAAATCGACCCACACTTTCAGCTCGGGCACGCGAATCTTGAGGCCGCGCAGATCGGCCATCGTGGCGACCGGGCGCTTGGACAGCACGTGACGGAAGCCGACCTCGCCATAATCGAGGAACTCCACACCGGTCTTGGCGCGCGCGATGGCGGAGACTTCCTTGCCGATATCGCCCTGCAACACGCGATCGACATGCGCTTCGTCGCGATAGATGAAGCCCGGCGCGCCGCCGGTCGCGGCGATTTCGGGGGCGACCGATTCCTCGGTGTCCGGACCGCCGGTCGTGGCCTGGATGGTGCCGAGGCGGTTTTGCTCGATCATCTGGGTGTAGCTGCCGAGCTGGCTGGCCGGGAAGTGCTGCGCGTCGATGCGACCGCCGCTCTTCTCGTTCATCGCCTTGCCCCAGGCTTCGAAAGCCAGGGTCAGCGGCGAGCCGATCGCCTCCGAATGGCCCATGCGGCAGACGAATTTCTGTTGCGCCAGGACGGCCGGGGCGGCCAGTGCCGACAGGCCGATGGCGGCCGTGCCGGTCGCCAGCATCGAACGGCGCGAAATGCCGCGCGTATTACCGTGGGTGCGCATATTTCCTCCCTTGAGCGCCGTCCACGGAACGAACCGGGCGGCTTTTTCGTGACGCGGGAGACGATGCGCGCGTAAACGTTTGCGGTCAAGAAATTTAATCAGTTAAAAATACATATTATTTTCAGATACTTAATCTGCGCAAACATTTGCACAAACTGTTGCGCAATCTGTGCAACGACGTCCGAACCGACGAATCACGTTCACCATCAGGCGCCCGAACGCAATAAAGCGCAAGCCTGTTTTGTCGATATTCGATGAAGATATCGCTCCGCTTGTCCCCGGCGCGGATTTGTGCAAACGATTGTCCCGCGAACGGAGGAATCGATGACGCGGCCGACGAAGATGAAAGATATCGCGCAAGCGCTGGGCTTGTCCGTGGCGACCGTGTCGCGCGCCCTCGCGGGTTCGCCGCGCATCAGCGAAGCCACGCAAGCGCGCGTGCGCGAAGCCGCCGAGCGCGACGGCTATGTCGTCGATCTCGCCGCGCGCACGATGCGCAGCGGAACGTCGTCGATCGTGGGCTTGCTCCTGCCCGACATCGAGAACGATTTCTATTCGACCGCCGCCAAGGCGATCGCCGATTGCTGCCGCGAGCGCGGCGCGCAGCTCGTGCTCGCCGTCACCGGCGACGACGCGGATCTCGAACTTCATCACCTGCGCAATCTCTGCTCGGCGCGCGCACTTGGCATCATCATGATTCCGTCGATCGCGCCGGCGGCCGAAACCTATCGCTTGATGCGCAGCGTGCCGCTCGTCCAATTCGTGCGCGAAAGCGCCAAGGTCGAATCCGATTGGTTCGGCATCGACGACGCGCAAGCCATGCGCCTCGCGGCCGAACATCTGATCGGTCTCGGCCATCGGCGCATCGCCTATATCGGGTCGACACTCGCCATCTCCACGGGTCGTGCGCGCCTCGCCGGGTTCCGCCGCACGCTGGAAGATGCGGGGATCGAGCCCATCGACGAATTGCTGCTGTCGGGCAGTTGCGACGCGGAGTTCGGCGCGGCGGCGATGGACAAGCTGTTGTCCTTGCGCCAGCGCCCGACGGCCGTGGTCACGGCGGGGGCGCGGATTTGCGTGGGCGCATACGACAGCGTGCGCGCGCATGGCGTGGACGTGCCGCGCGACCTTTCCTTCGTCGGCTTCAGCGACGCGCCGATGCTGAAATGGTGCGGCCCCGGCATCACCACCATCGCCATGCCGGTGCGCGATCTCGCACTCGCCACCACCGACCATCTGTTCCGCAAAGTCGCCGAAGGCAAGCGCAAGGAAGAGGCGTTCTGTAAGGTCATGCTGCGCCCGACGCTGGTCGAACGCCGCTCGACCGCGCCCTTCGTGGAAGCGCCTTTGCGTCGCCGTTCCGCCCCCGTCGACATGATCGCCGCGAAGTGATGCGGGTTCTCCGGCGTTCGGATTATCGCGTCGCCAAATGGAAGAACGGCCTCGGCGAAACCGCCGAGATCGCGATCCATCCCGCCAACGCCGATCTTTCGAATTTCGAGTGGCGCGTGAGCATGGCGAATGTGGCCACCGGCGGGCCGTTTTCAAAATTTCCCGCGATCGACCGCCATCTGGCGATCCTGTCGGGCGACGGGATTTCGCTCGCACTCGGCGACCAAGCGCCGATCAAGCTGACGCAAGATACGCCGCCCCTCGCTTTTCCCGGCGACGTGCCTGCCACGGCCGAATTGCTCGGCGGTAAGGTCACCGATCTCAACGCGATGGCGCGCCGGGGCTTGGGATATGCGCCGTCGATGACGCGGCTTGATCTCGCCGGCGAAACGACGATCGACAAATCGACGCGCTTCTTGCTGATCCATTGCGCGACCGGCGCCACCGACGCGCTTGGCGCGGGCGACACGTTGATCGTCGAGACGGGCCCGGCGATCCTGCGAGGGACCGCCGGGCTTTACGTCATCACGTTCTAATTGCCGAGGATGCCCGGCAAGCGCAGCTGATGCTGCTTGGCGCAAGCGATCGCGTCTTCGTAGCCCGCATCGGCGTGGCGCCACACGCCCGACGCCGGATCGTTCCACAACACGCGCTCCAATCGCTTGGCCGCTTCCGGCGCGCCGTCGGCGACGATCACCATGCCGGCATGCTGGCTATAGCCCATGCCCACACCGCCGCCATGATGCAGGCTGACCCAGGTGGCGCCCGACGCGGTGTTGACCAGCGCGTTGAGCAGCGGCCAATCCGACACGGCGTCGGACCCGTCGCGCATCGCTTCGGTTTCGCGGTTGGGGCTGGCGACCGAGCCCGAATCCAGATGATCGCGGCCGATGACGATCGGCGCCTTCAACTCGCCCTTCGCCACCATCTCGTTGAACATCAGACCGGCGCGATGGCGATCGCCGAGGCCGATCCAGCAAATGCGTGCGGGCAAGCCTTGGAAGGCGATGCGCTCGCGCGCCATGTCGAGCCAGTTATGGAGATGCTTGTTCTCCGGGAACAGGCGCTTCATCGCGGCGTCGGTCTTGTAGATATCCTCGGGATCGCCCGACAGCGCGCACCAGCGGAACGGCCCGATGCCCTTGCAGAACAGCGGGCGGATATAGGCGGGCACGAAGCCGGGGAACGCGAAGGCGTTCTCCAAGCCTTCGTCGCGCGCGACCTGGCGGATGTTGTTGCCGTAATCGAGCGTGGGCACGCCCGCATTCCAGAAACCGACCATCGCGGCGACATGCGCCTTCATCGACGCGCGCGCGGCTTTCTCCACCCCCTTGGGATCGGTTTCCTGGCGCGCACGCCATTCGCCGAGCTTCCAGCCGAGCGGCAGATAGCCGTGCAACGGATCATGCGCCGAGGTTTGGTCGGTGACGATATCGGGGCGGCCGTTGGGCAGCTTCTCGCCCGCCTTCATCCGGCGCAGAATTTCGGGAAACACTTCGGCGGCGTTGCCGATCAAGCCGACCGAACGCGCCTGCCCCGCTTTCGTCCAGCGATCGATCATCGCCAAAGCTTCGTCGAGGCTGTCGGTCTTCTCGTCGCAATAGCGCGTGCGGATGCGCGCATCGACGCGGCTCTCGTCGCATTCGACGGCCAGGCAGCACGCCCCGGCCATCACGGCCGCGAGCGGCTGCGCGCCGCCCATGCCGCCGAGACCGCCGGTCAGAATCCATTTGCCCTTGAGGTCGCCCTTGTAATGCTGGCGACCGGCTTCGGCGAAGGTCTCGTAGGTCCCCTGCACGATGCCTTGCGTGCCGATATAGATCCACGAGCCCGCCGTCATCTGGCCGTACATCATCAGGCCCTTGCGGTCGAGCTCGCCGAAATGATCCCAATTGGCCCAGCGCGGCACGAGATTGGAATTGGCGATCAGCACGCGCGGCGCATCCGCATGCGTGCGCACGACCGCCACGGGCTTGCCCGATTGCACGACCAGCGTTTCGTCGCCTTCCAGCTTTTTGAGGCTGGCGACGATCGCGTCGAAATCCTTCCAGGTGCGCGCCGCGCGCCCGATGCCGCCATAGACGACAAGCTCGTGGGGATTCTCGGCCACGTCGGGATGCAGATTGTTCATCAGCATCCGCATCGCGGCTTCGGTTTGCCAGGATTTGGCGGTCTTTTCCGGCCCCGTCGGGGGATAGACGTCGCGGGAGTTATGGCGCGGATCGGTCATGTCGTATCCCCTTGTCATGTGCGCGGTTATGGATAATAACTATATACATATTATCCGAGTCAAGGACCCGCGCGCATGCGAAGCGCCGACATCAATTCCTGGCAGGCGGTGCAGACCGAAGTGTTGCGCCGCATCCGCGCGCATATCTGGCGCCCGGGCGATTCGATCCCGCACGAGGAAGCTTTGGCCGAGGAATTCGGCTGTGCGCGCGCGACCGTGAACCGCGCTTTGCGCCAATTGGCGGAGGACGGGCTGCTCGACCGCCGGCGCAAGGCGGGCACGCGCGTGACGCTCAACCCTTCGCGCAAGGCGAAGCTCGACATTCCCGTGCTGCGCGTCGAGATCGAGAGCAAGGGAATGCGCTATTTCCACGAGATCATTTCGCGCAAGATCGCCGAGCCGCCGCTTGGCATCCGTGCCCGCCTTCAAGCGAAACAAGGCGAGGAACATCTGCATCTCGTGGCGCTGCATATGGGCGACGACGCGCCTTACGTCTACGAGGATCGCTGGATCAACCTCACGGCCGTGCCCAAGGCGCGCAAAGTGGATTTCACCGAAATCAGCGCGAACGAATGGCTGGTGCGCAACGTGCCCTTCGAAGGCGGCGATATCGCGTTTTCGGCGGTCGTCGCGACCAAGCGCGACGCCGGAATTCTGCATTGCGCGCAAGGCGACGGGCTGATGGCGATCGATCGCATCACGCGGCGCAGCGGCCATGTCGTCACCGCCGTGCGCCAGATCTTCAAACCCGGCTACCAGCTCCAAGCCCAGCTCTAAGGATCCCGCAATGACCGTCACGCTCCGCCCCGGCCATGTCACGCTCGAACAATTGGCCGCGATCTATTGGCGGGGCGAGAACGCGGTGCTCGATCGCGGCGGCGACGCGCGTATCGAAGCCGCCGCCGCGCGCGTCGCGTCGATCGCGGCGGGCAATGCGCCGGTCTACGGCATCAATACGGGCTTCGGCAAACTCGCCTCGATCAAAATCGCGGTCGCGGACACCGCCACGCTGCAGCGCAATCTGATCCTGTCGCATTGCTGCGGCGTGGGCGCGCCGATGCCCGAAAACGTCGTGCGCCTGATCATGGCGTTGAAGCTCATCTCCTTCGGGCGCGGCGCTTCGGGCGTGCGGCTCGATCTCGTGCGCCTGATCGAAGCGATGCTCGAGAAGGGCGTGACACCGCTCATTCCCGAAAAAGGCTCGGTCGGGGCGTCGGGCGATCTCGCCCCCCTCGCCCATTTCGCCGCCGTGATGATGGGGGAAGCCGAAGCCTTCTATCAGGGCGAGCGGCTTTCGGGCGGCGAAGCGCTGAAGCGCGCCGGCCTCACGCCCGTGAAGCTCGTCGCCAAGGAAGGTCTCGCCCTCATCAACGGCACGCAAGCCTCGACCGCATTGGCCTTGGCCGGGTATTTCCGCGCCAAACGCGCGCTCGCCGCCGCTTTGGTGACGGGGGCGATGTCGGTGGATGCGGCGATGGGATCGTCGGCACCCTTCATCGAAGGCATTCACATATTGCGCGGCCATCGCGGCCAGATCGACACGGCGGCGGCGTTGCGCGGATTGCTCGACGGCTCGGTCATCCGGCAAAGCCATCTCGACGGCGACGAGCGCGTGCAGGACCCGTATTGCCTGCGCTGCCAGCCGCAGGTCGACGGCGCCTGTCTCGATTTGTTGCGCCAAGCCGGGGCGACGCTGGAAATCGAAGCCAACGCGGTCACCGACAATCCTTTGGTGCTGCCCGACGACAGCGTCGTATCGGGCGGGAATTTCCATGCCGAGCCGGTCGCCTTCGCGGCCGACCAGATCGCCATCGCGGTGTGCGAGATCGGCGCGATCGCGCAGCGGCGCATCGCGTTGCTGGTCGATCCGGCATTGAGCTACGGCTTGCCGGCGTTCCTCACGCGCAAACCCGGGCTCAATTCCGGCTTGATGATCGCGGAAGTGACGTCGGCGGCGTTGATGAGCGAGAACAAGCAGATGTCGCATCCCGCGTCGGTCGATTCGACGCCGACATCGGCCAATCAGGAAGATCACGTCTCCATGGCATGCCATGGCGCGCGGCGCCTGCTGGCGATGACCGAGAATCTCTACGGCATTCTGGGGATCGAGGCGTTGTGCGCGGCGCAAGGCGTCGAGCTACGCGCACCGCTCACGACCAGCCCAAAGCTGCAAGCCGCGATCGCGACCTTGCGCCAGGCTGTCCCCGCCTTGGACGAGGACCGCTATATGGCGCCCGATCTCGCCGCCGCGACCGCGCTGGTCGCGAACGGCAAGATCGCCGAGAGCGTGAACGACGCCGCGATCGCCGCCCTCGCGCATTGACGCGTTACTGCGGCTTTTTTTCCGGCTTCTTCTTCGGCGGCATGCCGATGCGCGTGGTGCCGCCGAAGGAAGGCGGATCGCTGGCCGGGAAGCTGTCTTCCAGCGCTTCCTCGACCGGATCGATATCGTCGGGGTGACGCGCGGCCTTTTCCTTTTCCGCTTCCTTCAGCGCCGCGTCCTTGCGCGGCTTGGGCGTGGGGGTTGTCGTCGTGCGTTGGGGGTGAGTCATGATCGCTCGCTCCTGACTGCCGGGGGTTGACGATGTCCCATCCCGACCACGCGACCGCCGACGACGCAACCGCGACGGCGCGTATGGCCGATGGCGCGAAGGCGCAGCACTCATCGTTGCGGCGTCTATGCGTAAAGCACGACACGGAATTTTCGCGGCACCGCAATCCTTCGCGCATGTTCGCGGATGTTTTCCCGCGGCGCTGGCACGGCGCGTTTGCGGCGAAAGGGTGGCGCTTCAGCCCATCGGATGGGCGGGCACGTCGCCGATCTCGGCCATCTTGGCTTCCAGCAGCTTCGTCATCCGCGCCACTTCCGCCTTATAGGCCGGATCCGCGTGGCAATTGAACAGCTCCAGCGGATCCTTCTCGCAATCGAAGAATTCCCATTCCGGCGTCTCGCCGCCCGGCAACGTGCCCGCAAGGCCGTAGCCTTGGTTGTACCAGTAGATCAATTTGTAGCGATGATCGCGGATGCCGTAATGGGCATAGGCGTTGTGGAATTCGTCGCGATGCATCCAGTACCGATGATAGGCGTGTTGCGGCCAATCCGCCGGCGCCTTGCCGCCCCAGATCGGGCGGATGCTGCGCCCTTGCATATAGCTCGGCACCTTCAGCCCCGCGAGATCGAGCCATGTCGGGGCGAAATCGACATTGTTGAAAATGTCGTTCGACACCGTGCCCGCCGGAATCTCGGCGGGGAAGCGCGCGAGGAACGGCATCTGGAACGATTCCTCGTACATGAAGCGCTTGTCGAACCAGCCATGCTCGCCCAGGAAGAAGCCCTGGTCGGAGGTATAGATGACCAGCGTGTTCCGCCCGAGGCCGTTGGCGTCGAGATAATCGAGTATGCGGCCCACGCTTTCGTCGACCGACGCGATCGTGCGCAAATAGCGCTGCATGTAGCGCTGGAATTTGAATTCGTCGTATTCGCGCGCCGTCGCGAAGGTGAAGACCTCGCCCGTGTCCTTGTCGATCAGGCGCAAGCCGCGCACATCCTTGGGCTTGGGTAGCTTGCGCACGTTCATCGACGCCAGCAATAACTCGCCCACCTCCGAACCGCCATCGGGCTGGACGAGGCCAAGATCGAGATAGGTCATGTCGTCGGCGATGCGCATGCGCGCGGCCGACGCGGCCTTCGCGCGGTTCTTGTAATCGTCGTCGAACGTGTCGGGCAGCTTGATCGGATCCTTATAGGAATCGCGATATTTCGGATGCGGCTCCCACGAGCGATGCGGCGCCTTGTGATGGCACATCAGGAAGAAGGGCCGCGATTGATCGCGCTTCGCCATCCAATCGATGGACATATCGGTGATGATGTCGGTGACGTAGCCCGAATAGCGCCGCTCGCCGTCCGGCTCGTGGAACAGCGGATCGTGATAATCGCCCTGGCCCGGCACGACGGCCCACGCGTCGAAGCCCGACGGCTCGTGCGCGCGGCCTTCGCCCAAATGCCATTTGCCGAAAATCGCGGTCTGATAACCCGATTGACGCAAATGCTTGGCGACGTTGGGCAGGCGATTGTCGATCGAATCCGCCAGCGTCATCACGCCGTTCACGTGGTTGTAGGTGCCGGTCAGAATCGCCGCGCGGCTGGGCGTGCAGATCGAGTTGGTAACGTAGCAGTGATTCGCCCGCATCCCTTCGCGCGCCAGCCGATCCATATTCGGCGTCGCGTTGATGCCGTAGCCGTAGCAGCCGATCGCCTTCGAGGCGTGATCGTCCGCCATGATGAACACGATATTCGGGCGCGCCGCTTTCGACATCCGTATCTCTCCCTCGTCGCCGGATCTCGAAACCGGACCCTGGCGGTTGACAGGGGCGCAGTTTAGCGATTTAATTCCTACCAAGGAATAATTAAATGGGAATGCCGATCGCCCCCGCCCGCAACCACGACCGCCGCACCGCGACACCAGCGCGCCGCAAACCGGCCGCACGCCGCGTGCGCAAAGACACGCCGGTCGAACGCTTGCGCGTCCATCACCGGATGGAGGCGCTGCTGTGCCTGCGCGATCGGGGGCCCATGTCGCAGATCGAGCTGTGCAAGGCGCTGGGCCGCTCGACCACGACGATGAGCAAGGTGGTGACGGAGCTTGAAGCGCTAGGCTGGGTCGAAGCGGCGGGCAATGCCCGCCCGCGCGAGCCCGGCCGCCCGCGCGTCGTTCTGCGCCTCAACCAAGCCGCCTGCGAGATTCTTTGCCTGTCGCTGGAACCCGAGCTCGTGCGCAGCGCCGTGGTCGGGCTCGATCTCGTCGCGCGCGACGCGCGCGAAGATTCGCTGGCGCTGTCGGAGGGCGAACCCGCCGCGATTCTGCGCCGCTTGACCGATTGGATCCGCACGCGGCTAGCCGCACTGGCGCGCAAAAGCTGCCGCCCGGCCGCCGTGGTGCTGGTCATGCCCGGCATGACCGATACGAAACTCCGCCAAATCCGCGTTTCCTATCAGCTCGGCTGGCGCGATCTGCCGCTCGCCGACCATATCGAAGCGAAAATCGGCATTCCCGTCATCGCGCATAACAACACCCGCGCGATGGCCTTCGCCGAGTTCCGCCACAAACATCTCGACGCCGATCAGCCGATGCTGTTCGTGCAGGCGAAATACGGCGTGGGCGCATCGATGCTGAACGGCATCACGCCGAGCCCGCACGGGCATTACGGCGTCAGCGAGCTGGGCCATTTGCGCATGGGCGAAAACCGCTTCGCCGATCGCGTGCCCACGGACGGCACGCTGGTCGGCGTGTTGCGCGAGCCTTATCTGCGCGACGTGCTCGACTGTCGCGACACGAACATCCAGATCGTCGAGGAGATGGAGCGGCGCGCGAACGCGAAGGACAAGATCGCCGTCGCGCTGTTCGACCAAACGATCGCCAATCTGGCGCTGTGTCTTGCCGTCGCGATCAATCTGCAAAACCCGTCGATCGTCGTGCTGGGCGGCATTTATGCCGGGCTGTCCGACGCGACGCTGGACCGCCTGTTGGCCGAGATCGCCCGCAACGTGCCCGACGAATTGATGCAGCCCGTGCGGCTGTCGCGCACGGCGCTGGGTCCCGCCGGCGCCATTCAAGGGGCGGCGATCGTCGGCTTCGACCGATTGCTGCGCCAACCCGACACTTATCGCGCCGTGGAGGCGACATGAGCGAAACCGCGATTCAAGACGACGGCTTAGCGCGCCGCCACGCGCTGCGCGAACGCGAGATGCGGCGCAAGCTGCTCGCCCTCAATCTGCTCGCGGCGGCCTTGGGCCTCGCTTTGTGGTCGCTGCTGAGCTTCATCAATCTCGCCGGCTTGCCCGGCCCGCTTTCGGTCGGTGCGCGCGCGATCCAGATGATCGCCAACGGCCAGTTGTTCGTCGATTTGGCCGCGTCGATCCAGCGTGTACTACTCGGCTTCGCGATCGGCACCGCACTCGCCATTCCCGTCGGCTTCCTGATGGGCTGGTACACTTGGGCGCGCGGGTTGATGGAGCCTTACGTCCAGTTCTTCCGCACCATTCCGCCGCTGGCGCTGATCCCGCTCGCCATCGTGTTCCTGGGGATCGGCGAAGTGCCGAAGGTCTTCGTCATCACGCTGGCGGCGTTCCTGGTCAGCGTCATCTCCACCTATCAAGGTGTCGTGAACGTCGATCGCGTGCTGATCAACGCCGCGCGCGTGCTGGGGGCGGGCGATGCGGCCGTGTTCCGGCGCGTGATCGTCCCCGCCTCCACACCGTTCATTCTGGTGGGCATGCGCACCGGTTTGGGTGCCGCGTGGTCCACGCTGGTCGCGGCGGAGCTGATCGCCGCCCAGCAGGGCCTCGGCCACCGGATGCAGCAGGCGCAAATCTATTACGACCTCGAAACGATCTTCGTGGCGCTGATCACGATCGGTATCACCGGCCTGTTGATGGACCGCGTGTTGCTGTGGCTCGACCAGCGTTTGACCGTGTGGCAGGAGCGCCGATGAGCACGCCGAAAATCCAATTCGCGCGCGTCTCCTGCGCCTTCGTGCTGCAAGGCCAGGAATTCCGCGCGGTCAACGATCTCGATCTCGACATCGCGGACGGCGAGATCGTCACGCTGGTCGGCCCGTCGGGTTGCGGCAAGTCCACGCTGATGAACATGGCGGCGGGTTTGCAGGAACCCACCGGCGGCACGGTGCGCGTCGACGGCAAGCCCGTCTCGGGCCCCGGCCCCGAGCGCGGCGTGATCTTCCAGCAATACGCGCTGTTCCCGTGGCTGACGGTCGCGCAGAACGTCGGCTTCGGGCTGGAGATCAAGGGCGTGCCGGCGGCGGAACGCGCGCGCATCGTGGCGCGCTGCCTCGACCTCGTCGGCCTGTCGGCTTTCGCCGACGCGCTGCCCAAAACACTGTCGGGCGGCATGAAGCAACGCTGCGCCATCGCGCGCGCCTACGCCGTCGATCCCGCCGTGCTGCTGATGGACGAACCCTTCGGCGCGCTGGACGCGCTGACGCGCGTCAATATGCAGGAGCAATTGCTCGCCACCTGGGCGCGCGACAAGCGCACCATCCTGTTCATCACGCACGACGTGGACGAGGCCGTGTTCCTCGCCCATCGCGTGGTCGTGATGGCCGCCCGCCCGGGCCGCATCCACGAGATCGTCGATGTCGATCTGCCCTATCCGCGCACCGAAGACATCCGCCTATCGCAGCGCTTCCAGGATCTGCGCAATCGCGTGTGGCACGCGGTCTATCACCAGCACTGAGAAACCGAACCATAACCGGAGGAACCCCATGACCAAGACGAACCATATCGGCCGCCGCACGCTGCTGAAATCGGCCGCGGCCGGTGTCGCGATCGGCGCCCTCGCCGCCCCCGCCATCGCCCAGGCGATCCGCGTGCGCATCGGCTATATCGGCGATTTCCACGGCGCGTCGCTGACCGCCGTCGCCAACAATCTTGACCTTTGGAAGAAACACGGCCTGACGCCCGACATTAAGGGCTTCACCAACGGTCCGATTCAGATCCAGGCGCTGGGCACGGGCGATCTCGATTTCGGCTATATCGGGCCGGGTGCGCTGTGGCTGCCGATCACCGGCCGCGCCAAGCTGATCGCGATGAATGTCGTCGGCTTCTCCGACCGCGTCATCGCCCAGCCCGCGATCAAGCGCATCCAAGATCTGCGCGGCAAGACCGTGGCCGTGCCCGAAGGCACGTCGGGCGATATGCTGCTGCGTTTGGCGCTGCAAGCCGCCGGCATGACGGTCGACGACGTCAAGCGCGTCAGCATGGACCCGGCGACGATCGTCACGGCTTTCGCGTCGGGTCAGGTCGAGGGCGCGGGCATCTGGTATCCCCATGTCGCCACGATCAAGTCGCGCGTGCCGGCGCTGAACGAATTGTTCACCAACAAGGACGCGCTGCCCAAGAACAGCTTCCCCAGCAGCTTCATCATGCGCAACGAACTCGACGCGCCCGCCAGCAACGGGCTGGTCGATGCGATGATCCGCCTGCTGAAGGACGCCAACGATCAGCGCCAACAGAATGTCGGCCGCGCGGTCGATTGGACGGCCACGATGCTGGGCGCGCCCAAGGCCAATCTCCAGGCCGAGGCCGAGTTCGCGCAGTACTACACCAGCCAGGAGCTTTCCAAGCTGTCGGAAGACGGCACGGTCGATAGCTGGCTCAAAGGTATGAACGAGATGTTCAAGACCTTCGGCCGCGTGCCGGAGATCGTCGATCCGAAGGCCTATTATCTCGGCGCGCGCTACGCTTCCGTGAAGTAAGCCTTTCCGCATAACGTTGCGGCCGAACGGCCCCTCGCCTCGCGGCGGGGGGCCGTTTTCGTTGGCAGATAATCGATTATTTCACTTTTATACCCGCCATATCATCGCCAAATTCGATTGATACAAACGATAAAGCCCGTTGGACGAATAGGGCAATGCCGTTCGATGCTTCGGCCACGGTCCGGCATCGGACTGGCGATTTTACAAAACATTCAGTGGAGAATCAGATGGGCTCGCAAACCGAAAAACCCGCCGCCGGCAAATGCCCCTTCGGGCATGGCGGCAAGACCAATCAAGCCTGGTGGCCCGAGCAGTTGAATCTTCAGATGCTGCATCAGCATTCGGAATTGTCCGACCCGATGGGGCCGGATTTCGACTACGCCAAGGAATTCAAAAGCCTCGACCTCGACGCCGTGATCAAGGATCTGCACGCGGTGATGACCGATTCCAAGGATTGGTGGCCGGCGGATTTCGGCCATTACGGCGGGTTGTTCGTGCGCATGGCCTGGCACAGTGCCGGCACCTATCGCATCGCCGATGGGCGCGGCGGTGCGGGCGACGGGCAGCAGCGTTTTGCACCCCTGAATAGCTGGCCCGACAACGTCAATCTCGACAAGGCGCGCCGCTTGCTGTGGCCGGTCAAACAGAAATACGGCCGCAAAATCTCGTGGGCCGATCTGATGATCCTGGCCGGCAACGTCGCGCTGGAATCGATGGGCTTCAAAACCTTCGGCTTCGCCGGCGGGCGCGCCGACACGTGGGAACCCGACCAGTCGGTCTATTGGGGTCCGGAGACCAAGTGGCTCGACGATCAGCGTTATAGCGGCGACCGCGAGCTCGAGAACCCGCTGGGTGCGGTGCAGATGGGCCTCATCTACGTCAACCCCGAAGGCCCCAACGGCAATCCCGACCCGGTCGCTTCGGCGCGGGACATCCGCGAAACCTTCGCGCGCATGGCGATGGACGACGAAGAAACCGTCGCGTTGATCGCCGGCGGCCACACCTTCGGCAAAACGCATGGTGCGGGCGATGCCGCGCATGTCGGCGCCGATCCCGAAGCCGCGACGATCGAAGCGCAAGGCTTCGGCTGGGCCAACACGCATGGCACGGGCAAAGCGGGCGACGCGATCACCAGCGGTCTCGAAGTCACCTGGACCTCGACGCCGGTGAAGTGGAGCCACGACTTCTTCACCAACCTGTTCAAATACGATTGGGAACTGACCAAGAGCCCGGCGGGGGCGCATCAATGGCGCCCGAAGAACAACGCAGGCGCGGGCACGATCCCCGACGCGCATGATGCGACCAAGCGTCACGCGCCCGCGATGCTGACCTCCGACCTCGCGCTGCGCTTCGACCCGGCTTACGAGAAGATCTCGCGCCGGTTCCTGGCCGATCCCGCCGCGTTCGCCGACGCGTTTGCGCGCGCTTGGTACAAGCTGACCCATCGCGATATGGGCCCGCGCGCGCGTTACCTGGGCAAGTTGGTCCCCAAGGAAGTGCTGCCCTGGCAAGACCCGATCCCGGCGGTCGATCACAAGCTGGTCGACGCGGCCGATATCGCTTCGCTGAAGGCGAAGATCCTGGCGAGCGGCTTGACGGTGTCCGAGCTTGTCTCGGCCGCCTGGGCCTCGGCCTCGACCTTCCGCGGCTCCGACAAGCGCGGCGGCGCCAATGGGGCGCGCGTGCGCTTGGCCCCGCAGAAGGATTGGCCGGTCAACGATCCCGCCCAGCTCGCCAAGGTTCTGGCGACGCTGGAGAGCATCCGCGGCGCGTTCAACACCGGCGACAAAAAGATATCGATCGCCGATCTGATCGTGCTGGCCGGTAGTGCGGCCGTCGAAAAAGCGGCGAAGGATGCGGGCGAGGAAACGGCCGTTCCCTTCACGCCGGGCCGTGCCGACGCGTCGCAAGAACAGACCGACGTGCCGTCCTTTGCGCCGCTGGAGCCCGTCGTCGACGGCTTCCGCAACTACACGAAGGGCAAGACGCGCGTGCCGGCGGAAGTGGCGCTGATCGACCGCGCGCAATTGCTGAAACTGACCGCACCCGAAATGACGGTGCTGGTCGGCGGTTTGCGCGTCCTGGGCGCCAATACGGGCGGCAACAAGCACGGCGTGTTCACCGACAATGTCGGCAAGCTGACGAACGACTTCTTCGTCAACCTGCTCGACATGGACGTCGAATGGAAACCGGCTGGCGACGGCGTCTACGAAGCGTGCGAGCGCAAGACCGGCAAGGTCAAGTGGACGGGGACGCGCGCCGATCTGGTCTTCGGTTCGGACTCGCGATTGCGCGCCCTCGCCGAAGTCTATGGCGCGGCGGACGGAAAGCAAAAATTCGTCGCCGATTTCGTCAAGGCGTGGACGAAGGTGATGGACGCCGACCGCTACGACGTCGCCTAAGCTCAAGCGCGCGGCTTACGCCCCGCGTTGGACGCCCGGCCCTCGGCGACGAGGCCGGGCGTTCTTTTTAGGACGGCGGCCAAATCGGCGCGCACCGCTTCGATATGCGCCTTCAACAGCGCCAACGCCCCGGCCGCATCGCGCTTGCGGCACAACGCGGCAAGCTCGCGATGCTCGCGCCCCGCTTTCGCGAGGCCCTTGGTCGACGACAACTGCAAACGCGTATAGCGATCGCTGGTTTGCAACAGCCCCGCGACGATCGCGGCGGTCTTGGGCAATTTGGCGCCCGCGTAGAACGCCATGTGCAGTTCCGCGTTCAGCCCGCCCGAGGTCGAGATATCGCCCGACGCGACCATGCGGTCGAAGGCTTCGCGCGCCGCATCGATGCGCGCGAAATCCGCGTCGGTCAGATTGGGAATCGAATTCGCGAGCAAGCGTGCTTCCAGCGCCGCGCGCAAATCGAACACGTCGTCGACTTCCTCCATCGAGATGCCGGTCACGACCGCGCCCTTATGCGGTTCGATCTGGACGAGGCCTTCGGCTTCGAGCTGGAACAGCGCCTCGCGCACCGGAATCCGGCTGACGCTAAAGGCCGAGGCCAGTGCGTCTTGGCGCAACTGCGCGCCGGCCGCGTATTCGCCGCCCAGGATCGACTGGCGCAGCCGGTCGGCGATGGCCGACGACAAGGTCCGGTGAGTCAACGAGTTGGCCATGATCTTCTAATTTTATCCCCGGCGGCGACGAAAGGCTATTGACTCGCCGATTTTATACAATCTACATTCGCCGAAACAAGCACGAAGGGAAGCTCCATGGCCGCCAATCCGTTCCTCGGCACGATTCCGGCGTTGATGACGCCCTGCACCAAATCGCGCGAACCCGATTTCGACGCGCTGGTGCGCACCGGTCAGTCCTTGGTCAAGGCGGGTATGAGCGCCGTGGTCTATTGCGGATCGATGGGCGATTGGCCGCTGCTGACCGACGAAGCGCGGATGATCGGCGTGGAACGCCTCGTCGCCGCCGGCGTGCCGACGGTCGTGGGCACGGGGGCCCAGAACCCCGCGCGCGCAGCCGCCCTCGCCGCCCACGCCAAGAAGGTCGGCGCGCATGGCCTGATGATCATTCCGCGCGTGTTGTCGCGCGGGCCCTCGGTCGCCGCCCAGCGCGCGCATTTCATGGACGTGCTGGAAGCCGGCAAGGGCTTGCCCTCGGTCATCTACAACAGCCCCTATTACGGCTACGAGACCAAGGCCGATCTGTTCTTCGAACTGAACGCCAAGCATCCGCATCTGATCGGCTTCAAGGAGTTCGGCGGGGCGGCGTCGCTCACCTACGCCGCCGAGCACATTACCGGCCGCGACAAGAATCTGATGCTGCTGGTCGGCGTGGACACGCAAGTCTTCCACGGCTTCGTAAATTGCGGCGCCGTCGGCTCGATCACCGGCATCGGCAACGCGCTACCCGAAGAAGCGCTGCATCTGGTCGCACTGTGCCGCAAGGCGGCCGCGGGCGACCCCATCGCCACGCAGCGCGCGTTGGAACTCGACCGCGCGCTCGCCGTGCTCAACAGCTACGACGAAGGCCCCGATCTGGTGCTCTACTACAAGCATCTGATGGTCCTCGCCGGGTATCCCGAATACACGCTGCATTTCAACCCGGCCGACGAACTCTCGGCCAGCCAGCGCACCTATGTCGACGCGCAGTGGAAGCGCTTCAAGGCCTGGTACGCGACCTGGCGCCCGCTCGGCCCGTGAGCGGCAAGACCACCCTCGTTATCGGCGGTGGTTTCGTCGGAGCCGCCGCCGCGCGACGCCTGCAACAAGCGGGCTTCGCGACGACGCTGATCGATGCGGGCGATCCCGCGCGCGCCGCGTCGTTCGGCAATGCGGGGCACCTCGCCAGCGAACAGGTCACGCCGCTCGCCTCGATCGCCACGCTGCTGTCGCTACATAAGCGGCTTTACAGCGCGGGCGGTCCCGCCGCCTTCCCGCCGCGCGATATCGGCGCGTGGCTGCCCTTCGGCCTGCGCTTGATCGCGGCATCGATGCCCGCCCGTTACGAAGCAGGTTCGCGCGCGCTCAAAGCCATCGTCGCCGCCGCCTTGCCCGCGTGGCATCGCTTGGTCGGCGAGATCGGCGCCACCGACCTGATCCGCGAACAAGGCCATTTCGTCGTTTGGGAAAAACAAGCGACCGCCCAAGCCGGTATCCGCGCGGCCTGCGCGACCGACTATGGCTATGCCGCCGCACGCGAAGCAACCAGCGAAGAACTGGCGATGCTGGGCCGCCGCCTTGCGATCAAACCCGCCGGAGCGGTGCGCTATACCGGCACGGGCCAAGTCATCGACCTGCAAGCCCTGCGCGGCAAGCTCGACGATGCGTTCCGTCAGGCAGGCGGCATCAAGCTGACCGGCACTGTCGCGCGGTTGGCGATCGAGAATGGCCGTGCGCGCGCCATCCTCGCGGACGGCACGGCGCTGGACGCCGGCCATATTCTGGTCGCGGGTGGTGCGTGGTCGGGCGATCTGCTGCGTGGGATCGAAGGCCCCGTCCCGCTGATCGCCGAACGCGGCTATCACATCGACACGACCCTGACCGAATCCGATTGGCCGCGCGAAATGCCGCCCATCGCCTTCGGCGATCGTTCGGCGATCATCACGCGCTTCGCCAACACGCTGCGCATGACCAGCTTCACCGAGTTCTCGCGCATCGATGCGCCGAGCGACCCGCGCAAATGGGCGAAGCTCGACGCGCATGCCGAAGCGCTCGGCCTGCCGAAGGGCGCCGCACGCACGCGCTGGATCGGCAATCGCCCGACATTACCCGACTATATTCCGGCGATTGGACGCTCGCGCAAAGCGGGCAACTTGCTTTATGCATTCGGGCACCAGCATCTCGGCGTGACCCTCGCGGCGATCACCGGAGAACTCGTCGCCGCCCTCGCGACCGGCACGCAGCCTTCGATCCCGCTCGTCCCCTACGATCTCCAACGCTTCGGATAAGGTCCGGCCCATGCGCGTCATCGACTCCCACACCGAAGGCGAACCCACGCGCGTCGTGATCGACGGCTTGCCCGATCTCGGCAAGGGCAGCATGGCCGAACGGCGCAAGATCTTCGCCGAGCGCTTCGATCATGTGCGCAGCTTCGCGGTGAACGAGCCGCGCGGCAACGACGCGGTCGTCGGCGCACTTTTGTGCGAACCGGTCGATCCGGCCGCCGCCGCCGGCGTGATCTTCTTCAACAATGTCGGCGTCATCGGCATGTGCGGCCATGGCACGATCGGCTTGGCGGTGACGCTGGCCCATCTGGGCCGGCTCAAGCCCGGCACGCATCGTTTCGAAACGCCGGTCGGCGACGTGACGGTCGATCTTCTCGGCCGCAACGAGGTCGAGATCGAGAACGTCCCCGCCTATCGCTATCGCAAGGCCGTCGCGGTCGACGTGCCCGATATCGGCACGGTCGTCGGCGATATCGCGTGGGGCGGGAATTGGTTCTTCCTCGTCTCCGACGCGCCCTATGCGTTGACGATGAGCGCCATTCCGTCGCTGACGCGCGCCGCGGACGCGACGATGCGCGCGCTCGCCGCCGCCGGGATCAAAGGCGAAGACGGCGGCAAGATCGACCATGTCGAATTCTTCGGCCCGCCCGCCGATCCGGCGGCGAATAGCCGCAATTTCGTGCTGTGCCCGGGCGGCGCTTACGACCGCTCGCCGTGCGGCACGGGCACGAGCGCCAAGCTCGCCTGCCTCGCCGCCGACGGCAAATTGGCGCCGGGGGCGAAATGGGTGCAGGAAAGCATCGTCGGCAGCCGCTTCCAGGCGAAATACCGCCCGGGCGCGGAGGGGCGGATCATTCCGCGCATTCGCGGCCGCGCTTATGTCGTCGCCGATGCGACCTTGCTGCGCGACGCGAACGATCCCTTCGCCGACGGCATGCGGGGCGGCGAATGAATCTCGGGCCCCTCGTCGCTTTCGCCGAGAAACTCGCGGACGAAGCCGCCGCGATGCTCGACGCGCGTTCGCACGCCGCGGCCCAAACGAAGCCCGACAAGTCGTTCGTCACCGAAATGGACCTCGCCATCGAGGAACGCTTGCGCGCGATGATCGCCGCCGCCTATCCCGATCACGGCGTGCTGGGCGAGGAATTCGACGCCAAAACGCCCGACGCCGATTACGTCTGGATCCTCGATCCGATCGACGGCACGGCGGCCTATGTCGTCGGCATGCCGGTCTACGGCACGCTGATCGCCCTCGCGCACAAGGGCAAGCCGGTGCTGGGCGTGATCCATTTCCCCGCGACCAAGGAACGCTGGGTCGGCGCCAAAGGCCGCAAGACCACGCTGAACGGCAAGCCGTGCGAAACCCGCAAGGGCGAAACCCTCGCCGACGCGATCCTGTCCGCCAGCAATCCCGATTTCTTCGATGCCGAGGCAAAGAAGCCGCTGGCGGCGTTGAGCGGCGTCACCGCGTGGCGCGTCTATGGCGGGGCCGCACTCAGCTACGGCCGGCTTGCGCAAGGGCGCACGGATCTGGCGATCGACGCCGGCCTCAAACTTCACGACTACGCCGCCTTCGTGCCGATCCTCGAAGGGGCCGGCGGAATCATCACCGACTGGAACGGCGACGAATTGACGATCGCCAGCGGCCCGCGCGTTCTCGCGGGCGGCGACAAGCGCCGCCATGAAGCGGCTTTGAAAATCGTGCAGGGGGCTTTGGCAAATGGCGGGAATCCGCATCGATAATCTGGTCGTCGGCTACGGCGCCGAGCCGGTGATCTCCGGCCTGTCGCTCGATATCGCCGACGGCTCGCTGTTCACGCTGCTGGGCCCGTCGGGCTGCGGCAAGACGACGTTGCTGCGCACCATCGCGGGCTTCATTCCCGTGCGTTCGGGCAAGCTGTTCTTCGGCGATCGCGACGTGACCGACCTGCCCGCCTATCGGCGCGATATCGGCATGGTGTTCCAGGATTACGCGCTGTTCCCCGACAAAAGCGTCTACGACAACGTCGCCTATGGTCTACGCGCGCGCAACATGCCCGAAGCGACGACCAAAACCACCGTCGGCGAGTATCTCGAGCGCGTGGGGCTCAGCGCTTTCGCCGAGCGTATGCCCGCGGCATTGTCCGGCGGTCAACGCCAGCGCGTGGCCTTGGCCCGCGCATTGGCTATCAAGCCGACCGTGCTGCTGATGGACGAACCCTTGTCCAATCTCGACGCGAAACTGCGCGTCCAAGTGCGCGAAACGATCGCCGATCTTCAGCGCCAAGTCGGCATCACCACCGTGCTGGTGACGCATGACCAAGAGGAAGCGCTGGCGCTGTCCGATCGCATCGGCTTGCTGCGCCTGGGCAAGCTCGAACAGGTCGGCGGGCCGGAAGATCTCTATGCGCGCCCCGTCTCGGCCTATGTCGCCGATTTCGTCGGCGCGGCGAACACGTTGAACGTCGAACTTTCAGCACCGACCAGTGCGGGCGCGCTCGCCCATGTGGCACTCGACGGTGCCGATTTGCAGGCCTTCGCGCCGACCGCCTTGCCCGCCGGCAAGGCCGTGCTGATCGCGCGCGGCGAAACGCTGAAGCTCGGCCCCGCCGCCAACGACGCGAACACCATCCCCTGCACCGTGCGCCGCCGCCAATATCTGGGCGGGCGCACCAGTTTCCGCGTCGCGACCGCATCGGGCCGCGAGATTCTGGTCGAGGCGCATGGCGCCGTGCCCGGCTTAGCGGCGGGCGATACGGCCGCGTTGCGCTTCGATCCGGCGCAGACTTTGGTGGTCGCGTCGTGACCCGCCATTTCAAGGATATCTGGTTCGTCCTGTCGGCGGCGACACTGGCGCTGTTCGCGCTGTTCCTGCTCTATCCGCTGCTGAACGTGCTGAGCGCCAGCCTGTCGGCCGGGACCGGCGGGCAATCGGGCTGGGCGACGTTGATCAACGATCCGCGCTACAGCTCGGCCGTCACCAACACGCTGTTGCTCGGCGCGATCGTCACCGTCACGTCGACCTTGATCGGCGTGCCGCTCGCCTTCGTCGCGGCGCGCTTTTCGTTTCGCGGCAAGGCGCTGATCGCCCTGCTGCCGATGACGACGCTGATCGTGCCCGAAGTGATCGCGGCCCAAACCTGGCTGATGATCCTGGGCAATAACGGCTTCGTCACCCGCGCCTTCGCCGATTGGGGCATTCAGCTGCCGTCTTTCTATGGCTGGTTCGGCCTGATCACGGTGATGACGTTCGTCTATTACACCTACGTCTATATCGGCACGCTGGCGGCGATCAAAGGCTTCGACTCCCAATTGGAGGAAGCGTCGCAAAGCCTGGGCGTGCCGCCGGGCCGCACCTTGTTGAAGGTGATGGTGCCGGTCGTCGCCCCGTCGATCCTGGCGAGCGCCTTGCTGGTCTTCACGCTCGTCGTCGGCAACTTCGCCGTCGCGACCATTTTGGGCCAGCGCGTCTATCTGCTGTCGGTGCTGACCTATCAAAGCTTCGTCTCCGAAGTCGGCACGAACCCGGTGATGCAGAGCACGCTCGCCTCCGTCTCCATCGGCATCGTCGCCTGCGCATTGTTCGTGCAGCGCTGGGTCGTGTCGCGCGGCCGGTACGAGATCGTGCAAGGCCGTGGCGCAAAGCCCCGCCCCCTCGCCGGTCTTGCCACGCTGCCGATCGCGCTGGGTGCGGCCTTCGTGATGATCGTGTCGCTGCTGCCGCTGATCACCATCGTCGCGGGCGCCTTCACCCGCGCGCGCGGCCCCGTGATGCGCTGGGGCGAATGGACGACCGCCAATCTGGAGCGTGTGTTCCTGTCCACCCCCGACCCGATCATCAACACGCTGATCTTCGCCGGCATCGCGACGGTGCTTAGCCTGCTGATCTCGACGATCGTCGGCTTCTTGGTCGTCAAAAAGCGCAACGCATTGACGCCCGGCATCGATTATCTGTCGGCGTTGCCCTTGGCGCTGTCGGGAACGGTGCTGGGCATCGGCCTGATGATCTCGTTCAATGGCGGCTTCCTGCCGCTCGCCGGAACGGGCGCGATCATCGTCGTCGCGTATTTGATCCGCCGCCTGCCCTTCGGCATCCGCAACGCGTCCTCGACGCTCTACAACATCCCGAACTCGATCGAGGACGCGTCGATCAGCCTGGGCGTGCCGCCGTTGCGCAGCTTCTTCAAGGTCGTGTTCCCGCTGATGCTGCCCTCCATCGCGGCGGCGGCAGTCCTCGTCTGGACCACGACGGTCGCGGAACTTTCCGCGTCGGTCGTCGTCTATTCGGCGGGGCAGGAAACCATGCCGATCCAGATCTTCCGCCTGATCGATTCCAATCTGATGGCGCAGGCCTCGGCCTACGGGCTCGTCCTGGTCGGCGTCATCCTGATCCCGATCCTGATCGCCACGACCGTGTTCAAGATCGATCTATTCGCCGCCAAATAAAAACAGAGGAGAGCAAAATGAAATTCGAATTGAACCGCCGCACGCTTTTGGCCGGTCTGGGCGCATCGGCCGCCCTGCCCGTGCCCGTTTTCGCGCAAGCCGCGGGCAACGCCGTCGTCTACACGTCGAACAATCAGCAGGCCGTGCAGTCGATCACCGACGTCGCGCGCACCAAAGCGCCCAATCTGCGCTTCAACTTCGTGACCGGCGGCAGTGCGGTGCTGCTGCGCCGCATGGAAAGCGAAGCGGGCAAGCCGCAAGCCGACGTGTTCTGGAGCTCCAGCGCCAACACGCTGGGCGCGTTCAAACCGCTGTTCGAATCCTATCGTTCGCCCGAAGCCGCGTCGATCCCCGCGATGTTCGCCGAGCCGCAGAATCTGTGGACCGCGTCGAACGTCCACGTCGTCGTGCAGATGGTGAATATCAACCAATTGGGCGGCAATCCGCAGCCCAAGACTTGGGCCGATCTGCTCGACCCGCGCTGGAAGGGCAAGATCATCATCGCGGATCCCGCCAACAGCTCGACCGCGTTCACGATCCTGTGGGGCGTGCGCCAAATGCTCGGCGCGGACGCTTTGCGCAAGCTCGCGGTCAACACGACCGTGACGCCGGCGGCCGCCACCGTGCTGCGCGCCGTGGCGCAAGGCGAATTCACCGTGGGCCTGACGTTCGAATCGAACGCTTATGCCTATGTCGCCGGCGGCCAGAAGGAGATCAAGCTGGTCTACGCCGAAGACGGCACGTTCACGACGCCGGAATTCATCGTGCTGGCGAAGGGCGCGCCCAATGGCGACACGGCCAAGCGCGCTTTCGACGTGATGATCTCGCGCGAAGTGCAGATCGCCCTGCTCGAGAACGCGTTCCGCCGCCCGAGCCGCGGCGATATCGACGTGTCCAAGCACGCCGATCTGCCCAATTTGGGCTCGATCAAGCTGTTCGCGCTCGACGAGGACGACGCCGCCGCCAAGCGCGACGCGTTCCTCGCCGAATGGCAAGCGGCCGTCGCGGCCGCGCGTTAAGAAAGTTCTTCGTGCCAGGTGCGGCCATCGCGCTCGATCAGCGCGGTGGCCGCCGCCGGACCCCAGCTTCCGGCGACGTAATTTTTGGGCGCGTCGCTCCCGCGCTCCCAATCGCGCACCAGCGGATCGATCCAGCTCCACGCGGCCTCGACCTCGTCGCGCCGCATGAACAGGGTCTGGTTGCCGCGCACCACGTCCATCAGCAAACGCTCATAGGCTTCAGGGAAGCGGACGGAGAATTCCTCCGCGAAGGAAAGATCGAGCGGGGCCGCGCGCAACCGCATACCGCCGGGCCCCGGCTCCTTCGTCATCAAGCGCAACGTGATGCCCTCGTCGGGCTGCAAACGCACGACCAGACGGTTGGCTTCGAGCTTCACGCCCTCGCCGAACAGCGAATGCGGGACCGGCTTGAAGGCGATGACGATCTCCGAATTCTTGCTCGCCAAGCGCTTGCCGGTGCGCAAATAGAACGGCACGCCCGCCCAGCGCCAATTGGCGATCTCCGTCTTGATCGCGACGAAGGTCTCCGTGCGGCTGGTGCGCCCCTTGCCCAGATCGTCGGCGTAGGACCGCACCGCCGTGCCCGCGATGGCGCCCGCGACATATTGGCCGCGCACCACGCTGCCGGGGGCGACGGGGCTCAACGCGCGCAGCACTTTCAGCTTCTCGTCGCGCACCGCATCGGCCGCGAAGGCGCGCGGCGGCTCCATCGCCACCAAGCAAAGCAGCTGGACGAGATGGTTCTGCACCATGTCGCGCAGCGCGCCCGAGCCGTCGTAGTAATCCGCGCGGCTTTCGAGCCCGACGGTTTCCGCGACCGTAATTTGCACATGGTCGATCCATTGCGACGACCACAACGGCTCGAACATCGAATTGGCGAAGCGCAGCGCGATCAGGTTCTGGACCGTCTCCTTGCCCAGGTAATGGTCGATGCGATAGATCGCCGATTCCTCGATCACCGCGCCGATTTCGTCGTTGATCCGCCGCGCCGAGGCGAGGTCGGAGCCGATCGGCTTTTCGACCACGAGGCGCGTGAGCGGCGTGACAAGGCCTTGCTTCACCAGACGGCGCGCGATCGGCCCGAAGAATTTCGGCGACGTGGCGAGATAAACGACGCGGACATGTTCCTCGCCGCCTTTGAGCGCGTCGGCGAGCCCGGACCAGCCCTGCTCGCCCTCCGCATCCAGCGTGACATGGCGCAGCCGCGCCAGAAACCGCGCCCAGAGCGGCTTCTCGTCCGCCGTCAATTGCGGACGCAGATTTTCCTCGACGAATTTGCGATAGGCCGCGTCGTCGAGGCCCTTGCGCGAGACGGCGACGATCCGCGCTTCGGCCGGGATCTGGCCGTCGGCGTCGCGATGCCACAGGGCGGGCAGCAATTTGCGCGTGGCGAGGTCGCCCGTTCCGCCGAACACGACGCAATCGAACGGGGCGACGGGAATGATCTGAGACAAGGCGCTTTATCCTTCCGATACCGGGCGCCAGCATCCGACGGAACGCCCCGGTTTGTCATTAGCATTGCGGAGATTTTCCGGGCCGGGCAGACTTGTCCCGCACGAACTCGGGGAGTGGAACATGGGCGCACAGGTCGATTTTTCGAATTTCGCAGGGGTGGATCTGGACGCGATGCCGTCCATTTTGCGCGGCGAAGCCCGCGTCGTCACCGCCCCGTTCGTGCGCGCCACCCCCGAAACTTTGAAGGGGTACGGCCACACGGTGCGCGATTTCGCGACCGGCAAGGTCACGATCGTCACCTGGCCGCAGCAAGGCTGGCGCAAAATCGTCGACGGCACGGGCAACGAGGGCGGCACGGTCGAAGACACGTTCGAAATGGTCCGCCGCGGCCAAGTCCAGCACGCGGTCAACCACGCGGTCGGGCGCGGCTACGTGACCGGCTGGTTCGACGATCCCGCCGATGCGCGCGAAGACCGCGAACCGAAGGACGCCACACTGCTCTATACGCACGAAGCGAATTACCATCCCGACGGCGGGCAGATTTTCGTGGCCCGCGACGGGGCGCCCTTCGTGGCGCTGCTGGCCAAGCCCGGCGACGACGTGAAGCTTGAGGATTTCGTCGCCTTCCATTTCGACGGCAGCTTCGGCGTGCATATCGATCCCGGCGTGTGGCACCAGCCGGTTTTCCCCGTGCACGCGCGCGCGACCTTCGACGATCGCCAGGGCCGCGTTCACGCCTGCGTATCGGTCGACTTCGTCACCGAGTTCGGCGCCTATGTCGGCGTGCCGCTGACCCCGCGTTAATCGCGGCCGCTGAGGCGGTAATGGGGGTCCATGCCGATCCCCTCGAGATAACCGTCGTAGAATTTCTCCACGAACGGAAAGACCGATTTGGCGAGCGCCACGCGCTCGACCTCGGCCGGCGTCAACGGCGCCTTCATGCGCGCGGCGATCTCCGCCAGCACCGCATCGCGATCGAGCTTCGTGAAACGGCCGTCTTTGTAGATGCTCTCGCCCGCGATCATCACCTGCTTGATCGCGTTGCCGCGCGCGCGCTGCACCAGCACGTCGATCGGCGCGATGGCGTCGTTCTGATAGGGATAGGTGACCGCGTCCCAATCGAATATCACCAGATCGGCCTCGCTACCGGGATGGAGGCGCCCGATCTTCGTGCCGAAGGGCGTCGTCTCGGCGCCGAACTCGGTCGCCATGCGCAGGATTTGCGCGGGTTCCGGATGCGGCGCGTCGAGACCCGGCTCGCGATGCAGACGCAGCGCCATGCGCATTTCCTGCAACATGTCGCGATCGTCGTTGATCCCCGCCTCGTCCATGCCGAGGCCGACGCGAATGCCCTTGGCGAGAAAGCGATTGAGCGGCGCCAACCCGCTTTTGAGCCGCAGATTGGAACTGCAATTGTGGCAGATGCGCGTACCCGTATGCGCGCAAAGCTCGATATCGCTCTCGGTCATCCAGGTCGAATGCCCGGCGGTCAGCAACGGCCCGGTCAGCCCCATGCGATGGAGATGTTCGAGCGCCGTGCCCCCGGTGCGCTTCTTCGCATAGGCCTTTTGATAGACCGTTTCGACCAGATGGATATGCATCGGCGTGTTGTCGCGTTTCGATAGCGTCGCGGCGCATTCCAAGGCGCGATCCGACAGCCAATGCAGATTGGCGGGCGCCAATTGCACGGCGATCCGCCCGCCCGCTTTGGCGCGCAGCGCGTCGTAAATCGCGCATTGTTCGTCGAGCGGCAGCGTGAAGCGCTTGAAATAGTCGCGCAAGCGCGGCTGCACATCCGGCGGCACGCTCGCCGCGAATTCCGCATCGTCGGCATAGACCAGACGATTCTGGTCGCGCAGCGCCAACGAATAGGACGCGCGCAGGCCGATATCGCGATAGGCGTCGATCACCCGCCCGGCCGTGCCGACGATCTGATCCGCCGTGCCGGGCGCGCGGCTGTGCAGATGCTGGACGGTCGTCACCCCGCTCGCGATCATCTCGAACGCCGAATAGAGCGTGTCGAGATAGGGATCGACGTCGCGCAACGCCAAGCGGCTCGCGAACCACAATTCCAGCGGATGATCGGGCGAGCCGAGTTGGAGCGGCGTCAGCCCGACATGGTGATGCGCGTTGACGAGGCCGGGGATGACGAACATGCCCTTCCCGCCGGTTTCCGCCGCACCACGATGGGCCGCGCGCATCTCGGCCAGTGGCCCGATCGCCAGCACCTTGCCGTCTTGGATCGCCAAGGCCGCGTTCTCGTGCAGGATCGGCGCGCCGTCCTTGGCGAAGCCTTCGAGGATGCGGCCCGCGACGACGAGCTTGATGCGGCCGCTCATATCGCGGCCGCGCGGCGCAAGCCCACGAAACGTTCCAGCGCCAGGAGAGCGACGATCGTCAGGACGAGCAGCAAGGTGGAAACGGCGGCGATCATGGGATTGGGCGACTCTTCGATATATTCGAGCAGTTGGACGGGCAGCGTCTTCGTTCGCGCATCGGCGAGGAAGATGGAGATCGGATAATTGTCGAACGACGCGAGGAAGGCGAAGATCCCGCCGCTGACATAAGCGGGCGCCAAAGCCGGGATCATCACCTTACGGATCGCGCGCGGAAAGGAACAGCCCAGCGTGCGCGCGGCGTCGATCAGCGTGAAGTCGAACAACGCCAGCGCCGCCAGGATCGAGCGCACGATGAAGGGCAATGTCATCACCACATGCCCGGCGACGATGGCGGCGGCGGGCAGCGTCAAGCCATAGGCCTTGAAACCCTGCAGCATGGCGATGCCCAGCACGATACCCGGCAGCATCAGCGGCGACAGGATCAGCGCCGCCAACGCGTCGCGGCCGGGAAACGCGGCGCGCGCGATGGCAATGGCGGCGGGTGTGCCCAGCAGGATCGCCAGAAACGTCGACACCGCCGCGATCTGCGCGGACAGCGTGATGGCGCTCCAGAACGTGCGGTTGGCCCACAGCCGTTCCCACCAGCGTGCGGAGAATTCGCCGACCGTCACGTCGAACACCGGCGAGGCGGAGATCGAGACGAGGATCACTACGATGATCGGCGCCAACTGGATCGCCAGCACCAAGCCGGTCGTCGCGAAGACGAGTTTTTCGAGCGGCCGCTTGATCATGCGCGCGCCCGGCCCGGCTTGCGGTTGACGACGCGGCCCGCCAAGAACACGGCGGCGAAGGCGATCGCCAACAAGATCAGCGACACCGTGGCGCCGCGTACGGGGTTGAGGATCACGAGATAGGAATCCGCCGCGACCTTCGAGAGGGTTTTGAACCCCGCCCCGGTCAACAGGCTGGGAATGACATAGGCCGATACGGTCATCGAGAAGACGAAACAAATACCGGCGATCAAGCCCGGCAGGCTGAGCGGCAGGATCACCTTGCGGAAGCAATAGACGGGCGAGCCGCCCAGCGTCGCCGCCGCCCCCAGCAGATCGGGATGGATCTGGCGCAGCACGCCGAAGATCGGCAGCACCATATAGGGCAACAGGATCGACGCCGTGCCGACGATCAAGCCGGGCTGGGAGAACAACAGCGGCAAAGGCTCGCGCACGATGCCCGACGCCATCAGCAGATGATTGACCAGACCGTTGGAGCGCAGCAGCACCAGCCAGCCGAACGCCTTGACGATCACGCTGGTCGTCATCGGCAGAACGATGGCGATCAGCAGCAGCGTCTGCATTTTGGGACCGCTGCGCGCCATCGTGTAAGCGTAGGCGTAGCCGGCGATCGCGGCGACGATCGTCACCAGCGCGCCGTAGCGCAGCGTGTTCCACACGACGCCGAGATTATAGGGATCGGAAAGGTAGCGCGTGAAATTGCCGATCCCCACCCCATCGCCGTCGCTGAACCCGTCGAGCAGCAAGCGCCCGAGCGGAAAGACCAGCGCCACGACGAAGTATGCGGCGGCGGGAATCGCGAGCAAGGCCAGCGGATCGAAGCGGCGGCGCGGTGCGGCCTGCTTTAACATTCCGCCCGCCTTGCCCGCGATCGCGCCCATGCTTAGGCGACGACTTCGCGATCGAAACGCTCGATCCACGCCGCGCGATTTTTCGACACAAATTCCCAGTCGGTGTTGAACATCTCGCTGGGCGACATTATGCCGGGGCCGACCGGCGTCGAAGGATTGGCCGGCGAGTCGAAGTATCGCTCGGCGAACAGCTTCTGCGCGGGCGCTTCGAGCAGTTCGGTGATGAACTCGCGCGCGAGCTCGGGGTTCGGGGCACCCTTCACCTCGGCGACGCAGGACGGAATGCCGAACGAGCCTTCCTTGGGGGCGGCCAGATCGATCTTCACGCCTTCGCCCTTGCGCAGCAGGACATAGGACGTGATTTCGCCGGGGATCGCCCAGGCTTCGCCCTGTTCGAGCAGCGCTTGGCCTTGCTGGCCGTTGTTGTAGAAGGCCATCACATTGGGCTTCAGCGCACGCAGCTTCTTGAAGCCGGCATCCACGTCGTATTGCGCTTCCTGGAACGGCTTGCCCGTTTCCAGATGCGACGCGATCGTCAGTACGTTCGCGGTCGAGGTCAGGCTCATATGGGGGACCGCGAGCTTGCCGCGATACTTGTCGCTCCACAGCTCCGCCCAAGCCGGCACGCCAGCGGGCACGCGGGTCGAGTTGAACGCGATGGCGACGCGCGGCGTTTTATAACGCACCCACATCCCGTCCTTGGCGATGGCGACCGGCACGATTTTCGACAGGCCTTTGACGCCGGCGGGCGTCACCGGCGCGATCAAGCCTTCGCCGCCCGCGCGCAGCATGATGTCTTCGTCCATCATGACGACGGACATCGTGGGCTTGTCCTTGTTGGTCTGCAGCTTCTGCAGATTCACGACCGAGCGCGAGCCTTCGAACAGCACCTTGGCGCCGGTGCGCTTCTCGAAGGCGGGAATGATGTCGTCGCGCATCAGGCCGGCCATGCCGCCGGGACCGCCGACGACGATTTCCTTGGTTTGCGCGCGGACGATGGCGGGCGCGCCGAGCAAAGCCGCCGTGCCGATCAGAAAATGTCTGCGGGTGGTCATTCGTCGAATCCTTTCACGAGGGGGAATGAAACGGAGGGGCGGGAATCAGGCCGCATCGACCTTCTTCCATTCGCGCGCGCGCATCATGCGGCGGTGCATATGCGTGCCCGCCCAGATCGGCTCGTATTTCGGCGGATTGCCGGGGCCCGTGCAGGTCGGCACGCATTCGACCGTCGCGTCGTAGTTCGGGTGCTGGAAGAACGACAGCGACATGCGGTCGGTCGACGCGTATTCGCGCGGCGGATTGACCACGCGATGCTTGGTCGACACCCAGCGGTCGTTGGTCCATTGCGCCAGAAGATCGCCGACATTGACGATGACCGCGTCGCGCGGCGTCACCACGTCGTGCCACTGCTCGTCCTTGCCGAGGACTTGCAAGCCGCCCATCGCGCGTTCCTGCAACAGCAGCGTGATGCTGCCGACGTCGGAATGGGCACCCGCGCGCAGCTGCCCCGGCAAGGGCGCATCGGGCTGCGAGGGGTAGTGGTTGGCCACACATGTCGACGAAGCCTTGTCGGTCTTGTCGTCGAACCAGGTTTCCTCCAGCCCCAGCGCGGTCGCGCAAATATGCATGAAGCGGTCGGCCAGCCCGTTCATCTCGCGATAGAACCGTTCCCAGGCTTCGCGATAACCCGCGGGCGTCGCGGGCCAATGATTCGGCGCGTAGGTGTTGCCGAACTCGGGGCGGCGGAAATACGGATCCGAAACGTCGATCCGGCTCATCATGTAGTTTTCGCGCAGATCGGGCGGCAGACCCTTGTTGTGGGACGAGCCGGAACGCTGCGTGGCGGAGCTATTGAAACCGCGGAAGATGTCGAGCGCGGGCGGCGCGTATTTCGCCTTTTCTTCCTCGGGCAGGCGGAAGAATTCGTGCGCCTTGGCGAAAGCGTCGCCGATCGCGTCGGTCGGCACGCCGTGGCCGGTCAGCGTCAAAAAGCCGATCTGTCGGAACGTATCGTCCACTTTCTTGGCGATCGCCGCGCGCGTGGCGGCGTCGCCCGCGGCGAAGCCGGAAATGTCGATGACGGGAACCTGGGTCATGATTTTTTCCTCTCGTTAAGACGCGCTCAGACGCGGTGGATTGAATTGCATACAGAATGATCTGTTGCATACATGTTGATCCGAGTGCCGAAGGTTTCGGCAGGATTTCCGGGGGTTTCGCGCGACGGCGTGCCGACGGCCGAACCGGCTTTGCGGTCTAAAGGGCGGCATTCAAACGGAATCTGATGGCGGCGCAGGCGCATGCGAATGTACTCCCGCCCGTCAAACTGCAAGCCCTATGCCCGGCATATGGATTGCACACAATCCCTCCAGACCCGTCGTGACAACTGGAGATCGCCCCATGCAGATCCGCTCCCTCAGCCGCCGCCACGTCCTCGCCGGGATCGCCGGTGCCGCCCTCGCCGCCCCGCGCCTGGCCCGCGCCCAATCGGCCGAATTGGTCGTGATCGGCTTCGGCGGCACGCTGGACGACGCCTATAAGCGCGCCGCCGGCATCGTGCAGGGCCGCCGTCCGGGCAGCAGCGTGCGTATCGTGCCGGGCCTGTCGGCCGAGGCGATCGCCCAGGTGAAGGCCGCGCGCGGCGCTTCGCCTTACGACATGACCGGCATGGAGCCGCCCGCCCTGCTCAACGCCGTCGCCGAGGGCGTATTGGAGAAATACGACCTCGCGCGCGTGCCCAACGCCGCGAATGTCGAGCCGCGTTTCCTCGCCGAGGCCTATGGTTACGGCGTGCCCGTCACCTATACGGTGATCGGCATCGCCTATAACCGCGAGCTCGTGAAGACCGCGCCGACAAGCTGGGCCGATCTGTGGAAGCCCGAGTTCAAGGGCAAAGTCGGCATCGCGCGTCCCGCCTCCAATCTCGGTCTCGGCACGCTGTCGATGGCCGCGCGCATCTTCGGCGCCGGGCCCGACGATCTCGATGCCGGCCTCGCTAAATTGAAGGAGATCAACCCCGTCGTCGGCCGCACGCCCGGCCTGCTGACCCAGATGATGGAGCGCGGCGAGATCTCCGCCGCGATCCTGTGGCACACCAACACGGCCATCGCCGCCTCGCGCGGCCTGCCGATCGGCTTCGTGAAGCCCGAACCGGGCACGATGGTGCTGCCCTCGTCCAGCGTGATGTTCGTCAATGCGGGCGCCAAGGATCTCGCTTTCGACCTGATCAACGAGATGCTCACACCCGAGCATCAGACCTTCGCCGCCAAGGCGCCGTATTTCTTCGGGCCGACGGTGAAGGGCGTGTTGCCGCCGCCGGACGCCGCCCCTTTCATGCCGTCCTCGGCGGCGGAAATCGCGAAGATCCAAGCGGTCGACTGGACGAAGCTGGCGCCCGCGCGCGGGCGCATCACCGAAGCCTTCGATCGCGTCTTCGCGGGCTGACCCGGCGATGGACGGTGCCTATGTCGGGCTGGCGCCTTTCGTCGCCATCGACGGCCTGACCAAGCGTTTCGGCGATCACGTCGCTCTGGCCGATTGCGCGCTCGCGATCGGCCGGGGCGAGATCGTCACGCTGTTGGGACCGTCGGGCTGCGGCAAGACCACGCTGCTGCGCTGTATCGCGGGTTTCGCCGAACCCGATGCGGGCCGCATCGCCATCGACGATATCGACACGCTGGCCTTGCCGGTCAATCGCCGCCCGGTCGGCGTCGTGTTCCAGAACTACGCGTTGTTCCCGCATCTGACCGTCGCCGCCAATGTCGGCTACGGCTTGAAGATGCGCGGGGCTCCGAAAGCCGAGATCGATCGGCGCGTGGCCGAGATCCTTGCCCTCGTCTCCCTCTCGGAACTCAAAGACCGCTACCCCATCGCTCTGTCCGGCGGCCAGCAGCAGCGTGTCGCCGTGGCGCGCGCCTTGGTCGTCGAGCCCAAATTGCTGCTGCTCGATGAGGCGTTCAACGCGCTCGACGCCAAGCTGCGCGCGGGCATGCAGGCGGAGCTGCGCAAGCTGATCAAGCGTTTGGGCATGACAGCGATCTTCGTCACCCACGACCAGGACGAAGCCCTGGCGATTTCCGACCGCGTCGCGGTGATGGGCGGGGGCCGCATCGCCCAAGTCGCCAATCCGATCGACATTTACGACCGCCCCGCCACGCCTTACGTCGCGCAATTCGTCGGCACGTCGAACATGCTGGACGCCCGCGCGTCGGGTGGCATCGCGATGCTGCCGGGCGGCATCAAAATCCCGACGCCCCATCGCGGCGCCGTCCAGGTGCTGGTCCGGCCGCAGAATTTCGAAATCCTCGACGCGAGCGACGTGCGCGCGGGCTGGCAAGGCCGCGTCACGTTCGGCCGCCCCGCTGGCGCCATCGTCGAATACGAGATCGATACGGCCGACGGCACGTGCTTCAAAATCGCCGCCTTGCGCGATTCGCCGGCGGGACATCTGCCGGTCGGCACGAAGGTGGGCCTCGCCGTGCGCGATCCTGGCGCCTGCGTCGTGTTCGAGGGCGCGGGCTGATGCTCGACCTGATCGCGCGCTTCGCCAATGGGCGGGGGTTTTGGCCCGCGCTTCCGGCGGTCGCGTTCCTGACCGTGCTGATGGTGATCCCGCTCGTCCTGCTGCTGTCCTTCGGCTTCTCGGACATCGTGGTGTCGCGCGGCGTGATCGTGTCGCAGGATTTCACCCTCGACCATCTGACCAAGATCCTCGGCGATCCGCTTTATCTGCTGACCTTCCAGCGCTCGATCAATCTGTCGCTATCGGTCACGGCGTTGTGCCTGATCTTCGGCTTCCCGGTCGCGTATCTGTATTTACGCGCCGGGACCCTCGCGCGCCGCGCGATCCTGATCGCCGTGATCGCGCCGCTGCTGACCAGCGGCATCGTGCGCACCTATGCTTGGATCGTGATCCTGGGTGGGCAGCGCGGGATCGTGAACCGCGCGCTGCTCGATCTCGGCCTGATCGACGCCCCTTTGCGCATCCTCAACACCCATTGGGCGGTGCTGATCGGCATGACGCAGGTGCATCTGCCGCTGATGATCCTGCCGCTGATCGCGGTGATGACGCGCCACGACAAGGCGCTCGACGAAGCCTCGGCCAATCTCGGCGCGTCGCGATTGCAGACCCTGCGCCATGTCATTCTGCCGATGAGCGTGCCGGGGATCGGCACGGGTGCCACGCTCGTGTTCACGCTGAGCTACACGACCTTCGTCGTGCCGCAATTGCTGGGCGGCGGGAACTATCTCAACGCCGCGACGATGGCGTTCGAGCAGATGGTCTATTCGCTCGAATGGAGCAAGGGCGCCGTCACCTCGACGCTGCTGCTCGCGACCTGCATCTTCTTCATCGGGCTATTCACTTGGGCGAGCCAAGCCGCGACGCGCTGGATCCGCCAGGAAGGCGTGGCATGAGCGGCGCCAAGAAAGTCGCGCTGACCGACCGGATCGGCGTCGGCGCGATCTACGTCGTCGGCCTGCTGTCGCTCGCGCTGCTGGTGGCGCCGTCGCTGATCGTAGTCGCGATCTCGTTCGACACGCGTAGCTACGTGTCCTTCCCGCCGGTCGGCTTCACCTTCGATTGGTACGCCAAACTGTTCGCCACACCCGAACTGATCCAGGCGATGTGGGTGAGCCTCAAGGTCGGCTTGATCGTCACCGGCCTATGCCTTGCCTTGGGTGTGCCGACCGCCATCGCCTGCGTGCGCGGGCGTTTCCGGGGCCGTCAGGCGCTGTCGGTGTTCGTCCTGTTCCCGCATATGGTGCCCGGCATCGTGCTGGGCATCGCGATCCTGTTCGCGGGCGCCACGATCGACGCGCGCCCGTCGATCGGCCTGCAAAGCCTGGCGGTCGCCTGCTTCATCCTGGCGGTGATGATCCGAATCGTCATGGCGCGGCTGATGCGCCTCGACGTAGCGCTCGAAGAAGCCTCCGCCAATCTCGGCGCCACGCGCTTCCAGACCTTCCGTCATGTCGTGCTGCCGTTGCTGCTGCCCGCAATTTGGGCCGGTGCCGCGTTCACCTTCATCGAGGGCTTCGACAACATCTCGGTCGCGATCTTCACCCATAGCCATCGCGACCGGCCTTTACCGGTCGAGCTGATGTCGCTGGTGCAGAACGACAACACGCCGATGGTTGCGGCCGTGTCGGCCGCACAGATCGCGCTGTCGGTCGTGATCCTGGGCGTCGTTTCGTCGACGCTCGGGCTTGAAAAACTCAACGACTGACCGGGAAGGAATTGCCGTGGCGATACCCACGATCGATCTGACGCCGTTTTTTGAAGGCTCCGCCGCCGACCGCGCAGCCGTCGCGCGCCAAGTCGACGAAGCCGGGCGCCATCTCGGCTTTATGCGCTTCGCGGGCCACGGTTTTCCGATCGACCTGACCGCCAAATGCGTCGCGGCGGCGCAAGCTTTCTTCGCCAAGCCGGCGGCGTTCAAGCGCCGCTATGGCCCCGCGAAGGACGGCGATTTCAACGGCTATTGGGGGCCGGAAAGCGAATTGTCGGGTGCGTTGTTCGGGTCGAAGACGAATTTCGACCTCAAAGAAAAATTCAAGATCAGCCGCCCGACCGACACCGGCGAATACGATCCGGCGCAGCCGAAGATCGGCTGGGAATATCAACCCAATCGCCTGCCCGCCGATCCCGCCGATTTCGCGCCCACGTTCCTCGCCTACTACGCCGCGATGGAAGCGACCGGCAAACGCGTGATGCGCGTGATGGCGGCCGCCTTGGGCATGAATGCCGAATGGTTCGACGACAAGCTCGACAAGCAGGAGAGCACGGCGACCTGGAACCACTACCCACCGCAGCCGCAAGGGGCCAAGGAAGGACAATTCCGTTCGAGCCCCCATCGCGATATCGGCTCGATCACCATTCTGATCGAAGGGATCGGCCAAGGCCTCGCCAGCGGTGGTCTCGAAATCATGGACGAACACGGCACATGGCTCGATGCGCGCTACGAGCCGGGCACGATCATGGTCAATGTCGGCGATCTGCTGCGCCGCTGGACCAATAATCGCTGGACCTCGTCGCTGCATCGCGTCGCCAATCCGCCGGACGCCGCGTCGGCCGCCAAGGGCCGCGTCTCGCTCGCCCTCTTCCAGAAGCCGAATTTCCACGCCGCCCTAGCCGCGGTGCCGAGTTGCGTGGCACCGGGCGAAGCCCCCATCTACCCGCCGATGCCGGCGGGCGAATATATGCGCTACCGCATGCTCCATTCCGTGGGCGTGCTCGAGAACGTCGAAAGCGTGTTCGAACCCGGCCTGATGGCGGCACCCGATCCCGCCTATGGCCGCAAGCTCGAATCGCAACAACAAGCGTAAGGAGAAACCCCATGTCCAATATCGCCGTCGCCCGCGTGATCGATCTCGCCAAATTCGACCAAGGCGATCTCGCCGCCAAAAAGGAAGTCGCCGCCGAGTTCGATCTTGCGGGTCGCGAAAACGGCTTCATGATCCTGAAGGGCCACGGCGTCGATCTCGCCTTGCTCGATCGCTGCTTCGTCGAAGCGCGGCGCTTTTTCGCCCTGCCGATGGAAACGAAGAAAGCGCTGGGCCCCGAAACGCCGATCAACTTCAACGGCTATTTCGGCAAGGGCTCGGAAAGCGTGGGCAAGCTGTTCGGCGGCAATAACGGCGTGCAGCTGCGCGAGAAATTCATGATCAGCCGCCCGGTGCCGTCGACCGAGTACAAGCCCGATCATCCCGATGTGGGCTGGGAATACCAGCCGAACCGCTGGCCCGATCTGCCGGGCTTCCAAGACACGTATCTGGCGCTGTACGCCCAGATGGAGCGCGCGTCGAAGATCGTCGTGCGCATCGCGTCGATGGCGCTGGGCCAGGACGAGCATTGGTTCGACGACAAATTCGACAAGCACGAAAGCACGATGAGCTGGATGCACTACCCGCCCCAGCCCGAAGCGCCCACGGGCGAAGATATGCGCTCGCCGCCGCATTCGGATGTCGGCGCGATGACCTATCTGTTCCAGGATTCGGGCCTGGACGGTGCGCATCCCGGCGGCTTGCAGATCCTGGGCGACGACGGCGTGTGGCGCGACATGCGCGGCGTCGACGGCCAGATCATGATGAATATCGGCGATACGATGCGCCGCTGGACCAACGACCGCTGGCGCTCGTCCAAGCACCGCGTCGCCAACCCGCCGCGCGAACAGGCGCATACGGCGCGTATCTCGCTGGGTTTCTTCCAGAAGCCGAATTTCTGGGCGAAGCTCGATCCCGTGCCCGGCACGGCCTCGGCCGAGAACCCGTCGCGCTACGATAATATGTACGCGGGCGAGTATATGCGTTTCCGCATGCTGCACTCGGTCGGCCAGCGCCAATTCGAAGGCAAGGTGCAGGACAAGACGATGTCGATCGGCCAGTACGAAAAGGCCGGCGCGATGTGATCGGCGTCGGGCGGGACCGCGGTGGTCCCGCCCGCGCGCCGTCAGCGCGGATAGGGCCGGTGCAGCTCGCAGGCGGGATTGAGCCGCACGCCGAAGCCGGGCTTGTCGAGTTTCGACATCTTCAAGCGGCCATTCTCGGGCACGGGCTCGTCCAGCAGCAGCGGATGGAACATCGGCACGACCTTGTCGGCGTCGTGCGCCATCATCAGGAATTCGGCGAACGGGCTGTTATGGCGCGTCGCGACGAAATGATAGCTGTAGACGCTCGACCCGTGCGGCACGACCAACGCGCCATGCGCATCGGCCAATGCCGAGATCTTGATGATCTCGGTCATGCCGCCGCACCAATTCACGTCCGGCTGGATGATGTCGCAGCAGCCCATTTCGAGCAGCATGCGGAAGCCCCAGCGCGTCGCCTCGTGCTCGCCCGTCGTCACCAGCATGCCGGTCGGCACGGCTTTCTTCAGCGCGGCGTAGCCCCAATAATCGTCTGGCGATAGCGCTTCCTCGATCCATTTGAGGCCGTATTCGCCGCAGGCTTTGGCCAGGCGCGTGGCGTAATCGAGATCGAGGCTCATCCAGCAATCGAACATCAGCCAGAAATCGGGCCCGACGCGCTCGCGCATCTGGGCCAGCGCCGCGATGTTCTTGTGCAAACCTTCCTCGCGCTCGGCCGGCCCATGGCGCAACGGCAGCTTGCCGCCGATGAAGCCCATCTGCTTGGCAAGATCGGGGCGCGGCCCCGTCGCGTAGAAGGTCAACTCGTCGCGCACCGGCCCGCCGAGCAGCGCATGCACGGGCTCGCCGCGCAGCTTGCCCAGCAGATCCCACAAAGCGAGATCGACGCCGGAGATCGTGTTCAGCACCACGCCCTTGCGGCCGTAATACTGGGTCGAGAAATACATCTGGTCCCAGATCTTCTCGATCTCGGTGACCGGCCGCCCTTCGAGGAAGCGCGCGAGATGCTTTTCCACGATGAACGCGCCGACTTCGCCCGCGGTCGTGACCGCGAAACCGGTCGTGCCGTCGCTCGCCTCGACCTCCACCACCAGCGTGCCCAGCACGTTGAGGCCGAAGGAGCTGCGCGTCGCCCGGAACTCGGGATATTTCGACATCGGCGTCGAAATCTGCCCGTCGATCCAGTGGCCGCCCTTCTGGTCGTGATAATCGGCCCCGCCGCCGCGCACCGTGAAGGCGCGCACGTGTTTGATCGTCGCGGTCATCGCGCCCTCAGTTCAGTTCGATGGTTTTGGCGTTCGCCGCACCCGACGCGAACGCGGCCTCGATGATCCGCACGGACAGCATCGCATCGGCGAAGCTGCACGCGACACCCGTGCCGGTGCGCACGGCGGCCAAGAACTGCGTCGTGATCCCGCTCTCGTTGGGGCCGGCGGTCAATTCTTCGCGCGCGTCGCCGCGCTTGCTTTGCCACGTCATGTGCCAGCCGGTGGGCATGTTCAGCGGGCGGCGCAATTCGATCAGCCCGTCTTCGCCGAAGATGCGCACCTCGTCCCACATATGCCAGCCGTCGTCGATGCAGGCCATTTGGCATTCAAGTCCGGGGAATTCCAAATCGATGAAGCCGCCGCGATCGATGCCGCCGGCCGGGCCCGGACGCACGCGGCTGCGCAGGCGTGTGGGCTTGGCGTCGATCAGCCACGGCACGATATCCGCCATATGCGTGGCACGGCCGGTATAGGCCCCGCCGCCGCCCAGCGCCGGATCGAGGAACCAGCCCGCGCGCTCGTAGCCGAGCTGCACGGTCTGCACCAAGCGCACTTGGCCGATCCCGCCCGCGCGGATGATCTCGCGCGCCCGCAAACAGCCGCGATCGAGACGGCGGTTGAACGCGACCGCGTTGACGAGTTTGCGCTTGGCGACTTCGGCGACCAGCGGTTCGCCTTCCGCGACCTTCATCACGAAGGGCTTGTCGACCATCGTCGCCCAGCCGCGCGCCACCGATTGCGCGATATGGCCGCCATGCAGCGTGTGCGGCGTGGTGACGAGGGCCGCGTCCGCATCGGGCAGATCTTCCAGCTTCTTGACGATCTTGGCGCCGGTTTGCTGGGCGATCGCTTCGACCGGCGGCGTGGGGAACGGATCGAAAATGCCGGCGATCTTGAGATCCTTGTCGGCGAGCAGCGTGGGCAGGTGATAGCGGCGGGAGAACCCGCCGCAGCCGATCAACGCGAAGCGAAGCATACTGACTTCTCCTGATGTGCGGGATGTTAGAGGGCGCGCTTGAACAGCGCGAATAACCGCGCCCAAACGAGTTCGGCGGCGCGTTTGTGATAGCAATAGCGTTCGGGGAAGGTGAAACCGTGCAGCGCCCCGCCGTGCAGTTCGATGCGATGGGGCAATCCGCGCGCTTTCAACGCTTCGGCGATCGCGGTCATGTGCGCTGGCGGCGCCACGGGATCCTTGTCGGCCCAGCCGAAATAGGCTTCCGCATCGATCTTCGCGATCTGGCGATGGGGCGAATCCGGCGCATCCGTCACCAGCCGCCCGCCATGCATCGACCCGACGGCGCGCACCAGCTTGGGATAGGCCGCCGCCGCCGCGATCGCGTGGCGCCCGCCCATACAATAGCCGACCGCCGCCGCGACCTTCTGCGCGGCTTTATCCTTGGCGGCGAAATCGACCAACGCGGCCGTATCGCGCACCGTCATTGCCGTGGTCGTCGCGTCGTTGAGCTTGACCATCAACGGGTCGAGCTTGTCTTGCGCCAAGGGGGCCGCATCGAAGGATGGGCCGCCGTCGCGATAGAACAGGTTCGGCAGCATCACGTAGTAGCCGGCCGTCGCGAAACGCCGCGCCATGTCGCGCAGTTCTTCGCGGATGCCGAGCGCATCCATATAGAACAGCACGATCGGGAACGGGCCGCCTTCGTCCGGATGGACGACGAAGCACGGCATCGAACCGTCCTGCGTCGCCAGAACGATGTCGCGTTCGATCATGCCATGCCCACCGGCTTGATCGGCGGCTCGCGCGCGTCGTCGGGGCGGCTGCGGATCATGTCGGTCAATTCGCGTTGGATCGCGGCGGCACCCGGATCGCCGAAGCGGTTGTCCATTTCCGTGGGATCGGCCGACAGGTCGTAGAGCTCGCCCGCCCCGCTCACCAATTCCAGCGTCAGCTTATGGGTGCGCGTGCGCACGGTGCGCAGCTTCAACTCCACGCCGCAGCGCGACGCGTTGAGGTCCCATTCGTTGAACGCGAAATCGCGCGTCGCGTCGCCTTCCACCAGCGGGCGCAGGCTGCGCGAATGGATCGCGCGCGGCGCGGAAATCCCCGCGTAATCGTAGAACGTCGCGGGGAAATCGAGCGTCGACACCGGATGCGGCACGATCTTGCCCTTGGGCACGCCCGGACCGCTGACGATGCAGCCCAAGCGCAACAGGCCTTCGTAATGCATCGGGCCCTTCAGCAGCAGCCCGTGATCGCCCAGCCAATCGCCGTGATCGGTCGAGTAGACGACGATCGTATCCTTGTCGAGGCCCAGGCGTTCGAGCTCCAGCATCACGCGGCCGACATTGTGGTCGATCAGCGAAATCATGCCGTAGTAATTGGCGATCAGATGGCGCAGCTGCAGATCGCTTTGCGACGGCGTGCGCGACTGCTTGGCGCGGAACGCCTGCAATTCCGGATCGTCGAGCTTGGGCGTGCCTTCGAGGCTGGCGCGGTGCCACCACGGCCGCCGGTCGAGATCGAGCGTACGATGCTCGGGCAGATCGACGTCGTCGGGATGGTGCAGATAGCACCACGGGGCCGGCGCATCGAACGGATGATGCGGATCGGGGAACGACGCCCAGGCGATCCACGGACCGTCCTTGTTGTCGCGGATGAAATCGATCGTGCGGTCGCCGATCCACGTGGAATTATGGAACGCGGGCGGCAGCGCCGAGTTCCACGTCTGCGCGGCCCCCACATCGGCGCCGAGCTTGGTCAAGAACAGCTTGTCGAGGATCTCGCCACGCCCGTCCTTGTGATACCAGGCTTCGTAGTTCAGTCCTTGCGGCGGCTTCTGCGGCAGGAACATGTTGTGGCCGGCGATCATCATGTCGACATGCTGGAAGCCCATATAGGGCCCGTGCCAATCGCCGCCGAATTCCTGCGAGCTCGTGCGGCATTCCGGCCGCCCGGTCGGCTTGAAGGTGTGGAAGGTCGAGAAATGCGCCTTGCCGATAAAGCCGGTGCGCCAGCCCGCCTTCGCGAAGGTGCCCGCGAACCCGTCGAGCCCGACGGATTCCTCCAGATCGATGCCGTTATCGGCCACACCATGCGTACGCGGCAGCAAGCCGGTCAGCATCGACGCGCGCGAGGGCTGGCACACCACGTTGGGCGTGATGCAGGCCGAGAAACGCGTCCCCCCGGCGGCGAGCATGTCGAGATGCGGTGTGCGCACTTTGCGGCCTTCGAACCCGTAGCAATCGCCGCGCTGTTGGTCCGAGGTGATGAACAGAATATTCGGCTTCTTATTGGTCATGTTCACGCCTCGATACGCGTCGCGAAAACCGGCTTCTCGCCCGGGGCGGGCGAATAGCCGAAATCGCCGCGCGCGATCAGCGCGTCGCGGCCGCCGAATTTCTCGATCTTCGCTTCCTGATCGGCGAAAGCGCGCGCGTTGACGGCGTCGGGATCGAGGATCTTGCGCAACTCCGCTTCCATCTCGCGCAGCGTCTGCGCGTGTGCGGCACTCTCGCCCAAATCCTTCGTCTCGCCCGGATCGGTTTCCAGATCGTAGAGCTCCGGCCGGAAACCGACATGGTGGATGTATTTCCAGCGGCCCTTGCGGATCATGAACATGCCGGTGATCGAACCGGCGGCGTGATACTCGCCCAAGGCGACGCGTTCCGGGTCCGATTTGGCGTTGGCGAGATCGACCAGCGATTTGCCGGGCAATGCCTTCTCGGTCGCGTCGAACGGCAAACCGGCGGCCTGGACGATCGTCGGATATACATCGACCAGCGTGACCGGCGTCGTGCAGGTCTTGCCTTCAGGCACGCCCGGCCCCGCGACGATCATCGGGACCGCGGCGGCTTCTTCGTAATGGATCGACTTGCCCCACATATGGCGTGTACCCAGATTGTCGCCGTGGTCGGTCGAGTAGATGACGCGCGTATTGCCCGCGAGCCCCGCTTCCGACAATGCCGTCAGCACGCGGCCGATATTGTCGTCGAGGAAGCTGACCATGCCGTAATAGGCGGCGAGCGCCACCTTCACCTTCTCCGGCGTGAAGAAATCGTCGTAGCTCATGCACTCGCGCAACGCCTTGACCGACGGATGCGTCGGATAATCGTTGGGCCCGTAGAGGCGCGGCATCGGCAGACTTTCCGGCGGATACATCGCGAAGAATTCGGGCGGTGCGATCAACGGGAAATGCGGCTTCACGAACGACACGAACAAGCACCACGGCTTCTTCAACGCCGGGGCGCGCGTCTTCAGCCATTCGACGGCGCCGTCGCGGATGTTGCGATCGTATTTGGCGTAGGTCGACTCGCCTGGCCCCGCCGCCTTGGCGAGATCGGGCATGCCGCCGCGCGCGGCGGCTTTCGGCCGGCGAATGAGGCCGAGCAGATCGCCCTGCCCGTCCACCACATGCAACGGGATCACTTCCTCGGTGAAGCCGTTATCGTCCTTGGCCGAGCGGAAATGCAGCTTGCCGATCGACATCGCTTCGTGGCCCGCGTCGCGCAGGCGATGCGCCCAACTGCGCCGCGTGCCGTCATAGGGATGTGCGTTGTCCCAGCAGCCGTTCTCGGCAACGTAGGTGCCGGTGTGCAGGCTCGCCCGCGCGGGCACGCAAATCGGGCAATTGGTGTAGGCGGCGGAGAATTTCGTGCCGCGCGCCGCCAGCTTGTCGATATTCGGGGTGCGGACGATCTTATGACCGTAGCAGCCCGCCACGTCGCGGGTATGCTCGTCCGACAGGATGAAAAGGACGTTCGCTGGCTCGCTCATCGTTTCCTCGGCAAGGTGGTGACGTAGGGTCCGGCCGCCGGCTGGGCGGTGCGGACGGGAAATTCGTCGGTCATTTGAGGATGCAAGGCGGCGACGCGCGCATCGAACGCGGCGATCGCGTCCTTGCCCTCGATCGCGGCGAGAACGGTGTCGTAGACGCGTTCTTCGCCATGCTCCAGCCACACGATCTCGTTGTCCTTCGCCGATTGGGTGCGATCGCCCCAATGCGACGTCGCGGGCTCGATCGCGAAGCCGTAAACGCCGTCGCCCAAACCCTGCCATTGCTGCAGGCAGATGAAGCGCTTGGCGTCGTACTCGACCATGAAGCCGATCTGACGCGAATCGTTGATCAGCGCCGTGGGCACGCGACCTTTGGCGTCGGGCACCACGTCGTGATCGAAGACCTGCTGCACGAAGCGGGGCGTGGGCCCGGCCTGGGTGCGATAGCCGCTTTGCTGGGATTCGCGCGGCGTGTTCGCGGCGCGCGTGGTGCGGATGGGGGCCGCAAAGCGCGCCCCTTCGTCCAGCAACGGCCAGCCCATATTGATGTGATAGAGCATCATATGCGGCGTGCGCGCGAAACCGCGATTGGCGACCGTGTCGACGACGCGCATTTCGCGGCCACCGATTTTGGCTTCGATCCGGCGCGTCAGCGTCAAATGCTCGCCCATCGAATGCGCTTGGACGACCACGCCTTCGCACCACAAGGTGCATTCGTCGCCGTCCCAGGTTTCGCCATAGCCCGTCAAGCGGGCGGGCTGGAACGCCGCGCGGCCATGCATCGGATAGGCGATTTCCTTGCGCAGCGGCAGATCGAAATGATCGGCGGGCCCACGATCGGGCTGGCGGATATGATCCACACCGCAAGTGCACAGCAGCCCCGAGAAACCGCGCATAAAGCCCGTGCCGTTCTCGTCCTCAAGGTCGAGATAGGCGGGGTTGCGGAAGCCCGTGCCCGACTGCCAGGCGAAGGGCGTGCCGCGCCAATCGAAGCGGCCGATATCCATCGACCGGTCGATCAGCACCGAGAATTCGAGCCCGCCGCCGGTGCGGAATTCCAACACGCGCACGCCGCGCTCGGGGCCGTCGTCGAACGCCACCGCTTCCACGCCAGCGACTTGGCGGGCCGCCCCCACGCGTCGCTCGAACTCGCGCCGCGTCAGTTTCTCTCCGAATAGAGTCGGCATTACTTCACGGCCCCCGTCGTCAAACCCTTCACGATGTAGCGCTGGCCGAACAGCAGGAAGGCCAAAGCGGGCACCAGCGATAGCGCCGCCGTCGCGGCCATTTCGCCGTATTTGATCTCGTAGCCTTGCGCGAATTTGGCGATCGCGACGGGCACCGTGGCCGTTTGCTTGGCCGTCAGGTTCAGCGCCACGGCGAACTCGTTCCAGCTGAAGATGAAGGTGAGGATCGCGGTGGCGGCGAGGCCCGGAGCCACCAGCGGCACGATCACCTTCCAGATCAGATAGGGCGTGGAGCAGCCGTCGATGCGCGCGGCCTCTTCCAGCTCCACCGGCACTTCGCGCACGAAATTCGCCATCAGCCACAGCGCCATCGGCAGATGCACGGCGACATGCGCCAGCGCCAAGCCGAAATAGGTGTTGTCGAGGCCAAGCTCGCGGAAGAGCGGGAACCACGCCGCGACCAGCGTGATCGGCGGCACCATGTGGAACACGATCGCCCAGCCGAGCAGCGCATGGACCAACAGGCGCGACGTGCCCAAGCGTTCGATCGCATAGCCGCCCAGCGTCGCGACGAAGCAGATGCCGATGGTGCTGGCGGTCGCGACGACCAGGCTGTTGAACGTATTGTCCATGAACTCGGTCGTGCGCGAGAACAGCACTTCGCGGAAGCTCGCCAGCGTGGGCGTGAAAAAGATATCGCCCTGCAGCAGCGCGATCTGGGTCTTGAAGCCCGCCGCGATGATCCACACGAACGGGACCAGCACGAAGATCGCGATCGCGATCAGAAAAAGGTGGAAGAACGGCACCACCCGCTTTTCGAAGGGCATCATGCCGCGTTCCTCCCGCGCTTTCCGGCCATCAGCACGCCGATCATCGCCAAGGAAATGAAGAACAACACCGTGACCGACATGGCCGAGCCGTAGCCCATGCGGTCTTGGGTGAAGAAGGTGCGGTAGATCGTGTAGCTGATGACTTCGGTCGCCGAGCCCGGCCCGCCGCCGGTCAGCAGATAGATCTCGTCGAACACTTTCAGCGAGGTGACGAGGCGGAACAGGAACGTCACCGCGATCACCGGCATCATCATCGGGATCAGCACGTAGCGCATTTCGGCCCAGGTGCCGGCCCCGTCGACGCGCGCGGCTTCCTGCACGTCCTGCGGCAGGGATTCGAAACCCGCCAGCAGCAGCAGGAAGCAGAACGGCGTCCAGTGCCAGATATCGACCATGATGACCGACGGCAGCGCCCAAGCGCGCGTGCCCAGCCAATCGACCGGATTGATGCCGAGCGCACCGATGAGCCCGTTCACGAGGCCGAAATCGTAATTGAGCATCAGCTTCCACACGGCACCGATCAGAATGCCGGGCACCAGGATCGGCAGAATGAAGATCGTGCGGTAGAGCACGCGCCCGCGCGCGATGCGGCTGACCGCCCAGGCCAGCAGGAAACCGAGAAGGACTTGAAGCGCCACGCCGACGATCGCGAAAATCGCGGTGTTCTTCAAACCCGCGATCAGCAGCGTGTCATCGGCCAGACGCGCGTAATGCGCGAAGCCGACATAGGACCAGACGGCCTTGCCGTCGACCCAGGAGATTTCGTTGACGCTCATCGCCATCAAATTGAGTGCGGGCAAAATCGACATCGCCAGAAAGACCAAGATGGTCGGCGTCAGGGCGATGCGTCGCCAAAGCGTGTCGTGTGTCGCGCGTCTCGAAGCCATAACGATCCAATCCGATGACGGCCGCCGCCGATCCCTTGCGGGGACCGGCGGCGCACCGTTTCGTTCCTTAGAGTGCGGCGATCTTGCCGGTCTTGTAGCCGGCGCGCTGCATGATCGCGTGGCACTCGTCCGCCACGGTGTTCAGCGCTTGCGCGGTCGACATTTCGCCGATCACGGCCTGGTTCAAGCGCAGCTCCAGCGCGTCGCCGATTTGCGAGCCTTCCGGCACGCTCCACATCAGCTTCACGTAGTCGGAGCTGTCCGCCATCGCTTGCATCCAGCGATTCTTCGGATCCTTGGCGAGGTTCTGATCCGACAGCACGTCCTGACGGACCGGCGGCGCGCCGGCGGCGAGATACTTCATCTGCGCGTCGCGCGTCTGGAACCAGTTGAGGAACGCCAAAGCCGCGCGCTGGCGATCGGCCGGCACGTTCTTGGGAATGCCGGCGAGCCAGTGGCCGAGCACCGGGGCGGGCTTGCCCTTGGCCGTGCCGGGGACCCGTGCGGCGTTCAGCTTGCCGACCACCGCCGATTTGCTGGGATCGTCGAGCTGCGACCACGCCGCGATCACGAGCAGCGCATGCGCGGCGCGCCCGGTGGCGAGGTTTTGGATGATCTGCGCCTGGGCGAGACCGCCGGTCTGCGGATGGCCCGCTTCCTTCGCCATGCGGATATAGAAGTCGAGCGCTTCCTTGGCCGCCGGGCTGTTGATCGTGATCGTGTAGTCGCCCTTGGGCTCGTCGGCGAACAGGCTGCCGCCGAAGCTGTAGAGATACGGCCACCAATCGTAGGAGATGTCGTTCGGGTTGCCGCGGGCACCGCGCTGCACGATGCCGTAGATGCGCGGCGGGTTATGCAGCTTCTTGGCGTTGGCGAGCAGCTCCTCCCACGTCGTCGGCACGGTCAGCTTGTGCTCGGCGTAGAGATCGGCGCGATAGAGCAGCAGCGGAATGTTGCCGTTGACCGGCACGCTCATCAGCTTGCCGTTGGGATCGTGCGATTTGGTCGCTTCGTTCCAGAAGACCGTGTTGTCGTAGCGGATCATCTGCGGATCGAGCTTGAAGTTGGCGTCGATCTCGTTGATCGGCTTCAGGAAGCCGCCATGGTACATTTCCTGATAGTAAAGGCCGTTCATGATCAACAGATCGAACATGCCGTCGCGCGCGCGCACCGAAGCGCGCTGTTTTTCCAAGCTGCCGCCGAACGGATTGACGTCGAGATTGACCTTGTTGCCGGTTTCCTTTTCGTAGGCTTCGACCGCACCACGGAAGCCGTCGAACCACGGCGAGTTGTTGATCACGATGGTGAACGGGATCTGGCGGGCGGCTTGCGCGCGCGCCCCGGGGACCCAGGAAAGCGCCGAGACGGCACCCGCCCCCATCAGAACTTCGCGACGATTGCTGGTGAACATGCGTCTTCTCCCTTTACGGATGGGGCCGCCGATTAGCCGGCGGTCACGTTGTTGCGCGCCGCCAGCGCCTTCATTTCCTCGTACTGGCGGTTGATCTCGGCCTCCAACTCGGCGCCCTTCATGAAAGCGGCGCTCATGTTGAACTCGTTGAATTTCTGGATCACCTCGGGGTCCTTCATCGCTTCGCGCAACGCTTCGGCGAAGCGGTCGACGCGGGCGGCGGGCGTGGCCTTGGGCATCCACCACCAGTAATTCAGATTGAGCAGCAGATCCGTACCCTGCTCGCGCGCCGTGGCGAGGTTCGGCCAGCTCGGCAGACGTTCGGGCGCGAAGATCGCGACGATCGTGAGATCGCCCGATTCCACCAACGGCTTGGCTTCGTTCACCGTCAGGAACGCGCAATCGACATGGCCGCCGGCCAAGGCCGTGCGCGTCGGGCCGCCGCCGCCGGTGTTGACGTAGCGGAACTTGGTGTTCGTCTTGTCGCCCAGCGACAGGAACAGGAAATGGTTGATGGCGCCGATCTGCACGCCCGCGCGCAGATCGCCGGCCTTCGCCGCCGCGAGGAAGCTTTTGAGATCCTGATACGGCGCCTTGCGATTGACGACGACGGTCACGTACTCGGCGGCGACTTGGGCGACCTTCTGATAGGCCTCGGGCCCGAAATCCATGACCTTCAACGCCGCCGCCGTCAGCAACGCTTGATGGACGGCAAGCACGGTGTGGCCGTCGGGGGCGGCGTCGCGCACTTGGCGATTGCCGATCGACGTGCCGCCGCCCACCACGTTGGCGACCGCAACGGGCTGGCCCAAAATGCGCTGCAACGGCGTTTGAAAAAAGCGACCGATGTAATCGGCGCTGCCGCCCGGCGGGTTGGGCACCACGATGCGGATCGGCTTCTCGGGATAGGCTTGCGCGAAGGCGGGCACGATGCCCGGCGCCGCGAACGCGGCGGCGGCAGCGGTGGTGCCGGCGATGAAATTCCTGCGGCGCATGGGGGCTCCTCGTTCTTATCCGTTTTGGGTTGCGGGGGTGCGTTGCCGGCGCAGATCGCGCCACAAAGGCCACAAGAACATCGCGATCGCGACGACGAAGAAGCTGACCGCGACGGGACGCTGGAACAACGGCCAGATCGACCCGTCGGTCGCCATCAAGCCTGCGCGCAACTGCCCTTCGGCGAGCGGCGCCAAGATCAAGCCGATGACGAACGGCCCCAGCGGCACGGCGGCAAGTTCCAGCAAGAAGCCGACGATGCCGAAAGCGAGCATCGTCCAGACGTCGAACAGGCGGCCATTCTCGGCGAGCGCCCCGATCACGCACAGCACCATGATCGCGGGCAGAATATAGGCGCGCGGCACATACATCAGCCGCGCGATCCAGATACAGCCCACGATCATCATGCCGTACATCGCGATATGCGACAGCAGATGCGAGGCCATCAGCGCGCCGACGACGTCGGGCGAGTTGGTGAACAAAGTCGGCCCCGGCTGAATGTTATGCATCAGCAAGGCCGCCAGCAGGATCGAAGCGGCGGGACTGCCGGGAATGCCCAGCGTGATCATCGGGATCAGCGCGCCACCGGTATTCGCGTTGTTCGCGGTTTCGGCGGCGACGATGCCGTCGTCGAAGCCGGTGCCGAATTTTTCCGGCGTCTTCGACATGTTTTTGGCCGCCGAATATGCGACGATCGAACTCACGCTCGCCCCCACGCCGGGCAGCATGCCGATCCAGATGCCGATGATCGAGGATCGAACGATGTTCCAGCCCTGGTGAAGATAGTCGCGCGGCGATAGAAAAATGCCGCGCAAACTGGGATCGAGCTTGTCGAAGCGCTGGCGGGCATGCATCGCATCGCCCAACACCTGACTGACCGCGAACGCGCCGAGAATGACCGAAAGCTGGCTGAAGCCGCCGGCCATCTCGTCGAAGCCCAAGGTCAAACGCAATTGACCGGAGGTTTCGTCGACGCCCGGATAGGACACGAGCATGCCGAACAAGCCGGCAAGCAAGCCTTTGGTGACGGAGCCTTGGCTCAACGTCGCGATCAGCACCAACGCCATGAACACGAGCGCGAAATTCTCGAACGGGCCGAAGACCAGCGCCAAGCGCGCCATCCATGGCGACAGCAGCACCAAGGCGAGCCACGACAACGCGCCCCCGATCAACGATGCCGAAATGCCCAGGCCCAAAGCGCGCCCCGGCCGGCCACCGCGCGCCATCGGGAAACCGTCGAGCGTGGTGACCACGGCCGAAGGTTCGCCCGGAATGCGCATCAACGTCGCGGTGATCAAGCCGCCCGAAATACCGCCGACATAGATCGACGTCATCAGGATCACGCCGTCGGCGCTGGCCATGCGATAGGTGAAGGGCAGCGAGAGGGCGAGCAACGCCCCGCCGGTCAAGCCCGGCAACGCGCCGACGACGATGCCCATGAACGTGCCGAGCAGCAGCAGCATAAGCGGCCCGGGCGTCAGCAGATGCAGGAAGCTTTGTGCGAGATCCATCGGTGCCGCCTTACGGAAGATCGATCAGCATCGCGCGGAACCCGAGATCGATCCCCGCACCGAGCACCACCGCGACGACCGCGAGAATCAGCAACGCGCGCGGCGTGCGCGCGCTCAACACCCAACCCAGCGCCAGCATGTAGACGATCGAGGCGATCATGAACCCGACGACGGGCATCGCCGCGACATAGACGATCGACAAGCCCACCGCCCAGACGGAAAAGGACGGCACCACCGAATAGGTGTCGTCGACCGCTTCGTTGGCGGTGAACAAAGCTTGCGCGGTCCCGCGCGTCGAATGGCGCAGCAGCACGCGCGCGAGCAGGAAGATCGCCAAGGCCAGCACGCAAGCGGCCGTCCAGAACGGCACGGCGGCCGCACCGACCGGGTCGTACGGCGCCTTGGGCTGGTTGCGCAGCCCCCACATCGTGAATAACGCGACGGCGATCATGGCGAGCGCGAATGTCGCGTCGCCCTTCGCCAGGCCGGGTTTGCGGTCCTGCTCGTTCACCGGCGTACTCCCTCCGGCCGCCAGCGTTCGTCTCGATGCCGCAGCCACTTGTGTTGCATGCGACCTTGACACCTGACGATGGGTCCGACAACTACCATGTGGGCCCGGATCGATAACCATTGGCTATAGGCCGCTTCGCGGAGGGTGTTCTCGTGCAGTTGCAGCAATTGCGTCACGTCGTGGCGCTGATCGACCACCGCAGCCTGGCGAGTGCCGCCAAGGTGCTGGGCATCTCCCAGCCGGCGCTGAGCAAAAGCCTGCGACGATTGGAAACCTATCTCGGCGTCAAACTGTTCGAACGCACGCCGCACGGCGTTTTGGCGACGGAGTTCGGCCGCGAATTCGTGCGTCATGCGCGCGCGATCGCGTCGGAAGTTTCCGAAGCCGAACGCACGGTCGGCGCGATCCGCGACGGCCGCGAAGGACGCATCGCCATCGGCTCGGCGCCCAGCGTCATCGCCAGCGTGCTGCCGATCGCGACCGCGCGCTTGCTGCGCGGTCGCGCCGAACTGAAGGTCACCGTCGTCGGCGGGCTGCACGACCGTTTGTTCGAATGGCTGCGCGCGGGCGAACTCGACGTCGTGATCTCCAACCTCGTCGACCAACCCGACGATTCCGACCTCGAGCAGGAGACGTTGTTCGTCGATCGCGTCGTGCTCGCCTGCCGCCCCGGCCATCCGCTGACCGCCAAGCGCAACCCGTCGAAGAAGGAACTCGAACGCTATCGCTGGATTCTGCCCTCGCCCGCGATCGTCACGCGCCAACGTTTGGAATTGGCGTTGAAGGCGCACGGCATCACGCCGCCGCGCTTGGCGGTGGAGACGAACTCCCTCGCCTTCATGCGCGCGATGATTTTGGAAACCGACTGCCTCGGCTATTTGCCGGCGGTCACGATGTTGCCGGGCCGCGAATGCGCGGGCGTCGTGCCGGCGGGAGCGGGCTGGCTCGACTGGCATCGGCCGGTGGGCTTGACCTTGCGCAAGCGCACCGAATTGTCGCCGGCCTGCCGCCGCCTGATCGCCGAATTGCGCAAAGTCTGCGCCGAACGCTTTCCCACGACCAAACGCGGCATCGCCCATAAGGGCGGTCCCATGCGCGGTGCGGATCGCGACGGCTTGGTCTAGGCGCATCTAGAAATAAGTGCGGATCGCGTCGACGACGCCGTAGTCGCGATCGACGATCGGCATCACGCGCCATTTGTCGAAGGTGAGACACGGGTGCGAGACGCCGAAGCCGATCATGTCGCCCACGCGCAACGGCGACTCCGCCGGCACGTCGAGATAGCCGTGCTGATCGTTGAGCGAGACGCAAACATGCCCGGCGAGCGCTTGCGGCACCCGCGGTGCCGTCCCCGGCCGATACCAAAGCTTGGGCTCGGGCAGAAACGGATCATAGGCGGTGTCGCGCTTGCCCAGCGTCACCAGCACGCGCGTGGGCTCGGGGCGCGACTGGACATAGGCCCAAACTTCCAACGCCGATTGCGGCCGTCCCTCGCGCGCGAATTCGGGCATGCGATGCGCGATCTGATCGAAGGCCAGATCGTACATCTTGGAATCGTGCGTGAGATAGCAGCCCGAGCGGATCAGCGTGACCTTCTCGCGCTTCAACGCCAGCGCCGAAAAGCGGCGCGCGACGATGTCGTAGAACGCCGAGCCGCCGGCGGTCAGGATCGCCGGCCCTTCGCCCCATAGATTCTCGGCATCGACGCTTTCGGCGATCTTCGCCAGAAACTCGACGAAGGCCGTGACCTTCAAGGCGCCCTCGGGTCCCGAGACCAAACCTTCGAAACCCTCCACACCGCGCAAGGCGACGAACGGTTCGGCCGCTTTGATCGCGCGCGCCAGCGCCATCGCGTCATCGTGGGAGCGCACGCCCGTGCGCATCCCCGCCATGCCACCTTCGAGGAACACGCCGATCCGGCCGCGCAGATTTTTCACGCATGCGGCGTCGACAAGGGCGGCGAGCCCTTCGTGCGAATCGATCAGGCAGAAGAACTCGAACGCTTTGTCGCGCGCGAGTTCATCGACGACGTAGCGGATCGCCTGTTTGCCGATCAATTGATTGGCGAGCACGATCCGCCGCACGCCGAAGCGCCGCGCGACTTGAACCTGCGCGATATTGGCGAGGGTGATTGCCCAAGCGCCCGCATCGAGCTGGCGTTTGAAAAGCTGCGGGCTCATCGTCGTCTTGCCGTGCGGGGCGAGGATGGCCCCCGTCGCGGCGAGAAACTTCGCCATCAGCTTTTCATTGGCTTCGATCGCGTCGCGCTTGAGCACGCAAACCGGCAGCGGCAAATCCTCGGCCAGCAGATTCCAGCCCTGTTTGCCGACGTCGCGCAAACGCAGCGACGCGTCGCCGGGCACGCCCTTGTCGATGCCGTCGAGCGTGCCGTCGAGGATCTCGGAAATATCCATGATCAGCGCTTCACCGCGAAGATCGCTTCGATCTCCACCGTCATATTGTTGGGCAGGCTGCCCATGCCGACCGCCGAGCGCGCATGGCGGCCCGACTCGCCGAACACTTCGACGAACAGATCGGAACAGCCGTTGATCACTTGCGGCTGCGATCCGAAGCCGGGAGCCGCATTGACCATGCCCAGCAGCTTCACGACATACTCGACCCGGTCGAGACTACCGAGCGCTTGGCGCACCGTCGCGAGAAGTCCGAGCCCGGTGGTCCGCGCATGTTGATACGCGGCTTCGACCGTCACGTCCTTGCCGACGATGCCGATCTCGTAGCCGCCTTCCTTGCGACGCGGGCCTTGGCCCGACAAATAAAGCGTATCGCCGTGCAGGCGGAACGGGACATAGGTCGCCACCGGCACCGCCGTCTCCGGCAGCACGATTCCCAACGCCTTCAGTTTCGCTTCGGCCGACATTTTCCAAGCTCCCTTCCCTGTATCGTTCTTGACTGGATGTTTAAATGATCATATGTCTAAACAATATGGAGAGTAAAGATGCTTAAAACGGACGCGTCCGGCCTTGTCGGCGAAACCCAGCAGCATGGCGGGTCGGATACCGGCCCCGTCGTGCTCGCACCCTTCGTGCGCGGCGATCGCGTGCCGATGCATATCCAGATCCATGAGAATCTCGTGCTGCAGCTGACGTCGGGCAAATTCGGCTCGGGCGCCGAGCTGCCACCCGAGGCCGCCCTTTGCGAGCACTACGGTGTAAGCCGCGGCACGATCCGTCAAGCCCTGGCCGAATTGGCGCGTGACGGGTTGATCGAACGTCACCCCGGCCGCGGCTCGTTCCTGCGCCGGCCGAAATTCGAAGGCAGCGTCGTCGGCTCCTATTCGCAGTTCCGCGTCGAAGGTCCGCCGCTCGATCCCGGCGCCCATGTGCTGGATTGCGTGACGCGCAAGGCCGACCCGGTGCTCGCCAAGGCGTTGGCGCTGGGCCACGACCGCAGCGTCGTGATGCTGCGCCGCTTGCGTTTCGCGGGCGGCGTGCCTGTCACGCTGCAAACCAGCGCTTTGCCCGCCGCGTTGTTCCCGGGTCTCGCCAAGCACAATCTGACCGAACGTCATCTCGTCGACATTCTGCGCGACGACTACGGCGTGACGCTGGTGCGCGCGGAGGAATTCATCGAACCCGCGATCTGCAACGCCTTCGATGCGCGCCAGCTCGGCATCAAGACCGGCGCGCCGGTCTTCCAGATCGAGCGTCGCACCTTCCTGCCCGACGGGCGCATCGGCGAATTCCGCCGCGCGGTGATGCGCGGCGACGTCTATCGCTATCGGTTGGATCTGCGATGAGCGGCCTGCCGATCGCCCAGGCGCGCGACGGCGCGCACGGCACAGTCGCCCTGTCCGGCCCCGCCCCGGTCGTCGCAGGCATGTCCGGCGAATGGACCGTCACCTACTCGGCCGGCCCGAACGGCTTGGGGCCGGGCGGTGCCGTCGCGTTGATCCGCCGCTGGCCCAGCGATTGGGACACGCCGCAAACCGATAAACCGGGCAAGCCCGGTTTCACCACCGTGAAGGTCGAGCCTTCGCGGCCGCATCGCTGGCGTACGCGCCGCTCGATCGACTGGCATCCGTTCGATCACGTTTTCGAAATCGAATTTCCCGACGGCTTGCCTGCCGGTGCCGTGCTGACGGTCGCGACCAAAGGCCGCGCGCAGACTTTTATCGAAGAGCAATCGCCCTTGTCGGTGCGCGTGCGCCCGGCGAAAGGCGATTGGATCGAGATCGACGTGCTGAACGTCGAAGTGATCGCCGCGCGCGCGGCGGTCGGCGAATTGATCGCGCCGAGCGAGACCGTCGCGGGCGAAAGCTTCGAACTCGTCTATCGCATCGCCGACGAATGGGGCAATCCGGCCGAATTCGCCGAACGCCCCGCCCCGTCGGGCGCGAAGCTCGAATCCTTGCCGGACCTGCCCGGCATTCGCCGCTGGCGCGCGACGATCGACACACCCGGCCTGCATCGCCTGGAACTGAACGGCGCGCTTGGCCGCGCGATCTCCAATCCCATTCGCGTTCACGCGACGGCACCGGCGACGCGCATTTTCTGGGGGGATATCCACGCCCAGTCGCTGGTCGGCTGCGGGGCGCGCACGGTCGACGCCTTCTTCCGCCACGCCCGCGATTTCGCGCGGATCGATTTCGCCAGCCATCAGGCGAATTGCTTCCTGGTCACCGGGCCGGAATGGACGGAGACGGAAACCGTCACCGCCGCTTATAACGATCCCGGCCGGTTCGTCGCGTTGCTCGGCCTGGAATGGTCGGCCGACACGGCGCGCGGCGGCGACCGCAATCTGTTCTTCCCCGGCGACACCGCGCAGATCACGCGCTGCAGCCACGAATATGTCGACGACAAATCCGATATCGCGAGCGATCTGCCGCTCGCCGAGGATTTCCACGCCAAATATCGCGGCAGCGACGTCGTCATCGGCCTGCATGTCGGCGGGCGCACGACCGATCTGTCGCGCCACGAACCGTCGGTCGAACGCCTGATCGAGATTCATTCGACGCACGCGACATCCGAATGGTTCGTGCTGGACGCGCTGCGGCGCGGCTATCGCATGGGCGTGACCGCCGGCAGCGACGGTGTGGACGGCCGGCCGGGTGCGAGCCATCCCGGCCATCAAGCGGTGCGCAATGTGCGCGGCGGTTTGGTCGCGGCGGCGGTGCCCACCCTCGACCGCAAATCGCTGCTCGCCGCCCTTTACGCGCGCAATTGCTACGCGACCAACGGTGCACGCATCGTGCTGCGCTTTTCCGCCGACGGCCAAAAGATGGGTGCGGAGTTTCAGGCCCCACGCCCGCCGCTGCTGTCGATCGAAATCGACGGCACCGCGCCGATCGAGGCGATCGATATTTTCCGGGGGACGGACATCGTCCACCACATCGAACCGCACGCCAAGAATACGGAACCGTCCGACCGTCTGCGCATCGCCTGGCGCGGCGCCACGGCGCCGGGCAATTTCTCCCGCGCGCGGATGGTGTGGGACGGTGCGGCGACGCTGTCGGCCGGCACCTTCGCCGATCCGCAAGGCTATGCGCTCGACACGCCCGACGAAGGCATCGTCGGCGTCGAGCCGCGCAAGATCGCGTGGCGGTCGGCCACCGGCGGCGATTGGGACGGCATTACGACGACGCTTGCCGCCCCCGACGACGCGACGCTGGCGATCGATACGCTGCAAATCTCCGTCGCCGTGCCCGTGTCGCGCTTGCGCCAAGGCCCCGCCACTTTCGCCGACGAGGTCCCAAATCGTGAACTCGAGCTGCGCTTCCTGCCCAAGGATTTGGGGCCGGCATCGTGGCGCGGCGAGTTCCGCGATGGTGCCATGAAGCCGGGCTGGAACGCGTATTGGTTCCGCGTGCGCCAATGGGATGGCGGGATCGCGTGGTCGAGCCCGATTTTCGTCGAAATGACGGGTACGCCGCGATGATCGAGATTTCCAAACTCTCGAAAGTTTTCGCGAACGATTCGGGCGCACCGGTGCTGGGCGAGGTCGACCTTGCGATCGCCGATAACGAGTTCGTCGTGCTGCTCGGCCGCAGCGGCTGCGGCAAGACCACGCTGCTCAACCTGATCGCGGGCCTCGAAACACCGTCGGGCGGCGAATTGCGCGTGGGCGGCAAGAAGGTGACCGGGCCCGGTGCGGGCAAGGGCATGGTGTTCCAGCAAGGGGCGTTGTTCCCGTGGCTCACCGCCAAGGCGAATATCGCCTTCGCCGCCGTCAATCGCGGCATGAAGAAGGACGCGGCGGACGCGCTGGCGCTGGAACTCCTCACCCTCGTCGGCCTTGCCGCCGCCGCCGACAAATATCCATTCGAACTCTCCGGCGGCATGCAGCAGCGCGTGGCCATCGCGCGTGCACTCGCACTCGATCCCGAAATTCTGCTGATGGACGAACCCTTCGGCGCGCTGGACGAAATCACGCGCAACGAAATGCAGGACGAGTTGCTGCGCGTTTGGGCACAGCGGCGCAAGACGGTCGTGTTCGTCACGCACTCGATCTGGGAAGGGTTGATCCTGGCCGATCGCGTGCTGGTGATGGCACCCCGCCCCGGCCGCTTCGTGCTGGAACGGCGCATCGATCTGCCGCGCCCGCGCCGGCGCAGCGATCCCACGCTCGTCGCGCTCTACGACGAAATCTGGTCGCATCTGCATGGGGGCCCAGTTTGAGCCCCCGGGCGCAAGCCTGGCTCGTTCCCGCCGCCGTGCTGGCGGCGTTCCTGGGAATCTGGGAATTCGCCGCCGATCAAGGCTGGCTGCGCCCGATTCAATTCCCGCCGCCCAGCCGTCTCGCCGAAAGTTTCATCGATCTCGCCACGCGCGGCTTTCCGCAAGGCATCACCTTGTGGACGCATGCGGGCATCACCGTCGCACGCATCCTCGCGGGCCATATCCTGGCCGTTGCGCTGGCGATCCCGCTCGGCATTCTGATCGGTTCGTATCCGCTTCTCGACCGCGCGACGGCGCCGCTCGTCGCCTTCTGCCGTTCGATCGCCACGCTCAGCCTGTTGCCGCTCGCCCTCGTGTGGTTCGGCACGGGCGAAGCGTCAAAAATCTTCCTGATCGGCTATGGCTGTTTCTGGGTGATGCTGTCGGCGACGATCGGTGCGGTGAAGCTCGTCGATCCGGTACTGATCCGTGCGGCACGCACGATGGACACGCCGCAAGCCGAGATTTTCCGCCGCGTGATCCTGCCCGCCGCCGCCCCGCGCTTGATGTCGGGTGCGCGCGTGGCGCTGGGCGTGGGCTTCATGGTGATCGTGGGTGCGGAGATGATCGGCACGATCCGTGGTCTCGGCTCGCTGATCATGGAAGCGCGCACCTTCTATCGTACCGACATCACGATGGTCGGCATGCTGTGCATCGGCGCGTTCGGCTTGGCCATCACCACGGCGATGGCGAAGCTGGAAGCCTGGCTGATCCCCTGGCAGGCGCGGGTCGAGGGGCAATCCAAATGACCCGCGATCAAGGTTTCTTCGCCCGGCACGCGGGCTGGTTCGGCATCGCGTTCTTCCTGGCGCTGTGGGAAGCCGCCGCGCGGTTCGGCTGGCGCGACCCGTCGATCATGCCTGCCCCTAGCCAGGCGATCCTGGCGGCGATCGCCCATCTGCCGCCGAGCGAGCTGGTCGAACATGTCGCGTGGAGCCTGTGGCGCGTCGTCGCCGGGTTCGGCATTGGTGCGGGGGCGGCGATCGCGCTGGGTATCGCGGCCGGCTGGTATCGGCCCGTCGCACTCGTCGCGCGGCCGTTCATCGAGATTTTGCGCCCGATCCCGCCACTCGCGTGGATTCCCATCGCGATCGTCTGGTTCGGCCTGGGCGAGCCGTCGAAGATTTTCGTCATCGTCATCGGCGTGTTCTTCCCCGTGTTCACCGCCACCGCGCGCGGCATGGCGTCGATCCCGCCGGTGATCTTGCGCGCCGCGCGTACGATGGACGTGGACGGCGTGCGGTTGCTGGTGAAGGTCGCGATCCCCGCCGCGATGCCCGATATCGCCACGGGCTTGCGCATCGGCTTCGGTCTCGGCTTCGGCGTGCTGGTCGCGGCGGAGCTGATCGCCGCCGAACGCGGCATGGGCCATCTCGTCATGGAAGCGCGCCAGCTCGGCCAGCTCGGCGTTTCCATCTTCGGCATTTTTCTGATCGGCATCGTCAATCTGATCGCCGATCGCCAGCTCGCCCGGCTGATCGGCCGGACGATCGGCCGCTGGCACGCGCTTTAACCAATAAAGGGAGGCTAGACCATGAAACGACGCACATTCCTGACGACCGCCGCCGCGACGCTCGCCGCACCCGCTTTCGTGCACGCGCAAGCCAAGCCCGAAGTGAGCAAGCTCGGCATCGGCTTCGGCCTCGATCCGGTGTTCGCACCGCATATCGTGGCGATGGAAAAAGGCTGGCTGCGCGAGGCCGGGTTCACGGATATCGCGACCCCCAGCTTCACCAGCGGTGCTTTGGCCGGTGAAGCGCTGATCGCCGATCAGATCCAGCTGTGGACGCCGGGCAATCTGCCGCCGATTTCGATGGCGAATTCGGGCGTGCCGGCCGTGGTGCTGGGCACCAACTGCATCGCCACGCAAGCCGAGCAACTGATCGTGCGCAACGACGCGAACGTGACCACGCCGGAGGATCTCTACAAGATCCGCATCGGCCTACTGGCGGGTTCGACCGCCTCGGCGACGCTGCATATCCTCGCCAAGCACTACAAGCTAGATGAATCGAAACTCCAGATCGTCAACATGCCCCCGCCCGAGCAGCTCGCCGGCCTCACCAACAACAATATCCAAGCGCTGCTGTGCTGGCAGCCTTGGGCACATAACGCGCTGCGCCTGGGCAACACGACGATGCTGCATTCGGGCACGACCAGCGGCTTCGCGGCCAACAAGGGCGCCAAGGTGCAGGTCTCGGCCACGCGCTCGCTGTTCGTGGCGAGCGAAGCCTTCGTGCGCAAGAACCCGATCGCCACGCGCACGCTGATGGCCATTCTGGTGCGCGGCCAGAAATACGTCGCCAACCCCGCCAACCGCGCGGAAGTGATCGAACTCGTCGCGCAGAAGACCCGCCAGGACAAGGCGCTGGTCGAAGCGATCTGGGGCGATTACGACTTCAACCCCGCCTTCGACGACGCCTATGTCGCCGATATGGACGCGCTGGGCGCCTATCTCGTCGCCTCGGGCCGTTTGCGGAACACCCGTTCGCCGCTCGACTACACCTTCACCGATCCGGTCGCAGCGGCCGACGCCGCGTTGGTGAAGCGCGCCGGGCGCTGGAAGGCCTGACCACGATGGCGTGCATCGGGATCGCTTTCGTCGGCACCGGCTTCATCGCCGGTTATCACCTGGACGCGCTCGCGACGATACCGGATGCCGATATCCGGGTCGTCGTCGGGCGCGACCCCGCCAAGGCGGCGGCTTTCGCCGCCCAGCGGGGCATTCCGGCCGGCACAAACGATCTCGATGCGACGCTGGCGCGCGGCGACATCGCGGCCATCGTCGTCGCCTCGCCCGACGACACGCACGAGGCGATCTGCCTGAAAGCGATCGCGGCGGGCAAGGCGATCCTGGTGCAAAAGCCGATGGCGCCGGATGCCACCGCCTGCCGGCGGATGATCGCCGCCGCGCAAGCCGCCAAGGTCGATCTGCAAGTCAGCTTCATGCATCGCTATTTCGAAGAATTCGCCGCCGCGCGCGATTTGATCGCGGCGGGCGAAATCGGCACGCCGACCAGTGCGCGCATGCGCAACGCCACACCCGGCCCCGATTGGGGCGATTGGTTCTTCAAGAAGTCGCGCGTGGGCGGCGGCGTGGTGCTGCAACTCGGCGTACACGGCATCGACCTGCTGACCCAACTCTTCGGCCCCGTCGCGTCGCTCAATGCCACGACGGCGATCTTGCGCCCCGAACGGCTTTTGGCCGACGGGCGCGTCGTGACGGTCGAGAACCCCGACAGCGCCTGGGCGACCTATCGCTTCGCCAACGGCGTGGCTGCGTCGCACGACATGTCGATGATCGAAGCGGCGGGAACGGATCGTTTCGGCATGGAAATCTACGGCACCGACGGCACGATTCAATTGCGCGGCGTCGCGGGCGCGCTCCGCCTGCGCCGCAAAGGGGCAATCGCGTGGGAAACGCCCGCGCTTGCCACGCCGCCGCTCGGCCAGCGTCACCATCAACGCTGGCTCGACGGCGTGTCGGGCGCCAAGCCCAAGGAAACCACCGCGCGCGACGCGCTGGCGGGATTGCTGATCGCGGAAGCGATCGAACGTTCCGCCGCCCGAGGCGGTGCCGCCACGGAAGTCGAACAGCCATGATCCGCATCGCCATCCTCAGCTTCGCGCATTATCACGCGAATTTCTGGACCGAAGCCTTTCTGGCCGAGAAAGACGTCACGGTCTGCGCGATCTGGGACGACGACGCTGCGCGCGGGCGCGAAGCCGCGACGCGCTTCGGCGTTGCGTTCGAACCCGATCTCGCCAAAGCGATCGACGGCGCCGACGCCGTCGCGGTGTGCAGCGAAACGGTGAAACACGTTCCGTTGATCGAAGCCGCCGCCGCGCGCGGCAAAGCCGTGCTGTGCGAGAAGCCGATCGCCCGCGATCTGGCCGACGGCAAGAAAATCGCCGCGTCGGTGCGCGACTCCGGCATCGCCTTCATGCAGAGTTTTCCCAAGCGCTTCGACCCGGTGTCGCATGAATTGCGCCGCCTCGTCGCCTCGGGAGAGCTTGGCCGCATCGGCATGGTGCGCATCCGGCACGGCCATTTCTACGGCCTCGATCCCGAATTCGGGCAGCGCTGGTACGTGGACCCCGCGAATTCCGGCGGCGGCGCGCTGCTCGACGAAGGCGTGCACGCCGCCGATTTCCTATGCTGGACCTTCGGCCTGGCGGACAGCGTCGTCGCCAGTGCATCGTCCGCATTGAGCTTGAAAGTCGAGGATCAGGCGATCGCGACGTTCTCCTGGACGAACGGCCTGATCGCCGAAATCGCGTCGAGCTTCGCCTTCGCGGCGGCGGATTCGTCGATCGAGATTTTCGGCACCGAAGGGACGGCGATCGTTTCGGGCGTCGACCTTGCCTCGCGCGACATCACGCCGTCGGGCTTCCTCAAGACCTTCCGCCGCGATCTGCCGACGCGCGAATGGCGCGTCAGCGATCTGATCCCGCAATTCAAGCGCGGCCAGTTCCATCACCAGAACGCCATCGCCTTCGCGCTGGCGCTGCGCACCAAGACGACGCCGCCGGTCGGGCTCGACGACGGCATTCGGGCGTTGGCGATGATCGAAGCGGCCTATAGCTCGATCCGTTCGGGCAAGCGCGAGAAGATCGCAGCACTTTAGGGCGACGCAGCCGACCGGCGCAGCAATTCGATCAGCGCGTTGATCGGGGCGACGTTCGCCAGCGTGCGCGCGAACATCGCCCCGCCTTTGAAGCGTGTGCCCTCGATCGGCAAAGGCAGTTCCACCAGCCCTTGACCGACGGCGGAAACGAGCAAGCCGCTCGCCACGCAGCCCAGATAGGGCCCGCTGCGCAGCAGCTGGAAGATCGCCATAACCGATGTGCCGCGTCTCGATATAATCCGGGATGCCGGTCATCGGCAGGCGCCCGACGACGATATCGAGATCGCCGCCGAACAAGGCGGGCAGCGTGCGCGGAGTTGCTGCGGTCCGGTGGCTGGCAGGTGGGCACGGACAGGGGCCAGCGAATCCGGCGTCGTGAGGGCCTTCAAGTACCGAAGAAACAACGTCCGAGAGGGCGGCTATGGCCGAACGACGGATCGTACGTGCGATTGAGACCTCGGCGACCAAGGCGCGTCCGGAGCTACGACTTCGTCTCGGCCCAGACCCACGATGGCCGATCAATCCGTCTGCTGACGCTGATCGACGAGTATACCCGAGAGTGCCTGGCGATCCGGGTGGCTCGGCGGATCATCATCGAGCGGCGGAGACGTCACTACAACGAGAAACGGCCGCACTCGTCGCTTGGATACCTGCCGCCAGCACCGGCGACAGTTGGCAAAATCCAGCCACTCGAACCGGTCGCCGCGATGCAGTAATCTCTCATTCGGCTTGGTCTAAAAACTCGGTCAGGTCAGAGCGGCGGTTGCCAAATGCAGCGCTAGCACTTCCCGACGATCGTCTATGATGGCGACCGGCCACCCAAGAGCCGGCGCCTCGACGACAAAGGAAGAAAATGCCCGACGATTTGCGGATTTCCAGCGGCGCGACGACCGCGGTGTTTTCCAAGCGCGGCGCGGAGTTGATCGGCCTGCGCCATCGCGAACGCGAATACATCTGGACGCCGGATCCCGCGGCGTGGGGCTGGGGCTATAGCGCGCCGCTGCTGTTCCCGGTGGTCGGCCGATCGCGCGACGATCAAGTCAAAGTCGATGGCGTCGCCTATCCGATGCCGCTCCACGGCTTCGCGGCCCTTCGGGATTTCGGGATCGTCGAACACGACGCGACGCGGATCGTTTTCCGCTTGGTCGACGACGACGCGACGCGCGCGATGTTTCCCTTCGCCTTCCGCTTGAGCGTCGTCGCGGAAATCGCCGAAGGCCGCCTCAATTTCGCCGCCACGGTCGAGAATACCGGCGCACGGACGGCGCCGTTCGCGTTCGGCTATCACCCGGCTTTCCTTTGGGCGCCGACGCCCGAGGAACGGCAAGCCTTCATCTGCAAATTCGAATGCCGGGAATCGGGCGAGATCCGTCGCGGCATAAAGGGCGTCGGCCTGTTGCGCGACGCCAAATATCCCTTGCCGCTGGAAGATCGCGTTCTTCGCCTGCGGGACGACGTTTTCGGCGACGGCGCGCTGCAATTCGAACAAGTGCGCTCGCGCCGGGTCTGGTTCGGGCGACCGGGCGCCAAGGGTATCGAAGTGACCTTTCCGGATAGCCCGCAGCTCGGGATCTGGACGCGCGCCGGCGCGCCGTTCTTATGCATCGAGCCCTGGCAAGGTCTCGCCGAATTCGAGAACGGCAGCGGCGAACTCGCCGAACGCCCCTGCCCGCGCTTCGTGGCGGGCGGCGAGAGCGTCGTCTACCGCATGGGTATCGATCTCGAGGCGGATGAGATCGCATAGCCCGTCCGGCATATTGTTAAGTAACGGAGAATCAAATAGAATATCCGCGAATTCGACCTTCTGCCGGCAAGACAAAACATGAAGAACGAGCCAACCGACAGCGAGGATACGGCGGCGGCGGAGACCGACTATAACCGCCTGCGCAATCTCATCCGCAACGACATCGTCAACGATCGCCTGAAAGCCGGCAGCCGGCTCAAGATCCGGGAATTGACCGCCCGGTATTCGGCGAGCGCCATTCCCGTCCGCGAAGCCCTGCAGCAATTGCAAGGCGAAGGCATCGTCCGGTTCGTCGCCAATCGCGGCGCCAGCGTGCGCGCGATCGACACGGATTTCATTCGCGACATCTACGAAATCCGGGAACTGGTCGAACCGTTCCTGGCGCGCTGGTTCGTCCGCCATCACAAGGACGGCGATTTGGACAGGCTGGAAGCCATCCAGCGCGATTTCGATGCCGCCATCGAAGCGAGCGAGTGGACGAAGCTGCGCGCGCTCAACCGCGAATTCCACGGCATCTGCTACGACAGCCACTACAACGAAGAAGCGTTGTTGATGGCCTACAAGCACAACGACTTCATCAACGCGCTGGCCGACCGTTTCCCGCGCTCGCGCGCGCGCTCGCTGGCGGTGGCGCGCGAGCATCGCGCGATCATCGCCGCGATCCGCGCGCAGGACGAAAACCGCACCGCCCGCGCGGTCGAGATGCATGTGCGTCGATCCGGCATGCATCTGATCGAACGGATGAAAGCCGCCGGCCGTCTCGCCGCGCACGAGGACGATTCCGGCCGGCCGTCGCCGTCAACCCGCGAAACGCGGTTCCGGTAGGCCGCGAAAGCCGAGCCCGTCGATCGCGAACAAGCCGCCGGCCAAGGGCTCGCCGCCGGTGCCGATCGACGTGACGAAAAGCCGATCGAGCTTCGGGCCGCCGAACATCGGCTTCGTCGGCGTCGGAATCGGCATCTCGATCGTCAGATCGAGTTTTCCGTCCGGCGCGAAGCGATAGATCCGACCGCCGCGCACCGCCGCGAGCCAATATCCGCCTTCCGCATCGACCGTCGCGCCGTCCGGCAAGCCCGCCAAATTCGCCATATCGACGAAGGTCGTGCGCGGACCGATACGACCCGTGTTCGGATCGTAGGAATGGACCCAAACCTTCTCGACGGTCGTGTCGGCCAGATAATAGCGATCGCCTTCCGGCGAGAACGCGATGCCGTTGCCAATGAAAAGCCCCGACGCGACTTTCTCGATCGACAGATCCGCGTTCAAGCGCCAGCAATTGCCCGTCGGCCGGCGCTCGACCTCCAAATTCATGCTGGAGGCGAAGAAGCGCCCTTGGCGATCGCAGCCGCCGTCGTTCATCCGATTGGTCGGCAGATCGCTTTCGACATCCGCGATAGGGTCGATCTTTCCGGAAACGGAATCCCAAAACCAGAAGCCATGTTCGGCCGCCAGCACGACGCCGCCTTTTTCGCGCAACGCGAAACAGCCGACGCGCATCCCGATCTCGAAGACGCGATCATCCTTCGTCCGCGTGTCGTAGCGATGGATCACGCGGCCGTTGATATCGGTCCACCACAGGGCTTCGCCCTCGGCGTCCCAGACGGCGCCTTCGCCGACCTGGGCCTTCGCGTCGACGAGACAGGTGATCTTCATCGCTACCACCGTCGTCCGGCGAGTTTCGAGCCGATCGCCGGCAGCGCCACGTCGCGGATCCAAGCGCAGGCCGCGCGCAAGCGATGTCCGAGATTCGCGCGCATCGGTTCGCCGTCTTGCGGCGAGAATCCGAGATCGCGGGCCAAATTCTCGATATCCCAGCGCATGCCGGGATTGCGCGAGACGAGATTATAGACGCCGAACTTGACCTTCTTATCGTCGATCGCGCATTCGAAGGCGCGGCACAGATCGCGATCGCTGACCCACATCGCTTGGCCCCAATGGCCGAACGGAATCCACGGGCCGTGCCGGTTCTGATTGGCGCGCTGGCACACGCCGATCCGGAACCCGACGAACGACATGTCGTAGCGTTCGGCGAACATTTTCCCCAGCCGTTCGCCGCACAGCTTCGACGCGCCATAGGCGTTGATCGGCCATGGCGCCATATCGGTCGTCAGCGCTTCGGCACCGTACCGATAGCCCGCGACCACGAAATTCGTGCTCGCGAACACGAAGCGGCGCACGCCGTTCTGCTGCGCCGCCGCCATGACGTTGAACAGCAGATCGAGATTGAGGCGCTGAATGCGCCCCCACGACGCGATCGGGCTCGGGTCCGCCGCGACATGCAAGACCGTATCGACGCCCGCGAAATGCCGTGCCCATTCCGGGTCGTAGACGCTGAGATCGGCCGAAACGACGTCCGGATCCTTCTGCGGATTGAGACAAAGAAGCTTGAGGCGATATTTGCCCGTCGCGCCGAGATACGCGCGCAGCTTGCCCCCGATATTGCCGGTCGCCCCGGTGATCAGAACATCGACGGCGCCGGCGGCGGAATCCCCCATAATCGCCCCTACCAATTCGCTTTCGAACCGTCGCGCGCGAGGATCGCTTCCTTGCCGCCGATCCGCTCCTGCTGGAACGGGTGCTGCTTGGCCACGTCCTCGTTCACCTCGACGCCCAGCCCCGGCGCGGTCGGCAATTGCCAATAGCCGTCGACGCGCTTGATCGGCGTGCTGACCACGTCGTTATACCAAGGCACCGAGCCGGACGATTCCTCGAGGATGACGAAGTTCGGCGTCGCCGCAGCGAAATGCAGACCGACGACGCCCGCGATCGGGCCCATCGGGTTATGCGGACACACGCCCATATAATTCGCCGCCGCGATCGAGGCGATCTGACGGCCGAGCGTCAACCCGCCGCAATGGCACAGATCGGGCTGGATATAGGTGACCGCCTTGATCGTGCACAGATCCTCGAATTCCTTGGGCGTCAGCAGACGCTCGCCGGTCGCGATCGGGCAGTCCGCGCGATCCGCCACGACGCGCATGGCGCCCGGATCGCCGGGCTGGATCGGCTCTTCGACGAACATCGGTTTGAACGGGCTGATGACGTCGATATACGCCATCGCCGCCGCGATCGACGACGGGCGCCCGTGGAAATCCAGAAGGATATCGACGCCGTCGCCCAGAACGTCGCGCATGCCTTGCATCAGCTTTTCGGTATGGCGCACGGCGCGGATATCCGCGTCATAGCCGGTATAGGGGATCGGCAGCGTCTTGACGGCGTTGTAGCCCATTTCCTTGAGCTCGGCGGCGCTGTCGAAGAAGCCGGAAAGCTCCCACGTGTCGCGGTTGATCTTGACCTTGCGCGAACCGATATGGGTGTAGACGCGAATACGGTCGCGCACTTTGCCGCCCAATAGCTGCCAGACGGGCAGCCCAAGCTCCTTGCCCTTGATGTCCCAGCACGCTTGTTCGATGGCGCTCATCGCCGTCAGGCCGTAAACGCCGAGCGGCCAGAACGCGGCTTTGTTGAGCAGTTCCACAAGCTGCGTGATGTCGCGCGGATCATGGCCGAGCACGATATGCTCGAAATCCTCGATACAGCCCACGACGCCGCGCGTTTTCCACTCCAGCGTCGCCTCGCCCCAGCCATAGAGCCCGGGCTGGTCGGTTTCGACCTTGACGAAGATCCAGTTCCGGTTCGGCGGCGCCGCGACGACGACGGGTTTTACGCGTGTGATCTTCATGGATGTCGCTCCGGTTCTGTCGCGCCGTCACGGCCGCTTTTGTTGTTGAAGGAAATCGCTGAGCTTGGAATCCGCGAGCGCTTCGTCCGCACGATCGAGGAAGCATCGCGACGCCGTCGATCCGCGCGCGTAGAGCGGCGGCTTGACGCTTCGGCACTCGTCCGTCGCGCTGGCGCACCGCCCGGCGAAGGCGCAGCCGCGCCGATCGCCCGGCGCCTCGTCCTTCAGGATCGGTTGATCCGCCCCCCAACGCATGTCGAGATCGGGCCACGGGATCGAGCCGACAAGCAGCCGCGTATAAGGATGCTTGGGCGACTTGATGACGTCGGCGGCGGATCCCGCTTCGACGACCTCGCCCTTGTAGAGCACCAGAATATGATCGGCGACGTGATAGGCCGTCGCCAGATCGTGCGTGATGTAGATGATTGGGATCTTGTGATCGCGGTTGAGGGCGCGCAGGCTGCGCAGCACGATCGCGCGCAGCGACGCGTCGATCATCGATACGGGCTCGTCCGCGATCAGCAATTTGGGCTTCAGCAACAAAGCCCGCGCGACCATCAGGCGCTGGCGCTGACCGCCCGACAATTGATGCGGGAACCGGCCGAGCGTATCGGCGGGATTGAGGCCGACCTGCTCGCAGGCCGCGCGCATCATGTCGCGCGCTTGGTCGCGGTTGGCCGCGAGGCCGAACATCCGCAGCGGTTCGGATAAGGCGTGATCGACGCGATAGAACGGATTGTAGACCGCGAACGGATCCTGGAAGATCGCCTGCACTTCGCGCCGATAGGTTTTTTTCGCTTCGCCCGACAGGCTTGCGACGGGCGCGCCGCCGTAGCGGACTTCGCCAGCACTCGGATCGGTGAAGCCAAGCAGCATCGAGGCCAGCGTTGTCTTGCCGCTGCCGCTTTCGCCGGCGACGGCGATGATCGGCGTTTCGCCGGAATCGATGCGGAAATGCAGCTTGCGGAGCGCGACGACGAAGCCGAAACGCTTCTCCACGCCGTCGAGCTCGATCAACGGCGCGTTCATGCCGCACCGTCCGCGAAAAAGCAGGCCGCGCGATGCGCGCCGATGTCCCGGTCGATCGCCGGGCGGGTCGCACGGCATTTGTCGGCGGCGCGTTCGCAGCGCGGATGGAAAGCGCATCCCGCCGGCAGCTCGCGCAGCGACGGCGCCACGCCGGGAATCCCCCCCAATTCGCCGCGATGCGCCAAACGCGGAACGCTGGAAACCAGCGCTTGCGTGTAAGGATGGCGCGGCCGCGTCAGCACGTCGCGGATGGCGCCGATCTCGACCAAGCGCCCCGCATACATGACGGCCAAGCTGTCGACGAACTGCGCCATCAAGCCCATATCGTGCCCGATCAGAATAAGCGCCGATCCGGATTCCTGCTGCTGCGCGCCCAAAGTCTGCATGACATGGCGTTGCGTGACGACGTCGAGCGCGCTCGTCGGCTCGTCGGCGACGATCACCCGCGGGCGCAGCATCGTGCTCATCGCGATGCAAACACGCTGCTTCATCCCGCCGGACAATTCATGCGGATAGAGTTTCGCCACACGCGCGGGGAGATCGACGCCGGCGAGGGCCGCTTCGATCGCCGGCGCGAAATCGCCGTTCGTCGGCTTCTCGCCGTGGTCGATCAGGACGTTGCCCATCTGATGCCCGATCGTCAGCACCGGATTGAGCGAGTTCATCGCGCCCTGCGGGATATAGGCGATCGTCCGCAGCCGGTGCGCGCGCATCTGCGCGTCGCCGAGCGACAGGAGATCGACGCCGTCGATCTTCGCCGTCCCGCCATCGATCCGCCCCGGCGGCCGCAAGAGCCGAATCAGCGACAACGCGACCGTCGTCTTGCCCGAGCCCGATTCCCCGACGATCCCCAAGCGCGTGCGCGCGGGCACGTCGAAGCTCACGCGATCGGCGGCCGCCACCGGGCCGGCATCGGTGTGGTAATTCACCGTCAGGTCCCTGACGCTCAGCCCCTCGATCACGAGTTCCTCACGCGCAACTTCGGATTGGCGAGTTCGTCGAGACCGACCGTTACCAAATAAAGCCCCACGAAAAGGACCACCAGAACGGTGATCGGCGCCAGGATCCACCACCAGAGCCCGAGCAGGAATGCGGACTCGTTCATCAGCCAATAGATCGTCATGCCGAGGGTGGGTTCGGACGGCGAGCCCAAGCCGAGTGCTTCCAGACCGATCGACGCGAGAATGGCTTGCGCCACCGCGACGACGAGGCTGGCGCTCAAATACGGAAGCAGATTCGGCAGCATCTCGAAAAAGATGATGCGCGCCGTGCTGGCGCCGTTGAGCCGCGCCATCGCCACGTATTGCGATTCGCGCATGACGAGCACTTGCGCGCGGATTTTCCGCGCGGGCTCGCGCCACGCGAGCAACGCGATCGTGATCGCCATGATCGTCGTGCTCATGCTCGAGCGGATCGCCGACGCGACGACGACCAACACCAGCAACGCCGGTACGGTGATCAGCACGTCGACGACGACGCGGATGATCGCGTCCGTCCAGCCGCGGTGATAGGCGCCGACGAAAGCGAGCGTCGTGCCGATCGCGACGCCGAGCAAGCCGGCGACGATCCCGATCTTCAGCGTCAGCGCCGTGCCGTAGGTCATAACCGCGAGGAGATTGCGGCCCTTCGCGTCGGTCCCGAAGGGATAGTCGAGCGTGGGTGCGCGCGACGGTGGCCCGGATAGCGGGAACGCGTCGTTCCAATCGACGAAGAAACGGCCGCAAATCGCGAAGACCAGCAGCGACAGGATCAGCGCGGCACCGACCGCGATCGATGGATTACGGCGAACATAGCGAAGGGTCTCGCGCAACGCTTCCTGACGCCAGGTCGGGTGCGTCGCGCGCGGTGCGGCACCGGCCGGATCGGCGATTTCGCGGCTCATGCGGCGGTGCTCGACTGGCGGATCCGCGGATCGAGCAGCGGATAGACGAGGTCCATGATCAACATCGCGAACGAGATGGTGCAGATCAGAATGAAGACGATTCCGTAGATCACGAAATAGTCGAGATGCTGGATGGCGCGGAACAATTGCTGGCCCACGCCGGGATAGCCGAACACCAGTTCGACGAGAATCGAGCCGGATAGAACATGGCCCAGCGACAGCGCCAGCAGCGTCAATTGCGGCAGGATCGCGTTGCGCAACCCGTATTGCAGGAAGCGCCGCCGGTTCTTCAGACCCAGCGCTTCGGCGAAGTTCATGTAGTCCTCGCCCTGAACCGTCACCATCATGCCGCGCATCGACAGCGCCCAGGTGCCCAGCGTCGACAGCAGCATCGACGTCGCCGGCAGGATCGAGTGATAGAGAATCTCGAGAACGAGCGGCACGCTCCAGACGAACGACGTGCGGATTCCCATGCCGCCGCCCAGCGGGAACCAGCCGAGCCGATAGCCGAAAACGTAAACCAGAACCAAGCCGATCAAATAAAACGGGATGGCCGAGAAGACCATGAGCAGCGGCACGAGATATCGGTAGAACGAGGACGAGCCGCGCCACACGGTCAGCGCGCCGATGATCGTGCCGATCGCGAAACCCAACAGGGTCGTCGTCGTCAGCAAAGCGATCGTCCACGGGATCGCGCCGCCGATGATGTCGGCGGTCCGGCTCGGGTAATAGGCGATCGACTGGCCGAGATCGAAACGCGCCGTATCGCCGAGGAAAGCGAGATATTGCTGCCACAATGGCTTATCGAGGCCGAATTTGACGTTGTAGGCGTCGACCAAAGCCTTGATGTCGCCGGCCGCACCGCCCTGCTCGAGCTGGGTCAGCAGCTTGTCCTGGATGGGGTTGCGCGGCGCGATCCGGGGCACGAAGAAGATCAACGTGCTGGCCGTCCAGACCACCAGCAAGAACATGCCAAAACGGCGGCAGATCGATAAGAACGTCATAAGCCCCTACGGAACATTGCGGCCTTGTTTCCAAGGCACGAGACCGTCGCGCGTTCGACGTCGCGCGACGGCCTCCGCTTCATCGCTCAGTTTTTCTTCACGTTGAGCAGCATCAGGTAGCCGGTATCCGCCCAGAACGTCGGCGGGATGTAGGCGTTCTGCGTGGACGGCCAGTTCTTCCAATACGTCGTGTTCATCGGAATGCGGTGATAGAACTGGGAGATCGGCACCGTCACTTGCTGCTCGAGGAAGATCGTCAGCGCTTTCTCGACCAGCGGCGGGACCTTCGGGTCGGCCGGCGCCAAGGCTTCGATCTGATCGACGAGATCGCTGAACGCGTCGTTCTGCCAGCGCGCCGGCCACAGCGGGATCGTCCCGACGGGGCGATACCAGCGCTTGTGATAGAGGCGCAGCGTGTGGAACGGATCGTTGACGCTGGCGCCGTGTCCCCAAACCCACCACGCGGCCTTGCCCTGATAGATGATGTCGCGGAAGCCGGGCCGGGTATTCGGCGCCACTTCGAAGCCCGCGCGGCGCAACTGCTCCGCGATGACCGGCGACACGGCGTTCAACGAGTTCGTGTAATAGAGATCGCCGCCCATCCGCTTGCCGTTGAGCGTCCAGAACCCTTGCGCATCCTTCTTCGCGCCGGCCTCCAGCATCAACGCGTCGGCGGCCTTCGCGTCGGTATCGACCACGCGGAGTTCCTTGATCTTCGCTTCCATCCGCCCGAAATACGGCTGCAGCGCCGGATAACGCGGATACGGCAGCGGCGAAATCTCGGCCGCACCTTCATAGGCGAAATCGACGATCTGCTTGCGGTTGAGATAGAGCCCCACCGCGCGACGGATGCGGATATCCTTCCATTGCGGATCGTCGTGGTTGAAGAACAGCGATGTCGGCCACCAATCGATATTGCCGAACGGCGATTCGCGGCCCGAGAATGTCGTGATCTTCGGCGCGCGCGCGATAAGGTTTTTCATCACCGGCACATGCGCCTCGAGGATCGTATCGACCTCGTTGTTGGCGACCAGCTGGGCCGCCTGCTCATGCGTCGTGAACGGGATGAAGATGACGCGCTTCATCTCCGGCAGCGGACGCATGCCGACCTGCGCGCCCCACCAATCGTCGCGCCGATCCAAAATGATGCGCTCCGGCTTCAGCTCCGTGACGCGGAACGCGCCCGTGCCCACCGGCCAGTTCGGCTTGGACGGATCGAGCGCCGTGAACGTTCCCATCGCGTTGGGATCCACGGTCTCGTAGATGTGCTTGGGAACGATATGGATCGCTTGGCTCGCGAAACGGATCGCGAAGAAGGTGAAGAACCAGCGCGGATCGGGATGCGTCAGCTCGATGCGGAGCGAATTGTCGCTGAGCCGCACCAACGCCTTGATGTCGCGGGCCATATCGTCGGCCCAGAACAGATCGGCCTTACCCTTGCCGTTCGCTTGCAGCATCGAGATCGTATAGATCACGTCGTCGACGCTGAATTTCTCGCCGTCGCTCCACTTTACGCCTTCGCGCAGATTGACGGTCACGGCCGTGTAGTCGCTGTTGTACTCGTAGCTCGTCGCGAGCCACGGGATCATCTCGTCCTTCAAGACGTTGTAGTAATAGAGGCCTTCCAGCACATGCGTGACGCTCGAGCGGCGATCCAGGCCCGGGCGGAACGGGTTGAAATCGTTGTACTGGGAGAAGGTCGGCGAGCCGGTCGACGACTGCCCGGTCGCGATGAACGTATCTTCGCGCGGAATCTGGGCTTGCTGGGCTTGCGCCATCGTTCCCGTCGCGACGAGTGCCGCCAACGAGAGCGCGCGAAACGCCGATAAGCCGATTGAAGTTTTGGACGTCAGGACGCTCATGGGCAGAGCCCTCCCATAATGTTTTTATGTTCCGACACCATTCCAAATTATATATTAAAAATCAAGTAGAGAATATAATCTGACGGCACGGAATTTGGGGCGTCGCCGTCGCGATGGGGGGCGATCCCAGGACGTCGATCATAGCGCGAAACGATCGAAAAAATGTTAAGCCGGCCCGCATCCGGCGGCGAAAAATCCCGTTCTATAAGGATTTCTTACACCACCGCGACAGTGCCGGGTGGATGCCGCCGCGCTACGCTTACTTCGCTTTACCCAGGCCATCCGATCCGCGCCGTCCCGACATTTGGCACGCTGAGGGTGCATCGACCGGCTTACACGATTCGTGGATTCCAAAGCCGCAAGCTCACTTTATTATGTATGAAATCCATAAAATAATATATTTTTTGATCGACGGCCGATGAGGCGACGCATGCGCACCTCGCGGCCCGGCCCATGCCACGCAAGCCAAACGCCCCAAAAGAGGATGCCCATGTCGAATAAAATCACCGCCGTCATTCCCTGGATCGTCAAAACCAGCGGCAGCGGCTGGGGGGAGTATCTTTTCGTCGAGGTGCGGACCGCCGACGGCATCACCGGCTGGGGCGAAATCACATCGACGACGCCCAACGCCAACCGGGCGGTCGCCAATATTCTGCGCCAGCTCAGCGGCTTCATCGCCGGCGAAGATCCCGATCGGATCGAGCGCATTTGGCACCGGATATTCCGGTCCTTCACCTATATGGGGACGCGGGGTGCGGCGTGTCATGCCGTCAGCGGGATCGATATCGCGCTGTGGGATATCCGCGGCAAGTCGCTGGGCAAGCCGATCTACGATCTTCTCGGCGGAAAACTGCGCGAGGACATTCTCCTCTATACGCATCCGCTACGCCGGCTCTTGGACAACGACGAAACATTGGTGACCGAGATCCGCGCGATCGTCGATTCCGGGCACACGGCTTTCAAGACCGATCCGTTTCCGCATTTGGACGGCGAGTCGCCGCGCAACGACGATTATCTCGACGGCGGTCTGGGCAAAGAGGCCGAGAACTACGCCGCCAAGATGGTGGCGCGTATGCGCGAGATCGCCGGTCCCGATATCCAGATCCTGATCGACGCGCATGGCCGGTTCAACGTGCCCACCGCCATCCGCTTGTGCAATCGCCTGAAGGACGCGGGCGCGATCGACTGGTTCGAAGAACCGGTTCCCGTCGAAAGCTATGGCGCGCTTCAACAAGTCCGCGAGAAGGTCAACGTACCGATCGCCGTGGGCGAGCGCCTGCATACGCGCTGGGAAATCGCGCCGGTCCTCGAAAAGCGCCTCGCCGATTTCATCATGCCGGACGTCACCTGGACCGGCGGCATCAGCGAGTTGAAGAAAATCGCGACGATGGCGGAAACCTATTACATCCCCGTCTCGCCGCATGACGCCGCCGGACCGATCAACATTCTGGCCGGCGCGCATGTGATGTTGACGACGCCGAACTTCTATCGTCTCGAGACGTCGCGCTACGATCTCGGGAAATACGACGTGTTCATCGAAACGCCGCTCGACAACACGAAGGGCCGCTTGAAGGTCCCGACTTCGCCGGGTCTCGGCGTGGCGATGAATGTCGATTATCTGCGCGCCCATGCCGCGGAGGGCTATGGCGGCTGACCCCACAACCGCGTTCATTCGATGATACGACGAAGCCCGCCGCTGGATTGCCAGGTGCGGGCTTCGTCATTCATGCGGTCGCGCCGGATATTTTCGATTTCCCAAGGACGTGCGCGACAGGGATCGAAGCACGCGCCCTCGACCTTATCGACATAAGCGGACAGCGCGTGGAATTGATTGGCGATGGATGGGGTTTTCCCCAGATCGAGCAACGATCCGCGAGAAGCCGACCGTCGATGCCTTCCACTGGAATCCGAAATCGAATTGCCGCGGTCACGTCTCGGTTCGCACGCGGACCGACAGCAGATGCGCGCGCATCAACGCGGCGGAGCGATCGCCGTCGCGCGCGGCGATCGCGGCGGCGATCGCATCGTGTTCGTCGAAGCTGGCATGGTTTTGCGGCGGCGATTTGGAATGCCGGGCGCGCGACCAAACGACGGATCGGCGGACGGCGTTGACCGTCTCGAACAAATGGAAAAGCATTTTGTTCCGGGTCGCCTTGGCGATCGCGAGGTGAAACCGCTCGTCCCACGCCTCGTAGATCCGCCAATCATGCGCCGCGCGACATCTTCGCCCGCATAAAGCGATCTCGTCGAAATCCGCCTTCGCACCATGGATCGCCGCAAGGCGCGCAAGCTCCGGCTCCATCGCCATCCGCGCTTCGACGACGTTCTGGGGCTGCGCCAGACCGGCGAGATAATCCACGTCGTCGAGATCGAAGATCGGCCGCGCGCCCAGAAACGTACCGCGCCCGACATGGCGCCAAATAAGGCCGTCGGCCTCAAGTATGGCGAGCGCTTTGCGCAACGTGGAGCGCGACACGCCGAACTGCGCGCAGAGCGTCCGTTCCGGCGGCAATCGGTGGCTATGGCAATAGCCGTCCTCGGCGAATTGCCGCCGCAGCCGCTCGACCAAGGCATCGGTATGCGTATCGGGCAAGTCTACCAATCTCCCGATTGGTCGTTCAAACCGGCTTCACATCCAAGCGGCCGCGCCGCTAACTGGGTCGAAACACGGGAGAACGGAAAATGCATCTTGCGACCTTGAAGCGCGGCGATCGGTTCGAATGCGCGGCGATGCTGGACGGCGGCGACGCGCTGCGCTTGGGCGACGCATTCCCCTCGTTGCAGGCGTTGATCGAAGCCGGGCCGGCGGCACTCGACCGCGTCCGCGGCATGGTGGCCTATGCGGACAAGACGCCGCATTTGATCGTACCCGCGCGCGCGGTGGAATTCGCGGCGCCGTTGCCTCGGCCCACGAAAAACGTGTTCTGCGTCGGCCGGAATTACGCCGAGCATATCGCCGAAGGCGAGCGCGCGCAGAAGATCAAGATCGGCGTCGCCGAGAACCCGATTTTCTTCACCAAGCCGGCGACGACCGTGATCGGCCCGGGCGCGACGGTGCCGCTTTTCCCCCATGTCTCGACGCAGATCGACTACGAAGTCGAACTCGCCGTGATCATCGGCAAGGCCGGCCGCGACATTCCGCCCGCGCGCGCGTACGAGCATGTCTTCGGCTACACGATCGTCAACGACGTCAGCGCCCGCGACGTGCAGCGCCGCCACGGCGGACAGTTCTTCAAGGGCAAAGCGCTCGACGGTTCCTGCCCGATGGGCCCCTGGATCGTCACCGCCGACGCCGTGTCGACGCCGGGGAATCTCGGCATCCGCCTTCGCGTCAACGGCGAGCTGCGCCAGAACGGCAATACCTCGGCGATGATCTTCGACATCCCGACCTTGATCGCCTCGCTGTCGGCCGGGTTGACGCTGGAACCGGGCGACATCCTCGCGACGGGAACGCCGTCCGGCGTCGGCTACGCGATGGAGCCGCCCTGTTTCCTCAAGGACGGAGACGCCGTCGAATGCGAGATCGACGGGATCGGCAAACTCACGAACGGTTTCGCGACCGCGCATAAATAGCCGCTCCGTTTCGCGTCGCCGGCGTCACAAGGCGTCGGCGACGGCCTTGCCGCACGCGATCGTGTCGGCCGTGCCGCCCAAATCGCGGGTGCGCAAGCTCTTCTCGGTCAACACGCGCTCGATGGCCGCGACGATCGCCGCCGCCGCGTCAGGCCGACCGAGATGGTCGAGCATCATCGCCCCCGCCCAAATCTGGCCGATCGGGTTGGCGATGCCCTTGCCCGCGATATCCGGCGCGGAACCGTGCACCGGCTCGAACAGCGACGGAAAGCGGCGCTCGGGATTGATGTTGCCCGAGGGCGCGATGCCGATCGTGCCCGTGCAAGCCGGCCCCAGATCCGACAGGATATCGCCGAACAGATTCGATGCGACGACCACGTCGAAGCGGTCGGGATTGAGCACGAAATGCGCGGTCAGAATATCGATGTGATATTTGTCCCAGCGCACGTCGGCGTAATCCTTGGCGATCGTTTCGACGCGCTTGTCCCAATAGGGCATCGTGATCGAAATGCCGTTCGACTTGGTCGCCGAGGTCAAATGCTTGCCGCGTTTGCGCGCCAGCTCGAACGCGTAGCGCACGATGCGGTCGACGCCGATGCGCGTCATCACCGTTTCCTGCATCGCGATTTCGCGCTCGGTATCGGGGAACATGATCCCGCCGACCGAGGAATATTCGCCCTCGGTGTTCTCGCGCACGACGAAGAAGTCGATCTCGCCCGGCTTGCGGCCCGCCAAGGGCGACGGCACGCCCGGCATCAGCTTGCAGGGGCGCAGATTGACGTATTGGTCGAATTCGCGCCGGAAGCGGATCAGCGATCCCCAGAGCGAGATGTGGTCGGGCACGCGGTCGGGCATGCCGACGGCGCCGAAGTAAATGGCGTCATGACCGCCGATCTCCGTCTTCCAATCGTCGGGCAGCATCTGCCCGTGCTTTTCGTAATAGTCGCAGGAGGCGAAATCGAACGTCTCGAAATCGAGACCGATATCGAACTTCTTGGCCGCCGCGTTGAGGACGCGCACGCCTTCCGGCACGACTTCCTTGCCGATCCCGTCGCCGGCGATCAACGCGATACGCATAACGTTTCCGGACATCCCTCGAACCTCACGCCGCTTGAAGAACACGCGACAGGATTTCCGTCGGCCGGCCGCGCCGCAGCGCCACGCAATCGGGCGGAAAATCCTGTTCGAACGCGAAGCCGCGGTCCTTCAACGCGCCGATAAACCCGTCGAGATGGCGCATCGCGATCGGATGGATATCGTGCAACACGACGAGCGGCCAGTCGAGCGATTCCGCCTGGCGCAGCGCGGTATCGGGCCAAGTTTCCTGGTCCTTCCAGTCGCCGGGCACCGAGTTCCAAAGGACGCAGGTGTATCCGCCCATCGCGAGATGGTCGGCCGCAACTTGGTTGAGCGCGCCGTCGAGCCGCCCGCCGCCGCCATAAGGCCGGAACAACCGTTCGGGCCGCGCCAGCGCGCCGATCGCCGTTTGCGTTTTCTCGATTTCGTCGCGCACGAAAGCGGCGTCGCCGCGCTCGCGGAACGGCTTGCTGTGGCTCCAGGTATGATTGCCGATCCAGTGGCCTTCGGAATGCGCACGCTCGGCGGCGGCGCGGGCGCCGTCCACCTTGTTGCCGACCACGAAGAACGTGGTTTTGATGCCGTGCTTGGCCAGCACGTCGAGCACGAAGGGTGTTACCGCCGGATCGGGGCCGTTGTCGAACGAAAGCGTTACGCGGCGCATGGGATCAATCCTCCGCATTCTTGAAAATTTCGCCGCGCGCCTTGAACAACGACGGCACGAAGGTCAGCCCGGCCACCAGGACCACGCTGACGATCAACAGCGCGCTGATCGGCCGCTCGACGAAAACCGTCAAATCGCCTTCGGCGATCAACATCGCGCGGCGAAAATGCTCCTCAAGCATCGGCCCCAGCACGAAGCCGAGCAGCAACGGCGCCACGTCGCAGCCCAGGCGCGACAGCAGATACCCGCCGAGCCCGCCCGCCGCGAGGATATAGAGATCGATCGTGCTGTCGTTGGTGCCGAACGCGCCGATGCACGAAAATGCGACGATGCCCGGGAACAGCATCCGATACGGGATGCGCAGCAGGCTCGCCCACACGCCGACGAGCGGAAGGTTGAGAACCAGCAGCATCGCGTTGCCGATCCACATCGACGCGATCAAACCCCAGAACAATTCGGGCTGCGTGACCATGACGCGCGGCCCGGGCTGGATGCCCTGCACGACCATCGCGCCGATCATCAGCGCCATGACGGCGTTGGAGGGGATTCCCAAAGTCAGCATCGGAATGAAGGACGTCTGGGCGCCGGCGTTATTGGCGCTTTCGGGTCCCGCCACGCCTTCGATCGCGCCTTTTCCGAAAGTGCTGGGATCGCGCGCGAATTTCTTCTCGACCGCGTAGGAGGCGAAGGACGACAGGAACGCGCCGCCGCCCGGCAGCACGCCCAGAAACGTGCCCAGGACCGTGCCGCGCAGGATCGGCGCCACGCTGCGCTTAAGGTCCTCGCGCGTGGGCATGATGCTGGTCAGGCGGTGCACCGTGTGGCGCAATTCGCCGTCGGTTTCGAGATTGCGCAGAATTTCGGAGATGCCGAACACGCCGACGGACAACGCGATGAAGTTGACCCCGCTACGCAATTCGTCGAGCCCCAGCGTAAAGCGCGTCTCGGAGGTGAAGACGTCCGTGCCGACGAGGCCGAGCAGCAAGCCGAGCGTGGCCATCGCGAGGCCTTTCAGCGGCGAGCCCTGCGACAGCACGACGACCAGCACGATGCCAAGCAGCGACAGCGAGAAATACTCCGGCGAGCCGAAGCGCAACGCGAACTGGCTGAGCGGCGGCGACGCGATCGCGAGAACGACGGTCGCGATCGTACCCGCGACGAAAGATCCGATCGCCGAGATCGCCAAAGCCGCACCGGCGCGTCCTTGTCGCGCCATCTGGTGCCCGTCGATCGCGGTGACGGCGCTGGATGGCTCGCCCGGCAGATTGATCAAGATCGACGTGATCGATCCGCCGTATTGCGCGCCGTAATAGATCCCCGCCAGCATGATCAGCGCGATCAACGGCGACAGTCCGAGCGTCACGGGCAGCAGCATCGCGATCGTGGCGCTGGGCCCGATGCCGGGTAACACGCCGATCAACGTGCCGAGCGTACAGCCGATCAGGCAGAACAACAGCGCTTCGGGCGTGAGTGCCACCGAAAAGCCGGCGATGATTCCGTCGAACAGGCCCATGTCGCAGCCCTCAGCCGAAGAACGCGGGGTTAAGCAAAGGGATCGTCATGCCGATCCCGTAATAGAAAACCGCAATGCAAAACGCCGTTACGGCCGCGACGATACCGAGCCCTTCGCGCCAATTGATGTGCCGGCTCGCCGCGACGGACAGAAAGCAGGACAGCACCAACGCGGGCACGAGCCCCAATTCGCGCAGCGTCAGGCCGAACACGACCGGGGCGGCGGCGATCGCGATCAAAGCGCGCGGATTGATCGGGGCCAATTCGCGCAATTCCTCGAGCCGGCCGCCGAAGGCGATCGCCCCCCCGAAAACGATCAGCAGAATGCAAAGCGTCAGGGGAAAGAACCCGGGACCCATGGCCCCGGGCGTTCCGATCTCGAGCGACGTCAGGATATGCGCGCCGCCCAAGACGCCGATCCCCAAAAAGACGAGACCCGCGGTCGCGTCGGTCCGATTACGTATCATGGCGACTCCTCCCCGATCGCGATCTTACGACGGGATCACGCCCGTTTCGCAGCACCCGATTCCGGTCCATACAGCTCCGCGAGTACCTCCTGGGTATGTTGGCCCAGCGACGGCGGATCGCGGCGAACGGCCGGTGCCGCGACGTCGCGCCACGGCATGCCGGGGATCACGACCTTGGTACCCGAGCCCGGCGGATACTCGATCTCCATCAGCGATCCGCGTTCCAATACGTGCGGCAGTTTGACGACTTCGTCCAAGCGCAGGATCGGTTCGGACGGAATGCCGCGCTTGTCGAGCTCGGCCAGCCAATAATCGGCGGGCTTCGTCCGGAAGATCGCGTAGATCTCCTGCAACATCCGCACGCGGTTGATGTTGCGATCGACCTGCGTCTGATATTGCGGGTCCTTCGGCAGTTCGGCGAATTCCGGAATCGACGTGAACGCCTTCCAGGCTTTCTCGTTCGTCACGGCCATGACGAATTCGCGGTCCGACGCCGGGAAGCTTTCATAGGGCGCCATCAACGGATGCGCGTTGCCCATCCGCGCATAGGGCTTGCCCGTCGCGGTGTAGGTCACGATCTGTTGGTTGAGGACCATCATCAACGCGTCGAGCATCGCGATGTCGATGTAACGGCCCCTGCCGGTTTCGCGCCGCTCCATCAGCGACGCCATGATCGACACGACGGCGGAGAAGCCGCCGACGATGTCGGCGACCGGACCGCCGGCCTTGATCGCGCGCCCATCCGGCTCGCCGGTCGCCGACATCAAACCGCTAACCGCCTGCACCATCAGATCGATGCCCGGACGGTGCGCCATCGGACCGGTTTGCCCATAGGCGCTGATCGAGCAATAGATGATGTCGGGCTTCACCTTCGCGACGGTCTCGTAATCGAGCCCGAAACGCTTCATCGTGCCGGGGCGGAAATTCTCGACCAGCACGTCCGCCGTCTTGATCAGATCGAAGAAGATCTTGCGCCCTTCCTCGGTATGCAGATCGACCTCCACCGACCGCTTGTTGCGGTTCGACGACATATAGGTCGCGAAGGGAGGGCCCCAGTAGCGGGATTCGTCGCCCGTTCCCGGCATCTCCAGCTTGATGATGTCCGCGCCCAGATCGCCCATCAACATCGTCGAATAGGGACCCGCGAGGGCGCGCGAAACGTCGACGACGCGAATTCCGTTCAACGCGCCTTTGCGGCCTTGCGCCGATGCGTTCGCGTTCGAATTGCCATCCATGATCAGCTCACTCCTTGCGGTGACGCGAACGCGCTCAAGCCGGCTCGAACATCGGCAGCGTGATGTCGTCCGACATTTTTTCGTAGCGCACGCGCACCTTCGTGCCGATTTTCAGCTTGTCCGGCGCGGGGGTCACGATGTTCGAAACCATCATCGCGCCTTCGTCCAACTCGACCAGTGCCACGATCAGCGGTCCTTGGATATCGAAGCTCGATCTGGGTGCGACGGTATAGGTGTGGATCTTCCCGTTGCCGCTAACGACCGTCCATTCGAGTTTGCGCGACGCGCATTCCGGACAGACATAGACGGGGTAATAGGCGTAGACGCCGCAATCGGCGCAGCGCTGCATCTGCATTTTTCCGTCGCGGCACGAATCCCAAAAGGGCTGCGAGATTTTCGACGGGGTGGGCAAAGGACGTGACGTCATCGTGTTCGCTCCTCAGTCGCGGGCGAGAATGGCGATCGAATGGTTGGAGGCGACGGCGCTGACATTCGTCGCCAGCGCCAGCTTGGCGTCCGGCACCTGGCCGGCCCCGCCCTCGCCGCGCATCTGGCGCGCGGCTTCGATGATGTGATTGATGCCGCCGCTCGAACCGAAGGACAGCAATCCGCCATGCGTGTTCACCGGCAATTCGCCGCCGAGTTCGATCCGGCCGTTCTGCGCGAACGCCCCGCCCTCGCCCTTGGCGCAATAGCCGAGATCCTCGAGCTGCAGCAGAACGGTGATGGTGAAGGAATCGTAGAGCTCGGCGACGTCGATGTCGGACGGCTTCACGCCCGCACGCCCGAACGCCTGCGCGGCCGCAACCGACTGAACCGTGCGCGTCAGACCGAATCGCGCTTTATCCTCGGCGCGCGCACCCGTGGCGCGAGCTAGATGTGCGAGATGGTAGTAGGACTGCGCCTGCCCGGTGCCCAGGATGCGCACGGGCTTGGCTTTCAGATCGCGCGCACGTTCGCGCGAGGTGATGAGGATCGCGCCCGCCCCGTCGCAAATCGGGCTGCAATCGAGCAGGCGCAATGGCGTGCTGACCATCGGCGACGCCATAACGTCCTCGACCGTGATGGGATCGCGCTTGAACGCCTTGGGGTTCAGCGACGCATGCTTGCGGCAAGCGACGGCGATCGCGGCAAGCTGTTCGGACGTGGTGCCGAATTCGTGCATATGGCGCTGCGCCACCATCGCGTAGACGCCGGGCACCGTGATGCCGAACGGCACCTCGAACTCCATCGGATGCGCGCCGTAATCGATATAGGCTTTGAGGCCCGTACCCTTCGGCACGCCGGTCAGGATGTTGTCGCCGCGGATCAGCAGCACCGCCTTGCACTGGCCGGATTCCACCGCCCATTTCGCGAGCTGCACGCCGTTCAGATAGGACTGGCCGCCGGTGCGCAGCGTGTCGCAGAACAGCTTGCAATGGATGCCCAGATGCTCGCCGATGATCATATGGTGGCGGATGTTGTCGTTGAGGAACGTCCCCGACGTCATCAGCCCGTCGATATCGTGCTTGTCGATACCCGCGTCTTCGATGGCGAGCATCGCGGCGTCGACATGCAGTTCGGTGGGGTTGGATCCGACAAGGCGGCCGACGGGCGGCTCGCCGATGCCGGCGATTACGGCCTCGGTAGCGGGTGAAGGCATCTGATTTTATCCTGCGTGTTGCTGGTCGGTGGCCGGACGCCGCGAAGAAACGGCGGCCGGCCGCGATCCGTCGTCGAATTGCCGCGGCGATCAGCTCTTGGGAATGCCTGCGGCGGCGATGATCTCGCCGTAACGGCGGCGTTCTTCGTCGGTGAATTTCTGGAACTCGGCGGGCGAGGCGGAGCCATAAGGCTCGGACCCCGTCTTCTCCAGCGCTTGGACGACCGCGGGATCGGCCAGTGCCTTCCCCACCGCATCGGCCAGCTTATCGACGATTTCGGTCGGCGTGCCGCTGCGCGCGAACAGGCCGTACCACGACGTGATGACGACGTCGTAGCCTTGCTCGCGCAGCGTGGGCGTATCGGGTGCGAAGCGCGAACGCGTTTCGCTGGCCACGCCCAGCAGCTTCAGCTGGCCCGATTGCAAACCGGGCGCGAATTGCGAGAGCGAGTAGAACATCATGTTCGTTTCGCCGCGCATCAGGTCGAGCACGACCTGCGAGCCGCCTTGGTAGGGAATGTGGCGCAAGCGAATGCCGGTCTTGAGCTTCAACAGCTCCGCCGACAAATGCGCCGAGGTGCCGATCCCCGCCGACGCGAAAGTCAGATTGCCGGTCTTCGCCTTGGCGACCAGCGCATCGACATTCGCAAGTCCGCCGGATGTCGGCACGGCGAGGAACAGGCTTTGCCCCGCGACGCGTGCGACACCGGTGAAATCCTTGCCCGGATCGTAGGGAAGATTGCGGAACATATTCGGATTGGCGACATGCGTCGCGACCGTGCCCCAAAGCAACGTGTAGCCGTCGGGCGAGGCTTTGGCCGCGCGCGCGGTGCCCGGGATCGAAGCCGCACCGCCTTCGTTTTCGACGACGATCGCTTTGCCGAGATGCTTTTCGGCGGCCGGGAGAACGATGCGCGCCATGCTGTCCGCCGCCGAACCCGCCGGCAATGGCACGATCACCGTGATGGGGCGCGTGGGATAGGACTGCGCGAATGCCACCGAGGACAAGGCGACGCCGAGACAGACCGTGAGGCCTGCAAGCCGAAGCGACATCTGTTTTCCTCCCTTGACTATTTTCCGAATTGCGGAAATATTTCCGTTATTCGATAATCTGAACCCGTTCGGTTGGCTTGTCAATCGTGATCGGCTCAAAAAGTCACGCTGCACCGCAACAATATCGTTATCGAGATCACGCACCCCTTCGCCGCAAATAACCGAATACCGGAAATACTTCCGAATTCCGGAGTGTGAGAGGAACCGATGAAGACGCACGCCCCGCAGATTCTGGCCGCTTTGCTCGATCGCCTTGGATTGCCCAATGATCGCCCGGAAATCCGCTTCGCGGATGAAGACCCGATCGTGGCAAGCCGCTATCGCCCGGCGTTGGCGAGCGCCGTGGCGCTCGCGGCCAATGCGGCGGGCGTGTCCGACATTTGGCGGATGCGCGGCGGCAAAGCGCAGGAGATCGACGTCAGTCTGCGGCGCGCGGCCGTGCCCGGTTTGCGCACCGTGTCCTACATCAAACGCGACGGCTACGCCTTGCAGCTCGCTCGCCCCGCCTCGGAACGCAAAGTGTTTTTCACGACGGCCGATGGCCGGCAGATGTATCTGCTTCGGCATGCCTTCTATCACGAGCATTTCAGCCGCATGCTCGCCTTCCTCGGCTGTGCGGCCGACACGGCGGCGATCGAGAAAGCGGTCGCACGCTGGCGCGCCGACGCGCTTGAGGACGCGCTCGCCGAGGCCAAAGTGATCGGCGCCATCGCGCGCACGCGCGACGAATGGCTGAACGCGCCGCAAGGCCGCCATCTTTCCACGCGCACACCCGTGGAGATCGAAGCGATCGGCACAAGCGCGCCGATGCCGTTCGCGCCGGCCGCGCGGCCCCTCGCGGGAATTCGCGTCGTCGATATGGGCCATGTGCTGGCCGGCCCCGTCGTATCGCGACAACTGGCCGAACAGGGCGCCGAAGTGATCCATATCTCGGCGCCGCATCAGCCCGACCCAACGCATATCGTCGTCGATACGGGCTTCGGCAAACGCTCGGCCTTCGCCGATCTCGACCGGCCCGGCGATCTCGCGCGGCTGCGCGAGCTGATCGCGGGCGCCGACGTGTTCATTCATTCCTGGCGGCCGAGCTCGCTCGATGCGCGCGGTCTTTCGCCCGCCGCGCTGGCGGAACTCAACCCTGGCCTCGTTTATGTCTCGGTCAGTTGCTACGGCTATGACGGACCTTGGGCCTCGCGCGCGGGCTACGATCCGTTGGGCCAAGTGGTCAGCGGGCTCGCCGTCGGCGAAGGCGCGCTCGATGCCCCGGTCCTCGCCCCGACCTTCACGCTCAACGACTATCTGGCCGGCTATCTCGCGGCCGCGGGCACCAACGCCGCCCTGTTGCGCCGTGCGAAAACCGGCGGCAGCTATCACGTGAAGGTTTCGTTGACCTCCTGCTCGATGTGGCTGCAGGAATTGGGGCAGCTGCCGCGCGAACAATGGCCCGACGGACCGCAAGGTGTTCGCACGCTGCCGCTTCCTGGAAGCGACGACCTTGCCGTCAGCGCCACGCCTTTCGGCGAGATCGAACATCCCCTGCCGATCGTTCGCTATTCGCGCACGCCCGCGCAGTGGGACCTGCCGCCGGAACCGGCCGGCGCTTCGCCGCTCAGCTGGGCGCGCTGAAATGCGCGATACGCTTGCGCGCGCGCCGAAACTAGGATTTGAAGGACAAGGTCGATCATCCGACTCCACGAGGACGAACTTGGCGAAGAGCCGCGACGACATCGAATCAGGCGACGATCCCGACTTCGTCAAATCGCTGGCCAAGGGCTTGGCGGTGATCGAGGCGTTCGGCGCCGACTCGCCGTCGATGACGTTGAGCGGCGTCGCGCAAAAAGTCGGGCTGAGTCCGGGATCGGCGCGGCGCGTGCTGTACACGATGGTGAAGCTTGGCTACGTCGCCTTCGACGAATCCAGCAAACGCTTCCATTTGTCGGCGCGCGCACTCCAGCTCGGCTATTCCTATCTCGCGTCTCTGCCGGCGCTCAATCTCATCCAGCCGCGTCTGGTCGAACTCTCGGACAAGCTCGACGAATCCTGTTCGATCATGACCCTCGACGGCGCCGAAGTCGTTTGCGTGGCGCGCGCCACCGCCAAACGCCTGCAACGCGATTACATGGCGGTCGGCACGCGCTTTCCGGCGAACGCCTCGGCCTCGGGCAAGCTGCTGCTGGGCGATTTGTCGCCCGAGGCCTTCGAGCGTTGTTTCCCGGACGGACGCAAATTGCCGGCCATCACGCCGTTCACGATTTGCGACAAGGCGGCGCTGGCGATCCAGGTCGAGGACGCGCGGCGCAAAGGTTGGATCTATACCAATCAGGAAACGGCGCTGGGCATGGCGTCGCTCGCCGTGCCGATCCGCGTGAACGGACGCATCCGCTATGGCCTATCGACCAGCGCCACGTTGACTTATGACGGTCCGACGATCGTCGAACGCTATCTGCCCGAAATGCTGCGTACCGCCGAGGCGATGTCACGTTTCCTGGAAGCGCGCTACTAGATCCGGAGCGCGCCGGGCCCGCGTCTCTGCGCCTGATGCGAATATCCGGATGGTGGCCGCGACGGGGATCGAACCCCGCGACCCCGATCTGGCCAACATACGCGGACGGCGCGTGCGTTCAATCGGTTAGGGATAAGGTTTCCCGCCGACCGGGCCGATAGTTGAGGGAAAAGAACGATCGCGCTGGCAATCGCCCGTCAGCCGACCCGGATCAGATCGCGCGAACTGCGCGACAGCAATTCGCAGCCGTCTTTCGTGACCAGCACGTTGTCGATGATCCGGGCGCCGAGAAACTCGCCGCCCAGGAACACCGGCGGTTCGATCGTCACGACCATGCCGGCTTTCAGCACGTAGTCGCTTTTGTCGAGCATATGCAGCGGCTCGCCCCAACTCGGCGGGAAGCCCGGCGCCAAGCCATAGCCGCTGGTATGCACGCGGCCCCGCTCCATCCCCGCAGCAACGATCACCGCGCGCGCCGCTTCATGCGGCACGACCGCCGGCACGCCGTCGCGGATCGCGGCCATGCAGGCATCCGACGCGCGGCGCACGACATCGTAAATCTCGAGCATGCGCGGCGTGGGCGCACCGAGCACGAATTGCCGGCCGATCGTCGCCGTGTAGCGGCGGCACGTGGCGCCGTATTCGACGCTGCCGAAATCGCCGTTTCGCATCACGCGCTCCGTCGGCGCGCCATGGCTGAAGCCCGAACGCTCGCCCGAGACGAGATTGATCGGGCTGGCGGCGATCCCGCTGCCCGCCGACAGCAACGCGTCCAGAATCTTGCCGGCGACGGCGAGTTCGCTGCGGCCGACCTTCAACTCGCGCCGGAACACATCCATCGCGTCGTCGGCGTAACCCGTCGCCCGCTTGATATAGGCGAACTCCGCCGGCGATTTGACGATCTTCAGATCGTGGACGAGGTTCGATGGCTCGGCGGCCAAGGCGCTTCCCAGCACGTCGCGCAGCTGCAGATAATGATGCGGATGCAGGTAATAGCCGGGCACCTCGATGCCCACGCGACCGCGCAGCAGGCCGAGCTTTTCGGCGAGTGCGGCGAAACGCGGAATCGGATCTTCGACGATCCCCCCGCCCCAGCCGACGATCGTATCGACATGGGCGTCGTCGCGGAATTCGTTCACTTCGCCTTCGCGGGTCAGCACCGTCAACGGTCCCGGCTTGGCCGGCACGAACAGGCACTGGAATTCCTGGTAGCTTTTGGCGTCGGAGCCGGTCAGCCAATGGATCGTGACCGGATGGAAAGCGACGAACCAGTCGAGCCCCGCGGCGGCGATCGCGTCGTGGACGCGGCGGCGGCGGTCCTGGAATTCGGAAAGTTCGAAATCGTGCTTCGACATGGCGGCGTTCCGGCGATCGCGCCGACGCCGCCGGCCCCGTTCGGAACCGGCGGCAGATCGGCCGTTGGGCTTAGAGCGGCGGCAGCGGCTCGGCGATCGGGCCGCCCAGCCACTTGACGTGCAATTCGTTGAGCGTGCCGTTCAGCGTCGCCTGGAAGATGAACGTGTCCAGCCAACGCAGCAGATTATGCTCGCCCATACGGATCGTGACATGGGCGGGGGCGCGGCGCAGCGAGAACTTGAAATCGAATTCCTTGTTCGGGTTGCGCTTGGCGAGATCGACGACGACGACGCTGTTGGCCGCCAGGAGCTGCGACTGGCCCGACAGATAGGCCTGCACGGCGGTCGCGTTGTCTTCGGTGCGCATGATGTCGGCGCGCGGCGCGAGCGACGTAAGGACCAGATCTTCGGTCGTGCCCTTGGCGACGCTGACCTTGTTGCGGCCGATATCGCCGGGCGCCTTCACGGCTACGTTCTTCGGACCGTAAACCGACAGCGAGGTGTCGGCATAAGGCGCGCTGTACATGATCTGGCGCGCGCGTTCGGCGGTCACCGACATCGCCGCGACGTTCATGTCGGCGCGGTCCGTCAGCAGATAGGGAATGCGGTTGGCGGCGGTCGCCTGGACCAGTTCGAGCTTCACGCCCAGCGCCTCGGCGATCTTCTTGGCGAGATCGACGTCGAAGCCTTCGAGCTCGCGATTGGCGTTGGTGAAGCCGAAGGGCGGCACGTCGCCGAACACGATAATGCGCACGACGCCCTTCTGGATGATGTCGGCGAGTTTGTCGGCGCGCGCGACGGACGCGTCCGCGATACCGATCGCGGCGACGACGAGGGCCGCGAGAAAGTTTCTCAGCATACGAGGCATGTGGGTCTCCCTGTTTTGGATCAATGCAAAACGGCGTTGAGGAAGGTCGCGAGTTCGCTGGTCTTGGGTTTGGTCAGAACCTCGCCGGCGGGGCCCTGCTCCCAAATCTTTCCCTTGTGCATGAAGATGACGCGCGTGCCGATGCGCCGCGCGAACGCCATCTCGTGCGTCACCAAGGCCATCGTCATGCCCGAGCGCGCCATGTCTTCGATCACCTTCAAAACCTCGCCCGTCAGTTCGGGGTCGAGTGCGGAGGTGATCTCATCGAACAGCATCATCTTCGGATGCATGGCGAGCGAACGCGCGATCGCCACGCGCTGCTGCTGGCCGCCGGAAAGCTGCTGCGGGAAGGCGTCGATCTTTTCCTCGAGGCCCACGCGGCGCAGCACGTCTTGCGCGATCTTGCGCGCCTCGGCGTCGGACGTCTTCTTCACCACCGTCGGCGCCAGCGTGATGTTCCGCGCGACCGACAGATGGGGGAACAGATTATAGCTTTGAAAGACGATCCCGACCTGCTGGCGCAGCTTGCGCAGATCGGTTGACGGATCGCCCAGGCGCACGCCGTCGACCGTGATCGATCCACCCTGGATCTGTTCCAAACCGTTGATGCAACGCAGCAGCGTGCTCTTGCCCGAGCCCGAACGGCCGATGATCGAGATGATCTCGCCTTGTTCGATATCGAGCGAGACGTCGTCCAAGACCGTAAGCGCGCCGTAGCGCTTCGTGACGTTGCGGATTTCAACCAGCGACATTGTATTTCCGCTCCAGGACTCGGCTCAGCTGGGTCAAGGGGAAGCAAAGCAGGAAGTAGAGGGCCGCGACCGTGCAATAGACGGCGAAGGGCTGGAAGGTCGACGCGGTCGTCAGTTGTCCTTCGCGCGTCAGCTCGATGAAGCCGATCGTCGCCGCGAGCGAGGTGTTCTTGATGAGCTGCACGAGGAAACCGACCGTCGGCGGAATGGAGACGCGCACCGCCTGCGGCACGATCACGTAGCGCAATTGCTCGACATAGCTGAGGCCGAGCGCGCCGCCCGCTTCCCATTGCGTTTTCGGGATCGATTGCAGCGCGCCGCGCCAAATCTCGCCCAGAAACGCGCCGGCGTAGATCGAGAACGCGAAGGTCGCCGCGATCCAGGCATGGACCGGCAAGCCGATGATCGACAGGCCGAAGAAGAAGACGAACAGGATGCACAGCAACGGCGTGCCCTGGACGATCTGCACGTATCCGGCCGCGAGCCAGCGCAACGGCGCGACGCTCGACACGCGCAGGACGGCGACGATCAGCCCGATCAAACTGCCGCCCGCGAAGGCGGCGAGCGACAGCAGCAGCGTCCAGCGGATCGCCGAGATCAGATAGAGCAGATCGATGAAGGCGAATTCCCGGATCATCGGTTTCCGAACGCCGCCCTGTAAACGAGTGCGAAGACGCCGCGCAGCAACAACGCGAGGCCGAGATAGAGGACCGTGATGACGGTATAGACCTCGAAATCGCGGAAGGTGCGCGACTGGATGATCGACGCGGCGTGGAAAAGATCGTGCACCGCGATCTGCGAAGCGATGCTGGTCGCCAGCATCAGCAGGATGAATTGGCTGGCGAGCGACGGAAACATCATCTTCAACGCCGGAAACAGCACGATGTAGCGGAAAACCTGCAAGCCGGAGAGGCCGAGCGAATGCCCCGCCTCGATCTGCGCGCGCGGAATGGCCTGCAGGCCCGCGCGCACGATCTCCACCGAATAGGCGCCGAGATTGATCGCCAGGCTGATCTGGGCGGCCGTCAGCGCGTCCAGCCGCAGGCCGATGCTGGGCAGGCCGAAGAAGACGATGAAGAGCTGCACCAGCAGCGGCGTGTTGCGGATCACCTCGACATAAGTGCCGACCGCCGCGCGCAGGATCGGGCCGCCGTAAAGCCGCGCGGCCGCACCCGCAACGCCGATCGCCAAGCCGAACACCATCGTGACGACCGACAAATGCAGCGTCGTCAGCACGCCCTCGGCGAGGAACTCCCACGCCGCGAAAATGTCGCGGAATTGGAAGGTGTAGTTCACGGCGCCCTCATGTCTCGATGCCTTCGGGGCCGGCACCGCAGATCAGCGCGCAGACATGGCGCATGTCGCCAAGTTCGGCGGCTTTCGTGCGCAACGCGGCGATGGACGCGGCACCGGAAAGATCGGCGGCCACGCCCAGTTCGAACCACAGCCAGCGCGCGGCATCCTGCATCGCGTCGTCCTCGACCAGCACGATGCGGTCGACCGAACCGCGCACGAGGTCGTAGATCTCCTGGCTGGTCTTGCGGCACGCCATCGTCGGTACGCGCGTGGCAAGCTTGTCGAGACCGACCAGCCGCCCGGCATCCAGACAGGCGCGCAAGGTGGGCGACCCCACCGGCTCGATCCCGACGATGCGGATATCCGGACGGCGCGCGCGCAAGGCGGTCGCGAGACCCGCGATCAAACCGCCGCCGCCGATCGCGATCAGGATCGTGTCGATGTCGGGCATGTCGTCGAGAATGTCGAGGCCGAGCGTGCCCTGCCCCGCGACGACGTCGGGATCGGAGAACGGATGGAAATAGGTCGCACCGCTCGCCTTGGCGAAGTCGAGTGCGGCGGCGTTCGCTTCGTCCCACGCGTCGCCGACGATCCGCGTATCGGCCGACCATTGTTTCATCTTGGCGAGCTTGGCGGGCGAGACATTCTTGGGCAGGAAGATCGTCGCGCGCGTGCCCGCGGCGAAGGCCGTGCGCGCCACCGCCAATCCGTGATTGCCGCCCGATGCCGTGACGATCCCCGCCGCGATCTGTTCTTGCGTGCAAGACAGCAAGCGGTTCATGGCGCCGCGCGCCTTGAACGAGCCGGTGACTTGAAGACATTCGAGCTTCAGGGTCACCTTGCAGTCGACAGGCAACGGATCCTTGAGCCCCAGCGGCACGATCGCAGGCGTCTTGCGGACATGGCCGGCGATACGTGCACGTGCCGCCTCGATTTGGGCGATGCCGATCATAGCGCCGGCCCCTTATAGGGTGTCGCGACCACGATGCAGCAATTGCCCGGACGCACGCGGCCGGGCTGGCGCAAGCCGTAGACGATCCCGTCCGACGCATAGTTCAGCGTTACCGGCGCACGCCCCGGATCCCAGGTGCAATGGATGCGGCCGGCGGGTTGCCCGGCACTGACCTTGGTGCCGTGGGCGTGGAAAGGTTCGAACACGCCCTCGGCCGAAGCGAAGACGTAAGCCGCCGCCCCCGGCAATTCGAGGATCACCCGATCGGCGCGCGGCGGCGGCGCTTTGGGCGCTTCGATGACGCCCAGATGCGCCAGCACATTGCGCACGCCGCGCCGGCAGATCGCCAGCGCGTCGATCGACACGCGCCCGCCGCCCGCCATCTCGGTCCCCATCGTCACGAGCCCCGCCCGGCACGCCGCCGCCGTGGCCGTGCGCGGATCGCCGAGATTGGCGATGACCACCGTCAGGGGCGCATCGAACGCCAGCGCCGCGGCCGCGTTGCGCTTGGCGAGCGCATGATCGGCCGACGGCTCGATAATCGCGCTGGGCACGATATCGAGCGACGAGCCGCCGGAATGCAGATCGAGAAACGCGTCGCCCAGCGGCAAAATATGATCGGCGACATAGGCCGAGATCTGCTGCGTGATCGACCCGGTCGGATCGCCGGGAAAAGTCCGGTTGAAGTTGAGATCGTCAACGGGCGAGACGCGCCTTGCGGCCACGACCGCATGCACGTTGTTCGCGGGCATCAGGATCAACCGGCCTTGGATTTCGCCGGGATCGAGATCGCGGATCAACTCGCCGATCGTGATCGGCCCTTCATGCTCGTCGCCATGGTTGCCGCCTTCGAGGATGACCGTGGGCCCCGTGCCGTTCGCGATCACCGCCAAGGGGATCTGCGTCACGCCCCACGCGTCGTCATGCGGCGAATGCGGGATCATGACGAAGCCGATCTGCTTGCCGTTGCGACCGAGATCGATATTGGTGAAGGCCGTGGAGGGGCGGGCTGCGACTGGGATACCCATGTGCGACGTCTTTCCGGGCGGCGGCTGAATCGCCCGCCGTTGCGTATGCGAAGAATTCGGAAGGGTCGCGGGGGAGCCGGCGATCGCCGCCGGCCCCCGCGCCGTTTGCGTTAGAGGCTCGGCAGCGGATCCATCGCGATGCCGAGATATTTGCGATGCAGGCGGTCGAGTTCTTCGTTCATCGTGTTGAAGAAGATGAAGCCGTCGAGCCAGCGCGCGAGATTCAATTCGCCCATGCGCACGCCCATATGGGCCGGGCTGCGGCGGATGACGAATTTCCGCTCGAACTCCTTGTTCGGATTCTGCTTGGCGAGCGCGTTGGCGACGATGCTGTTCGTCGCCAGCAGATCGGCCTGGCCGGAGATATAGGCGGCGGCGGCCGTCGCGTCGTCTTCGGTGCGCATGATCGTCGCGCGCGGGTTCATGGCGGTCAGCGCCGTTTCCTGCGTCGTGCCTTTGGCGGCGGCGACGCGCAACGAGCCGAGCTGACCCGCCGAATTCGCGGGCGACGCCTTGGGCCCGTAAACCGCGAGGTCGGTGTTGGCGTAGGGTGCCGTGAAGGTGATCTGCTTGGCGCGCTCGGGCGTCAGGCCCATCACCGAGATCACGATGTCGACCTTGTCGGTCAGCAGGAACGGGATGCGGTTGGCGCCGGTGATCTGCTGAAGCTCGACCTTCACGCCCAGCGCCTTGCCGACCATCTCGGCGAGTTCGACATCGAACCCGATCGGGTTGCGGTTGGCGTCTTGCGAGCCGAAGGGCGGCACGTCGAGCGGCACGCCGATGCGCACCACGCCCTTCGAGATGATGTCCGCGAGCCTGTCGGCGCGCGCATCGCTTGCGCCGATGAAGCCCGCCGCGAATACGGCCAACGCCGTGAATGCTGCTTTCGCCAGTTTGCGCATCGCCCCTGCCCCCTGTCGGTTATGCGTGCCGTTGCGGCATCGCCCTTCGTTGCGGCCGATGTTTTGCGCCGACAGGTCGCTTGCGTTATTTCCTGTCCGCGAGCATCGAACCGTGATCAGACTAATGTCGGTTCAAATATGAAGTCAAGATGCATATATAAACCAGCGACCGGTGATGGGAATGCGTAAATCAGGATCGAAAAGCGGCGACGCCCGGATGGCCTACTCGGCGCCCGCACTCGAAAAAGGGCTGGAAATCCTCGAATTGCTCGCCTCGATCGGCAAGCCGATCTCGACGCGCGAGATCGCGGAGAAGCTCGGCCGCTCGAAGGGCGAAATCTTCCGCATGGTCTTCGTGCTTGTCGAACACGGCTATCTGCGCCGCGATGCGGCGAGCGACGAGCTGACGCTGACCGACCGGCTGTTCGAAATCGGCATCCGCACGCCGCGCCCGCGCGAACTGGTCGAGATCGCCGTACCCGCGATGGAGCGTTTGAGCGACGCTTGCGGACAATCGGCGCATCTCGTCGTGCTCGCGAAGGGCGAGACGGTCGTCATCGCGACGACGGCGGGCCGGGCGGAAATCGTCTTCTCGCTGCGCTTGGGCTATCGCCGCCCGTCGGTCGAAGCGACCTCCGGCCGATTGATCATCGCGTTCCAGGATCCCGCACGTCGCGCGCAGATGATCGCGGAAGGTTTGGCGGTCGCGCAATCCGTGCCGAACCCGCGCAAGCTCAACGACCAGCTCGAAGAACTCGCCAAGCAGGGCTACTTGATCGCCGAGAGCCGCGACGTCGTCGGCATCACCGATATCGGCGCGCCGATCCTCGACCGGAACCACCATGCGATCGCCAGCATCGTCGTGCCGTATCTCAACCGGCACGAGGAAACGCCCAAACACGCCGCCGTCGCCAAGCTGGTGCGCGAGACCTGCCGCGAAATCAGCAAAGGGATTCGCTAGGCGATCCGGATCGCGGGCGGTTACTCGTCGCCCTCGGCGGGCGGGAAGATGCGCTTCCACATCCGCATCGTGCCACTGAGGATGATCACGACGAAAATTGCGCCCCAGATTCCGATCGAGATCGAGCTGTCCCAGAACACCGAAAGATCGCCCTGGCTCATGAAGAGCCCTTCGCGAAAATGCTTTTCGATCATCGGCCCGAGCACGACGCCGACGACCAGCGGCGCCAGCTGAAACTCGAGTTTGCGCAGCACATAGCCGAGGATGCCGAGCCCCAGCAGCAGCGATACGTCGAACATGCTGTTGCGCAAGCTATAGGCGCCGATGATCGCCATCATCAGGATGGTCGGCAGCAGAATATAGGCCGGAATCCGGAGCATGTTGACCCAGAGGCCGATCATCGGAACGTTGATCACCACCAGCATGATGTTGCCGATGAACATCGACGCGATAACCGCCCAGAAGATTTCCGGGTAGCTGGTCATCAGCAACGGGCCGGGCTGCACGTTGTGCACCATCATGGCGCCCAGCATCAGCGCCGTCGCCGAGCTGAAGGGAATTCCAAGCCCGAGCAGCGGCACCATCAACGATGTCGCCGCCGCGTTATTGGCCGTCTCGGGGGCGGCAACCCCTTCGATCGCGCCCTCGCCGATCTCGTTCTTGTATTTGGAGACCGCCTTCTCGAGACGATAGGCCGTGAACGTGGATAGCGTGGTGGCGGGTCCCGGGATCAGACCGAACAGAAATCCGACGATCGTCCCGCGACCGATTGGCGCCCAGGATCGCCGGATCTCCTCGCGCGTCGGCAGCATCTCGCGAACCCGCACGCGCATCGGCTTCGTCTGGGCGGTCAGCGCCTCGACGACGAACATGATCTCCGCGATGCCGTAGATGCCGACGGCCAGCACCGCCAGTTCCAAACCTTGGCTGAGATCGTTGAGGCCGAAGGTGAATCTGTATTGCCCCGAAACGGCTTCCTGGCCAACGGTGCTGAGCAGAAGGCCGATCGCCATCGGCAATAGACCGGCCGCCAACGTGCCGGCCGAAATCCGCGACAGCAACAGCAAGCCTCCCGCCGTCAGCGCGAAAAATTCGCCCGGGCCGAAGATGATGGCCAGCTCCGAAAGCGTCGGCACGAACAGCATGACGCCGATGACGGAAATCGTGCCGCCGATGAAGGATCCGGCGGCGACGATGAACAATACGGCGCCGGCCCGCCCCTTTTTCGTGAGCTTATAGCCGTCGATGCACGTCATCACCGAGGCCGCTTCGCCCGGCATGTTCATCAGAATGGCCGTGGTCGATCCGCCATACATCGCGCCGTAAAGCATGCTCGCCATCATAATGAGCCCCGTGCTCGGGCCCATCGCGAAGGTGAACGGCAGCAGCAATGCGAGGCCCGCCGTCGGGCCGAAGCCCGGCAAGACCCCGATCGCGGTACCGGCGAATGCCCCCGCAAAAGCGGCGAGCAGGTTCTGATACGTGAAGGCGAGGCTCAGCCCGTACCAAAGTCCTTCGATGGGCTCCATCCGTATCGGCCTTCTTTCAGAGATCCAGTATTCCGCGCGGCATCGGAACGCTCAGCAGATGCACGAAGACGAAATAGAGCGTCGCGGAGATGATCAGCGAGTAAACGATCACCCGCGGCCAGCCCACATCCGACAGCACCCGCATGAGCAGAATTAGGAACAACGCGCTCGCGATGAGCTGCCCCAAAAACGGCAACGCGACGATGTAGACGAACAGGGCCGCCAGCAGCACGAGCAGGCGCAAGCGATCTCGACCGGCGGGCAATTCGACCTGCTCCGCGGTCGAAGTCCGCAAGCCTTCCCATAACGTGCTCAAGCTCCCGATCACGAGCAGGAAACCGACCAGAAGCGGAAAGACGGCGGCCCCGGGGCGGGCCAGCTCCCCAACGGGAAGCCGAGCCGAAGCCCCGAGATAGGCCGCCGACAACACCAGCCCGCCGGCACCGATGGCGAGATAGCCTTTGCGCTTCTGAATGCGCGACACGTTCATGACGGGGCGGTCTCCGGCTTACTTGGCCGCGTTGTCTTTAAGCCTTTCGGCGAAGTCCCTGCCCTGACGCAACAGATCTTCCTTCGTCGCGTCCGGGCCTTTCACGTCGGGCGTGAAATCCTGCTTCTTGGCGAACGCCGCCCAATCCTCGCTGCGACCGACCTGGGTCGACGCGGCGACGAGCTTGTCGAGCACGTCCTTGGGCAAGCCCTTCGGCGCGAAAACATAGAACTCGGCCAGGATCGACACGTCGCCATGGGCATCGTCGATCGAGTCAGCATCGGGGAACACCGCGTGCTTGCCGCGCTGGAAAACCGCGAGCGGGCGCAACTTGCCCGCCGCGACCTGACCGGCCCCCACCGAAACCGAACCGGCACTCGCTTCGACGCGCCCGCCCAGCACAGCAAGCGTGGCTTCCGCCCCGCCACCGCTGAACGGCACCGGCACGATCCGCACGCCCGCGACCTTGTTCAATTTCTGGATCGAGAGTTCGCCCAACGTGCCCACGCCCGGAATGGCGATGCGCATCTTGCCCGGATTGCGCTTCGCATCGGCGACGAAGTCGGCATAGGACTTCCACGGCGCTTCCGTGCGCACGTAGAGAACGTCGGAGCGGTACCCGAGCTTGACGATCGGTTGATAATCGTCGGGCGACTTGAAGACGAGCGCCGGATTCAAAAGAGGCTGCAAGACCAGTGCGTCGTTCGCCACGAAGCCGATCGTGTATCCGTCGGGCTTCGATTGAATAACCTGCGTGCTGCCGATCGTGCCGGTTCCGCCCGGCTTGTTTTCGACGTTGATCTTGGCGCCCATCGCTTTCGCGAGTTCGCCGGCGAATTGCCGCCCGATGATATCGGTCGATCCGCCGATGCCGAACGGAATGACGAGCGTGATTTCGCGCGACGGATAGGTCTGGGCCTGCGCCATGGAGGCGGCGCACAGCAAAGCGGCCGCGGACAGCACGCCGCGCCGGGACAATTTGACGAAGGATTTCACGGGGGTTTTTCCTGTCGAGGATCTAATCAAGAAGCGAGTGCGAGCTTCAAATCGGAGGTCAGGCTGCTCAGGACGGTGCGATGCAGCACGCGCGGCTGCACCTCGACGTTGAAATTGTCGGCCCCGCGATGCAGCAGGCTGCCGTTATCCCACATCAACACGTCGCCCTTGCGCCACGTATGGCGATAGACGAATTGATCCTGCGTCGCATAGGCTTCGAGCGCATCGATCGGCGCGCGGCCTTCGCTTTCCCGGCCTTCGAGATGCGAGGCGTGCTCGCCCATGAAAAAACCCTTGCGACCCGAATGGGGATTCACGCGGACCAGCGGGTGCGACATCGGCGGGCCGGCATCCGCGATTTCCTGCGCCGTCGGCACCTTGCCGGCACGCCGCATCGAATACTCGCGGCTATGGACGATACGAGCGCCCTCCAGCTTGGCCTTCTCCGGCGCCGGCATCGCGTCGTAAGCCGCACTCATATCCGCGAAGCAGGTTTCGCCGCCGATCGGCGGCAGAATGACGGGGTGCAGGATCGTGGCGAAGCATGGCGTGGGCAGAAACGACTTGTCCGTGTGCCAGCGCTTGGTTTCAAGATCGCCGAGCGGCTTGCCGTCGCGGCCGAGATTGGTCACGATGTTCAGCAACGGCAGCGGATTGTCGCGCCCCCGATTGGCGATGACGAAAAGCTCGAGCGAACCGAATTGCTGCGTGAATGCGACCTGTTGCTCGCCGCTCAGCGATTGATCGCGAAAGCAGATGGCCTTGTGGCCGACCAAAGCGTCCAGCACGGCCTTGCGCGTCGCGTCGTTAAGGGGGTTGCGCAAATCCAGACCGATGATCTCGGCCGCGAATTTATCGGAGAGCGGACGGATCGTGAAAGGCGCGCGCCCGCTGATACCCGAAACGTCAGACATCGCTAATGTCTCCTGTTAGAGCGTTCCTCAAGCCCGCGGATTATTCGCGGCGCATCGGAGAATTTTCTACGAACCGCGGTCGTCGCTAAGATCGAACCGCTTCTCCAATTCGCGATTTGTATGCAGCTTTAAATGAGAAATACAAGAACCGAGTGATTTAAATCGGTGTGCGATGCGAAAGCCGGCCGCAGAATCACGTCGAAACAGATCGATCACCACCGATATCGCCGCCCCGCATCTTGCACCGATAAATAAGATGCTTCTTACGGATTCAAAGGATCGGTTCGCTCGGCATAAGTCGGATCCATAAAGCCGCCGATCCGAAAATCGATCCCGCATTTGAGACGGATGAAAGGCCGATCCGGCGCCATACATTTCCGCTCATATAATTTTTATATGACGCGCGTTTCATTGTGTTTTGGACACGCCCTTCGCGCATGAGGCGAAATGGCGGGAACACGAAACGCCGCGACGCTGCGGCGCAACGGGAGAAACGCGGCTTTGCGCATCGGTTTCGTCGGTCTTGGCAATATGGGCACGCCGATGGTCCGGCGCCTGCTTGGCGCGGGACATTCCGTCGCCGTTTTCAGCCGCAACACGGCCGAGCGCGATCGCTTGGTCGCCGAGGGCGCGATCCGCGCCGAAAATCTCTCGGCACTCGTCCGCAACATCGATGCGCTGTGCGGCTGCCGCGTGACGCCGCACGATTCGGAATCGTTGTTTTTGGCGCCCGAGACGATCGCCGCCGGCGCGCCGCGCGGCCTGCTCTGCGTCGATTTTTCGACGATCGATCAGGCGACGTCGGTCAAAATCTCCAACCGGCTTGCGGCATCCGGGATCCAGTATCTCGACGCGCCGGTCAGCGGCGGCCCGAGCGCGGCGGCCAAGGGCACGCTCAGCGTTATGGTCGGCGGTACGCAAGCCGCGTTCGATCGCGCCAAGCCGATCTTCGATGCGGTCGGCGGCAGCGTCACGTTCATGGGCCCGCCGGGGACCGGTGTTGCGATCAAGCTGTGCAACAACTTGATCACCGGCACGATGCATGTGCTGATCGCCGAAGCGATGGTGCTGGCGACGAAGGCAGGGATAGAGCCGCAGAAGGTCTACGACGTGCTGCGCGCGAGTTCGGCGCGCAGCAACACGCTGGAGCGCGTGATGCCGCAGCACTTCCTGCCGCGCGATTTCGAACCGCGCTCGGCGCTCACCACGATCATCAAGGATCTCGATTGCGCCGCCGCGACCGCGCGGCTTCACGGCATGACGCTGCGCCTGCCCGAGACGGCGCGCAAATGCTTCCTGGAAGCCGCCGCCGACGGACACGGCGCCAAGGACCTCGCCGCCGTTATCTTGACGCTGGAGCGCCAAGCGTGCGCCGAAGCGCCTTGACGCTCACCCAACAATAATCAACGACAACCCTCCGGAGGAACCCCAGATGATGAAATTCGGACGCAACCTTGTGGTCGCCGCCGCCCTGTTCGCGGCGGCGCCGCTGGCGGCCGCCGGCGCGCAGGAACGGCTCGTGATGGCCGGCTCCTCGTCCGGCGGCACGTCGCATCTTTATTTCGCCGCCGTCGCGACGATGATCAACAAATACATTCCCGGCGTCGAAGCCAGTGCCCGCAGCGGCGGCACCGCCGAGAACGTGATGCTGATCGAACGCGGCGAAGTGAAGATCGGCGTGACCGAGCCGGGTGCGGCGTTCCTGCTGCAAGGCGCCGATTGGCGTCAGAAGACGCGCCTGCGCACGCTCTATGCGATGTTCACGACGCCCTATCACATCATCGTTCCGGCGGAATCGCCCGCGCGCACGCTCGCCGACCTCAAAGGCAAGCGCGTCGCGGTCGGCACGCGCCAGGGCGGCGAAGCCTATCTTTTCCAGCGCGTCCTCGACTCGCTGGGGATGCGCGAAAGCGATTTCCGCGTCGAGTATCTCGGCAAGGGCGAAGGCATCAACGCCTATAAGGACAACGTCCTCGATGCGATGTTCTATCTCTGCCCGCTGCCCTGCCCGGTCGTGACGGAAGTCGCCACGCATCCGCGCGGGGCGCGCATCATTCCGCTGTCGGGCGACGAAGTCGGCAAGATCAAAGCCAAGTACGGCTGGTACGGCGACTATCAGATCGACAAGGACGTCTACACCAACGCGCTGAAGAACCTGTCGGCCGATACGCGCACGGTGACGGAGTGGAGCTACGTGGTCGTCCGCGACGATTTCCCCGCCGAACTCGGCTACAAGATCGTCAAGATGCTGGACGAGAAGTACGACGAGCTCGTCGGCTCGTTCCGCCCGGCCGCGACATCCACCGCCGCCAACACCGCCCAGTATCCGGGCTTCGCGCTGCATTCGGCGACGCAGCGTTATCTGACCGAGAAAGGTCTTATCAAGTGAACGCGACGGGCGAGATGAACGAAGGCCCCGCCGCCGGCACGGAGCGCTATATGCGCTACGCCGCCGGCGCGGTCGGCCTGTCGATGGCGGTTTTCCATCTTTACACGGCGCTGACGGTCGTCTTTTCGCCGATGATTCAGCGCAGCGTTCATCTCGCCTTCGCGCTTGCGATGCTGTTCCTGATCACGCCCGGCGGCGGGCGCTCGAGTGCATTCGACCGATTCACCCGAATCGTCGCCGCTATCTTGAGCGTCGTCGTTTGCGTCTACGCCGCCGTCGAGTTCACCTCGCCCGAAATTCTGCGCGTCATCGATCCGCTGCCGATGGATCTCGTCCTCGGCACGGTCCTGACGCTTCTGCTGCTCGAAGCCACGCGACGCACGGCGGGCCCTTCGCTCGCCATCGTTGCGGCGGTGTTCCTGGCCTACGCGTTCCTGGGCCCCTATCTGCCCGGCCTGGTCGGCCATCCGGGCTTTTCGTATTCCCAAGTCGTGTCGTCGATGTTCATCCGCTTGGAGGGCATTTTCGGCACCGCCTTGGGGTCCAGCGCCACCTATATCTACGTCTTCATCCTGTTCGGCGCGTTCATGATGCGCATGGGCGGCGGCGATTTCTTCATCCGCCTCGCCCAAGCCGCGATCGGTTCCTCGCGCGGTGCCGCCGCCAAGGTTTCGGTGCTGGCGAGCGCCCTGTTCGCGACGATCACCGGTACGGGCCCCGGTAACGCCGCCGCCGTCGGCACGGTGACGATCCCCACGATGATGCGCGCCGGATACTCGGGACGCATTGCGGCGGCACTGGAAGCGGCCGCGTCGGTCGGCGGGCAGATCATGCCGCCGATCATGGGCGCGTCGGCCTTCATCATGGCCGATTTGCTGAACGTTCCCTATTTCGAAATCGCGAAGGCCGCCTTCATTCCGGCGTCGATGTACTTCATCGCGCTGTTCATCACCGCCGATCTTGAAGCTGCGCGTCACGGCTTGAAAGGCACGCCGCGCGACGAGCTGCCGAAGATGGGCGACGTGATCCGCGAAGGCTGGCACTACCTCGTCCCCGTCGGCGTGCTGATCTACTTGCTCGGCGTCGAGCAGATTTCGCCCAGCCGTGCGGGCGCTTGGGCAGCTTTGTCGTTCATCCCCGTGTGGCTCGGCCGCGAGTTGATCGCGCGCCGCAAGATCCAATGGCGCAACATCCTCGACTCGCTCGAGGAGGCTTCGCGCGGCGCCATCATGATCGCCGCCGCCTGCGCCATCATCGGCATCGTGATGAACGTGACCGATCTGACCGGTCTCGGCCTCAAATTCACTTCGCTGATCGTCAGTTTCTCGGGCGGTACGCTGATCGGCCTTCTGGCCGTCACGGCGCTGGCCGCGATCCTGCTGGGCACGGGCCTGCCGACGACCGCGACCTATCTGATCGTCGCGATCCTGGTGGCGCCGGCATTGGCGAAGATGGGCGTGCCGCCGATCGCAGCGCATCTCTTCGTCTTCTATTTCGGCGTCATCTCCGACCTCACGCCGCCGACCGCCGTGTCGTGCTACGTGGCCGGCGGCATCGCGGGCGAGTCCGGCATGAAGGTCTCGATCTCGGCCACGCGCATCGCGTTGCCGGCGCTGATCGTGCCGTTCATGTTCGTCTACCAGCCCGCCTTGCTGCTGCAAGGCGAATGGATCGACATCATCCTCGCCACCGGCGCGACGCTTGCGGGAATTCTGGCGGTTTCGACCGCACTCGTCGGCTATTGGCGGCATCCGCTTTCGACGATCGAGCGCATCGCGGCGATCGCCGCCGGCGTGCTGCTGATTTTCCCGGACCGCATGGTCGGCCTCGCCGGCCTCGCGATCCTCGCGGGGCTCGCCTTCCTGGGCCGCACGAAGAAGCTTCCAGCCGGAGCGGAGTGATCGAAATGGGTGTCGCGAATCCGGGTGCCGTCGCGCCCTTCCAAGTCGCACCGTTGATGCCGGGCTTCGGCGCGTCGATCGAAGGTGCCGATCTTTCCGATCCGGTCCATCTCGACGCGCTGAAGACCGCGTTCCGCGACCACCGCCTGGTGGCCGTGCGCGGCCAAGCCCTGACGAAGGAGAAGATGTTCGGCTTCGCCAGCGCTTTCGGCGCGATCGAAGGCCATACGGTGCGCCAGCACGACGGCTCGAAATGGGACGCGGTGCACACGGTCACCAATCTCGACGCCAACGGCAATCCGGTCGAGAAGCCGTTCATCAATTCCAATTATTTTTGGCACACCGACAAGTCGTTCCTGAAAAAGCCGGCGCTGACGACCATGCTGCACGCGGTCGAGTTGCCGCCCAAAGGCGGCGATACGCAATTCGCCGACATGACGGCCGCCTATCACGCGCTCTCGGACGGCACGAAGAAGCGCATCGAAGGCATGCGCGTCATCCATTCGCTGGAATATATGCGCCGCTACACCGGCAGCGCGCCGCCGACCGAGGACGATCTCGCCTCCGCCCCGCCGATCGCGCATCCTTTGGTGCGCACGCATCAAGAGACGGGCGACAAGTCGCTCTATCTCGGCATGTACTGCTCGCATATCGACGGCATGCCGGTCGAGGAAGGCCGCAAGCTGGTCGAGGAGCTGCAAGCGCACGCGACGTCCGAGCGCTTCGTCTATACCCATAACTGGCGGCCGGGCGACCTGATGTTCTGGGACAATCGCTGCACGCTGCATCGCGCCATCGCGAATTACGAGATGGGCAAGTATCGCCGCGTGCTGATGCGCGTCGTCGTCAAGGGCGACGCGCCCTTCTGAACTACTCCGACAGCCAGCGCGCCGCGTTGGCAAGCAGACGACGATGGGACGGCGTTTCCAGCGAACGCCGGTCGTGTCCCAGCGTGTCGCAGACCACCCGGCCCTTCTTGTAGCCGCGCGCCCACACGGCGGGCCATTCGCCTTTATCGTGCGCGGTCGCGCGTACCGTCGCCAACGGCTCGACATCCGCGAGCAGGTCGAGATCCTGATACGCCTCGTCCTCCGCCAAATCGAAAGCGAGAACGCCCGCCATCACCGGATGCGGCTTGTCCGTGGGCGCCACATGCACGGGCCCGCGCGGCGGATGGCTGGAGACGCCCCAGCGCCACACGCCGCCCGTGATGTCGCGCAAACCCGGCCAATCGTCGAAGCAGATCAGCCCCGTATGCAGCACCAGAAAGCCGCCGCCTTGCGCGACATGGGCTTCGAGCGCGGCTTGTCCGCGCGACGACAGCGTAAAGCCCCATTGCGCACGATGCGGCGCGTATTTTTCGCCGGTCGTCATCGTCCAACGCAGCGCATAGAGCGTCGCCAAGCGATATCCGCCGCCTGCGAGAGTTTCGAGACCGGCCTCGATATCTTCGGTCACATCGCTGCGGCAACCGGAATCGGCAAGGCATTCCGCCAAGGCCGCAGCCGAATCCGCGAACGGGTGGCCGATGCCGCCGGTGAGAATGAGATTGCGCACGGCCCCGCTCATACGCGCGGCTTGGGCGCCGGGCGGGGCATTTGAAGCTTCAAACTGAACGACACGCCGCCATCGACCATCAGATGCTGGCCGTGGACGTAGCGCGCCTCGGGCGACGCCAAGAAAAACACGGCATTCGCCACGTCCTCGGCCTTGCCCAGCGACCGCGCGGGTACGGTTCGGCTGCGCAGATCGCGCACCGCGTCGTCACGATAGATCTGTTCGGACATGCCCGCGTCGATGAAACCCGGCCCGACCGCGTTGACGCGCACGCCGCGCGGTCCCAGTGACAAAGCTAGATGCTGGGTGAGCGAGGCGAGCCCCGCTTTCGCCGCCGGATAGGCGCCAGCGTCCGGGCTGGGGGCGACGGCGTTGAGCGACGTGATATTGACGATCGCACCATCCTCGCGCGCGACCATACGCTTGGCCGCCGATTTCGCGACGACGAAGGCGCCGACGAGATTGACGTCGATCACGCGGCGGAAATCCGCGACCGAATGTTCGAGCAGATCGCCAAAGCGCACGATGCCGGCGTTATTGACCAGCACATCGGGCGAATGCCCGAACTTCGCCGCGATCTTGTCCATGGCCGCTTCGATCGATGCTTCGTCGGTCACGTCCCCCGCGACCGCGAGACTGCCCGGCAGCGTCGCCGCCGCCGCGTCGAGCGTCTTGGCGTCGAGATCGAGCAGCGCCACTTGATCGCCATGCACATGGAAGCGTGCGGCGATGGCGAGCCCCAGCCCGCCTGCGGCACCGGTGACCAAAACGACGCGTTTGCTGTTCGGCATTTCGTGGAACCCTAAAGCGGCGATTGCACCGCGCCGCCATCGACCTGAATCGCCATGCCGGTCAGATAGCTCGCGCGTTCGGATGCAAGGAAGACAACGACATCGGCGACTTCCTCGGGCCGGCCGAAACGGCCGGCGGGGATCGTCGCGGCGATATCGGCGGCGACGGTGTCGTAGGTTTTGCCAGAAATCCCGGCGCGCGCGCCGACGACCTGGCGCATGCGGTCGGTTTCGGTCCAGCCGGGACATACCGTGTTGACGGTGATCCCGTCGGCGGCGACTTCGCCCGCCAACGTCTTGGCCCAGCCGACGGCGCCCAGACGGATGCCGTTCGACAACATCAAGCCCGCGATCGGCTGGCGCACACCGTAGGAGCTGATATTGACGATGCGTCCCCACCGCCGCGCACGCATCGCGGGCAGCACGGCGCGCGTCGAGCGGATGGCGGACATCAGCGTCGTTTCGAACGCATTCTGCCAATCGTCGTCCGACAGCGCGTCGAACTTGCCGGGCTTGGGGCCGGCGGCGTTATTGACCAGAATATCGGCGGCGCCGAACGCCCCCGCGACCTTGGCGAAGAACGCGTCCGCCGACGCCGCATCGGCCACATCGGCCCGAATGGCCAGCACGTCGCCGCCCGCTTGCGCGATCCGCGCGCGCGCGGCTTCCAGACGGGCCGCGTCGCGCCCGCAGATCGCGACCTTGGCACCCTCGCGCGCGAAGCGCATCGCGCTGGCAAGGCCGATACCGGCCGTGCCGCCCAGAACGATCGCCGTCTTGCCGTCGAGACCGAGTTCCATCAGCGCGGTTTCTTCTTCACGACGGTGCCGCCCTCGGGGTCGTAATAGCTGCGCTGCTCGTGATACGTGCCCGCCGCGACGGTGATCCCCCACGTATCGTCGGCCGTCGCCATGAAAGAGTGGATGTCGGCGGGCGGCGCCACCAGCGCCGTATCGCCCGGCATCAAAATGCGATCGTCGACGACCCGCAAGCTGGCCTTGCCGTCGACGGCACCATCGTCCGTGCGCTCGTACACGGTATGCGCGACGACGCCGCTATAGATCCCCATCGTCTCCCAATTGCCGTGATCATGCGCGGGGATGCGCTTGCCCTTGGGCAATTCGAACAGCAGGATCGACAGATCGCCGTCGTAATAAAGGTAGAACGAGTTGGCGACGTGATTGCCCGCGCGCGGCACGCCCTTGGCGCGCAGATCGGGCAGCGCCAGCAATTCGCCGAACGGGGCTTGCAGCGCCTTGGTCAACGCGGCGGGATCGTCGGCATGAGCCGCGACGGCACTCGCGATGGCGCGGATCGCGCGCGCGGATTGCGGAACGCTCATATCGGGGCCTCCAACTTGGATCGGCATTTGGCCAACACATTGCGCGTCGCGGCCACGGCACGCGATACGCGCGCCGGCGCCAGCGTCGTGCGCGCCAATTCGCGCGTCGGTACTTCGATCAGGATCGGCAAATCGGCCGGCAGCGCTTCCAGCATGCCGACCAGATCGAGCGCGCCGTCGCCGGGGAACAGACGTTCGTGAACGGCGGTATGGATCTGTTCCTCGCGCGACGGACTTTCCGCGCGCGGCGCGTCGCAAATATGAAAATCGCCGAACGCCGCCGGATCGGCCGCCGCGATCTGCCCGGCGACGCCGCGCGACCGATCGAAATGCAGCGCATCGAGCGCGATCTTCAGCTTGCGATGGCCGACCGCACGGCGCAGTTCCAGCGCCGCCGCCAGATCGGGAATCGCCGACCACGACACGAACTCGAAATGCGTTTCGAGACCGACCTTCGCCGCCGCATCGCAAAGCCGCCCGAGATTGTCGGCAAGCCGCGAAAATTCGGGGTCGTCGGCATTGGTGAGCGCGAAGCGCGCGCCCAGCTCCGCCGCCGCGTCGCAGAACGGCGCGAAAGCGGACGGATCGGTTGTCGGCGTCAACCGGACGGTGCTCGCTTCCAGCACCGCAACGCCTTCGTCGCGCAGCGCACCCAGGGCCACACGGCGCATCGCCGCGTCTTGCGCCAGCGGCGTCAGCGCGTCGCCGCCCGCCCCGCCCGCCAGACGCATCCCGACATGCGTGCAGCCCGCCCGCGCCGCCACGCGTACCGCGTCGAGCGGTGCGAGTTCCGGCGCCGTATGATAGGCGAGCGACAGCGCGCGCATGGCGATCAAGCCCCTTCCGCGGGCGGCGGCGGGCGCATGCCGCCGTGCTGCGCCCAGGTCTGCGCGACAAGCCAGCCGGAATCGACGGGGATATTGACGCCCGTGATCGCCGATGCGCGCGACGAGGCGAGGAATTCGATCGTCTCCGCGACCTCGTCCGGTTCGACCGCGCGGCCCAGCGCGGTGAATTCCCCCGGATGCGCGGCATAGCGGCCCGATGCGATGCGTTCGACAACGCGCGGCACCAAAGTCGATCCCGGCGAAACGCAATTGACGCGAACGCCCGCACGGCCCCATTCGCCGGCAAGGTTTTGCGTCAGCGCGACCACGCCCGATTTCGACGTGCCATAGGCATAGACGGGCATCGAGCCCAGCGCCGCGATCGACGCGACATTGACGATGCTGCCCCGGCGCCGGCGCGCCATTCGCGGGCCGAACTCGCGATTCAGCAAATAGGTGCCGGTCAGATTGATACGCAGAATGCGTTCCCATTCCGCGACCGGCAGCTTGTCGGGCGGCACGTTGTCCTGGAATACGGCCGCCGTGACGATCAGCGCCTGCGCGCCGCCGGCAAGCGCATCGGCCGCCGTCGCGAACTCGGCGATCGATTTTTCGTCGCCGATATCGACGGCGAAGCCCATCCCGCCCAATTCCCGCGCCAGCGCCTTCGCGGCCGTGCCATCGAGATCGCCGATCGCGACGCGCCAGCCGCGCGCGGTCATCAGGCGCGCCGTCGAAGCGCCGATGCCGTTGCCGCCCCCCGCGATCACCGCCAGCGGCCTTTCCTCGCGTGACGCGGTCATGCGGATTTGCGCAGCAGGCGGCGCGCGTTGTCGGCGAATTCGGGCGGCACGAAGCCGTGCTGCCCGTCTTCCGGTTGGTCCCAGCCCGCGAAATTCGTACCGAACACGACGCGGTCGATGCCGACCTTGTCGATCAGCAGCTTCAGCGCGACGTCGTCGTTGAGATGCGCGTCGAACCAGAAGCGCCGCAGCATCGCTTCGAACGCGCCGTCCTTCCTCATCGACGCCGTCGCCCAAGGCCGTTTGCGGCCGGCTTGCGCCAAGCGCCCGGCGGAGAACACGGCGGCCCCGCCGCCATGGCTGATCCAAACGTCGAGTTTGGGATGGCGCTCCATCACGCCGCCGAAGATCAACGTCGAGACGGCGATCGTCTCCTGCGCGGCGAAACCAACGATGACGTCGAGGTCGAAGCGCTTCAGCGCCGGATCGCCCGGCGGACCGTCGATGCCGGCGGGTGCGGGATGCAGGCAGAGCGGTACTTCCAGCCGCACGAACGTATCGTAGAGCTTGTCGAAGACGGGGCTGTGCAGCGGCTCGCCGGCGAATTCCGTGCCCGTCGCCGCCCCCCACAGGCCGAGTTCGGAGACCGCACGTTCCAGCTCCTCGGCCGCCGCGTCGGGGGCTTGCATCGGCAGCGACGCGAAACCGGCCAAGCGGTCGGGATAACGGCGCACCAGCGCGGCGAGCGCGTCGTTGAACTTACGGCAAAACGCGATCGCCGACGGCGCATCGATATGGTGGAAATAGGTCAGCGGGCTGGGCGACACGACCTGGAAGTCGATATGCGCGGCGTCCATCCGCTGAATGCGCAGATCGGGGTCGGTGAAGGGCGAGTTCTTGTGCTTTACGCCGACGATTTTGTAGTTGCCGACGCGGTACCAGGGCTGCCCCTTCTCGTCCACGCCCTGTTCGGGCCCGTGCGGTCCGGCGGCGCCATCGGTCGCGGCCAAGCGCACATGGGCGTGCAAATCGATGCATTTGGCGGTCTGGATCGTCACGCGCTTCTCCCAACACGAGCGAACGGTCGAGCGCCCTTCGCAGGCGCAACATGCCGTTTCCTTGAAGCGAGTTTGGAAAGCCCGCGCGGCGGCGTCTAAGACACCTTCGTTTCGCGGTCATACCGAAAATGTTTGACCTGGGTGCCGGGCCCCGGTATCCCAAAAACGCGGTTTTATGCCGCCGCGATTTTCGGGGAGCGGAAATGCGCAGCCGACAGCTCGAATGCTTCGTTTGCATTTGCGAAACCGGCAGCATCACGCGCGCGGCCGCGAAGCTGAACATCGCTCAGCCCGCCCTGGGCATGCAGTTGCGGGCCCTCGAACAGGAATTCGGCGCAAGGCTGGTCACACGCAACTCCGCCGGCACCGTTCCCACCGCCGCGGGTGCGCTATTCCTCGACGAAGCGCGCAAGATCCTCGCCCGGCTTGCCGAACTCAAACGTCGCCTGCGCGAAATCGAAGATCGCCAGCCTTTGGCGGTGCGCGTGGGGATGCCGGCAAGCTTGACCGGGTATCTGACCGGGCGTTTGCTGGCGCGCGTGCGCGACGCGATCCCCTCGCTGCATCTCTCGATCGTCGAAGGTCCCAGCAATCAGATCGTCGAGCAGGTCCAATCCGGCCGCCTCGACGTCGCGGTCGCATTCGAAGCGCGCGCGGCGGCGGATCTCGCGATCGAACCGATCTTGAACGAGTCGCTTTGCTTGATCGTCGCTTCGGGCTCGCGCCATGCGCAGGCCAAGCCGATCAAGCTGGAAGCCTTGCGCGGCATCGACCTGACCATGCCCGGCGAAGGCGACGTCGTGCGGCGCATCGTGAAGGATACGATGCGCGCGCACGGCATGCAGCCGCGCATCGTCTATCCCGTCACGTCGATGCCGGCGATGATCGACATCGTGCTCGAAGGTCTCGCCTGCGCGGTGCTGCCCGCGGGCGCCGTCGCACGCGAAATGGCGGAAGGCAAGCTGATCGCGCGTCCGATCGTGCGGCCCGATCTCAAGCGCACGCTTTCGTTGGTGTGCGGCACGGAAACGCCGACGGCCCCGGAATTCGCCAAGCTTTACGCGCTGATCGGCGAGACGCTGCGCCAAGTCGGCGCCACGAATTCGCATTTCGAGTTGTTCGGCGCGGCGCCGGGCAAGCCGGCATCCAAGCCGCGTGCGAAGCCGCATCGACCGTCGCCCAAAAAGGCGTTACGCAAATCCAAACGCGGCTAGAGCGAAGTGTGGCGAATACCAACGTATCAGCCGCGCAGTATCAGAAGGTCCGGATGGTGGGCGCTACAGGGATTGAACCTGTGACCCTGACCACGCCGGGTATCGCGCGATTTCGATAAGCGACATAAGCAAAAAGGGCGGATCTTACAACCCGCCCTTTCCGTTTGCGCGATCGGACCTCAATCTTACTTGAGGCGACCGGTCTTCTTGTAGAACTCGCGCTCCTTTTCGGCGGCGGCATTGAGGGCCGCGGCCGGATCGGCGGCATCGCGCAAGGCGGGGTCGAAATCAACGCCCATCTTGCCGTATTCCGCGATCAGGCCCGCATCCTTCATCGCGGTGCGCACGATGGCCGAGAGATACGCCTTACGCTCCGGCGCCGTCTTCTTCGGCACGACCACGAAGCGGATCAGCGTCCATTCATAGTCCGTACCCTTCAGTTCCTCGTTGAAGGTCGGCAGGTTCGGCAGATGCGCGACGCGCTTGTTCGACGCGATCGCGACCAGACGTACCTTGCCCGCGGTCACATGCGCCTGCAATTCCGCGAAGAACGCGGGCGCGATATCGACGTTGTTGCCGAGCAACGCGGTCGTGCCTTGGCCGCCGCTCTGGAACGGCACCTTCAGGAACTTGGCGCCGGTGTTGGCTTCGACCTGCTCGATCAGATAGTCCCACATCGACCCCGGAACCGTCGCCACGCGGATCGTGTTGGGCTTGTCCTTGCCCTGTTGCGCGATCTGCGCCAGCGACATCGACTTCAGCGGCCCGTCGGTCGTGACCGCCCAGATCATCGGATCGCTGTTGAGATAGCCGATCGGCTCGAGATCGGTGTAGCTCCAGCGGCCTTCCGCACGCAGCATCGCGTCGCCCCAGACGAGGTTGACGAGCATGCCCATCGCCGTGCCGTCGGTCGGCGCTTGGGTGGCAAGCCACGCATGGCCGACCATGCCCGCACCGCCCGTGCGGTTGTTGACGACGATCTTCTCGTTGGAGACTTGCTCCATCGTACGCGCGAGCAAGCGCGCGGTGAGGTCGGCGCCGCCGCCGGCCGGATAGACAACCGTCATTTCCAGCGCTTGGCTCGGGAAGCCGGCGGGCTTCAGCTTCGCCAGCTCGGCCTTCGTGTCCTGCGCGACGGCGGGTGCGGCCGCGATCAAGCCCGCGGCCGCGACCGCGATGAGGGCGTTAAGAACTCGTCTTTTCAGCATTGTGGATTTCCTCCGTTAGCTCATTTTTGCGTCGTTTCACGAAGATCAGCGCGATGAGCACGGCGCAGATCCCAAACAGAGTCGCGGCGATGGGCCGCTGGGCGAAGATCATCATTCCGTCGGCCGACATGGTCAGCGACTGGCGCAGCGATTGTTCCATCAGCGGCGCCAGGATGAAGGCGATGATGAAGGGCGCGAAATCGTATTCGAGCTTGCGCAGGAACCAGCCGATCACGCCGAAGCCGAGCATGACCCAAAGGTCGAACACGTTCTTGTTGGCCGAATACGTGCCGACGATGCTGAGCAGCAGCACGACCGGGAACAGATAGCTGTAGGGAATGCGCAGCAGCTGCACCCACATGCCGACCAGCGGCAGGTTGAGGATCAGCAGCAGCACGTTGCCGACATACATGCTGGCGACGACGCCCCAGAACAGATCCGAATGTTCGGTGATGAACAGCGGCCCCGGCTGGATGCCTTGGATCACAAGCGCGCCCAGCAGCAGCGCCGTGACCGGCGTGCCGGGAATGCCCAACGACAGGACCGGCACCATGCTGCCGCCGACGGCGCCGTTATTCGCCGACTCAGGACCGGCCACACCCTCAATGGCACCCTTTCCGAAACGCTCGGGCGTTTTGGAAACGCGCTGCTCCAGCGCGTAGGACATGAACGACGCCGTAATCGGTCCGCCACCCGGCACCAGGCCGAGCAGAAAGCCGAGCCCACTGCCGCGCAGGATCGGCGCGAAAGACCGGCGCAGATCGTCGCGCGTCGGAAAGATCTTCGTCACCTTCGTGGTGATCAGCGTCGATTTGATCTTCTGCTCGACGTTCGACAGGATCTCCGTCACGCCGTAAAGGCCGATCACCAGTGCGAGAATATCGACGCCGCCGGTCAGATCGATCGTGCCGAACGTGTAGCGTTCCTTGCCGTTCACCACGTCGATGCCGACGGTGGCCAGCAGGAATCCCGCCGCGACCATGATGAGGCCCTTAAGACGCGAGCCCGAGATCATGAACACGGTGCAGACGAGGCCCAGCACCATCAGCGCGAAATTCTCGGGCGGGCCGAAGCGCAGCGCGAAACCGCCCAACGCGGGCGCGAAGAAGGTCAGTGCCACGACCGACAACGTGCCCGCGACGAAGGAACCGATCGCCGAAATGCCGAGTGCGGCACCCGCACGGCCCTGGCGCGCCATCTGATAGCCGTCGCGACAGGTCACGACCGACGCCGCCTCGCCCGGCATGTTGAGAAGGATCGACGTCGTCGAACCGCCATACATGGCGCCGTAGAAGATCGCGGCGAGCATCAGCACGCCGGCGACCGGCGTCATCGTGAAGGTGACGGGCAGCAGCAAGGCGAGCGCGGCCAATGGGCCGATACCCGGCAGCACGCCGATCAACGTGCCGATCACGCTGCCGATCAGACAGAAGAGAAGATTTTGCGGCTCCAGGACGACCTGAAACCCTTGCGCGAGGCCGGCGATCGCATCCATGTCAGAACCCCCAAGGCCCGCGCGGCAACTGCATTTCCAGCAGATGGCCGAAAACGACGATCACGCCCACGACGGAGGCGAGCGACATCACGATCGATTGCCGCCAATCGACACGCTCGACGAAGCGCATCAAGATGATCATCGTGACGAACGACGCGATGCCGAACCCGACATAAGGCAGCAGCAGGATCAACACCGCCATGCCGCCGGTCACGCCGCCCACCCGCCAAAAGCCTGTGCGCGACGGCCATTCGATATTCGCCACCGCATGACTGCGCGCGAACATCAACGCGAGCCCGCCCAATCCAACCATGGCGCCGGCGATGAACGGGAACAGGCCGCTGTCCGGCCCGTAAGGGCCGGTCAGTTTCATCTGCAGCGCCATGGCGGCCGCGCCGAAGCCCAGCGCGATCCAAAAGACATTGACGAAACGTTCGATCATGCGTCGCCCCCCAGCGACGGACGCTTGCCGTCCAGCGCGTCGCGCAGGATCGCCGCCACCGCGTCGTAGGTGATCGGCACGGGGTTGAGACCGTTGTCGGTCTCGACCGTGATCTTGGCCGCGCGGTCGATGATCGATTCGTCGAGTCCGACGGCGCGCAAGGATTGCGGCAATCCCGATTTCGCCAGCAGATCGAACAGACCCGCGCCGAGATCGGGCATGCCCAGCGCCTTGACGAGCGGCGCGAGTGCGGCGGGCGCCACACGCTGGTTGTAGGCGGTGACGTAAGGCAGCACGAGCGCGTGGGAATGACCGTGCGGCACGCCGAAGGAGCCGCCCAGCGTATGCGCGAGGCCGTGCTGGAACGCGAATCCGCCGGTGAGCGCGGCCCCGGCCAGCATGCCGCCGTAGAGCAAATCGGCGCGCGCGTCGAGATCGGCCGGATTCTTCGCCACGCGCGGCAACGCGTCGACGATGAACTTGGCGCCCTCGACGGCGCTGGGCAGGATCAGCGGACTTACCGTCGGCACGTAGAGCACGTCCACGCAATGCGCCAGCGCGTTGAAGGCGCTGGCGGCCGAAACCTCCAGCGGCAGCGACACGCTGAGTTCCGGATCGTAGATCACGCATGTCGCCAGCATGTTGAGGCTGGTGTGCATGCGCTTCACGCCGTCGATCGTGATGCCGCAAAAGCCGGTCATCTCCGACCCCGAATAGGTCGTCGGGATCGCGACGATCGGCACGCCGAGTTCGAGGCCGATACCCTTGCCCAAGCCCACCGCCGCCCCGCCGCCCGCACTGATCAGCGCGTCGGCGCCGCTTTTGTGGAAGGTTTCGCGCCCTTTGATCGCGGATTCGATCGGCACTTGGCTGATCGCTTCGGGCAGAATGCCCGCGCAATCCGGCCCGACCAAATCGGCGACGCGCTGGCCCAAACCTTGGCGGCCCGGCGTGGTGATGATCAGCGGCTTTTTGACGCCCAGATCGCGAAGCACATCGGGCAAGCGCGACAGCGTGCCCGTCCCGAACAGGATCCGCGACGGCGTGGCGTTATGCACGCCCCCGGGTGTCGCGATGCGCCGGTGCGAACCGGGCAGCGTGCGTTCGTCGTGCTTGAAGGGCGCGAAGACTTTGGGGCCGGCCATGTCGATTTACCAATCCACGACGGTGCCGTCGGCGAGGACGGCGTTGCGGGTGTGAACGACTTCCTGCTCGAACGGATGCTTGGCGGCTTCCTTCTCGTTGATCTCGACGCCCAAGCCCGGCGCGTGCGGCACGGCCCAGAACGCGCCGTCGCGCTTCATCGGCGTGCGCACGACGTCGTCGTACCATGGCACGGCGCCGCTCATTTCTTCCTGGATCACGAAATTCGGCGTCGACACGGCGAAGTGCAGCGCCGCGGCACCCGCGATCGGGCCGTTGGGGTTGTGCGGGGCCACGCCCATATAGGCTTGCTCGGCGGCCGCCGCGATGCGCTTGCCTTCGAGGATGCCGCCGGTGTGGTTCAAATCCGGCTGGATGATGTGCAGCGCCTTGGTCTGGAAGATCGGCTCGAATTCCTTGAAGCCGACCAAACGCTCGCCCGAGGCGATCGGGCAATTCGCGCGCTCGGTCACCAAACGCAGCGCTTCGGTGTCGCCGGGCTGCACCGGCTCCTCGCAGAACATCGGCGCGTAGGGTGCGAGCTCTTCGATGTATTGCAGCGCCGCCGCCACGGTGGCCGGGCGGCCGTGGAAATCGATCATGATGTCGACGCGCTCGCCCACCGCTTCGCGCAACACGCGCATCATGCGGCCGACATGGCGGCGCGACGGCAGATCGGCCGTGTAATGGGTATAGGGGATGAACACGACCTTGAGCGCGTCGTAGCCCTTGGCGACGACCGCGAGCGCCAGATCGCGCAACGCGCCTTCGTCGAAAGTCTCGTAGACCGACTTCATGTCGCCGAGGCCAAGATGCGTGTAGACGCGCACCTTGTCGCGCGTCTGGCCGCCGATCAGGCGCCACAGCGGCAGGTTCAGGCTCTTGCCGAAGATGTCCCACAGCGCGTGCTCGATGCCCGAGATCGCCGTCGCCCCCATGATGCCCAGGCGGTAGTAGCTGTGCTTGTTGAGGATGCGCAGATTCTGCTCGATGTCGCGCGGATCGCGGCCGATCAGCAGCGTCGACAGGTCCTCGACCGCGCCGACCACCGCGCGCGTCTTCCAATTCAGGCTCGCCTCGCCCCAGCCATAGAGGCCCGGCTGGTCGGTCGTGACCTTGACGAACAGCCAGTTGCGCATCTGCGCGTTGACGACCAGCGTTTCGATCTTGACGATCTTGATCTTGATATCGGAACCCACGAATCTCTCTCCGGCTTCGGTCACGCGCGCGCCGCGCGCACTTGGTTGGTCAGCGCTTGGCCCGCGCGATGGCGCTTGATGTTGTCGGCGATGATCGAGTAGCGCCGCCCCGGCAAGGCGCTGGTCCAAGCCGAGGAATGCGGTGTGGCGATCACGTTGGGCAAATCGAGGAACGGAAAGCGCGACGGCGCCACCTTCTCCTCGGCACTTTTGGGATAGGCGTACCAGACGTCGAGATAGGCGCCGGCAATGGTCTTGTCGCGCAGCGATTCGAACAGCGCCTGTTCGTCGGCGAGTTCGGCGCGCGAGACGTTGAGGAATACGCCGGTCTTTTTCATCGCGGCAAGGGTCTTGGCATTCATCAAGCCGCGCGTCTCGTCGGTCAGCGGGGCCGCCAGAACGACATAGTCGCTTTGCCCCAGCAGTGCGGGCAGATCGTCGCGCGGCACGACCGTGTCGACCAACGCGCGCCCGTCGCCCAGCGATCGATCGAGCGCCACGACGCGCATGCCGCAGGCCTTGGCGCGCGTCGCGATGGCGCGGCCGATGCGCCCGAACCCAACGATGCCGATGCTCTTGCCGAGAATCTCGCCATGCGGCTGACGCGCGCGGAAGCGATCCGACCAAGTGTCGGCGGTGAAGCGCAGCGCTTCCGGGCGGATTTCCCAGTTGAGCATCGCCCAGAGCACGAACTCCGCGATCGGCGCCTCGTGCTCGAACACGTTGCACACGGCGGTTTCGGGGGCGAGCGTGTCGAAGGTGATGCCGTCGAGCCCGGCCCCGGGCACGTGCAGCAGCGAGAAACGCGGTGCGGCTTGCGCGCGCTGGAAGCGCAGCGCGACGACGACGTCTTCGGGCGCGATCGAATTGTCGAAGCGGGGCGAATAGGCGGCTTCGACGGGCAGCATGACGATCTCGAAAGCGTCGCCCAGCAATCCCTTCAACCGCTCGGCCTGACGGCCGGCATCTCCGACGAGATGCACCTTCATCGTTCCTCCCGCTTCCCGGAAAACCGGGTTTTTCAGCGACGATCCGATTCCGAAGAAATCAGATTTCGTGTTGTTAGATAGATACTTAATGGACTTTTTGGCATCCTAGTGATTTGACATTATGCATATTGCCTGATGTTATGCAACAGCCCGGGGGACGTGCTATCCCTGGATTTGGGAATTTCGCTGTAATCTCCTTCGCGCGCGACGAAACCAAGCGAGTCGACATGGGCCGAAAGCCGACTTTAAAAAGCGCACGCGTGCTGACGCGCAGCACGATCGCCGATCAGGTCTACGAGGACATCAAGGAACGGATCCTCGATCAGACGCTGAAGCCGGGCGAGCGGCTGACGATCGAGATTCTGTCGCGCGGTCTGGGCGTGAGTTCCTCGCCGATCCGCGAAGCGCTGGCGCGGCTCGAGAGCGAGAAACTCGTCGTCTCGGAGTTCTACACGGGCTACTCGGTCGCCCCCGCGCCCGATCCCAAATATCTGCGCGACTTGCTCGACTTCCGCATCATGATGGAAGGCGAATGCGCGCGCATCGGCGCGCCGCGCAAGAATCCCGAAACGCTCGCCGCGATGACCGCCGCGTTCGAGAAGATGTCGAAGACGAAACGCCTGGGCACGCGTTATCGCGAATACGACAATTTCATCGCGGAAGATCAGAACTTCCATCGCGCGATCGTGGCGAGCTCCGGCAATCTCGCGATGATCGCGGTCTATGCCGATCTCAACGCGATCCTGCACCAATCGCGTCTCTATATCTCGCGCTCGACCGACGGCTCGCCCGCCGAGGAAGTGTTGGCCGAGCATCACGAAATCCTCGCGGCCTTCGTCGCGGGCGATGGCGACGCGGCCGCCGCCGCGATCCACCGGCATTTCGACGGCGGCAAGCGCCGCCTGCACAAGGCTTCGACCACGACTTCCGAGGCGGGTGCCGCTTAGCCTTCCGCCAGGAATTCAGCCGACAATTTCGCGAATTCCGGGCAGCCGATCAGCGCCAGCGACGACGCGATTTCCTGGCGCAATATGTCGATCGCTTTCGCGGCACCCGGCGTGCCGAAGGCGACCGCGCCGTACAGCGTCGCACGGCCGACGAACGTGAAATCCGCCCCCAAACACTTGGCGATAACGATGTCCGAGCCGCGCCTTATGCCGCTATCGAGCATCACCGGGATCGCATCGCCGACGGCGCGTTTGATCGCGGGCAACGTCGTCAACGGCGACGGCAGCGGATCGAACGACTTGCCGCCGTGATTGGACACGATCACCCCGTCGATCCCCGCCTTCGCCGCGCGGACCGCGTCGTCGGGATGCTGAATGCCTTTCAGCAGGAACTTGCCCGCCCACGCGGCGCGCAGCCGCGCGATATCGTCCCAGGTTTGGATCGACGGACTCTGCGACCGGAAGAACGTCGCGACACCCAGACCGTTGGCGCCAGGCGGCGCGTATTTGGCCCAGCTACGCATCACCGGCATGCCGCCGTCGCGTAAATAGCCGAGCAGCCACGCCGGATGCAGCAACGCTTCGAGTACGATCCCCAATGGCATTTTTGCAATCGGCTTACCGAAGCCGTTGCGCGTGTCGCGCTCGCGCTTGGGATAGACGGGATTGTCGGCCGTATAGACCAGCGTGCGAAAACCGCTGTCCCACGCGCGCTTCAACTGATCGTCGGTAATCGCGCGATCTTTGGCGGGATAGAAATGATACCAGGCCTTGCCGGCCCCGATCGGCCCAATCTCCTCGGGTGCGGCGACGCTCGCCCCCGACAGAATGAAAGGAATGCCGGCCGCGACGGCGGCTTCGGCGAGCATGAAATCCGCGTCGCGGCGCAGCAGCCCCGCGAAGCCCGTCGGCGCGAGGCCGAAAGGCGCCGCGTGCGTTTCGCCGAACAGCGGCGTCGCAAGATCGATCCGCGAAACATCGACCATGTAGCGCGGTAGCAGCGTGTGACGCTCGAACGCCGCACGATTGCGGACCAAGCCGCGCTCGGATTCCACGCCGGATTCGATCAACTCGAACAACAAGCGCGGCAAGCGCCGCTTCGCCGCGCGGCGCAAATCTTCGATCGCCAGAATATCGCCGAGCCGCATCGCCTTTTCGCTTCTCCCGCGCGCCGGAGAGCCGCCAGAGCCACCCAGGACGTCTATTTCTTGCCGAATAGGGATAGACTTGACGCCCCCATCTGTCAAACCGCCAGCCCGAGCCCAGTCTTTCATTCAGAAACAAGATACTGATTAGATTTGAATTTTCGCCATTTCCGGAAAACGGCGATCTAAGACTTTCCTCTCTCAAAATTATGCATTATGCATAATCCATAAAAGTCGGAAGGAACGCCAAAGGTTGCGATGATGCCAAGCTCCACCAGCCCATCTGAACTCAAAACACGCCTTGCCAGCGGCCTGCTGTCCTTCCCCTTGACCGATTTCGACGCCGAAGATCGCTTCGATCCGAAGTCCTTCCGCGCGCGCCTCGATTGGCTGTCGGGCTATCCCAGTGCGGGCCAGTTCATCGCCGGTGGTGCCGGCGAGTTCTTTTCGCTGACGGCGGATGAATTCGCCGCGACGATGCGCATCGCGGTCGAAGCGCGCCGCCCCGGCCAACTCGTGATCGGCGCGTCGGGTTTCGGCACCCGTGCCGCGATCGCCTACGCTCAGGAAGCCGAGCGCGCGGGCGTCGACGGGCTTCTGCTGCTGCCGCCCTATCTGACCGAAGCGTCGCAGCAAGGCTTGGCCGCGCATATCGGCGCGATCTGTGCGGCGACCAAGCTCGGCGTCATCGTCTATAACCGCGCCAATTGCCGCCTTAACGCGGAAACGGTGATGCGCTTGGCCGACGCCCACCCCAACCTGATTGCGATCAAGGATGGCGTGGGCGACACCGAAGAGTTGCTGCGCATGCGCGCGGCCGCCGGCGATCGGCTCGCCTTTATCAACGGCATGCCGACGGCGGAAATCTACGCCCAGGCCTATTACGGCATGGGCGTGCCCACCTACTCCTCCGCGATCTTCAACTTCATTCCCGAAGCCGCGATCGGCTTCCACGACGCTGTGATGCGCCGCGACGAAGCGAAGATCCGCGACTTCCTGACGACGTTTCTGTTGCCCTATTCGAAGCTGCGCGGCCGCCAGCAAGGCTACGCCGTCAGCATCGTAAAAGCGGGTGTGCGCGTCATCGGCCGGGGCGCGGGCAAGGTTCGTCCGCCTTTGTCGGACCTTACCGAGGCCGAGTACGCCGAACTTGCCGCACTGATCGCCAAAGTGCGCGTTTGACGCGCGAAGGAAACCGGCCATGACGGACGTCAAGATCTTCACCGCGTCGAGCAGCGCCACGGCTTCGCCCGATTGCGCCGGGCATGTGCTGATCTCCGGCTCCTATGGCGGCGAATACAACGCCTACAACGCCGCCAAATGGGGTGCGCGCGCCGTCATCCTCAACGATGCGGGTATCGGCAAGAAGGACGCGGGCATCAACGGCCTGCCCTATCTCGATCGCGTGGGCGTCGCCGCCGCGACGGCCGACGCGATGACCTGCCACATCGCCGATGGCGACGACATGCTGGCGCAAGGTGCAATCAGCCATGTCAACGAAACCGCGCGCAAGCTCGGCTGCGCGCCGGGCCAAAGCGTGCGCGACTGCGCCGAACGAATGAAATCGGCGCCGTTGCGCGCCGGCGAATTGCCGCCGATCTGGGGCGGCGAGCGCCATCCGCCCACTTTGACGCCGGGCGGGCGCACCGTCGCCTATCTCGACGCGGCACCCATGCTGAGGCCCGAGGATGCGGGCGCCATCGTCGTGACCGGTTCGCATGCCGCCTTGTTCCGCGGCCGGCCCGACAACGTCGTGAATGTCGACGTTTTCGCGATCTTTTTCAGCGATGCGGGCGTGGGCAAGGACAATGCCGGGATCTTGCGCCTTGCCGAACTCGACAAGCGCGGCATCGTCGCGGGCACGGCCGCGGCGATGAGCGCGCCCATCGGTCATGCGCGCGAAATCCACGACGACGGTATACTCTCCCACGTCAACGCGACGGCGGCGAAACTCGGCGGCAAGCCGGGTATGGCGCTGCGCGATTTCGTCAAGGCGCTGATCAAGGCGTGAACCGAGGGATTTCGATGAACAAGCTGCCGACCAAACCCGTCCTGACGCTCGAAGTCGCCAAGGCGATGCTTGCCGCGTCCGAAGCCAAAGCGCGCGAACTCGGCCTCGCGATGACCATCGCGGTCGTCGACGACGGCGGCCACCCGCTCGCCTTGTCGCGGATGGACGGCATTCACGCCGGGACGGTCGAGATCGCTTTCGCCAAGGCGAAATCGTCGGTCATGTTCAAACGCCCGACCGGCAAATTCGGCGAAGGTGTAGCGGCCGGGTCGATCGGCCTAATCGCGCTACCCAATGTCGTCCCCTTCGCGGGCGGCCTGCCGCTGATGAGCGGCACTGCTTTGGTCGGCGCTGTGGGTGCCAGCGGCGCCTCGCCCGACAAGGACGAAGCGGTCGCAGCCGCGGGCGTCGCCGTGTTCGAAATCGCCCTCAAGGCCTAAACGGAAAAACGCGATGCCCTATCTGGTCGAGACCCATCACCGCCCCGGCACCGAAGACACGCGCAATAAGCTGCGCCCGGAACATCTCGCCTATCTCGACGCGAATGTCGGCAAGCTGCTGGCGGCGGGCGCCAAGCTCAACGACGACGGCAGCGTGGCGCCGGGCAGCTTCTATATCGTCGACACCGACGATCGCGCCGCGGCCGAAGCGTTCATGAACGCCGAGCCTTATTCGCGCGCCGGGCTGTTCGAGCGCGTCGACTACACCCGCTGGCGCAAAGGCTATTTCGACTTCAAGCGCCAGCCTGCCAAATAACCGGCGACGCCCGCCGCGTCGTCGCGATTCTAAGAAACTGCCGGATGGTGGCGGGTGACGGGGATCGAACTCCGCGCCCCCGACCCGATCGACATATGCGCACGACGCATCCGCGCCGATTCGCGCGGCCGAGATCGCAACGCATTCCGCAATTCAGCCTGCGGCGATCGAAGCCGTCGATTCACGCGCGGGCTCGAGCCGGACGACGCGTCGACCCAAATATTCGCGCGCAAGCGGGCCGCCCGAACTCGGCGTTACGATACGTATCGCATCGCGCCGCGCGAGGTCGAGGAAGCGTCCGTCGATGCCGGCGGGATGGAGAATCGCATCGGCATTCTGCAGCAAGCGCAGATCGCGAAGCGTCAGCAAATCCGGTGCATCCGGGAGAAGGACGATCTCGATCGGCGGCTCGGGACTTGTCGTCCCCAATAGCGCGCGATCGAGTTCGTGATCGGCCGCTTGCGTATCGCCGGCCATCGCCAAATCGGCGGCGGGACCGCGCAAGATCCGCTCCCAAAACTCGCGCCGCGCGCCCAGATCGGGAATCGCCCGGGCGATGCGCGCGCGAAGGCTTCCCGCCCATTCGGCCAAGCGCCCGAACGCCGCCGGCACGGCCAACTCGATCCGCGTGCGCAGATGGCGGGCGAGCACCGGCGATGTGCCCGAGGTGCAAATCGCGATGGTGACGGGATCGCGGTCGACGATCGACGGCCAAAGGAAATCGCAGAATTCCGGCCGGTCGACGACATTGACCGACACTTTCGCGACCCGCGCCGCCGTCGCGACCGCTTCGCCTTGCGGCGGATCCGCGCAGACTACGAGGACCGCGTCCCCGATCATGTCGAATGTTTCGACCCGCCGCACGACGGCGCCCGACCGCGCGAGTTGTTCGGCCTTGGCGTCGGCGATCCGCCCCGCCCCGACGACCAGAACGGGCTTGCCCGCAAGATCGAGGAAGATCGGGAAATGACGCATCACGCGGCCTTTCGGATCAGCGCGGCGAGCATCGCGCGCAATTCGGGTACGCAGGAGCCGCAATTGGTGCCGGCCTTCGTCGCCGCACCGATCGCGGCGACGCCGTCGCACCCGGCGTCGATCGCATCTTCGATCGCGCTTGCGCGCACGCCATGGCACGCGCAAACCAAAGCTCCCGACGCCGCCGCACCATCCGGTGCAGCACCCGACAGCAGCGCGCGGCGTTCGGCCGTATCGAGCGTATCCTTCGCGAACAACCCGGCGAGCCAGGCGCCATCGGGCAGCACGTCGCGCGGGCCGACGAACAACACGGCTTGCAGACGCCCCTCGACGAAGGTCGCAGCACGATAGCGCCCGCCCGCGGCATCGACATAGTCGATGCGCTCGCCGCCCTTCCCGATCAACGCGTCGAGTTCGAGGGCGCCCATCCCCGCGATGTCGTAGCGCGTGTGGCCCACGCCCGCACTGGCGAGCCAATAATCGGCGGCGGGGGCGACTCCGTCTCTCCGCAGGAGGAAGCCTTCCCAAGCGGGTGCCCAGTCCGCCAGCTTCGCGGGCGTGTGTTTGAGTTCGGGCTGGCCCGAAATCGGATCGACCGCCGGGTTGATCGTCGCATTGACCCGCGCGTGCGATCCGTGCGTGCCGGTCCAATGGAACGGCGCGAAGATCGTGCCTTGCGTCTGCCCGTCGTCGAAGCGCACGCGCAGAACGGCATTGCCCCAGCGCGAGGACAAGCGCGCCAAGCCGCCGTCGCGAAGCCCATGCTTGGCGGCGTCGGCCGGATTGACGGCGATATAGGCTTCGCGGATATGGCCCGCCAGACGCGGCGATTTGCCGGTGCGCGTCATCGTGTGCCACTGGTCGCGCACGCGGCCGGTATTGAGGATCAAGGGGAAGGTTTCGTCCGGCGCGTTGACCGGGGGGCGCGGCGCCGTGGGCACGAATTTCGCCTTGCGGTCGGGCGTAAAGAACCCGCCGTCGGCGAAGAGGCGTTCGCGCGCCGGCCATTGCGTCGGGCGCATCGCGTCGTAATCGACGTCGAGCAGATGCGACAAGTCGAAATCGCGCGTACCGGCGTTCTCGAACGCCGATAGGCGCGCATGCTCGGCGAAGATCTCCGCCGGACCGTTCCACGCGAAGGCATCGCCCGCCCCCAGCCGCCGGGCGATCTGCGACACGATCCACCAATCCTGCTTGGCTTCGCCCGGCGGAATCAGAAACGGGCGCTGGCGGGAAATGCGCCGTTCGCTGTTGGTCACCGTGCCGTCTTTCTCGCCCCAGGCGAGGGCCGGCAGCTTCACATGCGCGTGGTCGAGCGTGTCGGTCCGCGCGACGCAATCCGACACGACGACCAGCTTGCATTTGGCCAGCGCCGCCTTCACCCGATCGGCGTCGGGCAGGCTGGCCGCCGGGTTCGTCGCCATCACCCAGACAGCTTCGATCTCGCCGCGTTCGATCGCGGCGAACAGATCGACGGCTTTCAAGCCGGGCTTCGCCGCGATCGTCGGGCTTCCCCAAAAGCGCTTCACGCGATCGATATCGGCGGGTGCGAAATCCATATGCGCCGCGAGCTGGTTCGCGAGCGCGCCGACCTCGCGCCCGCCCATCGCATTGGGCTGGCCGGTGACCGAGAACGGCCCCATCCCGGGCTTGCCGATGCGCCCCGTGGCGAGATGGCAATTGACGATCGCATTGACCTTGTCGACGCCCGCCGAGGATTGATTCACGCCTTGCGAATAGACCGTCACGGTCTTCGCGTTTCGCGCGAACAAATCGAAGAACGCGGCCACGTCGCGCGGATGCAAGCCGCAATCGCGCGCGACCGTGGCGCGATCGGGCAGATCGCCAAAGCCCACGAAACCGTTCGTGTGCTTGGCGACGTAGTCGGCGTCGACGGCGCCCCTGTCGCGAAGATCGCGCAGCAACCCGGCGAACAACGTCACGTCGCTGCCCGCCTTCACCGGCAAATGCAGTTCGGCATCCTCGCAACTCGCCGTGCGGCGCGGATCGACAACGACGAGTTTGGGCAAACCGCCGCGTTTGGTGCGTGCCGCCAAGATGCGCTGATGCAGAACGGGATGGCACCAAGCGAGGTTGGAGCCGACCAGCACGATCAAATCGGCAAGTTCGAAATCCTCGTAATTGCCCGGCACCGTGTCCGACCCAAACGCGCGCTTATGCCCGGCGACCGACGACGCCATGCACAGGCGCGAATTCGTGTCGATATTCGCGGTTCCGATCCAGCCTTTGATCAGCTTGTTGGCGGCGTAATAATCCTCGGTCAGCAATTGACCGGAGACATAGAACGCGACCGCGTCCGGGCCTTTGCGCGCGACGATCTCGGCGAAGCCCTCGGCGACGCGGGTCAGCGCCGTATCCCAATCGACACGTTCGCCATCGACCTCCGGATAAAGCAGCCGCCCGTCGAGATCGATCGTCTCGCCCAGCGCCGAGCCTTTGGAGCAGAGCCGGCCGAAATTCGCCGGATGATCGGGGTCGCCCTTGATCGCGCCGTCGGACGACGCGATCACGCCGCAACCCACGCCGCAATAAGGGCAGGTGGTGCGCGTGGGCTTCATCAATAAACGTCCCGTTGGTAGCGTTTATCGGCGGCGAGTTTCTGGACGAAGGCTTTGGCGGCGGCCTCGTCCATGCCGCCTTGCGTCGCGACGATCTCGCGCAACGCCGCGTCCACATCGCGCGCCATGCGGCTGGCGTCGCCGCACACATAGAGATGCGCACCCTCGTTCAGCCACGCCCACAACTCGGCGCCCGCTTCGCGCATCCGATCTTGGACATAGACCTTCTTGGCGCCGTCGCGCGAAAAGGCGAGATCGAGCCGCGTCAGCGTGCCGCCGGCTTGGAACGCCGCGATCTCGTCGCGATAGATGAAATCGCACGCTTCGTGCTGATCGCCGAAGAACAGCCAGTTCTTGCCCGGCGCCTTGGTGGCGTGGCGCTCTTCCAGAAACGCGCGAAAGGGCGCGATCCCCGTGCCCGGCCCGATCATGATGACGGGCTTCGACATATCCTCGGGCAGGCGGAAACCATGCGCCGGCTGCACGAAGCAGCGCAGTTTGGCGCCCGGCGGATGACGCTCGGCCAAGAAGGTCGAAGCGACACCCTGGCGCGCGCGGTCGTTGCGCTGGTAGCGCACGACGCCGATGGTCAAATGCACCTCGCCTTCATGCGCGCGCGGGCTCGACGCGATGGAATAGAGGCGCGGCTGCAATTCCTCGAGGCTCGCCAAAAATTCGTCGAGCGGCGGGCGCACCGCCGGGAATTTCAGCAGCAGATCGAGCAGATCGGGATCGGCGAGCGGCGCATCCGCCGCGCCGTCGAGAATCTTGGCGAGGCCGTCGCGATCTGCGGCCGCCGCGTGTTTCATCATCGTCTCGACGACGCTATCGCCCGGCCGGGCGATATCCAGGATCGTGCTCAGCATTTCGCCGAGCGTCAGCTTCCGCCCGTCGCGCTCGACCATTTGCGCGGGATCCGCGCCCAACGCCGCGACGACCGCCGCCGCCAATTCCGGATCGATCGGCGCGTAAAGCCCGAACGCGTCGCCCGGCCGGTATTCGAGCCCCGTCCCCGACAGGTCGAACACCACATGGCGCGTATCCTTGGCCGAGCCTGCGCCGTTCAACGGCGTCGCGGCCTTGAACACCGCTTCGGCGATCAAACGGCCGGGCGGGTGTGCGGCCTCGGCCTTGATCGCCGGTGCGGCGGCGGCCGGCGCTTCGGCCATCAACGCGCGCAGCGCCTTGCTCGTTTCCTTGCCGCCCGGCACGCATTTGCCGAGCGATTTCTCCGCCCCCGACGCGAGCGCTTCGCCGTAACTTTGGCAGAGATAGCCGCATTGCCCGCAATCGAGCTGCGCCATCGCGGCCATCAAGCGGCGCGGCAACGCGCGATCCTTGGCGAGCGCCAAACGCTCGTCCAGGCCATAGGCCGGATCGTGCCACGGGAAATCCTCTTCGGCGATCGGGGCCGGTGCCGCGACGGCATCGCCGGTATCGCCGCCCATCAAACCCGCGAAATAGCCGTTGAGCCATGCGCGCTGGGGCGCGGAGAATGGCGCTTCCTCGGGCAGTTTGGGAATATAGACGCTCACGCCGCCAGCTCCGCCGCCGGCGGTTCGAGTGCGGCGCGCAAGCACGCGACATCCTGGCGCGACGCCCAGGCGTGAAAGCTCTCGCCCGGCTGGCGCGCGGCGAGATAGGCGCTCAACAACGCTTCGATCCGCGCGGGCAGCGCATCGGCCGAAACGTCGCGCATCACTTCGCGGCCAAGCCCGCGCTCCGCGCCGGCCCCGCCGCCGACGAACAAATGATAGCCTTCGATCTGCGCGTCGCCCGCATCGATCTTGGTCGCGATCAGGCCGATATCGCCGACATAATGCTGGGCGCAGGAATGATGGCACCCGGTCAGATGGATATTGACCGGCACGTCGAGCGCCAAACGCGTTTCGAGATGCGCCGCGATGTTCCCGGCATGGAGCTTCGTATTAGCGGCGGCGAATTTGCAGCCCGCATTGCCCGTGCACGCGATCAACCCGCCGCGCGGATTGGACGCGCGCCAGTCCAAGCCCAGCGCTTCGATGGCCGCCTTCGCGGCGTCGAGCCGCGCATCGGGCACATCCGGGATCAGCAAATTCTGCCACACCGTCAGCCGCAGCGCGCCCGAGCCGAATGTCGAGGCGATATCGGCGAGGCCGCGCATTTGCGCGGCTTCCATCCGGCCGGCGGACATCACCACGCCGATCCAGTTGAGACCCGGCTGCTTTTGCGCGTGCACGCCCAGATGCCCCGCCCGGTCGATGGGACTGCGCGGCGCGCAAGCATCGCGCGGCACGCGATCGAGTTTGCGGCCGAGCGTCGTTTCGACCTCGGCGAGAAACTTCTCGAAGCCCCAGGCGTCGAGCAGATACTTGAGCCGCGCCTTCTTGCGATCCGTGCGATCGCCATGCGCGCAATAGACGCGCAAAATGGCGTCGGAGACGGCGATCGCGTCCTTGGGCGCCACGACCACGCCGGTATCGCGCGCGAAATCGTGATGGCCGGTGATGCCGCCGAGCATCAACCGGAACCATACGCCCGGCGCGACGCTTTGGCCTTCGCCGATCGTCACGGCCGCGAAGCCGATATCGTTCGTATCCTCCAGCACGCCGATCTTGCCGCCGCCGTCGAAGGCGATATTGAACTTGCGCGGCAGCGCGGAAAGATGGCGGCTGTTGAGGATATGGTGCTGGAGCTTCTTGCCCAGATCGCGCGTGTCGATCAGCTCCTGCGGATCGATCCCGGCCGCCGGGCTGCCGGTGATGTTGCGGATATTGTCGGCCCCTGTGCCGCGCGCGGTCAGCCCCAGCTCCTGCAGCTCGATCAGGAAATCGGGCGCATCTTTGGGCGCGATCTCGCGGATCTGGAGATTGTTGCGCGTCGTCACATGCGAATAGCCGCCGCCCATTTTTTCGGCGAGATCGGCAAGGCCGCGCATCTGGCGCGAATCGAGCACGCCGTGATGGATGCGCAGGCGGCACATAAAGGAGTCTTGCGCCGGCGCCACATGGAACAGGCCGAAATACTTGGTCAGAAAAACGTCGTGGCCCTTCGGCGCCGAGTTCGTTTCCGCGGCAGCGACGAGTGCGCCCCAGCGGTCGAGCGGCGGCGATTTGCGCTTGGCTTGTTCCTCGGCCGAAAGCTTGCCGCCGGCGGCGACAATGCGGTCCTGCGCCTCGAACATCGCGGCGTCGGGATTTAGGGCGGACGATCCGCCGCCGCCGCCGACCGCGAGACCGGCGGGCAAGCCCAACGCCGCGCGGCGCGCGGCCACGCCGGTCGCGAAGCCCGCGAGATATTGCTTCTGCTCGTCGGTGAAATCGTCCATCGCCTACGCCGCTTGGAGAACGGGCGCGCCGAACGCGATACGATCGCGCCAGCGCGACACGTCGCGCCGCTCGGCGATCGCCGCCGCGTACCACGCCGAACCTTCGGTATCGCCATAGAGCACGGCGCCTTCGAGGCGGCCTTCGTGCAAGATCAGCTTGCGATAGACGCCTTGTGCGGGGTCGGAAAAGACCAACGTTTCGGCCCCCGGCGCTTCGCGCACGATGCCGGCCGAGAACAGCGCCACGCCGGAGACCTTCAGCGTCGTCGCGACACTCGACCCTTCATAAGTCGCCGAACGTCCCGCCAGCACATCGGCCAGAACACGCGCCTGATCCCAGATCGGACCGACCAGACCGAAGCATGCGCCGCGATGCTCGGCGCATTCGCCGAACGCATGAATGTCGGGATCGTCGCTGCGCAACGCGTCGTCGACGCGAATTCCGCGTCCGCAATCGATCCCCGCCGCTTTCGCCAGCGCGATCTCCGGCGCGATGCCGACCGCCATGACGACCAGCGATGCCGGAATCCGCGTGCCGTCCTTCAGCACGACGCCATCCGCTTCGATCCGATCGGTCGATGCGCCGAGATATAGCGCGATGCCGCGTTTGCCGATTTCGGCCGCAAGCAAGCGCGCGGCGGCCGTGTCGAGCTGACGTTCCATCAAATCGTCCATCAGATGGACGAGCGCCACGCGCACGCCGCGCTTGGCCAGACCATACGCGGCTTCGAGCCCGAGCAACCCGCCGCCGATCACGACGGCATTGCTGCCCGCTGGCGCCGCGCGCAGGCGTTCGATGTCGGCGAGATCGCGGAACGCGACGGCATGCGCCGCACCGGCCAAGTTCAAGCGGATCGGCCGCGATCCGGTCGCCAGCACCAGCTTGCCGTAGCTTTCGTGCCGGCCCGAGCGCAGCGTGACGCGCTTCGCCGCGCGGTCGATCGCGACGACCGGATCGCCGGTGACGAGATCGATGCCGCGCCGCGCGTACCAATCGCGATCGCCGAGACCGATATCGGCGAGCGTCGCCTCCCCCGCCAGAACCGACGACAGCAGGATGCGGTTATAGGCGGGATGCGGCTCGGCGCCGATCGCCAACACGCCGTCCGCGCGTCCGCGCGCGTCGAGTTCGGCCAGCAGGCGCTGGCCCGCCATACCGTTCCCGACGACGACGACGCGCGACGACGCGACACTCATGCGGCGATCGACGGCGCCTTGTGGCGCGCGTAGAGGAATTCGAGCACCGACGCGCGCGCCGACAGATAGGTCTGGTTGGTCACGAGGTCCAGGCGCTTGCGCGGCCGCGCGAGCTGCACGTCGAGCACTTCGCCGATCGTCGCCGCCGGACCGTTGGTCATCATCACGATACGGTCGGAGAGCAGCACCGCCTCGTCCACGTCGTGCGTGACCATCAGCACGGTGTTGCCCAAGCGCGCATGGATCTCCATGACCGAGTCCTGGAGATGCGCGCGGGTCAACGCGTCGAGCGCGCCGAAAGGCTCGTCCATCAGCAGCACTTTGGGCTGCATGGCGAGGGCGCGCGCGATGCCCACGCGCTGCTTCATGCCGCCGGAAATCTCGCCCGGCCGCTTGTCCTTGGCGTGGCCCATATGGACGAGTTCGAGCTGCTGCAGCGTCCAATCGTGGCGTTCGGCTTTCGATTTCGCGCGCCCGAACACCTTGTCGACCGCCAGGCGCACATTGTCGTAGACGGTGAGCCAGGGCAGCAGCGAGTGGTTCTGGAACACGACCGCGCGATCGGGGCCGGGTTCTTCGACCGCTTGGCCGTCGAGGAACACGACGCCCTTGGACGTGTCGGCGAGGCCCGCGACGATGTTGAGCAGCGTCGACTTGCCGCAGCCGGAATGGCCGATGATCGACACGAACTCGCCTTGCGCGATCTCGAGATTGACGTCGCGCAACACCTCGCTGACCGTGCCGCCGCGCTTGAAGGATTTGTCGATCCGGTCGAGTTTCAGATAGGCGTCTTGGATGCTCATCTTCCACCCTCCCCTTAGTTCGAAGCCGTGCCGCGCGTCACGCGCGTGGCGGCGAAGGCGACGATCCGGTCGAGGGCGAAACCCACGAGCCCGATATAGACGAGCGCCACGACGATGTCGGGAATGCGCGAGGAGTTCCACGCGTCCCAGATGAAGAAGCCGATGCCGACACCGCCGGTCAGCATTTCGGCCGCGACGATGGCAAGCCACGCGAGGCCGATGCCGATGCGAAGCCCCGTGAAGATGTAGGGGGCCGCCGCGGGCAGCATGATCTTCACGAAGAATTCGAGAGGGTTGAGCCGCAGCACCTGCGCGACGTTCCGGTAATCCTGCGGGATGTTGCGGATGCCGACCGCCGTGTTGATCAGGATCGGCCAGATCGCCGTGATGAAGATCACGAAGATCGCCGAGGGATTGGCGTCGCGGAACGCCGCCAAGGAAATCGGCAGCCACGCGAGCGGCGGCACCGTGCGCAGGATTTGGAAGACCGGGTCGAGTCCGCGCATCGCCCAGATCGACTGCCCGATGATCGCGCCGACCAGGATACCCGCGATCGAGGCGAGGCCGAAGCCGATCGCCACGCGCTGGAGCGAGGTGAGTACACGCCAGCCGAGCCCCATATCCTGCGAACCCGCGACGTAGAACGGTTCCGCGATCAGGTCGAACGCCTGATCCCACACGACGGTCGGCGCCGGCAGCGTGGCGCCGGGCCGGTCGAAGGCGATCTGCCAGATGCCCAGCAGGATCGCGATCGTGACGGCCGGCGGCAGAAGATTGGTCCACAGCGCCGTCAGAACCGGCTTCACCTTCGCGCCCAGCGAAGGTTCGGCGCGCTTCAGCGGCAGGATCGCGGCGGCGGGTTTCGCCGCCGGCACCGTTTCGAGTTTGCGTGCGGGCATGCCCATGGCCATGCGCTTTCTCAGACCGCAGCGCGCTTGATGCGCACCGATTTGAGATACTCGGCCGGGTTGGCGGGATCGAATTTCACGCCGTCGAAGAACGTCTCGACGCCGCGCGAATCGCCCGACACGTGATCCGAAATGCCCAGCGCCTTGGCCGATTGGATCCACAGATCCGAACGGTTGACCTTGTCGACCAAGCCCTTCACGTCGAAATCCGGCTTGTAGCGGCCCCAGCGGATATTCTCGGTCATGAACCAGGTGTCGAGGCTCTTCCACGGATAGGAAACCGTGCCGCCCTTGCCCCAGAACTTCATGAACAGATTGGTGCCTTTCTCGGCCCGACCATTGCCGTAATTGATGTCGCCCTTCAGGCGCAGATTGATGTCGGCCGGCGGCACGTTGAACCATTGGCGGCGGCCGACGATATTGGCGAGTTCGTCCTTGTTGCCGTCGCCGGCGCACCATTGCTGCGCCTCCATCACCGCCATCATGATCGCTTGCGCGGCTTTGGGGTTCTTGTCGACCCACTCGGCGCGCATGCCGAGCACCTTTTCGGGGTGGTTGAACCACAGCTCGCCCGTCGTGAGCGCCGAGAAGCCGATATTCTGGTTCACGAGCTGCTCGTTCCACGGCTCGCCCACGCAGAACGTGTCCATGTTGCCCACGCGCATATTCGCGACCATCTGGGGCGGCGGAACGACGATCACGCGGATATCGCTGTCCGGATCGATCCCGCCGGCGGCGAGCCAGTAGCGCATCCAAAGATCGTGCGTGCCGCCGGGGAACGTGACGGCCGCGGTCAACTCGCCGCCGCGCGCCTTCTTGCGTTCGAACGCGGCTTTGAGCGGCGAGGAATCCTTGCCGACGCCCAGATCCTTGTATTCGTTGGAAACCGAGATCGCCTGCCCATCTTCGTTGAGGTTCAGCAGCACGTACATCGGCGTGGGCACGTTGTTCTGCGTGACCAAGCCGGTCGTGATCATATGAACCATCGGGCGCAGGATATGGGCGCCATCGATGCCGTTGCTGGCCCCGCCCAGCACCATATTGTCGCGCGTCGCCCCCCACGAAGCCTGCTTCGAGACTTCGACGTCGGGCACGCCATGCTTGGCGAACAACCCGCGTTCCTTGGCGATGATCAGCGGCGCGCTGTCGGTCAGCGCGATATAGCCGAGCACGGCTTTCTTGGTTTCGGGCCCCGCACCTTGCGCGAAGGCGCCGGCGGGGAAGCTCGCGCGCGCGGCGGCGAACAACGCGGCGGTGGCGGATGCGCCCTTCAGAAGGCTGCGGCGGCCGAGCTTGCGGGTCATCGTTCGATCTCCTTGGCGTTAAGGTTGAGTGTCGCGGGCGCACCCGCCGGATCTGAATCGTGCGGCACGGGGTCGAAAATCCGGCCGTCGAAGAAAATGTCGGAACCCAGCTCGATCGGGCCTTCGCCGGTCTCGAGCATGTATTTTTCGCGATGCGTGCCTTCGCTTTTGAAATCGACGTCGGGCGCGGCCACGCCCAAACGGCGCGCGGCGGCGCGATAGACGTCGGGCCGGCACACGGCGTCGACCAGCGCGAAGACGTCGACCTCCGGCCCGATCTGGCCCCAGCGGCGCATCTGGGCGAGCGTCCACAGCGCTTGGCTGCGCCACGGGAAATTCGCCTGATAGCGATGGAAGACGTGGAAATCGGGAATATGGCGCGGCCCCGCCCCCGTTTGCACCGTGCCGCCCAGCGTCGCCATCAGGATCGATTCCGGCGCGTCGCAATAATCCGCGCGCGCGAGCAGCCGCGCGGCGTCCAAGCGGTTCGCCGGATCGTCGAGCCAGCGGCACGCCTCGATCAGCGCCATCACCAGCGCCACATGCGTGTTGGGATGCCGCTCGGCCCAGGAACGCGTGACGCTGAAGATCTTTTCCGGGTGGTTGTTCCACACCTCGTAGGTCGCGGCGGCGAAGCGCCCGACGCCCAAATCGACCGCGAGTTGCCCGAAGGGTGCGCCCACGCAATAGCCGTCGATCTCGTTGTCGACGAGGCTGCGCAGCATGCGCGGCGGCGGCACGACGACGAGCCGCACGTCGCGATCGGGATCGATGCCCGACGCGGCGAGCCAATAGCGCAGCAGATAATTGTGGCTCGAATAGGCGAAGGTGACGCCGAAGCACGGCGGCGGCAAACCGCGCACCCGGCGCGCGTCGAGCGCGCGGCGCAGGGATTCGCCCGTCGCCTTGGGATCGAGCCCCGAGCCGTCGTCGAGTTCGCGCCAGAGTTCGCGAGAAATAACAATGGCGTTGCCGTTGAGGCCGATCGTCATGCCGGTGACCATCGCCTTGCGATTGCCGCCGAGGCCCAGCGTGGCCGCCAAAGGCATCGCGGCGAGGGTTTGCGCGCCATCGAGCGCCTCGACCGCGACCTTGTCGCGCACCGTCGCCCACGACGCCTCGCGCGACAGATCGACCGACAGGCCTTGACGCTCGAAGAAGCCTTTCTCGCGCGCCACGACCAGCGGCGCGCAATCGGAAAGAGGCACGAACCCCAATGTCAGCTGCGTTTTTTCGAGCCCTTGCACTTGGTTTTCGTCCTCTCAACTCGATCCGGCACCCGGAAATCCAGGCCCAAAAACAAAAACGGCGTCCGCATCGATCCCGCGCCGAGCTAATGGCGCGTCTGATCTCTGCGGGACGCCGTTGTCCCTGGGGCGTGTCGCCCGTCGCTTGCGTGTGGTGCGCCATCGACGCCATTGCCGAGGCCGCGACCGCACGCGTGCAGTGCGGTCGGTATCCAGCAACGCCCGTGCCAATCGGCTTAGAACCGCGCTATTTCGCTATCCGGCCGATATTCCGGCCCCGTTCGCGCGACCGGCGTCGCGCACCGGAAACGCGACCCCGCGCCATAAAAAACGGGCAGACGCCCGCCGCATGCGCCCAAATTTCGTGCGCTCAACGTTTCAGAAGCTGCGCGAAGGAGACGAGTTCGCGCGCGACATCGGCCAGCCTTTGGTGCCGATCCATGGCGAGTTTGCGCAAGGTGCGGAACGCCTCTTCCTCGCCGATACCTTTGCTGTCCATCAAAATGCCTTTGGCGCGCTCGATCGTCTTGCGCTCCTCCAGACCCGCGCGCGCCGCGTCGAGTTCCGCCTTCAAACGTTGATGTTCGCGAAAGCGCGCGACCGCGACGTCGAGAATGGGTTTGACGCGCTTGGGCGCGAGGCCGTCCACGATATAGGCGCTCACGCCCGCGCGGATCGCTTCGCGCGTCGCGTGCTCGTCCGACTCGTCGACGAACATGACCACCGGTTGCGCGCCCTCGCCCGCCACCGCCTTCATGGAATCGAGCGTGTCGCGGTCGGGCGATTCGATATCGACGATCACGAGACCCGGCTTATGCCGACGAATGCCTTCGATCACATCGTCGCCGGGCCCGAGTGTCGCGACGATACGATAGCCCGAACCGTCGAGCGCCTCGCGCACCAATGCGGCGCGCGACGCGTCGGCGTCGACGAGAACGATATCAATGACTTCGGGCTCAAGAGCGGACATCCGCCCCGATGCTTGCAGGGGGCGTGCCGGGACGGTTACGGCGTCCGAGGCGCCGGTCGGCGGATCTGCGTTAAGCCGCGAACACCCGGCAATCGGCGATATCGAAACCGATCTCCAGCGTACTGCCGCGTTCGGGCGGCGACACTTTCGCTGCGTTGGGCAGTTTGACCATCACCTCGCCGCCGCCCGGCTGGCGCAGCACCAAGCGCAGCGCGTCGCCATGGAACACGACGCGCTCCACCGTCAGGCGCAAGCGATTGGCGTGACCTTCCCCGCCGAGCACAAGGCGTTCGGGCCGCACGCTGGCGACGATTTTGGCGCCGGGGGCGATATCCCCGGCCGCGACGCCGCGCAGTTCGCCGCCCTCGTCGAGCTTCACGCGCGCGATACCGGCATCGGTGCCGATCAACGTTCCTTCCAGGCGGTTATTCTCGCCGACGAATTCGGCGACGAACAACGAGGCCGGCTTTTCGTAAAGCTCGGTCGGCGGCGCCAATTGTTGGATGCGCCCGTCGTCGAACACGGCGATACGGTCGGACATGGTCAGCGCTTCCGACTGGTCGTGCGTGACATAGACCATCGTCTTGCCGAGGCGCTCATGCAGCTGTTTGAGTTCGTATTGCATGCGCTCGCGCAACTGCTTGTCGAGCGCGCCGAGCGGCTCGTCGAGCAGCACCAGATCGGGCTCGAACACCAAGGCGCGCGCCAGCGCCACGCGCTGCTGCTGCCCGCCCGACAATTGCGCGGGGCGCCGTCCGCCGAAACCGCCGAGCTTGACCATATCGAGTGCGGTATCGACGCGGCGCTTGGCTTCGGCTTTGTCGAGGCCGCGCACGGTCAGCGGATAGGCGACGTTCTCCGCCACGCTCATATGCGGGAACAGCGCGTAATTCTGGAACACGACGCCGATGCCGCGTTTGTGCGGCGGCAAATGCGTGATGTCGCGCCCGTCGAGCAGGATCGTCCCCGCCGTCGGCACTTCGAAACCGGCGAGCATCATCAGCGTCGTCGTCTTGCCCGAACCCGAGGGACCGAGCAGCGTCAAGAACTCGCCGCGCGCGATATCCAGATCGAGCGACTTCACGACGCAGGAAACGCCGTCGTAGCTTTTGTCGACTTTGGAGAAGCGGACCAGCGGATGCGGCTGCATCGTCAGCCCTCCCAATTCTGCAAGGCGGGCGGATAGGCGGTCGCCACGTCGCGCCCCGCCCAATCGCTGGCGGGCAGCGAATCCCAGATCGCGCGGCTGGACGCCGCCACATCGGCGACGATTTCCGCTTCGTCCGCGACGGTCAGCTTCTTGCCTTCGACGATCATGCGGCCGGCGACGACGACACTATCGACCATGTCGGGTGTCGCGAGATGCACCAATGCGCGGATCGGATCGGGATTGGCGCCGAAGGTCAGGTTGTGCGTATCGATCATCACGAAATCGGCGGCGGCGCCCACGGCAATGCGGCCGAGATCGGACCGTTCGAGCACGTCGGCTCCCACGAGATTCGACGCCGCGAACACGGCGGCGGCGGGGGCCGCTTCGAAATTCTTTTCGACCGTCTTGCACATGATCGCGGCCATCCGCATCTCGCCCAGCATGTCGAGCGGATAGGCATCGGTCGCGAGCGACACGCGTGCACCCGCCTTGCGGAAGCGGTCGAAGCTTTCGAACGCCACGCCCCGGCGCGAGAACGCGACCGGCGAATGCGCGACGGCGGCACCGCTTTGACCGATCAGACCGACATCGTCCTCCATCGGATAGCCGACCAGGCTATGCCCCGCGTGATAGACGCAATGCGCCAGTAGCGTGCGCCGATCGAGCACGCCTTCGTCGGCGAGTACTTGCGCGGGCGTGCGGCCGGTCGCCTGCATCGTTTCGTAGAACTCACGATGCTGCTCGATGAAATGCAGCGTGAACGGCACGCCCAGTTTCGCCGCCGCCGCGTGGCAGGCTTTGCGCAACGCGGGCGTGGAGACGAGATATTCGTCGAGCGCGATGACGCCCGACCACATCGCGTCCGCCTTGCCCTTCCGGGCTTCGATGAAGGCGACGCTGCGCTCCAACGCCGCCATGCCCGCCTTCTCGTCGTTCTCACGATCGAGCTTGCCGGTATTGTCGATCCAGTAACGGCCGCCCGCAATGACCGGCGCCCAAACAAGGCGGATGCCCATTTCCTTGGCGACGGCAAGCATCGTTTCGCCGTTATCGGCGCCAGCAGGTGCAAAGGCCAGCACGGTCGTCACCCCTTGCTTGGCGAGTGCGGCGAAGCCGAAGCGCATCGAAGCGCGCGCATTCTGCTTGGCAAGGAAGGTCGGGCCGCCATCGCGGCGCGCGGGCAGGAAATGCAGAAAGCCCGAGCGCACGAAATCGCGCCGCCCGGCATCGAGCAGCAGACGCGCACCTTCATGCGCGCCGACATGCGCGTGGGTGGAGATCATGCCGGGGATGACGAGCTTGCCCTTCGCGTCGATCGTGCGCGCGGCCGCACCGTCGAAGGATTTGCCGACATGGACGATCTTGTCGCCGGCGACGGCGAGCACGCCGTCGCGCAAATAACGGTGGTTCGTGCCGTCGAACGCGACGATCGTCGCGTTGCGCACGACGAGATCGGCGGTGGTCGTCATGTCGCGTTCTCCGTCGCGCGGCGCATCCGTTCGGAACGGCGGCGCAGCGCCTCCATCGCCGCCATCAAGAGGACCGAAACGAACAGCAGCACCACGGCGGCGGCGGTAATCGCGGGGCTGATGTTTTCGCTGACGCCGCTGAAGATCTGGCGCGGCAGCGTGCGCAATTGCGGGCTCGACAGGAAGATCGCGACGACCAGCTCGTCGAAACTGGTCACGAAGGCGAACAACGCACCCGAGATAACGCCGGGGGCGATGATCGGCAGCGTGACCGTGCGGAAGGCGTGCCAGGGCGTCGCGCCGAGGCTGGCGGCCGCGCGCGTCAAATTCGGATCGTAGCCTTGCAGCGTCGCGGAAACGGTGACGACCACGAAGGGCAACGCCAGCACGGTATGCGCCAGAACCAATCCCAGGAACGTGCCGACGAGTTGCAGCGACGCGAACAGATAGAACGTCGCGACCGCGACGATCACCACCGGCACGGCCAAGGGTGTGACCAGCAACGCGATCACCGCCCCGGTCCAGCGCGACTTCGCACCATGCAAGCCCACGGCGGCGGCCGTGCCCAGGGCGGTCGCGAGCAGCGTCGTCAGCACGCCGATCACGACCGAGTTGCGCAGCGCATCGGTCCACAGCGGGTTGGTGAAGAATTCCGCGTACCATTGCGTCGACCAGCCCGGCAGCGGGAAGACGAGCATCTGCCCCGCCGTGAAGGACAGCGGCAGCACGACCAGCACGGGTGCGATCAGGAACACGAACATCGCGATCGTGTAGATCCGCGACGCGGCCCCGGCGGCCTGTTGCAGCAGCGTTTTGGGCGCACCCTGCATCAGCGCACCTTCAAGCGGTCGAAGCCGACCAGCTTGCCGAGGATCAGATAGGTGATCGCGACCAGCAACAGCAGGAACGCGCCCAAAGCCGAGGCGAGGCCCCAGTTGACGGCGGAGTTCGTGAAGTAGGAAATGAAATAACCGATCATCTGATCGCGCGGACCGCCGACCAAAGCGGGCGTCACGTAGAACCCGACCGCCGAAACGAAAACCAGCGTCGCCCCCGCCACCACGCCGGGCATGCTGAGCGGCAGATAGACGGTGAAGAACACCCGCAACGGCGAAGCCCCCAGGCTCGCGGCGGCGCGCAAATGGCTTTGCTGGATGCCCTTTATGACGCTGTAGAGCGGCAAGATCATATAGGGCAGCAGCACATGGACCATGGCGATATAGACGCCGGTCCGGTTGAACACGAGTTGCAACGGCGCATCCAGCACGCCGAGCCAAATCAGCGCGCGGTTCACCAAGCCTTCGTTCTGTAGAAGGATGACCCAGGCTGTCGTGCGCACGAGCAGCGACGTCCAGAAGGGCACGAGCACGCCGAGTAACATCCAGTTCGCCGTCGCGGGTGTCGCGCGCGCCATCGCCGCGGCGATCGGAAAGCCGAGGATCACGCAGAGCAGCGTGACGCCCAGGCTGACCCATAAGGTGCGGCCATAGAGATCGATGAAGATCGCCTGATCGCCTGCGACGGGCACGATCTCGCCCGCGACGTCGCGTTTACGATCGAGCGCCGTCAGCAGGAAGAAATCGGTGACGGGGCCGGATTGCTGGCGCAAGACCGCCCAGATTTCGGGATCGGCCCATTTGGCGTCGACGGCGATCAGCGCATCCTTCGCCGACGGCACGTCCAGTGCCGGCAACATGCGGCCGGTACGCGTCAACGTGCCGCGAAAGCCGGGCAGCGCGTAGTTCAAGCGCCGGGCGAGCACCGCCAATTCCGACGATCCGCGCAGGGCCGTCAGATCCTCGACCAAGGCGCGATAGACGGGTTCGGGCGGCAACGTGCCCTCGTTCCACGTGCCGATGACCGAAGCGAGCTTCGGCAGCGCTTGCGGCACGTCGGAATTATCGACCGCGCGGAACAGGAACAGCGCGATCGGCAACACGAAGACCAAGCACACGAACACCACGCTGGGCGCCATCAGCGCCAGCATGGTGAAACGGTGCCGCCGTTCCGCGCGCGCAACGTCGCGGCGAAGGTCGATGCCCCCGCCGCGACGCGCCGTTTCGGTACTTGCCGTCGCGTTCACGCTTCTATTGCGCCACGAACGTCGCGAAACGCTGGCGGATCGCGTCGCCGTTATCCAGCCAGAAATTGATGTAGGTCGAACCGCCCTGCATCATGCCCCGATCGAGATACTGGCCCGGCAGATCCGCGCGCTTGGCTTCCGACAGCAGCGGATAGGTGTCCGCGTTGGCCGGCGGCAGGCCCATGATGTCGGCATAGCGCGCCATCGCGGGTGTGGACAGATTGTATTGGATCAGCTTGATCGCATCGTCCTTGCGCGGCGTGCCTTTCATGACGCCCAGATAGATGATGGCGTTCACGTAGCCGGCGGGCCAGACGATTTTGAGATTGCGCTTGTTGGTCGCGTTGGCGGCCAGCACGCGGCCCTGCCAGCCATAGCCCATCGTCACTTCGCCGGTCAGCAGCAATTGCATGGATTCATCGCCGCTGCGCCACCATTTCACATGCGGCTTGATCTCGCCGAGCTTGCGGAAGGCGCGATCCACGCCGCCGGGCGAGGTCAACACCTTGGGCACGTCGGGCGGCGCCACGCCGTCGGCGATCAGCGCCACTTCCAGCATCTGATCGGGCTGGTACAGCAAGCCGCGCTTGCCGGGGAATTTCTGGACGTTCCAGAAATCCTGCCAGCTCGTCGGCGCTTGATCGCCCTTCAGCTTGTCGGAATCGTAAGCGAGAACGCCCGGCGAGATGAGATAGGGCGCGCCGCAAGCGCCGAATCCGCCCACCGCTTCGAACGGCTTCGCGGGGATAAGCTGCTTCCAATCGATCTTCTCGAGCAGGCCTTCCTCGCAGCCCGCCGCTTCGTTGATCGGATTGAGGCTGACGATGTCCCAGATCAGGTTCTTGGTTTCGATCTGGGAACGCAGCCGCGCCAGTTCCTGGTTATAGGTATCCACGACGACGCGGATTCCGGTTTCGCGGGCGAACGGCTCGAAGACGGCGACGCGCTGCGCGTCGGCGGGGGCGCCGCCTTGGTTCACGAGGGTGACTTGGCGTTGCTGGGCGACCGCCGGGCCGGCGGCCACGAGGGCCGCCAGCACGCCGAATGCCGCGAGGGGAAGTGGCATCGTCGGGATCCTTTCGGGTTCGGGTCGCGTTATTGCGCGGCGAATTGGATGAAGCGCTGCAACAGCGCGTCGCCGTTATTGAGCCAGAAATCGAGATAGAGCGATCCCGATTGCAGCGAGGCGAGATGCAGATGGCCGCTGGGCAGCGTCGAACGTTCGAGTTCCGTCATCAGCGGGTAGGCCTTGTCGTTCGCGGGCGCGTAGTCGATGGCGCGCGCGAAATTCGCCTGCTGCGGCGGGGCGGAGGTGAATTTGATGAACTCGATCGCGATGTCCTTCTTGGGCGTGCCCTTCATGACCGCGATCATCTGGCTGCCCGAGACGTGGCCCGCGCCGAACTCGATCTTCAGATTGCGCTTGTTGGCGCGATTGGCGGTCGACACGCGGCCGTTCCACGCGAAGGTCATGACGACGTCGCCGCTCAGGATGTTCTGCATCGACTCGTCGCCGCTCTTCCACCAGCGGATATGCGGCTTCAGTTCGGCGAGCTTGCGGAAGGCGCGATCCGCACCGCCGGGTGCGGCCAGCACCTTCATCGCGTCGGCCGGCGCCACGCCGTCGGCCATCAGCGCCACTTCCATCGTCTGCTCGGCGCGATAGAGAAGCCCGCGCTTGCCCGGGAATTTCTGCACGTCCCAGAAATCCTGCCAGGTCTTCGGGCCCGTGCCGTTCGGGAACTTGTCGCCGTCATAGACCAGACCGCCCGACACGAAATTGTTCGGGATGCCGCATTTGCCGAACCCGCCCACGCCCTCGAAATCCTTGGGATCGAGGATCTTCGACCAATCGATCTGCTCGAGCAGGCCTTCCTCGCACGCGGTCGCTTCGTTGATCGCGGTGACGCTGACGACGTCCCAGATAAGGTTCTTGGTTTCGACCTGCGAGCGCAGCCGCGCCAGTTCCTGGTTGAAGCTGTCGTCGATCACCTGGCGGCCGGTCGCCGCCGTCCACGGCTTGTAATAGGCCTCGCGGAAGCCCACACCAGCCGCACCGCCGTTATTGGCCACGGTCAGCGTGGTCGATTGCTGGGCCTGCGCTTGCGGCAGGGCGAAGAGAAGCCCGGCGATCAAGCCGGCACCGAGAGCGGAACGAAGCGACATGGTGAAACCCCCTTGGTCACGATTGGTCGAAATTTGTTGCAGCAAAGATCGGGCCGCGCCGGAAATGCCCCCGCCCGGTTGCGGCCCGGCACGTGCAAGTTGGCTAATCGATACCGATAAAATCGATGCCATTCTTCCTCGCCGACGAAACTATGCCTGGAATTTACGCCAATCGCGGGGCAAAGTGCATTCGACCATTGCAGAATTGGTTGCTAAAATGGGCGTGAAAATCGAAACCGGGACGGCGCTGACGGATTCCATCGAGAAGGCGATCGAGAACATCGTCGAGGCCGCGAAGGCAAATCCCGACCAAGCGCTGCCGACCGAACGGAATTTGAGCGAAAGCTTGGGCGTCACCCGCCATGCGGTGCGCAAGGCGCTCGACCGGTTGGAGAGCGAGGGCCGCATCTGGCGCCATGTCGGGCGCGGCACGTTCCCCGGCCCCCGCCCCGCCGCCGATCCGCTCGATCCGCGCTCGATCGCCCGCCACACCACGCCCAAGGAAATCGCCGAGGCGCGGCGCATCTTGGAGCCGCAACTCGCCGCCGCCGCCGCATTGCGCGCCACACCCGCCCAGATCGACGCGATCGAGGATGCGCTGCGCCGCTGCGCCACCGCGCGCAGCGTCGACGTCTACGAGGTCGCGGACGAGGCCTTCCACCGCGCGGTCGCCGTCGCCTCGGGCAGCACGCTGCTGCTCAGCCTGTTCGAAACGATCAACGTCGCACGGCGCGAAATCGCCTGGGGGGCGATGCGCAACTCGGCGCTGAAGCCCGAGCGGCGCGACAAATTCACCGGCGAGCACGAGCCGATCGTGCGCGCCATCCGCGCGCGCGACGGCGAAGCGGCCTGGGCCGCCATGCTCGCGCATATGGAAACCATCAAAGACATCTACGACGAGATCGACCGCGCGAAACTCGCCGGCCGCAATCTCATCGCGCTTTAACGGGGGCATAAGTGCAGCAGGAACACGCCGATTTGATCGTGACGGGACGCATCGTCACGATGGACGCGCAACGCCGCGTGCTCGACGACGGCGCCATTGCCGTGAAGAACGGCGCGATCGTCGCGATGGGAACCGCCGCCGACATCGCCAAGCGCTACACGGCCGCCCGTTCGCTGGGCGGCCCCGCCGCCATCGTCCTGCCCGGCTTCATCGAAGGTCATACGCATTGCACGCAATGCTTCGTGCGCTCGTTGACCAGCAACGAATTGCCGATGATCCCGCGCATCTATTCGCCCGCCCAACGTTCGTTGGACGCGGAACAGGCGGGCGTTACCGTCAAGCTGATCGCGGCGCAATTGCTGCGCGCGGGCGTGACCACGATGTGCGAAGGCACGCTGAACCCCGCGCACGAGCCCGCGATCGTCCAAGCGATCGAAGAAACCGGCATTCGCTGCGCCCTGGCCCGCGGCGCCCCGGATCAGGACTTCCATCACGCCGCCCTCTACGCGCAGCTGCGCGACAAATCCTGGCTGAAGAAACGCCCCGGCGAGGCCGAGGCCGATCTCGCCCATACCGAGGATTTCCTGCGCCGCTATCCCGCACGCGGCAAAGGCTTGATCCGGGGGGCGGTCAACGCCTCCGCTTTGCTCGGCTTCTCCGAAACCTATTTCCGTGAAGGAGCCGCGATCGCGCGCAAGAACGATGCGACGCTGCAGGTCCATGTCGGCCGCGACCGCGAGGAAGTGGAATTCTGCCTGTCCATCTGGGGCCGCCGGCCGATCGAACGTCTCGCCGATCTGGGGGTGATCGACGAGCATCTGGTCGCGGTCCATGCCGTGCTGGCGAGCGAGCGCGAGATCGAGTTGCTGGCGGAAGGCAAAGCCGCCCTCGCCCATTCGCCGGTCGAATGCGTCGCCAATATGAACGCGATCCCCAATCTACCGCGCTTCCGAGCGCGCGGCATCCGCGTGACATTGGGCTGCGACAACCAGGGCAACGATATGTTCGTCGCCATGCGCGCGGCGTGGCTGATCCACGGCGCCAAATTCGGTGTGGGCGCCTACGATCCCGAATTCCTGACCGCGGGCGAATTGCTGGCGATGGCGACGATCGAGGGTGCGCAAGCCCTGCGCCTCGACGATCTCACCGGCTCGCTCGAAACCGGCAAGGCGGCGGATATCGTCGTGCTCGACGGCAACGCGCCGCATTTGCTGGCGATGCAGAACCTGCCGTCGGAGATCGTGCGTTTCGCCACGCGCGGCGAAGTGCTGCAAACGATCGTCGCCGGCCGCGTGCTTTATGATCGCGGCGAACTCACCACGATCGACCTGCCCGCGATCGCGGCCGAGGCGCGTAAAGGTGCCGATTACGTGCGCGGCATCGTGGGCGAACGGCGCTACAAACCGCTGCCGAGTTTTTGACGCCACGGGATTTCCCGCAGATCAATATTCGATCTGCGGGAAACATCCGCTCTCACATCCGGCCGGCGTCGACTTTGATACGCTCGGACGTAATCGGCGACGATTCGTCGCTCGCCAAAAAAAGCGCGATGCGCGCCACTTCTTCGGGCTCCACCCAGCGGCGCAGGGCAGCCTTGTTGGTGTAGTTCTCGCGGATGATTTCGTCCGCCGGGCGGCCTTCTTTCGCCACCCGCGCCGCGATCACGCGCTGCATCAATTCGCCGTTGACCGCCCCGGGGCAAAGCGCGTTCACGCGTATTTTATGCACGCCCACTTCCTGCGCCACGGCTTCGGTGATGCCGATGACGGCGAATTTGGTGGCGGTATAGGCGCTGCGCATCGGATAGCCGCGCAAGCCCATCAGCGACGACATGTTGATGATCGATCCGCCACCGCGCCGCTTCATCTGCGGCACGCAATGCTTGATGCACAGGATCGTGCCGCGCACATTGATCGCCATCGCCGAATCCCATTCGGCCACGTCGATATCCTCGGCGTTCGCGACCTGGCCGGTGACGCCGGCGTTGTTCACCAGAATATCGACGCCGCCGTGATGCTCGACCGTCGCCGCGACGAGGCGGCAAACATCCGCCTCCGACGCTACGTCGGCCACGACGGCATGCGCGCCGATCTTCGCCGCCGCCGCCTCAAGCATGTTCTTCGTGCGGCCGGAGATCGTCACCTTGGCGCCCGCTTGCGCGAACATCGCGGCGATCGCATAGCCGATACCCGTCCCGCCACCGGTGACGAGCGCGGATTTTCCGGCAAGCGTGGGCGCCAGGATCGAGGTTGTGTCGGTCATGTTCGGCTCATTGCTCAGTGTTTGACGATGCGTTCGAAGGCGGACAGGAACGCCTCGACCTGTTCGGGCGTGGTGACCGTCGAAACGGTGCCCGAGCAAGACGGCGTCAGCAGGAAGCCTTCGGTCAACAGCGCCAACGACGCCGTCGTTTCCCATTTCTTGTCGCTGGTCGCCGCGTCGCGATAATTGCGGATGTTGCGGCCCGTTGCGGTGATCTTGAACAGCGAGCCGGAGCCCGTAACCTGCAACGGCAAGCCGTCGCAGATCGCCGTCAGCCGCTGGCGGATCATGGCGCCGGTCGCCGCCAAGCGGTCGAAAACCTCCGGCGTCAACGCGTTCATCGTCGCGTAGCCCGCCGCCGCGACCATCGGGTTGGCGTTGAACGTGCCCGCATGGGTCACACGGTTCGCCTTGTCCGGGGCCGACAGGTCGAGAATATCGGCCCGGCCCGCGATGGCGCCGACCGGGAAGCCGCCGCCGATGATCTTGCCCAAGGTCGTCACGTCCGGCTTCACGCCCGCGATCCCTTGCGCGCCGTTGTAGCCCACGCGGAACGCGATCACTTCGTCGAACACCAGCACGATGCCGTGCTTGTCGCAAAGTGCCCGCGCGGTGCGCAGGAATTCGGCGTCCGGCATCAGCAAACCGATCCGGTTCGCCATCGGCTCCACCAGCAGCACAGCGATCTGCGCGTGATTGGCGGCGACGAAAGCCTCCAGTGCCGCGCTATCGTTGAACGGCAGGATCGCGACGCGTCCGCCGCTGCCCGCCAAGCCGCCGCTTTCCGCGACGGGAATGGGCGACGCGGCATCACCGGATTTCGCCACCGGCGGGCTGACCGACCAACTGACGTCGTCGTAGGAGCCGTGATAGCTGCCTTCGAACTTCACGATCAACGGACGGCCGGTGAAGGCGCGGCCGAAGCGCACCGCCATCATCACGGCTTCGCTGCCCGAATTGGCGAAACGGATACGCTGCGCGCTCGGCAAACGGCCGAGCAGCAATTCGGCCAGCGCCAATTCGGCTTCCGTCGGCGCGAAATACGCGGTGCCCTTGCTAAGCTGCGCGCTAGCCGCCGCGACGACGGTCGGATGCGCGTGCCCCAACGGCAGCGACGTCGCGTTGAACCAGAAGTCGTTGATCCGGCGCCCATCGGCGTCGACGACGCAAGACGCTTCGCCCTTGTCGACGAAGGTGGCGTAGGGATTGCGCATCACCGCGTCGCGGGTGAAGCCGCCGGGGAAGACCTTTTGCGCGCGCGCGTAAAGCGCCGCCGAGCGGGGCGTCAACGCGCGATAGCGCGCTTCGATTTCGGCCGCCCGGGCATGCAGCGCGCCATAGAAATCGTTCGTTCGAGCCTGACGCGCGGACGCGTCGATGGTGCTGATCGTCATTGTGTTCTCCGTCGTGTGCCGTTCGAAATCAGACGCGCGCCCGCGCGCGCTGCAGGAAGCCGGTTTTCTCCATCACGCGGCGCAATTCCTCGCGCTGGGCGGGCGTCAACGGGCGGATCGGATCGCGGGTGCGCCCGCCGGGACGCCCGATCAGATCGAGCGAGGCTTTCACGCTGGCCGGAAACGTGCCGAGCCCGAAGAACGAGTCGAGCATGCCGGCCATTTCCGTCTGGATGCGGCGCGCGGTGACAAGGTCGCCCGCCATCGCCGCTTTGTAGAAAGCGGGCGAGGTCGAGCCGAAGACCGGCGTGCCCGAATCCATATAACCGACGGCGCCTTCGGACAGCGCCGCGAGGCCGAAGAAGCTGGCATAACCCGCGAACACGCCGATGCGGTCGCTGACCTTGCGAATGATCGACGACAGCGTGCCCCAATCCTTGGAGCTTTCCTTGATCGCGATCACCTTATCCTCGTCGGCGAGACGATCGACGAGCTTGAGGCTGAGATGCACGCCCGTCCGGCGCGGAATGTTGTAGAGCAGGATCGGCAACGGGCTTTGCGCGATCACGCGCTTGAAATGATCGGCGATCTCCTCCTCGCCCGGCATCACGTACCAGGGCGCGGAGACCATGACGACGCTGCAACCCGCATCGGCGGCCTGATGCGTTTTCTTGATCACCTCGTCGGCATAGATGGCGCTGCAACCCGCGACGACCGGCACGCGGCCGGCCGCCGCTTCCACCGCCTTGCGGAAGATCGTCGCACGCTCCGCCTCGGTCAGCGACCAGCTTTCGCCGGTGCAGCCGTTGACGAGCAGGCCGTTCACGCCGTCTTCGACGACGATCTGCGCCAGACGGAAAAATCCGTCGACATCGAGCGACGCGTCTTCGCGGAACGGCGTCGTCAACGCCGGAATCACGCCGCGGAAATTCGGGTTCTTCATGGGATGCTCCTTTGGGAAATCGATTCGTTCGGGGAAGCTTGTGTCGGCAGGACGCGTGCCGGATCGAACAGCGGCATTTCCGGCTCGCGATCGAGGATCAGGTCGCCCATCAGGCGGCCGATATAAGGACCGATCGTGTAGCCGCCGCGCACGCAAGCCAGCACATAGGCGCCGGACACGCCGGGCAGCGCGCCGGCCAGCGGATAGAAATCGGGGACGTTCGGCTCGAAACCGGTCCACACGCGCATCAACCGCGCATTTCCCAGAGCGGGCAACGCGAACTGCGCCAAGCGGATATTCGTCAGCAGCGTTTCCGGCGCAACGCGGCCGCGCCCTTCTTCGGGCGTGCCTTTGCCTTGCCAGCCGCCGCCGATCAGGACGGTACCGTTGGATTTCTGCTTCAAGGTCAGCAGCCCGGTCGCATGGCCGATCGCTGCGGTGACGAGCGGCGCGCAGCGTTCGGTGACCGAGACCGTGTTGATCCGCACGCGGATCGGCAGATCGGCGCCGAACATTGCGGCGATGGGCTTCGTCCAAGCGCCCGCCGCGATCAACACGCGGCTTGAATCGATCACCGCATCGGCGGTGCGAATTTGGAATCGTCCCGCCGCGCGGTCGATCGCCAAAACGGGGCGATGCTCGCGCAGCTCCACACCCGCCGCCGCAAGAAGTCCGCGATAATAGAGGCCGGTCAGGCTCGAATTGGCGTAGCCGTCGGCCGCGCAATGGCTGGCGAGAACGACATCGGGATTGAGTTCCGGCTCGAGGCGGCGGATTTCGGCACCGCTCAGCATTTCGATCGGCGCGCCCGCCGCGCGCTTCGCCGCCATATTCGCGGAGAGCCGCTCGGCCTCCGCTTCGTTGAAGGCGAGCGTCAAGCCGCCCGTCTCGCGGAATCCGACTTTATTGCCGGCGGCGCGCCAGATTTCGTGGCCGCGCAACGCGTAGGGCATCAGCTTGATGCGCTTGATCTGCAGCGACAGCGTGCCGGCATTGACGCCCGACGCACCGGATCCCAGATCCGCCTTCTCGATCAGCACGACCCGCATGCCGCCCTCGGCCGCGGCGATCGCGGCCGAACAGCCCATCAAACCGCCGCCGATCACGGTCAGGTCGCATCGCGTTGTCGGAAGCGCGCCGGTCATTGCGGGGCGGGCTCCGGCATCGGCAAGGATGCGTAGTCGAACTCGCCCGCCAGAACGCCCAGCGGTACGGGGCGCAACGGCGGACGCGACGTCGCTTGGCCGATCGCCGCACGCGGCAAGCCGGTCGCAACGGCGATCAACGCCGCCGCCGTGTCTTCGCAAACCCGGCCGCCACAAGCGCCCATGCCGCAGCGCGTCGCCGCTTTCAGCGCATTGACGGTGTGGGCGCCCGCGCGAATGGCGTCGTCGAGCGTCGCACGGCTCAGATTTTCGCAGCGGCAGACGATCGTCTCGGGCGTGATCGCGTCCAACGCGGCGGCCGGTGGTTCGGCAAGCGTGGTCATCGCCGCGCCGAAACGCTTCGCGCGCGCGAGCAGCGATGAATTATCCGGGGCACCCGATGCCTGCGCCAAGGCGGCGCCGACGCGCGATCCTTGGATCGACGCGGCCGCCGCCCCGATCACGCCCGCGCCATCGCCGCACAGGTAAAGGCCGGGGATGGAAGTGGCGCCATCGTCGCCCATGACCGGCACCCAACCGCCCCGCTCGGGCACGAACTTATGTTCGACACCGAGCAGCCGCGCGATCTCCGTCGCCGGCATGAGACCGTAGCCATAGCAGACCGAATCGCAGTCGATCGCGATCGGCGCACCGTTGTTGACGATCGGCTTCGCGATGGCGCGCGCGACGGTGCCGGTCCCTTCAACGCGGCTGAGAATATGACCATGGTGGATCGGCACGCCCGCACGCCGCAGGGCGAAATACCATTTGGCGCCGCGCGCCATCAAATCGGGCCGCGCCAGCAATTGTGGGATTGCGCGCAGCCAATCGGCCCGGCCGCGCGCATCGACGATACCGGCGACGTCGCCGCCGGCTTCGAGAATCGTTGCGGCGACATAAAGCAACAGCGGCCCCGTTCCCGCGACCAACACACGTCGTCCCGGCAGCACGCGATGCGCCTTCAACAGATTCGTGGCACCCGCCAAGCCGATCACGCCCGGCAAGGTCCAACCCGGGACGGGACGATGGCGTTCTTGCGCGCCGCTTGCCACCACAAGACGCGACGCGCGCCACTCGACCGGTCCGGCCGGACCGACCGCGCAAACGCGAAAGCCGGATTCGACGAACCACACGCGATGGCCGAAGCTCAACACGACGTCGCTTGCAGCGAGCGCCGCGCGCAACGCTTCGCCGGCCAACGCGTCGGCGGTCGGCGCGGTTGCGGGCTTGGCGATCGGCTGGCGATAGACTTGGCCGCCCGCCGCGTCGTTCTCGTCGACCAGCAGCACGCGTAAGCCTTCGCGCGACGCCGCAATCGCGGCACTCGCACCCGCCGGCCCGCCGCCGATCACAATCGCGTCGAATTCCTGGATCGTCATCGGCCCGACCGCACGTCGAGACCGTCCGACACGGGCAGACGGCAGGATTCGACATTGGCGCCATCGACCACGACGACGCATTCCTGGCAAACGCCCATCGCGCAGAACAAGCCGCGCGGGCCGCCGCCCTCCGCCCCTTGCCGCAGGGTGCGGATACCGGCCGCCAGCAAGGCGACGGCGACCGTATCGCCCGACAAACCGACAACGGGCTTGCCGTCGAAAGTGAATTCGATCCGCCGCCGCCCGTCTTGGCTGCCGTCGATACGCAATACCGAAATCATACGAATCCTCCGCGCCGTGCGGACAGCATATCCGCCGCGCATGGGGCGCACAGAATTGGCTTGCGTCGAAGAAGGGCGTGGCTCATAACGACAACGAGTTTTATCTGTAAACTTACGTTTTTATATAGGAACACACTTCGTCACGTCGCGCAAGCCACCCGCAACCACTCGAGAAACCAAGGGCAAGACAATGGGCCGCAAAACGATCCTGACCTGCGCCGTCACCGGCAATCTGACGACCCGCGAACAACATCCCGGCCTGCCGATCACGCCCGCGGAAATCGCGCGCGCCGCGATCGACGCCGGGAAGGCGGGTGCGGCCGTCGCACATATCCACGCGCGCGACGTGAAGACCGGCAAGGGGTCGATGGATCTGGAAGCGTTCCGCGAAATCGTCGGGCGCATCCGCGATTCGGGCTCCGATATCGTGATCAATCTTTCGACCGGCGAAGGCGGGCGCTTCGTACCGTCCGACGACGAGCCGTCGGTCGCGGCCCCCGGCACCACCCTCACCCGTCCCGAACGGCGCGTTGCGCATGTCGAGGCGTTGAAGCCGGAGATCTGCACGCTCGACTTCAACACGATGTTCTCGGGCTCGGCCGTCGTCATCAACACGCCGCGCAATCTCGAAATCATGGCGAACCGGATCTACGCCGCCGGCGTGCTGCCGGAGATCGAATTGTTCGACGGCGGCGATCTGCAAATGTGCAAAAGCTTCATCGAGCGCGGCCTGATCCGTACGCCCACACTGTTCCAGATCGTGCTCGGCGTGCGCTACTCCGCCGTCGCCAATCCGGAGACGTTGTTCTATTTCCGCTCACAGCTGCCGCAGGACGCGATCTGGGCGGCGTTTGGCATCGGCCGTCACGAATTCCCGATGCTGGCGCAAGCGTGGCTGTTGGGCGGCCATGTCCGCGTGGGGCTGGAGGACAACGTCTATATCAGCAAGGGCAAGCTTGCCCGCGACAACGCGGAGCTGGTCGAGAAAGGCGTTTCGCTCGTCGCCAATCTCGGCGGCGAAATCGCCACATCGGCCGAAGCGCGCCAGATACTGGGCCTCAAGCCGCACGCCTGACGCGACTCCGGGGTTCCGCGCGCGGCGATGGCACGTTGACATTGCCGCGCGCAGGCCCGAATTATTCCTCGACATTCTCCCTTCGACCGCAGATCGGCAGCGCTGATGCCCCGCCCCGCCCGCACCACGACGAAGCCGAAGAAAGCCGCCCCCGCCAAGGCGGCCGCTGCGCCGGAATTTCCGCGCAATCACGATCGCTACGTCGTGCCGGGCCTGCAGCGCGGCATCGAAGCGCTGCATCTTTTCAATCGCAGCACGCGGGAGATGACGCTGACGACGATCGGCGAGGCCTTGTCGCTGTCGCGCTCCGCCGCATTCCGGCTGCTCTATACGCTTGAGTTTCTCGGCCTGGTCGAACGCGACCCGGTGCTCAAGACCTATCGTTTGACGACCAAGGTTCTGTCGCTGGGATTCGAGTATCTCGCCAGCCTCGACGTCGTCGAGATTTCGCGCCCTTATCTTGAAACGTTGCGCGACGAAACCGGGGCGTCCTCGCATCTCGCCATCCGCGAAGGCCAGGACATCATCTATGTCGCGCGCGTTCCTACGCGACATCCGATGACCAGTACGGCCGTGCTGGGCGGCAAGCGCCCGGCGCATGCGACGTCGATGGGCCGCGTCCTGTTGTGCGAATTGTCCGACGATGAGGTCCGCGCGCTTTATCGCACCACGCCGCTGAAGGCCTATACCGAGCAGACGCCGACGAGCATCGACGCATTACTGGCCGTGCTGAAGCAGGATCGCGCGCGCGGCTGCGTCGTCAGCCGCGGCTCGTTCGAGCAAGGTGGGTCGAGCATCGCGGCCCCGATCCGCAATGCGCGCGGCGAGATCGTCGCCGCGATCGAAATAGCCGGCCCGAATTCGGCGTTCGATCTCAGCAAGCTCGAAACGCAACTCAAAGACAGCGTCTGCAAGACCGCGCAATTGATCTCCGGCCGGATGAGTTGACGCGGCGCTAGACCGTCGCGATCGGCGTGACCGGCGAGCCGACGGCGCCGGGCAGGCGCAAGGGCGGTGCGGTCAGCAGAAATCGCGTGCGCTTATTCGCCGCGAGCCACTCGGCCAACGGCCCAAGATGCCACAATTCGCCGAGATGAATACCGAGCTTGAACAAGCAAAGTTCGTGCAGGCCTTCATACGGGCCTTCGTCGCGCACGATGCGCGGCGGTACCGCTTCGACCGCATAGTTATCCGCCGCAATCGCAGCCAGGCCGCTGTCGTCGATCCAACGCAGTAGCGCATCGTCGCAGCCGTCGAGATGGCAGAACGACCCGTCGAGCAGTTTGGGGTCGGGATTTTTGCCGGCGGCGAGCAACGCGCTCGCCTGGCCCGTATGCAGGCACACGATATCGCCGCGTTCGACCGCGGCGCCGGTCCGTTCGCACGCGCGCATCAAGTCGTCGTAGCCGACGATGCGCCGCGCGTCGCCATAAGCCGCGCGAAGATCGATCATCACCGCGCGCCCCTGCACGCCCGCCATCGCCATATTCTCGATACCCAGGGCGCGTGCGCCGCCATTGCCCGTCCCGTCGGGCGGCACGATCGCTTCGCCCGCGCGATAACCGTTGTAGTAGCGGATCTCCGCATGGCCATCGTCATCGGCATCGAACGCGGCACCCGCATGGGACAGCGCGTCCCAATGCGTCGAGAATTGATTGTAGAGATGGACGTGATCGTCGCTGAACACGTCCGTGCGCACCGCGTGGGGGCGCAGATTGAACTTCACGCGCCCGTCGCGCTCCACCGGATGGACGCAAGGCGGACGGCGGCGCAGATCGTGATAATTGCCACCGGGAAGATCGAGCGGCAGGCTGAGGCTGAAGGTCCGGCCCTCCCGCACTTCGGCGATACCTTGCAGCACTTTCGCGCGGTCGATCAGGTTGAGGCGGCCAATCTGATCGTCGGGCCCGAACGCGCCCCAGTTGGCGCCATCCGGCCGGCGCCGCCAACGCTGCTTCGCTTGATCCACGTCGCCGATCCCCTTTTCAACGCATCGCCAAGTCTAGGCGCGCGGTCGCGGTTCCGCCAATCGACTTGACGGGTCAGCATAGCGCGCGTACGATAATAATCAAACACGACTTTTACATATAAAACATCTATCGAGATCAGCCAAAACAGGGAGACAAGTATGACGCGTAGCAATCTGTTCGCCGCCGTCGCGATGTTCGCCATAGCACTCGCCGGTGCGGCGGGCACCGCCGCCGCCGGCCCGGTGCTCGACCGCGTGAAGGAACGCGGCGCCCTCAAATGCGGTTTGCAGGGACCGTCGAATCCGGGTTTCGGCGAGCCGGACTCCCAAGGCCGGTGGACCGGCTTCAATGTCGATATCTGCCGCAGCGTCGCGGGCGCCATCTTCAACGACACGACGAAATTCGTCGTCGTCCCCGTCACGCCGCAGAACCGCTTCGCGCTGCTGCAAGCGGGCGAGGCCGATATCCTGACGCAAAACACGACCGTCACCATGTCGCGCGACACGAAACTGCGTCTCAACTACGGCGCCATCACCTATTATGACGCGCAAGGGATCATGGTGCCGCGCAAAATCGGCGTGGATAGCGTGCTGAAACTCGACGGCGCCACGATCTGCGTGTTGCCCGGCACGACGAACGAGTTGAACCTCAACGACTACTTCCAGCGCCATCGCCTGCGCTACACGCCCGTCGTGATCGATTCGCGCGACGATCTGCGCCGCGCCTATGCCGAAGGCCGTTGCGACGGCATTACGTCGGATATGACCACCCTCGCTTCGCAGCGCAAGCTGCTGCCGGTGCCGGGCGATCACACGATCCTGCCCGAGCCGCTGTCGAAGGAGCCCCTCGGCATCGCGATGCTGAAGGGCGACGAGGAATTGCGCATGATCGCCACCTGGGCGTTCAACGCGCTGGTGAACGCCGAGGAGCTTGGTGTCACGCAAGCCAACGCCGACGAGATGGCGGCCAAGAGCACCGATCCGGAAATCCGCCGCTTGCTCGGCAAGCAGGACGGTCTGGGCTCGGGCATGGGCGTCAAGGACGACTACGCGCTGCTGCTGATCAAGACGCTGGGCAATTACGGCGAGATTTACGACCGCAATCTCGGCCCCAAAACGCCGCTGGGCTTGGAGCGTGGATTGAACCGCCTTTGGAACAACGGCGGTATCATGTATACGGCTCCGCATCGGTAACGCGGGACCGGTCGACCGGATCAAAGCGTGGGCGGGCGCTTCGGCGCCCGCTTCGCTATCAGCAGGCAAGTTTGCGAATGTCCGACACGAAAATCGCGACGCGGGCGCCCGGATCGGCGAGCTGGCGCGCCCAGCTCCGCCCCGAAACGCTTCTGCCGCAGGCGCTGATCTTGATCGGCTTCGCGCTTTCCGTTTACGCGATCGCGGGCAATGTGAGCGAAAACCTCGCGGCCCTCGGCCTGCGCTTCGGCTTCGATTTCCTCTCCCACACGGCCGGGTTCCGGATCGGCGAAAGCCTGATCCCCTATACGCCGTCCGATTCCATTCTGCGTGCGCTCGGCGTGGGCCTCGTCAACACGCTGCGCGTCGCCATCGCCGGGGCGATCATCGCGACGGTGATGGGCACGCTGCTGGGCGTGCTTCGCCTGACGACCAACCCGGTCGTCGTGGCGCTGACGCGCGCTTACATCGAGATCGTGCGCAACACGCCGCTGCTACTGCAACTCGTGCTGTGGCAGGTCGTGATGCTGAAACTGCCGCCGGTGCGCCAAGCGCTCAATCCCCTGCCCGGCATCTACCTCTCGCAGCGTGGATTGAAGATCCCGTCCTTCGAATTCGGCGACGGAGAGGCCGCGATCGGCTGGGCCCTGGCGGCGGCGATCGTGCTGTGCGTCGCCAATCTCCTGCGCCGGAAATACCTATCCGGCGATACGACACGACCGATCTGGCATCAGAACCTATCGCTGTTGATCGCCTTGCCGATCGCGGCGGCGCTCTATGTCGGCGGTGCGCCTGCGCTGTCCGTGCCGGAACTACGCGGCTTCAACTTCGTTGGCGGCAGCACGCTGTCGCCGGAATTCACCGCCCTGTTGATCGGGCTGGTCGTCTACGCCACCGCCTTCATCGCGGAGATCGTGCGCTCCGGCATTCAAACCGTGCCCGCCGGCCAATGGGAAGCCGCGCGCGCCTTGGGCCTGCGGCCCGGCCGGATCGTCCGGCTCATCGTTTTGCCGCAGGCGTTGCGCGCGATCATCCCGCCGCTGACCAACCAATATCTGAACCTGACCAAGAATTCGTCGCTGGCCGTCGTCGTCGGCTATCCCGAACTGGCCAGCGTTTCCAACACCGTCATCAATCAGACCGGCCAAGCGATCGAAACAATCGCGATCTTCATGGGCGTTTATCTGATCCTTTCGCTGGCGACCTCCGTCGGAATGAACGTCTACAATGCGCGCATCGCCCTCAAAACCCGATAAGGCGAGTGTCACCGCCCTGCTGCGCGCCGCCTTCACCGGGCCGTTGAACATCGGTCTGACGCTGGCTTGCGCGGCTTTGCTCGCCGCCGCGTTGCCGCCTTTATGGCAATGGGCGGTGCAGGACGCGACTTGGCGTGGCAGCGCCGCCGACTGCCGCGCCGGTGCGGGCGCATGCTGGGCGTTCATCGGCGAGAAATTCTGGATGTCGATCTTCGGGCTGTACCCGTACGAGGAACGCTATCGGCCCGCGATCACGTTGACGCTGTTCGCCACTCTCGCCGGCCTGTCGACGATCCGGGCGCTTTGGTCGCGCAAGCTGCTTTACGCTTGGCTCGCCGCCGCCATCGTGATGTTCGCGCTGATGATGGGCGGCTTTGCCGGCATGCCGGCCGTGCCGACGCGGCTCTGGGGCGGCATGACCGTGACGGTTTTCATCGCGGTGTTCGGCCTCGCGGCGGGTTATCCGCTCGCAATCCTACTGGCACTCGGCCGTCGATCCGAACTGCCGACTTTGCGCTATGCCTGTATCGGTTTGATCGAAGGTGTGCGCGGCGTGCCCTTGGTTTCGCTGATCTTCATGGCGGCGATTCTGCTGCCGTTGTTTGCCCCGGCAGGGACGAATATCGACCAGCTCGTCCGCGTTCAGGTCGCCTACACGATCTTCTCCGCCGCCTATATGGCCGAAGTGATTCGCGGCGGTTTGCAGGGCCTCGATCGCGGCCAATACGAAGCGGCCAAATCGCTCGGCCTGTCCTATTGGCCGACGACGCGATTGATCGTGCTGCCCCAGGCACTGAAAGCGACGATCCCCTCGCAGGTGAACACGTTCATCACGCTGTTCAAGGATACGACGCTGGTGGTGATCGTCGGGATTTTCGACTTCTTCACCACATTGCGCGCCGCGATGGGCGATTCGCAATGGCAAGGCTTCGAGGTCGAAGGCTATCTCTACACGGCGATTGTCTATTTCACGCTGTGCTTCGTGATGTCGTCCTATAGCCGCTATCTCGAACGCGTCCTGTCGCCGGAACGCGCGCGACGCTGAGTGCGGCAGAAAATACCGCAGTTTCAGGCGATCCGGACGGTGGGCGCGACGGGGATTGAACCCCGCGCCCCCGACCAAGCCGACGTACGCGGACACGCATGAGTTCAATTGGTTAAGTATGGGGTTTCCGCAGATCGGGCGGCGCGCTGCGGGAAACAAGCGTCTGACTTTTTGGAACGCCAGTCCGGTCATACGCGCGGCATGCTGGAAGGCGATCGGCGAACGCCGAATTTTATGCCTTCGGCATGGCCTCGCGGATGACGTATCCGCATTTCGAACGGTCCGTTGCGATCCGGTAGCGCTCGTTTCGTTCGGCGATCACGGGAATCATTGCGTCCGCCGGCCCGGACGCTAAACTGAATGAACGACCTTTCGAAGGTATCGTCGGGCGAATGTTCATTTGCGAAAAACGGCCCGCGCGCGGTTCGCGCGGAATGGCCGTCACCAACCATCCGCTGGCATCGGCCGCGGCGGCGGAGGTTCTTCTCGAAGGCGGCAACGCCATCGACGCGGCCGTGACGGCGTTTTTCGCGCTGTCGATCGTCGAACCGATGATGGTGGGCCCACTGGGCGGCGGGGTCGCGCATATCCGTTTAGCCGACGGCCGCCACACGATCATCGACGCGCTGGGCACGGCACCGCGCAAAGCGCGCGCCGACATGTACAAGCCGGTCTCGACCGAACTTACGCGCCGGCGCGAAGTCGAAGGCCGCGTCAACGAATTCGGGCCGCTGGCCTGCGCCGTGCCGGGCGCCCTCGCCGGCTGGTGCTTGGCGCTGGAGCGCTACGGCACGATATCGCTCGCCCGTGCGGTCGAGCCCGCGATCCGCTACGCCTCGCGCGGCTTCGCCGCGACCGATTATCTGGTCGATTGCGTCACCGACACGGCCAAGGATTTGGCGCGCGACAGCGAACTTGCGGCAACCTTTCTGCTCGGCGGAAAGCCTTTGTCCAAGGGCACGCGCGTGATGCGACCCGAGACGGCCGAGAGCCTGCGCTTGATCGCCGAAATGGGGCCGCGCGCCCTTTACGGCGGACCGATCGGCGAAAAGCTCGTCGCCTATATGGCGGCGAATGGCGGCCTGATCGATGCGGACGACCTTATCGCCTACAAGCCCGTCGAGCGCGAACCCGTGCGCGGGAGTTATCGCGGCGTCGAGATCGTGGGCGCGCCGCCGCCCTCGTCGGCGGGCGTGCATATCGCGCAGATGCTCAATCTGCTCGAAGGCTACGACATCAAGGCGCTGGGTTTCGCCTCGCCCGACGCCACGCATCTTCTGGCGGAAGTCATGCGCATCGCCTTCGCGGACCGGGCCGTGGCGACCGCCGATCCCGCCTTCGTCGACGTGCCCGTCGCGCGCATCGTGTCGAAGGAATACGCGGCCGAGCGGCGCGCGACGATCCGCATGGATCGCACGCAAGACTGGGGGCCGGGCCTCGTCTCGGGCGAGAAGGCTTGCACGACGCATGTCAGCGTCGCCGACGCGTTCGGCAACGTCGTCGCCTCGACGCAAACGCTGAACGGCGTCTTCGGCGCTTGCGTCGCGATCCCGGGTACGGGCCTGATCGCCAACGACTACATGCATAATTTCGATCCGAATCCGGGCAACGCGCTGTCGATCGCGCCCGGCAAGCGGGTTTACACGTCGATGGCGCCGACCATCGCGATCCGCGACGGCAAGCCCGTCTTCGCGCTGGGCCTGCCGGGGGCGCTGCGCATCTTCCCGTCGGCGATGCAGGCGATCGTCAACATGATCGATCACGGCATGTCGCCGCAGGAAGCGGCCGAGGCGCCGCGCGTCTGGACCGAAGGCGGCGCGCTGGAACTCGAACCCGGCATCCCGGAAGCGACGGCGCAAGCGCTCGCCGAGCGCGGCCACAGAATCCAACGCGTGAAGCGCGTGGCCGGCGGCATGGGTATCGTCGCGTTCGAGCCCGACGGCACGATGACCGGGGCCGCCTGCTGGCGCGCCGACGGCACGCCCGTCGGAATTTCCGGCGGTCTCGCGCGGCCGGGCGTGCGTTTCACAGTCTGAGGGAACATGGAAAAGATCGTCGTCGTCGACATGCTCGCCGAAAAACGCGTGGCGGCAATGCGCGCGTTGCTGCCGCCCGGCTTCGAGATCGATGCGGCGAAGGGCCGCGACGACGACGCGGTCAAGGCCGCGATCGTCGATGCCGATTACGCGATCGCCGGCCAGCGCGCCGTATCGGGCGATATCCTGCGCGCGGCGAAGAAGCTTAAAGTGCTGCACAAATGGGGCGTGGGCGTCGACAATCTGGACGTCGAGACGGCGCGCGAATTGGGCATCCGCATCGCGCGCACGCCCGGCAGCAACGCGGGCGCCGTCGCGGAAATGGCGATCGGCCTGATGCTCGCGGCGGGACGGCAAATCGCCTATGGCCACGCGGAGATGCAGAAGGGCGAGTGGCGCGGCGGGCGCCTGCCGCGCGAGAATTTCATGCTGGCGAAGAAGACCGTCGGCATCGTCGGCTTCGGCGCGATCGGGCAGATGCTGGCGCGCCGCCTGGTGGGTTTCGAATGCGAGATCCTGTATTTCCAGCGCAACCGCGCGGACGCGAAGATCGAAACCGAATTGCGCGCGCGCCTCGTGCCGCTCGCCGAGCTGCTCGCGCGCGCCGACATCGTCAGCCTGCATTGCCCGCTGACGCCCGAAACCGCGAACATGATCGACGCCAAGGCTTTGGCGTCGATGAAGCGCACGGCGATCCTGATCAATCTCGCGCGCGGCGGCGTGGTCGCCGAAGACGATCTGATCGCGGCGTTGCGCGGCGGCGTCATCCACGCGGCGGCGATGGACGTGTTCGAGGTCGAGCCGCTGCCCGCCGACAGCAAGCTGATCGGCATCGACAATCTGGTGCTGACGCCGCATCTGGGCGCCATCGCGGCGGAATTGTTCGAACCGACGGTGCGGCGGATGTTCGCCAATTTCGAAGCGGTGTCGAAGGGCGGCGCGCCCGCCCCCGGCGATCTGGTGGTCTAGCTCAGGTTTTCGCCGCCGCCTCCAGCGCCGCCAGAACCTTCGCCGACGCGCCCGAAAGCGCGCCGAGCTTGGCGCCCGCGGCGACCTTCTTCTGGTTGCCTTCGCCGCGTTCCTGGCGCGCCAAGGCCGCGCGCGCCACCGCTTCGGCTTCGCCCGGCGGCAGCACCAGCACGCCGGAATCATCGGCGAGGATCGCGTCGCCCGGCATGACGACGGCGCCGCCGCACGCGATCGGCTTGTTCAGCATGCCGCCCAGATCGTAGAGCCGCGTGGTGATCGGCGCGAGGCCCCGGCACCACATCGGAAAATCGGAGGCTTCGATTTCCTCGCGGTCGGTGCAAGGTCCGTCGACCACGCCCGCCGCCGCGCCCGCGGCCTTCGCCGCGACGGTGACGCCGCCGCCCCAGCACGCGTGGCGGTCGTCGCCGAGCCGGTCGACGACCAGGATGTCGCCCGGGCGCAGCAAGCCCAGCGCATGGTGCAGCAGCGTCGAATCCGGCCCGGGAATGGCGAGCGTGACCGCGGTGCCCGCGACGCGCCTTCCGGCCAATACGGGCTGCACCGCGCGATCGACGAAGCCCCAATGGCGCCAATGGCCGACGGTCGCCGTCTCCACCCCGCGCAGCAACGCCAGTATTTCGCCCGACACTTGGGCCGGCATTTTCTCGACGACGTATTCGGGCATGTTCTTCTCCTATCGGCCGACGGCGCGCGTCAGCCCGGCCAGGCGTTCGACGACGATCGCGATGACGATGGTGCCGACGACGAGGATCGCGGACAACGCCGCGATCATCGGATCGGTCCGGCCTTCGACATAGCGCACCATCTCGACCGGCAACGTCGAGGCGCGCGGACCGGAAACGAACAGCGAGATGACGGTCTCGTCGAAGGACAGCAGGAACGACAATGCCGCCGACGCCAACGCGCCGGGGGCGGCGAGCGGCAGCGTCACGCGCAAGAACACGCGCCACGGCGGCGCGCCCAACGTCGCGGCGGCGGCTTCGACGTCGTCGGGCAAGGTCAAGAAGGTCGTGGCCATCATCCGCACGACGAAGGGCAACGCGACGACCAGATGCGCCAGCACGATTCCCGGCAGCGTCGCGACCAGGCCCCAAGGCTGGAAGGCGAGCAGCAGCGCAAGGCCGAGCACGAGCGTGGGCAACAGCAGCGGCGCCAAGAAGAACGTTTTGATCGCCTCGCGGCCCGGGAAATTTCCCTTGGCGAGTGCCAGCGCCGCCGGAATGCCGAGGACCAGCGACAGCGCCGAGACGCAGGCCGCGACGATCAAACTCAGCTTCAGCCCCGCCATCAAGGCCGGATGCGAGAACAAGCGCTCGTACCAGCGCAGCGACCAGCCGCTGGGCGGAAACACGACGAAGGAGTCGGCCGAGAACGAAATCACCATGACGATGATCGCGGGCGCGAACAGCAAGACGATGACCAAGCCGGCCGTGACGCTCAGCAGCCGACCCGCCCCCACGCCGGTCGTCATGCCTGCCTCCGCGACAACGCGCTATAGGCGGCGAGGAACAGCAAAAGCAGCACGAGCGTATAGAGTGCGAGCGCCGAAGCGAGCGGCCAATTCACGCTGGTGATCGAAAGCTCGTAGATCTCCGTCGCCAGCACGAAGACGCGGCCGCCGCCCAAAAGCTTGGGCGTGATATAGGCCGACATCGCCAGCACGAAACAAAGCAGCCACCCCAGCGCCACGGCCGGCAGGCTCAACGGCAGCGTGACCCGCAGGAACCGCCGCCACGGCGGCGCGCCGAGGCTGGCGGCCGCTTCCTCCAGCGATCGATCCAGACGCCCGAACCCGGCGACCAGCGCCAGGATCATGTAGGGCATCAGACTTTCGGTCAGCCCGATCGTCACGCCGGTCCAGTTGTAGACGAGGCGTACCGGTTGCGCGGTGACGCCGATTCCCTGCAGCGCCGCGTTCACCAAGCCGCGATCGCCCAGAATGGCGAGCCAGCCGAAGACCCGAACGACGCCGTTGACGAGCATGGGCGCGATGGCCAGCGCCGCGATCACGCCCCGCCAGCGCGATTGCGTGCGGAACAGGAACAGCGCCAGCGGATAGGCGAAAAGCAGCGCCGCCGTCGCCGACACGACGGAAAGCTGGATCGAATTCCACGTCAGCTCGAAAACGAAGGGGTCGGCGAAAAGCTCGCCCCATGTCTTCGACGACAAGGCCGGAACCATCGCGCCGGTCGGCCCGGTTTCGTTGAACGACATCCGGCCGAGCCCGTACATCGGCCAGACATAAATCGCCGCGAGCAGGACGACGCCCGGGACGGCCAGCAGAACGAGGCGCGTTCCGCTTTTCATACGCTTTCGCGCGCGAAGACGTGGCCCGAATCGGGCGTCCAGAGCAGGACGATCTCGGCGCCGTCGGGCGGGGCCGCATCGCCGGGCGGCAATTCGGCGACGATGCGCCCGGCGTTGGTGTCCACCAGCACTTCGGAACGATCGCCGACGAAAACCGAATGCGCGACCTTGCCCGTAAGCCGGTTGAGCGTATCGGATGCCGGCGCGCCGGCCGGCCCCAAGCGCAGATGCTGCGGACGGATATGCAGATCGACCGCACCGCCCGGATCGCGCAGAAGACGCAAAGGCGCGCCATCGAGCACGGGCCGACCGCCGGAATCGCGCGACAGCGCCAATTCGTTGCTGCGCCCGACGAAGCCCGCGACGAAACGCGTGGCGGGCGCTTCGTATATTTCGCGCGCCGTGCCGATCTGTTCGATGCGGCCGCGGTTCATCACCGCGATCCGATCGCACATCGTCAGCGCTTCCGTCTGATCGTGGGTCACGAACAGCGTCGTGATGTCGAGACGGTGCTGGATGTCGCGGATCTCGTGACGCATCGATTCGCGCAAACGCGCGTCGAGATTCGACAGCGATTCGTCGAGCAGCAGGACCTGCGGGCGCAGAACCAGCGCGCGGGCGAGCGCCACGCGCTGCTGCTGGCCACCCGACAATTCGCGCGGACGGCGCGCTTCAAGTCCCTCCAACCGCACCAGCGACAAGGCCTCGCGCACGCGCGCGGCTTTCTCGGCCCTTGCGACGCCGCGCTCGTCCAGGCCGAACGCCACGTTGGCCGCGACGTCGAGATGCGGGAACAACGCGTAGGATTGGAAGACATAGCCCATATCGCGCTTATGCGCGGGCGCTTGGGTCAGATCGGCGCCGCCGACCGAAACCGATCCCGCATCGGGCGCGATCAGGCCCGCCACCATGCGCAGCGTCGTCGTCTTGCCGCAGCCCGAGGGCCCCAGCAACGCCACGGACTCGCCTTTCGCCAGCGAGAGATCGAGACCGTCGACGGCGACGCTGCGGCCGTAGCGTTTCGCCAGGCCTTTCAGAACCAGATGCGACATCGCGGCGGACGCGATCAGCGGCCCGCGGCGGCGACGATTTCACGCCGCCAACGGTTATTCCACGTGTCGCGCACTTTGACGATCTCGACCCAATCGACCGGGATCATACGCGCGCGATTTTCGGGACTCACGGCCGTGCGCGCGATCGCCTTGGGATCGATCTTCGGCGCCGCCGCCGCGTTCGTCGGCGCATAGAACATGCGTTCGGTGAACGCCTTCTGCGCTTCCTGCGACAGCGCGTAATTGGCGAAGGCCACGGCGGCCGCGCGGTTCTTCGATCCCTTGACGACGTTGATCGTGTTGATCTGGAAGACCGAACCTTCGGGCGGCAAAAGCACGCCCAAACGGCCGTTGGTTTCGTCCGAATAGAGCTGAGCGCGCGCGTTCCAGCCGGTCGCAACGCGCACGACGCCGTTGAGGATCAGCGAATAACCGTCGGGATTGGGTTCGAACGTCTGGACGGACGGCGCCAGCGATTTGAGCTTGGCGATCGCCTTGTCGATCGATTGCGTGTGGCTGCCGCCCTCCATTTTCTCGACCATCGCCGTCAGCGCAAGCCCCTGGATATTCGGCGGGGCGGCCAGCGCGACCAGCCCCTTTAGGTCCGGGCGCCACAAATCGGCGAGCTTCGAAATCTCGGGTTTCAGATTTTGCTTGTCGTAGACAATGACGAGATTGTCGAACGTGACCGCCGGGCCGAACTTGTCGAGCCCCACGGCGCGCGCTTCGGGATATAGCTCGGCGAGCGACGGCGCTTCGGCCGGCGAGATTTCGGAGAACAGTCCTTCGAGATTGCCGATATGGGACGTCGTGACGTCCATCAACACGACGTCGACTTGAGGGTCGGCCGCTTGCGCGCGGACGGTGCCGAGCATCTGCGCCGACGTGCCGCCCGGCACGTAGTTCACGCGGACGCCAGGGAAGCGCTGGAGGAAAGGCTCAACGACGGTCTTCGTATAGTTGTCCTGGAAGATGCCCGCGTAGGCGACAAGCGTGATACTGCCTTCGATGCGCGACTGCGCGTTGGCGCCGCGCAAGGCCGGTGCGGCCAGCAGACCCGCCAGCAAAGGACGGCGTGCGATTTTCATCATTTGAGCCCCCTATTCGTTGGCCCAAGCTTCGCGCCGCCCGAAGGGACGAGTCAAGCGCGCACCCGGCGAAACGCCGTACGCGGACCGCCGATTGCGGAACATTTTTGCGCAATAACAAACCGCCCGGCGGCGAAGCGCCGGACGGCGGCGGCGCGTCAGATGAATCGCGACAAAAACGCCTGCGTGCGCGGCTGCTGCGGCCGGACCAGCACGTCTTCCGGCGGGCCTTGTTCGACCACGACGCCGCCGTCCATGAAAACCACGCGATTGGCCGCTTCTTTGGCGAAGCCGATCTCGTGCGTGACGACGATCATCGTCAAACCCTGGCGCGCCAGATCGCGCATCGTCACCAAAACCTCGCCAACCAGCTCGGGATCGAGCGCCGACGTCGGTTCGTCGAACAAGATAAGCTGGGGTTTGATCGCCAAGGCGCGGGCGATCGCCACGCGCTGCTGCTGCCCGCCCGACAATTGACGAGGAAACGCGTCCGCCTTGTCCGGCAGGCCGACGCGCGCAAGCAGGTCGCGCGCTTCGGCGATCGCTTCGTCGCGCGCGCGGCCGTGAATGCCGATCGGGGCCTCGATGATGTTCTCCAGCGCCGTCAGATGCGGATAGAGATTGAACTGCTGGAACACCATGCCGATCCGGCTGCGCTGGCGCGCCACCGCGCGCGGCGACAACGCGCGCAGCTTGCCGCCGCGCTCCTCGTAGCCGATCAGCTCGCCGCCGATCTCGATCGAGCCGCGATCCATATCCTCGAGCTTGTTGATGCAACGCAGGAAGGTCGACTTGCCCGAGCCCGACGGACCCAGAATGACGACGACCTCGCCCTTGCCGACATCGAGGTCGATACCTTTCAACACGGCGTTGGCGCCGAAGGATTTGTGCACGTTGCGCGCACGCACCAGCGGAACGGCGGGAGGATTCATAGCGTCTCTCCCTTGGCCGCCGACGGCGAAGCGCCGCGTTCGCCGCGCGCGTAATGCCGCTCGATCGCCGATTGGCCGACATTCAGGATCGATGTGATCAGCAGGTACCAGATCACGGCGACCAGCAGCAGCGGAATGACTTCGAAAGTGCGATTGTAGACGGCCTGCGCCGAATAAAGCAGATCGCCCATCGCGATGACGCTGACCAGCGACGTCGCCTTGATCATGCTGATCAGCTGATTGCCCGTCGGCGGCACGATCGAGCGCATCGCCTGGGGAATGATGATCCGGCGTAAGGCGCGCGTGCGCGTCATGCCGAACGCCGTGGCGGTTTCGTACTGGCCGCGATCGACCGACAACAGGCCGCCGCGGATGATTTCCGCCATATAGGCCGCTTCGTTCAACGACAGACCCAGGATCGCCGCCGTCAACGGCGTGATCACGTCGTTCGTGCGCCATTCGGCCAACGTAGGCCCGAACGGGATGCCGATCGAGATGGTCGGGAACAACGTCGACATGTTGTACCAGAACAGCAACTGCACGAGCAGCGGCGTACCCCGGAAGAACCACACGAAACCCGAGGCGAGCCAGCGCGCGAGCGCGTTCTCCGACAAACGCGCGACGGCGATGGGCAGCCCCAGGATCGTGCCCAGCACCATCGCGATGACCGTCAAGCCCAGCGTCACCCCCAAGCCCTTCACGATGGACTCGGCCGTGAACCATTGCATGACGACATGCCATTCGAAATTGGCGTTGTTCGCCATGCTCCAGCCCGCATGAGCCGCGATCGCGCCGACAAGCGCCCACGTCATCCAACGCCCGATGGGCAGCGGCGTGTGAGCGTTGGCGACGTCGAGCGGATCGCTCGCGCTGGCGCGATCGCGGGGGGCTTGGGTCATCGTCGATTCACTTCGGCTTGGCGAGATTGATGCCGGGGGCGTCGATCATATTTCCTTCGAGACCCCATTTCTTCATGATCGCCGCGTAGGTTCCGTTGGCGAACAGCGTCTTGTAGGCGTCGGCGACGACGCGGCCAAGTTCGGAATCCTTCGGCACGACCGTGCCTTGGAAAAGATCCTCGAACCCGTTCGACTTGCCGGTCGCCGCGAGTTCGAGCTGGCCGTTCGCCTGCTGCACGAAATAGGTGAGCGGCGCCTGCGAAGAGAAGAACGCGTCCGCGCGTCCCGAGCGCACCGCCAGGATCGACGTCGGCTGGTCGGGATAGGATTGAACTTCCAGCGCCGGCTTGCCGGCCTTCTGGCACGCTTCGGCCTGCGTCTTGATTACGCGCTCGGCCGAGCCCGCCGCCATCACCGAAATGCGCGTGCCGCAAGTGTCGTCGAGCGAGGCGATCTTCTTAGGATTGCCCTTCTGGACCGCAAAGACGACGTATTCCTTCACGTAGTCGACGAAGTCGTTCGCCGCCTGCCGGTCCGGAAAATCGCCGATCGGGCCGACGGCCAGCTGATAGCGGCCGGATTTGATGCCGGCGAGAATACCGGCCAGGCCGTGAACGGTTTCGTTCTCGATGCGGATGCCGAGCAATTCGCCCAGCGCCACGGTCAGATCGCCGGACGCGCCCGACATCGACTTCGTGTCGTTCACGATGATGTAGGGCGGGAACGAACCGCTATTGACCGAGATCATGTAGCCCGCCTTGAGGATATCGGCGGGCAAACGCGCGCGCAGGGTCTGATCGACCTTCTGCTTGGGGATTTCGATGGGTGCTTGGGCCTGGGCCGCCGTCGCGGCTATGGCGGCCACGAGGAACGCGACGAAACGCATCTTCGACATGGGAATCCTCCGTTGGATCATTCCGCAGCTTGTTTCGAATTTCCGGATGCCGGCGGCGCCAGTTCGGGCCGCGCGAAGCGGCGATTGGCCAAAGCCGGCAGAACATCGCGCGCATGCGCGACGCGCGCGGGATCGATCTCGGCGATCAGCAGGATCGGCGCCTCGCCCGCGCGGGCGACGGCGACGCCCAGCGGATCGACCACCAAGCTCGCGCCGATATTCCGTTCGCCGCATTCGCCCGCGGCGATCATGTAGCAGGTATTCTCGAGCGCGCGCGCCGTCACCAGCGTTTCCCAATGATGCTCCTTCAGCGGGCCTTTGACCCACGCCGCCGGCAGCACCAGCACCTCGGCGCCGTCGTCGGCGAGACGCCGGGCCAGTTCCGGGAAGCGCACGTCGTAGCAGGTCATCAAACCGAATTTCAGCCCGGCGATCTCGACCAGCGCCGGCACTTCTTCGCCCGGCTGAACGTTCGTTGATTCCTTCATCGAGAACGCGTCGTAAAGATGCAGCTTGCGATACTGAGCGACGATCGCGCCGTTGCGAAGCACGACGAACACGTTGAATACGCGCCCTTCGGACGCCGGAACGTGCACGGTCAGCATCACCGAAATTTCGCGCCCGCGCGTCGCGGCGGCGAGCATTGAAACGAACGGCCCGTCGAGCGGCTGCGCGGATTTGAGGACGATCTTCGGATCGGCGATGTCGCGCGCGAGAATGCCTTCGGGCAAAACCAAAAGCGCGGCGCCGGCCGCGTCGGCGCGATCCAGCAGATCGAGACAGGTGTTGAGATTCTCCTCCCAAACCTTGGCGACCGCGAATTGACCGATCGCGACTTTGAACGCGGGCTTGGCGGCGGCGGTCATCTTATGCATCCACTTCGATCGAGAGCGGGAAAAGCGATTCGGGCGCGGGCGCCGTCGGCGTCAACGCCTGCGCCTCGAGTTCCGCGCAAAAATCGGCGATCATCTTCGCGTTGGCGCGATAGCCGCTGCGGTTCCAATCGCCGGGCAGATCGTGACCGACGCGCAGCAACTCGTCGATGATCCAGGGCGTCGTGTCGGCGTAACGCTGGCGGCGTTCGAGCCAGATCCGGGTCGAACGGTCGATGGCGTCGCTGAGCGCGCGCGCGGCGTGCGGCGCGCGTGCCGCGAGTTCGGCCTTCACGCCCAGAAGATGGATGCCGGGCACGTAGCCGACGTCGCGGAAATAGGCGAGCTCGGCCGCGCGAAAGTCGGGCACGAGTTGGCGAAACGCGCTGTCCGGCGCGAAGAATCCCGGCGGCATGAACGGCATGAACACGGCGTCGATTTCGCCGCGGGCGAGCAACTCCATCAACGGCGTATCGCCCTTCACCGTTTCGATCCGCCCGGGCCGCGCGTAGCGGCCGACGCGATCGGTGACCGGATGGTTCGCCATCAAACGGCTGACGGCCCAGTAAATGTCGTCGATCGCCACGCCTTCGCGGCGCAGCAGCGCGCGGGTCCAGGTATTTCCCGAATCCTGCCAGCCCGCGATACCCACGCGCTTGCCTTTGAGGTCGGCAACGCGCGTCAGCTTCGAACTCTTGGTCGTAACGATGCAGCGCAGACGGAACGCGCGCATCAGAAAATTCGGCAGGCCGACGACCGCGTCCTCGCCGCGCGCGCGGCCCAGGCAATAGCGGCTCATCGACATTTCCGCCGCATCGAAGCGCGCGTCGGTCGCCAGATCGTCGGGCAGCGCCGCGACGCGGTCGACTTGCAGGTCGATGCCTTCCGCGCGCACTTCGCCCAGAACGAGGGGCGTCAAATAGTCCCAGTCGCGCACCGCGAGTCTGATTTTGACCGTCATGTATGCCGCTCGCTATCGGAGATATTGAGTGTGAAGACTAATGTTCATAAAATCGCATTCAATATGAATGATGTTATTGAACAAAAAATCGAACCGGGCGCGGCGATCGACGCCGATTGGCTCGCCGCGCGTTTGCCCGGAAAATCCATACGGGACATCGTGTTGGGCGTCGGCGCCTTGATCCGCGCGGGCGAGCTGCCGGCGGGGTCGCGCTTGCCGACGGTACGCGATCTTGCGTGGAAGCTGGGCGTAAGCCCCGCGACGATATCCACCGCATGGCTCAAACTGCGTCAGCATCGGATCATCGGCGGGCGCGGACGCAACGGCATGTGGATCAACGCCGAAACCGCGATTCCGCGCCCCGAACGCTTCGCCGAGCTGGGCGATTACGGCCCCGACTTCGTCGACCTGTCGCTTGCCGTTCCCGATCCCGCCTTGTTGCCGCCGCTGGGCGAGGCGCTGACCCAGGCGATGGCTGCGGCCGAACTCAACTCGTATCGCCGTCAGCCGATCGTCTCGGCGCTCGAACGCGCGGCGCGCGCGGACTGGCCATGCCGCGCCGAAAGCTTCATGGCGACAAACGGCGGATTCGAAGCGATTCAGATCGCGTTGTCGACGCTGATCATGCCGGGTTCGATCGTCGCGGTCGAGGATCCGACGGCGCTACGCATGCTCGACATCCTCGAGCAGATCGGCGCTCAAATTCTGCCCGTGCCATGCGACGCGCATGGACCGCTTCCCGATGCGCTCGCGGAAGCGCTGAAACGCAATCCGGCGGCGTTCGTGTTTCAACCGCGCACCAACTCGATTTCGGGCGGCGGCGTTTCGACCGGGCGGTTGCGCGAATTGACGAAGCTGCTGCGCGGCCGCGATATGCTGATTCTGGAAAACGACGGGCTCGGCGATATCGCGGCGCGCCCGCCTGCGAGCCTGGGCGACGCGCTGCCCGGCGTCGTCCATGTGCGCTCGTATTCGAAGTCGCTCGGCCCCGATATGCGCATCGCCGTTCTGTCGGGCTCCACGCGCGCGATCGCGCGTATGCAGGCTTTCCGGAATTTCGGCGCGGGATGGACCAGCCGCATCCTGCAGCACGCGGCCGCTTGGTTGATCGCCGACAAGGCGACGCGCAAAAGCGTCGATCGCGCCCGCGCGGTATACGCCGCCCGGCGGCGCGCATTGATCGCGGCCTTGGCCCGGCGGGGGATCAAGCTGCGCGACGAAGACGGCCTCAGCCTATGGGTGCCGGTCCGCGCCGAAGCGTTCGCGATGCTGACCCTCGCCGCGCGACGCATCAAGGTGGCGCCGGGCAGCAAATTCGGCGCGGCGGCCGAAGCGCATGTGCGCGTCGCGACGAGTATGCCGCTCCAGGATGTCGATGCGGTCGCGGACGCTCTTGCGATCGCGGCGGCGGGCATCAGCGGCGCGCCTATCGACGGCTTAGGCCCCGACTATTGAACGCGGCGCATTGACGAGCGCGATCCGGGCGACGGATCCCCTCAATGCCCGCGCAGCTGGTCGGTCGCGCGCGTATGCCCCCAGAACGTCGCCGGCGTTTCGAGCAGCGCCTGCAGCCCCGCGCGCTCGACCATCAGATCGGCTTCGCGCTGGGCTTCGTCGAGCACCGCGTTCTCGTCGATCCCAACCGCGCGGCGATCTTCAAGACGGATGACGCCGTCGACGATGACCGTATGCACGTCGTTGCCGTTGGCGAAGTAGACGATGCGGAACAGCGGCATGTGCGCCGGGTAAAGATGCGGGCGGCGCAGATCGACGAGCACCACGTCGGCCTTCTTGCCGGGCTCCAGCGAGCCGATTTCCTTCTCCATGCCCAGCGCCTTGGCGCCGTCGATCGTGCACATTTCCAGCACACGTCCGGGCGGCAGCCACGACGGATCGCGGAAATGGCGGCGATGGTAATGCATGCATTGCTGCATATGGCGGAACATGTCGCCCGAGCGATCCGGCGCCGTGCCGTCCGACCCCAGCGCCACGTTGGCGCCGGCGTCGAGCAATTCCGGCACCGGGCAGCGGCCCATGATCGAGGCGACGGCGCTGGGATTATGCGCGATATGCGTGCCCGTCGCCGCCGTCAGCTTGATCTCTTCCTCGGTCAGCTCGGTCGAGTGCGACAGCAGCGCGTCGGGGCCGAGCAGCCCAAGCTGGTTGGCGAAAGCCACGCTGCCGCGCGAATGTCCGTCCTGGGTGAAGATCAAGCCGTTGTCGCGCGAGAAGGCGCGGACGATCTTGGCTTGCGCGCAGGCTTCCTCGACGATCGCCTTGTCGTTCTTCTCGGTGAATTCGGCGCGCAAGGTCGGCGTAATCGCCGCGATGCGAATACGCTTGCCGTGGCTGTCGTGCCATTTGTCGACCAGCGTCTTGCAGGTCGCCAATTGCCGGTCGAACGTGACGGGATAGGCTTCCTCGCCCGACGCGGTGCGCTTGGCGTAAGTCCGCGGGAAAGGCGGACGCGTCGTGCCGATCGCCACGACCGAGCGCGTGCCGATCGACACCACGCCGTCGCAATGCGCGTCGCCGAACACCGGATCGTCGGTGCGCAGAATCGTATCGCCGCCGCCCAGCAGCGAAACGCCGGTCGTCACGCCGAAACGCAGACGTTCCAGCGCGGCGAGCTTCGCCTCCGCCCGCCAAAACTCGGGCGTCGAGGTGCGCGTATAGACCGTTTCGCAGGCCTTGTACCAAAGATCCGAACGCCCGCCGCCCATCGTCTTGATCAGACCATGGCCGGCATGGGCGTGCGCGTCGATCAGGCCGGGGATCGCGGCCATGCCCTTCGCGTCGATCGTGCGCTTGGCGGTGTATTTGGCCGCGATCTCGGAATCGGGACCGACGGCGACGATACGATCCTTTTCGATCGCGATGGCGCCGTCCTCGATCGTGCGGCGTTGCGGATCGAGCGTCACGACGATCGCGTGACGGATCAGGATATCGGCCATTGTCATCCTCCGTTTCCACCGTGCCGTTCCGGACGCGGCACCAAGTTCAGCAATTCACGGGTATAGGCGTGTTCGGGCGCGTCGAACAGAGCGTCCGCCGCGCGCAATTCGACGATCTTGCCGCCGCGCATGACCGCGACGCGGTCGCACATCTGGCGAACCACGGCCAGATCGTGGCTGATGAACAGCAATGTCAGGCCGTTCGCGTCGCGCAAATCCTTCAGCAGATTCAGGATCTGCGCTTGGACGGATACGTCGAGCGACGAGGTCGGCTCGTCGCAAACGATCAAGCGCGGGCGTGCTGCCAGCGCGCGGGCGATCGAGATCCGCTGCCGCTGCCCGCCCGAAAACGCGTGCGGGAAGCGCTGCGCCGCTTCCGGCGGCAAGCCGACGGCAGTCAGCAACATCGCCGCATCCTCGCGCGCTTCGGCCGCCGTCGCGGCGAGGCGATAGAACAGGATCGGTTCGGCCAGCATCGTGCCGATCCGCAGACGCGCGTTCAGCGACGAATACGGATCCTGGAAAATCATCTGGATGGCGCGGCGCGTGGCCCCGCCTTTCGCCGCGACCGGCATGCCGCGATACAAAATCTCGCCGCCATCGGGCTTCAACAACCCGGCGATCGCGCCCGCGACGGTCGTCTTGCCGCAGCCGGATTCGCCGACGAGGCCGAATATTTCGCCCGGCGCCACGTCGAAGGAAACGCCGTCGACCGCGCGGAACGCCGTGCCCTTCATCCCCGGCAGCCAGCCACGGCCGCGATATTCGACGACGAGGTTTCGCACTTCGAGCAGCTTGCCACCGGAATCTTTCCCGGCATCGTCGCGCGCTTGGGCGGCGATCTTGGCGCGCGCGGCTTGGGCCGTTCCGCCGCCGCCCTCGCCCGGCACTTCGAAGCGCGCGAGCTTGCGGTCGAGCCGCGGCACGGCGCCGAGCAATGCACGCGAATAGGGGTGCTGCGGCGCGGCCAAAACGTCGCGCACCTTGCCGCTTTCGACCGCCTTGCCGCGATGCATGATCGTCACGCGATCGGCGATTTCGGCGACAACGCCCATGTTATGGGTGACGAGCAGCAGGCCGATGCCGGTGCGGTCGGCGAGGTCGCGCAGCAATTTCAGGATCTGCGCTTGGATCGAAACGTCGAGCGCCGTCGTCGGCTCGTCCGCGATCACGAGCTTCGGCGAACACGACAACGCGCAGGCGATCACCACGCGCTGGCGCTGCCCGCCCGATAATTGATGCGGATAGGCGGTCAAACGCCGTTCGGGCTCGGGAATGCCGACGGCGCGCAAAAGCTCGAGCGTGCGTTCGCGCGCCGCGCGCGCGTCGAGCCCCAAATGATGGCGCAATGTTTCGCCGATCTGCGCTTCGATGGTGAATAGCGGGTTGAGGCTGGTCATCGGATCCTGGAACACGGCGCCGATATCGCGCCCGCGCGCCACACCGGGCGCCTCGCCCGTCGTGGGATCGACCGCCACGCCACCGATCCGGATCGTGCCGCCCGCGATGCGGCCCGGCTTGTCGATCAAGCCCATCGCGGCGTTGCCGACCGTGGTTTTCCCCGCCCCGGATTCGCCCACCAGCGCGTGGATCTCGCCCTTCGCGACGTCCAACGACACGCCGTCGACGGCGACGAACACGCCGCCCGCCCCGTCGGGATACTCGACGCGCAGATTTTCGATCGACAGCGCGGCGCTCATCCCCGCCCCCGGAGCTTGGGATTGAAGCGGTCGCGCAGCCAGTCGCCGACGACGTTCACCGCCAGCACCAGCACGATCAGCGCCAAGGCCGGGAACGTCGCGATCCACCAGATGCCGGAGAAGACGAATTCGTTGCCGATGCGGATCAGCGTGCCGAGCGACGGATAGGTCGGCGGCATGCCCACGCCCAGGAACGACAGCGTCGCCTCGGTCAGCACGGCGGCGGCGAGATTGATCGTGGCGATCACCAGCACGGGGCCCATCACGTTGGGCAGGATATGCCGCAGCATGATACGCGTCGGCGGCAAGCCGATCACCCGCGCGGCCTTGACGTAGTCTTTGGCGGTTTCGACCATCGTCGCCGCGCGCACGGTGCGCGCATATTGCACCCATTCGTGGATCGCGATCGCGGCGATCAGAATGACCGGCGTCCACGCCGCACTCGACGCTTGCGGGATCAGTCCGCGCGCGAGCCCCGCGACCAGCAGAGCCAGCAGGATCGTCGGGAAGCTCATGATCACGTCGGCGACGCGCATGATCGCGGCGTCGATCGCGCCGCCGAAATAGCCGGCGACCAGCCCCAGCGTGATGCCGAACAACGCCGCCGTCAGCACCGAAGCGGCGCCGATGCCGATCGATACCCTGGCACCGTAAAGGATCGCGGAATAAAGGTCGCGCCCCTGATTGTCGGTGCCGAGCAGGAAGCGCGGATCGCCGTCGAGCGTCCAACGCGGCGGCAGTTCGGAATCCGCGAGATTGTAGGTCGCGATATCGGTGGGATCGAAAGGCGATAACAGCGGCGCGAAGGCGGCCGCAAGCACCAGCGCCAACGCCACGAACGCGGCGAGTGCCACCGAAACCGGCAGATCGATGTCGCGGCCGAGCTTCATCCCTTGGCCTTGCGCAAGCGCGGATCGACGATCGCGTAAACCAGATCGACCGCCGTGTTGAGCACGACGAACAACGCGCCGACGAACATCAGATAGGCCGCCATCACCGGGATATCGACGAAGGACACGGCCTGGATGAACAACAGGCCCATCCCCGGCCATTGGAAGACCGTCTCGGTCACGATCGCGAAGGCGACGAGCGAGCCGATCTGCAGGCCCGTCACCGTGATGACCGGCATCAGCGCGTTGCGCAACGCCAGCACGTAGTGGATGCGCGACTTGGGCAGGCCGCGCGCGCGCGCGAAGCGGATATAGTCGCTCGACAGCGCGTCGATCATCTCCGACCGCACCAGCCGCATGATCAGCGTGAGCTGATAAAGCGCCAGCGTGATCGACGGCAGCACCAGCGAGCGCAGGCCCGAGCCCGTCAAATAGCCGGTGGTCCAAAAGCCGAGATCGACGATATCGCCCCGGCCGAAGGACGGCAGCCAGCGCAAAGTGACGGCGAAAAACAGGATCAGCGCGATGCCGGTCACGAAGGTCGGCGTCGAAATGCCGATCAGCGACACGCTTTGCACCAGCCGCGCGGCGGCACCATCGGGCCGGATCGCGCACATCACGCCCAACGGTATGCCGAGCCCCAACGCCAGCAACGTCGCCGCGAAAACGAGTTCGAGTGTGGCGGGCAAACGCTCGGCGATCAGCGCCGTTACCGGACGCTGGTTACGGTACGAGATACCGAAATCGCCGCGCGCCACGCGGCCGACGAAACGTGCGTATTGCACGGGGACCGGCTGGTCGAGGCCCAGCGCCTGGGCGAGTTCGGCGCGTTCCTGCGGCGTGGAATCCTCGCGCGACATCGCCCGGACCGGATCGCCCACGAATCGGAACATCGCGAAGGCGACCGCGGTCACGGCGATCATCACCAGCGCGGCCTGCAACAGCCGCGACAGAAGCAATCCGGCCATCGACCGCGATTACTTCATCCGCGCGAACCAGAGGCGCACGTACTCGTCCGCGAATTGCGGCACGTCGACGGCGTTCTTCATCGCCCAGGCGACCGGCTGCTGATGCAACGGCAGGAACGCGACGTCTTCGCGCGCGATCTTGAAGGCTTCGACCATCTGCGCCACGCGCTTGGGCTCGTCCAACTCGACCGCAGCCTTGAGCGTCAATGCGTCGATCGCCGGGTTGGAGTAGCCGTTCGGGTTGTTCCCGCCGAATCCGTCCTTGCGCGTCGTGATCAATGCCGACAGGGCCGAGAACCCGTCCATCGGCGGTAGCGTCGCCCAGCCGAGCATATAAATGTCGGTCTCGCCGCGATCGACCTTGGGGAAATAGGTGGCACGGCTCTCGGTCTTCAGATCGACCTGCACGCCGATGCGCGTCCACATCGCGGCGACGGCGACGCAAGTCTGCTCGTCGTTGATGTAGCGGTCGTTCGAGCAGTCGAGCTTCACCTTGAAGCCGTTCGGATAGCCCGCGTCGGCCAGCAGCTTCTTGGCCTTGTCGGGATCGAAGCCGACCGGCTTGTCGAGCTCGGCCGAATAACCGGGAACCGGCGGCGCCACGATCGTGGCCACGCTGCGCGACTTGCCGCGCATCACGCGCCGATGCAACGTGTCGAGATCGATCGCGTGCCACAGCGCCTGGCGCACCGGCAGCTTCAGCAGCGGATTGGGCACGCCCGGCTGGCCTTGCAGCTCGGGGCGGAAATTGAGGCCGAGATAGATCAAGCGCAGCGACGGCTCCTCGATCACCTTGAAGCCGGGTGCGGCCGAAATGCGCGCCAGATCCTGCAAGGGTGCCGGCGCCATCATGTCGATCTCGCCCGACAGCAATGCCGCGACGCGCGTGGCGTCCGACTTGATCGGGCGGAACTCGATGCGCGTCAGGTTATGCTCGGGCTTGTCCCACCATTTCTCGTTCACCGTCATGATCGTCGCCTGATCGGGACGATAGCTTTCGAGCTTGAACGGCCCCGTGCCGTTGGCGTTGGTCGAGGCGTAGGTGGTGGTGCCGGTCGTGATATTGCCGGGTTTCAGCGCGTTGTTCGCCGTCATCCAGCTTTTGCTCATGATGAAAATGCCGGAGAGATCGTTGAGCAGCAGCGGATACGGCCCCTTCAGCACGAAATCGACGGTGAAATCGTCGACCTTCTCCGCCTTCACGACATTGGCGAGATTGCCGCGCGCGCGCGCCGTGGGATCGAGCAGACGCTCGACCGACGCCACGACATCGTCGGCGGAGAACGGGCTGCCGTCGTGGAAGACCACGCCGCGGCGCAGAATAAAGCGCCAGCGATCGGGTGCGACGATCGACCAGGACGTCGCCAGCGCCGGTTCGATCTTCAGATCGCGATTGCGCCGGACCAGCGGATCGTAAACATGGTGCTGGACGTTGGAGGTGAAGCTTTCCGTGTGCGCGTAGGGGTCCATCGTGGCGATGTCGCCTTGCGAGGACCAGCGCAGCGTCTGCGCGCCTGCGACCATCGGAAGCAGCGCCGTCAGCGCGGCCGCGAGAACCGAAAAATTACGCCCAAGCGTCATTTTGCACCCCCTGTCGCTGCCGATAATACAACACCTTCTCGGCGTTGCACGCGCCTTGCAAATTGAGTGCCTTGGAAGATTGGCGGACGAAACGTATCGATCACAATCCGCGCGGTGTCGCAGCACTCCGATATCGTCGCGGATACAGGCGACGAGATGGCCGTCGCCACGGCCGCACAAGGACGGCAATGCCTTGGCACAGGCCGGGATCGCATACGGGCGGGGGGTACGGAAATGGCAGCCCGAGGGCGGATGGAGCGGGCTTGGCGGATAGCCCGTCGAACGCCATAGCGTGGCCGATCTTGAGAAACTGTTCTGAGGTCTCGGCACGCATCTGGGAACCGGCGTTACCCAAACGACGAAAGCCGAGCTCATCAGCCACATGACCGACCTGGGGCCCGTGCAAGGCCTGCGGCGCGGGTTTCAGACCAACAAGGAAGCCAAATTCCATGCCGATCTTGCCGACGGCGTCGGATTGCGGTGCCTCCGCCAGGCGACGTGCAGTTCGTCAGCAACGAGACGGTGCTTCATGCGCGCACCGCCTACGAAGATCACGAGGACACGGCAAGCGGCGGCAATTGCTGCGCCTTTGATGGAATTTCGGCCGCAATGCGGCCAAGGCGGCGGCGCCATCACGGCCTTTGGCTTACGGCCAACTCGGCTTTGAAGCGGCGCAACTTGCCGCCTGATGGCAAGCCACAAGGGTACACGAGGCGCAAAGCTATTCGATTTTTCAGGCGATCCGGATGGCGGGCGCGACTGGGCTTGAACCCCGCGCCCCCGACCATGTCAACGCACGCGGACATCGTCTAAATTCAATCGGTTAGGGATAGGGTTCTCCGCAGATCAATATTCGTTCTGCGGGAAACGCGCCCTATCCATCGACACGAAATCGCTTCAACGCGTCGGGGTCGATCTCGATGCCAAGGCCCGGGCCGGTCGGAACGGGCAATTGCCCGTCAACCAGCAGCGACGCCGCACCGATATCGGTCGTCGCAAGGTTCTCGCGCAGCGGATTGCCGAACACCATCGCTTCGAAGGTCATGAAATTCGGCATCGCGGCGGCGAGTTGCAAACTGGCGGCGTTGCACACCGCCCCGCAGAACCCGACATGCGGCGCGAAAGGCACGCCATGCACATGGGCGAAGCTCGCGATCCGCCGCGTTTCGGTGACGCCGCCCGCCCGCGCCACATCGGGCTGGATCACGCCGACCCCGCCGCGCGCGATCAGTTCGCGGCAGCCCCAGGCGGTGTGCTCGCTTTCGCCGGCCGCAAGGCGCAGCGGCAAGGCGTGGCGCAAGCGCACATAGCCTTCGACATCCTCGCAAATCATCGGTTCTTCGAGCCACGCGTAGTCGAGTTCCGCGAGCCCGCGCCCCAGCCGCAACGAATCGTCGTAGTCGAACGCCCAGTTCGCGCCGGCGGTCAGCTCGATCGCATCGCCCGCGATCTCGCGCACGCGCCGTGCCCGCGCCAAGGCCCGCGATATCGGCGGCCCGAGTTTCAATTTCATCGATTTGAACCCGGCCGCCAACGCGCCCTCGACCTGGGGGATCGCCACGCGATCCTCCGCCCAGGTGATTGACGACGCATAGGCGGGCACTTGCGTGCGGCCCATACCGCCGAGAATTTCGTGCAGCGGCTTGGCGACGCTGCGGGCCATGACGTCCCAAATCGCGATGTCGCAAGCGGCGATCGCTTCGAACAGAATGCCGCCGGCTTTCCCGGTGACGACGCGCGACATTTCCGCCCACAACGCCTCGACATGGAACGGGTTGCGCCCGATCAAGCGGGGCGCCAGCAGATCGTCGACCAGCGTTTTGTAGGCGCGCAGCGAGTAACGCGCGAGTGCCTCGCCGTACCCGACCACGCCGTCGCGCGTGCGGATCTCGACCAGTAAGGCGGACGCCTTCAGGCGCGGCCCGAAGGCGGTGACCTGCGCATCCGCATCGAGCGGCGCTTCGATCGGAATGGCGGTGACGCTCTGGATCGTATCGGTCATCGGCGAACCGGGCCGGACGGCGATTGGCCGCCCGGCCCCCTTTTCATTAGCGCCGCAGCTCGTTGTAGGTGCGCTCGCCCATCGCGATCGCATCCTTGATCGAACTGCGATTGCCGATCACCGCCTGCACCATCCGGCCCAGCGCTTCGTTCAGCGCGTCGGAATTTTCCGGCCAAGCGAAATTCAGCGGATTGCGCGCCACATACTCGATGACTTCGGGCAAGCGGAACTGTGCGTTAAGGCCCGACGCGAACTCCGGATCCTTCGCCACTTGGCGCGACGTCGGCAGATAACCCGCCCGGATCGCCTGCGCCTTCTGCACCGCCGGCGAGGTCCACAACTCGATCAGCTTCCAGGCGAGTTGCGGATTGCGCGCGCGGCGCGGCACCGCCAGCGTCCAGCCCTGCAACGAGGCCGGGACGGGTTTGCTCGCGTCCAGCGACGGGAAGGCGGTGAACGACCAGCGCGCGCCAGGCTGCGAGCGTTCCTGCACCGTCGTCAGACGATGCGTGCCGTTACCCATCATCGCAACTTTGCCGCCGATACCGAGATTCTGCACGTCGTCCGACGGCATCAACGCGGTGTCGAGCGACATCACGCGCGACTTGTTCACCAGATCGTGCAGATATTGCAGCACGCGCTCCGTGCCCGGGCCGCCGAACGCGGCCGAGCCGTCGTCCTTCAGCACTTGGGCGCCTTGCGCGATCATCTGCGGCATGGCGAATTCGATCGCCGCCGTCGAGGTGGCCGGGTGGAAGCTGAAACCCACGCCTTGCGTGTTCGCGTTCTGAAGCTTGGCGGCGGCTTGCGTCATCTCGTCGAGCGTGCGCGGCGCTTCAAGCCCCGCCTGGGCCAGCAGGTCCTGGCGGTAGAGAAGGCCATAGACGCGCAATTCCCACGGCAGCGCGAAGGTCGCCCCCTTGCGGTCCTTGGTCATCGGCAGCATGACGGTGTCGTCGCGCCGCGCCTGGCTCCACGACCCGATGTTCTGGTCGAGGGCGAGCAACGTCCCGGCCTGCACATGCGCGGCCATGAACGGCGAATAGAGCATGACCACGTCGGGCACGTTGCCGGCACGCGCGGCACGCAGCAATTGCGGGCTGATCTCGGTCCATTGGATGATGTTGGCGCGCACCGAAGCGCCGTTTTCGCGCTCGAAATTCGTCAGAATTTCCTTGAGCAGTTCCGAACGCACGCCGCGCCCGTTGGGATCGAGAAAGGTCCAAAGCTCGATCGTCGTCGCCTGGGCGGACACGATCGCGGGGGCGGCAAGCATGGCGCCCGCGGCGGCGGAGCCGGCAAGGATTCTGCGTCTCGAAACGGTCATGGCATTTCTCCCATTTTTACGTTTGTGATTGATCATCCCTTTACGGCGCCACCCGTCAGGCCTTGAATGAAGGCGCGTTGGAGCAGCGCGTAGAGCACCGCGATCGGCGCGATCGAAGCGATCGCCGCCGCCGTCAGGGGGCCGTATTCGACCCCGGTCTCGGTCATGAAGTAGTAGATGCCGACCTGGATCATCCGATTGCCGTCGGACAAGGTCAGCGAGTAGCCGATCAGGAATTCGTTCCAGACCATGACGAAGACGAGCACGCCCGCCGCCAGCAAGCCGGGGCGCAGCAAGGGCATCGTCACACGCCAGAACGCGCCGATGCGCGAACAGCCGTCGATGCGCGCGGCTTCCTCCAACTCGTAGGGGATCGCCGCGATGAAGCCACGCAGCAGCCACACGAGCGTGGGCACAAGCCAGGCGCTATAGACGATGACGAGCGACGCAAGCGTGTCGTAAAGCCCGAGATCGACGCTCGCCATATAGAGCGGCACGATGACCGCGATGCCCGGCACCATGATCGTCGCCCACATGACCAACAAAATCCCCTCGCGGCCCGCGAAGCGGAACCGCACAGTCGCCCAGGCCGCGTGTAGCGCCAACGCGGTGGACAGCACCAGCGAGGCGAAGACGACGATCAGCGTGTTGACGAGATAGCGCCCGAACCGAACATCGAACACCGCGTCGGCGTAGTTGGCGATGGTCGGTGGCGACGGGATCCAAACCGGCGGAAATTTGTGCACGTCGATCTGGGCTTTGAGCGACGTCGACAAACCCCACAGCAGCGGCAACAGCGCGAACGCCAGCGCGGCACCCAAGGCCGCGTAGACCAGGAAATTTTCCAAACGGCCCGGGCCGCGACGGCGATTTCGGGCGGTCATGCGCCGTGCTCGTTCTTGAGGATGCGCATATAGGTCACCGTAAAGAACACGTTGATCGCGAAGATGATCGTCGCCCCCGCCGTGGCGATGCCCATGCGGTGGAACTTGAAGCCTTCCTCGAACACGCGCAGCGCCATCACGTCGGTGGCGCCGAACGGGCCGCCGCCGGTCATGATCAGCACGATCGTCACGCCGTTGAAGCAATGCAGCGTGGTCAGCACCAGCGTCACCAAAGTGGTGTTGCGCACCAACGGAAAGGTGATGTGGCGGAAACGCTGCCAGCGTTTGGCGCCGTCCATGCGCGCCGCTTCGGTCACTTCCTTGGGGATGGTCTGCAGCGCCGACAGCACGAAAACCATCACCAGCGGAAACGCACCCCAGGCGTTGCACACGATCAAGGCCGGCATCGCCCAAATCGGGCTGGTCAAAACATTGGGCATCGCGATTCCGATCCCGTCCAGTGCGTGCGCGATCGGGCCGAACTGCGCATTGAGCAGCCACGCCCAGAGCAGCGCCGCCACCGTGTTGGAGACGAGCCAGGGCAGAATCAAAATCGTGCGCACGATATTGCGTCCCGGGATCGGCCGATCGAGAAGCAGCGCCAAGCCGAAACCCAACGGCATCGCGATCGCCAGCGTGCCGACGACCAGCACGAAGGAATTCCACGCGCGCTCCAGACCCGCTTCGGACAGCATGAAGCGGGAGAAATTCTCGAGCCCGACATAGGTACCGAGGTCGAGATAATCGGATTTGTGGACGCTTTGCAGCAACGCATAGCCAAGCGGCCAGAACGACACCGCAACGACCAGCGCCAAAGCGGGTGCCAGCCAAAGATAAGGACGCAGAATGCGCATGCGTGCGCGGGCGATCGCGGTCATGGCAGCGCCAGGCCTCCATCCACCAAATATTCGCCGCCGGTCGCATAGCCGCCCGTCGGACCGGCGAGATAAAGGGCGAGTGCCGCGACTTCGCGCGGGTCGCCTTCGCGCCGGCACGGAATGCGCGATAGCAGCGCGTCATAGGCGGCGGGATCGGCCTGCACCTCGGTGCTGCGATCCGTCGCGATGAGGCCCGGCAAAATCGCGTTGCAGGTGATGCCGTCCGGCCCCGATGGTTTGGCAAGATTTCGCATCATGTTGGATAAAGCGGCCTTCATCGCCGCATAGACGACGAGCTGCGCATTGGGCCGGTATTGCTGCACGCTGCCGATCGCGATCAACCGGCCGAATTTCGCGGCGCGCATCGCCGGCAGGGCTTCGCGCGCGATTTCGAAAGCGGAACGGAATCCCGTCCCCATTTGCAGCGCGTAGGACTCGTCATCGACCGCATCGATATCCTGGCGGCGCTGCTCGGCCGCGTTCAACACGACAATATCGACACCACCCAACGCTTCGCGGGCCCGGCGCAACAGATCGGCTCCCGCCTCCGCCGCGGCCAGATCGGCTTGGAGCGTCACGGCCCGACGCCCCGATGCTGCCACACGGCTCGCGACTTGGTCGGCGAGATCCGCGCGCGCGTGATAATGAACGGCGATGTCGGCGCCGGCGGCCGCGAATGTCTCGGCGATTGCGCGGCCGATGCCGCGGCTTGCACCGGTCACCAATGCGCGGCGCCCGTCGAGAGCGAACATCGAGGCGATCGACGCGTTCATCGCACGCGCATTCCCGTGCCCGCGTCGAACAAATGCGCCTTGCCCGGCGCCACCGCCAACGACAGCACATCGCCCGGCTCCGGTTCGGCGCGCCCGCCGATCGTCACGCAGATTTCAGCACCGCCGATCTCGACATAGACCAGCATCTCGCGGCCCAGCGGTTCGGTCAGCGTGACGCGGCCGTCCAGATTGCCCACGCCCGAGGCCAGCGACAGATCTTCGGGCCGGATACCGACGCGCAGCGGGCGGCCGGTTTCGATCGCGGGCGCTTTTGCGTCCAGCTTCAGTTCGAAGCCGGCACCGACGACTTTCGGCACGCCCCCGGTCGCGTCGAATTTCCCGTCGAGGAAGTTCATCGCCGGCGAGCCGATGAACTGCGCGACGAACACGTTGGCGGGATTGTCATAGACCTCCAGCGGCGCACCGACTTGCTCGATGCGGCCCGCATTCATCACGACGATGCGATCGGCCATCGTCATCGCTTCCGTCTGGTCGTGCGTGACGTAAATCGCGGTGTTGCCCAGGCGGTGATGCAGCCGACCGATCTCCACGCGCATCTGCACGCGCAGCTTGGCGTCGAGATTGGAGAGCGGCTCGTCGAACAAGAACACCGCCGGATCGCGCACGATCGCGCGGCCCATCGCCACGCGCTGACGCTGCCCGCCCGAAAGCTCCTTCGGAAAGCGATGCAGCAATTCGCCGAGACCGAGAATACGCGCCGCGCGCGACACCGCCTCGTCGATCTCGGCGCGCGGCCGGCCCGCGAGTTTCAGCGCGAATCCCATATTGTCGCGCACGGTCATATGCGGGTAGAGCGCGTAGCTTTGGAACACCATCGCGAGATCGCGATCGTTGGGCTCCAGATCGGTCACGTCGCGCCCGCCGATCTCGATAAGGCCTTCGTCGACGTCTTCCAGCCCCGCGATCATGCGCAGCAGCGTCGACTTTCCGCAGCCCGAGGGCCCCAGCAACACGCAGAATTCGCCCGACCCGATCGAAAGATCGATGCCGCGCACGACTTCGACTTTGCCGAAGCTTTTGCGAATTCCCTTGAGCGTCACCGCCGCCATCGTCTCGCTCCCACCGATATCGTCTTCGAACCAATTCGCGTTCGTTGTTGACCATTACTAGGCCATTGATGCAAACTACTGTCAATAACAAACCATTTATGAACCATTACGACCCGGAGTGAGGAATGTCCTACGAAGCGAAATCACCGTTGGCTGGCGTATTCCCGATCGTCACGACGCCGTTCACCGCCGACAACGCCGTCGATCACGCCGCTTTGGTTCGGGTCGTCGATCACATCGCGAAGGGCGGCGCGCATGGCGCGGTCTATCCCGCCATCGCCAGCGAATTCGCCACGCTTGCCCCGCAAGAACGGCACGATGCCGTCGCGACGGCGGCGAAAGCGGCGAGAGGCAAGCTCGCCTTCGTCGTCGGCATTTCCGACGAAACGCCGGAACGTTCGGCGGCACACGCGCGCCAAGCCGCCGAGCTGGGCGCCGATGCCGTGATGCTGATGGCGCCGCGCTCGGCCGGCGACAAAGCCGACGGCGTCGAAGCTTTTTTCCGCGCGGCGTTGGGCGGCGTCGAATTGCCGGTCATCATGCAGAACGCACCGCCGCCGCTCGGCTCGTCGCTGTCGATCGATACGGTTCGCGAAGTTTGCCGCCGTCTGCCGGCGATCGCCTATGTGAAGGAAGAAGTCGTGCCCTGCGGCCAGCGCATCTCCGCGTTGATCGAGGGCGTGCCGGGTCTCGCGGGCGTGTTCGGCGGGGCGGGCGGGCGCTTCGTGCTCGACGAGTTGGCGCGTGGTGCCGCAGGTTCGATGCCGGCCTGCGAGGTGCCGGAACTTCACGTGGCGCTCTTCAACGCCGTTCTCGCGGGTCGGCAAGAAGAAGCGCGGCGTTGCTTCCGCGCGCTGCTGCCGTTGCTCAATCTCGGCAGCGCCTATCGCACGCCGATCACGAAGCACATTCTGGTCAAGCGCGGCGTCATCGGGCATGCTCGCCATCGCGACGGCAATCCGACGCTCGATCCGCACGATGTGGCCGAGCTGGACGCGGTGTGGAGCGATCTGATGCGCGAAACCCAACGCGCGGCGGCCTGAAAGCGATGAGCAAACTGCGTTCCGCGCGCTGGTTCGATGCACCCACGCGGATGGGGCACACCCATCGTCAGCGTATCCTGCAGGGCGGCTTCGAACGACAGGATTTCGCCGGCAAGCCCGTCGTCGCGATTCTGTCGACGTGGAGCGACCTCAACCCCTGCCACGCCCATTTCCGCGAGCGCGCGGAAGACGTGAAGCGCGGCGTGTGGGAAGCCGGCGGCTTCCCGGTCGAGATTCCGGTGATGGCGCTGGGCGAGCCGTTCGTCAAACCGACGGCGATGCTCTATCGCAGCCTGCTCGCCATCCAGACCGAGGAAAGCCTGCGCTGCCATCCGGTCGATGGCGCGGTGTTGATGGGCGGTTGCGACAAAACGATGCCGGGGCTTTTGCTCGGCGCGATCTCGATGGGCTTGCCGTCGATCTTCCTGCCCTCGGGCCCGATGTTGACCGGACGCTGGCGCGGCCAAGCGATGGGCAGCGGCACCGACACCGCGAAGGCTTTCCTCGATTGGAAGGCCGGGCTCATGTCCGACGCCGAGTTCGCGACGCTGGAGGAAGCGGGCGCACGCTCCCCCGGCCATTGCATGACGATGGGCACGGCGTCGACGATGACGGCGCTGGCCGACGCGATGGGCTGGTCGCCGACGGGGGCGAGTTCCATCCCCGCCCCCGACAGCCGCCATCGCCATATGGCCGTACGCGTCGGGCGGCGGGCGGTCGAATTGATCCGCGAGGATTTCCGCCCCGACAAGCTGACGACCAAAGCCGCCTTCCATAACGCGATCGTCGCGTTGATGGCGCTGGGCGGCTCGACCAATGCCGTGATCCATCTGATCGCGCTCGCACGCCGCGCGGGGCTCGATCTCGGCCTCGACGATTTCGACAAATTGTCGCGCAAAGTGCCCGTGCTCGCCGATATGCGCCCCTCCGGCCGTTTCCTGATGGAGGATTTTTTCGAAGCGGGCGGCATGCGCGGCCTGCTTTCGCGCCTCACCGATCTGCTCGATCTCGATGCGATGACCGTCAGCGGCCGGACACTGGGCACCGAAATCGCCGATGCGCCGGTGTGGAGCGACGAGGTTATCCGTCCGCGCAACCGGCCTTTGCGCGACTCGGGCGGCCTCGCCATTCTGCGCGGTAACCTCGCCCCCGATGGAGCCGTGCTCAAAGTGTCCGCCGCCTCGCCCGCGTTGTTGAAACACGCCGGCCCCGCCCTCGTCTTCGAAGGCTGGGCGGATTTCGCCGCGCGCATCGACACGCCCGATCTGCCGGCCGACGAGAACACGGTTCTCGTGTTGCGCAATTGCGGGCCCAAAGGCGCGCCCGGCATGCCCGAATGGGGCATGATGCAAGTGCCCAAGAAGCTGCTGGAACGCGGTGCGCGCGATATCGTGCGTCTGTCCGATGCGCGGATGAGCGGCACGCATTTCGGCACCGTCGTGCTACATGCCGCGCCCGAAGCCGCGATCGGCGGGCCGCTCGCGCTGATCCGCGACGGCGACATGATCGAACTGGACGCCGAAGCGCGTACGATTTCGCTGCGCGTCGATGCGGCCGAACTCGATAAGCGCCGCGCGGCATGGCGGGCACCTGAACCCAAACATGCGCGCGGCTGGGCGAAGATCTACACCGACCACGTCGAGCAGGCCGATCAAGGTGCCGATCTCGACGTGCTGGGCCACGGCCCCGCCTCGCCCGAGCCGGAGATCAATTGAAATGCCGCGCGGCCCCGCCCCGCTCGCCGATGTCGCCGGTCCGGTCGAGGAAACCGACCGTATCTACGACGCGTTGACGATCGCGATCCGCGACGGCGAGGTCGGGCCCGGTCAGCGCCTGGCGTCGGAACGCAAGCTATCGACCGATCTTCGCGCACCACGCGCCGCCGTGCGCCGCGCATTGCAGCGTCTGGCGGCGGAAGGAAAGATCGAGCGCGGTATCGGCCGTGCTGGCAGCCGCGTGCGATCGAAGCCCCAGCCGCAACCCGCCCCCGCCAATCCGCAAGCGAGCCCGCAAGACGTGATGGAGGCGCGCTGGGCGTTCGAACCCGGTCTCGTGCCGCTGATCGTCGCACGCGCGACCGACGACGATTTCGCCGCGATGGAACGTCAGCTCGACCGGATGGCGAAAGCCGCCACGCAGCAGGAATTCCGCGAGGGCGGCTACGGCTTCCATCTGGAGCTGACCCGCGCGACGCGCAATCCGCTGCTGGTATCGATCTTCGAACGTATCGTCGAGGCGCGTGCGCGCGCCGGCTGGGGCCGCTTGGCCGCCCTTAACGCGACACCGGCGCAGCGCGCGGCGCAGATCGCACGCAATCGGCGGACGCTCGATCTGTTGCGCCAACGCGATATCCCGGCGGCGAGCGAAGCGCTGCGCGATCACCTCGCGATGATGCTGGACGAGATCGCGCGCGGCCCGCGCGCGTGAGCGCCCAAAGGCAGCCAATTTTCAGGCGATCCGGATGGTGGGCGCGACGGGGATTGAACCCCGTGACCCCGACCAAGTCGACGTACGCGGACAGCGCGTAAAATCAATTGGTTAGAGATGAAGTTTCCCGCAAAGTTAGCGGAGATTTGCGGGAAACCACGGGCACGTCACCCTCAAACGCGTACCGCCGATCGGGTTGCTTCAAATCATCAAGGCGACGCAGCCGACCGGCGCAGCAATTCGATCAGCGCGTTGATCGGGGCGACGTTCGCCAGCGTGCGCGCGAACATCGCCCCGCCTTTGAAGCGTGTGCCCTCGATCGGCAAAGGCAGTTCCACCAGCCCTTGACCGACGGCGGAAACGAGCAAGCCGCTCGCCACGCAGCCCAGATAGGGCCCGCTGCGCAGCAGCTGGAAAATCGCCATGACCGATGTGGACTCCACCGCGATGCGCGGCGGCTCGGCGCCCATGCGGCGGAAGATGCTTTCGCGCGAGGCGACCGTCTCGTCGTCGTCCTGATAGACGACCCAGGGATAGGCGGCGAGATCGGCGGGGGTAATGCGCCGCTTGGCCGCCAACGGATGCGTCTTCGATGCGATGATGCACAAGCGCACATTCACGATGTGCCGCGTTTCGATATAATCCGGAATGCCGGTCGTCGGCAGGCGGCCGACGACGATATCGAGGTCGCCGCCGAACAAGGCGGGCAGCGTGCGCGGATTGGCGCCGACCGACAGGTCGATGCGCAAGCGCGGGAAGCGCGCCTGCAATTCCGAGATCGCGGCGGGCAGCAAAGCGGCGGCGAAATAGAGCCCGGCGCCGACGCGCAAATGCCCGGTGCGCCCCGCCTTGAACGCGCCAAGCTCGGATTGGGCGAAGTTCCATTCGGTTTCGATCTGCTTGGCGTGGCGCAGCAACGCGACGCCGAAGCGCGTGAGCACCACGCCGCGCGCGCGCCGTTCGAACAACGACACGCCCAATTCGCGCTCCAGCCGGTGGATCGCTTTGCTGACCGCCGGCTGGCTGATCGACATTTCCTGGGCGCCGGCGCTGATGCTGCCGCCCTTGGCGACCGCGAGGAAGGGCCGCAGCAAGGCGACGTTCTGCAACATAGGTATTCCTCCCGGTTATTCAAATAGGCCGAAATGGAACTTTACGGACTATCTCGCCGGATGGAAAGCTTGCGGGATCGAGGTGCCCGAATAACGCACCGAAAAGGAGAGAAAGCGCCGGCAATGCGTACCGTGTTCGTCCTGTTCGATTCCCTCGTGCGCTCGGCGATGAGCGCTTATGCCGATACGCATGTGCACACGCCGAATTTCAAGCGCTTCGCCCAGCGCGCGGTGACGTTCGACAGCCATTTCGTCGGCAGCCTGCCGTGTATGCCCGCAAGGCGCGACATCCATACCGGCCGGATGAACTTCCTGCACCGCAGTTGGGGCCCGATGGAGCCCTACGACAATTCGTTCCCCGAGATGCTGCGCGACGCGAACATCCATTCGCATCTCGTGACCGACCATATGCATTATTTCGAGGATGGCGGCGCCACCTATCACGGGCGCTTCCGGTCCTGGGATTTCATCCGCGGCCAGGAATACGATCCCTGGAAGGCGATGGTCCAGCCGCCGATCGATCGGCTGCAGGAGAAGTACAACGTCAAACACTACGACTTCGCCAACAACTGGAAGCGCCTGCAGAACGCTATCAATCGCGAATACATGATCGAGGAGAAGGATTTCTGCCTGCCGCGCTGCTTCGACAGCGCGTTCGAATTCCTCGACCTCAATCGCGGCGCCGATAATTGGTTCATGCTGCTGGAATGCTTCGATCCGCACGAGCCGTTCCACGCGCCCGATCGGTTCAAGGACCGTTATCGCACCGGCTATAACGGCGGCATTCTCGACTGGCCGCATTACGAGAAAGTCGTCGAAAGCCCCGAGGAGATCGCCGAGATCCGCGCCAATTACGCGGCGCTGATGACCGCGTGCGATCATTATTTCGGCAAGCTGATCGATTATTTCGACAAGCACGATATGTGGAAGGACACGGCGATCGTGCTGTCGACCGACCACGGCTTCCTGCTGGCCGAGCATGATTGGTGGGGCAAGAATCTGATGCCCTACTACACCGATATCTCCCATATTCCGCTGATCATCCATCACCCGGCGCATACGCGCAGCGCGGGGCAGCGGCGCAAGGCCGTGACCCAGACGATGGATCTGATGCCGACAATCCTCGACATGTTCGGGATCGCGGCCCCGCCGGAAGTCTGCGGCCGCTCGCTGCTGCCGCTGCTCGACGAAGACCAGCCGATCCGCGATATCGGGATTTTCGGCATGTTCGGCGGGCCGATCGGCGCCACCGACGGGCGCTACACCTATTATCTCTATCCGGGCGATCTCTACGGGCCGGGCCTGCACGAATACACGCTGATGCCCACGCATCTGCATTCGCTGTTCAGCGCGGCCGAAATGAAGACCGCGAAACTGCGCGAACCCTTCGACTTCACCAAGGGCATGCCGATCCTGAAGATCGACGCGCTGATGGATGCGCGGCGCATTCCCGTCCATGACGGCAAGCAATTCGATCCCGGCGTGGGCACGACGCTTTACGACATTTCGGTCGATCCCAAGCAGCTCAAACCCTTCCGCGACGACGCGATCGAACGGCGTTTCCTGCGCGGAATCGCCGAACAGATGCGCCTGCACGACGCCCCGGCCGAAATCTACGCCCGCTACGGAATCGGTCCCAAACTGGCCGCTTGACGGCCGCTTATAACGAGGGAGGAAACCATGAAGTTCCAATTCGCGACCGCATTCGCGGCGGCGAGCGCCTTGGCGTTCGCGGCCGCCGGTCCGGCCGCCGCCCAAGCGCCCTTCGCCGATGTCGGCAAGCAGCCCGAGATCTCGATCCTGATCAACTCCTCGCCCTGGTTCGGCGGGTTCGAGAAGGCGGTCGATCTCTACGAGAAGCAGACCGGCAACAAGGTGAAGCTCGATGTGACGCCCTATGGCGGCATGCTGGAGAAGGCGCGCAATGCCGTGCGCGCGGCCAACAGCCCCTACGACATCCTCAATCTCGACGCGCTGTGGACGATCGAATTCTACGAAGGCAGCTTCCTGAAGCCCTTCGCCGAAATCGACCAGGGCTTCGCGCTGCCCGCCGAAGTGCTGACCTTCGAGGATTCGAACTATTGGAACGCGCAGCGGCGCTGGCGCACGCGCGACGGCGGCCAGCTGATGGGCTATTCGCCCAACGGCAATATCCACGTCCTCTATTATCGCGATGATCTGCTCAAGCAAGCGGGCTTGCAGCCGCCGAAAACTTGGGACGATGTCGGCGCGATCTGCCAGAAGCTGAAGAACCCGCCCGGCATGTACGGCTTCGTCACGCGCGGCGAGAAGGGCAACCCGATCCGCTACGACTGGACGCCGTTCCTGCAAGGGGCGGGCGGTTCGATCGTGAAGGCGCCGCAGGACGGCGACTACACGGTCACGATCAACTCGCCCCAGGCCAAGCAAGCGCTCGATAAATTCATCGAGCTGCAAAAGAACTGCGCGCCGCCGAACGTGGGGGTGATCGGCCAAGGCGACGTGATCCAGCTGCTTGCCACCGGCCGCGCCGCGCAAGGCCTTGCGGTTATCGCCGCATGGCCGACCTTCGACGACAAGCAGAAATCGGCGGTCGTGGGCAAAATCAACACGGCGGTCGTGCCCGGCTTCCCCGGCCGCAACCCGGGTGTGGCGATCGGCAACTGGGTCTTCGCCGTGCCGAAGAACGTGTCGGCCGAGCGTCAGCGTGCGGCCCTCGCCTTCTCGCGCTGGTTTCTGACCGCAGGCGCGCAACGCGCCTATGCCGAAGCGGGCGGCATTCCCGTGCGTTCCGACACCTTCGCGTCGGACCTCGCGACGAAGCCCGAGTTCCGCTGGATGAAGGCCTATCTCGACAGCCAGCAATTCGCCCGCCAGGAACTCGGCTATGCCGAGGGCGCCCAGGTCGAAGCGGTGCTGGGCCTGCGTTTGAACCAGGCGCTGATCGGCGAGATGTCGTCGGGCCGCGCGCTCAACACCGCCGCGCGCGAGATCGAGGAGATCTTCCAGCGCAGCGGTCGACGGACCGGCAAGCTCGACGCATTGCCGGAGTGACGTAAAGTACCGGGCCGAAAGGCGGGGACCGGATCGCGCGATCCGGTCCCCGTCATCGCATCAAGGCGCCGGGATAACGGATGACAGGCGGATGAAAGACGATCTCCTCAACCGGACTTTCCGCCACTGGAGCATGTGGCCGTGCCTGGCGTTCCTGCTGGTGCTGTCGGTCTATCCCGTCCTCCAGCTTGTCCCCATGGCGCTGTCGACGATCCAGATCACCGCCGAAGGCACGTTCTGGACCTATTCGCCGCGCCGCAATCTCGACCTTCTGCTGGGCGACGAAGTCTTGCGCGACGCGGTCGTCAACACGCTGGTCTTCGTCGTGCTGTCGGTCGCCATCGAGATGGTGCTGGGCTTCTTCGCCGCGTTGTTCATCGCCTGCTTGCCGCGCGGCCGCATCTTCGCGCGCACGGTGATGATCCTGCCGATCCTGCTGCCCGCCGTGGCGATCGGCAGCATGTGGAAGCTGATGTTCAACTACGATTTCGGCCTGTTCAACCAGATGGCGGGATTGATCGGCCTTAACCCGATCAACTGGCTGGGCGACACGCGCTGGGCGCTGCTGTCGGTCGTCATCGTCGACGTCTGGCACTGGACGCCGTTCGTGTTCCTGATCCTATTCGCGTCGATCGAAACCCTGCCGCAGGACGTGCTGGAAGCCGGGCGCGTCGACGGCGCCACGGCGTGGCAAATGATCAGCCTGATCATCCTGCCGCTGCTGGGCCCGGCCTTGGCGGTCGCGGCGCTGTTCCGCGCCATCGTCGCGTTCAAAGCGTTCGATCAGGTCTATTTGCTGACCTCCGGCGGGCCGGGCACGTCGACCGAGCTGCTCAGCCTGCATTTGAACCGCGTGTTCTTCGAGCAGAACCAGCTCGGCTACGGCGCCATGCTGTCGTTGAGCATCATCGGCGTGATTATCGCCACCCTCGCCGTCGGCAAATGGTCGGCGACGCGGATCGAACGCGAAAGGACCGGCCGATGATCCCCCTGCACGGCCGCGCCGCGTGGATCGGCTATGGCGTCGTGGCGCTGGCGATCCTGTTCATCGTCGGTCCCACCGCCTGGATCTTCTTGAACTCGATCAAGTACCAGATCGCGATCTATTCCGGCGCTTGGGTGTTCGAACCCACGCTCGACAATTATATCGACGTGCTATTCAGCCGTCGGTCGGATCTCGTTCATAACCTGTGGAACAGCTTCGTCGTCGCCGGTCTCAGCACCGTCGCCGTGCTGGTCGTCGGGTCGCTGGGCGCCTATGGCGTCCATCGCTGGTTCCGCAGCCGCCTGTTCGCCAAATTGCTGATGGGCTGGGTGCTGATCTTCCACATGATCCCGGTCATCACGCTGGTCGGGCCCTGGTATCTCTTCTTCCAGTCGCTCGGCCTCTACAACACGTTGCTGGCGCTGGTGCTGACCCACATCACCATCAATCTGCCGATGACGATGTGGATCATGTTGACCTATTTCAACGAGGTGCCGACCGAATTGCGCGAAGCCGCGACGATCGACGGCTGCGGCGATTTCACCACCTTCCGGCGGATCATCCTGCCGTTGGTGGGGCCCGGTCTGGTGTCGTCGGGCATTCTGTCCTTCGTGTTCAGCTGGAACGAATTCGCCATCGCGCTGAACCTGACGGCGCGCGACACGGCGACCGTGCCCGTCGCCATCGCGCGCTTCGCCCAGCAATTCGAGATCCAGCACGCCCAGATGGCCGCATCGTCGATGATCGCGATCGTGCCCGCGTTGCTGCTGATGATCTTCGGTCAGCGCTTCATCGTGCGCGGCCTGACGACTGGCGCCGTCAAGTAAGCGTCACTGCTTGACCGATCCCGCCGACAGGCCGGAAACCATATAACGCTGCAACGGCAGGAACAGCAGCAGCGTCGGCAACGTCGTCAGCGCCGAACCCGCCATCACGTTGCCCCAATCGGTGACGTTCTCGCCGAAATAGATATAGAGGGCGAGCGGCATCGTCTTCATCTCCTCCTGCGTCAGCAGGGCCACGGAGAAGAGATACTCCGACCAGCACAGCAGGAAGGCGTAGGTCGCCGTGGCGACGATGCCGGGGAACATGATCGGGAAGACGATGCGCCAGACGACCTGGAAATAGCTGGCCCCGTCCATGATCGCGGCCTCGTCCAGGCTGCGCGGGACCGCGCGCAGATAGCCGACCAGCAGATAGACCGAGAACGGGATCGAGATCGCGACATAGACGAACAACATGCTGCCCCAGTTGTTCAACATGCCCGCACGCGCGAACAGGATGAACACCGGCGTCACCAGGATGATCCAGGGGAAGGTCTGGCCGAGCATGACGCTGGCGAACAGCGTGCCGCGCCCGCGGAAACGGAAGCGCGAGAACGCGTAGGCCGCGTTGACCGACACGAAGGTCGACAGCAGCACGGCGCCCACGCACAGGACCAAGCTGTTCAACACGTTGTGGCCGAACCCGGCCGCGAACAGCCGCGTATAATTCTCCAGCGTCATCGACCAGCGCGTGGCCGAGAACATCGTGTCCGGCGTTTTCAGCGAAGCGATGAACACCCAGACGGTCGGGTAGACCAGGAAGGCAAGCGCGAAGGCCGTCACGGCCAGCGTCGCGAATTGGGCGAAGGCGCTCGGCGTGCGGTTCATCGGTCTTCCTCCTCGACCAAAGCCCGCGCGGCGACGTAGCGCAGATAGATCATGCCGAACGCGGTCATGATCATCGCCATCACCACGCCGGCGGCGGCGCTGTAGCCCAAGCGGCCGTCGATGAAGCCCTTGATGTAGATCTCCGTCGCCATGACGTTGGTGAAGGTGCCCGGCCCCGCCCCGGTCGTCAGCCACACATAGATGAAATTATTGAAAGTCCAGAAGGTCGACATCATCGCCATGACGATGATCGCGGGCTTCAGATGCGGCAGATAGATGTAGCGCAGCAGCTGCGTGCGGCTGGCGCCGTCGATCTCCGCCGCTTCGACCAACTCGCCGGGCAGCGATTGCAGGCTCGCCATGAAGGTCAACGTGACCAGCGGCAGCGTGTTCCAGGTGATGATCACGATGATCGACGGCCAGACCCAATTGGCGTCGGCCAGGAACGGAATGGGCTGATCGATGAAGCCGAGCCACATCAGGAATTGATTGGCCGCCCCCACGCGCGGATCGAGGATCCAGCGCCACACCACGATCGCGACGACCGGCGGCGTGGCCCACGGCACGATCAGCAGAATGCGCGTCAATGTCGACAAGCGCCACGCGCGGATCGTGCGGCTGTCGAGCAGAAAGGCGAGCGCCAGGCCCAGCACGATACGCACGGTCACGCCCACGATCGTGAGCCAGATCACCGTGTTGAACATGACCCGGCGGAAGCCGGGGCTGGTCAATAGTTCGATATAATTTTCGAGGCCGATCCAGCGCCCGCCGTCGCGCAATTGGAAAATGTCGAGATCGGTGGCGCTGATGTCGAGATTGAAGACGAACGGATAGACGTAGAACGCGCCGAGAAAGAAAAAGGCGGGGACAAGCGCGAAAGCGATGAACCCCTTGGACATTGCGTGCATCGTGCCGTCCCCGCCCCTTTACCTTAGCGCTGCTGCAGGCGCGCGAGTTCGCGCGAGATCGTGTCGTAGAGCTCCTGCCCGGCGACTTGCGCGGTCTTCTCGCCGATGAAGACCGAACCGGCGGCACGGCCGACCGCGTTCCACATGAACGGGATCGGCACCGGACCCGTCGCGTAAGGGCCCCAGCTGCGCGAATTGGCGAGCTGCTTGGGGAACCCGGCGAGTTCCGGATCCCAGGCGCGGCTGTCGATCGCGGCGCGCTGGGCGGGCGTGTAGTTGTTGTAGTGCTTGAAGGTCGGATCGGGCTTGGTCAGGAACTTGATCAGCGCCCAAGCCTGTTCGACGTTTTTCGAGTTCGGGCTGATGCCCAGCATGCGACCGCCGAAATTGGTGACCGAGCCGTTCTTGCCGCCGGGATGCGGCGCCGTCATGAACGGCCGCTTCTTGCCCGGATTGCGCTGATCCCACTTGGTCAGGATTTCGATCGCCACGGTGTCGGGCATCGACGCCATCGCGGTGTTGCCCGTCAGCATGCCTTCGACGAGCTCGGGTGCGCCCCACAGGCAGACCGACAAGTTGCTGCGCGGGTTATGCCCTTCGGTAATGTAGGAGTTGTAATACGCCAGCGCCTCGGCCGCCTTTTCCGGCGTGACGCCCATCACGTATTTGCCCGACGCGTCTTGGTCGATCCAGCCCGGGCCGTCCGACCAGAAGTAATAGTTCATGTAGAACCAGATCGACGGCGTGGCGCAGCTGCCCGCCGGGAAGCCCCAGCCGGCCTTGCCGGTGCGCTGATGGATCTGGCGGCTCGCGTCGCGCAAACCGGCCCAGGTCGTCGGGAATTCCTTGATCCCGGCCTGTTCGAACAGTTCGGTGTTGTACATCATCGTGAACGTGTCGGTCGTCCACGGCACCGCATAGGTTTTTCCGTCCGGCCCTTCGGCCAGATCGCGGGCGAAGAAATCGTTCCAGCCCTTGACGCCGAGCTGCGCCCCGTCGCGCGCGATCAGGTCGTCGAGCGGGCGCAGCGCCTTGCCGCCGCCGAACGACCGTGGCTGCACGAAGGAGATATGCACGACGTCGGGCGCCGTACCGGTGGCGGCTTCGCGCAGATATTGCTGCTGCATATCCGCCCAGGAGATGCGCTGCATATTGACCTTGATCGACGGATTCGCCTTTTCGAATTCGTCCAAGGCCGCGCGCATCTGCGGCGCTTCGGGATCGTTGAAGCGAAACGTGATCGTCACCGGCGCTTGGGCCTGCAAGGCGGGGGCGGCCAGAAGCCCCACCGCCAATGCCGCACCGGCGACGAGACCGCGCCGTCCGAATTGAGTTCGCATCGTTTCCTCCCTTTTTAGGTTCGTGTTTTCACGTTCGCCGGCGAGATCGGGGCCGGCGTTTCACCCTGTCGGCACGGCCGGGTCGATCAACCCGGCGGTCTTCAATTCATTCCAGAACGCCGACGGGATCGCCGCCGCGCAGGCTTTCAACGCGGCGCGCACCTCGTCCGGCGACCGGTAACCGGCCGCGATGCTGGCGATACGCGGATGGAAAAGCGGAAACTGCGTCGCCGCCGCTTGCAGCGAAACGCCGTGGCGCGCGCACACCGCTTCGATCTTACGCACGCGGTCGAGCACGTCCTGCGGCGCGTCGGCGTACCAATATTTGGCGCCGGCCACCGCCCCCGTCGCCAGGATCCCCGAATGATAGGGGGCGGCGAGCAGGATCGAGATCGCCTTCTTCTCGCAGATCGGCAGCAGCTTGGCGTGCGCGGTCGTGTCGAGCAGCGTGTAGCGGCCCGCCAGCATGAAGCAGTCGAAATCGCCGTCGGTCGCGAAGCGGCACATCAGGTCGACGTCGTTGATGCCGACACCGATCGCACCGATCGTACCGGCGGCGCGCAAATCGGCGAGCGCGCGATAGGCGCCGTCCATCGCTTGCTTATAGGTCGCCTCCAACGCATCGCCGCGCCATTTGGCGGTGACGTCGTGGATTAACACGATGTCGATATGCGACGTGCCCAAGCGTTGCAGACTGTCCTCGATCGAACGCAAAGCCCCGTCGCGCGAATAATCGTAGACGATGTCGAAGGGCAGCGTCGTCGCGAACGGGCCCGGCGTGCGTACGGCGGGATCTGGCTTCAACAAGCGACCGACCTTGGTCGACAAGACGAATTTTTCGCGCGGATGGCGGCGCAACGCCGCGCCCAAACGATGCTCGGACAGGCCGTGCCCGTAGAACGGCGCCGTATCGAAATAGGAAACGCCCGCCGCGATCGCCGAGGCGACGCTGGCATTGGCCGCTTCGTCGGTCATATCGGTCAAAAGATTGCCCATCGGTGCCGCGCCGAAGCCCAGCTGCGACACACGCAGCTGGGTACGGCCGACTTGCCGCGTGGCGGCCGGATCGAAACTCATGCTTTCCCCTCGTATGCGCGCGCACTTTTGATGTTGTGGACATGGACGTGATCGCCCGCCGCGAAAGCTTTGGTCGCGAGGGCGATCCGCGCGCCGTATTTCATGACCGGCTCGCCCACCGCATGGGCGCGGCGCGCGATCTTGTGGCCGAGCGCCACGGTCTCGCGTGCGGTTAAGGTTTCGACCTTGCCGCCGACGCGCACGATCACGTCCTCGCCGGGCGCCAAATCGCGCAAGGCCACGGCCACGCCGTCGGCGGGGTCGATCGCGATCGCGTTCCAGCCGATCGTCATTTCGCCGCCCGCACCTTCACGCCGGCTTTTTCCTCGCGCATTTTGACCAGCACGCCCACGTCGTTCGCGCCGTAACCTTGGTCGATGCCGTCTTGGCAAGCGGCCAGCGTCGCCTTGCCGATCGGCGCATCGATCCCCATCGCATCGATCATGCGCAGCGCGTTGCGGCAATCCTTGTGCGCGAGCTTCAGCATGAAGCCGGGCGAGAAATCGCCCTTCAGCGGCCGCAGCGGGAAGGCGACGGCGAGCTGGTTGTTCCACGCCATCGTCTTCTGCATGACCGAGGTCATCGTTTCGAGCGTCAAACCCGCCTTGATTCCGGCGGCGAGGATCTCGGCGTTCAACGCCACCAGCGTCGTCGCGAGCAGGTTATTGGTCGCCTTCATCGCGTGGCCGTTGCCCAAGCCCCCGCAATCGAAGAAATCCGTGCCCATGCAGTCGAGAATGGGGCGCACCTTCGCGACGGTCGCGGGATCGCCGCCGACCATCAAGGTCAGCGTGCCGGTCACCGCATGATCGGCGGTCTTGCCGACCGGGCTATCGACCATCGCGCAGCCCTTGGCCGCCAACGCCGCGCCGATCTTGCGGGTGATGTCGGGCTGGGAACTGCTCATATCGATCATCACGAGGCCCGGCTTGGCGCCCGCGACGATCCCGTCCGGCCCGAGCGCCACGCGCTCGACATCCGGGCCGTCGGGCAACATGGTGATGACGACGTCGCTAACGGCCGCGACGGCGGCGGGCGATGCGGCCTTCGTAGCCCCTTGTGCCGCAAGCTTTGCCATCGCTTCGGCGTTCAGATCGAACACGGTCAGCGAATTGCCTTTGCGCAGCACATTGGCGGCCATCGGCGCGCCCATGATTCCCAATCCGATAAATCCGACCTTCGCCATTCGCCCTTCCCCCGTCACATCGACGCGCCGATACGGGTGAAACATTCCGCACCTTCGCCGTGGATTTCACCCCAGGTCGCCGCGCCGGACGCGACGGCCATCACCAATTCGAACAACCGCGCGCCCGCATCGGCGATGTCTTCGCGGCCTTCGAACACCGGGCTTGCGTCGAAATCGATCTGCTGAACCAAACGGCGCGCCGTATCGGGATGGCCGGTGATCTTGACCGTCGGCGCGATCAAATTGGTGAAGGCGTTACCCGCCCCCGTGGTGAACAGCATCAATTGCGCGCCGGCGGCCGCGAAGCCGGTCAGCGATTCGGGCGAGAAGCTGGGCCCGTCCATCAGATAGAGGCCTTTACCCGCCGGACGCTCGGCCAATGCCAGCACGCCTTGGATCGATCGCGAGCCGGTCTTGGCGATGGCGCCGAGCGATTTCTCTTCGATCGACGACAAACCGCCGCGGATATTCTCCGCCCCCGGATTATTGCCGGTCAGATCCTGGCCGGTGCGTGCGACGGCTTGTTCACGGCGCAACACCGCATCGACGATCGCTTTGGCGACGGCATCATTGGCCGCGCGCTTCGAGACGATGTGCTCGGCCCCCAGCCATTCGACCGTCTCGCCCACCACCGCCGTCCCGCCCGCATCGACCAAGCGATCGACGCAAGCGCCCGACACGGGATTGGCGACGAGACCCGATGTCGCGTCGGAATGGCCGCATTCCACGCCCATGAACAGCGCCGACGCGGGGAATTTTTCGCGCCGCAAACGCGACGCGGCGTGCGCGAGTTCGCCCGCGTGGCGGATCGCGATCGCACTGGCGTCGAGCGAATCCTCGTGCGTGTCGTCCAGCGCCACGGTGCGGATCGGCTTGCCCGACGCGGCGGCGAGATGCGCAATCCCCTCCAAGGCGCCGCGATCGGCGCCCACGAGCACCGCCCCGGCGATATTGGGATTGCGGCACAAGCCGACGAGCTGATCGCGATGTGCCGCCTTGTCGTCGCCGTACTGGCCGCGCCCGTATGGCGTGCCGACATAAAGGATTCCGGGCAACGCCTGCGCCGCGCGTTCGGCCGCGCGATTGGCGAGCCCGAGGATCGACAGCACCAGAACATGGTTGCGCGTTCCCGCCGTACCGTCGGGCCGCGCATATCCCAGAAACTCGGACGGAATCTTGCCCACCGTCGCGTTTCTCCCGAATTGTGTTATCGGCGCCTTCACAGGAACCTTGATTAATGCCTTATGTTAACGCATACATCACGGAAGACGACAAGAAGAATCTTGAGGGGATCGGGAAACCGTCCATGCCGCCGCGCCGCAACAGCACTGCCGGCCGCTCCCGTTTGGAGGATGTCGCGCGTCATGCCGGCGTCTCCACGATGACGGTCGCGCGCGTGCTGCGCGAACCCCATAAAGTGGCGCCCGAGACGCGCGACCGCGTTTCGGCATCGCTCGACGCGACCGGCTACACGCCCGATCTGGTGGCGCGCGCGCTGGTTTCCAAACGCTCGGGCGTCGTCGGCGCGATCGTGCCCTTGCTCTCCAACTCCCTGATCGCCGATGTCATGCAAGGCATGTCGGAAGGCCTGGCGCGCGACCAGCGCCAGTTGATGGTCGGCGCGTCGGGTTTCTCGGCGGCGAACGAAGAAACGCTGGTGCGCAGCTTCCTGTCGCGCCGCGTCGACGCGCTTTATCTCACGGGTACGAGCCACACGCCGGCAACGATCCAGCTGCTGCGCGCCGCCGGCATTCCGGTGGTCGAGGGCGGCAACGTCACCGACGATCCGATCGATATGGTCGCGGGCGTTTCGAATATCGACGCCGCCGCGTCGGTCGTGACGCATCTATTGAAGCGTTACGGCCCCGACATCGCCTATGCCGGCGCCTCGCCCGTCGACAACGACCGTGTGCGCGACCGCCATCTCGGCTTTCGCCGTGCGATGCGCGACGCGGGCGTGCGCGTTCCGCCAGAGCGGGAGATCCGCTCCGAGATGTCGATGGCGTCGGGCCGCGCGGTGATCGACAAGATCCTCGCCTTGCTCAATCGCCCGCGCGCGCTGTTCTGCTCGTCCGACGTCATCGCGGCGGGCGCGCTGCTGGAATGTCAGCGCCGCGGCATCGACGTGCCGGGAACCTTGGCGATCGCGGGCTACGACGATCTCGATTTCGCGCGCGAACTCGTCCCCGCCCTCACCAGCGTGCGCATCCCGCGTTACGAAATCGGCATGCGTGCGGCGGAGTTGATCCATCAAGCCTTGAGCGGCAAGCGCCCAAGGCGCCCCGTTCAAATTCTCGATTTCAAACTCGTGATCCGCGACAGCGCCTGACAGGAAGGAAACGTCATGTCCAAATCCGTGATCGTAACGGGCGCAAGCCGCGGAATCGGCAAAGCGACGGCGCTGCTGGCGGCGCGCGACGGCTGGGAAGTCTGCGTCAACTACCGCAGCCATCCCGAGGAGGCCGAAGCGGTCGTGCGCGACATCGCCAAAGCGGGCGGGAAGGCGATCGCGGTGCAGGCCGACATGGCGGACGAGAAGGCGATCCTGGCGATGTTCGCGCGCGTCGACCGCGACTTGGCGCCGCTGGGCGGGCTCGTCAACAACGCGGGCTTTCTGGGCGGCGAAACCGATATCGAGAAATTCGACGCCGCGAATATGCGCGCGTTGTGGGACATCAACGTCGTCGCCTATTTCATTTGCGCGCGCGAGGCGGTGAAGCGCATGTCGACCAAAAACGGCGGCAAAGGCGGCGCCATCGTCAACGTCTCGTCGATGTCCGCCGATAGCGGCGGCATCGGCCCGCGCATCCACTACGCGACCACCAACGGCGCGCGCCGCACGTTCACCTTCGGCCTCGCCAAGCAATCGGGGCCGAAGGGCATTCGCGTCAACGGCGTGATGCCCGGCGTCATCGACACGCATTTCAACGACGGTTTCGGCAACGACGAACGCAATGCCGAGCTTGGCCCCAAGATCCCCGTCGGCCGCGTCGGCGTGGGTGCGGATATCGGGGAGACGATCGTGTGGCTACTGTCGGAACGCGCGGGCTACGTGAACGGCGCGGTCATTCCCGTCAATGGCGGCTTCTTCTGAGGATCGACATGCCCGTCAAACTCCGCGCCATCGACCTGTTTCCCGTTCGCGCCAGCGCGAAAACGGTGTGGGTGTTCCTGCGCGCGATCGACACGGCCGGCAATATCGGCTGGGGCGAAGCGACCTGGATCGGTCACGAGCGTGAATTGTCGTCGGTCTTCGCGCGTTTCGCGCCCGTGGTGATCGGGGCACCCGCGACGCCCGAAGGCTGCGGTCTGACGGCGCGCGACGGGTGCGGCACGGCCGAAGCCGCGATCGTCAGCGCCATCGACCAAGCGCTGTGGGACGTCGCGGCACGCAATGCCGGTAAGCCCGTGCACGCGCTGATCGCACCCGGCGGCAAGACGTCCATTCCGATGTACGCCAATATCAACCGCCGCACGATCGATCGTTCGCCCGAAGGTTTCGCCGCCAGTGCGCGCAAAGCCAACGCGGATGGGTTCGACACGGTGAAAATGGCGCCGTTCGACGGCGTCGTGCCCGGCAAGACGGAAGGCATCGCCGAAGGATTGGCGCGAATCGCCGCCGTGCGCGCGGCGATCGGCAAATCGCGTAAGCTCTATGTCGATTGCCATTGGCGCTTCGACGAAGCGATCGCCGCCAAGACCTTCGACGCGCTGGCCGAGATCGGTATCGATTGGTTCGAATGCCCGATCGCGGAGACGAGCGACAACATCCCCGCCCTCAAGCGCTTGCGTGCGCAAGCCAACGCCAAAGGCGTGCCGCTCGCGGGACTGGAGATGGGAACGGGTGTGGCGGGTTTCCGCGAATATCTCGACGCCGGTGCGTACGACTCGATCATGCCCGACGCCAAATATGCGGGCGGCTTCGTCGAGTTCAAACGCATCGCCGAGTACGCCCTGGCGCGCGGCACGAAAGTCTCGCCGCATAATCCCAGCGGCCCGATCTGCCATGTCGCGAGCCTGCATCTTTGCGCGAGCCTGCCGGACTTCTCGGTGCTCGAGCATCAATACGACGAAAGCCCCGTCTTCGACGCGATCCTGACGGCACCCTTCCCGCGCCCGCAAAATGGGGCGGCACCCATCCCCGAGGGATCGGGCTGGGGGATTGCCCTCGACATGAATCAGTTGTCGCCGGAAGGCGCCTATAAACGTTTCGGCGCGGAGGCCGGCGCATGAGTACAATCTCGACGATCCCGTCGACCGCCGTGCAAGCCGACCATCGCGCCAACGCCGTAACCGGCGAATGCGCATTCTGGGATGCGCCCAGCGGCTTCGTCTGGTGGATCGACATTCAAGGCCAGCGCGTTTTGGGATACGCGCCCGCGACCGGCGAGGAGCGCGTCTTCAACATGCCCTCGATGCCCGGCATGCTGGCCGGACGGCGCAAAGGCGGCATGCTGGTGGGGCTGGAGGACGGCATCCACGAATTCGATCCCGCGACGGGATTGGGCGCGCATCTCGTCGCCGTCGAAGCCGACAATCCGCTGACGCGCGTCAACGATGGCAAGGCCGATTCGGCCGGGCGCTTGTGGTTCGGCACGATGGATAAATCGGGCCGTGCCCAGCCCTTCGGCGCGCTTTATCGCCTCGATCCCGATCTGCGCCTGACGCGCGTGCGCGAGAACGTCGCCGTGCCCAATGGCATTGCGTTCGCGCCCGATTGCCGGCGCATGTATTTCGCCGACAGCGCCACGCACACGATCGAAGCGATCGACTACGACCCCGCGACCGGCGCTTTGGGCGCCTCGCGCGTTTTCGTCAAATATCCCGACGGGCTGATCCCCGACGGCACTTGCGTCGATACCGATGGCGCGTTGTGGGTCGCGGTCGTCGAAGGCGGGCGTATCGAACGACGCTTGCCCGACGGCACGCTCGACCGCGTCGTCGAAGTTCCCGTCTCGCGCCCGACCATGCCGGAAATCGGCGGGCCGGACGGCGAGACGCTGTTCGTGACGTCACAGCGCCGCGTGCTGTCGCGCGACAAGCTGATCAGCGAAACGCTCGCCGGCGATCTGCTTTCCGTGAGCATCGGTCAGCGCGCACCTGCCCCGCATCGCGTCGCTTTCTAGGAACATCGCCCATGACGTCCTCGATCTTCTCCATGCGCGGCCGCAAATGCCTGATCACGGGGGCGAGCCTGTCGATCGGCCGCGCCATCGCGCTGGGCTTCGCCGAGCACGGCGCGGACATCGCCGTGCATTACGCCGCCGAAGCCGACAAGGCGTTCGGCTTTCCCGACGCCGCGAAGGAAACGGTGATGCAGATCCGTGCCTTGGGTCGGCAAGCCCAAGCGGTCGAAGCCGATCTCGCCGCACCGGGCGGGCCGAAACGCGCCTTCGACGGCGCCGTCGCCGCGCTCGGCCAGATCGACGTCGTGGTCGTTTGCGCGTCCGTTCAGATGCGCGAGGAATTCAGCGCGATCTCCGCCGCCGAGCTCGAACGCCAGACGCGGATCAATTTCGACGCGACGATCGAGTTGCTCGGCCTCGCCATCCCGCCGATGCGCGCGCGCAAATGGGGCCGCGTGCTGACCATCGGCAGCATCAATCAAATCCGGCCCGAGCCGTCGCTGGCGGTCTACGCCGCATTGAAGGCGGCGCAAGCCAATCTCGCCCTCAATCTCGCCGCGCAATGCGGGCGCGACGGCGTGCTGGTCAACAACCTCGCCCCCGGCTTGGTCGAGACCGAACGCAATCGCTGGCGGCGCAAGGACGAAGCCGAGTGGCGCGCGATTCAGGCGAAAGCGGCACCGCTGTTGGGCCGCGCCGCGCGGCCGGAGGAAATGGTCGGGGCCGCGTTGCTGCTGTGCTCGGACGCCGGCAGCTACATCACCGGCGCCGATCTGCCGGTCGCGGGCGGCGCGCAATTGCCCGGCGCCTATAACTAAGGGAGGACACGCCATGGCGATCGTATCGATCGAGGTTTCGCTGCTGGAGGCGGGCTACCTCAATTCGGCGATATTCCAGCAGAAGCTGGCGACGCCGATGTCGCCCTTCCCCGAATTCGCCACGCGGCGCAGTCTGTGGATGTGGCCGCCGCAAAAGGTGATCACCCGCATCACCGACACGCAAGGCCGCGTGGGCGTATCGATGACCAATGGCGGCGCGGTCGTCGCGACGATCCTGCGCGACCAGTTCGCGCGCCTGCTGACGGGCCGCGACGAAACCAAGATCGACGAGAATTGGGAAATCGCCTTCCGCTCGATCCTGCCCTTCGATCGCTCGGGCTTCGCGATGATGGCGGTTTCCGCCATCGACATCGCGCTGTGGGATCTGCGCGCCAAACGCGAAGGCCGCGACATCGCCGAGATGGTCGGCGGCCGGCGCGCGGTGAAGCTGCCCGCCTATACGACCACGCTATCGCCCGAACGCTACGCGAAGAGCCCGTTCTTCGGCATCAAGATCCCGATGGTCGCGGGCCCCAGCGACGGCGAGGCGGGCGTGGCGGAGAATGTCGACATCATCCGGCGCGCGCGCGAAGCGGCGGGACCCGATCGCGACGTGATGCTCGACGCGTTCATGGGCTGGGACGTGGACTACACGCTGCGCATGGTCGAAGCGCTCGCCCCCTATCGCGTGCGCTGGTTCGAAGACCCGCTATCGCCCGCGGATATCGGGGCCTATGTGCGCCTGAAGCGCGAAGCGGGCGATGCGATCACGCTGGCGCTGGGCAATTTCTGCTTCAGCCTGTGGGATTGCCGCGCCTTGATCGAAGCGGGTGTGGTGTCGATCCTGCAGCCCGATATCGCCTGGTGCGGCGGCGTGACCGAAGCGTTGCGCATCGACCAGGACGCGCGCAAGGCGGGCCTGCCGATCATTTTCCACAACACGTCCGAACAGCCTTGGGCGCTGTCGCTGAGCCAGGCGCTCGATACGGTGACGGAAGTCGAATATGTCGACCGCGATCCGGGCTCGATGCTGCACGAGATGTTCCAGGGCTCGACCGGTGTCGCCGACGGCAAGGTCCGCACGGGCACGGCGATCGGCAATGTGCTCTCGCAGCGTGTGAGCGACGCGCTGGTGAAGTTCTGATATGGGCGCGGTGCGCGACGACGACCTGATCGACGGTCACCATCATTTATGGGACCTCGCGCGTCTGCCATATACGTGGCTACGGCCGGAGGCCCCGCCCCGGCCCTTCGGCGATCACACCGCGATCAAGCGGAACTTCCTGCCGGCCGATTATCGCGCGGCGACCGCCGGCCTCGACATCGCCGCCAGCGTGCATGTCGAAGCGATGCCGGGGGCGACCGATCCGGCGGCGGAATCCGCCTGGCTCGACGAGATTCGCCCCGGTGACGGGATTGTGGCCGCGAGCATCGCGCATCTCGATCCACGTTCGCCCGATCTCGACGTCGCGTTGAATGCGCTGGCGCGCCACAAAACGGTGCGCGGCATTCGCACCGGCATCGCCTTCCGCGCGAATTCGCCGTGGCGCTTCGCCAACGCCGCCGGCCTTGCGCGGTCCGACGATTTCCGGCGCGGCATCGCGCGCATCGCCGCGCGAAACCACATCGTGGAAATGATTCTGCTTCCCGAACAGATCGTGGAACTCGTCGAACTCGCCGACGCGCATCCGAACACGCCGTTCGTGATCAATCATATGGCGACGCTGGAACCAGGATTCGAAGATGTTTGGCGCGAAGGCGTGCGCGCAGCGGCGCAGCGCACCAATGTTCACATGAAACTTTCGGGAATGTGGACCATTGCGCGCGATTGGAACGAAGCCGCAATCCGCATGCCCGTTCGCTTCGCCGTCGAAGCTTTCGGCGCCGCGCGCTGCCTGTGGGGCAGCAATCTGCCGATCGAAGGCTTGATGTGCGGAGCCGCCCGCCAAATCGAAATGCTGCACCGCGTTCTCGACGATTTGCCGGCACATGACCGCGCCGCGATCTTCGGCGGCACCGCCAAGCGACTTTATCGCATCGGCGGTGCCGCGCGTTCTTGACGCCGTCGAATTCGATCCCGATACTCGAAAAAAATCCAAAGGGGAGGAATACAATGAGAGGACTCGCCGCGGCGCTCTACGCCGGTCTTATCGGTACGGCGCTCGCTTTCGCCGCACCCGCGACGGCCGCCTGGCCGGAAAAGCCGATCCGCATCATCGTTCCCTTCGGTCCCGGCGGCACCACCGACATTCTCGCGCGCACGCTGCAAAAGGTGCTGGACGAGAAGAAGCTCGTCTCGCAACCGATCGCGATCCAAAACGTCGGCGGGCATTTCTCGGTCGGCGCGCGTCAGGTGATGACGGCCGCCCCCGACGGCTACACCTTCCTCGCGATCCATCTCGCTTTGCTGTCGGGCGAGGTCGTCGATCCCGCGCGCGGCGTGTCGTATCGCAATTTCGAACCCGTCGCGTTGACCGGCGGCTTCTGCTTCCACCCGATCGTGCGCGGCGATTCGCGCTTCCAGACGCTGAAGGATCTGCTGGAAGCCGCGAAAGCGCAGCCGAACACGATCGTCACCGGCGTCAATATCGGCGCTCTCAACCACATGATGGCGCTGTTCATGGAACAGGGCTTTCCGGGTGCGAAGTTCCGCTACGCCCAGATCGGCGGCGGCGGCGAGAATTTCGCGGCGCTGATGGGCGGGCACACGCAGCTGACGGTGCTGTCGAGCTCCGAATACCAGACCTACAAGGCCAACGGCATCCGTGCGCTGGCATATTCGGGGCCGGAACGTTTGTCGCTCGAGCCGAATATTCCGACCGCGCGCGAGCTTGGCCTCGGCTTCGACTATTGCGCCGAAAATTTCTGGTTCGCGCCCAAGGGCACGCCCAAGGAAGCGGTCGACGGCATGGCGAGCGCCCTGCAAAAAGCCAACGAAACGCCGGAGCTGAAGGACTTCTTCGAGAAGCAAGCGCAGACCGGCCAGTTCCTGCGCGGGGCCGATTTCGCCAAGCGTTTGGACGACGTGTTCAAGGCGATCGAGCCGATCGCCAAGACCGCCGCCCCGCCGCGCTGACGGCAATCCCTTGTCCGTCGACGAAGACTCGCCGAAAGATCGGCGCAACGACGCGATCGCGGGGGCCGCAATCCTCGCGATCGCGATCGTTTTCGGCGCGGCCGCTTTGCGCGAACCGCCCGCGCATTACGATCCGCTCGGCCCCGGCACCGTGCCGCTGGCCGTGTCGATCGCGCTGGGCATTTTCGGCGCGATCCTGCTGTTCCGCACATTGATGGGCCTCAAAGTCGGCCAAGCCGCGCAAAGCGTGATTTCCGGGCTGTCGCTCGACGATCCGGAAGTCGACTATCAACTACGGCCCGGCCTTGCCGTCTTCACCTATGCCGCGACGGCCGCCTATGTCGCCGCGATCGAATTCGGCGTGCCGTTCGTCTGGTCGACCTTCGGCTTCCTCGCCTTCGTCGGCCTGGCGATGGCGCGTTTGCGACAGCCGCTGATCTGGTGGGTTTTGGGCTCGGCCGCCGCGGGCACCTACGTCATCCATCTTCTATTCGTCAAAATTCTGATGGTGTCGCTGCCGTGACGTTGCTCGACGCGTTCCTTCATCTGCTGCTGCCGGGACCGATGACGACCATGTTCGTCGGCGTCACAATCGGCATCGCGGTCGGCGTGATGCCCGGCATCACCGCCGGCATGTTGATGGCGCTGACCCTGCCCTTCACCTATTCGATGGCGCCGGTCGACGCGATCGTGCTGCTGATTTCGATGTTCGTCGGCGGCATTTCGGGCGGTCTCGTCACCGCCACGCTGATGCGCATTCCGGGCGAACCGAACGCGGTGATGACCACGCTCGACGGCTATCCGATGGCCAAGAAGGGTTTTCCGGGCCGCGCCTTGGGCCTGGGCAATTCGGGCTCGATCGTCGGCGGTTTCATCGGCTGGATCTTCCTGGTGACGCTGACGCGCCCCATCGCCGATGTCGCGGTGCTGCTGGGGCCGTGGGAGAATTTCGCGCTGGTTCTCACGGCACTCGTGCTCGTCTCGTCGCTCAGTCGCGGCTCGTTCCTCAAAGGCATGATTTCGGCGCTGCTGGGCGTGCTGGTCGCGATGCCGGGCGTCGATCAGACCTCCGGCCTCGTGCGCCTGACCTTCGGCGCCGAAGCGCTGACCAACGGCTTCCAGCTTCTGCCCGTCGTGATCGGCCTTTTCGCGCTGTCGCAGTTGATCGCCGACACGATCCATGTCGAACAGAGCACCGATCACATCAAAGCCTCGATGCGCGGCGTGATGATCGGCTTGCGCGATTACGTCGTGCATGGCTGGAACATGATCCGCTCGGCGCTGATCGGCGTGTGGATCGGCATCCATCCCGGCGTTGGCGCCACGGTGTCGGCGATCGTCGCCTATACGGTCGCCAAGAACGTCTCGAAGAAACCCGAGGAATTCGGCCAAGGCAGCGAGGAAGCCATCGTCGCCGCCGAAACCGCCAACAACGCCACGACCGGCGGCACGTTGATTCCGCTGCTAGCACTTGGCATTCCCGGCGGGATTGCGGACGCGATCCTGCTGGCCGCCTTGGTCATGCATAATCTGCGGCCCGGCCCGCTGCTGGCCACGACGAACCCCGAGATCGTCAACACGATCATGGCGACGCATCTGGCAGCGCATATCGTGATGTTTATTCTGATGACCGCTGGCGTGCTGCTATTCGCGCGAATGATGCTTGTCCCACGCGCGATTCTGTTCCCGATGGTGCTGGTGTTCTGCATCGTCGGCGCCTACTCGGTCGACGGGCAGATCGCGGACGTTTGGATCATGCTGATTTTCGGCATCGTCGGCTTGGTGATGGAGCTGGCGCGCTTCCCGATGGCGCCCTTCGTCATCGGCTTCGTGCTGGCGCCGATGGCCGAAGGCAAGCTGCGCTCCGCGTTGATGATCTCCGACGGCTCGATGCTGCCGCTATTCACGCGGCCGGGCTCGCTCGCCTTGCTCGCGATCGCTGCGATTTGCTTCGTCTGGCCGTTCTGGCGCGAATGGCGCGCCAAGCGCGCCTAGCGGCCGATCAAATCGAGCTTCGCGTCGGCGAGATAGCCGTAGCGGTTGATCCATACCTTGCCGTTCGCCGCCTTCATCGCGGCGTCGAAGCGCGCGCCGAAATCCGCGACCGGGCCGAAGCCATGCGCCATCGCGCTGACCGGCGTGGGGGCGGACGCCTTCGCGGCGGCCACGATCTTGCGCGTTTGCGCGGCCGCATCCACCGGATGCGGACTGTCGGAATCGGGATATTCGGCGATCGCCATGCCGAACTTCTCCGGCGCGTCGCAAACGTCGAACAGTTTGGCGACCAGCGGTGCGACTTGGGCGAGCGTTCCGAGGCCCGGATTGTCGCGCAGCAGGCGCTTCGACCACGAGCCGACCATCATCGGCCAATGCATGGTGAAGAGCTTGACCGCGATTCCATCGACCTTGGGCGCCAAGGCGGGAAAGTCGAACCCCGAGATCGCCGTCCACGGCGGCGGAAAGCTGCGCAGCAACATTTCCTTGCCCGGCACGGCCTGGCGCAGCCGCGTCACGAAATCCAGCACCAGCTTGCGGCGTAGATTGAGCGCCGCCGCCACGCCCGGATAGTCGCACAGCCACGCGGCCATACCTTCGCCCGACGCCGCCGCTTGCAGCTCGGCCAGCGTCAGCTTCGTATTGATCCGCGCGTGGAACGCGGCCGCGTCGCGTTTCATCTTGGCGAAATCATAGCCAAGCCGGTCGGCCGCGCGCGCGACGCTGTCGGAGAAATCGAGGAACGCGCTATCGAGCGTATAGGGCGGGTATTCGGGCCAATCGATATGGAACCCGTCGATATCGGGATAGGAATCGGCCAAATCCTTCAACAGCGCGATCGTGTAGGCGAGGATCTCGTCGCTCGCCAGCGAACCGTTCTTATCGAGCCGGTCGCCGACGCGCGAACCGTCGAACGACAACGGCTCGTCCTCCGGCTTCGGGCCGCCGAATTGCACACGATAGCCGGGCGGGATCGCCGCCTGAACCTGCATATAGGTCTTGAGGCCGCGCGCTTTCGCTTTGCCCAAAGCCGACGCGATGATCGCGCCTTCGGCTTTCGTATGCGCGTCGGGGGCCGGCGGCTGATAACGCAGCCCCGCGTAATACGCCGTGTTCGGCGCGTAGGACACCGACGTTTGCACGAACAATTCGCGCTTGCCCCAAAGCGGCCGGTCGAGCAATCGCACGGTGCCGAGCCCGCCGTCGATCGGCGGCTCGCGCCCGCCATTGGCCGCGTCGGACGGGCGCATCACATAAGGCGACGTCGCGATCGCGAACGGCTTGGCGCGGCGCTGGATGTTGTCGAGGACTTGATCGACGCCTTCGTTCTGGAAGAACTCGGGAAAAACGACGAGACCGACTTGCCGCTGCATTGCGTTTCCGCCCCTTGATTCTATTTCCACTTCGATAGCATTCCGGCGGCGCCGGGACTAGCCGATCATCGCGCTGAGATCGACACCCAGGCCCGGCCGTTCGGGGGCGGTCAGCATGCCGTCGGTCATCGCGAAGGTGCCTTCGGGGGCGCGTTCGAACAGCGGACTATGGAACACGTGCCGCTCGACCGAGTCGGCATTCGCCACGGCGGCCGCGAGATGGATATTCGCCAGCATCGACACGACCGAATTCGAGTGATGCAGCGTCACCGGCCGGAACGCCGCTTCGGCCAACGCCGCGATCTTGCGGCTATAGGTGATGCCGCCCGAAATGATCGGATCGAACTGCACGAAATGCACGGCGTTGCGCTCGATCAGGCGGCGGAAATTCGGCAAGCCGTAATCGTTCTCGATCCCGCACAGGGGGATGCCGCCTTGCTCGTGCACGCGGACCATGCCGTCGACATCGTCGATGGGCAGCGGCTGCTCGAACCAATAGATATCGAGCGGCGCCACGGCGCGCGCGAAGGCGATGGCGCGCGGCACGTCATAGGCCGAGACCGCATCGACCATCAAACGCGCATCGGGCCCCATCGCGTGTTTGAGCTTGGTCACGCGCTCGACATCGGCCGCGTGGCTTGCCCCGCCGACTTTGATCTTCACGGCCTTGTAGCCTTCCTTCACATAGGCGGCGTATTCCGCGGCGAATTCGTCGGCCGTTTGCCCCACCTTGTAGAGGCCGGCACTGGCATAGGGCATCACGCGCGGATCGTTGCCGCCCAACAGGCGCCACAACGGCATCCCCGCGCGCTGCGCCTTCAGATCCCATAGCGCGATGTCGATGGCGCTCATGCAAGCCCAAGTCTGGCTGCGCCGCGTCGAGACCGACGTCATGTCGATGGCGCGCTTGAAGAATTGTTCGGAAAGATCGGCGTCCTGGCCGACCAGGACGGGCTTCAAATCCTCCTCGACGAAAGCCTTCAACGACCCCGGCGCGCCGCCATCGACCCAGGATTCGCCCGCCCCCACCCGCCCATCCGACGTTTCGACGAACACGAGGAAGCTGCGCTTCACCGTCCAACGATAACGCGGGTTGCGGATCGTGCCGTCGAGCGGCTTTTCCAGCGTGCGGACGTGGATGTCCTTGATCGTCGCCATTCCGTCTCCTCCGATTTTTTCCGACTATGACACGAAAAGGGGGCTTGAGTGCAAACTGAGATCTCAGTTATGACTTAGATCGTGACCCAATCCGCGCTCCGCCATAAAGCCTATGAACGCTTCAAGGAGCGGCTCTTCGCCGAGATCCTGAAGCCCGGCCAATTCGTCAGCCAGCGCGAGCTGAGCGAGATCGTGAAGGTGCCGATCGGCCCCTTGCGCGAGGCGCTGAAGCGGCTGGAGGCGGAAGCGCTGGTGCGCTTGATCCCGCAGCGCGGGATCCAGATCACCGAATTGAACGTCACGATGCTGAACGAATCCTTCGGCCTGCGCCGGATTCTGGAACTCGCCGCCGCGCGCCATTTCGCCGCCGAAGCGCCGATGCCGGTGATCCGCGAGATCGAGGCGCTGACCGAGCGCGTGATGAAACGCGTGCGCACCAATCCCAATCGCGAGAATCTCGACGAAGCCTTGCGCGTCGATTGGATGCTGCACGATCTGATCATCGACCGGATGGGCAACAAGACGCTGGCCGACGTCCACCGCGTCAATTTCGACAAGATCCGCCTCGCGCGCCAACATCGTCGTTTCACGCCCGAACGCGTAAGCCCGGCGCTGGAGGAGCATATGGCCGTGATCACCGCCTTCCGCGCGCGCGATCCGGAGGCGGCCGCCGCCGCGCTCGACCGCCATCTGACGATCGCGCATCACCGCGCCGTGGGGCTCGCACCGTGAGCAAACGTCCGAATCTCCTGTTCCTGTTTTCCGACCAGCACGCGTTCCAAGTGACCGGCTGCTACGGCGACCGAATCGTCGAAACGCCGAATCTCGATCGGCTGGCGCGCGAAGGTGTGACCTTCGACGCGGCCTATTGCCCGTCGCCGATCTGCGTGCCCTCGCGCATGTCGATGCTGACCGCGCGCCATCCGTCGGCGCAGGATTGCTGGACCAACGACGATTTCCTGGTCTCCGACCGCGCGACCTGGCCGCATGCGCTGGGGGCCGCCGGCTATCGGCCGATCTTGATCGGCCGCCTGCACGCGATGGGCCCCGATCAGTTGCACGGCTATGCCGAGCGCGAGATCGGCGATCACAGCCCCAATTGGGGCGGCATCGCGCGCCACGACATGGGCGTGCTGAACGAGACCAACGATCCCCACCGCACCAGCGTGATCCGCAGCGGATCGGGCGAAAGCGTTTACGAGGTCAAGGATCGCGACGTGACGCGCGCGGCGGTCGCCTGTCTCGACCGGCTGGGGAAAGCGCGCCAAGGCGGCGACGATCAGCCCTTCGCGCTGACCGTCGGCTTCATGCTGCCGCACCCGCCTTACGTCGCCACCAAGGAAGACTACGCGCGCTTCGCCGGCAAAGTGCAGCCCGCACGCTTGCCGCGCGGCCCCGCCGGCCAGGAACATCCCTGGCTTTCCTGGTGGCGCAACAATCGCGGCATCGACGAAGTGTCGGCGGACGACGCGATGCGCGCGCGCATCGCCTATTACGCCCTCACCTATCGCCTCGATGCGATGATCGGGGAAGTTCTCGCGGCATTGCAACGCAACGGCTTGGCCGAGAACACGCTGATCGTCTATTCGACCGATCACGGCGACCAGATCGGCGAACGCGGTCTGTGGTGGAAGCACACCTTCTACGAGGAATCGGTGCGCGTTCCGCTGATCATGTCCTGGCCCGGCCAAATCCCGCAAGGCGAGCGGCGGCGCCACGTCGTCAATCTGGTCGATCTCGCCGCGACGATGGTGGATGCGCTGGGTGCCCCCGCCTTGCCGCACGCGCAAGGGCGTTCGTTCCTGAACGTCGCGCGCGATGCGAACGCGCCGTGGCACGACGAGACCTTCTCCGAATACTGCACCGACGAAGTGCCGATCTGGACCGGCGGCATGGCGGTGCGCCAGCGCATGCTGCGCAGCGGCGATTGGAAGCTGATCTATTATCACGGCTACCGGCCGCAGCTTTTCAACCTCGCCGCCGATCCGGACGAATTACACGATCTGGGCGACGATCCGGCCCATGCGGCGATCCGCGAACAATTGCTCGCGCGTCTGCTGGCCGATTGGTCGCCCGATGCGATCGACGCGCGCATGAAGCAGCGCCGGCGCGACAAGGATCTGATCGGCGCCTGGGCGCGCGGCACCAAACCCGCGAGCACCTTCATCTGGCCGACCCGGCCCGATCAAAACCGTCTCGACACCTGAAACGGCCGCAAGAGCCGGCAAAACCTAGGGAGCGAAACAAAATGCTGAAACTCAAACATCTCGTCGCCGCCGCCGCCTTGTTGTGGGCGGGGGCCGCCAGCGCCCAGCAGACGCTGGAAATCAAGATCGGTGCCGCGTACGCGACCGACCACGCCGCCGCCTTCATCGGCGTGGAACGCGGCATCTTCGCCAAGCACGGCCTGGATGCGAAGCTGGTCATGTATCAAACCGGCGTCGAAATGATCAACGGCCTGCTGTCCAACGCGCAGGACGTGAACATCATGGGCTCCGTCCCGTTCCTGGCGGGTGTGTCGCGCGGCCAGCCGCTGGTGCTGATCGGCCATCTGCACGGCGACGCGCTGTCGGACAATTATTCGCAGAACAACGCGATCATCACCACGCCGCAAGGCGGCGTGCGCATCGACGATCTGCAAACCCTGCGCGGCAAGAAAGTGGGCCTCGCGCGCGGCACGGGGGCGGAAGGCTATCTGCTCGGCATTCTGGCGCAAGCCGGCCTCAAGGACACGGACCTGACGCTGGTCAACATTCCCCCGGCCAACACCGCGACGGCCTTGCGCCAAGGCGACGTACAGGCCGTGGCGGCGTGGGAACCCTGGGCGACGGTCACCAAGCTGCGCACGCCCGGCGCCATCGAAGTCATCCGCGGCAATTGCACGGGCTGCTACGATCCGGGTTCGATTCTGACGACGCGTTCGATCATCTCGCAGAAATCGGAACAGCTGCGCCGCTTCATGGTCGCCTTCGCCGAGGCGCATCAATGGCTGCGCCAGAACTACGATGCGGCGGCCGAGATCGACATGCGCTGGATCCCCGGCCTCGATCTCGACGTCGTCAAGGTCGCGATCCGCAACTCGCTCTACGATCTGCGCGTCACCCGCAACACGATCGACGGCTACAACAAGAAGGCGATCCCCGCCCTCGTCGCGGACAAGCGCATGGCGAAGTCGCTCGACTCCGCCACCGTCATCGACGCGTCGTTCTACAAGCATGTCGAAGCCGTGGCGCCGCAGTTCTTCAACGATCTGAAGCCGATCCCGGCCAACCGTCGCCTGTAACGCAACGCGGATGAACACGCCCAAAATCCGCATCGCCGCGCGCGATCTTCGTCTCGAATACCGGGACGAAACGCGCGGCGAGCACCATCTCGCCGTCGAAAACCTCTCGCTGGACGTCCGGGAGAACGAATTCCTGTGCGTCGTCGGCCCCAGCGGCTGCGGGAAATCGACGCTGATTTCGGCGATCGCCGGCTTCCTCAAACCCGTTGCCGGCGAGCTGACGCTCGACGGCAAGCGGATCGAGGGGCCGGGGGCGGATCGCGGCGTGGTCTTCCAGGAATACGCGTTGTTGCCCTGGATGACGGTTCTCGACAACGTGGCGCTCGGCCCCAAGCTCAAAGGTGTGCCGAAAGCCGAGCGCCACGAACGCGCCCGCCATTATCTCGCGATGGCCAATCTTTCCGACGCGGCGGCGAAGTTCCCGCACGAATTGTCGGGCGGCATGAAGCAACGCACCGCCGTCGCGCGCACGCTGGCCAACGAGCCGCAAGTGATGCTGATGGACGAGCCCTTCGCCGCCATCGACGCGCAAACCCGCATGACGCTGCAGGAGGAATTGCTGCGCATCTGGTCGAAGGCGCGCATCACCGTTCTGTTCGTCACCCACAGCGTCGAGGAAGCCTGCTTCCTGGGCGATCGCGTGGCGATCCTCACGCCCGGCCCCGGCCGGGTGAAGGAAATCGTCGACGTGCCGATCGCGCGCGACCGCCGCGATTGGGCGACACTCGGCGCCGATCCCGAATTCGCGCGCATCCGCGACTACGTTCTGGCGTCCGTGCGCGGCGTCGACGTCAAGGCGGCATGAACGCCCGCCATCCCATGATGCGGCCGCTTTACGCGACCGCGGTGCTGCTGGCGATCGGACTTGGCTGGATCGCCTGGGGCTGGATGCACGCGCAATCGCTGACATCGGGCCTCGATCTCAAATCCGGCAAGGCGCATTACGCGATCACCCTCGCCTTCGCGCCGGAGGCGTTCCACGTCACCCGGCTGCAAGCCATCGGCCGTGTGATCGAAGTGAAGGACGCGACCGTCTTCATGATGGATGTCGCCGGTGCCGACATAAGCGACGTCGCGACGAATTACTGGGTGCGGGGGATCGCGTCGTGGCCGGGACGCTGACCCAGACGGCCCCGCGCGGCCTGCCCTGGTCGCGGCGTCTCGCGCGCCCCGCCAAAGGGGCCGCCGGCATTCTGCTGTTCCTGGCGGCGTGGCAAATCTCGGTGCCGTTGGTCGGGCTCGAGCCCTATTTCTATCCCGGCCCCGCCGATGTGTGGACCGCCTTCGTCGATCTGATGCGCAAAGGCATTCTGCCCGTCTACACGATCGACAGCCTGTCGCGCTACGGTGCGGGCGTGGGCATCGGCATCGTCGCCGGCGTGTTCTTCGGCGTGCTGATCGGCCTCAACGCGTTTGCCTCGAAGCTCCTCTCCCCGACGATCAATTTCCTGTTCGCGATCGTCGAGGTCGCGTGGATTCCGATTTTCGTGATCTGGTGGGGCTACGGCTACAAGACCATCCTGATCGCGCTGACCTATGTCGTGTTCTTCCCGGTGCTCTACAACACGCTGCTCGGCGTGCGCACCGTGCCGCAGCCGCTGATCAACGCGGTGCGCGCACTTGGCGGCACGCGGCTTCAAGTGCTGACGCATGTGATCCTGCCCGCCGCACTGCCCGGCATCATCACGGGGCTCCGCGTGGGTGCGGGCTTCGCCTTCCGCGGCCTGATCTTCGCCGAGATCGTCGCCGCCAAAACCGGCCTCGGCTATCTGATCTTCGAAGGCGCCCAATCGCATCAAACCGCGCGCACCATCGTGGGCATGATCTCGGTCGGCATCATCTGGCTGCTGATCGACCAGTTCTATCTGAAGCCCATCGAGCGCGCGACGATCGAGCGCTGGGGCCTCGTCACCGACGCCGAGCAGCGCGCATGAAGCCGTCCAACGCCATCGGGCTTTTGCCTTTCGCGGCGGCCTTGGCCGCTTGGGCGATCGTGCCGCTCTATGTCGATTATCCGTCGTACATGCTGCCGCCGCTGCCCGATATCTGGGCGAATCTTCAGGAAATGCTCGCCGACGGCACGCTTGTCGGCCACGTACTCAGTTCGCTGGGGCGCTTGGCGCTGGGCTTCGCCGTGGGGACGGGCATCGCCATTCCGCTCGGCATCGCCATCGCGCTCAACCGCCATGTCGCCGACACGCTGAAGCCGCTGCTGACCTTCCTGCAATCGATCGCGGGTATCGCCTGGGTCCCGCTTGCCATCATCTGGTTCGGCATCGGGATCGGCTCGGTCGTGTTCGTCATCGCCAACACGATCTTCTTCGCGACCCTCTACAACACCGTGATCGGCGTTCAGGCGATTCCGCAGGCGCTGCATCGCGCGGTGCGCTCGCTCGGCGGCAAGGGTTTGAGCCTTGCGAGCGTCTTGATCCTGCCGGGCGCACTCGTGCAGCTCATCGTCGGCTTCCGCACGGCGATGGCCTATGGCTGGCGCGCCCTGGTCGCGGCCGAGATGATCGCGGGCACCAACGGCCTCGGCTACATGACGATCGAGGCCGTGCAATGGTATCGCACCGAGACCGTGCTGCTCGGCATGATCGCCATCGGGATGATCTGGCTGGTCATGGACCGGCTGATCTTCGAACCGATCGAGCGCGTGACCGTGCGCCGCTGGGGCATCGTGCAGCGATGAAGCTTCCGGCCAATCGTTTGGGGCTTGGCGGCGCCGCGTTGGGCGTGTTGTTCGACCCGATCGGCGACGACGCGGCGCGTGCCGTCGTCGCCGCCGCGTGGGATGCGGGCATTCGCGCCTTCGACACGTCGCCGCTGTACGGCGGCGGCTTGTCGGAGGAACGCTTCGGCGCCGGGCTGAGCGGCCGCAAGCGCGACGATTATTTCCTCTCGACCAAGACCGGCGTCACGCGGCCCTACGGCCAAGCGGCGGCCCCGCCCGGCGGCAAACGCCGTGCCGCCGATATCTGGGATTATTCGCCCGAAGGAACGAACGCCTCGATCGCACGCAGCCTGGCGCGGCTCAATACCGACCGTCTCGACCTCGTCCATCTGCACGATGTCGAAGGCCGGACAGATGCGGCGATGGCGGCCTATCCCGCCCTCTCCGCTTTACGTGAAAAGGGCGTCGTCGGCGCCATCGGGATCGGCGCCAATCGGATCGACGCCCCGCTCGATCTGATGGCGCGCGCGAAATTCGACGCCGTGCTCGTCGCCGGGCGCTACAGCCTGCTCGATCAATCGATGCTCGATCTCGTCCCCGTCGCGCGCGCGGCAGGCACGCAGCTGATCGTCGGCGGCGTGTTCAATTCCGGCATTCTGGCGACCGGCGCCGTGCCGGGCGCCATGTTCCATTACGACCCGGCACCCGAGCCCGTGCTCCAACGCACGCGCGCCATCGAAGCTTTGTGCCGCAAACACGCCGTGCCGTTGCGCGCGGCGGCGTTGCAATTCCCGCTGGCCCATCCGGACGTCGCGATGCTGCTGCTGGGCCCGCGCCATGTCGACGAGCTCGCCGACAATCTCGCCTTGCTGGCCCATCCCATTCCGGCCGCGTTTTGGCGGTCGCTTCAGGCGGACGGCTTGATCGACAAAGGCTGCCCGCTGCCGTGATCGACGCGCATATCCATTTCTGGGACCCGACGCGGCGCGACGACATCCTGATCGTGCAACGCGAGCCGTCGTTGAACATCCGCGCCATGCCCGAAGAACTGTCGCCGTTACTTGCCGCAGCCGGTGTCGACGCCGCAATCGCGATCCAATCGGCGCCAAATGGCGACGAGACCGACCACCTGATCGAGACGAGCGCCAAGATGCCCGCGATCAAGGGCGTCGTCGGCTGGGTCGATCTGACGACGCCGGACGTGGCGGCGCGGCTCGCCGCCTTGGCCCAGCGCCCGAAGGTCAAGGGCGTGCGCGCGATGCTCAACCGCGTCGACGGCGCCGACTGGCTGACGCGCGCGGCCGTGCAAACAGGCGTGGCGGCGGTTCGCGATGCGGGCTTATCGCTGGACCTCATCACGCGCACCGAACATATCCCGGCCGTGGCGAAAACCGCTGCGGCGTTTCCGGATCTGACAATCATCGTCGATCATGGCGCAAGCCCGCCCAGCGGCAAGCCCGGCTTCGCCGCATGGCAGGCGGGTATCGAGATGCTTGGCGCGCATAAACGCGTATTCACGAAATTCTCGGGGCTGGCCGAAGAAGCCGCACCCGATTGGCGCGCCGCAACGCTGGAACCGGCCTTGCGCCATTTGCTGAAATGCTTCGGCCCCGACCGGTTGATGTGGGCGAGCAATTGGCCGGTGATCGATTTGCGGGGCGGTTATGCACGCTGGGTCGCGGAAAGCCGGACGCTGCTCGACAATGCGGGTTTGAGCGCCGCCGGCCGCCGCGCGATCGAGGAAACGACCGCGCGAACGGCCTATCGGATCGACAACCAATAGCGACGCAAACCCCACGTCGATCAGCCGACGAGAGGCAGGCCAACGCAATTGGTGTCGCCGCTAAATCCCGTCGCGCCAGCGGTAGTACATGACCGACGCGGCCAGGAACCACGGATCGCCCGTATAAAACGGCCGCGTCTGGAATTCGGTCTCGGCAAGGCCCGTCGCCGCATCGGCATGGCCCAGCACACGCAATCCCAGCTTCATGCCGAGATACCCGGCCATGCCCACGCCCGAGCCGCAATAGCCCATCGCGTAATGCGCGCCGTCCTGCGTGCCGATATGCGCGAGCTCGTCGAACGTATAGGCGACGAAGCCGAGCCAGGAATGCGAGATCTTCGTGCCCGCGAGTTCGGGGAAAAGCCGCACCATTTCGGCGTGCAGCAAAGGCCCGCTGTTGGTGGGATCGGTTTCACCATGCGACACGCGCCCGCCGAACAAGATGCGCCGTTGGTCGGGCGAGGCGCGGTAGTAATAGACGACTTTGCGCGTATCGCTGACGATGCGGTCCTTCGGCATCAGGCGCGCCATCACAGCGGGATCGAGTTCCTCGGACGCGATGATGTAGCTGCCGATCGGGATCACGCGCCGACGCAGCCAAGGCGTTACCTTCGCCGTATAGCCGTTGGTCGCGACAACCACATCGCGCGCACGGCAAATTCCGCGCGGCGTCACCACGTCGAACCCACCGCCCGCCAGCGACTTTAATTCGATCGCGGGCGTGCGCGGATGGATCTCGGCGCCCGCCGCCTGAACGCGGGCGAGCAGCCCCGCGTGATAGGCTGCTGGATCGACCGACGAATGCGCCTCCAGCACCACGCCGCCGAAATAGGCGTCCGTGCCAAGCTCCGTACGCTGTTCGGCGCGCGGCACGACGCGCAGCGGCACTTCGAAACCCGGCGGCTGATTCACGGCCCCACGCGCGAGTTCGTCGAATTTGGCCGGGTTATGCGCGGCGTGGAATCGTCCGACGACGCCGAAATCGCAATCGATGCCTTCCTCGCGCACGAATTGCGCGGTGTAGGCGAGCGAGCTATGCCCGTCGCGCAGGATGCGCCGCGCGAGATCGGCCCCATGTCGGCGCGTGAGCTCGGCGAAGGACGGCTTGATGCTGGTCGATATCTGGCCACCATTGCGGGTACTGCAGCCCCAGCCCGCATCTTCGGCGTCGAGCACGATTGTCGATCGTCCACCGCGCGCCGTGCGCAACGCCGCATGCAGGCCGGTATAACCCGAACCGATCACCACCACATCCGCCTTCGCCGGCAGATCGCGTTGCGCGATCGTCGGGCGCGGCGTGCGTTCCCACCAATAGGGCGTGGTCTTGAAATCGGACGCGAACAAATCGGCACGCATATTCCTATTCTCCCCCGGCGCTCACAGGCGATGCGCGATCCAGGATCAGATCGGCCGCCTTCTCCGCCAGCATAATCGTCGGCAAATTCGTGTTGCCCGACGTGACATATGGAAACACCGACGCGTCGGCGATGCGTAAGCGCTCCAGCCCGTGCGCCCGCAAACGCGCATCGACCACGCCCGTCGCGATATCCGGCGCCATGCGGCACGTCGACACGGGATGGAATACCGTGCCCGCGCGTTCGCGAATATCCGCGAGCATCGCATCGCGCCCTTCGACATGGCTGCCCGGCGCCAATTCAGCGTCGATCACCTCGCGCAAGCCGGATGCCGCCGCCAAGCGGCGCAGCAACGCCGCGCCATCGAGCAGCGCTTCGATATCGGCCTCGCTCGCCAGCGAATTGGGATGGATCGCGGGTGCCACGCTTGCGTCGGGCGACGCGATCTCGATATGCCCGCGGCTCGACGGCCGGCAGGGCTGCGCGCTCAGCAGGAATCCCGGAAACGGATCCGGGCGCATCAATGGCCGCGTGCCCGCTGGAATGCGCGTGTAGCTCAGCGGCGAGAAATAGAGCTGCATGTCGGGCCGCGCCAGACCTTCGCGCGAACGCACGAAGCCGCCGGCTTGGTTGACGCTGAGCGACAAAGGTCCGCCGCGCGTTAGCACGTAGCGTAACGCCGCCGCGATCTTGCCGGACCATGTGCCGAAGACCTGATTCAGCGTCGGCACGCGCGCACGATAGAGATGATCGATGCAGAGATGATCCTGCATATGCCGCCCGACGGCGGGGCTGTCATGCAGCGGCACGATCCCATGCCGCTTCAACAATTCGGCGGGGCCAATCCCCGAAAGCTGCAACAGCTTGGGCGTTTCGATACTGCCGGTCGCGAGGATCACTTCCCGGCGCGCGCGTATTACGCGCGTGTCGCTGCCCATTCGATACTCGACGCCTACGGCGCGACGCCCCTCGAACAGGATCCGTGTGGCCAAACCTTGTTTGATCAGCCGGAAATTCGATCGCGAACGAGCAAGAGCCAGATAGGCCCGGGCACTCGACAAGCGGAAGCCGCCGCGCGTCGCGATCGGATAGGTGCCGACCCCTTCTCCATCGCCCGCATTCAGATCGGCACGGTGCGCGAAGCCCAACGCTTCGCCGGCCGCGACAAAATTGCGGCATAGCGCGTGAACTTCGCCCGACACGTCGTTGCCGGGCACGCGCGCCAAGGCGCGATCGAAATACGGAGCGACGTCGCGCCACGCCCAGCCTGGATTTCCCGCCGCCGCCCAATCGTCGTAATCCGACGGCAAGCCGCGCACATGCACCATCGCGTTGATGGAGCCCGAGCCGCCGACCACGCGCCCGCGCGGCCAATAGCCTTGCCTTCCGTTCAACGCGGCGTCGGGCTGGGCGCGATACATCCAATTGATGCGCGAATCGTAGAACGACAATCCGTAGCCGATGGGCATGCGGATGCGCAGGCGCAGATCGTCGCCGCCCGCTTCGAGCAGCGCCACTTGCGCGCGACCGTCTTCGCTCAAACGGTCGGCCAGAACGCAGCCGGCGGTGCCCGCCCCGACGATGACGTAATCGGCCGTGATCGGTTCAGACGCGACCATGGCCGAATGTCTCACGAAAATGGCCTTCGCCATCAAGCCAGTCTGGAGAATCGATCATACCATTCGCCGGCGGCCGCGTTTGGCCAGCGGTTCCAGCGCCGCGGCAAGGCGCGTGACCCCTTCGCCGATTTCGCGCGGATTGACCGCCGCGAAGCCGAGCACCAGCCCGTTGGCCTGGGCGGGCACGATCGAATAACGCGCCAGCGGCGAAACGACGACGTCGCGCGCGGCGGCTTCCTCGGCCGCCGAGGTTTCGGAGATTCCGGCCGCCAAGCGCCCAATCGTATGCAGGCCGCTATCGGCGGGCACGATCTCGAGCAAGCCGCCGAGCTTGCGCTTCGCGCCCTCGACGAGGGCCGCGTGCCGCTCGGCGTAGATCGCGCGCATGCGGCGCACATGGGTCGCGAAATGGCCTTCGTCGATGAACTCCGCCACCGTCGCCTGGATGCTGGTCGGCACGCCGGGTACGAAGGACCGTGCGACGCGCGCGAACACGTCGACCAGATCGGGCGGCACGACGACGAAGCCCAAGCGCAAGGCCGGGAACAACGATTTGCTGAACGTGCCGACATAGATGACGAGGCCGGTGCGATCCACGCTTTTGAGCGTGGGCGGCGGTCGGCGGCCGAAAAAGAACTCGCCGTCGTAATCGTCCTCGATGATCCAAGCCCCCGCCTTCTCGGCGGCTTGCAACAGCGCGAAACGCCGCTCCAGGCTCATCACATGACCGAGCGGCTGCTGATGCGAAGGCGTCACGAAGGCGAGCCGGAACTTGGGCGACAGCCGCATCCCTTCCTCGACGCGCAAGCCATCCGCATCGACGGGAACGGGCACCAAATCGGCGCCGCACGCGACCAAGCCGTTGCGCGCCCCGATGGCGCCGGGATTTTCGAACCACACCCGGTCGCCGGGATTGAGCAGCATCGTGCCGATCAGCCAAAAGGCCTGCTGCGCGCCGCCGACGATGAAAATCTGTTCCTTGTCGCATGTGATGCCGCGATTGCCGCGCAAATGCGTGGCGATCGCGTCGCGTAGACCCGCATGCCCCTCCGCCTCGCCGTAACCGAGCGTCTGCTCGCGCGGTCCGCGCCAATGGCGCGAAGCGACGCGCGCCCATTGCGCCATCGGAAACGCATCGAAAGCGGGCAAGGCGGTGACGAAGGTGCTAGGGCGATGCGGTAAACGCTCGCGCCGCAGGAAATTCGCGAAGGCCCAGCCCATCGAGCGCGAAATCTGCGGCTCGCGCTGGCGCACGGCCGTGCGGCCGATGCGCGAGGGCGGTTGCGGACGCTCGCTGCGCAACGCGTCGCTGACATAGCTGCCCGATCCGGTGCGCGACACGATCAAGCCTTCGGCGAGCAAGCGTTCGAACGCATCGATCACCGTGGTGCGCGAAACCCCCAGTTCGTCGGCCAGCGTGCGCGTGGCAGGCAGGCGCACGCCCGGCGCAACGCCGCCCGACAGAATCGTTTCGCGCATCGCGGCGTAAAGCTGCGAACCCATCGATTTGGGCGCACGCGGATCGATCTTCAGATCCAGCAGCAAAGCCCCGCCGGCGCGCTTGACCATGACCCCCCCCCCGCAAAATGGTATTCCCGAAAATATAAACTGGACCTATCGGGAAGGCCAATCCCACGCGACGATGCGCGCATGAAGATCGCGAAAATCGAGACGTTTACCGACGAATATGTCGGGTTCGTGCGCGTGACGGCGGAGGACGGCGCGCAAGGCTGGGGGCAGGTTTCGGCCTATTGCGCCGATATCGTCTGCACCATTTTGCATCGCCAGATCGCCCCGACCGCGATCGGCTACGACGCAGCCGATATCGAAGGCCTGGTCGAACTGCTGCCCGAGCGCGAGCATAAATTCCCCGGCAGCCATTTCTATCGCGCCATCACCGGCATCGAGACCGCCTTGTGGGACCTTGCGGCCAAACGTGCCGACAAACCGGTTTGCGCGTTGCTGGGCGGCACGCCGGGCGAATTGCGCGCCTATGCGTCGTCGATGAAGCGCGACATCACCCCACGCGACGAGTCCGAACGTTTCAAGCGCCTACGCGACGCGCACGGCTTCGACGCGTTCAAGTTCCGTGTGGGCGCCGAATACGGCCATGACCGCGACGAATGGCCCGGCCGCACCGAAGAAATCGTCCCGACGATCCGCAAGGCGTTGGGCGACAAAGCCACACTACTGGCCGATGCCAATAGCTGCTATTCGCCCAAGCGCGCCATCGAAGTGGGCAGATTGCTCGAAGCCAACGGCGTCGTGCACTTCGAAGAACCCTGCCCCTATTGGGAATTGGAGCAGACGCGCCAAGTCCGCGAAGCTCTGGATCTGGATGTGACCGGCGGCGAACAGGATTGCTACCTGCCGCTATGGCGCCACATGATCGACATGCGTGCGGTGGACGTGGTGCAACCCGACGTCTGCTACATGGGCGGCATGATCCGCAGTTTGCGCGTTGCTAAAATGGCGCAGGCGGCGGGCCTGCCTTGCACGCCGCACAGCGCCAATCTATCGATGGTGACGATCTTCACCATGCATCTGCTGCGGGCCCTTCCCAATGCCGGGCCCTATCTCGAGTTCTCGATCGAGGTCGACGATTATTATCCTTGGCAATACGGACTGTTCCGCAAGGCGCCTTACGACGTGAAGGACGGTAAGGTGTGCGTACCCGACGAGCCGGGCTGGGGTGTGGAAATCTCGCCCGCCTGGTTGGAAAGATCGCGCTACCAAGTCAGCGCGGCCAATAGCTGATGGGCGGCACGGCGCGCAGCCCTCGCGACGAAGCGCTAGCGACCGGCACGCTGGCCGGATTGCCCGACAGGCATTTCATCGATGGCGCGTGGGTGGCACCGTCCGCTGGCCGGATGATGGACAGCGTCGATCCCGGGAAAGGCAAGGTCTTCGCGCGTTTCGCTTCGGGCGATGCGGCCGATATCGACAAGGCCGTCGCGTCGGCACGCAAAGCCTTCGCGGGCGAGTGGCGCCGTCTGGTGCCTGCCGCGCGTGGCCGCATCCTCGCGCAGGCCGCCGCAATGCTACGTGCACACGCCGAACGCTTCGCGGTCGCCGAGACGCTCGACAGCGGCAAGCGTCTGGTCGAAGCGCGCGGCGATGTCGCCGGGGCCGCGCGCGCCTTCGAATATTATGCGGGTGCCTGCGACAAGATGCAGGGCGATAGCATTCCGCTCGGGCCCGACTATCTCGCTTACACGATGCTGGAACCGGTCGGCGTCGCGGCGCAGATCGTGCCGTGGAACTACCCGATTTCGACGCTGACGCGCGGCGTCGCACCCGCTCTTGCCGCCGGCAATTGCATCGTTGCCAAACCCGCCGAACAAACGCCGATGACGGCGCTGATGCTCGCCGAAATGCTCCACGCGGCGGGATTGCCGGCGGGCGTGTTCAACGTCGTGACCGGGACCGGCAAAGATGCCGGGGCCCCTTTGGTGGCGCATTCCGACATCGATCACATCACGTTCACGGGTTCGGTCGCCACCGGCCAGTCGGTGATGCGCGCGGCCGCCACGAACGTCACGCGACTGGTGCTGGAGCTGGGCGGCAAATCGCCGCTGATCGTGCTCGATGATGCCGATCTCGACGCCGCGATCGAAGGCGTTCTAGGCGGCATCTACGAGAATGCCGGACAGATCTGCTCCGCCGCGTCGCGCCTGATCGTCGATCGGCGCGTCCATGCCGCGCTGCTGGAACGGCTGGTCGCGCGCATCGCCAAGATGAAACTGGGCCACGGCCTTGGCGACGCCGATATGGGCCCGCTGATCTCGCCCGAGCAACGCAACCGCGTCGCCGGCTTCGTCGATCGCGCCCGTGCGCGCGGCGTTTCGGTCGCTTGTGGCGGCCGCATGGCGGCGGATCCCGAAACCGGCCTTGGCTGGTTCTACGAACCGACCATTCTGGACGCGCTGAAACCGGACGACGAAGCCGTGACCGAGGAGATCTTCGGCCCCGTCCTGGCGGTGCAGATCGCCGACGACGCCGACCACGCCGTCGCCCTCGCGAATGGCACGCGCTATGCGCTGGTCGCGGGCGTCTATACAAGCGACTTCGCGCGCGCGCACCGTTTGGCCGCCGCGATCGACGCGGGTCAGGTCTATATCAACGAATATTTTGCCGGCGGCATCGAAACGCCGTTCGGCGGCAACCGGCACTCCGGCTTCGGCCGCGAGAAAGGCCTCGAAGCCTTGCGCAGCTACGCCAAACTCAAAAGCGTCGCGGCGCGCATCGGATGAATGGTATGGCCATAAGTTGTAAGTGGCACTGTTCAGCCGACCAAATTACCGGCGAAACTGCAACCAATACAATAACGGGAGGCTTGCGATGAAAAACAGTGCGAAGCCGAAAATCACCCTCGCCGCGCTGCTGGGCGGCGCTGCCATGCTGCTGGCCGTCAATGGTGCCACGGCGCAAACGCTGACGGTCGTCTCGTTCGGCGGTTCCTATCAGGAAGGCCAAAGCAAGGCCCTGTTCCAGCCCGCCGCGAAGGCGCTGGGCATCACGGTGCGCGAGGAAACCTATACCTCGATCGCCGATCTGCGCTTGAAGGTGCGCGCCAATGCCGTGACCTGGGACGTCGTCGCCAGCGGTTCGGGTAGTGCCGCGCGCGCCGGCGCGGAAGGCATCCTCGAAAAGCTCGACTACAAGATCATCGACACCAAGGACTTTCTGCCGGACCTCGCGGGCGAATATTGCGTGGGCGGCGACGTGTTCTCGACGGTCCTCGCCTGGAACACCAAGACCTACGGCAATAACGGCCCGCAAAGCTGGGCCGATTTCTGGGACGTGAAGAAGTTCCCGGGCAAGCGCTCCTACCGCAAGGGCGTGGCGGGCGCCTTGGAACCGGCATTGATGGCCGACGGCGTGCCGGCCGACAAGGTCTACGAAGTGCTCTCGTCACCCGGCGGCGTCGATCGCGCGATCAAGAAGATCAAGGAACTGAAGCCGCATATCGCCGTGTGGTGGACCTCGGGCGCGCAACACGCCCAGCTGATGAAGGACGGCGAGGTCGATATGATCACCGGCTGGAACGGCCGCTTCGACGTGATCGCCAAGGACGGTGCGCAGGTCGCCTACACCTTCAATCAGGGTCTCGCGGACTACGATTGCTTCGCCGTGCCGAAGGGTGCGCCCAATCGCGAACTCGCCATGAAGTTTCTGGCCGAGATCAGCAAGCCGCAATATCAGGCCGAGTTCACGAAATACATCACCTACGGCCCGACCAACAAAAAGGCCTACGATCTCGGCACGATCGACGCGGCCTATGCGCGCCGCCTGCCGTCGCATCCCGACAACGCGGCGCGCCAGCTGACGATCAATCTCGACTGGTACATCAAGCACGAGGCCGCCGCGGCGCAGGCCTACGAGAATATGCTGACCGAGTGACGGTCACCTTGAAGAAGCCGGGCGGAATTCGCGTTCCGCCCGGCGCTTCCCTGCTAGAGTTGCGAAATGCGTAACGCCGCCGCCCTCCCCATTTCGATCCGGCAGCTTTCGAAAAGCTACGGCCGCGTGCGCGTCCTCGACGACGTGGCGCTCGATATCCGCAGCGGCGAATTCCTCACGCTGCTGGGCCCCTCCGGTTCGGGCAAGACCACCCTGCTGATGATGCTGGCGGGTTTCGTGCGCCCCGATCAAGGCGTCATCCGTTTCGGCGATGCCGATATCGTCCGCCTGCCGCCGCATAAGCGCGACGTGGGCATGGTGTTCCAGAATTACGCGCTGTTCCCGCATATGGACGTGGGGGCGAACGTCGCCTTCCCGCTGCGCTTGCGCAACGTGCCGCGCGCGGAAGCCGAAGGCCGCGTCGAACGCGCGCTGGAACTCGTGCGCCTGGGCGGCTATGCACGCCGGCGCGTCGATCAGCTTTCCGGCGGTCAACGCCAGCGCGTGGCTCTCGCCCGCGCCGTGGTGTTCGAGCCGCGCATCCTGCTGATGGACGAGCCGCTCTCCGCACTCGACAAGCAACTGCGCGAGCATATGCAGATCGAGCTGCGCCAACTTCACGAACGCCTGGGCATGACCACCGTCTATGTCACGCACGACCAGCGCGAGGCGTTGACGATGTCCGATCGTATCGCCGTGATCGATGGTGGCCGGATCCAACAGATCGATGCCCCGCGCGCGATCTACGAGCGCCCCGCCAACCGCTTCGTCGCCGAATTCATCGGCGAGTCCACTTTCGTGCCGGTGGTTGTGCAATCCGGCTTCTGCGCGGTCGGGCCCGCACGCCTGCGTTTGCCCGACGCCACGCCCGACGGCGCGATGCTGATGATGGTGCGCCCCGAGCGTTTGCGTCCGCTCGCCGGTCCGCCGGCGGCGGACGAATACACGCTGGAAGGCAATGTCGCCGACACGGTCTATCAGGGCGATAGCGTGTTGCTGCGCGTCATGCTGGCGGGCGGCGCGGCGGTCGCCGTGCGTCTGGGCGGCGGTGTCCGAATGCCCCAACCCGGCGATACGATTCGCTTGGGCTTGCGCGCGGGCGACTTCCATCTGCTGCCGGCGGACGCGACATGACCGACATCGCCGCGCCGAACGCCGACGGTTTGCGGCGCGACGCGGCCGTCGAACGCTACTCGCTATTCGCTTTGTGCCTGCCGGCGGTGCTGCTCGTGCTGATCACGATGGTCGCCCCGGTCGCATGGCTCTTCTATCTCTCGTTCCTCGACGATGCGGGCGCTTCGACGCTGGAGCATTACCGGCGGATGGTCGAACAGCCGTCCTATTTCCGTACCTTCCGCACGACGTTCGAGGTGAGCCTCCTGACGACCGCGATCTGCGTCGCCTTCGGCTATCCGCTCGCCTATTTCATGGCGCAGTTGCCGCGGCGGGCCGCGAATATCTGCATGATTGCGGTGATGCTGCCCTTCTGGACGTCATTGCTCGTGCGCACCTATGCGTGGCTCGTGCTGCTCCAGCGCCGCGGCCTGATTAACACCTGGGGCATGGAGCTCGGCCTGTGGGACGAACCGCTCGCGCTCGTCCACAACCTCACCGGCACGCTGATCGGCATGGTGCATATCATGCTGCCGTTCCTGGTTTTGCCGGTCTATGGCTCGATGCGCGCGATCGACCGCGACTATCTTCGTGCCGCCGCCAATCTGGGCGCAAGCCCCACGCAAGCCTTCTGGCGCGTGTTCCTGCCGCTGTCGGTGCCCGGATTGCTCGCGGGCGCCACGATGGTGTTCATTCTGTGCCTGGGCTTCTACGTGACACCCGCCGTGCTGGGCGGCGGCAAAGTCTCGATGGTCGCCAACCGCATCGCGACCGATATCGAGATGTTCTTCAATTGGGGGGCCGCCAGCGCGCTCGGCGTCGTGCTGTTCGTCGTGACGCTGGCGCTGCTGTGGGGCGCCTCGAAGCTCGTGCGCCTCGACAAATTCCTGGGCGGCGGCGCATGAGCTGGCTATCAGCCCCCGCGAGCGAAACCCAGATCACGCATGCGCGCCGCCTGTGGCTCTACGCGCTCGCCGGCGTCACGATGTTCTTCCTGGTCGTGCCGTCGCTGATCGTCATTCCGATGTCGTTTTCGGAATCGCAGTATCTGGAGTTCCCGCCGCGCGAATGGTCTCTGCGCTGGTATCGGAACTATTTCGGCTCGGTCGCCTGGATGGATGCGACCGCGACCTCGCTCAAGGCCGGCGTGCTGACCATGCTGCTGGCGACGACGATCGGTGTCGCCGCCGCCTATGGGCTTCATTCGTCGCGCACACGCTGGAGCGGTTTGATCCAGGGCCTGCTGCTCACACCCATCGTCGTGCCGGTCATTCTGGTCGGCATCGGCGTGTTCTATGTCTATGCGCGGCTCGGCCTCGTCAACACGATGGTCGGCATCATCATGGCGCATTCGATGCTGGCCGTGCCGCTGGTCGTGATGATTGTGACCTCGGCGCTAAAAAGCTACGACGCGAATCAGGAACTTGTCGCGCGCAGCCTGGGCGCCTCGCGCCCCAAAGCGTTCTTCCTGGTGACGTTGCCGCAGATCCGCTTCTCGGTCGTCACATCGGCGGTGTTGTCGTTCCTGACCTCGTTCGACGAGGTGATCGTGGCGCTGTTCGTGTCGGGCGGACCCAACTCGACGCTGACACGTAACATGTTCGCGTCGCTGCGCGACCAGATCGACCCGACCATCGCGGCGATCTCGACCCTGGTGATCGTGCTCACCTCGGCGCTACTGCTGATCTCGCAGCTCTTCGGTCGCGACGGGCGCTGAACAGCCCCAATCGGATCGACTATTTTCAGGAGGTCCGGATGGTGGGCGCTACAGGGATTGAACCCCGCGACCCCGACCATATCAACGTACGCGGACAGCGCATGAGTTCAATTGGTTAGGCGTGGGGTTTCCCGCAGATCGGGCGGTGATCTGCGGGAAACTATTGTCGGAATAGCGACGTCGACGGTCAGATATCGTCGCGAATACAGGCGGCGAGATGAGCGTCCGCGCCGCCCCGTAAGGTCGGCGTCGTTTCGGCGCAGGCCGCGATCGCGTGCGGACAGCGCGTGCGGAAGCGGCAGCCCGACGGCGGGTTGAGCGGGCTTGGCGGATCGCCCTTCAGCACCGTGCGCACCCGCGCCCCGCCGCCGCGCGCGGCGGGAATGGCCGACAACAACGCGCGCGTATAGGGATGGCGCGGGTGGTGATAGACGTCGTCGGTTGCCCCAATCTCGACGATGCGGCCCATATACATGATGGCCACGCGCCGGGCGAGATACTGAACCACCGCCAAATCATGCGCGACGAGCAGCATGGCAAGGCCGAAGCGCGCTTGCAGCGATTCGATCAACGTGAGCACCTGCGCCTGGATCGACACGTCGAGCGCAGAAACGGGCTCGTCCGCCACGACGAAATCGGGCGAAGTCGCGAGCGCGCGCGCAATACCGATACGCTGGCGCTGCCCGCCAGAGAATTCGTGCGGATAGCGCTGCGCGAATTCGACGCGCAAACCGACGAGCTCGAGCAATTCGCCGACGCGCGCGGCGCGCGCCCGCTTGTCGCCCGCAAGACCGTGCGCGTCGAGCGGTTCGGCGATCGCGTCGGCGACGCGCATGCGTGGATCGAGCGAAGCGAACGGATCCTGGAAGACGATCTGCATGCGCTTGCGCAATCGGCGCATTTCTTCGGCCGAGGCCGCGCGCACATCGACGCCGTCGAAATTCACCTCGCCGCCGCTCGGCTCGGTCAGCCGCAACACCGCTTGGCCGACGGTGGTTTTGCCCGATCCGGACTCGCCCACGAGGCCGAGCACTTCGCCCGGCGCCACGTCGAAGGAAACGCCGTCGACCGCGCGCACTTGCGCGACCGCGCGGCCGAACAACCCGGCCTCGACGGCGAAATTCTTGGAAAGGTCGCGGACCGATAGCAGCGCTTTGCTCATCGCGCGTCCGCCATGGCGAGATCGGCGGCGCGCACGCAACGCACCGCGCGCGATCCTTGTATCTCGAGCGCGGGCACAGCCGCATCGCACAGGCCCGGCTTTACATGGGCGCAGCGCGGGCCGAATGCGCAACCCGGCGGCGGGGCCGCCATGTCGGGCGGCTGGCCGGGAATGGGATTCACCTGGCGCCGTTTTTCGCCGGGCCCGGTGAGGGCCGGCATCGAGTTGAGCAAGCCCGCCGTATAAGGATGGCGCGGTGCCGCGAGAATTTCCGCCGTCGGCCCGGTTTCGACCACGCGGCCGGCATACATCACGACCGTTCGCGCCGCGAACTCCGCGACCACGCCCAGATCGTGGGTGATGAACAGAACGGCCATACCCGTCTCGCGCTGCAGGTCGCGCAACACGTCCAGGATCTGCGCCTGGATCGTAACGTCGAGCGCCGTCGTCGGCTCGTCGGCGATCAGCAAACTCGGCCGGCAAACCAGCGCCATCGCGATCATCGCGCGCTGGCGCATGCCGCCGGACATTTCGTGGGGATACGCGTCCAAGCGCCGGTCGGGATCGGGAATGCCGACGCGCACCAGCAATTCGCGCGCCCGTGCCCGCGCGGCGGCGGCACTTGCCTTCTCGTGGATGCGCAAACCTTCGCCGATTTGTTCGCCGATTCTCATAACCGGATTGAGCGAGGTCATCGGCTCCTGGAAGATCATCGCGATCTCGTTGCCGCGAATCGCAGCGCCGCCGCGGCCATGCAGGAGATCGGCCACGCTGCCATCGCGACGCCGAAACGTCGCACGGCCGGAAATGCGCGCGTTGGAGGGCAGCAAGCCCATCGTGGCGAGGCTGGTGACGGATTTGCCCGAGCCGGACTCGCCCACCAGCGCCACGACCTCGCCGCGACCGATCTCGAATCCCACGCCAGACAACGCGGCGACGGGCCGGCGGCCGGGAAAGGTGACGGCGAGATCGGCGATCGAAAGGAGTGCGGTCACTTAGAGCTTCTTGTAGCGGGCGTAGACTTCCTCGACGTCCTTCGTCGGATCGGAGAATTCGGCGCGCGCGCGATCTTCGATCGCGGCGTGCTCCTCCGACAGACGCAAGACTTCCTCCAGCCGCTCGATCGGAATCACGAGGACCCCGTCGATGTCGCCGAACATGAAATCGCCGGGACGGACGACAACGGTGGCGCTCATGCTGCCGCGCAGCGCGATCGGCTGTTGCCAGCGATAATAGCTCCACCGCTGCAAGGCCTCCACCGGCGAGTAATAGCGCGCGAAGCAGGGGAAGTTCATGTTCAGGATGTGGCGGCTGTCGCGCACGCCGCCATCGATCACCGCACCCACCACGCCTTTCGCGCGGCCCAGCACGGCGTTCATTTCGCCGTAATGCGCCACGCGCGTGTCGAAGCCGCAATCGCGCACATCGACGCAAGGATGGCGCATATCGCCGAACATCTTGATCCGGCGTTCGCGCAAGCTGGGATCGCCGTTGGGATCGTTGATTCCCTGCACGGTGAAAGCGGGGCCCGCAACGATCATGTCGCTGCGCAGCGGACGCAGGTCGGTCGCCAAGGATTGGTTGGGAAGCCCCATGCCGTCCATGATGTCGTAGACGAGCCCGGTATAGAGCTTCTTGAATCGCTCGACCGCGTCGAGAATGTCGAGCTTGCCGGGCAGCACGTTCGCCGTCATGGGACTTCCCTTCCTTATCTACCGATCCGTTCGTCTCAAGCCTTCGCGAGCCAAGCTTCGCCCAGCTGCCAAGCGCCGCCGGAGTCGAGCACGATGTTGCGCAACTCGACTCGTGCGACATGGCGCGCTTCGCGGAAGAACAGCCACGAATAGTAGTTGCCCTCGTTCAGCGCGACCTGCAGCTCGCGATAGATCGCCTTGCGCTTGGCTTGATCGGTTTCCTCGCGGCCCCGATCGACCAGCGCGAACACCTTCTCGTCCGAAATGCCCGACCAATTCTGGGCGGCCGCGCGACCGAAGAACGGGCCGAACACGTGATCGGGATCCGCACGCGGCACGTTTACGCGCCCCATGCCCAGCTCGTGCTGCTGGCCCAGCACCTTCGGCACCCACGCCTGACGCTCGAGGATCTCGATCTCGACGTTGATCTTATGCGGACGAAGCTGCGCCTGGATGATCTGCGCCACTTGCGTGTCGGGATCGCGCTGGATGATCGACAGCTTCGCGGTGAAGCCGTTGGGCTTGCCGCCTTCGCGAAGGAACGCCTGCACCTTGGCGGGATCGAGCGTGGGCGCCGGCACCGATGCGTCGTAGGACCAATCGGTCGGCGGCACCCAGGTCGGCGTGACGGCGCCGAAGCCTTGCGTCGTCGCCCGCATCAGCACGTTGCGGTCGATGCCGAAATTGACCGCCGCGCGAAGCGCGGGATTCTGGAAGATGCCCGATTTGACGTTGAAGGTGAGCCACTGCGCGATGCCCGGCGGCACCGAGACGAGCGCGAGGGCGGGATTGCCCTGCACTTCCTGGAAGTCGCGCGGCGTGACGCCGTCGACCAGATGCACGTTGCCGGCCTTGACCTCGATCATCTTGACCGCCGTGGTCGGGATGATGCGCAGCAAGACCGAGTCCGCATAGGGCAGTTTCTTCCCGTCCGCGCCGTCAGCCCAGTAGCGCTCATTGCGCACCATACGGATATGGCTGCCACCGACCCATTCGGCAAATTTGAACGGGCCCGTGCCGACCGGGTTGCGGCCGAAATCCTGGCCAAGACGGCGCAAAGCGGCCGGCGAGCACATCATGCCCGCTTCGACCGCAAGCGAAGCGAGTGCGGCACCCGAAGGCTGCTTCAACATGATACGCACGGTCATCGGATCGATCGCTTCCGCACCCGCGATGTCGGCGAGATCGGGCGTGCGCGGCGCGGTCGAGCCCGGCGCGATGGTGCGCTGGATGTTGAACACGACGGCATCGGCGTCGAATTTTTCGCCATCATGGAAGACGACATTTGGGCGCAGCTTGAAGACGACCGACTTGCGGTCTGCGGCCCATTCCCACGAGGTGGCGAGCGCGGGCTTCAAATAGCCCTGCACGTCGAATTTCAGCAGCGCTTCGAAAATCTGGATGAGCGCATAGCGATCGGAGGTCGGCGCGTCGCCCATGATCGGGTCGAGACTGCGCGGCTGCAAATCCATCGACGCGACGATCTGGCCGCCGCGAACGGGCGCCCCTTGGGCGAAGGACAGGCTCGGCCAAACGCCTTGCGCGGCGACCAAGCCGATTCCGGCGCCCCCCCGCAGCAACCCACGACGCGAAACATCCAACATGACGATCCTCCCTGCGGGCTTGGTCCGTTCCAAGCCTTCGTGACTCATCACTTATCATATAGGTTTAAATCGCATCAAGTCCGTTTTTATGGCGCTAATACAAAGGTATTATCGAACTTGACCGATTTCGACATATAAGTTATCCGATATTTATGGCACCCACTCTTAACGCACCGAACGACAAGCAGCGCTTGACCGAATTGGTCACGAACTACGTCATCGAACGCGTCAGCGAGCGCGTGTATCGGCAGGGCGACTCGCTGCCCTCGGAATCCGATCTCGCCCGGCAATTGAACGTTTCGAAGCCGGTAGTACGCGAGGCGATGGGGCGGCTGGCGGCACTCGGGATCGTCCAGATCCAGCAAGGCAAGCCAACGACGATCCAAGGGCTGACCTCTGCGCCGATCGATCAATTTCTGCGTCTGGCCGTGCGTGCGACCGACAATGGCTTGCGCGAAGCGATCGAATTGCGCCGCGCGATCGAAGCCGAGATTGCAGCACTCGCCGCCGTGCGCGCCACACCGCTTCAGATCGAACAGATCGCCGAAGCCGCCGCGCGCATGCGCGAAAACATCGACGGCGATTTCGAACGCTGGCTGCAAGGCGATTTTGCCTTCCACGCAGCACTCGCGCGCGCGTCGGGTAATTCGCTGTTCGAACATCTTTTGGAAGCCCTGGCGGAAACGATCCGATTCACCCAGCGCGCCTTGGGCGCGCAGCGCGATCTTCGCGATCCCGCCGCGACCGTCCGGCGACATGACGCGATCGTCGAAGCGTTGAAAGCGCGCGATCCGGCGGCCGCGCGCGCGGCGATGGTGGCGCATTTCGCGGTCACAGAAGCGGTGATCGACGAAATCGCGCGCGACAAGCGCCGTCTCGAGCGGTTCTGAGGCCGCACGATGGGTCGCTATCTCGCGCGCAAGCTCGCCCAGATGTTGCCGGTGGCGCTGATCGTCACGATCATCGTCTTCGCGCTGACCAATCTTCTGCCCGGCGATCCGACGGTGACGATCCTGGGCGAACAGGCGACTGCCGAACAACGCGCGGCCGTGCGCGTCGAATACGGGCTCGATCGTCCGGCTCCGTTGCGCTTCGTCGAATGGCTGGGCCGCGCCGCGCAAGGCGATTTCGGCCGCTCGCTGCGCACGCGCGAGCACGTGTCCGAAATGCTCGCCGCACGCGTCACCGTCACGCTGCAACTCACCTTCGTCGCGATCCTGATCGCCGTCGCGATCGGCGTGCCGGCGGGCATTCTCGCCGCGCGTTTCCGGGGCGGCATCATCGACGTCGTCGTCAACTTCGTCGCGATGTCGTCGGTCGCCATCCCCTATTTCTGGATGGGCGTGATGCTCATCCTGTTCTTCTCGCTGCGGTTGGGCTGGTTGCCGCCCTCGGGCTATGTGCCGTTTTTCGAAGATCCCGTGCAGAATCTCCGGTTGATGGCGCTGCCTGCCGTGACGATCGGCACCGCCTTCGCGGCGCTCGTGATGCGCCAGACTCGCGCGTCGATGCTGCAGGTGCTGACCCAAGATTACATTCGTACGGCGCGCGCCAAGGGCATGTCGGAGCCGCGCGTCGTGCTCAAGCACGCGCTGCGCAATGCGCTGATCCCGGTTTCTACGGTCGTCGGCTTGCAGATCGGCGCGCTGCTGGGTGGGGCGGTCGTGACGGAAACGGTGTTCGCGATGCCAGGTCTGGGCCGCATGCTGGTCGACGGGATATTCCAGCGCGACTTCCCCGTGATCCAAGGGGCCATTCTGTTCATTGTCGTGGCGGTGTTCGCCGTGAACGTGCTGACCGATCTGCTCTATCGCCTGTTCGATCCGCGGGTGAAGGCATGACAGCTTCAATCGCGTCCTCGCCCGCCGTAAAGCCGGGCGCCCCCTTACGCTCGCCCGGTGCGATCTTCGTGCGCCGCGTCACGTCGTCCTGGCAAGGCTTGTTCGGCCTTTGCGTGTTGGCGGTCGTCGTCTTCGCCGGTCTGACGGCCGATTGGATTGCGCCTTACTCCCCCATCGACATCGATCCGGAGAATTTCGTCGCCCCGCCCAACGCGCTGCATTGGTTCGGCACCGACGAGATCGGGCGCGACATCCTTTCGCGCGTGTTGCACGGCGCCGCCGTCTCGCTGCAAGTCGTCGTACTGGCAATCGGGATCGCGCTCGTTTCGGGTTCGGTCCTGGGGCTGATCTCCGGCTGGCTGGGCGGTGCATGGGATTCCGCGATCATGCGCACGATGGACGCGTTCCTCGCCTTCCCGCTTCTCGTCCTCGCGCTGTCGATCGTCGCCGTGCTGGGGCCCGATTTGATGAACGCGATGCTGGCGATCGCGATCACCAAAATGCCCGGCTTCGCGCGGCTGGTGCGCGGCGAAGTGCTGGCGCTGAAGAACGTCGAATTCGTCAAAGCGGCACGCGCGGCGGGTTGCAGCGATCTGCGCATCGTCGTGCGCCATATCTGGCCGAACGTGTCGGGCAACGTGATCGTCTACGGCTCGCTTTCCGCCTCGCAAGCGCTGATCACCGAGAGCGCCCTCTCCTTCCTGGGCCTCGGCGTGCAGCCGCCCACGCCCAGCTGGGGCTACATGATCGCGACCGGCATCCAATATCACCAAGCCTGGTGGATCAGCTTCTACCCCGGCCTCGCGATTTTCCTGACCGTGCTGGCGTTCAACTTCCTGGGCGACGCGGTGCGCGACGCGCTCGACTCGCGCCTTGGCCGCCATGACGACTGACGCCCCCGACTTCTCCCTCGCCGGCAAGCGGGCGCTGATCACCGGCTCGACGCAAGGGATCGGCCGCGCAATCGCGCGCGCCTTCGCCGCGCATGGTGCGCAAGTCTGCGTGCACGGCATCGAGGAAAGCGCCAACGCGGAGTTCTATGTCCGCGGCGATCTGGGCTTGCCCGGCGGTGCGGACGCGCTGGCCGATGCGGTCGAAAAGCGCTGGTCGGGCGTCGATATTCTGGTGCTGAACGCCGCCCTACAGGTGCGCGCCGCCTGGGACGCGATCGCCGAAGCGGACATGAAGCGGCAGATCGAGGCCAATTTCACAGCTGGCTATCGTCTGATTCGCCGCTTCGTGCCGGGGATGAGCGATCACGGCTGGGGCCGCGTGATCGCGATCGGCTCGATCCAGGAAATCAAAGAGCATCCCGAGATGTTGATCTACGCCGCGACCAAAGCGGCGCAGACCAGCCTTGTTCGTAATCTCGCCCGCCAATTGGCGCCGCGCGGCGTGACGGTCAACGTGCTGTCGCCCGGCGCCATCGCGACAGCGCGCAACCAAGAGGCCTTGGCCGACCCCGCCTATCGCGACGCCGTCGCGGCGAAAATTCCCGCCGGCCGGATCGGCGATTCCGCCGATTGCGCGGGCGCGGCCGTCTTCCTCGCCTCGCCCGCCGCGAGCTATGTCACCGGCACGACGATCCGCGTCGATGGCGGCATGCATCTTTAGGCGCCCAATTGGACCGACAATTCCTTTCCAGCGGCGACGACGGCGGACCTGATCTTCGCCGTACGCTTGGAGTCCGTGCCGGCGGCGTAAGGCACGCTGACCGCGGCCACGCAGCCGCCGGTCCCATCCAGAACGGGTGCCGCGACCGCGCAAACACCTTCGGCGTATTCGCCATTATCCTCGGCGTAGCCAAGGTTTCGGATCCGCGCGAGCGCCTTGGCGAGGATCGCGCGATCGACGATCGTGCGTGCGGTATAGGTCTCCAGCCGCGCCGACAACACGCCGTTGCGCGTCGTCTCCGGCATGAAGGCCAGCAGCATTTTGCTGGCGGCCCCGGCATGCAAGGGAAAGCGTCGCCCAACCTGTGTGGTGATCGAGTAGGCGCCCGGCGCTTCGGCCGTGGCGATCACCAGCGCCTCGCGCCCGTCCAGAATGCTGATCTTGGCCGACGTGCCGAGATCGGCGGCCAGCCGATCCAAGATCGGCCGCGCGATCGTCGTGAGATCGAGCCCGCGCGGCACCGCACGCGCCAGCTTCAGCAGCCGCGGCCCCAACACGTAGTTGCCGTCGTCCACGCGCTCCACCATTCGATGGGCGCACAGCGTGTTGAGGGTTCGGTAAACGGTCGAGCGCGCGAGGTCGCAACTTTTCGCGAGATCGCGGATCGAGAGGGCACCGCCTTGGGCCAGCGCGTCCATGATCTCCATCGCGCGATCGATCGCGGGTATCCCGTGCTCGACTTGCTCTTCCACGTTGACTCCTCCGGAGTGGACTCGGATACTAGTTCTAACTTGAATAACTTATTCAAATAAGAACTAACCCGGAGGAACCCAAAATGCAAGACCGTCGCACCATCCTTCTCGGCTCGGCCGCCGCCTTGGGCGCCCTCGCCGCCCCTTCGATCTCGCGCGCGCAATCGCGTGTCGTGACCTGGATGACCCATCCGGTCATCTACGACGCGACCGCGAAAGGCGAGATGTTCAAAGAGTTCACCGCCGCGACCGGCATTCGCGTCGACGTCACGACCTTCCCGACCGATGCGCTGGCCCAGCGCATTCCCGCCGAATTCGCCGCCAACAGCGACGCGTTCGACGTGATGAGCATGGCCGAATCGTTCTGGACCACGTCGCTCGCGCGTTTCGCCGAGCCGCTGGAATCCTGGGTCGAACGCGCCGATCTACCCGACGGCGGCATCGCCGACTTCTCGGGCGGCATGCTCGAACAGTTCCGCGTGCCGCAAGCCGCGGGCGGGCGCCTCTACGGCATCCCGCACCGCATGTCGACGGACATCCTCTATTATCGCAAGGACCTGCTCGAAGCGCGCAAGCTCGACGTGCCAAAGTCGCTCGACGCCTATCTCGACGTCGCCAAGCAACTGACGACGCCGGATATGTTCGGCCTCGTCTATCAGGGCATCCAGTCGCAGCAAGGCGTGCTCGACTGGTATTCATGGGCTTCGGCATTGGGCGTGGACATTCTCGCGCCGACGGAATGGCGCACGGCCGCCTTCAATACCCCCGCCGGCGTGAAGTCGCTGGAATTGCGCCGCCAAGCGGTCGCCGATCGGCTCGCGAATCCCGGCGTGCTCGGCTACAGCTTCGACGACGCGATCAACGCGATGGCGCAAGGCCGTGCGGCGATGTCGATCATGTTCTCCGCCTATTGGTCGCGCCTGGAGGATCCGCGTTCGTCGACCGTCGCGGGCAAGATCGGCTACGCCGCCGTGCCGCGCGATCCGGGCGTGCGCAACGCCTATTTCGTGCGCGGCTGGTCGGTCGTCATGAATCGCGCGTCGAAACGCAAGGACGCGGGCTGGGAATTCATCCGCTACTTCACCGCCCCGGCCCAGCAGAAGAAAATGGCGATCGATTTCGGCAATCCCGTCAGCCGCCTGTCGGTGGCGCGCGATCCGGACGTGACGTCGAAGGTGCCGGTCACGGCCGCTCTCGTCGAAGCGCTGTCGGCCGCCAAGATCCAACCCAACACGCCGACCCTGCCGCGCGTCTGGGACGCCCTCGCCCGCCATATCGGTGCGGCGCAGGCGGGCCAGGTCTCGGCGCGCGACGCGCTGACGGCGGCCGAGAAGGACGTCAACGCCGTCCTGCGCTGAAGCGGGACGTTTAGGAGGAAGCGATGAAGATCGTCGACATGAAGGTCCGCTGCGTGGCTATTCCGATGAATGCCCAGCTGCGACACAACACGGGCGTCCATCCGGGATATCTGATGCGCACGATCCTCGAACTCGTGACCGACGAAGGCATTGTCGGTCTGGGCGAGGTCGGCGGCGGCGACCAGCGTGGCGCGCTGCTCAAGCTCAAGCCGCGCGTGATCGGGCTGGACCCGTTCCATCTCGAGACGATCAAGCTGAAGACGCTGCGCGCAATCTACTATTTGTCGAACGCGCGTCTCTACGCGGCGATCGAGATGGCCTGCCTCGACATCCAGGGCAAGGTGTTGGGGCGGCCGCTGAGCGATCTGATCGGCGGCGCGGTGCGCGACCGGATCGGTATGATCGCCTATCTCTTCTGGCGCTACGACCGCCCCCAGGGCGGACACGACCAGCACCCCGAAGATATGGCTGATCTCTGCCAGGAACTGCACGAGACGCTGGGGGTGCGCGCGATGAAGCTGAAAGCCGGCGTGCTGGCGCCGGAGATCGAGGCGCGCGCGGTCGAGCTGTGCCGCGATCGCATGGGGCCGGAATTCGGCCTGCGCATCGATCCCAACGGCGTGTGGTCGGTGCCCACCGCCATCCGCATCGGCCAGCGTTTGGAAGCGGTCGGGATGGAATACTTCGAGGATCCGTCCTGGGGCCTGGAAGGCAACACCGCCGTACGTAAGGCGGTGCGCATCCCGATCGCCACGAACATGTACCCGGCGAAGTTCGACGATCTGGGACCGGCGATCCGAATGGGAGCGGTCGATATCGTGCTGACCGACATCCATTACTGGGAAGGCCCGCGCGGCGTGAAGGATCTGACCGCCGTATGCCGCACCTTCGGCCTGGGTGTGGCGATGCATTCGGGGTCGGAGTTCGGCGTCGAACTCGCCGCGATGCTGCACACGGCCGCGACGATCCCGGAAATGACCTTCGCGGGCGACGCGCATTATCACTATCTGGTCGACGACATCATCGAGGGCGGCAAGATGCCCTATGTCGACGGCGCGATCGCCGTGCCGAAAGGTCCGGGCCTGGGCGTCAAGCTCGACGAGGACAAGATGCGTCACTACGAGAAATATTACGAGGAGAAGGGCGACTACTACACCCGCTACCACCAGGATCCGTACCGGCCCGACTGGTATCCGACGGTCGGAGGGATGTGAGTTGCGCCGGGCACGCGGACATTTCGGCTGGTCGACGCCCTATCTGCTCGTCGCCCCCGCGATCGTGGCGCTCGCCGCGACGGTCGCGGGGCCGATTCTATACAATATTTGGATCAGCCTCTACGACTGGACGTTGCTCGACAGCGACGGGCCCGAGCGTTTCGTCGGGCTGGCGAACTATATCGACATCCTCGGCGAGTCCGGATTTCGCGGCGCGCTGGCTGTCACGGCCAAGTTCACGATCCTAGCCGTGGCGATCGAACTGGTCCTCGGGCTTGGCCTCGCCATGCTGGTGAACGAACAGATCGCCGCGCGTCGCTTCGTGCGCACGCTGCTGGTCGCCCCGGTCATCGCGACGCCGATCGTCATCGGCTTGGTTTTCAAAGTGATTTGGCACGCGGAATTCGGCGTGGCGAACTGGCTGATCTCGCTGATCGGCCTTGGCCCCATCGCCTGGCTATCGTCGCCGGCTTGGGCCTTCGTCGCCGTCCTGTTGACGGAAATTTGGCACAACACCGCTTTCGTCTTTCTGGTGATGCTCGGCGCGTTGCAGATGCTGCCGCAAGAACCCTACGAAGCGGCGACGATCGACGGGGCCAGCACGTTCCAGAAATTCCGGCACATCACGTTGCCGTTGCTGCGCCCGGCTATTCTGGTCGCCGTCCTTTTCCGGATGGTTTTCACCATCCGCCTGTTCGACGAAATCTGGGCGCTGACGCGCGGCGGCCCGCAAAGTGCGACCGAAACCATCTCGATCCTGATCTACAAGGCGGCGTTCGAACAGTTCCGCATGGGCTACGCGGCCGCGCTGTCGGTCGTGCTGCTGCTGGTGACGTCTGCGCTGGCGGTCGTTCTCGTGCGCGTTCTACGCATGAAGGAGGCCGCATGACCCGCCGGGGCATGGGCGCCTATACGGTCTATTCGATCGTCGCTTTCGCGGCCGTCGCGGCGACGCTGTTTCCCATTCTTTGGATGGGGCTGCTGTCGCTCAAAACGCCGGTCGCGGCGCTCAAGATTCCGCCCGAACTGTTTTTCGAGCCGCTATTCGACGCCTATCGCAACGTCTGGTCCAAGGCGGGTTTCGCGCAAGCGCTGATCAACAGCGTCGTCATCAGCGTGATGTCGCTGATCATGGGCCTCGCCTGCGCCCTGTGCGCCGCCTATGCGATTTCACGGTTCACGTTCAGGGGCGCGCGCACCTTGCTGCTGGCGATGTTGGCCACGCGCATCTTCCCGCCGGTCGCGCTGATCATCCCGCTATTCCTCAATCTTCGCGCCATCGGCGCCCACGACACGCATATCGGTTTGGCGCTCGCCTATATGGCGCTCAACATCCCACTCGCGACATGGATGTTGAAAGGCTATTTCGACGCCGTCCCGCGCGAGATCGAGGAATGCGCGATGATCGACGGCGCGTCGCGCTTCACCGCGGTGCGCAAGGTCGTATTGCCGCTGATGGCCCCGGGTCTTGCCGCCACATCGATCTTCACCTTCGTCGTCGCGTGGAACGACTTCCTTTTCGCGCTGATCCTGACCAGCCGCAATGCCCGCACCTTGCCAGTCGTCATCGCCGAATTCGTCGGCGATACCGGCGTCGATTGGCCCGACGTGATGGCCGCCTCGGTCACCGCCCTCGCCCCCGTACTCGCCGCCACCTTCATCCTTCAGCGCCACATCGCCGCCGGTCTGACCGCCGGCGCGGTGAAGGGCTGACATCGACCAACAACACAACAGAGGAAACCATATGAAAGACCCCCGCGCGACCGACACCGGCGCCTTGCAGCGCGAAGCGCGTATGATGAAGCTTGAGAAACTCATCGCCGATCGCGAGATCGTCGAGAAGATCGAGCTTTCGATCCCCACGCCGGAACTGCTGCGCCGCTACGAGGGGCTTTATTCCGGCGCCGTCAGCGACGTGCTGCGCGAGCATTGCCTGCTCGATCAGACGCTGCCTTCGCATCTGACGCCGCTTCGCCCCGAGCGCACGGTCGCCGGCATCGCCTTCACGGTGAAAAGTGCGCCCAACACCAAGATCACGGGCGAGCTCACCTTCCGTACCCAGATGCTCGACGAGATGCATCCCGACTCGTTCATCGTGTGGGATACTTCGGGCGATGCGGAAGCGACCGCCTGGGGCGGCGTGATGACCGCCACCGCGATCGGCAAGGGCATCAAGGCGGCGGTGATCGACGGCGGTATTCGCGATACCAAGCAAATCCTCGAGAAGGATTTCCCCGTCTTCTACAAATATCGCAGCCCGAACGGATCGCTCGGCCGCTGCCTGATCTCGCACTACCAAACGCCGATCAAGATCGGTACGACGCTGGTGCGTCCGGGCGATGTGGTGCTGGGCGACATCGACGGCGTCGTGGTCGTGCCGCGCAAGATCGCGGTCGACGTCCTGCTGCGCGCCGAGGAAATCCTCGCCAACGAGCGCAAGATTTTCAAATGGGTCGCGGACGGCGAAACCGTCCAATCCATCACCGACAAAGGCGGCTATTTCTGATGCACACCCCGCCCGCGGCCGCGCTGTGGACGCGCGCCGGACTCGAGAACGATCCGTCCTGGCGCTTCGAACTCGGCCGGGCGCAAATCGATGATTTGCATCGCGCGATGGACCATATCCTCGCACGCGGCATCCCGGTCGCGCGAATTGCGCGCGCCGATTTTCCGCTGCCCGAGTGGGGTCCGACGATCGCGCGCTTGCGGGCGGATGTCGAAGACGGACGCGGCTTCGTGTTGCTGCGCGGCTTGCCCGTCGAACGCTATGGCGTGCCCGACCTCGAAAAACTGTTCTGGGGTCTCGGTACGCATCTGGGAACGGGTGTCACCCAAACGGCGAAGGCCGAACTGATCAGCCACGTGACCGATCTCGGCCCCGTACAGGGCTTGCGGCGCGGCTTTCAGACCAATAAGGAAGCGAAGTTCCATGTCGATCTCGCCGACGGCGTGGGCTTGCTGTGCATTCGCCAAGCCAAGGCCGGCGGGCAAAGCCTGTTGATGAGCTCGGCCAGCATCTACGACACGCTGCACCGCGAACGTCCGGATGTTTTGCCGATCCTGGAGCGCGGCTTCGCCTGGGATCGGCGCGAAGAGCACGCGCCAGGCGAGGACCCGGTCGGTCCCGTCGTGCCGATCTTCGGCGCGCATCGCGGCCGATTCCGTTGCGTCTATAACCGGAACTTCAACGAGACGGTCTTTCGCCGTCGCGGCACGCAAATGAGCGACGCCGAGCGCGGCGCCCTCGACGCGCTCGACGCGGTGATCGCCCGTGAAGAACTGCAACTGCCGATGGATTTCCGCCCCGGCGACGTGCAACTCGTCAGCAACGAGACGGTGCTGCACGCGCGCACCGCCTACGAAGACCACGCAGACACCGGCAAGCGGCGGCATTTGCTGCGCCTGTGGTGGAACTTCGATCGTTACGCGGCGGAAGCGACGCCGCCGGTCCGGCCTTTGCCCTATGGCCAGCTCGGCCTCGAGGCGGCGCAAATCGCCGCCTGACGGCACGCCACAAGGGCGCGCCAAAGCGCGAAGCTATTCGATTTTTCAGGAGGTCCGGATGGTGGGCGCTACAGGGATTGAACCTGTGACCCCTACCATGTCAAGGTAGTGCTCTCCCGCTGAGCTAAGCGCCCATCCGGCCAGGAAGGCGGCGATATAGACAGGGAAGCCCGGGTTTGGCAAGTGCCCGTCGCGATCCTTTTCGAAGTTCCGCCGCCGGCTTGCGCAAAGCCCGATTTTCGGGCGTTTTCAAGGGGGTCCGTCTTTTCGCCGGCCGTGTTGCGCGGGCGCGCGAAGGCGGTTCGTCCGCCGCCCCGCCCTTCGTCGTCCCGCCGATTCGCACATGACGTCCAGCACCGCCGAAATCCTCGATCCCGATCCCCCCATTGCGCTTGTGGGCGACATGCCGGCCGCGTGGCGCGCGCCGCTCGTTTTTTCGTCGCCCCATTCGGGCAGCGTCTACACCTCCGCCTTCCAGGCGAGTTCCCGGCTCGACCCCGTGTCCTTGCGCCGGTCCGAAGACGCGTTCGTCGACGCGCTGTTCGCGCCCGGGGCCGCCGAAGCCGGTGCGCCATTGCTGAGCGCGCTGTTCCCGCGCGCCTATGTCGACGTCAATCGCGAGCCATGGGAACTCGACCCCGCGATGTTCGACGGGAAACTGCCCGATTTCGTCAACACGCGCTCGCCGCGCGTGGGCGGGGGCCTCGGCACGCTCGCGCGCGTCGTCGCCAACGGCACCGATATCTATCGCGGCAAGCTGACCTTCCCCGAAGCGCGCCGGCGCGTCGAAACGCTCTACACGCCCTATCACGCGGCACTCGCCGATCTGCTCGCGCGCGGGACCGCGAAATTCGGCCGCGTCGCGCTGATCGATTGCCACTCGATGCCGTCGGTCGGCGGCCCGATGGACCGCGACCCCGGCAAGCGCCGCGCCGATTTCGTGCTCGGCGATGGCCATGGGCGCGCCTGCGCGCCCGGCTTGATCGACGCGGCCGAGAAGCATTTGCGCGATGCGGGCTATGTCGTCGCGCGCAACGAGCCTTATGCCGGCGGCTATATCACGCGCCATTACGGCAAGCCCGCGACCGGCCATCACGCGCTGCAGATCGAAATCAACCGCGGCCTTTATATGGACGAGGCGCGCATCGCGCGCGCCGCCGGTTTCGATAAACTGCGCGACGCGCTGACCGCGTTGACCGCCGCCCTCGCCCACATCGCCCCAAATCTGCCCGGACCGCAAACATGAACATCCGCGACGCCGCCGACGCCGACCTTCCCGCGATCCACGCGATCTACGCCCATCACGTCGCCAACGGGCTTGGCACGTTCGAGGAGACGCCGCCCACGCTCGAGGAGATGCGCGGCCGCCGCGCGGCGATCGTCGAGAAGGGCTTGCCCTGGCTGGTCGCGACCGACGCAAGCGGTACTATCCTCGGCTACGCCTATGCGGGACCGTTCCGGCCGCGCTCGGCCTATCGCTTCGCGGTCGAGGATTCGATCTATGTCGGCGCGAACGCGGCGCGCCAAGGTGTGGGCAAAAGACTTCTCGCCGAACTGATCGCCCGTTGCCAAGCCTGGGGCGCGCGGCAGATGCTGGCGGTGATCGGCGATTCGGGCAATGCGGGGTCGATCGGCGTGCACAAAGCGCTGGGCTTCGAGCATGGCGGAATTATGCACGCCGTCGGCTTCAAGCACGGCCGCTGGGTGGACGTGGTGATCATGCAACGCGCTTTAGGGGACGGCCGGGACACGCTCCCGCCCGCGGGACGATGAGCGAAGCCGATACGCGCCTTCAAGCGGCACTCGACGCGCACACGAAAGGCCGCTTGGCCGAAGCCGAGGCGATCTACGCCGCGATCCTCGCCGACCGGCCGGACGACGTGGATGCGCTCAATCTCGGCGGCCTTGCTTTGCATGCGCTGGGCAAGCGCGATGCGGCGCGCGTGCGGCTCGAACGCGCGGTGAAGCTGCTGCCCGAATTCGCCGACGCGCACGCCAATCTGGGGGCGGTGCTCCGCTTGGAAGGCGAATTCGACGCGGCCGCCGATTGCTTCTTGAAAGCGCTGGAGATCGATCCGTCGAACGGCTTGGCGGCCAATAATCTCGGCCTCGTGCGCATGGCGCAGGATCGCGCGATGGAAGCGCTGGGCGCTTTCGGCCAAGCGCGCGCCTTGCTGCCGGGCCAGCCCGACATTCTGGTCAATGTCGCGATCGCGAAGCTGACGATCGGCAACGCGCGGGATGCGCTCGTCGATCTCGAAATGATGGCCGAAGCCGCGGGCAAGAACGCGCGCGGCCATTATTGGCGCGGCCGCGTGCTGGAAGCGCTGGACCGCAAGGACGACGCGACCGCCGCCTACGAGAAGGCGCTCAGCCTCGACCCCGACCACAAGGACGCCAAGGCCGCGCTCGAGCGGTAACGAAAAAGATCAGGGAGAGCCCCTATGAAAGCGTCGTCGTTCTGCTTCGTCGCGGGCGTTCTCTGCGCGATCATCGGCATGGTGATGGGCTTGCACATGGCGATCTCGGGCGAGCATTTGCAGAAACCCGCCCACGCGCATGTGAACCTGCTCGGCTGGGTCTCGCTGTTTCTCTACGGCGTCTATTACCGGCTGAACCCGGATCTCGACCAAACGAAGCGCGCGATCTGGCAGGCGCGTGTGGCGCTGGGCAGCGTGTTGGTCATGACGATCGGGCTGTGGTTCCTCTATGCGGGTGCCGAAGCCGCCGAACCGCTCGCGGCGGTGGGCTCGCTCGCCGCGTTCGCAGCACTGCTCGTCTTCGCGTGGATCGTCATCGGCAAGGAACGCGTGAAGCGTTAGATCAGCGCGCGGGTGCGCGTATCTGAATATCCGTGCCGCCATCGGCGGTGGGCACGAAGTTGATCGGCACGTCGACCGTCTCGCCGCAACGCTGGAACTGCCATTCTTCGCCCCACGATGCGCCCAGCTGCGTAAGCGGGCGCGTCACGCGGGTATCGGCGACACGAAGGTCCTTGCAGTCTTTTGCGACGGCGAGCAGTGCCGGCGCGGCGATTTTGATTGTGTCGATCATCAGCTGAACGCCCGCGATTGTGGCGCCCGGTACCAGCGCCTGCGCCGTCGGGACGTCGCCCGCGCGGATCACGAACAAGGCGTTGAAGCGTTTCGCCGTTCCGCAACGCTGCGCGTTGTAGCCCAGCCGCCAAGCGCCGGATGTGGGTCGTTCGCCGCCATCGGGCATTTCGATCGGTTGGAGCACCGAAATGGCTTGCGGCAAAATGCTGTATTGGGTTTCGCAGTTCACGGCGAAAGATCGATCCTGCGCGACCGCCAGTTTATGGGCTTCGGCCAACATGGGGCGCGATAGGATGTAACGGCCGATCTGCGAATTGATGTCGATCGGTTTTCCAACGGGTGCGGTTTCGGCTTGTGCGGCATTGGGACCGCAAATCGAAAGGGCCAGCAGCACAAAGGCACAAATGCGTCGCACGCCGCCATCCTCCTATCGTTGAAGGATGAATCCTATCAATCGACCTTGAATTAATCGATTCGATATTGGAATTTCGGCCCGCGTTCGCGGCCAATGCCGTACGGCCAAAAGAAAAGGGCCGCGCTTTGCAGCACGGCCCAAGTTTAGGGAGGAAACGCCCAAGAAACGACCCGGAGGCCGTTTCAAGTTGCGACATCAGATGTCGCAATGCACAAGATAGATTGTGCACCGCAAAAATCAAGCGTTAAGTCGCCGCAGGGGCACAAGAATTTTTTGCCGCAGCCGCAAATACGTCAATTCCTTGGAAAAACTGACTATTTGCCAATCTGATAGCGGCGGCCTTACCCCGATACGGGAGCCGCTTAACTTGCTCTAACCGGTCCGGACTCGCCAAGATGCGGCATGGCGGAGTTACGGCGCGCACCGGGATGGGCCCAAAGCGGGCATGACGGCGCCGCCGGCGTGGCGACGCTCGGCGGGCGCTGGACGCTCGCCTTCGTCCCGGACCTTGAAGCGGCCCTCGCCCAAATCGACATGAAGGGGGCCCGCAATGTGCGGGTCGATATCGCGTCGGTCGAGGCGCTGGATTCGGGCGGGGCGTGGCTCATCCACCGGCAATTCCGCCGCTGGCGCGAAGCCGGGATCGATATCGAACTTTCCGGCGCGTCGGACGCGCAAGCCGCGCTGCTCGAACGCATGGCGGCGGCCGAGGAGGAACGCAAACCCCTCGCAAGGCCGTTCGAGGGCGCCTTCCGCGCGTTGGCCGAACGCGCGGGCGCCAACACCATCGCGCTGTCGCGCGAGGCTTATGCGCTGCTCGCGTTTCTCGGCGCCGTCGTCGCGACCTGGAGCTTGTCGTGGTACCGCCCGCAGCGCGTGCGGCTCACCAGCATCGTCCATCACATCGAACGCATCGGCATCGACGCGCTGCCGATCCTGGGCCTGCTGTCCTTCCTGATCGGCATCGTGCTCGCCTATCAAGGGGCGGACCAATTGCGCGCCTACGGCGCCGAGGTCTTCACGGTCAATCTGCTGGGCGTGTCGATCCTGCGCGAGATCGGCGTGCTGATCACCTCCATCCTCGTCGCGGGCCGCACGGGCAGCGCCTTCACCGCCGAAATCGGCACGATGAAGGTCAACCAGGAAATCGACGCGATGCGCACCATCGGCCTCGACCCGATGGAAACGCTGGTGCTGCCTCGATTGATCGCATTGGCGATCGCATTGCCGCTGCTCGTGTTCTACGCCAATACGATGGCGCTGATCGGCGGCATGGCGCTGTCGCTGCTCAGCCTCGGCCTGTCGCTCGAACAATTCCTCGAACAACTCTCGACCGCCGTGACGCTCAGCACCTATGTCGTGGGCCTGATCAAGGCGCCGGTCTTCGCGGTGCTGATCGGCCTCGTCGCGTGTTACGAAGGCTTGAAAGTGTCGGGCTCGGCCGAAAGCGTGGGCATCCACACCACGCGCTCGGTCGTCAAATCGATCTTCCTGGTGATCCTCGCGGACGCCGCATTCTCCATCATCTTTTCCTATTTGCGCATATGAGCGACGATCCCGTCATCCGCGTGCGCGGCCTGGTCACGCGCTTCGGTTCGAGCCCGCCGATCCATGACGGCCTCGATCTCGACGTGAAGCGCGGCGAGATCCTGGCGATCGTCGGCGGCTCGGGCACGGGCAAATCGGTGCTGCTGCGCACGATCCTGGGCCTGAAACACCCCGACGGCGGCACGGTCGAAGTGCTGGGCGCGCAACTCGAAAAGCTCGATTCCATCGCCCGCGCCCCGGTGCTGAAGCGCATGGGCGTGCTGTTCCAGGACGGCGCCTTGTTCAGCGCGCTGACCGTCGCGCAGAATATCCGCCTGCCGTTCAACGAGCATATGAAGCTCGACCCCAAGCTCGTCGGCCAATTGATCCGCGTGAAATTGTCGATGGTCGGCTTGCCGCAGGATGCGGGTGCGAAATTCCCGTCGGAGCTTTCGGGCGGCATGCGCAAGCGCGCGGGCCTCGCGCGCGCCATCGCCCTCGACCCCGATCTTTTGTTCCTCGACGAGCCGACGGCCGGCCTCGACCCCATCGGGGCGGCGAAATTCGACTCGCTGATCCGCGATTTGCAGCGCAGCCTGGCGCTCAGCGTCGTCATGATCACCCACGACGTCGATACGCTGGGCGCCATCGCCGATCGCGTGGCCGTGCTGATCGATAAAAAGATCGTCGTCGGAACGCTGGACGAAATCCGCGCGCACCCGCATCCTTGGATCCAGGAATATTTTTCCGGTCCGCGCGGCCGCGCTGCTTTGGAATCTCGGGGGACTTGACCGGTGGAAACGCGCGCCAACCATTTTCTGGTCGGTCTGTTCGTGCTGTCGCTGACGGCGCTGTTGGCGTTCGCGGGGCTGTGGTTCGCGCGCGCCAATCTGGGCGAGGCGCAAACGACCTATCACACGCTGTTCCGCGGCTCTGTCACGGGCCTGTCGATCGGGTCGACCGTGCGCTATCGCGGCGTGCCGGTGGGCACGGTCTCGGACATCCGCATCGATCCCGACAACGTCGAACGCATCCTCGTCGTGCTGGGCTTGCGCCCCGGCACGCCGGTCAAGACCGACACGGTCGCCTCGCTCCAGCCGCAGGGCATCACCGGCTTGTCGTTCATCCAGTTGACCGGCGGCACGCAGGAAGCCGCCCCGTTGCGCATCGCGCCGGGTGCGGCCGCACCGGTCATCCCCTCGCGCCCCTCGCCGATCGAGCAATTGCTGACCGACGCGCCCGAGGCGATGGCGCGCGTGGGCGTGCTGGTGGAGCGCATCACCAATATTCTGAACGACGACAATCTGCGCAACATCAACCGCATCATCGACGACGGCGCCACCGCGATGGGCAGCCTTGCCGCCACACTGGTGCAGGTCGAAAAACTGGCGGGCGACGCCGGCGGCACGCTGAAGAACGTCGACCGATCCCTGGCGGGGGCGGACAAGTTGATCGCGGAATCGCGCGGCTCGATCGAACGCGTCAGCGGCCAAGCGCAAGCGCTGCTGAACGAAGTTCAAGCGGCGGCGCGCGAAGCGCGGCCTTTGGGCCCGCAAGCGCAGGCCGCGATCGCCGATCTGCGCAACACGCTGGGCGGCTTCGGGCGCGTGGCGGACGAGATGGAACGCCTCGTCGCCACGACACGGCCCGGCCTCGAGGATTTCGGCCAGCAAGGCGTCTATGATTTGCAGCAATTCATGATCGAGGGCCGCACGCTGATGATGACCCTCAACCGCGTGATCGCGAATTTCGAACGCGATCCCGCCCGGTTCCTGTTCGGCGATCAGCAGCGCGGCGTGGAGGCGAAATGACGACGACGAAACTCACCCGTCGCGCGATTCTGATCGGCGGTTCGGCCGCGACGTTGGGCGCTTGCGCCCTGCCCGGCGGCGGCGACCCGCCGCAGCTTTATACGCTGACGCCCAAATCGACCTTCGCCGCCGATCTGCCGAAGGTCGATTGGCAGCTCGCGATCGAATTGCCGATCGCCTCGGGCGGGCTGGACACCGCGCGCATCGCGCTCCAACGCACGCCCTACACGCTCGATTTCTACGCCCGCGCGTCGTGGACCGACACCGCCCCGCGCATGGTGCAAGCGCTGCTGATCGAAAGCTTCGAGGCGACGGGCAAGATCGTCGGCGTCAGCCGCGATTCCGCGGCGCTGCGCCCCGATTATCTGCTGAAGGTCGATCTGCGCGAATTCCAGGCCGAGTATTTCGACGGCGCCTTGCCCAATGCGCATGTCCGCTTGGGTGCGCGCCTCGTGCGCCTGCCCGAACGCATGATCGAAGCGGGGTTCGTGGCCGACGAGCGCGTGCGCGCGGATCACGGCGATCTGACCGCCGTCGCGCAGGCCTTCGACGACGCGCTGGGCAGCGCCATGCGCAAGGTCGTCGAATGGACGTTGCGCACCGGCCAGCCGCGCCGCCGCCGCTGACGGAGATTTCATGCCGATTTACGCCGACCGCATCCGCACGAAACTGACCGACGCGTTCGCGCCCGCGACCCTCGAGATCGAGGACGAATCCGCCCGCCATGCGGGCCATGCGGGGGCCGCCCCCGGCGGCGAAACCCATTTCCGCGTGCGCATCGTTTCGGCCGCGTTCGCCGGGATGGGCCGGGTCGAGCGTCAGCGACGCGTCTATGCCGTGCTGGCGAGCGAATTGTCCGAGCGCGTCCACGCGTTGGCGCTGGAAACCCGCACGCCCGACGAAGCCGCGAAGGCCTGACATCCGGCTTGCCCGGCCGGCGATGGCGAAGCCGTTTGCGCGGGCACAACCGATTTGCTATTAATTTCAGAATTATTCTAGGAGACGGATTTGCCCGTTCCCTCCGAACGCCCGCGCAACGTCACGATCCGGGGCAAGCGCACGTCGATGCGCTTGGAGCCCGGCTTCTGGGATGCGATCGACGAGATCGCGTCGCGCGAAGGCTTGGCGATCGACGAGGTGTTCGAACGCGCGGCCCAATCGCCCCATCGCGGCAATTTGTCGTCGGCGATCCGCGTCTATGTGCTCGCCTATTTCCGCTTGCCCCGGTCCCGGCCGGCGGCGCGCGCACGCCTTCAGCGCCGTTCGACGTGGAAATCCGGGAAATCGCGGCGCACGATCTCGCCGTCCACCGCCAACGCGTGACACGTGTCGAGATGGGCGGGTCGCCCTTCGCCGCGCCTGTTGCGCAGCGGAAACACGGTCTGGAACGCCGTCGTGCCCAGCGCGTTGATCGCAAGCTCGACCAAATGCGTGCAGCCTTTGACCCCGCCCAGGCGTTCGAGCACCGCCTTGCGCCAGCCGCGCCCGACGCGCAACCCCACCAACGCCGCGAAATTCGGCGCCACGTTCGGGCACACTTCGTAGGGTGTGGCGTAGCTCGCCGCATACGCCTCGCGCACGACCATGTCGTCGTCGACGGTCAACCGCAGCTTCATCCCATGCAGCGGCGTGCCCGGCGGAATGGCGCCGCGGAATTTACTGTCGAACGGATAGGATTTGACGTCGGTCAATTCGCCTTCGATGTCCCACAACCCGTCGGCGCGGCGATAGCCGTTGCACACGATCCGGCGCGTGTGGATGGGCTCGCGCGCGACGGCCGGCGGAAGTTCGGCGTGGGGTGTCGATTGAATTGGCGACGGCATAGCGGGACGATCTCCGGGAAATATCGTCCCGGATGATCGCCCGCCCGGCCCGTCAGGCCAAGAAAATCAGTTCAGGCCGTAGCCCGCCCCGCCCGCGATGAAGGCTTCGCGTTCCTTGAGATTTTCCTCGAGCTCGCCCAAGGCCGCCGCGTAAAGATCGCGCACCGAAACCATGCCGATCAGCTTGCCGCCTTCGACCACCGGCAGATGCCGGTAGCCGTAGCGGCGCATCATCTCCAACGCCTCGCGCGGCGGGGCGTCGGGACCGATCGTGTCGGGGTTGCGGGTCATCGCTTCGGCCAGCGTCACCTTGTCCGGGTCGCGGTTCTGACCGACGATTTTGGTCATCACGTCGCGTTCGGTGAAGATGCCGGCGAGATGCCCGCCTTCGACCACCATCAACGCGCCGATGCGCCGCTTGGCCATCGCCACGCAGGCGTCGCGCACGGTCATGGTGCCGGAAGTTGTCGCCAATTCCTGGCGACCGGAGATCACGTCGGGAACAATACGGCGATGCATGTTTCCTCCGATCTATGGCCCGGTCGTCCGGTGATGATCGTGAAATGATCCGCGCGGGTTTTCCCATTCGCGGATGCCGGACGCCGTCCTGGCTTGAATTAAGCGCCCGATATAAGCGCCTTGCAAGCGGTGAAAATCAGGCCGCCCGTTCGCGCGACGCCGGAATTTTCGCGGTCTTCGCCGTCGCCGCATCGTCGGCCACCGCCACGCGCAAAGTCGCGATTTGATGGCGTTTGCGGCGCACAATCTCGAACCGCAAACCGTGAAAGACGTAAACTTGGCCGACATCGGGAATGCGCCGCGCTTCGTAGAGCACGAGGCCCGCGATGGTCGCGGCGGATTCGTCGGGCAGGCGCCAATCGAATTGGCGGTTGAGATCGCGGATCGTCACATGCCCGTCGATCACGTAGCTGCCGTCCGATTGCGGGCGCACGCCGGGCACGTTGAATTCGTGCCGCTCGGCGATGTCGCCGACGATTTCCTCGAGAATATCCTCGAGCGTCACCACACCCAGCAGCGCGCCGTATTCGTCGACGACGAGGGCGAAATGTTCGCGCCGGCGGCGGAAGGCTTCGAGCTGGTCGAGCAGCGTCGTCGTGTCGGGAATGAACCACGGCCGTGCCGCGACCGACGCGACGTCGATCTTCGTCGCATCGCCGCCCTGGCCGCGCACCGCTTGCAGCAGCGCCTTGGCGTGCAGCACGCCAACGATATTGTCGGGCACGCCGCGCCACAGCGGAATGCGCGAATACGGGCTCGACAACGCCTGATCGAGAATCGCTTCGGCCGGCTGCTCGATGTCGATCGCGAAGACCTGGCGGCGATGGACGAGGATCGCGGCCACCGTCACGTCGGCGAGGTCGAGGATGGAGCGCATCATCTGGCGCTCTTTGCGCGTCTCGGAATCCGGTGCGGCCGCGCCGTGCAGATCGATCGCGCCCTTCAATTGTTCTTCGGCCGCTTCGGCGGGGCGTTCCTTGGGCTTCCAGCCGAAGCCGCGCAAAATACCCAGCGCCAGCCCCCGCGCCAATCGCGCGGGCGGCGTCAAAAAGCCAAGCCAGAACCGCGCGACGGGCACGAACGTCAACGCCGCGCGATCGGCGTTGTTGAGCGCCCAGATGCGCGCGAAGGCTTCGCCGAACACGGCGAACAGCCCCGCGACCAAAATCGCGGCGTAGATCGGGCCCAAGAATCCGAAATCATAGGTGAAGGCGCAGGCGACCAACGCCGTCGCCAGCACGAGGGCCGCGATATTGCCGAAGCGCACGGCCGAGGCGAGCGCGTCGGTCTTGGTCTTGAGACGAAGAACGAGGGCGGCGCGCGCACTGCCCTTGCGTTCCAGCGCCTGAAGCCTTGTGCGCGACGAAGCGCCGATCGCGGATTCGGCGGCGTTGAGCAAGGCGCTGGCGGTCAGCAAGACGGCGAGCGCGATCAACGCCGACCAATCGTCCCAGCCGAACGCCGCCCAATTCATGCGGCGCACTCCGCCGCCAGCATCGCGCGCACCGCGTCGATATCGGCGTCGCGCGAAATGAAGGATTTGCCGATCCCGCGCGCCAAAATGAAGGTGATCTTGCCCCCGCTCGCCTTTTTGTCGTGGCCCATATGGGCGATCAGCGCGTCGGCGTTCCAGCGATGTTGGCGCGGCAAATCGGCGGCCATGTCGCAAGCCAAGATGTGGGCGCGCACGCGCTTGGCGTCGGTGGCTGGGCACAGCCCCGCGCGCACCGAGAAGTCGAAGGCTTGGCGCATGCCGATCGCCACCGCCTCGCCATGCAGCAATTCCGGGCCGTAGCCGAGCTCGGCTTCCAACGCATGGCCGAACGTATGGCCGAGATTGAGCAGTGCGCGCACGCCCGTCTCGCGCTCATCCTCGGTCACGATGCGCGCCTTGGCTTCGCACGACACGCGCACGGCATAGGCTTGCGCAGCGCGATCGCCCGCGAGCAACTTCGCGCCGTTGGCTTCGCACCAATCGAAAAATTCGGGCATGTCGATCAGCCCGTATTTGAACACTTCCGCGTAGCCCGCGCGCAATTCGCGCGGGCCCAGCGTGTCGAGCACGTCGAGATCGCACAGCACCAGACGCGGCTGGTGGAAGGCGCCGATCAGGTTCTTGCCCTGGCGCGTGTTCACGCCGGTTTTGCCGCCGACGGAGCTGTCGACTTGGGCGAGCAGCGTCGTCGGGATCTGCACGAAATCGAGACCGCGCAGCAGCAGCGACGCGGCAACACCGGTCATGTCGCCGACCACGCCGCCGCCCAAGGCGACGAGCAGATCGGCGCGTTCGGGGCGCTGGTCGAGGATCGCATCGAGCAAGCGGCCGAGATTGTCCCACGACTTCGCCGCGTCGCCCGCTTGCAGCGTCACGACATGCGCCGCGATGCCGGCGGCTTCGAGGCCCTTTTCCAAACGCGGCAGATGCGTCGCGACGACGTTCGCGTCGGCGACGACGAAGACGCGCTTCACCTTGCGCACGCCCAGGATCAATTCGCCCGCGCGTTCGAGCAGCTTTTCGCCGATATGAATGTCGTAGGCGCGGGCGTCGAGCGCCACGCGGACGATTTGTGTCATTGCGCTTTTGATCCGGCGAGATATTTGGCGAGCGCGTCGATCACGCGCTGGGTGGTGACTTCCGGCGGCGCATCGGCCGAATCGACCGCGAGATCGGCTTCGGCATAGACCGGGTAACGCACGGTCATCAGCTTCGCCAAAATCTCGCGCGGATCGCCCGCGTTGAGCAGCGGCCGGTTGTTGCGCCGCGCCGTGCGGCGGACCAGCGTGTCGAGTTCGGCGCGCAGCCAGATCGACAAACCCGATTCCTTGATCTTGGCGCGCGTCGTGTCGTCCATGAAGGCGCCGCCGCCGGTCGCCAGCACGCAAGGGCTGCCGTCCAGCAGGCGCGTGATCACCCGGCGCTCGCCGTCGCGGAAGGCGGGTTCGCCGAAGCGCGCGAAAATCTCGGGGATCGTGCAGCCGGCGGCTTCCTCGATCTCCTTATCCGCATCGACGAAGGGCAAGGACAGCGCCTGCGCCAAGCGCTTGCCGATGGCCGATTTCCCCGCACCCATCAACCCGACCATGACCACGGTCCGGTCGAGCCGCGCGCGGATATCCCGATTAATGCTCATGGTTTGTGCCGCCGCCGGGTCCGGCGGCGCGCCGATCAGCTCGCCGTCCATCCCGGTTAACGTTCAGCACCAGGGACATACGCGAATTTCGCGGTCCCGGCGTCGCCTTTCCTCTTGCGCGTGCGCAACATAATGGCAGTGTAGCAAACGGCTTCACGGCCTGCATCTTCACGAGTCGTCACGATTTTTCCATAATCGTGGCAAATACTTAGACTTCCTTCATCAGACTTACGGAATGATACGCCCTATGCGCAGCGCACTTCTTGTGCTTCTGGCCATTCTTGTCCTGGGAGCGGCCGGTGTGGTCGGCTTCCTCGCCACCTGGGACATCCCCGCCCCCTCGGCGCGGGTCGAGAAAGTCATCCCCAATGATCGCCTGCCGCGCTGAACGCCTGGCCCTTGGCCTGGTCCTCGGCTTGGCAGCGGTTTCGCCCGCCGCCGCCCAGTTGTTGATGCCCCCGCAGCGAACGACGCCGGAAGCGCCCGCCGGCGCGCCGTTGTCGCCCGCCCCCACGCCGCCTTCGGCGCCGGCGGGGTTCGAGGTCGAGAGCATCCGCCCGATGGATATCGAAGCCGTCGGCCTGATCGACGGCGCGCAAGGCGGCTTGTCCGCGAATGCTTGGAACGGCACGGCACGGCCCATCGCCGAACGTTTGATCGGCGATTTGCCCGCGCCCGTCGCCTCCACGCCCGCGCGCGACATGGCGATTCGTTTGCTGATTTCCACGACGACCACGCCGTCGGGCGAGGGCAAGACCGGTCTGGTCGCGCTGCGCACGCGCAAGCTCCTCGATCTGGGCGCCTTCGACGCGGCCGAGAAAATGGCGCAGCGCATTCCCCAGCGCGAGATCGACGGCGACGTGCTGGCCGCGCGCCTCGACAACGCGTGGCTTGCGGGCGACGACAAGGCCGCCTGCGGCTTGACGCGCGACCTGCTCGACAAATCCAAAGCGCCCGACGTGCGGCGCGGGTTGTTGTTCTGCCAAGCGCTGGAAGGCGACCGCCAACGCGCGGAAATGGGCCTGACGCTGTTGAGCGACCAGGGCGTGCCGGAAGACGCGACCTTCATCACGCTGCTCTTCGCCCAAGGCGGCGACGGGCGCGGCGTGAAGATCGACAACGCGGCGAAGCTCTCGCCGCTCGGCTTTGCGATGATGCGCGCGGCCAAGGTGGCCCCGCCCGCCGATTTGGCGCGCAGCAACGATCCCGGCTTGTTGCGGGCACTGGCCGCTTACGACGGTGCTTCGCCCGAAATTCGTTTGGCCGCCGCCGAGCGTGCGGAAACCTATGGCGCGTTGCCGTCGGCCGAACTCGCCAAAGCATACGCGGCCGTCGAACTCACGCCCGCCCAAACCGCCGATCCGGCGGCTTTCGCGCGAACCGATGGCGGCCCACGCGGCCGTGCGGCGCTTTACCAAGCGGCCAAAGCCGCAAGCGGCCAAGCGCGCCTCGCCGCCCTTCAAAACCTGTGGCGCTACGGGCGCGAGCGTGGCGGTTACGCCACGCTGGTGCGCGCGAGCGTCGATCTTCTGGCCGAAGTGCCGGCCTCGCCCGACCTCGCACCCTATGCGGGCGACGCGGTGCGCGCCTTCCTGCTGGCGGGCTATCCCGACGATGCGCGCGAATGGCTGCGCTTCGCGCGCGTGGCGCGCATCGGTGCGGAGGCCGGTGCCGCGCAAGATCGCTATGCCGCGCTGTGGGCGCTGGTCACGATCGCGGGCCAGCCTTGGGAAGATACGAATGACGGCCGCGCGTTCCTGGCGTGGCGCGACGCGAGCGTGAAGCTCGACGCGCAAGCCGCGCCGGCCCGCGTCGCCTTGGCGACGACCTTGCTGGCGGGGCTGGGTCAATTGCCGCCGGGTGCCGCCTTCGCCGCCTTCCCGGAAAAAACGCCGCCGCTGTCGCAAGCCAATCTGCCCAACGCGGCGGTGTGGACGGCCTTGCATCAAGCCGCGGTCCAAGGCCGCACGGCCGAAACGATCGCGCTGGCCGCACAGGTGCTGGGCATGGAAGGCCCGGCGGGTGCGGCCCCGCAAACGCTGCTGGCGTTGCTCGACGCGCTGCGTGCCGTGGGTCAGGAACCGGCCGCGCGCGCATTGGCCGTCGAAGCGGCGATCGCCTCGGGGCTCTAGCGCCATGGGCCGCGCCAAAACGGCCCCCGACGAGGTCTCGATCCACGGCGAAGCGTTTCTCGAAATGCTGGTCGCGGAGCGCAACGCGTCCGAACACACGCAGCGCGCCTATCGCGGCGACGTGGCGCATTACGAGGAATTCCTGGAACGCAAAAACGCCGATGCGCTATCGGCGACCCCCGATCACGCCAAAGCCTATATGGCCGATCTGGCGCGCAAGGGTTTAAGCCCGCGTTCGACCGCACGGCGTTTGTCGGCGTTACGCCAGTTCCATCGCTTTCTGGTCAGCGAACGGCGTTCGCAGACCGATCCTTTCGCCAGCGTCGACGCGCCCAAGATCGGCCGGCCGCTGCCCAAGATCTTGTCGGAAGACGAAACCCAAAAGCTGATCGACACCGCGCGCGCGAAGGCCGACACGCGCCTCGTCTGCGCGCTCGAAATCCTCTACGGCTCGGGCTTGCGGATTTCCGAACTCGCGGGGCTGAAACTCTCGGCGCTGTCGCGCGACGGGCGGTTCTTGATCGTGCGCGGCAAGGGCGACAAAGAACGGCTCGTCCCCCTGTCCGGACCCGCGCGCGATTCGATCGCCGCGTGGCGCTTGGTCCGCGACGACAAGAAATTCAAGAATTCGCCCTATCTGTTCCCCAGCCGCGCCGAGGCCGGGCACATGACCGAGGCGCGCTTCTATCAGGCGCTCAAAGAATTGGCGCCCGAGGCGGGGATCGAGCCCAAGCGCCTATCGCCGCATGTGCTGCGCCATGCTTTTGCCAGCCATCTGGTGGACCGGGGGGCGGATTTGCGCGCGGTCCAGGCGATGCTGGGCCATGCCGATATCGCGACGACCCAAATTTATACGCATGTCGGCGGCGAAAGGTTGAAACGGCTGGTGCATTCGCATCATCCTTTGGCCCGGCGCAAGGCGCCTTGATCGCATCCTTGCGGCCCGGTAAACCGTTGATAGCCTGCTAACGAGCTTCCGTCGGATATAAGGAACGAGCCATGGCCGCGAAGAAGAAACCCGCCAAAAACGCCCCCGCCAAGAAGGCCGCCCCGGCCAAGAAAGCGGCGCCGGCGAAGAAAGCCCCCGCCCCGGCCAAGAAGCCCGTTCCCCAAAAGGCGCCCGCCAAGAAGCCGGCCCCGGCCAAAAAGGCCCCGCCGGCGAAAAAGGCTGCGGCACCGGCGAAAAAAACCGCCGCCCCGGCCAAGAAGCCGGCCCCCGCCCCGGTCAAGGCCGCCGCCAAGCCGGCGCCGGTCGCCAAGCAAGCGGCCAAGCCCGCCCCAGCACCGGTCAAAGCCGTCGCGAAGCCGGCCCCCGCCCCGGTCAAGGCCGCCGCCCCGGCCCCCAAAGCGCCCCCGCCGCCGCCCGCCCCGACCACGGTGAAGGGTCCCGGCGGCACGATCCTGCCTTCCGGCGTGAAGCTCGACGCGAGCGTGAAGCCCGACCATCTGCAAATCCTCACGCCCGAAGCGATCGCCTTCGTGGTCGAGATGGAGCGCAAATTCGGCCCTCGGCGCCTGGAATTGCTGAAGGCGCGCGCCGATCGCCAGGCGCGCATCGACGCGGGCGAGAAGCCCGACTTCCTGCCGCAGACGCGTTCGATCCGCGAAGGCGATTGGACCGTGGCGCCGCTGCCCAAGGACATTCTCGACCGCCGCGTCGAGATCACGGGCCCCGTCGATCGCAAGATGGTGATCAACGCGCTGAACTGCGGCGCCAACGTGTTCATGGCCGATTTCGAGGACGCCTCGACGCCGACCTGGAACAATCTGATCGAAGGCCACGTCAATCTTCGCGACGCCAATCTCGGCACGATCGAGTTCGACGATCCGAAATCGGGCAAGCACTACAAGCTCAATCCCAAACACGCCGTGCTGTTCGTCCGCCCGCGCGGCTGGGCGCTGCCCGAAAAGCACGTGATCGTCGACGGCCGTCCGATGTCGGGCTCGATCTTCGATTTCGGCCTCTATTTCTTCCACAACGTGAAGACCCTGCAGAAGAAGGGCTCGGGTCCGTATTTCTATCTGCCGAAGATGGAAAGCCATCTCGAAGCGCGGCTGTGGAACGACATTTTCGTTCACGCGCAGGACAAGCTCGGCATCAAGCGCGGCTCCATCAAGGCGACGGTGCTGATCGAAACGCTGCTGGCGAGCTTCGAGATGGACGAGATCCTGTACGAGCTGCGCGAGCACTCGGCCGGCCTCAATTGCGGCCGCTGGGACTACATCTTCTCCTACATCAAGAAGCTGGCCGAGGATCCGCATGCCATGCTGCCCGATCGCGGGCAGGTGACGATGACCTCGCATTTCATGCGCTCGTATTCGCAGCTCGTCATCAAGACCTGCCACAAGCGCAACGTCCACGCGATGGGCGGTATGGCCGCCCAGATCCCCATCAAGGACGATCCCGCCGCCAACGACGCCGCGATGGCCAAGGTGCGCGCCGACAAGGAACGCGAAGCGACCGACGGCCATGACGGCACGTGGGTGGCGCATCCGGGTCTCGTCCCCATCGCCAAGGCGGTGTTCGACGACAAGATGAAGGACGCCAACCAGATCGCGCGCAAGCGCCAAGACGTGCACGTCACGGCCGCCGATCTGCTGCAACCCGCCGCCGGCACGATGACCGAAGGCGGCTTGCGCCAGAACATCGCCGTGGGCATCGGCTATCTGGAAGCGTGGCTGCGCGGCATCGGCTGCGTGCCGCTCTATAACCTGATGGAAGATGCGGCGACCGCCGAAATCTCGCGCGCCCAGGTGTGGCAGCAAGTCCATCACGGCGCCACGCTCGACGACGGCCGCGAGGTCGAAAAGTCGCTCGTGCGCAAGATCGTCGACGAGGAACTCGAGAAGATCAAGAAGGCCCAGGGGGCGGATCGCTACGCCAAGGGCCGCTACAAGGAAGCCTCGAAGATGTTCCTGGAGATGATCGACGCTGAGAAGTTCCCCGACTTCCTGACGCTGCCCGCCTACGACTGGGTCGTCGCGAACGAGTCGAAGATCGGCTGAACGAGTTGACGTCGCCCCGGGTCGCGCCGTTGCGTTCGCGATGGCACGCCCCGGGGCTTTTCATTTGGACACCGAAACCGTTAAGGAGCGTTCGATGCCCGACAGCGTTCCCGCCCGTTTGAACCGCACGGCTTTGGCCGTGCCCGCCAGCCGGCCCGAGCTTTTCGCCAAGGCGGCGCGCTCGGCCGCCGATCACGTGTTCCTCGATTTGGAGGACGCGGTGGCGCCGTCGGACAAGGCCAAGGCGCGCAAGAACGCGATCGACGGCCTCAACGACATCGATTGGCGCAATGTCGGCAAAACCATTTCGGTGCGCATCAACGGCAACGACACCGAATGGATGTATCGCGATCTGGTCGACGTGGTGGAGAAGGCCGGCACGCGTCTCGATCTTCTGATGGTGCCCAAGGTCAACCGGCCCGAGGACGTCATCGCCCTCGATATGTGGCTGGGCCAAATCGAACGCGCCAAAGGCATCGCCACGCCGATCGGGCTCGAATTGCTGATCGAGACCGCGCAAGGCTTGGCGCATGTCGAAGCGATCGCGGCCGCATCCCCGCGCATCGAAGCGCTGATCCTGGGTTCGGGCGATCTCGCCGCGTCGATGGGCATGCGCACGACGAATATCGGCGGCTTGTCACCCGCCTATACGGTCGACGGGCGGATGAGCGACATCTGGCATTACGCGCAAGCGCGCCTGGTCGTCGCCGCGCGCGCCGCCGGCTTGCGCCCGATCGACGGGCCTTACGCCGATTTCAACGACCCGATGGGCTTGAAGGAAGCCGCCGCGCGCGCCGCCGCACTTGGTTGCGAAGGCAAGATGGTGATCCACCCGTCGCAGATTCTGCCGGTCAACGAGGCGTTCACGCCCGATCCGATGGAGATCGAGCGCGCCAAGGGCATCCTGCTGGCGCTCGAAGAAGCGGCCGAGCGCGGCCAGGGGGCCGCGACCTATGAGGGCCGGCTGGTCGATATCGCGTCGATCCGCCAAGCGCGCGCATTGGTCGCCAAGGCCGACCGCCTGCGGCAATGGGCCTAAGCGCCTTGATTTAACATCGAAATCCGAAGGCGTGACATAACGCCCGAGCATGCTATAGACCCAGGGCCATGACGCATTACCTCGAATTCGAGAAGCCGATCGCCGAGCTCGAAGGCAAGATCGAAGAGCTCAAGCGCCTGACCGGCGACGCCAATCTCAACATCGCCGACGAAGTCGCCAAGCTGCAAAGCAAGGTCGACAAGCAGTTGCGCGCCGCCTACGCCAAGCTGACCGCGTGGCAGAAGGTCCAGGTCGCGCGCCATCCCGAACGGCCGCATTACGTCGATTACGCCAAGGCGCTGATCGAGGATTACATGCCGCTGTCCGGCGACCGGCTTTACGCCGACGACAAGGCGATCCAGGGCGGCATCGGCCGTTTCCGCGGCCGCTCGGTCGTCGTGATGGGCCACGAAAAGGGTGCGGATACCGAAAGCCGCATCCGCCACAATTTCGGCATGGCGCGCCCGGAAGGCTATCGCAAGGCGCAGCGCCTGATGCAGCTCGCCGAGCGCTTCAAGCTGCCGGTCGTCGCGTTGGTCGATACGGCGGGCGCTTATCCGGGCATCGACGCCGAAGCGCGCGGCCAAGCCGAAGCGATCGCGCGCGCAATCGAAATCTGCCTCAAAATCAAAGTGCCGTTCGTCGCCGCCGTGATCGGCGAAGGCGGATCGGGCGGGGCCATCGCCATCGCCGCCGCCAATCGCGTGCTGATGATGGAACACGCGGTCTATTCGGTCATCTCGCCCGAAGGCTGCGCGTCGATCCTGTGGCGCTCAGCCGAACACGCGCAAACCGCCGCCGAAGCGTTGAAGCTGACGGCGCAGGACCTGCTGAAGCTCGGCATCATCGACCGCATCGTGCCCGAGCCGATGGGCGGGGCGCATCGCGATCCGCAAGCCGCGATCAACGCGCTGGGCGACGCGCTCGACGCGTCGCTGGGCGAACTCGTCGGCCATGACGGGGCGGCGTTGCGCGCGCGCCGGCGCGAGAAATTCGTCGAAATGGGCCGCAAGGGTCTTTGAGGCGTTCGATGGCCGCCGACGCCAAAAGCGACGCGGCCCTTCTCGCCGGCCAAGTGCGCAGCGGCGATCGCCGGGCCCTCGCACGCGCCATCACGCTGGTCGAATCGACGCGCGCCGATCATCGCGAAACCGCCGAGCATCTGGTCGCGGCCTTGCTGCCCGATACCGGCCGCGCGATCCGGGTGGGCATCTCCGGCCCGCCGGGGGCGGGCAAATCGACCTTCATCGAAGCCTTCGGTTTGCACCTGCTGGAAGCGGGCCGCAAACCCGCCGTGCTCGCGGTCGATCCGTCGAGCCCCGTGTCGGGCGGTTCGATCCTCGGCGACAAGACGCGCATGGAATATCTCTCGCGCGACGAGCGCGCCTTCATCCGCCCGTCGCCGTCGGGCGGCACGCTGGGCGGGGTCGCGCGGCGCACGCGCGAGGCGGCCTTGGTGTGCGAAGCCGCCGGCTTCGACACGCTGCTGATCGAAACCGTCGGCGTCGGCCAGTCGGAAACCGCTGTTGCCGAAATGGTCGACCTGTTCATGTTGTTGTTGCCGCCGGCGGGCGGCGACGAGCTCCAAGGCATCAAGAAGGGCATCGTCGAGCTCGCCGATCTGGTCGTCATCAACAAAGACGACGGCGATCTCGCCCCCGCCGCAGGCCGTACGGCCGCCGAGTACGGGGCCGCACTCCATATGCTGCGCCCGGCGTCGTCCGCCTGGCATCCGCCGGTCTTGCGCGTCTCCGCCTTGCACCGGAAGGGCATGGAGACGGTCTGGGGCCAGGTTCTGGCCCATCGCGACGCCCTGGGCCCCGCCGGACTCGCCGCCAAGCGGGCGGGCCAAGCCCGGGCCGTTCTTTGGCGGGAAATCGAGGAAGAAGTGCGCGGGCGCCTGGCCGCCAAGGGCGCGCTCCAGGGGCTGCTGGAACGCCTGGAAACCGATATTTCCCAAGGACTTATAAGCGCGCCCCAGGCCGCGCGCCGGGTTGTCGACGCGCTGGCCAAACCCGGGAGTTGACCTTCCCGTCCCCTGGCCCTAAAACCCTGCCTCCCCGCCTTTCGCGGGTCGGATTTACTTGGGGTGCGGCCGTTCGGGCCCCACCCGCCAGATTAGAGGGTTTGAGCGATGTCGCGTCGTTGCATTGTCACCGGTAAGGGCGCCTTGGTCGGGAACAACGTTTCCCACGCCAACAACAAGACGAAGCGCCGCTTCCTGCCGAACCTGCAGAACGCGACGTTGCTGTCGGACGTGTTGGGCCAAGGCATTCGCGTTCGTCTGTCGACGCGCGGTCTGAAGACGGTCGAACACGCCGGCGGTCTCGACGCATGGCTCGCGAAGACGCCCGCCGCCGAACTCGACAAGGATCTGCGCCGCTTCAAGGCGCGCGTCGAGAAGGCGCTGGAGAAGCGCGCCGCCTGATTTCCCCCGAAGCGAAAAAGCCAGGGGGTACGCGATAACAACAATACGACTCCTTGTTTCCGATCCAAGGAACTTCAAAGCCCGCCCTAACCCGGCGGGCTTTTTCTTTAGGCGATCTCAAAGCACACGAGCAGCGTGCGCTGCAGGAAGCTGAAATTGTCGTCGGCGATCAGCCACAGAAGGTCGCGGCCGTCGGCGTCTTTCGTCGCGTCGATGCCTTCGAAATTATCGATCGCGAGGGGCGAACGTAGTCGCGCCAATTCTTCACCCGCGATGCTTGCCCCTTCGCGAAACGCCGCCAGCGGTACACGCACGATGCGCGTGGCGAATCCCGCCCAGCCGAAGCTGCGCTCCAGCACGATCGCCGCATCGCCGACGACGCAAACGCCGACCGGCTTGAACCCGTCGCCCGCGCGATATTCGAATTTGAGCCAGCCTTTGTCGCCGCCGACGAAACCCCAGGGGCGTTCCTCGACGAAGACCAGCAAGCGCCCGTCGGGCAAAGCGACGATCGCTTCCATTCCGCCATTGTAGGGCACGTCGTTGAACCCCGGCGGGGCGGCGAGCGTGCGCGGCGGCCGCGTGAACGGCGGATCGGATTGCGGATAGATCAAAATCCGATGGCGGCGTTCGAGCGACACGGCGAAGCCGCCATCGGGCAAGCGCGCAAGGCCTTCGGCGTCCGCATGGCGATGGCCGTCGAGCGCGCGCCCGTTGGGCCCGATCAAATCGCCGATGCGCGAAGGGCCGACACCCTTCAACGCGCCGTCGAAATCGAGGCCGAGTTCCAGCGCCCCGCCGCGATCGGAAATCAGCGTCGCGCGCTTATTGTCCGCATCGACGCGGATATCCGACCAGCCGCCGAAGCGATCGTCGTCGGCACCCAGTTGCAACCCGCCGCGCCAGATCAAGCGATCGACGCGACGGCGCGCGGGGTCCTTCTCGTCGAACGGAATTTGCGACGCGCGCACGGCGAGCGGCTGCCACGCGTTTTTCTGCGTGGATGCGGGACGCCCGAAAAGCGACGCGCCCGCCCCGGCAAGCAGGGCGAGCGCGTGACGGCGTGTCGTGACGTGCGGAATCAGACCAGATTCCGCGAGAACCAGACTTCCAAACGGTTCCAGCCGTCGCGGGCCGGACCCTCGCGATAGCTCGGCCGGAAGTCGGCGTGGAAGCCGTGCGGCGTGTCGGGATAGACGATGATTTCCGACTTCTTGTTCGCCGCGCGCAGAGCGCCACGCATCGTTTCGACCGTGTCGAGCGGAATACCCTGATCGGCCCCGCCATAGAGGCCGAGCACCGGCGCGTTGATCGACGGAACCGATTCGATCACGGTCTTGGGCGTGTTCGGGCCCGGATTGCCCGCGAGCGGGCCGTACCACGCGACGGCCGCGCGGACATTCGGGTTATGCGCGGCGTAAAGCCAGGTCTGGCGTCCGCCCCAGCAAAAACCGGTGACGCCCAGGCGCGCGGTCTCGCCCTTGCCCACGCTGCCACCGGCCCAAGCGACGGTCGCGTCGAGATCCGACGCGACCTGCGCGTCGGGGACTTTCGACACGATGTCGCGGATGATCGCGGGAATATCCGGCGCCGTCGCCGGATTGCCCTGGCGGAAATAGAGTTCCGGCGCCACGGCCAGATACCCGATCTTCGCCAAGCGCCGGCACGTATCCTGGATATATTCGTGAACGCCGAAGATTTCCTGGATCACGATCACGGTCGCGAATTTCGATCCTTGCGCGGGGCGCGCGTAATAGGCCGGCATCTGCTTGCCGTCGGCGGTGCGCACATTGACCTTGCCGGCGGCGAGGCCGACCGCATCGGTCTTGACCAGCGTTTGCGCCGTGACCGGCGAAGCCGCCAGCGCGTAACCGGTCGCGATCGATGCGCCGGCCAGGAAGCCGCGACGCCCGACCGGCAACGGGTTCGGCATCAAGGATTCACGCTGGCCCAGCAGCGATTGAGGGACGAGATCGTCGGGTGACATCGGGGGGATATGTCCTTCCTGGTTGATCAGCGCGTCACGATACGACCGTCCAACCCGACGCGCATGGGGTTGTTGGCACGGAAATACTCGGCCAAGGCATCGTCCAGCCCCGGGCCGAAATCATAAGCGTCGATCGCCTTGTCGCGGAAGGCGACATAGCCGTCGCCGCCCTTGCGCATGAAGTCGTTCGTCGCCACCGAATAGATCGCGTTGGGGTCGAACGGACCGTAGCTGCCGTCGGCGCGGCGCAATTCGACGGAGATAATCCGGCTGCCGGCGGGGCGCGCCTTGTCCCAGGTGTAGCGAATGCCCGCGACTTGCGGGAAACGCCCGGCGGTCTGCTCGACCTGGGACACACCGCCTTCCAGCGCCGCGATCAGATCGCTGCCCTTCAGCTTCATCGTCGCCACCGCGTTCTGGAACGGCAGCGTCGTCAGCACGTGGCCCAGCGTGATGTCGCCGGCGGGAATGCCGGCGCGCAAACCGCCGCCGTTCTGGACGGCGATCTGCGTGCCTTGACGCTTGGTCGCGGCCAGCAACGCTTCGGCGACGAGATTGCCGAGCGCGCATTCGCGCAAGCGGCAGCCGTCGAGCGGGAAGGCGTCGACCGAGCGGCCCACCGGCTGGGCGCGCAAGGCGACCAGCGGCACATCCAAACGGTCGATGACCGTCTGGATCGCCGCGACCGGCACGACCGATTGCGGAATGGCGATCGCATTGCCGTCGGCGCGCAGGATCTTGCCCGAAGCGTCGTAATCGATGTCGAGACGTCCGATATAGCGCGAATAGGCATAGGCCTGGACGATCGGCACTTCGTTGCCGGCCGGGCCCTTCACGCGCACGGGATAGGGATCGGTCGCCCCCTGAATGCCGTTGGCCAGCAGCGTATGCGAATGGCCGCCGACGATCGCGTCGACGCCGTCGACGGCGGCGGCGATTTCCTTGTCGCGATAAAGGCCCGTATGCGTCAGCAGCACGATGCGCGCGACACCTTGCGCGCGCAAAGCGGCGATCAGCGGCTTCACCGCGTCTTCGGTCTTCGGGAATTTGATGTTGGCGCCGGGGGACGAAATCTCGGCCGTATCCTCGGTGATCGCGCCGATGATCGCGATGCGATGGCCGCCGCGATTGAGGATCACGTAAGGCGGCACTTTGCCGCGCAAGCTCGCCTCGGTCGCCGTGTCGAGATTGGCGCTGACGATCGGGAATTTGGCGCCCGCCAGGAAGCGCGCGAAGTTTTCGGGGCCGTCGTCGAATTCGTGATTGCCCACGGTCGCGGCGTCGTAGCCGACCATGTTCATGACCTCGAGTTCGGCCATGCCTTTGTAGTGCGTATAGAACAGCGAACCTTGGAACGCGTCGCCCGCGAACAGCACCAGCACTTGGCGGCCTTGCGCCAGGGCGGCGGCTTTCTCGCGTTCGATGACGGCGGCGACGCGCGCCATGCCGCCGAAGCACTCGCCCTTTTGGGCTTCGGCCGGCAGGCAGGTGCTGTCGAAGCGGTTGACCGGCTGGAGGCGCGAATGGAAATCGTTGTGGTGCAGAATGGTGAGCTTCAGCGGCTCGGGCGGCGCGCAGGCCGCCAACAGCGCCAGAACGAACCCGACGATCCCCAGACGAATCAGCCGCATTTGAAGCCTCCGTTTATATGCGCGGAGGCGGAGCCTAGCAGGCCCCAATTGTCCAAGAAAGGGTTGGGCGCGTTACCGGCCGCCCGAACGGCGCCGCGTGGGCGACGCCGATTCGCGCGCGTCTTCCTCGAACAGCTCGGCGAGCTTCTCCATCACCGTGCCGCCCAGCTGCTCGGCGTCCACCAGCGTGACCGCGCGCCGGTAGTAGCGCGTCACGTCGTGGCCGATGCCGATCGCCATCAATTCCACCGGCGAACGCATTTCGATGTACTCGATCGCCTCGCGCAGATGGGTTTCGAGGTAATTGCCCGGATTGACCGACAGCGTCGAATCGTCGACCGGCGCGCCGTCGGAGATCACCATCATGATCTTGCGCTGTTCGGGGCGCGGCAGCAGGCGTTGATGCGCCCAGAGCAGCGCTTCGCCGTCGATATTTTCCTTCAACAGACCTTCGCGCAGCATCAAGCCCAAGGATTTGCGCGCGCGCCGCCAGGGCGCGTCCGCACTTTTGTAGATGATGTGGCGAAGATCGTTCAAACGACCGGGGTTCGCGGGCTTACCCGCCGCCAGCCAGCGCTCGCGGCTTTGCCCGCCCTTCCAGGCGCGCGTGGTGAAGCCGAGGATTTCGACCTTCACGCCGCAACGTTCCAGCGTGCGCGCCAGAATATCGGCCGACATCGCGGCGACCGTGATCGGCCGGCCGCGCATCGAGCCCGAATTGTCGATCAGCAGCGACACGACCGTGTCGCGGAACACGGTGTCGCGCTCGCGCTTGTAGGAGAGCGGCACGGTCGGGTTGGCGACGACGCGCGCGAGGCGTGCGGCGTCCAGCGTGCCTTCCTCGAGATCGAATTCCCAGGCGCGATTCTGATGCGCCAGCAAGCGGCGCTGCAAGCGGTTGGCGAGACGCCCGATCACGCCCTGCAGGCTTTGCAGCTGCTGGTCGAGATGGTTGCGCAGGCGCGAAAGTTCGTCGGCATCACAAAGGTCGTCGGCCTCGACGATCTCGTCGAATTCGGTCGTGAAGGCGCGATAGGCTTTCTCGTCGACGGAATTGCGCAGATCGTTCGGCGGCCGCCAGCGTTTGCCGGGCCGCTCGGGCCCGTCCTCGCCCATGCCGTCGGCGTCTTCGCCTTCGTGTTCCTCGCCGTCGCCCTCGCCGCCGTCTTCGCCGGCCGCTTCGCGCGTTTCGGAACCCATCATCGCTTCGGACGACGCCTGCTCGCCCGAATCCTCGGACTCGCCCTGCTGGCTCGAATCGTCGCCCGAATCGTCGTTTTCGTTCGAATCCTCGTCGGCCTCGGTCGACTCGCCCTGCTCCTCGCCCAGCTCCAGATCTTGGATCAGCTGGCGCGCGGTTTCGGCGAAGGTCGCTTGGTCGTTGAGCGCCTTGGCGAGATCGCTGAGATCGCCGCCCGCACGCGATTCGACCCACGGGCGCCACAAATCCACCATGCGCTTGGCGGCTTCGGGCGGCTTCTGGCCGGTGAAGGCCTCGCGCGCCAGCATGGCTACCGCATCGACGATGGGCGCTTGTTCGCGATCGGCGATACGCGCGTAACCGGCTTGGCGGCAACGCTCGTCCAACGCCGCACCCAGATTGCGCGCGACACCCGACATGCGCTTGGAACCCAGCGCTTCGCAGCGCGCCTGTTCGACGGCGTCGTAGATCGCGCGGCCGAGCTGCCCGTTGGGGGCACGCTTGGCGTGGATCTTCTCGTTATGGTGCCGCAGCTTCAGCGAAATCGCGTCGGCTTCGCCGCGCACGATCGCGACCTCGCCCGCGGGCAGATCGCGCCCGGGCGCGGGCAAACGCGCTTCGGTGCCGCGCAGCAAGGCGCCTTCGGGCGCAAACGCGACCGTCAAATCGGGCTTATGCGAAACCGCGCGCATCGCGGCCGCCGTCACCTGCCGGAATTGTTCGACCGGCCCATCCTTGTCGCGCGGCGGCATCGCTGACGCTTATCCCGCCTTGCGCACCGCGACCGACACGCCGCCGGCCAATTCGGCGCCGAAGCAGCGCTGGTAGTATTCGGCCACGGTCGTGCGCTCGACCTCGTCGCACTTGTTCAGGAACGTCAGGCGGAAGGCGAAGCCGATATCGCCGAAGATCTTCGCGTTCTCGGCCCAGGTGATGACCGTACGCGGGCTCATCACGGTCGAGATATCGCCGGCCATGAAGCCCGCGCGCGTGAGATCGGCGAGGGCGACCATCGCCGCGACGATCTCGCGGCCTTCCTTGGTGTCGTAGCCCTGGACCTTGGCGCCGACGATCTTGGTTTCCTCGTCATGCGGCAGATAGTTGAGCGTCGTGACGACGTTCCAGCGGTCCATCTGACCCTGGTTGATCTGCTGCGTGCCGTGATAGAGGCCGGTCGTATCGCCCAGGCCCACCGTGTTGGCGGTGGAGAACAGGCGGAACGCCTTGTGCGGGCGGATGACGCGGTTCTGGTCGAGCAGCGTCAGCTTGCCGTCGACTTCCAGCACGCGCTGGATGACGAACATCACGTCGGCGCGGCCGGCGTCGTATTCGTCGAACACCAGGGCGACCGGGTGCTGCAACGCCCAGGGCAGCAGACCTTCGCGGAATTCCGTCACCTGCTTGCCGTCGCGCACGACGATCGCGTCGCGGCCGACCAGATCGATGCGGCTGACATGGCTGTCGAGATTGATGCGGATGCAGGGCCAGTTGAGGCGTGCCGCCACCTGCTCGATATGCGTCGACTTGCCCGTGCCGTGATAGCCCTGGACCATCACGCGGCGGTTGAACGCGAAGCCCGCCAGGATGGCCAGCGTCGTGTCGCGGTCGAAACGATAATTGTTGTCGATATCCGGAACGTGGTCGGTCGGCGCCTTGCTGAAGGCCGGAACTTCGAGATCCGAATCGATACCGAAGGTCTGGCGGACCTTCACCTTGATGTCGGGCATCTTGGACGCGAGTTCGGCGGTAGCGGCTTCAGGGGCGGACGCGAGGGCCATGATCGGGAAAACTCCGGCACGTAATCGAACGAACGGGCCCGTCCGAACCATCATGCGGAAGAGCGAAATCCAGCACGCGCCGTTCCCCTTTCAGAGATCGGCCGCCGGTTTCGCCCCCTGTGCTTTCAGGATCGTGTAGGCCTGATTGATCGATTTTAACCGCTCTTCGGCGGCTTTGTCGCCCCCGTTCGCATCCGGATGGTGGCGTTTTACGAGTTCTTTGTATCGAGACTTTATCTCGGCGGGACTGGCACTTACGTCGAGGTCGAGCAGCGCGTATGCCTCCTCGACCGGGGCCGGGGGCCGTTTGCGCGGTTCCTGGGTGCCGGAACGGCGCGCGCGCCCGGCCCCGAAGCCCGGAATGTCGCCCGACTCGAACCAGCGGCGCAGGGCGTCTTCCATCGCGTCGCGGTCCATGCGCTGGGCCCGCTTGGCCCCGCCCATGCCCAGGCCCAGGGGCCAGGTCGGGCGCCTTCCGATCGTATCGGCGCGCTTTTCCTGCTCCAGCGTGGCCGCGTCGGCCCCTTTGTAGAAATCCCAGCTCGCGTTGTATTCGCGGACATGTTCCAGGCAGAACCAGTAGTACTCGCCCAGCTGGCTCCGGTCCTTGGGGGCGCGGTATTCCCCGCGATTGGCGCAGCCCGGCCGGTCGCACGGCCGCGGCGGGGCGTCCGGGTCGATTTGGGGCCGGTCATAGGGGCGTGCGCGGGTTCTGGCCATGAACGTCCAGTATGACGCTTGCGGGCCCCGCCCCACAAGCAATGCGCCGTAACCTTTGTTCTGTCCGAGAATTCTGACGGAAAGTTTACGGAACCGAGGCCGAAGTGTATGATTAAGCGTCGGTTTTCCCCGGAGCCAACATGGCCAGCGAGTATCGCCTCATTTTCTTCGACCAGAACGAGCTGTGCCGCGCACTGATCGAATATAACCGTCAGCGCCGAACCCCATTTCCGCCCGGGAATTTGAAGAAAGTCGTGATCGATCGGCATTCGCTGAACGTCACGATCCAAATCGACAAGGATGCGGGGCAATCGGCGACCGTGGCGTTCGACCCGTCGTCGGTCGCAGCGGCGCTGATCGTCTATTGCCGCGAGCGCAAGATCCCGCTGCCCGCCAAATCGGCCAAGGAAATGCGCCTGGTCGCGGATCGGCTGTGCTTTCTGATTCGCATCAAGGGCACGCCGTCGGAAGCGGCGATCGCCGTCGAATACACCGGCAAGATCGTCGCGAACGAAGCGGCGGCTTAAAGATCAGAATTTCGGCGGCGCCGAGTTATCCGGGATCTCGCCCAACGCGGCGAGGTTCAAAGAACAACCGCAAAACGGGCAATTGCTGGCGCCGGCGATTTCGAGCGCCTGCTTCTCGGCCACACCGCGCCCTTCAAGCTCCGACACCAGCGCATCGAATTGCTGTTGATGCACGTTGCGCGTTTCGCAGGCCGACAGCAGCAGGCGCTGGCGCGGCACGTCCATGTCTTCGATGGTCAACGCCGCAGCGGGCGCCATAACGGCCGGAACGGCGGCAAGGCCCAGAACGCTGCGCAACAAATGACGGCGGGTGTTTTGCATCGTATTTCTCCGTGGCGGGCAGTTTAGCGCCGCGCACGGCGCTTGCCAAACATCCCGCCACCGCAGAAATGTTTCCGGCCATAACACCAATCAAACCCGCTTTGCCGGCGTCGCGGTGAACCGCACCGGCCCGGCCGGCGTAACAGACTAATGACCCAAGGCCCCGTCTGGATCACCGGCGCTTCGTCCGGTATTGGCCGCGCCCTCGCCTTGCGCCTGGCGCGCGACGGGCGGGGCGTGATCGCGTCCGCCCGCTCGGTCGATGCGCTCGACGCACTCGCGCGCGAAAATCCCAATATCGTCGCCTATCCGCTCGACCTGACCGATGCGGCCGCGTGCGAGAAAGCGGTCGCGCAGATCGAGGCGACGCACGGCCCCCTCGCCTTGGCCGTGCTCAACGCCGGCACGCATAAAGCGACCCCGGCGACGGATTTCCGCGCCGCCGATATCCGCGCTTTGGTCGATATCAATCTGATGGGCACGGTCAATGCGCTGGCCCCGCTGCTCGCCAAGCGCACCAAACACATCGCCGTGGTCGCGTCGGTCGCCGGATATTCGGGCCTGCCCACGGCCGCCGGCTACGGCGCCACCAAAGCGGCGCTGATCAATATGTGCGAAGCGCTGAAGCCCGAATGCGACGCGCTGGGCATCAAGCTGCAATTGGTCGATCCGGGTTTCGTCAAAACGCCGCTGACCGACAAGAACGACTTTCCCATGCCGTTCATCATGGATGTCGACGACGCGGTCGATGCGCTTGTCCGGGGCCTTGCCAGCGACCGTTTCGAGATCGTCTTCCCGAAGCGCTTCGCCCTCATCCTCAAATTCTTGCGTCTGCTGCCCTATCGGCTTTATTTCCCGTTGGTCCGCAAAGCCACCGGGAAATGACGCGAATGGAAATCGGCGCCGCGCTCGACCGCTATGTGCGGTTCTACGAAACGATGACGCCCGATAGGTTGCGCGACATCGACAGCGTCGTGACACAAGATGTGCGCTTCAAGGATCCGTTCAACGACGTGCGCGGATCGGCGGCGATGGCGGCGTGCCTGGCGCTGGCCTATCGCCACGGCGTGCCCCGCTTCGAGGTGTTGGATCGCGCGGTCGGCGAGCGCGCGGGCTATCTTTTGTGGCGCTACACCTCGACGCCGCAAGGGGCGACGCAACCCGCCTGGGTGATCGACGGGATGAGCGAGATACATTTCGCCCCCGACGGCCGGGTGATCGAACATATCGACCATTGGGATTCGGGCGAGCAGTTCTATCGCCGCTTGCCCGTTCTCGGCTGGCTGATCGGCCTGGTCCGAAAACGGCTCAGCCTGCCGAACGCCTGAACACGATCGTCACAGACCCGATCTGGAAGCCCCAGCGATAGACGTAAGCGCGGTTGATCAGCACGCCGTCGGGCTGCAGGAACATCCAATCGTCGAAGCGCACGCGCCAGCGCCCGTCGCCGACCTTCATGTTCAGATAATAGCCGAAATTGAACGCGTTGCCCGCCACGCGGCCTAGCGCCGCACCATCGGCGTCTTCGGTGCGGCCTTCCCAAGCATCGGGGCCGGTGCGCTTCAAGCGCCAGACGCGCCGATCGGTCTCGCCATCGGCATAGACGAAGCGCTCGTCGAGCTCGAACTCGTCGCCCTTCCAAGCGCCCGTGATATCGACCGTGAACTCGCGGCGCAGCGTGCCGAAGCGATCCTCGAAGATCCCCCAGGCGCGCGTTTGCCCCGCGAAATATTCCTCGATCTTCAATGCGGGTTGCTTGCCCGCGAAATCGTCGATCTTCATGCCCCCGCATCCCGTCAACGAGAGGGCCAGCAACAGCCCCGCGATCAACCGCTTCATATCCCCAGCCTCCGTAAATCGATCGCGGCACGCAATTTCGCGTGCGCCGCCGCGTCGAGGGGAAAGTTCCAAATCACCGCCACCGACGCCGCCTTGAAGGCGATCGGTACGAAGGCATATAGAGCGGCCAGGACGAAAAGCCCGTCCCCCGTGCCGGAATTTCGCCGGTATCCGGCGGCCTCCAGCACCGGGAAGGCCAAGGCCGGTCCGATCGCCAAGGCGGCCTTGGTCGCGACCGACCACAGGGCGAAATAAAGCCCGCTGCGCCCCGCCCCGCCCTTCGCGGTATCGACATCGACCGCGTCGGCCTGCATCGACACGGGCAGCGCCAGATCGGCGCCGTAGCACAGGCCTGTCGCCACGCAGATCGCCGCGAACCACGCGCCGTCGCCCGGCCCCAATAACGGGACCGGTAGAAAAAACAGGCAGTTGAGAATCATCGCCCGGCACCACGCGCGATGCTTGCCCCAGCGTTTGGCTTGCGCCGTCCAGAACGGCACGGACGCCAAGCCGCACACGAAATAAAGCACCAGGAACAACCCCGCCTGACCGCCCGCCCCCAGCACATCCTGCGCGAACAGCAGGAACAAGGTCGGCGGCAATGCGTTCGCCACACCGTTGATCGAATAGGCGAGCAACAGGCGGCGGAACGGCGCATTGGCGCGCAGCAATGCCCAGCCTTCGCGCCAGCCGCTTTTCGTTTCGGGCAGGATGGCGGGCGGCTCCGGCACGAGTGCGAGCAACGCGATTCCCGCCAGCGGCAGCAGCACCAGATTGGCCCAGAACAACGCTTGGAGGGCGGCTTCTTCCGGCGGTCGGCCGTCGCCGGCTTGCAGGATCGACGGCAAGGCCGAGGCGAGAACCACGCCGATCACGGTCAGGCTTTCGCGCCACGCCGCCACGCGGTTGCGGCCGTGATATTCGGCGCAAAGTTCGGCACCCCAGGCCAGATGCGGGATCTGCAACATCGACCAGCCGAGATAGACGGCGAGCAAGCCGCCGAGCAGATAGACGAAGCCCGCATCTTCCGGCGGAAAAAACAGCGCATAGCTCGCGACGAGCACGACGGGCAGTGCCGCCGCGAGCCAAGGCTTGCGCCGGCCCCAACGCGTGCGCGTGCGATCGGACAGAAAGCCGATCGCGGGATCGATGCCGATATCCCAAAGTCGCGCAAGCAACAGCACGGTGCCGATCGCGGCCAGCGATAGGCCCGTCGCACTCGCGTAATACGCGGGCAGATAGACGAGCAACGGCAGGCCCAGCGTCGCCGCCGGCAACGCAGGCGCCGCATAGGCGATCAGGATTTTCCGGCTCGGTCCCCCGCCCGACTTTCCGTCAAGGTCGGACAAGAGCGATCTGCGTCACGTCGGTCGCGCGCGAGCGGAACCCCGCCTCGCAATAGGCGAGATAGAATTCCCACATGCGCTTGAAGCGCCGGTCGAAGCCGAGCTTCTCGATCTCGTGCCAACGCGCCTGAAAGCGCTGGTTCCATTCGGCCAGCGTGCGCGCGTAATCGAGGCCGAAGAATTCCTGCCGGTCGAGTTTCAATCCCGCGCGTTCGTATTCGCGCGCCAGCGCTTCGTTCGACGGCAACATGCCGCCGGGGAAGATATAGCGCTGGATGAAATCCACGCCGGAGCGATAGCTGTCGAAGAACCGGTCGGCGATGGTGATGATCTGCAACGCCGCCCGCCCGCCCGGCGCCAACGCCTCGCGCAATTTGCCGAAATAAGCGGGCCAGTATTTCTCGCCCACCGCCTCGAACATCTCGATCGAGGCGATACGGTCGAAGCGCCCGTCGACGTCGCGATAATCGACGAAACGCGCTTCCACGCGCTCGGCCAAACCTTCGCGCTGAACCTTGGCTTGGGTATGGGCGAGCTGTTCCTTCGACACGGTGATCGCCGTCACCTTCGCCTGGAATTCGCGCGCGAGATACGTGGCGAACCCGCCCCAGCCGCAGCCGATTTCCAGCACGCGCTGACCGGGCCGAATATCCAGCTTCTCCGCCATGCGGCGGAACTTCGTGTATTGCGCGGCTTCCAGATCGCCGGTTCCCGGTTCGAACACCGCCGAGGAATACGCCATCGTCGGATCGAGCCATTGCGTATAGAACGCGTTCCCCAGATCGTAGTGATAGGCGATGTTCTTCTTCGACCCGCTGCGCGTATTGGCGCGCAACGCATGCCACATCCGCCGCGCCCAGTTGAGAGCCGGGGCCAGGGCGCTCGCCTTGCCGTAATGCAGTTCGTCGAAGGCTTGGCCGTTGCGCGCGGCCAGTTCCAGCAAGGCCGCCAGATCGGGCGAATCCCAATCGCCGTCCATATAGGCTTCGGCGAAACCGACATTGCCGCCGAACAGCAAGCGGCGCGCGGCGCGCGGATGGTTGAATATAAGTGTCGCCGTGGGCCCGGGCAGCTTGCCTTCGAACACGCGCCTTCCGCCGCCGGGCAGCACGATCTGCAACCGTCCGGCCGCAATCCGCGCGGCCGCCATCATCACCGCTTTCAGCGCGAAGCCCGGCGTTTCGAAGTCCGATTGCGAAGATTCATCCGCGCGCATGGCCCATTCCCCCTTGCGTGCCCGCCGGCGTTTCGACCGCCGTCGCAGGCGGGTGAGGCCGGGGATGGTATTTGGCGCCCTTGATCCAAAGCTTGAGCGCCTCCCAATGAATCCCGACGATGACCTTCAGCGTCAAGAGGGGGTAGACGAAGAAATTTTTCGCGAGCATCGCGTCGGTGAATGGCACGCGGCTCGCCGTGTGCGTCGCAACCAAAAGCTCGCCTTCCGGAACGCTTTGACGAATCAGGATTGCCAGCCTTTCCTCGGGCTCGTCGACCCGGAAGCGATAGGTCGCGCGCATGCCGATGAAGGGCGAAACATGGAAATTTTTCGCCGCGCGTTGCAGCACCGGGCCCCCCGCGTCGCGGGCCGGATCGACCGGGATCAGATAGCCGTGCTGCTCGCCGAAGGTGTTCTTCACCTCGTAGAGGAGCGCGCCCAGCACGCCATCTTCACGGCGGCAGAAATAGATCGTCAGCGGATTGAACGCGTAGCCCAGGATGCGCGGGAAGCAATGGGCGTGGATCTTCGCGCCCGCTTCCGCCATTCCCGCCTCGGCCAAGCGCGCGCGCACCCAATCGCGCGTGGCGCCGCCGTCGCGCGCGCCATGATCGCGGTCGTGGAACGAAAACAACCCCGCGCGGTTATACGAAAACAGGCGCAGGCGCTTGTCGAGGTCGGGCAATTCGTCGAGATCGACGAGCATCGAAAACACGCGATAGGCGAAGCGATGGCGAAACGGCCGCAGCCGCGCATGCATCACTTGGCCGTTGTAAAGACAGGTTTGCGGCATCGCCCCGCCTTTATTCCGCCGCCGCGCGGAACGGCGGAATTTCCGCGACGTCACGCGGCGCCCAGGGGCGGCGCACGCCGAGCATTTCCGCGGCGTCCAAGCCGCTGCGCAAACCATCCTCGTGGAAGCCGTAGCCCGACCAAGCGCCCGCGAACAGCAGACCGCGCTTGTCCTGGATTTCGTGCAAACGCGCTTGCGCCTTCAGCGTCGCCGTGTCGAAAGCCGGGTGCATATATTCGAAACCGGCGAGCACGGTCTCGGGACGCGGGGCGCGGATCGGATTGAGCGACACGAACAACGGCACGTCGCGATCGAGATTCTGCAGCTTGTTCATCCAGTACGTGACCGAGACATGCGCGTCGCCGCCGCTTTCGGCCAGATAATTCCAGCTTGCCCAGGCGAGTTTGCGCTTGGGCATCAAGCTCGCGTCCTGATGCAGGATCGCGAGATTGGGCTGGAAGGTGAAGCTGCCGAGGATATCGCGCTCCATCGCCGTCGGGTTCTCGATCAACGCCAAGGCTTCGTCGGCATGGCAGGCGAGCAGCACGCGGTCATGGCGGCGCAAACCGCCATTGGCATCGCGCACCATCACGCCGCCATCGGGCTCGACGCGCAGCTGCGCCGCACCGGGCGCGCGGATCATCGACGGGCCGATATCGGCCAGCAATTTCACCACATATTCGCGCGAACCGCCGGTGACGCTGCGCCATTGCGGCCGGTCGAAAATCTGCAAAAGCCCGTGATTGCGGAAAAAGGCGCAGAAGCTGCGCGCCGGGAAATCCAGCATCTGGGCGGGCGGGCAGGACCAGATCGCCGCCGCCATCGGGATCAGATGGTTGTCGACGAAGCCGCGGCAGTAACCGCGCTCGGCCAGGAATTCGCCCAAAGTCGGCCCATGCGTGCCGGCACACGCGATCGCTTGGCCATCGCGGAAGAAGCGCAACGTATCGCGCAGCATCCGCCAGTGTGCAGGACGCAGGAAATTCGAGGGCTGCGCGAACAGGCCGGTCCACGTGCCGCCCGAATATTCCAAGCGCCCGCGATCGACCGAGACGGCGAAGGACATGTTCGAGACGTCGCTTTCGACGCCCAATGCGTCGAACAACGCGATCAGATTGGGATAGGTCGCTTCGTTGTAGACGATGAAGCCCGTATCGACCGGCACTTCGCGCGTAAGGCCGTTTTTGTCCTTCGCCTTGGCGACGAAGGTATTGGCGTGGCCGCCGAAGCGGCTTTCCTTCTCGTAAAGCGTCACGCGATGGCGTTTGGACAGCAGCCACGCCGCCCCCAGCCCCGCCACGCCCGAACCGACAACGGCAACATCGAGCGGGCGCATCAGGCGGCCACCTTCAGCGATTGGAACGCGGCCAGTGCACGCGTGCGCGCCTCGCCGTGATCGACGATCGGCCGGGGATAGGTCTTGCCGAGGGTGACGCCGCTTTGCGCCAAAACCTCACCGGGCGCTTCCCACGGGGCGAACAGATATTTGGTCGGCAGTTGGGCGAGCTCGGGCACGAAGCGACGGATGTATTTCCCGTCCGGATCGAATTTCGCACCCTGCAGGATCGGGTTGAAAATGCGGAAATACGGGGCGGCGTCGGCACCGCAGCCCGCGACCCATTGCCAGCTCGCCGCGTTGCTGGCGAGATCGGCATCGACCAGCGTGTCCCAGAACCAATCTTCGCCCGCGCGCCAATGCTGCAGCAGATGCTTCACCAGAAACGACGCCGCGATCATCCGCACGCGGTTATGCATCCAGCCGGTCTGCCAAAGTTCGCGCATGCCGGCATCGACGATGGGATAGCCGGTCAGGCCCTTTTGCCAGGCGCGCAGATGGGCCTTGTTTTCGTGCCACGGGAATTCCGCGAATTCGCGCCGCAGGGAAGTTTCCGGCAAATCGGGCTGCGAGAACAGCAGATGATACGAAAACTCGCGCCAGCCGAGCTCCGATTGGAATTTCGGCGAGCCCGCGCCGGCGTGAAAACATTGGCGCGGCGAGATTTCGCCGAAATGCAGATGCGGCGACAAACGCGACGTGCCCTCGATATCCGGCCGGTCGCGCAGATTGCCGTAGCCGTCGATCGCTTCGCCCACGAAGCGCAGCAAGCGCGCTTGCGCCCCTGCTTCACCCGGCGTCCAGACGTCGAACCCGCCGGCCCAGTCGGGCTTGGTCGGCAGCAGCTTCCAAGCTTCAAGCGCGTCGCTTTTGGGGGCCGCGTCGGGTGCGGGGATTTTCTTCGGCGCGGGCGTCGGCAAAGGCGGCGCTTCGGCCGCGAGGCAGGCTTTCCAGAACGGCGTGAACACCCGGAACGGCGTGCCCGATTTCGACAACACGGTCAGCGGTTCGAAAATCAGGCTGGCGTTGAAGCTGCGCGCGACGAGGCCCTTGGCCTCGAGTTCCGCCTTCAGCGCCTTGTCGCGCGCGACGGCAAACGGCTCGTAGCAGCGGTTCCAATAAACGCCGCCCGCCTTCGTCTCGGCGATCAGCTTGGCGAGAACATCGCCCGCCTTGCCCCGGCGCAAGGTTAGCGTGGCGCCGCGCTTCTCGAGATCGCGCGCGAGCGATGCCAGCGAATGATGCAGCCACCAGCGGCTGGCCCCGCCGCGCTTCCAGTGGCCGGGCGTTTCGTCGTCCAGGATATAGACGGGGACGACCGGCGCGCCGGTTTCGATCGCCGCGCGCAAGGCCGGATTGTCGGCCAAGCGCAGATCCTGACGGAACCAGACCAGAAGGGGCGCTGAGGACATAAAGAGGGCCGGAACCGTTTGAGAGCGAACGCCAATTCTACGCCCGCCCGCGCCGGTCGGATCACTCCGGCCCCGGTTTCGGGGCGCGACGGACGATCGGTTCCAGCCGCCCGGCCGGGAACAGATGCAGATTACTATGGCCGGTCATCAACACGCGCCAGCGCGTACGCCCGAAAAGCCCCGAAATCGCACGATCCAACGTATCCAGTCCGCCCGTGTAGGCGCCGAAGGCCGGCATGACCATGCGCCGCCCGTCGGTCGTGAAGCACGGCGCCACGACCCGGCCCAGCTTGGTCACGACGCAGGCCTTGGGGTGGAAATGGCCGACGATCTCGCCCAGCGCCAAAACCGGCCCGGCGGGTTCGTGGCGGAAGATCAATTTGCCCTCGGCGATCTCCGGCACGACGCGCCCGCCCAATTCGGGGGGAATTTGCGGGTCGTGATTGCCCAGCACCCAGACCCAGTCGAGCCCCTTCATCATCCGGGCGAGATGATCGCGATCGCTGGGCGCGATGCGCTTGCCCGCATCCTTATCGTGGAAGGAATCGCCCAGGCACACGACCCGTTCGGGCGTGTAGCGGCGGATGAGGCGCTGCAACGCATCGAGCGTCGCGCGCGTGTCGTATGGCGGCAGCGGCACGCCCTTGGCGGCGAAGGAAGAGCCTTTTTCCAAATGCAGATCGGCGACGATCAGCGTTTTGGTCGCGGGCCAGAACAAGGCGCCGGCGGGATCGGCGAACAACGCCGTTTCTTCGATCGTGATTCGCGCGTGCATCAGAAAAGTTCGGCCTGGCTGTCGTCGTCTGGGTCGTCGTCGATCATCGCATCCGCGATCAAGGCTTCGGCTTGCGCCGCATCGGCCAACGCGTCTTCGATCGCTTCACCGTAGATGGCTTCGCGCCCGACTTCCAGCAGCACGGGCACGGCCAAGGGCGAGACGCGCTCCAGCCGTCGATGGCGTATTTTGCCCCGCGCCGCGCGCAGCATGGCGGCGAGACGCGCCAAATCGATCAAGCCCGTAGCGGCGTCGGCGCGCGTCGCGCGCAGCAAAATATGATCGGGCTCGTGCTTGCGCAAAACGTCATAGATCAAATCCGACGAAAACGTGACCTGCCGCCCGGTCTTTTCCTCGCCGGGATGACGGCGCTCGATCAAGCCCGCGATCACCGCGACATTGCGGAAGGCGCGGCGCAGCATGGAGGAATCGGCGAGCCATTCCTCCAAATCGTCGCCGAGCATGTCCTCGGCGAAAAGCTCCGTCGGGCGATCGACGGGGCGCGTCGACCACACCGCGATCGAATAATCCGACGCGACGAAGCCGAGCGGGCGCAAACCCTCGCGCTCCATCCGCTTGGTCAACAACATGCCCAAAGTCTGGTGCGCGTTACGCCCGGCGAAGCAATAGGCGATCAGGAACCATTTGCCGTGGCGCGGAAAGGTTTCGACCAGCAAACCGTCACGCCCCGGCATTTCGGATTTGCGCCGTTGCAGCGTCAGCCATTCCTTCACGTCGCGCGGCAAATCGCGCCACGCCGACGGATCGGCGAGGATGCCGCGCACGCGGGCCGCCAATTCCGCCGTGAACGGCATGCGGGCACCCGCGTAAATCGGAATGCGCGGCTGATCGTCCTTGGCGCGGCTCACCTCCACCGTCGTTTCGCGCATGCCTTCGTAGCGCAGCACTTGGCCCGCGAAGCCGAACGTGTCCCCGGGCTCGAGGCCGAGGACGAAATTCTCCTCGACCTTGCCCAGGCGTTTGCCGCGCCGGAACGCGACATTGAGCATCGGCGTTTCGACGATCGTGCCGACATTCAAGCGATATTGGCGCTGCGCCAAGGGTGTCGCGACAATCCATTTGCCGGTCTCGTCGCGCTTCAAGCGCTTGTAGCGCTCATAGGCCGCGAGCGCGTAGCCGCCATCGGTGACGAAGCCCAGCGTGCGATCGAAGGTTTCGCGGTCGAGTGCGGCATAGGGGGCGGCGCGCCGCACCTGTTCGTACATCGTGGTTTCGTCGAACGCCTCCGAACACGACGCGCCCAATAAATGCTGGGCGAGTACGTCCAGCGCGCCGGGCGGTTGGGGTGCGGCGTCGATCTCATGCGCATCCAACGCCGCCAGGGCCGCGCGGCATTCCAGCATTTCGAAGCGATTGCCGGGGACGAGAATGGCGCGCGAGGGATCGTCCAAACGATGATTGGCGCGGCCGATACGCTGGAGCAAACGGGCGGCCCCTTTGGGTGCCCCGATCTGCACGACCAAATCGACGTCGCCCCAATCGATGCCGAGATCGAGCGACGACGTGGCGACGACGGCGCGGAGTTTCCCCGCCGCCATCGCCGCTTCGATCTTGCGGCGCTGTTCGGGGGCGAGCGAACCGTGATGCAAGCCGATGGCGAGATTGTCGTCGTTGAGCTTCCACAGTTCGCGAAAGCAAATCTCGGCCTGTGCCCGGGTGTTGACGAATACGATCGCCGCGCGCGCGGCTTTCAGCGCCAGATAGACTTCCGGCAGCGCATGCACGGCCGTGTGTCCGGCCCAGGGAATGCGCGCCTCGGGCACCAGAATCGTGACCTGCGGCTTGGCGCCCGCCGCCCCCCGAACGATGGCGGGTTCGCCGTCGAGGCCCGAGGCGAGGAACCGCGCCAAGGCCGGCGGCTCGGCAACCGTCGCGGAAAGCCCCACGCGGCGCGCTTGCGGGGCGATATCGGCAAGGCGCGCAAGGCCGAGCGACAAAAGATCGCCGCGCTTGGTGCCGGCGAGCGCATGGATTTCGTCGACGATCACGACGCGCAATTTGGCGAAGAACTCGCGCGCATCGGGATAGGACAGCAGCAACGCCAGCGATTCCGGCGTCGTCATCAGAATATGCGGCGGCGACTTCCGCTGGCGCGCGCGTTTGGACGCAGGTGTGTCGCCCGTGCGGCTTTCCGCGCGGATTTGCAGGTTCATTTCCGCGATGGGTTTTTCGACGTTGCGATGCACGTCGATCGCCAGCGCCTTCAACGGCGAGACGTAAAGCGTGTGCAAGCCCGCGCGCGGATCGGCGGCGAGATCGACGAGGCTGGGCAGGAACCCCGCCAGCGTTTTGCCCGCCCCCGTCGGCGCCACCAGCAGCGCGGATTTGCCCGCGCGCGCCAATGCGAGCAGTTCGGTTTGGTGCGTGCGCAACCGCCAGCCGCGCTGGCCGAGCCAAGATGCGAAAGGTTCGGGCAGCGCCGTCACGACGCCGACGCCCTTACGCGAAAAGCCAGAGATAGACGCCTTGCATCACGTACCAAGCGCAGACCGTGGCGATGATGCGATTGGCCCAGACGCGATAGCCGTCATTGCTCATCCGCGCCAAGATCCAGCCGCCGACGGTGGTGCCGAGCATGGCGGCCCCGATCGCGACCGCATAGGACGGCCAATCGCCGAAATCGACCGGATCGATCAGCACGCCGAAATAGACGATCTTGGCGAGATGGCCGAAGACTTGGCAGACACCTTTGGTCGACACGATCTGGCGGCGGTCGAGATTGCCCTTCAGGAAGAACGTGTCGAGCAGCGGCCCGGTCACGCCGGTCAGCATCATGAACGAGACGCAGACGAGGCCATAAAGCACGCCGTGCAGATCGCGCTTGGGATCGCCCTGGATGTTCTTGGGCACCAGCATCAGCAGATAGGGCGACAGGCCGAGCGCGATCAGCGCCAGCGGGCGGCTGGGCACGAACAGCAGCACGGCCCAAATCGCCATCGCGACGACGCCGCCCATGCAATAGAAGGCCGACGTGCGCCAGATGATGTGTTGGCGCCACAAATAGGCGCGCCAGCCATTGGCGGAGATTTGAGCCGCCCCGTGCAGCGCCATCGCCGCGGGGACCGGCATGAAGGCGAGCAGCGCGCCCATCAGCACCAAGCCGCCGGCCATGCCGAACATGCCCGACAGGATCGACGTGCCGAAAACCGTGACCGCGAGCGCCGCGAGCCCCAGAATGCCCATCAGCGGAACTCGACCTCGTCGTCGGCATCGACCGGCGGGCCGCCGAATTCCTTGATCAGGAAGGCCGGCCGTCCGGCGATCATGCGCAACGTCTTCTCGGCCGAGCGCGACAGGGGAATGCGCGCATCCTTGCAATGGACGATCAACGCCGCCGCCACTTCCGGCGCTTCGAATTCGACGCGGATCGTGGCGCCGCTATCCTTCTGCACATGCAGCGTGACGCTCAGATTGTCCGCATTGCATTGGATGCGCGCGATCTGGCCGGGCGGCAGCGGATCCTTGCGCAAGCGGCGGTAATTCGACAGCGCGCGCACCAGCTCGCTCTCGCGGAAGAACACGAAGCGGTATTCGTCCATGCCCGGGGGCAATGCGGAGGCTTTCTTCGCCATTCCGGCTACGCCACCACGGATTGGCCGAAGATTTCGAGATTGAGCATCTCCGGCTCGGCCGTGCCCGCGATATGCACCGACATCGCCATGCGGCCTTCGAGCAGATGCAGGTCCTTGGACGCCTTCAACGGCAAGCGCACGCCGCGATCGCGGCAGCGCATGATCAGCGCCGCGATGACGGAGGCTTTGTCGTAGAGATAGCGCTTGGGCCGGTCCTTGCCGAAGGTCAGCTCGCAATCGAGCGCGTCGCGGTTCACGCGGAACTTGACCGGCGGCACTGTGGGTGTGGCTTGGCCGCGCTTACGATCATAGGTGACGAGCGCTTCACGCACGTCGCGCCACGAAAACAGCACGAACCGATACTCGCTCGCCATCGCCCCTCGCCCCGAATCAACATCGGCCAAATGCGAAATCGAGCGTTACCCCATAACCCGGCCGCCCGCAAGGCGGGCGACCGGAACGGGAACATCACTCGGCGGAGGGGGCCGCCGGCGTCGCGGGTGCGGCCTTGCGGAAGCGGCGGGAAATCCCCCGCATCACGACGTAGAAAACCGGCGTCAGGAACAGACCGAAGATTGTCACCCCGATCATGCCCGAGAACACGGCCGTGCCCAGCGATTGGCGCATTTCCGCACCCGGGCCCGTCGAAATCACCAGCGGCACCACGCCCAAAATGAAGGCCAAGGCCGTCATCAGGATGGGCCGCAAGCGCAGGCGGCAGGCTTCGACGACCGCGGCGTGCGGGTCCTTGCCCTCGCCTTCCAGCTGGCGCGCGAACTCGACGATCAAAATCGCGTTCTTGGCCGCAAGGCCCACGAGCACGATCAGACCGACCTGCACCAGGATGTTGTTGTCGAGGCCGCGGATCATCACGCCGAGCAGCGCCGACAGCACCGACATCGGCACGATCAGCACGATGGCGAGCGGCAAGCCCCAGCTTTCGTATTGGGCGGCCAGCGCCAGGAACACGAACACGACGGCCAGCGCGAAGATGTACATCGCGGTGTTGCCGACGATCTTTTCCTGATACGCGAGCTCGGTCCATTCGAAGCCGATACCGGCGGGCAGATACTGCGTCGCCGCCTGCTCGATCGCGGCGATCGCCTGACCGGACGAGATGCCGGCCGCCGTCGCTTGGATCGGGATCGAGACATAGGCGTTGTAGCGCTGCACGAGATCTGGCCCGGCGGAATCCTTGATCTCCACCAGCGTGCCCAGCGGCACGAGGTCGCCGGTCGCCGAGCGCACCTTCAGCCGCGCGATATCCTCGCGGCCGACGCGCTGCGAACGATCCGCCTGGGCGCGCACCTGATAGACGCGGCCGAAGGCGTTGAAGTCGTTCACGTAGGCGGTGCCGAGATTGAATTGCAGCGTCTCGAAGATATTGCCGATCGGCACATTCAGCATCTGCGCTTTGGTGCGGTCGATCTCGAGATAGATCTGCGGCGTCCCGGCGGAGAAGGTCGTGAAGATGCCCGCAAGGCCGGGCACGCGATAAAGCTGCCCGATGAATTCCTGTGCGGCCGTCAGCACGCGACGGGAATCGTTGCCGGTGCGGTCCTGAAGCTGAAGCTTCAAGCCGCCCAGCGAGCCGATGCCCGGCACGGCGGGCGGCGGCACCGCGATGACGAACGCCTCCTGGATCTGCTGGAGACGCCCATAGAGCTGCCCGACGATCGACATCGCCGACTGGCCCTTCGCGACGCGATCGGCGAAGGGTTCGAGACCGGCGAACACGACGGCGCCGTTCGACGCGTTCGTGAACGTGGCACCCGAGAAACCGGCGAACGCGATCGCGTCCTTGACGCCCGGCGTCGACTTCACGATCTCGCTCGCGCGCAGCAGCACGGCGTCGGTGCGTTCGAGCGAGGCGCCGTCCGGCAACTGGATCGCGACGATGGCGTAGCCGCGATCGAGCAGCGGGATGAAGCCGCGCGGCACCAAGCCGCCGACATAGACGGTCAGCGCCGCAAGACCGGCATAGACGCCCAGCATCACGATTTTGCGCCGCGCGACCCAACTCGCCGACCGGGCGTAACCGCTGCCCATCTTGTCGAAGCTGCGGTTGAAGATCCGCGCGAAGCCCGCGCCGAAGCGGCCGATCGGGCCGGTGGGCACGTGATGGGGATCGTGCTTGCGCAACAGCATCGCGGCCAGCGCCGGCGACAGCGTCAACGAGTTGAACGCCGACAGCACCGTCGCGACCGCGATGGTCACGGCAAACTGCCGATAGAAGGCGCCCTGCAAGCCCGGCACGAAGGCCGTGGGGATGAACACGGCGGCCAGCACGACGGCGATGGCGATGACGGCGGTGCCGACTTCGTCCATCGTTTCGTGCGCGGCGTCGCGCGGGCTCATCCCGTTGGCGATATTGCGTTCGACGTTCTCGACCACGACGATCGCGTCGTCGACGACGATGCCGATCGCCAGCACCATGCCGAACAGCGTCAGCACGTTCAGATGGAAGCCGAAGGCGAGCATCACCGCGAAGGTGCCGATCAGCGACACCGGAATCGCCAGGATCGGAATGATCGCGGCGCGCCAGGATTGCAGGAAGATCAACACGACCAGCGCCACCAGCGCGATCGCCTCGAACAGGGTCTTATAGACCTCGTTGATCGATTCCTGGATGAACTCGGTCGGGTTGTAGACGACCTGGTATTCGAGGCCGACGGGGAAGTCCTTCTTCAGCTCCGCCATCCGCTTCAAAATCGCGTCCGACGTCGCCAGCGCGTTCGAACCCGGACGCTGGAACACCGCGATGCCGACCGCGACCTGACCGTTGAGGTAGGAATTGGTCGTGTATTCCTTGGCGCCCATTTCGACGCGCGCGACGTCGCGCAGGCGCACGATGCGCCCGTCGCCGCCCGCGCGCACGATCACCTCGCCGAATTGGCGCGGATCCTCGAAGCGGCCTTGGGTGATGATCGGGATCTGGAACGAAGCCCCTTGCGAGGGTGCGGTCCCCAACGCGCCGCCAGAGACCTGGACGTTCTGTTCGCGCAACGCGCGCACCACGTCGCTCGCCGACAGGCTGTAGCTCGCCAGACGGTCGGAATCGAGCCACACGCGGATCGCGTATTCGCGGGCACCGAAGACCATCAGATCGCCGACGCCGTCGATGCGCAGCAACTGGTCGCGCACGCGCAAGATCGCGTAGTTGGAGATGTAGAGGTCGTCGTAGGTTTTGTCGGGCGACAGCATGTGCACGACCATCATCAGGTCGGGCGAGCTTTTCTGCGTGACGACGCCGAGCTGGCGCACCGCATCGGGCAGACGCGGTGTCGCGATCTGAACGCGGTTCTGGACCAGCACCTGCGCGGTGTCGAGATTGGTGCCGGGCTTGAAGGTCACGGTCAACGACATCGAGCCGTCGCCGGTGGCGTAGGAGGACATGTAGAGCATGTTCTCGACGCCGTTGATCTCCTGCTCCAACGGTGTCGCCACCGTCGCGGCGACGGTTTCGGCGTCCGCGCCGGGATAGGAGGCCCGCACGACGATCGTCGGCGGGGCGATTTCGGGATATTCGGCGACCGGCAGCGCCTTGAACGCGACCGCGCCCAAAATCACCATGACGATCGAGACGACCGCCGCGAAGATCGGGCGGTCGACGAAGAAATGGGCGAAACGCATGGGTTACTTCGCCCCCTTGACCGGCGGCAGCTCGACCGGCTGCGGCGTGACCTTGCCGCCCGGGCGCACGCGCTGCAGCCCGTTGACGACGATGGATTCCGAACCGTCGAGGCCTTCGCGCACGACGCGATAGCCGTCCTGGCGCGGGCCCGGACGGATCAAGCGCGGCGCGACCGAGCCGTCGGCGGCGACGACCCACACCAAGCGGCGGTCGAGATCGGAGACGATCGCTTCGTCCGGGATCAGCACGGCGCGATAGGGGTTGGAGCCGGGGACGCGCACGCGGCCGAACATGCCGGGCGCCAGGAACACGTCGGTATTGGGCACGCTGGCGCGCACGCGCATCGTGCCCGTCGCGGTGTCGAGACGCGAGTCCACGAAGTCGATCGTGCCCTTGTGGGTCAGTTCCTTCTCGTCGGCGACGCCGATCAGGACTTCGATCTTGTTCGGCACGTCGCGCGGATTGGGAATATTGCCCGAGCGGATCGTGCGCGTGTAGGCAAGGTAGGCGCGCTCGTCGATGTCGAAATTGAACTTGATCGGATCGAGCGAGACGATCGTGGCGAGCAGCGTCTGATCGGCGGCGACGAGATTGCCTTCCGACACGAGCTTGCGGCCGATGCGGCCGGCCATCGGGGCGCGCACTTCGGTGAAGGCGAGATTGAGGCGGGCGCTTTCCAATTCCGCGCGCAAGCCGGCGATATCGGCCTGGGCTTGGAGATATTGCTGGCGCGTCTGCTCGAGCTGACGCTCGGGCGCGTTGCCCGATCGCGCCAAACGCTCGTAGCGCTCCATATCCGTGCGGTAGAAATCGAGGCGCGTTTGCGCCGCGTTCACCGAAGCCTGGGCGCGCGCATAGGTGGCCTGATAGGTGCGCTTGTCGATCACGAACAGCAAATCGCCTTGCTTGACGATCTGGCCGTCGCGGAAGGCGACGGTTTCCAGATAGCCCGACACACGCGCGCGCAGATCGACGGATTCCGACGCGTCGAAGCGGCCGATGAATTCGTCCTGCTCGACGATGTCTTTGACGATAGGCTTGGCGACCGAAACCGGGGGCGGGCCGCCCGGGCCCATCTGCGCCGCAACCGGCGAAACAAAACCGATGATGGCGACCGTCGCGGCCGCCAAACCATTCTTCAAACGCATGAAACCCCACCTTGAAACCCGCGCGGAATCGCGAACGAAAAATGCCGCCGCGCAACGCCGGTTCATATCTGCTTTGCCGTGGGCGAAGAGATACAATGCTGCGGCGCGAACACAAGGCCTACTTGGATACCGCTAACCTTTGATCGCCGCCGCGACCGCCGCCACCGGCGTCGTCCAGTCGCCCGCTAAGTGTTGGCGGTACAATCGTAAATTCGGATACCACGGCGTGTCGGCCCGCGTCAGCATCCAGCGCCAATCCGGCGCGGCCGACAATAAAATAAAACAGGACTTGCCCATCGAACCGGCCAAATGCGCAATCGATGTGCAGGGCGTAACGACACAGTCCAATGTCGCGATCAATGCGGCCGTATCGTCCATGTCGCGAAGCGCATCCCCGACGTCGCGGAAATGCGCGGGCGGGGTCCAGCCGTCCATATCCGCGCGGCGCGGACCCACCTGCATACCGACCCATTCGACGCCCGGCGCATCGAACAATTTGAGCAGCGGCTTCAGCCCCGGCGAGCGCCAGCGATCGCCGGGGAAATCCGGATTGCCGCCCCAGGCGAGACCGATGCGCTTCTTGGCCGTGGCCCCGAGTTTCGCGCGCCACGAATCGGTCTTCGCCGGATCGGCGAAGACATAGGGAATGTCGGCCGGCACCGTTTCCGGCATCGTGCCGAAAATCCCGGGTAGATCGAGCAGCGGCGCTTCCGCATCGAAGGCGGGCAACGCGCCGCCTTGCGCGACGATCGCGTCGATACCCTTCGTGCGCGCGAGCAGCGCCGTCAGCGCCGGTTGGACTTCCAGCACCACGCGCCAACCGCGATCCTTCGCCAGCGCCGCATAGCGCACGAATTGCAGCGTGTCGCCCAGCCCCTGTTCGGCGCGCAGCAGCAGCGTGCGGCCGTTGCCCGCCTCGCCTTTCCAGCGCGGCTTGTCGAACGCCTTGGCGAAATTGGCTTGGGCGGGCGTTTTCCAGCGCCAGGCGAATTCCGCCCAGCCGCGTTGCCAATCGCCCGCGAGCAGCGCCGCGAATCCCAAATTGAAATGCGCGTCCGCCCAATCGGGGGCGAGCTTCAACGCGGCCTCGTAACCCGCGATCGCGGCACCCGTATCGCCCGCCATGCGGTCGGCATTGGCGAGGTTGAAATGCGCCAGCGGATCCTGCGGCGCCATGTCGACCGCGCGGCGCAGCAGCGAGCGCGCTTCGACCAAGCGCCATTCGTCGATCAGCAACGCGGCGAGATTGGCGCGCGGCGGTACCGATTGCGGTTCGGCCGCGATGACTTCGCGGTAGAGCGCTTCGGCATCCGCGTTGCGGCCCAGCTTGCGCGCGACATTGGCGAGGTTGAAGGCGATCCCGGCATGGCCGGGCGCGAATTCGCGCGCCACGCGCATGGCCGTTTCGGCTTCGACCAGCATATTCGCGCGTTCGAAGGCGAGGCCCATATTCGCGTGGACCAGCGGATTTCGGGGATCGAGGGTCGCGGCCTTGCCGAAGGCGACGAGGGCGGCGGTCTGGTCGCCGGCTTGGCTTGCCGCAACACCGTAATCGAGCAGCAGATCGGCGTTGCGCGGATCGGCGTCGGACAAGGCGCGCAAAACCGGCACGGCCAAATCGGGCCGGCCGCACGCCATGTCGGCGCGGGCTTTTTCGCGAGGCGGGGTCGAATCGGATGTCGTCACGCGGTCGACGATACCAGCCCCGCCGCATAAAAAGAATCGCCCGGCATCCGTCCGCCGAATGCCGGGCGATCTTGGCGAGAGAAGCTTACTTCGCCGCCGGCTGCGCGGCCGGGGCGGCCGTGCCGGTCGTGACCTTGTGGGTTTCGCGGCGCTCATGCGCCTTCGTCGCCTTTTCGGTCTTCGCGGGAACTTGCGTGGTCTGCGCGGGCTTGGCGGGCGTCGCGGGCGCCGCCGGGGTCGCGGTCTGCGCGAAGGCGAGAGCCGGGACCATCATCGAAACGGCGAGCGCCACGGCCAAAGTCTTCTTCATCGGTTTCACTCCTGCGACCGGCGGCAAGATCGCCGCCGTCGCAAAGACAAAGCGCGATGGCCCCGCGCTATTCCGCGTTCGATTTGGGAAAGATTGTGGCGGCGAACGGAATAAAGCGTAGGCTCGCCGAATGATCCGAAGTGTCGTATCGATCGTGCTGGTTGCCGTTGCGATCCCCGCTTTCGCCCAGCAACCGCCGCCGCCACCGCCGATGCTGACCAACGATCCAAAGCGCCCGGTCGGCGCGATCGCGCGCGATCTGAACGTGACCTCCGATCAATTCGTCGCGTGTTTCGAAAACGTGCGCCCCACGCCGGGCGGGGCGCGGCCTGAATCCCAAGCGCGCGTACAGAACAACAAGCAGGTTCTGCTGCCGTGTTTGCAGCGTGCCAATCCCGCGATCACCAACGACAAACTCGACGCCGTGATGGATCGCCATCGCCCCGGCGGACGCGAGGCCCAGGTGCCGCGCCGTTAGGCGAAAAAATCGTACGTCTTCCCTTGGCCGAACTCGACGATCTCCGGCGCATTGATGCGCGGCCCGTCGAAGAACGAACGCGGCGTCCAAGGCTGCCTGTTCTTCAGCATCGCGATGATGCCGGCTTGGTAGTCCAAGCTCATGAACGCCGTCGAATTGGAATCGCCCCCGACACTGGGGGCCCCCGAGATGGCCATGATTCTCACTCTCCTCGTCACGGGCGTTCTCGCCCAACAAAAGAAGAATAACATAGGCCGGCCCGCCGTTCCAAGAGCGGACAACAGCCTGATTTTCCCGCAAAAACTACGGGCCCCGCCCCTCGGCGAACCGCGGGTTCGCGCGAGCCTTGGCGGGGCCCTTCGCTTTTGGGGGAGCGACCGCATGCCGTTCGGCATCGGGCCGGTCCCGCCCACCCGGGGCTTCAAGCCCCGGGCGTTGATGCTCGGCTGCTCGCGATTCCGTCGCCGCCCTTCCCTGGCGGGGCTGCCTTCCGGCCGAAGCCAAAGGCAGCGCGTGACGTTGCCGATCCGGATGCGTGTCGCGTCAAGACGCGAGGCTTTTCCGAACCGATCCCGTCGCGCCGGACATCGATCGCCGGCGTGTGGTTGCCGAACGACATCGCCCGACATCCGAACCGCCATCGCGCGCCGGTGATCCGGAACGCAATGCGTCTTCGAACGGGGGAGGACGATGCGTCCTGCCTCCGTCGCCGCCGGAATTCCAAACGCGCCAGCTTGTCGAGCCGGATCGCCGAAATGCGGGCGGCGTATAAGGACGGCCGATCATGATCCGAGCATTCGACTTCCGATCGGGCGATCTCCGGTCACGACGTCGCCGGTGGGCGTGCGCGAGGCAGCCGACATCCCGCTATTTTACAGCGATGGCGTCGGCGCAAAACGCGCGCGCAACCCGAGAAGTGCGGAACCTAAAATCGAGCGCCGGAAAATCAAACGCCGGAAACGATACCGGCCGTCACGTGGACTTCGGTGGAGTCATGTTGTTTTCGAACACCTCCCCGTGAATGGCATGCGCGCCGTGAGTGCGCCGCCAACGCCCGCCCTTCTCCCTTCGCGGCGTGTATTTCCGCCTGACATTCGAACGCGACAGGCGGCGTTCGAACATGCGCGAAATATAGCCCAAATGGGGCTTTCTGTGGAGTCCGTAGATTCGCGGATGTGGATAAACGCGCCGTCAGATTTCCCGCGTCATGAAGGTCGATGCCGGGTCCGGATTATAGCCTTCGAACGGCGCGCAAACGACGAAGCCGCGCGTCGCGTACATCGCGCGCGCCGGCGCGAAGTAATCCCAGGATCCGGTTTCCAGCGACACGCGCGTGAACCCCATCGCGCGCGCTTCGCGAAGAATATGATCGAGCATCGCACCGCCCGCCCCTTGGCGACGTGCCGCTTGCGCAATATGCATCGACTTCACTTCCGCATGGCGGTCGTCGATGCGCTTGAGGGCGCCCGTGCCCAGCAACGTGTCGTCGCGCCACGCGGTCCAAAAGCGAATGCCCGGGCGTTGCAAGCCCGAGACGTCGAGCGCGTGCGCGCAACCTTCCACCGTGTTGGCGCGGCCCATCGCGATGTGATGTTCGAGCAACGCGACCACGCGGGCATCGTCGAGCCCGCCTTCCACGATACGCATCTTTATTCTCCCGTATCGGCGATAACGGCATAGCGCGCGCGTTTGCGCGACGGATTGCGGAACACGAGCTTGGCGCCGAACGCCATCGTCAAGCGATCGCCCGCGTTCAAGCGATGCGTCGCGCCGCCGGTTTGGATTTCGAGCGTGCCTTCAAGCAGCCAGACATGCTGGCCGCGCCCCGCATAGCGGCGATTGTCGAGCACGACACGCGCCCCCGCCGGAAACTCGATTTCCACGATCGAGGCGCGCGGCCCCAAATCGGCCGGGGCGATTTCGCGCCGCCGATACCCGGTCGCCGGATCGCGCCACAGCGGATGTTCGCTTGCCCGGCGCAAGGGGGCGGGTGCGACGGGCGTGTCGGCGACGAGTTCGGACAAGGTGACGCCAAGCCCGCCGCACAGGCGCACGAGCAATTGCGCCGTGGCGCTCGATTGCGCGCGTTCGATGCGCGACAGCATCGCCCGGCTCACCCCCGACGATGCGGCGAGATCGTCGAGCGTAAGCCCCTTGGCGGCGCGCAAATTCCGCACGCGCACGGCGATGCGATCGTCGATATCGGACTCCGTTCCTCTCATATCTTAAATTTACGTTCTAATATCCGAGAGTCAAGCGCGGTCGATCCTTGCGGCGAAGCAGCCTTGGCGCGCGTAATGGGCGTGCAGATAGGCCGCGCCGGCATCCCCGAAGAGCCGCGCGATCAGATCGTCGAGCGACGCGCCTTCGGTCACGTCGGCGGCGATCATCATCCCGTCCGCATCGAAGGCGCGCACCGACAGCAAGCGCCGGCGCATCGCCTCGGGCACCGCGTCGATGCGGTCGTAGGTTTCGGTCGCCCCTTCGCGCACGAAGATCGCATGCGTCGCGCGGAACGGCGTGTCGGCGGGCTGATGCATGTAGTTCAACAACAGCGCATGGCCGCCGATCGCGATGTCGCGCAATTCGACCCGATCCGGAAACCCCGGATCGCTGTCGACTTTCATGCGCCGTACGCCGCGCGCGGCGAGCTCGGCGTCGGAAAGTCCGTAGAGCGGAATGAACGCGGCGGGTTTCAGGCCGGTGATGCGGAAAGCCACGGTAACCTCCAGGTTTACGATGCCGAACCCTGGCCGGGCTTTCGCACTGCACCCACCCGGTGCTTGCGCCGTAACACCGAAAAATCGACCGCACGGTGCCGTGGCACCATGTTTCGTATGGAATTCGTGCGGGCGACCCGATAGAAACCGTCAACAAACCTCCGGGGAGGTCGCGTCTTGACGCAAGAAACAAAGCGTATCGTCCGCGCGCCGCAGGATCTGGCGGCGGCCCTTTTCCTTATCGGCCTGGGCGCCTTCGCACTGTGGCAGAACGCCGGCCTGGAACGCGGCACGTTGCGCGTGTTCGGCCCCGGCATGATGCCGACGATTTTGGCGTGGGCCTGCATCATCGCGGGCTTCGCCGTCGGTGTCGGCGCGATGCTGTGGGACGGGCCGAAGCTGGAACGCTGGACCTTCCGCGGCCCGCTTTTCATTTTGGGTTCCGCCGTCGCGTTCGGTTTGACCGTGCGCCCGCTCGGCATGGCGGTCGCCACCCCGCTCGCCATCATGCTGTCGTCGATGGCGAGTTCGGAAACCAAGCTCGGCGAGTCCGCGATCTTCGCGGTCGTGCTGACGGCGCTGTGCTTGGCGATGTTCCGCTTCATGCTCAATCTTCCGATCCCCGTCGCCCCCTGGGCGATCGGGTACTGAGGGCGCGCCATGTTCGACCTTCTCGGCAATCTCGCGCACGGTTTCTCGATCGCGCTGTCGCTCCAGAATATCGGCCTGTGCTTCGTGGGCGTGATGATCGGCACGCTGATCGGCGTGCTGCCCGGTGTCGGCCCCATCGCGACGATCGCGATGCTGCTGCCGCTGACCTTCAAGCTCGACCCGACCGGCGCGCTCATCATGCTCGCGGGCATCTATTACGGCGCGCAGTATGGCGGCTCGACCACCGCGATCCTGGTGAACATCCCGGGCGAAGCCACATCGGTCGTGACGACGCTCGACGGCCACCAGATGGCCAAGCAAGGCCGCGCGGGCGTGGCACTTGGCGTCGCCGCACTGGGCTCGTTCTTCGCCGGCACGGTCGCCACCCTCGTCATCGCCGCCTTGGGCGTGCCGCTGACGAAGGTCGCCTTGCTGTTCGGCCCCGCCGAATATTTCGCGCTGATGGTGGCGGGCCTTGCCTTCGCGGTCGTGCTGGCGCGCGGCTCGCTGCTCAAAGCCACGGGCATGATCCTGGCGGGCTTGCTGCTCGCCACGATCGGCACCGATCTGGAGACGGGCGAAGAACGCATGACGCTGGGCTTCGCGACGCTCAGCGACGGGCTCGACTTCGCCGTGCTGGCGATGGGCGTGTTCGGCTTCGCCGAGATCCTGCGCAATATCGAAAACCCCGAAGCGCGCGACGTGACGCGCGGCCAGATCGGACGCCTGTTGCCGAATTTGGAAGACCTCAAGCGCTGCATCGCCCCCGTGATCCGCGGCACGGTGATCGGCGGGGCGCTGGGCATTCTGCCGGGTAACGGCGCGGTGCTGGGCCCGTTCGCGTCCTATACGGTCGAAAAGAAACTCGCCAAGGATCCGTCGCGCTTCGGGCGCGGGGCGATCGAAGGCGTGGCCGGTCCCGAGAGCGCCAACAACGCGGGCGCGCAGACTTCGTTCATTCCGCTGCTTACGCTCGGCATTCCGCCCAACGCCGTGATGGCGCTGATGGTCGGTGCGATGACCATCCACGGCATCATCCCGGGCCCGCTCGTCATGTCGAAAAGCCCCGATTTGTTCTGGGGCATGATCGCGTCGATGTGGGTCGGCAATCTGCTGCTGCTGGTCATCAACCTGCCGCTGATCGGGCTGTGGGTGCGCCTGCTGAAGGTGCCCTATCGCCTGATGTTCCCGGCGATCATGGTGTTCTGCTGCATCGGCATCTACTCGATCAACAATTCCTCGCAGGACGTGTTGTTCACCGCCTTCTTCGGCTTCGTGGGCTATGTCCTCTATAAATTCGGCTTCGAGCCCGCCCCGCTGCTGCTGGGTTACGTGCTCGGCCGGTTGATGGAGGAGAAGCTGCGCCAGGCGATGATCCTGGCGCGCGGCGACTTCATGACCTTCTTCTACAACCCGATCGCGGCCGGCATGTTGGCCATCGCCCTGATCGTGGTAATCATCGCGGTGCTGCCGTCGGTGAGCAAGAGCCGCGACCAAGTCTTCACCGAGTGACGTTAAGGCCGCGCGCGGGGCCCCCCGGAATTTTCCGCGCGCGGATCCACAATCGCAGGAGGAAAAGCAGATGAAGAAAACGCTCGCATTCGCCGCCGCCTTGGCCTTTCTGGCCGGTGCCGCGTCGGCCCAGCAATATCCGACCAAGCCCATCACCGTGATCGTGCCCTTCGCCGCCGGCGGCCCGACCGACGTCATCGCCCGCATCGTGGGCGAAAGCATGTCGAAGACGCTGGGCCAGCAGCTGGTGATCGAAAACATCGCCGGTGCGGGCGGTACGACCGGCATCACGCGCGGCAAGGAAGCCGCCAATGACGGCTACACGATCATGATGGGCCATATGGGCACGCATGGCGCCGCCCCGGCCCTTTACCCGAACATCCGCTACAACCCGGTCACGGATTTCGAGCCGATCGGCATGGCCGCGGGCACGCCGATCTTGATCGTCGCGCGCAAGGACTTCCCGGCCGCGAATTTGAAGGAATTCGCCGCCAAGCTGAAGGAAGGCCAAGACAAGCTCAACGAAGCCAATGCGGGCGTGGGCTCGGTCTCGCACACGACCTGCACGCTGCTGCATGTGCAGCTCGGCACCAAGCCGACGCGCGTGCCCTACACGGGCACGGGCCCGGTGTTGAACGACCTCGTCGGCGGCAAGGTCGATTATGCGTGCGACCAGATCGTCAACCTGGTCGAGCAGATCAAGGCCGGTTCCATCCGCGCCTACGGCATCGCGACGCCGGTGCGTTCGCCCGCGTTGCCCGACGTGCCGACGACCAAGGAAGCCGGCATGCCGGAATACGAAGTCAGCGCGTGGAACGCGTTGTTCGCGCCCAAGGGCACGCCCGCCCCGATCGTCGCCAAGCTGAACGACGCGCTGGTGAAGGCGCTGGACGACGCCAACTCGCGCAAGCGCCTGCTCGATCTCGGCGGCGTGCTGCCCGAAGGCAACGAACGCACGAGCGCTTGGCTCGGCACGTTCGTTGCGGCGGAAGTCGACCGCTGGGGCAAGACGATCCGCGCCGCGCGTTAATCGTTTCGCGCAAGCGCTTCACGACGAAGGCCGGTGCGGGCGACCGCACCGGCCTTTTTCATTTGGGGAAATGCTCGATATGCGTTTCGCCCGTGCGGCCGAAATAGAGCACGCGCTTGCCGAGGAACGAGACGAGATAGCCCGCACAGCCCAGCGCCGTCACGTTTGAGCAGAACGCGGCGTAAGAATAATCGGGCGGATTGGCTTGCGCCCATTTGATTTGGGCGGCGATTCCAGCGGCATCGAACGCGGCCGCGACGCTTGCCCCGCCATGCGGCAGCGAGATCGTCGCGCAATCGCCGTCGGGCAAATAATAGGTCGCGGTGCCCGCGCGATAATCGATCGCGTAGCCGTCGAAGCCCGCCCCGATCAACGCGCCGACGATTTGCGGAAACGCCATCGATTTGTCGTAAGCGGCGGCGAGACATTTGTCGGCGATCGATTTCTTTTGCTCGTCCATATCGCGTCTCCGTCATTCCGTCGCCACGCCGTTCAGCGCGTGGCGGTCGGTGAGTTTTTTTAGAATACGGCCGAGCGCCGCGCGTTCGGCGGCGGCGAGAACGTCGAAGAACGCCGCATCGTTGGCGTCGGCGAATTTGGCGAGCTTGGGCACGAGGGCGCGGCCCTTCGCCGTCATGGTCAGAAACTGCGCGCGCCCGTCGTCCGGATCGGCGTCGCGCGCGACGAGATCCTTGTCGATCAAACGCTGCGCGAGTTTGGTGATCGCACCCTTGGTCATGCCCATGCGCGCGGCGAGGGCCGAAGGCGCCGAGGGTGCGGCGTCGTACAACACGCGTAGGAACGCCCATTCGGCGACCGTGACACCCCGCGCCGCCACCTTGCGCGCGAATTCCTGCGACACGGCGTTGGAAACCACGCGCAGGCGGAAACCGTAATGGGCGTCGAGGGCGGGTATTTCGGCGGTTTTGGGCATGGCGGCTCCGGTAATTGACTAGGAAACTATCTCGGCATTGTTTCCTAGTCAATCAATTCCGGACGCCGCCTTCACACCGTCGGAATCGTGCCGCCGTCGATCACGTAATCGGCGCCGTGGATCGATTTGGCGCGCGACGAGGCCAGAAACGCGACGAGTTCGGCGATCTCCGCGGGCCAAGCCGGCCGGCCGATGGGAATGCCGCCCAGTGCGTTCATGATTCCTTGACGCGCGGTCGCTTCATCCGTGCCGCCGCTCGCCGCGAGGCGCTGGACCATCCGTTCCGACGCGTCGGTCATGATCCAGCCGGGCGAGACGGTGTTCACGCGCACGCCCAGCGGGCCCAATTCCTTCGACAGCGATTTGCTGTAGCTCGCGAGGGCCGCCTTCGCGGCGGCGTAAGGCGTGGTCGAATCGTGCAGCGGCAAGCGGCGCTGGATCGACGAGACATGGACGATGGCGCCCGCTTTGCGTTCGATCATGCCGGGCACCAACAAACGATCGAGCCGCACCGGCGCCATCAGATTGATATCGAAATCGCGCCGCCAGAATTCCTCGTCCGCCGCGCGGAAGCCGCCGCCGGGCGTGGACGAGCCGCCCACGCAATGCACCAGAATATCCACGCCGCCGAATTCGGCGTTCACCGCGTCGGCGAACGACGCGACGCCGTCCGCCGTGGCCATATCGGCGATCGCGAAGAAGGCACCCTTCGTGTCGCCATCCGCCGGCGGTTTGCGTGCGCATGTCGCCACACGCGCCCCGCCCGCCAGCAGGCGTGCGACGATCGCCGCCCCCGCCCCTTGCGTGCCGCCGGTGACGGCCGCGCGCTTGCCTTGGAATTCCGTCGCATCGATTTTGTAGTCGCGTTCCATCGGTCCCTCGCTTGTGAGGCACGGAAGCTGGGCGTAGGCTCGCGCGATGACAAGAACCGACGAAAAAGTAAGGGACTTACCGGAAAGTTCGGTGCGCTATCCCACGCCCGACGCGGCGGCCGCGGGCGTCGAGAAGGCGCTCGCCAAACTCGAAGGGCGCTGGAAGCTGGTGATCCTGTTCCATCTGTTCGGCGGCCAGATCAAACGCTTCTCCGAATTGGAACGCGCGATCCCGACCGTGTCGCAGAAAATGCTGACCCAGCAATTGCGCGCGTTGGAGGCGGACGGAATCGTGCGGCGCGTCGTCCATCCGCAAGTGCCGCCGAAGGTCGAATACGCACTGACGCCATGGGGCCAGGAACTCTGCCCCGTTCTCGACGCGCTGCTGAATTGGGCCGACACGAAGCCCGAATAGCGGAACCGGCGCAAGGCCGGTTCCGCGTTTTCCGGTTACGCCGCCAGTGCGGCGCGCGTTTCGACGATGCCCAAAGCGGCGCGCGCCGCCTCGCGGCCCTTTTCCACGAAATGGGCGGCGAAGATGCCGCTGTGATGCGGCGTCTCTTGGAAGTGATGCGGCGTGAGCGACACCGACAGGATCGGCACGCCGGTTTCCAATCCGGCGCGCATCAACCCGTCGACGACGGCCGCGGCGACGAAGTCGTGGCGGTAGATCCCGCCATCGACGACGAGGGCCGCCGCCGCGACGGCCGCATAGCGGCCGGTGCGGGCAAGGTCGCGCGCCATTAGCGGGAGTTCGAAAGCGCCCGGCACGTCGAACACGTCGACGCGATCGGGCGGGATGAGTTCGCGGAATCCGTCGAGCGCCTTGGTCACGATATCGGCGTGCCAATTGGCTTTGACGAACGCGAAACGCGGCAGTGCGGTGGTGTGGCGGGTGGGTGTCATGTGATCTCCTTCCGGTGCGACACTTCACCCAGGACGATCACGCACGAACACGGCCCCCGATCTGGAGGCCGCGCGTCCGTTCTCTTTCATCCGGACTATACCGTCGGCTCAGGCATCTCACCTGATCTGCTGACCCTTCCGGTGGAAGGCGCTCGCGGGCTCGCGGGATTTCGCCCGCATACCGCCGGTGGGGAATTGCACCCCGCCCTGAGAACGACGCGACCTTGCCGCGCGACGCGCGCGCGGCGCAAGCGCTTTAGCGCCAGAACAGCAGGATCAGGATGATAACGGGAATCGGAATTCCCAAAAGCCAAAGCAAAATACCGCGACCCATGGCCGGTCTCCTTTCTCGTGTAAGACAGGACACAAGCGCTAGCAGGCGCCGGGCGGCGCGCGGAAGGATCGGAAATTACGTGGGGAGAAAATGGCGCGGCCGAAGGGATTCGAACCCCTAGCCTTCTGATTCGTAGTCAGATGCTCTATCCAGTTGAGCTACGGCCGCGCTGTCGTTTTCCCGGGTTACCCTGGGAAACGGGCCGGGACACTAGGTGATTCGTTTCCCTATCGCAAGCGCTAAACGACCGGTTTGCGGCGGGGACGAAAAACCCGCCCGAAACGCGGCCAAGCCTGTGGAAAACCGTTATAAATTCAAACTTGTGCGCGACTTGTCGCTTGGTTACGATCCCCCGCCGGTGATTTGGGATGTCCGGTCCCGAGAATCCGCGCGGCGGCGTTTGCTTGGCGACAAGGCCATCATCTTATGGCATCGCGTTCGCAAGGCGTCGTAGAGGCTTAACTGGTTCCGTGGCGCTTCCAACGCGTGGCGGATCGCATCTAACTAACGATTATATCGGCCATGACCGTTATGCGCTCGCCCCTCGCCACTCCTGCCCGCCTTCTTGCCGTGGGCACGCTCGCCTTGGGGCTTAGCGGCTGCAACTACATGACCGAGGCGCTGTGGCCCTCGATGGGCGGTTCCGAACCCGCCCGGTCGAGCGATGGCCCGATCGTGCGCCAGGAAATTCCGCCCTCGGCCGCCGAACAGCGCGCGGTCACGGCGACCAGCTCGGCCGCCGTCGCGGCGACGCCGGATACGGGCCGCCTGCCGGCGGGCCAAACCACCGCCGTCGGCCAGCGCGCGCAGCAATTGCGCGGCGAGGTTCAGAATCTCCAGGGTGCGGTTCAGCAGCGCGCCGCCGCGATCCAGCAAATGCGCGGCGATTCGATCGCCACGTCGCAGCGTTATTTCTCGACCGTCGCGGGCGTCAATGCGCGCCTCCAGGTCGGCACGACGCCGGGCAACCCCATCCTGCAAAGCCAGTGGAACACCGCCGCCGCCGAGCTCGACCGCATGTCGGCCGAAATCGGCCGCATGTCGCAGATGTCGAGCCAGGTTTCGGCCGACGCGGCGATGGCCGCCTTCCTGCTCGACTCGACCCGCGCCGCCTATTCGCTGTCGGGTGCCGTCGAGGACGATCATCGCCAGCTGGCGCTGGTCGAAGACGAAGTGAACCGCACGGTCGTCTCGATCGACCGCCTGCTGAACGAGCTCAACGAGGATATCGGCCGTCAATCGACCTATATCGGCCGCGAGCGTTCGAACCTGACGGCGCTATCGCTCGCCATCCGCAACGGCGAATTGTTCGGCACGGGCCTCAATAACCGCGCCTTCACCAATGTGACGCCGCCCGACGGCAGCCCGGCGATCCTGGGCGTGGCGCCCGGCGCTTCGCCGCAGGCCGGCAACCCCGCGCAAGCCGCCGCCGGCCGCCGCCCGCTGATGGTGATCCGCTTCGACCGCGCCAACCCGGCTTACGAGCAAGCGCTCTACACCGCCGTCAGTCGCGCGCTGGAACGCAGCCCCGCCGCGAATTTCGACCTCGTTGCCGTCGCGCCCGCGCGCGGCGGTCAAAGCCAAGCGGCACTCGCCGCGTCCACCGCGCGCCGTCAGGCGGAAACGGTGATGCGCAGCCTCGCCGATATGGGCTTGCCCGCCCAGCGCGTGACGATGTCCTCGACGACGTCGAACCAGGCGCAGGCGAACGAAGTGCATCTCTACGTTCGTTAAGCCACACTTCGCGCACGAAGATTAAAGGCGGGTGCTTCGGCACCCGCCTTTTTCATTTGGGCGGATAGGGCGCGCGGGATAGCGCACGCGCTTTGACGATCTTGCCCGCAATATCGATCTCGTAAGACCACGACAGCATCGCGGCGCGATCGAAGTTTACGTCGGCACGGACATAGCCCATGGCCACACAGCGGCCCAGCACGGTGCTCCACCCGGCCGAGGAAATCTCGCCCGCCGGGCGGCCGTTCGCCAGAATGCCTTCCCCGCCCCAGCACCAATCGCTGGCGTCTTCGAGCGCGAACAGGCACAGGCGCTTGGCGACACCCGCTTCGCGCTTGGCAAGCAAAGCCTCGCGGCCGAGGAAGCCGCCGGGCTTGTCGAAGGCGACGGCGTGCAGCAAGCCCGCCTCGACCGGCGTTTCGTCCGGCCCCAATTCGGGCCCGAAAGCGCGCCGCCCCGCTTCGATGCGCATGGCGTCGAGCGCGTAATAACCGATATCGGCGATCGCGGGCGTCGCGGCTTTGAGCTCGTCATAGACGCCGGCGGCGTATTCGGTGGGGACGAGCATTTCCACGCCGGGGGCACCGACATAGCTCATCGGCGTGGCCAGCACGCGCGCGAGGCCCACATCGATCATCCGCATCTCGCCATTGGCGAGCTTGGGCAGACGCGGGCTGATCTTGGCGAGGGCGGCTTCCGCCCCCGGCCCGATCAGCGACAACGTCGTCCATGTCACCGTCGCGTCGGTCAGCGTCACGAATTGATCGCCGATCTGGCGGCCGAGCCAATCGAGATCGCGGGTCAATTGCGCCGAGCCGGTGATGTAGAGGAATTTATCCTCGGCCAAGCGCGCGATCGTCACGTCGCTTTCGAAGCCGCCGCGCTCGTTCAGCAGCGCCGTATAGACCGAGCGGCCCGGCGCCACGTCGATATCGTTGGCGCAGATGCGTTGCAGATACGCCGCCGCGTCGCGGCCCTGGACCAGGATCTTGGCGAAGCTCGCCTGATCGATGATGCCCACGCCATTGCGCGCCGCCTCTTGTTCCTTACGCGTATAGGGCAGCCAATTGGGCGTCCAAGCGTATGGGATTTTCGCATCCAAGGGCGCGAAGTAATTCGCGCGCTCCCAGCCCATCTTGGAGCCGAAGCGCGCCCCGTTCGCGGCCAAGCGATCGAACAACGGCGAACGGCGTAAGGGCCTAGCACTTTCCAATTCCATGCGCGGCCAGCGCATCACGTAATGCAGGCCCAGGCTCTCGACCGTGCGTTCGCGCAAGAAGCGCCCATTCGCCTGGAAATCGGCGAAGCGGCGGATATCGACGTCCGCCAAATCCATCGGCGCCTCGCCGCCCGCGATCCATTCGGCGGTCAACCGCCCCGCCCCGCCAGCGTTGGCGATGCCCGCCGAGTTGAACCCGGCGCAGACGTAAAGCCCGCGCAAGCCAGGCGCTTCGCCCAGAATGAAATTGCCGTCGGGCGTGAAACTCTCGGGCCCGTTCAGCAGTTGGCGCACCTCGGCGGTTTCCAGGCACGGCGTGCGGTGGAGCGCGTTTTCCATCAGGATTTGGAACTGGTCCCAATCCTCGGGCAGAAGCTGGAAGGCGAAATCCTCGGGCACGCCATCCATGCCCCAGGGTTTGGCGACCGGCTCGAACCCGCCCATCACCAAACCGCCGACTTCTTCCTTGTAATAGATGTAGCCGTCGGGATCGCGCATCACCGGCAGATCGGGCGTCACGCCCGCGATCTTCTTAGTGACGATATAAAAGTGCTCGGCCGAATGCAGCGGCACCGCGACGCCCAGCTGCTCGCCGACTTGGCGCGTCCATTGCCCGCAGGCGAGCACGACCACATCGGCGGCGATGCGGCCTTGATCGGTCTGCACCGCGACGATGGCGCCGTTGGCGCGCTCGAACCCGGTGACCGCGACACCTTCGAACAATTTGGCGCCCATTTGGCGCGCGCCCTTGGCCAGCGCCATGCACAGATCGGCGGGGTTCGCCTTGCCGTCGCCCGGCAGCCAGATGGCGCCTTGCAAATCGTCGGTGCGCATCAGCGGCCACAGCTTGCCCGCTTCGGCCGGGCTGATTTCTTGGATGTCGACGCCGAAGCCCTTGGCCAGCGCCACTTGGCGTTTGAACGCGACGACACGCTCTTGCGTGCGCGCCACGTTGACCGAGCCGCAGTTCTTCCAGCCGGTCGCTTGGCCGGTTTCGGCTTCGAGCTTCGAATAAAGATCGATGCCGTATTTGCTCATCGCCGTCAGCGCGCGGTTGGGGCGCATGGCGCCGACCAATCCCGCCGCGTGCCAGGTCGTCCCGGCGGTGAGGCGCGCACGCTCGACCAGGACGATGTCCTTCCAGCCGAGCTTCGCCAGGTGATATGCGACCGAACAACCGGCAATGCCGCCGCCCACGATAACCGCGCGCGCCGAAGCCGGAACCGCCTCTGCCATGGAGCCCCCGTCCTGTTTGTTGGCGCCAGATTAGCAAGGTCCGTGCGACAAGGTATCGGCGATTTTGGGATGGACGGCCCGGCGTTTGCCCCGTATTGGGCTTATTCAACCTAGCAACGAGAACGCCCGCATGGATCTGAAAGCCCATATCCGCGACGTGCCCGACTTCCCCAAGCCCGGCATCCTGTTCCGCGACATTTCCCCGCTGCTGGCCGATGCCGGCGCCTGGAAGGCGACGATCGACCGCCTGGCCGACGTGGTCGCACCCCATAAGCCGCAATTCCTGGCCGGGATCGAAAGCCGGGGCTTTTTGGTGACCGCCCCGCTGGCGCTGCGCCTGGGGATCGGCTTCCTGATGGTGCGCAAGCGCGGCAAGCTGCCGGGCCCGACCGTGCCCCACACCTACGCGCTGGAATACGGCGAGGACACGATCGAGGTACAGGAAAACGCGGTGCCGAAGGGTGCGCGCGTCGTCGTCTTGGACGACGTGTTGGCGACCGGCGGCACGCTTGCGGCGGCGATCTCGTTGTTGCAAAAAACGGGGGCCGACGTGCGCGGTGCCGCGTGCCTGATCGAGCTGACGTTCCTCGAAGGGCGCAAACGCCTGCCCGTCGCGTTCGAATCCTTGGTCCGCTACTGACCGAACGGGGGAGCGGTCGAGCGATGGACAAGATCCTCGACGCGTTGCCCGCTGCTTTGTTGATCCTCGACGACGATCTGAAGATCGTCGCGGTCAACACCGCCTATCATCGCCTGCTGGGTTTGCCCGACGGCTTCAGCGCGCCGGGCGACGCCATCGTCGATGCGATCGAACGGCTCGCCGCGTTGTCCGAGCCCGACCCGCAGGCGCGCGCCGCCGCGATCCGATCGCGCATGGCTTTGCTCGAGGCGCGCAACGGCTTCACCTATCGCCGCCGCTTCCATCACGGCCGCACGATCGAAGTCGCCGCACGCCCGCTGCCCGATGGCGGGCAGATCGTCATGTATCACGACGTGACGGAGGCCGAGGCGCAAGGCACGGCGCTCGCCCGCGACTGGAACCGGCGCGAGGACGAGGAACGCCTGCTGCGCGCGATCGACGGCTTGTCGACCGGTGTGGGCATCTACGATCCCGACGACCGGCTGATCCTGCATAACGCCGCCTATCGCCGCTTGATCGATCTGCCCGCGCATATCGGCGTGGGCGCCACCTTCCGCGACGTGCTCGAATCGCAGGTCGAGAACGGCGTCGCGTTCCTCGGCGGTTTGCCGCGCAACGCCTGGCTCGATGCGCGCCTGGCCGAGCATTACATGCCCGGCGACAAGATCTTCGAAACGCGCATCGGCGGCGGGCGCGTGCTGCAGATCCGCGATCAGCGTTTGCCCGACGGCGGCTTCGCCATCACGCTGAACGACGTGACGCAAGCCCGCGAGCGCCAGAGCGAGATCGATCGCCAAGCGCATATCCTGGCGAGCACGTTCGAATCGATCGACGAAGGCATCGTCGTCTACGACCATAATCGCGTGCTGATCGCGTGGAACGACCGCGCGCGCCAATTGCTCGACGCGCCGTTCGAAGGCCTGCGCGTGGGCCTCACCTTCGACGATTCGATCCGCTTCCAAATAAGACGCGGCGATTTCGGCCCGATCGCCGACGAGGACGCGGAGATCGCGCGCCGCATCGCGCGGGTCACGCGCCCCGAACCCTATTCCGACGAAGGCTGGCGCCCGAACGGACGCTATATCGTCACGCGGCGCACCGCCTTGCCCGGCGGCGGGTGGGTGACGTTGTTCACCGATTTGACCGAGCGCAAACACGCCGAAGACGCGTTGCGCGACGCCAAGGAAATCGCCGAAATCGCCAGCCGCACGAAATCGGAGTTCCTGGCCAATATGAGCCACGAGCTGCGCACGCCGCTCAACGCCGTGATCGGTTTTTCCGAGATCATCCACAACCAGCTTTTCGGCCCGATCGACGAACAGCGTTACGTCGATTACGCCAAGGACATCCATTCCTCCGGCACGCATCTGCTGCAGGTGATCAACGACATCCTCGACATCTCGAAGGCCGAAGCGGGCAAGGTCGAATTGCGCGAGATGCAGATCGACCTCAACGGCACGCTGGCGTCCTGCGCGCGGCTGATCGATCCGCGCGCGCAAGCCGCCCAAGTGCGCGTCACGGTCGACGTGGCGCCGGACGTGCCGCTGCTGACGGCCGACGAGCAGCGCGTGCGCCAGATCGTGCTGAACCTGCTGTCCAACGCGGTGAAATTCACCCCGCCCGGCGGGCGCGTGCGCATCATCGCGCGGATGGAGCAACATGGCGGCGTGGCCGTCAGCATCGTCGATACCGGCATCGGCATGCGCGCGCAGGATATTCCGCGCGCGTTGGAGCCGTTCGGGCAAATCGACAGCGTGCTGGCGCGCCGCTTCGAAGGGACTGGCCTGGGCCTGCCGCTCAGCCGCAAGCTCGTCGAGCTGCATGGCGGCACGTTGTCGATCGACAGCGCCCCCAATCGCGGCACGACCGCGACGGTGCGCTTCCCCGCGTCGCGCTGCGCTTAACTTACTGCGGCTTCCAGGCGAGCAGCGCCTTCAGCGTGCGGCCCACGCGTTCGATCATCGCCGCACCGCGCGCAGGATCCCAGCGATAAGGCGGGTCCTCGTCCATATAGGCGATCAGCGCCTTTTCGAGCTGGAGCGCATGGACGCCGTCCGCCGGGCGGCCGTAGCGGCGGGTGATGTAGCCGCCCTTGAAACGCCCGTTGAGCACGAGGCTCATGCCCGGCCCGTCCAGTGCGGCGCGCGCGGCTTCGGTCAATCCCGCATCGGCCGCAGCGCCCGACGCGGTGCCGAGATTGAGGTCGGGCAAGCGCCCTTCGAAGAAGCGCGGCACCTGCGACGGGATGGAATGCCCGTCCCACAAAATCGCGTAGCCGAATTTGGCTTTGAGGCGCGCAAGCTCGGCCTCCAGCGCATCGTGATAGGGCTTCCAATCGCGCGCGACGCGTTCTTGGATTTCCGCCGCGTCGGTCTCCTGGCCCGGTTTGTAGACCGGCACCTTCGCGAAGGTGCTGAGCGGGCACAGCTCGGTATTGTCGGCCCCCGGATAAAGCGGCGTGCCGGTCGGATCGCGATTGAGATCGATCACGTAGCGCGATTGGCGCGCGACGATCAGCCCCGCGCCCAGCGACGGGGCGGCGGCGTACAGCTTTTCGACATGCCAATCGGTGTCGGGCAGCGTCAGCGCATGATCGGTCATGCGCATGGCGAGGGCATCGGGAATATGCGTGCCGGCATGGGGCACGCTGACCAGCACGGGCGAGTTGCCCGGGGTGAAGTCGAAAATCTCGCTCATTCTTCGCCGTTCCTGAACACGCGTTGCGGACCGGGGCCGCCGATCCAATAGACCAGATCGGCCGGCCGTTCGATATCCCACAGGCAGAAATCCGCGGCCTTGCCCGCTTCCAGCGTGCCGCATTCGTTTTGCAAACCGAGCGCCCGCGCCCCTTCGCGCGTATAGCCGGCGATCGCTTCTTCCGGCGTCATGCGGAACACGGTGCAGCCCATATTCAGCACCACGCGCGGATCGAAGGCAGGCGCGGTGCCCGGATTGCAATCGCTGGCGAGCGCCATCTTGACCCCGCCTTTGCGGATCGCGTCGATCGGCGGCAGCTTGGTGTCGCGCAGGAAGTAATAGGCGGCGGGCAGCAGCACCGCGACCGTGCCGGCCATCGCCATGGTCGCGATCCCGGCCTCGTCGAGATGTTCCACATGATCGGCCGACAAACCGGCATAGGACGCGACAAGGGCCGCACCGTGCTGATTGGTGAGCTGTTCGGCGTGCAACTTCACCGGCAGACCATGCGCCTTGGCCGCATCGAACACGGCGCGCGTTTCGTCGTTGGTGAAGCCGATCGATTCCGCGAACGCATCGACCGCGTCGGCCAAACCCGACCGCGCGATTTCGGGGATCATGCCCACGACGAGCTTCGCGTAGTCGGCTTGGCGGCCGGCATATTCGGGCGGGACGGCGTGGAGCCCCAGAAAGGTCGTGCGCACCCGCACGCCCAAGCGTTCGCCCAGGGCCCGCGCGACGGCGAGCTGCTTCATCTCGTTTTCGAGATCGAGCCCGTAGCCCGATTTGATCTCGACCGTCGTCACGCCGCGATCGGCCATGTAGTCGAGCCTTCGCGCGGCACTTTCGAACAACTCGTCGAAACTGGCGGCGCGCGTCTTGGCGACGGTCGAGCGAATGCCGCCGCCCGCGCGCGCGATCTCCTCGTACGACACGCCGTTGAGGCGCTTTTCGAATTCGTCCGCGCGATCGCCGCCGAACACCAGATGGGTGTGGCAATCGACGAAGCCCGGCAGCACCCAGCCCCCGCCCAGATCGGCCCGCGAATCGGCGTCGGGGGCGTCGTTGCGTTTGCCGATCCAGGCGATGCGGCCCTTATCGACCAGCATCGCGCCGTCGCGAACGACGCCGTAATCGGGGCCGCCAAGCGTCGCGAAATCCGCGTTTTCGTAAAGTGTCGCCATGCCGCGTTTATGCTCCTATAAACGGCGCCAAGAATAGCCCCAGGAACGATGGCCATGCCGACATTTTTCGCCCCCCGCGCCCGTCTGCCGCAAGGCTGGGCCGACGACGTGATTTTCGACGTCGATGCCGCCGGATATTTGACGAATGTTCAGGCGGGCATGAAGCGTGGCGATGCCGAATTGCTCAACGGCGCCGTCGTCGGCGGGATGGGCGATCTGCATTCGCACGCCTTCCAGCGCGCGATGGCGGGTTTGGGCGAAACAGCACGGCCGGGCGAGGACGATTTCTGGTCGTGGCGCGAGGTGATGTACGCCTTTCTCGCCAAGCTCGGGCCCCGCGAGCTCGAAGCGGTCGCGACCCAGCTTTACGTCGAGCTCGCCAAGCACGGCTTCACCTCGATCGCCGAGTTCCATTACGTCCACGCCGATCCCAAGGGCCAGCCTTACGAATCCGTGACCGAGATGTCCGACCGTCTGATCGCGTCGGCCGCGGCCGCCGGGATCGGGATCACGATTCTGCCGGTCGTCTATCGGACCAGCGGTTTCGGGGCCAAGCCGCCGACCGAAGGGCAGCGGCGCTTCACGATCCCGGAAGACACGTTCAACGATCTCTACGAGCGTCTCGCGCGCCGCCACCGCAACGATCCCAATGTGCGCGTGGGCATCGCCCCGCATTCGCTGCGCGCCGTGCCGCCGGGGGATTTGGCGCGGTCGATCGAACTCGCGCGTAAATTCGACAAGACCGCCCCCATCCATATCCATATTTCCGAACAGCCCAAGGAAGTCGCCGACTGCAAGGCGTGGTCGGGCACGACGCCGATCGATTGGCTCTATGCCAACGCCGCCGTCGATGAAAGCTGGTGCTTGGTTCACGCCACACACGCGACGCCCGGCGAAGTGACGCTGATCGCGAACAGCAAAGCCGTCGCCGGGATTTGCCCGACGACCGAAGCCAATCTCGGCGACGGGATTTTCCCGCTGCCCGAATTCTTCGCCCAAGGCGGGCGCATCGGTGTGGGCACCGATTCCAACGTCTGCACCAGCCCGGTCGAAGAGCTGCGCTGGCTCGAATACGGGCTGCGATTGACGCGCGGCCAGCGCAATGTCGTGTCACGCGCGACGGGCGGTTCGACCGGCGGCTTCCTGCTCGACCAAGCCGTGATAGGCGGGGCGCAAGCCGGCGGGCGCAAGACCGGGCGTCTGGAAAAAGGCTGGCGCGCGGATTTCGTCGTGCTCGACCGCGACCACGCGGCGCTGACAGGCCGCGACGGCGAGCATCTGATCGATTCCTGGCTGTTCGCCGGGAATTCCAATCCGGTGCGCGACGTGGTGATCGGCGGCGACTGGATCGTGCGCGAAGGGCATCACCGCCACGAGGATCAGGCCAAGGCCGATTACCTCAAAGCGATGGCGAAGCTGCGCAGCTAAGCGGGCACTTCTTCCGGCGCGCGCGGGGCGAGATCGACCGAGACGTCGAGCTCGTGCGCACCGCCGCCCAAAATCACGCCGCGGATCGGCGAAATATCGGAATAATCGCGGCCCCAGCCGACCACGACATGCTCGTCCTTCACGACCAGATCGTTGGTCGGATCGACATCGACCCAGCCCGCCCCCGGCACCCACGCGCTGACCCACGCGTGCGACGCGTCGGCGCCGATGCGCCGCTTCTGGCCCGGCGGCGGATAGGTGCGCACATAGCCCGACACGTAACGCGCGGCGAGGCCCATCGCGCGCAAACACGCGATCATCACATGCGCGAAATCCTGGCACACGCCCCGGCGCAAGCGCATCACCTGCTCGACCGGTGTCGCGACACCCGTGGCGCGCGGATCGAACACGAAGTCGCGCTTGATGCGCGAATTCAAATCGAGCACGCCCGCGAAAATCGGCCGCCCCTTGGGAAAGGACGGCGCGGCGTATTGGCGGATCGTGTCGTCGATCAACGCCATCGGGGATTCGCGCGTGAATTCGGAGACGGCCCATTCGACCGGCAAGCCGCCGCCGTCGAGCGCGTCGCGCACGCTTTCCCAGGCGGCCGTCTTCGCCGCGTCGGGCGGCGGCGGATAGGCGACGTCCACGACCGAGCGCGCGTCGACGACCAATTCGTCGTGCGGCTCCTCCAGCGCGATATGGCTCACCTTGTTGCCGAACCAATCGACGCGATCGACGAAGCGCAAAGGGGCGGGTGTCGCGATCACGGCGCTGCGCAACACGCGCTGATAGGGCAATTCGCGCGGCGCGAGGCGCAGCGTGTGATACGATACGTCCACCGCCGAGGCGTAGCGATAGGTCGTCCGGTGCACGACGTCGTAGATCACGCCTGCCCCTCCGGCCCCGCCATGGATTCGTAGCCGATCGCGCGCAACGTCGTGACATGGCTGAAATAGGCGCGCGTGATCGCTTCGGACAGATCCGACAGCCGCGTCGCCGTGGCGCCCATCAAATCCTCGAGCGAGGCGACCGCGTCGCGATCGATGATCGAGGAAAGACGCTCGATATCGAAGAGTTCGATCGCGGAGATGGCGCCGCGCGCGATCTTTTGTTCGGGCAGCGACAAGGGCCGGCTGGCGCGTTGGGGCAACGCGTCGAGATGTTCGGACACCGCGCGCAATTGGAACGCGAGCGAGCGCGGATTGGTCTCGTCGCACAGCACGAGATCGACGACCGGGGCGGGCTGGATCGCCGCCATATAGCGCGTGCGATAGGTGATCGAGCTGTCGGCGAGTTCGAGCAGCAAGCGCAACCATGGCTCGCTGCCCTGGCTGCCGGCGGCGGCGAACACGTCGCGCACCATGGCCGTGCTGTAGACCGCGCGTTCGATGCGCCGTCCCAGATCGAGGAAGCGCCAGCCCGAGCCGCGCGTCATGTTCTCGGCCGCCATGCCATGGAAGGCCGCGCACACGCCGATGACGTGATCCACACCTTCGAACAGCCAATCGACGTCGCCCGTGCGGCTTTCGAGCCGCAGGCGCGCGTCCTTCAGCAGGTCGTTGACGACTTTCCACATATCGCCGGACAGGCGGTCTCGCACCGTGGGCGCGATGCGCTGGATCGCCTGGAACAGATGCGAAATGCCCTGATCGGGACCGCACGCATTGGCGATCGCTTCCATCATCGCGCGCCCGTCGGGCATGCCGCTGAGGCGAAGTTCGATCAAACCGCGCGAGGCGAGCATGCGCGCGAGCGTTTGGAATTCCGCGACTTCGCGCGCCGAGACGCCGCCGGCGGGGGCGCGCATCAAACAGGCGCGCATCAACCGTGCCGTATCGTCTAGACGTTCGGCATAGCGGCCGAGCCAGAAGAGATTGTCGGCCACACGGCTTTGCAATTCGCCCGAGGAGCGGCGTAAGGGTTCGCGCCCGCCGCTGGCGCGCGGCCCCATGGAGAAATTCTGCGGCTCGCGCACCACGACCCAGGTGTCTTTCGACGCCCCGCCGCGCTGCATGGAAATATCCACGCCATTGTCGTCGGCGGCGACGCGCGTCATCCCGCCGGGCATGGGCACATAGCCGTCCTCGTGGCGCACCAAGAACGCACGCAGCATCGTCGGGCGCGGCTGCAAACCGCTTTGCGACCACACCGGCATCGCCGATTTCTGCAAACGCGTTTGCGCCACGTAACGCCACGGGCGTTCGGCGATGCGCGCGATCAAGGCTTGGCGCTTGCGCGCGTCGAGCGTGGAGGCGTCGGTCGCGGACTCGGTCTCGCCGCCGAAAGCCGGGCGGATCACGTAATCCTCGATCCGCTTGGCGATATCGGCGAAGACCTCGGGCTGACCCAGCCACCACGTCTCGATCGAGGCGATGTCGAGTTCCTCGCCCAGCAGCTTGCGCGACAGCCCCGGCAGGAAGGGCAGCAAGGCCGGCGTTTCGACCGCCCCCGCCCCCAGCGCGTTCGCCACGGTGACGTTGCCCGCGCGCACCGCGTCGAGCAAACCCGCCACACCGATCGCCGATTCCTGACGCAGTTCGACGGGATCGCAATAATCGGCGTCCATGCGGCGCAGGATCACATCGACCTGCTGCAACCCGCCGAGCGTTTTGAGGTAGCACTTGCCTTCGCGCACGGTGAGGTCCGCACCCTCGGCCAAGGTAAGGCCGAGCTGGCGGGCGAGATACACATGCTCGAAATAGGTTTCGCTATAAGGGCCCGGCGTGAGCAGCACGATGCGCGGATTTTCGCGATGGCGCGGCGCGAGATTGGCGAGTGCGGTCTGCCACATCTCGAAGAAGGGCGCCAAGCGGCGCACATGCGCGGACTGGAACAGCTCGGGCACCGTGCGCATCAGCACGTTGCGGTTTTCGAGCGCGTAGCCCGCCCCCGACGGCGCGTTGATGCGATCGGCGCAGACGCGCCATTTGCCGTCGATCCCGCGCGCGAGGTCGGCCGCATAAAAATGGATGAAGGGCGCGCCGTTCGCCGGCACGATGCCATGGCATTGGCGCAGGAAGCTGGGGTTCGCATGCACCAAGGCGGGCGGCAGCAAGCGTTCGGCGAGCAGCGTCTGCGGCCCGTAGAGATCGGCGAGAATTTTTTCGAGCAGCGAGGCGCGCTTGGCCAGCGCCCCTTCGATCTCGTCCCATTCGTCGGCCGGGATCGGCAGCGGGATCAAATCGAATTGCCAGGGGCGCGCCGCACCATTCGCATCGGCGAAGACGTTATAGGTGACGCCGTTTTCGTCGTATTGCCGGCGCGCGCGCTCCATGCGCTCGGCCAACGCGCCGGGCGGCAAGGTGCGCAACGCGCCCATGATGGATTGCCAGTGGAAGCGGATCTGCCCACCACCGGTCACCATCTCGTCGTACGGCGATACCGCTATCGCCGCCGGATCCTTGATTGCCGACGAATCGTCCATCCCGCCCCCGGTCGAAGGGCGGAGTGTCGGCGTCATGCCCGTCGAAGGTCAAGCGTCAGCGGGAATTCCGGGTTCGGGTTCGGCTGGCGCGGGGTCATCGGACCCGGCGTATGGCCGAAAGCGAAGAACCGGGCCCGGCGGCGCGCCTCGGCCTCGTTGGCATTGACCGGGAACTTGTCGTAGTTCCGTCCGCCCGGATGGGCCACATGATAGGTGCAGCCGCCCATCGATCGATTCGACCAGCCATCGACCAGATCGAACACCAAGGGCGCATGTACGCCGATCGTCGGGTGCAGGGCCGAGGCCGGGTTCCACGCGCGGAAGCGCACGCCCGCGACGTATTCGCCCTCGATCCCCGTCGGGTGCAGCGGCACGGCGATGCCGTTGCAGGTGAGCACATGGCGGCTTTCGACCAGATTGCGGACCTTAACCTGTAGACGCTCCAGAGAAGAGTCGACATAGCGCACCGTGCCGCCCCCGCCCGCTTCCTCGCCCAGCACATGCCAGGGCTCCAGCGCGTGGCGAAGCTCGATGCCGACGTTGCGATACGCAGCCTCGCCCAGTTTCGGGAAGCGGAATTCCCAATGCGGGTCGAACCACGAATCTTCGAAGCCGTAGCCTTCGTCGCGCAGCAATTGCACGATGTCCGAAAGATCGTCGCGCACGAAATGCGGCAGCAGGAATTTGTCGTGGATCGCGTTGCCCCAGCGGACCAGCTTGGCCGTGTAGGGCTCCTCCCAGAAATGCGCGATCAACGAACGCAGCAGCAATTGCTGAACCAAGCTCATCCGGCCATGGGGCGGCATTTCGAAGGCGCGCAGTTCCACGAGTCCGCGCCGCCCGCCCGAATGATCGGGCGAGTAGAGCTTGTCGATGCAGAATTCGGTGCGATGCGTGTTGCCGGTGACGTCGACAAGGATGTTCCGCAATACGCGGTCGACCATCCACGGCGGAATGCCCGCCGTGTCCTTCGCCGGCAATTGCGCGAGTGCGAGTTCCAACTCGTGCGTCTGATCCTGGCGCGCTTCGTCGGCGCGCGGATGCTGCGACGTCGGCCCGATGAACAGCCCCGAGAACAGATACGAGAGCGAGGGATGGTTGTGCCAGAAGCGCAGCATCGACCCGAGCAGATCGGGCCGGCGCAGCCACGGCGATTCCGGCGCCGAACGCCCGCCGAGCACGAAGTGATTGCCCCCGCCCGTGCCCACATGGCGGCCGTCGAGCATGAATTTCTCGGTCGCGAGGCGGCTTTGGCGCGCTTCCTCGTACAGCGTCGTCGTGCGCTCGACGAGTTCGGGCCAGCTTTCCGAAGGATGCACGTTGACCTCGATCACGCCCGGATCGGGTGTGATCGAGAAACTATTGAGCCGCGGATCGGCGGGCGGCGCATAGCCTTCGATCAGGATCGGCTGGCCCAAATCGGCGGCCGTATCCTCGATCGCGGCGACGAGATCGAGATAATCCTCGGCCGTCGTCACCGGCGGCATGAAGACATGCAGCAAACCGCCACGCGGTTCGATGCACAACGCGGTCCGAACCACGCCCGCGGCCGAAGTCTGCGGCTTCAACTTCCGGCGATCGTTGCGGCGCAACTCCTCGATACGGCGGCGATCGGGAATCGCCTCGCCCTGCGGGCCCGCCATCATGCCGGCTTGATGCGCGAAGCCTTCACGGAGCGGCGCGCCCGTCACTTGCGTGGCGCGCTCGCGCGGATCGCGCTTGGGCAGCGGCGGATATGCGTCGAAGGGATCGGTTTCCCAGTGATAGGGATAATCGACCGGCGCCACCCAAGGCAGCGAGTCCAGCGGCAAGCGATAGCCCATCGGCGAATCGCCCGGGATCAGGAACATGTGCTGCGGGCGCACGAACCAGAAACCGGACGACCATTTCTGCTTGGCGCGCTGGATCGGCAGCACGACGCCCACGGGCTCGTCGAGACCCTGCTCGAAAAGCCGCGCAAGCCGCGCGCGTTCCTCGGGATCTTTGAGATTCGATTTCAGCGGATCGACGTTGACCGGCAGACGCTGCTCGCGCCACAGATAGTACCAAGCATCCTCGAACGCGCGATGCACGAATTCCTCGGGCACGCCCAGGCGCTTGCACAAGCGCCGCGCGAAGCGATCCGCGTGCTCGAAATTCACGTTCGACTTCAGGCCGTCGTCGGCGAACAACGCGGGATCGCGCCAGATCGGTTCGCCGTCGCGCCGCCACCAGCAGCCCAAGGCCCAGCGCGGCAAGGTTTCGCCGGGATACCATTTGCCCTGGCCGAAATGCAGCAACGCGCCCGGCGACCATAGCTTCTGCAAGCGCTTCAACAACGTGCCGGCAAGGCGGCGTTTCGTCGGCCCGAGCGCGCCGGTGTTCCATTCCTCGCCGTCCACGTCGTCGATCGACACGAAGGTCGGCTCGCCGCCCATGGTCAAGCGCACATCGCCCTTCGCCAAATGGCCGTCGACGACATGGCCGAGCTTTTCGATCTTCGCCCATTCCTCGTCGGTGTAGGGCTTGGTGACGCGCGCACTTTCGGCGATGCGCGTCACGTACATCTCGTGGCCGAATTTGACTTCGGCTTTCTCATGCGCGCCTTCGACCGGGGCCGCCGATTGCGGCGCCGGTGTCGCCGCCAGCGGAATATGGCCTTCGCCGGTCATCAAGCCGGAGGTGGGATCGAACCCGATCCACCCGGCACCGGGCAGATAGACTTCCGTCCACGCATGCAGATCGGTGAAGTCGTGCGTGGCGCCCGAAGGCCCGTCGAGCGCCTTTTGATCGGCGACGAGTTGGATCAGATAGCCCGAGACGAAGCGCGCGGCGAAACCGAGATGGCGCAAAATCTGGACGAACAGCCAGCCGGAATCGCGGCACGATCCCTTGGCGCTGCCCAAGGTCTGCTCGCAAGTCTGGACGCCCGGCTCCATGCGGATGATGTAGCCGATATCCTGTTGCAGACGCTGATTGAGCCCGACGAGAAAATCGATCGTGCGCTGTTCCGAGCGATCGACCTTGGCGAGCCACGCTTTCAGCAGCGGGCCGGCCGGCTCGGGCTTACGGAACGGTGCCAAATCCTCCAGCAGCCCGTCCTCGTACGCGAAGGGCCATTTTTCCGCATAGGGTTCGAGGAAGAAATCGAACGGATTGACCACCGCCATGTCGGCGACGAGATCGACCGACACGGTAAAACGATCGGTCTTTTCGGGAAATACAAGACGCGCCAGCCAATTGCCGTGCGGGTCTTGTTGCCAATTGATGAAATGGGTCGACGGCTCGATCTTAAGCGAATAGGAAAGCACCGGCGTGCGGGAATGGGCCGCGGGCCGCAAACGCACGACCTGGGGTCCCAGCGCGATCGGGCGGTCGTAGAAGTAAGACGTGCGATGGTGGAGCGCCACGTGAAGAGTCATGGAACCGGCCCTGGGATGCACACGTATGAAAAGCGGAGCGTTGTCGGCACGTTGGCCCGGAATTGGGGCCCGCGCAAGGCTCTGCAAGCCGCGTTCCACCGGGGAGCGATGACGATATGATGCTGCGTCCCCCGATGTGGCTGCTGATCACGATCAGCGCCGTCGGCCCCTTTTCGCTGAACGCCTTCATTCCGTCGTTGCCGCGCCTGGCCGAGGTGTTCGCCACCGATTACGGCACCGCCCAGCTCGCCTTGACGCTGTTCCTGGTCGGGATCGGCGTCGGGCAGTTGATCTACGGACCGTTGTCCGATCGCTATGGCCGCCGGCCGGTGCTGCTGGCCGGGCTGGGCCTGGGCTTCGCGGGCAGCCTCGTGTGCCTCGTCGCCCCGACGATCGAGGTGCTTTTGGTGGGCCGCGTTGCGCAAGCGCTGGGCAGTTGCGCGGGCTTGGTGCTGGCGCGCGCGATGGTGCGCGATCTTTACAGCCGCGACCAATCGGCCAGCACGCTCGGCTACGTGACGATGGGCATGGCGATGGTGCCGATGGTCGCCCCCAGCATCGGCGGCCTGCTCGATCAGCTCTATGGTTGGCGCGCGAGCTTCGTGGCGATGATCGCGTTCGGCGGTTTCGCGTTCTTCGCCGCGCGCGCGCGCGCCTACGAAACCAACCATTCGCCGCTGTCGCATATCGATATCGCGACGCTGACGCGCGGCTGGATCGCGTTGACGGGCTCGCCCGCTTTCCTCGGCTATACGCTGGCGATCAGCTTCAACTCGATCCAGTTCTTCGGTTTCCTGGCGACCGCGCCTTATTTGATGATCGGCGTGCTGGGCCGTCCGCCCGCCGAATACGGGCTGTGGTTCGCGTTCTGCGCGATCTCCTACGCTTGCGGCAATTTCGTCGCCGGGCGCTGGTCGGCGCGGATCGGCCTCGACCGCCTCGCCTATTGGGGTTTGTTGGCGGCGTTGCTGCCGTGCGGGTTTCTTGTGACGCTGCACGTCACGCAAGGCTTGGCGCCGCTCGGCATTTTCGGGCCGTTCTTCCTGCTCGGCTTTTCCAACGGCGCCACGCAGCCCAATCTGATCGCGGGTGCCGTGTCGGTGAACCCCGCACTGGCGGGATCGGCGTCCGGCCTGCTCGGCTTCACCCAAATGGTGACCGGCGCCATCGCCACCGTCGTCATGGGCCATTCGCAGGACGGCACGTTGCTGCCGATGGCGTTGCTGTTCTTCGTCTGCTCGATCGGCGCGATCGTGTCGCATCGCATGGCGATGCGCCGGCACGCGGGCTGACGCGCCATGGGCTGGCTCGCGGCGATCGGTGCGGCGGCCGGGCTCTACGCGGCGGCGGTCGCGTATATGTATTTCGGCCAGCGCGGGTTTCTCTATCACCCGTCCGCCAAACCCGCCGACGCGGCGGCGCTGCGCGCGGCGGGCTATGCGCCCTTTCCCGTGTCGACCGCCGACGGCCTGACGCTGACCGCGTGGCGACGTGTCGGCGATCCGCACAAACCGACGATCGTGCTGTTCCACGGCAATGCGGGCGACGCGAGCGACCGTATCGACATCGCCAGGCAAGCGGCACGCCACGGCTACGGCATCGTGCTCGCGACCTATCGCGGGTTCGGCGGCAATCCCGGCCGGCCAAGCGAAGACGGGCTCTATGCCGACGCGCGCGCCACATTGGATCAAGCCGGCCCCGGCCCCTTCGTGCTGTGGGGCGAAAGCCTGGGTACGGGTGTGGCCACCAAGATGGCGAATGAGCGCCGCGTGCTGGGCGTCATCCTGCAATCGCCCTATCTCTCCGTCGCCGATCGCGCGGGCGAGATGTTTTTCTGGCTGCCCGCGCGGCGTTTGGTGACCGACCGTTTCGATTCCGCGTCGCGGATCGCGACGATCGCAGCACCATTACTGGTGGTCCATGGGGCGCGCGATACGCTTATTCCCCTCGCGCATGGCCGGGCGCTTTTCGACGCCGCGACGCCCCCGAAAACCTTCGTGGAACTGCCCGAGCGGGGCCATGGCGATATGGCGGGTCCGGCATTCGAAGCGGGATTGGTCGAATTCCTGGGATCGCTTGCGCTTTCCCGCCCGGCGCCATAAACATCGGACATGGCCGACGCTCAACCCGCGAAACCCGCCGCTCCCGCCCCCGCCGCCAAAATGGACGAGCGGCGCAAGATGGAACTTCAGAACACGCTGAACCGCATCAGCATCATCGCGGGTATTTTCGACACGCGCATGGGCTCGGTGAACTGCAAGCCGTTCCACGCGATCCGCGAGTTGATGGATATCTACATCGCCGGCGCCATCCGCGCGATGTCGAGCGGGCGCGACTATCTCGACAACGGGATCGAGCTGAAGGACGAGGAACGCGCGAGCGTCGAAACGCTGATCCTCAAGATCTACGGCGACGTCGCCAAGAAGGACGCGCCGGCCGACAAGGCCTGACGCGGTTCTATCGGGCGCGCACGCGCCACACGCGGCAATTCGTCATGCTCTGGTGTTCGAACACGTAGAGCGTGCCCGGCTGCTCCACTTTACGATAATCGGCGAGATCGTTGGACCCCGCTTGCGCGGCGCCATAGGTCTGGCCCGCGAGCACCACGGTCGCGCGATGCTGTTCGAACTGGCCGAAATCGCGCTTGCGGCATTCGGCCGAGGCGCGCGCATCGTAGGTGCCCAATTCCGACAGCGGCTTGGGGCTGCGCAGCAGCACCGGGCGCGGGCGCGCTTGTTCGGGAATGCGCTGCGCTTCGATATTGGGTCGCACGCCGCTATCGAAGGGCGGCGCCAGATGCCCGTCGCGCGTGCGCGTGAGGTCGGTCGCCGACGCCGGCGGGGCGGCGGCAGCGGTCAACAGGGCGGCGGCGAGGATCGACAAGGCGCGCATCGCCCAACTCTATGCGCGAAGCCCCGAAATCACCTAGAGTTGGGCCATGGACGGCATCGATATCCGCCCCGGCATGCGCTTCGCGAGCCAACAGACCTATGAATGGGAGGTGGCCGAACTGGTCACCGACGGGGTTTCCGTGCCCCACGCCAAGCTGCGCGCCCTTTACGATCCCGACGTGACGCGGATGGTCGCCTGCGCCGTTCTGGCCAATCCCGCCCGCTTCAAGCCTTTGAATTCCTGAGATTCCGGCCCCTTTTTCGGGAGGGGGATTGACTCCGCCCATTTATTACGTATTTTAATAAATATTGATTAGACTTGCGGAGAATCCCGTGTCTTTCGCCGCGGACAGCGTTTTCGAGCAGGGGGCCGAACTCGGCGAGCGCCGCTATCTGGTGGCGACGCTGCTCGTCGATGCCTGGCTGCCGCGGGCGATGGAACGCGATCTCGCGACCGCCGAACGCAAGGCGATGTATTGGAGCGAGATCTACGGGCCGCGCCGCACGCGCATTTCCGAAATCTTCGTGCCCGGTGCGACAAGCGGCCCGCGCGTGGCGACCACGCCGCCCCCGCCCCAACCCCCGCCCGCCCGGCCGCGCCCGCAGGCGATGCCGCGCGAAACGGTCATGCCCGAAAAACCGCGCCCGCGCGAAGCGCCGCGCGGCGGCCTTCTTGCGATGCTCGATCGGCCGCTCGATCCCGCCTACGCCAAGGCGATGTGCGATCTGTTCCTGCTCTATATCGCCAGCAAGCTGCTGGAGCGGATGTTCGGCACGTTTCCGATCTGAGACGCCGCGAAATACGGCGCCCCAGATCGGTCGCGCTTAGGCTTGCATCAGCAAGCCCAGCAGCTGCTTCTGGATGTCGTCCGAATTCGACGACGTATCGTTCGACGCCGAATTCGCGTTCGAATTCGAGAACCACGACGCGAAGTCCGGCTGCGCCAGATTCTGCGCCTGGCTATAGGCCTGCATGCCGCGTTCGTGATGCGCATGGTTGGTGCGCATCGTCTTGTCGAAGTTCTCGAACTCGGTCGAGGACAGCTTACCGTCGCCGTCCGTGTCCGCCGCCGCGAAGGCTTCCTCCGCCTTCTGCGCCGCACGGCCCGATTTGGGCCCATGCGCTTCGCCGAACGCCTTCACCTCGTCCATGCTGACCGAACCGTCGCCGTCGGTGTCCATCTTCGATATCGTATCGGCGGCGGAATTGCCGCTGGTTTCCTGCGCGCCCAGCAGGGTCGACTGCATCTGCGCCGACAGGCCGTCGGCAAAGGATTTGAGCTCGGTTTTGGAAACCGACCCATCGCCGTCGGAATCGATTGACGCGAACAAATCGTCGAGGCTGGCCGGTTGCGACGCGTCTTGCGTGCCGCCGCATTCGCCCGAAGACGATTTCGAACGCGTCTGGAAATAAGACGAGACGCTGGTGTAACTGCTGTATCCGGAAATCGACGTCATTGAACAATCCTTCCCGTTGGAAAAAACGGCGCCGCGAAAGCGCCGCGAGGGAAGGAAATTCAATGCCCATGCCCGGCAACGAAATGTACGGGCCGGAATTCATCGAACGATTTCGGGGGAAGTCGTTACGTTGCGTTACGTCGCGCACGGCAAGTGCCGCGCGTCCGGCAAAACATGCCTGGACGATATTGCCGCGTCAGATCAAAAGATTGATGCCTTGGATCTGCGAGATATCGCCGCTCAGGCCGCCCGAACCCGCCTGCATCAACTGCACCGAGATGTCGTTCGAGCCGTTGCCGTTCGCGGCCGAATCCGACGCCGCGAGGAAACGCTGGATGTAGCGATCGACATAGGCCGTATCCTTCGCCTTCGACACGTCGAAATGCCGGCCGAAGACTTGGGCTTGCGTCTCCACGCTTTGCACCGCCGTCTCCAGCGGAATGCCGCTCGCCGTCGTGACGACGGCGCGCAACGTGTTGTCGCCCAACACGGAATAGATGTCGGCGATCGAGCCGATATTGTTCTTGAAATACTGCGCCTGGCGCAACGCGGTGTTCTGGTTGCCGAGATCGAGCTCGTAGCTCGCCTTGGCGTAGCGCGCTTCCACGCCGGACTGGAAGAAATCGCTTTGGATGTTGGACAGCCCGCCGGCCTTGAAATTCAGCGCCTGCGCCAATTGCTGGAAGCGCGTATCCGACATGCGATTGGCGAGCGAGTTGATGTCGGTAAGATCGGAGTTCAACACCTTGCGCAGCTTGCCGGTGTTGCCGATCTCCGATTCCAGGCCGTAGGCGGTCAGGATGTAGTTCAGCAGCTTGTAGTTCTTCGGATCGAATAGCTCGTCGGTGCTTTTCAGCTTCGCGGCCGACGATTCGAAATTCGCGTTGGCGGCGTCCATCGTCTTCTGGTTCTGCTTCACGTAGCGCGCGATGCGGTCGTCCTCCGACGTCTTGGACATCTGATACCAAGACGTCAGCGCCGACGACGAATAGGACGATGAAATGGACGAACTCATGGCATGCAGGATAAACCCGGTCGCGCAGCGCCGCCGGGGTCCAAACGTGACGAAACGTAAACGCAAAAATCGATCTGAATCGCGCGGTTACGCTTCGTTACCCCGTTCGACTTGGCAGCGCGGGCGTTTGCTCCCCACATTCGCGCCATGATGACCCCGCCCGAACGCCATGTTCTGCTGGTCGACGACGATCCCGATATCCGCCGCCTGACCGAACAGCTCCTTACGGAAGCCGGCTTCAAAGTGACGTCGCTCGCCGGTGCGGCCGGTGCGGTGCGCCACGCGGCATCCGGCCGTTTCGACCTCGTGCTGCTCGACGTGATGATGCCGGGCGAAGACGGTTTCTCCGTCTGCCGCAAGATCCGCGCGGTGTCGCAAATCCCGATCGTGATGCTGACCGCGCGCGCGGAGGAGATGGACCGCGTGGTGGGGCTGGAGATCGGCGCCGACGACTACGTCGTCAAACCCTTCTCGCCGCGCGAATTGGTCGCGCGCGTGCGCGCCCGATTGCGCCGGGCGGGCGACGGCGCATTGGCGCAAGCCAAGCCCAAACACGATCGTCTGGCGTTCGACGGCTGGAACATCGATCTGGTCCGCCGCGAATTGCGCTCGCCCGACGCCGCACTCGTGTCGTTGACGGCGGCCGAATTCGATCTGCTGGTGGCGCTGGCCGAACGCGCGCGGCGCGTCGTCTCGCGCGACGAGTTGTCGGAAATCCTGCACGGTCGCACGCCCCACCCGCTCGACCGATCGATCGACGTGGCGGTCAGCCGCCTGCGCCGCAAGATCGAAGCCTCGCCCGACGAGCCGCGCTACGTGCGCACGGTGCGCAACGGCGGCTACGTGTTCGCGGCCGAGGTCGAGAATCCGGCGGCGGTGCAAACGGGCCCGGCGGCTTGATCCGCCGTCTGATTCCACGCGGCATCGTTGCGCAAACCGTTCTGTTCGCGGTCGGCTTGCTGATCGCGGTGCAGGTCGGCTCGATCGCCGTTTTCGAAAGTCTGCGCCCGACCAATTTCACGCTGTTCGAACCGAACTGGCTGGAGGAGCATCTGCCCGAGCTCGCCGCCGGCGCGTTGGCGCAACCCGCCCTCGAACGCCTGGGCTGGCTGCGCGCGCGTCCCGAAGCCGCCTATGTCAATTTCATGCGCGAGCCCGTTCCCCCGCCCGATGCGGAGGCCGATATCTGCCCCGCCTTGCGCGATCTGGAAACGCGTTTGGCGCACGCGCTTTCGACGGGTGTGGATCTCGACACGGCCCGGACGCGCGGGCCCGCCGGCCCCGGCCCGCGCCCGCCGCCGCCACGCATCCTGCACGGCGAAGGCGGCAGCGCCACGCCGCCCGATTCATGCCGGCCCGTTCCTTATTTCCGCCTCAGCCTGCACGAACCCGAGGGCACGTGGCTGCGCATCGAAACGCCGCGCCCGTTCACGCTCGGCCCGGTTTTGTCGTATCTCGTCGGCTGGCTCGGCATGCTGCTGGTCGCGTCGATCGCGGTCGCGTGGCTCGGCTTCCGGCGCTTGGTGCTGCCGCTGACAGCGCTTGCCGCCGCCGCCGAGCGTTTCGGACGCGGGCTCGACGCGCCCGCCTTGCCGCGCAACGGCCCGCGCGAGATCGTCGCCATCTCCACGCGTTTCGACGCCATGCGCGAACGCATAAGGCGTTTCATCGCCGAGCGCGCGGCGATGCTCGCCGCCATCGGCCACGATCTGCGCACGCCGCTCACCCGCATGCGCCTGCGCGTCGAGCGCGTCGCCGATCCCGAACTGCGCGAACAGCTTTCGCGCGACGTGGACGAGCTGGAAACGCTCGCGCGCGAAACGCGCGATTTCTCCGCCATCGCCCAAGCGCGCGGCGCGGACGACAAGGTCGATCTCGCCAGCCTCGCCCAGACCATCGCCGACGCCCATGCCGATCGCGGCGACGACGTCGTCTATCACGGGCCGCGCCATGCGCCCGTGCGCGGCCGGCCCGATGCGCTGCGCCGCGCGATCGAAAACCTCGTCGCCAACGCGCTGCGCTATGCGGGCCACGCCACGCTGCGGCTTTCCGACGAAGATCGCGCGTTGCGTCTATCGATCGACGATTCCGGGCCGGGCGTGCCGGAAGCCGAGCTCGAACGCGTGTTCGAGCCCTTCGTCCGGCTCGAAGAAAGCCGCAATCGCGACACCGGCGGTACGGGGCTTGGCCTTGCCATCGCGCGCGATCTTGTCCGCGGCCATGGCGGGGAAATCCGCCTGGAGAACCGGCGCGAAGGTGGTTTGCGCGCCACGATCCACCTGCCGAAATCGGCTTGAACGGATTTTGCCAAAGCTACGATAAGGGGTTAGGTTCGGCGCCCCCGTTGCGAGCAAGTCTCATTTGCGCCGATGACCGATTCCGCCCTTTCCGCTGCGAACGCGCCCGCCCGCCTCACGCCCGTCAAACGGCTGAGCTGGCCCGGCACCGTCGCATTGTTCGTGGCGGCGACGATCGCCTTGCCCATCGTCGTGGTGGCGCTGTCGGTGTTCCAGCCCGATCGCGGGGCCTGGGCGCATCTGTGGTCGACGACGCTGCCGCGCATCCTCGCCAATACCGGCCTGATGATGGTCTACGTGTCGCTCGGCACGGGGATCGTCGGCGTCGCGACCGCGTGGTTCGTGACGATGTGCCGCTTTCCCGGCAGCCGCGTTTTGGAACTGGGCCTGCTGCTGCCCTTCGCGATGCCGGCCTATATCATCGGCTACGCCTATAACGACTTCCTGCAATTCGCCGGGCCGCTGCAATCGACGTTGCGCGCGGCGTTCGGCTGGTCGCGCGGCGATTACTGGTTCCCGGAATTCCAGAGCCCCGGCGGCGTGTCGTTCATGCTCGCCCTCGTCTTCTATCCTTATGTCTATCTGCTGGCGCGCGCGGCGTTCCTCGAACAATCGGTCTGCGTTTTGGAAGCAAGCCGCATGCTGGGCCGCAACGCCTGGGGCGCGTTCTTTCGCGTCGCACTACCGCTTGCGCGCCCGGCGATCGCGGCGGGGGTGGCACTCGCGTTGATGGAATCGCTCGCCGATTTCGGCACGGTCCAGTATTTCGGCGTCGAGACCTTCACGACCGCGATCTACCGGACCTGGATGGGCATGGATAATCGCATCGCATCGCTGCAATTGGCGACGGCGCTGCTGGGCGTCGTGCTGATGCTGCTGGTGGTCGAGCGTGCCTCGCGCGGGGCCGCGCGCTATCACCACACGACGCGCCGCTATCGCCCGCTGTCGCCGATCCGCCTGACCGGCTGGCGCGCATGCGTCGCCTTCATCGTCTGCGCCACGCCGATCGCGCTTGGCTTCCTGCTGCCCTTCGCCATTCTGGCGCGCATGGCGATCCGCGTGGGCGACCCGTTCTGGGGCCCGCGCTATATCGACTATGTCGCGAACTCGCTGACCCTCGCGGGTCTGGCGGTCATCGTGATCGTCGGCACGGCCCTCGCGCTCGCCTATGCGCAGCGCCGGGTGCGCGGCGCATTCGTGTCGGGTGCCGTGCGCATCGCTTCGCTCGGCTATGCGATCCCGGGATCGGTGATCGCGGTGGGCGTGCTCGTGCCGCTCGCCGCGTTCGACAACACGCTCGACGCGTTCATGCGCAAGACGTTCGGCATTTCCACCGGCTTGCTGCTGTCGGGCACGGTGCTGGCGCTGATCTACGCCTATTCAGTGCGCTTCCTCGCGGTCGCGATGGGCACGGTCGAAGCGGGCATGGGCAAGATCGCGCGCTCGATGGACGAAGCGGCGGCGACGCTGGGGGCGGGTCCCACCCGCACCCTGGCGCGGGTGCATGCGCCCTTGATGTGGGGCTCGACATTGACGGCCGCCACACTCGTTTTCGTCGACGTGCTGAAGGAATTGCCCGCGACGATGATCGTGCGGCCGTTCGGCTTCGAAACGCTGGCGGCGCGCATCTATCAGCTCGCGTCGGACGAGCGCATCGAGCAAGCTTCGACCGGCGCCATCGCCATCGTCGCGGTGGGCCTGCTGCCGGTGGCGCTGCTGTCGTGGATGATCGTGCGCGCCCGGCCGGGCGCGAAAGCGGGCTGATTCCGCGCGCCGGAAACCCCGCCTTGCGCATGGAGATATTATTTTCTATAGTTGCTCGATTTCGAAAAACTCGGGTGATAAAAATGGCTTGGTCGAAACCCTGGTACGACGAGTACCTTGATCGTGTCGGCAAGCCGCTGTCGCCAAGACGGCTCGCCTACGAAATCCAGAACGAGCGCCATGTCGAAAATGCGCTGCGTTGGGGCGGCGGCGGCGCAGCACTTGGCTTTCTCGTCGTCGGAATCGCATCTATTTCGGGAGAGTCGAGCGAACTATTCATTCGATTTTCCGTACTTGCGGCCTGCCTGTTCTCGGCGATGGCGCTGGGCGGTCTCTTCGGCTTCCTGTTCGGCGTCCCGAAATCGAGCACCGGTTCGGAGCAGCCTGCCGCAGCGCCGCCCAATGGCAATGGAGCGATGGTCAAACCCGCAAACCGGGTCAACACCAATCTCGAGGAAGTCTCGGATTGGCTGACCAAGCTGATCCTTGGCGCAGGTCTGACCCAGATCGGCGCGCTCTGGGCCGCTTTCATCGACCTGTCCGGAAAAATCGGCGCTCGCGGAATCCCCGGTCAGCTCTATGGCAGCGTGATCGTCGGCGGCTTGATCATCTATGGCCTGATCGTTGGCTTTCTTGCCGGCTACATCCTTACGCGCCTCTACCTTTCCAATATCTTTCTGCTCGCGGACAGCTTCAGCACACACGAGCGAGAGGAGGCTGCGCTATTCGATTCGATCAAAGACGTTCCCCCGCCGCCGCCGCCATCCAGTTCGGCCTCCGCCGCTGGCGGTGGCGACGATCCACCGCCCTCGCCGCCGCCAAGCGTTGCCCCGAGCGTCGCGGCCCAGGTCTCGGCCGTGCCGGTCGAGGAGATCAAAGACGTCGAGAACCTCATCAAAGCCGCTCGCATTCATTGGAGCTTGGGTAAGCCCGAGAACGTGCAGAGATCGCTCGAGGCCTATCGCCTGGTGCTAGCCCGCGACCCGGGCCGCAGCGACGTGCGCGCCGAGTATGCCCAACGCCTAATCGAGCGGCATCGCTACGTCGATGCCGCCGATCTGCTGGCGCGCGCCTGGCGCGACATGCGCGCCGCCGGTGCCGCGAAAGAGACGATCGGCGAAACCGCCCGCGCGCTCGCTTTCGCGCAGTTGTACTTGCCCAAGCCGGAGAGTTTCGAAAAAGCATTGGCGACGATCGAGGAGATCGCCCGCGATCCGAGCTTTGTCCTGGACGTCGATTGGCAGATCAAGCGCCTTTCGGCCAACGGACAGAAGCTGCGTCATCTGTGGTCGACATTGTCCAAGGACGACCGCGAGGCGCTGCGCAAACTAATCCTCGACGATATCCGCGACGTGCTTGAGAAAAACCCGCGTCTCAAACCCTATCTGCAAGGCCTAGTCGAGCCGCTGAAGCGCGCGCCCGGCAGCATCGACGACGATCTGGAGGCGCTGCGCGGCGATGCGGAGTTGCGTACTTTGCTGGAGTTGCCGCCGCTCGATCCGTCCGCTAACGCGTAACGTCGACGACCTGGCGCGGATTGCCGATCGCCGGGTGCCACGACCAGCCGAGATCGGTCGAGTAGTTGCGTTCCGCGCGATCGAGGCAGAACCACAAGGGCGGGGTCGCGATTTCGCGCCCGTCCTGCACCATACGGCCGTCGGATTTGCAGCGCGTGACGATCGTATAGCCCCTGCAGCCGTGCTTCATTTGCAGGCCCGGGCAATCGTCCGACGGTTCGCCGACTTCGAAGCTTTCCTCCACCGTCCAGCGCCCGAAACGCTGGGCGAGATTCGGCCGGTTGCCGGGGAAGTACCAGCCTTCCTGCAGGATGTATTTGACCGTCAGCGACTTGCCGGTCTCCAGCGGGAACAGCGACCCCTTGGCGCTTTCGAAGCGCACGATCCAGGTCGCGCGGTCGGAAAGCTCGGTCACTTGCGCCGTATCGGTGCGCGCGAGGAACAGCAAGCCGTCCAGCGCCACGGCGAATTGCCGTTCCGCCTTGCCGGCGACCGAGCCGAGCGATTGCTCGATCCGCGTGATGCCCTTTTCGTGGCCGACCAATGACAGACGATTTTCCGACGACCCGATGCGGTCGTAGCTGAGTGTGGCGAAGTTGGGCTTCGGTGCTTCGGCCAAAGGCGGCACCTGCTCGACGAATTCGCGCGCCATGCCGGTCAAGCCCGGCGTGCCGAAACTCGCGACGAATTGCTGCGGCGTCTGCGCCGAAGCGGACGCGGCAAAAATCGACAGCAGCAGGGCGAGGCGAACGCGCATCCCTAATGCTTGGCCGGTTCGGGCGGCGAAAGCAACTCGGGCTTGGCGATCTCGCGCACGGCGGTATCGAGGGGCTTCAATTCCTCGAATTTCGCGTCTTCGGGGCCGGCCCCGAGTTCATTCAGTTTGCGCGCGGCGGGGAAGACGCGGCTTTCGAGCGAGCCGACCGATTTGTTATAGGCATCGACCGCGCGTTTGAGGCCCGATCCCACATCGGCGACGTGGCCGGCCATATCGCTCATGCGCTTGAACAACTCGCGCCCTTGGTCCGAGATCGCGCGCGCATTCTCGGCAAGCTTCTCCTGCCGCCAGCCGCGCTCCACCGTCCACAGCAGCGAGATCAGCGTCGTCGGCGTGGCGATCAGCACGCGGTCGTTGGCCGCATCGTCGAGCAAGGCGGGATCGGCTTGCACCGCCGCCGAGAAGAAGGATTCGCCCGGCACGAACATCACGACGAATTCGGGCGCGTCGGGGAATTGCTCCCAATACGATTTGGCCGAGAGGCGCTTGAAGTGATCGCGCACTTGGCGCGCGTGATCGGCCATGAATTTGACGCGCGCGGTTTCGTCCGACGCTTCGACCGCCGCGAGAAACGCCGCCGTCGGCGCCTTGGCGTCCACCACCACGACGCGGCCCGCGGGCATGCGCACGATCATGTCGGGGCGCAAACGTCCGCCTTCGCCGACACTTTCCTGCTCGGCGAAATCGACATAATCCGACATGCCGGCGAGCGTCACCGTATTGTGCAGCGTACGCTCGCCCCAGCGGCCCTTCACATGCGGCGTCTTCAACGCCTGGACCAGCGCGCGGGTCTCGCGGCCCAACTCGCCGATCTGCTGGTTGAACAACCCGTCCTTCTCGGCGCGCGCCTTGTCCATCGCTTCGACGCGCTTGTCGAAATTCTGCAAGGTCTCGCGCAACGGCTGGACCAAGCCGACGATCGCCTTTTCGCGCGCTTCCTGCTCGGCCTTCGCGCGTTCGCGATCGGCGTCGAGCGCGTCCTTGGCGATCGCCTTGAAATGCTCCGACAATTGTTCGCGCGCGACCAGGAACGCCTTACGCTCGGATTCAAGCTCGGCTTCGAGCTTCGCCTTGGCGCGCCCGACCTCGATCGCGTCGGCTTGCACGCGGGCGAGATCGGTTTCGAGCGGCGCCACGCGCTTGGCGAGTTCCTCGAAGCGCAACGCGGCGTCGAGGCGTTCGCGCAGATTGCGCAATTCGGCTTCCGCGCGCTCGGCACGGGCGGTGGCTTCCGCGCCGCGCGAACGCAAGGCGAGGAATACGACGATGGCGCCAAGCGCCAGCCCGGCGGCGAAATAGAGAATATCCATAAGTGGCAGTGTAGCGCGATTCGCCGTCAGACGGCGCGGCGCGCGCGCAAGGCGGCGACCAGCGTGCCGTCGTCGAGATAATCGAGCTCGCCGCCCACCGGCACGCCGTGGGCGAGGCGCGTGATCTCGGCCCCCGACGCGCTCAAACGATCGGCGACGTAATGCGCCGTGGTCTGGCCTTCGACCGTGGCGTTGAGCGCCAGAACCACCTCGCGCACGCGCCCGCCCGCACAACGTTCGACCAGCGTGGCGAGGTTGAGGTCTTGGGGACCGCGCCCGTCGAGCGCGGACAGCGTGCCGCCGAGCACGTGATAGACGCCTTTGAACCCGGCGGTGCGTTCGATCGCCCAGAGATCGGCGACGTCTTCGACGACGCAGACCAATTGCCGGTCGCGCTTGTCGTCGGCGCAGACCGAGCACGGATCGCGCGTGTCGAGATTGCCGCAGGTCGTGCAGGTCTTGACCGCTTCGGCCGCGACGCTGAGCGCATCGATCAGCGGCAGCAGCGTCGCCTCTTTTTTCTTGAGCAGCTGCAACGCCGCGCGGCGCGCCGAGCGCGGGCCCAAACCCGGCAGCTTCGACAGCAACCGGACCAGCGTGTCGATCTCGGGCCCGTTCATATGCGGCTCAGAAGGGCAGCTTCATGCCCGGCGGCAGCGACAGCCCGCCCGTGACTTCGCGCATCTGATCGGCGGCGGCCGCATCGGCCTTGCTTTTGGCGTCGGCGAAGGCCGCGACGATCAAATCCTCCAGCACTTCGACGTCGGCGGGGACGAGCAACGACGGATCGATCTTCACCCGGCGCACATCGCCCTTGGCGGTCGTGGTCACTTCGACCATGCCGCCGCCCGAACGGCCCTGCACTTCCAAGCTGCCGAGCTTCTCCTGCATCTCGGCCATCTTCGACTGCATCTGCTGGGCCTGCTTCATCAAGGCGCCGAGATTCTTCATGCGAACGGATCCTCGTCGAGTTCGTAGTTATCCGGGATCATATAGGCTTCCTCGCCTTCGGGCGCATCGCCCGCATCGCCGGCTTCGACCGGCGCGGCGACGAAACCGGGCGCGGCGTCTTCGCTCCCGCGCACCGATTCCACGGTGGCGCCGGGAAACGCCGCGAGCACGGCGGCGACCAGCGGATCTTCGCTCGCCGCCTGCTTCTTGGCGTCGCGCGCTTGCGCCGCACGGGTCGCGAGCGTGGGTTCGCCCTGCGCTTGACCGTCGAACGAGACGAGCCACAACCGGCCGGTCCATTCCTGCAATTTCGCGGCGACTTGCGGCGCGAAATTCTTGTCGACCGAGGGGATCGGCATCAGCACGAGCTTGCCCGGCTCGAACGTCACGACGCGTGCCGAGTTGAACAACACGCCGTAAAGCCGGCCTTCGCGCTTGTCTTGGAAGAGCTGCGCCAACTCGGCGAAGGTCGCGAGTTCCGTCGCGGCCGAAGGGGCCGCGCGCGCCACCGCGACCGGGGCGGGATTGCTGGCGACCAACGCGGCGGCCGCCATCGCGCGCGCACCCCCACCGCCCCCACCGCCGCCATTCGGGCGGCCGGCGGGCGCATCGCCCGCTTTGGTCAGGCGATCGACCAGATCGGCGGGCGACGGCAGATTGGCGGCGTAGCACAGCCGCACGATCAGCATTTCCAACGCCGCGAAAGGCTGCGGCGCGTTCTGCACTTCGCCCACACCCTTCAGCAGCACCTGCCACGAGCGCGCGAGGACCGGCACGGTCAGCGTCTTGGCCATGGCGAGGCCGCGCACACGCTCGGTTTCCGGCAAGCCCGATTCGTTGGCGAGATCGGGCGCCACTTTGAAGCGCGTCAGCGTGTGCGAGATTTCGAGCAGATCCTGCACGACGACGAGCGGTTCCGCCCCGCGCGCATAGAGATCGGCGACGCGCACCAAAGCGGCGGACGCGTCGCCCTTCATGATCTCCTCGAACAGGTCGAAGCCTTGCGCGCGATCGGCGAGGCCCAGCAGATTGCGGACCTGTTCTTCCGTCACCTCGCCGTCGGCCGAGGCGAGGGCGCGGTCGAGCAGCGACAAGCCGTCGCGCGCCGAGCCATCCGCCGCACGCGCGAGCAACGCCGCCGCCCCTTGCGCGATTTCGCGGTTTTCCTTGCCCGCGATATTGCTGAGGTGCTTCGCCAACGTCGCCTGATCGAAGCGGCGCAGATCGAAACGCTGACAGCGCGACAGCACCGTCACCGGCACTTTGCGGATTTCGGTCGTCGCGAAAATGAATTTCGCGTGGGCGGGCGGCTCCTCCAGCGTTTTGAGGAGCGCGTTCCACGCCTGGTTCGACAGCATGTGGACTTCGTCGACGATGTAGATCTTGTAGCGCGCGGAAACGGGGCGATAGCGCACCGCCTCGATCAATTCGCGCACGTTCTGGACGCCGTTATTCGACGCGGCGTCGATCTCGATCACGTCGAGATGCTTGTCCTCGGCGATCGCCACGCAATGCTCGCACACGCCGCAGGGATCGATCGTCGGGCCGCCCTTGCCGTCAGGCCCGATGCAGTTGAGGGCGCGCGCCACGATGCGCGCGGTCGTGGTCTTGCCCACGCCGCGCACGCCGGTCAGCACGAACGCATGATGGATGCGGCCCGTTTCGATCGCGTTGGCGAGGGTGCGAACCAGCGCTTCCTGCCCGACCAAATCGGACAGGCGCGTGGGCCGGTATTTCCGGGCCAGCACCTGATATTGGGCGGTCTCGGATTCGGCCATCGTCACGCGCGGCTGGAGAAAAAGGGTGGGAGGCTGGACGTCGACCCGGGTGGAGACTCGTTACGGCTGCTTCCTTCCGGACCTGACCGGGTTGGCGAGGCACTCGTCCGCCGCCAACCTCCCGGGGGTTATATAGCGGGTTGGAACGCCGGTTGCCAGACTCCCTTCGCCGCCGCCTAAGATATTGATTTTATGATGAAGCGGGCGGCTGGCGGCGACTCGAACACCGCGCTAGTGTCGGCCTATGGAACGCCCCAATTTTTACGCTTCGCTGCCCCTCGACCGGAAATCCGAACGGCGCCGCGACGACGCCTTCGTGATTTCGCGCCTGGAACATCGCGAAGCGCGCTTCGTGCCCGTGTGGCGCACGCGCAATTTGGTGCGCGAGGGCAGCACCCCCAAGCCCGTGTGGCTGACCCGCTCGCGCATCGAGCAGATTTCGGTCGCCGCCCCGGTCTATCTGGGCGATTGGGGCGACGTGCCCTATTTCGCCGCCGATATCAGCCATATCGAAGAAACCGAATTGACGATCCATGCGCCCGAAGGCGCGTTCGTCGATCTGCGCGGCGTGGGTGCGGCGATGGATCGCGACGAAGGCGGCTTGCTCGCCTATGCGCGCGGCCTCGCCTGGTGGCATTCGCGCAATCGGTTTTGCGGCGTGTGCGGCGCGCCCAATCGCGCCGAGGCGGGCGGGCATGTTCTGCGCTGCACGAACGCGAGTTGTGCCGCCGAGCATTTCCCGCGCACCGATCCCGCGGTGATCATGCTGATCGTCAGCGGCGACAAATGCCTGCTGGGCCGCAACCGGCGTTTCCCGATGCCGATCTATTCGACCCTCGCGGGCTTCGTCGAACCGGGCGAAAGCCTGGAGGATTGCGTGCGCCGCGAGACGTTCGAGGAAGCGGGCATTCGCGTGGGCCATGTCGAGTATCGCTCGTCGCAGCCTTGGCCGTTCCCGGCGTCGATCATGCTCGGCTTCTGGGGCGAAGCGCTCAACGAAAACATCGTCACCGACGAAGACGAATTGATGGATGCGATGTGGGTGACGCGCGACTTCCTGCGCCAGGAACACGATCCGGAGAAATTCCGCATGCCGCGCGTCGATTCGATCGCGCGCCGCCTGATCGAAGAATGGATGGCGACGGGCTGATATGAATCGGGATCGCAACGGCTACGCGCTGACGACGAACCGCGAGGCCGCCGAAGCCTATAATGCCGGCCTCGACAAGCTTCTCTCGGCCAATGCGGGGGCGGAGAAGGATTTCGGCCGCGCGCTGACGGCCGATCCCGATTACGCCCCCGCCTATGCCGCCTTGGCGCGGCACCATCAGATCTACGGCGACCGGGCGCACGCCAAAGCCGCCATCGCCGCCGCGCGCGAGAAAGCGCCGAAATTCTCGGGCCGCGAAGCTGGGCTTCTCGCGTGCTTGAGTTTCATCCTCGACGGCAACGGCACGCAAGCGCTCGCCGCGATCCAAGCGCATATGCGGGACTTCCCGCGCGACGCGCTGGCGTTGTCGCCGGTTTGCGGCGTGTTCGGCGTTTACGGCTTTTCGGGGCGCGCCGGCCGCGATGCGGAACTGCGCGATTATCTCGACACGCTGGAAGCGGGCTTCGGCGACGATTGGTGGTTTCTGGTCCAGCACGGTTTCGCGCGGATCGAAACCGGCGACGTGGCGGCGGGGGCCGCGAAGGTCGAGCGCGCGATGGAACTGTTCCCGCGCGAGGCGAATGGCGCGCATATCCGTGCCCACGCGCATTACGAACTGGGCGAGGCCGAGGCGGGCTACGCCGCACTCGGCGATTGGTTGAAGCCCTATCCGCGCGACGCGCTGATGTATTGCCATCTCGATTGGCATCGCGCGCTCTGGGCGCTCGATCTCGGCAAGGCGGACGACGCCTGGGCGATCTATCGCACATCCGTGGCGCCGGGCGCGATCTGGGGCCCGTCGTTGAACGTCGCGACCGACGCGGCGTCGTTTCTGCTGCGCGCGGAATTCGCGGGTGCGGCGCGCGACGTGGCCGAATGGAAACGCGTCGCCGACTACATCCGCGCCGAGTTTCCGCGCGCCGGCATCGCCTTCGTCGATACGCACGCGCTGCTGGCGTCGGCAATGGCCGGCGACGACGACGGTTTCATCGAACGCAAATCGGGCTTGCGCGGCCCCGCCGTCGATATGGTCGCTGGCTTGGGCGAAGCGTTCCGCGCCTATGCGAAGGGCGATTACGCGGCGGCGGCCGCGTCCCTCGCCCCGCTGCTGGCCACGCATGAGCGCATCGGCGGCAGCCGCGCCCAGCGCGACCTGTTGGAAGTGCTTTATATCCAGGCTTTGCGCCATGCCGGCCGTGCGGCCGACGCCGCGGCTTACGCGAAAACGCGGCGGCACTGAAAACAAAACGGCCGCCCGCGTATTCCGCGAGCGGCCGTCCCAACGAATGCGGCGCCGGGAGGATCAGGCGGCGCGCACGTCGGTGAGGAAGCTGTTCACCACCGATTTCAACGTTTCCGCCTGGACGGCGACTTCGCTCGCCCCTTCGGAGACGTTGCCGGCGACCGAGCCGGTGCTGGCGGCGGCTTGCGTGACGCCGGAGATGTTGGAACTGACTTCCGCCGTGCCGGCCGAGGCCTGCTGGATGTTGCGGGCGATTTCGGTCGTCGTCGCCCCCTGCTCCTCGACCGCCGCCGCGATGGCGCCGGCGATTTCGTTCATCTTGCGGATCGTGCCGGAGATGCCTTCGATCGCCGCGACCGACTGATTCGACGCGGTTTGGATCGACACGATCTGCGCCGCGATTTCGTCGGTCGCCTTGGCGGTCTGATTGGCGAGGCCCTTCACTTCCGACGCCACGACCGCGAAGCCCTTGCCGGCATCGCCCGCACGGGCGGCTTCGATCGTCGCGTTGAGGGCGAGAAGATTGGTCTGGCCCGCGATTTCCTGGATCAGGTTCGTGACGTTGCTGATGCGGCCCGCCGCGGCGACCAGATCCTGGACGATCGCGGTGGTCTTCTCGGCTTCGGCGACCGCGAGCTGGCTGATCGACGAGGATTCGGCCACTTGGCGCGAGATTTCCGCGATCGACGAGGCCATTTCCTCGGCGGCGGCGGCGACCGTCTGCACGTTGGTCGACGCTTCCTCCGACGCGGCGGCGACGGCGGTCGCTTGGCGCGAGGTTTCCTCGGCGTTGGCGCTCATCGCCGCGGCGTTGTCGCTCAGCGTGTTCGACGAGCCGCCCAAGGTTTCGATCACCTTGCGCACCGTTTCGTCGAAGTCGCGGGTCAAGCCCATGACCTTCGTCGCGCGCGCTTCGCGCACCGCGCGTTCCTTGGCGGCGTCCGCTTCCAGCGCGTCGGCCTTGATCATGTTGTCCTTGAAGACCTGCACGGCGGCGGCCATGGCGCCGATCTCATCGGTCTTGCCGATCGCGGGAATGACCGCACTCATGTCCTTGTCGGCGAGTTTGCGCATCGCGGCGGTCATGTCGACGACCGGTGCGGCGACCGTTTTCACCATGAACAGCAAGGCGCCGCCGGCAACGACAATCGAAACGACCAGCATCGAAATGATGATATAGACTGCGCGATCGCTTGTTTCGTGCGCGATGCGCGCCGATTCCTTGGCGCCGGCTTCGTTGACCGCGATGCCATCGTTCAGCGACGTTTCGAGTTCGAGGAACGCGGACAGCGAATCCGACCATAGCGCGAACGCCTTCGCGCGGTCGCCGGCACGCGAAGCCGCAATGGCGCCGTCGAGCATCGGCAAATAGGCATTCCAAGCGTTCGAGAACTTGTCGTAGGCCGCGCGCTCCTGCGCGCCGGAGATCATCGGCTCGTAGCGCTTGCGACTGTCGTCGATGCGCTTGAGAATCGCGGCCATATCCTGTTCGGACTTCGCGCGCGCGGCGGCCTCGTCGGTCATCACGTGACGCGCGGAGTAAACGCGATGGCGCGTAACGCCGAAGCGCAGGAAGCCGAGTTCCTGAATGCTGGGCAGCCAGTTCGTGCTGACATCCTCGCCGGCCGAGTAGACCGTATCGAGCTGGCGCAGCGACGTGACCGCGCTGGCGACCGACAAAAGCAGCAGCGCGCCCAGCGCCAGCAGCACTTTCGTGCGGATTTTCAAATTCGAGATGGCGGTGAACATGCGGATCCCCTTCGAGCCGGGCGATCGGCATGGCGCGCGACCGCCCTTCGTGACGGGACCGAATCTAGGAAAACAGGCTTAAACGCCTCTGAAGCCGCGCAGGGGCCCTAACCGCGCCCGCGATAGGACGGAACGCCGGTTTCCGGGAGCCAAAGCCCTTTCGGCGGCAACCCGGTCTGCCAAAACACGTCGATCGGCATGCCGCCGCGCGGATACCAGTAACCACCGATGCGCAAATATTTCGGCGACAGCAGCTTCACCAGCGTCTTGCCGATATCGACGGTGCAGGCCTCGTGGAACGCGCCGTGATTGCGGAAGCTTTGCAAGAACAGCTTCAGCGCCTTCGATTCCACCAGGAATTTGCGCGGCACGTAATCGATGACGATATGCGCGAAATCGGGCTGGCCGGTGATCGGGCAAAGCGACGTGAATTCGGGTGCGGTGAAGCGCACGAGATAATCCGTGCCGGGATGCGGGTTGGGCACGCGCTCCAGCTTCGCCAGCGACGGATCGGCGGGGATCGCCGTTTCCTTGCCGAGCTGCGTCAGGCCCGCATAGATCGATTTCGCTTTAGGCATCTTCCTTCGTCTCCAAACCGATCCGCGCTTCGAAGCCTTTGCGCCACGCGTCGAAACGGTTTTCGACGGTGGCGCCGCGGATGTCGCGCATCAGATCCTGATAATAATGCAGATTGTGCCAGGTGAGCAGCATCGGCCCGAGGATTTCGCCCGCCCGGATCAGATGGTGGATATAGGCGCGGCTATAGCTGCGGCAGGCCGGGCACGAACATTCGGGATCGATGGGCCGCGTATCCTCGGCGAATTTGGCGTTGCGCATGTTGAGCGTGCCGTCGCGCGTGAAGGCCTGCCCCGTGCGGCCCGAGCGCGTGGGCAACACGCAATCGAACATGTCCACGCCCAAGCCCACCGCCGCGACAATATCCTGCGGCTTGCCCACGCCCATCATGTAGCGCGGCTTGTCCGCCGGCATGAAGGGTTCGACCGCCGCCAGCGTTTCCTCGCGCTCCTTCTTGGGCTCGCCCACCGCCAGCCCGCCGATCGCGTAGCCGTGGAAGCCGATATCCGCGAGCGCCTTGGCGCTTTCCTCGCGCAGATCGGCATAGGTCGAACCCTGGACGATCCCGAAAATCGCGTAGCCCGGCCGCTCGACGAAGGCATCGCGGCTGCGATGGGCCCAGCGCATCGAAAGGCGCATCGACTTCGCGGCGGCGTCATGCGTCGCGGGCCAATCGGTGCATTCGTCGAACGCCATGGTGATGTCGGAATCCAGCTTGTGCTGGATCTGGATCGAGCGTTCGGGCGTGAGCTCGTGCGCCGAGCCGTCGAGATGCGATTGGAACACGACGCCGTGCTCGTCCATCTTCTTGCGCAGGCCTTTGAGCGAGAAGACCTGATAGCCGCCGGAATCGGTCAGGATCGGCTTCGACCAGTTCATGAACGGGTGCAACCCGCCGAGCTTTTCGACGCGATCGGCGCCGGGCCGCAGCATCAGATGATAGGTGTTGCACAGCAGGATTTCGGCCCCCGTCGCGGCGACGCTGTCGGGCATCATCGCCTTGACCGTCGCGGCCGTGCCCACCGGCATGAAGGCCGGCGTTTCGATCGTGCCGCGCGACGTGGTCACGCGCCCGCGCCTTGCGCGGCCATCCTTGGCCAGAAGCTGGTATCCGAACTTCACGAATTCCTCTCGATCAGCGACGCATCGCCGTAGCTGAAGAAGCGATACCCCGATGCGACCGCATGCGCATAGGCCGATTTCATCCGATCGGTGCCCGCAAAGGCGCAAACCAGCATGAACAGCGTCGATTTCGGCAAATGGAAATTGGTGAACAGCGCGTCGGCCACGCGGAACGGGAAACCGGGCAGGCAGAACAGCCGCGTTTCCCCCGCCCAGGCGCGTACTTCGCCATGGATCGACGCGGCGGTTTCGAGCACGCGCAGCGCGGTCGTGCCCAGCGCCACCACACGGCGCCCTTCGGCTTTCGCGGCGCGGATGCGGGCGGCGGTCGCTTCCGTTACCTCGCCCCATTCGGCGTGCATTTTATGGTCTTCGACGTTCTCGACCTTCACCGGCAGGAAGGTGCCCGCCCCGATATGCAGCGTGACCGAGGCGCGCTCGATCCCAGCGGCGTCGAGCGACGCGAGCAATTCGGGCGTGAAATGCAAGCCCGCGGTCGACGCGGCGACCGCACCGTCCTTGGCCGCGAACACGGTTTGGTAATTGCGCTCGTCCTCGGCGTCCGGCGTCACGCGTTTGATATAGGGCGGCAGCGGCATGGCGCCGTATTTCTCGAGTGCGGCCATCAGCGCCGGACCGGCGACCGAGAAGCGCAGCAGCACGTCTTCGTCCTTCGCCTCGACGATCGCCGAAATACCGGGCGCGTAGTCGATGCGGTCGCCGAGCTTCAGGCGCTTCGATCCCTTGGCGAAAGCGCGCCACAGATCGGGGCCTTCCATCTTGTGCAAAGTGGTCTCGACACGCGCGGCACCGCGCGATCCCGTCAACCGCGCCTTCAGCACGCGCGTGTCGTTGAAGATCAGCAAATCGCCCTTGCGCAGCAACCGCGGCAGATCGCTTATCGTATGGTCGGCAAGCGTGGCGCCGACATGCAGCAGGCGCGCGGCATCGCGCGGGCTCGCGGGGGCTTGCGCGATCCTGTCCGGCGGCAGTTCGAAATCGAAGTCGCTGAGCTTCAAACCAGATCCCATTCGGTCCTGACGGCGGCGTCGGTTTCGCAAGAACCGAGGCGCCGCGCAAGGGCCGCGTGTCGGACGGGATCGAGGCGTTTGAGCGCCCAGGCCGCCATCGCGCGGACCAGCGGCGACGCGTCCTCGGCCAAGCGTTCCGCCGCCGGAACCAGCGCAGCGGATTTGGCGTTCCCAATGGCGATCAACACATTGCGCACGAAACGGTCGCGCCCCACGCGCTTGATCGGCGATCCGGCGAATTTGGCGCGGAACGCCGTGTCGTCCAATGCCGCCAATTCGGCCAAGGCGGGCGCTTCCAAATCCGCGCGCGATTTGAATTCGCCATGGCGCGTCGCGGCGGCGAATTTGTTCCACGGACACACGGCCAAGCAATCGTCGCAGCCATAGATGCGATTGCCCATCGCCGCCCGGAATTCTTCGGCGATGTGCCCCTTATGCTCGATGGTGAGATACGAAATGCAGCGCCGCGCGTCCAAACGATACGGCGACGGGAACGCGTTGGTCGGGCAGATATCGAGGCAGCGCGAACAGCCGCCGCAATGATCGGTCTCGGCCGTATCGGGATCGAGGTCCAGCGTCGTCAGCACCGTGCCGAGGAACAGCCACGAGCCGAAGCCGCGCGACACGAGATTGGTGTGCTTGCCCTGCCAACCCAAACCCGCCGCCTGGGCCAAGGGTTTTTCGAGCAGCGGCGCCGTGTCGACGAAAACCCGCGCGTCGCCGCCCTGGGTTTCCACGAGCCAACGGCCCAGCGCCTTCAAGCGGCGCTTGATGAGGTCATGGTAATCCTTGTTGCGCGCGTAGACGGAGATCGTGCCCGTTTCGGCGCGGCCCAGATCGTCGAGCGGATCGTGATCGGGCCCGTAATTGGCGCCGAGCACGATGGCCGAGCGGGCGGGCGCCCACATCGCCTTGGGGTCGGCGCGGCGCGTGGCGCTCTCCGCCATCCAGCCCATATCGCCGTGATGGCCCTCGGCCAAAAACCGCCGCAGGCCTTCGCGCGCTTGTTCACTGGACGCGGCGCGCGCGAACCCAACCGCCTCGAACCCGAGTTCGAGCGCTTTGGCGCGGATTTGGGCCGTCGGTTTATCCTGCGATTCCATAAGGGTATAGGGCGGCGGGGGATGCGTTCCGCCCGATTCTTGCATATTCTGGGGCGGTATTGACCCCCTTCTTGGGAGCCTTGTTTGACCGACCCGATCCGTTTCCTGCTGGGCCGCAAACCCGTGGAAGTGTCCGGCGTGGCGCCGACCACGACCGTGCTGGAATGGCTGCGCGGCGATGGCGGGCGTTGCGGCACCAAGGAAGGCTGCGCCGAGGGCGATTGCGGGGCCTGCACCGTGGTGCTGGTCGAGCGCGGCGCCGACGGCGCGCTTCAATCGCGCTCGGTCAATTCCTGCATCCAGTTCCTGCCCACGCTCGACGGCAAACAGCTTCTGACCGTCGAGGATTTGAAGGCGGCGGACGGCGCGTTGCACCCGGTGCAAGCGGCGATGGTCGAAACGCATGGCGCGCAATGCGGCTTCTGCACGCCCGGCTTCGTGATGACGCTCTATCACCTGCACCGCACCTATCAGGGCCCGATGCCGCCGAGCCGCGAAACGCTCGACCGCGCTTTGGGCGGCAATCTGTGCCGCTGCACGGGCTATCGCCCGATCCTGGAAGCGGGTGCGAAGATGTTCGACACGCCGGCGGTGCCCGATCCGCGCGATGCGAATGTCGGCGATCTGCTCGCCGCGTTCAAACACGATCATGGTTTCGTCTACGAAGCCGACGGGCGGAAATTCTTCGCGCCCCGCAATCTCGCCGAGCTCGCGCTGGTGATGGCGGCGAACCCGGATGCGCGGCTTCTGTCGGGCGGCACCGATCTGGGCTTGGAAGTGACCAAGGCGCAGCGCGATTTCCCGATCCTGGTCTCGCTGGGCGAAATCGCCGAGTTGAAGCGCGTTTCGCGCACCGCGACGCATCTCGAATTGGGGGCCGGCCTCACCTGGACCCAAGCGATGGCGCCGCTTGTCGCGGCCTTCCCGGCGCTCGACGAATTGCTCGCGCGTTTCGCAGGCCCCCCGGTGCGCAATGCGGGCACGATCGGCGGCAATATCGCCAACGCCTCGCCCATCGGCGATTCGCCCCCGATGTTCCTCGCCCTCGACGCCGAGCTCGAGCTGTTCGGGACGAAGGGCACGCGCACGCTGAAGCTCGCCGATTTCTTCCTCGATTATCGCAAGACGGCCTTGGCGCCGGGCGAGATCGTCGCCGCCGTGCGCGTTCCCTTGCCGAGCGCGGCGACGAAGCTCGCGGCCTATAAGGTGTCGAAGCGTTTCGACGACGATATTTCGGCCGTGTGCGGCGTGTTCGCGCTCGATCTCGACGGCGATGTCGTGACGGCGGCGCGCCTCGCCTATGGCGGCATGGCGGCGATCCCCAAGCGCGCCGCGAAGGCCGAGGCCGCGTTGATCGGGAAGAAATGGACGCTCGACGCGGCGCAAAACGCGGGTGCGGCGATCGCGGCGGATTTCGCGCCGCTCGACGATATGCGCGCTTCGGCCGAATATCGCGCCAAAGTCGCGGCGAATTTGATCGCGCGGTTCTGGCACGAAACGGCGGGCACGGCCGCGACGCGGGTGGTGCGCTATGGCTGAGCGCTACGCCCCCGCCATCGCCGCGCCGACATTCGACCCGATCGGCAAATCGGCGAAGCACGATAGTGCGGCCCTGCATGTGGCGGGCGAAGCCGTCTATGTCGACGACGTGCCCATGCCCAAAGGCGGGCTCGAAACCTATTGCCTGCTGTCGCCCAAGGCGCATGCCAAGATCGTGTCGATCGATCTGGGCGACGTGCTGAATTCGCCGGGCGTGCATGCGGCGATCTGCTGGCGCGATATTCCCGGCCGCAACGATGTCGGCCCGATCTTTCCGAACGAGCCGATCCTGGCGAGCGGCGTGGTCGAATATATCGGCCAACCGGTCGTCGCCATTGCGGCCGACAACGTGAAGCGCGCACGCGCGGCGGCGAAGAAGGCGAAGATCGTCTACGAAGACCTGCCCGCGATCCTGACCATCGACGATGCGATGGCGCAGAAGGCTTACGTCGCCCCGCCCTATAAGATGGAACGCGGCGACGTGGCCGCCGCCCTCGCCAAAGCGCCGCATCGCCTGAAAGGCGAATTCGCCAACGGCGCGCAGGACCATTTCTATCTCGAAGGGCATATCGCACTCGCCTATCCGCTCGAAGACGGGCAGATGCGCGTGCTGTCGTCGTCGCAGCACCCGTCCGAAGTCCAGAAAATGGTCGCGGGCTGTTTGAACCTCTCCGCGAACCAAGTGACGGTCGAAATGCGCCGCATGGGCGGCGGGTTCGGCGGCAAGGAGACCCAGCCCGCGATTTTCGCCTGCATCGCGTCGCTGCTGGCCCGGCGCACCGGCCACGCGGTCAAATACCGCGTCGACCGCGACGACGATTTCATGATCTCGGGCAAGCGCCACGATTTTCGCGTGCGCTACGAGGTGGGCTTCGACGACGACGGCAATCTGCTCGCACTCGACATCGAATACGCGGCGCGCGCGGGCCATGTCGCCGATCTGTCGACATCGATCGTCGACCGCGCGTTGTTCCACACGACCAACACCTATTTCATCCCCGCCGTCCGCGCGACCGGCTATCCGTGCAAGACGCACACGCAGTCCAACACGGCGTTTCGCGGCTTCGGCGGCCCGCAAGGCATTCTGGCGGCCGAGCACATCGTCGATCGCGTGGCGCGTCATCGCGGCCTCGATCCGCTGACCGTGCGGCAGCGGAATTTCTACGGCCCCGCGCCGCGTGCGCAGACGCATTTCGGCCAAACGGTCGAGGATTTCGTCGCTGACAAGATCGTCGCCGACCTCGCCAAGGACGTGGATTACGATGCGCGCCGCAAGGAAATCGACGCGTTCAACGCGGCCAATCCGATCCTGAAAAAGGGCATGGCGCTGTGCGCCATCCAATTCGGGATCTCCTTCACCGCGATCCAGTTCAATCAGGCCGGCGCACTGGTCCACGTCTATAACGACGGTTCGATCTCGCTGAACCATGGCGGCACCGAAATGGGCCAAGGTCTGCACATCAAGATCGCGCAGATCGTCGCCCATGAATTCGGCGTGGCGCTGGAACGCGTGCGCATCACCGCGACCGATACCGGCAAAGTGCCGAACACCTCGGCCACCGCCGCGTCGGCGGGGTCCGACCTCAACGGTCAAGCGGCCAAACGCGCGGCGGCCGAGATCAAGCAGCGCCTCGCACAATTCGTCGCCGGGCTTCACAGCGTGTCGGAAACGGACGTGCGTTTCGCCGAGGGCATGGTTCACGCCGCCGGCAAGTCGATGAAATTCGAGGAAGCCGTGTGGCGCGCCTATAACGCGCGCGTGTCGCTGTCGGCGACCGGCTTCTATTCCACGCCGAAGATCCATTGGGATCGCGCCAAGGCCTGGGGCCGCCCGTTCTTTTATTTCGCCTATGGGGCGGCCTATTGCGAGGCGACGATCGACACGCTGACCGGCGAATACAAGATCGACCGCGCGGAGATTTTGCACGACACCGGCCGGTCGCTGAATCCGGCGGTCGATCTGGGCCAGGTCGAAGGCGGCTTCATCCAGGGCATGGGCTGGGTGACCAGCGAAGAAATCTGGTTCGACAAGACCGGGCGCTTACGCACCCATGCGCCCTCGACCTATAAAATTCCGATCGCGCGCGATATGCCGACACAATTCCGCGCGCGTTTGTGGGCGCCGGCGGAAAACGTCGAAGAGACCGTGCATAAATCCAAGGCCGTGGGCGAGCCGCCGCTCACGCTCGCCGCTGCCCCCTTCCTGGCATTGCAGGATGCGTGCGCGGCCGCCGTGCCCGGCCGCTATCCGCTGCTGGTCGCGCCAGCGACGCCCGAGCGCGTGTTGAACGCGATCGACACGGCGAAGGCGGGCACATGACCGGCGAATTCCTGCCCTTGCCGTCCGAAGATTGGCTGGCCGCGCTGACGCGCCACCGCCAGGCGGGCACGGCTTGCGCGCTCGTCACCGTGCTGACGGTCGAAGGCTCCTCCCCGCGCGAGGCCGGCACGAAGATGCTGGTCGATGCGCAAGGCCAGGTCGGCTCGATCGGCGGCGGCCATCTGGAAATGAAGGCGATCGAGATCGCGCGCGATCTGATCGCGCGGCGCGAAACCGCCCCGCATGTCGAGCGTTTTGCGCTGGGGCCCAAGCTCGGCCAATGCTGCGGCGGCGCCGTCACGCTCGCGATCGAGCCCTTCGCCGCGCCGGAATTCCAGGTATGGATCTTTGGCGCCGGCCATGTCGGCAAGGCTTTGGTCCATCACCTCGCCGGCTTGCCCTGGCGCGTGACGCTGGTCGATGGGCGGCCCGAGCAATTCCCCGCTTTGCTGCCCGCGAACGCCACGCGCCGTGTCGAGGCATTCGCCGAAGACGCCGCGAAGGATTTGCCGCCGGGTGCGGCGGCGCTGGTCATGACGCATAGCCACGACCTCGATCTCGCGATCGTCGAACGTTTGCTCAAGCGCGGCGATTTGGGTTTCGTCGGGTTGATCGGGTCGGCCAGCAAGCGCGCAAGGTTCGAAGCGCGCCTCGCAGCCAAGGGGATCGATCCCTCGTCTCTCGTCTGCCCGATCGGCGACGACGGAATCGCGGACAAACATCCGCACGCGATCGCGATCGCGGCGGCGGCACAGCTTTTACGCGTGCACGCCGCCGCGACGCGGTTAGTCGCGGTTTAGATCGCCGCGATCACGGCGATTTCGACCCAGTATTGCGGACCGGCGAGGTTCGCCTGCACGGTCGCGCGCGCGGGCGTGTTGCCCTGGCTGACCCAGCCATCCCACACCGAATTCATATCGGCGAAGTGGCGGATATCCGGCAGATAGATCGTCGCCGACAGAAGCTTGGTCTTGTCGCTGCCGGCGGCGGCGAGCAATTCGTCGATCTGCGCCAGGATCTGCTGGGTCTGCTTCTTCACGTCCGGCACCGGATCCGCGGCCACTTGGCCCGCGACATAGACGGTCGAGCCGTGGACGACGGCCTGGCTCATACGTGCGCCCGGCTTGATACGCTGAATGGTCATTCTTTGTTTCTCCCAAACGGATGAGGGCCGCGACCTTCGCAAGTCGCGGCCCCGAAATCCAGCCTTTTGGAGGAAGGGACTTAGGTCCCTTCTTGGCCGCGCGTCGCCCAGCCGGTGAAGTGCTGTTCGAGCGCCACGGTGACGCCGTACATGATGACGCCCATCACCGCGATGACCATCAGCCCGGCGAAGACGAGCGGCACGTCGAAACGCGACGAGGCGGCGATCATCAGGTAGCCGATACCTTCGTTCGACGCGACCGTTTCGGCGACGACGGAGCCTACGAAAGCGAGCGTGATCGCGACTTTCAGCGAGGCGAAGAAATAGGGCAGCGAGCGCGGAATGCCGACCTTCCAAAGAATTTGGAGTTTGCGCGCGCCGAGCGAGCGCATCACGTCGCGCATTTCGGGCTCGATCGTCGCAAGGCCGGTGGCGACGTTCACCGCGATCGGCAGGAAGGCGATCATGAACGCGGTCAGCACGGCGGGCACGGCGCCGATACCGAACCAGATCACCAGCACGGGCACGACCGCGACTTTGGGGATCGAGTTGAAGCCGATCAGCACGGGATAGACGCCGGCATAGATGACGCGCGACGCGCCGATGGCGAGGCCCAGGAACAGCCCGACGACCACGGCCAGCGCGAAGCCGCCCATCGTGGTCGCGAGGGTGAAGGCCGCGTTGCTCCAGATCGGGCCCCAGCGCAGCAGCAGCGTCGACCAGATCACCGACGGGCGCGGCAAAATGAAGGGCGGGATTTTGAAGGCGACGCATGCGATTTCCCAGAACAGGAACAGGCCGATCACGGTGGCGATCGGCGTGACATAGACGATCATTTTGTCGCGATTCATGAGGGTCCGGACCTGCCTGGGTTGGTATCGTTGCCCCTCGTCTTGCAACCGTCATTCCAGGAATTGAATACAATCAAGCCTTTGATTTTATTGAGGTCGAATATGTGCCTGCCCATTTTTTGGGCCGATTGCCCGGCGACGCCCAAGACTCTTGGAGGCGGCCGCCAAACGGGCTAGCAAGGCGCTATGAGCCCGAGTTTGATCGCGATTCTCCTGGCCGGCCTTGCCGGTTACGCCGGCGCCGAGGCGATGGCGCGCTATCGCGTGCTGGTCGACACGCCCAACGAACGCTCGTCGCATATTCTGCCCACGCCCCGCGGCGGCGGCATCGGATTGGTGATCGGCGCGCTGGCGGGTGGTGCGGTCGTCGCGAGCCCGACGCCCGAAATGATGGGGCTGGCGATCGGCGCGGCCATCGCGGCGATCGCGGGCTTGGCCGACGACCGCAAGGCGCAAGGTCCGATCGTCAAATTCGGCGCGCAATTTCTGGCGGCGTTCGTCGCGATGGGTTCGGGGCTCGTTTTCGATCGCGTCGCTTTGCCGGTATTCGGCGTCGTCGAGCTCGGCCTCGCGGGCACGGCGATCACGTTGCTGTGGTTCGTCGGTTTGACGAACGCCTACAACTTCATGGACGGGCTCGACGGATTGGCCGGGGCGACCGGCACCGTCGCCGCGATCTTCCTGGGCCTCGCCGCGTTGATGATGGGCTTGGACGGCACGGCGAAACTCGCCTTCGTTTTGGCGGCCGCGTGTTTCGGTTTCCTGATCGTCAACAAGCCGCCCGCGCGCGTGTTCATGGGCGATGTCGGCTCGCAATTCCTGGGCTTCGCCTTCGCGGGATTGGGCGTGCTGGCGGCACGCGACGATAGCAGCGGGCTTGCCTTCTGGCTGGTGCCGCTGCTGCTGATGCATTTCCTGTTCGATACGATCTTCACCGCCGCGCGCCGCGCGATGGCGGGCGAGAACGTGCTCGCCGCCCATCGCACGCATCTCTATCAGCGCTTGAACCAAGCCGGGTTCGCGCATGGCCGCGTGGCGTTGTTCCTCGCGGCCATGGCGGCGATCCAGGGCAACGCGGCGCTGTGGCTGGGCCAAGCGCCGTGGCCCGCGATGCTCGCCCCCTTCCTGCTGCAGCTCGTCTACGCCTATTGGGTGACGGGCCGCAGCCGCTCAGGCATGTGAAGGCGCGAAACCGATCGGGCGCATCTGCTCGACCTTCGCGGCCAAAGCCAGCACCTGTTCCTCGCGATGGCGGCGGCCGACGATCTGCAAGCCCACCGGCAAGCGGTTCGCGTCGAGACCCGCGGGCACCGAGATCGCCGGCATGCCCGCCATCGTGACCAGGAAGGTCGGCGCCACCCAATCGATATAGCTCGACATCTTCTTGCCGCCGATCGTCTCGGGATAATTCTGCTCGACCGGGAACGGCGCCACCGGCGAGCACGGGCAGCACACCGCGTCGTATTTGGCGAACACCGCCGTCCATGCATCGACGAGTTTCGAGCGCGTGACTTCGCCCTGCGCCACGTCCTTGGGCCCTTGCGCCAAACCGCGGCGGATATTGCCCGCGAGATTGGGGCCGAATTTATCGACCAAGCCGATGCGGTCGAGATGCGCGGTCACCATCAACTGCCCGCGCAATTGCAGGAACGCTTCGCGCGCGAAGGAAAGATCGAGATCGATCTCCTCGACCTTCGCGCCCCAGGTGCCGATCTGATAGGCGGCCGCGCGGCAAATCTCGTCGATCTCCGGCTCCACGCCGATCTTGGCGAAGTCGGAGATATAGGCGATGCGCATGCCTTCTACGCTCTTCGCCGGCGCGCCCGCGAAGTCGCGCCCGTTGGTCGGGAAGGTGCGCGGATCGCGCGGGTCCTCGCCCGCCAGCGCTTGCAGCATCAGCGCCGTATCGCCAACGTCGCGCGCCATCGGGCCCGCGACCGGCAGCATGTCGAAATAGCGCGTGGTGGGATAGGACGGCACCAGACCCGGCGTCGGGCGCAAGCCGACGACGCCGCAGAACGACGCGGGCGTGCGCAAGCTGCCGCCAAGATCGGAACCATCGGCCAGCGCGATCATGCGCGAGGCGAGTGCCGCCGCGCCGCCGCCGGTCGAACCCGACGCGCTTTTGGAAAGATCCCACGGGTTGCGCGTGGCGCCGAACACGTCGTTGAACGTATTCGCCCCGGCCGCGTATTCGGGCGTGTTGGTCTTGCCGATGACGACGGCCCCCGCCGCCTTGACGCGCAGCACGGTGGCGGCGTCTTCCTCCGGCACGAAATCGGCCTTGGTCGGCGAGCCCCAGGTCGTGCGGATGCCGGCGGTCGGATGCACGTCCTTGATGCCGACGGGCACGCCCGCCAGCAAACCCGGATCCTCGCCATTGGCGATCTTGGCGTCGATCTCCGCCGCCCAGCCGCGCGCCTTCTCCTCCGCCAGCGTGCAGACCGCGTTGACCTGCGGGTTCTCGGCCGCGATCTGCGCCAGATGCGCTTCGAGCACGTCGGTCGCGGAAAGCTGGCGGCTGCGCACGCGGTTCGCGATATCGCGGGCGGGAAGGCGGACGATCCAGGATTCGGTCATGTTCGGCTTTCTGGCTTGAAGCGGGTGACACGCTCCCCTACCGTCCGGGGATGCCCGATTCAAGCCCTCTCGCGAAAGATTGGCATTCCTCGGTTTGTCCGCATGATTGCCCCAGCGTTTGCGCGCTGGAGATCGAGAAACTGTCCGAGTCGCGGATCGGCAAGGTGCGCGGGGCCGCCGCCAACGACTACACGGCCGGCGTAATCTGCGCGAAGGTGGCGCGCTACGCCGAACGCCAGCATCATCCCGGCCGTTTGTCGGTACCGCTGCGCCGCATTGGTCCCAAGGGATGCGGGCCGGATGGCTTCGCGCCGATCTCGTGGGACGAAGCGCTCGACGAAACCGCCGCGAAGCTGAAAGCGGCGGCGGCGAAATACGGGCCCGAAACCGTGTGGCCCTATTTCTATGCCGGGACGATGGGCTTGGTGCAGCGCGACGGCATCGACCGCTTGCGCAACGTCATGGGCTATTCGCGCCAGTATTCGACGATCTGCATCACGCTCGCCGATGCGGGCTGGCTGGCGGGTGCGGGCGCCAAGCGCGGCACCGACGCGCGCGAGATCGCGAAGTCCGATTTGATCGTGATGTGGGGCGGCAATCCCGTCTCCACCCAGGTCAACGTGATGACCCATATTTCGCGCGCGAAGAAGTCGCGCGGCGCGAAGCTGGTCGTCGTCGATCCCTATCGCACCGGCACGGCGCAACAGGCCGATCTGCATTTGATGGTGAAGCCGGGTACGGACGCCGCCTTGGCGCTGGGCGTGATGCATGTGTTGTTCGCCGAAGGCTTCGCCGACCGCGACTACATCGCGCGCTACACGCGCGGCGCCGTGGCGCTCGAAACCCATGTCGCCGACAAGACGCCCGAATGGGCCGAAGGCGTTTGCGGCGTGAAGGCCGAAACGATCCGCGAATTCGCGCGTCTCTACGGTTCGACGCAACGCGCTTACTTGCGCCTGGGTTACGGTTTCGCGCGCCATCGCAACGGCGCGTCGTCGATGCATGCGGCGTCGTGCCTGCCCGCGATCACGGGCGCTTGGCGGCACGAAGGCGGCGGGGCCCTCTACGCGCAATCGGCGATTTACGCGCTCGACAAGACGCTGATCCAAGGCCTCGACAGACTCGATACGCGCGTGCGCGAACTCGATCAAAGCCGCATCGGCCCGGTGCTGACCGGCGATAAGCGCGACCTTGGCGACGGCCCGCCGGTGACGGCGCTGTTCATCCAGAACACCAACCCGATGAACGTGGCGCCGGACCTCGCCAAAGTACGCGCCGGATTCCTGCGCGACGATTTGTTCGTCTGCGTGCACGAGCAGTTTCTGACCGAGACGGCGCGCATGGCCGATATCGTGCTGCCCGCAACGACGTTCCTGGAGCACGACGACATCTATCAGGCCGGCGGCCACACCTATTTGCAGGTCGCGCGCAAAGTGGTCGAGCCCTACGCGCAAGCCCAATCCAATCACTGGGTGCTTTGCGAGCTTGCCAAGCGTTTGGGGGCCGAGCATCGCGGCTTCGCGATGAGCGAATGGGACATCGTCGATTGGACGCTGAAAGCGTCGGGCTATCCGTCGGCCGACGAAGTCCATGCCGGGCGCTGGTACGATCGCGCCCTATCGTTCGAGCGCGCGCACTTCCTCGACGGCTTCGGCCACGACGACGGCAAATTCCATTTCGACGCCGATTGGGCGAAGCTCGGTCCCGCCTGGGCGGAAATGCCGTCGCTGCCCACGCAGATGACGAATTACGACGCGCCGACGGCGGACAAACCCTTCCGGCTTGTGGCCGCACCTGCGCGCACATTCTTGAATTCGACCTTCACCGAAACGCCGGGCAGTCAGGAACGCGAGCAACGCCCGACGGCGATGATTCACCCGGACGCGCTGGCCAAGCTCGGCATCGCGGATGGCGCGCGCGTGCGCTTGGGCAACGACAAAGGCTCGCTGGTCGTGCACGCCAAAGCCTTCGACGGCGTGTTGCCGGGCACGGTCGTGGTCGAAAGCATTTGGCCCAATGCGGCGTTCGAGGAAGGGATCGGCATCAATCTGCTGACCTCCGCCGATCCCGGTTTCCCCGCGGGCGGTGCCGTGTTCCACGACACCGCCATTTGGCTGCGTCCCGCTTAAGCCGCGACCACACCGCCATCGACGATGAAGTCGGAGCCGGTGACGAACGAGGCTTCGTCCGACGCCAGAAACACCGCCGCGTTGGCGATTTCGACGGGCTCGCCGAAGCGCTTCATCGGCACGGTCGATGCGATATGCGCGGCCATGCCCGCACGCTGGTCGGCAGGCATGTCGATCTTGCCGAAGATCGGCGTGACGACCGGGCCGGGGCTGATCGTGTTGACGCGGATGCCGCGCCCGACCAGATCGACCGCCAAAGCACGGCTCATCGCCAGGATGGCGCCCTTGCTGGCCGAATAGGCTTGCGAATTTCCGAAGCCCACGCTGGCGACGACCGACGCCGTGTAGATGATCGACGCCTTGGCCGCGAAATGCGGCAGCAGCGCCTGGGTCAGGAAGAACGGGCCCTTCACGTTCACGTCGATCTGCTTGTCGTAATCGGCTTCGGTGAATGTGTCGAACGGCGCCAACAGCGCGATGCCCGCATTGGCGAACAGGATGTCGAGCTTGCCGAATTTCGCCGCGATCTGCGCCGCGAGATCCTTCTGTGCGGCGACCGACGCGCTGTCGGCGCGGATCGTCAGCACGTTGCCGCCCAGATCCTTCGCCGCGGCGGCGAGATTGTCGGGGTTGTTGCCAGTGATCGCGACGCGGGCCCCTTCGGCCAGGAAGCGGCGCGCGGTTTCGAGACCGATACCGGTCGTGCCGCCGGTGACGAGAGCGGTCTTGCCTTGAAGACGGGACATGGGAGGAAGCCTTTTGGGGAATGCGGTGCGGGATTGCACCGTTTCTTACTGTTTGGTACAAATAGGACGTGCCCCGCCGGGTACAAGGGGGTTTCTTACTGAAAGGTATGAAAATGGGCCGACCCCGCAATTTCGACGAAAACGCCGCCTTGGACGCCGCGATCGACGTGTTCTCGCGCTACGGCTACGAAGGCGCGTCGCTGGACCAGCTGACCGAGGCGATGGGCATCAACCGGCCCAGCCTGTATGGCGCGTTCGGTGACAAGGCGGATTTGTTCGAAAAAGCCGTCGCCCGCTACGCCGAGGGCCCGGGCCGGGCGGGCGTGGCCGCGATCGAGGCCGCACCCGACCTGAATACCGCGATCCGGGATTTCTTCGGCGTCATGCAAGCCAATAGCTGCATGCGAAATCGCCCGCCCGGCTGCCTGGTCGCCTGCGTTTTAGGCGAAGCGGCCGGGATCGATGCAAGATGGCGCGCGATGGCGCTGAGGCTCGCCCGCGAGTCAGAACAACGCGTGGCGGCGGCTTTCGCGCGGTTTTTGCCGGCGGACAAGGCCGCGACGCTGGCGAGTTTGGTCCTGACTTTGGGCATCGGCCTTGCCGCCGCCGCGAAAGCGGGCTTGTCGACGGACGAGCTGCAAACGCGGATCGACACGGCGCGCGACGCCGCGTTGAAGACCGCCGCCTGATTGGCACGCGACCTGCATTAAGTAATTCATGTACGCGCCGGGATTGGGAACCTGCTTCCCGTTTCCCGTTGGCGGACAGGTTTCTCCCCAACTTGGGCCGCGCCCTCTGGCAGCGGCCCTTTTTCTTGGGCAAAAGTCTTTTTCCGACTCCTCGAAGAATGGAACCCGAAATGGCCGACACCGTCCCGCATCTGAAGTTGACCTATGAAGGCGCCAACAAGATTTTGGCGGCTTCGGTGGCCAAGGCGAACGCGATGGGCGTGCCGCAATGCATCGTCGTCAGCGACGATGGCGGCCATATGCTCGCCTTCGCGCGCATGGACGGCGCCAAGGTGCTGTCGATCGATTCCGCGACGATGAAGGCGAAGACGGCGGCGTCGAGCCGCGTGCCCACCGGCGGCATTCCCGACGCGGTTCTCGAAGGCCGCTTGGTCGCCGCGACGCAAGGCAAGCTCACCAATTTGAAGGGCGGCTTCCCGATCGTCGTCGACGGCAAAGTGATCGGCGCGATCGGCGTGGGCTCGGGGACCGGCGAGCAGGATATCGAAGTCGCACTCGCCGGCCTCGCCGCGTTGTCGGGGGCCAAGACCGCGTTCTAACTACGCGCGCACCGGGGCCGCCGTCGTCTTCTGCGCGACGACGACGGCCGCCGCGAGCCCCAAGCCCAGCAAATCGTATTGCCAGCCGGGGAAGATCAGCGCCAGCGCGGCGGCGATCAATGCCGCACTTTCCCATAGCCGGCTGCGGCGCAGCAGATAGCCGTGCAAGCCCGCCGCGAGCAGCAGGCAGCCGATCGACGACGTGATCAGTGCGGACACGATGTCGCTCCACTCGCCGATCATCAGGATCGCGGGCTGGTAGACGAACATGAAGGGCACGATGAAGCCCGCCGCCCCGATGCGCACGGCGGCCCAGCCCGCCTTCCAGAGATCGGCCCCCGCCAGGCTCGCCGCCGCGAACACCGCCAGCGCCACCGGCGGCGTGATCGCCGACAGGATGGCGAAGTAGAACGCGAACATGTGGGCCGCCGGCTGCACCACCCCCAATTTCATGATCGCGGGCACGAGCAGCGACACCATGATGATATAGGCGGGTGTCGTCGGCATGCCCATGCCCAGCACGATCCCCGCCATGCCGGTGACGACCAGCGCCAGGAACAGATTGTTCTGCGCCAGCGCCAGCACGATCTGGGTGAAAGAAATGCCGATCCCGGTCAGCGCGATCACGCCGATGACGATGCCCGCACAAGCGCACGCCATCGCGACGGCGAGCGCGTTTTTGGCGCCGTCGATCAGCGCGTCCACGACCGTCCACCAAGTGATCCCTTCGCGCGTATTCGCGCGCAGCAGCGCCACCGGCAAACAGGCGATCGTGCCCGCCAACGCGGCGAGCGGCGCGGAATAGCCCGCGAGCATCCCGCCCAACACGATCGCCACCGGAATGAACAAATGCCCGCGCTCGCGCAACACGGCGCCGAGCTTCGGGCATTCGTTTTCCGGCACGCCGCTGAGGCCCGCGCGCTTGGCTTCGAAATGCACCGCGCCGAAACACGCGAGGTAATAAAGCAGCGACGGGATCAGCGCCCAGATCGTGACCTGCAAATACGAAACGGCGAGATATTCGGCCATCACGAATGCGGCCGCCCCCATGATCGGCGGCATGATCTGCCCGCCGGTCGAGGCGACGGATTCCACACCGGCCGCGAAATGCTTGGTGAAGCCCGTGCGTTTCATCAGCGGAATGGTGATCGGTCCGTCGACCATGACGTTGGCGACGGCCGAGCCCGAGATCGTGCCGAACAGCGACGACGACACGACCGCGACCTTGCCCGGCCCGCCCGCTTGGCGGCCGGTCAGCGCCAGCGCGAAATCCATGAACAACTGGCCCGTGCCCGAGCGTTCCATGAACGAGCCGAACAGCACGAAGACCAGCACGAACGCGGCCGACACGCCCAGCGTCGAGCCGAAAATGCCTTCGGTGGTGAGGTAGATCTGATCGAGCGTCGACGGCAGCGAGATATTGGTGAAGAACAACGCGTAGCCTAGGAACAGCATCGCGGTGATCGGCAGCGCCCAGCCGATCACGCGGCGCGTGGCTTCCATCACCAGCACGATGCACGCGACCGCCATGATCTGATCGAGCGCCGTCGGGTCGTCGATATAGGGAATACGGTTGATGAGGTATTTGTAATTGACGAATAGATAGAACACGACGACCAGCGAGCCCGCGAGGCATAGCCAGTCGACGATTCCGGGTTCGCCGCGCTTGTCGCCCCGGAACGGGTGGATCAGGAAGACGAGGACCATCGCGAAGAGCAAATGCCCGCCGCGGAAGAACAAAGCTTCAGGGGGGGCCGCCGCGATCACCCACATATGCCACAGCGACATGACGGCACCGATGATGCCGATCAGCCAAGCGATCGCGCGCGTATACGTCATATTTTGCGAAGCCCCGTCCCCGAAACGCAAAAGGGCCGGCGGTCTTGCGCCGCCGGCCCCGTCGCGCCTTACATCTTCACCCCGCGTTCGACATAGAACTTCTTGGCGCCCGGATGGAACGGCACGCCGATATCCTCGCCCATCGCGGCGGGGGTGATGCCCTCCATCGCCTTATTCACCGCGACCAGATCGGGCATGCTGTCCTGGATCGCGCGCATCATCGTGTAGACGCGGTCTTCGGGCAGTTTGCACGACACGATCAGATGCGCCGCGTAGCCGATCTTGGTCACCGCCGCCGGCTGGTTGGGATAGGTGTTGGCCGGCAGCGTAACCGCGACGTAACCCGAATTGATCTTCTTCATCGGGTCGACGGAATCTTTCAGGTCGAGCACGCGGATGCGCCGCGAGGTGGCGAGGTCCATCACCGACGACGCGGGGATCGTGGTGCCGAGGGTGAAGGCCTGGGCGTGGCCGTCCTTCAGCAGCGACACCGCGTCGTTGTAGGACGGCAGGAAATTGACCTTCATGTCCGTGTAGGACATGCCGACCGTCTTCAGGATGTGCTGGGTGATCACTTCGGCCGTGTTGCCGCGCGTCTGCACGGCGATCGCCTTGCCCTTCAGATCGCGCACCGAATTGATGCCCGAATCCTCGTTCACCACGATCTGGAAATACTGCGGATAGAGCGAGGCCATCTGGCACACATTCGCCGCCTTGCGCGGGAACGGATCGACGCCGTTGACGCCGTCGACGGTCGAGATCGAGTTGCCGAAACCGATTTCGGCGCGGTCTTCGTCCACGCCGCGCACATTGGCGATGCCCGCCCCCGGCAGCGTTTGCACCGACAGGCCCGGGATCGCCTTTTCCCAGATATTCTTAAGGGCGCCGCCCAGCGGCACCCAAACGCCGCCCTGCGGGCCGGTCATCAGGCGGTAGTTGTTGGCGCCTTGCGCGTGGGCCGGTGCGACGGCGGCCAAAACGGCCAAACCCACCACAGCCGGCAAAAGCCGACGGATCATGCGAACCTCCCCTTTCGTCCGGGCCCTCGTATGGGGCCCTTCGACAGGGGCGATTAGAGCATGACCCGCCGCTTTACCTCTAGTGGATTTCCGGCTCCGGAATCGGGGCCGTGCCCCGCAGGAAGTCGAAGTCGCAGCCTTCGTTCGCCTGCGTGACATGCTTCAAATGGAGCATGCCGAAGCCGCGCGGATAATGCGGTTTCGGCGCCTTCCACTCGGCCTTGCGCTTGGCCATTTCGGCGTCCGAGATTTCCAGCGTCAGCTTCCGGCCGGGCACGTCGAGCGAAATGATATCGCCGTCGCGCACCAAAGCGAGCGGCCCGCCCAGGGCGGATTCCGGCGCCACGTGCAGCACGCAAGCGCCGTAGCTCGTGCCCGACATACGCGCGTCGGAAATGCGCACCATGTCGCGCACCCCTTCCTGCAGCAGCTTCTTCGGAATCGGCAGCTGGCCCCATTCGGGCATGCCGGGCGCCCCCAACGGACCGGCCGAGCGCAGCACCAGCACCGAATCCTTCGTGACTTTCAGATTCGGATCGTCGATGCGCGCGGCCATGTCGTTGTAATTGTCGAACACGCAAGCGGGCCCGCGATGGACGAGGAGATGCGGCTCGGCCGCCGGCGGCTTGATGACCGCGCCATCGGGGCACAAATTGCCGCGCAGCACGGCCAAACCGCCCTCGCCCTTCACCGGGTTGTCGCGCTTGCGGATGACGTCGTCGTCGTAGACTTCCGCACCCTTGATGTTCTCGCCCAGCGTCTTGCCGTTGACGGTGACGCAGCCGAGATGCAGATCGCCCGAAATACGGTTGAGCAAGCCCGGCAGGCCGCCCGCGTAGAAGAAATCCTCCATCAGGTATTTGCCCGACGGGCGGATATTGCCGAGCATCGGCACCTTGCGCGACAGCGCGTCGAAGCGGTCGAGATCGAGCTTGGCGTCGAGGCGCCCGGCCATCGCGATCAGATGGATGACCGCGTTGGTCGAACCGGCGATCGCCAGCACGGCCAGCACCGCGTTCTCGAAGGCTTGCGTCGTCATCACGTCGCTGGGCTTCAAATCGTCCCACACCATGTCGACGATACGCCGCCCGCACGCGGCGGCCATGCGCACATGGCCCGAATCCGCCGCCGGAATCGACGAGGCGCCGGGCAGCGTCATGCCCAAGGCTTCGGCCGCCGACGCCATGGTCGAGGCCGTGCCCATCGTCATGCAGGTGCCGAAGCTGCGCGCGATGCCGTCTTCGATTTCGACCCACGCCTTGTCGTCGATATTCCCGGCGCGCTTTTCGGCCCAGTATTTCCAGACGTCGGAGCCCGAGCCCAGCGTCTTGCCGTGCCAATGGCCGCGCAGCATCGGGCCCGCCGGCATGAAGATCGCCGGGATGTTCATCGACGCCGCCCCCATCAGCATGGCGGGTACGGTCTTGTCGCAGCCGCCCATCAGGACGACGCCGTCGACCGGATTGGCGCGCAGCAATTCCTCGACGTCGATCGACAGCAGATTGCGGTAGATCATCGTCGTCGGCTTCATGAACGGCTCGCCCAGCGACATCGCGGGCATTTCCAGCGGGAAGCCACCCGCCTGGAGCACGCCGCGCTTCACGTCCTCGACGCGGCTTTTGAAATGGTGGTGGCAGGGATTGGCGTCGCTGAACGTGTTGATGATCGCGATCACCGGCTTGCCCGCGTAATCCTCGGCGTCGAAGCCCATTTGCTTGGTCCGCGAGCGATGCCCGAAGGACCGCATATCCTGGACGCCGTACCAACGATGACTACGCAGTTCTTCCGGCTTCTTACGACTCATAACGCTCCCTCCGATTACCTTTGGCCGCTTGCACTGTTGGCCGGGAGAATGCGACGTTTCGGGTTCGGCAATCAACTTTTCCCGCGAGTTTCGATGGATAATTTGCGTATCGACGGAAGTCGCCTGTGGGCCGCGCTGATGGAGATGGGCGAGATCGGCGCCACGCCCAAAGGCGGTTGCGCACGACTTGCACTGACCGATCTCGATCGCCAGGGCCGCGATCTGCTCGTTCGCTGGGCAAAGACAATCGGTTGCACGGCCACGGTCGATCGCGTCGGTAACATGTTCCTGCGCCGCGAAGGCACGCGCCCCGAATTGCCCGCGATCGCGACCGGCAGCCATCTCGACACCCAGCCGACCGGCGGCAAGTTCGACGGCGTTTACGGCGTGCTCGCGGGCCTGGAAGTGCTGCGCACGCTGCACGACGCGAAGATCCAGACCGATCGCGCGATCGAAGTGGTCGTGTGGACGAACGAGGAAGGCTCGCGCTTCTCGCCCGCGATGATGGGCTCGGGCGCCTATGCGAGCGTGTTCCCGGTCGACGAGGTCGAAGCGAAAACCGACGTCGACGGCAACCGCTTCGACGACGCCCTCGCCAAGATCGGCTATCGCGGCGACGCGAAAGTCGGCGGGCGCAATATCGGCGCCTATTTCGAAGCGCATATCGAGCAAGGTCCGATTTTGGAAGCCGAGGACAAGACCATCGGCGTGGTCACGGGCGCCCAAGGCCAGCGCTGGTACGAGGTGACGGTCGTGGGCCAAGAGGCGCATGCCGGCCCCACGCCGATGCGCCGCCGGCGCGATGCGCTGGTGGGGGCGTCGCGGATGATCGACGCGGTCAACAAAATCGGCCACGACCATCAGCCTTACGCTTGCGCCACGGTCGGCTTCATCCAAAGCTTCCCCAACAGCCGCAACACGATCCCGGGGCGCGTGTTCTTCACCGTCGATTTCCGCCATCCAGACGACGAACGCTTGTCGTCGATGGATGCGGCGTTGAAGGCGCAATGCGCCAAGATCGCCGAACAAGCCGGGCTGGAACTCGAGATCAAGGATTTCTGGTATTTCCCGCCCACGCCCTTCGCACCCCATTTGATCGAACGCGTGCGCGAAGGGGCGACGGCGTTCGGCTATTCGTCGATGAACATCATCTCCGGTGCGGGCCACGACGCGGTCTATATGGCCAAAGTCTGCCCGACGACGATGATCTTCGTGCCGTGCAAGGACGGCATCAGCCATAACGAGATCGAGGACGCCAAGCCCGAACATCTCGAAGCGGGCTGCAACGTGCTGCTGCGCGCGATTTTGGAGGCGAGCAAGGCGTGAGTGCGGACGCATCGACGCTATTGCGCGAGGGCGAGGCGTTGCTGCGGCGGCGCGCTTTCGCGCAAGCGCGCGATGCGTTGGCGCAGGCGGTCGCGCTTGTCCCCGCGATGGGGCCCGCCCACGCGTTGCTGGGCCGTGCCGCACACGCGACCGGCGATTTGGCGCAAGCTTCAGCCGCGTTCGACGCGGCCAAGGCGCTGGGCGAGAACGGTCCCGATTTCGAACGCCGTCGCGGCAATCTGCTGATGGATCTGCAACGTGCGGGCGACGCGGCCGAAGCCTATCGTGCGGCGCTGACCCGTTCGCCCTTCTCCGCCGGCTCGTGGTACGGGCTGGGCACGGCGCTGGCCGAACTCGACGATGTGTCGGGGGCGCGCGACGCTTTCGCCAAATGGGGCCAATGCCCCGGCCCGGCGGGGGCGGACGCGCATCTCAACATCAAGGCAATTTCGCGCCAGATCGCGCTGGACGACGATTTCTTCGCCTCCCTGCCCCCGCCGCCCGATGCCGCACCCGAGGGCGACTATGCCGAGGGCGATGCGCCGCTGATCTTCGCCGCCGCCGATGCAGGCTATGCCGCGCGCTTCGCGGAATTGCTGTCGGGCAATCTCGCGGCCCGCGCGCCCGGCATCGCGCTGCATTTGCATGTCGTCAACCCGACCAGCGAAAGCGAAGAACGCCTCGCGCGCGTGAAGGATTTGACGCAAGGCCATCTCGATTTCGCGGTGACGCGCGAGACGACCGATCTGGCGCGGTTCGACGGGCCCGACGGGCATATGCCGGCGAAAACCTATTACACTTGCGCGCGGTTTCTGGCGTTGCCCGCCTTGCTCGCGCGCTATCGCCGGCCGATTTTGGTGTGCGACATCGATATGGCGCCCACGCGCGATCCGCGCCCGTGGCTCGACGAATTGGCGGCGGCGGACGCAGGCGGCAACGTCAAAATCCGCTACGATTTCGCCAATCATCTGCTGGCGACGATGATCTATGTCGGCGATACGCCGGCCGGCCGCGAATTCGCGAACAAGGTCGCGGGCTATTGCCGCCACTTCCTGGAAACGCGCCAAGCCGCCTGGACGCTCGATCAAGTCGCGTTGCGCGCCACGCAGCTTCATCTGCGCCGCCAAGGCGTCTGGCGCGATTTCCGCGAATTCGCGCCGAACGTCATGAACTGGATGGACGACGATTACCCGATCGAGGAAACGCAAAAGCGCTTCCTGTTCGTCTCGCTCTATTCCAGCGTGCCGAGGGTTTAACGGTCGAACGGATGGGCGTGGTTGAGCGGCCCGTGGCCGCCGCCATAGCCGGGGGCCGTTTCCATCGCGCGGCGCACATATTGGCGCGCACGCGTCACGGCGCTTTCGAGATCGAGATTTTGGGCAAGGCCGGTCGCGATGGCCGAGGCCAGCGTGCAGCCCGTGCCATGCGTCGCCTGGGTCGCGATGCGCGGGGATTCGAAAACCTTCACCCCGTCCGGCGTCGCCAGAATATCGACGATCGTGTCGGATTCCAGATGGCCGCCCTTCAGCAGCACCGCGTGGCAGCCCAGCGTGATCATCGCCTGCGCGGCGTGGCGCATATCGGCGGCGTCGCGGATACGCATACCCGATAGCGCTTCGGCTTCGGGCAAATTGGGTGTCAGCAGCGTCGCCAGCACCATCATGCGCCGCTTCAAGGTCGCGACCGCTTCGGGCAGCAGTAGCGGATGGCCGCCTTTGGCGTACATCACCGGATCGACGACCAGCTTGATGCCCTTGGCTTCCGCTTCCAGCGTGTCGGCGACCGTTTCGATCGTCGCACTGTCGTGCAGCATGCCGGTCTTGATCGCGTCGGCACCGATATCGCGCAGGCACAGGCGCATCTGCTGGGCGATGAAATCGACGGGGACGACATGCACGCCGTGCACGCCATGCGTATCCTGCGCGGTCAGCGCCGTGATCGCCGTCATCGCGAAGCCGTTATTCGCGGTCACGGCCTTGATATCGGCCTGGATCCCCGCCCCGCCGCCGGAATCGGAACCCGCGACGATCAACACGCGACCCTTCATGGCGTCACTCCGCCGCACCACGCGAGGGCTTCGCGCGCCGCCCCGGCCCGCCCGCTGCGGTCGCATCGGCTTTGGGGGCGGGCTTCGCCGCCGGAGCCGAAGCCTTCGTGCCGCCGGCTTTGGTGCCGCCCGCGTCGATCAACGCCGACACGATGCCGCCGACCGCATCGCGCACGGCATCGTCGGTCGGCCCTTCGGCCATCACGCGCACCAAAGGCTCGGTGCCCGATTTGCGGATCAGCACGCGGCCGTTGCGGCCCAGCTTCTTTTCCGAAGCCGCGATCGCGGCTTTGACTTTGGCGTCGTCGAGCGGCGGGGCGGACGCGAAGCGCACATTCTCCAACAATTGCGGCAAAGCTTCGAACACATGCGCCACGTCGCTCGCGTTCTTGCCCGATTGCACGATGGCGGCCAGCATCTGCAGCCCGGCGATCAAACCGTCGCCGGTCGTCGCGTAATCGGACAGGATCACATGGCCCGATTGCTCGCCGCCGAGATTGGCGTCGAGCTCGCGCATCGCTTCCAGCACGTAGCGGTCGCCGACCTTGGTGCGCGTCAGCGTCAGGCCTTCGCCTTCCAGCCAGCGCTCCAAACCCAGATTGGACATCACGGTCGCGACCACCGTGCCCTTGCGCAATTTGCCGTCGGCCTTCCACGCGCGCGCGATGGCGGCGAGAACCTGGTCGCCGTCGATCAGGCGCCCCTTCTCGTCGACCAGTTGCAAACGGTCGGCGTCGCCGTCGAGCGCAAGACCGGCATGCGCGCCATGCGCGACCACGGCCTGTTGCAGCGTTTCGACATGCGTGGCGCCGCAATCCTTGTTGATGTTGAAACCGTCGGGATCGATGGCGAGCGGCACGATCTCCGCACCCAGCTCCCACAACACGGTCGGCGCCACGCGATAGGCGGCCCCGTTCGCGCAATCGACGACGATCTTGAGCCCGTCGAGGCTCAAGCCCTTCGGGAACGTCGCCTTGGCGAATTCGATATAGCGGCCGGGCGCATCGTCGATGCGGCGCGCACGGCCGAGTTTTTCCGGCGCCACGCGGCCGGAATCGTCGCCGATATGGCGCTCGATCTCGGCTTCCAATTCGTCCGACAGCTTGTAGCCGTCGGCGCCGAACAATTTGATGCCGTTGTCGTGATGCGGATTATGCGAGGCGGAGATCATTACGCCCAGATCGGCGCGCAAAGAGCGCGTGAGCATCGCGACGGCGGGCGTGGGCATGGGCCCCAGCAGCAGCACGTCCATGCCGATCGACAGGAAGCCGGCGGTCAACGCGTTCTCGAACATATAGCCCGAGAGCCGCGTATCCTTGCCGATCAGCACGCGCGGGCGATGATGGCTGCGGCGCAGCACCTTGCCCGCCGCGATGGCCACCGCCATGGCGGTTTCGGCCGTCATCGGCGCCACATTGGCGAGGCCGCGAATCCCGTCGGTTCCGAAAAGCTTGCGCATATCGGCGCTTATAGGCGGCGCGCGAGTCCCCGTAAAGACACGGGTTATTGCGGTTTATTGCGCCGATTCGATGGCCCGCCAGACCTTCAAGGCCTGGATCGTCGGCGCCACGTCGTGGACGCGCAAAATATCCGCGCCGCGCGCGACGGCGGCCAAACCCGCCGCCAGCGAACCCGGCAAGCGGTCCTTGGGTTTCTCGCCCTTCGAGAGCGCGCCGAGGAAACTTTTGCGCGACACGCCGATCAGCACGGCGACATCCAACGCCCGCAACACATCGATGCGCGCCAGGATCTGCGCGTTATGCGCGACCGATTTGCCGAAGCCGATCCCGGGATCGACGCTGACCTTCGCGCGTGGAATTCCCGCCGCTTCGCACGCGGCGATGCGGGCGGCGAGATAATCCGCGATCTCCTGCGGCGCGTCGTCGTAATGCGGGTTCGCCTGCATCGTCTTGGGCTCGCCCTGCATATGCATCAGCACCGCCGACACACCGCGCGCGGCGACGAGGTCGAGCGAACCGGGGCCGGTCAGCGCCGTGATGTCGTTGACGATCGACGCCCCGGCATCGAGGGCCGCTTTCATCGTATCGGCGTGGCGTGTGTCGATCGACACGACCGCGCCGGCCTTCGCCAAGGCTTCGATCACCGGCACCACGCGGCGGCGTTCTTCGTTGGGCGGGACCGGCGCCGAACCGGGGCGCGTCGACTCGCCGCCGATATCGAGGATGTCCGCGCCATCGGCCATCTGCTCGAGCCCGCGCGCGATCGCCGCGTCGCGGTCGAAATGATCGCCGCCGTCGGAGAACGAGTCCGGCGTCGTGTTGACGATGCCCATCACCAGCGGACGGTCGAGGACAAAACGGTCGAAGCGGCGGGTCGTCATGATGCGCGCAGAATTAGCACGATCGCGCGCACGCCCCAACGAAAACGGCCCCGCTTTTTTGGCGGGGCCGTTCGTCGCAACTTCGTCTTCTTGGGCGTTATGCGGGGGCCGCACCGGGATCGGTCGCGGGCTTGGAGCCCGAACTCGGCACCGAACCGCGACGACCGCCGGTCTTGGCGCTGGGCGGGGGCGCATCGGCGTCGGGGCGTTCGATCGCCTCGCCGCGCAGCAAGGTCTGCACCTCGTCGCCCGACAGGGTTTCGTATTCGAGCAGGCCCTTGGCCAGCTTGTGCAGATCGTCGATGCGGGTGTTCAGCACTTCGCGCGCCTTCACCTCGCCGCCTTCGACGATGCGGCGCACTTCCGAATCGATCAGGTTCGACGTCTGCTCGGAGATGTTCTGCGTCTGCGTCACCGAATGGCCCAGGAACACTTCCTGTTCGTTGGCGTTGTAGCGCACGCGGCCGAGCTTCTCGGACATGCCGAACTCGGTCACCATGCGTCGCGCCATCGCGGTCGCCATCTGGATGTCGCCGGCCGCACCCGTCGTCACGTTCTCCGGCCCGAAGATGATTTCCTCGGCCACGCGGCCGCCGAAGGCCATCGCGAGCTTGGCTTCCATCTCGTATTTCGAGATCGAGAGCTTGTCGCGCTCGGGCAGCATCATGGTGAGGCCCAGCGCGCGGCCGCGCGGGATGATCGTCACCTTATGCAAGGGATCGTTGCCGGGGACGGAGATCGAGACGAGCGCGTGACCGGCTTCGTGATAGGCGGTCAGCTCCTTCTCCTTCTCGGTCATGACCATCGAGCGGCGCTCGGTGCCCATCATAACCTTGTCCTTGGCGTCTTCGAGTTCGGCCATGGTCACGAAGCGCTTGGCGCGGCGCGCGGCCAGCAACGCGGCTTCGTTGACGAGATTGGCGAGATCCGCACCCGAGAAGCCGGGCGTGCCGCGCGCGATCACCTTGGCGTCCACGTCGGGCGACAGCGGCACCTTGCGCAGATGGACCTTCAAGATCTTCTCGCGGCCCGCGACGTCGGGGTTCGGCACCACGACCTGACGGTCGAAGCGGCCCGGCCGCAGCAAGGCGGGGTCGAGCACGTCGGGACGGTTGGTCGCCGCGATCAGGATGACGCCTTCGTTCGCTTCGAAGCCGTCCATCTCGACCAGCAGCTGGTTGAGGGTCTGTTCGCGTTCGTCGTTGCCGCCGCCAAGGCCGGCACCGCGATGGCGGCCGACCGCGTCGATTTCGTCGATGAAGATCAAGCACGGCGCGTTCTTCTTGCCCTGCTCGAACATGTCGCGCACGCGCGAAGCGCCCACGCCGACGAACATTTCGACGAAGTCGGAGCCCGAAATCGTGAAGAACGGCACATTGGCTTCGCCCGCGATGGCGCGCGCGAGCAGCGTCTTACCCGTGCCGGGCGGGCCGACGAGCAGCACGCCCTTGGGGATCTTGCCGCCCAAACGCTGGAATTTCTGCGGATCGCGCAGGAATTCGACGATTTCCTCGAGCTCGCCCTTGGCTTCGTCGATGCCCGCGACGTCGTCGAAGGTGACGCGGCCGACCTTCTCGGTCAGCAGGCGTGCGCGGCTTTTGCCGAAGCCCATGGCCCGGCCGCCGCCGCCCTGCATCTGGCGCATGAAGAAGATCCACAAGCCGATCATGATCAGGAACGGCGCATAGGACAGCAGGATGGAGAGCAGCGGATGAATCTGCTCCTCGATCGGCTGGGCCGAGAAATTGACGTTGTTGCGCTGCAGGCGATCGACCAGTCCCGGGTCGCTGGGCGCGTAGGTCGCGAATTGGCGACCGTCGGTCAGCGAGCCGCGCAGATTGGGGCCTTGGATCGTGACGTCGCGCACCTGCTGGCGATCGACGTTCGAGATGAACTCGGAATACGACATCGGCTGCGCGTTGCCGCGCGGGCTCGACCCCTGGAACATGTTGAACAGGGCGATCAGCAACAAGCCGATGATCACCCAAAGAACCAGGTTCTTGCCGAAATTGTTCAAGGCGCAGCCTTTCGAGACCGGAAAAAGCGTCACACGAATTCCGCCGGCGCCATGGGCAGGCGCGGACGGAACCGGACGTCCAACTTCGCCAGCGTATCAAGCGCTTGCGCGTTGCGTCCATACAAGAGGTGGGGAACGGCGAGCACCCCGTCAAGGTCTCGCAGAGCGGGTAAAACAGCCCGCGCGATCAAGGGGATGCGCGCCCTTGCCGCCGCACGCTCGGGCTGCGGCAAAGCGGCCCAGCCTTCGTCGCCCAAAGCGCCCACGGTTAAACCGGGGGGACCACCGCGCAGATGCAGCGCGAAACGCCCGTCCCACCCGACGATTTCACCGGGCGGGATTGGGATTTCCGGCGGGGCGGGGGCGGCTTCGCGCGCCACGACGATGCGCCCATCGCGCGCCGGCGCGAAGCGGCAACGCCCCAAGGTCGCCGCACTTCCGCGCATCAACGCGGCGAACACGCCCGTCGCGCGCACGCGGCGCGGCGTGTATTCGCCGCCGCCGATCGCGCGCGCGATGCGGCCCAAGGCTTCGACCGCCAATTCGCCCGCGCCCAACGCCGCCAAGTTCAACCGCGCGAAACCTTCGGGCGCCACCGACACGGAAAGCGCCAAGCGATGCGCCAAGTCGCGTTCGCGTTCACGGCGCGCGGTCGCGGCTTGCGGATCGGGCTGGGGCAAAGCGCTTTCGCGCAATCGCCCGCGCGCGGTCGCCGGGTTGGCGTTGGACGGATCCTCGATCCAATCGGCGCCATAGCTTCGGCACGTCGCGAGCAAGGTTTCATGCGATACGCCCAGCACCGGGCGCAGCAGGCGGATTTGCGCGCGTTCGACGATCGCCGACATGCCCGCGAGCCCCAACGCCCCCGAACGTCGTTCGGCGCGCAACGCCACGGTTTCGGCTTGGTCGTTGGCGTTATGCGCGACCAGCAGATGCAGGATCGTGCGCCGCGCGCATTCGGCTTCGAGCAACGCGTAGCGCGCCTCGCGCGCGGCTTCCAAAACGCCGGTGCGCGGTTTGGGCCCGTCCCAGCGCCGAGCGGCGAAGTCGATGCCCCATTCCTTGGCGCGTGCCGCAAGCATCGCCGCTTCGGCGGCGGATTCCGCGCGCAAGCCGTGATCGACATGAAGGGCGACGACGCGCCCGCCTTGCATCCGCGCCCAATCGCGCGCCAGCAGCAGCAAGGCGGTGGAATCGCCCCCGCCCGACCAGGCGACGGCAATCACGGGATTTGGTTCGAAAGGGCCGAGCCTTTCGACGAGCGACGCGAATTCCCCCGGACTTAGGCCCGGCACTGCAGACGCTGGCGTTCGCGGGTCGCCGCGATCTTTATCGTCTGCGAGGAATTGGGATAGCGGCGATCAAGCTCGGCCAGCGTGCCGCACGCATCGTCCTTGCGGTTGAGCTGACCCAGCGATTGGCCCAAACGCAGCAGGCTATCGGGCGCCTTGGCGTTTTGCGGATAGGTGCGGAACTGTGCCGCGAATTCGCGCGCCGCCGACGTCCAATCGCGCCGGGCGTAGAAGGTTTCGCCCAGCCAATATTGCGCGTCGCCCGCCAGACGATGCTGGCCATGCGCGCCGATGAATTGGCGCAGCGCGTTTTCCGCGCGGCCGAAATCGCCGCGATCCTGCACCGCTTGCTGATAAAGCCCGTAGGCGAATTCGTACTGCGTTTCGGGCGGGCCCGCGGGCAGCGAAATCGCCGACTGCGCGGCCGCCGCAGCAGGTGCCGCCGCCGATTGCGGGGCGGCGGGCGGCGCACCGGGGACAAGCAGCACGCGCGCTTCGCCGGGCGCCACATTGGTGCCCGCGCGGGGGGCTTGAACATTCGATGCGGTGGGCGCCACGGGGGCGGCGGGTTGTGCGGCGGCCGGGGCGGCATCGCCCGATTGCGCGGGGGCCGCACCGCCGCGTTCGAGCTGCGTCAAACGGAAATCGACGTCGCCGACCAACTTGTCCAGACGCTGCTGGATTTGCGCCGCGCGATAATTCGCTTCCTCCAGCTTGCCGGTCAGGTCGCGCATCTGCTCTTCCAAACGGCCGACGCGCGACTCGGTCTGCTCGACGAAAGCCGAGGTGGCCACACCGGCGGGCGGCGGCGGGGCGGATTGCGTGACCGACGGTGCCGCACTGGTGCCGCCCACGGTGCCGCGCGCGAGATTGCGCTGCATGACATCCATGTCGCGTTGCAGACGGTCCATGCGCTCCATCAAGGCGCGCGTGTCGGTTTGGGCGTGGGCCGGTACGGCCGCGCCCGCGAGGCCGACGGCAAGCGCCGCGGCAATGGCGAATCGGCGGATCATGGGCCCCAAGATACGGGGGCGAATTGGCAAAATAAAGGCGGGGTACGCATGCGCACCCCGCCTCGATTTTCGACGCCGTTTCCGGCGCTTGGGCTTAGTTGACGAGCAGCACGCCGCGGCGGTTCTGCGCCCAGGCCTGTTCGGTCGAGCCCAGCACCTGCGGACGCTCCTTGCCGTAGGACACGGTCGACACGCGGCGCGGGTCGATGCCCATCGAAATCAGCGCGTTGCGCGCGGCGGCGGCGCGCCGTTCGCCCAGCGCCAGGTTGTATTCGCGCGTCCCGCGTTCGTCGGCATGGCCTTCGATCGTCGCCTGCACGCCGGGATTCTGGCGCAGCCACTGCGCCCAGCCTTCGACGGTGCGGCGCGCTTCCGGGCTGATATCCGAACGATCGGAGCCGTAGAAAATACGGTCGCCGACGCTTTGGTTGAGATCTTCCTGGCTGCCGGCGCGCACGCCGCCCGCACCCAGCGCGCCCGAGTTCACGCCGCCCTGCCCCACGCCCGAACCCGGCGGATTGGCGAGAACGGGCGCGCTGCCCGACCCGGTGATGCCGCCCGAGCCGGACGTGCCGGAATCGCAAGCGGCGAGAAGGACGAGGGCCGCGGCGGCGGCGAGAAACTTGACGCGCATTCTTTTGGGGCTCCTGTGGATGGGCCGATATGGCAGGCCCTCACGTGGTGTATTGCCGCGCGAATCGAGGCCGAATCAACCCTCCGCCTTATTCGTGAAGGCGGCAGGGCGAAGAAATGGAAAAATTAAGGCAGCTTGTCCGCGCTACTCGAGGCGCAGCACGACGCGCCGTTCGAGCGCTTCGGCGCCGAACGGCGAACGCTCGGCCCCCAGCGCCACCACCGTCAGGCGATTGGCGGCGATGCCCCACGCGACCAGAAAGTCGCGCACCGTGGCCGCGCGCTTGGCGGACAACGCGATGTTGTCGGCGGCGGCCCCGCGCGGATCGGCATAGCCTTCGATGCGGCCGAGCAAACGCGGCTCGGTCTTCATGCGCTCGGCGGCACGCTCCAGCGCCGACGACGCGACCAAAGTCAGCTCGGCCGAGTCGGTGTCGAAAAACACCGAAACGGCGGCGATCGGTTCGGAGGATGGGCTGCCGGACGGCGCTTGGGCGCAGGCGGCGAGCAACGAAACGGCGAAGGCGAGGAAAAGGCGGCGCATGGGCGGGGTCCGTCGTGAAGCCGTTATTTTATCGACGCCAAACTTATAAAACGAACCCGCCGAAAAAGAAAACGCCCGCCGGTGAAACCGGCGGGCGCTTCCGATCCAACAAATCCGGAAGGATTTATTAGTTGACCACCGCGACGCCGCGACGGTTCTGGCGCCACGCGCCCTCGTTCGAGCCGAGGACCGCCGGGCGTTCCTTGCCGTACGAGATCGTCGCGACGCGACGGGCGTCGATGCCCTGCGAGACGAGGTAGTTGCGGGCGGCCGTCGCACGACGTTCGCCCAACGCGATGTTGTATTCGCGCGTGCCGCGCTCGTCGGCGTGACCTTCGATCGTGATCGTCACGTTGCCGTACTGCTTCATCCAAGCGGCCCAACGCTCGATCGTGCGGCGCGCTTCGGGACGCAGTTCCGACTTGTCGAAGTCGTAGAACACGCGGTCGCCGACGTTCTGGACCAAGTCTTCCTGCGAGCCGGGGCGGATGCCCGCGACGGCGGGAGCCGGTGCCGCGGCCGGAGCCGGGGCGGCGGCGCCGCTGCCGCCGGTGGCGGCCTGCTGGGTCGGGGCGGATTCGCAAGCGGCAAGCAGGGCGACCGCGGCGAGCGTGCTCAAAAGCTTGAAGCGCATAGAAGGAAACTCCTCTTTCTTCTCTTCTTTGACCTTACCGCGAAGTGTTGCCGCTGACTATTGCACGGGCGCAACACTTACGCGGAATTTCTTCCGATCGAGAAGGCCCATCCCTCTCGCCCAGCCGCCGGTCCCAGTAGGTCGACCTACGTGGTCCGATGGAAAAAGCGGGATTCGCCGCACTGCGGCGCGCCCCGCTTCGTCAAAATCGCGCGGAATATAAAGAGCGAATGTTGGGGAATCAAGTCAATCCAGCGAAATCAAGGCAGTAGCGGCGACCATGCCGGGTCCGACCCGTCCGCCGGCGTCAAAATTTCCCGTTCGTTATAACCAGTCAAATCAATGCTATAGAGCCTTGGGTTGCCGCCGTTACCGCGACTATCGGACGCACCTTGGCGGAAATACATCAATACGCGACCATTCGGCGCCCAGGTCGGCGCCTCCACCAGGAAGGCGCGCGTCAGCAATCTTTCGCCCGAGCCGTCGGGGCGCATCACGCCGATGAAGAATTCGCCTTCGGTCTGTTTGGTGAAGGCGATCAGATCGCCGCGCGGGCTCCACACGGGCGTGCCGTAAAGGCCGCGCGCGAAAGAAATCCGCTGCACGTTGTCCCCGCTCGCGGTCATCGTATAGATCTGCTGCGAGCCGCCGCGATCGGAGTTGAACACGATCTGACGTCCGTCGGGCGAATAGGACGGCGACGTATTGATCGAGTTGTGATTCGTGATGCGCGACTGCTGACGCGTGCGCAGATCCATCGTGTAGACGTCGGTCGTGCCCGATTGCGCCATCGACATGATCACGCGATTGCCGTCGGGCGAGAAGCGCGGCGCGAAGGTCATGCCGGGGAAATCGCCGACGACCTCGCGCTGCCCGGTGTCGATGTTCAAAAGATAAACGCGCGGGCGCAGCAGATTGGGATTGCTGCCGGTCTGTACGTAAGCGAGATACGTGATCTCCTGCGCGGTCGGCGAGAAGCGCGGCGTGAGCACGAGTTCGCGTCCATCGGTCAGGAAGCGATGATTGGCACCGTCCTGATCCATCAGCGCAAGGCGCTTGATGCGCCGCTGCCCCGGCCCCGATTCCGACACATAGACGATGCGCGTATCGAAATAACCGTCTTCGCCGGTGACGCGCTTATAGACCTGGTCCGACACGATATGCGCGATGCGCCGCCAATTGGACGCGGCCGTCGTATAGACGCGGCCTTCCATCTGCGCTTCGCCGAACACGTCCCACAACCGGAATTCGACGCGCAAGCGGCCGTCCGGCAGCGTCGCCACCGTGCCGTGAATCAGCACGGCGGCGTTGATCTGGCGCCAGGTCGTGAATTGCGGTGCCGCGGCCGCCAACTGGGGCGGGGTATTCGTGAAGGCGCGCGGATCGATCGGCCGGAACAGGCCCGAACGCTCCAGATTGTTCGAGATTACCTTCGCGATCTCCGCCCCCGTCGCGGTGTCGCGCCCTTCGCCGTGGAACGGCGACACGGCCGTGGGCAGCGGATCGACGCGCCCGCGCGTGATATCGATGCGAACCTGGGATTGCGCGACCGAGGGCAAGGCCAAGGATGCGGCGGCGCCGGCGAGCAAGGCGCGGCGCTTCAGCGGGAATGAATCATGGATCATAGGTCGATCTCCCTAACCGGATTCGGCGCTAACGTCTCGCACCCAGCATTTCACGGGCGTTGAAGGCGAGAATCAAGTTGCCGTCGAGCATCTGCGAGGATTTGTCCGCGGGCATCGGCAAGGGCGACGCGCGCAACACCGCGCGGCGTGCGCCATCGGCGAAAGCATCGCGGAAACCGCCCGCCTCGCCTTGTACATTGACCACGCGCACGTCGCGCACCGTACCGTCGCGATCGACCCACACGCGCAATTCGACCGCAAATGTTTCGATACCGCGCGCACCGGGATCGAGATTCCAAAATTGCGAGACGCGCTGACGGATCGCGTCCATCTCGGTCATCGACAACGGCAGATTGGGATTGCTCGGCGCATTCGACGGGCGTGAAGCCGCCGCTTGCGGGGCGGGCTGGGCCGCCGCTTGTTGCTGCGGCTGGGGCTGCGCTTGCGGACGCGGCTTGGTCAGATCGCGCAGCACGTTGTCGAGATCGAAATTCTGCGCGCGCGGGCGCGGCGCCGGGGGGGCCGGCGGTGCGGGTGTGGCGACCGGCGGTGCCGGACGCGGGGCCGGCGCCGGCGGGGCCGGTGTCGGCGTAGGCGCCGGCTCGGGCCGCGGTGCCGGCGTGGGGGCCGGCGGCGGCGGTGCGGGCGGTGTCGGTGCCGGCGGTGCGGGTGCGGGCGGCGGCGGGGCCGGCGGTGGTGGCGGCGGCGGGGGTGCCGGCGGGGCCGGTTGCGGCGGCGGCGTCGGGGCCGGTGCCGGCGTTTCGACGGGCTTGGGCGCTTGCGCCTGCGGGGCGGGCGTGGGCGGTTCGGGGCGCGGCGGGGGCACGTTGGTGATCGCCGAAATCGGCAGCACCTCGAACACCAGCGGCGCTTCTTCGGTTTTGATCTCGCGCGAGAAGAAGTCGAATGGCAGGAACGGAATCGCCAGCACGGCGACATGCAGCACGGCGGAGACGACCATACCGGCCGCCATCCGCTCGCTGGGCATATCCTCCGTGTCGGCGATCGCGTTCATCGGATCAGCGTCGCTGCGGCGCCGGACGGCCGCCGGCCGGCACTTCGGCCACCAGCGCCACCTTGTTGAAGCCGGCCGCCGAGATGGCGCCCATCACTTCCAACACGCGGCCGTAATTGATGGCCTTGTCGCCGCGCACGAAAATGCGCGCGTCGTTGTTGTTGTTGGTGATGGCGCGCAGGCGTTCGACCAGCCCGTCGAGTTCCAGCTCGGTATCCTGGAGATAGACCTTGCCGCCGCTATTGACCGAGACGACCAACGGTTCGTCCTGGCCCGTGGCGCGCGCGGCTTGGGTTTGCGGCAGATCGACGGGCACAGTCGAGGTCAGCAAGGGGGCGGTGATCATGAAGATCACCAGCAAGACCAACATGACGTCCACAAAAGGCGTGACGTTGATCTCGGCGACCAGCCCGGCGGCGCGGCGTTTTCCGCCGCCGCGTCGCCCGCGATTGACGAGGGGGCCCGCCATTACTGCTTCTCTTCGAGCTGACGCGACAGGATCGCGCCGAATTCGGAGGAGAAGGTTTCCAGGCGCCCCGCGTAGCGGTTCAGCTCCGACGAGATCTTGTTATAGGCGATGACCGCCGGGATCGCGGCGATCAGGCCCAACGCCGTCGCGAACAGCGCCTCGGCAAGGCCGGGGGCGACCGACGCGATCGACGTGTTCTTGGTGATGCCGATCGTGTGGAAGGACCGCATGATGCCCCACACCGTGCCGAACAACCCGATGAAGGGGGCGGTCGACCCGACCGAGGCCAGGAACGTCATCTGCTTTTCCAGGCGATCCATCTCGCGCGACAGCGTGACCTGCATCACGCGCTCGATCCGCGCCTGAAGCGACGCGCGCATCTGACCGGCGGCGACGAGGCCCTTGGCGGCCGAACGGCGCCATTCGCGCATCGCCGCGCCGAACATCGCGGTCATCGGATCGGCGGGCTGGGCGCCGACGCGATCGTAAAGATCTTCGAGCGAACCGCCCGACCAGAATTGGTCTTCGAACTGGTTCGCGGAATTCTGCAGCTTGCGCAGACGGAGCAGCTTGTCGATCACGATCGCCCAGGTCCAGAACGAGGCGACGACGAGCACGAGGACGACGAACTTACCGACCAGATCGGCATGCAGGAACAGCGCCCACGGCGTGAAATCGGGGATGCCCGAACTTGCGGTGGCGAGCGTATCGACGGTGTTGTCCATGTCTTCTATTCCCGTTGCGGAATGGGGTTTGTGTCAGGGTTTCGTGACCAGAATGTGGCGCGACAGGGCCGCTTTAACGGGGGCCGGCCAGCGGGTCGGTTTACCGTCCGCCAGGCCCACACAGGCCAAACGGACGTCGAGCACGGCGAGAACGGCCCCGTCGGCGGCGCGTTTGACGGTCTGGCGCGCCTCGGCGGAGGCCCCGCCCAGCGCGACCAATTCGCTTTCGACCGTCAGAACGTCGTCCAGTCTCGCGGGCCGTAAATACTCGACCGACACGGCGCGCACGGGAAACGCGATACCGTCGTCGGCGGCGATTTTCTGTTGCGAGATGCCGGCGTCGCGCAGGATTTCGGTGCGCGCCCGCTCGGCGAATTTCAGGTAATTGGCGTAGTACACGATACCCGCAGCGTCGGTATCTTCGTAATACACTTTCATGTCCAGGCGATGGACGGTCATTCGGACTCGTCCTCGCGGGGCAAATCGAGCGCGGCCTGCGCACCCGCCGGCGCCTTCAAGCCCAAATGGACCCAGCCCTTGTCGCCCAGCACGCGGCCGCGCGGCGTGCGCAGCAGCAGCCCTTCTTGAATAAGGTAGGGCTCGATCACGTCTTCGATCGTGTCGCGCTGTTCGGCCAAGGCCGCCGCGAGCGTTTCCACGCCCACCGGCCCGCCGCCGTAATTCTCGGCGATGCAGGTCATATAGCGCCGGTCCATCGCATCGAGTCCGATCGCATCGACTTCGAGACGGCGCAGCGCCGCATCCGCCGCCTTGCGATCGATGATCGTCAAACCCGCCACCGACGCGAAATCGCGCACGCGGCGCAGCAGCCGCCCGGCAATGCGCGGTGTGCCCCGGCAGCGGCGCGCGATTTCCTTCGCCCCGTCGGCGGCGATGGCAAAGCCGAGCACGCGCGCGGCGCGCAACACGATCAATTCGAGTTCGGCCGGCGAATAGAACATCAGCCGCAGCGGAATGCCGAAACGGTCGCGCAACGGCGTCGTCACAAGGCCCGAGCGCGTCGTGGCGCCGACCAGCGTGAAGGGCGGCAGATCGATGCGCACCGAACGCGCGGCCGGACCTTCGCCGATGATGAGGTCGAGCTGGAAATCCTCCATCGCGGGATAAAGGATTTCCTCGACCGCCGGCGACAGGCGATGGATCTCGTCGATGAACAGCACGTCGCGCGGCTGCAAATTGGTGAGCAGCGCCGCCAGATCGCCGGCCTTGGCGATGACCGGGCCCGACGTCGCGCGGAACCCGACGCCGAGTTCCTTGGCCACGATCTGCGCCAGCGTGGTTTTGCCCAAGCCCGGCGGGCCGTGCAGCAAAACGTGATCGAGCGCTTCGCCGCGCGCGCGCGCGGCTTCGACGAAGACGCGCAAGTTCTCGCGGATCTGTTTCTGACCGACGAATTCGTCCAGCGCCAACGGCCGAATATGCCGGTCCGGCCCGTCATCCGGCAGCGCTTCGCGCGAGACGTCGCGCTGGGGTTTATCGTCGGCGGCGGCGGTCACGCGAGCTCACGCAACGCTTCGGGGATCAACGCCTGCACGCCGGCATCTTCGCCCAGGCGCTTCACCGCTTTGTTGGTCGCGGCGACCGCTTCGGCGCGCTTGTAGCCGAGATTGACCAGCGCCGAGACCGCATCCGCCGCTTGATCGGTGGCAGGGGCTGCCCCCGGCAACGCCGCGACGGCGGCCGAGGGTTTACCGGCGGCAACGGCGATGCCCAAAACGGCGACTTTATCTTTCAGTTCCGACGCGATGCGCTGTGCGAGTTTGGGGCCCACGCCGTCGGCGCGCGTCAGCATCGATTTGTCTTCGGCCAGAATCGCGGCCGCGATTTCGCCCGGCGCCAAGGCCGACAGCAAGGCAAGACCGGCTTTCGGCCCCACACCCTGGACGGTCGTCAACAGGCGGAAGCAATCGCGTTCCTCGCGCGTCGCGAAGCCGAACAATTCGATCGCGTCTTCGCGCACGACGGTTTCGACATGGACGGCGCACGGCTCCCCTTCCCCGCCGATCGCGGCGAGGGTGCGCGCGGAGGCGCGCACGAGATAGCCGACCCCGTTCACGTCGATCGTGGCGGATTCCTTGCCGATCTCGTCGACCTTGCCTTTGAGCTTGGAGATCACGAGGCCGCCCCCGCCATGACCGTGCCGCGCGACCAGGCGGCGCGCGATTGCATATGGTGCGCGTGACAAATCGCGACGGCGAGCGCGTCGGCCGCGTCCGGGCTTTCGAATTTCACGCCGGGCAGCAGACGCTGCACCATCATCTGGATCTGCGCCTTGTCGGCGTGCCCCGCCCCCACGACCGATTTCTTGATCGCGTTGGCGGCGTATTCGGCGACGGGCAGATTGACGCGCGCGGGTGCGAGCATCGCCACACCGCGCGCTTGGCCCAGCTTCAATGTCGAGGCCGGGTTCTGATTGACGAAGGTTTCCTCGATCGCGGCTTCAACCGGCGCCCAAGCTTCGATCGCCGCCATCAGCCCGTCATGCAACTGCGTCAAACGCTCGGCGGTGGTGCGATCGCCGTCGCTGGAAATCCGCCCGTTCGCGACATGGGTCAGGCGGTTGCCGGCCATCTCGATCACGCCCCAGCCGGTGTGGCGAAGCCCCGGATCGATGCCGAGCACGCGCATCAGGCCGCCGAGAGCTTGGCCATGACCGCGTCGGACACTTCGAAATTCGCGGTGACGGTCTGGACGTCGTCGTTATCCTCCAGCGCTTCGACCAAATCGAGCGTGGCGCGCGCGGCTTCTTCGTCGAGCGGCACGGTGACGCTGGCGCGGAACACCAAGGCCGCCTGCACGGGCTCGCCGAATTTCGCTTCGAGGGCGGCGCGCACCGCGCCGAAATCGCCGGTCGCGCAGGTGATTTCGTGGCGCTCGGCCGTGCTTTCGCAATTATCGGCACCCGCTTCGATCGCCGCGTCGAGCATCGCGTCGGCGGAAGCCTTGTCCGCCTTGAACGCGATCAGGCCCAAACGCACGAAATTGAACGCGACGGAATTGGTTTCGCCCAGCGCCCCGCCGTTCTTGGTGAAGATCGAGCGGATATCCGACGCGGTCCGGTTGCGGTTGTCGGTCAGCGCTTCGACGATCAGCGCCGTCCCGCCGGGGCCGTAACCTTCGTAGCGGATCTCCTCGTAGACGACGCCGTCTTCCTGGCCCGCACCGCGGCGGATGGCCTTGTCGACCGTGTCCTTGGGCATATTGGCTTCGCGCGCGGCGATGACGGCGGCGCGCAAGCGCGGATTGGCGGCGGGATCGGGCAGGCCGGTTTTGGCCGAAACGGTGATCTCGCGGATGATTTTGGTGAACAGCTTGCCCCGCTTGGCGTCCTGCTTGCCTTTGCGGTGCATGATGTTTTTGAACTGGGAATGGCCGGCCATCGTCCTCAAATCCGGAAAGTGCGGTCGCGAATCGGCTAGATATACGGGAATCCCCGAAAAACCTATACCAAACCTAGCCGAACGTCACGTTTTGTTCCATGTCACTTGCGGGACATCCGTATTTTCTGTACGCTTTCAAAGCACACAAGGAAAATACGTTATGCCCCGCTTCGCTTTGCAGTCCCACGCACGACTGGCACTCCGCGTCCGCCCCGCCGATAAGGCGCGGTTGATGCGTGCCGTTTCGCTGCAGGGGACCGACATGACCGAGTTCGTGCTGCGCCATGCGCTTCGCGCGGCCGACGCCGTGATCGAGAAGGCGGAAAAAATCACGCTGGGGCCGCGCGACGTCAAGCAGATGCTGGCTTTGCTGGAGAACCCGCCCAAGGCCAACAAGCATCTGCTCGCCGTCGCTAAGGCGATGCCCGAAGAACGATGAGTTTGCCCGATTGGCGCGAGCGGCCGATCGACAAGCAACATGACCGCAAGGGCTTCGATTGCGGCAGCGAGGCGTTGAATCGCTTCCTGCGCGAACAGGCGCGTCAAAGCCATGCGCGCGGCGGCGCCAAGACCTTCGTCGCCACCGACGCGGCCGAGCGTGCGATTTTCGGCTTCTACACCCTCGCCCCGGCGGAGATCGGTTTCGATCAAGTACCCGAAACCTTGCGCCACGGCCTGGGCCGCTATCCGATCGGCGGCTTCCGGCTGGCGCGTCTTGCCGTCGATAAACGCCATCACGGCGCCGGGCTGGGCGGACAATTATTGTTGGCCGCGGGCCGTCGCTGCTTGCGCGTCGCCTCGGAGATCGGGGGCACGCTGCTGTTCATCGACGCGAAGGACGCGCGCGCGGCCGAATGGTACGCGCGCTACGGCGCGGTACCGTTGCGCGACGGCGACAAACTCGCCTTGGTCATGGCACTCGCGACGATCGCGGACGCGCTCAAGGCATCGCCGGGATAAGCCGCCCGCCCGCGCGCACCGGATGGATGCGCGTGCACAGACCGTCCGCGCCGATCTCGGCGTAGATGCCGCACATCGTGCCCTCGCCCTCGGCGGGGGTCAGGCGCTCGCCCGGCATTTTGCGCACGAAGCGCGCGATCGCCGGTTCCTTCTTCATGCCGATGACGGAATCGTAATCGCCGCACATGCCGGCATCGGTCTGATAGCCGGTCCCGCCGGGGAAGATTTGCGCGTCGGCCGTCGGCACATGGGAATGCGAGCCGACGATCAGCGAGGCGCGCCCGTCGGACAAATGGCCCAGCGCCATTTTCTCGCTGGTCGCTTCGCCGTGCAGATCGACGAGGATCGCCGCCGTCCCGCCGCCCAGGCGATGCTGTCCGAGCAGCGTTTCGAGGGCCGCGAACGGATCGTCGAGCGGGTCCATGAACAGCCGCGTCATCAAATTCGCGACGACGATATTGGCACCGTTCTTCATCCGATAGACGCCGACCCCTTTGCCGGGCGTGCCCTTGGGGAAGTTCAGCGGGCGCAGCAATTTGGGATCGCGGTCGATGGTCAGGATCAATTCGCGCTGATCCCACACGTGATTGCCGGTGGTGATGCAATCGACGCCGGCCGCGTAAAGCTCCGCCGCGATCTTGTCGGTGATGCCGAAGCCGCCGGCCGCGTTCTCGCCGTTCGCGACGACGAAATCGAGCCCCAGCGAGGACCGCAAACCCGGGAGATGTTTTTGAACCGCTTCGCGGCCCGACCGGCCGATGATGTCGCCCAGAAACAGAAGCTTCACCACGGCCACCACCAATTCTTCTTGGCGCCCGTGCGCGTTTCCAGCGCCATCGCCTCGGTCACGATCCAATCGAGCTTCTGGTCGTGGATGTCGACCGGAATGCGTTCCACGCGTTGCACCTCGTAAGCCACGCCCACCGCGAGCGTGTGTTTGATCTTGCGCTGGACGGTCAGCGTGCGGTCGTAGAACCCGCCGCCATAGCCCAGGCGATTGCCCTGCCCGTCGAACGCGATCAACGGCACGAGCATCACGTCGGGATCGACGCGCGGGCTGTCGTTCATCGGCTCCGACATGCCGAAGCGATGCTGCGACATCGCATCGCCCGGCTTCCAACGACGGAAGATGAGCGGCGTGCCGCGCCGTTCGGCGACCGGCAGCGCCAAAGGATGGCCGCGCCGATGCAAGGCTTCCATCAACGGGCGCGGATCGAGCTCGGCGCCGAAGGGCCAATAGGCGGAAACGATGGCGCCGGGGGCGAAGGGCACGCGCGCCAGAAAACGATCGCGCACGCGCAACGCCGCCCCGATGCCTTCGCGGGCATGGAATTCCTCGCGCCGCTCGCGCGCGATCACGCGCAAAGCGGTCTTTTCCTCGTCGATTTCCTCGTTGGAGGGCGATACGGCCATCACGATTCCATATGGGAGAGGTGGACGGAGCCGCAGAAGCCGTTGGCTTTGCTTTCCTCCAGGACCCGCTTACAGCAGGTGGGCACCGTGTACTGATGCCAGGGCACCAATAGGGACAGTTCCCAAGGAGTGAGTATCGGCCCCGGGGATAATGCTACCTGACCTGCCCCGCAGCTCCGTCCGAGGGGCAATGTAGGCGCTTCAGACGGCTGCGGCAACCCGAGGGGCTCCGCGTTTCACGAAATCCACGAATGCGCGCAAGGGGGCGGGCAATAAACGCCCGCCCGCGTAATACAGATAAGGCCCGGAGAAGGACGGCGACCACGCGGCCAGCACGCGCACGAGTTGTCCCGCTTTCAATGGGGGTTCCAGCGCATCGCCGAACGTATGGATCAAACCCACGCCGTCGATCGCCGCCGCGATTTCAAGCTCGAGCGTCGAGCCGATCAAGCGCCCCGGCGGTGCGATTTTGAGAACCTTCCCCGCACGCTCGAACTCCCACGCCAGCGCATTGCCGCTGGCGAAACGATGCAGGATGCAATCGTGCTTGAGCAGATCGCGCGGGTGAAGCGGCGTGCCGCGCGCCTTGAGATACGCAGGGCTCGCGGCGGTGACGTAACGCTGCGTGCGCGGGCCCAACGGCACGGCGACCATGTCCTTCGCAAGGCTTTCCTCGTAGCGCACGCCCGCATCGAACCCGGCCCCCAGCACATCGACGAAGCCATCCTCGGCCGCGATTTCCATTCGCACATCGGGATAAGCGGCAAGAAAGCGTGCGGCGATCGGCGGCAGGATCAACCGCGCGATCACCGTGGGCACGTTGAGGCGCAGCGTACCCGACACGCGGCCCTTCGCCTCGCCCAGCCGATCGACCGCCGACGCGATTTCCGTCAACGCGGGGGTCAGGCGTTCGAGCAGCGCAGCACCCGCTTCGGTCGGCGTCACGCTGCGCGTGGTGCGATTGAGCAATCGCGTACCGAGCCGCGTTTCGAGCCGGCGCACCGCCTCGCTCAAACCCGACGGCGAAGTCTGGCGCGCATTCGCCGCCTTGCGGAAGCTGCGCATTCGCGCGACGGCGGCGAAGGCATCAAGATCGTCGAGATCGGCTTTCATATGATCGCCCTATTGTACGGAATTTCGCACGAGCTATCCCAATAATTCAGGATTATCGCACGATCCCAACGATGTCAAAACCCTGCCCACACACTCTTCAAAAGGAGCGAGGCGATGCTGACGCGCAAATTGGGCAAGACGGGGCCGACGGTTTCGGCGCTGGGGTTGGGCTGCATGGGCATGACGACCGGCATGTACGGCCATGCCGACGAAGCCGAGAGCCGCGCCACGTTCGACGCGGCGCTGGAAGCGGGAATCACGCTCGTCGATACCGGCGATTTCTATTCGACCGGCGCCAACGAGGCGTTCGTGGGGGCCGCATTGAAAGGCGCCAAGCGCGACAAGGCGATCGTCAGCGTGAAATTCGGCGCGATGCGCGATCCGTCGGGTGCTTGGGTTGGCTACGACGCCAGGCCCGCTGCGGTGAAGAACTTCCTCGGCTACACGCTGCAGCGCCTCGGCATGGATCACGTCGATATCTATCGCCCCGCGCGCCTCGATCCGGCAGTCCCCATCGAAGACACGATCGGCGCCATCGCCGACATGGTGAAGGCGGGCTATGTGCGCCAAATCAGCTTGTCGGAAGTCGGCTCCGACACGATTCAGCGCGCCGCCGCCGTCCACCCGATCGCCGATCTGCAGATCGAGTATTCGCTGATTTCGCGCGGGCTTGAAGACGGCGTGCTCGCGACCTGCCGCAAGCTCGGCATCGGCATCACGGCCTATGGTGTGTTGTCGCGCGGATTGATCGGCGGCAATTGGACGAAAGGCCAAGCCGCCGCCAACGATTTCCGCGCGCACTCGCCGCGGTTCCAGGCGGGCAATGTGGAAGCCAATCTCGCACTGGTCGAAAAGCTGCGCGCGCTTGCGGCGGCCAAGGGCTGCACGGTGGCACAACTCGCCATCACTTGGGTGGCGACGCAAGGCGACGACATCGTGCCGCTGGTAGGGGCACGCAAACGCGAGCGCTTGGCGGAATCGTTGGGGGCGTTGAACGTGACGCTGACGGCGGCCGATCTCGCCGCCATCGATCGCGCCGTGCCGAAGGGCTCGGCCTCGGGCGATCGTTACGCCGCCCCGCAGATGAAGACGCTGGACAGCGAGCGGGGCTGACCCCGCGCGCCGCGCCAATCACGCGCCGTTCACGCCGCGTGGTTGGCGTGTTCGGCGAGGCGTTCGATGCGCGCGAGCAGCGGCGAGAGCAATTCGCGCTGGCGATATTCCTCGTCCGAGCGCGTACGGAACTCGTCCAAGCGGCGGCCGAGTTCGCCCGCGCGCACGGTCGACGCCGTCGCTTGCGCTTCGGCTTCCAACGCGCGGCGCTCGGCCTTCACGAGCTTGGGCTCGAGATCGGCGAGCTTCGCTTTCGACGCCGCGAGTTCGGCCTCGAGCTTCTCGATGCGCGAAAGCGCGCCGTCCGCCTTGGCTTGCGCGTCCGCGGCGGCTTGCGTGGCCGCGTCGGTTTCCGCCTGCAACGCCGCCGCGCGTTGATTGGCCAGCGCCGTCTCGCTTTGCGCCGCCCCCGCGATCGCTTCGAATTCGGCGAGGCGCTTGGCGAGTTCCTCGCATTTCGTGATCCAGGCTTGCGAAGCGGCTTCCGAGCGTGCGCGCGCATTCTCCGCGAGCTTGGCGTCGCGCCGGGCCGCTTCCGCCGCTTCCATTTCGCGCGCGGCGAGCGCTTGCGCTTCGGCCTTGTCGCGCAAGGCCGCTTCGTTGGCGGCGACCAACGCGGGATCGATCACTTCGCGCGGCGGTGCGGCGCGCATGCGCTCGATCTCGTCATAGGCGTTGGCGAGTTCGTCGCCGAGATTGAGGGCGGCGAGCAGCATCAGGCGCGAATCGCCCGCCTGCCCGACCGTGCCGACCATCTCGCGCACTTTCTCGTCGACATAGGCGCCGATCGCGCGCACGCGATCTTCGCCGCCGTCGTCGCAAGCGATGGGATAGTCGCGGCCGTTGACCTTGACGAGGATCTGACCCATGCGTGGCGTTCCTTCGCGTTAGACCGAGCTCTTGAGACGTTCGATCGCCTTGTCGAGACGCTTTTCGACTTGGTCGGCGATCGCCGAGAGCGCGGCGTAGTCGGTTTTCAGGGTCGCGAGTTCGGCTTCCGCCTTCTCCGCCCGCTTCACGGCTGCGTCGGTTTCGCCCTTCAGGACGGTTTCGGTCTTGTCGCGCGCCTCCAGGGCGGCTTCGAGACGTTGGACGGCGGCGTTCAGGCGTTCGACGGGGCTGGGAGTCGACATGGGTGTTGCGGTACTCGCGAGCGGGTGAAAAGGATTGACGAATCGTAAACGACTCGGGCGAGTCGTGCCAAGGCCCTTGTGAATCAAGGATGATTCCATTCCGTTCCCCAGGGTTGACCCAGGGCGGATCGAGCGTCATGTTCCGCGCGTTTTCGCGATTTTGCGCCCCACCGAGTCTTCAGAAACCGTAGGGAAATGAGCGCCGTCACCGAACCCCTCCCCGCCTCCGCCCCCAAGCCCCTCTCGGACAAGCAATCGCCCGAGCATCGGCGCCTTGCCAACGCGATCCGCGCGCTGTCGATGGACGCGGTGGAAAAGGCCAAATCCGGCCATCCCGGCATGCCGATGGGCATGGCCGACGTGGCGACGGTGCTCTACGCCAACCATTTGAAATTCGATCCGACCGCCCCCGAATGGCCCGACCGCGACCGTTTCGTGCTGTCGGCCGGCCATGGCTCGATGCTGCTCTATTCGCTGCTCTATCTGACCGGCTATCCGGAAATGACGATCGAGCAGATCAAGAATTTCCGCCAGCTCGGCTCGATCACCGCGGGCCATCCCGAATACGGCCACGCGCCGGGCGTCGAGACGACCACCGGCCCGCTGGGTCAGGGGCTTGCCACCGCCGTCGGCATGGCGCTGGCCGAGCGCATGCTCGCCGCGCGCTACGGCGACAATGTCGTCGATCACCACACCTATGTCATCGCCGGCGACGGCTGCTTGATGGAAGGGGTGAGCCACGAAGCGATCTCGATGGCCGGGCACATGAAGCTCGCCAAGCTGATCGTGCTGTGGGACGACAACGAAATCTCGATCGACGGGCCGACCAGCCTGTCGGTGGGCGACGATCAGGTCGCGCGCTTCCAAGCCTGCGGCTGGAACGCCATCGCGATCGACGGGCACGATCCCGCCGCCATCGACGCGGCGATCACCCAAGCGAAGTCGTCGGACAAGCCGACGCTGATCGCGTGCAAAACGACGATCGGCTACGGCGCACCGACCAAGGCGGGCACGGCCGCGAGCCATGGCTCGCCGCTGGGGGCGGGCGAAATCGCCGAGACGCGCAAGCGTTTGGGCTGGGAACATGCGCCCTTCGAAATTCCGGGCGACATCCTCGACACGTGGCGCGGCTACGGCGCCAAGGGTGCCGCCACGCGCGCCGCGTGGGAACGCCGCTTGGGCAAGCTCGACGCCGAGAAGCGCGCGGAATTCCGCCGCACGTCGGAAGGCAAGCTGCCCAAGGGCTGGCTGGAGGCTTGCGCCGAATACAAGGCGAAGCTGTCGGCCGATAAGCCGTCGATCGCCACGCGCGTCGCCTCGCAGAACGCGCTGGAAGTTCTGTTCGGCGCCATTCCCGAACTCGCGGGCGGCTCGGCCGATTTGACCGGCTCCAACAACACCAAGGCCAAGGCGCAAGCGCCGGTGAAGCCGGGCGCATTCGGCGGCGCTTATATCCATTACGGCGTGCGCGAGCACGGCATGGCTGCGGCGATGAACGGCATCGCGCTGCATAAGGGCCTGATCCCTTACGGCGGCACGTTCCTGGTTTTCGCGGATTACTGCCGTCCGTCGATCCGCCTGTCGGCGCTGATGAAGCAGCGCGTGGTTTACGTCTTCACCCATGACTCGATCGGTTTGGGCGAAGACGGGCCCACGCACCAGCCGGTGGAAACGCTCGCCTCGCTGCGCGCGATCCCCAATCTGTGGACGCTGCGCCCGGCCGATGCGGTCGAAACGCTGGAAGCTTGGCAGATGGCGCTCGCGCGCACCGATGGGCCGAGCGTGCTGGCGCTCACCCGCCAGAACCTGCCCACGTTGCGCGTCGAAGCCTTCCCCGAGAACCTGTCCGCCAAGGGCGGCTATGTGCTGCTCGAAGCCGAAGGCGGGGAACGCCAAGCGACGCTGATCGCCACGGGTTCGGAAGTCGCCATCGCGGTGGAAGCGCGCAAGCTGCTGGCGGCCGAAGGCATTCGCGCCGCCGTCGTGTCGATGCCCTGCTCGCAGGCGTTCGACGCGCAAACGGCCAAGTACCGTAAATCGGTGATGGGCCCGTCGCGGGTACCCCGCATCGTCGTCGAAGCGGCGATCGAGTTCGGCTGGGAGAAATATATCGACGGCAAGGGCGCCTTCGTGGGCATGAAGGGCTTCGGCGCTTCGGCCCCCGCCCCCGATCTCTACAAGCATTTCGGCATCACCGCCGAAGCCGTCGCCGACGCCGCGAAAAAAGCGCTGTAAGGCAGATGCGCGACGTTTTGCTGTTCGATATCGACGGCACGCTCGCCGACACCGACGCGCTTCACTTCGAAGCGTATCGGCGCATGCTGGCCAAGCACGGCAAGACGATCGATCACGCGACCTATATGTCCAGCGTGATGGGCCATACGAACGAGAACATCATGGCCTGGATGATGCCGGAGGCCGATCTCGCCGGCCGTCGCGCGTTCTCCGACGCCAAGGAAGCGATGTTCCGCGAATTGGCGGCGACGTCGATCGTGCCGGCCGTGGGCTTGATGGCGCTGATCGATTGGGCCGAGGCCAAGCGCGTCAAGATCGCCGCGGTCACCAACGCGCCGCGCGCGAACGCCGAGATGACGCTGAAGGCGCTGAAGCTCGATACGCGCATGGCGTTCGTCGTGATCGGCGACGAACTTCCGCGCGGCAAGCCCGACCCGTTGCCCTACACGACCGCGCTGGAACGCTTCGGTGCGGCACCCGGCCAAGCGATGGCGTTCGAGGATTCGCGCTCCGGCGTCAAATCCGCCGCCGCCGCGGGCATCGATACGGTCGGCATGACGACCGGCCTTTCCAAGGACGTGCTGATGGCCGAGGGTGCCATCGGTGCGGTCCCCAATTTCGCCGATCCCTGGCTGATCGCGCGTCTTCAGGCCGAGTACGGCTCGGCCCCAACAACCAAAGCAGCGTGAAGGAGAAACGACACATGGCCGCCAAAGTCGCGATCAACGGTTTCGGGCGCATCGGGCGCCTCGTCCTGCGCGCCCTCGCCGAAGCGGGGCGCAGCGATCTTCAGGTCGTGGGCATCAACGATCTGGGCCCCGTGAAGTCGAACGCCCATTTGCTGAAGCATGATTCGGTGCACGGGCTGTTCCCCAAGCCCGTTTCGACCGGCGACGATTGGATGGATATCGGTGCCGGCAAGATCAAGGTCACGGCCGAGCGCGACCCGGCGAAGCTGCCGTGGAAGGAACTGGGTGTGGACATCGTGATGGAGTGTACTGGCATCTTCACGAAGCGCGAACAGGCGGCCAAGCATCTGGAAGCGGGTGCGAAGCGCGTGCTCGTCTCCGCCCCCGCCGACGGCGTGGACCTCACGGTCGTCTACGGCGTCAACCACCAGAAGCTGACGAAGGACCATATCGTCGTTTCGAACGCGAGCTGCACGACCAACTGCCTCGCCCCCGTCGCCAAGGTCGCCCACGAAGCCGTCGGCATCGAGAAGGGCTATATGACGACGATCCACGCTTATACGGGCGACCAGTCGACGGTCGACACGCTGCACAAGGATCTGCGCCGTGCGCGCGCGGCCGCCTTGTCGATGATCCCGACCTCGACGGGTGCGGCCAAGGCCGTGGGCCTGGTGCTGCCCGAACTCGCCGGCAAGCTCGACGGCACGTCGATCCGCGTGCCGACGCCGAACGTGTCGATGATCGACTTCAAGTTCGTCGCCAAGCGCAACACGACGGTCGACGAGATCAACAAGGCGATGCTCGCGGCGGCCGCGTCCGGTTCGCTCAAGGGCATCCTCGAGACGACCGACGAAGAACTCGTGTCGAGCGACTTCAACCACAACCCGGCGAGCTCGACGATCGACCTCAAGCAGACGCAGGTGATCGACGGCAATCTCGTGCGCGTGCTCAGCTGGTACGACAACGAATGGGGTTTTTCGAACCGCATGTCGGACACGGCCGCGTTGATGGCCAAGCTGATCGGCTGATCCGCCGAGCCTCGCGCGAAAACGAAGGGCCGGTGCGGCGACGCACCGGCCTTTTTCGTTTCAGCCGGCCGCCAAATCGCGGCGATATTCGGGCGCGGGCTGCATCGCGCGGAACCCGTCGAGCGACAGATCCTCGTCGAGATCGGGCCAATGCACACCGCGCCGCGACGGGCTCAATCGCCAGCGCGCACGCTGGCTCGGCTTCGCGCTGGCCAAGCGCGGGAACCATTCAAGCGGCGCGGACAGACGCTCGCCGTCGTCGAGAATCAGAACGATCTCGGCGCCGGTGATGTCGATCCGCTCGATTGCGATCGGCTTATCGCCCATCGAAATGCTCGCTCCACTTGGTCAAAAACATCGCGCGATGTTCCACCACTATAGCACGGATACGCCCCAGTTCGGCACGCCCATACCCAAAACCGGCCGCCAAGCCCGCGGAATCGAGCCAGAATTTCGCTTCGCCGTCGGCCGATTCCACATGGATATGCGGCGGCTCGTGGCCTTCGTTGCTATAGAAGAAAAACCGGTAAGGCCCCAGCCGCAGGATTGTCGGCACATGTCACCTTCGATTGAGTTTCAATCCTGACATATCCTTCGATGGCGCTCAATCGGGCGCGAACGCGAAACACTCGCGATACGGCATCGCCTCTTCGTTACGCGGCGTTTCGTCGCCTTGTTGACGCCCCGCTTCGCGCGCATATCGCGAGGGAGAGAGGGGCTCGACATGAACATTCGCAACACAACCGAAAGCTATGGGGCGCTCGCGCGCATGGTGCATTGGGCGAGTGCCGCCGCCGTCGCGATCGCCTGGAGCGGCGGCCAATTGGTCGACGCGTTCGGCAAATCCGCCGAGACGACGATCGTATTCGTCCATATCGAAGCGGGGCTCGCCGCCTTGGCGCTGCTGGCCGTGCGCTTGGCGTGGCGCTATCTCGATCCGCATCCGCCGGCCGAGCCGTCGTCGTTCGATCCATGGCTCGCCTACGCCGCCAAGGCGGGGCACATCGCGCTCTACGCGCTGCTGATCGCGGCCCCCGTCGCCGGGATCGTCACGCTGTTCGCGCGCGGCGAAACACTCAGCCTGTTCGGGCTGTGGGACATCGTCTCGCCCTGGGTGCGCGACCGCGCCTTCTCGCGCTCGACCAAGGAAGTGCACGAACTGTTCGCCAACGCGCTGCTGATTTTGGCGGCGATGCACGCGGCGGCGGCGCTGCTGCACCACTATGTGCTGCGCGACAATACCTTGCGCCGGATGCTCGCCGGCACCTGATTGCCCCCAAGCGGGTTCGGGATTATGGTCCCGCCCGCTATGGAACCGATCCGGATCGAAGGCCTGGACGACGCGCGCAACGCCCTGACCGCCGCAAAGGCGGCCGGGGCGCGCGCCGTTCTGGAAGCCGAGATCGGCGGCGGCGGCCCGGCGTGGCTCGCCGAAATCGCGCGGATCCTGAAAGACGAATTCCCCGAAACGCTCGACCATCTGCGCGCCGATTGCGGTACCTCCGCCGGCCTTGCACTGGCGGCGCAACGCATGGGGCTTGCCGACATCCGCTTCGACGGTGCGGCCGAACAGCGCGCCAAGCTCGAAGCCTTGGGGTTGCGGATCGCCCATGGTTGACGGGTTGCCGCCGCTCGCCGCCATTCCCTGGTGGCGGCCCGATCGTTTCGCGCGCAAACGCGCGAACCTCGCCGTGCGGCAGAAGGCACTGCGCGCCACGCGCGCGTTTTTCGAGGCGGCCGAATTCGACGAGGTCGAAACGCCCGCCTTGCAGGTGTCGCCGGGGTTGGAACCGCATCTGATGGCGTTCCAAACCGTGCTGCGCGATCCCGGCGTGCGATTGGCGCGCCGGCTTTATCTGCACACCAGCCCCGAATTCGCGATGAAGAAGCTGCTGGCGGCGGGTGTGCCGAAGATCTGGCAACTCGCGCGCTGCTTTCGCAATTCGGAACGTTCGGCCACGCATCATCCCGAATTCGCGATGCTGGAATGGTATCGCGCCGGAGCGAGCTACACCGATTTGATGGCCGATTGCGAAAAGCTGATCCGCGGCGTGGCGCAGGCCTGCGCCGTGGAGCGCGTCGCCTGGGGCGGCAAGTTCTGCAACCCGTCGAGCCCGTTCGAGCGTTTGAGCGTGGCCGAAGCCTTCGCGCGTTATTGCGGCTTCGATCTTCTGGCCTGCACGCCCGACGCGGCCGATCCCGCCGGCGAAGCCAAGGCGCTCGACCGCCTCGCCGCCGCCGCGCGGCCGTTGAAGATGGTGCCGCATACCGGCGACCGCTGGGATGACTTCTTTTTCCGGCTGTTCTTCGAACATATCGAAGGCCGCTTGGGCAGCGACCGGCCGACGATCCTTTACGATTACCCCGTGCATATGGCCGCGTTGTCGCGGCCCAAGCCGGGCGATCCGCGTTTGGCCGAACGTTTTGAGCTTTATATTTGCGGCCTGGAACTCGCCAATGCGTTCGGCGAACTCACCGACGCCGCCGAACAGCGCGCGCGCTTCGAAGCCGATCAGGCGTTGAAGATGCAGCTCTATCGCGAGCGTTATCCGATCGACGAGGAATTCATGGCGGCGTTGGCGCATGGCTTGCCGGAATCGGCGGGCATTGCGCTGGGCTTCGACCGCCTGGTCATGCTGATGGCGGGGGCCACGCATATCGAAGACGTGATCTGGGCGCCGGTCGCCTTGGCCGGTTTCGAAGATCCGGGCGCGCCGTAATGGACGGCAATCGCCGCACGACCTTGCGCGATGCCGCGGCCCTTGCGGCCGAAAAGCTGATCGCGCCCGAAGCGCGCGCCGCGATCGAGCGCGTCGCCGAACGTTACGCCATCGCCATCACGCCCGACGTGATGGATTTGATCGACCGCGCGGATGCAGACGATCCCATCGCGCGCCAATACGTGCCCGATGCGCGCGAAGCGATCACGACCGAGGAAGAACGCACCGATCCCATCGGCGACGCTGCGCATTCGCCGGTCAAAGGCATCGTCCATCGCTATCCCGATCGCGCGCTGCTGAAGCCCACGCATGCTTGCGCGGTCTATTGCCGCTTCTGTTTCCGCCGCGAAATGGTCGGACCGGGCGGCGCGGCGTTGGACAAGGACGAGCTCGACGCCGCCATCGCCTATATCGCGGCCACGCCCGCGATCCGCGAAGCGATCCTGACCGGCGGCGATCCGCTGGTGCTGTCGGCGCGCCGCCTGCGCGATCTGGTCGAACGACTCTCCGCCATCGATCATCTCGACTGGCTGCGCGTGCATACGCGCGTTCCCGTCGCCGATCCTTCGCGCATCACGAACGATCTCGTCGCCGCGTTGAAAGCGGGCAAGACGATGTGGGTCGCCGTGCATGTCAATCACGTGCGCGAGCTGACGCCGGAAGCGCTCGCGGCTTGCGCGAAGCTCGCCGATGCGGGCATCCCGCTAATCGGCCAGACCGTGCTGCTGAAGGGCGTCAACGACAGTGCCGATACGCTCGACGAACTTTTCCGCGCGCTGACCAAGAACCGGATCAAGCCCTATTACCTGCACCAAGGCGATCTCGCCCCCGGCACGTCGCATTTCCGCACCACGATCGCGGAAGGCCAAAACCTGATGCGGGAATTGCGCGGGCGCCTCTCCGGCCTCGCGCAACCGACTTACGTGCTGGATATCCCCGGCGGTGCGGGGAAAATCCCCGTCGGGCCCGACTGGTTCGACGAGACCGGCGCGGCGATCAGCCCCTTGAAACCCTGATTTGTGCTATAGTCGGTGGCGCTATGGATCGCGACACCGTCATCGCCAAACTGAAACACCACGAGGCCGAATTGCGCGGCCTCGGCGTGGGTGCGCTTTACCTGTTCGGCTCGGTCGCCGAAGGCAAAGAGCGCCCCGACAGCGATGTCGATCTGTTTTTCGATCCCACGCCGGATGCGCATTTATCTTTGCTCGACTTCGTTGGCATCAAACTCCGGCTATCCGATACGCTCGGCGTCGAGGCGGACTTGCATCTGCGCGAAGGCCTGAACAAGCATATCCGCCGCAACGCCGAGGCCGAAGCCGTCCAGGTGTTCTGATGGGTGCGAAATCCCCATTGCCAGCACTCGAGCATATCGCCGAAGCCGCCGGTCAAATCCAATCCGTCATTTCTGGAAAATCGTTCGAGGCGGTCTTTCGTGACCCCGTGCTACGGGCCGCCATCGAACGCTGGATCGAAATCATCTCCGAGGCCAGTCGGCGCTTGCCCGAGGAGATGAAGCTTCGCCACCCAAGTATCCCTTGGCGTCAAGTCGCGAATGTCGGCAATGTTCTTCGGCACGATTACGATGGCGTTTTGCCCGATCTGATTTGGGAGATCGTCACGCGCGATCTCGCACCTCTGGAGAAGGTCATCGCGGATCTGATCGCCGATTGGCGATCGAACAACCCGACGCCCTAAAACTCCGCCGACGAATTCGTGTGCGACAGCGCGTAGAGCCCGCTTATCGCACCCGGCTTGGCACCGGCGGCGATCAACGAAGCTTCGCCCAGCTCGTTCCGCGCCAAGTCTTCCAACGCTTCGCGTTCGTAACCCGTGCCAAGAAAAATCCAATCGGCGGCCGCATCGCCGCCCCGGATTTTCTGCTCGGTCGTTTGCGCGAGTGCGGGCGTCTCGGTGCGCAGCAAATGTCCCGACGCGATGCCGCGCTTGGTCGCGACCGTCGCGGCCAAATCGCGCAACGCCGGCCGCAGCGCGCTTTCGTCGGCGGGCGACAATCGCACCGTCAGCATGAAACGCGAGAGCGCGCCGCCGTTACTTTCCAGCACATGGCACTGGCTGCGCACCATGTTGCGGTGATGGGGCATCATCTTCGCCGACCACGGCGTGGGCGCGTTGAGATGGGCGCGATATTCGGGCGATTTCAGCGTGGCGTAGCTTTCCATCTCGTAGAGGATGAAGAAGCCTTCGCCGCCATCGGCATCGGCCCAGCGCGACCCACGCCGGAAACCGGGTACACGCATCCGTTCGGGGAAATGCTCGTGCGTGTGCCAATCCTCGAACTCGGCGCGGATGGCGGCGGCGATATCCCACCACATCGCCAGCGCGCCGGATCCGAGCAACGCCACCGCTTCGTTACGCCTTCAGCTTTACGAACGCCGCGAGATCGTCGGCGAGGTCGGCGACCGCCGCGTCCCACAAACGCTGGCCCGCTTCGACCGAGGCGAGATCGGGGTTGGAGCCGATACGCCCGTCGGGGAAACTGCGCCGGTAATCGGCCGCGTCGGTGAACGTCCCGCGCGGTGCCACCTTCGGCTCCATCTTCATGTGCTTCACGGCTTGCGGATAAACCGCCCAGGTGAGCGACACTTCCGACGGGGTGGCGTGGCTGCCCTCTTGATCCGCGTAAAGCTCGCGCGAAATCGCCTTCACCTTGGTCGACTCGTACCAGTTGCGCAGCACGCAACGGATCGGCGGCCGATTGCCCGGCCGCGACAGCGACGATTCCGCGTAAAGCTCGGAAAACGCCGCCGAGAACGGCGCCACGTTCCCGCCATGCCCGTTGACGAAATAGAAATGGGTGAAGCCGTGGCGCGCGAGGCTTTCCACATTGTCCTTCACCACGGCGATCAGCGTCGAGGGACGCAACGTCATCGACCCCGGAAACGCGAGATGATGCTGCGCCATGCCGACCGCGATGGTGGGGGCGACCAGCGTGCCGGTCACCTCGCCCAATTTGCGGCCGACCGCTTCGCCGCAGATCGCGTCGGTGCCGATCAGGCCGTTGGGGCCGTGCTGCTCGGTCGAGCCGATGGGAATGATGATCGCCGTCGATTTGGCGAGATAGGCTTCGACTTCTTGCCAGGTCTGCAGATGCAACAGCATGGGGAATTCCTTCGTGGTTTCCGCATGTTATGGACCCGCCGCCGGGGTCTCGACAAGGGGGCGTCGGGCGGTTAGAAGCACCCCCGATTTCCGCCCCTTCAGCGAATCCAGGAGCGTCGCCCCGTGAAAGTCACCCAGAAGGTCAAAAAGATCCTCGCGAACTACGAAAGCGACAATCCCGGCACGAAGGCGAATCTCGCCCGCATCCTGATGCACGGCAAGCTGGGCGGGACGGGCAAGATGGTGATCCTGCCGGTCGACCAGGGTTTCGAGCACGGCCCCGCGCGCTCCTTCGCGCCCAACCCGCCGGCCTATGATCCGCATTACCATTTCCAGCTGGCGATCGACGCGGGCTGCAACGCCTACGCCGCACCGCTCGGCATGATCGAAGCGGGTGCCGACACGTTCGCGGGCGCCATCCCGACCATTCTGAAGGTCAACTCGGCGAACTCGCTGTCGACCAACAAGGACCAAGCGGTCCACGGCTCGGTCAAGGACGCGCTGCGCCTGGGCTGCTCGGCGATCGGCTTCACGATCTATCCCGGCTCCGAAGACCAGTACGAGATGATCGAGGAAATCCGCGAACTGACCGCGGAAGCCAAGTCAGTCGGCCTCGCGGTCGTGCTGTGGAGCTATCCGCGTGGCGGCAAGCTCGACAAGGCCGGCGAAACGGCGTTCGACGTGTGCGCCTATGCCTGCCATCTCGCCGCCCTCGCCGGCGCCCATATCATCAAGGTGAAGCCGCCGACCGCCGTGCTGTGGCAGGAAGAAGCCAAGAAGGTCTACGAAGCGCGCAAGATCGACGGTTCGACGCTCGACAAGCGCATCGCGCATATCATGCAGACCGCGTTCGACGGCCGCCGCTTGGTCGTGTTCTCGGGCGGCGAAGCGAAGGACGAAGCTTCGCTGCTGGCCGAGATCAAGGGCTTGCGCGATGGCGGCGCCTCGGGCTCGATCGTCGGACGCAACGCGTTCCAGCGCCCGCGCGAGGAAGCGCTCGCCCTGCTCGAAAAGATCATCGCGATCTACAAGAGCAACGACTGAACGACATGGCGCGCCCCAAACTCAAATCGCGCCTTTATCTGATCACGCCGCCGGATTTCGATCCGGCGGCGTTTTCGCGCGTCCTCGATAAAACGCTCGCCGCCGGCGCCCATTCCGGCATTGTCGCCAGCCTTCAACTGCGCTTGAAGGACGTCGACGATTCCAAGATCGGGGCGGCGATCGAAACGCTGATGCCGGTCGCGCATAAATACGACGTCGCGTTCATCCTCAACGACCGGCCCGACCTCGCCGCGAAATACGATTGCGACGGCGTGCATATCGGCCAAGAGGACACGCCCTATGCCGAAGCCCGCGCGCTCGTTGGCGCCGACCGCATCGTCGGCGTGACGTGCCACGCATCGAAGGATCTCGCTTTCGACGCGGCCGAAGCGGGGGCCGATTACGTCGCCTTCGGCGCGTTCTTCCCGTCCACGACCAAGCTCGCCCCCAAAGGCCAGGCGGATGTCGCGTTGATCGAGGCATGGGCGAGTTTCGTGACCGTGCCGTGCGTCGCCATCGGCGGGATCACGCCGGCGAATTGCGGCCCCTTGGTCGCGGCCGGGGCCGATTTCCTGGCCGTCGCCGGGGCGGTGTGGAATCACGAAGGCGGGCCCGAAACCGCCATTGCGGCGTTCGAAGAAGTGATCAAAGCGAGTTGAGGAAGTTCCCTTTTAGTTCTTGACAATTTTTGCGGCGACACTCAGATTTAATTTGCAATCTGGGGGCGCTCGATCATGGCCGATGACTCGAATGCGGATTTTTTTGAAGAAGCGACCCCAGCCTCAAGGGTCAAGGCAACAATCGTAACCCACTACTTCGCCGCCTGGGCCAATGTCATCAAAAGCCGGGTAGCCGATTGGGGAGTTTCCGGCGCCCAGAAGTTCGGCTACGTCGATCTCTATTGTGGCCCAGGCCAATATGAGGATGGCACCGCATCAACCCCATTGCTCATCTTGGATCATATTCTTTCAGATCCGATTTTATCTCAGCACATAAAGCTTCACTTCAATGATGCGGATCCGGAGCGAACAACTGCGCTTCGACGAAACATTCTGCTCCATGCTCCCGACTATTCAAAGATCGCGGAACGCGTTTCATTTTCTAACGACAATGTCTCCACCGCGATGTCAGCTCGCCTGACCGCATTCTCGAACTTTCCCACCCTTTATTTTATCGATCCGTTCGGGGTTAAAGGACTGACGCTGGACCTCTTGAAAGCGGTGATCAAGCGACGGGGATCAGATTGCATATTCTTGCTGAACTACAAAAAAGTGAATTGGCACCTCGCGAGCGCACATTATCGAACCCACATCGATGCGCTATTTGGAAGAAGTCGAGCAGATAAACTGCGCGAGCTTGTCGCAACATCTGCGCGTCCTATTGCGCCAGAGAAGCGGGAAGAATTGATCGTGGCAGAAATTCGCGACGCACTTGTGGCACTTGGCGCTGAACCTGCCGAGCCCTTCAAGTTTCTCGACAGTGAAGGAGCGCGCACCTCGCATTTTTTGTTTCTCGCCGTGAAGCATCCCAAGGGCGAGGAAATTTGGAAGCGCCTAGCAACCCAACACAGCACTTACACTTCACAAGGCGTGCCCTCTTTTGTATTCACACCGAAGCCCGATGAATCAAAGAACGAGTCCATCCAGCCGCTACTTAGCAATCTTGGAATTGGCCCCCTGGACCAATTGAAGCGCGATTTGCCGCGGCGATTTGCAGGAAGGCGGATGGTAGTCCAAGATATTGTGGCAGACGTAGGCAAGGGCACCAAGTTTGCCGGTCGTGACATCAAACGCGCAATTCTTGAGCTTAGCCAATCACCAAACTCCCCCCTTACACTTGATAACCTTGGCCCTGGAACTCACCTTTCAGATACACGTGTGGCACTGAGTGACGATGCGGTAGTTATCTTCAAGTAATGACAGGCGACGCGAATGTCTGACCAATCGACCATCGAATGGACCGAAGCGACGTGGAATCCCGTCGCGGGCTGCAACGTGCTCTCGCCGGGCTGCACGAATTGCTACGCCATGCGCATGGCCGCGCGCCTCGAAGCGATGGGCCAGGACAAATACAAAGGCACGACCCGCAAGACAGGCGGGCGCGCCAAATGGACCGGCAAGATCGTGCTCGATCACGCCGCCCTCGACATTCCCAAGCGCTGGAAGCGCGGGCGCCTGATCTTCGTCAACTCGATGTCGGACCTGTTCCACGACAAGGTGCCCGCCGAGTTCATCCTGCAAGTCTTCGCGACGATGCGCGCGACCCCGCAGCACACCTATCAGGTCCTGACGAAGCGGCCCGAACGCCTGGTGAAGCTCGATCCGAAGATCGACTGGCCCGAGAACGTCTGGATGGGCGTCACGGTCGAGAACGAGGATTTCACCGGCCGGATCGACCTGCTGCGAAAGTCTCACGCGAAAACCAAGTTCCTCAGCCTCGAGCCCTTGCTCGGGCCGCTCGACGATCTGGATTTGCGCGGCATCCATTGGGTGATCGCGGGCGGCGAAAGCGGCCCCGGCTGCCGCCCGGTCGAGAAGGATTGGGTCCGCTCCATCCGCGACCAGTGCAAGGACGCGAACGTCGCCTTCCATTTCAAGCAATGGGGCGGGGTCAACAAGAAGCGCGCCGGACGCCATCTCGACGGTAAAACCTGGGACCAATTGCCGGAGAGCGCCGCGCCGGTCGCCGCCGAATAGCAAGCATCTCGCGAATTCCGAAAACCCGTCCCGAATCCGCCGCTTAGCTTCGATTGCCAGGGGCGGCCCGGGCTGCTAGGTTCCCGCGCGATTTTACGGGGCGGCCGACGGGGCCGCCCTTTCGTTCTCGGGATTCGGGATTTCGGCTCATGAAGATCATCGGCAGCGCCATCCGCCAAGGCAACGTCATCGAAGTGGACGGCCGCATCTGGCGCGTCATCAAGCACAACATCGTGTCGCCCGGTAAGGGCGGTGCCTTCAACCAGATCGAAATCCGCGACATCAAGACCGGCACCAAGTCGAACATGAAGTTCCGCTCGGACGAGACTTGCGAGCTGCTGCGCGTCGAGGAAAAGGTGATGCAGTTCCTGTTCCGCGATGGCGACCAGTTCACGCTGATGGACAAGGAAAGCTACGACCAGATGATCGTCGGCGGCGACCTGTTCGGCGAGCAGGCCGACTTCCTGGCCGACAACATGGACGTGTCGGTCGAATTCGTCGACGGCTCGCCCGTCGGCGTCGAATTGCCGACCACCACGATCTGCACGATCGTCGAGGCCGACGCGGTGGTGAAGGGCCAGACGGCCGCTTCGTCCTACAAGCCCGCGATCCTGGACAACGGCGTGAAGATCGGCGTGCCGCCCTTCATCGCCAACGGCGAGCGCGTGGTCGTGAACATCAAGGAGCGCGCCTACGTCGAGCGCGCCAAGGACTGATCCACAGTGCCCCAAGCCTACAGGTCCGCGCTCTATACGGTGATGGAGCGCGCGGTGCGCAAGGCGGGCAAGCAGCTCGTCCGCGATTTCGGCGAAGTCGAACATCTCCAGGTCTCGGTCAAGGGGCCGAGCGATTTCGTTTCCACCGCCGATCACGCGTCCGAGCGCACGCTCAAGGCCGAGCTCGAGAAGGCGCGCCCGGGCTATTCCTTCCTCATGGAGGAATCGGGCTCGACGCGCGGGACCGATCGCGACCATGTCTGGATCGTCGATCCGCTGGACGGGACGACGAATTTCCTGCACGGAATTCCGCATTTCGCGATCTCGGTGGCGCTCGAGCACAAGGGCGAACTGCTCGCGGGCATGATCTACAACCCCGCGGTCGACGAGCTTTACTGGGCCGAAAAGGGCAAGGGCGCCTATCTCAACGACCGGCGCCTGCGCGTGTCGGGCCGCCGGGATCTGGGCGAGTCCCTGATCGGCACGGGCATTCCGTTCCGCGGGCGCGGCACGGAAGAAGACCATAAGCATTATCTGAAGCTGCTCGGCGCCACGATGGCGCGCACCGCCGGTTTGCGCCGGCCGGGGGCGGCGGCGTTGGACCTCGCTTACGTCGCGGCGGGCCGATTCGACGGGTTCTTCGAAATCGGCCTGAACAAATGGGATATCGCCGCCGGTATTCTGATGATCCGCGAGGCCGGCGGTTTCGTGGGCGACATGGATGGCGGCGCCGATCCGATGCAAACCGGCAATATCGTGACCGGAAACGCCAAACTTTTCGACCCGTTGCGCGGATTCCTGCGCGAACTGGGCGGCTCGGGAAAATCCGCTTAAATCCCCCCGCGTGGGCTGTTGCTTGCGCGGGCGGCGTAAGGTTAAGGTCGGACTCGATATGACGCGCCCGCTCCTCACCGCCGTTTCGGCTTTCGCTCTGCTCGCCAGCACGCAAGTGTTCGCGCAGCAGCAATTGCGCCAAGCGCGCCCGAGCGTGGAAGTCGACTGGACGGTGCTGGACGAGCTGGGCGGCCCCGCCCCCGCCGGCCCGGTCACGCTGCGCCCGCCGCGCGGCCTGACGCAAAATACACCGGCGCAGAATACGTCCGCACAAGTAACACCGCCGCCCGCGCGTGCCGCCGCACCCGGCAGCCAGCCCGTGCCGCCCGCGTCCGTCGCGCGCCAAGCCGGCACGCCGACCGGCACGCGTTTGGGCCAGCAGGCCGGGAGCTTCACGGCCCCGCCGCCCCCGCCCGCTTTCGTGCCGCCGCTGGTTCCGCCGTCGCCGGTCGCCTCGGCGCCGTTGACGCCGCCGCCCCCGCCGCCAAGCGCGGTCGCATCGTCGGCACCTGCCCCCATTGCCCCGGCCGCCGCCCCGACGCCCGTGACGCCGCCGGCGCCGGCTCCCGTTGCTGCGGTCGCACCGCCCCCGCCGCCACCGCCCGCACCCGTCGCGACTCCGGCCCCGCCGCCGCCGGCACCCGTCGCGGCACCCGCACCAGTACCGGCACCGCCTGTCACGGCCGCGCAAGCCCCGGCGGCAGCGCCCGCGCAAACGGCCGCCGTCCCCGCCGCGCGCGCCACCGGCGGCGCGTTGGCGACGATCGCCTTCGCGGCCGGCTCGCCCGAACTCAACGACCAGGGCAAGGCCGCACTGGGCGCGGTACTCGACGCGCTGAAATCGGATAGCGCCGCGCGTCTGCAAATTCAGGCCTTCGCCTCGGGCGGCGACGACCAGGGCGGTCAAGCGCGCCGCCTGTCGCTGTCGCGCGCTTTGGCCGTGCGCGGCCAATTGATCGAGCAGGGAATCGCGGCCACGCGCATGGATGTGCGCGCCTTGGGCCGCACCAATGACGGTCCGCCGGACCGCGTCGATATCCTGCTCGTCCGCCGCTAAGCCTTAAGCTGCAGCCGAAGGAGGACGTGGGGATGGACGGATCGATGTCGCGGCCCACGCGGTTCCTGATCCGCACGCTGATCTTCCTGATCGCCGTCGGCGGTGTCGTCGCCTTCCTGTACGAAGGCATCGTCGAAGCCTTCTCGCACCATATGGCGCTCAACGGCCTGATCATGGGCGTGCTGGCGCTGGGCATCCTGTTCAATCTGCGCCAGATCTTCGGCTTGAACCGCGAGATCGATTGGATCGAAGGGTTCCGCGCCGGCCGCCCGGCCTTGTCGGGCGCCATGCCGCGCTTGCTCGCCCCGATGGTCAAGATGCTGGGCGAGCGCACCGGGCGCTTCAGCCTGTCGCCCGTCGCCGCGCGCTCGCTGCTCGATTCGGTCGCCTCGCGCCTCGACGAAAGCCGCGATCTGTCGCGCTATCTCGTCGGCTTGCTGATTTTCCTGGGCTTGCTCGGCACGTTCTGGGGCTTGCTGCAGACCATCAACGCGGTGGGCGGCGTGATCGGCACCCTGTCGGCGGCGACCGACACGAGCTCGCTGTTCAAGGAACTCCAGGCCGGATTGCAAGCGCCGCTGGGCGGCATGGGCACGGCCTTCGGCACGTCGCTGTTCGGCCTCGCCAGTTCCATCGTGCTGGGCTTCTGCGATCTGCAAGCGGGCCAGGCGCAGAACCGTTTCTATAACGAGCTCGAGGAAATGCTCGCCGCGCAAACGCGCGTGTCGTCGGGGGCACTCGGTTCGGGCGACGGCGGCGACGCGACCGTGCCCGCCTATATCCAAGCGCTGCTCGAAACCACGGCCGACAATCTCGAAGCCTTGCAGCGCACGATGGCGCGCGGCGAGGAAGGCCGCGCCACGGCCGCGCAAGGCAATGCCCTGCTCGCCGAACGTCTGGGCCAGCTCGCCGACCAGATGAAGGCCGAGCAGCAATTGCTGTTGAAGCTCGCCGAAGGCCAGGTCGAGTTGCGCGCGGTCCTCACGCGGCTGGCCGATGCGCCGCGCAATGCGGGCGGCGGCGTGGACGATGCGACGCGCGGCCATATCCGCAATATGGACATCGCGCTCAATCGCCTGATCGAGGACGCGTCCACCGGCCGCGCCCAGATGACCCAGGATATGCGCAACGAGATCCGCCTGCTGGCGCGCACCATCGCGGCGCTGGCCGAGGAGCCGCGCAACTGATGCGCGGGTCCGGCCGCCGCACGACCCGCACGGTCGACGTCTGGCCCGGCTTCGTCGACGCGCTGGCGACGCTGGTCATCGCCATCGTGTTCGTCATGATGGTGTTCGCGGTCTTCCAATTCCATTTGAAGGACATCATCGCCGGGCGCGACGATCAGTTGAGCCGCGCCTCCGCCCAGCTCGCCCAATTGGCCGAAACGCTGGCGCTGGAAAAACGCGCGACCGACGATCTGCGTTCGCGCCTGCAAAGCCTGCAAAGCGAGCTTTCCGCGAGCTTGGGCGAGCGCGACAATCTGCGCAATCTGAGCCGCGCCCAGGCCGAGCAGATCGAACTCGCCAACCAATCGATGGCGGCCGATCGCGAAAAGATCGAGATGCAGTTGCGCGAACTCGAAGCGCTCGCCGCGATGCGCGAAGCCTTGGAGAAGCGCGCGGCGACGGCCGAGGCGCAATCGACCGAGGATAAACGCCTGTCGAGCGAAGCCCAGGCGCAGGTCGCGCTGCTCAACCGCCAGACCGCCGAATTGCGCGAGCAATTGCGCCGCTTGGAGGCGCTGCTGTCGGATTCGGAACGCAAGACATCCGAACAGCAAGCGCAGATCGTCGATCTCGGGCGGCGCCTCAACCTCGCCCTCGCCAGCCGCGTGGACGAATTGGTGCGCTTCCGCTCCGAATTCTACGGCCGCTTGCGCGCCGTGCTGGGCGACCGGGCCGATATGCGCGTTGTCGGCGACCGTTTCGTGTTCCAGTCGGAAATCCTGTTCGCCCCCGGCTCGGCGACGATCGAAAGCGAAGGCGGCCGGCAGCTCATGCAGCTTGGCAACGTCATCAAGGAAATCGCGCCGCGCATTCCCAAGGAAGTCGATTGGGTCGTGCAGATCACCGGCCACACGGATCGCCGGCCGATCTCGACCCGCGAATTTCCGTCGAACTGGGAACTCTCGACCGCGCGCTCGATTTCGGTCGTGCGCCTGTTGATGGCCAACGGCGTGCCGTCGGACCGCTTGCAAGCGGCCGGCATGGCCGAGTTCCAGCCGATCGACGACCGCGACGACGAAGTCGGCTGGCGGCGCAACCGGCGCATCGAGATCCGCTTCACCAATCGCTGATGCGCGGGGCCCTCGCCGCGCTGATCGTCGCGACATTGCCCGCCCTGGCATTCGCCGACGAACGCGCGGCCGAAGCGGCGATGGCGCAAGCGCGAATCGCGGCGGGCCTGCAAGCGACCTCGCCCGACGCGCTACTGACGCAGATCGCCGCGCAGATCGCGCAAGATAACGCCGCGCGCCGCGTGCTTGATCATCGCGACGGGCAAGGCCGCGATCTGGCGACGCGCCTCGGCCTCTATCCCTATCGCGCGGCGGCGGAGAATTTGGCGATGGGCACGCAAGACGGCGCGGTCGTGGTGAAGCTCTGGCTCGACTCCCCGCCCCATCGCGCGAATCTCATGAACGCGGAAGTCACGCATCACGGCCTGGCGCGTGCGCGCGCCGCCGATGGGCAGGATTATTGGGCGCTGGTGCTCGCGGCCCCGCGTTGAGCGTTCAGCACTTATCCGCCCCCGACAGCGCCGCGCGCCCGCACGGGCTGGCATAGAGTGCCACCGGATCCGCGCCCACGCCGGGGGCCGCGAAACGGCGATGGGTTTCGACCGGCCCGCCGTTCAGCTTGGCGAGGTAGCGCAGATAATTCTCGAGCCGCTCGGGCCGGTCGCGGCCTTGCGCGCGCGCTTCGCAGCCGCGCTCGCCCACATCCGAATCGCGTTCGCCGATCAGATAGACGACGTCGCGGCGCGAATAGGCCCGCGCCTGATCGCGCGGCAGCGTGCCCGCCGCCGACGCGTACGGGGCGGGCAGCACGAAGCCGTAGGGCCAGTAATTGAACGCGTTGCAGGCTTTGCGGTCGAATTCGGCGAAGCCGGTCGCGTCGTCGCGCGAGGGGCGCTCCTCGTCGAAATAGACATACGAGTCGGCGGCGGCCACGACGAAGCGCACGGCGATCCCCGCGCGCTCGGGGGCGCCCAGCCCTTGCGCGGTCGCGGCGTAAAGCTGCACGAAGCGCGCGGTCTGGCCGAAGCCGACCAGCACGACCTGCTTCAGATCGGGGAAGCTTTGCCGGTCGGCGAGGAACAGCAGGATCGCGTCGATCGCTTCGAAGGACGAGGCCAGCGCGCCTTGATCGGCGAAGGCCGCGGGGCGCGAATTGCCGCCATCCTTCCAGCCGTCGATCGTCCAGCGCGCGAAATCGGGGCCCAGGCGATGGCGGTCGGTGTCTTGCGCCGCCAGGAATTGCGGCACGATGGTCATCGCCGATGGCTGGTCCGCGAACAGACGCGTGAGCCGGTCGAATTCGAGCCCGGCATTGCGCGCGGGGTCCTGCACGCCGATCACCACGCGCTCGACGCCCGGATGCGGATCGATCAGCTTTTTGTCCGAGAAGACCGGCATCAGCAAGGCTTGGCCGCCCGGCACGGGGACGGCGAAATCCTGATCCGACAGGCGTTCGACCGCGCGCAGCTGGGCGGGCGACGGCCCGCGCAAAACCGGATCGCCGCCGCCGCACGCGGCGAGCGAGCCAAGACAGGCGGCCAGAACGATGAATTTGCGGATCATGCGCGCTTATTCTCCACATCGGGCGCGTCGGGCGCCTTGAACTGCAAGGCCGCGAGGCGCGCGTAAAGCCCGCCTTCGGCGATCAGTTTGGCATGGGAACCGGCCGCGACCAACCGCCCGCGATCGAGCACCAGCAAACGGTCGGCGCGCGCCACGGTGGCGAGGCGATGCGCGATCACCAGCACGGTGCGGCCTTTGCCCAGCGATTCGAACGCGGCTTGCACATAACGCTCGCTTTCGGCGTCGAGCGCGCTGGTCGCTTCGTCGAGCAGCAGCACGGCGGGATCGCGCACCAACGCGCGCGCGATGGCGATGCGCTGGCGCTGACCGCCGGAAAGCCGCACGCCGCGTTCGCCCAGATAGGTTTTCCAGCCGTCGGGCAAACGCTCGGCGAATTCGTCGACATGCGCCGCGCGCGCGGCCTTCATCACCGCTTCGTCGGACGCGGCACCGTTGCCGTAGCGGATATTCTCCAGCACGTCGGCGGCGAAGATCGTCGGCTCCTGCGCCACCAAACCGATGCGCGCGCGCAAATCGGCGGGATCGGCGTCGGCGAGCTTCACGCCGTCGATCGTGATCGTGCCCGATTGCGGATCGTAGAAACGCAGCAGCAACTGGAACACGGTCGTCTTGCCCGCCCCCGACGGGCCGACGATGGCGACGGTTTCGCCCGGCTCCACTTTGAACGTGAGGTCGGCGAGCGCCGTGCGATCGGGGGCCGCCGGATAGCTGAACGTGACGTCGCGGAATTCGACGCGGCCTTGGGCGGGTTTGGGCATCGCCACGGGCGACGCGGGCGCGCGGATCTCCGGGATCGCGTCGGCGAGTTCGAACAAGCGTTCGCACGCCCCGGCCGCGCGTTGCAGATCGGCCGCGAATTCGCTGATGGCGCCGACCGACGCGGCGACCACGACGGCGTAAAACACGAAGGCCGAGAGCTGGCCCGCCGTGATTTCGCCCGCGATCGCGTCGCGCCCGCCGACCCACAGCACGAAGCCGACCGCGCCGAACACGAACAGCATCACCATCGCGATCAAGGCCGAGCGCGCCTTGGCGCGGCGCACATTGGCGCCGAACGCTTCCTCGACGCGCGACCCGAAGCGTTCGCCGTCGGCGCGTTCGCGGTTGAAGGCCTGCACGGTGCGGATCGCGGCGAGCGATTCCTCGATATCCGCGCCGACATCGCCCAGGCGGTCCTGGCTTTCGCGGCTCAGCGCGCGGACCTTGCGGCCGAAGAAGATCAGCGGCCCGACGACCAGCGGCACCACCAGCAGCGCCACGGCCGTGAGCTTGGGCGAGGCGATCGCCATCATCGCGACACCGCCCGCGAACAGCAGCACGTTGCGCAGCGCCATCGATGCGGAGGAGCCGACGATCGTCTGCACCGTCGCCGTGTCGGCGGTGAGGCGCGAGACGACTTCGCCCGTGCGCGTGGTTTCGTAATAGGCGGGCGACAGCGTCAGCGCGCGTTCGAACACCATCCGGCGGATATCGGCGGTGACGCGTTCGCCCAGCCACGTGACGAGGTAGGAGCGCGCATAGGTCGCCCCGGCCAGCAGCAGCACGAAGGCGAACAGGCCGAGCAGCGCATGATCGAGCAGATCGGCATTGCCCGCCGCGAAGCCCGCATCGACCAACCAGCGCAACGCCGTACCCAGGCCCAGTACGGCACCGGCCGCAAGGGTGAGCGAGATGCCCGCAAGCACCACGCGTCCGCGATAGGGTTTGAGCAGCGCGAAAAGGCGGCGCAGCACGCGCAGATCGCGCGACGGTGCCCGATCGTTCGTCGGTGAAGCCATGATCAGAAAGCGACCTTCATGCCGCTCGCCGCTTCCAGATCGGCGGCGAGGGCGATTTCGAGCGTGGCGTCGGACCGGGTGGAGCGCCAGAGTTTGGCGGCTTCGTCCCAGGCGTAATGGGCGGCCCCGGTCAGCGGCGAGGATACCCAGATCTGTTTCGTGGGCCCGTGTTTGTTGATGACGAACTGGCGGCCGTCGTCGAATTCCACCGTCAGGATGCCGCCGCGCAGCTCCGCGTCGATATCGGCGTCGGCCAATTCGTGCTCGATCCGGGTCTGCAATCTGGCCAGCAAGGTATCGGCGGCCGTATCGAAATCGTTGGCGTCCATCGGCAATATCCGGAAAATGCTTTTCGGCCCGAGGGTTTAGCACGGGCCGGACGCAAGGTCGAGAAGCCTCCATGCGACTTCTTGCGCCCCCCGGCCGTTTCCTCTATAAACCGCGCCTCGCGAAGGGGCGCCCTTGATTGCGGCGCCCTTTTATTCGACAGGATTACGGAGCTGGCCATGAAGCCCGGCGTGCACCCCGAATACCACGAAATCAACGTGATCATGACCGACGGGTCCACGTTCAAGACGCGCTCGACCTACGGCAAGCCCGGCGAGACGCTGCGTCTGGACATCGATCCGAAGACGCATCCGGCCTGGACGGGCCAGCAGCGCATCATGGACCAGGGCGGTCAGGTCGCGAAGTTCAACAAGCGCTTCGCCGGCATCGGCGCGGTCAAGGCGAAGCCCATGGGCGACGCCCCGCCGCCCAAGCCCAAGAAGGAAGCGGCCCCGGCCGCCGCCCCGGCCCCCAAGGCCGAAGCCAAGAAGAAGAAGTAAGCTTCTTCACGGCGACACGACGAATTCACGGGCGCCCGCCACAAACGGGCGCCCGTTTCGTTTTGGCGCCCGATCAAGCGTGCGCGTCGAACTGGGAATCGAGCCGCGCGATGCGCTCGAACAGGTTCAAGCTGCGCGCCATCAGATCGGCCAGACGCGGCGACAATTCGTTCACCTGCGCTGTCGTATCCGCCAAGCAGACCTCGTGCGCGCCCAGGCGATAATCGGGTGTGCGGACTTTCTCGGCCGACAATTCGCCTTCGGCGACCGCGCGCTGGGCCAGCAGCCACGCCATGACCTGGGCGAGGCGCGTGGTCAGGCGCATCGCTTCGCAATTCAAATGCAGACGGTCGTTGGGATCGCTGGGCGCCGTCTCGCGCGGCTGGACGGCCGCGCAGTAGTGGCGGGCCGAGAGCAGCAGCCCCATCGTCTCGTCATAGGCGCGACCCAGAAAGGGACTTGGCCCGGGCACCGCGTTGGGCATCGTCGTCATCGGATAAGTTTCGATGCCCGCGCGGTAAAACGCAAACGCGTTTTCGGGGGCTTGAACCCGATTTTCAGACGCCTAAATGTCATCGTGTCCGCGGCGCCCATTCGGGGCTGCGGGTTCAACCCCGGGCCCGGCCGATTTCGGCGGGTCCACGATCGTCCGATCGCTCAATGGAGGATAGGATCATGAATCAGTTCGACTTTTCGCCCCTTTTCCGCTCGACCATCGGCTTCGACCGTTTGTCCCGCCTGATCGACGAGGGTCTGCGCGGCGTCGAAGCACCCGCCTACCCGCCCTACAACATCGAAAAGACCGGCGCCGATTCCTACCGCATCGCCATGGCGGTCGCGGGCTTCGGCGAATCGGAACTCGAACTCACCCAGCAGGACAACGTGCTGATCATCGCCGGGCGTAAGGCCGAGAGCGAAGAGCCCGCGCAGTTCCTGCATCGCGGCATCGCGGCGCGCGCGTTCGAGCGCCGCTTCAACCTCGCGGATTTCATCCGCGTGACCGGCGCCAAGCTCGAGAACGGCCTGCTCTATGTCGATCTCGTGCGCGAAGTCCCCGAAGCGATGAAGCCGCGCCGCATTCCGGTCGCCGCGGCGAATCAGGGTGCGGCCGCGATCGAGGCGAAAGCCGCCTAACGGCGCTTCGCTACGTAACGGCGACGACCCGCCGCCCGCCGGTTAACCCCGGCGGGCGGTTTCGTTTTCACGCCGCCGATTTCAGTGGCCCGCGAAATGCGCCTTGATGCGCGCGCGCGCATTGGGGTCGAGGCAGGTGTAGCGCGCCCCGATCAAGCCGCCGTCGCCCACGCGCACGATATGCAATTCGGCGTCGAAGACGAGATTGAGGAAGGCGTTGCGCAAGATCACCGTGCCGTTGAGGCGCTGATCCATGCGCAGATTGGACGCCGGGCCGAAGAGCAGCCCCGTCTCGCTCCAATTGCGCAATTGCGCGCGCTGGCCCATGACTTGGACCTTGTCTTCCGGCCCCGCGACCATGCGCGGCGAAATGCGCCGGTCGCCGCCGCCGGCCTGCACCGACGGGAAATTGACCGCGACGACTTCCTTGAAGCGCTGCTTCAAATTCTGGTCGATCAGCGCGGCGCCGACCGCCTTGGCGGTCTCGGCGAGCAAAGCCGCCTTCTCGTCCGGGGCGAGGCCCACGCCGAAGAATTCGTCCTTCAAATCGCGATAATGCAACCAATTGCTTATGGCGCCTTCCAAGCTGCGCCGCGCATGCGCGTCGTCGAACTCGGTATGCAACTGCAACAGCAGCAGCAATTTGCGCGCGACCCCCGCCTCGCGTTGCAGCAGCGGATCGAGGCTTTCGGGCGCCACCATGCGCCCGAAGCGGCGCGACAATTCATTGGCGATTTCGGCGTCGCCCGCCAGCACGGGCAGATTGGCGATGCTGACGCGCAAGCCCCGCGCCATTTTCATCTCCGCACTCGGGTCGCGCTTGGCCAGCGACGCGGGCGAGGCCAAGGCGGCACGCATGCGGTCGCGCGCGACCTGTTCGAGCGCCGGCGACGGCCGTTCGCCCTTGGCGCCGACGATCGCGCGCACGACGGGAACGCTTTCCTGCAACGCGGGCCGGTCGCCCGCGAAGGCGAGCGCCATGCGCACCGTGGCGAGCGCGTTGTCGAACCCCACGCCCAACGCCGCGGCGGCCGGCTCCATCGACAGCAATTCGGCGAGCGTGCGTTCGAGCAGCGCCTGCGCGTTCGCATCGCGCGCTTGGGCGAGCAGGCGCACGCAGATTTCCGCTTTGCCCGGCCATTCGCGCGTCGTGGACAGCCAATGCGCCAGCAACGCGCCGGCGAAAGCCGGATCGCCCGCCGCATCCAGCGCGTGGGCGTCGGGCGCCGAGCCTTCGGGGATTTTCTTGGCGGCGGCTTCGACCAGCTTGCCGGCGCCATCGACGATCGCCAGCAGATCGCGCACGCGTTCCGTCACCGGCGTTTTCAGCGTGCGGCCCTGCAGGATCGCGACGCGCTGGACGAATTCCTGGAAATTCGTGCCGGCGTTCAGCAGGCGCTTTTGCTCGCGCGGATCGAAGACGAGTTCGGTGACCGTGATCCGCGCGCCCTCGCAATAGCTGCGCGCGACCTGGAACAACAAGGCGCGGGCGGCATCCGACAGCGCTTCGGCGGGGGCAATACAATGCATCGCCCGATGCTATAGGACTTTCCAGATTACGCGGAGGTTAACGCCGGATCGATTCCAGCGCCGTACGGATTGCGGCCGGAATGGATACGGGCTTTTGCACGCCGCGTTCGACGAAAACATGGACGAAATGGCCTTCGGCGGCGGCCTCGTCCTTGCCTTCGCGGAACAGGCCGATTTCGTACCGCACCGAGGAATTGCCCAAATGCCCGACGCGCAGGCCCGCATCGATCGTTTCGGGATAGGCGAAGGAATCGCGGAAACGGCAGCCCGATTCCGCCGCCACGCCGATGATCGCGGCGGCGTGGATATCGAGCCCGCCTTGTTCGATCAGGAAGCGGTTAATCACCGTGTCGAAATAGCTGTAATAGACGACGTTGTTGACGTGGCCGTAGACGTCGTTGTCCATCCAGCGCGTGGGAATGGCGAGGAAATGCCGATAGTCGGATCGGCGTCCGGGCGGTTCGCGTGTCATAGAACTCCGGCAAGCGCATCGAGTGTGGCGTCGGGCTTCTCGACCATCATCATATGGCCCGCATTGGCGATGTCGACCGTTCTCGCACCCGGAATTTTCGCGGCGAGGGCGCGAGCCCCCGCCGGCGGCGTCATGCGATCGGCCGCGCCGATCACGATCAGCGAAGGGCATTTCACCTTCGCCGCCGCATTCGGCGCATTCTTATAGGAATCGCAGGCGGCGAGATCGTCGCCCAAGGCCGACCCCTTCGCGGTTTCGAGCAGCCGCACGCCGCCGCCGACCATCCAGGTGCCGGGGCTTTGCGCCCCGCCGAGTTGCGCGCCGCGCCCGAAGCCCCAATCGGCGATCATGTCGATCGCCGCATGATCGCCATTGCGCGCGGCCCCCAAAAGCTTCGGGTGCACGGGCATCGCTTCGGCGGCGCCCAACAGCGCGAGTGCCCGCGCATTGCCGCGCGACGCGAGTTCCAGGGCCACCAATGCGCCCATCGAATGCCCGGCGAGGGCGGCATCCGCAGCACCCACGGCTTTCAACGCAGCCGCGACGAAATCGGCCATCGCTTCGATCGTCGTCAGCCCCGGCCCTTGGGAACGGCCATGGCCCGGCAGATCGAAGGCCAGCACGTTGCGCCCGTGATGGGCGAACCAGCGCGCCTGGAGCATCCACACGGTGTGATCCATGCCCGCCCCATGCAGAAACGCGACGCTGGGCTTGGCGGGATCGAAATCCTTGCCGCCCGTCGCGGCGAAGATGTCGCGGCCTTCGACGTTGAATTTCATCCGCGTCAGCCCTTCGCCGCCGCGCGCAAACCGGCGGCGAGATCGTCGAGAATATCGGCGGCATCTTCCAGGCCGACCGACAGGCGCACCATCTCCTCGCCGATTCCCGCTTTCTTCAGCGACTCCGCATCCATCTGCTGATGGGTGGTGGAAGCGGGATGGATCACCAGCGATTTCGCGTCGCCGACATTGGCAAGATGGCTGAACAGCTTCAGCGCTTCGATGAAACGCCGTCCGGCCGCGCGCCCGCCTTTGACGCCAAAGGAAATGATCGAGCCCGGGCCCTTGGGCAGCAGCTTGGCCGCCAGCGCCTTGTCGCGATGGCTGTCGAGCTCGGGATAGTTCACCCAGGCGACCGCGTCGTGGCCCGCCAGGAACGCGGCCACTTTGCGCGCGTTGTCGACGTGGCGGGCCATGCGCAGCGGCAGCGTTTCCAGCCCTTGCAGCAGATGGAACGCGTTGGTCGGCGACATCGAGGCACCGAAATCGCGCAAGCCTTCGGCGCGCGCGCGCATCGCGAAGGCGGCCGGGCCGAATTCCTCGGCGAAGTCCAGGCCGTGATACCCGGCATAAGGCTCGGTCAAAGTCGGGAACTTGCCCGATCCTTCCCAATCGAATTTGCCCGAATCGACCAACACGCCGCCGATAGCGACACCATGCCCGCCGATCCATTTGGTCGCCGAATGCATGACCAGATCCGCCCCGTGGTCGAAGCCGCGGAACAGATAGGGCGTGCAGAAGGTCGCATCGAGCATCAGCGGCAGGCCGTGGCGATGGGCGACGGCGGCGACCGCCGGCACGTCCATGACTTCGAGGCCGGGATTGCCGACGACCTCGCCGAACACCAATCGCGTTTCGGGGCGAATGGCGCGCTCGAACGCGGCCGGGTCGCGCACATCGACGAAGCTGGTCGTGATCCCGAAGCGCGGCAGCGTATGCGTGAACAGATTATGCGAGCCGCCATAGATCGAGGCGGAGGAGACGATATGCCCGCCCGCCCCCATCAGCGTGGCGATGGCGAGGTGCAAGGCGGCCTGGCCCGAGGCGGTCGCGATGGATGCGACCCCGCCTTCCAGCGCGGCGACGCGTTCTTCGAACACCGCGACGGTCGGGTTGGAGATGCGGCTGTAGATATGCCCGGCGCGTTCCAGGTTGAACAGCGACGCGGCATGGTCGACGTCGCGGAACACATACGACGTCGTCTGATAGATCGGCACGGCGCGCGCCCCCGTCGCCGGGTCGGGCTGTTGGCCGCCATGCAGCGACAGCGTGTCGAATCTGGGAAAGCGATCGTCGGCCATAAGCGGGAACGGACCCCCGAAATGAAGAACCGCCCGGAACGCGTCTTCGGCGTTTCACGGGCGGTTCAAGACTTAGCAGCGCGTCCCTGTTCAACTCGCAGCTTGGCGTGATTCTTAGCCAGCCCGGCGGGACGCCGTCAATCGCCAATTGGTAATCGTTCGTGGGCGAACTAATTTATCAATCCGAGGATCATCCGGGGCTCGGTATTGGCCATGGAGAAGGCATTTATCGCCAATTGCTGGCGGACCGACTGGGCCTGGGTTGCGGCCGCCGCCTTGCCGATATCGGCGTCGACCAGCGCGCCCAGCCCTTGTGAATTCGCATCCACCAGATCGCCGACATAGGCCGATTGCAGGCGCAATTGCCGCGACTGGGAGGCGATCGTCGCCAGGGCCGAGGTGACCGCCGCCCCCAGCGTGTCGATCACCGCAAGCGATCCGGTGGCGAGGGCGGAGTCGCCCACGTTGACGTTGGCCTGGAAGGTCGTCCACGCGGTCCAGACGGCGGATTGACTGGTCAGCTGCAATTGGCCGAGTTCGGTATCCGCGATGAAGGTCCGCGTCGCCGAGCCCGACGACAGCAGATTGACGCCGTTGAAATTCGCTTGGCCGATGTAACGCTGGATCTGGTCCGCGACTTGGCCGAAATCGTTGAAATAGGTGGTGCGCGCCGTGCCGGTGACCGAGCCGTCGGCAAGCTGGATCGCCTTGGTGCGGACCTGATTGACCACGTCGGTCATCAATTCCAGCGCCGTGCGCGTCACGTCGGCCAAGCCCAGCCCGTTGGCGAGCGAGGACTGCACCGCGCGAAACGCCTGGAGGTTGCCGCGAATGCCTTGCGCGACCGAGAAGGTCGAGGCGTTGTCCATCGCATCGGCGACGCGATAGCCGGTCTGCACCAGCTTCGAACTGACGGCGATATTCGCTTGCGTGGCGCGCAGCGACGCAAGGGCGGTGACCGCACCGAGATTGGTGTTCACGGAATTGGACATGATTCTCGAGTCCTTCGCGCAGCCATTCTGGCTACATCCGGAGATTGCCACGCCACGCCCAATCCGGCAACAGTTGCGGCGGCGGTATCGCCAACCGGCCCCCGAACCCGCCCGAACGGCCGTAAGTCGCGGATCGGCCATGCGAATTCCGGGCTTGGCAAAGCCGGGGTCGGTTGGCATTGTCCCCCCCTCTTCCGTACCCCTCCCCCGGGGGAAACAACACGATACAAAAGGGGCAGGAATGCCCACGGAGCCCGACATGCCCCGGAGCCGGATATGAAAGTTGCGATCCCAAAAGAACGCCGCGCGTATGAAGCCCGCGTCGCCACCACCCCCGATGCGATCAAACGCATGAAGCCGCTGGGCCTGACCTTCCTGGTCGAGGCCGGTGCGGGCTTGTCGGCCGCAATTACCGATCAGGCCTTTATCGACGCCGGTGCGCAGATTGTCGCCGATTCGGCCAGCCTGCTGGGCCAGGCCGACATCGTGCTGAAGGTCGCGCGGCCGCTGACGGCGGCCGAAGGCACGGACGAGCTTGCCGCGCTGAAGCCGGGCACGGTGCTGATCTCGCAGCTCGACCCCTATCGCAATCGCGAGCAGGTCGCCGATTACGCCAAGCGCAATATCGTCGCCGTGGCGATGGAATTGGTGCCGCGTATCACCCGCGCGCAGTCGATGGACGTGCTGTCGAGCCAGGCGAACCTCGCCGGCTACAAGGCCGTGATCGACGCCGCCGAGCAATTCGGCCGCGCCTTCCCGATGATGATGACGGCCGCGGGCACGGTCGCCCCGGCCAAGGTCATGGTCATGGGGGCGGGTGTCGCCGGCCTGCAAGCCATCGCGACCGCGCGCCGCCTCGGCGCCGTCGTTTCCGCGACCGACGTCCGCATGGCCGCCAAGGAGCAGGTCGAAAGCTTGGGCGCCAATTTCGTCTTCGTCGACGACGAGGAAGCGCGCCAGGCCGAAACCTCGGGCGGCTACGCCAAGGAAATGTCGGACGCGTACAAGGCCAAGCAAGCGGCCTTGATCGCCGAAACGATCAAGAAGATGGACGTCGTGATCTGCACGGCGTTGATCCCCGGCCGCCCCGCCCCGCGCCTCGTCACCGACGCGATGGTCGCGTCGATGAAGCCGGGCTCGATCGTCATCGATCTCGCGGTCGAAAACGGCGGCAATTGCGAAGGCTCGGAAGTCGCGAAGATCGTCGTCAAACACGGCGTGAAGATCGTCGGCTACGCCAACGTGCCCTCGCGCCTCGCCGTCGACGCCTCGTCGCTCTACGCGCGCAATCTCGCGGAGTATCTCAAGCTGATCGTCCAAAAGGACGGCACGCTGAAGCTCGACCGCGAGGACGAGATCGTCAAAGGCAGCCTGTTGACCCAGGACGGCCAGATCGTTCACGCCGCTTTCGCGCCGGCCCCTGCGGCCGCGTCGTAATCCAACGGGAGACAAAGACATGTCCGATCCCGCGACCCTCGCCAACCAGCTCGCCAACGACGCCGCGGCACTCGCCCTGCGCGCCAAGGAGCTGGCCTTCACCGCCGCCACACAAGCCCCCGCGCAAGCCGCGGGCGGCGTCGACGCGCTGACCATGGGCTTGACCGTCCTCGTCCTCGCGACCTTCGTCGGCTACTACGTGGTCTGGCGCGTGACCCCCGCCTTGCACTCGCCGCTGATGGCGGTGACCAACGCGATCTCCTCCGTCATCATCGTCGGCGCCTTGCTCGCCGCCGGCGCTTCGCATGTCGGCTTCAGCCAGACGATGGGTTTCCTCGCGGTCGTGCTCGCTTCGGTGAACATCTTCGGCGGGTTCGTCGTTTCCCAGCGCATGCTGGGCAAGTTCAAGAAGAAGCAGAAGTGAGCGGAAGGAACCAGCCATGACCGCCACACTCTCCTCGCTTCTTTATCTCGCCGCGTCGATCTGCTTCATCATGAGCTTGCGCGGCCTCGCCAGCCCCGAGACCGCGCGCGGCGGCAACCTCTGGGGCATCGTCGGCATGGCCATCGCCATCGCCACGACCCTCGCAGCACCCGGCATGGGCAACTATGCCGTCATCGGTGCCGGCATCCTGATCGGCGGCGCCATCGGCACGTTCGTGGCGATGCGCATTCAGATGACCGCGTTGCCCCAGCTCGTGGCCGCGTTCCACTCGCTGGTCGGTCTCGCGGCCGTGTTCGTGGCCGCCGCCACGCTCTATTCGCCGCAAAGCTTCGGCATCGGCGTGCCGGGTGCGATCAAAGCCGCGTCGCTGATCGAAATGGCGTTGGGCACGGCGATCGGTGCGATCACCTTCACGGGTTCGGTCGTCGCCTTCGCGAAGCTGCAAGGCCTCGTCTCCGGCGCCCCGTTGCAGTTCCCGATGCAGCACCCGTTCAACGCGCTGCTGGGTGTCGCCATCGTCGCCAATATCGTGTGGCTGTCGATGACCGGCGATCCGATCGCGTTCTGGGCGCTGGTGGTGCTGTCGCTGCTGCTCGGCTTCCTGCTGATCCTGCCGATCGGCGGGGCGGACATGCCCGTCGTCGTGTCGATGCTCAACTCCTATTCGGGGTGGGCGGCGTGCGGCATCGGCTTCACGCTGCAGAACTCGCTGTTGATCGTCACGGGCGCGCTGGTCGGCTCGTCCGGCGCCATCCTCTCCTACGTCATGTGCAAGGGGATGAACCGGTCGATCTTCAACGTGATCCTCGGCGGCTTCGGCACCGACGCGGCGGGTGCATCCGCCGGCGGCGGGGCGGCCAAGGAACAGCGCCCGGTCAAGCAGGGCTCGGCCGACGACGCCGTGTTCATCATGAAGAACGCGAGCTCGGTCATCATCGTCCCCGGCTACGGCATGGCGGTCGCGCAGGCGCAGCATGCGCTTCGCGAAATGGCCGACACGCTGAAAAAGGAAGGCGTCACCGTCCGCTACGCGATCCATCCCGTTGCGGGCCGTATGCCCGGCCATATGAACGTGCTGCTGGCCGAAGCCAACGTCCCCTATGACGAGGTGTTCGAGCTCGACGACATCAACCGCGACTTCGCGCAAGCCGATGTCGCCTTCGTCATCGGCGCCAACGACGTGACCAACCCGGCCGCCAAGACCGATCCGAAAAGCCCGATCTACGGCATGCCGATCCTGGACGTCGAAAAGGCAAAGACGGTGTTGTTCATCAAGCGCTCGATGGCCTCGGGCTATGCGGGCGTGGAGAACGAGCTGTTCTTCCGCGACAACACGATGATGCTGTTCGGCGACGCCAAGAAGGTGGTCGAGGACATCGTCAAAGCCTCGGGCGGCGGATCGCACTAACCATCGCGAATCGCTGACGAATACAGCCGCCGCCGGAACCCCTCCGGCGGCGGTTTTCTTTTGCCGGTCAGGGATTTGAAAGTGATATCATTTTTGATATCATAAAGTGATATCACCCAAGGGGCGCGCCATGGCCAATCTCCATATCCGGGGCGTTTCGGAAGAGACGATCGCCGCGTTCAAACACCAGGCGGAAAAGACCGGCAAGTCGCTGAACGAAACCGTGCGCGACGCGCTGGACGATCAGGCGCGCGAAAAGCGCAAGCGCGAGGCGCTGGCGAAACTCGCCGAGATTCGCAAGGAGATGGGCCCCTATACCGGCCCCTCGACCTTGCAGATGATCCGTGAGGATCGCGACTCACGATGATCGACTACGTCATCGACGCGAGCGTACTCGTCAAACTTTCCGTCGATGAACCCGGCTCAACGCGCGTGATCGCGCTTGTCGCACGCCGGCAAGTCGCCGCACCGGGGATCGCCATCGCCGAAGTCGCCAACGTGCTGCGGCGCTTGGTCAAGTCGCGCGAGATTTCCGCATCGAGAGCGCGCGAGGCGATCGTCGAGATTCTCGGCGCCATGCGAGTTCTTCCCGAAACCGACGAAGAATCGCATCTCACGCTCGATCTCGCGATCACGCTCGATCATTCGGCGCAGGATTGCCGCTATCTCGCCGCCGCGATCGCCGCGAAAGTGCCGCTGGTCACCGCCGACGAAACCTTTGCGCGCAAAGCCCGCGCCGCGGGCCACGACGCGCGGATCGTCAGCGAACTTCCCGCTTGATGAATTCGGCGACGCGCGCGCCGACCATCAATGCCGCGGGCTGGATGTTCGACGACGGGATCAGCGGGAACACGCTGGCATCGGCCACCCGCAACCCTTCCACGCCGCGTACGCGCAATTCCGGATCGACCACCGCGCGATCATCCGACCCCATCCGCGCCGTGCCGCAGGGGTGATAGACCGTGCTCGCGGTCTTCGTAATGCTTTCGCGGATCGCGTCGTCGCCGAGCTTGCCGGGGCGCAGTTCTTCTTCGAGCAGATCGCGGAACGGGGCGTGCTCGAAGATCCGCCGGCAGAAGCGCGCGGCGCCCACCATCACATCCATGTCGCGCGCATCGGCGAGGTAATTCGCGCGGATCACGGGGCGCGCGTAAGGATCGGTGCCGGCGAGTTCGATATGGCCCCGGCTTTCCGACCGGCACGGCCCGTAATTGACCATGACCGAGGGCACGGGCAGCAAACCCTCGGCGAATTTGAACGTCGCGAAATTGACGAACAGCAATTGCGCGTCGGGCTCATCCAGATCCGGCGATGTTTTGAGGAACGCCGTCGCCTCGCCTGCACTGACCGTCAGCGGGCCCGAGGCATGGGCGAGCCAATCCCAGCCCATTTTGAGCCAGCCGAGCGGACTTGCGAGCAATTCGTTCAACGTGCCGCAGGGTTTGACGCGGAAAATGAATTTGCCGATCAGATGATCCTGCAAATTCCGCCCAACCTCGGGCGCATGCGCCACGCACGCGATCCCGTGTTGCGCCAAATGCGCCGCATCGCCGATGCCCGACAGCATCAGCAACTGCGGCGTTTCGATGGCCCCCGCCGAAATCACGATTTCCTTGCGCGCGCGGAAAAGCCCTTGCGGCGTTTCGACCGCGACGGCGCGCTTGCCCTCGAACACCACGCGCAAGGCCCGTGCCCCCGTGACGACACGCAAATTCGGGCGATGGCGCAACGGCTTTAGGAACGCGCGCGCGGGCGAAGCGCGAAAACGCCCCGCGATATTCATCTGCACGGGGCCGACACCTTCGATCGGACCGCCGTCGTTGACGTCGCGAAACCGCGGCAAGCCCGCTTTGACCGCGCTGTCGATGAAGGCTTGGCACGCGGCCGACAGCTTGCGCGGCTCGCGGATTTCGATGGGGCCATCCACCCCGCGCGCGTCCGACGCTTCGCCCTGCCAGGCTTCGAGACCTTTGAAGATGGGCGCGACGTCGGCATAGCTCCAGCCGCGTGCCCCGGCCTGCGCCCAGCGATCGTAATCGTGGGGGCTCCCGCGCAGATAGACGAGGCCGTTGACCGAGCCCGAGCCGCCGAGCACGCGCCCGCGCGGCCAGCCGATTTCCCGATTGTCGAGATGGGGTTCGGGTTGCGTGGCGAAGCCCGGCTCGTAGCGCCCGTCGACGAAGATGCGCGCATAACCGGCGGGGATGGCGATCATCGGGTCGTTGTCGCGCGGCCCCGCTTCGAGCAGCACGACCGACAGCGTGGGATCGTCGGACAGGCGCGCGGCGGCGACGCAGCCCGCCGAGCCGCCCCCGATCACGACGATATCGGCGATTTGTTCGTCCATGCGCGTTCGCGACTCCCCCGTTTTGGGGCCAGCTTAGCGCAAAGAAAAACCGCCGCGAGGGAAAGCCCTCACGGCGGTTGAACTCGTATTAGGTTCGGCTCGAACCCGCAGCAGAAGGCTTAGTAGCCTTCGCGCTCCAAGCGCTTACGCTGCAGCTTGCGCAGACGGCGCACCGCCTCCGCCTTTTCGCGCGCCTTCTTCTCCGAGGGCTTCTCGAAGTGACGGCGCAGCTTCATCTCGCGGAAAATGCCTTCGCGCTGCATCTTCTTTTTGAGCGCGCGCAGGGCCTGATCGACATTGTTGTCGCGAACGATAACTTGCACGGGGAGCCGCTGGCTCCTTTCTTAATCAAATCAAAGGGTTGAGCCGAACGAACAGTCGCCCCGGAATCGAGGTTTCCATTCGAGGGCGCGGATATAACACGATCCTCCGCCCCGCGCAAATACCCGATTTAGCGGGCTTTTCGAAGGGCTTCGGGCCGCCTATCTTCCCTGCTATGGCCATTTTGAAGATTGCGCGCATGGGGCATCCGGTTCTCGCCCGCCCCGCCGAGCCCGTCGCCGACCCGACGGCCCCCGAAATTCGCGCGATCGTCGAGGATATGGTCGAAACCATGATCGACGCGCCGGGCACAGGCCTCGCCGCCCCGCAGGTGCATATCCCGCTGCGCATCGTCGTGTTTTTCGTGCGCAAGGAACGCTGCACGGATATCCCCGGCGACGAACCCGTCGACCTCACCGTGCTGATCAACCCCGAGCTCACGCCGATCGGCGACGAGATGGATAAGGGCTTCGAGGGCTGCCTGTCGGTGCCCGGCATGACCGGCAACGTCGCGCGCTATCGCCGCCTGCGCTATGCGGGCTACGATCTCGACGGCAAGCGCTTCGAGCGCGAGGCGGCGGGATTCCACGCCCGCGTTGTGCAGCATGAATGCGACCATCTCGATGGTATTCTCTATCCCCAGCGCATGGACGATCTCGGCGAATTCGGTTTCGTCGAGGAAATGCGCAAGCGTCAAATCCAAGGATGAAGGAGGCTCCCATGCCCTTCGACCGTAACGAAGCCCGCGACCGCATCGTCGAAGCCGCCTTGCCGCATGTGCCGTTCGACGGCTGGACCGCCGCCGTGCTGACGACGGCGGCGCGCGAAGCGGGTTATGCGGACGCGACGGCGCTGCGCGTGTTCCCGGGCGGTGCCATCGACGCGATCGCGCATTGGACCGCGATGGCCGACCAGGCGATGCTTGCCGCGATCGAGACCGAGGGCGAGGCGTTCCGCGCGCTCAAAATCCGCGAAAAGATTGCGCGCGCGATCCGCTTGCGCCTCGAACCGCTCGCCGGCCATCGCGAAGCGGTGCGCCGCGCACTCGCCTTGCTCGCCATGCCGCAGAATGTTCCCGTCTCGCTGCGCACGGGCTGGGCGACGGTCGACGCGATCTGGTACGCGGCGGGCGATCGCGCCACCGATTTCAACTACTACACCAAGCGTGCACTGGCCGGCGGCGTCTACTCCGCCACGTTGCTCTATTGGCTCGAAGACAAATCGGAATTCCAGGCCGATACCTGGGAATTCATGGCGCGGCGCATCGACAACGTGATGGCGCTGCCCAAGGCCTTCGGCGGCATCAAGTCGAAGCTCGAAGCCGCCGCCGCACCGCTCAAGCCCATCTTCGCGCGGTTCAAGAAGGCGAGTTGAGCAGCCGCCGCGCGGCGGTGTCGAGCGCGCGGTCGAAGGTGAGGAGTTTTGCGCCGCGCGTCGCCGCCAGCACGAGATACGACGCATCGTAAGCGCTGAGGCGTTCCTCATTGGCGACGCGGAAAGCCGCATGCCGATCGACGGAAAAAAGCGCAATATCGAGTTCGTCGAGTTTTTCGAAACCGATCCGGATCGACTCGCTTTCGCCTGGATTGCGGCGCCGTTTCGTCACCGCGATATTCGTGATCTCGTAGATCAGCAGATCGGGCGCCACGCGGTCGAAACCGGCGATGCGCGCCAAAGCTTCGCCGGCTTCATCCTCGCCGAACAGAATCGCCGCGATGATCGACGCGTCAACGACTGCTTCCGGCATCGCGCGCCTGACGGACGATCTCGGTCGCGTTCGAGGTCGTGCGCACGCCCATCGCCTTGAGATCGGCGTAAACCTCTTCGATCGAGCGTTTGACGACGGGCGTGCGCTTGGCCGCGTCGTCCAAAATCGCCATCAACTCGCCTTGCAGCGAGCGATGGTTGCGCTTGGCGCGTTCGCGCAAGGGCTCGACGATTTCGTCAGGAACGTTCTTGATCGACAGGGTGACGGGCATGGCTCTGGCTCCGATTTGGCGCCATTATAGCGCCAAAATGGAACCAATGCCAATTACTTGGATTTCTTCGGATAAATCCAGGTGACGTGGCCCATTTTGCGGCCCGGCCGGGCTTCGGCCTTGCCGTAAAGATGCAGCTTGGCCTTGGGGTCCGAAGCGATCTTGGCCCAGGCATTGGCCTCGGCGCCGATCAGGTTTTTCATCTTCGCGTCCGAATGGCGTGCGGGATCGCCCAGCGGCAAACCCAACGCGGCGCGCGCCGCCTGTTCGAATTGCGAGGTGACGCAGGCGTCGATCGTCCAATGCCCGGAATTATGCGGGCGCGGGGCGAGTTCGTTGACGCGGATTTCGCCGCCCTTCGACAAGAACATCTCCACCGCCAGCACGCCGACGAGATCGAGCTTGCGCGCGATCTTGGCCGCGATCGCCAGCGCCTGCTTGGCGACGGCGGCGGGAAGGCGCGCCGGTGCGATCGTCACGTCGAGGATGTGATGCTTGTGCTCGTTCTCGACCGGCACAAAAGTGCGGACCTTGCCGGCGAGATCGCGCGCGACGACGACGGAAATCTCGCGCTCGAATTTCACGAAGCCTTCGAGCACGCATTCCGCCCCGCCGAAATCGACGAAGGCTTTGGCGGCGTCCGCGGGCTTCAGCACTTTGCGCTGGCCTTTGCCGTCGTAGCCCATGCGCGCGGTTTTAAGGATCGAGGGCGTGCCCACGGCGGCCAGCGCCACGACCAATTCGTCGGCGGATTCGACCGCATGCCACGGCGCGGTCGCGATGCCGATCGAATTCAAAAAGCTTTTCTCGGCGATGCGGTCCTGGCAGATCGACAGGATCTCGACCGACGGGCGGAGTTTGCCTTTGGCCTTCTTCGCGACGCGGGCCAGCGCTTCGACCGGGATATTCTCGAATTCATAGGTCACGGCGTCGCACGCGGCGAAGAACTTCGCCAATGCCGCTTCGTCGCGATAATCGCCGATCGTCGAGACCGTGCAGACCTGTTCGGCCGGGCTGTTCTTCTCCGGCCCGAAGCAATGGGTGCGATAGCCCAGGCGCGACGCGGCCTGCGCCGTCATCCGACCAAGCTGGCCGTTGCCCAGAATGCCGAGCGTCGACCCCGGCGGCAAAGGGCGGCTCATTTGCGCTTCTTCGCCTTCTTCTTAGGTACGGGGGCAGCATCGACCACCGGCGCCTTGCCGATTTTGGCGGTCTGGGCGGCGCGATAGGCGTCGAGCGCCAGGGCCACTTTGGGTTCCTGCAACGCGATCACGGCGGCGGCCAGCAATCCCGCATTGGTCGCCCCGGCCTTGCCGATGGCGAGCGTGCCGACCGGAATGCCGGCGGGCATCTGGGCGATCGACAGCAGCGAATCGAGGCCTTGGAGCGTGCGCGATTCGACCGGCACGCCGAACACCGGCAGGCGGGTCATCGCGGCGGCCATGCCGGGCAGATGGGCGGCCCCGCCGGCCCCGGCGACGATGCATTGCAAGCCGCGCCCGGCGGCGGTTTTGGCGTAGGCGACGAGCCGATCCGGGGTGCGATGGGCGGAAACGATCCGCACCTCGTGCGAGACGCCCAGCGCCGTCAACGCGTCGACCGCGTGGCGCATCGTCTCCCAATCCGATTGGCTACCCATGATGACGCCGACCGCTGGCTTTCTGGCCATAACCGCTTCGCTCCTATACGCCGGAAAGCGGCGCAGTATAAAGACGCACCCCCCTTGCGCCAAGCGCCTGCACCGCCGGGCCGATTCGTGTTAAGCAGGCCCCGGGACATGAAGATCACGGACCCAACACGCAGCGGTGCCATCACGAGCACCACCCCGATCCGGCGGACGGACGCCCCGGCAAGGACGAATGCCGCCGGTGCCGCCGCCGGTGTGGCGCGCACGCGCGACCCCAAGGATATCGCCCTGGTGATGGGCATTCCCGAGGCGGAATTCACGCCCAAGGTCCGCGACGCGATCGTCAAGCTGATGGGCGAGGTCGACAAGCTGCGCAAGGAACTGGTCCAGGCCAGCACGCGCGCGGCGCATCTCGAACGCTTGGCCGACCAGGACAGCCTGGTGCCGGTGTTCAACCGCCGCGCCTTCGTGCGCGAGCTCGGGCGGATGCAGAGCTTCGCCGAGCGCTACGACCAAGCCTCCAGCCTCGTCTATTTCGACGCCAACGGCTTGAAGGGCGTCAACGACACGCACGGCCACGCGGCGGGCGACGCGTTGCTCGCCCATATCGCGCGGCTGCTGATGCAGAACGTGCGCGACACCGACATCGTCGGCCGTTTGGGCGGCGACGAATTCGGCGTGATCCTGGTCTATACCGACACGCCCCAGGCCGAGGAAAAGGCCCAGCAACTCGCCGGCGTCGTGCAGGACACGCCGCTCGATTGGCGCGGCGCCAAGATCCAGGCTTCGGTCGCGTGGGGCGTTTATACGTTCCGCGGCGGCGACGATATCGCGCGCTTGCTGGAAAGTGCCGACAAGGAAATGTACGCGCGCAAGAAAGCGGCGCGCACGCCTTGAGGCCACGCAGCTACGCGATGATGTCGGGCAGCAGCCGGCTTTCCAGCCGCGTGATCTGGTCTTTCAGCGACAATTTGCGCTTTTTCAGCCGCTGGACCTGCAGCATGTCGACCGGGGGATGTTCCAGAACGCGGGCGATCACGTCGTCCAAGTCGCGGTGCTCGACGCGCAACTCCGCGATCTGGCGGCGAATGTCTTCGAAGACCGGGTCGTCCATATGACTCGAAATATAGCAAGACCCGCGCCGAAAACGCGAGCAACCGATTTATGGGAATTCTGCCTCGCCCTTTATGCGCGGCCGGGCGTCGCCCCCGCTTGCCTCGCGCTGCAAGACCGGCACGGCGCCGATATACCGTTGCTTCTGGCGGTGCTGTGGCACGGGCACCGTGGCTATGGCCCCGCCCCGCTCGGCAAATGGCGGCGTCTGTCCAAAGCTTGGCAGGGCGACGCGATCGCGCCCTTGCGCAATCTGCGCCGCGCGATGAAGGGCCGCGACGGCTGGGAAGAAATCCGCGACGGCGTCAAACGCCTGGAACTTCGCGCCGAAAAAGCCGAGCTCGACTCGTTGGCGGCTTCGTCGAAACCGGCTTCGCCCGATTCCGATCCCATTCGCGACACGATCGCGCCGCTTTCGACGTTATTGGGTAGCGCTTTTGCGACGCGGCAAACGCGTAAGATTCTTGCCGAAGCGCGCAAGATGTCCGCCGGTTCAACGCGTTCGCGGAACACGTAAAAAATTCGTCGACCCTGCGACAAATTTTCGGACGCGCTTGCGCTTGTCGCATCCGGTCGATGGGCGTAGGATTCTTGGCGTGAAGGTCGCGTCCTAGATGCAGGAGGTATAAGGCAATGCCGATATCCGAACGCATTCGATCGCTGCAAGCCAAACACGCCAAGCTCGACGAAGATCTCGGCCGCGAGGAAGCCCGCCCGCTGCCCAGCGCCATGTCTGTCGCCCAGATGAAGAAGGAGAAACTTCGAATCAAGGACGAGCTCAACCGGCTCGATCACTGAGCCGGTTTAAAGCTTCCACCGACGATTCTATCGGCGGCCTTCACAAGCGGCGCTCGGGTTTCCCGGGCGCCGTTTCGTTTTTCGCGAAGCGCTCAACCCGATGGCGGCAAGCGGCGCTTGGCGTAATGCACCAGCATTTTGGCGAGCACGTCGAGGAACGTGTCGCCCGTCGCCAGCGCCTTGCGCTCCTCGATCTGCGGCACCAGGCCGATGATGCGCGTCATCCGGTCGCTCGCGACCACGTCGGGCGTCCAGATCGGCGCCTCGCGTACGAAGGCGAGAAGTTCGTCGAAGAGTTTTCGCTGCAGCGGCGTCAACGCCTTGAGCTTGGCGAGGAAGCGTTGCCGGTCGATCAGCGCCAGATGCCCTTCCTCGACGCAGCGCGACGCCGCCATGCGCTTGCCGCCGTCGATCAGCGCCAATTCGCCGAACACCGCCCCCTGCACGGCATAGGCGATATGCGCTTCGCCCTTCGGGCCCATCTGGTAGATCTCGAATTTGCCGGTGCGCACGAGACAGGCGTAGTCGGCGGATTCGCCTTCGCGAAAAACGATCGCGCCTTGCTGATACTTGCGAAGCTGATCCATCGCGCGCGGCGGGCTTAGCCCGGCGGCGGCAAACGCCGCTTGGCGTAGTGGACGAGCATCTTGGTCAGCACGTCGAGGAAGTTGTCGCCGGTCTCGAGCATCTTGGCCATTTCGATCTGCGGCAGCACGACCTGCACGCGCTTGGCCTTGTCGGACAGCACCGGTTCGGGATCGCCGTAGCGCGGCGGCGTATAGACGGGCGTTTCGCGCACGAAATTCAGCAATTCGTTGTAGACGCCGCGCTGACCGGGCGAGAGGGCGGCGATCTTGGTCATGAAGCGCACGCGATCGATCAGCATCAGCTCGCCCGCTTCCACGCAGCGCGCCGACGCCATGCGATGGCCCTTGTCGATCAAGGCGAGTTCGCCGAACACCGTGCCCGGGCCGGTCGTGGCGAGGATTTTTTTCTCCTCCCCCACGCCCTTGAACAACTCGAACTGACCGCTGCGCACGAGACAGGCGTAGTCGCCGGTCTCGCCTTCGCGGAAAACCATGGAATTTATCGCGTATTTTCGGAGTTGGTCGGCCATGTCCGACTATAGCGCCTTCGCTTTTTCGCGCAGCACGAACTTTTGAATTTTTCCCGTGCTGGTCTTGGGTAGCGCGCCGAACACGATCGTGCGCGGCGCCTTGTAGCCGGCGAGATGTTTTTTGGCGAAGGCGATCAATTCTTCGGCAGACGTCTTGGAACCGTCACGTAAGGTCACGAAGGCGCAGGGCGTTTCGCCCCATTTTTCATCGGGCCGTGCGACCACCGCCGCCTCCAGCACGTCGGGATGCTTGTAGAGCGCCCCCTCGACCTCGATCGTCGAGATATTCTCGCCGCCGGAAATGATGATGTCCTTCGACCGGTCTTTAAGCTCGATATAGCCGTTAGGGTGCATCACGCCCAGATCGCCGGTGTGGAACCAGCCGCCCTTGAACGACTTGGCCGTCGCGTCGGGATTTTTGAGATAGCCCTTCATGACGATATTGCCGCGCATGAACACTTCGCCCATCGTCGTGCCGTCGGACGGAACGGGCTTCAGCGTCTTTTCGTCGGCGACCATCAGGCCTTCCAGCACCGGGTAGCGCACGCCTTGGCGGGATTTCATGACCGCCTTGTCGTCCGCCGGCAGCGCATCCCATTCGTCGTGCCAGGCGCAGACCACGGCCGGCCCATAGACTTCGGTCAGGCCGTAGACATGGGTGATGTGGAAGCCCATGCGTTCCATCTTCGCGATCACGGTCGGCGGCGGCGGGGCGGCGGCCGTCATGATCGAAACGGTATGCGCGGCACCGCCGCGCATTTCCTCCGGCGCGTTGATCAGCATGTTCATGACGATGGGGGCGCCGCACATATGCGTCACCCCCTCGTTCTTGATCGCGCCGAAGATATGCGGCGCGTCGATCCGGCGCAGGCACACATTCGTGCCGGCCATCGCCGCGATGGTCCAGGGGAAGCACCAGCCGTTGCAATGGAACATCGGCAGCGTCCACAGATAGACCGGGTGGTGTGCCAAGTTCCAAACCATCACGTTACCCACGGCGTTCAGATAGGCGCCGCGATGATGATAGACCACACCCTTGGGGTTGCCGGTGGTGCCCGAGGTGTAGTTCAGCGCCAGCGCGTCCCATTCGTCGCGCGGTTTGAGCGGCTTGAAATCGATATCGCCGCCGGCGACGAATTCCTCGTACTCGATCTTGCCCAAGCGTTTGCCGCCGGGGCCTTCGGGATCGTCGATATCGACGACCATGATCTTGCGTTTGGACTTGGCCAGCGCCTTCTCGATCACGGGCGCGAATTCGGTGTCGGTCAGGATCAGCTTCGTCTCGCCGTGATCGAGCATGAAAGCGATCGTCTCGGCGTCGAGGCGGATATTCATCGCGTTGAGCACCGCACCGGCCATCGGCACGCCGAACGCGGCTTCGTAGGCAGCGGGAATATTCGGCGCCATCAACGCGACCGTATCGCCGCGCTTGATCCCCGCTTTCGACAACGCGGACGCCAGGCGCCGGCAGCGCGCATGTGTTTCGGCCCAGTTGCGGCGGATCTTGCCGTGGGCGACGGCCAGACGCTTGGGCCAGGTCGCGGCGGCGCGCGACAGGAACGTGACCGGCGAGAGCGGTTCGTAGTTTGCTGCGTTGCGGCCGAGATCGGCTTCCCACTTGGAAATTTTGCGGTCCGCCTTTTTCTCGGTCTTCTTCTTCGCCGCCATTGCCGACTCCTTCGCCAAACTCGAATGCCGATTTTTCGGCCCCCGATAGCGGCTTGGCAATGTTTTTCGGGGTCGCATCCGGCCGGCCGCAACCCCATCGCGGTACTTCGGGCGGGCGACGCCATCGCCATGCCAGTCCGACAATCCGCATCCCAGGCCGTCGGAAGAATTGATCCCCATTCGCAAATTTGGCGCATAATTCAACCATCGTGATGCTCCCCGCATCCGACGTCGAGTAGCCGCATGATCTCCGACACCACCCGACCCATTCCGTCCTGGAAGTCCGTCGGCGTCTGGATCGCCGCGACGATCCTGTCGTCGCTGCTGATCGTCGCGGCGGTCGTGGCGATGCACTTGTCCAATCAGACGGCGTTGCGCGAAGCGACGGATGTCGTCAGCGATCTGCGCGAAGCGCGTCTCAACCTGATCCGCGGCGCGGTGGATATGCGCATCGCCTTGTTGTCGCCGGAGATCGGGCGGCACGAACAAGCGCTCGCCCAGCTGCAACAGGCGAAGCGCGATTTCGACGCCATCCACGCCGCGAGCGCGCCCGACACCCAAGCGCTCGACGTCGAGTTCGCGAATCTCATCGACGCATTGAACCGGACTTTGACCGACGGCAACGATCCGCGCGCGGTCACCGCAATGCGCGCGGCCTATCAAGCGCTCGACGACCGCCTGGCGCGTATCGACGCCGCCAAACTTCGGGCCGTCGACGAACTTGCCGACGACCAGGACCGGATATTCCAGATCGTGATCACCGTTGCGATCCTGCTGATGGCGGCGGCCAGCACCGCGGCGATCTGGTCGGCGCGCCAGCGTTATCTGACCATCGTCTCGCTGCGCGACAGCGAAGAGCGGTTCCGCCGGTTGTTCGACCTGTCGCCGTTGCCCAAGGCGCTGATCGATACGCAAGGCAACGTGGTCGCGCTGAACCTGACTTTCACCAGAGTGTTCGGCTATCGGCGCGAGGAGATCGCCACGCTCGACGAATGGCGCCGGCGCGCCTATCCCGCCGACGCCGACCGCGAAGACATCGCCGCGCGCATGGCCGTGCATATGGAGGAAGCGCTGCGCCACGGCTTCGCGGAGCCCGAGGAAATCGCGCTTCTGACCAAGGACGGCACGCGGCGCGAGATGCTGCTGTCCGCGATGCCGCTGGAAGGCGGTACGCTGGCGAGCTTCACCGATATCACCGAGCGCAAGCGCGCGGAAAAGGCGCTGCACGACGAAGTCGCGCGATCGGATGCGGCGCGCCAGACTTTGGCGGCGGCGCTGGGCGCGATGACCGATCCCGTCGCCGTCATCGACGCCAAGGGAAACTTCATCCACGTCAACAAAGCCTTCGCCGCGTCGCAAGGCTATTCGTCGATCGAACGCTGCCCGCCGCGCCTCGATCTCATGCCGGACGGACGCGATCTTTACACGTCCGACGGCAGCAAATTGCCGCGTGAGGAATGGCCGATCCGGCGCGCGCTGCGCGGCGAAACTTGCATCGATCTCGACTACCAAGTCCGCCATTCCGACGGGCGCGCGAATTGGTACGCCAATATCAGCGCCGCCCCGATCCGCGACGCTTCCGGCGCCGTCACCGGCGCCGTTTTGGTCGCGCGCGATCACACGCGCCAGCACCAAGCCGAGCAAGCGTTGCGCGCGGAAATGCGCAAATCCGACGCCGCGCGCGTCGACGCCGAGAGCATCCGCGCCCAGCTCGAAGCGGCCCTGGGAGCGATGACGGAATCGATTTGCATCGCCGACCCCGGCGGCCGCTTCGTGCATATCAACAACGCGTTCCTGCGCTTCCACCGCATCGACGAAAGGCTGGCCTGCCCGCCCCGGCAATCGGAATTCGTCACCCTCGTCGAAGTGCTGGACGAGGACGGCAATCCGCTGCCGCCCGAGCGCCGCCCGCTGGGGCGCGCACTCGCCGGCGAAACCGCATCGGGCATCGAGCACCGCGTCCGCCGGACCGATACCGGCCGGACCTGGATCGGCCTCTACAATATCGCGCCGATCCGCGACCGCGACGACGCGATCGTCGGCGCCGTCGTCACCGCGCGCGACATCACGCAGCGCAAAGCCGACGAAGCAAGGCTGCTCGAATCGCAAAACCAACTCGCCCAGGCGCAGAAGATGGAAGCGGTCGGCCAGCTGACCGGCGGCATCGCGCATGATTTCAACAATCTCCTGGCCGTGATCATCGGCAATCTCGACCTGCTGCGCGCGGGCGAAACCGAAGACGCGGCGGAAATGCTCGACACCGCGATCCACGCCGCCAATCGCGGCGCCGAATTGACGCGGCGATTGCTCGCCTTTTCCCGCCGCCAAACGCTGCAACCGCGCCATGTCGATCCCAATGCGCTGGTCGACAATCTGACGACGCTGCTTAAACGCACGCTCGGCGCCAATATCGCGGTCGATGTCCGCCTGTCGTCCGATGTCGGCGGCGTGATCGCGGATCCCGCGCAGCTCGAAAGCGCGCTGCTGAACCTCGCCGTCAACGCGCGCGATGCGATGCCGGGCGGCGGACGATTGACGGTCGCCACGCGGCGCGTGGAACTCGACGCGGATTACGCCAGCCTGCGCGCCGACGTGACGCCGGGAATCTACGAAGCGATCTCCGTCACCGATACGGGTGCCGGCATGCCGGCGGACGTGGCGGCGCGCGCCTTCGAGCCCTTCTTCACGACCAAAGGTGTCGGCAAGGGCAGCGGCCTCGGTCTCAGCATGGTCTACGGCTTCGCCAAGCAATCGGGCGGGCACGCGTCGATCTACAGCGAACCCGGCCGGGGCACGACCGTGACGATCTATCTGCCCTATCACCAGACCGATCGGCGCGCCGCGGCGGGTGCCGCATCGTCCGAAGTACGCGCGCGCGGGACGGGCCAAAGCATTCTCGTCGTGGACGACAATCCCGATATCTGCAAGCTGGTCGCCACGCAGCTTCGCTCGCTCGGCTACGACGTGGATGTCGTCGGCGACGGCCCGCAAGCCTTGGCGCGGCTTGCCGAGAGCGCACCGCCCGCGGTGCTGCTGACCGATATCATGATGCCCGGCGCCATGGACGGCACCGCGATCGCCGCCGAAGCGCGCAAACGGTATCCAACCATGCCCGTCGTCTATATGTCGGGCTATGCCGAAGGCGGGGAGTCGCGCGACCGGATCGTCGCGGACGGTGCGGCCTTCCTGCAAAAGCCGTTCACCAAAGCCCAGCTGGCCGAAGCGATCGCGGGCGCCCTGAATCCGCGCGGGCGCGACGCATGACCGCGCGCCGCCGCCTTGTCGTGTGCGACGACGAGCCGGAATTCCGCACCTATATCCGGCGCGCCGCCGAAGCGGCAGGATTCGAGGTTCGCGAAACCGGCGACCCGACGGAATGCGCCGATCTGGTGCGCGACTTCGCGCCGGAAATCCTGGTCCTCGACATCGTCATGCCGGGCATGGACGGGATCGAAGTGCTCAGCGCGATCGCGGCGAACGGATTCCCGGGGCGGGTGCTGCTGGCCAGCGGCTACGATCCCAACTACATGACCTCGGCCGCACGGCTGGCCGCGATCAAGGGTGTCCGGACCCAAATCCTGCCGAAACCGGTCCGATTGGACGCGTTGAAGGCCGCCCTGGCCTGAGGCAAAGCGGCGCAGGGCCCACCCCACGCCGCCCCTTCCAAAGCGGCGCCAAGGCGGGCACATTTCCCGACAAGAAAGAGACAGGGAACGCCATGCCGAACTACGCCGAAATCCATGCCCGATCGCGCAAAGACCCGGAAGGCTTCTGGGCCGAGATCGCGCAAGGCATCGACTGGACCAAAAAATGGGACCGCGTGCTGGACGAGTCCCGCCCGGTCCAACGCTGGTTCGCGGGCGGCGAAATGAACACGTGCTGGAACGCGATCGACCGGCATGTCGCCGCCGGGCATGGCGGGCGCGTCGCGGTGATCTACGACTCGCCCGTCACCAATACGATCAAGACCTTCACCTACGCCGAGATGCAAAAGCGCGTCGCTTCGTTCGCGGGCGCGCTGAAGGCCAAGGGTGTGGCGCGCGGCGACCGGGTCATCGTCTATATGCCGATGATCCCCGAGGCGCTGATCGCGATGCTGGCCTGCGCACGCCTCGGCGCGGTCCATTCCGTGGTGTTCGGCGGGTTCGCGGCCAACGAACTGGCCGTGCGTATCGACGATTGCACGCCCAAGGTGATCGTCAGCGCGTCCTGCGGCATCGAAGGCGCCAAGACCCTGCCCTATAAGCCGCTGCTCGACGGCGCCATCGCGATCGCGCGGCACAAACCCGCCGCGTGTTTGATCTTCCAGCGTCCGCAGCTCGCCTGCGATCTGATCCCCGGCCGCGATCAGGATTGGATGGAAGCGGAAAGCGCCGCAACGCCCGCCGATTGTGTGCCGGTTCTCGCGACCGATCCGCTTTATATCCTCTACACGTCGGGCACCACCGGCCAGCCCAAGGGCGTGGTGCGCGACAATGGCGGCCACGCGGTGGCGCTCAAATATTCGATGAAAGCGATCTACGACACCGATCCCGGCGAAGTGTTCTGGGCGGCGTCGGATGTCGGCTGGGTCGTCGGCCATTCCTATATTTGCTACGGCCCGCTGCTGCAGGGCTGCACGACCTTGCTGTTCGAAGGCAAGCCCGTGGGCACGCCGGATGCGGGCGTCTATTGGCGCATCATCCAGCAGCACGGCGTGAAGACGCTGTTCACCGCCCCCACCGCGTTTCGCGCGATCCGCAAGGAGGATCCCGAGGGCGCGTTGATCGGCAAATACGATCTGTCGAAATTCCAATATCTGTTCCTGGCGGGCGAGCGCTGCGATCCGCCCACGCTCGAATGGGCGACGGCGAAGCTGAACCGCCCGACGGTCGATCATTGGTGGCAGACCGAAACCGGCTGGGCGATATGCGCCAATCCGCTGGGCCTCGAGCGATTCAAGATCAAGCCGGGCTCGCCCACCAAGGCGATGCCGGGCTGGGACATCCAAGTGCTGGGCGCCGACGGTCACCCGATGAAAACGGGCGAGATCGGCGCGCTGGCAGGCAAGCTGCCGCTGCCGCCCGGCACCTTCCCGACGCTGTGGAATGCCGAGAAACGCTATTTCGATTCCTATCTCGCCGAGTATCCCGGCTATTACAAAACCGGCGACGCGGGTTACATCGACGAAGACGGCTATGTCTATGTGATGACGCGCGTCGACGACGTGATCAACGTCGCGGGCCATCGCCTGTCGACCGGCCAGATGGAGGAAGTTCTGGCCGGCCATAAGGATGTCGCCGAATGCGCGGTGATCGGCGTGGCCGACGAATTGAAGGGCCAAGTGCCGCTCGGCTTCGTCGTGCTGAAATCCGGCGTCAACCGGCCGGAGGCGGAGATCGTGACCGAGATTGTGGCGCTGGTGCGCGACAAGATCGGCCCGGTCGCGGCGTTCAAACAGGCGGTCATCGTCAAGCGCCTGCCCAAGACGCGCTCGGGCAAGATCCTGCGCGGCACGATGCAGAAAATCGCCGACAGCCAAACGTTCAAACAGCCCGCGACGATCGACGACCCGACGATCCTGGGCGAAATCCTGGACTCGCTGAAGCCGCTCGGCTACGCCAAGGAAGCTTCGTCCCAAGGAACGCTGTAGGTCGCATGCCCGAGTTCAAGAACAAGATCGTCCTGGTCACCGGCGGCGCCAACGGCATCGGTTATGCCTGCGCCGCCGCCTTTGCCAAGGAAGGTGCCAAGGTTTGGATCGCCGACGCGAATGCCGATGCCGGCTCCAAAGCCGCGCGCAAGCTGAAGGCCGAATTCATCGCCTGTGACGTGGGCGACGCCAAGCAAGCCGCCGCCTTGGTCGATGCGGTCGCGCGCCAGCACAAGCGCCTGGACGTGCTGATCAACAATGCGGGCATCGCGCCCTCGGTCCCGTTCCTCGACATGACCGAGAACGATTTCGACCGCGTGATCCGCGTGAATTTGAAGGGTTCGTTCCTGGTCGCGCAAGCCGCCGCGAAGCTGATGGTCGCGTCGAAGACCAAGGGTGCGATCGTGAATATGAGCTCGGTCAACGCCGTGCTCGCGATCCCGGGGCTCGCCGCCTACAACGTGTCCAAAGGCGGCATCAATCAGCTCACCCGCGTGATGGCGCTCGAACTCGTCAATCACGGCATCCGCGTCAACGCGATCGGGCCGGGCACCATCGCCACGGAACTCGCGCGCAAAGCGGTGCTGTCCTCGCCCGCGGCCAAGGAAAAGATCATGAGCCGCACGCCGATGGGCCGCTTGGGCGAGCCCGGCGAAGTCGCGGACCTCGCCCTGTTCCTCGCATCGAAGCGCGCGAGCTACATGACCGGGCAAATCGTTTATATCGACGGCGGCCGCATGCCGCTGAACTACACGGTGCCCGTGAAGGCGTAGCGGCGGTGAAGAATTAGGCCGCGCGCGGGCGCACGTCGCGCTCGACCTTCGCGCCGAATTTGCGCGTGGCGACGGCGACTTCATACTGGCTTTGCAGATTCACCCAGAAGCCAACCGACGTGCCGAAATAACGCGCGAGACGCAGCGCCGTTTCCGCCGTGATTGCGCGTTTGCCCAACGCGATGCGATTGATCCGCGCGACGGGAATGCCGGTCGCCTTGGCGAGCGCGTATTGGCTGAGGCCCAGAGGCTCGAGATACTCCTCGACCAGCACTTCGCCGGGATGCACCGGCGGCAAGAGACGTGCCGCTTGCGTCCGCTCAGTGATAGTCGACGATTTCGACGTCATGGGCATGGCCCTCTCTCCAAACGAAACATATCCGCCATTGGTCGTTGATCCGGATGCTGTGGCTCCCCGCCCGGTCGCCGCGTAACGCTTCGAGCTTGTTGCCCGGCGGGCTACGCAAATCGTCGAGCCGTTCGGCCGCCGCCAGCATCACGAGCTTGCGCTGCGCCCGGCGTTGGATGTCGGGCGGTAGCCCTCGGACCATCCGGCCGGCGAAAAGCGCCTCGGCGCGCGGATCGGCGAAATTGCGGATCACGCCCAAAGGATCAGATGGAGTGATATGATTGTCAAGCAATCATATCCGGGACAAAAAAGACCCCGGGTCGCGCTTCCGCGCGCCCGGGGTGACGATTCAATAACCGGCTCGAACGCGCGTTTACGCGTCCTGCTCGGCGTCGCTGTCGGCGGCGGCGTCCGCCGGGGCGGCGGCCGCCTTGGCGGCACGCCGCGCGGCGCGTTCCTGTTCCTTGCGCGCGCGTTCGGCGGTGCGCGCCGCACGGCCCAACGCTTCGTCGAGCGCGTCTTGGCTGCACAGGCCCAGCACGACCGGATTGGTCGGCTTGATATTCGCCATATCGAAATGCGTGCGGTCGCGGATCTTTTGGATCGTCGGCTTGGTCGTGCCGACGAGGCGGCCGACTTGCGCGTCGGCGAGTTCGGGATGATGGCGCAGCAGCCACGCGATCGCCGCCGGGCGGTCCTGGCGCTTGGAGACCGGCGTGTAACGCGCACCCTTCGTGCGCTGCACGGGCGTGGGCAGATCGATCTTGAGCATGACGAGACGCGCTTCCGCATCCTTCTCGCAGCGCTCGATTTCCTCGCGCGTCAGCTGGTTGTTGGCGATCGGGTCGAGCCCGACGATGCCCACCGCGACTTCGCCGTCCGCGATGCCCTGGATTTCGAGCGCGTGCATGCCGCAGAAATCGGCGATCTGCTCGAAGCTCAGCGCGGTGTTCTCGACCAGCCACACGGCGGTGGCCTTGGGCATCAACAGCGACATCACTCTCTCCATCTCTCTTCGCGTTCCGGCCCGCAACGCGCGCGCGTATCAGGCTGTTTCCCTTTGATCAGGGAAACATCGGAACCATCCCGGATTGTCCGAATGGCGCTTCTTATATAGGGCGCGCGGGCGGCGGTCAAAATGCTAGAAAGAATTCCTGAATCGCTTTGTTTTACAGGACGATGAGATGCCGGATTTGAGCCGGGAGCGGCGGATCGGCGGCCTGGTGGCCGGGGTGGACGAGGCGGGGCGCGGCCCCCTCGCCGGCCCCGTGGTCGCGGCCGCCCTGATCTTCCGCACCGATAAGCTGCCGCGCGCCTTGTCGGGCCTGATCGACGATTCCAAGAAGCTGAGTGCCGCCGCGCGCGACAAGGCGTTCGCCGAAATCCGCGCCCAGCGTTTGGTCGGCACGCTGGATTTCGCCCTGGGGGCCGCCAGCGTCCACGAGATCGACCGGATCAATATTCTGGCGGCGACGCATTTGGCGATGCTGCGCGCCCTCGCGCGCCTTAAAACCCGGCCCGACGCCGCGTTGATCGACGGCAACCGCGCGCCCAAGGCGTTGACGCTGACGCATGAATGCGTGATCGGCGGCGACGCCAAAAGCCTGTCGATCGCGGCCGCATCGATCTGCGCCAAGGTCGTACGAGATCGGATCATGAACTTGCTGTCGCGTCGCTATCCCGCCTACGGCTGGGCGTCGAACAAGGGCTACGGTTCCGCGACGCATATCGAATCTATTGTGGCCCAGGGGCCGTCGCCCCACCACCGATTGAGTTTCGCGCCCTTGGCGCAGGGTCGCTTAAGCCTTTGATTCGTTTATCTGTTGACCGTTCGACTCGGGCCGAATCAGGATGCGCCCCATGTCGAAACACACGCCCCGCATCGAATTCCCCGAAGGTCATATCGCCATTGGCGATTGCATCGAACTGCTGAAGGCCCTGCCGGAAGCCTCGGTCGATATGGTCTTCGCCGACCCGCCCTATAACTTGATGTTGAAGGGCGAGCTCGTGCGTCCCAACAACACCAAGGTCGACGCCGTCGACGACGATTGGGACAAGATCGGCGATTTCCGCGCCTATGACGAATTCAGCCGCGCTTGGCTTGCCGGTGTGCGCCGCGCGCTGAAGCCCGACGGCGCGATCTGGGTGATCGGCAGCTATCACAACATCTTCCGCGTCGGCGCCACGTTGCAGGATATGGGCTTCTGGATCCTGAACGACGTCGTCTGGCGCAAGACCAATCCGATGCCGAATTTCCGCGGCCGGCGCTTCACCAACGCGCACGAGACGATGATCTGGGCGTCGAAGTCGGAGAAGTCGAAATACGTCTTCAACTACGAAGCCATGAAGGCGCTGAACGAGGAACTGCAGATGCGCTCGGATTGGCTGCTGCCGATCTGCGGCGGATCGGAGCGTTTGAAGGGGGCCGACGGCAAGAAGGCCCACCCGACCCAGAAGCCCGAGTCCCTCGTCTACCGCGCGGTTTTGTCGTCCTCGCGCCCCGGCGATACGATTTTGGACCCCTTCTTCGGCACCGGCACGACCGGGGCCGTCGCCAAGCGTTTGGGCCGGAAATTCATCGGCCTGGAACGCGACCGGACCTACGTCCAAGCCGCGGAAAAGCGCATTCGGGACGTGATTCCGGACGATCCGGACTTCCTCGCCTCCACGCCCAAGCGCGAGGAGCCGCGCATCCCCTTCGGCTGGCTGGTCGAACGCGGCCTCTTGCGGTCGGGCGAAGTCCTAAGCGACATTAGCGGCCGTTGGACCGCCCGCGTGAAGGCCGACGGGACGCTGGTTTCCTCCAGCGCCACCGGCGACCACCGCGGATCGATCCATCGGGTGGGGGCGGCCGTCATGGGCGCACCCGCCTGCAACGGCTGGACGTTCTGGTGCGTCAATCTCGACGGTCGCAAAGTGCCGATCGACACGCTGCGTCAGAAGCTCCGCGCCGAACTCCACTGACGGGGAAACCCGTCCCGCAGGAAGGCGACGACGACCGATGGCCGAGCCCCGTTTCTCCGCGAACACCCGTGGCCGCGACCAGGCCCGCGTGCGCGCGATTTTCATTCTGTCGAAGTCGGTGTCGGAACTGCTCGGTCCCGATCATCACGTCGCGCGCGCGGTGCGCACGGCGGCCGACGACGAGAACGCGTTCAACTTCGAACTCGCGCGCACGGCGTTCGACCGCCTGCCCGGCGCCACGCGCCGGCGCATCCGCACCCATGCGGATTCGGAAGCCGAGCGCTACGCGGACGCGATCGGCCTCAAAGCCATCCTGCGCAAACTGCCGACCGATCAGCCGATCGGTCTGGAAATGATCTGGCCGCAATCGTCGACCTTCCCGACGCGCAAACGCGACGCCTGATCCCCACTCGAAAGTTCACATGACCGACCTTCCCGTCGTGCGCCTGCAGCCGCAGCGCCACAAGCGGCTACGCATGGGCCATCCCTGGGCGTTTTCGAACGAGATCCAGATGGATAATTCCGCCAAGGCGCTGGCGCGCGGCAGCCTCGTGCGGCTCGAAGCCTCGCATGGCGAAGCCTTGGGCGTGGCGATGTTCAACCCGCACACGCTGATCGCCGCGCGCATCATCGATCGCGATGCGACCGCGACGATCGACGCCGCGTGGATCGCGCGGCACATCGCCCGCGCGCGCGACTTGCGCGAGCTGCTTTATCCGGGCGGAAACTACCGCCTGATCCATGCCGAGGCGGACGGCTTGCCGGGCCTGATCGTCGATCGTTACGGCGACACGGTCGTCGTGCAACGCAACGCCGCCGGAATCGAAAAACTGGGCGACGCGCTGTTCGAGGCGCTGGAGAAAGAGCTTTCGCCGGTGCGCATCGTCGTGCGCGACGACTCTGCCGCACGCCAGCTCGAAGGCTTGGGCGCATCGGAATCGGTGCGCGGAACCCCGTTGGATGCGCCGCTGCAAATCCAAGAAAGCGGCGCCATTTTCTTCGCCGATCCGCGCGCCGGTCAGAAGACCGGCTGGTTCTTCGACCAGCGCGACAATCGCGCCTTCCTCGCCAATCTGTGCGCGGGCAAGCGCGTGCTCGACGTCTATTGCTACGCGGGCGGGTTCGGCGTGCTGGCGGCAAAGCGCGGCGCCACCGCCGTGAAGCTCGTCGATAGCTCGCAGACCGCCCTCGATCTCGCCAAGCTCGCGGCGGACGCGAATGGCGTGAGCGCGCAATGCAGTTTCGAGAAGGCCGACGCGTTCGAGTTCCTGAACGCGCAAGCGCGCGCGGACGTCGTTTACGACATCGTTTCCGCCGATCCGCCCGCCTTCGCCAAATCGCGCAAGGATGTGCCGATGGCGTTGAAGGGCTATCGCAAGCTCGCGCGCGCCGCCGCCAAGCTGGTCGCCCCCGGCGGCATTCTGTTCGTCGCCTCGTGCTCGCATAATATCGAGCCGGGGCCGTTCGCCGAGGAAGTGGCGCGCGGCGTGTCGGAAGGCGGGCGCAATGCGCGCATCCTGCGCGTGGCCGGTGCGGCCGCCGACCATCCGCTGCATCCGCATCTGCCCGAAAGCGCCTATCTCAAGGCGCTTGCCCTGGCGCTCGATTAAATCGGCAAGCGGAAGAGGAAGCGCACCAGCTTGCGCGTGCGGGGACTGAACAGCTTCGGCGCGAAGGACGAGCCCGCCGCGCGCTTGCCGACTTCGCCGAGCGTGGGATAGGGCACGATCGTGCCCGCCATCGACGCGAGTGTGAGGCGCTTTTCGACGGCGATCGTCCAAGCGTGGATCAATTCGCCCGCATGCGGGCCGACGATCGTGGCGCCGATCACGCGGCCCTTTTTGTCGGCGATGATTTTCGCCATGCCCTGCGCCCCGCCTTGCGCGGTGGCGCGATCGTTCTCGTGGAACGACCAGCGCGCGAGACGGAAATCGATGCCCGCCGCCTTCGCCTCCGCTTCGGTCATCCCCACCTGCGCCAATTCGGGATCGGTGTAGGTCGCGCGCGGAATGGCGCGGAAATCGACTTTCGCCGGAATCCGGAAACAGAGATTCTTGATCGCGATCCCCGCCTGCCAGCCCGCGACATGGGTGAATTGCGGCCCGCCCGCACAGTCGCCGATCGCCAGCACGTCGCGGTTCGACGTGCGCAGCCGCGCGTCGATGGCGATGCCCTTCGGCGTGTGCGCGATCCCGGCGGCGTCGAGGCCGAGCCCGTCGATATTGGGCACGCGGCCGGCCGCGACCAGAATATGGCTCGCCTGGATGCGGTTGCCGTCGGCAAGCACCAGCGTGCCCGGCGCTTCGGCGCCGACGACGCCGATATTCTCGCGCAGATAAACGCCGTCGCGGATCAGCGCGTCGCGCACATAGCCGATTGCTTCGGGATCTTCCTTCGCCAGGATGCTCGGCCCCGCCTCCAACAGCGTGACCCAGGTGCCCAGTCGCGCATAAGCATGCGCGAGTTCGCAGCCGATCGCGCCGCCGCCGATCACCACGAGATGCGCGGGTGCCACGTCCAGATCGAAAATCGTCTCGTTGGTGAGATAGGGAATATCCGCAAGACCCGGGATCGGCGGGCGCGAAGCCCGGCTGCCGGTCGCGATCACCCATTTGCGCGCTTTGTAACGCTTGCCGCTCGCTTCCACTTCGCGCGGGCCCACGAACGCCGCATGCGCGCGGATAACCGTCACGCCCAGCCCTTCGAAACGCGCTTGCGAATCATGCGGCGCGATCGCGGCGATGGCGGATTTCACATGCGCCTTCACCTTGGCGTAATCGACCGTGAAGCCGCCCGGCACGACGATGCCGAAGCGATCGGCGTGACGCACGGCTTGTGCGGCCTCGGCCGCCGCGATCAGCGCTTTCGACGGCACGCAGCCGAAATTCAGGCAGTCGCCGCCCATCGCGTGCGCTTCGAACAGCGCGACTTTGAGGCCGAGCTGCGACGCGCCCGCCGCAACCGACAACCCGCCGGAACCCGCCCCGATCACGCCGATGTCGAAATCGTTCACGCGCGGCCCTTTCCGAATTTCCGATAGATCACCGGGATCAACGCGAGCGCCGCGAGGCCCAGCAACGGTAACAGCACTTGGGGCGCGAAGATGATTCCCAAATCCGGCCGCCCGCCTTGATCGAACACCGCACCCAGCCCGGCCCCGACCGAGGCGAAAACGAACGTGCCGGGCATAATGCCGAAGAACGTGCCGATCGCGTAGGTGCGAAGCGACACGCCCAAAAAGGCCGGCGCAAGGTTCACCAGGAAGAACGGGAACAACGGCACAAGGCGCAGCACCAGCAGATAGGACAGCGCGTTGTCGCGAAACCCGGCTTCGAGCTTGCGCAAGGTGGGCCCCGCTTTGGCCCGCAACGGCTCGCCCAAGGCCGTGCGCGCGATCAAGAACAGCAAGCAGGCGCCGATCGTCGCGGCGAACACGGTCGCGATTCCGCCGATCAACGTGCCGAACAGAAACCCGCCGGTCAGCGTGGCGACCACCCCGCCCGGCAGCGACAGCGCCACGACGCCGATATAGACGAGCATGTAGAGGGCGACGGCGAGCACGCCTTGCTCGGCGGTCCACGCGAGCAGCCTTGCGCGGTTCTCGGCCAGAACGTCGAAGCTCAAATACCGGTCGAGGCCCAAGGCGAAGACCAGCACGCCCGCCCCCAGCAAAGCCGCCAGGGGCAAGAGTCGACGCCAAAGCGGTGTAGGGTTCGGGCTGGACAGGGGCGTCATTCCCGGTTAATTCGCGGTTCGGGACGCCCAAGTTACCCCTAAACACCTGGAAACGGTTGTTAATTTCCGGATTTCCAGGGGTGCAATCGGTCGATTGACGAGGGGCGGGTCGTCCCGTATAACGCCCCCTCGATTTCGACCGGATTACCTTTGGAGTTCCACCCGTGAAGCGCACTTATCAGCCCAGCAAGCTCGTCCGCAAGCGCCGGCACGGTTTCCGTTCGCGTATGGCCACGGTTGGCGGCCGCAAGGTTTTGCAGCGCCGCCGTACCAAGGGCCGTAAGCGCCTGTCGGCCTAAGGGCCGCCCGGCCGCACGGCCGGTTTCCCGATCCGGCGGTGGGGTACGCGTTCCTATGTCCCAAACGCCGGCGAATTCCCCGTCTCGACGCCTGAAAACCCGCCCGCAATTCCTTGCGGTGGCGGGTGCGCGTCGTAAATACGCCGTCGACGGCCTGGTTCTGCAAGGCATGAAGCGCGGCGACGACGATCCCGCGATCGGTCTGGGCTTCACCGCCACGCGCAAGGTCGGCAATGCCGTCGTGCGCAATCGCGCGCGCCGCCGGTTGAAGGAAGCCGCACGGATCGCCCTCGCCAATAAAGGCCAGCCGGGCTGGGATTACGTCGCCATCGCGCGCGCGGAAACGGGCGACATCCCCTTCCCCCGCCTGATCGCCGATTTCGAACGCGCGTTGACGAAGCTGGCGGCGCCGCCCAAGAGGGCACCATGATCGCGCGGCTTCTCGACGCGCTCGTCGTCGTCTATCAATGGACGCTGCGCCCGATTTTGGGCGCAAATTGCCGTTATCTGCCGAGTTGCTCGGACTATGCGCGCCAAGCGCTGGCCGAGCACGGCGCGCTGCGCGGTTCCTATCTCGCCGCGCGCCGCATTTGCCGTTGCCATCCCTGGGGCGGGTTCGGGTTCGATCCCGTACCGCCCCGTTCACCGTCGCCGCCGAATTTCTAGGACACGTTCCCACCCATGCAGCTGGACAATAAAAACCTTTGGGTCGCGATCATCGTTTCGATCGCCATCGTGCTCGGCTTCGAGATGTTCTGGAATCAGCCGCGCATCCAAAAGCAGCGCGCGGCGGAAGCCGAACGTCTGGCCAGCGCCGAGACGGTCCAAGGCTCGACCGCGCCGGGCGTTCCCGGTGCCGCCCCCACTCCCGGTTCGGTGATCGCCGGCCTCGCCAACGCGCCGAACCCCGATCGCGCCAGCGTGATCGCGCAAGGTCCGCGCGTGACGATCGAAGGCCCCGGCGTGTCGGGATCGATCCTGCTGCAAGGCGGCACGATCGACGATCTGAAGCTCGTCAATTACCGCCAGACGGTCGAGAAGGATTCCCCGCCCGTCGTGCTGCTGTCGCCGCGCGGTGCGGCCGACACCTATTTCGCCGAGTTCGGCTGGGTCGCCGCGGGCGGCACGCCCGTTCTGCCGGGGGCCGATACGCGCTGGACCGCCGACCGGGAGAAGCTCACGCCGACCACGCCCGTGACGCTGTCCTGGGACAACGGTCAGGGTTTGCGCTTCGAGCGCAAGATCTCGATCGACGACACCTATCTGTTCCGCATCGACGAGCGCGTGACCAATAACGGTGCCGCCCCGGTCAGCTTGCATCCCTATGCGCTGGCGAGCCGCTTCGGCACGCCGCATCTGGGCGGCTATTACATCCTGCACGAAGGCCCGATCGGCGTTTTCAACGAGAAGCTCCAGGAGCCAAGCTACGCCGATCTGCGCGACAAGAAGGCGATCGCCTATGACAGCCGCGGCGGCTGGTTCGGCATGGTCGACAAATACTGGCTGGTCTCGCTGATCCCCGACCAGAAAACCGACGTGAAGGCACGCTTCGCCCACACGCTGGCGGGTGGTGCGGACCGCTATCAGGTCGATTATCTGGGGCCGGCGGCTGCCGTGGCGCCGGGCCAGTCGTCGGAATCGACCTCGCGCTTGTTCGCCGGCGCCAAGGAAGTGCATCTGCTCGACAGCTATGCCGAGCGTCACGCCATTCCGCTGTTCGACCGCGCGATCGATTTCGGCTGGTTCTACTTCATGACCAAGCCGATGTTCTTGGCGCTCGACCTCCTCTACCGCTTCATCGGCAATTTCGGCATCGCGATCATTCTGTTCACGGTGGCGATCAAGATCCTGTTCTTCCCGCTCGCCAACAAATCGTATCGCTCGATGGCGAAGATGAAGCTGCTCCAGCCCGAGATGGAGAAGCTGAAGGAGAAGTACGGCGAAGATCGCCAGCGCATGAGCCAGGAGATGATGCAGCTCTACAAACGCGCGGGCGCCAATCCGCTGTCGGGCTGCTTGCCGATCCTGATTCAGATCCCGGTGTTCTTCTCGCTGTACAAGGTGCTGTTCGTGACGATCGAAATGCGTCACGCGCCCTTCTACGGCTGGATCCACGATCTGTCGGCGCAGGACCCGACCTCGCTGTTCAATCTGTTCGGCTTGCTGCCCTACGCGGTGCCGCAAATGCTGCATATCGGCGTCTGGCCGCTGATCATGGGTGTGACCATGTTCCTGCAGCAGAAGCTGAACCCGCAGCCCGTCGACCCCATCCAGGCGAAGATCTTCCTGGCCCTGCCGCTGATCTTCACGGTCATGCTGGCCTCGTTCCCGGCGGGTCTGGTGATCTACTGGGCCGTCAACAACTCCCTTTCGATCGCGCAACAATGGCTGATCATGAAACGCCTGGAGGGGACTCCGCTGGCCCCGCCGGGCAAGGCGAAAGCCTGACCCCCGAAGCGATCGAGGCGGCGCGCAAGCTGTTCGTCGGCCCCTGCGAGTTTCTCGCCGGGGCCGCGACGCTCGACGCTGTCCCCGGCCCAATGCTGCCCGAAGTGGCGCTGGCCGGCCGCTCGAACGTGGGCAAATCCAGCCTGATCAACGCGCTGACCAATCGCGGCAACACGGCGCGCGTCTCCAAGCATCCCGGCCGCACCCAGCAGCTCAATTTCTTCAGCCTGTCGAACCGCCTGTCGCTGGTCGACATGCCCGGCTACGGCTATGCGGCCGTGTCCAAGGGCACCAAAATCCTGTGGAGCGAATTGATCGGCCGCTACCTCAAAGGCCGGCCGACCCTGCGCCGCGCGCTGGTGCTGGTCGATGCGCGCCACGGCATCAAGGACAGCGACCGCGAAGTGTTCAAGCTGCTCGACGCGTCGGCCGTCAATTGGCAGCTCGTGCTGACCAAATGCGACGCGCTGGGCACCTCGGGCCTCAAGCAGCGCATCGCCGAATGCGCGGAAGAAATCGCCAAGCGCCCGGCCGCGCACCCCGTCATCGTTCCGACATCGTCGGAGAAGAATATCGGGATCGAGCAATTGCGCTGCGAATTGGCCTCTCTCGCGAAGCCCGTTTGAACACGCTATAAATTCCCGCGTCCGAAAAACACGGAAAAGACCATGGAAACGAGCCCCGCCGACCCGCATATGACCGCGCGCATGCTGTCCGAAGCGCTTCCCTATATGAAGCGCTATGCCGGGCAAACGATCGTCGTGAAATACGGCGGCCACGCGATGGGCGACGAGAAGGTCGCGAACGATTTCGCGCGCGACGTGGTGCTGCTGAAGCAGGTCGGCGTCAACCCGATCGTCGTGCATGGCGGCGGACCGCAGATCGCCAAGATGCTCGAACGCCTGAAGGTCAAAAGCGAGTTCATCGACGGTCTGCGCGTGACCGACGCCGCGACCGTGGAGATCGTCGAGATGGTGCTGTCGGGCGCCATCAACAAGGAAATCGTCGCGACGATCAACCGTGCCGGCGGCAAGGCCGTGGGCCTTTCCGGCAAGGACGCGAATTTCATGGTCGCGCGCAAAGTGACGCGCACCAAGAAGGATCCGGATTCGAATATCGAGCGCGTGCTGGATCTCGGCTTCGTCGGCGATCCCTACAAGATCGACGCGGAATTCCTGAAGGCCTTCTCGAAATCGGACATCATCCCGGTCGTCGCCCCCATCGGCGTGGGCGAAAACGGCGAGACCTTCAACATCAACGCCGACACGGTGGCGGGCGCCATCGCCGGTGCGATGAAGGCCGAACGCCTGCTGCTGCTGACCGACGTGAAGGGCGTGCTCGACAAGGAAAAGAACCTGCTGACGGGCCTGTCGGCGGCGAAAGTGCGCAGCCTGATCGCCGACGGCACGATCTCCGGCGGGATGATCCCGAAGGTCGAAACCTGCCTGCTGGCGGTCGACCAAGGCGTGAAGGGCGCCATCATCATGGACGGCCGCGTGCGCCATTCGATCCTGCTCGAGGTCTTCACCGACAAGGGCGTGGGCACGATGATCGTCGGCGACAAAGCCTAGACGTGCTCGAACGCCTCTACGATTGGACGATCGCCGTCGCGCGCACGCGCCACGCGCCCGCCGCGATGGCGGCGATCTCCTTCGCCGATTCCTCGTTCTTCCCGATCCCGCCGCACCCGTTCCTGGCGGCGCTGATCATGGCTCAGCCCGCGCGCGCCTATTGGTTCGCGACGCTGTGCACGGTGGCGTCGGTGGTCGGCGCGTTCCTGGGCTACGCGATCGGCGATCTGCTGTTCGAGACGGTGGGGATGTGGCTCGTCGAGAAATACGGCTACGCCCACCATCTCGAATCCTTCCGCGCGTTGTTCGCGGAATGGGGCTTCTGGCTGATCGCGGGCAAAGGCCTCACGCCCATTCCGTTCAAGATCGTCACGATCGGTGCGGGCCTCGCGCAATATCCGCTACTGCCCTTCTTCATCGCGTCGGTGTTCGCGCGCGGGATTCAGTTCTACGCGATGGCATGGCTGTTGAAGCACCAGGGCTCGACGCTGGAGCACTGGTTCCGCCGCTACGCCAGCGCGCTCGGCTGGGCCGTCGCCGCACTTATCGTGGCGCTGATCGTCTGGTACGAATTTTTGCGCTAATCGAGCGCCAAAGTCACGACGGCACCCGGCGACGCCGCATCGATAGCATTTTCGATTTCAGGTACGCAGGCAAGCAGGCGCGATAGGCGATTCGTCGGCAATACAACGACCCTCAATCCCGCGAGTTGAACCTTTTGTTCCGGATAGAGCAATTGGTCCGCCGTCACGATCGCGCCGAAACCCGCTTCCGCTGCGCGGGCGATCAACGCGCCATTGGAAACACCCTTCCAGCCGCGAAACCGGACGGTATGCGCTTCGTGACGACGAAAGGCGGGGCGAAGACTTTCCGGAACGCACTCGTCCAATAGAACGAGCACGCTAAGCGGCGCGCGGATCGAGCCGCGACGGCGCCAAATGCAGAACCGCGATCAGATCGGCGCGGTCGAGCGTGGGCCAATTCGCCAGAATTTGGTCGACGGTCATCCCGTCGGCGAGATTTTCGAACACGACCGAAACAGGCACGCGCGTCCCGCGAAAACACGGGACGCCGCCCATACGTTCGGGATCGGTGACTATCAGCGTTTCGAGATTTGCCGCGTTCATATCCGGCACTATACCACGCCGGCCGGACGCCTCAAAATCACGCCCCGAAGAATTCGAGCTGCCATTTCAGCTCTTCTTCCGTCAGCGGCCAGCCGTCCCATTTGGGCTGATTGAGCACGCTTTTGGGCGGCAAGGACAGCGTGCGCTGCTGGATCGCGACGGCGGTGGCGAGCTTGAGCTTCGCCTTCCAGCACAAGGCGATCACGCCCTTGGCCGAGCGCGCGGTCAGAATCTTGTCGACCGCATCGGCGCGGATCGCGGCGAGTTCGGCGAGTGCGAGTTTGACGAACAGCTTTTCGCCGCCTTGCGCCGCCGCGATGATCGCCGCGTCGTCGAGCTTCTTTTCCCGGCGCAGGCGCTTGACCTTGTCGCCGACGGTTTCGCCCGGCTCTTCGCCCTCGCCGCCCTTGGCCCAATCGGGATCGGCGACCGGCCGTTTGCGGACCGTCGACGTCGCCCCGCTTTCCTCGCTCGCCTCGGCCGCTTCGGCGATGCGCTTGCGCACTTCGGCCGTCACCGCTTCGCGCGTCGCGGGGTCGAGATCGGGGCGGGCGGCCAAGCGTTGCGCGAAGGCTTCGGCGACGAACGCCGCGATCTTCAACGCCATCCGGCCCGGCAGCTTGGGCCGATCGACCAAGGGCCCGTGCCAGGACGGGCGCGTGGGCGCCTTTTCAAGCACGAGGTCGAGCGTTTCTTCGCGGATCTGCGCCGAGTTATTGGCGAGCAACGTCGCCACCGCGTCGGTATCGTCGCTCGCCACGATAGCGTCGGACAGGCGTTCCGTAACGCCTTCGCGCCGCGCGACGATGGCGGTCGCACCCTCGGCGAAGCGGCCTTTGACGATCTCGATCAGATCTTCTTCGGTCAGCAGCGGCGAGAACTGCAGAACCGGGGCGGCGACGGCGAGTTCGGCGTCGTGCGCCAGCGTTTTGACGAGGTCGGGCGGCGCGTCGGCGACGTCTTTCAGCGTCTGGGCGACCACGCCGCGCACGCGCGCGGCCGTATCCTTCGCCAGCACTTCCAGCGTCTGCATGATGTGCTGGCGCGCGGCGTCCTGCTCGCCCGGCTTCAACCCCGGCAGCACGCGCTGCACCTTGCCCGCGAGGCCCACGCGCACGTCTTCGCTGCGGTCGCCCGCGAGCTTCATATCCGCCTGCCACGGCAGCGCCGAATTATCGGCGAGCGCTTGGCGCACTTCGGGCGAATTGTCGTCGGTCAGGTAATAAAGCAGCTCGGGCCGCAAATCGGTGCGTTTGGCGAGATTCGTCCGGACGAAAATATCCGGGTCGGCCAGCATACGTTTCGCGGATTCGTATTCGGATTGGTCCATGTGCGGATCAGTTCTTCGGGAGCGACGCGGGCGCTGCATCCAGCGCCACGGCATACGTTCCCTTACCTTTGCGTTTGACGTCGTACATCGCGCCGTCGCCGCGCACGAGCAATTCGTCGACGGTTTCGGGCTTCGCGGGATCGTGCAGCGCCACGCCGGCCGAGAAGCCGAGCGGTTTTTCGGGGCTTGCCGACACGCCCAGCAATTCGCCGCGCATGTCGAGGATATGTTTGGCTTTGGCGACGGCGCCGTCGAGATCGGTCTGGTCGAGCCAGAGCGCGAATTCGTCGCCGCCCAAACGCGCGACCAGATCGTTGATGCGCGTCGCCTTGCGCAAGGTGCGCGCGACCTGCTTCAACGCCATGTCGCCGGCCTGGTGGCCCAGGATGTCGTTCACCGCCTTGAAATTGTCGAGATCGACATAGATCAAGGCGCCGGGCACGCCGCTGCGCTTGCACGCGGCGATGCGCATTTCCAGCTCCGACACGAAGCGCCGGCGGTTGAGCAAGCCGGTCAGCGCATCGGTCGAAGCTTGGCGATCCAGCGCTTCGATATGATCGAGCTGGGCATGCGCGATGCCGAGCTGGGCGGCGATTTCCGCCAGCACGTCGCGCTCGCCATCCGTCCAATCCTCGGCGAAGGGATCGCGGAACAGCGCCACCAGCCCGTTGATGCGTCGGCGGAACGCCGTCGGCGCCACAAGCGCGCGCCCGCCCTTCGAGCGCAATTCGACCAGCGAATCGGCCCCCTCGGCTTCCGGCCGGTCGAGGCGCAATTTGGCCGCGAAGCGCCGCTCGATATCCATATCGTCGGGGAATTTGCCGCCGAATTGCGCGCCGGACACGAATTGCGGCACGCCGTCCATGTCGTCGCTCACGCGCCAGATGGCGCAGCCCGCCCCCAAGGCGCGCGCGGTTTCGGTCGCCGCGGCGGTCAGCAGCGCTTTGGCCTCGACCTCGTCGCGCACCGCGCGCACGACATGCGCGATCAGGCGTTCGCGGTTGCGCGCTTCGGCGAGTTCGGCTTCGCGCTCGCGCGCCTCGGTCACGTCGCGCGCCAGGCCGCGCGCCCCCTTCCAGCGCCCGTCGGGCGCGAACAAGGGCAGCGCCGAAATCTGCACGCAAGCATCCGACCCGTCGGCACGGCGCAGCCACAATTCGGTCTGCTCGATCGGCGCTTGGGTCAGGAACGGTTCGGCGACCGAATCGTCGTCTTCGCTTTGCGCGAACACCGTGGGCTTGCGGCCCAGCAAATCGTCGGCGCGCCAGCCCAGCGCCCCTTGCGGCGAGACGAAGGCGAAGGCGCCGGCGGCATCCGTCTCCCACGCGAAATCGGAGGAGATTTCGACGATATCCTTGTAGCGCTTGCGCGAGTCCGCCAGCGCATTGCGCATATTGGCGGCAAGGCTGACATCGCGCGCCAGGATCAGCACCGTGTCGCCTGCGGGCACCAAGCTCACATCGAGCGTCACGGGGGCAGCCGCACCGGGCACGACGACGGTGTCGAGACGCGAGGCCCCGCCGCCCGAAATCTCCGCCGCCAGCGCCGATAAATCGCCGGTGCGCGCCGAAAACTCGGTCAGCATCGCCTTGGCGGCGGCATTCGCCCCCAGCACCGCGCCATTCTGCGCCAGCCGCGCGGCCGGCCCCGGCCAATGCGCGACCAAGCGATCGTAAGGCGACGCCATCGCCGGGGTCGACTCGGCCGCGATCGGCGGAACTCTCCCGGATTCCTTGGCGTTGGCGCTCAAAACTTCGCTCCTCGAAGGTCGCGACCTTAGCCCGGCAAATTGGCTGCGGCAAACATTGACAGCGCGCCCCCGCCCCCGCATCTTCCGGCCGGTTTTAGAGCCCTCAAAACGACGGAAAATCGACCATGACCGCCGATCTCGCCGCGACCATCGACAAGGCTTGGGACGAACGCGATACGCTTGGTTTCACGACCAAGGGCGCCGTGCGCGACGCGGTGGAAACCGCTTTGGCGGGTCTCGATTCGGGGTCGTTCCGCGTGGCCGAGAAGACCGGCGGTAACTGGGTCGTCAATCAATGGCTCAAAAAGGCGGTGCTGCTGTCGTTCCGCCTGAACGACAACACGCTGATCGCCCATGGCCCCGGTTCCAACGGCGTGTGGTGGGACAAGGTGCCCAGCAAATTCGACGGCTGGGACGAAGCCAAATTCCGCAAGGCCGGTTTCCGCGCAGTACCCAATTGCACCGTGCGCCGTGCCGCGTTCATCGCCTCGGGCGTCGTGCTGATGCCGTCCTTCGTCAATATCGGCGCCTATGTCGATAGCGGCACGATGGTCGATACCTGGGCGACCGTCGGCTCCTGCGCGCAGATCGGCAAGAACGTGCACCTCTCCGGCGGTGTCGGTATCGGCGGCGTGCTGGAGCCGTTGCAAGCCGGCCCGGTCATCATCGAAGACAATTGCTTCATCGGCGCGCGTTCGGAAGTCGTCGAAGGCGTGGTCGTCGAGGAAGGGGCCGTGCTGTCGATGGGCGTTTATATCGGCGCCTCGACCAAGATCGTCGATCGCGCGACGGGCGAGGTCTTCATCGGCCGCGTGCCCGCTTATGCGGTCGTGGTGCCCGGCAATCTGCCCGGCAAGCCGTTGCCCGACGGCACGCCGGGTCCGTCGACCTATTGCGCGGTGATCGTGAAGCGTGTGGACGCGCAGACGCGCGCCAAGACGGCGATCAACCAATTGCTGCGCGACTAACGATGGCGGCGCATGATCCCGTCGAACTCGCGCAGGCGCTGATCCGCCGCCAGTCGGTGACGCCCGCCGACGACGGCGCGCTCGGCACGCTCGAAGCGTTTCTGAAGCCGCTGGGCTACGATTGCCATCGGCTGAAATTCAGCGACGCCGGCACGCCGGATATCGACAATCTCTATGCGCGCATCGGCAGCGGCGGCCCGCATTTCCAATTCGCCGGGCACACGGATGTGGTGCCGACCGGCGAGTTGAAAGGCTGGACCGTCGATCCCTTCGGCGCGGAGATCATCGACGGCTATCTCTACGGCCGCGGTGCGGTCGACATGAAAAGCGCCATCGCCGCCTTCGCCTGCGCCGCCGCGGCCTACGCCGCCAAGCAGGGCGGCAAAATCCCGGGCTCGATCTCGTTCCTGATTACGGGCGACGAGGAAGGCCCGGCGATCAACGGCACGGTCAAGATGCTCGATTGGATGAAATCCAAGGGCGAGAAGGCCGATATCTGCCTCGTCGGCGAGCCGACGAACGAGACCGCTTTGGGCGATATGGCGAAGATCGGCCGGCGCGGCTCGGTGAACATCAATCTCGTCGCGCAAGGCCAGCAAGGCCATGTCGCCTACCCGCATCTCGCCGATAACCCCATCCATCCGCTGATCGCGCTGCTGGCGGATCTGACCGCCAAGCCGCTGGACGCGGGCAACGCGCATTTCCAGCCCTCGTCGCTGCAGGTGACGACGATCGACGTCGGCAACCCGACCGAAAATCTGATCCCGCAACAAGCCAAGGCGCGGCTCAATATCCGTTTCAACGACATCCATTCCTCGAAATCGCTGATCGAGTGGATCGATGGCCGCATCGCCGCACTGGGCGGCAAGATCGAGCGGACCTATCGCGTCTCTGGCGAATCCTTCATCACGCCGCCGGGCCCGCTTTCGGACCTCGTGTCGGATGCGATCCACGCCGAGCTGGGCCGCAAGCCCGCCCTGTCCACGACCGGCGGCACGTCCGACGCGCGCTTCATCTCGCGCCATTGGAAGGTGATCGAGTTCGGCTTGGTCGGGCGCACGATGCACAAGACCGACGAGCGTTGCGCGGTCGCCGATATCGTCAAACTCGCCGCGATCTACGAACGCATGCTCGAGGCGTTTTTCGCCGCACCCGCATCGCGCTGGGCCTGACGCGATGGCCCTGCCCGCCTTGATCGCACCGCTGTCGGGTGTCGCCGACATTCTGCGGGGCGATCGCGGCGGGGTCGCGAAACTGGGTCATGCCACCAAGGCGGGCTTGATCGCCTCCTTCGTGATCCCGGCGCTGCTGGTCCTGGCACCTTACGCCTATCTGACCGGCCAGCGTTTCGAATCGATGGGCATCGATCCCGATCCGGCCGAAATGCTGCTGATCGAACCGCTCGCCTATATCGTCGGCTGGACGCTGTTCCCCGTCGCCTCGCATCTCTATTGCCAGCGTTTGGGCCATACGCGCGATTGGTACGACTACATCGCCGCCTATAACTGGGCGAATGTGCTGCAAATGGCGCTCTATTTTCCGGCGGCCCTGCTTTACGAGCTCGAATTGGCACCGGGCTTGCTTTTCATCGTGTCCGTCGCGGTCGTGTCGGCTGCGATCGCGATCCATTTCAAGATCGCGCGGGTGGCGTTGCGCGTCGAGCCGCTACCGGCGCTGGTTCTGGTCGCGATGGATTTGGCGTTGAGCTTGACCCAATCGCGGATCGTCGAACGGCTCTATAGCTGAAAGGAAGCACCATGCGCGCGATCGTCCGGGACTTTTCGATGCGCGGGCCCGAGGATTGCGCCGCCTTGTCCGCCGCCTTCGCCGACGGCACGCTCGATCCCAAACGCATCGTCGCGATATTGGGCAAGACCGAGGGCAATGGCTGCGTGAACGATTTCACGCGCGGATACGCGACTCTCGGCATGAAGCTCGCCATCGCGGCGGCGACCGGCGAAACGCCGGAGCAAGTCGGCAAACGCGTGGCATTGGTGATGTCCGGCGGCACGGAAGGCGGGCTCAATCCCCATATGCTGGTCTTCGCGACCGCCGACGACGCCACGCCGCCCCAGCCAGGCGCCAAACGCTTGGCGATGGGAACCGGCTTCACCCGCGATTTCGCCGCCACGGAACTGGGCCGGCGCGCGCAGATCGAAGAGACCGCGCAAGCCGTGCGCGACGCGATGACGCAAGCGGGCATCAAGGATGCGAAGGACGTGCATTACGTCCAGATCAAATGCCCGTTGCTGACCGCCGAGCGGATCGCGGGTGCCGATGTCGTGACGCACGACACCTACGAATCGATGGGCTATTCGCGCGGCGCCTCGGCTCTCGGCGTCGCGTTAGCCTTGGGCGAGATCGCGGCCCCGCCCAACGACGAATCCGTATGCCGCGATTGGGCGCTGCATTCGGGTGTCGCCAGCACCTCCGCCGGGATCGAGTTGCTGCGCAACGAGATCATGGTGCTCGGCAATTCCGACACATGGTCGGGCGACCTTGCGATCTCACATCGCGTGATGAAGGACGGCATCGACGCGCCCGCCTTGTGGGCCGCCCTCGGCGATCTCGGCATCGACGGCAAAGGCCAGCTCGACGAGGCCGCGCGCAAACGCCTCGTCGCCGTATTGGCGAAGGCCGAGCCGCCGCGCACCGGCAACATAAGGGGCCGGCGCCATATCATGTGGGACGACAGCGACATCAACGCCACGCGTCATGCGCGCGCCCTCGTCGGCGGCGTGCTGGCGGGTGCTGTCGGCGATACGCGGCTGTTCGTGTCGGGCGGCGCGGAACACCAAGGCCCCGATGGCGGCGGCCCGGTCGCGGCGATCGGCCGCGTTTAGCGCGTCGGCCTCGCCCTTCGACATGAGCGTCCATTGACGGTCACAGGGTGAGGCCTTCCGTTTTAACCTCATGGTGAGCCTGTCGAACCACGAGGTTAAAACGGCGATCGGCCGCGTCTATTACGCCATTAGCATGAGATCTATGATCTGGAACCAGCACTAAAGAGCCAACAACGAAATGCGCATTGTGTATTTTTATTTTTTCAATATTATAAAATTATAAGAATTATCTAAGAGGAAGCCATGGCCGCCCGCGAAGTATTTGTCCGGATGAGCGCTGATCCGACATTCATGCGGACCATGCTGGTGCACTGGACAGATTGCATCGCGCGCTATCATGAATTCCACACCCCTGAAGCCGGACATCCCCAATACAACAGTGTTGTATGGGATTCCATCATGGGGCAAATCGAACGAAGCCAAGTCAGCGTACTAGTATCCGCAGCCTGGCTTTCTGGTGGCGTTGGCATGACAGAAATCAGCACACGCATCGAGGGATGTCGATCCGAAGGAAAGCGTAAATCCAAAACGCGCTTTGGCGACTTTTATCTGTGTTCCCCCGGGTTCGTTGTGTTTGAAGGGAGTGCAAACTCGCCGAAGTTTTCAGTGGAAACGACGCTAACCAAATCAAAACCAACATCGTATCTTCATTGAATGCCGCCAAAAATCAGCACAATGACTTGCTGCACAATAGATATTCAAACTCCCCAACATACATATCATTTATCAGAATCGCCGAACGGACGGCGGAAAGCGCTGCGCAGACCTTCGGAAACTGCCTGCAAGCTATCCGTGAACTTGCTAGGGAGAATGACAAGAATTTACAGGGATCCTTGACGGCATATGCCGCTCAAGAGACTCCAGCAAATGCTCCAATCGAATGGGACAACGGCCTTTTTCATCCCGGCTCGATCATTTGCATTCGTGAATGCGCGCCACGAGTTGAAACCTCGAAGAATCAATAACCCACACGCACCAGATAAAGCCCTTCGGCCGGGGCCGTGGGGCCAGCGGCGGAACGATCGCGCGTGGCCAGCGCGTCGGCGACGTCCTGCGCCGACCATTTGCCCTCGCCCACCATTTTGAGCGTCCCCGCCATGTTGCGGACTTGGTGGTGAAGGAAGGACCGCGCCTCGGTCGTGATCTCGATTTCGTCGCCCGCGCGGCGCACGTCCAGGCGATCGAGCGTCTTCTCCGGGCTTTTGGCCTGGCATTCGGTCGCGCGGAAGGACGTGAAATCGTGATGGCCGACCAACACTTGCGCGGCGACATGCATCGCCTCGGCATCCAGGCGATGGGGCACATGCCACACGCGCCCCGCCTCCAGCACCGGCCGCGCGCGGCGATCGGAGATGCGATAGAGATAGGCGCGCTTCACCGCCGAAAATCGCGCATGGAAATCGGGCGGTACCTCCGCCACGTCGATCGCGGCGACACCGGCCGGCTGCAAATGCCAATTCAGCGCGTCGCGGATTTTCAGCGGATCCCACTCGCGCTCGAGATCGACATGGGCGACCTGCCCCAACGCATGCACGCCCGCATCGGTGCGCCCGGCGGCCGCGACTTCGACGGCATGGCCGCAGAATTTGGGAAACGCCGTCTCCAGCGCTTCCTGCACCGACGGCCCGTTGGGCTGGCGCTGCCAGCCGACGAAGCCGCCGCCGTCGTATTCCAGGATCAGCTTGTAGCGCGGCATCGCTACAGCACCGTGCCGGGCGGCAAATCGAAACCGTTGGCGAAAGCAGCCGCGTCCATCGGCTTGCCGCCGGCGCGTTGCAGCCGCGTTAAGGCAAGCGCCCCTTCGCCGCAAGCGACGACCGGCGGCGACGCCAGCACCGTGCCCGGCGCCCCCTTGCCGTCGACCTTCTTGGCGGCAAGCACCTTGATGCGCTCGCCCTTCGCTTCGAACCACGTGCCGGGGAACGGATCGAAGGCGCGAATGCGCCGGTCGAGTTCGGCGGCCGAGCGCGACCAATCGAGTTTCGCTTCCGCCTTGTCGAGTTTCTTGGCGTAGGTGACACCCGTCTCGGGTTGCGCCTCCGGGTGCAGATCGTCGAGCCGATCGATCGCATCGACGATCGCCGTGGCGCCGATCGCGGCGAGTTCGTCATGCAGTTTGCCGCCGGTCGTGTCGGGCCCGATCGGGATTTGCGCCTTGAGCAGCATGGCGCCGGTATCGAGCCCGGCATCCATCTGCATGATGGTCACACCGGTCGCGACATCGCCCGCTTCGATCGCGCGTTGGATGGGTGCCGCCCCGCGCCAGCGCGGCAGCAGCGAGGCATGAATATTGAGGCAGCCCCGGCCCGGCGCGTCGAGGATCGCCTTGGGCAGGATCAAGCCATAGGCCGCGACGACCGCGAGATCGAGGGCGAGCCCCGCGAAGGCCGCCTGCTCGTCCAGCGATTTGAGCGAAGTCGGATGGCGCACGGGAATGCCGAGTGCCACGGCCTTCTCGTGCACGGGCGAACGTTGCTCGCGCTGCCCCCTACCCGCAGGACGCGGCGGCTGGGTATAGACGGCGACGATCTCGTGGCCCGCTTTGGCCAGCGCATCGAGCGCGCCCACCGCGAAATCGGGCGTGCCCATGAAGGCGAGGCGCAATTTGGTCACCGCTTAGGACGCCTGCTGGCGGCGGGCCTTGGAGACCTTGCGCAGGATCATGTTGCGCTTGAGCGTCGACAGATGGTCGACGAACAACACGCCTTCGAGATGGTCCATCTCGTGCTGGATGCACACGGCGAGCAAGCCGTCGCAATCGATCTCGTGCCGCACGCCGTTCTCGTCCTGATAGCGCACGCGGCATTGCGCGGGGCGCGTCACCTCGGCGTATTGGCCGGGCACGGACAAGCAACCTTCTTCGCACGGCACTTCGTCGTCCGATTCCCAAACGATCTCGGGATTGAGGAATTTGCGCGGGGCGGCATCCTCTTCTTCGTCACGCGCCAGATCCATCACGATGGCGCGCAACGGCACGCCGATCTGCGGGGCCGCCAAGCCGATGCCTTTGGCCTCGTACATCGTCTCGACCATATCGTCGAGCAGCTGGCGCAGCGCGTCGTCGAAGGTCTCGACGCGGCGGGCCTTCATCTTCAGCTTGGGGTCGGGAGCGACCAGGATTTCGCGTATCGCCATAGGCGTTTAGGTAGGCGAGCCCGCGCCCGGGGTCAAGCGCCCGCAAGGCTGGCCTGCGCCAAAGCGGGGCGCTAAGTTCTTTCCCGAAATAGGGTTTTTCGGGGAGGCGGGAGATGCCCACGACATTGATCAACAAAGCCGATGTTCTGCGCGCGCGGCTTTCGGAGAAACGCCTGGCGGTGATGCCGGGCGTGTTCGACGGGCTGTCGGCCAAGCTCGCGCGCGAGTCCGGGCACGAGGTCATGTTCATGTCGGGCTTCGCGGTGTCGGCCGCCCGCCTGGGCCAGCCCGATACGGGGCTGATCTCGATGTCCGAAATGCTCGACACGCTGCGCGCCTGCGTGGCCGCCGCCGGGGCGGTGCCGGTCCTTGGCGACGGCGACACGGGCTGGGGCAACGCATTGAACGTGCGCCGCACGGTCGAGGAATATGCGCGCAGCGGGGCGGCCGCGATCATGCTGGAGGACCAAGTCAGCCCCAAGAAATGCGGCCACACCAAGGGCAAACAGGTCGTCAGCCGCAACGAAGCGAAGATGAAAATCCGCGCGGCCTGCGAAACGCGCGACGCGCTGCGCTCGGCGGGTGCCGGCGATATTTTGATCCTGGCGCGCACCGATGCGCGCGCGGTCAACGGCTTCGACGACGCGCTTTCGCGCTGCAAGGATTTCGTCGACGAAGGGGCCGATATCATCTTCCTGGAAGCGCCCGAGAATATCGACGAGATGAAGAAATTCTGCGCCACGATCCCGCGCCCGTGCCTCGCCAACATGGTCCATCAGGGCAAGACGCCGGTATTGCCGCCCAAGGAATTGGAAGCGATCGGCTATCGCTTGGCGGTCTATCCGGTCGTGGCGCTGACCGCGATCATCCACGCGATGCGCGCGACGTTCGGCGCGTTGAAAGCGGGCGACGACACGAAACTGCCGCCCGCGATCACCTTCCCCGAATTGCAGGAAGCGGTCGGCTTTCCCGCCTATTGGGACGCGGAAAAGCGATACGCCGCCGAATAACTCATTCGAGTTCGTCGATCGAGGCGATCGTCGCGTCGGCGCGGCGCGCCAGCAACGCGCGATGTTCGGCATCGGCGGCGACGGCGATGGCGTAGGCCCCACCGGCGCGGGCGAGATTCATATCGTTGTCGGAATCGCCGACCACGACGATCTCGTCCGGCTTGCAACGCGCAAGCCTTGCGAATTCGAACACCGCTTCGGGGTTCGGCTTGGGCGCGCACGGCCCGTCATAGCCCGAGACGAATTGGAAGCAATCGCCCACACCCAGCGCCATCAATTGCTGCTCGGTCGAGACGCGCGAATCGTTCGTGGCGACACCGAGCTTCAATCCGCGCGCGCGCAAGCGGCCGACCACGCCTTTGAGATCGCCGAGCGGAAAGACCGAGGCGAGGATCGCCTTGGCGAAAATCGCGTCGAGACGGCCGGAATCATGCGCCGAGTTTTTGCGGCCCAGCAATGCCGCCCAGCGTTCGGCGATCGCGGCGTTGGGGTTGTTGGCGAAGAACGCGTCGGGTGCGAACGTGCCGCGCGCCTTGTCCCAACCCACCGCTTCGCACAGCATTTCGGCCTTGGCGCGGTCGCCATCGGCGAAGTGCAAGGCCCCCGCCATCATCGTGCCGGCCCAGGTGCGGTCGAAATCCACCAGCGTGCCGTCCTTGTCGAACAGGACGGCGCGGGTCTTCGCGGGCAGCACGCTCATCGCGTGCGCCAGGCCTGGGTGCGCTTGGCCAGATACGCGGCCAGCAGCGATTGCAGAATTCGGGCGAGGCCCGAGGTCAGCACGATCACGATGCCCATACCGGCGGCCGAGGCGGTGAACCCGGCCTCGTCCATGTTGATGATCGACACCGAGGCGAGTTTCGAGAACGGCCCGTAAAGGAACACGACGGCGGACACGGTCGTCATCGCGTTGACGAACATGTAGAACCACACGTCCAGCATCGCGGGCGAAACGACCGGCAGCGTGACCTTCCACGCCGTGCGCCAGACCGACACTTTCAGCGATGCCGACACGCTTTCGAATTCCGGATCCATTTGCTTCAGCGCTTGCAGCGCCGTCAAATGGGCGACGGTATAGAAATGGGTGATCGTGTTGAGTGCCAGGATGCCGATCGTGCCGTAAAGGAATCCGAGCGGATTGCCGGGTTTGTTGAAGAAGAAGATATAGGCGATGCCGAGCACAAGGCCGGGCACGGCCAGCGGGATCATCGCCAGGAACTGCACGACACCACGCAAAACTTCCGCACCTTTGGTCTTTTCAACCAACCACGCGCCGAAAGCGATGATGAACGTGCCGAAGGTCGCGACCAACGCCGCCATTTGCAGCGTGTTGAAATAGGCGCTCCAGCCCGACGCGTCGGCGTTGGAGAACACGTAATGACGCCATGTCAGCGTCATGTTGTAGGGCCAGTACTGGATGAAGCTGGCCCAGGCCGCGATGCCCAGCAGCGTCAGGATGCAGAACGCGATCGCGGCGCAGAAGGCGAAGAGCAGCCAATCGCGCATCGCGTTGACTTGCGGCGTGAACGGCACGGCGCGCGCGGTCAGCAGCGCCACTTGGCGGCGCGCGACCCACCGGTCGGCGGCGAAGGCCAAGCACGCGGGCAGCAGCAGCACCATGCCGACGACCGCGCCCATCTCGAAATTCTGCTGGCCGACGACCTGCTTGTAGATGTCGGTCGCCAGCACGTTGAAGCGCCCGCCGATCACTTTGGGAATGCCGAAATCGGTCGCGACCATCGTGAAGACGACGAAGAACGCGCTGACGATGCCGTATTTGACGCCGGGCAAGGTCACGGTCAGGAAGATGCGCGCGTTGGAAGCGCCCAGCACTTCGGCCGCTTCGTAGTGACGCTTGTCGGCGATCGACAAGGCGGTCGCCAGGATCAGGAACGCGTGCGGGAAGCAGTAGAAGACCTGCGCGATCACGATGCCGATGGGCCCGTAGACGCTGTTGCCCATCAACACCCAGCGCGCCAAGCCCTGATTGCCGAACAGATAGATCAGCGAAATCGCGGAAAGCAGCGAGGGCGCGAGGATCGGCAGCAGGCCGATCGCGCGGAACACCCCGCGCAAACGCATCGTCGTGCGCGTCAACGCATAGGCGTAGACGAAGGCGAGCGGCACGACGATCGCGGTCGCCAGCAGCGACACCCAGATCGTGTTCCACAGCGACGCGACAAGCGACGGCGTTTCGAGATAGCGCAGCCAATTGGCGAGGCCGACCCAGACGCCGTTATGGTCGCGGAAGCTTTTTTCGAACAGCGTGCCCAACGGCAGCGCCAGGAAGATTGCGAGATACGCGACCACGCCCAGCAGGGCGAGGCGTTGCAACAGCGCGTCGGTGTCGAGACGGGTGCGCAAGGGAATGTCAGTCCGCAAAAACGCGCAAACGGTCGGGCGGCAACGCGACGGTCAGGCGCGAGCCTTCGCGCACGCCCACGTCGCGCAGCAGATTGGCGGAGAAATCGGCCTGCAAGGCCACACCGCCCGCCACGCCCAGTTTCGCGCGGCTGAAGGCGCCCATGAAGATCAACTCGTCGACCGACACGTCGATGCGGTTGGCCGCACTCTCGGCGACGTTGCGCACCAGAATGTCTTCCGGGCGCACGCAGAGGCGAAGTTTGGCGCCGGTCGAAAGTCCGGCCGGCGTATCGGCCGCGAGCTCGCGCCCGCCCGCGGCGACCTTGCCGGGGGCCACGAATGTCGCGGGCATGAAATTCGTCGTGCCGACGAAGTCCGCCACGAAGGGCGTGGCGGGCCGCGCATAAAGCTCGTGCGGGGCGGCGAATTGTTCGATCTGGCCCGCATTCATCACCGCGATCCGGTCGGCCATGGTCAGGCCTTCCTCCTGATCATGCGTGACCATGATCGTGGTGACGCCCAGGCGGCGCTGGAGCGCACGGATCTCGTGGCGCAGATGCTGGCGCACGCGCGCGTCGAGCGCCGAGAGCGGCTCGTCGAGCAACAACAGACCCGGCTGGATGGCGAGGGCGCGCGCGAGGGCCACGCGCTGCTGCTGGCCGCCGGAAAGTTGGGCGGGATATTTCTTGGTCTCGCCGGGCAGGCCGACGAGGGTCAGCAACTCCTCGACCCGGGCGCGCGTATCGGCGCGCAAACTGCCCTTGGAGCGCAGACCGTAAGCGACGTTGTCGAACACGGTCAGGTTCGGGAACAGCGCGTAGCTTTGGAAGACGATGCCGAAATCGCGCTTGGACGGCGGGAAATTCGTGATGTCGACGCCGTTCTGGACGATCCGCCCCGACGTGGCGGTTTCAAGCCCGGCGATCATGCGCAGCAGCGTGGTCTTGCCGCAGCCCGAAGGCCCGAGAAGGCAGACGAACTCGCCTTGCGCCACCGTGAAACTCGCTTCGCGCACCGCATGGAAGGCGCCGAAGGTCTTGCTCAGCTTGTCGACCGCCAGATGGGCCATATTGCGTACCGGACTGTTTTCAACGAAGCGGGGTGGCGGAGTTACCCCCGCCACCCCGGCGTATCATACCGCTTTCGCGCTTAGCGCGGCGCGGACTTGCTGTCGAAGCGCTTGGTCCATTCGGCCAGAACGCGATCGCGCATTTCGGCGATCCCGGCGAAATCCGCCTTGATCAAGCGGCTTTCGGTTTCGGCCGGATAGTTCGGCGCCGCACCCTTCACGTCCGGATGGGCGACGATGTTGTAGTATTTCGAGTAGAGCTCGTTCGCGGCCTTGCCGGCCGAGAACTCCATCAGCTTCTGGGCGGCCGCCATGTTCTTGGTGCCCTTCACGATGGCCGAGGCTTCCATTTCCCAGCCCACGCCGTCCGTCGCGACGACGATGTCGAGCGGGGCGCCCTTGGTCTTTTCCTGGGCGGCGCGCATGTCGAACGAAATGCCGATCACCGCTTCGCCGCGCGCGGCCTGAACGCACGGGGCCGAGCCCGAATGCGTATAGACGGCGACGTTCTCATGCAGCTTGGTCATGTAGTCCCAAGCATTGGCTTCGCCCATGATCGCGATCCAGGACGACACGGTCAGATAGCCGGTACCCGACGAAGCCGGGTTCGGCATGACCAACGCGCCCTTGAAGGCCGGGTTCAGCAGATCGTCCCACTTGGTGATGGCGGGAAGATTGCGCTGTTTGGCGATCGCCGTGTTGTAGCAGATGGCCGCCGCGTAAGCGTCCATGCCGTGCCAGGTGATCGGCGCGGTCGTGTCCTTGAACGCGGGCTTCAGCCCGGCGGCGGCGGGCGAGTTGTACTCGGCCAGCAGGCCGGCCTTCTCGAAATTCAGGATCGACGAAACCGCCAAGCCCCACAGCGCGTCGGCGCGGGGATTGTCCTTCTCGGCCAGGAAGCGCGCGGTGATCGTGCCGGTCGAATCGCGCACCCAGGCGAGCTCGATGTCCGGGTTGGCCTTTTCGAACGCTTCTTTGAACGGCTGCAGCTGTTCGTTTTCGATCGCGGTGTAAACCGTGATGCGCGTGCGCGTCTGCGCGTCCGCCGAAGCGCCCGCGAGCAGGGCCGTGATGGCCGTCGCCGCGATCGCAAGCGGCCGGAAGCCGCGATGGAAGGTGTCGTTCATGTGTCCGCCTCGCCGGTTTATTGATGGGTCTCCTCACGCCTCCGGCAGAGCCGGAACGCGCGGGGGAGGTTATGGCGCCTCCGTTGCAAATTTGTGACCGGCCCGGAAACTTTCCGCAAGAGCCGCGTGGAAGGAGAACCGTAACCGGCGCCCGGCGGTGCCCGCACACCATCCGGGCACCGCCCTGTCCAATCTTTGGGCGGGACGACCGGCGGCGCGGATCGTGTATGGTTCCGATCGCGATGGACAATATTCTGGAACGGCTGGCCGGGTTGCGCGACCGCTTGGCCCCGGCCGAACGCCGGGTGGCCGACCGCACGCTCGACCATCCCGACGACATCACCCGCATGCCGATGAAGACGCTGGCCGCCGCCGCCAAGGTCAGCGAGCCCACGGTGCTACGGGTGGTGCGGGCCCTGGGTTTGCGGGGCTATCCCGAGTTCAAGCTGCGCGTGGCGCAAAGCCTGGTGCGCGGCCTGCCCTATCTGCATCGCGAAATCGCACCGGGCGACGCGCTGGACGTCGTCGCGACCAAGGTGCTGGATTCGACGGTGTTCGCGATCAACGAACTTCGCGCCACGCTCGACGCCGGGGCCATCCGCCGCGCGATCGACATCATCGCCAAGGCCAAGCGCCTGGATTGCTACGGCGTCGGGCCCGCCAACGGTTTGGCCTTCGACGCGCAGCAGAAATTCATGCGCTACGGCATTCCGGCGATCGCCTATCTCGACGGGCATCTGCAAACCATGTCGGCGGCGGCGACCGGCCCCGGCACCGTAGCACTCTGTTTTTCGCATACGGGTGCCGTCAAAGACATCGTGCGCACGGCGGAGGTCGCGGCCGAAGCGGGCGCGCAGGTCATCGCGATCACCCGGCGCGACAGCCCGCTCGCCCGTCACGCCCATGTCCTGGTGCATGTCGCCGCGCAGGAGAACACCGAGCTGACCGCCCCGATGGTCAGCCGCATCGCCCATAACCTGGTCATCGACATTCTGGTGACCGGTGTGGGCCTCGCCATGGGCGAGCCGCTGCACGAGAAACTGCGCCGGGTGAAAGACAGTCTGGCCGAGCAGCGCATGCATGAAGGGCCGCGTCCGCGCACTACGCGCAAGCGCCGCCGTGTTCGTAAAACTACGTAGCCAAGCGAAAATCCGCCCTCCATACTCGGGAAAACTACGCCCCTCGACGGGGCCCGATCGGGAGGGATCGTTATCTTGGCATCCAACGCCATCGCGCGCGTCATCGCGCATCCGCTGAAATGCGTGCTGCCCAAGACGCAGACCACGGGTCAGCGCGCCTTCCCGGAAATCGAACTGGTCATCGTCGAGGTCGAAACCACCGACGGCATCGTCGGCTGGGGCGAATGCTTGGGCCGCACGGGCTCGCCCGCTTATGCCGCGATCGTCGAGAAGCTGCTGGCGCCGTTGTTGATCGGCCAAGACTCGCGCGACATCGCCGCTTTGCACGCCAAGATGCGCCGCATCCTGACGGGGCGCTCCGGCGGCATGTTGCTGGAAGCGATCGCGGGTATCGATATCGCGCTGTGGGATATCGCGGGCAAGCGCGCGGGTGAACCCGTCTTCCGCCTGCTGGGGGGCATGTCGCGCCCGCGCATCGAAGCCTATGCCTCGTCGATCAATTGGACCGACGACAAGGGGGCGGCGGAGGAAACCGAAGCCGCCATCGCGCACGGCTTCAAGACGATCAAGGTCAAGATCGGCGCGCCGGTCGCGCGCGCCAAGGCGCGCATCGCGCAATTGGCGAAAGTCGCGAACGGCCGCGCGGCGTTGTTCGTCGATTCCAACTGGGCCTATACGGTCGACGAAGCGATCGAAGTCGCCGCCGCCTTGCGCGACAATGGCTATCGCTGGTTCGAAGAACCGATCGTGCCCGAAGATATCGCCGGCTATCGCCGCCTGCGTTCGCTCGGCTATTGCCCGATGGCGGCGGGCGAAAGCGATTTCACCGTGTGGCAAGCGCGCGATCTGGTCGCCGAGCGTCTCGTCGATCTGATCCAGCCCGACGTCGCACGCGCCGGCGGTATTACGGAAACACGCCGCATCGCCGAACTCGCCTTCGCGCATAACGTCGGCTACGCGCCGCATGTCGGCTGGTCGGGCGCGGTGTGCGCCGCCGCCAGCTTGCACCTTGCCAGCGCCATGCCGGCGTTCCGCATCTACGAATGCATGGTGTTCGATAATCCGCTGCGCGACGCGCTCACCCACCCCATCGTCGGCGAACGCACGATGCTGAAGGACGGCATGCTCGACGTGCCGACGGCACCGGGTCTCGGCGTCGAAGTCGACCGCAAAATGCTCGCCAAGTATCGCGCGAGCTAATCCACAAAAAACATTCGGGAGGAGACGCATATGAAGACCGCCGCTCCAATCCTTCGCCGCCGTTCGTTCCTCGCCGGAAGTGCCGCGATCGTCGCCGGCACCGCGTTGCCCGCCATCGCCCAAGCCAAATCGCTGACCGCCTTCGGCCATCGCGTGCACCAAACGGTCGCCACGACGGGCCCGGGCGGCGACGCCACCGCGGCGTGGCGCCAAGCCTCCGGCTTCGACATCAATTGGGTGACGCTGGGCGACGTCAACGCGATCAACGAGCGCTTGCTGCGCGAATTGACGCTGCCGGAAACGACGTTCGACCTCGCCTATCTGCTCAACGGCCGCGCGGTGCCGCGCAATCTGCGGCTCTTTGAACCTTTGGATGCCTTTCAGCGCGAAGCGCCGATCGAGGATTTCGACGATATCTCGGCGGGCCTTGTGGCGCCGATGCGCCTGGACGGCGCGCTGCACGCGATCCCGATGCGCCATGCGACCAACGCGCTGGTCTATAACGAAGCCTTGTTCGAGGAACGAGGGATCAAACTGCCCGCCACGTTCGAGGAATTCGTCGACGCGGCGAAGAAGCTGACCTTCACGCGCCCCGACGGCACGCAAGTCTACGGCCTCGCCTTCACCGCCGTGTTCGCGTCGAACTTCCTGTCGATCGCGCGCGCCTTCGACGGCGACTACATGACCGGCGACATGAAGGTGACCAGCGATCTGCCGTCGATGGTCAAGCCGATGGAAGCGTTGGCCGAGTTGTTCAAGGCCGGCGCCATTCCGCGCAATTTCGCGACCGTGAACAACGAGGAAATCACGACCTGGATGCAGCAAGGCCGGGCCGCGATGACCATCAACCCCTATGCGCGCCTGGTCAGCTACAACGACCCCGCGCAGTCGCGCTATCCGGGCAAGATCAAGGCCTCGGTCATGCCGATGATTGCCGCGTTGGCGGGCAAGACGCCCTACGCGTCGACCACCGAATATTGGTCCTTCGCCATCCCGCGTAATTCGAAGAACAAGCGCGCGACCTGGGATCTGATCCGCGCGCTGTCGTCGAAAGCGGGCACGCTCGCCCAGGCGCGCAACGGCAACGGGCCGGTGCGCGTGTCGACCTATGCCGATCCGGCCTTCGCGTCGATGCTGCCTTATGCGGCGGCCGAGGCGGTGGCGCTCAAAACCGCGCGCATCCATCTGCCCGCCTTCGACAACCAAGCCCGCGCCCACGACGTGTTCGTCGAGGAAAGCCAAGCCGCCGTGCTGGGCATGAAACCCGCGGCGCGCGCGATGGAAGACGCCGCGAAGCGCGTGCGCGCGATGCTGTGATCGATACGAGCGCCACTCTGCGCGGCAAGCGCGCGTTGATCACCGGCTCGACCCAAGGGATCGGCCGGGCGATCGCGCGCGGCCTCGCGGCGGCGGGGGCGAAGGTGTTCTTGCACGGGCTTGCGCCCGCTCCTTCGGTCGAAGCCGAATTGGGCGTAAGCTTCGCCGGCTTCCTCGCCAACGATCTGGGCCAGGCGGGCTCGGCCGATGCGCTCGACGCCGCCGCGCGCCGCGCGATGGGCGGGATCGACATCTTGATCCTGTGCGCTTCGGCCGAAATTCGCCAAACCCATGCGACCCTGACCGGTGACGCGACGCAAACGCAGCTCGACGTGAATATCGCGGCAAGCTTGCGCTTACTCACGCTGGCCGTCCCGCCGATGGAAACCCAAGGCTGGGGGCGCGTCATCGCCATCGGCTCGGTCCAGGAAATCCATCCCAATCCCGACGCCATCGTCTACACCGCGACCAAAGCCGCGCAGACCTCGATGATGCGCACGCTGGCGCGCCACGCGTCGCGAACCGGCGTCACCTTCAACACGCTGCGCCCGGGCGCCATCGAAACCGACCGCAACGCCGCCAAGCTCGCCGATCCGGCGTTCCGCGCGAGTATCGTCGCGCGCATTCCGGCGGGGCGCTTGGGGCAAGCCGAAGATTGCGCGGGGATCGCGGTCGCGTTGTGCGGCGAGGCTTGCGCCTATATCAACGGCGCGGAAATTCCCGTCGACGGGGGCTTGGGTCTATGAGCGCCCTTGGCAATCCCAACCGCCTGCATCCGATGCACCTCGCCATGGTCGTGCCGGTCCAGGCGATGCTGATCGCGGTCATTTTCCTGCCGTCGCTTTACGTGTTCTGGCTGTCGCTGAACGAATCGAGCTTCGGCGTTGCGCCGAAATTCGTCGGGCTTCGCAATTACGTCGAAGTGCTGACCGATCCCTATTTCTGGCGCGCCTTCGTCAACACCGCGATCGTCATCAACATCGTCGTCTATGTCGAATTGGCGCTGGGCATGGCGATGGCGCTGCTGTTCGCCACCGGCATTCCCTTCCGCAAGACGATGATCTCCATCGTCCTCGCCCCCTACGCGATTTCGGAAGTCGCGGCGGTGGTCATGTGGCGTTTCATGCTCGACCCGTCGATCGGCATGGTGAGCCAGACGCTGACGGCCTTGGGTCTGCCGACCATCGAATGGTCGGTCGTCCCCGCCCATGGGCTTGCGGTCATCTGCGCGTTGTCGGTGTGGCTGCATCTGCCCTTCACCTTCCTGATTCTGTACGCCGCGCGCCTCGCCATTCCCGCCGATCTTTACGAAGCGGCGCGGATCGACGGCGCCACCGGCTGGAAGCAATTCGTCCATATCACCGTGCCGGTGCTGATGCCCGCGATCCTGGTCGCGGTGCTGTTCCGCTACATCTTCGCGTTCCGCATGTTCTCCGAAGTGTGGCTGGTCACCGGCGGCGGCCCGGCGCGCTCGACCGAAGTGCTGGCCGTGTACCTGTATCAAGAAGCGTTCCGGTACAACGAATTCGGCATCGCCTCGGCGACCGGGTGGCTGATGGTGGCGGGTTCGATCCTGCTCGCCATTCCCTATCTACGCTCGCTCTACAAGCGGACCCTCACCGATGCGTAGGCCGCTTCACATCAAGATCCTGCGCGGCCTCGCGCTCCTCGCTATCGCGTTCTGGTCGGCGTTCCCGATCGCATTGGTCGTGCTGTCGTCGTTCAAACCGGCGCGCGATATTTTCGTCTTTCCGCCGACTTGGGCCTTCGCGCCCACGCTCGCGAACTACGCCGGGCTGTGGCTGCGCTGGCCCGATTTCTTCCGCACGCTGGGGAATTCGCTGATCGTCACGCTGGGCGCCACGGTCTTGGCGGTGCTGGTCAGCGCGATGGCGGGTTACGTCTATTCGCGCAAGCGAAACCCGTATCTGGCGGGTTCGGCGTTCTTCATGATCTTCGTGCGGCTGTTCCCGCCGATCGTGGTGACGCTGCCGCTGTTCCCGCTGGTCAACGCGCTGCGCCTCAACGACACGCATCTGATCCTCGTGATCCTCTACGCCACGTTCTTCGTGTCGATGGGCACGATGATCCTGAAGGCCTTCGTCGACCAGATCCCGCGCGAGCTGGACGAAGCCGCGATGGTCGACGGGGCCGGCGTGTGGTCGGTGTTTTGGCGCGTAATCCTGCCCTTGTCCGCGCAAGGCATGATCGCGGTCGGCGTGTTCGTCTTCGTCTACGCGTGGAACGAATTCCTGTTCGCCTTCATCTTCACGACCTCCGCCGCCAAAACCGCCCCGCTGGTGCTGTCGGAAATGACCGGGGCGGTCGACGGCGTGGAATGGGGCGTGTTGTTCGCCGCCACGACCGTGCAGCTGGTGCCGGTACTGCTCTTCGTCCTGCTCGCGCAAAAATATCTCATCGCCGGCCTGACCGCCGGCGCCACGAAAGGATAGGTTATGGACACGCTGACAGCGCTGCGTCTGGCGAATCCCAAGCTCTCGCGCTTCTCGCCGATGAGCCGGATCATCTCGTTCGACGATTTCGACGACGGCTTCTGCGGCTATACCCAGCTCGTCGGCAATTACGAGCACACGCTGGATTCGATGCTGGCGGGCTACGCCCAGCACACGCATCCCCAGCTTTCCAATCTCGCGAATTGGGATTCGGGCACGCATGGATCGTTCGACGGCAATTACGCGCTGAAGATCCAAACGCGCCCCAAGCGCGGCGCGCAGAACGTGGCGCTGAAGCGGCTCACGTTCCGCGAGCCCGGCCCGATCCGCTTGGAGTTCTATTTTACCTTCAAGCCCGAGGCGAACGAGCTGCGCTTGTCCGAGACCGATGTGCGCTCGATCGGCTTCCTCTACGATCTGCAAACCGGCTTCGAGAAGGGCGGCACGCGGGTCATGCCGCATGTGCGCTTCTTGAACGCGCTCGACGGCCAGCATTTGCAGAAATGGCAGACCAAGTCGCGCACGACCGAGTTCAAGCCGCTGGGCACGGAAGGCAAGACCGTCACGCATTATCACTTGGCGCCGACCGATTGGGACGATCTCAAAAACGGCGAGCAGAAGCTCTGCTATAACGAGATCCCGACCAAGGTGAATTGGCACTATGTGCGCTACGATTTCGATCTGCGCACGATGCGGGCGATCTCGCTGCAGTGCAACGACCGCCAATGGGACATGTCGGGCGTCGATCCGATCGTGATGCCGGGCATGCGGAATTTATGGTGCATGCTGAATATTTGCTTCTTCGCCGAAGCGGATACCGACAAACGCGCCTTGTTCTATCTCGACTCCGTCTGCCTTTCGGGAGAATTCGCATGATGCGCCAATGCGTCACCGCCGTCGTTTCGCGCAACGAAGTGTGGTCGGGCAACGCGGCAAGCGAGCCCTATGAATGCGGCTGGGCCGGCGAAGCCATCGTGTGGCTGCGCTGCCTGGGTGCGGTCAAAGGCAAACCGGGTACGGCCAAAGCGCGCGTGCAGATCTCGCCCGACGGCATGCGTTGGGTGGATGAAGGCACGAAGCTCAAATTCCCCGCCAAGGAAGGCGCCATCGCGCATGCGCGCCTGGCGAATTTCGGCAATTTCCTGCGCGTCGTCGCCGATCTGCCGAAGGGCGCATCGGCCAAGATCCTATTCACCTTGACCCTGAAGGAGTGACCGCCATGCGTATCACCCGCCGCACGCTGCTCGCCGGGACGGCCGCGATCCTCGCCGCCCCCGCCGTTCACGCCCAAGCCACGCGCCGCCTGAACGTGTTCGGCCATCGCGTCCACAAGACCGTCACCGCCGGCCAAGGCGGCGACATTATCGAGGCGTGGGCAAAGGAAAACCGCGTCGACGTCGAATGGGTGACGTTCGACACCGGCCCGTTGCAGGAACGCCTGTTCCGCGAAGCCTCGCTCGCCGAAGGGGCGGTCGATGTCGGCTTCATCCTGAACACCCAGGCCACGCCGCGTATCGCGAGTCTGTTCGAGCCGCTGGACGATTTCATGCGCCAGGCGCCGATCGAGGATAAGGCCGACGTGTTCCCGGGCATGCTTTCGGGCCTCACCGTGCAGGACAAGCTCTACGGCTTGCCGTTCCGCCACGCGTCGTCCGGCATGCATTACAACGAGGAATTCTTCCAGGAACGCGGCCTGTCGGGCGCGCCGAAAACGATCGAAGACCTTGCCGAATTCGCCAAGCGTACGAGCTGGACGCGCAACAATCAGCCGGTCGTCGGCTTGGTGCTGCCGGGCGTGACGTATCCCAACGTCATCGATATCGCGCGCGCGTGGGATGGCGAGTTCATCACCCCGGATATGCGCGTCGTCGCCAACGAAGCGCCGATGGTCAACGCGATCACGCTGCTGCGCGATCTGTTCGTCGCCGGCGCCTTCCCGCGCAATTTCGCCTCGATCAGCACCGAGGACGTGAATGTGTGGATGCAGACCGGGCGCGCCGCCATGGTCATCAACTCGATGGGCCGCAACTCGATCTATAACGATCCCGCGCGATCGCAGTTCCCCGGCAAGTTCAAGACGACGACGATCCCGATCTCGCGCGAATTCGCCAACAAGTTCGAAGTGGCGCCCGCGAAGGTCGAGTTCTGGGGCATGGCGATCCCCAAGAACACCAAGAACAAGGAACTGGCCTGGGGCCTGATGCGCCAGATGCTGTCGAAGGATTCGACGCTGAAGGCCGCACTGAACGGGAACGGCCCGGTGCGCACTCGACCTACGACGATGCGCGCATCAAAGCGAACCTGCCCTTCGCCGAGGAGGAACGCAAAGTCCTGCGCGTCGCGCGCGTGCCGATGCCCGCCTTCGACAACGCGCAGCGCGCGGCCGATCTGTTCAAGGAGGAGGCGGAAGCCGCCATCCTGGGCATGAAGACGCCGCGCGCGGCGATGGACGACCTGACGCGGCGCACGCAGCGCCTGTTGCAGGGCTAAAGGAACGCCTCGCGCGTGCTGGCGTGGCCGAGATGGGCGACGACGTCGCCCGCCTCGGTCCGCGCGGGCACGCGGCGGCACATGACGATGCCGGGCGCTTCGAAACGGATCGTTTCGGGGGCCCGGTCCGGCCGCTCGATATCGTGCAAGCGCCCGGCGATATCGCCCGCCGCCACACTTTGGCCCAGCGACGTCGCGGGCTCGAACAAGCCCCGCCCGGGTGCTCGCACGAAATGGCGCGGCTCCACCGCCAGCAAACGCACTTGCTTCGGCGCCGGTCTGGGCACGATCAAACCAGCAAACGCCAGAAACCGCGCGATCCCGTCGCGCGCCAAGCTCAAGGAATAGGGTGTGAGCGTCCCCGCCCCGCCAAGCTCGGTCGAAATCGCGACCTTGCCGGCGCTTTGCGCGGCCGCCAGGAACGTGCCGATGGCTTGCGGCTTGGCCACCACGCCCGCATCGGGCGCCCCGAAGGCGATCAACGCGTCGAGCGTGCGCGCGCGTAAGCCCGCGTCCGCCGGCAATCGCGCCCAGGCGCAGGACAGATATTCCAGCGTGCGCCCGCCCGAGTGCATGTCGATCACGAAATCGGCTTCGGGCAACAGCAGCCGCGTGATGCCCTCGGCGATCTGCGCGGTCGGTGTGCCGTCGCCGCGCCCCGGAAACACGCGCGCCAGATTGCCGCCATCGACCGGCGAGGTGCGCCGCCCGATCGCGGCGGCGGGCGCGTTCGCCGCGGGCACGATGATCAAACGCCCGCGCAACGACGACGGTTCGATATCGCGCGCGAGATCGGACAGCGCCACCTGGCCCTCATATTCGTCGCCATGCACGCCCGCCGTCGCCAGCACGGTCGGGCCGGGTGCCCCGTTGATCACGATCACCGGAATGACGATCTGCCCATAGGCGGATTCATCATGCGACCACGGCAGGCGCATGGCGCCGAAGGTGCGGCCCGGCCGGTCGAGCGGGATATCGAGTTCGGCGGGGCCGCTCATGCTTCACCTTCGAAGACGGACGCGTGAACGAACAGACCGGGTGCCCCGCCCGAATGCAGGAACAGCGCGTTGGCGGATTTGGGAATGCGCCCATCGGCAAGGGCGGCGATCAAGCCCGCCATCGCCTTGCCGCTATAGACCGGATCGAGCACCAGACCTTGCAGGCGCCCCGCCAGCCGCACGGCGGCGATGGATTCGGGCGACGGCACGCCATAGCCGGGGCCGGTCATTTCGATCATGTCGAAATCGGTCTCGGCAAGGCGCGTGGAAATACCCAACACCTCCGCCCCGCGCGCGGCAACGTCGACGATCCAAGGGACGAGCCGCGCGGCCGGTTGCTGCACCGACACGCCGACGAGGCGCGGGCCCTTGCCCCGGTATTTGAAGCCGAGCGCCAGTCCAGCGAGCGTCAAAGACGAGCCGCAGGCGACGACCATATGCGTCGCCGTCTCGCCGCCTTGCGCGAGGATTTCGTCCGCCCCTTGCGCCCAAGCGGCGACACCCAGACCGGCCGTGTCGCCGGTGAGTTGCACGATCAGCGGCTTGCGGCCCTTGGCGCGCGCGGCCTCGGCGATCTCGTCGAGCTTGGCGCGGATCGCGGGATCCCAGGGATCGGTCAAATCGGTGAAGCTCACCTCGGCACCGAACACATGATCGAGCAGTAGATTGCCGATGCGCGGTGTGCCGGGCTTGCCGCGCAACAGCAGCGCGCAGCCCAAGCCGATCTTGGCGGCCGAGCCCGACAACGCGCGGCAGAAATTCGATTGCGCGGCGGCGGTGGAAATCACCATGTCCGCGCCCTTGGCTTTCGCGTCGCCCAGGATCAATTCGATCTGGCGCAGCTTGTTGCCGCCGAACGCGGCCCCGGCCAAATCCTCGCGCTTGACCCGCAGCGACGCCGCCCCGATCGCGGCGGCGAGGCGGGGTGCCTCCTCAATAGGCGTGGGGAAACGCGCGAGATCGACGCGCGGGAGGGAAGTTTTCGCCAGGGCTTCCATAGGTTTGAATTAAACCAATGCAGGCCCCACGGCAACGCATGCAGGGCGGTATTGCGGCGCGCGCAAGGGGCCGCCAGACTGACGGGCATGAACGACGCCCCGCTCGTCTTCTACGCGACATCGCTGGCGGCACGGCTGGCGGCGGCGGCGTTCGGGCTCGCCGCCATCGCTGGCGGCATCGCGTTGCTGCGCGGTGCGGCGTCGGTGTGGACCGCCGGTTTGCTGATCGCGGGCGGGGCAGCCGTAACGCTCTACGGCTTCGTCACGCGCGAAGTGTCGCTCACCGGCGCCACGCTGCGCTGCGGCACGCCCGGCCGCACGATCGCGTTGACCGATTTCACCGACGCGCGCGAAACGACGCGCACCGATCGCGGCCCGCGCAACGAATTCCGGGGCGAGCGCGTCCAGCTCGTCCTGACCGGCCCCGATGGCCGCACGGCGACCTGCGAGCTCTATCACCGCCTCGCCCCCGCCGACCGCGAACGCCTGCTCGCCGAAATCCGGGCGCGACTGGCGCGAAGCCCCTCATAACCCTTTTGAATTTCGATATATATTTTGTGCGCCAAATGGCGTACATTTAAATCTCACCTTGTGAATGGAGGGCGCGATGCTCGCTTTTACGCCCGACGACGATGGCGACCGGAAATCCGAACGATTGGAAGCGCGCACCTCGGCGGCGGCGAAAGCCCTGATCGAGAAAGCCGCGCGGCTGCAAGGCATCACCGCCTCGCAATTCGCCGTCGCGGCGGCGACGAGCGTCGCGCGCGAGATCATCGCCAAACACGACGCGACGAAGATCGAGCCGATCGATCACGCGGCATTCTTGCGCGCGATCGACGCCGAGCCCACGCCCGAACTGATCGCGATCATGGCGCTCGACAAGGCGCGATGAATCCCGATCGCGAGCTGCTCGCCAAGCTCGCCGTCGAACCGCTCGATCGCGACAAACACGATCGGGCGGGTTTTTCATGCGGCGTCGAAGCGCTCGATCGGTATCTGCAAAACTACGCGGCGAAGCAGGCCGACCGTTTGGAGATGGCGGTTTTCGTCGCCTGCGAAGGCGGCGGCGCCGTCGTTCTCGGCTATTACGCCATGCGCGCCCACGCGATCGACATCGCGACATTGCCCGAAACCGAGCGCAAGAAATTCGCGCGCTATCCGACCGTGCCCGCGGTCTATCTCTCGATGCTCGCGACCGCCACGACGCATCAAGGGCGCGGAATCGGATCGTGGCTGCTGCGCGACGCGTTGATGCGCTGCCTCGCCGCGCAAGCGCAAGGACCCGCCACGCGCTTCGTGGTGCTCGACGCGCTGAGCGAGCGCGTCGTCGAGACCTATCGCAAAGCGGGCTTCGTCGAATTGCCGTCGCATCCAAGGCGGATGCTGATCGATCTGCTGACGGTCAAAAAGGCTTTGGCGAAAGCGATGCATTTGCGCGCGTGAGCTACGCCGCCGCGCGCATGTGCCCCATCATTTCGGCGATGATCTCGAACGAGCGCAGGCGTTTGGCGAAATCGAACATGTCGGAGACGATCATCAATTCGTCCGCCTGCGTGCGCTGGACGAACGCGTCGATGCCCTTTCGCACCGTTTCGGGCCCGCCCATGATGCTCGCCCCCAGCATCTGCATTGCGTGCGCTTTCTCCTGCGGCGTCCAATAGGTCTCGATATCCTCGATCGGCGGCTTGGTCGGCTGGCGCACGCCCCGGAACATATCGGCGACCGACATCTGCTTCGACGTCGCCAGATAGCGCGCCTCCGCGTCGGTCTCGGCGGCGAAGATATTCACGCCGACCAGCGCATAGGGCTTCGCCAAAGTCGCGGACGGCTTGAACCGCGCGCGATAGATTTCCAGCGCGCGATCCAGCATCTGCGGCGCGAAATGCGAGGCGAAGCCGAAAGGCAGCCCCAGCTCCGCCGCCAATTGCGCGCCGTAGAGGCTCGATCCCAGAATCCACAGCGGCACATTCGTGCCCGCCCCCGGCACCGCTTCGATCCGCTGGCCCGGCTGAACGGGGCCGAGGAACGCCTGAAGCTCCAACACGTCCTGCGGAAAACTCTCCGCGCCTTCGGGATCGCGCCGCAGGGCGCGCAATGTCATTTGATCGGTGCCCGGCGCGCGGCCGAGACCCAAATCGATGCGGCCGGGGAACAGCGTTTCCAGCGTGCCGAATTGCTCGGCGATCACATAGGGCGCGTGGTTGGGCAGCATGATCCCGCCCGCCCCGACCCGGATCGTCTTGGTGCCCGCCGCGATATGGGCGATCACCACCGACGTCGCCGCCGTGCTGACCGACGGCATGTTGTGATGCTCGGCGACCCAGATGCGCTTATAGCCCCAGGTCTCGGCGTGCTGGGCCAGCGCGCGGGCGTCGTCGAGGGCCGCCCGCCGATCGGAGCCCTGGCGGACGCGGCCAAGCTCGAGAATGGACAATTGAACCACGTTGCTTTCCTTTCCGTCGCTGGCCTTTCGGCCGCCGGGATCGCCCGTATAAGTGGCGATGGTCAGGCCCAAAGACAAGCCGGGTGCCGGGAGGCTTTACACGGGGCCGGCGAATACGGCACAACGCCCCTCGACGATGCCAGATGCCGGGTTAGCACAGCGGTAGTGCAGCGGTTTTGTAAACCGAAGGTCGGGGGTTCGATCCCCTCACCCGGCACCATCGACCGATACGTTTCGGGGGGGAACGCCGGCATGTCCGATTTCGGACTCTCGGCCGCGCAAATTGCGGCCCTCGACACGCCCATCCGGACGGCGCTCAAAACCTCGCATCGCGAACTGGCGCTGAACGGGCGCTTCGTCGCGCGCTACCCCGCCGAGATCGCGCCCTTCGCCGCGTTCCATGACGAGACGCAGGCCGCGCATGACGAGCTACGCGACTTCGCCAAGCTCGGGCCCGTCGCGCTGCTCTATCCCGATGCGGGGCCGCCCCGGCCGGTCGCGGGGCTCGACACGATGATCGCCGCGAAAGTCGTGCAGATGATCGCGACCGCGCCGGCCGAAGCGCCGCCCGGCTTCGCGCCCGAAACGCTGGGCGTGGCCGACGTGCCCGCGATGCTGGAATTGACGGCGCTGACCAAGCCCGGCCCCTTCGCCGCCAGAACCCACGAGCTTGGCCGCTATATCGGCGTGCGCGTCGACGGGCGGCTGGCGGCGATGGCGGGCGAGCGGATGCGCCCGCACGGCTTCACCGAAATCAGCGCCGTCTGCGTCCATCCCGATTTCCAAGGCCGCGGCCACGCCAAGGCGCTGGTCAAAGCGCTGATGGGCAGCATCGCGGCGCGCGGCGAGCGGCCGTTTCTACATCTCTACGCCGACAATCCGGGTGCGCGCGCGCTTTACGAGCGGCTGGGCTTCGCGCCCCGCCAGACTTTCGAGTTCCGCGTGCTGGCCGCCCCCGCCTAAACGGAACCGTCACCCCGACGCGATATTGTGGAAACCACGGCGCGTGGTAACATAACTGCAATAATAGGGGGCTTACACGAATGGACGGAACGACGCCGCAGGCTCCGACGCCTGCTGTCATGGCGGCCCTTGCCGCCTATCGACCGGGGCGCACGCTGCCCCAAGCGCTTTACACCTCGCCCGAAGCCTTCGCCGCCGATATGGCGAAGATCCACCGCAAGCATTGGCTGTTCGCGGGCTACGGGTTCGAGATTCCCAATCCCGGCGATTGGTTCGTCTACACGGTCGCAGGTGCGGAAATCATCTTCGCGCGCGGCCGCGACATGAAGGTGCGCGGCTTCCACAATGTGTGCCGCCATCGCGGCTCGCGCATTTGTTTGGAAGGCCACGGCCACAGCTCCGTCCTCGCCTGCCCCTATCACAAATGGAGCTACGCGCTCGACGGGTCGCTCCTGCTCGACACCGCCAAGGAATTCGGTGTGCCGAAATCCGAACTCGGCCTCAAGCAGGTGTCGGTCGCCGATGCGGGCGGCTTGCTGTTCTTCTCGATCGCCGAGAACCCACCCGATTTCTCCGAGGCCGTCGAAACGATCGGCCGCAAGATGAAGCCGCACGCCCTGCATCGCGTGAAGATCGCGCATCAGGCCGAATATCGCGTGAAGGCGAATTGGAAGGTCGTGTTCGAGAACAATCGCGAGTGCTACCACTGCCCGACCAACCACGCGGAATATAACCTCACCGCTTACGACGTCGAACGCGACCGCGCGGTGATGGACCCTTCGTTGCTGCCCGCGATCGAAGCGATCGTCGCCAAGGCCAACGAGCGCTTCGCAGCACTGGGCTACGACACGGGCGACGCCAGTTCCAACATGACGGGCAAGAATTGGCGCTGCCATCGCACGCCGCTGAAGGAAGGCTTCGTCACCCAATCGCTGGACGGCAAGCCCGTCTCGCGTTTGATGGGCGACGTGAAGGAATGGGACAGCGGCACGCTGCGCTGCACGGTGTTCCCGAATTTCTGGCAGCACACCAATTGCGACTACGCCTGCGCGGCGCGTCTCACGCCGATCTCGGCCAACGAAACGCTGGTGCGCGGCTATTGGCTGGTCGACAAGGACGCGGTCGAAGGCAAGGACTACGAATTGCCGCGCCTTCTGGAAATGTGGGACGCGACGAATTCCCAAGATTGGGTGATTTGCGAAAACCAGCAGGCCGGCATTTCCTCGCCCGCTTACGAGCCCGGCCCCTACTCCACCTTGCGCGAACGGAACGTGGCGCATTTCGTCGATTGGTATCTGGGAGAAATGCGTGGCTGAAATTCCGGCGCAAGCGCGCATCGTCGTCATCGGCGGCGGTGCGATCGGCTGTTCGATCGCCTATCACCTCGCCAAGCTCGGCGAGCGCGATGTCGTGGTTCTCGAAAAAGCGGCGTTGACCCACGGGTCGACCTGGCACGCCGCGGGTCTCGTCGGGCAATTGCGCTCCAAGCGCAACCTCACGCGCCTGATGCAGTACTCCGCGCGCCTCTATGCGACGCTGGAGGAAGAAACCGGCCAAGCGGTCGAATGGAAGCCGGTCGGCTCGTTGCGCCTCGCCTCGTCGCAGGAGCGTTGGTCGGAATTGAAGCGCATGGCGACGACCGCGCGCAGCTTCGATTTCGAACTGCACACGCTGTCGGTCAAGGAAGCGGTCGATAAATTCCCGCTGATCGACCCCAAAGGTGTGGTCGGCGCCGTATGGGTGCCCAATGACGGTTCGGTCGATCCGTCGAGCTTAACGCAAGCCTATGCGCGCGGCGCGAAGAAGGGCGGCGTCAAATTCGTCGAAGGCATCCGCGTCACCGGCTTCGGATCGAAGGACCGGCGCATCACGTCGGTGCGCACCGACAAGGGCGAGATCGCGTGCGAGATCGTGGTCAACGCCGCCGGCATTTGGGCGCGCGACGTCGCGAAATTCGCCGGCGTGTCCGTGCCCGCCGGTGCGGTCGAGCACCAATATCTGATCACCGAAAAGCGCGACGACATGCCCAAGGGCCTGCCGACCTTGCGCGACCCGGACAACATCTTCTATCTGAAGCCCGAGCCGGGGGCGCTGGCCATCGGCGGCTGGGAACAAGGCACACCGACCTTCGGCGCCGGCGGCATGAATTTCGATTTCGGGCGCGAATTGCTGCCGCCCAATCAGGAACGCCTGGAAGCCTTCGTGCTGCCCGCGGCCGAACGCCTGCCGATCCTCAACGAGATCGGCATCCGGACCGTGATCAACGGCCCGATTCCGATTTCGCCCGACGGCGAGCCGATCCTCGGCCTCGCCCCCGAGCGCGACAATTTCTATGTCGCGTGCGGCTTCACCTCGGGCATCGCGGCGTCGGGCGGGGCGGGCAAGGCGATGGCCGAATGGATCGTCGCGGGCGAACCGTCGATGGATTTGTGGGCCTTCGACGTGCGCCGCTTCGGCAAGCACCACATGTCGGCGAAGTATCTCGCCGAGCGCAGCGTCGACGCCTATTGGCGCTACTACCAGATCCATTACCCGGTCGAGGAGCTTGAATCCGCGCGCGGCGGCCGGCGCAGTCCGCTCTACGACAAACTCAAAACGCAGGGGGCGGTGTTCGGCTCGCGTTTCGGCTGGGAGCGCGCGAATTGGTTCGCGCCCAAGGGCACGGAAGCCGCCGACAAGCCCTCATTCGAATCGCGCCCCAACTGGTTCGCCGCCATCGCGGCCGAGTGCAAGGCCGCACGCGAACGCGCGGTGATGATCGACCAATCATCGTTCTCGAAATTCGAGATCGCGGGGCCCGGCGCCTTCGCGGCCGTGCAGCGTTTGGCGGCCAACGAGATCGACAAGCCCGCCGGCAGCTTGATCTACACGCAGCTTTGCAACACGCGCGGCGGGATCGAGGCGGACCTGACCTTCGCGCGGCTCGACGAGAACCGCTTCTACATGGTCACGGGCAGCGCCTTCGGCGTGCGCGACCGCGCCTGGATCGAAAAGAACCTGCCGCGCGACGGCTCGGTCACGTTGACCGACGTCACCTCAGCGCGCGCCGTGATCAATCTCGGCGGCCCGCGTTCGCGCGATATTCTGGCGAAAGTCGCGGACGGCGACGTGTCGAATGCGGCCTTCCCCTACATGACCGCGCAGGAAATCCGTATCGGCTTTGCACCCGTGCTGGCCTTGCGCGTGACGTATCTGGGCGAGCTTGGCTGGGAACTCCACATGCCGGTCGAATACGCCGCGCATGTTTACGAGTTGCTGCAAGAAGCGGGCGCCGAATTCGGCGTCGCCAATGCCGGCTATCGCGCCATCGAATCGCTGCGGCTGGAAAAGCGCTATCTCTATTGGGGCGCGGACATCACGCCGGATTACACGCCTTACGAAGCGGGCTTGGGCTTCTGCGTCGCACTCGGCAAGAATTCCGACTTCATCGGCCGTGCCGCGCTGGAAAAAGCCAAGGCCGAGGGCGTCAAACGCAAGCTGATCGTGCTGACGGTCGACGCCCAAGTGCAGCTTTACGGCGGCGAAACCATCCTGCGCGGCGGCAAAACGCTGGGCACGGCGTCGTCGGGCGGCTGGGGCCACACGATCGGCAAAGGCATCCTATTCGGCTACGTGCCGGCCGAGGAAGCCCAGCATCGCGATTGGGAGATCGAATCCTTCACCCAGCGCCATGCGGCCGTGCGTATCGATGGCGCCGCCGTCGATCCCAAGCGCGCGAAGATTTTGGCTTAGGCGGCGCGCGAGATCGAAGCGCCGACAAGCTCCTGCGCGGTCGAAATCAGCTTGGCGCCGTCGATGGGCTTGGACAAGATCCGGTCGGCGCCGAGACGGTCGGCGGCTTGCAGCGTCGTCGACGCCTCCATCCGGCCTTCGAGCCCCGCGGAAACGGCGAGGATTTTCGTGCCGCGCCAGCCGCGCCGGACGACGCGGATCGCTTCGATCCCGCTGATGCCGGGCATGAAGATATCGAGCACGACCAGATCGATGCCGATCGCTTCGGGCGATTCCAGCGCCGCGTCGAAGGTTTCGTAGGCGAACACCTCGTAGCCGGCCTTGACGAGCATGGTGCGGAAAATCTCGCGCACCGTGGCGGTATCGTCGGCGATCAGCGCGCGCCGCGTGCGATGCGCGCCGCCATAGCCTTTGCGCGCCAGCGCCGTCAGCAGCGCGACGGGGTCCGAGCCCGGCATCAGAATCGTGGCGGCACCGATGGCGCGCGCATGGTCGAGATGAAGCCGATCGGACGAATCCGACCCCGGCGGCAACGCCAGCACGGCGGCCGCATGGGGGCGAATTTCCGCCAGGGCGTCGAGGAACTTGACCGCATCGGCGATCGGCACGCTCGCGTCGATAAAGGCGAAGCGGATATCCGGATCGCCGGCATTGGCCAGGGCGGCGGACACGCTCGCCGCGCGCAAGGCCGTATGGCCGAAAATCGCCAAACCCTCGGCGACGCCGGGGCACGAGCCGAGCAGCAAAATCGGGCCTAAAGGACGCTGGTGGGCGGGCATATCAACCTCCGCCGCCCATAAGCCACACGAAGCTGAAGCCAGGCTTTCGCCGCAACGCAAAAATTCCGTCTTTTCCCCTTTGGGCCGCGAATCTGTATGATTCGCCGCAAGAATTTCACCGGGAGAATTTCATGTCCGCGTTGTCGCTCGCCTTCGCGCCCCGCTATATCTGCCTCACCCTCGCCAATTTGCTGTTCGCCGGCGTCGCGATCTTCGTCGCGTCGCGCGGGGCCTTCGGCTGGGTCGAGGGCATCGCGCTGGCCGCGACCGGCGGGCTCGCCTTGCTCGGCTGGCGGGATTTGACCCAGCGCCGCCACGCGATCTTGCGCAACTATCCCATCGCCGCGCATCTGCGCTTCCTGCTCGAAGAAATCCGGCCCGAGATGCGCCAGTATTTCTTCGAAGACGAAAAGACCGGCATGCCGTTCAGCCGCGACAAGCGCGCGGTCGTCTATCAGCGCGCCAAGGCGGTGCTCGACAAGCGCCCCTTCGGCACCCAATACGACGTCTACGCCGAAGGCTACGAATGGCTGCATCATTCGGTCGCCCCGCGCCCGCTGAACGGCGACGATTTCCGCGTGCGCGTGGGCGCGCCGGGCACCGAGCAAGCCTATTCCGCGTCGGTCTTCAACATCTCGGCGATGAGCTTCGGCTCGCTGTCGTCCAACGCGATCCTGGCGCTGAACAAAGGCGCCAAGCTGGGCGGCTTCGCGCACGATACCGGCGAAGGCGGTTTCAGCCCCTATCACCGCGAGAACGGCGGCGACATCATCTGGGAACTGGGCTCGGGCTATTTCGGCGCGCGCAACGCGGACGGCAGTTTCTCGCCCGAGAAATTCGCGGAGACGGCGAAAAATCCGCAGATCAAAATGGTCGAACTCAAAATGAGCCAGGGTGCCAAACCCGGCCATGGCGGCGTGCTGCCGGCGGCGAAGGTCAGCGAGGAAATTTCGATCACGCGCGGCATTCCGATGGGTGTCGACTGCATTTCGCCCGCCAGCCATTCGGCCTTCGCCACCCCGATCGAGATGATGAAATTCATCGGCGAGATGCGGCGCCTGTCGGGCGGCAAACCCGCCGGGTTCAAACTCTGCATCGGCCATCGCTGGGAGTTCCTGGCGATCTGCAAGGCGATGCTGGAAACCGGCATCTTGCCCGATTTCATCGTCGTCGACGGCAAGGAGGGCGGTACTGGTGCCGCCCCGCTCGAATTCCTCGACCATATCGGCACGCCGTTGCGCGAAGGCCTCGACTTCGTCCACAACGCGTTGATCGGCATCGGCGTGCGCGAACATGTCCGCGTGGGGGCTTCGGGCAAAATCGCCTCGGCCTTCGACGTGGCGCGCGCGATGGCGCTGGGCGCGGATTGGTGCAACGCCGCGCGCGGCTTCATGTTCGCACTGGGCTGCATCCAATCGCAAAGCTGCCACACCGATCGCTGCCCGACCGGTGTGGCGACGCAAGATCCGACGCGCGCGCGCGCGTTGGACGTGCCCGATAAGTCGGAGCGCGTGCGCAGCTTCCACAAGCAGACTTTGCATGCGCTGGCGGAGCTTGTGGCCGCCGCCGGTCTCGACCATCCCGGCCAATTCCGCCGCGCGCATTTCTTCCGCCGCTTGGCCGACCACGAAGTCGGCAGCTTCGCCGAGCTCTATCCCGAATTGGAAAGCGGCGAGTTGCTGCGCGGAACGCGCGACAAGCGCTTCGCCGATGCGTGGCGTCTGGCGCGCGCCGACAGTTTCCAGCCGGCACCCTTGAACTAACCGCACCAGCCCTTGCGCGCACCGCCCGCGTAAGGCCGGGCGAGGTTTTGCGATACCAGCGTATCGCCCAGATCGCGCCCGTCGATCGCGACATGGGCGAGCGTGCGGCCGTATTTGTCGCGGCCCTTTTCCGGCACGACGCGCACGGTCGCGGTTTCCATCGCGATCAGCGCCGCCAATTTGGCGCGTTCGGCCGCCTGGATTTCCGCCGGGCATTGGCCGTGGAGTTCGGGCGCGTCGATATTGACGAGCCTTATGCGCCGCCCGGCGCAATCGATCGTGTCGCCGTCCACGGCATGGCATTCGCCGGGCGGGAACTCGCGCGGCGTCAGATCCGTGCGGTCCCACAGAACGGTCCCGCCGGCGGCGGCCGCGGCGACCGCAAGAATTGCGATGGATTTACGTTTCATCGCCCGCATTTTAACCAAGCATTGCGCGGATAGACGCGCTAATTTTTGCGCCGTCATGTTCGCCAAAGGCCCGCTTCAAATCCGCCACGCCGTGGTCACGATGCTCGACGCGTTCGTCGCGACGGCCGACGAAGCCGCGATGCGCAACGGCGGCAACGTCACCGCCGACGACATCGCCAAGATCGCCGATGCGATGAAGCAATCGGGCGAGATGGACAATTTCTATCGCGCCGTGTTCGGCCAGATCGTCAACACGATCGTCGAGGCGCAGAACCAGAACCGCCGCGTCAACGCCTTCGGCCGCTTGGTCGTGCATCCGCTGTCGGATTTCTTCCAGTCGCAGCAGCTCGATCGCGGCATGCTGCACAACTTCTTTTTCTTCGTGCATTCGCTGGTCGGCGAGACCGAGCAGGAATGGAACGACGCTTGCGCCGATATCGTCGAGGAGTTGCGCGCCAAGCTCGGCGAAAGCTTCACCTGGGACGATTTCTATCGCGATCCGCGCGCCGAGACGATCTTCTGGCAGGTGCTGACGAAGATCGCGCAGGCGTTCAAGCGCTTCGAAACGCGCCGCGACTGGCTGTTCAAGATCATGCAGCACAAGCAGACCTCGATCAGCCTGGCGCCGAACAAATACGTCAATCTCGGCGACGGCCACGACGTGGCGCAGTTCACCAAGGCCGATTTCCTGACCGTGTTCGACAATCTGTTTGCGCCCGTGCGGAATTTGAGCTTCGAACAGGCCGTGCGCTTCGAACACGCGACGAAGCTCGAACCCAAAGCCGCCTTCGGCAAGTTCTTCGACGACCTCGCCGCGTATCGCGCCGAAAGTTAGCGCCGGCGCTTCAGCACCAGCGTGCGCCAGCCGGCCGTATCGGGCCCTGCCTTGGCGCGGCCCACGAAAGTGAGCCCGCGCGCAAGATAGGCGCGCAGCACCCAGGTCTCCTGCTCGGCCAGCAAACCCGACAGCACCAGATTGCCGCCCGGCTTCACGCTGCGCGACAAGGGTGTGGCGAGCTGCGTCAACGGCCGCGCCAGGATATTCGCGATCGACAGATCGAAGCGCCGGCGCGTCGGCGGCAATTTCGCGAAGCCGTTCGCCGCGATGACCTTCACGCGGCGCGCGACACCGTTGTCGCGCATGTTGATGCGCGCGAGATCGGCCGAGGCGACGTCGATATCCGACGCGAGCACGCGCTTGGCACCCGCGCGCACCGCTCCGATGGCGAGAATGCCGGAGCCTGTACCAAGGTCCAGCACGTTGCGGATGCGCCGCCGCTTGGCGATCGCCTCGATCGCCGCAAGGCAGCCTTTGGTCGTCGCGTGTTCGCCCGAGCCGAAGGCGATCGACGCATCCAGCGCCACCGACCATGCGCCGGCGGGCGGCTTGTCGGCGATATGGCTGCCATAGACGAAGAAGCGCCCGATCTTCAACGGCGGGAAGGAGGCGCGGTTTTCCGCAAGCCAATCGCGTTCCGGCAATTCGTCGACGTCCAGCGTGGGCACCGGGCGGCGCAATTCCTTGGCCGCGGCGATGATCGGCGGCGCCAAGCGGCCCAGATCGGGCTTCGCCTCGAAATAGGCTTCGATGCGCCACGGGCCTTGGGGCGACGTTTCGAATGCGGTCACCGCCCCCGCCTCTTCCTCCAACGTGCGCACATAGGCCTCTTGCGAGACCGCATCGCCGATCAGCACCAAACGCCAGAGAGTGGCCATCGTCTCACGCCTTCCGAACGAAACTGTCCATGACCTTCTTGGGGCCGGTATGCTCGAACTCGATTTCGAGCTTGCCCGCCTCGGCCGCGACGACGCGACCATAGCCGAATTTCTCGTGGAACACGCGCATCCCGGGCACGAAATCGGGAGCGGCGCGTTCGCCCAACCGCGTCGCCTTGCCTTCGATCAATGGGGCCCGCGTGCGCCCAAAACTGCGCGGATTGCGCGCGAAGGGATCTTCCGCGAAATCGGGGCCGGAGCCCCACAGACCCGTCTCCGCCTTCACGTCGACATCCGCCCCCGGCAGTTCCGCCACAAAGCGCGACGGGATCGAGGATTGCCAGGTGTTGTAGATGCGCCGGTTGGCCGCGAAACTGACATAGGCGTGTTTGCGCGCGCGCGTGAGGCCCACATGCGCCAAGCGGCGCTCTTCTTCGAGGCCTTCCTCGCCCTTCTCGTCGAGGGCACGCGGATGGGGGAACAGGCCTTCCTCCCAGCCCGGCAAAAACACGACGTCGAATTCCAAGCCCTTGGCGGCGTGCAATGTCATCAAGCTCGCCATCTCGTCGGAGGCTTTCTCGACGCTCTCCATCACCAGCGAGACGTGCTCGAGGAAGGCCGGCAGCGTGTCGAATTCCTCGATCGCGGCGACGAGCTCCTTCAAGTTTTCGAGGCGGCCGGGCGCTTCCGGGCTTTTGTCCATTTGCCACATCGCGGTGTAGCCGCTTTCGTCCAGGATGGTGCGGACGAGATCGGCATGCCCGATCGTTTCGAGGCCGGCGCGCCAGCGCGCGAAATCCTCGACCAGCCGAGTCAGCGAACGCCGCGGGGCGGGCTTCAACTCGTCGGTGCCGATGATTTCCTGCGCCGCCGCGTAAAGCGAAATGCGCCGTGCCGAGGCAAGGCCGCGCACGATGCGCAACGCCGCATCGCCCAAGCCGCGCTTAGGCGTGTTGACGATGCGCTCGAACGCCAGATCGTCGTCCTGCTGCACGGTCACGCGCAGATAGGCGATCGCGTCGCGGATTTCCTGGCGTTCGTAAAAGCGCGGGCCCCCGACGACGCGGTACGGCAAACCCAGCGTGACGAAGCGTTCTTCGAATTCGCGCGTCTGGAATCCGGCGCGCACCAGCACCGCGACCTGCGACAGCGGTACCTTGGCGCGCTGATGGGCTTCGATCTCCTCGCCCACGAAGCGCGCTTCTTCTTCGCCGTCCCACACCGGCTTGACGACGACCTTCTCGCCGCCTTTGTCGGCGGTCCACAGCGTCTTGCCCAAGCGCCCGCGATTATGCGCGATCAGCGACGACGCCGCCGACAGGATATGCTCGGTCGAGCGGTAGTTCTGTTCGAGGCGCACGACCTTGGCGCCGGGGAAATCCTGCTCGAAGCGCAGGATGTTGCCGACTTCAGCACCACGCCAGCCATAGATCGACTGGTCGTCGTCGCCCACGCAGCAGATATTGCGATGGCCTTGGGCGAGGATGCGCAGCCACAGATATTGTGCGACGTTCGTATCCTGATATTCGTCGACCAGGATGTATTTGAACTTGCGGTGATACTCGGCCAGCACCGACGCGTCGTTCTGGAAGATCGTCAGCGTGTGCAGCAGCAGATCGCCGAAATCGACGGCGTTGAGCGTCTTCAACCGCTCCTGATACATCGCGTAGATCTCGACCGCGCGCCCGTTGGCGACTTCCGACGCGGCTTCCGACGTCACGCGCTGGGGCGTGAGGCCGCGATCCTTCCAGCGTTCGATCACGCCATGCACCACGCGCGCGGGCCAGCGTTTGTCGTCGATCCCTTCGGCCTGGAGCAATTGCTTGATCAGCCGGATCTGATCGTCCTGATCGAGGATCGTGAAATTGCTTTTGAGTCCGGCAAGCTCGGCATGGCGGCGCAGGATGCGCGCGGCGAGCGCGTGGAACGTGCCCAGCCACATGCCCTCCGCCGTTTCGCCGATGATCGACGCGACGCGCTCGCGCATCTGGGCGGCGGCTTTATTCGTAAAGGTCACGGCCAGAACCTGGCCGGGAAACGCTTTGCGCTGGACCAGAAGATGCGCGATTCGCGTGGTCAGCACGCGGGTTTTGCCGGTCCCAGCCCCGGCCAGCACCAGCAGCGGGCCATCCAGCGTGCGCACGGCATCAAGCTGGGGCGGGTTCAATCCGCGCAGATAGGGCGGCAACGACTCGGGAACGATTTCGACCATCGGCGCCCTCATAGCATACGAAATCGCGCGGGGGGACTTGGCGGCGCGGCCGGAAAGGCCCATGCTCTTTCGTATGCCATTCCCCCCGGTCCGCGCGGCCGTCTTGGCCGCTTTCCTCGCCTTCACCGCCCCGTTTTCGGGCCATGCGCAATCGCTCGAATCGATCGTCGAGCCGGTGATGCGCTTCAAGGCCTATGTGCCCGCCGACGCGCGCACCGCGACCGGCTTGGGCCGCGAACGCGAAGGCTCGGCCATTCTGATCGACGCCAGCGGCCTGATGCTGACCGTCGGTTATCTGATGGTCGAGGCCGAGCGCGCCGACGTGGAATTGCCCGACGGTTCGGTCGCGGCGGCCGAGATCGTCGCCTACGACCACGACACCGGGTTGGGCCTGCTGCGTTCGCGCGTCGCGGCGCGCGCGGCCAAGCCGGTGGCGCTGGCGCGCAATGCCGAAGACGTGAAAGCGGGCGACGCGGTTTTGATCGTGCCGTTCGGCGGCGTCGATAACGCCGCGCCGGCGCGCGTCATCTCGCGGCGTCCGTTTGCGGGCAATTGGGAATACATGCTCGACAGCGCGATTTTTACGGTGCCGCCGCATCCGTTGTGGAGCGGGGCCGCATTGCTCGATTCGCGCGGGCGGTTGATCGGTGTGGGCTCGCTCATCGTCAACGACGCGAGCGGCGCGCGCGCCAGCGGCGAAGGCCCGCGCGTGCCCGGCAATGTGTTCGTGCCCATCGACGTGCTCGAACCCATTTTCGCCGACATGATCGCCGAAGGCCGCGCGATGACGCCGCGCCGCCCCTGGACCGGCATGACGTTGGAGGAAACGCCGCAAGGCTTGATCGTGGCGCGCGTGACCCCTGGCGGCCCGGCGGAACGGGCGGGCATGTCGCGCGGCGACACGATCGCCGGCATCAAAGGCAAGGCCACGCCCACGCTGGTCGAATTCTATCGCGGGCTATGGGCGCAAGGCCCGGCGGGCACGCAGATCGAGTTCGACGTGCAGCGCGACGGCCGCATCCAGCGTCAGACCGTTCGCTCGGTCGACCGGCTCGATCAGCTCAATCTGAAGCGCGCACCTTAGCGTTTCATTGCCACCGCGCGGCCGACACCGTCGGGCAGCGGCAATTTCGCGTGTGCTGCGACGGCGTCGAGCGCGCGTTGCAGATCCTCGGGCGCAAGCGAACCCGCCTTGCGCGTGGCCATATCGACCGTCAGCGACAGCGCCTCGAACGTCGCGGCGATCGCCCCGGTCTCGGCGTTGCGCATGATATGGAAATGGTGGAGCCGCTTGGCGTCGGCCCCCAGCATCCGCGATTCGACCGTCACCAGCGCGCCGAGTTTCACTTCGCCCAGATAGCGGATATGCGCCTCGACCGCGAAATGCGAGCGCCCGGCGGCCGCGCGCCAATCGCGGCCATAGCCCAACGCTTCGAACAGCACGTCGACCGCGTTGTCGAACACGACGACGTAATAGGCGACGTTCATATGGCCGTTGAAGTCGATCCATTCCGGGCGCACGCGTTCCGAATGGCGGTCGAACGGGGTCGGGAAATTCAACGCTTTGCCTCCGTGCTGTCGGACCTGTAGCTTTGGCGGCCCCGGCGGTTCCGGGCAAGGAAAAGATCATTCTGGGTTTTCTCGATTTTCTCGCACGTCACGCGCGCTGGGCGATGCCGTCGGGCCTCGCGATCGGCATTTTGCTGCCCGATCTCGCCGCCGCGTTGAAGCCGATCCTGTCGCCCTCGGTCGTGCTGATCCTGCTCGCGTCGATGCTGCGCGTGTCGCCGTCGTCGATCGGCGCCGCGTTCGGGCGTTTGCCGATGCTGGGCTTCGCCTGGATCTGGGCATTGCTCGCCGTGCCGTTCATCACCTTGGCGATCGGTGCGGCGTTGGGCTTGCCGCGCGATCTGCACGACGCGCTGACGGTCAGTTCCGCCGCCCCGCCCTTGCTGTTCGGGGCGATGTTCGCGGCCGTGGTCGGGCTCGATGCGGGGCTCGCATTGGTCACCGTGCTGGGCGGCACGATGATCGCGGCGCTGACGATTCCGCTCGTCGCGGCCTTGGCGGGTTTGAATCTCGGCGACGTCACGACCGGCGAATTCCTGCTGCGCTCGGTCGGCATTATCGCGGGCACGGCGATCGCCGCCTATGTCGTGCGGCGCGTGCTGGGCGAAGCGCGGCTGCAAGCCAACGCCAAAATCCTCGAAGGGATCGGCGTGTTGCTGATGATCGTGTTCGCCGTCGCGGTGATGGACGGCATCACGTCCATCGCATTCGCCGAGCCTTGGCGCCTTGCCGCTTACGTGATCGCGGCCTTCGCGCTGAATTTGGGATTGCAGATCGGCTCGGCGCTGATCTTCTGGCGCAAGGGAATCCGCACCGCCGGAACGATGGCGGTGGCCACGGGCTTCCGCAACAACGCGCTGCTGATCGCGATTTTGCCGCCGCCCACGCCGCCCGAAATCCTGCTGTTCATCGCGGCGGCGCAGTTCCCGATCTATATCGTGCCGAGCCTCGCCTGGAAGCTTTACACCCGCGCGGCGAAGGGCTGATCAGATCTCATAGCCGAGATTGGGGCGCAGCCATTTCTCGGCCTGCGCCAAATCGACGCCGCGGCGATGCGCGAATTCGGCGACTTGGTCCTTGCCGATCCGCGCCACGCCGAAATACGACGCTTGCGGATGCGCGAAGTAATAGCCGGAGACCGAGGCCGTCGGCAGCATCGCGAAGCTTTCCGTCAGCGTCATGCGCGTCTGGCGATGCGCGTCGAGCAGGCGGAACAGCTCGGGCTTCTGGCTGTGATCGGGGCACGCGGGATAGCCGGGGGCCGGGCGGATGCCGCGATAGTTTTCGCCGATGAGATCGGCGTTGGAAAGCTTCTCGTCCGCCGCGTAACCCCAGAATTCCTTGCGCACACGCTCGTGCAGGCGCTCGGCGAAGGCTTCGGCCAAACGATCGGCCAGCGCTTTCAGCAGAATATCCGAGTAATCGTCATGCGCCGCTTTGAAGCGCGCCAGATGCGCCTCGATGTCGTGGCCCGACGTCACCGCGAAGCCGCCGATATAGTCGGCGTCGGGCGAGACGAAATCGGCGAGGCACATATTCGGCCGGTCGGCGCGCTTGCCGATCTGCTGGCGCAGGAAATAAAGGCGCGAGATCTCCTCGACGCGATCCTCGTCGGCATAGATCGCCACGTCGTCGCCGATGCGTTTGCACGGCCAGAAGCCGACAACGCCCTTCGCGACCAGCCATTTTTCCTTGACGATGCGGTCGAGCATGCGCTTGGCATCGTCGAACAAATTGCGCGCGCTGGGGCCCACCTTCTCGTCGTCGAGAATGGCGGGATAGGTGCCGGCGAGCTCCCAGGCGCGGAAGAACGGCGTCCAGTCGATGCGCTCGACCAGCTCGGCCAGCGGATAATCCTCGAACGCGCGCGTGCCTAAGAATTTCGGCTTGGGCATTTCGTATTTCGCCCAATCGATCTTCAAGCCGTTGGCGCGCGCTTCGGCCAGCGGCACCAGATTGTCTTTCACCCCGCCCGCGCGCTCGACGCGAATGCGTTCGTATTCCGCGCGCACATCGGCGTTGAAGCCGTCGGCCTGCGTGTCCGACAGCAACGCCGAGCACACGCCCACGGCGCGCGACGCGTCGAGCACATGCACGGTCGGCCCGTCGTAGCGGGGCGCGATACGCAAGGCCGTATGCGTCTTCGACGTGGTCGCCCCGCCGATCAGCAGCGGGATTTTCAGGCCGGTGCGCTTCATCTCCTCGGCGACCGTCACCATTTCGTCGAGCGACGGCGTGATAAGGCCGGAAAGGCCGATGATGTCGGCCTTGTTCTCGTTCGCCGCCTTCAGGATGTCCTGCACGGGCACCATCACGCCCAGATCGACGACTTCGTAGTTGTTGCACTGGAGCACGACGCCGACGATGTTCTTGCCGATATCGTGGACGTCGCCCTTGACCGTCGCCATGACGATCTTGCCCTTGGAGCGCGATTCCGCCGTCTTCTCCGCCTCGATATAGGGGATGAGATGGGCGACCGCCTTCTTCATCACCCGCGCGGATTTGACGACTTGCGGCAGGAACATCTTGCCCGCGCCGAACAGATCGCCGACGACATTCATGCCGTCCATCAGCGGGCCTTCGATGACTTCGATCGGCCGCGCGGCCTGAAGGCGCGCTTCTTCCGTATCTTCGACCACATATTGGTCGATGCCCTTCACCAGCGCATGTTCGATGCGCTTGATCACGGGCCAGGTGCGCCATTCGAGTTCGGCGGCGTCGGGCACGTCGCCGGATTTCTTGTATTTGGGTGCCAGCGTCAGCATCCGCTCGGTCGAATCCTTGCGGCGGTTGAGGATCACGTCCTCGCACGCGTCGCGCAATTCGGCCGGGATCGCGTCGTAAACGTCGAGCTGGCCCGCATTGACGATGCCCATATCCATCCCCGCCTTGATGGCGTGATAGAGGAACACCGAATGCATCGCGCGGCGCACGGGTTCGTTGCCGCGGAAGCTGAACGAGAGATTCGACACGCCGCCCGAGATATGGACATGCGGGCAGCGGCGCTTGATTTCCTTCGTCGCTTCGATGAAGTCGACGCCGTAATTGTCGTGTTCCTCGATACCGGTCGCGACCGCGAAGATATTCGGATCGAAGATGATGTCTTCGGCCGGAAAGCCGATCTTCTCGGTCAGCAGCTTATAGGCGCGCTCGCAGATTTCGATTTTGCGCTTCTGCGTATCGGCCTGGCCCTTTTCGTCGAACGCCATGACGACGACGGCGGCGCCATAGCGGCGCACGAGCTTGGCGTGATGGAAGAAGGCTTCCTCGCCTTCCTTCAGCGAGATCGAATTGACGATCGGCTTGCCGGCGACGCATTTGAGCCCCGCCTCGATCACCGACCATTTGGAACTGTCGATCATCACGGGCACGCGGCTGATATCGGGCTCCGCCGCGATCAGCTTGAGGAACGTCTCCATCGCCTTTTCGGCGTCGAGCAGACCTTCGTCCATGTTGACGTCGATGATCTGCGCGCCCGCTTCGACCTGCTGGCGCGCGACCTCGACGGCTTTGGCGTAATCGCCCGCGAGGATCAGCTTCTTGAACGCGGCCGATCCGGTGACGTTGGTGCGCTCGCCGACATTGACGAAGGTCGCGACTTGCTGGGTTTTCGTTTCGTCGGTCATGTCAGAAATTCGCCGCTTCCATGCCGGCGAGCCGCAAACGCGCGCCGATTTTCGGGATTTCGCGGGGTTTCACCCCGGCGACCGATTGCGCGATCGCCTTGATATGCGCGGGCGTCGTGCCGCAACAGCCGCCGACGACGTTGATCCAGCCGTTGCGCGCCCATACGCCGACGAGGCGCCCGGTCATTTCCGGCGGCTCGTCATAGGCGCCCATGTCGTTGGGCAGGCCGGCATTGGGATAGACGCAGATCAGCGTATCGGCGCGCGATTGGATGTCGCCGACATAAGGGTGAAGCTCGGTGGCACCAAACGAGCAATTCATGCCCATGGTCAGCGGCTTCGCGTGACGCACCGAATTCCAGAACGCCTCGACCGTCTGGCCGGAGAGATTGCGCCCGGCCATGTCGGTCAGCGTGAAAGAGCACATCACCGGGATTTCCTCGCCACGCGCTTCGCCCGCTTCGGCGACCGCGACCAAGGCCGCCTTGGCGTTGAGCGAGTCGAACACCGTTTCGACGGCGATGAAATCAACACCGCCATCGAGCAGACCGTCGATCTGCTCCCGGTACGTGTCGCGCATTTCCTCGAACGACACGGCGCGATAGCCGGGATTGTTGACGTCCGGGCTGATCGACAGCGTCCGGTTCGTCGGCCCCAAGGCGCCGACGACGAACAACGGCTTGGCCGGATTCTTGGCCATCGCCGCATCGACCACGCCCCGGATCACGCGCGCCGACGCGGCGGCGATTTCCGGCGCCCGCGTCTGGATGCCGTAATCGGCCTGGCTGATGCGGTTGGCGTTGAACGAATTGGTCGCGAGCAAATCGGCGCCCGCATCGACATAGGCTTGGCAGATTTCCGACACGACATCGGGGCGCGTCAGGTTCAGAAGGTCGTTATTGCCCTTCTGATCCATGTTGAAGCTGCCGCCGGCGCGGAAACCGTCTTCGTCCAGCTTGTAGGTTTGGATCATCGAGCCATAAGGCCCGTCCTTCACCAGAATGCGTTCCGACGCGAGCTTGCGGAACAACGCGGCTTTTTCGCTGCGGGTCATATCGTGATCCTCAAACCGCCGGGCGCAGGCCCAGAATATGGCAAATCGAGTAGGCGAGATCGGCGCGGTTCAGCGTGTAGAAGTGGAACGCATCGACGCCATGCTCCTGCAAGCGGCGGCATTGTTCGGCCGCGACCATCGCGGCGACCAGGCGGCGCGTATCGGGATCGCCGTCCAAGCCTTCGAACAGATGCGCGAGCCATGCGGGCACCGACGCGCCGCACATTTTGGAGAATTTGACGACCTGCGCGAAATTGGTGACCGGCAGAATGCCCGGCACGATTTCCGCCGTGATGCCGCGCGCGGCGACCTTGTCGCGATAGCGCAGATAGGTTTCGGCATCGAAGAAATACTGCGTGATGGCGCGCGTGGCGCCCGCATCCAGCTTCGCTTTGAGAAAGTCGATATCCTTGTCCGCGTCCGGCGAATCCGGATGCTTCTCCGGATAGGCGCCGACCGAGATTTCGAAATCGCCGATCTTCTTGATGCCCGCGATCAGGTCGTTGGCATAGGCATAGCCGCCCGGATGCGGCGCGTATTTCGCGGCCCCGGCCGGCGGATCGCCGCGCAGCGCTACAATATGGCGCACGCCCGCATCCCAATAGCCGCGCACGACGTCGTCGATCTCCTCGCGCGTCGCCGACACGCAAGTGAGGTGTGCGGCCGGTTTCAGCTTGGTTTCCTGCACGAGGCGTTTGACGGTCGCGTGCGTGCGCTCGCGCGTCGTGCCGCCCGCACCATAGGTCACCGACACGAAGCGCGGCGCCAAGGGCGCAAGGCGTTCGACCGAGGCCCACAACGTCTTTTCCATCTCCTCGTTCTTCGGCGGGAAGAACTCGAAGGAGATATTCAGCTTGTGGCCCGGTGCGGATCCGAACAGACGCGGCGACATGGGGGTTCCTCAGGAAAGGGGCCGGTCGGCGGCCCAGAGACAAACGGTGAGCGGATTGCCCGGCAAGGCGACGGGCTCGGCGGAAACGAGACCGGCGGCGGAAAGCCAAGCGCGCATTTCCGATTCGGTGAAACCCAGGCGGCGATGCGCGTGGCGCGCGCGCAATTCGTCCTGCGCATGAGGGGCGAAATCGACCACGACGATGCGCCCGCCGGGGGCGAGCACGCGCGCGGCTTCGGCGAGCACGGCGGCGGGATCGTCGGCGAAATGCAGCACTTGGTGGATCACCACCGCGCCGAACACCGGCTCGTCCCACGGCAGGCGATACATGTCGCCCTGGCGAACATAGGCGTTCGGCAAATTCGCTTTGGCGAGATTGGCGCGCGCGACGCGCAGCATATCGACCGAGGAATCGATGCCGATGCCCTTCACGCCGTGACGGCCGAAAAGCTCGAGCACGCGGCCCGTACCCGTGCCGATATCCAGCAATTCGCCCGCAATCTTGGCCGGCGGCAGCAAGGCGAGCAGACGCTTTTCGACTTCCGCGTCGTCGACATGCAGCGAGCGGATTTCGTCCCAGCGTTCGGCATTCGCCGCGAAATACTCGCCCGCGAGCGTCGCACGCGCGGCGCGCACCGCGATCAAGCCGTCGCGATCGCGGGAAAGCTGCGGGTCGGCCTTGGGGATCATGTCGGCGATCTGGCGGACCAGGCCATTGGCCTTGCCGCCCTCGGCCAAGCGATAGAAAACCCAGCCGCCCTCCGGCAAACGGTCGAGCAGCCCGGCGTCGCACAGCAATTTGAGATGCCGCGACACGCGCGGCTGGCTTTGGCCCAGAATCTGGACCAATTCGCTGACGGTCAGTTCGCCCTCGGCGCACAACGCCATCAGCCGCAGCCGGGTCGGTTCGGCGGCGGCGCGCAATCCTTCGAGAACGGTATCAAGAGACCGTGCCATGACTCAATCTTTATAAATGTATCTTTATATCTTTCAAGATACATTTTATTCCACACCCCTTAAATCCGATGTGAAACTGTGACCTAGCCGCAACATCCCGGCCGTGTTCACACCCTGTCACGCGCGTTGCCTACCCTCCCAGAAGGCCATGTGATAGCTATTTGCGTAAGTTAAGGAATCGGGGCGCCCGTTCCCTTGCGGTGTTCGTCGCTTGTCGGGCTTCGGTCGAAGCCGATGCGGCAACGGACAGCGCGATTCGTGTATCTAGTTTCCGGGCCGCGCGCGAATCGCCTTAACGAGTGCGTAGAGTTCATAAGGAACGAGTCGTCGAAATGTCCTGCACGCTCCCCCGCTTCGTCCGGCATATCGCATTGTCGGCCGCAATCGTCGGCACCTTGTCGACGGCGGCATTTGCCGAAGAAGCGCCTGCGCCGCGCCAACAAGCGCAGCAATCGACGGACATCAACGACCCGTTCGAATACGTCAATCGCGGCATCTTCGAGATCAATATCTTCCTCGACGAAATCGCGCTGAAGCCCTTGGCCGCTTGGTACGGCGTGCTGCCCGATCGCGCGCGCGAAGGCACGCACAACTTCCTCGTCAATTTGAAGACGCCGTGGACCGCGGTGAACGACGCCGCGCAAGGCGAAGGCCAGCGTTTCGGCACGTCGATCGCGCGTTTCTTCATCAACACGCTGCTCGGCTTCTTCGGCACGTTCGATCCCGCCGCCCATATGGGCTTCGCCGCGCACGAAGAAGATGCGGGCCAAACCTTCGCGGTTTGGGGTGCGGGCGAAGGCCCCTACATCATGCTGCCGGTTTTCGGTCCGTCGAACGTGCGCGACACGGTCGGCTTCGCGGTCGATTCGTTCCTCGATCCGGTGAACTTCGCCGCCAACCGTTCCGACAAGCTCGACTGGGTGCCCTATGCGCGCGGCGGCGTCACCGCCATCGACTCGCGTCAGCGCAATTGGCAGACGCTCGAGGATCTGAAGCGCAACTCGACCGACTATTACGCGACGATCCGCCGCGTCTACACCGAACGCCGCCGTGCGGCGATCCGCAACGACGCGGGCGGCGAGACGATGCCGGTGCCGCGCATGTCGGATGTCGACGAAGCCCCGGCGCCGTCGCGCGCCGACGCCTCGCGCCAGTAACGGCGCGGGCGCGAACGGACGCCGCTACGATGAAACGCCGGATATTCCTGACCGCCGCCGCCGCGTTTTGCGCGCTGCCCGGCTTGGCGCTGGCGCAAGCCGGCGGCAATCAGGTGCCCGCCGCCGCGCAGTTCATCGAGAAGCTCGCCCAGCGCGCGATCGAAGGCCTGACCACGCGCGACATCGACACGAGCGAGCGCACCAAGCGCTTCCGCGAATTGTTCACCGACGCCTTCGACGTGGCGAAGATCGGCCGCTTCGCGCTGGGCAACGCGTGGCGCACGGCCAACGCGGCCGACCGCGACGCCTATCTTTCGGCGTTCGAGGATTTCATCGTCGCGAGCTACGCCACGCGCTTCGCCGATTACGGCGGCGAAACGATCCGCGTGATCAATTCCCGGCCGCTCGAAGACGGCGAAGCCGCCGTCGGCACGCATTTCGTGCGCGCGCAGGGCGAACCGATCCGCGTCGATTGGCGCCTGGCGCCGGACGGGCAGAACTGGAAGATCATCGACGTGGTGATCGAAGGCGTGAGCATGGCGATCACGCAGCGCGACGATTTCAACGCGACCGTCCAGCGCAACGGCGGGCGCGTCGGCCCGCTGATCGAGATGCTGCGCGACAAGGTCAAAGCCGCGCCCGCGCGCGGCTGATCGCCGGCCGAACCCCCAACGAAAAACGGCGCCCTCGCGGGCGCCGTTTTTGTTTGTGCCGTCGGCTTGACGCTTAGCTGCGCGTCAGCGGCTTGTACTTGATGCGATGCGGCTGGTCGGCATCCGCCCCCAGGCGGCGCTTACGATCCGCTTCGTAATCCTGGTAGTTCCCTTCGAACCACACGACTTGGCTGTCGCCTTCGAAGGCCAGGATATGGGTCGCGATGCGATCCAGGAACCAGCGATCGTGGCTGACCACCATGACGCAACCCGAATAGCCGAGCAGCGCTTCTTCGAGCGCGCGCAACGTATCGACGTCGAGATCGTTGGTCGGTTCGTCGAGCATCAGCAGGTTGGAGCCGGCCTTCAGCATCTTGGCGAGCTGCACGCGGTTGCGTTCGCCGCCCGACAGGATGCCGACCTTCTTCTGCTGATCCGTGCCCTTGAAATTGAACGACGCGACATAGGCGCGGCTGGGCACTTTGCGCCCGCCGATTTCCAGAATGTCGTCGCCGTTCGAAATCTCCTCCCACACGGTCTTGTTGGCGTCGAGCGTGTCGCGGCTTTGATCGACATAGCCGAGCTTCACCGTCTCGCCGACGATGAGCTTGCCGGAATCGGGCTTCTCGGCGCCGTTGATCATCTTGAACAGCGTCGTCTTACCCGCACCGTTGGGACCGATGATGCCCACGATGCCGCCCGCCGGCATGCGGAAGGACAGCTTGTCGATCAGCAATTGGTCGCCGAAGCCCTTGGTGAGTTCTTCGGCGTTGATGACGGTGTTGCCCAAACGCGGGCCGGGTGCGATCGATATCTGCACGCTTTCGGGTGCGCGATCCCGTTCCTCCGCGACCAACGCGTCGTAAGCCGCGATACGCGCCTTGTTCTTCGCCTGACGCGCGCGCGGGGATTGCCGGATCCACTCGAGCTCGCGCTCCAGCGTCTTCTGGCGGTTCGTTTCTTCCTTGGCTTCGAGCACGAGGCGCTTTTGCTTCTGCTCGAGCCACGAGGAGTAATTGCCTTCCCAGGGAATGCCCTTGCCGCGATCGAGCTCCAGGATCCAGCCCGCGACATTGTCGAGGAAGTAGCGATCGTGGGTCACGGCGACGACGCAGCCCGGATAATCGTGCAGGAAGCGTTCGAGCCATGCGACCGATTCCGCGTCGAGGTGGTTGGTCGGTTCGTCGAGCAGCAGCAGATCGGGCTTTTGCAGCAACAGGCGGCACAAAGCCACGCGGCGGCGCTCGCCGCCCGAAAGATTCGTCACGGCCGCATCGCCCGGCGGGCAGCGCAGCGCGTCCATCGCGATTTCGATCGTGCGGCTCAAATCCCACGCGTCGGCGGCGTCGATCTTCTCCTGCAGCTCCGCCTGTTCGGCGAGCAGCGCGTTCATCTCGTCGTCGTCGGTGACTTCGCCCAGCTTGTTCGAGACTTCCTCGAACCGGTCGACCATCGTCTTGAGCGGCCCGAGGCCTTCCATGACGTTTTCGGCGACCGTCTTCTTGGGATCGAGCTGGGGTTCCTGTTCGAGATAGCCGCAGGTCGCGCCCTCGGCCAGGAAATGCTCGCCACCGGCATCCTTGTCGCGGCCGGCCATGATCTTGAGCAGCGTCGACTTACCGGCACCGTTGGCGCCGAGTACGCCGATCTTGGCGCCGGGCAGGAAGGACAGCCACACGTCGTCCATGATCTTCTTCCCGCCGGGGAAGATCTTCGACATGCCCTTCATGACATAGATGTATTGATATGCGGCCATAAGGGGCGGGTCCTTCGGAAATGAATGCGAGTTCGGGCCGCCGGAATAGCACGGCCACGGCGACGGGCGAAAGAGCGGGGTTTTACGTCCGGGCGGCCAGAACGGCGCGTTTATCGGCCTCGTCCTGGAAGCGCGCGAGGCTGTCTTCGATCTCTTTGCGCGGGATTTCCCGCACGATGAAGACGAATTTGGACCGGCGGTCTTCGTCGGGCCAACGGGGCACCCGCGCCGGCGGGTGGAAAAGATGCTGCACGCCATGCACGGCGATGGGCGTGTCTTCGCCCGCGACGTTGACGATGCCCTTCATGCGCAGCAGATCGGGGCCCCGGCTTTGGGCGAGCGAACCCAGCCAGCCTGCGATCACATCCCATTCCATCGGCTTGTCGATGACCAGGCAATAGGCGCGAATACGGTCGTCGTGCCTATTCACGTCGTCGTGAGGGTGGTGCCCGTGATCGTGCCCGTGGTGGTCATGATCGTGCCCATGGTCATGGTCGTGCGCGTGATCATGCGCATGATGGTGGTGATGATCGCCGTGGCTATGGCCATGCGCATAGGCTTCTTCGTTCAGCCAGCGCCGCACATCGGCGGATTTCGTTTCGGGATTATAGAGCCCGGCTTCGAGGATCAGCGACGGATCGATATCGCCGTGGCTCACCTCGAACAACAGGGCGCCGGGATTGATATCCTGCAACCGGGCGCGCAACTGCATCAATTCGCGCGGCTTGGCGAGATCGACCTTGGTGATCAGCAAGCGATCGGCGACCGCGACCTGCTTGACGCTTTCCTTTTCCTTGTCGAGCTGGTCCATCGCATTGACCGCGTCGACCGTCGTCACCACGCCGTCGAGGCGGTAGTAAGCGGCAAGGACCGGATCGTCCATCAGCGTGTGCAGGATGGGGGCGGGATCCGCCAAGCCCGTGGTTTCGATCACCACGCGTTTGAAATCGGGGATCTGCTTGCGCACGCGCTTCAAATAAAGGTCGCGCAACGCGACTTCCAAATCGCCGCGCACGGTGCAGCACAGACAGCCCGCGTTCATTTTCACGAACTGGGTCTGCTGGCTGGGGTCGACATGCTCCAGCAACTCGCCTTGGACCAGCAGATCGTCGAGGCCGATCTCGCCGAACTCGTTGATGATCACGGCCGTGTCGGCCATGCCGGGATGGCGCAGCAGCTTGGTCAGCAGCGTGGTCTTGCCGCTGCCCAGGAAGCCGGTGAGCACGGAAATCGGCAGCGGGGTCCAGGTCTTGGCGTCGGTGTCGGTCATGCCGGTGATATAATATCTCGTGCGGCATCCCGCCAGGGCCTATCCTGATCGAAATGGAAACGCGCGAACGCCCGCCTCTCGCCGGAACGCTCGCCGCCGCCTTCGGCGGTTTAGCGGTGTTCGCGCTCCTTTATTGGGCGGCTTCGCGCGGACCCGAGGGTGCGGGCGCCCTTGGGGTGGGCATCGCGGCCCTTGCCGGAATCGGCGCGGCTTTGGCGATATCGCACGCCTTTACGCGCCGAACCGTGGTCCGGCCCTTGCGCGCCGCCCTCGCCGCGCGGGAGATGGAAATCGCCCGGCTGACCGCGAATACGCCGCCGCCGCTGCCGCGCAGCCCCCGCCCCGAATTTTTCGATCCCGACCTCGCCCGGTTGACGCCCCTGGGCGGAGCGCCGGGCGGGCGTAAACTCGCCGCGCTGGCGTTCGTCGTATTCGATCTGGAAACGACGGGCCTCGACACCAAGAACGACCAGATCGTGTCGATCGGGGCGGTGCGCACGCGCGGGGCGGAAAGCTTGGATGGGCAATGCTTCGCGACCCTGGTCGATCCCGGCCGCCCGATCCCGACGGCGAATACCGCGATCCACGGCATCGACGACGCGGCCGTGGCGGGCGCCCCCGATGCCGGGGCGGCGGCCAAGCAGTTCGCGGGTTTCGCGCGCGATGCCGTGCTGGTCGCGCATAACGCGGCGTTCGATCTCGCGTTTCTGAAACGCGCGGGCGCCGCCGCCGGGATCGAATTCGACCACCCGCCGTTCGATACGTTGCTGATCGCGCGGCATCTATATCCCGAGCTTCACGACCACAGCCTGGACGGGCTCGCCGCGTTGCTGGGGATCGAAATCGGGCGGCGGCATTCGGCATTGGACGATGCGCACGCCACCGCGCGCGTGTTCGCGCGATTGCTGGAAGTGTGCGCGCTGCGCGGCATCGACGATTACGACGAACTGGTCGCGGCGTCGAACATGGCGCTGGAATTGCGCGCGGCGCTTAGATCAGCTGGCCGGTGAATTCGGCGCGCGTACGCGCGGCAAAACGACCGATCGCCTTCAACGCTTCGAGCAGCCGCGCGCGTTCGCGTTTGCCGAGTTCGTCGGGCCGCACGTAATTGTCGGGCGCCTTGCCGTTGTCGATATCGGTCAGTTGCCCGCGCAACAGCACGAACGTCACCGCGTCGAACGCGTCGGCGAGTTCGGCTTCTTCGTCGTTCGTCACCACGCCCCGCGCGCGCAATGCGGCCAAGCGCGCGCGCGTTCCCGTCGCTTCCACGCCCTGCGTCAACGCCCAGAACCGCGCGGCGGCGACCAGCGGCATCGTGCCGTGCAGCTTCAAATCGATCTCGCCCGCGTGGTCGCCCGTCCCCGTGGTTTTGAGCCCGCCGAAGAATCCGATCGCCACGTCCAAGCGCCGATCGCCCGACAGCAGCGCGTGCAGGAAGCCGCGCTCGCGCTTCAAGGTTTCGGCGACCATCGCGCGCAATTCCAGTGCCGGCGCCGGATCGCCCCAGGCGGGCGCGAAATCGAAAAAGATATCGGCGTAGAGCAACGCCACGGGCGAACGCCGGCGCAGCCATAGCGCGATCTGGTCGCGCCATTGCGTGCGCGTTTTGCGCCATAGCGGATTGGTCGCCATGACGTTGCCCTTGCACAGATCGAATCCCGCCTTGTCGAGCGACTGGGTGAATTGCGTCGCGATTTCGACGAACCACGCATCGATCGCATTGTGCGCGTCGTCGGGATAGTCGGCGATCAGGAAACCGTTGTCCTGATCGGGCGACAGGAAACTTTCGCCGCGTCCGCCCGAGCCCATGATCAGCAGCGTGAACGGCACGGGCGGCACCTTGCCCGTGCGCGCGATCGCCGCGTCGAGCAGATCGCGATGGATGTCGCGGTTGATCTCGCTGATCGCGCGCTGGATCTCGGGCGCCGGCAAGCCGTCGTCGAGCAAGGCGCGCGCGAACGCGGCCTGCGCGCGCTTGGCGGCGATATGGTCGTCGAGCCCATGGCCCAAGCGGCCGAGAACGTCGAGTTCGCCCAGCAAGCGCGCCGACACGGCGGCGAGCGCGTCGGCGCGGCCGATCACGCCCAACGGCGCGCCGTCTTCGTCGACCACCGGCACATGGCGGAAGCCGCGCCGGCGCAGCATGGCGACGACGCGATACAGCGGCTCGTCCGGCGGTGCGGTTTCGGGATTGTGCGTCATCGCCGTGGCGAGCGGTGTCGCCGGATCCATTTTGAAGGCGATGCGCGTGACCGCGTCGCGCTCGGTCAACAACCCGGTCAGGCGCCCCGCATTATCCACCGCCAAGGCGATCGACGATCCGCTTTCCGCCATCGCCCCCAACGCCGCGCGCACCGGGGCCGTCGCGGGCAGGATCGGCACGTCGCGCAGCGCATCGCGCGCCGGGCGGAGGAAGAGATCGAGAGCGAGCGAATTGCGTTCCATCATCCGTTTTATTCTAACATGCGGAATTCACATTGTTTTTACGTGAATTCCTGCCCCTTTTTCGCCATTTTTTGACCCATTGGAGGTACATAATTACCAAATTCCCCTCGTTCTTAAGGTTCGCCTCAGCTTCGCCCCGGAACAAGGTGCCGAAGGACCGCATAGAGCGGTCCGCGACACGGCTACGGCCGATGGGAGGACACGATGGCTGACACGATGGCCGAGAGCGCGCGCTCTCGCCCGATGACGCAGGAAGAGAAGAAAGTCATTCTCGCCTCGTCTGCGGGCACCGTTTTCGAATGGTACGATTTCTATCTCTACGGTTCGCTGGCGGCGATCATCGGCGCGCAGTTCTTCTCCTCCTTCCCCGAATCGACGCGCAACGTCTTCGCGTTGCTGGCCTTCGCGGCGGGCTTCCTGGTGCGCCCGTTCGGCGCGCTGGTGTTCGGCCGCCTGGGCGACATGGTCGGCCGTAAATACACCTTCCTCATGACCATCCTGATCATGGGCTCGTCGACCTTCCTGGTCGGCTGCTTGCCCGGCTACGAGACGATCGGGTGGGCCGCTCCCATCCTGCTGATCGCGCTGCGCATGTTGCAGGGCTTGGCGCTGGGCGGCGAATACGGCGGTGCGGTCGTTTACGTCGCCGAGCACGCGCCGCATGGCCGTCGCGGCTTCTACACCAGCTGGATCCAAACCACCGCCACGCTGGGCCTGCTGCTGTCGCTGATGGTCATCCTGCTCGTCCGCAGCTGGATGGGCGAAGCGCCCTTCGCGGCGTGGGGCTGGCGTATTCCGTTCCTGATCTCGATCTTCCTGCTGGCGATCTCGGTCTATATCCGCCTGCAGATGGAAGAAAGCCCGGCCTTCAAGAAGATGAAGGAGGAAGGCACGCATTCCAAGGCGCCGCTGTCGGAAGCTTTCGGCCAGTGGAAGAACGCCAAGTTCGCGCTGCTCGCTTTGCTCGGCCTCACCGCCGGTCAGGCCGTGGTCTGGTATACGGGCCAGTTCTACGCGCTGTTCTTCCTGCAGAGCATCCTGCGCATCGACGCGTGGACGGCGAACGTGCTGATCGCGTGGTCGCTGATCCTGGGTACGGGCGGCTTCGTCGTGTTCGGCGCGCTGTCGGACCGCATCGGGCGCAAGGTCATCATCTTGGCGGGCTGCGCGCTGGCCATCGTGACCTACTTCCCGGTGTTCAAGGCGATCACGGAATACGCGAACCCGATGCTGCATAAGGCGCAGCAGGAAGCGCATGTCGTGATCAAGGCCGACCCGGCGGATTGCTCGTTCCAGTTCAATCCGACGGGCACGTCGAAGTTCACCAGCTCGTGCGACAACGCCAAGGCGCAGCTCGCGCGCAACTCGGTCAACTACCGCAACGAACCGGCCCCGGCCGGTTCGGCCGCGAAGATCGTCGTCGGCGACGTCGAGATCGAATCCTTCGATACGACGAAGCTGTCGGGCGACGCGGCGCGCGCCGTCCCGGCCGCGTTCAACACCGCCGTCAACGCGGCGCTGACCAAGGCCGGCTACCCGCTCCCCGGCGTGGCGAACCCGGACATCGTGAAGCTCAACGGCTTCTTCGATGCGCTGTCCGGCAAGGCGTTCGTGCTGGTGCTGCTGCTGACCTATCTCGTGATCCTGGTCACGATGGTCTACGGGCCCATCGCGGCGGCGCTGGTGGAATTGTTCCCCACCCGCATCCGCTACACCGGCATGTCGCTGCCCTATCACATCGGCAACGGCTGGTTCGGCGGTCTTCTGCCGGCCACGTCCTTCGCGATGATCGCGCAGACGGGCGATGTCTATTACGGCCTGTGGTACCCGATCGCCATCGCGGGCATGACCTTGGTCATCGGCACGCTGTTCGTGCCCGAGAACAAGGACAAGGACATCTTCACGAAGGAATCGTCGGGCTGAGTTCGACCTCCACCCGACGAAACTGGGGGCCGCTTCGTTTACGCGAAGCGGCCCTTTTCTTTTCGGCCGATCGTCTCAGACCGCGCGCATTTCCAATTCGCGATCGACCGGTGCGCCGTTCAGCAACGCCACCGCCGCGGCTTCGGCGGGCACGCGTTTGCGCAAACGGTCGTAATAGGCGATCAGCCCGAAATCGAAGGCGTTCTGGACCACTTTGTGATCCTCCGCCTTGCTCTTGCTGTAGACCGGCAGCAATTCGAACACCCGCTTGGCGGTCGGCTTGGCCAGTTTGACGGGGTCGAGCGGACCGTCGATCGCCTCGAGTCGCGTTTTGCATTCGGCCAAAAGATCGTCCCAGCCCTGGGGCCGATGCTCGGGCGCGGGGTATTCCCGTAACGCGGCCGCATAGACGGCGGCCATCCGGGCGGCCAGGATTTCGCGCCCGGCCCGACCCGCCGGGGTCGTGACCATCCGCCCGAGGGCGAGGGCCGTCATGTCGATCCCGAGCAGGCCGAACGCCTCCCACCGGCATTTGGCGTAGACCTTCACAAATCCTTGATTTGCAAAGTAATGCTGCCCGAACCAGGCGAGCGTATTGCGCGAAAATTCATATACCGCACGCTGTGTGAGGTATGACGCCTCGCCGCTGACGAAGCGCCGCAATTCCGACGGATCGACGATCGGCAGGGGGCGGAATTTTCTAATTAACGATGCAAGCATGTGATTCCAATTTCAGATGGCATCGGCTTCGGTACCCAAAACGACCATCTAGGTTGTACATCGATCGAGCCCCATGCTATCAGGGTCCTCAATGGCGCCGGTAGTGCGTCAAACGGCAGGTCTGGACACGCTCTCTTAAGTCTTCATTTTCGGATGATCGATCTGGGTTCCGTGCGAACGGTACCGAGAGCGGCTGAACCGGACCTAATACGATGTGCCATCCATTGACACATTCGGCGGCCGACGGCGCATGCCCAACGGTCCGCCACGGAGAGGTCGAATGAGCAAAAAACTATCCCAAGAGGAAATGCAGGCCTACTGGGGCAAGACGTCCAAATTGATGTGGACGATCCTGGCCTTGTGGTTCTTTTTCAGCTTCGTCGTCCATTTTTTCGCGCCCTCGTTGAACGAGATCCGCGTGTTGGGCTTCCCGCTCGGCTTCTACATGGCCGCGCAAGGATCGCTGATCGCCTTCGTCGTACTCTGCTTCTGGAACGCTTCGGCCCAGAACAAGATCGACGAAGAGTTCGGCGTGTCGGACGAGTAAGGCAGGAGAATTCCCATGGCCGGCGCCGCCGCAAACAGCAGCTTCCTCCAGAACCTCGGCAGGATCTACTCGATCTATACCGGGACTTTCGTCGGGTTCGTGATCTTCCTCGGCATTCTCGAATTCTTCGGGGTGCCGGATCGGATTCTCGGATACCTGTTCATCTTCCTCACGATCGGCGTCTACGCGCTGATCGGCATTCTTTCGCGCACGGCGGAAGTGTCGGAATACTACGTCGCGGGCCGCTCGGTTCCGGCGCTGTATAACGGCATGGCCACGGGTGCGGATTGGATGTCCGCCGCCTCGTTCATCGGCATGGCGGGCTCGCTCTATTTCGGCGGCTACGACGGCTTGGCCTTCGTGCTCGGCTGGACGGGCGGCTACGTGCTGGTGTCCATCCTGATGGCGCCTTACCTGCGCAAATTCGGGCAGTTCACGGTTCCCGATTTCTGCGGGGCCCGCTACGGCGGCAACGCGGCGCGCACGCTCGCGGTGATCGTCCTGATCACCGCGTCGTTCGTCTACGTCGTGGCGCAGATCGTGGGCGTGGGCATCATCACCTCGCGCTTCCTGGGCATGGACTTCAAGCTCGCCTGCTTCGTGGGCCTCATCGGCATTCTCGTGTGCTCGATGCTCGGCGGCATGAAGGCGGTGACCTGGACCCAGGTCGCCCAGTACATCATCCTGATCATCGCCTACCTGATCCCGGTCGTGATCATGTCGGCGCAGGTCACGGGCGTTCCGATCCCGCAGCTGATGTACGGCCAAGCGCTCGAGAAGATCGCGGGGCTGGAGAAGACGCTGGGCGTGGCCAAGGGTCACGTCGCGGCCTTCGCCAACGCGCGCGGCGAGTTCGACATGACGGCCGCGGTCAACTTCTTCGCGTTGATCCTGTGCTTGATGGTCGGCACCGCGTCGCTGCCGCACATCCTGATGCGCTACTTCACCACGCCGTCGGTCCGTCAGGCCCGCGACTCGGTGGGCTGGTCGCTGTTCTTCATCTTCCTGCTCTACTTCACGGCGCCGGCCTACGCGGCCTTCGCCAAGCTGGAGGTGTATCAGAACATCATCGGTCAGCCGATCTCGGCCCTGCCGGCCTGGATCGCCTCGTGGGGCAAGCCGGGGCTCGCCCTGGTCGGCGCTTGCGACGCGGCCAACGCGGCGGAGATCTTCCCGATCTGCCGCGGCGTCACCGGCAACGGCGACGGCATCCTGCAGCTCTCCGAGTTCCGCATCCATCCGGACGCGATCGTGTTGGCGACCCCCGAAATCGCGGGTCTGCCCTACGTGGTCGCGGGTCTGGTGGCCGCGGGCGGCTTGGCGGCGGCGCTTTCCACCGCCGACGGTCTGCTGCTGGCGATCGCCAACGCGCTCTCGCACGACATCTACTACAAGATGATCGACCCCAACGCCGACACGAAGCGCCGCCTGATCATCAGCCGCGTGCTTCTGGCCGTCGTGGCGGTGATCGCGGCTTACGTCGCGGGCACGCTGGGTGCGGACATCCTGTTCCTGGTGTCGTGGGCCTTCTCCATCGCCGCGTCGGGGCTGTTCGCCGCCCTCGTGCTCGGCATCTGGTGGAAGCGGGCGGGCGACGCGTCGGGCGTGTGGAGCATGCTGATCGGCTATGGCGTGTGCATGTTCTTCCTGATCACCACGGAGTTCTACGGGCCGGCGCTCAAGTCGATGCTCGGCGACGCCGTGACGATCGTGAACGCGCGCGGACGCCAAGTCGCCTATATCTGGGGCATCAACAACATCTCGGTCGGTATCTTCGGCATCCCGGCGGCGTTCATCGCCCAATGGGTCGCGCAGAAATTCTCGACCGAGGCGAGCCCCGAGATGCAGGACTTCATCGACTCCATCCGCGTTCCGGCCGGCGACGTCAGACTCGCCCCCGGCATGGCGGCCAAGGAGTAAAACCAAAGCCGCCCCGGCGACGGGGCGGTGCTTGCCTCGGGCGGGGTCTTCGGACCCCGCCTTTTTCTTTTATTGGACATAAGCCGCAAGCTGCGGCATTCACGAAACGCGATGACCGACAGTCAGTTCTTCCTCAATTATCCGGTTTTCTGGATCGTCAATTACGGCTTGGCGATCGTCATCTGGTCGTGCGTCGGCCGCTTCCTGCTCGCCTTCTTCGTGCCGTCGATGCAGCCCACGAATTACATCTGGCGCGCCTTCGTGGCGCTGACGGAATGGGCGGTGATCGCCGTGCGCTACGTCACGCCGAGTTTCGTGCGGCCCTTCATGCTGGTGCCGATCGCGGCGTTCTGGCTCTTTCATATCCGCGTCGTCGCGTTCCTGGTCATGTGGCGCTGGGGCTTGGTGCCGCCGATCGGGGCGGGGGGCTGAGCGCGCCATGGAACGCCATCAGATTTTCGCGCTGGTCCTGGGCCTGTCGGTCGTGAACGGCATGTTCTCGCCCTATCTCGACCTCACGATCGCGCTGGCGCCGATCTGGGTCCCGTCCTGGCTGCCCGACAACCCGTCGCTGCTGTTCTATTTCGCCTCGCTGCTGACCGCGACGACCACGCTGCTGCTGTCGGGCGTGCCGGCGGGCTTGGCCGAAGGCGCCGTCCCGAGCTTGCGGAATTCCAATACGTCGCTGTGGATCTGGGCCGGGGCGGCCTTCGTGCTGACCGTGCCGGGAATCCTGCGTTTGGTCTATCTGATCGCCGCCTGACGCCGCTGGCCTAAGCCCTGCATAATCTCGACGGTGATAGGCTGGGGCTTCCGTTCCCCCGGCCCGGCGCGAGAAACGACGTGCAGGACATCGAGCATATCAAGGCGGCGGCGATGACTTCGGTCGGCCGCGCTTGTCTTTTTACCTTGCTGGCGGTCGGCACGGTGATGGCCGGCCTCACCGCGTGGCCCTATCTCGCCTTCAAAAGCGGCGCGATTCTGACCACGCTGCTGGCGATGATCTTGACCTTGCGCGCCACGTTCGTGGACCGCCAAGACATCAAGCGCACCGAAACCTGGCTGCTGCTGCGCGTCGGCGGCGAAAATCTCGACGAGCGGGCACGGCGCGTGATCGCCGGCGTGCTGCGGGACACCTACCGCACGCTGGCACTCTACGCCGCCCTGCTCGCCTTCGGCTGCTGGATGTTCGCCTTCGCGGCGTTACTGGTGCTGCCTCACGCCGTCGTCACGCCGCGCACGCTCGTATAGATCGAATAGAGCGAGTGGCTCGCCGCCATGAACAGGCGGGTGTGATACTTGCCGCCGAAGCACAGATTGGCGCAGCGCTCCGGCAGATCGATATGCAGGATCGGCGTGCCGTCGGGCGCGAAGACGCGCACGCCGTCCAGCCCCTCGCCCATCCCCCAGCCCGCCCACACATTGCCGCGCTCGTCGCAGCGCCAGCCGTCGGGCGTGCCCAATTCGCCGCAATCGGCGAAGGGGCGCTTGTTGGCGAGCTTGTCGCCGACCACGTCGAACACCCACGTGCGGCGCGGGCGCGAGGCGCTTTCGACCAGATAGAGCAATTTCTCGTCGGGCGAGAAACACAACCCGTTGGGGCCGTCCATCCCGTCGGCGACGACCGTCAGTTTCCCGGTCGCGGGGTCGAGGCGATAGAACGCCATCGGAAGTTCGCTCGGTGCCCGTTCTCCTTCGTAATCCGACAGGATGCCGAAGGCGGGATCGCTGAACCACACCGAGCCGTCCGACTTCACGACCACGTCGTTGGGCGAGTTCAGGCGCTTGCCCTCGAACTTGTCGGCGAGCACCGTGATCGTGCCGTCATATTCGGTGCGCGTCACGCGGCGGGTGAAATGTTCGCAGGAAACGAGCCGCCCTTGCCGGTCGCGCGTGTTGCCGTTGGAAAAATTCGACGGCTTGCGGAATTCCGACACGGCGCCGGTTTCTTCGGTCCAGCGCAGCATGCGGTTATTGGGGATGTCCGACCACACGAGATAATGCCCGTCGCCGAACCAGACCGGGCCTTCCGACCAGCGCGTGCCGGTGTAAAGCCGTTCGACCGAGGCGTTCATCGGGATGAGCCCCGCGCCCCGCGGATCGAGCACGCGCACGGAAGGATCGGGATAGCGTTCGGACGGCGTCCACATGATGGCAACTTCCCCCAGGATTTTCGTTCGGCCGCTTGCGCAGCCGGCTGGCTTATTTGGCGCGGGTTGGCCCCCGCGCGCAAGCGTGCCGGCTGGTGGGCCCGGCAGGATTCGAACCTGCGACAACACCGTTATGAGCGGCGCGTTCTGACCGCTGAACTACGGGCCCGCCGGAACCGGCGGCACCGGTTTAACCGGTTTGGCGCGCGGCCGCAAATGGGGGTGAGGGCAAAACGAAACAGTGAATCTCTAGCCATGCGAACATCTCCGATGACAAAGATACGCGACCCTCAGATACTGAAATTCACTCGCATCAACGGTACGCCCACCATGGAACCTATCTCATTAGCGATAGTCGGCGCATGGCTAGTCGATAAAGTCCTTGGCAACTATGTGGACCAAGGGCTCGAACACTTTACGAATCGCTACTTTTCTGATCACACCAAGAAAAAAGCATTTCAGGACTGCCTTAGCGAAGGACTCGAAGAATTTCTTACCAAATATCCAGATCTTGCGAATTCATTCTTTGACAAGACCTTCATCGAAGGCCCCGCCGCTGCGGAGATCAACAAGTGGATGACACTGACAGAACAACCTTCCGCTGAGCGCCTTGAAGAGGCCTATCGAAGGCAATTCCGCTCGGCGCCAATCAGTATCGCGTCGGCCTGCCGCGAATTTGTCGAGATCATGCGATCCAAGCTTAACGCGAATGAGCAGCTCGCCGACTTCTTCTCGAACCGACTTATTCGGGAAATTGGCTCCCAATTGATTGAACTGAAATCCGGGAGTGGTTGGATTGCCGCAAACTCATCTTCACCGAGAATAAATCTAAGTACGGTCAGCCGCGTACTGACCGACGGATCCTGGGACCTTCTTCATTGGCAGAGTGCCTTGCCCGATGGCACGCGGATTGACCGCCCGGAGTGCCAGACACTCAAGAAAGCATTGGCAGAGGGTCAATCCGCAACATTCGCACTTCTTGGGTTGCCAGGAGTCGGCAAGACGTCGCTACTTTCGGAGTTGGCAAATTTCGCTGCGAACGCCGGAGTCACTACTTTCGCTATCAAAGCGGACATGCTCGATTCCGCTATTGCTACCGCAGAAGACTTGCAGCGCTTCTTTGGCTTTCCGGATCGCATCGACAGAGTTATCGAATCCCTGAGCCGTGAAGCGCCTTTCTTGCTGATCGTCGATCAGTTCGACGCCTTGTGCGGTTTTGTGGACGTGAAGACACGCAGGATTGAAGTTCTTTTACGTCTGATTTCGAATGTAAAGAACATCGAGAATGTCTTGATCGTGTACTCGTGTCGCGATTTCGAGCACGCGTGCGACAGTCGATTCGCCGCCCTAAAGGCAAAACCAATCGAACTTCAGCCGCCATCTTGGCCCTTGATCGAACCCATTGTAACAAAGCACGGCATCGATACCACGCGACTCAGTGAGGAACTGAAAGAGCTTCTCCGCATCCCTCAGCACCTTAGCGTATTTTTGAAGGTCAGCAGTGGTGGAAACGTTCAATTGGCAAACTCCTACCTTGGAGTTCTTGAGGCCTATTGGCGAAAGTGCCTCGACGGCCCACATGCCGATGATCGGCGAGAGCTTTTGGAAAAAATTGTCGATTCGACCGTGGAGTTGGAGGATCACTGGGTCCCACGTGCTCGCTTCGCGGATCGTGCAATCGATATGGATCGGCTGGTTGCAGACGGCTTTTTGGTATATGCCGCAAATGGCACCAAAGTAGGCTTCTCACATCAGACGTTTGGTGACTTCGCGAAAAGCCGGGCGTTCGTCGAGAACCGAAACAGTATCTCCGAGTATGCCGTCAAGAATGCGCAGCGCTTGTTCGTTCGTCCGATCCTGTGGAGCGTTCTTCACTACCTTCGTGGTGTATCCCGTAGGGACTATGAACGCGAGCTTTCTCAGATATGGAAGAACCCGGATAATCCCTTCCACTTGAGACGCCTGCTGACGGAGTTCCTCGGTAGCCAAGACACTCCATCGCCTTTCGAGATAGGCTTCCTCGGTCCCAGCTTTGCAACCGGAGATGCACGCACAGCGTTGATCGCCGTCGGGCAAAGTCGCGGTTGGTTCGCACACTTGGCGAAAGCGCGTCTTCCGGCGTGGATGGGATCGCGGCCGGACGAACTTCTCGTACGGATCGCGTTATCAAATGGCATACGCCATTCGCCGGCACTGGCTATTGAGCTGATGCGCGAGCACTGGACGGGGCGTCACGAGTGGTCAGCAACCGTCGCAGTCGTCCTGACACAACTAAAGGACTGGAACGACACTTCCCTTGAGCTGGCGATCGGACACGCCAATGCCAACGAGCTTGAGTCTTTCTGGATAGAGGACGCTTTTGAGAAGGCTCACGCTTCGATAGGCGGCAAGAGCTACGCGCTTCTACGCTCGATCTTGGATGCGCAGTTAGAAGCTATCATCGCAGCTTCAAACGGCACCTCAGCGCCAAGCGCATATCCATCATCATCCCATCCACTTGTTGCCTCGCTGGAAAAGGCGGGTCTGTGGCACCAGCTTCTGAAAATTGTGGCCGGCGCGCCTGCTGCCTTTCTTGAGCATCTCCTGGATTGGTACGAACGGGCACTCGCATCCGTTATCTGGCCTCCGTCTAGATATGCAACAATCTATCGGTCGGACGGGATAACCCATTGGCTTGTTGATGACGATGGTGATGATTTCCCGCGAAGGGTCAGCGCGTTCAATGCTACCTTCATTTTGGCAGCCACCAATGCTTCGATTCAATCACCGGATGCATTTGTGCGCTTGGTCGAGCGTTCACAAAGCTCGCAGATGATGGGACTCCATCGCGTTCTATCTGCCGGGCTTGCCCACTTGCCCGACACGCATGCCGACGCTGGAGTTCGCTATCTCTTGGCTGATCCACGTCGATTCTATGTCGGGACGGAGGGCAAGCCGATCTCCGGGACGTGCGACTTGATCGCGTCGCTCGGACAAAAGACCTCCAAGGATCAATTCGACAATCTGGTCGCGGCGATCAAAGCATGGAAGGGGCCCTTCAAAACCGACAAGAGCCTGACCGCGCAGGATCGGGCTGAAAACTTGAAAACCAACGATCTTGCCCGCCTTCAGCTCCTTGGAGTCTTGCCACGGGAGCGCCTCGACGCATCGACCAATCGGAAAATCGAGGAGGAACGCCGGCGGTTCGCTATTGTTGATGTCGAGCTACCCGCGTCGAGAATTCGCGGCGGATATGTTGGCAGCCCCATGTCTGTGGATCAGTTGAAGGCAGCTTCCGTGAAGGACATCGTCAGGCTCTTGAACGAAGTACCCGATGGGGTCGATCGGCATAAAAATCAATTTTTGATTGGCGGAAATTATCAACTCTGCCAGGCACTTGAGGCGCTGGCCAAGACCGAACCGACCAAAGCCATCGTCATTCTTGAAGCGCTGGAACCGACCAACCAACAGAATGCCGCCGAAGCCATCTTTCGATCGCTGGCTAACTTTGAGAGGGCCGGGACCAGCGCGCTGCTGTCATCAAGCGAATTTCTCGATCTCTTCCGAAATTCCGTGACTCGAGGATTCGGAAGGCGTGGCAACCGTGATGGGTTTTGTTTCGCGTTGTCGTCACTCGCCCAGTCGGCCAAGGGCCTGCCCGATGATATCTGTCGGCAGCTGACCGAATGGCTGGCCGAAGAGCCGCCACATGCTCAGGTCAGCAACACCGATGCCTCTGAAAAGGATGGTTGGGCTGGCAAGGACCCGGTCGTTTTCGTAAGCCAACCCGGCCTCAGCTTTGTCCCGCACGGCTCCTATCCGATTATTGGAGCGCTCTTGGACGGATATGTCTTCCGTCAGCCTATGGACGACAAACATGCCTACGATGCGCTCTTGAATCTGAGGCATCGCAACGAAAGCGATTCCGTTTGGCAACAGATTTTGTATCGCTATCGCTTCTTGCTGAACCGCTTCCCAGTGCCTGGTCGCAGATTCATTTTAGACCTACTCAGTGAGCGGGCAATTCTAAGGTCGGCGCATGTTTTTCTAGTCGCCCTTTTTGAGGTACACAAAAGTCTGGGTGAATCTGATTTTTTGGAGGCGATCGACGGCCTGCGCGGCGATGAGCGGCCTCATTGCCGGCAAGGGTTCGGGGAACTGGTGTTCGCGCGGTCTCTAACGCACCCGAATGACGCACGCATCGCGGCGCTTCTCGCCGAGATTTTGAAGCAACCTTTCGGAAGCCCTGAGCACATTGGCATCCTCCACTGCGCCGCATCGGCTTCCTGCGATGCAGGATTTCGTGGAAGGACGACGGATGTACTCCTTCGCGCTATCCGTTCGGACGACGACCTTTCGCAGGTGATCGCAATCGGCACCCTCCGTCAAGGTAAGTCGCTCAAGATTGACGACCACACCGTGGCACTCTTCGAAAGCACAATCCAGAAAGCAGATAAACTCAGCCTGGATGCGATTTCGATATGCCTGGACCGACTCTCCGATCTGTCGGTCGAGCATATGGAGCTTTCGGTACGCTTCTTAGAAGCCGCAGTGAAGCGTGTCGGGCCTGAAATCGCCGACACCCGAACCAAGTTCGCGCTCCACGCTGAGGATTTGGTGCAAATCGCGATCGGCGCCCACAGAACGATAGGGTTCGAAAAACGCGGATTAGCGCTTTTCGAACAGCTACTCGATCTCGGTGTCTACTTCGCCCCAACGGTCTTAGAAAAAATCGACCGGCGCCCTTTCCGCTGACAGCGGTCCCACGCCTTACGTATCGAGGAACGAGCGCAGCTTGCGCGAACGGCTGGGGTGCTTGAGCTTGCGCAGGGCCTTCGCCTCGATCTGGCGGATACGCTCGCGCGTCACGTTGAACTGCTGGCCCACTTCTTCGAGCGTGTGGTCCGTGTTCATGCCGATGCCGAAGCGCATGCGCAGCACGCGTTCTTCGCGCGGCGTGAGTGTGGCCAGCACGCGCGTCGTGGTCTCGCGCAGATTGGCCTGAATGGCCGCGTCCACCGGCAAGACCGCGTTCTTGTCCTCGATGAAGTCGCCCAGATGCGAATCTTCCTCGTCGCCGATCGGCGTTTCGAGGGAGATCGGCTCCTTCGCGATCTTCAGGACCTTGCGGACCTTCTCCAGCGGCATGCCGAGCTTCTCGGCCAATTCCTCCGGCGTCGGTTCGCGGCCGATTTCGTGCAGGATCTGGCGGCTGGTGCGCACCAGCTTGTTGATCGTCTCGATCATGTGCACGGGGATGCGGATCGTGCGCGCCTGATCGGCGATCGAACGCGTGATCGCCTGACGGATCCACCACGTGGCGTAGGTCGAGAACTTGTAGCCGCGGCGGTATTCGAACTTATCGACCGCCTTCATCAGGCCGATATTGCCTTCCTGGATCAGATCCAGGAATTGCAGGCCGCGATTCGTGTATTTCTTCGCGATCGAAATCACGAGGCGGAGGTTCGCCTCGACCATTTCCTTCTTGGCGCGCGCGGCTTCGCGCTCGCCCTGCTGGACTTGGGCGACGGTCTTCTTGAACTCGGCGATCGGCAGGCCCGAACGTTCGGAAATTTCCGACACGTCCTTGCGCAGCTGCTGGACCTCGTTCTTGTACTTGATCGTGAATTTCTTCCAGCCCTTGCCGGTCAGGCGCGAAACGCGCCCGTACCAGCGCGGATCGACTTCCTTGCCGTGATACTTCGACAGGAATTCGTCGCGCTTCACGCCGCATTCTTCCGCGTAGCGCAGCAGGCGGCCTTCGGCCTGCACGAGCTTGCGGTTGAGGTCGTACAGCTGATTCATCAGCTGTTCGATGCGGATATTGTTGAGATGCACCTCGCCCATCATGCCGATGAGCTCGGATTTGAGCTTCTGGTAGTGCTTCTCGGAAACCGGGCTGAACGCCTTGCCCGCATGCAGCGCTTCCATGCGCTTTTCCTGCATGCGGAACTGGCGCTTGTAGACGGCCGCGAGCGTCTCGAGCTTTTCGAGAACGGCGGGCTTCAATTGCTGTTCGAGCGCCGAGAGCGAGACGTTTTCCTCGCCCGCATCGGCGTTCTGCGCTTCGGCGTTTTCCCCGCCTTCGGCGGGTTCGGCACCCTCGGCGGGCTCGGCCCCCTCGGCGGGTTCCGCGTCGTCCGACGGCGGCGCCACCACGACAACGGGCAGGCCCGGCACGACGGCGACACCCGAACCGCCGGGTCCGCCGCCATTGGTCGCGTCGAGATCGATCACGTCGCGCAGCAGCATCTTGCCGTCGACCAGCGCATCGCGCCAATGCACGACCGCGCGCATCGTCAGCGGGCTTTCGCACAGCGCCGAGATCATCTTCTCGCGGCCGGCTTCGATGCGCTTGGCGATGGCGATTTCGCCTTCGCGGCTCAACAGCTCGATCGAGCCCATTTCGCGCAAATACATGCGCACGGGGTCGTCGGTGCGGCCGATCGAATCCGCGTCGATATTGCCGCGCTTGGTGGCTTCTTCCTCTTCCTCTTCGGCTTCCTCGCCGCCGACCTTGGCGGGGACCGGCGCCTTCTGATTCGCGGCGACGGGCTCGCCGCCTTCTTCGGTTTCCGCACCTTCTTCGGCGGCGGGCGCTTCGCCCGTTTCGTCGTCGCCGTCTTCGCTTTCGACGACGTTCACGCCCTGCTCGGAAAGCAACGCGAGCGTGTCTTCGATTTGCTCCAACGACACTTGGTCGGGCGGCAGAACGGCGTTGATTTCGTCGTAGGTGACGTAGCCGCGCTCGCGCCCGCGGGCGAGCATCTTCTTGACGGCGGCGGCGGTGACATCGAGGAGCGGCGCGTCGGGGGCCTCGTCGCGCGGGGGGACGGCGGCGGGGACGGGCTTAACCTTGGACGTCATATGGCTTCGACCTCGGGGCGGATCAATTTCCGCCGAATGAACATCGCGTCGCGCGTCACTTCGCACCGCGTCACGTAGCACCGAACGCGTCGTCGTCGTCGCCGAACGCGCGACTGTGAAGATCGCGCAGTTGTGCCGCCAACGCTTCGATCCGGATCACGGTTCCGGCCTCTTGCGTTTCGGCATACTCCCGGACGGCGGGGTGAAGCTCGGCTTCGACCCGCGACTGGGACAGCAACGCCAAGACGGAGCGAAAGCCCGCCCGCGCTTCGTCTTGCGACGCGCTCGGACCTGCAAATGCCCCGTGTTCGTAAGAGCTTGGCTTCGTCAGCAACACCACTTCCGACGCCAAACCCATGCCGGATAAGTGGGCGATCAACCCCTCCGAGTCAAGCGGAGACTGGGCTGCAACACACTCATGGGCGTAGTCAAGGATCGCCGCCCGGACGCGCGCCGCCACAGGGTCGGAAAACCCAATCTCCGCAAAGGCTTCCGCGTGTTCCCACAGAAGATCCGGGTGGAAGATGTTGGCGGTCACCAGAACATTCTGGGCGCGCCGGACCAGGATTTCCGGGTTTCCCGTGGTCCGCAGGCCGAAATCGCGGGGGCCGGCGGGGCCTTTGCGGCCCTTTCCAGCTTTTCCGCGCGCCCCTTGCGCAAGTCCGCCGGCATACGCGGTAAATCCTTGCCGCACCGGTTCCGGCCGCCCCAGGCGGCGCAGCCGGTTCCAAACCCACTCGTTCTCATAGGCTTTTTGGACCGTCTTGTCGGCGATCCGCGCAAGCCGCGCGCGCAAGGCGGCGTCGAGGGTGGCGCGCCGGTCGGGCGTGTCGACCGGACCTTTGGCGAGTTCGCTTTCCCACACGACATCGTCGATGCCCTTGGTGCGTTCGAGCAGGCGTTCGAACGCCGCCGCCCCATCGCGCTTGATCAGGGAGTCGGGATCGTCCTCCGCCGGCAACACGGCAAAGCGCAAGGCGCGGCCGGGTTTGAGCAAAGGCAGCGCCGTCTCGGCGGCTTTCAACGCCGCGCGCTGGCCGGCGGCGTCGCCGTCCAAGCACACGACCGGCTCAGGATGGATGCGCCACAGCGCCTCCATCTGCTCCTCGGTCAAGGCGGTGCCCAGCGGCGCCACCGCGCCCACGAACCCCGCCTGATGGAGCGCGATCACATCCATATAGCCTTCGGCGACGAGCGCCTTGGCCTTGCGTTCGCCCACGCCCAGGCGCGCTTTGTCGAGCGCGTAGAGATTGCCGCGCTTGTGGAACAAAGGCGTGTCGCGGCTGTTCAAATATTTGGGCTTAGAATCGTCCATCACGCGCCCGCCGAAGGCGATGACGCGACCGCGCCGGTCGGTGATCGGGAACATCACGCGATTGCGGAAAAAGTCGAACGGCTCGGGCCGATCCTCGGGCTTGGCGATCAGCCCGGCTTCGAGCAGCATCGCTTCGTCGTAGCCGCGCAGCTTCAACGCGGCGGCGAGATTGCGCCAGCCTTCGGGCGCATAGCCCAAACGGAAACGCTCGATCGTCTCGTCGCTCAAACCGCGATCGTGCAAATACGCCAGCGCCGCGCGGCCTTCGGGGGCGCGCAGTTTTTCCTGATACCAGACGCAGGCCGCTTCGACCGCGTCGCCCAGCGTCTTCGCGCGCTCGGCCTTCTCGCGTTCGGCCGGGCCCATGCGCGGCACGTCGAGCCCCGCCTCGCCCGCCAATTTCTCGATCGCTTCGGGAAACGACAAATGATCGGCGCGCATCGTGAAGCCGATCACGTCGCCATGCGCACCGCAGCCGAAGCAATGGAAGAATTGCTTGTCGTCGTTGACGTAGAAGGACGGCGTCTTCTCGTTATGGAACGGGCAGCACGCCTTGTATTCGCGCCCCGCTTTGACGAGGCGCGTGCGCCGGCCCACGAGGCTCGACAGCGTCAGCCTTGCGCGCAGCTCCTCGAGAAAAGCCGGGGGAAACGCCATCGCCGCAAACGCCCTTCATCGTTCGGGCGCCGCTTTTATCCTCGTGATTCACAAGGCGTTAAGCAGCGCTCGAAGGGGGCGTAATCTAGGGCCGCAGCGTGGCGCGATCAACCGCCCAGCAGGCGTTTGACGGTCGCCGAGGCGAGGCCCAGATCCATCTGGCCGGTGAATTTCGCCTTCATGGCGCCCATCACCTTGCCCATGTCTTTGATCGACGCGGCTCCGGCGGCGGCGATTTCCGCCTTCGCGGCCGCTTCGATCGCGGCGGCGTCGAGTTGTTTGGGCAGGAAGGTTTCGAGCACGGCGATTTCCGCCTGCTCCTTCGCCGCCAGCTCGGGACGCCCGCCTTTTTCGTACATGGCGATCGAATCGCGGCGCGAGACGATCAGCTTCTGGATGGCGCCCTGCAATTCGGTATCGGGAATGCCGTCGGCGTTGCCCAAAGCGCGCGCTTCGATATCGCGCTTCTTCATTTCGGCGATCGCCATGCGGATCGCGTCGGTGCGCAGCTGATCCTTGGCCTTCATCGATTCCTTGAGGGCGTCGGTGAGCTGGGTGCGAAGCGACATGGTTTTACTCCGTCGGAAAAACGATCAAGCGGACGCGAGACCGAACGCGGTCTTGCGCAGAACTTCGTCGGCGCGGTTCCACACCGCGTCGCGCCACGCGGCATCGGCGGGGGCGAACGCGTCGCGCATTTGCGTTTTGATACGCCGGCTATCCTCGCCCGCGATATCCCCGTGCAGATGCAGCCAATTATCGGCGCGGATCGCGTCGAGCACGTCGGGCACGGGCAGCGTGCCGTATTCGAGCGCCACATGCGAGAACTCGGCATGCGACAGGAATCGCGCGAAGCCTTCGCCATTGGTGCCGTGCAACGGTGGCGAGGTCGACGTGCCCATTTCGGGCGAGGTCAAATCGGCGCCGTACCACGCTTGCGACAGCTTGCTGCCGGGATGCGTGGGCGGCAGGCCGCATATGATCTCGCCATAGCCGCGCGGGCCCAAGCCGGTATGGAAATCGACGATGCCGATGCGCTTGGACAGATACAGCCAATCGGCGAACACGGTGCGGATCACGCGATGCGACCACGCGGGCGCGTGGCCGCCGAAGAACACGCCGTCGGGATGCGTGTACTGGCCCGACGAGATCGCGCCCTGAAGCGCGAAGTCGCCATGGCGCTTGGCGAATTCGGCGAGGATCGCGGCACTGGCTTTGCGCGACGCCTCGGTCCATTCGTGCGGGCAGATCGCGTGGGCGAGGCGTTCGTAAGCCGGGTTCTCGGGATAGGGCCGGATATGGTCGACGAAATTGCGATTGAGGTCGACATTGTCCTCGTTCACCCGGCGCAGCCAGGCGAAGCCATGCGGGTTGACCGCGTGCAGATGAAGCTGCGCCACGTCGGGCGGAATTTCGCGCCACGCCCCGGTCGCGTACCACGCGGTTTGCGCGCCCGAGCCGCAGAAACCTTCGATCCCGTGCGTGGCCGAAATCGTGACCAGCACGCGGTCGGCGACCATCGGGCCCGACCACACGGCGTCGCAGAAAAGCTGCTCGCCCCGGGGCCCGCGCAGCGGGTTCTGGAAGGCGCGATAGCGCGACGCATGGGGCTTCGCGGCGGCGAGGAATTTCTCCCGCGCACCGGTGTAATCCCGGGCGAAATGGCTATCGGCGGACATGTCCCATTGTTAGACCTTCGCCTGCCCGAAAATGCAAGTTTACAGCCGCCCGGACCGCGCGCATGATTTCCCCCATGCGTGTTTCGGGGCTCGTGGCATCGATGCTGGACCTCGGTAGGGCCTTGGCCCTCGCCGCGCTGCTGATCTTTGCACCGGGCCCGGCCGGGGCCGCGCAAGATGCCCGCCTCGACCCGCTTTTCGAAAAGCTGAAAGCCGCGTCCGACGCGCGCGAGGCGCAGATCTACGAAAACGCCATCTGGCGCGTGTGGCTGGAACCGGATGACGGCGCGGTCAACTCGCTGATGCGCCTGGGGCTCGACGCGCAAAATCGCGGCGATATGTTCGGCGCCTTCGCGATCTACGACGCCATCACCGGCCTGAAGCCCGACTACGCCGAAGGCTGGAACCGCCGCGCGACCGTGCTGTTCCTGCTCGACCGGCTGGAGGAGTCGCGCAAGGACGCGGAGAAGACCTTGGAACTGGAGCCGCGCCATTTCGGCGCGCTGTCGGGCTTGGGCCTGATCGCGATGCGCCAGAACCACCCCGACAAGGCGCTGGAGGTTTTGGAGAAAGCCCTGGCGATCAACCCCCATATGGCCAATGTGCGCGGCCATGTCGAACAGTTGCGCAAAAAAGCGCGCGATGGCGCGATCTAGTAACTTCCGGCGGGCGTAGAACGAACCAACCCGCAAGGACAATCGGAGACGAAACCCATGTTGATCCGTCGCCCCCGCGGCTGGGAAATTCCCGAACGCGACACCACGCCCGAAGCCTTGTGGACGCGCCGGCGCACGCTGGGTGCGGGGCTTGGTGCCATCGCCGGCGGCTTGCTCGGCGCGCGCAACGCCATCGCCCAGGAAGATCCATCGGCAGGCATGTATCCGGCGATGCGCAACATGCGCTATCGCGTCGACCGCGAGCTTTCGGCCGAAAACGACGCGACGACGTTCAACAATTTCTATGAATTCGGCACCTCGAAAACCATCTGGCGCGCGGCCGAAAAAATGCCGATCCGCCCCTGGCAGGTACGCATCGAAGGCATGGTCGAGCAGCCGCGCACGGTGGATTTCGACGACATCCTGAAAGCGATGACGCTGGAGGAACGCGTCTATCGCTTCCGCTGTGTCGAAGCCTGGGCGATGACCGTGCCGTGGTCGGGCTTCGCGCTGAAGCAATTCGTCGAATGGTGCAAGCCGACATCGAGCGCCAAATACGTCGTCATGCAGACCTTCCAGAATCCGTCGGTCGCCTCCGGCCAGCGCGCGAGCTGGTATCCCTGGCCCTATACCGAAGGCCTGACGATCGACGAGGCGACGAACGAGCTCGCCTTCATCGCCACCGGCCTTTACGGCAAGCCGATCCCGCGCCAAAACGGCGCGCCGTTGCGCCTGGTCACGCCGTGGAAATACGGCTTCAAGGGCGTCAAATCGATCGTGCGGTTCCAGTTCACGGACCAGCGCCCCAAGACGTTCTGGGAACAGCTGCAGGCCAGCGAATACGGGTTCTGGGCCAATGTGAACCCGAAGGTCTCGCATCCGCGCTGGAGCCAGGCGAGCGAGGAAGTGGTGGGGACGGGCAAGCGCGTGCCCACGCAGCTTTTCAACGGCTACGCCGATTACGTGGCGGACCTCTACACCAACCGCCAGGACGAGCGTCTCTGGGCCTAGATCGGCGCGGATAAAACCACTTTTGATCTAAATTAATTTGTCTAATTTTCACGCAAGCGCATTAGCGCTGCGTGGGATGGGCCGAACGATGATAGGGTGACGCCAAGGTCAAGCGCCACCGTCGTGCCGCTTCTCTTTCGGAGGAAGCGGCCATGCGTCTCGTTCTCGCCAGTCGGCGCAACGCCCATGTCTATGCGCATTGGGTGAATGCCTGCGGCACCAAGACGATGCCGGACCGGCACGAGATGCAGCCCGACGTCATCCCGCTCGATCTGCTGCCCGAGCTTCCCTATCTCTACATCGCCGAAGTGATGCGCGACGATCTGGGCGTGTGGTTCAAGTTCCGCCTGATGGGCACGGGGCTCAGCGAGCGCTTGAAGCAGGACGGCACGGGCAAGATGCTGCTCGACCTGCAAATCGGCGGCTGGGAGGAGGAGTGGCGCAAGAACCTCGTCCACACCGTGCTGATGAAAATGCCCGTGGTCGACGAAAGCACGATCACGACGGAAAACGGACTGCGGATGGATCTGGAGCATCTCGCCTTGCCGATTTCCGAGGACGGCGTCAATGTCGATCGGATTTTCGGCTCGATCGATTTCTTCGGCATGACCGAGCAGCAATTGCGCGACGCGATCCCGAATCTCGACTGGAAGAAGATCAGCTCGGTCGAGCTCGCCAAGCGCATCATCATCTCCAATTTGCGCATTCAGCTTTGACGGCCGGGTCCCGCCCCCTGGGGCCGTCCTAACCATTTGATCCGACGGGCGGGCGGGCGTATATCCGGGCCATGCCGGACTCTTCCCCCGCCCGCGCGCAAACGGCGCGCCGCGCCCTGCCGATCGAGACCTTCGACAACCGCTCCGGCGGCGATGCGCTGTTCCGCGCGGTCGGCCATCCGCTGGCCGTGGAACCGGCGCGCAAACTTGCGGCCGAGCTGGCGGCGAAAGGCCCCGTCGCGATCTACGATCCGTTCGGCGCCTGGGCGGCCGTGTCCGCCTTGCAGGATTTCTCTGGCGTCAAAGTCGCTGGGCTCTACGGGCAAAACCACGCCCATATCGGCCGCGAGGTCGCGGGGCTGAAGGTCCAGCCCGTGTCGCGCATCGCCGCGTCGGGCGCCAAAACCGTTTTCGTCGCCGCGTTCGATGCCGAGCCGCTGATCGCCCAGATCAAGCCCTGGCTGCCGGATGGCGTGGCGGTCGTCACACTCGATGCGCTGCGCATTCCCGAAGCACTCATCACCGACAAGAAGCGCTATCTGTCGACCTATAACTTCGTGACGAACCTTGTGCTGTTCGTCGACGAGCCAAAGCGCCACACGCGCATGGTCAGCGCCAATTACTGGGCGGGCTATGGCGCGAAAAACGTGCGCGCCTGGTTCCGCCTGTTCGACGCGGACGGCAAAGAATTGGCGACCTGGGACGAAACGCTTGTTCCCGGCGTCTCGGCCTTCACGGTCGATAGCCGCGAGGTGCGCCAGCGTTTCGGCCTGGGCGATTTCGTCGGTCAGTTGTTCATCCACATGATCGACGTGACCGGCCACGACGTTTTGAAATACGCGCTGGATTTCTGGGGGCCGGACGAAATCACCTGCACCCACGACGCCAATCCCTGGCCCGCCGATTACTATGCCGGCATTCCGGCCCCGCGGCCCGGCGAGCGCGTGCGCGTGTGGGTGCAGAACGCGCATTCCTGCCCGATCCCGGCCGACGGCGTGAAGTTTTCGCGCATGGGCACGGACGCATGGGTGCCGATGGCCGCACCCATCCCCGGCTTCGGCATGCGCGCGATCGATATGGGCGAATTGCTGCCGTCGCTTTCCTGGCCGCAGCAGATCGAAATGGACGCGGGCAAATTCGCCGTGCGCCCGCGCTACGAGGTCGAGATCGCGGGCAAGCGCCATGTGGCGCACGCGAACGTCGAACGCGGCGATTTGAAGCCCGACGCGGATATCGCGAAGCTGGGTGCGGATTTCGGCAAGGGCTTCATCCTGCCCGCCCCGATCCTGCCGCTCGCCGATTACACCGGTGTGGCCCTGCCCACGCCGATGGCGCGCGGCCAAGCCACGTTGCCGCTGATCGCGCGCTTCTACGACAAGGACGGCGCGTTGGCGCGCGAGGAATTCCTCGGCAATCTTTCGCGCGATCACGCGCGCGAAGTGCCGCTGACCGCCGATCTCGCCGGCGGCTACGGCCATGTCGAACTCTCCTACGATTTCCGCGACGGCGGCGCGGGCGATGGCTGGATCCACGCGATCTTCCGCTACGCGCGCAAGGCGGGAACGGCGCATGCCGCCGAGACGAGCTTCGGCAGCCATATCTTCAACACCGCCCTCGTGTTCAAGAACGAGCCGCAATCCTATATCGGCCGCCCGCCGGGATTGACGACGCGATTGTTCTTGAGCCTGGGCGTCAACGCGCAAGACGCGTTCTGCCATCTGATCTATCCGGCCTCGACGCCGTGGCGCAAAACATCGGAGACGGTGTTGGAGCTGCACGACGCGACCGGCACCAAGATCGCGGAATCGTCGCTGGCGATCCCGTGCTCGGGCTCGCGCCTGTGGCGCGTCAGCGAGCATTTCGCCAAAGCCGGCATCGCCAAAGCGGCGAATGGCGGCTATGTGCTGATCCGCGATCGCAGCTGCCGCCTGTTCGGCTATCACGGCCTCGCCGAACCCGATGGGCGCTTCAGCCTCGACCACATGTTCGGGTTCTGACACGCGGCAGTTTTGGACCGGCCTCGCCCTTCGACAGGCTCAGGGTGAGGCCTACTTCTTGAACCTCATGGTGAGCCTGTCGAACCATGAGGTCCGCACGTTGACTCCCTCACGCCACGGCGCATTTCGGTGAAGCTTCTCTTCCTCTCGCACCAAGGCGATTTGGGCGGGGCGACCTCGGCGATGGTCGAGGGGATCGAAGCTTTGGTCGCGCGCGGCCACAGCGCCGAAGTCTGGATGCCCGATGCGGGCAGCATGATCGCGCGGCTCGACAAGATCGGCGTCAAACATCGCATCGTCGCTCTGCCGTTGTGGGCCAGCACGAAGGGCCGCAAAGCCTGGCGCTTGCGCTGGCGCACCTGGCGCGCGACGGCGCCCTTGGCCGCGCTGCTGCGCGACGCGAAGCCCGACCTCGTCGTCACCAACACGATGGTGTTGGGCGTGGGGGCGCTGGCCGCCGAACGCGCGGGCCTCAAACATGTCTGGTGGATCCACGAATTCGGCCGCGAGGATCATGGCCTCGAATTCGCGGGCGGCGACGCATGGGCGGCGGCGATCATGCGGCGCACGACGGCGCTGGCGATCGTCAATTCGGACGCCGTCGCGGCGAAATACGCGAACTTCCTGCCGCGCGAGAAAATCGTCCGCGTCTATTACCGGATCGATCCAACACCGGCGGCCGAAGTGCCCGATCTCGAACCCGCCGGCGCGTTCCATCTCGCCTTGCCGGGCTCGCTCAATCCGCAAAAGGGCCAAGGCGACGCGATCGCCGCGTTGACGATCCTGGTGCGCGGCAACAAGCGCCCGCATCTGCATTTTTTCGGCGAAGGGGCGGAAGGCTACACCGCACGCTTGCGCGACGCCGCGCGCGACGGCGGCGTGGAAGCGCAAACGCATTTCCACGGCCATGTGCGCGATCTGGGCGCACGGCTTGCGAAAGCAAGCGCCGTGCTGGTCACGTCGCGCAACGAGGCCTTCGGCCGCGTCACCGTCGAAGCCTTGCGCGCGAATGTGCCGGTGATCGCGAGCGATGCCGGCGGTACACGCGAATTGATCGACGATGGCAAAACCGGCCTGCTTTATTCGCCGGGCGATGGTGCCGCCCTCGCGCAACAAATCGCGCGCGTCATGGACGATGCGGCGTTCGCGCGAAACCTCGCCGCGGCGGGGGCCGCGTGGGCAAGCCCGCGCTTCGGCGCCGCCGAATTCGCCGATAATCTCGAAGCCGCGTTGACGCGCGCTTAGGCCAACGCGAGCCCGTGCCGCGTTTGCATCGCGGCGGCAAGGCCGAAGCTCTCCTCGTAGGCTTCGCTGGCGAGCGATAGCGGATCGGGGAACGGCAGCCGCAGATCGGCCCAGGCTTGGCCGTCGGTGATGTCGAGCTCGCCGCCGAACTTACGCGCGATGCGGCGCATCGGCCCGTTGTCGAGCAGACACACCATCCGCAAACGCCGCAGCATCCGGTTGCGCGCCAGCACGATCACGCGGCGCAGAAATTCGCTGCCCAAGCCTTCGTCGCGGCGCGCAGGCGCCACCGCGACGGCGAATTCGCCCTCGCGCGACGCATCGCCCGCGGCCGGCAAATGCAATTCGGCCGTACCGATCAGCGTGGCGCCGTCGAAGCAGCCGATGATCGCCGCCCGGCGCCAATCGATGCCCGCGACATAAGCGCGGATCGCCTGATCGGAGACCGGGGCGGAAAACCGCGAGCGCCGGTCGTGCGAATCCAACGCGACCAGATGTGCGGCCAGCGCTTCGGCATCGAAAGAGTGTAAACGTCGGAAGTAACGCATTTCGCCCGGCTCCCTCGCCAAACAATGGGAATCGGACGTTTCGCTCCACCGGCGGGGGATGACCGGGGCGCCCATGTTCGAAGACGGGTCGCCCGACGCGGTCACGCATCCGGTATCGGCACTATCCCTCTACCCCAACCCGGGGTCAAAGGCCTTTTGTGCAATGCAGCAATGACCTCTAATTCGGGAATAGAACCGGGGTGTTGGCGAAAGCCAGCTCGTGGCGCGCGCGCCATTCGGGCTTCACGTAATTGACGATGATCGACCGGCGCACGCCGTCGATCCGGCGCTTTTCGAAGCCGTGCCAAGTGTCGTCGCCCGGCACGAAAATCAGCCCGCGCCCGAAACCGAACGGGGCCGCGCCCAGATGGCGCTTATCGGAATCGTAGATATCCGTGCCCATCGCCGGATCGTCGCCGAGATAGACCAGCATGGTGAAAAGCTTGGCGCCGATATCGGTATGCGGCTCCAGCCAGAACCCGTCGCGATCCTGGCAGTACTCGATGCGCAAGCTCGCCCCTTCCAAGGGTGCGCCGGTCGCCTCGGCCAGCATCGCCACCGTCTCGGGCGACTGGAAGGTCTGCGCGACCGCTTGGCAAGTCCCGTCCCACAAATCGCCGGGGGCGAAAAAGCGGCGGCTCGAGTTATGCGTCTCGCGCCGCCCTTGCGTATCGCCGATCTCGGCCGGCGGGGCGGGCAATTCGGCGATCGCATGCGTGACTTCGTCGGGCAACGCGTCGGTCAGCAGCCAATGGCGGAAGGGCGTTTCGCGGATCCGCGCCGAGGCGAGGCTGGCGGCGAAAGAATCGGCGATCTTCACGGCGCAGATATCGACAACTTCCATGATCACGCGGCCTCCTCGCCGCCGGACAGAAGACGCTTGGCGAAGGCCGAGGCGCGATGGCGCGCGATTTCCCATGCGGCGATCGCGCGGCCGGTCATCCAATTGAACATCACGTAGCGCCGCTCGCCCTCGAAGGGCTTGTGGCCGTGCCAGGAATTTTCGGTGCGGCGGAAGGCGACCAGCGTGCCCGCGTCGGGCGGCACTTCGGCGATATAGTCGTCGATGTCGTCGGGCCCGCGCAGGAAGCGCAAACGCCCGCCATCGCCCTGCCACGGGCGGTTGAGATAGAGCAGCGACGTGACGAATTTCGCCGTCGAATCGACATGGATATTGCCGTCGCGCGCCCGCGCCCTTGCGCGCACCGTGACCATCAAGGGCCGCCCGTCGAGGCCGACGCCGAATTTCGCGGCATAGGCTTCGCGCAATTCCGGACTTTGGATTTCGTCGATCAGCGCGCGGAAGGCGGGGCCGCCGCCGGCCTCGTCGGCCGGGTAAAGACCCGCACCCGACAATTTGGGGAAATCGCGCTCGATTTCCTCGGCGGCACCGGGACGCAAAATGCCGGTCGCGAGGAAATGATCGAAAGGTTCGCGGCGCAGCGGGGCGGCGCGCAACGCGTCGAGATCGATAAACGCCATAACGAACGAAAGCCTCGCGAGAGTGACGAGGGCTTCATGCCCGCAAGGCGACCCGCCCGGCCTTGATCCAGCGCAAATCTGGGGTATGGCGCGACGCCGTGTCGCGGGGCGTCCAGACCAAAAAAAACGCCCGGAGCCAAGGCTCCGGGCGAGTTGAACAGGGAGGCTTCACGTCTGGGAGACGTAGGGTTCAGAGAACCCCGCCCGCTCCGAAGAGAGGGCCCTTCGGCAAGGGCGCTAGGTGCGCCGCAAAACCGACAAGACAAACATAGGGACTAAACTGCTTGAAAAAATGGCAAAAATGGCATGGAAGGGCTGCGCATCTCGCATGCCCATCTAAACCCTTCGTCGACAACGCGTTTTTGCCGTTTTTGGCGCCCAAAACCGTGTCGATTTTCGCCGCAGCGCACAACGAACAACCCGCTACCGCCTAGGCGGTAACCGATCAACGCCGGGTTAGAACTGAGATTCGGCGACCTTCTGGACCAGATAGTCGCGGAACACCGCGATGCGCTTCGAACTACGAAGCTCTTCTGGATAAACGAAATACGCCTCGTAGGTCGGGCCTTCGAGCTCCGGCAGGATGCGGACCGCCTTCTCCGACTGGTTGGCCATGTAGTCGGGGAAGCCGGCGATGCCGATCCCGCTCTCGACCGCGCGCAGCAGCCCGTAGACGTTGTTCACGCGCAAGGTCGGCTTGCGCTTGCGCCCGCCGGTCGTGCCCGCCTCCAACAGCCAGTTCACGTTCGGAAAGGGCGGATTGGGATCATCGCCATAGACGATCAGCTTGTGCTTATCGAGATCGGTCGCCGTCTTGGGCATGCCATGGCGTTCGATATAGGCTTGGCTCGCGTAGGCGTGCACATGCACCGACAGAAGATGGCGCTGGATGAGGTCGCCTTGGCGAGGCGGATGCATGCGGATCGCGCAATCGGCTTCGCGCATGCCGAGATCGAGCTCGCGATCGTCGAGCTTCATCTCGACCTGCACGTCTTTGTACTGGTCGAGGAATTCGCCCAGACGCGGTGCGAGCCACACCGAGCCGAACGCCACCGTCGCGGTGACGCGCAGCAAGCCGGTCGGCTTTTCCTTCGTCTCGGCAAGCTGGGTTTCGACCATCGCGAGCTTGGCGAAAACCTCGCGCACGGCGTTGTAGAGCAGCTCGCCTTGCTCGGTCAGAATGAGCCCGCGCGCATGGCGATGGAACAGCGGCGCCGACACCGAGTCTTCCAGACCCGAAATCTGCCGGCTGACCGCCGATTGCGACAGGTTCAGCTTGTCGCCGGCATGGGTGAACGACCCCGCCTCGGCGACCGCGTGAAACACCCTTAGTTTGTCCCAATCCATCGGAACGTCGCTCCCTGTCCTTCCGCCTTACTGCGCGGCCGCGACGAGATGGGCGCTTTCCTCGTGGGCGAGGAATTTCTCGGCCTCCAAGGCCGCCATGCACCCCATCCCCGCGGCGGTCACCGCCTGGCGGAAGATTTTGTCTTTTACGTCGCCCGCGGCGAATACGCCGGGCACGTCGGTCGCGGTGGAATCGGGCTTGGTCAACAAATAGCCCTCCGCATCCATCGCGAGTTTGCCTTTGAACAGCGACGTCGACGGCACATGGCCGATCGCCACGAACAACCCGTCGACCGCGATCGACGACGACGCCCCGGTTACGGTGTCCTTCAGCTTCAAGCCCGTCACGGTCGCGGCACCGCCGGGGATGGGCGAATCCTCGCCCACGATCTCCTCGACCACCGCGTTCCAGATGATCTCGATCTTCGGATTCTTCAGCAGGCGCGCTTGCATCATCTTCTCCGCGCGCAACGAATCGCGGCGATGGATCAGCGTCACTTTGCTGGCGTGATTGGTGAGATAGAGCGCTTCCTCGGCCGCGGTGTTGCCGCCGCCGACGACCGCGACCTTCTTGCCGCGGAAGAAGAAGCCGTCGCAGGTGGCGCAAGCCGAAACGCCGCCGCCGCGGAATTTATCTTCGCTCGCGATGCCAAGCCAGCGCGCTTGCGCGCCCGTGCAGATCACGACCGTGTCGGCGATGTAGGTATCGCCCGAATCGCCCTTCGCCACGAACGGGCGCTTCGACATATCGATATCGACGATCAGATCTTCCAGGATCAGCGTGCCGATATGCTCGCATTGCTTGTACATCTGCTCCATCAGCCACGGGCCTTGGATGGCCTTCTCGAAGCCGGGGAAATTCTCGACATCGGTGGTGATGGAAAGCTGGCCGCCCGGCTGCATGCCGCGCACCAGAATCGGCGACAAATTGGCGCGGGTCGCATAGATCGCGGCGGTGTAACCGGCAGGGCCCGACCCGATGATGAGAACCTTGGTGCGATGGGTCTGTGGCATGGAATCGGACTCCGCTATGCGTACGGCGCAAACCTATCAGGCATGTTTGCGCACGCCTAGCGGGTCCAAAAGAATTTTGAATCCTTATCCCCAGCCAAATCGGCGTTTGATTTCAAGGGCCGCGCGCTCGGTATCCCGGGGCGGATCGTAGGTCCAAGTATCCAGTCGCCCTTCGAAGGCGCGGGTCCGGCCTTGGCGGCGCATTTCCGCCTGGAAGGCGGCGATTCGGCCGGATTTGCCGTCCAAATCGGCGACCAACACCGGTTTTCCGGTCGAGAGCGCTTCGCTGGTCATCGACACCGAATCCTCGGTCACGACCAAGACGTCGGCCAGCGCCAGAATGCCGAGATAGGGGTTGGGCCCGCCGTCCTCGGTGTCGTAGGCAAACCCGCCGAGCGCGCGCACCGTGCGCACCAGCTTCGTGCGCGCATTCGCATCGGTGCGACGCGAGGTGGTGAGCGCCAAGCCCACGCCCGATGCGGCGAGCATACGTATGTTGTCGTCGATGCGCGCGACGGCCGCGTCGGAAAAGCGATAGCGCCGCAAGCCGTTCGACCCGCCGAGGATGATCCCGGCAAGCGGGCGCTTGAGTTTCGCGAAGGTCGCGCGCCATTCCTCGGCGCCCGCCGCGAGCTTCTCCGCCGTCACATAATGCAGTGCGGCTTGCGTTTCGATGACGTTGGCGCCCTTCAAACCATCATGCCAAGGCGAGACGACGGCATCGAGCCATTCGGGCGGCACGTTGGGTTTCTGCACATGGATGGCGACCACCTTGCCGCCCGAGCGGCGCTTCATCGCGACACCGATCGGCGCGCAGCGCGAGCCCAGCGTGATCGCCACGTCGGGCCAAGGCGGATCGACGCGCGGGCTGCCGGCGTCCAGCATGTCGAACGGATTGCCGGCGAGCAGACGTTCCGGCAGCCAGCGATAGGGCCAGCGGAACTTCACGTCCTTGAATTCGTAGGTCAGGCCCAAGGCCTCGGCCAGGCCCCGGCATTGGGCCTTCATGCCGACTTGGCCGGGGCTGATGATCCAGGCGGTGCGCGGGCGGTTCGTCATTGCCTGCGGTCCCTACCCGTCCCCCCGGCGTCGCGCAATTTTTTTACACAGGGCTAGGCGCGTGGCCCGGCGATTGCTAACATTATTTCAATTCACCCAGGGTACCGGACAGTAATTATGCGCGGCCACAAGCTTGACGACGTCGACCACCAGATCCTCCATGACCTCCAGGCGGATGGGCGGATGACCAATGTGGACCTCGCCAAGCGCGCGGGCATCTCGGCGCCGCCCTGCCTGCGCCGCGTGCGCGTGCTGGAGGAAGCCAAGATCATCCGCGGCTACCACGCGGAGATCGATCCCCACGCGCTGGGCTATGGCGTGACGGTGTTCGCGTCCGTGTCGCTCAAAAGCCAGGCCGAAGTCGATCTGCGCGCCTTCCACGAACTCATCGACTCATGGCCGATGGTCCGCGAGTGCCACATGCTGACCGGCGAGACCGATTTTCTGCTGAAGGTCGTCGCGGCCGATTGGGACGCGTACGAGAAATTCCTGACGACGCAGCTGACCGCGGCGCCCAATGTTTCGACCGTCAAATCGGCGCTGACGATCAAGACCACCAAGCACATGCCCGGCGTGCCGATCGAGGTCAAAGCGAAGCGGTAACGAACCTCATGGTGAGCTTGTCGAACCATGAGGCCTCACCCTTCGACAAGCTCAGGGTGAGGTAGGTTTTTCAGGCGTTACGGCGAACCCAGGGAATACGCGCGACCGGCACGCCTTCTTCGGCCAGTTCCTGCGCCTGTTCGTCGCTCGTCTCGCCATAGATGTTCTTGTGGTCGCGCTCGCCGTAATGCATCGCGCGCGCCTGTTCGGCGAAATCGTCGCCGACATTCTCGAAGTTCTTTTCGACATGCTCGCGCAGCTTCGCGAGTTCCTTGTGGAGCTCGGCCGCCTTCGCCGTCGCCGGATCGGGACCGGTCGCGGTTTGCGTGGGCGCTTCGTTCGCAACCGCCTCGGCGGGCACGGGCAAGCGTTTGCGGGACTTCTTGGTCCCGGCCAAACGCGGCGCCATCAGCGCCTTTTCGATTTTCACGTCGCCGCAAACGGGGCATTCGACCAAGCCGCGCTTGGCCTGGCGGTCGAACGACGCGCCGTCCTTGAACCAGCTTTGAAACCGGTGTTTCTTGCGGCACTGCAAGTCGAACACGATCATGAATGTTATTTGGCGCCCGGACGCCGGAAATGCAAGAGAGGGAAAATGAACCCCCATCATGCTTTGCAGCAGGTTTCGCCCTGGGTGGAGGCCCATGCGGGGCTGGTGGCTCCGGGCGGCACGGTTCTCGATCTCGCCGCCGGCGGCGGGCGGCATTCGCGCTATTTCGCCTGGCACGGGCGCAAAGTGGTCGCGGTCGATAAGGATGTCTCGGCGCTGGCCCATCTGCCCGGCGTGACGGCGATCCAGGCCGATCTGGAGGATGGTTCGCCCTGGCCGCTCCAGGGACAAGTCTTCGACGCCGCGGTGGTGACCAATTATCTCCACCGGCCGCTTTTCCCGGATCTGTTCGCGGCGATCCGCACCGGCGGCATCCTGATTTACGAGACGTTCGCGCGCGGCAACGAAGCCTACGGCAAGCCCGACAATCCCGATTTTCTGCTCGACCCCAACGAATTGGTCGCGCGCACGCTGAACCAATTCGTGATCGTGGCGTTCGAAGACCGCTATGTCGACGCGCCCAAACCGGCGATCGTCCAGCGCATCGCGGCGATGAAAATTTAGAGTCTTACGGGGGCGGAACCTGGGCCGCGACCATCACGCGGTTCCACGCGTTGATGAGCCCGATCGCGAAGCTGAGCTGCGCGATTTCCGTCTCGTTGAACGCCGCCCGCACCGCCTTATAGGCCTCGTCCGGCACGCCGCCATGCGAGATATGCGTCAGCGTTTCCGACCACGCGATCGCCGCGCGCTCGCGCGCGTCGAAATCGGGTGAATCGCGCCAGGCCGCGAGCAAATCGAGCTTGCGCTGCGACACCCCGGCTTTGCGCGCGTTGGCGAGGTGAAGGATGAGGCAATACGCGCAGCCATTGATCTGCGACGCGCGGACCTGGGCGAGTTCGATCAGCGCCAGATCGAGACCGCAGGTTTTGACCGCCATGCCGAGCTTGATTTGCGCGTCGAAAATTTCGGGCGCCAGTGCCTTGGGGTCGAAGCGCTTTTCCATCACAGCCCTCAAATGCCGTTATAGGCGCGGAACCAATCGACGAAGCGCGGCACGCCCACATCGATGGTCGTCTTCGGCTCGAAGCCCAGATCGCGGCGCGAGGCTTCGATATCCGCGAAGCTTTCGCGCACGTCGCCGGGCTGCATCGGCTGCTTGTCGAGGATCGCCTTGTGGTTCGTCGCGCGCTCGATCAGCTCGACGAAGCGCATCAGCGGTTCGGAGCGGTGATTGCCGAGATTATAGACGCGATGCGCCGCCGTCTTGTCGCCCGCCACCGGCGGACGGTCGAGGGCCGCGATCACGCCCGCGACGATATCGTCGACATAGGTGAAGTCGCGCCGCATCTCGCCGCCGTTGAACAGCGGCAACGGTTTGCCTTCCAAAATCGCCTTGGTGAAAATCCACAGCGACATGTCCGGCCGGCCCCAGGGGCCGTAGACGGTGAAGAAGCGCAAACCCGTCGCGGGCACGGCGAACAGATGCGAATAGGCGTGGCTGACCAGCTCGTTCGCGGCCTTGGTGGCGGCGTAGAGCGACACGGGCTTGTCGATCTTGTCGTCGACCGAAAACGGCAGTTTCTCGTTGCCGCCATAGACCGACGAGGACGAGGCGTAGACGAGATGCTTGATGTCGCCGCGCCGGCGGCACGCCTCGATCACGTTGAAATGGCCGATGATGTTGGTCCGGATATAGACCTCCGGATGCGACAGCGAGTAGCGCACGCCCGCTTGCGCCGCCAAATGAACGACGCGGTCGATCGACTTATCGGCAAGCGCCGCGGCGAACGCGCCGTCGGCCGCCAATTCGCCGCGCACCATGCGGAATTGCTTGTTCTTCCCAAGCTCCGCCGCGCGCGCTTCTTTCAGGCGCACATCGTAATAGGGATCGAAATTGTCGAAGCCCACCACGTCCTGCCCACGCGCCATCAGCGCCTTGGAAAGGTGGAAGCCGATGAACCCGGCAGCTCCGGTCACGAGAACGGTCATGGGCCCGTTTTCTATGGCCTCGCGCGCGCGAAAGCAACGGCGCAAACCGCACCCACGAAGGCCAAAATCACATGGGCCGGGCGCGGCGCCAATTCGGGGTCGGAATTGGCCGCGAAGACCATCCAGAACGGCGCGCCGAGCTTGATCGCGATGAACCCCGCCTCGGCCAGCGGCACCAGCAACGCCGCCGCGATCCCCAGCGCCAGCGTTACGGCCCAGCCCGCTTGGCCATAGGCTTTGGCGACGCGCCAGGCCATCGCCCAGACGAACAGCCCCGCCGTGACCTGGGTCTCGATCGCGTCGAGGCGCGCCTGCAGGAAGAAATGTACGATCGCCAATACGCCCAGCGGATAGGCGAGCTTGTGCAAGCGCCGCCAATTCTTGCCGCCCAGGCGTTTGATCATCCCGTCGGTCGAGGTGGCCGCGAGGGCGGCAAACCCCAGCAACGCGACGAAGCCGATCGTCAAATAGATGCGCAAGACGATTTCCGACGCGACGGTCGCCAGATCGAAGCCTTGGCTCGCGACATACATCGTGAAATGCAAAGCGAGATAGGCGAAGGCGCCCACGCCCAGCATGCGGCGGATCAGCATCGCCGTCGGCCAATGCCAGAGCGAGCGCAACGGCGACACGGCGAGCGAGAACATGAAAAGCCGCAGGCCCATCGTGCCGAGCTGGCGCGTCGCCTCCTTCAAGGGCTGTCCGCCGAGCTGGCCGGTCGCCAACGCATAGGCGACCCACAAGCCCGGCACGAACAGCGCCAGGAAGACGACGAGTTTCAACGGGACGGTTCTTCCCGTCCGATCGGCCCAAGGGAATCGCACAAGAGCGAGCTTAGCCCGGATCGATGCCCGCATTCCGCAATCGCGTTTCGAGATCGGCGACGCGCGTACGCAAGCCCGTCACCAGCTCGGCCACGTCCTCGGCCGGCAGCAATTGGGGGATATGCTGCGGGCAGTTCGTGTCCCAGGCCTCGATCTCGATCACGATCGCGCGCTGCGGAACGTAGGGATAGTTCGGATCGGTCAGCCGCTCGAGCAACGCCGGCTCGTCCGCCACGATTCGCGCCCGGCCCCAGATTTTCACACGCCGGCGATGGGCATAATCGGGCAGGAAGAGCAGCACGCGATCGTTTTCCGCGAGATTGCCTTGCGAGATGAATTGCCGGTTGCCCGAGAATTCGGCGAAGCCGAGATGCTTCTCGTCGATCGGCTTCAGGAATCCCGCCGGTCCGCCGCGATGCTGCATATAAGGCCGCCCGTCGGCCGACGCCGAGGCGATGTAGAACGACCGCGTCTGCGCCAGGAACGCCGCCAGATCGGGCGTCACACTATCGCGCCCGCCTTTCGCTTGCTGGCGGGCATAAGACGCGGCCGACCCGTCCGACGCTTGGAAGCGCCGGACGGAATCGGTGAACGCAAGCTCGCCGTAATGGCGTCCCATGATTTCCTCCTTCAGGCCGTCGCGCGCCACGCGGCCGGCGGTTCGATATGGGCGAGGTTGTTGAAGAAATTCGTGAAGATGTTGAGCGCGACATGGCCGGCGATCTCGGCAATGTCGCCGTCCGACAGGCCTTTCGACTTCGCGGCGGCGACGGCCGCATCCGCATTCTTGCCGTGGCCTTCCCACAAGACGGCGGCAAGATCGAGCGCCGCTTTGACACGCGCATCCTGCGCCTGCCCTTTGCGCGCCATCGCGATATCGGCGGCGGTCAGGCCCGCACCCTTGGCGAGCTGGCCATGCGCGGCCGCGCAGAAATCGCAACCATGATGCGCGGCACTCGCCAGCGCGATCGCTTCGGCCGTCGCCGCCCCCAGCGTGCCTTTGGCGAGCGCGCCGGAGAACGCGAAATAGCCGCCCAGCGCCGCCGGCGAATTGGCAAGGGCGCGGAACATGTCGGGCACCGCGCCGAATTTGGCTTTGACGGCGGCGAAGGTTTCGGCGACGGAGCCTTGGGCTTGGGCGTCGGTCAGGCGGGTAATCGTGTTCATGGGCGCGTTTCCTTTTCGGATCGGGTTTCGGCCAGCAGCGGCCGTTCCCGAAACATGGGCCTGTCCCGACCGATCCGAAATCGATAAGATCGCGTTTCATTCTTTCGATTTAGGCACGAATGACCGACCGCCTCGCCGAACTCGAACTTTTCGTGGCGCTTGCCGCACGCGGCGCGTTGGCCCCCGCCGCCCGCGAATTGGGTGTGGGGCCCGCGCGCGCCAGCCGTTTGCTGGCGGCACTGGAAGCGCGGCTGGGCACAAGGCTGGCACGGCGCACCACCCGCGCCTTGTCGTTGACTGAAGCGGGACAGCGTTATTTGGCACCTGCACAGCGCGCCTTGGCCGAATTGGCGCAAGCGCGCGCGGCGTTGAAGGGTGCCGATACCGGCCCTTCCGGCACGCTGCGTTTGACCGCCCCCACGCAATTCGGCGCGATCCATGTCGCCCCGCTGGCGGCCGAATTGATCGCGACCTATCCCGCCATGTCCGTCGATCTGACGCTGGACGATCATGCCGTCGATCCGATCGCCGGCGGGTTCGACGCAAGCTTGCGCATCGGCACCCCACCGCCCGGCACGCTGATCGCGCGGCGCATCGGCGAGACGCGGATCGTCACCGTCGCGTCGCCCGACTATCTCGCGCAGCACCGCGAGCCGCGCGGGCCCGCCGATCTCGACAACCACGAATGCCTCGTCTGGCGCGGGGCCGGCCGCACGGTCGCGTGGCGCTTTCGCCAGAACGGCAAATTTCGCGAGCGCGTCGTGACGGGACGCTTCGTCGCGGACTCGCCCGCCGCGATCCTTGCGGCGGCGATCGCCGGGGCCGGGATCGCGCGCTTACCCGAATATCAAGCGCAGACGGCGCTGGCGGCGGGCAAGCTCGTCGAAATCTTGAGCGTATTCGCGCCGCCGCCCGCCCCGATCAATGTGCTGTACCCGCCGCCCGGTGCGGGCCTGCATATTCCGGCGAAACTGCGCGCGTTCATCGACCTCGCCATCGCGCGTTTGGCCGCGCCGAAACCCGTGCTGGACAGGCGCCCGAAGGATCGCTAGCGTAGCGGCCTTCATAAGGGGAGTTCCCGAAAGGTCATGCAACCGCGCGCGATCCGTATCGTCCGCTGGTCCCGTTGGTGGCGCTGAGCGCCAGCCAACCCTTTCCCCTTTTCTCCGCCCGTATTGGCCGTTTTGCGCATCCCCGTTAGCGGGATTCCGTCCGGTCGCCCCGATTTCAAGGAACTCCCGCGATGCGTTACGACTTCACCACGCCCACCGGCCTCGTTCTGACCCGACAACGCCGCACGCTCGCCTACGACACGGCGCTGGACGGTTTCGCCGAAAAACTCGACCGCACGCGCGGCGGGTTGTTCTCCTCCGGCGTCGATTATCCCGGCCGCTATTCGCGTTGGGAGTTCGGCTTCGCCGATCCGCCGGTCGAGATCGTCGGCGGCGGCAACAAGCTGGAACTCAAAGCGCTGAACGAGCGCGGCATCGTGCTGATCGATCTGCTCGATCCGATCTTCGAGGATATGGCCGAAGCGCGCATCGTCGCGCGCGATCCCGGTTATCGCCGCATCGAGACGATCGCCGCCGCCGGGCCGTTCGCGGAGGAAAAGCGCAGCCAGCAGCCGTCGCTGTTCTCGCCGCTGCGCCGCTTGGTCGCCGAGTTCAAAGGCATCGCGGACGGCTTCATCGGGCTCTATGGCGCGTTCGGCTACGACCTGCTGTTCCAGTTCGAACCGATCAAGCTGTCGCAGAATCGCCCGGCCGAAACCCGCGATCTGCATCTGTTCATTCCCGACCGGATGCTGATCGTCGACCGGCGCAAGGAAACCGCCTTTCGCTACGATTACGATTTCGCGCGCGCGCGCGTATCGACCGAAGGCAAGTCGCGCGCGTGCAGGACGCCCGTTCCGCGCCGGCGCTACGCCGAGCCGAAGGCGAAGCCCGAGATCACGTCGGATCTGACGGCCGAGCAATATGCCGGCATGGTCGATGTGGCGCGCGAGCGCATGCGCGTGGGCGATATTTTCGAAGTCGTCCTGTCGCGCCGTTTTGAAGCGCATTATCAGGCGGCCCCCTCGGCGTTGTTCGCGAAGCTGAAGAAGGTGAACCCGAGCCCGTTCGAGTTCTATCTCCAGCTCGGGCCCGACCGTCTGGTCGGCACCAGCCCCGAAATGTATGTGCGCGTCGAAGGCGACCGGGTGGAAAGCTGCCCGATCTCGGGTACGGCACGGCGCGGGCGCAACGCGATGGAGGATGCCGAGCGGTTGAAGGCGCTGATCAACTCGGAAAAAGACGAAGTCGAGTTGACGATGTGCACCGATGTCGACCGCAACGACAAATCGCGCATTTGCGTGCCGGGCACGGTCAAGCTGCTCGGCCGGCGCCAGATCGAAGCCTATCAAGGCCTGTTCCACACGGTCGATCATGTCGAAGGCCGTTTGCGCCCCGATGTGACGGGCCTCGACGCGTTCATCTCGCATATGTGGGCCGTGACGCTGACCGGTGCCCCGAAGAAATGGGCGGTCGAAATCGTCGAAGCGATGGAGACGAGCCCGCGCGGCTGGTATGGCGGTGCGGTCGGCGCCTTGCAGTTCAACGGCGACGTCAATACCGGCATCACGATCCGCACGGTGCATCTGACCGAGGACGAGAAGAAGAAGCAGGTCGCGCGCTATCGCGTCGGCGCCACGATGGTGTGGGATTCGGTCGGCATGGAGGAAAACGAAGAAACCTTCGTCAAGGCCAGCGCCTTGTTCCGCGTGCTTGCCCCGCCGGCCGCCGCCGCCAGCGAAGCCGCGAAGAAGCTGCCGGGCAAAGGCAAGCGGATCGTGCTGATCGATAACGAAGACAGCTTCGTCCACACCCTGGCGGATTATTTCCGCCAAACCGGCGCCGACGTCTCGACCTATCGCCACGGTTTGACGCCGGATGCGATCGTCGCGTTGAAGCCCGATCTGGTCGTGCATTCGCCGGGGCCGGGCACGCCCGCCCAGTTCGGCGTGCCGACGCTGGTACGTGCGTTGGCCGAACGCGGCCTGGCGCAATTCGGCGTCTGCCTGGGCCTGCAAGGCACGGTCGAAGCCTTTGGCGGCGCGCTCGACGTGCTGGCCGAGCCGCGCCACGGCAAGCGCTGGGATATCGAACACGACGGCACCGGGCTGTTCGCCGGTTTGCCGAGCCCGTGTGCGGTCGGCGCCTATCACTCGCTGCACGCGCGCGCCTCGGCGTTTCCGCACGGCGAACTCGATATCGTCGCGCGCACGCAAGCGGGCTTGGTGATGGCGGTGCGCCACAAGCGCCTGCCGATCGCGGCGGTGCAGTTCCATCCCGAATCGATCCTGTCGATGGGCCGCACCGAAGCGGGCGAGATCGGCCATTTGCTGATCGCCAACGTGATCGAGGAACTGATCGCCAAGCGACACGCGAAGGCCGCGTAACCTCGCACCGCCGCGTTTCGAAATGAAAGCGTGCGGCTTGGTTCGCCCGGCCGCGTAAGAAGGTTGCGCCGCCCCCTTGCGGGGCGGCAACAACCGGAACCACTTCGCATATGCACCGGGAAGCTTCTTGCTTTCTGATGCGACGGCGCGGGCAGGCGTTGAGACAAGGCGCCCGACTCGCTACGCTTTCTTTCGACGCGGAGGACCACTCCGCGCGATCCAGGGATGGAATGGCGATGGCTCTCCCCGCGCGCCCGCTGCTCGACGTGACACTCGACGACAAATACGTCGCCCAATCGGGGCGCGTGTACCTCACGGGCACGCAGGCTTTGGTGCGCCTTGCCTTCATGCAGCGCCGGCGCGATTTGGCCGCGGGGCTCGACACCGCGGGTTTCGTGTCGGGCTATCGCGGCTCGCCGCTCGGCGGACTCGACCAAGCGATGTGGCAAGCGCGCCGCCACATGAAGGATCACCACATCCATTTCACGCCGGGCGTGAACGAGGAACTGGCCGCGGCCGCCGTGTGGGGCACGCAGCAGGTCAACATGTATGACGGCGCCAAATACGACGGCGTCTTCGGCATGTGGTACGGCAAGGGCCCGGGCGTGGATCGCTGCGGCGACGTGTTCAAACACGCCAACGCGGCCGGCACCTCGCCCAACGGCGGCGTGCTGGTGCTGGCGGGCGACGACCACGCGGCGAAATCCTCGACGTTGGCGCATCAATCGGAGCACGAATTCGTCTCCGCGATGATGCCCGTGCTGAACCCCTCGGGCGTGCAGGAATTCCTCGATCTCGGCCTTTATGGCTGGGCGATGAGCCGTTATTCGGGTTGCTGGGTCGCGTTCAAATGCACGGGCGAGACGGCGGATTCGTCCGCCTCGGTGCTGATCGACCCGCATCGCTTGAATATCGTGACGCCGACGGATTTCGAAATGCCGCCGGGCGGCTTGCATATCCGCTGGCCCGATCATTGGATCGAGCAGGAACACCGGCTGCAGAAATACAAAGTCTACGCGGCACTGGCGTTTGCGCGCGCCAACAAGCTCGACAAGATCGTCATCGACAGCCCGAAGCCCCGTTTCGGCATCGTGACGACGGGCAAGAGCTATCTCGACGTGCGCCAAGCGCTCGACGATCTGGGCATCGACGAAGCGCTCGCCGCCCAAATCGGCCTGCGGCTTTACAAAGTCGCGATGCCCTGGCCGTTGGAGCGCGAGGGCGCACGCCATTTCGCCGAAGGCCTGGAAGAAGTCCTGGTCGTCGAGGAAAAGCGCGCGCTGATCGAAAACCAACTCAAGGAACAACTCTATAATTGGCGCGCCGATGTGCGCCCGCGCGTCGTCGGCAAGTTCGACGAAAAGGGCAAATGGATCCTGCCATCGGCCGGGGAACTCAGCCCCGCGATGGTCGCCAAGGTGATCGCGGAACGCCTGAAGCCGTTCTACGACTCCCCGCGCATCCGCGAACGCGTCGCCTTCCTCGAACGCCAGGAACAGGCGCCCGAAGGCCATGCGTTCAAGCGCGTGCCCTATTTCTGCTCCGGCTGCCCGCACAACACCTCGACGAAAGTGCCCGAAGGCAGCCGCGCGATGGCCGGGATCGGCTGCCATTTCATGGCGCTGTGGATGGATCGCGAGACGACGACCTTCACCAATATGGGCTGCGAGGGCGCGCCGTGGATCGGCCAGTCGCCCTTCACGGACACGAAACACGTGTTCCAGAATCTGGGCGACGGCACCTATTTCCATTCGGGCTCGCTCGCCATCCGTGCCGCGATCGCCGCGAAGGTGAACGTCACCTACAAGCTGCTGTTCAACGACGCGGTCGCGATGACCGGCGGCCAGCCGCATGACGGGCAATTGACCGTGCCGCGCATCACCCAGATGGTGGCGGCCGAAGGCGTGAAGCGCATCGTCGTGACCAGCGACGATCCCGAAAAGTATGGGCCAGCCGATTTCGCGCCCGGCGTGGAAATCCGCCACCGCGACGAACTCGACGCCGTGCAGAAGGAATTGCGCGATACGCCGGGCGTGACCGTGCTGGTCCACGACCAGACTTGCGCGGCCGAGAAGCGCCGCCGGCGCAAGCGCGGCACCTATCCCGATCCGGCCAAGCGCATTTTCATCAACGACGCGGTGTGCGAAGGCTGCGGCGATTGCTCGGTGCAATCGAATTGCCTGTCGGTGGTACCGGTCGAAACCGAATTCGGCCGCAAGCGCGCCATCGACCAATCGAGCTGCAACAAGGATTTCTCCTGCGTCAAAGGCTTCTGCCCGTCCTTCGTCAACGTGCTGGGCGGCAAGGTCCGCAAACCGCGCAGCAAGGCGCTCGAGTCCGGCGCCGATCCTTTCGCGGCCTTGCCCGCCCCCGCTTTGCCGGGCAGTGCGTCGCCTTACGGCATTCTCGTGACCGGCGTGGGTGGTACAGGCGTCGTCACCATCGGCGCGTTGATCGGCATGGCGGCCCATCTGGAAGGCAAAGGCGTGTCGGTGCTCGATATGGCCGGCCTCGCCCAGAAGGGCGGCGCCGTGCTCTCGCATATCCGCATCGCCGATAATCCGGACGATCTGCACGCCGTGCGCATCGCGGCGGGCGAAGCCAAGCTGCTGCTCGGCTGCGACATGGTCGTCGCGGCGGGGGCGGAAACGCTGGATCGCGTGCGCGTGGGCGAAACCCGCGCCGTGATCAACACGCATGAATCGCCGACCGGCGATTTCACGCGCAATCCCGACCTCGCCTTCCCCGCCGACGGCATGAAGGCCGCGATTTCCCATGCGGTGGGCCAAGGCTCGGCCGAATTCGTCGAGGCGAGCGCTTTGGCGACCGCATTGATGGGCGATTCGATCGCGACCAATCCCTTCATGCTGGGCTATGCGTGGCAGCAGGGCACGATCCCGCTCGGCCTCGACTCGCTGATGCGCGCGATCGAACTCAACCAAGTCGCGGTCGACGCCAACAAACGCGCCTTCAATTGGGGCCGCCTCGCCGCCGTCGAAATCGACAAGGTGCGCGATGCGGCGAAGCCCACGCTGCCGCCGGAACGCAAACTCGCGCACACGCTGAACGAGGTGATCGCGGCGCGCCTGCCCTATCTCGCGGCATATCAAGACGATTCACTCGCGCGCAAATACGAAACGCTCGTGCGCAAAGTCGCTGCCGCCGAAGCCGCCAAGACGCCGGGCCGGACGGGCTTGGCGCTCGCCGTCGCGCGCTATTACGCCAAGCTGCTCGCCTATAAGGACGAGTACGAGGTGGCGCGGCTCTACAGCGACGGGACGTTCCGCAAGGCGTTGGCACGGCAATTCGAGGGCGATTACAAGATCGAACTCAATCTCGCTCCGCCGATGCTGAGCGAAATCGACGCGACGACCGGCCGGCCGCGCAAGAAAACCTTCGGGCCGTGGATGCTGTCGGCGCTAAGCGTGCTGGCGAAGTTCAAATTCCTGCGCGGCTCGGCTCTCGATCCGTTCGGCCGCACGGAAGAACGCAAAGCCGAGCGCCGCTTGATCGCCGAGTACGAAGCGACGATCGCGGAAATCCTCGAATGCCTGTCGCCCGCGACGCACGAAGCCGCCGTGGGCCTTGCCTCGATCCCCGAGGAAATCCGCGGCTACGGCCCGGTGAAGGAATCGCATATCGCCAAGGCCGAAGCGCATAAGGCGGCGCTGCTCGCCCGCCTGCGCGATCCGGCGGCGCAGCTCGTGGCGGCGGAATAGTTGTTCGTCGCCGGGGTCGATGGCTGCAAAGGCGGCTGGGTCGCCGTGTTCCGTCACACCAAGACGGGACGCGGCTTCGCGCGTTTCGCCGAAACGATCGCCGAAATCGTCGATGCGCCCGAGCAACCCGCTTGGATCGCGATCGATATGCCGATGGGCTTCGCCGACGACGCGCTGAAAGGCGGGCGCGATTGCGAGAAAGCCGCGCGCGCGATCCTGGGGCCGGCGGGCCGCGCGTCATGCGTGTTTTCCGCCCCGTGTCGCGCAGCGCTCGCCGCGAAGGACTATCCCGCCGCTAACGCGCGCAATCGCAACGCCGCCGGGATCGGCCTGTCGAAACAGGCCTGGAACCTGTTCCCAAAAATGCGCGAGGTCGATGCGCTGCTTCGTGCGCGGCCCGACGCGCCGATTTTCGAATCGCATCCGGAACTCTGCTTCGGCCGCTTGGCGGGCGCGCCGTTGCGCGCGGCCAAGAAAACGGCGCAAGGCCGGGCGCAACGCTTGGCGCTATTGGCGAAGCAAGGCTTTGGCGATCTGCCCGATTGGCTCGACCTGTTCCCGCGCAAGCTTGTGGCGCCGGACGATGTGATCGACGCGGCCGTGGTGTGCCTCACCGCGCTGCGCCGCGCGCACGGCAAAGCCGAACGCCTGCCCGTGCAGGCGCCCCAAGATCGTTATGGAATCGAAATGGCGATCTGGCGCTGACGCGCGAAGATCAGACTTCCAGTGCGCGGCGGTAGAGGTCGAGCAGCTCGTCCTGTTCCTTGCGGTCGGGCTCTTCCATTTTGCGCAGCTTGATCACCTGACGCATGATCTTGGTGTCGAAGCCGTTGCCCTTGGCTTCGGCATAGACCTCGCGGATATCGGCGCCGAGATCGGCCTTTTCGGTTTCAAGCCGCTCGATGCGCTCGACGAACGATTTGAGTTTCGCCGCCGCAATGCCGCCCGTATCGCCACCGTCCGCCATGTGTCCCGCTCCGAATCCGGAATGTCAGTCGCGAGGATGTAGCGGAGACGAGGCCCTCGGCGCCAGAGGCTTGAGCCTGTGGATAACGGGGATACCGGGACTAAACGACCGGCGGCGGCGTGTAATCGCGCACGATGGGGGGAATCCGGCCTTCTTCGATGCCGTGGCAGGCGACCATCGTGCCGGTCGGCGACAGTTTCGAGACCGGCCGTTCGGCGGCACAGCGCTCGTTCGCGAAGGGGCAGCGCGGATGGAAGGCGCAGCCCGTGGGCGGATTGATCGGGTTGGGCACCTCGCCCGCCACCGGCGTGCGCGGGCGGCCGGACATGTCGAGATCGGGAATCGCGTCGAGCAGCATGCGCGTATAGGGGTGCTGCGGCCGGTTGAAGATCGCTTTCTTGTCGCCGATCTCGACCAAGCGGCCGAGATACATCACGCCCACGCGGTCGGAGATGTAATAGACGACCGCGAGATTGTGGCTGATGAAGAGATACGTGAGCCCCAGATCGCGCTGAAGCTGCTTCATCAGATTCAGGATCTGCGCCTGGACCGACACGTCGAGCGCCGAGGTCGGCTCGTCGCACACCAAAAATTCCGGGTTCGACGACAAGGCGCGCGCGATCGAAATGCGCTGGCGCTGACCGCCCGAGAATTCATGCGGGAATTTATCCGCGTCCGCCGGCGATAGGCCGACTTGGCGCAGCAATTCGCCCACACGCGCTTTGATCTGCGCGGAATCGGACATCAGCCCGTGCACGGTGATCGGCTCGGCGATGATCTTGCCCACGCGCCAGCGCGGATTGAGGCTGGCGTAGGGGTCTTGGAAGATCATCTGGAAGCGCTTGCGGATGCGCGCTCCTTCGGCGGCCGACGGGATCGTCGCCATGTTCTGGCCGTCGAATTCGATCGATCCGGCGCTGGGCCCGTAGAGCCCGACGACGAGGCGCGCGACCGTGGATTTGCCGCAGCCGGATTCGCCCACGAAGCTCAGCGTTTCGCCGCGCGCGATATCGAAATCGAGCCCGTCGACCGCGCGCAGGATTTGGCGGCCCGAACGCTCGATCAGGCGATTGAGGAGCGGTTTGGAAACGTCGAAGTGACGCGCGAGATTTTTGGCGACAACGAGTTTCATTCGGTGGCCGCCATTAAAGCAGGATCGTAAAGCCAGCAGGCGACTTTGGTGTCGCCCACCGCGATGGGTTCGGGGCGTTCCTCGCGGCAGCGACCGAACACTTTGGGGCAGCGCGGATTGAAGGCGCAGCCTTTGGGGATCGCGGTCAATCGCGGCATCGATCCGTCGATCTGGGCGAGGCTATGTTCGTCGCCGCCAAGCTTGGGGATCGAGCCCATCAGCCCTTCGGTATAAGGATGCTTGGCGCGCTTGATGACGTCGCGCACCGGCCCGATCTCCGCCACGCGGCCCGCATACATGACCGCGACGCGATCGGCGGTTTCCGCGATCACGCCCATATCGTGCGTGACCAGCATAACGGCGGCCCCATGATCGCGGCACAAGCGCTTCAGCAGCGTGATGATCTGCGCTTGGATCGACACGTCCAACGCCGTCGTCGGCTCGTCCGCCACGATCAGGCGCGGATTGGCGCACAAAGCCAACGCGATCACCACGCGCTGGCGCATGCCGCCGGAGAATTGATGCGGATAATGGTCGATGCGCCGCTCGGCCGCCGGAATGCCGACTTCCTGCAACAGCTTGATCGCGCGATCGCGCGCCTCGCTTTCCGAAACCTCCAGATGCGTCAGGATCGTTTCGGTCAGCTGCCGTCCGATCGTGTAGAGCGGGTTGAGCGAGGTCAGCGGGTCCTGGAAGATGGCACCAATTTCCTTGCCCCTTATGCGGCGCATCTTCTCGTACGGCAGATTGTCGATGCGCTTGCCGCCCAGGCGGATCTCGCCGCCCGCCACACGGCCCGGCGGTTCCAGCAGACCGATGATCGCGGCCCCGGTCAGCGATTTGCCGGCCCCGGATTCGCCCACCACGCCCAGCACTTCGCCCGGCGCGATGGCGAACGACACGTCGTCCACCGCCACCAGCGTGCCGCGGCGTGTGGGAAACTCGACCCGCAGATTTTCGACTTCGAGAAGATTCTGGGTCATGGCGTCAACGCAGCTTCGGGTTAAGGGCGTCGCGCAGCCAATCGCCCAGCAGATTGACCGCAAGCACCATGATCACGAGGGCCGCACCGGGGAACACGGTGATCCACCATTCGCCCGAAAACAGGAAATTGTTCCCGATGCGGATCAGCGTGCCCAGCGACGGTTCGGTCGGCGGCACGCCCACGCCCAGGAACGACAACGTCGCCTCGGTGATGATCGCCAGGGCGAGATGGATCGTCGCGATCACCAGCACCGGGCCCATCACATTGGGCAGCACGTGCTGGAACATGATCGCGGCGGGATGGCGGCCGATGACCCGCGCGGCCTGGACGTATTCCTTGCTTTTCTCGACGAGGCACGAGCCGCGCACCGTGCGCGCATATTGCACCCAGCCCGAGAAACCGATGGCGAGGATCAGCACGTAGACCGCGATCTCGTGATGCAATTCGCGCGGGATGACGATACGCGCCACTCCGTCGATCAGCAGCGCGATCAGGATCGCCGGAAACGAAAGCTGCACGTCGGCGACGCGCATGATGATCGCATCGACCGTGCCGCCCATATAGCCCGCGACGAGGCCGAGGCCCACGCCCAGCGCCATCGCGAACACGACCGACAGGAAACCGACCAGCAGCGACACGCGCGACCCGAACAGGATGGTCGACAGCACGTCGCGGCCTTGCGTATCGGTGCCCAGCGGATATTCGGGCATGCCGTCCGGCAGCCACATCGGCGGCAGCGACGCGTCCATCAGATTGAGCTGGCGCAGATCGAACGGGTTCTGCGGCGCGATCCACGGCGCGAACACGGCGCCCGCGAAAAACGCGACGGTCACGATCGCCGCGACCACGACGACGGGCGAGCGGCGGAAGCTGTAGAAAATATCGGAGTCGAGCGCGCGGCGGACGATATCCATGACCATCCTCAATGTCCGCCGTGACCGCCGGCCGCACCCTTGTCGATGCGCAGACGCGGATCGACAAGATAGTACAGCAGATCGACGATCAGATTGATCAGCACGAAGAAGAACGCGATCAGCATCAGATAGGCGGCCATCACCGGCACGTCGGCGGCCTGCACCGATTGGATGAACAGGAAGCCCATGCCGGGCCATTGGAACACCGTCTCCGTCACGATCGCGAAGGCGATGATGCCGCCCAGCTGCAAACCGGTGATCGTGATGACGGGAACGAGCGTGTTCTTGAGCGCATGGCCGAAATTGATCGCGCGATTGCGCAATCCCCGCGCACGCGCGAATTTGATGTAGTCGGTGCGCAGGACTTCCAGCATTTCCGAGCGCACGAGACGCATGATGAGGGTGAGCTGGAACAAGGCGAGCGTGATCGACGGCAGGATCAACGCGCGCAAACCCGTGGGCGTGAGGAAACCCGTCGACCAGCCGCCGAGCTGGACGACGTCGCCGCGCCCGAAGGACGGCAGCCAGCCGAGAATGACCGAGAAGAACAGGATCAGCAGAATGCCGATCAGGAAGGTCGGCAGCGACACGCCGATCAGCGACACGCTGAGCAGCAGGCGCGCGAGCCAGCCGTCGCGGTTGAGACCGCAATAGACGCCGAGCGGCACGCCGGCGGCCAGCGCCAGCACCGCCGCGCAGAACGAAAGCTCCAGCGTCGCGGGCAGGCGTTCGAGCAGCAATTCCGATACGGGGCGCGCGAGGCGATAGGAAATGCCGAATTCGCCCTGCGCGGCCCCCGCCACGAAGCGCGCATATTGAATAAAGAACGGCTGATCGAGACCCAGATCGTGGATCAGGCGTTGGCGGGCTTCCTGCGTGTAATCCTGCCCCAACATGATGGAGACGGGATCGCCGACATAGGCGAACAGCGAGAACCCCACGAAGCCGACGGCCAGCATGACGAGCACGGCCTGGAGCAATCGGCGGATGACGAAAGCGATCATGATGTTTGTGCTGGCACCCGAATTCCCCGGCGGCGGGATCGCCGCCGGGGCGCCGGACGAAGGCTCAGTTGACCTTCACCCACTTCACTTCGAGCTGGTTATCCGCGCGGTGCACGACGTCGATATTCGAGCGCATCGCCCAGGGGATCACCTGGTGGTGCAGCGGAATATGCGGGATGCGGTCGTGATAGAGCTTATTGACCTGCGCGATCAGCGCGCGTCGCGCATCCGCGTTGACTTCGAGCTTGATCTTGTCGATCAGCGCGTCGAAATCGGGGTCGGAGAAGCGGCCGTGGTTCCACGTGCCGTTGCCCGGCTGACCGTCCTTGGTGCGCAGCAGCGCCTGCAAGGAATAGAGCGCGTCGTAGGTCGGGACACCCCAGCCCAGCAGATAGAGCGACGTGTCATCGCGCTGGATCTTGGGGAAGTAGGTCGCCAACGGCTGGGCCAGCAGATTGACCTTGATGCCGATCTGCGACCACATCGCGACCAGCGCTTGGCAGATCGCTTCATCGTTGATGTAGCGGTTGTTCGGGCAATCGAGCGTGACTTCGAACCCGTCGGCGTAGCCCGCTTCGCGCATCATGCGCCGCGCGGCGGCGAGGTCGAAGGGATAGCGCTTGTCGTCGGCCTTTGAATAGCCGTTGACCGCATCGGGGTAGAGCGAGCCGGTATTGACCGACTGGCCGCGCATGACGCGGGTGTGGATCGCGTCGATATTGATGGCCTGATACATGGCCGTGCGCACGCGGATGTCCTTGAAGGGGTTACGCCCCTTCACCGACGAATAGAGCAATTCGTCGCGGCTGGTATCGAACGACATGAAGATCGTGCGCACTTCGGGGCCGATCACGACCTTGAGGCCTTGGGCCGCCTGCAACTGCGGCACGTCCTGCACCGGCGGATCGAGGATGAAGTCGATCTCGCCCGAGCGCAAAGCGGCGGTGCGCGTGGCGGCCGAGGCGATCGGCTGGAACACGATTTCCGTCACGTTCGATTCGCGCGACGCGTTGCCCCACCAATTCGCGTTCTGGACCAGCACCGTGCGCACGTCCGGCTCGCGGCTGCGCACGACGAACGGGCCCGTCCCCATCGCGTTGCGGCCGGTGAACGATTCCTCGCGACCGCGCACGTTCTGCGGGCGCGTGGCGTTGTTCGCCTGCGACCATTCCAGATCCATCATGTAGACCTGGGTCAGCTTGTCGATCAGCACGGGATCGGGGATCTTGGTGATGATGTCGACGGTCAGGTCGTTGACCTTGACCGCTTCGCCGATCGTGTCGGTGAAGATGCCGTATTGCGAGAATTCGTGCAGCGAACGCTGGATCGAATAGACCACGTCGTCGGCGTTGAACGCATTGCCGTTCGAGAATTTGACGTCCGGGCGCAGATTGAAGCGCCAGCGCGTCGGCTCCAATTGCTGCCACGAGGCGGCAAGGCCCGGCATGATTTCGAGTTTCTTGCCGCGGAACACCAGCGGCTCGTAAATCTGGCGCAGCAACAGCGTCACGTTGCCGGCGTTCTGCGAATGCGGATCCATCGTGTTCGCATCGCCCGACACGGACATGCGGAAGGTGCGCGCATCGGCGGTCGTGGCGGCGGCACTCAGCAACGCGACGGCGCCTGCGGCGAACGCAAGACGGGCCATACGGCCTAGTTTGGTGGCCATTTCGGTCTCCTCAGTTGTTGGACGCCGTCCTGTTCAGCCGGCGTCCGGGGATCGGGGGCTCCCGGAAGCGTCCGGATCGCGAGCCCGGCGTGGCTGGCAACTTCCTTGCCAGATTTTTGTCCCACAACCGGGCCGCAGCCCGAATGCACATTTGTTAGCGCGTCCCTCAAGGAAAGGAAACCGATCTTGGTTGCGCGACCACGTGCCGCATGGCGTTAACCTTGTGCGGCTGCGAACGTCCCCGGAACGCGCGACAAAGCCCGGTGTCTTGCGCTAAACTTTCCCCCTATTCGGGAGCCTTGTCAGATGAACGATCAACGCCCGCGCGGCAACTCGCTGGCCGCGCGCGATATCGCCGCCCTCGTCCACCCCTACACCAATCTGCGCGCTTTCCAGACGGATGGCCCGCTGGTGATGGCGAAGGGGCGCGGCGTTTTCGTGGCCGACGACACCGGCAAGGAATATCTGGAAGGCATGGCGGGCTTGTGGTGCGCGTCGCTGGGCTTCGACGAGAAGCGCTTGGCCGACGCCGCCGCCAAGCAAATGCGCGAGCTGCCTTATTACCATATTTTCGCCGGTAAATCGCACGAGCCGGGCATCGTGCTGGCCGAGATGCTGAAGGAGATCAGCCCCGTCCCGATGTCGAAAGTGCTGTTCGCGGGCTCCGGCTCCGAAGCCAACGACACGGCGATCAAGCTCGTCTGGTACGTGTCGAACGCGCGCGGCAAGCCGAAGAAGAAAAAGATCCTGTCGCGCGACAAGGCCTATCACGGTGTGACGATCGCGTCCGCGTCGCTCACGCGCCTGCCCGCCAATCAGCGCGATTTCGATCTGCCGATCTTCCCGGTCGCCTACGCGCAGACGCCGCATCACTACAAACATGCGCTGCCCGGCGAAAGCGAAGACGCCTTCGCCACGCGCTTGGCCGAGGATCTCGAAAAGCTGATCCTGGCCGAAGATCCCGAGACGATCGCCGCGATGTTCGCCGAGCCGATCATGGGGGCCGGCGGCGTGATCGTGCCGCCCAAAGGCTATTTCCCCAAAATCCAGGCGGTGCTGAAGAAATACGACATTCTGCTGGTCGCGGACGAAGTGATCTGCGGCTTCGGGCGCACGGGCAATATGTGGGGCACGCAAAGCTTCGACATGCAGCCCGACATCATCACCTGCGCGAAGGCGCTGTCGTCGGCCTATCTGCCGATTTCGGCGGTGATGATTTCCGAGCCGGTCTGGGAATTGATGGTCCAACAATCCGAGAAGATCGGCACGTTCGGCCACGGCTATACCTATACGGCGCATCCCGTCCCCGCCGCCGTCGCCATCGAAACGCTGAAGATCTATGCCGAGCGCGATATCGTCGGCCATGTCCGCAAAGTCGGGCCCCGGCTGCAAGCCGGTCTCAAAGCGTTCGAATCGCATCCCTTGGTCGGCGAGGTCCAAGGCATGGGCCTGATCGGCGGGCTGCAATTGGTGAAGGACAAAGCCTCGAAGACGTTCTTCGAGCCCGGCCAGCCGGCCGCCGCCTTGGTCGGCAAGGCCTGCGAAAACGCCGGTTTGATCGTACGCCCGTTGTTCGACAATCGCGTGGCGGTCTGCCCGCCTTTGATCATCACCGAAGCCGAGATCGACGAATTGCTCGCCCGCTTCAAGCGCGGACTGGACGACGGTTTGGCGGCGATCCGGGCTAAAGGGCTGTTGACGTGAATCAAAGCGGACGGCACGGATTTTAAGGGAATATCCGGCGCATTCCGGGGTGAACCTTGGAAGGCCGGCGGGAGCAAGTAGCAAGATGCGTCGCGACTATGACGGGGCATTCGCCCAATCGATCGATAAGCTAAAGGCCGAAGGGCGCTATCGCGTCTTCGCGGATCTCGAACGCATTTGCGGCGCCTTCCCGCGCGCCTCGTGGCATTCGCCCGAAGGCATGCGCGAAGTCATCGTGTGGTGCTCCAACGATTATCTCGGCATGGGCCAGCACCCCAAAGTGCTCGCCGCGATGAAAGCGACGGTCGAGGCGAACGGGGCCGGTGCGGGCGGGACGCGCAACATCTCCGGCACCAATCACCAGCATATCCTGCTGGAACAAGCGCTCGCCGATCTGCACGCCAAGCCCGCCGCGCTCATCTTCACCTCGGGCTACAACGCCAACGAGGCGACGCTATCGTCCTTCGGCAAGCTGCTGCCCGGCCTCGTCATCCTGTCGGACGAGCTCAATCACGCCTCGATGATCGAGGGCATCAAGCATTCGGGTGCGGAAAAGCGCATCTTCAAGCACAACGACGCGGACGATCTGGAACGCCAGCTGGCGACGATCGAGCCTTCGCGCCCCAAGCTGATCGCCTTCGAAAGCGTCTATTCGATGGATGGCGACGTTTCACCGATCCATCGTATTTGCGATTTGGCCGAGCAATACGACGCGATGACCTATCTCGACGAGGTCCACGCGGTCGGCCTCTACGGGCCGCGCGGTGCGGGTGTGGCCGAACGCGAAAACGCGATGCAGCGCCTGGACGTGATCCAAGGCACGCTCGCCAAGGGCTTCGGTGTGGTCGGCGGCTATATCGCCGCCAGCGTGGCGCTGTGCGATGCCGTGCGCAGCCACGCACCCGGCTTCATTTTCTCGAGCTCGATGCCGCCGGTGATCGCCGCCGGGGCGCGCGCCGCGATCGAACATCTCAAATCCTCGACCGTCGAGCGCGAACAACTCGCCGAGCGGGCGGCGCGGCTCAAAGCCAAATTCGCCGAAGCCAATCTGCCGGTCATGCCCTCGGCCACGCATATCGTGCCGCTGATGGTGGGCGACGCGCGCGCCTGCAAACAGGCCTCGGACGAATTGCTCACCCGCCACGGCATCTATGTCCAGCCGATCAACTACCCGACGGTGCCGCGGGGCACGGAACGGCTACGCTTCACCGCCACACCGTTCCATGACGACAAGCTGATGGACGCGCTGGTCGTGGCGGTGGACGAGGTTTGGACGCGCCTGCAACTGCGCCGCCAATACCGCCCGCTGGCGGCCGAGTAGGAATCATTACCGTTCCGTGACGGCACCCCTCGACCGGCGGCGGCCGGTCGGGCATTCTCCGTCCCTAGCGCGCCGATCGAACCAGGCGCCGGGGAGTCTTCCGTTCCATGCAAACACGTTCCGTTAAAACCGCCGAAGACGCGGCCGAGCTGATCGCCGAACGCGCGATCGACAACGTGAAGGTCGGCGTTTTCGACGTCGACGGCATCATGCGCGGCAAATACATGTCGCGCGAGAAATTCCTGTCCGCGCTGAAAAGCGGATACGGATTTTGCGACGTGGTGCTCGGCTGGGATTCGAACGACCAGCTTTACGACAACGTCAAATACACGGGCTGGCACACGGCCTATCCCGACGCGCCCGTACGCCTGATCCCCGACACCTGCCGCGAAATGCCGCTCGAACCCTCGACCGTGCTGTTCTTGAGCGAGTTCGCGCAGAAGGCCGAAAACGTGTGCCCGCGTGGCGCGCTGCGCCGCGTGCTGAAGCGCGCGGACGACATGGGCTATTCGGTCATGTCGGCGGCGGAGTTCGAATTCTTCGTGTTCGACGAAACGCCGTTTTCGGTGCGCGAGAAGCACTACAAGAATTTGCGCACCATCACGCCGGGCTTCTACGGCTACTCCGTTTTGCGCAGCTCCGTGCATGCCGAGTTCTATCACGGCCTGCTCGACATGATGCGCAAGATGGACGTTTCGCTCGAAGGCCTGCACACCGAAACCGGTGCGGGCGTGCTGGAAGCCGCGATCACGGTCGACGAAGCGCTCGCGTCCGCCGACAAGGCGGCGTTGTTCAAGACCTTCACCAAGGTCTACGCCGAACGTCACAACAAGATGGTGACGTTCATGGCGAAATGGTCGCATGACTGGCCCGGCCAGTCGGGCCATCTGCACGTGTCGCTGAAGGACAAGAACGGCGACCCGGTGTTCCACGACGCCAAGAAGCCGCATTCGATGTCCGACACGATGCGCTGGTTCGTCGGCGGGCAGCAGCGTTTGATGCCCGAATTGCTGGCGATGGTTGCGTGCACGGTGAACAGCTATACGCGCCTGATCCCCGGTTACTGGGCGCCGACCGCGTCGATGTGGGGGGTGGAAAACCGCACCACGGCGTTGCGCGTGATTCCCGGTTCGCCCAAATCGCAGCGCGTCGAGTACCGTGTGGCCGCCGCCGACATCAATCCCTATATCGCCTTCGCCGCCGCGATCGGCTCGGGCCTGTGGGGCATCGAGAACAAGATCGAACCGCCGCCGCCGGTCGAAGGCAACGCCTACGCGGTCGAGCCCGACCCCAAGGACAATCTGCCGCGCAGCCTGGGCGACGCGGCCGCGCGCCTGGCCGCCAGCAAGGTCGCGCGCGATCTGTTCGGCGACGAATTCGTCGAGCATTACGCCGCGACCCGCGATTGGGAGCAGCGCGAATACAACAAGGCGATCACCGATTGGCAGCACGCCCGTTATTTCGAGATCATCTGACATGACCAAAGAATTCACGATCGTCAGCCCGGTCGACGGGAAACCCTATCGCACGCTCGCGCTTGCCGACGGCAAAGCGATCGAAGCGGCGCTGGCGGCCGCGCAAGCCGCCAAGAAAGCCTGGGCCCAAACGCCGCTGGCGGCGCGCATCGCCGCCGTGACCAAATTGGTCGAGGCGGTGCTGGCGACCAAGGATGCCAACGCCGAGGAAATCACCTGGCAGATGGGCCGCCCGATCGGCCAGACGCCGGGCGAAATGCGCGGCTTCGAAGATCGCGCGCGCCATATGCTGGCGATCGCGCCGCAAGCGCTGGCGGACGCGAAGCCCGAGGCGAAGGACGGCTTCACGCGCTTCATCAGCCGCGACCCGCTCGGCCTCGTGTTCGTCGTGGCACCCTGGAACTATCCGTGGCTGACCTCGGTCAACGCGGTGGTCCCCGCGCTCGTCGCGGGCAATGTCGTGCTGCTGAAGCACTCGCACCAGACGCCCCTGGTCGCCGAACGCTACGCGGCGGCGGCGAAGGCGGCGGGCTTGCCGGCGGGCGTGCTCCAGATCCTGCACACCGATCACGCGGACTCCGCCAAGATCATCGGCGATGCGCGCGTCGATCACGTGTGCTTCACCGGCTCGGTCGATGGCGGCAAAGCCGTGCAGCGCGCCATCGGCGAGCGCTTCATCGGCGCGGGGCTGGAACTCGGCGGCAAGGACCCGGCTTACGTGCGGGAAGACGCGAACCTCGCCCACGCGGTCGAGAACCTCGTCGATGGCGCCTTCTTCAATTCGGGCCAATCCTGCTGCGGGATCGAGCGTATCTACGTTCACGAAAGCCTCTACGACAAATTCGTCGCCGGCTTCGTGGACCTGACCAAGACCTACAAGCTCGGCGATCCCACCGACAAGGCGACGAATCTGGGGCCGATGGTCCGCAGCTCCGCCGCCGAATTCGTGCGCGGCCAAATCGCCGAAGCCGTGAAACAGGGTGCCAGGTCGCTGGTCGATCCCAAGCACTTCGCCGCCGACAAGCCGGGCACGCCGTATTTGGCGCCGCATGTGCTGGTCGACGTGACGCATAAGATGCGCGTGATGAGCCAAGAAAGCTTCGGCCCCGTCATCGGCATCATGAAGGTGACGTCGGACGACGAGGCGATCACGCTGATGAACGACAGCGATCTCGGCCTCACCGCCGCGATCTGGACGTCGGACGAAACCGCCGCCGCGCGCATCGGCAGGCAGATCGAAACCGGCACGGTGTTCATGAATCGCTGCGACTATCTCGACCCGGCCCTCGCCTGGACCGGTGTCAAGAATACCGGGCGCGGCGTGACACTCTCCACGCTCGGGTACGATCACCTCACCCGCGCGAAATCCTTCCATCTCCGCACGAAAATCTAGGTTCGATCATGAACGTCAAAGGCAATTGGAACTATCCGACCACCGTTTGGGCGGGGCCGGGCCGCATCGCCGAATTGCCCGTGGCGCTGGAACGCCTGGGCATCAAGAAGCCGCTGCTCGTCACCGACGAAGGCCTGGCGAATGCGCCGATGGTCAAGAACGCGCTGGCGATTTCGGGTGCGGCTTTGTTCGCCAAGGTGAAGGGCAACCCGACGGGCCGCAACGTCGATGACGGGCTCGCCGCGTTGAAGGCCGGCGGTCATGACGGCGTCATCGCCTTCGGCGGCGGCTCCGCGCTCGACGCCGCCAAGGCGATCGCGCTGATGTGGAAGCAGACGCGCCCGCTGTGGGATTTCGAGGATATCGGCGACTGGTTCAAGCGCGTCGATCCCGACGGCATGTTGCCGGTTGTGGCCGTGCCCACGACCTCGGGCACGGGTTCCGAAGTGGGGCGCGCCTCGGTCATCACCGACGAAGCCACGCATGTGAAGAAGATCATCTTCCATCCGAAGATGATGCCGGGGATCGTGATCTCCGATCCCGAACTGACGGTCGGCTTGCCGCCGCACGTGACCGCCGCGACCGGCATCGACGCTTACGTCCACAGCTTCGAAGCCTATTGCGCGCCCGGCTTCCATCCGATGGCCGAAGGCATCGCGCTCGAAGGCATGCGGCTGGTGAAGGAATATCTGCCGCGCGCCTTCAAGGACGGGAAAGACATCGAAGCGCGCGGGCAAATGCTCGCCGCCGCGTCGATGGGGGCGGCCGCGTTCCAGAAGGGCTTGGGCGGCGTGCACGCCCTCGCCCATCCGATCGGCGCCGTCTACGACACGCATCACGGCCTGACCAACGCCGTGCTGCTGCCTTATGTGATGGTCCACAACAAGGCGGCGATCGCGGAACGCATGAACCTGCTCGCCCGCGTGCTGGACCTGCCCGGCGGCGGGTTCGACGCCGTGCTGAAATGGACGCTCGAGTTCCGCGCGGCGCTGAAGATTCCGCACACGCTGAAGGAAATCGGCGTGGACGATGCGCGCGCCGCCGAGATCGGCACAATGGCGGAGAAGGACCCGTCGGCCGGCGGCAATCCCTGCCCCGTCACCGCCAAGGATCTCGAAGCCGTGTTCCGCGCCGCCGTGGCGGGGAAGATCTGAGAATCGAACCTCCCCCTTGATGGGGGAGGTCGCAGCGAAGCTGCGGGTGGGGGTGCGCGTGCAATCCCCCCACCCGACGCTTGCGCGTCTTCCCTCCCCCACAAGGGGGGAGGGAAATCAGCTCACGATTTCCACGCCGCGATCAGGCGGCGATAGGCGCCCTCGACGTCGCGGACCAGTCCCGCGTCGTCGAGCTTCCCTTCCAGCCACGCTTGCGCGGATTTGGCGAAGGCCGTGCGGCCCACCGCGAAGCCTTTCGCCCATTTGCGCCCGCGCGCGGTCTTGAACCCGGCGGCGACTTCCGCCTCGGGCGCATCGAGCCCGAGCAGGACGATGCCCCGGCACAACGGATCGCGCCGGTCGATGATCGCTTCGACGCGATCCCAATCCGCATCGGTCGGCGGCGGGGGCAGTTTCCACCAATCGGGATCGAGACCCAGATCGTAGAAACGCTCCATCGCCGCGGGCACGGCCTCGGGATAGGATTTCCGGCCGCGCGAGGCGATCACCTCGATCAGCATATCGAGGCCATAGGCGTGCGCCGCGCGCACCACGCGGGCGAGCGTCTTTTCCTGCGCGTCGCGTTCCTCGGCGGGATCGTCGGGATGCCAGAAGATCAGGCATTTGACGACATGTTCCTCGGGCCACGATTTCAGCGCCAAGGCCGGATCGGGCCCGTGCTGCAGATCCAACGGGAACGTGCCGGGCATTTCGACCGGCCGGCCGATCCATAGACCTTGACCGGTCATACGCCACAAAGCGGACTCGCCCCAGCGATCGTCGCAGAGCACGCCCGCACCGGGCGTTTCCTTGGCGACGGCAAGCGCCGCATCGGCGAGCAGTTCCTTCAATTCGAACAGACGCTCACGCGGCGCTTTGGCGGCGTCGGCCATCGTTTCCAACTGGATGCGATGGTCGAAGGCGAGCGCCATCACTTCCGGCCAATGGCGGCGGCGCGTCATCTTGCGATGGCGCGTTTCGAAATCCGCGTCCGAATGCAGCCGGAACACGCCCGTCTTCTCGGCGAAATAGACCTCAAGCTCCGCGCGCGTCGGGCACGCGGGCGCGCAGCCATGGCGTGAAACGACGATGGCGCCGCAGGCGTTGCCGCGCTTGGCGGCGTCCACCCAGGACAAACCGTCGAGCCAGCCGGACATCAGCCCGGCCATGAACGCGTCGCCCGCCCCCAGCGTGTTGAAGGTTTCGACCGGCACCCCGGCGGCGAATGCACCGTCGTCGAGCTTGGCCGGAATGGCGCCGTCGAAAATCATCGCGCCCTTGGGGCCGAGTTTCAGTACCAGCGTCGCCGTCGGGTTCAGCGCGCGGATGGCGCGCAAGGCTTCCAGCGTGTCGGTCGCCCCGCCGCAGATATGGATTTCTTCCTCGGTGCCGACGATCACGTCGAACAGCGGCACCAGCGCCTTCAAATGCGCGGAGACGGCATCGGAGCGCACGAAGCGGTCCTCGCCGCGCCCCTTGCCCGCGAGGCCCCACAGCACCGGCCGGTAATCGACGTCGAACACCGTTTTGGTGCCGGCCTTGCGCGCATAGGCGATCGCGGTCTTGACCGCTTCGGCCGTCGCGGGTGCCGAAAAATGCGTGCCGTTGGTCAGGAACACGCGTGCCGACGCGATATAGTCGGCGTCGAAATCCTCGGCCGACACGGCCATATCGGCGCAGTTCTCGCGATAGAAGATCAGCGGGAACGTCTCGCGATCCTTCACGCCCAGAATCACGAGGCCGGTCAGCCGGTCCTTGTCGGTGCGCACATGCGAAACATCCACACCCGCTTCGGCCAGCGTTTCGCGCACGAAGCGGCCCATATGCTCGTCGCCCACGCGCACGAGCATCGACGGCTTGTGGCCGAGGCGCGCGAGGCCATAGGCGGTGTTCGCCGCCGAACCGCCGAGATATTTGGCGAAGCTCGACATATCCTCGAGCCGCCCGCCGAACTGCGCGCCGTAGAAATCCACGGCGGCCCGTCCCATCGCGATCAGATCGAAGCGGCGCCCCGAAGGCGGGACGTTCTTCATCGCGACCATTCGGGCCGCCAGAACTTGGCGTCCTTCGCCATCGTCCAGCGATGCTCCTCGGTGAATTCCGGCACGCCGTATTTGTTGTCCGGCAGATGCCGGATGACCCAGGCGTAATACATCCCGTAGCCGGGGGCCGCCGCTTGGGCGTGGTCCTGGCCATCGGCGATCTTCACCGTATCGCCGTCGCGCACCTTCAGCACCGTCTCGCCGAGTTCGGCATGGCCGTAGCCCTGCTTCTCGGTGAAGCGATAGTGATAGATCTCCGGCTGCGGATGGTGATGCGGCGGGTAGGACGACCAGCGGCCGGGCAGCGTGACAACTTCGCCCAGCACCAGCTCGGCGTCCTTCGACGAGTTCGACGCGTCGAAAATGGTGCGCACATTGCGCAGGCATTGATCGCCGACCTGGCCCTTGCCGCGATATTCGTCGGGGATGTCGGCCGGGCTGAAATAGCGCGCGGTCAGCGCCTTGGCGTTGGCGCAGCGATACAGCGTGAATTCCGCGTCGGTCTTGGCGACGAGCGCCACGCGCTCGCCCTTGCCGACATGCAGGCACGTGGGGCCGACATCGAACAACGACGCGCGCGACGCGTTTTCCGCACGGTTGGCGAAGCGAAACGCCACCTCGCCCGCCATCAGCAGATAGGCGCTTTCGCAAGCCGCTGTTTCTTCGAAGGTCTCGCCGGCCTTGAGCTTCAGCACCGCGAAGTCGATGCCGAACCCGTCATTGGTTTCCTTCGCGGCGACCGATGTAAGCCCGGCGGGAAACCCGCCTTTGGGCGCTTTCGAATGCGCGGTCATCAGTCGTAGCCTCCCATCACGTTCTGGTCGAAATCGATCACGGAGCCGGTCATCATGTCGCTGGCATCCGACAGCAAGTAAAGCGCGAGCGTCGACACGTCGTCGACCGACAGGATGCGCCCGAAGGGCTGGTTGGGCAACGCTTTCTCCAGCCAATCGGGCGGATTGCCATCGCGCGCCTGAATCGCATGCTCGCCCGGCGTTTCCATCCAGCCGATATTCACGCCATTGACGCGGATCTTGTCGAAGCGCACCGCGTTGGCGACGTTCTTGGTCAGCGTGGCGAGCGCACCCTTCGACGACGAATAGGCCGTCAGGAAAGGCTGCCCGCCATGCGCCGAGCGCGTGATGATGTTGACGATCGAACCGGGGCTTTTGCGCGCCTTCGCCCGGCGCACGAATTCCTGCGTCAAGATGAACGGCGCGCGCACGTTGACGGCGTAGAGACGATCCCAGAGTTCGACACTCGTGTTCTCGATCGTGCCGCGATCGGTCAACGCGCCCGAATTCACCAGCCCGTCGATCCGGCCGAACTTCGCCTCGCCCTTTTCCATCACCGCGCGGACCTGTTTTTCGTCGGCGAGTTCCGCTTGGACGAAAAGACAGGGTGCCGTTTTGGAAATATCGGCCGCGACCGCTTCGCCGCGCTTGGCGTTGCGCCCCGTCACGACGATGCCGGCCGCACCCACGGCGGCGGCATCGCGCGCGATACGCTCGCCAAGACCTTGCGTCGAACCGGTGACGACGACGATCTTGCCGTCCAGACGCTGGCTCCTCACAGGCTCACCTTCACCGGCTTGCCGGTCTTGGACGATTTCAACGCCGCTTCGGCCAGCACCAGCGCCTTGCGGCCGTCATCGGCCCCGACCGGCATCTTCTTCTTGGTCGTCAGCGCCGTCAGGAACGCGTCCATCTCGGCGCGATAGGCGGCGGCGTAGCGCTCCAGGAAGAAATACAGCGGCTTGTCGGTCGACACGGACGACGCGTCGGCCTTTTCGACCGTCGTCGGCGTGTGGTTGCCCGCCATCAAGCGGCCCTTGGAGCCGTGGACTTCGATGCGCTGATCGTAGCCGTAGCTGGCCCGGCGCGAATTGTTGATATGCGCCATTTTGCCGCTGCGCGTGCGCAGCAGCACCATCGCGCTGTCGATATCGCCGGCCTTCGCCACGCGCGGATCGACCAGCGCCGAGCCGAAGGCGAAGACTTCGTTGGGTTCTTCGCCCAGCAGCCAACGCGCCATGTCGAAATCATGGATCGTCATGTCGCGGAACTGACCGCCCGAGACCTTCAGATATTCGAAGGGCGGCAGGCCGGGATCGCGGCTCGAAACGATGACTTGCTCGACGTCGCCGATTTCGCCGGCACGCAGACGCGCATGCAGGGAGGAAAAGCTCGGATCGAATCTTCGGTTGAAACCCACCAGCATCGGCACCTTGGCGGCCTTCACGACCTTCAAGCACGCATCGACGCGCGCCAACGACAGATCGATCGGCTTTTCGCAGAATATCGCCTTGCCGGCCTTGGCGGCGGCGATGGTGAGATCGGCATGCGTGTCGGTCGACGACGCGATCAGCACCGCGCCGACCTTCGGGTCGTTCATCGCGGTCTTGGTATCGACGGCCTTTGCGCCGTAGGATGCGGCCAACTCGGCGGCCGCCTTCGCGTTGACGTCGACGACATAGCGCAACCGCGCTTTGCCCGAAGCGGCGATGGCGGCGGCATGGATACGGCCGATGCGACCGGCACCGAACTGAGCGAACTCGATCATGTTTCTCCCTCTTGATCTTTGGCCGGAAATAAGCGCGCAATGTCACAAAACCGCAACAACAATTGTCTGTAACAATCGTCGCTGGGGATGAACCGGATGGGTGTGCGTCTTACCACGGCCGAGGCGCTTGTGCGCTTCCTGGCCGCGCAAAAAATCGTCGATTCGAAGGGCAAGACCGTGCCGCTGTTCGGCGGCGTCTTCGCGATTTTCGGCCATGGCAACGTCGCCGGTTTGGGGCCGGCGCTGCATGCCCATCGCAATACCTTGCCCACGCTGCGCGCCCACAACGAACAGGCGATGGCCCTGGCGGCGGTCGCCTATGCCAAGACCCATGCCCGTAACCGGATGATGGCCTGCACCACCTCCATCGGGCCGGGGGCGACGAACATGGTGACGGCCGCGGCCGTGGCGCATGTGAACCGCCTGCCCGTGCTGCTGCTGCCCGGCGACGTATTCGCCGATCGCCGGCCGGACCCCGTGCTCCAGCAGATCGAGAATTTCGGCGACGCTGCCGTGTCGGCCAACGACGCGTTCCGCCCCGTCTCGCGGTATTGGGATCGCATCACGCGGCCCGAACAAATTCTGGTCTCCGCCCCCGCCGCGTTGCGCGTCCTGCTCGACCCGGCGGATTGCGGCCCCGCCGTGATCTGCCTGCCGCAGGATGTGCAGGCCGAGGCGTTCGATTGCCCGCCCGAATTCTTCGCCGAGCGGGTCCACAAGATCCGCCGCCCGCAGCCGGACAGCGACGAACTCGCCCAGACGGTCGCGGCGCTGAAGGGCGCCAAGAAGCCGATGATCATGGTCGGCGGCGGCGTGAAATTTTCGGGCGCCGAACGCGTGCTGGGCGATTTCGCGATCAAACACGGTATCCCCACGGCCGAAACGCAGGCCGGCAAGGGCGCCCTCGCCTGGGACCATCCTGCCAATGCCGGGGCGCTGGGCGTCACGGGCACGGGGGCGGCCAACGCGCTGGCGGCCGAGGCGGACGTGGTGCTGGCGGTGGGCACGCGCCTGGCCGATTTCCCGACCGCGTCGCGCACCGTGTTCCGCAATCCGAAGCTGAAGCTGATCCAGCTGAATGTCGGCGCGTTCGACGCCGCCAAGCATGGCGCGCTTCCCTTCGTCGCCGATGCGCGCGAAGGCGTGAAGGCGCTCGACGCCAAGCTCGGGCGCTGGAAGGCGCCCGAATCGTGGACGGCGAAGGCCGCGCGCGAAACGCGTGCCTGGAACCGCCTCGCCGCCAAGGCGATTGCACCCCAGCCGGGTTTGCCGAGCGACGCGGCCGTGCTGGGCGTGGTCAACCGCGTCGCCCAGGATCATCCGCATGTGATGGTCTGCGCGGCGGGCGGCTTGCCGGGCGAATTGCACAAGCTGTGGCGCGCCAAGGATTCGGCGAGCTACCACCTCGAATACGGGTTCTCGTGCATGGGTTACGAGATCGCGGGCGGCCTGGGCGCCAAGCTCGCCGCGCCCGAGCGCGAGGTCTATGTGCTCGTGGGCGACGGCTCGTATCTGATGATGAATTCCGAAATCGCGACCTCGGTGGCGCTGGGGGCGAAGCTCACCATCGTCGTGCTCGACAATCGCGGCTTCGGCTGCATCGCGCGCCTGCAAGCCGCCACCGGCGGGGCGCCGTTCAACAACCGCTTGTCGGACGACCATCCGCCGGTCGATTTCGCGGTCCACGCGCTGGCCTTGGGGGCTGAAGCCACCAAGGTCGACGATCTCGCCGAGTTGGAAAACGCCTTGCGCGCCGCCAAGCGCGCCAAGACGACGCAGGTGATCGTCATCGACACCGACGCCAAGCACAGCACCGGCGAAGGCGGGGCGTGGTGGGACGTGGCCGTCCCCGATGCGCCGCGCACGCGCCGCCACCGTCAAACCTATCTTAACAAGCGGCGCGCCCAGCGCCGGGGAGCCTAAGTTCCATGTCGTGCCCGATCGGAATCAACCCGCTGACCTGGACCAACGACGACATGCCGTCGCTGGGCGGCGACACGCCGTTGGAAACCTGCCTCGCCGAAGCCAAGGAAGCCGGCTATGACGGCGTCGAGCTGGGGAACAAATTCCCGCGCCAAGCGGCGAAGCTTGCCCCCATCATGGCCAAGCACAAGCTCAAGATCGTCTCGGGCTGGTATTCCTCGCGCCTGCTGGAACGCGACGTCGACGCCGAAATGGCGGCGATGGACGATCACCTGACGCTGCTCAAAGCCATGGGCAGCCCGGTGATGGTCTATGCCGAAGTCACCGGCTGCGTGCACGGCGACAAAACCGCGTCGCTCGACGGCCGCCGCCGCCTGACCGATCAAGAAATGGATCTGCTGGCCGGCCGTATGACGGAAGTGGGCAAGCGCCTGCGCGCGAAAGGCATTCGCCTTGCCTATCACCACCACATGGGCACGGTGATCGAGACGGAAAGCGAGATCGACGCGCTGATGGCCAAGGCGGGTCCGGAAGTCGAGTTGCTGCTCGACACCGGGCATTTCACCTATGCCGGCGGCGATCCGTTGAAGCTCGCCCGCAAATACGCAAAGCGCGTGGCGCATGTCCATTGCAAGGACATCCGCGCGGCCGTGCTGGCGGAGGCCAAGCGCAACAAGCGCTCGTTCCTCGACAGCGTGCTGGACGGCGTGTTCACCGTGCCGGGCGATGGGTCGGTCGATTATCCGCCGATTTTCGCCGAGCTGAAGCGCGCAGGCTATGCGGGCTGGCTGGTCGTCGAGGCGGAGCAGGATCCGGTGAAGGCCCACCCGCTGACTTACGCGCGGATGGGCCGCCGGTATCTGAGCGAAACGGCGCGGGCGGCGGGGCTTTAGGCCCCGCCCCCGGCGCCCGCCGGGCTTACGAGCCCGAGCGGATTTCCTTCGTCCAACGCGACAGCAGACGGTCGCGTTCCGCGGCCGAGCCGTAGCGCACGAAGTCGTACTCGATCAGCAGGATGTCCTGCATGCGCGGGGCTTGCGGCGGGATGGCCGAGTTCTTGTTCGACGGGATCTGATAGGAATTCGCCGCCGCACCCAGCGCCTGGGCCGCGGGCGACAGCGCCCAGTCGTAGAACTTCTTGGCGTTCGCCATGTTGCGCGTGCCCTTGATGATCGACATCGAGCCGATCTCGAAGCCCGTGCCCTCGCACGGCGCCACGATCTTCACCGGGGCGCCCGCGATGGCTTGCGTCACCGCGTCGTGCAGGAAGGTGATGCCGATCAGCGATTCGCCGGTCGCGGCGGCGCGCGCGGGGGCGGCCCCCGAACGCGTGTACTGGTTCACGTTGGTGTGCATACGGCGCATCACTTCGAACGCCGGTTCTTCGCCGAACAGCTGCACGAGCGTCGCGAGCATCGTATAGGCCGTGCCCGACGAGTTCGGATCCGCGACCTGCACTTCGCCCTTGTATTCGGCCCGGGCGAGATCGCGCCAGCATTTGGGTTCGGGCAGGTTCTTCTGGGCGAGCGTGCGGGTATTGTACGAGAAGCCCAGCGCGCCCGAATAGATGCCGACGGTGCGGTACTTCGAAATCTCGGCCTGGCGCACGGCCCAATCCTGCAGGTCCTTCAGGACCGGCGAGCGATACTCGGCCAGCAAGCCTTCTTCGGCCGCCTGAAGATGCGGGTCGCCCGTACCGCCCCACCACACGTCGCCGCGCGGGTTGCGCGATTCGGCCTTCACCTGCGCGTAGGTTTCGCCCGAGGATTTGCGGGTCATATTGACCTTGATGCCGGTCTCGCGCTCGAAATTGGTGGCCATCGGGCGGCACCATTCTTCTTGCACGGAGCAATAGAGGGTCAGCGAGCCTTGGGCCTGGGCGGCACCCGCGAAAAGCGGAAATGCGGCGACGATGGCCGCCGATGCGGCGTAACGAAGGGCGTTCATATTTCTCTCCCTGAAGGACGCGAGGGCGGATCCCCCGTATCGCGACTTATGATTACGATTTGATGACATTCCGTCGGCGCGCGCAAGTGCAAGGCGCGGGCCCATCTGCCGTGTATCGCGGTGCGAAATGTAACCGGCACGCGCCGCGCGCGCGCCAAAAACGGCCGTAAGGCTTCTCCCGCTGCCTGAAGATTCTCTTAACCGGGCCATGCGTTTAATGGGGGACTGGAACCGCCATCCAGGCCCCGGACGGCGCATCCGGCGGGGCCGGATTTCGCTATAATTCCAGCCGCACCGAACCTCTTTCCGGGCTTCAAGCCATGCCAATGAACAAGCTGACCGACGACGACTACTTCGCGATCGAAGACGCGCTGCAAAACAGCGCGCGCGGCCGCGCCTTCCTGCGTATGCGCGATCAGCGCCAGCGTTTGGTGGCGGTCGACGAGGCGCGACGCATCGCGTCGTCGTTGCGCGAATGGACCTTGCGCCAGTTCGAGGTGCAGAAGGAAGCGACCAGCCTGGAAGTGCTGCGCGCCGAGCTGCAAAGCATGGCCGCCCATATCCAGACCGCGAAGCAGGAAATCGCCGCCCTGCACGAGAAGGACCACAAGGTCGAATCGTCGGCGAACCGGATCATCACCGCGACCAGCGAGCTCGACCAGATCGTCCAGGCGACCGAGCGCGCGACGTCGGACATTCTGAACGCGGCCGAGCGCGTCATGGAAATCGCCGGCGCCCTGCCCGCCGAACTCGCCGAGCAAGGCCAGATCCTGACCGATCAGGCGACCGAGATCTTCACCGCCTGCTCGTTCCAGGACATCACCGGCCAGCGCATTTCCAAGGTCGTCAACACGCTGCGCTATATCGACCAGCGCGTCGCCGCGATGGTCGAAATCTGGGGGGCGGACGCGCTTTCGGGCGTCAAACCCGCCGCCGCCCCGGCCGCCGACGGCCGCAGCGACGGCCATCTGTTGAACGGCCCGTCGATGCCCGGCCAAGGCCGTACCCAAAGCGAGATCGACGCGCTGCTAGCCGGCGTCATGGCCGATACGCCCAAAGCGGAACCCGAGCCGGAACCGGCGCCCGAACCGCCACCGCCGCCGGCCCCCAAAGCCGCCCCGCCGGCCGCCAAAGCCCCGACGCCCGAACCCGCGGCCGCCGGTGCGACGTCTTCGCAAGCCGATATCGACAAATTGTTCGGATGAGCTTGGTGTCCGATCCGGAGCGCTACCCGGTGCGGTCAAGTGTCTGTAGAAACTTCGCCCTCAGCCCGTTAAACATTCTTATATGACACCGTCTGATCCAGCCCCCCCCAGCGCCGCCGAAGCCCCCAAAGCGCCGCCTGCCGGCGCTTCGACGCCGGCCGATCCGGCCGCCGCCGGTGCGGCGGGCGGCGAGGAAGAATTCGACGCCGAGAGTCAGGACGCGCTCCACATCCTGCCGCTGCGCCTCATTCCGCTGGAAACGCCGGGCTTGCGCCGCCTGCGCCTGATCAAGAACGTGCGCCTCGACACGGTGATCGAACTCTACAAGGACCAGAGCCATAAATCGGCCCAGGTCCCGCTGGAGACGCTGCATTCGGTCTTCCAAAGCTACGGCGAGCAGCTGCGCAAGGACATGCCGATCCTGCAGAACCTGGCGACCGTGCCGTCCTTCGACGTGTACACGCTGCGCTTGGCGATGCGGCAATTGAAACTGCCGGTCGACGAAAAGAAGGATCTGCAGCTTTCCGAAGGCAAGCGCCGCGAACTGACCGAGCATATGAAGGCGTTCACCCACCCGCTGATCCAGCAGATCTATGGCGGGACCGAGATCGAGGTGAACGACGTTTCCGACATTCTGCGCCTGATCGCCAATCCCAACCGGGAGGACGCGCTCAAAAATCTGCGCGCGATGTCGCAAAAGCTGAACGTGCCGCTGACCGAGATCCCGCGCTTCCTGGAGGATTACGGCGACACGTATCTGTCGCTCGCCTATTTCAAATCCTGCCTCGACACCGTGGTGCCGCAGGTTCAGGGCTTCCTCGACTGGATCAAACCGCTCGAGGAAAACCAGATGATCAAGCACGACCGCCTGTCGAAGCAGATGCTCGACAAGGTGAAGGATTCGCTGTCGAGCGTGATCATCTCGCTGACCGGCCGCTTCGAGTCCTTCAACCGCAAAAGCTCGGATTTCTGGAAGGACATCAACGCCAATTCCTTCGCGCAGATGAAGGATCTGGTGTTCTCCAATCACCGCTCGATGGGCGGCGTGTTGTGCGGCCTTGCGGTCAAGATGCAGCTGTGGCGCGAACGCTTCCCCACCGCCGGCGGCGGGCCCAACAAGCGCCTGGAATTCGTCCGCTCGGAAATCGTGCCCGGCATGCAGCTGATCGACGAGCTGGAAGCCGCCGCGCGGAAGATGAATATCTAGCGCCGCTGGAAGCGGCTTTGGCCCGGCCTCGCCCTTCGACAAGCTCAGGGTGAGGCCTACTTCGTAAACCTCATGGTGAGCCAGTCGAACCATAAGGTTCGCAAGGTTTGCTTTCCTTAAATCGCGCGGGCGAGACAGATCATCGCGGCCGAACGGCGGCGAAAGCCCACGCGTTTGGCCGACACCATCACCGGCGTCACCAAACCTTCCAGCGTTCTAAGCGCGGTCGGGAACGGGGCGCACGGCACCAACGGTCCGGTCGCCGCCATCAGCGTCGCGAACGTGCCCGGCAGCGCGAAATGTGCGCCCAGGGCCGTGCCCATCAGGTCGAAATCCGAACCCGCCATCAATTGGCGGAAGGTTTCGTTCATCCACAGAATTTCGCCCGGCGTGTCGCCGTCGGCCGCACAGATCGACAGCGCGATCGGCAGCCCGTCCAGCGCTTCGGCGACTTGCGCTTCGATCGCGTCGGCCAGCGCGTTGCTGGCGAAAGGGAAGCTCAGCAGAAAGGTCGAGGGGCCCGTGCGCACCGCGCGCAAAATGCCGACGACATCGCGCCCGAACAGCCAATCGCCTTCGCAGGCGATGGCGGCGGTCGCCCCCAAAGCCAGCGGGTTCAACGCGGCGGCGAATTTGGCGCGGGCGATCTCGTCGTCGCCCAAGCCCCCGCCGGTCGCCCCTTGCGCTTCGGGGAATTCGGCATGGAACAAAGCGTCGCCCCACACGAGGCGCGCCTTGCCCGCGTCGCCGCCCGGCAATTCGACGATCGCGATGCCGCCATTGGTCTCGAAATTTTCGACGCTGGACATACGTATTCTCCCCGGAAAGGAAGAATACGCGCCAAGTCAGGTGCCGCTCAAGCCGCTTCCGCGCCGCGTTTGACCTTGAGGTCGAGCAGACGCGCCACTTCCAGCACGACCAGCAGCTTGCCTTTAAGGCGATAGATGCCGGCCGACACGTCGCGCCAGCGCGGGTCGAGGGTGGCGGGATTGCGCTCGTAGGAATCGGCCGAGAGCGACAAGACCTCGCCCACATTGTCGACCATCAAAGCGTAAAGCTCGCCCTTGAAATCGACGACGACGTTCATGCCCGCGGTCGTGCCCTCGCGCTTGGGCAGGCCCAAACGGCGGCGCACATCGATCGCGGTCACGATGCGACCGCGCAAGTTCAAAGCGCCGGCGACTTCCGGCGGCGCCATGGGAACGCGCGTGATGCGTTGCGGCCCCAGCACGTCCTGCACGGTCAGCACGGGAATGCCGAACAGTTGGTCGGCGACCGTCATGGTGACGAAATCGCTGCCGGCGTTCACACCGAACGCCGTGGTTTCGACGGCGCCGGGTTTCGCGGCGATGGCGGGAAGATTGGACATGGATTTCTACCCTTCGATCACTCGGCCGCCGAACGGCCGCCCAATTCGGACAGCGAGGCGAGCAGGCCTTCGCGATCCAGCTTGGGAATGAAATCGGTGAAGCCGACGCGGCGCGCGCGGTCGATATCGGCCGGATGCGTGTGCGAGGACAAGGCCAGGATCGGCGTTTCGCGGAACTTGTCCGACCGGCGCAGCGTCTCGGCGAAATCGAAGCCGGACATGCCGGGCATTTCGATGTCGGAAACGATGACGTCGAACTCGCGACCGCTTTCGCACAGCGTCAACGCCTGGGCGGCCGTGTCGGCCGTCGTCACGTCGTAGCCGGCGACTTGCAGGATCGGCTGAAGCAGGTTGCGGAAGAACGGGCTGTCGTCGACCAGCAGCAGGCGGCGCGCCTGCGACTGGGCGCCGAACGGCGCGTCCGACTTGCCGAACCAATCGCCGAAGGCCTGCGCCAGATAATGCGCGGTGTCGATCACGTCGGTCGCCTTGCCCGAGATGATCGCCGAACCGACCATGCCGGGGCGCGCGTTGTTCATCTCGATCGACAGACGCTCCTCGACGATGTCGACGATCTCGTCGACCAGCAGGCCCATATTCCGGTTGCGGTCGGCGAAGACCAGGATCGGCTGACGGCCTTCCGAACGGATGCCGTAGCTCGGATCGATCGTCACCAGCGGCATCAACTTGCCGCGATATTGCAGCACGGGCTTGCCGTCGGAGTATTCGATCTGGGCGGCGTCGGTTTCCTCCAGACGCGCGATCAGCGACAGCGGCACCGCCTTGGGGGCCTGGCCGCCGGCGCGGAAGACCAGCAACGCCACGCGCTCGCCTTCGCTGCGCGCGGTTTCGACGGTCGCCTGCTCGGCTTGGGATTCCGACATCGTCGCGGCCGAAGCGCCCGAGCCCGCCGCGATCCCGTTGGGATCGAGGATCATGATGACCGAGCCATCGCCCAGGATCGTATTGCCCGAGAACATCGGAATGTCGCGCAGGATCGGCGCCACGGGCTTGACCACGATTTCTTCGGTGTCGAACACGCGATCGACCATGATGCCGAAGGTGTAGTTGCCCACTTGCGTGACGACGATGAAGCTCTTGTCGTCGTCCATGGTGCGCGTTTCGCCCAAGCGCAGCGTGTCGTGCAGCGACACCAGCGGCAGCAGGCGGTTGCGCAAGCGCAGGAACGGCGCATCGTTGACGCGCTCGACCGTCGTTTCCGAATTGCCGTGCGCGCGCACGAGTTCGAGCACGCTGATCTGCGGGATCGCGAAACGCTCGCCCGAGCATTCGACGATCAGCGCCGACACGATCGCGAGGGTCAGCGGGATCTTGATGACGAAGGCGGTGCCCTTGCCGCGCTGGAATTTGAGTTCGACCGTGCCGCCGATCTTTTCGATATTCGTGCGCACGACATCCATGCCCACGCCGCGGCCCGAGACCGAGGTGACTTGGGCGGCCGTCGAGAAACCGGCGGCAAAGATGAACTGTGCGGCCTGCTGATCGGACATCGCGGCGATTTCGGCTTCGCTCGCAACGCCGTTCTGCACGGCCTTCTGCTTGATGCGGTCGATATTGAGGCCGCGGCCGTCGTCCTTGATTTCGATGATGATATGGCCGCCTTCGTGGAAGGCGTTCAGGATCACCTTGCCCGTTTCGGGCTTGCCGGCGGCGCGGCGCTCGTCCGGCGGTTCCAACCCGTGATCGGCGCAGTTGCGCACGAGATGGGTCAGCGGATCCTTGATGAGTTCCAGAACCTGGCGATCGAGCTCGGTCTCCTGACCATGCATCAGCAGGTCGATCTTCTTGCCGAGTTCGTGGCTCAAATCGCGGATCAAACGCGGCAGCTTCGACCAGGCGTTGCCGATCGGCTGCATGCGCGTCTTCATGACGCCTTCCTGCAGCTCCGACGTGACGTGGTTCAAGCGCTGCAAGGGTGCCGCGAACTCGCTGTCCTTCTGCGAGCGCAGAATTTGGAGCAGCTGGTTGCGGGTCAGCACGAGCTCGGAAACCATCGTCATCAGGTTTTCGAGCACGTCGACGTTCACGCGGATCGACGAGGCGGCGACGGCGGATTCCGCCGTTTCCGCTTTGGCCGGCGGCGGGGCGGACGCGACCGCGACCGGCGGCTTGGCAACGGGGGCAGCGACCGGTGTCGGCGCGGCGGCAACAGGCACCGGCGGCGGCGGCGCGGCTTGCGTTCCGCCGCCCTTCTCGGCGGCGATGGCGTCGGCCACGGCGGCGGTCTTGTGCGCGGGCACCGGCACGAAGCCGTGCTCGTCGGGTTCCGGCTCGGCCGGCGTGGAGGCGAGCGCTTGCAGCGGCACCGGCGTCGCGGCGACAGGTGCGGCCGCACCCTTGCCGGCGGCGAAATCGTTCAAGCGCTGGATCAGGTCGGCATCTTCGCCCTCGGGCTCGGCTTCGGTCTGCTCGAGCACCGACAACAGGCTTTTAATGCGGTCGATCGATTCCAAGATCAGCGAGACCGCCGTGGTATCGGCGACCAGCTCCTTGTCGCGGATCTTGTCGAGCAAGTTTTCGCCGGCATGCGCGACCTTTTCCAGGCGCGGCAGACCCAAAAAGCCGCACGTGCCCTTGATCGTATGCATCATGCGGAAAATGCTGGAGACCAGACCCGGATCGTTCGGGTTCTGCTCGAGCTTCACGAGCTCCGTATCGAGCATGCCGAGATTTTCATTCGTCTCGGTCAAGAAGTCCCGTAGCAGATCATCCATCTTCGACTCCGTGGTCGCGGGGGCCTCGAACGGGGCCCGGCCATGCGCTTTCTTCACGTATTTAAAAGCGAGACGCTTACCTGGAGCTTAATGTCGAACGCTTTATCGGACGAATCCTGTCGTTCCTCGTCAAGTCGTTGATTTCGCAGGAAGAGACTTATTTCTCGCCTGCGACTTTTTCGCGCACGAAACGCACATGCATGCGCAATTGATACAACGCGTCGTCGTAAGAATGCGGCAACTTCAACGATTCGACCGCTTTTTCGATGGACGACAACTCGGCACGGCAGGATTCCCTGGCCGTCGGATCGGATTCGCTCAGCAGACGCACCTCGATCGTGCGCAGGCGCTTGTACCAGCGATTGATCTTGCCCCGGATCTGCCAGCGATAGATCGGCGGCGCCAAACGCATCAGCGGGATCATCAGCGTGATCAGCGGGATCAGCATGACCAGCGTGCGTTCGACCAGCACGGCAAGCCAGAACGGCAGATAGGCGACCAGCACGCCGGGCCCGCGCCGCACCAAGCGCTCGCTGTCTTCGTGTTCGGGGAAATCGAGATGATCGAGCGAGGGGAACATGCCCGGCGGGGCGAACAACTGCCGGGGGCTGTGCACTTCCTTCGCCGCCTTGAACAGCAACTGCACGAGGGCGGGATGCAGATCCTCGCGCACCGCCAGCTGCGCCACCGGGGCGAGCAGCGTCAGATCCTCGTTCGGCACGTCGCGCGCGAGATCGAGCGCGCCGCCCGGCAGCACGACCGAGGCGAGGAACGGAAAATTATGCTTATAGGCTTCGTGGCGCGGGAAGCCGATCAGGCGCGCGCGTCCGCTCGCCAGCATATCGGCAAGGCCTTCGGGCGGACGCGCCGACACGGCGAAGGCCGCGTCGATCCGCCGCTCGCGCAGCGCCACCAGCGCGTCGCTCGTTCCCATCGCGACGGATTGCACGTCGGTCGCGATATCGAAACCGTTGGCGCGCAGCAATTGCCGCGCGAGGATTTGCGTGCCCGAGCCGTCGACACCGATGGCGATGCGCCGGCCGCGCAGATCGGCGAGTTTGGCGACACGCAGATCGGCGCGCACCATCAGCCACACGGGCTCGTGGAACACGGTCGCGAGCACGGCCACGCCGGGCGAGCCTTCCTCCGAGCCCACCCCGCCTTGCACGAAGCCCGCATCGGCGCGGTTGTCCCCGCCCGACAGCATGTGAAGATTTTCGAGCGCGCCGGACGTGCGGATGATTTCGAGTTTCACCCCGTCGCGCGCCAAAATCTGCGCGTAGCGTTCGGCGAAGGCGACATAGGACCCGCCTTCCGCCCCGGCGGCGAAGCGCAATGTGGTGGGCGGCGGCGGCGCGACGAAGCGAAACGCGACATAGAACCCCGCCGCGATCAGCAGCGCGATCGGCCCGTAGACCTTCGCCACCGCCGCCGCCAACGTGCCCCAATCGCGCAGCCGCGCGCGCCACTGCCAATTCATTTGCGCCCTCGATCCTCGTCGTACCGGCGCCCAGTCTAAGCGGCTTGTCCGCCGCTTGGCGACTCACTTCCCGTCGAGGGTCGTGACCGCGTCCCAACCCGCATCCGGCGGATCGGCCAAGGCTTCGTCGATGCGCGCCAAGAACGACGCGGCGGCCGGATCGCGCGCGACAAGCGGCGACAAAACCGACTTGGCGCCGGCGAAATCGCGTTTGCGATAAAGCGCCAACGCCTGCGCGTAAGGTGCGGCGAATTCACCCGACGATTCCGGCAAGGGCTCGTGAATCGCGACGGGGGCCGCACGCCCCTTCACCCGCACGCGATCGAGTTCGCGCCACGCGATATCCGCATCGCCGCACGCGACGCGCGTGGCGTCCGACACCATGATCGCCGAGCCGAAATACTTATTGGCCCCTTCCAGGCGCGAGGCGAGATTCACCGTGTCGCCCATCACGGTGTAGTTGAAGCGCCGCGTCGATCCGATATTGCCGACCAGCGCGCGGCCGGTATTGATGCCGATGCGGGCACCCAGCGTTTTGCCCTTGAAGGGCTGTGCCGGATCGGCGTTGAGTGAAGCGAGCTTCGCCTGGCATTGCAGGGCCGCCGTCACGGCATTGCGCGCGTGATGCGGATCGTCGAGCGGCGCGCCGAACACCGCGACGATCGCATCGCCGATATATTTGTCGACGAAGCCGCCATGGGCTTCGACGATATCCGTCATCGCCGACAGATAGGTGTTCATCGTCGCGACAAGTTCGGCGGGCGTGAGCCCTTCCGACAACGCGGTGAATCCCGCGACGTCGGAGAAGAACACGCTGACCTCGCGCTCCTCGCCGCCCAGCTGCGGCGGCTTGTCGCCCGCGACCAGTTTGTCGATAACCGCGGGGGCGAGATACAGCGCGAAGCTGCGGCGCAGGAAGCGCTTATCCTTGTCGGCAATGGCGAAGCGATAACCGGCGAGCAACGCCGCCGCCGCCAACGCGGCCGCCAAGCCATCGAGCCAGGGCAGCACGAGGCCGCCTTGCAACGCGAACGTCGCCAACATCGTCCAGAGTGCCGCGATCCCCAACAGCGCGAGCCCCGCGAGCGATGCCGGCAATGCCAAAGCCGCGAATGCCGCCAGCGCCACACCCGGCACGCTCGCCAACGCGCGTTGGGCGGGCGACAAATCGGCAAGGCCGCGCCCGCGCAGAAAATTCTCGATCGCGGCGGCATGGATCAACACGCCGGGGATCGCCTCGCGCGTGAAATCCGCCTTCACCAGATCGGCGCGCGGCGGCAGCGCGCAACGCGGACCCGCCCCGGCCCCTTCGGGCCCGGCCATGAATCGCTTGGAGGTGATCTTGCGATCCTCGACATCCAGCACCGCGCCGATCAGCACGGCCTTGTCCTTGAAATGCCGCGCGAAGAAATCCGCGTCGCCTTTGGCCGCACAGGCGCGCAGATCGGCGAGCGAGAAGATCGGCACGTCGCGCCCGCCGCCGGTGAAATCGATCGTCATCGCGTTGTCGCGCACCCCCGCGACGTCCGGCGTTTTGCCGGCAAGGCGCGACGCGATTTCGAACGCGAAGCTTGTTTCGGCCCTCGTGCCACCGCCCGCTTCCTCCGCTTCCAAATACAAGGGCACGCGGCGGATCGCATCGTCGGCATCGGCGATCAGATTGACCGCGCGGATATTCGCGGCATTGCCGACCGCGAAGCTCTGCCCCGGAAAGGGCCGGATCGGCTGGGTTTGATGCTGCACCTTGCCGAGCAGCACGCGCCCATCGCGCGACCCGGCGCGAAGGCTGCGCAAAAACTCGCGCTCGAAACCGGGCACGAGGCGCTCGACCGAGGTCGGGAAGATCACGTCGAAACCGACGATCTTGGCATCGGCGTCGAGCACGGCGTTGAGGACCGGCGCCAATTCGGGCGTCCACATCGCCTGGGGCAGATCGGCAAAAGGCGGCGTGCGATGCGTTTCCTCGTCGATCGCGATCACCGCGACATGCGAATCATCGGCCCCGCGCGCCGGCCCGAACGCGGCATGGCGCAGCGCGAATGCGGCGTCGAGCGACAGGCCCGCGACGCGTTCGCCCCAGGGGGTGAGCGGAAAACACGAAGCCGCCGCGACCAGGAGCGCGGCGACGGCCAGATCGCGGCGCTTCATTTAAAGGCGCAGCAAGCGCGAGATGACCGGCGCTTGGCCGGGCTTGGCCTCGGGATCGACCTTGAACACGATCTCCCGCCCCGGCCCGGCCGAGGCGCGATAGACGCCGCCCGCGACCAGCGTTTGGCCCGCTTTGGCGAGATCGTGGAACGCGCCGCGCTGCAATTGCTGGGCGGCGACTTGCACGGTGAGCTTTTCGCCCGGCGCATCGATGCGCTCGATCGTGACCATGCCGCCGCCCTTCACGTCGAGTACCGGCGACAACCCATAGAGCGTGGCTTGCGGTGCGGGTGCCGTGGGCGCTTGCGCGGGGCGCGGCGGGGCGCGGAAGACCATCACGCCGGCCTGGCCCGATTGCGTTTGCGTGAGGCGCATCTTGCCGCCGTCGCATTCGACCTTCTCGCGGCGCACATTGCCGCCCTCGACGGTCGATTGCTCGGCGCCCACCGTGACCGTGCCGCCCTTGATCGTTTCGCGCCAGCACGAGCGCAGATAGCCGAGCACCAGCTCGTCGCCCGGCGCCAATTTGATGACGCGCCCGGCATCGACGTAATCCATGAAATCGACGTCGAGATTCTTGCCCTTCGCATCCTCGACCAACGCGGCTTGCTGGGCAAAGGCGGCAGCGCTGCCCCAGACGCAAAACAAAGCGACGACCCACAAACGACGCATCGTGATTCCCCTCGAATTCGGCACGCTTATTCTAGCATCGCGACGCCGCGCGAATATGACCGCCGTCACAGTTCACCGCGCCAAAGCTTGCTGGCGTGCCGCCCCGCCGCCATCGCCCACCAGGGTGAACGGCGCCCAAAAGATCGGATGGGCATAGGCGAAGACGGTGGCGTTGGACGACGCATCGACCAGCCCCGGCCCGTCGATCAGCCCGGCCATCGCTTGGCGCAAGGCTTCGGCGCGGGCGAGGTTCGCGTCGCGCGCTTGGCGGGCGAACAGATCGGTCGTCAGCGCCCGCGCCGATGTCGTTTCCACCGGCCAATTCGACACCAGCAGCGCGCGGGTACCCGCGTAGAAGAAAGCGCGGCCCAGGCCCGATACGGCTTCGGCCCCCGCCCCATCGCCGGTCGCCGTATTGCAGGCCGACAGCACGACCCAATCGGCGTTGAGGCGCAAGGCGAGCACTTCGTCGAGCGTGAGCAATCCGTCGCCATCGGCGTCCGCCACGTTGGGCGCCGACAACGCCAAGGCGGGCTGCGTCAGCCCGTTCAAATCGCCCGGGATCAAGCCGTGCGTGGCGAACATCACCACGCGGCGATTCGACAGATCCATCGTCTTGACCGTCTTTTCGTTGGCGGCCGCCCCCAAGATCACGTCGGCCGCGTCGGCGTTGAGCGCCATCGCGATGCCGCGCACCTCGTCGGCCGTATCGGGCAGACGCGGCAGCAGGCCAAGCTCGGCGCTGTCGATACCTTGCGTGGCGGGCGCGTTGCGGCGCACGAGCTTCAGCCCGCGCGTTTGAAGGCCGCGCGTGGTGAGCTGCGCCGTTTGCGGCGCTTGCTCGGCCTTGGCTTCCGCCGCCTGTTCGGCGTTGAACCACGGATCGCCGAAACCGACGAACGCCTTGCGGTTGGCGGGCGGCACGGGAAGCCCGCGCAACGTCGCCAGCGACGCGACCGACGGCAATTGCGTGATCGCCGCCTTGCGGATCAGGAACGGCACTTGTTTGTAATTGGCGAACAGCGCGTCGCCCGCGCGTTCGGGGGCCAGCGTCGTCGCTTGCGTGACCAGCACGCCGAAGGGCAGCTGGCCCAGCGCATCATGCGGCACGACCAGCAGCGAATTGGCGTTGGCGAAGCCGGCTTCGACGGGCTTGAGCAGATCGTTGTAGAGCGACGCGGCGAGCGCCACATCGAAGGCCGGAATGTCGCCCAACGTCGCGGCGTTGGGATCCAGCGCCTTGCGCAGATTGGCGACCGCTTCGGCGATTTGCGCGCGGCCCTTGCCCACCGCCGCGAAAGCCGGCGCACCCGAGGCGGGCACGGCCCAAACGAAGCTTTGCTGACGCCCGACATAAGTCGCGATCAGCGCCTCGCCCGGCCGCAACGCCTTGCGCGTCTCCTCGATCGTCGCGGGGCGCGGATCGATCAATTGTGCGTAGCTGGGGAAGCGGCGCTCGATTTCCTGGCGCAGCGCCGCGCGCGCGGCGCGCAACGTATCGATCTGCACGCGCAAGGCGCGCAGCGCATTCTCGTCGCGCTCGGCCGCCGCCAGCACGTTGGTCAGCAAGCCTTGCAGCGCGCCGATCTGTTTTTGCGTGTCCTGCTCGCGGCGCACGAGATCGGCCAAAGCCGGATCGGCGGCCGCCGCGCGCGCCGAGGATTGCGCCAGTGCCCGCTGCACGCCCGCCCCGCGCACCGCATCGGCCAAACGGAAGGATTCTTCGGCCGCACCGGCACGTCCCGAGCGCGCCAAGGCGCCCATCGCCGCTTCGAAAATCATCTTCACTTGCGCGTCGCGCGCGGCCGATCCGGTCTCCTCGTCGTCGGATTGACGGGAGGATTGCAGCAGGATCGGCAACGCCGCGTCGAATTCGGCGAGGGCGGCGTTCGCATCGCCCTGCGCCAAAATCGCCGCCCCCAGCATGCCGCGCGCCATGCCCGTATCCCAATGGCGCGGCCCCAATACGGCCGTGCGGCTTTCGGCGACGGCCGTCAAAACGCGGCGCGCTTCGCCCGCATCGCCGGTGCGCAGCGCGACCATCGCCCAATTCGGACTGGCATCGAACGTCGCCCGCTTCAAATCGGGCTGATCGGCCGCACGGCGGCGGATTTCGGCGTAGGTTCGCGCCGCGCCGTCCCAATCCTCGCGTTGGCTTTGCGCGCGCGCGACGACGCGCAACGCGCGCACCGGCCCCGACGAGGCGGGATCGAATTTCATCGTGTCGAAGCTTTCGAGTGCCACGCGCCCCAAACGCTCGGCTTCGGCGGCGCGCCCCTGTTCCAGCAGGATGTCGGCAAAGGCCGCGAGCGTGGACAAGGTTTCCGGCGAATAACGGCCGTAGCGCTCGAGCCGTGCGAGCAACGCGCGGCGGATTTCGACTTCCGCTTCCATCAGCCGTCCCTGGCGCGCCAACGCGACGGCCAGATCGACGAACAGATTTTGCTGCAGATTGGAGTAGACGCCGGGGGCGGCGTTGCCTTGCGCGACGATGTTGGATTCCTGCGCCACCAGCCGCTGATTGACGTCCATCGCCAAGCGCGTTTGCCGCTCGGCGTCCGCGAAGCGGCCTTCCTCCATCGCGAAGCGCGCCCGCGCGCGGGCGAGCAGCGCTTCGGCGTTCTGGACGACGAATTGCGGCGTGCGCGGGTTCTGGCGTATTTCGGCGAGGTTCCCGTCCATCAGCGGCAGCGTCGTGCGCGCTTCGTCCAGCGCGCCGATCATCGGCGCCCAGGCGACGACATTCATCTGCGCGCCCAAGCGCGAGCCCGGGTTCGGCGCCGCCGCGACGCGCTGGCGCGCGATTTCGAGCGCCGCGCGCGGGCTACCGCCGAAAATCTCGGCGAAACTTTGCTGCTGCAGGATCAGGCTGACGCGCGGCGCCGAAGCGCCCGACGCGATCGCCACGCGCGCCGCCTCGCGCAGATCGGCAAGCCGCTGCGCGTTGCGGCCCAATTCGCCGGCGGCCATGCCGCGCGCCAACAGGAATTCGGCCATCGCAACACCGTTCGTGCCGGCCGCCGGTTGCGCGTCGGCCTGCGCCGTCAAGGCGGCGACCTTGGCGGAATCGGGCTTCTGTTGATCGAGAATCGCGGCGATATCCGAAATCGTGCGCGGCGGCGGCTGGAAGCCTTGGCCCTGGAAATTCGCCGTGATCTGGCGCGCCTGATCGAGGCTGACCACCGGGCGCTGACCGTCTTGCTGGCAGCCCAGCAACGCGCCACAAGCAACGGCGATCGCGGCAACGCGTTTCATGACGATTCCCCCGATTTGGTTCGGGGAAAAATCTACACGCCAAATATGGCCCATTCAATCCGCGCCGGTGTATGGTCCCCGTCACTTAGGGGAGGAATACCGAAATATGTCCGACGATCGTCCGATTCTGATCACCGGTGCGGCCGGCGCCTTGGGCCAAGTGCTGACAAACGGCCTGACCGAGCGCGGTTATAAAGTCCGCGCCAGCGACAAGCTCGCCTACAAAGGCGAGTTGCCCAAGGGCGTGACGTTCGATCTGCTCGACGTCGCCGATTACGACAAGGTGATGAAGCTCGCCAAGGGCACGAAAGCGATCGTGCATTTCGGCGCGATCCCGACCGAGCAGGCTTTCGACGATATCGCGCACGCCAATCTGCGCGGCACGAACCACATCTTCGAAGCCGCGAAGGCCGAAGGTGCGCGCGTTGTGGTCGCGAGTTCCAACCACACCGTGGGCTTTACCGAGCGCACGAAGCGCATCGACGAAGACGCCCCCCACCGCCCCGACGGTTATTACGGCGTGTCGAAATGCTACGGCGAAATGCTCGGCCGCATGATGTTCGACAAGCACGGCGTGGAAAGCGCGCATCTGCGCATCGGGTCCTGCCTGCCCAAGCCCCTCAACAAGCGCAATCTGCCGCTATGGCTGTCCTATCCCGATCTGCTGCGCCTGACCGTGGCGTGCCTGGAGACCAAGAATCTCGGCTTCCGCGCGGTGTGGGGCATTTCGGCCAACACCCAAGCCTGGTGGAAATCGAAGCATTGGGATGCGATCGGCTACAAGCCGCAGGACAATTCCGAGATCTACGCCAAGGATGTCGACATGGCCGATACCGGCCCGGTCGCCGAACGCTTCCAAGGCGGCACGTTCTGTTCGCAGGATTACAGCCGCAAAGCGCCGGGCCCGGCCGAGCTGCCGTAAGCACCGCGTCTTGACCTTCCAGCGACGGGCAAGGTTATGCCTCGTCGCTGGAGGACAAGATGAAACGACGTGAATTCCTCGCCGCCACCGCTGCGGCGATCGCGGCTCCAAGTTTTCCAAGCTTCGCGCAAACCCCGCGCCGCTTGATCGCCGCCAAGCGGCAGATCGAGGTGCGCGGCCGCTTGGCGAGCGTCTACGGCCTGACCGACGCGAACGGCAAGCCGGGGATCTTCGCCACTGAAGGCGAGCGCTTCACGGTCGCGGTCGAGAACCGCATCGACGACGGTTTGATTCTGCATTGGCACGGCCAAACCAAAGCCGACGCGACGCAAGACCGCGCGCGCCCCGACGGCGGCGCGCTTCAGCCCGGCGGCATCGATCGTCACGATTTCGAACTCACGCCCGGCTCGCATTGGATGCATGCGCATACGCTGCACGAGCAATTGCTGCTCGCCGCCCCGATGATCGCGCGCGAGAAGGATGCCGGCGACGTGCAGGATTTGGTCGTGATGCTGCACGATTTCAGCTTCAAATCGCCCGACGAAATTCTGATGGGTTTGACCGGCGGAGCGGGTGGCGGCCACGCGATGCATGGCGCCCCGAGCGGCAACGCGCCGGGCATGATGGCGCGGCTGCGCGACATGATGGGCGGCATGATGGGCGGCGACCATGCGGGGCATGGCGGCGCGGGTATGTCGATGACGCCGCACGCCAACGACGTGGCCTACGACGCCTATCTCGCCAATGACCGCACGCTGGACGATCCGGAAATCGTGCGCGTCGAACGAAACGGACGCGTGCGCTTGCGCATCATCAATGGCGGCACGGCGACCGCGTTTTTCATCGACACGGGCGCGTTGCGGGCGACATGCATCGCCGTCGACGGCACGCCGTGCTTGCCGCATTCGGGCACGCGATTCCCGATCGCGCAGGGCCAGCGTTTGGATCTGCTGGTCGAGATTCCGGCGGGCGGCGGCGCCTTCCCGATCTTCGCCCAAGTCGAAGCCGCCAAAATGCGCACCGGCATCGTATTGGCGACGACGGGCGCTTCGATCGCGAAACTCGCCAGCGACGGCGCCGAGACGATGCCGCATAGCGATCTGTCGCTCGATACGATCTTGCGCGCGCGCGATCCGCTGCCCGAACGCAAAGCGGACCGCATCGTGCCGATGGTGCTGGGCGAAGGGCCGAATTATCGCTGGACGATCAACGACCGCATTCACGGCGAAGCCGCACCGATTCCGGTCAAGCGCGGCGAGCGGATCGAGTTCCGCTTCATGAACCCGACGATGATGATGCATCCCATGCATCTGCACGGACATCATTTCCAGATCGTCGAGATCGCGGGCAAGCGCCTATCGGGGCCAATACGCGATACGGTGATCGTGCCGCCGCATGTTTCCGTAACGATCGCCGTCGACTTCGACAAGCCGGGCGATTGGTACATGCACTGCCATCACCTTTATCATATGGCGACGGGCATGATGACGGCGGTCAGCGTTTCCTAGGAAATCTCGCGGATCAGCTTGTTGAAGATCGCGTAGGCGAAATCCTGGCGGTCTTTCGCCGTCGCCACGAAGGCACCCGGCCCGCCGATCACGTTGGCTTCGTAGAAATCGCGCAACGGCCCGGTGCGCATCGCCTGGCCCGAGCCTTCGGCCTGGATCGCCAGCGCGTTGATGGTGATGCCCAGCGCCACCGCCCGATCGCGCGCGACCGAGGCGGGCGTGTGGCTGCGCATATCGGGCCCGTCGCCCGCAAGGTCGATCGTCGCGCGTTGCGCGCGAAACGGGGCGAGGCGGATCAGATCGGTCGCCATCGTCAGCGCGTCGCCGATCGCGTTGTAGGATTGGAATTCGCGCGGGGCCGCGACCAGCTTGTCGGCGAAGTCTTCGGCGTCCGCGGCCGACGCGATGCGCGTCCAGGGCAGAATCAGCCTCGGCGCCCCCGGCGAGCCCCATTCGCCATAGGCGACCGCGATGGCGCCCGTGCGCATGCCCAGGATCGACTGCACGACGCGCGGATGTTCGAGGGCGGCGGCCGTGCCCTCGCGCTGGAGCTTGTATTCCTCCGGATCGATCGAGCCCGACCCGTCGTTGAGCAGCACCAGCAGCAATTCGACGTCGTTGGCTTGCGCCAAGGCCGGGGCGGCAACGGCGCCCAAAAGCCCCATTCCGAAAGCCCGTCGCGTCAGCGCCATCGACCCGCCTCCCCGGAAAAACCGACCATAGCAGACGAGATATTCATATCGCGTGCCGGGTGCTTGACATATCAGGCTTCAGGGACCCAATTTGTGCCCCCGGCGCCCAGGGCGGAGCCGTAAATCCGCCGCGCCGATTTGGGGGGAAGCATATGAATCGATTGGATTTCAGCGCCGCGCTGCCGGCCGACGCCGATACCGCGAGCTTGGTCGGCCGCGTTTGGCTGCCATCCGTGGGCGGGCCCAGCGTCGTCGCCATCCGCGACGGCCAGGCGATCGACATCACCGCGACCTACCCGACCGTGCGCGATTTGTGCGAAACGCCCGACCCGGCCGCCGCCTTGCGCGCCGCCAAGGGCACATCGGTCGGCAGCATCGCCGAACTGCTCGCGAATTCGGACGAAGCCTTCCGCGATCCCAAGAAGCCCTGGCTGCTCGCCCCCATCGACGTGCAGTCGATCAAGGCGGCCGGCGTCACCTTCGTCGCGTCGATGCTGGAACGCGTCATCGAAGAGCGCACGCGCGGCGTGCCGGAACTTGCCGCCGCCGCGCGCGCAGAAGTGCTCGCCCTGGTCGGCGGCGATCTCGCGCGCTTGAAGCCGGGTTCGGACGAGGCCGCGAAGCTCAAGGACTGGCTCGTCGCCAAGAACGCGTGGAGCCAATATCTGGAAGTCGGCATCGGGCCGGACGCCGAGGTCTTCACCAAATCGCAGCCGATGTCGGCGGTCGGGATTGGCGCCTATGCCGGCCTGCACCCGATGTCGCGTTGGAACAACCCGGAGCCCGAAATCGTGCTGGCGATCGCGTCCTCGGGCAAGATCATCGGCGCGACGCTGGGCAACGACGTGAACCTGCGCGACGTCGAAGGCCGCTCGGCGTTGCTGCTGGGCAAGGCCAAGGACAACAACGCGAGCTGCTCGATCGGGCCGTTCCTGCGCTTGTTCGACGCGCATTACACGCTCGACGACGTGCGCCAATGCGACGTGTCGCTGGTCGTGCAGGGCCAGGACAATTTCCGCATGGAAGGAAATTCGTCGATCAAGCTGATCAGCCGCGACCCCGCCGATATCGCGGGCCAGACGATCGGCGCCAACCACCAATATCCGGACGGCTTGGTCCTGTTCCTGGGCACGATGTTCGCGCCCACGCAGGATCGCGGCTCGCCGGGCCAGGGCTTCACCCACAAGGTCGGCGACGTGACCACGATCGCCACGCCGAAGCTGGGTTCGCTCATCAACCGCATGACGCTGACCAACGAGGCGAAGCCTTGGACGTTCGGCATCAGCCATCTCTATCGCAATCTCGCCGCGCGCGGATTGTTCAAGGGTTAATCAGGAGAATATCGACATGACTTTCATCGGCAAGAATCTGATCGGCGGCGAGTGGAAAGCCGGCCCCAACGAGGGCAAGGACGTCAACCCGTCCAACACCAACGAAGTCGTCGGCACCTACGCGCAAGGGGCCGCCGCCGACGTGGACGCGGCCGTCGACGCCGCCAAGGCCGCGTTCCCGGCGTGGAGCCGCTCGAATCCGCAGGTGCGTTACGAGATTTTGAAGAAGGCGTCGGACGAAGTGCTGGCGCGCCGCGAAGAACTGGGCACGCTGCTGTCGCGCGAAGAAGGCAAGACCAAGGCCGAAGGCATCGGCGAAGCGACGCGCGCCGGGCAAATCCTCGCGTTCTTCGCGGGCGAGACCGTGCGCTTCGGCGGCGAGAGCGTGCCGTCGATCCGCCCGAATATCGGCGTGGAAATGACGCGCGAGCCCGTCGGCGTCGTCGGCATGATCACGCCGTGGAACTTCCCCATCGCCATTCCGGCGTGGAAGATGGCGCCCGCCCTTGCCTACGGCAATTGCGTGGTGATCAAGCCCGCCGATTTGACGCCGGGCAGCGCCTGGGCGCTGGTCGACATCCTGCAACGCGCGGGGCTTCCCAACGGCGTGCTGAACCTCGTCATGGGCCGCGGCTCGGTCGTGGGGCAGCGCATCCTCGAACATCCCGGCATCTCGGCGATCACCTTCACGGGCTCGGTCGGTACCGGCCGCAACGTCGCGGCCGCGGCCATCGCCTCGCGCCCGATGAAGAAGGTGCAGCTCGAAATGGGCGGCAAGAATCCGATGGTCGTGCTCGACGACGCGGATCTCGCTATCGCGGTCGAGTGTGCCGTCAACGGCGCCTTCTTCTCGACCGGCCAGCGTTGCACGGCGTCCTCGCGCCTGATCGTTCAGGAAGGTATTCACGACAAGTTCGTCGCCGCCGTCGTCGAACGCCTGAAGGCGCTGAAGGTCGACGACGCGCTGAAGGCGGGCACGGATATCGGCCCGGTCGTCGACGCGTCGCAGCTCAAGACCGATCTCGACTATATCGACATCGCCAAGAAGGAAGGCGCCAAGCTCGCCTGGGGCGGGGAACTGCTTAACCGCGAAACGCCCGGCTTCTATCTGCAGCCCGCGCTGTTCACCGAGACGACCAACGCGATGCGCATCTCGCGCGAGGAAGTGTTCGGGCCGGTCGCCAATGTCATCCGCGTCAAGACCTATGACGAGGCTTTGGCCGTGGCGAACGACACCGAGTTCGGTCTGTCGGCGGGTATTTGCACGACCAGCCTGAAGCACGCCACACACTTCAAGCGCAACAGCGAAGCGGGCATGGTGATGGTCAATCTGCCGACGGCGGGGGTCGATTATCACGTGCCGTTCGGCGGCCGGAAGGGCTCGAGCTACGGCTCGCGCGAACAGGGCAGCTACGCGCGCGAATTCTTCACCACGGTGAAGACCGCCTACACGCTGGCCTAACCGCCCGCACATACGCGACGAAGAGGCCGGGTCCCGCCAAGGGGCCCGGCCTTTTTTATTCGCGCGCGGGCATGCTGCGCTGAACCGCGTCGCGCAGCTTTTTGACCAGGAAGTTGAGCTCGCCCAAATAAGCCGGCGTTTCGCCCGACGCCGCCAGCAGCGCATCGCCCAAGCAGCCCGCGCGCGATTTGAGTTCGCGCCCCGCCGGCGTCAACTCGATGAAGACTTGGCGTTCATTCGCGGGGTTGCGGGTTCGACGCACGAAACCGGCCGCCTCCAAACGCTTCAACAGCGGCGTCAGCGTGCTCGATTCCAGCGCCAACCGCGTCGCGATCGCGCCGACGGTTTGCTTGTCCGCTTCCCACAGCACATTGAGCACGAGGTATTGCGGATAGGTCAGGCCGAGCCCTTCCAGCAGCGGGCGATAGGCCCGCTGGATCGCGATTGCCGCCGAGTAGATGGTGAAGCAAATCTGGTCATTAAGCGGGATCGGGCCTTTTTCCTCAGCCATTTCAATCTCCTGCGCGGCAAGCACCGTTAAATCTTACGATAATACATATCGCGATAAAAATGTGATTGACAAGGGTTCGGATCATATGCGAGATAATGATTATCGCGATAAACAATATCGCAATAAACGAATTGCTCACCCCCGACGATCAAACCAGAGGAGATCCGACATGACCAACAACATCCGCACCACCCTGATTGCCGCCGCCGCCGCGATCGGCGTTGCCGCTTCGGCCGCCGCGCAATCGCCCCAGCCGGCCGCGAATACCCAGGCCGTGAAGAACGTGGTGCTCGTCCACGGCGCCTTCGCCGACGGTTCGGGCTGGCGCGGCGTCTACGACCGGCTGACCGCGCGCGGCTATCGCGTGTCGATCGTGCAAAACCCGCTGACCTCGCTCGCCGACGACGTCGCCGCCACGCGCCGCGTTCTGGCGCGCCAGCAAGGCCCGAGCCTGCTGGTCGGCCATTCCTATGGCGGCACGGTGATCACCGAAGCCGGCGTCGACGCGAATGTCGCGGGGCTCGTCTATGTCGCGGCGTTCGCACCCGATACCGGCGAATCGACCGGCGACCAGTTCAAGGAATTTCCCCCGCCGGCGGAATTCGTCCTCGAACCGCAGGCCGACGGCTTCGGGTTCTTGAATCTGGAGAAGTTCAAGATCGGCTTCGCCGCCGATACGAGCGACGCCGACGCCGCCTTCCTGCGCGACTCCCAGGTGCCGATCGCGCTGGCCGCGTTCGACGCGAAGATCACGCAGGCCGCGTGGCGCGCGAAGCCGAGCTGGTACATCGTGGCGTCCAAGGACAACGCGATCGATCCGCGATTGCTGCGCCGGACGGCCACGCGCATCGGGGCAAAGGCGATCGAAGTCGAAGCCTCGCACGTGCCGTTCCTGTCGCGGCCCGACGACGTCGCGAACGCGATTGACAATGCGGCCCGCGAACTGAGCCGCGCGGCGCGCTGATACAGCGCCCCGATCGAAAAGAAGGGGCCGGGTCCTGCCAAGGGACCCGGCCTTTTTCTTGATAAAGAAAGGATATCGGTATATCCTTTCTTTTCTGATTCAGAAAAGAAAGGATGCTTACTTTGCCGGAAGATCAGGTAAATCAGCGGCTTGGCAGCTGGCGGACCTATTCGATGGGCGATGAGCGCTACCGCGCTTTCGTTCCGGCACCGCTCCCGCCCAATCCCCCGATCGATCTTTCCGAGATTCTCGGCCTAAACGATCAAGCGGTTCGTGCGTTGGGCCGATTGGACGGCCTATCGGCCGTTCTCCCAGACCCGCAACTTTTCCTCTACCAGTATGTCCGCAAAGAGGCGGTGTTGTCGTCCCAGATCGAAGGGACGCAGTCGACGCTCGCCGATCTGCTCCGATCCGAAGTGGCCGCCAAACCCGGCGTCCCAATGTCCGATGTCGCGGAAGTCAGCCGCTACGTCGAAGCCATGCAGCATGGCTTGCGCCGATTGCGGGAGGACTTCCCGCTATCGCTACGGCTGATCCGTGAAATCCACGGCGTGCTCATGCGCGATGCGCGCGGACATGAACGTTCGCCCGGCGAATTCCGTACCACGCAGAACTGGATCGGCGGCACGCGCCCCGGCACCGCCATGTTCGTGCCGGCACCACCGGAAGAATTGATGGCATGTCTCGACGCATTCGAAAAATATCTGCATGCCGAAACGAACAGCCTACCGGCGCTCGTGCGGGCGGCGATGATTCATGTGCAATTCGAAACGATCCACCCATTTCTCGACGGCAACGGACGATTGGGTCGTCTGCTCGTGACTTTCCTGCTGTGCCGCGACGGGCTTCTGCAAGAGCCGTTGCTATACATCAGCCTCTATCTAAAGCGTAACCGCGAGCGCTATTACGAATTGCTCCAGCGCGTGCGAACCCATGGGGAATGGGAAGTCTGGATACGCTTTTTTCTGGAAGGGGTCGTCGAAACAGCGGCGCAAGCGGCGGCTTCCGCGCAACGCATCGTCAAGCTGCTCGAAGCCGACCGTCGACGCATCGAGGAATTGGGACGCGCCGCCGGCACGACTTTGCGCGTGCATGAAAAGCTGCAACGCAATCCCTTCGGCTCCGCGCCTGACCTCACATCGACGTTGAAGCTTAGCTTGCCGACGATCCGCGCGGCTCTCGCCAATCTCGAGAAGCTCGGGATCGTCGAAGAGGTGACCGGCCGCGATTGGGGGAAGATCTACGCTTATCGCGATTATCTCGCGATCCTTCAGGAAGGTACCGAACCGCTCGCGCCCGGCGATTGATTAAAACACCCGATAGCGCAGATAGGCGGCTTGCGGATCTTCGCCGGCACGGATCGCCTTCACCATCTCGCCTTCGGTCGACATTTTCTTTTCCGAGGCTTCGATCACGGCTTCGAGATGCGCGCGCGGCACCAGGATGATCCCGTCGCGATCGGCAAGGATGTAGTCGTCGGGCATCACTTGATGCGAGCCGATCGAGATCGGTTCGCCGAACGCTTCGGCCCGCCACGCGCAAACGATGTCGATGGGTGTGGCGTAGCGCGCGAAGACCGTAAACTTTTCGTCGCAGATCGCCTGGATGTCGCGGCACCCGCCATCGACGATATACCCGCGTATACCTTTCTTCTTCAGCGCTTCGGCCGACAAGCCGCCGAACAGCGCGCGCACGTCATCCTGTGGTTGAACGACCACGACGTGCCCCGACGGCGATTTCGACAACACGCCCGCCCATTCATAGAGCGAGGTGTGTTTGTCGAGCGTGGGATCGGGCCGGCCGCGCACCGTGAAGACGGGGCCGGCGCATTTCATCCATGGCTCAAGCCCGAGGATACTGCGCGGCAGAACGCGAATCGGCAGCCCCATATCCTTCATCACGTCGTGCACGACCGACGCGAAACAGGCGTGAAGACGATCGGCCAAGCTCATCGCCGCACGCCCGCGATAAAATTGACGGAATTTTGAGCATTCACCCGCATCGGCCGATCCTCCCAAACGCATTTGCTTAAGCCGAGCTTAATGACCGCTGCGAGGATCGCAATTCCAAAAACTTTGGATCGACATGCCGACACGACGGAATGTATAACGTCGCGGTCGCGCATCAATCGACGGTATCGGACAAGCATCCGGGCCGCGACATGCGCGGACGACAGGGGAGGAAATGGAATGAAGCGTATTCTCGCATACGCCGCTGCGGCGGGTATTTTGGCTGCGGCCGCTTTGCCGGCATCGGCGCAGGAAAAACTCGAAGTTTGGTGGGTCAAGGGCTTCTACAAGGCCGAAGACGACGCGCTGTTCGAGGCCATCAAGAAATTCGAAGGCAAGACCGGCGTCAAGGTCGAGCTTTCGCAATACGCCATTCAGGACATGATTCCGAAGACCGTGGCAGCACTCGACGCGCGCACGGTGCCGGACGTGGCCTATGCGGACGTCTACGATTTCCAGGTCACCGGCAAATGGGCCTTCGAAGGCCGCCTGGAAGACATCAGCAGCGTGATTACGCCGATGCTGAATACGTTCGCGCCGATGACGGTCGAAACGACCTTGCTGTGGAACGACGTGGCGAAGAAGCGCGCTTATTACGCCTTCCCGCTGAAGCAGCAGACGATGCATATCCAGTACTGGCGCGATCTGTTGAACCAGTCCGGCTTCAAGGAAAGCGACATTCCGAAGACCTGGGCGGAATACTGGTCGTTCTGGTGCGACAAGGTGCAGCCCGGCTATCGCCGCGCCACGGGCACACGCGGCTTCGCCATCGGCCAGCCGATGGGCGTGGACTCGTCCGACTCCTTCTACTCGTTCCTGACCTTCATGGACGCCTATGGCGTCAAGCTGGTCGACGACGACGGGAAGCTGCTGGTCGATCAGCCCAATGTCCGCCAAGGCCTGATCGGCGCGCTGACCGACTACACCGCCCCCTACGTCAAGGGCTGCGTGCCGCCGTCGGCGACGAGCTGGAAGGACCCGGACAACAACGTCGCCTTCCACAACCGCACGAACGTGATGACGCATAACGCGACCATCTCGATCGCGGCCAAGTGGCTCGACGACATGAACAACGCGTCGCTCACCGCCGAACAGCGCGCGGAAGCCAAGAAGAACTACGAGGAGAACATCGCGACCGCGGGCTTCCCCGCCCGGCCCAACGGTCAGCCGATGGTCTACCGCGCCGCCGTCAAGACCGGCGTCGTGTTCTCCGAAGCGCGCAACAAGAACCGCGCCAAGGAGTTCGTGGCCTTCCTGCTGCAGGAAGAAAACCTGACGCCTTACGTCGAAGGCTCGCTCGGCCGCTGGTTCCCGGTCACCAAGAACGCGCAGCAATCCGCGTTCTGGCGCGCGGACAAGCATCGCCAAGCGGTGCAGGAGCAGTTCGCCGCGGGCACCGTGCCCTTCGAGTTCACCAAGAACTGGAAGTTCACGATCCTCAACAACGAAAACGTCTGGGCCAAGGCGATGAACCGCGTCGCCAGCGAGAAGTGGCCGGTCGATCGCGCGGTCGACGAAATGATCGCGCGCATCAAGCAAGTCGCCGGCTGACCCTGCCGGAGGCCGCCGCCGTCCTTCGCGGGATGGCGGCGGCCCTTTCTTTCGCGAACCGGGTATCCCCATGACGAGCGCCGCCAATACCGCACCGATCGCCGTTCCGACCGCTTCGCCGAAAAAGGACGATGGCGGCTGGCAATGGTGGGGCACGCTTTTGGTGACGCCCTATCTCGCCGTGTTCGCGGTGTTCGTGCTTTACCCGGTCGGCTACGGCTTCTGGCTCGGCCATAACATCGAAAGCTACGTCGAGATCTTCCACGACCCGATCTTCCTGCGCGCGGCGGTGAACACGGTGCTGTTCCTGCTGATCGCCGTGAACCTGAAAATGTTCGTGGCGCTGCTGCTGTCGGGTTTCTTCGCCATTCCGCGCTGGTGGATCCGCATTCTGGGGCTGCTGTTCATTCTGCCCTGGGCGGTGCCGTCGATCCCCACGATCCTGTCGTTCCGCTTCATGCTGAATCCGGAATGGGGCGTCATCAACCAGCTTTATTTCAAGCTGACCTTCGAAGACGGGCCCAACTGGCTCAACGATCCGATCCTGGCGTTGAGCCTGTCGATGATCGTCCATATCTGGAAGTCGCTGCCGTTCTGGACGCTGATCCTGCTCGCCGGGCGTCTTGCCATCGCCAAGGAGCTGTACGAGGCCGCGTCGATCGACGGCGCCTCCAACGGGCAGAAATTCCTGCACATCACCTGGCCGTCGATGCGCCAGCTTTACGTGACCTGCACGATCCTTTCGATGTTCTTCACGCTGGGCGATTTCAACAGCGTCTATCTGCTGACCGGCGGCGGCCCCGCCGACCTTACGCATGTGCTGGCGACACTCGGCATCCGCTATATCCGGCTCGACCGCGTCGATCTCGCCATGGCGACGATCATCTGCGCGCTGCCGGTGATGCTGCCGATGATGGTCTACATGATGCGCCGTTTGTCGAAGTAGGAGCCGGGAAATGCGCAAAATCGTCGGCGAAGCCCGCCTGCTGCTGATCGGCATTCCCGTCCTGCTATGGACGACGATTCCGCTCTACCACATGATGCTGTTCGCGCTGTCGCCCAAGGAAGCCGCGTTCAAAGGCAAGCTGTGGCCCGACGAGCCGACCTTGCGCAATTTCGAGCTCGTCTTCCAGCAGAAGCATTATTACCTCAACAATCTGTGGCACCAGATGTGGAACTCGCTGATCATCGCGCTGGCGGTCGGCTTGATCACATTGTTCGTCGCCACGGCCGCGGCCTTCGCGATCAGCCGCCTGCGCGTGCGCGGCGGGCGCATCATCATGAACATGGCGCTGCTGACCTATTTCGTGCCCGCCGCCTTCTTGGCGCTGCCGATGTACAAGGCGATGGCGACCTACCGCCTGATCAACACCCAATGGGCACTGATCCTGGCGATGGTGACGATCGCCACCCCCTACGCGATCTGGGTGCTGAAACAGGCGGCCGACAAATTGCCGCTGGAACTCGACGAAGCCGCGATCGTCGACGGCGCCACCGCACCGCAGCTCTTCCGCTTCGTTTTCGTGCCGCTGATGGCGCCGTCGATGGTGGCCGTGGGCACTTATGCGCTGCTGCTGGCGTGGAACGAATATCTCTACGCTTTCCTGCTGCTGTCGCGCGACGTGGACACGACCCTGGCCGTGGCGTTGGGCGCCTTCCTATCGGCCGACGATTCGCCGTGGGAATTGCTGATGACCACGGGCGTGATCTACGCTTTGCCGCCGGCGGCGATCTATTACACCTTCCGCCGCTACATGGCCGCCGACCTCACCTCCGGTTCCGTCAAAACCTGATGCTCAGCGACACCGAAATCGCGCATTACCACCGCGAAGGCTATGTGATCCCAAGCTTGCGCCTGCCGCCCGCGCGGCTCGCGAGTTTGCGCGCGACGCTCGATCGCTTGATCGCCGAGAATCCGGGCATCCGGCCGGAGCGTCTTGTCAGCGCGCATATCGAAGGCAAGAACGCCGAGGGCGTGAAAGGCAGCGCCGATTTCCTGGAAATGGCGCGCGATCCCGCGATCGTCGACGCCGTGTCGCAATTGATCGGCCCCGACGTGATCCTGTGGGGCTGCCAGATCTTCTGCAAACCCGGCGGCAACGGCATGGAAGTGCCCTTCCATCAGGACGGGCATTATTGGCCAATCCGCCCGCTCGCGACCTGCACGGTCTGGGTGGCGCTGGACGATTCGAAGATCGAGAATGGCTGCCTACGCATCGTGCCGCGCTCGCATGCGTCGCGCGAATTGTTGGCCCATATGCGCGAGGACCGCGACGACGTGGTGCTCAACCAGCGCGTCGCCGATCCCGGTTTCGATCCGTCGCGCGCGGTCGATATCCAATTGGAAGCGGGACAGATGTCGATGCACGACATTTTCGCGATCCACGGCTCCAACCCCAATCGCAGCCCGAAGCGCCGCGCGGGCGTGGCGATCCGCTATATGCCGGGCTCGTCCGTATTCGGGCGCGATATCATCGAGCCGAGCGACGCCAGCGGGTATAAGGTCGATTTTTCGACACGGCCGATCTGGCTGCTCAAAGGCCAGGACCGCACCGGCCGCAACGACTTCAAAATCGGTCACGCGCAAGCCTGACCGCGATCATCGCGAAGGAAACGCCATGGAATATCGCCGTCTCGGCCATTCGGGTCTTCGCGTGCCGGCCTTGAGCTTCGGCACCGGCACATTCGGCGGCAGCGGCGATTTCTTCAAAGCCTGGGGTTCGACCGATGCGGCGGGGGCGTCGCGCCTCGTCGATATCTGCCTCGATCACGGTCTCAACATGTTCGACAGCGCGTCGGGCTACTCGGCCGGCCTCGCCGAGGAAATTCTGGGCCAGGCGATCAAGGGCAAGCGCGACAAGCTGCTGATCTCGACCAAGGCGACCTTCCCCACCGGCCCCGGCCCCAACGATTACGGCTCGTCGCGCCAGTATCTGACCGAAGCGGTCGACAAGGCGCTGAAGCGCTTGCAGGTCGATCATATCGATCTGTTCCAGCTGCACGGCCAGGACTACAACACGCCGGTCGAGGAAACGCTGGCGACACTCGACGGCTTCGTGAAGGCGGGCAAGATCCGCTATCTCGGCTGCTCGAATTTCTCGGGCTGGCATTTGATGAAGTCGCTGGCCGCGTCCGACCGCTACGGCTATCCGCGCTACGTGGCGCATCAAGCGTATTACTCGCTGCTCAACCGCGACTACGAATGGGAATTGCTGCCGCTGGGCCAAGACCAAGGTGTTGGCGCGGTCGTGTGGAGCCCGCTGGGCTGGGGCAAGCTCACGGGACGCATCCGGCGCGGCCAGCCCGCACCGGCGGGCACGCGTGCCGCGCAGATTCCGGAGACCGGCCCGCGCTACGAGGAGGAACGTCTGTTCCGCATCGTCGATGCGCTCGACATCGTCGCGAAGGACACGGGCAAGACGATCCCGCAAATCGCGCTGAACTGGCTGTTGCAGCAGAAGACGATTTCGACGCTGATCATCGGGGCGCGCGACGAGAAGCAGTTGCTCGACAATCTCGGCGCCGTGGGCTGGCGCCTGTCGGCCGAGCATCGCGCGGCACTCGAGGCGGCGAGCGATGTAACGCCCGCCTACCCCGTGTGGCACCAGCGTGGCTTCCCGATGCTGAACGAGAAGCGTTAGAACTCGACGTCGAGCTCTTCGACTTCCTCGGGCTCTTCCTTCGCCGCCGCGGTCCATTCGACCAGCGGCGCGAATTTCAGCATCGTGTCGCGATAGGCGGCACTGGCGGCATCGAGCTTCACGTTATAGGTGGCGAAGCGCGTGCACACGGGTGCGTACATCGCGTCGGCCGCCGTCGGCTTCTTGCCGAAAAGATAGGGCCCGCCATAGCGTTGCAGGCAATCGCGCCAGATCGCGGCGACACGCTCGATATCCGCCTGCGCGCCCGCCCACACCTTGAACTGGTCGTGGCGGGTTTTGAGATTCATCGGCAGCGCCGAGCGGAGATTCGCGAAGCCCGAATGCATTTCCCCGCAAACCGCGCGGCAATGGGCGCGCGCGGCTTGATCGGCGGGCCACAGCCCCGCATCCGGCTTCACCTCGTGCAGATATTCGGCGATCGCCAGCGTGTCCCACACTTTGACCGGCCCATGTTCCAGGCACGGCACCAAAAAAGACGGCGATAAAAGCAGCAATTCCGCGCGGGTGGACGGATCGTCCCACGACGCGACTTTCTCCGTGAATTCCAGCCCGGCCATCTTGCACAGCAGCCAGCCGCGCAAAGACCACGAGGAATAGTTCTTGCTACTGATGGTGAGCGTACAGGTCATGGGCGCCTTTGCCATGACCGTTCTGGAAGCAAAATCCGAGCCGATCGCCGTGATGCTCTACTCGCTTTATCAATCGGCTGCCGATTCCATGCTCCCGGCGCGGGCCTTCGCGGCGGCGGCGGGGCGCGGCTTCTCCTTCGGGGAGACCGAGACCGCCGATAATTGGCGGGCGGCCGGGGCGTTGTGCGAGATGATGAGCCGTGCGGCGTTGAGCCATCGCCGCCCGGCTTTCGGCATCGACGAAGTGATGCTCGGCAACGACATGGTGCCGGTCGTCGAGGAGAAAGTGGCGGCGACGCCGTTCGGCACGTTGCTGCGCTTCGTCAAGGAAGGCGCGCCCGCCCAGCCCAAAGTTCTGGTCGTCGCCCCCCTCTCGGGCCATTTCGCCACGTTGTTGCGCGAAACCGTGCGCGTGATGCTGCCCGATCACGACGTGCATATCACCGACTGGGCGAATGCGCGCGACGTGGGCGTGTGGAACGGCCGCTTCGGCTTCGACGAATATGTCGAGCACATCATCAAATTCCTCGAAAAAATGGGCCCCGGCGCGCATGTGCTGGCGGTGTGCCAACCTTGCGTGCAAACACTGGCCGCCGCCGCGATCATGGCGGAGGACGACAATCCCGCCCAGCCCGCCAGTATGACGTTGATGGCCGGCCCCATCGATTGCCGCGTCAATCCCACCAAGGTCAATCACCTCGCCACCAGCAAGCCGATGAGCTGGTTCGAGCGCAACTTGATCAGCTACGTGCCGCTGCGTTTTGCGGGCGCCATGCGCCGCGTCTATCCGGGGTTCCTGCAACTCAGCGCCTTCATGAGCATGAACGCCGAGCGGCATTTGAAGGCACAATCCGATCTGCTGCGCGCGCTTGCCAAGGGCGATACCGAGCAGGCGAACACGATCAAGAATTTCTACGACGAATATTTCGCCGTGCTGGATTTGACGGCCGAGTTCTATCTGGAAACGGTCGAGCGCGTGTTTCAGAAATACGAACTCGCGCGCCGCGAGCTCAAATGGCGCGGCCGCAAGGTCGATACCAAGGCGATCCGCCGCACGGCCTTGTTCACGGTCGAGGGCGAGCGCGACGATATTTGCGCGCTGGGCCAGACGGTCGCGGCGCATGATCTGTGCGACGGCCTGCGCCCCTATCGCAAGAAGCATTATATGCAAGCGGGCGTAGGGCATTACGGGGTGTTCGCCGGGCGGCGCTGGGCGGGGCAGATCTACCCGCTGGTGCGCAATACGATCCTGTCGAACGAGTAAACCCACGCCAACGCCCTAAGATTTGGGCGGTAATTTTCTTGAAAATGCACATTCTTTGACGTTGCAGCAGCTCATTGTGCGCTGCACAATAACGGTATCCCAATCGTGGAGACCGCCATGAATATGCAGGTTGCCGACGCTGCGAAACTGGCCTCTCTCGAACACCCGGCCGGCGAAAAACTGCGCTTGAACCGCAGCCCGTTCGTCGCGATCGATCGCCATCGCGACGCGCCCTATAACGCGACCTATCGCCCGCAAGCGCTGTATAGCCGCGCGGAGAACGGGTTCCACGCGACCAACGAAAGCTTTCTGCTGCACGAGGTCGCGACCAATCTGCCGATCCATCGGCCCGATACCGGCCCGACCGATTTCCATATGCATCTGCCGCCGGGCGGATTCCAATTCGTGCTGGTGACGTCGGGGATGTTCACCTTCGACTATGACGGGCGGCTGCATTATGTCGGGCCCGGTGCGGTGATGCTGCAAAGCGCCATCGTGCATCGCCAGTTGTTCTATACGTGGTCGGGGCTCGACACGGCGGCGAACCTCGCGACACCGCAATCGGCGGTGCCCGACGCGATGACGATGGGCTATTCGGGAAAATTCCTGGAAGCCTTCATCACCGATCCGACCAGCTTCCCCAACCCGACCATCGTGCCCAGCGACGCGGTCAACGAAGCCGAAACGCCGCGCACCGCGTTCGGGCACGCGCTGCACGACCGGCCGAAGGGGGCCGATTTCTGGGTGCAGGACGCGCTGTCGCTCGACGCGCTCTATAAACCGTTGCCCGCCGCCGGTACGTCGATCGAATCGGACGCGCCGGTTTACGTTCGCGATCTGGGGATCGAGGCGCCGAGCGGAAATCTCGTCGCGGGCCATATCATCGCGACCGATCCGCGCGATCATTCGCTGCTGCCGAAATCCTCGGGCGGCAACGCCGATCCCGCGATCTTCGCCAAAGGCCCGGTCGCGATGTATCGCGTGATCCGCGGCACGGCGGAATTCAAAGATGCCGACGGCAAGACGATCGAACTGACGGCCGGCGACGTCATCACCACCGGCGCCAATGCGGCCACGCTCGCGGCGATCGGCGAGGACAGCCAAATTCTGCGCCTCGGCTTGCTCGACGGCATCGAGAATTTGCGCAAATGGACGATCGAGCAGCGCGACGCGATCGACGGCTTGGGCGGCAAGATCATCGCCCGCACGCAAGTGCGGCCCTTGCGCCTCGACGGTAATCCGGTCGGCTATCTCTACACTTGAGATAAGCACGCCGATGCTGGAAGGATGCGCGTATCATGACGCGTATCCCAGAGTTGAAAATCGGCTGCACCGCCGGCGGCGCCACCCACTCCGACACCGCCATTCCCGACATCGCCGCCAAAGTGCGGATGGTCAAGGAGGCGGGGGTCTTCGACTATATCGACCGCTCGCCGCCCGACGAGGAATTCCGCGACCTGCTGAAGGCGAGCGAGCAATACGATTTGCCCGTGCTCGCCAGCGGCTGGTTCTACACGGCCGGCCGCGACGAAGCGCTGTACGAGCGCAATATCCTCAAATCGCGTTTGCTCGGCAGCCTCGTCCATAACGTCCAGCTGATGACGCAGCACGCCGACGGCCATGTGCTGAGCGACGCGGAAGTCGCCGAGTTCTATGTCCGCACCTACGATTTCGGCATGCGCCACGACGTGACGCCGTGCTTCGAAGTTCACGTCAATATGTGGTCGGAGCATTACGGCCGCGTGGCGCGCGTCGCCGCGCTGGTCGAAGCGCGCGGCCTGCCCTTCCGCATGACGCTCGATCACAGCCACGTCATTTTCAAGATCGACAATCCGGTCGAACAGGACGTGCAGGCGATGCGCGAAGACGTCGAAAGCGGCAAGGTCGTGCTCGACCCCGCGAAGCCCGGCAATGTTTGCGCGCAATGGATCGCGGCGAATTACGTGGCCCATGCCCATGCGCGCGCGGCAATCCCCGCCAATCCGATCAATACGCGCGCCAAACATCCCGACGGGCGTTTCGGGCGCGGCATCCAATATCCGTTCTTCCGGCCCGAACCCGGCCAATACGTCGCCGAATGGGACGAGGCCAAGCTCGAACCGTGGAAGCGCGTCGTGCGCGAGCTGTTCGCGCATCACGCCGCGAACGCGGCAAGCCCGCTCGCCATGGTGTCGTGCGAGTTCATTCCGGGCATCGATTACGGGGCCGGGAACGGCTATTCGATCTTCGAAAACAACGTCGCTTGCGCCCAATGGATGCGCAGCGAATGGGCCAAAGCGGCGGCGCGAACCTAACGCCGTGTGACCAGCGCCGCGAGTTGCCCGATCGTCGTGCCCCAGCCTTCCTGGAAGCCCATCGCGTCGTGTTTGTCGCAATCGGCCTTGGTCGCGTGCATGACATGCGACGCGTATTCGGTGCCCTCGGGATGGTCACGAAAGGTAATCGTCGCGGTGAGCGGGGCCGGATAGAAGCCGGTGGCGGGGCGCCAGCCGCCGTGCAGGGCGTTGGTGAAGACGATCCGTTCGGCCGGGGCGACGTCGAGGAAGCACGCCGACAAATGCGGCACGAACGCAGTCCCCGGTTCGCGCATACGCGTGACGAACGCGCCGCCCGGCCGCAATTCCATCGCCACGACTTCGCATTCCAGCGGGGCGGGCAGCCACCATTGCGCGAAACCGGCGGGATCGGCCCAGGCGTTCCACACGGCTTCGCGCGGCGCTTTGATGATCCGCGAAATGGTGAGGTCGAGATCCTTGTCGAACGTGGCGTTCATCCGGCTTTCTCCGCTTTGCGCGCTGTCATGACGAAATTTTCGAGGCGATCGGCGCGCCCTTCCCAAACCAGACGCTGCTGCGCCAGCCAAGTCTCGGCCGCCGCCAACCGCCGATGAACGATCCGGCAAGTCCGCACGCGGCCCGCCTTGCGCGTGACGATCAAGCCGCTGCGCTCCAACGCGCGCAGATGCTTCATGAACGACGGCAGCGCCATCCCGAACGGTTCGGCGAGATCGCTGACGCTCGCGGGGCCACAGCCCAGCCGCGCCACCACCGCCAAGCGGGTTGGGTCGGCGAGAGCTTGGAAGACGCCGCTCAAATCGCCTCGATACTGTTCCATAAGGCTAAGTATCCGAATTCGATACTTAGCTCAACGGCTAAATTTTAAACGCGAACGCGCCGCGTAGTTTCCGAGGCTACGCGCCCCCGGGGCATCCTTCTAAGTTCGGTGACGATCGGCGGCGGCGACGTTACGCCGCTTCCCCCCGAACAGGAGAATTCCCATGGACAAGGATCGCGTCGAAGGCATCGCCAAGCAGATCAAAGGCGGCGTCAAGGAAGTCGCCGGCAAAGCGCTGGGCGACAGCAAGCTGGAAGTCGAAGGCCGCACCGAAAAAGCGGTCGGCAAGGTTCAAAACGCGATCGGCGGCGCCAAAGACACGCTGCGCGACGCCGCGAAGCATTGAACCCAAGCCCTGAAAGGAGAATCCCGATGCAGAGATCTACGAAATTCGCCGCCGCACTGATGCTGGCGCTGGCCGGCGCCACGATGGCCGCGTGTACGGCGACGTCGACCCAGGAAAGTGCCGGCGAATATGTCGACGACTCGGTGATCAGCACCAAGGTCCGCGCGCAAATCGTGGGCGATAAGGATCTGAAGCTGACGCAGATCGACGTCGAGACGTTCAAAGGCGTCGTTCAGTTGAGCGGCTTCGTCGATACCGCCGCGGCCAAGTCGCGCGCAGGCGACGTGGCGGCCCAGGTCGCGGGCGTCACCCGCGTCCACAACAATCTGGTCGTCAAGTAAGCCTGCGCGAAATCGCAGGCCGGCAACAAAAAAGGGGCGGCCGAGGCCGCCCCTTTTCGATTCTCAGACCGCGCGGATGTTGACCGCCGAGGTCTTGCCGTTGCGGCCCGTCTCGAGCTCGTAGCTCAGCTTCTGGCCTTCACCGACGCTCTGCATGCCAGCGCGTTCGACCGCCGAAATGTGCAGGAACACGTCAGCCTTGCCGTCTTCCGGTTGAATGAAGCCGTAGCCCTTGGTGGCGTTGAACCACTTGACCGTACCGATCGCCATGTATTTTTCCTCAACGATAAACGACTCGCCGCGACCATCGCAGCAAGCATCAATTTCGGTTCCGGGGAATTCTTCGAGGGCACCAGGGGGGCCATCAGGAAATACGCCCAACCTGCTTGACGAAGTGCAACATGCCCGACAATCGCGTTTCGGGCAATCCGATTCGTAAAGGGTCCGATTCGTGAACGGGGCATTCCCCGGTATCTATCCGGGGCGGTATCCGGTAGGCTTGCCCCCGTTCTTGCCCGAAGAATTTCCCGGTGCAGTCCGTTGCCAACGAAAGGTCGGACGCCGGAAAATTCAAGAAAACCAAAGACTTATACACGCTCGCGCGCATCGCCGATGTGCCGTGCGGCGTGAATTTTTGCCATCCCCGAAAGGTATTCTCATGAGCTTCGCCGCCGCCCGCAAGCCCGCCACCTTCCCCAAGCGCCCGATAATTCACGTTTTCAAGATCGGCCAGGCCGTGAAGCTGATGCGCGGTTTCGGGCATCATCCGCAGAATACCAATCTCTACCGCGTCGTCGGCGCGCTGCCGCCGCTGGGCGCTTCGTTCCAATATCGGATCCGCAGCGACCACGAACGCCACGAGCGCATCGCGCTGGAAGACGATCTGGAAGCGGTGCGTATGCCCGCCACGAGCAAAGCCAGCGCGCAAGTCGCCGCGGTGTTCGGCGCGGAATAATAACGACGCCCGCCGGCCGGTTCCCCGGCCGGCGGGCGCCGATCGTTCAGCCGCGATAGTTATATTCGGGCAGCGCCTTCAGATTGTCCTTGGTGGCGCCGCGCAAGACCAGGCGATCCTCGCGTTTTTCGATCGCGCTGTAGGGCACCAGCACATAGCGCGTGCCGATCCCCAAGAACCCGCCCACCGACAGCACGGCGATCGGCGCACGATCGCCCGAGGCGACGATCAGATCGTCGACCTTGCCGACCGTCTCGTTCGCTTCGTTGACCACGTCGCTGCCCACGACCTTCGACGAGCGTTGGCCGCCGGCGACGGTCTGCGCATCGACGCGCATCAGCGTGCCGGCGGGCGGCGTTGCGGGCGATTGCGAGAGCGGCGCCGGCGTGGAAGGTGCCGTCATCGGCGCCGTCGGCGATTGCTGAACGGGCGCTTGGGGCGGAACGGTTTGCGCCCAAGCCGGTGCGGCAAGCGCGATCGCGGCGGCGAATAGAACGGCGTGAGATGCGTAGCGCATGATGTGTCTCCTTTTCGGGGAAGTTCCGGCCGGAGAACCGCGAGGGGCATGTCCGGCGCGATTCGATCGGCGCCGCGACGGGCGAACCGATCAAGAGCGGGCGCGTCGTCGCGACGGCCCATGCCCCAAAACCTAGAAGCCCGCGCGCGATCCCGGCAGCCCCGGAATCCACCTGCGGCGCGCGGAAATTTGCGGGCAACGCGCCGCGTCACGCGCAATTTTGGCGTGTACGCCCCTAAGCGAGCCGTGCGACGATCAAAGCCGAACCATAAAGGCCGATCGCGAAGACGGTATGCGCCAGAATATTGAAGAGCCGGACTTGCATCGGCTTGGGCCGTTTTGACGCGGCCCACCCCGCCCCCATGCCCGGCTGCATGAGGAACCAGCCCGCGCCGATCGTGACCATGCCGACGATCCACGCCGGCAGAAACGTCGGCGCCATCAGCCATTCCGGCCCGGCGAGAAGGATCAGCGCGCCCGCATAGAGAATGCCGATCGCGTAATGGCCGATCCAACCGATCGCCAATTCGTTCGGCCACGGATCGGCCTTGGCGATGTCGTCGTGAAACACCTTGCCGCCCGTCAGGCCGCAGAACCAGCGGCCGGCCAGCGCCCAATTCGGCAACGGCATCTTGAAAGCGGTGTTGAGGAAGATCGCCCAGAGATCCATCAGCGCGGTGGCACCGACACCGATCACGATCGCTTTGAAAATCAACTCGAGCACCCGGCACTCCCGACTTCGGTTTGTTCGCGTTCGCGTAATTGGAAGTCTATGGCCGAAGCTTTGGAACTCACCCAGTCGAACACTGAGGCCTCTGGGTATTCCAAAAACCAGAAAGAAACCACATCGCGCTTCTCAGAAAACTCGAAATCAAGCCCCCGAATTACCATGTTTCCAACATGAGAGACATCGCAAATCATTTCAATCCATAGTAACGAAGCGCAGCTTCTTCAACGACCTTTGACAAGGCCGAGACACCAATCCCCCAGCCACGGCTCGCCACATGCTTCAAGTTTTCAGAAAGCCACTCGATTGCCCTGCTTCCAAGTGGGCGATCAGGAGCTTCTGGCTTCTCGGCAGCGACGATATGCGCAATTTCGTCGGCCGCACCTTGAGGCAAACCTGCATCCACAAGACTCTTTACCATCGACGAAATATCACCCTGTTGAATATTCACATTTACGGTCGAATTGTCAGCCGCCGTAATTTGCGTGAAATTTCCATACACTGTTTGATTGACTATTTTTGTCATTTTTTCTTTATTGACGATTTTAGGCGCTGGCCCAGCGGCCAACACATCAGCCGCACCGGGAATTTCTTTTTCAATCTCAATAGTTAACTCAAGCACTCTGTTTCGAACAGTCTGTATTATTTCTTTAATTGCGACTTTATCGGCTGTCCCATTCACAGAGTTGCAGGCGTACCCTTCATAGATTTTGTTTTGCAAAATCAAAACGAGGTTTTGATTGTTAACTCCAATCGCCCCTGAACTCGATGCAAGCCCCTCAACAGCGGCAATGCTATTGCGTACTTCAAATTGATTCCATTTTTTGCCAGCAAATTTCTCAATTAAATAAGGCGGAATTGGCGCATTAGTGATGCTAGCGCCGTATGCACCAAAAAAGGTACCTACGTAGCTAACATTTACCTTCCGGTAGTCGGGGATCGCGACATCAGTGGGGTATCCCTCAGATTCAAACTTTACCCAATCAGCAAGCGGAGTACTTCCAAGCCGCGAGGCGAGAAATCGAAGCTTTAGAAGTACGGAGCCCAAATTCGCATCAGAATCCAAGGTGGCAACCTGGATTTCATTCAGAATGCCCATGATTGATCTCCGCACCTATATCTAAGATACAGAGCTCCTGGCTCATCGACGAGAGCCAGAGTTTCGTACAAAAAAATAACCAGAATTGGCGTCCCCACGGGGATTCGAACCCCGGTCTGCACCGTGAGAGGGTGCCGTCCTGGGCCTCTAGACGATGGGGACAGGCCTTCGGAAGGGCTGAGCATGTAGCCCATCGGCGCGCGCGACGCAAGCCGCCGCCGGAACCCGCGATTTGTCCTTTAAATCGCGGCCTTGGCGGTGGCGATCAGGCGTTCGGCATCGGCATCCAGGCTGTTCCACGACGCGACCAGGCGCAAACGCTGCGTGCCCGGCCCGAACCAGCGATAGACGGCGAAGCCCGCTTTCTCGATCGCGACGATCGCCGCTTCGGGCAGATCGACGAAGACCTCGTTCGCCTGCACGGGATGCGCGAGCTTGGCGCCGGGCAACGCCGCGAGCCCCGCGCCCAATTTCGCCGCGACCGCGTTGGCGCGGCGCGCGAGGTCGAGCCATAAATCGCCGTCGAGATAGCCGGCCATCTGGGCGGCGAGATAACGATGCTTGGAGAACAAATGCCCCGCGCGTTTGCGCCGGAAGGCGAGCGTGGCGGCCAGCGCTTCGTCGAACACCACGATCGCCTCGACCGCGAGGCAGCCGTTCTTCGTGCCGCCGAAGGACAGGATATCGACACCCGCTTTCCACGTCGCCTCGGCGGGCGTGCAAGCGCTCGCCACCAGCGCGTTGGCGAAGCGCGCCCCGTCGAGATGTATTTTCAGCCCGTGCTTGCGCGCGACCGCCGCCAGCGCGGCGATTTCGGCGGGCGCATAGATCGTGCCCGCTTCGGTCGCGTTGGTCAGCGATAAAGCGGCGGGCTGCACGTGATGCACCACCCCCGCCCCGGCCGCGTTCAACGCCGCGTCGAGATCGGCGGCCGCGATCTTGCCGTGGTCGCCGTCGAGCCCGACGAGCTTGGCGCCGCCCGTATAGAATTCCGGCGCGCCGCATTCGTCTTCTTCGATATGCGCCGCCGCGTGGCAGAAGATCGAGCCCCACGCTTGCGTCATCGCCGCGAGCGACAAGGCGTTCGCCGCCGTGCCGGTCGACACGAGGAACACTTTCGCCGGGCGTTCGAAAATCGCGGCGATCTTCGCTTCCACGTCGCGCGACAACGCGTCGTTGCCATAGGGCATCGAGGGTGCCGCGTTGGCCGCATTGATCGCCGCCATCACCTGCGGATGGACGGGGGCGGTGTTGTCGGACGCGAAATTCATGGGCGAGCCCCCAACAGAATGCGGCCGGTCACGCGCCCGGCCTTCGGATCGATCACGACCAAAAACGGTGCGGCCCCCGGCGGGTTCACATGCACCACGATCTGATCGCCCGCGGCGAACGCGCCCGCGAGGACCGAACCTTCGGGGGCGGAAATCGCGATATCGCCCCAGCTCAATCCCGCGATCGGCGGGCGGGGGGCGGGCGAAGATGTCGCCGCGACGGGGGTTTCGGAGTTTGAGGGCTTGCCCACACCGGCGATAAGCACATAAACCAGAACGGCGAAGGCGGCGACGCAGAGCACGCCCAGGAAAATCACGATCGTCTTCAAGGCGCGCATGTCGGAATCCAGCGAAATCGAGATCGGACCGGAATTGGCGGGAACGCGGCTGGATCGCGTGCTGGCCGACGGGTCGGCCGCCGGCACCTCGCGCAGCCGCGTGAAGGCGTTGATCGAGGCGGGCCATGCCCGCATCGACGGCGCGACCGTACAAGACCCCTCCCGCAAGGTCAAAGCGGGCGAAACGGTGACGCTGGAAATTCCCGATCCGGTCGCGGCCAGCCAAGCGGCCGAGGAAATTCCGCTGAGCGTGGTTTACGAGGACGCGCATCTGATCGTGATCGACAAGCCGGCGGGCTTGGTCGTCCACCCCGCCCCCGGCCATTCGGGCGGCACGCTGGTCAATGCGCTGCTGGCGCATTGCAAAGGCTCGCTGTCGGGGATCGGCGGCGTGGAACGCCCCGGCATCGTCCATCGGCTGGATAAAGACACCAGCGGCTTGATGATCGCGGCGAAGACCGATGCGGCGCATCGCGATCTCGCCGCACAATTTGCGAATCATACTGTGGAGCGTGTCTACGCCGCGATCGTCAAAGGCGTGCCCCGCCCCGCGTCGGGCGAGATCGAGGGCAATATCGGCCGCAACCCGCGCGACCGCAAAAAAATGGCGGTGGTGAAAAGCGGCGGCAAGGAAGCGCTGACCCGCTATCGCACACTCGAGACTTTGGCGAAAAGCAGGGCTGCGTTGATCGAATGCCGGCTGGCCACCGGGCGCACGCATCAGATCCGCGTGCATCTTGCCTCGATCAATTGTCCGCTGCTGGGCGACCCGACTTATGCCCGCAAAGTCGCGGGCTTACCCGATTTCGGCCGGCAAGCGCTGGATGCGTTCACGCTCGGGTTCCGCCATCCGGAAAGCGGAGAAACCTTACGCTTCGTGCGGCCATACGCGCCGGATTTTCTACGGTATCTCGCGCTTTTGCGGCAGGGTTCGCGCGTGCAAGAATAGCGCGGCGCGGGGCGCTCGACCCCGCGCATCAGGAGCACAGAACACGTGAAGTCGCGATTGCCCGCACCGGACGGGAACCTGACGCGATATCTGCAGGATATCCGCAAGTTCCCGCTGCTGGAGCCGGAAGAGGAATTCATGCTCGCCAAGCGTTGGCGGGAATCCGGTGATGCCGATGCGGCGCACCGGCTGGTGACCGCGCATCTGCGCTTGGTCGCGAAAATCGCCATGGGCTATCGCGGCTATGGCTTGCCGCTGTCCGAACTCGTGTCCGAAGGCAATGTCGGCATGATGCAGGCGGTGAAGCGCTTCGATCCCGATCGCGGCTTCCGCCTGTCGACCTATGCGATGTGGTGGATCCGCGCGGCGATCCAGGAATACATCCTGCACTCCTGGTCGCTGGTGAAGATGGGCACCACCGCCGCGCAGAAGAAGCTGTTCTTCAATCTACGCCGGATGAAGGCGCAGATGCGCCAGCTCGACGAAGGCGATCTGCCGCCCGAAGCGGTCGCGAAGATCGCGACCCAGCTCGGCGTGCCCGAGCAGGACGTGGTGCAGATGAACCGGCGCCTCGCCGCCCCCGACAATTCGCTGAACGCGCCCGTGCGCAACGACGGCGACGGGGATAGCGAATGGCAGGATTGGCTGGTCGACGAGACGGACAATCAGGAAGTCCGCCTTGCCGAGGACGAGGAAGGCAAGCGCCGTCAGGCGTTGCTCGACAAGGCGCTGGTGACGTTGAACGAGCGCGAGCGCGACATCCTGACCGAGCGGCGCTTGAAGGACGAGCCCGCGACGCTCGAGGATCTCTCGCAGAAATTCGGCATCAGCCGCGAACGCGTGCGCCAGATCGAAGTGCGCGCTTTCGAGAAGTTGCAGCGCGCGGTGAAGCAGAACGTGCTGGACGAAGCGGGTGCGAAGGAAACCGCTTCGTCTTAGTGCTTCTGGGCGTCGGCGAATTTCGCCTTTTGGTCGCTCGACGCTTCCTTCTGGTGCTTCGCCTTCCATTCGTCATAGGGCATGCCGTAGACGATTTCGCGCGCCTGCGGATCGGTCAGTTCGACGCCCTTGTCCTTCGCCGCGGCGAGATACCATTTGGACAGGCAGTTGCGGCAGAACCCGGCCAGATTCATCAGGTCGATATTCTGCACGTCGGTGCGCTCGCGCAAATGCGCGACCAGACGGCGGAACGCGGCGGCTTCGAGTTCGGTGCGGGTCTTGTCGTCCATGATCTTTCTCCCTGGTCCCTAATATAGGGTCGGGGTCACAGCCCCGCCACCGTGCCCGCGATCAAATCGTCCACGACCGCCGCCAGCGCTTGGGGCTTGTCCGCCCCCGCCGCCACGGCCTTGGCGTAGGCAAGGCGCTGGCGATGCGCCGAGGTGCCGTCGCGCAGGATATTGCGCACGTTCTCGACCTCCGCCAAGCAACCCAAACGCTCGGCATCGGTGCGGACCAGCGCGATCATTTCTTCGACCAGATCGGCCATCGGCACGACCTGCCCCTTGCCGAAATCGACCAAGCCTTCGTCGGTGCCATAGCGCTGCGCGCGCCAGCGGTTTTCCTTCACCAACATATGCGGATAGATGCGCCAGCGCTGGTTCGCCGTCTTCAAGCGCCACAGCATGGAAATCAACGACCGATACAACGCGGCGATCGAAATCGCGTGATCGAGCGACGTGCACATATCGGTCACGCGCATTTCCAGCGTCGGGAATCGCGCCGAGGGCCGTATGTCCCACCACAGCTTCGAGGCGTCGTCGATCAACCCCGCCGCGACCAAGCGATCGACTTGGCGGCGATACTCGCCCCAGCTTTCGAAATGATCGGGCAAGCCGGTGCGCGGAAGTTCGTTGAAGATCGCGACGCGATAGGAGGCGAGGCCCGAATCCTCGCCGCGCCAGAACGGCGACGAGGTCGACAGTGCCAGAAGATGCGGCAAGAAATAGCCGGCCTGATTCATCAAATCGACGCGCAATTCTTCGTCCGCAATGCCGACATGGACATGCAGCCCGCAAATCACCAAGCGGCGGCCCACACCTTGAAGATCGCGTTCCAGTGCACGATAGCGTTCGCGATCGGTCGCGCCGATGCCGCGCCATTCGGCGAACGGATGGGTCGACGCGGCGATGGGCGCCAAACCATGCCGGCCCGCGACGTCCGCGACCGTCCGGCGCAAGGTGACAAGCTGGGCGCGCGCATCGGCCACGCTGGTACATACGCGCGTCTGCACTTCGATTTGAGCACGCAAGAACTCCGGCGACACTTGGCCCGGCATGCCGCGTGCGGCGAGTGCTGCTTCCGTCTGCGCCACCAAATCGGCGGGCGGATCGCGCGCGATATCGCGCGTCGCAGGATCGACCAGGAGATATTCCTCCTCGATCCCGATGGTGAAGTCCGGCGCGTCCATCTTAGTAGACCTGAATCCGGTCGAGATCGGGCGCTTTCAACGCCTGCGCCAGCGCGTCGCCGAAAATCGCCGCCCATTTGGCGACACCGGACGGCGTGTCGATCAGATCCTGGCGAAGTTCGATCAATGCATGGGGGATGCCCGCCAATTCGCAATGCGTGCGCATCGTATAGCCGTGGCCGTCGCGCGCGTCGTAAGGCTGGTTGTCGCCCACCGTAACGTCCGCTTGCGCCGCGCACGCCTTCATCAAGGGGACTGGCAAGCGCGGATCGGAATTCCACAACACCCCGATATGCCAGGGCCGCTCGAAGCCTTTGAACACCGGCGTGCAGGAATGGACCGACAGCACGATCGGCACGCGGCCCGCATCGCGGTAACGCCGGATCATCGTCGCGACGGCCGCATGATAGGGCGCATGCAACGCCGCCAAGCGCCTGGCGCGCGATTCGTCGGGCAGGCCCTGATTGCCGGGGATCGGCGTGCCGTCGGAAATCTCGGGCATGCAGGTGCGATCGTCGGGCCGCCGGTTGCAATCGACGACCAAGCGCGAATAGCCGGAATGAACCAAGGGCGCATCGAAGCGCGCCGAAAGAATTCGCGCGACCGCTTCGGCGCCGATATCGAAGGCGATATGCCGGTCCCATTCGGCGCGCGGCACGCCCAGATCGCCGAGCGCTTTGGGCACGTCGCGGCGCGCGTGATCGCAGATCAGCAACAGATCGGCTTTACCGTCCGGGTTGACGGTTTGGGCGGCGGGCGCTTCGTCGCGGCCCAGCAAAGGCGAAGAATCCGAAACCATGGCAAGGACCGACTATAGCCGCTTTTGCGATTTCGCCGCCAAAACTGCTAACCTGTCGGCACGATGAGTCCCCAAGAACAACTGCGCGCCCTGTTCAAGGCCGCGATCGACGCCGCCCAGCCCTCGCTCCGGGTCCCCGCCTTCCTGCCGCCGCGCCCCAAGGGCCGCGCGGTGGTGATCGGTGCCGGCAAAGCTTCCGCCGCCATGGCCAAGGCGGTCGAAGACCATTGGGACGCGGATATGTCCGGCCTGGTCGTCACCCGCTACGGCCATGGCGCGCCCTGCAAGAAGATCGAGATCGTCGAAGCCGCCCATCCCGTGCCCGATGCGGCCGGGATGAACGGGGCCGCCCGGATGCTCGATCTCGTGAAGGGCCTCGGTCCCGACGATCTGGTGCTGGCGCTGATTTCCGGCGGCGGCTCGGCCGTGTTGAGCCTGCCCGCCCCGCCGGTGACGCTCGACGCGCTGCGTGGGCTGACGCAAGCCTTGCTGAAATCGGGCGCCAATATCGTCGAGATGAACACGGTGCGGAAGCATCTGTCGTCGATCGCCGGCGGGCGTTTGGCGCAAGCGGCAACCCCCGCCCGCGTGCTGACGTTGGCGATTTCCGACGTGCCCGGCGACGATCCCTCGACCATCGGCTCCGGCCCCACCGTCGCGGACCCGACGACGCTCGCCCAAGCGCGCGCCGTGTTGGCGAAATACAAGATCGACCCGCCGGCGGAAATCGCCGCGCGCTTGGCCGATCCCGCGTCCGAAACGCCCAAGCATTTGCCGAATGCCGAGTACAAGCTGATCGCCGCCCCGATCCAATCGCTGGATGCGGCGGCGGCGCTGGCCAAGACCTATGGCTACGCCGTGCATTCGCTGGGGCCGGATCTCGAAGGCGAAAGCCGCGACGTGGCGCGCGACCAAGCCGAACTCGTGCGCGCGATCCGGGCGGGCAAGGGCCCGGTCCAAGCGCCATGCGTGATCCTGTCCGGCGGCGAAACCACCGTCACCGTGCGCGGCAAAGGGCGCGGCGGGCGCGACGCCGAATTCGCCCTGGGCCTTGCCGTCGCCCTCGACGGGATGAAGGGCGTGTGGGCGATCGCCGGCGATACCGACGGGATCGACGGTACCGAGGACAATGCCGGTGCGGTGGTCACCCCCGATACGCTGGCGCGCGGGCCCGACGCGGCCGCGTATCTGGCCAATAACGACGCCTATACGTATTTCGGGAAGCTCGGCGATCTGGTCGTAACCGGTCCGACGCACACGAACGTCAACGATTTTCGCGCTATACTGATCGAGAGATAAGAACCGGATGGGAAGGAAAACGGCTTTGCGACGCATGTGCGCCACCAAGATCGTCGCCACGCTGGGGCCCGCCACGTCGGACCCCGCGATCATCGAAGCTTTGTTCCGCGCGGGTGCCGACGTCTTCCGGCTGAATTTCAGCCACGGCGCGCCCGAGGATCATCGCAAGCGCTACGACGCGCTGCGCGAGGTCGAAAAGCGCACCGGACGGCCGGTCGCGATTTTGGCCGATCTGCAAGGGCCCAAGCTGCGCGTCGGCACGTTCAAGGACGGGCCGGTCAAGCTACAGAAGGGCCAGAAATTCCGTTTCGAACTCGCCAAGGGCGACGGCAACGCCGATCGCGTGACGCTGCCGCATCCAGAAATTTTCGCGGCGCTGTCGCCCGGCCAGGATTTGCTGGTCGATGACGGGCGCGTACGTTTGCGCGCGATCGAAACCTCGCTGGAGCACGCGCTGTGCGAGGTGATCGTCGCGGGCACGATTTCCGACCGTAAAGGCGTCAACGTGCCCGGCACGGTGCTGCCGATCTCGGCGCTGACCGACAAGGATCGCCGCGACCTCGCCTTCGCATTGGAACTGGGCGTGGATTGGGTGGCGCTGTCTTTCGTGCAGCGCCCCGACGACATCGCCGAAGCCAAGAAGCTGATCCAGGGCCGAGCGGGCGTTTGCGCGAAGCTGGAGAAGCCGTCGGCCATCGACCGATTGGACGAGATCGTCGAATTGACCGACGCGGTGATGGTCGCGCGCGGCGATCTGGGCGTGGAAATGCCGCCCGAGGACGTGCCCACGCTGCAAAAGCGCATCGTGCGCAGCTGCCGGCGTTTCGGCCGCCCGGTGATCGTGGCCACGCAGATGCTGGATTCGATGATCCATGCGCCCACGCCCACGCGCGCGGAAGCGTCGGACGTCGCCACGGCGGTCTATGACGGGGCCGACGCCGTGATGCTGTCGGCGGAAACCGCGTCGGGCGATTTTCCGTTGGAAGCCGTCGAAATGATGGGCCGCATCATCGCGCGCGTCGAACGCGACCCTTCCTATCGCCCGATCATGGACGCCGACCACGCCAAGCCGGAAGCGACCGCGTCCGACGCGATCACGGCGGCGGCGGCCCAAGTCGCGGCGACGATCAAGGCGGCGGCGATCGTCACCTTCACCACCTCGGGCTCGACCACGTTGCGCGCGGCGCGCGAACGGCCGGAAGCGCCGATCCTGTGCCTGACACAGAACACCCGCACGGCGCGGCGCATGGTGCTGTGCTGGGGCACGCATTGCGTGGAGTCGGAGGAATTTTCGGTGTTCGACCACATGGTCGAGAAGGCCGTCAGCGTGGCCCGCGAGGAAGGGTTCGCCGATCCCGGCGAGACCATCGCGATCACCGCCGGCGTGCCCTTCGGCACGCCGGGGGCGACCAATATTCTACGTATCGCGTGGGTGTGAGCGCCGCTCTCGCTTAGGAGAGATGGGCGCGCAGCATCCACGCGGTCTTGCCGTGTTCCTTCATGCGGCCGACCATGATGTCGCCCGTTTCGGTGTCGCCCAAATCCTCGACCGTTTCCTGCGTATCGCGGGCAAGGCGCGTCAGCGCCTCGTGGTCGGCGACGAGCTCGGCGATCATCTTCTGCGGCGGCAGGATTTCCGTCTGCTCGTCGATCACCGACAGCTTCTTGAACTGGGCGTAGGAGCCCGGCGCGGGCTCGCCCAGCGCGCGGATCCGCTCGGCCAATTCGTCGATCGCGGCGGCGAGCTGGGCGTATTGCGCGCCGAACATCTCGTGCAGCTGGATGAATTGCGGGCCGGTCACGTTCCAGTGGAAGCCCTGGGTCTTCAGGTACAGGACATAGGTCGAGCCCAGAACTTTGCTGAGCGCGGCCGCGGCGGCCTTGCGCGCATTGTCCTTCAATCCGATATCGACCTTCATTTTTCCATCTCCATCAGACATTTAACAATCTCCCTGGAATAATTCCGGTTACCCCAGGGATATAGGGCGCCATGGATGGTACGCCAAGGTGATCGGGGCAGCGCCGCTATGCGCGATCAGCATAGGCGTCAAACGAAGACGACTTCGACGCTCCCCAAGGGGCCGTGATCGGCCTTGATGGTGCACGGGCCCGGAATTTTCACCACGCCGGTGCACGATCCGGTCGTGACGATCTGGCCCGCGCGCAAATTCGTCCACGGCGGCGGGGCGTTGGCGAGATCGACGACCGCGAGCAGCGGGTCGCCCTTGATCGCCGCACCGGTGCCGCGCGCCGCTTCCTTGCCGTCGATCGTCAGCACGATTTCCGACGCGCCGAAATTCAAGTCGCCGCCCGGGACGACCGGCTTGCCGAACACGAATCCGCCGCTCGCCATGAAATCGGAGAAGGCTTCGACGGGGATTGCCGGGACGACGCGCTTGTCGATGAATTCGATCGCCGGGCGCACGCTCGCGATGCGCGCGACGATTTCGGCGCGCGTATAAGGTGTCGCGCGCGGCGGGATATCGACGCCGAGCTCGAACGCGAATTCGCATTCGACCATGAACGCATCGGTGAACGACGCGCGCGGGAATTTGCCCGGCGACGGTTGCGACCATTCGGCCATCAACGGCGCGCAGACCGGGCGGCCGATGCCGCTGCCCTTCTGCTGCTGCGGCGTGATATTCGCGACCTTCCAGCCGGTAATCGGCTTGCCGGAGATGCGCGCGGCCGCGTCGTGAATCGCATAGACGTCGGCGGGCGTGCCGGGCGCCCCGCCCGGCCAGCCGGAAATGCGCTTGGCCGCAAGGCGCGCGGTCCACAAGGCTTGGGCATTGGCGAAGGCGTCGGTCATAGGGTCGCTCCCGTTTCTTTTGGCGTTTCGATCATTTCGACGACGCCGCCGCGCCGCACGCGGATCATGCGCGTGAACAGCGTGGCGACGTGTTTGCGGTGGGAAACGCAGATCACCGTCTTCTCGGCGTATTCGTCGAGCAGGCGGCCGAGCATGAACATCTCGGTATCCTCGTCGAGCGAGGCCAGCGTTTCGTCGAGGATCAGGCACGGCGCATCGGTCAACAACGCGCGCGCGAAGGCGACACGCTGCTGCTCGCCGCCCGAGAACGGCTCGCCCTTGTCGCCCATCGGCGAATTCACACCCTCGGGCTCGGCGGCGACGCGCTTGTCCATCTTCACGCGATCGAGCGTGCGGTCCCAGGTCTCGCGGTCGAGAACGCGGTGGATCGCGATATTGTCGGCGACGGTGCCTTGCACGAAGGCGGTCGAGGCGCGGCCGAAAAAGAACAGCCGCTTGCGATCGGTCAGCGACAGCGTGGTCACGTCGCGCCCGTCGATCGTCACGCGGCCCGCACTGGGCCGATGCATGCCCAGCAGCAGGAACAGCACGGTCGTCTTGCCCGCCCCCGAATCGCCGAACAGCCCGATCTTGTCGCCCGGCCGGATGGTGAAACTGAACGGCTGAAGCAGAACTTCGCCGCGGTCGGAGAGCAGCGACACGTCTTCGAAGCGGATCTCGCCCCAGCTTGCAGGCGCGCGCGCGCCCTTCTCCGCCGTCACCGCGTCGAGCCCGTCGGTCGAGGCGGAGATGCGCTGCAAGGCGAGGCGCGCGTCGTTGATCATCGGCCAGGCTTCGCCGATGCGGCTCAAATTCGGGAAGATCAGCATCGTGTAATAGGCGAAGACCAGGAACTTGCCGATCGGCGGCGGCCCGTCCTTCGACGTGACGACCAGCAGCACGAGGCACACCGCCGACGACATGCCGATCACGAATTCGATGATGCCGTGATAGGTGGCGTGGCGGCGCCACAGCAGCAGGTTCAATCCCATCAGCTTGCGCGCATTCGTCAGCAAGCGCACGAGATAGGCCGAACCCAGCCCCGTGAAGCGCAGATCGAGATTCTTGGAATAGAGCGAGGCGAGATAGCCGAGATAGCTCTGATCCAGCCCCATCTTGATCAGGTATTTCTTCTTGCGCCAATTGGCGTAGACCGCGATGGCGCCCGCCAAAATCAAAATCTCGATCGCCAGAATGTAAAAGAGCCACTTCTCGACGAAGAAGATGATCGCCAGCATCAGGCCGAGCTGCAGCACGGAAACGGCCGCATGCACCAGCGCTTCGCGCAGCAAACGCTGCACGGCCTCGACATCGCCCGACGCGGCGGCGAGCACGCCGCCCGCCCCCAGCTTCGACAGTTTCTGATAGGGCCCGCGCAGCAGATTGAGCGCGATCGAGCCGCGGATCGAGCGGATGATCCGCTCCGACAAGCGCGAGGTCCGGTATTCCGACAGCAAAAAGAAAGTCAGCACAACCGCTTCGGCGATAAAGACCAGCGCCACGTAGAACCAGACGCGATCCATGCCGCCCAAGGCCCAGGCCTCGACCTGGCCCCACCATGAATCGGGCGGCGGCGGTGTCACCAGCGCGTTGATCGGCAAGGGCCGCGTGACCACGGCGATCGACTGCACGCAGGCGATCAGGAAAATGATCAATACGCCCGTGCGCCAGCGCGGATCGTGTTTGCGCAGCAGGACGTCGATCTCGCGCAGGAACATGGCGCTATCCTATCGGAACGACGGTCGCCCTTCGGCGTAAGGCGCCAAGGCCGCGACGACGAAAGCGTGGCTCAACGCCGCCATGCCCTTGGCGCGGCTGCGGCGCACGACGGCCCCGGACAGCCACGGCAATTCCAGCCGCCCGCCTTTTTCCAGATCGTGCAGCATCGACGCCTTCATGCCGTCGGGCATGCCCTCGACATTGGCGATCACCTTGTCGATCTGATCGTCGCCGAACGCGATGCCTTCGGCGCGGGCGAGTTCCACCGCTTCGGCGACCAGCGCCCGGAACAGCGCGCGCGTTTCCTCGCGCGACCACACGCCGCCCTTGGGCAGACGCGTGACCGCCGTGATCGCGGCGAAGGACGCGAGGAAGACGAATTTCTCCCAGATCGAGCGCGAGATATCGGGGCTGAGCGCCACGTCCACGCCGATCGATTTGGCGAGATCGGCGAATTTCACCGCGACCGGATCCTGCGTCGGGCCGAACGTGCCGATCGTCAGCCGCGCGAAAGCGCCGGTCTGCTTGATCGTGCCCGGCTCCGAAATCACGGTCGAGATTTGCGCGATACCGCCCAGCACACGCTCGGCGCCGAAGGCTTCGCGCAGCATGTCGGGCGCTTCGATGCCGTTCTGGAACGAGACGACGCGCGTGGCCGGCGTCATCAACGGCGCGATCTGGCCGATGACGCTTTCGGTGTCCCACAATTTGGTCGCGATGCCGATCAGATCGGCGGGGCCGAGCTTGGAAGGGTCGTCGGACGCGCGAACCGGGGCGAGGCTCGCCCCGTCCGCCGTCACGATCTTCAAGCCGCCTTGGCGCTTGATCGCGTCGAGATGCGCGCCACGCGCGACGAGAGAAACTTCCGCGCCCGCTTGCGCGAGCTTGGCGCCGAAATACCCCCCGACGCCGCCCGCCCCGACGAAGACGATCTTCACGTCAGCGCCGCGCAGGCTTTTTGGATGCGGGTGCAGGCGTCGCGCAGCGTCTCGGTCGCCGTGGCGTAGGAGATGCGGAAATACGGGGCGAGGCCGAAGGCCGAACCCTGCACCACCGCGACACCGACGCTTTCCAGCAGATAGGTCACGAAATCCGTGTCGGTTTCGATGATTTTGCCCTGCGGCGTGCGCTTGCCGATCGTGCCCGCGCAAGACGGGAAGACGTAGAAAGCGCCTTCGGGCATCGGGCAACGCAGGCCCTTCGCCTCGTTCAACATCTTCACGACCAGATCGCGGCGTTCCTTGAACACCTTGTTGTTCGCGGGGATGAAATCCTGCGGCCCGTTCAGCGCTTCGACCGCGGCGGCCTGGCTGATCGAGCTGGGGTTCGACGTCGATTGCGACTGGATCGCCGCCATCGCCTTGATCAGCGGCGCGGGGCCGCCGGCATAGCCGATGCGCCAGCCGGTCATGCAATACGACTTCGAAACGCCGTTCACGGTCAGCGTGCGCTCGTAGAGCTTGGGCTCGACCTGCGCGATCGTGGTGAATTTGAAATCGTCGTAAACGAGATGCTCGTACATGTCGTCCGTCATGATCCAGACGTTCGGATGCTTGAGCAGCACGTCGGCCAAGGCGCGCAGATCTTCGCGCGTATAGGCGGCCCCCGTCGGGTTCGACGGCGAGTTGAGCAGCAGCCACTTGGTCTTGGGCGTGATCGCGGCTTCCAAGGCTTCCGGCGTCAGCTTGAAGCCCTGGTTTTCCGAGCACGCGACTTCGACCGGCTTGCCGTCGGCGAGGATCACCATATCGGGATACGAGACCCAGTACGGCGCGGGGATGATCACCTCGTCGCCCGGGTTCAACGTCGCCATCAGCGCGTTGTACAGCACCTGCTTGCCGCCGGTGCCCACGCTGATCTGGTTGGGCGCGTAGTCGAGATCGTTTTCGCGCTTGAACTTGGCGGAGATTGCCTTTTTCAGCGCCGGCGTGCCGTCGACGGCGGTGTACTTGGTGTCGCCCTTGTCGATCGCGGCCTTCGCGGCGGCCTTGATGTTGTCCGGCGTGTCGAAATCGGGCTCGCCCGCCCCCAGGCCGATCACGTCTTTGCCCGCCGCTTTCAGCTCCGCCGCCTTCATGGTGACGGCGATGGTGGGCGAAGGCTTCACGCGCTGCAGACGGTCGGCGACGATCGACATCGGACTCGAGGCTCCTGGGTTGGAAAAAAGACCGGCGAAACCTAGTCCCATGGGCCGCCCGAGGCAACGCCCAAACGGCGCAAATTGTCCGGGGACAAGGGCCTTTGGAACGAAGCCGCCCGCCCGATCCACGACTTGGATAGGCGTGGCGCCGATTTGACCCTCCGGCGCGATCGGGCCACTATATTCGCGCCCGGTTCCAGGAGGGGCCCCATGCCCGACGGTTCCAAGCCGCATCAAAACGAGAAAGCCCGCACGGCGCGCGTCACTCCCGCGCGCTCCAAAGCGCCGCGCGCGCGCAAAAGCCCCTATGGCGGCTTGCGCGGCACCGTTCTTTATTGCGCGGACCTGACCAAACCGACGCGCGGCCAATGGGCGGCGCTCAAGAAACCGCGCCGTAGCGCTTGATCGTCCTCGACACCAACGCATTCATTTGGCTCGCCAATGGCGATGCGATCGCTCCGGCCGCGTTGAATGCAATCGAGATGGCCGCAGCAGCCAACGAAGTGGGCGTTCCGGCGATCGTGGCGTGGGAGATCGGCTTGGCCGTGTCGAAAAATCGACTCCGTCTCAGCATCGATGTCGAAACTTGGTTTTCACGCGCAATGGCCTTGCCCGGTCTTCGCGCGATTCAAATGACGGCGGATGTCGCATTGGCGTCCACCCGCCTTCCCGGAAAATTCCACGCAGACCCCGCCGACCGCTTGATCGTCGCGACCGCGCGTGCGCTCGATGCGACGCTGGTCACATCGGACCGCGCGATCCTCGCCTACGCCAAGGCGGGGCATGTACGCGCGATCAAAGCGCGATGAAGCGGTAGCCGATCCCCGGCTCGGTCACGACCCGCTTGGGCTCGGCGGGGATCGTTTCGATCTTCTGGCGCAATTGGCCGACGAAAACGCGCAGATACGCGACGTCTTCGGTATGCGCCTTGCCCCAAATTTTTTCCAAGATCTGACGATGCGTCATCACGCGATCCGCATTCGCCATCAGCAAGGCGAGCAGCTCGAATTCCTTGGGCGTGAGACGCAGCGTTTCGCCGTCGCGCGTCGCCTTATGCGCGGCGAGGTCGACGACGATCCCGCCCGCCTCGAGGCGTTCGGACGCGGGCGCACTCCCTTGGCGTTTGCGCAAACACGCGCGCACGCGCGCAAGCAGCTCGCCGATACCGAACGGCTTGCCGACGAAATCGTCCGCGCCCATGTCGAGCGCTTCGATTTTGCGATCCTCGGTGTCGTTGGCCGACAGCACGATGATCGGCAGATCGGAGGTTTGGCGGATCTGGCCGATCACGGTCAGACCATCGATTCCCGGCAGGCCCAGATCGACGATGGCGAGATCGATATCGCCGCCCGCGAACAGCTTCAGCGCAGATTTACCATCGAGCGCCGCCGCGACCGTATAGCCCGATGCGGTCAGCGCATGGCCCAAAAAGCGCTGGATCTGCGCTTCGTCGTCGACGACCAGAATATGCGGCTGCGCGTTCATGTGGGCGGCATTCTCGCTTGCGGCAGGCGGATCGTCACGCTGGTTGCGGCGCCGTCCGCCCCCGGGCTGGCGGCGAACGCATCGCCGCCCAAGGCGCGCGCGATTCCGGCGACGATGGCAAGGCCCAGCCCCGTACCCTCCGCGCCCGTGCCGGGGCTGCGGAAAAACGGCTCGAACACATGGGCGAGATCGCCCTGCGCGATACCCGGCCCGGAATCGTCGACGCGGAAGAGCAAGCCGTCGCTCGCGCCACGCACGACGACGCGCACGGAATCGTGCGAGAACTTCGCCGCGTTGTCGATCAGGTTGAACACGGCTTGTTCCAGCAACGTCGCGTCGGCCTTCACCAGGCGATGCGCCGGGTCCGGATCGAGCGTGATCGTGCGATCGGGAAACGCGCGACGCGCGCGCGCGACGGCGCCATGCGCCACGTCGTTGGCGTCGATCCAGTCGGTGCGCAGATCCAAACCGGCGCGCAGCCGCGTCATTTGCAACAGATTGTCGACATGGCGCGCGAGGCGCGCCGCTTCCTCGTCGATCGCGACGGCAAGATCGAGGCGTGCCGCCGGAGGCAACGCCGCGCCCAATTCGCGCAACGTGGACGCCGCCCCGCGTATCGTCGCCAAGGGCGTGCGCAGATCATGCGAGAGCGAGGCCAGCAACGCCGCGCGCAGTTTTTCGCGCTCCGCCTCGCTTGCCAACGCCAAGCGGTCGATCGCGGCGTCGGCTTGGGCGGCGATCGACGCGAGCATGGCGCCGCCGGCGGAATCCGCGCGGGCGCCCAGCACGCCGCCCTGAATGGGCGCGAAATCGAAGCGGCTGCCGGCCCAACCGCGCGCCGCCCCGCTTTGCGTCACATGCCGGCGATGGACGCGCTCGGCGGCGGCGAGATCGTCGGCGGTCAATGCCGCGCCGTTTTGCACTTCCAAACGCCTATCGCGCTCGAGCAGCAGCACGGGGGCGGCCCCCGCCGCCGAAAGATGCGCCAGCGCGCGTTCGCGAATTTGGGCGGCGTCGCCCGCACGCCCGACTTCCTCGGCGAAGGCGGCAAGCTCGGCCAGCATCGCCGCGCGCGACTGGGCGCGTGTGGCTTCCTCGCGCGCGCGCCCCGCGAGCAAGCCGGTCGCCGCCCCCGCGATCAGCAACACGCCCAGCGCCAGCGCGTCGTGTGCATGATCGACGCGCAAGGTGAAGCGCGGCTCGACGAACAGAAAATTGCACACGACGAAACCCAGCAGCGCCGTGCCGATCCCGGCGCGAAGCCCGAATTGCGCCGCCGCCGCGATTACCGCGACCAGGAACAGCATGGGCACGCTCGCCGGCGGCAAAGCCGCGCCAGCCGCAAAAGCCGCCAAGGCCGCGAGCGCCACGTAAACGATGGATAGTCCCGCGATACGCGTCATCGGGGGGATTTCGCCCGGTCGGCGTCCCCAAGTCCACCTTCTTTACGCAATCCTTATGCGGATGCGCCCGCATCCCCATCGCGGCTTTATGCGGCAAAGCGCGAGGGTAAGCCTGCCAATTCACCCGAAGGCAGGTTCTTCCATGTCCGCGTCCTCGTCCGCTTCCCTTACCCCCAAAACCGGTTTCCTCGCGCTGTCGCTGGGCTCGCTCGGCGTCGTCTACGGCGATATCGGCACCTCGCCGATCTACGCGCTGCGCGAATCGCTGGCCGCCGGCGGTCATGCCGCCGGGCCGTTGGGCGCGGTCTCGCTGATCTTCTGGGCGCTGAGCTTCATCGTGACGCTGAAATACGTCGTGCTGTTGCTGCGCGCGGACAATGCGGGCGAAGGCGGCACGCTGTCGCTGCTCGCCCTCGCCAAGCGCGTGTCGGGCCCGCGCGCGGCTTCGGGGCTTGCGATCCTCGGCGCGACCGGTGCCGCGCTTTTCTATGGCGACGCGATAATCACGCCCGCCATCTCGGTCTTGTCCGCGATCGAAGGTTTGAACCTCGTCACGCCGGCCTTCGAGCCGTATGTCGTGCCGATCACGCTCGCCATCATCGTGCTGCTGTTCGCCGCACAGAGCCACGGCACGGCCGCCGTCGCGGGCTGGTTCGGCCCGATTACGCTGGTTTGGTTCGCCGCCTTGGCGCTGGGCGGTATCGCGTCGATCGCGGCGGAGCCCGCGATCCTCGCCGCCATCGATCCGCGTTACGCCGTCGCCTTCGCCAAGGAAGGCCCGGCGGTCGCCTTCGCCATTCTGGGCGCGGCGTTCCTCGCGGTGACGGGGGCGGAAGCGCTTTACGCCGATCTGGGCCATTTCGGGCGCGGGCCGATCCGCTTCGCCTGGTCGAGTGTCGTGTTCCCGGCCTTGGCGCTGAATTATTTCGGCCAGGGGGCGCTGGTGCTGCGCGATCCGCAGGCGGCCGAGAATCCGTTCTTCCTGATGTATCCCGAATGGGCGCTGATCCCGGTCGTGGCGATCGCCACCGCCGCGACGATCATCGCCAGCCAAGCGGTCATCACCGGCGCCTATTCGCTGACGCGCCAGGCGATCCAGCTCAAACTTTTGCCGCGCATGGATGTGCGCCACACGTCGGAGTCGCTGGAAGGGCAGATCTATATGCCGCTGGTGAACGGGCTGCTGCTCGTCGGCGTGATCGCGCTCGTCCTCGCCTTCCGCTCGTCCTCGGGTCTCGCGGCCGCTTACGGCATCGCGGTGACCGGCACGATGATCGTGACGGTGCTGCTCGCCTTCGTCGTCGCGCGCGGGTTGTGGCGCTGGCCGCTTTGGGCCGCCGCCGCGGTGTTTTTGCCCTTCCTCGCCGTCGACACGATTTTCCTGGGAGCCAACATGACCAAGGTTCTGGAAGGCGGTTTCGTGCCGCTGCTGGTCGCCGCCGCACTGGTCGCGATCATGCGCACCTGGATGCGCGGCACGGCGGTGCTGGCGGCGAAGGACAAGGAAGCATCCTTGCCGCTCGGCACGTTGATGCGCTCGATGCGCGACCGCCCGCCGCTGACCGCCCCCGGCACGGCCGTGTATCTCACCGGCAATCCGGACGCGGCCCCCGTGGCGCTGCTGCACACGCTGAAGCATTTCAAATCGCTGCATGCGCGCGTGGTGATTTTGACCGTGGCGACGGCGTCGATCCCGCGCGTGGATCCGGCCGAGCGCGCCAAAGTCAAAATTCTCGACGACCGCTTCGCGTCGGTCACGCTGAATTTCGGCTTCATGGAAGCGCCCGACGTGCCCAAGGCGCTGGCCGAGCTTTCCGGCCATGGGCTCGATTTCGACGTGATGACCACGTCGTTCGTGCTGTCGCGCCGCGCGCTGACCGCCGCCGAGCGCGGGTCCCTGCCCGGCTGGCAGCGCAAGATTTTCATGTTCCTGTCGCGCAACGCCGTCGGCGCCACGGATTATTTCCGCATTCCGGCGGGGCGCGTGGTCGAAATCGGCGCGCAGGTCAGCTTATAGAAAACGACGCATTGACCGGTGCGGCCCGGGGTTTAAATTCCCCGGGCCCATGCCGATCCAGAAAATTTCCGCTCCGCCGCCCGATTACACGATCAATCCCGCGCCGCCCTTGTCGGACGAAACGGGCGGGATGGGTGCACGGCTGGAAGTCGTGTCCGATTTCAAGCCGGCCGGCGACCAGCCCCAGGCGATCGGCCAGATCACCGACGGGTTGCTGAAGGGCGATCGCGATCAGGTGCTGCTGGGCGTCACCGGGTCGGGCAAGACCTTCACCATGGCGCATGTGATCCAGAATTTGCAGCGCCCGGCGCTGATTCTGGCGCCGAACAAAACGCTGGCCGCGCAGCTGTACGGGGAATTCAAAAGCTTCTTCCCCAACAACGCGGTCGAGTATTTCGTCAGCTATTACGACTATTACCAGCCCGAAGCCTACGTGCCGCGCACCGACACGTATATCGAGAAGGAAAGCTCGATCAACGAGCAGATCGACCGCATGCGCCATTCGGCGACGCGCGCCTTGCTCGAACGGCCCGACACGATCGTCGTGGCGTCCGTGTCGTGCATCTACGGCATCGGCTCGGTCGAAACCTATTCGTCGATGACGCTGACGATCAAGCAGGGCCAGCGCCTGGACCGCAACGATCTGCTGCGCGAGCTTGTGAAGCTCCACTACAAGCGCAACGAGGCCGCCTTCGCGCGCGGCACGTTCCGCGCGCGCGGCGACGGCGTGGAGATTTTCCCCGCGCACTACGAAGATCGCGCTTGGCGCGTGTCGCTGTTCGGCGACGAGATCGAAGCGATCTGGGAATTCGATCCGCTGACCGGCGAGAAGAAGGCGGAGCTGAAGGAAGCCAAGCTCTACGCCAATTCGCACTACGTCACGCCGCAGCCCACGCTCGACCAGGCGATCAGCCAGATCAAGATCGATCTCAAAGACCGGCTCGCCGAACTCAACAAGGCGGGCAAGCTGCTGGAAGCCCAGCGCATCGAGCAGCGCACGACTTTCGATATCGAAATGATGGCGGCGACGGGGTCGTGCGCCGGCATCGAAAACTATTCGCGGTACCTCACGGGGCGCAAACCCGGCGAGCCGCCGCCGACCTTGTTCGAATATCTGCCCAAGAACGCGCTGCTGTTCGTCGACGAAAGCCATGTGATGGTGCCGCAGATCGGCGGCATGTTCAAAGGCGACTACATGCGCAAATCGACGCTGTCGGAATTCGGCTTCCGGCTGCCGTCCTGCATCGACAACCGTCCCCTTAAATTCGAGGAATGGGATTCGATGCGCCCGCAATCGCTGTTCGTATCGGCGACCCCGGGCAATTGGGAGATGGAGCGCACCGGCGGCGTGTTCGTCGAACAGGTCATTCGCCCGACCGGATTGATCGACCCGACTTGCGAGATCCGCCCGACCGAACGCCAGGTCGACGATCTGCTGGGCGAATTGCGCGAAGTGGCGCGCAAAGGGATGCGCGCGCTGGTCACCACGCTGACCAAGCGCATGGCCGAGGATCTGACCGAATATCTGCACGAGAACGGCGTGCGCGTGCGCTATCTGCATTCGGACGTCGAAACGCTGGAGCGGATCGAGATCATCCGCGATCTGCGCCTGGGCGCCTTCGATGTGCTGGTCGGCATCAATTTGCTGCGCGAAGGTCTCGACATTCCCGAATGCGCGCTGGTCGCGATTTTGGACGCGGACAAGGAAGGCTATCTGCGCTCGCGGACATCTTTGATTCAAACGATCGGGCGCGCCGCGCGCAATGTCGACGGCCGCGTGCTGCTCTACGCCGACAAGATGACCGATTCGCTGAAGGCGGCCTTGGCCGAGACCGAGCGCCGGCGCGCCAAACAGGTCGCCTATAACGAAGCCCACGGCATCACGCCCGAAAGCATTCGCAAGAAGATCGGCGACGTGCTCGCCTCGGTCTACGAGCGCGACCGCGTGACGGTCGATACCGGCGACGATGGCGTGGCGCATCTGGTCGGCAACAATCTGCGCGCCCATATCAGCGATTTGGAAGCGCGCATGCGCGAAGCCGCCGCCGATCTGGAATTCGAAGAAGCCGCGCGCCTGCGCGACGAAATCAAGCGCCTGGAATCCTTCGAGCTGGAATTGCCGTCGGGTGTGAGCGAGGGCGCGCAAGCGTCCTACAAGGCGGGGCCGGATGCGCCCAAGCCGCGCTCCACCGCCGGCGCCGTCAATTCGCGCAAAGGCCGCGCGCGCCGCCCGCAACGGGGCGGTGCGCGGAAGTGACTTAGATTTTAATTTGTTTATAGTGAAACAGGAAATGTTCGGCCGAGTTAAAGTGGCCAACTACATTTACCTTTTGCAAAATTCCTTCAATTCGTTCGACCAACGACGGGTCCGGATTGACTACAATTATCGGCTTTTTCTTACGGTTATTAACGAGCGCGATTCTAAGCATCACATGCGTTAAAGTGTCTGTAGGCGGGAATGAGTATCCCCAAAAAATCCATCCGGGCGCTGCCTTAAGCAGTTTTGCGGCATTCTTCCACATACCCTTTAACGAATCAGATCTAAAATTCATTTTCGCTGCGATTGGAGGAACTATCATCGGTGATTCGGGGGGCTCTTCCAGCTTTAATGCGCCACCCTCCCATCGTGCGGTCTCATCTGACGAGTAACGTCCAAGGACAGCGGCGTACCCATCTCGCCTAACATGCTCGCGCCAATTGATCGAACCATGCAGCTTGAAGTACGGAATTTCTCGGCCTTCACTCCAGTCGGGAAGAGGCCGGCTATAATGCCCAGATGTATTCCCGTTCGGAACGAATAGTGAGGCGCCCGCATACTCTTTCAGCCAATAGGGAAGCCTCCTAAGATCAAACAACGTCTGATCCATTATCAAGTCATAATTGAAAGAAACAATACTTGAGGGATTAATAGATAAGACAATTTTCTTGTGTAATGGACATGACTCCAAACCACCGCTTCGCATTAGAGTCCAACAGATTACTTTCTTCAGAGCAGCCAAGGTCTCCTCGTATTGCGCCGGCCTACCTTGCTTCAGTTGCAGAGACTGCAATGCGCCACGCGCCTCAAGATAAGTCGTTAACTGCTCTAGTCGGTGGGACAGATACCAACGCTCATTTAACCCAACGAGAGAGAGGCGCCGAATAAAGGCATCCCATGCTTGCCTGGGTGGACTACCAATTTTCGCGCTTCCTAGGTTTTGCTTAGAGCGTTTAAGAAAATCCAGATCAAGCGGTGGGCGGCCCTCACCCCCATGAGATGAAAACGATGCTCCTGCTCCAATTACTAAGGCATACTTTTGAATGTCTTTAATTGATTCGGAAAGCGCCATGACTGACCTCGTCAAACTAAAAGTAACTAGCCTCCGCGATAGCACTCCTTAGAAATTTATCATGATCTAATGAATAAAATAAAGGTCAATTATAAGTGAACGGTCTCGTCGCGACCGTCGCGGTCACCTTCGCCATTCAAGCCGCCGTGTCCGGGGCGGGTTTGTCCGGCCCCGTGATTGCCCCCCTGGCGACCGACGCGCTGAACCTGCCGCCCGCCTTCGTCGGGATCTACGTCGCTTATGTTTACGCGCTGTCCGCGATCGTGACGGCGACGTCGGGGGCGTGGCTGCAACGTTTCGGCGCGATGGGCACAAGCCAGCTTTGCCTGGTGTTCTCGGGCCTGTCGCTGTTTGCGATTTCGATCGGCACGGTTTGGGGCTTCGTGCTGGCGGGGTTCCTCGCCGCGTTGGGCTACGGCCCGACGACGCCGGCCTCGTCGGTCATCCTGTCGCGCGGCGGCGCCGATCGTTATCGCAATCTGATTTTCTCGATCAAGCAAACCGGCGTGCCCGCCGGCAATATGCTCGCGGCGGCGCTGCTGCCCTCGCTCGCCTTGGCGCTGGGCTGGCAAGAAGCCTGCGCCGTTGCGGGCGCCGTGGTGCTGGCGATGGCGCTGGCCGTGGCGCCCTTGCGCAAGAAGATGGACGAAGGTGCTTTGATCGCGCGGGCCCCGTCGCTGCGCGCCGCCCTGTTCCAGCCGATGCGCACGTTGCTGACGGATCCCGATTTGCGGCGCCTGTCGTTCCTGTCGCTCGCCTATGGCGGGCTGCAAGGCGTGATGTCGACCTTCACCATCGTGTTCCTGATCGAAGCCGCAGCGCTCGACATCGTCACCGCCGGTTTCGTGCTGGCCGTGGCGCTGACGATGGGCGCGGTCGGGCGCATCGTGTGGGGTATCGTCGCCGATCGCACCGGCAAGCCCGCGCAGGTGATCGGGTGGCTGGGCATCGCGATGGGCGTGTTCGGCGTGATCATCGCCTTCGGTGCGGGGCATCTGCCGCTGCCCGTCTTGACGCTGTTCGCCGGGTGTTTCGGCGGCACCGCCATGTCGTGGAACGGCGTGTTTTTGAGCGAGGTCGCGCGCGGCGTGGGCCCGGCGCGGGCGGGCGAAATCGTGGGCGCGAGCGGCTTGTTCACCTTCGGCGGCGTGGCGATCCTGCCCTCCGCCTTCGCCGCGATCGTGCTGGCGACCGGCAGCTACGCCAACGCCTATGCGCTGGCGACGATCCCCGCGATCCTGATCGGCGTTTGGCAGTTGCGCGCATCGCGCCCAAGGGCTAATTCCGGCGCATGATTTCCCCCGCCATCCCGCGAACCGCCCTCGTCACCGGTGCCGCCAAGCGCCTGGGGGCCGTTTTCGCGCGCACGCTGGCGCAAGACGGGTTCAAGGTCGCGGTCCATTATTCGGCGAGCCGCGCGGAAGCCGAAGCCTTGGCGCGCGAGATCGGCGGCGTGGCGCTGCAAGCCGACCTCGCCAAGGAACAAGACGTTCAAAACCTCGCGAACGCCGCGCAGGACGCACTCGGGCCGCTGGGCGTCGTGGTCAACAACGCCTCGCTGTTCGAACGCGACGAAATCGGCGACGCGACGAGGGCCAGCTGGGACGCGCATCTCGAAGCCAATTTGCGCGCCCCCTTCGTGCTGATCCAAGAACTCGCCCGCCGCTTGCCGCAAGGCGCCGAGGGTGTGGCGATCAATCTGCTGGATCAGCGGGTGTGGAACCTGACGCCGCATTTCGTCAGCTACACGCTATCGAAGGCGGGCCTTTGGACGCTGACGCAAACTTTGGCGCTTGCCCTCGCCCCGCGCGTGCGCGTCGCCGCCATCGGGCCGGGCCCGACCTTGCCGTCGCCGCGCCAAAGCCAAGCGCAGTTCGACGCGCAGGTCGCCTCCGTGCCGCTGCAACGCGGCGCATCGCTCGACGAAATGGCGGCGGGCTTGCGCTTCATTCTGGCGAGTCCGTCTTTCACCGGCCAGATGCTGGCGCTGGACGGCGGCCAGCATTTGAATTGGAGCCCGGCGGGCAAAGCAGGTCTCGACGAATGAACAATATCCAGCCTTTGCCGAAACCCGGCATCGCCGGCACGCGGCTGATCATCATCCGCGATCTGGTGCTGCTCGCGCGCATCGGCGTGTTCAAGCGCGAACGCGCGGGCGCCAAGCAGCGCGTACGGATCAATATCGAACTCGCCGTCGCCGACCGGCCGGTGCGCGACAGCCAGATCGGCGCGGTCGTGCGCTACGACCATCTGATCGCCGCGATCCGCAAAATGCTCGACGACGGCCATATCAATCTGGTCGAAACGCTGGCGGAACGCGTGGCGGAAATTTGTCTGGGGCCCGACGATGCGCGCGACGTCCGCGTACGGGTCGAAAAGCTGGATATCGTTCCCGATGCGGCGGCCGTGGGCGTGGAAATCCACCGCAAACGCGGATAATCCCGCACCCCTGCAGTTGTGCACACGGGGCGATGGCTGTCACAAAAACGGCGGAAAACCGCCAATTCTGAATCAAAGGTTACCGTTTGCTGACGTAAATTGAGACCTGAATCATTGAATTTCAATGTCTTAGATTTTACTGCCTAAAAACGTGGCAAGCCGTTGAGAGCCGTTGAGAATGGCCGATTCGACGGGTTCGAGACGCCATTCTCCACAAACTTATCCACAGGTTCCGTGGATAGCGAAAGCGCCGCAAATTCGCTGCTTGTTGAACGGGCAAAGCTGCGGCCCATCGGCCACAGCTTGAACCAAGTCGCTGAGAAGGCTAACGCAAGCGCCATGCGCGAGACCGACGCCGACGACATCGTGTTCGACGAACCGCCCGCCGCCGCCGCCCAAGGGGCGACGGTGCTGCGCGACGCGTTGACGACGATGCCGGGCATGCCGGGCGTCTATCGCATGCTCGACGCCAAGGGCGATGCGCTTTACGTCGGCAAGGCGCGCAACCTCAAACGCCGCGTCTCGCAATACTTGCAGTTCCACCGCATGCCGCATCGTTTGCTGCGCATGGTGGCGGAAACGCGCAAGATGGAAATCGTCTCGACCCATACGGAGGTCGAGGCGCTGCTGCTCGAAAGCAACCTCATCAAGCGCCTGAAGCCGCGCTTCAACGTGCTGCTGCGCGACGACAAATCGTTTCCCTATATCGCGCTGATCGAGGATCACGATTTTCCGCAAGTGACCAAGCATCGCGGCAGCCGCGATCGCAAGGGCAGTTACTACGGCCCCTTCGCCTCGGCGGGGTCGGTCAATCAAACGCTGACGGCGATGCAGCGCGCGTTTCTTTTGCGCAGCTGCAACGATTCGATCTTCACCACGCGCACGCGGCCCTGCCTGCTCTATCAGATCAAGCGCTGCTCGGCGCCGTGCGTGGGCCGCATCAGCAAAGACGATTACGCGACGCTGATCGGCGAGGCGAAAGCGTTTCTCGACGGGCGCAGCCGCGACGCGCAGGAGAAGATCGCCGCGAAGATGCAGGCCGCCAGCGATGCGATGGATTTCGAGACGGCCGCGATGTATCGCGACCGTATCCGCGCGCTGACCGCCGTGCAGGCGCGCCAGGACATCAATGTCGACGATCTGGGCGATTGCGACGTGATCGCGCTGGCGTCGGAAGGCGGCCAGACCTGCTTGCAGGTGTTCTTCTTCCGCGGCGGGCGCAATTACGGCAACCGCGCCTATTTCCCGCGCCACGACAAATCGCAGGACGAAGCCGATATCGTCCAGGCGTTCCTGGGCCAGTTCTACGACGACAAGCCGCCGCCGCCGCTGCTGGCATTGAGCCACGAACCGCCCGAGCGCGAATTGATCGAAGAAGCGTTGACCGCCAAGGCCGGGCGGCGCGTGCGCATTCTGGTGCCCGAGCGCGGCACCAAGCGCAAACCCGTGGAACATGCGCTGGCCAATGCGCGCGAGGCCTTGGCACGGCGCATGGCGGAAACCGGCGCGCAAGCCAAGTTGCTGGCCGGTGTGGCCGAAGTTTTCGGCCTGGAAGCACCCCCCAAGCGGATCGAGGTCTACGACAACTCCCATATCCAGGGCGCGCACGCGATCGGCGGCATGGTCGTCGCGGGGCCCGAAGGCTTCATCAAGAACCAGTACCGGAAATTCAACATCAAGGGCGACGGCAAGTCGGATGTTTCGGCCGGCGGCGACGATTTCGCGATGATGCGCGAAGTGTTCGAACGGCGCTTCGGCCGCGCCTTGCGCGAAGACCCCGATCGCAGCGGCGGCACCTGGCCCGATCTGGTGCTGATCGACGGCGGCGAAGGCCAGTTGAACGCCGCCCTTGGCGTGCTGACCGAGCTTGGCATCGACGATCTGAATCTGGTCGGCGTGGCCAAGGGTCCGGATCGCAACGCCGGCCGCGAGCGGTTTTTCGTCCCCGGTCGCGCCCCCTTCCAGCTCGAGCCGCGCGACCCGGTTCTCTACTATCTCCAGCGTCTGCGCGACGAAGTGCATCGTTTCGCCATCGGCAGCCATCGCACGCGCCGGGCGGGGGCAATTCAACGCTCCGCCCTCGACGAAATCCCGGGGATCGGGCCGCGCCGCAAAAAAGCCCTTTTGCTGCATTTCGGCTCGTCGGCGGCAGTCAAACGCGCCGGTTTGGCCGATTTGGCGGGCGTGCCCGGCGTGGGGCCCGACGCCGCCAAAAAAATCTATGACCACTTCCATAGCGGCGGGTAAACTCCCGGCCGTCGATTTCCCGGAACCAGCACCGATGTATTATTCGCTGCCGATGTGGCTGACCTTCTCGCGGATCGCCGCGATTCCGGTCATTGCGGCGCTGTTCTGGGTCGATGGCGACGAATGGCGCTATGTCGCCTGCGCGATTTACGGCGTGGCCGCCGCCACCGATTGGCTCGACGGCTATCTCGCGCGCGCTTGGGCGCAGCAATCTAAGCTCGGCCGCATGCTCGACCCGATCGCCGACAAGCTGCTGGTCGCGGCGGTGATCCTGCTGCTGGTCGCCTTCGGCCGGATGAGCCACATCACCGTGGCGGCCGCGCTGATCATCCTGCTGCGCGAAGTGCTCGTCTCGGGCTTGCGCGAATTCCTGGCCGAGTTGCGTGTGGGCTTGCCCGTGTCGGCCCTCGCCAAGTGGAAGACCACGGCGCAGATGGTGGCGTTGGGCTTCCTGATCGTGTCGGATGCCAAGGCGACCGCCTTCATCCCGTCGCCGTTGATCGGCGAAGTGCTGCTGTGGATCGCGGCGGCGCTGACGCTTTACACCGGCTACGATTATCTGCGCATCGGCCTGAAACACGCCGACGACACGCCCGTTCCCCAACAAGACACGAAGCCCGAGTCCGGTCCGGACGTCGCCCGGCGCCGCTCGGCGTGAGGGCGCAGATGCGCGTGTTCGGCCTGGCGGGCTGGAGCGGTGCGGGCAAAACGACGCTACTGTCGAAGCTGATCCCGGCGCTGACCGCACAAGGCTTGCGCGTTTCCACCCTCAAACACGCGCATCACAATTTCGACCTCGACACGCCGGGCAAGGATTCCTGGGTGCATCGCCAATCCGGCGCCACCGAAGTCGCGATCGTGTCGGCCAACCGCTACGCGATCCTGCATGAGCTTCGGGGTGCGCCGGAGCCGACGATCGAGGAATTGCTGCCGCGCTTGGCGCCGGTCGATCTGCTGCTGATCGAAGGCTTCAAGCGCCACAAGCACGACAAGCTGGAAATCCATCGCCCGGCCTTGGGCAAGGCGCTGCTCGCCCCCGACGATCCCGATATCGTCGCCGTCGCGTCGGACGCGAAGATCGCGAGCCTTGCGGTGCCGCTGCTCGACCTCAACGACATCGCCGCGATCGCCGCCTTCGTGCGGCAGCGCACGGGGCTTGGCTGATGGGCCGCCTCGCTGACGATTGCTTCGCCGCGGGCGGCGACGTGATGCGCGCCGGCGACGCGCTGCGGATTCTGTCCGCGCGGCTCAAGCCCATCGCGTCAGTCGAGACCTTGCCGCTGCGGCACTTGCGCGGTCGCGTGCTCGCCGGCGACATCGTGTCGCCGCGCAACGTGCCGCCGCACGACAATGCCGCCGTCGATGGCTACGCGGTTTATTTCGACGATTTGTCGGCCAACGGCGAAACGCGCCTGAAAATCGGCCCGCGCATCGCCGCCGGGCATCCGCATGACGGCGAAGTACCGCGTGGGCTTGCCGCGCGTATCTTCACCGGGGCCGCGATGCCGCAAGGCCCCGATACGGTGTTCATGCAGGAAGACGTGCGCGTCGAGGGCGAATTCGCGATCTTTCCGCCGGGCCAGAAGCGTTTCGCCAATCGCCGCCAAGCCGGCGAGGACGTCCCCGCCGGCAAAACGATTTTGCGCGCCGGGCATCGTTTGCGCGCGGCCGATATCGGCTTGATCGCGTCGGTCGGCCTCACGCAAGCGCAAGTCTTCGCGCCATTGAAGATAGCCGTGTTCTCCACGGGCGACGAATTGCGCGAACCCGGCACGCAAACGCCGCCGGGGGCGGTCTACGATTCCAACCGCTTCGCGCTGATGGCGCTGCTGGAACAGGCGGGGGCGATCGTTTCCGATCTCGGCATTCTGCCCGACAAGGCGGATATCCTGCGCGATGCGTTGGCGGCGGCGGCCCAGGATCACGACGCGATCGTCACCTCGGGCGGCATGTCGACCGGCGAGGAAGATCACGTGCGCGCGGCCGTCACCGCCAATGGCGCGCTGGATTTCTGGCGCCTCGCCATCCGCCCCGGCCGCCCGGTGGCGCTGGGCAACGTCAAAGGCACGGCGTTTATCGGCCTGCCCGGCAATCCGGTTGCGATGATCGTGACGTATTTGCGCTTCGCCCGCCCGGTGCTGTCGCGCTTGGGCGGTGCGGCGGATGCGACGCCGCTGCGCTTCAAGCTGATTTGCGAAACGGCGATCAAGAAAAAGCCCGGCCGGCGCGAATGGGTGCGGGCGTCGGTTACATACGCGGCCGACGGCTCGCCGCTTTTGCGCCCCTTCCCGCTCGACGGGGCGGGTATATTGACCTCGCTGGTCGAAAGCGACGGGCTGATCGAACTTGCCGAAGACACTGCCGACGTGGCGCCCGGTACGCGCGTCGAATTCCTGCCCTTCTCGGAGCTTACGTCATGAAGGTCTTGTGGTTCGCTTGGTTGCGCACGCGCGTCGGCACGGGCGAAGAAACCATCGCATTGCCCGACGGCGTGACCGATGTGGGCGGGTTGCTCGACTTCCTCGCCCAGCGTTCGCCCGGCCACGCCGAAGCGCTGAAGAACCGCAACGTGGTGCGCGTCGCGGTCAACCAGACCTATGTGAAAGCCGATCACGCGGTGACCGACGGCGACGAAATCGCGATCTTCCCGCCGGTGACGGGAGGCTGAGATGGCCGTGCGCGTCCAACGCGAGGATTTCGACGTCGGCGCCGAGCTTGCGGCACTCACGCGCGACCGCCACGATATCGGCGCGGTCACCAGCTTCGTCGGCCTCGTGCGCGACATCGCGGGCGATTCCAAAATCGGCGCGATGACGCTGGAGCATTATCCCGGCATGACGGAGAAGGAGCTCGCGCGCGTCGAGGCCGAAGCCCATGCGCGCTGGCAATTGTCGGCGACGCTGATCGTGCATCGCTTCGGCCGCCTGGAACCGGGCGACCGGATCGTGCTGTGCGCCGCCGCGTCGCCCCATCGTGAACAGGCGTTCGAGGCCTGCCATTTCCTGATCGATTGGCTGAAGACCAGCGCGCCGTTCTGGAAGCTCGAAGACACCGACAAAGGCCCGCAATGGGTCGATGCCAAATCGACCGACGACGCGGCCGCCGCGCGTTGGAACAAACCCCGATAGGAGAACGACCATGCCCGCCGGCGCATCCTTCGCCCCCCGCACGCTGCTGTACGGTTTCGCCGCCGCTTATTTGTCGGTGCTGACCTTCCACCAGGGCACGATCCTGGTGCTGCATCTGCTGGGCTTCATCCCGAATTTCCCGTGGAACACGCGCCCGGTGCCCGCGTTCGGCTTGCCGGCGATCGTCCAGCTCGCCTTCTGGGGCGGGTTGTGGGGCTGCCTGATCGCGGCGTTTCGCGGCATGTTCAAGCCGGGCCGCCCGCGCTTGATCTACGGCTTCCTGTTCGGCGCGATCGTCTGCAACGTCGTCGGCTGGTATGTCGTGGCGCCGATGAAGGGCAACCCGTCGCCGGCGTTCGGGCTTGCCACGATGTGGCGCGGGCTGACGATCAACGGCGTGTTCGGCCTGGGAACGATCGTGTTCCTCGACTTGTTCGACATCTATCTCGGCAAGCGCGCTTCGGCGTCGAGCGACGCTTAGAACAAGCGATAGCTGATCCCGAGCCCGACGCGGAACTGGTTGGGCGTGCCGCGGTCCTTCACCAACGGTGAATCCGCCGCGTCGCCGATCAGGCGCTTATAGCCGCCGAAGCCGGTCAGCGCCCAATTGCCGCCCAGCGGGTGCATGGCGTTGGCCGCGAAGCCGACATCCTTGAAGCCCGAGGACGGCGCATAAGCGCGCATGCGCGACGCGGTCGCCTGCGCGCCCGTGACGCCGAAATAGGTTTGCATGTAGTCGGAATCGGCCCAGGTCGCGCTGGGGCCGAAACCGATCATCGTGCGGCCGACCGGCGGCAAGCGATAGCGCAGGCCCAGATCGATCGTGCCGCCGAGTTCCGAATGGGACACGTTGCGCCGCCCGGCGACGCGCAAACCCAGCGGCCCGAAATCGTAGCTGGCGAAGGCGCCAAGATCGACGCCGTCCTTCACGTCGCCCATGCCGCGCAGATCGTCGTCGTCGCCCTGATCGCGCGAGAAGCGATAATTGACGAACGGGCCCGCGCGGAACGCGCCGCGCCCGCCCGGATCGCGCAAGGTGACGACATTGGCGCCCAAACCACGTTCCGCGCTCAAGAACACCGTCTCGCGCCATTCGATGTCGACCAGCGGCAAAGCGCGCGCCTTATAGCTGTTCGATCCTTCGTAGGACGGCGTGGCGAAGCCGATGGCGCCGAGATTGACGCGCCAATCGCCGGTCGCGGCCGGCGCTTGGCCGAAGGCGGGCGAAGCGGCGACGGCAAAAATGGCGGCGGCAACGAGAGAACGCATGAAGGACGACCCAAAGGTTGTGAAACGAAGGAGTTGGCGCCCCCGCCGGCCGTTTCAAGGGCGCTTTGTTACAGACGCGCGATTAATGCCGCCGCATCGTCCGGCGCCATACCTTCGGCGATCAATTCGGCTTTGAGATAGGCGCGCGCAGAGTTGGCGATTTCGCGCTTTCGCTCGGCCTCGGCCAGCGTGCCGGAATCGAGACCGAAAATCCGCCACAGCGGATCCAGCACACGGCCCCCTTTCGCGGCGGGGGCGGTCGCTGCCGTCAGCGCCGCGACGCGCGCTTCGTAACGCGCGCGCAGCGCTTCCGGCGTCATAGTCTTAGGCGATCGGCACGTCGATTTCGCCGCGCGTCGCCCGGCCGAAATCGTCCATCAGCGTGCTGGTGATCGAACCCGGCGTGAATTTGTATTCGCCGACTTCCGACACCGGCGTGATCTCCGCCGCCGTGCCCGTCAGGAACACTTCCTGGGCGCGGGCGAGTTCGTCCGGCCAAATCGCGCGTTCGACGACTTGGATCTGGCGATTCTTGGCGAGGCCGATCACCGTGCGGCGCGTGATGCCGTCGAGGAAGCAATCGGGCTTGGGCGTGTGCAGCACGCCGTCGATGGCGAGGAACACGTTGGCCCCCGTGGCTTCCGCCACCTGACCGCGCCAATCGAGCATCAGCGCGTCGGCGTAGCCGGCGTGTTCGGCTTCGTGCTTCGAGATCGTGCAGATCATATAAAGCCCGGCGGCCTTCGACTTGGTCGGCGCGGTGTTGGGCGCGGGGCGCGAATACTTCGCCCAGGTCAGGCGAATGCCCTTGTCCTTGTCGGCGAAGTAATTGCCCCAGGCCCAGGTCGCGATGGCGAGATGGATCTTCGATTGCTGGGCGGACACGCCCATCATCTCCGACCCGCGCCAAGCGATCGGGCGGACATAGCAATCGGGCGCGCCGTTGGCGGCGACGACTTCATTGGTCGCGGCGTCGATCTCGTCGACCGTATAGGGAATCTCGAAGCCCAGGATGCGGCCGGAATCGATCAAGCGCTGCGAATGCTCGCGCAGCTTGAAGACCTTGCCGCCATAGGCGCGCTCGCCCTCGAACACCGCCGAGCCGTAATGAATGGCGTGGGTGAGGACGTGGAACTTGGCGTCGCGCCACGGGGTCAGCTTGCCGTCGTACCAGATCCAGCCGTCGCGATCGTCGAAGGGCACGAGTGCCATGGGTCACTCCCGATATTGGTAACTTCGTTGCGTTCCGCCCGCATGCGACGCAATGGAGCGCATATTCAGGCTTGCGCTAAGAAACACTCTTGCGTCATATATGTCAACATCACTGTCGTATCTTTTTCATGCCGAGTGGTCATGCCTGAATTGCGCCCCGGAATGCAGCACCTCTTTCTGCGCGACGAGGATCTTCGTCTCGGGATCGAGTTGTTGTTCTACGCGTATCGCGATTTCACCGGCGAACCGGACCGGATGCTGGCGCAGATCGGGCTGGGCCGGGCGCATCACCGCGTCGTCTATTTCGTCGGACGCTATCCCGGGATCAGCGTGGGCGAATTGCTGGCGATTTTGCGCATCACCAAGCAAAGCCTGTCGCGCGTGCTGGGGGAATTGGTGCGCGAAGGCTATATCGCGCAGAAACAAGGCCCGGTCGATCGCCGCCAGCGCCGCCTGGAATTGACCGAAAAGGGTGCCGATCTGGAGCGCCGTTTGACCGAAAACCAGCGCAAACGCATCGCCACCGCCTATCGCGCGGCCGGGGCCGGGGCGGTCGACGGGTTCCGCCGGGTCATGCAGAACCTGATCGACGAGCGCGACCGCGCCAAAGTCGCGGATATCGACACCGCGAAACCGCCCAAGCGGCCATGACCGCGACACCGGAAGCGTAGTATCCTCGATTCGCAAATGAGCGAAGGCGCCCATCTCCTCGTCGTCGACGACGACACGCGAACCCGTGAATTGCTGCGGCGGTTCTTGGCCGATCGCGGCTATCGCGTGGCCACGGCCGCCGACGCGAAGGAAGCGCAGGCGCAGCTCGACGCCGTGGAATTCGATCTGGTCGTGCTCGACGTGATGATGCCCGGCGAAGACGGGATGAGCTTCACCAAGCGCCTGCGCGACGCCAAACGCCAGACGCCGATCGTGTTGCTGACCGCGCGCGCGGAATCGGCCGACCGGATCGCCGGCCTGTCGATCGGCGCCGACGACTATCTGCCCAAACCGTTCGAGCCGGAGGAGCTGCTGCTGCGCGTGCGCAACGTGCTGCGCCGCGCGCCCCCGCCCGGCCCGCCCGCCCCGAAAAGCGTGACCTTCGGCCCGTTCAAATTCGACCTGACGCGCGACGAGCTGACGCGCGGAACCGAAGTCGTGCGTTTGACCACGGCCGAAACCTCGCTGCTGGAAGTGCTCGCCGCGTCGCCCAACGTGCCGGTGGCGCGCGAGGAATTGCTGCGCCGTTCGCGCCTGACGGGCGGTGCGCGCGCGGTCGACGTAACCGTCACGCGCCTGCGCCCGAAGATCGAAGACGACCCGCGCAACCCGCGCCATCTGCAAACGGTGCGCGGTGCCGGCTATGTGTTGAGGGCCGAGTAATGGGGCCGCTGAGCCAAGCGATCCGCCGCTATCTGCCGCGCACGCTTTACGCGCGCACGCTGATCATCATCGTCGCACCGCTGATCCTGGTGCAGATCGTCGCGGGCTTCGTGTTCTACGAACGCGTCTGGCAAACCGTGTCGCGGCGCCTGTCCAACGCCGTGGCGGGCGAGGTCGCGACCGTCGTGCAGGCGATGGGCCGCTATCCGGGCGACGCGGATCGGCGCTGGCTGTTCGAGACGATGCATCTTGCCACCGGGTCGGTCTACACCTGGCGAGCGGGCGCGATATTGGAGCGCAAGGGCCCGATCGATCCCGAAACGATTCTCGAGGATTATCTCGTGCGCGCGCTGGACGAGCGCGTGCGCCGGCCCTATTGGCTCGACGCCTGGGGCGATCCCGCCGATATCCATATCGAAGTGCAATTGGCCGGCGGCGTGCTGGTGCTGGAAACCACGCGCCAGCGCGTGTTCACCACCAACGTCTATGTCTTCCTGCTGTTCATGGGCGGCAGTTCGCTGATCCTGATCGCCGTCGCGTCGATCTTCATGCGCAACCAGGTGCGCCCGATCAAGCGCTTGGCCGAAGCGGCCGAAGCCTTCGGCAAGGGGCGCGAGGACGCCGATTTCCGTCCGCACGGTGCCGCCGAAGTGCGCCAGGCCGCCGCCGCCTTCATGACGATGCGCGAGCGTATCCGCCGCCATATCGCGCAGCGCACCGAAATGCTCGCCGGCATCAGCCACGATTTGCGCACGCCGCTGACGCGCATGAAGCTGGAACTCGCCATGCTGGGCGATCATCCCTCGGGGCCGGGTTTGAAATCCGACGTCGACGATATGGCGCGCATGGTCGAATCCTATCTCGCCTTCGTGCGCGGCGAGGGCGAGGAGAAGATCGAGGCGATCGACCTCGAACCGACGCTGACCGAGATCGTCGAGAGCCATCGCCGGGCGGGCAACGCCGTCGCCTATGAAAGCCCGGGCCCGCTGCTTTGCGCGGGCCGCCCGCACGCGCTCAAACGCAGCCTCAACAACATGATCGCCAACGCCGCGCGCCACGCCGCCCAGTTGCGCGTGACCGCCGAGCGGCGCGAAACCGACATCGAAATCGTCATCGACGACGACGGCCCCGGCATTCCCGCCGAATCGCGCGAGGACGTGTTCAAACCCTTCTTCCGCCTGGACCCGTCGCGCAACGCGGAAACCGGCGGCGTTGGATTGGGCCTCACCATCGCGCGCGACGTGGTGCGCGGCCATGGCGGCGATATCCGCCTGGAAGAATCGCCGATGGGCGGCTTGCGCGCCCGTATCCGAATCCCAGTTTAAGACAATGACGCCCGAACAGATTTTCGACTTCGCCAAGCTCGCCGCCACGCCCAAGAATGGCGTGCCGTTCGACCACGCGCTCGTCCCCGCTTTTGTGAATGCGGGCGCTCTCGATGCGATCAACGCGGATTGGCCGGAGATCGGCAAGCCCGGCTCGTTCCCGCTCTCGGAAGTGGGCCCGCTCAAACCCGCCGTGAAAGATTTCGTCGCGGCGTTGGAATCCGACGCGTTCCGATCGGCGATCGAAGCCAAGTTCGATCTGAACCTGAAGCAGCACCCGACCATCATCACCTTCCGCGACCGCTGCCGCGCGCGCGACGGCAAGATCCATACGGATTCGAAGGACAAGGTCGTGACGGTGCTGGTCTATATGAACAAGCGCACCGGCGGCTGGCAGGACAAGGGCGGCAAATTGCGTTTGCTGCGCGGGCCCGAAACGCTGGAGAACTTCACCAGCGAGATCGAACCGGTGGACGGCAACATGCTCGCCTTCCGCTGCACGCGCGACGCCTGGCACGGCCATGAAAGCTACGAAGGCCCGCGCCATGTGATGCAGATGAACTGGCTGGTCGACGACGCGGCCTTGCGCAAGAACACGACGCGCCACCGCGTCTCGGCGTTTTTCAAGAAGCTGTTCGGTTAGTCCGCCTCGCCCTTCGGCAAGCTCAGGGTGAGGCGGTTAATTTAGGCCTCATGGTGAGCCTGTCGAACCATGAGGCCGCGCGGCGTCAGAACAGCTTGCCGCCATTGGGCACCGACAGCGACGGGCCGATCAGCACGACAGCACCATTCGCATCGGGGAAACCAAGTGTGAGCACCTCGCTCATGAACGGCCCGATCTGGCGCGGCGGGAAATTCACCACCGCCGCGACCTGACGGCCGATCAGCGTGTCGGGCGCGTAATGCACGGTGATCTGTGCCGAGGATTTCTTGACGCCGAGCTCGGGCCCGAAATCGATCTTCAATTTGAGCGCGGGCTTGCGCGCTTCGGGAAACGGCACCGCTTCGACGATCGTGCCCACGCGGATATCGACGCGTTCGAAATCGCCGTATGTGATCGTATCGCCCATCGTCGCCCCCCAACGAAAAACCCCGGCCGCACAAAGCGACCGGGGTTCATTCGTTAGCCCGCCGGGCGCTTTCGCGCCAGGAGCTTACTTCTTCTTCGCGATCAGCGTCTTGATCTCGTCCAAGCTCTCCAGCACGCGCTTCTGGACGACGTCCAAAGCTTCGTACTGCGACTTGGCGAGCAGCTCGCTCATTTCGCGGGTGTTCGAGATCGCGCGCTGGAAGGCGTCCTTCATCAAATCGGCCTGCTTGGCGGCCTTTTCTTCCGGCGAGCCGGCGGCCATCACTTCGCGCGCGGCGACCGAGGCTTCCTCGAGCACCGAGCGGAAGATTTCCGACTGGCGGCGGGCGACGGCCTGAAAGCTTTCGACGGCGAGCTGATTGGCCTGGGCCAAGGCTTCCATGTTCTTGCGCTGGGCGGCGACGAGGCCTTCCATATCCAGCGGCGCGAACTTGAAGTCGCCCATCTGCTTGGGCATCTCGAACATCTTGGCGAGGTCGAATTCACCGAACGGCATCTTGGTTCCCTTCATGCTGATTTCCTCCTACCCCAGGCAGCTGACGCTGCGGATCGAGCCGGCCCAGAGTGCAACGGAGGCAAACCCGTTTCTGTCGCGGCGGCGGAAAAGCCGCTGCAATGACCGAATTCTGTCCGGCGGAATATCGAAAGTCAAGTGAAATTGTGCGCCGCAAAAAGACAATTCAGCTTTTCACGGGTTCCGCCCGACGCTTCAGAAATGCCGGAAAACTCGATGCTAAAGCCTCGAGACGGCCGAGGGATTTATCGAGGGCGGCCATCGTTTTTGCTGCATCTGCGCTGTCATCGTCCCGCCACACGCGCAAGGCGGATAGGTAGGCGGCGGCCAACGCGTTGATCTTCAACGGGGCGAGCGGCGTCGCGGTCCGAATGCCGGCCGCCTCGGCCGCCCAGCGCATCGACCGCAACAAGGACGGCAGCGCGCAGAGCGCCGCGAGCGGTTCGCGCGGCAAATCCGCCAGGATGTTTTTGACCGCCGCTTTGTGGGGGCCAAGCGCGTCGAAGCGCCGCATCAGGATTTCGAACAGCTTGTCCTTCACCGAGCCGTCGGCGTCGATTTTCGCGGCCAGCATCGCGCTATCGACCCGCCGCGCGAACGCCGCTATCAAGGCGGGCTTCGACGGGGCGGCGCGCAGCATGTCCGCCAGCGATAGCCCGGCCGCCTCGGCGATCTCGGGCAGCGAAATCTCCGACCATTTGCGCGTTTCGGCCAAACGCAACGCGGCGTCGAGCGCCGCGTCTTCGTGCGTCGCAGGCGGTACGGCGTCGATCTTCTTGCGCTTGGCGGCCATGGGCGATCTCCGTGCGGGGAACGCCAATTAGGTAGGTGTACGCGCGGCGATGTCAAACCCGTAGGCTTACGCTTATTTCGGCGCGACGCGGTTGCGTTCGACGATTTCGCGGATCGCGTCGGCCGAGGCGGCGGCGATCTGGAACGAAATCTCGGCCCATTGGCGGTCGATCATGCGCAGCGGCAAGGCGTTGGCCATGTCGACACGCCCGAGCTCTTCCGTGCCGTTCGCCACGCGCCAGACGACCGCCAAGCGCCGCGTCTCCTGCCCTTGCACGGGCGGTACGGGCGTTTGCGTCACCTGCCCGGTCACGTCCAGCGCCGTGACGCGCTTGTCGTCGGTGACCTTCACGCCTGCGCGCTCCAGGTGAAAGGTCAAGGCCTGCGCCAGCGCCAAGCCGCCTTGACCGGGGGCCCCCTCCGGCGTCGCGATGCGCACCGGCAGCATTTCGCGCTGGGCGAGGGTTTCCGGCTTGATCGCCTGAACGATCGCGGTCGCCACGCGCTTGGCGATGCCCATCCAATCGGCGGACGCTTCGCCGCCGCGCGGGCGCGCATCGGTCAGCGTGCCGTCGCTGAGCGTTTTGCCGTCCGCATCGACGAGATGGGTTTCGACCGCCACGCCCGCACCGGGCTTGTCGGCGACGTATAGATCGAGGATCAAACTATGCCGATTGCCGAGCCGCGTATTGGCGGGAATGTCGTTGGCGCGCAACGCTTCGGCCACCGCATCGGCCAGCGCGCGGCCTTGCGCATCCGGCAGACCCGCCGCCGGCGGCACGACGACGCCGCCATGATCGGGCAGGCGCAGCAATGGATTGCTGGCGCTGTCTTTCTCCTCCAGCCGGAACGGGCGCGGGATCGGCCCGCACGCGGCGAGCAGAACGGCGAAGCCCAGCAGCAGGGCGAGCAGGCGTTTCATTTTTCGAGCGCGATCGCCGACAGGCCGCGGCCGTAATCCTTCTCCCCGCGCAAGCACGCGCGGCGATAGGAGAAGAAGCGATCCGCCTCGCCGCAGGTATCGTTCGGCACGGCCTGGATCTCGCCGATCCCGACACGGCGCAACCGCTCGCCGACATAGCCGCGCAGATCGAACATGTGATGCCCGTCTTTGCGCGACGGCGCGAAGAAGCGCGCGTTCGTTTCGTCCTCCGCGATGAACGGTGCGGGAAATTCGGGCCCCACTTCGTAGGAGCGTTGCGCGATGCACGGGCCGATACCCGCGACGATACGCGCCGGCGCCGCGCCCAGCTTCGTCATCGCTTCGACCGTCGCGTCGAGCACGCCGCCGATCGCCCCCTTCCAGCCCGAATGCGCGGCCCCGATCACCTTGGCGTGGCGATCGCAGAAAAGCACCGGCACGCAATCGGCCGACAACACGCCCAGCGCCACGCCGGGAACGCGGGTGACCAGCGCATCGGCTTGCGGGCGCTCGCCGTCCGGCAACGGCGCTTCGAGTTCGACGACCTTGCGGCCATGGACTTGATAGAGCGTCGTCAACGCGGTTCCGGGCAGATCGATCGCCGCCATCGCGCGTTTGCGATTTTCGCGCACGGCTTCCGGCGCATCGCCCGAGCCGAGGCCGCAATTGAGCGAGGTGTAGAGCCCTTCGCTGACGCCGCCTTGGCGCGTGTAAAACGCGTGGCGCACGCCTTCGATATCGTTGAACGCGCCGATCGTGATCGGGGCCATTTTCAGATTCCGTCCATCGGTATCGGCGGCGCCGAACCCTTCGGCAGCAGCATCAGCACGCGAAACAACGTGCCCATTTCCGTGGGCTCGATCAAGCGCCGCAGCGCCGTTTCGATATTCGTCCGCGCGGCCGGGTTGGCCGCACTCAACGACGCCGCGCGCGCATGGGCGCCAGCGCGGCGCAGGAAATCCCCCTGCCCCAGCGCGCCAAAGGCGGCACAACCGCCTTGTTCCGCAGCGCGCGCCAAGGCGGCGAAATCGACATGGGCGGTCAGGTCCGTCGCGCCCGGATTGTCGAACACATCGACCTTCTTGTGATCGCGCACGGCCTGGAGCGTGTCGCCCCAGCCGGACACGGGCGATCCGTAATCGACGATCAGCGCCGCCCCGCCATGGGTGGCGATGCGTGCGCCGATTTCCCGCGCGATCGCTTCGCCGGCCGGGCAGGTTTCGACGATCGCGCCGTCGGGCACGTCATGCGCCACGGGCGGCGGCACTTCCGGCCCGTCGGCGAAGTGGAAATCGGGCGTCACGATGCGCTCGCGCCATGTGGCGCCGATACGGCGGAACTGGCGCACCGGCAAAGCGTCGAAGAATTCGTTGGCGAGGAGCAGCATCGGCGCATCGGGCAATGCGGCGATATCGTCGTGCCAGATCGGCGCATACGCGGCGAGCTTCGCCGCTTGCGCCGCACGGAAGCTGTCGTTGATCTCCACCAGATGCACCGGCGGACGCGTCTTGGTCGCCTTCGTGAAAGCGCGCGCGGCGTCGTGCATCAGCGTGCCGCGCCCGGGCCCCAATTCGGCGAGGAGGACGTTCGGCGGGGCGCTTTGATCGAGCCAGGTTTGGGCGAGGACGAGACCCATGATCTCGCCGAAGATCTGCGAGATTTCCGGCGCGGTCGTGAAATCGCCGGCGGCACCGACGCGCAAACCCTTGCGGTAATAGCCGTGTTCGGGATCGGCGAGGCAGGCTTCCATCCAATCATGCGCCGTCATCGGACAGCGCTTGGAAAGGATGTCGCGAAAACCGCTCACGCGGTCTTGGGCGGACGCGACATCAGCCACGCCCCGGCCGCCAGCATGGGCAGCGACAGCACCATGCCCATCGTGATGGGCCCGAGCAGGTAGCCCAGATGCGCATCCGGCTCGCGGAAGAATTCGCCGATGATGCGCGCCACGCCATAGCCCGCGAGGAAGGCACCCGCGACGAACCCGTCGCGCACGCGCGCATATTGCGTGCGGCTCACGACGAACAACACGGCGAACAGCGCCAAACCTTCCAGCGAGGCTTGATAAAGCTGGCTGGGGTGGCGCGGTTCCGGCCCGCCATGCGGGAAGACCATCGCCCAAGCGACGTCGCTGGGCCGGCCGAACAATTCGCCGTTCACGAAATTGGCGAGACGGCCGAAGAACAAGCCGATGGGCACCGCTTGCGTGACCAGATCGCCGAGACGGAAGAGCGAGATTTTCTCCTTCCGCGCGAACAGCGCGATCGCGACGATCACGCCCAAGGCGCCGCCATGGAAGCTCATCCCGCCCTTCCACAGGAACAGGGCTTCCAATGGCTCGCTCAAATAATAGCCGGGCTTGTAGAACAACACGTAGCCCAGGCGCCCGCCGGCGATCACGCCGAACGTGACCCAGACGACGAAATCGTCGAGCTTCTCCTTCGTCACCAGCGCCCACGGCCCGGCGTTCAAATACCCCGCATAGCGCCAGCCGCCGAGAATGCCCGCGATATAGGCGAGCGCGTACCAGCGGATCGCGATCGGGCCGATGGCGATGGCGACGGGGTCGATATCGGGAAAAGCGAGCGCCATCAGATATACGGATCTTCTTTGACGAGATGATCGAGCACGTATTTTCGCACGCCGTCTTCCAGCGACGTAAACGGTCGCGTGTAACCGGCGGCGCGAAGCCGCTCCATCTTCGCTTGGGTGAAATACTGATATTTGTCGCGGAGCGCTTCGGGCGTGTCGCGCCACGCGATTTGCGCGTTCTTGCCCAACGCCGCGTAAACGGCGGTCGCAAGGTCGAGGAAGCTGCGCGCGTGGCCCGTGCCCAGATTGAACAGGCCCGAGACCTTCGGATGGTCGCGCAGCCACAGCATCACGTCGACCACGTCGCCGACCCAGATGAAGTCGCGCTGCTGGCCGCCATCGGGAATGCCTTCGCGATGCGAGCGGAACAGCGGGAACGCCTCGCCCTTCGCCGCGACCGGCTGCACCTGATGCACGACCGAGCGCATGCCGCCTTTATGGCCTTCGTTGGGGCCGTAGACGTTGAAGAACTTCAAGCCGACATGCTGGCGCGGGCGCGCGGCATTCTTGTCGCGCAACAGATCGGCGACGCGCCGATCGACCATATGTTTGGACCAGCCGTACGGATTCAACGGCTGGAGCTTCGCCAGCGCGGCGGGCGACGGATCGTCGTCGAAGCCTTGCGTGCCGTCGCCATAGGTCGCGGCCGAGGACGCGTAGATGAACGAAGCCCCGTTCGCCGTGCACCAATCCCACAGATCGAGGGTCGCGCGGATATTCGTGCGCACGATCGAGTCCACGTCGGTTTCGGTGGTCGCCGAATTGGCGCCCATATGGAAGATCGTCTCGATCTTGCCTTTGCGCGCGGCGAGGAAATCGGGGAGATCGTCGGGGCGCACCACATCGGCCAACACGCGCTTGGCGACGTTCTTCCATTTGTCGCCGGTGCCGAACCAGTCGACGCAGACGAGTTCGCGCGCGCCTTGCGCTTCCAGACCCGCCAGAAGATTCGAACCGATGAAGCCGGCGCCGCCGGTGACCACGATCATGCGTTGGCTTATAGGCGCGACACGATGGCCGTTGCAACGGCGCGGGCCCGCCGCCATATTTCGATCATGCAGACCGACAACAAAATCCTCGACGATTTGTCGCGCGCCGCCACCGGTGCGCTTTCCGCGTTCACGGCGATGCGCCAGGAAGTGGAAGGCCAGATGCGCTTGGTGCTGGAGCGCTGGCTGCAAACGCAAAATCTCGTGGCGCGCGAGGAATTCGAGGCCGTGAAGGAAATGGCGTCGAACGCGCGCATCGAAAACGAGCGCTTGGCGGCGCGTTTGGCCGAATTGGAATCGGAAATCAATCGGTTGAAGAGCGGTACGCCGGCGGCGTGACCCCCTAGGTTTAGCGTTCGATTCGCCGGAGCCTGTGCAAGAATTCAAAATCTTGTGGGTCGTCCGGGCAAAGTGCTTGATCCCTTGACTCTCGTTTGGCACCCTAACGGTAGTGGTTGAACGTCGAGTCGCAAATCCCCTCCATCGCGGAGTTGCGCCTGACGGACGCCGAAAGGGTAAATCCCGATTGGGAGTCTACAGGGCATGGTCGACGTCTCGGTACAGACTTCCGAATACGCAGCTAACCCCCTGGATATCATCGAAGAAATCGTCACCGCCAATGAATGGCCGTTCGATCGTTCGGCCGAAGAAGAGTTGGTGGCCCAGGTTCCCGGGCGCTGGTGCGACTACCGCATCTATTTCGCCTGGAACGAGGATATGAGCGCGCTGCACTTCTCCTGCGCGCTCGATCTCAAACTGCCCAAACATCGCCGTGGCGTGGTCGCGGAGCTGTTGGCGCTGGCCAACGAGCGCCTGTGGCTCGGCCATTTCGACCTGTCGGGCGACGAAGGCCTGCCGACTTTCCGCCACGCCGTGCCCTTGCGCGGGGCGCGCGGCGCCACCGTCGAACAGATCGAAGATCTGGTCGATGTGGCCCTGTCGGAATGCGAGCGTTTCTACCCGGCGTTCCAATACGTCGTGTGGGGCGGCAAGGATCCCGCCGAAGCGGTCGCGGCCGCGTGCCTCGATCCCATGGGAGAAGCGTAAAGCTTCGACCTTCAAAAGCCGGAGAGGCGTAAGGCTTTCGCCTGCGCTATACCCGTTCCGCACGGAACGGGAGTGAAGCGATGCGCACCAGCATTCTGTTGATCGGCTGCGGCAAGATGGGCGGCGCCATGCTCGAAGGCTGGCGCGCCGATCCCGCGTTGGGACCGTTCGTGACGGTCGAGCCGGGCGACGGCGATGCGCCGTTTCGCGGCAAGAAAGACGTGACTTGCGTGAAGCGCATCGACGACATCCCGGCGGGTTTCGTGCCCGACGCGATCATCGTCGCGACCAAGCCGCAAGTCATGGAAACCGTGTTGCCGCCCTATCGCGCGATGGCCGCGAAGGCGCTGGTGCTGTCGATCGCCGCCGGAAGGCGGATCGAGTTCCTTGAAAAGCATTTGGGCGATGTCGCGGTCATCCGCACGATGCCCAACACGCCCGCCGCGATCGGGCGCGGCATTTCGGTTTGCGTCGCCAATGCGCGCGCCACGCAAAGTCAGCGCGATCTCGCGACCAAGCTGATGGGGGCGGTCGGCGAAGTCGGCTGGGTGGACGACGAAGCGTTGATCGACGCGGTCACAGCCGTGTCGGGCTCGGGCCCCGCTTATGTGTTCCTGCTGGCCGAAGCGATGGCGGCGGCGGGCGTCAAAGCGGGCCTGACCGAAGACCTCGCCACGCGGCTTGCCCGCGCCACCGTGTCGGGGGCCGGCGAATTGCTGCGTCAGTCGCCGGAAACGGCCGCGCAATTGCGCAAGAACGTGACCTCGCCGGGTGGCACCACCCAGGCGGCGCTGGACGTGCTGATGGGCCCGGGCGGCCTGCCCGAACTTATGGAAATGGCCGTCGCCGCCGCCCAGCGCCGGGGCCGCGAACTCGCCTAAAAACGGGGCAAAAATCCCCGTTACACCGGCGTTAAACCGGCGGTGGACACATCGCCCCCTCGCTGTTATTTTCCGCGCGCCCGCGTACCCCGGGAGTCTCCTCGGGTCGCGGGCTTGTCGTTATTTCGACGTGTTTTCAACGCCTTAAAGGGCTCTGTCCGGTCGTCATGAAACTCCTCGCCGGGAATTCCAATCGCCCGCTCGCCGAGCAGGTGGCCAAAAGCCTGGATCTGCAGCTGACGCACGCCAATGTGCGCCGCTTCGCCGACCAGGAGGTGTTCGTCGAAATTCTGGAAAATGTGCGCGGCGAGGACGTGTTCGTCCTGCAATCGACCTCGTACCCCGCCAACGACAATCTGATGGAATTGCTGGTCGCGATCGACGCGCTGCGGCGCGGTTCGGCGCGCCGCATCACGGCGGTGCTGCCCTATTACGGCTATGCCCGCCAAGACCGGAAATCCGGCCCGCGCACGCCGATCTCGGCCAAGCTGGTCGCGAACCTGATCACCGAAGCCGGCGCCCATCGCGTCGTGACGCTCGACCTGCATGCGGGTCAGATCCAGGGCTTCTTCGATATCCCGCTCGATAATCTTTTCTCGGCGCCCACTTTCACCAAGGACATCCGCGAGCGTTTCCATGGCAAGGACCTCGTGATGGTCTCGCCCGACGTCGGCGGTGTAGTCCGCGCGCGCGCCGTCGCCAAACGCCTGGAAGCCGATCTCGCCATCATCGATAAGCGCCGCGAGCGCGCGGGCGTGTCGGAAGTGATGAACATCATCGGCGACGTGAAGGGCCGCACCTGCGTGCTGATCGACGACATCGTCGATTCCGCCGGCACGCTGTGCAACGCGGCCGTCGCGTTGATGGAGGAAGGCGCTTCCGAAGTGTGGGCCTATGTCGTCCACGGCGTGTTGTCGGGCGGTGCGGTTCAGCGCGTCGCCGCCTCGCCGCTCAAGGAACTCGTCATCACCGATTCGATCATCGCGACCGACGCGATGAAGGCGACCAAGAATATCCGTCAGATTCCGATCGCGCCGCTGCTGGCGGAAGCCATGCGGCGCATCAACGAAGAGCGTTCGGTCTCCAGTCTTTTCGACTGAGGACCGGACATCCCGGCGCTTGGGACAACCCTGGAGGTCCGGCGCCGGCAACCGAGAGAGAAGGAAAACCAAAGATGGCGACCATCAACAAACTCGCGGCCGAGCCGCGTGAAGGGGCTGGAAAAGGGGCCGCCCGAGCCGTTCGTCGCGCGGGCCGCGTGCCCGCCGTGATCTACGGCGAAAAGGCGACCCCGACCCTGATTTCGCTCGACCCGCGCGACGTCATGCGCGAAGCGTCGATCACCGGGTTCTTCACCCGGCTGTACGAAGTCGAAGTCGGCGGCAAAACCCATCGCGTCCTGCCGCGCGATATCCAGTTCCACCCGGTCAACGACCGTCCGGAACATGTCGACTTCCAGCGCGTGGGCTCGGCCAGCCGCGTGCGCGTCGAAGTGCCGGTCAAGGTCGAGAACGCGGACAAGTCGCCGGGCTTGAAGCGCGGCGGCGTCGTCAACCTCGTGCGCCACACGATCGAATTGTGGTCGCACCCGGAAAAGATCCCGTCGAAGATCGTCATCGATCTCGGCAGCCTCGACATTGGCGATTCGGTGCATATCGAATCGATCAAGCTGCCGGACGGCGTGAAGCCGACGATTTCGCGCAACTTCACCGTCTTGGCGCTGCGCGCCCCGTCGGTGCAGAAGGAAGCGGAAGCCGCCCCGACCGCCGCCGCGGCGGAAGGTGCCGCCGCTGCTCCGGCCGCGGGCGCTGCTGCGCCGGCCGCCAAGGCCGGCGACGCGAAGGCTGCCGCTCCGGCCGCCGCCGCCGCCAAGCCCGCCGCCAAGAAGTAAGGCGGCGTCGGTTCGATACGTATCGGGGTCCGGGCCATGAAGCTCCTCGTTGGGCTTGGCAACCCGGGCCCCGAATACGCGCGAAACCGGCACAATATCGGCTTCATGGCGCTGGACGCGGTCGCGTCCGCCTTTAGCTTCGGGCCGTGGAAGCGCCGCTTCCAGGGCGAGACCTGCGAAGGTCTGATCGGCGGCGACAAAGTCGTCGCGCTGAAGCCGCTGACCTACATGAACCTGTCCGGCCAATCCGTGGGCGAGGCCGCGCGGTTCCTGAAAATTCCGCCGAGCGACATCGTGGTGATCCACGACGAGCTCGATTTGCCGCCCGCCAAACTGCGCACCAAGATCGGTGGCGGGCATGGCGGGCATAACGGATTGAAGTCGATCGACGCCCATCTCGGCACCAAGGATTACGTCCGGGTGCGTCTGGGCATCGGCCATCCCGGCGACAAGAATCTCGTCGCCGATTACGTGCTCCACGATTTCGGCAAGGGCGACATGGCCTGGGTGCACGACATGGTCGACGCGATCGCCGACAATTTGGCCACGCTGCTGAAAGGCGACGAGGCCGGTTTCATGAACAAGATCGTGCGCGCCCTCGAGCCGCCGAAAACGAAATAGAGGACGAGATGGGTTTCCGTTGCGGCATCGTGGGTCTCCCCAACGTCGGCAAGTCGACGCTGTTCAACGCGCTGACGGCGACCGCCGCGGCGGCGGCCGCGAATTATCCCTTCTGCACGATCGAGCCGAATGTCGGCCGCGTGCCCGTGCCCGATCCGCGCCTCGACAAGCTCGCGGAACTGGGCAAGTCGCAGAAGATCCTGCCCACGCAGCTTGAGTTCGTCGATATCGCGGGCCTGGTGCGCGGGGCCTCGAAGGGCGAAGGCCTCGGCAACCAGTTCCTCGGCCATATCCGCGAGGTCGACGCGATCGCGCATGTGCTGCGCTGCTTCGAAGGCGGGGACATCACCCATGTGGAAGGCTCGATCGATCCGATCCGCGACGCCGAGACGGTCGAGACCGAGCTGATGCTCTCCGATATGGACAGCCTCGAAAAGCGCCTGCCGAATCTGCAGAAGAAGGCGAAGACCGGCGACAAGGAAGCCAAAGCGGCGCTCGAACTGGTCGAGCCCATTCTGGCGGCGCTGCGCGACGGCAAGGCCGCGCGCACCGTGAAGCCGACGGCCGAGCAAGCCGAGACCTATCGTCAGCTGCAGCTCATCACGTCGAAGCCCGTGCTCTATGTGTGCAACGTCGAGGAAGAATCGGCCGATAAGGGCAATTCCTTGAGCGCCAAGGTCGCCGAGATGGCGGCGAAGCAAGGCGCGACCTCGGTCGTGATTTCGGCGGCGATCGAAGCCGAGATTTCGCAATTGCCGACCGACGAAGAGCGCAAGGAATTCCTCGCCTCGCTGGGCCTCGAGGAAACCGGCCTCGCGCGCGTGATCCGCGCGGGCTATGGCTTGCTGGGCCTACAGACCTTCTTCACCGTGGGGCCGAAGGAAGCGCGCGCCTGGACCGTGCGCAAAGGGGCCAAGGCGCCCGAGGCCGCCGGTGCCATCCATACCGATTTCGAGCGCGGCTTCATCGCGGCCGAAACCATCGCCTTTGACGATTACGTGTCGCTCGGCGGCGAACAGGGCGCCAAAGAAGCGGGCAAGGCGCGCACCGAAGGGCGCGACTACCTCGTCCACGACGGCGACGTGTTCCTGTTCCGCTTCAACGTTTAGGAACCGGGCGGCGCGACGTCGCGCACGGGCACGACATTTGCGGGCGTAGCACCCGATGATATCTTTGCACGCGCCGTCCAACGCTCGACGAATTTCAGCAGGAAAGCCTTGATGCTTTCGCGAATGGCGCCTTCGTTCGCCAATCGCAACCGTTCGGCGGCTATAAAAGCGCTGCTGAAGTTCGCCGTGTAGGGCGTGACGAGTTCTTCGTTCAGAATTTCGGCCTGCGATGCCCGCTCGACGACGCGATAGCGCACGCGCGGCGTGACCGTCAGCGAGATTCCGACGAAAGGCTGTTCGAGAGCGAGAAGCTCGACATCCACGACTAGCCGCGCGGCGGCGGCATCCGTCGCGCGCAGGCCGTTAAGCGTCAACGAACTATCCAGTGCCTCGCGGAACTCGGAATCGCCGACTTTCGATACCCATAGCGGCATCGATTCCTGCCCGCCGGAAACGCTTCCGACCGCCATCGATCCGGATAACTCCGGATTTTCACGTACCGCAGGCGCGACGGCATCGGGAACGGTCATCAGAACGGCGCGCGACGGGATGGCGCAGGCCGCAAGCAGCAACATCGGAACGACGGCTATCAGACACTTCAGAAGCCGTCGAAAACGCGGGGGCGATATCATGTGTCGATCAAATCAGGTCGGCGGCGATGCGCGCCGCGCGCTGGCGCACCTGATCGGCGATCTGCGCTTGGCTCGTCATCCGGCCGCCGGCATAGACGGCGAATTGGTTATGGATGATCTGGCGCGGCGGCCGGAAATCGGTATCGCGCTCCACCATCCGCGGGCTGCCTTCGAAGGTGATGCCGCGCTGCGTGGTGCCGGTGCGTGAATCGAACACCGACAGCGAGAACGCCGCAATCACGATGTAAGTGTCGTTGGTGACGTAGCTGCCGATGATGGCGCCAAGTGCGGCCCCCGATACGATGCCGATCGCCGTCCCTTGCGACATGTTCGAACGGCGCCCCGCGATCCCGCCGGCGGCGGCGCCTAAGAACCCGAACTCGGTCATGTAAGATTCGCTGATCTGGCTGGAACGCACGACGTTGACGTCGACGCGCAAACCGTAATCCGGCCCTGTGACGGGCTCGAACCCGCGCGACGCGTAGCCCTGACCGATCTGGGTCGCGAAGCTGCTCATATCGAACGCCGTGTCGCCCGACGTGTTGCGCGTGAACACGCGCAAGCGCCGATCGCGCACCTGATTGGCGTCGAACACGACATGCTTCTCGACAACCGAGCCGAAAGACAGGCCCGTCGCCGGATCGCGCACCATGCCGAGTTGCGGCGCGGGTTGGCACGCGCCCAAGGCGAGCGCACCGGAGCCGAGAAGGAAATGCCGACGATCCATGTTCATGATCCCTGACGCTGCGTGACGACTTGAACGTTCTTTTCCTTCAGCCAATCCAAAATCTCCCGGTAATGGGTGCCGAAGTTCAAGTTCTGCGCATCGGTCCGCCCCCAGGAAACGACGGCGACGACTCGATCGCCCAGAAAAACAGGACCGCCGGAATTTCCGGGACTCGTCGCGGCGTCGTACTGGACCTGCCAGAAGGGCGACCCGCCGACGCCGTTGATCGATGGCGCGCGCCGCACGGCACTGACGACGCCGCGCGTCAGACTGAACGTCGCGCCGCGCGGATGGCCGATCACTTCCAACTGGCTGCCAAGATCGAGGCTATTGCCTTCGAAGAATTGCACCGGCTTGCCGCGATTTTGGACCCGGACGAGCGCCAAATCGAGCCGCACGTCGGAGGCCTCGACCCGCCCGAACGTCTCCTGCCCGTTCGACAGACGCATTTCGACGAGGCGGTGTTCCTTGACCACGTGATAATTGGTCATCACCAAATCCGGCGTCACATAAAAACCGGATCCGAGACTGCCGGGCGCCGAATAAATAGCGACGACGCTTTCCATGCGGTGGTCGGTGCGCCGGCTATCCTCGACGCGGTTCGCCTGGAATCTCGCGATCGCGGTGTTCTTGTCTTTGAGCATTTCGTCGCGCAGCGCCACCAGCGTGGGCATCTTCTGCTCGCGCGATTGATTGCGCAGATAATGCTCGACGATTTGGGAGAGCTTCACCTTCATCGGCGCGCGCTCCCATTCATCGACATCTTCTTCCTTATGCGCCGACGCCTTGATCTGTGCGGCCTGCGGATCCGTATCCTGGACGGAATAATTGACGCGAAAATCCTGGTTCTCGGTCACATCGAACGTCGATTTGAAATGGGTCTGCGCGCGCCGATCGATGACGTGATAATTGACCGTCATCGCGCGCGAGGCCTGCACGCGCGCTTGGTTGTAGTTGTAGTCCTGGAAGACCGGGACATCGATCAACTGCGGCGTGGATTGCAGCGCGCCCATCGCCTCGTCGAATTTCTTTTTCGACGCCGAGGTTGCGGCCATATCGGCCATCATGCCGATCAAGCCGAAAATGCCCGCGTTCTGGTGGCTGTAGCGGTTCATGCCTTGCTGCATCTGCTGCGACTGATAGGCCATCTGCGCCGCCTGCATCTCGGTCTGGCGGATGGCGAATTGCGGATTGGGCTCGCGGCGCGTATCGACGATCGCGCGCGACTTGATCGGGTCCATGCCGGCGACGCGCCGGTTGTTGCGCGCCAGCGCCACGTCGAACACGATCAGATAATCGGCCGTCTCGGCGATCGGGTCTTCGATCGCCTTGTCGAGGTCGATCTTGGTCGCCTCGAACGGCATGTCGATATCGACCTCGGCCGGAAACTCGATGGCGCCGGTGCGCAGCAATGTTTGACTCGTCGCTTGCGCGAAGCCGATACGCGTGCCGTCGATCTTCTTGGGCTCGAACCCCGCCGCGCGTACGGCGTTGACACCGCCCAGCACGGCGCGCAGATCGCGCGTACCGCCCGCGCTGCGCAAATAGGCCGCCAGTACGAGGTTCGAAATCTTCTCGGTCGTCGCCTCGTCCAGCGCGTCCGCCTCGCGGTTCACTTTTGCGAAATGCGCGAGTTGCTCGCTGCTCGCCGAATTGAGCTTCGACAAAATCGCGTCGATATTCGCGGCCTTGAAGCCGCGCGGATCGGGAACGAACGGATAGGCCGTCACGAAGGCCGGCTGGCCGAAATGATCGTAGGCGCGATAGGCGTCGACCGCGGCGGCGGCGATCTTGGCGCGCGCGGCGGCCGCACTTTCGCGCAGCGCGTCGAAAATCGGTTCCTTGAACTCCGGCTCGGACAGCAGCTTCTCGCGATCGATGGCGGCGACGATTACGTCGGCTTGGGTCAACGCGTCGCGCAGCGCGCGCCATTGCGCGGAATCCATCGGGTCGGCGGCGTCGAGCGTCGCGCGGTTCAACGCGGCGATTTCCCGATGCGGCGCCTTCAACGCGTCGGCGGCGGCGGTGAGCGCCGCGCGATGGCGTTCGATCCGGCCGGCGTCGAAAAACGCGCGATGGCCGGCGAAAACCTTCGCCACGTCCGAATACCGCTCGGCCTTGGCGAGGTTTTCGACGTGCTGGCCCTGATTGAAAAATATGTTGTAGCTGACACCATCGATGTTGGGCGAGGCCGCCTGCCCCGAGACGGTCGGCCCGCCTTCGGGCTGGCATCCGGCCAGCAAAAACACCAATGCGACGCTGTAAATCGCACGACGAAATCCGACGAAACCCGCTGCCCCCCGCATACGTGCCTCTCCGTAAGACTTATCGATGTTTCGTATTTGTCCCTTACTACCTATAGCGAGCGCCTATCGCAAGTAAATGATTTTTTGATCTATGAGTCATAGAGGTAATCGGCGACCGGTTTACCCCCCACCCCCACCCCGCCCTTGCCCGACTCGGGGCCGGACCGCCATAGTCGCGAACGGCGAATCCGGCGCGGAATCCCGCGCAAGAACAACGGGGAAACGGATGGGTCATCCGATCGAGCTACAGGCGGCTGACGGGCATAAATTCCAGGCGTGGCGTTCCGACCCGCCCGGCAAGCCCAAGGCCGGCCTGGTGATCCTCCAGGAAATTTTCGGGCTCAACGAGCACATCCGGAAAACCACGGATTCCTATGGGTATGACGGGTATTTGGCGATCGCCCCGGCTTTGTTCGACCGGGTTTCGCCGGGGATCGAGCTTGGCTATGGCGAGGAAGACATCGCCAAAGGCCGCGATATCCGGGGCAAAGTGCCCAACGACAAGGCTGTGACCGACGTGGCGGCCTGCGCGCTGGCCCTGCAACGGGCCGGCTGCACCAAAATCGCCGTCATCGGCTATTGCTGGGGCGGCACGCTGGCCTGGCTCGCGGCCACCCGGGTGACCGGGCTGGACGCGTGCGTCGCCTATTACGGCGGCGGGGTCGTGCAGCATTTGAACGAGACCGCGCGCTGCCCGGTCCTGTTCCATTTCGGCGAGACCGACCATTCGATCCCGATGTCGGACGTGGAAAAGATCGGCCGGGCCCTGCCCGACGCCGATCTGTTCGTCTACCCCGCCGGGCACGGGTTCAGCTGCGAAGCGCGCGGCGCCTACGACAAGCCGTCGGCCGACAAGGCGCGCGAACGCACCAAGGAATTCCTGCGCCGCTACGCGGGCTAAGCCTTCTCGAAGCTAAGGGCGAGACCGCCGGCTTCGTCCGGGGCCACATGCACGGCCCCGGCGAGATCCTTTTCGTAATCGAAGCCGCCCGCCTTCAACGCGGCACGCGCGACGTCGACATCGCCGACCGCGATGGTCATCCCGGCGAAGCCCGGGCGCACCGGCTCGTCCGACGCGACGGCCGGATGCAGGAACGAGAAATCGTCGGGCTTCACGATCATCAACGGCGCGCCCGTGCCCCAGCGCACGGCGAGCGTGTCGTCGGTCGCGGTCACCGCGCCTAAGCCCAAAATCGCCTCGAACGGATCGCGCAGCGCGAGCGGATCGTCGGCCACGAACGTCAGCGACGCGATCCCGGTCGCCGAATTCGCATGGCGCGTCCATTCGGGCCGCCAGACGAGATCGCGCGAGAGATGCGCGCAAACGAAGGGCTTCATCCCCGCCGGATACGGCTTTTGCGGCATGGCGAGATCGAACGCGGGTTCGACATCGCCGTCGGGCAATTCCAGCAAACGCGACAGCGCCTTGCGCTCATGCGGAATGCCGCCCTTGGCGAGGAACGCGACGGCCGCCCCCATATCCTCGGTCGCCGCCGCGAAGCCAAGCAAGCCCGGGCCTTGCGCCGCCAGCATCGCGTTCAAGCCGTTGTCGAACCCGGCTTGATCGACGATGCCGAGCAGCTCGACATAGTCGTGCTGGAACATCGCGCAGTAATTGCCCGTGCCCCAGCCTTTGTGGCGGCCGCGTGGGGACAGCGTGAAACCCAACCGCGTCCAGAGTTCGCGCGCGGCTTCGAGATCGGCCACGCCGACAAGCGCATGGTCGATCCCGGCGAGCGGCTTCATCGCAAGGCGGCGGCGATGTTGCCGCCGTCGACGGTCAGCACGGCGCCGGTCGTCGCGCGCGCCAGCGCCAAGGCGACGAAACCTTGCGCCACGTCCTGCGCGGTCACTTCGCGGCCCAGCAGATTGCCGCCCATATAGTCCTTCTCGGTCAGGCCGCGCGCCTTCGAGCGTGTGGCGATCATCGCGTCGGTCAGCAAGCCGGTGCGGATGCGGTCGGCGTTGATGCCGTTGGCGCGAATGCCGATCGAACCGTAATCGACCGCGTATTGGCGCAACAGGAACATCGTCGCGGCCTTGGGCAGGCCATAGGGCCCGAAATCCGGGCCCGGATTGACCGCCTGTTTCGACACGTTGAACAACAGGCAGCCGCCCATGCCTTGCGCCTTCATCACGCGCACGGCATTTTTGGCGACGGTCTGATGCGCGAAGAAGTTCAGCTCGAAGGATTCGCGCATCAGCTTGTCGTCGACCTCGCCGATCTTGCCGCCCCAGGCGGCCCCGGCGTTGGAGACGACGATATCGACGCCACCGAAACGCAACGCCGCCGCGTCGAACGCGGCGCGCACGTCGCTTTCCTTGGTCACGTCGCAGGCGAGGCCCAAGCCGCCGAATTTCTTGGCGACCGCCTTCGCCGCCTCGCCGTCGCGATCGAGCACGACGACTTCGCAGCCTTCCGCCGCGAAAGCCGCGACGCTCGCGGCGCCGATGCCCGACCCGCCGCCGGTAACCAGCGCGACATGGCGCTGCAAGCGCTTCTCGGCCGATTTGCCGAGCTTGGCTTGCTCCAGCGACCAATATTCGACGTCGAACAGATCGCCCTCGGTCACGCTTTCGAACGGGCCGATCCCTTCGGCGTCGGCGATGGTCGCGGACGCGGCCTCGACCAGATCGCCGGCGATGGCGCTGTCCTTGGCGGTGATGCCCGCACAGAAGGCCCCCAGGCCCGGCACCAGCACCACGCGCGGGGCGGTATCGAGGATTTTCTTGATGCCGCCGACACGCGCGTTGTGACGCTCGAAATACGCGGTGTAGTCCGCGTCGTATTGCGCGCGCGCCTTCTTCACCGCTTCAGCGAACCCAGCCAGATCGTCTTCCTTGGGGGCGGGCACGATCATCGGGCGATTCTTGGTGCGGATCACATGGTCGGGCGTGATGACGCCGGCTTGCGAATAGCGCAAAAGTTCCGCGCCGTTGACGAAGTTCATCACGTCGGGCGTGTTGCGCAATTCCATCACGAAGCGCTTGTCGCCCGCGGCGATGGCACCGCGCAGAATCGGCGCCACGTCGGCGGCCGAGGCGAGCTTCGCGGGCAACGACACGCCGGGGAACGCGCGACGGCCAGCCTTGGCGATGCGGTCTTCCGCCATCGTCACGAGTGCAATCATGCGGTCATAGGCTTCCTTCGCGGTGTCGCCCCACGAGAAGATACCGTGCTTGTGCAGTACCAGCCCCCAAGCGCCCTTGGCCTTCGCCGCCGCCTCGCCCGCCATTTTGGCGAGCGCGAAACCCGGCATCACGTATTCGACGACCGGCGCCTTATCGCCATAGACTTCGCGCAGAATATCCATGCCGTTGGCGTGATCGGAAACCGACAGCACGGCGTTGGCGTGCGTATGGTCGATGAATTTCGGCGTCAGGAACGCGTGGAAAATCGTTTCGACCGACGGGTTGGGGCCCGACGAATCGAGCATGTTCACGCGCTGGAAATTGACCATGTCTTCGTCGGTCAGCTTGTCCAGCGTGGCCAAGCGGCGCAGCGGGTCGAGGCGCACGGCGGGCAGACCCGGCGGTTCGATCTGGCCCATATCCCAGCCCGAGCCTTTGACGCAGAGCACGTCGACATCGTCGCCGAACTGGTCCTTCATCCGCGTCTTGACCGACGTGTTGCCGCCGCCATGCAGCACCAATTGCCCGACGCCGCCCAGCAGGCGCGTGGTGTAGGTGCGGATCGCCAAATCTTCGTTGCAGCCTTTGGCGGCGTATTTCGCCGTGTAATGCGCGATGGCGGCCTTGGCGTCGGCGTCGGAATAGAGATTTTTCATGTCGGAACTCAAACCTTCTTCAAGACGCGGCCGGCGACGCATTCCAGCTTCGCGGCCATTTTCGGATCGCGCGCCTGGGGTGCGGTGATCAGGGCGGCTTCCAGCGAATTATGGCAGCCCTTGTCGCAAACATGGGTGCGCGAAGTAAGTTTCGGCGCCACCGCCTTCACCAACGCGCGCGCATTGTCGGCATTGGCGAGCAGCACTTTGATGACGGCGTCGACCGTGACGTGATCGTGATCGGGGTGCCAGCAATCGTAATCGGTCACCATCGCGACGGTCGCGTAGCAAAGCTCGGCTTCGCGCGCGAGCTTGGCCTCGGGCATGTTGGTCATGCCGATGACCGAGCAGCCCCAGGACCGGTAAAGCTCGCTCTCCGCCTTGCTGGAAAATTGCGGGCCTTCCATCACCATATAGGTGCCGCCGCGCGTGTAAGGCAGCTTCAGCGCCTTGCAGGATTCCTCCAGATGGTCGCCCAAACGCCCGCAGACCGGATGCGCCATCGACACATGCGCGACCAGGCCCTTGCCGAAGAAGGTCTTCTCGCGCGCAAAGGTGCGATCGATGAATTGATCGATGATGACGAAATGCCCCGGCGGCAATTCGGCCTTCAGCGAGCCGACGGCGGAGACCGACACGATCTCGGTCACGCCCACGCGCTTCAACGCGTCGATATTGGCGCGGAAATTGAGGTCGGTCGGCGACAGCTTGTGGCCGCGGCCATGACGCGGCAGGAAGACGATCTCCTGCCCGTCGAGTTCGCCGAACATCAGCTCGTCCGACGGATCGCCCCACGGCGTTTCGACCTTCTGCCAACGCACATTGGCGAGACCCGGAATGTCGTAAACGCCCGATCCGCCGATGACCCCGAGCTTGGGCGGCGTGGCGCTGTGCGATACGGCGGCGGACATGGGCGATGCTCCGGGTTGCGAGCTGCGGAAACGCGATTTCGGGGGTTGGTATAGCCGATTCCGCCGGTCGTTCAACCCGCCGGAAAATTAACGTTCGGATGGTTTCGGCGGCAGCGCGATTACCTTAAACTCGCCGCACGATGAGCAACGAACCCGCGCCCAAAACGATCCTGATTCTCGACGACGACCGCACGTGGCGCGAAATCGCCGCCGCCGTGTTGGAAAAACGCGGCTTCGCGGTCATCCCGGCCGAAACGCTCGACGCTGCCCTTGCCGTGATCGACAAGGGTACCGTCCCCGCCGTCGCGATCGTCGATCTGGTGATGCCGCGCGAGAACGGGATTCAGGCCGTCGCCTCGATCCGCAAGCGCAGCCGCAATATCGCGATCCTGGGCATGTCGGGGAATTTCGAATCGTATCGCGCGGGCGGCAGCGCCATGCGCCTGGCCGGGGCCGACGAAATCCTCGCCAAACAAGCCGGCCCTGCCGAACTCGCCGCCGCCGTGGAGCGATTGGCGATCGGTTGAAATCGGCGCAAATGACGCGCAACGAAAAAGGCCGGCGGAGCGATCCGCCGGCCTTTCGCATTCAACGCCCGAAGGCGCGGAACTCAGTGCTTGATGTCGCGCCACACCTTGCGCTTCGTCGCGTAGAGCAAGCCCGCGAGGATGATCAGGAAAATCATCACCTTCACGCCGAGCGAGTTGCGCGCTTCGAGATGCGGGCTGGACGTCCAGGCGAGGAACACCGACACGTCGTGCGCTTGCTGCGCCAGCGTCGCCTTGGTGCCGTCGGCATAGGTCACGCGATCGTCCGACAGCGGCGGCGCCATGCCGATCTGATGGCCGGGGAACCACTCGTTGTAGTTCATCCCTTCCATCACGGTCACGCCGGGAGGCGGCGTTTCCTTGTAGCCGGTCAGCAGCGCGAAGACGTAGTTCTCGCCGCCCACGCGGTTCTTCGCGATCAGCGACAGATCCGGCGGATAGGCGCCGCCATTGGCCGCGCGCGCCGCCTGCTGGTTCGGGAAGGGCGACTTGAAGCGATCCGACGGACGTGCCGGACGCTGGAACATATCGCCTTCGTCGTTCGGGCCGTCGGTGACCTCGTATTCCTTCGCGATGGCCGCGATCTCGGCTTCCGACAGGCCGATACCGGCCAAGTTACGGAAGCGGATCTGGTGCATCGCGTGGCAGGCCGAGCAGACTTCCTTGTAGACCTGATAACCGCGCTGCAATTCCGCGCGATCGAAGGTGCCGAAGAAGCCGGTATGCGCCCATTTCTGCGTGGGGACCTTGGGCGTCTCGGCGGCCGAAGCCGCCGCGATGCCCAGGCCGAACGCCAGAACCGAAGCGATCAGAAGTTTCGCCGTCCGCATTACGCCTTCTCCATCGGCTTGCTCGCCGCGACCGAACCCGCTTTGCCCCCGCCCAGCACCGGCTCGGCGATCGAGGCCGGCAGCGGCAGCGGCCGCTCGAACCAACCGAGCAGCGGCAAGAACACCAGGAAGTGCAGGAAGTACCAAACCGTCGCCACCTGCCCGAGGATCAGGGGCAGGCCTTCGGCCGGCTGCGAGCCCGCGTAACCCAGCACGAGCGCGCAGACCACGAACAGCCAGAAGAACACGCGATAGACCGGGCGGAAACGCGCCGAGCGCACGCGGCTGGTGTCGAGCCAGGGCAGCAGGAACAGGATGACGATCGAGCCGAACATCAGCAACACGCCGCCGAGCTTGTCCGGCACCGCGCGCAGCACCGCGTAGAACGGCAGGAAGTACCATTCCGGCACGATATGCGCGGGCGTCACCAACGGATTGGCTTCGATCCAATTGTCCGGATGGCCCAGCGAGTAGGGGCTGAAGAACACGAAATAGGCGTAGAAGATCAGGAACACCGCCAGGCCGAACGCGTCCTTCGCCGTGTAGTACGGGTGGAACGGGATCTTGTCCTGCGGGCCCTTGGCGTCGATCCCCAGCGGGTTGTTCGAGCCGTGGACATGCAGCGCCCAGAGGTGAAGCAGCACCACGCCCGCGATCACGAAGGGCAGCAGGTAGTGGAGTGCGAAGAAGCGGTTGAGGGTCGGGTTATCGACCGAGAAACCGCCCCACAGCCACAGCACGATATGCTCGCCCACGATCGGGAAGGCCGAGAACAGATTCGTGATGACCGTGGCGCCCCAGAACGACATCTGGCCCCAGGGCAGCACGTAGCCCATGAACGCCGTCGCCATCATCAGCAGGAAGATGACGAGGCCGAGCCACCACAAAATCTCGCGCGGATATTTGTACGAGCCGTAATAGAGGCCGCGCAGGATGTGGATATACACCGCGATGAAGAACATCGAGGCGCCGTTCATGTGGATGTAGCGGATCAGCCAGCCGTAGTTCACGTCGCGCATGATGCGCTCGACCGAGTCGAACGCGCCCGCCGTCGACGGGTTGTAGTTCATGGCGAGGAAGATGCCGGACAGGATCATCACCACCAGCATGATCCCGGCGAGCGACCCGAAGTTCCAAAGGTAGTTCAGGTTGCGCGGGGCGGGATACTTGATGAGCTCGTGGTCGATCATCGAGAAGATGGGCAGACGATGGTCCACCCATTTCACGATCGAATTCGCCATGAACGGCGAAGGAACGTAATCGTACTTGGCCATGATGCGCCTCAGCCGATCCGAATGGAGGTGTCGTTGGTGAACACGTAGGTCGGCACGGCCAGGTTCAGCGGCGCCGGCCCGCGACGGATACGGCCCGACGTGTCGTAGTGCGAACCGTGGCAGGGGCAGAACCACCCGCCGTAATCGCCCTTGGCGTCGGTCGGCTTCTGCCCGAGCGGCACGCAACCCAGATGGGTGCACACGCCGACCAGAACCAGCCATTCGGGCTTCTGCACGCGGCGCGCGTCGAGCTGCGGGTCGCGCAGATCGGCCTTATCGTCGTCCTTGGCCTTGGCGATTTCCTCGGGCGTGCGGTGACGCACGAACACGGGCTTGCCGCGCCAGGTGACGGTGATCGCCTGACCGACGGCGATCGGCGCCAGATTGACCTCGGTGGAGGCCAGCGCCAGCACGTCGGCGGCGGGATTCATCGAGTGGATGAAGGCCCAACCGGTAAGGGCAGCACCCGTTCCGGCGAAGGCGCCGGCGGACAGATACAGAAAGTCCCGGCGCGTCGTGCCGTCGGGGTGCTTTCGGCCTTCCCCTTCGGTAATGGTGGTCGAACCCGGCTGAGCCATGCCTCGTCCCTCTTGTGATCCCATTCCGCGACGGGAAACCGCCCTTCGCGAATTCAAACCTTTTCGCCCGCCCGGCGCGGCGCCGGGCGAAACCGCGCCCGAATTTGCCACGCCGATACGCGGCCCCACAACCAAGACCCCACTGATTAAGGGGTAGAGCGGGCCGGCGCACGGGCGAGACCTGCGACGCGTTGCCGCAGGCCCCCGGAAATGCCGAAAACGGGGGGTTGGGTCACGACGAATCGCCAGCACCCCGCCCCCCGGTCACCGGCGGTGCGGGTATAGAACATCGTCCGTCCGGATGCAAAGTTTTGAGGGAGCCCCGCCCCCGGAAACCCTTGGTTAAGACGGCACTTTGCTCCCGGCGGCGCCCCCTTGTAGGGTCCCGCCATGCCGGCCCCGATCCGCCTTGCCCTGTACGAGCCCGATATCGCCCCCAATGTCGGGACGATTTTGCGCCTGGCGGCGTGTTTCGATCTGGGCGTGGATATCGTCGAACCCTGCGGTTTCGTGTGGTCGGAGCCCAAATTGCGCCGCGCGGGCATGGATTACCTCGACCGGGTCGACCTCGCCCGCCATACGAGCTGGACACGTTATATGGCGGCGGCCCGCCCGCCCCGGCTGGTCCTGCTGACCACCAAGGGCGCCACCCCCTTGCCCGATTTCCGTTTCGCCCCCGGCGATACATTGTTGCTGGGCCGGGAAAGTGCCGGCGTGCCCGACGACGTCCACGACGCCGCCGATTCGCGGGTGGTGATCCCGGTCGCGGCGGGTACCCGCTCCCTCAATGTCGCCATCGCCGCCGGGATCGCGGCAGGCGAAGCCTTGCGCCAGCTCGGCGCGTTTCCGGAACAGCTTCCATCATGACGGATATCGAAAACCGCAAAGCCCGCGCCCAAGCCTGGTTCCGCGAACTGCGCGACCGGATCTGCGCCGAGTTCGAGAAGATCGAGGACGAGCTCGATGTGGGGCCCCATGCCGGCATGCCGGCCGGGCGTTTCGAGCGCAAGGATTGGACCCGCACCGATCATTCGGGGGCACCCGGCGGCGGCGGCACGATCTCGCTGATGAAAGGCCGCGTGTTCGAAAAGGTCGGCGTCAATATCTCGACCGTGTTCGGCAGCTTCGCGCCGGAATTCGCCAAACATATGCCCGGTGCCGCCGACGATCCGCGCTTCTGGGCCTCGGGCATTTCGCTGGTGGCACACATGCGCTCGCCGCGCGTGCCGGCCACGCATATGAACACGCGCCATATCGTGACGACCAAGGCGTGGTTCGGCGGTGGTGGGGATTTGACGCCGATGGTGCCGCACGATCCCGACACGGCGCATTTCCACGGTGCCTATAAGGCGGCGTGCGACAAGCACGATCCCGCCTACTACCCGCAATTCAAGAAATGGTGCGACGAATACTTCTTCCTGCCCCACCGCAACGAGCCGCGCGGTGTGGGTGGCATCTTCTTCGACAATCTCGGCGACAAGCACGGGGCGCGCGAGTGGGAGAAGGATTTCGCCTTCACCCGCGATGTGGGTCTCGCCTTCATCGACGCCTATGCGCCGCTGGTGCGCCAGCATATGCGCGAGCCGTGGACCGAAGCCGAGCGCGAACATCAGCGCGTGCGCCGCGGGCGCTATGTGGAGTTCAATCTGCTTTACGATCGCGGCACGACATTCGGCCTCAAAACCGGCGGCAATGTCGAAGCGATTTTGATGAGCCTGCCGCCCGATGTCGGCTGGCCCTGATCCGGCCTAACTCTGCCCGCCGGAAAAACGCGGGCTTTGCAGCACTTCGCGCACGCCGGGCCCGTCGAGCAGACAGGCGGCGAGCATCGTCACGCGCGTATCGCCGGCTTCGGCCGCGTAGGGCAGCAGCAGGCGGCGGAACGACGCTTCGGAAACGCCGTCCGACAACGTGACCTCCGTCACCGTCGGCGCCGCTTCGCGCACGCAGGCGGCGAAATCGGCGGCCATCGCGCGGGCATGGGATTCGGGCTTCAAATCCGCAACTTTGCGCGGCTGCGCGCGGCCGCGCAGATCGCGCGCCGTGCAGATCAAGCGGAACACGAAATCGTAGCCGGTCGGGTCGGCCGGGTTGGGTTCGACGTCGATCAGATTGACGCGGCCGACCATCGGCAACATCGCTTCGAAGGTCACGAGGCCGCGCGGCGGCAATGGGAATTCGCCCCGCTGCGCATTCCAGCGCGCGATCATTTCGACGAATGCGCCGTCTTCGGGCGGCAGGGGCATTCGCCGGCTTTCAGCGCGTGCGGAGGCTGCGAAATCGAGCATCGATATCGAGTCGGACCGTAACGACGAGGAAGCGAGACGTTGCGCATATACCTAAATCGCAGGTCGGATGCACGTGCAAAGCATCGCGACGCGGCGCGTTAACCGAAAAAATCCACGGCGAAACGGCTGTTCAAGTAGCCATTCTGCTGATGCCGTTACTTATGTATGAAACGCCGGACGATCGCCGCGAATATTTTTACGGTTCATTCTTCGCGGCGCGGGCCAGTAGATTATCTTTTGATAGAGAAAAATTCGAATCCACCCAGGCGCGTTCGGCGGCGCGCAACGCCGCGCCCATCGCCGGGCCGGGCGCCACGCCCGCTTCGCGCAGATCCTCGCCGTCGATCGGAAAGACGGGCCGCGTCCATTTTTCGGCGGCGGCGAAAACATCGGCCGCTTGCGCCGGATCGGCGAACAACGCCGCGTCGATCAAGGCGCGATCCTTCACGGTATCGCCCAGCCAATAGAAGGCGTGCGAACGCAGTGCCGCATCGCCCCCCGCTTCGATCCGCGATTGCGGCCGGACGAGGCGTTCGAGCCGTGCGCCTTGCGCGTTCGACAAGCGCCAGCGCCGCGCGAAATCGCGCGCGTCCAGCGCGAAACAGGCAAGGCGGCGGATCGGATCGGCGGCGACGCCCGATTTGATTTCGAACTCGTCGAGGGCGGCGATATGCGCGATCCCCGCTTCGTCGGCTTCCGGCAGCCAATGCGCCAGCAGCCCTGCGTCGCGCATCGCCGCCAGCATCGATGCGGCACGCGGGCCCGCCAGCAAGCGGAACATCTCGCCGGCCACACGCTCGGCCGAGAGATTGGGCAATAGCGCCGCGCCGTTTCGACAGGCGTCGAACGACGCGCCGTCGAAATCGCCGCGCGCGAACCGCGCATGAAAGCGGAAGAAGCGCAAAATGCGCAGCACGTCTTCGCGGATGCGCGTCGCGGCATCGCCGATGAAGCGCACCCGGCCCGCCGCCAAATCCGCGCGCCCGTCGAAATAATCGTGCAGCACGCCGGCCTGATCCAGCGACAGCGCGTTGATGGTGAAATCGCGGCGCGCGGCATCCTCGCGCCAATCGGCACCGAACGCGACGCGCGCATGGCGGCCGAACGTCTCGACGTCGCGGCGTAACGACGTGATCTCGTATTTCGCGTTTCCCGCCAATGCCGTGACCGTGCCGTGTTCGATCCCCGTCGGGATCGCGCGCAATTTCGCGGCCGCGAGCTTGGCGATCGTTTCCGCGGGCGGATAGGGCACGCCGATATCGATGTCGACGGGTGCGGCGGCGATCAACGCGTCGCGTACGCAGCCGCCGACGAAGCGCGCGTCCGGCCCCAGGGCCGCCAGCACGTCGCGCGCGGGCGCGTCGTTCGCCCAGACCGGCAAAGGATCGATTTTCGAGTCCATAGCGGGGCGTAGCTTAAACGTCTTCGACCGCGTGCGCCTTCAGATCGTCGAGCGCGCAGATATCCAGCGTGGCGACGTGCGTGGCGCGTAATTTTACTTTCGGCGCCTTGCCTTCCAGCAACGCTTCCTGCCAGCGCGCGGCGCATAGGCACCATTGATCGCCGGGCTTCAAGCCGGGAAACCCGTATTGGGGCATCGGCGTCGACAAATCGTTGCCGCGCGATTTGGAGAATTCGAGGAATTCGGCCGTCATCACCACGCACACGGTATGGACGCCGCGATCCATCGGCCCGGTGTTGCAGCAGCCGTCGCGGAAGAAGCCGGTCAAGGGCGCATGGCTGCAATCGGCGAGCGGCAGGCCCAGCACGTTCTTGGCCCGCTTGGGTCCGCCGCCGCCGCGCTCGTCGCGTTCGCCGTCCATCGCTTCGCTCCGTTAACGCCGTTCCATATGGCCGGGCACGATGCGCCCATCCTCGACGCGTGCTGGCACGTATTGCCCGTCGTATTTGTCGCCGCCTTGCAGCAAGGCGAAACCCGCCGTCGCGATCAGCACGAGGCCGAGCCCCGCGCCCGCCAGCCACACCAGCGGCGCTTCGGCCCAAGTCGGCGCTTCGCCGCGCCCGAGTTTTTCGGCACGCCGCTGTTCGACCGACAGCCACGCCGCATAGACGACGAAGGGCAGGATCAGCGGCAAAATGATTTGAAGCAGGATCCGCGTCATTCGCGCGACGCCGATCCCGGCGGTTGGGGCACCGCGGCTTCGCCGGTCAACGCTTCGTAGAGATTCACCAACATGCCGGCGGTCGCTCCCCAAATGTATCGATCGCGATAGGGTAGCACCCAAAAATGCCGTTCGATGCCTTGAAAAATTCGCGAATGCCGTTCGTGGTTGCGCGCGTTCAACGCATACGCCAAGGGGATTTCGAAGATGTCGGCGACTTCGAACGCGTCGGGCACCAGATCGAACGGCGGCGTGACGATGCCGACGATCGGCGTCACTTCGTAAGCGGTGCGCGTTTGATAGGTGTCGAGCCGCCCGACGATTTCGATGTGTTTGCGCGCAAGCCCGATTTCCTCCTCGGTCTCGCGCAACGCGGCGGCGATGGCGTCGCTATCGCCGGCATCGACCCGCCCGCCGGGAAAACTCACCTGGCCCGCATGATCGTGCAGATGGGCGGTGCGCTGGGTCAGCAATACCGACACGCCTTCGGGCCGCGCGATCAGCGGGACGAGCACCGCCGCCGGGCGCAACGGCTTGTTCGGTGCGGGGCCGGAACCTGGATTTCCGTCGTGATCGCCGCGAATGCGAATCCCGGCCCGGCGAATGCCCGGTTCGGTCTGCGCCAGTCGCCCCCGAATCCAATCTGACGAAAAACTCATATCGTCGGCCCTAACTCGAAGAACGCACCTTGGCTCCACACGCCCAAACCACCGCCGGGCGTTTCGACCGCGCGTTCGACCAGACGATAGAACGGGGCGCGCGCGATTCGCGCCTCCAATCCGCGCGCCATCATCACATATGGGATGCGCGCACCTTCCGCCGTCTCGGCCACGCGCAACGGATGTTCGGGACCCAAGGTCACGGTTTCGTCCAAATTTGTGCGCAAGGTAACGGTCTGCGATGCGCCCTCACCCGCGAAATCGACATCGACCGCGACGAAGGGCGCGTCGGCGACATCGATCGTACCGCGTTCATAGGGGGTGACGAGCCAATAGGATCCGTCCGCTTCGCGCCGCAACACGCGCGCGAACAGCTTGACCAGCCCCAACCGCCCGATCGGCGTGCCGCGATGGAACCACGTGCCGTCGCGCGCGATCGACAGGCCGAAATCGCCGCAGCTTTCGCCGGGGCCGGTTTCGACCCTGCCGGCGGCGAGTCCGGCGAGCGCTGTGGATATCTGGGCGGGAGGCTCGTCTGGCATGGCTTTCGCTCTACATTCGTATCGATCTTAAACCGCCGAAACGACGGGAGATATAGCCGCCGACAAGCCGAAACCCAGTGGCGCTGGACTCTCCCCCGCCGCACCGCCACACTCGCCGTCAGGGATAAGTTTTGCCATCGTTGCCGAGAAAGGTTGAACGCTCGTGAACGCTCCCGTCGCACCCCCCGCGCTCTCCGAAGATCCCGATAAATTGCTGGCCGAACTCGAAACACTCGGCGCCTCGCTCGCCAAAGTCCGCGAAGGTATCGGCCGCGTTATTTTCGGCCAGAAGGACGTGATCGATCAAACGCTGGTGACGCTGCTGGCCGGCGGCCATGTGCTGCTGATCGGCGTGCCGGGCCTTGCCAAAACCAAGCTCGTCGACACGCTCGGCACCGTGCTGGGCCTCGACACCAAGCGCGTCCAATGCACGCCCGACCTGATGCCCGCCGACATCATCGGGTCGGAAGTGCTGGAGGAAAGCGACAGCGGCAAGCGCGAATTCCGTTTCCTGAAAGGGCCGGTCTTCGCGCAGTTGCTGATGGCCGACGAAATCAACCGCGCCTCCCCGCGCACCCAATCGGCGTTGCTGCAATCGATGCAGGAACGGCGCGTGTCGGTCGGCGGCGTCTATCACCAATTGCCCGATCCGTTCCACGTGCTGGCGACGCAAAACCCGCTGGAACAGGAAGGCACCTATCCGCTGCCCGAAGCGCAGCTCGACCGCTTCCTGTTGCAAGTCGATGTCGATTACCCGGATCTGGACGCCGAACGGCGCATGCTGATCGCGACGACCGGCGTGGACGACGAGAAGCCGAAACAAGCGCTGACCGCCGCCGAACTCAAAGCCGCACAGACGTTGATCCGCCGCGTGCCCGTGGGCGAATCGGTGGTCGAAGCGATCCTCAAACTCGTGCGCTCGGGTCGTCCGGCCGAAACGAACGTGGACGAGGTGATGAAGCACGTGATCTGGGGCCCGGGTCCGCGCGCGAGCCAGGCGCTGATGCTCGCCGCCCGCGCCCGCGCCGTGCTCGACGGGCGCTTGTCGCCGTCGGTCGACGACGTCGTGGCGCTGGCCGGCCCCGTGCTGCGCCATCGCATGGCGCTGTCCTTCGCCGCGCGCGCCGAAGGGATCACGATCGACAACATCATCGCGCGGCTGGTGGCGCCCCTCGCGTGAGCGCTTCGGCGGCGACGCAAACCGGCCCGGTGACGGATACGGCCACGCGCACGCGCTTGGCCGCCGAACAGCTCGCGAGCAAGCTGCCCGCGTTGCTGGCCGCGGCCGATCGCGTCGCGTCCACGGTCGCGCAAGGCGTGCATGGGCGCCGGCGCGCGGGCCAAGGCGAAACCTTCTGGCAGTTCCGCCGCTATATGCCCGGCGACACGATCGACCGCATCGATTGGCGCCAGACCGCCAAATCCGCGCATGTCTATGTGCGCGAGACCGAATGGGAAGCGGCCCAGACCGTCTATCTGTGGCTCGACCGTTCGCCGTCGATGGATTGGTCCTCGGATAAGCGCCTGCCGCGCAAGCAGGAGCGCGCGGAATTGCTGCTGCTCGCTTTGGCCGCGTTGCTCGCGCGCGGTGGCGAGCGCGTGGCGCTGCTGGGCACGGGTGCCCCGCCCGCCCACGGCAAATTCGCGGTCAATCGCCTGGCCGAATTGATGCTGACCTTGCCGCAAGTTTCGGGCGGCTTGCCGCGCACGCAGCGTTTGCCGCGCTACGCGGGCTGCGCGCTGTTCGGCGATTTCCTCGCCCCGCTCGACGAAATCGACGCGCGTATCAAATCGATCGCCGGGGCCGGCGTGCGCGGGCATCTCGTGCACATCATCGATCCGGCCGAGGCGGGCTTGCCCTATTCCGGCCGCACGCGCTTCGAAGGTTTGGAGGACGACGGCGCGTTGCTGGTCAGCCGGGTCGAATCCGTGCGCGACGATTATCTCGCCGCGTTCGAAAGCCATGTCGCGGGTTTGCGCGATCTCGCGCGCGGCTATGGCTGGGTCTATCACCAGCACCGCACCGATCGCGGGCCCGAATTGCCGCTGATGACGCTGTGGCTGGCCTTGGCGGAAGGGCCCGGACGATGAGCTTCTTCGCCGCCTTCGCCTTTCTGTCGCCGTGGTGGCTGCTGGTCCTGTCGGGCCTGCCGGTGCTGTGGTGGCTGCTGCGCGTGACACCGCCCGCGCCGCGCCGCGCCGCCTTCCCGGCGATCGCGTTGCTGCTGCGCTTGAAGCCGAAGGAAGAAACGCCGGCGCAAACGCCCTGGTGGCTGCTGCTGCTGCGTTTGCTGATCGCGGCGTTGATCATCCTCGCACTCGCCCAGCCGGTCATCAATCCGGCGGCGCGTTTGGGGGCGAGCGGCCCGGTAATGATCGTCGTCGACGATAATTGGGCGTCGGCCGCGAATTGGGCCGGGCGGCGCACGGTGATCGACCAAATCCTCGATCGCGCCGAACGCGAAGCGCGCGCGGTGAGCGTGCTCAGCACGTCGCCCACTCTTTCCGGCGAAGCGCCGCGCTTGAGCCGTTTGGCGACCGCGCAGGAAACGCGCTCGCTGCTCGGCGCGCTCGAACCCAAACCGTGGCAAGCCGATCGCGTGGCGGCATTGGCCGCGTTGGATACGAACGCGCCCGCGCAAGCCGCCGCGATCTATTATCTCGGCGACGGGCTGGAGGATCCCAACACCAATCCGCTGGTCGAACGCCTGCAACGCATCGGCCCAGTCACCTATATCGCCGACCCGCCCGAGCGCCGCGCGCAATTGATCCTGCCGCCGTCGTCGGAAGCGCAAGCGATCGCGGTCACGGTCGCGCGGCCCGATAGCGGCGGCATCATCGACAGCGCCGTCGTGGCGCGCGGCGACGATGGCCGCTTGCTGGCGCGCGAGCGTTTGCTGTTCGACGCCGGTGCGGCACAAGCCACCGCGCGCTTGTCGATCCCCGCCGAATTGCGCAATCGGATCTCGCGCATCGAGGTGGAAGGTCAAGCGACCGCCGGATCGATCGCGCTGATCGACGAGCGCTGGCGCCGCCGCCCCGTCGGCATCGTCGCGTCGGGCGGGCAGGAAAAGCAGAACCAGCCTTTGCTCGCCGACCAATTTTATCTGGAGCGCGCGTTGCAGCCCTTCGCCGAAGTGCGCGCGGGCGAATTGACCGATCTGCTCCAGCGCGAAATCTCGGTGCTGCTGCTCGCCGATTTGGGCCGCTTGTCTGACGCCGAGCGCGCCCAGCTCGATCCGTGGATGCGCAAAGGCGGCGTGGTCGTGCGCTTCGCCGGCCCGCGCATCGTCGAAGCCGATGACGATTTCGTGCCGGTCCCCTTGCGTTTGGGCGGGCGCGCCTTCGGCGGCGCGATGACTTGGGATCAGCCTTTGGGCTTGGCGCCGTTCGACGCGGACTCGGCTTTCGCGGGGCTGGAAGTGCCCGACGATATCCGCGTGCGCCGCCAAGTGCTGGCCGAACCCTCGCTCGATCTCGCGCAGAAAACCTGGGCGCGCTTGACCGACGGCACGCCGCTCGTCACCGCGGACAAGCGCGGCGAAGGCTGGCTCGTCATGGTGCATGTCACCGCCTCGCCCGACTGGTCGAACCTGCCGCTCTCCGGGCTTTACGTCGAAATGCTGCGCCGCTTGCTGGGCCTTGCCCAAGGGATCGCGGGCGATGCCGGCGGCGACGCGGTGTTGGCGCCGGTCGCCACCCTCGACGCGTTCGGGCGATTGGTGTCGCCGTTCCCCGCCGCGACGGGCGTGCAAGCCAAGGCTTTGGCCACACAAGCCGCGTCGGCGCGCACCCCGCCCGGCCATTACGGCACGGACACCGCGCGCCGCGCGCTGAACCTGTCGCAAGGCATGGAAGCGCCGGTGGCGCTGCGATCCTTGCCGATCGGCATCGCGCGCGCCGATTACGCGCCCGCGCGCGAAGTCGATTTCAAACCGCCGCTGCTGATCGCGGCGTTCCTGCTGGTCGTCGGCGATCTGCTGGTGGCGCTGTTCCTGCGCGGGTTGCTGAATTTCCGCGGCCTGAAGCGCACGATCGGTGCGGCGATCTTCGCCGCACTCACGCTGAGCGCGACGCACGCGGATGCGCAGACCCGCCCGCCCGCGCCGCAAACGCCGTTCGACGAACGCACGGGGCTGGAGAACGCGTTGTTCACGCGCTTCGCCTATGTGCTGACGGGGCGCGAGGAGATCGACAATGTCAGCCGCGCCGGCCTGTCGGGATTGGGCGTCGTGCTCGCCCGGCGCACGGCGGTCGATGCCGCCCCGCCGATGGGCGTGGATGTGGAGCGCGACGAGCTCAGCTTCTATCCGCTGCTCTATTGGCCTGTGGTCGGCCAAGTGCCGCGGCCCAGCGATCAGGCGCTGCAGCGCGTGAAACGCTTCCTGGCCGACGGGGGCATGATCCTGTTCGACACGCGCGAGGCCGATTTCATCGGCCCGGCCAGCGGCGGCCCCGCCGCCCAGCGCTTGCGCGAAATTCTGCGCCCGCTGGATTTGCCGCGCTTGGGCCGCATCACGCCCGCCCATGTGCTGACCAAGGCGTTTTATCTGCTGCAGGATTTTCCCGGCCGCGTGACGGGGGCGCCCGTCTGGGTCGAAGCGCCCGACGCGACCGAGAATGACGGCGTTTCCAGCGTCATCATCGGCGCCAATGATTGGGCGTCGGCCTGGGCGCTGGACGGTAACGGCCGCGCGATGTTCGCCGCCGTGCCCGGCGGCGAAGGCCAGCGCGAATTGGCCGTGCGCTTCGGCGTCAATCTCGTGATGTACGCGCTGACCGGCAATTACAAAGCCGATCAGGTCCATGTCGACGCGATCCTGGATCGCATGCGCCGATGACCGAATATTCGATCGCCTTCGCGCCGTTGATCCCCGCCTGGGCGCTGGCCCTGCTGGCGTTGATCGCCATGCCCATCGTCGGCTACGCGTTGTTCGCCAAAGCGCGGGGTGCGGCATGGCGTTTGGCCGCATTGGCGGGCTTGCTGCTGGCCCTTGCCAATCCGCTGGCGGTGATCGAACAGCGCCAAAGCTTGCCCGACGTGGCGCTGGTCGTGGTCGACGAATCCGCGTCGATGCGCATCGGCGAACGCGCGGATCGCGCCGAGCGCGCGGCCAACGCGCTGCGCGATCGCTTGGGCCGCGAGCGCGATATGGAAGTGCGCGTGGTGCGCGCCGGCGCCGGTGGCGTGGGTACGGACGGCACACGGCTGTTCGATTCGATCGAACGCGCGGTCGCCGACGTGCCGCGCGGGCGCATTGCGGGCGTGGCGGTCGTCACCGACGGTCAGGTCCACGACGCGCCCAAAGGGATCGCCGAAGAAATCCAGCGCCTGAACCTGCCGGGCCCGATCCACACGCTGTTGGCGGGCAACCGCAACGAGATCGACCGGCGCTTGGTGATCGACGAAGCGCCCGCCTTCGCCATCGTCGCCAAGCAGCAATTCCTGACCATCCGGGTCGAGGAAGGCGATGCGCCCCGCCCGGGTGCGGCGCGCCAGATGGCGAAGGTGGAAATCAAGCGCGACGGCGTGCCCTTCCGCACGGTGCAAGCGCCGGTGGGCGAAGCCACGCAAGTCGAATTCCAGATCGACAAGCCGGGCACGACGATCTTCGAATTGGAGGTCGAGCCGGGCCCGCGCGAATTGACGCTGGAGAACAACCGCCAAGTCGTGGTCGTCAACGGCGTGCGCGACCGCATGCGCGTGCTGCTGGTCACCGGCGAGCCGCATTCAGGCGAGCGCACGTGGCGCAATTTGCTGAAGTCGGACCCCGCCGTCGATCTCGTCCATTTCACCATTCTGCGCCCGCCCGAGGCGCAGGATTTCACGCCGGTGAGCGAGCTGTCGCTGATCGCCTTCCCGATCCGCGAATTGTTCGAGGTGAAGCTGCGCGAATTCGACCTCGTGATCTTCGACCGCTATCGCCGGCGCGACGTGCTGGCGCAAATCTATCTCGACAATATCGTGCGCTACGTGCGCGGCGGCGGCGCGTTGCTGATCGCGGTCGGCCCGAATTTCTCCTCGCCGAATTCGCTGTTCAATTCGCCCTTGGGCCAGATCATGCCCGGCATCCCGACGGGCCAGACCTTCGAGCAATCCTATTTGCCCGGCCTGTCGCCGGTCGGGCGGCGCCATCCGGTGACCGCCGATCTGCCCGGCGGCGCGGGCACCACGCCCGAATGGGGCCGCTGGTTCCGCCATGTCGATACCGAACCGCGCCGTGGCCAAGTGCTGATGAACGGTGTCGCCGACCGGCCGCTGCTGCTGCTGGATCGCGTGGGCGAAGGCCGCGTGGCGCAGATGATGAGCGACAATATCTGGCTCTGGGCGCGCGGCTATGACGGCGGCGGCCCGCATGCCGAGCTGCTGCGCCGCGTGGCGCATTGGCTGATGAAAGAGCCCGAGCTCGAGGAGAACGATCTGAAGGCGCGCGTGCGCGGCAATCGGGTTGAGGTCGAGCGCCGCGCGATCGATCCCGTGTCCACGCCCGTGCGCGTACAAGGCCCCGACGATTTTTCGGCCGAATTGCGCCTGACCGATTCGCGCGGCGGCCGCCAAACGGCCGTGTTCGTCGCGGAGAAACCCGGCCTCTATCGCCTGACCGACGGCGAGCGTTCCACGCTCGCGGCCGTGGGTGCCGTCAACCCGACCGAGACGGCGGATGTGCGCACGACCGACAAATTGATGCGCCCCGTCGCCGAGGCGAGCGGCGGCCAGATCGCGTGGCTGCAGGACGGCGTGCCGGAATTGCGCCGCGTGCGCCCCGGTCGCGACATGGGCGGGCAGATTTCGGCAACGCGAAATTGGATCGGCTTCCGCACCAACGGCGATTACGTCGTGGCGGGTGTGGCGCAAACGCCGCTGATGCCGGGCTTGCTCACGTTCCTCGCCGCACTCACGCTGCTGTTGATCGCGTGGCGGCGCGAAGGACGCTAATTCAGGCGACCACTTTGCCCGATTCGGATTCCAGCGCCGTCGCGGGCGGCGCCTTGGCCGCCGCACAGAGCCGCTCGATCTCGCGCACGGGCAGCGGCCGGAAATAATGGAAGCCCTGGCCCAGCACGCAGCCCAGGTCCAGCAGCAGCTTCGACTGGCTTTCGCGTTCGATCCCTTCGGCGACCATGCGCAGGCCCAACGCCTTGGCAAGGCCGATGATGACGCGCACGATTTCGAAGCTGTTGGGATCGACGTCCATCTCGCCCACGAAGCTGCGGTCGATCTTGAGCTTGGCGAAAGGCAGCGAGGGCAGCAGCGACAGCGACGACTGACCCGTGCCGAAATCGTCGATGGCGAGCGAGGCGCCGAGTGTCACGACCGCATCGAGCAGCTTGCGCGCCGCCGCGGGATTGTCGACGACGGCGCTTTCGGTGAGTTCGAGTTCGAGATGGCAGGGATCGAGCCCCGCCGCTTCCAGCGTCGACGCGACGAGGGCGGGCATATCCTCGCGCGCGAGCTGGCGCGCGGAGACGTTGACCGCGACGTAGTCGGGCGCCGCCGAACCGTATTCGCGCCGCCAGCGCGCCATTTGCAGGCAGGCTTGCGCCAGCACGTGGCGGCCGATCGGCATGATCAATCCCGATTGCTCGGCAATCGGGATGAACACGCCCGGCGGGACGGCGAATTTACCGGCCCGGTTCCAGCGCAGCAGCGCTTCCACGCCGCGCATCCGCCCGCCGTCGAGATCGACGATCGGCTGATAGACGATTTCGAACTCGTTCTTGTCCACGGCCTCGCGCAAGGCGAGTTCCATTTCCAGCAAGCCCAGCGCATCGCCGTGGCGGGCGGGCTCGAAAATCTCGATCCGCGCACCGCCGCCGGTCTTGGCGCGATGCAAGGCGACGTCGGCGTTGGAGACGAGCGTGGGGGCGCGCGGTGCGATCCCCGGATCGGCGAAAGCAAGGCCGACCGACGCGCCCACCGTCAAGGCGCGGCTGGGCAAGGGGCGCCCGGGCAAAGAACCGCCCAGCGCGAAGCCATCCTTGAACGCGTCGAGTGCCGCATCGGCCAAAATCGCCGCCTCGGCCTTGCGGTTGCACTCGACCAGGAAGCCGAATTCGTCGCCGCCCAGGCGGGCGAGCGCGTAGCCCGCCCCCAGCGCTTCTTCCAAACGGCGCGCGACCGCGATCAGCAACTCGTCGCCCGCGTGATAGCCGAGCGAATCGTTGATCACCTTGAAGCGATCGATGTCGAGGCAAACGACCGCGATCTCGCTGGTCGAGCCGTGGACGCGCCGGCGCAGCAGCGCCTGCTCGACCTGTTCGAGGAAAAGCGCACGCGCGGGCAAGCCGGTCAATTGATCGCGCAACGTGCGTTCGACCAATTGGCGCTCGATCGCGGCCTGATCGGTCAGATCGCGCAGCGTGACCAGAAAATAGGGCAATGCGGCGCCGACGGAAACGTAAGCGGGAAAGGCGCGCCCGTCCTTGGACAGCGCATGCGCTTCGAACTGCGCCGTGGCTTCGCCGGTCACGTTCCAGATATCGGGCACCGCGTCGGCGTTGGGCACGAGTTCGACCAGCGACTGCCCCGCCGGATCGCCGCCGAGCAAACGCTTGGCCATGCGATTGGCGGCCAACACGCGACGCTCCGCGTTCAGCACCAGCACCGCTTCGGGCAGGCGATCAATCAGGCGTATTTCGATTTCGGTCGGATCCGGCACGTGGGGTCGGCTTTCTTGGTGATACTCCAAGAAACCTTATCCCGCCCGGCGGCATAAGAAAGCGTTAAACGCGTGCGACCGTTACAAGGCGGATTTATGTAGCGCCTTGCATCGCTTGGCGCGCGATCTGGACGATCAATTTTGCGAAACTGGGGTCGTCGGCGCGGTCGATCCGGCGCATCCAGCCATGCACGCCGGCGACCGGCCCGTTGGGCCCGCACAGCACGGCATGGATATTGGTGTTCTTCGGATCGGCTTCGAATCGCAAGGGTTTGCCCGCGCACACGCCGTAGAAATCCGGCTGGCGCACGACCCGCGCTTCGAACAAGAACACCAGGCGGAACGGATTCGCCGTGCGCGTCGCGTCGGTTTCGAATTTGAGCCAAGGATCGGAAAAATTGTCGCGAAGAATTGCGGCGGCGCGCGTGGCGAGTGCTTCTTGCGTTTCGCCGTAGGCGCCGCCCATCGCGCCGATATGCACCGCCCCGTCGCGCGAGGACGCCTGCAACGCCTGCCAGGAATCGGCGCCGGTGCGGAACACGACCTGGCTCGTCGGCCGCTCGCCGCAGCCCAACAAGCCCAGAATCGACGCGAGCAATCCCATAAACAACGCCCCCCGGCGAAAACCGGCGCTCATCCGAGCTTCACGGCCGTGCCGTTGGCCGCGACCATCAGCATCGTTCCGCCCACGCTTTGATAGTCGAGATCGACGCCGATCACGGCGTCGGCGCCCAGCTTCGCGGCCTTCTCGGCCAATTCCTCGACCGCTTCGCGCCGCGCGTCGGCGAGAACTTTTTCGTAGCTGCCCGCGCGCCCGCCGACCCAATCGCGCACCGAGGCGAAGAAATCGCGGATCGCGTTCGATCCCATGACGACGTCGGCCGAAATCACGCCGAGATAGGCGGTAACGCGCTTGCCTTCGACGCCGTCGGTGGTGGTGACGATCATGGGCGTATTCTCCTAAGCCAGGAAATCGACGGTACGTTGGCCGGCGGCGAAAAGCTTGGCGCGCGTTTCGGCCTGATCGCGGGCGATGCGCGCATCGTCGCGCGCGACATAGGCGGCCTTGGCGCGCGCTTCGATCGATTCGGCGGTGACCCGCGGCCCGGAATCGGGGCGCTGCGCGGTGCGCACATCGGCGCTGGGACGCGCTTGCGTGGCGACCCTGGCGCTCGCGGGGGGCGGCGGGGCGTTGGAAATGGAACCGGCCATGACCCTTGGAAACTAGCCCAACAAAGCGGGGCAAGCTACTCCGCCGCGCGTTCGGCGGCACCCACATGCCGCGCGATCGTCTCCAGCAGGGCGGCCTTGCGATAGGGCTTGGACAGGAAGTCGTTCATGCCCGCCGCCCGGCATTCGTCGGCATGGCTTTGGAAGGCGTTGGCGGTCAGCGCCACGATCGGCACGGCACCCGCCGGGCCCGGCAAGGCGCGGATGGCGCGCGCGGCGGCAAGCCCGTCCATCTCGGGCATGTGGATGTCCATGAGCACGAGGTCGTAGGGCTTGGCGCGCACGGCGGCCAGCGCTTGCAAGCCGTCGTCGGCGACGTCCGCCGCGATCCCGACGGTTTCGAGCATCGAAATCGCGACCAGGCGGTTGGTGAGATTGTCCTCCGCCAGCAGCACGCGCAACGCCGGGCCCACGGCCGCGCGCCGGCGCAGCATCTCCGCCGCTTGATTGCCGTCGGCAGCGCCCACCGCGCGCGCGATTTGCGCGCCCGAAGCCGCGTCGAACGGCAATTCGACGCGGAAGGTCGAGCCTTCGCCCGTCGCACTCGCGACCGAGATCCGCCCGTCCATATGCTCGACAAGGCGCTTGGAGATCGCGAGCCCCAACCCCGTGCCGCCGTAACGGCGCGTGATCGAGCTGTCGAGCTGGCTGAACTCGCGGAACAGCTCGCTCAGCCGTTCGGGCGCGATGCCGATGCCGGTATCGCGGATTTCGAAAACCAGATGCGGCCGCCCGTCGCCGTCTTGGCGCGTGCCCGACAACGACAGCGTCACGCGGCCGGTTTCGGTGAACTTCACCGCGTTGCCCAGCAGGTTCAGCAGCACCTGGCGCAACCGGCCGGGATCGCCGGTCACGGTTTCGGGCGCTTGCGCATCGGCATGGAAATCGAGCGCCAGCCCCTTCGCCTTGGCGCGCGGGGCGACGACGTCGAGGGCCCCTTGCGCCAACGCGCGCGGATCGAAGGGCAGCTTTTCCAGATCCATGCGGCCCGCTTCGAGCTTCGACAGATCGAGGATGTCGTCGATGATGTGCAGCAGCGATTCGCCCGAATCGCGGATCGTTTCGACCGCGCGGCGCTGACGATCGCTGAGCGTGGCGTCGAGCAGCAACGCGGTCATGCCGATCACGCCGTTCATCGGCGTGCGGATTTCGTGGCTCATCGAGGCGAGGAATTCCGACTTTGCGCGGTTCGCCTTTTCCGCCGCTTCGCGCGCGCGCTCGGCTTCGTCGCGGGCGGCCGCCAAGCGCCGCTCGGACATGACCTGCGCCGTCACGATGCGGCCCGCCCCGCGATAGCCGACGAAGCGGTTTTCGTCGTCGAACACCGGAATGCCGGAAACCGAAACCCATTCGCGCGTTCCCGCCCCGGTATCGATCGAATGGACGAAGTCGCGGAACGGCCGGTTGGCGGCGAGATTGGCGGCGTGCTCGCCCAACGCGTCGCGCGTCGTGGCGGGATCGTCGGCGACGATGTCGAGCATCGTGCGCCCCAGCGTGCGCGACAGATCGAGCCCGAGCTTGCCGCGCGGATCGGAGACGAACGAGAAGCGATGCTCGGCATCGGTTTCCCAGAACCAGTCGGACGTCACCTGCGCGAAGTCGCGGAAGCGGATCTCGTTGTCGGCGAGCAGCTTCAACGTGCGCCGTGCGGCCGTCACGTCCCGATACGTGACGACGCGCCCGCCTTCGACCGTCGCGCGCTGCGTGCCTTCGACCACGCGCCCGCCTTTGAAACGGATCTCGTAGGGCACGCCGGCCAAACGGCGGCGGCGTTCGGCGGCGGCAAGCCACGAATCGACCGTGCCGACATCCTCGATCTCGCCGAAATCGTGATCGAAACGCAGCAGCGTCTCGTGCGCCATGCCCGCGTCGAGCCGGCCTTTGAGATAGGGGAATATCTCCTCGAAACGCTGGTTCCAGGCGATCAAACGACGCTGGGCGTCGTAAAGCGCGAAGCCTTCGCCCATCGCCGCGATCCCGTCGCGGAAGCGGCGCTCGGCCAAGGCGGCGGTCAGCAAGGCCGCGCGCTGATCGGTCACGTCGCGCGCGATCGCCACCAACGCGCCTTCGCGTGCCGGCGTTTCGACCAATTGCAGCCACGTGCCGCCGGAAGCCGACAATTCGAAGACCTGCCCCAGGCGTTCGCGGCGCGACAGCCGTGCGGCGATGAATTCGGCGCGCTGGGCTTCGTCGAATCCGTAGCCCGGCCAGTCGGCGGCCCAGCCGACGACCTCGGCATACGGAATGCCTTCGCGCAGCCGGCCGCGGATATAGGGGAAGATATCTTCGTAACGCCGGTTCCACACGACGAGACGATCTTGCGCGTCGTAGAGCGCAAAACCGTCGCTCATGCTTTCGATGCCGTCGCGGAAGCGCTGTTCGCTGGCGGCGAGCGCTTCCAGCGCCATCTTCTCCGCCGTCACGTCGAGCAGCAGCCCGTCCCACACGATCGTGCCGTCGTCGCGGCGCGTGGGTGTCGCGTGGCCGCGCACCCAGCGCGACTGGCCGAAGCCCTTGGGTTCGACGCGGAACTCCGCGATCCATTCCGCACCTTGCGCGGTCGCGTCGGAGATCGAACGGCGCACGCGCGGCAGATCCTCGCGCGCCACGACCGAGAACAACACGCGCGCCGAGCGCATCACCGCTTGCGCGTCGAGGCCGAGCAGATCGAGCGACCGGCTCGACATATAAGGGAACGAGATCGTGCCGTCGGCGGCGCGCGTCAGGCGATAAAGCACGCCCGGCACGAAGGCCGACAATTCGGCGAGTTGGCGGGCTTGCGCTTCGATGCGCTGGCGTTGTGCGGCTTCGTCGGTCACGTCGCGCGCCGCACCGCGATAGCCGCCGAAATTTCCGGCGGCGTCGAAGACCGGTATGCCCGAGAACGAAATCAGGATGTCTTGACCGTCGCGACGCAACACCTTGCGCACGACGTTGCGGAACGCCTTGCGCGCCCGCGTGGCGTGCTGCATCGGATCGTCCTGCACGCCGGGCGGCAGGGCGGCCATATCCTGGCCGCGCTTGCCCAGATGGGCTTCGATATCGATGCCGTAATCGCGCGCGTTCGCGGAGATATAGGCGATCCGCCCGTCCGCATCGGTCGCCCAAAACCAATCGGAGGACGCCGACGCGAAATCGCGGAACCGCGCTTCGCCGTCGGCCAGCCGCGTTTGCGTGGCCGTCAACCCCGCGATCGCGCGCAGCAGCAAGCCGCCCAGCAACAGAATGAAGGCGCTGGCCGCCAGCGCGAGCCATGTCGCCTCGCGCTGGGCGGGCAAGGTCTGCGCGATCGCGTGGTCGAGATCGACCGAGAAATGCGCGGCCAAATCCGCGCCGGAAATGCGTTGCCACGCGGTCAGCCGTCGAATGCCGTCGATGGCGCCCGTCACCTCGCCCACCGCGAAACCTTCGCGCACCGCGTCTTGGAACACGCGCGAGGCGGAAATGTCCTGGCCGAAACTGACCCGACCTTCTGAATCGATGCGGCCGCGCACGATGCCGTCCACACCCGCGACATTGGCGGTCGAGCCCGGCTTCAACGCCGTGCGGTCGATCGGCCGCACGAACGTGTCGGGGATGAGTTCGACGATCACGGTGCCGATCTGCAAGCCGCGCTCGTCGAGCAAGCGGCGCGCGACGGGCACGCGCGCGCGCCCTTCCGCCCCCACGAAAGGCGGGCCGATATAGAGCGGATCGCCCGTCGCGGCCGCCAGCGCTTGCACGCTGGCGCGCGCGGACATGTCGCGCCCGCGCGCCTCGGGCATGCCCGACATCGCGATCGCTTTGCCGTCGGGGCCGACGGCGATGATGTCGAAAATCCCGGCGGGGCCATCGGCATAGCCGGCCAACACGCGGTCGAGATCGACGGCGTCGCCTTCGCGGCGCAGGGCGCCGCGCGTCGAGCGCACGGCGGCATCGGCGACGGCGACGGTGCGTTCGATGCTGGCCGCGTAAAGTCGCACGGCGCGCTCGGCCTCGACGGCGGCCTCCTCGGCCGCGCGATGGATCGCGTGCGCTGCGTACCATTCGCGGATCGTCCAAGTTCCCGCCAACGCCGCCAAGCACACGCCGGTTACCGCCGCCATCAATCGGCGCGGCCGGGCGAGAGCAAGGCGGGGCGGCTGGGGTGAAGGTTCCATCGCAAAACCGAGGATAACGCGAAAAGTTCCTGTCGTCAGACATTCGCGGGCGCACCCGGACTTTACAGCGGACCGGGCGCCGCATAGGGTCCGCCGACATACACTTAGGGAAGGAACGTAGGCGATGGCCGCCAAGTATTTGCCGATGCGCGAGATTATGGCCCAGGGCGCGGTGATGCCGATCTTGACGGTCGCCGATCCGGTCGCCGCCGGGGAAATCGCCAAGGCGCTGGTCGCGGGCGGTATCAAGGTCTTCGAAATCACGCTGCGCACGCCCGCCGCGCTGAAGGGGCTGGAGGCGATGCGCCTGGCCGCCCCCGAAGCGATCGTCGGGGCCGGTACGATCCTCAACGCCACCGACCTGCATCGCGCGATCGGCGCCGGCGCCCAGTTCGGCGTGTCGCCGGGCATGACGCCGGAATTGCTGAAGGCCGTGCGTCAGGCGAATTTCCCGTTCCTGCCCGGCATCGAAACGACCAGCGAAGCGATGTTCGCGCGCGAAATGGGTTTCAAGGAATTGAAGCTGTTCCCGGCCAACGTGATCGGTGCGATCCCGTGGCTTGCGTCGATCAAGCCCGTGTTCCCGGACCTCGTGTTCTGTGCCACCGGCGGCGTGAAGCCGGGCGACGTGCTCGCCCATCTGTCGCAGCCCAACTGCCTGCAGGTCGGCGGATCGTGGGTGACGCCGGGCGACGCGATCGCCAAGGGCGATTGGAAGGCGATCGAAACGCTGGCGCGGCAAGCCGCGTCGTTCAAGCGCCCCGCATAAACGCGTCGGCTTCCGCGCGCGTGGGGCACCCCAAGCGCCCGCCGAATTTGGTGCATTTAAGCGAGGCGGCAGCACACGCCAGCCGCGCCGCCTGCTCGACGCTGCGCCCTTCGGCAAGGCCCAGTGCGAGCGCGCCGTGGAACACGTCGCCCGCCGCCAGCGTGTCGACCGCATCGATGCGCGGGGCCGGCACGTGGCGCAAGGCGCCGTCTTCGATCCAGTAATAACCCTTGGCGCCGCAGCTCGCGCCGACATGCGTGTGGGTTTTGCGCGCGACGACCGCGCGCAGACCCTGCTCCACATCCGCGATCCCCGTATGAACGGCGAGGCCCGCGTCGGAGAACACCGCATGTGTGGCGAGCGGCACGAGGGTCGCGAGGATTTCCGGCGCGGTCGTTTCGGCGTCGAGCATCGCGCGCACGCCGCGTTTCCGCGCGGCCGTCAGCGTATGGACCGAGCCTTGGATCCAGCGCACATCCGAATGGACGAAATCGGCCTTCGCCAGATCGTCGAGCGGCAGCCAGGCCGGATCGGGGTCGAGACCGGGATCGTGATAGACGATGACGATCCGCTCGCCCTTCGCATCGACCGTGACGCTGGCATGGGACGATTTGCCGCCCGGGCATTCGCGGATCGCGTCGACGTTCACGCCCGTGTCGGCGAGTTCGGCCTTCATCGCCTTGCCTTGCGCGTCCGACCCCACCCGCGCCCAAATCGCGGCGTGGCCGCCCAGGCGCTGGAAGGCGCAGGCGGCGGAAATCGCCATCCCGTCGGTGACGCGCGCGGCCTGATGGGCCAGCGCCTTGCCCGGGGCGGCCGGGATCGCGTCGACGCGGTAGATGGTGGTGAGGCATGTCGCCCCGACGGAGACGAGTCGTGGAATTGTCATACGCGCACGACTATAGCCAAAAACGCGCGCATGCTAATATTTCGGTCGATGCCAGAGACGAAACCCGACATCGCCGCCGCCCTGAAGCAGCTGATCGCTTTGTGCGAGAAACCGCCGCCGCGCGGTGTCTCGAAACGCCTGGACCGGCTGTTCGAGGAAATCGCCGCGCGCAAGCTGAAGCGCTCGGCCGAGGATATCGGCGATTTGATCTGGGGCATCTGGACCGACCATCCCGACGAAGCCGCCGTCGACACGATGCACGAGGCGATCGGCAAGATCATCGCCAAGGACGGGCGCACCGCGCGCGAATTGCTCGACGATCTGTGCGCGCGCTGGCCGGATTGGGCGGAAGCCTATAACAAACGCGCCACCCTCGCTTTCATCGAGGAACGCGACGCCGACGCGGTCGCCGACATCCTCGAAACGCTGGCGCGCGAGCCGCGTCATTACGGGGCGCTGGCCGGGTTCGGGCAGATCGCCCTTCGCCAAGGCCAGCCGGCCGCGGCCCTGGCCGCGTGGGAGAAAGCGCTGGCGCTCAACCCGCATCTCTCGGATCTCGCACTGGCCGCCGACGATCTGCGCGAGTTGTTCCAGGCCAGGCCGAACTGATCAGTATTCCCTTCGATCAAGGCGGGGGAACAGAATTGAGACATTCACTGGCGCGAACCGCTTCGTGCGTCACATGGACGACGATGCGGCAGGTTGATTCCTTCGCCGTCAGATTGAAGCGTTCCAGCGTCGAAAATTTGCCGTCGGCAAAGATTTTGACTTCGAGTACCGCTTGGCGCCTAAAGCTGCCGATCGGGTAGTACTGCGTTCCGCCGCCGCCGCCATCGAAGCCCCACGCCCCGAAGTTCGCCGCCAATAGATCGCCATCGATAAAAAAGCTGATGTCCCGCCCTGGCTTCTCGTCCGGCCATGCGACGGTGACGACGAATTGATAGGGCGCATAAAACAGCCAGGGCACGCCGATATAGATCGCCAGCCCGAGGAAGAATCCCCACGCCAAACAGCGCCACGAACACCGTTTGGCCGCGGGCCCGCCCTCGGAATTCCACGTTTGCTCGGTCATTTCGCCTTCCTTGGTCTATGCGCGTTGCGCCAATGGACAGTATTAAAAACAATATTGGCTATTTTGGGATGTGATATCGTAAGCGACACCAAGCGCTTTCCGCGATTTACACCGCGCGCCGCACCCGTCATCATCGCGTCATGTCCGGGGGAAAACGCGCGGCCGGGATTCACGGCGATGCGGTCGCGAAGATCGCGCGCAAGATCATCCGTGGCCGCATGGCGGCGGGGGCCGCCCTGCCCACCGAACCCGAAATCGGCGCCGAATTGGGCGTGAGCCGCACCGTGGTGCGCGAGGCGATCAAGACGCTCGCCGCCAAGGGCATGGTCGTGACCGGCCCGCGAAGGGGCACGCGCGTGCGGCCCTTCGCCGATTGGAACCAATTCGATCCGGACGTGGTCGGATTTCGTGTCGCCGCCGGCGTGGATGCGCAATTCCTCGACGATCTGCTGGAACTGCGTTTGACGATCGAGCCGATGGCGGCCCGTCTGGCCGCCTTGCGCGCCACACCGGCCGATATCGCGCGGATCGAAGCGGCCCTGACCTTGATGGCCGACGCCGTGGACGACAAAGGCCATTACGTCGCCGCCGATCTCGAGTTTCACCAATCGATTCTGGCGGCGGCGGGCAATCAATTCGTCGCAGCACTCGCCCCGCTGCTGGGGGCGCTGCTGGATGTTTCGTTCCGCCATTCCGTCCGCTCGGCGGAGGGCGCGCATGAGGCGGTCGGCCTGCACCGGGCGGTGTTGCGCGCGATCGCCGGCCGCAAACCGGCGGCGGCGGAAAAGGCGCTGCGTTTTCTGATCCACGACGCGCGCAGCGACATTCGATCCGCCCTCAAACAGGGCGAAAATCAAGCCGCCGCAGACGATTAACCCGAACGCGCAGCGGCCATGCGCGGCTTTCGCTTGCTTTCGGCACGGCGATACCTCATATACGCGCCATCCGCAGACCCAACGTGGATGGCGCCAGTCGCGCCCGGGGTCGCGGTTTCGATTTTCGGGTCTCGGTTCACTTAGCCCCGGCATTCGCGAGTCCCTTCCAGGGACCATTCCCCGGCGGCTGTTCCACGTCACGCTTCCATCGAACGACCCTGCCCCGCGCGGATGATTCCGCGCGCCGGGCGAACGAGAGTTTTTGTACCTAATGACCGACTTCACCAATCTCGGCCTGCCCGAAGCGATTCTGCGGGCCCTCGCCGACCAAAAACACGTCACCCCCACCAAAATCCAGGAAGCGGCGATCCCCGCGATCCTCGCCGGCAACGACGTCGTCGGCATCGCGCAGACCGGGACCGGCAAGACCGGCGCCTTCGTGCTGCCGCTGCTCGCCCGCTTGGCGTCCGAGAACAAGCGCGCCCCGGCGCGCGGCTGCCATGTGCTGATCCTGGCGCCGACGCGCGAGCTCGCCTCGCAGATCGAAGATTCGGTGCGCAGCTACGGCGCCTATGTCCGTCCGCGCACCGCGGTCGTGGTCGGCGGCGTGGCGCCCGGCGGCCAGATCCGCGCGATGGCGAACGGCCTCGACATTCTGGTGGCCACACCCGGCCGCCTGCTAGACCATATCAGCACGGGTGCCGCCACGCTGGCGCACACGCAAGTCATCGTGCTCGACGAAGCCGACCAGATGCTCGATCTCGGCTTCATGCCGGCGATCCGCCGCCTGATGTCGATGCTGCCGCGCGAGCGTCAGACGATCCTGCTGTCGGCGACGATGCCCAAGGAAATCCGCCAGCTCGCGTCGAACTTCCTGCGCAACCCGCAGGAAATCGCCGTCGCCCCGGCGTCCAAGCCCATCGAGCGTATCGAACAGAGCGCCATCGCGCTGGACAACCAAGCCAAGCGCGGCGTGCTCGGCGCGATCCTGCAATCGCCGGACTGCACGCGCGCGATCGTGTTCACGCGCACCAAGCGCGGCGCGGACCGCGTGTCGAAGTTCCTCGACTTCGCGCGTATCCCTTGCGCCGCCATCCACGGCAACAAAAGCCAGAACCAGCGCGAGCGCGCGCTCGACTCGTTCCGCGACGGCCATATCAAGGTGCTGGTCGCGACCGATATCGCCGCGCGCGGCATCGATGTCGACGGCGTGTCGCACGTCATCAACTACGAACTGCCCAACGTGCCCGAAGCTTACGTGCACCGCATCGGCCGCACGGCGCGCGCGGGCAAGTCGGGTATCGCGATCGCGTTGGTGGCGCCGGACGAGCGCGCCTTCCTGCGCGACATCGAACGCCTGACCAAGCTGCAAGTGCCGTTCGTCACCGCGCCCGAAGGCATCGCGATGCCGGAAGGCGCTTCGTTGAACGAACCGGCCGAGCGCGACCCGCGTTCGTTCCGCGGTGGCCGTCAGGGCCATGGCAACGGCAATGGTCACGGCGGCCAGCATCGCAGCGGCGGCCCGCGCCATCGCGGCGGTCCCCGTCACGGCGAGCATCGCAACGGCGAACAGCGTCACGGCGAGCAGCGCCCCGTCCATGTCCAAGGCGACGCCCAGCCGCAAGAAGCGCGCGTCGATCAGGCGCAAGCCCAGCCCGCCGCGCGCCACGAACATCATCGCCGCGCCGACGGCCCGAACGGCCATCCCCATGGCCATCAGGGCCACGGCAAGGGCCCGCATCGCGGCGGCCCGAAGCGCGGCAATCATCGCGGCCAAGGCAAGCGTACCGGCGGCCACGGCGGCCACCAGGGCGGCGGTCACGGCGGTCCTTCGGGCGCGCATGCCGATTTCGTCCGCAGCTTGACGAAGTAATCGAACAAGCCGGGCGACGGGACGATTGATCCCGCGGCCCGGCACACGGCACACTCGGCGATCATGACGATCGCCGAGTTCGCCGACCTGGTTGTTCAATTCGTGGAAACGAACCGCGTTTGGGCCGCCCCCATCGTGTTCGTCCTCGCCTTCGGCGAATCCCTCGCTTTCCTATCGCTGCTGTTTCCCGCGACCGTGATGCTGGTCGGGATCGGCGCGTTGATCGGGGCGACCGATCTCAATTTTTGGCCGATCTGGGCCGCGGCGGCTTTGGGCGCCGTGTTCGGCGACTGGATTTCCTATTGGGTCGGCTGGCATTACGGCGACCGCTTGGCCCATATCTGGCCGTTCACCAAGCAGCCCGAGTTGCTGCCGCGCGGCAAGCGCTTCTTCGAACGCTTCGGCACGCTCAGCGTTTTCTTCGGCCGCTTCTTCGGGCCGTTGCGCGCGGCCGTGCCCATCGTCGCAGGCACCTGCCGGATGAAGTTCTGGCCCTTTCAGGCCGCGAACGTCGCCTCGGCGCTGATCTGGGCGACCGGCCTGCTCGCCCCCGGCGCCTTCGGCGTCAAATTCCTGTTCGACTGAGCGCGGCCTTGCCGCCGCCGACGCGCAAAATGCGCGTGGCGTTGCGCGCGACGAAATCGGCATCGTGGCTGACCATCAGCACGCAAGCGCCGCCATCGCGCGCACGCGCGATCAAGCGTTCGACGCGCGCGATATTGGTCCGGTCCAAGCCACGCTGAACTTCATCGAGCAACACGAGCTTGGGATCATGCGCCAAGGCGGCGACCGTCGCGACCACGCGCCGTTGCCCGGCATCGAGATCCTGGGGATGACGATCGGCCGCATCGCCGATTCCAGCGAAATCGAGCAAGGCGCGCGCACGATCATCGGCATCCGCCGCGCCTTGCAGGTGCAAGCCAAGCGCCGCTTCGTCGAGCACGCGCGGCTTGACGAAATAGCGATCCGAATTCTGGAATACCACGCCGATGCGCTTGGCGAATTCGACCGGATCGGCTTGGGCGGGATCGAGCCCGTCGATGCGCACCGTACCGGCCGACGGCGTTTCCAAACCGCACAGCAAGCGCAGCAGCGTCGACTTGCCCGCCCCGTTGCGCCCGACCGACGCGATCACCGCACCCGCCGCCAGATCGAAGCCCGCAGCTTCGAAGACCGGCGCTTGGCCGGGATAGGCGAAGGCGACATCGCGTAAGCGCACCAAGGTTTCGCCGTCACGTACAGGTGAAGGGGGCGGCGACGGCGGATCGCGCGGCAGGTCTTCGCGCTTGAAGGGGCCGGTCAGCGCGGCGCCGTCGAGCAGGTAGTAACGCTCGACCAACCCGTCCATCCAATCTTGCGCGACAACGTCGACGAACAGAATCGCGGCGTCGTTCGGCAATGCGCGCAGATAGGTTTTGAGATCGTCGCGCGATTCGGCGTCGAGATCGGTCATCGGCTCGTCGAGCACGAGCAATTCCGGTTCCAGCACCAGCGACGCGGCGATCGACAGACGCTGCATCTGCCCGCCCGACAATGTGCGCGGATCGCGTCCGGCGAGATCGGCCAGACCAAAGCGCGCCAGGATCGCGTCGGTCTTCGTCATCATCGCAGCCGGGGCGACGCGGAGATTCTCAAGCCCGAAGGCGATTTCCTCGCGCAAATTCGCCGCCCGCCCCGACAATTGCAGCAACGGCCGCTGGCCCACGTATTGCGCGATCTTCACGCGGTCGGCCAGCGCATAGCCGCGCCAGGGGCGCGTCTTCCAGCGTATCGCATCGGCCGCCGGCGGAGTCTCCAGCCCCGCGATCAGCCGCGCGAGCGTCGATTTGCCCGTCCCGTTGCCGCCCAGGATCGCGATCCGCGCGCCCGACTCGATGCGCACGGACACGCCGTCGAACAGTTTCGGGCGCCGTGGATAGGCGAAAGCGAGGCCGGCGATGTCGATTGTCATCGCAACGCAACGGCGAAGTTCAGCACGGCGAAGGCGAGCAGCGCCCAGCGCAAAGCCGGCTCGAACGGCGCGTCTTGCGGGGCGGTCAACAGCGTGCGCGAGGGGTACGCGCGAAAGCCGCGCCCGTCGAGCGCTTGGGCGCGCGCGGAAATATCGATGATCAACCCGTGGACCAGCGGCGTGCACAGCGCCACCAGCACACGCGCCCGCGATACGATCCCGCCGCGCGCCGACAACCCGCGCACTTGCAACGATTCGCGGATCGCCTTCGCCTCGTCCGCCAGCAGGTCGAGCAGCGCCAAAGGCGCCGTCAGCAAATAGGCGATCGCGGCGGGGAAACGCGCGCCGTCGAGCGCGCGGGCGAGGTCGGCGGTGCGCGTCGTCATCACGAAGAGCAGCGTCACCGACAACAGCAGCGTCAGCCGCGACAACACCCGCAAGCCGTAGAGCAACCCATCGGGATAATAGGCGACGGGCCCGAGCGGCGAAGCGCCGCCGCGTTCGATCAGCAGCCCGTGCACCAGGATCAGCGCCACACCGACGGGGACGAGCAGAACGGCGAGCCGCAAAATCAACGCGCGGCCGAGCCCGGACACCAATCCCGCGACGGCGGCGAGCGCCGCAGCGGCGAACAGGATGCCCGGACCCCAGGCGGGCAGCATCGCGATCGCCACGCCGACGAAGGCGAGCTTCGTCAGCGGATTCGCGCGATGCAGCCGGCTGGAACCCGGGCGATAGAGCATCACTTCTTCGAGTAGGCGAGATACGGCCAATCGCCGAGAATGCGTTCGGGCAATCCCCGGACGATCGCCCAGGCGAGCACGGCGGTGAAGATCTTGTCCGCCAGATTGGTGGTGATCACGGTGATGATGACCGAGCTCACCAGCGTTTCGCCGACCTTCAAGAGATAGGCGGTGAGGAAGTCCGCGCCGCTGCCCGACACGCCGCCGAACAGATAGATGCGGATCGGCACGGCGACGAAGGCGAGCGCCACGGCGATGATCGCCCCCGCGATCGCGGCCTTCCACACGTTGCGGAACAGGCCGTATTGCGCGGCGAACCCGGCGACCACGCCGATGGTCAACGCGACGGGCGCGAAGAACGCGGTGTTGGGCGAGCCGATCAGGCCGCGGATCAGATTGGTGACGAAGCCCGCGATGCCGCCGGCGATCGGGCCGCCGAGAATTGCCGCGATGATCGTGCCGAGCGAGTCGAGGAAGACCGGCAGTTTCAGGAACGACGCCAGCGTGCCCAAGCTGATATTGAGCGCGATGCCGATCGCGATCAGCACGATGATGCGCGTCGTGAAATAGGGCTTCGGCCTTTCGATCGCCGCAGCTTCGGACTCCGTGGACATCTTCGTTTCTCCGGTTTTGATTTTTCGGATTGGACCGGCTTATTCGACGACCAGTTCGTCGTAGCCGGATTTCGTGCAACGATCGCGGCGGAACGCGACGTCGTCGAGGATCAGCACGACGAACTCGGCCGTCGTGCGCACTTTCGAATCCGGATAGAGATGGCCGCCGAAGACGCGGCCCTCGCCGTCCGAAATCGTCAGATGGATATGCTCGCCCTTCGGATCGATCGTCCCGACGATCGACACGATCTCGTAAGGCGCTTCGTAGAGCGTGCCTTCGGGCTTTTTGGCGTGGCGGATCACGACCCGGCTGAGGCTGCCGACGCACGTCACGATCGCCAGCGCCCGCGCGCCGGTTTCGCGGCGCACGCGATGCAGGCCTTCGATCAGATCGTCGCCGGGTTCGAGCCGGAAGGCGACGAAACGGCCGCCGGAAATTTTGAGAGAAGATTTGGAGGAAGAAACGCGGTCGGTCGCGCGAATCTCGGGCGCACCGGCCCCAAGCGCATTCGCCATGGCGAATCCTTCGAAAGTTGCTTCGATCAGAGATGGCCCGCCCGGGGCACGTCCGTTTCGAGGTGCATCCGCAACCTTCGATGGGGAACGTAGCCGGGGGCCGGCGGCGGCGTCAAGCTGTGAGACATGCGCGCGAGAATGGCGCGCACCGAACGCGGCGGCACGTTCGTTTTTCTTCGCCGCCGCGAAGGGAATTTACGGCAGCGCCGACAGCAGAATGAAGACGGCGAAGATGCCCAGATGCACGGTCCCTTGCAGCACCGTGGTGCGGCCCGTGCCCAGCGTCAGCGTGCTGACGAACAGCGTCAGGATCAGCAGCACCATATGTTCGGGCGAAAGGCCCAAACGCAGATTGAGCCCCGCGACGACCGACACGACCGCGACGACCGGAATGGTCAGCGCGATCGACGCCATCGCGGCGCCGAGCACGAGGTTGATGCTGTTCTGCAGCCGATTGCGCAGCGCCGCGCTGACCGAGGCGATGCCTTCGGGCAGCAGCACGATCCCGGCGATGACCACGCCAACGAAAGTCTGCGGCAGACCGACGGCGGCGATCCCCGCCTCCAGCGGCGCCGACAGCGTTTTCGCCAGCAACACGACCATCGTCAGCGACAGCGGCAGCAAAACGACGCTCGTCAGCGTCACCTTGGTCGGCGGCTTGTGGGGGATGCCGATTTCGGGATCGTCGGCCTCGTCCATGAAATAGTCGCGGTGGCGGATCGTCTGGATGAAGACGAACACCGCATAGATCGCCAGGCACACCGCGCCGACGAACAGCAATTGCGGCGCGCCGTAACCGTCGGGCCCGCCATTCGCCGTGAAATTCGGCAGGATCATCACCAACGTGGCGATCGTTCCCAGCACCGCGAGCGACGCCGACGCGGAATCGAGCTGGAAGGATTGCTCGTGATGGCGCTTGCCGCCGAGCACGAGACACAAGCCGATGACGCCGTTGAGCACGATGATCACCGCCGAGAACACCGTGTCGCGCGCCACGACCTCCACACTCGGGCCGCCGGACAGCATGATCGACACGATCAGCGCCACTTCGATGATCGTGACGGCGAAGGCCAGGATGATCGCGCCGAAGGGCTCGCCCACGCGCGCCGCCAGCACCTCGGCGTGATGCACGGCGGCGAAGATCGACGCGCCCAGCAGCACGGCCGCGACGATCAGAACCAACGCGGCGCTATCCGACACGACTCCGGTCGTCTTGAGAACGATCAGCAAGGCCGCCAGCAGCGGCGTAACGACGGAAGGGATCGAGACGGAATCGATATTGTGCAACGCCATGGCGGGGGGCCCTTTTATATGCACGGGACTTGGCACCGCGCCCATATGATTGATCTGGAATTTGCGGCACGCCGGGAGGATGATCAAGCCGAATAACGGCGCGCATGCCGAACAAACACGAGGAAACGCACTTGCCCCGCATCAAAACGCTGACCGTCACGCCGATCGCCTTCCGCGACCCGCCGCTGCTGAATGCCGGCGGGTTGCACGAGCCCTGGGCCTTGCGCTCCGTCATCGAAATGACGCTCGACGACGGCACGATCGGCCTGTCGGAAACCTATGGCGACGATCCGACGGTCAATCTCCTGACCGAATGCGGCAATGCGCTGGCCGGGATCGACGTGTTCGACATCAACGCGATGCAAGCGCGGGTGCGCGACACGCTCGCGCGTTTGTCGCCGCCCGCCGCCGACGGCTCGCCGCGCACCGCACTCATCACCATGCTGCCGCGCGTGTTCGGGGCACTCGAGGTCGCGGCGTTCGACGCGATGGGCCGCGTCGTCGGCCGGCCGGTTTACGATTTGCTGGGCGGACCTTGCCGGCGCGACGTGCCGTTCAGCGCGTATCTGTTCTACAAATTCGCCGGTCATAAGGATTTCGACGACGGCTGGAACGATCCCTGGGGCAACGTGCAAACGCCCGAGGAAATGGTGCGCGAAGCGCGCGAGATGACCGGCCGCTTCGGCTTCGGCTCGCTGAAGCTCAAAGCCGGCGTGTTCGACCCGGCGTTGGAGGTCGAAACGACCAAGGCGCTGCACGCCGCCTTCCCGCATATGCCGCTGCGCATCGATCCCAACGCGGCGTGGACGGTCGAGACGACGTTGAAGCTGCTGCCGGAGCTCGACGGCATTCTCGAATATCTCGAAGATCCCACGCCGACGATTTCGGGCATGGCTTCGGTGCAGAACAAGACCAAGCTGCCGCTCGCGACCAATATGTGCACGGTCGCGTTCGAGCATATGCCCGAGACGATCGCCAAGGGGGCGGTGAAGGTCATCCTCGCCGACCATCATTTCTGGGGCGGCTTGCGCGCGACGGTGGAGCTCGCGGCGATGTGCCGGACCTGGGATATCGGCCTGTCGATGCATTCGAACTCGCATCTGGGCATCAGCCTGACGGCGATGGCGCATCTGGCCGCCGCCACGCCCAATCTTTCCTATGCGTGCGACACGCATTACCCGTGGGCGAACGACGACGTGATCGAGGGCGGCTTAATCCAATTCCATAACGGCTGCGTGCGCGTGGAGGACAAGCCGGGTTTCGGCGTGGCGCTCGACCGCGCCGCACTGGCGCGCCTGCACGAGAATTGGAAGAAATGCGGCCTGCGCAAACGCGACGACGTGACCGAGATGCGCAAATACTGGCCGGACTGGAACCCCAAACGCCCGCGCTGGTAGGGCGGGCTAGTCCCGCGCGCGGAAGTCGTCCATGTCGGCGACGGCGGAATTGCGCAGCCGCGCGACGTCGTTGTCGGCCGTCACCATCCGATAGCCGAGCGCGAACATATCCTGCCAGGTCATGCCGGTGCGCGGGACGGTCGCCACGGGCTTGCCGCACGCCATCAAGGCGCGCTCGGCTTTCGCCAGCAGTGCCACAACATCGGGATGGTCGAACTCGCCCAGATGGCCGATCGAGCCGGACAGATCGAACGGACCGACGAACAGGACATCGACGCCGTCGACCGCCGCGATTTCGCCGATCGCGTCGACGGCGGTAGCCGTCTCGATCTGGCAGGCGATCAGCAAATTGTCGTCGGCCGCGCGCCGATAGGCGGGGCCATCGAAACCGTAATTCGACGCGCGGATCTGGCCGATCGCCGAACCGCGTACGCCGCGCGGCGGATAGCGGCACGCCGACACGATCGCGCGCGCTTCCGCCGCCGACTGGACCGCGGGCACGACGACGCCCTCGACGCCGACATCCAGCACCTTCTTGAGATAGACCGGGTCGTGCGAGGGCACGCGCACCAGACAGCTCGTTTGCGTCGCCGACAGCGCCTGCAAGTGTGCCGGCAGCGTTTCGGGCGTGCCCCGCCCATGTTCCTGATCGACGATGACGAAATCGAATCCGGCGAGACCGAATATCTCGCTCGCGGCGGGCATGTCGAGCGTGACCCAGGGGCCGAGCGCATGTCCGCCGGCGGCGAGCTTCTTCTTGAGCGTGTTCGCGCGAAGCAAGGAATGTCCGTCCGTTACTTGAGGAGCGTGGGCAGCCAAAGACTGATGGCCGGCACGTAGGTCACGAGGGCGAGGCTGGCGAGCAGCGGCACGAGCCAGGGCAGAATCGCCATCGTCGTCCGCTCGAGGCTGAGATTCGCGACGCGCGCGAGCACGAACAGCACCAGCCCCATCGGCGGGTGCAGAAGCCCGATCATCAGGTTGAGCACCATGACGAGGCCGAAATGTACCGGATCGATCCCGAGCTTGAGGACGATGGGCAGCAGGATCGGCGTCAGAATCGTGATCGCGGCCGTCGGCTCGAGGAAGCAGCCGACGAACAGCATCAACGCGTTCGCGAGCAGCAGGAACATGTGCGGATCGCTGGTGAACTCCAGCACCCATTGCGCGATCATTTCGGTCGTGCGCGAGGCGGCCAGCACCCAGCCGAAGACCGACGCCGCCGACACGATGAACAGCACCGTCGCGGTGGTTTCGACGCTGTCTTGCGACGCCTTGACGAACATCCGCCAGCTGAGCGTGCGATACCAGACGAGACCGAGGAACAAGGCCCAGACGCAGGCGGCGATCGCCCCTTCGGTCGCGGTGAAGAGGCCGGAGGTCATGCCGCCGATCATCAGGATCGGCGTGAACAACGGCAACACCGCCGAAAAGCGGAACGCGCGGTCCAGCACCAGGAGAAGGACAAGGCCCGCGAGCACGGTCGTGCGCGCCGGCGCGCCCAAATCGATCGCCGCGAACACCAGCGACGGCAGCAGCACGAGGACGCCGAGTTCGACCATCACGCCGGCGATGCGGCGCCATTCGAAGGGAATATCGCCGCCCCATTTGTTGCGCCAGGCGAAGTAGCTGACCGTCAGCATCATCAGCACGGCCATCACCACGCCGGGCAGAATTCCCGCGAGGAACAGCTGGCCGATGGAGACGCTCGCCATCATGCCGTAGATAACGAAGGGAAGCGACGGCGGGATGATGGGCCCGAGCGTGGCCGACGCGGCCGTGACGCCGACGGCGAATTCCGTGGCGTAGCCATGTTCCTTCATCGCCTTGATCTCGATCGTGCCGAGGCCGGCGGCGTCCGCAACTGCCGTGCCCGACATGCCCGCGAAGATGACCGAGCCCACGACGTTGACGTGGCCGAGCCCGCCGCGCATCCAGCCGACGAGGCCGAGCGCGAAATTGTAGATGCGGTTCGTGATGCCGGCGGAGTTCATCAGATTTCCGGCAAGGATGAAGAACGGCACCGCGAGCAGCGGGAAGCTGTCGAGACCGGCGAACATCCGGTGGATCACGACGAAATCCGGGGCGATGCCGGTCGTGACGACGTAGATCAGCGAGGCGCCGGCCATCGCGATGGCGACGGGAATGCCCGATCCCATCAAGGCCAGGAACAACAGCTTGAAGGCGGTCGCGCTCAATTCAAGTCTCCGTGGCGTCGGGGCGTTCGAGCACGCTGTAGCCTTGGCGCCAGTGCCGGATCGCGACGCCGATCGCACGCCACGTCATCAGCGCGAAGCCGACCAGCACGACGGCATAGACCGCCCCCATCGGCAGATCGATCACCGACATCGGCTGACGGCCGATGCGTTCGATCAGATTCCACGTCATGAAGCAGGCATAGGCGAAAAAGGCGATCCGCATCGCGTCGACCAGCGTCGACAACGCGCGCACGAAGCGCGCCGGGAACACGTGGTAGAAAAAATCGACCTGGATGTGGTTGTTCTTGCGCACGGCGCCGACGGCGCCGACGAACACCACGCAGATCAGCAGATAGCGGGCGATCTCCTCGGTCCACGCGGCCGAATTGTTGAGCAAATAGCGCGTGAAGAATTGGTAGAAAACCGTCCCGCCAAGGACCCAGAAAAACGCCATCGCCAGCCAATCTTCCGGCTTGTGGCCCGAAAGATCGATGGCCGCGTCTTCGACGGCGAACTGGCCGTGCTCGTCGAGCACGGCCGTTTCGCCGATTTCGGGTTTGCCCGGTTCGCTCACTTCAGCGCCAGGATGCGGTCGTAGTCCGACCGCGTGTAGCCGAAATCCTCGGGCTTGGAGCTGGCCAGCACCGCCATGCGGAAGGCTTCCTTATCGACGGTGTGGATCGTCGTGACGTTGAGCTTCTTGATCTGCTCCATCAGCTCGCCGTCCTCCTTGCGGATTTGCTGGCTCGCTTGCAGGGCGCCGGCTTGAAGCGCTTCCACGAAAATCGTCCGGTCGGCGGGCGACAATCTGTTCCACAGGCCGCCGCTGATGATCGAGTTCAGCGAATCGATCACATGGCCGGTCAGCATGATGTGCTTCTGCACCTCGTGGAACTTGCGCGACCAGATCGTGTTGAAGGCGTTCTCCTGCGCGTCCACCACGCCGCTTTGCAGCGCCAGATAAACTTCGGCCAGCGCGATCGGCGTCGGGTTCGCGGACAGCGCTTTGGGGAACGCCATGTAAGCGGCGGAGTCCGGCACGCGGATCTTGAGGCCGCGCATATCCTCCGGCTTCAGGATCGGGCGATTGGACGTGACTTGGCGTTCGGCCGCGTAGGTCAGCGCGACGATGTGATTGCCGGTCGCCTTGCGATAATCCTCGGCGAATTCCTTGTAGATGTCGCTTTTGCTGTAGGCCATCACGTGGTCGAAGTCGCGGAACACGAAGGGGAAATACGCGACGCCGATGCGCTTGGCGACCTGCGCCTGGAAGCTCGCCGCGCTGATCGTCATGTCGACCGTGCCCAGCGAAAGACCTTGATTGAGGTCCGATTCCTTGCCGAGCGTGGCCGAGGGGTAAAGCTGAACCTTGTAGCGGCCGGCGGTCAGCCGCTCGATCTGCTCGGCGGCAAAGACCGCACCTTTATGGTGCGGTTCGCCCGGCTCGTAGACATAAGCGAATTTCACGGTGGTCTGCGCGTGCGCAGCGATCGACGTGGCGCCCGCCACGACGGCGGCCGCGAGCAGCACGCCCAAGCGGCGGGAAAGACCGGCAAAGGTTTTCATCGGACACTCCATGAAGCGGTTTTCGGGTTCATTGGGAACGTTCAAGCCGCGGCCGGCGACTGCCGCGCCGGTGCGAAAGCGGGATTGACGCGGGCGAAATCGCGATAATCGGCGAGCGCGGCGGCAAGGCCGAATTTCGGCCGCCAGCCGATGGAATTCAGCCGCGCGATGGATTGCGGCGGACGGTCGAACCCGGGATTGACCACGATGTTCGGCGCGTCGGCGTCGATGCGCCAGCGGAACCCGGGCACGGAAGCTTCGATCGCGCGGCACCAGTCGGACAGCTTGAAGCGGTCGCCCGAGCCGACATTGAACGTGTCGCCGGGCACGGAAGCTTCGTCGGCCAGAAGCAACAGCGCGTCGGCCGCATCGGCGGCATAAAGCCAATCGATGGTCACATCGCGGGGCAGGACCGCTTCGCGCGCGCCGTCGGCGGCGGCAAGACACTGGAGCAGCGCCGAGAGCGCGTCCCGCTTGCCGCTGCGCCATTCCCATCGGCCGAATTGCGGGCTGAGGCGCGCGACGCGCAGATCGAACGCGACCAAGTCGCGCAGCCGTTGCAAGCCACGCTCGAGCGCGAGCTTCGACACGCCATAGAGGTTGAAGGGCGCAAGCGGCGTATCCTCGTCGATCGACGGGAGCGCCGCGGGCACCATGCCGTAAGCCGAAACCGAAGAGACCGCGACGATGCGCCGAATGCCGCGGTCGACCGCTTCGGCGATGCAATCGAGGGCCGCCGCCGTGTTGACGGCCAGGATCGAGCCGGGGAAAGCGCGCTCGCGCGCCGCATCGGGCGTGATCGCGGCGGCGTGGATCAGCACCGCGATCCCGGGATGACCGAGAAAACGGCGGCGCGCTTCACGATCGGTCACATCGCCCGTGTATTCGACGAAACGCCCCGGCAGCTTCGCGAACCATGCGCGCGCATCGGCCGGGATCGGCAGAAGATCGAAGGCGACGACATCGCGCCCGCGCGACAACGCCTGCTCGACGATGTTCAGCCCGACAAACCCGCTTGCACCGGTGATTGCAATTGGCATGGACGCCCCGCTCAAGCGTCCAATTAGGCAAGAAGGATGCCAGGCACCGGAATCGAAAATTTAATGCGGGCCACCACTTGGCGCCGCCGATTTCCGATCTAAACGACATAGAAGAGCGTGGCTGGGGCGCTAGGATTCGAACCTAGGAATGCCGGTACCAAAAACCGGTGCCTTACCGCTTGGCGACGCCCCAGCAGGCGCGCGACTGTCTAACGCCGGACGCGTCCGCGATCAAGCCGCTTTCGGCGCCCGGTTTTCCACGTACCAGCGATAGGCCTGGGCCAAGCCGGTTTCGAGATCGTATTTGGGCCGCCAGCCCAGCGCCATCAGGCGCGAGGGGTCCGTCAGCTTGCGCGGGGCGCCGTTGGGCTTAGACGTGTCGAATTCCAGCGTGCCCTTGAAACCGGCGACCTTCGCGACCGTTTCGACGAATTCGCGGATCGAGACTTCCTTGCCCGTGCCGACGTTGAACGCGTCCGTGCCCGAATAACGCCGCATCAGGAAGACGCAGGCATCGGCCAGATCGTCGGCATGCAGGAACTCGCGCAACGGCGTGCCGTCGCCCCATACGGGCACGGCCGGCGCGTTGGTCGTGACGGCGCGATGCACCTTCACGATCGTCGCGGCGGGCACATGGCCCATTTCGAGATCGTAATTGTCGTGCGGCCCGTAAAGATTGGTCGGCATGCACGAAATGAAATCGACGCCGTATTGCTTCTTATAGGCCTGACACATCTTGAGGCCGGCGATCTTGGCGATCGCGTACCATTCGTTGGTCGGCTCCAACGGGCCGGTCAGGAGCGCGTCTTCATGCATCGGCTGCGGCGCCAAGCGCGGATAGATGCAGGTCGAGCCCAAGAACAGGAGCTTGCGCACGCCCGCGAGATACGAGCCGTGGATCACGGCGTTCTGGATCGCGAGATTGTCGTAAAGGAATTCGGCGGGCCGCGAGTTGTTGGCGTGGATGCCGCCCACGCGCGCCGCCGCCAAAAACACGGCGTCGGGCTTGTTGGCGGCGAGCCAGGCATGGACCTTGGCCTGATCGCCCAGATCCAGCTCGCGCTTGTCCACCGTCAGGATCGTACAATTCTCGCGCGCCAAGCGGCGCACGATCGCCGAGCCGACCATGCCCTTATGGCCGGCGACGAAGACTTTCTTTCCCGAAAGATCGAACTCAGCCGCTGCGGTCATTGCGGTGACGCTCGCGCTCGACGAGTTTGAGATCGGACTCGACCATTTCCTTCACCAATTGCGGGAAGCTGGTCTTGTGCTTCCAGCCGAGCTTGGTCTGCGCCTTGGTCGGATCGCCGAGCAGGAAGTCGACTTCCGTCGGGCGGAAATAGCGCGGATCGATCTCGACCAGCGTTTCGCCGGTCTTGGCGTCCAGGCCCTTTTCGTCGATGCCCTGGCCCTTCCATTCGATCGGACGGCCGATCTCCTTGAAGGCGAGTTCGACGAACAGGCGCACGGTCTGCGTTTCGCCGGTCGCGAGCACGTAATCGTCGGGCGTGTCCTGCTGCAGCATCAGCCACATGCCTTCGACGTAATCGCGGGCATGGCCCCAATCGCGCGAGGAGTCGATATTGCCGAGATAGAGCTTCTTTTGCAGGCCGAGCTTGATCGCCGCCACCGCGCGCGTGATCTTGCGCGTGACGAACGTCTCGCCGCGCGTCGGGCCTTCGTGGTTGAACAGAATGCCGTTCGACGCGTGCATGCCATAGGCTTCGCGGTAGTTCACCGTGATCCAATAGCCGTAGAGCTTGGCGACCGCGTAAGGCGAGCGCGGATAGAAGGGTGTGGTCTCGCGCTGCGGGCGTTCCTGCACCAGGCCGTAAAGTTCGGAGGTCGACGCCTGATAGAAGCGCGATTTCTTTTCGAGGCCCAGAATGCGGATCGCTTCGAGCAGGCGCAGCGTGCCGATCCCGTCGGCGTTCGCCGTGTACTCGGGGCTTTCGAAGCTGACCGCGACATGGCTTTGCGCCGCGAGATTGTAGATCTCGTCGGGCTGCGTTTGCTGCACCAGACGGATCAGATTGGTCGAATCGGTCAGATCGCCGTGATGCATGAAGAAGCGTACGCCGTGCTCGTGCCGGTCGGCGTAAAGGTGATCGACGCGCCCCGTGTTGAACGAGGACGACCGGCGCTTCACGCCGTGGACGATGTAACCCTTCTGGAGCAGCAACTCGGCGAGATAGGCGCCGTCTTGGCCGGTGACACCGGTGATCAGCGCGACTTTCTGGGACATGGGCTTTCCGGACCAAAACTTTGGTGAGGGGCGGGGGTTTAGCACCCATTCGGGCTGCCGACAACGGCACGGGGCCCGGGCTTATGCCACCCGGCCCGCTGCGACCCACCAGGCCGAAGGTGCTTTGGCTTTCAAGGCCTTGCCGGCCAGGGCGGCGTCATCCGGCCGCTCGAACAGGCCAAAGCATGTCGCCCCGCTGCCCGACATGCGCGCCACACGGATTCCCGGCAAGCCCCGCAACGCCGCCAAAACCGCGGCGATGGCAGGTACCAGGGCGATCGCCGGGGCTTCCAGATCGTTGCCGGCGGCGGCGAGATTGGCGAGGTTCGGCGCGAATTTCCCCCTGGCCGAAAACGCCCCCGACCGCGCCTTGAACACCGTCGGCGTGGCCAAGGCGATACCCGGATTGACCAGCAATACACCCCAATCGGGCAAAGCGCCGGCGGGCGCGACGATCTCCCCGATCCCGGACATCCAGGCCGGCACGCCGGCGACGCAGACCGGCACGTCGGCGCCGAGCCTAGCGGGCAGATCGGCGGGAATGGGAGCGGCCCAGAGTTTCGATAGCGCGCGCAAGGTCGCGGCCGCATCGGCCGAGCCGCCGCCGATACCGCTGGCAACGGGAAGGTTCTTCGTCAGGCGCAGCGCCACGTCCGGCCGCCGCCCCAAGCGTTCGGCGAAAAGCGATGCGGCACGCGACACGAGATTATCGGCACCCGCATCGAGACCGGAAGCGAACGGACCGTCGATGGTCAGCGAGAATTCCGCTGCGGCTTCCACCGTCACGCGGTCGCCGATATCGGCGAAGGCGACGAGCGATTCGAGCAGGTGATAGCCGTCGACCCGCTTGCCGACGACCGAAAGCGAGAGGTTCAATTTCGCGGGTGCGAATTCTTCGACGATCATCGGCGCGGGGTCGGAATGGGGCGCATGCCTTCGGGCACCCAAGACGGCCGGCGGAGCAGCACGCGTTTTTTGACCGGCGTGGGGGCGTAAAGCGTTTTGGTCGCTTCGACGATGGCGACACCGGCGAGGGCCGGAAAGAATCGCCGCCCCGCCCCTTCCCAGGCTTTGGCCGTGCGCAGCCACAGCGATCCGCCCAGCGGCGGAATGAACAGGCCCATGCGCGTTTGCTGCGGCACGAACAGGTTTTCGCGCAACAGCCGCGACAACTGCCCCGCCGTATAAGGATGCCCGTGGCCGAAGGGCGTGCGGTCGAGCCGCGCCCAGATGCCGCGCCGGTTGGGCACGACGATCAACACGCGGCCCGCCGGCGACAGCACGCGCCAAATCTCGCGCATCAGCACGCGCAAGGATTCCGCGTGTTCGAGCGCGTGGATCAGCAGCACGCGATCGATCGACATATCGGGCAGCGGCAGGCCTTCTTCCTCGACCAAGGCCGTCGCGTTGGGGCCTTCGGGCGGCCAATGCATGACACCTTGGGGGCCCGGCATCATCGCCAGCACGCGCGAGGCTTGCGCCTTGAACGGGCGCAGATAGGGCACGGCATAGCCCAGCCCCAGCACCGATTGTCCGGCGATATCCGGCCACATCGCGCGCAAATGCGCGGCCACGTGGCGGCGCGCCACCTGGCCCAAGGGCGAAGCGTAGAAATCGCGCAAATCGACGACATCGGTCCACATGGCGGCGAGTTTAGCAGAACTGCGCCCCTCGTTGAGAGCGGACGCGGTTCGCGCTAGTTTCACGTCCTCGAATAACGATAAGGAACCGTCCATGAAGCTCGCCTACAGCACCGCCAGCCCCTATGTCCGCAAGGTGATGATCGTCGCGATCGAAGCGGGTCTCGATTCGAAGATCGAGAAATTGCCGATGGCCGTGCGCCCCGATCAGCCCAGCGCCACGCTCGCGGCCGACAATCCGCTGATGAAAGTGCCCACGCTGATCACCGACGACGGCGAGAAGCTGTTCGATAGCCGCGTGATCTGCGCCTATCTCGACAGCCTCAATCCCGGCGCCAAGCTGATTCCGGAATCGGGCCCGGCGCGCTGGAAGGCGCTGCGCCAGGAAGCTTTGGGCGACGGCATCACCGATGCGGGCATTCTGGTGCGCTACGAGCTGGGCTTGCGCCCCAAGGAATTGCATTGGAAGGAATGGATCGACGGCCAGACCAAGAAGGTCATTCAAGGCCTCGACCAGCTCGAAAGCGAAGCCGCGTCGCTGTCCGGCCCGTTGACGATCGGCCATATCGCCATCGCCTGCGGCCTGGGCTGGATGAAGTTCCGCAACGTGTTCGGCGACGTGCTGGCCACGCGCCCGAAACTCGCCGCCGCGATCGCCAAGCTCGAAGAACGTCCCTCGTTCAAGGCGACCGTGCCGCAAGGATGATGCTGACGGCCGACCAGATCGTCGCGAAGCTCGGCCTCGCCCCCCATCCGGAGGGCGGGGCCTATCGCGAGACGTTCCGGCACGCATCCACCGACCGCACGCGCGGGGCGATGACCGCTATCTACTATTTGCTGCGCGACGGCGAAGTGTCGCATTGGCATCGCGTCGACGCGGCGGAGATTTGGCATTACTACGCCGGCGCGCCGCTCGAACTCGCCCTCTCGGCCGACGGCACGGCGCGCAAGACGCATATCCTCGGCCCCAACCTCGACAGGCACGAAGCGCCGCAGATCATCGTGCCCGACTCGCATTGGCAGAGTGCGCGCAGCTTGGGCGCCTGGACCCTTGTCGGTTGCACCGTGGGCCCCGCTTTCGAATTCGCGGGCTTCGAAATGGCCCCGCCGGGCTGGGCGCCGGGCCTCTAAAGCCCTTTAAAATCGACACCGCGCGAAATCTTCGCTGTTTCGCGCCGGGCAGAAGATAGGAATAAAATCCTATCTTTTTAGTTGTTGATTTTTCGGTTTTCAGGTTCATTTTAGGACCCTCTTTTTTCAAGGAGGGTTCCATGTTCCAACGCAAATCCAATTGGCTTCTCGACGACGACGAACTTCACCCCGCCGATCGGCCCGGCTCGGCCGACTGGTTCGACCTTGCCGACGAGGTCGGGCGCGGACGCGCCAATCAACGCAGCGACGTGATCAAGATCGAATCGCTGCTCGGCCGTGCCGGGCTGTTCGATGTCGAGCGGCTCGATGGGCCGCTCGGTTATGCCAACGAACAGCTCGACAAGCCGATCCGCGATTTCCAGCGCAAGAACGGCTTGGCGGTCGACGGCTATTTGCGCCCCGAAGGGCCGACGATCGGTAAGAGTCTGATCCAGTGGGATTGAACCGCCTGCGCCGCAGGGATTTTGCGACGCAGGTAGGAGAAGGGCGCCGCGCGTAGTGGTTCTACGCGCAAGCCCTTCGACGACCTCTGCGGCGCAAAAGAACGCGGCCCTTCGGGTTGGGTTTCGGCTGGCGCCCGCTTTGTTGCGGCTCTCGCCGATAGAACCACTATCGGCTTCGAGCCGCGCCGCGCGGATCGCACAAGCCGAAAACCCAACGCAGGTGATTCAATCCCACTGGATCAGACTCTGGTTCAAGGAACTCTATGGCGGCGAATACGCGCCCTTCCCTGCGCCCAGCCCGGCGATGATCGACGCGCATCACGCGCGGCGCGACCAAGGCGAGGACGGATTTCTGGTCGATCGCTGGCCCGCGCTGGACGTGCGCCCGCATCCGCGTCTGGATCCGCTGCAGAAGGATTTCGGCTTCGACGATTGGAACGAGGATTGGGTGCGTTTCCAAGCGGGCCAGCGCGGCGGCTTCGACGGCATGCCGGAGGAGCTGCTGAAGAACATCGCGCAGAACGATGTGCGCGGCATCGTCCAGGCGCGCGACGTGGCGCGGCGCTGGGCCGCCCATCGGCCGGAAGACGGCAGCGCCTTCGCCCGGCGCATGGTGCAAGCGCTCGAAGGCAAGCCGATCCTGCAATCGGCTTTCCTGGCGGGCCCCGTGCCCCAATCCCCACCGCTGGGCGTACCCACGCCAACGGGCCTCGCCGATTACGGGAAGTTCGTCCGCGACGCCCGTGCGGCGGAAGGGGATGCGGCCTTGCCGCAAGCCGAAGCACCGCCATCAAAATCAGAAGATAAACCGCCGCTTGATAGTGCATTCGCAGCACAACAACCAACGGCCACCGAACCCAAATCCTCCTGGTCCGATGACTCCGGAATTTTTCGCCGACCTCGCGACTTGATGAGCTGCGCGGATATCACAGTTGAGAGACTTCGCGAAACCGAACGGGTGAATAGTCTGCGGCGGCAAATCGCCGATGCACAGTCACAAATTGCCGATCTAGATGAAAAAATAGCCGAACGCGATCGCCGTCGCACTCTTCTTGAAGTCGCTAAGGAGACGTTTTGGCCGGACATCGAGGTCGAACCAAAATATCCATCCAAACACGGCACGGAGCCGACAGTTCCATTTCCCGTTCCGATCCCGATGCCCGCTCCGGTTGGAATGCCGGGTCCGATTCCGTTTCCCATGCCAATCCCAACGCCGTTGCCGAGACCGGGACAAAAGTCCGAAGCGCCTTTTGAAATTGGCATCGATCCGAAATCGATAAAACTTGGCGAAAGGCCGAAGGACAAACGCCTCGCCGAAGCGGAAGGATTCCGAGCAAAAAAAGATAGCCTGGAAAAGCAGATCGTCACATGGGAGAGCTCGTACCAAGCCGCACTTGAAATACTGAAATTAATCGGCGTCAGGAGTGAAGAACTTGGGTGCCGTTAACGCGACTGGCAAGTCTCAAAAATGCGTTCTTGGGGTGAGCCATCAATGCCGGGTCGCTTGAATTGTGGCCCGGCAGGCTTGCGCATCAGCGTTCGAGAGTGCCGAACGTCGTTCGGCAAGCTGTCGATCCACCACGCTGGCCGGTTCGACATTCAAACGGCGCAGCAGCCAAGCTTCTTCGCCGGTTCGGGCATGGAGCGATTCGAGCCGCGCGACGACATTCACCTGCCGGTCCGCCGGAAGTTTGCCGTCCGCCATATAAAGCGCCAAACGCCGGATCGCATCGGGAAAACCGCAAACGGCAGCCGTATGCATGGCTGAATAGCCTTCTTCCCGCGTCGTCGCGTCGCCGATCCATTCCAGATTTTCGATGCCACGCAGATAGAAAGCTTCCGGATCTCCGCGCAACATCAAAACGCGTGTCACGTCATCGACGAAACGCTTTTCGATCCCGGGCATAAAAGGGGGCCGCGTGAACAACGAGCGGACACGCGCCAACAAAGCAGACGCATCCGCGCGATCGAACTCACTTTGGAGTCCCGTCGCCTCCGCCGCGACTGCATCCGGAATCGGCTCAAGTGCTCGACGTACCAATGCCGACGTGTTCCGAGCACTGAAAACCGCGATCGCCGCCGCATAGCGCCAGGAGGCGGCTGCCTCGGCACTCCCCATTTCTGCGGAGAGGATGGCGAGGTCGATAATCGATCGTCCGTTATCCGCCCGCGCCGCCTGAACGAGCAACTCGATGCCGCGCGTCGTATCGCGCTCGAAACATTGGCCGCGGAACCGGGCTAGTCCTTCGAGGCGATGACGCTCCGAGATGTCGAGATTTGGATCGCCTGTCAATTTTTGCCGCAACGCGGCGCAATCCGCCGCGTCTTGCGCCACCGCCGGGGCCGCGGCGCCAATGCACAGCGCGGCGAGAATCAAGATACGCATCATGGTTCGCTCCAACCCGCCGGCGCCGTAAAATGACGGTCCAGTAAAGGGGCGGACTGATCGATTTCTACGCCGAGAAAATATCCCTTACTTGACAGCATCAGACGTATGCGGCGGCCTTCGAGCCGCCGCACTACGCCGACTCGGCTACGCTCCGCCTCCTGCCCATAATGCAGGTCTTCCTTGCGTGCACTCGACCAATGCGCGCCGACGAAGACCGTCCCTAGCTTGTCGTCCGACAAAAGTATGCCGCCGACATAATCTTGTCCGCCGCGCTTCTCCAATTCCCAGAATTTTCCGTCGAAACGGATGCGGCAATGGAACCAATCTTCAAGGGCGCCCCAAAACTGTGACGCGGCGATGAAGCGGCAACGCCAGCGCCCGGCGAGGCGTTGAGGGTCGAACGGGATCGCCGCGCCGACATCCAACGCCAGCAGCGTTTCGCGGTCGATCCCATGCCACCCCTGCGGCCGCACCGACGCCGTCGCGTCCAGCGCGCTGCGGAAATTGGCTTCCCAATTCTCCATCCGAGCGCGATCGGCGTCGGTGACGATCTGGCGCCAATCGGATTTGCGCCAATCCGCCGCCTGTTGTGCTGCGGCGGGAGCCACAATGCCGGCCCATAAGGCGATCAGAACGAAGAAGCGCCTCATTTCTCGTCCCAGCCGGGTGAGACGGTGAAATGCCGATCTAGCAACGCGGAAGATAGATCGATCTCCAATCCACGAAAAACCCTCTCGCGAGACAGCATCAAGCGTATGCGGCGGCTTTCGAGCCGCCGCAATACGCCGACCCTGTTCCGCTCCAAGTCCAAGCCGTAGCGCAAATCCGGCTCAGCGCTTGCCCAATCGGCGCCGACGAAGACCGTGCCCAACTCTGCGTCGGGAAGAAAGATACCGCCAAGATATCGTTGTCCGCCGCGCTTCTCCAATTCCCAAAACTTTCCGTCGAAGCGGATACGGCAGTGGAACCAACCGTCGAGACTGACATAATTTGGCGACGCGCTGATGAAGCGGCAGCGCCAGCGTCCCGCGAGGCGTTGGGGATCGTACGGGATTGCCGTGCCGATATCCAAGCGCAGCAACGTTTCGCGGTCGATCCCGTCCCAGCCATCCGGCAATACAGATGAAGTCGCGTCCAGCGCGCTGCGGAAATTCGCCTCCCAGTTCTCCATCCGCGCCCGCTCGGCCTCTGTGACGATCTGGCGCCAATCTTCTTTGCGCCAATCCGCCGCATCCTGCGCCGCCACCGGTGTCGCGAGGCCGATTCCCAAAGCGAGAAGGACAAGAAAGAATTTCACGCCAGGATATTGGCGCGTCCGGCGGCGCGGCGTCAATCGCGCGGGCAGGCGAACAGCACATCTTTCGACGCCAGCACGGCGCCGCCCACGACCAGCGCGCAGGCGAAGGCGAGCGTAAGCGAGGCTTGGCCCGCGCCCAGCACGACCAGCAAACTGGTCGACAAAATGGGCGTGAGATAGGACGCCGCCCCCAGCGCTTTGATGTCGCCCTTTTTCATGCCGACATCCCACAAATAAAACGCGAGCCCGACGGGCCCGAATCCCATGCCGATCAACGCGGCCCATTGCGCGGCCGTGCCCGTATAGCCGTTCTCGAAAATCAGATGGCAGATCGCGGCGAGCACGGCCGTGCCCGCACAGAACGCGGTGACCGCGTCGGTTGGTACATCGCCGAAACGGCGCGACAGGACCGAATAGCTCGACCAGATGATCGCGGCGGCAAAGGCGAAACCGTAGCCCCAAAGCTGCGATGTCTCGAAACCGGCTGCACCCGCCCCGGCACCGACGACCAGCACGCAACCGGCGAGGCCCAACGCGGCACCCGCAAGATGGAACCAGCGCAAGCGTTCGCCCGGCAGCAATCCGGCGAACAGCACGATCAGCAGCGGCCAAAGATAATTGAGCAGATTGGCCTCGACCGGCGGCGCCAGCGCCAAGGCGGCGAAATAGGCGGCGTGATAGCCGAACAAGCCGTAAAGCCCGAGCGCCCAGACTTTCGGGCGCTGGCGGAAGGGTGCGACGACGCTTTCGCCGCGCCACAGGCATTTGGCGAGGCCCAGCCCCGCGGCAATGCTGAACGCGACGGCGCAGGCGAAGAACGGCGGCGGGGCGGCGATCGCGGTCAACACCGCGAGCGACGACCACAGCGCAATGGCGCCCGCCCCGATCGATGTCGCCACGCGAATATTCATGTCCCGCCCATGCGCCCAAAATCAAAGGGCCGCCGGTCGCCCGGCGGCCCTTCTCCTATCCTCGATCCGGGATCGCGGATCAATACATGTGCTGACCGCCATTGATCGACAGCGTCGAGCCGGTGATGAACCCGCCCTCGTCCGCGACGAGGAACAAGACACCACGCGCGATTTCCGACGCCTTGCCCAAGCGCCCGACCGGCACGCGGGCGACGATCTTCTCGAGCACGTTGGGCGGCACGGCGCGCACCATGTCGGTGTCGATATAGCCGGGCGCGATCGCGTTGACGGTGATCCCGGCGGCGGCCCCTTCCTGGGCCAGCGCCTTGGTGAAGCCGTGGATGCCCGATTTGGCGGCGGCGTAGTTCACCTGGCCGTACTGGCCCGCCTGGCCGTTGATCGAACCGATATTCACGATGCGCCCGAATTTGCGCGCGCGCATGCCTTCGATCACCGCGCGGCTCATGTTGAAGCACGAGCCGAGATTGGTGCGGATGACCGCTTCCCATTGGTCGAAGGTCATTTTGTGCATCGTGCCGTCGCGCGTGATGCCCGCGTTGTTCACGACGATTTCGACCGGCCCGCCGAGCTTGGCTTCGACGTCCTTGACGCCCGCCGCACACGCCGCGAAATCGGCGACGTCCCATTTGAACGACGGGATGCCCGTGCGCTTGGTGAAGTCGGCCGCGGCCGCGTCGTTACCGCCGTAATTCGCCGCCACCTTGTAGCCGGCATCCTTGAGCGCCACGCAGATCGCTTCGCCGATTCCGCGTGTCCCGCCCGTAACGATCGCCACCCGTCCCGCCATGTTCCCATCTCCCCGTTCGATGCCGGTTCTATCTATCGGTTGCGCGGCGGGCGCCGGCTCGCCCGCCGTGCTTGACCGGATCAGAAGCCTTAGGCGCGTTCCACGTTTATTTCGTTCGCGCCTCGCTCGCTCACGCTCGCTCGACGCACATAGCAATTCCCATTCCGCCGCCGATGCACAGCGTGGCGAGGCCCTTCTTCGCGTCGCGGCGGCCCATTTCGTAGAGCAGCGTCGTCAGCACGCGCGCACCCGACGCACCGACCGGATGACCGATGGCGATGGCGCCGCCGTTGACGTTGACCTTGCTCGTGTCCCAGCCGAGATCCTTGTTGACCGCGATGGCTTGGGCGGCGAACGCCTCGTTGGCTTCGATCAAATCGAGATCGCCGACCTTCCAGCCCGCCTTTTCCAGCGCCTTGCGGCTGGCCGGAATGGGGCCCGAGCCCATGATCGCGGGTTCCACGCCCGCCGTCGCCCACGACACGATGCGCGCGAGCGGGGTGATGCCGCGCTTCTTGGCTTCTTCCGCCGTCATCAGCACGATCGCGGCCGCACCGTCGTTGATGCCCGACGCGTTGCCCGCCGTCACCGTGCCGTCCTTGCTGAAGGCCGGGCGCAGCTTGGTCAGGCTTTCGAGCGTCGTGCCGTGCTTGGGGTATTCGTCGTCGGCGACGACGACGTCGCCCTTCCGCGTCTTGATCGTGACGGGCACGATCTCGTCCTTGAACTTGCCGGCCTTCTGCGCGGCCTCGGCCTTGTTCTGCGACGCCGCCGCGAACTTGTCCTGCTCCTCGCGCGTGATCTGCCACTTGGTCGCGACGTTCTCGGCCGTCGTGCCCATGTGATAGCCGTGGAACGCGTCCCACAACCCGTCCTTGATCATGGTGTCGAGCATTTCGGCCTGACCCATCTTCACGCCGCCGCGCATATGGATCGCGTGCGGCGCCTGGCTCATGCTTTCCTGGCCGCCGGCGACGACGATGTTGGAATCGCCGTTGGCGATGGCTTGCAGGCCCAGCGCCACCGCGCGCAGGCCCGAACCGCAAAGTTGGTTGATGCCGTAGGCGGTCTTCTCGACCGGGATGCCGGCATTGACCGCCGCTTGGCGCGCGGGGTTCTGGCCCTGACCGGCGGTCAGGATCTGGCCCATGATCACTTCGTCGACATCGCCGGGCGCCACTTTGGCGCGCTTGATCGCCTCGGTGATCGCGACCTGGCCCAGATAATGCGCCGACACGGCGCCGAACGCGCCGTTGAAGCTGCCGACCGGCGTGCGGGCCGCCGAAGCGATGACGATATCGGTCATGTGGTCTCTCCCATAAGCGGCGCCATGACGGCGCCCGTTAAATCGATGATAGCGGTCCGCGCGCACCGCAAGCAAGGCGGGCGGATTGCTCAGCCGTGCGGCAAATCGCCAAGCCAGGCGGCGAGCGGGTCCCACAATTCCTTGCGCCCGCGCGCGCCGACGACCATGCCGATATGGCCGAGCGGCGGTTCGATCGTATAGGCGCCGCGCAATTTCCCCACCAAGGCGCGGGCCGAATCCGGCGGCACGATGCGATCTTGGGCGGGAATCGCCACGAAACTGGGGATTTCGAGGACGCGCGGATTGACCGTCCGGCCCGACAACACCCATTTGCCGGTCGCGGGACGGTTTTCGGCGTACCAGCCCTCGATCGTTTCATGCGCCACCGGGGCGGTCAGCGGAACGCCGTCGTTCAGCCAATCCTCCAGCGCCACGAAAGCGCGGAATTTGGGATTGTTTTCGTTGAGCCCCGCCAACGCGCGAAATTTCTTCGCCGCCAGCAGCGGGTCCTGTGCGGCGAACAAGCTTTGCAGCAGATCGAGCGGAAGCTCGCCCAGCGCGTCGATCATCGGCCACCACGGCCGGATCGCGTCGGCGAGGCCCTGGGCAAGGTCCGCGCGTTCGGCGTGGAAATCCCAAGGTGTGGCGAGCAACGCAAGGCCCGCCAGCCGCGATTGATGCGCACTCGCCAATCCAAGGGCGAGATTGCCGCCCATGCAATAGCCGACGAGGGCGGGCTTGGCGTTGGTCAGCGCTTCGACCGCCGCCAGCGCTTTGGTCAGGCGAATGTCGATATAGCCGGCCAGACCGAATTCGCGTTCGCTGTCGCCCGGGGCCGCCCAATCGACCAGGAAGGGCCGAAAGCCGCGCGCGGCGAGATTGCGGGTCAGCGAATTATCGGCGTCGAGATCGAGCACGTAAGCGCGATTGACCAGCGACGGGACCAGCAGCACCGGTCGCGCGTCTTGCTTCGCCTCGGGCGCGTAATCGTAAAGCCGCGTCGTGCCGTCGCCCCACACCGGCGGCGGATAATCGTTCGTGCGCCGATATTCCGTGTTGCGATAGCGCGTCAACCCGTCGTGGAATTGCGCGAGACGCTTGCGCGCTTCACGCTGGATCGCCGCCCGGAATTTTTCGGGCGCGTGGTTTGCGCGTTCGCTTTCCAGCGCCGCCGCCCGTTCCGCCAGACTTGGGTGCCACTTCAGCGACCCGGGCTTCGAGTTCGGCAAGACGGCGGCGCAGCTCAGCCACGTCGCCATCGCCGTGCCCAGATGCAGCCCCAGCGGGCGCGGCCCCACGCGTTTGGGCGGGGCTGGGCTGTTTGAAGAATTCGGCGAAGGCGCCATGGTCGAACGAACTTCCTTGCTGGCCTTTCAGACCGTCGGCGGCGGCTTGCCAGATCGCTTGCCAGCCCGCCGGGCCCGCCCCGGCCCAAAGCTGCAAACTGCGGCCCATCAGGCGCGACGTTTCGGGATCGGCGGCCAGGGCCGCCAATTGATCCTGCCACAGATCGAGATAACGCTGGGCGAGCGCTTCGAGGCTTGGCGGTTCGTCGTGGCTGTCGGCGGTCATTGACGGACACTATAGGTGCGATTGCGAGACGAGCCCAAGGGCTTGGCGGCGCCGTCACTCTAAGTTCTTGAAAGGTACTCGGTTCCCCGGCGTTTTTGCATCGCACTTGCCGCAGCGAAGTTAAGCGGGCAAGCTGACCCTTATGACGGAACCCAGCTCGACCGCCCCTTCGGATACCGGCGCCGCTTCGGACCCGGTGAAGATCAAAAAATATGCGAATCGCCGCCTCTACAATACGGCGACGTCGAGCTACGTGACGCTCGACCATCTTTGTCAGATGGTGAAGCAGGGCACGGATTTCGTGGTCCACGACGCCAAGACGGGCGAGGACATCACCCGCTCGGTGCTGACCCAGATCATCGTCGAGGAAGAGGGCAAGAGCGGGCAGAACATGCTGCCGGTCTCGTTCCTTCGCCAATTAATCTCGTTCTACGGCGACAATCTTCAGGCGCTGGTGCCGCGCTATCTGGAGAATTCGATGTCCGCCTTCGCGCGCAATCAAGAACAGATGCGCACGGCCATGTCGCAGGCGTTCGGCGGCATCTTCCCCTTCCCCTCGTCGATGGGGGCGATGGAGGAGATGAGCAAGCAGAACCTCGCCTTGTTCCAGAACGCGATGAAGATGTGGGGCCTGGGTGCCATGCCCGGCGGCGAAATGCCCGCATCGGACGCCGCACCGTCCGCGGCTTCCCCGGCCGCGAAGCCCGGCGAATCCATCGACCTACTGCGCCAGCAGCTCGAGGCGATGCAGTCGCAACTCGAAGCGCTTTCCAAAAAGGGCTGAGTTCAGGCCGTCACGCGCGTTTCGCCCTGGCCGGATTTGGCCGGGCGAATGCGGACTTCGACGTCTTGGCCCAGCGCGTTCAACGCGCCGACCAGTTTGTCGGTCGAAAACAGCGACAGCTTGCCCGCCATCAGCGCCGACATACGCGGCTGATCGAAACCGATCAGCTTGCCCGCCGCCTTTTGCGTCAGGCCGCGTTTGCGCACGATCGCTGCGATACGCTGCATCAACGCCGAGCGCAGCACCAACTCCTCGGCATTGGGCAGGCCCAGCGCGTGAAAAGCGCTGCCGGAAGTTATAGTCACTGTTTCTTTGCGTGCCATCGTTCGTACTCCTCGCGCGCCGCCTTAAGCCGACGCTCGATCAGATCCATGTCCGGCCTCGGCGTGGCGATGCCGGACTTCGATTTCTTCTGGAAGGCGTGCAGAACGTACACACATTCCGCGAAACGGACGGTATAGACCGCCCGATAGGTGTCCTTGTCGTGGTCGGCCACAACCTCCAGCACACCCGCCCCGCCGAAGCCGCGTAACGGCTTCGCGTGTGGCGCTTTGCCGCCCTGCTGGGCGATCCACAGCGCGTGCCCGATATCATCCCGCACAGCGTCGGGAAACGCCTTCAAATCGGCGAGCGCCGATCCGATCCAAGCGAGCGGCTTGTACGCCATGCTTGGAATATATCAAATTCGACATGTTCGAGCAACCCGCCCGCCCTGTTGACGCGAGGGTGTAGGCGGCTATATTCGCCGCCGATGATCACGCACGACCTCCATCGGGCTCTCGACGGGCGAATTATCCGCCCGGTCCTTCGCCAGGACCGGGAGTTTTCGTTCGTCCCGAGACAGACCCGTTTGGAGTCCGCGTATCATGCATTCGTCTAAAGCCGATCCCGTCCGCCGTTACGTCGTCCGCGCCGAGCCCGTGATGGGCCTTACCGCCCGCGTGCTCGAGGAATTCGCCAAGCGCGACGTTCTTCCCGATCTTTTCGAAGCGCGCGTTTCGGGCGGCGAGCTCGATCTTCGCGTCGATTGCCGGGGATTGGAGAGCAACGCCGCCGAACACGTGGCGCTGGTGCTGGCGAATTTTCCCGGCGTGCGCGACGTGCAGCTGATGGCCGCACGTCTTCGCGAAGCCGCCTGAAGGGCCCGACCGCACGATGACCGTCGACTACAAAAGCACCGTCTTCCTGCCCAAGACCGACTTCCCGATGCGCGGCGAATTGCCCAAGCGCGAGCCCGCCACGCTGGCGCGCTGGGAGAAGATGGGGCTTTACCGCCGCCAGCGCGAAGCCGCCAAGGGCCGCGAGAAATTCGTGCTGCATGACGGCCCGCCTTACGCCAACGGGCATCTGCATATCGGCCACGCGCTGAACAAGATTCTGAAGGACGCGATCAATCGCGGCCAGCAGATGCTGGGCAAGGACGCCGATTACGTGCCGGGCTGGGACTGCCACGGTCTTCCCATCGAATGGAAGATCGAGGAGGAGTATCGCGCCAAGGGCAAGGACAAGGACAAGGTCGACATCGTCGAGTTCCGCCGCGAATGCCGCGACTTCGCGGCCAAATGGATCGACATCCAGCGCGAGGAATTCAAGCGCCTGGGCGTGATCGGCGATTGGGCGAACCCATATTCGACCATGTCCTATGCCGCCGAATCGCAGATCGCACGCGAGATCGCGAAATTCGCGATGAATGGCGGGCTGTATCGCGGCTCGAAGCCGGTGATGTGGTCGGTGGTCGAGAAGACCGCCTTGGCCGAAGCCGAAATCGAGTATCACGACCATAAGAGCACGACGATCCACGTCGCCTTCCCGATCGTCACGCCGAAAAACCCGCGCCATGCGGGTGCGTCGATCGTGATCTGGACGACCACGCCCTGGACGATCCCGGGCAACCGCGCGCTCGCCGCAGGGGCGGAGATCGAATACGACCTGCTGACGGTCAAGTCGGTCCATGCGGATTCGAAGGCGAAACCGGGCCAGCGCTATATCGTGGCGAAGGCGCTGACGACCGAATTCGTCGAAGCGGCGAAGATCGCCGAAGTCGAAGTCTCGCTGGATGATCGCGCGACGGGCGCCGAATTGGCCGGGACCGTGTGCGCGCATCCGCTGCGCGAGGCCGATCCCTATTACGGCTTCGACGTGATCGTCCATACCGGCGATTTCGTGACGACCGAGGCGGGTACCGGCTTCGTACACATCGCGCCCGGCCATGGCGCGGACGACTACGAACTCGGCCTCAAGAACAACGTCGAAATCCCGCAAACGGTTTCGGCCGACGGCTCCTATTATCCGCATGTCGCATTATTCGCGGGCCGGCGCGTTTATACGCCGCAAGGCAAGCCGGGCGACGCCAACAAGGCCGTGATCCAGGCGCTGGATGCCGGCGGCAAGCTGCTCGCCGTCGCCTATATCCAGCATTCCTATCCGCATTCCTGGCGCTCGAAGGCGCCGCTGATTTTCCGCAACACGCCGCAATGGTTCATCTCCATGACGGCGAACGATCTGCGGCAGAAAGCACTGGACGCGATCTCGGCGACCGATTGGTTCCCGGCGGCGGGCGAAAACCGCATCCGCTCGATGATCGAAACGCGCCCCGATTGGTGCATCTCGCGCCAGCGCGCTTGGGGCGTGCCCATAGCCGTGTTCGTCGAAAAAAAGACCGGCCAGTTGCTGCGCGACGAAGCGGTGTTCGAGCGTATCGCCCAGGCCTTCGCGGCCGAGGGCGCGGATGCTTGGTATTCCTCGCCGCCCGCGCGCTTCCTGGGCAACGATCGCAACCCGGACGATTACGAACAGATCGTCGATGTGATCGACGTCTGGTTCGATTCCGGATCGACGCACGCCTTCACGCTGGAAGAACCGGGCAAAGCCGTCGGCTGGAATTTGAAATGGCCGGCCTCGCTTTATCTCGAAGGCTCCGACCAGCATCGCGGCTGGTTCCATTCCTCGCTGCTCGAAGCTTGCGGGACGCGCGGTCGCGCCCCCTATGAGGCCGTGCTGACCCACGGCTTCGTGCTCGACGAGCAGGGCCGCAAAATGTCGAAGTCGCTGGGCAACGTCACGGCCCCCCAGCAAGTCATCGAGCAATACGGCGCGGATATTCTGCGCCTGTGGGTCGTCGCGTCGGATTATTCCGAAGACCTTCGCATCGGGCCGGAGATCCTGAAGCAGCAGGCCGAATATTACCGCCGCCTGCGCAACACGCTGCGCTATCTGCTGGGCGCGCTGGAAGGCTACGACGCGACGAAGGAATCCGTCGCGATCGCCGACCTGCCCGAGCTCGAGCGCTATGTGCTGCACAAGCTGCGCGATCTCGACCTTCTGCTGCGCGAATGCCTGGCGACGCACGACTTCACGCGCTTCTACGTCGCCCTGCATAATTTCTGCGCGGTCGATCTGTCGGCCTTCTATTTCGACGTACGCAAGGACGCGCTGTATTGCGACGCGCCGGATAGTTTGCGCCGGCGTGCCACACGCACGGTGATGGCCTTCGCCTTCGATTGCCTGGTGAAATGGCTCGCCCCCGTGCTGTGCTTCACGGCCGAGGAAGCGTGGCTCGCCCGCCATCCCGGCGACGACGAATCCGTTCATCTCCAGCTTTTCCCCGAAACGCCTTCGGCCTGGGCCGATGCGGCACTCGCCGAGAAATGGGAGAAAATCCGCGAGCTTCGCCGCGTCGTCACCGGTGCGATCGAGTTGGCGCGCGCCGACAAGAAGATCGGCGCCTCGCTGCAAGCCGATCCGACGATCCATCTCGCCGACAAGGCGCTCTACGCCTCGCTGCCCAAGGAAATCTGGGACGAATTGCTGATCGTCTCCGACCACAAGGTCGCGGACGGGGCGGGTCCCGACGGCGCGTTCCGCTTGAACGAAGTGCCGGGTGTCGCGGCGAGTGTGGGCATCGCCGGCGGCCAGAAATGCGAGCGCTGCTGGCGCGTGCTGCCGGAAGTCGGCAGCGTGGCGAAGCATCCGCGCATTTGCGTGCGCTGCGCCGACGCGGTGGATCGCGCTTGAACAACCGCAGCGAAAATCTGAAGCGCGGGCTGGCGCTGGCGGCGTCGGTGCTGGTCCTCGACCAGGCGGTGAAATACGTCATGTATCTCTACCTCATCGCCGGGTTCCGCCCGTCGGTGGAGGTGGCGCCGTTCTTCAATCTGGTCGTCGTATGGAATTACGGCGTCAGTTTCGGCCTGTTCAATTCGGGCTCATCGGAGGCGTCGTTCATCTTCGTCGGCCTCGCCGCCGCCATCGTGATCGGGCTTGGCGTATGGCTCGCCCGGGCCGAAACGCCCGTAATTCTTCTTGGGCTCGGGCTGGTGATCGGCGGGGCGATCGGCAACGTGGTCGACCGTCTGCGCTACGGCGCGGTGTTCGATTTCCTGGATTTTCATGCCTTTGGCTGGCATTGGCCCGCCTTCAACGTGGCCGATGCGGCAATTACCATCGGCGTGGCCTGCCTGTTTTGGGATGCTTTTACGGCCGGCGACAAATCGGGTAAAATAAGCGGATGAAAACGCGATCGATCCCGTCCCGCATCGTCCTCGCCGCCGCCGGCCTTGGCGCCGCGTTGGCGTTGAGTGCGTGCGCCGAAACGCGCAGAGCCATCGGCTGGGAAAAGGTTTCGCCCGACGAATTCAACGTCGTGACGCGGGCCCCGCTGACCCTGCCGCCCGATTTCGGCCTGCGTCCGCCCGCCCCGGGTGCCGCGCGCCCGCAGGAACAATCGCCCACCGATCAAGCGCGCGTCGCCGTGTTCGGCAACACCGCCGCCGCGCGCAACGCGGCCGCCGGCCCGCAAGGGCCGGGTTCGACCGGCGAACACGCGCTGGTCTCCAAGACGGGCGGCGATAAGGTCGAGACCAATATTCGCGAGCAGCTCGACCGCGAAACCACCCAGCTTGCCGAAGCCGATCGCAGCTTCGTCGACAAGCTGATGTTCTGGCGCGCCAATAATCCGGGCCAGGGCGAACAGCTCGACGCGACGCGCGAATCCCAGCGCCTGCGCGAAGCCGCCGCGACCGGCCGCCCGGCATCGGACGGCAGCGTCGCCACGGTGCGCAAGCGCCAGCGCGGTTGGCTCGAGGGGATTTTCTGAGCCGCTTTCTCGCCGCCTTCGCCGTCGTCGCGTGCCTGATCGCCGGCACGCCCGCGTTTGCGCAAGTCTTCGAGCCCAAGACCTTCGATCTTGCCAACGGCCTGAAGGTCGTGGTGATCGAAAACAGCCGCGCCCCGGTCGTCACGCAAATGGTCTGGTACAAGACCGGTGCGGCCGACGAGGCGCAAGGCACCTCCGGCATCGCCCATTTCCTCGAACATCTGATGTTCAAGGGCACGCCGAGCATCCCGCCCGGCGATTTCAGCCGCATCGTCGCGCGCTTCGGCGGGCGCGACAACGCCTTCACCAGCCACGACTACACCGCCTATTTCCAGACCGTCGCCAGCGACCGGCTGGAAGACATGATGCGCATCGAAGCCGATCGCATGGCCAATCTGGCGCTCGCCGACGCGCAAGTCCTGCCCGAGCGCGACGTGATCGTCGAGGAGCGCCGCCAGGTCGTCGATCAGCGCCCGTCCTCGCGTTTGCGCGAGCAATTGATGGCGTCGTTGTTCGTCAATCACCCGTATGGACGCCCGGTCATCGGCTGGGAACACGAGATGCAGGCGCTGACGCGCCAAAACGCGCTCGACTGGTACGGCAAATGGTACGCGCCCAATAACGCGATGCTGATCGTCGCCGGCGACGTGAAGGCCGACCAAGTGAAAGCGCTCGCCGAGCGTTACTACGGCCCCGTCGCGCGCAAAGCCGTACCCGAGCGCGTGCGCCCGCAGGAACCGCCCGCCATCGGCGCCAAGCGCGTGGAACTCAAAGATCCGCGCGTGCGCCAGCCGTCATGGTCGCGCGCCTGGCATGCGCCTTCGCATAACCGCGATCTGCCCAACGTGCTGGACCGCGATGCGGTCGATGCGCTGGAAATCGCGGCGGAAATTCTGGGCGGCGGGCCGACCAGCTTGCTGGTGCGCGCGCTTGTCCACGACAAGCCGCTCGCCTCGGGCATCGGGGCGGCTTACGACGGATCGGCCTTCGATCTGTCGTCGTTCTGGATTTTCGCGAGCCCGCGCGACGGGACCTCGCCCACCGAACTCGAAACCGCGATCGAAGCGACATTGCGCGACATTCTGCGCGACGGTCTTCCGGCGGAAGAAGTGGAGCGCGCCAAGGCCCGCACGCTCGACCAAGCAATCTTCGCGCGCGACGGCGTGCAGGCAGCGCCCCGCGCCTTCGGCATCGCCTTCGCCACCGGCAAGGATGTCGCCTGGGTCGAATCCTGGCCCGCGCGCATCGCCGCCGTGACGCCCGAACGCGTCAACGCCGCGTTGCGCGCGATCCTGTCGCAGGACGGTTACACCACCGGGCTGTTGTTGCCCAAGCCGGGTTCGTGATGCGCAAGCTGCTGCTGATCGCTTTCCTGTTCGTCGTCACCATCGCGCCCGCACGCGCCCAGAATATCGAGGAAGTGCGCAGCCCCGGCGGCATCGTCGCGTGGCTGATCCGCGATCCCGCCTTGCCGGTCCTGGCGCTCGAATTCTCCTGGCGCGGCGGCACGGCCGCCGACCCGGCCGACAAACTCGGCCTCGCCGCGATGACCGCCGATCTGCTCACCTCGGGGGCGGGTGATCTGGATCAACAAGGCTTCGCGCGCGCGCTTGAAGATCGTTCGATCACGCTGGGCTTCTCGGCCGGTACCGATACGTTGCAAGGCGGCTTGCGCCTGTTGTCGCGCGACGCGGATCGCGGGGCCGACCTTCTGGCGCTGGCGCTGACCAAGCCGCGCTTCGATACCCGCGACGTGGAACGCGTGCGTGCGCGCATCGTGCAAGGCATTGCGCAGGAAGATGCCAATCCGCAGACGCTGGCGCGCCGCGCCTTCGCCAAGGTGGCGCTGGGCGATCATCCTTACGCGCGCCAATCGCGGGGGTCGGCCGACACGGTGCGCGCCATCACGATCGACGATCTGCGCGGCCAGCTTGCCAAGCGTTACGCGCGCGACAATCTGGTCGTCGCGGCGGTGGGCGACGTCACACCCGAACGCCTGGGCCAATTGCTCGATCGCGCGTTCGGCGCGTTGCCCTCGAAAGCCGAAACAATCGAGATCCCGCGTATCGAAATCACCAGCCCGGCGCGCACGCTGATCATTCGCCGGCCGGGCACGCAGACTTTCGCGATTTTCGGCCAGCAAGGGATCGAGCGCGACGATCCGGATTTCTACGCGGCGGCCCTCGTCAACTATGTGCTGGGCGGCGGCGGTTTCAATTCGCGCTTGATGCTGAGCGTGCGCGAACGCGAAGGCCTGACCTATGGCGTGGGCACGGGCCTTGCGGTGTTCGACCGCGCGGCGATCGTGCAAGGCAGTTTCTCCAGCGAGAACGGGCGCATCGCCCGCGCGCTGGAACTCGTGCGCGCCGACTGGGCGCGGATGGGGGCGGAAGGCCCGACCGACGCCGAATTGCAGGGCGCCAAGGACTACCTCAACGGGTCGTTCCCGCTGCAATTCGACCGTTCCGACCGCATCGCGCGGCTATTGGTCGCGGCGCGGCTCGACGGGCGCGGCCGCGATTGGTTCGATGAGCGCAAGCGGCGGATCGACGCGGTGACGCCGGAACAAGCGCGCCGTGCGGCACGCCGCCTCTACGATCCGGCGAAATTGATCGTCGTGCTGGCGGGCGAACCGCAAGGCATTCAGGCCTCGGAATAGAGGCTGCGCCTCCCTATATTCAGGGGGTACGATATTCTCCAATCCGATTCCGGTGCGCCCATGACAAATTCCCTGCCCTATCATCAGGACCTTCGCCATTGCTTCGATCTGGTCGAAGGGTTCGACCGCCAAGTGCTCGAAACCTGGCTCGACCAAACGCGCGACACGGTCGCCGCGTTGCGTGCGGCGGTCGGCAAGGGCACTTACGCATTCCTCGACCAGCCCGACCGCAGCGACGATCTCGCCGCCATCGAGAATGCGGCCACGACGCTGTCGAAATTTTCGACCGTCGTGCTGCTCGGAACGGGCGGGTCGAGCCTGGGCGCGCGCGCCCTCGCGGCCCTCGCCGACGCGGGCACGGGGCTGGGCGTCAAAGGCAAGCCGCATTTGATCGTGGCGGAGAATGTCGACCCCTTCGCCTTCGAACGCCTGATCGCCGATCTCGATCCCAAGACCACCGGCGCGTTGATCGTGTCGAAATCCGGGGGTACTGCCGAAACGCTGTCGCAAGCGCATGCGCTGCTGCCCAAGCTCGCCGATCCGGCCGCGCAAGCCATCGCGCTGACCGAGCCCACGGATAACGCGCTGGCGCGTCTTGCCAAACGCTACAAGCTTTCGACCGTCGATCATCCGACCACGTTGGGCGGGCGATTCTCGGTGCTGTCCGCCGTGGGTTTGATCCCGGCGGCGTTGCTCGGCCTCGATATCCGCGCCCTTCGCAAAGGTGCGGCGATGGCGCGCGATGCGGCCCTGGCCGATCCGCTGGCGTCGGCCCCTGCGCAAGGGGCGGCCCTTTCCGCCGCGTTCAACGCGCGCGGCGTGCGCACCAGCGTGCTGTGCCCCTATGTCGACGCGCTCGCGCCCTTCGCGCAATGGTATGCGCAGTTGTGGGCCGAAAGCCTGGGCAAAGGCGGCCACGGCACGACGCCGATCCGCGCGCTGGGCACCGTCGATCAGCACAGCCAGTTGCAGCTCTGGCTCGACGGCCCGGCCGACAAGCTGATCACCGTCGTCGCGCGCGAAACCAAGGGGGCGGGTCCGCGCTATTCCAAGGACGCGCTGGGCGATTCGTCGCTCGACTGGCTCGAGAACCGCACGATGGGCGATCTGCTCGACGTGTCGTGGCGCGCGACGGTCGAAACCTTGGCCCGTCGCGGCCGGCCGGTGCGCGTGTTCACGCTGCCCACGCTCGACGAAACGACGCTGGGCGCGCTGATGATGCATTTCATGCTCGAAACCGTCATCGCCGCCGCGTTGTTCGACGTCGAGCCGTTCGACCAGCCGGCCGTGGAAGACGGCAAGCGCCTGGCGCGCGCTTACCTTAAGGGCATGGCGTGACGATACGCCGCCTGCCGGAAACCCTCGTCAACCGCATCGCGGCGGGCGAGGTGATCGAGCGGCCGGCGGCGGCCGTGAAGGAGCTTGTCGAAAACGCGATCGACGCGGGGGCGACGCGCATCGCGGTCAATCTTTCCGAAGCGGGGCGTGCGGCGATCGTCGTCACCGACGACGGCAAGGGCATGACGCCGGACGAGCTCGACCTCGCGGTCGAGCGTCACGCGACATCGAAACTGCCCGGCGACGATCTGCTGGCGATCCGCACGCTGGGCTTCCGGGGCGAAGCCTTGCCGTCGATCGGCGCGGTCGCGCGATTGACCATCGCGAGCCGCGCGCGCGAAGCGGCCGATGCGTGGTCGATATCGGTCGAGGGCGGGCGCAAGGGCAAGCCTGTACCCTCCGCGCATCCGCCGGGGACGCGCGTCGAAGTGCGCGATCTTTTCTACGCGACGCCCGCACGTCTCAAATTCCTCAAGGGCGAACGCGCCGAACGCGAGGCTTGCGAGGATGCGATCGCGCGGCTCGCCATGGCGCATCCCGAAATCGGGTTCGAGCTGACATCCGACGGGCGCACGATCCTGAAACTGCCGCCCGCGCCGCGCCTCGACCGCATCGCCGCCGTCGTGGGCAAGGAATTCCTCGGCAGCGCCGTCGACGTGCTGGCGCAGCGCGACGCCGACGAAGGGGCGATCAAGCTCGACGGGCATGCGGGCTTGCCGACTTACAATCGCGCGACGTCGCAGCACCAATATCTGTTCGTCAACGGGCGGCCGGTGCGCGACAAGCTGCTGGCGGGTGCGGTGCGCGGCGCCTATGCCGATTTCCTGGCGCGCGACCGCCATCCGGTGCTCGCCCTTTTCCTGACGCTGCCGACCGATCTGGTCGACGCGAATGTGCATCCGGCGAAAACCGAAGTGCGCTTCCGCGATCCCGCCCGCATTCGCGGATTGATCGTGGGATCGTTGCGCGAGGCGTTGGATCGTGCGGGTTTCCGCGCGGCCACGTCGGTCGCGGTCGAAGCGATCGATCTGGTCCGGCCGCAAACCCTGCCGCCGCCGCAATACGCGTTTTCGGCGCCGAATGCGATTGCGCCCGATTTGGCGGAGCGCAGCTACGAATATCATGCGCCGCTCGCACCCAGCGCGCCGCCTTCCGCGCCGATGCCCGAAGCATCGGCCATCGCGACCGGCAATCTGCCCTTGGGGGTGGCGCGCGCCCAGGTGCACGAAACCTATATCGTCGCGCAAACCAGCGACGGCATCGTCATCGTCGATCAGCACGCGGCGCATGAACGCTTGGTCTACGAGCGCATGAAGGCGGCCCTGGCGACGGGTGCCGTGAAGCGCCAGGCGCTGCTGATCCCGGAGATCGTCGAGCTCGGCGACAAGGATTGCGCGGCGCTGCTGGCGCGCGCCGACGAGCTTGGCGAATTGGGCCTCGCCATCGAGGCTTTCGGGCCTGGTGCCATCGCCGTGCGCGAGACGCCCGCGTTGCTGGGCGAAGTCGATGTGCGCGGCTTGCTGCGCGATCTCGCCGACGAGATCGCCGAGCACGGCGCGGCATTGTCGCTCAAAGAACGCCTCGGCGATGTCTGCGGCACGATGGCGTGCCATGGTTCGGTGCGCGCGGGCCGCCGTTTGTCGGGCCCCGAAATGGACGCGCTGCTGCGCCAGATGGAAGCGACACCCCATTCGGGCCAGTGCAATCACGGCCGCCCGACTTACGTCGAACTCAAACTCGCCGACATCGAAAAGCTGTTCGGCCGGCGCTAGTTCTTGCCGGGAATGACGGCGAAGTTGGGCCGTGCGGGCTTGGTCGAAAGATCGTCGAGGCCCAAGGGCGCCAACCACGGCCGTTCGATGCTGGGCAGGCCGAACAGATTGCCTTGCAGCAGATTGACGCCGCGCTTGGCGAGATGCTGCGCTTCTTGGACGTTCTCGACGCATTCGGCGACGGTTTCGAGGCCAAAGCCTTCGGCGAGGCCCAGCAGCGTGCGGATGAACAGCTGGTTGTCGACGTTGTCGGCGAGGCCGCGCACGAAAGACCCGTCGATCTTCACGCTGTCCACCGCCAGCGCCTTCAGATTGCGGAAGCTGGTGTAGCCGGCGCCGAAATCGTCGAGCGCCACGCGGCAGCCCAAATCGCGCACGGCGGCGACGAATTTCGCCGTCTCGTCGATATCCTGAATCGCCACCGTTTCGGTGATCTCGACGATCAGACGCTGCGCGATTTCCGGCCGCCCCTTCACGAACCCGGACAGCGCGCGCAGCCATGTCGGATCGCCCGCCGTCAAACCGGAGATGTTGATCGCGAGCGAAACATCCGGCCAGCGATTGAGTTCGCCGATCGACATTTCCAGCACGCGCCGATCGAGCAAGCGCATCAAGCCGGTCTGCTCGACGATGGGAATGAACGAGCCCGCGGGCGCGATCGTGCCGTCCATGCGCTGAAGTCGAAGCAAGGCTTCGTAGTGATGGACTTTATGACTCTCGGCGCCGACCACCGGCTGAAAGGCGAAGACGAGACGTTCGTCTTTGAGTGCGGCCTGCACATCCGACGAGATCGCGACCAAGCGCTGATGAAGTTCACGCTGGGCGGGGCTCGCCGAGAAAATCGCATAACGATTGCGGCCCGCGCGCTTGGCTTCGGCGAGGGCCGATTCCGCGCGCGCCTGAATTTCCACGCCCGACGGGCCTTGGCCCATGAACAGCACCGCACCGGCGGACGCGGTGACATGGATCGGCCCGTCCGGCGTTTCGATGGGGGCCGAACGCACGGTGCTGAGCAAACGATCGGCGGCGAGGCCGATCTCGCTTTCCGGACAATGCGCCAGCACCAAGCCGAAGCGGTCGCCGCCCGCACGGCCGATCACGTCGGATTCGCGCAGCGCGCGTTCGAGACGTTGACCCACGCCGACCAGAATCGCATCGGCGGTCGCCCAGCCGAACGCGTCGTTGATGGCGCCCAGATTGTCGATGCCGATCAGCAGAAAGGCGCCGGGTGCCTCGTAGCGCGCGGCATAGGCAAGCTGATGGTCGAGCGATTCGCGCAACCGCACGGCGTTGAAATGGCCGGTCAGCGCATCGTAATTCGCGAGATATTCGAGCCGCGCTTCGCGTTCCTTGCGCGCCGTGATCGCGCGCAACGTGCCGGCCACGCGGATCGGCCTTCCGTCGGGCGCGAATTCGGCGCGGCCGCGATCATGCACCCAGATCAGCGCCCCGCCATCGCCGCGAATGCGATAATCGAGATCGTAGGCGAGCCGGTCGACGAAATGCGCCGACAGCGCCTTCACCCGGCCGGGCAAATCCTCGGCATAGATCCGGCTTTGCAGCACTTGGCCGGTGGGCGGAAAATCGCCGCGCGGCCCGAACGTATCTTCAGCGCGCCCCGCCCATTCGACCGCATCGGTCGCGAGGTCCCAGACGTAAGCGGCGTCACCCGCCCCTTCCAGGGCGCGCAAAGCGCGGTCGGTGGAACCCGTATCGGACATTGGAATGCGCGGCCTCGAATTGCCGATCGTTGAAGCGGCAGTCTAGCCCGCCGCCCCAAATCGGCAAATACTTGAAACGGCGGGGATTTCGAGCATCGGCGGGTATTCGGATATTAACTACAATTTGAATCGAATGCCAGATTCCAGTTGACTCCGATTTTCATAAAATTTTACATTAATCCCATGAACGCGGCGTCCAATGTTTTCCTGCTGCCACCGCCCGGCGCCAAGCGCGCCGCGCCGGAGGGGAATGCGTCGGCGCGCCGCGTCCAACCCGAAGCCGCCGATACGACGACGGGGCTCGGGCTCTCCGCCGAACAGATGGCGGGGCTGGTGGATGCCCTGGCCCGACGGGGCCAGGGCCCCCAGCGCAAACGCAGCTTCGCCGACGAGATGGTCGGCGAAACCGGCCGCGCCCCGGCCGATCTGGGCTTCGCCGCCCAGCGCTACGCCCAGGAGACGCTGCATATGGCCGCCCATCACGAGGATTGGCGCCAGGGCACGATGGCCTATACGGCCGCACAGAATATCGTCGATACCGCGCGCACGGGCGCCTCAGTCGCCGCCTAGGCAGGCGTTCCGCTCTCTGATACGGAATCGTCTTCCACCTCGGGAGGACGACGGCAATGGCGTTCACGACGGTTTCGGAACTTCTGCGTATCGGCAAAGACGACGACATGGCGCTCGGGTGCCCCGAGACGCCGCCCCTTTCATTCGCGGGCTTGCGCAAACTCGCGGCCAAGACGATCGCCGATTTGAACGCGATGGGAATCGGCCGCGACGATCGCGTGGCGATCGTACTGCCCAACGGCCCGGAGATGGCCGCCGCCTTCCTATGCGTTGCCGGTGCGGCGACGACCGCCCCGCTCAATCCCGCCTATCGGCAGGAAGAGTTCGAGTTCTACATCGCCGATCTCAAAGCCAAGGCGGTGCTGGTGCAGAAGGGCGATGAAACGCCCGCGCGCGCGGCCGCCGCGAAACTCGGCGTGCCGTTGATCGAATTGACGCCGATGCGCGACGCCGGGGCAGGCTCCTACACGCTGTCGTCGCTGCTGAAGGGCACCGCCGCGCAGCCCGGCCCCGCGCAAGCGGACGACATCGCGCTGATCCTGCATACCTCGGGCACCACGTCGCGGCCCAAGATCGTGCCGCTGGCGCAGGCGAATATCTGCGCGTCGGCCCGGCATATCGGCAAGACGCTGGCGCTGACGCCGGGCGACAAATGCCTCAACATCATGCCGCTGTTCCATATCCACGGTTTGATCGCGGCGGTGCTGTCGTCGCTCGCCGCCGGCGGCGGCACGGTGTGCACGCCGGGCTTCAACGCGCTCAAATTCTTCGGCTGGCTCGATGAGGCGAAACCGAGCTGGTACACGGCTGTACCCACGATGCATCAAGCGATCCTGGCGCGCGCCGAGCGCAACAAGGAAAGCCTCGCGCGCGCGGGGCTTCGCTTCATCCGCTCGTCCTCCGCCTCCTTGCCGCCGCAAGTGATGCTCGAACTCGAAGCCGCGTTCGGCTGCCCGGTGATCGAAAGCTACGGCATGACCGAGGCCGCGCATCAAATGGCGTCGAACCCGCTGCCGCCCGCCGCGCGCAAGCCCGGCTCGGTCGGCATCGCCGCGGGGCCGGAAGTCGCGATCATGGACGAGGAAGGCAATCTTCTTCCCAAGGGGGCGCTCGGCGAGATCGTCATTCGCGGCCCCAACGTGACCAAAGGCTACGAAGCCAATCCCGACGCCAATCTCAAAGCCTTCGCGGGCGGCTGGTTCCGCACCGGCGACCAAGGCACGCTGGACGACGAAGGCTATTTGCGCATCACCGGGCGGTTGAAGGAGCTGATCAATCGCGGCGGCGAGAAGGTCTCGCCCCTCGAGGTCGACGAAGTGATCATGGATCACCCGGCCGTGGCGCAGGTCGTGACTTTCGCCATGCCGCACGACAAATTGGGCGAAGACGTCGCCGCCGCGATCGTGCTGCGCGAAGGCCAGGCAACGACCGAGCGCGAGATCCGCGATTTTGCGGCCAAGCGCCTCGCCGATTTCAAAGTGCCGCGCCGGGTCGTGATCCTTGCCGAAATCCCGAAGGGGGCGACCGGCAAACTGCAACGCATCGGCCTGGCCGACAAACTGGGCTTGGGAGCCGCGAAGTGAATCGCGTTCTGATTTTCGGTGCGGGGGCCATCGGCGGCTATATGGGCGTGAAGCTCGCGCAAGCGGGGGCTCGCGTCACGTTCTTCGCGCGCGGCGCGCATTTGGAAGCGATGAAGCGCGACGGGATCAAGCTGATCTCCGAAGGCAGCGAGACGATCATCAAGGACGCGAATTTCGCCGGCGACGCGCGCGAGGCGGGCGAGCAGGATTTCGTCATCGTCAGCTTGAAGGCCCACGGCCTCGTCGCCGCCGTCGATCAGGTCGCGTCGCTGCTCGGCCCCAAGACCGCCTTGGTCACGGCGATGAACGGCGTGCCCTATTGGTATTTCCACAAACATGGCGGCCCTTACGACGGCAAGCGGCTCGAATCCGTCGATCCGGGCGGGGCGTTGTGGACCAAACTCGGGCCCGAGCGCGCCATCGGCTGCGTCGTCTATCCGGCGGCGAATATCCTGGCCCCCGGCGTGATCGAGCACACGTATTCGAACCGCTTCACGCTGGGCGAGCCCGACGGATCGAAAAGCGAGCGCATCGCGGCGCTGTCGGAATTGATGATCAAGGGCGGCTTGAAGGCGCCCGTGCGCCCGCGCATCCGCGACGATATGTGGGTGAAGCTGTGGGGCAATCTGTGCTTCAACCCGCTGTCGGCGCTGACCGGCGCCACGCTCGATATCATCACCGGCGATCCGGGCACGCGCGGCGTGGCGCGCGCGATGATGCTGGAAGCGCAAGCGGTCGGCGAAGCGTTGGGCGTCAAATTCGGCATCGACGTCGAAAAGCGCATCGACGGTGCGGCCGAAGTCGGCGCGCATAAAACCTCGATGCTGCAAGACCTCGAAGCCAAGAAGCCGATGGAGATCGACGCGTTGCTGGGCGCGGTGGTCGAAATGGGCGCGCTCACGGGGCACGAGATGCCGGCCTGCAAAATGGTGCTGGCGCTGGTCCGTCAACGCGCGCGCGTCGCGGGGGTTTACTGATCGCGCGAATCACGGCCACTCTGCCGCCTTATGGACCGCGCCGCTTTGCCCGTTTGCACCTGGTGCCACCGCACGACGCGCCCGATTTGGGTGCACGGGCATATGCAATGCGAGCATTGCAAGATCAACATCGCGCCGTGCTGCGACGGCGACGAGTGCTACGTGCAAGAGGCGCGCGATGAAATCGCCCTGCGTTAAAATCTGCCGGCTCGATGCCGATCTGCGCTGCACGGGCTGCGGGCGCACATCGCGCGAGATCCGCCTCTGGGCGAGCTACGACGACGCGACGCGCGACGCGATCATGGCGCGCCTCGCCGCCGCCGGTTTTCCCAAGGAAACTACCGGCTGGGACGCGGCGTAAAGCTGCGCGCCGAGCTGTATTGCGGCGGCCAGGGCAGATCGTAGCCCTGTTCCTGCGCCGCATGGCGCGTCCAGTACGGATCGTACAAATGCGCGCGTGCCAGCACGCAAAGATCGGCGCGGCGCGCGGCCAGAATCGTGTTCGCGTCGGCCCAAGTGGAGATCGCCCCCACCGTCATCACCGGCACATCCGCTTCCTGGCGGATGCGGTCGGCGAAAGGCGTTTGGAACAGGCGGCCATAGACCGGATGGTCGTCGTCGACCGTCTGGCCCGCCGACACGTCGACGATATCCGCGCCATGCGCCTTCAGCATCTTGGCGATGGCGACGGCTTCGTCGGGCGTCGTCCCGCCTTCCTTCCAATCGGTCGCCGAGATGCGCACGGCGATGGGCTTTTCCTTGGGCCACGTCGCGCGCACGGCGTCGAGCACTTCCAGCGGGAAGCGCATCCGCTTTTCGAGTGTGCCGCCATATTCGTCGCTGCGCTGGTTGGTCAGCGGCGAGACGAAGCTCGCCAACAGATAGCCATGCGCCATATGGACCTCGACAATGTCGAAGCCGGCGGCGGCGGCGCGCTTGGTCGCGGCGACGAAATCGGCTTTGACCTTGTCCATATCGGCGCGGGTCATCGCGCGCGGCGTTTGGCTGCCCTTCTTGTAGGGTAGCGGCGAGGGTGCCACCAGTTCCCAATTGCCGTCGGGCAAGGGCTGATCGATGCCTTCCCAGGCGCGCTTGGTCGAGCCCTTGCGCCCGGCATGGGCGAGCTGCACGCCGATCTTGGCGGGCGAATTGGCGTGGACGAAATCGGTCACGCGCTTCCACGAAGCGACATGCTCGTCTTTGTAGAGACCCGCACAGCCCGGCGTGATGCGCCCTTCGGCACTGACATCGGTCATTTCGGTCAGGATCAGCCCCGCCCCGCCGAGCGCGCGGCTGCCCAGATGTACAAGATGCCAATCGTTCGGCAAGCCATCCTCGGCCGAGTATTGGCACATCGGCGAAACGACGATGCGGTTGGGCACTTCCATCTTGCCGATCTTGTACGGCACGAACATCGGCGGCGGCGCGCCCGCAACGCCGGCCTTGGCCGCGAAATCCCGATCGACCTTGGCGACCAAGGCGGGATCGCGCAGCTTCAAATTCGTATGCGTGATGCGCATCGAGCGCGTGAGCATCGCGAAAGCGAATTCCAGCGCATCGAGCTTGCCGATATAGCGCTCCGTCTCCTCGAACCATTCGAGCGAGGTTTGCGCGGCGCGCTGGATCGCTTCGGTCTGCGGCTTGCGCTTGGCTTCGTAGGCGGCGAGCGCTTCCTTGACGCTTCTGGTCGAATTGAGCGCGGCGGCGAGCTCGATCGCGTCTTCCATCGCGAGCTTGGTGCCCGAGCCGATCGAGAAATGCGCGGTGTGGCACGCATCGCCCATCAGCACGACGTTGTCGAAATGCCAATGCGCGTTGCGGATCGTCGGGAAGGTGCGCCAGATCGAGCGATTGGCGATCAGCTTGTGGCCCGCCAATTCATCGGCGAACAGCTTCTCGCAGAAGGCCAGCGTCTGCTCTTCCGTCGCCTGGTCGAGCCCCGCCTTCTTCCACGTCGTTTCGCTCGTCTCGACGATGAAGGTCGAGTTCGTCGCGTCGTATTGATAGGCGTGGACGCGATAGAGGCCGCTTTCATGTTCCTTGAAATGGAAGGTGAAGGCGGGATGCGGGCGCGTGGTGCCGAGCCACACGAATTTGTTGCGCCGCCAGTCGAGCGACGGTTTGAACTTCGCTTCGTATTTGGCGCGGATGGCGGAATTGACGCCGTCGGCCGCCAGGATCAGATCCGCGTCCGGGAATTCGGTCACGTCCTTCACGTCGCGCTCGTGGACGATCTTGACGCCCAGATCGGCGGCGCGCTTGGCAAGGATGTCGAGCAGCTTGACCCGCGCCATGCCGGAGAAGCCGTGGCCGGCGGAGGTCACGACCTGGCCCTGGTAGTGGACGTCGATATCCGTCCAATGCGCGAAGGCGGCGGTGATCGCGTCGTAGCTTTCGCGATCGGCGTCGGCGAAATTGCCGAGCGTTTCGTCGGAGAAAACGACGCCGAAGCCGAACGTGTCGCCCGGCTTGTTGCGCTCGACGATCGTGATGTCGTGCGACGGATCCGCCGTCTTCATCAAAATGGCGAGATACAAACCCGCCGGCCCGCCGCCGATGCTGACGATCTTCATGGCCCGTTCCCCGCTCCGTAAATGCCTCGGGGAGATACTTTAGACTTAAAGTAATTTTGGGCAAGCCCCTTTTCCGAGGCATTCCGTCGCGGGTCAGACGAAGAACAGCCCCTTGCCCGCGTCGTAGACCAGCTTCCAGCCGGTCGCGAACAGGAACAGATTGCACCAGAAATAAAAGCGCTTCTGGTCGACGCGGCTGTGCAGCCAGAACCCCGCCCACATGCCGATGGGGGCGAGCGGCAGCAGCGCGAGGCTCGTCCAAATATTCTCGAACGTGAACAGGCCGAGATAGACGTAAGGGAAGAATTTCAGCCAGTTGATGATCGCGAACAGCACCAGCAGCGTGCCGACGAACAGCGTCTTGTCCATCTTATAGGGCTGCAAATAGACCTGGATCGGCGGCCCGCCCGCATTGGCGATGAAGCTGGTGGCGCCGGAGATGAGCGACCAGAACACGCCCTTGGGCCAGTTCGGCACGGTCGCGGTGGCGGCGTGGCGGCCGCGCAAGGAATCGAGCACGCCCTTGCCCGAGAACACGACCGCGATCAGGCCGATCAGCAATCGGACCCAGAGTTCGTCGAGATGGCGGAAGGCGAGATAACCGATGACGATTCCGATAATGCCGCCGGTCAGCAGGATCGGCATATGCTCGCGCGACCAGACATTGCGATAGCGCCAGACGCCGAACGCATCCATGACGATCAGCAGCGGCAGCATGATCGCCGCCGCCTGCGGCACCGGAATGATCAGCGCCATCAGCGGCACGCCCATCGAGCCGAGCCCGCCGCCGAAGCCGCCTTTCGAAATGCCGACCAGAAGGAAAGCCGGGATCGCCAACGCCAGGAAATACGGATCGAAGATCGGCACTTAAACTCAAACTTTCCAGTCGGGATCCGGCACGGTCTGGAAGACCGAGCGCAGGCCTTCCGACCAGCGCCGGCGAATGTCGGAAAAATAGAGATCGGTTTCGTCGAGGCGCTTCTTGACCGCGAGTTTGCATTCGTCGCGGCGCAGAATGACGATATCGATCGGCAAGCCGACGGACACGTTGGAACGCAGCGTCGAATCCATCGAGATCAGCGCGCATTTCGCCGCTTCGTTCAGCGACGTGCGGCCCGACACGACGCGGTCGAGGATCGGCTTGCCGTATTTGGTTTCGCCGATCTGGAAATAGGGCGTTTCGACCGTCGCTTCGATGAAATTGCCGGCGGAGTAGATGTGGAAGAGGCGCAAGCGCCGCCCTTTGATCTGCCCGCCCAGGATCATCGAGATGTTGAACTCCGCCCCCTGCTCCTTCAGCCGTTCGGCGTCGAGATCGTAGACCTCGCGCACCGCGCGGCCGGCGAGGCGGGCCGCTTCGAACATCGACGGCACGTTCAGGATCGTCTCGGTCTTGTCGGGCCCCATGCCTTCGGTCAGCAAAGTCACGACCGATTGCGCGATGGCGAGATTTCCCGCCGTCAGCAGCACCATGCAGCGCTCGCCCGGCGCTTCCCAGACATGCATCTTGCGGAAGGTGGCGACGTGATCGACGCCCGCGTTGGTGCGCGAATCCGCGCACAGGACGAGTCCGTCTTCGAGCAGCAGGCCGACGCCGTAGGTCATGTCATCGCACTCCGGTTCGCGCGGTCAATACGGCAAACCGAAGTCCTCGGCAATCGCCTTTCCGATCGCCATGTTGGAATCGACGATATCGGTCAGGAATTCGTGCAGACCGAATTCGAAAACCTCGTCGATTTTGGCGAAGCGGATCCGGTCGTGGATCGTGTGGGCCAAGCCCGCCGAGCGGTAGTTGCGTCCGAATTGCTCGCGCACCTCGTCGAGCAGCGCGGTCAACTCGCCCAGCGACGCCGCGATCGAGCGCGGCATATCGGCGCGCAGGATCAGCAATTCGGCCACGCGGCGCGGCTTGATCACGTCGCGATAGACGCGCCGATAGGCCTGGAACGCCGAAACCGAGCGCAACAAGGCGCCCCATTGATAGTAATCGACGGCACCGCCCACATCGCGCGCCGTGGGCAGCAGCACGTGGTACTTCACGTCGAGCAGGCGCGCGGTCGAATCGCAGCGCTCCAAGAACGTGCCGATACGCGCGAAGCGATAGGCGGCGTCGCGCGGCATCGTGCCGTAGGTGACGCCGCGGAACAGATGGCTGCGTTCCTTCACCCAATCGAAGAAGGCGCGCGTCCCCATCGCTTCGAGCTTGTCGTAATCGAGATTGCGGATCTCGAGCCACGTGGCGTTCAGCGATTCCCACATCTCGGTCGTGATCTGAGTGCGCATCGCGCGGGCGTTTTCGCGCGCCGCCCCCAGCGAATTGCGGATCGACGACGGATTGGCGGGGTCGAGGGCGAGATACTCGACCACGTTGCGCGCGTCGGTCGGGCGGCCGGTTTCCTTGAACGGGCCTTCGCAACCCGCCACGACCAAGGCCGGTCCCCATTGCATATGCTCGGAATCGCCGTCGGTCGACGACAGCGACATGCGATACGACACGTCCAGGATGCGCGCCATATTCTCGGCGCGCTCCATATACCGGGCCATCCAGTAAAGCTGGTCGGCGGCGCGGGACAACATCGCCATGATCAGCCCTCCAAAACCCAAGTGTCTTTGGTGCCGCCGCCTTGGCTGGAATTGACGACCAGCGAACCCTTGCGCAAGGCGACGCGCGTCAACCCGCCGGGCACCAGCTTCACGTCCTTGCCGACCAGCAGATAAGGCCGCAGATCGAGATGGCGCGGCGCCACCCCTTCGTCGACGAAGGTCGGGCAGGTCGACAGCGCCAGCGTGGGCTGTGCGATATAAAGCTCGGGCTTGGCGATGATGCGCGCACGGAACGCTTCGATCTCCGCCGTGGTGGATTTGGGCCCGACCAGCATGCCGTAACCGCCCGAGCCATGGGTTTCCTTGACGACGAGTTCGGGCAGATGTTCGAGCGTGTATTTGAGATCGTCGGGTTTGCGCAGCGAATAGGTCGGCACGTTGGCGAGCTTGGGCTCCTCGCCCAGATAGAAGCGCACCATGTCGGGCACGTAGGGATAGACCGCCTTGTCGTCGGCGACACCCGTGCCCACGGCATTCGCCAGCGTCACGTTGCCTTTGCGATAGGCTTCGAACAGACCCTTCACGCCCAAGGCCGAGTCCGGCCGGAAGGCGGCGGGATCGAGGAATGCGTCGTCCAAACGGCGATAGATCACGTCCACACGGCGCGGGCCCGCGACCGTGCGCATATAGACCTTGTCGTCCTCGACGAACATGTCCTGGCCTTCGACGAGTTCCACACCCATTTGCTCGGCCAGGAAGACGTGTTCGAAATAGGCCGAGTTATAGGCGCCGGGCGTCATCATCACGACCGTCGGCTCGTCCTTGTCGGCGGCACTATACGGCGGCAGCGAGCGTAGCGATTTGAGAAGCTCATCCGGATAGTGACCCACGGGCTGCACGCGGTTGCGCGCGAACAGCTCGGGGAAGAGGCGCATCATCGCCTCGCGGTTTTCCAGCATGTACGACACGCCCGACGGCGTGCGCACATTATCCTCCAGCACATAGAACTGATCGGCCGCGACACGGACCACATCGATCCCGGCAATATGGGTATAGATGCGGCCTGGCACTTCGACGCCGATCATCTCCGGCCGGTATTGCTCGTTGCCGTCGATCAATTCGGCCGGAATCTTGCCGGCGCGCACGATCTCGCGCCCGTGATAGACGTCGTAAAGAAAGGCGTTCAACGCCTTCACGCGCTGCACGAGGCCTTCCGACAGCGCATCCCATTCGGGCGCGGTCAGCACGCGCGGGATCACGTCGAACGGGATCAAACGTTCGGTATCCCCGCCCTCGCCATAAACCGCGAAGGTGATGCCCAAGCGGCGGAACAGCACATCCGCTTCGTGGCGCTTGCGCGCCAGCAATTCGGGCGGCGTATTGTCGAGCCATTGCGCCAAACGCGCATAGGCGGCGCGGACCGTGCCGTCGGGCGCGCGCATTTCGTCGAAGGCAACCGGCGCGCCAGGGGATGCTGCGTTCACGCGAAATCTCCCAAACCCGGCAGGGACATGCCCTACTTCTCCCAAAACCGGGGGTAGGCGATGCAACCCGCAGGCCAGAGATTGCCCGCCCGCGACCGGCTTGGCAACTGTACCCGCCCCGGCACCGCCGGCACGGGACGCCGGGTTGACGCCCGCGCGCGCGACACCATCTCAGTGGCAACCCTTTTATCGAACGGATGTCCCCATGACGACGCATGACTCGCCTTTCCTGAAACCCGTGCAGGCCGGCGATATCGCCCTGGCCAACCGCGTCGTCATGGCGCCGCTGACGCGCATGCGTACGGTCAAGGACAACGTGCCGACGCCCTTGATGGCGACTTACTACGCGCAGCGCGCCGGGGCGGGCCTGATCGTTTCCGAAGCCACGCAAGTTACGCCCTACGGTATGGGCTATCCCGCGACACCCGGCATCCATTCGCCCGCGCAAGTCGCCGGCTGGCGCCAAGTGACCGACGCCGTCCACGCCAAAGGCGGCAAGATGGTGTTGCAGCTTTGGCATGTCGGGCGCATTTCGCATCGTTCGCTGCTGCCCGGCGGCGCCCAGCCGGTCGCCCCGTCGGCGATCAAGCCCGAAGGCGGCACGTTCGGCCCCGATTGGAAGCCGGTCGCCTTCGAAACGCCGCGCGCGCTGGAAACGGCCGAGATCCCGGCGCTGATCGAGGATTTCCGCCAAGGGGCGGTCAATGCCAAGGCGGCCGGGTTCGACGGCGTCGAAGTCCACGGCGCCAACGGTTATCTGCTCGATCAGTTCCTGCAAACCGGCAGCAACACGCGCACCGACCAATACGGCGGATCGATCGAAAACCGCGCGCGGCTGTTGCTGGAAGTCGTCGACGCCGCGATCGGCGTTTGGGGCAAGGGCCGCGTGGGCGTGCGCCTGTCGCCTTACGGCACGTTCAACGACATGCGCGACGACGACCCGCCCGCGTTGTTCGGCTATGTCGCCGAACAGCTTTCGGCGCGCGGCATCGCCTATATCCATGTGATCGAGCCGCGCGCGTCGCTGGCCGGCGGCGGCGACGGCGTGGTCGAGGGTGCCCCCGACACCGCAAAGTTGCTGCGCGCCAAGTTCAAGGGCACGCTCATCTCCGCCGGCGGCTACACGCGCGACAACGCGCTGAAGGCGCTGGGCGAGAACACGGCCGACGCCGTCGCTTTCGGCCGCTTGTTCATCGCCAATCCCGATTTGCCCGCGCGTTTGGCCGCAGGGGCGCAACTCAACCGCTATGACCGCGCGACGTTCTACGGCGGCGCCGAGAAAGGCTACACCGACTATCCCGCATTGACGGCCTGAAGCAGTTCCGCCGACATCACCACGCGCGCGTATTCGCCCGAGAGATTGGCGAGCGACAGCGCGTGGACGTCGGCGGCCGGGATCACGCGCCCGTCGAGCAGCGTCTTGTCGAAGGTGAAGCATCCATCGGCGACGATCCAGGCGTCGAAGCCCAGATTGCCCGCCATGCGCACCGTCGCTTCGACCGAATTGCTGGTCGCGACACCCGCGAACACGACCGGTGCGGCCTTCGCATCGCGCAAGCGACGTTCGAGATCGGTGCCGATGAACGCCGAATTCGTCGATTTGGCGATCACGGTTTCGCCCGGCAGCGGCATCGCCTCGGGCTTGAACGCGTGGCTCGGCCGGTCGGGGCGATAGCCGGAATCGGGCTCGACGGAATCGTGGCGGACATGAATGACAGGCAGACCGCGTTCGCGCCACGCCGCCAGCAAGCGCGCCACCACCGTCTCCGCACCCGGATTGCAGCGCGGCCCCCAATAGGGCAAATCGACGGCCTGTTGCATGTCGATGACGATCAATGTCGCGGTGACGGGTAACGGCATGTCGGGTTCCGCTTGATCCAATGGCAGGGAATCCTATCTAACCACACGCATACGACAACGAAAGTCCCCCCATTGGATTCCCTCTCCCAAATCGTTCTCGGCGCCTCGGTCGGTTATGCCGTCGCGGGCAAGCGCCTGGGCCGTATCGCGATCGCCGCCGGCGCCATCGCCGGCACGATCCCCGATCTCGACAATTTCCTGCCCGTCGCCGACCAGTTCGAATCCTGGGCGCGCCATCGCGGCTTCAGCCATTCCTTTCTGTTCGCGGCACTCGCCGGGCCCGCCTTGGGCTGGGCCGCGTGGTGCTGGTGCCGCCAGAACAAGCCCTTCACGCCCGCCGGCGAGGAAGACGCGATCTGGGCGTGGATCGGGTTGTTCACGCTGGGGATCGGCACGCATCCGCTGCTCGATTGGTTCACGATCTACGGCACGCAATTGCTGGCCCCGTTCAGCGACACGCGCTTCTTCGTCTCGGGCCTCGGCATCATCGATCCCGGTTACACCGTGCCGCTGCTGATCGGCACGATCGCCGCGTTGGTGGCACCACGCGCGACGGCGACGCGCCTCTTGATCCTCGCCGGATTGGCGCTCAGCACCGTCTATCTGTTCTACGGCCTCGCGCAGAACAAAGCGGTCGAAACGATGGCGCGCAATCAATTGCGCGCCGAAGGCGTCGTGGCCGCCGATCTGCAGGTCTACACCACGATCTTCCAGCCCTGGCTGCGGCGCATTGTGGTCGACGATCCCGATGGTGCACGCGTGGGCTTCGCTTCGCCGTTGCAGAAGGGCGCCATCGCGTGGGCGTGTTTCAAGCGGATCGACGATCCCGCACTCGCCCCCGTGCTGGCGACGCGCGAAGGCAAGATCCTCGCCTGGTTCGCCGACGGCATGTTGTGGCCGAGCGTCGCGCCGCAAACCGACGGCGGCAAGATCGTGCGGATCACCGACCGGCGCTACGGCGTGCCGGGCGACACGGTGAATGGCTGGTGGGGATTGGAAGCGCGCGTTGACGCCAGCAATCGCGTCGTCGGCAAGATCGAGCATATCCAGCTTCCGCGCGATACCTCGCGCGTCAACGAGCTATTCGCCGCCGGGTTCGGCAAGCCGACGGAGATTTTCCCGCAAGCGCGCAATGCCGCCGAAGCGGCGCGCGATTGCGCGGTGCAAAGGGGCTAGAACGCGAAGCAGACCGCGCGTTCGGCGCGCAAAACCGAGTCTTGCGCGAAGCGCTGCTTATACTCGGCGATGAGGCGTTCGACCTTGGGCGACGCCGCCCGCGCATCGGGCACGATCACGCTGACCATGGCGCTGCGTTCCGAAATCGTGCGGTTCTGGCGCGTCGAGAACCATGTGCCGCTGGCGTCGAATGTCGTCGAGCCATCCGGAAATTCGCGGATCAAAACCTGTTCGACAAAGTGCCGCCATTGGGCGTCGGTGACTTCGCGCCCGCCCGGAACGCCGCGCCCGAAATAAAGATCGATGGCCGTTCCCGCCGCCAAGTCGGGCGCGCAGGACGGCGCATTCGTGCAGGCGGACAAAAGAAAAAGGGCGGCGAGCGGAACGACGATCCGCAGCGCCGCCCGTTTCATCGCCCTTAGCCGCGGCCCACGAAGGGCATCTTCGTGGCCATAACGTTCATGAACAGGATATTCGCGTCGAGCGGCAGCGACGCCATATGCACGATCGAGTTGGCGACGTTGCTCACGTCCATGCGCGGCTCGTGCATCATCGTGCCGTTGGCTTGCGGCACGCCCGGCCCATCGACCATGCGCGTGGTCATCTCGGTCGCCGCGTTGCCGATATCGATCTGGCCGCAAGCGATGTCGTAGCGCCGCCCGTCGAGCGCGATCGAGCGCGTGAGGCCCGAGATCGCGTGTTTCGTCGCCGTATAGGGTGCGGAATGCGGGCGCGGCGCGTAGGCCGAGATCGAACCGTTATTGACGATGCGCCCGCCGCGCGGATCCTGCGCCTTCATGATGCGGATCGCCGATTGCGCGCACAGGAACGATCCGGTCAGATTCGCGTCGAGCACGGCCTTCCATTGCTCGAACGTCAAATCTTCCATCGGAATGGCGGGGGCGCCCATGCCGGCATTGTTGAACAGGAAATCGAGACGGCCCCATTTCGCCTTCACGGCACCGAACGCGGCTTCGACCTGGGCGGGGTTGCCGACATCGGCGGCCACGGCGATCGCGTCGCCGCCCGCCGCCTTGATCTCGGCGACCGCAGCTTCGAGCTTGTCGGCACGGCGCGCGAGCAACCCGACCTTGTAGCCCGCCTTGGCAAGCGCAATGGCGCTGGCCTTGCCGATTCCGCTGGAAGCACCGGTGACGATCGCGACTTTCACGGCCATGGAAGTTTCCTCATCCCTTTATTTGGTTCGAGGAAGGTTTGTCCCGCAACCGGCGCGCGCTGGCAAGGGCCTCAAGCGGCGAGCTTCGGGGCCCAAGCGGCGAGGCGTTCGACGGCGGCGTCGAGCGTTTCGTATTTTTTGGCGAAGCAGAAGCGGATCGCCGAACGCATGCCGCCATCGGCGTAGAAGGCCGAAACCGGAATTGCCGCGACGCGCGCTTCCTTCACCAAGCGGCGGCAAAATTCCTGATCGTCGGTCAGCCCCAGCGGTGCCAGATCGACATTGATGAAATAGGTGCCTTCGCAAGCCAGCGTCTTGAACCCCGCCCCCGCCAAGCCCTTCGCCAGATGATCGCGGCGTGCCTGAAGATCGGCGCGCATCGCATCGAAATGCGCGGCATCCTTGCCGAGGCCGTAAGCGACGGCCGATTGCAGATTGGGCGGCGTGGTGAAGGTCAGGAACTGATGCGCCTTCATCAGCACCTTCAAAATGTCGGGCGACGCGACGCTGAACCCGACCTTCCAGCCGGTCAGCGAGAAGATCTTGCCCGCCGAGCCGATCTTGACGCTGCGATGGCGCAAGCCCGGGATCGCGAGCACAGAGGTGTGTTTGCGGCCGTCGAACACGACATGCTCCCACACCTCGTCGGCCACGACGATCGCGTTGGAAACTTCCAGCGCCTTGGCGATCATGCCGAGTTCCGCGGCGCTGTAGACCGTCGCCGACGGGTTCAGCGGATTGTTGAGCAGCACGACGCGCGTCTTGGGCCCGATCGCGGCGGCGAGTTGTTCGGCCGTGAAGCGCCAATCGGGCGGCGCCAGCTTCACGAATTTCGGCACACCGCCCGCGCGCAGGATCAGCGGCAGATAGGCGTCGTAATAGGGCTCGAACAGCACGACCTCGTCGCCCGGTTCGATCAACGCCATCAACGCGCCCGCGATCGCTTCGGTCGCGCCCGAGGTCACCATCACCTCGGCCATCGGATCGATGTCGATGCCTTGATGCGCCTTGTAGTGTGCGGCGACCGCCTGGCGCAATTCGGGCATGCCCGGCATCGGCGGATATTGGTTCCAGCCGTCGATCACCGCTTCGGCGGCTTTGCGGCGCACGTCTTCGGGGCCCGGATCGTCGGGAAAACCCTGACCGAGATTGACCGCGTCGTGCGTGCGCGCGAGGGCGGACATCTCCTCGAAAATCGTGGTCGGCAAGCCGGCGAAGATCGGATTCATGATGCGGCGGTTTTATCCCGTGGCGCGTTCTTGGTTCAAGGGCGCAAAATTCACCCCGGCATGCAAATTGCCTCAACACCAAACGTATTTGGCTACGCAAAGGCGCGCTCGACATGACCCGACCGATCCTGATCCGCAACGCCGTGATCGTCGCCGATGCGCATAGCGCGCCGTTGCGCGGCGGCGATATCCTCGTGCGCGACGGCCGCATCGCGGCGATCGGCAAAGACCTCGCCGTAACCGAGGACGCCCAGGTTATCGACGCGTCGCGCCGCATCGCGATGCCCGGCTTCGTCAACGCGCATATGCATTCCAACGAGGCCTTCGAACAGGGCGCTTACGACAATCTGCCGCTGGAGCCGTGGCTGACCATGTCGTATCCGCCCTTCGGCTTTCCCGAACTTTCCGAGCGCGCGCATTATTTGCGCGGCATGTTGTGTGCGCTGGAATCGATCCGCTCGGGCGTCACCACGCTGCAAGACGATCTGATCCACCCTTCCGCCACGCCCGAAGGGCTCGACGGCACGATTTCCGCCTATCGCGATATCGGGCTTCGCGCCCGCGTCACGGTCAGCATGTGGAACGCGCCGATGGAGTACGGCATCCCGTTCTACAAAGAAATCGTGCCGGCCGAATTGCGCGCGCGTATCGCCGCATCGCCGATGCCGAGCGACGCCACGCTGCTGGCGCTGTTCGAGCGCCATTACGCGAAATGGCATGGGCAAAGCGACGGCCGTTTGGGGCTGGCACTGGGCCCGTGCGCGCCGCAGCGTTGCAGCCCCGAATTGCTGCAAGCGTTGAACCGTATCGCGGCGGAGCGCGATCTCGCCATGCATATGCATGTGCTGGAAACCAAGACGCAGGCGATCACCGGCCAAGTCCTGTTCGGCAAAACGCTGGTCCGGCATCTCGACGATCTCGGTCTGCTGACCGAACGTCTGACGATGAACCATGCGATCTGGCTGACGGCCGACGACATCGCGCGCATGGGCAATGTCGGCTGCTCGGTCACGCATAATCCGCTCAGCAATCTCAAACTCGGCAGCGGCGTGTGCCCGGTGCGTGCGTTGCGCCTCGCCGGCGTCAACGTCGCGGTCGCGACCGACGGCATGGCGACCAGCGACACCGCCGATCAGGTCGAGGCTTTGCGCCTTGCCGCCATGCTGCACAAGATCGAAAGCTTCGATACCTCGACTTGGCTGGGCGCCAAGGAATCGTTCGAGATGTCGACCGAGAGCGGAGCTAAATCCTGCCGCATCGGCGATATCGGCCGCTTGGCGCCGGGGATGCGCGCGGATATCGCGCTGCTCGACGCGGATCATCTCGGCTTCCAGCCGCTGCATGATCCGATCCGGCAGCTGTGCTTCTCGGTGAATTCCGAAGCGGTGCGCGACGTGTTGATCGACGGCGAATTCGTCATGCGCGACCGGCGCATGACCCGGATCGACGAAACCGCGATCCGCGCCGAGATCGCGGCGGAAGCCGAGCGCTTCCGCGTCGAAGCCTTGCCGAAAATGGCCGAGGGGGCCGCAACCTTGCGGCCCTATATCGATGCGATCCACGCCCGCGCGACCGCGCAGGCGCTGAAACCGGGACACGACGTGTTGCGCGTGCCCCGGATCGGCGGCTTCGGCTGAGCGCTAGCGCAGCTCCGCGCGCTCCGGATAGGGCGAATGCGCCGTCGGATCGACGGCTTGCCCGCCCAGCTCCGCCGCGAAACCGTGATTGACGTCGCGGTGATGCGCCTCGTCGGCGCGCACGATCAGCACCACGTCGCGCAAGGTCGCGTCGTCGGCCATTTTCCAATAGCGCTTGGCGATCTCCGGCGCGGGCACGTTCGCGGATCGGCCTTCGTCGATCTCCCGCAGATAATGGGTGTAGGAGGTCACGGCCTCCTCCTCGAAATAGCCGACCAGGCGATGCGCGGTCTTCGGGTGAATCAGATAAAGCGCCGAAAAGCCGAGATAGAACACCCATTGCACGAGGATGACGACCAGACGCTCGAAGAAGGTCGGCTTGGCGATCGCGATGAAGGTCATCAGATGCATGCGCTCGTTCTCCGCCTCCTCCATCAGGATGCGGATCCAGCCTTTGTCGTCCTCCATCCGGCGCAGGCAGCGCAGATGGGTGAGCGTCGCGCCGACCATGCCGGGCACGGCCGCGACCGTTTCCAGCACGATCGCGCGATGGCCGTAGCGCTTGGCGAAGAACGTGTCGGCGCAAAAGCGCAGCAGCTTGGTCACGGCAAGCGCGAAGCGATCCGAAAAGCCGCGCACCGGATGATGGCGCGCGGGATCGATAGCGGAAGCGACGGCGGTCATTGGGGTTCTCCTATGGGGGTGGAGACGGGGGTCAAAGGACGCAATCCGGTGACGGGATCGCGGAACAGCGCGAGGCTCATGCTTTCCGCGATGCGCGCGGCCTTGAAGCGGAACGCGGCCGCCGCTTGCGGCGCCATCGTCGCTTCGGTCGCTTCCCACCACAGCTTCAGCCAGCGTTCGAGATGCGCGGGCGTGAGTTTGTCGCGCAATTGGAAATGCGCGAACATCATGCCGCCTTTGTAGCGGCTGTTGCCGAACATCACGCCGCGCCAAAATTCGCCCAGCTTGTCGAAATGCGCGGGCCAATCTTCGACCGCCGCGTCGAACACGGGGCCGAGCAATTCGTCCTGGCGCGCTTTGCCGTAAAACTTCTCGACCAGCGTCTTGATCGATTCGTCGCTGATCAGGGCTTCGAGACTATCCATGCCGCCATCCTAACGTTGCGTATCGACGACGGATATGGATTCGAGGGCGGCGAAATACGATGGCGGCAATAGGTCGCGCCCGGCGAGCAAATGCGCGAGATAGCTGGAATGCGGTTTCAATCCCGCGACGGGCGGCGCCGACGCCACGTAAGTGATTGCGTCGACGGGACCTTGCGCCGAAATCACGGTGACGGCGCGGCGCGCGTAATGCCCGCTTGCGACACCTTCGTGGATATCGAGCACATCGAGCCCGCCCTCGCCCAGCTCGTTCAACGTGCCATGCACGATACCCTTACTGTCGGGACGGATATTCGCGACACCGGCACCATCGTATTTCGCCCAGGGCTTGTCGAACGCCAAGCGCCAACCATCCAACCGCGCGGCGACGCGCCGGCCCCAGCGAATGCCCTTCTCCGCCATGCGGGTTTCGAACAACCGCACGGGATCCATGTTGGACCCGTAGGCAAAGTAGAGAATCACGCTTTGGCCGCCGCCGCGATCGGCGCTTGATGCGGGCCCCGATAGGCCGCGCGGTCGTAGCGATCTTCCCAAAAACTTTCCGGCGTCGCGGTCAAGGCGCGAAGCCCGGTGCGGTCGAGCATCGCTTGCGCTTCGCGTTTCGCCGCCGCGACGATCGTGGCTTCGTTCACACGCGCAAGCTTGCGGCCTTCCATCACCACTTCGCCATCGACGACGACCGTATCGACGTCTTGCCCCGTCGCCGCGTAATGCAGCTGGAACAGCGGCATCGTCGCGGGCGCGAGATGCGGCTTGTCCATATCGACCAGAATGAAATCGGCGCGCTTGCCGATTTCCAGCGTGCCGCGATCGCTAAGCCCGAAAAACGCGGCGGGGTCGCTGGTCGTCATATGCAGCAAGCGGCCGGGCGGCAGCAGATGCGGATCGCGCGCCATCGCGCGGTGATATTGCCCGCCCATGCGCATGACGCGGAACATGTCCGCCCCGCAATCGGGCGCCAGCCCGTCCGAGCACATGATGACGCGCCCGCCCGCGTCGAGGATTTCCGGCACCGGGCAACGGCCCCACACCGCACTGCCCGACAGCGGATTATTGGCGACCGTCGCCCCCGTCTCGGCCACAAGCCGCACTTCGGCCGGCGTGATGTCGAGGGCGTGCGACAGCAGCGTTTGCGCATCGACGATGCCAAGCTCGCGCACGGCGAATTCGACAGTACCACTGCGCTGGCCGTCCATCATCAGCACGGCGCCGTGATCCTTCGCCAAACGCTTCATCCGCCGCGCGACGTCGCACAATTCGGCGAAGTTTGGCCCGAGATGGATCTCGGGATTGACCGTCGGCGTGGTCAGCGCCACGCCGATGCGCGACGACGGCAGATCGCGCAGCAAGCGCCGGCAGGTTTCGTGCTGGGTTTCGAAATCGACTTCGAATTCCTCGCGCACGCCATCCACGTAGCGCGCATAGGTTTTGGGATAAGGCGGGCGCGTCGGCCCGATCCCCAAAATCAACCGCCCGCCCGCCTCGCCATAGGAAGCCGTATAAGCGGTCGCCACATCGACGCCGTCGGAGCGGTTGTTCTCGTCCCCGCCGCCCAGATACGCAACGGCGGTGGTGACACCCGCCTTCAAGCGTTCGATCGCGGAAAGCCGCGCTTCGGCCGCCCAGAATTCGGGCGTGGCGCCGAGCATATAGATGTCGCGGCAGGCCTGGCGCCACACCGGGAAATCGTCGCCGCCCAACGTGCGCACCAAGCCATGGCCGGCATGCGAATGCCCGTCGACGAAACCCGGCATCGCCACGAAACGATCGCCGCCGATGCGCCGCTTGGGGTTCGGGAATTGCGCTTCGATCTGCGCGCGCGGGCCGGTCGCGACGATGGCGCCGTTCTCGACGGCAAGCGCGCCATCCTCGATCGTGCGATGGCTTGCATCCATCGTGACGAGCAGGCGGGCGGTGACGAGAAGATCGGTCATGGCGGGGCTCCGGCGGTTCGGCGTGCATCTTAAAGGCTGGCAAAGCCTATGCCATCAGCCGCCCCGCAGGATTTCCATCAGCTTGGCGACGGGTTCGCGCAAAGGCGGGTTCGCGCGATGGACGATGCCGGTTTCGCGATGGAAGGTCCGCGCCCCCAGATCGATGGCGCGCACGCCCTTGGGCCAGCGCCGGTGCAGCGCCGTTTGGGGGACGAGCGCCACGCCCACATCTTTCGCCACCAGCTCGACGAGCGATTCGATCTCGTCGAGTTCGGCGCATTCGCGCGGCACGATGTGTGCCGCGCGCAGGAAGCGATCGACCTGCCGCCCGCCGAAGGAGTTGCGGTCGTAGCGGATGAAATTCTGCGTCGCCAGGATCGCCGCCCAATCGTTGCCCTTCACCTTGCGCGGCACGATCAGGCGAAAGGGCTCGCGCAGCATTTCCGCCCAGCGCAAATCGCTTTGCAGCGCGAGGGGCGGGCGTATCATCACCGCGAAATCGAGATCGCCGCGATCGACCTGATCGAGCAGATCCATCGACACGCCCGGCACCACGCGCACCCGCACGCCGGGCAGGACGCGATGGAATTTCGCCAGCGCGTCGGGCAACAGCCCGCGCTGCGTCGTCGCGATCGACCCGATCGTCACGGGGATCGGCGCCGCGTCGCCCGGCGTCGGCGCGCCGAGATTCTCGTAAAGCCGGATCAGCTCCTGCGCGCGCAGCAGGATTTGCGTGCCGCGCGCATTGAGCTTGGCCGCCCGCCCCGCGCGATCGAACAGGGCGAAGCCGAATTCGTCGGCGAGCCTTCGCATCTGCGCGCTGACGGCCGCTTGCGTCAGGCCCAGTTTGGCGCCGGCGGCGGCGAAGGTGCCTTCGCGCGCCACCGCGACCAGGGTTCTCAATTCGCGGATCATTCATCGATTTCCGTTATGTGTATCTCAAATATATATTGATTTTTATTGTCTGTCGCCGTGCTTAGGATCGCCGCCTTCCGAACCCCCGGAGTGGCACCCCCATGGCTTTGTCCCCCTTCCATCTCGCGATTCCCGTCCACGATCTGCCCCAAGCGCGCCGTTTCTACGGCGAGACGTTCGGGCTGTCGGAAGGGCGATCGAGCGACCAATGGGTCGATTTCGATTTCTACGGCCACCAGCTCGTGATCCACGAACACCCGAAGACGGCGGCGCAGGAGAATGCGCACACGAATCCGGTCGACGGCCACGACGTGCCCGTGCCGCATTTCGGCATCGTGCTGGAATGGGGCCAGTGGGAGAAGCTGGCCGAACGCCTGAAGGGCTTCGGCGTGAAATTCGTGATCGAGCCCTATGTGCGCTTCAAGGGCCAGGTCGGCGAGCAGGCGACGATGTTCCTGCTCGACCCGTGCGGCAACGCGCTGGAGTTCAAGGCGTTCAAGGACCGGGGGCAGCTCTTCGCCAAGTGAAGGGAACGACCGTCATAGAAGTCTGGCGGTGGCACTGCAACACGGTCAGACCGCACTCTTCACCCGACTATTAACCACCGGCACTCGAGGCGCTGGCTCTACTCTCAGCCACGGCGATGGCGCCGATCGAGCAACTAAACTAACATTCGTAACCGGCCACTCAAGGCCGTTTCTGAAATAGATCAAACTTGCCTAATTGACTCAATTCTAGGCGCCAATCAAAATCTCCAACAGCTTTTTCAGCGGAGCAAGTTATGGGCAGTAATTTAAACCCACATGAAGATGAAGAATCAAATGAGATTGCAGATGTCTCATTGGAGAACCACCGCAAGGTGGCAGACAGCCGCATCGAAAAAAAGTATGATGAAACCTCCGCCAGAATACTTCAAGAGCGCTTAGATTTTCTTTTGCCTAACATTGCAGATCACGTCAAAGACAAGCGTTGGCTTAACATTAGGCCAAAGTATCAGCGCAGGCTTCGATGGGATGTCAAAAAGAAATCACTTCTAATTGAATCTTTATTGATGAATATCCCAATTCCTCCGATTTTTTTATATGAACAGGAATTGAATAGATATGAAGTTATGGATGGGCAGCAGAGACTTTCGGCGATTCTCGACTTCTACAGCAATGATCTTGAGCTGACCGGCCTCGAACATTGGCCTGAATTAAATGGGCGCACCTACGAGAAATGTCCGACGAAGATTCAGCGTGGTCTTGATCGACGCCGCCTGTCGGCTGTCGTTCTTCTGGCAGAAAGTGATCGCTCTCTCAATAAATCCCCCAACGACATACGCCTTCAAGTTTTCAAGCGTCTAAACACGGGAGGCACGGCACTCAATGCTCAAGAGCTGAGAAATAGCGTGTTTCGAGGCAAGCTAAATGATCTCGTTGTTGAACTCGCAAAGCTTCCGACTTTAAATAGAATGCTTGGAATGCCTATAGTTGCAGAGAACATTTCTGACGACGGCAAAGTTTCAGAGGAGCTCGAAGACAATCAACTCTATAAAACTATGGGTGATTGCCAGATTGTATTGAGGTTTTTTGCCTTTAGGCATGAAAAGAACATAGTTGGTTCTGTCCGAAGCATTCTGGATAACTACATGGCGCAGAACCTTAAAGTTTCAAGCTCAGAAATCATTAGCCTGAAGGAAATATTCGAGTCACGCTTGCAATTAGCAAGAAGGATTCTTGGCACCCGCGCATTCTATCTTCCAGGTGAAAGAGGGAAACTTTCGCGCCCGCTTTTTGATGCCGTGATGGTTGCAATTGATCAGCTGTTCAATTCGAGAGATAAGCTTATTGAAAATCGCGTCGCGATCAGATCAGATTTCGCAGGGTTTGCTTTGATTGAGAAAAACCACAAACTGATCGTTGGAAACCCAAATACAGCAGACGCAATCAAGCAAAGAATAAAAATTGTGAAAAGATTTTTTAAACAGTACCTGAAGTAAGGGGAGCCTTATCTTTGGAAACAGTTTGCAGACGATTTCATGATCAGCTGGACGAGATAACCAAGCTCCTGAAGTTCGTCACTGCATCACAAAAATTCATCAATACAGCTTCATATCTTATTGGATATGTTGAAACCGACAACCACTTGAAAAATGAGATAAAGGAATTTCAAGCGAGCAGAGTCGCCGATTCAAAAATCCTCCTGCAAGGGCTACACATTCAGATATGCGCGTCCTTCGAATCATTTGTGAGACGGCTAGCCAGCACATATATCGATGAATTATGCCGAATACTTCCTAGTCATGATGATCTTTCCAAGCAAGATGGGCAGCCGATATTAAGGAACATGAAACTTACTGGAATTGCGCTTCAGCAAGTTTTTGATGGTCGGAAAGATCTAAACTTAGACTTCAATCGGCTCGTGGAAAATCTTGCGACAACATTACCTGGCGGTAAGTCCGTTAAGCTCAATTCCAACACGTTTCCACTTTTCATTGGATCGTTCGACTCTTCGGCATTGGACGAAATTTTCAGGCGTATCGGCCTTAGTAAAGTTAACCTCTGGCTTGAAGTGTGGAAAGATGCAGCACTAAAGAAGTTTTTTGAGCGTTTGGAGTTTGGAAAAACAGAGAAGGCAACATGTAAGTTCTTGGACCAATTTGTGAAGCATAGGAACAGCATTGCGCACGGAAGCGACGCTAACCCAGCGGTCTCTGAATTTGATCTCCAACATGCGATAAGCTTTTTCCGCTGCTTCTCAAGCGGCCTGACGTCGCTTTTAAAGTCGAAGCTGGAAAAGTTAGAGGCAGCCAAGTCATGATTTTGATCGATAACTAATCAGGTTTTCTTTCGTTGTTCGCCGATCTAGAGCGATAGACTCCCAACGGATAAGTGATGCCAGAGACAACTTTACCTCTGAGAGCAACCCAAGCCCTGCAAAATCCCGTTCAATGATCGCTTGCAAGGAAACCGGCGATACCACTTGGAGAATTGAGGCACCAGGGAGTATCAGAGAGTGCCGATCGCGAAGCTAAATGCGCAGAGGATGCCGTATTTTCGGCCTTCCCTGCTTCGGGGAAAACCCACTGTCTGTACTCGTGAGAATAGATGGCGGGGGAGATGAGATTGAAAATCCGCGCGCTGGCGCGCGGATTTTTCCGAGGCTTCGCTCGGACTTCGCTGGCGCTCCGCCTCGAACGCCTTCGACGTTCGATCGAACATGCGTCCGTTCACGGCACCCCGCGCCGACAGCTTTCCGCCGCCCGCCGAACGGCGGGTCGCGGAAAGCTGGCGGAGGGGATGAGATTCGAACTCACGATGGGGTTTCCCCCATACACGCTTTCCAAGCGAGCGCCTTAAACCACTCGGCCACCCCTCCGCCGGGATCGGGTCGCTTTCGGGGCCGGGAACATAGCAGGGCACCCCGCCCCCGCCAAGCGTCGCATCCGTCCCGAAAAGCGGTTATCTTTCAACCATGATCGCGCTGCGGGCCCTCGGCTGGCTGCTGCTCGTCCTGGCCGCCGTGGCGGCCGGCCGCGACGGTCTTTTGTGGTTCGAGACCGGCACGCTTTCCCCCATCCCGCTGGGCCAAGTCTGGGCCAGCGTGCATCGCGATTCGCTGCTGCTGGTCGAGCCCGCCTTGGTGCGCCACGTCCATCCCGCCTTGTGGGACTGGATCGTGTTCCCGCTGCTGCAAAGCTCGGCCGCGGGCGTGGCCGCACTGGCGGGCATCGCCATCGCCGTGCTGGTCCCGCCGCCCAAACGCCGCCGGCGCTCGGCCGAGTGGCGCTAAGCCGCGCGTGAGGCTCAGTCGTCGCGCGCCTTGAGGGCCGCGAGGAAGGCGCTTTGCGGAATTTCGACCTGGCCGAATTGCCGCATGCGCTTCTTGCCCTCTTTCTGCTTCTCGAGGAGCTTCTTCTTGCGCGACACGTCGCCGCCATAGCATTTGGCGAGCACGTCCTTGCGCATGGCCGAGATCGTTTCGCGCGCCACGATCTTGCCGCCGATCGCGGCCTGGATCGGGATCTGGAACAGCATGCGCGGGATCAGCTCCTTGAGCTTCACGCACAAGGCGCGCCCGCGGCTTTCGGCTTGCGTGCGGTGCACGATGACCGAGAGCGCGTCGACCGGCTCCGCGTTCACCAGGATCGACAGAAGGACGAGATCGTCCTCGCGATAGGCGGTCATCACGTAGTCGAACGAGGCGTAGCCGCGCGACACGCTTTTGAGGCGGTCGTAGAAATCGAACACGACTTCGTTGAGCGGCAGATCGTAAACGATCATCGCGCGGTTCCCGACATAGGTCAGGTTCAGCTGGTTGCCGCGCCGGTCCTGGCACAGTTTCAAGACCGAGCCGAGATGCTCGTCGGGCACCAGGATCGTCGCCTTGATGCGCGGCTCCTCGATATGGTCGATATAGACGGCGTCGGGCATGTCGGCCGGGTTGTGCATTTCCTGCACCGACCCGTCCTTCAGATGGATGCGGTAGACGACCGACGGCGCCGTCGCGATCAGGTCGAGATCGAATTCGCGCGACAAGCGCTCCTGAATGATCTCGAGATGCAGGAGCCCCAAGAACCCGCAGCGGAAGCCGAACCCCAAAGCCGCCGAGCTTTCCGGCTCGTAATGGAACGAGGCGTCGTTGAGCCGCAGCTTGCCCAGGCTCTCGCGCAAATGCTCGAACTCGGCCGGATCGACCGGGAACAAGCCGCACCACACCACCGGCAGCGACGGTTTGAAGCCCGGCAGCGCCGTGGCGGCTTGGCGCTTTTCCTCGGTGATCGTGTCGCCGACAGCGGCATCGGCGACGGCCTTGATGCCCGCGGTGATGTAGCCGATTTCACCGGGCCCCAGCTCGGCCACTTCCTTGAGCTTGGGCCTGAACACGCCCACGCGCTCGACGTCGTAGGTCGCGGCCGCATTCATCATGCGGATCTTCATGCCCTTGGCGATGCGCCCGTCCTTGATGCGCACCAGCAGCACGACGCCGAGATAAAGATCGTACCACGCGTCGACCAGCAGCGCCTTCAAGGGTGCCGCCACGTCGCCCTTGGGGGCGGGCAAGCGATGCACCAACGCTTCGAGCACCAGATCGATATTGAGCCCGGTCTTGGCCGAGATCGGCACGGCTTCCGACGCGTCGAGGCCGATCACGTCCTCGATCTGCTTCTTGATGCGTTCGGGATCGGCGGCGGGCAGGTCGATCTTGTTGAGCACGGGCACGATCTCGTGCCCCGCATCCAGTGCCTGATAGACGTTCGCCAGCGTCTGGGCTTCGACACCTTGGCTGGCGTCGACCACCAGGATCGAGCCTTCGCACGCGGCGAGGCTGCGGCTCACCTCGTAGGCGAAGTCCACATGGCCGGGCGTGTCCATCAAATTGAGGACGTAGTCCTTGCCGTCCTTCGATTTGTAGTCGAGGCGCACGGTCTGCGCCTTGATGGTGATGCCGCGCTCGCGCTCGATATCCATCGAGTCGAGCATCTGCTCTTGCATGTCGCGCAGTTCGACGGCGCCGCAGAATTGGATCAAGCGGTCGGCGAGCGTCGATTTGCCGTGATCGATATGCGCGACGATCGAGAAATTACGGATGCGGGAAAGGTCGGTCGCCATGTGCCGGATATGCAATGCCTGAAAAGGACGGCGCGGGGCGCCATTCGCGCGTGCAACATAGGGGGCGAATCGCCTTGTGGCAACGCCCCCTAAAGCACGGTCAAATCGGGGAAATTCGCCCCCGGCGCGGCGATCAGCCGTTCCGCCCCTTGATCGCGTCGATCAAGGCTTGGTTGCGCTTGTCGGCCTTGGCGCCGTTGACCACGAAAGCCGCGTGCAGGGCCGCGACCAGCCACAGCACGAAGCCGATGGTGAAGCCCAGGATCGTCAGCGCGAACACGATCGAGCCGAGCCAAAGGATCAGATTGAAGATCCCCTGGAACGGCTTGCCGACCAGGAACAGCGCCAAAGGCGGCACGAGCAACGCGACGAGATAGAGCATCGTTTAACTCCGCAGGCTGGCGCCGGTCGCCTTGGCGACGGCGGCGACGATTTTCTGCGCGACGGCTTCGAGATCCTGTTCGGTCAGCGTGCGGTCCTGCGGCTGCAAGCGCACGGCGATGGCGACGGATTTCTTGCCCTCGGGCACGCCCTTGCCCTGATAGACGTCGAACACGCTGGCCGCCTGGATCAGCATCTTGTCCGCCGATTTGGCGCTGCGCAGGATCGAATCGGCCGCGACATTCGCGTCCACCACGAAGGCGAAATCGCGCTCCAGCGGCTGGAAGGCCGACAGTTTCAGCGGCGGACGCTGGCGGCCGTTCTTGGCCTTGGGGGCGGGGATCGCGTCGAGGAAAATCTCGGCCGCGACGACCGGCGCTTCGAGATCGAGCGCCTTGACCACATTCGGATGCAACTCGCCGAACCAGCCGAGCACGGTTTTGGGGCCGAGCTTCAACGCCCCCGAACGGCCGGGATGGAACCAGGCGGGTGCCTCGCGCGCGACCGCCACGTTCTCGATCGACAGGCCGAGCCCCTTCAGCAGATCGAGCGCATCGGCCTTCGCGTCGAACGCGTCGACCTTGCGCGCCCCGCCCGCCCAATGGCGCGGGCTGGCATCGCCCGTGCGCACGATGCTCGCGACGATGCGCTGATCCTTCTCGCCGATCCCGTCGAAAATTGGGCCGACTTCGAACAGCGCGTTATCCGCGTAGCCGCGCGCCGCGTTGCGCGCCGAAGCGCTGGCGAGGTTCGGCACGACCGACGGGCGCATGTAATCGAGATCCGCCGAGATCGGATTGGCGACTTCCAGCTCCGCCTTGCGCGGCGCGAAATGGATCGCCTGATCCTTGCGCATGAAGGAGAACGTCACCGCTTCGTTGAGGCCCAATCCCGCCAGGATGCGCTTGGCGTCGCGCACCCGGCGCTGGGCCGGGCTCCACGCCAGCGGCGGCATGGCGCCGTCGCGCGGCAAGGTCACCGCCGGGATTTCGTCGTAACCGACGATGCGGCACACTTCCTCGACCAGATCGGCTTCGCCGACCACGTCGGCGCGCCACGACGGCGGCATCACGTCGAAATCCTTGCCCTTGGCCGCGACCTTGAAGCCGAGCGTTTCGAGGATTTCCTTCTGGCGCGCAGGGGCGACTTCCAAACCGCCGAGTGTCGCCACACGCGTCGAGCGCAGCGTGTAGCTGCGCGTCGTGTCGGGAATGGCGCCCGCAATCACGGGCGCGGAGGCTTCGCCGCCGCAAAGATCGAGGATCATCTTCGACGCCGCTTCCATGCCGTCGAGCACGAAAGCCGGATCGAGGCCGCGTTCGAAACGATAGCGCGCATCGGACAGGATTTGATGATGGCGCCCGGTCATCGCGGTGCGGATCGGATCGAACAAAGCGGTTTCGAGATAGACCTCGGTCGTGTCGATTTCGCAGCCCGTGCCCGAGCCGCCCATCACGCCGGCGAGCGAGATGACACCACTATCGTCGCAGATCAGCGTTTCGCCGCCCGCCATCGTGTAGGTCTTGTTGTCCAACGCCGCGAATTGCTCGCCGCCCTTGGCGGGCTTCAGCGCGATCTGGCCCTTCACCTTCTTCGCGTCGAACACATGCAGCGGCCGGTTCAGATCGAAGGTGAAGAAATTGGTGATGTCGACCAGGATCGAAATCGGGCGCAGGCCGATCGAGGTCAAACGATCCTGCAGCCATTTCGGCGACGGGCCGTTTTTCACACCCTTGAAATGGCGGCCGACGAAAACCGGGCACGCGCCCGCTTCCAAGGCCGACAAATCGACCTTGATCGGCGATTCGTATTTGCCGTCGATTTTGGGGGCGGTCCACGGCTTCAACGTGCCGGCCCCGGCGGCGGCAAGATCGCGCGCGATCCCGCGAATGCCCAGGCAATCGGCGCGGTTGGGCGTGATCGCCACGTCGAACAGCGGATCGTCGAGGCCGAGCAGCGTGGCGAAGGGCACGCCCACCGGCGCGTCCGCCGGCATGTCGATAATGCCGGTGTGGTCGTCGCCCAAGCCCATTTCGCGCATCGAGACGAGCATGCCGTTCGACGCTTGGCCGCGAATGGCCCCCGCTTTCAGCAGCAAGCCCGTGCCCGGTACGGTGACGCCGGCGGGCGCGAACACGCCCTTCATGCCGGTGCGCGCGTTCGGCGCGCCGCACACGACCTGAACTTTCTCGGTGCCGGTATCGACCAAGCAGACGCGCAAGCGATCGGCGTCGGGATGCGGCTTCGCCTCGATCACATGCACGACCTTGAACGGCGCCAGCGTCTCGGCCGGATTGGTCAGGCTTTCGAGTTCGAGCCCGATCGCGGTCACCTTCTCGGCGAGTTGGGCCGCCGTCAGGTTCGTGTCGAGATGCGTCTTCAGCCAGGACAGCGTGAATTTCATCGGGCCAAACCTCCGGCCAGCGTGGGCACATCGGCGGGCGCGAAACCGTAATGGCGCAGCCAGCGCATATCGGCTTCGTAGAAGGTGCGCAGATCCGGGATGCCGTATTTCAGCATCGCCACGCGCTCGATCCCCATGCCGAAGGCGAAGCCTTGGTATTCCTCGGGATCGATGCCGCACATGGCCAGCACCTTCGGGTTCACCATGCCGCAGCCCAGGATTTCGAGCCAATCGTCGCCGACGCCGAGCTTGAGCTCGCCGTTGCCGCGCGTGCAGGCGATATCCATTTCCGCCGACGGTTCGGTGAACGGGAAATAGCTGGGGCGGAAGCGATAACGCAGATCGGGAATCTCGAAAAACGCGCGCACGAAATCGACGAGGCAGCCTTTGAGGTGGCCCATATGCGTCGACTTGTCGACGATCAGACCTTCGATCTGATGGAAATTCGGCGAATGCGTCGCGTCGGAGTCCGACCGATAGGTGCGCCCCGGCGCGATGATGCGGATCGGCGGCTTCTGGCCCAGCATCGTGCGCACCTGCACGGGGCTCGTATGCGTCCGCAGCACGACATGCGACTCGCCCGGCTTGCCGGCGAGATAGAACGTGTCGTGCGCTTGGCGTGCGGGATGCTCGGGCGGAATATTGAGGCGCGTGAAGTTGTAGTCGTCGCTTTCGATATCCGGCCCTTCGGCGACGGCGAAGCCCATCTCGCCGAAGATCGCGACCAATTCGTCGATCGTCTGGCTGATCGGATGGATGCGGCCTTCCTCGCGGCTGCGCGGGGGCAGCGTCACGTCGACCGTTTCCTGCGCCAATCGCGCGTCCAGCGCCGAGCCTTCCAACGCCGCTTTACGCGCGTCGAGCTTCGCGGCGATCGCGTCCTTCAACACGTTGAACGCGGCGCCGCGCGCTTTGCGTTCCTCGGGCGCGATCGTGCCCAGCGTCTTCATCAGCTCGGTGACGCGGCCCTTCTTGCCCAGCGTTTCGACGCGCAAGGCTTCCAGGGCTTCGAGGTTCTGGGCGGCGTCGATGCGCGCGGCCAGTTCGGTTTCGAGAGCGGCGAGATCGGTCATGTCGGTTCCATCAAGCAAAAAGGGGGTCCGGCCGGTTAGGCCAGACCCCCTCTTCGGGTCGCTGAAGACGCTGAACGCGGCTTAGAGGGCGGCCTTGGCCTTTTCGACCAAGGCGCCAAAACCCGCAGGATCCGTCATCGCGATATTGGCGAGCACCTTACGATCGACCTCGATCGCCGCCTTCTTCAGGCCGGCGACGAGCTTCGAATAGGTGAGGCCGTGTTCGCGCGCACCGGCGTTGATGCGCTGGATCCACAACGCGCGGAATTCGCGCTTCTTGTTGCGGCGATCGCGATAGGCGTATTGCAGGCCCTTCTCGACGCGCTCGAGCGCCGGACGGAAGGACGTGGAGCTGCGGCCGACATAACCCTTCGCGGCCTTCAGAACTTTCTGGTGACGCGCACGCTGGGTGACGCCACGTTTGACGCGAGCCATGGTTGCTCTCCTCTATCCGTCGATCAAGCGTAGGGCAGGAAGAAGCGCTTCACGCGCACTTCTTCGCCATGGGTCAACACGAACGTACCGCGCGCGGAACGCTTCATCTTCTGCGGGCGCTTGCGGAGGTTGTGACGCTTGAACGAAACGGCGGCGAGCACCTTGCCGCTGCCAGTGACTTTGAACCGCTTCTTCGCGGCCGACTTGGTCTTCATCTTGGGCATTTTTGTCTCCTGATAGGAAGCGGTTGGGCATGCCCGGGCGCACTCCGACGGGAGGCGCCACAGCCGTGGCCGCTGTTAAGGCCGGGGGTTATACAAGGCCGCATCCGCCCTGGCAAGCGTGCCGCAAGGCGCTGTTACGCAAGGGGTATTCAGAATCCACTTGCGGGCCGAGGGGGACGCGTGGTTTGCTTTATACACGAACCCGAGATTTTGGCCTGCTTCGCAAGCGGCTGGCGCGGCCCCCGAAAAGGGGTCCCGTCCCTACCCTTACTAGCTTCCCCAAGAAATCCGGTCGTCGATGCGCTTGCTATGGGCAAGGTGCCCTTGTGCCGCGCGTCAAACCCAATGGAGGCCGGAATGGCTACGGGTAAAGTGAAGTGGTTCAACGCGACGAAGGGCTACGGTTTCATCGCGCCGGATGGCGGCGGGAAGGACGTGTTCGTGCACGTCACTGCGGTCGAGAAGGCCGGTCTGCGTGGCTTGAACGAAGGCCAGTCGGTGTCCTTCGAAATGTTGACCGAGCGCGGCAAGACCGCGGCGGGCAACCTGAAGGTCGTCTGATCCGACTTCGTTTCCGGCTTGCGCCGTAAACGTGGAAACGGGGTCCCTTGCGGGACCCCGTTTTCGTTTGGGCTCGGCCTTGCGTCCGCTTATTTCGGCGCGACGACCATCGTCATCTGGCGGCCTTCCATGCGCGGATGGGCTTCGACCTTGGCGAGTTCGCCCAGATCGGCCTTCAGGCGCTCGAGCAGCTTGTAGCCGAGCTCCTGGTGCACCATTTCGCGGCCGCGGAAGCGCAACGTGACCTTGACCTTGTCGCCTTCCTCGAGGAAACGCACCATCGCGCGCTTCTTGACGTCGTAATCGTGGTCGTCGATGCCCGGGCGCATCTTGATCTCTTTGATCTCGATGACCTTCTGCTTCTTGCGGGCCTCGTTGGCCTTCTTCTGCTGCTCGTATTTGAACTTGCCGAAATCGAGCAGCTTGCACACCGGCGGTTCGGCGTTGGGGCTCACCTCGACCACGTCGAGACCCGCATCCCACCCGGCTTGCAGCGCGTCGAATATGTTTAGGACTCCGAGCATCTCGCCCTCGCCGTCGATCAGACGGATTTCGGCGGACGTGATCTCGTCGTTGACGCGCGGGCCCTCTTTGGCAGGCGGGGCATCCTGGGCGGGACGTGCGATGGGTATCCTCGTTCGTTAGGGCGGCGCGAAAACGTCGGTTTCGGGTTCGCGTCCGCCGGACCTGTGAAATCGGGGCGAATGTAAGGTTTGAGACGGTCCTGTCAAGCCGCGCGCTTGAACAGCAGGCGCATGACTTCGTCCACGCCCAGCCCTTCCAGGCTGTCCCGGCGCAAAATCGCGACCTCCCGCCCTTTGGGCGCACACAAGGCGGGGTCGGAATCCGCCCCGAATAGCACGATCGACGGGCAGCCCGCCCCCGCGATCAGGTGCATGGGCCCGGTATCGTTGCCGATCGCCGCCCCGGCCTTGCGGGCGATGGCGACGATCTCGGCGAAGCTGGTCTGGCCGGTCAAATCGCGCACGCGCGAACTGGCGGCGTGGATCGCCTTGCCCAACGCGACCTCGCCTTTACCGCCGATGACCACCGGATTGGCGTTATGCGCGGCCAATTCCTGGGCCAGTGCGGCGTATTTGGCGACCGGCCAGCGCTTTTTGGGCCGCGTCGGCGCCCCGCCGGGGACGAGCAGCACGAAAGGATCGGGCAGTTTGAACTTGGCGATATCGGCGTCGAGCCAGGACAGATCGACCGGCGGCACATCCCCGATCCCGGCCATCGCCAATTGATCGCGTTGGCGGTCGATCGTGTGCATCGTGTCGCGCAACGGATTGGCGTGGGGATGCGACGCGCCGGGCGCGATCCCCGACCATTCCGGGCGCCGGCCCGGCCCGATCAGCGTGTGATAGAGGCTGGAGCGCGACGAGGTTTGCAGATCGTAGACGCGCTGGAACCGGCCCGAGCGCAGCATCGAGCGCAACGTCAACATGCCGATGACGTTGAGCTTGTGCGGGCGCGTATCGCGCCACACTTGATCGACGAAGGGGCAATTCTCGAAAAAGCCCGCATAGGCGGGCGCCGTCAGCAGCGTGATCTTGGCGTTGGGATGGGCTTGGCGGATCGCCTTCATGGGGCCGAGCGCCTGGACCGCGTCGCCCAGCGCGCCGAGCTTGATGACCAGAATACGTTCGTACTCGGCCAGATTCATCCGCCCCAAACCTCCGGCCGCGATTCGCGCAACACCTCCTCGTAAACGTCGAGAGTCGCCGCGCACATGCGTTCCTTGGTGAAGCGGTCGTTGATATTGGCGATGGCGTGGCCCGCCAGATCGTCGCGCGCCGCGGCGTCGAGCGCGAGCGCCTTCTTCAACGCCTCGGCCAAATCGCCCGCATCGCCCGGCTTGAACAGCCAGCCGGTCTCGTTCGGTTTCAGGATTTCGGGCGCCCCGCCATGGTCGGGGGCGACGACCGGACGGCCCATCGCTTGGGCTTCGGCCACGACGCGGCCGAACGCCTCGGGATCGGTCGAGGCCGACACGACGACGTCCGACAGCATATAGGCCGCCGCCATATCGTTGCAGTGATCGACGATGCGCACGATGCCTTCGAGGCCCCGTTTGCGCACCAGCGCTTCCAATTCCTTGCGATAGGCGTAGCGGCCCTGGTCGGAGCCGACGAACAGCACGACGATGTCGCGCCGGCCCAGTTTCGCGGCCGCATCGATCAGCAGCGTTTGGCCTTTCCAACGCGTCAGCCGCCCGGGCAACATCACGACGGGCAGGCCGTCGGGCAGGCGCCAATCGCGCGACAGCTTGATCACGCGTTCGGCCGAGACGCGCGCGGGATCGAAGCGCGACACGTCCACCCCGCGATGGATGGTGCGCAATATCGCGCCGGGTGTCGCGTAATTCTGGGTCACATGGCGGGCGATGAAGTCGGAGATCGCGATGACGCGCGCCCCCTTCGCCATGATCGAGTTGTACCAGCGCTTCAGCGGATTGCCGAAATTATAGGTGCCGTGAAACGTGGTCATGAAGGGAATGCCAAGCTCGCGCGCGGCACTGCGCGCGGACCAGGCGGGCGCCCGGCTGCGCGCATGGATGAGGTCCGCGCCATGCGTGCGCGCGACCTCGACCAATCGCGCCACGTTGCGGCGCATCGTGATCGGGTTTTTCGAGCCCATCGGCAGCGTCACATGCACGCCGCCCGCACGCTCGATCTCGCGCACCATCGGCCCGCCTTCGGAGACGACGACCGATTTCCACCCCGCCGCGACGATCGCGGCGGAAACATCGGCGGCCCCGCGCTCCACCCCGCCGGTGACGAGGGCGGGCAGAACCTGCATGATGGTCGGCACGCGCATCGGCGGCGGGGGCGGCAAATCCGCCCCGTCAACCTGTACGACCGTTTCTTCCTGGTTCTGGTCCAATGTCCGACAATTCTAAGACGGCCGAGTCCCCGGCCCCCGATTTCCTAGACCCCGGCGCCGGCAGACCCCGTATCGCCTATCGCCGGATTCCCGGCAAGTCTCCCGGGATCGTCTTCTGCGCGGGGTTCATGTCCGACATGACCGGATCGAAGGCGATAGCGGTCGAGGCGTTCGCCCGGTCGCGCGGCCAGGCCTGCCTGCGCTTCGACTATTCCGGCCACGGCGAATCGGAAGGGAAATTCGCCGATGGCTGTATCGGCGCTTGGTTCGCCGACGCCATGGCCGCGTTCGACGCGCTGACCCAAGGCCCGCAAATCGTCGTCGGCTCGTCGATGGGCGGCTGGATCGCGTTGCTGCTGGCCAAGGCGCGCGCCGACCGGATCAAGGCGCTGGTCGGCCTCGCCGCCGCCCCCGACTTCACCGAAGACCTGATGTGGGAAGCGATGCCCCCGCCGATCCGCGCCGAATTGATGGCAAAGGGTGTCATCTACGAGCCGTCGCAATATGGCGAGGCGCCCTACACGATCACGCGCAAGCTGATCGAAGACGGGCGCGAGCATCTGGTCTTACGCGGTCCCATCGAGTTCACAGGGCCGGTGCGCCTGCTTCACGGCATGAACGATCCCGACGTGCCGTGGGAGCTGTCGCCCAAAATCGCGCGCATGGTGACGTCGCAAGACGTGCGCGTGACGCTGATCAAGGACGGCGATCATCGCCTATCGCGCGATCAAGACCTCGACCTGCTGCGCGCGACGCTGGCCGAGCTAAGCGTCGAGTAGTGCCCGCAAGCCCGCGCGATAATCGGGATAGGCGAGCTTCACGCCCAACGCTTCCTTGATCTTCAAATTCGAGACGCGCTTGTTGTCGGTATAGAAGCTGCGCGCCATCTCGCTCATCGATGCGGCGGCTTGCGCGTAAGGGATCTCGGGCGGCGCCTCGATACCCAGCAGCGCGCAGGCATAGGCGATCACGTCCTGCGGCGGGGCGGGATCGTCGTCGCAGACATTGTAGATCGCCCCCGGATCGGGCTTGGCGATCGAGGCTTCGAGGACGTTCGCGATGTCTTCGACATGGATGCGGCTGAAGACTTGGCCCGGCTTGACGATGCGCTTGGCCTTGCCTTCGCGCACCGTGTCGAGGGCCGAACGCCCCGCGCCGTAAATCCCGGCGAGGCGGAAAATATGGACCTTGTGGCCGACGCGGCCCAAAGCCTGCCACGCATCTTCGGCCGCGACGCGCGCACTCCCGCGCGGGCCCGACGGATGCAAGGCCGCGCGCTCGTCGACCCAATCGCCGTCGCGATTGCCATAGACGCCGGTGGTCGAGAGATAGCCGATCCATTTGACGCTTTCGAGGCGCAGAAGATCGGTCCCGTGAATGTCGATGACCGGATCGCCCGTGCCGTCGGGCGGCACGCTGCCCAGAATATGCGTGGCCCCGTCCAGCGCCCCCGGCGGCAAGGGATGGCCGCGATCGAACACGAAGGTTTCGATCCCTTCAGCGGCCAGCGCCGCGGCCTTCTCAGCCGAGCGGCAGGTCCCGGCGACGCGCCAATGCTTGGCCATCAAGCGGCGCGCGAAGGTCAGCGCCGAATAGCCCAGCCCGAAGCAAAAAAGCCGGTTGGCGCGCGCGGGATGGGGCGGCAAGCCGCCGGCGAAACGAAGCTCCATGCGTTCTATATGGCGCGGAAGGGCGCTTGGCGCTACATCCTCGACATTATGAAACGCTTTCTGCCGCTTCTCGCCCTTGCCGCGTTGGCGCTGCCGCCGGCCGAACTCGCCGCGCAAAATCGCGCACCCGTCGCGCGCGAGTTGGCCCCCGCCCCGCCCCGCCCCGTTCCGCCGCGCCCGCGCGTGCGGCTGGAAACGCCCGCACAGATCAGGGGCGAATATGATCGCTGCTTGGCGCGCGCCGAACGCGATCCCGAGGGCGCGTACGAAGACGCGATGAATTGGGCGCGCGCGCGCGCCGGCGGCGATCCCGCCTTGCATTGCGCGGCGATCGCCTTGTTCGCGCAAGGCAGCTATCGCATGTCGGCGGCGGCGTTCACCGAATTGGCCGAGACGACGCGCGACAAGCGCGCCGCGATCCGCGCCGACCTGACCGCGCAAGCCGGCCATGCCTGGATGGTCGCGGGCGATCCCGAAAACGCGCTGGCCGCGTTCGACGCGGCGGTGGAAATCGCGCCCGACGCGGCGGTCTATCACGCCGACCGCGCCGAGGCGTTGGCGGCGTTGGGCAAGGATTGGGATGCGATCGACGCGCTGAATCAGGCCAGCGATCTCGACCCCAATCGCGGCGAGGTCTACGCGATGCGGGCGAGCCTCTATCGCAAGCTCAACACGCTCGACCTCGCGGTCGAAGACGCGAACCGCGCGGTGCGCCTGGCCCCCAAGCTGCCCGAAGCGTGGCTGGAGCGCGGCATCCTCAATCGCCTAAAGAACGACAAGAACGCCGCGCGGCGCGATTTCCGCGAGGTCGTGCTGCTCGACGGCGACGGCCCGGTGGGCGACGCGGCGCGCGAAAACATCGAACGCATGGAACTCGATTCCGGCCCGCCGGTGAATCGCCGCCGCTAACGTTTGGCGGTGTCGAGCTTGGCGCCCTTGGTGTCGGCGCGCTGGGTATTGGCGTGGCGCAGATCGGCATCGGCGAAATCCGCGTCGCGCAGGATCGCGCGGCGCAAATTCGCCGCCACCAGCTTGGCGCCGGTGAAATTGGCGCCCGACGCTTGAACGTCGTTGAGGCGCGCCGCCCAGAAGGGCCGCGGCCCCTTGGGATCGAGCGGAACCGGCGACAAATCGGCGTTGCGCAAATCGGCGCCCATCAGATTCGATTTGATCAGCGTGGCGCCGCGCATTTTCGCGTTCACGAATTTCGCGTTCTTCAGCAGGCAGCTTTGCAGCGTCGCGAAGGTGAGATCGCAGCCTGAGAAATCGGCGCCGGTGAACGTGCAGCGGATGAATTTCGCGGCCGAGAGATTGCACCCCGCGAATTCCGCATGGCCCAGATCGTAGCCTTCGAGGAAAAGCTGCGTGCCTTCCTTGCCTTGCGTATCGACCCAAAGGGCATGCTGCGTCACCGCTTCGATCGCGTTGAAGCCGATGCGCGAGGGATCGACCGGATATTTCGCGTGGGCGAGTTTCACGTCCTGCTGGAAGGCGCCGTCGAACAACGCGGCGGCGAGATCGGCCCCTTCCAAATTCGTGCGATGCATCTTGGCGTCGGCGAAGCTCGCCCCGGCCAGCACGCAATTCGATAGGTTGCAGTCGGACAGATCCGTGCCCTTGAAAACCGCACCCGTCAGATCGGCGCCCGACAGATCCGCACCGATCAAGCTCGCACCCGTGAGATTGCAATTGGTGAGGTCGGTCTTGTGTCCGGCAGCACGGCCGATGCGCGCATCGGAAAGATTGGCGCCGACGAACGACGCGCCCTCCGCGTTCGTGTTGGCGCGCGCCGAGCCCGAATAATCGAGCTCGCCGTCCTTGCCCGCCATGATCATCACGCCGTCGCGCAGATCGGCCTTGTGCAAAGTCGCCCCTTCGAAATCGGCGCCGACCAGCGACGCCGCGCGGAAATCGCTGCGCGTGCAATCGGCGTCGATGAAGGTCGTGCGGCGGATATCGGCGCCGAAGAAGCTGGCGCGCGTCAATTTCGCGCGGCTGAAATCGCTCTCGACGAACGACCCGCCGACGAATTCGGCGTCGGTCAGATCGTGATCGTTGAAGTCGAGGCGGCTCGCCTCGACGCCTTTCAGGATCAGGCGCTTGCCGCCCGCCTTGCCTTTCAACCACGCCTCATGCGCGGCGATCAGCCGATCGAGGATCGGCTGCACCATGCGCACCGGCGCTTTGCGTTCGTCTTGCGGGGACTCGGGGGAATTCATCGGTCTTGGATGCACGCTCGTTCGTCGCGGAACGGGCGAGACTAGCAAGACAGGGGTTAATGGTCCGTAGATAAGGACAATTCAATTTTCGCTAACTTATTGCCGCCGCATAATTTTTTGGACGGCGTCAGAAATCGGCACAACTTCAAAAATCCAAGTCCGCGTAATGCGTTGGCGGCGGCGAGCCGGGAATGTGGTCGGCCAAAAGCGGCCGGAAGGACGGCCGGCTCTTGATCCGCGCATACCATTCCTTGGCGCGCGGATGGGCGTCCCACGGCACGTCGCCCATATAGTCGAGTGTGGAGAGATGCGACGCGGCGGCGATATCGGCGAGGCTAAAACTCTCCCCCGCCAGGAAGCGCCGACGTTCGGCGAGCCAGCCCAGATACTCCATGTGATAGCGGATGTTCTGGTAGCCGGCGCGGATCGCCTGGCTCGACGGCTCGCCCGTGCCCAGGAAGCGCTTGAGCAATTTTTCGCGATAAAGGCAGTCGACGACTTCGCGCGCGAATTTCTCGTCGAACCACGCGACGAGGCGGCGGATCTCCGCGCGTTGTGCTGGCGAATCGCCCAGCAATTTGCGCTCAGGATACGCTTCGTCGAGATGTTCGCAGATCGCCTGACTATGGCAGATCGCGTAGCCCGCTTCCTCGATCAGCACCGGCACGGTGCCGGCCGGATTCAGGGCAAGAAAATCGGGCCGCCGTTCCCAGGTCTTCTCGACCTTGAGTTCGACGTCGAGGCGCTTTTCCGCCATCGCCACGCGGACTTTCCGGCAAAACGGCGACAGAGGTTGGTGAAGCAAGGTACGCATGCGAATCGATGGGGCGATTCTACGCCAGTCCGAGCGCGCTTGCCCCCCAAATCAGCGCCGTCGTGAAAGCGACCGCCGCCGCGGCACAGGCGGCGAGTCCGATCGCCACCGCCACGCCGTCGCGCGCCATCAAGCCCAAGGCCAGAATCGTCGTCGCGAAAGACGGGATCAGCGGCAGAAAGGGCAGCGGGATCAGCAACAAAATCGCTTCGACGATCGCGACCGCGCCGATGAAACGGCGCATCGGCGGTGCCACCAGCACCGGCAAGCGCGGCCGCAAGAGTTTCTCCGCCGCGTTCAAGGCGGGTGCGAGATAGGCGACGATGGCGCGCGCACGGGCCCGCGCGATGCCCAGCCGAGCGAGGAAGCCCGGCAGGTTCGGGCTGTCGACGCCCAGCGCCATCTGTGCAGCGATCAGCATCAACGGAAGTGCAAAGATCGTCGAGAAACCCGGCATCGACGGGCCGGGCGTGAGATTGGGGGCCGCGAACAGGAACAGCAACACGCCATAGCCGCGCGATTCGAGCTTGGCGACCATTTCGCCCAAGGTCGCCTGCGTGTCGTCGCGCCCGTCGACGGCGCGGGCGAAGGCGGCGGCCAAACCAAGATCGCTCATCGCGGTGCCTTTCGCCGCACCAGGAAGCTCAACGCCAGCACCACGATGCCGACCGCCCCCGCGATCAGCAACGGATCGCGCGCGGCTTCGAGCCCGTCTTCCATCGCCAAGCGCCCGGCGGCACCTGCCTGCACGAAAATCGCCGCGTAAGGCAGCGAACCGATCAGCGTGCCGAGCGCGAAGTGGCGCCACGACAACGAACTCAGCCCCAGCCCGTAATTGACGAGCGCGCCGGGGATCGGCGTCAGGCGCAACAGCGCGATCGTGCGCCAGCCGCCCGCTTCGGCGCGCGCGATCCAGGGCCCGATCTTGGGCAAATCATGGGGCACGATCATGCCCGCATTCACATAGCGCGCGAGGTGGAAGGCGAGCGAGGCGCCCGCCAGCGTGCCGGCGAGCGCCCAGAACAAGCCCCCACCCAGCCCGAACAACGCCCCCGCCGCCAGCGCCAGCGCCCAGCGCGGCACCGACACCATCGTGCCCGCGACATGCAAGGCGGCGAAGGCGAGGCCCGCCAACGCGCCCCAGGCTTCGACCCCGGCGACGATGCCGCGCGCGTCGATCGATTCACGGTTGATGAAAACGGCCGCGACGCCCGCGACAACCAGCGCCACGGGGATCAGCCGAAGGAAAAGCGGCGGACGACGCAGTTGCATGTCGTCCGCCGCCCTTTAAGCCTTAATCGTCGCCGGCACCCGCACCGCGGCGCTTATCCGCACGGCGCACGGGATGGGCCAGACGCGCGACCATTTCCTTCGGCACGATCTGCTTGAACTTCACGACCTCGCGGTCCCAATCGGCCAGGATGCGCTGGGCGTGCGCGCTATGGGTTTCGCGCGCGTGCTCCTCGACCAATTCCTTGAGCACGCCTTCCCAATGCGCGGTCTCCACACCTTGGACGATCACGTTCTCGAGGTTGAGATGGCGTTCGAGCGTGCCGTCCGCGTCGTAAACGAAGCCCATGCCCCCGGTCATGCCGGCGGCGAAATTGTCGCCGACCGCGCCCAGGATCACGACCGTGCCGCCGGTCATGTATTCGCAACCGTTGGAGCCGCAGCCTTCGACGACGGCGGTCGCACCGGAGTTGCGCACGGCGAAGCGTTCGGCCGCTTGGCCGGCCGCAAACAGGCGGCCCGCCGTGGCGCCGTACAGCACCGTGTTGCCGACGATCGTGTTGGCGTTGGAGACGAGCGGGGAGGACGTGAATGGCCGCACGACGATCGTGCCGCCCGACAGGCCCTTGCCGACATAGTCGTTGGCGTCGCCATAGACTTCGAGCTTCAAGCCCTGCACCGCGAAGGCGCCGAGCGATTGGCCCGCCGAGCCGCGCAAACGCACGGTGATCTGGCCGGGCTTCAACCCGGTCATTCCGTATTTGCGGGTGATCTTGGACGAAAGCTTCGTGCCGATCGCGCGGTAGACGTTGCGGATGTTGTAGGCGAGCTGCATCTTCTCGCCGCCCTCAAGCGCCGGTGCGGCGTCGCGGATCATCTGCTCATCCAGCGTTTCGGGCACTTCGTTGCGCCCTTCCAGCGTGCAGTAGCGCGGGAACTCGCCCGGATCGGCCTGAACCAGCAGCGGGTTCAAATCCAAATCGTCGAGCGTTTCGTCGCCGCGCAGAACCTGCGTCAGCAGATCCGAACGGCCGATCACGTCGATCAGGCGCTTGAAGCCGAGCGAGGCCAGGATTTCGCGCACTTCTTCGGCCACGAAGGTGAAGAGGTTGACGATCTTCTCCGGCGAGCCTTCGAACTTCGCACGCAATTTCGGGTCTTGCGTGCACACGCCCACCGGGCAGGTGTTCGAGTGGCACTGACGGACCATGATGCAGCCCATCGCGACGAGCGACGCGGTGCCGATACCGAATTCGTCGCCGCCCAGCATCGCGGCAATGACCACGTCGCGGCCGGTACGGATACCGCCATCGACGCGCAACTTCACGCGATGGCGCAAACGGTTGAGCGTCAGCACCTGGTTCGTCTCGCTCAGACCCATTTCCCAGGGCAGGCCCGCATACTTGATCGACGATTGGGGCGAAGCCCCCGTCCCGCCCACGTGACCCGAAATCAGGATCGCGTCGGCTTTGGCCTTCGCGACACCCGCGGCGATCGTGCCGATGCCCGAACGCGCGACCAGCTTCACGCAGACCGAGGCGGTCGTGTTGATCTGCTTCAAATCGTAGATCAACTGCGCGAGGTCTTCGATCGAATAGATGTCGTGATGCGGCGGCGGCGAAATCAACGTCACGCCCGGAGTGGAGTGACGCAGACGCGCGATCAGATCGGTGACCTTCGGCCCGGGCAATTGACCGCCTTCGCCGGGCTTGGCCCCTTGCGCGACCTTGATCTCGAGTTCTCGGCAGTTGGTCAAATACTCGGCCGTCACGCCGAAGCGGCCCGACGCGACCTGCTTGATCGCCGACGACGCGTTGTCGCCATTGGGGCGCGGCTTGTAGCGCGCCGGGTCCTCGCCGCCTTCGCCGGAATCGGACTTCGCACCGATGCGGTTCATCGCGATGGCGAGTGTTTCGTGCGCTTCGGGCCCGAGGGCGCCGAGCGAGATACCGGGTGCGACGAGATGCTTGCGGATCTCGGTGATGCTTTCGACCTCGTCGACCGAAATCGCCTTCTGGCCCGGCTTGAAGTCGAGCAGATCGCGGATATTGATCGGCGGCAGCTTGCGGCAGCCTTCCGAGAATTTCCGGTAAAGCCCGTAGGAGTCGCTGTCCACGGCCGCTTGCAGCGTGTGGATCAGCTCGCCTTCCCAGAAATGCGCCTCGCCCGATTTGCGGAAGCGGTAGAAGCCGCCGACGGGCAGCGCCACCACGTCTTCGCGCCAGGCGCGCTCGTGCAGATCGCGCACCTTCTTCTGGATGCCGACCAGACCGATGCCCGAAATGCGGCTGGTCATGCCGGGGAAGAATTCCGAGATCAGCGTGCGCGACAGGCCCACCGTCTCGAAATTATAGCCGCCGCGATAGGACGAGATGATGGAGATGCCCATCTTGGACATCACCTTCAACAAACCGTCGTCGATCGCCTTGCGGAAACGCTCGACGCAATCCTTCAGCACCATATTGCCGAACAGGCCGCGCGCATGGCGATCGGCGATCGCTTCCTCGGCAAGATAGGCGTTGACGGTCGTCGCCCCCACGCCGATCAGCACGGCGAAGAAATGCACGTCCATGCATTCGCCCGTGCGCACGTTGAGCGAAGTGAAGGTGCGCAATTGCTGGCGCACGAGATGCGTGTGTACCCCGCCCGCCGCCAGGATCATCGGGATGGGCGCACGCCCGCCGCCTTGGGCGCGATCCGACAGGATCACATGCACGGCCCCGCCGCGCACGCCGTCCTCGGCCTCGCGCTGAACGCGCTTCAACGCGTCGCGCAGCGCAAACTCGCCCGAGGCGGGATCGAAGGTGCAATCGATCTCCACCGCCGTGTCGCCCATATAGGCGCGCATCGCCTCGAATTCCGCGGTGGTCAGCACCGGGCTCTCGAGCTGCAGCATGCGGCACTGCGTCTCGTCCTCGTCCAGGATATTGCCGAGATTGCCCAGACGCGTACGCAGCGTCATCACGCGCCGTTCGCGCAAGCTGTCGATCGGCGGATTGGTGACCTGGCTGAAATTCTGGCGGAAGAAGTGGTGCAGGCCGCGATATTTGTCGGAGAGCACCGCGATGGGCGTGTCGTCGCCCATCGAGCCGACGGCTTCCTTCGCGTCCTCGACCATCGGATGCAGGATCAGCTCGAGGTCTTCGAGCGTCCAGCCGACGGTCAGCATGCGCCGGCGAAGCTCGTCGCGCGAAAGCTCGGGCTTCGGCACCGCGTCGGCCTTCACCAGCTGGTCGATCACGGTGATGTTGCGCGTCCAATCGCCGAAGGGCCGCGAATTGGCGAGCCAGTTCTTGATCTCGACGTCGCGATAGAAGCGGCCTTGGCGCATATCGACCGCGATCATCTGACCGGGGCCCACGCGGCCCTTTTCGACGACCGAGACTTCGTCGACCTTGACCATGCCGGTTTCGGAGCCGACGACCAGCAAACCGTCGCCGGTGATCGTGTAGCGGCACGGGCGCAGGCCGTTGCGGTCCATGCCGGCCAGCACCCAATTGCCGTCGGTGCAGGCGATGGCGGCGGGGCCGTCCCACGCTTCCATCACCGCGTTGGCGTAGGCGTACATGTTGCGCACGGGCTTGGGCGTCTGGTCGTCGTAGGACCACGATTGCGGCATCATCATCGTCTTGACCATCGGCAGCTCGCGCCCGCCGCGGATCAGAAGCTCGAAGACGTTGTCCATCTGCGCGGAATCCGAGCCCGGCTGCACGACCGGCTTGATGTCCTCGACCGTCTGGCCGAAGCGCTCATGCGCCATGCGCGTTTCGTGGCTCTTCATCCAATTGACGTTGCCGCGCACGGTATTGATCTCGCCGTTATGGGCGAGGGTGCGGAACGGCTGCGCCAGCTTCCACATCGGGAAGGTGTTGGTCGAATAGCGCTGGTGATAGATCGCGAAGGTCGAAACGAAGCGCTCGTCGGTGAGGTCGGGATAGAAGATCGACAGCACTTCGGCGAGGAACATGCCCTTGTAGATGATCGACCGGCACGACAGCGTGCAGATGTAGAAATCGACCAGGTTCTCGGCCAGCGCCTGCTTCTCGATACGCCGGCGGATGACGTAGAGGTCGAGTTCGAACCGGTCGTCGTCGACATTGCGCGTGTTCTGGACGATGACCTGTTCGATTTCGGGGCGCGAGGCGTTGGCCTTCTCGCCGCAGACCGAGCTATCAATCGGCACTTGGCGCCAGCCATAGACGCCGTAGCCCATTTTCAGGATTTCGGTTTCGACGATCGTGCGGCAGCGCTCCTGCCCTTCCAGATCGTTGCGCGGCAGGAAGATCATGCCCACGCCCAAACGCGCGTCGGACGTCTTCACGCCCTGGCGTTCGATATGCGCGCGGAAAAAGTCCTGCGGGATTTCGATATGGATGCCCGCACCGTCGCCGGTCTTGCCGTCGGCGTCGACAGCACCACGATGCCACACGGCCTTCAGCGCTTCGACGCCGAGTTCCACAACGGAACGACGCGCCTTGCCGTCGATGGCGACGATCATGCCCACGCCGCAATTGTCGTGCTCTTCGGCCGGATCGTAGGCGTGGCCGTCGATCAGCTTGGCGCGGTTGGCTTCGTATTCGTTCTTGAAACGCTGGCCCGCATCGATTTCGTGAGTCATGGCGCGCTCCCTTATTCCGCGGCCGCGGCGGCGGGCTTCACCTTCGCCGCCAGGAATTTATGGATCTGATCGGCGGCGTCGCGCCCGTCGCGGATGGCCCAAACGACGAGCGAAGCGCCACGCACGATGTCGCCGGCGGCGAACACGCCGTCGAGCGAGGTCATCATCGTGCGGTGATTGACCTTCAACGTGCCCCAGCGCGTGACCGAGAGTTCGGGCGCGCCGAACATCGTGGGCACATCCTCGGGATCGAAGCCGAGCGCTTCGATGGCGAGATCGCACGGCATGTCGAAGGACGAGCCTTCGATCTTTTCCGGCACCTGACGGCCGGTCGCGTCGGCGATACCCAAACGCATGCGATAGGCGCGCACGGTTCCCACCGGCTCGGCGCCCGCTTTCTTCGCTTTGGCTTTACCCGCTTTGGCGATGAAGGCTTCGGGGGCGGCGAGCCACACGAACTCGACGCCTTCTTCCTCGGCGTTGTGCACTTCGCGCTGCGAACCCGGCATGTTCTTCTTGTCGCGGCGATAGAGGCATTTCACCGACTTCGCCCCTTGGCGAATGGCGGTGCGCACGCAATCCATCGCCGTGTCGCCGCCGCCGATGACGACGACATGCTTGCCTGCGGCGTCGAGGGCACCACTGTCGAATTCCGGCACGTCGTCGCCCAGGCCCTTGCGGTTGGACGCGGTCAAATACGTCATCGCCTTGACGACGTTCTCGAGCCCCGCCCCCGGCGCTTCCAGCATGCGCGCCTTATAAACGCCCGTGGCGATCAGCACCGCGTCATGCTTGGCGCGCAGATCGGCGAGCGTCGCGTCGCGGCCGATTTCGAAATTCATATGGAAGACGATGCCCGACTTCTCGAACTGGTCGGCGCGGCGCAAGACCACGTCCTTCTCCAGCTTGAAGTTCGGAATGCCGTAGATCATCAGACCGCCCACGCGGTCGTAACGATCGTAGACATGCACCTTATATCCCTTGCGGCGCAGATTCTCGGCCGCGGCGAGGCCACCGGGGCCCGCCCCGATAATGGCGATCGATTGCGCGCGCTCGACCGGCGGGACGATCGGTTTGACCCAGCCTTTTTCCCACGCCGTGTCGGTGACGTATTTTTCGACCGAGCCGATCGTGACGGAATCGAAGCCCTTCTCGATCACGCAATTGCCTTCGCACAGGCGATCCTGCGGGCAGATGCGGCCGCAAATCTCCGGGAAGGTGTTGGTCGCTTGGCTCACCTCATAGGCTTCTTCCAAGCGCCCTTCGGCGGTCAGCTTCAGCCAGTCGGGGATGTTGTTCGAGACCGGGCAGTTCACCTGGCAGAACGGCACGCCGCATTGCGAGCAGCGCCCGGCCTGGGTGGCGGCCGCATCGGGCGAGAACGCCTCGTAGATTTCATCGAAATCGCGCTTACGCTCGGTGGCGGCGCGTTTTTCGGGCGTTTGCTGTTCGATCTCGACGAAGCGGAGCAACTTGGAGGTGGTCGCCATGGTTCGAGCCCGGACTTGCTGGATGGGGGAGCGAGGTATAGGCGGAAATACGGCACCAAGTAAGTGAAATCGACCATATAGGTCAGTATAATTTCCCTAAATCACCCGAAGGATTATCGGAAAGCCAATTTAGGGTAATTAGAAACCGTATCTGAATTCCATTTAGTACCGTTTCGGAACTAAATGGAATTCAGGGTCCCAAGACTTGCGAGACCCGGCGGTTTGGCTTTACGCCGGAAGTATCGCGCAATCCTGTGACAGGGCGAATCCATGCAAATTAACGACCCGGCCGTGGTGGCTGAAATCGAGGCTGTTTTGGCGCGTTACGAGAAGGCGCTGGTCGATCGCGACGTCGAAACCTTGGGCGATTGCTTCTGGAACGACCCGCGCGTGGTGCGTTTCGGCACGCACGAGAACCTCTACGGCCATGCCGAGATCCAGGCTTTCCGCAACACGGTGAAGCCCGGCGGCCACTCGAAGCAGAGCGTTCTGCGCACCGTCATCACGACCTTTGGCAAGGATTTCGCTTGCGTGAGCCTCGCCTTCGCGGCGCGGCGCGGCGGCACGGGCCGCCAGCAGCAAAGCTGGGTCCGGATGCCGGAAGGCTGGAAGGTCGTGGCCGCGCACGTGTCCTATATGCCCGAGACGCCCCCCACGCCATAATCCGCCTCGGCACAAACGCTCCATCTCTCCGGGAGATCAAAAAATGCGCATCGAGACTTTGCGGCGCTTGGCGACCGCGTCCCTCATCGCCCTCGCTTTCGCGGTACCGGCCGCGAACGCGCAGCCCGCACAGAACACGCTGCGCATCGGCCTGACCGCCGACCCCGACGCGCTCGATCCGATTCTGGGCCGCACGCTGGTCGGCCGCATGGTGTTCTCGTCGATGTGCGACACGCTGGTCGACTACAACGAGAAGCTCGAATTCGTGCCGCGCCTCGCCGAATCCTGGCAATGGGCCGACGACGGCAAGGCGCTGACGCTGCGCATTCGCGCGAACGCCTTCTTCCACGACGGCAGCCCGGTCGACGCGGCGGCCGTGAAGGCCTCGCTCGATCGCGCGCGGTCGAACCCGCAATCGCTGCGCCGCTCCGAACTCGGCCCCATCGCCGAGACGGTGGTGGTCGACGCGAACACGCTGCGCCTCGATCTACGCTCGGCCTTCATTCCGCTGCTAGCCCAGTTGGCCGATCGCGGCGGCATGGTCGTCAACGCCAAACCGTCGGAAGCCGCCGGACAGGAATTCGCGCGCAACCCGATCTGTGCGGGTCCCTATCGCTTCGCCGAGCGCGTGGCGCAGGACCGCATCGTGCTGCAACGCTTCGACCGGCACTGGGAAAAGGACCAGTACCATTTCGATCGCGTCGTCTATCTGCCGATCCCCGACGCCACCGTGCGCCTCGCGAACGTCCAAGCGGGCTCGGTCGATATGATCGAGCGCATCTTGCCGACCGATCTGCCCAACGCGCGTCGCGACCGCCGCTTGAAGCTCGCCGACGCGGTCGAGCTCGGCTGGAACTCGATCATCATCAACACCAATCACGGCGCCAAGGCGAATAACGTGCTGGGCAAGGACAAGCGCGTGCGCGAAGCCTTGGAATTGTCGCTCGACCGCGACATCCTGAACCGCGCCGCGCATGCGGGCGAATTCGTCGTCGGCAACCAGCCTTTCGCGCCGGGCACGCCCTATTACGCGAAGGAATTGCCGCCCAAGCCCCGCAACGTGGCGCGCGCGCGCGAATTGCTGCGCGAAGCGGGCGTGCCCAACGCCAGCTTCACGCTGATGGTGCCCAACGACACCGAGCGCAACGCGGTCGCCCAGATCATCCAGCAGATGGCGCGCGAAGCCGGCTTCGACATCAAGCTGCAAGTCGTCGATTTCGCGACGTCGATCTCGATGAGCCTTGCCGGCGATTTCGAAGCCTATCTGCTGTCGTGGTCGGGCCGCGTCGATCCGGACGGCAACACGCACACCTTCTTCCATTCGACCGGTGCGCAGAACGATTCGAAATTCGTGTCGCCGATTATCGACAATGCCCTCGACAAGGCACGCGAGTTAACCGATCCGGCCGAGCGCTTGAAGCTCTACTCGGCCGCGACCGCCGTGCTGCTCGACGAACGGCCGCGCATCTTCACCTATCATCGCAAGTGGTTCTTCGCCTATTCCAGCCGCTTGAGCGACTTCACCGCGAACCCCGACGGCATGATCCGCGTTCGGGGCTTGCGCTGGAACGCGCAGTAAAACGCCGAACGACGGAACGCCTTGGTGGGCCGCTATCTTCTCCATCGTCTCGCCTTGGTGATTCCGACGCTGGTCGTCGTCAGCATCGTCGTGTTCGTCTTGCAGAAGCTTCTGCCGGGCGACGCGGCGACGCTGATGACCGCCGACGCCAATCTTTCCGCCGACGATCTGGCGCGTATTCGCGCCGGCCTCGGCCTCGATAAAACCTGGCCTGTCCAGTATCTGGTTTGGGTCTGGGGCATCGTGCAGGGCGATTTCGGCGTGTCGCTCAACACCAAGCTTCCGGTGCTCGAGGTGATCCTCGACAAGCTGCCGGTCACGTTCCAGCTCGCGTCGATGGCGATCGTGATTTCGGTCGGCATCGGCGTGCCGCTGGGCGTGATCGCCGCCTTGAAGCGCGGCTCGGCCATCGATTACGCCGTCAACGCCGCCGGATTGTCGGGCCTGTCGATCCCGCCTTTCTGGTTCGGGATCATGTTGATCCTCGCCTTCTCGGTCGAGCTCAACTGGTTTCCGGCGTCGGGCTATGTCAGCCCGGTCGAGGATTTCTGGGGCTCGATCCACACGATGATCCTGCCCGCGATCGTGCTGGCGTCCGAAAACATCGCGATCCTGATGCGCCATACGCGCTCGGCGATGTTGGGCGTGCTGAAGCAGGATTACGTGCGCACGGCGCGCGCCAAAGGTTTGTTCGAGCGCGTCGTCGTCGTGCGCCATGCGCTGCGCAACGCGCTGATCCCGGTCATCACGCTGGGCGCCATCGAATTCGGCCGCTTGCTGGGCGGGGCGGTGCTGACCGAACAGGTCTTCACCATTCCCGGCTTCGGCAAGCTGCTGGTCGACGGCGTGTTCACCCGCGACTATCCGATCGTGCAGGGCGTCGTGCTGGTCGCGGCGTGCTGCTATATCGCGCTCAACTTCCTGGCGGACGCCGCTTACGCGACGGTCAATCCCCGGATCCGCGCGCGATGACCGACGCCGCGATCCAAGCGACGCAAGCCTTGCCGCGTGCGCCCGGCGTGTTCGCGCAACTGCTGCGCCATCCCGGTGCCGTCGCGGGCGGGGCCATCGCGGGGTTCTTCGTGTTGATCGCGATCTTCGCCCCGATCATCGCCCCCTACGATCCGATGGCGGTCGACTGGCTGGCGATCCGCGGCGGGCCATCCGCCGCACATTGGTTCGGCAGCGACGAGATCGGCCGCGACGTCTTGAGCCGCGTGATCTGGGGATCGCGTGCCTCGCTGCTCGCGGGCCTCGTCTCGATCGCCATCGCCATGGCGATCGGCGTGCCGCTGGGCCTGGCCGCCGGCTATCTCGGCGGCTGGGTCGATGCGGTGCTGATGCGCGTGGTCGACGGCATGCTGGCGATCCCGCTGCTGGTCCTTGCCATCGCCATGGCGGCGACGTTGGGCCCGTCGCTGACCAACGCGATGATTGCGATCGGCTTGTCGGTCTGCCCGATCTTCGTGCGCCTCGCTCGCGCCCAGACCATGAGCGCCATGGCCGAGGAATATGTCGAGGCGGCGCGCGCCATGGGCTATTCGCATTTGCGGATTGCACTGCGCCACGTGCTGCCGAATACCGTGCCGGCCTTGCTGGTGCAGGCGACGCTGGGCATCGCCACCGCGATCATCACCGAAAGCTCGCTGTCGTTCCTGGGCCTGGGCCAGCAGCCGCCCTCGCCCAGCTGGGGCTCGTCGCTCAACGCCGCCAAGAACTTCATCGTCCAGGCGCCGTGGATGAGCTTGTGGCCCGGCCTTGCCATCTGCCTGGCGGTTTTCGGATTCAATCTGCTGGGCGACGGCTTGCGCGACACGCTCGATCCGCGCGACAAAGACTGACCATGGAACCCGTTCAGCTTCTGGCGATCGCCGCGGCGGCCGCCACCCTCGCCTCCGCCGCGATGCGCACGATGCCCGCCTTGCGCCTGATCGGCATGGGGGCCGCCGCCCTCGCCGCCGCGTTCGGCCTTGCGATCGGCAGCAACTGGCTGTTGATCGCGGGCGTACTGGGCTTCGCCGCCCATGCCTGGCGCTACGTGGAAGCGCGCGCGACGGTGCGCCGCTTGGCGGACGCGGACGAGCCGCGCCCGACCGCGTTGTTCGCCTTCGTCGGGCGCGAGCAACACCCCGCCGACACGATCCTGTTCCGCAAGGACGAGGGCGGCGAAGAAATGTATTTGATCGTCGAAGGCTGGGTCGAACTCGTCGAGATCGGCAAACGCCTGGGGCCGGGTCAGGTGCTGGGCGAAGTCGCGATGGTGGTGCCGTCGCATCGGCGCACGTTGACCGCGCGCACCGTGACGCCCGTGACGCTCGCGCGCATGACCAAGCGCGACATGGAACTGACGGCCTTGCAGAACCCGGCTTTCGGGTTCGAGATGCTGCGCTTGGTGTCGCGCCGCTTGTCGGAAGACATCGACCGGCTGAGCACGGAGCTCAACCGGCGCGGCAACGACTAAGCGTTCTTCGTCGCGAAGCGGCCGCCCTTGCGATAGGCGGCGAGCCACGTCGGCGCCACCGCTTCCATCGCATGCGGCTTGACGCCAAGCGCTTCGAGTGCGGGCGCGCCGGTCGCGACATTGTCGCTGCGCAGCAGCGTCACCTGATCGCGCGTCAGCAGCTTGATCGGCAGCAATTCCAGAATCGCCGCCTGCACTTCCGCGATCGGCCACGCGACCGGGATCAAGCCGCGATGCTTGCCCGTCACGTCCAGCATGTATTCCATCAGCTGACGGAACGTATAGGCGGTGGGGCCCACGGCCTCGAAGATCTTGCCCGCGGCTTCCGGCTTGTCGAGTGCGGCGACGATCCCGTCGGCGAGATCGCCCACGTAAACGGGCTGGAAGCGCGTTTCGCCGCCGCCGATCAACGGCAAGCCGGGCAGCCAATTGGCGAGCTGCGCGAAGCGATTGAAGAAACCGTCTTCCGGCCCGATCACGATCGACGGGCGGAAGAAAATGGCGTTCGGGAACGCCGCGCGGATGCCGGCTTCGCCCGCGGCCTTCGAGCGCGCATAGGCGGATTTGGAATTCGCGTCCGCACCCAGCGCCGAGATCTGCACGAATTTCGGCACGCCGGCTTCGGCGGCGATCTTGGCGAGGCGCGTGGGCGCCGCCGCATGGATCTTGTCGAAATCGCCCTTGCGGCTTTCGGCGAGAATGCCGACGAGGTTGATGACCGCGTCCGAACCTTCGACCGCGACGCGCAAGCTGGCGTCATCGCTGGTGATCGGCAGATGCATCGGCACGACTTGGCCGACATTGCCCATCGGCTTCAGGAAGGCGGCGGCGATCGTGTCGCGCACGCAGACCCGGACGACGCAGCCTTGCTGCGCCAGGCGCTTGACCACATAGCGGCCGATGAAGCCCGAACCGCCGAAGACCGTAACCCTGTGTCCCGCCTGCATATAAGCCCCCTGAAGCTGGCCCGACCGGGATAATCCCCCCGGCCGCTTGGGTCAAGCGCGGCACGGCGCCGCGCCAGTTGACTTCGCAAAGCGGGGGGGATAGACGTTCGGCCCTCGCGTTTGCCCCGGTGGGGCGCGTCCTTCTAAAGACGCGGTCTTCCGGTGGCCCGGTGCCCGGGTGGCGGAATTGGTAGACGCGCTAGATTCAGGTTCTAGTGGCCGTAAGGTCGTGGAAGTTCGAGTCTTCTCTCGGGCACCAAGTTTCCCTCCCGCCGGCGGCGCCGCGATGGCCGCCCCGGCGGGAGTTCACTTTCCCAGGTTCCAATAGCCGAGCGATCATGGCCGTCCATCTCCATCAGGGCGATCTGCCCGCCGGTTTGAAATTTCCCAACGGGGTCGCCATCGATTCCGAAACGATGGGTCTGCGCCCGGAGCGTGACCGCCTATGCGTCGTGCAGCTTTCGGGCGGCGACGGCACGGCGCATTGCGTGCGCTTCGCCAAGGGCCAATACGCCGCGCCGAATTTGAAGGCGCTGCTGGCCGACAAATCGACGTTGAAGCTGTTCCACTTCGCGCGTTTCGACGTCGCGGTGATGAAGAAATATCTCGGCGTCGATACGACGCCCGTCTATTGCACCAAGATCGCATCGAAGCTGGTGCGCACCTATACCGACCGCCACGGGCTGAAGGATTTGGTGCGCGAGCTGACCGGCAAGGAATTGTCGAAGGAACAGCAAAGCTCCGATTGGGGTGCCGCCGAGCTTACCCAGGCGCAGCTCAGCTACGCCGCCGCCGACGTGCTGTACCTGCACCAAGTGAAGGACAAGCTCGACGTCATGCTGGCGCGCGAAGGTCGCACCCAGATCGCGCAGGCGTGTTTCGACTTCCTGGGCACGCGCGCCGATCTCGATCTGCTCGGCTGGGACGAAGAAGACATCTTCGAGCACTAAGGCCGATATTGCGGTGCAGCATCCCGACCTGCCCAATTTAGCGGCGCAGGCGCCCCGGAAACCGCAGCGTTACGAATCATTTAGACTTATCAAAAACTTGCCCTGGTTGACTTAACCCGGCCAAGACAGGCATAATTTTTGCCTGATATTCGGCGCTCCGTCCCCGGAGGCCGAGGCCCACTGGGACGGATATGAACGCCTCGAATAGCTCCGCGATCCATCTCGATGACGCGACCGTGACGGCCGACCTCGCCGCCGCGCGCAAGGCGATCGCGACGGAACGCGCGGGTCTTGCCGCGTTGGAAGCCGCCCTCGACGCCAATCTGACGCGCGCCCTCGACGCGATCTTGAACGCCAAGGGTCGGCTGATCGTCTCGGGCATGGGCAAGTCGGGCCATGTCGCGCGCAAAATGGCCGCGACCTTCGCGTCGACCGGCACGCCCGCACAATTCGTTCACCCGGGTGAAGCCAGCCACGGCGATCTGGGCATGATCAAGCCCGAGGACGCGGTGCTCGCGCTGTCGAACTCGGGCGAAACCGCCGAGATGACCGATCTGATCGGTTATACGCGCCGCTTCCGCATTCCGCTGATCGCGATCACCGCGCGCGCGGAATCGGCGTTGGGCCAAGCTGCCGACGTGCTGCTGAAATTGCCGGACGCGGAGGAAGCCTGCCCGGTGGGCTTGGCGCCGACCACCTCGACCACGCTGATGCTCGCACTCGGCGATGCATTGGCCGTGGCGTTGATGGAACGGCGTGGCTTCACCGCCGAATCCTTCCGTGAATTCCATCCGCGCGGCAGTCTGGGCAAGCGCCTCGCCAAGATCGCCGATCTGATGCACGCCGAACCGCCGGTCGTGCGCGTCGGCACCAAGATGGCGGAAGCCGTGTTGGAGATCACCGCCAAGCGTTTCGGCTGCACCGCCGTTGTCGATGCGCGCGGCGATCTGGTCGGCATCGTCACCGACGGCGATTTGCGCCGCCACATGGGCGGCGATCTGCTGCAAATGCCGGTCGAGCGCGTGATGACCGCGAACCCGTTGCGCGTCGCGCCCGGCGGCCTGGCGCTGGAAGCGCTCGCCACGATGAACGCGCGCCAGATCACGGCGCTGCTGGTGTGCGAGGGCGCCAAGCCCGTCGGCATCGTCCATATCCACGATTTGCTGCGCGAGGGCGTCGCCTGATGGCGGCCGATCCCCTGCACGACGACGCGAACGGGCCGCCGCGCCCCGTGCCCGTGCCGCGCGCCAACGGCGAGGCGGGGGAAAAGCCGCGTCTGCGTCTGGGCGGTTTCGCCCCCAGCGCACCGCGCGCGCATTCGACGATCTATAGCCAGATCGTCGGCTTTTTGAAATTCGCGTTGCCGGCGGTGGCGCTGGGCCTCGCCACGCTGGTGTTGATCTGGCCGCAGCTCAACCCGCTCGACCAGCGTTTCCGCCTGACGCCGGTGCAGGTCTCGATGGAAGACCTCGAAAATCTGCGCATGGTGCAGCCGCGCTATGTCGGCGTCGACGAACGCAGCCAGCCCTACACGATCATTGCCGATCAGGCGATGCAGCAGAAAGGCTCGTCCGACGAAACCGGCCTCGCCCATCCGCAAGGCGACATCCAACTCACGCAAGGCGCTTGGCTGGCGCTGACCGCCGATCGCGGCGTCTACAAGCAGACGGCCAAGGAACTCGACCTCGAAGGCGGCGTGCAGATTTTCCACGATGGCGGCTACGAGATCTCGACCGAAACGGCCGTCGTCGATCTCGACAAAGGCTTCGCTTCCGGCGACACCGAAGTGCGCGGCCAAGGCCCGAACTCGACGCTGGAAGGCAAAGGCTTCCGCATCCACGATCGCGGCCAGCGCGTGGAAGTGACCGGCCCCGCGCGGATCATGCTGTTCCCCACGCCGACCGCGCCGCCGCAAAACGCGCAAGCGCCCAAGGCGGCGGCCCCCGCCGCCAAAGCGCCCGCACCCGCCGCGAAGGGCAATGCGCGATGAACAAAGCCGCCCTTCTTCTCGCCCTCGGATTATTCGCAAGCGCGCCCGCTTTCGCGCAGACGATCAATATGGGCGGCGGCGGATCGAGCCAGCCGATCGAGATCACCGCGCGCGACGGCATCGAATGGGATCGCGACGCGCAGCGTTACGTCGCCAACGGCGACGCCGCCGCGCGCCAGGACGGCACGACCGTCTATGCCGACAAGCTGATCGCCTGGTATCGCCAAGCCGCGAGCGGCGGCACCGAGATTTTCCGCTACGAAGCGCAAGGCAATGTGCGCATCGCCAACGAGACGCAAACGGTCTACGGCGATCGCGGCATCTACGACATCGACAGCCAGACGATGGTCGTGACCGGCAAGCAATTGCGCCTGGTGACGCCCAACGACACGCTGACCGCGCGCGACACGCTTGAATATCATGGCGCCCGCGACGTCGCGGTGGCGCGCGGCAACGCGATGATCGTGTCGGGCACGCGGCGCATGACCGCCGACGTGATGACCGCCTATTTCGGGCCGCCGGCGGCCCCCGCCCGCCCGCAAGCCCAGCAACGCAACCAACGCAATCAGCGCGCCCAACCGGCCGCGCAAACCTCGTCGAATTCGACCGAGAACCAGCGCTTGAAGCGCGTGGAATCCTTCGGCAACGTCCATGTCTCGACGCCGACCGAAATCGCGCGCGGCGATCGCGGCGTCTACAACATGGAAACCAGCATCGCACAGCTCGCGGGCAATGTGCGGCTCACGCGCGGCGACAACCAGCTCGCCGGCGATTTCGCCGAGGTGAACAACAACACCGGGATTTCGCGCCTGTTGTCGCGCCCCGCGGCCGAAACGGGCGGCGACGGGCGCGTGCGCGGCCTGTTCACGCCGCAGCAGCAAACCCAACAAGCGCCGCGACAGGGAACGCGCCCATGACCGCGTCTCCGGTTTCGCCGAATTTCAAAGTGGTCGCGGGCAATCCGGGCCTCGCCGCGCGCAAGCTCGGCAAGCGCTACAAGGGCCGCCCGGTCGTGCGCGACGTGAGCCTTGCGGTCCAGCGCGGCGAAGCGGTCGGGCTACTCGGCCCCAACGGGGCGGGCAAGACGACCTGCTTCTATATGATCACCGGCCTCGTCTCGCCCGATTACGGCGAAATCTCGCTCGACGGCGTGGACGTGACCGATCTGCCGATGTATCGGCGCGCGCGCTTGGGCATCGGCTATCTGCCGCAGGAAGCGTCGATCTTCCGTGGGCTGACGGTCGAACAGAATATCCGCGCGGTGCTCGAACTCGTCGAGCCCGAGCGCGAGAAGCGCGAACAAGCACTGACCGAACTCCTCGCCGAATTCTCGATCAGCCATTTGCGGCGCACGCCGTCGCTTGCCTTGTCGGGTGGCGAGCGCCGCCGCGTGGAAATCGCGCGCGCACTCGCCTCGCAGCCCCATTTCGTGCTGCTGGACGAGCCGCTCGCCGGCATCGACCCGATCGCCGTGGGCGATATCCGCGATCTTGTCAGCCATCTTAAAGATCGCGGCATCGGCGTGCTGATCACCGACCACAACGTGCGCGAAACGCTGGAGCTGGTCGACCGCGCCTATATCCTTCACGACGGCCAAGTGCTGATGGAAGGAAGCCCGCGCGAGATCGTGTCTTCGGCCGATGTGCGGCGCGTCTATCTCGGCGAGAAATTCTCGCTATGAACCGTCTCGCCCCGCGTCTCGATCTACGACAGACGCAACAGCTGGTGATGACGCCCCAGCTGCAACAGGCGATCAAGCTGCTGCAGCTTTCCAATCTCGAAGTCACCCAGTTCGTCGAAGAGGAATTGGCGCAGAACCCGCTGCTGGAGCGCGACGAGCCGGGGGCCGAGAGTGCCGCCCCCGACATGGAGCGCCCGCAACTCGCCGCGTCCGAAACGCCGACCGACGAGCGCCATCTGAACGGCGAAGACCGCATCGTCGACGCGATCGGCGGCCCGGCGAGCACCACCGCCGAAGCGCCGCTCGACGTCGATTACGACAATACCTACGCGCGCGGCGGCGACGAATCCGCGACCGGCGGCGAAGGCGAATTCCTGGGCGAATGGAAGGGCACGGGCGGGCGTTCGGATTTCGAGGATTCGGAATTCGGTCTCGAACAGACGCTGCAAAAGCCCAAATCGCTGCGCGAACATCTGCTCGATCAGGTCGGCGTGGATTTCGCCGATCCCGTGGACCGCGTGATCGCGGCGCGGCTGGTCGATCTGATGGAGGATAGCGGCTATATCTCGACCGATATCGCCGAATTGGCCGACAAGCTCGACATCGATCTGCCGCGCGTCGAAGCGGTTTTGAAGCGCTGCCAGAAATTCGATCCGCCCGGGATCATGGCGCGCACGCTGAAAGAATGCCTCTCGCTGCAATTGGCCGAGCGCAACCGCCTCGACCCCGCGATGGCGACGTTGCTCGACCATCTCGAATTGCTCGCCAAGCGCGACGCCACCGCCTTGTGCCGCTTGTGCGGCGTCGATGCCGAAGACCTGACGGACATGGTGGCGGAGATCCGCAGCCTCGACCCGAAGCCCGGCCTCGCCTTCGACGGTGCTGAAGCCCAGCCCGTCGTGCCCGACGTGTTGATGCGTTTGGCGCCGGACAAAAGCTGGATCGTCGAGCTCAACCAGGACACGCTGCCGCGCGTGCTGGTCAACACGCGCTACCTCGCGCGCGTCAATGTCGGCCAGCGCACCAAGTCGGACAAGGAATTCATCGCGGAACGTCTGCACTCGGCCAATTGGCTGGTGAAGTCACTGCATCAGCGCGCGCAGACGATCCTCAAAGTATCGATCGAGATCGTGCGCCAGCAGGACGCGTTCTTCCGCAACGGCGTGCGGCATTTGAAGCCGCTGGTCTTGCGCGACATCGCCGAAGCGATCGACATGCACGAATCGACCGTCAGCCGCGTGACGACCAACAAGTTCATCGCCACGCCGCACGGCATCTTCGAACTCAAATATTTCTTCACCTCCGCCATCCCCGCCTCGGGCGGCGGCGACGCGCATTCGGCCGAGGCGGTGCGCCATCGCATCAAGTCGCTGATCGACGCCGAAAAGCCCGACGAAATCCTGTCGGACGACCGCATCGTCGAGTTGTTGAAGACCGACGGAATCGATATCGCAAGACGTACGGTCGCCAAATATCGCGAGGCGATGAGCATCGCGTCGTCGGTTCAGCGCCGACGCGAAAAAACGGCGGCTTTTTAAAGGCTTAGGCGATTTTTCTTGACCCTCGCCGGGGTCGGGCGCACGCTTGCCGCATAGGGTCGCAAGCATGTTGGTTCCCCACAGGATACCCGCCTTGACTTGCCCGAAGCGCCGCACCTATGGTGCGCCGCAACTCGGCCGCCGGACGGTCTTGCGTGGACCAAACCGAACCACGTCAATCGGGCTTCGCGACTTACTTACTTCCCGCAACCAACCGACGGCTTCATCATGCAGCTCTCCGTAAGCGGCAAACGTCTCGATGTTGGCGATTCCCTGCGCGTCCATGTGGCGTCTTCGCTGGGCACCGCCGTCGATCGCTATTTCGGCAAGGCGATCGAAGGTAAGGTGACCTTCGAACGTCAGCGCCATTTGTTCCGCGCGGATATCCATGTCCATGTCTCGCGCGGGATGATGCTGCAAAGCCATCATGCGGCGGCCGACGTCTATGCGGCGTTCGACGGTGCGGTGGAGCGTCTCGACAATCGCCTGCGCCGCCATAAGGGCCGTCTGTCCGACCGCAAGCGCCGCGCCGACGGTTCGGACGGCGAGGTCGAACTCGTGGCCGAGCCCGCGCGCTATGCGGTCGTCGACCCGGACGCCGAATCGATCGACGGCGGCACGGGTGCGGACAACGCCGCGGCACCGATCGTCGCGGAAATGGCGACGCATATCGCCACGATGACCGTGGGCGAAGCGGTGGCGCGCCTCGATCTCGGCCAGAAGCCGGTGCTGATGTTCCGCAACGGCGCCAACGGACAATTCAACGTCGTCTACCGGCGCGCCGACGGCGCGATCGGCTGGATCGACCCCGGCTCGGTGCCGCAAGCGGCACCGGCGAAGACCTAAGCGAAAGCGAAACGGGAAAGAATGGACCTCGTCGATATCCTCGTCCCCAACGGCGTCGTCGCCAATTCGCGCGCGACCTCGAAGAAGCAGATCCTGCAAGACCTCGCCCGCAAAGCCGCCGAGCTGACGGGCGCCGAGGAGCGCGCGATCTTCGACGTGCTGCTGGAGCGCGAGCGCCTGGGCACGACCGGGGTTGGCAACGGCATCGCCATTCCGCACGGCAAGCTCGCGGGCTTGAAGCGCCTGTGGGGCGTGTTCGCGCGGCTGGAGAAGCCGGTGGATTTCGAGGCGATCGACGAACAGCCGGTCGATCTTGTTTTCCTGCTGCTGGCACCGGAAGGTGCGGGTGCCGATCACCTCAAAGCGCTCGCCAAGGTTTCGCGTTTGCTGCGCGACCGGCGCATTTGCGAAAAACTGCGCGGCTCGGAAAAACCCGACGCGCTCTACGCGCTGATCACCGAGCACACCGCCAACGCAGCGTGAAGGCGAATGGAAACCTCATGGTGGGCAAGTCCAACCATGAGGTTTCCAATTTCGCCGAAGCTCACACCCCTTCATCCCAAAAATCGGGACCGGCGAAACGTTCGAACAGCCGCGTGCTGCCGAACGTATCGTAGGCGCGTTTGAACGCGTCGCCCGTCACCGGGCCGACCCAGCCATCGACCTTCAACGGCGCGTAGCGCTGGCGATCGCCGACCATGTTCCGCGCCAGATTCAGCGTTTCCTGGGCGCGCGCGCCGGAATCGGGCGTCACCTGACCCAAGGTCGAGGCGAGCGTGTCCTCCAAATCGCCGATGCGCGATAGGCCGGTATCGAGCCCCTTGGTGTAGCGGCCGAACTGGTCGAGGGCGTAGATCCGCGCGAAGCCCTTGTCGCCGTGTTTCTCGACCGCGCGGCCGAAGCCGGCCATCGTCTGGGGACCGAGATCGCCGTCCACGTCGATACGACCGGTGCGCCCGCCCAAGCCCCAGTGGTAATCGAAGCCCGGCGGCTTGGTCGCGGCGTTGATCGCGTTCTGAAGACCTTTGACCGCCGCGCGCGAACCGTTGGTCATCGCGTCGCGCCCCAGCAGCATCTGCGTCCAGATCGGCAGACCGGTGCCGCCCGGCCCGCTTGCATCACCGCGTCGGCGAGCGCGCCGCTATCGGGATTCCAGACCTTCGGCCCGCGCGACGATTTTCCGTCGGGCAGATAAGACGCCGCTTCCAGCAAGTTGGTGTTTTGTTCCGGCGCGGGTTGCTGAAGCGACGCCGATTGCGGCATCGCCGGTTCGGGATCGTTCGCCGCGGATGCGCCCGCTTCGGCGTCCGCCTGCTGCGCCTTATACGCATCGTATTGCGCTTCGTTGCCCCAGATCGGCCGCGAGGTCATGTCGGGCTGCGTCGTCCACCCGACGATGAAGCGATTCTCGTCCTCGCTTGCGGGCGCTGCCGGCGTCGCCTCGGCACTCTGCACCGGCGCATCGGCTTCGTCCTCCGGTAGCGCCGAATGCTTTTCGGGCGTCGCTGCGTCGAGTTTCGGTGCTGTATCGCGCGGCACCGGAATCGGCGGCGGCGGCGCTGGCGGATTTAACTTCGCCTTCGAACCGTCGTCGATTCCGTTCTTGAGATAATGATCATCGAGTTTTTTATGGCGCCCTTGATTCCCTGGTGCCGCATTTTCGGCCCATAACGTCTTATTGCGGAACTCCTCGCGAAATCGTTCGACAGAGAGTGGTCCCTCTATCTTCACCTTGTTCTTGCCGTTGTTGAGCTCGGTCTGTTCGCCGCGCAAATAAGTCTCGAGCTTTTCAGTCGACTTCGCGCCGAATTGATGGACATGCGCAGCCAATTCCAACTGACCTTGAAGCGAACCGCAAAACGCCTGCGCATCCTTTCCAGCTTGACGACAATTGCGTACGACGGCGTCCTTTACGTCGTTCAATTGTTTCCCTTCCGCGTTGTTGAGAAGTTCAGTCGCACCAGGCAAAGCCATAAGCTTTTTCGCCAACTCCTCGGCTCGACCTTTCTTCGCGTCGTCCTTTTCACTGTTCTTCGTCTGCAACAACGCTTCGGCATCCACCGGGATGATTGGAGTAAAAGGTTTGTCGCCCGCCGCGTCTTTGGCCGTCTTGTCGTGCTGTTGCCCGAGCGCGATCAGCGCGTTGCGAAAATCTTTCTGTTTGGCGAGATCAAGCTGCAACGGCCCGATGGACACGCCGCTATCGCCGCTTTTCGGAATGGAGATAACGGAGTCGCCTTCCGCAGCCTCGATCGTCGCACGAAGGCGTTTCTCGAAGTCAGGGTGAAGCTTGAAGTTGCTTTTGTCTGTCATAGATCTATCATCCTTTCGGCAGTCAAGGAGGTCACCGCCATCCGGCTGCCGTTCCGGATGGAGGATCGAAAGTGATCGGAAGCATCAAAGTCGTGGCGTTGAGCATCGGAGTTTTGCTGGCGGTATCGACAGCAATCGGTGCCGCCGCTCAGGACACAATCGAAGGGTCGCGCCGCGTCATTGAAGCCGGCAAAGAACGCGATCCTCGTCCAGCATGGATCGAGGCTGTCTTGGCCTTCGAAGAATCGGGCAAGACACTCATCCGGGCGGATCGAAATCCGGATGGATCGCTCCGCCGCTGCGTCCGCACGGCGCGCTACCGAGTCACCGACAAAAGCGGACTTCAGGCTTTTGAGATGGGTGTCGAACGCAATTCCGTCGCACAAGGCGGTTTTGCGACGATGTATGCGCGTTTGCGCTATGTCGCACGTCGCGACGGACCGCCCTTGGCGATCCGCGAGCCGACGATGCAATTGTTCACGGGCCCGACGCGCGACTGGACGGTTTCCGGGCCCGACGGGAACGGTTGGGTTCGCATGTCCCGTCCTGTCGTCACCGAGACCGACACTGAGCAACTTTATTTTTCGACCGTAATCGAAAGAGGCACAGTGGTGCTTATTTTCTCGCTGCCTGACGGTAGTTTGAAAATCATTCAGCCTATAGGATATGGCGACGCGTGGCGATTTAACATTTTTGCACGGTGCGCCTGCGAGTTGCTGCGCGATATTCCCGCCCCGGCGAAGCGTGGCTTCCCCTGCGATTGAGCTTTTGCCTTGCGGACCGAGGAGAGGACGATGAAGTTGGGTCAGGCGGGGATAGCCGCCTTCATTGTGATTGGCGCTATCGCGGGCATATCGCCCGCGCGCGGCGGCGAGATCGCGCCGTTGCCCCGGCCCGAGTTTTTCACGTTGCTGAGACCGACTCTCATTGATCGGGGTGAATCTTGGAGTCTCGGCAAGATGCACGAAAGCCATATCCGCCGTGACGTGGTCGATGGCACCCCTGCGCTCTGCGCATTTACCCTGCGTGCTCAAACGAACGCGGCCGACCCGGCGTTCGAATCGCTGGAGGTGGGGCTCGAACGTGACCCCACCGCCTCCACGAAAGAGCGGATCGTCGGCACGATGTATCTGCGCGTGCGCTTCGCCGATGCCACAACTTGGCGCGCGATGACGCCCCACGCGATCAAGGTGTGGCTCGACAAAGAGACCTCGACCGAGGGCTGGCGCGTCGAATCGCAGGACCGCGAAGGTTACGTGCGGATATCGAAACCGACGCTCGATTCGGATGAACACGAACGGGCGATTTTCGGTTTGGCGGTCGGCGACACGTTGGTGGACGTTGCCATCAAGACGAAGCCGGAAGACGGGTGGATTCTCTACGGCGTCGATATCAACCGGGTCGGTTTCCCGACGCCGGCGGCCGATGCGATGCGTACTTGCCTGCAAGCGATGGGCAACGAAGCGCTGACCGAAGGCGCTTACGAGGCCGAAATCCGCGACCACCGCCCGCCGAAATGACGATCGCGCGCTCATCGCACGCCCCGCCATTCGGGGGCGGCGGCAAGCGAAGCGAAGATTTCGCCCGGCATGAATTGCGCCGCGGCTTTGGCGAAGGCCGCCTTCGCGTCGGCCGCGTCTTTCGCCCCCATCGCCATCGCGATCGCGTGCGGGGCGGCGGGGCCGAGATCGGCGAGGATCGCGTAGGCCCGCCCGATCGCCCCAATCCCCGGCCGCTTGCCTTCGCTGCGCAAGGCTTCGTCGGCCGCGTCCATCGCGAAGCGCCGCCCCACCTCCTCCGCGCCATGCCGGTCGATGGCGCGCGCCAATGCCGCGCGCGATTGCGGCCCCCATTTGCCGTCGACGTCCAAGGGCGGCGGTGCGATCACGCTGTCGGCCATGCGGTTCAGCCGGACGAGCAAACGCTGCAAGCGGCGCACGGCACCGGGCAAGCGATCTTCGCGCACGGCGCGCGCGAAAGCGCGGCGTAGCAAGCGCGGCATTTCGGCTGTCGGATCGCCGGGCCCGCCGCCGATCCCCAGCCGTTTGGCCACGCGCGCGAAAGCGCGGTCGATGCGCAGATCGCGCGATTCGCGCGCACGCGGAAATTCGCGGCCCCAGCGCGTGGCGGCGCGGAACTCGCGAAACCCCGCGAGATCCAACGGATCGGTCGGGACGACCGGCGGTTCGGGTGGTGCGCCGGGGAAGTCGAATGCGACCGCATCGCCCCGTAGATAGGCTTGCAGCTTGCGGATGCTGCCCGTGCCGAATTGATGCAGATGGCAGGCGAGTTCGATCTGCCCGCGAAGCCCGGCGAGGAAATCGCGCGCCCCCGGCCCCGCATCGCGCGCCACGCGCCGCACGGCGGCGCGCAGCTCCGCGAATTTGGCGGCTTCGGCTTCGGCGAGTGCGGCCTTGCCCGCATCGGTCGCGAGGATCGCGTTGCCCAACGCCACCGCGCGGGTGCGTTCGGCGCGAGTGAGATCGCGCGTGCGCGCCGACAACAACGCCGCATCGTCGGCCCCCGGCAGTTTCTCGGCCGCGGCGATCGCGGCGAAACGCGCCGCCAGATCGGCGCGTTGCGAGAGGTCCATCTGGAAGCGCCCGGCCGACAAGCCGCTGGCGGCGTTGTCGACCGCGACGACCTGGCCTTCCGGCCCGCCTTCCGCGTCGCCCAGCACTTCGGCGAGCACGGCGTCGAAATCATGATCCAGCAGATAACGATCGTCGGTCATCGTTCGCCCCTCTCTCACGCCGACAGACGCGCGGTTTCGTGGGGTGCGAAATCCCACGCGACCGCGTCCAACGCCGCATCGCGCGCGGCCCAGCCTTCGGCGAGCGGCCAGACGGGCGAATGCCGTCGCGCCAATGCGCGCAATGCCGCAAGGTCGAAACGCGTCGCGTCGGGCACGATCCCGCGCGCCAGCACGGCCGCCAACTCGCTATGCGCATGGCGCGGCAACGCATGGAAATGCGCGGCAAGTTCGAGTTGCCCCGCGAGCGTGCCGATCGCGCGCCAGCTCCACGGGGCGGCTTGCGCCAGCATCAGGCGCACGCGCGCGCCGATCGCGACGAGGCGCCGGCGTTCGGCCTTCGCCAAGGCGCGCTTGCCCGCATCCGTTTCCAGCGTGGCGCGGGCCAGCAGCAAGGCGCGCACATTGGCCGCTTCGTCGTCGCGCAGATCGTCGCGGCCGAACACGCCGTCCAGATCGGGGATCAGCACGCGCCCGTCGCCCAGCGGAATTTCGCCCACACGCGCGGCGCGCGCCGCGTCGGCCAAGGCACAGCGCAATTTGGGTTCCTGTGCCGGCACGAGGCGCAAACGCCCCAGCGCCAACGCGCCGACGGCGGCGATCGCGGCGTCGCCCGGCCGCCCTCCCGTCGCGGCGGACAAGGCGTGCGGCAAGGCTTCGGTAAGGCGCGGATGCGGTTCGGGCGGTTGCGGCGCGGACATGAAGGACCCCTCGATGACGGAACGGCGTTGCGGTGCCGGCCGCCCGGGGATCCGAAATTCATGAATTTCCGCTACCGTTCCTTATGCACGTCGCCGCTTAAGTACCTATAATGTTCTCATGCGGGGCCGCGAAGCTTCCAGCCCGGCGATTCGGCACGATTCGCCCGGATTTCTGACTTCGCGAGGGTGCTGCACGTTCGGAACGGCAACGGCAAGACGGGAATTCCTGGCTCGCCGGAGGCCGATAGAATGAATATAGAACATCTACTTTTAGGCGCAAGAAAAATTTCGGCCTGCGCTTTTAGGCTTCGCCCAACGAAAAAGGGCCCGCTTGCGCGGGCCCTTTGTGGATTCGTCGTCGAGCGCGGTCGATCAATGCGCGCCGAGCGGCTTCACGCCGCTCAATGCGCGTCGAGCGGTTCCAGCCCGTGCTGGCGGATCGCCGCGAAGGCGAGATCGCGCGACGGTGCCGCACCGATGCGCTCGCCCCCGGCGGCGTGGATCGCGTAGATCGACGCGGGGCCTTGCTCGCCCGCCTCTTCCGTGCGGCGGACATAGGCGATGCCCTGCTGGCCGAGGGCGGCGAACGCCTCGGGCGACAATGCGCGCAATGTGGAAAGATCGCTCATGCTTCAGCCCTCCTTGCCGGGGACGTCGCCCCGCAAATCGATGGTCGGACGGCGCGCGGTCTCGGCCGCCCCGCTTTTGATTTCGATGCGCCGCGCCTTGGCTTCGGGCTGCGGACGCGCGAGATCGATATGCAGCAAACCGTTGTCGAGCGAGGAGCCGAGAACTTCGATTCCGTCGGCGAGCACGAAGCTGCGCTGGAATTGCCGCGCGGCGATGCCGCGATGGATGAAGGCGCGGTTGCCGTCGTCGACCTGCTTGCCGCGCACGACGAGCTGATTGCCTTCGAGCGACAGAACGAGATCGTCGGTGGTGAAGCCGGCGACGGCCAGCGTGATGCGCAGGCCGTTCTCGCCGATCTGTTCGATATTGTAGGGCGGGTAACCGTCGCCGCCATGTTTGGCGATGCGATCGAGCGTGCGCTCGAATTCGTCGAATCCGAGAAGCAGCGGGTTGTTGAACAGCGACAGGCGCGACATAGCGAACGCACTTTCCGGAGCACCCCCGAACGCTGGGCAGCGCCCCTTCTACGGCCGCCGAAGCGGCCCGTTGCAGGGCGGCGGGTCCCCCGAAAGGCGGCCCGTCCGTACGGAAAATATGGCGGCCCCGGCGGGGGGGATCAAGCCCCCCGCTTGCGCGGGGGCAACCCGCCGGCGGCAGGCTTGCCGGGGGGCTTCATGGCGGGCTGGACGGGGGGGACGCCGGCGGCGGCGTTCAACACCTGCATCGCCACGCGGGCGTTGCGCACGTTGCGGGCATCGCGGATTAGGGCCGCGCGCGCGGGGTCCATTTTGCCCGTGGCGCGCAGGCGGCGGATTTCCTCGGCCGCACTCAGAGCGGGTTCGACGGGCGCGCCGCCGGCCATGGCGTCGAGCTGGCGCGCCGCCCCTTCGAGATTGGCGACCATCGTCGACAATTCCTCGCGATGAGCCTTGGTCAGATCCTTGCGCGCCAGCGTGTGGCGAAATCCCGCCGCGCGGTCGCGAAAGCGCTTGGCCTTGGCCAAATATTGCTCGGATTTGGAATCTTGCTTCGACATACGCTTCGATTCGTTCGCGGACGCGAAAAGTATACGCCGGAAAATTCCCCCGTTGCGAGTGCGGTAAAAATTCGGGCGGGACCCCGAAAGATCCCGCCCGTTTTCGTCGTCGAACGGCTTAGCGGTGCGGACGCATCATCCGGCGCGGCGACAGCGCTTCGGCGAAGGCCGATTTCTGCGCGTCGTCGAGTACGGCCTGGAAGCGTTCGACCGCCGGGCGCAACGCGGCCAGCGACGCCACCATGGCTTGCGCGAAAGTTTCGCGTCGCGCGAGCTGGGCGGCCGCGTCGTTGCGCGAGGCTTGGGCCGGCGGGCTGTCGCACAAGCGCTTCATGGGTTCGCCCGCCGCACGGCTGTCGCGGGCGAAATTTTCCCATGCCGAACGTTGTGCGGCGGTCGGCTTCACCTTGGCTTCGACATACGCAAGGCGCGAGGCGATGCGCGCATCGCTCTCCGCGCACATACGTTCGAAGCCGCGCTTGGCGCGATCGGGCGGCGGGCCGCCGGAAGGCGGTTGCTGGGCGAAAGCCGGCATTGCAAGCGCAAGACCGGCGAGAGCGAGGAGGATGGGTTTCTTCATCATGCGTCTCCGTTGTGGATTGCGGACGACGCCGTTATCGGCTTGGATTGCGGCTTGGCGATGACCGGGGCGTTTCTTCGCATGACCGCGGACCCCGTAAGTGTAACGTCGCATAACGTCGTATCCGTGTTTGTAACGCCGGGTTACGACCCGTCGGAGAAGATGCCGCGCGGCGATATGATCGACACATGACGCAACGCACGCCACATATCCTCGTCGTCGACGACGACCGCGAAATCCGCCGGCTCGTCTCGCGCTTCCTCACCGAGAACGGTTTCCGCACGACCGAAGCCAAGGACGTGCGCGAGGCCGAGACCGCTTTGGGTGCCGGCAAATTCGAACTCGTCGTTCTCGACCTGATGATGCCGGGCGAGGACGGGTTGTCCTTCGCGCGGCGCTTGCGCGCGCAAGACCGTATCCCGATCGTGATGCTGACCGCGCGCGGCGAGGAAACCGACCGTATCGTGGGCCTGGAGATCGGCGCCGACGATTATCTGCCCAAGCCCTTCAATCCGCGCGAGCTGCTGGCGCGCGTGCGCGCGGTGTTGCGCCGCGCGGGCGAGCGCCAGGAACCGGACGTCAAAGCGCGCATCTTCCAATTCGCGGGCTGGACATTGGACGCGGCACGGCGCGAATTGCGCCGGCCCGACAGCGCGCTCGTGCCCACGACCGACGCGGAGCTCGATCTGCTGATCGCTTTCGTCGAACGACCGCAGCGCACGCTGTCGCGCGAACAATTGCTCGACCTTGCGCGCGGGCGCCAGGCGCAACTCTTCGACCGGTCGATCGACGTGGCGGTGATGCGCCTGCGCCGCAAGATCGAACCCGATCCCGCGAAACCCGAAATCATCCGCACCGTGCGCAACGGCGGCTATCTGTTCGCCGCCGACGTCGAGACACGGGCGTGAGAGGGCTGTTCGACGGGATCGCCGGCCGCATCGCGCTGGTCGCGATCGTCGGTCTCGTCGCGGCACAGCTGGTTTCGGTGGGCTTGGCGCTGCTGCTGCGCCCGACGGAGTTCCGGCTTTACGCCGCACCGTGGCTCGCCGACGCCACGGTCGATATCGCGCGCGATACCTTCGCGCGGCCGCCGGGAGCGCGCAGCGCCTATCTCGAAAAGCGCGTGGAGACCGAGCATCTCGACCTCGAATGGTCGCCCACGATCGAGGTGCCGCCCGATCCGCGGCCCGCGCGCGGGCGCGCGGCACGCCTGGAACGCATCATCGCCGATGCGCTGGGGCCGGGCTTCGGCGTTTCCAGCGAACTCGCGATCGGCGGTTTCGGCCTGCCGCGCCCGCCGGGGCGCTGGGAACGCCATACGCAAGTGCTGCGCGTACCCGCCGACGAATCCGCCTGGACCGAGGCGCAGACCATTCCCGGCATTTTCCGCATCGTCGTGCGCGGGCCCGACGGCACGTTCCTGACGCTGCACCCGATCGCACCGGGCCTCAATTGGGGCTGGATCGTGCTGGGCGCTTGGCTCGCCGGCATCGCCGTCGCCGCCGGGGCGGCCGCGTTGTGGGCGGCGCGCCGGGTCGCGGGGCCGCTGGTTTCCGTCTCGATCGCCGCACAGCGCGCAGGGGCCGGCCTTGCCGCGGAATTGCCGCGCCTGTCCGGCGCCCCGCGCGAAGTGCGCCGCATCGGCGAGTCGCTCGCGCGCATGCGCGCCCAGCTCGTGCGCCATGTCGAGGATCGCACGCGCATGCTGGCCGCGGTCAGCCACGATCTGCGCACGCCGCTGACGCGCCTGCGCCTGCGCGCGGAATCGATCGACGACGCCGAAGAACGCAACAAGGCGCAGAACGATATCGTCGAGATGGAAAAGATGATCGCCGAGACGCTGGCTTTCGCGCGCGCCGACGCGATGGAATCCTCGCCCGAGCGGTTCGACTTCGCCGCGTTGCTGCAAACGCTGGTCGACGAGCGCGAGGATCTGGGCCGCGACGTTTCCTACAAGGGCCCGCAAAGCCTGATCGTCGAGGGCCGGGCCGGTGCGCTCAAACGCGCGCTTGCCAATCTGATCGACAACGCGCTGATCTACGGCGAACGCGCCGAAGTGACGCTCGCCGAATATCCCGACCGGATCGAAGCGGCGATCGTCGACGAAGGCCCCGGCATTCCCCCCGACGAGCTCGAACATGTGTTCCGGCCGTTCTACAGGCTGGAAATCTCGCGTTCGCGCGAAACCGGCGGTTCGGGGCTGGGTCTGGCCGTCGCGCGCGACATCGCGGTCGCCCATGGCGGCGAGGTGCGGCTGGAAAACCGGCCGACGCGCGGTTTGCGGGCGACACTGGTGCTGCCGCGCGTCGGCTGATCGGGTTATACTCGCGCCGTGATCGACACGCTTCTCCGCTCGCGCCTTGCGGGCACCGCCATCGCCATCGCGGGTGCCGCCATTCTCGGCACCGCCCTCGCCTTCCAGCATATCGGCGGGCTGGTCCCGTGCGATCTTTGCTACATGCAGCGTTACCCGTTCTGGGTCGCGATCCCCGCCGGGCTCGCCGCCGCCTATGCGCCGGCCGGCAAGCCGCGCGCGGCGTTGCTGGCGATCGCGGCCGCGGCGCTCACCTACGGGGCCGGTGTGGCCGCGTTCCATACCGGCGTCGAGCAAGGCTGGTGGGAAGGCCTTGCTTCGTGCAGCTCGCCGCGCGGGCTGTCGAATTCGCTGGAGGAATTGCGCGCGCGGCTTTTGGCCGCACCCGTCGTGCGCTGCGACGAGCCGCAATGGTCGTTGTTCAGCGTGACGATGGCCGGGTACAATTTTCTCCTGTCAGGGGCCCTCGCCGCCTTCGCTTGGGCCGGCGCTTGGGTTGCCCTGCGCGGAGAAACGAAATGACCGCATCGCATCGCGCGGACGCATCGCATCGTATGGGCCTGCCGGGCGAGCCCGCCGGCGAAGCGCTGATCGATCGCGTGCTGCGCGTCGACCATGCCGGCGAATATGGTGCCGTGCGCATCTATGAAGGCCAATTGGCCGTGCTCGGCAAAGACAGCGACGCGGGCCGCGCCGTCGCACACATGGCCGCGCAGGAACGCGTGCATCTGGCGGCGTTCGAGAAATTGCTGCCCGAGCGCCGCGCGCGGCCGACCGTGCTGCAGCCGTTCTGGCATGTCGCAGGCTTTGCGCTGGGAGCCGCAACGGCGATGCTGGGCGAGAAAGCCGCGATGGCCTGTACCGTCGCGGTCGAGGAAGTGATCGACGAACACTACCGCGAGCAGATCGCCGCGTTGCCCGACGACGAAGGCGGCCTCAAAGAAACGCTCGAGAAATTCCGCCAGGAAGAGGTCGAGCACAAGAACGAAGCGCTCGATCGCGGGGCCGAACAAGCGCCGGGCTACGAACCGCTCGCCGCCGCGATCAAGGCGGGCTCGCGCCTCGCCATCTGGCTGTCGAGCCGGATTTAATCGAGCCCGTTTCGCGCGGCAACGATTTCGCCTTTATAGGCGCGCTTCGTGCCGAGCACGAGCCACGCATCGTCGGGCGAATCGATTTCCATCTCCAACCGATAGCCGGGCACGCGATCGAGAAAATCGCGATAGACCAGCGCCGAATCGTAGGCGCCCCGGCGCAATTGCGTTTCGACGTCGAAAATCGTGCCCGATTTCTCGACCACGATTTCGCGCCACGCCGATAGATCGCCCAGCCCCAGCGTCGCCGTGAACACGCCGATACTATGCGGACGATGGATTTGTTCGCGCGTGACGATCGCCAAGTTCTTGCTGGGCGCGATGAACGTGTCGGTCAGGTACAGCCGCTTGTGATACGCGGTCAGCAGATGCGGCGTATCGGGATGGACCGAACAGATCACCGCATAGGCCGCGTCGCCCGCCAGCACCGCTTCGGCACATGCTTTCAGCGTGTCGCAGGCCAGCGGCTCGGGATCGAGGCCGCGCAAGCCCGCATATTGCCTGGCGACGAAATCGTGATTGGTGCCGTGCCCGAGTGTCGCGAGACGGCCGCCGCCCGCACTCACGCCGCTTTGGCCGCCCGTGCGGCGATCGCGTCGGCCAGCGCCACGGTGTTGCGCGCGGATTCGACATGCAGCTGTTCGACCAGCTTGCCGTCGACCACGACCACGCCTTCGTTTTTCGCCGAGGCGATGTCGTAGGCCGCGATCACCTTGCGCGACCATTCGACGTCGGCCGCCGACGGGCCATAGGCGGCGTTGCACACCGCGATGGTTTTGGGATGGATCAGCGTGCGGCCGTCGAAGCCCATTTCGGCCCCCTGGCGGCAGGTCGCGGCGAAACCGGAATCGTCGTTCAGATCGAGATGCACGCCGTCCAGAATCGGCAGACCGGCCGCGCGCGCGGCCAGCAGGCACAAGCCCAGCGACGGCAGGATCGCGACGCGATCTTCCGAATGGCGGGCGCGCAGATCCTTGACGAGATCGGACGTGCCCATCACCAGCGCGCCCAAATGCGGGCTCGACAACGCGATTTCTTGGGCGCGCAAAACGCCCAAAGGCGTTTCGATCATCGCCCAAAGCTGGACATTTTCGGGCGCCCCGGCGGCGGCCAGGCGCAAGGCGGCGTCGCGCACATCCTTGGCGCTTTCGACCTTGGGCAGCAGCACGGCCTGGCAGCCCGAACGCGCGGCCGCCTTGATATCGGCTTGCCCCACTTTGCCCGACAGCGGATTGACGCGCACGATGCGTTCGGCGCGATAGCCGCCCTGCTTCAACGCGGCCATCACCGCGTCGCGCGCCGAATCCTTGGCGTTGGCGTGGACCGCGTCCTCCAAATCGAAGATCAGCACATCGGCGTCGACCGTGCGCGCCTTGTCCAAAGCGCGGGCGTTGGACCCCGGCACGTAAAGGGCGGAGCGGCGCGGGACGGGGCGGAATTCAGCCATGGGAATCCAAGCGTTGGCGGTGTTGTCGGGCGCCTATCCTGTCAGCCCGGCCCGCCCCTGCCAAGCGTTTCGCGGGGTATTCAATTCCTCTCGCACCCGCACAACGCACTGGCGGCCTTTGGATTTGGCGGCTATACGGCGAAGGACATGTTCGAGTGGCTGTTCCTCAAAGGCGTCGTGGTCGGGTTCCTGATTACGGCCCCGGTCGGGCCGATCAATATCCTGGTCATTCGCCGCACGCTGGTTCACGGGCGGCTGGCCGGGCTGTTCTCGGGTGCCGGCTCCGCGGTCGCCGATACGATGTTCGGCGCGATCGCCGCGTTCGGCATCGTCATCCTGAAAAGCTTCATGGAGCAGCAGCGCGATTATTTGGCGCTGGGCGGCGGGATCATCCTGATCGTCATGGCGGTGCGCTTGATGCGCCGGCCCGCCCCCAAAATGGCCGAAGGCAAGGACCCGAGCGGGCTGATCGCCGATTTCACCTCGACGCTGGTGCTGACCCTCACCAACCCGATCACCATCCTGTCCTTCATGGCGGTGTTCGCCGCGTTCGGCGTGCGCACCGAGGGCCGCGCCACGTTCGAGGATTGGCTGCTGATCGCGGGCGTGTTCACCGGGGCCGCCGCATGGTGGGTGCTGGTCGTCGAATCGGTCCACTACTTCCGCGACCGCTTCACGACCACGGGCCTGACTTGGGCCAACCGCATCGCGGCGTGGATCATCCTCGCCTTCGCGATCGGCGTGCTGGGCGAACTCGCGCTACGCCGGTCGGGGCTGATTTAGGGAACAAGACCTACAATAAACTGGGCGGCCACTTCGCGCGCCTTGGCCATCGCTTCAGCTTGCTGTGTCGCGGGGAGGTACTCGGGCAAATAGCTCGAACCGGGCTTTGTTTCAATAACAGTTCCGTAATGCCCTGTCGGCTCGCCCGGACGCGCACTTTGTGTCGCGCCTTCCGACTCTGTTGCCCGGAAGAATTCCGCAACCCCATCCATGCACACCCGAGGATCGGGGCGTCGGGCATTTGCCGTCTTTTGTTCCCCACGAATTGCTATGTTGCGCATTACTTCTCGCGTTTGCTCCGACCAAGACTCGGAGTGCTCGAATCGTACAGCACGATGCGGCATGACTTTACTCATACGCGCGCCGGCAGCGGTTTGATCGGCGCATCTCGCACCATCAACGATGATCAAAACATAGCCCAACAACGTAAAAGCTCGCGACCCTTCGGCGAATTTAGTCGCCCTACTGTCAGATACGTCGCCGCCGCTAATCGCAATAGTCCACAACGTGTCGGCTAAAATGATAACCAAGTCGCTACTGCCGTCTAAAAACGCAACGTCTCGCATCCAATCGAGTGCACTTCCACTACGTCCTGAAGACGTAAACAATGTAAAATATCTAGCCAGTAAAGCTGCATCTGCATCGCCTCGGTCGGCGCGTGCCTCGTCGAGAATTCTATAAACTTCGCTTTTCGAGGTCGGCATGCTCAATACCGCAACATCGAGTTCGGAAGCGCTACGCGGATTGCCAAGCCGCGCAACATCCCCAGCGGATTGTCGGATCGGCACTGGACGCGGTGTCGCGGTTTGAGCAAAGGCGGTAAATGGCGCGCTCGCCGTCAATGCCATCAGGCCAAGGCCAAGCACCGCATACTTATGGATTTTCATATCTTCCCCCGAGCAACCCGAAGTTTGCTTGGGGAATTACGGGAATGTCAACCCGATACCAAATCGCGCAGCAAAGCCGACAGGCGCTGCGGCACTGTTCGGGCGCAAGCCGCCGCGTTATGGAATCAATTGGTCGAGCAGCTGGCGCAGCTGCCCCCGCGCCCGCGCGACGGCTGCTGGAAGCTCGGACTGCGGGCGATACATGTCCGGTCGCTCGGGCGTCGCCGGCAGCATGATCTGACGCACGCCGTTCGCATCCACACGCCCGCGGCGGTCGAATTCCGGCGAATCCAATGGCAAGTTCGCCGCCCAGGACTCTGCAATTGCCCGGCTCACTTCTCGCAGTCCGCCGCGGCATATCATCGGATCCAAGGCGCGGTTAGGTTCGGTCGACCGTTCGAGGGCGAGCGCGAAGTTTTTGACCCGAACGCGCCGCTCGGGCGGAAATGCACCGATCTCCCGAATAAAACCAGCGTAGCCGGAGACGAAGGATTGTATGCGGTCCCCCGTCGCCGTCTCGTCGGCGCATTTCGCACCGTCGACGACAAGGATCGAAAGCGCGTTCATGAGCATCCCGGCCGCGAGATCCAGTGTCTCTTCGTACGGCGCACGCCGAGCCGGATCGGACGGCAGTTGGGGCGAACGCAGCGCCGCCAGCGCGCCAAGACGCAAAGCCTCGGAGAGCGCCCGCGCGTTCATCGCACTGCCATCTTGCAACGCCGCGTCGAGTAGCCATTGCAGGACGTCGGCCTGACGTTCCGTTATGAACAAGGTCGTCGCGAACGCGACGGCGGCGGATTCGCTGTCGTTCGCGCGAACTTGGTTCAGAGCGCCGAACACGGCCGCCCGCCCTTCACCAACGGCGCGCATCCGTTCCGCCATCTGTGGCTATACCGCCGACGGCGAAGGCGTCGAGAGCCGCGGCACGACGATCCGTGTGGCCTGCCATCCGGAGTCCGGAACCGGAGGGCGAAGGACCGCGATCGTGCCGGTAAGGTTCACCAGCGTCGAACGGGACACGACGGGGCCCATTGGCCGGTTGCTGCCAGGATCCTGGTAGAAATTTGTCGTTCGGATTCCCGATGCGCGCGACGAAGGCGCGACGGCGGATTGACTCGGCGATGACGTTTGCGATGTTGAAGCCGTACGCGGCGTCGTATCGGTCGTTTGACAGCCGGCCAATGCCATCAGGCCAAGGCCAAGCGCCGCATACTTATGGATTTTCATATCTTCCCCCGAGCAACCCGAAGTTTGCTTGGGGAATTATGGGAATGTCAACCCGGCACCAGATCGCGCAGCAGTGCGGGCAAACGCTGCTGGCGCTGCACTTCGCGACGCACCCGCGCTTCCTGCAACGTGTACATCTGCGGCCGATAGGTCGGGCCGGGGCGGATATCGACCGTGCGCGCGGCTTGGCCCGGGCGCAGCGGCTGTTCGATCACTTCCGTGCCGGGGGCGCGCAGCTGGCGCGTGATCTCGCCCTGGCCCGCCCGGCAGATATCCTGATCCTCCGGCCGGCGCAGGAAGGTCGTCTGTTCCAGCGACGTCACGCGCGCGCGCGCATCCTGGCGCCGTTCGGGCGGCAATGCCCGCAAAAGACTGATGCGCGGGCCCGTCGCCGACAGGATTTGATTGACGCGCGCCTCGATCGCCGTGCGGTCGAGACACGCGGCGCCATCGACCGCCGCGAGCGCCACCGAATAGAGCGTCACGATCGCCGCTTCGTGCTTCAGCGAATCGTCGTTGCGGCCCTGGCCGATCCGCCACAGCAGATCGCCATAGGCCAGCGCCACGGCATGCGGCGCGCCGTCGAGCACCTTGGCCGCCGCCCATTGCAAAGCGGCGCGCGCGTCGGCCTCGCTATTCGCCATGCGCAGGCGCTCGGACACGCCGCGCCAGTCGCGCGAGCCGTAAAGCCGATCGAGATCCGTCGTCCCTTGCGCGGCGGCGGGGGCCGCGAGCAGCGCGAAAAGAAGGACGAACCGCTTGATCATCCGCGCGCGGCGAGCTCGAGGGTGAGGCGCGCGATGGGCATCGCGAGGACGGCGCGCAGATTATCCGCCGCCAGCCAGAAGGCGATCGAGTTGGGGGCGGAAGAATCGTCGCGGATGCGGCTGACGAAGATCGAGCCTTCGCCTTGCGTTTCCAGCGGCGTGACAATGCCTTGTTCGTGGCGCAGATCGACGACCGCAAGGCCGTTCATGCGCTTCATCATCGCGCGCGCTTGGGCCACCCCCATCGGCTCGGCGAATTCGGCGACGACCGAAATGCCGTGGCCGACGAAAGTGGGCACGCGCACGCAAGTCGCCGCGAATTTGGCGCCGGGCAGCAGGCGCGGCGTCTCCTTCACCAACGCGGCTTCGTCGGTCGTCGAGCCGTCGTCGAGGAAATTGCCGCATTGGGGAATGGTGTTGAACGCGATCTGCTTGACGAAGTTTTCGCGCTCCAGCGGCATGTTGACGTAGACGTTGCGCGTCTGGCTGAACAATTCGTCCATCGCGCCCTTGCCGGCTTCGGACACGCATTGATAGGTCGACACGACCGCGCGCTTGCAGGTCGCGGCATCGTGCAACGGCTTCAACGCGTGCGCGACCATCGCCACGCAAGCGCTGGGGAAGGCGACGATGCGCTTGGCCGCCTTGCCCAACACCGCGTCGGTGTCGTTGATGCCGGGGATGACCAGCGGCACGTGTCCGTCGAGGCGGCTATGGGCCGTCGCGTCGAGTACCCATCCGCCGCCTTTCGACGCGCGCGGGATATGCGTGGCGGCGACGGCCGGGGCGGTGCAGAAGATCGTGACCTTGGTCGTCGAGAAATCATGGGCGCCAAGTTCCTGGGTGACGATCTCGTCGTCGTCGCCATAGGTCAGGCCCGTGCCCGCCGACCGGTCGGAGGCCAGGGCCGCGACATCATCCGACTTCACGCCCGCCTCGGCGAGCGCTTGCAGAACCTCGCGACCCAGCGTGCCCGAGGCACCGACGACCGCAAACGCTTTACCCATCGGCTTTATTCCTTCACATCGCCGCAAAAACGATCGGCGCTTTCGATAACGGAGAACGTGGATACACGATGCCGGGGAACACGTCGCGCCCGGCGAAAAGTTTCGCGTGTTCGATACCGCAATTTTGGCATGGGCGTCATAAAAATTTAACGCGCCAAAACCCCTTACAAAGCGCGCCGTTACAGCCTTATATAGTTTTCGCGGCGTCGGCTTTCATCGATCCGCAACATCAACACCGGAGACGACGCAATGGCGAAGGAAACGAAAGATCAACCCGAGGATCTGTTTTTCTTCCGCCGCTGGCTCGCCAACCCGATGAAGGTCGGGTCCGTCATCCCCTCCTCCCCCGCCCTCGCGCGCCTCGTCGTCAAGCAAGTGCGCCGCGCCGACGACGAATGCGTCGTCGAACTCGGGCCGGGCACGGGCCCCGTCACCAAGGCGCTGCTCGCCGCGGGCATTCCGACCGACCGGCTCTTCGTGGTCGAGATCGACGCCGATATGTGCGCCTATCTGCGCCGCGAATTCCCCAATGTGAATGTGATTCACGGCGACGCGACCAAGCTGCCGGCCCTTCTGCCGCCGCAATGGGTCGGCAAAGTCGGCACGGTCATTTCGGGCATTCCGATGGTGCCGCTGCCCATCGAGGTACAGAAGGCGCTGACCAAGGCCGCGATCGACGTGATGGTGCCGGGCGGCGAGATTCTGCAATATACCTACTCGCTCGCCTCGCCGATCAAGGAAAAGCCGCTGGGCCTGACCGGCAAGCGCAAGGGCATTGCGATGATGAACTTCCCGCCCGCTTGGGTGTGGAGCTACGTGCCGAGCTTCGGCGGCGGCGAGACCGAAGACGACGCCGAGCCGACGCACGCGTAATTCGGCGTCGTTTGAATAAAAAAGGCGGGATCTTACGATCCCGCCTTTTTGTTTGCGCCAAGTCGCAGTTTACGCCGCGAGCTTGTCGAGTTCCTTCAGCAGCGCGTCGCCCATTTGCGTGGTCGAGACGAGCTTGTCGCCAGGGCTGGCGATATCCGGCGTGCGGATACCGGTGGCGAGCACGTTCTTCGCCGCCTGCTCGACCAGATCGGCGTCGTCGCCCAACTCGAACGAATAACGCAGCATCATCGCGAAGCTGAGCAGCGTGGCGAGCGGGTTGCACTTGTCCTGGCCCGCGATATCCGGCGCCGAGCCGTGCACGGGCTCGTACAGCGCCTTACGCCGGCCGGTCGCGTCGGGCGCCCCCAGCGAGGCAGAGGGCAGCATGCCAAGCGAACCGGTCAGCATCGCAGCACAGTCCGACAGGATGTCGCCGAACAGATTGTCGGTGACGATCACGTCGAACTGCTTAGGGCGACGCACCAGCTGCATGGCGCAGTTGTCGGCGTACATGTGCTCCAGCGTCACGTCCTTGTATTCGGCGGCGTGCAGCTTGGTCACCGTCTCGCGCCACAACACGCCCGTGTGCATCACATTGGCCTTTTCGACCGAATGCACCTTGTTCGAACGCTTGCGGGCGAGTTCGAACGCGACGCGCGCGATGCGCTCGATCTCGCTGGTCGTGTAGACCTGCGTATCGACCGCCTTCTTCTGGCCGTCGGGCAGCGTCGACACGCCGCGCGGCTCGCCGAAATAAACGCCGCCGGTCAGCTCGCGCAGAATCAGAATGTCGAGACCCGCGACCAGATCGCGCTTCAGCGACGACGCATCGGCCAGCGCATCGAACACCAGCGCCGGGCGCAGATTGGCGAACAGGTCCATATCCTTGCGCAGGCGCAGCAGGCCGCGTTCGGGCTTCTTTTCGAACGGCAGATTGTCCCATTGCGGGCCGCCGACGGCGCCGAACAACGTGGCGCCGCATTCCTGGGCCAGCGCCATCGTGTCGTCGGTCAGCGGCGTGCCGTGCTTCTCGTAGGAAGCGCCGCCCACCAGGCCCGACTTCACGTCGAAGGAAACGGTGCGGCGCTTGTCGAACCAATCGACGACGCGCAGGACCTGGCGCATCGCCTCGGGGCCGATGCCGTCGCCGGGAAGAACCAGAAGTTTACGGTTGGATGCCATTCTCTTTTCCTTCTTCACTCAAATCATAACTCGAGCAACGCTTTGATTTTCGCTCGCACCTCGGCAAGTACGGCCGGCGCAACGCGCCCTTTGCGAACCGCCTTACGCGCGCGCCAATCGAGATTTTTCACCTGATCGGCGAGTACGGCGCCCGGCTTCTCGGCATCGACGACCACCTCGAAAGGATATCCCTTTATCTTGGTCGTCATCGGGCAGCACACCATCATCCCGCGGATCGCATTGTAGCGCGACGGCGACAGCACCAACGCCGGCCGATGCCCCGCCTGTTCGTGCCCGGCCTGCGGGTCGAATTGCAGCCAGACGACATCGCCGGCTTCCGGAACGTAAGACCGGCTCACCAGACCTCGTGCCCAACGGGCCTGCCGAAATCGGCGTCGTCGGGAAAATTCTCCGGCTTCATCGCCGACAGCAGCGCATCGAGATCGTAGGCGGGCGGCTCGGCTTTCTCGATAACGATACGGCCGCCGCGCGCGTCGATCTTCACGGATTGATCGATGCGAAGATCGGCCGCGTCGAGAACCGACGCCGGGATACGCACGGCGGCGCTATTGCCCCATTTTTTGATCTGTGCGCGCATCGACGCCTCCTTTGTGTCTACAATGTAGACACTATCGGATCACGGATCAAGCCTTGGCCGCGTGCAGCCAGGGCTGCGTCGTCTTGCCCTTCGCCTCGTAGGCGTCGATATCCGCGCCATGCGCCAGCGTGAGCGCGATGTCGTCGAGGCCTTCCAACAGGCATTTGCGGCGGAAGGGATCGATTTCGAACTTCACCGTGCCACCGTCCGGGCCCTTGATCTCCTGCTTTTCGAGATCCACCGTCAGCGTGGAGTTCGAACCGCGGCTGGCATCGTCCATCAGCTTGTCGAGATCTTCCTTCGAGACCTTGACCGGCAGGATCCCGTTCTTGAAGCAGTTGTTGTAGAAAATATCGGCGAAGGACGTGCTGATCACGCAGCGAATGCCGAAATCGAGAAGCGCCCAGGGCGCGTGTTCGCGCGACGAGCCGCAGCCGAAATTGTCGCCGGCGACGATGATCTGCGCCTTGCGGTAGGCCGGCTTGTTCAACACGAAATCCGGATTTTCCTTGCCGTTCATGTCGTAGCGCATCTCTTCGAATAGTGCCACGCCAAGGCCGGTGCGCTTGATCGTTTTCAGATGCTGCTTGGGGATGATCATGTCGGTATCGACATTGACGATCGGCAGCGGTGCCGCGACGCCGGTCAGAACGGTGAATTTATCCATCTCGATCTCCCCTTCTTTCTATTTCGCCTGGGCCGGCACGACGCGCGTGCCCGCCAGAATGTCGTGGAACGCTTGTCCCGAACCGTTGAGGCAGCCCAGCATATAGCCGAACCCGGTCGAGACGATTTCGCAGATTTTCAGAAACTGGCGGCCGATCGCGCGTACGACCGTCATGCGGCCGCCATCGGGCCCGACGACTTTGAGGCCCAGCAGAATTTTGCCCGGCGTCGCTTGGCGGCGCGAGGCTTCGAACGCCGCGTAATAGGCGAACGGCAAGGCGAACAACACGACCTGCGCGGCGATCAATTGCACGAGGCCGCGGAAATTGCGCGCGATCAAAAGCTCGCTGCGCACGGGTTCGACGCGGCCGTCGTTATGGGTGATGGCGCCTTCGCCCACCGAATAAACGCGCACCGTGCCGTCGGCATAGCGGCGCGTTTCGACATGGAATTCGACGCGGCGATGGCCGCTATTGTCGTACATGCGCTCGTCTTCGATCGTCACCGGCTGGCGGTCGATCTCGACCACCGCCGGTTCGATCCACGGCGCCACGGTGAACGCGGGCAGGCCCAGCGCGGCGCGCACGGCGATCGCCAAGGCCCACAGCACCACGGCCAAAATCGTCGCATCGACGCACAACGCCGCCACACGCCGCCCGAACGGCGCCACCGCGAAGGTGGCGCCGCCAACGGGCAGCGGCAGCGTCATGAAGCTCACTGCCAGTCGCGCACGTCGGCCAAGCGGCCGGCGAACGCCGCCGCAGCGGCCATGCCGGGGCTGACCAGATGCGTGCGACCGCCGCGACCTTGACGGCCTTCGAAGTTGCGGTTCGAGGTCGAGGCGCAACGCTGGCCGGGTTCGAGCTTGTCGGCGTTCATGGCGAGGCACATCGAGCAGCCCGGCTCGCGCCAATCGAAGCCCGCCTGCTTGAACACCTTGTCGAGGCCTTCGCGCTCGGCCTGTTCCTTGACGAGGCCCGAGCCCGGAACGACCATCGCGTGGACATTCGCCGCGACCTTCTTGCCCTTGGCGAGCGCCTTCTGGGCCAAGGCAGCAGCGGCGCGCAGATCTTCGATGCGGCCGTTGGTGCACGAGCCGATGAAGACCTTGTCGATCGACACGTCGAGGAATTTCTGACCGGCCTTCAGGCCCATATAGGCGATGGCGCGCTCGACCGCCGTCTTCTTCGCCGCATCGGCGAAGGACGCGGGATCGGGCACCTGACCGGTGATCGGCAGCACGTCTTCGGGCGAGGTGCCCCAGGTGACCATCGGCGGGATGTCGGCGGCGGCGAGCGAAACCTCGCGATCGTAGAACGCGCCTTCGTCCGACGGCAGCGTGCGCCAGTAATTGACGGCCATGTCCCATTGCGCGCCCTTGGGCGCGTAGGGGCGGCCTTTGACGTAGTCGAACGTCTTTTCGTCCGGCGCCACGAGGCCCGCACGCGCACCGCCTTCGATCGTCATGTTGCAGACGGTCATGCGGCCTTCCATCGACAGTTCGCGGATCACGTTGCCCGCGAATTCGACGACATAGCCGGTACCGCCGGCCGTGCCGATCTTGCCGATGATCGCGAGGATCACGTCCTTCGCGGTCACGCCGACAGGCAATTGGCCGTCGACCGAGATACGCATGTTCTTGGCCGGCTTCTGGATCAGCGTCTGCGTCGCCAGAACATGCTCGACTTCCGACGTGCCGATGCCGAAGGCCAGCGCGCCGAACGCGCCATGCGTCGCGGTGTGGCTGTCGCCGCACACGATCGTGTTGCCCGGCTGCGTCAAACCCTGTTCGGGCCCGATGATGTGGACGATGCCCTGGCGGATATCGTCCATGCCGAAATGCATCACGCCGAAATCATGGGCGTTCTTGGCGAGGGTTTCGACCTGGATCCGGCTTTCCGGATCCTCGATGCCCTTGGAGCGATCGGTCGTCGGCACGTTGTGATCGGCGACGGCGACGGTGAGATCGGGGCGGCGGACCTTGCGGCCGGTCATGCGCAGACCTTCGAAGGCCTGGGGCGAGGTCACCTCGTGAACGAGATGACGATCGATATAGAGCACGCAGGTGCCGTCTTCCTGACGGTGGACCACGTGGGCATCCCAGATCTTGTCGAACAGCGTGCGCGGCTTAGCCATCGTTTCCTTCCTCGCTCCCAATACCTGCCGGGGAGGCCGCCTTTTCGCGGTCCTCCCCCACTCGAGCCCGCTAAGGCTTACGCCTTGGCGTCGGTCGCCGCTTCCAGATCGGCGGCCGACATGTCGGCGGCCGTCGCGGCGGTGTTGTAGTTGCCCGACTTCTCCACGATACGCGCGGCCTTGCCCGTGCGGCCACGCAGATAATAGAGCTTCGCGCGGCGCACCGCACCGCGGCGCACGACTTCGATGCCGCCCAGGCGCGGCGAGTAGAGCGGGAACACGCGCTCCACGCCTTCGCCGAACGAGATCTTGCGCACGGTGAAGTTCGAGTTGACGCCCGAGTTCTTGCGCGCGATGCACACGCCTTCGAAAATCTGAAGACGCTCGCGGGTACCTTCCTGCACCTTCACGGCGACGCGCAGCGTGTCGCCGGGGCCGAAATCGGGAATCTTCTTGGCGGTCGCGGTGAGCTTGGCGATTTCCGCCTTCTCGATCTGCTCGATGATGAACGACATGTTCTTTCTCCTGCTTGAACTTAATGTTGGGTTTGCGCCTGACGCTTGGCCCACAGATCGGGCCGGCGTTCGGCGGTGATTTTTTCGGCCTGGGCGCGACGCCAGGCTTTGACATTGGCGTGGTGGCCGCTGGTCAGCACGGCCGGCACGTCGCGGCCGTCCCACGAAGCGGGGCGCGTGTATTGCGGGTATTCGAGCAGTCCGTCCTCGAAGCTTTCCTCGCCCAGCGATTCCGATGCGCCCAGCACGCCCGGCAGCAAACGAACGCACGCGTCGAGGACGCAATGCGCCGCCGGCTCGCCGCCCGACAGCACGAAATCGCCGAGCGACAGCTCGGCCACCTCGCGCTTGTCGAGAACGCGCTGATCGACACCTTCGAACCGCCCGCACAGCAGCACCACGCCGGGGGCTGCCGCCAAAGCGCGTGCCCGTTCCTGATCGAAACGGGGCCCGCGCGGGCTGAGATAAAGGACGGGCGCATTCGCCGGGGCTTTGGCGATGGCGACCGCGAGGGCCGCATCGACGACGTCGGGCTTCAAAACCATGCCCGGCCCGCCGCCGAAGGGGATGTCGTCCACCGAACGGTGGCGGTCGAAGGCGAAATCGCGGATATCGATCGCGTCCAGCGTCCACACGCCGTCGGCGAGGGCGCGGCCGACCAGCGACTGGCCCAGCACGCCCGGGAACATGTCCGGGAAGATCGTCAGCACGACCGCGCGCCACGGCGCGGCTGTGCCGCCCGTCTTGCCCGATCCGCCGATGTCGTTCGCCGTACTCATTCGTTCCCTTCGTCCGCGTCGCCCTCATCGGGCTTCGCTTCGGTCCATTGGGGCGGGTCGATCGTGATCGTGCCCGCCGCGACGTCCACTTCCATCACCACTCTTTTGGTGAAGGGCAGAAGCCGGGTTTCGCCCGCTTCGTCCGCCACCTCCAGAATGTCCCCGGCGCCGTAGTTCTGCACCGAGGTCACCTTGCCCAGGACGCGCCCTTGCGTGTCCTTCGCTTCGAGCCCGATCAGATCGGCATGGAACCAAAGTTCCTTCGATCGTCCCGAGCCCTTCGGCTTCTTGCCCAGCGCGTCGCGCTCCACGTAGAGCCGCATGCCGCGCAAAGCCTCCGCCGCGTCGCGATCCTCGACCCCCGACAGTTTCGCGATCACCAGACCGCGAACGATGCCGACCTTCCGGATGTCGAAGCGGCGCTTGCCGCTCTCGTCCGAAACGGGGCCGTAAGAAGCGACATCCGCCGGCTTGCCGGTGAAGCTCTTGATCTTGACCTCGCCGCGCACACCGTGCGCCGACGCGATGGCCCCGACCAGAACCCGCTTGCCCGGTAACGTGGCGGACAACGCCCCGACCCCTTAGGCCGCCGGAGCGGCTTCCGCCTTGGCCGCGGCTTCCTTCGCGCGCTCCTGCGCCTTCTTCTTCGGCGCGGACTTCTTCGGCGTTTCGCGGATCGCCGGCTTTTCGGCGAGACCCAAAGCGGCGAGGAACAGCGTCACGCGGTCGGAAGGCTGCGCGCCCTTCGACAGCCAATGCTTGGCGCGCTCGACGTCGATCACGACGCGCTTGTCGTTTTCCTTCGGAAGCATCGGGTCGTAGTAACCGATCTTCTCGATGAAGCGGCCGTCGCGCGCGTAGCGCGAATCGGCGACGACGATCTTGTAGTGCGGGCGGTTCTTCGCACCGCCGCGGCTCATACGAATCTTAACGGCCATTCGTGTTGGTCCTTTCTTGAGATAAGTCGTTGTCTATCGGCGGAACAGGTTTCCGATACCCGTCCGCATGATTCCCTTCTGACCGAGGCGGCCCATCTGCTTCATCACGCGGCTCATTTCCATGAACTGCTTGACGAGGCGGTTGACCTCCTCGACCGACGTGCCCGAGCCCGCGGCGATCCGCCGCTTGCGCTTGCCGTCGAGAACTTTGGCGTCGCGCCGTTCGCGCTTGGTCATCGAGCAGATGATCGCCTCCTGCTTGCGCAGCAGGCTTTCGTCGACGTTCGCGTTCTTCATCTGCGCTTGCATTTTGGCGACGCCCGGCAACATGCCCATGACGCCGCCCAAGCCGCCCATCTTCTTCACTTGGCGAAGCTGGGACAGCATGTCGTTGAAATCGAACTCGCCCTTCTTGATCTTGGCGGCGAGTTTCTCGGCGGTTTCGGCCTCGACCGTCGCCTGCGCCTTCTCGACCAGGCCGACGATGTCGCCCATGCCCAGGATGCGGCCTGCGACGCGGTCGGGATGGAACGTCTCGAGGGCGTCCATCTTTTCGCCGAGACCGACCAGCTTGATCGGCTTGCCGGTGACCGCGCGCATCGATAGCGCCGCACCGCCGCGCTGATCGCCGTCGAGGCGCGTCATCACCACGCCGGTGATGCCGAGCCCTTCGTTGAAGCGCGTCGCCGTGGTCAGCGCGTCTTGGCCCGTCAGGGCATCGACGACCAGCAGCGATTCGGCGGGCGACACCGCGTCGCGCACGGCGGCGGCTTCGGCCATCAATTCTTCGTCGATCGACAACCGGCCGGCGGTGTCGAGGATGACGACGTCGTAGCCTTCGGTGCGGCCGACTTCCATCGCGCGTTTGGCGATGGCGACCGGCTCTTGGCCCGCGACGATCGGCAGCGTCGTCACGCCGATCTGCGTGCCGAGCACGGCGAGCTGTTCTTGGGCGGCGGGGCGGCGCGTGTCGAGCGAGGCGAGCAGGACCTTCTTGCGGTCCTTCTCGGTCAAACGCTTGGCGAGCTTCGCCGAGGTCGTCGTTTTGCCGGAGCCTTGCAGACCCAGCATCAGGAACGGGATGGGGGCCGCCGCGCGCAGATTGACGTCGGTGGCGGTCGAGCCCAGCGTTTCGATCAGCTTGTCGTGGACGATCTTGACGACCATCTGGCCCGGCGTGACCGAGCGCACGACCTGTTGGCCGATCGCTTCGAAGCGCACGGCGGCGACGAAATCCTTCACCACCTGCAAGGCGACGTCGGCTTCGAGCAGCGCCAGACGCACTTCGCGCAACGCCGTATCGACGTCGGCCTCGGTGATCACACCGCGGCCGCGCAGCTTGTCGAATACCGCGCCGAGTTTTGTGCCGAGCTGGTCGAACATACGCGCCGAAACGAACCTCGAAGCCAAAACAAAACGGCCGCCGTGCGCGAAACTCGCGGACGGCGGGAGACCCCGAAGGGGCCCAAGGGTTCCGTATTGCCCTTGAATGGCGGCGGTTTTAGGGGATCAGGACCCGTCCGTCAATTGGGAGACGGCGGGGTCGGCTCTGGCTTCACCCTATATAGGGTGAGTCTTGCGCAGATTTGATATCGGTGATATCAACGATATCGGAGATATCAAATGGTCGATATTCTGGTCCGGGGCGTGACGCCGGAAACCCATAAGGAATTGAAGCTGGAGGCGATCCAGCGCGGCACGACCTTGTCGGAGGTCGCGCGCCGCCGGCTGGAAAGCACGGCCGGCCAAGCCCTTACGGTGGCGAGCCTCGACGCGTTCAAGCGCAAGCGCGCGGCTTTGCCCGCCCTCGACCATGTCGATTGGGGCGACCAAAGCTGGCGCGCGAGCCGCGAACTCGACGCGCGCGACGATGAACGATTGGCAGACCCGACGTGAACGATGCGCTCGCCGTCATCGACGCGTCGCTGATCGTGCCGGCGGTCGGACAGCAAGCGAAGATGGATAGGCTCGTCGCGCAAGCGGGCGGCCAAAGGCTGCAAGCGCCGTCGCTGCTATTCATCGAGACCGCAAACGCGTTTTGGAAATCGGCCAAGGCCGGGCTTTACGACGACGCGACCGCCGAGGCGCTGCTGGAAGCCGCCTACGAACTGCCGATCACGCTGCACCAATACGCGAAGCTGTTGCCCGAAGCGCTGCGCATCGCGAACGCGCTGCGCCATCCCGTCTATGACTGCCTCTATCTCGCCCTTGCCGTCGAACTCGATTGCGCGGTGCTGACGGCGGATCGGCGCTTCGCCGGTGCGGCCACCAAGGCGCCCGATCTCGCCCAACGGGTGCGCGTTCTGGCCGCCTGAACCGGGTGGACATTTGGGCCGAGCGGCCCCTATATCCCCGGCATGGACACGCTGCCTTTCGTCAAAATGCACGGGCTTGGCAACGACTTCGTCGTCGTGGACGCGCGAAAAGACGCGCCCGCGATCACGCCGGATCTTGCGCGCGCCATCGCCGACCGGCATCGCGGCGTGGGCTTCGACCAATTGATCGTGATCGAAACGCCGGCGGACAAAGACGCCGACGTGTTCTTCCGCTTCTACAATTCCGACGGATCGGAAGCGGGCGCGTGCGGCAACGGCACACGCTGCGTCGCCGACCGCGTGATGGCCGAGCGCGGCACCGATCAGCTCGCGATCCAAACCATCGCCGGTGCGCTGGAAGCGACGCGCAAAGACGACGGCCGCGTCACGGTCGATATGGGCCCCGCGCGTTTGGATTGGCGCGAGATCCCGCTGGCCGAGGCGTGCGACACCAACGCCGTCCCCATCGAATTAGGCCCGCTGGCCAAACCGGTCGCGACGTCGATGGGCAATCCGCACGCGACGTTCTTCGTGCCCAACGCCGAGGCGATCGCGCTCGACACGCTCGGCCCGCAACTCGAACACCACAAGATGTTCCCGCAGCGCGCCAATATCGGTGTCGCGCAAATCCTGAGCCCGGAGCGGATGCGCCTGCGCGTGTGGGAACGCGGGGCGGGCATCACGCTCGCCTGCGGCTCGGGGGCGTGTGCCGCCGGTGTCGCCGCGATCCGCCGGCAATTGGTCGCGGGGCGCAAAGTTTCCATCGTCGTCGACGGTTCGATCCCCAACGACCCGAAATCGGAAATCGAGATCGAATGGCTGCGCGACGGCCATGTGCTGATGACCGGGCCGACCGCGACGTCGTTCAGCGGGATCTGGCCGCTGCGATGAGCGTCGTCACTTTCGGCTGCCGGCTGAACGCCGCCGAAAGTGCGGCGATCGAAGCGCTGCTCGCCCAGGCGGGCGATGCCGATACGATCGTCGTCAATACCTGCGCGGTGACCGCCGAAGCCGAACGCGACGCCGCCGCCGCGATCCGCAAACTCGCGCGCGAGAAGCCGCAAGCGCGCATCGTCGTGACCGGCTGTGCCGCACAGATCGCCCCCGAACGCTGGCGGGGCTTGCCGAACGTCGCCGCCGTGGTCGGCAATCGCGAGAAACTGGCGCAAGCGACCTGGGCCGGTGCGGACGCAACCGTAGGCGACATCATGGCGCAGCACGACTTCGTCGAGACCGACACGCCGCCCGATAGCGGCCGCACGCGCGAATTTCTGGAAATCCAGCAGGGCTGCGACCATCGCTGTACGTTTTGCGTGATCCCCTATGGCCGCGGCAATTCGCGCTCCCTGCCCTTGGATCGCGTCGTCGCCCGCGCGCAAGCGGCGGTCGGCGCGGGCAAACGCGAAATCGTGCTGACCGGTGTTGACCTCACCTCCTGGGGCCAGGACCTGCCGGGCGCGCCGCGCTTAGGGGCGGCTTCCAAGGCGATCCTGGCCGCGTGCCCCGATCTTGCGCGTTTGCGCCTGTCCTCGGTCGATCCGGCCGAGATCGACGACGATCTTTTCGATCTGCTGGCGAACGAGCCGCGCTTTGCGGGCCAACTTCATCTATCGATCCAGGCGGGCGACGATCTGATCTTGAAGCGCATGAAGCGCCGTCATTCGCGCGCCGACGTGATCGCGGTCGCGCAGCGTGCACGCGAAGCGCGGCCCGACGTCGCGCTGACCGCCGATCTGATCGCGGGGTTCCCGACCGAAAGCGACGACGCCTTCGCGCAGACGCTCGCACTGGTCGACGAGATCGGCCTCGCCGACGCGCATGTGTTCCCCTATTCGCCGCGCGACAACACACCCGCCGCGCGCATGCCCCAGCTCGACGGCGAAACGATTCGCCGCCGCGCGGAAGTGCTGCGTCACGCGGTCGCGGCGTCGCGCGCGCGCGATCTCGACCGGCGGATCGGCGCGACGGCCGATGTTTTGGTCGAGGCCTCGCGCCGCGACGGTTTGGACGCGCGGGGCACACGCGTGCGGCTCGATCGCGAGATGATGCGCGGCACACTCGTGCCCGCGCGCATCCTGGGTCACGACGGACGGCAATTGCAGGCAGTGGCATGAGCTGGTTTCAGCGTCTCAAGACGGGTCTCAAGAAATCCTCGGCGCGGCTCGCGGAAGGGATTTCGCGCGCCCTCAATATCGGCCGGCTCGACGAAGCGGCCTATCAAGCGCTGGAAGACGCGCTGATCGAAGCCGATCTGGGCCCGTCGGTCGCGGCGAAGCTCGTCGGCGCCTTACGCGCGCGAAAACTTCCCGCCGAAACCTCGATCGAGCGGGTCAAGGAACTGCTCGCCGAGGATATCGAGACGATTTTGGCGCCCGTCGCGCAAAAATTCGCGCCGAATCCGGCGCTGAAACCGCATGTCGTGCTGGTCGTGGGCGTCAACGGCAGCGGCAAGACGACGACGATCGGCAAATTGGCGGCGTCGCTGGCGGCCGACGGCAGGCGCGTGACCCTGGCGGCGGGCGATACGTTCCGCGCGGCGGCCGTGTCCCAGCTCGGCATCTGGGCGGAACGCGCGAAAGCGCAATTCGTATCGACGAAGGAAGGCGGCGACCCCGCCGCCTTGGCGTTCGAAGCGCTGGAGAAGGCGCGCGACAACGGCAGCGACGTGTTGTTGATCGACACCGCCGGCCGTTTGCACAACAAAGCCGACCTGATGGACGAGTTGAAGAAGGTCGTGCGCGTCATCAAGAAGCTGGACGACACCGCACCGCACACCGTGCTGCTCGTACTCGACGCGACGATCGGTCAGAACGCGTTGGCACAGGTCGAGACGTTCACGTCGATCGTCGCGGTCGATTCGTTGGCGCTCACCAAGCTCGACGGCAGCGCCAAGGGCGGTGTTTTGGTCGCGATCGCGAATCGATTCGCGACTCCGACGGTGTTGATCGGCGTCGGAGAGGGAATCGACGACCTTCGCGACTTCGATGCGCGCGGATTCGCGCGCGGTCTTCTCGATCTTCCGGAAGCGTGATCGAACTACCTTTGCGTGTGTTTGGCGCGCGACTCGCGACATGCATTTAACGCTGATTTCATGCGGGTTTCTTGCATGTCGGCCGCTAGCGCTAGACTCGCATTTCGAGTCATCCGCTAGACTCGGCGTAAGGCCCAAGCGATGGTGGGCGAAGGCACCACCACCCCCCTCATATTGAAATTCCTTGACATGTCCTTGCAGTTAATGATGTTCTAGCGTTGTTGGGACCGCATACAGGGAGGGCGTTAACCCGTTATCGATCGACCGGTTCAGTGCTTCGGCAGTGACCCCGCCCCGATCGGCAGCGTGCTCTTCCCGGACCGACACCATCGGAAACAAGGAGTCAATCATGGCTGCGAAGAAAAAGGCGAAGAAGAAAGCCGCGAAGAAGAAGAAGTAAGCGGCTTCGCTCGGTGCATTTGGGGGCGTGAGGGTCTTTACTCTCGCGCCCCCATCCACTTCGAGGCCCCGCTAAAACGAAGTTCGATTTTTTGAAGCCCGGAATTTCCGGGCTTTTTGTTTTTTAAGCGTCTTCATGCCGCGCAGATCGGGAATGCCGACGGCGCGTCGCGATTTTCCGCACGTTACGATTCGATGACGGTAGTCTCCCGGTCGGGGGAGAAACACAACGTTGGACAAACTCGATCCGACCGTCGCGGGCTTGGTGCTGCTCGCGGCGTTGATGCACGCAAGCTGGAACGCGGTGGTGAAATCCGACCCCGACCGGCTCGCCTCGTTCGGCTTGGTCATGCTCGCGGGCTGCGTGGCCAGCCTGTTCATCGTGCCCTTCGTCGGCGCCCCCGCCCCGGAAAGCTGGGGCTTCCTGATCGCGTCGGTGCTGATCCACTGCGCCTATTACTATTTCCTGCTGAAAGCCTATGCGGTCGGCGATTTGAGCCATGTCTACCCGATCGCGCGCGGCCTGGGGCCCACGCTGGTCGCGGTCTTCTCCGGCGTGTTGATCGGCGAATATCTCTCGTGGCGCGAAACCGCCGGCGTCGTGCTCGTGTCGCTCGGTGTGGCGGGGCTCGCACTCGCGCGCGGGCTTCCCAGTGCCGACGATCGCCGTGCGACGGCCTTGGCCGTGCTCACGGGCTGCACCATCGCGGGCTACACGGTGGTCGACGCGATGGGGGCGCGCGCCTCGGGCAACGCGATCGGCTACATCGCCTGGCTCAATATTCTGGAAGGCCCTTGGGTCTTCGTCGTCGCGTGCCTCAAACGCCGCGCGGCGATCATCCCCTATATCCGGAAATATTGGTGGCGGGGGACGGCCGGCGGCACGGTCGCGGCGATCGGCTACGGCATCGCGATCTGGGCGAGCAGCGTATCGCCGGTCGCCCATATCTCGGCCTTGCGCGAAACCTCGGTGCTGTTCGCGTCGTTGATGGGCATGTATCTGCTGCGCGAATCCTTCGGCGCCAAGCGCGTCGCGGCCGCCTTGGTGATGGTCTGCGGCCTGCTTTTGATGAATTTCAAAATCGGCTGAGATTGGGGACGACCGCGTCTTGATCCTTCGTCCGGCGCCAATCGTCCAGCGCCAGACGCACGGTCGGGAACGCGATCTCGTTCCACGGGATCTCGTCCCACGCGCAAAGCTTCGTCTCCAGGCTTTCCGTGCCGGCGGCGAATGCGCCGTCGATCAGCGCGGCGCGATAGATCATCTGCACCTGGCCGATGCGCGGCACCGAATAGACGCCGATCAGCGCGCCGATCTCGATCTTCGCGCAAGCCTCCTCGAACGCTTCGCGCGCCGCCCCTTCTTCGGGGCTTTCGCCCAATTCCATATAGCCCGCGGGAATCGTCCAGCGCCCGTAAGCGGGTTCGATCGCGCGCTTGCACATCAAGATGCGATCGCCCCACAGCACCACCGCGCCGACGACGATTTTGGGATTGTCGTATTGGATGAAGCCGCAATCGCCGCAGATCAGGCGTTCGCGCGTATCCCCATCCGGGATGGCGCGGATCGACGGGCCGGTTTGTTTGGGCGGGACATTCATCGCATCGCCAGCTTGGTGCAGGCGATGCGGGCGCGTCAAATCACGAGATTGACGAGCGAGCCGCGCGGCAGATTGCGCGTGGGCCGCGCTTCTTCGGCGAAATTCGTGTCGGCCGCGGCTTGCGCTTCCGGCGAACGCGACGTGCCGGAGAATTCGGGCGTCACGCTCGCCCCTTCGCCCGCACCGATACGCGACGAACCGCGCGGCGGCGGGGGCCGGAAACCTTCCGGCCGCGCAAGGCCGCCGGTAACGGACGCGGTGCTGGCTTGAATCTGCATAGCGCCGGTTTATACAAAATTTTACTTAATTCTTGATTAACGCCCCTTTCGCCGTCAATTTAGGCAGTGACTAGCGAATCGAACGAGTTACCCCCAGACCGTGCCCGAAAAATTCCGGATCGGTTTGCGAAATGCAAAGAACGAGGAGTTATCGCCACACCTGCATTCCCAAATGCTTGGTGTCGTTTACGTGAGACTGGATTCGGCGAATCCGAAGATTTATCTTTCTTATCGTCGCCGTTTTGAAAGGGTTCGAACCCGCTCCATGTCGGGCTTCGGTCAAGAGCAACTACACGGCCTGCTGCTTCTCGCACAGGATAAGCGCCCGGAGAGCCGGGCGGCCCTGGCCGCACGCATGGGCGACATCATTCTCGGCACCGATCTTGGCGACATGTCCGCGCGCGAGCGCGAACTGGCCGAGGAAATTCTGCAGCGCTTGCTGCACGATCTGGAAATGCCGATCCGCCGCGCGCTGGCGGAGCGTCTGGCGACCGAGGACGTGGCGCCGCGCAAGCTGATCGTGCAGCTCGCCAACGACCGGATCGAGGTCGCCTGGCCGGTGCTGCTGAAGTCTGAGCTTCTCGACGACGACGAATTGCTCAACGTCGTGCGCACCCGCACGATGCAGCATCGCCTGGCGATCGCGCGGCGCGCGCGGCTGTCGGTCATCCTGTCCGATGCGCTGGTGCGCCCGGGCGAAGCCGACGTGACGCGCGCCGTTCTTGAAAACACGGGTGCGTCGATCGGGTTCGACACTTACGAAACGCTCGTCGAAACCTCCGTTTCCGACGCCGATTTGCAGGAACTGATCCTGCGCCGCGAGGATCTCGATCCGCGCTTGGCGTCGCGCATGTACACCTGGGTGTCGGAAGCGTTGCGCCGCTACATCGTCGAGAATTTCGACGTGGAGCCCACGCTGCTCGACCGCGCCATCGAGCAAGCGCTTGCCGAAGTGATGGCCGATCACAAGCGCACGGTGGCGCTGAACGGCACGCTGCAACGCATCCGCTTCGCGCTCGACCGCGGCGAGCTCGACGATCTGGGCGCATTGCTGCCGCTGGTGCGCGCGGGCGAACGCTCGCTGTTCGAAAGCCTGTTCGCCAAATATGTCGGCGTGTCGATGGCGTTGGGCCGTCGCATTCTTTACGAGCAAGGCGGGCGCCCCTTCGCGTTGGCCTGCAAGGGCACGCAAGTCGACAAGGACGTGTTCACCGAATTGCTGATGGGCCTGCGGCAGAGTGCCGCCCCCGAAGGCGCGGCCCTCGACACGGCCGAATTGTTCGACGCGCTGGGCTATTGGGACGCGCTCGATACGCGTGGCGCCGAAGACCGCGTCGACGCTTGGCGCCGGGGCGAAGTCGCGGGCCAATTGGTGCCCGAGCCGCCGCCGCGCCGCCCGGCCGACGAAACGCGCCAAGACGCGCCGACGCGCAACATGTACGGCTCGACCTTCCGCCGCCGGCCGCTGAAGCGCTTCCACTAAAAATCGCAGCGATCCGCGCGGGAACGAATTTAACGTTCCCCTAAGCTGGCACGTCCTTAAATATCGCCGTAAATCCGATGTCCGGGAGTGGCCATGTTCGCCAAGCTGCAAGGAATTCGCGTCAAGCTCGTCGCGTTGCTTTTGATTTTCGGGTTGCTGCCCGCCATCGCCATCGGCGTGATGTTCCAGCAACAGCGCGGCAATTTCGAGCGAATCACGCTCGACCGCCTCGCCGACACCGCCTTGGTCCTGGGCGAGATTATCGACCGCAACCTGTTCGAACGTTACGGCGACGTTCAGGCGTTCCTGCTGAACAGCGTTCTCGACGATCGTACGCAGTGGGGTAAGCCGGACACGGAAACCCCGCTGGTCGCCGCCATGAACGGCTACATGACCACTTACGGGCTTTACCGGGTGATGCTGCTGGTCGATCCGCAGGGCAAGGTGCTGGCGGTCAACACCAAGAACGAGACCGGCAAGCCCGTCGACACGCGCTTCATCTACGACATTTCCTTCGCCAATGCGCCCTGGCTCGGTAAGTCGCTGAAAGGCGAGTTCCTGAACGGATCGAACGGCTTCACCGGCACGGTCGTCGAACAGCCGGCGGCCGACCCCATCGTCGCGCGCGTGACCGGTGGCGACGGCTGGTCGATCGTCTTCGCGGCACCGTTGAAGGACGAATCCGGCAAACCGGTCGCCGTGTGGGCGAATTTCGCGGCGCTCGATCTTGTCGACGATATCGTGAGCGACGCCTACAAGGGGCTCGAAACGGCGGGCATGCCCAGCGCCGAACTGACGGTGCTGGACGCCAAGGGTACGATCTTGGTCGATTACGATCCGGCCACGAAGCGCACGAAGACCTACACACGCGATCCGGCGATCATCGGCAAACTCAATCTCGCCACGGCGGGGGTCACGGCCGCGCAGCAGGCCGTTCAAGGCAAGTCCGGCGCGATGATTTCCCGCCATGCGCGCAAAGGGATCGATCAGGCTTCCGGTTTCGCCGGCACCGACGGCGCCTACGACTATCCGGGCCTCGGCTTCGGCGTGCTCGTGCGCATTCCCGTCGCGGAAGCGTTCAGCGCGGTGAATACCGTTTCGCAAGGCATCCTGTATTCGATCCTGATCGCGGGCGCCGTAATGCTGGCCGCGGGCTTGATCGTCGGGGCGATCGCCGTACGCCCGCTGAACGCGCTGACCGGCGCCATGAACAAGCTCGCTGGCGGCGATCTGGCGACCGACGTGCCCGGCGTGCGCCGCAAGGACGAACTGGGCCGCATGGCCGCCGCGATGCAAGTGTTCAAGGACAACGCGATCGAGACCGAACGCCTGAAGGCCGAACAGCAGCGCCTTCAGGAACAGGCGGAGATCGAGAAGAAGCAAGCCTTGCTCGGCATGGCCGAAACGGTCGAACGCGAAACCGGCAAAGCGGTCGACGCGATCGCCGCGACGACGACCCAAGTCGACGGCACGGCGCAGAACATGGCGAAACTGGCCGACGACGTGTCGCGCGATTCGCAAAGCGTGGCCGCCGCGTCGGAAGAAGCGTTGGTCAACGTGCAGACCGTGTCGTCGGCGGCCGAAGAACTCGCGGCGTCGATCCGCGAAATCTCCGGCCAAGTGGCGCGCGCTTCGACCGTCACGCGCAGCGCCGTCGACGCGGGCGAAAAGGCCCAAACGACGATCCGCTCGCTGTCCGACGCCGTCGTCAAAATCTCCGAGGTCACCAAGCTGATCGGCGAGATCGCGAGCCAGACCAATCTGCTCGCCCTCAACGCCACGATCGAGGCGGCGCGCGCGGGCGATGCGGGCAAAGGCTTCGCGGTCGTCGCGTCGGAGGTCAAGAACCTCGCCAACCAGACCGGCCGTTCGACCGAAGATATCGACCGGCAGGTCAGCGAGATCCAAACCGCGACCGAGGCCGCCGTGCGCGCCGTGGGCGAAATCGGCGATCGTATCCGCGAGGTCGACGAGGTCGCCAGCGCCATCGCCGCGGCGATGGAAGAACAGGGTTCCGCGACGCAGGAGATCGCGCGCAACGTGGCCCAGACGGCCGAAGCCTCGCGCGAAGTTTCGGCGAAGATCCAAAGCGTGAGCCAAGGTGCCGACAATGTCGGCACGCGCGCGGGCGAAGTCCGCCAAGCGATCACCACCGTGTCGCAGAACGTCGAAGAGTTGCGCGGCATCTTGGTGCGCGTGGTGCGCACCTCCACGCGCGACGCCAATCGCCGCGCCTGGCCGCGCTATGCGCTGAAACTGGCCGTCGAGATGACCGATGTGGCGGGAAAACGCGTGGACGCGTCGCTGCTCGATATCTCGGAAGGCGGCGCCAATCTCAAATCCGATGCGCTGATGCGCAGCGGCGATCGCGGCACGTTGCGCTTGGATGGATTTGGCCAGCGTTTGACCTACGACGTGAAGGCGGTCGAAAACGGCCGCATCCATGTCGAGTTCGATTTCGCGAACGCCGACCCCGCCGCGTTCAAGGCGTGGCTGGCCCCGCGCGTCGCGGGCATGAACCCGGAGAAATGAGAATACGAGGTGACGGGATTAAACCCCCGTCACCTCGAACTCGACGCCGGCGATTTCCTTGAGATCGACCAGTTCGGTCAGCTTCGGCTTCGTTCCATCCGCCTTTTCGCGCAGCAATTCGTTCTGCACCGATTTGGCGCTCAAAAACAGCACATCGACATGCGGCGGGCGCAGCGGATAGCGGTCCAGTGTGTGCCACACGCCTTCCTTCATCAGCAGGCCCTTGGTTCCGTCGAGCAGGAAAGCGCGCAGGCTTTCGGGCTTGGGCGCCATATCGGGCCCATCCGCCGGTGTCGGCGGGGCAACAACCATCACCAAGGGCGTGCCGTTCACCGGCATGAAGCCTTGCGTGACGCCGTAATGGCGCTCGAGCACCGAGAAACGCATCGGCTGGTGGTAGAAGCGCGAATAAGAAAGCTGGGCGCCGCCTTCGGCATCGAAGGGCAGTAGCCAGGCATCGGACACGCCGCCCTGAAAATCCGATTTGCGTGACGTATCGCCGATAACGATGCCGAACGGCGCGAAGCTTTCGGGCGTGAACGGTTCGACTTTGATCTGGCGTAGGCTGGTCATCGGCGCTCCCTTGCGAGGAGCGCCCGCCGGGTCACGCCAGTGCGGCGACGCCGGGCAGCTCCTTGCCTTCCAGCCATTCAAGAAACGCGCCGCCCGCCGACGACACGTAGCCGAATTCCGCCTCCACGCCCGCATGGATCAGGGCCGCGACCGTATCGCCACCGCCGGCGACCGACAGCAGCTTGCCGGCCTTGCTGCGCGCGGCGACACCCTTGGCGAGTTCGACCGTGCCCTTGTCGAAAGGCGGGAATTCGAACGCGCCGACCGGGCCATTCCACACCAGCGTCTTGGCGTGATCGAAAATCTTCAGCGTCTCGGCGACCGAGAGCGGGCCGATATCCAGGATCATCTGATCGGCGGGAATGCGGCCGATCGGCACGATTTGCGCGTTTGCGCCGTCGGTCAAAGCGCCGGCGACCACCGCATCGACCGGCAGCACGATCTGTTTCCCCGCCGTTTCGGCGTCGGCCATGATGCGCCGCGCGGTTTCGGCCAAGTCGCGCTCGCACAGCGAGCGGCCGACATCCACACCCTTGGCGAACAGGAACGTATTCGCCATACCGCCGCCGATCGCGAGGATATCGACGCGGTTCAACAGATTGCCGATGAGTTCGAGCTTGGTCGAAACCTTCGACCCGCCGACCACCGCCGCCAGCGGACGCTGCGGGTTTTCCAACGCCTTGCCCAGCGCGTCGAGCTCGGCTTGCATCAAACGCCCGGCGTAAGCGGGCAGCAGATGCGCGATGCCCTCGGTCGAGGCATGCGCGCGATGGGCGCAGGAGAACGCGTCGTTGACGTAAACATCGCCCAGCGCGGCCAGCGCCTTGGCGAAAGCCGGGTCGTTCTTTTCCTCGGCCGCGTGGAAGCGCAGGTTTTCGAGCAAAGCGATACCGCCCGCTTTCAAGCCTGCGACCGTCTTGGCGGCCGCATCGCCGATGCAATCCTCGCCGAACGCGACGCTTGCACCGCAGGCTTTCGACAGATCGCCGAGCAGCGGGGCCAGCGATTGGCTGGCGTCACGCCCTTTCGGCCGGCCGAAATGCGACAGCACCACGACCTTGGCGCCTTTTTTGGCGAGTTCGACGGCCGTGGGCGCGAATCGGTCGATCCGCGTCGCGTCGCTGACCTTCCCGTCCTTCATCGGCACGTTCAAATCGGCGCGCACGAGCACGGTTTTGCCGGAAACATCGAGTTGGTCGAGGGTCTTGTAACGGGGCATGGGAAATCCGACCGGGCTAGCTTGACCGAGGGTGCGAAACGCGCGAAACGGTCCCTGATATCGCCCAGAAGGAGGTCCATTGCAATGATCCCGCCCCGGATTTTCGTCGCTATCGACCGCTCCCGCAAAGAAGACGCCGCCGCCGAAATTATCGGCCTCGGCACCGAAGGTTTCGCGGTCAAACTCGGGCTCGAATTCTTCGTCGCCCAAGGCCCGCAAGGCGTCGTCGATGTCGCGGGTGGGCGCCCGCTCTTCCTCGATCTCAAGCTTCACGACATTCCCAACACGGTCGCCGGCGGCGTGCGCTCGGCCAGCCGCTGCCACCCACATTTCCTGACCATTCACGCCTCGGGCGGGGCCGCGATGATGCGCGCCGCGGCCGCGGCCGCGGCGGAAGCGGGCGATGCGCGACCCAATCTTCTGGGCATCACGGTGCTGACCAGCCTCGACGAGAACGATCTTACGGCCATCGGCCAGCGCGGCCCGATGAGCGATCAGGCCGAGCGCTTGGCCGTGCTCGCGCGCGAATCGGGGCTCGACGGCGTGGTTTGCTCGCCGCACGAAATCGCGCGGTTGCGCAAAGCCTGCGGCCCCGATTTCAAGCTCGTCGTCCCCGGCATTCGCCCGCAATGGGCCGAGGCGGGCGATCAGAAGCGCATCATGACCCCGGCCGAAGCCGTGTCGCTGGGCGCCGATCACCTGGTCATCGGCCGCCCGATCACCCAAGCCAAAACGCCCAAGGACGCGCTGGCGCGCATCCTGGCGGAAATCGCGGCGTGACCGCCGCGATCAAAATCTGCGGCGTGACGACGCCGGAAGCGATTTCGGCGGTCGCGGAAATCCGCGCGGACTATGCGGGCTTCGTGTTTTTCCCCCGCTCGCCGCGCTATCGCCCCCTCGCCCAAGCCGTCGAACTCGCGGCCGATTTGCCGTCGTCGACCCGCCGCGTGGCGTTGCTGGTCGATGCCGAGGATTCGACGATCGGCGAAATCGTCGCCGCGTTGAAGCCGGGCTTGCTGCAACTGCACGGGGCCGAGACGCCCGATCGCGCCCGCGACATCGCCGCCAAATTCGCAACGCCGGTGATGAAGGTGATCGGCGTCGGGTCGAAGGACGATATCGCCCGCGCCGCCGCCTATCGGGGCATCGCCGAGCGCATCATGTTCGACGCCAAGCCGCCCAAGCGCGAGGGCGCCTTGCCCGGCGGCAATGCCGTGACCTTCGACTGGAATATCCTGGCCGGCGCCGAGATCGGCCTGCCCTGGATGCTGGCGGGCGGCCTGACCCCCGCCAACGTCGCCGACGCGATCCGGATTTCGGGGGCGAAAACGGTCGACGTGTCGTCGGGCGTGGAAAGCGCCCCGGGCGTTAAATCGCCGGAATTGATCCGCGATTTCGCCGCTGCGGTGCGAAAAGCCTGATCTTGGCCCGGCCCGAACCTCGGGCTATAAACCTCGCCCCATGACCGCACTCAATTCCTATCGTGCCGGCCCCGACGAACGCGGCCATTTCGGCATTTTCGGTGGACGCTATGTCGCCGAAACCCTGATGCCGCTGATCCTGGAGGTCGAGCGCGCCTATACGGCCGCGAAAGCCGACCCCAGTTTCCAGAAGGAGCTCGATTATTACCTCGAGCATTATGTGGGCCGGCCGTCGCCGCTGTGGCATGCGCAGCGCCTGACCGACGAGTTGGGCGGCGCCAAGATCTATCTGAAGCGCGACGAGCTGAACCACACGGGTTCGCACAAGATCAACAACACGATGGGCCAGATCCTGCTGGCCCGCCGTATGGGCAAGAAGCGCATCATCGCGGAAACCGGGGCGGGTCAGCATGGCGTGGCCACCGCCACCGTGTGCGCGTTGTTCGGCATGCCTTGCGTCGTTTACATGGGTGCGACCGACATCGAACGCCAAGCGCCCAACGTGTTCCGCATGAAGATGCTGGGGGCCGAAGTGCGCCCCGTCACGTCCGGGACCGGCACGCTGAAGGACGCGATGAACGACGCGCTGCGCGACTGGGTCGCCAACGTGACGGACACCTACTACATCATCGGCACGGTCGCGGGCCCGCACCCGTACCCCGCGATGGTGCGCGACTTCCAGTCGGTCATCGGCGTGGAAGCGCGTGCGCAGATCCTGAAGGCCGAAGGCCGTTTGCCCGACAAGCTGGTCGCCTGCATCGGCGGCGGGTCGAACGCGATGGGCTTGTTCCATCCCTTCCTCGACGATCGCGACGTGGCGATGGACGCGGTGGAAGCGGCCGGTCTGGGCCTTAACACCGGCAAGCACGCGGCCTCGCTGCAAGGCGGGCGGCCGGGCGTGCTGCACGGCAACCGCACCTTCCTGTTGATGGACGACGACGGCCAGATCGCCGAGGCGCATTCGATCTCGGCGGGTCTCGATTATCCCGGCATCGGCCCCGAGCATTCCTGGCTGCACGACATCAAGCGCGTGAATTACGTCGCCGCGACCGACGACGACGCGGTCGAAGCCTTCAAGCTGCTGTCGCGCACCGAAGGCATTCTGCCTGCGTTGGAGCCGGCGCATGCCTTGGCCCATGTCGCGCGCATCGCGCCGAAAATGGCCAAGGACAAGATCATCGTCATGAATCTCTGCGGCCGCGGCGACAAGGATATCTTCGCGCTGGCCGAACGACTGGGCGTGAAGCTATGAGCCGTCTTGCCGGAACTTTCGCGCGCCTCAAGCAGGAAAAACGCGCGGGCCTCGTCACCTATGTGATGGCGAGCGATCCCGACGCGGCGACCGCGCAGAAGATCGTCGACGGCCTGCCCGACGCGGGTGCCGACGTGATCGAATTGGGCCTGCCCTTCTCCGATCCCATGGCCGACGGCCCGGCGATCCAAGCGGCGGCGTTGCGCGCCCTCGCCAATGGCGGCTCGACCAAGTCGACCTTCGAATTGCTGCGGAATTTCCGCAAGAAGAACACCACCACGCCCGTCGTGCTGATGGGCTACTACAACCCTATCTACATCTACGGCGCCGAGCGCTTCTGCAAAGATGCCGCTGCCGCCGGTGCGGATGGCTTGATCGTCGTCGATCTGCCGCCCGAGGAAGACGAGGAATTGCGCCCGCACGCCAAGGCGGCGGGCCTCGATCTCGTGCGTCTCGCCACGCCGACGACCGACGACAAGCGTTTGCCGACGGTCCTCGAAGGCGCGTCCGGCTTCCTTTATTACGTCGCCGTGCTGGGCGTGACGGGGACGAAATCCGCCGCCGCGACCGACGTGCAGGCGGCCGTCGCGCGCATCAAGCGCCACACGGCGCTTCCCGTCGCCGTCGGCTTCGGTATCAAGACGCCCGAAGGCGCCGCCGCGATCGCCAAGCATGCCGACGCGGCCGTGGTCGGCTCGGCCCTCGTCCAGATCGTCGCGGATTCGAAATCCGATCCGGCGACGCCGTTGCACAAGCTGGTGCGCGAACTCGCCGCCGCCGTGCGCGGCGCCAAGCAAGGAGCGGCGGCATGAGCTGGCTGACCAATTTCGTCCGCCCGAAGATCCGCGCCCTCGTTCGCAAGACTGAGGTGCCCGACAATCTGTGGGACACCTGCCCGTCCTGCGGCAAGATGATCTTCCATCGCGATCTGGAAGCCAATCAGCGCGTGTGCACCCATTGCGGGCACCATATGCGCCTGCCGGCCAAGCGCCGCCTGGAAACGCTGTTCGACGACGGCGCCTATGCGCGCATCGAATTGCCCAAGGCGATTCACGATCCGCTGAAATTCCGCGATCAGAAGAAATACGCCGATCGCTTGAAGGCCGCGCGCGAGAAGACCGGCGAGCAGGACGCGATTTTGGTGGCGCATGGCCGCCTGGGCGGCGTGCAGACCGTGATCGCGGTGTTCGATTTCGAATTCCAAGGCGGCTCGATGGGTGTCGCCGTCGGCGAAGCCCTGATCGCCGCCGCGCGCCTTGCGGTTCTCCAGCAAGCGCCGCTGATCGTCATTCCCGCTTCGGGCGGGGCGCGCATGCAGGAAGGGATTTTGTCCCTGATGCAATTGCCGCGCACCGTGATCGCGGCCGAGGAAGTCAAGGAAGCGGGCCTGCCTTACATCGTGCTGCTGACCGATCCCACCACGGGCGGCGTGTCGGCAAGCTTCGCGATGCTGGGCGATATCGCGATCGCCGAGCCCGGTGCGACGATCGGCTTCGCGGGTGCGCGCGTCATCGAGGAAACGATCCGCGAGAAACTGCCCGCCGGCTTCCAGAAGGCCGAATACCTGCTCGATCACGGCATGGTCGATATGGTCGTGCATCGCCATGAATTGCGCGCCACGCTCGCCCGGATGCTGAAGCTGCTGACCGAGCCCAAATCGGGCGCGCAGATCGTGAAGCTGCCGCAGCCGCAACTCGACATCCCCAAGGCGCGCTAAGCACCCCGAAACACGATGGCCGTGGACCCCATTCTGGAGCGTTTGACGACGCTCCACCCCAAGGTCATCGACATGTCGCTGGACCGTCTGGTCCGGCTGCTCGCCGATCTCGGGAACCCGCATCTTTCGCTGCCGCGCGTCACGCATATCGCGGGCACGAACGGCAAGGGCTCGACCCTCGCCTATCTGCGCGCGATGTGCGAAGCGGCGGGTGAGCGCGTCCACGTCTACACCTCGCCGCATCTGGTGCGCTTCAACGAGCGTATCCGCTTGGCGGGCAAGCTGATCGACGACGCGATGCTCGAAGCCACGCTGGCCGAGATCGAGCGCATCAATGCCGGCCGCCCGATCACGTTTTTCGAGATCACGACGGCGGCGGCGTTCCTCGCCTTTTCGCGCGTTCCCGCCGATCGCGTGCTGCTCGAAACCGGCATGGGCGGGCGGCTGGATGCCACCAACGTCGTGCCCAAGCCCGATCTGGTCGCACTCGCCCCCATCTCGCTCGATCACACCCAGTATTTGGGCGACACGCTGGCACTCATTGCGGGCGAGAAAGCCGGGATCATCAAGCAAGGCGTGCCGGTCTGCGTGGGCGTGCAGCCCGCCGAAGCCAGCGCCGTATTCGATGCGCGCGCCGCGGCGTTGGCCGCACCCTTGTTCCGCCACGGCCGCGAATGGAATTTCGCGACGCTGGACGAAGGCGGCTTCCAGTATCGCGGGCTCAAGACCCGCCGCTTGCCGCGCCCGTCCTTGCCCGGCCCGCATCAATACGCGAACGCCGCCCTCGCCGTGGCGTGCGGCGAGAAACTGGGCTTACCCGACGGGGCGATCGAAGCGGGAATTACCTCGGCGCAATGGCCCGCCCGCTTGCAGCGCCTGACGCGCGGGCCCTTGGTCGATCGCTTGCCCCAGAACGTGGCGCTTTATCTCGATGGCGGCCATAACGAAGGGGCGGGCGAGGCCCTCGCCAGATGGGCGCAAGGCCGCCGGATCGATCTCGTCTTCGGCATGTTGTCGACCAAGCAACCGATCGACTTCCTGCGCCACGTGGCACCCTATGTGCGCCGTTTGCGCGCGATCGCGATCCCCGACGAAAAGCTTTCGTTGCAAGCGAGCGATATCGCGGCGGCCGCGCGCCAAGCCGGGATCGCCGATGTCGCCGAAGCCGTCTCGGCCGATGCGGCGATCGCCGATCTCGCCCCCGCGACGGCGCCGGAAATTCCCGTGCTGATCTGCGGCTCGCTTTATCTGTGCGGGCGCGTGCTGGCCGATAACGGCTGAAAACAAAAAACCCCGGCGCGGTTTCCCGGCCGGGGTTTTAAATCGGAAGCGCTATCGGTTCAGATGACCGACTGCACCCAGCTGTAAAGGCCGCTTTTCGGCATCGAGCCGATCTTCGTCGCCTTCACTTCGCCGTTCTGGAACAGCATCAGCGTCGGGATGCCGCGCACGCCGTATTTGGACGGCGTCTGCGGATTCTCGTCGATATTGATCTTCGCGATCGTCAGCTTGCCCGCCATATCCTTGGCGAGATCGTCCAGCGCCGGGGCGATCTGCTTGCAGGGGCCGCACCACTCGGCCCAGAAATCGACCAGCACCGGGCCTTGGGCCTGGAGCACGTCGGTCGGGAAGCTCGTGTCGGTGACTTTGGTCGTGGTGGACATTGATACGCCTCGGGTTCAAAGGGCTCGATTGCAAAAGTAGGTAGCCGGGGCTCAAGGGTCAAGGTCCCCCGCAACGATTGCCGGATCACGGCTTTGATGAGCGATTTCTAACGCTTACGGCGCGTGCGCGTCGAGAAGTTCGGCCGGAATTTCCTGCAAGCGCGGTGCGTAGGTCCACACCAGCCCCGCGCGAATCGGGCGGCCCGGATAAAGCGGCGCCAGCGCCGCGCGATACGCGGCGAGCTGTGCCACGTATTCGGCGGGCACATCTTCGATCCGCTCGGGCGGCGGACGGTTTGTCTTGTAGTCGAGCACGAAAATCGCGTCGTCGCGCACGACCAAGCGATCGATGCGGCCCGACAAGGCGCGCCCGCCCACGCGCGCGACGATCGGCGCTTCGGCCAAGCCTGCGCCCGATAGCGCTTCGGCAAAATTGGGCAGGTCGAACAAGGCCAGCGTCTCGCGCGCGATCTCGTCCTGCTGAGCCGCGTCCAGCGAATGACCGGGCCGTGCGAGGAAACGCCGCGCCGCCGCGTCGCGCGCATCGGCCGGCAGATCGGGCAAGGTTTGCAGCAAGCGATGGATCAGCGAACCGCGCTTGATCGCGTCGGCCCGGGCGCCCGCGAGCGGCGAGGCGGCGGCGGGCATCTGGCCTTCGCGCGAGGGTACGAGCGGCTTGGGCGGCACGGGTTCTTCGGGCGCATCGCCACGCCGCAGCCAAGCGGGTGCGGCGCTGGCGGCGCGCGTTTCGGCCGCCGCGTCGGCCTTCTGCGCTTCCAGCGTCGCGGGCTTTTCGTAGGAGACGATCGCCGTATTGCCGTCGATGCCGGTACCGTGCGTGACGCCGGCGCGCGTTTCGATCGCGGCTTTCAGGGCTTCGTACCAGGAGTCCTTCGCCGGGTCCTTGTCGCACCAGCCGCAGACGATCAGCCGATCGCGCGCGCGCGTCGCGGCGACGTAAAGCAGGCGCTTGTATTCGGCAAGCTCGCGCGCCCGCGCGGCGTTCTTCGCCGCATCGACCAACGCGCTGCCGTCGGATCCCGACGGCCACCACAGCGGAAACGCGGGCGCATCCGCACTCCACATCGGCGGGCGGCTGGAATTATTGGGCAATTGGCAGGTATCGGGCAGGAACACGACCGGCGCTTCCAAGCCCTTGGCGCCGTGCACGGTCATCACGCGCACTTGGCCGTGCGCGCGTTCCATGTCGCGTTTGATATCCGTGCCCCCCGCTTCGAACCAGGCGAGGAAGCCTTGCAGCGAGGGCGGATGCGAGCGTTCGAAATCGAGGCACGCGGCCAGGAATTCGTCGAGCGGATCGGCCGCGTCCGGCCCCAAGCGGCCGAGCATTTGCGCCTTGCCACCGCCTGCCCCCAGCACCTGCGCGAAGAATTCGAACGGGGCCGCGAAATCCGCTTGCGCGCGCAGCTTCGACAGGATTTGCGCGGCGTGGCCCCATTTCGGGTTCTCGCCCGCGCGTTCGCGCAAGATCGTCCAGAGCTTGGCGCGCCTTCCCCGGCAGAGCGCGAATAGATCCTCGTCGTCGAGGCCGAACAACGGCGATTTCAAAATCTCGGCGAGCGAGAGCTCGTCTTGCGGCAACAGGCAAAAGCGCGCGAGCGACAGCAGATCCATCACCGCGATCTGCGCGCCCAGCACCAAGCGATCCGCACCGGCGACGGGGACCCCTTCGCGCTTCAGCGCCGTCACCATCGCGTCGAAGAAGCGGTTGCGCCTTCGCACCAGGATCAGAATATCGCCGGCACCGATCGTCCGGCCCAAGGCGGGCAGGGCTTCGCGATCGATCCAGCTTCTGATCGTGCGCGCGATGGACATGGCAAGCCGTGCCGACGGATGCGCCGCCGTTTCGTAATCGACCGGCAGATCCCAGGGCTTGCCGTCGGGAACATCGGCTTTGACGAAGGGCGCCCACAGATCGACGCGCCCGCCCGAAGTCGCGCGGCGTGCGATATGGCGAATCGGCGCGGTCGATACGCCGGCACGCGCCGCGTCGCTATCGAACGCCGCATCGACGACATCCAGCACGGCGGGCGCGGAACGGAACGACAGCGGCAGCGAGATTTCGCGCCACGCCGCACCCGCGCGCGCGGCGAAATCCGCGCGCGACGCGGCGAAGGCCGCGAGATCGGCACCCTGGAAACTGAAGATCGATTGCTTCTCGTCGCCGACGACGAAGACGGTGCGCCGCCGTTCGACGGCACCCTCGCCCGCGAAATATTCGCCGGTCAACGCACGCACCACGCGCCATTGCTCGGGGGCGGTGTCCTGCGCTTCGTCGACCAGCACATGCTCGATGCCGCCATCGAGCTTGTAGAGAACCCAGGGCGCGCCGTCTTCCAGCAGCGCCACGGTCTTGCCGATCAGGTCGTCGTAATCGAGCAAGGCGCGCGCATTCTTGCGCGCCTCGTAAGCTTGGAACGACGCGGCCCCCAAACGCAGCAAGGCCGCCGAGCGGCGCAGCGTTTCGATTTCGATCAGCGTGCGATGAAGCAACTCGGCGCGGCCCTGTTCGGCCACAAGCGCTTCGAGCGCAGAGGGCGCGTTCTCGGCGACTTTCTTGGTGGCAAGGCGCGCGCGCGGCTTGCGTTCGCCGGTCAGGAACACATCGATCCACGGCTCGATATCGCGCCGCGCACCGGCCAGGAACGCGCGGATTTCGGCGGCGGATTCCTTGTCGGTCTTGCCGCCGAACTGATCGAGCGCCGATGCGGCCCCCTTCATCGCCGCCACGTCGATGCGGCCGACGAAATCCGCGATGGCGGTGTCGCGATCGGCTTTCGGATCAAAGCCGGCGCTTTCATAGCGCCGCGCGATTTCCGCCTCGACGCCGATCTCGACCAGCGCGCGCAATTTGGCGCGCGACAGCAGCAGGAAATCGAGCGCATCGGTCACGCTCTGCTCGTTCGCCGCTCCGGCGACGATGGTCAACGCGTCGCGCAACACCGGATCGTCGCTGGCGGTCAGCGCGTCGCGCGCGGCGTCGAGCAATTCGGCGGCGGCCGTATCGTCGGCGATTTCGAAATGCGGCGGCACGCCGGCTTCCAGCGGGAAGCGCTTCAGCAGCGATTCGCAGAAGGCGTGGATCGTCTGGATGCGCAAACCGCCGGGCGCTTCCAGCACGCTGGCGAACAACACCCGCGCCATGCGCATCTCGCGGTCATCGGGTGCACGGCCCAAGCGATCGACCAACGCCTTGCGCAATTCCGCGTCGTCGCAGATCGCCCAATCGGCCAGCAGCTTCGACAGGCGTTCGCGCATTTCCGCCGCCGCCGCCTTGGTGAAGGTCAGGCACAAAATCGCCGCGGGGCGCACGCCGCGCAGCAGCAGATTGACGATGCGCGCGGTGAGAACATGGGTTTTTCCCGCCCCCGCATTCGCCGACACCCAGACGCTGAAATCCGGATTGGCGGCGACGCGCTGTGCGGCGAGGCCTTGTTCGATGGCGTTGGCTTCGATCGCGTTGGGCGCGTTCATTCGTCGCCCCCGTCGATCGCCCATTCGGCGACGCGCGCAAGATGATCGTAATCGCCCGCGAATTTCACGTATTGCACGCGCGGGCGCGAGCGATAGGCGGCATCCGGATCGCGATAGGCTTTGATCAGCGCCGCCAAATTGGCGCGCGTCTCGGCCAGGAACGTGGGCATATCGGCGATGGCTTTGGCGGGCGCGCGGGTTTGGAAGCCGCGATCCTTCGCCGAACCGCCCAGCCCGATATAGGTGAGCTCCGCGACCGGCGCTTTGGCGACACCGTCGAAGCCGCCCGCTTCGGCGATCAAGGCTTCGAGCGGCAATTGCGGGGCGAGGCCCGTCGCCACTTGCGGGCCCGTCGGCATCGTGCCGGTCTTGTAATCGAGCACGACCAGCGTGCCGTCCGCCTTGCGATCGATGCGGTCGGCGGTCGCCGACAATTCGAACCCGTCGATATCGAGCGTGCCTTTGGTTTCCACGGCCGCGACGCCGATGCCCTTGGCGCGACGCTGCGCGTCTTCGGCGACGAACATTTCCGCCATCAGCACGAAACGCGGCCACCAGAAGGCGCGCACCGATTTCGGCGGGTCGGCCTTGTCGAACGCGGCGGCGCCGAAGGCGATCAGTTTGTTAAGCGCGTCCGGCGGCAATTCGCCGGGATAGGCCTTGGCGAATGCCTCCAGCGCATCGTGATAGAGATTGCCGCGCAAACGCGCATCGGCATCCGCGTCGATATCGTCGAGCGCGTAGAGGCCGAGGATTTTCGACGCATAGATCGCATAGGGATCGCGGATCAGCGTTTCGATCCGCGTGACCGACAAGCCCTTGGGCCGTGCGGCGACCGGCGGCTTGGGCTCGGGCGGGCGAATGGGGGCGACGACGCGATTATGCCCGTCGAGCGTGGCGGCCCACGCGGCGGGATCGGGGTCGAGCGAAGCCGCCCAACGCGGATCCTTGCCCAGCAACGCGTCGAGCCGCACGAGCCAGCGCGACGCGATGGCCGGGCCCGATTCGGTTTTGCGCGCGCGCGACAACACGACCGAAGCGCCGGAGAAGGCTTGCGCGAAATCATGCGCCGCCAAGCCGATTTGGCGTTCGAGCGGCGGCAAACCGACCTTCGCGCGCATCGGGCGCGACAGCCACGGGTCTTCGCGCGTTTCGCCCGGCCAAACATTTTCGTTCAAGCCGCCGAGCACGACGAGGTCGGCGGAGACAAGACGCGCTTCGATCGTGCCGCGAATGCTGAGGCGCGGATGGCCGCCATAAGGCGGGCGCCAGCTCGCGGTCGCGAGCAATTCGTCGAGCAGATCGGCGAAGCCCGCGCGTTTCACCGGCCCGAAATCGGGTGCTGCATCGACCAGCCGCGCGGCGAAATTCGCCAGCGCGTTGCCCGCCTGCCCATCCCACAATCGCGTGCGGCCGGTTTCGTCGCGCGCGAGATCCTCGGCCGCACGGATATGCGCCGCCAACAGATCGCGGAGGGTTTCGGGCGCCGCCGCCAAGGGTTTGAGTGCGGCATCGAGCGCATCGATCAGCGGCAGCGCGTCTTCGGGGGCCGCTTTGCGCAAGCCCGCGATTCCCGGTGCGGGCCGGGGCCCGCGCAAACCCAAACGATCCAAGCGCCGCGTTTGGGTGAGATGCGTGGTGCGGTCGCGGCCGAGCGACGCCAGCGGATGTTTGAGCAGCGCAAGCAGATCGACCGGGGCGAGATCGTCCGCCACCGCGCGCGCGACCAAGCGCAGCAGCACGGCGGGCGGCGACAGATCGAGCCGCCGCCCAGCGGAATCGTCGGCTTCGATTCCCCAGCGGCGGAGCTTCGCCGAGACGCGGCGCGCGAGATTGCGGTCGGCGGTGACCAGCGTCGCCGTGCGGCCGGGCGATTCCAGGCACCCACGCAACAGCACGGCGATGGCGCCCGCTTCGGAATCGGGATCGGCGGATTCAAGGCGCATCAAGCCCGCGAACGCCGCATCGTCTTGGCGTGCCGCCGTCCGCCAAGCTTGCGTGGTCGATGCGGGGCGCAACGCTTCGGCGGCGAGCGAAGCGCGCGGGCCCGGTGCGGTGCCGTCCCAAACGGTCACCGCGTCGCGCGTCACTTCCATCCGGTGCAGCAAATGATGGAGGCCGTATTGCGGATGCGACGGCTCCTGCCCGATCGCTTCCCAGGTCGCGGCATCCGAGTCGCGATCGAGGCCGGGCAGCACGACTTCGCCTTGCGGCAAACCGGCGATCACCTTCAACAGATGTGCCGTCGCGGGCACCGAGCCGGTCGAGCCCGCCGCCCAGATCGGGCCTTGCGGCGGGTGGGCTTCCCAGCGTTGCGCCAAAGCGCGGATCAGCTTCACGCGCCGCGCTTGCGGATCCATCTGGCCGCGCGCTTCCAAGATCACCGGCCAGTGCTCGCGAATGATCGCGAGGAATTCGAGCGTTTGGCCCCAATGGCGCGCGTAATCGTCGGGCACGAGCCCATCGAAATTCACCCACGGCACTTCTTCGATCTGCAGCGAGTCGAGCAGTTCGGCGAGTGCCCGCGCCAAACGCAACGCGGCGGCGGGCGATGGTGCTGCCTGCCCGCCTTGCTTGGCGACCAGATGTGCCAGCAGCAATTCGCGCGCTACACCGTCGATCGCGGGCGGCAATTCGGCGTCGAGGGCGGCACCCTGGCCCGTCAAAATCAACTCGTCCTCGTCCACGTCGCCGATCGCGGCGATGCGCGGCAGCAGCAACGGCTTGCCGCCCGCTTCGGCCAAGAACGCTTCGCCCAAGGCGCGCACCGCGCGCCGGTTGGGCAGCAGCACCGTGGCGCGCGACAGCGTTTCGGGGGCCGTACCCAGCTTTGCGAGAATGCCCTTGGCGAACGCCGCAAGGAACGGCACGCCGGACGGGATCGTGCCGACGCGCATCCGCCGCTACGCTTTCTTCGCCGACCAGCCGAGCTCGCGCTCGGTCGCGGTCACGCTGTCGGGCGTGCCGACATGGAACCACAAACCGTCATGCACGACCGACCAGAGGCGGCCTTTGGCTTCGGCCGCATCGTAGATTTTGTTCAGCGAAAAGGCGCCGGGCGCGAAACCCGCCAGTGCGCGCGGATGCAGGATCTGCACGCCCGCATAGACGAAGGGCGCTATTTCCGGATCGCGGCGGCGGCGCGCCTTGCCGTTGGGATCGACGAAATAATCGCCGCGCCCTTCATAGCCGCGCGCCGTGGCGGCGGAGGTCATCAGCAATAGCACGTCCATGGCGCCGTCGTTCCAGGCATCGGCGAGGCGTTTGAGCGCCGGACGCGGCCCGTCGAACCACAGCACGTCGGCATTGGCGCAAAAGAACGCGCCCGGCCCCAGCACGGGCAGCGCGTTCAACACGCCCCCGCCGGTTTCCAAAAGATCGGGTTCGTGCACGGTGACGATCGCCACATCCTTGCGCGCCTTCACATGCGCTTCGAGCGTCGCGCGATGATGATGGAGATTGGCGACGACGCGATGCACGCCCGCCTCCGCCATGCGGTCGATCACGCGGTCGATCAAGGCGCGGCCGGCGACCGGGACCATGGGCTTGGGCAAGGTATCGGTCAGCGGGCGCATGCGCTTGCCCAAACCCGCCGCCAGAACCATGCCGGTATCGAACGCACTCATACCGCGATCTCCGCTTTCGGCCGCGCGCGCCATTCGGCGGGCACGTGCGCGTCGAACCACGCGCGCACCGGCGCCAAGGCCGGATGCGCCAGATCGGCGTTCAATTGCCGCCAGACGCGGTCGATATGTTTGAGATAATGCGGCTTGCCGTCGCGCCGGAACAGCCGCACGAAAATCCCGGCGATCTTGGCACTGCGCTGCGCCGACAGCACCGCCAGCGCCGCTTCGAACGCAGCGCGATCGATTTGCGGCCGCGCGGATAGATAGGCGTCGATCGATGCGCGCACGACCGCCGGCGACACGTCGCGCCGCGCGTCGCCGATCAAGCTGGCGAGATCGTAGGCGGCGGGGCCGATCAGCGCGTCCTGGAAATCCAGCAAACCGCAGCCGCGAATCCCCGGCCGGTCGAGACTGACCAGATTGTCGACGTGATAATCGCGCAAGACCAGCACCGTGCCGCCGGCGCGGGCGAGCGGATAGACCGAATGCCACGCGGCGAGATAGGCCGCGCGCACATCCGCGTCGGTCGCCTTGCCCGCCCATTCGGGCAGGAACCAATCGGTCAGCAACAAGGCTTCGCGATCGAGCGTGGCGTCGTCGTAAGCCGGGCAATCGACATGCGTTTGCGCCGGGTGTGCATGCAACGCCAGCAACGCATCGACCGCGCGGGCATAGAGATCGGCTTCCGATGCGCCAGCGTTCAACGCGCGCGTGAAGGTGTCGTCGCCCAGATCCTCCAGCAGCAGGAATCCGCCATGCGGCTCGGCCGCATCGATACGCGGTGCGGATAAGCCCAAGCGATAAAGATGCGTCGCGACCGTCACGAAGGGGCGCACGTCTTCTTGCGGCGGGGGCGCATCCATCAGGACGGCCTCACGCTTGCCATCGCGCAGGCGGAAATACTTGCGGAAGCTGGCGTCGCCCGCGAGCAGCGTGGGCTGAATGCCGGCCCAGCCCTGCGCGTCCAAGAAAGCGCGCGCAGCCTTGCGCGGAACGGGCGTTTCAGCCGCCATGCGCCAGCTCCGGCCGTTCGGTCCAATTGGCGCCACCCGAGATAACGGCATGGCGCGAATTCTCATCGCCCCCTTGCGACAGCGCGACCGTCAAACGATCCGCGGGCAAATAGGGCCCGAGGCGTTGCGGCCATTCGATCAGCGCGATGGCGCCTTCGCGCGCCGCTTCCCAGCCGAGTTCCCAGATCTCCTCCGGGTCCGCCAAGCGATAGAGATCGAAATGCCAAACCGGGCCGCCGGGCAGGTCGTAGGTCTGCACCAGGGTGAAGGTCGGGCTCGGCACCTCGACCTCGGCCCCCGCGCGGGCATGGATGAAGCCCCGCGCGAATTCGGTCTTTCCCATGCCCAAATCGCCTTCCAGAGCGATCGCGTCGCGCGGACGCGCCGCTTTCGCGAGCAACGCGCCCAATTTTCGGGTCGCGGCGGCGTCGGGCAGGTCCAATTCGCGAATCGGCAAGGGGGCCAGCATGAGCATTCTTCTACCCGGAAATCCTAAGCCGGAAAATCCGTTGAAAAGCGCGGCGGGCTTGGCCATCAATGGCGGCCATGTCACAGATCCACACCACCGATGTCGCCATCATCGGCGCCGGGCCCGTCGGCCTGTTCGCCATCTTCGAATGCGGCATGCTGAAGCTGAAGACCCACGTCATCGACGCGTTGGACTTCGCCGGCGGCCAATGCGCCGCGCTCTACCCGGAAAAGCCGATTTACGACATTCCGGGCTACCCCAAGATCGAGGCGGCCGAACTGATCGCCCGATTGCAGGAGCAGGCGGCACCTTTTTCGCCGACCTATCATCTTGGCCAGCGCGTGGAAAAGCTGACCCGCGAGGGCGATTCGTGGCGCCTGGAAACCTCCGCCGGCACGGTGATCGTCGCCAAGGCGGTGCTGATCGCGGCGGGCGTGGGCGCGTTCGGCCCCAACAAACCGCCGATGCCGCGCATCGACGAATTCGAAAACAAGGGCGTGCATTACCTCGTCAACAGCCGCGAGGCGTTCCGGGGCAAGCGTGTGGCCATCGCCGGGGGCGGCGATTCCGCCCTCGACTGGACGCTGAGCCTCGCCGATGTCGCCGCGCGCGTGATGGTCGTCCATCGCCGCGACAAGTTCCGCGCGGCCCCCGACTCGGTCGCCAAGGTCAAGGCGCTGGCCGATGCAGGGAAAATCGACATGGTCGTTCCCTATCAGCTCGATTCGCTGGAAGGCGAGCCCGGCGCCCTCAAGGCCGTGATCCTCAAGGATCTCGACGGCAAACCCCGCCGCCTGGAGGCGGATGCGTTGCTCGCCTTTTTCGGCCTGTCGATGAATTTGGGCCCGATCGCCGAATGGGGCCTCGATATCGAGAAGGCCCATATCAAGGTCGAACAGCGCACGGCCGCGACCTCCGCGCCCGGCATTTTCGCCATCGGCGATATCGCGCATTACCCCGGCAAGCTGAAGCTGATCCTGTCGGGCTTCGCCGAAGCCGCCGCGGCGGCGCATTCGGCGCGGGCGATCTGCCATCCCGGCGAGACCTATCACTTCGAATATTCGACGACCTCGGGCGTGCCGGGGACCTAAGTTCCCGTCATCCCGGGCGAGCGCAGCGAGACCCAGGATCTCCCGTCAGTTCTTCCAGATCGGCACGCGGGCCATGACGGTCGTGCCGTCGCCGGGCATCGAGGCGAGATGCACCGTGCCGCCGTGCAATTCGACGATGCGCTTCACCAGCGACAGGCCGAGCCCCGCCCCCATGCGCCGCGCGTCGGGCGCCGTGCCGCGTTCGAATTCCTTGAACACGCGCGACTGATCCTCGGGGGCGATCCCCATGCCGGTATCGGCGATGGCGAGCGCCACATACTGCCCCGCCGCTTCGGCCGACAGCGTGATCTTGCCGCCCGCCGGCGTGAACTTGATCGCGTTGGAAACGAGATTGCACAACGCCTGTTTCAAGCGGCGCGGATCGGCGCGCAGATCGGGCAGCGCACGGGGCACGCGCACTTCCAGCGTCAAATCGCGCTCGCGCGCCAGATCGGCCATGATCTGCGCCGTTTCCTCCATCAGGCCGAGCACGGGGACCGGCGCCAAATCCAGCGTCATACGGCCCGCATCGATCGAGGCGAGATCGAGAATGTCGTTGATGATCGCGAGCAAACGCTGCGAGGCCGATAGAATATCGTCGCAATACTCGACCTGACGCTCGTTGAGCGTGCCGAAATACTGTTTCGACAGCATTTCCGCGAAGCCGATGATCGTATTGAGCGGCGTGCGCAACTCATAGGATACCGTCGAAATAAACTCGGATTTGAGCCGGTCCGCTGCTTCCAGCGCTTCGGCGCGTTCGCGCAAGGCGCGCTCGACGCGGATCGTGTCGGTGACGTCGAGATAGGAAAGCTGTGTCGCCCCATCGGGCAGCGGGACGAGCGCGTAATCGAGAATGCGCCCGTCGGCGCGCTCCAACCGTGCCCGCACCGGCTCGCGCGCCCCGATATCGTCGGCGAGGCGCGATTTCGTTTCCTCCCAATCCTCGTCGGCCGGATAGAAGGGCCGCATCAGATCGATCACTTCGCCGATATGCGGCTCGGCGATCAAGGCGGCTTCCGGCATATCCCAAATGCGTGCGAAGGCCGGGTTGTGCAGCTTCATCTTGCCGTCCGACCCGAACACCGCGACCCCTTCTTGCAGGTTGTCGAGGGTCGCGCGCTGCACGGCGATCAGGGTGTTGTAGGAGCGTTCGAGGGTGAGCCGGTCGGTCACATCCTCGAACGCGAACAGCAAGCCGCCGAGCGGATGCGCCAAGCACCGCTCGCGCAGCGTCGTGCCGTCGGGCAGATACATCAATTCGTCGATCGGCTCGAAGATCGAATCGAACAACGCCACGCGCTGGCGTTTGAACATACGGAAATCGGCGAATTCCGGCAGGCGGCGGCGTTCGCGCAAGCTTTCCAGCACCTCGCCATATTCGGGCTCGGTCGCCAGCCAATCCTCGTCGACGCGCCACAAACGCGCATAGGCCGAGTTCGCGTATTTGAGCCGCTTGTCGGCGCCGAAAATCGCGATCGCGACCGGCATGGTTTCCAGCACCGTACCTTGCGCGCCGATATGGCGGGCCAGCTCGATGCCGCCTTCCTCGCGCTCGGTCTGGTCGACCGCCATGCCGATCGTGCCGCCATCGGGCAAGGGCGCTTCGACGAAATCGTAGAGCCGGCGCGCACCCGCAACGATCAAATGCCCCGAATCGCTTTGCGAGGTGCGCGCGGCCAGCGCCAAGCGCGCCAACGCCGACAGCTTGCGCGCGATCGCATCGCCGCCGAGTGTGGCGATGCCGTCGACGAAATCGTCGCGATCGGCCCCGCCGGCATCGGCATAGGCGGTGTTGCACCAGACGAGGCGCTGTTCGGGATCGCGCCGCCACAAGGGAACGGGCAGCGCGTCGAGGGCGGATTCGAGACGGCGGAGCGCGTCTTCCGCCGCTTCGCGTTCGACGCGCTGGAGATTGGCGCGCACCGAAATCTCGCGCTTCTCGGCCTCGGCGATGGTCGCGCGCGCTTCCGCCGAAACGGCGCGCCCGCGTTCGCGCCACGCCCAATAAAGGGCGGCGGCGAGTGCGAACGCCAAGCCGGCAAGGGCGAACTCCATGGGCCGGGAGTGTAGGGAGGCACCCCGCGTCGCGCCAAACGAAAAGGTATCGTTTGGCCGCCGCCGAAATCGACTTCGACGAAACCTGCCGCGATGCTAAAGTTCGCGCAGGGGTTTAAGATGATACGGAAACTTGCCGCTCTAGCTTTGCTGGCTTTAGCGGGCGCACAAGCCGCCCATGCGAACGAGCCGAGCTTTTCCTGCGTTGCCGCGCGCGCCTGGGAAGAACGCGCGATTTGCGCGGATGCCAATCTCGCGGCGCTCGATGTCGATCTCGACCGGGCCTTCCGCACCGCCCGCACGGCGCGACCGGACGAGGCTGACGCGTTGATCCGCGAGCAGCGGACTTGGCTCGCGGCCCGCGCCCGCACTTGTCGCCCGGCCGATGCGAATCAGAATGCGCGGGCGAATGCCTGTCTTGCCGAGCGCACACAAGCCCGGATCGCCGAATTGATCCGCTGGCGCGAAGGCAAAGCACCGGCGATTTCCTTGCAGCACAAACTCAATCGTGGCGCCGCTGAAGGCGACGCAGGTGAAGCGGCGCTCGCGGCCGGTGAAAGCGCGCCGGAATTGGCCGTGGCGGCCTTGCTGGCGCTGGCGCGTGGCGATCAAGCGGAAGCAACGCGGCGCATCGCGGCGGCGGAAGCCCGCGCACCGGGCCGCGCCGTCGATAGCATCGAGCAATGGGCACGCGCATCGAACCTCGACGACGCGGCTGCGCAGTTCCGCCGCGCGCTGGCGGTCCTAAGGCGCGACGACATGGCGCGCGATCCCGAAGCATTCGATTCCTATCGACCGGGCAGCCGACGTTTCTCGTTTTTTATCGGGTCCGATGCCCCCGTCTATCTCAACTATTCGTATTACGCCGAGCGCGTCATCGACAATGAATTGAAACTCCCTTGCCGGATATTGGAGCGACTGCCCGACGCGGCGATGGCCGCCTTCGCCGAAACACCGGCCGAGCCCGTCGCCACGATCATCGGCATCGCGTTCGATTGCCCGCGAAACCCCGTCGCCGCCTTGCCGGAAGGCCGAGCCTTCATGGCGGCATTGGCGGCACAGCCGCAGGGATTGAATCGCCAATGCCGGTCCGGGTTCCACACGTTCGGCGACATCGCCAATCCCGTCCTTGGGATCGCCGCGTCGGTGGCCCCACAAGCGGTCCTTCGTCGTCTCGGCGGATTGGCCCCGGCAAGTGAGCCTTCCCGCATCTGGCCGGACAACCCCGCACCGCTCGCCCGCGCATGGCGCAATTTGACGCACGCGATGACGGCTGAATATCTCCGACGTGGCGGCGTGTCACAATCCGACGCACGGCGTTTGGCCGATGCCGTTCTTGCCGAGATCGCGGGGCTAGACTGTGCGCCGCCACCGCCTAATGCGCCGCCACCGGCACGGCAGAAATCGCCGGCGGAGGAATTGGAAGATTGGCTGGTCACGATTTTAAAGCGTGCCGCGACCGATATGGATGGCGCTGTCGCCGAGTTGCGTGGGATGGACCAACCATCCGCGAAAGCGAACCTTGCTGTACTTCTGTATCTAAATAAGCTCAGAAAGTTTCCTGTCGAACGAGATGATGGCGCGCCCGAATGGGAAACGATGTGGGGTACGAACGCCCGCGAGTATCCAAGCAACGAAGTGAATGCGCTGGATAACGAAATCCGGACTCTCGCACGCGCGGCTCGGAATTCGCGTTATGTCGGCCGCCCCGACGAACAAAAATTGTCCGCGGAGCGGGTGGACACCAGCTACCTCGGCGGCCTTACTGAAGGCTTCATCGATATGATTCCGCGCTACTTGCCATGTGATTTGGTACGCGCCGTACCGGATCTACTGGAGTTAACAGAACCGGTACATCTCGACCGCGTGCATTCACAAGCACGCTGGCCCGATTGCGACTTACGCCGCGACTTCCCCGTTCCGGCAAGCGTTTCGGCCTATGCCGAATTGGCGATGGTCCCCTCCGGCGGAGAGACAAGAGGAATAGGGCGGTCGGAACTCTGGATGCATGTTTTCCCGAATCTCATCGAGGCGTGTTGCTCGCCTGAAATAACCCGCGACATCGTCGAGAATTGGCGCCCCTACGAAGCTTGGTCCTATATGAATCTGAGCAATCGTCGGCTCTTCGAGCGTTTGGCGTCGACCTATCTTCGCGCACGGACGGATTTGTCGAAACACTACCAAAACAAGTTCGGCATGGCGCCGGATGTCGCAACGACAAAAGCGACGATGGCGCTTCGACGTTTCGCTGACGAGGGCGGATGGCTCCAATACCGCCACCCGGACCGCAACCATCCACGGCACCTCATCATGGCGGGTGCATCGCTTGCGGAAATATCCGCCGCCATGGCGCGGATCGAAACCGTGACCGCGCTGCCCGAACTGCGTTTCGGTACCGGACAGACTTTGACGGATATTCTGAAGACGGATTCCTATATCGGTCCGCCGGACCCGCTGCTGCATGTCGCCGCCGGCCGCCCGGATGTTGTGCGCCTGCTGCTCACCAAGCGCGCCGATCCGCGCGAGATGAACGCCATCAAGAAAACCGCCGCAATGGGGGCGGCACAGGCCAACGACGCGGAATCGCTGCGCGCCGTGCTTGCCGCCGGCACACCGATTCACGCGGTCACATCGGCCGAAACGCTCCGTCACGATGCGCGATCGGCCTTGCATTACGCGGCCAGCGGCGGGCTTGCGGGAATACGGTTTTTGCTCGCCGCCGGCGCAGACCCCCAACAGCCCGATTCCAAGGGAATGCGGCCGATCCATTATTTGCTCGGCGAAGGACCGGCCGGGCCCAACCGCGTGCTGTCCGCCGCTGAGTTTCGCGTCGCGGTGGATTTGCTGCGCTGAAACGAAAACGGCCGGCGGGTTGCCCCGCCGGCCGTTCGCGATCCCGCCCCGAAGGGCCGAGATTAGTAGCGGTAGTGGTCGGCCTTGAACGGACCCTGCTGGGTCACGTTGATGTACTTGGCCTGGGCCGGGGTGAGCTTCGAGAGCTTCACGCCGATCTTTTCCAAGTGCAGCGCCGCGACCTTTTCGTCCAGCGTCTTGGGCAGCGTGTAGACCTTGTTCTTGTAAACGCCGGCGTCGCGCTTGGTCCACAGCTCGATCTGGGCGAGCGTCTGGTTCGAGAACGACGACGACATCACGAAGCTGGGATGGCCCGTGGCGCAGCCCAGGTTCACGAGGCGGCCTTCGGCGAGCAGCAGGATGCGCTTGCCCGACGACAACTCGATCTCGTCGACCTGCGGCTTGATGTTGTTCCACTTGAAATTCCGCAGACCCGCGACCTGGATCTCGCTGTCGAAGTGGCCGATGTTGCACACGATCGCGCGATCCTTCATCGCGCGCATGTGGTCCACCGTGATGACGTCGATATTGCCCGTCGCCGTCACGAAGATGTCGCCGCGCGGGGCGGCGTCTTCCATCGTCACGACCTCGTAGCCTTCCATCGCCGCCTGCAACGCGCAGATCGGATCGACTTCGGTGACGAGCACGCGCGCACCCGACTGGCGCAGCGACGCGGCCGAGCCCTTGCCCACGTCGCCGAAGCCGGCGACGACGGCGACCTTGCCCGACATCATCACGTCGGTCGCGCGGCGGATCGCGTCGACCAGCGATTCACGGCAGCCGTACAGGTTGTCGAACTTCGACTTGGTGACCGAGTCGTTGACGTTGATGGCCGGGAACAGCAGCGAGCCGTCCTTTTCCATCTGGTAGAGGCGATGCACACCGGTCGTCGTTTCCTCGGTCACGCCGCGCACCGAAGCGCCGACCTTGGAATACCAGCCCGGCTGTTCCTTCACGCGCTTCTTGATCGCGGCGTAGAGGACTTCCTCTTCCTCGTTCGTCGGGTTGGAGACGACCTTGAGGTCCTTCTCCGCCTTGATGCCGAGATGGATCAGCAGCGTGGCGTCGCTGCCGTCGTCGAGGATCATGTTCGGCACGCCGCCATCGGCCCACTCGAAAATCTTGTGGGTGTAGTCCCAATACTCGACCAGCGTTTCGCCCTTGGTGGCGAAGACCGGCGTACCGGCGACGGCGATCGCCGCCGCGGCGTGATCCTGCGTCGAGAAGATGTTGCACGAGGCCCAGCGCACGTCGGCACCCAGCGCCTTCAGCGTTTCGATCAGCACGCCGGTCTGGATCGTCATGTGCAACGAGCCGGCGATGCGCGCGCCCTTCAGCGGCTGCGCCTTGCCGTATTCGGCGCGGATGGCCATCAGGCCCGGCATTTCCGATTCGGCGATCGACAGTTCCTTACGGCCCCATTCGGCGAGCGAGATGTCCTTGACGATATAATCGGCCATGAGCGGCGTTTCTCCGGTGAAAAGGCGGGATCGGACGCGTTCAACGCGCGGACCCGGCGGGGAATTCCAAGGCGAGGCTTATAACCGCCGCCCCCGCCCCCCTCAATACGAAAAGGGCGCTTCGCCAAGCCCTTAAAACAACGAAACAATTCCGGCTATGGCGGAGCCGGGTGCCGTGCGCTTATGCTGCGCCATCAAGTCCCCGTCACATCCCGATTCCCGGACCCAACATGACCGGCACGCCGATGAGCCAAAAGCCGCATTATCGCGTCGAATTCGCCGCCTATCCGATCCTGGTCGTCGAGGACGATCCGGTCATGCGCCGCAATCTGATCCAGATGCTGCGCAATATCGGTTTCTACCAGATCCACGAAGCCGCCGACGGCGAGGCCGGGATCACGGCACTGAAATCGATGGCGCATTGCGACGTGGTGCTGTCGGACATCACCATGGCGCCGGTCGGCGGCTTGAAATTCCTGGAGCGCGTGCGCACCGAGTTGCAGCCGCCCGCGCGCGATGTGCCCGTGATCTTCGTCACCGGTCATGGCGATGTCGAGACCGTCAATAAAGCCAAGCAGCTGCGCCCGGCGGGTTACGTGCTGAAGCCGGTGCAACCCGACAAGCTTTCCTTGCGGCTGGCGCAGATTTTGAACCTCAACGAAGCGGCATCCGGATAAAAGCCGCGGGGGAACGATCGGGCGGATGAACGACGGCAAGGAAGGATATTTCACGCTGCGCGGTGCGCCCGCGCGCAGCAAATCCGACGAGGAGCGCGATCGCGATCGCGCCGCCGAAGCGATCCCGGCCGAAAAAATGGTCCGGCTGTCGGTGCGCGACGCGCCCGTATTGGCGGGCGGTGCGGGCGGCGGGCGGATGTCCATCCTGGCGATGACGCTGCTGGGCTTCGGCGCGCTGGTCGGCGTGCTGATCGCCTCGATCGTCACGGGAATCGTCCAGACGCGCGAGATCGGCGCCGAGTTCGCGCGTTTGCGCACGCTGAAGGAAGTCGCCGACACCGCCAACACGATCGACCGGTCGCTGGGCCAGCTGCGCTTGTCGGTGCGCGAATTCCTGAGTTCGGGCGATCCCAGCCACGCCGCGATCGCGCGCGTCAAACTCGCCGACATGGCCGAATTGATCGCCGACGCCAAGCGCGGCGAGCGCGCGGGCGAGCGCGCCGCGGTGCTGGAAGCCACGCGCGAAGGCCTCGCGCGCTTCGGCAACGTGTTCGAACAGGCGGCCGGGGTGCAGGCCGATCGCAACATCGCCTATGAACGCCTGGCGTTGATCGCCGAGCAGGCGGAATTGAATCTGCGCGATATCGCGGCGACGCGATCGGCCCAGCGCGACGCGGCCGGGGCGGCGCGCGCCAACGGCCTGCGCGACGCGCTGATCGAAACGCGCACCCTCGCCCTCGCCTATCAGGCCGAACGCGGCCGCGCCGATCTTTCCGCCCGGCTGGACGTGGCGCTGTCGGCATTGGAATGGGGCCGCAACGCGGTCGATCCCGATCTGGCGGCGGAGATCGCCGAAGTGGCGCGCGGCGCGCGCGCCGTGCGCCTGGCGGCCGAAAGCGCGGAAGGGCTGGTCGCGCGCGGCATCGACGCGGAAGGGCGCGAAATCGAGCAATTGACCGAGCGTTTGCGCGCGCTGGCCGCCAACGCGGAAGCCGGCCTCGTCACGCTGGTCGAACGGCGCGTGACCGATATGGGCGGGCAAGGCTTGGCGCTGATCGTGATCGGCGCGGTGCTGGGGCTGTTGTCGGCGCTGGCGGTCGCGCGGCTGACCACCGGCCCGGTGCGCGACATCGCCCGCGCGCTGGAGGATGTGTCGGCGGGGCGCATCGACACCGCCATTCCCTATCTCGATTTCGGCAACGAGATCGGCCGCATGGCGCGCGCGACGGAAGTGTTCCGCCAAGCCATGTCGGAAATCCAGCGCGCGGAAACGGTCTTGCGCGCCAGCCTCGACAACATGGACCAAGGCCTGGCGCTGCTCGACGCGAATTTCGAATTGCAGATCGCCAATTCGCGCTTCGCCCAAATGCTGGGTCTGCCCGCTTCGGCCGCGCGGCGCGGCACGCCGATCGAAGACATCATCCGCGCCTATTTCGAAGCGCATATTCCCGATCCGGGACGGCGCGCGGCGGCGATCGCCGAACGCATCGCCATCGCCAAGCGCGGACAGGCGCAGGATTTCGAATTGGCGGGGGCCGGCGGCAGCGCGCTGGAAGTGCGCGTGCGCCCGATTCCGGAAGGCGGCGTGGTCTACACCTTCACCGACGTGACGCGCACGCGCGAAAGCGAGCGCGCGGCCAAGCAGGCGCGCGACTTCTTGGAATCGGTCATCGAGGCGATGCCGGCCAACGTGAACGTCAAAGGCCGCGATCTGCGCTACACGATGTTCAATCGCTACCAGGCCGAAGTCTTCGGTTTCGACCGGCGCATGGCGATCGGCAAGCGCTTGGCCGATCTGGTGCCGTTGACGCCCAGCGCCACGCAGGTCGTGCGCAACGAAGATCTCGACATCGAGATCCTGGACGGGCGGCGCGGCACCATCGTCTACGATTTCGAGAATATCGACGCCGACGGCCGCCTCCGCGCGTGGCTGACGACCAAGACCGCCGTGCGCGACGAGGCGGGCGAAATCACCGGCGTGTTGACCGTGTCGATCGATATCGGCGAGCGGCGCAAACTCGAACAAGCGTTGCGCGACGCCGCCCAGGCGGCCGAGGAAGCCGCGCGCGCCAAGTCGGAATTCCTGGCGGTGATGAGCCACGAAATCCGCACGCCGCTCAACGGCGTGATCGGCACGCTGGAATTGCTGCGCCGCCAGCCCTTGACCGCCGATCAGGCCGAACTCGCCGGCATCGCCCACGAAGCGGCGCAAAGCCTGATCCAGATCATCGGCGACATCCTCGATTTCTCGAAAATCGAAGCGGGCAAGCTCGAACTCGAATCCGTGCCGATCGCACCGCGCCGCGTGATCGAAACCGTGGTCAACGCGCTGGAGCCCGCCGCCTCGGCCAAGGGCTTGCGCTTGGCGTACCGCATCGACGAAGGCCTGCCCGAAGCCGTATTCGGCGACGCGCTGCGTTTGCGCCAAGTGCTGTTCAACCTGATCGGCAACGCGGTGAAATTCACCGAAGCGGGCGAGATCGAGGTCGCGGTCACGCATGCGCCCGTTCCGGGCAGCTGGCGCTTCGCGATCCGCGACACCGGCATCGGCTTGACGGCGGAACAGCAAGCGCGGCTGTTCTCCGCCTTCCATCAGGCCGACACCTCGACCACGCGCCGCTATGGCGGCACGGGGCTGGGCCTGTCGATCTGCCGCGGCATCGTCGAGATGATGGGCGGCAAGATCGAGATAGACAGCCGGCCGGGCGAAGGCTCGACCTTCCGCTTCGACGTGAAGCTCGACGAATGCGACCCGGCTTTGGTCGTGCAAAGCGACATCGAAGTCGGTCGCCATCGCTTGCTCACACCGGGCACCCGCGAGACGGCGTTGCGCCGCGGCCATCTGGTGCTGGTGGCGGAGGATAATCCGACCAACCAGCGCGTGGTGCGCAAGCAGCTCGAACAGCTCGGCTGTGCGGCGGATATCGCGGTCAACGGGCTGGAAGCGCTGGAAATGGCCAAGACCGGCCGCTACGCGCTGGTGCTGATGGATCATCACATGCCCGAGATGGACGGGCTGGACGCCACGCGCGCGATCCGTGCGATCGAGACTTCGACCGGCGCCAAGCGCACGCCGATCGTGGCGCTGACCGCCAACGCGCTGCGCGGCGAAGCGGAGCGCAGCTTCGAAGCGGGCATGGACGATTTCTGCGCCAAACCCCTCACCCTCGCCCAGCTCGCGCGCGTGCTGCGCCGCTGGCTGCCCGACCGCGATTCGGCGGAAGCGGAGATGGACGCGATGGTCGACAGCGTGCTGCCGCCCGCCGACGATCACACCGTGCTCGATCTCGCCCATCTCGTCGCGACGCTGGGCGCCATCGACGACGGCCTGCGCGAGGATTTGCAGCTGTTCATCGAAACGACCGAGGATTACGTGCGGCGCATCGTCGCGTCCGTCGAAGCGCGCGACGCGCGCACGGCGCGCGAGACCGCGCATTCGGCCAAAGGGGCCGCGCGCACGGCCGGGGCGCGCGAGCTTGCCGCCCTGATGCAAGCGATCGAGGATTCGGTCAAACAGGACGATTTCGTCACCGCGGCGTCGCTCGCCGGCGCGCTGCGTTCCACGCTCGACCGCGTCACGCGCGCGGTCGCATCGCTATAAGAAAAAAACGGGATGATCCGCCATGTATAGACCCGAATTTTCCGCCTTCGCCGTGCTGGTCGTCGAGGACGACGCCTTCGTGCGCCGGTCGATCGTGCGCATGTTGCGCGCGATGGGCTTCGTCGAGGTGAAGGAGGCCGCCGACGGCGAAGCGGCGTTGCAGACGCTGAAGGCGATGCCCCAATGCGGCGTCGTGCTGTGCGATATCGGCATGAAGCCGGTCGGCGGCTTGCAGTTCCTGGAACGGCTGCGCAAGGAATTCATCCCGCCGCTCGCCGACACGCCGGTCATTTTCATCACCGGATCGGCGGACAGCGAAACCGTCAAGCGCGCGATGACGATGAAGGCGGCGGGCTATGTGTTGAAGCCCGTCGTCCCCGACAAACTCTCGGCGCGCATCGCCACGACGCTGAAACTGCCGGGCGCGCCCGCCTGATCGATCGCGCTCAATCGCGATAGCCGAGGGCCGCGGAAATGCGGCGCGCCGCATCGGCGGCGGCGGCACGCGTCTCGGCCTCGGTCGACGGATTGTCGCGGATCTTCACATAGGGAACGGTCATGCCCGCGACCGCCGATCCCGTCGCGTCCAGGATCGGGTGGCAAAGATCGAGGACCCCCGTCACCGTGTCGCTGGGGGCGGCGACGCCGCCGTCCTTGCGGATCTTCGCCAGACGCCGATCGAGCGTCGTGCGTTCGGCTTTGTTCAAGCCTTCGCCCAGAACCGTCATCAGGTGCTCGCGGCGACCTTCGTCCTGAAACGCGGTGATGACGCGCGCCGAGACGCGATCGGGCCGGAACGGAAAATGCGCGCCGAGCCGGACCGAAAACCCCATCGACCGAAATCCATCGGCCTGGGCGACGACCAGCAATCGGCGGTCGTGATAGACGCTGATATGCGCCGATTGGCCGGTCGAATCGGCGAGCTGCTGCATCACCGGTAACGCGGCCGCGAGCAGGCGGCGCACCGGCGGATGGCGGTGGCCGAGTTCGAACAGCTTCAGCGTCAAGCGATAGCGCCCGTCGCGGCCCGAACGCTTGATGTAGCCGCGTTCGGCGAGCACCTCGAGCATGCGGAAAATCTGGCCCACGCTGCGCCCCAGGCGCCGCGCGATTTCGTTCTGCACGAGGCCCGCTTCCTCGTCGGCCAGCAGCTCGACGATCTCCAAGCCCTTCTCCAACGCGGGCGCCGAGTATTCACCTTTGGTTTTGGGCACGATTGACTCCATTGGCCGACTCATTTTAGATATGAAAATAACTTTCATATAAGAACAAGGGGGAACGTCTTGGTTGGCAGTCTCGAAAGCGGCGCGGTCGCGCAGTATCGCACGCGCGGCTACCATTTTCCGATCCCGGTGCTGACGCCGGCCGAGCTCGCCGCCGCGAACGCCAACATGAAGGCGGCCGAAGCCAAGCTCGGCGGACCGCTGAAGGGGCGCTTCAATCAGAAGCCGCATCTTCTGTTCCCGTGGATGAACGAACTTATCCGCCACCCGAAGATCCTCGACGCCGTCGAATCCGTGATCGGGCCGAATATCCTGTGCTGGGGCTCGCAGTTCTTCGCCAAGCAGCCCGGCGACGGCACGTTCGTGTCGTGGCACCAGGACGCGACCTATTGGGGCCTGTCGAAGCCCGACGTGGTGACCGCGTGGATCGCGTTCACGCCCAGCATTCCGCTGTCGGGCAATATGCGCGTCGTCGCGGGCACGCATCTCGCGCAGTTGAAGCACAACGATACCTTCGTCGAGAGCAATCTTCTGTCGCGCGGGCAGGAGGTCGAAGCCAAGGTCGACGAGAAGGACGCCATCGACATCACGCTGCAACCCGGCGAAATGTCGCTGCATCACGTCCTGCTGGTGCACGGATCGGAACCCAACCGCGCCACCTGGCCGCGCGTGGGCTTCGCCGTGCGCTACGTGCCGACCGACGTGCGCCAGCTGAACGGCGAGATCGACAGCGCCACGCTGGTGCGCGGCACCGACGCCTACAACTATTTCGACCACGAACTCGCCCCCGAAGGCGATCTGCATCCGGCGGCCGTCGAACGGCACAAGCGCGTTCTCGATCGCCAGATGGAGATTCTCTACCAAGGCGCCGCCAAACCCGGCAAACGCGCGATCACCTAAGAATCGCGACCCACCAACGACGCCCCCTCGCAACAAACGAAAGAAAAAGGGAGATGCCCATGACGAAACTGCTCGGTCTTACGACCGCGATCGGCCTTGTTTTGGCCGGCGCGTGCCAAGCCCCCGCCGGCGCGCAGGAAATCAAGATCCGCTTCGCCCACTCGCTTTCATCGACGGAGCCGGCGCATATCGCGGCCGAGAACTTCGCCAAGCGCGTCGGCGAGCGCACGAAGGGCCGGGTTCAGATCCAGGTCTTCCCGTCCGAGCAGCTCGGCTCGGGCAAGGAGATCAACGAAATGATCCGCCAGGGTGCGAACGTGATGAACATCACCGACCCCGGCTATCTTTCCGATTTCGTGCCCGATGTCGGCGTGCTGAACGGCCCCTACATCGTCAAAGACCCGAAGGATTTCGACAAGCTGCTCGCCTCCGACTGGTACAAGTCGATCGATCAGAAGCTTCAGCAGGCCGGTTTCCGCATGATCATGATGGGCGGCTTCTTCGGCTGCCGTCACATGATCACCGAAAAGCCGATCCGCACGCCGGCGGATATCCAGGGGCTGACCGTCCGCGTCCCGCCGAACACGATGTGGATCGAGACGTTCAAGGCGATGGGCGCGCGCCCGACGACCGTGCAATGGTCGGAAGTGTACTCGGCCCTTCAGCAGAACGTCGTCGCCGGGGCGGAAGCGCCCTACGGCTCGATCTGGGGCGCCAAGCTCCAGGAAGTGCGCAAGACGGTCTCGAAGACCTGCCATTTCAGCGCGATCTCCGGCTGGCCGATGAACAACAACTACTTCAACCGGCTGCCCAAGGACGTGCAGGAAGTGCTGCTCGACGAAGGCGCCAAGGGCAAGGCCGACATGACCCGGCTGACCATGGAGCTCGAAGCCGACTACGCCCAGAAGCTCAAGGCCGCCGGCGTCACGATTATCGACGACGTCGATATCGCCCAGTTCCAGAAGGCGACGGCGCCCGCCTACAACGCCTTCCCGAAATGGACGCCGGGCCTGCACGCCACGGTGACCAAGGTTCTCGGCTACTGACGTTGCCGCGGAACGGGGGCAGCCGGCTCCCGTTCCGCGACCTTTCCCCTCCCTCCCCCTCCGGCATCCAACATGGAGACACGCGCATGTCGCGCCCGCGCGCATTGCTGCTCGATCAATTCGAGGAAATTCTGGCGGGTGCGGCGTTGATCGTCGTTGTCCTGGCCGTTTGCTGGGGCGTCGTCACGCGCTACGTGACGGCCGAGCCCGCGACCTGGGCCGGCGAAGTCGCGGCCATCGCCTTCGCTTGGCTGATCTTCGTCGGTGCGAGTGCCGCGTTGAAGCGCGGCATGCATGTTCATATCGACATGCTGCTGATCCTGATGCCCGAGGCGCCGCGCCGCATCGTCACGCTGGCCGGGGACGCGATCGTTCTCGTCTTCCTGGCGGTCGGGCTCGTCCTCGCGATGGAGTTCTCGATCGACTCGTGGGACAGCCCGACCTCGGTCCTGCGCCTGCCGCTGTCGATCGTCTATTCCTCCGTCGTCGTCGGTTTCGCGTGCCTGTTGTGGCGCTACGCGGCCGTCGTACGGGTTCACTATCGCGACCAAGTTTCCGAGTAGGAACGCATCGTCATGGAACTTCTTCCCATCCTGCTGATGTTCGCGTTCTTCGCGATGGGCGTGCCCGTCGCGATCGCGATCGCCGCCGCCGCGCTGACGTTCTTCCTGTTCGCGGACGGCGTGCCGATCCAAATCTTCGCCCAGAAGCTGGTCAGCGCCACCGACTCCTTCCCGCTTCTGGCGGTGCCGTTCTTCATCTTCGCCGGCACGATCATGAACTACGCCGGCATCACGCGTCGGCTGCTCAATTTCGCCGACGCGCTGGCCGGCCATTTGGTCGGCGGCTTGGCGCAAGTCAACGTCATCCTCGCGACGTTGATGGGCGGCTTGTCGGCGTCGGCCAACGCCGACGCGGCCATGCAGGCGAAAATGTTGGGCACGGAGATGGTCAAGCGCGGCTTCTCGCCGGGCTTCGCCGCCGCCGTGACGGCCTGTTCGGCCGTCATCACGCCGATCATTCCGCCGGGCATCGGCCTTATCATCTACGGCTTCCTGGCCGACGTATCGATCGGCAAGCTGTTCATCGGCGGCATCGTACCGGGCTTGCTGTTGTGCGTCGGGTTGATGATCGCGATCCATTTCGTCGCGCGCAAACGCGGCTACAAGCCGATGCGCGAACGGATGGTCGGCCCCGTCGAACTGGGCAAGCATTTCGTCGCCGCGCTGGGCGCGCTGTCGATCGCCGCCTTCATCCTGTTCGGCATCCGTTACGGCGTCTTCACGCCGACCGAAGCCGGCGCGATGACCGTGGTCTACGCGTCGATGGTCGGCTTCTTCGTCCATCGCGAACTGAAACTCGCCCATTTCCCGGCGATCATCACCGAGACCGTCATCGCCACCAGTGCCGTGATGCTGATCATCTGCGCGGCGTCGGCCTTCGGCTTCTACATGACGTGGGAGCGCATCCCGATGCAGGCGGCGCAATTCCTGATCAAGCTGACGAACGATCCCAACGTTCTGCTGCTGCTGATCAATCTGCTGCTGATCGTGGCGGGCATGCTGATCGAAGGCACGGCGGCGCTGATCCTGCTGACGCCGATCTTCGTGCCGGTCATCACCAAGCTGGGGATCGACCCGATCCATTTCGGCCTGATCATGATCGTGAACCTGACGATCGGCGGCGTGACGCCGCCCGTCGGCACGCTGATGTTCGTCAGCTGCTCGGTCTTGCGTGTGTCGATCCAGCGTTTCACCGTCGAGGCATTGCCGCTGCTGGCGGCCCTGTTCGCGGTGCTGGCGCTGATCACCTACGTGCCGGAGCTGGTGCTGTGGCTGCCCAGCCGCATGATGGAGTGATGGGGCGCGTCAGTCGGTTCCGAAGGAATCGTTGAAGCCGTCGACGAGTTCGGCGATGCGCGCGGCGTCGGATTCGTCCATCACCGCGCGCGCGCGTTGCGTGGCGGCGGATAGATCGAGCGCGCGCACCCGGCTTTTCACGCGCGCGATTTTGGTGGGCGACATCGACAACTCGCGAATACCCAGGCCGGCGAGCAATGCGGTGTAGCGCGGATCGCCCGCGATCTCGCCGCAGATCGACACCGGAATGCGGTTGCGCAAAGCGGCTTCCGCCGTGAACTGGATCAAGCGCAACACGGCCGGGTGCAGCGGGTTATAGAGATGCGCCACCTGCTCGTCGCCGCGATCGATGGCGAGCGTGTACATCGTCAAATCGTTGGTGCCCAGCGCGAAGAAATCGCACACCCGCGCCAGCGCGTCGGCCGCGAGTGCGGCCCCCGGCACTTCGATCATGGCGCCGAGCGGCGGCAAGGGATCGGGGATCGCGACACCCTTTCGCACCAGACGGCGCGCGGCCTTGGCCAATGCTTCGCGCACCGCGACCATTTCGTCGGGGGTCGAGATCATCGGCACGAGAATGCGCAACGGCCCGACCATCGCGGCGCGCAAAATCGCGGCGAGTTGCGTGTCGAGCAATTCGGGGCGCTTCAATCCCAAGCGGATCGCGCGCAGGCCCAAAGCGGGATTGGGTCCCGGCGACAAATCGCCGAGTGCGGAGGCGAGTTTTTCGCCGCCAACGTCGAGCGTGCGCACGGTCACGAGCTTGCCGTTCATGCCGCGCAGGATTTGGGCGAGCTGTTCGAATTGCTCGTCCTCGCCCGGGACGTCGTCGCGGTTCATGAACAGGAATTCGCTGCGCAGCAAACCAATACCCGCCGCCCCCGACGCGACGGCGAGATCGACCTCGCGCGGCAATTCGAGATTGGCGAGCAGCGTGAACGGCACCGAATCCTTGGTGATCGCGGGCAGCTTCGCGGTGCGCGCCAGGCGCCGCTCGGCCTTCTCGAATTCCTGGCGTTTCTTTTCGTATTTGGCGAGCGTGGCCGGCGTGGGACGCACGATCACGCGCCCGGCCTCGCCGTCCAAAATCACGGCGTCGCCCGGCTTCACGGCGCCGACCAGCTCGGGCACGCCCAGCACGGCGGGCAGGCCCAAGGCGCGCGCCATGATCGCCGTATGGCCTTCGCGCCCGCCGATCATCGTGGCGAAGCCGCCGATCGTTTCGGGATCCATCACGGCCGTATCGGCGGGGGTGATTTCCTCGGCCACCACGATCGCGCCATTGGGCACGTTCTTGAACGCACCCCACGGCGTTTGGGTAAGGTTGCGCAACAAGCGCCCGGCGACCTCGCGCACTTCCTGCACGCGTTGGGCGAGATAGGAATCGTCCATCGCCTCGAACGCTTCGGCGATCGCGTCGGCTTCGACGCGCACCGCACTTTCGGGCATCAGCAGATTTTCGACGATGCGCTTTTCGACCCCACGCACGAGGCGCGATTGGGAGAGCATCTGCGTATGCGCGTCGAGCAGATGGCCGAGTTCTTCGGCCGCTTCGGCGGGCAACGCCGCCGTCTTGCGCTTGAGCTTGGCGAGTTGCTTGAGGCTGACTTCGACGCCGGCGCGGAAGCGCTTCAGCTCGCTTTCGACCTGATCGGGCGCCACGCCGCATTCGGCGATCGCGAGCGTTTCCACGCCGTGAACATAGGCGGGGCCGATCGCGATGCCGGGCGACACGCCCAATCCATCGAACACGGCCATCCCTTCGCCGCGGGTCTTGCGCGGCTTGGGTCCACGCGACGCCGGGCGAGCGGGGGGCATATCAATCCTCGTCGAATTTGGCGGCGATCAACGCGGCGATCGCCTCGACCGCTTTGGGCGCATCGGCACCGGTGGCGCTGACCTTCACGGTGCAGCCCTTGCCCGCCGACAGCATCATCAAACCCATGATCGACAGGCCCGAGACGGTGTTGGCGCCCTTCGTGACCTGGATGTCGGATTCGAATTCGCCCGCGAGCTTGACGAATTTCGCGGCGGCCCGGGCATGCAGCCCGCGCATATTGCCGATCAAGCAATCACGCGAAACGGCCGATCCGCTCATCGCGCCCCGCCGGCCGCGGCTTTGACCTCGCCCGCCAGAAGCTGCGAGGCGACGTTGATATATTTGCGGCCGGCTTCGCGCGCGCATTGGACGGCGGCGGCCAGCGGCTCGGTGTTGCGCACGGAGGCGAGTTTGATCAGCATCGGCAAATTCATGCCGGCGATCACTTCGACGCGCGCGCGATCCATGATCGAGATGGCGAGGTTGGACGGCGTGCCGCCGAACATGTCGGTCAGCACGACGACGCCGGCCCCGGTGTCGCATTTGGCGACCGCGTCGAGGATCTCGGCGCGGCGTTGCTCCATATCGTCTTCGGGGCCGATACAAACGGCGAGAACGTTCTTTTGCGGGCCGACGACATGCTCGAGCGCGGAAATAAATTCCGCCGCGAGGCGGCCATGCGTGACGAGAACGAGACCGATCATTCTGGAAAGCGTCCTTGCGCTGTCTTCACTCAACCCGCCCCGCGATCGAGATCGCGGTGAAGCAGGGTTACCCGCCGCCCGCCTTGCGCCAGGCGTTCGGCGAGACGTTCGGCCACGAAGACCGAACGATGCCGACCGCCCGTGCAGCCCACGGCGACGGTGAGATAGGATTTGCCCTCCGCCTCGAAGCGCGGCAGCAGGGCGAGGATCATGTCCGAGAGGCCGTCGAAAAACGCGGGGAAGCCCGGGTCGCGCTCGACGAATTGCGCGACCGCCGCATCCTTGCCCGACAAGGGCTTCAGATCCGGCCGGTAATGGGGGTTCGACAGGAAGCGCACGTCGAAGACGAGATCGGCTTCGCGCGGCAAACCGTTGCGATAGGCGAAGCTGACGACCGACAGCGCCAAGCCTTGCGGCGCGTCGAGGGCGAAACCGTCCTGCACGAGATGTTTAAGCTGGTGGGCCGACAGCGCGGTCGTGTCGATCACCTTGTCCGCGCGCGCGCGCAAGGGTTCGAGCAGGCGGCGTTCGGCCTTGATGCCGTCGGCGAGCGGCCGGTCGGCGGCGAGCGGATGGCGGCGGCGCGTTTCGGTGAAACGGCGCGCCAGCGTTTCGTCCTCGCAATCGAGATAGAGCAAGCGCGCGTCGAGGCTTTTCTCGGCGACCAAGCGATCGACCGCGGCGACGAAAGCGGGCACGTCGAAATCGCGCGTGCGCGCATCCACGCCGATCGCCAGCGGCCGCGCCTTGGAGTCGGCCGCGTCGGGCAGCACCAGATTGGCGAGCAGCGTCAGCGGCAGATTGTCGACCGCCTCGTAGCCTTGATCCTCCAACGCGCGCAACGCGGTGGAACGCCCCGCCCCCGACAACCCCGTCACCAGCACCACGCGGCGCTGCGCCGGGGCGCGGTCGGTATCGTTGGAGGCGGAAAGGGCGACGGCCATGGGATGGATGCTCAGACCGCGAACAACGTGCCGGCGGCGGCTTGCCTTGCCGCGAGCGCGACCTTGGCGGCGGCCGAAATCTCGAACGGGTCGAGGGCGAGCAGCGGCACGGCCACGCCCAGATAGTCGCGGGTCCGCTTTTCCGGCAAGCGTTCCACCTTGTCGCGGCCGACCAGGTCGATCGCGAGGCCGATTTTGGCCGATGCTTGCGTTTCGACGCGCACGATACCCACACCCCGTACTTCCAAAAGCCCCTGGATCGATCGGGGGCATCGCGCCACCAGATCGCCGTCCTCGCGCGTCAGATCGACGCGGTCATCCGCTATCAAACGCGCTTCTGCTTGGATCATCCTTAAAGCCAGATCGGATTTCCCGCTGCCCGATGCACCGCACAATAAAACGCCGATCCCGGCGACTTGGACACAGCTCGCGTGCAGTTGAAGGGTCGAGGCCGTTGGCACCGCAAAAAGGTTGGAGGCTTTGTAAGGGCTTGTCAATCCGACTCGGCGCTTATGCACAGCGATTGGGCATATCGCTGGCATGCCCGGATTCGGACTGAAAAGAACTGAAACATAATACATTGCAATATATTAGCTATAAAAGACGATGACTTAGGGATAGGTCATATTAACCATGGTTAATCAGAAACTCGGTTGCTGAGGACCGGGCGGCCGGGATTTCCGCCGCCGGGACGATACGCCCGTATCGACAATCTGTCCGGGCGCGTTGCCGCCGTTCAGTTTTGTTTAATCCCTCCACCACGATATTGCGGCCCAATCGGGCCGCCCTCCGACAATGGCGGCCACGAAACCAGATCGCGATATCAGGAGCGGGAATGCGCGCGCGCGCGACCTTCGGCATCGGCTTTCGCATCGCAGCGAGCTACGCGCTGATCTTGTGCGTTCTCGCGATCGCGGGCTGGGTCGGCTATGTCGGGCTTTACGCCGCACGCGGCTTGTTCGGCGAGGTCGACGCCGCCAACCGCAACGTCATCCGCGCCGCGCAGCTGAACGCCGATTTCCAGGAACTGCGCCGCTTGGTCCAATCCCATGCGCTGCGCGGCGGTGCCGATCAGCACGAGGGGATCGCCGAACGCGCGACGATGCTGGGCGTCGATCTGGAACGGCTGGAAGCGACCCAAACCGCCCCCGGCGTGCGCGCGGCCCTCGCGCGGTTGCTGCCCGATTACGCGCGCTACCGGGCGGCGGCGCAACAGATCGTCGAGCTGCGCCGCAGCTACGCGGTTTTCGTGACCGGGCGGTTGGAGCCGACGGCGCTGACCGCGCGCCAGGAACTGACCGCCGCGTTCGAAACCGCCGTCGCGTCCGGCACGCCCGATTTGGTGCGCGAACTGGGCCGCGCGCAGGACAATTTGGGCATCGCGCGGGTGCGCATCGCGCGTTTCCTCGCCGATCCCACGCAAGCCTATATGCTGCATGCGCAAGAAGCGCTCGACGATTTGGACGAAAACCTCGCCCATGCGCGCGCGATCGCGACCGGCGACACGGCCGCAGCACTGGCGGCGGCGGCGGCGGCGATCGCGCCCTTGCCGCGCCAGCTGATCGAAGCGGGCGACGTCGCGTTGCGTATCGAAGCGCTGCTGCGCGTGGGCGAACAGGATCTGGCCGACGTGATCCGCCAGAATCTGGATCAGCTTTTCTTGCGCGAAGTCGACGTCTCGCAAGCCACGAGCGATGCGGCCGACGTCACCGTCACCGGCACGGCGACGACGATCGCGCTGATGTCGTTCGCGGCCTTGCTGGCGGGGTTGCTGGTGGCGTTCCTGGTCGCGCGCAACATCACGCGGCCCTTGGCGGAGATGACGTCCGCGATGCGCCGCCTGGCCGCCGACGAAATCGACTTGACGATCCCCGCGCGCCATCGCCGCGACGAAATCGGGCAGATGGCGCGGGCGGTCGAAGTGTTCCGCGACAACGCGCATCGCGTGCGCAAGATGGCGGCCGAGCGCGCGGCGTTGGAAGCGCAAGCCGCCGAGGATCGGCGCGTGGCGATGGCGCAATTGCGCGACGCGCTGAACCGCGCGGAAAGTGCCGACCGCGCCAAGGGCGCGTTCCTGGGCCGGATGAGCCACGAATTGCGCACGCCGCTCAACGCCGTCATCGGATTCGCCGAATTGATGACGCATAAGGTGATGGGGCCGATCCCCGACATCTATGCGAACTACGCGCGCGACATCATCGACAGCGGACGCCATCTTCTGGCGCTGGTCGAGCGCGTGCTGGAGGTGTCGCGCCTGGGCGGTGCGGCGCGCGAATTGGAAGCCGCCTTGGTCGATCTCGATCTTCTGCGCCGCGACGCCGTGCGCTTGGCCGCGCGCGACATCGCCATAGCCGACGCGACCGTCGAGATGACGGGCACGGCGATCCACGCGATCGGCGATCCGGTCGCGGTCCGGCAGATTCTCGTCAATCTCGTCGCCAACGCCGCACGCCACGGCAAGCGCGGCGGCAAGATCGATATCCGTTTGCGCGAATGCCACAACGGTCAAGCACGGATCGCCGTGCTCAACGACGGCAAGCCGGTCGACGAGGCGATTTTGCGCGGCCTCGGCACGCCGTTCATCGGCGGCGGACGGTCGGAGATCGCGGGCGGCGGGGCGGGTCTCGGCCTTGCGATCTCGGTCGAGCTTGCGCGCCTGATGGGCGGATCGTTGACGCTTTCCAACACGCCCACGGGCGTATGCGCGGAGTTGGCGCTGCCCGTGCCGCAGGAACGGCCCGTGCCCGCGGCCGCTTAGGCGACCGGTAGTTTAATCGTGAAACGCGCACCCTGTTTGTCGAGGCGGTTCGACGCCGCGATCGTGCCGCCATGGGCTTCGACGATCTGGCGCGAGATCGACAGACCGAGCCCCGAATGGGTGCCGAATTTCTCGTTCGCCGGCCGCTCCGAATAGAAACGATCGAAGATCGCTTCCAGCTTGTCCTCGGGAATGCCGGGCCCCTCGTCCTCGATGCGCACGACGATCCAGCCGCGATCGCGCGCGACGCTCACGCGGATATCGGTCCCCGGCGGCGAGAAGGATTGCGCGTTGCCGATGACGTTGCGGAAGACTTGCGTCAATCGGTCGGCGACACCCGACATGAACAAGCCGCCGCCCGCCGGCCCTTCATAGAGGGGCTTGGCTTGGCCTTCCTTGGCGACGGCGGCGAGCGCCTCGCACAGGCCTTCGAGCAAGACGGCCACATCGAAGGTTTCGGCGTCGGCGCGCGACAACTCCGCGTCGAGGCGCGAGGCGCCCGAGATATCGGTGATCAGGCGATCCAACCGCTGCACGTCGTCGAGCACGATCGCCATCAGCTTTTCGCGTACCGCCGGATCGGGGACGCGCGCCGCCGTTTCGACCGCCGATTTCAACGACGTCAGCGGGTTTTTAAGCTCATGCGCCACGTCGGCCGCGAAACGATCGATCGAATCCAAGCGCCGCGCGAGCGCTTCGGTCATCGCGCGCAGACTGGCCGACAAATCGCCGATCTCGTCGCCGCGTTTGGAAAGGTCGGGAATGGCGGTCGCCAGCGCTTGGCCCGCCCCCAGCGTGCCGCCGATGGAGGTCCGCCCGCCCAGGCGCACGCGTTCGGCCGCACGCGCGAGGCGCCGGATCGGCCGCGCGATCGTGCCCGCGAGATAAAGCGAGATCAGCACCGTGATCGCCAGCACGCCGGCGGTCAGGTGCAGGATGTCGCGGCGCACGGCGCGCAGGCTGGTTTCGACGCTGCGCCCGTCGCTGGTCAGCAGCAAGGCGCCCAGCACCTGGCGGAAGCGCTGCACGGGTACGGCGACCGAAATCGACAATTGGCCGGCGCCGTCGCGGCGCACGGCCGAGCCGGTTTCGCCGCCCAACGCGGCGACGGCTTCCTCGTAATCGCGCGCGTTGGTCTGCGCGCGCTCGCGATACAGCGGCAGATCGAGATCGGTGGGGCCGATGCCCCCGGTCAGCAGGTCGATCGCCGTATCCAGCGCGTGTTGCAGCACGTTGGGCGGCGTGCCCGGCGGCAACAGAATGTCGATATCGACCGAGAACGAGCCCGAGCCCAGCGAACGCGTATCGGCCAGCAGCGTGCCGTCGTAATCGTAAAGCCGCGCGCGCAGGCGGGCGGGCTCCACCAGACGGCGCAACACTTGGCGCGAGGCATCGGGCGCCAAGCGATCGTCGGCTTCCTCGTCGTCCGATTCCGCGATCGACACCGCCGCTTCGCCCAACGCCGCCGCGATGATCCGGCCTTGCGTGGTCAGCGATTCCATTTCCGCCGCGATCAGGCCGCGGCGGAAATCGTCGAGATAAAGCACGCTCGCCGCCAGCAGCAGCAGCGGCACCATGTTCAGGAAAAGGATTCGCCGCGTCAGCGGCGAGAAGCGCCGGCGCGGCCCGGAACGAGCGGCCATGTCGACGCGATACTAGCGGGGGTTCACTTTTCTTTGTAGCGATAGCCGAGGCCGTAGAGCGTCTCGATCTGCGAGAACTCCGGATCGACCGATTTGAACTTCTTGCGCAGGCGCTTCACATGGCTGTCGATCGTGCGGTCGTCGACATAGATCGACTCGCCGTAAGCCAGATCCATCAGCTGATCGCGGCTTTTGACCATGCCCGGGCGCTGTGCGAGCGCCTTCAGCAGCATGAATTCCGTCACCGTCAGCGTGACCGGCGTGCCCTTCCATTCGCAGGCATGGCGCTCGACGTCGAGCGTCAAGTCGCCGCGCAGCATCGGCGGTTCGGCGGCGGCACCCGAAGCGGGGCCCGTCACGCCCTGGATCAGATCGCGCCGGCGCAGCAGCGCGCGGATGCGTTCGACCAGCAGGCGCTGCGAGAACGGCTTGGTGATGTAATCGTCCGCGCCCATGCGCAGACCCATCACCTGATCGACCTCGTCGTCCTTCGACGTCAGGAAGATGACCGGCATCGCGGATTTCTCGCGGATACGCTCCAGCAGCGTCATCCCGTCCATGCGCGGCATCTTGATGTCGAGCACGGCGAGATCGGCGGGATCGGCCCCCAGCGATTTCAGCGCTTCGACGCCGTCGGAGAAGGCGCGGACTTTGAAGCCCTCGGCCTCCAACAGCACCGTGACCGAGGTCAGGATGTTGCGGTCGTCATCGACCAGAACGATGGTGCGTTGGCCCGTTGCGGCGTTCATCGGCAATTCGGTCGGGAGGTTTGCGGTTTCGAAGATCGAGAGGGACATGTTTTCGGACCTTCCGGTGCCAATGGTCAAGCGCGATGGTCAAGCTCGGCTGGGACGTTGCGCCGCGAACATGGCGGAAACTTGTCGTCCACTTGCTCTTTTCCGGGCGCGCGGAACGCGGCAAAATCCCCCGCAAATGACCGAAAAAACACCCCAAACGACCGAAGATTTCCTTGCCGCGGCGCGGCATCTGGTGCGCGGCCGCGACAAGGCGGTACTCGCGACGCTTGTCCGGCCCGATTCCCCCGAATCGGGCGCGCCCTATGCGAGTCTGGTGCAGATCGCCTTCGACCATGACGGCGCCCCGCTGCTGCTGATATCGGGCCTCGCCGACCACACCAAAAACCTGTTGAAAGACGGGCGCGTGTCGCTGCTGTTCGACGGGACCCAAGGCCGCGCCGAACCGTTGACCGGCCCGCGCGTGAGCTTGATGGGGGTTGCCGCCCCGACCGAGGATGCGCGCCATGCGCGCCGTTACCTTGCGCGGTTTCCGGCGGCGGAAATGTACGCAAGCTTCAAGGACTTTTCGTTCTGGCGCGTGGCGCCGGGCCGCGCCCATCAAGTCGCGGGCTTCGGCAAGATCCAATGGTTCGAGAATTTCGCGATCGACGCCTCACCCGCGTTGATCGACGCGGAGCCCGATATCGTCGCGCATATGAACGCGGATCACGCCGACGCCGTGCAGCTTTACGCCACACTCGCGGGTGAAAGCGGCGACGGCTGGGTGATGACGGGCGTCGATCCCGAAGGGGCGGATATCCGCCGGCATGAAACCGGCACCGCCGCGCGGGTCGCGTTCGACAAGCGCGTGCACGACGCCGAAACGGCGCGCGTCGAGCTCGTGCGTCTCGTCAAGCGCGCGCGGGCAGGTACTTCTTGATCCAGCCAAGCCCTTCGCGCGTGGTGGTGCGTGGCTTGTATTCGCAGCCGATCCAGCCCGCGTAACCGCTGCGGTCGATCAGATCGAAGAGGTACGGATAAGCGATCTCGCCCGTGTCGGGTTCGTTGCGCCCCGGCACGCCGGCGATCTGGATATGGACGATATTCGCCTTGCCCGCTTCGAAGCGGCGCGCGAGCCCGCCTTCGACCATCTGGCAATGGTAGAAATCCATCTGCACGCCGAGATTGGCGGCCCCGACTTCCGCGACGATGGCGTGCGCTTGATCCTGCCGGTTCAGGAAATAGCTGGGCATATCGATCGGGTTGATCGGCTCGATCGCCAAGCGCAAACCCGCCGCCGCGGCCTGCTTGGCCGCGAGTTTGAGATTGGCGACATAAGTCGCGTGGCAGCGCTGGATATCGGTGCCCGCGGGCGCGTAGCCCGACATGATATGGACGAGCGGCGATTTCAGCGCCTGCGCATACGCGAACGCGATGGGCAGTGTCGCGGCGAATTCGGCTTCGCGCCCCGGCAACGCGGCCAAGCCGCGCTCGCCGCCATCCCAATCGCCCGCCGGCCCGTTGACCAGCGCCACGTGGATTTTCGCTTCCTGCACGGCGGCCGCGAGTTTTTCCGCCGGCTGCAGGTAAGGGCGCAGGAGTTCGATGCCTTCGAAGCCGTCTTGCGCGGCGGCGGCGATGCGATCGATCAGCGGCAGATCGGTATAGAGCCAATCGAGATTGGCGGAAAAACGCGGCATGGTCAGGCGACCTCGAAAAATTCGCCGCCGCGCGTGGGCACGCGGCAGCCGGTGGTTTCGGGAAGGCTGAGCGGCAATCCCGCTTGGGCGCGCGCGGCGAGCCAAGCGAACAATTGCGCTTCGAGATAGTCGCCGTCCCAGCCGGCGGCTTCGACCGGATCGACGGGCACGCCAAGGGCCGCGCGCAAACCGGCCATCAGGAATTCGTTGTGCCGGCCGCCGCCGGTGACCAGCCAGCGCGCCGGTTTGCGCGGCACGTGGTCGAGCGAGGCGACGATCGACGCGATGGTGAAGGCGGCGAGCGTGGCGGCACCGTTTTCGTCGGACAGGTTTTCGACCGCGCGCGCATAGGCGTGGAAATCGTTGCGGTCGAGCGATTTGGGGGCGCGCAAGGCGAAGAACGGATGCGCCATCAGCTGCGCCACGATAGATGCGTCGGCGGTCCCTTGCCGCGCGATCGCCCCGCCCGCATCGAACGGAATTCCGCGCCGGCGGCGCACGAAATCGTCGAGCGGGGCGGAAGCGGGACCCGTATCGAACGCGACGATCGTGTCGCCGTCGATACCCCCGCCGTCGATATAGGTGACGTTGGCGACGCCGCCGAGATTGAGCACCATTAGCGGCCCGGCGAGGTTCTGCGCCAAGGCGCGATGATAAAGCGGCGCCAACGGCGCGCCCTGCCCGCCCGCCGCCATATCGGCATGGCGGAACCGCGCCACGACCTTCATCCCCAGAATTCGCGCGGCCAATTCGCCGTCGAGCAATTGGCGCGTGAACGACCGCTCGGGCCGATGCAGCACGGTTTGGCCGTGCAACCCGGCCAGGCCGACCGCGGCGCGCGACACGCCCGAATCGTCCAGCAAGTCGAGACAGGCTTGCGCGTGCGCACGCGTCACCGCCGCCTCGATCGCGGCGAGATCGCCATGCTCGGCGCGCGCGGGATCGGCGGCGAGGTCGAGCAACGCCTGGCGCAAGCCGGCATCATAGGGATAGGTACGGCCGGCCCGGGCGTGGCCCGGGCCGATACCGTCGGTGTCGAGAAGCGCCACGTCGATGCCATCCATCGACGTGCCGCTGATAGCGCCCAGGACCAACATGTCCCGGACACTCTAGCAGCGATTCGCCCGGTTATTCAGCCGCGGCGAGCAACGAGAGCACGTTACCGCGACGGCCCCGGCCGCGCACCGCGCGACCCACGAAATACTCGAGCAACGCGACGCGCAGCGCCGACGACCGCGCGCGCGGGCGATCGAACACGCCGCGCACTTGCGCCCACTCGGCGGGCGATTGGCCTTCGAGCTTGGCCGCGTCCTGCAACGCGCGCCAGAAAGAGGGTTCGAGACGCACGGAAGTCCGACGATCGGAATCGACGCGGAACGTGCGCGGACGATTGGCGGTGATCGGCGGCTGACGACGTTTGGTGGAACGCGAAACGGGCATGATGTCTCCGTCGCAGATATGGAAGGGCGCAGAAATGGACGCGCGAAGGACGCGCGGAGCGTCATACAGTTGTGGCGCTCATGACGACATTAGCGCCCGGCACGCGGACGTTTCCGTCCCGGCGGAAACCCGCTTCCGTCCGCGCCTTCGTATGTATGTACGGGGAATCGTACCTTTGCGACGTCGCGCCATCGCCGGCGACGGCGATTGTCCCGAGACATAATGCCGCGTAAAGCGGCAGGACTCGTTCCGGGGTCTTCGGAACCGCCGCGCAGCGGCGATTAGGCGATCGCGGCCGTGTCGCTGCGCGATTCGCCGCGATTATCGGTCCATTTCACGTCGATCTTGTCGCCGACGGCGCCGCCGCGAAAGCGGAACTGCAAATAGGGATTTTTGGAAATCGCCGGGCCCCATTGGGCGCTCATCACCGTATTGCCGTTATGCGTGACGGCGACTTCGCGGATGAACCAGGCGGGCACGAGCTTGCCATCGTCGCCCGGCCGCTGGCCGGTTTCCATCTCGTGCGTCATCAGCACGCGCACATCGACGATACCGTCGCGGATCGTGGCGCGAATACGGGTGGGGCTGGTCATTGGCGTTCCTCCCCGCTCACGAACTGACGGCGCAGCCGCCGAGCGTGACGCTAACCAGGCGCGTCGCCGTCAGCACTTTGCCGTCCGCGACGACGAAAGCGACGACATTCGACGTTTCCTGCAAGCGCACGCGCGTGGCGATTTCCGGCAGCATGCCGGCCCCGATCTCGAACACCGCCGACAGCGTGTTGGGATTGCGTTCGACCATCAGGCCGATCTTGGCGGTGTTGGGCACGCGGCTGAGGATCTGCACGGGCACCACCGCGCCGTTCTCCGCCACGTCGGACATGACGAGCTGCACCAGATCCGACGCCGCCGGCTGGGCCAAGCCCAAGGCGCGCAAGGATTCGGCCACACCCTTGGTTTCGAACGCGGTCTGGTTCCACGCGGCAAAGGCATCGCGCGGCAGGAATCCCGCCGCGATCAGTGCCGCCACGGCACCACCGGTTTTCAGCGCCCGCCGGCGCGAAATCGCAAAACCGCTCATCTCTAAATCCGCTCCTGATCGCATCCGCCGAAGATGGGTTCGGGGGGTGACGGATGCAAGCCAGCGATCATAACCGCCCGCCCCCGTCCGCCGGAACAAACGAATTTGAGCGCGACATGAGAAATTCGGCCGTTCGAAGGGCTTGCGCGACGCCGCCCTTTCCCCGAATTTCGCTGGGAAATCAAAACCGGGATCGCCCGGGCGGGAGAATTCGATGAAAAGCGGCCGCAACAAGCGCGCGGGCCAAGCCACGCGCGCCATCCATCTGGGCTACGACCCCGCCACCGCGCAAGGTGCTTTGACGCCGCCGATTTATCTCACCTCCACCTACGCGTTCGAATCGGTCGAACAGGGTGCGGCGCTGTTTCGGGGCGAACGCGAAGGCTATATCTACGGCCGCACCAAGAACCCGACGCAATCGCTGCTCGAACAGCGCATCGCCGATCTGGAAAACGCGGAAGCCGCGTTGGTCGTCGCCTCGGGCATGGCCGCGATCTCGGGCACGTTCTGGTCGCTGCTGAGCCAGGGCGACGGAATCGTCGCGGACAAGGTCGTCTACGGCAACACCTATGCGCTGCTCGACAAGGGCGTCACGCGCTTCGGCATCGACACCAAATTCGTCGACTTCACGAATCTCGACGAGGTCGCCGCCGCGATCGGGCCCAAGACCAAGCTCGTCTATTTCGAGACGCCCGCCAATCCGAACCTGCGCATCGTCGATATCGCGGGCGTGGTGGCGCTGGCGCGCGCCAAGAACGTGCTGGTCGTCGTCGACAACACTTTCGCCATACCGATCCTGCAGCGCCCCCTCGATCTCGGCGCCGATCTCGTGATCCATTCCGCGACGAAGTTCCTGGGCGGGCATGGCGATCTGCTGGCGGGCGTGGTCGCGGGTAAAGCCGAGACGATCAAGACGATCCGCATGAACGGCTTGCGGTTCCTGACCGGCGCCACGATCTCGCCCTTCGCGGCGTTCCTGATGCTGCGCGGATTGAAGACGCTGGAGATCCGCGTCGAACGCCATTGCAAATCCGCCGTGACGATCGCCGAGCGCCTGGCCCAGCATCCGGCGATCGAGACGCTGCACTATCCGGGCCTTGCCGATCATCCGCGCGCCGCGATCGTCAAACGCCAAATGTCGGCGGGCGGCGGCTTGATCGCGTTCGAGATCAAGGGCGGCATCAAGGCGGGTATCGCCGTGATGGACAGACTCGACATCATCCGCCGCGCGGTCAGCCTGGGCGATGCGGAAACGTTGATCCAGCATCCCGCGAGCATGACGCATGCGGCCTATGAGCCGGAGGTCCGCGCCAAGCACGGCATTTCCGACGGGTTGATCCGCTTGTCGGTCGGGCTCGAGAATGTCGAGGATATCTGGGACGATCTCGAGCAGGCGTTGACGGCGGTCGTTTAAACGACCGCCGCCGCTTCCGCCGTCGGGTCGATGCGTTCGGGGCTGTGCCGCCCGACGAGGATCACGCCGGTGGCGCCAAGTAGCGTCGCCGAGGTGAGATACGCGATGCTGCCGAAAGTGCCGAGCCCGTCGACCAGCAGGCCGCCGAACACCGCACCCCCGGTGATCGCGACCTGGAACGCCGCGACCAAAATGCCGCCGGCGGATTCCGCCAAATCGGGCGGGGCGACGCGCATCATCCAGGTCTGGAACCCGACCGGCAGCGCCCCGAAGGCGAAGCCCCACACGCCGACGGCTGCACCGGCGATCGGGCCCGACGCGCCGAACAGCAGCAGCGTGACGCCCATCGCCGCGATGACGCTCGCCCCGAACACGACCGACGCCTTGGCGTTGCGCGCGGTGATGATACCGCCGACGAGATTGCCGAAAAAGCCGCCGATTCCGAACGCGAGCAACGCGAGCGAGATCGCCTCCACCGACATTTGCGGCACGGTTTCCAAGAACGGGCGGATATAGGTGAAGCCGGCGAAATGGCCGGAGATCGTGACGATCACGCCGATCAGCACCAGCGCGATGCTGGGCTTGCGCGCGAGGATGAGCAACGTGCGCAGATCGGGCGCCCCGCGCGCGGGCAGGCGCGGCAGCGACAAAAGCTGCACCGTCAGCGCCACCACGCCGACGAGCGAGGCGAGCAGGAACACCGCGCGCCAGCCGATCAACGCGCCAAGATAGGCGCCGATCGGTGCGGCACTGACCGTCGCCACCGACACGCCCATCAGCACCAGCGAGATCGCGCGCGGCAAGGATTCCGCCGGCACCAAACGCATGGCGATGGCGGCCGCCATCGACCAGAACCCGCCAAGCCCGATGCCGAGCAACACGCGCGCGATCAGCAGCGCGGGCAGGCTTTCGGCCGTCGCGGTCAGAATGCTGGAGACGATCAAAGAAACGCTCAGCGTCCAGATCACGAGGCGCCGGTCGATTCCGCGCGACACGATCGCGGCGATCAGCGCCGCGATGCCCGCCGCGATGGCGGTCGCACTGATCGCCTGTCCGGCGGCCCCCACGGAGACGCCGATATCGGCGGCCATCGGCGTGAGCAGGCTTGCGGGCAGGAATTCGGCGGTGACGAAGCTGAACGAGCCGAAAGCGAGCGAAACGACGCCCGCCCAAAGCGCCTTTTGCGGCATAACGGCCGCAGGCTCGACGTCGGGATTTGACATGGAAATTCCTTTCGATCCCCGAGATGGGGTCGAAACCCGGTATTTCAATGCCAAATAAATCGCCGCTCGTTCGAAGCTGCGAACGCGTGACCGCGAATTACGTCGGGCCTTCGGGGCGCGGGGCGGGCGGGATCTGCGATTGGCGCACCGAATTTCGGTGCAGGGTGTAGATCGCCGCCGCGACGATCAAGGCCGAGCCCGCGATCGTCGCCAGCGTGGGCATCTCGTCGTAAAGCCAATAGCCGACCGCCGCCATCATCAGCAGCCGCAGATATTGCAGCGGTGCGATCGCCGACGCGTTGCCGGTGCGAAACGCCGTGGTGAACAGCAAGGTCGACACGGCTTGCAGCACGGCCAATACGATGATGATCGCGAGCGCGCCTGCCGTGGTCGGCACCCAAACCCACCACGCCATCGGCGCAAAACACGCGATCAGCACCAGGCTTTGGAAGAAGATCACCGTCTCGGCGGTGTCCAAACGCGAGCCGAAGCGCAACGTGACGACCGACACCGCCCCCGCCGCCGACCCCGCCAAAGCGAGCAGCGCATAGAATTCGATCGGCCCCGAGAAAGGCTGGAGCATCACGCCCACGCCGAAAAAGCCGACGGCCGTCGCCGACCAGCGCCGCCAGCCGACTTTCTCGCCCAGGAACAGCGCGGCCAGTGCGGTGATGAACAGCACCTCCGACATCTGGATCGCGGTCACGTCGGCGAAGGGGATATGGACGACGGCGATATTGCCGCACAGCATCGAGCAGACGGCGGCGGCGCCGCGAAACAGATGCAGGCGCAAGCCTTGCGGATGCAGGATGGCGCTGCGATGGCGCCAGAACAGCGGCGTCATGATCAACACCGCGAAGGTTTGGCGCAGGAACAGGATCTCGACCACCGGCAGCGTTTCGGCCGCCTTGCGCAGCATGACGCCGGTGACCACGAACATGCACATCGCCGCAAGCATCAACAGCGAAGCGGCGAAATCGGGCGGTAACGACCGAAAATCGCGCCGCAGGTCTTGTAGCCGCGCGATCGGCGAGGTGGACAAGCGTCTTCCTCCGAGAGATTGGTAATATCAATCGCTTATCCCCGCCGCGACGACAAGCCTTAAAGGCTCGAACGTCCAATCCAGCGATCAAAAAATGATCTCTAAATAGGTCTTTAAAGGCTTTTAAAGCTTATTAATGGATCATCACTTGTCGAGAATGAAATTTCGACTATGCTCCATAAAAAGAGCGTAAATTTAATTTACGCCCTAATTATGGATCAAATTATGCCGAAACCGCAAAGCCGCACGCTTTCGCGCCAGACGCAAGAAGCATTGGCCCATCTCGGCCATCTCGTTCGCGCGGCGCGCATCACGCGCAAGGAAACCGTGGCGCAGCTCGCCGAGCGGATGGGCGTCTCGCGCGGACTTCTGCAACGCATCGAGCGCGGCGATCCCGGTTGCGCGGTCGGTGCGGTCTTCGAAGCAGCTTCCTTGGTCGGCATACGTCTATTCGGTCTCGACCCGGCGCAGCTATCCGCGAACGTCGCGCAATCCGCGCGCGAATTGACGCTGCTGCCGCGCGCGGCGCGGCGCGCCCGGCGCGAGGTCAAGGATGACTTCTAAATCGAACGACGAAGCCTATGTCTGGGTCTGGCTGCCGGGCGCCACGGCGCCGATCGTCGCGGGACGAATCGCGCGCGACGGTGCGCGCTACTTCTTCAACTACGGGCGCAGCTATCTCGAACACAAAGCGGCGATGGCACTCTATCTGCCCGAGATGCCGTTGCGCCGCGGCGAGATCGCACCGCCGGATGGCCTTGCCATCGCCGGCGCGCTACGCGACGCCGCCCCCGACGCATGGGGACGGCGCGTCATCGTCAACCGGCTACTCGGCACGAAGGGTGCGGCGATCGACGTCGATGCGCTCGACGAGATGACTTATCTGCTCGAATCGGGATCGGACCGGATCGGCGCGCTCGATTTCCAGCGCGCGAGCGACATCTATACGCCGCGCGGCGGCAAGGCCGCGACGCTCGAGGAATTGCAGAATGTCGCCGAGCGCGTGCAGAACGGCGTGCCGCTGACGCCCGAGCTGGAACAGGCGATGTTCCACGGCTCCAGCCTGGGCGGGGCGCGGCCCAAAGCGGCGATCGAAACGCAAGACGCCAAATTCATCGCCAAATTCTCGGCCAGCGGCGACGTTACCAATGTCGTCAAAGCGGAATTCGTCGCGATGCGACTGGCGACGGCGATCGGGCTGGACGCGGCACCGGTCAAGCTCGAACGCGCGGCGGGCAAGGATGTGCTGCTGGTCGAGCGTTTCGACCGGGTGCGCAAGGGCAAAGCCTGGACACGCAAGGCGATGGTCTCGGCGTTGACGTTGTTCGGCCTCGACGAAATGATGGGCCGCTATGGGAGCTATCGCGATCTCGCCGACATTGTCCGCGCGCGGTTCACCGAACCCAAAGCGAGTTTGCATGAAATTTTTGGCCGATTGGTCTTCAACATTCTGTGCGGCAACACCGACGATCACGCACGAAATCACGCGGCGTTCTGGGACGGCGAGATGCTGACGCTAACCCCCGCCTACGACATCTGCCCCCAAAATCGAACAGGGCGCGAAGCCAATCAGGCGATGGAAATCGCCGATGGCAACCGCGCGAGCACGCTGGCGAATTGCCTGGCCGCCGCACCGCATTTCCTGCTGACGGCGAAAGCGGCGCACGACATCGTCGTTGCGCAGATCGAAGCTATTCGCGCGCATTGGCGCGACGTGGCCGACGCTGCGGCGTTGACTAGAATCGACAAAGAGATGCTATGGCGCCGGCGCCTGCTCAATCCCTACGCCTTCGACGGCGCGCCCGCCGCCATTGCGGCCCTGGATCGGGACTAAGCGGATCGGGATTGAAATGGTGCCCCAGGCCGGACTTGAACCAGCACGCCCTTGCGGGCAACAGATTTTGAGTCTGCCGCGTCTACCGTTCCGCCACTGGGGCCAACCAAGTCGCCGGATAGAGCGCGCGGGATCATAGGGATAGCGGCGCCCACGTCAACTTTTTTAGGGGGCCTTGCGCGGATCCCTCGCGCGTCGTAGCCAGAGCCATGGGCCTTCGCCTTTCCGACATCGATATCGCCGTGCTCGCGGGCGGTTTGGGCACGCGCCTGGCCGGCGCGGTCCCCGGCCTGCCCAAAGTGCTGGCCCCGGTCGCCGGGCGGCCGTTTATCGAACATCTGGTCGATTGGCTGGCGGGTCACGGCGCCAAACGCATCGTCTTCCTGCTCGGCCATCGCGCGGACATGGTCACCGACCATCTCGCCCGCCATCGCCGCGCCGGGATCGCGTTCGATTGGTCGATCGAACCCGAACCCTTGGGCACGGGCGGCGCGCTTGCCTTCGCCGCATCCAAATTCCGCAGCGATCCCGTGCTGGTCGTCAACGGCGACACCTTCGTCGATGCCGATCTCGGCGCCTTCTGCGCCGCCTATGCCAAGCCCGCGACGATGCTGGCGGTCGAGGTCGACGATGCCGGGCGCTATGGGCGGCTCGACATCGCGTACGGCAAAGTCATGCGCTTCGTCGAAAAGGATCCTTCGTTCACGGGCAAAGCCGCGATCAATGCGGGGCTTTATCTTCTGTCGCGCGACTTGATCGGCGGCATCGCCACCGGCAAACAAGTTTCGCTCGAACGCGATGTGTTCGAACGCCTCGCACCCGGCACGATCGCCGCCCCGATCGATGCGAAGGCGCGCTTCGTCGATATCGGCACGCCGGAAAGCTGGCAGAATGCCGCGTCGATCGTCATAGGACCCAAAGCATGAGCGACAAGGAACCGCCGGTGCGCGTCGTGGCGCGCGAGACCGCCTTCGAGAACAAGGTCTGGCGCGTGCGCCGCGACCATATTCGCGACGATGCGGGCAACGAAGTGCGCGACTACGTCACACTCGCGCCCAAGGCGGCCCCCGACGCGTCGGAAGGCAAAGCGGCCCCCACGCAAGGGGTCGCCGTCGTCGCGCGCGTCAAGGACGGGCGCATCGCGTTGCTGCGCAATTGGCGCCATCCGATCGGCCGCTGGGGCTGGGAATTGCCCAAAGGCTTCGTCGATGCGGGCGAGGACGAAACCACCGCCGCTCGGCGCGAATTGGCCGAGGAAACAGCCCTTGCCTCGCCCTACCCGTTGGTGCCGCTGGGCCTTGTCGCGGCCGAGCCGTCGAGCATCGCGGGTTTCGCCGCGTTGTTCCTGGCGCGCGATTGCGCGGCCACGGGCGCCACACTCGATTCGGAGCTTGGCATGGGTCGCGCGACGCTGCTCGACGACGACGAAATTCTCGCCCTCGAATCGGCGGGCGAGATCTTCGACGCGCTGACCTTGGTCGGGCTTGCGCGGGCGCGGAATCTGGCTAAGTTCCAGCCATGACTGGCACTTCCCGCCCCGTTGTCTTGTGCGTTTTGGACGGGTTCGGCCATCGCGTCGAACGCGCGAACAATGCGGTGGCACTCGCCCGCACGCCGAATTTCGACAAGCTGCGCGCCCTTCATGCGCCCGCCTTCCTGGAAGCGTCCGAACGCCATGTCGGCTTGCCCGTGGGCCAAATGGGCAATTCCGAAGTCGGGCATATGAATCTGGGCGCGGGCCGCGTCGTGATGCAGGATCTCGTGCGCATCGATGCGGGAATCGAAGACGGCTCGTTCTTCAAACTTCCCGCCTTGACCGACGCGATCGCCAAGGCGAAAGCCACCGGTGGTACTGCGCAGATCATGGGCCTGCTATCGCCCGGCGGCGTGCATTCGCATCAAGATCATATCGTCGCCCTCGCGCGCGCCTTCGCGCAAGCAAGCGTGCCCGTGCGCATTCATGCGTTTCTCGACGGGCGCGACACGGCACCGCGTTCGGCGGAAGATTTTCTCGCCAAGTTCGAAACGGATATCGCGGGCTTCAAGGACACGAAGCTCGCCACCGTCGCGGGACGCTACTATGCGATGGATCGCGACAAACGCTGGGAACGTGTCGAGTTGGCCTACAACGCCTTGGTCGATGCCAACGCGCCGAAATTCGCGACGTGGCAAGAAGGTGTGAGCGCTTCCTACGCCGCCGATATCAACGACGAATTCGTCAAACCCTTCGCGTTGCCCGGTTACGCGGGCATGAAGGACGGCGACGTGCTGGTGATGGCGAATTTCCGCGCCGACCGCGCACGCCAAACGCTCGATGCGCTGCTCGATCCCGCATTCGCGGGCTTCGCGCGCGCGCGCATCGTGAATTTCGCGGCGGCGACTGGCATGGCGGAATATTCGTCCGGTCTCGCCAAGCGCATGACCGCGATGTACGCGCCGCAATCGCTCGCCAACATGATGGGCGAGATCGTGTCAAAAGCGGGCCGCACGCAATTGCGCATCGCGGAGACCGAGAAATACGCGCATGTCACCTTCTTCTTCAACGGCGGCGAAGAAAAGGAATGGCCGGGCGAGAAGCGCATCTTGGTGCCCTCGCCCAAGGTCGCGACTTACGATCTTCAGCCCGAGATGTCCGCACCCGAGATGACCGACAAGCTGGTCGCGGCGATCAATTCGGGCGAATTCGATTTCGTGGTCGTGAACTACGCCAATTGCGACATGGTCGGGCACACGGGCGATCTCAAAGCCGCGATCAAGGCGGTCGAAACGGTCGATGCCTGCGTGGGCCGCGTGGCCGAAGCCGTCGAAAAGATGCATGGCGCCTTGCTCGTCACCGCCGATCACGGCAATTGCGAATGCATGCTCGATCCCGTCACCGGCCAGGCGCAAACCGCGCATACGTTGAACCCCGTGCCCGTCTACGTGCTCGATTCGCGTTTGCCGGGGCGCAACGCGCCCATCGCGGTGCATGACGGCAAGCTCGCCGACGTCGCGCCCACGCTGCTCGAATTGATGGGCCTGGCCCCGCCGCCCGAAATGACCGGGCGATCGCTGATCGCGGTTCCGGCGTGAACAAGGCGATTGCCCTCGCCTTTCTTTCGCTGCTGATCGCGGCAAACGCCGTCGCCCAAACCAACCCGTCCGAACGGCTGATCGAGCTTGAGCGCCTGATGGAGCAGGAGCGCGGGCGCGAACGCGGCCTGGCGCGCGAAACGCAAGCGACCCTCGCCGCGATCGCCGAATTGCGTTTGAAAAGCGTGGACGCCGCGAAAGCCGCGTCGGCCGCCGAGGATCAGGCGTTCGAAATCGAAACGCGCATCGCCACGCTGGACCAGGAAGCCGCGTCGCGGCGCGAAGCGATCGACAAGCGCCGGTCGGAGATCGCCGCCACGGCCGGGGCGCTGCTACAGCTTGCCCGCCGCCCGCCCGAATCGCTGGCATTGGAGCCGCATTCGCCGCTCGATTCGGCGCGCGCGGGGCTGCTCGCCTCGGCCACCATCCCCGAACTGGAACGCCGGGCGAGCGAATTGCGCCGGGAATTGACGGCGCTGGAAACCGCCCGCGTGGCGGCGGCCCGGGAACGCGAAAAATTATCGACGGCGCTGGCCGCTTTGGCGGCCGAATCCGCCCGGCTCGACGCGGCGATCGACGCGCGCAACAAGGCGCTTTCGCGCCTGACCGACGATTGGCGCGAATACGCCGCCAGGCTGGAACGGATGGGCCGCGAAGCCCAGGATTTGCGCGATTTGGTGGCAAGGCTGGAGGATCGGCCGGCCCCAACCCAGGCCCGTGTCCCTGCCGCCCGCCCCCTTGCGCCGTCGCGCGCGACCGGGGAATTGGCGGCCCTGGCCGGGTATCGCTGGCCGGTGCGCGGCGGGTTGATCGAAAGCTTCGGCGACACCCAAAGCGGGGGCCAAATCGCGCGGGGCCTGACCATCGAACCGCGCGAAACCGCCGCCGTGATCGCCCCGTTCGACGGCACCGTGGCTTTTGCCGGGCCGTTTCGGGGTTACGGGCTTATCTTGATCCTCGAACATAGCGGGGGATATCATTCGGTTCTGGCGCAGTTGGGCCGAATCGACGCCGTCGTGGGACAAGCCGTGACGGCGGGCGAACCGGTCGGGCGTGCGGGTGCGAGCGAGCAGGGAACGCCGGTGCTCTATCTGGAGCTTCGGCGCAACGGTCAGCCGGTCGATCCCACGCCCTTGCTGTTCGGCGCCGAAGCCGGTGCGCGTCGCTAGCGCGGTTTGCTTGGCGAACGCATTTTGAGTGTCGACGGCCGGGCCATGTGGTCCGGCGGAAAAGGAACCCCCGATGTTCGCCCGTCACTTCGCCGCCGCCAGCCTCGCCGCCACGCTTGCGTTCGTCTCGCCCGCGTTCGTGTCGCCGGTTTCCGCGCAAGCCCCGCAAACCGGCGGCGGGTCCGAGACGTTCCGCCTGCTTCAATTGTTCGGCGACGTGTTCGAGATCGTGCGCAGCGAGTACGTCGAAGAAGTGCAGGACCGCAAACTGGTCGAAGACGCGATCAACGGCATGTTGACCTCGCTCGACCCGCATTCGTCCTTCCTCAACGCGCGCTCGTTCCGCGACATGCAGGTGCAGACGCGCGGCGAATTCGGCGGTCTTGGCATCGAAGTCACGATGGAGAACGGGCTGGTGAAGGTCGTCTCGCCCATCGACGACACGCCCGCCTTCCGCGCCGGTTTGAAGCCCAACGATTTCATCGTGTCGCTCGACGGCGAACCGGTGATGGGTATGTCGCTGCAGGACGCGGTCGAAAAGATGCGCGGGCCCGTCAACAGCCAGCTCAAGATTTTGATCCGCCGCGGCGAGACCCAGCCCTTCGAAGTGACGCTGACCCGTGCCGTGATCCGCATCCAATCGGTGCGCAGCCGTGTGGAAGGCGATATCGGCTATGTGCGCATCACCAGCTTCACCGAGCAGACCGATGTGGGCTTGCGCAACGCCATCCAGCGCATCCGCGAACAGCTCGGCGACAAGATGAAGGGCCTCGTGCTCGACATGCGCAACAATCCGGGCGGCCTGCTCGATCAGGCGATCGCCGTCTCCGACGCGTTCCTGGAACGCGGCGAGATCGTGTCGACGCGCGGCCGCCGGTCGGAGGAAGCCCAGCGCTACAACGCGCGCCCGGGCGATCTGCTGAACGGCTTGCCGTTGGTCGTGCTGATCAATGGCGGCTCGGCGTCGGCGTCGGAAATCGTCGCGGGCGCGTTGCAGGACCATCGCCGCGCGATCCTGCTCGGCACCAAGTCGTTCGGCAAAGGCTCGGTCCAGACGATCCGCCCCGTGGGCAACCAAGGTGCGATCCGCCTGACCACCGCGCGCTACTACACGCCGTCGGGCCGTTCGATCCAGGCGCAGGGCATCGAGCCCGATATCGCCGTCGAACAGGCGCGCATCGAAATCACGCCGACGGGCCCGGTGCGCCGGGAAGCCGATCTGCGCGGCGCCTTGCGCAACCCGCAAGCGCCCGCCAACGGCCAAGCCCCCGCGGCGCCGGCCGCCCCGCAAGCGGCCCCCGCGCCGCAGACCGACGAGCCGCCGGCCGAGGGCGCGCAAGACTACCAGCTCAGCCGGGCGCTCGATCTGCTGCGTGGTCTCGCGCTGTTCCAGCAGCGCGCGAACTGAGCGCGGACGTTTAGGATCGGGAATTCGGCATGGCGGCGACAGACGAGTCCGATCCGCCGCCCTTGCCGCCCGCAAGCCCCAAACCGGCCCCGGCGCCCAAGCGCAAGCCGCCGCTTTTGGCGCTTGCGTGGATTGTGCTGATCGGCGCCGTTGCCGGTTACGTGCTGTGGGCGCAAACCCAGACGCCGGAAAGCGAGCTTGATCTCGGCGACCCGGTCGTCGCGATGGTGCGCTTGCCGACTTCGGCGGCGACGGCCCCCATTCCGCCGCCGCCCGAGCCCGAAGCCGTCGCGAAACCGGAGCCGGAACCCGAGCCCGCACCGGCACCGGCGGCGGCACCCGAACCGGCACCAGCGCCGGCGCCTGAACCCGCACCTGCACCGCAAGCGGCCGCACCCGTCGCACCGGTGACACCGCCCGCCCCGCCGCCGGCCGCAAGCCCGACGGCACCGCGCCCGATAGTGCCCGCGCCCGTTCAACCGGCGGCGCCGGCGCCGGCGCCGGCGCCGGCGCCCGCACCGACTCCCGCACCGGCACCGCAGCAGCAAGCCGCACGTCCGACGGCACCGCCGTCGCTCGCCCCGCTGCCGCCGCGCGACGTGGAAGCGCCGACCTGGGTGCGTTTCGCGCGGCCCTTCGATCCCGAAGAAAAGCGCCCGCGCATCGCGATCGTGTTGACCGATCTGGGCAAGAGCCAAGCGGCGAGCAACGCGGCGATCCAAAATCTCGGCGGCGCCATCACGCTCGCCTTCAGCCCCTATGCGGATAACCTGACGCAATGGGTCGCATTGGCGCGCGCCGCCGGTCACGAAGTGCTGTTGAACGTGCCGATGGAGCCCGCCGATTTCCCCGCGACCGATCCCGGCCCGCAAACGCTGCTGACGACGTTGTCGGCGCGCCAGAATCTCGAACGGCTCGACGGCTTGCTCGGCCGCGCGCAAGGCTATGTCGGCATCGCGACGGCGGCGGGTTCGCGCTTCACGACATCGGCCGACGCGATGCGCCCCGTCGTCGACCGGATGTTCCAACGCGGGCTTCTGCTGCTCGATTCGCGCACCGCGCAGAATTCGCTGGCCGCGCGTGTGGCCGACGACGTGGGCGTGCCGCGCGTCTATGCCGACCGCATCATCGACACCGAAGCCTCGCGCCCCGCGATCGACCGCGCCCTCAACGATCTGGAGCGCATCGCGCGCCAGAACGGTGTGGCCGTGGGCATCGGCCAGCCCTTCCCGGTGACGTTCGAACGCCTGATCAATTGGCTGGCGCTGGTCGAAAATCGCGGCTTCGTGCTGGCGCCCGTTTCGGCCGTCGTCAATCGCCAGCCGGCACCGGGTGCCGCCCCCGCAACGGCCCCCGCCGCGCAGCAACGATGAAAACCGTCACATTGGAAGATTACCGTCCCGGCGTGGGACTGATGCTGTTCGACCGCAAAGGCCGCGTTTTCGTCGCGCGCCGCAACGACACGCCGGACGCTTGGCAGATGCCGCAAGGCGGCATCGACGCGGGCGAAGATCCGCGCGCGGCGGCGTTGCGCGAGCTTGCCGAGGAAACCGGTGTGACCAACGCCGAGATCGTCGGCGAGAGTGTCGATTGGATCGCCTACGATCTGCCCGAAGATTTGCGCAAGAAGGTCTGGAAGGGCCGTTATCGCGGCCAGTGCCAGAAATGGTACGCGCTGCGCCATCTCGGCCAAGATTCCGACATCGACCTCGACGCCCACGAGGCCGAGTTCGACGCGTGGCGCTGGGCCGAGCTCGACGAGCTCGAATCGCTGATCGTGCCGTTCAAGCGCGAACTCTATCGCCGCGTCGTCGCCGAGTTGGGGCCGATCGTGCGCAAAGCCGTCGCGACATGAGCGAACTGGTTTTGTCCGGCGTGGCGAAAAGCTTCGCCACCGCCCAAGGCGGGCGCGTGCGCGCGTTGGAGCCGACCGATCTCAACGTCGCCAACGGCGAATTCGTCGCGTTGCTCGGCGCTTCGGGTTGCGGCAAATCCACGCTGCTGCGCCTGGTCGCCGGATTCGAAACGCCGGACAGCGGCACGATCGCGCTGGGCTCGCGCATCGTGTCCGGCGGTGCCGCGCATGTGCCGCCCGAAGAACGCCGTGTCGGCATCGTCTTCCAATCCTACGCGCTGTGGCCGCATATGAGCGTGGGCCGCAACGTGGGCTACGCGCTGGAAGTGGCGAAAGTGCCCGAGCCCGCGCGCAAAGCGCGAATCGCCGAAGCGCTCGCCAGCGTCGATCTCGCCGGCTACGAGGATCGCAAGCCTGCCGAACTTTCGGGCGGGCAGCGCCAACGCGTGGCGCTCGCGCGCTGCTTGGCGATGGACCCGGCGATCGTACTGCTCGACGAGCCGCTCGCCAATCTCGACGTCCATTTGCGCGCCTCGATGCTCGAAACCTTCGCGGCGTTCCACGCCAAGACGAAGGCGACGATGCTTTACGTCACCCACGATCAAGCCGAAGCGATGGCGCTCGCCGATCGCATCGCCGTGATGGAAGCAGGCCGCATCGTGCAGTTTGCCGATCCGCGCACGCTTTATCGCCAGCCCGCGACCGCCGCGATCGGCGCCTTCGTCGGGCGCGGCGCCATCGTCAAAACCGAAGTCCTGGCCGCGCAAGGCGGCAAGGCGGGGATCGAGCTTTACGGGCGGCGCTTTCGCGTGCGCTGTGCGGGAGATCGTGCCCCCGGCCCCGCCTCGCTGGTGCTGCGCCCCGAAGACTTGGCGCTGGCCGCCGACGGTTTCCCCGCGACGATCAAGCGTGCCGCGTATGTGGGTGGGGCGTGGGATATCGACGCCGTGCCCGATGCCGATCCCACGGCGCTGCTCCGCTTGGCGCTGCCCGACGACGGCCACCCGCATATGGGCGACAAGATCGCCCTGGGCCTCGTCGACGGGTGGGTGACGGACTAACCGTCCGTCCGGCGGCTTGTGGCGCGCCGGCAGCCAAAAGTGTAGAATGCGCGCATGGATCCGATGTCCCGCATCACCATCCGTCCCGAACAATGCCACGGCCAGCCTTGCATCCGTGGCATGCGTATTCGCGTGACCGACATCCTCGAGATGTTGGCCGGCGGCATGAGTCATGCCGATATTTTGGCGGACTACCCTTATCTTGAGGCCGACGACATCACGGCCGCGCTGGCTTATGCCGCACGCGAGATCGGCCATCCGGTCGTCACGTCGGCCGCCGAGTGAAGTTCCGTGAGCTTCGCTAGACGCTAACCCGCGATCACCAGGCGATAGCCCGCGTCGTAATCGTCGCGGGCGGCGATGTCGGCATAACGCTTCGCCCATTCACCGCTGTCGAGATCGCGCGCCAGACGTTCGAGCCCCGGCTTGGCCGAATCGCCCAGCGCCCAAAAGGACGAACTGCCCGACCGGATGCGCGAATCGAGATAGGCCGCCGGGCGGCGCCAATAGGCGTGGAGAAACCCGTCGCTGCAATCATGCGGCACAGAGACGGCTTCGATCCGCACATCGCCGAGCCACCGCGCGTAATCGGCCATTGCGGGCATCTGGCCTTCGTCCAGCGTCGCGAGTTCGGGCAGATAATCGGTGAGCCAGGGGCGAAAGGCGGGATCGTAGGTCAGCAGCACGATGCGCCCGCGCGTCACGCGGCGCATTTCGCGCAAGCCCGCCGCCTTGTCGCGCCAATGATGGATGGTGAGCAGCGCCATCGCCGCATCGAACGACGCATCGTCGAAGGGCAGGTTCTCCGCACTCGCTTGGATCGCGGGGGCCGCATCCGGCCCGCGCTTGTCGATCATCGTTTGCGAGGGTTCGACCGCAACGACCGCGCGATCCGTGGGCTCGTAGGAGCCCGTTCCCGCGCCGACATTCAGCACGCGCCGTGCATCGCCCAAGGCGCGCGCGATGATCGCCGCGATACGCGGATCGGGCTTACGGATATCGGCGTAGTTGACGCCGATCGTGTCGTATTTCGCGGCCATGATTCAATTCGCCCAAGGCAAAATGCCCTTGGGTAAGCGATGCGCGACGAGGCCGAGGATCAGCATCAACGCGATCACGGCGGCGACGGCGAGCGTGGAAACGGCGGCGGCCAAAGGTGAGTCGCCGCCTTCCTGCAGCGAGAACACCATCACGCCCAGCGTTTCCGAGCCCGACGACCACAGCAGCGCCGACACGGTGAGCTCGTTGAGCGCGGTCAAGAACACCAAAATCGCGCCCGCCCCGGCGGCAGGGGCCACCATCGGCAAGGCGACGTCGCGCAAACGCCGCCCGAAACCGGCCCCGGCGGCGGCGGCGGCTTCGTCGAGTGCCGGATCGAGCTGCGCGAACGCCGCACTCACCGGGCGCAAGGCCAGCACCATGAAGCGCGCGACGTAAGCCAAGCCGATGATCCACAGCGTGCCGTAGATCGACACGCCCAAAATCGGCAGCGGGCGGATGAAGGTGAGGATCGTCGCGATCGCCAGCACGATGCCGGGCAGCGCGTAAGGCAGCTCGATCAGCGTATCGAGGATCTTGACCAGCCTTGTGCGCCGCCACGCGGCGAAATAGGCGATCGGCATGGCGAGCATCACGCACAGCAACGCCGCGATTCCGGCCAGCAGGAAGGAATTGGCGAAGGCGCGCGACACCGCACTCTGGCGGAAGGCTTCGACATAGGCGCGCAATGTGGCGGTCGTCGCGTCGAGCGTCACGCCGATCGCGGGCACGAGCGATTGCGCGATCAACGCCACGAACGGCACGATCGCCGCGAGCACCAGCGCCGTCCACAAAAAAATCTCGACGGCCAGCCGCGCCTTGCCCAGATGCCAGGGCTCCAGCGGCATCGACGCGCCCGAGACGCGCGCGTCGAGGGCCCGGCGCGCATGGGCGTGCAGCCACAGCATGGCGAGCGCGAACACGCCGATCAGCGCCGACAGCGTCGCGGCTTGCGCCAGCACCGACGGGCCGAATCCGGCGAGGCGTTGATAGATGAGCGTCACGAGCGTCGTGTAGGAGACCGGAATGCCCAGCAAAGCGGGCGTGCCGAAATTGCCGATGCTCGACACGAAGGCGAGCAAGCCGCCCGCCATAATCGCCGGGAACATCAGCGGCAGCACGACGGTTCGCGCCACCACGATTCGTGTGGCACCGCAGCCGCGCGCGGCCTCGATCGCTTCGCGCGGCAGCGCGCGCAAGCCCGCACGCACCGCCAGGAACACCAAGGGGGCATGTTCGAGGCCGAGCAACCACGAGATACCGAAGCGGCCATAGAGCGGATTTTCCGAACCCGGCGGCGGGGCGAGACCGAACGCGCCGAGCAACGCGCTTTGCGGCCCCGCCATGTTGATCCAGGCCAGCGCCGCGATCTGCGAAGGCACGACCAAGGGCAACACGAAGACGAAGATCAACGCGCCCTTGGCGCGCACGTCGCTTAACGCCACGACCAGCGCGAAGCCCACACCCAGGAACAGCGAGATCGCGGTGCCGAGGATCGAGGTTTCGAGCGTGTTCCACGCGGCGCGCCACGTGGCGGTCGCGGTCAACGCGCGCGTGGCGATGGAAAGATCGAAGCCGCCGCCCCTTGGGGCGACGGCTTCATACAGCAATCTGGCGAGCGGCCAGAGCGAGACCAGCGCCACGATCCCGGCGAGGGCGAAGAGCCAGCGGCGCTCGTCCGCCCCCGTCCGGATCGCGGAGAAGCTCACTTGCCGAACAGATCGGCGAAACGTTCCTTGTCGGCTTCGTCGCTGCGCAGAATCTCCGCGATCGGAATCGGCATCAGCTTGACGTTCGATAGGACGGGGAAGCCTTCCGGCGCCTTCACTTCGTTGGAGACCGGCAGCATGCCTTGGCTCGCGGCCAAAGCCTGACCGTCGGGCGACAGCACGAAATCGACGAAGGCGCGCGCGGCCGCCTGGTTCTTCGCCGTGCGCAGGATCGCGACCGGCTCGGTCACGAAGGTCGATCCGTCGCGCGGGAAGACGAACTCGACCGGCGAGCCCTTCTTGTTCGCGTTGATCGCCATGAAATCGACGATCACGCCGTAGAGCTTTTGGCCGCCGGCGACCGCTTCGAGCACGGCGGGATTGCCGCGCGCGGCTTGGGCACCGTTGGCCTTCAACGTCTCGTACCATTTCCAGCCGAGATCGGGCTGGCGCACGACCGCCCCCATATGGATGGCGGCGGCCCCCGAGAACAGCGGCGAGGGCATCACGACCTGGCCGCGCGCTTCGGCCTTGGCGAGATCGGCCCAGCTCGTCGGCTTCATCGATGCCGATTTGTTGTAGACGATGCCCGTGGTGATGAGCTTCGTGCCGAAATAGGTCTTGGCCGCGTCGAAGCTGCCGGCGGGCAATCCGTCGGTCTTCGCCTGGGTATAGGCGAATAAGCGGTTTTCCGCCTTCAGCGATTCCATCGTCATCGCATCGGCGATGAGCAGCACGTCGGGCTGCGGATTGCCGGCGACGAATTCCGCCTGCAAGCGGTTCATCAATTGCGTCGTGCCGTCGCGCGTGAAGCTGACTTCGACGCCCGGATGCACCTTCCGGAACGCGTCGATCGTCGCTTGCGCATCGGCCTGCGGCTGCGAAGTGTAGAGCACCAGCTTGCCCGACGGCGCTTGCGCGGCGGCGGGGAGAACGATGCACGCCGCGAACGCGGCGGTCAGGACGGAACGACGGAACATGAGGGACGGGCTCCCGGTTTCGGGGTTAGGAACGTGCCCCGATTACCCGCCTTCGGTTACACGCTTGTGACAGTTCGTTCAAGCGCCCGCGCGCGCCAGCGATGCCGCCCGGCGGGTCATGAAGGCCGTCGCCAGCGCCGCGATGGGGCGCTGCAGCGCACCGGTCGCAGGCAGGCCTACCGCCTTCAGCACCATCGCGATGCCGCGATCGATATGCTTGCGGCGATAGACCGAATAGGCCCGGCGCGCATAAGCGCGCGCGGCGACCGCGCGGTCATAGGGGGCCGGCCACATATTCGCGGCGTAATAGGCGTAGGACAATTCATCGTCTTCGGACTCGGCGATCCGTCCGAGGCCGGTCCACACGCGCTTGGCCCAGCCGATCTTGTCGCGTTCCAGATAACGCTGCATGTGGTCGTAGAAAAGCTTGTAGTGGCGGAATTCGTCGGCGGCGATCTTGCGACAGATTTGCGCGAAGACCGGCTCGTCCGAGGCTTCGGCCAGCGCCGTGTAATAGGAACTCGTGCCCGTTTCGACGATGCAGCGCGCGATCAACTCGCCCGCCCGGCTGCCGCGCACGGAGGCGGTCGCGTCCAAGGGCAATTTATAGCCGTCGGTGAAGCGCTTGAACGACGCGTCGAAATCCCAAGTCGGGTCGGCCAGCATCGCCCATTTGGCGAGCGCCTTGCCGTGCTGGATCTCCTCGACCGCCCAGGCATCGACCGCCGGGCGGATCGTCTCGTCGCCCGCGAACACGTTGTTGAGATAGACGGCGTAATCCGCACCGTTATGCTCGACCATCGCCGCGGCCTTGGCGACCGCGAGCAGATCGGGATCGACCCGATCCGCGCGGAACGCCGCCCAATCGATATCGTCGAGAGTCCAACCCGCCATGTCCGTTCCTTTGCTAGTGACGGTTATATGGCGCCGAATACCGCAGCGCGCAAGAGCCCGCGTCATCGCGGAAGCCCTTGTGAAATTTGCGGTTTTCGGGCACGACTCGAGCAATCCTTCGTTTCCGGAGCCTGCCCCATGAAATACGTCCCGCTCGGCCGTTCGGGCCTGATGGTCAGCCGCGTGTGCCTTGGCGGCAATTCCTGGGGCGCCGCCGGGCGGCGCGCCTGGGCGCCGTTCGGACCGGAAGAAAGCGCGCCGTTCTTCAAACGCGCGCTCGATCGCGGGATCAATTTCTTCGACACGGCCGATGCCTATAACCTCGGCGCCTCCGAAACGATCATGGGCGAAAAGCTGATCGGCCTCGTCCCGCGCGACGAGCTCGTGATCTCGACCAAGGTCGGGTTGAAGATGGGCTCCGCCCCCAACGCCGTGGGCTTGGGCCGCAAGCATCTCGTCGCCTCGCTCGACGCGCAGTTGAAGCGCCTCAAGACCGACCATGTCGATGTCTATCAGGTCCATCGCTTGGACGGCGTGACACCCCTTGAAGAGGTCATGGCGACGCTCGACGGCTTCGTGCGCGCCGGTAAGGTCCGCTATATCGGCGGCTCCACCATGCCCGCCTATAAATTCGCGCAGATGATCGCCATCGCCGACGCGAAGGGCTATGCGCGCCCCATCGCGATGCAGAATCTGCACAACGCGATTCAGCGCGAGGAAGAGCGCGAGATGAACGCGCTGTGCGCCGAACAAGGCGTGGGGCTTATTCCCTATTCGCCGCTGGCGCGCGGGTTCCTGGCCGGCAACCGCGTCAAAGGCGGCGGCGGCGACACCGAGCGGTCGAAGAACGACGCCGGTGCGAAGCCCGAGACTTATCGCGATTGCGACTGGGCGATCGCCGACGCGATTAAAGACATCGCCAAAGCGCGCGGTGCCAAGCCCACGCAAGTGGCGCTGCTGTGGTTGTGGTCGAAGCCCTATATGGCCGCCCCGATCATCGGATCGACGAAGCTCGAGCAGCTCGACGACGCGGCCGAGGCCGCCGATATGCCGCCACTAACGGCGGACGAGGTTTCGCGCATCGAAACGCCGTATATTTGGCGGCCGCATCCGGGCTGGAACGGCTAGACAAGCTTCGATAATCTCTCCCCTAACGAACAAGATGTTCGGGGGAGGGAACCATGTTGAAGCGAATTCTGGCCGGTGCGGCCATGGCCGCCTTGGCGATTCTGCCGGCGGCCGCGCAAGAACAACCCAAGCGCGGCGGCACCTTTATTTTTGCGGTCGGCGGCGAGCCCGACACGACCGATTGCCATGCCGCGACGAATTTCGCGGTGATCCATCATCTCGCACCGCATTATTCGACGCTGGTGAAGTTCGACGCCAAGAACTACCCCAAGATCATCGGCGACACGGCGCGCGATTGGACGATCTCGCCCGACGGCAAGACCTACACGTTCCGTCTGGTCCAGCCGATCAAGTTCCATGACGGCTCGGCGCTGACCTCGGCCGATGTGAAGGCGAGCTTCGATCGCATCAAGACGCCGCCGCAAGGCGGGCGTTCGGCGCGCCGCGACCATTTCCAGGACGTGGCCTCGGTGGAAGCGCCCACGCCCGATACGGTCGTGTTCAAGCTGAACAATCCGAACCCGGCCTTCATGACGTATCTGGCGGCGCCCTTTAACTGCATCTACTCGGCCGCCAAGCTCGCGCAAGATCCGCGCTATCCCGAAAAGGAAGTGATGGGCTCAGGCCCGTTCCGCTTCGGCGAACGCGTTCCCGGCTCGCATTGGACGGGTACCCGCTTCGACGGGTATTTCCGCCAGGGCCAGCCTTATCTCGACGGCTTCCGCGCCGTCGTGATGTCGGGGGCCGCGATGCTCAACGCCGTGCAAGGCGGCCAGGTGATGGCCGAGTTCCGCGGCATCAGCCCGGCCGAGAAAGCGCGCGTCGCCAGCCCGAAGGTCACGTTCCAGGAAGCGAATTGGCTGTCGGGCTTGATCTTGTCGTTCAACGTCGAACAAAAACCGTTCGACGACGTGCGCGTGCGCCGCGCGCTGTCGATGGCGCTGGACCGCTTCGGCGCCGAAGCGGCGTTGTCGCGCGTGAGCCAAGTCAAAGCGACGGGCACCTTACTGCGCCCGGGCTACGACTACGCGCCGGCGCGCGGCGATCTGTCCAAGTACCCGGGCATGACGCCGACCGCCGACATGGCCAAAGCGCGCGCGGAAGCCAAGCGCCTACTGCAGGAAGCGGGCGTGCCGAATCTCAAATTCGAGATCATCTCGATGTCGCTGCCGCCCTTCCCCACCGTGGCGGTGTGGCTGATCGATCAATGGCGCCAGATCGGCGTCACGGTCGAACAGCGCCAGGCCGAACGCGCGACCTACTTCGCCGCGCGCACGTCGGGCGCCTTCCAGGTAATGCTGGATTTCACGACCGAGTTCGCGGACGAACCGAACTTCCAGCTGCGCCGGTTTATCTCGTTCGATCGCGTGCCCGGCTTCAACGTGTCGCGTCATACCGACCGGCGCCTGGACGAAATCTTCGACCAGCAGGAGCGCGAAACCGACGTTGCCAAGCGCAAGGCGCTGGTCCGCGATTTCGAGATCCATCTGCTCGATATGGGCTACACGGTGCCGCTGTTCTGGTTCACGCGCATTGTGCCCCTCGCCTCCAACGTGCGCGGCTGGGACATCACGCCGTCGCATCTGTTGGGACAGGATCTGGCGGGCGTGTGGCTCGCCAACTGAACGCTTAAAACGTTCGACGACGGGAAACGCCGGGGCGCAAGCCCCGGCGTTTTTCGTTTCAGCGCCAGCCGTTTTCGTGCAGGAACGCGGCGACCGCGCTGTTGAACGCCTCTGCGATTTCGAAATAGGCCGAATGCCCGGCCTTGCCGAACAGCACGTCGCGCGCATTCGGAATTTTGCGCGCCAAGGCGGGGGCGAGGAACGACGGGAACACCACGTCATCCTCGCCCATCGCGAGCAGCACGGGGCATGCGATCCCCGCCGCATCGGCGGGATCGCGCCAGCGTTTCAGCTTCGCGCGCAACGCTTCCTTGTCGAGCCCGCCCGTACCCGCCAGCGTATCGATCGATTTATAGAGATGATGCAAGGCGGGCTCGGCCTCGGCATAACGCCGCCCGGTTGCCGGATGGATCGCGGCTTCGCGCAAGCCCTCGCGCGCCGCGGTGGCCTTCGCCGACCAGGCGTCGAACGCGGCGGGATCGAGGCGGCGCACATCCAGCGTGCCCGACGTCGCGGCCAGCACCAAGGCGGCGACGCGCGCCGGCCGCGTCAGCGCCATTTCGACGGCGGCCCAGCCGCCCATCGATTGCGCGACCAAAGCGGTCTTCGCGATGCCCAGATGGTCGAGCAGCGCTTCCACATCGCCCGCGAAATCGGCGGGATCGGGCAGCAGCGTCGCGGCGGTCGAGGGCGCAAAGCCGCGCGCGGCCAAGGTCACGACCTTGTGCCGCCGGGCGAATTCGGGGACCTGCTGCCACCACGACAAATGATTGCCGCCCAGCCCGTGCAGGAACACGATCGGCGGGCCGTCGCCCGCGACTTCGTAATAGACGCGCGCACCGGGACGCTCGACATACCCGGCGGTGATTTTCGGGGCCCAATCCGAATCGCTCATCGGCGCAGTCTGCCACTATTCGATATTAAAAGCAGGGTCGCGAAACCGAAAACAGGGCGACAAAACGGCCCGGACCGTGCAAGGCTTTGCGCGGTTACGTTGCCGCCGCGTCCGTTCCCCCTGCCGGAGTTGCGCCGATGTCGTCGAAGCGTTTCACCCGCCGCCACGCCCTCGCCACGGGCCTCGCCGCCGCGACGATCTGGCCGTCGCATCGCGCGACCGCGTCCGGCCCGGTCGATCTGCAACTCGTGCTCGCCGCCGATATCTCCCGCTCGATCGATCCCGAGGAATTCGCCCTTCAACGCCAAGGCTACGCCGCGGCGATCGCCGATCCGCGCGTCGTGAAGGTGATGACCGGCGGGCGTTTTGGCGCCGTCGCCGCGACCTATTACGAATGGTCGGGGGTGCGCTCGCAGCAGACGATCGTCGAATGGAAGCGCATCGATTCCGCCGCCGCCGCCGAGGATTTCGCGGCCCCGCTGCTGACGGCACCGCGCCCCTTCGGCGCGCAAACCGCGTTGGGCGAAGCGATCCAATTCTCGCTGGGCGAATTCAAGCGCTGCCCCTTCCCCGCCGAGCGGCGCACGCTGGACGTGTCGGGCGACGGCACCAACACCTCGGGCATGATGCCCGATATCGCGCGCGACGCGGTGGTGGCGACCGGCGTGACGATCAACGCGCTGGTCATCCTGTCGACCGAGCCGATGCCGTGGAACCCCTATCACACGCATCCGCCGGGCGGGCTCGACGAATATTTCCGCGCCAATGTGATCGGCGGCCAGGGCGCGTTCATGATGGCGGTCCAAGGTTTCGAAACCTTCGGCTTCGCGATGGTCAATAAATTGAGCCGTGAAACGGCCTGAGAAAAGACGAGAGGAAGCCTCCCGATGAAGAATATCTCCCGCCGCGCGGCGCTATCCGTGGCCGGTGCCGCGCTCGCTGCACCCGCACTCGCCCAGCACCCGCATCACGGCCAGATGTTCGAGCGGATGAACCAGCCCGGCCGGATCGATCTGCCGCCGTTGGCGTTGGAACACGCGGTCTATGACAGCCCGGCGCCGAAAGCCGCCCAGCAAGGCAAGTGGGCGGCGAAACCGCCGCTGCCGTTGCCGCGCACCGAAATGGCCTGGGCCGCCGCGTTGGACGGCAAGCTGCATTTGGTCGGCGGCTATGCCGAGCAGCGCTTCGACATGCCCTATCACCACGTGTTCGACCCCGCGAAAAACGCGTGGAGCGAGGCCGCCAAGCTGCCGCGCGGCGCCAACCATGTCGGCGTCACCACGCATGGCGGCAAGCTTTATGCGTTCGGCGGCTTCATCGAACAGAACCGCTACCCGCACGAAGATGTATTCGTGTGGACGCCGGGCGACGATCGCTGGGTGAAATTGCGCCCGCTGCCGACCGCGTCGGGCGCCATCGGCGCCGTGACCGTCGGCGACAATATCCATCTGGTCGGCGGTGCGGTCGGCAACACGCAAGACGACCGCAAATCGGTCGATTGGCATTTGGTCTACGACATCAAGGAAGATCGCTATCGCGAGGCGGCACGCTTCCCCACCGCGCGCGATCATGTCGGCATCGTGCTCAACAACGGCTTGATCCATCTGGTCGGCGGGCGCGTCGATACGTTCCACACCAATTCCAACCTGCACCACACCTACGATCCCAAGGAGGATCGCTGGCGTTTCCGCAACCCGATCCCCACCGCGCGGTCGGGCCATGGCACGGTCGTCTATCGCGGCAAGATGTTCTGCATGGGCGGCGAAGGCACGAACAAAGTGTTCGGCCAGAACGAAGCCTATGATTTCCAGGCGGACAAATGGGAGCAATACGCGCCGATGCTGACCCCGCGCCACGGCGTGGGCACGGCGTTGCTGGGCGATGCGATCCATATGGCCGGCGGCGGGCCGCAAATGGGCGGCGGCGTCAAATCCGCCGTCCATGAGGCGTTCACCTTAGGCTAACAACGAAGCGATTCGGTTCGTGATGACGCCGTCGGGGGCGGCCACTTCATCGACGATGGTGAAGTGGTCGCGGCCCGCGATCACGTCGAGCGTGACCGGCGCGCCGGCTTTTTCGCGCGCGGCGGCATAGTCGCGCGATTGGCGGATCAGCTCCGGCAATTCGTTGCCGCCGACCGCCAAGGCGATGGGTTTGAGCGAGGCGCCCGGATCGGTCATCGGCGACAAGGCGGCGGCCTCGGCTTCGCTGAGGCCTAGCTTGTCGTTGATGTAGTTGTGGCGCAGCGGCTCCAATTCGAAAATGCCGCTGATCGCTAGCGCCGACGTCACTTTCGGATGATCGAGCGCGCTGACGGCGAGATGCCCGCCCGCCGACCAGCCGGCGGCACAGATGCGCGTGCGATCCGATCCCGCCTTCGCGAGCAAACCGTCGAAGGTATCGACCGATTGGCGGATCTGGCCGACGATATCGCGCAACGTCGCCTCGGGCGCCAACACATAGCCCGCGAAGCCCACATCGATCCCGCGCGCCAGTGGACCTTGCGCCAACGCGGCGAAAGTCGCGCGGGTATGGACGGGGATCTGCCAATAGCCGCCATGGATCAACAGCAAGCCGGGCGCGCCCTTTTTGCCGCAGGGATAGAAATCGACCGCTTGGCGTTCATGCGGGCCGTAGGCGACGTCGAGCACCGCGCCGCGATGCCCGTCGCGAAACGCCGCACTGCGCGCGCGCCATTCCGCCAGCAATTCCTGCGAATTGGGGACGGCGGCGCCGTTGTTGTAAGCGGCGTCGAGTGCGGCACGGGTCATTTCACGCCAAGTTTCCATGGCGTCGGAGTTTACTGGGGCGCCTTCAATTCCGCCACCGGGGGCAAATACGTGTCGATATAGAGGTCGCTCGCCGGCGGCACGATCGAGTATTCCGCCGCTTCCGCGAGGAAGGCGTTCAGCTTCTCCAGCCGTTCCTTCGTCACCACGCTGAAGCCGTTGGCGCGCACATAAGGCGTGAGGATCGACGTATCGATCATGAATTTGTAGCGCGCGGTTTCGATGTCGGCATTGATCGTCGCATCGCGCCGCGCGACCGAGCGGATCGCCTCGGGGATGTCGGTCAACGAATCGCGCATCCCGGCCAATGTCGCGCGGATGAATTTGCGGATCGTTTCGGGATTGCGCCGCGCGTAATCCTGCGTGACCAGCAAACCGTTGCCCATCAATTCGAACCCGTGATCGTTCAACGGAAACAGAACGATGTCCTCCGGCTTCACGTTCAGCGACAGAAGATTGAAATAGGTCGTCGCAGCGAAGGCCGTGACCGCATCCGCCCCGCCGCGCGCCAGCAGCGAATCGCGCAGATTGGGCTGCACGGTCAGCCATTCGATCTTCGACGATTCGATGTTCTGCAGCCGCGACAGCACGCCCCAGAGCGGGCGGATGAAATCGCCCGGCGGATGGGCGATCTTTTTGCCGGCGAGGTCGGACATCGTCTTGATGCCGGTCGATTTGAGCGTGACCAGCGCGTGCTGGCCCTTGTCCATATAGAGGAACACGGTCGTCACCTTCGACGCGGGATTGGTGACGTTCCAGCGAACCAGCATATTGGGATCGCCTAAACCGATGTCATAGGACCCGGCCGCGAGCTTGGCCATCGCATCGCCCGAGCCGAAGCCGCGATCGATCTGGACGTTCAGTCCTTCGCGCGCGAAATAGCCGCGATCGGCGGCGATGAACCACGGGCTTTGATGGGGCTGCGGCGCCCAGTCGAGCGTGAGGCGCACATTGATCGGCGCTTGCTGCGCGGCCGCCGGCAATAAGGTGCCGAGAATCGCGGCGGCGGCGCACAAAGTTCGAGCAAGAAGACGCTGCAAATTCGGCATCGATACCTCCATTGCGCGGCGGAACCGCCGGGACGGCGATACAACGCAGAATGTATGCCAGCTTCGCGCGGCATAAGCGTTGCTTCTCTCCTTCCGTTCAGGGAGGGCGCGATGACCCAGCACAAAGACCTACGGATTCCAAACACCGGCGCTTACGTTCTGCGCCGCGCGCGCGTGCCCGCCGTGTTCTTCGACTTCACGATGCCGGGGCTGGCGCAGGATTCCGAAGGCTGCGCGCTGATCGATCTTACGGTCACCGACGGCAAAATCGCCGCCATCGCGACCGCCGGAACGACCGCGCCCGGCCCCGGCGATATCGACCTTGAAGGCCGATTGGTCTGGCCGACGCTGATCGACATCCACACCCATCTGGACAAGGGCCAGGTGATTCCGCGCGCCATACCCGACGGCACGCTGGACGGCGGCGCCATCGGCACGTTCGAGGACCGCAAGCGCTGGACGCATGCGGATATGCGCGCGCGCATGTCGTTCGGGTTGCGCTGCGCCTATGCGCATGGCGTGGGGGCGATCCGCACCCATCTCGACAGCCAAGAGGAAAACGCGCCGACGAGCTGGGACGTGTTCCGGGAATTGCGCGACGAATGGGCGGGGCGCGTCGATCTTCAGGCCGTGGGCCTCGTGCCCCTCACCTTTTTCCGCAAGCCGTGGGGCCGCGACCTTGCGAAGACGGTCGCGGAATCGAAAGGCGTGTTGGGCGGCACGACCGACGCGATCGGCCATTACGACGGGGCGCGCAACGAGGAACTCGTGGCGCTGCTCGATCTGTTCTTCGAAATCGCGGGCGCGCAGGGGCTCGACGTCGACATGCATGTCGATCAATCGGACGATCCCGCCGCCTTCTCGCTGCCGTTGATCGCCGAAGCGGTGCTGCGCACCGGCTTCAAGGGCAAGGTGCTGGCCGGGCATTGCGTCAACCTCGCCTTGCAGGACGAAGCGACGATCCAGCGCACGGCCGAACTCTGCGCCAAAGCGGGCATCGCCGTTTCGACCATGCCCACGCCGATGGTCTATTTGCAGGATCGCAAACCGGGCCGCACGCCGCGCTGGCGCGGCGTTACGGCGGTGGGGGAGTTGCTCGCGGCGGGCGTGCCGATCGCGATCGGCGGCGACAATTGCCGCGACGCGTGGTTCCCCTATGGCGATCACGACATGATCGACACGTTCCAGCAATCGGTGCGCGTGCTGCAACTCGACCATCCGCTGACCCCGGCCATCGCCGGCATAGGGCCGGTGTCCGCCAAGATCGCGGGCTTCGCCGGGACCGGGCGCATCGTCGCGGGCGCCCAGGCGGATTTGATTCTGTTCGCCGCGCGCACGCTGAACGAATTCATGTGCCGGCCGCAAAGCGACCGCATCGTGGTGAACGCGGGGGCGCGCGTGACCGATCCCCTGCCCGATTATGCGGAGCTCGACGCGACGCTCGCGCTCTGACTATTCGGCCTTTATCGGCAGATCGAGATCGAGACGCTCGGCCAGCGCTTCGAAATCGGGCGCGTGGCCGGTCGCGGCGGCGAATTGGCGCTTTTCTTCCGCGTCGAGGCCGAGCCCCGTTTTGACCCAGGCGCGCAGAATCGCCAGCGCCTCGCTTTCGGTCGCGAGATCGACCGTTTGCGTGTGATGCGTGTGGACATAGGCGCTGCCCGACAGCGCCACATCGCCCGCGCGCGTGTTCAGCACCATCACCATGCGCGACAGCCGCGATTCGAATTGGCGGAAGGCGGCGGGCAGCGTCACCAGAATGCGCCACCAGATCGCGCGCATATCGGGATGCGCATAGAACTGCTTCCAGGTGGCGTCCGGATTGTCGATCAGCATCTGCTTCCAGGTCGCCTGGGCGGCCATCGACAACGCGAATTCCTGTTCCTTGCCGATCAGCATGCGCACGAAAGCGCGGATGCCGTGCACGAGTTCGCGGCTGATCGAGCCGTCTTCGAACAACGGCGCGATCGGTTTGCACACCAACCGGCCGAACGCATCGCGGCGCAATTTGCGCAACAGCGCCTGGCGGCGCTGTGTCTCGAACGCGTTGGCGGCGAGCCCCGCGATTTTGGTGAGATTCCCGCCGGTGACGATATCGCGCGCTTCGCGGCGCAAGCCCAACGTATCTTGCCCGTCATGCTTGGCGATCACGCGCTCGACGAACGACAGCAAAATTTCCGCACCGAAACCTTCGAGCTTGCGCCGTTCGCCTTCGGGATCGGCGGCATCCGAGGGTGTCGGTTCGGGCGGGGGCTGGGTCATGGCGATGGCGACTCCGAATCGCAGCATGATCGCATGAATTTCTCAACGGACCCTAAATTGTCCAATGTTGCGACGCAAAATATCGTGAACAAGTCTGGGAATAGCGAAGGGTTAACGCTAGTTTAGCGCCACGATGAGCCAAGACACTTCCGGCCCCCAGGAAGACGTTGTTCCGGCCGGCGCGGCGGAGACGGCCGCCCCGCCGGGAGAAATCGCCGCGCCCAAGGAAGGCGGCAAATCCACCCACTTCATTTTCGACCATAAGATTTTCGCGCTGCCGAATTGCAAATTCGTGCGCGAGCCGGACAAGCTCGAGCAAGGGCTGTCGATCGAGTTGGGCGATCACCGCGCCTTCCTGTCGATCACGATCCTGCAGAAGATGTTCCCGGACTTGTCCGAGGACGACAAGCGGCTGATCGCGTTGGCCGCGCGCAGCCTTGCTTATGTCAGCGAGATCGTGCCGGGCGATTCGATCCCCAACGAAATTCTGGACGGCACCGCGTCTTGGAAGGTCGATCCGATCCACAAGGATCGCGCGCGCGGGCGCATCGTCGCGGCGTTGCTGGCGCAGGACGGCGGCGATCTGGACCAGGCGCTGGTGCAAGGCGGCTTGAGCCCGCGCTTGGGCGAACCCGGCTTCAAGGAAAAACTCGATTCCGAACACGCGCGTCTGCTCGCGGCGATCGGCGTGCCGCCCGACCAAAACGAGCAGTACAAGGCGAAGTTCGAGCGCGTGTCGCGCGAATTCGCCTATATCGAAGGTTTGCGCGACCGCTATGCGCAGGTCAGCTCGATCGTCGAGAAGCTGGCCAAAGCCGCGAAGGCCTATCGCAAGGCCGGCGCCTTGGGCGAGGAGATCTACCGGGTGCGCATTTTGATCCGCAAGCCGGTCGAGGAATATCGCGGTCTGTTCTACAACGTCGACGGCCAAGCGGCGGAGATCAAAGCCGTCGCGCGCAAAACCGATCAGATCGTCGATTTCATCCGCCAGACGCGCGACCAGCTGCATGTGCGTTTGCTGCTATGGGACCCGATCGTCACCGCGTGGAAAAACGAACACGCCGACGGCCGCAGCCGTTCGCTCGAGCTTCTGTTGAAAAGCACCTATCGCTTCGTCGCCCATTATTTCCCGGCCGACGAGGAATGGTCGCTGAGCCGCTGAATCGCGTCGTCCTGCCGACGGAACAGCAGCGTCGCGACGATTGCCCCCAATAGCGCCATCGCCATATCCGATTGGGTGTCCCATTCGTCGCCTTGGGTGCCGAGGAATTCGTGCGCGCCCTGTCCCAAGGCGAGTGCGGCCGCCCATTCGATCAGCTCATACGCCGCACTGATCGCCAGACAGATCGAGACGGCCAAGAACACGACGAGCTTGGGCTGCACGATCTTGAACACGCGGATCAGCAATTCGCGCGCGATCAAGGCCGGCACGAAGCCTTGCGCGAAATGGCCGATCTTGTCGTAAGGATTGCGGCCGAGCGCGAAGAAATCCTGCAGCCAGAAGCCCAGCGGCACGCGCGCATAGGTATAGGCGCCGCCGAGCATCAAGATCAGCCCGTGCAGGGCGATCAGCGCCAGCGTCAACTCGGTGAAGCGGAACCGATCGCGCACGGCGAACAGGATCGGCCACGCGACGATCGCGGGCAGCACCTCCATCACCCAGGTCGCGCGGTCGTAAGGTGCGATGCCGCTCGCCACCAGCCCCGCCGCCCATAGCGCCGTCAGAATCCAGAACATGTTCCAGTGTAGGACGTCGGCGCCGCCTAGACCACTTTCGCCAGGAAGTCCGAAACCGAGCGGCGCAACGCCTCGGCATGGGCGTCGAGCTCGACCGCCTTGTCGAGCACCGATTTGGCCGAGCCATGGACGAGCGCCGCCGATTGCGAAACCGTGCCCATATTCTCGCGCACCACCGACGTGCCGGTCGACGCTTCGGCGACCGAGCGCGCGATTTCCTGCGTCGCGGCGTTTTGCTGCTCGACCGCCCCCGCGATCGCCGTGGTGGCGCCGTTGACGCGCTCGACCGTCGCGGCGATACCCCGGATCGCGGTCACCGCTTCGGCCGTCGCGCGCTGGATCTCGGCGACCTCGCTCGCGATTTCGCCGGTCGCGTGCGCGGTTTGGTTGGCGAGGTTTTTGACCTCCGACGCCACCACCGCGAAGCCCTTGCCCGCTTCGCCCGCGCGCGCGGCTTCGATCGTGGCGTTGAGCGCCAGCAGATTCGTCTGTCCCGCGATGCCGTTGATGAGACCGGCGACCGCTTCGATCTTCTGCGCCGCCGCCGCCAGCGAGGCGACGGTCGCGTCGACCGCGCGCGCTTGTGCGGCCGCTTCCGCCGCAACGCCGGCCGCTTCGCCCACGCGGGTGGAGATTTCGCGGATCGAGGCCGAAAGCTCCTCGGCCGCCGACGCCACGGTCTGCACATTGCCCGAGGCTTGTTCGGCCGCCGCACTCACCGCCACCGCGCGGCTTTGCGTATCCTGTGCGGCCCCGACCATGCCGCCGGCACCGTCGCGCAACTCGCGCGCCGCCCCGCCGACCGTATCGACGATGCCGCCGGTCGTGGCACGGAACTGGGTCGCGATCTCGCGCGTGCTTTCCAAGCGCAGGCGCATCGCCGCGTTGGCGGCGTTGATCGTTTCCGCCCCGCGCGCGAAGCCGCCCTTCATGCCGCGCACGATCACGCGGCGATAGAATTTGCCCTGGCGCGCGTGATCCATCGCCGCCGCCGCCTCGCGCACGAAGGCGTCGGTCGAATCGAGCAGCGCGTTCAGCGAATGGGCGATATGGCCCAGCGAGCCTTTCTCGTCGATCCGCACCAAGCGCGGCTCGAGATCGCCGGCGGCGCCGGCGGTGGCGATCACCGCCAAGCGATCGACGAAGCGCCATCCTTTGGCGGCGAAATAAATGCCGATCAGCGCGGTGAACGTCGCGATACCGGTCAAGCCCGCGATCAAGGTTTCGCCGTCCCAGATCGCGATGCCGGTCGCGGCCGCGCACAGCACGGCCGAAATGCTCGACGCGAGGCCCGCTTTAGACAGAGAAGATGAATTCATCATAGCTCAGCCCCGCACCCTTCAAGATTTCGCCCAGCCGTGCCGCCGCCTTGGCCATGCCGTCTTTGCTGCCGCCATTCGCCGCTTCGATCGCCAGCAATTCCTTGTAGATCGGCTCGACCTTGGCGATCTGCGCCGGGTCCGGACAGCGCCGGTTGGAATGGTAGGACACGATCTTGTTCTGCGAATCGTAGGTCGGCGTGACATGCGCGAAGACCCAATAATGGTCGCCGCCCTTCGCCATGTTCTTCACATAGGCGAAGACTTCGTCCCCGGCCGCGATACGATCCCACAATAGCTTGAACACGCAGCGCGGCATGTCGGGATGGCGCAAAATCGAATGCGGCGCGCCGAGATACTCGGCCTCGCTATAACCCGCCATGCGTTCGAACACGTCGTTCCCGTAGGTGATCTTTCCTTTGGGATCGGTCTTGGAAACGATCACCTCGTCCTTGCCGAAATGCCGCTCCCGGCCGGTCGGCGTATAGGCGTATTTCGTCACCGTCGGACTCCTTGCGAAGGCATACGAATGGGCTTCAGGGCGTTAGCTTAGTGCAATTTCCGGGGGCACAATTGACATGCATCAATTCAGCCTCGCTTAATACTGGGCATAACACTCCATCATTTCGCTCTACGGGATCGTACTCCGGCATGCCGTCGCCTTTGCTCGATCGATCACGCGTCCGGCCAGATCACGCCACCATTCCAGGACTGGTGGTGGCGTTATCGGCCGCGATGGACCTGATCGATCCGGGCTTGGCCTACCACCACAAGCGCGTGGGCATGATGGCGGGCAACCTGGCCGCCACGATGGGATTGCCGCCGACGGAAATCGCCCGCGCCACGCTGGCGGGAATGCTGCACGATATCGGCTATCTGGGCCGCGACGAGGGCGCTTGGACGCCGGAGGAACGGCCGACGGATCGTTCGGCGCGCATCGGCGGACGCATCTTGTCGATCGCGGGCTTCACGCGCGATCTGTCGATCCCGGTGGCGCATCATCATCTGCCCTGGGATCGGGTGAAGGCGGTCGGCGGCTTGTCCTGCGACGACGCGATCCTCGCCCAGATCGTCCACCTCGCCGATTTGACCGATCGGATGCTGGATCGCGTCAACCCGTTGCATCCGCAGGTGCGCGCCGCGCGGGCCCGGATCGACGCCCTCGACGAGAATGCGCTGGCCCCGTCGGTCAAGGCGGCGTTCGCGCGCGCCAGCACGGCCGACGCGTTCTGGCTGGAAGCCGCGGCGATCGATCTCGACCGGCGCTTGGAACGCATGGCCGCACCGGCCGCGAGCGAAGCCTTGGTCGCGGACGACCTGACCGAGTTCGGGCGGCTCTATTCGATCGTCGTCGATGCGCGGTCGGTCTTCACCGCCACCCATTCCTGGGGTGTCGCGGCCGTCACCGAGGCGATGGGCCAGCAAGCGGGATTCTCGCCCGACACCATCGTGGCGCTGGAACTCGCCGGCCAATTGCACGACGTGGGCAAGCTTGCCATCGACGTCGCGATTCTGGAAAAGCCCGGCCCGTTGACGCAAGACGAATTCGCCGCGATGCGCGCGCACGCCTATTACAGCGAGGTGCTGCTGCGCCGCGTGCCCGGCTTCGACGATCTGGCGAAATGGGCGGGCGACCATCACGAACAGCTCGACGGCAACGGCTACCCCCATCGCCATACCCAAGACGATCTCCCGCCCGAAGGAAGGTTGCTGACCGTCGCCGACCGCTATGTCGCGATGACCGAGGATCGGCCCTATCGCAGCGCCTACGCGCCGGCCGACGCGATCGAGCGCATCGAAGCCGATGCGCTGAAAGGCGTGATCGATCTTCGTTTCACGGCCTTGCTGCACGATCATCTGGACGCGATCGACGGCATACGGCGCGAAGCCCAACTCGAAGAACAGCGTTTCGTCGCGCAAATCCTGGCGGACGAATAGGCACGCGGTTTGCTGGGTTGGCGGCGTCCACCCGGAGGAACGCCATGCCGACCCTGCAAGCCGACCCCTATCCCTGGCCGTTCGATGGCGCTTGGACGCCCCAGAACACCGCATTGATCGTTATCGACATGCAGACCGATTTTTGCGGCAAGGGCGGCTATGTCGACGCGATGGGCTACGATCTGTCGCTGACCCGCGCCCCCATCGAACCGATCAAGCGCGTGCTGACCGCGATGCGCGCCAAGGGCTACTGGATCATCCATACCCGCGAAGGCCATCGCCCCGATCTTGCCGATCTGCCCGCCAATAAGCGCTGGCGCTCGCAACGCATCGGCGCGGGGATCGGCGATCCGGGCCCATGCGGGAAGATTTTGGTACGCGGCGAACCGGGCTGGGAAATCATCGACGAATTGGCGCCGCTGCCGGGCGAGACAATCATCGACAAGCCGGGCAAGGGATCGTTCTGCGCGACCGACCTCGAACTCATCCTGCACCAGCGCGGCATCCGCAACATCGTGTTGTCGGGCATCACGACCGATGTGTGCGTCCATACGACGATGCGCGAGGCCAACGATCGCGGCTTCGAATGCTTGTTGCTGGAGGATTGCTGCGGCGCCACCGATCGCGGCAATCACGACGCCGCGATCAAGATGGTGAAGATGCAAGGCGGCGTGTTCGGCGCGGTGTCGAATTCCACGGATTTCGTCGCCGCCCTGCCGTGACGGCGATCACTTGCGCGCGGCCCCGCGCGGCGTAATCTCGCGCGCATGATCGCCCGTCGCACCTTCCTTGCCGCTTCGCTTTCCGCCGCCGTTCCCGCCTTCGCCCAAACCGCCAAGCAAGGCGTGTTGCTGATGCACGGCAAAGGATCGGTGCCGCAGTTTCCGCCGCTGCGCAAACTCGCCGACGCGTTGAGTGCGGCCGGCTTCGCGGTCGAAACGCCCGCGATGGCGTGGTCGCGCGATCGGTATTTGCAAGGCGATGTCGCGGCGACGCTCGACGAGATCGGCGGTCATCTCGACAAACTCGCGCGCAATGGGGCGACGAAATTGTTCCTCGTCGGGCATTCGCTGGGCGCCACCGCCGCGATGGCCTTCGCCGCCAAGCGCGGCCGCGTTGCCGGCGTGGCGATGATCGCGACCGGCCATGTGCCGCGCAGCTATATCAACGGCCAGGGCCCGAACGGACCGGTGCGCGATTCGATCCTCGCCGCGCGCGCCATGGCGGCCAACGGCAAGGGCGGCGAGATCGCATCGTTCGCCGACAACAACCAAGGCCGCGCGATGACGACGCGGATGTCGGCCAACGATTATCTCTCGTGGTTCGATCCCGATCTGGGTTTCGACCCGCGCGACACGATGCCCCACGCGCCCTGCCCGGTGCTGTTCGCCATCGGGCGCGACGATATTCTGTTCCCCATCGCGCGCGCGCAGTTTTTCGACAAGCTGCCGCCCGATCCGCGCCACATATTCCTGGAAATGGCGGGCGGCCATATCGACGGTCCGGCGGCGGCGGCCGACGCGACGGTGAATTTCTTCCGGGGACTTTAAAGCGCGATTGACCCGGGCGTCGGGTCGCCTAATCTTTCGTTCTGACCGACGCGACGGTGAAGCAACGCCGCGCGGGCCAAGCGGGAGGAATGGGCGTCATGGACGCGCTGCTGACATTGGGCCAAACGCTGACCGCCCAAGCGCGCTTGCAACCCGACCGGATCGGGGCGCGCGATCTGGAGCGCGCGATGAGTTTTCGCGACTGGAATCGCCGGTCCTGCCGCCTCGCCAACGCGCTGCTCGGGCTGGGGCTTGCCAAGGGCGATCGCGTCGCCGTGCTCGCCTATAACTGCGTCGAGTGGACGGAAATCTACGCCGCCACGGCCAAGGCCGGGCTGGTCGCCGTGCCGATCAATTTCCGCCTGGCGGGGCCGGAGATCCGCTTCATCGTCGAGAATTCGGGAGCGGCGTTGCTGATCGTCCAAGATCAGCTTTTCGGCGCGATCGAAAGCCAGCTTGCCGATTTTCCGCTGAAACCCGATCGCATCGTGCAGTTTGGATCGGCGAGAACGCCCGCCGGTCTGCGCGACTACGAAGACCTGCTCGACCGCGCGTCGGATGCGGAGCCCGGCATGCGCGTCATCCCCGACGATCCGTGGATGCTGATGTACACCTCGGGCACCACCGGCAAGCCCAAGGGCGTCATCCGCAGCCATCGCGGGGCGGCCCTGCTGTCGCTCGTCACCGATATCGAATTGGGGATCGGCCGCGACGACGAAGCCTTGCTCGTCATGCCGATGTGCCACGCCAATTCGCTCTATTTCTTCGGGTCCTTCGCCTATTGCGGCGGGGCGATCAGCGTCTATTCGCGCAAGAGCTTCGACCCCGAGGAAGCGCTGGCGACGATCGGCGCCTGCGGGGCGAGCTTCACGTCGCTCGTGCCCACGCATTACATCATGATGCTGGCGCTGTCGGACGCGGTGAAGGCCAAACACGACACGCGCCGCATGCGCAAGCTGATGATTTCCTCCGCCCCCGCGCGCGAAGACACCAAGCGCGCGACGATGGCGATGTTCGCCAATTCCGGTCTGTTCGAGCTTTACGGCTCGACCGAAGCGGGATGGGTGACGATGCTGCACCCGGACGAGCAATTCACGAAGCTCGGCAGCGTCGGGCGCGAATGCGTCGGCTCTTCGCCCATCCGCATCCTCGGCCCCGATGGGGCGGAGATGCCCGACGGCGAACCCGGCGAGCTTTATTCGCGCAATCCCTACACCTTCGACGGTTATTGGAATCTGCCCGACAAAACGCGCGACGCGTTCCGCGACGGCTATTGCACCGTGGGCGACATGGCCTTGCGCGACGCCGACGGCTATATCCGCCTGGTCGATCGCAAGCAGAATATGATCATCACCGGCGGCGAGAACGTCTATCCGTCCGAAGTCGAAGCGGTCGTCGGCGCACACCCCAAGGTGCAGGACGTCGCCGTGATCGGCCTACCCGACGCGAAATGGGGCGAGACGGTCCATGCCGTGATCGTCGCGCATGACAACGCCGCCCTCGACGCCGCCGAGCTCGACGCGTGGTGCCGTGAGCGGATCGCGGGTTTCAAACGTCCGCGCGGCTATTCTTTCCTACGGGCGCATGAAATGCCGCGCACCGCGACGGGCAAAATCCTCCACCGCGTTCTGCGCGAAACGATCGGCAGGGAAAAACGATGAGCCAGCAAATCCTCGACCTCAACGCCGATCCGCTCGCTTGCGCCGCCTGGATCGCGAAATTCCTGAAGGCGCGCAATATCGACCGCGTGTTCGGCCTGCAAGGCGGGCATATCCAGCCGATCTGGGATCATTGCGCGCGGTTGGGCATTCGCATCGTCGATGTGCGCGACGAACGTGCGGCGGTGCATATGGCGCATGCGCATGCGGAACTGACCGGCACGCTGGGGGTGGCGATGGTCACCGCCGGGCCGGGGGTCACCAACACCGTCACGGCGATGGCCAACGCATCGCTTGCGCGGATCCCTGTACTGCTGATCGGCGGCTGCACCTCGCGCCCGCAAGCCAATATGGGTCCGCTGCAGGATATCCCGCATGTCGATATCCTGCGCCCCGTGACGCGCCAATCGCGCACGCTTCGCGTCGCCGACCAGGTCGTGCGCGAATTGGATGAAGGCGTCGCGCGCGCTTTCGGCGATCTGGGCGAGCCCGGTCCCGTCTATCTCGAAATTCCGACCGACGTACTGCGCACGCGCGTTCAGCCGCAACTCGTGCTCGACGATTGGATGCGCCCGAAGGCGCCGCGAATCATCCAGCCCGATTCCGGCGATGTCGCCAAAGCGGTCGATGCGTTGTGGTCGGCAAAGCGCCCGCTGGTCGTGACCGGGCGTGGCGCACGCGGGGCGGGCGCGGAGATCGTGCGCCTGTTGGATGCGTGCGGCGCCGTCTATCTCGATACCCAGGAAAGCCGCGGCCTTGTGCCCGGATCGCATGACGGCTTTGTCGGCGCCATGCGCGCCGCCGCGATGACCGAGGCGGATACGGTGCTGGTGATCGGCCGCAAGCTCGACTACCAAATGGGCTACGGCTCGCCCGCCGTGTTCCCCAATGCGCGTTTCTTGCGCCTCGCCGACAACGCCGGCGAGTTGATCGACAACCGGCGCGGCGATCCTGAAATCCTCGCGACACCCGCGCTGGCGCTGGCCGCCATCGTGCAAGCGGCAGGCAATCGCGCGCCGAACGTCGATCGCGCGTGGACCGGCGCTTTGCGCAAGAAGCATGTCGAGCGTTCGGCCAAGGCGATCGCCACCGCGCAGACCGCGCGCTGCGAGGACGGCAAGATCCATCCCGAAGCGATCTTCGCGGCATTGCGTAAAATTCTGCCCGCCGACCATATCGCCATCGCCGATGGCGGCGATCTGCTGAGCTTCGCGCGCGTGGGCCTCGACGCGCCCGTCTATATGGATGCGGGCGCGTTCGGTTGCTTGGGCGTGGGCGTGCCCTTCGCCAACGCCGCCGCCCTCGCCTTTCCCGGCCGGACGGTGATTTCGGTCAATGGCGACGGCGCCTACGGCATCAACGCGATGGAGATCGACACCGCCGTGCGCCACGGCGCCAAGGCGGTGTTCATCGTGTCGAACAACGCCGCGTGGAATATCGAGCGTTTCGACCAGGAAACGAATTACGGCGGACGCGTCGTCGGCACCACCTTGCGCCACAGCGACTACGCCGCGATGGCGCGTGCGTTGGGCGCGCATGGCGAGCGCGTCGAAGACCCCGCGGATTTGGAAGCGGCGCTAACGCGCGCGTTTGCCAACGCACCCGCCGTGATCGATGTCGTCACGTCGCAACGCGCCGTGTCGTCCGACGCGCGCAAGGGTCTCGGCTTCGTTCCCGATTATCAGGCGTTGACCGCCTGGGACGATGCCGAGCGCAAACGGCGCGGCGAAGTCTAAACTTCGATATTGTCGATCAGCCGCACGTCGCCCAGCCACGCGGCGACAAGCAGACGCGCCGGTACATCCGCGCGCGTCAGCGGCTTCAAATCGGCGGCCGCGCGCAGTTCGAGATATTCGACCCGCGCGAAACCCGATTCTTCGATCGCTTTCGTCGCGTCGCGCAAGACCGGCTCGGCCGCGTCGCCCGCGCGCAAACGCGAAGCCGCCGCGCGCAAGGCTTGGGCGAGCTTCGGCGCGGTCGCGCGATCTTGGGCCGAAAGCCGCATGTTGCGCGACGACATGGCCAGGCCGTCGGTTTCGCGCACCGTGGCGCACGGCACGATCTCGATCGGAATATCGAGGTCCTTCGCCATGCGCTTCACGACATGGACTTGCTGGAAATCCTTCTCGCCGAAGAACGCGAGATCGGCCTGGGTTTGCAGGAACAGCTTCGCGACGACAGTCGCCACGCCATCGAAATGCCCGGGGCGGAAGGCGCCGCACAGGCCGTCGCTGACGCCGCTGACCGACACATTGGTCGCGAAGCCGTCGGGATAGATTTCCTCGGCATTCGGCGCATAAAGCATATGCGCGCCGAGCGGCGACAAAATCGCCGCATCGGAATCTTCCGTGCGCGGATAGGCGGCAAGATCGGCCGCCGAGTTGAACTGCTTGGGGTTCACGAACAGCGTGACGATCACGCGCTCGGCCCGTGCCAACGCCGCGCGCACGAGGCTCAAATGCCCTTCATGCAACGCGCCCATGGTCGGCACGACGGCGATCTTGGCGCCTTGCCGGCGCCACGCCGCGACGGTCGCGCGCAATTCGGCCAGCGTGCGGACGATCGGCACGCTCATGCGGCGTTCCCTTTCGGCGCGTCGGCGAACACATGTTCGGCGGCCGGGAATTTGCGCGCGCGCACCTCGGCGGCATAGGCGGCGATGGCTTGTTCGGCGGTTTCGCCCAGCTCGGCATAGCGTTTGACGAATTTCGGGCGGAAATCGGCGAACGCGCCGAGCATATCGTCGACGACCAGGATTTGGCCGTCGCACGCGGCCGAGGCACCGATCCCGATGGTCGGGATCGAAATTTCCTTCGTGATGCGCGTGGCAAGCGCATCGGGGATTTTTTCGAGCACGACCGAGAAGGCGCCGGCCTGTGCCACCGCGTGCGCGTCGCGCAAAATGCGCTCGCCATCGGCGCCGCGCCCTTGCACGCCGTAACCGCCGAACGCGTTCACCGATTGCGGCGTCAGGCCGATATGCGCCATCACGGGAATGCCGCGCGCCACCAGGAAGGCGATGGTCGGCGCCATCGCCACACCGCCTTCGAGCTTCACGGCGGCGCAGCCGGTTTCCGCCATCACGCGCGCGGCGTTGCGGAAGGCTTGATCGGGGCCTTCCTCGTAACTGCCGAAGGGCATGTCGACGACCAGCAGCGCGCGCGACACGCCGCGACGCACCGCCTTGCCGTGCAGAAGCATCATGTCGAGCGAAACACCCAGCGTGGAGGGCAGCCCGTGCAGCACCATGCCCACGCTGTCGCCGACCAGCACGACGTCGCAATGCGCGTCGACCAGCTTGGCGACCGGCGTGGTGTAGGCGGTCAGGCACACGATCGGCGTGCCGCCTTTGGCTTTGGCGATCGCGGGGGGCGTGAGGGCCGTGATCTTCGTGGAAGCGCTCACGTGCGTACTCCTGTCGTCAGTCCTCGCCGCTATGTGCCATAATTTTGTGCGCCTGCGAAGAAAACAGGCGCGAACGCACAACAGCGCTGCGTGCGGTGCACGGGTTCGCGGAAAAATTGTGTCGAAACGCGCCTTTGGCGGCTTGAAGAACGGCGTCGGCGACGTCATTTCCTGGCGCAATTCCTCGAACCGGTCGCGTAGACTGCGCCCGAATTCGCCAACGGAGACGCGCATGACCGAGTACACGCCCCCGAAAGTTTGGACCTGGAACAAGAAGCCGGGCGCCAATGTCGCTGCCCTCAACCGGCCGATCGCGGGGGCCACGCACGAGAAGGAGCTGCCGGTCGGCAAGCATCCGCTCCAGCTATATTCGCTGGGCACGCCCAACGGCGTGAAGGTCACGATCATGCTGGAGGAATTGCTCGCCGCCGGCCACAAGGGGGCCGAATACGACGCGTGGCTGATCAAGATCGGCGAGGGCGATCAATTCGGCAGCGGCTTCGTCAGCGTGAATCCCAATTCGAAGATCCCCGCCTTGCTCGATCGCAGCGGCCCGAAACCGATCCGCGTGTTCGAATCGGGCTCGATCCTTCTCTATCTCGCCGAGAAATTCGGCGCGTTCCTGCCCAAGGACATCGCGGGCCGGACGGAGGCGATGAACTGGCTGTTCTGGCAGATGGGCAGTGCGCCGTATCTGGGCGGCGGGTTCGGCCATTTCTACATGTACGCGCCGATCAAGATCGAATACGCGATCGACCGCTTCGCGATGGAAACCAAGCGTCAGCTCGACGTGCTCGACCGGCGCTTGGCGGAGACGCCCTATCTCGCGGGCGCGGAATACACGATCGCCGATATCGCGGTGTTCCCATGGTATGGCGGCCTCGCCAAGGGCTGGCAATACGGCGATTCGGCGACGTTCCTATCGACGCACGAATACAAGAACGTGCTGCGCTGGGCCGATGCGATCTGGGCGCGCCCGCCGGTGAAGCGCGGGCGCATGGTCAACCGCATGAGCGGCGACCCGGCCGAGCAATTGCGCGAACGCCACGATTCGAGCGACTTCGACACGAAGACGCAGGACAAGATCGGGAAGTAAGGGGTTCGGGGGCAGGTGCGGCTGTGACGCCCTGCCCCATTCCGGCCGGCCTCCGCCGGCCTTAGACTCTCCCCATCGCGGCCGCCATCGACGCCGCCGGGGGAGAACGCAAATGCTCGAATATCGCGTTGCCGCGCGCCGCATCGACGCGCATGGCGCCGTCGCGACGGCCAAATCCGCCGAGATCGCGCTCGACACCGATCTGTCGGGGCGGCAGGACGCGCTCAACCCCGCCGAGTTGCTGCTCGCCGCCATCGCCGCTTGCATGTTGAAGGGTATCGAACGGGTCATGCCGATGATCCGTTTCGAATTGCGCGGCGTCGAGATCGCGCTGCACGGCATGCGCCAGGACAGCCCGCCGAAAATAACCGAGATCGATTACGAGATCGTCGTCGATACCGACGAGTCCGATCAACGGCTGGAATTGCTGCACAAGAACATCCGCAAATACGGCACGATCTCGAACACGATCGCGGCGGCGGTGAAATTGGAAGGCACCGTGCGACGCAAGGGCTGAGCCTTCGCGCGCAAAGCGCGTGGCGCGGATACCTACTTTAAGTTTTCTATTACTCTTGGTGTCAAAAATTGGCCTACGCTCAATTCGAGCCAAAAATCAGATCGCCAATCGAATAGATTGCATCGCCAAAATTCTGAATGAGTCTTTCTCCTTGCCTTAGAAAGGAAACATCTTGCCTAATCCCAGCGAGCTCTAAAGCATCTCCTATCTGCTTGCTAGTTGGGTGAGCATCACCTAGGCGCATCTCATATGTGCCGACAATAGGCCCAAAGACGGAGCGCGCTCTCTCGGCTCCAGCTCTTTGAGCCAAAATATCTTCAAGGAGCTTATTTGTTTTAAGATCTTCCTTCTTTGCATTTTGTGAAAGTTTACGGAGCTCGCGTACGTCAAGACGATCTGTAAACACACGAACAAGCTCTTTTGCTAACCGCAGTAAAGACGCCTGGTCTTTACTCATAAATCGAGATACTTGCTGCTTAACCAAGGCATCATTAATATCGTGATTAAATATCTTTATATTAAAGTGTTTTTGAAATGCGGCCTCAAGCATTCGCATATTTTCAAACAGCGAATCTTCAACCGCTCGCGTATTTGCAATCTGCGTCTTTACTTGGGCAGACAGTAGCTCTACTGAAACTTTGCCATCGGGAGCAACATTATGCGCTGCCCATACATGTTGCTCCCAAGCCGCCAGCCGAGCAATATCATACGCATAGACCGTAATTAGATCAGCGGCATTGATTCCGAAATGCGTAGAGTACCCGGAGGTGGAGCGAATGCTACCCGTTTCGGCAGTGTGCCATTCCAATGAAAAGCCGCGATGGCTCAAAAGCTCACTAACAACAGTTGGTCGAAACCACAACCAGCGTCCGATGTCTTCATTATCTAGTTCGGCAGATGGCATCCGTGAACCATCCGTCTTCACGATGAACTGAGGAAGAAAGTTATCCACGTCACCGCGAACTCGAATGCTACGACCTTGATGGTCAATCCATTCATCGCGCCAAAATTCTGCTTCCACGCGCACGCCTTCAATATCTTGGCGATGGCCCTCTGATTTTTCATATTCTGAATTGCTGCTTGTCTCAGGCCCGAGTATCGGTGCATCTGCTTCCACATCGACGTCGGTTCGCCAAGATCGAAACAATGCCCAGCTTCCGCCGAATATAGCGTGTAGCGTTCGGACGCTCACTTCGAAGCGGCCATGATCGCGATCTTCGCGACAGTTATTCAAGCCTTCAAATGGGCTACCTTCGATCGCCAATACATTCGCTACTCTTTGACGATAATAAGATAGGCGTAGGGCTAGATTTCTGGCCGCCAAGTAATCGAGAAGGAATTCTCGCTTGATTTCGATCTGTTTATGATTCCCGTCTGCATCGAAGATCTCGCGCGCGACAATTACAAAATCTTCCTCCGGCCTAACCCAATTGTCGCCTTCTTTGATCAACCGAAGCGCAACCACTAGATCAGGATTTAGTATCCATTTTTTCCCGCCAATAACTGGCTGCGGATGCTCAAAGACTAAATGCACGCCAATCGGATTTTTATCGTTGTAACTATATTGTTCGATGGATGAATAGTATCCATCCTTAAAGGCGCAAGGTTGGGCGCTGCATGCAATTCCGATATCTTCCCAAGTAAGACCGTCCGCAAACTGCCTATGCTCTGGCGGAAAAGCGACAGACCCACAAAGAAATGAGTCGCTTATGTAGTCTAAATCTCGGACTTCTCCCCGGGTATCATCGATAGATGCCCGCAGAGGAACCCATGTTGCGTCAGAAAAAAACCGCTGCGTCTCTTTGCGCAGAAGAAGCCACTCTTTATCTACGGTCATTTCTCAACAGCCCATGCAAAGGGTAATGAAGAGGCCGTCACAGATTAGAATGGCATTCTAAATAATAAAAGAAACACATTTAAAGGTATCGATCTACTCGCAGTGCCTATTCGTGCTTTTACTTTGAGTTATTGGGCTTGAAGCCGACGGCAGAGGATGGTGGCTTAGGGCAAGCGGAAGAAAAACGAAACTATGATCAATATGTACGCGTGGCGTCCCCGAGAGGAATCGAACCTCCGACCTACAGTTTAGGAAACTGCCGCTCTATCCTGCTGAGCTACGGGGACCAAGGCCACGCGGAATGGGCTTATAGCATAGGCCCCGAAACGCCGACTAGTTGGCGGCGGCGGGCGCCGGGCGCGGGGCGCGGCCCAAGCGCTCCTCCCCCTGCTGCATGGCGAGGCTATAGGCCACGTAATATTTATAGATATTGCCGACGTAATGGACCGTTTCGGCGCCCACGATGCGCGCCGCCGCGACCTCGACATTGTCGAACCAGACATTGGGGTCGAGGCCCATTTGCGTCGCGCGCCGGCGGAATTTGCGCAAATTTCCCGGCCCCGCGTTATAGGCGGCGAAGGTCAGCAGCGTCCGGTCGACCTCGTCGAGCGCGGGATCGTTGACGTAGCGCTTGCGCAACAGCGCCATCACCGCCGCCCCGGCTTTGATGTTGAGATCGGGGTCGTGCGCCACGCCCTTGATGCCGATGGGCGGCGCTTCCGCCGTGCTGGGCAGCAATTGCATGATGCCGACGGCCCCGCGCGGGCTGACCTGTTTCTGGTCGAGCCGCGATTCCTGATAGCCCTGGGCGGCCAGCAGCAGATAGTCGAAATTGGCGGTGCCGGCATGGCGGCGGAAGCTTTCGACCATCGCGCCGAACCGCGCGGAATCGTCGGCGGCGGCGGCGTTGCGCACCGTCGCGCGGCCGCCGTAATAACGGCGCAGGATCGTGGCGCCGAAGGCGGTGCCCTGCTTGCGCGCGGCGAAGAATTCGTCGAGCTCGGCTTTCAACAGCGGCGAGTCCGGGCGGATGGCCCAGGCGATTTCGCCGCCCTCGTTGAACACGATATCGGGCCGCAGGGTCAGCTTCGTGTCCGCGCGCCCCCAAAATCCGGCGACATGCGAATCCGCGATCGCCCAGGGCAGCAAACCGGCGCCGACCATCTGCAACACGTCTTCGGTCTGCAGCCGCGCCGACAGTTTGACGACCTTGATCGGCGCCAAGCCGCGCTTGGCGAAATCGGCGTTGATCGCGTCGACATGCTCGATATAGCTGGTCCCCTCGCGCACCGGCAATTCGCGCCCCGCGAGATCGTCGAGCCCGGCGAGTGTCGCGGGTGCGGCCGGGCCGGTCACGAGAATCTCGTCGACGCCGGTGAGCCAGGGCTGCGCGAAATCGACGATTTCCGCGCGCTTCTCGGTGATCGTGAGATTGGCCGCGACCGCGTCGCCGCGCCCGTTCAGCAACGCCGAAAACAGCTTGTCGCGCGATGTGGGCACGAACACGACGCGGATCGGCAAGCCCTTCTTGGCGTGGCGCTTGTTGAGCCAGGTTTCGAATTCGCGGCCGAACTCGGCGGCCACGCCCATCTCGCGGCCCTTGTCGATGAAGAAATGGGTTTTGCTATAGGGCACGATCAAGCGGAACGCGCGTTCCGTCAGGATCGTGTCGAGATCGCCGCTGCGCACGCTTTGCGTGGGCAGCGCCACGGGCTTGCGCTGCTGCGCCGCGGCGGGTGCCGCGAACAGAGCCAACACCAAAAATGCGGCGGCGAAGCGCTTCATTGCGCGGCGGCCGCCGCTTTCGCCTTCGCCGCCTGATTGGCGCGGCCGAACGCATCGACCGCGCGGATGACCAGGAAGGTCGAGCAGAACACCAGCGCGATCGCCACGGGCACGAGCGTGGGCTTGCCCATATCGAGCAGCACGCCCGCGACGAACGGGCCGATCAGCAGGCCGATATCGAAGCCCGAATAGACGAGACCGAAGGTCCGGCCCATCGCCCCGGCGGGCGCCACCTTCTTCACCAGCAAGTCGCGCGACGCGGCGGTCACGCCACCCGCCACACCCGCCAGCGCGAAGCAAGCTTCGGCGAAGAAATAGGGCCGATCGGGCAAAAGGATCGCGAGGATGAAGGCGCCCGCGATCACAAGGCCCACGCCCGCGACCAGCTCGTGTCGGTCGGTCGCATCGGCGAGGAAGCCGCCCGCGAGAATACCGATCGCCTGCCCGCCGAGATAAAGCGCCACGGCGACCGTCGCGGTCTGATAATCGACCGAATAGAGCAGCGACAGCGTCGCGGCGCCGAAGGATTGCACGGCACCACCGGCCATCGAGGTCATCGACAGATAGGCGAAGGCCGCGAGCAAGGCCGGCATCGTCATCAGCTTGCCGAAACCGGCGAGCACTTCGCGCGGGCTTTCCTTGCGCGCCGGATGGGGCCCGTGCGCCGCCGCGCCCAGCAGATCCTTCGCTTGCCAGACGATCAGCGCCTGGGCGAGGCCGTAGACCAGGGCGAGCATCAACGCCGTGCGCCAGCCGAAGGCGAAGCCCAATGTCGACAGCAGCACGGGGGCCGCCGCGAAACCCAGCGTGCCGCCGAAAGCGTGGATCGCGAAGGCGCGCCCCGTCAGATGGGGCGATACGCGGCTCGACAGGATCGAGAAATCGGCCGGGTGGAACACCGAATTGCCCGCCCCCGCGATCAATGCCAGCGGGAACAGCATCCAGAAATCGGTCGCGAAGGCCATGCCGCCGATCCCGACCGACAAGGCGGTCGTGCCGCAAGCGAGCGAAATTCGGCCGCCGTAACGGTCGACGATGATGCCGACAAAGGCTTGGCCCAGGCCCGACGCGACATAAAAGGTGGAGATCACCAGCGCCAGGGCCGTGTAGTCCACGCCGAACTCCGCCTGCAACAGCGGGAACATCGGCGGCAGCGCGAATTGGAACAAGTGGCTGGTCGAGTGGACGAGGCCCACGGTGCCGATCACCGCGACGTCGCGGGTGGGGATGGGCGAGGGACTCAGCAAAGGCGTGGGGGCGGTCGCGGTCATATGGGGGTCACTCGGTCGGGATCGCGGCCGAAATTGCGCCGCACATAATCGATACCGTCAGTCTCGGCGATATCGAGCGAAGGATGGGGGCGCGAAAGGGCGGAACGCTTGCCGTCCTCCCACACGCTCCACAGGTAATGGGGTTTGACGCCGGGCACGCGCCAGGTCTCGATCATCAATTCGATCATCGCGGGCCCGCTCACAGGCGCTTGGCCCGTTCCATCGCGGCGACGAGCTGGGCGCGAATGCCCGGTTCCATCGCCGAATGGCCGGCATCGGCGACGATGTGATAGCGCGCCTCGGGCCAAGCCTTGGCCAGAAGATCGGCACTGACGATCGGGCAGACCATGTCGTAGCGGCCCTGCACGATCGTGCCGGGGATATGGCGCATGCGCGGCACACCGTCGATCAACGCATTTTCCGCCATGAACAAACCGTGGCGGAAATAATGCGCTTCGATGCGCGCGAGGCCCAGCGCCATACGGTCTTCGGAGAAAGCCTGCACGGTTTCGGGGCTGGGCAGCAGCGTCGAGCACGAACCTTCGTAAGCGCTCCACGCCCGCGCGGCGGCGAGATGGATCGCGGGATCGGGATCGATCAAGCGGCGCCAGTAATTGCCCAGCAGATCGGAACGCTCGTTTTCCGGCAGATGTCCGGCGAATTCGCGCCACGCTTCGGGGAAGACGTTGCCGATGCCGTACAGGAACCATTCGAGTTCCAGTTTGCGGCCCAGGAAAATGCCGCGCAGCGTCAGCGAGCGCACGCGTTCGGGATGGGTTTGCGCGTAAGCCAGCGCCAGCGTCGAGCCCCACGACCCGCCGAACACGTGCCAGCGATCGATGCCCAGATGCAGGCGCAAGCGCTCCATATCCGCGACCAGAAGCGGCGTCGTGTTGTCGTCGATCGCGCCGTGCGGCGTGGATCGTCCCGCCCCGCGCTGGTCGAACACCACGATCCGATAATGATAGGGATCGAAAAACCGGCGATGCGCGGGCGTGGCACCCGCCCCCGGCCCGCCATGCAGGAAAATCACCGGCACGCCGCGGGGGTTTCCGCTTTGCTCCCAATACATCGCATGCCGGTCGTCCAGGCGCAAAAAGCCCGTGCCGTAGGGATCGATGGGCGGAAAAAGATCGGTGCGCGAAGTCGCGTCGGGAGCGGGCATGACGCGGCACTTTGCGCCCCCCGTCCCGGCGGGGTCAAGACGCAGGCAAGGCGTTGACGTGCATGCCTGGAACGCCGCAGAGTCGGGGCCGCATGATCACCTTGTCCCGCTTTCGCGGCGCGCTGGCCGCGTCCGCCCTCGCCCTCGCGGCCCTGACGCTGGGCGCTTGCGCGCAGAACCAAGCGACCGGCCGCTCGCAATTCGTCACCATGTCGGCGGCGGACGAAGCCAAGATCGGCGCGGACGAGCATCCCAAAGTGCTGGAGGCTTTCGGCGGCGCCTATAACAATCCGCGCTTGGCCGCCTATGTGCAGCGCGTGGGCGAAGGTTTGGCGCGCCGCTCCGAACTGCCCGATCTCAAATTCACCTTCACGGTGTTGAATTCGGACATCTACAACGCCTTCGCGCTGCCCGGCGGTTATGTCTACATCACGCGCGGGTTGCTGGCGCTGATGGGCAGCGAGGCGGAGCTCGCCTCCGTCCTCGGCCACGAGATCGGCCACGTCACCGCGCGCCACACGGCCGAGCGTATGGCGCAAACCACCGCCGCGAATATCGGCGCCACGATCTTCTCGATCGGTGTGGCGGTCCTCACGGGCTCGAGCGACGCGGGCAATCTCGCGGGCCAAGCCTCGGGCGCCATCGCGGGCACGGTGCTCGCCTCCTATTCGCGCGACCAGGAATTCGAGGCCGACAAGCTGGGCGTGCGCTACATGTCGCTGGTCGGCTACAACCCCGACGAAGCGGCCGATATGCTCGCCAAGCTCGGCCAGGGCGCGCGGCTTGAAATGCAGATCGCCGGGCGCTCGCCCGACGAGGCCGATCAATTCTCGATCATGCAGACCCATCCGCGCACCGCCGACCGCGTGCGCGAAGCGCTCGCCGCCGCGCGCGCGCAAGGGCTGCAAGCGGTCGCGAACCCACGCGAAAACGTCGAGGAATATTACGCCGCGATCGAGGGCATGGCGGTGGGCGGCGACGCCGATTCGGGTTTCGTCAAAGGCCGCACCTTCACCCATCCCAAGCTGCGTTTCCGTTTCGAAGCGCCCGAGAAATACCGGCTGAGCGACAGCCAGGATGCGGTGCGCGCCACCGGCCCCGACGGCGCGCAGATCACCTTCGACATGCGCCGCGGCCGCGCGGCCGATCCCGCGACGTTCCTCGCCGGCGAATGGGCGAAGGGCGCCCAGCTTGCGGGCGTGGAGCGCATCACGGTCAACGGCATGCAAGCGGCGACCGGCGTCACGCGGTTGCGCGGCCAGAACGGGGCGGTCGATGCGCGGCTGGTCGCGATCCGCATGCCCGACGGCACCTATTTCCGCATTCTGTTCCTCGCCCCGCCGCAGGTGATGACGCGCGAACAGGAGGCGTTCCGGCGCACGACCTATTCGGTGCGCTCGCTGACCGCGCAGGAAGCGCAAGCGGCGGAGCCGCTGCGCATCCGCCTGGTGCGCGCCGCCGCCGGCGATAATTTCGACTCGCTCGCGCGCCGCATGACGGCGAATGACGGGTTCGAGCGCGAGCGCTTCCGCATCATCAACGGGATGCGCGAAGGCGAAGCGCCGGTCGCCGGGCGGCTCTATAAAATCGTCGCGGAGCGGTGACGCGGCCAGCTACGCCTGCGGTTGTTTTTCTCGTAATTTCATAGTTGACGTTACGTTCTTTTTGGACTAGTTTTGTACTCATGTGGTCTGCCCAGCCTATGCGGGGGCATTCCGCGACTTGGTTTCATCCTGCTGGGTCTCTCATGTCGTCTTAAACCTTGTGCCGGCGCATCCGCGTTGGCCGCAATCGCGGAGTCGCGCCCGATGTCTGCCCTGCCCCGTATGCCGTTCGACATGTCCGACGACGATTACGGCGTCCCGTTTCAAATGCCGGGACGCTCGAACGGGTTCTTCGACCTCGATGCCGATGTGGGGCTCGGCTATCCCACGCGCCGCGCCGACAACATCAAGGTCCAGACGATCCTCGGAAACGCCGGGGATCTCGACCTCGCCAAGACCGATGGGCCCACCGGCTGGGGGCTCTACACGTTGGACGACGCGATCCGGTCGTACCAGAAGCGCAACGATTTGAAGGTCGATGGCTGGCTGCGCCCGGGCGGGCCGACGATTTCCAAGATGCGCGACCAGTTCGGCGCGAGCCTGGGAAAATACCCGGCCCCGAGCCCGCGCGAAGTCGACGAACATCACGACCGTTTGGCCCAAGGCGAACCCGGTCTGCTGAACGGCACCTACGGCGAATTGAAACTCGCGCCGATCTCCGGCCTGCCCGCACCCGATGAAGATATGGTCGGGTCGAACCGCTCGATGGCCGAATATCTCCAGCGTCATCGCAGCGGTCTGGCCGACGCGCCGGATACGCTCGCCTCTTACATCCGCACGATGGGTGTGCCCGGCATCGTCCAGGCGCGCGACTTCGTCGGGCAATGGGACCAAACGAAACCCGGCCAAGGCGGCGACGCGATCCGCGCGATCCTGACCGCCCTGGGCGACGCGCCCGAGCTGCAACGGCAATTCTTCGGCGGCCCGATCGCCAATGACCGCCCGATCGGGATTCGGATCGACGATCTGGTGTACCGGCCCGGCGAAGACGAAAGCGTCGCGGTCCCGCTGCCATATCGGCCGGGCGAAATTGGGGCCCCGATTCGTCTGCCTTACACGCCGCCGCTATCGCGCGACGGGCTGCTCGATCCCGAATACATCAAGGCGTTCGGCGAACGCCTCGCGGCCAAGCGCGCGTTCGAGGAACAGGAGCGCGCCAACACGGTCTATGACGACGGCTTGCTCGACGCGAACAACTGGCCGCCGCATTTGCGCGCCCGCTTGCTCGGCGATGCGCAAGCCAGCGACGACGCGAATCAGAACTTCAGCGGGAACGACCGGCTCCAGCCCGCCGATGCGCCGGAGGCGACGGAGGAGGAATTCACCGGCCAAGACGAAGACGCCGACGCGATCCAAATCGCCGAAGCCAAAGGCCGTCCGTCGCAGCCCGCGCAACGACCGCCGGCGTCGACAGCACCGAAGCCGCCAGCGCCAAAACCGACAGCACCGCAAGCGCGTCCACCAGCGACGCCGGTGCTATCGTCGAAGTTCCGCGAGGCGATTTCCGCTGCCGAAGCTGGCGATAATCCGGTCCCGCCTTGGGATGCCAGGAACCCAGGTTCGACGGCAATCGGTCGATATCAGATTCTCAAGGATGCTTTTGTCGATGCGGGCTTGAAGGACGCAAGCGGAAATTGGCGTGCGGGCAATGCGCTGGGCGTAAAGACCGATGCCGAATTTCTTGCCAGCCAGGACGCGCAGAACAAAGCGTTCGACATGATAATGGCGCGAAACGACAAGCAACTTAAAAGTAATGGCGCTTATAACCATATCGGCAAAGACGTCGATGGCCTCAAGGACAAGTTCAAAATAACCGAATCCGGTCTTTTGGCGGCGGCACATCGGCAAGGCGCCGGGGCCGTCCGCGACTATCTGGTGCGGATGCGCGAGAATGAATGGAATTCTCAAAAGGGACTGGATGAAATCCAAAATTCGGACAGAAACCCGCAGCAAATTAAGTCGATGATGGATGCGCACAAAGCCATCGAACAGCGCTTGAGGGAATTCACCAATGTCCCGCACCGATGAGCCCTCCATCCGTTCGATCATCGCTGGGGTCGCCTTGCTGGCCGCCGTTGCCGCACTCAGCGAATCGATGGCGATACCGATCGTCGCGAACGCCGAATGGTCGAGGCACGGCTTCGAAGTAGTTCCTTTGTACGATCTCACCCAGGCGCGCGACCCGGAACTCATCGCGCTCGCCGAACGCGTTATCGCAAGCGATCCAGATTTAGCCGCGCATTACGAAAATCCGAAAATCGACGAGCTGTTCGGATTCGATGCCAGCCAGGTCTATGTCGGCCGCGTGCGGATCGAACCGAAAGGGCAGCCTTGGGTCGCCATCGTCATCAGTGCGAGCAATTATTGCGGCACGGCCGGATGTTCGACGTCGTACCTGTTCGCCAAGCACAACGGCGAATGGCGGCCCCAAACGTGGTTTTTTCGATCCGATCCGCCGCCTGCACCGATGGCAATATTGTTGACGACGTCGCCGACGGTCGGTTGGATACCTGGAAGAAGTGGCGCGCGCGCGGGACGGGCGCAGTTATTTCCGGTCTTGATCAACGGTCGTCGCGTCATCCGGGGCGAGGATGGCGGGCAGTTCTGGGATGGCAAAGAATGGCAAGATTTTTGCCGTCGTTGCAATGAACTGGGCTGATGTTCGGCCAAGGCGGCAACGCGATCCGCAGCTATCAGAAGCGCAACGATCTGAAAATCGATGGCTGGCTGCGCCCCGGCGGGCCGACGATCACGAAGATGCGCGACCAGTTTGGCGCGAGCCTGGGAAAATACCCGGCCCCGAGCCCGCGCGAGGTCGACGAACATCATGACCGTTTGGCGCAAGGCGAACCCGGTCTGCTGAACGGCACTTACGGCGCGATCAAACTCGCGCCGATCCCCGGCCTGCCAGCCCCGGACGAGGATATGGTCGGCTCGAACCGATCGATGGCCGAATATCTCCAGCGCCATCGCAGCGGCCTGGCCGACGCGCCCGAGATGCTCGCGGCTTATGTCCGCAATCAGGGCCTACCCGGCATCGTCCAGGCGCGCGACTTCGTGAACCAGTGGGACCAAACCAAGCCCGGCCAAGGCGGCGACGCGATCCGCGCGATCCTATCGGCCCTGGGCGACACGCCCGATCTGCAACGCCAATTCTTCGGCGGCCCGATCGCCAACGACCGACCGATCGGGATTCGCATCGGCGATATGCGCGGCGAAATCAGCGATATGCTGCACCGGCCCGGCGATGATAAAGGCGCCGCAACACCGCTGCCGCACCGGCCCGGCGAGGAAGGCCCGATGGTCCGCCAGCCTTACGCCTCGTTGCCGCCGCTATCGCGCGACGGGCTGCTCGATCCCGACTACGTCAAAGCATTCGGCGAGCGCTTGGACGCCAAGCGCGAATTCGAGGAACAGCAGCGCGCCAACGCCGTCTACGACGACGGCTTGCTCGACGCCAACAACTGGCCGCCGCATTTGCGCGCCCGCTTGCTCGGCGATGCGCAAGCCAGCGACGACGCGAATCAGAACTTCAGCGGGAACGACCAGTTCCAGCCCGCGAATGCGCCGGAAACGACGGACGAGGATTTCACCGGCCAAGACGAAGACGCCGACGCGATCCAAATCGCCGAAGCCAAAGGCCGGAAGCAGCAACCCGCGCAACGGCCGCCGGTATCAGCAGCACCGAAGCCGCCAGCGCCGAGACCGACAGCACCGCAGGCGCGTCCGCCTTCGACGCCGGCGCTATCGTCGAATTTCCGCGACGCAATCGCCACCGCCGAAGCAGGCAACATTCCTGTCCCGCCCTGGGGTACGGTGAACTCAGGCTCGAAGGCAATGGGTCGATATCAGATTCTGCCGAAGACTTTCGTCGATGCGGGTTTGAAGGACGCAAGCGGAAATTGGCGTGCGGGCAATGCGTTGGGCGTCAAGACCGATGCCGAGTTTCTTGCCAGCCAGAATGCGCAAAACAAGGCGTTCGACATGATAATGGCGCGAAACGACAAGCAACTTAAAAGTAATGGCGCTTATAACCATGTCGGCAAAGACGTCGATGGACTTGAGGCCAAGTTCAAAATAACCGAATCGGGCCTTTTGGCGGCGGCACATCGGCAAGGCGCTAGGGCCGTCCGCGACTATCTGGTGCGGATGCGCGAGAATGAATGGAATTCTCAAAAGGGGCTGGATGAAATCCAAAATTCGGACAGAAGCCCGAAGGAAATTGAGTCGATGGAGAAGGCACACAAAGCCATCGAACAGCGCTTGAGGGAATTCGCCAATGTCCCGCACCGATGAGCCCTCCATCCGTTCGATCATCGCCGGGGTCGCCTTGCTGGCCGCCGTCGCGGCACTCAGCGAATCGATGGCGATACCGATCGTCGCAAACGCCCAATGGTCGAGGGATCGCGTCGAAGTGGTTCCTTTGTACGATCTTACCCAGACGCGCGACCCGGAACTCATCGCGCTCGCCGAACGCGTTATCGCAAGCGATCCAGATTTAGCCGCGCATTACGAAAATCCGAAAATCGACGAGCTGTTCGGATTCGATGCCAGCCAGGTCTATGTCGGCCGCGTGCGGATCGAACCGAAGGGACAGCCCTGGGTCGCCTTCGCCGTTGGCGCGGGTGCGTATTGCGGCACGGCCGGGTGTTCGGCGTCGGCGCTGTTCGCCAAGCGCAACGGCGAATGGCATGCTCAAACGCCGTTCTATGCATACGATCCACCGCCTGCGCGGATGGCAATATTGTTGACGAAATCGCCGATGGTCGGTCGGATACCGGAAAGATATCGCGCACGCGCGGGACGGGCGCAGTTATTTCCGGTCTTGATCAACGGCCGTCGCGTCATCTGGGATGATGATGGCGGGCTGTTCTGGGATGGCAAAAAATGGGAAGGTTTTTGTCGTCTTTGCAATGAACTGGGCTGAGCCACGCATCCGCTTGCCCCCTACGATCGCTGACGGCTCAGTACGCGTTTTCCTTGCCGAGCACGGCGATCGGCGTCAGCGCCAGGATCTTCAGATCGAAGATCAGCGACCAGTTGTCGATATAGTAAAGGTCGAACTGCACGCGCCGGCGCATCTTCTCGGGCGTGTCGGTCTCGCCGCGCAAACCGTTGACCTGCGCCCAGCCGGTGATGCCCGGCTTCACGCGATGGCGGGCGAGATAATCGTCGATGATCTTGGCGTATTGCTCGTTATGCGCGACCGCGTGCGGGCGCGGGCCGACCAGCGACATATCGCCCTTGAGCACGTTCAAAAGCTGCGGCAACTCGTCGAGCGAGGTCTTGCGCAGGAAGCGGCCCACGCGCGTCACGCGCGGATCGTCGCGCGTCGCCTGGGGCACATGCGGCGCCTCCACCCGGCCGTGATACATCGAGCGGAATTTGTAGACGACGATTGGGTTGTTCGCGAAGCCGTAGCGCGGCTGGCGGAACAGGATCGGCCCCGGGCTGTTGAGCTTGATCGCCAGCGCCACCAAGGCGAGTACGGGCGACAGCAGCACCAGCAGGATGGCGCCCAGCACGCGATCTTCCAGCGCCTTCAGCACCAGGCTCCAGCCCGAGAGCGGGCGTTCGAGCACCGACAGCATCGGAATGCCCGCGATGGCGTGGAAGCCGCGCGCGGGCAGATAGGTGCCGATGTAATCGGGGCAGAGCTTCACGTCGACCGGCACGGTCTTGAGCTTCTTGATCAGCTCCTGCAAATCGGACGAGGCCTGCCAGGGCATCGCCACGATGATCGCGTCGACCGCCCCGGTCTTGGAATGCGCGATCAGATCGTCAACCGTGCCCGCGACCTTATGGCCTTCGAGTTCCGGCGGCAGCCGGTCCTTGCGATCGTCGAACACGCCGATGATCCGGTATTCATGCGTATCGACATCGGCGAGATGTTTGAGGAACGCGCGGCCCATCTCGCCCGCCCCGATCACCGCGACGTTCTGCGCAAGCCGCCCGTCGACGCGCCATTTGTCGAGTTGGAGCAGCAGCAGCAGGCGCACCAGGATCAGCGCGCCGAAGCCCAACGCGAACCAGCCGATCATGAAGGCGCGGCTGAACGCGACCGAGGTCTGGGTGAAATAGGCGAGCGCGATCAGGCTCGCCATCACCGCCGTCCACGCCATCGCGATCTTGCCGAATTGGCTGGCAAGGCGCGACAGATTGGCGAAGACGTAAAGCTTCGCGAGCTGGAAAAAATTCGCGGCCAAAATCACCGCGGCGAGCACGGCGATCAGATAGAGATCGGGCAGCGTCCAGGAATCATGGCGCGCCCAATACGCGACGACCGCGGCCAAAGCGACGGCACCCAGATCGGCCGCCCGCAACGCCCCCAGCACGAGGGTTTGCAGATCGGCCGCGACGACGGCGTTTTTACGTTTCATACCAATATGTTGCCCGAGTATCGGGGAGTGCGAAGCGGGCGCGAGCATAGGGCAAATCTCCGTGCCACGAAAGCGTCGTCTCGGGACAGAACGGGCGAGAGGGGTGTAGGCTTCCAACGCTATGTTTCCGGAAGGCGATGACCCGCTGCTGGTTTGGGGATTGCTGATCGTGCTGGGCTTGGCCGTGGGCCAGGCTTTGCGCCTGCGGCTGATGGCGCGTGCCGAGGCCAAGGCCGCCGCCGAGAGCGAAACCACCGAGGAAATCCGCATCGTCCGCCGCCAACCCGTGCGCCCCGCCGTGGCCGGGCCCCGGACGACGGGATCGGTGCCCTTTGCGGCCAACGCCTCGGGCGCCGCACCGGACCCGGAAGAGACCGTCCGGCGCCTCGCCCGCACATTGATGAATTTGGCCGCCAAGCGAGACCCCCGCTCGGCCGCGATGGCGCGCCGCGCCTCGGCCCGCGTCACGGCGTTGGCCGCCGCCCACGGCATCGGCGGCCCGGATGTCGAACGCACGGCGATGGCCGCGATGCTGGTGAAGCTCGGCCCCGCCGCCTTGCCGCCATCCTTGCAAGTCGATGCGCCCGTCGGCACCTTCCCCGGCGAGATCATGGATCATGCGCGCCTCGACGGGCCGATCCCGGAACTGGTCCGCGCGGTGCGCGACGGTGCAGCCGTGCCGCCGCATTTGGAAAAACACGTCGCCCTCATCCGCGCGGCGATCGAGAGCTGACGGATTTCGACGATGCTCCCCGACGATACCGTGATCTACGCCGTCGGCGACGTGCATGGCTATGCCGATATCCTGGATGAAATGCATGCGCGCATCCGCGCCGACGCGGCAACGCGCGATGCCACGCGCCGCGTGCTGGTCCATCTGGGCGATTACGTCGATCGCGGCCCCGACTCAAAAGGCGTGCTGGAACGCCTGACGCGCGACTGGCCGGGCTTCGAACGCGCCGATCTGATGGGCAATCACGAAAAGCTGATGCTCGATTTCATCGACGATTCGTTCGACCCGGAGCGTTGGTTCCGCAATGGCGGGCTGGAGACGATGGAAAGCTACGGTGTTGCCCGGCATTGGACGCCCGCCGAGCAGCGCGTGGCCCTCGCCCGGGCTTTGGGCGACGCGGGCCTCGCCCAGCTTCGCGCGCTTAAAAGCCATCACCGGGTCGGCGGGTATTTCTTCGCCCATGCCGGGGTGCGCCCCGGCGTGCCGCTGGACGCCCAGTCGCCGCTGGACTTGATGTGGATCCGCGAGGCGTTCCTGGACGCCGATTTCGATCCCGGCGCGGTGGTCGTTCATGGCCACACGATCTTCAAGGAACCCCAGGATTTCCGGCATCGGATCGGCATCGATCTGGGCGTTTACCGGAATTTCCGGCTGGGGGCGGCCGTGCTGCATGGCGGCGATCGGGAATTCCTGATCGTCGAAGACGTTGTACGTCAAGCCCGGTCCTGATATCCGGGCACGGCATTAGACCCGAAGGGTTTCCGAACATGGCCTTGCGCAAGCGTATTCTGATCACCGGCGGCGCCGGTTTCCTCGGCTCGCATCTGTCCGAACGGCTGGTCGCCGCCGGGCACGACGTGCTGTGCGTGGACAACTACTTCACCGGCACGAAGGACAATATCGCGCATCTGTTCGGCAACCCGCATTTCGAGGTGCTGCGCCACGACGTGACCTTCCCGCTCTATCTGGAGGTCGACGAGATCTACAACCTCGCCTGCCCGGCTTCGCCCATCCATTACCAATTCGATCCGGTGCAGACGACCAAGACCTCCGTCCATGGCGCCATCAACATGCTGGGCCTCGCCAAGCGCGTGAAGGCGAAGATCTTCCAGGCCTCGACGTCGGAAGTGTATGGCGATCCGGAAGTGCATCCGCAGCCCGAGGAATATCGCGGCAACGTCAACCCGATCGGCCCGCGCGCCTGCTACGACGAAGGCAAGCGTTGCGCCGAAACGCTGTTCTTCGACTATCACCGCCAGCACGGCGTGAAGATCAAGGTCGCGCGCATCTTCAACACCTACGGGCCGCGCATGCACCCGAACGACGGGCGCGTGGTGTCGAACTTCATCGTCCAAGCGCTGAAGGGCCAAGACATCACGATCTACGGCGACGGCGCGCAGACGCGCAGCTTCTGCTACGTCGACGATCTGATCGAAGGCTTCGTGCGCCTGATGGACAGCCCCGATAGCGTCACCGGCCCGATCAATCTCGGCAACCCCGTCGAATTCACGATCAAGCAGCTCGCCGAGCGCGTGATCGATTTGACGAGTGCGAAGTCCAAGCTCGTGCAGCGCCCGCTGCCGGCGGACGATCCCATGCAGCGCAAGCCGATCATCGACAAGGCGCAGAAGATCCTGGGCTGGCAGCCCAAGATCCAGCTCGACGAGGGCCTCAAAAAGACGATCGGCTATTTCGACGCGCTGCTGAAGACCAACCGCGCGATCGCGTCGGTCGGCGCGAAAGCCTGATCTAGAATTCGACGATCTTCCCGTCGTCGGCGGTTTCGCAAGCGGTCTCGCCCAAGCGCGCGAGCAACTCCGCACTCATATGCGTGAGGATCGTGCGCTTGGCGCCGATCTCGGCCAAGCGCGCTTCGAGCGTGCGCCAGTCGAGATGGTATTTGACCTTCTTGTCGAAGAAATAAGCCTCGCACACGAACAGATCCGCGTTCTTCGCCGCCGGAATCAGCGCATCGACCCATTCGGTATCGCCCGAGTAGCAGAAGGCCTTGCCGTCGGCTTCGAGGCGATAGGCGTAAGGCGGCCCGCCCGACCAATGCACCACCTCGAACGGTGTGGCCGTAAACCCCGCGACGTCGTGCGGCGTTTCGGGCGCCAATTCGGCGATCGACAATTCGTAAGGCCGCTTGGCTTGCGTCGAGCCGGGGAAGAAATTCTCGCACGCATCCAGCAGGCGCTTCTCGAATCCCGGGGGCCCGAACAGCGTCAACGGCCGCGCGCGCTTGGTGACAAGCTGCGCATCGAGCAGGAAGAACGGCAAGCCGCCGAAATGATCGCCATGCAGATGCGTGACCAGCACGGCGTCGATCGTCGCGGGGTCGAGGCCGAATTTGCGGATCGCGACCATTGACGAAGCACCGCAATCGACCAGGATGCGCTTGGCGCCGCTTTCCAGCAGGAAACAGGTGTTGAAGCGGCCGCCGGAGCCGAACGCGTCGCCCGATCCCAGAAACGTCAGCTTCATTCCTTGACCCGCTGATAGAGCCGGAAATCGCCGCGCGAGGCGACCAGATGCCAGCCGACCTTTTCGGGCTCGGCCCCGAGATAGGTTTCGACATACCAAGTCGAATCCGCGAACCATTCGATGCCGAGCTTGTCGAGATAGTCCCACATATGTTGGCGCCAGGCGAGCGCCTCCGGGTTTACCTTGCCGTCGATATTGACGACCTGATCGCGCAGGAAGCCGAGCGTGCCCGATTGGCCGCCCGCGACCAATTCGCCCGGCGCCACGAATTCCTCGACCAGTTCGACTTGGGTGTGATGCGCCGAGGCGCCGAACGGCGTCCAGTTTTTCCAGGCGAGCAGCAATAGCACCGCCATGATCGCCGCCACGCCGCCGCCCAGCACGGGCACGGCTTTGGGCGCCGTGCGCGTCAAGATCACCGGGACGAACACGAAGGCAAGCAGCGACAAGGGGGCGAAATAGCGAATGTAGAACCAATCCGCGAAGAAGGTGAGCCAGTAATAGAAGACCAGCGCCGCATAGGCCGCGAGCAGCACGGCCGGGAATCCGAGATCGCCTGCGGGCCGCCATTTCCGGCGCCAGACCAGAAACACGATCGCCGCCAACGCGACCGCGCGCGCGATCTCGGCCCAGCGATCCTCGTACGCCCCGGCGAAGATCCACGGCATCGCCACGCTGGCGAGCGCCCACAAGGCGCTGAGCGTGCGGTCGAGCGAGACCAGCGTTTCCTGCTGCGCGAAACCCGATGTCGGCATCGGATGGCCGAAGACCAGCGCGTTGTAGAGCCACCAGGGCGACGACACGATCACCGCCGTGCCGCCGACCACGAAGCAGCGGCGGATCGCGTCGGGCAAGCGCACGCGCCAGCCACGGCGAAGCTCGTCCGCGCAGAGAACGGCAACGAACACCGCCGCGTCGATCCGCGTCAGCACGACCAGCCCGAGGGCGAGGCCCAGAATCGCTTCACGCCGCCAAACCCCACGCCAGTCGCGCCGATGCAGCGCCCAGATCGCGGCATAAAGCGTGAGCTGCAACCCGGTTTCGAGCCCGGTATAGAAATCGTTGTAGCATTTGATCGCGGCGAGATAGCCGAGTGCGGCGAGCGGGCCCGCGATGCGATCGTCCTTGCCCGCATAGCTTTGCGCGAGATGCGCGACCAGCAACGCGCCCGCGACATGTACAAGGGCGGCGAGCACGAAAAACACACGCAAGCCGCCGATCGTATGGCCGCCGGCAAGCGCAAACCCCGCCGCCTCGATAAAGGTGAATAGCGGCTGGAAACCGTTGGTCCAGGTCAGTCCGTCGATCGTCACGCCGCGATCCATCGCCACGTTGCGCGCGACGGTCAGCGCGTACCAGCCATCCTCCGCGATCGGCGTGCCGATCAGGGCGGCTTCGGGTCGCAGCGCCAAGGCGAAATAGAGCGCTGCAAGAATTGCGGGAACGACGCGAATAACTGGCAAAAACATGGCTCCGGCAAAATGGCCGGAAGCACAACGCCCCGCAACCGCCGTTATTCGCCGTTACGCGGTTTCGCGCGGGGCGTGCTTGGCCAGGATCCGTTGGAGCGTGCGGCGATGCATGTTGAGGCGCCGCGCCGTCTCGGAAACATTCCGCTCGCACTGTTCGAACACGCGCTGGATATGTTCCCAGCGCACGCGATCGGCCGACATCGGATGTTCGGGCGGCTGGGGCAGCGCCCGGTCGCCCGCGTTCAGCGCCGCGTCGATCACGTCGGCATCGGCGGGTTTGGGAATGTAGTCGACGGCGCCGGCTTTGATCGCCGCGACCGAGGTCGCGATATTGCCGTAGCCCGTGAGGATCACGACGCGCGAATCGGGGGCCGCTTGGCGGATGCGGGGGACCAAATCGAGGCCCGAGCCATCGCCCAGCTTCAGATCGACGACCGCGCATTCGGGCGAATAACCGCCCGCCAAGGCGGCTTCCGCCGCCGCGATCGATTCGGCCATCGTGACCGCATAGCCGCGCCGTTCCATCGCGCGCGCCAGGCGCAGGCGGAAGGCTTCGTCGTCCTCGACGATCAGCAATTTGCGGGAATCGGCGTTCGTCGCCGGAGCTTGCATATCCATGGTGCTTCCTTAACCGAAACGCGCCTTGGGCCAGCGCACCGAAACGCGCGCCCCGCCCTCCTCGCGATTGCCCCAGGATACAGTACCCCCCGTGCGCGATAGCAAGGTGCTTGCGATGAACACGCCCAGCCCCATGTGCTCGCCGTCGCCCACGCGGGTGGAGACGTAAGGCTCGCCCAGCCGCGCCAAAATCTCCGGCGGGAAGCCCGGCCCGTCGTCTTCGATCTCCACGCCGACGAATTCCTCATCCGACCAGGCGAAAATCTCGATCTTCTGTTGGGCAAAGGTCGCGGCATTTTCCACAAGCGTTCCCAGCGCTTGCACGATTTCCGGCGTGCGCGCGATCGGCGGTTCGCGGCCGTCTTCGAAATCCTGATCGAATTCGACCGGCACGCCGCGCGCGTAGCGATCCGCGATCTCGCGCAACAGCACGGGTAGCGCAGGGCGCGGAAACGGGTTGCCTTCGGGCCCGCCGCCCTCGGGTTTGGCGGCCAGGCGCGCCAATATGTCGCGGCAGCGCATCGTCTCGCGCAGCAGCAAATCGGCATCGGCTTTCAGATCGCCGTCGGGCAGATCGCGCGCGATTTCCTTGGCCACCACCGCGATGGTGGCGAGCGGCGTGCCCAGTTCATGCGCCGCCGCCGCCGCCAATCCGCCGACGGCACTCATCCGCTGTTCGCGCGCGAGGGCGGCTTGCGCCGCCCCGAACGCATCGGACATCTGCCGCGCTTCGCCCGCAAGCCGTGCGACATAGGCCGCGACGAACACGATCGTCGTCGCCATCGCGAACCACACGCCGATGCGCAATTCCAGCGGCATCGACAAACCATCCGGTCCCCATGGCAAAGGCTGGTGCCAGATGGCGAGCAGCGTGGCGAGACCCATCGCCAACACGCCCAGCACGGTCGTCACCACGCGCGACAACGACGCCGCCGCAACCGCGACGGGGGCGACCATCAGCACCGCGAAGGGGTTCTGCAACCCGCCGGTGAAATAGAGCAACGTGGCGAGCTGCATCACGTCGTAGGCGAGTACGGCACCCGCCGCGCGATCGTCGAGCCGCCCGGCTTGCGGGCGGTCGAAGGTCAGCACGGCGTTGAGCAACGCGGAGATCGCGATGGCGCCCAAGGTCGGGAACAGCGCGAAATGGAAGCCGAGGCCGAAATAGGTGCCGAGCACGGCGGCGGTCTGGCCTGCGATGGCGATCCAGCGCACGACCACGAGGGTGCGCAGGCGCACGCGGCCCAAGGGCGGCGGCGGAGCGATGTTTTGTGGCGGTGTCTTCGGAACGGCGGTCACGCGGATATTCCCCTTGCCCCTTTGCCTTTGGCGGCAAGCCGGGTCATATACATTGCCATGAATGCCGATGCGATCAATGTCCGCGACCTGACCAAGCGTTTCCGCGACGATGCCCCGCCCGCCGTCGACGGAATCACGTTCAACGTGCCGCGCGGGCAGATCGTGGGCCTGCTCGGCGGCAACGGCGCGGGCAAGACGACGACGATTTCGATGCTGCTGGGCATTCTGATCCCGACCTCCGGCACGATCGACGTGCTAGGGATCGACATGCGCCGCAATCGCTACGCCGCCTTGCCGCGCATCAATTTCTCCTCGCCTTACGTCGATCTGCCCTCGCGCCTGACCGTGCGCGAAAATCTCGACGTGTTCGGCGGGCTCTACGGCGTGGGCGATCTCAAAGCGCGGATCGAGGAGCTCGCCACGCTGCTCGACCTCACCGATTTCCTCGACCGCAAGACCGGCTCGCTGTCGAGCGGCCAGAAGACGCGCGCGGCCTTGGCCAAGGCGCTGATCAACAAGCCCGAGCTGCTGCTGCTCGACGAGCCGACGGCGAGCCTCGACCCCGACACCGCCGATCGCGTGCGCGGGCATTTGCAGGCCTATGCGCTGGCCGAGAAAGCCGCGATCCTGCTCGCCTCGCACAACATGGCCGAAGTCGAGCGCCTGTGCGCCGACGTGCTGATGATGAAAGGCGGGCGGATCGTCGATCGCGGCACGCCCAACGCGCTGATCGCGCGCTACGGACGCGAGGATATGGAACAAGTGTTTTTGGACGTGGCGCGCGGCACGTCGAACGTGGCCGCGCAATGAGCGGTTCGTTGGGCCGCATCGGCGCCATGGCGCGCCGGCATCTTTATCTCTTCCGCTCGTCCTGGACGCGGATCTTCGATCTCGTCTACTGGCCGGTGCTGCAGATGACGATTTGGGGCTTCGTCACCGTGTTCTTGAACCAGCATTCCAGCTGGTTCGCGAACGCGGCGGGCGTGCTGATCGGCGCCGTGCTGCTGTGGGACGTGCTGGTGCGCTCCCAATTCGGGCTGACGCTGTCGCTGCTCGAAGAAATGTGGTCGCGCAACCTCGCCAATCTGTTCGTCTCGCCCTTGCGGCCGTGGGAATTCGCGACGTCGCTGATGCTGCTGTCGGTTACGCGCTCGATGATCGGCGTGCTGCCCGCGGCGCTGCTGGCGATCCCGCTTTTCGCCTACTCGATCTTCGATCTCGGCCTGCCGCTGATCGCCTTCTGGTCGATGCTGGTGATGCTGGGCTGGTCGATCGGCCTGCTGATCGGCGCGCTGCTGTTCCGTTTCGGCCTCGCCGCCGAAAGCTACGCCTGGGCGTCGATCTTCATCATCCAGCCGATTTCGGGCGTCTGGTATCCGGTCTCGGTGCTGCCGGTGTGGTTAAAGCCGATCGCCTGGTGCTTGCCGTCGACCTATGTGTTCGAAGGCATGCGCGCGGTCGTGATCGACAAGGTGTTCCGCTGGGATCTGCTGGGCCAGGCCTTCGCGCTGAACATCGTCATCATGGCGTTGGCCTTCGGCGCGTTCCTGTTCGCCTTCGGGCGCGCGCGCGAACGCGGGCAGCTTTTGCAGTCCAGCGAGTAAGGCGGCGTCAGCGCCCAATCAGCGCTTTCGCGTGACGCTTGCACAGCGCCGCGATCGCATCGGCCGCGCGGCGTACGGCCGCGACGCGGCGCAGATCGCGATGGATCACGAGATACATATCCTCGTTCAGGTCCGGAATCGGCCCTTCGAGGCGCACGAGCGACGGTTCGGCGTCGCCCAAATGGCAAGGCAGCAGCGTGGCGCCGGCACCGTCGAGGGCCGCTTGATGGCGCAAGAAGGTTTCGGAGACGCGCATGATCACGCGCACGCGGCCCGCGACCGCCGCCGAAAATCGCGCCTGCGGCGAGACTTCGGAGCCCGTTTCGCGCGCGACATAGTCGATGCCCGCGATTCCGTCGGATGCCTTGCGCCCCGTCCGCGCGAGATAGGCCTTCGACGCGTAGATGCCGTTGCCCACGCGGCCGATCTTGCGGCCCGTCAGATCGGGCGCATCGGGCAACGCGAGCATGCGCAGCGCAATATCGGCTTCGCGGCGCGCGAGATCGACCGACCGGCGCGTCGCCTTCAGCACCAGCGGCGTGCCGGCGAGCTTGGCTTGCAGCTCGGCGAAATGGCGGACCAAAAACCACGCGATCGAATTGACCGAGGTGACGACGACGGGCCGCAATTCGGGTTCGGCAGCGAGCTTGGCCCGGCGCAGAATCGTCGCCGCGTCGTCGTCCATCGCATTGGCGCCGTCGAGCGTTTCGCGCCCCAGCGCCGTCAAGCGCAGCGCGTTGGGCAAGCGATCGAATAGCGGCGCGCCGAGCGTTTCCTCGAGTGCCCGCAAATGGCGGCCGAGCGTGGCTTGGCTCAGTTTCGTCGCCTTGGCCGCTTTGGCGAGGCTGCCTTCGCGGGCGATGGCGAGGAAGGCGCGGATATCGTTCCAGTCGGGGTCGGTCATTTCCTCCATCGTCGCGCGATACGCGCGAAGAGGGAAGGCCCGGCGGGAATGCGCACGGGCACGGCCTCGCCGATACGCGGCGGGCGCTGATACCCATGGGCGGCGAGACAAAGATCGATGAAGGGCGCGAATTTCATGGGGCGCAGACTGCCCCAAACCGCGCGCGCCGACGCCCCGATAACTTCGCGCCCTACCCGCGCAGAAACGAGGGGCTTACGCTTTGCCGTCGACGCCCGCATCGGCGAAGGTCGCCATACCGTTGTGGCAAGCGACCGCCGCCTTGACCACGCCGATGGCGAGTGCCGCCCCCGAGCCTTCGCCCAAGCGCATGCCGAGATCGAAAAGCGGCTTCTTGCCGATTTGGTCGAGCAAGCGCCGATGCCCGGGCTCCGCCGACATATGCGCCACCATGCAATGGTCGAGCGCATGTTCGTCGAGCGCATGAAGTACGGCGGCGGCGGCCGTGCAGGCGAATCCGTCGAGCAGCACGGGCGTGCGCGCCAAGCGCGCGGCCATCACCGCCCCCGCGATCGCCGCAAGCTCAAGCCCGCCCACACGCGCCAGCACGTCCAGCGGATCGCGCTTGCTGGAAAAATGGAGCTTCAGCGCTTCGTCGATCACGGCCTTTTTATGCGCGAGCGCATCGCCCGCCACACCGGTCCCCGGGCCCACCCAATCTTGCGCGTCGCCGCCGAACAATCCCGCGCAGATCGCCGACGCCGACGCGGTGTTCGCGATGCCCATTTCGCCCAGGCACAGAATGTCGAGATTGGGCTCCACCGCCATCATGCCGTAGGCCATGGCGCGCGCGGCGTCTTCCTCGCGCATCGCCGGGCCCTTGGAAAAATCCGCCGTCGGTTTCTCGAGCGCCATTTCGTAGACGCGCAGATCCGCATCGAACGTCGTGCAGAGCTGGTTCACGGCCGCCCCGCCCGAAACGAAGTTCTGCACCATCTGCGCGGTCACCGATTGCGGAAACGCCGACACGCCTTGTGCGGCGATACCGTGATTGGCGGCGAAGACGGCGACACGCGGGCGATCGGCTTGCGGGCGGGCCTTACCCTGCCACGTCGCGAGCCAGGCCGAGATCTCCTCGAGCCGCCCCAGCGCCCCGGGCGGCTTGGTCAGCTGGGATTCGCGCACGGCGGCTTGGGCCGCGGCTTCGCGATCGGGGCCGGGAAAAGACGCAAGCACCGTGCGAATCTCGGCGAAGTTCGCGACAGGTCCTTTAGGTTGGGTCATGGCGGCGCTTTCGGCTGGAATTGCCCGAGGGGCCGTCCTATCTTCCCGCGCCTTTTCAAGCAAGGCTTCAACAGCGAAATGTCCGACTTCGTCGACCACCGCCCCGGCCTGGGCAACGAGCTTCGCCTGGCGCTGGCGTTTTTGACGCGCCTGCCGGTCCGCCTGCCCCAGCATGTCGCCGAGGCGCCGTTGGCGGCGGCCGTGCGCGCATTTCCGCTCGCGGGTGTGCCGGTCGCCTTGGTCGGCGGGGCCGCCTTCGCTTTGCCCTGGGCGCTCGGTTTGCCGACCTTGTTCGCGGCGTTGCTGGCGATCGCGGCGATGACCGCGATGACCGGCGCCTTGCACGAAGACGGCCTGGCCGATTTCGCCGATTCGTTGGGGGCCCGCGATCCTTCGCGACGTTTGGCGATCATGCGCGACAGCCGCATCGGCACGTTCGGCGTGTTGGCGCTGATCTTCGCCATCGGTTTGCGCGCCACGCTGCTGGCCGACAGTTTGGACCCGTGGGACGCGCTGTGCGTGATGCTGGCCGCGTCGTGCTTCAGCCGCGCCTGCGTCGTCCACGCGATGCATGCGCTGCCGATGGCGCGCGAAGACGGGCTCGCCCATACCGCCGGACGCCCGACACAAGGGCGGATGCTCGATACCATCGCCATCGGGGCCGCGTTCCTGTTCTTCGCGGGGCCGTTGGGTGCGGCGTTGGGCTTCGTTGCGGGTGCGGCGGCGACCTTCGCGGTCGAGCGCTTGGCGCGCAAACATATCGGCGGCCAAACCGGCGACGTGCTGGGGGCGGTTCAACAAATCTCCGAAATCGCGATACTTGCTGCGGCGCTGGCCGCAACCCTTTGGTGGTGACAAACATGGACAAAATGATCGAAACGCCGGTTTTCCTGGTGCGCCACGCCCCCGTCGTCGGCCAAGCCGGGCGCTGCTACGGCATCACGGATGTCGAGTGCGACACGACCGATGCGCGCGCCTTCGAAGGCCTTGCGCGCATTCTGCCGGGGGCCGACGCGCTGTGGACGGTCACGCCTTTGTCGCGCACGGTGCGCACCGCCAACGCGGTGTGGGCGACGCGCGAACAGCAAGCGCCCGATTACCGGATCGTGCCCGGCCTGATCGAACAGAGCTTCGGCGATTGGCAGGGCAAGACCTACGCGGAGCTTGGCGCTTACGGCCAGGGCGACGCGCGCAACACGCATCGCCATTGGCTGACGATGGCGGAGATCAAGCCCGAGAACGGCGAGAGCTTCATCGAAGTTTGCGCGCGCGTCGCCGCCGCGTTGGACGAGACGGTCGATAGCGCCAAGGGCCGCCCCATCGCCATGGTCTGCCATGGCGGCGTGGTGCGTGCGGCCCTATCGCATGTGCTGGGAATCGCGCCCGAGGCGGCGCTGGCGATCGTCGTCGACACGCTGTCGGTCACGCGCGTCGACCATTTCCACGGGGCGGGACGCGGCCATTCCTGGCGCGTGGCTTACGTAAACCGCGACCCGCGTTGCTGAGTTAGGCGAACAGCAGAACCGCGCCGACCATCGCGATGGCGGCACCGGCATAGCGCAGCGTCGTGCTTGCAACCGTCGCCAGCGCGAAACCCGCCGCGTGCAGCAAACCCGTCGCGGTCAGGAAGCCGATCGCGTAGGGCAGGAAGCTCGCCCCTTCGGCGATCTCGCCGCCATGCGCGGCGCCATGGAACAGCGCGAACACGCCCGCCAGCACGCCGCCCGCGATCGCGGGCACGCGATCGGCGAACACGATGGCGAGGCCGAAGAGCGCGACCGAGAACGCGATGCCGGTTTCGACCATCGGGAATTCGATGCCGGCGATGGCGAGCAACCCGCCGAACGCCATCGCGATCATGAACGACGCCGGAACCGCGAAGCGCCACACGCCGCCCTTTTGCGCGGCGAAGATACCAACGGCCAGCATCGCCAGAATGTGATCGATCCCGAACAAGGGATGCGTGAAGCCGGCGACCATGCCCTCGGTCGCGTGACCGGGATGGGCGAAGGCGGGTGCTGCGGCCAAGGTCGCGACGGCGGCGGCGGCGGCGATTCGGGCGATCGAACGGTTCATAAGGGCGCGGCTCCGGTCCGGACGGGAAAAGAAAGAATTGCCGTCAGGCTAGCCCAGGATTTTCCGCGAGGGAAGTCAGCGCAAGACCGCGAGATATTTGTCGAGCACTTGATCGAGCTGCGCCCGATCGGTCAGCAGCGAGGCGCGCGTGCCCCGATCGATCTGGATCGACAATTCGTTCTTGCCGCCGAAACGGCGCACGACATCCGATGCACCCTTCAGCACCGGGCAACCGGCGCGGTCGGGTTCGGCATCGCGGGTCCCACAGACGAACGCCCAGCGCGTGTCGTCGAACGGGCCCAAGCCGAACTGGCCTTCGCCGATGCGTTTGTTGGCGGCGAGATCGGCGGCCATCGCGCCCGAATTGGGCACGTTCAGCGCGAAGAACTTGCTGCCCGCGTTACGATCGTAAGCCGCCAGCGCGTAGACATATTCGGCCCCGCGCCCGGTGCCGTAGAGCATCAGCGCGCCTTGGCGCATATTCATCCCGCGCAACACGGCTTCGAGTTCGCGATAGACGATATCGGCGGGCGCTTCGCTGGCCGGGCCCGTCCCCGTGCCGTACCACCATTGCATGGCGACGATGCCCAGGCCCCGGCGGATCAAGGTCGCGTGCCACTCCTGCACTTCGGCCGGCGCCCAGCCGTTGCGGTCGTGCAGCACAACGACCCAACCGCGCGGGTTGGGCACGGGAGACCACGTCATCGCGAACAAGCGCCCGTCGCGCGACAGGCGCACTTGCGCGCCGATCTGCTGCGAGAATTTGACCTTGTCCGGGATTTTTTCGGTGGCGATTTGCAGGATCGTATTGGGCATTTGCGCGCGCGACGGCCCCGCCAGCGTCACCGCCAGCCCCAAAATCGCCGCCCCGACAAAGCCTAATCCCCGATACCGCAACGATCTTTCCCCGCCCCGGACGCCATGATAGTAACGGAGCCGCGTCCGAACAGGGAAGAGCGGTGACGCGAAAACCTTAGATTTCGTCGAAGGTTTCCGCCAAACCGACGCTGCCCCCGCAACTGTGAGCGGCGAGATCGCGCCCACCCCAGCCACTGGGCCGGAAATATTCCGGCCTGGGAAGGCGGCGCGCGATCGATGACCCCGAGCCAGGAAACCTGCCGGAAGCCGATGCGCCGCTGTTGGCGCATCGCAACGACCGTCCTCGGCGGGAGGAAAGGGTGACACGTGGCGCGGACCAAACCGGCCCCCAAGCGGGCTAAACCCAAAATCGTGCTCGTGCTGGGCGGTGCCCGCTCGGGCAAGAGCGAATATGCCGAAGCGCGCACACTTGCTTTGCGGGGCCCGCGCGCCAAAGCGCTCTATCTCGCGACCGGCCAAGCCCACGACGGCGAAATGGCCGCGCGCATCACCACGCATAAAAAGCGGCGCGGGTCCGGCTGGGCGACGATCGAAGAACCGCTGGATATCGCGGGCGTTATCTCGGCACACGCCAAGCCGGGCGCGCCGATCCTGGTCGATTGCCTCACGCTGTGGCTGTCGAACCTGATGCACGCAAAATCCGACATCGCCGCCGAGACGGCAAGACTGTGCGCCGCGTTGAAAGCGGCGAAAGGCCCGGTCGTGCTGGTCTCCAACGAGATCGGCCTTGGCATCGTGCCCGACAACAAACTCGCCCGCGCATTCCGCGATCATGCGGGCCGCATCCACCAAGACGTCGCGCGCGTGGCGCAGGACGCGATTTTCGTTGCGGCCGGTCTGCCGCTCGCCTTGAAAGGAAAAACGCTATGAGCCGCATCCCCGCGACGATCGTCACCGGCTTTCTGGGGGCGGGCAAGACGACGCTGCTGCGCAAGCTGGCCGCCAACGCCAAAGGCAAGCGCATCGCCTTCGTCATCAACGAATTCGGCGAATTGGGCATGGATCGCGAGCTTCTGCTCGGCTGCGCGGAAGAAGGTTGCGCGCCCGGCGACGTGATCGAACTCGCCAATGGCTGCATTTGCTGCACCGTCGCCGACGACTTTCTGCCGGCGATCGAAAAGCTGCTCGACCTGCCCGAACCGCCCGACCATATCGTGATCGAAACCTCGGGTTTGGCGCTGCCCAAGCCGCTGGTCCAGGCGTTCAACTGGCCCGGCATCAAAACGCGCACGACGGTCGACGGCGTCGTCACGCTGATCGACGGTCCCGCGATGGCCGCGGGCCAATTCGCCGAAGACGAAGCGGCCCTGGAAGCCCAGCGCCGGGCCGACCCCAATCTCGATCACGACAATCCGATCGAGGAAGTGTTCACCGATCAGCTTGCTTGCGCCGATCTGGTCGTACTGACCAAGACCGACGCGCTCGACATGGTCGATCGTGCGCGCCTGGAAGCGGAGTTGAGCGCCAAATTGCGCACAGGCGCCAAACTGGTCGGTGCTTCGCATGGCGAGATCCCGCCCGAAGTGCTGATCGGCCTCGACGCACACGCCGAAGACGATCTCGCCACGCGCCCCAGCCACGCCGACGCGGAAGGCGAGCACGATCACGACGATTTCGATTCGCGCGCGTTGAAGCTGGGCGACATCGCCGACCCCGCCGCTTTCGCCGCGAAGCTGGAAGCCGCGATCGCCAAACACGACGTGCTGCGCGCCAAGGGCTTCCTGTCGGTGCCCGGCAAGCCGATGCGCTTGGCCGTGCAAGCGGTCGGTCCGCGCATCGAGCGTTATTTCGATCGCGCTTGGGCGGCGGACGAGCCGCGCGCCTCGCGTTTGGTGGTGATCGGCCGCAAGGGCCTCGATTTCGATGCGATCCAGGCGGCGCTTGCCTGATGCATCTTCTCGCGGCCCAGCAAGGTGCGATCCTCGACGCCGATGTTCCAGTCGATCTGGAACAATCAGCGGCGGAGATTGCCTTGCTGACGACCGCGGATTCGGAGATCGCGTGCCTGGCCCGCGCACGCCAAGCCGCCGGCGGGTTCGAAGGCTTGCGGCTTGCCAATCTTCTGGCGCTAAAACATCCCTACGCCGTCGATCTTTATGTCGAGCGCACGCTGCAAAGCGCCAAGCTGATCGTCGTGCGCCTCCTCGGCGGGCGCGGTTATTGGCCCTACGGCATCGACCGATTGGTGGAGATTGCGCGTAAGACCGGCGCCAAGCTCGCTTTGCTGCAAGGCGAGGAGAAGATCGATACCGACCTTGCCGCGTTCTCGACGGTCGACGCCGCTTCTTGTGCGCAGCTGAGCGAATATTTCGTCCAAGGCGGCCCGGCGAATTACGCGAATTTGCTCGCCTATCTCGGCGATCTCGCGCACGGCACCAGCAAGGCCGCTTTACCGGTCGCGATTCCGCGTGCGGGCTTGCACGCGCATAAACACGCGCGGTCCGGTGCGCCGGTCGCGGCGATCGTGTTCTATCGAGCACACTATCAAGCGGGCGACATCGCCCCCATCGATACGCTGATCGAAAAACTCGCCGCGCGCGGGCTCGACGCGCGCGCGATCCATGTCGCGAGCTTGAAAGACAAAGCCGCCGCCGCCTTCCTCGCCGCCGAGTTCGCGGCGCATAAACCGGCGGTCGCGATCAACCTGACCGGTTTCGCGGTCGGCGACGGCGACCCGCTTGCGGCGTTGGACGTGCCCGTGCTGCAAGCCGTGCTCGCCGCCGAAACGCGCGAAAGCTGGGCGCAGAGCACGCGCGGCCTCGGGCCCCGCGACGTGGCGATGAACGTGGCGCTGCCCGAACTCGACGGGCGCATTTTCAGCCGCGCGATCGGCTTCAAAGGCCCGCTGGGCCGCGACGCGGCGACGCAAGTCGAACTCGTCGGCTTCGCGGCCGACGAAGGGCGATGCGCCTTCGTCGCCGATCTTGCTGCCGCTTGGGCGAAGCTCGGCCGCACGCAACCGGCGGAGCGGCGCATCGGCCTGATCCTCGCCAATTATCCCGGCAAGGACGGGCGCTTGGCGAACGGTGTCGGCCTCGACACGCCCGCATCGACCGTCGCGATTCTGCAGGCGCTGAAGAACGCGGGCTACGCGGTCGAAAACGCGCCCGACGATTCCGCCGCGTTGATGGCGAAGCTGATCGCCGGACCGACGAACGCCAAGAAGCTGGCGCAAGGCGGCGTGCGGCTTTCGATCGCGCGCTATCGCGCATTCTTCGCCGCGTTGCCGCAAGCGGTACAAGACGCCGTGAATGCGCGCTGGGGTTCGATCGAACAGGACCGGCGCGTCGACGGCGATGCATTCGTGTTGCCGATCCATGAATTCGGCAATGTCGCGGTCGCGATCCAGCCCGCGCGCGGCTACGAGATCGATCCCAAAGCGAGCTATCACGATCCCGCCTTGGTGCCGCCGCATGGCTATCTCGCCTTCCATGCCTGGATGCGCGACCGGCAGGCGCTGGTCTTCGTCGGCAAACACGGCAATCTCGAATGGCTGCCGGGCAAAGGCTTGTCGCTGTCGGAGAATTGTTTTCCGGAAGCGGCCCTCGGCCCCGTGCCTGCGATCTATCCCTTTATCGTCAACGATCCCGGCGAAGGCACCCAAGCCAAGCGGCGCATTTCGGCGGTCGTGATCGACCATCTCACCCCGCCTTTGACGCGCGCGGGCGCTTACGGCGCACAAGCGGCCCTGGAACGCTTGATCGACGAATACGACGAAGCCCGGCGCCTCGACCCGCGCCGAATGAAGCCCATCGCGGCGGCGATCCTCGATCTCGCCACGCGCAGCGGTGTCGCCGACGAATGCGGGATCACGCCCGACGCGGCGTTGGACGATGCGCTGGCCAAGCTCGATGCGGGGCTGTGCGACCTTAAAGATCTGCAGATCCGCGACGGTTTGCATGTGTTCGGCAAAACGCCCGACGGCAAACAGCGCGACGACACGTTGGCGGCGATCGCTTCGGGCAGCAAAGCCGATCCCGCGAAACTCGCCGCGGATTTCGATGTGAGCGGTTCGCGCGAAATGGCGGCACTGCTCGCGGCCCTCGACGCCAAGCGCGTGGCGCCGGGTCCGTCGGGTGCACCGACGCGCGGCCGGGCGGACGTGCTGCCGACCGGGCGGAACTTTTACTCCGTCGATACGCGCGCCGTGCCCACGCCGTCCGCCTGGGCGCTGGGCTGGAAATCGGCCGGCATGTTGCTCGACCGCCATGTGCAGGAACATGGCGACTGGCCGCGCGCCGTGGCGCTGTCGGCCTGGGGCACGGCGAATATGCGCACCGGCGGCGACGATATCGCGCAAGGTTTGGCGCTGATGGGCGCCAAGCCGGTGTGGGACCCGACCAGTTTGCGCGTGACCGGGTTCGAGATCATGAGCCTCGATCTGCTCGACCGGCCGCGCGTCGACGTGACCTTGCGCGTCTCCGGCTTTTTCCGCGACGCCTTCGCCACGCTGATCGATCTGTTCGATTCGGCGGTGCGCGCGGTCGCGGCGCTGGACGAGCCGGCACACCTCAACCCGCTGGCCGCGCGCGCGCGCGAAGAAGGCGACGCCACGCGCGTGTTCGGCTCGCAGCCCGGCGCTTACGGCGCGGGTTTGCAAAGCCTGCTCGACGAGGGCGGCTGGTCGTCGCGCGACGATTTGGCGGAGGCGTATCGGCGCTGGAGCGGCTTCGCCTATCGCACGGGCGCCGAAGGCGTGGACGCACACGCCGCATTCGCCAAACGCTTGGGCCAGATCGAAGCGGTACTGCACAACCAGGATAACCGCGAGCACGATCTGCTCGATTCGAGCGAGTATCACCAGTTCGAAGGCGGGCTTGCCGCCGCCGTGGCGCAAGCGCGCGGGGTGGCGCCGACGATCTATCACAACGATCATTCGCGCCCCGAATCACCCAAGATCGGCACGCTGGGCGAGGAGATCGCGCGCATCGTGCGCGCACGCGCCGCCAATCCCAAATGGATCGATGGCTGCAAACGCCACGGCTACAAAGGCGCCTTCGAAATGGCGGCGACGGTCGACTATCTGTTCGCCTTCGCGGCGACCACCGACGCCGTCAAAGACCGCCATTTCGACGCGTTGTTCGACGCCTATTTGCGCGACGAAGCGACAAGGCAATTCATCGCGGACGCCAACGCGCCCGCGTTGCGCGAAATGGCCGAACGCTTCATCGAAGCGCGCGCGCGCGGGCTGTGGCGCCCCGGTGCGAACGACACGCCCGCCCTTCTTGAAAGTCTGATCGCATGACCGATACTGAACATTCCGAAAAAATGCGCCGCATCAAAGCCGCGCGCGACAAGATGATGGCGGGCAAGTCGGGCGAGAAAGGCCTGTTGCTCGTTCATACCGGCAAGGGCAAGGGCAAGTCGTCCTCCGCCTTCGGCATGGCGCTGCGCTGCCTGGGCCACGGCATGAAGGTCGGCATCGTTCAATATGTGAAGGGTGCTTGGGACACGGGCGAGGCGCGGTTCCTGGCGCGCTTCCCCGAGCTTTGCGAAATCAAAACGCTGGGCGAAGGCTTCACCTGGGAAACGCAGGACAAGGCGCGCGACATCGCCGCCGCGCAGCGCGCTTGGGCCGAATCCGCGCGCATGCTCGCCGATCCGTCCTACGCGATGGTGATCCTGGACGAGATCAACATCGCCTTGCGCTACGACCTGATCCCGTTGGCGCAAGTGCTGGAGGGGATCGCGGCGCGCCCGCCGCTGCAGCATGTCGTCGCGACGGGGCGCAACGCGCCCGACGCGTTGATCGAGATCGCCGATCTCGTCACCGAGATGACGCTGGTGAAGCACCCGTTCCGCGACGGCATCAAAGCGCAGAAGGGCGTCGAGTTCTAAACATGCCCGCGAAGGCGATCATGTTCATGGGTACGGGCTCCGACGTCGGCAAGTCGCTGATCGTCGCGGGCCTCGCCCGCGCCTTCGCGAATAAGGGACTGCGCGTCGCCCCGTTCAAGCCCCAGAACATGTCGAACAATGCCGCCGTCACCGAAGACGGCGGCGAGATCGGCCGCGCGCAAGCCTTGCAGGCGCGCGCCGCACGCATTCCCGCCAGCGTCGATATGAATCCCGTCCTGCTGAAGCCCGAAAGCGACATTGGCAGCCAAATCATTATTCAAGGCAAAGCGAGCGGCCGTGCCACCGCGCGCGACTATCATGCGCTGAAGCCCAAATTATTGGGCGCGGTGCGGACGAGTTTCGCGCGGCTGAAGGCGCAAGCCGATCTGGTGCTGGTCGAGGGGGCGGGCTCGCCCGCCGAAATCAATCTTCGGGCGGGCGATATCGCCAATATGGGCTTCGCGATCCCCGAAAAATTGCCCGTCGTGCTGATCGCCGACATCGAGCGCGGCGGCGCCATCGCGTCGATCGTCGGCACGTTGGCCGTGCTGGAACCCGACGAGCGCGCGGCGATCGTCGGCTGCCTCGTCAACAAATTCCGCGGCGACGCGACGCTGTTCGATTCGGGTGTCGCCGAAATCGAACGCCGCGCTTTGCCCTGTTTGGGCGTGATCCCCTATTTCGCGCGCGCGCGCGATCTGCCGCCGGAAGATTCGGTCGGGCTCGAAGCGCGCCATGCCGGTAAAACGGGGGCGATCAAGATTCGCGTGCCGCGTTTGCCGCGCATCGCCAATACCGACGATCTCGATCCGCTGGCGGCCGAGCCCGATGTCGATCTGGCGATGCTCGAACAAGGCGACGCGTTGCCCGGCGATTGCGATGTGGTGCTGCTGCCCGGCTCGAAAGCCACGCTCGGCGATCTCGCCGCACTGCGCGAATTTGGCTGGGATATCGACATCGCAGCACACCGCCGGCGCGGCGGCTGGGTCGTCGGGTTGTGCGGCGGCTATCAAATGCTCGGCGGCAAGATCGCCGATCCCGCCGGGCTGGAAGGCCCCGCGCAAGAAGCGGCGGGCCTTGGTCTGCTCGACGCGACGACCGTGCTGGCGCGCGAAAAGACCTTGCGCCGCGTGGATGCGCGCGACGCGATCACCGGCCTGCCCATCGCGGGCTACGAAATCCATCTGGGCGAGACTTGGTCGAACGAAGCGCCGCTGCTGTCGCTCGACGGCACGCCGGAGGGGGCGCGCAGCGCGGACGGCCGTGTGATCGGGTCCTATATCCACGGCCTCTTCGCGTCGGACCAATACCGTGCGGCGTTTCTGCGCCAAGTGCGCGCGCGCACGGATTCGGGGCTTGCCTACGAGGCGCGGATCGACGCGACGCTGGACGCGCTGGCCGATCACATCGCCAAAGTCGTCGATCTCGACCGATTGCTGGAGCTGGCGCGATGAGGTTAGACGGCCATCCGCGCAAGGCCGCTCGCGGCGAAGAACAGCGCATTCACCAAACACGCGGCGACGAACAGCCACAAAGCGCGGCGCATATCCTCGAGCGTGGCGCGCGCGCGGCCCTGCCCGATCCACGGATCGTTGACGAGTTCGCTGCCGTAGCGGCGCGGGCCCGCCAAAGCGAGATTCAAAGCGCCCGCGAACGCGCCTTCGGGCCAGCCCGCATTGACGGATTTATGTTTGCGCGCATCGACGATCGCCGTTTTGACCGCCGCGAAGGGTTTCGCACCAGGGGCGACCAAGGCCGCGACCGCCACGATCAAGGTGGACAGGCGCGCGGGGACGAAATTCATCGCCGTGTCGAGGCGCGCGGCGAACCGGCCGAAATCCAGATAACGCTCGCTGCGATGCGCGATCATCGAATCGAGCGTGTTGACCGCCTTGTAGAAGAACAGGCCCGGCAGGCCGAACACCCCGTACCAGAAGCACGGCGCCACGACCGCGTCGGAGAAATTTTCCGCCAGCGATTCGATGCCCGCCCGCGCCACGCCGTGCGCGTCGAGGCTTTCGGGATCGCGGCCGACGATATGCGATACCGCTTCGCGCCCGCCCGCGAGCCCGCCTTTGTCGAGCCCGTCGGCGACCGCGCGTACATGGTCGTAGAGCGAGCGTTGCGCGACCAGAATCGCGACCAGAACGATCTCGCCGATCCAGCCCCAGCCGCGCGCGCGCAAGGCGTAAAGCAAGGCGAAGCCGATACCGGCCGCCAGCGCGCCGACGATCAGCACCGTCAACGCGCCGCGCGCGCGCCGTTCGGCCGCCGAACGCTGCGGGCGGTTGAGCTTGGATTCCAGAAACGCGATCAGCTTGCCGAGCCACTGCACCGGATGGCCGATCACGCCGAAGACCGGGCGCATTTCGCCAACGACGGCGTCGAGCGCCAAGGCGGCGGTCAAGATCAACAACGGGTCGATAGGGGCGGCGTGCGGAAACATCGGCGCCACCTTGGCGGCGTCGGGCGATTCGGTCAATCGCAACGCGCAAGCGCAGCATGGCAACGCGGGCGCGCGGCATGATCGTAACGATCGGTATCGGCTGCAAACGCGGCGCCCCGTCGGACGAAGTCTTGGCGTTGGTGCGCGCTTCGCTCGCCGAAGCGGGGCTTTCGCCCGGCGCCGTCGCTTGCATCGCGACGATCGACCGCAAGAAAGACGAAGCCGTGATCGAGACTATCGCGACGCAGCTTGGCGTAAAGCTGCGATTCTTTTCGGCGGCCGAGTTGGCAGCCGAAACACGAATCGCGCAAACATCAGCGCACGTCTTGGACGCGGTCGATACGGCGTCGGTCGCCGAGGCGGCGGCGTTGCTGGCCGCCGGACCGGGCGCGAAACTGATCCTACCCAAGCGCAAATCGGCCCATGCGACATGTGCGATCGCGGCCACCGGAGACAAGTCATGACCGTTTCCTTCATCGGTGCGGGCCCCGGCGCGCCCGACCTGATCACATTGCGCGGGCTGGAACGCATCAAAACCGCCGATCTCGTGCTCTACGCAGGATCGCTGGTGCCCGATGCCGTCGTGGCGCAGCGCCGCGCGGGCGTGGATGCCATCGACACCGCGCCGATGGATCTCGATGCGATCATCGCCAAGATCGAAGACGCGCACGCCAAAGGCTGGAATATCGCGCGCGTGCATTCGGGCGATCCGTCGATCTACGGCGCCATCGCCGAGCAGATGCGCCGCCTCGACGCCGCCGGCATTCCTTACGAGGTCGTGCCCGGCGTGCCCGCTTTCGCGGCGATGGCGGCATCGCTGAACTTGGAACTCACGCTGCCGAACATCGTGCAGTCGATCGTGCTGACGCGCACATCCTCGCGCGCGTCGGCGATGCCGCCGGGCGAGGACCTGGCCGCCTTCGCGCGCACCGGGGCCACGATCGCGCTGCATCTGTCGATCGCCGGTCTCGACAAGATCGTAACGGAGCTAACGCCGATCTTGGGTCCCGATTGCCCGGCGATCGTCGGCCATCGCGTGTCGTGGCCCGATCAGGCATTCGTGTCGGGCACGCTATCGGATATTCGCGACAAGACGATCGCGGCCGGCTTCAAACGCACCGCGCTGATTTTGATCGGACGGGGTTTGACGGGGTCGGCGCAAGCCGGCGACAGCCGCCTTTACGCCGCCGATCACGCGCGTTATCTGCGCGGCTGATTAACGCCGCAGCGCTTCGACCACGCCGCGTTTGTTGCCGGCTTGCGCGATATCCAGCGCCGTGCGGCCGGTCGAATCGGTCTTGTTCTTGTCCGCCCCGCCGCGCACCATCGCTTCGACGACGCGCGTCTGCCCTTCGCGCGCCGCGAACATCAGCGCGGTCGAGCCGGTGCGATCGTCGAGATCGAGCTTCGCCTTGCCGCGGATCAGTTCTTCGACCGAGCGCAGATGCCCGCGCTCCGCCGCCCACATCAAAGGGGTGCGACCGTCGCGGTCGCGCGCGTCGGGATTGGCGCGATTTTCCAGCAGCAAGCGCACGATATCCGAAAAATTATTCGCCGCCGCGAGCAGCAGCGCGGGCCGGAATTCGAGATCGAGCTGATTGGCGGAATCGCCCGAGGTCAGACGCTGGCGCACCAGTTCCAGATTGCCGTCGCGCGCCGCTTCGGCCAGCGGGCGGCGCTGGCGGACCTCGATATTGAGCTGCGCCCCGGCGGGCGTCGCGGCGAAAGCGGAAATCGCGGCCAGAACGGCCCGGCGTGTGATCGTCATGGCCCGGGATTAGAGCGAAGCGGATGTTGTTTCGTCAAGCCGGGCCGGGGCTGGTATTGGCGCCGTCCGCGCGATAAAGTCGGGAGTCGCTTTCCACACGATCAAGTCCATGGAATCTTTGCCTTTCGACATGCCCGAATTCGCGCCGGGCAGCGTGTGGCTGGTAGGTGCGGGCCCCGGCGATCCGGGCCTGATCAGCCTGCTGGGCTATCACGCGCTGCGCCACGCCGACGCCGTCGTCTACGACGCGCTGGTCGATTCGCGCCTGCTGCAAGCCGTGCGCGCGGGCGCCATCGTCGAATACGCGGGCAAGCGCGGCGGCAAGCCCAGCCCCAAGCAGCGCGATATCTCGTTGCGCCTGGTCGAGCTGGCGCGCGCCGGGCATCGCGTGCTGCGCTTGAAGGGCGGCGACCCGTTCGTGTTCGGGCGCGGCGGCGAGGAAGCGTTGACGCTCGTCGGCGCCGAGATCCCCTTCCGCGTGGTGCCGGGCATCAGTGCCGGGATCGGCGGCCTTGCCTATGCCGGCATTCCCGTCACGCATCGCGATGTGAACCAAGCGGTGACCTTCGTCACCGGCCACGGCGTGACCGGCGACGTGCCCGACGGGCTGGATTGGCAGGGCCTCGCCAAAGGCTCGCCCGTCCTCGTGTTCTACATGGCGCTCAAACATCTGGACGCCATCGCCGCCAATCTGATCGCGGCCGGGCGCAACCCGGCCGACGCGGCGGCGATCGTCGTGCGCGCCAGCCTGCCCGATCAGCAGGTGATGGAAACCACGCTGGGCACGGCCGCGCGCGACGCGTCGGCGCAGGATTTGCGCCCGCCCGGATTGTTCGTCGTGGGCGACGTGGTGCGCTTGCGCGCCGGGCTGGACTGGCTGGGCGCGATAGCGCATAACCGCCGTCTGGACGCCGATCCGCTACGCAACGGCCCGCCCGCGCGCAGCGCCTGAACGTTCCGAAGACCAAAGGAAGAGAGAATGAGCCGGGTTGCCAACATCGCGCGTTTCGCCGTCATCGCCGCTTCGCTCGCCGTTTTGGGTGCGTGCGAATCGCGCACGGTTTGGGTCAAGGAAAGCGCGCCCGCCGGGCAGCTCGCCATCGACCAACGCGATTGCACGCGCGCGGCCAGCGGCTACGGCTATGTCGAGCGCGGCTCGTCCACCGGCCTGGACGACGGCCGCGCGATGGGCGGTTCGGGTTCGGTCTCGGCCGATTCCTATCGCCGCTGCATGGAGCAGCGCGGCTGGCGCCGTGAACGGCAGGGCGAAACCACGCCCGCCGGTTCCCAGCGCACCTGATTCTTTAAATTGAGCGGCGGCGGCCTCGTCTTCGCGGCCCCGGCTTCGGGTTCGGGGAAGACGACGCTTGTCTTGGGCTTGGCGCGCGCCTTGCGCGATCGGGGCGTCGCGATCGCCTGCGCCAAATCCGGCCCCGACTATATCGATCCCGCTTTCCATGAAGCGGCAAGCGGGCGGCCTTGCGTCAATCTCGATCGCTGGGCGATGCGCGACGAAACCCTCGCCGGCTTGATCGCCGAGGTAAGCGACGCGCAACTCGCCCTGTGCGAGGGCGCCATGGGCCTCTATGACGGCATCGACGCGCAAGGGACCGGCTCGTGCGCCGATCTCGCGCGCTTCGCCGATTGGCCGGTGATTTTGATCGTCGATGCGCGCGGCCTCGCCGCCTCCGCCGGGCCGCTGGTCGCGGGCTTCGCCAATGCCGCGAATGCGCCGCGCATCGCGGGCGCGATCTTCAATCGCGCCGGCGGCGAAACCCACGCGAATATCTTGCGCGAGACGCTGGCGATTCACGCCCCCGGCATCGCCTATCTGGGGGCGATCCCGCGCGACGCGAAACTCGTTCATCCCGAACGGCATCTGGGCTTGGTGCAAGCGCGCGAGCGCGGCGACCTCGACGCGTTCATCGCCCATGCGGCGACGATCGCCGCCAAACATGTCGATCTCGATGCGCTGACCGCCCTTGCCGTTCCCAGCAAGCGCAAGGGCGATGCGGCCACACCGTTGCCGCCCTTGGGTTCGCGCATCGCGATCGCGCGCGACGACGCGTTCGCCTTCGCCTATCCCGCGCTTCTCGACGGTTGGCGCCGGCAGGGGGCCGAGCTTTCGTTCTTCGCGCCGCTCGACGGGCAAACGCCCGACGCGTCGTGCGATGCGATCTATCTGCCCGGCGGCTATCCCGAACTTCATGGCGGCGAACTCGCCGCCGGTCCGTTGCCGCAAGCCTTGCGCGACGCGGCGGCGCGGAACGCCGCGATCTATGGCGAGTGCGGCGGCTATATGGTGCTCGGCCGCACGATGATCGACGCGCACGGCGCCACCCATGCGATGGCGGGCTTGCTGGCGCTCGATACGTCCTTCGCCGCGCGGCGCTTGCATCTGGGCTATCGGCGCGTCGTTTTGTATGCCGATACGAAACTGGGCCGTGCTGGCGAAGCGTTCCGCGCGCACGAATTCCATTACACCGCGATTCTGCGGGAGGGCCCCGGCGAATCGCTGTTCGCCGCCGCCGACGCGCGCGGAAAACCCCTTAATGCCATGGGTTTACGCGCCGGCCCGGTATTCGGGTCATTCGCCCATCTGATCGACAGGGATGCAAGCAATTCATGATGCAGCGCAGCAATGGCGCTTGCGTTTGCGGCGAATAGGATTAGCGTGGTGCGACAAATAGAAGCAAGTTTTCGGGCGAAATCGTAATGCTCTACCAACTCTACGATCTACAGCAGACGATGCTGTCGCCGGTGCGTTTGGCGGCCGAAACCATGCAGCAGATGTTCAGTCATCCGCTGATGCCGATGAGCTATACGCGCATGGGCCGCGCTTTGGCCGCCGGGGCGGAGATGGTGGAGCGTGCCACGCGCCGCTACGGGAAGCCCGCCTTCGAATTGGATTTCACCCTGATCGACGGCGTCGAAACGCCGATCGTCGAACAGGTGGTGGCGAGCAAGTCGTTTTGCGATCTGCTGCATTTCGCGCGCGCCACGAAAACGCAGCGCGACGATCCCAAAGTGCTGGTCGTGGCGCCGATGTCCGGCCACTACGCCACGCTGCTGCGCGGCACGGTCGAAGCCTTGCTGCCCGACCACGACGTCTACATCACCGATTGGATGAACGCGGCGCATGTGCCGCTCGCCGAAGGCACGTTCGGCCTCGACGATTACATCGACTACGTGATCGAGTTCCTCGAATTCCTCGGCCCCGACACGCATGTGATCGCGGTGTGCCAGCCGTCGGTGCCGGTCTTCGCGGCCATCGCGTTGATGTCGGCCGAAACGCCCGCCGCCGCCCCGCGTTCGATGACGCTGATGGGCGGCCCGATCGACACGCGCGTGAACCCCACCAAGGTGAACCAGCTCGCCGCCGATCGCTCGATCGAATGGTTCGAGCGCACGGTCGTGCAGACCGTGCCGCCGGGCTATCAGGGCTTCATGCGCCGGGTCTATCCGGGCTTCATCCAATTGTCGGGTTTCATGAGCATGAATCTCGACCGCCATGTCGGCTCGGCGATGAAGCAGTTCAACCATCTCGTGCGCGGCGACGGCGAAAGCGCGCAAGGCCATCGCGAATTCTACGACGAGTATCTCTCGGTCATGGATCTCGACGCCGCGTTCTATCTGGAAACGGTGCGCATCGCCTTCCAGGAGCATGCGCTGCCCGAAGGCACTTGGGTCAGCCGCAATCGCAAGATCGACGGCGGCGCCATCCGCAACACCGCGCTGCTGACGGTCGAAGGCGAGTTCGACGATATCTCCGGCGTCGGTCAGACCTACGCCGCGCATGCCCTCGCCCCCAATCTGCCGGCCGACAAGCATCGGCATTGGTTGCAGCCCAAGGTCGGGCATTACGGCATTTTCAACGGCAAGCGCTGGCGCGCGGAAATCCTGCCGCAGGTGCGCGGCTTCATCCGCGACAATCGCTGATTAGCCGCGTCCCGCACGGGTGACGAGCGCGAGACCGGCGAGGATCGCCGTCATCGCGGCCCAGATATAAAGGCTGTGCGTCTCGCCGAAGAACAGCCAGCCCCAGAACACGCCGAAGATCGTGCTGATGAATCCGGTCTGGCTGAAAAAGACCGGCCCGGCGAGGCGCATCACTTCGAAGAACAGCAGCGACGAAACCCAATACATCGCCGCCAAAGCCAGCAGCGCCCAATCGCCCGCATGGACAGGCGGGATCGGAATATGGATGCCCTGCCACAAGGCGAGCGGCAGCAGCGACGCAACCGCGCCGACCTGCATCACGCCCGCCAGCGCGATCGAATCCACGCCCGCCGGCCGGGCGCGCGCCACGTAGATATTCGACAGCGCATAGAAGAACGGGACCAGCAGATTGAGCGCCACCCACGGGATCATCGCGGGATCGGGCAGGCTGGCGCGCGGGCCCAAAATCAGCAGCGTGCCGATCAGGCCAAAGCCGATGCCCGCGAAACGCAGGGGATGGAATTTGTCCATCGCGAAGCCCAGCGCCATCGCATAGGTCATGACCGGCGACAGGGTGTTGAGCATCGACGCGACACCCGCGGGCACATGGCCGACGACGATCGCCATCACCGTATTCGGAATCGCGACCGACGTGGCGCCGGCCAGGATCGCATAGCGCGTATGGGGGCGCAGATCGCCGATCCGCGTACCCCGCCACCCGGCAATGGCCAGCAAAGCGATCGCGGCCGTGGCGCAGACGAAGATCGTCCACGAAGCCGGTGCGATCCCCTCTTGCATCCCGATCTTGGCGAGCGAAAACTGGGCGCCCCAAATGGCACCCATCGCGAACATGTAAACCAAAGCGCGGTATAAACGGGCGGGAGGAATCGACATGCTTTTGGCGAGCTACAACATCCAATACGGCAAGGGCAAGGATCTGAAATACGACCTCGCCCGTATCTGCGCTTCGATCGAAAGTGCCGACATCATCGCATTGCAGGAGGTCGAGCGCCATTGGCCGCGTTCGGGCGATATGGATCAGCCCGCCGAAATCGCGCGCTTGCTGGGCGGCAAGTATTATTGGGTCTACGGCCCCGGCTTCGACGTGGACGCCAATGGCGGCAAGCCCGGCAATCGGCGGGCGCAATTCGGCAACATGGTGCTGTCGCGCTTCCCGATCGTTTCCTCGCGCCACCATCTGCTGCCCAAAATGGGCCTCGCCAAGCAATACAGCCTGCAACGCTCGCTGATCGAAGCGGTGATCGTTTCGCCCCAGGGCAATCCCTTGCGTGTGAACTCGCTGCATCTGAGCCATGTGGGCGACGGCGACCGCGCCCCGCAGGTGGAGAAGCTGCTGGAGATCCACCGCACCGCGCCGCTGGAAGGCGGGGCGTGGTGCGGCGAGCGCGACGACGCCGAATGGACCTTCGGCAAGCCGCAACCGCCGATGCCCGCCGAAGCGGTCTATATGGGCGATTTCAACCTGACGCCGGACTCGCCGCTTTATATGCGCCTGACCGCGCCCTACTCCGCCGATTACGGCCGCATGAGCCACGCGGGCGGTTTGGTCGACGCGTTCGTCGTGGCGGGCGGCGCCGAAAACGATCCCAAGGATTGGACCTGCGACACTTGCAATCCGCCGCTGACCCATCGACGGATCGATTTCTGCTTCGTCTCGACCGAGCTTTCCAAGCGCATCAAGAAAGCCTGGGTCGATCAGAAGGCGCAGGGATCGGACCACCAGCCGATCTTCACTGAACTGGATTACTGAAATTAAAGCGGGTCGCGATGGGCGACGATGTCCCATCGCGACAACGCCGCCAGATAGGAATCGAGATCGATCAAATCGACGCAAGCGCGCGCGCCGCGCGCATGTAGCGCACCCGCCGCGAAACGCTGCGCCAACAAAATAGCCGGGATACAGGGGATCAACGGCCCATGCCCCTGGCGCGCCACCAAAAAGAAGCGGTATTCACGCGGATTACCGTCGATCCCCTCGCCTTTCAAGAACATATGGAATCCGCTTTTGGCGCTGCCCAACGGATCGAAAAGGCGCATCAACGACAGCAAGGGCCCCGCGAGCCTTTCCGGGGCCCTTAGGATTCCGCTTGCGACCAAGGCGGCCATCGCGCGGGTCGCGAGATGCAAAAGCACCAGCTCGTGCCCGGCGCCGAAGCGGATATCGCGCAGCGTCGGATAGCGCGCCGGAAATAAAGCCAGGTCGGGAATGTCGCAATCGCCGATCAAACGATCGCCGAGTTCCGGATAATGGACGCGCCGCGTATCGCCCCAACCATAGGCGACGGATTGACGGCCATCGCGCAACACGGGCATCGGCCGCCCGATATATCCGAGAACGGATTCGGTCGTCGCCCGGCCGCGATTGGTGCGTTGAGCGGTGCTGATGCCATAGTCGATCGATTCGAGCCGGCGGAATCCCGGAAGATAGGCGTCGATAATCGCGGCCGTAAGACACGGCACCGAGCTTGCGCCCGCGACCGCCAACACGCCCTTCGCGCGCGCCGCGGAGTCGAGGACGGCGAATCCCGCGACGAACTCGCGCCCGTCGGCCAAATCGACGTAATGCGTGCCGCGCGCGATGCAGGCGCGTGCCACTTCATAGCTTTGACCTTGGAAAGGTCCGGAAGCATGAATCACAAAGTCAGGCGACGTGCGTGCCAACGCATCGTCCGGCGACCCTACCAGATCGATCCCATAGGCTTCTGGGCTGTTTGCCGCGCGCAATTTTTGCGTGAAGGCGCGCGCTTTCTCGGCCGAACGGCCGCCGACGATCACACGAATACGGGGATCGGCGGCGAGCTCGCCGGCGATGACGCCGCCGAAATTCCCGTAGCCGCCGGCGATCAGAATCCGAGCCGTCACAAAATTCTCCGGAACGGGGCCCGCAACCGGATCATGACAGAACGGAAAATACGCGCAAGACGAAGGCGAGTGCGCGTCAAATCCAGCGCCGGACGCGCGCGCGATAGGCAGCGTAGTCGGCGCCGAACAGCGCCGACAGCGCGCGTTCCTCCGGCCCGATCTGGAAGCGGTTCAAGTAGAGCACATAGATCGGCGCGGCGAGGAGCGCGGGCCAGGCGCCGAGATAAAGCGTCCAACCGATCAGGAATGTCACCGCGCCCAGATACATCGGGTTGCGCGTGAACCGATAAAGCCCATCGACGACCAACGCGGCGCTGCGTTCGGGCGACAAAGGACTGACGGTCGTGCCGCGCGCGCGGAACGCCAACGCGGCGGCGATCTTGAGGCCGAGCCCGGCCGCCATCAGGGCGATCCCGGCCGGAACGCGGCCGGGAAAATCGAATGCCGGGCCGTGCGCAAACCACGCCAGCGCCATCAAGAGCACGAGCAGCAGCGGCGGCGGCACGCGCTTCTCGAGGAAGCCGAGATTCATGCCCGTCGCAAGCTACGGCCGGATTCCGGATCGAAGATGTGGACGGTTTCCGGCGTGGCTTCGAGCGCCAATTCGTGCGCCGGCGTGTCGATATCGGCCTGCATCGCCAGCACGAAGGGGCTGCCGGCGAGCATGCCGTGCAGCAGGCGCGTGGCGCCAAGCTCCTCGGTCACTTCCCAGACGAGCTTCGGACGGCCGGGTGCGGCGACGCTCGCCTTGGCGTCCTCCGGGCGCAGGCCGATCTCGACCTTCGCGCCGGGCTTGGCGTCGAACACATTCGCGTCGTAGGCGAAGCTGGTGCCGTCGGCGAGCGCGACCTTGCCCGGTGCCGCGATCGTGCCGGGGAAGAGATTCATCGCCGGCGAGCCGATGAAGGTCGCGACGAAAATGCTGGCCGGCCGGCGATAGATTTCAAGCGGCGTGCCGGTCTGTTCGATGCGCCCCGCATTCATTACCACGACCTGATCGGCCAGCGTCATCGCTTCGACCTGATCATGGGTCACGAAGATCGACGTGGCTTTGAGGCGGTTATGCAGCTTGCGGATTTCGAGGCGCATCTGCACGCGCAATTTGGCGTCGAGATTGGAGAGCGGCTCGTCGAACAGGAACGCCGCGGGTTCGCGCACGATCGCGCGGCCCATCGCCACGCGCTGGCGCTGGCCGCCCGACAGCGCGCGCGGCTTGCGCTGCAAATAGGGCTCGATCGCCAGCATGCGCGCGGCTTCGGCCACGCGGCGCTCGATCTCTTCCTTCGCCGTGCCCCGATTGCGCAGGCCATAGGCCATGTTGTCGTAGACGCTCATATGCGGGTAGAGCGCGTAATTCTGGAACACCATCGCGATGTCGCGGTCCGACGGCTCGACGTCGTTGACCTTCTTGCCGCCGATGGTGACGGTGCCGCCGCTGATTTCCTCCAGCCCCGCGATCATGCGCAGAAGCGTGGATTTGCCGCAGCCCGAGGGGCCCAGCAGCACGGTGAACGAGCCGTCGGGGATCGTCAGCGACAGGCCTTTCACGGCCTCCACGCCGCCCGCATAGATCTTCCGCACCGCTTCGAGAACAACGCTCGCCATCGATCAGGCCCCGCTCACTTCCCAATTACTTCTCGGTCTCAACGAGACCTTTGACGAACAATTTCTGCATCAGCACCACGACGACGACCGGCGGCAGCAAGGCCAGCACGGCGGTCGCCATGGCAAGCTGCCATTCGGTCAGCGCGTCCGAGGTGACGATCATCTTTTTGATGCCGATGACGATCGTTTGCATGTTGTCGCGCGTGGTGATCAACAGCGGCCAGAGATACTGGTTCCAGCCGTAGATGAATTGGATCACGAACAACGCCGCCATCGTCGTGACCGACAGCGGCAGCAGCGTGTCCTTGAAGAATTTGTAGGGCCCGGCCCCATCGATCTTCGAGGCTTCGACGAGTTCCTCGGGCACCGTCATGAAGAACTGCCGAAACAGCAGCGTTGCGGTCGCGGACGCGATCAGCGGCAACGTCAGGCCCGTATAGGTGTCGAGCAACTGAAGATCGGCGACGATCTTGTAGGTCGGGTAGATGCGCACTTCGACGGGCAGCATCAGCGTCACGAAGATCAGCCAGAACGCCGCCATGCGGAAGGGAAAGCGGAAAAACACGATCGCGTAGGCCGAGATCAGCGAGATCGCGATTTTGCCGAGTGCTATCACCATCGCCATGATGAAGCTGTTCAGCAGCATCGTGCCGACCGGCTCGCGCGTCGTGGAATTGGTGCCGGAGAACAGGATGCGCTGGTAGTTCTCCACCATCTGGTTGCCGGGCATCAGCGTCATCTGCCCGGTTTGCACCGTCGCCGCGTCGTAGGTCGAGGCCAGAAGTGCGAGATAGACGGGAAACGCGACGATGCACACGCCGGCGATCAGCACGGCATGCGGGAGGATGCGGGCGAAAAGGGTCTGACGCTCGACCATCAGTATTGGACCTTGCGCTCGACGAATTTGAATTGGATCGCGGTCAACGCGATCACCAGCACCATCAGCACGACCGACTGCGCGGCCGAACCGCCGAGATTGGAACCCGCCTTGCCGTCCTGATAGACCTTGTAGACCATCGTGGTCGTATTGCCCGCGGGGCCCCCGCCGGTGACCGAGTCGATGATGCCGAACGTGTCGAAGAACACGTAGACGATGTTGACGACGAGCAGGAAGAACGCGGTCGGCGACAGCAGCGGGAAGATGATCGTCCAGAAGCGGCGCATCGGCCGGGCGCCGTCGATCGCGGCGGCCTCGATCACGCTTTTGGGAATCGCGGCGAGGCCGGCGAGGAAGAACAGGAAATTGTAGGAGATCTGCTTCCACGTCGCGGCGAGCACGACCAGGATCATCGCGTGATTGCCGTTGAGCAGCGGGTTCCAATCCACACCCCAGCTGCGCAGCATCTTGGCCAGCATGCCGAGCGACGGCTGGAACATGAACAGCCACAACACGCCCGCGACGGCCGGCGCCACGGCGTAGGGCCAGATCAGCATGGTCTTATAGATCGTGGCGCCCTTGATCTGCTTGTCGGCCATGACGGCGAGCAACAGACCGCAGGACAGCGACAGAAACGCGACGAGGATGGAGAACACCGCCGTCGTGACCATCGTCTTGTAGTAATCGGGATCGGCGGCGAGGATCTGATAGTTTTCGAGGCCGACGAATTCGGTGGAGATGCCGAAGGCATCCTCCATCAGCAGCGATTGCCAGACCGCTTGCCCCGCCGGGAAATAGAAGAAGATCACGACGATCGCGAACTGCGGCAGCAGCAGCATATAGGGCAGGAATTTGCCGCCGAACAATGCGCGTCGTTCCATGGGTGATGCCGGTCCGGTTGGTTTATTCCGTCGTCAGAACGCGAGAGGGGCCGGACCTTTGCGGGATCCGGCCCCTTCGACGTTACGCGTGTTTAGCGCGAAACCGTGCGCTCGAACTGACGCAGCGAGGCATTGCCGCGGGCGACCGCCGCATCCATGCCCGCTTGCGCGGTCTTCTTGCCGGCCAGGATCTCTTCGATTTCCTCCGACCAGATGTCGCGGATCTGGACGAGGTTGCCGAAGCGAAGCCCGCGCGAGTTCTCGGTCGGCGCCTTGTTGTTGAGTTCCAGCAACGGCGTTTCGAGATACGGGTTTTGCTTGTAGAAGCCCGAGGCCTTCACCTTCTCGTAGGCCGCCTTGGTGATCGGCAGATAGCCCGATTCGGTGTGCAGCTTCGCCTGGCGGTCCGTGTCGGACAGGAAGGCGAAGAACGCCGCGACGCCCTTATATTCGTCGGACGTCTTGCCGCCCATGACCCACAGCGAAGCGCCGCCCAGCGTCGAGTTCTGCGGGGCGCCCGGCACGTCCGGGTAATACGGCATCGGCGCGTTGCCCCAATCGAACTTCGCGTTGGCCTTCACGTTGCCGTAGAAGCCCGACGAGGTGATCATGATCGGGCATTCGCCCGAGGTGAACGTGCCTTCGCCCGTGTTGGTGCGGCCGCCATAGACGTAGGTCTTGTCCTTGGCGAGCTGCGCCAGATTGGCGAAGTGCTTCACGTGCGTGGGCGAGTTGATCTTGAAGACGGTGTCGAAACCGTCGATCCCGTTGGCGCGCGTGCCGATCGGAATGTTGTGCCACACCGAGAACTGCTCGATGTTCACCCACGTCACCCACGCGGTCGAGAAGCCGCAATTCGGGGTCGCCGAAGCCTTCAGCTTCTTGGCGGCTTCGAACACTTCGGGCCAGGTCTTCGGCGGCGCGTCCGGGTTCAGGCCCGCCTTGCGGAAGGCGTCCTTGTTGTACCACATGACGGTCGACGACGAGTTGAACGGGAAGGACAGCATCTCGCCCTTCGACGTCGAGTAATAGCCCGCGACCGCCGGCAGATAGACGTTCGGGTCGAACAGCTTGCCCGCCGCTTCCATCACGTCGGCGACCGGCTTGATGGCGCCGCGCGCGGACATCATCGTGGCGGTGCCGACTTCGAACACCTGCAGGATATGCGGCGCGTTGCCCGCACGGAACGCGGCGATGCCGGCGTTCATCGTGTCGGCGTAGGAGCCCTTGTACGAGGCGACGACCTTGTACTGCTTCTGCGACGCGTTGAAATCGGCGGCCAGATTGTTGACGACGTCGTTGTTGGCGCCGGTCAACGCATGCCACCACTGGATTTCGGTCTGCGCCGAAGCCGGGACGGCCAGCGTCAGCGCCGTGCCGGCGAGCAGCGCGCCGACGGCAATGCGAGAAATGTTACGGCCGATGGACATCGGTTTCTTCCTCTCCTTGTTTGCGCGGGGACGAACGGTTGAAGGTCCACCGCGACCTTTATGCTTCGGCCCGTTGCCGTCGCGAGACGGGAACGTGAAGCTTTTATGACGCGCTTTTAGCACGGGCCCGCGCGCCGCCCAAGTGGTTGCGTGTTGCCGGTTGGGTGCGCACCCGCGCGACCGCGTCCCGCCAGCCGGAATACAGGGCGTCGTACGCTTTGCGGGTTTTGCCCGGCTGGAACAGCCGTTCCGACCGCCAGCGCGCGGCGATATCGTCGAGTCCGCGATAGGCGCCGATCCCCAGCCCCGCCAAAGCGGCGGCCCCCCAGGCGGTCGTCTCGGTCACCGCCGGGCGGTTGACGCGCAAGCCCAGCTGGTCGGCCAGGAACTGCATGACCCAGTCGTTGACGACCATACCGCCATCGACCCGGATTTCGGCGAGCTTGGCCCCCGCCCCCATATCGGCCTTCATTGCGGCCATCAGATCGCGGGTTTGATAGACGGTCGATTCGAGGCCCGCGCGCACGATCTGCGCGATGCCCGAATCGCGGGTCAGACCCAAGATCGCGCCGCGCGCCTCCGGGTCCCACCACGGCGCGCCCAGCCCGGTGAAGGCGGGCACGAGATAGACGCCGCCGGTATTCTCGATGCCGCGCGCCAAGGCTTCGCTATCCGCCGCGCGCGGAATGGCTTTGAGACCGTCGCGCAGCCATTGCATCACGGCGCCCGAAATGAAGACCGAGCCTTCGATCGCGTAGGTCGCCTTGCCGGCGATGCGATAGGCGATGGTCGACAGCAGCCGGTTCTTCGAGCGCACGAATTTGCTGCCCGTATTCGCCAGCGCGAAACAACCCGTGCCGTAGGTCGATTTGATCATGCCGGGCTTGAAGCAAGCCTGGCCGACCGTCGCGGCATGCTGGTCGCCCGCGATGCCGCGAATGGGAATCGCCGCCCCGAACAACGCCGGCAGCGTCGCGCCGAAATCGGCGGCCGAGTCCTTCACTTCCGGCAACATCGACGCCGGGATGCCGAACGCCTTCAGCAGCGTGCCGTCCCATTCCTGCTTGGCGATGTTGAAAACCATCGTGCGCGAGGCGTTGGTCGCATCGGTCGCATGGACCTTGCCGCCGGTCAGGCGCCACAACAGGAACGTATCGATCGTGCCGAAGGCGAGCGCGCCGCGCTTGGCCGCCGCCTTCGCCCCGGCGACGTTGTCCAAAATCCACGCGATCTTGGAGCCGGAGAAATAGGCGTCGAACAACAAGCCCGTACGCTTGCCCAGTTCCGCGTCGCCGATCTTGGCCTTCATCTTGCGGCACCAATCGGCCGTGCGCCGATCCTGCCAAACGATCGCCTTGTGGATCGGCCGCCCGGTGCTGCGTTCCCACACCACGGTGGTTTCGCGCTGATTGGTGATGCCGATCGCCAGAATATCCGCCGCCGACAGCCGCGCGTTTTCCAGCGCTTGGCGCACGGTCGCGATCGTCGCTTGCCAGATTTCCTCCGGGTCGTGTTCGACCCAGCCGGGTTGGGGGAAATATTGCTTGAGCTCGACCTGCGCGGTCGAAACCGGCGCGCCGTTGAGGCCGAAGATCAACGCGCGCGTCGACGTCGTGCCCTGATCGATGGCAAGCAGATATTCGGCGGACATGGCCTCTCCCCTATTCTTGAGGAGGACCTTGGCGCGCCCGCCCGTCAGGCGTCAAGCTTGCGCCAATCGACCTTCGCCAAGGCTTCGTAATCGCCCGCACGATTGTAGATCTGGACCGACGGCCGCGCCCATAACGCGCCGGCGAAGGCGATCACCGGCATTTGAATGCGATGCGTGTCGTAAAGCTTCGACCAAAGTTTTTGCGCGCGGGCTTCGTCGGCCGGGCCGGTCAGCGGAATTTCGACCGACGCCATATGGGCGCGCATCGAATCCGGCGTGCCGATACGGGTACCCCAGACTTGCGCCAGAAGCTTGGCGGCGTCGCTCGCCAGATCGTTGTTGCGCTGGCGCAATTGCGCCCAGCCGAGCGCCTCGCCATAGGCGATGCCGTCGGGCACGCTGAGCCACGCGCCGACATCGCGCGTGCCGACCCAATCGAATTCGGCCGCCATGCCCTGGCCGTAGCCATGCGAAATCGTGCCCGGATGCAAGCGATTGCGGAATTGCGGGGCGGCATAAAGGAACGCAGCCCCCTTCGCGGCGAACAGCCATTTATGGCAATTGCCGACATAGAAATCGGGGGCGAGTGCCGCGAGATCGAGCGGAATTTGCCCGGGCGCATGGGCGCCGTCGATCAGCACGGGCACGCCGCGCTTGCGCGCGCGCGTTTGGATCGCCGCGACCGGGAAGACCGCCGCGGTCGGCGAGGTGATGTGATCGACGACGATCAAGCGCGTGCGCGCCGTGATCGCCGCGTCGATCGCATCGACCACCGAATCGGGCCCGGTCAGCGGAAACGGAATGTCGACGATGCGCGCGACCGCACCGCTGCGCCGGCAGACATGCTCGACCGTTTTGGATACGGCGCGATAGCCATGCGACGTGACCAGGATTTCGTCGCCGGCGGTGAAATCGAGCGAGCGCAAAACGGCATTCGCCCCGTCGCTCGCGTTCATCACGAAAGCGAGGCCCGCGACATCGGCATTGAGGAACGCGGCGAGTTTCGCTTTCGCGTCGGCGATCGCGGGCGCCCAGACGCGCCGCATGAAATGCGTGGGGTCGGCTTCGAATTGGCGCCGCCATGCATCGGCCGCGTCGAGCACCGGGATCGGCGTGGTGCCGAACGAGCCGTGATTGATTTGAATCGTGTCGGGCGAGAGGATGAAATCAGACACGCGCGGCGAGCGCTTTCTCGATCGCGCCGCGAATCTCCGACCCCGTCGGCGACGCGGTCGAGGGCCATGCGCCTTGCAGCGTGCCGTCGCGCCCGACGAGATATTTGAAGAAGTTCCAACGCGGCAAGGCGCCGTCGCCCAATTCCGCCGCCACCCATTTGAAGAAAGCGTGACGTTCGGCGCCCTTGGTCGCCGCCTTCTCCGCGATCGGGAAGGAGACGTCGTAGCTTTCGCAGAACGCCTTGATCTCGGTGGCCGAGCCCGGCTCTTGCCCGCCGAAATCGTTCGACGGCACGCCGATCACGACAAGGCCCTTGTCCTTGTACTCGGCCCAGATTTTTTCCAGCTCCTTATATTGCGGCGTGAAGCCGCAAAGGCTGGCGGTGTTGACGACCAGCAGCGCCTGGCCCTGGAAATTCTTCAGCGGCAACGCCTCGCCTTCGATCGAGACGAAATCGATATCCCACGCGCGCATGCTGGTTCGCGGTCCCCCGGCCGAAAGCTGGGCCGCGTCGACCTGCCCGATCAGACGCCAGCCGTAATAGCCGGCCATGCCGGCGACGAACGCGAACCCGGCGAAGAGGCGCCGCCCGAGCTTAGCCATAGCGCTCCTCCGTCCACGGATCGCCGCGCATGTGATAGCCGCGCACTTCCCAGAAGCCCGCCTTGTCCTCGGCGACGAATTCGAGCTTCGAGATCCACTTGGCGCTTTTCCAGAAATAGAGCTTGGGCAGCACCAAGCGCACCGGCCCGCCATGTTCGCGGCTGATCGGCTGGCCTTCCCATTCATGGGCGAGCAGCACGTCGTCGTCGGCGAAATATTCGAGCGGCACGTTGGTCGTGTAGCCGTCGAAGCCGTGCTGGACGACGAACTTCGCTTCCTTGCGCGGCTTGACGAGGTCGAGCAACGCGCGCGTCGACAGGCCCTTCCAGCGATTGTCGTAGCGCGACCACGCGGTCACGCAATGGATGTCGGACACGAATTCTTCCTGCGCGTGGCCGATGAATTTCCGCCAATCCCAGACCAGCGGAAATTCGACCAAGCCGCCGACTTCCAGGCGCCAATTATCGGTCGTGACGTCCGGCTGGATGCCCAGATCGAGCACCGGCCAGTTCTTCACCTCGCGCTGGCCGGGCGGCAGGCGCGTGGCGGGGTCGGCGGCTTTACCGGTCAGCAACCGGCCTTCCTGCGACCATTTACGCTTGGAATCGACCAGTTTTTGCTTGATCTGGCCGATCAATCCGTCGTCGTCCGCCATGGGGGGCCTCGTCGGGAACGTGTTCGCGGCAGGATATAGGTCGCGGCCCCCTAAATCAAAAGGGCCCGGCGTTGCCGCCGGGCCCCTTCGTTTCGCCGAAACGGGCGCGCGCGTTACGCGCGGTGCGTCGCGGGCTTCTTGGCGGCGGCCGTCTTCTTGGCCGGCGTCTTCTTCTTCGAAGCCGACTTCTTGGTCGACTTCTTCTTCGTCGCGACGTCCTGGGTCAGGCTCGTGTCGGACGCGACCGACTTGGCGGCGGCGGGCGCGCCGAACGCGGCGGCCTTGGCCTGGTAGGGAACGGCGAGAGCGACGGCGATCATCAGGCCAGCGGCGAGAACTGCGAACTTCTTCATGGTGTTTCTCCTCGTCGCCGAATTGGGCCGGGTCCGGGGGCGACACGCACCCCGATCGCCGCAGGCGACTCGATAATCGAATCTTGCGCCCGCGAGTCGCCTTCTTTCAAGGGATACAACGAATTGTAACCGGTTTTTTTAACCGCCGCCGCCTAGCCGCCACCGAACGACTGCACCAACGACCCGGCGATCAGGTACCAGCCATCGACCAGCACGAAGAAGATCAGCTTGAACGGCAGGGCGACCACGGCGGGCGGCATCATCATCATGCCCATCGACATCAAGACGGCGGCCACGACCATGTCGATGATGACGAAGGGGATGAACAGCAGGAAGCCGATTTCGAAGGCGCGGCGCAGTTCCGAGATCAGAAACGCCGGGATCAGCACGCGATAGGGGATCGCCTCGGGCGAGGCCGGGGCTTCGATCTTCGCGATATCGACGAACAGCGCCACGTCGTTTTCGCGCACATGCTGGGTCATGAAATCGTGGAAGGGCTGGGCGGTGCGCGTCACCGCCTGTTCCTCGGTGATCTGGCCGTTGATCAGCGGCGACACGCCTTCGCGCCACGCGCGTTCGCCCGTCGGCGTCATGATGAAGAAGGTAAGGAACAGCGCAAGGCTGGTCAAAACCACGTTGGGCGGGGCTTGCTGCGTGCCCAACGCCGTGCGCAGCAGCGACAGCACGACGATGATGCGCACGAAGCTCGTGACCATCATCAGGATGGACGGTGCGAGCGTCAGCACCGTCATCATCAAAATCAGCTGGACCATACGGCCCGTCGTCGAACTGCCGTCGCCCAAATCCAGGGTGAAGGCTTGCGCGAAGGCTTCGGCGGGAATCGCGATCCCGGCCACAACCAAACCGAGCAGCAGCATCCGGCGGATCATACGCGATCCTCCGCCGTCGAATTCAGCGTTTCGACCTTCATGGCCCCGTGGGGGCCCAGCACGATCAGATGTTCGACATCGTCGCGGCGCAGCAGAACCGCGCGGGTTTTGGGGTCGAGTGCCAAGGATTCGATCAGCGCCAAGCGCTTGCGCTTGCCCGTCGACACCCCGCCCGCCCCCGGCAGGAAGCGGCGCGCGAGCCAGCCGAACAACGCAACCAACGCGAGAACGAAGGCCAGTGCCGCCGCGTAAAGGAACAGGTTTTGCGGTTCGGCGATCACGGCTTGGCGCCCGGCTTGAGGTCCACGCGCTCGGCCATGCGCAAGGCGGCGGTCAAACGGTCGAGCCCCGCCGCGATCGATTCGAACGCGTCGGCGCAGACCTTGCCCTCGGCGCGCGGCAATTCGGTCGCGGCCAGGCACAGATCGCGCACGCGCAGATCGAAGCCGGCCATGTCGACGTCCAAACCGCGATGCACGCGGCCGCGCGCGTCTTCCAACTCGCGGGTCATGTCGACGATATTCTGCAGAACTTCCACGGCACGCATCGCGTCAACGTTCCCGTATGTCGCCGGATTTCGGCGGTTTGAGTTTTTCCTGCCGGCGATAGATGTAGGACAGGATTTCGGCCACGGCTTGAAAAGCTTCCAGCGGAATCGGGCTGTCGATATCGACCGTGTCGAGCAAGCGCACCAGATCGCGGTCGGAACGCACTTCGATGCCGTGCGCGCGCGCGACTTCGATGATCTTGTCCGCAAGCAGCCCTTCGCCTTTGGCCGTGACGCGGGGCGCGTCGGCCTCGCCGCGGGCGTATTTGAGGGCCACGGCCCGATTGACGTCCGGGTCGAAGGGCTTGCGGGGCGGGCGACGGGCCAAACGGCTTGTGTTCCTTCGGCGAAACGGGCGTCGAAACTCGGCAGGGTCATGATGGCCACAAATCCGCTAAAAGTTTCTTAAAAGGCGTTTCACTAAAGAAATCCGAGGGGTTAACCCTCAATCCATCCTCGATAACGACTCGGATCTTAACCACAAGGTATTGATTCTGGGCTCGAATCGAAAGAACTTCAAATTCTCTAAAATTTGGGATAATTTACGTTCTGTTAACCTTCGACGGGTCATACTCCCCGTCAACGCCGCGAAAAGCGGTGGATTTTCACGGAACCCAGGCGCGTCATGGATTTCTCGCGTATGCCCCTGTTCGGGATGATCTCCCGCCGCATGGACTGGCTCAGCCAGCGCCAGCAGGTGCTCGCGCAGAATATCGCCAACGCCGATACGCCCAACTACAAGCCGCACGATCTGCGCGCGCTCGATTTCCGCGCCGAATTGCGCGGCCAGACCCAGCGTTTGGCCGCGACCACGACGTCGGGCCAGCATCAGGTCAGCAAGATCATCCCGCCGCCGCATCGCGTCGACACGCCGCGCGCCAAGGAAACCACGCTGTCGGGCAACTCGGTCGAGATGGATACCGAGCTGATGAAGGTCGCCGACACGTCGATGGACTATCAGCTCACCACCAACATCTATCGCCGTCAGATCGCCATGCTGCGCGCCGCCATCGGGCGGCCCGGCCAGTAAGGACATCGGATCATGGATCTCCAAAAAGCCATCAAAGTCTCCGCGTCGGGTCTGCAAGCGCAATCGACGCGCATGCGCGTGATCTCGGAGAACATCGCCAACGCCGACGCCCTGGGCGAAACGCCGGGTGCGGATCCGTTCCGCCGCAAGACGATCAGCTTCCGCAACGTGCTCGACCGTCAGCTGGGTGCGGAAACGGTGCGCCCGTCGCGCATCGGCACCGACAAATCCGCCTTCCAGCGCCGCTACGATCCGGGCCATCCGGCCGCCGACCAGGAAGGCTATGTGCTGGCGCCCAACGTCAACACGCTGATCGAAGCGATGGATATGCGCCAAGCCCAGCGCAGCTACGAAGCGAATATCAACGTCATCGACGCGTCGAAAACGATGATCATGCGCACGATCGATCTGCTGCGCGGCTAAGAAAAACGAGGACGCAAAGCTAAATGGCCATCAATCCCTCCGCCGTCGCCGCCGCCTATGCCGGCACGCAATCCATCGGCAAGACCGCCGGTGTGGACGCGCGCGGCTCGGGCGATACGCAGGCTTTCGGCGACGTGCTCGCCGACGCCGCCAAGGCGACGATGGGCAGTTTGCGCGCGGGCGAACAGGCGAGCTTGCGCGCCCTTGCCGGCAAGGCCGACGTCGCCCAGGTCGTGCAGGCGATTTCCGCCGCGGAAGTCACGCTGCAAACCGCCGTCGCGGTGCGCGACCGCGTGGTCGGCGCGTATCAGGAAATCATCCGGATGCAAATCTAGCGGCGAAGGGGCCGTTCGCCGATGAACGCCGCCGACGTCCTTTCGATATCCCGCGACGCGGTCTGGGTCATGCTCAAGATCGCGGCACCCTTGATGCTGACGGCATTGGTGGTCGGCTTGGTCATCAGCCTGTTCCAGGCGCTGACGCAGCTGCAGGAACAGACGCTGACCTTCGTGCCGAAAATCCTGATCCTGCTGGCCGTGTTCGTGTTGACCATCCCGTTCATGTCGAACACGCTGATCGAGTTCACGCGCGAGCTGATGGCCAAAGCCGTCGGCATCGGCATCGGCGGCACGGGATGAATGCGCTTATCAATCCGCTGATCGCGATCCTGCCGGCGGAAGCCTTCACCTTTTTCGCCGTTTTGGTCCGCGTCGGCGCCGCTTTGACGGCGATGCCCGGTTTCGGCGAAGTCTACGTGCCCATGCGCATCCGGCTGGGGGCGGCCCTGGCGATCACCGCGATCGTCACACCCGTCGTCGCGGGAACCTTGCCGCCCTTGCCCGAAAGCCCGCTGCTGTTCGTCGGCATCTTCATCCAGGAAACGCTGATCGGCGCCTTCATCGGCCTGGCCGCGCGTTTCAGCCTGTCGGCCTTGACGGTCGCGGGCACGATCATCGCGCAGCAAGGCGGCTTGGCCGCCGCCACCTTGTTCGATCCCGGCTTCGGCCAGCAAGGCACGGCCGTGTCCTCGATCCTGGTCGCGGCGGCGCTGGCGATCATCTTCACCGCCGACATCCACCATCTGCTGCTGCGCGCGATGGCCGATTCCTACACGCTGTTCCCGCCCAACGGGGCCCTGCCCTATGGCGATTGGGCGGAAGCCTTCGTGCGCTGGACGTCCAACGCCTTCCTGATCGGCGTGCAGATCTCGGCCCCGTTCCTCGTCTTCGGCCTGATCATCAATCTCGCCATGGCGCTGGTCGCGCGCCTGATGCCGCAGATGCAGGTCTTCTTCGTCGCCCAGCCTTTGATCATCGCCGTGGCGCTGTTCGCGCTGGCGATCACCATGTCGGGCGCCATGTTCGCCTTCGAGCGCGGTTTGATGGATCGCCTCGAACCGCTTTTGCTCCAACCCTAGGATCGCGCCATGGCGGAAGAAGCCGACGACGACTCCTCCAAAACAGAAGAGCCAACCGGCAAACGGTTGGAGGATGCGCGCGAGAAAGGCCAAGTCGCCTCGTCGCGCGAGATCACCCATTGGATGATGTTCGTGACCGTGACCATGGCGCTGTCGCTGTTCGCGGGCTATTCGTGGAAACACCTCACCTCGGCGATGACGCCCTTCATCGAGCGGCCGCACACGATGGAGCTGAGCGTTTCGGGCGTGCAGCGCATCATCGGCAACGCGCTGCTGGACCCGCTGATCACCGTGGGCCCGCTGCTGGCCCTGCTCGTCCTCGCCGCGATGGCCGCCCAATGGCTGCAGAACGGCTTCCTTTATTCGGGCGAATCGCTGATCCCGAAATTCTCGAAGATCTCGCCCGCGACCGGCTTCAAGCGGATGTTCTCCGCCAATTCGGTGATCGAGTTCATCAAGGGCCTGATCAAGATCACCATCGTCGGCGCCGCCGCCTGGCATGTGATTTCGGGCCAGCTGCACGATATCGACCGCTTCATCGACATGTCGCCGTTGCAGCTGGGGCCCATCATGGGCGATATGACCATCGCCGTGATGATCGCGGTGATTTCGGTCGTGACCGTGATCGCGGGGCTCGACTTGTTCTGGCAGCGCTTCCAGCACATGAAACGCCTGCGCATGACCAAGCAGGAAATCAAAGAGGAATACAAACAGGCCGAAGGCGACCCGGTCATCAAGGGCCGCATCAAGCAGATGCGCATGGAACGCGCGCGTAAACGCATGATGGCCGAAGTGCCCAAGGCGACCGTGATCGTCACCAACCCGACCCACTACGCCGTCGCCCTGCGTTACGATGAAAGCAAATCGCCCGCACCGATCTGCGTCGCCAAGGGTGTGGATCTCGTGGCGCTGCGCATCCGCGAAATCGCGACCGATGCGCAAGTGCCGATCGTCGAAAACCCGCCGCTCGCGCGCGCGCTTTACGCGACCGTCGATCTCGAGGAGGAGATTCCCCCCGACCAGTACAAGGCCGTGGCGGAAGTCATCTCCTACGTCTTCGCGCTCAAGAAGAAGCGTCCGAGCCGTCTCGACATCAACGCGCGTCCGCAGCGCTGACGATGACGACAATCGAACTCACGATCGACGCCCTCGGGTCGGGCGGCGACGGTCTCGCCAAGACCGCCGAAGGCGCGCGCGTCATTGTGCCGGGGGCGTTGCCGGGCGAGCGCGTGCGCGCGACCATCGGCAAGGCGAATCGCGCCGAGGGTGTCGAGATCGTCGCACCTTCGCCCGATCGCGTGACCCCGCCTTGTGCACATTTCGGCGCGTGCGGCGGCTGTTCGATCCAACATTTGGGTGCCGCCGCCTATGCGACGTGGAAGACCGGCCTGCTGCGCGACGCGTTGAACCGCGCGGGGCTCGCGCCGGAGATCGCCCCCTTGCGATCGATTCCGCCCCGCACGCGCCGGCGCGCCGATCTTGCCGCCGTCAACGCGGCGAGCGGCGTGGCACTCGGGTTCCATCGCGACGGATCGTCCGATATCGTCGACGTGACGAATTGCGAAGTGTTGAGCCCCACCCTTGCCGCCGCCTTGCCGGGCCTGCGCGGCGTGTTGCGCGAAGCGCTGGACGCGTCCGAGCGCGTCGATCTGCACGTGACCGCGACCAAAGAAGGCATCGATCTGCTGATCACCGGCCGCCTGCCCGATGCGCGCATCCGCGCGAAGCTGGCCGAATTCGCGCGCGCGGCCGATATTCCGCGCATCGCCTGGCGCAAGAATATCCGCGCGACGCCCGAAATCGTCGTGCTACGCGCCGTACCCCATCTCGATATTTCGGGCGTGGCGATCGAGCCGCCGCCCGGCGCCTTCCTGCAAGCCGCCCTCGAATCCGAAGCCATTCTGGTCGAGGAGATCCTCGCCGCACTCGGCAAAGCCAAGCGCGTCGCCGATCTCTATGCGGGGCTGGGCACCTTCACCTTCCCGCTGAGCGGGCGCGTCCACGCCGTCGAAGGCAACGATCCAGCACGCTTGGCGCTGGATGCGGCCGCGCGCAAATCCGAACGCGCGGGGCGCGTGACGTCCGAAACGCGCGATCTCGACCGCCGGCCGCTCACACCGCCCGAGCTCGAAGCCTATGACGGCGCTATTTTCGATCCGCCGCGCGAAGGGGCCGAAGCCCAGGCGCGCAATTTCGCGCGCGGACGCGTGCCCACCGTGATCGGCGTGTCGTGCAACCCGGTGACGTTCGCGCGCGACGCGAAGATCATGGTCGATGGCGGCTATAAGCTGGAACGCGTGGTGCCGATCGACCAGTTCCTATGGACCAGCCATTTGGAACTGGTCGCCACGTTCAAGAAACCGCGACGGCGCTAAAAATTCTCCGCGAGATCGGCTTTGGCACCCCGGCGCATCAAACCGAACTCGGTCGTGCCGGCGATAAAGCGCATGCCGCGCGCGAACAGCTTACGGGCGCCCCACGGCCCATGCGGCACCGTGCCGACCGGCACGTTGGATTTGCGCGCGTCCGCAATGATCTTATCGATCGCGCGTTCCAGCACCGGCGATTCGAAATTCTGCGGCACGCCGAGGGATCCCGACAGATCGTTGGGCCCGACGATGATCATATCCACGCCCTCGACCGCCGCGATCTTCTCGGCGTTGGCGACACCCTGTTCCGATTCGATCTGCAGCATGACGAACAGGTTTTCCGACATGAACTCGATATAATCGGGCAGCGGAATGCCGCGCATCATCGCGCGCCACGGGCCGTAGCCGCGCCGCCCTTTGGGCGGGTAGCGGCAGGCGGCGACGGCGGCCTTGGCCTGTTCGGCGTCGTCGATCATCGGGATCATCACCGTGTCGGCGCCCAGATCGAGCAATTGCTTCAAATAGACCTGGTCGTTCCACGGGGTGCGCACGCATAAGCCGCAATCATAGGGAAACGACGCCAGCAACTGCGTGCGCGTCTGTTCGAGCGACGAGGGCCCGTGTTCGTTGTCGACGATCAGGCAGTCATAGCCTGTATCGCCCAACGCTTCGACCGTCGATGCCGAGGCCGAATGCAGCCATACGCCGGACAGGTTGGCGCCGGTCGCGAGGCGGCGTTTGAATTGATTGGGCTTCAGCATCGGACTCGGTCTCCCCCGGTTGGACATTTTCGTCCATCTTCGGCGCTTGCAACGGTCACGGGCAAGCCCATAAAACGGGGCGTGGGCTTGATGTCCTCCCTTCTTTCCCGGTTGTCGCGCGGGCCCGGTAATCAGCAAGGCCGCAAGCGCACGCTGGCGGTCGCCGATCTGGTGGCGCCCGGCCGGACGACGCAAGTGCGCGTGACGCGCAATCCGCGCGCGCGGCGTATCTCGTTGCGCGTGGATCCGACCGACGGCGCCGTGGCGCTGACCGTGCCGTGGCATGTGTCGATCGAGGAAGGCTTGCGCTTCGCCCGGCGCGAGGCCGATTGGCTGCGCAAGCGCCTTGAAAGATTGCCCGAATCCGCCCCCTTCGCGGCCGGGGCGGAATTCGAGTTCATGGGCCAGCGCGTGCGCGTCGAACATGCGCCCGGGGCCGGCCCCACGCGCCTCGACGGCGATATCCTGCGCGTGGGCGGCGACGCGGCGTTCGTGGCCCGCCGGGTGCGCGATTTTCTGCGCGCGCAAGCGCGCACGGTATTGCTGGCGAAATCCCACGACGTGGCGCAGCGCATCGGCAAGACGGTGCGCGCCGTGCGCATAGCAGACCCCAGATCGCGCTGGGGTTCGGCGGCCCATGACGGACGGTTGTCCTATTCCTGGCGTCTGGTGCTCGCCCCCGTCTTCGTGCTGGACTATGTCGTCGCGCACGAAGTGGCCCATCTGGCCCATATGAATCACGGGCCCCGCTTCTGGGCGACGGTCGAGCAACTCTACGGCGATCATCGGGCCGCCAAAGCCTGGCTCGCCGAGCATGGAACGAAGCTTCATCGGCATGGCTGAACAAGCGCGCGCGACGGCGGGCACGATCGCGTTGCTCACCGTGATCTCGATCCTGGGGCAATTGTCGATCGGCCTCTACACGCCGTCGCTGCCTTCGCTCGCCCAAGCGCTGCACGCGCGCGCGGGCGAAATCAAACTGACGATGACGGTGTTCTTGGCGTCCTTCGCGGTGGCGCAATTGTTCTGGGGCGCCTTGTCCGACCGTTTCGGCCGCCGGCCGATCCTGTTCGCGGGCGTGATCGTCTATCTCGTCGGCACGATCACCTGCATTCTCGCGGGCTCGATCGGCATGCTGATCGCCGGGCGCTTCATCCAAGGGATCGGCGCTTGCGTGGGCGTCACGATCTCGCGCGCCGTGGTGCGCGACCGCTACGACCGCGTGCAAGGGGCGCGCACCCTCGCCTTCATCGGCATGGCGATGGCGGCGGGCCCGGCCATTGCCCCCGTGCTGGGCGGGCAATTGCAGGTGTTGTTCGGCTGGCGCGCGGCCTTCGCCGCGTTGCTGCTGATCGGGACGGGGATCGGGATTGCGACCTATCTGCGGCTCGAGGAAAGCATTCCCCGGCGCGATCCCGCCGCCACCGATCCCGTGCGGTTGATGACCAATTACGGCGCGTTGCTGCGCAGCCGCATCTACATCGCCTATTCCGGGATGACCGCGTCGTTCTTCGGCGGGTTGATGGCCTTCGCGACCGGCATGCCGTTCGTGATGATCGACGGTTTCGGAATGAGCCCCGCTGTGTTCGGCTTCATGCCGCTTTTCGTCGTGTCGGGTTATTTTACCGGCTCCACGCTGGCGGGCAGGCGCACCGGCCGCGACCCTGCGCATAAATTGGCGCGGATCGGGGCGAGTTGCGCGCTGATCGGCGGTGCGGCCTATGCCGCCGTCACGCTGTTGGGGCTGGAAGCGCCGGCCACCGTGATCGCGCCGATGATGATCTTCATGTTCGGCTACGGAATTGCGTTGCCTTCGGCGCTCGCCGCCGCGATGCAGCCTTTCGCGCAAATGGCGGGCACGGCCGCCGCCCTGCAAGGCTTCGCGCAGATGGCGATGGGGGCCGGCGTGACGTTGATCGTCGCGGCCTTCGCCGATGGCAGTGCGCGCTCGATGGCGCTGGCGGTCGCGGCGGCGTCGATCCTGGTCGCCTTCTTCGCCTGGTACGCGCCGCACGAAAGCAAACATCCGTGATCGCCCGGCGCACCGTCTTCGCGCTGATCGTCGCCATGGTGGCGATCGGCCCGCTGTCGACCGATCTTTATCTGCCGTCCCTGCCCGCGATCGGCAAAGCGCTGCACGCCGACGTCGCCCAAGTGCAGCTCACGCTATCGGCCTATATGTGCGCGTTCGCGCTGGTGCAGCTCGTCTACGGCCCGCTGTCCGATCGCTTTGGCCGCCGGCCGGTGGCGATCGCGGGAATTGCGATCTACACCCTTGCCAGCCTTGCTTGCGCGCTGGCCCCGACGATCGAAGCGCTGATCTGGGGCCGGGCGGGCCAAGCGGCGGGGGCGTGTGCCGGCGTCGTGCTGGGCCGCGCGATCGTGCGCGACGTCTATGGCCGCGACGGGGCGGCGCGGGCCCTCGCCATCGTCGGGTCGATCATGGCGTTCGCACCCGCCATCGGGCCGATCTTCGGCGGCTTCGTCGAAGTGGCGTTCGGCTGGCGCTGGAATTTCGTGCTGCTGCTCGCCTTCGCGTTGGTGCTGCTGGCGGGGCTCGTCTTCGGGCTCGACGAAACCAACGCGCATAAGGATCCGGCCGCGACCGATCCCGCGCGCATGCTGCGCAATTTCGCGCTGCTGCTCGTCAGCCGCACATATCTCGGTTACGCGCTGGTCGTGTCGCTTTGCTATGGCGGGTTCTTCGCCTTCATCTCCGGCTCGCCCTTCGTCTTGATCGACGTATTGGGCCTGTCGCCGCCGGAATATGCGGGCTTCTTCCTGCTTTGCGTCATCGGCTATGTCGTCGGCGCGCAATTGACCGTGCGGCTGAGCAAAAGCTGGGGCGCGGACAAACTTCTGCGCTTGGGGGCGAGCCTCAACGTCGCGGGCGGCGCGGCGATGCTGCTCGTCGCCGTCGGCGGTTTCGCGACACCCGGCCTTGTCGGCGCCACGCTGCTGACGGCGCCGATGATGGTCTATATGGCCGGTATGGGCATCGTGCTGCCCAACGGCCAGGGTGCGGCACTCGGCCCCTATCCCACGATGGCGGGATCGGCGTCGGCGCTGATGGGTTTCATGCAGATGTCGACGGCGGCTTTGACCGGTATCGTGTTCGGCGCGCTGCACCAAGGCGGCACCACCGCCTTGCCGGCGATCGTGCTGGCCTGCGGGCTTGGCGCCTTCGTCAGTTTCGCGACGCTCGCGAAACGCTAATTGCCGGAGCCTTGGTTGGGCGTATAGCCGGGGTCGCCGGGCAACAGCCCGCGATAATCGCGCAAGGATTCATCGACCCGGCGCTGTGCCGGCGCCGTCGGTGCGCGCAAAACCTGGCCTTGCGATTCCGGCGTGGGCGTCGGTGCCGACGGCGCTTGCAGCGATTGAAACAGCCGCGCGAACCAGCCCGGCTGTTCGATCGGCACGTCGCCCGGCAAGGGCCGCACGGGCAGGCCGCGATGGGCTTCGACCATCACCGCGCGCCACAACCGCGCGGGCAGCGTGCCGCCGGTGATGCGGCGCATATCGTCGCGATCGTCGTTGCCGAACCAAGCCCCCCCGACGTAATCGGCGGTGAAGCCGATGAACAGCGCGTCGCGGTAATCCTGCGTCGTGCCGGTCTTGCCGGCGGCCGGGCGATCCAGCGCCGCCGAACGGCCGGAGCCTTCCTTCACCACCGCCGTCAGCAATTCGGTCATCGCGGCGAGGGCCGGCTTCTCGACGACCGTGCCGGGGCCCGAGCCTTGGCGGCGATACAGCACGTTGCCGCCCGCATCGCGGATTTCGGTGATCGCGTGCGGGATGACGCCTTCGCCGCCATTGGCGAAGGGCGCATAGGCGGCGACCATTTCCATCAGCGTGGTTTCCGACGTGCCGAGCGCGATCGACAAATCGCGGCGCAACGGCGAGGCCACGCCCAAACGCTGGGCGGTGCGCAGCACGTTGTCGATCCCGGCTTGCTGGGCGACGCGGATCGCGGCCGTGTTGACCGAGCGTGCGAAGGCGTCATGCACGGTCATGTCGCCATAGACGCGCCCATCGATATTTTGTGGGCGCCAATCGCGGATCTGCAACGGCGCGCCCGAGACGATATCGGTCGTCTTCAACCCGTGTTCGACGCCCGCGAGATAGACGAAAGTCTTGAACGACGAGCCGGGCTGGCGGCGCGCTTCGGTCGCGCGGTTGAAGGGGCTGGTCGCGTAGTCGCGCCCGCCGACCAGCGCTTGCACCGCGCCATCGGGCTTCATCAGCACGAAGGCGCCCTGCTCGACCTCCGCGCGTTGGCCTTCGCGTGTCAGGATATCGGCGAGGGCGGTTTCGGCCGTGCGCTGCAAGCGCTGATCGATCGTGGTGACGATCGTGAGGTCCCGGTCGGCAAAACCGACGAAGCCTTGCACCTGATCGAGCAGCCAATCGGTGAAATAGCGATTGCCGCGCTGGGCTTGGGTGAAGCTGGGGCTCGACACCGGCATGGCGCCCGCCGCTTGGCGCTGGGCGGGTGTCAAGAACCCGGCCTCGACCATATTGTCGAGCACGTCGGACGCGCGCGCCTTGGCGCGCGGCAGACTGGCGGTCGGCGCCAGGCGCGACGGCGCTTTCAGAAGCCCCGCGATGATCGCCGCTTCGTGGACGTTCACCTCGCGCGCCGATTTGCCGAAATAGCGCCGCGCGGCGGCTTCCACGCCATAGGTGCCCGCCCCCAGATAGACGCGGTTCAAATAGAGCGTGAGGATCTGTTCCTTGGTGAATTTGCGCTCCAGCCAGAAGGCGAGGAGCAATTCGCGAATTTTTCGTTCCGCCGAACGGTCGTTGTCGAGGAACACGTTCTTGGCGAGCTGCTGCGTGATCGTCGAGCCGCCTTGCACGACGCGGCCGGCCTGAAGATTGGCGACGAAAGCGCGCGCGATGCCGCGCGGATCGACGCCGAAATGTTCGTAGAAGCGCCGATCCTCGGTCGCCAGCACGGCCATCGGCAGATAGGCCGGCATTTCGTCGAGCCGCACGAGGCCGCCGTAAAGATCGCCATAGGTCGCGACCGTGTCGCCGCCCGCATCGACGAAAGTCATCGCCGGGCGGCGGTCGAAACGCTCGATCCGGTCGATCGGCGGCAGGGTCAGCGCGAAATAGCCGATCGCGGCGGCACCGGCGATGCCGCCCCAAATACCGACGACGAGACCCCATTTGAGGGCGAATTTCGCGATCTTGGCGATGCGGCCGGACCCGCCGCCACCGCCGCCGCGCTTCTTGGCGGGCTTATCCGATTTCGCGCGTTTGGGTTTGGCCGTCCGCCGGGGCGGTCGCGCCTCCGGGTCGGCGCGCAAGGAATCCCCGCGTTCGGCCGTATCGGCAGCGGACCGTTCGAAGCTCGGCTCGCGCCGGGAGATTCTGCGACTCGACATGGGCGGATTCTACCGCCGAATCCGCCGGATTTATGGCGAAGCCGCGCCCGGATCGGGAAGGATCAGACGGATTTCCGGCCACGCGCCGCGCAGACTGCCTTGATGCCAGATCGCTTCCGGATCGTCGGGCGCCAACACTTTCGCGCCATCGGGCGAGAGCGGCAACTCGCCCATCCGCTTCAAATCCGACCGCGTAAAGGACTCGCGCGCGGCGCGCGCGGCGTCGAGATATTTTCGCTTCAACGCCACAGGGTCGAAGGTATCGACGCCAAGAAGCCGCTTCAACGGCTCCGGATCGACGCGTGCGCGCCAATTCATATCATCGAGCAGCAATTCGGCCGTATAGCCGGGATCTTTCGCCGGCGCGGCCCAGGCGAGCCCGCCCAGATCGTGACCGCGTTCGACGATATCGACGACGTCCCACACATCGCGCGGCTCCGTGCGCCCGGCCAAGGCGAGGCATTTGTTCAGCGCCAGATCGATCTCGTGCAAACGCCAGCCGAAATCGGGATCTTCGATCGCCGGGAAGAACCGGAACGCCGAATCATGCGCCCAATCGATCGCGACCTTATCGCCGCCGCGCACCGCCTCGGCTTGATGGAAGCCCTTCGCCGAACGGCGCACGACGATCTCGAACCCGCTCGCACGCAATGCCGCGCAATCGGCCGAGAAAGCCATTTCGGCGCGTTCGGCGCTTTCATTGAAGATGTCGATATGTTCCGATTGGCGCGCGCGCGTCGCATTAAGCGCCGCCGCACCCGCCACATACGAGTCCGGCGCGCGACCCGCCGCGATCGCGCGCAATACATCGCGCTGAATCTCGCTTAACACGCGAGTTCGTCCGCCAGCGCACCGATGCGCCGCGCGACGGCAAGCCCCGCATGTTTGGAAAGGCGGTACATCGCCTCTTTCCGACCGCCATCGCTATCGAGATCGATCCGCGCGTTCCAGAAGGCTTGCGCCTTGTAGCGCTCGGCAAGCTCGGCCAGCTCCGCGAGGGCCGCGGCGCGGCGCCGACGCTTTTCGGCAAAGTCGCGCACCAGCGTCACATCCCCGGCGGGGACATAGACTTCCGTGCGCACCAAGCCTTGGCGCTTGCGCGAATTCCGGTATTTGGCCACGGCGGACATGGCCAAAATATACCGGATATGAGTTATTTCAGCAAGTTAGGCCAGGACGGCCAAACCCTTCGCCATCGCCGGGCGGGCGAAAATCCGCGCGACATAGGCTTGGAGATGGCCAAGATCCGCCACGCCGGGGATGTCCTTCGCACGGCGCGCGGCCGGGGCGAGGGCCAAATCGGCGATGGTGAATTCGTCGCCCGCGATGAACGGACGGCCATCGGCCAGCGCCTTATCGGCCTGACCCAGCGCCGTCGCGACGCGCGTGGCGAGCCATTCGCCCACCGGGGCGGGCTTGTCGGCGAGTTTCGACATCGAGAAGCCGACATAGGCGCCAACCGCGCCCGACACGTCGGACGCCGCATAGGCGACCAAGCGCAGCACGTCGGCCTTCTTGGCCGCGGGCAGCAGCTTGCCGGTCTTGTCGGCGAGATAGAGCAGGATCGCGCAAGACTGCGCGAGCTTTACGCCGGCCGCGTCGTCGACCAACGCCGGCACTTGGCCCGCCGGATTGATCGCGAGGAATTCCGCCGATTTCTGCTCGCCCTTCGACAGGTCGAGCTTATGCAGCGTGTAGGGCAGTCCGAATTCCTCCAACGCGCAGCTGGCGCGCTGCGCGTTGGAGGTGTTGGCGGCGTAAAGATGGAGCGCCATTAGAGACGACGACCCGAGGCCGCGTCGAACACGTGGAACATGCCGGGCTTGGGCGTGAGCTTGATGTGCTCGCCCGGACGGAAGGCGTGGCGCTCGCTGAACACGGCGGTCGTGTCCTGACCGTCGATTTCGAACAGCACCAGCGTTTCCGCACCCGTCGGCTCGATGACCTTGACCGTCGCCGGCAAGCCTTCGCCGCCGGTGGCGAGCGTGAGGTGTTCGGGACGGATGCCGACCTTGAGATCGGAACCCGCACCCTTGGGGGCCTGGACCTTCAAACCGCCGGGCAGTTCGACCGCCCCGCCATTGGCCTTGGCCTTGAGGAAGTTCATCGCCGGCGAGCCGATGAAGCCCGCGACGAACAGATTCGCCGGGCTGTCGTACAGCTCGAGCGGCGTGCCGATCTGCTCGACGATGCCGTCATGCATGACGACGATGCGGTCGGCCATCGTCATCGCTTCGATCTGATCGTGCGTGACGTAAACCGTGGTGGTCTTCAAGCGCTGGTGCAGCGCCTTGATTTCCGTGCGCATCGCGACGCGCAGCTTGGCGTCGAGGTTCGACAGCGGTTCGTCGAACAGGAACACCTGCGGGTCGCGCACGATCGCGCGGCCCATGGCCACACGCTGGCGCTGACCACCCGACAATTGCTTCGGATAACGGTCGAGATATTTCTCGAGGTTCAGAATTTCGGACGCGCGCTTCACGCGCTTGTCGATCTCGGCCTTGTCGGCTTTGCGCAGCGTCAGCGAGAACGCCATGTTGTCGCGCACGGTCATGTGCGGATACAGCGCGTAGTTCTGGAACACCATCGCGACGTCGCGTTCCTTCGGCGGCAGGTGGTTCACCACCCGATTGCCGATCGAGATTTCGCCGCCGGAGATTTCTTCCAGACCCGCGATCATGCGCAGCAGGGTCGACTTGCCGCAGCCCGAGGGACCAACCAGAACGACGAACTCGCCGTCCGCAATTTCGACGTTTACGCCGTGGATGACGGCCGTGTTGCCGTAAGCCTTGCGAACGTCACGTACTGATACGCCAGCCATAGGTGTTTCCCCCGTTGGATTTATGGGGGGCAGATTAATGCGATACGCCCGGTTTGGGCAACCTGAACATTGCGTTGGGATACCGTCGGCGTTCCGCGCCGCAATAAGCCGGTGCGGCCGGTATGACTACAAAAGCAGGCGGTTTCACGTCATGGAACCGCCGGGCGCGCATAGTTCAAAAAACAGGCAAACCCAGATCAAAAAGAAAAAGCGCGGGAACGACGATGCGTTCCCGCGCCTTTATGCCGGCCCGAGAGCCGGGCAAGAAAGCTTAGACGGCTTCCTTGAGATCCTTGGCGGCGCGGAAAGCGACCTTCTTCGACGCCTTGATCTTGATCTGCTCGCCCGTGGCCGGGTTACGGCCGAGGCGCGCCGGACGCTTGCGAACCTGGAAAATGCCCAGGCCCGGAACGCGGATCTTGGCACCCTTCTTCAGGCTCTTGGTCAGCGCCGCAACGAAGCCGTCGAGGATTTCGACCGACTGCTTCTTGGGGATCTCATGCTTCTCGGCGAGCTCGTACGCGATCGCCTTGAGCGTAACGACTTCCTGCTTCTCGGCCATTGAGGTAGGCCTCCTCTAACGGGTTTCTTCCTTTTCGACGCCCCTACCGGACTTCGAAGGCGCGCTTTGCGCCGTCCGCCAGACCTTCGGTTGCGCCGCCCCCTGTCCTCTCGCACCCGCATCGAAGCCCGGATTTACGGGCGATTCGACGCGAATCGGAAAGGGTGGCTGCGAATCGGTATGCCCCTTCGACCGATTCGGGGCAAGCACAAAAAAATAAGAAATGCCCATGGAATCGGTATTTCTTGCGCCTCCGATCCGAAAAACACCGGAAATCCGGGTTTTTACGACGGTCGGCGCGGGGCCGATCAGCGTCGCGGCACGACGCCGCGCATGCGCGAAGTCAGCTTTTCCACCGCTTGCGCCGCATCCGACGCGGCCGTGTCGACGCGGATATCCGCGTCGTCCCACGGGCGATAATCGCGCGCGACGACCTGCGCCCAATCGACTTTCGGCACGCCCGGCAGATCGTTCGATCGGCTTTCCAGCCGCGCGCGATGCAGAACCGGATCGGCGCAGACGATCTCCACGCCCAGAAATTCGGCGCGCGCGCGACGCGCCGCTTGGCGAAAACCGTCGCGCGTCAACGGCCACGGATTGACGCAATCGACGATCGCGTCGCGCCCGATTTCCAGATTGGAAACGGCGAGTGCGGCCGCGATGTCGTAACCCTCGGGCCCGATTTCGCGGCCGGGCTCGCACAGGCGCAACGCGCCCTCGATCGCATCGATGCGCAAATAGACCGCGCCGATCTCGCGCGCCAGCAACCGCGCGATCGTCGATTTTCCGGTTCCCGGCAAGCCGGCAAAGGCGATCAGCACAGACATTTAGCTGGTGGGACGCGCGCAACGTTCCCACACCTCGTCGTTCGCCGCCCCTTCGGGCCGGAACAACATGGTGCGGTCGTTGACCAGCCGCAGCGCGACGCGCTTGCCCGCTTCGCGTTCGCCCGCCGGCGCCAAATACGAGAAATCGTGACGGCCGTAATCGCCGTCGATCGCCTTGCCCGACGGCGTCACGATCTTCGGCCCCGCGATGTTGAGATGGCGACGCGATGCGCTCGAACACCAATCGCCGTCGATCGAATCGGCGACGGCCGATCCGGCGAACGAAACGACCGCAACGCACGCGACGAACGCACCGACCGAAATCCGCATGGCTCCCTCCGTTATTGGCGTCGAAACGCCGCTTATTCTTACCTGCGCGGCGGCAAATCGCCCATCCGGAAACGAATTTCGAGCGTGCGTGCTTGTGTAACGGGCGGCGCGCCGGGTTGCATGCGGAAAGGCTGGGCCGAGCGCGTCGCGACGACGAAGGATTCGAGCAGCGAGCGCACGTCGCGCGCTTCGGGGTTACGCGCCGACGCCGCGACGATCGCATCGTAGTCGCCGATGATTTGGCGGTAATCGAGCGGTGCGCGCGCATTCATTTCGTGGCGCAACATGCCGTCGGGTTCGATCACGAATACGAATTCGATCTGATACTTGGCGAAGCGCGGATTGCTGTAATCGAGCAACCAATTGCGCAGGATCTGCGCCAGCAGGAAATCCGTTTCCGCCTGGGTCACTTTTTCGGACGGCATGCCGCCGCCGACCGTGGGCCGCGCTTCGTCCTGGACCTGGGCCGGACGCTGGGCTTGCGGGGCCGGCGGCGCCGTGCGGCGCGGCGTCGGGGCCGGCGGCGGCGGGGCAAGCCCGTCCGGCGATGTCGGCACCGGCGGCGTTTCGGGCGACGCGGCGGGCGGTTCGGGGGCGACGGCGTCGCGATTGGCGGGCGACGGCGACGGGGCGGGTGTCGCGCGCCGTTCGATCGGCGGCACCGTTTCGGGGCGCGCGTCGGGCCGGGGCGAACTCGACCGCTCGGCCGGTGTGGCGGTTTCAAGCTGCGGTGCCGCCGGCGGCGGGGGCGGCGGGGCGACTTGAGGGGCGGGCGGCGGCGGCGGGGCGCGCGGCGGCTCGCGCACCGGGGGCGGCGGCGGCGTTGGCGGCGCGACGAATTCCATCGGGATCGCGACGATCTCGGGCTCGGCCGGCGGCACGTCGCGCCGTTCCACGCCCACCCACAAGAACAGCAGCAGCAAATGCAGCAGGATCGACGCGATCAACGCCCAGACCAGCGGCTTGCCGCCGCCGGGCAACGGCGCGGTCGAAAGCCTGGAATCGGCGTCGATAACGGCGGCGGTCATGGCCGGGACTTACAACCAGCCCGTCTTCTTGAAGCGCCGGTAGAGCAACCCGCACGCCGCCGCGATCGTGAACAACGCCGTGGGATAGCCGTAATCCCAATCGAGCTCCGGCATGTTTTTGAAGTTCATGCCCCAGATGCCGGCGAAGGCGGTGGCGACGGCGAAGATACCGGCCCAAGCGGCGAGGCGCTTGTTGACCTCGCTTTCTTCGATCGTGACCATCGACAGGTTCACCTGCATCGCGGTCGTCGCGGTGTCGCGCAGATCGTCGATCGAGGCGTTGATGCGCAGCAGGTGATCGTAGACGTCGCGGAAATATTCCTGGCTGTGCGTGCACACCGCCGGCACGCGCCCGCCATAGAGCTTGCTCACACCTTCGATCAGCGGCACCACGGCATGGCGCAGGCACATGACCTTGCGCTTGAGGGCGTAGAGCCGTTCGATATTCGCGCGCTGGCCGCCTTTTTCGAAGATCCCGTCTTCGATGGCCTCAAGCTCGCTTTCCAGCGCGTCGACGACGGGGAAATAGCGGTCGACCGCGGCGTCCATCAGCGCGTAGAGCACGAAGGAAGCGCCTTGCTTCAGCAGATGCGGCTCGTGCTCGCAGCGGTCGCGCACGCCCAGGAAGGTCTGCTTGGCGCGGCTGCGCACCGACAACACATAGTTCGGGCCGACGAAAACCGCGACCTCGCCGATCGACAATTCGCCGCCGTCGATATCGACCAGCTGGATGATCGCGAACAGGGAGTCGCCGTATTCCTCGATCTTCGGGCGCTGATGGCCGCGCAGCGCGTCCTCGACCGCCAATTCGTGCAGACCGAATTGGCGGCGCATCGCCTCCATCTCCGTCTGATCGGGATCGCGCATGGCGACCCACACGAAGGTGCCGGGCGTTTTCAGAACCTCGCCGATCCGTTCGACGGGAATGTCGGAGAGCTTCTTGCCCTCCTGATAGGCGACGCAATTGAGCAGCATGGGGGCGCCCCGGGGTGAACGGGCGCACCCTAGCAGGGCGCCGGGGAAGGCGCACGCCTCAGAACACCGACCAGCCGGTCCGCGCGGCGAGTTTTTCGAGGGCGAGTCCGCCGAGCAACGACGTGCCCGCCGCCCCCAGCCCCGGCGACCAGACCGCGATCGCCGCCCGCTTGGGCGCCACGGCCAGAATGCCGCCGCCGACACCGCTTTTGCCCGGCAGGCCGACGCGGAAGGCGAAATCGCCCGACGCGTCGTAATGGCCGCAGGTCATCATCACCGCGCAAATGCGCCGCGCCCCGGCCGCGTCGATCACCCGGCGCTTGGCCAATGGATCCACACCTTCATTGGCGAGGAACAGCCCCGCGCGCGCCAAGGCAAGGCAGCTTGCCGCGATCGCGCATTGGCCGAAATAGACGGCCAGCACGTCGTCGATCGGGTTATGGATATTGCCGAAGGCGCGGATGAAATTGGCGAGGCTGGCGTTGCGGAAACCCGTCGCCGCTTCCGACGAAGCGACTTCCGCGTCGCGCGTGACGGGCTCGCCGCCGGCGCGTTCGCGAAGAAACGCGAGGATGTCGGCGGACGCGCCGTCGGCCCCGCGCCCATCGAGCAGCGTGTCGGTCACGACCAAGGCGCCCGCGTTGATCAGCGGATTGCGCGGGATGCCGCGCTCGGCTTCCAGTTGCACGATCGAATTGAACGGCGAACCCGACGGCTCGCGCCCGACCCGCGTCCAGAGTTCCGCCCCCGACCGGCCCAGCGCCAAGGTCAGCGTGAACACCTTCGAAATACTCTGGATCGAGAACGGCGTTTTCGCGTCGCCCGCGATGGCCGCGCGGCCCTCGAGATCGACGACCGCAAGACCGAAGCGCTTGGCGTCGACCCGCGCCAAGGCCGGGATGTAATCCGCGACCTTGCCTTCGCCGCGCCGGGGCGACAATTCCGCGTGGATCTCGTCGACGATTTTTTGAAGGTCGGTCATGCCGGCCGACAGACTATCGCCCGGTTTCGAGAAACGCGAGAACGCCCTTGGCTGCCGCATGGCCCGTCGCGAAACAGGCTTGCAGCAAATAGCCGCCGGTCGGCGCTTCCCAATCGAGCATTTCGCCCGCGACGAACACGCCCGGCAGATCGCGCAGCATGAAATGCGCGTCGATCCCGCCGAAGGCGACACCGCCGGCGGAAGAAATCGCGCGATCGATCGGCGCCATCGCGACCAGCGTGACCGGCACCGCCTTGATCGCCGCCGCCACACCCGCCGCGTCGAGCTTGGCGACGTTGCGATCTTCCTGCAGCAGCGCCAACGCCGCGGGCGGCAACGCCACGGCGCGGCGCACCCAGGTGGCGAAGGATTTGGCACCGCGTGGGCGATCGAGCTTCGCGCGCAATTCGGCAAGGCTCATATCCGGCACGAGATCGATCTGCGCGGTCGCATAACCGTCGCGCAGAATCGCGTCGCGTAACGGGCCCGACAGCGCATAGATCGCCCCACCTTCGATGCCCTCGCGCGTCAACATCGCTTCGCCGCGCACGCGCTTATCGCCGAACGCGATCGCGATGCGCTTCAGCGGCGTGCCCGCGTGGTTGGCGGCCAGATGCGCCGACCATGTCGCGACGAAGCCGCAATTCGAGGGCAGCAATTTCGCGACATTCACGCCGCGTGCGGCGAGCGTGTCGACCCACGCGCCATCCGAGCCGAGCTTGGGCCAGCTTGCCCCGCCGAGCGCCAAAATCGTCGCATCGGCCTTGAACGTGACCTCGCCATTCGGCGTTTCGAAGCGCAACGCGCCATCCTCGGCCCAGCCGATCCAGCGATGCCGCGCGCGCAGTTCCACGCCCAGCTTGGCGAGTTCGCGCAGCCAGGCCCGCGCCAAGGGCGAGGCTTTCATCGCCTTCGGGAATATGCGGTTGGACGAGCCGACGAAGGTTTCCGCCCCCAAACCATCGGCCCATTCGCGCAATTTCGCGGGCGGAAAGTCGCGGATCGCCGCTTCCAAGTTCGGCGCCGCCGCCGCGTAACGCGCGAGGAACCCGTCGAGCGCTTCGCCATGCGTCAGGTTCAAGCCGCCGCGCCCGGCGAGCAGGAATTTGCGCAACGGGGCCGCCATCAGGTCGAACACGACCGGGGCGGCCCCCGCTTGCGCCAATATTTGCGCGGCGAACAGCCCGGCGGGGCCGGCCCCGATGATGGCGATGTTGCGCGTCACGCCGCCTGCTTGGCGACCAGCGCCGAGACGACGCGCCGGACTTGGTCGTTCTGGGCGAGGCTGATGCCCACGCCATCGGCATTGCGGCGCACGACGCGCCCGATCAGCGCTTCGCCGAAGCCCGCCGGGGTCACGCGCAATTGGGTGCCGATCGGCGCATCCAGCGCGCCATCGACCAAGGCGCCCGCACTGGAAACGTTGAGCAGCTTCGCATCATAGGTGCGGCCCGCATATTCGATGCGGCATGCGATGTTGCAATCGTGACGCTCGAACATGCGCCGTTCGCCCGCGTTGCGCATCGAGTCGAGGAACTCCTCGACCTCGCCGCGCAGCTCGTTGGCTTGTTTGGACAGATCGCTCGCTGCGGTCAGCACCTCGCCGGCGGCAGCACCGGTTTCGGCGGCGGCCTGCGAGACATGATCGATCGACGCGGTGACCGAACGGGTCGAATCGCTGGCGTGCTGGACGTTGCGCACGATGTCTTGCGTCGTCGCCCCCTGCTCCTCGACGGCGGCGGCGATGGCCGACGAGATCTGGCTGACCTGCCCGATGATCTTGGAGACGTTGGCGAGCGACGTGCTCGCCTCGCCCGTGGCGCTTTGCACGGCCTTGATCTTCGCGGCGATTTCCTCGGTCGCTTTGGACGTCTGGTTGGCGAGGTTCTTGACCTCCGACGCGACGACCGCGAAGCCCTTGCCCGCCTCGCCCGCGCGCGCGGCTTCGATCGTGGCGTTGAGCGCCAGAAGATTCGTCTGGCCCGCAATGTCGTTGATGAGCTTCACCACGTCGCCGATCTGGGCGGCGGCGTCGACCAGCCCCGCGACGATGCGGTCGGTCTTTTCGGTTTCGCCCACCGCGTCGGCGGCGATCTTGGTCGCGTCTTCGACCTGACGGCCGATTTCGCGCACGGTCGCCAGCATTTCCTCGGTCGCACCCGCGACGGTCGCGAGATTTTCCGACGACGCGGTCGCCGCGCGCGACACGGTTTCGGCCTGGGTGCGCGTCGTGTCGGCGGTGTCGGTCATCGTCTTGGACGTCGCCTGCATTTCGTCGGCCGCGGCCGACAGGGTTTGCAGCACGCTCGACACGGCGGTGTTGAAATCCGACGTCAATTGCTCGACCGCGGCTTGGCGGCGCGATTTGGCTTCGCGCTCGGCTTCCGCCGCCTGTTCGAGCTTGCGCTGAGCGCGGCCCTTGTCGACGAACACGGCCAATGCGCGCGCCAATTCGCCGATTTCGTCCGGGCGGTTCGTATCGGGCACGGTCACATCGAGCTTGCCGTCGGCGACTTCGCCGATCAGTTCGACCTTGGCGTTCAAAGGGCGCGCGATCGAACGCGACAGCACGAAGCCGATCGCGAAAATGGCGCCGCCCGCGACGATCAGGATGGCGCCCAGGATCGTCGCCTTGCGGATCAGCTCGGCCTGAATGTCGTCGATATAGACGCCCGAACCGACGATCCAGCCCCAAGGCTGGAAGCCGCGCACGAAGGAGATTTTCTCGACCGGCTTCTCGAAGCCGGGCTTGGGCCACAAATACGAAACGAAACCCGCCCCCGACTCGCGCACCTTGATCGCGAATTCGCGGAACAGGAATTTGCCGGTCGGGTCCTTCACCTCGGCGACACTCTTGCCGTCGAGATCGGGGCGGAACGGATGCATGATGACGTTGGGGGCCGCGTCCTGCACCCAGACATAATCGTTATCGCCGTAGCGCAAGGCTTTGAGGTCGAGCAGCGCCGCCGCTTTCGCGGCGTCGACCGGCATACGGCCTTCCTTGGCCTCCGTCTCGAACTTCGCGACGATCGACACCGCGGCATCGACGATCGCCTGGCTGCGGCGGCCCGCATCTTCGCGCATCTGACTGTTGAAGACCGCCAACGACGTGCCCGCGACGATCGCCATGCCGATCAGCGCCAGCGCCGGGATGAAGGCGAGTTTTGTCGAGATACGCATCCGTGGTGAACTCCGATTGTATTTTCGAGATCGGCGAAATTGATGCCGTTACATGAACCGAATCTGGAATCGCGCGCCATACTTTGCCGCGCGAAGGCGCTATTTCGTGACCTTATGTCGCAGCGCCGCCACAAGGGCAACGGATCATCGCCGCCGCCACGGTGCGATCAGGCGCCGCAAGGAATCGCGTACCGCACGGACCGCTTCGCGCGCATACCGCATGGCCGCCGGCACGCCCGGCAAGGTCATCAGCGCGGCGTAAAGCCGCGCACGTAGCGCCAACACCGCGTGATGCAGCCAAGCGTACCAGGGTATCGACAGCAATTTCGGCGTGGCGATCGCGTGCAGGCGCAGGATCACCGCGAACTCGAACGCCTTGGCGGCCAGCAGCACGACCAGGCCCGGCCAGAATTTGCCCGTCGCCATCCACCACAAGGCGACCGCCTTGGGCGGCTCCAACAGCACCACGGGCACGGCCAACACGATCAGCGCGCCGTAAGCGGGTAGCGCCGCGATCGCGATCTCCACGCGATGCCAGAAGGCGAGCCGCGCCAGCAGGTCGAGGGCGGGCGCGATCGCCCACATGACCAGATCGGCGAGCAGGAAATAGAGCACGACCGGGATCGCGAACAACGCGCGTGCCAGACGCCGCAGGATATGGAGAACGACGGAGATCATGCGGCGCCAAACTACCACGCGATTCCGGCGAAGACGTGGCGCCGCGCGTTAGCCGCGCAAGCCCGGCGCTTCCTGGCCCGTGCGCGCGACATATTCGACGTAACCGCCGTCGTAGCGATGCACGCCCTCGGGCGTCAGCTCCAGCACGCGGTTGGACAACGCCGCCAGGAAATGCCGGTCGTGGGAGACGAACAGCATCGTCCCTTCGTAATCGGCCAAGGCCGCGATCAGCATCTCCTTGGTTGCGATGTCGAGATGGTTCGTCGGCTCGTCGAGCACCAGGAAATTCGGCGGGTCGAAGAGCATCAGCGCCATCACAAGACGCGCCTTCTCGCCGCCCGACAGCACGCGGCAGCGCTTCTCCACATCGTCGCCCGAGAAGCCGAAACAGCCCGCGAGGGTGCGCAGGCTCCCTTGGCTCGCGCGCGGAAACGCGTTCGAAAGCTGTTCGAAAACGGTGTTGTCGCCGTCGAGCAATTCCATCGCGTGCTGGGCGAAATAGCCGAGCTTCACCGACCCGCCCAGCGCCACCGTGCCGGCATCGGGTTCGGTCGAGCCGGTGACGAGCTTCAACAGCGTCGACTTGCCGGCCCCGTTGACGCCCATCACGCACCAGCGTTCCTTGCGCCGGATCATCAAATCGAAGCCGTCATAGATCGTCTTCGATCCGTAGGCTTTGGCCACACCCTTCAGCGTCACGACGTCGTCGCCCGAGCGCGGCGGGTTCGGAAAATCGAATGCGACGGTCTGGCGGCGGCGCGGCGGCTCGATCTTTTCGATCTTGTCGAGCTTCTTCACCCGGCTTTGCACTTGGGCCGCGTGGCTGGCGCGCGCCTTGAAGCGCTCGATGAATTTGATTTCCTTGGCCAGCATCGCCTGCTGACGCTCGAACTGCGCCTGCTGCTGCTTTTCGTTCTGCGCGCGCTGGGCTTCGTAGAATTCGTAGTCGCCGGAATAGGTGTTGAGAGTGCCGCCGTCGATTTCGACGATCTTGCCCACGACGCGGTTCATAAACGCGCGGTCGTGCGCCGTCATCATCAGCGCGCCGTCGTAACCCTTCAGGAAGGCTTCGAGCCAGATGATGCTTTCGATGTCGAGATGGTTGCTGGGCTCGTCGAGCAACATCACATCCGGGCGCATCAGCAGAATGCGCGCCAGCGCCACGCGCATTTTCCAGCCGCCCGAGAGCATGCCGACGTCGCCGTCCATCATCTCCTGGCTGAAGCCGAGGCCCGACAGGGTTTCGCGCGCGCGCGCATCGAGCTCGTAACCGCCCAATTCCTCGAACCGCGCCTGCACTTCGCCGAAACGCTCGACCAGCGTGTCGAGTTCGTCGGCATGATCGGGATCGCCCATCTTGGCTTCGAGGCTGCGCAGCTCCGCCGCGACTTCCGACACGGGCCCCGCACCATCCATCGTTTCGGCGACGGCGCTGCGCCCGGACATTTCGCCCACGTCCTGGCTGAAATAGCCGATCGTGGTGCCGCGCTCGACCATCACCTGGCCTTCGTCGGGCGGTTCCTGCCCCGCGATCAGGCGGAAGATCGTCGTCTTGCCCGCCCCGTTGGGACCGACCAGGCCGATCTTCTCGCCGCGATTGAGGACGGCCGACGCCTCGATGAACAGGATTTGCGCGCCGTTGCGCTTGGAGATGTTGTCGAGACGGATCATCGCGGGCGTTCCAATAGAAACGCCGGGCAACTGCCCGGCGTCGAGGCGGCGCTTAAATCATGTTCGATACCGCGCGTCTAGACCATCAATCCCGGCCGAAAAAATGCCGTCGAGTCCTGTCACGCGGCACGGCGCTGCCGGCGATTAAGCCCGCATTCAGTCCAGAGCCGTAAATCCGTCTGGCGCCGGCGCGTTCCGCCGCCAAAGTCAAAATAACCAATAACCACGTAACAAGATGAAAACACGTCGGATTATTGTAAAATACATTTTGGCCGGCATCGCCGTCAGCGCGGTCTTGGCCGTCCTGGCCGGCGCGATCGCGCTGCGCGATTGGCGGCTCGACTATACGAAGGAACGGAATTCCTTCCGGAGCGTCGCGGAAGCGATGTCGCGGACGATCGATGTCAAGATCGCGGCGCGGCTTGGCGGGCTGGCGATCCTCCACGAAGCGCTGATGAACGGCTCGGCCGCGCAAGGCGAATCGTTCGCTGCCGCCGCGGAACGCATCAACGCGAGCGCGGGCGGCTATCTCGCGCTCAATCTGATCGACGCGACGCGCCGCATCGTTCAAGTCTGGCCGGCGGCGCCCAATCGCGACGCGCTCGGGCGCATCGTCGGACAGTCGCAGGCGATCGTCGATTTGCTGGATCAATCGATGGCGGATGACCAGCCGCGGGCGACCGGGATCGTCGATCTATTCCAGGGCGGCCAAGGTGTGGCGGTCTATGTCCCGATCCGGCGCGACGGTCGCTTCCAAGGTTTCCTTAACGCCGTCTTCCTGCTGGACGACCTCGACAAAGAGCTTCTGGCGATCGCGCCGAGCGGCCTGTCGCTGCGGTTCGCCGGGGCGGACCACGCCACCGTTCACCCGATCGACGTGCAAGACGTCGACGGCGGATTCCGGATGTCGTTCCACCGGCCGCTTTTGAACCAGACGCTCCATATCGACGTCGAACTGGGCGGCGACCCGTCGAATTCGGCCGAACATCTCCTTTTTTTCGGCTGGCAGATTTTCCTTTGCGTGATGCTCGGCCTTTCCTTCAGCGGCTATCTGATCTGGTCGCGCCGGTCGCTCGGCGAGGAAGCGCTGCTGGCGAGCATCCTGCGCTCGAGCCCGATCGCGTTCGTCTGCGTCGATCGGGAGGGCAACATCGTGAAATTCAATCCGGCGGCCGAGGCGATGTTCGGCTTCCGCTCGGCGGAGATGATCTCCAAATCCATCGAAATCCTCGTCCCGGCGATGAGCCGCGCCAAGCATAAGGAATTGGTGTCCGGTTTCTTCCGCTCGCCCGTCGAACACAAATATATGGGGGATTGGCGCGACATCGTCGCCGTGCGCGCCGACGGATCGCAATTCCATGTTTCCGTGTTGTTGACCAAATCGATGGCCGGCGGCGATCCGATCACCACGGCGATGCTGACCGACATGACCGGCGAGCAGAACCGCCAGCGCGATCTGCTGCGGCTGGTGAACGAACGCGCGATCGCTGCGGAAAAGGCGGAAGCGGCCAACCGCGCGAAATCGATGTTCCTCGCGTCGATGAGCCATGAGTTGCGCACGCCGCTGAACGCCATCATCGGTTTTTCGGATCTGATCAATCGCGAGCTTTTCGGCCGCATCGAGCCGCCGAAATACCGCGAGTATCTGCACGATATTCACGACAGCGCGCAGGGATTGCTGGCGCTGATCAACGACATTCTCGATTTCTCCAAGATGGAGGCCGGCGTCCAGAAGCTTAGCGACGAGCCGTTCGAGATCGACGGCGTGATCGAATCGGCGATCCGCACGGCGGCGGGAATCGCGAACGATAAGGACATCGCGATCCGCTTCGAGCATGGCGAACGCCCGACGGTCGCGCGGGGCGACCCGCGCGCGACGCGGCAGGTGGTCCTCAATCTGCTGTCGAACGCGATCAAGTTTTCGCCGCGCGGCGCGCAGGTCGTCATCCGCAGCGGCGACGCGGTCGGCGGAAGCGAAGTTTTCTTCGAGGTCGAAGACAGCGGCCCGGGCATTTCGCCGCGCGACCAAGCGAATCTCGGCAAGCCGTTCTACCAGGCGCAGGAGAACAGCTTCGTCGCCACCCAAGGCACGGGCCTGGGGCTGGCGATCTGCTTCGGCCTGATGCGATCGATGGGCGGCCGGATCGACATCGATTCCGCATTGGGGCGCGGCACGACGGCGCGCGCCATTTTCAAAGCCCCGCGGACGGCCGAACCGGCGCCGACCGCCGCTGTCATGACTCAAACAAATTGAGATTCTAGTCCTAACAACTCATTGATTCTACTGTACGGCGCAAACTGCAATTCAGCCATGTTTCTCACAGAAAGTGAGATCTGGCGTCATTGCTTGCAGAGAAATTGAGACCCGTTTTTTGTTCTGTTGTTTTTCAGGGCCTTAGAGACGTCCTGAATGGCGATGAATCAGCGCTGATTCCGGCGTGTTGATTTCGGAGTTTCTCCCACAGCACTGCCTCGATTGACGGGTTGGGTGTCGAGAAATCTAGTGAACCGGCCACTAATCGAGAGGGGTCGATGTTCACTTCGTCTTGCAAGAGCTGTCGCTATTGGTATGGCCGCCCTGAGGGGCGCTCCGGCATCTGCCGTTGCTCACCGCCGCGTAGCTTGACGTTCCTTTCAGCTACTGATGACCCTGAGCTCCGGGTTGTTTGGCCGACAACTATGGCCGACGACCGCTGTGGCGCATTTCGTGGACACGAGAATAGGCGGAAGCGGACTGCCGCCGTCGTCCCAGCAGAACGGGAGACTTGAGCATGTATCTTCCGATCAACGATTCCGAACTGACCAACATCGTTTGGTGGATCAATCCGCCGAAGGATCGTTACAGAGGCCGCGCGAAGGCGGAATGGCTTTTCGAGCAGCTCGAAACTCTGCCGGCATTAAAGGGGGTTTGCGTCCCGGAGAAGGATCGCGAGCTGTTCGAGTTTGCCCTGGATCTCCAAGCTACCGGTAAGACCGGGCTCTACGTTGGATTTCTGTTGGTCTTGGCATTCCGAGGCGACCCGACGGCGTGCCTGCTCGTAGCCGGTGCTTTGGCTCAACGCATGGCTGATGGGCACAGCCAGAATCCGCGAAATCTCAAACGACGTATTGAAGGCTGGCTAAAGCTGCCTCGGGTAGAAGAGTACTCCGCAGTGATCCGGTTGCCAGCGTCGTTCTTCAGGCATCCTTCCGATGAGGACAAAAAGAAGCGAGATGCTCGGACTAGAGGTCTGAGGCGCAGCGTCGAGGTTAACGAGCGTAAGGTCACCGTCGTGGCGGCCACCATTGGAAAGTGGAAATCCGATTCCTCGAGCTCCGAACAATATGATCGCCTCAACGAGCCGCTCGAGCTCAAGGGGGATATTACCCACGCGACTGCGTCAAAGCTCCTGGAGGCACTACGATATGAGTATCCTTGGGCTGAAGATCTCTTGCGAGACATAGAGCATGCTTTGACGCTTTGCGCAGCGTCGGGGCGTCCATGGCTCGCTCTTCCACCAATCCTGCTTCTAGGGCCGGCCGGTGTCGGCAAAACAAGATTTGCGCGCCGCCTCGCTGAGCTCTCGAGCGTGCCGCTACATGTCATCAATGCGGGTGGAAGTGCGGACAATAGAGACTTCGCAGGAACTGCTCGCGGATGGGGTTCAGCCAAGCCCGCGAGGATTGTTGAGATTTTTCGCGAGACTGAGTGCGCCAACCCGATCGTCTTGATTGACGAGATCGACAAGGCCGGCGGCAGCGGCCGCAACGGCAAGATGTCGTCGACCCTGCTTACAATGCTAGAGCCCGAGACCCGTGGGCGCTTTTATGATGAAGCCTTGGGAACAAACGTCGATCTGTCATTCGTGAATTGGATTCTGACGGCAAACGACATCGCAGGGCTTGGAAAGCCCCTGCTCTCAAGACTCCGTTTGGTCCATATGCCGCCACCTCCCCCTATGGCTGCTGGTCGAGTGATCGACACGATCCTCGGCGATCTGGGTAGACGGCAGGGTTTAAGCGCCCACGACGCGCCCACACTTGAGCCCGAGGTGCGGGAAGCATTGGTCTCTGCGATACGAAAGGGAATGTCGCCCCGCAGGCTCAATGCTGTTCTTGAGGAGATCTTCGCTATCGAAATTCGAAGGCGATTGGCTTCATAGTCAGCGTAATCTAACTCTAACTGAACTGAAGCCTTTTGAACGACGAGCAACTCTTATTTCTACCAACTCGAATTGCCAGACCAAGGATAGAAACCCGCGTAAAGCTTCTCGAATGGGTTAGTTTCTGAGAAATCCAGGCAATGGAAGGTTCACAATCTCAGCGCCCGAGAACCTGATCTCAGGAGGCTGATCGGCCTTCAATCGCAACGGCACGCCACCCAACGAATCAATCGATGCAACCAACTCGGATGCATCCTTCAGCGTTACAGTTTGCGCCTTGGATCCGCAAAAGCCGTCAGGCGCGAATACAGGAGTATATGCGCCGCCAGGTTTGAGCGAACATGCATAGGCATGGATGACACCGTAATATACAGGACGGAGAAGTTCGTCCGCCCTGAAGGCATCAGATGCCGATGCATCGTTTGCGGCCATCAATCGAGAACAAGCGCCTTGGGTCATGCCCACTAATGCCCAATTGCTGAAAACCTCCCATTTTCCATTCTCGGCCTTGAATGCGTTTTCGATGGTTTTCCGTATCACAGCGCTGACCGCCTCAGACACGAGATACGTAGCGACTGCCATTGCAATCCATTGGTCAGTCGACAGATTCTCCAGTCGGCCTTCAATCGACCGGGCGGCACGATGGAACAATTCTATAGACAATCGACCCGCTTCACGTTCGATAGTCCGATTGACGAAACCCTCGACTGCATTCCCAATTGCGCTGGGCATATCGAGACTCCCAGAGCCCGCGACAGCTGCGGCCAGCTTATCCCAAAATACGAGAAGGGCTTCGGCGCTGGTCTTGAGTTTTGATAACCGCGGAGCGAGTTCCGCGGCGACTTCTCTCGGAAGCGAATGACGAAGAGCTTCGATATCGTCGTGCAGTTTTATAAGGTCTATACCAAGGTGACGAATTTCGGGCTCAATCGCTTCAACAGACTGAAAAACTAAAAGAATTAGCCGCTCGATCGGCCCGCCAGGTGACACAATTGTCCCTGCTTGTTGGACTGGTAGCAGTCTGAATGCCACCATCTGACTATTCGGATTTTGCTGCCTTACGACGACATGATCGGTCTCGGAAACTGCTGCTGCTCGCCGGTAAATTGAGCGACCCTCTCCGGTCGCGACATCGATTGCCGTCCGGATAGTACGGAATCTTGCTTCAATCTGATCGAGGTCCTGCGTTATCGGGCGGAGAGCACGGCGAACAGCGATATCTCCGTTACGGTATGCGTTTTGAACATCTGCACGCACATCCAGTAACGCTTCACGCCAAGTTCCGCTTTGCGGGCGCGTTTGAAGTTGCAGATACGAGGCTACAAGCTCAATAACATTGCGATAATCTGCAGCGCGTTGCTGCTCAGGCGTCACCGCCATGCCCACGCATACTTGTTGAAGAGTTGCCGCTTCGGTCACGGACTTCTTCAAGCTATCTGTTGTCAAACATCCACTCAGAAAAATCGGCAAGGCAACATATGTGAAAACGCGATGTAGGATCATCATTGCGCTTCCTTTATTAAATTCGGATTCTAGTATTTTTAAAACATATATCTTAATAGGTGGCAAGATCTAAGCTGCCGCCTGAGCCCATTTCTTCTGCACGTGAACATTGGCGCCACGGAGATGGTGATTTCGGCTCACGACGGGGCGGCGGTTGGACACCGAGTTGGATCGCGTCGTCGAGCTGTGAGGCAAGCCACTGTCGATCGCCAGAGACAGCAGCGGTGAGATAACTAGCCGGATAGCTCTGCAATGGAAGATGGAGACGTGGATCGACTAGCACTACATCTCGCCTTGCAATCCGACTCAGAACGCCGTCGTAGAGAGTGTGAATAGTAGGCTGTGGGATGAGTGTGTGAACGAAAGCCTTTTCAGCTTGCCGCGCGACACCATCGAGAAGATCGAGGCCTTGTGGATCGACTACACCATCGTCCGTCCGCACAGCTCGATCAGCAACTAGACGCCGACAGCGTTAGCGGCAGCAAGCGCCTTCGCGATGCAATGGGTCGTGACGCGATGCCAAGCGCACGGCATCGCGCATCGCCCCGGTTGCCTAAACTCAACCGATAAGTTCAGATGACGAACGGACTCTAGTTCCAAACGGGTGAGTTCATGGACTCAGGCCGCGAGGTGCAGGAAGCATTGATCTCCGCGGTCCGAAGGGGAATGTCTCCTCGCCGGCTCAATGTCGTTTTCGAGGAGATCTTCGCGATCGAGATCAGACGACGATTGGCTTAATAGGTTTACAATTGTGATGTCGGCAGCTGCCCAAGATACGTCTGCGTTTTCATCTAGGCGCAGCCGCACCAACTAGGCTTCGCCCAGATGGATACCTCGGTTCTTAAGAACGTCCTCAATTAATATTGCGAACCAATCAGCGAACTCGCGATCGTCATCAAACACGACACGAGGGTCCTGAGATTCGGATATTAAGTAGCCGAGGCGAGATCCATCATGAACAAATTCCTTGATGCGACACCATGTGCCTCTATGAACAGGAATATGGCGACCAAAGGTTTCATCATATCGTGAGATGTGAAGGGAGACCGAACGTGATGTCGAAGGCAACGTTACCTTTGCTACCGGCGAAGGAGCAGCAAAGTAAAAAATGAGATCATCAGCTCCCTTTGGAAGAAATATCCTCGTTTGGAAAAACCAGGTCCTCGAATATCGTTGGCTTGTTCGAATGGCTCTATAGGTCTCAAAATCGATTATTGGAAATTGGCGGACAGCCACTTTTCCAGCCCAGTTTTGCTCAAATATTCTTGATACTGCTTCAGCATCTGGCAAAAGATTCGAAAGAAGTGCGTTAAAATCTTTGCTCCAAGAACTGAATTGAACCTCCAGATCAGCAGATAGTTGGGTTGCCCCCAGTCGTTCAAGCAACTTGTTCAGTCTAGGCGACCGCGTTGCTGTCGCATCAATGACATTGGCGTCGTCTGGAGCTTGGTAAATAGTTTCAATTTTTTTGTCATGTGTTTCCGGGGTTGCCACCAATTCTTTCAGCGTATTTAACTCGTCTTCAAAGTGATCATAAAATAGCCGAACTAGATCGGTCAGGTTCCCCCGTGTTCGTAGCTCGGTAGAATTGCACTCTTCAAGCGCATCGTAATATCTATCTTTGTTTTCCCATGGCAACAAAATTCCAGGCAAAGAATTCTTCCAAAGATAGTAGTTTACAATTAGCCGTGCGACCCTCCCATTGTAATCTTTGAATGGGTGAATAGAGACGAATTCTGCATGTGCGATCGCTGCTTGAAAGATCACAGGCTGTCTTTTGAACTCCTGAGTTTCAAACTTGCTCAGCATTTTGTCGAGCAAGGGAACAACCTGCAAAAAACTCGGAGGCACAAAAGTCGTCTGACTTATCTCGACGTCTTCAGTCCTAAACTCACCTGGAACCGCTGAAAAATCACCTCTGGCGACGAGTTGATGTAGTTGCTTGATGAAACTTTTCGTCAACGGCTCGCCTGAAATTGCCGCTTCATATGTGTTCCGAAATGCATCTCTGAGATTTACAGCAGCGGCGCCATCTCTCACGGGCATGCCCGCAACCCGTACCTCACCTGTGGCGCGGTCAACATACGAAAACTCAGAAATGTTCTGATCGACATTTCTGAGCGCGCGACTTCCCTCAATAGCAATGCCTTCAATTAGACTCTTTGTTTGTCCACGAGTGAGTTTACTGCCTTCAATTCGATTGGAGTGATAAACGTAATCGATAATATTTCGGTCTGCTAATTTCGAGAGAATGGATTTCCTATCAAGAGATCGAGAGGAAAATGCGTTTGCATCTTGTTCAATTTGGCGTACTGCCTGGAGAGTTGCGATATCGCACTTGTACTCATCCGGCAAAACATGCCGTTCCGTGACATCCGCGAGATTTGAAACAGATACCTGCGTCGTGCTCGTTCCAAAGTCGATACCTACAAAGATGTCGCCATCAATTCCATGGAGATCATGAAAATCGAGACGACATCCATTGAATAATATCCATCCTTCGTTCGACGCATCTTTTGCTTCAACGGCTTGAATAGTTCGGTCACCTTTAAAATAAAATGAGAAGTCTGCATTACAAACGCCAGCCTCATCGAAGACTAAACTAACTCGCCCTTGAGTCCCCGGCAGGCCCTCTCGTCGTTTTAAATTTATCGACCTTGGATATCCGACCGGGATAGCGTCTTCGATAGTTCCGGAAGGGGTTATCAAATAGTGAAATGTCGCCGGTGGCTGCTTTAGTTTGAAGACGGCTTCGATCTTCTTGTTATTTAAATCGGCGGCTGAGATCGGAGCCTTAATTAGAATATTGCTATTGCTAAATTTTCCTTGAGGTCCCTCGACCTTTACGTCGATTGTATTCTCTTTTGTGAGCTGTAAATGAGATGCAAAAAACTCGATGTCACTCTGAATATAAGAGGCGACGCGCGTCGCTTTAATCTTATGAAGGCGGCTATTAGCGCAAGCCTCTATTGCTAAGCCATTTGCAACGGCCTGTTGATAATCCTTTTCGCAGACATATTTGGAGACACTTAGGGCCTCTTTTAATTCGGTCTCTTTCTCCAAAAGTATTTTGATTAAAGGAATCTGGCATCCACCGCCAGCAAGCAGCACGATATCAATTGGCAGGAGGGGAGCGGCAGCGCTTTCGTTCCGTGCGGCTACCTCATTTATGCACTCCAGAATCGCATGCTTAAGTGCTGGCCAAAAGCTTTGAACCAGAATCTGAACTAAGTCATACCCCGTAACCGGCCACTGGCCCTGATCACCGATATCAATTTCCGCCCGAATCTGTTGCTGAACGTCGGGTTTGTCCCAAGCTTGCTTTGCAGTTAATTCTGCAACTAACCAACGCTTTGCTTTCTCTGCAGCAAGCAATGACCATCCGGTCTCACGAACTCGAGTAGATTTAACAACTCGCTGTAAAATTCTCTGATCGACAGCTGCCCCTCCAATATCAATAGTTTGAACTCCAAATGGCAGGTGGCTGGTTCCGCCCCTCGCAAGTCGGCCATGTGATGAAGTTTGAACAACACAGATATTAGTGGTGCCGCCCCCAATGTCGACGACAAGTACATTCTGCGGACGCCCAATATCAACGATTCGGCGCTGGTTATGATGATTCTGGAAGACGGCAAACGGCTCTGGAAAAAACCGTGGATCTGGAAATCCTAACGCGCGAAATGCTGCCACGATGTAGTCACGATATCTTTTTCGTGCGGCTTCTGAGAGCGTATCAAGTGACGCGGGAATACCCACAATACACTGTGGTTGGTCCTTAAATAGCGAGTTCGCGCCACGCACTTTCGAAAGTAGCCATTCAAAATATAGCTTTGTCACGTCAGCGAGGCTTCGCTGCTCTAAAATCCGATCAAGATCGGAGTTCCTAGTTCTCTCCTGGTGTAGTTTTCCCTCAGGAAGAGCTAGAAGAAGCTTCCAATCGACCAGTAGGTAATACTCATCGGTTTTTGAGGCGAGCGCATCGTTTCCAAACTTTGGCGCCTGAGTTCGATCGATCGGAAACGCAATTGCAGTCGCGGCTGTAAAATCAACTAGTGGCTCAACAGAAACAACTGGATGCCCAGTTTCGAATTGGACAGAGTTTCCAACATTTGTCATTAACAGCGACTTTCGGCTGCGCAACAATTTTTCGTACGGTATATGTCAATCACATTCTAAACAAGATTTTTTAAGTGCTTTATGACGTGTGGCCAAAGCCTGCGAATTTCTCCTGGTATACGTAAGTGGTCGCCCCGACAGATGAGCGATCTCTAACATATACTGGGAGATATTCACGGGCTCAGGCCAGTTGTGCCGTGACGCACAGCCTTAGTGGCGTTTGATTCCACGACTATTTGTAAATCTCGTCCGGCGTCTTCCATATCTTCAGGAAAACGAGCGGATCGATCGATCCAAGCATCTCTCGCGCCAGCCGTAAGCGCTCGGCCATAGGCACCGCAGTCTCCAAAGGCAGACCTTCAATCGCCTTCTCGGCATTCTTCAAAAAGTCCGCAAGGGTCCTAAGCTCACCCCATCGCACGATGCCCTGGCGGAGTAGCTTCTCACTCTCTTCCCGAGCTGAAACCAACCGCCGCTTATGCTCTTCCTCTTGCCGGATACGTTCTCGCTCCAAGTATTGCTGATGAGCGATCTCGGCTTGTTGACGAGCTTTTTCAATCTGAGCGACTAGCTCTTTAGACGCCGATTTGACTCGGGAAACGATTCGACCAACCTGACTCTCGAGTGTTTTTGACTTCGTCTCTTGGAATGACTCCGTCCAATGGACCGAAGGGTGCGGCGAGAACAGCACCAACCGAAACCTTTCGGAGGGGATGTCTTGATCGGTCGTCCAACTATGATCCGTCAGATATCTCGATTTCGAAGCCGGCTTATAATCCTCGTCCCGGATGTACTTGCCGTTCACATAGCGAAGCCGAACGAGTTCGGACATTTCGATGAGCGCCACGCCGATAGTGGCGTTGGGGCCGTAAATAACGGTCGGCCTATCTGGCGACCAAAGGCCCGGATATCGATGATGGGGTTCTTTTCGTGGAACCTCCCGCTCGTCGATGTCACATCCGTGAAGCCGGTCGTGGGCGCCGGCAATCCCTACTCTGAGCTTCGCTGCATCAAGCTTCCTGAAAAAGAAGTTGGCCAGCTCAAATGCTCGATCCAATGACTTTGATGATGATCTGATGTCGACCAGGACGCGTTTGAATGGCCGGAGATAATCACCTTTATCCGCGGTCCGCGTCTTCTCGAAGTGGACGCGGGCGTCGCGCAGCAGATAATGAACGCCGTCGCCTTCATTACTGTCGGGAAGACGGAGCCTCGCCAGCTTTTCTTCGGATCGCTGGAACGCGACCGAAATATCAACTCCCTTTTGCCAACTCGTCGGAAAGCCGGGCCTGGGTGGCGGCAGGGGAATTTTTTGGGTTCTTTTCCCGGCGGCATGCTTCGCCCAGTAGCCGAGCCCTGGTTTCGGGATATCGAGGTAACTACAGATACGCGATAGGTAGCTACCCGAGACCAAGAACTCTTTCGCCAACTTCTGCATCGGCGTCGACCACACTCGCTCGTAAAGCGCATCCCGTGAGATCATTTTCCTTCGACGTCCGCCAAGAGATCAAATAATCCCAGGTTCATATCTTAGTACATGTCGATTAAACCTCCGCCAAACAAATGAATTGGCGGGGTCTAAGCGCTTTGCTTTGAGTTGGGTCGATGCAGAAGTTGAACCTTAGAATCTTCTGGAAGCATACTCCGTAATTGACACACCACTTAATTCAGTTGTGGCATTGCCACCACGAACGAAGAAACGCTGCGTAGTCCCATCTTTTAGAAATGCGGGCCTGGGTCCTTTCTCACATCGTATCGACAGAACTCGCTCGCCTTGCTCTTCAACAAATTTCGGATGGACGTACGGCATAAACACTTCGCCGATTCTGTCCTTTATCAAGTTAATGAGATGAAGACTCATTTTGTCTTCGTTTGGAAAGTTATCTGCTGTGAGGCCAAGGGCATCGCCGTCATCAGACACGCCAATCAGCAGTGTTCCGCCTTTTGCGTTCAAAAAGCCGGCGATGGTTTTAAGGGCTGCCATCTGAATCTTATCGTCTGGCTGACCAGTGTGGAGACTAGTTCTGAGAGTTGACTTAAACTCAACCGAGTCTGTCTCACCCATGCTGACGAGATCTGACACATTCACCGGAATCTCTTCAGCAACCACATCGGAAATCGAGAGTTTACTCCATGCCTTCTGAATGACTTTTGCAATTCTTTCGCGACGTTGAATGAGAAAATCGTCGTAGTCTAGCTCCCACCAGATAGGTGGCAGCGCGTGCCAGAAATACATCTCATCTCTTTGGGCCGCTGTAAGCTTAGCATCGAGGCCCGGTGCGTAGGTTACAGGCGACTTGTTGCTGATCCCGATGTTATCGGGCCATTCGACTGGCGCAAAATTGCCGATCTGATTTGTCTTCTTGAGATCGGTAATGCCGAGTGTCCCTAGATAGCCCTTAGGAAAGAGATGATGGCGCTCTAGCGCAGCCTTGGATCCCTTAATTGCCGGGTCGGCTAATGCTGATATTTTGACGGGGCTATACAGAGCGAGAGCATCAAGCGAGATAAGTGCAGCGTTATAGGCCAACAATGATGGGCTTTTTGACGCCGACGTAGCCAACTGACTTGGCAGCGTAATGCTCCAGTAATCAGGAGTTAGAGTGGTGGCGCAGATATTGCGCAGCATTTTCAGATACTCGTCACCAGAGGGCAGATCCCTCACAATGGCGAGATCAGACTCAAACCGTGTTTCAGGCGAGCTGGTGTATCGGCCAGTTAAGGCCGCCATAAAGAAAAATTCAGCGATCGCCTGACGCATCACCTGACGATCAATGTCGTACTCTTGAATGCCAATTAAATACAGAACGTAACTATAAATAATCGATGTTGCGGAACTGACCATTTTCTCGCTTCGATAGCCGGCAAGCTTGAGGGCATCAAGAAAGTGGTGCCAGTTTGCAAGATTTAGCGCGACTGCCTGGCCTTCTTTCATTCTAGCGAACTGCTCATCTCGCTTCTGGGGATTATCAAGGCCTGTCTTTGCATCCTTGCCTCGAAGCGCGCTGTAGACGCTTTCAAGTCGAGCACGATGCAGAGAGAGCCCAATTGTTGCTCTCAGCATTTGATCGGGTTTTGGCTTGATAAAGTAGTTGAACGGCGAAGGGCCTCCATCAGAAGGTTTAGTCGCACTTCTGCAAAATGCTTCGAGTTCAGCGCGTCCTTCATCCCAAAAGACCGACATCAAAGTCATGATGAAGTCTGCTTGATTTAGCTTTTTTCCCTCGCCGTTGATACGTACGAAAACATCAGCAATGACTTCTGCACCGACCGATGCAGAGAGCGTTAGGGCTGTAAATTGATACTGCGGCAGAGAATGCAGGCGGCCAATTGACGTTTGTATTTGCACACGCTCTTTGTCTGTTAACTCGCGGGTTGCTGAAAGCTGCTCAAGAAATAAAGCGGCAAACGCAAAGATGTTTGTCCCAGGCTTCCAAAGTTCAGAGATATCAGGGATGAAGGACTTGTCCTTGGCGATCGCTGCATCAGCGACATCAAAACGCTCGGAAAGCGGATTGAATGCGATCCGAATACGCTCTTTTGTGAAATTGGCTCTAAATACTTCGACACCTTTAAGCACGGCATAAAGCGACGTAAGACGCTGCTGCCCATCGACAATTGCCAGCTTAGGTACCGCATGAACGTTCTTAGCGCCGATTCCTTTCAAACCACCTTCCGCCCCTGTCTCCCAAAACAGCAGAAAGCCCGCTGGGTAGCCTTTGTATAATGAGTCAAATAAGTTTCGGACGTTGACGTTTGGCCAAACGAATGGGCGTTGAAGTTCCGGTAGACCAATTTTCCCAAGATCCAGGTCTTCAATAAGTGCGTTAACGGGATAATTCGTAGTAGTAAAAAGTGTCATGAGCGTCTCCTTTTAAACTAGCGCTCTATTCGATCCCGGGGGAAGGCGCGTTCAATCTTTAGGTTAAATGATTGGATAGACTTGTCCAAGCACTGCTTAAAAGTAAATGAGTTGTCTGGTCGCTCGGATCGATCCAAAGGAATTTTGAAGTCGCGTCGATTTTCTCAACCATCTGGGATGAGAAATTAGACAAGATGTTAAACAGTACACGCTCGTAAAGCGCATCCCGTGAGAACATTGGCCTTAGCACTCCAAGAAGACGTTTCAGTTCAGCTCCCCGTTTTCTGAACTCGATCATGGCTCAATCCGCGCCCCGGCGCATTCTCGCCGATCCGAATTCCGTTCCTAAGTACCCCCGCTTCGCCGAGTTCCTTCCGGCTCAGGATACGAAACTCTTTGGGGAAGTCCTGCTTCCGAAAGAAGCGTGTCGGCATGCCGCGAAGGGGTAACGGCACAAGCTTAAAATATTTGCAACTTGCCGAGACGACATCAGGAGGAATCTTGATGCCGCGCGACTTCGCTTCCCATTGCTTCCGAAGTTTGTTCTGCGAAACGTAGGTCTTGTCGAACTCATTCAGATCGCTCAGATGAACCCGACGCGCAGCGCCACCGTGGAGATCTTTACAGATCGGCAGGTAATTATCTCGAATAAGTGCCGCGACCACCGTCGCGTCCACGTAGAGCCTATCGCCGACTTCCGTCAACGATACGGTCGGGTTCGAAACGCCAAGTAGCTGATATGCCCATTGATGCGCCCTTTCGCGGTCGTAAAGGAGACGCTCGAAGAAGTTATGTGCGGCAGCATCGAGTTTGATCGGCGTCAGCTCGCTGGCCAGGGTCGCTTTCACGACCGTCGCCCAAGGGTTCTGAACCTTGCCTTCGATGATCTGGACGATGACGCCGGCAGTGACCGTCGTCTTTGAAATCCTCTCTGGCTTGACGGATTCTTCGAGCCGTTTGAAGACCTCTGCGACCTCCGCTTGGCGATAGAGTGCGTCGACCGTTCCAACGAGTTTTAAGTATTCGGTATCGGCCGCGACAAAGACCCCGCCAGCACAGAGATCGGCAATCACGTCGTGCTTCAAGCGCCATTCGCCACGGAGGGACCGAGCAGAGACCATGCCCTTGATCTCGTTCATGATCTCCTCGACGCGCCGCCGACTGATCCGAAGCGGCGTTCCGCGGCCCTGCGGATCGCTTAAAAGAACGCCGGGAAACTCCAGGAGTTTCGTGATTCGTCGATGGCTCCAGCCATATTTCGCCTTCACGTCCTTCAGCATGATGCCGTCGGAAACGTCGCCGACGGCCTGCGCCAACGGCGTACCAGACTTCAGCGAGATCTCGGGATGCTCCTCCAGGAATTGCTGGATTGCCGGGACGACCACGGACCAGATTTCGGCTTCAGTGCTCCATTCCCGCAGCAGGATTTGGAAATAGCCGAAAGCTTTCTTGGTGCCGTATTTACCTTGCCTCTCATCAGAGATCTCTTGCTCCTCCTTGAGGTAACCCAGGAGCGCGTCCGGCCAGCCGGTCGCCGTCTTATAGGCGCGCAGTACGGCGCTCGACCAATCTAGGTCGTTAGTGCGCCGGCCGGGCTTCTTTTTGAGATCGCCAAGCCGATCCAAAGCGTCCTTAGGGCGTCTCGCATCAGCCTCTTGCTCGAGACCACCGGCAAGAGAGAAGATGAATTTATAGATCTTCTGAACGCTCAGCTTCCGAATATCGGGCGGGAGCGCCTCCATTGCCTTGTCGGCACGCTCGCGATCGAGGCAGACAAGATCGGCGAGCCCAGCGATGGCAGCCCGAAGATCCTCATCCACGTGTTCCGCCGGCCCGGTTGCAATCGCCTCGCCGCAGCTATGGCAGTTCAGAAAGTTGGACTTTTGCCACGTGAATGCCGTTTGGCAGTTCGGACATGCCCCGATGAGGCTTTCGCCGGTGTCCGGGTCGGCCACCACGAAGGCCAGGTCCCAGCACATACGGTGGATGCCTGTCGCCTTGAACATGTGCGGCGCTACGCGAGGGGCCCCGCCAGCGAAGACCGATCTATCGATCAAGTTTCCGGCGAAGCGAACCGCGTTTGCCATGCCTAGCACTGACTCGTAACGGCGACAGTCGAGTTCTTGAGGATCGACACCTAGACGGGCTCCGATCGACACAAGGCTGTGCCCCGTCCGATGGAAACCTCGAAGATCTCGTACACCCGCCTCCGTCGCCGCTAGAACCGACGCTGGGCCCGGAAGCAATAAATCCGCGGCGACTCTCAGAAAATAGCCATTAAGACTTTCGTCCGGCTTGATCTCGAGGGTCTTGGAAAACTGCGTTCCATCGGTGGTCATGGCAAGTCTATCCTTCGGGATCAATCCGAATTACGAGAGCTCCAGCTTTGCGCCGTGAGTTTGCCGGGTCGTGAACTCGCCGTTAGCACTACGAAGATCTTTTTCGCGCTTGGACATTTTTCGCGATCGAGTACGTGACTCCTTCGACGGTTTGGACTGCGGGACTTCGGAATTCGTCGTAATTGCTTTAAGGCGCAGTACTTCCCGGATCGCCGTAGCGTCGATACCTTGTTTTCCTCGCTCTCGCGCATTTCTCGCTGCTTGCCGCATAAACGAGTCGACCACTCGGAATACACCCTTGGTGTACTCAAGAACTCTCTGTGCAACCTCATCCTCGATAAGATACTCCGCGTCAGGGCAGCCAAAATCCTTCGAAAGACCGACGAGGACGGATTTGAATTCATCGAAGTCTGCCGTCCGAAGAAAATCCCCGTTCTCGCCCTGATAGTCGGGATTTTGGGTGTCACAGAAGGCGCGGATACGAATTTGCATTACCCGACGCGTCAGGATCTGTTCATCCAATTGAATGACGTCCTCAGCTTCCGGTACGCCTACCAAGATGATTCCAATCTGCCCCTCGTTCATTAGCGACTTAATCGTGTCGCAAACGCCATAAAGATCGCTTCCGACTTTGCGAGCAAGGTGTTGAAACTCGTCAATCACGATAACGCGGACGCTGAGCACCTTGAGAAAGTGCAGAATTCGTCGGCGCAGAGCGCCATTCGGCTCTCGCGGCAAGATTGGCCCACCAAGCTTGTCCAACAGCGCCTCATAGAACGCTCGGATAGACGGCTTTGAAGGAATCTCGATCGTGATCATCGTTCGAAACGCACTGTCGTCAGCGGAACGTGACCGAACTTCTTTTGCGAGTCCCATTACGAGCCAGGATTTTCCAGTGCCCGATGGCCCAATAATTGAAGCACACTGACCACCACGACTGGATTTTGCACCGTCATAGAAATCCGTCAGATCCTTGAGCGCGTCTTTGTACTGTCGCGTGAAGAGAGCTGCTGAGAGAGGTCTATTCAGATCGTCGAGGTTCATGATTCGACTCCTTTGAACGGGGACAGCTCATTCATCGAGATCGAACTTCTCGATGTTGGGCAGTTTTCGCGGAGTCGCCGGCTTGGCAGCCTTTTCATCTCCTCGAACCTTTGTCGTGTTGATTCGAGTCTTCGCAACAGAGCGCTTTGTCATCCTCTGGGAAGCTTGTTTGTCAGAATGATCTGTGACGTCTTTAGTCGTCCGGGAGACATTGCTCTTTCGACGGCGGCGATTCATATGTCGATACTCAGCCGTCATCTCCGACAGATATTTTTCGTACAAGTCAGGTGAATCGCTGACGTTACGCGCATCCATTTCCGCTTGAATGAAGCGATGCTTTCGAAGGGAAACGCCCTTGAGATACGGTGCGCTGAGCGCTGGGACTTCGACTGCTTGACCGGATTTAGGATCACGGAGATAGATTTTTGAAACATCTTCGGGATCCAGAAGGACCTCGACGATCGGATTTTTACGTACGTGAGCGTGCGCGTAGGATCGAAGTCGAGCTACTTCGACGCTGCCATATTGAATTCCCTCGATCCGAATGCCTTCGCGTGTCGCTTTAGCCTCGTAGCTCATAAGAGTTGCCTGACGTAACTCTTCGGCTGACTTGATCGGTCGGACTGGATACTTCTCGGTCATTCGGTTCCACATCTGCAGAGGAGAGCACCTGAGTGCAGAATGCCGTTTGTTGTGATAGACATCGAAGATCGTTCGCGCGATAAGCCGATTGAGCTCATTGAATGTGATTCGCGCCTCCACTTCAGGCTTCCGATCACCTTTAGCTGCCGGATTGCTTTTCGTAGTGCCTGCAAGCTGATGAAATAGCAGCGTGTTGAGAGTTCCGAAGAAGCGCTCAATCCTCCCTTTCGATTGGGGAGTTCTCGGTGGCATCATCGCGAGACGGATCCCCAACACTCGCAAAGCTCGCTTCACTTGCGCGCTGATGATTTCGCGACCTAGATCTGAAGTAAGTTCATCGCACTCGCCGAAGATCGGTACATCCGACACGACACCGAGCGCATCGAGCGCCGCGCGGGTCTTTGGGCTCATCGCGTATCGAAGTGCGGCGAGAACAGTGGACGAATCGGGATGCCGTGCGTCGAGGATGTATCCGGCAATCATCCGCGTTTTATGATCAATGATGCAGGTCAGCCATACACGACCGAGGACGAAGTTCCCTTCATTATCGACCACATTGATATCGATCTTGGTGTGATCGATTTCCCAGCGAGCCATCGGAAACAGAAAGTCAGGACCTTGCATCACCTGCTTGTACGTCAGACGTGCAGTTCGCTTTCCTTCCTCATGCTCGAGGCGGCGCTCGCCGCCAGAAACTTCGATGCGCCGGAAGATCGTCGATTTGGATGGCACGGTCTCGCCTCTCAGGCTTGTGCTGGCAGAGATACGATCAGCAATCTCCTTCCGGATGCTTACAACGGCGCTCGAGATCTGAGCCTCCGGCGTTTGGAAATAGTATTTTTCAGACAGATCGGCGATCCATCCTTCGATGATGGGATGCAGCTTGCTGCCGCGCGCGCCCCGAAGGTGAATTGACGGCACCAGAAGTCCGAGGTTGGCCTTTCTTTCCGAGATCTTTAGCCATCGATAGACAGTCGAAACACCGGGCGGCGCCTTCATCGATAGCCACTCGGGCATGCCCCATTTTTCGACATACTCGCGATGGATTTTGTGAATGAGCTTTGCCGCGAGAGATCGCCTGCGCTCTCCCACAGGCACGGCAAGTAGTGCCTTAACGAACTCTGCTCTGTAGGTAGCGAGATCGAGGCGTGTAATCCCGGATTTTGCTTTGTAGAGCATCGCGGATAGGAAGCCGCTGTCGCCGCTCGCTCGAGGTGCTTTCGGTTGGTCGATTAGGACCGTTCCGGCATTGAGCTTGGCCGCGAATTCGTCACGCGTTAGGTCGAAATGGCGGCCGGTTCGGTAGGAGACGAAGGTGACGGTGCCATCTTTGTTGGGATTGGCGATCCGGCAATCCTCGTTATCGATGCTGATAACGGTGCCGAGCTGTAGTCCGAAGGCGCATGTGGGGATGTTGGCTTGATTGAACATGTTTAGCTCCAGGCAAAGTTCGGGCGTGGCTCGAATCGAGCGTTAAACTTTTGCTGCTGTTGGTGGACGACTGTGCTAGGTCGGTGTCATGAGGCGCGTATCCGGGCCGATCGGAACAGATAGATCGGCATGGATTAATCGCTGTGCGATCAAGGTATAGAGATCGGCAGCGTGAAGTTTTTCCGACTTGAGAGTTGCCGTCAGGCTCTTGATTGTTTCATGCGGATTTCGTCTGATTGCCGCTAGAACAGCAGAAGTGATCGACGTGGAAACGACTTGGCGCCGATAATGGTGAAGAAGCTTTCGATTTTGGTAGTCAGGCTCTGACCGAACATCGAGTTCAGTCATGACGCGATACGACCAGCCGAGACGTCGAAAGATCTCACCTTCGTCGCGGAATCGGGGGTTCTCACGAAGATGCTTCTGATATGTCTGTTGAGTTTTAATTTGGACGATCTCGAAGCGTCCATCCGAAAGCTTTCTTTCGGCATCTGGATAGGTGGAGATCTTCCGTGAGCCGCCTTCATAGTTCACGATGAAAGGCTGCGTCTCATATGAAACCACTGTCGGGTCCAGGTCGAACATTTGATACGTATCGACTTCGAGGCCGGACTCTGCTGCGCCGACACCTAGGACTTTTTTGCTCGACAGGCGATATGTCGGACGTTGTTGCCAGCCCGGCCTCACCTCTCGCGCTGGCGCACCATTGCCGGATTTCACGATGCTTCCCCAGGTCCCTTCAGGGGTCCGGAAACGGAGGATGAGATCACCGTTCGCCAGCCTCTCGGCATGGCGAAACGGTCCCTCTGGGACACGTCGATACTTATGGAGATTTTGCATCAGAACCTCGCCTGCTCGATATCGTCAGGACTAGCCCCAAGCACGCGCAGATACCGTCCAGGAAGAGACGGGTATGTTCTGCTATGAGGGGATAACCGCTGGTCAGCCTTAGGGCCGACGCCTCAGTGAGCGCCGCTAGTTAGCGGAATATCGAGCTCGAATGAGTATTTGCGCGGTTCATGATGCTTAGAGTGTAGCAAACGTTCTGGGAAATTTCAACGACCTGTTTCCATTGCGTGGTCATTTTGGATCATTTCTGCATCCGAAGGCGGCGTGAGCTGGCGATCGGAGCTTTAGCCACAAAGCGTGGAATGGTGCCCACGCGCACGCGCCAGGAGATCTCTCGGGGCGCGGCGAAATAGAACAATGGCAACCAGCGAGTTGTGCACAGACAAATTTCGTCTGAATGTCGATATGTCTGTTGAGGAATTTGGCAGTTTATTTTAATTGTTTTAACATATTTATCTACAATCCTCCGTTTTTAATATGAAAAACGGAATCTTTGAATGCTCCGTAATCGAACTCTATGTTTCGTCGGAGATGTCGACTTTCGATGTCGACCGATAATCTGAGAGAACCCCAATGGCTATCGCCGCCGAAATACTCATTGGTATGATATCGCAATGTGGACGCGTTAGCGTATTCCATCGATATCTAAAATTCGGTAGCACCGTGAAGTGGCAGCGACCATTCTGCACCTTCGTCACAGCGCTAGACGATTGAGCCGTCACGTCCTTCCGTGCCACGTTGACGTAGCGCCTCATAGAGGCCGGCGTTATTAAGCAAGATGTCGAGAATGCCGCGCCGGACCTTCTCGGAATCAAGCGCCTGCTTCGTCAATGCGCTGAAAGCACTGTCGGCGTCCATTATGGCGTTCAATAATGCAGCCGCGAGATCCGGCGAATTCGCGAACTGCTCTTTCGTATTGTTCGCAGCCTGCTCGGCGAGAATTTCCGACTGAAGGAGTTTCCCCTTCACATTACCATTCACGTACTGAAGCTGGTCTTCATCCGTCACGCCCTGGAACAAATCATTCAGCTTGGCAATGATCGCGGATAGAAACGCTTTCTGAGGGTCTTGGACCTCGCCGCTACCGGATTCGGTCATAGGCTTCAGCTTCTCGCCCTCACCGCCCGCCAGATTTAGCTGTCGCTTTCCGCGGTCACGCAGATGGTGGTGGGTCAGTATCACGCCCGACAGATCAACGCCCTCACGCTCGCGCCCGAAATCCAGTAGCGGCACAAGCCGCCGGAAGAAGATCGCTCGTTTTTCGAGCTCCGTGTTGCCGTAATCGAAGATCTGCGACAGGAAGGCATAGACGCGCAGGAACGCCCCCATGTCGCGCCGGAAAAGGTGCAAGGCCGTCATCGATTCGCGGGCGACCTTTTCCGTCTCTTTGTCCTTTGCTGCTTTTGCCGCTTCAGCCTCTTGCTTGAATCCCTTGAACTGCTTCAACAGCCGGTCAGCGACCGGATAGATCGCTGCCTGGAGCTGCGCCTGCGTCCCTTTGGGATCCAGCTCCGCCTTGACGACCCGCTCGACCTCGTTGTCATCGTAGTGGCCCAACGCGTCGAGTTTGGCACGCAGATCGAAAACGAGGTTCGGGTCGGTGGTCGCCTCGAGCTGGGCGGTTTTATAGTAGGTCCGGAAGGCCTCAAGAACCTCCTCGGGCTCGTTCACGAAATCGAGGATATAGGTCGTGTCCTTGCCCGGATAGGCGCGGTTAAGGCGCGAGAGCGTTTGGACGGCCTGAATGCCGGCAAGGCGTTTATCGACATACATGCCGCACAGAAGCGGCTGGTCGAAACCGGTCTGGAACTTGTTGGCGACAAGCAGGATCTGAAACTCGTCGGTTGCGAAGGCTTCGCGGATATCGCGGCCTTTCAGCGTTGGGTTCAGCGACTTGCTGTTCTCGGTGAAGCCGTCTGGTCCGAGTTCCGCGTCCCGCACCTCGCCTGAAAAGGCGACAATCGTGCCGATCTTGTAGCCGTTCTGCTTAATGTATTTGTCGATCGCGAGCTGCCAGCGGACGACCTCATGGCGGCTCCCGGTCACGACCATCGCTTTAGCCTTTCCGCCCAATAGCGGCGCGACGTTTGCCCGGAAATGCTCGACGACGACCTTGACCTTCTGGGCGATATTGTAGGGATGGAGGCGGACCCAGCGCAGGATACCCTTCATGGCCTCCGCTTGCGCGACTTCGGTTTCGTCCCATTCCTTGCCGCCGCTCGCCAGCCGGAACGCAAGCTTGTAGGGCGTGTAGTTGCGCAGCACGTCGAGGATGAACTTTTCCTCGATCGCCTGCCGCATTGAGTAGACGTGGAATGGGGCCGGCAGCGCATCCGGGGTCGGCCGCCGGCCGAATAGCTCCAGCGTCTTAGCCTTAGGCGTGGCCGTGAACGCCACATAGGTGATTCCGGTCTGTGCCGAGCGCGCGGCCATCTGGGCGGCCAGCAGATCTTCGGTCGCGACCTCGCCGCCGTCTTCCAGCTCCTTCAGCTCTTCGGCCGAAAGGACCTGCTTCAACGTTGCGGCCGCCGTTCCTGTCTGAGAGGAGTGCGCTTCATCGGCAATCACGGCAAAGCGTTTCCCCTTGGTCGCGGCAAGCTCCTGCACGGCCTTCAATGCGAACGGGAAGGTCTGGATCGTGCAAACAACGATTTTCTTGCCACCCGACAGCGCTTCAGCCAGTTGGCCGCTTTTGCTCTGATCCTCGCCCGTGATCGTTTCGACGACCCCCTTCGTCCGCTCGAAGGCAAAAATGGCCTCCTGGAGCTGCGCGTCGAGAACCGTCCGGTCGCTGACGACCACGATAGTATCGAAGACTTTGGTGTCCTTCGAATCGTGTAGGTCCGACAGGAAATGCGCCGACCACGCGATCGAGTTCGTCTTGCCCGAACCGGCCGAATGTTGGATCAGGTATTTTTGGCCCGCACCCTCCGCAATCACAGCCGCCATCAGTCGGCGCGTCGCATCCAGTTGGTGATAGCGGGGGAAGAGGAGCTTGGTGATCTTCTTCTTGGCGTCACGCTCTGCAACGATATAGCGGCCAAGGATCTCCAGCCAGCTATCGCACGTCCAGACCTCCTCCCAAAGATAGGCGGTCGGATGGCCTTTAGTGTTCGGCGGATTGCCTGCCGCCCCATCATTTCCCTTGTCGAAGGGTAGGAAGACAGTTGCCGGCCCCGCGAGCTTGGTCGTCATGCGAACAAGCGAGTTACTGACCGCGAAATGAACCAAAGCACCGCGCGGGAAATCGAGCAGCGGCTCGGGCGCCTGCCCCTTCGGCTGAGGTAACCGGTCAAACTTATACTGATCGACCGCGTCATCGACCGCCTGGGTGAAATCGCTCTTCAGCTCAGCCGTCGCGACGGGAATGCCGTTGAGAAACAGGACAAGGTCGAGGCAGTTCTCGTTGGCAATCGAGTAGCGGACCTGTCGAACGACACGCAGCCGGTTGGCCGCGTAGCGCGCCTGAAGATCTTCGTTCATTCCCATCGCCGGACGGAACTGCGCCATCCGAATGGGTTCCTTCGGCCCGACTAATTCCAGCCCAAACCGCAGAACCTCAAGCGTTCCACGATCGTCGAGCTGCTTGCGCAGCCGATCCAGCAGCGTCGTCGCGGCTGAGGCGCCGTAGCTCTTGGTCAGGGCTTCCCACGCTTTCGGCTGGGTATGCTGCACCCACGCCAGCACGTCCGCCGGGAACAGCGCGCGCGGCCGGTCGTAGCGCTCGGCGTCTTTCGGATCGTAAAGCCAGCCGCCTGCAGCCAAACCGGCGCAGATATCGTTTTCGAGCTCGATCTCCTGGTGGAGCTGGCTCATGCGGCCTCTGTATCAACGAAGCCACGCACGTCGATCTTGCCGGTGACGGCGGCGGAGATTAGGGCAGAGCGGCGTTCACGAAGAAGATCGATCGAATTCCGGGCAATCGTGGTGAGCCTTTCGAAAGCAGAAATCGATTCATTCAGATAGCGAGAAATTAATGCTTGCTCAGAAATGGGGGGTGTTGGGATCCAAAAATCAACAGCGTGACCGATGTTGAACTGCTCCTGCGCCGCCCCGTACTGAACAATTTCAACTTGATATCGGACAATGCGACTGTTCATAGCAAAACAAAGCCAATCAGAGTCAAAGTCGCCTTTGCGTATCAGCATAACGGATGCACAGTTCCCGCCATCACATTCGGCTGGAACTACTGCCGAAACACCAGGAGCACCCACTCGAACAGTGACTATGTCGCCCTGCTGAAGTTTTGTCTTTTCGTTGCGACAGCTATCTTCAGAAGAAATACGACGACAGTTTTCAGTGTCTATATTTCCCTCCGAAATATCACCGCCATAAATAAATGGGAGGCCAACTTCAGCTACGTATTCAGATGGGTTTACGACAATTCCGACAGTTAGCTGCGGACTAACACGCTTCAATTTTTTCACGCTCCAGTGCTCCGGAATATCTCCCAGCCACTCGATCCCGCTTTCCTTCATCGGCGCTTTGGGATCAAGCCCCTTGGTAACGGCGTGGGAAATGACGGCCTGACGCTTTTCCTTCAGCAGCTCGATCAGCTTCTCCTGCTCCGCCACCAAAGAATCGATTTTGGCGGTTTCGCGGTCGAGGAACTTTGAAATCTTTCGTTGCTCATCGATTGGCGGAATAGGGCAGGAAATAGAGCCTAACAGATCTAGATTCAAGCCATCACGCAGATCGCCACCCGCGAGATTGCGGATATTTTGATAGTTTGAGCTAAGCCAATAAAGAAGGAACCGATTAGTTAAACTTTCTTGAGGAATAATTGCTGCCATGGATTGATTGCATGTTGCTTCGATCTGAAGCTGCGCAACCATCCCTTTCGTTTTTCCTTGGCCTGCCAGCGCAACTACGAGACCACCTCTTGGAACCCATCTTGCACTGCTATTTTTGAATCCTTCTTCGGAGATGTACTCGGATGGTTCGGTAATATCGAACTGATTCACGGCTCCCGAAGCAAGCCATGGGATAGTGCCGTCATTCCAATAGGCTTCGTTCGCCCTATCTGGGGTTCCTCCTGCAAACCGCGTGGAAAGCCAACGAAGCTTTCCTTCACGCCAATGAGTCGGGATCGTCTCGGCCCAGTCGAGATTGCAAGACCTATAATTTGGAAACGGCGCGAGCTTCATGCATTCAGCTCACTCAGCATCGTCTGGATGCGCCCCACGACTTTCTTCAGCTCGGCGTCGATCTCGGCCAGCGGGCGCGGCGGTTGGAACACGTAGAAGTGCCGGTTGAACGGGATCTCGTAGCCAACCTTCGTCTTATCGTTGTCAATCCAAGCGTCCGGCGCGTGCGGCAGGACCTCCCGCTTGAAATAGGCGTCGATATCTTCTGTCAGCGGCACGTTTTCGGTGTCGCGCAGTTTCGGGTCGGGCTGAGGCTTGCCCTTCGCCTTGCCCTTCTGGCCGAGCACGATTTTGCCCTTTACGTCGCGTTCGGGACGCTCGACCGTAATGGTTCGGTAGCCGAATTCCTCGTTGGAGAAAATCCGGCTGACCGGCTTGCCGTCCGCCTTTGCCTCCTTGAACTGGCCGAACAGACGCGTGATTTTCTCGATATGCGCTTCCAATAGTTCCTTGCGCTTACTGCCGAGGCTCTTGCGCATCTTCTGCCACATGGCCGAGGCGTCGATGAGCTGCACCTTGCCCTTGCGATGCTTGGGCTTGCGGTTCGTGACGATCCATACATAGGTGCTGATGCCGGTATTATAGAACATGTCCGTCGGCAGGCCGACGATGGCCTCGAGCAGATCGTTCTCGATCACGTGGCGGCGGATCTCGCTCTCGCCGCTCCCCGCTCCGCCGGTGAACAACGGGGAGCCGTTCAGCACGATACCGAACCGCGCCCCGCCTTCCGACACAGGGCGCATCTTCGAGATCAGATGTAGCAGGAACAGCATCGAGCCGTCCGACACGCGTGGCAGGCCGGGACCAAAGCGGCCATTATGTCCTTGCTGCTCATGCTCCTTGCGGACTTCCTTCTCTACCTTCTTCCACTCGACGCCGAAGGGGGGGTTCGCGAGCATGTAGTCAAAGCGCTCGCCCGGATGCCCGTCGTCGGAGAGCGTATTGCCGAACACGATCTTCGAGACGTCTTGCCCTTTGATGAGCATGTCGGCCTTACAGATCGCGTAGGATTCCGGATTGAGCTCCTGCCCATGCATGGTCAGGCGGGCCTTCGGATTGTGCTCGGCGAGATACTCGCCGGCGATCGACAACATGCCGCCTGTTCCAGCAGTGGGATCGTAGATCCGCCGGACGACGCCGGGCTTCGACAGGATCTCGTCGTCTTCGACGAAGATCAAATTGACCATCAACTTGATGACTTCGCGCGGCGTGAAGTGCTCGCCGGCCGTTTCGTTCGAAAGCTCCGCGAAGCGGCGGATCAGCTCCTCGAACACCAGGCCCATTTGATGGTTGTCGACGGCCGAGGGGTGCAGATCCACTTGCGCGAACCGCTCGGTCACTTGGTAGAGCAGATCCGCCTTGGCGAGCCGGTCGATTTGCGTCTGGAATTCGAAGCGCTCGAAGATGTCCCGGACCGCCGGCGAGAACGCATCGATGTACTTTGTCAGATTCTCGCGGAGATGATCCGGGTCACCCATCAACTTCTTCATGTCCAGCGGCGACACGTTGAAGAAGCTTTGACCGCTAACCCGCAGCAGATAGGGCTCGACATTCACGCCCTTGCCCTTCCGCGCCTTGTTCTCGGCCAGTACCGCCGCCTTGGTCTTTTCAAGTACGCAGTCCAGGCGACGCAGGACGGTGAACGGCAGGACAACGCGCCCGTATTCGGACTGCTTGTAATCGCCGCGCAGGAGATCGGCGACGGACCAGATAAAGGCGGAAAGGGTCTGTTGGTTCATTTCTTCTTCTTTGACGAGGCGGAACTTCAGGGGATTGGGCCGAATGTTATTTGCAACCATGAGAAATAGAAAGGCCGGGTCGCTCCTCGATTACCGCTGGAAAGCCAACCTGCGATGACGCGCGACAACCGGCACGGGGGTGCCTGGAAAAGCCCGCAGAAACGGCTTTAGCGGCCTTTTGATGCGGATGAAGCCGACTAGGCCACAATCCTCGGCAGCCCCCCTGGCCGTGCCGAGAAATCGGCTAAAACGCCTGTTGGAGGGGACTCACCTCAGAGAAAGTGAGATTCCAAACTCGTCCATCAGGGAAGTTATACAGTTATTTCAGTTGTTTATGGCGATAACCAGCCACAATCCGAGTCTCACGCGCTGAAATAGTGTCTCAGTATCTCCGCGACACGACAGCCGCCTAAACGTCCAGGTTCGCAACTTTGAGGGCGTTTTCGACGATGAAGTCGCGGCGCGGCTCGACCACGTCGCCCATCAGCGTGGCAAACACGCCGTCGGCGTCGGCCGAATCCGCGACCTTCACCTGCAGGAAATGGCGCGCCGACGGATCGAGCGTCGTCTGCCACAGCTGCTCGGGGTTCATTTCGCCCAGGCCCTTGTAGCGCTGGAACGACAGGCCCTTCTTGCCCGCTTCCAGCACCGTGTCGATCAGCTTGATCGGCCCGGCGATCTCGACGATGCCCTTGTCCTTGGTCGAAAGCTTCGCGCGCTTGGCGTAAAGCGCCTGCAGATCGGGCGCCATTTCGACGAGGCGGCGCGCTTCCGCCGAATTGATCGCCACCTGATCGATCGTCGCGCGGTCGGTTTCGCCGCGCAGCTTGCGTTCGAAATACAGGCCCTGATCGGTGACCGCCCCGGTCCAGCCGCGATCGGTTTCGGCGGCGAGCACGTTGAGGCGTGTCGCAATGAACTTGGCGATCTGATCGGCGGTCGTGCGATCGGCCAGCAGATTGGGATCGAGGGCGCCGGCGATCGCCGCCTGTTCGACCACGTCGCGATTGCCCACGCGGCGCACCAGCGCTTGGATCATCGCCTTGGCGGCGCGCGCGCGCTCCACCGCCGCGCGCAAATCCTCGCCCGCGCGCTGGCTGCCGTCGGCGCCCACGGTCAAGACGGCGCCGTCGATGCCGCCCGCGATGAGGTAATCCTCCATCGCGCGCTCGTCCTTCAGATAGACCTCGGACGAGTTCTTCTTGACCTTATAGAGCGGCGGCTGGGCGATGTAGATATAGCCCGCCTCTAGCAGCGCGCGCATTTGACGATAGAAGAACGTCAGCAACAGCGTGCGGATATGGCTGCCGTCCACGTCGGCGTCGGTCATGATGACGATCTTGTGGTAGCGGCACTTGGTGACGTCGAATTCCTCGCTGCCGATACCCGTGCCGATCGCCGTCACCAGCGTGCCGATTTCGGCGGAGGACAACATCTTGTCGAGGCGCGCGCGCTCCACGTTCAGGATCTTGCCCTTGATCGGCAGGATCGCCTGATTGACGCGGTTGCGGCCCTGCTTGGCCGAGCCGCCGGCGGAGTCACCTTCGACGATGAAGAGTTCCGACTTGGCCGGATCGCGTTCCTGGCAATCGGCGAGTTTGCCGGGCAGCGACGCCATGTCGAGAGCGCCCTTGCGGCGCGTGAGTTCGCGCGCCCGGCGCGCGGCTTCGCGCGCGGTCGCGGCCTCGACGATCTTCTGCACGACGCGCTTGGCTTCGGCGGGATGTTCCTCGAACCATTGCTGGAACTTGTCGGTGCACACGGTTTCCACGACCGGGCGGACTTCCGAGGAGACCAGCTTGTCCTTGGTCTGCGACGAGAATTTCGGATCGGGTACTTTGACCGATAGCACGCAGGTGAGGCCTTCGCGCGCGTCGTCGCCGGTCAGCGCGACCTTGTCCTTCTTGCCCGCCATATCGGCGGCCATCTTGACGATGGTGCGCGTGAGTGCGGCGCGGAAGCCGGCCAAGTGCGTGCCGCCGTCCTTCTGCGGAATGTTGTTGGTGAAGCAGAGGACCGTCTCGTGATAGGCGTCGGTCCATTCCATCGCGACTTCGACGGTGATGCCGTCCTTCTCGCCCTTCACCGAAATGGGCGCGTGCAGCGGCTGCTTGGAACGGTCGAGATACTTCACGAACGCTTCGATGCCGCCTTCGTAGAACAGCTCGACGCGCTTGGGCTCGACATGGCGCTCGTCCGACAGGATGAGCTTCACGCCGGAATTCAGGAAGGCGAGTTCGCGCAAACGATGTTCGAGCGTGTCGTAGTCGAACACGGTTTGGGTGAAGGTTTCCTTCGACGGCAGGAAGGTGACTTCCGTGCCGCGCTTGTCGCCGGCCGGGCCCATTTCGGCCAGCGGCGCCACCGCTTCGCCGTGACGGAATTCCATCTGATGCGACTTGCCGCCGCGCCAGATTTTCAACACCAGCTTTTCCGACAGCGCGTTGACGACCGAAACGCCCACGCCGTGCAGACCGCCCGAGACCTTGTAGGAATTCTGGTCGAATTTCCCGCCCGCGTGGAGCTGCGTCATGATGACTTCGGCCGCCGACACGCCTTCCTCGGCGTGGATGTCGGTCGGAATGCCGCGCCCGTTATCGCGCACCGTGACCGAGCCGTCGGCGTTGAGCGCCACTTCGACCGCGTCGCACCAGCCCGCCAGCGCTTCGTCGATCGCGTTGTCGACGACTTCGTAGACCATGTGATGCAGGCCCGAGCCGTCGTCGGTGTCGCCGATATACATGCCCGGGCGCTTGCGCACGGCGTCGAGCCCGCGCAGCACCTTGATGGAATCGGCGCCATAAGCGGCCGAGGCGTCGTCGATATTCTTCGGAACGGCGGTCATATTCAGCCTCGATGCGGATCGCAAACGCCGTCCTGGACGGCGAAGAAAACGGCGCGTTCGCGCAACAGCGCGAAAGCGTCGGGGTCGGCCCCGGTCGCCCAGTATTGGGCGCCCAAAGTGTCGAGTTCGTCGAACAACGCCGCCCGGCGGACGGGGTCGAGATGCGCGCAGATTTCGTCGAGCAGCAGGATCGGCGGGTGGCCGCGTTCGGCCGCAAGCTCGCGCGCATAGGCGAGGACAAGCGAGATCAGCAGCGCCTTCTGCTCGCCGGTCGAAAGAAACTCGGCGGCCGTATCCTTCGCGGCCCAATGGGCGCGCAAATCGCCGCGATGGGGCCCGAACGCGGTCGAGCCGCTTTCGGCATCTGCTTGGCGATTGGCGGCGAGGATTTCGCGCGCGCGATCTTCGGCGGCCAAAGCCGGCATTTCCGCGACCAGGGTTTCGATCGCACCGGTAAGCGTGAGGTCCGGTGCGGGGAACGCGCCGGTATTCGCCTTCACCGCGCGCGCCAAGCGCGCCACGGTTTGGCCACGCGCGATGGCGATGGCGATCCCGTGGCGTGCGAGCGAATCTTCCAGCGCCGCGAGCCACGCCTCGTCGCGATTGCCGTCGGCGAGCAAGCGCGCGCGTTCGCGCAGCGAATGTTCGTAGGCCGAGACGCGACCCGCATGTTCGGGATCGAAGCCGTAGACGAGACGGTCGAGAAAGCGGCGCCGTGCACCCGGCCCTTCCGCGAACAAGCGATCCATTTCCGGCAGCAGCCAGATCACGGAAAGATGTTCGGCGAATTCCTGCTGGCCGCGCACGGGGCGGCCATCGACGCGCAGGATGCGCTTGTCGCCCTCGCCGCGCCCCGTGCCTAAGCGGATTTCATCCTCGCCCTTGAACACTTGGGCGGCGACCGCCCAGGCGGCGGTGGAACCGCGGCGCTCGGGCTCCGTCACGCGGGCCCGGCGCAAGCCTTTGCCGGGGGCGAGGAACGAGATCGCTTCCAGGATATTCGTCTTGCCCGCCCCGTTGGGCCCGACCAGCGCCACCGGATGCGCGCCGGGCTCGATGCGCAATTCGGCGTAGGAGCGGAATTGCGCAAGATCGAGGCGCGCGACCGCTGCGGCCGCCTTCGCGGGGCCGGGCGACAGGTTGGCGTGGGCGAGACGGACGCTCAATCCCCTCACACGCGCATCGGCATGAGGACGTAGAGCGCGCTTTGATCGGCGGAATCGGTCACCACGGTCGGCGAGGCGGCGTCGGCCATTTTGAACGTCGCATTCTCGCCTTCGATCTGCTCGGCAATGTCGAGCAGATAGCGCGCGTTGAACCCGATTTCGATCGCGGAGCCTTGATAGGCAACCTCGATCTCTTCGTTCGCCGAACCCGCTTCGGCCGAATTGGCCGACAGCGCCAGCGTGCCCTTGGTCAGCGCCATTTTTACGGCGCGCGACTTTTCGGTGGAGATCGTCGCGACGCGGTCGACGGCGGCGGCGAACTCGTTGCAGTTCACCTCCATCGTCTTGTCGTTGCCCGACGGGATGACGCGCTCGTAATCCGGGAAAGCGCCGTCGATCAGCTTCGACGTCAGCACCGCGTCGCCGAAGGCGAAGCGCACGCGCGTGTCGGACAGCGAGACTTCGACCGCGCCGTCGACTTCGTCGATCAGCTTGCGCACTTCCATCACCGTCTTGCGCGGCAGGATGACGCCAGGAATATTCTCGGCACCCGTCGGCAGCGGCATTTGGATGCGGGCCAAGCGATGCCCGTCGGTCGCGACGGCGCGCAACACCTTCACGCCGTCGGCGGCGGTCGAGTGCAGGAAAATGCCGTTGAGGTAATAGCGCGTTTCCTCGGTCGAGATCGCGAAGCGCGTCTTGTCGATCAGCTGCTTCAGCTCGGGCGCACCGAGATCGAATTTATGCGGCAGATCGCCCGACGCCATTTTCGGGAAATCGTCGGCCGGCAACGCGGCCAGCGCGAAGGCGGAACGGCCCGCGCGCAACGAGACCTGGCCTTTGCCGGCATCCCATTCGATGCCGACCTGGCTGCCTTCGGGCAGCTTGCGCACGATTTCGTAGAACGTGTGCGCCTGGACGGTCGTGGTGCCCGGCTTGGCGACTTCCGCCGCCACGGTTTCGACGAAGGCCACATCCATGTCGGTCGCGGTCAGCGCGAGGCTGCCTTTGCCCGACGCGTCGAGCAGCACGTTCGACAGAATGGGGATCGTGTTGCGCCGTTCGACGACGCTTTGGATGTGGCCAAGGGCCTTGAGCAGGGCCGCGCGCTCGATCGTGATTTTCATAGGGGCGTGGGCTTTGCGATATGGGGTTTGGCGAATCGAAATTTCGGGTTTCGAGTATACCAAACGGGGCGCGAAGCAAAAGCTCCGCGAACGCCGAAACAACCTTGGAAAACCGCGTTATTTCAGCGCTTTGCGCGCGGTCTCCGCGACCGCGAGGCGGATCGCCGCCAATTGCACGCGCAAGCCCATCGAGGCGAGCCCGGCGGGGTCCGATTCCGGGTCTTTCTTCAGCAACCCCGCAACCATTTCGGGTGTGCGCGGCAGGTGGACGAAGCCGCACGGCACGCCGCGCCCCACGCGCGCGAGCAGGCCGTAAAGGGCGGCGTTGCACAGGAAGCGGCCGGGATCGTCCGACACGCGCGCCGGAATGCCGGCGGCCAGCAGCGCTTTGCGGATCGCCGGGATCGGGAAGGTCGAAGGCCGCGTCGCCGGGCCCGCCTTGTCGATCTTGCCTTTGCGCTTCTTGCCGTCGTTGTCGGGGATACGGAAATCGAGCTCGTTATAGGCCGTGCTTTCGAGCCGGATGACACTCTCGCGCTCGGCCAAGCCCAGCGCCACCACGGCGATCGGCTTTACCTCGGCCAGGGCCGTGTCGAGCGCTTCGTCGATTTTGGCGAGCGACACCGGCAGGATGCGCGCTTCGATACGCGCGTCGCCCGCCCATTCGCCGTCCAAGCGCGTGGCGATGGCTTGCGACGGGTTGAAGCGATGGCCGCCGAAGACCTCGAACCCCGTCAGCAGAATGCGCGGGTGGCGCGCCATGCGGGCTTAGGCTTCCAGCATCCGGCGCAAGAGCTCGATATCCTCGCTGAACGCGATATCGGAACCGCGCAGTTCTTCGATCTTGCGCACCGCGTGCATGACCGTGGTGTGGTCGCGCCCGCCGAATTTGCGGCCGATTTCCGGCAGCGAACGGCTGGTGAGCTGCTTGGCGAGATACATCGCGACCTGGCGGGGCCGCGCCACCGCGCGCGCGCGGCGGGGCGAGTGCATGTCGGCCAAGCGGATCGCGAAATGCTCGGCGACCTTCTTCTGGATCTCCTCGATCGTCACGCGGCGATCGGAAGCGCGCAGAATATCGTGCAGCACTTCCTGGGCGCCTTCGAGGCTGATCGGCCGGCCGATCAACGTGGCATGCGCCACGATGCGGTTCAGCGAGCCTTCGAGTTCACGCACATTGGCGACGATCTTGTGGGCCAGGAATTCGAGAACCTTCGGCGGCACGATGGTGCCGAGCTTTTCGGCCTTCGTTTCCAGAATGCCGAGGCGCAATTCGTAGGTCGTCGGGTGAATGTCCGCGACCAAGCCCCAGCCCAGGCGCGAGCGCACGCGATCTTCCAGGCCTTCCAGATCGGCCGGCGATTTATCCGCCGACAGCACGATCTGCTTGTTCTGATCGACTAGCGCGTTGAACGTGTGGAAGAACTCTTCCTGCGTCGCGTCCTTGCCCGAGATGAACTGGACATCGTCGACCAGCAGCACGTCGACCGAGCGGAATTGCTCCTTGAAGGACATCGTGTCCTTGAAGCGCATCGCGCGGATGAACTGGTACATGAACTTCTCGGCCGAGAGATAGACGACCCGGCGCGAGGGATGCTTCTTGCGGATATGCCACGCGATCGCGTGCATCAGATGGGTCTTGCCCAGACCCACGCCGCCATAAAGGAACAGCGGGTTGAACGGCACCTTGGCTTCTTCCGCCACGCGTTTGGCGGCGGCGGCGGCGAATTCGTTTGATTTGCCGGTGACGAAGCTTTGGAAGGTGAAGCGCGGATCGAGGGGTGCCCCGAAATCCTCCACGTCGTCCTGGCCGGCGCGCGCGACCGCCGGGGCGGGCGGCGCCATGCCGATCCGGGCCGACGGCGACGACGCCTGGGTGCGCGCACCCTGCGTGGTCACGAACAGCGACGAGCCGGGGCCCGGCTGCGCGGTCGACGACGACTGCATCGGCGGGGCGGCCATCTGGACGATGACCTCGATCAGACGGATCGCCTTGTTCTCGGCCCGCCACAGCGACTTGATGCGGTCGGCGTAATGCTGGCGCACCCAGTCCTGCATGAAGCGCGTGGGTACTGCGATACGCACCACGCCATCTTCCTGGCTCACCAGGGTCAAGGGCTTCAACCACGAACGATAGGCCGCTTCGCCGAATTCCACCTTCAGACGGGCGCGTACGCGCACCCATTGGGCTTCCAGGCTCGGGCCGTTATCGGAAGGACGCATTGTCGCTTACTCCTGCGTCCAGGGGAGACCGGCGACTTTCCAGCCGCCGAGGCGGCCGCGATGGCCATCCGGATCTTTGTCGCCTTCGAAACCGCCGGCGAGATTATAGGCGCGCGCATAGCCAAGCCCCGTCGCCGCGATGGCGGCGGCGCGGCTGCGCCCGCCCGAGCGGCACAGGAAGACCACCGGCGAGGCCTTGGGCACGGCCGCCACGACCGCAGGACCGAATTCGCCGTTGGGAACCATCTGCGCGCGGCCGTCGGTCGCGGTCGCGTAGTTCTGCCACGCCACGAACAGCGGCGCCTTGCCGAGCTTGCCGAGGGCGGGCACGCCCACGAAGGTCCATTCGGCGCGGCTACGCACGTCGACTAGCACCGCGTCTTTTTCGGATTCCAAAAGAGCCCACGCATCACGCGGCGACAAATCACCCGCGTAGCCGAGATTGCCGTTCGCCCGACCGTCTTGCGTCGCTTCGCCCATCGCCGTCCAACCACTCGCTTCTTTACTGTCGACACATGACCACCCCGACGGTCCGACCGGTCACGCGACTTGGGCGCCCGGTGCAGCCGTGGGAACTTCCGTTCCGCGCGCTTGCGTTCGATCAGCTCTTGGCCGATCGGCGCGCGGAACGTCCGCCACCGCCCGGCCATCGGGGCGGCGCGAACAATGCCAATCGGGGGTTGTCGGCGTAGGAAACGCGGCGCCCGAAACACGGCGCCACATGATCGCGCGAAAAAATCACTCGGGAGGAAATCGAACTCACAATACCCGTCCCCTGCGATAGAGTCTGTGTTGCTCCAGACTTCCGATCGCCCGCCCCTTCCTTGATCGCCTTCGCGTCGTTCGACGCATCGGCGGTCGATCGGGTGCGGGTGTTCGGCGCGGCATCCTGTGCGGATTTGTCTTGCGCCAAATTGTCTTGCGCCGTCACGATTACTTTCCAGTCCGAGGGACGGCGCCGCATTCACATCTCCACGTTCGATCGAACCCAAGTGATAGGCGAACCGGAAGGTCCATCTATCGAGCCGGGTCGACGCTAGCCAAATCGGTGGGCCGCCCCTTGTCTTCGTTGCGCGCCGCCAGTTTCATCCGGCGTCATCGTTCCGACGACGATCCGACTTAATCACGCTCGCGCGAGACTCGCAACTGGAGTCGTGCGGATTACGAGTCCGATTTTTGAATCGCGCGAAGCGTTGCGCGATTGCATCGGGAAACATTCGTCACGTCGGATAAAAAAATTTCAAACGCGCGCGCACCACTTCCGATTCAACGACTTGCGCGGCGTTCCTTCGCGCGCAAAAGAAACGCCGCCCGCGTGGGAAACGCGAGCGGCGTAAAAATCAAGCGCGGAATCGCTTTCGCGATACCGCGTGCGCTTAAACTTAGGCGCCGATTTTTTTGATGCGCTGAGCGAGGCGCGACACTTTGCGCGACGCCGTGTTCTTGTGCAGCGTGCCCGTCTTTGCGCCGCGCGCGATGATCGGCTGCGCTTCGCGCAACGCTTCGGCCGCGACCTTCTTGTCGCCGGTCTTGATCGCGTCTTCGACCTTCTTGATCGCGGTGCGGATACGGGTCACGCGCGTACGGTTGACTTCGGTGCGGCGCAGCGTCTGACGCGCGGCCTTTTTCGCGGAGGAGGTGTTCGCCATTTTATCTCTCGATATGGGATTCCGGATCGCGTCGAAGCCGGACGGCCCCTTCGCGAAGGTCGCGGGTTATAGCCCTCGTTCGCGCACCCCGTCAACCGGCCGGAATCGGGCCCAAACAGCCTGTCAGATCAACGGTTTTTCCACTGCGCCGGACGCTTCTCGGCGAACGCGGCCATCCCTTCCTTCTGATCTTCGGTCGCGAAGGTGGCGTGGAAGGTCCGCCGTTCGAAGCGGATGCCTTCGGAAAGCGTCGTCTCGTAGGCGCGATTGACCGCTTCTTTGGCCATCATCACGATCGGCCGCGACAGACCCGCGATCTTCGTCGCGACCTTGATCGCTTCGTCGACCAACTCGCCAGCCGGTACGACGCGGCTCACCAAACCCGCGCGCTCGGCTTCCGCCGCATCCATCATGCGGCCGGTCAGGCACATTTCCATTGCCTTCGATTTGCCCACGAACCGCGTGAGGCGCTGCGTACCGCCCGCCCCCGGGATCGTGCCCAAGGTGATTTCCGGCTGGCCGAATTTCGCGGTGTCGGCGGCGAGGATGAAATCGCACATCATCGCGACCTCGCACCCGCCGCCCAGCGCGAAGCCGGATACCGCCGCGATGATCGGCTTGCGGCAAACGGTGATGCGCTCCCAACCCTTGGTGATGAAGTCGGTCAGATAGACGTCCATATAGGTCTTGGACGCCATCTCCTTGATATCGGCACCGGCGGCGAACGCCTTCTCCGATCCGGTCAGCACGATCGCACCGATCGCGTCGTCGGCTTCGAACGCGTCGAGCGCCTGGCCCAGTTCCGCGATCAGCGCCGCGCACAGCGCGTTCAACGCCTTGGGGCGGTTCAGGCGGATGACGCCGACGGCGCCGTTGGTTTCGACCAGAATGTTTTCGTAAGCCATTTGTCCCTCACTCGGGCCGCAGGAAAAACCGCACGCGCGTGACGCCGCCGGCCGGCACCGGAAATTCGATCGTCAGCTTTTCGCCTTCGCGCGCGAACTTGCCCTCGCCTTCGCCGCGCCAGCCAAGCTCGGCCAGCGTGCGCGTATAGAAGGCGAGAATATCCGCGCGCGAGACGCGCCCCTGCGCGGTCGCATCGACGACGCGGCCCGAGGGCGCGTCGAACACGGTCGCGTCGCCGTCGGCGGAAAGACCAGGCATCAACGGCAAATCGTCCACGCCGCCGACATAGGCGTCTTGGGCCATCGCCGGGGCGAGCAGGCCGAGAAGAAGAAGGGCGGCTGCGAAGAATGCGCGCATGACGCGGAATTTCTACGTCAGCGCTGGCAGATCGGACAATAGAAAGTGGAGCGGCCCGATTGCACGATGCGCTTGACTTTGGTCGCGCATGAAACGCATTCGACGCCTTCGCGGTCGTAAACGCGCCAGCGATGCTGGAACCAGCCAAGTTCGCCAGAGGCTTGCACGTAATCGCGCGCCGATGAGCCGCCGGCCTTGATCGCGTCCGACAGCGTTTCCTTGATCGACGCGCACAGCGCTTCCATCTTCTCGCGCTTGACCGTACCGGCCTTGCGCTTGGGCGACAGGCCGCAGCGGAACAAAGCCTCGCACACGTAAATATTGCCGAGGCCGGCGACATTGCGCTGGTCGAGCAGCGCCGCCTTCAACGGCGCTTTCGATCCCGCCAATGCCGCCGCCAGCACGCTTGCATCGAATGCAGCGTCGAGCGGCTCGGGCCCCAAATCCTTGAAACGCCGGTCTTCGAGGAGTTCGCCGTCGCGCAGCAGGTCGATCACGCCGAAACGGCGCGGATCGGTGAAGCGGATCGTCGGCCCGTCTTTCAGCGTGAAATCGACGTGATCATGCGGCCCCGCATTGGGAATGTGCTTGGGCAGCAGGACCAAACGGCCCGACATGCCCAGATGCACGATCACCACGTCGCCGCTTTCCAGGCGGATCCACACATATTTGGCGCGCCGCTCGACGGTCAGGATGCGCTTGCCCGCCACCCGCTTGGCGAAATCGGGCGGAATGGGCGAGCGGATCGCATCGCGACGAAGGGTCGCGCTGGCGAGCACGCGGCCTTCCAAATGCGGCTTCAAGCCGCGGACGACGGTTTCGACTTCGGGTAATTCGGGCATGACCGGGCCAGAACCTGCCCGATGCGCTTTTGCTTTTCCAGCGTAGTCCGCTAAGTTCCCGCCGTGACGAACGAAACGACCCATTTCGGTTTCCAGGAAGTACCGGTCGCGGACAAGGCCAAGCGCGTGCGCGCGGTCTTCGATTCCGTGGCGAGCCGCTACGACCTGATGAACGATCTGATGAGCGGCGGCGTGCATCGGCTGTGGAAACGCGCCTATGTCCACGAGGCCGCCCCGCGCCCGGGCGAGCATTTCCTCGATCTCGCCGGCGGGACGGGCGATATCGCCTTCGCGTTGCAGGATGCGGGCGCCGACGTTTCCGTCTGCGACATCAACGAGGCGATGCTGCGCCAGGGCCGCGCGCGGGCGCTGACCCGCAAGCTCGACTGGATCACCGGCGACGCAATGGCGCTGCCTTTCGCGTCGATGCGCTTCGATGCCGCGACCATCGCCTTCGGCCTGCGCAACGTGACCGATCCCGACGCGGCGTTGCGCGAAATCCGCCGCGTGCTGAAACCCGGCGGGCGTTTCCTGTGTTTGGAATTCAGCCACGTCGCGATGCCGGTCCTCGACAAAATTTACGACACCTATTCCTTCTCGGTGCTGCCGCAGCTTGGCCAATGGGTCGCGGGCGACGCGCAATCCTATCGTTATCTCGCCGAAAGCATCCGCCGCTTCCCGCCGCAGGAAGAACTCGTGCGCCGCATGGGCGAAGCGGGCTTCAGCCGCGCGCGCTACCGCAATCTTTCGGGCGGGATCGTCGCGATCCATGCGGGCTGGCGGACCTGATGGCGTTTCGCCTGCCCGGCCGGCTGTTCCGGCTCGCCAAGATCGCGCGCACGCTGCTCGCCTATGACGCGTTCGAAGCGTTCGGCATCGAAACCCTGTCGCCGCTTGCCGCCCGCATCGGCCGCTGGTTGCGCCGATCAGGCCTGCCGCCGCGCCCCGGCCAGCGTTTGGCGCTGGCGTTGGGCGAGCTTGGCCCCGGCTTCGTCAAGCTCGGCCAGGTTCTGTCGACGCGTGCCGATATCGTGGGCGAAGCGGTCGCGACCGATTTGTCCGGTTTGCAGGACAGCCTCGCCCCCTTCCCCTTCGCGCAAGCGCGCGCGACGATCGAACGCGAACTCGGCCTGACGCTCGAGGAGATCTATGCCGAATTCGACGAAACGCCGGTCGCGGCGGCGTCGATCGCGCAGGTCCATTTCGCGCGCACCCATGAAGGCGACGATGTCGCCGTCAAAGTCTTGCGCCCCGGTGTGGAGGCCGCCTTCGCGCGCGACGTCGATCTGCTCGCCTGGATCGCGCGCTTGGTCGAGCGTTTCATGCCGTCCTTGCGCCGCTTGAAGCCGCGCGCGGTCGTCGAAACGCTGGCCGAAACCGTGCGGCTTGAAATGGATCTGCGCTTGGAAGCCGCCGCCGCCGCCGAGCTTGCCGAGAATTTCAAAGGCGACGACGAATTCCGCGTGCCCCGCGTCGACTGGACGCGCACGGCCAAGCGCACCTTGTGCACGCAGCGCATCTACGGCATTCCGATCGACGAGCGCGACCGCTTGATCGAAGCGGGCCACGATCCGCAGGAAATCGTCGCGCGCGCCGCGCGTACCTTCTTCCGCCAAGTGTTCCGCGACGGCTTCTTCCACGCCGACATGCATCCCGGGAACATCTTCATCGCCGAGGATGGCGCGTTGGTCGCGGTCGATTTCGGCATCATGGGACGGATCGATGCGCCCACGCGCATCCTGCTGGCCGATATGCTCGCCGGATTCCTGACGCAGGATTATCAGAAGGTCGCGGAAGTGCATTTCCGCGCGGGCTTCGTGCCCGAAAGCCAGAATCAAGGCGCCTTCGCCCAGGCCGCACGCGCGATCGCCGAGCCGATCTTGGGCTTGCCGCTGGAGAAGATCTCGCTCGCGCGGTTGCTCGCCCAACTTTTCGAAGTGACCGAGCAGTTCCAAATGGAAACGCAGCCGCAATTGCTGCTGCTGCAAAAATCCATGCTGGTTTGCGAAGGTGTCGGCCGCATCGTCGATCCGTCGATCAATATGTGGGCGCTGGCGCGGCCGTTGATCGAGGAATGGATGACCGCGCATCGCGGCCCCCTCGCGCGCGGCCTGACCGGCGCCAACACGCTGCTCGCGCGGCTTGAAGAACTGCCGACGCTGATCAGCAATCTCGATCGCGCGGCGGCGTTGATCGCCGATGGCGGCGTGCGCCTGCACCCCGACACGCTGGCTGCGTTCGGTGCGGGGCGCCGCGCCTCGCCCTGGCCGTGGATCGCCGCGGGGGCCGCGGCAATGGCCATTATCATTTTGATTTTCAAATAAGATTAGCGCGTTCTGTTGCGGCGCGCCGCGTACCGGGGTAGAATTCACGTGTTTTCGAGAGGTGAATTCCCCCCATGAACCCGCCACCGCGAACCCTGTCGGGCAAGCGCATCCTGCTGATCGTGGCGGGCGGTATTGCCGCGTATAAAAGCCTGGATCTGATCCGGCGCTTGCGCGAGCGCGGGGCGGGCGTGCGCTGCGTGCTGACGGCGGCGGCCAAGGAATTCGTCACGCCCCTCAGCGTCGCTACGCTGTCGCGCGACAAGGTCTATGGCGATCTGTTCGATCTGACGGCCGAGAACGAAATCGGCCATATCCGTTTGGCGCGCGATTGCGATCTGGTCGTCGTCGCCCCGGCGACCGCCGACCTGATCGCCAAAATGGCGACGGGGCTTGCCGGGGATCTCGCGACAACCATATTGCTCGCGACCGACAAACCGATCCTGCTGGCCCCCGCGATGAACCATGTGATGTGGGCGCATGACGCGACGCGCAAGAATATGGCGACCCTCGCCGCGCGCAACGTTTCGTCGATCGGGCCGGAAAGCGGCGAACTCGCCGAAGGCGAGATCGGCGCGGGCCGCATGAGCGAACCGCTCGACATCGTCGCGGCGATCGAACGCCATTTCAACGCCAACGCACCGCTCGCGGGCAAACGCGCCCTCGTCACCTCCGGCCCGACGCACGAGGCGATCGACCCCGTGCGCTATATCGCCAATCGTTCCTCCGGCAAGCAGGGCCACGCGATCGCGGCGGCCCTCGCCGCGTTGGGGGCGGAGACCATTCTGGTCAGCGGCCCCACCAATCTGGCCGCCCCCGCCGGCGTCAAACTGCGCGAGATCGAAAGCGCCCAGCAAATGCTGGCGGCTTGCGTCGATGCGCTGCCTGCCGATATCGCGGTGTGCGCCGCCGCCGTCGCCGATTGGCGGCCCGCCACGCTCGGCAATTCGAAGCTCAAGAAAGACGGCGGGGCGGCGCCCACGCTCGCACTGACCGAGAACCCGGATATTCTGGCGACGTTGTCCAAGCACGCGCGGCGCCCCGGACTGGTCGTCGGCTTCGCGGCCGAGACCGACGATCTGATCCGCCACGCCAGCGAAAAGCGCCTGCGCAAGGGCTGCGACTGGATCGTCGCCAACGACGTGTCGCTGGGCACGGGCGTGTTCGGCGGCGACGCCAACACCGTGCATGTCATCGACAAGGCGGGCGTCGAATCCTGGGAACGCCAGAGCAAAGACGACGTCGCGCGCCGCTTGGCGCTGCGCATCGCCGCCCATTTCACCAAAGCCGCGTGACTATGACCGACAGCATCACCGTCGATATCGTACGCCTGCCGCACGCCGAAGGACTCGATCTTCCCGCTTACGCGACCGAGGGCTCGGCCGGGCTCGATTTGCTCGCCGCGATCGACGCCCCCGTCGAGGTGAAGCCGGGCGAACGCGCGCTGATCCCCACGGGGCTTGCGATGGCTTTGCCCGACGGCTGCGAGGCGCAAGTGCGTCCGCGCTCGGGCCTCGCCCTCAAACACGGGCTCACCGTGCTCAACAGCCCCGGCACGATCGACGCCGATTATCGCGGCGAAGTGAAGGTCATTCTCGTCAATCTCGGGCAGGAATCCGTGCGCCTGGAACGCGGCATGCGGATCGCCCAAATGGTTTTGGCGCGTTACGTGCGCGCCACCCTCGTCGAACGCCCGTCCTTGCCGCCGACCGGGCGCTCGGGCGGTGGCTTCGGCTCCACCGGCAGATAGGTCCCCCCGCCATGCTGCGCCTTACCAAAAAATTGCTTTTCGGCATCGAGGCCGTTCTCGATGTCGCCTACAACGCCAAAGCACGGCCGGTTCAGGCCTCCGCGATCACCAAACGCCAGGGCATTCCCAAGCGCTATCTCGAACAAGTGCTGCAAGCGCTGGTGCGCGCGGGCGTGCTGACCGGCCAGCGCGGGCCCAAAGGCGGCTATCGCCTGGCGCGCGACCCGGAATCGATCACGATCGCGGAGATCGTCAATATCGTGCGCACGATCGAAGTGGCGCCCGATCCGCTGACCGGCGCCCCCGCCTCGGCGCTGGGCCATCGCATCGTGCGGCCGATCTGGATGGATCTGCAGACCGAATTGCTCGAGCGTCTGGGCAAGACGACCTTGGCCGAGCTGGTCGCGCGCGCGCGCGACGCGGGCGTGGAAAGCGAAACGTGACATGCCGGACGCGCTGGACGACCGCGCGTTCCGGCGCTACGCGCGCCATCTGATCCTCGACGAGGTCGGCGAAGACGGCCAAGCCAAGCTGCTCGCAAGCCGGGTGCTGATCGTGGGTGCGGGCGGGCTCGGCTCGCCGGTCGCGCTCTATCTCGCCGCCGCCGGCGTGGGGCATCTCACGCTGGTCGACGACGATGTGGTGGACGACACCAATCTCCAGCGCCAGATCATCCATTCGGACGCGGCGATCGGCCGCGCGAAGGTGGACAGTGCCGCCGAAACGCTGGCGCGGCTCGACCCGCATATAAAGGTCGAGACCAAAAAACTGCGCGTCGATGCGGGCAATATCGACGGGTTGATCGCGGGCCACGATCTGGTGATCGACGGGTCCGACAATTTCGACACGCGCTATGCGGTCCACGATGCGTGCTTTCGCGCGCGCGTAACGCTGGTGTCGGCGTCGCTGCTGCGCTTCGAAGCGCAGCTCTCGACCTACAAAGCCTATGACGGCAAAACCGCCTGTCTGCGCTGCCTGCATCCCGAGAAGCCGCCGCCGGATTTGATCCCGCGCTGCGAGGAGGCCGGGATTCTCGGCGCCGTCGCGGGTGTGGCGGGCAGCCTGCAAGCGACGGAAGCGTTGAAGGAACTTCTGGGCCTGGGCAAAAGCCTTGCCGGAAATGTGCTTATTTACGACGCGCTCGACACCAATTTCCGCCGCATCGCCGTGCCCAAAGACCCGCATTGCAAGCTGTGCGGACCGACACCATAATCCCGCGCGTTTCGGGCAGACCGGAGAGACGAGTGATGCGCTTAGTTCGAATTTTCGCCGCGGCGATTTTGTTCGCCTTCGCCGCCGTGACGGCGCAAGCCCAGGCTCCGGCCGATCGCGAGAACCTGCTTTATATCGAGCTCGATTACGGCCGCGTCGTGATCCAGCTGCGCCCGGATATCGCCCCCCGCCACGTGGCGCGCATCAAGGAATTGGCGCGCGAAGGCTTCTACGACGGCATCGTCTTCCATCGCGTGATCGAAGGCTTCATGGCGCAGACCGGCGATCCCACGGGGACGGGCATGGGCGGCTCCAAAAAGCCCGACCTGCCCGCCGAATTCAGCCGCCTGCCGTTCGAACGCGGCACCGTGGGGGCCGCGCGGTCGCAAAGCCCCAATTCGGCGAACAGCCAGTTCTTCATCATGTTCCGGCGCGGCGCCAGCCTGGACGGTCAATACACCGTCTGGGGCCAGGTGCTGTCGGGCATGGAATTCGTGGACCGCATCCGCCGCGGCGAACCGCCGCGCAATCCCGACCGCATGCGCAGCGTGCGCGTCGCCGCCGACGTGAAGGAATAAGGAAAACCAAATGGCCGACGATCTCGAAAACACGATCCATCTCGACCTCGACTGGGGCCGCGTGACCATCAAGCTGCGCCCGGACTTGGCGCCCAAGCATGTCGAGCGCGTGAAGGAACTCGCCCGCGAAGGCTTCTATGACGGGCTGAAATTCCACCGCGTGATCGACGGCTTCATGGCCCAGACCGGCTGCCCCGACGGCACGGGTATGGGCGGGTCGGACAAGCCCGATCTGAAGGCCGAATTCTCCAAGGCGGCGTTCGATCGCGGCGTGGTCGGTGCGGCGCGTTCGCAGAACCCGCATTCGGCGAACAGCCAATTCTTCATCATGTTCGACGAAGGCCATTTCCTGAACGGCCAATACACCGTTTGGGGCGAAGTGACCGACGGCATGGAACATGTCGACCGCATCGCCAAGGGCGAGCCGCCGCGCAAACCCGACACGATCAAGAAATTCGCCGTCGCGGCGGACGCGAAGTAAGTTCGCGTTACTTCGGATCCGGCCAGCGGCGGTGTAACCACAGCCACTGGCCGGGCCGCTGGCGGATCCAATCTTCCATCCGCGCATTCACCGCAATCATCAGCGCCTTCAAGCGCGCGTTCTTGTCCGTTCCCGGCGGGAGCGGCAATGGCGGCTCCACGGTCACGCGGAATTTCGCGGCCGAGCCCAAACGCTCGACATGCACGGGCAGGATCGCGCAATCGTAGCGCAGCGCCAGCACGCCCAAGGCCGGGGCGGTCATCGCATCGACGCCGAAGAACGGCACGGCGATGCCGTCGTTCATTTTCTGATCGAGCAGCATGCCCAGATGCTTGCCCTCTTTCAGGGCCTGCATCGCCAAACGCGCGCCCGACGTGCCCTTGGGGATCAAGCCCGCCGCGAACTTGCCGCGCCCGCGCTTGAACAAAGTTTCGACATGGCGGTTATTCGCCTCGCGATACACCAGATGAACCGGCGTGTCGTAGCGCGCGGCGGCCAGGCCCGACAATTCCCAATTGGCGAGATGGGCGGCGAAAAAGATGATCGGCTTGCCCGCGGCTTTCGCCGCATCGACATGCGCGGTACCCACGACCTCGATATCCGCATCGGGAACGAAAACCGTGAAATCGGTGAGATGCGGATATTCGGTCGCCGTGCGGCCGAGATTGTCCCACATTTCATAGATCGTGCGCTCGATGCCGGCGGCGCCGAGTTCCGGCATGAAGCGGCGCAGGTTTTTGCGCGCACGGTTCGACAGCGACAATTTCGGCCCGATGAACCGCGCGACGGCGCCGCCGAAATCCGACGCGACGCGCCGGGGTAGAAGCCCCAGCAAATGATAAAGGCCGACGACGAACCCGGCTTCGAGAAGGCGCAGCAGCTTCCTCATCGCGCGGCCTCGTGCGCCAAAGCGACGAAGGCGGCGCTATCGCTCGGCACGAGACGGACATTCAATGTCGCGATGGCGGAGCGCAGATCGGGGGGAATGCGCACGAGATCCTTTTCGGTCGTCACGGGTTTGGCGCCGGCTTGCGCCGCGTCGCGAAGAACGGCTTCGATCTCGCCCCGCGCATAAGTATGGTGATCGGCGAATTCGCGCGTTTGCGCAAGCGTGCAGCCGAGATCGCGCAAACTCGTAAAGAATTTTTCCGGCCGGCCGATGCCCGCGAACGCGAACACCTTGGCGCCCGCCAATTCGCGCGACACGGGCGCCAGCGTGGCATGCAGCAATTTCTTGTCGCCCGCATGACGCGCGGCAAAACCGGTCACATCGGCGCCGATCATCACGATGGCATTCGCGCGCGCGAGACCCCATGAAGGCGGCTCGCGTAACGGCCCGGCGGGAAACACGCGCCCATTGCCGAGCCCCGCCCCGCCATCGACCACGATGATCGAGAACGACTTCTTTAGCGCCGGGCTTTGAAACCCGTCGTCGAGCAGCAGGCAATCCGCGCCCTCGGCCAGAGCCGCACGCGCCGCAGCGGCGCGATCTTTGGCGACATAGACGGGGGCGGAAGTCGCCAACAGCAACGGCTCGTCACCCACCGTCGCGGCGGCGTGCATCGCGGGATCGACGCGGATCGGGCCTTGCGCCGAACCGCCATGCCCGCGCGAAAGAATCGCGATGCGTTTGCCGCTTGCGGCCAGGATCGACGCAATTTCGCGCACGACCGGCGTTTTGCCCGCCCCGCCGAGGGTGAGATTGCCCACGCAAATCGTCGGCACGCGCGCGTCGAACGACGCGCCGTATTTCAACCGCGCGGCACCGCCCAGGGCGTAGAGACAGCCAAGCGGCGACAGCAGCGTCGCCAGCGCGCCATCCTTGCGCCAGAAGCTAGGCGGTTTCATGCGTCACCGCTTTGGGGCCAAGACCCGCGAGGATCGGCTCAAGGGCCGCCAACATGCGCGTGACCGTCCCCTCGCCCTTCGCGGCGAAGTTGCGCGCGGCTTCCCCTTCGCGCGCGGCCAAAGCGGGATCGGCGGCGCGCGCCAGCACGAAGCGCGCGAGTTCGCCCGCATCGGCCACGCGCGTCGCGGCTTTCGCGTCGATCAAATCGCGCGCGAGTTCGGCGAAATTCTCCATCGACGGACCGAAGGCGAGCGACGCGCCCAGCCTTGCGGGTTCCAGCGGATTCTGGCCGCCATGCGGCTCGAGCGAGCCGCCGACAAACGCGATCGGCACGGCACGGTAGAGCACACCCAATTCGCCCATCGTGTCGGCGACATAGACGGCTTCCGCCGCACCCGGATTTTGATCGAGCGAGCGCCGCGCGGCGGGCAACTCCGCCGCTTCGCACGCGGCCGCGATATCGGCCCCGCGCGTCGCGTGGCGCGGGGCGAGGACGAGCAATGCATCGCCGCGCACATGGCGGATTTGCCGATGCGCTTCGAGGATCGCTTCTTCCTCGCGCGGATGGGTCGACGCGGCAAGCCAAGCGAAACGCCCGTCGAGCTTGTCGCGCAACGCATCGACCGACTGCGGATCGGCGGCGAGCGGCGGGGCGTCGTGTTTGAGATTGCCGATCGCGCGCACATCGGCCAAACCCAAGCGCCGCAGCCGCGCGGCGTCGCCTTCGCTTTGCGCCAGCGCCAAGCGAAACGCCTCGAACGGCGGGGCGAAGAATTTCAGCGTGCGTTCCCAGCGTTGCGCCGAACGTTCGGCGAGGCGCGCATTGATCAATGCGGCGGGGATGCGCCGCTTGGCCAGCGCGCCCAGCAGATTGGGCCACAGCTCGCTTTCGAGCCAAAGTGCGGCATCGGGGCGCCAATGGTCGAGGAAGCGATTGACCCACGCGGGCACGTCGAGCGGCACGTATTGATGGAAAGCGCCCGTACCGTCCAGCTCGCGCGCCAGCATCTCGGCCGAGGTGCGCGAGCCGGTGGTGAACAGCACCGACAAATCGGGGCGCGTTTCGCGCAGCGCCGCGACCAACGGCAAGGCCGAGCGCGCTTCGCCCATCGACGCACCATGAATCCACAAAACTTTGCCCGCCGGGCGCGGGCGATCCGTATAGCCTTTGCGTTCGCGCCAGCGCAGCGGATCTTCCTTGCCGCGCGCGAGGCGCCGCTTCAAGAAAAGCTCGAGGGCCGGCGACGCGACCGATGCGAGCGCGCGATAGAAAAGCCGGCTCATTTCACGCGCCGCACGGGGGCCGTGATGCCGACGAGCCGGTCGGCCGTCGCGCAATCTTCGTCGAGGCGCTTTTCGAGCAACGCCGTGAATTCGTCCAGCGCGTCGCGCGTTGCGGGCGGCGGAATCGGGTCGCCCCAGATCACCACGCCCTTGCCGAAGGGCAGCGGGATCATCAGCCGGTCCCAGCTGTTCAGGAATTTGGCGCGCGAGATCGAACAGCTTTGCGTGACCGCCGGTGCTTGGGCGAGGAACGCGGCGGCGGCCACACCTTGTGCTGCCTTGCGCGCCGGTCCCCGCGGCCCATCGGGCGTCACGCCCACCAGCTGCCCTTTTTTCAGAAAGGCGATCATGCTGCGCAACGCGTCCGCCGCACCTTTGCTGGTCGAGCCGACGATGGTCGTGACGCCGAAATGCGCGACCGCGCGGCTGATCAAAACGCCGTCGCGATGGGCCGAGATCAGCATATTGTAGGGGCGCAAGCGATGCGTCAGCGGCGCCATCATCATCAAACGCTGATGCCAAAAACAGGCGATCACCGGCTTGCCCTGGCGCAACAGCGCCTCGGGCAATTCGTTGCCGATCACCGTCCAGCGCGTGGTCCGGTAGACGAAGGCGATGTACCCCGCCGCCAGAAGGGCGAAAAGGGCCTGCGCCGTTTCGGATTTGAGAAGTTTTTTGAGCATTCCGACCGTAATGGGCCGGAAAGTGCCGTCCGGGCGACGCGAAAGCAAGGCCGGGATTGTGCGGGCCCGCATCGCGGCGCCATAATCCCGCCCGATTCGCCTGGGCAGACGGAGTTTTCGTGGCCGAACGGCCGGTATTTCACGAAAAACGGCTCGATGCGCTGCTCGCCTTCTGGGAGGCGCGCCGCAAAGGCGGATCCGTGCCCGATCGCGCCGATTTCGACCCGATCGAAATGCGCAGCTGGCTTGGCCATCTGATGCTGGTCGATTGGGCGGAGGGACGCTGGGTCTACCGGCTTTACGGCACGGCCTTCGTCGACGCGTTCCGGCGCGAGATGACCGGCAAATCCATCGACGAGCTTCCCGCCGAACAAGCCGCCCTTCTGCGCGTCGAGTACGAGAAAGTGCGCGTCGAGGCGGCCCCGGCGTGGCGCACCTATTCCGCGCAATTCGCCCACGGCACGCTGGACGGCCGCCAGCAATGGCAGCTCGGCCAGACTTGGGAGCGTTTGATCCTGCCGCTTTCCGACGGCGGCAGCGACGTGACGCTGGTGATGGTCGCCGCCTATCAGATCGGCGGCCAGACGGCCTAGACCGCGCGAACCTCATGGTTCGACAGGCTCACCATGAGGGAGCCCTCATCCTGAGCTTGTCGAAGGATGAGGCCGCAGAGGAACCTTCGTCAGGCGAAGTCGGCTGCGAGGGCCGCGCGCGTGGCGTCCGCCATCACGGCGATATGGCCGTAATTGACGTGATCGATGCCCAGCAGCACGCGGGTCCCCGGCTTGCGGAACTCGGCGATCTGCGCGGGCGTCAATTTGAAGCGGATGAAATGCACCGACGAGGTTTTGCCTTCCTCGGTCGTGCGCTCGACATCGGTTTCGCTGATCGCGTTGATCCGCGTGCCCGCCACGTCGAGATACATGTGATCTTCGATATGGCCGAGGCCCGACAACACGCGCGCGCGGCGCACGGGGTCTTCGATTTCCAGCATCACCGTGGCGACCAATTCGTCGCCCTGCGGGATCAGCGGATTATAGGCGGCGAGTTCGTCGGCGATCTGGGCTTCGCCGCCCTTTTCGATGAACAGCATCTCGTGAACCTGATGCCACATCGTCTGATAATTCTCGAAATAGAAGGTCGCGACCGGGCCGACTTCGACGCGGCGGTTCTTCTTCACCGCGACCATGTCGACGCGCAGCGCCTTGCGCTCGCGGCCATAGTCGCCCATCGGCAGAATGTCGGCGCGGGTGATTTCACGCTTCATGGCGGCGATCATCGTGATTCTCCTCAAACCAGGCCGTAGGCCTTGGCGAACAGCTCGATCGGATGCAGCGGCGGTTCCATATTCGCGGGGCGGTCTTCCGCCGGCAGGCGCTCGATGCCTTGCGCGATATGTTCGCCAGCCAGCGGGCATTCCGACGCGAGATAGGTTTTCGCGTTCTTGGCGACGGTCTTGGCGACCGGCTTGCCGACCTTCAACGCGAGTTCGAAATTGCGCTTCATCACGCCCCACGAGCCGCCGTGCCCTGAGCACCGCTCGATCACGGCGACCGAAATCTCGGGCACCAAGCGCAGCATTTCGGCCGCTTTCGGGCCCATATTCTGCGCGCGCGCGTGGCAGGCGAAGTGCATCGACACGCCGCCGTCGAGCTTTTCGAGACCGGGCGCCAAACCTTCGCGCTTGGCGATATCGACCACGTATTCCGCCGCGTCGTAGGTCGCTTGCGCGAGCTTCTTGACCAGCGGATCGTCGGGCACGATCAGCGGCCATTCGAATTTCAGCATCAGCGCGCAAGACGGGATCAACGCGACGATGTCGTAGCCTTCGTCGATCAGCGGCGACATTTCCGCGGCGACTTGGCGGGCGGTCGCGGCGACCTTTTCGATTTCGCCGTGTTCGAGCTGCGGCATGCCGCAGCATTTGGGGTAGACGACTTTGCTGTCGATCCCGTTCTTCGCCAGGATCGCGCGCATCGCCATGCCGATATTCGGATTGTTGTAGTTGACGAAGCAGGTCGCGTAGAGCGCGACCTTGCGCTTGCCATGCGCCGGTGCGGCCGTGTTGATCTCGATCGCCTCGCGCTTGGCGCGCACGGCGAAGGTGGCGCCATGGAATTTCGGCAACGCGGCTTCGGGATGCACGTCCGCGACTTTTTCAAGCAAGCCGCGCGTGAGTTTGTTCGACGTGTCCGACGCCCAGTTCGCGATGCCCGGCGCCACCGAAGCGAGCTTGCCGTTGCGATCGGTCTTGGTGAGCTGCGCTTCGGCGAAGGGAACGCCCTTCTTCTTCGCCTCGATCGCGCGCGCACGGACCATCAGATGGGGGAAATCCAAGTTCCATTCGTGCGGCGGCACGTAGGGGCACTTGGTCATGAAGCACAGATCGCAGAGCGTGCAGGAATCGACCACGCCCTTGAATTCGCTCGACGGCACTTCCTCGAGCGTTTCGCCCTTCGTGTTGTCGATCAGATCGAACAGACGCGGGAAGGAATCGCACAGATTGAAGCAGCGGCGGCAGCCGTGACAGATGTCGAAGACGCGGCGCAATTCGGCGTCGAGCTTGGCTTCGTCCCAGAAATCCGGGTTCTGCCAATCGATCGGATGCCGGGTCGGTGCGTCGAGACTGCCTTCGCGCATCGGTACGTTTCCCTATTCCGCGATCATCAAGAGAAGGCGGAGCGGTCGGCGGGCCCTGTCGAGCGGGGCCCGCCGCCGTTCCGGGGGGTCTTAGGGCCGGGTTACTTGCCCAGCGAGTCGAGCGTCTTCTGGAACTTGCCGGCGTGCGACTTCTCGGCCTTCGCCAGCGTTTCGAACCAGTCGGCGATCTCGTCGAAGCCTTCTTCGCGCGCCGAACGCGCCATGCCCGGGTACATGTCGGTGTACTCGTGCGTTTCGCCGGCGATCGACGCCTTGAGGTTCAGATCGGTCGAGCCGATCGGCTGGCCCGTCGCCGGGTCGCCCGTCTCTTCCAGATATTCGAGATGGCCGTGCGCGTGGCCCGTTTCGCCTTCCGCCGTCGAGCGGAACACGGCCGCGACGTCGTTGAAGCCTTCGACATCCGCCTTTTGGGCGAAATACAGGTAACGGCGGTTCGCCTGGCTTTCGCCCGCGAACGCATCCTTCAGATTCTGCTCGGTCTTGGTTCCCTTGAGCTTGGGCATGGAACACTCCCTGGAATTGGCGCGCCGGAACAGCGGCGCAAGGCAGCCGGCGGAATGCCGGGCGCGCAGATATTGAGCCGCGGGAGCGCGAAGTCAATAGTTTTGGAACGGTTCCAATTTAGATGAGAACCGTTTGCAAGTTATGTGGAAAAAGACCCTACAACCGACCCAAAAGGGTCAGGAATCGGTCAAGCGGACCACGACGTCCACCGACGCCACGCGCTTGCCCGGCGGCGGGGCGGGCAACGCCGCGACCGAGATTTGATCGGCAGGGATATCGATCAACATCCCGGCCGATTCGTCGAAGAAATGATGATGCGGCCCGAGATTGGTGTCGAAATAGGACCGGCCCGGCTCGACCACCACTTCGCGCAGCAGGCCGGCTTGGGTGAATTGATTGAGGGTGTTGTAGATCGTGGCGAGCGCCACGTTCAGCCCCGCCGCGCGCGCCTCGGCCGAAAGCTGCTCGGCGGTCAGGTGACGATGCCCGCCCTCGCCCAGCACGCGCAGCAATTGCAGGCGCTGGCGGGTCGGGCGCAAGCCCGCCGCCTTCAAACGCTCCACCAAGGGGGCAAAGGGGCGCATCGAGGACATATCCATTACATAGCCGAATTTCGCCGGGTTTTAAAGGCCTAGGCGGAAAGCCTGGAATATCTCTAGTCTTCGGCCGAGACCAAGCCGGACATGCGGCGCAATTCGGTCAGCACCGCTTCCCAATGCGCGATCGCGGGCTTGGCGTTGCGGCTACGCGCGATATCGAGATTGTGGTTCGCGAAGGGCCGCGCGCGCGAACCCATCCGCGTCTCGATCAATTGCGCAGCGTCGGCGGGCGACAGCCAGCGCGCATCGTATTCGAACGCGTCGAACATCGGCGCATGCGGGCGGATGGGCGCGCCGCGCGCGCGGAGGTTCAACACCAGATATTCGAAGGGGACCGGCAGATGCATCGCCTCGGTCGCGTGCAGCACCACGCCGCCGCGCAATTCCGCCGCCTTCGCCCAGTCGAACCAGCTGGCCTTGCGCTTGGCCGGAACAAGCCGCGCGACGAGATAGGCCGCACTGGGGGCGACCCACAGCCCGCCGGGCGGGCGCTCGATCACGTCGAGGCTTTCGATATCCGTCCAGCGCAGCGGCTCGCGGCCGGTCGTCGTGTCGTAGAAGCCGATGCGATCGAAATAAAGCTCGCGCGGGCCGATGCGCCGGCGCCACACGGAAGTCAGCACCCAGGCGATCACCGCGGCGGGCGGCAACGCGGCCAGGAACCCGGCGGGTCCGGCCGTCATCGTCGCCGTCGCGACGGTGCTGAGCGTCGTGCCGGCAATCACGGCGAGCCACGACAGCGACCAGATCATGCCGCGCGCCCCGATCCGGATGCGCACCCAGTCGTCGGGCTGGCCGAATTCCACGGCCTGCTCGGGCGTTTGGGATTGCGTTCGGGTTGCGGCGCGCTCGGTCATTCAGGTCTCAATCGGTGGCGGTTTCGTATTTCTCCAGTACCCACGGCTCGGCAGCGGCGGCGGCGAGCCATTCCTTCATATAGGGATGATTCCACACCGCATCGACATAGGCAGCCGAATCTTTCGTGAGGTCGGGCGCCCAGGTGACGAATCGCGCGACCACGGGCGCGTACATCGCATCCGCCATGCCGAATTGCGCACCGAACAGATAGGGCCCGCCCGCACCGAATTTCCGGCGCGATTCGGCCCAAAGCCCTTGAATCCGCGCGATGTCGTTCAGCGCCCCCGGCGTGCGGCCCTTGCCCGGAAAGCGGGCGCGCACATTCATCCACATCGCCTTGCGCAATTCCATGAAGCCTGCGTGCATTTCGGCGGCGATGGACCGCGCCTGGGCGCGCGCCGCCTTGTCCTGCGGCCAGAATTTCGCCGGCGCGGAATCCGCCAGATAATCGCCGATCGCCAGCGATTCCCACACGCTCGCGCCGTCGATCAGCAGGCACGGGACTTTGCCGGTGGGCGAGCGCGCCGCGACCCAAGTTTTCCAGTCCGGGGCGCCCATGTCGTAGACCTCCTCGCGGAAATCCAGACCCGCGATCTTGCACGCGAGCCAGCCGCGCAGCGACCACGACGAATAGGCCTTGTTGCCGAGAAAGAGCGTCGCTTGGGTCATGGGCATTTCCCCTTGGTTGTTCGCACCCAAGTTCTTTCCAGAGCCGCGCGGTTGGGGCAAGGTCCGAGTTGTCGCCGTACAAATCGGAGTCGCCATGCCCGCCCGTCTTTCCCTCCGCCCCAAGCCAATGGCCGCCACCGTCAAGCTGACGGCGCTGACCAAATCCGCATTGCCCGCCTGGCTCAAAAAAGCCAAAGCCGCGCAAAAGCGTTACGCGGAATCGGTCGGGTTCAAAGCGGCAGCGGGCGAGATCCTGGCGCTGCCCGCCAGCGACGGAAAGATCGAGCGCGTGTTGATCGGCGTGCCCGAACGCGAAACGCCCGATGGGTCGGGCCATAAATTCTGGAATTGGGGGGCGCTGCCCCTGAAGCTGCCCGCCGGTTCCTATCGCCTCGATCCCGAGCCGACGGACGCCGCCGAAGCGACCGAAATCGCATTGGCCTGGGCGCTCGGCAGCTACGTATTCGACCGCTACAAAAAGGCGGCCAAGGCGCCGGCCGAGCTGGTGTGGCCCGCCAAGGCGGATCGCAAACGCGTGCAGGCGATCGTCGCGGCCGACGGCCTCGCGCGCGACCTGATCAACACGCCCGCCGAAGATATGGGCCCCGATGCGCTGGCCGAAGCCGCGATCGAAACCGCGCACGAATTGGATTTCGCGTCGTCGGACGTGATCGTCGGCGACAAGCTGCTGAAGGAAGGCTTCCCGCTGGTCCATGCCGTGGGCCGTGCGGCCGAGAAAGCGCCGCGCCTGATCGATATGCGCTGGGGCGATCCCAAACATCCACGTATCGCGGTGATCGGCAAGGGCGTGTGCTTCGACACCGGCGGGCTCGACATCAAGCCCGATACCGGCATGAAGATGATGAAGAAGGATATGGGCGGGGCAGCGCATGCGCTGGCCCTCGCCCGCCTCATCGTCGAAGCGAAACTGCCGGTGCGCTTGCGCGTGCTGATCCCGGCGGTCGAAAACTCGGTGTCGGGGAATTCGATCCGCCCGCTCGACATCGTCAAATCGCGCAAAGGGATCACGGTCGAAATCGGCAATACGGATGCCGAGGGCCGCTTGATCCTGGCCGATGCGATGGCGGCGGCGGGCGACGACGAACCCGAATTGATGATCGACTTCGCCACGCTGACGGGGGCGGCGCGCGTGGCGCTGGGCCCCGACCTGCCGGCGTTCTTCTCGAACGACGACGATCTGGCGCGCAGCTTCCTGCAAGCCGGGATCGCGGCACATGATCCGTTCTGGCTGATGCCGCTGTGGCAGGGCTATCGCGCACGTATGGAAAGCAAGATCGCGGACACGTCGAATATCTCCGACGGGCCGTTCGCAGGCGCGGTCACGGCCGCGCTATTCCTGCAGAATTTCGTGCCGGCCAAATGCCGCTGGGCGCATTTCGACGTGTTCGCCTGGAACCCCTGGGCGCGCGCGGGCCGCACGGAAGGGGCGCATCTGCAAACCGTGCGCGGCGTGTTCGCGGCACTGGAGAAGCTTTATCCGAAGGCTTGAGACGGCGTCCTCATGGTTCGACGGGCTCACCATGAGGACGTTTTAAAGCATGAAACGAAAACGGGCGGCACCGCGAGGTGCCGCCCGTCGTCGTTCTTACGAAGGAAAGTCGGCGATTACTCGCCTTCCTTCTCCTGCTTGCGCTTGAGCGCGGCACCCAGGATATCGCCGAGCGAAGCGCCGGAATCCGACGAGCCGAACTGGGCCATCGCTTCCTTGTCTTCTTCGATCTCGCGCGCCTTGATCGACAGCTGGATCTTGCGGCTGGTGCGATCCAGCGTCGTGATCTTCGCGTCGACCTTTTCGCCGATGGCGTAACGGTCCGGGCGCTGTTCGGCGCGATCACGCGACAGATCCGACTTGCGGATGAAGCCGGTGATGCCGTCGGCCAGCGTCAGTTCCACGCCGTTGTCCTGCACGGCCGAGACCGTACCGGTGACGACGTCGCCCTTCTTGAAGCCCGAGATCGCGGACTCGAACGGGTCGTTGGTGAGCTGCTTGATGCCGAGCGAGATACGTTCCTTCTCGACGTCGGTGTCCAGCACCTTGACCTTGACCTTGTCGCCCTTCTTGTAGGCCTTGATCGCCTCTTCGCCGGCCTTCTCCCAATCGATATCCGAGAGATGGACCATGCCGTCGATATCGCCGGGCAGACCCACGAACAGGCCGAACTCGGTGATGTTCTTGACCTCGCCTTCGAGCTCCGTGCCCGGCGTGAAGCGGTCCTTGAAGACCTCCCACGGATTGTCGAGGCACTGCTTGAGACCCAGCGAGATGCGGCGCTTGGCGGCGTCGACATCCAGCACCATCACTTCGACTTCCTGCGAGGTCGAAACGATCTTGCCCGGATGGACGTTCTTCTTCGTCCAGCTCATTTCCGAGACGTGGACGAGGCCTTCGATGCCCGGCTCCAGCTCCACGAAGGCGCCGTAGTCGGTGATGTTGGTCACGCGGCCCTTGAACTTGGCGTTCGCGGGATACTTGGCGGCAACGCCTTCCCACGGATCGGCTTCAAGCTGCTTCATGCCCAGCGAGATGCGCTGGGTTTCGGCGTTGAAGCGAACGACCTGCACCTTGACGTGCTGGCCGATCGTGAGGGCTTCCGACGGGTGGTTGATGCGCTTCCAGGCGATATCGGTGACGTGCAGCAAGCCGTCCACACCGCCGAGATCCACGAACGCACCATAATCGGTGATGTTCTTGACCACGCCTTCGAGGATCTGGCCTTCCTTGAGCGAAGCGACCAGTTCCGAACGCTGTTCGGCGCGCGTTTCTTCAAGGACGGCACGACGAGAAACCACGATGTTGCCGCGGCTGCGGTCCATCTTCAGGATCTGGAAGGGCTGCGGCGTGCCCATCAGCGGGGTGATGTCGCGCACGGGGCGGATATCGACCTGGCTGCCGGGCAGGAACGCGACCGCACCGCCGAGATCGACCGTGAAGCCGCCCTTGACGCGACCGAAGATCACGCCGTTGACGCGGGCGTTTTCCTTGAACTGCTTGTCGAGGGCGCCCCACGCTTCTTCGCGACGCGCCTTGTCGCGCGACAGCGAGGCTTCGCCGTTGCGGTCTTCCATACGCTCGACGAACACGTCGACCGTGTCGCCGGCCTTGATTTCGGCGGGCTGACCCGCGGCGCCGAATTCCTTCAGCGCGACGCGGCCTTCGGCCTTCAAGCCGACATCGACGATCGCGAAATCGCCTTCGACCGACACGACGCGGCCCTTGACGACGCGGCCTTCGAAGGAATTGCCGGAACCCAACGACTCTTCGAGCAGAGCCGAGAAATCTTCCGCACCCGACGGCACGGACGTGCGCGTGCGGGCGAGACTGGACGCTTTAGCCATTTATGAAAAAGCCTCTCGTTTCAAACGCCGGTCGTCCGTAAGGCCCTGTGCCTTCCGCCGACGCCGGGGTTCGAGTTGCGCCGAACGGACCATCCGTTCAGCGCGTTTTCCCCTGGATGGCGGCGAGAGCCGCTTGGAACACGTCATCGGCGGAAAGATCGGACGTATCCAAAAGGATCGCGTCATCCGCCGGTTTGAGGGGCGCCGCACTACGCTGGCTGTCCCGCCTGTCGCGTTCCGCCATCTCGGCGAAAACGGACGCATACATAGGGGATTCACCGCGCGCGCGCAATTCGTCATATCGGCGCTGGGCGCGCGCCTCGAGCGACGCGGTGACGAAGAATTTAAGCGTGTCCGGCCAAGGACATACGACCGTGCCCACGTCGCGCCCGTCGAGCACGGCGCCGTTGCCGCCGGGCGGCAGCCTCGCGAAATCCTGCTGGAACGCCAAAAGGGCGGCCCGCACGGCGGGAATGACCGCGACGACGGAGGCCTGCTGCGCCACCTTTTCGCTGCGCAAATCGGTGGCGTTGAGATCGTCGACCGTGAAGCTTTTCGCGGCGTCTTCGGGGCTGAGCCCCAAGCGCAACGTCTTCGACGCGACGGCGCGATAAAGCGACCCGGTGTCGAGATGGTCGTAACCCAAATGCGCCGCCACGCGTTTGGCGAGCGTGCCCTTGCCCGCCGCGGCGGGGCCGTCGATGGCGATTATTTTGGGAACGCTCACGCGACGATTTCGCCGCCCAGGCGGCGGATCAGCGGCAGGAAGTCCGGGAAGCTGGTCGCGATCGTCGCGCAATCGTCGACGCGCGTGCCCTTCTTCGCCGCAAGGCCCATCACCAGGAAGCTCATCGCGATACGGTGATCGAGATGCGTGGCGATGGCGGGCGTCGAAGCCTCCATGCCCGGCGGCGGACCGTCATTGCCTTCGACGATCAGATCGTCGCCCTCGATGGCGATTTTCACGCCGCACGCCTCAAGCCCCTTGGCGATGGCGGCCAGGCGATCGCTTTCCTTGACGCGAAGCTCGTGCAAGCCCCGCATGATCGTGCGGCCCTTGGCGAAGGATGCCGCGACCGCGAGGATCGGGTACTCGTCGATCATCGAAGGGGCGCGTTCGGGCGGCACTTCCACGCCCTTCAAGGCGGTGAAGCGCGCGTTCAAATCGCCGACTTCCTCGCCCGCCTGATCGCGCTTGTTGGCGATGTCGAGGGTCGCGCCCATTTCGCGCAACGTGGTGAAAAGCCCCGTGCGCAAAGGGTTCAAGCCTACGCCGCGCACCGTGACGTCCGATCCGGGCACGATCAAACCGGCGACCAGCGGGAACGCGGCCGAGGACGGATCGCCGGGGACGATCACGTCGCTGGCTTTGAGTTCCGGACGGCCGGTGACGGTGGCGCGCGTCAGGCCGTTCGCGGTTTCGATCGTCACTTCGGCGCCGAAATGGCGCAGCATGCGTTCGGTATGGTCGCGGGTGCGCGCCTTCTCGACCGTCGTGGTCTTGCCCGGCGTGTTGAGGCCGGCGAGCAGCACGGCCGATTTGACCTGGGCCGAGGCCACCGGCAATTCGTATTCGATGGGCATCGGGTCTTTCGCACCGATGACGGCCAGCGGCAGCAGCACCTTGCCTTCGCTCGTCCCGCGATGCTCGAACTTCGCGCCCATGCGCAGCAAGGGTGCGGTCACGCGGCCCATCGGACGGCGGCGCAAGCTGGCGTCGCCCGTGAACACCGCGAAGATCGGATGGGCCGCGACAAGGCCCATCAGCAGACGCGCGCCCGTGCCCGCGTTGCCGAGATCCAGCACGTCGGCGGGTTCGGCCAGCGCCCCGATGCCCCGACCGCGCGTGCGCCAGGTGCCGTCGGCATCCTTCACGATCTCGGCGCCCATCGCGCGCATGGCGGCGGCGGTGCGCAACACATCCTCGCCTTCCAGCAGGCCGGAAATGCGCGTTTGGCCGACCGCCAGCCCCCCGAACATCAGCGCGCGGTGCGAAATCGACTTGTCGCCCGGCACGCCGGTTTCGCCCTTCAAGGGGTTGCCGGGCTTGGCGGCGGCGGGATGGGTCTGTTCGTGGGCCATGTCGGCGTTTCGCTATCCGGTCGGGAAAGGGCAAAAATGACAGGGGCTTGTACCAATCCCGGGCCCCCGGGGACAAGGCCGAGGGATGGCAAGTTGACAGGGCCCCCGGGACATGGCATTTCCCGCGCCCGTTTTCCGGGTTTCACGTTTTATAGGGTTTCGCGATGGCCAAAGCCGAATGGGGTCTGAAGCGCACGTGCCAATCTTGCGGCGCGCGATTCTACGACCTGCAGCGTAGCCCGATTACCTGCCCGAAATGCGAGGCCGAGTACGATCCCGAAGTGCTGCTGAAAAGCCGCCGGGGCAAGCCGGCCGCCGCACCGGTCGTCGTGGCGCCCAAGCCCGTCGTCGATCCGGCCGAGGCCGATGAGGTCGTGGCGGAGGACGAAGAGGAAGAAGAAGACGATACGGTCATGGAAGATACGTCCGAGCTTGGCGAAGACGCCGAGGACGTGGCCGAAGTGGTCGAGAAGGCGGACGACGAGGAGCGCTAAGGCGCGTCCGCGATCCGCGCAATTTATCGCTTGCGCGGCGGGCCGAGGCGCCCGATATAGAGGCGGTTTCGGCGGGGGCCCAACCCCGCCGATGACGAGTTTCGGGGCCATAGCTCAGCTGGGAGAGCGCCGCAATGGCATTGCGGAGGTCAGCGGTTCGATCCCGCTTGGCTCCACCATATCGACAAGCCCTCGGCGGAGCCCCGCCGAGGGCTTTTTATTTCGCTACCCACGAGCATACCCCCCGAAGTTGGTTAGTCAGTGCATATCCGGAGATCCGGCTGCCGAGTCTGATGTACCCAAGATCAGATTCTGCCAGAACTCTTCAGGGACAGAATTATACAGGCTTAAAATTGGGTGCTGAACGACGGTTTGCAGCAAGCCTCGAAGCATGTTCATTGCCTCGTTTTTTAGTGTCGGAAGATCAATCGCACCCGCGCCAATGTCATATGTCGCCCGGGGCTCAGATCCATGCACAATAGCGCTTCGATAGCCGTACAATCTCTTCATCGCTTTATAACGGCTCTGCCGATCCGCCGGCGCTCCAAGAAAAGCGAATCGCAAGGCCAAAGTCTCAGCGATTGGCGCTCCCTTAGACGTACCTAGCAACGCCTCAAACCCGATACACACGTCAACTATTGAGTCCGCAGGCTTTGTTCGTTGTGTAGCGAGATGCAGTCGATCAGCTACGATACGGATACATCTCAACGGAGACCTCTCAATTTTCTCCGTGAGTGCGGCAAGCGCCTCCGTGTCACCGGCAACAAATCGATAGTTTGGGCCTATCGGTGATGCCGTTGGAAACTGCCACGATGTACCGCCCATTACATGTCGAGGCAGCCAATGATCCACCTTGAGGTAGCGTCGAGAGATCGTTACCGCTCCCGGCTTGTAACAATGCAAAATAGAACATGCCCAGTCTATAGAATCTTGCATTCCCTGAAGTTGATTGAAACTTTCCATCGAGAGACTCTCAGAAGTCCCCACGCTCATTGCACACGGTCGCGTCACTTCAAGTGCGAGCTCAGGCATCCCAAAAGTTGGAAGACCAACTGTCTGCAAAATATCTCTTGAGAAAAATTCTTCTATTTCATTGTCGGTCACTTGGCGGATTATCGTGTTCGATGGCAGCACGACCCGCACAGATATGCCGTCGTCCGCATACGCCCACGACAAAGGAGCAAAAACAGAAACGCTGAATCTCGGACTGTGGAGAAAGTCACAGAATTCACTAACGACTGCGTCTATTCTCAAGTTCAGCGGAACCGCGTCACGCCTTTGCACCTCCGCAATTAGCATTTCGATAAGATCATTGAACTCAAAGCGCCGCGTGAATGTTGGTCCAGATATTATCAGCGCACAAAAATCACTTTTAGCAGCAGACAACTCTGCATTTATTTCTTTCAACTTATCATTCTTCTCAATTTCAGCCCTAAAGATCGAAAAGCTTCGATGCCCTCTGTAGGGAACGATACTGCTTGTGCAGTGCGTTTTTGATACTCGCCTGACAAGAACCTTCATGTCGGAAAGCGGTATTGAAAACCAAATCGCCGCCGCTTCTGTGACAGCGCATATCAACTTGCGAACGTCATGCGGCTCGATCTCAATGGTCATTGCGCAATCCACACCTCAACCAAAGCTTACACAAGCCAAATCCATCACAGACCTAAAAAGACTAAGCTTTAAAATAATAGAACAATAGGCGCGCCACTTATGCTCTCTCGGCAAAAATACGAATGAAATTTCGGCAACTGTATCGGTTTGCTTGGCGGAAAAATCGTACGTTCCACCTTCTCCGTAAGGATGGATCCACCAAACTGGCACCGATGTTTAAAAGCTAATATTGGCTGCGCCTGGCAAGCTGCAATCCATAGTCGATTCCTTCAGCGGCGCGGCGGTCCACTTTTCCCGGAAATCGTCGACATTCATTATTTTCGATGGGCCCGTTCGGACGCGCGCGAATCGCGCGGTTGGTCCGCCCATCAAACTACTTCTACCGGGTGCTTGGGAAGCAGGAAGGCGGGGCCGAAGCCCCGCCTTGCGCGTTTACTCACGCCAAATGCTTCTTGAACCACGCCAGCGTGCGCGTCCACGACGCGTTGGCTTGCGCTTCCACGTAGCGCGGCGTCGAGTTGTTGTGGAAGCCGTGCATCGTGCCCGGATAGGTGTGCTGTTCGTAGGTCACACCCGCCGCCTTCAGCGCGGTTTCGTAGGCCGGCCACATGCCGTTGATGCCGGGATCGTTCTCGGCATAGACGATCGACAGCGGCGCCTTGATATTGGCGACCGTTTCGGCCGCCGGGGCCGGCCCATAATAGGGCACGCCCGCGTTGAGATCGGCGCCCAGTGTGGCGGCGAGGAAGTTCGTGGTACCCCCGCCCCAGCAGAAGCCGGTGGCGCCGAGCTTGCCGTTCGACGCTTCGTGCGTTTTGAGGAAGCGCGCCGAGTTGACGAAATCGACGCGCAGCTTGCCCTGGTCGAGCCCCGCTTGCAGCGTGCGCCCGTCGTCGTCGTTGCCGGGATAGCCGCCGACCGGGAACAACCCGTCGGGCGCCAACGCGACGAAGCCTTCGGTCGCCAAGCGGCGCGCGACGTCTTCGATATAGGGGTTGAGGCCGCGGTTTTCGTGGATCACCAGCACCGCCGGGTGCTTGCCCTGGGCGGCGGGGCGCACGAGATAGCCGCGCATCTGGCCCGAATTGCCGCCGGGCGAGGCGTAGTTCACGTAGTTGGCGCGGATGCGCGAATCGGTGAACGAGATCGTCTGCGCGTTGGCGTAGCGCGGCAGCAGCGCTTGCGCCATCGCGAGGCCGCCGGCGGTGACGGCCGCCGCGCGGATCATGAATTCGCGGCGATCGATCTTGCCGTGGCAATATTCGTCGTAGAGCGAGAACACGCGCGCGTCGATCTGGTCTTGGGTCAGCAGCGGTGCGGCGGTCGGGGTCGTGGAATCCAACGGAGTCATAGGGGGGTCTCCTCCGGTTCGGGTTGAGGTGTTCGTTGAGTTAGCCCGGCGATCATACAAAACAAGCGAGGATCGACGAAACATGCCCGTCGTCGCCGAATGGTAACAGCAGGCGGCGGTAATCCAGCAGGAACAGCGTTTCGATCACCCGCACATGGCGGTAATGGGGCGTGCGGTCGCGCAGCACCTTGTCGTAGGCGGGCTGGGCTTGGTGACGATAAAGGAAGGGCTGCTCGTCGAGGCATTTGCCGGTCGGGTCGCGGCCCAAACGTTTGACCAAAAGTCCGCCGACATGGCGATAGCGCAAGCGCGGCCCCGGCCGCTCCACCTCGACCAAGGCGAGCGCGTCGGCGAACCCGCTTTGGTTATCGAGCCGCCATTCGGCCAAAGCCGCACGGCCGGGGACATGCGCCGCGCCGCGCGCGCGATCCCACGCGTCGAACAGCGCGCGCATTTCGGGCGGGGCGTCGTGTTTGAAATCGATGCCCTCGCGCGTGCGCAGCCACGGGCTCGGCCCGCTCTGCGGTGCGGCGAGCAACGCGGCCTCCACCTTCTCGCGCAATTGCTTGGGCGAGATCGGCTTGACGAGATAGGCGGAGATTTCATGCGCACGCGCCGCCACGATCGCCGCTTCGCGCGAATCGCCGGTGACCATCACGAAGGGCATCGCCGGCGCCAACGCGCGCAAGCGGCGGCGCACGTCGAACCCGTCGATCCCCGGCATGTGCAGATCGCACAGCACGATATCGATACGCGCCGATTTGCTCGCGACCAAGCCGATCGCGTCGGCACCGTTCTCGGCCGTCAGCACGGTGGCGATGCCGATGCTCTCCAGCAGCTTGCGGCCGAGATTGCGCGCGAACGCATCGTCGTCGATCACCAGCGCGACCAGATCCTTCGGCAAGGCGTCCGAAATCTTTTCCATCCGCCGCAAGAATAGCCGTCCGAAAAGCCGCGAAAAGTCCTTAATTGCGCTTGATCCGCGCTTGCGCGGCGAACGTAAACCGGCCATGGAGGAAAACATGATCCGCACTCGCCTGCTCGCCGCAAGTCTTCTCGTCGCCGCCGCCATGCCGGCCGCCGCGTTCGATCTCGTCGCGCTCACCGAGCGCAACGAGTTGATCCGTTTTTCCGACGCCAAACCGGCCGAAACGGCGATGGTCGCCATCACCGGCACCGAAGGCCGCGTGCTGGGCATCGACGTGCGCCCCGTCGACAAGACGCTCTATGCGCTTGACGACAAAGGTATTCTCTACACGCTCGATCCGCGCACCGGCTTCGCGACCAAGGGTGCCGCGTTGAGCGCGCCGCTGGAGGAGACCGGTTCCGCGATCGTCGATTTCAATCCGCAAGCCGACCGCATGCGCGTGATCGGGCCGCGCGGGCAATCACTGCGCGTCAATGTGGAATCCGGTCAGACGATCGTCGACGGCCGCCTGCGTTATTCCGACGGCGACGCCAATGTCGGCAAGCTGCCGCGCGTCACGGCGGGTGCGTATCTGAATTCCATCCCCAAGGCGCCGCAGACGCAATTGTTCGAATTCGATTCCGCGAGCGGCGCCTATATCATTCAAGACCCGCCGAATGACGGCTTGCTGCAAACCATCGGCGCCAGCGGCTTGCCCGCCGGCACGGCGATCGACGCGATGGACATTCACACGACGCCCGATATGCGCGACTACACCGGCTTCGCGGTCGCGGCGAATAATCTCTATCGCTTCGGAATTTCCAGCGGGCGCTTCACGGCAATCGGCCCGATCGCGGCGGGATCGCGCAAGGTCGTCGATATCGCGGTGCTTCCGTAACGCCTAGCGCGGCGGCGGCCGTCCACCGGGTCCGCCCGGCGGCGGTCCGCCGCGCCCAGGCCCGCCACCAGGCGGCGGGCCTTTGATGTTGAAGCTCGCATCCGGCTCGCCCATGAAGCAGCGCGGGATGAACGGAAAGCTTTCCGTCAGCACGTAGTGATAGATGCCGTCCGGATATTCCGGCGTCGGCCCTTCGCGGCCGTTGCATTCGTCGAGATCGCCAAGCCCGCCCGCATATTCGAAATCGCGCGTGTAATGGCCGTTGTAATTGCCCGGCGGCTCGCCTTGCGCCCGCGGTCCGCTGCGCAACCGCCAGCTGGGGCTGAGTTTCTTCATGCCGCTAGCGGGATCGTTCGCGCGCACATAGCCGAACGGCCCGTAGATCGGAAATCCATCGGCGGCGAAACCCAACAGCGTGGGCGCGTCGCGCTTGGCCAGCCGCGTCATCAACCCCGCCGGAATGCCGTGATAGTGATACGTGCCGTCGGGCTGCACATGCGCGTTGTTCTGGTCGAGGCCGAGATTGCGCGGGCCCCCGATCGCTTCCATCACCCAGCCCGCGCGCGGATCGTTGTTCCAGAATTCCGCCGTGCCCGGATCGAACAACACGCCGTTCAGCGCGATGCCCCAAGGCTGAATGCGCGACGCCCGCATGCCGGTTTTGCGCGGGGTGAGCGTTACGCGCAGCGTCAAGTTCTGGCGCGCAATGGCGTTGGGATTGCCGGGGCCGGGAAAAGCGCCGGTCGCGTGATCGGGCAAGCCGTCGGCGCGGATATAGCGATAGCCGGCGGCGCGATCGATTTCGATCCGCGCGGCGGCGTGGGCTTGCGACAGGATGGACAGCGACGAGGGACGCTGGGACGACGGGCGCGCGGCGCCTTGCGGCGCGCCGGTCGGATGATCGCCATGCGCCCAAGCCGGCGCGGCGAGAATGGTCAGCAGCGCCGCGAGGGAAATCCCGGCGGCCGCGCGCATCACACGTCGCCCGAACCTGCGTCCAAAAACGCCGCGAGGATTTCTTCGACGAATTGCTCGGCCGGTTTGCGCAATTCCCACTTGCCCGCGACCGTGCCGTCGCTTTCGCGCACCACCGCGCCGCGCCCGCGCACTTCGACCGTGCCGGCCGTGTCGCGAATGCCCAGCACGAATTCGAAAGGTTGCGCTTCGACGGCGAAGCCGCTCTCGGCGCGGATCTGGAAGCCGTTGCGGCTCCAATCGACGACCGCATAGGCGACACCGGCGACCAGCATCGTGCCGGTCGCGACTTGCTTGCGCGGCTGGCTACGCCGCTCGGAGGATTGGTTGCTCATCGGCCGCAAAATTAGCGGAGTTCGCTGGCCTGTGCCAGTGCGCGAACGAACCGAATCTCGCCGGAATAGACGAAACCGCCGATTTCCCGCGCCCGATTGCCGAGTTCGGGGAAGAGCCGCGCCACGCGGACCGATATTCCGTCCGATGGCCGGCCTTCGGTCACGTCGGTCAGCGTCGCGACATAGCGCCCGGGCCCGGCCGGGAATTCCAGCACGCGCTGGCGCCATTTGCGCTCGCGTTCCTGGAAGCCGGGGGCCGCCCATTCCGCCGCTTGGAAATAGGCGCCGGCGAGCGCCGGCAACACGCGTTCCAGCTCCGCTTGGGGCACGCGCAACGCTTGGGTGGCGGCGGCATCCGGCGTGTCGGTCGAAACGACGCGGCCTTCGACCAGCGCTTCGATCGTCACGCGGCACTCGACCTCTTTATGCGGGCCGGCGCGCGAAACCCGATAGAGGCTGATCGTTTCGGGCGCATTCGACGGGCCGCTGTCGATCGCCGCGAGATAGCCGCGCCCGCCGATTCCCATCGGCCGCGCCGCTTTGGGGCCGCAAAACGAATCGTCGTCGAAATCGATCTGGCGCGTGGCGCGCGGAACCCCATCGACCAGTCGATAGAAGGCGAGTTTCTGGCAGCGCAAGGAACCTTCGCGCATTTCGGCCATACGCAAACCCGTGACATGGGGAACGGCGCGCGACACGCCGCCGTTTTCCGCGTTGAACGGCACATTGCCGACGCGGAAACTCGCGGGCTCGGCGCGCGGCAAAACGATGCCGGGATAGGCGCTGCGCGTTTCGAGCAACGCATGCGCCACGTCCGCCATCGGCTTGCCCGCCTCTTGCGACTTATTGATCGCGGCGGCGAGCGTATCGCACGGGCCTTGTGTTTGCGCGGCGGCGTTCGCGGCGAAGACAATGCTAAGCGCGGCGGAAAGAATACGTCGCATCGAGCCGTTCTTTGAGATACGCGGCCCCGGTCGTGTCGGGATAGCGCGCGGGTTCGCCCGGCAGGCAAACCACCGGCGCATCGGCGTTGGGGTCGAGGAAATAGGCGACCGACCAGCGCTCGCGCCCCGACCGGTTCACCACGCGATGGGGCGTCGAAACGTAAACGTCGTTCGACCAGCGCATCAGGCAATCGCCGATATTGCACACGAAGCTGTCGGCGACGGGCGTGGCGGCGATCCATTCGCCCGAGCGCGCGCGCACTTCCAAACCGCCGACCGCGTCCTGCCACAGAATCGTGACATTGCCGTAATCGGTGTGCGGGGCGGCCCCATATTGGCGCCCGTCGAAGGCGCCGGGATGCGGCGGGTAATGCAGCAGGCGCAACGTCGCCAGCGGCTTGTCGATCTTGTCGGCGAAGAAATCCTCGGCGAGGCCCAGATCGCGCGCGAAAGCGCGATGCAGATCTTGGCCGAGATCGAGCATCGCGTCGAAATAGTTCAGCAAGGCGGGGCGAAAGTCGTGCGGCGCTTCGGGCCATTGATTGGGCCCGTGGAACGGCTTGCCCGCCAGCAGGTCCGGATCGTCCGGCGCCAATTCGCGGCCCATATTGAAGGCTTCCTTGGCGTCGCCGGGCCGGTCGGGATCGAGCGCTTCGCTTTCGAACGGCACATAGCCGCGATTATGCCGCGAATGGGTAATCGAGCTTTTGGCCTTCTCGTCGGCCGGCAATTTGAAGAATTCGCGGCCCGCATCGAGCATCGCGTCGCGGATCAGTGCCGGCACGCCGTGATTGACCACGTAGAAGAAGCCGGTCCCCCGGCAGGCGGCACCGATTTCGGCGGCGACGCGGCCCGGGTCGCTGCCGTCGCGCAACGGGCCCAAATCGATGATCGGAATTTCACCCGGCTTGGGTGCACGTGCGGGTTCGGTCATGGCGTCGTGATTTGCATTATCTGGGCCGCAAACCGCCGGTCAGCGCATGCATGAAAATCGCGGCGGTCGCGGCGACGTTCAGCGATTGCACGCGGCCGGAGCCGGGCAGCATCGCCACTTTCTCGCACGCCGCGAGCGTTTCGGCACTCAAGCCCCGTTCTTCGTTGCCCAGCACCAAGCACACGGGCTTGGGCGCCTTGGCGAGTTCGGCGACCGGCAAGGGCGAAGCGCCGTCCAGCGCCGTGCCGACGACGATGTAGAAATCGCGCAAGCGGCGCAGCACGTCGGGCAGGCGATGGATGCGATAGAGATCGACCCAGACGAGCCCGCCTTCGGACACGCGATAGGCCGCTTCCGACGGGCCCGCTTGGTCCTGACGATCGGAAATCGCCAGATGCGGCAGGCCGAAAAACGCCGCCGTGCGCGCGATGGCGCCGAGATTATGCGGATTGCCGATCCCGTCGAGGATGATCAGCGGATGCCATTTGCGCGCCCAAGCCTGGGCCTGGCCCAGATCGAAGGACTTGGCCGGACGCAAAGCCGTCTCCGCGACGATGCCGCCGTTGAGCGCGGTGCCCGCCATTTTGTCGAGCGCACCCTGCGGCACGATGCGATGGGGAATGTCGCGGGCATTCGCCTCGCGCAGCATGTCGCTGGCCGCCTGCGCCATTTCGGGCGCCACGATCAGGCGCTTCACCGCCGCAGGATCGCGCAGGAACAAGGCTTCGACCGCCGGCAGACCGGCGATGCGCAAAACATCGCGCCGATGCGGGGCGCCCTTGTCGGCGGCGGCGGCGTTCGAACGGCCGCCGTCGCGGCCTTGCGGGGCGCCGTGCGATTTGGGGCCACGAAACGGCGGGCGTCGTTTGGGATGAGGTTTTCCGGTCACAGCGCCCGGCATAGCGCATCCAACCCCCTTCCCGCCAGCCCTGAACGTTGCGCAGATCGCCGCGCGGGCCTATTTTGCTCGGCTTTCCGCGTAGTCGAAGGAATTCAGGGCAATGGACGGGTCGAAGGGTAAGCCGGAGGTGGATCTGGAACGTATGCGCCACTCGTGCGCGCATGTGCTGGCCGCCGCCGTCACGAAGCTTTATCCGCAAGCGAAGCTGGGCGTCGGCCCGGCGATCGCCGATGGTTTCTATTACGACATCCACACGCCCACGCCGCTGACCAGCGAAGACCTGCCGGCCATCGAGGCCGAGATGCGCCGCATCCGCGAGCGCAAGCTGCCTTTCGTGCGCGAGGAAGTCGCCATCGACGACGCGATCGCGTTCATGAAGTCGACGAACCAGGACTACAAGGTCGAACTCCTCGACCTGTTGAAGACGCGCGGCTCGACGGCGGCCAAGGGTCTCGACGATCCCAACCTGTTCGAGAACCCGGCCGCGGGCGTGTCGAGCGTGTCGCTCTACAAGCTGGGCGAGTTCGTCGATCTGTGCCGCGGGCCCCATGTGGAACATTCGGGCCAGGTTGGCGCGTTCCGTTTGATGCGCGTGGCCGGTGCTTATTGGCGCGGCGACAACCGCAACCCGCAGCTCACGCGCGTTTACGGCACGACCTGGGCGAACGAGGCCGATCTCAAAGCCTATCTCTTCCGCTTGGAAGAGGCGGAGAAGCGCGACCATCGCAAGTTGGGCGTGTCGATGGGCTTGTTCCATATCCAGGAAGAAGCGCCGGGCACGGTGTTCTGGCATCCCAAGGGCTGGACGCTGTTCCGCACGATCGAGCGCTATATGCGCACGAAGCTCGACAATGACGGCTATGTCGAAGTGAAGACGCCGCAGCTCGTCGATCGCGTGTTCTGGGAAAAATCCGGCCACTGGGAGAATTATCGCGACGCGATGTTCGTGGCCAAGCCCGGCAAGGAAGGCGAGGAGGAAGACCGCCTTTACGCCATCAAGCCGATGAGCTGCCCCGGTGCGGTGCAGATTTTCCGTCACGGCCAGCGTTCCTATAAGGACCTGCCGCTGCGCATGGCGGAGTTCGGCGCCTGCCATCGCTACGAGCCGTCGGGCGCGTTGCACGGCATCATGCGCGTGCGCGCCTTCACGCAGGACGACGCGCATATCTTCTGCACCGAAGATCAGATCCCCGATGAATCGCGCAAATTCTGCGATCTGCTGCGCGACATCTATAAGGATTTCGGCTTCGCCGATCTGCGCGTCAAATTCTCCGACCGGCCCGAGCAACGCGCGGGCTCCGACGAGATTTGGGACAAGGCGGAGACGGCGCTCGAAAAGGGCTCGGCCGCCGCGGGCCTTGCCACCACGCGCAATCCCGGCGAAGGCGCCTTCTACGGGCCCAAGCTCGAATTCGTGCTGCGCGACGCGATCGGCCGCGATTGGCAATGCGGCACGTTGCAGGTCGATTTCGTGCTGCCCGAACGCCTCGACGCTTCCTATATCGGCGAGGACGGCGCCAAGCATCGCCCGGTGATGCTCCACCGCGCGATCTTGGGTTCGTTCGAACGCTTCATCGGCATCCTGATCGAGAACTATGCCGGCCGCTTGCCGACCTGGCTGTCGCCGATCCAGGCCCGCATGATCCCGATCGCCGATCGCCATGTCGATTTCGCCAAGGAAGTCGCGCGCCGCTTGGCGCATATGCAGCTTCCCAACGGCGAAGGCGGCGTGCGCATCGACATCGACGCGTCGACCGAGCGCATGCAGAAGAAGATCCGCAACGCGCAGATCGATCAGATCCCCTACATGCTGGTGATCGGCGACAAGGAAGCCGAAGCGGGCAAGATCGCCTTGCGCTTGCGCTCCGGCAAGGATCTGGGCGCGGTCACGGTCGAGGAAGCGTTCGAGCGCATCGCCGCCGAAGTCGGCACGCGCGCGGATATTCCGGTCGTCTAGTTCAGCAGATTCCGAACCACGCGAACGCGCCGTAGCACGCCCCGAACAATCTGTTCAGGGCGAGGAAGACGAGCGCGTCGAGCAGCGTGAGTGCGGCGAGCAGCGGCACGGCGTAGCGCCAGAGCGGTACGGCGAGGGCGCGCCATGTGCGCTTGGCGGCGGGAATCGTTTTGCCATACACGCCGCTCATAGATACGTGCCCGCGAGTTCGAAAGGTTCGGCGCCGGTGCCGAGTTTGAAGCGCGCCAGGCCCGCACTGCGTTCGGTTTCGACGACGCCGAGATCGAGCGTGCGCACGCCCGCTTCTTTCAGCGCGAGGCCCGCGCGCCACAACACGAGATTGGCGGCGTTGCGTTTGCGCCCGGCATCCGACGATGCCGCGACGTAATAGGTCGCGTCGCGCCCGTGACGCAGGAACAACGCGCCCGCGACCGGCTCGCGCTTGTCGAGCGCCACCGCGACCAGGCATTCGCGCGCGGCTTTGAGTTCGGCCAAGCGCGCGACGAACGCGGCGGGCGGCGCTTCGAAGCCCTTTTTCGCGCGCAACGCATCGGCTTGCTCGATCACCCAATCGACCCATTTGCCGCGCGGCGCCAATTCGACGCGTAGATTCGAACGCTCGGCCACGGCCAGTCGATTGCGCCATTTTTGTTTCATTCGCGCGCGCAACCCCGCTTCGTCCGTGTCGTCGAGCCGCCACAGCGCCATCGTCGGCCCGGTATGAACGCGCGCCTGTCCCAGCCAGCGCGCGGCATTGGCGGGTTCGGCCGCAATCTCCGGCCCCAACAATCGTGCCGCGAAGGGCCAGCCGGGCAGCATCTTGGTGAAAATATCGGCGGCACGCCTATCGCCGACGGGTCCGCGCAACCCCAACCAGATTTCGAAAAAGCCGAGCCACCGGCGCCCGATCGCCTGCAAACACGCGACCGGCACGCCGTCGTCGCCGAACGCGACGAAGCGCCGTACGTCGCGCCCCTGCCAGCGCGCCGCCAGCCCGTATTCCCAATCCTGCTGCAACGGGAAGAAGGACATACGCGCGGCAGTGTCGAACCAAGTTTGCCGGTCGGGATCGGCGACGATTTTCATGACAGCGGAAATTTTTTCCGGAATGACAATGGCAACCGTAACACGCATCGGCATAGAGTGTCGTCCCGCCGCAAATCTTGCGCCGGTTTTTGCATTCCTGCGGACGCGATGCACGACCTCACGCCAACCGCCGCCCCGGAATCCGCCGCGCCGCTCGACGACGCCTTGCGCACGCCCGACGACAATCGCCATTTCCTTTTCGTCCATCGCGTGTTCGCCGCCCCCGGCGCGGTATTCAAACTCGACGCGAATACCGGCGAGCCGGTGCTGGCGCTGGATTTGGGCAATGTCAAAGCCTGCCTGCCCTTCCCCGCGCTGATCAAGGCATTCGAGATCGCGCCCGATTCGCCCGATGCGCGCCAGCTCGACGCCGTCGTCAAAGGCCTGCGCCATGTGCGCCGCATAAAGCCGGGCGATTCGATTCCCGCCGAATTGCTCGACGGGTCGGCGTCGTGGAAGGTCGAAGCCCATCATGTCGCCGCCGCGCGCGGACGGCTCTTCGCCGGTCTGCTCGCTGAACTGGGCCCGCGCCCGAATGCGACCACGGCGCGCGACTACGCGGTTCTGGCCGAGAACGCGTCGCTGCTGCCCGAATTGGCCGAGGGCTACAAGCTGCTCGCGGACAAAATGGGGCTCGACGCGAAACTCGCCGGCGACGCCGAGGCGATCGTCGACGCGCTGGCCGAGGAGTTCGCCTATATCGAAGCCTTGCGCGAACGCGTGGCGCAGAAGCGCGCCCTCGTCGAGACGCTGGGCAAAATGCGCGACGCGTATCGGCGCGATCGCGCGACGCTGGATCAGGTCGCGCGCATCGTGCAATTGCTGGCCCGGCCGGTCGCCGCCTATGAGCGCTGGCTTCATCTGCTCGACCTCAAAATCGCCGATACGATCGACGCCGTGCTGAACATGACCCAGCGCATCGCCCTGGCGCGCGAGGTGCGCGACCGGTTGCATGCCGAAACGATGCGCTGGGACGATCTGCTGGCATTTTGGAACGGCGGGGTATCGGCGCGCGCCCAACGCGCCCGGATCGACGAAACCTATCGCTTCGCGGCCCGACATTTCCCCATCGCGTCCGATTGGAATGGCGCCTGACGTCGATTCTTTAAGAAGAGATTCATTTTCGAGGCGCAAATTCTGGCTCGTTTTCAGGAGCCAGCATGCCGGCCGCTTCGATCGCCGACGAGCCCGATGCGGCGACGCCCGAAGAGGCGTTGAACCGCGCCCCCAAAACCGCCGCGGCGCCGCGCCGGTTCGAATTCGCACATAAAGTGTTCGGCGCCCCCAAAGCGGCGTTCGAACGCGACGATACGACGCAAGAACCGGTGTTCAGCGTCGATCTGGGCGATCTGCGCGCGGCGATGAGCGTCGACGCCTTGCGCGTCTATTTCAAAATCGAACCCGATTCCGCCGACGGCAAGCTGCTGGCGGAGATTCCAAACGCGCTGAAATACGTGCCCGCGATCCATCCCGGCGACGCGATCCCGTCGGAACTGATCGACGGCACGGCGTCGTGGAGGGTCGAGAAGCACCATCTTGAAATCGCGCATGGCCGCATCGCCGCCGGGTTGCTCGCATGGTTGGGCGAAGGTGCGAAGGCGGAAAGCGCGGTCGAGTTCGCGGCGATGGCGACCGATCCCGCCGTCAAAGCCAAAGTGCAGGAAGCGTTCTCGAAACTCGCGCAGCGCATGGGCCTGCCCGAAGACCGCAAAAGCGAGGTCGTCGACTCGGTCGAGCGTCTGGCGAAGGAATTGTCCTATATCGAGGCGTTGCGCGAGAAGGTCGGCCAGATGCGCCGCCTGATCGATCTGTTCCGCCGTCTGCAAGCCGGCTACAAGCGCGAACGCGGCATCGCCGACAGCCTCGCGCGCATCGTACAATTGCTCGACAAGCCGGTGCGCCGCTACGAACAGCGCCTGGACGAAGTCGACGCGCAGACCGGCGAAACGGCCAATACGATCCTCAATCTCGGCCGCCAGATCATCTATGTCCGCCAGGCGCGCGATTGGCTGCACGGCGAGACGATGCGCTGGGACGGAATCCTGGCGGTGTGGGCGGGCGAGACGATCGAGCGCAGTCCTGCCCAGCAACGCAAGGTCAGCGATACCTATCGCTTCGCCGCGCGTTATTTCCCCGTCGACGAGGCTTGGGCAAGCGGTTGAGGCCGCGCGCGTGCCGGGGCATAGTCCGGGGCGGAACGATCGCCTTATGCAAACGCCGCCGCCGCCCTTGAGAAAAGCCGTCACCGCCAAAGCGCGCCGCTGGCTCGTCATCGCGGCGGCGTGCGCGTGCTTGTCGATCATCATCGGATTGGCGGCGATCGGACGGGGCAGCGACACGCTGGCGGATTTCGATCACGCGGGCTTGGCGTCGATCTTCGGCCTGCAAACCGCCGCGCGCGCCTATGCGCTGGACGCGCCCGAAGCGCTGAATGGCGCCGCCACGAGCCGCATGGGTTTCGAATCGGCGGGCTATGCGCTGCACGAGGCGCGCACGCGCGCCGCATCGGCCTGGGCCGCGCATAAAGCCGCCTTGGCGCGCGCGTCGAGCGCCGAGCGCGTTTTGGCGGCCGAGATCGACGTGCTGATCTTGCGGATGGAAGGCGCGCTCGACCAAGCGGTGCTGATCCTGGGCACGGGCGATCGCGATGCGGTCGGCGATTTCTTGCGCCGCGAGATCCGGCTGCGCACCGTGCCGCTCGCCGTGGCGCTGGATCGCGCGGTCGAAATGCGGCGCGCCCAGCTCGACGCGAATTTGGCCGACGCGCAAGCGATGCGCTTGGAATTCAGCGCCGCGTTGGCGGTGCTGTTGCTCGCGATGGGTTTCGCGGGCTGGATGACGCGCCGTGCGATGATCGACGACGTCGAGACGCCGCTGGGCGCGCTGGCGGCAAAAGCGGGCGAATTGCTTTCCCTGCCCCCGCCCGGCCGCGACGACGACGCGCGCACGCGCTTCGCGGCGGCCTGTACGGCGATGGGAAATGCGGCGGCCGCGCGCGAACGCGACGAATACGCGACCGTCACCGCGCGGCGCGCGAAATCCTCCTATCTCGCCGCGATGCGCCAGCGCGTGCGTACGCCGCTGCATGCGCTGCTGGGCATGGTCGAGATCGACGCGGCGTCGCGCGCGCGCGGCGGTTCGTCCATGGGCCTGCGCGATTTGCGCCGCACGGCGGAAAGCCTGCTCGCGGTCATCGACGATCTGATCGATTTCGCGCGCATCGACGCGGCGTCGATGTCGGTCGATCTGCGCGCGACGGATGCCGGCGATTTGCTGGAACGCGTGGCGCTCAATCTCGCCGGCCATGCCGACGCGAAAGGATTGACGTTGTCGTGCTTCGTCGATCCCGAAATCGTCGAGCGCTACAAGATCGACCCGCTGCGCGTGCGCCAGGTGCTGTTCAACCTGATCGGCGACGCGATCGGGCGCGCGACGCAAGGCGGGGTGCATGCGCGCCTGTCGCTGGGCGACGGCAAGTTGATTTTCGCGGTCGCCGATTCGGGGCCCGCTTTGCCGCAAGCGACGGTCGCGGCGTTGCTGGATTTGAGCGGTGCGCCGGGCGAGGATTTCGTGCCGCCGCCGGGCAGCCCCGGCTTGCCGGTTTGCCGGCTGCTCGCCGCGCGCATGGGCGGGCGGTTGCGCGCGAGCGCGCATGCCGACGGCACCACGAGTTTCGTGCTGGAATTGCCGGCGGAACCCGCGGGCGGCACGTTGGGGCCCTTGCCGCCGAGCAACGCGCTGGCCGGCTATCGCGTCGCGGTGCTGGGCGAAAGCGGCCCGGCCCAAGCGGCGGTCGCCGCCTATCTGATCGCGGCGGGGGCGGCGCTGGTGGATGATCGGCGCGACGCCGATCTTTGCGTCGCCTTGCCCAAGACGCATGAATTCGGCGGTGCCGCGGGCAAGCGCTTGCGACTGCACACGGCGGCACCGTTGATCGCCGACGACGATGCGGATGCGGGTGCGACGATTTTGCGCCGGGCCGCGATCGTCGCGGGCGCGATGCGTGCGCTTGGCATCGGCGACACGACGCAGGACGACGAAGATCCGGTGTTCCAAACGCCGCGCGTGGCGCCGTCGCGCGAGGATGCGTTGGCGCAAGGCCGGCTTATTCTGGCGATCGACGACGATCCGCTGACGCGCGAGATATTGGTGCGCCGGCTGGAACTATCCGGCTATCGCGTCGACGCCGCACCGTGCGGCGAAGAAGCTTGGACGATGTGGCGCGCGGCACCGTACGGGCTGATCGTCGCGGAATTGCATTTGCCCGATTTGGATGCGCGCGATTTGGCGCAGCGCATCCGCGCGGCGGAGGTCGAATCGGCGCGCGCGCGCACGCCGATCGTCGCCTTGTCGGCGACCGCCGATACGGACGAGATCGAAACCTGCCACGCCGCAGGTATGGACGCGCTGCTGGACAAGCCGCTGGCGTGGCGCCGCTTGGTCGAGGCCGTGCGGCGCCATCTGCGCGAAAAAGCGTGAGTTTGATTTAGACGCGGCGCGTGGGCGGACCCAGGCGGCGCTTTTCGACCACGAAACTGCGCGGCGCCGAAGCGGCCGGACGCGGGGCGCGCGGCGCCGACGTATAAAGCGGGCGCGGCGGCGCTTCCAATTCCGAGGTGTCGAAACCGCCGGCATGGGGGCTGCGCGCGGCCCGCACGGCGGGGGCTTCGCCGTCGCCGAAGCTCGGCGGCGCGAAATTGCCGGGGCCCATCAATTTGCGCGGGGCCGGGCCCGCACGACGGCGCGCGGGACGCGCGGGCTTGGTCTTCGGCTTCACGTCGGCCAAGCGCACTTCGATGCGCCGTTCCGAAACCGTGCTGCCGTCCAACGCCTCGATCGCGGCCTTGCAGTGTTTTTCATGCGCCATGGTGACGAAGCCATAGCCGATCGCCTTGCCCGAGGTGGGGTCGGTCGGCACCGAGGCTTCGATCACGATCCCGTGGCCGTCGAACAAATCGGCCAAACGTTCGGCCGTGAAGTCGAACGGTACATTCCCGACGAAAAGCCGCGTGTTGTACAGCTTCGGTTGCGGGAGGGGGGACTTGTCCATAACGCTCGACTTCTTTCAGGTACGCGGTAACCCGATAACGGGGCCGCTTTTGATTTATAAATTCAACGCCAACCGTATTTTTCCATAAACGGCGCCGGGAAGACCCGTGCCATTCGCGCATAGCGGCACGCCGGATTTCGATGCCGCCCTGCGCGAGCGACGCAAAGCTAGAGAAAGAATGTGCAAAACCCGTGACAGGTCCAAGGCGGGGGCAAGGTAATCGCGCCTGCCCACCGCCCGGAAATCTTCAGGCGGCGATGTCGAGCACCTGTCCGCGGCCGGACGCCGCAGGCGGCGGGGGCGTGGCGGAACCGCCCGACGCGGAAGGCGAAACGCTGTTCGACTGGATCGATGTGCCGCCGGTCGATTGGCTTTGCGCGACCGGCGTCGCGGCCGAGGCGGCCGACGCGGCGCCGGCGGCGGCCGCACCCGAATCGTCGCGGTCGCCGTCATTCCCGCCGCCGGCGGGTTTCACCGAGGCGAGGCTGGCGTAGCTGTTCGAGGCGGACGAGATGCTCAACGACATGATCTGGGCTCCGACGCTGGATGCTTCATTGCGATGGCGCGATTAAGCGCATGCGGGCTTAATGCCGAATGAAGACCGCGCGCATGTTGGACATGGCGCGCATGCACGCCACGCGAAGTTCGGGCTTTGCCGAAAATCCGCGACGAAAGCCGATAAAATCCCGTCGCAATATGCGACGCTCTTGGCCCCAGGGAGGTCCTGAATGTCCGCAACAAGTTTCACCGATGCCCGAAACGATCTTGCTTGCGCGCTGCGTTGGGCGGCACGCCTCGGCCTCAACGAAGGGACCTGCAACCATTTCAGCCTACAAGTCGCCGAGGATCGTTTTCTGGTGAATCCCTGGGGCCCGCATTGGCGGGAGATGAAAGCGTCGGACCTGCTGCTGATCGACGGCAAGGGCAAGGTGCTGGAAGGCGATTGGCCGCTGGAGGAAACGGCGCTGCATATCCATACGCGCATCCATCTGCGCCATCCCCGCGCCACCGCCGTGTTCCACACGCATATGCCTTACGCGACGGCTTTGTGTTCGATCGAGAACGGGCGTCTGGAGCCATGCGTGCAGACGGCGCTGAAATTCTTCGGCCGCATCGCTTACGACGACGATTACAACGGCCTCGCTTGCGATGCGACCGAAGGCGATCGCATGGCCGCGAAGATGGACGACAAGCCGGTGCTGTTCCTCGCCAATCACGGCGTGATCGTCACGGCCCCCGACGTGGCGCAAGCTTTCGATCGGCTCTACTACCTCGAGCGCGCGGCGCAAGCGCAAGTGCTGGCGATGTCGACCGGGCGCGCGTTGAAGCTCGTGCCCGGCCAGATCGCCGAGCGCACGGTGCGCGAAATGGATGCGGGCAATGCGGCTTATGCGCGCGTGCACTTCACCGCCCTGGCCCGCATGCTGGCGCGCGAGGAGCCCGATTATCTCGGCTAAGCCGTCTTGAACTCGCGCACCATCGCTTTGAGGCGCGAGGGCGCGGCGATCGTCAAACCGCCGCCTTCCTTCACCACGATGTTCTTGCGCGCGAGTTCGGAGAATACCCGCGCCACCGTTTCGCGCGTCGTCGATACGCGCGCGGCGACATCGCCATGCACCGGGATCGGCTTGATCACGAGCTTGCCCGAAACCGGTTTGGCAAGGCGCAGGATTTCGGCATAGACGCGGTTATGCGCACCCAGCGTCGACAGATCGAGAATACGTTCGGTCGCGACGCGGACCATCGCCGCCATCCGGCGCAACAAGGCGAGCGTGGCGGCGGGGGCGGTCACCGCGACGTCGAGAAGGGTTTGGCGCGGCAGGATCGCGCACAGCGTTTGCTCCAACGCTTCGACCGAGGCCGAGCGCGGACCGCCATCGATCGCCGCAAGTTCGCCGACACAGCCGCCCGGCCCCATCTCGTCGAACGACACTTCCCGGCCCGATTCCGAATGGATGACCACGCGCACCGATCCGGCGACGACGAAATACACATCCGTCTCCGGCGATTCGCGGTCGATGACGTTCGCCCCCTTGGGATATTCGCGCCAGCGGCAGCGCGCTTCGATCGCCGTACGCTGCGCCGCGGACAACGCGGCGAATAAGTCGATTTTCGCCAGACTGCGCGCCGCCCCGGTCGGACCGGATTTGCCTTTTGCCATGGTGCTTTACCTTCGTTCCGGGGGATGATTGCCGCTCCACCGGGCGGTGGCTATAGTCGCAAGCCGTTTATTGCGCCGCAATACCATGCGGGATTGGACCCGAATATGAGTACGAACGACGAGCTGCACGGGCTTTACTTCGAGGATCTCCATGTCGGCCAGACCGCCGTCTATGCGCGCACGCTGACCGAGACGGATATCGTGCTGTTCGCGGGCGTGACGGGCGACAACAACCCGGTCCATATCAACGAAGTCTTCGCCAAGGAAACGCCGTTCTCGGGCCGCATCGCGCACGGCATGCTGACCGCGTCGTTCATCTCGACCGTGCTGGGCACCAAATTGCCGGGACCGGGCGCGATCTATCTGTCGCAAACGGTGCGCTTCAAGGCGCCGGTGCGCCCGGGCGATACGCTGGTGGCGCGCGCCACGGTCAAGGAACTTGTACCCGAAAAGCGCCGCTGCACGCTGACCACGACCGTCAGCGTCGACGACAATGTCGTGGTCGAAGGCGAAGCGATCGTGCTGGTCGCGAACAAACCCGCCGCCGGCTGAACGAACGGATCGCCATGCGCCTTTATCGCGATTGGAATTCGCTGCCGGCAGCGGCGCGCGGCGCCGTCGCCGCGATCGGCAATTTCGACGGCGTGCATCGCGGCCATGCGGCGGTGATCGGCGAAGCGGTCGCGCGCGCGCGCAACGCCGGCCGGCCCGCCGCGATCGTGACGTTCGAGCCGCATCCGCGCCGCTTCTTCAAACCCGATCTGCCGCCGTTCCTGTTGGCGAGCCCGCATTTGAAGATCGATGCGCTGCGCGATCTGGGTGTCGATCTTTGTTTCGTGCTGCGCTTCGACAAGCGCCTGTCGTCGATGACGGCGGCCGAATTCGTCGGCGACGTGCTGGCGAAGGGCTTGGGCCTGGCGTGCGTCGTCGCCGGTTACGATTTCGTGTTCGGCAAAGGGCGCGGCGGCAACGCCGATACGCTGATCGCCGATATGCGTGGCCACGGTGCCGACGCCGCCATCGTGCCGGCGGCGCGCGACGATAGCGGCGGGGAATTGCTCGTCTTCTCCTCCACCGCCGTGCGCGAAGCGTTGAAGGGCGGCGATCCCAAAACCGCCGCGCGCATTTTGGGCCGCCCTTTCGCGATCGACGGGCGCGTGCGCAAGGGCGACCAGCGCGGCCGCACGATCGGCTTTCCCACGGCGAATATCGCGTTGGGCCCCTATATGCCGCCCAAGCTCGGCGTTTATGCCGTGCGGGTGCGCGGTGCGGCACCTTCGCCCATCAACGGCGTCGCCAATATCGGGATACGGCCGACGCTGGGCGGCGATCCCGCCCCGCGCTTGGAAGCGCATTTGTTCGACTTCGCCGGCGATCTTTACGGCAAGCGCGTGATCGTCGAATTGATCGATTTCGTGCGCGAGGAGCGCAAATTCGAAAGCTTCGACGCGCTCAAAACCCAGATCGCGCGCGACGCCGAAACCGCGCGGGCGGTTTTAACCAAATCCTGACCCAGGATATTGTGTCGGCACCCGAAATCGGGCGCATAATGCGGGGATTGCGCGCAAGGGGAATAGCCCCGCGCCGCCGGTGTCTACCCGGCATGCGAAGGACCGACCGTTGAGCGACCCGACCGACAAGGACGCGCAAGCCCGCAGCGACGCCATCGTCGCTTGCTTGCCGCGTCTGCGCCGTTATGCGCGCGTGTTGGCGGGTTCGCGCGGCCAGGCCGACGATCTGGTCCACGACACGATCGCGCGCGCGTTGGATCGTTGGCATTTGTGGCGCGACGGCGGCGATCTGCGCGCTTGGCTGTTCGCGATCATGCACAACATCAACGCGAACCAGGCGCGCAAGCAGGCGCGTTCGCCGGTGACGCTCGATTACGACGATTTGCGCGACGGGGCCGACGCCGACCAGCATGAGCGGCTGGCGGCGCGCGAGATTTTGGATCGCGTCGCGATGCTGGGCGAAGACCAACGCGCGGTGGTCCTGCTGGTGGGGCTGGAAGGCCTCGCCTACGAGGACGCCGCGAAAATCCTGGACGTGCCCGTGGGAACGGTCATGTCGCGTTTGTCGCGCGCCCGCGCGCGGTTACGCGAGGACGTTCCGCGCGCGCGGCTGAAGGTGATAAAATGACCGACAATATGGAAGACAAATTGCTGCGCTATGTGGACGGGCGTTTGACCCCGGCCGAACACGCGGAGGTGGATGCCTGGCTCGCCGCCGATCCCGCCTTGGCGCAGCGCGTGCGCGCGGACCTGGCCGATATCGTCGCCTTGCGCGGCGCCACGGCCCATGTGCTGGAGGAGGAAATCCCCCAGCATCTGATCGCCGCCGCGCGCGCCAAACCGCCGGCCAAGCGCCGCTTCCCCGTCGCGATCGCGGCCAGTGCCGCTATGCTGGCGATCGGGCTGGGGCTGGGCTTCACGCTGGCGCGCGAATTCGCCGCCCCGCCCGCCCCCGCCGCCGCGACGAACGCGGCCGACACGATCATGGCCGACATCCCGCCGCCGGCGGTCGCCGCACATCGGCTTTACGTCGCCGAAGTGCGCCACCCTGTCGAAGTCCCGGCGAGCGAGGAAGAACATCTGGTCAATTGGCTGTCGCGGCGCTTGGGCACGAAGCTGATCGTGCCGCGCCTCGATACCTATGGCTTCACGCTGGTCGGCGGGCGCTTGCTGCCCGGCGGATCGGGCCCGGCCGCGCAATTCATGTACGAAACGCGCGACGGCAAGCGCCTGACGCTTTACGTGTGCAGCGAAGCCGAAGCGCGCCAAACGGCCTTCCGTTTCCAGGAAACGAACGGCGTGTCGATGTTCTATTGGCAGGAAGGCAAATACGGCTACGCGCTGCTGTCCGAAACGCCGCGCGATACGTTGTTGCCCGTCGCCAAGCGCGTCTACGCCACGCTGATCGAAGATCGCCACGATTGACATCCGCGCCCGCCCCATGCCCCACTCCGGGGCTTCGGGGGAGGAGCAAAGCCTTGGCGGATAATCGGCTTTCGGGGGCGGAAGCGTTCGTAAAACTTCTGTCGGCACATGGCGTCGATACGGTGTTCGGCCTGTGCGGCGACACGTCCTTGCCGCTTTACGACGCGCTCGCGCGGCTGGGCGGGCCCGGCGGCCACGGCATCCGCCATATCCTGACGCGCGACGAACGTTCCGCCGGCTACATGGCCGATACTTACGCGCGCGTGACCGGCAAGGTCGGCGTGTGCGAAGGCCCGTCGGGCGGCGGGGCCACCTATATTCTGCCCGCCGTCGCCGAAGCGAATGAAAGCTCGGTCGCGATGCTCGCCATCACCACCGATATTTCGGTGTCGAGCCGGGGCAAATACACGCTGACCGAACTCGACCAGGAGGCGCTGTTCGCCCCCGTGTCGAAATGGAACAAGGTCATCGATCGCGCGGCCGATATTCCGAATATTCTGCGTCGCGCGTTTCGCGAGGCGACGACGGGTCGCCCCGGTGCCGTGCATCTGGGCCTGCCTTACGACGTGCAGCGCGACGCGCTCGACGAAGCCGATGTGCAGGGCGATGCGCGTTACGGCGTGTTCCCCGCGTCGCGCGTCGGCCCCGATCCCGCCGATGTGAAGAAATGCGCCGAAGCGCTCGCGAAATCCGTGCGGCCCGTGTGCATCGTCGGCGGCGGTGTCGTGATATCGGGCGCGCATGACGAGTTGGCGCGCGTCGCGGAAATGCTGGGCATGCCCGTCGCGACGACGATTTCGGGCCAAGGTGCCTTGCCGGATTCGCATCCGTTGAGCGTGGGCGTCGTCGGCTCCAACGGTGGTACCTTGCCCACGCGCGCGTTGGTCGAGGGTGCCGATCTCGTCTTCTTCGTCGGCTGCCGGGCGGGCTCGGTCACCACCGAACGCTGGCGCTTCCCGGCGAAGGGGACGCGCATCGTGCATCTCGATATCGATCCCGGCGTGATCGGAGCGATCTATCCGACCGAAGCCGCGATGATCGGCGACGCGCGGCTGTCGCTGGCGGCGCTCGCGGGCGAGCTTGCGAAGCTGTCGTGCAATCCCGATCTGGGCGCGCAAGGCCGCGTGGCGCAAACGCGGCTCGAACGCGAAGAAGCGTTCCGCCGGCTTGCGCAATCCGACGATACCCCGATCAAGCCCGAGCGTTTGGTCGCGACGATGGCGAGCCTGCTGCCCGACGATGCGGTGATCGTCGCCGATCCCGGCACGCCCTGCCCTTATTTCTCGGCCTTCTATCCCAAGCGCCGCGCCGGGCGCTGGTTCGTGTCCAACCGCGCGCATGGCGCGCTTGGCTATTCGCTGCCCGCCGTCGTGGGTGCCGCGATCGGAAGGCCGCAAAGCAAATGCGTCGCCGTGATGGGCGACGGCAGTTTCGGTTTCGCCTGCGGCGAGATGGAAACCATCGTGCGGCTCAATCTGCCCGTCACACTCGTCGTCGTGTCGAACGCCGTCTATGGCTGGATCAAAGCCGGGCAGCGTTCGGGCTACGGCGCGCGTTACTTCTCCGTCGACTTCCAGCGCACCGATCATGCGCGCGTGGCCGAAGCCTTCGGGCTGAAAGCCTGGCGCGTGGAAGATCCGGCCGCGTTGAAGCCCGCCTTGAAGGCGGCGTTCGAACATGGCGGCCCGACCTTGGTCGACGTCGTCTGCCAACCCCTCCACGAAGCAAAGGCACCGGTGAGCGAATGGGTAGCGTAAATATCACGCCGAAACGCGCGGTCGATCTGGTCGCGGCGATCGCGATGGCGAGCGGCTCGCCGGAATCCGAAGCGCGGGGCCTCGGCGAAAATCTCGTCGACGCCAATCTCACCGGCCACGACTCGCACGGCGTGTCGATGTTGCCGCTTTATATCGACATGGTGCGCGCGGGCACGATGAATGTGGGCGCTTCGCCCAAGATCGTCGCCGAAACCGCCGCGACGCTCGTCGTCGAAGGCAATCGCGGCTACGGCCAGACGATCATGGCGCAAGCGACCGATATGCTGTGCGCCAAGGCGAAGAAATCGGGCGCCGCCGTGCTCGCACTTCGCGAAACGCATCACATCGGGCGCATCGGCGCTTGGGCGGAACGTTGTGCCGCACAAGGTCTCGCGTCGATCTTCCTGGTCGACGTCGTGGCGGTGGACGCGAAAGTCGCCCCGCATAACGGGCGCGACGCAAGGCTTGGCACCAATCCGATCTGCTTGGGCTTTCCGCGCAAGGGCAAGCCGCCGATCGTCGCCGATATGGCCACGAGCCGCGTGGCCGTGGGCAAGATCCGCGTCTCGCTCAACAAGGGCGAGCGCATCGCCGAAGGCTTGATCATCGACGCCGAAGGCAAGCCCAGCACCGATCCCGCGACGATGTTCACCGACCCGATGGGCGCGTTGCTGACCATGGCCGATCACAAAGGCTATGCGCTGTCGGTGATGATGGAAATGTTCGCGGGCGCTTTGGGCGGCGGGTCGACGATCGCGACCTTGCAGCCGCATCTGAAGCGCATCGTGAATAATTGCATCGCCGTGGCGATCGATCCCGCCGCATTGGGTACGGAAGACACGATGACCGCCGAAGCCGACCGCATGGAAGCCTGGCTCAAAGCCAGCCCCAAGCGCGGCACGGACGACGTGCTGCTGCCGGGCGAGCCCGAGCTTGCCTCGCGCGGCAAACGCGCCGTCACCTTCCCGATCGACGACGGCACGTGGAAGCTGCTCGACGATATCGCGCGCGATTACGGCATCGACGCCAAAAAATATCTCGCCTGAGCATGCGCGGCGGGACGATCTGGCTGATCCTGGCGGGCGCGATTCTAGTCGCGGCCGGCGGGGCAAGTCTGTTCGTCAGCTTCACGCCCGCACCGCCGGCATCGCCGGTGCCGCGCGCAGCACCGGCGCCGGTACCCGCGCCGCAAGCGGCAACGTCCGCACCAACGCCGGCGCCCGCCGCTTCGCCGGTGCCGGCACCGGCCGCCGCAACGCCTGCCCCGCCGCCCGCACCCAGCGGCCCGATCGCGGTCGATAGCTTGCCGCCGGGCTATGCGCTCGACACGTGGCAACGCGCGCGAGGTGCCGCGGGCAAGATCGAAAGCATCGCGCTAACGACCGAAGAACCGTTGCCCGCGCGCGCCTTGAACGATGGCGACGTGATCGAGATGTCGGGCTGGGCGGGCGACAGCGATTTGGGGGCGCGCGCCGCCTTCGTCGCCATCGCGATTTGCGGGCGCGTGATCGCGACCCCCGCCGTCGACTTGCAACGCCCGGATATCGCGCGCGACGTGCATCCCAATCTCGGCCGATCGGGCTGGCGCGCGCGCGTGGCGATCGCGCATGTGCCGCGCTGCGCCGACGCCAAGCTCGAAATCCTCGCCCCCATGGGGCCGTTCCCCTTCGCCGTGCCCTTGGATGGGGCACGCACATTGACGCTCGCGGCGGGCGGGACGACCCCGTCGTTGCGCGGGCCCGCCGCCCCGTTGCGCCGTGCACCCACGGCGGCACCCGAGCCGCGCCGCCTGACCGTTCAAGGGACGGGCAACATCAATCTGCGCCGCTGCGCGTCGACCGAATGTTCGGTGCTGGGTGCCTTACGCGCCGGCGTGCATCAGGCGATCGTGGTCGAGAACGCGGCCGATTGGCTGTTGGTCGCCGTGCCGACGGCGGGCGCTTCGGGCTGGATCGCCAAACGCGTGGCGAAACTGGATTAGATCAGAACCAGCCGCGCCGCTTGAAATAGAGATAGGGCAGAATGGCGGAGGCGAGCATCGCCACCAGCGCCGCCGGATAGCCGAAATCCCAGCTCAATTCCGGCATGTTCGCGAAGTTCATGCCGTAGATCGTGCCGACCAGCGTCGGCGGCATCAACACCACCGACACGACCGAGAACAGTTTGATGATGCGGTTCTGTTCGATGTTGATCTGGCCGAGCGTCGCGTCGAGCAGGAAATTGACTTTGCGCGCGTCGTAATCGGCGTGTTCCATCAGCGACACCACGTCGCGCGCGATCGACTTCAGGCGCTGGCGGAATTCGCGCGCTTGTTTCTTGCCGTCGGCTTCCAGCGCGGTCGTCAGGAAGCTCGACAGGCGTTGCAAGCCCAGCATGCTTTCGCGCGCGGTCGAGCATAGATCGTCGAGCCTGCCCAAATCGCGCAGCACTTGCTGCAGATCGCGCTCCTGCTCCACCTGACGCGCGGCCTTCGACGAATCGTTGAAGATCGACCGGCTGATCGCGTCGAGATCCAGGCCGATACGCTCCAGCACATCGGCCAAGCGATCGACGAAGGCTTCGATCAGACCGAGCAGCGCGTCGCCGCCCGTCGGATGACCGCCCGCGCGCACCAGCTTCTGTGCGAACAGATGCACCGGCCGCGGATCGTTGTAGCGCAACGTGACCAGCGACTGCTTGGCCAGCACGAAGGTGAAGGCGTCGGCGACCGGCTCCTTCTCCATCGTCCGCGCCAGCACGGTGACGGTCATGAAGATCGCGCTGTTCTCGACGTAGTAGCGCGCCGAGGGCTCGATCTCGCGCATCTCCTCGTGCGTGGGCAGCGCCAGGCCATAGGCGGCATCGACGCGCGCGCGTTCCTCCGGCGTGGGCTGGAACAGATCGATCCACACGGCACCCTCGGGCAAGCTATCGCCGGGGGCGATCTCGCGGCGCTCGAGACCCGTGCCAGGGGCGACGCCAAGGGGGACGAAAGCGACGATCATGTGGGTTCCACTTCGGACGCGGTACTTACGCCGCCTCGTGCCACAGAGCGCGTGACCGGATCAACCGCAGGGGTGGTAACGGCAAGTTTTCTCGAAATTCGGACTTACCCACAACCTATTGTGGGGAGGTGCTTGACGGTCATACCCCTGGTGCTTCACAATATGTTGTAGGGGATATGGAGTTATCCACAAGCTCTAGACGCCCCGAAAAACCTTAGTGAAACCAAGGGGATGGCGCGATGGATTGGACTCCCGAACAGATTTCGGAGTTGACCCGTCTGTGGGGCGAAGGCCTGACGACGGCCGAAATCGGCAAGCGCTTGGGCATCTCCAAGAATGCGGTGGTGGGTAAGGCCCATCGCCTGCACCTGCCCGCCCGCCCTTCGCCGATCAAGCGCACGGGCCCGCGCCCGCAGGTCTTCCGCCAGACGGCGACGGTTCGCCCGGCGGCCCCGCGTATCGCCGCCCCGCGCCCCGCACCGGCCGCGCAAGCGCCGACCTCGGCCCAGGCGCTGCGCGCTTTGGCCAACCAGCCTTCCGCCAAGCGCCTGCCGATGATGGCGCTGAACTCGTCGACCTGCCGTTGGCCGATCGGCGATCCCGGCGACGCGGAATTCCATTTCTGCGGCGAGAAGGCCGAAGAGGGCAAACCCTATTGCTCGTCGCACGCATCGATCGCCTATGTGAAGGTGAAGCCGCGTACCGTGGCCGCTTGAAATCCGATCGAAGTTCGGATTGATTTGAACGGGGCGTCCTTCGGGGCGCCCCGTTTTGCGTCGGAGGGGTCGTGTCCGAAGGGTTCGAGAATTGTTTGACGATCGCCAAAGGCGACGAGACGCATCGCCTTCGTCTGGAATTCGCCAATCGTCACGGTTTGATCGCCGGCGCCACGGGCACGGGTAAGACCGTCACGTTGCGCGCGATGGCCGAAGGTCTTAGCGCGCAAGGCGTGCCGGTCTTCGTCGCCGACGTGAAGGGCGATCTGTCGGGCCTGGCCAAACCGGGCGCCGAGAACCCCAAATTCCGCGCGCGCGCCGCCGAACTCGGCGTGCCCGATTTCGATTTCGCCGCCTTGCCCGTGCTGTTCTGGGACGTGTTCGGCGTGAACGGCCATCCGCTGCGCGCCACGATTTCCGAGATGGGGCCGCTGCTGCTCGCCCGCTTGCTCGAGCTCAACGACACGCAAGCCGGCGTGTTGCAGCTCGTGTTCAAGGTCGCGGACGACGAAGGCCTGTTGCTGCTCGATCTGAAAGATCTGCGCGCGTTGCTAACGCATGTGGCGGAGAACGCGGCCGAGTATCGCGAGCGTTACGGCAACGTCGCCTCGGCGTCGGTCGGCGCCATTCAACGCGGGCTTCTCGCCCTCGAGGCGCAAGGTGCCGACAAATTCTTCGGCGAGCCCGAACTCGACCTTCAGCATTTGATGGGCGTGCTGCCCGACGGGCGCGGCATCGTGTCGGTGCTGGCGGCGGAAGTGCTGTATCAGCGCCCCAAGCTCTACGCGACGTTCCTGCTGTGGCTGCTGTCGGAATTGTTCGAGCGTTTGCCCGAAGCGGGCGACGTCGCCAAGCCCAAGCTCGTCTTCTTCTTCGACGAAGCGCATCTGCTGTTCGCCGACGCGCCCAAGGCGCTGGTCGAAAAAGTCGAGCAGGTCGTGCGCCTGATCCGTTCGAAGGGTGTCGGCGTTTACTTCGTCACGCAAAACCCGCTCGACATTCCCGATGCGGTGCTGGGCCAGCTCGGCAATCGCGTGCAGCATGCGCTGCGCGCCTTCACGCCGCGCGACCAGAAGGCGGTGAAGGCCGCCGCGCAAACCTTCCGCGCGCGGCCGGGCCTCGATACCGAAGCGGCGATCTTGGAACTCGCCGTCGGCGAAGCGCTGGTCTCCTTCCTCGACGCGAAAGGCACGCCCGTCCCCGTCGAACGCGCGCGCGTGGTGCCGCCGCGCACGCGATTGGGGCCGGTCGATTCGAGCGAGCGTTTGGGTCTGATCAACAACTCGCCGCTCTACGGCGTTTACGACGAAGCGATCGACCGCGAGAGCGCGTTCGAAAAGCTGCAAGAAGCCAAACCCAAAAAGGGCAGCGGCATCGCCGACGCCATTTTCGGCGGCGGCACGACGCGGCCAGCGCCCCGTGGCCGCGCGCAGCCGAAATCCTTCGGCGAACAAGTCGCCACATCGGTCGCGCGCTCGGTCGCGTCCTCGATCGGGCGGCAGATCGGCACGCGCATCGTGCGCGGCATTTTGGGCTCGATCCTCAAATGAGAATTCTGGTCGCGGTTTTTTTGCTTCTGGGCATCGGCGTCGCCTTCGCGCAGACGCCGTCCCGCATCACGCCCGACGCGGCGAATGTCGCCTGCATCGGCAAGGCCGATACGCCGCAATGCGCGACCGCGACGTTCTTCGCCTGCGCCGTGCGCCGCACGCCGGAGATCTGCGCCGCCATCGGCTTGGCCGAGCCGCCGCGTTTGTTCGACGGCGCCGTCGCGGTCGAATGGCTGTTCGATCGCGCGTCGATCATCCGCGAGCGCGACGTGACCGAAGATTTGCAGCATTTCGCTTGGTTCAAAGCGGGCAACACGCTGGTCGAGGCGCAAGTGCGCCGCTGCGCGCCCGAGAGGGCGGATTGTTCGGCCGAGGATTGGGCCGATTGGCAGGTCTATTTGGCGCCGATCGACGGCGGCGGTTTCACCGTGGTCGGCTGGCGCGGCGACGACGAAGCCGAAGGCCCGACCGAGATTCCCGAGGCTTTCCAGCCGCCGGAAGCGCCCGAGCCCGCCCAATAAGCCTTTGGAAATCCGGCGGCTTCTGCCATTATGTTGCCGCAATGTCACAGAGGATCGCAACATCGTGACGCCGGCGAATAAGCCCCGTTCCCCATCGTTATTCGTGTGTCCGTCGTGAACGAGGACACGCTGCGCCAGGTGCGCGAGGAGATGGTGGCGTTGTTGCCGCGCTTGCGGCGCTTCGCGCGCGGTCTGGCCGGCGTGCCCGATCAGGCGGACGATTTGGTGCAGGCGGCGTGCGAACGCGCGTTGACCCGCATCGACCAGTGGCAGCCGGGAACCCGGCTGGACAGCTGGATGTTCCGTATCGTCCAGACGATCTGGCTGGACGAGCGGCGCGCCGTCAAGGTTCGCACCGGCGAAGGCCGGATCGACGCCGAGATGGCCGAAGACGAACTCGCCTTCGACGGCGGGCGCGGGCTCGAGGCACATATGACCTACGAGGCCGTGCGCGCGGCGATGGCGACGCTACCGGAAGACCAGCGCGCCGTGCTCGTGCTCGTGTGCGTGGAAGGCCAAAGCTACAAGGAAGCGGCGGCCGCGCTGGATATTCCGATCGGCACGGTGATGAGCCGTCTGGCGCGCGCCCGCGCCGGGCTCGTCAAACGGTTGGGCGAAAGCGGGGAGAGCCTCGCTTCGCCGGCCGAGTAGAACGCGAACGGATAGGAACGATGAGCCGCGACTTCGACGCCGAATTGGCCATGCGCTACGCCGACGGGATGACCGACGCGGCGGAGACGGCGCATGTCGAAGCCGCACTCGGCGCCAATCCCGATCTCGCCGAATTCGTGCGCGCGATGCGCGCATCCGCTTCGCTCGCGCGCGGCGCGATGAACGAAGTGCTGCACGAGGCCGTGCCGCAACGCCTGTTGGACGCGGTCATGGCTGCACCCAAGATCGACGACGAAACCCTGGTCGCGTGGTGCGATGGCGAGCTTGATGCCGCATCGTCCGCGCGTGTGGCCGCATCGGTCGCGAAAAATCCCAAGCTTGCCGCGCGCGCGGCTTCGTTCCGCCGCGCCGGCGAAATGGCGCGTGGCGCTTATGCCGGCGTGCTGAACGAACCGGTCCCCGATCGTCTGATCGAAACGGTGCGTAGTACGGCAAGCGCGTCCAACGTCGTCGCGTTCGCGCCGCGCAAGGAATCCGCATCGCGCGTTTCGCGCGGCGCGTTGGGCTGGGCGGTGGCCGCATCGATCCTGGTGATCGCGATGTTGGGGGCGGGCGGTCTCGTCACCGGCCGGATCCAGCCGCCGACGGGCTTGCAGCTCGCCTCGGCCGATACGGATCGCTGGCTCGACAACGTCGCGGGCAATTACGATCTTTATTCGGGCACGAAGGAACGCGAAGGCCGCCTGCTCGTCGATTTCACGGCCGAGGACGTGCCCCAACTCGCCAAGCGTTTCGGCGCCAATCTCAACCGCAATCTCGCGATCCCCGATCTGGCGCCGCAAGGCTTCGAGCTGCAAGGCGGGCGCATGGTCGTGATCGGCGGGCGGCCCGGCGCGCAAATCCTCTATTCGAACGCGGCGGGCGAGCTCGTCACGCTGTCGATCTCGTTCTCGCGCAGCAAGGATCGCGAAGCGCGCACCGACCAGCGCGGCGACGTGAATCTCGTCCACTGGCACCGCAACGGCTATGGCTACGCCTTCGCGGGCCGCATCGAGCCCGCCCGGTTGAAGGCCTTGGCCGACCAGGCGGGCAACGAACTCGCGGCGATCTAAAACTTCAGATCGGCGCGTGGACCCTTAGCGCTTGGGGGGCCGACCGCGACGCGGACGCGCATGGATGGCGCTGGTCTCGTCCGTGCGGGCGAGCGCGCGCATCGTGTTGACCATCTGCTGGCGCAGCTTGCGATCGGTGATGTCGTAATAGGCGCGCACCAACTCGATCGTCTCGCGCTTGGCCATCGGGTCGAGGCCGTAGATCGGCGTCGGGCCTTCGGCCACGCCTTGCAGATGCTTGCGCCCGAAGCTCGACACGTCCGACGGCATTTCCTCGAAGAAGTAGCTCACCGGCACGTCGAGCACGCGCGCGCATTCGAAAATACGCGACGCCGACAGGCGATTGGTGCCGCGCTCGTTCTTCTGCAATTGCTGGAACGTGATGCCGATCAAACGGCCGAGTTCCTGCTGGCTCATCCCCAGCAGCGTGCGCCGTTCGCGCAGACGCTTGCCGACATGGATATCGATCGGGTTCGGCCCCGGCGACGCGCGGCCGCGGCGGCCGCGCAAACGCAGCGGCTTTTCGGCGGTACGCGCGGCGGCGTTTCGGGATGGACGGGCCATTACAAAGTTCTCCTGTAGATCGACGGCCCGAAATGCGGGTCCGCAAAGTTTAAGGTTGCGATTTAATGTTAACGACACGACGAAATCGGGTCACACCAATGTAGTACCGTGCCGCGCCGCGCGGCAACAGAAATTCCATGTTTCAATGCGTATCGCGAGTTGCCTCGCGATCCCGCAAACTCCGCGTTAAACTGCACCCGCCATGAAAATATTCGGATTCGGTAAGAGAAGCGGCGGCGATTGGCGCGCCTTCCTGGATGCGGCACCGGTGGGCCTGTTTGAAGCGGGCGCCGACGGGCGATTCACCTACGCGAACGCGCGGTTCGCCGACATGCTCGGCCGTCCGAGCGCCGAAATCGTCGGTGGATTGCGATTGGCGGATATTCTCGACGATCCGCCGGGAAATGGCGGACCCGGCGCGGTGTTTGCCGAACCCGAACGCATGTCCGGTGAAATAAGATTGCGTCGTCTTTCCGGTCCGCCGGTCCTTGTGTCGATCGAGTTGACGCGCGAGCGCGATATTTTGCGGGGCGTCGTGCGCGACGCGGGCCGCGAGCGCGAAATGGCGGCGGCGCTGCAACGCGGCGAGCGCACATTCCGGCGCTTTTTCGACAATGCGCCCGTGGGCATTGCCCTGATCGATTCTCATGGCCGCTTGACCGAAACGAATGCGTCGTTTCGCCGCCTTGCGGGCGTGGAACGCGAAGACGCGATCGGGCGGGGACTTGGTGAGTTCGTCGCCGCCGAGGATCGCAACAACCTGATCGATCGCATCCGGACCCTCGCCGCCAATTCCGCCGGGCGCGACGCGCCGGATCGGATCGTGCTGCGTTTGGCCACGCGCGCGGGCAAGGAAATCGACGTCGCGATCTTCGCCCGGCCGCTCGACGAAACGGCGGGGCCCGACGGCGCGATCATCGTCCATCTATTGGATATGACCGAGCAAAAGCGGCTGGAAACGCAATTCGCGCAGTCGCAGAAGATGCAGGCGGTCGGCCAGCTCGCCGGAGGCGTGGCGCATGATTTCAACAATTTGCTGACGGCGATGATCGGCTTTTGCGACCTGCTTTTGCTGCGCCATCAGCCGGGCGATTCGTCCTTCGCCGACATCATGCAAATTCGCCAGAATGCGAACCGTGCGGCGAACCTCGTGCGGCAGCTTCTGGCTTTTTCGCGCCAGCAGACTTTGCAACCGAAGGTCTTGGACGTTACCGAGGTATTGACCGAGCTTTCGCATCTGCTGCGCCGGCTGATCGGGGCGGCGATCGAGCTCAAAGTCGTGCACGCGCGCGACCCGTGGCTGCTGCGCGTCGATCAAGGCCAGCTCGAACAGGTCATCATCAATCTGGCGGTCAACGCGCGCGACGCGATGGGCAAAGGCGGTGTGTTGACCATCCGCACCTCGAACGCGGCGCGCACCGCCCCCGAGCGCCACGGCGACGAGGAGATCCCCGCCGGCGACTATGTGCGCATCGACGTCGAGGACACCGGCACCGGCATCGCCGCCGATATTCTAAGCCGCATTTTCGAGCCGTTCTTCTCGACCAAGGCCGTGGGCTCGGGCACCGGGCTGGGGCTTTCCACCGTCTACGGCATCGTGCGCCAGACCGGCGGCTTCGTGCTGGTCGATTCGGTCGTCGGCAAGGGCTCGACCTTCACGCTGCTGCTGCCGCGCTTCATGGGTCCCGCCCCCGGCGAAGCGGATAGCGCCGTCCAAGCCCGGCGCCGCGATCTGACCGGGGCCGGCACCGTGCTGCTGGTCGAAGACGAGGACGCCGTGCGCCTGTTCGGCGCGCGCGCCTTGCGCAACAAAGGCTACAAGGTCGTCGAGGCGAAGACCGGCGATGCGGCGCTGGATATCGTGCGCGACATGGGGGCGGAGATCGACTTGATGATCACCGACGTCGTCATGCCGCAAATGGACGGCACGACGCTGATCCGCGAGGCGCGCAAGCTGTTCCCCGAGATGAAGATCGTCTGCATCTCCGGCTATGCCGAGGAGCAGTTCCGCCAGAATCTCGAAGGCTTCGAGAACGTGCATTTCCTGCCCAAGCCCTTCAGCCTCGACCAGCTTGCCGCCAAGGCGAAGGAAGCGATGCGCCCGCCGACCTAGAGCGCCGGCACGCGGACCCAGAAGCGGAAGACCGAGCCGACACCCGTCGCGCTTTCGGCGGAAATGCCGCCGCCCATCGCCTCGGCCAGGCGCTTGCAGATCGCAAGCCCCAGCCCCGTGCCGCCGCGCTTGCGGGTACTCGACGCATCGGCCTGGAAGAAGGGCTGGAACAATTGCGCGCGCGTCGCCTCGTCCATGCCGATGCCGGTATCGGCGACCGCGATGGTCAAGCGCCAGAGCCCGTCGGATTCGCGCGCGCCCGTCAGCGTCACCGACACGCCGCCGCGATCGGTGAACTTGATCGCGTTGCCGATCAGATTGACCACGATCTGGCGCAAGCGTCCGCTATCGCCCGATACGCGATCGGGCAAGCCGTCCACGCGCTCGAATTCCAGCGTCAGCCCGCGCGCTTGCGCGCGCGCACGCTGGCTTTCGACGGCGGCGGCGAGCGTCACGCACGGATCGAATCCCGCCCGGCTCAAGCCCAGTTTGCCCGCGTCGAGCTTGGCGAGATCGAGCAGATCGTCGACGATCGCGATCAGCGATTCGGCCGAGCCGCGCGCGATTTGCGCCCAGCGCTGCTGTTGGGGATCGAGCGGCGAATCCTCGATCAGATCCAGCGTGCCGATAACGCCGTTGAGCGGCGTGCGCAATTCGTGGCTGATCATCGCGAGGAAATCGGATTTGGCGCGGTTCGCCGCTTCCGCCGCCAAGCGCGCGCGCTCGACCTCCGTCATATCCTGCACGGTCGCGAACAAACGCGTGGCCATGCCCATCGCATCGCGCTCGATGCGGAACTCCTCGCGCACATGGCGCACCGTGCCGTCGTCGCGCACGATGCGATAGACTTGGCTGCCGCGCGTGCCCGGAAACGCGACCAGATCGATCAGCGTGTCGCGATCGGCCGGATAGACGCGCGCGCGCCACGTGCTGTAGCGCGCGGGCGCGTCGAGCGACACGTCCCAAATCGCCCGCGCGCGCGGCGACCAGATATGCGTGCGCGTTTCCAGATCGACCGACCACCAGCCCAGTTCGGCGACGTCGAGCGCCAAAGCGAGATTGGCTTCGGCCGATTTGAGCGCGGTGACGTCGACGACGGTGCCGACGCGCAGATTATCCGCGTCGGCTTGGCCGACTTCGCGATACCAACGATAGACGCCGCGATCGTTGCGCCCGCGATAGACGATATCCATGCGCCCGCCCGCGCGCAGATCGCGGTGTGCCGCCAGATAAGTGCGGCGGTCGTCGGGATGCAGGCGGCGCGACAGCGCGAGGAATCCGGCTTGCGCGAATTCGGCGGGATCGAGGCCCCAAACGCGCGGCAGATTGGGCGAATAGCGCATCGCATCGGTCGCGATGTCCCATTCCCAGGTCGCCGCGCCCGAGATCTCGAGCGCGTGCTCGAGAAGCTGGGCTTTCATCGCTCGATCGGGCATCGCTCGATCGTGAGGGTGTTGGCCTCCGCCGTTCACGCGTGCTCGCTCCCCTCCGGCAAAATTGCGTCCGGACGAGTCTAACAGTGCGGCCGGGCGCCCGGGAATTGCCCGATCTCGCGCGCAGGCCGAAATTCTTGCGGTTTTCGCAGCCGGGTAGCGGCTAACGTTTCGATCTGAGGCGCGGCGGCCCGAAATTATGCGGATCGAGGACCGCGTCGGGCGGACCGCCGGCCGCGACGGGGCGCGGCGGATATTTGCCCATGCTGAGCACGCGGTCGTACATCACGAGCCCGCCGGCGAGCGCCACGTTGACGCAAAACTTGGTCGGAATCTTGATCACGTATTCGCAAAGCTTGGTCGCTTCCGGCGATAGCGAGCCGCGCTCGGGTCCCAGGATATAGGCGGCCGCGCGCGGATGCCGAAAGCTCGGCAGCTCGATCGCGTCGGGCGTCAATTCGATGCCGACCATCGTGCAGCCGACCGGCAAACGCAGATCGTCGAGCGTGGGCCAATCATAGACCGGCACGCTGGCCGATGCGTCCGACGTATCGGCCTGATTGGCGACGCGCCGGTCGAACACCGCCGCGACCGTGAACACGAACGATGCGCCGAACGCGTGCGCGGTGCGCGTCAGCGCCCCGAGATTCATGGGTTTGGAGATGCCCTCCACCCCGATTCCGAAATAGCCCTTCATGATGGGGCGCAACTTGCCTCGCCGCGCGCGCCGGGGCAAGGTTGACGGCATCATGACCGCACCCCTTATCGTCGAAGTCACGCGCGGCTCGGCCGTCGAATCCCGCCACAACGTCGCCGTCGCGATCGCGACCGCCGACGGCAAAATCGTCGAATCGCATGGCGACGTCGCAGCATTGGTCTTCCCGCGTTCGGCGATCAAGCCGATCCAATCGTTGGGTCTGCTTGAATCGGGGGCCGCCGACGCCTTCGCGGTGCCAGAAGCGCGCATCGCGCTGTCCGCCGCCAGCCATGGCGGCGAGCCGATGCACACGACCGCCGTGCTCGATTGGCTCGCCAAGATCGGGCTCGACGAAAGTGCCCTCGAATGCGGGCCGCATATGCCCACGCATGGCGCGACGGCCGAAGCGATGATCCGGACAAGCACGCCGCCGGGCCGCGCACATAACAATTGCTCGGGCAAACATACCGGCATGCTGACCGTGTGCCGCCATTTGGATTTGCCGACGCGCGGCTATACCGATCCGACGCATCCGCTGCAAAAGCGGATCGAGAAGACCTTCGAGGATTTTCTGTCGGTGAAGCTCGATTCCAGCCCGCGCGGCATCGATGGCTGTTCGCTGCCCCAAATCGCCGTGCCGGTTTCGGCGTTGGCCGTCGGCATCGCCCGCTTCGGCAAGCCGGACGGCGCGTTCGACGCTCCGCGCGCGGCGGCTTGCAAGCGCATGGCGGCGGCGATTATCGCCAACCCGTTCATGCTGGCGGGCACGGGGCGCTTCTGTACGCGCGCGTTGATCGCCGCACGCGGCCACACGGTGCTGAAGACGGGCGCGGAAGGTGTGTACATGGCCGCGATCCCCGCCAAGGGCATCGGCATTGCGTTGAAGGTCGCGGATGGGGCGGCGCGCGCCGCGGAAGTCGCCATGGCGCGCTTGCTCGACAAGCTTGGCGGTTTCCCGGACACTCCGCGCGCGGAGATCGACGCGCTGGTCAATCCCGTGCTGAAGAACTACGCGGGGCTCACCGTCGGCGATATCCGCCCCGCCCCGAATTGGTGAGCGCCATGCGCGCCGTTCTTTGTTCGCGATTCGCCGATCCGCCCGAGCTGGCCGTGGGCGACATCGCCACACCCGAGCCCAAACCGGGCGAAATTCGCATTCGCGTGAAAGCGGCGGGCGTGAATTTCGCCGATACGTTGATGGTGCGCGGGACCTATCAAGCCAAGCCCGCCTTCCCCTTCGTGCCGGGCATGGAGCTTGCCGGCACGATCGACGCGCTGGGCCAAGGCGTGAAGGGCTTCAGCGTCCATCAACGCGTGCTCGCCACGGTCGAGCATGGCGCGTTCGCCGAATACGCGATCGCGCGCGCCGCCGATTGCGCGCCGATCCCGGGTTCGATGGACGACGCCACCGCCGCGACCTTCCCCGTCGTTTACGGCACCGCGCATGCCGGGCTCGATTGGCGCGCGGGGCTGAAGCGCGCCGAGACGTTGCTGGTGCTGGGGGCGGCCGGCGGCGTGGGCCTCGCCGCGGTCGAAGTCGGCCGCGCGATGGGGGCGCGGATCATCGCCGCCGCACGCGGGCTGGAGCGTTGCGCGCTCGCCCAAGCCCATGGCGCCGACGTGACGGTCGATTACGCCAAAGACGATCTGCGCGAGGCGGTGAAGAAATTCACCGGCGGCGAAGGCGTCAACGTCGTGTTCGATCCCGTCGGCGGCGATATCGCCGATGCGGCACTGCGTTGCCTCGCCTGGGAAGGGCGGCATGTCGTCGTCGGTTTCGCGGCAGGCCGTGTACCCCAGATCCCGGCGAATATTCTGCTGATCAAGAATATCGCCGCGATCGGGTTGTTCTGGGGCGCTTATCGCAAGCGCAATCCCGAACGTTTGGCGACGTCGATCGACGCATTGCTGAGTATGTGGGAGCGCGGTGCGTTGAAGCCGCTCGTCTCCGAACGCTTCAAGCTTGCGCAAGCGGGTGAGGCGCTGGCGCGGCTCTCGCAGCGCCAAGCCAAAGGCAAGATCGCGATCGAAATCGACTAAGCCCCGCGCTCGGGAAATTCCGGCAGATCCGGGTCGAGCGTGAAACGCGCCACGCGATGCGACGTCCAGATATGGCTGGACGGGACGAGATCGCCGGGATCGTCGATCGCGCCGAAAGCGATATCGATCGTGTCGCGGCCCAGCCGCCGCCAGAACAGCAGCGACCCGCAAGCCGCACAGCGCGTCCAGCGCACGTCGGCCGACCACGCGTCGTCTTTGGTTTCGCCGGCAATGGAAACCGCGTCGGCTGGAAACGTCGCCCAGGTCATCGCCAACGCGCCGGACATTTTCCGGCACGAACGGCAATGGCAGTGATTGGCGCCCAAGGCAGCCGCGCGCGCGGTGAACGTCACCGCACCGCAGCGGCAGCCGCCGGTATAGGGCCCTGTTACGGGCGCCATGGCGCCTTGTGCGATTCGCGCATCGCGTCGCCGCGCGTCATGCCCATATCCTTCAACACCCGCTCGTCCAGTTCCGACAGCCTTGCGCGCTGACGCGCGCGTTCCTGCCAGATCAACAAGGCGGTGACGCTCGCCGCAAGCGCGATCTTTACCGCACGGCCCGCCTGCATCCAAGCGGCCCCGAGTTCCATCCGATTTTCCAGCGCCAGGCTCGACATGGCTCAATCTCCCTCATTCGTCGTATCGACGATGGTGGAGTATTGTGCTTATTATATTGGCCTTACAAACGATCCTTTCTCGCGCAACGCATAAGCAGGATTTGTGCATGAGCCTAAACCGCCTGCCGCCTTTGGGAAGTCTGCGCGCCTTCGAAGCGGCGGCGCGGCATTTGTCCTTCACCAAAGCGGCGGAAGAACTGGGCGTGACGCAAGCCGCCGTCAGCCATCAGGTCAAAACGCTGGAGGATTCGCTCGGCACCAAATTGTTCCGCCGCCTGACGCGCGCCTTGGCATTGACCGAGGCGGGATCGTCGCTCGCCCCGGAACTGGGCGAAGCGTTCGAGCGCATGACCCGCGCCGTGCAGCGCGTGCAGGAACGCGAGGCGCATGGCACGTTGCGCGTGTCGTTGCTCTACACCTTCGCGCTCGCCTATCTCGTGCCGCGACTGGGCCAATTCTCGTCGCGCCATCCGGCGATCGATCTGAAACTGGAAACGAATAGCCGCGTGATCGATTTCGACCGCGAGCCGTTCGACGCGGCGATCCGTTACGGGCGTGGCCCCTATCCCAGCTTGCACGCCGATTTGCTGTTCCCCGACGCGCTGACCCCGCTTTGCGCACCGGCGCTGGCGCGCAAAATCAAGAAGCCGGCGGACGTGATGAATTTCAAACTGCTCGACGACCAGAATTTCTGGGATGATTGGGCGGTGTGGCTGGTCGCGGCGGGTTTGGATCCCAAAGCGCCGCGCCAGCGCACGACCGTGTTCGATTCGACGCGGCTGGCCGTCGAGGCCGCGATGGAGGGATTGGGCGTGGCGCTGGGCGCGCCCTTCCTGTTCGAGAGCGAGATCAAATCCGGGCGCCTTGTCCAGCCGTTGAAGTTGGTCGTGCCGGCGGGCAAATCCTATTGGCTCGTCTGCCCCAAACGCGACGCGGAACGGCCGAACATGCTCGCCTTCCGCCAATGGCTGGTCGAAGAGACGCGCGCCCTTCGCGAAAGGAAGATCGAACATGCGTGAAGTTGTCGCCGCCGCATTGATGGCGCTGGCGTTGCCCGTGCACGCCTTCGATCTTCAGGGCCATCGCGGGACACGGGGCTTGGCGCCCGAGAACACCCTGCCCGCCTTCCTTCGCGCGGCCGAGATCGGCGTGGCGACGCTGGAGCTCGATATCGGCATCACCAAAGACGGTGCCGTGATCGTTGCGCATGATCGGCGCTTGAACCCCGACATCACGCGCGATGCGAACGGCGATTGGATCGCGGCGCCGGGCCCGCGCGTGCGCGATTTGACCTTGGCCGAGTTGAAGCGCTTCGATGTCGGCGCGATCAAGCCCGGCACGGAATACGCCAAGCAATTCGCATCGCAGACTTCCCTGCCTGGCACGAAGATGCCCACGCTGATGGAGATCGCCGGATTGCCGGGGCGGTTCAATATCGAGACCAAGATTTCGCCTCTGGCGCCGGACGACACGCTCGATCCCGAGACCTTCGCCCGCACGCTGATCGCGGAGATCCGGCGCTTGGGCATCGCGTCGCGCGCGACGATCCAGAGCTTCGATTGGCGCACGCTTGCCGTCGCGGCACGCGAAGCACCGGAGATCGCGCGCGCTTATCTGACGACCGAGCGCGGCGCCAACGAAACCGTCTTCAAGGGCAAAGGCGTTTCACCCTGGACCGGGATCGATGCCGCACAGCACGGCAATTCGACGCCGCGCGTGGTGAAGGCGGCGGGTGGGACCATCTGGTCGCCGTTCTGGCGCGATGTGACGCCCGAGATCGTCGCGGAAGCCAAAGCTTTGGGGCTTTCGGTGATCCCGTGGACGGTCAACGACCCGGCCGACATGGCGCGCTTGATCGACATGAAGATCGACGGGCTGATCACCGACTATCCCGATCGCGCCAAGGCGTTGCTCGATTCGCGCGGAATCGCGATCCGCTAACGCGGGCAATCGGTCCGACGGTTCGACAACGCGAAGGCGCCGCCGCTTTCGGCGACGATGCACCATGCGTCGGCGCGTTCGTCCTGCAACAGCGTCACACGCCAAAACCGTTCGGCAACCAGAAAGACCGGCTCCGCCGCCGCCAGACGGTCGAAGGTTTCGAGATCGATGAAGCGCCCGCGCGCCTCGGGCAGCGTGGCGGCGAGCGCCAGATCGGCGTCGCGGCTATCCACCATATCGACAGGCTTGCCGAGATAGAACGGCAGCGCCGAAATATCGGCGAGCTTGACGAACACATAGACCGGGCGCGCGGGATCGATCGCCAGCAACCGTTCCGCCAAGGCGCGTTGCGACAGCCGGTCGTCGTAATGCGCGGCCGCTTGCGTCATCACATGGCGCAGCGGCAACGAGAGTGCGGCGATCAGCAAGAAGGGCAGCAACGGCCGCCAATCCGCATGACGCCAGCGGCGTGCCGCCGCGACGAAGCCGGCGGCGACCAACAGCACGGGCACATAAGTGACCAGCGTGATCTCGGTGCAGAAGGGATAAAGATCGCCCAATTCCGGTCCGCAGGCGGCGTCGACGGTGATCATGGCGCCGCCGATCACCGCCGACGCGGCCCCGGCGAGAATCCACAGATATTTGGAGCGCCCCGCCTCGAACCATTGCGCGATCCGGCGCGCGATCAGCAGCGCCATCGGCACGATCGCGACGATCATGTAGTAATTCGCCTTGTTGCCGGCGGCGGAGAACAAGGCAAGCGCCACGGCGAACCAGCACCACAGCAGGACGGCCAGCCGATCGCCAGGTTCGTCGGCCGCGCGGCGCGGGCGCAGGATCAGCAGCGGCAACACGACCGTCCACGGCGCCAGATAGCCGAACAAACGCGGCAGGTAATACCAGAACGGACCGGTGTAGTAGTCGCGCGGCTCGCGGGCACCCAGGAACCGGCCGATATGTTCGTTGTAGAGATAGAACGAGATCCATTCGCCGCGTTCCAGCGCCGCCGCCGCGTGCCAGGGCAGGATCGCGGCGAGATAGACCAGGATCGCGACGGGATCGAACATCCGGCGCCATTGGCGCGCAGGCGCGCGCGTCGCGATCAGGAAGACGAGCATCGTGGCCCCGCCCAGGACCAACGCGACGAAACCTTTGGCGAGCGTGGCGAGTGCAAGGGCCGCCGCCGCCGCGACCATCCAGCCGCGCTTGTCCTTGGTCACGCCGAAATAGGCGCACACGATCGCCCAAGACAGACACGCCGTCAGCAGCATGTCGAAATAGACCGTGCGCCCGATCACCATCGCGACCAGGCTGGTCGCGACGATCGTGCCGGCGATCAAACCGCTCAATGCGCGCTGCGTGCGCCAGCCCAGCGTCACCGCCGCCGCGACGACCGCGAGGCTGGCCAGCGCCGGCGCCAAGCGCGCCGTCGTTTCGGCGATGCCGAACAGATGGAACGACAGCGCCGTCAGCCAGAACAGCAGCGGCGGCTTTTCGAGATACGGCAGCCCGTCGAAATACGGGATCGCGAATTCGCCGCGCGCCAGCATCTCGCGCGCGATGCTCGCGTAGAGGCCTTCGTTGTTGTCGAGCAGCGAATAGCCGCCGAGCGACGCCAAAAACGCGTTCGCCGCGAAGATCGGCAACGCGATCGCGAGAACGCGGCATACATTGGTTTGCGCGTCGGATGCGGTCGAAGAAAACGTGTTCACCGGCGCCGTATAGCAGAAGCGTCGTACGCCGCAAACCGCACGGCCAGCGCCGGCCGGCCGGCCGCGGCCATCGGCACATCGGTCCGCCTTCCTCGACGTCGTATTTCCCGGAAGTGCGCGTCCTGGGGCAGCGGATCGGCCCTAAAATGGGGCCTTACCGCCCTTGATTCCGCGCGCCAGTCTTGTTGTACTCGCCCCCGGCTGCGGAAGGCGCCGCATCGGGAGGATCTATGAAGAAAGTCTACAAGAACGCGAAAGAGGCGCTCGACGGCCTTCTGTTCGACGGCATGTTGATCTCCGCGGGCGGTTTCGGCCTGTGCGGCATTCCCGAATTGCTGATCGCGGCGATCAAGGATGCGGGCACCAAGAACCTGACGGTGGCGTCCAACAACGCGGGCGTCGACGGGTTCGGGCTCGGCATCCTGCTCGCCACGCGGCAGGTCAAAAAGATGATCTCGTCCTATGTGGGCGAAAACGCGGAGTTCATGCGCCAGTATCTCGCGGGCGAGCTCGAGATCGAATTCAACCCGCAAGGCACGCTGGCCGAGCGTATGCGCGCCGGCGGCGCGGGCATCCCCGGCTTCTACACGCGCACGGGCGTGGGCACCGTTATCGCCGAGGGCAAGGAGCACAAGGATTTCGACGGCAAGACGTATGTCCTGGAGCGCGGCATCGTCGCGGATCTGGCGATCGTCAAGGCGTGGAAGGCCGATTCCTCGGGCAATCTCGTGTTCCGCAAGGCCGCGCGCAACTTCAATCCGCCCGCCGCGATGAGCGGCAAGGTATGCGTCGCCGAGGTCGAGGAAATCGTGCCGCTCGGCGCGCTCGATCCGGACCACATCCACCTGCCCGGCGTTTACGTGCACCGCCTGATCCAGGGCCAGCACGAGAAGCGCATCGAGCAGCGCACCACCCGCAAGCGCGCAAGCTGAGGAGACGATCATGGCCTGGAACCGCGACCAGATGGCAGCGCGCGCCGCGAAAGAATTGCAGGACGGCTGGTACGTCAATCTCGGCATCGGCATCCCGACGCTGGTGTCCAACTACATCCCCGAGGGCGTGAACGTCACGCTGCAGTCGGAAAACGGCATGCTCGGCATGGGCCCCTTCCCGTTCGAGGGCGAGGAGGATCCCGACCTGATCAACGCCGGCAAGCAGACGATCACCGAATTGCCGCAGACTTCGTTCTTCGACTCCGCGACCAGCTTCGCGATGATCCGCGGCGGCAAGATCGCCATGGCCATCCTGGGCGCCATGGAAGTGTCGGAAGGCGGCGACCTCGCCAATTGGATGATCCCGGGCAAGCTCGTGAAGGGCATGGGCGGCGCCATGGATCTCGTGGCCGGCGTGGGGCGCGTCGTCGTGGTCATGGACCACACGAACAAGGCGGGCGAATCGAAGGTCCTGAAAAAGTGCACGCTGCCGTTGACCGGCAAGGGCGTGGTCAACCGCATCATCACCAATCTCGGCGTGATGGACGTGGTCCCGGGCGGGCTCAAGCTCGTCGAACTGGCGGACGGCGTGAGCGAGCAGGACTTCCGCAAGGCGACCGAGGCGACGCTGATCGCCTGAGTCGGGGGTCGCCTGATTCCGGGCGCGGGGCCACACCCCGCGCCCTAAGCGCCCTTTACCGCGAGCCCCGTGACATCGGCAGACCCGCTTTGCGCGGGCTTCACTGGCCGTTCGGTTTCCGCCCGGTTACTGTGTCGACCGGAAAGGAAACGCAGGAAAATGTGGGGGTTGGCGCGCGCCCGGTTGAGGGCGCTCCCGGGGCCGTTGCAAGGCGCCATTTTAATGACGATCGCGGCCGGTGCCTTCGCGGGCATGAACGTTCTTATCCGCGCCCTGAGTTTCGAACTCCACCCGTTCCAGATCTCGTTCTTACGCGTCGTCGGCAGCTTGGTTTTCATGCTGCCCTGGCTCGCCCATGCCGGAATTTCGGCCCTCGCCTCGGCCAGCCATAAACTTTATTTGTCGCGCACCATCGTCGGCTACATCTCGATGCTGTGCTGGTTCACCTCGCTCGCCATCCTGCCGGTGTCGGAGGCGACGGCTTTGTCCTTCACCTCGCCCTTGTTCGCGACGGCCGCCGCCGCGTTGCTGCTGGGCGAAATCGTGCGGGCCCGCCGCTGGACGGCGACGATCGTCGGGTTTCTCGGCGCCATGGTCGTCATCCGGCCCGGGTTCCAAGCGGTCGAGTTCGCGCATGTGCTGGTGCTGGTGTCGGCCGCTTTGGGCGGCTGGAACGCGATCACGGTCAAGCAGCTGACCAAGACCGACGCGCCCAACGTCATCGTCATCTATATGACGCTGTACCTCACGCCCGTGTCGCTGCTGCCGGCGTTGTTCGTGTGGCAATGGCCGTCGCTGGAAGCGTGGCTGATGGTGGCGCTGCTGGGCCTGTGCGGCACGATCGGCCACCAGACCTTCACCCGCGCGCTGGCGGTGTGCGAAGCGTCCTACGTGCTGCCCTTCGATTTCGCGCGCCTGCCGATGGTCGCGTTCATCGCCTATTTCGCCTTCGCCGAAACGCCCGATCCGTGGACCTGGGTCGGCGGCAGCATCATCGTCGCCTCGACCGTCTATATCGCGCGGCGCGAAGCCAAGCTCTCGCGCTTGACGCCGCCCGCCGCCACGGCCAGCGAAACCGGCACCGTCGCCAAACGCCCCGACCCGGCGAAAGTCGGCGCCAAGGGCGGCGAATGAATCTCGCCCCGACCGCGCGCGGCGCTTTTTGGATGATTGTGGCGAGTGCCGCCTTCGCGATCCAAGCGGCGATCGTCAAACATGTCGGCACGCGCCTGGATCCGTTCGTCATCGCGTTTTGCAATGCGGGCTTCGGCCTCATCTTCCTGCTGCCCATCGTCGCGCGCGACGGGCGCGATGCCTTGGCGACGAAGCGGCCGTTCATGCATCTGATGCGCGCCCTGGCCGGTGCGGGCGGCTTGATGGGCATGGTCTATTCGATGGTCCATCTGCCGCTGGCCGACGCCACCGCCATCGCCTTCACCAAGCCGCTATTCGGCGTGGTGCTGGCCGGCCTGTTCCTGGGCGAGCGCGTCGGCTTGCAGCGTTGGCTGGCGACGGCGATCGGCTTCGCGGGCGTGTTGTTCATCGTGCGCCCGGGTTCGGCGGAACTCGAGCTCGCGCATTTGGCGGCGCTGGTCGGCGCGCTTTGCGCGGCCGACGTGATCGTCCTGGTGAAGAAGCTGCAAGGCACGGAACGCAACACGACCATCCTGGTCTATTTTTCGTTCACGCTGTGCTTGATGTGTTTGGGACCCGCCTTATGGGTCTGGACGACGCCGACCTTGCGCGAACTCGCGTGGCTCGCGAGCATCGCCGCATTGTTGCTGGTCCTGCAGTATTCCACCTTGCGCGCGATGCGCGTGGCCGACGCGTCGGCCATGATGCCGTTCGACTACGCGCGGCTGGTCTTCGTGGTGGCGCTGGGCTACGCGCTGTTCGGCGACGTGCCCGACGCCTGGACGATGATCGGCATCGCGATCATCAGCCTCGCCACGCTCTATCTCGGCTATCACGAGACGAAGCGCCGCAAACCGCGCGGCACCGCGCCATGATCGGCGGCGGGCTCTCAGCTTGGGCGCATGCGCTGCCCAACGGGGCACGCGGCGCCATCTGGGCGCTGGCGGCCGCGATCGCCTTCGGCACGATGGAGGTGATGGTCAAGCTGATCGGCACCACGCTGCACCCGTTCCAGATCGCGTTCTTCCGCAGCCTCGTGGCGCTGCTGACGCTGATGCCGCTCTTCATGGCCTATGGCCGCGCGCTGTTCAACACAAGGCGCCTGGGCGGGCATTTCCTGCGCGCGATCTTGGGCTATTCGTCGATGATCTTCGGCTTCTTCGCGCTGGTGCATCTGCCGTTGGCCGAAGCCGTGGCGTTGGGCTATGTGCGCGGGCTGTTCCTGGTGCCGCTCGCCGTCATGCTGCTGGGCGAATCGATCAATTGGCGGCGCTGGGTGGCGATGGGCTGCGGCTTCACGGGCGTGCTGGTGATGCTGCGCCCCGGGGCCGGCGTGTTCGACGCGGCCGCGATCTATCCGCTGCTCGCCGGGTTCTTCGTCGCCTTCGTCAGCGTGTTCATGAAGCGCCTGGCCGAAACCGAGCGCCCGCAAGTGATCATTTTCTGGTTCGCGGCCTTCACCACGTTGCTGGCGGCGGGTCCGGCCATCGCGGTGTGGCGCTGGCCCGAGCCCGCCTTGTGGCCGGCGGTGCTTGCACTCGGCGTGCTGGGCTCGCTCGGCCAATACTGCATCGTGCGCGCCTTCCGCATCGCCGATGCGACGGCGGTCGATTCGGTCGACTACACGCGCCTGATCTATTCGGCGAGCATCGGCATGATCCTGTTCGGCGAGGCATTGACCCTGCCGACGATCGCCGGGGCGCTGATCATCGCGGGCAGCACGCTTTACATCGCCCGCCAAGGTGCCCGAAAATCCCCCGCATCATGACCCTGCGTAACCGCGTCACGCCGTTCTCGACCATCGAAGCCAATCCCGCGCGCGGGATGTTCATGGGCAATCGCGGCTGCCTGCACGGCGAATACAAGAATCTCGAAGTCGAGGAGACGCGCGAGAAGCGCTGGCTTGTCTGTTCGCTGAACTTCAAAGGCCGCAAGCGCGTATTGATGCGGCCCAGCGCCTATACCGAGCTCTTCTTCCTCGACGAAGCGACGGCTTTGGCCGCCGGGCATCGCCCGTGCGCCGAGTGCCGGCGCAAGAACTACGATGCGTTTTTGAAGCTGTTCCCCGGCAAGCCCGCGAACGCCGAATGGCTCGACCGCAATCTCGCCTCGCAGCGCAGGCGGCCTTATCCCGACGAATTCGCCAATCTACCCGACGGCGCGATGTACGAATTGAACGGCGACGCGTTTTTGAAATGGCACGGCCGCGCGTTTCGCTGGACCCATAACGGCTACGAGCCCGCCGAGAAACCCGACGGGCCCGTTGAAGTCATCACGCCGGAAGGCACGGTCGAGGCGATCGCCAAAGGCTATCGCCCCGCCGTGCATCCTTCCGCGCGTTAGCCTTTCGCGGTCGGGACCGGCAGCGCCAGATAAAGCGGCGTGCCTTCGCGTTCGACGAAGATCGCGACGGCCTCGCGATGCTCGGCGCGCGCCGTGCGCAAGGCGGCGACGACATCCTCGGGCTTCGTCACCTTCTTACGATCGATCTCGACCAGACGATCGCCGCGCGCCAGACCGGCTTTCTCCGCCGGGCTGCCTTCCAGCATATCGGCCACCACGACCTCGCCGCGCGGGCCTTGCGCCAGACGCAAACCCACGCCGCTGGCCGCATTGCCGCGATCGTTCTGGCCGACCACCGCCGCTTCGGGCTTCTGGTCGGGCAGGCTCGCCAGCGTCACGCGGATTTCCGCGCGCCGCCCGTCGCGCCAATATTCGATATTGGCTTCGTCCTTGGCCCGGCGATCGCCGACCTTGCGGGCGAGATCGCGCGGATCGTTGATCGCGGTCCCGTCGAGCGTCAGGATCACGTCGCCGCGCTTCAGCCCTGCGCGCGATGCCGGCCCGTTGGGCTCGACCCCGCCGATCAGCGCACCCTTGGCGGCGGGCAGTTTCAGCGCGGCCGCCAGGGCGGCATCCACGCTTTGCGTCGACACGCCCATCCAGGCGCGATCGATGCGGCCATGTTCGCGCAATTCGGCGACGACCTTCTTCACCACATTCGCCGGGATGGCGAAGCCCAGACCGACAGAGCCGCCATTGGGCGAATAGATCGCGGTGTTGACGCCGATCACGTTGCCGTCGCGATCGAAGGTCGGTCCGCCGGAATTGCCCTGGTTGATCGCGGCGTCGATCTGCAGGAAATCGTCATAGGGCCCCGCCCCGATATCGCGCGAGCGCGCCGAGACGATGCCCGAGGTGACGGTGCCGCCCAGGCCGAACGGATTGCCGACGGCGAGCACCCATTGCCCGACGCGGACCTGATCGGAATCGCCGAACTGGACATGCGTCAGGGGCTTGGGGGCATCGACCTTCAGCAACGCAAGATCGGTACGCTCGTCGCCGCCGATGCGCTTGGCCGGCAAACGCGAGCCGTCGGCGAACACGACTTGGATTTCGTCGGCGCGGCCGGCGACATGGAAATTCGTCACGATGTAGCCCGACGGATCGATCACGAAGCCCGAGCCCAGGCCGCGCACGCGATGGGGCTGCGCCTTGCCTTGGCCGTTGAAGAACGGCGCGAAGGGCGTGCCGCGGAATTGCGGGGGCACGTCGCCTTCGGGATCGACTTCGGTCGCGGTGACGGCGATCTGAACCACGGCCGGGCTGACGGCGGCGGAAAGATCGGCGAAGTCCGGCAGATTCTGCGTCGCGACATGCGCGGGCATCGCCGCGGGGTTGGTTTGCGCCGGGAGCGGCGACAACGGCGAGAAGACCATCAACGCCGCCGCGGCGACGGCGCCCAGCAAACCGGCACGGATCGTGTTCTTCTTGGTCAGCATGACTTGGAACTCCTCTTGGGGTGTGACCCAAGAGCTAGGCCCCGATTGGGGAGGAATCTGGGCAAGCCCGGGGCGAACCGGGGGAATCCGCGTCACGATCGGTTACGGCGTATTTCCGGCGACCGACTCGATAAATCGCGCGAGATCGATATCGCGCCGGGTCAAACCGCCGGCATCATGGGTCGACAAAACGATATCGACACGGTTGTAAACGTTGAACCATTCGGGATGGTGATCGGCCTTTTCGGCATACAGCGCCACGCGCGCCATAAACGCGAATGCCGCGTTGAAATCGGCGAATTTGAAGGATTTGGCGATCGCGTCGCGGCCGGGCAATTCGGCCCAACCCGGCAAGGCGGCAAGCGCTTGGGCGCGCGAAGGCCCGGCGAGTTTTTCCATGGCCGTCATCTTCGCGCAGTTGGCGCGAAGATCAAGCCGGGATAGCGTCGCCCCTATGACCCACACCAAACTCTATGCGCCCGACCTCGCTTTGATCGAACGATTGGCCGAGGAAGCGCGCGCCAGCCTGCCCAAAGAACTCGCCGTCCATGTGCGCGACGTGGTGCTGCGCGTCGAGGATTTCTGCGACGAAGAAACCGAGCGCGAGATGGAGCTCGAGAGCCCTTACGATCTGCTCGGCCTCTATCGCGGCGTCGATCTGCTGCGCGAGAGTGTGGCCACCACGCGCACGCAGCCCGATATGATCTTCCTCTATCGCGTACCCCTGCTCGCCTATTGGGTCGAGACGGGCGAAGAACTCGGCGCCATCATCCGCCATACGATGATCCACGAGATCGGCCATCATTTCGGGTTCTCGGACGAGGACATGGATTGGCTCGAGAGGCAGGGCGACTGATATGAGTCTCGATCCGCAAGACGAAGATCTGGTCCAGTCGGCGCGCGACGCGATCGCGAAGCTCTACAAGGAGAACCGCCACCATATCGGTGCCGCCCTGCGGACCAAGGCGGGCCGCGTCTATACGGGCGTGCATCTCGACACCTATGTCGGCCGCGCCTCGGTCTGCGCCGAGGCGGTGGCGCTGGGCCGCGCACTTGCCGAGGGCGAGACCGAGATCGAGGCGATCGTTTCCGTCCGCCATCCCCGCCCGGCCGAGGCCGATCGGACGATCCGGATCGTCAGCCCTTGCGGTATTTGTCGCGAAATGTTGGCCGATTTCGCCAAAAATTGCCGGGTTGTCGTTCCGGGCGACTCGGGGCCGGTCGCCGTCGCGGTCGACGAGCTCCTGCCGCGAAAATATGCCGTTCCCAAAAGCCGTCCCGATCGGACTTGATCGTAAATTAGTTAATTTCGTTTGTTATCAAAAAGTTAAGATCGGCCCTTCAGTTGACCGTTTAAGCGGCATGAAGTAGATTCAACACCATCGTCAAGGGACTTGTCGGACGGCCGGCGTTTGCCCTATCTGTCTTCAGAGGGACGCACTCCGGTTTGGCAAGGCGATCTTCGCAAATTGCCATCGGCAGGTTCGAGAGAGCGAAAAACCGTAATGTTCGGCTTGTTCGGCAAAAAAGCACCGCCCCCCGCCAAACCCGGCGTCCCGCCGGCGAAAGGCGTGATGCCGGGTGCGACGGCCGACGGCAAACAGCCCATCGGCACGGTGGTTTTGACGGGTCAAACCTGCCCCGAAAGCGGCATCTGGGAAAGCCAGGGCACGCCGTCGGGTCGGTCGTCCTTCTCCAGGGGCACCCGCATGCCGCCGTTCGACAAAAAGTCGGTGGTCTGGAAGCTCGTCCGCTATCCCTGATTTTTCCGAAAACAGCCGAAAAAACGCCGCATTCCTACGGCAAACAGACACGGGTTGTTCGCTCGCTTTCAGGGGTCTTGCGTTTAAATGCGTCTCTTCGCTTTGGCCATCATGGCCGCCATGTTGATCGCCGCCGGTTTGTCGACCATGGCCGAAGTGCCCGCCCATCGCGGCGACATGTCGATCTACGCGATCGACGCCAGCGAGTAAGCCTCGCCTTCTAAATAATTTCGATCTCGGGCAGCGGCACGATGAACTTGCCGCCCGCGCGCCGGAACTCTTCCTCGCGCCGCAGGATCCCGTCTTTGAAATGCCAAGGCAGCAGCAGGAAGTAATCGGGCTTCATCGCCCGCGCTTCGGCTTCCGACACGATCGGAATATTGGTGCCCGGCGTGAAACGCCCGAACTTGGTCTCGTTGACCTCGGCGATCGCCGCGATATGGCGCGGCCCCAATCCGCAGAATTGCAGGATCACGTTGCCCTTGGTCGAGGCACCGTAGCCGATCACGCGCCGCCCGCCTTCGGCCAAGCGTTCGAGCAACCGCACCAGATCGTTGCGATGGCGGAAGGTGCGTTCCTCGAATTCGCGATAAGGGCGCGGCGTGGCCAGGCCCATCGCGTCTTCCTGTTCCAGCAGCCAGCGCACGATCAAATCGTTGGCCTTCCAGCCCGAGCCGCGCTTGGCGGCCGTCACCGCGAAGCTGCCGCCGTTGATCGAGTTCATCTCGACGTCGACGACATACATATCGGCCGCGTCGAGAATCTTGCGCACCACCGCCAGCGAATAATATTCGAGATGTTCGTGGCAGATCGTGTCGTAGGAGCCCATGCGCAGCATCGAGGGCATGTAGCTCTGCTCGAAATGCCACAGCCCGCGCGGCGCCAGCGAATCGGCGACGTCGCGCGCGAAACGCACCGGATCGTCGAGATCGTAGAACATCGCGATCGAGGTGATGAGCGACGCGGGTGCGACTTTCGCCGCGCGCAAATTCGCCGCCGAAAAGAAATCCGGAATCAGCGTGCAGCCGGCGTCGTAGTAGCTGCGAAATTTCTCGCCCGTCGGATCGACGCCGACGCGATTGAGGCCTTGCGTCGTGTAACCGCGCAAACCCGTGCCGTCGTTCGAGCCGATATCGACGACCGTGTCGCCCGCCTTCAATTCGGCGAGGCGTTCAAGCGCGCGGAATTTGCGCTCCAGATGCGCGACCATCGAGCCGTTGAGGCCCGAGCGATAGCCATAGTTGTCGCCGTACATCTCGGACGCCACGAACGTATGGCCGAGCTGGAGCAACCCGCTATCGGGGCTCCACACGAGGTCCAGCGGACCTTTGGTGATTTTCTCGTCGCGCGACGAAGGGAAGACGCCGGTCAGGCATTGCTCGCCCAGGCTCAGCACCGTGACGAGATGGCTCGAACCGCCGAGGCGGCATTTGTCGAGCTTCCGGTATCCGCCCATGCGCCCTCCCCTTCGGACGATGGCCGCGCTATTTGCGCGCGACCATCAGCTTCTTGATCTCGCCGATCGCCTTGGCCGGGTTCAGACCCTTCGGGCAGGTCTTCGTGCAGTTCATGATCGTGTGGCAGCGATAGAGACGGAACGGATCCTCGAGATTGTCGAGGCGTTCGCCCGTCGCTTCGTCGCGGCTATCGGCGATCCAGCGATAGGCTTGGAGCAGCACGGCCGGCCCCAGATAACGATCGCCGTTCCACCAATAGCTGGGGCACGAGGTCGAGCAGGAGAAGCACAGAATGCATTCCCACAGACCGTCGAGCTTCGCGCGCTCCTCCTGCGTTTGCAGGCGTTCGCGATCGGGCGGCGGCGTTTCGGATTTCAGCCACGGCTCGACCGAGCGCAACTGCGCGTAAGCCTGCGACAGATCGGGGACGAGATCCTTCACCACCGGCATATGCGGCAGCGGATAGATATGCACGTCGCCCTTCACGTCGTCGATCGCCTTGGTGCAAGCGAGCGTGTTCGAGCCGTCGATATTCATGGCGCACGACCCGCACACGCCTTCGCGGCACGAGCGGCGGAAGGTCAGCGTCGAATCGACCTCGTTCTTGATCTTGATCAGCGCGTCGAGGACCATCGGCGCGCATTGGTCGAGATCGAGCGTATAGGTGTCGACCGTCGGGTTGCCCGAACCATCCGGGTCCCAGCGATAGATCTTGAAATTCTTGGTCCGCTTCGCGCCGGCGGGGGCCGGCCACGACTTGCCTTGCTGGACCTTCGAATTGGCGGGAAGGGAAAATTCGGCCATCGGTCGATCCTTAGTACACGCGCGCCTTGGGCGGGAAAGCTTGGACTTCGTTGGTCAGCGAGGTCAGCGTCACCGGGCGATAGTCGAAGGCGACTTTGCCCTTGCCGTCGACCCAGGCCAGCGTGTGCTTCATCCAATCCTTGTCGTCGCGGTTGGGATAATCCTCGCGCGCATGCGCGCCGCGGCTTTCCTTGCGGTTGGCGGCCGACGCGATCGTCGCCTTCGCCTGGACGATCAGGTTTTCGTATTCCAGCGTTTCCACCAGATCCGAATTCCAGATCATGCCGCGATCGGTGCAGGCGATGTCGGGCGACTTCGCCAGCGTCTTGTCGATGAGGCCGACACCTTCTTCCAGCACCTCGCCGGTGCGGTAGACGGCGCAGTTGTTCTGCATGATGCCCTGCATTTCCGAACGCAATTCGGCGGTCGGGATCGGGCCCTTGGCGTAGCGCAAGCCGTCGAAGCGCGCGACATGCTTGTCGGCCGCGTCCTTGGCGACGGGCTTGTGCGGCGTGCCGGGCTTGACGATCTCGGCGGCGCGGATCGCGGCCGCGCGGCCGAACACGACGAGGTCGAGCAGCGAGTTGGAGCCCAAGCGATTGGCGCCGTGCACCGACACGCAAGCCGCTTCGCCGATCGCCATCAGACCCGGCACGACCGTGGCCTTGCCGTTCTTCATCGTGACGACTTCACCGTACAGATTGGTCGGGATGCCGCCCATGTTGTAGTGCACGGTCGGCAGAACCGGGATCGGCTCCTTCGTCACGTCCACGCCCGCGAAGATCTTCGCGGTTTCGGAAATGCCGGGCAGACGTTCGTGCAAGAGCTTGGCGTCGAGATGTTCCAGGTGAAGATGGATATGATCCTTCTTCGCCCCCACGCCGCGGCCTTCGCGGATTTCCATGGTCATCGCGCGCGACACCACGTCGCGCGAGGCGAGATCCTTGGCCGACGGCGCGTAACGCTCCATGAAGCGCTCGCCGTTGGAGTTGGTGAGGTAGCCGCCTTCGCCGCGCGAGCCTTCGGTGATGAGGCAGCCCGAGCCGTAAATGCCGGTCGGGTGGAACTGCACGAATTCCATGTCCTGCAACGGCAGGCCGGCGCGCAACACCATGCCGCCGCCATCGCCCGTGCAGGTATGCGCCGAGGTCGCCGAGAAATAGGCGCGGCCGTAACCGCCGGTGGCGAGCACGGTCTGGTGGCCGATGAAGCGATGCAGCGTGCCTTCGAGCAGGTTCCACGCGAGCACGCCGCGCACCGAGCCGTCTTCGTCCTTGATCAGGTCGAGGGCGAAATACTCGATGAAGAACTCGGCGTTGTTGCGCAAGGATTGCTGATAGAGCGTGTGCAGGATCGCGTGGCCGGTGCGGTCGGCGGCGGCGCAGGTGCGCTGCGCCGTACCCTTGCCGTATTCGGTCGTCATGCCGCCGAAGGGACGCTGATAGATCTTCCCTTCCTTGGTGCGGCTGAACGGCACGCCGTAATGCTCGAGCTCGATGATCGCCGGAATCGCTTCCTTGCACATGTATTCGATCGAGTCTTGGTCGCCGAGCCAGTCGGAGCCCTTGACCGTGTCGTACATGTGCCAGCGCCAATCGTCGGCGCCCATATTGCCCAGCGCCGCCGAGATGCCGCCTTGCGCCGCGACCGTATGGCTGCGCGTCGGGAAGACTTTGCTGATGCAGGCGGTCTTCAGACCTTTGGCCGCCATGCCGAACGTGGCGCGCAAACCCGCACCGCCCGCCCCGACGACGACGACGTCGTAATAGTGATCGACGACCTTATAGGCCTTGCCGCCCAAAGCGGGCGCTGAACCGTCGGGCATGGAACTAGCCTCCGAACGCGATCTTGAGAACCGAGAAAGCGGCGATGCCGCCGAACAGCCACGCGGCACCCTTGACCGCGAGCAGCAGGACGAGCTTCACGCCTTCGGCATGGACATAGTCTTCGATCACGACTTGCAGGCCGAGCTGCGCGTGATGGAACACGGCGACGATGAGCGAGAGCAGCAGCACCGCCGAGATCGGCGAGGCGATCCACGCCTGCACCGCCGGCAAGGGGGCGCCCGCCAGCGACACGATGCTGGCGACGAACCACAGCATCAGCGGGATCATCGCGATGGCGGTGACCCGCTGCGCCCACCAATGATGCGTGCCGTCCTTGGCGGAGCCCAGGCCCCGCGCGCGGCCGAGCGGGGAGCGCAGCGATTTGGTCGTATCGGTCATCTTAGCGCCCTCCCAGCACGGCGAAGGCGACGATCCAGGCGAGCAGCGTGGCGCCGATCGCGAAGGCGATCACCGCGTAAGCCGATTTCTCCGCCGTCGCGATGTCGAACCCATGGCCCGCATCCCAGAACAGATGCCGGATGCCGTTGCCCAAATGATAGAACAGCGCCAGCGACCAGCCGAACATCAGCAGCAAGCCGATCGGCGAGCCGATGAAGGCCGACACGCTGGCGAAGGCCGCCGGCCCGTTCGCCGCGGCGACCAGCCAGCAGACCAGCAGCAGCGTGCCCACGCTCAACGCGACGCCGGTCGCGCGATGCGTGATCGACGACAGCGCCGTGACCGGCAAGCGATAGACTTGAAGATGCGGGGATAGCGGCCGCGGGCGTTTACCGCCGGCGGCGTGCGTCTGATCGTTGGCCATGCTCCCTCGTGCGGACGAATCCGCGTGCAAAAATCCGTATGCCCTCATGGATTTAGACCGGGTTGACCGAGGCGTCAATCGCAGTGCGGTGGCGCATCCCGTCGTTCCGTCCTGTGGATCGATCTGTGGATGGCGGTTGAACGGCCTGTGATCAACTCGCGGTTCCATCAACAAGATTCTATCGGCGCGGCGGCGATTGCGATTGTCGCCATAGGGGCGTTTTGAGACCCTTTCCCTCGGCAAGCGTGAGAGGGGAGATCCAGAGCCGCCACCCCGACGACACCCGCAACCGGCGTTGAGCTGACGCCGAGAGTCACTGGCAGACGCCCGACCCGAAAGGGCTTGGGCGCGGGGTCGAGAGGTGGGGGACGATCTTCCGGAGCTTTCCAGGCCCAAGCCGGGGTTAACCCGGCGGCGGCGGGAAACTCCTTCCCGATGCGACGGTCGTCCGGTTCCCTTGAGGAGCCGGGCCACGCCAGGTCGGTCGGGGCGGCATCGGCGGTTCGCCCTTGCCGTGGCTGCCGGCCCCCGTGATCGGGGCCTCGACGTCCCGCAAGGGGCGGGTCGGCGGCGGAACGACGGGTGGGCGCCCTCAAGGGGTCGCCGCACCGGGACCGCCGGGGATCGCGAGGGACGCGACCGCATCGTCCGCAAGGGCGGTGGATCCGCAAGGATCGACGGGCGCGAGGCTCGCACGAGGCTCGGGTTGGGGACGGTAGCGACGGCAAGGCGACCGGGATGTCTCGAACGACGGGGTGGCGGGGCCGCGCGTGGCACCCTCATCCCCTGCCGGTGGAACGCGCGGGATCGGCCGGACCAGGGGCCGTTTCCGGGTGCGAAGCAGGTCCACCGGCGGCGGGTTCGAGTTCAAGGCTGCCAGGAGGCCATCGACCCCGGCGGGGGCACCCGCCAAGGCCGGTGCGACAGTCACGACCGGCGGTGCATACCGGTCCGACCAGCCTCGATTGAGGCGTCAGGGAGCCTTTTGTCCCGCCCGGACAACGGCTTGCGATCGCAAGATCGCCCCTGACGCCTCATTTTATTTTGGAGAATTCGCGAGGGAGAGGTGGTCCCGGCAGCTCGCTTGCGCGAGCCGCCGGAACCTCCATCGGAACGTCGGAGCCTTGGTTGTCCCGCCCGGACAAAACGGCGCGAATGTCAAAAGACGGTTCGCTTTCCTGACGTCGATTTGGGTAGCACGTGGGGGGGGTCCCGCAAACGGATTTTGGCCCATTTTCTTAAGTTATTGATTTTTCAGGGGTAAAATTCATCCGCCGAAAACACCTGGACCGGCCCTCCCCCGAGTCGCACGGGCCCCTTAAATCGCGTCGGGCGTTGATTTTGCTGCAAAAATAGCTGTCGACCCGGCAAGCCTGTGGATATCACGCCCGCCCGGCCGTTCCGGGCGATTTCCTGTCAAGACATCAACTTGGCCGGTCCGACCTTCGGAATTCTAAGTTTTCTTGACGTAAAACCCGTCGCCCCAGCTTGGGTGGTATGGCGTTGCCGTCGTCACCCGCACGAAGCCGAACCCGGCCAAAAGGGCTTCCCCGGCCTAACCCGGGAAGCCGAGGCCTTGCAGCGCGTTGTTGGCCAGATGCAGTAGCATCGCCGCGAGCACGAAGCCCGTCATGCGCACAGTGATCCCCAGCAACACGCCGAATACGAAGACTTGAGCGAGAAGTAGGATCAGCGTCTTCGCGTCGAGTTCGATCAGCGCCACCCAGCCCGGCACGTTGATCGCCGCAAACAACGCCGATGCGATCAGATTGGCGGACCAGAACGCGAAGCGCCGGCGCAGCGCCTTCAGCACCAGGCCGTAGAAAACGTAAATCTCGACCAGTGCGATGAAGGCGAGCCCGACCAGCGACACGTAGAAGGTCATCGGCGGCAGATCGGCGGGGATCAGATGCCAATGCTCGCCGGCCGCGACGCCCGCGAGGCGGCTAGCGACGAGATACGCCGCCGCGAAAACCCAGCCGAGCCAAGGCCGCGTGCCCGGGCGTTGATCGGCGGCCGCGCGCGGATCGATCTTCTCGACCGCGACGCACCAGACGATCGGCAGTACCAGCCACAGCAAAAGCCGCCAGCCATCGGCGATCATCCGCGCGGCGTCGACCGTTTCGGCAACCGCGTCGGTCCAGGGGATCAGCAGAATGCGGATCGTCCAAGCGGCGAAGAAGACCGCCAGGAATAACGGCAGCCGCTTGAGTGCTGCGTCAGAAATCAACGCAGCGCCCGCCGCGTTCCCAATCGCCATAGCGCGTCGGCTCGGGGCCTTCCGGCCCGCCGGTTTCCGGCTTTTTGGCCATGGGCTTTTTCGGATCGGCGGGTTCGGCCGCCGGCGGCACCGGCGAAACGGCGTGTTTCTCGTCCATGGGACAGGGATATGCCCCCGAAGCACCGCCCCGGCAAGGCTTGAACGACGGGCCCATTTCGCTAAATCTCAAGTCATGAATTACACCAAGACCGCCATCCTGCTTGCCGCCATGACCGGCCTGTTCCTCGCCGTGGGATTCGCGCTGGGCGGCGAACAGGGCATGCTGATCGCCTTCGTCGTCGCGCTGGGCATGAACCTGTTCAGCTACTGGAACGCGGACAAGATGGTGCTGAGCATGCACGGGGCGCGCGAAGTGACGCCGCAGGAAGCGCCGAACTTCCACGCGATGGTGGCGGAACTCGCCCAGCGCGCGCAATTGCCGATGCCCAAGGTCTATATCATCGACAATCCGCAGCCCAACGCCTTCGCCACCGGCCGCAATCCCGAAAACGCCGCCGTCGCCGCGACGACCGGGCTGTTCGACATTCTGGACAGCGACGAGGTCGCGGCCGTGATGGCGCATGAACTCGCGCATGTGAAAAACCGCGATACGCTGATCATGACCGTGACCGCGACGATCGCGGGTGCGATCGGCATGCTGGCCCAGTTCGGCATGTTGTTCGGCGCCGGGCGCAGCAATGACGGCCGTTCGTCGGGCTTCGGCATGATCGGCACGCTGATCGCGGTCATCATCGCGCCGCTGGCCGCGATGCTGGTGCAGATGGCGATCAGCCGGTCGCGCGAATACGCGGCCGATCACGCGGGCGGCGAAATCGTCGGCGATCCGCGTTTGCTGGCGCGGGCGCTGGCCAAAATCTCGCGCGGCGTCGAGGCGATTCCCAACGAGAGTGCGGAACGCAATCCCGCGACCGCGCATCTGTTCATCATGAATCCGCTGACCGGAGCGGGCGTCGACAATCTGTTCTCGACCCACCCCAACCCGGCGAACCGCATCGCGGCACTGGAAGTACAAGCGCAAGCGATGGGTCTTCAGGGTGCAAGCCGTGCGGCAAGCCCGGCGCGCGGGCGCAGCTCGGTGCCGTCGGCCGGCAGACGCGGCCCCTGGGGACGTTAAGTTTTTAGCGAAGCCCTTCGGGCAGCTGGGCGGTCGGCAATTCGGGCACGTAATCGGCCCGCGCGATGGCCACGCCCGCGACGATCAACAGCAACGCGATCGCCAAAGCCTGCAAGCGCCCCAAAGAGCGCGGCGGTTTAACGGACGTGCGGGCGATCATGTCGGCCACTGGGTAACCCTTCCCGAAAGCGGGGCATATCGATTCCCCGTTCGTAGGAATAACGCAAGAAACATTCCGCTTATTCCACCAAGAATCTTCGCCGCCCCTTCCCTCGCCGCGACGGGTGGAGTAGTCAGGCCATCGTCGTTTCTAATGGGAAGCTTTCCGGATGGGCGCCGTCGATTTCGGGATACCGCGAACCCTGGCTACGCTGCTGAAATCGAAGCTGGCGCTCGCCAATTTCGTCGAAACCGGCACCTATAAGGGCGACACGGCCGCCTGGGCGTCGGGCGAATTCGCCAAGGTCTGGACGGTCGAGGCCGATCCCGCGCTGGCCGCCGCCGCCCGCACGCGCTTCGCGGGTTCCCCGCATGTCACCGTGGTCGAAGGCGACAGCGTCGCCGGCCTCGAAAAACTCGTACCCACTTTGCCCGGACCGGCGCTTTTTTGGCTCGATGCCCATTGGTGCGGCACCGATCAGACCGTGACGGCGGGCGAGCTCGACCAATGTCCGCTGCTGCGCGAATTGGCGGTGATCGCCCGTTCGCCGCACGAGCACGTCATCCTGGTCGACGATGCGCGCTATTTCCTGGCCCCACCGCCCTCGCCCAACCGGCTGGAGCAATGGCCCGATGCCGGGGCGACGGTCGCCGCGTTGAAGGACGGGCGCGCCGATCGCTTCGTCTGCGTGATCGACGACGTGTTCATCCGTGTGCCCGCGACGATGAAGGCCGAGCTACAGGCCCATATCGACCGCATCACCGCGCATCGCGAAGCGCGCGCGCGCAAACGCGACGCACGCCCGATGCGGCGCTTGAAGCGCTGGCTTAAATCCCTCGGCGCAGCCAAGCCTTAAGCCGTTTGCGCCAAGGTCGCTTTTTCAACCGCGTCGCCAGATCGTCCTTCGCCGCGACCGGCCCGAAATGCGCCCAGAACGGCCGATCGTTCCAGGTATCGCAAGGCACAAGCGCCTTGGCGTTGAAATCCGCGACCGCTTGGCGCTGATCGTCGGCCGCGAAAGCCGCGACCGGCAATGGGTTCCAACGCGCGAAAGCGGGCAGAATTTCGGCGCGACTGTCGGACGCGATATAGAGCTGCGCGTCCGGCGATTTCGCCATTTCACCGGCGACCCAATCGACGAACCATTCGATCGGCACGGGCGCAAACTGCGCAATCCCGGCATGCACCGGATCGACCAGATCGCCGCGCCTTACATGCACGGCAATCAGCTTGCCCGGGATTTTCGCGCGCCACGCATCGGCGGCTTGTTCGGCGCCGAAACGCAGCAGCTTGCGAAATAGTGCGCGATGCGGCGCCCAGCACGCGGGCAGTTCCTGGAAATACCCGTCGAAATCGACATCGACGAAAGGCACGGCTTGTTCCCACAACGCCAACGCCGCCGCATCTTCGAATGGGCGATAGGCGATCGTCGGCAGATCGTCGAAAGCGGGCAATGTCGCGGCGCCGACCAGCTTACCTGCCGGAAACGCCGGCGCTTCGATCCGCAGATCGTGGCGCCAGGCGTAGAAATTCAGGAAGGCCCATTGCAGAAGCTGATTGGCCATCCGACCGTTGAGGCCAAGATTGCGCATCGACACGATGCCGCTTGTCCCCGTCGCGATCTCGGCGGGTTCGATCTCGGCCGAATTCACATAGACGCCGTCACGGCGGCGGAGGCATCCGCGATCGAACGCGGCGATATGGGCCGGAAGATCCATGCCCCGCCCTTATCGGCAACCGGACGGGCCCAGGTCAAGCCGTGCTTGCGCGTCGAGGCCCCGTCCCCTACTTAGCGGCCATGAAAATCGCCCCGTCCGCACGCCTCGCCGCCGCCCAATTGCTCGACGCCGTATTGCAAGGCAAGCGCACGCTGGAGGATGCGATGGCCGGCGTGCAGACCTTGCGCGTGCTGGAACCGCGCGATCGCGGCTTCGCGCGGATGCTGTCGGCGACGGTGCTACGGCGCCTGGGCACCATCGACGCGATCCTGGCGCAATGCCTCGACAAGGGTGCGCCGCCCAAGCCGGTCGAATCGCCGCTGCGGTTGGGCGTCGCGCAATTGCTGTTCCTGGGTACCCCAGCCCATGCGGCGGTCGGCGAGACGGTCGATCTCGCCCCGCAGCAATTGCGTGGGCTCGTCAACGCCGTGCTGCGCCGCGTGTCGCGCGATGGCGAGAAGATGCTCGCCGCGATCGACGCACCCCGCGCCGACACGCCCGCCTGGCTCTGGGCCATTCTGGTCGATAGCTGGGGCGAGGCGAAGGCGCGCGAAATCGTCGCCGGGCAATTGCGCGAGCCGCCGCTCGACATCACGGTAAAATCCAGCGCCGCCGATTGGGCCGCGAAGCTCGGCGCCAAATTGCTGCCGACCGGCACGCTGCGCTTGGAAGAAGCGGGCAATGTCGCCGAATTGCCGGGCTTCGAAGAAGGCGCTTGGTGGGTGCAGGACGAAGCCGCCGCGTTGCCCGTGCGGCTGTTGGGCGACATAGCGGGCCAACGCGTGCTCGATCTTTGCGCCGCCCCCGGCGGGAAGACGCTGCAGCTCGCCGCCGCGGGCGGCAAGGTCACCGCCGTCGATCAGTCCGCCAAGCGTCTCGACCGGGTGGTCGAAAACCTCGCGCGCACGATGCTGGAAGCGGAGATCGTCAACGCCGACGCGTCCAAGTGGAAGCCGAAGGCGCCCTATCCGTTAGTGCTCTTGGACGCGCCCTGCACGGCGACGGGTACGTTGCGCCGCCATCCGGAGATCGCGCATCTCAAAAACTCCGCCGATGCGGTCAAGCTGATGGCCGCCCAGGATCGTTTGCTCGACGCCGCCGCCGCGATGGTCGAACAAGGCGGCACGCTCGTCTACGCGGTCTGCTCGCTGGATAAGCGCGAGGGCAGCCAGCGCGTGGCGGCGTTCCTGGATCGTCATCGCGAGTTTGCGCGCATCCCCGTGACCGCAGCCGAAATCGGCGGGCGCGGCGAATTGATCGACGCCAACGGCGACCTCCTCACCACGCCGGCGAATGGCATGGACGGGTTTCAGGCCGCGCGCTTGCGGCGACGCGCCAACTGACGCAATCTCGCTTCATGTTCGCGCCGTATTTCGCCGGCAAACGCGTTTTCCTGACCGGGCATACCGGCTTCAAGGGAAGCTGGCTGCTTGCCTGGCTGCATTCGATGAAGGCGCAGGTTTGCGGCTTCGCGCTGCCGCCCGCGACCAAGCCCGCTTTGTTCGACCTGATCGGCGGATCGAAACTCTGCGCGCGTCACGTCGTGGGCGATATCCGCGATCTGGACGCGTTGCGCGGCGCGATCGCCGAGTTCCAGCCAGAAATCGCGATCCATATGGCCGCGCAAGCCTTGGTGCTGCCGTCCTATGAAGATCCCGCCGGGACCTTCGAAACCAATGTGAGCGGCACGGCCAATGTGCTGGATGCCTTGCGCGGCGTGAAGACGCTCACGCGCATCCTGGTCGTGACGTCGGACAAGGTTTACGCGAATGACGGGGCGGGCCACGCCTTTGTCGAAAGCGATCGGCTGGGCGGGCAAGATCCTTACTCGGCCAGCAAGGCGGCGGCGGAAATCGTCGTCGAGTCTTTCCGCGCGTCGTTCTTCAAAAACGATGTGGCGCTGGCCGTCGGGCGTGCCGGCAATGTCATCGGCGGCGGCGATTGGGCCGCCCACCGCATCGTGCCCGACGCGGTACGTGCGCTGACCGAAGACAAGCCGCTCGTGCTGCGCCGGCCGGGGGCGATCCGCCCGTGGCAGCATGTGCTGGATCCGCTGTCGGGCTATCTGGCGCTGATCCAATCGGGCAAATCGGGCGCTTATAATTTCGGGCCCGATCCCAAAAATCGCCGCACCGTGGGCGAATTGATCGAGCGTTTCGCCGCGCTCAACGGCGGCAAACCCGGCGTGACGCTCGAGAACGCGCCCATGCCCGACGAAGCGCCCTATCTGCTGCTGTCGTCGGAAAAGGCGGCGCGCGATTTGGCGTGGCGGCCCGAAATGGATTTCGCGCGCGCGGTCGACGCGACGGCCAAATGGTACGCCGATTGGCGGGCGGGCAAGGATCCCGCCGCCTTGGTCCGCGCGGAGATTGCGGCTTACGTCGGTTAAAGTTCCCAGCGCGCGAAACCGGGGAAGTCGCGGCCGCGCCACATGCCCTTGATGTCGGCGATCAAGGCGCCGGGTTTCGCGGCGTTCTGGAAATCGGCGATCTTCCAGGCCGCGAACGCGTCGTGCGACACCGCACCGACGATCGCGTCGTAGCCCGCTTTCGCCGGCAGCGTCTTCAACGGCGCGAAGCCGTATTCATGCTTGGCTTCGTCGCCGTCGCAGACCGGGTCGAGCACGTCGACTTGATGGCCCCATTCGGCCAAGGCGCGGACCAGATCGGCGACTTTGGAATTGCGCAGGTCGGGCACGTTTTCCTTGAAGGTCAAGCCGAGGACCAGAATGCGCCGCGCCCCGGCCCCGCCGATGCCGACGAGTTCGCGCGCGATGCGCGTGGCGACATAGCCCGCCATCGCATCGTTGATCCGCCGCCCGGCGAGGATGACTTCCGGATGATGCCCCAAACGCTGCGAGAGATCCGCGAGGTAATAAGGATCGACGCCGATGCAATGCCCGCCGACCAGGCCGGGTGTGAAGCGCAGGAAGTTCCACTTCGTGCCGGCGGCGGCCAATACGTCGTGCACCGACACGCCGATCTTGCCGAAGATCATCGCGATCTCGTTCATGAAGGCGATGTTGATGTCGCGCTGCGCGTTCTCGATCACCTTGGCGGCTTCGGCCGTTTTGATGTCGCGCGCGCGGAACGTGCCGCCGCTGGTGACGAGGCCGTAAAGCCCCGCGAGCAGATCGGCGACTTCGGGCGTTTGTCCGGCGACGACCTTGGTGATGCGATCGACCGTGTGCTCACGATCGCCGGGATTGATGCGTTCCGGGCTGTAGCCCAGGAAGAAATCGACGCCGGATTTAAGGCCCGATTCCTTCTCGAGGGCCGGCCCCGCGACGTCTTCGGTGACGCCGGGATAGACGGTCGATTCGAGGACGACGACGGCGCCCTTGCGCATCACCTTGCCGACCGTGCGGCAAGCGGACAGGACCGCCCCCAGATCGGGCCGATTGGCGACGTCGACCGGCGTGGGCACCGTGACGATATAGACGTCGAGCCCGGCGATATCCGCGACATCCGACGTGACCTTCAGCTTGCTGGCGGTCAGGCGGTCCTTTTCGATTTCGTTCGTGCGGTCATGGCCGCGCGCGAGTTCGCCCACGCGCGCCTTGTCGATATCGAAGCCGATCGTCGTGACCCCGCGCGCCAGCGCCACCGCCAACGGTAGACCGACATAGCCAAGGCCGATAACGCCCACACGGGCTTTGGCGGGTTCGGGAAGCTTCACGCTCATTTCGCGTCTCCAACTTGCGTCCGATGCCAGCGCCAAGCGCTGGCGACGATGGCGTCGAGATCGTGGCGCGCGGTCCAATCGAGATCGACGCGCGCGCGCGCCGGATCCGCCACAAGTCTTGCAACGTCGCCAGGGCGGCGCGGCACGGTCGTCTGCGGTACTTTGCGGCCGCCGATCCGCTCGACCGCCGCGATGACTTCGCGCACGGAGTTGCCGTTGCCGGTTCCGAGATTATAGGCGCCCGAGCGCCCGGCGAAGGCCGCCGTCAGGGCGGCGACATGCGCACGGCCCAAATCCTCGACATGCACATAGTCGCGGATCGCGGTGCCGTCGGGCGTATCGTAATCGTCGCCCATGATCGACAGCGGCGGTTTCGCGCCGAGGGCCGCAAGACAGGCGAGCGGAATGAGATGGGTTTCGGGATCGTGCATTTCGCCGATCCCGTCTTCCGACGCCGCACCCGCCGCATTGAAATAGCGCAGCGCCATCCAAGCGGCACCGCCGGCGGTGCGCTGCGCCGCCAGCACACGCTCGATCGCGAGCTTGGTTTCGCCATAGGGATTGGCGGGGCGCAGCGGGTGCGTTTCCGGGATCGGCACGAAATCGGGCGCGCCATAGACCGCGGCGGTCGACGAGAAGACGATCGCGCTCGCCTTCGCCTTCGCCAAACGTTCGAACAGCACGAGCGGCGCCGCGACGTTGTTGCGCCAAAAGGCGAGCGGCTCGCGCACCGAACGGCCGACTTCGATCGATCCGGCCAGCAGGATGCAGCCCTCGATCCGATGCGCGGCGATCGTCGCGTCGACCGCGGCGACGTCGTCGATCCCCGCTTCGACGAACGGGCCCCATTTCACGAATTCGCGCTTGCCGGCGCTAAGGTCGTCGAGCACGACCGGCAAATGCCCCGCCGCCGCGAGCGCGCGCGACACATGCGAACCGACATAGCCGGCGCCGCCCGCGACCAAAATGGCGCTCATCGCGATTCGTCCTTGTGGCGCGCGCGCGCCGAGGTCTGCCGGATCATGTCGGCGACCAAACCGATCAGACAAGAAAGGGCGGCGACGAGAAGGCCCAGCAGAACGAACGCCCACGCGACCCAGCCGCCGACGATCGCGGCGACGACCGCGGAGATCGCGGCGAAAATCAACGCCGCGAGCGTCACACAAAGGAAAAGCTTCAGCGGATTGTGGAACAGAATCGCCTGCACGATGAATTGCAGCGTGCGCAGCGAATCGCGCAGCAGCCGCACCTTCGTCGTGCCCACGCGCTTGGCGTAGGGGATCGGCTCGTAGACCACGAATTTGCCGGTCGACATATAGGCGAGCGTCGCGGACGTCGTGAAGCTGAAGCCCTGCGACAGCGCCGGGAAATGCTCCACGATTCCGGAACGGCGGAACACGCGCAGACCCGAATTGGGATCTGGCACTTTCTGGCCGGCGGTGAACTCGACCAGGAATTTGAGCAGAATTCGCAACGGGTGCTTGAGCGCCGATTCGCGATACGCTTCGCCCTGGCGCGCGCCGACCGCCATGTCGAACCCGGCCTGAACCCGCGCGGCCAGCGACGGAATACGATCGATCGGATAGGTGCCGTCTGCGTCCGTGATCGCGATCAGATCATGTTTGGCGGCGCGAATGCCGTCTTTCAGCGAACAGCCATAGCCGCCATTGGCCGGATGCCGGACGACCCGGGCCCCCGCCTCGACCGCGCGCTCGGCCGTAAGGTCGGTGGAGCCATCATCGACGACAATGATCTCGCCATCCGTCCAGCCGGACGAATCAAGCATCGCGCGGATCGCAGCCACGGTCGGCGCGATCGCGTCTTCCTCATTGAAGGCGGGGACGACGACCGAAATCATGGCGTTCTTTTAGACGCCAAACCGTTCGCGCCAAAGCGCAAAATTGGCCAGCGCGAACAGCTTATGGCCGTTATCGGCGCGGCCGGCACGGTGGTCGGCGGCCAGGGCGGCGATCGCCGCTGGCTCGAAATGCTCGCCCGCCAAGGCTTCGGGCGACAGTGCGCCGGTCCAATTTTCAATCCAGTCGGCGACCGGCGCGTTGAAACCGGCCTTTCGCCGGGCGAGCGTGGCCGCGGGCAAACGCGCGCGCTGGCTTTCCTTCAGCACGATCTTACGCGCGGTCCCGGCCATTTTGAGTGCGGGCGCCAAACCGGCCGCGAATTCGGCCAAGCGATGGTCGAGGAAGGGCGCACGCGCCTCCAGCCCATGCGCCATGGTCGCGCGGTCGACTTTCACCAGGATGTCATCGGGCAGCCAAGTGCGGATATCGATATAGCCCATGCGGTCGATCCAGTGCAGATCGCGCGCTTCCTGCGCCGCACGGCGCGCATCGGCGTAGACATCCGCGTCGGCGACGCGCCGCCAAGCCGGGCGCAGCAACCCGGCGATTTCGGCAGGGGCGAAGATTCGCCGCCAATCGACATGCGCGATTTCCGCCGGCCGGGCCGCGTAATCGAGGAAGCGGCGGATCTTGAAATCCCAAGTCACCTTCCCGCGCCGCGCGGGCAATAGCGCGCCCGCGAGCGCCGAAGCGCCGCCCAAGACGCCGCCGGGCAGCCATGCGACCATGCGACGCAACCCGTCCGCGACATAGGTATCGTAGCCCGCGAACAACTCGTCGCCCGCGTCGCCCGACAGCGCCACCGTCACGCGTTCGCGGGCGAACCGCGCGAGCATCCAAGTCGGCACCATCGACGTGTCGGCGAACGGCTCGTCCCAAGCGGCCGCCCAATTGCGCCGCGCGCCATCGGCCGACGCGACGGTGCGATCGCGATGCGTGGTGCCGAGATGGACGGCAACAAGTCGCGCCTCGTCGGTCTCGGAAAACCCCGCGACGTCGAAGCCGACGCTGAAAGTTTCGATGCTTTGCGGCGGCCGCGCGCGGCACAAACTCGCCACGATGGCCGAGGAATCGACCCCGCCCGACAGAAACGCACCCACCGGCACGTCGGCGATCAACTGCCCGGCACTGGCGCGGTCGAGATGGGCGGCAAGGCCTTCCGCCGCCTGTCCCAGGTCGCGCGGCGCCGAAGTCGACGCGTAGTGATCGAGCAGCGACCAATAGAGACGCGGGCCCGAAAACCCATTGGGGCCGTAAATCGCCCAGCTCGCCGGCGGCAGTTTGCGCGCCGCCGACAGGATCGCGCGTTCTCCGCCCGTATAGCCGAAGGCGAGGAAATGACCGAGCGCGGCTTCGTCAAGCTTGCGGGGTACGCTTGCGTCCGCGACCAACGCGTCAAGCTGGGAGGCGAACGCGAAACCATCGGCGAGCTCGGCGTAATAAAGCGGCTTTTCGCCGAAGCGGTCGCGCGCGAGGAACAATTCGCGCTTGGCGACGTCCCAAATCGCGATCGCGAACATGCCGACGAATTTGTCGAGCGCCGCGGCGCCCCAGCGTTTATAGGCTTCGAGAACGACTTCGGTATCCGAGCGCGTGCGGAATGCCACACCCTTGGTTTCAAGTTCGGCGCGAACGTCGAGGAAGTTGTAGATCTCGCCGTTGAAGACGATCGCGTGGCTGCGCGCGGCGTCGAACATCGGCTGCTCGGCCGCCGCCGACAAATCGATGATCGCCAAACGCCGATGGCCGAGCGTCGCCGCCCCCAGCGTTTCGACCGCGCGCGCGTCGGGTCCGCGATGGGCGATCGCGTCGCACATTCGCGCGACATCCGCACGCCGATCGGCGCCCCGCCAATCGATCCGACCGGCTATGCCGCACATTTTCGTCGCTCCATCACCCGATCAAGCATCGCGCACCAGCCGGCGGAACGCCTTGCCGTTGAGCCGGACGACGCCCGAATCCACGAAACCGTTTTTGCGATAAAAAGCGAGCGCGCGGTTGCCGCGTTCGTCCTCGGTCACGACCGACAAACGCCCGCTCTCCCGCGCGGCAGCCCCGACCAACGCCGCACCTAGCCCATGGCCGCGCGCAGCCGCATCGGTGAACAACAGGACGATCTCCGGTCCCGCCGCCGGCGTTCCGTCGCCGAAGGCCGCGCGCAATAGATCGGGCCAGGCACGCGGGTGGGCCACCGCCGCGCTCAACAGCGGCGTAGCGCCGCGCAACCGCTTTCCCAAATCGTCGGGCCGGGCGCTGATCAGACAAGCCGCGACCACGGCGCCGCCCGCGTCGCGCGCGACGCGCAAGGTTTCGTGCGCCGACGCAGCACAGTAGGCATAGAACGCCCGCATATAGCGCGCGCCAAGCGCCGCGACCAATGAACGCGGCAAGGCTTGCGCGTGCAGTTCTGCCAAACGCGCGGCGTCCGCCGCCGAGATCGGCGCGTCGAGGCGTTCAATCGTCAAACGACACCTCCCGCGCGATCCGGTCGGCATTGGCCATCGACAGAAGCAGCATCGTCGTCGCCGGGACGCTGGGGAATGTACTGGCGTCGAGCGCATGGACGCGCGTGAAACCAAGCGGCCGGCCCAACGCGTCGCTGGAAAGCCCGGCACCGCCGTTCATCGGCAGCGATCCGCCGATATGGTTGCCTTCGCCGGGCGCCACGACCCGCCAGCCCACCGGCGGAATATACGTGCGCGTCGGGGCCAGCGCGCGCCGGAACGCCGCGACGGCGGCGCGCGCGGCGGGAGCGGCTTTCGCCGATTCGCGGGTGCGGATGGTCAACGCATCGCGCATGCCATCGCCCGGCGACAGACGCAATGTCAGCCCGCCCGAATAGTCCGAATGCAAGCCGCCCCAGCCGACCATCAATCGTGCCAGAAGCGGACGGAGCAACGCGCGCCGCCAAGCGCCCTTCGCCGGATCGGGCCCAATGCCCAGATGCGCAAGCAACATCGGATTCATACCGGTGATCTGCAAATGCGGGCGATGCGCGTAACCCTCGGGAGCGGGCGGATCGACGAACAACCCCGCCAAGGTCAGGCCGCGCGGGTCGAGCGCGTTGGCGGGGGCCGGCAAACGCAGAATCGGCAGCAGAATTTTCTGGCTGTCCTTCATCACGACGTCGCGATCGAACAATGCGCGCGCGCGCAAGGCGATGCGCGTGGTCCCGATCGCGCCGGCGGCAAGGAAGACGCGCGAATAACGCGCTTCGATCCGGCATCGCGCGGCGAGATCGAGGCCGCGCAACGCGACCTCTTTCCCGTCCTCGTCGAAGTCGGTGACGAAGACGTCGCGCCGAATCGAGAGCTTTCCCGCGCGTTCGAGGGACGCCAGTCGCGGCCCAGCATCGAAAATCGCGCCATAGGGACAACCCGACAGGCACATCCCGCACGCGTTGCACGCTGCGCCATCGACCGCGAGATTGGCGGGCCCGAGTGTTGGCGCAAGACCGGCGGCATCGGCGCGCAAGGCCGAGATCTGCGCGCCATAGGGCAAGTTCGCCGCGCGGGCCGGCAAAATCGCGCTCGCACGGTCGAGCGCCGGGCCCAATACCCGCGTCACCTCGACCGGCCAATCGGCGAGATCGACCGCCTGGGGGGCGAGCACGGCCGCGCCCCAGATCGTCGAAAAGCCACCGAAGGCGCGCGACGGCACGGGCCCGGCGGAGCTAATCCCGAACGACTCGTCGGCGAAGGCGAAATCGGAACCGAACCAGGCTTTGCGCGGCACCGGCCGCGAGGGTTGGGCGGGGGCCTGCGCCGCCGCGCGATCTTCGGCGCGCCACGCATCGGGCGCCGACGCCGCCAGACGGTCGCGCAATGCCACCGCCGCCGCCGGGGGCGGTGCGGCGATGTCGAGAATTTCGGGCGTCATGCCGCGCGCGATCACGGCCAGGGCGGCGGCCAGTGCCGCCGGCCCCGCACCGACGATCGCCAGACGCGTCATCGCGACTTTTCGGCGAAATACGCGCGGATCGCGCGCGTCGTCGCGTCGATATCCTCGGCGGTCAGGCCCGGATAGGACGGCAGATAGACGAGCCCCGCCGACATGCGTCGCGCATTGGGACAATCGGCCCTATATTCGGCGAACACGTCGAGATCGGCGCAGTTGCGGTGATAGTTCTCGGCCGCGTCGCGGCCGCGCAACTGCAAAAACCGCACGAAATCGGGCCGGTCGGCGACGGCGGGGCAGTAATACGTATAGATCGAGCGGCCATCCGCGCGCAGCTTGGGCCTGATGATTGGCAGACCGTCGAGGCCGTCGTGATAGCGTTTGGCGTTGGCGATGCGCGCGGCCGTGCGCCGGTCGACGTCGTCGAGCTGGCGCAGAATCGCGCGCGCCTGGGCGGGACTCATTCGGATTTTATAGGAATCGGGTAGTTCACGTTTGATCTTGGGATCGAAGTCGACGCGCAGCTGATTGGCGATGGGCTTCACGTCGCGCAAATAAGCGAAGCGGAAAAGGCGGAACGCGAACAGCTTGAACAACAACGGGCGCGTCAGCGCGTCCACGATCGCGGCTTTGATCAGCTTGGGCAGAAAATCGCCCATCGGCTGCACGGGCCACGCGGCGATCTCCGCGCGGATACGCCGCGCGATCTCGCCGTCGCGCAGCACGGCCATGCCGCCATAGATCGAATTGATGTTCTTATAGAGGCCGAAGCTGAAGATACCGACATCGCCGAAGGCGCCCGCGCGCACGCCGTTCGACGTCGCGCCGAAGGCTTGGGCCGCATCCTCGATCAACGGCACGCCGCGCTTGCGGCACATCGCGGCGATCTCCTCCACCGCGCAAAGCTCGCCGTAGAAATGCGTGACCATGACGGCGCCGACATCGGGCGTTTCGGCGAGCAACCGCTCGACCGCGCTCGGGTCGATATTGTAGCCGTCGGGCTCGGTGTCGGCGAAGACGGGCCGCGCGCCCGCGCAAATCACCATATTGACGACGTCGACGATGGTGTAGGGGCAAAGGATCACCGCTTGGCCCGGGCGGATCAGCGCCTTGATCGCGGCATAGATCGACGCGCGCGCCGTGGGCATCGCCACCGCGTGCGGCATGCCCACGAACGACGCGACCTGCGTCTCCAGCCGTTCGACCTCGCCGCCGCGCCCGAACCGGCCCGCGAGCATGTCGCGTGCGATCGCCAGAAAATTCCATGGCGTGCCGTAAAGGCGCAGACGGGCGGGGGAAATCGAGGATGGCGACATGGGCGGAATCGTCACGCTGCTTTCGAGGCTTCGCCCCCTATATCCCATCGTCGAAACAAGAGCCATAGGGGCCCGCCTCGGCTATAAAGCGGCGATGCCATATTTCGCCCGGATCGCTTGGCTGCTCGCCATCTTGTCCGCCGTCGCGACGGCGGCGATCGTCGCCTTTGCGCCGACCGGTTTCGGTCCGCGCCTCGATTTTTTGCTCTATCACCGCGAGGGATTCGCGGCGGGCACGGTTTTTCGGGCGGTCGCGGGGCTCGCGATCGCGGCCGCCTTGGCCGCGCTGATCGGCCAAGGCACCCTGCCCCGCCTGTGGCGGCAAGGCCGCGAGGGCCTGGCCGCAAATCCCCGTCGCTACCGCATGGCGATGGCGATCGTCTTGGCGGCGGCGTTGCTGTCGCAGCTCGCGATGACGCCCGGCGCCATTTGCACGACGCGCGACAGCGAATCCTATCTGCTGTTCGAATCGCATCGCACGATCGGCTATCCGCTGTTCTTGTGGCTGGTCCATGTCACCGACGCCGAATGGGGCTTCCTATTCGCCGCGCAAACGTTGTTTTTGCTGGCGGGGCTGGCGGCGCTCGCGCATTGCCTGGGCCGAACGCTGGCCGATCCGCTGGCGGCGGTCGTCGCCCTCGCGCTGCTTGCCGGCAACGCGTCGCTGGCGGGGTTCGCGGGCTACATGCTGGCCGAAACGCCGTTCGCGGCGTTGCTCGCCTTCCATCTCGCCGCGATCGCGACGCTGAGCCGCCGCTTCACCTGGCGTGCCGCCGTCACCGCCGGTCTGACGCTCGGCCTTGCGATCCTGATGCGCCCGGCGGGCTACGCGTTCCTGGGCGCGCTGCCGGGGCTGTTTCTGCTGCTCGCCACGCGCCGGATCGCGGGCACGTTGGCGATCATGGCGATGGCGGCGTTGCCGCTGCTGGGCGCTTCGGCGGTCAACCAGGCGCGATTCGGGTTTTTCGGCACTCAGGATATCGGCGGCTATTCGCTGCTTGGCTATACCGCGCATCTGATCGCGCCGGGCATGGCGAGCGAGTTCGGCGATCTGCCCGCGCGCATCGCCGAGAAAGCGGCACCTTTCCGCGCCGAAATCGACGCGGCCGCGTTCCCGCACGGCGCATGGCGCGCGGCGATGAACGCCTACAACCCGCAGCTCTACACGGCCGTGCTGCCCGAGATCGGCGCTTGGATTGCCCGCCAGCCCGAGCGCGTGCGCCCTGACATGGCGTATGTCGCGGGCGCGCTGGCGCGCGAGGCGATCCGCCACGATCCGCGCGGCTACGTTCGCCAAGCGGGCGCGAATTACTATGGCCTGTGGCTGCTGTCGTTCCTGCCGCAAGGCCCTGTCGCGGCGCGATTGGCGGCTTGCGCTGCGGCACCCGAACCCGGTGCGCCGCCTTTGGCCGAGGCGAAGCGCATGGCGGCGATCGAGGCGGGATCGCGAGTGACGCCCGTCGATCTGTTCTGGGCCGGAGCCACGCTGGTCCAATTTCCGGCATTGGCGATCGCCTTTGCAGCGTGTTGGCTGGCGATCCCGCTATGGTTCGCGTCGGCCAAGCGCGGCCCCGCTTGGCGGTTCGCGATCTACGCGGCTCTCGGCGTCAACGCCTATTTCCTGGGTTTCGCGACGACGCAAGTCGCACTGCCGCGTTATTCGGTGGTGGTCGAGCCTTGGCTGATCGCCCTGTTGATCGCGCTGCCCGCCGCGATCAGCGAATTCCGAGCGCGAGCGTCGGACGGCCGTCGAATTCGCGCTCGATGATCCGCGAACAGCTTTGCCGGATCGCCGCCTGACAAGCGGGCATCGACGCGCGCGCCGCACGCCAGCGTTCGATACGTGCGATCTCCGGACCGAATCCGCGCGGGATCGGCGAATCGCCCGCCAGATCCGCCGCCGCATAGCCCGTCGCGGCCGGCGCCAGCATCATCACCGCGGGCCGCGACGGCGAACAGCCGCAATCGCCGTCGTCGGTGAACTCGAGAACGGCACCCTGCCGTCCCATCGCAGCGCCCGGCACGAAGGCCGCATCTGGACGCAGCACCGCGATCCGCGAATCGGGCGGCAGGCCCGACTCAGCGATCGCCGATTTGATCGGAAAGACGAAGGGTGCGTCGTAATACTCGACGAAGCTACGCGCTTCGACCGGCCCCAAAGCGCGCGCGGCGGCGGCGTACAAGGACGGCGTCTGCACCACGAGGATCGCCACCAGCGCGAAGCGCGATACGCCGTTCGCGAATATTCCCGCCGCGAGCAACGGCAGCGCGGGAAGAAAATAGCGCAGCACGCCCGCGTAGCCCGCCGATCCGCGCTCGAAATGGAAAAACGCGATCAGACACGCAGCACCGGCGAGCATCGCCGCCCCGGCCGCGCGATCGCGCGCGCGCAGCAGAAGTGCAAGACCCAGCGCCAGCGCGGCGGCGAAACCGCCCGCACCCGGCGAGACCGCGCGCGTCGCGGTTTCTACGAATGCTTCGAACGTCGTCGCATCGGGTAAACCGAACGACACGGCGCGCGCCAGCCCTGCCGCACGATTAGCGACGAAGAACGCAACGAAAGGCAGGCCCGCCGCGAGCGCCGCCAGCGTCGCATCGCGCCCGCGCGTCGCGACGTCGCGCCAAGGCAACGCCGATAACCAGAAAAACGGCAGCAAGAAAATCGCACCTTCCTTCGCGGCGGCCGCGAAACCAACCAGCAAGCAGGCGAGGACGGCCCCATCGGGCCCCACACGCAGTCGTGTCTCCACCGCCAACAACAGGAAGACGAGGCACCACGCCTCAAGATAAGCCGCGTCGAGGAATATCAACGACGGTTCGGCCCAAAAGCAAAACGCCGCCGCCACAAGGGCCGGCGGATCGGGCCAACGCCGCAACAAGAGCGGCCGCAATACGAACATCCATATCGCAATGGCCGTAAGATTGCCGAGCCGAAACGCGAGCTCCGGGACGCCCAAAACGAACGCCGGCAGCGCGAAGGGAAACGCGCCGAGATAGGAAAGCGCCGGATAGCGGAACTCGCGCGCCGATTCGAATCCGCCCCAGGCAAGCAAAAGGATCGTCGCAAGCGCCAGGGCGAGACGCGCATGGCGACGCGCAAGCGCGAGAATGCCGGTCGCCGCGACGGCGAACAAGAACGCGCGCGACATCGCCAAACGCCACGGCGCCGCGCGCAAATCGTCGAGCGCACCGGTGTCGAGGCTTTCCGCGGGCACGACGAATGGCGGCGACATCCACCATGCGAGCAAGCGGAACATAACGCCGATATGGAAGGAGGCGTCGCCGCCAAAGCCGAATTCGCGCCGCCATGTCGTGACGATCAGCACCACCTGGGGAACGAGCGCTGCAAGACCCAACGCAATCGCCGCCGCGTCGGGCCGTCCGATCGGCGCAACGGGGACGAGACGCATTCGGCCCCTTGCGAGCGCCGCGATCGAGAAAGCCGCGAAGCCGAGCCACAAGATCCAAGACCAGGCGGAAGCCGCGAACAGCGCATGATTGGCGATCAGCATCGCCAGCGCCGCCGCGAGCGCCGTCATATTTCCCGCCGCGTCAAAGCGATCCCCGCCAGCGCCATGGCGATCGGTTCGATCGGCAGACGATATTTGGCCGAGGCGACCGGCCCTTGCACCGCCAGGATGAAACCGATCCAAGCGATCGCGAAAACCGCGGGCGCACGACGTTCGCGATGTCGCAGCAGTAGCCACAGCCCGACCACGCCCAGCAAGCGCACCGGCCACTCGATCAAAGCGCCGGCCGCCAGCCAAACGAGATAGCGCGTTGTCGAGCTTTCGGCGATGAAGTTGCGCATCTTCGCGAATGGCGTATCGCCTTCGGTATCGTAGAATCCGATGCGCTGGATCTTCATCACTTGCGGGATCATCAGCGTCGCGGGCGAGGCGAGATTGATCGCCATGCCCGACAGCCACGCCTTGACGAAAGCCTGCGGCGGCAGCGCCCATAGATATTCGCGGGTCAATTCGCGGAAGATCGCCGCTTCGTCGAACGGATTGCGTTCGCCCTCGCCCCGCAATTCGACATAACGCTGGCGCAACGCGGCAGCGCTGCGCGGATAGGGCGTGCCGTCCTCCGCCTCCCGGACCAGCGGGTACCACCACAGCGCCATATGGATCGGCCCCTGCGAGGACAGCGCAAAAGTCCCGTACGCCACGCCGTTGCGCAAAATCATCGGCGCCGCGAACGCCGCCACGATGCCCAGCACGATCGCGGCATCGCGCACCCCTTGGCGGCCGCGCTTCAGCAGGAAAATCCCAAGCCCGAGAACCGGCAAAAACGGCCACACCACCGCGCGGTTGAACAGCGCCAAGCCGAACGAAAACCCGAGTGCGGCGGGCCCGCCTTCGCCCTTCCACAATCGCGCCAGCGACAGGAAGCCGAAGGCAAGGCAGGCGACGAAGATCGTGTCCCCCAGCATCGTCGCGGCCAGCACGATCTGTGTCGGATTCAGCGCCGCGAGCAGCCCGGCATAGCGCCCCGCCCCCGGCTTGACCATGTCGGCCGTGCGGGCGATGGCGACGCAAGCGGCCGCGTCGATCGCCATCTGAACGACGATCGGTGCCCAATAAGCGTCGGCGCCGAAAGGCGCCATCGTCAGATGCAGAAAGATCGTATAGCCCGGCATCCGATCGGCCGAGCCCTGCCACCAATCGGGCCCCACGGCGAGCGCCAGGAAAATCGGGCTGTCGGGATGGAAGGTCGCTGGCGCAGAAACGCCGGTGAAGGCGAGCCAGGCGAGACGCACCGCGAAAGCCAGCGCGAACAACGCCGCTGGCTTTTCGAGTTGCGTCAGTACGCCTTGAGCTTGCGCCATGCGAACACGACCATTTGCAGCAGCAGGAAGCCGTGCCGGAAGCGCGAGATCTGCGTTTCGCCGTAGGTGCGCGCGAGATAACGGATCGGCACTTCGACGACCTTCAAATTCAACTTCACCGCGCCGAAGATCAGATCGAAATCGCCGAACGGATCGAAATCGCCGAAATAAAGCCGGTTCGCGGCGATGCGTTCGTAATGCGTTTTGCGCAACACCTTGGTGCCGCACAACGTGTCGGTGAAACGCTGGTTGAGCAGCCAGGAGAAAATCACCGAGAAGCCGTGATTGGCGATCCAGTTCAAGGCGCGCATCGCCTCGGCTTCCATCGGATAGACAAGACGCGTGCCGTTGACGAACTCGCCCCGGCCTTCCGCGATCTGGCGGAAGAATTTGGGCATCTGCTCGGGCGGCACGGTCAGATCCGCGTCGAGGATCATCAGCACGTCGCCGGTCGCTTCGGCGAAGCCCTTGCGCACCGCGTCGCCTTTGCCCTTGCCTTCCTGCACGAACACCTTGATGTCGCGATCGGGATAGGCGGCCTGGACGCGGCGCATTTCGTCGAGCGTGCCGTCCTTCGAATGGCCTTCGACGAACACGATTTCCACGCGCTCGCAGAAATTCGGCAAGCGCTGGACCGCCGCTTCGATATTGCCGCGTTCGTTGCGCGCGGGAATGATCACGCTGGCCGATGTCGGGGCGGGGTGCTGAATCTGGCGCGAACGTGCGACCAGATAATGGCGCAGGCAAAGCCCGCGCAAAATCGGCAGCGGGGCAAGCACGCGGTTGACGAGCCCGCCCAGCCCCAGCAAGCGCAGCGGCGACAGCGTGCGCCATTCGCGGCGGATCACTTCGAAGCCGGCGAGGTCAAGCAATGCCGCGAGATCGCGCATGCCCAGAAAATTGGTCGGCGGCATCGGCGCCTTCAGCCCGAAGCTTTGAGCGGCGCGCAACGCCGGTTCCCAAATCGGCGAGTGATAGGACAGCACGATGCGCGTATCGGGATGGCAAACCGCGTGCAGGCGGCCGAGCACGAGTTCGATATCCTCGATCCAGCCGATCGTGTCCGACAACAGGACGAAATCGAATTTCTCGTCGAGGGCCGTCAGCGCGTCTTCGGTTTCGAAATCGGCGACGCGGAATTCGCAATTGGGGTGTGCGACACGTGCCGCTTCGATCGCGGGTACGGACGGATCGATGCCGAGCCCACGGCGTGGTTCGAGTGCGGCCAACGTCGCCCCGTCGCCGCAACCGACGGCGAGCACGCTGGCACCGGGCGGAATCACGAAGCGCAACGCGCGCGCGTCTTCCGAATGATAGAAAGGATGGCGGCGGCGCCAATTTTCGCGCTGCGGTTCGTTGCGGTCGCGGAACGCGGCGACTTGGCTGCGGCGATCGATGGTCGTATTGGTCATGTCGCCGGCCTTACGTCGCGTTCGAGAACGAAGAAGGCGCGCAAGGCCGAAGCCCGCAACACCGCTTGCGGCAAGATGCCCTCGATCGCCGTCAGAATCCGGACGAGACCGGCGGGCGCGCCACGCGGCTGGAAACCGCCGGTGGCGAGATAGCCCAAACCCCCGAAAGCTTCAACCCGGACGACGCGCAACCCCGGCGCATGGACGCCCAGTTCGTTTGCCCGGCGCCACAGCAAAGCGCGCGGAATCCAGGCATTGCCGTCCATCGCGTCCTTGTCCGGCGCGAAAGCCGCAGTCCAAGGCCGAGCGACCGCGCGGCAATCCTCGTGATGCAGAAAGCGATAGACGGGCCAGCCCGCCAGCCCGGCCCAAGGTTCGACCAGCAGGCAGCGTCCGCCGGGCTTCAACAACCGCGCGATTTCCGCGAGCACTCTTCCCGGTGCGGCGAAATGATGCAGCACATCGACCCCGACGACATTGTCGAAACTGCCCTCGGCGAAGGGCAGCGCATGCGCGTCGCACGCCACTTTGACGCCGGACCGGGCGCCGAGATCGACATTGACGAAATCCAGCCGCCCGGCGCCGTAGAATCCTGGCCCATAACCGAGTTGCAGCGTTCGGCCGGCAACGAGGTTCGCGTCGAGCCGCGCGAATATCTGGCCGCGATACCACTCGGACAGGATCGGCTTTTCGGCCCAGACTTCGCGATGGCGCGTGACCCAATCGGGATCGGTCACTTGCCGCCCGCGATCCGTTTGAACGCCCATTTGACCGTGGCACCCGAAGCGCCCGCCACCGCCGTGACGACGACTTGTTCGGCGCGCCGGGCGGAGCCGCGCTTGCCGAAATAGACGCTTTCGCCCAGATCGACGCGCGCACCCGCCGTTTGCAGCCGCCACGCTTGGCCCGACGGCAAACGCAGCAACGCCGCGGCACCGTTCTGGATGACCGAAACCTGCACATCGGGATGCAGATGGAAGCGGATGTCGAAACGCGTCGTCGTCAGCACCGGCGGCTTGCCGTCGACGGGAACGAGCGAATCCTCGCCGCGCAAATCCTGGCCGTCGCCGGCCACGAAAATCCGGCGGCGATGGACGAAACCCAAACGGCCGACATAACCGTCATGCGCAAGGTCGAGCCAGACATTGCCGTCGGCTTCTTCGCGATTGGCGTCGACATGGCTGGGCCGGCTGAGCAAACCGCCCGGCGCCACGGGCGAGGAATCCGCGTCTTCCGCGCACAGCGTCGAATGTGCCGCCGTCGCGCGCAAGGCGAGCGACCATTCGCTGTCGTCGCGCGGACCGGCCCCGCAATTGACGATCAGGCGTTCGCGCCCGCACGACATTTCGAAGGACAGCGTGCCGGCATGGGCTTGCGCCGCATAACTGCCGTCGACCGGCAAACCGGAATCGACGATCAGCGTCAAGCGATCCGCCGTGATGCGATCGAAGCCCGCCGCGACCGCGCGCGCGGTCGGCAGATCGGGCCATTGCGCGCGCGCCAAAACGGCGTCGATCGCGGCGGCTTCTTCCTCGTTCGAATCGTTGAACAACGCGAACGCGCCGTCGCCATGGCGGAAGAACCGCACGGCCGGGGCGAGTTTTTCGATCGCGCGATGCAGCGCTTCGGGCGTGCGCCCGCTCGCCCCTTCGATCGCGGCGCGCGCATCGACCAAACACGCCAACGCGCGCAATTGCGCGGAGGGCGAACGCGAGGCGTGGAACCCGTCGGTCAGCAAATCCATCCCCGCCGCGCGCGCCATCGCTTCGGCCAAACCGGGCAAGCCGGTGCCGTTCACCACGCCGCAGGCTTGGGCGTAGACGAGACCGCGCAGCGCCGACAAGCGGCCAAGGCCGGTGGGTTCGTCCATCGCCACGCGGGCCAAATGGCGCGCCTGGCGCGCGACGGATTCGAGCAGCAACGGGCCCAGCGCGTCGCCTTCGCCGCGCGACAGGAAGGGGGCGTGCGCCAGCCACGACGCGATGCGCTTGCCCGTGGGATCGGGATCCCAAGCGACCGGCGTCCAGCCGCGATGGGCAAGGATCCAATCTTCGACCAGCGCACGCGCGCGCGCTTGCGCGAGTTCGTTGCCAAGTGCGGCGAGATCGTCGAGCCATTCGAAGGCATTCAATTCGACGACGGCGGCGCGCGACAAATCGGTTGCGGTCCAATCCGGCCGTTCGGGCTTCAACGCACGGCCCGCACAGACCAAACGCCCGCCGACGATCGCTTCGCCGCGCACGATGGAACCGGGCAAAGGCGGCGGGGCGAGGCGCGCAAGCCGCGACGGTGCGCGCCCGCCGATCAGCATTCCGTAAAGGAACGAGCCGTGCCAGGCATCGGCCATGCGCGAGCGCGTGGCTTTGCGCTTCGCCATAGCGTCAGGCTCCGCGCAGGCGGCGCAGATTGTCCGCGTATTTGGCGGGGCCGCCCGAGAAACCCGCCGTGCCCGCGACCAGCACATCGGCACCGGCGGTGCGCACCAGCGGCGCCGTTTTGTCGTTCACACCGCCATCGACTTCCAGATCGATGGCGCGGCCCGTCGCGTCGATGCGTTTACGCAAGCGCGCAAGCTTATCGAGCGCCGTTTCGATGAAGCTTTGCCCGCCGAAGCCGGGATTGACCGACATGACGAGCACGAGATCGACATCGCCGAGCACGGGATCCACCGCTTCGATCGGCGTGCCGGGATTGATCGCCACGCCCGCTTTTTTGCCGAGGCTTTTGATCAGCTGAACCGTGCGATGGATATGCGGGCCCGCTTCCGGATGGACGGTCAGGATATCCGCGCCCGCATCGGCGAATTCCTTGATGAAGGGATCGACGGGCGAAATCATCAAATGCACGTCGAGCGGCAGCTTGGTGTGCGGGCGAATGGCGCGCACGATCATCGGCCCCAGGGTGATATTGGGCACGAAATGCCCGTCCATCACGTCGACATGGATGTAATCGGCACCCGCCGCTTCCATAGCGCGGATTTCCTCGCCCAATTTCGCGAAATCGGCCGACAGGATCGACGGTGCCAGGCGGATTTTCTGCTGCACGAGGGCGCCCCTTGCTTCTACCAGCCCATGTATCAGCGCCGGCCCACCGGGGCAAGGGATGGTAGGTCGCGGGATCGGCGGTAACGCCGTGGATTTATCGCATGTCACCGCCGGGGCCGATGGCTATAATCCGCCGCCTTCGGACGACCCGGTTTTCCGTTAGCGCCTTGTAACGACTGTCGATTTGCCCCCTATGCGTCGTCTTGCGGCCCCTTCTTTGAGCGTTCTCGCCTTGGCCTTTGGGCTGTGGGCCGGGACTCCCGACGCCGCAACGGCGCAAGAGCGGCCGGCGTCCGACAATCGTCCGCTGCTGCTGACATCCGACGAAATGACGTCGGACGAGGAACTGGGCGTCGTCACCGCATCGGGCAATGTCGAGATCGCGCATGGCGGCCGCATCCTGCGCGCCGACACGCTGACCTATAACCGGCGCACGGGCGTGGTCACCGCGTCGGGCAACGTGTCCGTCGTCGAGGCGTCGGGCGAAGTGGCGTTCGCCGAGTATGTGGAGCTAACGAGCGACCTTCGCGACGGCGTGATGCGCAACATCCGTACGATGTTGGCCGATCAAAGCCGCTTCGCCGCCGTGACCGCGCGCCGCGCCGACGGCTCGCGCACCGTGATGCGCCGTGCCACCTACAGCCCGTGCGAGCCTTGCGAGAAGGATCCGACGCGGGCACCGATCTGGCAATTGCGCGCAAGCCGCATCACGCACGACGCCGAGCAAAAGGAAATCGTCTACGACGACGCGTGGATGGAAATCGCCGGCGTACCGGTGTTCTACACACCCTATCTTTCGCATCCCGACGGCACGGAGAAGCGCAAATCCGGTTTGTTGCCGCCGGATGTCGCGTCGTCGTCGCGCAACGGTTCGATGCTGGCGACACCCTATTATTGGACGTTGGGCCCGTCGGCCGATTTGACGGTCACGCCGGTGTTCATCTCCAATGACAATCCGCTGATGGCGGCCGAGTATCGCGAGCGGATGCGCAACGGCGAGTTCAGTTTGGACGGGTCGTTCCTGCGCACGAAGCGCGAAGGCGAAGGCTTTCCGGATTGGCGCGGCCATTTGCGCGCGCAAAGCAAAGTCGATCTCGACGACAATTGGCGCACCGGGTTCGATCTCGCGCGCGCTTCCGACAAAACCTATATCGAGCGCTATCGCATCCGGCAGCGTTTCCGCTTTCTGGAACAAGACGTCCTGACCAGCCGCGCCTATGTCGAAGGATTCCGCGATCGCGGTTACGCGGTCGTCGATGCTTTCTCCTTCCAAGGCTTGCGCCCCGAAGACGATCCCGGCCGCACGCCGGTCGTGCTGCCGCAAATGCGCTATAGCTGGTACGGCGAACCCGGTGCCATGGGTGGGCGCTACACGTTCGACGCGTCGGCCGCATCGATCTATCGCGACGACGATGTGCGCGCCCAGCGCGGCACGATGTTGGGCGGCTGGGCCCTACCCTATACGACGCGCAGCGGCGAAATTTATACCCTCGCCGCCAATTTGCAGACCGACGTGTTCCATTCGTCGAACGCCGCCTATGGCACGCGCGACGCGTTCCAACCCAGCGAAACGGGTCTCGCCGCGCGCGCCGTGCCGCAATTGGCGCTGTCGTGGCGCTTGCCGCTGATTCGGCGTTTCGAGAACTCGAACATGATCGTCGAGCCGATTTCGGCGCTGTACCTAGCGCCCAATGCCGGCAGCCAGCGCGATTTGCCCAACGAAGACAGCCGCGGCCTGACTTTCGACGACACCAGCCTGTTCCGGTTGAACCGCTTCTCGGGTTACGACCGATTGGAAACGGGACAACGTCTGGTGACCGGCGTCAACACCGAATGGTCGAACCGGACACGCCAGCGTTTCGCCGTGTTCCTCGGGCAGCAATACCGAATGAACGACGAGGCGGCGCTGCAAAAAGGCTCGGGCGCGGATACGCGGTTCTCGGATTTCGTCGGGCGCGTCACCGCGACGCCCCACGAATGGATGAGCGCTTCGTACCGCTTTCAGATCGACAACAGCAGCCGTGAATTGCTGCGTTCGATCACAAGCGTCGCGCTGGGACCGCAGGCGCTACGCTACGGGCTATCGCATACGCGCGTCGATCGGTCGATCCAGCCGACGGCGCTGGTGTCGATCAATCAATTGTCGCACTCGTTGACCGCCCGCTTCAACGAGGTGTGGCGCATCACCGGCCGAGTGGTGCAGTCGCTCGGCCAGGACGACGGCGTGCTGCTCGCGGGCGCCACGTTGGTCTATGACGACGATTGTTTCTTGTGGGGGGTGGATCTGCAGCGCCGGAATATCGGCCGCGCCGAAATTCCGCCCGACACGGCGGTCCTGTTCCGCTTCGGGTTCCGCAATCTGGGCGAGCTCGCGCTGCGCGGGCTTTAGCAGGTCGCTAGCGCTGCCGGCCGAGAAATTCGCCGAGTTGATTGCGAATGTCGTCGCTGACGAGTTCGAGCACGCGCTCGCGCGCCGCTTGCGCGGACATCAATGTCGCGTACTCGGAGTTCGTAACTTCATAGTCCGTCGCGAAGCTCGAATCCCCGCTGAAGACACGCCGGCCGTTCCTATCGGTCAGCGTGAAATTCGCCGCCGCCGAATAGCCGACGCGGCTGATCACGTCGTCGCGACGCAAGGCCAGCGTTTGCCGCGGCTCCTGCAAAAGAATATGCAGAATGTATTGCGGCGCACCGGGCTCGCCTTTGGGCGTGATGCGATCCAGCAAATAATTGCGCAGAAGCTGGCCGGATCGATCGGGGACCGGATCGATGGTGATTCCCGCGAGCTTGGCGCCGGCGGGTTGGCCCGGCAACGCGCGGTGCAACGGCTCGAAGCCGCAGGCGGACAGGCTGATCGCGGCCAAAATCAAGATGACGCGTTGAATTGACGGACGGAGCAACATGTATCGGCATCGGCGCTGTTGGAACGGTGTCCGCGGCGAGCACGGCCTTAGGCTCTTACGGCAAAGGCCCCTCTAGTGTCACTCGCCATCTCGCGCGACGACGGGCAAACAGGCTTTTCGCCATCATTCCGGGGACCGATCACGCGCCAACCGGCATCCGGAAAAGCTCGATTTATAGCTGATATTAAAGGTGTTCACGAAATGAACACGCTTGACGGGCGGGACGAAGCGCCATAAAGCAGCGTCTAGTTTCAAATCTGCGGCGCAGCGTCGCTTGGCGCATTCAAAGCGTCTGCGCCGGCCGTCCCTGTCCGCGTCGGGTTGTGGGCGATTTGGCTTTCGCGACGGGGGCACCGGTCCACCCGTGCTGCGGTAGCTTGCGCGTTCTTCGGGCCTGATCACCTGGCGCGGATATGTGAGACATCGGACGCCCGCTTCGATGCCGTGGCGGGCCAATGTAATAGTATTCAAAATTGCAAAATTCGCTTCATCCCAAGGAATCGCGCGTGCTGGCACCGAGTCATTCGAAGTTCCGTATTTTCGCAAGCAACACCTATGCGCGCTTGCGCCGGTCCTTGCCGATCTATGCGGAAGGCCGCCGCGAGCGTTGGATCCGCGATCACTACAACACCCACAATGCCGCGAATCGGCGCCGCCTGTTCATGGATTTGGCGCATTTCTGCCACGTGAACCGGCCCTATGAAGGCTACTATTTCGAGTTCGGAAGCCACAGCGGCCGCACGATGCGGCTGGCGTGGGATAGTTTTCGGTATCTCTTCGATTTGGATTACGTTGCCTTCGACTCGTTCGAAGGTCTGCCGGCGATCGAGGATATCGACACCCAAGCGATCTGGGAAAAGGGCAAGTTGAAGACTGCGGAATCGGAGTTCCGTGCGATTTGCGAGAAGCACGGCATTCCGCGCGAGCGCCTGACGACGGTGCCAGGATTCTACGAGACCAGCCTGACGCCGTCCTTACGTGACCGGCTTGCCCCGAAGAAAGCCGCGATCATTTATATCGATTGTGACCTCTATAGCTCGACGGTCCCGGTGCTTGATTTCATTCTTCACTTTTTGCAACCCGGCACGTTGATCGTGTTCGACGATTGGAACTGCTTCTACGGTGACCCGGAACGCGGCGAGCGGCGCGCCTGGCGCGAATTCCGCGAGCGGTATCCCGAATTGCGCTTCGAAGAAATCATGACGACGCCGATGCAGAAAATCTTCGCGCATTTGGGTCCGGTGAAGGCGGAGCGCTGAACCCCGCCAATGCGCATCCGGGACCGGGCCGTCGTTTTTGCGCTGGCCGGCTGGCTTTCGGCGCTATTCGGCATTCTGACTCTACCGCTCGTAACCCTCGTCCTGGGGCCCGACGAATACGGCCTGTTCGCGACAGGTACGGCAATCGCGGGTTTGGCTGGCACCGTCGTCGCAGCGCCGTTCCCGTTCGTATTCGCCGCCGCCCGCGGCGACCCGAACGGCCTCGGCAAGGTTCGCGCGGTCATCTTGAAAGGCGCATGTCTGTCGATCGGAGTGGTCGGCGTGTTGGCGTTGCCAGCGGCCTTCGATCCTTCCGATTTCGAACGGATTGTCGGCCTTTCGACGCCGCTTTATTTCATGGCCATCGTCACCATCCCCGCGATGCCCATATGGCTTGCGGCGGTCGATTTGCTGACGCTCGAAGGCCGCGCTTTCGCATATTTCGTGATTGCGTTGGGGCAAGTCCTGATCGGCGCCGCCGTCACACTGACGGCGGTTTTCGGTTTCGGATTGCATGTCGAAGCGCTGTTTTTGGGCAATCTTGCCGGCCATACGGTAACGTTGGCCGGGGCAGCGTTTTGTTTGCGCGGATTGCTGTTCGGGCGGATCTCGGCGACCGATGATCGCTACTTCCCGCTATTGGCTGCCGGCGTGCCGGCGCAGATCGCCGATATCGGACATGGCCATATCGACCGGATTTGGATGGCGTCAAATCGCGGGACGACCGAACTCGGCCTCCTTGCACATGCCGGGACGTATCAAGGCTTCGTTTTGGGAGTCTGCAAGGCGATTTCCCGTTCGGTTTGGCCCGCGACGCTGGACGAGGCCCGGCGCAATCCCGCCGATATGCCGATCACCCGGACGAGTTCGGCCGCGATTCATTTTTTCATCGGTGCCGTCGGGATCGGCTTGGCGGCGATCGGCCATGAAGCTATAAACTTGATTTCAAATGGAAAATTCGGGAATTCGGCGCCAATCGCGGCGACCTTGGTGGCGATGCTGCTGATCCAACATGCCGGCCGGAACGGCTTGGGCGTCGTCTTCGTCAGGGGGTTGGGCGAAAAATTGTCGCGCATCGCCTTCATCGCCGGACTGATCGGGATTGCGATTTCCCTTTCCGCCATCCCCAGCTTTGGCGTCGCGGGGGTAATTGCCGGTATATTCGCGCGATTCGCCATCTACCGCGTGGGTCTTTACCGACTGACGCGCGGGGCCGGATTGCGATTCCAAGACGGCTGGATCGTGGCTGGATTGATTGCGATCGCGCTGACCTGGGCGGTTCGGAAAACGTTGCCGCACGGCGTCGATATGTCGATCGGCCTATGCATCGCCGCGTTGGCGATTTGGACGATGGCGGGCGCGCGATTGCTCGGCGAGTTGCGGCAAAAGACACTTCGCAAGGAACGGAAATGAATCCAGTTTCGCGTGAATCGGTTGAAAAATGGGCTTCGCTTGCGTTGGAGTTGGACTGGGCGTCCGGCTGGGAGGAAGGGGCCATATTCCCGTGCGAGATGGTCTATTTTCTCGCCGCGTGCGATGCGGCCGGCATTCGCGAGATCGTCGAGTCGGGCCGCCAAGACGGCTACTCGACTCGCATCTTGGGCGAGTACGCCCGGCGCACAGGCGTGCGAATCGTGTCGATCGACTTCGAGGACGATCCCGCCCGCGCCGCGCGATGCCGCGCGATGCTGGCGCCGTATCCCGTCGAAATTCGCAAAGCCAACGCCTATCTCGGCGTGATCGAAGCGGTCAGGCAAGCGCGCGGCCCCACGGCGCTGATCGTCGACGGTCCGAAAGGGTTTTTGGCCCAGTCGATGTCGCTTGCCGCACTCGCCTGCGGCGAGATTCGGATCCTTTCCTTCCATAACTTGATCGCCGGCAGCGCCTGGCGGACGTCAATCGAAAATCTGTCGGATCGGCCTGTTTTCTACGAGGGCGAGATCGACCCGCTGGCCGTGCCTGCCTGGTTGCGGTTGCGCGAACACGAGCGCCGCATTTGCGACGCCAAAAGCGCCCGCCGTTCGCTGGAAGTTTCCTCGCTCGGCATTCTGCGCGTCGAAGACGACGCGCGCGGACGTCTGTCGCGCCGATTCGCGCCTCGTTTCGGCGTCGCCCAACCCCCTGTGATTTCGACGCTGTGGCGCTTGGGCTGGGATCGCTTGGCGTACGCGTTTTACGTGGCCGCCGTGAAACTCGGCCAAGTGTAGGATTCAGGATGACCTTTCCCTTTCTGATCGCGGAGATCGGGTCCGTCCATGACGGGTCCTTCGGCAACGCGCTGAAGCTGATCGAGGCCGCCGCCGCCGCCGGCGCCGATGCGGTCAAGTTCCAAACCCATATCGCGGCGGCCGAAACGCTGCGCGACGCGCCGATGCCGCCCTACTTCAAAGGCGAGCCGCGCTTCGAATATTTCGAGCGCACCGGCTTCAAACCCGGCCAATGGCGTGATTTGAAAGCGGCTTGCGAAGCCGCGAACGTCACGTTCCTGTCCTCGCCGTTCAGCCTGGAAGCGGTCGACCTGCTCGAGGATGTGGGCGTCGGCGCCTATAAAATTCCGTCGGGCGAAGTCTCGAACCTGCCGCTGCTGGAGAAGATCGCGCGAACGGGCAAACCCGTTCTGCTGTCCTCGGGCATGAGCGATTGGGCGGAATTGGACGCGGCCGTCGCCGCGTTGCGCAAAGGCGGGCCGCTTTGCGTGCTGCAATGCGCCTCCGCCTATCCCTGTCCGCCCGAACGCGTCGGCCTCAACGTCATGACCGAAATGCGCGAGCGTTACGCCTGCGCGGTCGGTTATTCGGATCACACGCTGGGCTACGCCGCCGCCGCCGCCGCCACGACGCTGGGCGCGGAATCGATCGAGAAGCATTTCACCTTCTCGCGCGCGATGTACGGCTCCGACGCCGCGAATTCGATGGAGCCGGCCGAGTTCAAGATATTCTCGGCGATGCTGCGCGAGATCCGCATCATGCGCGCGAGCAAAGTCGATAAGAACGATATCGGCCCCTATCGCGAGATGAAGCGCATCTTCGAGAAAAGCGTCGTTTCGGCGCGCGCCCTCGCCGAGGGCGCGGTGCTGACGGAAGCGGATCTCGCTTTCAAAAAGCCGGGCGACGGCATCCCCGCCGCGCGCTGGCGCGAAGTGCTCGGCAAGCGCGTCAAACGCGCGATTCCGGCCGACCGCAAACTCGCCTTCGAGGATTTGACGTGAGCAAACGCAAGATCTGCATCGTCGTCGGCAGCCGCGCGAATTACGCGTCGATCAAAAGCGTGATGCGCGCGGTCAAGGCGCATCCCGATCTCGAGCTGCAGCTCGTCGTGGGCGCGTCGGCGGTGCTCGACCGCTACGGCGCGGTGGTCGACGTGATCCGCCAGGACGGATTCGAGCCCGCCGCCGAAGTGTTCATGCTGGTCGAAGGCGAAACACCCGCGACGATGGCAAAATCGACCGGCCTCGGCCTGATCGAGCTGCCGACGATCTTCTTGCGTCTCAAACCCGATTTCGTGCTGACGGTCGGCGATCGCTTCGAAACGATGGCGACGACGCTCGCCGCCGCCTACATGAACATACCCATCGCCCACACGATGGGCGGCGAAGTGACCGGCACGATCGACGAAAGCATCCGGCACGCGGTGACGAAATTCGCGCATGTGCATTTTCCCGCGAGCCGCGACGCCGCCGAGCGGATCGTCAAGCTGGGCGAGAAGCCGGAGGACATCCACCTCGTCGGCTGCCCGCGCATCGATCTGGTCGCCGAGATCCTCGCGAAACCACCGGGTAAGGCGCTGGACGGGTTGTTCGGCGAGGGCGTGGGCGGCGCGATCGACCTCGACCGGCCTTTCGTCCTCGTTTCCGAGCATCCCGTCACGACCGAATACGGCGCCGCCGAGAAGCAGATTTCGGCGGCGCTGGAAGCGGTCGAAGCGGTCGGACTGCCGGCCATCGTGCTGTGGCCGAACGCCGACGCGGGCTCGGAGGATCTCGCCCGCGGCATTCGTAAATGGCGCGAACGCGGCCGCGCTTCGGGCATGCATTTTTTCAAGAATTTGCCCGCCGAGACCTATCTTTGGCTGATGAAGCGCACATCGTGCCTGATCGGCAACTCGTCGAGCGGGATTCGCGAAGGTGCGTTTATCGGCACGCCCGTCGTCAATATCGGCTCGCGCCAGACGATGCGCGAACGCGGCGACAACGTCATCGATGTCGATCACGATCGCGCGGCAATCGAAGCGGCGATCCGCCGTCAGATCGCGCACGGTCCCTACGCGTCCGCGCCGATCTACGGCGACGGTGAGGCCGGCAAGCGCATCGCCGACGTGCTGGCGAGCAAGACGGTCGAGATCCAGAAGCGCATCGTCTATTGATGCCACGCACGATCGCCATCGTTCCGGCGCGCGGCGGCTCGAAGGGCATCCCGCGCAAGAACATTCATCCGCTGGCCGGCAAGCCGCTGATTGCGTGGACGATCCTCGCCGCGAAGGCGGCGCGGGGTATCGATCGGCTGGTGGTCTCAACGGACGATGCGCAAATCGCCGACGTGGCGCGCGACTGGGGTGCGGAAGTGGCGATACGCCCCGCCGAGCTTGCGCAGGACGCGACCCCGACGCTGCCCGTACTGCGCCAGGTGCTGGAAGCTCTGGGCGATTCGCCCGACGCGGTGATGACGCTGCAACCCACGTCGCCCTTACGAACGGCCGCCCATATCGAAGCGGCGCTGGCCGCGTTTCATGCCGATCCCGAGGCCGACAGTTTGGTCAGCGTGGTCGACGTGCCGCATATCTTCCATCCGCGATCGGTCATGAAACGCGCCGCCGACGGCTACCTCGTCCCCTATCTCGACCAACCCCAGCCCTTCCGCCGCCAGGACAAGGAAGCGGTCTTCGCGCGCAACGGCGCGGCGATCTATCTGACGCGGACCGCAAAGCTCGCGGAGTATATCTTCGGCGGCAAGTTGATCGGCTTCCCGATGGACGCCGAGAGTTCGCTGGATATCGACGCCGCCGCCGATCTTGCGGTCGCCGAAGCGGTTCTACGGTCGCGCGGCGCATGACACCGGCGGAGATCTTGCGCGAAATCTGGCGGCGCGGCGTGCTCGAACTCGACGCGCGCGAATGGGCGCGCAAGACGGCACCGTTGGCGGTACGCAAAACATCCGGCGCCAAACGTGTGCTGTTCTGTAACGCGGTCTGGATGCTGGCGACGGCCAAGATCGAATCGCTCTACGCCGCAGCACTGGCGCGCGAGGGCTACGAAATCCATCTGCTTTTGCCCGCGCGCAACCGATCGGTCGAACGAATTTTCGCGACGACCGCGCCGCTCGCCGGCGTGCATACGATCGAATCCCGTCTCGACGCCGCGACGCGCGCGGCGGGCGCCGCCGAGGCCGCCACCGCGATGGAAGGCCGGGCGCTCGATACGTTGCTCGATCTCGAGGTCGACGATTTCCGTCTGGGTCGAAGCGCGTTGTCGGCGGTCGTTCGCCGCTTGCGCATCGGCAAGCTCGACGACGCGAATCCCGCGCATCGCGCGGCCGCGCAAGAAGCGCTCGCCCGCGCCTTTGCGACGAAGCACGCCGCGCAAAGTCTGATCGGAACGCTGAAACCCGATCTTGCGATCTTTCTGGAGCGCGGCTACACGCCTGCCGGCGAGTTTTTCGACGCTTGCGTAGCGGGTGGCGTCGACACCGTTCAGTGGTTGGGCGCGCCGCAAGCTGATCGGTTGCTGTTCAAACGCTATCGCCGCGCCACGCGCAGCGATCATCCTTTGGCGCTCGACGACGAGACCTGGGCGGCTGTACAGGCGCTGCCTTTCGGCACGGCCGAGGAACAAGCGCTCGTCGACACGCTCGCCGCGAATTACGCGTCGGGCGCATGGTTCAACCGTCAACAATTGCAGACCGGCAAGCGCGGCGCGGCGCGCGACGAAGCGCGCGCCTTGTTGGGTATCGCACCCGGGCGCAAGGCGGCCGGTCTGTTCTGCCACATCCTTTACGATGCGACGTTTTTCTACGGCGAAAGTCTTTACCCCGACTACGAGACTTGGCTCGTCGAAACCGTGCGGCACGCAATCGCCAATCCGCATCTCGACTGGCTTATCAAGGTGCATCCGGTGAATGTTTGGCGGTCGCGCATGGATGCGAAACCGATGGAGCAGTTGGAGGCGGCGGCGTTGCGGCGTGAGTTCGGAGAGCTGCCCGCGCATGTCCGTATCGTGCCGGCCGATACCAAGCTCAACACCTGGGCGTTCTTCGGCGCGATCGACTACGGCCTGACCGTGCGCGGGACGGTCGGCATGGAGATGCCGTGCCTGGGCATTCCGACCGTGACGGCTGGAACCGGTCGATACTCGGGGCGCGGCTTCACGATCGATCCCGCCACGCGCACGGAATACGCCGCGACACTCGCAAGATTGCATGAGATCGAACCGCTCGACACGTCGGCGATCGCGCGCGCGCGTCGTTATGCCGCCGCGACGTTCGGATTGCGCCCGGTCCGCTTCGGCAGTTTTGGCCTGAATTTCGCGGCACGCGCCTTCGGCGTCGCCGAACGCGCAATGGATGCCGAGATATCCGCCGATGCCGCAGCCGATTTCCATTCACGGCCCGACGTAAAGCGGCTATGCGACTGGCTAACGCGCAGCCGCCATGCCGATTTTCTCGATCGCGATATCCCCTTTCCCAATCCGTCCGGTGTCGCATGACCGATACGACCGAAAAACTCCGCGAACTCGTTTGGACGCCCGAAATGGTCGCGCGTTTCTGGGACTGGCAAAGCCGGTACCCGGACGTCTATTTCGCCTATCTGTTCGGTACGGGTATCGCCGACCGGCTGTTTCCGTATTTCGACGGCGCCAAGACCATCCTGGATTTTGGCTGCGGCTCGGGCGCATTCATGTCGCGGCTCCTCGCGGGCGGCGCCAAGGTCGCCGGTTGCGACGTATCTCCAAAATCAATTGCGGCGACCACGGCTCGCAACGGCGCGCATGCGAATTTCGCGGGCGCCGCGACGGCCGAGGAGCTGATCGCGCAGGGCGCCAAGTTCGACGCGATCGTCGCGACCGAAACGATCGAGCATGTCTACGACGACCAGCTTGACGGTATCCTCGACATGATGAAGCGTCTTGCGGCACCTGGCGCGAAATTCGCCTTCACCACGCCGAACCGCGAGAATCTCGAGGATTCGATGGTCTATTGCCCGGCCTCGGATGTGGTGTTCCATCGCTGGCAGCATGTGCGCAGCTGGAGCGCCGAGAGTCTCGGCGATTATATGCGTGCGCGCGGTTTCCGGGTCGTCGACATGGTCGAGACGGACCTTTCGGTCGGGCGCAATCGCTACGCCATCCATCGCGTTTTGAGTACGCTGCGCGGCCGCCCCCCGGCCAAGCCGCATTTGCTCGGCGTTTTCCAGACGCAAGCGTAATGTCGAACTATGCGAATAGTTTCGGCGTGCAATGGGCGGCGTTCCGAACGACCCAGTACGACAGCAAGACCGGAACCACGCGCACGGCCGACCGTTTTTGGCGGACGACGAAATGGGATCCGACCGAACTGCGCGGAAAGACGGTGCTCGAAGCCGGCTGCGGCGCCGGCCGCTTCACGGAGATTCTACTGTCGACGGGCGCGCGGGTGATTTCGTTCGATATGAGCGAAGCGGCGCGCGTTACACGCGACGAAAATGCCGGCAAAGGCGAGCTAACCGTTTTCCGCGGCGATATTTTGCGCCCTGCCTTGCCCGCTCGACACTTCGACTACGTATTCTGCCATGGCGTCATTCAGCATACGCCGGATCCCGCGAAGGCCGTCGCGTCTCTGTTTGAGCTGGTGGCGCCCGGCGGCCGTCTGTCGATCGACGTTTATCCGAAGCTTGGATTTGCCTCGCCCTGGAGCACACCCAAGTATTTTTGGCGGCGCTGGACGCCGCGGTTGCGGCCCGAAACTTTGCTGCGCATTGTAAGGTTCTATATTCCGCTTTGGCTGCCGATCGACACCGCGATCCGCCATATCCCCTATATCGGGAATTGGATCCTGGCGCAGTTGCGCGTGCCCTGCTGGAACTACATCGATTTGCCGTGGGCGCAGCGTCGCGAATGGGCGATCCTTGACACCTTCGATGCGCTGTCGCCCGCCTTCGATTTGCCGATGACGCAAGCGGAGTTGCGCGGTGCCTGCGAATTGCCGGACGCGATCGAGATCGACGTCTTTCCTGGCGGGAACGGCTTCGTCGCAAATCTGCGTCGAAAGGGCTGACGCGATGTGCGGGATCGTCGGGCTGACGGGTCGGGACGCGGCAGACAAGATCGCCGCGATGAACGACACGCAGTTCCATCGCGGCCCGGACGATGGCGGCGTCTTCGTCGATCCCGCCGGCGGCTTCGCGATGGGAATGCGGCGCCTGGCGATCCTCGATATCGCCGGCGGCAAACAGCCGATGCGCGATCCGACGGGGCGCTACACGATCGTCTATAACGGTGAGATCGTGAACTCTCCCGAGCTGCGCCATGCGCTCGAGGCAGAGGGCGAAGTTTTCGCCACCGATCATTCCGATACGGAAATTCTTCTGCGGCTTCTGGCGCGCGAAGGGATCGGGTGTCTGCCCAAGCTGAACGGCATGTTCGCCTTCGCGCTGCACGATGCGAAGGCCCGGACGCTACTGCTCGCGCGCGATCGGATGGGCATCAAGCCGCTTTACTGGACGCGCGAAGGCGGCGGGTTCGGCTTCGCTTCGGAACTCAAGAGCCTCGTGTCCTTGCCGATTCCGCCGTCGCGGATCGACTGGGATTCCGTCTTCCATTACATGAGCCTGCATTACGTGCCGGGCCAAGCGACGATCCTGCGGGACGTCCGGCGGCTCGAAGCGGGAAATTGGCTGCGTTATCGGCTCGATGACGGCGCGCTCAAGATCGGACGCTGGTGGGAACCCGTCTACGCGCCCGACACAGCAGTGAAAGCCGCGGAATGGCCCGAACGGATCCGCGAAACGCTGGCTCAAGCCGCGCGACGCTGGACGCTGTCCGATGTGCCGGTCGCCTGTTCCCTGTCGGGCGGGCTCGATTCGGCCGCCATCGTCGGGTTACTGGGGCGCGACGGCGTTCGCTTGCGCACCTATACGCTCGGGTTCGACGGCGACGAAGGCCACCCGTTCGACGAACGCGATCTTGCGGCGACCGTCGCGCGGAAATGGGGGAGCGAGCACACCGAGATCGCGATCGACGCGCAGAATCTGGTTGACGAGTTGCCGGATATGGTTTGGGCGCTCGACGAGCCTTATGCAGGCGGCCTGCCGTCCTGGCCCGTCTTCAAATCGATGGCGCGCGAAGTGAAAGTTGGGCTGACCGGAACCGGCGGCGACGAGTTGTTCGGCAATTACGGAAAATGGCGCTGGCTGCACGATTCCTGGCGGCAGCGTCTGGGCTTCAATCTCGACGCGGCCGAGTTTCGCCGTAAATTCTTCGAACGGGTCTATTATTTCGCCGACGCCGACAAACGCGCGACATTGGGTGGCGTTTTCGCGAACGCGCCGGATACGTCGGAATTCCTGTTCGCCCGTCTCGGCGCGACGGGCGGATTGCGCGATCGTCTGGCGCGGATCGATTTCGCCACGCAGTTACCCGAAGAATTCTTAGCGATGACCGATCGCTTCTCGATGGCGCATTCGCTGGAGGCCCGCCCGCCCTTCCTGGACAACGCGATGGTCGATCTGGCCTTGACCATACCCGCCGATCAGCGCTGTCCGCGTGCGCAGGATTCGTTCAAGGCGTTACTGCGCAAGGCCGTCGCCCCGGTACTTCCCGACGAGCTGCTGTCGGCGCCCAAACGCGGCTTCGTCGTGCCGATGGCGGCTTGGTTACGCGGGCGATTGCGCGCGCCGTTCGAACGTTTGATGGCGCCCGACCGCGACGGCGTGCGCGACGTATTCGGACCGGATTTCACCGCGCGCTACGTCGCTCCGCATATGGCCGGCAAAGCCGACAATCGCCACAAGCTTTGGGCGGCGCTGATGTTTCGCTTGTGGTGGCGGCTTTACGTCGACGGCGTCTCGCGCGCGGATTTGCGCGCCGAACTGGCCGCGTGAAACCCTCGATCCTCCATATCTCCTACGCCGATCGCTGGGGCGGTTCGGCCGTCTCCGCGCGGCGCATCCACGAAAACCTCCGCATGGCCGGTCACGTTTCGCGCATGATCGTGCATCGGCGCGACGGCGACGATCCGGATATCGAAACGCTGGTGCCGGCGGGCGGCTGGCGGGCGCGGGCCGAAGCCGTGGGCCGGGAGATCGGCGCCGCCACCGGCTGGCCGGAGGCTTTCTTGCCGTCGCGATTGTCCTTGCCGAGCGATCCGCGCCTCGCGTCCGGCGACGTCGTGCAGCTCTACAACGTCCATGGCGGCTGGTTCGATCTGTCGCTGCTGCCAGCTTTGTCCGCGTGCCGCCCGGTCGTGTGGCGCCTGTCGGACATGTGGGCTGCGACGGGACATTGCGCCTATGCCGGTGGTTGCGAACGCTGGCGGCAAGGTTGCGGCGCTTGCCCCGATCTCAGCACCTATCCGCCACTGGCGCGCGATACGACCGCCGCGCATTGGCGACGCAAACGCGATCTTTACGAACGCTGCGCTCTGACGATCGTAGCACCCGCATCGTGGACCGAGCATATCGCGCGCGAAAGCCCGCTCCTTTCGCGGTTCGATATCCGTCGCATCCCCAACGGCATCGACACCGCCCGATTCGCGCCCGCTGCCCGCGACGCCGGACGGCGACGCTGGGGCTTCGATCGCGATGATGTCGTCGTGCTATTCGGCGCGCATATCGCGAACGACGCGCGCAAAGGCGGCGCCACGTTGATTGCGGCCTTGACGCGGCTGACCGCGACAGCGGGATTGAAGGTTTTGGCTTTGGGCCGCGGCGGCGAAGATTTAGCCGCACATATTGGCCTGCCGGTTCGGGCAACCGGCTACTTGACCGATCCCGACGCGATCGCTGCCGCCACCGCAGCGGCCGACATTGTCGTCGTTCCGTCGGCGGAGGACAATCTGCCGAATTCGGCGATCGAGGCGATGGCTTGCGGACGCGCCATCGTGGCTGGAAACGCCGGCGGTATGCGCGACGCGATCCGCGACGACGAGACCGGATTGCTGGTGCCGCCGGGCGACGATGCGGCGCTAGCCGCCGCGATCGCACGATTGGCGATGGATCGGGAGTTGCGGGCACGCCTGGGTGCGGGTGCCCGGGCTGCCGCAGTGGCCGAGTTCGACGCGAAAGTCGAAGCGGCGCGGTTCGCGCGACTCTACGACGAACTGCTCGCCGCGCGGAAATAGCGCGGCGGCGCCATCCGCCGCGTCGTTTGCGGCGGCATAGCGCTACGGCGCGCACGGCGCGCCAACAAAGCCGGGACTAAGCCCGGCGTCACCCGAAATCCCCTGATCAAAAGCCGGACGGCATGCGCGAGCGCACCGCGCCGTGCGAGCGCCATCGCATTCGCGACGCAACGTAGCGCGTGATGCTCGTGCAACGCATCGCGATCCGCACGCGTTAAATCCTTCCGCGCGAGGAATCGTTCCACGACCTGAAGCGTTAGTTGCGTGCCGCGCAACAGATTGCGTTGCTCGCGGTCCATCGACAGCGAGCCCGGATGGGTGCGGTAGTAATAGACGAAATCGTCGAGATAGGCCGCGCGCGGTTGCGCTTGCGCCAGACGCAGGAAGAATTCGTTGTCCGCCCCCAAGGGATAGGCGAGATCGAAGGGCAAAAACCGCGCAAATGTCGTGCGGCGCACGAAGCGCGCGTTGATGCACGGCCCCCAAATCGCGAGCCGGTCGATCGCCAGCGTGGGGCCCGGCGTTTCGCGATGCTCGTACACGACATCCCAATCCAGGTCGTCGCGTTCGACGAAATTGAGCGCCGGACCCGACACGACCTCGAGCGCGGGGTCGCGCGCAAACGCCGCGGCGGCCCGGGCGAACGTATCGGGCGCCAGCAGATCGTCTGAATTGAGAATGCAGACGATATCGCCCGTCGCGCGTGAAAACCCCTTGTTCCAAGCATCGAACACGCCCTTATCGGGGCCAATCGACACGTCGAGATCGGGATATCGCGCGAGCACCGACGACGTATCGTCGGTCGATCCGCCATCGACAACGATATGCTGTACGGCCGGCCATTTCTGCGCTCTGACCGATTCGATCGCATCGACGATCATGTCCGCGCGATTGAAGCTCGCGGTTACGACGGAGAAACGTAACGTCATTCGCGCACGATGTGCCAACGCGAAACGGATTCGTCGTATCGGACCGCTGGGATCGGATCGTAGAGTCCCATCGTGCGAGCGGCGGCGCGCAAGACCGGCGCGTTAACGGCGCGCAAGGCCCGCGTCGCCGGAACGGCGATGCGGCTGCGCAGCGGCGACCATGGCCGCCAGCCGGTGGCGTCATAGGCAGCGCGCGCTTCGGCCTTATAGCGCAACGCATCAGCCGATCGATTGGCGCCGTGCCGCCGGAATCCGGCCAACGGCGCGTTGATGTAGTGGAGTTCGGCTCGCGCGGCGAAGCGGCACCACAATGCGAAATCGCCCGCCAGCCCATAAGCCGGATCGAAGCCGCCGGCGGCGCGCCACAGATCGCGGCGAAAGAACGTCGATTCCTGTTGGATGCCGTGGGCCTGGCGCCACGCGGCGCCCGGCACGGCGGCACCCGCCCGGAACTGGGCCGGACCGATACCCGGAATTTCGTCGGCGACGATCGGCATGCCGTTCGCATCGACGACGATCGGCACCCGAGATGTCAGCCACTGCATGTCGGGCAGATCGGCGAAAACGCGCGCTAGAGTCGCCAAGGTCCAAGGCATATGCAGATCGTCGGCATTGAGCCAGCCGACGATCTCGCCCGTCGCGCGGTTCAGCCCCTCGGCGATCGCGGCGTATTGGCCGGCATCGGGCGCCGAACGGAAATAGGCGAGTTCGGATTCGCGCCGACGCACGATGTCGGCGGTGCCGTCGCGCGAAGCGCCGTCCAGCACGATGTACTCGAGATCCGGATATCGCTGGTCGAGGATCGACGCCATCGCCGCCGCGATATGAGCGGCGGCGTCGCGACAAACTGTAATGATTGAGATCCGCATCTAGGCGCCGGCCAGCCCGGCCAGCCAGAGTTCGGTATTGGCGAGCTGCCACAAGAACATCATATGCGTTTCGCGCGCGGCGCCGGATGCGACGATCGCCTGATGTTCGTCGATCAATGCCGCGACGGCGGCTGGTTCGTAGACGCCGCGCTCGCGGAACGCACGGCTCGCGACCATGTCTCGCAGCGGCGTCAGGCCTGGCCCGCTGAACCAGACATGGGCCGGCGCGTTCCAGCCGGTTTTCTTAACGCGCGTGCGCGTTTCTTCCGGCAAAAGCCCCTTCGTCGCTTCGCGCAGCAAGCGTTTGGTGATGCCGTCGCGGATCTTCATCGTGCCGGGCACCGCGAACATGAACTCGACCAAACGATGGTCGAAGAATGGATCGATCTGACGCACGCCGAACGCCGCGCCGTGTCGATCTTCCGCCCGCAAGCAGCAAGGGGCGGTTTCGCGGATCAAATCCTGCCACGTTCGGTTTTTGAGGCAGGCGGCGAAGGGATGATCCATTAGCGGTTCCGCCATCGCCAACGGGCGCAAGCTTTGGGTCAGCGTGTGCGCGTATTTCTCGATCCGGGCACGATCGGCGCGCACGCGGCCGGGATGCGCGGCGTCGGTCAGGCGCGCCATATCCGCTTCGGCCTTGGCGCGATCCTTGCGCCAAATCGGATGATCGTGATTGCGCGCCCAGGCCGCGATTTCCGCGTCGAGCTCGGCGTTCCGGCCCGACGCGCGCAGATCGGCGAAATGCATGGCGAAATACTCGAACTCGCCTGCGTTGAGTTCGTCGCCGCCGAGGCCGCCGAACAGCGCGTCGTGCCCGCGCTTGGCGACTTCGGTAATCAGGTGGCGATGGGCGAGCCAGGTTGCGGTCGCGACGGGTTCGTCGTGATCGGCGATCGCCGCACGGATATCCTCGAGCACGTCGAAATGGTTGCCGCTACGCACCGGAATCCAAGGCTGCGCATGGCGCGCGAGCATAGGCTGGATCTCGTCGCTCTCGTCGAATGTCTTGTCGTCGTAGACGGACGAATAGGCCGGCAATCCCCGTCCGGCGGCCGCGACGGCGCAAGCAAGGACCGAGGACGAGTCCATTCCCCCCGATAACGTGAAGGCGGGTTGCTCGACGGCGGCAAGACGGATCGCCACCGCGTCGCGCAGCAGCGCACCGTAGCGCTCGGCGAGCTCCGCCTGGGAGCCGGTATGGTCCGGCTTTTCATGAACGGTCCACCAAACGAAGCTGGCCGGCGCCGCACCGGGGCGGATTTCGAGCCGGGTCCCGGCAGGCACTTGGGCAATCGCGCGATAGGGCGATCGCGCCGGTTCGTTATCGATGGTCCGGTAATGCGAGCCGGCATAGCGTGCGAGGAATCGCGGATCGGGCTCGTTGCCCACGCCATCCAGCGCGAGCAGCGCCTTTGGACGCGATGCGAAGGCAAAGATGCCGCCGGGCGCGGCCCAATAGAGCGGCCGAACGCCCAGCCGGTCGCGCGCGAGATGAAGGATGGAATCATCCCAAACGGCGAGTGCGAAATCGCCGTTGACGCGCGTCAGGGCGGCGTCGATCGGCATGCGGTCCAGAAGCGCCAAAAACCGCGCCGCATCGTCGGGGCCATCGGGAAGTTCGGTACGATTATAGAAGGCGCCGTCGAGCACGCAGATGCGGGTTCCCACAGCGGCGATCGCACCGAACCGGACGCCGGTGAGCGCGAAATGCGCGGGGCCGGACGCCGCTTCGCGAACGCCGCCATCCAACATGGCGCCCAGCGCGGCGCCCGCCCGCCCGTTGGGCGTGGCTCGCAGAATTCCGGCGATGCGCGACGACATGCTGACCTATGCTCCGATACGTTCGGCGACCAGGAAAGTCCACCAATGGGGATAGCCGATGACGATCTCGGGTTTTCCGCCGGTGCGGCGATCGACGATCTCGCGCAACCGGAATCCGCGCGCTTCGATGAATTCCCGAATCTCGCTGCGGTCGTAGGCGTTGACGTGGACGCTGAGATCGACACCCGGATCGAGGAAATCGTCGCGCACCCAGCGATAGGCGGACCCGTCCTTGATGCTCTCGCGCAAAATCAGTGTCCGGCGCGCGGCGGCCAATAGGCGCTCGAGCGGCCGATGGAAATTGTCGATGTTCGACAGCACGTTCATACAAAGAACGTGATCGGCGTCGCCGCCGAAATCCTCGATGCGCAAATGACGAAGGCGATCGGCCGGCAATCCGTAGAACGGCAACTCGCGCCGTCCGATCTCGATGAAAGCACCTGTCGCGTCGAAGCCGAAATAGTCCAGCGTGAGCGCGCGCCGCCGCAGGCTATGGAAAAACCAACCGCTGCCGCAACCGACATCGATCAGGCTCTCGCCGGGCTTTGCCGCCGCCGTCAGGATTTCGGCCGCTTGCGCAGCGCAGGTCATCTCCTCGACCGCGTCGCGCGCGCGTGCGGTGTAAAGTTCCAACACGCTTCGGCTATGGGACCAGATATTGCGCGATTCCCATCCGTCCGCGCGAATCGACGCCGAGCCGGACATCGTCAATCCGCCCTTTCGCCGACCAGCACGAAGGCCGACGCCATGAAATGGCCGCGCCAATCCTCGGGCTTCTCCATCGCCACGCTTTCGGCGCGAAACAGATCGCGCAATCCGCCTTCGAACATCGGCGGCAAGACATGGAAATGGTAGAAGAGCGTGCGCACCTTGGACAATCCTGCCGCCTCGGCGATCGCGCGCAGGTCGAAGGGATTGTGTGTGCGCGATAGGACTTCGTCGTAGCCAGCCTCGCCTTCGTAGCCTTTGCGCTTGGGCGGTAAGTCCATGCGGAAATGCCTTTCGAGCGCGTCGATCGCGGCGTCGATTTCAGCACTTCGATCGCCCGCGCGGGCCTTCAATCGATCGACGTCGATGAGATCTCGACGGAAAAATTCGGCCGTATAGCGGTTCTGCGTGAAAAGCGCGAATAGCGAGTTTCGCGCCTCCACCGCGACGAACCCGCCCGGCCGAACGGAGGACACCAAATTGCGCAGGACGGCGCCGTCGCCGGCCGCCGGAATATGCGGCAACACGCCGAAGCAAATCGCGGCGTCGTAACCCTCGCGCGGGGCGTCGCCAGCGCGCCGATAATCTTCCGCGACAAGCGCCGATCCTTGCCAAAGTCGGGCGGTCGGCACGCCTTGTTCGGTCAGTATGCGTTTGGCTTCGACGATCATTTCCGGCGTCAGATCGAAGCCCCAGCGCTCCAAGCCCGGCCATTGGAGATCGCGCAACATCGACGCCGGACCGCATCCCGCATCGAGTAAGGTGCGGACATTGCGCGACACGAGTTCGCGACGGATCAAATCGACATGGACCGGCGGATAGGCGCCGCCCGATTTGTAGTACTCGTCGTAATAACGATTGCTCCAAGTGCGATAGCAATCCCGGATCGAGTCCTCGAGCGGCGAATGTTTTTTCTCGGTCATGCTCGGCGCTTCGCTACGATCCACATATGTCCGGACAGTCCCGACGACGCGAGGAATTGCTGGAATGGCCAACCCAGCGTCTCCCACTCGTCGATCAGGACACGCTTCAAGAATGGCTGGCTCGATAGATCGATTTCGCCTTTAAGCGCGGCTTCGCGGACGAATTCGGCGTCGAGCCGACCCGGGGTGGCGACATCGACGACAGCGAACCCGTTGCGCTCCAGCAATCCGGAGAGCGAGCGGGGATTGAAAAGATTCACGTGCTCGGCATCGACGGCGAGGGCGGCCGCGCCCAACGTGGCGATATCGAATCCTTCGCCGTTCGGACACGACAGAATCAGCAAGCCGCCGGGCCGAACGATCGGCCGCATGGCATCGATGAAGCGATGCGGCTCGAAAAGATGTTCGATCACCTCGAACGCGCAGACCACGTCGGCCATGCCCGCGGAGTCGGCGGCATCCTCGACGCGGCGTTCGATGATCTCGATTCCGCGCGCGCGGCAAGCCGCCGCCATCTCCGGGGTCGGTTCGATCGCGACCACACGCTCGAACGCACCCGAGCGCAGCGCGACCTCAGCGAATGTACCGAAGCCGGGACCGATCTCCAGCAGCGTGCGCTGAGGCACGCCGTGCGAACGGCAATGCCCGATCACACGCTCGAGCCAAGGTTTGTGTATTTTTTCGCGGCGCGCCGCTTCCGAAGCCGGAAAAATATGCTTGGCCCAATAAGCGTAATTTTCCGAGTTCGCGTAGTAATCGGCCATCAGCTTTTCGCCGGGACGCGGCGACATATAGATCGTGCCGCAGTCGTCGCAGCGCTGGAAGGCGAAGCCGTATTTGGCGAACGCGGCGATTGGCCTGTCCGCGCCGCAAGCCGGACAATGGACGCGAACATGTTCGGCCTGGCGCGCGTGGAGGCGCGCAATGTCGCGCGCGAACGCCGCTTCTTGGTCGGCGAGAAGCGGGTCGGGACAGAGATCGCTTTCGCTCAACTTGTCGCCGATCTCCGTCATCCCGCGTTCCTTCCCGTCGCCGTCATGAGCAAATCCACCATCGCGCGAAATTGGGGCTGAGCGGCGTAGATCTCGTCGAAACTTCCTTGCTGGAGGATTCTGCCACGTTCCATATACGCGATGCGATCGAAATGCCGGACAGTGCTCAGGCGGTGAGCAATTAGAATAACGGTTCTCTTTCCCTTCAGGGCTGCCAAAGTCGCGGAGATGTCGGCTTCAGTCAACGCATCAAGAGCAGAGGTCGGTTCGTCCATTACGATGATCGGCGCATCTCGATAAAGTGCGCGTGCGATGCCGATCCTTTGACGTTCTCCGCCGGACAACCCCGCTCGATTTTCTGCCAAGAGCGTTTTTGCGCCGTTGGCCAATCGTGCGACGACTTTCTGAAGGACTGCTCCGGATAAGGCGGCCTCGAGACGCTTTTCGTCGATAGGTGCGTCACCAAGAGCGATGTTGCGTTCGAATGTGTCGCTTACGATCACCGTATCTTGCGGGACATAGGCGAATAGATCGGAAATACTGTTCGGAGTATCAAGCCCATTGATCAGAATTTGCCCTGATGTTGGCTGCAAGAGCCCCATGATTAACTCGGCTAAGGTTGATTTTCCCGCGCCGGAGGGTCCAACCAAAGCGATCTGCTCGCCAGGATAGAGGGAAAAATCTATTGATTTAATCGCGGGCGGATTGCTTCTTGAACCGCCATACGAAAACTCGACCTGTTTCAAATGAATACTTTTGAATTCCAACACAGACGAATCATTCGCATTCTGCTGCGTTTCTCCGAGTGCAGACAGATAGTCCTCTCGAATTTGTTGAAGGCCCGTTTCGGCGGCGCGGATAGATTGAGCGCCATTAAGCATCGAAATGGTGACGGGGATGATTCGGAATGCGGCGCCAAAAAAGAGAATCAAAGTTGGAATGACGGCCGCAATGTCGACGCCGCGCCAAAACCCGTAGACGATAAATAGAATCATGCCGGTCACGAGAATGGCTTGGAGAAGATGAGGCGGAGCAGTCTTCAAGAGCGATTTTTTGTTCGATATATCCAACAACGCGTTGTTAGCGGCATCCAATCGATTCGCGAAAAAACCTTCCAAGCCATGAATTTTCGTAATTCTTATGCCGTTCAACGGATCGCTGACCGCTGACCATGTTTCTTCAGATCGCCGCGATTCGAGATCGGCCCAGTTTTGAATTTTGGATCGAACGACATAAAAATATATTATACTGAATAATGAAATGATTAGCATAATGCTGACGGATTCTAGGGGGCGAAGCCATAGCATCGTCATCAACAAAACACACAGCGTGATAGCGTTCGCCAGAATCTCGAGCGACCCGACAACAATGTGAAGGCAGACGGTCGGCACATGAAGCCGCAGTCCATTTACAATTCTCGGTATTCCCGCCGAAAGATGCCAAGATAGTGAACGCCGAAGATAGAGTCGGAAAAGTTGGTTCATCAGACGCCGCTGCAGACGCTGACGGAAAATCAAACCGACCCAATGAATAGATAGCAGCAAAATGGTTCGCAGTAGAAACGCAAGAACGACGAAGGCCCCAAGCAGAGCGAAAAATATATCGGGGTCGGGCGAGCCTAACGTCTTCCACGTTAAATTGATCACCCAGCTTTCACTAAAGTTTCGAGGGTTCAGCGCAACCTGAAAAAACGCGAAGACTAGGATCAGTCCACTTGCATCAATAAGCGAAGCGCAGATGCTCGTTAAAATAAAAACAACAATCCAAGGTTTATTCGAAATATCGATTAAGCCGAATGCTTGGCGTACGCTTTGTATCACGAGTTATGCTCCAACGAATCCCTTATCCATCTTCCGCTCTCGAGCCGCCAAACGCGCGGGTCGCGGAACGTATCGGCGATGCGGTCGAACTCCGACTCTTCCATGCCGACGTAATCGAGCCATCGCCGCAAATCGGAAGGCTTGACCGGATCGTAGCGGTTCACCAGCCCGATCGCGGTCGCGCGATCCATGATACCGGCGCGGATATCCTTGCAGGTGTGGTCCGTCGCGCGGCCGTAGCCGAACTTGACGTATTTCAGATAATCGTGGACGCCGTTCTCGTGCATGTCGTCGAGATTGGACATCGTCCTGTAGGTCCGATCGAACGGTGCGGTGCTGATTTCGAAGCCGTAACGTTCGGTGACGAGCTTTATATGCTCATTCGCTTCCCAGTAGACGAAATTTCCTAGGAAGATTCCCCTGAGGTCGAGATCGAGAATTTCACGATCGGCGGGATATTTCCAGACGTCCATATCGGCGGCGGAAATACCGTCACGGCCGACGAAGTAGTTCCATTCGTAGCCGCGCGCGAAATGTTCCAGCCGGTCGCGATAAGTGACCTCCGGGAAGTCGTCCATCGAGAACTGACCGCACAGATCGAGATATCCGTGCTCACCGTAGAAGACGAGCGGAATCCGGTGGCGCACCGCGGCCGCCATCGGTGCCGTCATGATGCCGACATGCGCGTGCCAATTCATATCGCCCATTACGGCGAAGGCGAGTTTGTTGAGCTTCTTGAGCGTTGCGACGGAGGGGCGAACGACGAGATGATCGACGCCGAACGCTTCACGCATACGCACCATGTTGCGCCAACCAGGTTCGGTCCAGTTGTTGCCGTCATAGGTGACCAAAAGCGGATTGAGGCCGAATTCCTCTTTCAGGACATGAACCTGGAAATAGGAATCCTTGCCGCCAGAGACGGCGACGACGACGTCATGACGGCTGCCGTCGCGGCAACGATAGCGTTCGACAAGATCGCGCAGCAATCCGCGACGACGACTCCATTCTGACGCGGGAATGGCGGCCTTTACTTCCGCCATCTGGCAGCCGGTACACAAACCGTCGGCGTTGAATTCCATCGGCGCTGCCGAGATCGACGGATATGTGCAGCGTACGCACCATCGAATCGGACGGCGGATTCCGGCGGCTTGCGGTCTTGCGGCGACATAGTCCGCTTCGCGCGCTTGCCGCAGACGCTCGTCGATGCGCGCCGTTTCGCGCGCGACGTCGTATTCCGGTTCGCGGCGCAGAAACCGACTGCCAAGCGCCGCTTCGCGGACCGGCACGCCCGCATCGCGCATCGCGCGCTTGGCGAGCGGATAGCTGACCTCAAAGAAATGGAAGATATTCGCCGCCGCCGCGGCACTTGCCCCGCCGCGCGCCACCGCGTCGGAGAAGTGTCCATAATCGCCCACGCCGCCCAGCGCCACGACAGGAATTGTCACGGCATCGACAACTTTGCGGACCAATTCGAGATCGTAGCCACGGCCCGATCCGTCTTCGTGGATGGCGTTCAGCAGGATTTCGCCGGCACCTCGCCGCTCGAGCTCACGCGCCCACGTTGCGGGATCGAGACCTGTCGCCCGCCGTCCCCCTTCGACGAAAACTTCATGTCCGCCGTCGGCTTTGGCGCCGGCATCGATCGACGCGACGATGCACTGGCTGCCGAAACGCGCGGCCGCGCGCGAAACGAATTCGGGGTCGTCGAACGCCGCCGTATTTATCGAAATCTTGTCCGCGCCCAATGAAAGTCTGCGCTCGATATCGTCGAGCGTGCGGATTCGCCCGCCGAAGGTCAGCGGCATGAAACAAACCTTGGCGATCGCCGATAGAACATCAAGCGCTGATGAGCCGTCGTAGCTTTGCTGGAGGTCGCTGCGGCGAAGATCGTGGAAATCGTCGCCGCGGCTGATATCGAGCACCACCAACTCGTCGACATTCCAGTCCGAATAGCGTTGGACCGTGCTCATCGGATTGCCGATGACCTGATGGACTTTGAATAGTTGGCTGCGAACGATGACACCGTTCTTCAGCAGGAGGACCGGGATCAGGCGATGACGGCTTGGCATTTGAGCGCGCGGGTCCCGAACTCAATAAACACGGTGCTGGAAGCCAAGATGGGTCGTGTACATACTCATCAACATAACACGTGGAGACCCCGTGAGCCGCGTCCCCGCATGGATTCCACGGGCGTCAAATAGCAGCAGCGTACCGGCCTTGCCCGTACATACGATTTTCTCGAGCCCTAGCGCTTCGACCGGCCACCACGATCCGCCGGCGCTTGCGACAGGTGCGTAGACGGAAGCGTAGTCCCGATCCAGGCGCCAAGAAACGCCGTTAATGCTGCCTTTTACATAGATAGTAGGCGCATTCGCCTCGGTCACATCGGTCAGATATATGAACGCTTTCAGTCGCACGCGCCAATCATCCCAATGCGGGGCCTCGGCGCTATCGACGACGTCTTTGTTGTATTTAGAGAGAATTGACGCCGCCGAAAGCTTGACCGTCGGACCAAACAGCGCGCGTGCCACCCCATGGAGCTGCTTGTTGCTGACAGTCCAACTGTACGCGGTGGGAAGCGCGGGCGTGATACCGAAAGCGCAAAGTCCATCGCTTGGCTTGTTTGTGAACGGCAACGGGCCTTCGTACTTGCCGTCCATAATGCCCGGCAGCGCGAAGACCTCCCTTCGTACCGACTCCAACGCTTCGCCGGACAGATAATCTGGAACAAGCACGAAACCGTCTTTTGCGACCTTCTCGCGCCAATCTTGACGTTCTGTCGCCGATGGGTCCGGAACAATCCCCGCCCAATACGCGTCGACCTTTCGTTTGAACATCGCAAGCGATCGCGCGTGCAGGCGCTTTCCTCGAGAATCGAGGGAGACGTAGTTAAGGATAGACATTGCCGGACGATGCAGTCCGACGGCGCGTAGGACTTGGCCTAACATTTCAATGTTTCCTTCAACCTCAGCTGAGCGCGTAGTGAAAATCTTTCTCGAGCGACAGCGCTCTAACGGGTTTTCGATTGCTTTCGATAAACGCCAGATACGGAGCGAATACAATGAGACACAGGCCGCCCACCCAGCCGCCTGCCTTGAAGGCTTCAGGGGCCATCGCGGCGTATCGCATGCAGGTGCGCGCGAACCGGACCGTTCGCCGATTCGCAAGGCAGTGAAAGATGATACTTCTGGCTCTAACAACAAACATCAGACCGCTCCGCTCGAAACAAGATGCTCGAAGTAGCGCCGCGCGATCACCTCGTCGCCTGCTGGCGTCAAATGGATCGTGTCGGTGAAATGTTGCGTATCAGCCGACAAACTCGCAAAGTCGAGCGAGAAGTCGATAATCGCACGGCCATTGGCCGCGCATGATTCGGCAACCATCCGCATGAGCTGCGGTATGCGTGCGCGCACGTAGCGCCAGTCGTCCCGATTGGCCGGGTTGGAGGGATCTTTCATCGCCTGCTCCGCATCGTGAAGCTGGCGTTTGTCGTGTAAATTGGGTTGCAAGCCCCCCACAAAGCGGGCACCGGACGCTTCGACGATCGATTTAAATTGTTCCTTGCGAAACAGGTAGGCCGCAATGATGTCACTAGGCGATGACCTCAACGGGAATGGAACCTGGGACGTCTTGGTGATTGAGACCTCCTGCGAGCCATGTATACGTTGTGCCCACGGTTCGATATCGTCGGGGTATACGATAGCGGCTTCGCGCACGAGATAGGGATCGACGTACGCCCCGTACAGCAGATCATTCCACCCGTCGTGCGCGACCACAATATCGGGCCGAGCACGCCAACCGTGGAGCAGGAACGCAGTCGTCGCATTGAGAACTGCGTAAGCGCTTTGTCCGAAATTTAGACACGTATATCGGATGCCGAGTCCTTCACGCGCAGATCGTTCGTTGAGGAGTCGTTCGAGTACAGCGGTGTAGGTCTCGCTCGGAATACAGTTGATGCTCCAGGTTGTCGAACCGCCAAAAGTCGCTACAACCTTGTGATCCGACCCGCGACCGGCAAGGGCACCGATATCTGCGTCAATTCGAAATCCGAACGCGTCGAGCGGGCCATGCCCCGTCATTCGATATGTGTAACCGAAGGGATCGTAAACATATCCCTTCGGAATATGGGCGCTCAAGCGATTGAAGATATGCGCCTGCTCATGCTCATAAAGCAATTTACCGTCTTCGCGAGATATGCGAGGCCGAGGCGGACCCGGCTCTAACCAATAGGCATCGACTCCTTTGGGCGGAGGAGACATCGTTCGTCCCGGCGCGCGCAAACGGACTAACTTGCTAACCCCCACGAATCCTTCCGGAATAGGCCCCAAAGACGTTCCCTGGGGTAGCATTGCGCGTTGGGCGTCGGTAGCGCCGACGACCATTGGCATGGCGCCGAACTGATCGCGGCAAAGCAGTGCACACCGGCGAAAACTAGCCGGATCAAGAGCGGGATCATCGATAAGAAGTAAAACGCGGTTCCGAGTGTCATTCAAATCCATCGGAAGATTACCTCCGGACGATCGGAAACAGACTTGCAGGTGATGGGCGTCCAATGATCGATCGGCCGAGAACAAGGTTGTCCATTTCGCTCCACTCGAAAGTTCTAACAGCATCCTCTGGACTCGATACGATTGGTTCTCCTCGAAGATTGAACGAAGTGTTCAGCACGATCGGCACGCCAGTACGCGCGCCGAGCGCTTCGATCAACGCGTGAAATAGCGGATTTATATCGCGCGAAACCAGCTGCACTCGCGCCGAACCATCCGCGTGTACGACCGCCGGGATAGTCGTGCGAGCATGCTCGCGGACGGCGCACACAGACAGCATGAATTCTTCCGGTCTCGCCGCTTGCGTAGAGTTAGGTAGATCGAAATACTCCGCCGCGCGTTCGACAGTAACCGCAGGAGCGAAAGGTCGGAACGGCTCGCGATACTTAATGCTTCGGTTCACCCGATTCTTGATTCCGGGAATCGTCGGATTGGCAAGAATACTACGATTTCCCAGAGCCCTGGGACCCCACTCGAATCTTCCTTGCAGCCAGCCCACGACTTTACCCTGAGCGAGCAGATCCACAGCGGCAGAGATCATCGACATCTCGTCGCTATGGCGGACGACCCGATCGGCCGGATAGCGATGGATAGCTCTCTCGACGTCGGAATCGGAGTAAGCGGCGCCTAGATACGGATTCGCAAGAGGACCTTTAGGCATGATCCCGAGCTTACGGCGAGAATAGTCGAGTGCCGCGCCGATCGCAGAACCGGAGTCACCTGCCGCAGGCTGCACGTAGAGATTCGCGCTTACCTTGCGTTGCAGATGCCCGTTCGCGAGTGAGTTCAATCCGACACCTCCGGCGATCGCGACATTGGCAATTCCCGTCCGCGCGATCGCCACGCGCACGATTTCCAAGACGATCTCTTCGGTGACACGTTGCACGCTTGCGGCGATATCGGCGTAACGGCGATCCTCCGTACCGATTTTTGGGCGGCCGGAAAATTCGTCAACGGCAAACGGTGCGTCAGGAAGTCGTGCGGGGCCCAATAGTGATTCGAGCGCCGGCGTGAACGGCATGTTCGAGAATCGAATGAAATTGAAGAATTGATGATTGAGGCGAACGCGGCCATTTCGAACGGATACTAGGCGGCGAATTGCGTCGACTTGCGCTGGCTCGCCGAAAGCAGCCATGCCCATGACTTTGTACTCGCCTTCGTTGACTTCGAAGCCGAGATAAGCGGTCATCGCGCTATAAAACAGACCCAGCGAATCCGGGAAGCTTGACGACCAGATTTTACGAATGCCCGACTCATCGCCAATAGATACTGTCGCAGTTTCGTGTTCGCCGACGCCGTCGAGAGTAACGATCGTGGCCTTGTCAAAAGGCGAACAATAGAACGCGGCGGCGGCGTGCGAGCCGTGATGGGATCCGTAGTGGATCCGCGAAGTCTGTACGCCAAGCTCGGCAGCAAGGCGCCGACGCGGATCGAACTTGCCCGCGTGAACCCAATCAACGAGCGTGTAGGCGAGCGAACGCCAGTTCGCCGGACGAATGCCCGAGCGGACAATGCGATCGAATTTAAGCAAAGGGTTCTCGTAATGTGCGACGGCCGTCAGCGACCGCGCCTCAATTCCCCCAATTTTCAGACAAGCTTGGATCGCGCTGGACGGCAGGCGAGAGTCGTGCTTTCGCCGAGTCAACCGTTCTTCCTGGATCGCGGCGACGACCTCACCATCGCGCACCAGCGCAGCGGCGGCGTCATGATAGTCGAATGAGACGCCGAGGACGTATTTAGGATTGGGGGTCATTTTTCAATTCCAGGTACTCCTCGCGATGACTTCGCCCAGACGTACGGTGCGCCGAACATCAAGATTGAACAGAGATTTTCACGAATCGATCGAGCATATCCAGACCCGCGTCTTGGCTCTTCTCTGGATGGAACTGGACGCCGAATATCCGGCCGCGTTGCACGCCGGCGGCAACGTCGCTGCCTCCGTAGCGCAATGTCGCCGCAACATCGGCAGGATTATCGCAAACTAAATGGTAGCTGTGCAGAAAGTAGAAAGCGGCCGGCGTGGTCGCGAAAAGCGCGGCGCCGGGAACAGGCGTCACGTCGCACCAGCCCATATTCGGCACACGCTCATCGCGGTCGATCGGCGCGAGACGAACGGCCTTTCCCGGAACGATCCCGAGGCCCTCATGATCGCCGAATTCCTCGCTGCGCGAGGCCAGAAGCTGCATACCGAGACAAATGCCCAAGATCGGCGTGCCGCGCGCGGCCGATTGGCGCAGCGGCTCGATTAGCCCGAGCCTCCGTAGAGCCGCCATGCCGTCCGCGAAAGCGCCAACCCCGGGTAGTACGATCGCCTTGGCGTGCGTCAGAGCCACAGGTTCGGCCGAGACGTGCGCCCGGGCGCCGATTCGCGTCATCGCCGCCATAACCGAACCAACATTTGCGATTCCGCTGTTGATGACGCAAATCATCTGGCCGAACTTTCGCCGTCGCGCGGAGGGAGCGGCTCGGGGCGGGAAGACGGATTGAATCCCGCGAGATACGCATCACGCGAGCAAGGGGCTCTTCGCACCTCGCCGCTGTAGCGATTGAGCCATACCCCATAGCTTCGCGTGGCGCGATTGTTTGCGCCGCAAACGAAGAATAGTGCGCGCTTCCCGCGTGCGGCTGCCGGCGCAGGCGTGGAACGATGCCCGGCTCTGAGATTGAACGCCACCACATCGCCGGATTCGCTCATGATCGTCGTCGCGCGAGTAAGCGCGCTCGAGCGCCGGTCGGGCTGCACCCACGGGATCGGAACCCCTTTTGACCTCGCGGCGACGGCATCGTTGAGCAGACGGCGCTTTATCCGACCGAAGATTCCGCCATCGGGCGGCGGCGGCGGCGCCTCGTGCGGAAGAATCCAGGTTCGCGCGCGACAAAACGGGTCGTCTTGCATGTGCGACCCGGGGATTATGTCCAGCCCGCCGCCGTTAAACGGATCGTTCGGCTGTAGATAGATCGCGACTTGGACGACATTGAAATTCGGGTCCCAAAAAAAATCATGACCTGCATTGGACGGTGAACTCGTGTCGCAGTGCCAACCGGAGGCATAGAAATCGGCATGCGCGCTGAACTCGTCGCAGTGCAGGTAGTCGTCGCCCAATATCGTCGAAAGCGATTGAACGATGCCGGGATGGCGAATGACGCACGCCAACTCGGGGGCGTCTTTCGCGACCGTTAGAAAGCTCGCTTGATCGATACGCTGGGCATGCGACTCCGCGAACGCGCGATCAACGCCAGCCCGGAGTGCGTCTATCTCGGAGGGCGTAAACACCCCCCTGAAATGCGAATATCCATTTTGAGTGTGGAAACGGCATAGCGCCGCAGATTCGGGCGTCCCGGGAACCGGATGCAGGAGAGTGGCTTCGGTGGTCATGGCGTTCAAATCTTCATTTTTGCGATCGACGCGGGATACGCCGGGCGATTTCGGCATGCGTCAATTCGATCAATCCGGCCGCCTCGAAGCGACGAAGATAGCTCGCCAAACGAGCGAAGGGCAGATCGTGCCGCTCCGCGATCTCGAGGATGGTCGTCGTGCCGTCCATATAGCGGAATAGGCAATCGAGCAAATGCCCCCATTTTTCCGCATCTTCGTCGAGATCCTTGACCACGGTCGGGTCGGGCCGCTCCATGTAGAGGTCGTAGCGTGGATTCGACAAGCAGATCAGGCCGTCGAATTTCCGCGTCGCCGTCGCATCGCCCTCCAAAATGTCGACCACCGTCTGCAACGCACGCAGCATCTCCGCCAGCCGCGCCTCGTCGATGATGTTGGGGCCATCTTGATCGGAATGGTATTCGCGATAGGGCGCGAATTGATCTTCGCAACGCGTGAATTCGACGAACGGAACTTCATAGCCCGGCGCCTCCCAAACCGTCTCGTCGTTGCCGGCGCCTTTGCGCCACGGCACGAGGGCATAGGGACGGCCAGAATGCTTGAGCGCGTTCGCGAAGGCGCGATCGATGGGATTCCGCCCCTCGAAGGTCGCGGTCGCCTTCATGGCACCGGCCGTGCCGGGCATCTCCTCGAATACGCCGCAGACCATATCGTCGACTTCCGCGCGCGGCAGATCGCGCAGATAGAAAACGCTGCCGAGATGCTCCGGCGCCACGACGAGACGGTAGCTGTAGTAAGTTTCGCGTGCCGCCAACCACTGCATTAACCGGATGAGAACGGCCGTGCCGGCAAATCCGTCGTTCGCCATATGCGGATGGCAGTTATTCGAATTGAATACGATCGTCTTCGGCGAACGTCCGCGCTTGTGGGCAATACCCACCAGCATTTCGCCGGGAACATATTCTGTCTCGAGCTCGACGCGATATCGGCCCGGCCCAAGCGTCTCGCGCACGCGATGGGGCATCGATAGCCGCCAATCGGCGTCCCAGGGCCGGTACTGCCACATGCAATGGAACATTGTCGCATCGGGCAGCGCGGGGTTGGAGACGAGCTTCGATTCCAGATCGGCGCGATCGATCTCGCCGACGAAGCTTTTGGAATAGTAGCCGACACCGAGCGCGTTCTGCGTGCCGTCGAAGACCTCGATGCCGTCCCGAAGTAGCTTCGCGCGCTTGACCCGCCAGTTTTGCGGAACGACCCAGCCGTTATATTCGAGGCCGGACGGATAGCGCCGAATCTCCAGCGGAATCTCACGGTTGATCCGCGCGAACAGGGCTTCGTTGCCGTCGGCGACGACGCCGGTCCGGATGGCGCAAAGATCGCGAATCAACGGAAGCATCAGTGACTCCGCACGGTGCTGTTCGCGCGATCCGATACGAGACCGGCGAGCTCGTCATAGATCGTTTGCGAAGCGCGATTGACGAACCGTGCCGTCTTCGCAGACACGGGTGCCGACAAGACGTCTTGGATCGACCGGCCCACGGATTCGATATCATGCGCAATTCGCGCACCCGGCAACCTAAACTCGGCGACGCGTTCGGAATCGGGCGCCGCGAGTCGGAGAAAATCGTAAATGATCAGCGGCTTGCCAAACAGTTCAGCAACGACATTCGTCGAGCAGGGAAACGACACCGACATCGTGCAGTAAGGGTAAAGATCGTAGATCTTTCGCTTCAACGAAATGCGGACGCCGAACTCCCGCTCGACGAATCGATAGTCGTCCGGCTTGCATAACGGGTGCAGCGACAGAACGACGGGCAAACCGTGGCGCGTCGTCTCCCGCATCAGATCGCGGAAATTGCGCCAATGCGTATCCCAATCGCAGTAATGGTGCTCGGCCGACGGCTCGACATTGAAGAGAATGAACGGCGCGCCTTCCGGCAAGCCGATATCTTCGGAAAGTCGTTTGCGCGCATCCGGCATCTGTTCTTCCGCCACGACACGATCCAAGAGCGGGATTCCGGCGACCCGGACGCCCGCCATCGGGTAGCTGCTGTCGCGCAGCAACTCGGCGGAGAATCTCGAAAACACGAAAACGCGATCGAACCCCTCGGCGGGCTTCTGCCAAATATCGTTCGCCGGCAACAATCTCGTAAGCCGGGCGACAAGGAGTTCGAGCGGATCGAACATGAAGATGCGACGGTCGCCGCGTTGCGCCGTCCACGCCGGAAACAATCGCGCCAGTATCCGATTTAATGCGTCGAACTCGACGGCGATTGGCGATCTGATCATGCCTTGCCCAAGGTTGGAAAACCTCGCAAGTATGGCGCCATTGCGGCCGTGATACGCGGAAACCGGATAGCATCCCGATGGCGTCCTGCGCTTCGTGCGCTCGACCGCGATCGCCTGATCGAACGAACCGCAATTATGGTAAGGCCCCTGCAGCACGAGATCGGGCCGAATCGAGTCGAAAAGCGACCTGGCCCAAGCTCGCAATCTCAGCTGTGCCCGCCAAGATCGAACGGCACCGACAATGCGATGGAGAATGCGGACGAGTTCGCCCCGCTCGTCCGGCGCCCCGACCGAAGGCTTGGCCGGCGAATGCTCGGCATTGTGGATACTCTCGATCGGCACGCCATACATGAAATCCGATGGCGGAAAGATCGCGTCGATTCCGAGTTTGCGCAGCGCGGCAACGGTATCGTCCGCCGTCGAGCCGTGCCAACCGACCACGACGGAAACGCGCGCGCCCCGCGACACGAAATACTCGATAACAGGGAGAACTTCGCGGGCGTAGTTGTAGATCGATATTACAAATAGAGAATGCAACGTCTAGAGTCTCAAGCCGCACGACCCACGATGTGGCACCATGGTTGGCAAAGACTGCCGCGCATCGCCAATCGATGTCCATCTTCGAGCCGTATGGTAAAAGTCCTCAGTTCCGTGCGTGCTTCCGGCGGATTCAGGTCGATCGGCAATTCAAACGGCGAGAATGCGGGCGCTGAGAATCCGGCGTCCTTGAATGCGCGCGTTACGCTATCCATTGAACGGAAATTGATTCTCAATCCATCCGGATGGCTTCGCGTTTTTTCGATGATGTGCAGCTCCTGTTCGAAATCATGCGCGAAGTCGAACATTATCAAAGCGCCACCGGGTTTGAGCGACTTACGCAGAGAGGCGAGCGCACGCGCGTACTGATCGTCGTCGAACATATAAAGAACGGCGTTAACGACCGCGATGTCGTACGCGGCCGCATGAGGCAGATCCAATACATCCAGGATTTGGAAGTTGATACCGGAAAGCTCCGGGTTTTTCTTGCATATATCGAGCGACGAAGCGGCCAAATCGCCCCCCGACAGCGCGAGCCCCGGAACCAACCGTTTCAGATGCAGCAATAGATTGCCGGTGGAGCATCCATGATCGACAAGCGATACGGTTTTCCCTGGCGCATCGAGCTCTTCTTTTAGTTTTCGAACGATCCCGATCAACACTTTATCGCTTTCGCGCATAGAGCTCGCATAACGCGCTTGATAATCGTTGTATTCTTTTAGAAATCCTTTGTCGGTCACGTAACTAACGTAAGAAAAATCCGTGCTCATTGCGAAATCTCCTGGGTAAATCGCGTTACGCGAAGCAAGTCGTAGGTCTTTTCGAACAAGAAGCATCGCCTCAACGTCGCCGAATCCGCATCGGGACTTTCGGAATCGACGAGCGAATTCCGCAGCAACTCACCGGCAAGGTCGGCACGACGATCGCCCGAATCGCTGCGCCAACTTCCCGGGTTCGCATCGGTTGCGTCCCATGCTCTCCGGACTTCCGGATCGTCGGGGCGAAAACGACCCTCCGGCGAATAGCCGGCCAGTCGCATATCCGGCGCGCAAAGCGCCTCGACGAGGGCGATAGGATCAGGGCCGAGCTGTTGGCGCCAAATTCCGGCGGCGTCCTTCGCGATCGTGCCTTTGATGTCGAAACTGGAATTCGCAGGCCGTGGCGCGCCGTTCGCCAACCGCGGCGTGAGCATACCCTCTTCGAATTCCAAATCGAGAAACCTCGCCAATTCGAAAGCGATTTTTCGGGGATCGGCGACGGCGTCTTCGAATCTCAAACGATAGAGTCGGGGTGAAAGAAGCGGGTCGCTCGCGAATACGCGCGAAAGCGCGATCGATTTTCGCCAATGCCTTAGATACGACACGTGATGCGCGTTTTGCCCGCTATCCCGACGCGCAAGGCCGGCAAGAGACGCAATGATGCCGCGCGGATCGCGCTCAATGACGACAAATCGCGCGTCGGGGAATGCGCGGGCCAGTGCAGGCAGAAAATCAACAACCCATACTTCTTTGATTCCGATCCACTCGACTTGGTGGCGCCGAATGGCCGCGAGCTCCAATCGTCCGAAAGCGTCCTTAAACAATTCGTGAATGCTGGCGCCATTCCAATCATCAAATTGCGACGTCAGTTCGGGATGCTCGAGCCCGACCCTCGACCTCACGGCTTCGCGCAGCGCGGGAATCGCGGCGACTGGCGTGCGTATCGCGGTGTTGGCGGCGAGCAACGCATCGAGCCGTTGGGGTCCATCGGCCGAAAAATATCCGTCAGCAAAGGCCGCCGACGGCGCAATTTCGAACCCTGATTCCACGAGTGCGAGATTGCGCCACAATCGAAACAACGGCATCAACGGATCCAAAACCACGGAAACCCGTTGATGTCCGTTCAGCATTCCGGCGAGCAGATTCGTTCCCGAACGCGCCACACCCATGATGAATAGCGGCCGTGCCATGTCAGGCGTTTCCGAGCTTGACGATGTTTCGCCGACGCAACGCTTCGACAATCGTCCCAGCCAGCCGCGTGACGTCGGCGGAGACGGTGTCGAGCCGAAGCTCAGGATTCGCCGGCGGCTCGTAGGGCGCGCCGACCCCCGTAAAATTCGGAATGTCGCCCCGCCGCGCGCGCTTATATAGCCCCTTGGGGTCTCGTTTTTCGCACTCGTCCAGCGGCGTATCGACGAATACTTCGAGAAATTCGCCCGGCGCCGCGATTTCCCGAGCGGCTTCCCGGTCGCGCCGATAAGGCGAAATCAACGCGGCAATCACGATCAAGCCGGCGTCTGTCATCAAACGCGCGACCTCGGCCACGCGCCGTACATTTTCAACGCGGTCGGCCTCCGTGAATCCAAGATCCTTGTTCAAGCCGTGGCGCAGATTATCGCCATCGAGCACGATGGCGTGCGCACCCATGTCCGTCAACTCGCGTTCGAGCGCGTGCGCGATCGTCGACTTGCCCGAGCCGCTTAAGCCGGTCATCCAAATCACACAGCCGCGCTGATTCTTCGCCGCCGCGCGCTCTTCGCGCAAGACGGTGCCTTCGCTACGAAAGACATTCGCGCCACGACGCAGCGCGTGCCGGATCATTCCGGCGCCGACCGTCTCGTCGGTCACCCGGTCGATCAACAAGAAAGCACCCAGCGCCGATCCGCGCGCGAAAGGTTCGAAGACGATCGGCTCCTCCGTCGCCATGTCGCAGACGCCGATGTCGTTGGCGGACAGTGACTTCGCGGGCACGGGCTCCATCGTCGAAACGTCGAGCCGGTGCTTGAGTGCCGTCACGGACGCGACGACCGAGCGCGATCCGACTTTGAGCAGATAGCGCCGCCCCGCCACGAGCGGAGCGTCGGCGAACCAGACAAGGTTCGCGTTGAATCGATCGCCGACTTCGGGCGCAGGCCCCGCGGCCAGCACGTGCCCGCGGCTTACATCGATCTCGTCGTCGAGGACGAGCGTGACGGAGCGGCCCGCTTCGGCGCGATCAAGATCGCCGTCCATTGTCGCGATGCGCGCGATTCGAGCTTCGCGGCCGCCGGGATAGGCGCGCACCACGTCGCCCGGTGCCGCCGTCCCGGCCGTCACGCGTCCAGCGAATCCACGAAACGCAACGTCCGGGCGCGTGACGTATTGCACCGGCATACGGAACGCGCCAGCGTCTTCCAGACGCCTCGGCGCCGTCGTTTCAAGGAACTCCAGCAGCGACGGTCCGTCGTACCAAGGCATGCGTGCGGAGCGGCCGGCAACGTTATCGCCGGCGACAGCGGCCACGGGCACGGCAAGCGCCAACTCGATTTCAAGGGTGCGGGCCACTTTGGCATAGGCGTCGTGGATCGCGTCGAACACCTGGCGTTCGAACCCGACCAGATCCATCTTGTTGACGGCCAACACCACCCGGCGCAGGCCGACAAGCGCCAGTACCTTCGAGTGACGCAAGGTTTGCTCGAGAAGACCTTTACGCGCATCGACGAGCAGTACGGCGATCTCGGCCTGCGATGCGCCGGTGACCATGTTGCGGGTGTATTGAACATGGCCGGGCGAGTCGATCATGATGAACTTTCGCCGTGGCGTCGCGAAATAGCGATATGCAACGTCGATTGTGATGCCCTGTTCGCGCTCGGCCAGCAATCCGTCGAACAGAAGCGAAAAGTCGAGTCCCCCGGGCACCGTCCCGTGAGTTCGGCTGTCGCGTTCCAGTGCGGAAAGTTGGTCCTCCGGAACCAGGTCACAGTCGTACATAAGTCGGCCTAGCAGCGTACTCTTGCCGTCGTCAACGCTGCCGCAAGTGAGCACACGCAGCAGTGTCTCCTCGGACACGGCAGGGCTCGCGATCATCAGAAATAGCCCTCGCGTTTTTTCATTTCCATGGATGCGGGCTGATCGCTGTCGATCAGACGGCCCTGGCGCTCGGAGGATCGCGACGCTTCCATTTCGTCGATGATCGCATCGAGCGTATCGGCGCCGGATTCGATCGCACCGGACAGCGGATAGCAGCCGAGCGTACGGAAACGTACGCGTCGCATCTGGGGGACTTCGCCCGGCATCAACGGCATCCGATCATCGTCGACCTGCAACAAAGCGCCGCTACGTGCGACGACCGGACGTTCCTTCGCAAAATAGAGCGGCACGACGGGTATCGATTCGGCGCGGACGTAACGCCACACGTCGAGTTCGGTCCAGTTCGAAAGCGGGAAGACGCGCATGGTCTGGCCGGGCGCCAATCGCGTGTTGAACAGGCGCCAAAGTTCGGGTCGCTGATGGCGCGGGTCCCATCGGTGATTTGTGCGAACGGAGAAAATTCGTTCTTTCGCGCGCGATTTCTCCTCGTCGCGGCGGGCACCGCCGATCGCGGCGTCGAAGCCGTGGGCGTCGAGGGCTTGGCGCAGCGCTTCCGTCTTCATGACGTCGGTATATTTCGCGGATCCGAGCACGAAAGGATCCGCCCCGGCCGCGAGGCCGGCATGGTTGGTGTGAACGATCAAGTTGAGTCCGAGTTCACGCGCGGTACGATCCCGAAATTGGATCATTTCGCGGAACTTCCAGGTCGTATCGATGTGCAACAGCGGAAAGGGGACCGGCGCGGGGTGAAAAGCCTTGCGCGCGAGATGGAGCAGAACCGACGAGTCCTTGCCAATCGAATACATCAAGACAGGCTTGATGAATTCAGCCGCAGCCTCGCGAAAGATCTGGATCGCCTCGTCTTCGAGATCGCGCAGATAGGGCGGCATGATCGCCACCCGAGACGCATTGTTGGTTGTGGCTGTCATCGTCGCCTTGTCGTCGGAGCGCTTTCCGTAATCTGAAGATCAAACCGGTCGAGCGGCGATGATAAGATCGTCGCAAAGACGTCCGTCATCGGCGACCGTCTGAAAAGCCGAGACGAAATCCGCCATTGCGCTCGCAAACGTGGCGTCGCCCATCCTCAGTCCCATTTGGACGATCGTTTCGTAACCGTCCATTCCGAAAAACCACGCCGCGACCGGCTCAAAGCCGGTGTCGAGCAACGCGGTGCACAGAGAAGCTTCCGTGAAGGCGTTGACGTGGGATGTCGGATCCATGTGCCTTGCGATTCGCGCGCCCACGAGACTCTGCGCACGGGTCCCTAGGGCGTCAAACCGCGGTACTTCGACCACCAACAGGCCGCTGGAGGGATCAAGCCAATTACGGGCGGCGGCGAGCATGCGGCGCGGTGCGGGCACATATTCGAGGACGCCCCATAGCGTGACGAGATCAGCGCGTCCCGCGTCAGCCTCGGCAAAGTCGACGCCCTCCAACTCGATTCCAAACGCTTCGCGCGAGAACGCGCGCGAAGCGCGCGACAGCTCAAAGCCCCGCGCGGCCAGCCCATGGCGCCGCATCGCCTCGACGAAATGACCGCCGCCGGCGCCGGCATCAACGGCGCTGACCGGAGCCCGGCCGAATACTCGCGCGAAATGCGCCGCAGCCCACGCGAATTTAGGATTGGCGATCGCCGCGATCCGTCGTTCCGCGGCATCGAAGTCCGTATAGGCGCTGCTATGCGCTTCCGATTCGGCGAAGACGGCGTGTAAGGCCGACTCATTCGGCTGTTCGCGCACGAAGACATGGCCGCAATCCGAACAGCGCCGATATTCGACGCCGATCACAGTCATCGCGACCGACGCGCTTGCCGACGATGCGTTGCAGCACGGGCATTCCGTAAGTACGCGCCGAGGCGCACCGGGCGCGTAAAGCTTTGCGCCAACAGCCTCAAGATTGTCGGCGTAGGCGCGAATTTCAGCGAGATCCACACCTTTGAAGCCGAGAACATCAAATGGTTTTCCGACATCGACATCGATATCGAATTCGCGGGCTGGGCGACCGGGCCGTTCGGCGCGCCACACTTCTCGGCGACTTTGGGTACTACCACCAAGCGGCGCCGTACGAGTCCAACAAATCGTCATCGCGGCGCTCCGTGTCCACAAAATGCGAGTAGCGTGAATTTTCCGCTGGGTTCGCGGAGCCGCTCGAGCCGGCGCAGCACGAAGCCCGCGCGCTCGCACAGCATGGCGATCGATGCGGGCGAGAATACGTGATGGTGTTCGATGAAGAACTCCTCCCGCCCGGATCCGGCTTCAGCGGCGGCCGCATCCGGCAACTCAATATAGATAAAGCCGTTTCCGGCCAATAACGGACGCGACTCCGCCAGCAACGCAACCGGATCTTCGACGTGCTCGAGAACTTTGTTGAAGGAGATCGCATCGAATGGCGCTGCCGCCGCGAAATCGGAAATCGCGCCGCCTACACCCATAAGCCCGATCGCCGTCAGATGGTCGCGCGTGCGCGGATCGGGTTCCAAGGCCCAAGCCCGCCAGCCCGCTGTCGTCATCGCGGACGGAAAGACGCCGAGCCCAGCGCCCACATCGAGCAGCTTGCCCGGCGCACCGGCGAAGGCCGTCACACGCGCGACGCGCGCGCGGTTGTCCGAACGCTCCGCCGGCAATGCCATGATCTTCTCGAAGCGAGTACGCATGCCCGCCGCATCGCCATAGGTCGCATCGACATAAGCGCGGTCGTATAGCCCCGATAGGTCGAGATCGTGCCGTCCGAACCAATGCCCGCATGCGCCGCAAACGTCATAGCCGCGCGCGTAGGTTTGCGTCCCGAGATCGAACCGCGTCTCGCCTTCGGGCGGTTTGTCGTACGCGAAGCCCGGCCGCAGATGGGCCTTGTCGCAAGGACAGCGCAATGTCGCGCGCAGCGTCATGCGCCGGACGGCTCCATCGCGCTGCGCAACTTCTCGAGCGACTCGGTCGAATCGAGCCACGCCACGACGACGCAGCTTTCTTGCGTCAAGTAAGCGTCGAACTCGGCCTCGCGGCCCGATTCGACGGCGAGAACGAAATAGCGGCCGGTCAACTGGTTTCGGATCAGCACGGCGCGCAAGCCGAAGCCCGACAGGCGCGCGTTCAAGCTGGGCGTCAGGTAGAAGCCCCACGATTTTCGCGCCACGTCGACCTCGCCGCCGGCGGGCGTCACGAATGTGATCTGCTCGTCGGGTTCGAGCCGCAGTTCGCCGCAATCGCGCATCTCGAAGCGGACGGAATTGCCGACTTCGAACCGGCGGGGCGGTTCCTTCGGATCGAACTTCATGCCTTCCAATTCCAATCGGGCAAAAGGAAATCCGGAATCGTCCAATTTCCGTCGGCGGTGCGGCGCCATATCCGGCTGTCGCGAAACCGTGCGGCGATCGCGTCGAACGTGGCGCGTTCGATGCCCGCAAATCGGCAGAACTGATCGATATCGCGATGCGGAGTCGTGTCGCCGGTTCGCCGGATGATCCCGATCGCCGCGTCGCGCGACAGGCGGCCGTTGCGGATTTCGATAGAGAGATTATCGAACAAACGCGTGAAACCGAACTTGTACCATTTCATCCAGTGATGGATCGAAATGAAGTCGTCGTCGATATCCGCGAAGTCATAATAGCCGACGCGCGGCCCGCTCGTATCGGCATGGAAACCGGCCTTCGCGGCGGCAGCGTGCGTCGCCTGGGGATCCCAAGGCAGGTAGTAGCCCAGGAAGATCGCGCGTGTCCCCGCGGCGGTCATCGCGTCTGGCGTCGGCCCGAAATAAGACGCGAGATCCTGGCGCGTGAAGCCTTCCGTCAGCCAATCTTCGGCCGTCGTACCGTGCGTTACGCCGTAGTTGCGCAACCACGCCGCATCGAGTTCGAAGCCGGTATGTGCGTCATCGGCCGAGCCATACTCGAAAGCCGAGTTTTCGCCCCAGACGACCAGCGGAATTTCAAAACGCGTGGCGATCGTCAAAGGAATGGCGAAAAGCGCCAAATGCATAGGAATGGCGGTCGACCCGAACTTCTCGAACGCCTTCAGCATGAAGCGCGCTTCGACCTTGGGATTGACTTGCCAGTCGATGTGATCGACCCCGAGCGACACGAGATTTTCGAGATTGCGCCGACCGATCTCGGTGCGCGCCGGCGTTTTCCAAGTGACGGCGAGCGGCCGCAGGCCGAGTTCGAGGCATTTCAGCGTTTGCCACGTGCTGTCCTTGCCGCCCGATACCGGAATGACACAGTCCCAGCCTCGGCCGCCAGCGCGCCGGCGCGTTTCCGCGATCACGTCGGTCAGTTGCCGGAACCGCGCCGTCCAATCGATCGTCGGCTTGGTCGCATGCGCGCGGCACGCGTTGCATACCCCGTCGTCGCCGATGCGCAGATTCGGCCGGGTATCGGGCAGAACGCAAGCCGCGCACCATTTCACGCGGCGTACTCCTCGAGGAAAAACTTCGCATTCACGAAATTGAACAGAAACTTGCTTCGGCTGTTGGGCAGGTCTCCCTGCTTCAACAATACTTCGATCGGTTCGCGCTTGATCACGTCCCAAACCGGACCATCCGCGAGCAGCTCCTCGCGAACCGTGGGATCGGCGACGTCCAGATAGTCGAACAGCGGCGCGTTGAAGCCGACCTTGCGCGGATTGTCGAGGATCGCGTCCGGCGCAAGCCCGCGCACCGCGTCGCGCAACACCGCCTTGGCGCGCCCGTCGCGCACGAGATGACGCGTGGGAATCCGTTGGCACCAGTCGAACAGTTCGGTGTCCAGAAACGGCGAACGATTTTCGATCGAGTGATACATCGCGTTCGAATCGTCCTCGTGAAGGATCACGGGTACGCTTTCGTGGAACAACTCGTTCGCCATCCGATTGCGCAACAGAGGTTCGGTGTAACAAGTTTCGACGAATGGCTCGGCGAACGGATCGACAAGCATCGCGGCGAACTCGTCGGCGTCGAGATAGATATGGTCGCGCGCAAAAGGCCGGCGGCGCAGATAGTCGGGATCGCGCAGGAACGGATTGCGCACGATGGGCTCGACATGGCGGCGCCAATCGCCGAGAGCCGCCGCGTATCGTTCGGGCGATTCGTCGGCCATCGCCGCCAGATAGGCGTTGTGATGGTCGTAATAACCGCTGAACAGTTCGTCGGCGGCGGTACCGCTGACACTGACCTTGTAGCCGGCGGCCCGCACCGCTTCCATCAAGCGCCAATGCGCGAAATAGGTCAGCGTGTAGACCGGCGCGTCGTGCTGGCGAATCAGCTCGCGCAAGCCCGGAAGAAAACCGCCAACCTCGATCGGGATCGGCGTATGCTTGAGCGCGAGTTCGCGCACGGCGATATCGACCATTTCGCGCTCTTCGTAGCGCTGGTCGGTGTTCATGATCGTAAAGCCATGCACGTCGTGGCCGAGTTCGCGCTTAGCGATCGAAATCAACGCGTTCGAATCGATGCCGCCCGATAGGCAGAAGGCGATCGGCACGTCGGCGCGCAAACGCAACTCCACCGCGCGGGTAAGCCGCGCGCGCGTTCCGGCGACCGCGCTGTCATAGTCCATCGATTCGTCGCGCTCCGGAAAGCGTGGCGTCCAATGCGGGAAGCTGCGCAGATTGCCATCGGGTTCCAGAACGGCGGCATAGCCTGCAGGCAGTTCGCTCACGCCTTCAAAAAAGGAGGCGCCGGTTTTGTAGAGCGCCTTGTAGCCGTTGACGAGATAACGACGCAGATGCGCGCGGTCGACACGCGGGCGCTTGCCCATCAACGCGAAAAGGAATTTCGGCTCGGAGCCGAAGAAGAAGCCGTCGCCGTCGCGCGCCATCCACAGCGGCTTCTCGCCGAAGCGATCGCGGCCCAGCAGCAGACGCCCCGTCGCGCGATCGAGCCGCGCGACCGCGTACATACCTTCGCAACGCGCGAAGGCGCGATCGCCATCGAGCGATAGCAGCCGCGCGAGGATCTCCGTATCGCCGACGCTGCGCGCACGCCATCCGTCGCGCTCGAGCTGGGCGCGTAGCTCCAGGTAATTGTAGATTTCGCCGTTATAAGTCATCACGCCGCCATCGGCCTCGAAAGGCTGATTGGAGCGCGGATCGAGATCGATGATTGCCAAGCGACTGTGCAAAAGATGCACATGCCGCCCGCCTGGTAATGCGGCGCTGAAAACACCTTCCGCATCGGGACCGCGCCGACGCATCAACGCCTGGCACGCCGCAAGGCGTTCGGGCGCTAGCGGCGCAAGCCCCACATATCCGGCGATTCCGCACATCGTGCTATTCCACCTGGTCCGGCGAAATTCGTGCGCCCGCGGTTAAAGCCGTCTTCAACGCGCGGCCGAGAATTTGCGATTCCGAACCTGGCGGAAGGCCGCCGGCGGGACGCAGCCAGTCGAGATCGGCGAAGCGCAGAACATGGCCTTGGGGCAAATCGCGCGCTGCGCAAATCGAACGCCGTGCGGCGATTGCGGTCGCCGCCTCGCTTGCAACCGGCCGCTTGATGCCGTCGCCGAGACAGGCCCCGACTTCGCGGGCACGCTCGACCAACCGGCGCAACTCATCGGGTTCCGCCGACAATGCGTGATCGCGGAATTCGGATTGCGTCTTCGAGCGCGTGAAGTGTTTTTCGATGACCCGTGCGCCCAACGCCACGGCCGCGGCTGCCGCCTCGATCCCAAGCGTATGATCGGAATATCCCACGGGGCAGCCCAGTGCGGCCAGCGCGGTGATGGCGCGCAAGTTCGCGTCCGCGGGCGTCGCGGGATAGACGGATGCGCAATGCAGCAACACAAGACCCGGCGCCACGCTCTGGAGCCGCCAGATCCGCTCAATCGCGGCACGCGCAGCCGCGGCGCCGGCAAGATCGGTCATACCGGTCGACAAGATCACCGGCTTGGCCGTCGCCGCGACGGCTTCGAGCAGCGGCACGAAATCGTTGTCGCCGGACGCGATCTTGAACGCGGGTACCAGCGGATCGAGAAGGTCGACCGCCGCGAGAGCGAACGGCGTCGACATGAACATGACCCCTTCGCGCGCCGCCGTCGCAGCGAGCCGGCGATGTGCCGCCGCGTCGAGCTGGAAGCGGCGTAGCTGCGCCAGTCGCTGGACCTGGTCGGGCGCTACGAGTCGTTCGGGTATGATCGTCTGGAACTTGACCGCCTGCGCGCCCGCGCGCGCGGCGAGGCCGATCAGCTCTTCCGCGAGATCGAGATTGCCTTCGTGGTTGTTGCCGATTTCCGCGATGACGAGAACGTCGCGATCCAGATCGACGGTGCCGATTTTCATGTCTTGAACTCGCTCGGATAGGGCGCGGGTTTGCCGTGATGGTGCAAGACGTAGCCGGCACTTTCGATCGTCATCGACAGACGGGCATAGAATGCGAGCGCCGGCCCGTTCGCGGCCTGCGTGCCGGCAAGCAGGCGGTCGGGTGCCCGGCCATCGATCGGCGTCGCCGCTAAGGCCGCCATCAAATCCCGGCCGATGCCCCGACCCTTCGCCGTCGGCGCCACCGCGATCAGATCGACGATCCAGCCGCTGCCGCCGCGCAGCGCCAGCAGAAATCCCTGTGGCACGCCGTCGGTCGGCGATACGAGCAGAAGGTCGCCGCGCTTACCCGCGAAGTAATTGCACGCCCATGCCGCTTTGATGCTCGCCGCCAGCGATTTCGGAAAAGTCGGATCGAGGTGGAAGCGCGACGTCGCGAACGCCGCACGTGCGATCGCTTCGACATGGGGACGATCTTCCGCGCGCGCCGTCCGGACGGCTTGTGCAGGTGCCGTTTGCGACAAAGCGGCCGCTGCGCCGACGAACTGCAAGCCCGTATCGATAACGCGGAAGCCCAAATCCTGAAGCCGCGCGGCATCGGCGATGGCGTCGATCGCTACTTTCGCGGTCGCGAAGATCGGGCCTTCCGTCAGCGCCGCCGGCAATCCGGACGCCGCTTGACCGTCGGCAAGACGGATGCGGAACGCAGGACGCCCGAGCCCGACGCTCATCCAATCGTCCCGTTCGAGGACCGGACCTCGCATATCAGCCGAACAGATGCGGCTTCTCGGCCGCCAGTTTTTTGTACCAGGCGATGTACTGCACAAAGCCCTTTTCCAGCGGCATCGTCGGCGCATAGCCCAGCATTCTGCGGGCCTTGTCGACCGATAGTGTGCCGCGTTCCGGCATCAGCGCGTCGCGCGGATTATGGAGCACTTTGACGTTGGGAAAGTGCTCGCGCAGAATTCCGACCATCTCGTTCAGCGACCGGCCCTGGCCGTAGGTCAGGTTGAAAACCTGATTATACGCCTTCTCGTTTCCGATGCTGCGCACGATGCCTTGAACGAGATCGCCGATGTAGGTGAAATCGAGGCAATCCGTCCCGTCGCCGTTGATCGTGACTTCGCCGCGCGAAATCGCGTTCTCGATCAGCGCCTGACCGACACGGCGGCTCACGCAACGCTCGCCATAGAGCGCGGACGGGCGGACGATCGTATAAGGTAGGCCGAAGACTTGGTTGTAGGCGATAACCAGCTTTTCGCCCGCGAATTTGAGAGCGCCGTAGATGCCCATCGGTTCGCAGTGACGATCCTCCGTCACGGCAGCGCCTTCGAAGTTCCCGTAGACCATCGACGAGGAGAAAAAGATGTAGTGCGGCTTCCGCTCGCGTACGGCGTCGAGGGAATTCTCGAGCGTACGCATCGAATGATCGAACGTGCTGTAGGGATCCTTGTTCGCGCGATTCGCATGCGCGATGGCGGCGAGCTGGACAACGACGTCGGCGTCGACGCTCGCGAGCTGCGGCGACAGAAGGTGATAGTCACGCGCATCGACAATGTGCAGCATCACACCTGCCTTGCGCAGACGATCGAGCCGTTCGTCGATAAACGCCATATATAGCCGCGCGTTCGGATTCGACTTCGTCGCCGCCGAGAACGCGCCGAGATTGTTGACCTGCAGGCTGTCGAGAATATGGACCTCGGCGCCGCGGGTGACGAGATCGAGCGCCAAGTTATGACCGATGAATCCGGCGCCGCCGACGAGGGCGACGCGCTTTCCGGTCAAGTCGGGCATAGGGATGTCGGTCATTTTTTTACTTCCTGCAAGGCGTTCTTAAGCACATTGGCGATCTTACGCATGTCGTCCGGATCGAGATGCGGCCCGACCGGAAGCGCGATCGAATGATCGCTGATACGGCTGGCGTTGGGGAAGGCGCCGCCGCCGTATTTGGCGCGATAATAGGACGAGAGCGGAATGGGAACCGGATAGTAGACGCTGGTACCCACCCCATCGCGTTTCATCGCGTTGATGATGTCGGGCCGACGCGCGCCGTATTCGGGAGCAAGCACCGCGACGAGGCAGTAATTGGCGTGAACACGGCGCGAATCGCCGTCCGCGAGAACGACGATCTCCGGGATGCCGGCCAGCGCCGCACGCAACGCGGCCGCATTCTCGGCGCGGCGATGCGCCATCGCGGGAACTTTGCCGAGCTGCACCGAACCGATCGCGGCCGCGATCTCGTTCATACGATAATTCAGGCCGAGCCGCGCGATATCGTAGACGCCGGGAATTTTGCGTTCGTCCGGCCGGCGGTCGTAGCCGAACGCCTTCAAATTGTCGATCGAGGCCACGACATCCGGATGGCGGCTGACGACCATACCGCCTTCGGCGGTCGTCATATGCTTAACCGGATAGAACGAGAAAACGCCGACGTCGCCGATCAAGCCGCAAGCCGTGCCGTCGAGGCTGGCGCCGATCGCCAGCGCGCAATCCTCGACGACGAATAAGCCTCGCTCAGCGGCGAGCGCGAGGATCGAGGCCATGTCGACCGGAAGTCCGAGATAATGGACGACCGAGATCGCACGGGTGCGTGCCGTTATCGCGGCGGCGACGCCGTCGGGATCGATGTTGCCGCTCCTTGGGTCGCAATCGACGAAGACCGGTTTGGCGCCGGTGATCTCGACCGCATGCGCCGTCGCGACATGCGTTTGTGCCGGCACGATCACTTCGTCGCCCGCCCCGATGCCAAGATGCATATAGGCGAGGTGAAGCCCCGCCGTGCAGGAGGAGACGCTTGTGGCTTTCGCGTCCGGCCCCAACATCGCCGCGAACGCGGTCTCGAAGGCTTTGGCGCGCGGTCCGTGAACCAGCTGCGGCGAGGACAGCACCTCCATCACCGCAGCGCGCTCTTCATCCCCGATCATGGGGCGGCCGAAATGGATCTCGCGAGTCATACTTGCGCTTTCTCCAGCACGTCGGTTGACGGATACGCGATACGGACCGGCGCGCCGGTCCGCATTGCACGATCGATCGCCAGGCAGACCGCGACCGTCGCGAAGCACTCCAATTCCGAAATATCCGGCTCGCCCGTGCCGGAGACGGCGTCGAGAAAACCGCCAATCAAAACGGATTTGTCGAGGCCGGGATACGGCGCCGTCACCGATTGGGGCGTCGCGCCGGGGTCGCGCGAGGTCCACAAACGGGCGGGCGCACCCGGCGCCTCGGGCGAATTTTCGAACGTCGCACGCGTACCGTAGACCAAGAAGCGATGGAAATGCGGATGCACGGCCGCGAAGTTCGCGCCGACGCGCGCGATCAAACCGCTTTCGAACCGCAGCAACGCCATTGCCTGATCGTTACCGTCGAACGACGTGCCCTTGCTTGCAAGGCCGGCGCCATAGGCGAATGCCTCCACAGGCCGGTCGCCGGCGATCCATGTCGTCAGATCGACGAGGTGGATGCCGCCGCCGAGCATCACCGAGTAGCCCGGAATCTTTCCGCGCCAGCCGTCGGTCAATTTATGCAGGCGGCCATAAACGTAATCCGCTTCTATCGCATAGACGCGGCCCAGTTCGCCCGCCTCGACCGCCGTTTTGAGCCACGCGAAACGCGGCGATCGACGCAACAGCGTGTTGGTCGTGAGGCGGACGCCGGACCGGCGCCACAAACCGAAAAGCCGCGCCAATTCGTCTTCCGTCGAACACAAGGGCTTTTCGGCGAAGACATGTTTGCCCGCTACGAGCGAACGTTCGATCTGCGCGAAGTGGTCGTCGTCGTTGCTGGCGACCGATACGACGCCGATTTCGCGATCCTCGATCAGTTCTTCGGCGCGCGCATAACGACGAACGCCGGGCAAACGCGCGCCGACCGCGGCGAGTTTCTGCGGATCGCGATCGCAGATCGCGACAAGACGGCAGCGCGGATCGGCCGCGTAGGCATGCGCATGGCGCTCGCCCACACCCAAACCGATTACGCCGACGCCCGGCTTCGTCATCGCGACGCGCTCTCCAAGGCTTCCGCCGCGGACGCGCAGGCCCGCCAACCCGCGCGCCACGCGGGTACCTCGAGGCGCGCAAGGATGGCTTCGCAGCGCGCGCGATCCTCGGACGTATCGACGCTGAGCTGCATCTCCGGCTTCGGATCCTCGGCTTGGAAAGAAACGATCTTCAGGCGATCGGCGTTGGCGTAGAAATAGGGCGTCACGTGTTCGCGTTCGTCAGGGCGCGTCATCGCGCGCATCGCGTGATCGAGCGCTTGGGTCCGAAGGACCTCGACCGATTGTCCCTTAGGAAAGCTGCGCGGAAACACATTGCTGACCAGATCCGCTTCCGGATTGGCGCGCATCAAATCCGCACCGCGGTCGATCAAGGCGGGATCCATCAAAGGACTGTCGCCGTTGACTCGGACGAGCGCGTCGGCGGCAAAACTGCGCGCGGCCTCAAGCATCCGTCCGGCGACATCGTCGAGGGAGCCGCGATAACACCCGATGCCTTCGGCCTTGACGAAATCCGCGAGCGGATCGTCGGACGACAGCGCGGACGTCGCCAGGACGACGGCGTCGATCGACCGGGCATGGCGCAACGCTTCGATCACATGACCCAGCATCGGCTTCCCGGCAAGCGGATGCAGCGCTTTGCCGGGCAGACGGCGCGAGTCGAATCGGGCCTGCACGATCGCGACGATCCTCATTTGCCGGCCGCCGCCTCGGTCGCTTCGACCAGACGCCAGACGGCAGCGGCGGCAGTCAGATCCGCGATGCCGCTATCGGCGCGCCCGCGAACCGTGTCGACGACGGCGGCCGCTTGCCGAATCGCGGCCGGAAGCCGGCTGTCGTGCGCCGCCGCGTCCGGCGCAAGCGCGATCTGCTTCTCGCCGCCGGAATCGCGGCGGATAAGCGTTTCGGCACCGGTATCGAAAGGCGCCGCGTGATTCCACGAAAGCATCGCGCGATCGCCATGGATCTCGATGCGATGGCCTTCGGCCGGCGAATGCGCCGCGTCGATCGAAATCTCGGCGCGCGTTCCCGACGAGCCGGCCAGAACGACATCGATGCCGTCGGGCGCGTCGACTTCGTTGGCTATGCCCGCCGCGTCGCGACGGCTGCGGATGCGAAGTTTCGCGGCCGCGCTTTCCACCCGCCAATCGCCTTGGGCAAACAGCGAGAGATAATCGAACACGTGGGTCGCGAATTCCCGGATCACGCCGCCGCCCTCGCCGCGCGAGTTGCGCCAGGTCCATGGGCGATCGACGACGCCCCAGCCGGCGGTACGCCATGCGACGCGGATCGTTCGGATCGGGCCGATGCTTTGCGCTTGCTCGGCAAGTTCGCGCATCCCCCTGACGAAGCGGAAACTGTAGCCGACGACGAACGGCAAACCGATGCTCTCGCGCGCGAAGGACGACAACGCGGCGCCATTCGTGCCGCAGGGCTTCTCGATCAACGCCGGAACCCGCGCCGCGACCAGTCGGCGCGCGATATCGAGTTGCGCGCGCGGCGGTGTCGCGACGACCGCGGCCGTCCATCCACCGCGATCGAGTGCTGCGCGCCAATCGGGCAATGATTCGATTTTATCGCCGGTCGCAACGGGCGCATGTCCGCGTCCGGCGACGCCGACATACGAAACCGCTGGCACGGCGGCAAAGGCCGGCGCGTGGATTTTCGCGCCGTAGCCGCCGCCGATGACCAGAATTCGTGCCATCGACATGGGCATCTAGGCGGCTTCGACGCGCGGCTTCAAAGCTTCGAGAGCGGCGAGGAAACTCGCGCAGGCGCGGTCCGGCGCGTAATTGGCGAGATAGGATTGGCGGCCGCGCGCGGCCATCTTCACCGCCGCATCGGGATCTTCCACGACGCGCAGCATCTGCTTGGCGAATTCATCGGGATCGGCGGCGAGATAGCAGGTGACGCCATCGACCAGTTCGGGATTGCCGAGTGCGGCGTTCGCATGCGCGACGACCGGCACGCCGTAGGCGAGTGCCGTCAGAATCCGCGTTCGATTGCCCACCGGCACATCGATGGGCGCGATGACCGCATGCGCGGCACCCACAACGGCGCCGAGATCCTCGACGAAACCCAGCAGCTTGGCCTCCGGCGTCCGGTCGAAGGCTGCCCGCGCCCATGCCGGTAAATTGCCGGTGCCCGCGAAGCCGATCTCGAACCCCCCCGCACCCCATGCCCGTCGCAGACGCGGAATCACGCGGTCGAAGGCGAAGTGTAACGCCGAGCGGGAGCCGAGCGCGGAAAGATTCCCGAAGAACGTGAAGGTGGGCGTGCGCGGCGGCCGATGCGCAGCGGGCGTGTCCGGACCCGGCCAAGGGTAGGGTTGGAAGATCGAATTCACGCCCATCGACGCGAGCTTCGCGACCGAAGAATGGGACGAGGCAACGACGAGATCCATGGCGCCAAGTACGCGCGCATAGATCGCGCGCCAGCGATGCGCCACGACGAGACGCAGCAACGAATGCGGCCACTGCCGCCAGTTTTCGTTTGCGGCATAGATCGCGTGATATCGAACGACGTCGAACATCAAGTCGCCGGCCCAAACGGCCCGTTTCGCGGCCGGTACCGATTCGAATGCCCACGCGGCCGGCAAATCGAAGGCCAGAAGCGTGTCGGGCGCGAAGTCGCGCGCGCGCGCGAGCACGGGGCCGATCGCCGAGACGTCGAGCGAAAGTCCGAACAGGCTTTCGCGGATCGCAGCCGTCGCGTCGATCGCATCGATCTCGAAATCTGCCGACGCGCCGATTCGCCGCGCGTACTCGGACGCCGCCTGCGGCCCGACGCCCAGCAAGACGTGGCGGATGCGCCAGCCGGCGTGCCGCAATGCGTCGATATAGCGCCAGAAGACGACGGCGCTCGCACCCTTGTCGGGATGCGGCGCGCCGATGGTGACGACGAGCAGCTTCGACGACGGCTTGCCGTCAGGGATGGTCAATCGTGACCTCGGGCAGCGGGACGATGATTTTCGAACGCAGACCGCGCTGACGCAGCTTGGCGATGATTGGCTTGGCGTAGTGCCACGACAGCATGACCGCGTATTCGGGCTGCTCGTCGAACAGCCGGCGCTCGTCGACGATCGGCACGTGCTTGCCCGGCAGGAAAAGGCCGAGCTTCAACGACGTCGATTGTTCGGCGATATAGGGCATCAAATCCGGGCCGAGGCCCGTGAAATTGACCAAGGTCGCCGAGCGCCCCGGGCAACCGATACCTGGAACCGAGTGGCCTTCCTGCGTCAACTTCACGACCAGCGCTAGAAGATCGCGCTTGGCCTTCAAGGTGCGGCGTGCGAACTGCGCGTAGGCTTCCGTCCCGTAAAGACCGCGGCTTTCCTCGAGCGCGAGAAGTTCGACGACGCTCGCCTTCGGCGCCAATCCTTTGCCTTTGACGGCGAAGACGCGGATCGATCCGCCATAATTGTCGATACGCTCCACGTCGACGACGCTGAAGCCGTATTGCGCGAACAGCGCGATGATCGATTTGACGGTGTAGTAGCGCAGATGCTCGTGATAGATCGAGTCGTATTGAACCGTGTCCAGCAGATCCATCATGTAGTGCGATTCGGTGACGAACACGCCGCCGTCAGCGAGAAGTTTGTCGACCCCGCGCATGATGCTTCCGAGATTGGAGACATGCGCGAACACGTTCGTAGCGGTCATCGCGGCAGCGCGGCCGTGACTGGCGACGATCTTCGCGGCGGTCGTCTCGTCGAAGAATCCTTGGATCGTCTCGACGCCGTTCTCGTTGGCGATCTTGGCGATGTTCGTCGCTTCAACGCCGAGCACCTTCATGCCGCGCGCCTTGAATGCCTGCAGCACCGTTCCGTCGTTCGAACCGATATCAATGACGAGAGCGCCTGCGGGGAGCTGAAAACGCTCGAGCGTGGCCTTCGCCGTCCGCGACAATTTCTCGACAAGCGTTTGCGTGATGCCGCTGCGGTAGGGATAATCCGGAAAAAACAGCACGTCCGGCCGGACGACGTGATCGATCTGACCGAGGCTGCACGACTTGCAGACCAGAAACCGCAGCGGATAGACGGACTCGGCCTCGTCGAGCTGTCGCGGCCAGATCAAACTGTCGCACGGCGCATGATGGCCAAGGTCGAGCACGGGATGCAGATCCTTGGAGCCGCAGACTTGGCAGGAGTCGATTTTGCCAAGCGGAAGGTCGTGATTCACAGACATCGTCTATCCCGTTCTCAAAAGGAAATCTCCGCCCGGCAGGAAGCCACGGGCGAGGGCGAGCGCGAACAGCGCGACATGGGGGGCGTTATCCAGTCGGCCGGTCGCGACAAGTCGTGACAACTCGGCAGCGTCCACAGAAAAGGCGCGCGCTTCGGGTTCGGGCGTCCAGGCCGCATCCATAACGCAGCCGGTCGCCACGAACCCCCAGAACTTGTTCGTCAACCGGCCAGGGTCGGGCGACAATTCGCAAATCGGCGCGATATGACCGGCGATCAGGCCGGTTTCTTCACGCAGCTCGCGCGCCGCCGTCACGATCGGCGCTTCGCCCATATCCCGATGGCCGCCGGGAAATTCGATCGTGTCGCGATCAACCATGGGGCGGAACTGCTCGACGAGCGTGATGCGGTCATCGATGCCGATCGGCAGGACGTTCACGTAATCGCCGACCTTCATGCCGTGGAACGACTCGACGCGGCCGTCGATATCGACCGTTCGCGCAACCACCGTCACGTAGGCCGAGAGCTTCGTCAGCTGGGTGTCGAGGAGTCGAGAACGCATCGATCCGATCCGCCGAATTTCAGGACAAAGCTACCGCAGTCCGGGTGCGGCTGGCGGTCGCACGCGGCCTTCGAAAACAGGCACGATCAATACGTCTCTATGAAACCGACACCGTGCGAAGTCAATGGGCATGTTCACGAAGTGAACGCGATTTCCGGTGTACTGCCGCAGACCTATTAATCGTTGGATTTCATACCGTTGATTATGACACCGCCGCCCGCACAGAATATACAATCCGATCCTGGTCTTCGGGCGACAGATAAGCGTGCATCGGCAGGCTCAGGACTTCCCGCGATAGCCGGTCACTGACCGGCAAGCCATTGCCGGCGACGGGATAATGGGCGTAAGCGGTCTGGCGATGCATCGGCCGGACGTAATAGATCGCGGTCGGCACGCCTTCGGCCTTCAACCGATCGACGATGGCGGCGCGTTTCTCCGCCGGGACTTTGATCGTGTATTGCGCCCAGATTGAGACGCAATCCTTCGCGACCATCGGCACACCGACGACGTCACCCAAGCCTTCCGCATAACGCTGGGCGACGCGCTGACGCGCCGCGATCTCGTCCTCGTAGATCGCCAGCTTGTGCAGCAGCACCGCGGCTTGAAGCGTATCCAGACGGCCGTTCATGCCGATGCGCACATTGTCGTATTTGTCTTCGCCTTGGCCGTGGATGCGCAGCGATTCGAGGATCGCGACCGATTCCTTGTCGCGCACGAACACGGCACCGCCATCACCGTAGCAACCCAACGGTTTGGCGGGGAAAAAGCTGGTCGCCGCGAAATCGCCGAGCGCGCCTACGCGACGCCCTTTATAAGTCGCGCCGAATCCTTGCGCGCAATCCGACATCAGCCAAATTCCGTGCTTGCGGGCGATCGGCTCGAGCGCGTCGTAATCCGCCGGATGACCGAACAGATCGACGACAATGATGCCGACGGGATCGAGCCCCGCCTTCTTCGCCGTCTCGATCCCGGCTTCGACGCTGGCCGGGTCGACGCAAAAAGTGGTCGCATCGACATCGGCGAAGACCGGTGTTGCGCCGAACCAAGCGACGACCTCGCCGGTCGCGGCGAAGGTGAAGGACGGCACGATCACGGCCTGCCCCGGCTTCAATTGCTTCATCATCAAAAGCAATCCCAGCGCATCGGTACCGTTGGCGCACGACAACGCGTACGGCGCGCCGCAAAACGAAGCGAGCTTGGCTTCGAGCGCGCCCACTTCCGGTCCCATGATGTAGCGACCCGAACGCACGACTTGGAGGATCGAGTCCTCAAGTGCCGCGCCCATCCGTTCGCGTTGGGTCTGCAAGTCGATGAACGGAAGCGATTTGACGGTCATGCGCAGGGGTGCTTTCGATACTGGTTGTCGGTACTCAGGCCGGGACGACGGCCGCGCGCGGCAAGCGCAACCGAACCTCGCCGCCGAGAAGATCGAGAAGAAGCGTCACGCGCTCGGAATCGGCGGCGGATTGCAGTTTGCCGATCAGATCGGCGAAAGGGCCGGACAGGATGCGCAGCTCCGCGCCCGGCTTCGCGTTCGCCAAGGGGTCGGTCGCATCGAATACGCGGGCGTTTTCGCCCGCGCGGATTTCGTCGATCACGCCGTCGGGAACGCGCGTCGGCACGTCACCCTGGCGCACGAGATCGCTCACGCCGAAAGTCGACAGAATGGGTCGCCAGCGCGCGCGCATCATATCGAGCGCCACGAACAGATATCTCGGGAACAAGGGCCGCTCGACAATCTCGATCTTGCGGGCGTGGTTGCGACGGCGCTTGTAGCGCGGCAAATAGGCGTCGTAGCCCTGACGTTTTAAATTCGCGAACGCGCGCATTTCGCCATTGGGCTGGGTGTGGACGACGAACCAATCGGTCATCGCGCGACGCCCTTGCCCAGGCGCAGCAACGGCGGCGCCAGAACGTCTTCGGCACCGAGACCCGACGCGGCGGCGGCGTTCAGCGCGGCCGTATGGCTGGCCAGCGGGTCGCGCATGTCGCAGATCGCGAATGCATCCGCGCGGCCGGCGAAAGCGGCGGGCTCGGCTGCGACGATCAAACCGAGGAAATTCTCGCCGACGCGGGGGGCATCGACGATACCGGCGATTTCCACGCCGGCTTCGCGCGCCGACAACATGGCGGCCTCGGCGAGTTCGGACGCGCCCAACAATACGATCCGTACGCGACCGCGCCGCGCCGCGAGCGTGAACAGCTCGCCATACTGGCGACGCGCATCGCGGAAGAGATCGAAGGAATAGCGCAGATACTCGACGGTCAGTCGACTCTTCTCGGTGAAGCCCGATGGCGTGAGGTAATAGGCGTAGCGGTTGAGCGGCGCGTTGGAGATCTTAATCAGACCCTTGCGCACGCAGCGCCGCAGAACCGCGTTCGCCAGACCGAGCGCGATGCCAAGCTGGCTCGACAAACCGCGCTGCGTGACGCGCGAATCCTGCTCCACGACCGACAACACACCGAGCATTAGCGCGGTGTCGTCGCGATCGAGCTTATTCGTCGGAACGTCGGTCATCGCGGTCCATAAAAGAATGGCCGTCCGCCGATTGAAGTTGCGCGGCCCAGGGCGCTTGTTCTACCTTGTTCACGACGTGAACGTCAAGGCTTGGCGGAGCCGAGTTTCGTAAGCGGCTCCAATATTTATGGTCGGTTTCCATGTGCGGCATCGCCGGAATTCTGGATCGGCGCCAAAGACGGGGCGAGGGCGCGCTTGCGGCCGCCGTCCGGGCGATGACCGGCGCCATCGAGCATCGCGGGCCGGACGGCGATGGCGTTTGGACCGATGCGGAAGCCGGGATCGGACTCGGCCAGCGCCGCTTGGCGATCATCGATCTATCCGCCGCAGGTGCTCAGCCGATGGCCTCCGCCTGCGGCCGCTATGTCGCCGTCTATAACGGCGAGATCTACAATTACGCCGAGCTGCGCGCCGATCTCGAAAAAGCCGGCGTCGCCTTCCGCGGCCATTCGGATACCGAAGTGGTGCTCGAAGGATTCGTCCGCTGGGGCATCGAGGCGACGATCGCGCGCTGCATCGGCATGTTCGCTTGGGCGCTGTGGGACCGTAAGACGCGGGTCTTCCGTCTGATCCGCGATCGGCTGGGCGTGAAACCGCTCTACTACGCCTTCGACGGAACGCGTCTGCTATTCGGCTCGGAGCTGAAGGCATTGCGCGCGGCACCCGATTGGCGACCGACGCTCGATCGCGCGGCCTTGGCCGCCTATGCGCGGCGCGGCTACGTGCCCGCACCGCGCACGATCTACGCCGAAGCCAAGAAACTGCCGCCCGGCCATATTCTGGAATGGACGGCGGACGGCGCGCCGACGCTGACCGAATATTGGAGCGCGCGCGACGCGGCGCGGCGTGGCCGCGCGGCTTGGCGCACGGCCATCGACGAACGCGAGACGCTGCAACGCCTCGAAGCGCTGCTCGAAGACGCCGTCGAAAAGCGCTTGGTCGCCGACGTGCCGCTCGGCGCGTTCCTATCTGGCGGCATCGATTCCTCGCTGGTCGTCGCTTTGATGCAGAAGCGCAGCACCGTGAAGGCGAAGACCTTCACGATCGGATTCGACGAAACGGGCTACGACGAAGCCAAGCACGCGAAAGCTGTCGCGGCGCATCTGGGCACCGAGCATACCGAGCTTTATGTGACGCCCGCCCACGCGCTGGGCGTCGTGCCGCGACTTGCCGATATGTTCGACGAGCCCTTTGCCGATTCCTCGCAGATACCGACCTACCTTGTGTCGGAAATGACGCGCAGGCACGTCACCGTCGCGTTGTCGGGCGACGGCGGCGACGAGCTGTTCGCAGGTTACAACCGCTATCTCTGGGCCGAGAAGCTGTGGTCCCATCTCGCGCCGATTCCAGCCCCCTTGCGCGGTCTCGCAGCGTCGATTCTGGGCGGCGTGCCGGCGGGGGCCGCGAATTTCCTCGCCGATTTGGTGCCGGCGAAATCGCGCCCGATACGCCCGCATGAAAAACTCGCCAAGCTCGCGGAAATTCTGCGGCTCGACGGAATCGACGCGGTCTATCGCCGCTTGATCAGCCAATGGCCGGATCCGTCGCAGATCGTTCGCGGTGCGACGGAGGAACTCGGCCCACTCGCCGATCCCGCCCTCGCGGCCGAAATGCCCGAACCGGTCGCGCGCATGCAGTTGATCGATTCGATCACCTACCTGCCCGACGATATTTTGGTGAAGGTCGATCGTGCGACGATGGCCACGAGCCTAGAAGGCCGCGAGCCGCTGCTCGATCACCGGCTGTTCGAATTCGCCTGGACCTTGCCGCCGTCATTCAAACTTCGTGGCGGCGTGGGCAAATGGCCGCTGCGCGAAATCCTGAAGCGCCATGTGCCTTCGGAATTGTTCGAGCGGCCGAAAATGGGCTTCGGGGTGCCGATCGATTCATGGCTGCGCGGTCCGCTGCGCGATTGGGCGGAGGACCTGCTCGACGAAAAACGCTTGGCCGAAGACGGGCTGTTCGAACCTGCGCCCGTGCGCGCGGCATGGACGCAACATTTGGCCGGCACGCGCGAAAACCACTATCCGCTCTGGACCATTTTGATGGCCCAGGCGTGGAAGCGGCGCTGGGCCTAAAGCCCGCGATAAAACGCGGCGTAAGCGGATGCACATGCATCCAGCGAGAACTCGGCTTCGACGCGCGCACGACTCGCTTCGCCCATCTTGGTTCGCAAGGTTGCGTCTGCGATCAAGCGCGCCAGCGCTTGGCCCAATTTGGCGGGATCGCGCGGCGGGACGATCAAGCCGGTCTTGCCGTCGTCGATCGCCTCGGGGATCCCACCCGCTCGTGTGCCGATCACCGCGCGGCGCGCCGCCATAGCTTCCAGCACCGCGTTGGGAAAGCCTTCCTCGTGGCTCGCCAGCACGGCCAGATCGGCGGCGGCGAGCAGATCGGGCACGTCGCCCCGCGCACCCAGCAGCTTGACCCGATCACCGATCCCCGCCGCTTGCGCACGGGCTTGAAGGGCCCCGCCGATACCGTCGTCGCGGCCGGCGCACCAGAGTTCCCATGCGGGTTCGCGGGGCACTTGCGCCAGCGCGTCGATCAGATCGGAATGGCCCTTATAGGGAATGAGATTGGCGACGCAGACGATCACGACCTTGTCCGCAGGGCGCGGCACCGGCTTTGGATAGGCGAAGCGCGCGAGGTCGATCCCGTTGCGGATGAGGTGCACGCGATCACGCGGCGCCCCTTCGTCGATCAGTTGCGCGGTGACCGCCGCACTGTTGCCGAGCACGGCATCCATGCGCTTGTGCAGGATGCGCTCGAGTTTGGCGAGAAGCGGATGCTTGGCCTGATAGTCGTTCAGCGAACGGCGCGACATGACGCGCTTGGCGTTCGACGCCAACAGCGCGATCGGCGCGCCGACCAGATAGGATTCGGGCAGGAAGAAATGCACGACGTCCGGCCGCCAGCCGTGCATGAAGCGCGCAAGCGATAGCCCGGCGCGCAACGCCCGCAAACCCCGCCCGACGAAACCGCCGGATTTGGCCCCGGCGGCGCTGCCCGGTGGGGCGATCACGCGTATACCGGCGGCTTCGAGCGGGGCGGCCAAAGCACCACGCCCGGTCAGCGTGTGGACGGCGATCTCGAAGCCCTCGCCCACAAGGCGCGGCAAGACCTGGGCGAGATGGGTTTCCGCCCCGCCGACATCCAGCGCGCCGATGACGATCAAAATGCGGATGGTCCGCCCCTTCCCTCGCCAAGACCGATATTCGGGGGTATATCGGGATTCGCGATGAAAATCTGCCAGCTCTGCGCCGTCGACTTCACGCTGCATCATTTTCTGATGCCGCTGATGCGCGCCCAGCGCGCCGCGGGCCACGAGGTGGTCGGCGCCTGCGCACGCGGCGGATTGACGCCCAAGATCGAAGCCGAAGGCTTCCGCGTGATCGACGTGCCGATCCAGCGCTCGTCCAATCCGATCGCATTGCTGCGGGCCTATCGCGCCTTGAAAGCGATTTTCGCGGCCGAGCGTTTCGACATGGTCCATGTCCACACGCCGGTCGCGGCCCTCGCCGGCCGGCCGGCCGCCAAGGCGGCGGGTGTGGGGCGCGTCGTCTACACCGCGCACGGGTTCTATTTCCATGAACATATGCAAGCCGCCAAACGCGCCGTACATGTGGGCCTGGAATGGTTCGGCGGGCGTTTCACCGATATTTTGTTTACGCAGGCCGAGGAAGACGCCGCCACCGCGCGTCGCCTCGGCCTGTGCAAAGGCGGCACGATCGAAGCGATCGGCAATGGCTCCGATCCCGTCAAGTTTCGCCCCGCCTTGCCGGGCGAAGATACACGCGCGCGTTTGCGCGCCGCGTTGGGCACGCCGATCGACAAACCGGTGATCGCGATGATCGGCCGCTTGGTCGCCGAGAAGGGCTATCCCGAATTGTTCCGCGCGATGAAGATCGCGACGAACGCGGAGTTGTGGGTCGTCGGCGATCGTTTGGCGTCGGACCACGCGCAATCAATCGACGCCGATATCAAAGCGGTCGAAGCCGACCCCGAATTGTCGAAGCGCATCCGCTTCCTTGGCTATCGCGCCGACGTGCCGGAGATTTTGCGTGCGGTCGATGCGTTCACCTTGCCGTCGCATCGTGAAGGCATGCCGCGCTCGATCGTCGAAGCTATGCTGTCGGGCCTGCCGGTGATCGCCACCGATATTCGTGGCAGCCGCGAGGAAGTGATCAACGGCGAGACTGGCTTGCTCGTGCCTTTGCGTGACGAAGCCGCGCTGGGTGAGGCGTTGAAGATGGTCGCCGGCGACGCGAACATGCGCGCGCGTATGGGTGCAGCGGGACTTGCGCGCGCCCGCGCGCTCTACGACGAGGCGAAAGTGGTCGCGAAGCAATTGCGCTTATTGGGATTGACGCCATGAAGATCGCGGTCGTCGGCGCCACGGGCATGACCGGGCGGCGCGTCGTCGCGGCCTTGCATGCGCGCGGCCACGAGGTGATCGCCACCGGCCGCAACCCCGCGAAGCTCGCCGAGCTTGGCAACGGCATCGAATGGCGCATCGGCGATTTCGACCGGCCGGAGACCTTGCCCAAAGCGGTCGCGAATGTGGATGCGGTCGCTTACGTGGCGCACGCCAAACACACGAAGCTGGTGATCGATGCGATGGCGCCAGGCACCAGGCTGGTCGTCACCGGATCGACGCGTGTGTTCTCGCGCCTCGACGATCCGGCGGCGGATGCGGTGCGCGACGGGCTTGCCGCGTTCAAAGCTACGGGCCGGCCGGGCCAAGTGCTGCTGCCCTCGATGATCTATGGCGACAAGGCCGATCGCAACGTGGGGCGCATCCTGCGCTTCCTGGCGCGCTTTCCGAGATTCGTGCCGATCCCCGTGCCGCTGCCCGATGGCGGCAACCATACGGTGCAGCCCGTCCATGTCGACGACGTGATCGCTTGCGTCGTCGCGGCGTTGGAACGCACCGATTTGAACGACGAACCGATCGTGCTGGCCGGGCCGACGCCGATCCCCTACGCCCAAATGGTGCACGAGAGTGCGGCCGCGTTGAAACGCTGGATCGTCATCATTCCCGTGCCTGTCGCCGCTTTGGCGGCGGTGGCGCGTTTCGCCGCGCGCATCGGCATCAAGCTGCCTTTCGATGCCACGGAACTGACCCGCGCCGCGGAAGACAAAATCTTCGACGCGGCGCCGATGCGCGACAAGTTGGGCGTCGTACCGCGCCCCTTCGCCGACGGTGTCGCCGACAAGGTCCGGCGCGGCGACTTCTAGTTATTCGCCGCCGGCGACGGTCAGCACCGTGCCGGTCGTATAGCTGCTCGTCGGCCCCGCGAGGAACAGGATCGCGGCGGCGATTTCGTCGGCCGTCGCGGCACGCCCGACGGGAACGCGCGAAGCCCGCGCGGCGAAGGCGGAACGATCGGGATCGTCCGCCCAGCGATTGAGATCGGTATCGACGAAACCCGGCCGCACCGCATTGACGCGAATGCCCAGCGGTGCCCCCAGCTTGGCGAAATTGCGCGTCGCTTGTTCGAGCCCCGCCTTGGCGATGGCGTAATCCGCCAAACGCGGCGACGCGGCATGGGCGGTCACGTAGCTCGACACATTGACGATCGACCCCGTCTTCGCCGCCGCCATCGCGGGCCAGGCTTGGCGGATCAATGCGATCGGCGATTCGAGATTGAGCGTCATCGTCTTGGGGGCGAGTTCGGGCGCGAACACGCCGCCCGCATTGTTGATCAGGATATCGATGCCGCCCGCCCAATCGAGGAAACGTGCCATCAAATCGCCCGATCCTTGCGAAAGATCGGCTTGGAACAAAGCCGCATCGCCGCATTCGGCGGCGAGAAGCTTCGCGGCATTTTCATCCGACGCGTAATGGATACCGAGCTTGGCGCCCTGTTTCGCGAACGCGCGCGCGGTCGCCGCACCGATGCCGCGCGATGCGCCGGTGATGAGGATTCGCGGCGTCATGCCATAAGCCTTACATTGCCGCCCTGGCGGAAGATCGGCAGCGTCGCCTCGATCAATTCCTCATGCCGCCACAAGATTCCCGCCTTCGCCTGACGATAGGCGTAATGCGCGAGGCTGAGCGGCCCCACACCGAACAGCTTGCGACCGCGCTTCCACGCACGATCCGCACAGCGCAAAAATGCGGCGCGGCGCGGGGCTTCGCCAAGTTCGGGATGGTCGCGCAGGAAATTGAGCGCGGTCAATGTCTCGTCGTGCAGGATCTGCGCTTGGTTCTTCATCAAGCGTGCGGAATCTTCCGCAGGCCCCAAGCAAACCACGTGATCGAAAACACCGATGCGTGCCCCGGGTACGGCCGCCACGCGCGGGCAAATCCCTTGATCTTGGATGAACACGCGTTCGTCGCAACCGCCGGCGGCGAGAAACAAATCGCGCCGCACCAGCAGATTCGACGCTCCCGATTGGCAGGTCCGCAGCGCGTCCAACACCGGGTCGGCGAAAACGCGCGTGCCCAAATCGGCGGGCGGCGGCGTGAAACGCGGGCCTTCGGTGCCGTACCAGCCCATGCCGCCATAGATCAGGCCCAGATCATGGCGCCGCGCTTCTTCGCGCAAAACGCGCGTCGCGAAGGGAGCGAGCGTATCGTCGGCATCGACGATCTTGATCCAGGGCGTGGACGCCTCGCGCACGCCGCGATTGGTGGCGGGGCCGGGGCCGGCGTTCTTTTGCGAGACCACGCGCGCTTGGGTAACGCCGCGCTTCGCGATCAAATCGCGCAGTAAATCGCCCGAGCCGTCGGTCGAGCCGTCATCGACGAACAGGATTTCGGCGGGCGACCCGTCATCCTGGGCGAGAATCGAATCGAGGCAGCCGGCCAGAAACTTCGCCTTATTGTAGACGGTGACGACGTAGCCGACCGCGTCGATCATGCACCGATCCGGGGCTGATCGGGGGCGAGGTCGCGGCGCACATAGGCGATCTGGCCGGTATGGCCGCGTTCGACCGTGCCCGACCACAGGAGATGTGTGGGCGCGAACATCGCGTCGATGGCGCGCCGATCGCTTTCGCTATGGAACTCCAGATGCGCGATCCGCACGCCGGCCAGAAACGGCGCCAGCGAACGCAGGATCGGCATTTCCGCCCCCTCGGTATCGATCTTCAGAAGATCGATCGCCGACACGCCAAGCCCCGCCAGTGCGGGCCCGGCGGCGCGGATGACGACGTCGCCCAGCGGCTTCGCCTCGGTCATGTGATGCGCCGTCAGCGATGCGGTCACGGTCGAATGCGAACCCTGATAAAGCGGCAGCGTCGCATCCGCTTCGCCCAGGCCGAAATCCAGCACCTCGGCGCGCGACCGTTCGGCGTTGCGGCGCAGGAACGGCAAAGCGGCGGGATTCGGCTCGAAACACAAAATTCGGGCGTCGGGGTAAGCCAGCCGCAGCCGTGCCGCCGCGATCCCGACATTGGCCCCGATATCGACGATCGTGGCGATCCCCCCCACCCCCGGCACGACCGGGTAGCAATCGCGGGCCAAAACCTCGTCCAGCACGTAACGAATGCCCGGATCGGCGGGCAAATCGAGCGCGATCCGCCCGGCCGGCCCCGTCACGGCGGCTTTTCCGGCGAATTTCGGCCCGGTCAGCTTGCGCCATTTGCGGTCCAGACGTTCGGTCCAGGTCCGGGGCCGTTTGGCGCCGTCGATCCAGAATTCCAGGGATGTTCCAGCCATAACCGTTTCTTAAGGGGGCCCCGCACCCCCGGCAAGCCCTTCCAAGCCCGCCTGTTCTGGACGCAAAGCCCCGGGCGGATTAGATAGGGGCCGTAAGACGTTGCTTGTGGGACCGTCCCTCTGTTCCGGACCCCCAAGCCCATGCCCTTCGATCCGCCGCCGACCGCCTCTCGAAAGCCCCAATCCTTGTCCAACGCTTCCCCCATCGCCGACCTTCTCGTGAAGGACAGCGATTCGCTGGCCGACGCCGTCGCCAAGCTCGATGCCACCTGCGCGCCGCTACTGCTCGTCGTCGATACCGACGGCAAACTCGCCGGCCGAATCGGTATCGCCGAGATCGAAGCCGCCTTGGCGCGCGGGACGGGCGTCGAATTGCGCGTCGGTGCGGCGATGATCGCCGATGCCGGCGGCGTGCCCGCCGAAACCGACGCCGCCCAGCTCGCGAAATTCGCCGGCAATTCGGCGCGGCCCTTGGCGCTGTTGGATGGCGAGCGCCGCCCGGTCGGGCTTTATACCCAGGCCACCCCGCGCCGCGTGCCGATCGCCGAGCCGCAGCTTGGCGGCAACGAACTCAAATACGTCACCGAATGCGTCGAGACGAATTGGATCTCGAGCCAGGGCACGTTCGTGCGCCGGTTCGAGAAGGAATTCGCCGAGTTGCTGGGCGTGCCGCATGCGCTGGCCGTGTCGAACGGCACCGTGGCGCTACATCTGGCGCTGGCCGCGTTCGGCATCGGGCCGGGCGACGAGGTGATCGTGCCCGATCTGACTTTCGCCGCCACGCTCAACGCCGTGCTTTATACGGGTGCCACCCCCGTGCTGGTCGACGTGGCGCCGGATACGTGGAACATGGACCCGGCGGCGCTGTCCGACGCGATCACGCCGCGGACCAAGGCGATCATGCCCGTCCATCTCTATGGTCAGCCGACCGAGATGGACCCGATCCTGGCCTTGGCGCGCAAGCACAAGCTGGTCGTGATCGAAGACGCCGCCGAAGCGGTGGGGGCTGCGCATAAGGGCATCCAGTGCGGCGCCATCGGCGATTCGGGCACGTTCAGCTTCTTCTCCAACAAGATGATCACGACCGGCGAAGGCGGCATGGTCACCTTCAAGGACGACGCGGTCGCCGCGCGCGCGCGCATGCTGCGCGATCACGGCATGAACCCGAACAAGCGTTACTGGCACGAGGAAGTCGGGTTCAATTATCGCCTGACCAATCTGCAAGCCGCGATCGGCTGCGCGCAGCTGGAACAGTTCCAAGGCTTCCGCGTGCGCAAGAAGGAAATCGCCGCTTATTACGAAAGCCGCTTCGCCAGCATTTCGGAAATCGAAACGCCGGCGATCCTGCCGGGCTTCGACAATTCCTATTGGGTGTTCTCCATCGTCGTCGATTGCGCCGGGCTTGGGCTGACGCGCGACGAATTGATGGCCAAGCTCTCGAAGGCGGGCGTGGATACGCGGCCGCTGTTCTACTGCATGCACGAAATGCCGCCCTATAAGGCTTACGCTGGCAATCGTGCTTTCCCGGTCGCAAGCCATCTGTCGGAAAACGGCTTGTCGCTGCCCTCCTCCACCTCGATCACCGAGGGCCAGTTGGCCCATGTCGCCGACGCGCTGACCAATCTCGTGCGTACGCGCCGTTTGGCGCGCGCGATAGCGGCGTGAACCGGCGCCGGATCGGCGCTTATTCGCTGGCGCTGGTCGCAGCACTGGCGGCCCCTTCCGCCGTGCTGGCGCCCAATGCGCTGGGCGTATTGCTGATCGTCGGCGGGATTGGCGGGTTGATCGCGGGACGCTTTCCGGCCCGCAGCTGGCTGCTGGGTTTCGGCGCGTTCCTCGCTTATGTGCTGCTGACGCTGCTCTGGGCGATCGACGCCGCCGAAGGTTTCGATGGCTGGGTGCGAATTTCGCTGGGTGCCGTATTCGGCTTGGCGATGGCGGGCAACGCCGCGGCGCTCGACGAGGCCGATCGTATACGCGTCGAACGCTGGCTCGTATACGGCACGGCGGCGGCGATCGCGTTGATGCTCGCACAGCTCGCCAGCCAGCAGATTTTCGGTTTCAACGATTCCTTCGCCAGCCGCTGGCACGGGCCGGACACGAATCTCTGGGCGTTGTTCAACCGCCCGGTCGGCATCCTCGCGATCGTGCTGCCGCTCGGCGTCCTCTCGGCCTATCGCCGCCACGGTGCGATCGCGGCGATCGTGCTGCTGGCGACGGGCGTTTTCTGCGTCGTCAATTTCAACAGCATGGGCGCCGAACTCGCCGTCGCCGCTGCGGCCGGCGCCGCGATTTTCGCGGGGCTATTCGTCAAGCGCGGCGCGGCGATCCTGACCATCGTGCTCGCCGCCGGCATTCTGGCGGCCCCGTTGATCGCATCGGCGCCGCAATTCGACACGCTGTCCCAGCGCCGCGATGTCAGCGTTTCGGTCTATCACCGTGCGGCGATCTGGCATTTCGCGGCCGGGAAAATACTGGAGCGCCCCGCACTCGGCTGGGGCATGCACGCGTCGCGCACGATGCCCGACGGCAAGGTCCAATTCGCCCCCGGTGCGGAATATCTGCCGCTGCACCCGCATAACGCGGCTTTGCAGATCTGGCTGGAATTGGGACTGGTCGGCGCTATCGCCGCCGCCGCCGCGATGCTGGCGCTGGGGCGGCGCATCAGGGGCGATCGCTTCACGCGCGCGGCGTTGGCGGCCACGCTGCTTGCCGCGTTCACCGTGGGCAGTGTGGGCTACGGCATCTGGCAGGGCTGGTGGATGGGCGCTTTGTGGATTTTCCTCGCCGTCGGTACGGCACTGGCATAGCGGCGTCGGGAGTGCTAGAGGCGTGCCCGAAGGGGAGTTCGCGCATGAGCACCGTCAAAATCCGCCGCGCCATTCTTTCGGTTTCCGACAAGACCGGGTTGATCGATTTCGCCAAGGCGCTTGCCCGCCACGGTGTCGAATTGCTGTCGACCGGCGGCACCGCCAAGGCGCTTTCCGATGCCGGCCTGACGGTGAAGGAAGTCGGCGCGCATACGGGTTTCCCCGAAATGATGGACGGCCGGGTGAAGACGCTGCACCCGACCATCCATGGCGGCATTCTGGCGCGCCGTTCCGTCGCCGATCACGTCGCGGCGATGGACACGCACAAGATCGCGCCCATCGATCTGGTCGTGGTCAATCTCTACCCGTTCGAGGCGACGGTCGCGAAGGGTGCGGATTACGACGATTGCGTCGAGAATATCGACATCGGCGGCCCGGCGATGATCCGCTCGGCGGCGAAGAACCACGAATCGGTCGTCGTGGTCGTCGAAGCGTCGCAATACGCCGATTTGGTCGCCGCGATGGACGCGACGGGCGGCGCCACCGATCTCGACCTTCGCAAGCGCTACGCGGCGGCGGCTTACGCGCGCACGGCCGCTTACGATGCCGCGATCTCCGGCTGGTTCGCGGGCCAGTTGGGTCAGGAATTCCCGGCGCGCGTCAGTCTCGCCGGCAGCCTGAAGCAGGCGCTGCGCTACGGCGAGAACCCGCACCAAGCGGCGGCGTTCTATGTGGACGGCAGCAACCGCCCCGGCATCGCGACCGCCCGCCAGATCCAGGGCAAGGAACTGTCCTACAACAATCTCAACGATACCGACGCCGCGTTCGAAGCGGTGGCCGAGCTCGATACGCCCGCCTGCGTCATCGTCAAACACGCGAACCCGTGCGGCGTGGCGCTCGGGGCGAACCCGCACGCGGCGTATTTGAAGGCCCTCGCTTGCGATCCCGTCTCAGCCTTCGGCGGTATTGTCGCGTTCAACCGCACGCTCGACGCCGCATCGGCCGCCGAGATCGCCAAGATCTTCGTCGAAGTGATCGTCGCCCCCGATGCCGACGCCAAGGCTTTGGAGATTCTGTCGGCGAAAAAGAATCTCCGTTTGCTGCTGACCGGCGGCCTGCCCGATCCGGCGGCGAAGGGTATGACGATCAAAACGCTGTCGGGCGGATTCCTCGCGCAAAGCCGCGATTCGGGCCGCATCGCCAAGGCCGATCTGAAAGTCGTCACCAAGCGCGCGCCCACCCCGGCCGAGCTCGACGATCTGCTGTTTGCTTTCCGTGTGGCGAAGCACGTGAAGTCCAACGCCATCGTCTATGTGAAGGATGGCGCCACGGTCGGCGTGGGGGCGGGCCAGATGAGCCGTGTGGATTCCTCGCGTATCGCCGCGTGGAAAGCCGCCGAGGCCGCCAAGGCGGCGGGCGAAGCGCAGAGCCGTTGCGTGGGCTCGGTCGTCGCGTCGGACGCGTTCTTCCCCTTCGCCGACGGCTTGCTCGCCGCCGCCGATGCGGGCGCCACGGCGGTGATCCAGCCCGGCGGCTCGATGCGCGACAACGAAGTGATCGCCGCCGCCGACGAGAAGAATCTCGCCATGGTGTTCACCGGCATGCGGCATTTCCGGCACTAAGCCGGCGCGAAGACAGCGCGAAACTGGTCGCCTCGGCCTTCGGCGTTGAGTTTGCGCGCTTGGGTTTCGAACTCGACCAGCTCGGCGAGCTTGAACATCGGGTTCTTTTTGGAGTGGCCGCTTTTGTCGTTGGCCGGGATGTCGCGCTTGTACTGTTCGGATCCCCAGAATTGGAAACCGTCCGAGTCGTCTTCGATCGACACCAGGCGCAAGCCGTTCGCCTCCGCCAAGCGCCGGATCGATCTGCGGCTGTGGAGATAAAGATGGCGCGGCGGGTCGAGCTGGACCCAATCCGTGCCGTAGATCTCCCACGCCGCCGAATCGCAAGTCGGAATACGCAGCATCACGAACCCGTCGTCGCGCACCAAGCGGCGCGCGTCGCGCATCGCGGCGTGTTGATCGGGCAGATGTTCGAAACTGTGATGGAACATCACCAGCCGGTATTTGCCGGCGACGGCGTCGAGCGTGGCACGGCGCGCGATCGCGCGCCCGCCCAATTCGACAGCGTCGTCGAGATGGGCGTCGATCCCTTCGGCCGCACCAAAGCCGAGCTGTGCGAGACGCGCGACGCGTGCCCCATTGCCGCAGCCGACATCGAGAATCGAATCGGCTTTGAGAATGCCGAGCTCGCCCAACGCGCGGATTTCCGGATTGGGCTTGAGCTTGTGCATCGCCCAGCCAAGCAAGCCGCCCGAGCGATCATAAGCCCAGGCGGCCGCGAGGCGCCGCTTCCAGGACGGCGCCTTGGGCAGGCCCGAAACGAGGCTGTAATAGGCCTTCGGATAATGGCGCGCGAGATCGGCGGGGACTTCGTCGATCTGCAAACAGCCGCAATCGGCGCAGACGAAATACCCGAATTTCTCGCGCGAGCCGTACATCATCTCGCGCGCGACATGATGCGATTTCGGCGCACCGCCGCAGATTCGACAGGTTTGGGTCATGGAACGCGGCGCCACAATAGAAGCAAGCCCAGCAGGAAGAAAGGCAGGATCGTCGCCATGCCCGCGCGCTGGGATTCGAAAGCGAGCGTCACGAATCCCAGGATCGCGGGCCCCATGAACGCCGTGATGCGGCCCGACAGCGCGAACAGGCCGAAGACCTGCGCGCGATGTTCCGGCGGCGCAAGCCTCGCCGCCAGCGAACGGCTCGCGGCTTGGACGGGGCCGAAAAACGGCCCAATCATCACGCCCAGAATCCAAAACATCGTTTTCGATTCGATCAGCAGCAAGGCGGCCCCGATGGCGGTGAGGCACACCAGCCCGATCGCGATGGTGCGCTTCGAGCCGATCCAGTCGTCGATCCACGCGAAGGCGAAGGCGCCGAGCCCGGCGCTGAGATTGAGCGCGATGCCGAACACGATCACTTCCGACAATTCCATGCCGAACGTGCCGGCGGCGTAGATCGCGCCGAAGGCGAATAACGTGGTCAGGCCGTCGGTGTAGATCATGTTCGCGGCGAGGAACCAGCCGATATCCGGCCGCCCGCGCAGGAAGCGAACCGTGGCTTTGAGGTCGGCAAGGCCCTTGGCAAAGGCCTCGCCGAACCGGATGCCGACGCCTTCCTCGCGCACGAACACGAAGATCGGAATCGCGAACAGGAACCACCACAAGGCGGTGAACGGCCCGACGATGCGCACATGTTCGGCCCCGTCGCGCGACAGGCCGAACCAGGGCGTGGGGTTCTGCACGAAGCCGACGAGAAGTACTGCCAAGCACACGATGCCGCCGAGATAGCCAAGGCCCCAGCCCCAGCCGGAGACGCGGCCGAGCTTGTCGGGCGGCGCGATCTTCGGCAGCAGCGCGTTGTAGAACACGGCCGCGACTTCGAATGCCACGGTGGCGATCGCGAAGGCGATCAACGCCAGCGGAATGGACTCGGGCGACGGGCGCACGAACCACAAAGCGGCGCAAGACACGATCGCGATGCCGGAGAAGACCGCCAGAAACGGCTTTTGCCGGCCGGTGTGATCGGCGACGGGCCCGAGCAAAGGCGCCAACAAGGCGATGCACAGGCCCGCGATCGAGGTCGCATGGCCCCACATCGCCGTGCCCGAGACCGGGTCGGGCGCGACACCTTGCGTGAAATAGGTCGCGAACACGAACGTGGTGATCACGGCCGGAAAGGCCGAGTTCGCCCAATCGTAGACGCACCACGCGGCGACGGCTTTACGATCCAGCGCGTTCACCCTTGCACGAGGGCGCGCAACTCGCGGCCCGCGACGGTCAAGGCGGCAAGGCTCGCCGCCCCGCTCGCGCGCAATTCGCCCGCCAATGCTTCCCAACGCGTCAAGGCGCCTTGGCGCGCGGCAAGCCATGTCTCGGCGCCGCCTTCGGCCAGCGACCAGGTCGCGATTTCGGCCTGCAACGCGAAGAGATCGTCGATCGCCGCCGCGACCGCGCGTTTGGCCAAGGGATCGGCGGCCGGCACGCGTGCCGCGACATCCTGCAACCAATCGAAGCCGAGCTTGGCGCCGGCCGCGAAATACTCCATCGCCACATGGACGATATCGGAACTCGCCCCTTGCGCGATGCGCACGAGATCGAGCCCGGCTTGCAGATCGTCGAGCGCCGCCGCCCGGCGCGCGAGTTCTTCCGGCACGCCTTTATCCGTGAACGCCTTGACACGCGCGGTGAAGGCGGTTTGGCGGGCGGGATCGAGCACCGGCTCGAGATCATGGCCGAGTGCGGAAACGCCGGGTCCGAAGGCCGCCACGCCCGCCGCAATATCGATGGGAGCGGGCAAATGGCGCAGCAGCCACAAGGTCGCGCGTTCCAGCAACGCGACCGAGCCGCGCAGCATGGCGAGTTGCACGTCGGCGGGCACTTGGTTGTCGAGCGTTTCGACGGCCCCCCAGAATTCGCGCAAGCCGAAAACCTGACGCGCGACGAGATACGCACGCGATACTTCCGCGACGTTGAGCCCCGTGCGCTCCGCAAGGTCGGGCACGAAAGCGAAGCCCGCACGGTTGACGATCGAGTTCGTCGCCACCGTGGCGATGATCTCGCGCCGCAATTGATGGCGCAAAATCGCGGGATGGTGGTTCTTGCGCAAAGGCCGGGGGAAATACTTGACCAGATCCTCGGCAAGGAAAGGATCGTCGGGCAGGTCGCTCGCCAATAATTCGTCGTACAGCGCCATCTTGGCATAGGCCATGACGACGGCGAGTTCGGGCCGCGTCAAACCCTTGCCGCCCGCCGCGCGCGCGATCAAGGCTTCGTCGTCGGGCAGGAATTCGATGCCGCGATTGAGGCGCCCGGTCTTTTCCAGCGCGCGCATCAATCGCATCGCGCGGTCGATGCCGCCGATCCCTTCCAGCTCCGCGACGCTCAGCGCCTGGGTTTGCAGATAATTGTTGCGCAAGACCGCGTCGCCGACATCGTCGGTCATTTCGGCGAGCAGCGTGTCGCGTTGCTTCAAGGTCATGTCGCCGCGCGCGATCACGTCGCCCAGCAGGACCTTGATGTTGACCTCGTGGTCCGAGGTATCGACGCCCGCGGAGTTATCGATCGCGTCGGTATTGATGCGCCCGCCGGCCAGCGCGTATTCGATGCGCCCGCGCTGCGTGCAGCCGAGATTGGCCCCTTCGCCCACCACGCGTGCGCGAATATCCGCACCGTCGATGCGGATCGCATCGTTGGCGCGATCGCCCGCATCGGCGTTGGTTTCGTCCTTCGCCTTGACGTAATTGCCAATCCCGCCGAACCACAGAAGATCGACCGGCGCTTTCAGGATCGCCTTCATCAACTCGAACGGCGTGACGGAATCGGCGAGCATGCCGAACAGCGCCTTGATCTGCGGCGATAGCTTGATCGACTTGGCCTTGCGGTCGAACACGCCCCCACCCGCCGAGATAAGCTTCGTGTCGTAATCGGCCCAGGACGATCGCGGCAGTTTGAACATCCGTTCGCGTTCGGCGAAGGACTTGGTCGCGTCGGGCTCGGGATCGATGAAGATATGGCGATGGTCGAAGGCGGCGACGAGCTTGATATGCGGCGAGCGCAACATGCCGTTGCCGAACACGTCGCCCGACATATCGCCCACGCCGACGACAGTGAAATCCTGCGTCTGCGTATCGTGGCCGAGTTCGCGGAAATGACGTTTGACCGCTTCCCAAGCGCCGCGTGCCGTGATGCCCATGCCCTTGTGGTCGTAACCGGCCGAACCGCCCGACGCGAACGCATCGCCCAGCCAATGCCCGTATTCGATCGAGATCGCGTTGGCGATGTCGGAGAACGTGGCCGTGCCCTTATCAGCCGCGACGACGAGATAGGGATCGTCGCCGTCGTGGCGCACGACGTTCTTGGGCGGCACCACGCCCGTCGGCGTCAGATTGTCGGTGATGTCCAACAATCCGCGCATCATGATCTGATAGCAGGCGATGCCTTCGGCCTGGAACGCCTCGCGCCCCGCTTCGGGCGACGGCGGGCGCTTGACGAAGAATCCGCCTTTCGAGCCCACCGGCACGATGACGGTGTTCTTGACCATCTGCGCTTTGATGAGGCCGAGGATTTCGGTGCGGAAATCCTCGCGCCGGTCGGACCAGCGAATGCCGCCGCGCGCGACCTTGCCGCCGCGCAAATGCACGGCTTCCACGCGCGTCGAATAGACCCAGATTTCGACCAGCGGCCGGGGCAGCGGCAATTCGTCGACGCGCTGGCTGTCGAGCTTCAGCGACAGATACGGCTTGTTCTGGAAGAAATTGGTGCGCAGCGTGCATTCGATCAGATTGAGGAAGCGCCGCAAGATGCGGTCTTCGTCGAGACTGTCCACGCCGTCGAGCAGATGGCCGATTTCGACGCCGATCCCGCGCATCGTCACGTCGCGATCCTTGTCGCGCGCGGGATCGTGGCCGGCGAGGAACAGATCGACGAGCTTGCGCGCGATCTTGGAATTGCGCGCCAGCGCATCTTCCATATAGGCCTGGCTGAACGTCGCCCCGGCCTGGCGTAGATAGGCTGCGTAAGCGCGCAGCACCGTCACCTCGCGCGACGACATCGCCGCCCCGATGACCAAGCGATTGAATCCGTCCGACGCGGCGTCGCCCGCCCACACGGCGGCGAACGCGCCCTCGAACAGCGGCTTCACCCGCGCGATATCGATCTCGCGCGTTTCGCGCGCGACCATGGCGATGTCGTGCATATAGACGTCGCCCGCCGGCGCGTTGGCCGATTCGTCCAGCGGATGGATGCGGAAGGGATCTTCCGTCATCACTTTAAGGCCCATCGATTCGAGCATCGGCATGACGTCGGACAACGGAACCGGCGCGCCCTTGTGGAAGATGCGCAAGCGCAGCTCGTTCTCCGCCGCCTCGACCGGGCGATAGAGATTGAGCGCGAGCGACGTCTCGCCCGCCAGCACGGTTTCCACTGCCGCGATATCGGCGACGGCTTGGTCGGGCGTGAAATGCTCGCGATAGGCGGCCGGGAACGCGGCCTGATAGCGGCGCAATTTCGCGAGACCCGCCCCCTCGCCTTCCGCCGCGATCAGCGCGTCCTTCAAGCGATCGGCGAAGCCGCGCCCGGCTTCGACCAAGCGCGCTTCCAAATCCTCGAAGCGGATATCGGGCACGTCGCCCGGCGTCAAACCGACGATGAAATGGCAGCGCACCAAGGCGGAATCGTCGGCGAGCAACACGTAGAACGCCGATTTGCGCCCGCGATACGCCTTCGCCAGGATGTCGTGGAACTTCTCGCGCAATTCGGTGTTGAAGCGATCGCGCGGCGCATAGACCAGCGCCGAGATGAAACGATCGAACGGATCGCGGCGCAGGAACAGCGCGATGCGCTGGCGTTCCTGCAACCGCACGACGCCGACGGCGGTGTCGTAAAGCTCGTCGACCGTCGCTTGGAACAATTCCTCGCGCGGGTGGGTTTCCAGCACATGCTGCAACGCCTTGGCGGCGTGACCCTTGGTGCCGAATCCCGCCCGCTTGGTGACGGCGGCGACCTTGTCGCGCAGCAGCGGAATGTCGCGCGGGCGCTGCATATAGGCGGTAGAGGTGAACAGGCCGAGAAAGACTTTCTCGCCCGTCACCGTGCCGTCGGCGGCGTAGACCTTGACGCCGATCGCATCGAGATAGACGGCGCGATGCACGGTCGAGCGGCGATTGGCCTTCGCCACGCGCAGCAATTCGGGCGCACGCACGAATTGCTGCAACGACGGCAATTCGGCGATGCGGCGCAGCACGTCGAACACGACGAAGCTTTCGTCGCGCGCGAGACCCAGGCCGCTGCCCGCGCGCACACTCGCGCGGAAACTCGCGCCTTCGCCCTGATAGGCGTATTCGCGATAGCCGAGGAAGGTGAAATTGTCGGCGACGAGCCAGTTGAGGAAATCGCGCGCGGTGGCGATTTCTTCCGGCCCGCGCGGCGGTTTGCCCGCGTCGAATTCGGCGATGACGTCTTTCGCCTGACCCAGCATCGCCTGCCAATCTTCGACGCAAGCGCGCACATCGGCGAGTACCGCTTCCAGCCCCGCCCGGATCGCGTCGAGCTGGGCTTGATCGCCTTGCGCGTCGATCTCGACATGCATGCAGCTTTCGCGGCCGCCGGCCTCGTCGATCGCCAAGGCCGCACCGCTCGTATCGCGCTTCATCGGCACGACCGGGTGGATGACGAGATGGACCGACAGATCCCGCCGATTGATCTCGGAAGTGACCGAGTCGACCAGGAACGGCATGTCGTCGTTGACGATCTCGATCACCGTATGGGTCGAGTGCCAGCCATGTTCCGACAGGCGCGGATTGTACACACGGACTTTGGCTTTATTCGGCGGGCGCGTGCGGCCGAAGGCGAACAGCGCGATTGCGGCGCCGTAAAGATCGTCCGGCGTGTGCTCTTCGAGATCCTCGACGGCCACATTGCCATAGAATCGTTGGATAAATGCCTCCGCGGCATCGGCGGCGGCGATCCCCGATCCGGCCGGCAGGCGCTGGCGCGCCATCGCGCAAAGCCTGTCCAGAATTTCGGTCTTACGACTTTCGGTATGGGACGGCATCGACGGTCTCCCGGGGGACGCGGACATTGTCGCAGCCCGCCGGTGGACCGCGCGCCGCCATATTATTACCGGATATTACAGCAAATTGTTGCGACCGGCCAAAAGCTGAGGCAAAACACGATTAACAGGGGGATTTGGGGAATACGGGTTCGGGCGGTTCGTTTATTGAGAACCGTCACTCAATCGAGCCCCGCCCGATGACCGGAACCAGTTTGTCCGCTCGAGCTTTGAGCGAAAATTTGCGAGCCGCCATGACCGACACGCCTGCCTCGGCCGAGTCCTACAAGGCCCTCCCGCCCGATCTCGGCCCCGATCATCCGGCCTGGGTTCCGGCCCTCGCTTGGCTCACCCGCCGCTTCCACCCGAAGGGCACGGACAAGCTGGTGCGCGCTCTGCACCCGCCGGGCAATGCGCGGCCGGTGAAGGCGGTCATCGATTACGACGAAGGCATGCTGATCAACATCGACACGCATTCCTTCCTCGAATGGTACATCTATTTCTACGGCGCGTTCCGGCCGCAAATCTCCAAGCTGCTGAACCGCATGCTGCGCCCGGGCCAGGTGGCGTTCGACATCGGGTCCAATATCGGCATGCACGCGATGATCATGGCCAACCGCGTGGGGCCCAGCGGCCGCGTGCATGTGTTCGAGCCCGATCCGCACCCGATGGCCCGCTTGAAGGCCAATCTGCATTTGAACGGCCTCGACAACGTGACGCTCAACCAAGCGGCCGTGTCGAGCCATACCGAAACGCGCCAGCTGTTCCTGCACGACGATTCGATCGGCAATTTCGCCAACGCGTCGCTGCAATCGTCGAATGTCGGCAAGTCGACCAAGTCGATCGACATGAAGGTGTGGAGCCTCGACGACTACGTCGCCGCCAACCCGATCGAACGGCTCGATGCGATCAAGCTGCTCGCCCAGGGCGAGGAATGGAACGCGCTGCAAGGGGCGACGAAGACGATCGAGCGGTTCCGCCCGAAGATTTTCTTCCTGTGGGAGCCGAGCTATTGGGCGCGCCAATCGCTGTGCCTGATGGATGCGGTGCGCTTCTTCAAGGAACGCGACTACATGACCTATCGCGTCGAATTCGGCGCGCGCCGCCCGGTGACCGAGGAAATCCCGATGGGCCAGGTACTGCTGGCGACACCGGACCGCATGTAATCCGCCGCCGATCGGCGATAAGGAAAAGGCCCGTTCTCGCGAACGGGCCTTTTTCATTCGAGCCGGACACATTTCCAAAGGCTGGAGCGGGAGAAGGGATTCGAACCCTCGACCCTCACGTTGGCAACGTGATGCTCTACCACTGAGCTACTCCCGCGATTTCGCCTGCGGGCGCTTCAGCCTTGGAAACGGGCCGGGATAATAGGCGGGGAGCGTCGAATTGCAAGGGATATCTGGGCCGCTTTTCCGGGGCCCCGCAGGGGGTTGCCTTGGGCGCCCGAAATCGCCATTTTCCCCGCTGGAAAGCGGAGTTGACCCCATGGACCAGTTGATCGGCGCCGGCAACCCGGGCGCGAATGCGGCCGATTTGATTAAGGACGCGACGGACGAATCGTTCGAGCAGGACGTTCTGCTCGCCTCGCGCGATACCCCCGTCATCGTCGATTTCTGGGCGCCGTGGTGCGGGCCGTGCAAACAGCTCGGGCCGACGATCGAGAAGGTCGTCAAGGAAGCGAAGGGGGCGGTCAAGCTCGTCAAAATCAATATCGACGAGAACCCGCATTTCGCCTCGCAGCTGCGCGTGCAGTCGATCCCGGCGGTCTTCGCCTTCAAAGGCGGCCGCCCGGTCGACGCGTTCCTGGGGGCGGTGCCCGAAAGCCAGATCCGCACTTTCGTGAAGAAGCTGGGCGGGGCCGCCGGCCCGTCGCCGATCGATCAGGCGCTGGAACAAGCGAACGCCGCACTGGCCGCCAACGACCTGCCGACCGCGCAGGATATTTTCGGCCAGATCCTGGCGCACGAGCCCGGCAACGCGAAAGCGGCCGCGGGCCTCGCCAAGATTTTCGTGGGCCTAGGCCAGCTCGACGAGGCGAAGGCCCTGCTCGATTCGCTGCCGCCCGACACCAAGCGCGATCCGGAAGTCCAGGCCGCGCAGGCGGCGCTCGATCTTGCCCATCAAGCGCCCAAGGGCGTGGACGTGGCGCCGATGCTGGAAAAGCTCGCGCATAACCCGAAGGACCATCAAACGCGCCTCGACCTCGCGACCGCGTTGTTCGCCGGCGGCCAGCAGGAAGCCGCGATCGACCAATTGCTCGAGCTCTACAAGCTCGACCGCAATTGGAACGAGGGTGCCGCGCGCGCCCAGCTGGTGAAATTCTTCGAAGCGTTGGGCAACACCAATCCGCTGACCGTGCAGGGCCGCCGGCGCTTGTCGTCGCTGATGTTCGCGTAACGCGGGTCATGGGTGCGCGCCCGCCCGGCAAGCTCGGCTTCGCGGATTTGCCCGCCACGGTGCCGATTTTTCCGTTGCAGGGCGCCTTGCTTTTGCCGCGCGGCAAACTGCCGCTGAACATCTTCGAGCCGCGCTATCTGGCGATGATCGACGACGCGCTGGCAAGCCAAGACAAGCTTATCGGCATGGTGCAGCCGCTGACCAAGGAAACGCGCGCGTCGACGCAAGCGGTCTATCCGATCGGTTGTGCCGGGCGCATCGTGTCGTGGTCGGAAACCGAAGACGGGCGCTACCTCATCTCGCTCAACGGCATCGTGCGTTTCAAAATTGCCGACGAGATCGCCACGATGCGCGGCTATCGCCGGGTGCGCGCGGATTTCGCCGGCTACGAAAGCGATTTCGTCGAGCCCGACGAAGGGCTGTTCGATCGCAAGCGGTTGATCGCGGGGCTCAAAGCCTATTTCGCCGCCGAGGGATTGCAAGGCGATTGGGGCACGATCGAATCGGCGCCGGACGAGCGACTGGTGAACACCATCGCCATGCTGTGCCCGTTCACGCCGGAAGAAAAACAGACGCTGTTGGAAAGTGCGGGCCTGGCCGAACGCGCCAAGGCGATGATCGGCATCGTCGAAGCGCGGACCTCCGGCGCCGAGCCGGGCGGCTTGAAGCATTGACGCGCAAGCGGGGCCGCGCCACAACAAGGGCGACCCCAACCGGCGTCAAAGGAACGTGCCCATGAGCGATGCGACCGCCGTCGATCCCAAGCTGCTCGAAATTCTGGTCTGCCCGGTGACCAAGGGCCCGCTGCGCTACGATCGCGACCGCGCCGAGCTGGTCAGCGAGGGTGCGGGTCTCGCCTTTCCGATCCGCGACGGCATTCCGATCATGCTGGTGGACGAAGCGCGCCGCCTCGACGCCTGATCCATTGCGATGTCCTTCGCCGTCAAGCATCACCCGGTCGAGATCCGCCTGAAGAAGGCGGAGAAGATCCTGGAAATCGACTACGACGACGGCAAAAGCTTCGCGCTGCCCGCCGAATTGCTGCGCGTCGAATCGCCGTCGGCCGAAGTGATGGGACATGGGCCCAACCAGAAGCAGATCGTTCCGGGCCGGATGCATGTCGGCATCATGGAGCTGGAGGCCGTCGGCAATTACGCGATCCGCATCGTGTTCGACGACCTGCACGATTCGGGCATCTTCTCATGGGATTATTTGCGCGAGCTGGGCGAGAACGCCGATGCGTTGATGGCGGCCTATCTCGCCGCCCTCGACGCCAAAGGCCTGTCGCGCGATCCCAAAGCGGCGAAGAAGTGACGCGATGAGCGAGATCACCTTCAGCGACATCGGTGTGGCCGATATCGACGAGCTTCTGCCGCTGTTCCTGGGCTATCGCGTTTTCTACAAGCGCGAGCCGATGCCCGAGGAAAGCCGCGCCTATATGACCGCGCGATTCCAGGCGGGCGATTACACCGGCTTTTTGGCGCGCATCGACGGCAAGGCGGTCGGTTTCGCCATTATGTCCCGCACGTTTTCGTCGGGCGTGATGAAGCCGATCTGGCTGCTCAACGATATTTTCGTCGATCCCGCCACGCGCAAAGCCGGCGTGGGGGCGGCGTTGATGGCGAAGGTGGACGCGCATGCGCGCGCCACCGGTGCGGCGCGCGTCGATCTGTTCACCGCGCGCGACAACAAGATCGCGCAATCGGTCTACGAACGCGCGGGCTGGACGCGCGACGAAGTCTTCTACCGCTATATGAAGACGCTTTAGGCTTTTGCCACCGCCCGATTGACGGGCCAGATTGACTGGGTTGCATTTCATGCGCGAAACTCGCGCGCATGAAAAAAGCCTGGTTCGCCCTTGCCGCTTTGGCCGGTGTCGCCGTCGCAGGCATCATCGTCGATCAGCTACCGCGACCATCTTTCGACGCGCCTGTTTATTTGATCGTTGACGCACCGGCATCGACCGAAATCTGCGCGCAATGGCACGCACGGGCCTTACGTCGTGCCAGACATTGGCGAGCGTCGCTCGAAGCCTATGAAGGGTTTTCCCGCTATCAGGGCGCGTGCCACCCCAAAGATCAATCCGTCGGCCGTGCGATGATCGAATCCGCCATCACCAAAGGGGCGGGTGAAACGCTGTTTATCGAGTATGTTCTTGCGCTTTCGATGCATGGCGAGGGCGCACGTGCGGTGCGTGAATTCCCGATTTCCGCCGCGATTGTGATGGATTACTTCGCTGCCCATAAAAAGGTTCCGCCCGATTGGGAACCCCTTTTGCCGGCCGTCGTTCAAGAACGCGCTCGATTCCGCAGTCTCGACAAGTGGACGCCGATCATAGAACGGATCGATCATGTCCTCTCGCGCCCCACGATCGCGGCGCAAGCCGAACGCGCATATCTCAACCTGCTGCTATTTCAACTCCTTAAGATCGATGAATTCCCCGGAAATCTGATGATGGATAAAGTCGGCCGGTTGGGACGCGTCGATCTGCCGAAAGGCCGGCACCGCGATATGTACCTTGAAGCCGCTGCCGATTGCGGCCATGCGGAGGCAATACGATTGCGGGCACAGCTTTACCTCTCCGATCAACTTACCCAACCCGACCCGGTGGCGATCGCTTGGTCATTGGCTTGGCTGGACGACCAAGAGGGTATCCAAAGCGACTTTCTTGCAATGGTGTTCGCAAAAGGCCGCTTTCACTTCTCTGAGAATGACCAAAGGCGTGCCATCGAAAGCTACGAACACGTCAAAGCCAGAAACTGCGGTTCGCGCAAAAAATGACCTTCGACTAAGCTCCGCGCGAGATCGCGTCACGAACGATCTCGTTTCGCTTAGCGAGCTCTTGTTGAATTTTCGCGAGCCATTGGTCATAGGCTTTCCGTTCGCCTTCCAATCGGCGGAGCTCGAATTTCGCCCGATTTTCTTCTTCCAGGGGCTTCGCCAAATTCACGTCTTTCTTCATGTTCTCGAAAACAGCCGCCGTCCCCGCGCCGATCGCGGCACCGCCAAGCATCCCAGGCACCGTCAATGGCGCACCAGCAACGGCACCGCGAACAGCACCGGCGGCGATTCGCGCGCCAATTCCTTGTAGCATTGGCTCCTGAATTGTATCGCTTGTTGCGCCGCTTGCGGCCGCAGCAGGAATTCCATCAACGAAGCCATCATTTACATTTTTCACTTCATCAGCAGCATTCCCCAAACGTGCGCGCGATTCTTCGATTTTTATGTCGATCTCCTTCAGATCACGGTCTGACTGGCGGAGAATCGCCTGAAGATCTTCGTCCGCGAGTTTGGTGAAGTCGGGGAATGGCGGAATCGGCGCAACCGGCCCCGGCACGGTTCCTGGCCCCATCGCGATCTGAGTGGGCGGTTCCGCCGGTATCGTCTCCGGCGTTTGCGCCACTTGCTGGGCGTCGGTTGCGTGCTCCGCCCGCCCTTCCTCGACCATCGCCGCGTATCGCTGCGCGGCGTCCGCGCGCGGCGTGCCGATCGGCGGGCCTTGGGGGATTTCGCTCGCGAGATAGGCGCTCTGGTATTCGGGCTTGTCGCCGAGCGCTTGGAGCATCGCGCGGGCGAGTTTGTTGCCTTCACCGGGGCGGAGCGCGTCCCAACGCTGCGTCATGTCGCGCGCCTGCATGATGCCGCGCACCGGATCCTGGTCGACGTATTTCTTGAGCTCAGCGGGAATGCCCTCGAACGAGCCGTTGGCTGAAGCGGCATGCTTCACCCAGCTGTCGTTCCATTCGTCGAACCCCGCTTTGGCGGCTAAGGGATCAAGGCGTCGATGCGGGTTGATCTTCAGTTCCGGCCAGCGATCGATCAGCAGCCCGTCCTCGCCCTTCTCCCGCAATGCATGATGCGCATCGGCCATCGCCGGCGTGGGGGCTGGGAAGTTCGAGAAAATGTCGCCGTAATCCTGGCGGAAACGGTTGATCGTCTCGCCATCCGGGCGCAGGAACCCATCGACCTTCAGACTGTTGCGCTTTTGGTATTCCTTGATCGGCGCATCCAAACGCTCGTTGGCGTAGCCCCACGGCCCGTCGAGCCGTTCGAGATCGAACAAGCCCGCTTGGTTCAACAGGCTTTCGACCTTGATCACGTCGCGGCGGTGATTGGTGCGCCCGCGCCCGACCTCGTCGGACAGCGCGAACCAATCGCTCGATCCCGGCCGGTCGCCGAGCATCAGATCGTCGTCTTGCTTGAGCCAAGTGGGGATGGAAAAGGACATCGAAACGCTCCTGAGCGATACGCGGTACGCTCAGGATCGATGCATCCGAAAACACGAACAACTTATTTTATTTTAGGATTGAATTCCTAATTTCGCGCCGATGGGAATTTAATCCTCGCCCCCCGCCGCTCCTGCATCGTCGAAAATTTACGCGCGGCACGTGAGCGCAGGAACGAATGATCGTTCTCGGCCGCGCACGGCAAGCGACTGCGTGAAATCGGGGCGACGGAAATCGGCAGCGACGCGGCGAACGACGCACCCCGAGCGCGCGGATCGCTTCTCGGCAAAACGCCGCGACGCGCAAAATTCCAGCGCGTCGGCGCGGCCTCGAAAACGAATCGATCCCGCAAGCCGATGAAAGCGAAGAAGGATTCGCGTTCGTCGCTAGTCCCGCTCGTCTTCCAGCGTTTTCAAATCCGCATCGACGATGCGGCGCGCGAGATCGAGTTCGAAGCCCGCGCGCGCGAGGGCCGCGATGTCGCGCATGCGGCGCGCTTCGCGTTTCGCCGGATCGCCGTAAGCGCCCAGGCGCTTTTTCTTCGCCCAGCGGATCGCGCGCGCGCGATCGGTGTCGCCGGTTTCGTCCACGGCATCGAGGGCGCTGCCGATTTCGTCGCGGCCCACGCCTTTGATTTGCAGCCGCTGAGCGATACGCCCGCGTGCCACGCCGCGCCTTGCGAGGCTCGCGGCCAAAGCCTCGGCGTAGAGCTTGTCGTTGAGCAAGCCCTTAGCGGCGAGTTTCTCGAGCACCTTCTCGACGGCCGCCGCCCCCGCTTCGCGCTCGGCAATGCCGGCGCGCGCCGCACGCTCCACCTTGCGCATCAGCACGCGGCGCACCCCTTCGCGGCTGGCCGCGTAACGCTCGAGATAGGCGAGTGCGCCCTTCTCCAGGCGTTCGGGCGTTGGCGGCTTGGGGATTTTGCGCATGGCAGACCCTGTTTGACATAGGGTCTTGCGGACAGGAAGAGGGGTAGCGCGCCGCACCCGACAGGCCTATCTTCCCCGCCCCAATGACCGACCCTCGCCCCATTCCGCCCGCCCCCCGCGCCTATGGCGCGGTCAATTGGCTGGGCCTCAAAACGCTCGCCTGGCGCGAGATCCGCCGCTTCATCAAGGTGCATACCCAGACGATCTGGGCGCCGGTGATCACCACGCTGCTGTTCCTGGCGGTGTTCGCACTCGCCTTGGGCGGGGCGGTGCAGGAGAAGGGCGGCGTGCCCTTCGTCGAATTCCTGGTGCCGGGCCTGATCATCATGGCGATGGCGCAGAACGCCTTCGCGAACACCAGCTCGTCGATCATCATTTCCAAGGTGCAGGGCAATATCGTCGACACGCTGATGCCGCCTTTGTCGCCGATCGAATTGGTCGTCGGCTTCGCCGCCGGCGGCATCGTGCGCGGCATGGTGGTGGGCGGCGTGGTCGCGATCTGCCTGATCCCGCTGGTGACGATCCATGTGGCGGCGCCGTTCTGGATCGTGTTCCACGGCTTGATGGCGTCGACGATGCTGGCCCTGCTGGGCATTGCGGGCGGCGTGTGGTCGGAGAAATTCGACCATATCGCGGCGGTGACGAATTTCATCGTCACCCCGCTGTCGTTCCTGTCGGGCACGTTCTATACGATCGATCGCCTGCCCGACGCGTGGCGCCTGGCCGCGCATTTCAACCCGTTTTTCTACATGATCGACGGGTTTCGCTACGGCTTCATCGGCCATACCGACACGAACCCGCTGCTGGGGGCCGCCGTCATGCTGGGCGTGAACACCGCCCTTGCCCTGCTGTGCTGGCGGATGTTCGCGCGCGGGTACAAACTGCGCGCGTGATGCGCGAAGCCGCACTCGACGAATTGCCGCAATGGCTGCGCGACCTGCACGCGTTGTGGGTCGCGAAGAAGGGTGCCGCGGAATTTCCGCCGCGCGCCGCCTTCGTGGTCGAGGACTTCATGCCCTGGATCGGCCGGCTTCATCTGGTCGAGGTGCTGGCGGACGGCGATTTCCGCTTCGTCATCTACGGGGCCAGCACCAATGTCGCGATGCGCCGCGAATATTCGGGCCTGAAATTGTCCGACATCGCGGAACCGGTCGCCCGGATTTGGGAGGCGGGCTATCGCGATGCGGCCGCCCGGCGGCGCCCGCTATTCCTGCACCACCCGCTGGCCCAATACGCCGAGCGCGACGGCAAAACCGAAATCTGGCGGACCATCCTGCCGATGGCCGACGATGGCAAAATCACCCATTTGCTGGTCGGGTTCCAGGTCATCGCCGAGGACGGACGGTATCTATAAACCGCATCGAAGCGGCTTTTCGGGCTGATTTTCGCGCGCCGATACAAACGACGCGCCTGACGCAGTCAGGGTATTCATCGACTGCATCGATTGCCCAAAAATAGACTTAACGCTTTGTCCTGGAACAAATATCCGGCGATTTTCTCGACCCGCCGTATTTGACAAGCCCGGCACCCCCCTGGATACTGGGTGTTTCCGGTGCTTTCAGCCATTCCCGCACCGGTAAGCCTTTAAGAAGGAAGGGGTTCCGTCGTGACCGCCGCTTTTCCTGCCGTGATGCCGACCTATGCGCGCGCCGAAGTGGGTTTCGAGCGCGGCGAAGGCCCGTATCTGTGGGGAACCGACGGCCGACGTTACCTGGACTTCACCTGCGGCATCGCGGTCACGGCCTTGGGCCATGCGCATCCGCACCTCATCAAAGAGGTGACGGCGCAGATGAACAAGGTCTGGCACACGTCGAACGTGTTCCCGATCGCGCAGCAGGAAAAACTGGCGGAACGCCTGGTCGCCGCGACCTTCGCCGACACGGTGTTTTTCGGCAATTCGGGGGCGGAAGCCAACGAGTGCGGCATCAAGCTCGTGCGCAAATTCCACGCGCATCACGGCCACCCGGAACGCTATCGCATCATCACCTTCGAAGGCGCCTTCCATGGCCGCACCCTCGCCACGCTGGCGGCGGGCGGGCAAAAGAAATACCTGGAAGGCTTCGGCCCGGTCGTGCCGGGCTTCGATCAAGTCGCGTTCGGCGATCTCAAACTCGTCGAAGCGGCGATCGGCCCGGAAACCGCCGGCATCCTGATCGAGCCGGTGCAGGGCGAAGGCGGCGTGCGCGTCGTGCCGAACGAGTTCCTGCAAGGCTTGCGCGATCTTTGCGATAAGCACGGCTTGCTGCTGTTCTTCGACGAAATCCAGACCGGCATGGGCCGTTCGGGCAAGCTGTTCGCTTATGAATGGACCGGCGTCACGCCCGACGTGATGTCCGTGGCCAAGGCGTTGGGCAACGGCTTCCCGGTCGGCGCTTGCCTTGCCACCGCCAAAGCGGCGGTGGGCATGGTCGCGGGCACGCATGGCTCGACCTATGGCGGCAATCCGCTGGCCACGGCCGCGGGCAACGCCGTGCTCGACGTGATGCTGGCGCCGGACTTCTTCGACGGCGTGGAAAAACTCGCCTCGCATATGAAGCAGCAATTGCACGGGCTCGTGCAGCGCCATCCCGACATCTTCGAGGATGCGCGGGGCTTGGGCCTGCTGCTCGGCCTCAAATGCAAAGTGCCGAACACCGACGTGGTGAAGGCGCTGCGCAAGGAAGGTCTGCTGACCGTCGCCGCGGGCGACAACGTCATTCGCGTGCTGGCCCCGCTGATCGCGGAAGCCAAGCATGTCAGCGAAGCGATCGACGCGATCGACAAGGGTTGTGCGGTTCTGCGCGCCGAATTGCCCGCGCGCAAAGCCGGTTGAGGATTTCGACGATGGCCAAGACTCCCAAGCATTTCCTGGATCTCGACGCGTTGGAATCGGGCACGTTGCGCTCGATCCTCGACCTCGGCGCCAAGTACAAGGCCCAGCGCATCGCCGGCAATCCCGAACGCCCGCTCGCCGGCAAGACGCTGGCGATGGTGTTCGAGAAGCCGTCGACGCGCACGCGCGTGTCGTTCGAAGTCGGCATTCGCCAGCTCGGCGGCGAAGCGGTGATCTTGACGCATCACGACACGCAGCTCGGCCGCGGCGAGACGATCGCCGATACGGCGCGCGTGTTGTCGCGCTATTGCGACGCGATCATGCTGCGCACCAACAAGACCGCGCATCTCGACGAAATGGTCCGCTACGCCTCGGTGCCCGTGATCAACGGCCTGACCGAGCGTTCGCATCCCTGCCAGGTGATGGCCGACGTGATGACCTTCGAAGAAGCGAAGGGCAATATCGCCGGCAAGGTCGTGGCGTGGACGGGCGACGGCAACAACGTCGCGGCATCCTGGATTCACGCGGCCCAGCGTTTCGCGTTCGAACTGCGCCTCGCCTGCCCCGAACCCTTGCGCCCGTCGACCGATGTGCTGGCCTGGGCCAAGCGCGAGGGCGCGCGCATTCAACTTCTGACCGATCCCGAAGCCGCCGTGCGCGGCGCCGACGCCGTGGTCACCGACACCTGGGTGTCGATGGATCAGGAAGGCAACGCGCGCGAGCGCGAGAACCGCGAGAAACGCCACAATATGCTCGTCCCCTATCGCGTGGACGAACGCTTGATGGGCCTCGCCAAGCCGGACGCGATGTTCCTGCATTGCCTGCCCGCCCATCGCGGCGAGGAAGTGACCGAAGGCGTGATCGACGGTCCGCAATCGGCCGTGTGGGACGAGGCGGAAAACCGCCTCCACGCGCAAAAGGGCATTCTCGCCTGGTGCATGGCGTGATTTGGGGCTTGGCGTGAACCGAGCCGGTATTCCCGAAGACGACGTCGTCCTGCCGTTTCAGATCGAGTCCTCGGCCTTGCGCGGCCGGGCGGTGCGTTTGGGCGCCGCGTTGGACACGATCCTGCACCGGCACGCCTATCCGCGCGCGGTCGGCGAAGCTTTGGCCGAAGCCTTGGCGATCTCGGCGCTGCTCGCCACGACGCTGAAATTCGACGGCGTGTTCACGCTGCAAACCAAGGGCGACGGCCCGGTGCGCATGTTGGTCGCCGACGTCACGTCGTCCGGGCATCTGCGCGGCTATGCGCAATTCGACAAGGACGCCGTCGTCGCGTTGGGGCCGGGCCCGCATTCCGTGCCCAAGCTGTTCGGGGCGGGCTATCTCGCCTTCACGGTCGATCAGGGCGACGCGGCCGAGCGCTATCAAGGTATCGTGGCGCTCGACGGCGCGACGCTGGCCGAATGCGCGCATCATTATTTCCGCCAGTCGGAGCAGTTCGAAGCCGGGATCAAAGTCGCGGTCGACGCGACGCCCAAGCCCGGCGACGGTGCCGTGCTGAATTGGCGCGCCGGCGCCATCATGATCCAACGTCTGCCGCCCGAAGATGCGCAAGGCTCCTCCGAAGGTCAGGACAAGGCGATCGACGCGGTGAAGCGCGAGGCCGAGGAAGAAGGCTGGCGGCGCGCGATGATTCTGATGGGATCGGCCACGCAAGAAGAACTCGTCGATCCCGAATTGCCGCCGTGGAAGCTGATCGATCGGCTTTACCTCGCCGAAGGGGTCGCGATCTATCGCCCGCTGGTGTTGACCCATCAATGCCGGTGCAGCCCCGAACGCATGCGCGGCGCGCTACGGGCGATCTCACGCGCCGAGGTGGAAACTTTGCGGGACCCCGACGGGGCGGTGCGCCTCACCTGCGAGTTCTGCAACACCACCCACGCATTTTCCGACCTCGACGCCGTCTACGCGGAGTCCTGATTTCGCCATGATTCCCGGGCAGCATCGGGCCACAAACACAAGTTCGGAGATTCCCCAATGAAACCGGACCGCCGCAAATTCCTGAAATCCGCCGCCGCCCTGCCGCTGCTGGCGTCGCCTTTCTTGGTCACGGCTTGCGCCGATGCGCCGCCGCTGCCGAGCTTCCCGCCGATCAGTTTCGCCCCGCGCGGCACGTTCCGCTTCGACGCTGCGCGCCTGGAGGTGGCGATGGAGTATCAAGCGCCCTTCGCCCCGCCGAATGTCGAACATCTGTTCGCGCAGACGCCGGAATCGGCCTTGCGGCGCTGGGCGTCGGAGCGCATCGCCGTGTCGGGCACGGGCGAGCGTTTCGTGCGCTTCGTCGTCATGGATGCGCGCGTGACCGAAACCAACCTGCCCAAGCCCACCGGCATTCGCGCGACCTTCACCAACGAAGTGGCGCAGCAATATGACGGGCGCATCGAAGTGGCCATCGAAGTGCGCCAGCAGCGCGCCAATTATCGCGACGGCATCGCCACGGCGATCGCCGTGCGTCAGCGTTCGGTGCTGGAGAATATCTCGCTGAACGATCGCGAACGCGTCTGGTACGACCTGACCTTCGAGATGATGCGCGATATCGACAACGAGCTGGATCGCCAGATCAACGCGAATCTGACGCGCTTCCTGGCGTAAGGATCAGCGCGAAGGTGCGGTCGATCGCGGCGCGCCCGCAACGGCGCGGACGCGCGGTTCGGTCGCGATCGCGCGCGCGAGCAAGCGGGCGAGGCAGTAATAGCCGGCGTCCGTCATATGCAGCCCGTCTTCGCGGATCAGCTCGTCCTGCTTGAAGGCGCCCGACGCCATCCAATGCGTCATCACGCGGAAACGCGGGAAGATCGGCGCTTGGTATTTGCGCGCCAGATCGGTCAGCACTTCGGTGTATTCGCGCCGGTGCGGCGCGTTCACGTAGCGCGGCGCGTTTTGCGGGCCCATCAGCATCACGTCGATGCCGCGCGACCGCGCGAGCTCGATGCCGCGGCTGAGTTTGTCCGACACGTCGGACAAGGGCAGACCCTTGATCGCCGCGTTGACGCCCGCTTGCCAGATCACGAGATCGGGTTCGGGTGCGAGCACGTCGCGCTCGAAGCGCGCCATCATCTGATCGACGTCTTCGCCGCTGATGCCCTTGTTGAGCACCGTGATTTCCATATGCGGCAGCAATGCGTGCAATTCGGTTTCGAGCCGGGCGGGATAGGCGTGTGCGGGCGTGGTCGCACCAATCCCCTCGGTCGAGGACGAGCCAAGCGCCACGATGGTGAGTTGCTTGCCTTCCGCCAGGCGCTGCGCGACCTGGGGCATCGGCGCTTTCAGCGCCAGAAGATCGGCGGGGGCTTCGCAGCGCGCGGCGACGGTTTCGAGCTTGCCGCGCATCGACGGCACGGCCGCCTGCTTTTCCGCCGCAAAAACGGACGGAACCAGCAGCAAAGACCCCAAAACCAGCGACCCGACGAGCCGTAACATTGAGCGTACATTTTACGCTCGGTCGCGGTTTGCCGTCGAGTCTAGGCCGCGCGGGCCAGGACCCGTTCGACCAGCCGTGCCCAGTACGACGCCCCGACCGGCAGCGCCTCGTCGTTGAAGTCGTAGCGCGGATTGTGAAGCGAGGCGGATTGTCCATTGCCCATAAAGACATAGGCGCCGGGCCGGGCTTCCAGCATATAGGCGAAATCCTCCGCCCCCATGGTCGCCGCCCCGTCGGTCGCGACGTTTTCGGCCCCCACGACCTCCGCCATTGCGCCGGCCGCAACCTCGACATGCGTCGCATCGTTGACCAGCGGCGGGTATTTGCGCCGGTAGTCGAGCGTCGCCTCGCAGCCCATCGCGGCGGCGATACCCGCCGCCACGCGGCGCATCGCGGGTTCCAGCGCGTCGCGGACCTTCGGCTCGAACGCGCGCGTCGTGCCGCGCAACACGCATTCGTTGGGAATGACGTTATAGGCGTCGCCCGCGTGGATCTGCGTGACCGAGATCACGGCGGCGTCGAGCGGGTTGGTCTCGCGGCTGACGATGGTTTGCAGCGCCGCCACGATCTGGCAGGCACAGGTCACGGGATCGACGCCGCGATGAGGCATGGCGCCATGCGTGCCCATACCCCGCACCAGGATTTCGAAATTATCGGCCGAGGCCATCATCGGCCCGGGGCGCACCGAGAATTTGCCGAGATCGAGCTGCGGCCAATTATGCAGGCCGTACACCGCGTCGACCGGAAATTTCTCGAACAGGCCTTCTTCGACCATCACGCGCCCGCCGGCCTCGTTTTCCTCCGCCGGCTGGAAAATGAAATGGATCGTGCCGTCGAAGTTCTTCGTCTCGGCGAGATACTTGGCCGCACCCAACAGCATCGTCGTATGGCCGTCATGGCCGCAAGCATGCATCCGGCCCGCGTTCAGCGAGCGATAGCCGAATTCGTTCGCCTCGGGCATCGGCAGCGCGTCCATATCGGCGCGCAGGCCGATGGTGCGCGGCGAATTGCCCGCCTTCAACGTGCCGACCACGCCGGTCTTGGCCAGGCCCCGATGCACCGCAATGCCGAAGCTCGCCAGTTTGTCCGCCACGACCTGCGACGTGCGGTTTTCCTGGAATGCGATTTCGGGGTTGGCGTGCAGATCCTGGCGCCAGGCGCGCATCTCGTCGTGGAAAGCGGCGATACGGTTGACGATCGGCATTGCATGCTCCCCGGCTGGACGCGCTAGATTAGCCGCTGAAAAATGGAACCGCATCCGAATTGCGCGCGAACCGGGGATACGCCATGACCGCCGAAGATTTCGGGACCTACGATTACATCGTCGTCGGTGCCGGCTCCGCGGGCTGCGTCCTCGCCAATCGCCTGTCGGCCGACCCCAAGAATCGTGTGCTGCTGCTCGAAGCGGGCGGCAAGGACGATTATTTCTGGATCCATATTCCGATCGGCTATCTCTACACCCACGGCAACAGCCGCGTGGATTGGTGCTTCAAGACCGAGGCCGAAGCCGGGCTGGGCGGCCGCGCGCTCAACTATCCGCGCGGCAAGGTGCTGGGCGGCTGCACCGCCATCAACGGCATGTTGTATGTGCGTGGCCAAGCCGCCGATTACGACCATTGGCGCCAGCTCGGCAATCCCGGCTGGGGCTGGGACGACGTGCTGCCGCATTTCGTCCGCGCCGAGGATAACGCGCGCGGCGCCGATACCCATCATGGCGCCGGCGGCGAATTCCGCGTCGAGGAAATGCGCTTGTCCTGGGATATTTTGGATGCGTTTCGCGATGCCGCCGAACAGGCGGGCATTCCCAAGACCGACGATTTCAATCGCGGCGACAACGAAGGCTGCGGCTATTTCCAGGTGAACCAGACTCGCGGCGTGCGCTGGACTTCGGCGAAGGGATTCCTGCGCCCCGCGATGGGCCGCGCGAATTTGCGCGTCATTACGCACGCGCAAGCGACCGCCATCGAATTCGACGGGCGGCGCGCGACCGGGCTTTCGTTCCGGTACGGCGACAAACCGGCGCACGCGTCGGCGCGCGAGATCGTGCTGGCGGCGGGCGCCATCGGTTCGCCGCATCTGTTGCAATTGTCCGGCATCGGCGCGCCCGACCATTTGCGCGGCATCGGCGTGGAAACGCGCCACGCGCTGACGGGTGTGGGCGGCAATCTGCAAGACCATCTGCAAATCCGCTGCGCCTATAAGGTCCATGGCGTGAAAACGCTGAACGAGCGCGCCAATTCGCTGATCGGCAAGATCGGCATGGGATTGGAATACGCGTTGTTCAAACGGGGGCCGCTGACCATGGCGCCTTCGCAGCTTGGCGCGTTCGCGAAATCCGATCCCGCGCGCGCCACCGCCGATCTCGAATATCATGTGCAGCCGCTGACACTCGATAAGTTCGGCGAGCCGCTGCACCCCTTCCCCGCCTTCACCGCGTCGGTCTGCCATCTGCGTCCGGCAAGCCGCGGCAGCGTGATGGCGAAATCCGCCGATCCGTTCGCGGCCCCCGCGATCAAGCCCAACTATCTATCGGCCGAGGAAGACAAACGCGTCGCGGCCGAAGCGATCAGGCTCACGCGCCGCATCGTGGCGCAGCCCGCGTTGCAGCGTTTCCGACCCGAGGAATTCCGCCCGGGGCCGGAGATCGTGGACACCGCCGCCTTGGCCGAAGCCGCGGGGCGCATCGGCACGACGATCTTCCACCCCGTGGGCACGTGCAAAATGGGCGGCGAAAACGATCCGGGTGCGGTCGTCGATGCGCGGCTGCGCGTGCGCGGGATCGAGGGCTTGCGCGTGGCGGATGCCTCGATCATGCCGACGATCACGTCCGGCAACACGAACGCGCCCGCGCTGATGATCGGCGAAAAAGCCGCGGCGATGCTGCTGGAAGACGCCCGGTAATTACTGGCCCGAGGCGATCCGCGCGACCAGTTCCTTGACCGTCGGCACATAGCCGTTGGAGTAGAACGGGTCGCTCGCGAAGCGATAGGCGTTGTGGCCCGCGAACATCAGCTGGTTTTCCACGTCCGCGCCGTGGCTGATGTCCTGCAACGTCTTCTGGATGCAGAAGCTGCGCGGATCGGCCTTGTGGCCGGTCGTCCCTTGCTCGTTCTGCGCCCAGTTCGAGAACGCGCAGGCCGACAGGCAGCCCATGCAATCGACCTGATCCTTCAGGATCTCGGACGCCTTGGCGGGGGTCACGAAAATCAGCGTCGAATCGGGCGTGCGCAACGCTTCGGTGAAGCCTTGGCGCACCCAATCTTCGGCGTGCAGCTTGTCGCGCGCGGCGAGATAGACCGTGCGCCCGCGCGCCCCGATCGCGAAGGGGATGTCGTGCTCGCCCACCGCATGGGTCTGATAGGCGATCTGGCGCTGCGAACGCGCTTCGAGTTCCAGCAGGAACGGATTCTTGACCGCCGAGGAATAGAAGCCGGTCGGCGAGAAGCGATGCAGCAGCACGTCGCCGGGCTTCAGCGTCAGAAGGCGCTGCTTCCACGCGTCGGAGATCGGGCTTTCCTTGGTCAGCAACGGCCGCGTGCCGAATTGGAAGGCGCACGGGCCGACATCGGGATTGCCGATGAAATCCTTCCATTCGTCGAGGCGCCACACCCCGCCCGCCATGACGATCGGCACGGTGTTGAGGCCGAATTCGTTCATCTGGCGGCGAAGTTCCACCACGCGCGGCAGTGGCGGCTCGGGTTTCTTCGGGTCTTCGGCGTTCGACAAGCCGTTATGCCCGCCGGCCAGCCACGGATCTTCGTAGACCACGCCGCCGAGCAGCGCGCTGAATTTGTGATAGGCGCGCTTCCACAACGCGCGGAAGGCGCGCGCGGAGGAGATGATCGGATAGTAGTAGACGTTGTGCTTGGCGCAGATCTCGGCGATGCGATAGGGCATGCCCGCCCCGCAGGTCACGCCGTCGATCAGGCCCTTGGCCTGTTCGAGAACGGCTTCGAGGATCGGCTCCGCCGCCCCCATTTCCCACAGGATGTTGATATGGATGCGCGCGTTCGGCCCGCCGATTTCGCGCGCCACGCGCGCTTGATGCACGGCGCCCTTGATCGCATAGGCGATCAATTCGTCGTGCCGCTCGCGCCGCGTTTTGCCGTGATAGATCTGGCGGACGATATTGCCGTTTTCGTCCGTGTGGTCCGCGTTGACGCCCGAAAACGTGCCCACGCCGCCGGCCTTGGCCCAAGACCCCGAGCTCTCGCCATTCGAGACGGCGACACCTTTGCCGCCTTCGATCAATGGCAGAACTTCACGACCCGAAATCATCAACGGCTGCAACGAAAACACCGGCGAATCCCTGTAGTTGGCGGAGTTTAGGGGCTGATATATAGCCCGCCCCCGCCGGGGTCACCACGGATTATTGCGGCCCAATTTCGCCCGTATTTCGCCGCGTTTTACCGCGCCGCAGCGGCAATTTCCGGCCAGTCGGCGAGGGCGATTTCGGCATGGACGAGGTCCGGCGCGTCCGGGTCGGCCTTCACCGCAAAGCCCAGATTCTTGCAAACTTCCAGCATCGGCCGGTTCTCGCGCAGGATCTCGCCATAGACCACGCCGATGCCGCGCGCCTTGGCGTAGTCGAGAATCTTTCGCATCAAAAACAGGCCGATCCCCATTCCCTTGAAATCGCTGCGTAGCGCAACCGCATATTCGGCCCGGCCGCGATCGGGGTCGGCGGTCAGGCGCACCGTCCCCCAAATTCCATCCGGGCCTTCGCAGACCAGCCCCATCTCGCGGTCGTAATCGATTTGGGTCAGGCGGGCGAGCTGCTCGCGCGTCAGTTTTTCGATCGTCGCGAAGAAGCGCATGCGCCGATCTTCCGGCGTCATGCGCGCGATCATCGCTTCGATGCCCGGCGCGTCTTCCGGGCGGATCGGGCGCAGATGCGCGGTCTTGCCCGTGGGCAGCACGATGTCGCGCGCGAGCGACGCCGGGTAAGGCTCGATCGCCAAGCGTGCGCCTTGGCGTGCGCCATCCGGCTTGGCGATACGGATACGCGCGTCGAGCACGATGGCGCCGTCTTCGTCGGCCAGCAGCGGGTTGATGTCGAATTCGATCACGGCGTCGAGCTCGCAGATCAGCCGCGACAAGCGCACCAAAGCGCGCTCGATGGCGGCAAGATCGGCGGGCTTGCGGTCGCGATAGCCTTTGAGCAGCCGCGACACGCGCGTCGCCGCGATCATGTCGCGTGCGAGCTTCACGTTGAGCGGCGGCAACGCCATCGCCGTGTCGCGCAGAACTTCGACCGCCACGCCGCCTTGGCCGAACAGCAGCACCGGCCCGAATTGGCGATCGACCGACGCGCCCAGGATCAGTTCGTGCGCATGCGGCCGGCGGATCATCTCCTGCACCAGGAACCCGGTGATCGTCGCGTCGGGCTTGGCCTTGCGCACGCGTTCGATCATCGCGGCGGCGGCCACGCGCACCGCATCCGGCCCGTCGAGATTGAGCGCCACGCCGCCGACATCCGATTTATGCAGGATCTGCGGCGAGACGATTTTCAACGCCACGCGCCCGCCGATCCGCGCGGCGGCTTGCGCGGCCGCTTCGATATCGGCGACCGTTTCGGCCTTGGGCATGTCGAAGCCGTAGCCGCCCAGCACGGCGCGCACTTCGGGATCGGTCAGCCATTCGCGGCCCGATTCGAGTGCCGTCGCGACCGTGCGATTGGCCAATTCGGGATCCGGGCACAGATCGCCGGGCGAAGCTTCGGGCACTTCCATCAGGCTTTCCTGCGCGCGGCGAAAGCGCACAAGATGCATGAAGCCGCGCACCGCTTTGTCCGGCGTCTCGTAGGATGGGATGCGCGCATCGGCGAATTTGCCGCGCGCGTCGATGGCACTTTGCGTATCGCCCAGCCACGCCGAGAGGACCGGCACGCGGGCCCCCTTCGCAGCCTTGATCGTCGCGTCGGCCGCGTCGGTCGAGGACGCGATCGCGGTCGGGCAGTTCAGCACCAGCAACGCGTCGAGATTGCGATCCTGCAACAAGGCTTCGATCGAGGCGGCGTAGCGGGCCGGCGGCGCGTCGCCGATGATGTCCACCGGATTGCCATGCGACCAGGTTTTCGGCAGCACGGCATTGAGCTTCGCGATCGTGTCGGGTGCCAAATCGGCAAGATGTCCGTCTTGATCCATCAGCGTATCGGTCGCGAGCACGCCCAAGCCGCCGCCATTGGTGAGGATGCCGAGCCGATCGCCCGCATGTTTGGGCGGATTGGCGAGGGTGGCGACGGCGTCGAACAATTCGTCGACGTCATAGACGCGCAGCATGCCCGCGCGCCGGAACGCCGCGTCGTAGACGGCGTCCGATCCCGCCAGCGCGCCCGTATGCGATGCGGCAGCCTTCGCCGCTTCCATATGCCGTCCGGCCTTGATGACGATAACGGGCTTCAAGCGCGCGGCGGCGCGCGCCGCCGACATGAATTTGCGCGCATGCGTGATCGCTTCGACATAAAGCAGGATCGCGCGCGTGCGCCCGTCCAGCGCCAGCCAATCCAGCATGTCGCCGAAATCGACGTCGGCCATCGACCCGAGCGAGACCATGTGCGAGAAACCGATCTTGCGCGGATGCGCCCAATCGAGCACGGCGGTGGCCATCGCGCCCGATTGCGTCACGAAAGCGAGATCGCCCTTGGGCGGGGCCAAATGCGCGAAGGTGGCGTTGAGCCCCGCACCCGGTACGAGCACGCCCAAGCAATTCGGGCCCACGATGCGCATCAGGTTCGGCTTGGCCGCGTCGAGCATCGCCTGTTCCAGCGCCTTGCCCTCGCCGCCCGGTAGCTCGCCGAAGCCCGCGGTCAACACGACGGCCGCCTTGCAGCCGCGCGCGGCCAATTCGCCGATCACGCCCGGCACGATCTTGGGCGGCGTGCACACGACCGCGAAATCGGGCGCGGTCGGCAACGACGCGACGTCGGGATAGGTGTAGACGCCCTCGATCGATTTATATTTCGGGTTCACCGGCAGGATCGGGCCTTGGAAACCGCCGGCGAACAGATTGCGCGCGAGCACGTTGCCGACCGAGCCGGGCTTTGGCGAGGCGCCGATCAGCGTCACGGCTTTCGGTGCGAACATATGGTCGAGATTACGGATCGACATGCGGGTTCCTCGCGTTATGCTGCGTCGCAACATAATCCATTCGCGCCGGTGTCGGGAGTATGACAGAGGCGCGCGCGAAAATGCCGCAGCTCGTGCTAAAGACCAGGAAATGCCGGGTTATTCCTCGATTCTGATCTATGTCGGCCTCGATCTGGTCGGCGACGGGCTGCTGAAGCTGCCCTTCGCAAGGCGCTTGCGCGCCAATTGGCCGGCGGCGCGGATCGTGTGGTGCGCGGGCAAAGGCCCCAGCGTCTACGCGACCACGTTGAAACCGCTGGTCGACGGCTTGATCGACGAGACGATCGAGAAGGCGGGCTTCGGCGGGTCCTGGGGCGATTTGCTGACAAGGCCGTTGGGCGCGCGGGCGTTCGATCTGGTGATCGACACGCAGCGCCGTTTCTCGACCAGCCTTGCCGTGCGCCGCGTGCGGCATAAGCGTTTCGTCTCGGGGGCGGCGGGTTGGTTCCTGTCCGACGGCAAACCGCGCGATGCCTCCAAGCCGCGTTCGATGGATGCGCAGCTGTCCCAATTGATCGAAGCGGCCGGCGGCGATCCGAACATCGCCACCGCCCCGTTGCGCTTGCCCGCGCAAGCCATCAACGACGCGCGCGCATTGCTGCCCGACGGCCACGCCTATGTCGTGCTCGCCCCCGGTGCGGGCAATCGCGAGAAATGCTGGCCGCTGGAACGCTTCGTCGAGCTGGGGCACCGGCTTGCCGCGCGCGGCATCGTGCCGGTGTTTCAGCTCGGCCCCAATGAAAACGATTGGGAAGCGGCGTGCCGCGCGGTGCCGAACGCGATCCTGCCGATCCAAGATGCGATCGCGCGCGGGATGGAAACCTCGCCCGCCTTGACCATCGCGCTGGCGCAACGCTGCAAAGCGGCCGTCGCGAACGATGCGGGCGGCGGCCATATGTTGGCGGCGGGCGATGTGGGTTTGGTGTCGCTGTTCGGCCCGACCGATCCCGCGAAATTCGCGCCCGCCGCGACACGCCTGACCGTGATCCGCGCGCAGGATTTCGGCGCCGCGACGATGGATGCGATCGCGTTGGACCCGGTCGAGGCGGCGTTAGCCGCTTATCTGTGATCGCTTCCCGGCATCGGGAAAGCGTTTCATCAGCACCAGCACCAGCACGATGCCGGGTATGGCGGCCAGTGTCGTCGCCGCGAAGAACCACACCCAATCGAGCTGTGCGGCAAGCCAGCCGCCCCACGCCGACAATGTCGTCCGTCCGACCGAGGCGAGGGCCGAGAGCAGCGCGTATTGCGTGGCCGTATAGGCGACGTTGCACAAGCCCGACAAATACGCGACGAACGCCGCCGAGCCCATGCCGCCGGTGAAATTCTCGACGCCGATCGTCAGCACCAGCAACGCCACGTCGTGGCCGACGATCGCTTGCAGGCAATAGATCAAATTCGACAACGCCTGCAGCACGCCGCAAACGAGCAGCGCGGAATAGACGCCGCGCCGATGGACGATCACGCCGCCGGCCGCGAGGCCCGCCAGCGTGGCCGCGACGCCGAAAATCTTGGAGATATTCGCGACCTCGAGCCGCGTGAACCCGGTCGAGACGTAGAAGGCGTTGGCCATCACGCCCGCCAGCGCGTCGCCGAATTTATACGCGACGACGAAAACCAGGATCAGCATCCAGGACGGGCGCGTCGCGAAATCCGCGAATGGCCCGACGACCGCGCTTTGGAACCAGGCGGCCATCGATTTCGGCGCGGCCTCGGCTTCGGCTTTGGCGGATTGGGCGGGCTCGCGCGTGAACAATACGGTCAGCCCGCCAATCCCCATCAGCGCCGCCATGATCGCGAAACTCGTCGACCAGCCGCCGAATTCGGCGGCATAAAGCGCGCCCGCCGACGACGCCATCATGCCGAAGCGATAGCCGAATTGCGTGGCGGCGGCACCCGCCCCTTGCTCTTCGGGTTTGAGAAGTTCGATACGATACGCGTCGATCACGATGTCCTGGCTCGCCGAAAGGATCGCGACGATCACGGCGGCCAGGGCGGTCAGCGCGGGATCGATGCGCGGATCGGTCGAACCCAAAAATAGAATCGCGCCGGCGAGCGCCATTTGTAGCGCCAGCGCCCAGCCGCGCCGCCGGCCGAAGATCCGCGTCCACGGCCCGAGGCCCAACCGGTCGATCGCCGGCGCCCACAGGAACTTGATCGAATACGCCGTGCCGACCAGCGAGAACGCGCCGATCGCTTCGCGGCTCACGCCCGATTCCGCGAGCCAGAAGCTGAGCGTGCCGAAGGTCAACGGCAGCGGCAGGCCCGACGAAAAGCCCATGAACAGCACCGCGAGAAGTCGCGGCCGCACATAGACGGCGAGCGAGGCGTGCCACGGCATTTTTTCGGAAGCGGCGTCGGTCATGGGGTCAAACACTGTCGGTCGAATCGAAGCGGCGAATCATACAAGCCTTCGCGATGTTCGCGAAATCGACCCTTTTGCGGACGGATTTGTCCGTAGCGACGGACGAATCCGGGCGGCGCGCGGAAGGCCGATAAGTCGTCCTACTAGAGTAGGAAAATAATTCTTCGCGAGAGTGGATATATCGCCGGACCCGATGTTATGAACGACGACCCCTCGCGTTCGACGTCGGAACACGGGTTTTCGATGCCCGCAGAAATAGTACTTCTGAGTCCGCTGCTGCGCCGTCTGTTCGATCATTGGCGCGGTCTTTCGCGCGAGGTCGACGGCATGTGGATGCTGCCGCAGCCGCGCATGCTCGATCCCGTCGCGATCAAATGGGCGCTCGGCTGGATTTCGCTGATCGACGTCAAAGGCGCGCCGCCGCATTGCGAATTCCGTTACGCGATCGACGGCACTTGGCAGGCCGAGCGCTACGGCTTCGACATGACCGGCAAGTCGCTCGACGCGTTTCCCGAACCCGAGACGCGCGCGCTGATCCGCGAATCCTATCTCGACGTCGCGGCCACGGCCCAGCCGCGCGCGCATTTGCGCGATCTTCTGCTCGACGGGCGGCATCGGCGCTACGAATCGCTGCTGCTGCCGTTCGGCGAGGAAGGCCGCGTCACAAGGCTGGCCGTGGCGCTCGATTTCGAAAGCCATAAAAAGCCTTAGGAAGAGTTAGCCGCCGCCATAATTAGTTCTGTGGACGCGAAGCGACCGGCGGGCGCAACATCGCCGGGTATGGCATTCGACCCGTCGATCATTCGCGACCCGCGACAGAAACGATTTCACGAGTATTGGCGCGAGAAGGCGGCCGGTCGGGAAATGCCCTGCCGCGCCGATGTCGATCCGATCGATTTCGCCTGGATGCTGGGCTGGGTCACGCTGGTCGAACCGCTGCCCGACGGCGATTGGCGCTTCGTGGTCGACGGATCGAACATCGCCGCCGTGTTCAACATCGACATGACGGGCAAACGTTTGTCCGAATACAAAATACCCGCGGTGCGCGACGTGTTGTTCACGACCTTCGCGACCGCCGCCGCGGCGCGCGGGCCCCATTTCGTGACCTACGATATCGAGCACGATCTGCGCCGCTGGCGCTATGACGGGCTGCTGCTGCCGCTATCCGACGATGGCGGCAGCGTCGACCGGTTGATCTCGACCGTCGTGCTCGAAGGCGGCGGGCGGCGTTAACCCGCTTCCGCCGTCTTCTCGGCCCGCTTGCGCAGATTGGGATCGAGCAGCTTCTTGCGCAGACGGATCGATTTCGGCGTCACCTCGACCAGCTCGTCGTCGGCGATATAGGCGATCGCCTGTTCGAGGCTGAGGATCTTCGGCGTTTGCAGCACGACGTTCTCGTCCTTGCCCGAGGCGCGGACGTTGGTCAGCTTCTTCGCCTTCAGCGGGTTGACCTCGAGATCGTTGTCGCGCGTGTGCTCGCCGATGATCATGCCTTCGTAGACCGGCACGCCCGACGTGATCATCATCGGGCCGCGATCTTCGAGGTTCCACAGCGCGTAGGCGACCGCAACGCCGTCGGCGTTGGAGATCAGCACGCCGGTGTGGCGGCCGTCGATCGGCCCCTTCCAGGGCTGATACGAGTGGAAGATCTTGTTCATGATCCCGGTGCCGCGCGTGTCGGACAGGAACTGGCCGTGATAGCCGATCAGCCCGCGCGACGGGACCAGGAAGGTCAGACGCACCTTGCCGCCGCCCGAGGGGCGCATATCGGTCATCTCGCCGCGGCGCTTGCCCAGCGTTTCGACGACGATGCCCGAATGCTGTTCGTCGACGTCGACCTGCACTTCCTCGATCGGCTCCAGCTTTTCGCCGTTCTCGCCGGTCTTCAGCAGCACGCGCGGACGGCCGACCGAAAGCTCGAAGCCTTCGCGGCGCATCGTTTCGATCAACACGCCCAGCTGCAATTCGCCGCGGCCCGCGACTTCGTAGGCTTCGCCGGTTTCGGTTTCGCGCACGCGGATGGCGACGTTGCCTTCCGATTCGTGCAGCAGACGATCGCGGATCATGCGGCTCGTCACTTTGGTGCCTTCGCGGCCCGCCAGCGGCGAATCGTTGACCGAGAAGGTCATGACCAGGGTCGGCGGATCGATCGGCTGGGCGGCGATGGGTTCGCTCACCGACGGTTCGCAGATCGTGTCGGCGACGGTGGAGCCGGTCAGGCCCGCGATGGCGACGATGTCGCCGGCTTCCGCACTTTCGACCGGCACGCGATCGAGGCCGCGGAAGGCGAACAGCTTCGTCAAACGACCGTCTTCGATCACCGTGCCGTCGCGCGACAGCGCTTTGACGGCCATGTTGATCTTGGCGATGCCGGTATGGATGCGGCCCGTCAGGATGCGGCCGACATAGGGATCGTATTCGAGCGTCGTCGCCAGCATCTTGAAGGCACCGGTCGTATCGACGACCGGCGGCGGCACGTGACGCAGAATAAGATCGAACAGCGGATTCAGATTCTCGCGCGGCGCTTCCATCGATTCCGCCGCCCAGCCCGAACGGCCCGACGCGAACAGCGTGGGGAAGTCGAGCTGGTCGTCGTTGGCGTCCAGCGCGGCGAACAGGTCGAACACTTCGTCGTGCACTTCGTGGGCGCGCGCGTCCGAACGATCGACCTTGTTGATGACGACGATGGGGCGAAGCCCGCGCGCCAGCGCCTTCATGGTCACGAACTTGGTCTGCGGCATGGCGCCTTCGGCGGCGTCCACCAGCACGACCACGCCGTCGACCATCGACATGATGCGCTCGACCTCGCCGCCGAAATCGGCGTGGCCGGGCGTGTCGACGATGTTGATGCGCACGTCCTTCCACACGACCGAGGTGCATTTGGCGAGAATGGTGATCCCGCGTTCGCGCTCCAGGTCGTTGGAGTCCATCGCGCGTTCGGCCACCTGCTGGTTGGCGCGGAACGTGCCGGATTGCTTCAGAAGCTGATCGACCAGGGTGGTTTTGCCGTGGTCGACATGCGCGATGATCGCGACGTTACGAATTTCCATATGTGTCTTAGAGCGCGCCTTTGGACGCGGCCAATTCCTTCAACGAAGTTTCGGGACGCGCACCGTAGTGCGAGATGATTTCGGCGGCGCAGATGGAACCCAGACGCGCCGCTTGCGCAAGATCGCGGCCTTGCGCGAGGCCGAGAAGAAAACCGGCGGCGTAGAGATCGCCCGCCCCGGTCGTGTCGACGACGTTGACGCCCGGCTCCGCCGCAACGGCCACGACCCGGTCGCCTTGGATCGCGACCGAGCCTTTTTCGGAGCGCGTGACCGCGAAGATGCGATCCTTCTTCGCGCGCGCGAACGGCAAGGCTTCCTCGAACGTCTTCACCTGATAGAGCGACAGCAGCTCCGCCTCGTTGGCGAAGACGATGTCGCAATGATTGTCGGCGAGGTCGCGGAAATCGGCGCGGTGGCGATCGACGCAGAACGAATCCGACAGCGTCAGCGAAACCTTGCGGCCGTGTTTATGGGCAAGCTCGGCGGCTTTGCGGAACGCGTCCTTCGCGGCCGGCTTGTCCCACAAATAGCCTTCCATGTAGGTGATGCCCGACGCCGCGACGACGGCTTCGTCGATCTGGTCGGGGCCGAGATCGACGCAAGCGCCGAGATAGGTCTGCATCGTGCGCTGCGCGTCCGGCGTCACGAAGATCAGGCAGCGCGCGGTCGACGGACCGGAGGTCGCGGGCGCGGAATCGAACGCCACACCTTGCGCGCGGATGTCGTGACGGAAAATCGTGCCGAGCTGATCGTCGCGCACGCGGCCGATATAAGCGCCCTTGCCGCCGAGATTGGCGAGGCCGGCGATCGTATTGCCCGCCGAACCGCCCGAGCATTCGCGCCCCGGGCCCATCGCGGCGTAAAGCTCGCCGGCGCGCGCTTCGTCGATCAACGTCATCGCGCCCTTCGCCAAATTATTGGCGGCGAGGAACGGATCTTCGCAGCGCGCGATCACGTCGACGATGGCATTGCCGATACCCAGCACGTCGTACTTGGTGCTCGTCATAACGACTCCGGAGAGGGCGGAAAATTGCGCCGGACCATATAGGCCGTTGCGGCGGCGCACAAGAACCGATTGGCGCCGCGAAAATGCCGCCTTATCGGGCACTTGCGCCCCAACCGGGTTGCCGCCATATCCCCGGTCATGGCTTCGTCATCCATCGGCGGCATGTCGCTGTTCCGCGCCTTGTTCCTCGCCTTCGCCCAGTTGGGCGATCCGCGTTTGCGCGCCCCCCTGGTCAAAAGCCTGGTGCTGACGATCGTAAGCTTCGTCGCGATCTGGGTGGCGCTGGGCTGGGTCGTCGCCCATACCCGGATCTTCGAGGCGCTGTGGCTCGACTGGACGATCGATGCGCTGGGCGGGCTCGCCCTGGCGGTCTTAAGCTTCGTGCTGTTCCCGGCGGTCGTGGTGGCGTTCGTCGGCCTGTTCCTGGACGAGGTCGCCGACGCGGTCCAGGCGCGCCACTATCCCAACGCGCCCCCGCCCCGCCGCCGCCCGCTGATGGTCGAAATATTTTCCTCGCTGCAGCTCGTGGCGCTGGCGATCGTGCTCAATCTTCTGGTGCTGCCGCTCTACTTCGTTCCCGGCCTCAATCTCGCCATCTTCCTGGCAACGAACGGCTTTCTTCTGGCGCGCGAATACGTCACCATGCTTGCCGCAAGGCGCCTCGATTCGCACGAAGCGCGCCGATTTTGGAAATCCCGGCGTGGCCAAGCTTGGCTTGCGGGAATTTCCTTCGCGGCTTTGTCGGCGATCCCGGTCGTCAATCTGGCGGTTCCGGTACTGGCGGTGGCGGCGACGGCGCATCTGGTCGAATCCTGGCTTCCTGCATCCGGCGAATGAGCCCCGGAAGCGGGGGGAAGGAACGGAATCATGTTTCGACGCAAAAAGGACGAGAGTGACGAAATGAAGACGCCCGCCGCCCCGCCGCAGGCTCCCGCCCCCGCTTCGCCGGCCGAGCCCGAAGCCGAAGCCATTCCCTCGCGCCCCTTCCCGCGCCCGGCGGCCCCGGCCGCGGGCTCGCTGGCGCGTTCGCCCGTCAGCCCGATCGCCACGCGCCCCGCGATTCCGTCGTCGCGCGCCAACGAACAGGCGGAAGGCCGCAAGCTGATCGTCGGCAAGGAGATCGTTCTCTCCGGCCAAATCACCTCCTGCGAACGCCTGGTCGTCGAAGGCCGGGTCGAAGCCTCGCTCAGCGACAGCCGCTCGATGGAAATCGCCGATAGCGGCGTGTTCAAGGGCATGGCGGAGATCGAGAACGCCGACATCGCCGGCACGTTCGAAGGCACGCTGACCGTGCGCGAAAAGCTGGTCATCCGGGCGGGCGGTCGCGTCACCGGCACGATCCGCTACGCGCGCATCGAGATCGAGGAGACCGGCCAGATCGCCGGCGAAGTCTCGGTCGACACCAGCCGCCTCGCCAAGGCGGATACCGGCAACGACGGCGGTTGATCGCTTGAAGCGGTTGGCGGTCGCGGGATTGGCCCTGACCCTGGCGGCATGCGCCGGGGCGGGCGAACCCGTTCCCGCCGCCGCACCGGCGTCGCCGTCAATCGCACCGGTGGCGGCGCAAGTCGCAATTCCGGCCGCCCCCCAACAACAAGCCGCACCGCAAGTCGCCATCGTCGCCCCGATCGCGGGCGTGCGCGGCTTGATGGGCATGACGCGCGAAGCCTTGGGCACGCGGCTGGGCCAAGCGGGCTTCGTGCGCCGCGATGGCCCCGCCGAAGTTTTGCGCTTTCGCGGCAGCGTGTGCTTGCTCGACGTGTTCGTCTATCGCGAAGCGGACAACACCCAACGCGTCACGCATGTCGATGCGCGCACGCTGCAAGGAAGGCCCACGCCGCCGGACCCTTGCCTCGACTCGCTGGAAAAAGAAAAGAAGGGTTAGCCGGGCGGCTGCGTCTTCGGTTTGAAGGCGCAGATATCCGCGACGACGCAGCGCCAGCATTCGGGCTTGCGCGCCTTGCACACGTAACGCCCGTGCAAGATCAGCCAATGATGCGCGTGCTGCTTGAAGTCGACGGGCGTGACCTTCTCCAATTTGTCTTCGACCTGGCGCGGGTTCTTGCCCTTGGCCAAACCCGTGCGATTGCCGACACGGAAGATATGTGTGTCGACCGCGATGGTCGGCTCGCCAAAAGCGACGTTGAGCACGACATTCGCGGTTTTGCGCCCCACGCCGGGCAGTTCTTCGAGCTTTTCCCGATCGCGTGGAATGCCGCCCGCGTAATCGCGCAGCAGGATTTCCGACAGCGCGATCACGTTCTTGGCCTTGGTGTTGTAAAGCCCGATCGTCTTGACGTGGTCCTTCAGCCGGTCGAGGCCGAGTTCGACCATTTCGGCCGGCGTCTTGACGATCTCGAACAATTTGCGCGTCGCCTTGTTCACACCCACATCGGTCGCCTGCGCCGACAGCACGACGGCGACGAGCAATTGATAGGGATTGCCCCACAGCAATTCCGAGGTCGGCTCCGGATTGCGCTTGGCGAGGCGGGCGTAGAATTCGCGGATGGCGTCGGGTTTCATGGCGCGCTCACGTCGAACGAGGCGGGTTTGAGACCGGCCCGCGCGCGTTCCATCATCGTCGCGAACGCCGCTTCGACATGGGCCGCCATGCGCGACGCGTCGAAGGGCAAATTCACGGCGACGGAAGCGTCGAGCCGCGCGCGCAGATCGTCGCGCGTCGCCTTGTCTTGCGCCAAGCCAACGGCGCGCGCAACGAAATCCTCGACCGAATCCGCGATCAATTCCGGCAAGCCCAACGCCGACAGGAACGATGCCGCCACGTTCGCATGCGCTTGCTGGCCGCACTTGGTCAGCACCGGCAAGCCCGCGCCCATCGCATCCAACGCGGTCGAGGCGGCCGACACGGCGAAGGAATCGAGAAACAGATCGGCGGCGCGGTGGCGTGCCAGATGGGCGGCTTTGTCCGCCGCATGGGGTGCAAAGATCAATCGCGCGGGATCGATGCCCGCTTCTTGCGCGCGCGCGCGCAACTGACTTTGGGCGGGCGTATAGGCTTTGCGGCCTGCGAGCCAAAGCACGCTGCCGGGGACGCGCTTCAGCACGTCGAGCCACGCGGCGAAGCACACGGGCTCGATCTTCAGCGGATTGCAGAACGCGGCGAAGACGATGGCGTTTTCGGGCAAGCCCAAATCGGCGCACGATGGCGTGGGTCCCGCCGGAAAGCGATCGGCCGGGTGATAGCAAACCGGCAAGCGCACGATGGCTTCGACATGGCCCGTTGGATCGGGTGCGACGATCGCGTCGGCGATCGTGTAGTCGATATAGGGCGCTTCCAAGAAACCGCCATGCCCGATCCAATAGACCTGCACGGGGGCGGGGCGCGCCGCGAGAATCTCCGGCCGTCCGCCGGCCATATAGCCGGAGAGATCGATCAGTACGTCGATCTTGCGCGCGCGGATCGCAGCGGCGGCTTTGGGCGAGTCGTGCATCGACAAATCGACGAACGCATCCGCCGCGCGTTTGAGATCGGCGAGCCACGGACCCGGCTCCGCCGACCGATCCTTCAACGACAGCAGCACGATTTCGAATCGCGCCTTGTCGTGGGCAGCGATCATCGAACGCAGCACATGGCTCATCGCGTGATTGCCGAAATCGGGCGAGAGATAGCCGACGACGATCTTGCCCGTGCCCGGAACGGCGGGCGGCAGCTTCGTCGCCGCGCGCGCAAGGGCGGCCCCTAGCGCGGTTTGCGCCTTTTTCACCCGCGCGGGATCGTCGGCCATGAAAGGCAGCGTGTAAGCGAGCGAATAAAGCGCGTTGGTCGCGAGGCCCCGCGCCAGACGCGCATCGAGTTCGCCGAGCAGTTCCAGCGCGCGGTCCCAACGACACGCATGCCACAGCGTCGAGATCGCTTCGGCATAGGCGTCGTCGCGTTCGGGATGCTTGGCGAGCACGCGCAAGAACAGATCGGCGGCCTTGTCGGGATCGTCGATGCGCAAGGCTTGGGCGAGATTGACCAACGTCGACGCGTGATCGGGATCGATCGCCAACGCTTTGCACCACGCGTCCTGCGCGTCGCGCGCGAGGCCGAGCTGTCCGCACGCGACACCCAGATTGTTCCAGGCGGTCGCGTTGCCGGGATCGAGTTCGACGGCTTTCGTGGCGGCATCGCGCGCGGAGCCGGGCTTGTGTGCGTCGAGCAACGCGGCGGCGAGATTGGCGTGGATCAATGCGATCTGCGGCGCAATCGCCGCCGCTTTCGTGTAGTCGGCGGCGGCTTCGGCGGCACGGCCGAGCATGTGGAACGTGACACCGCGATTGACCAGCGCCATCAGATCTTTGGGATTCGCGGCCAGGGCTTGGCCATAGGCGACGAGTGCGCCGGCGAGATCGCCCTTGCCGCGCAGCGCATCGCCGTCCGCGACGCTCATGCCGCTTTGGTCGCCACGACGTTGAGGGAGATCGGCACGCCGAAGGATTTCCAAACGCTGGTGTCTTCGAACAGGCCGAAAGCTTCGACGCGGCGCGCTTGCGCGAAGCCCGCCCGCGCCAGGAAGCCGGTCAGGATGTCCCAATTGAAGCCGACGCGATGGAAATCATGCGCGTCGGTTTGATCGCCGTAGAGATGGCACATCAAGGTTTCGCGCGCTGGGGCGGGCAGCGTGTCGCTCGCCCACATGCGACAGATGATGTCGAGATCGGGGACGGCGATTTTCAATTCGCCGCCGGGGGCGAGCACGCGATAAGCCTCGCGCAGCGCCTTGGGCAATTCCTGGCGGAACCCCAAATGCTCGTAGACATGCGAGGCGTAGATTTCCGCGACCGTGCCGTCGGCGAAGGCGGACAGGTCGGCGCAATCGCCGACGATATCGACGCCGGGGCCTGGCAGGACGTTGAGCAACGTCCAGCCCGGCTTCGCTTCGGTCCCGCCCAAATGCAAACGAATCATGGCGTGCGATCATAGCTGGATTCGCGCGGGCGACAGACTATCATCGTCGCCATGACCGATCCCGCCGACCCGCTGCTGGATTTGACGCTGCGCCCGCATCGCAGCCTCAGCCCGCGCGGCTTCTGGTGGCTGATGGCGCTGCTGTGCGGCGTCAGCTTCACCGCCGGGATCGTGTTCTATGCCGTTGGCGCGTGGCCGGTGATCGGCTTCTTGGGCGTGGACGTGGCGCTGGTGTGGGTCGCGTTCAAGGCAAGCTACGCGACCGGGCGGCGCTACGAACGCATCGTCCTGCGCGAAGATATTCTGGAGATCGAGCGCGTCGATCCGTGGGGCAAGGTCACGCGCGAGACGTGGCAGCCTTATTGGCTGAGGGTCGATCTGGCCGCCCGCCCCGGCCATCCCGCCGCCGTGCGGCTTTCAAGCCACGGCAAGGTCACGTGGCTGGGCGGGTTCCTGCCGATCGACGAGCGCGAACCGGTCGCGCAAATCATCGCCGACGCGCTGAAGCGCGTGCGTTACAGCCCCAGCACGTCGCGCATCGAATAGAGGCCGGGCGTGCGGCCCTTGGCCCATAACGCCGCCCGCACCGCACCGCGCGCGTAGATCTGTCGGTTGGACGCCTTGTGGACGATCTCCAACCGCTCGCCTTCCGCCAGGAACATGACGTTGTGCTCGCCGGTTTCCGAACCGCCGCGCGCGACCGAAAAGCCGATCGGGCCCGTGGGCCTGGCGCCCGTATGCCCATCGCGGCCGCGGATCGTTTCCTTGTCGAAATCGATCCCGCGCCCCTTGGCCGCCGCGCGGCCGAGGCTCAACGCCGTACCCGACGGCGCATCGACCTTGTGGCGGTGATGAAGCTCGAAAATCTCGATGTCGTAGTCGGGGCCCAGACGGCGCGCGGCTTCTTCGACCAACGCGAAGCTGAGCACCACGGCGGGCGAGAAATTCGTCGACTGCACGATGACGGCGGATTTGGCGGCGGCGTTGATCTTCGCCTGATCGGCCGCGGTAATGCCGGTCGTGCCCAGGATCAACGCCTTGCCCTTCGCGGCGGCGAGGCCGGCATGGACGATGCTGGCCGCCGGCGCGGTGAAATCGATCACCGCGTCGACCGCATCGAACAAGGCGGCCGGATCGGCGCCGATTTTCACTTGGATGGGGCCGAGCCCCGCGATCTCGCCCGCGTCGCGGCCGATCGCGTCGGATCCCGCACGCTCGGCCGCACCGCCCAGCTTCGCGGTCGCGTTGCCCTGCACTTCGCGGATCAGCATCTGGCCCATCCGGCCGGCGGCACCCACGATTCCGATACGCATTGGTCTTCCCCGTTCAGATGTTCAGTTTTTTGAAGATACGTTCCGGGATGTGCTTGATGATCGTCATGATGCCCCACCAGAAGAAGGGCGCGTAGACGATATCGCGTTTCTTGGCCGCCGCCGTCAATGCGGCCTTGGCGATGGCGGCCGGGGACGCGACCAGGAACAGGCCGGGCAGGCCCCAGGTCATCGCGGTATCGACGAAGCCCGGCTTCAGCGTGACGACATGCGCGCCGCTGCGCACCAGTCGCGCGCGCAAGCCTTGCAGATAAACGTGCAAACCCGCCTTGGCCGAGCCGTAGACATAGTTTTTGAGCCGCCCGCGATCGCCCGCGACGGAGCCGAGCGCGATGATCGTGCCGGATTTCTGCGCCTCGAAGACGGGGGCGAAACGCTGCAACAGCAGCACGGCCCCGGTGTAGTTCGTCACGATGGTCGCGGCGGCGAGACCCGGATCGGCATCGATCTCGGCTTGCGCGGGCATCGTCCCGGCGGCGAGGAACAGATTGATCTCCGCGCCATTTGCGAAATCGCGGGCGGCATCGAGCAACGCTGTGTGCTCGCTGGCGTCGGCCAGATCGAAATGCTCGACGCGCACGGGCACATCGGCGCGCGTCGCGATATCGGCTTCGTTGGCGGCCAAATCGTCGCGGTCGCGCCCGGCCAGCAGAATGCCCGCACCCTGCATCGCCGCTTGGCGCGCGAATTCCCGCGCGATGGTGGAGGACGCACCGATCACGACCCAAATCATGTCGGTCTCCTGCGAATACCCAGGCGCCGCGACAGATCCGATTCGAAGCGCTTCTCCGGATCGAATTCCGCCAGCACGGCTTCGAATTCCGCCAAACGCGGATAGGTCGCGCGGAACGTCGCGGCCGATTGGCGCGAATCCTTGGCGAGATAGATGCGCCCGCCCGCATCGCGCGCGACGTATTCCAGCGCGGTCAGCAATTCGTCCGCGCCCGGCGCGTTGGGAATATCCAGCGCCAGCGTCACGCCGCGCATCGGGAAGGAGAGCAAGCCATGCCCTTCGCCGCCCAACGTTTTGAGCACGGCGAGGAACGATGCGTTGCCGGTCGCCGCGACTTTTTCCAGCATGTCGCGCACCGCGTCGCGCGCCGGGCCGTCGGGCACGACCGCCTGGAATTGATGGAAGCCGCGCTTGCCGTAAAGCCGGTTCCAATTCGCCAATGAATCGAGCGGATAAAGGAAACGGTCGAGGGCGCGTTCGCCCGTACGGCCTGCTTCGGGCACACGGCGCCAATAAAGCTCGTTGAAGCCGCGCACGATCGGCGTGGACAGCGCGAAGCCCGGTAGATCGAACGGGATGGGCTTAGGTGCCCGCAAACCCGGCGGGCGCTGTGCTGCATCCGGCGCGTATTCCGCCGTTTCGAATATGCCGCGCCCGAGCTGCCCGCCTTTGGCGAGCGCATCAACCCAGCCGACGGTGAAATTCGCGGACTCGCGCGATGCGGCGAATTCCTCGAAGAATTCGTCGAGATCGTCGACCCGCGATTCCTTCACGCGCACGAAGGGCGATGCGGGCGCCAGACGCAGCGCCAAGCGGCGCACGAAGCCGGTCAAACCCATGCCGCCGATCGTGGCGCGGAACAGATCGGCGTTTTGATCGCGCGCGCAGCGCAGCGTCTCGCCATTGGCGATCAGCAGATCGAACCATTCGACATGCGCACCGAAGGCACCCGCACGATCATGGTTCTTGCCATGCGCGTCGGCGGCGAGCGCGCCGCCGAGCGTGGCGTACATCGTGCCGGGCGACACGGGGGCGGCCAGCCCGCGCGGCAGGAAGGCCGCCAGAATATCGGCGAAGGTGACGCCGGGCTCGGCGACCAGCAGATTCGTCGCCGGATCGAAGGACACGAACCGGTCGAGCCGCGTGGCGAGAATCAACGCGCCGTCGGTCACTTGCGCCGCATCGCCATAGGACCGCCCGTTGCCGCGCGGCAGCGTGGCGCCGAATTCCCGCGCGCCTGCGAAAGCGGCGTCGAGCTCGGCCTGGCGTTCGGGCCTGGCGGCACGCGCCATCGCGGGCGATGTGCGGCCCCAGCCGGCGAAGCGATCGGTCTTCCAGCGAATCATGCGTAGATCAGATAGCCGAAGACGGCGAGCCAGCCCAGCACGCAAACGATCAGGAACCGGTCGGACAGCGCGATTTCGGTGGGCGAGCCCGAACGTTTCTCGACGAGCGCGATTTGGAGATAGCGCAGGATTCCGGCCACGACAAAGGGGGCGGTCATATAAAGCCGTTCGGTGCCGAACTTGCGCAAGACCGCGTCGTCGGTCGTGTACATGAGGTACCCGACCAGCAGCGCGCCGAGCACCACGGCGATCGCCGTGTCGATGAAGGGCAGATTATAGCCGGCCAGCGACTTGCGGTGGGCGGCGTCCAGATCGCTGGTCAGGTCGTCGCGCCGTTTGGCCAGCGCCAGGAACAGCGCCAGCAAGCCGGTGCAAACCAAAATCCACACCGTGGGCACGACCGCGATCGCCGCCGCCCCGGCTTCGACGCGCAGCACGAAGCCCATCGCGATCACCAGCACGTCGAGCAGCGAGACGTTTTTGAGCCCCAAGGAATAAGCAAGGTTCATCCCCGCATAGACGGCAAGGATGATCCCAAACTCGGTCGGCAGCCGGATCGCGATGGCGGCCGCCGCGACCGCCAAAAGCCCCGCGAAGATCAACGCGGCGGCGGGCGGCACGGCGCCGGACGCGACCGGGCGATGGCGCTTTTCGGGATGCAGGCCATCGGCCTCGCGATCCGCCCAGTCGTTAAGGGCGTAGATCGCCGATGCGGTCAGGCAGAAGGCGAGAATCGCCAACGCCACGGTTCCCGCCGCCGCACCGGACATGGCGCTGGGCGTGAAAAACAGCGGGGCCGCCACGAAGGCGTTTTTGACCCAATGTTTGGGCCGGGCGAGGCGGACGAAAGCGGCGATCATCCCCGCCAGATAGCATGCCCGCCGCGTCGGGGCGAGATAGGGTCAGTACGCGAGGTCGCGCATGAACAGGGAAATTTCCGGCACGTAGGTGATGACCATCAGGCAGGCGAGGATGACCAGAACGAAATGCGCCAGCGAGCGCACGATTCGGTCGAGGGAGATTTTCGCCACCGCGCAAGCGGCGAACAGATTCACGCCGAAGGGCGGCGTGATCATGCCCAGCGCCAGATTGACCACCATGATCAGGCCGAAATGCACGGGGTCGATCCCCAGATGCACCGCGACCGGGGCCAGGATGGGGGCAAGCACGATGATCGAGGCCGACGTCTCGATGAACATGCCGATGATGAACAGGAACACGTTCACCGCCAGCAGGAACGCCCAGCCTTCGTGGAAATTCTCCACGATCCAGGCGCCGATCTGGGCGGGGATGCCCGCGCGCGTCAGCAGGAAGCTGAACAGCCCCGCCATCGCGATGATGAACATGATGACGGCGGAGGAGATCACCGAGCGGTGCAGGATCGCATAGACCTGGCCGAGCCCGATTTCGCGATAGATGAAGCAGCTGACGAACAGCGCGTAGAACACCGCGACGATCGACGCTTCGGTCGGCGTGAACACGCCGCCATAGATGCCGCCCAGAATGATGACCGGCATCATCAACGCGAGGCCTGCGCGCCGCGTGGCGACCAGCAAGGGCATGCGGCCCTCGGCGTCGCGCTTGCCGTAACCGCGGATACGGCACCAAATATAGACGAACGCCATCAGCGCGACGCTGATCAGAATGCCCGGCCCGAAACCGGCGATGAACAGCTCGCCGATCGAAACTTCGGCGGCCACGCCGTAAAGGATCATCGGGATCGACGGCGGGATGATCACGCCAAGCTCGGCGGCCGTCGCCTGCAGCGATGCGGCGAAGGGGACCGGATAACCGTGGCGCACCATCGCCGGGATCAGGATCGCGCCGATGGCGAAGGTCGTGGCGACGCTGGATCCCGACACGGCCGCGAAGATCATGCAGGTGAGGATGCAGGTGCAGGCGAGCCCGCCTTGCACGCCGCCGACCAGGCATTTGGCGAAATCGACGAGGCGCGCGGAGATTCCGCCCTCGCCCATCAGATTGCCGGCGAGGATGAAGAACGGCACGGCAGCCAGCGGGAATTTGTCGAGCGAGGCGAAGGCCTGTTGCGCCACCAGCACCAGCGGCAGGGGCGTGAACAAGCCCATGCCCGCGATGGCCGCGAGGCCGATCGACACCGCGACCGGAATCGACAGCACAAGCAGCACGCACATCGTGATCAACATCGTCGCGGCCATGGTGAAGTTCCTTATTCCTTAGACCGCGTTTTCGAGTTCTTCGCGCTTGGGATCGAAGAAATGCGCGAGCACCGCCAAGATCGATACCGCGGCGCCCACGGGGATCGCGGCATAGGCCCAGCTGACCGAAACTTCCAGACCCGCGAGAACCTGGAACTGCACGCGCTGCGTGAGGATCGTGCCGTACCAGACGAGGATGACCAGCAGCGAAATCGTCGATGCGGCGATCACGGCTTGCAACGCGCGGCGCGCATTGCCCGTGCACATGCGATAAAGCACATCGACCGAGACGAGCGCGCCTGTGCGCATGGCGCCGCACAGGCCCATATAGGCCATCCAAATCAACGCGACGCGCACGAAGGATTCCGACCACGTCACCGGTTCGGCCAGCAGGAAGCGGGCGAGGACTTGGTAGAAGCCCACGCACGCGGCGGCGGCCAAAAAGCCGCACGCCGCGAACACCGAGGCCCGCGTGACCGCCCGCTCCGTCGATAGGAGCAGGCGGATCGCGACGTTGGATCCGTTCACTTGAAATCCTTGATGCGGTTGATCGTCGACTCGCCGAAGCGCTTGGCGAGATCGGCGAAGGTCGGCGCCAAAGCGGCTTGGAACTTGGCGGTGTCGACCTTGTCGACGATTTGGAGACCCATGCCGCGCAGCTGATCCACGCCGGTCTGTTCGACCTTGGCGACTTCGGCCTTGGTCACGGCCATCGCGGCGGTCGCTTCTTCCTGCAACACTTGGCGATCGGCGGGCGACAGCGCGTTGAACGCGGCGGGCGAGATCACCAGGGCCACCGGCGTGAAGGCGTGGTTGGTGATGGTGAGATATTTCTGCACTTGGCCGAAGCGGTTGTTGATGATCGCGCCAATCGGGTTTTCCTGGCCGTCCATCACGCCCTGCTGAAGGGCGGTGAAGACTTCCGGAATCGCCATCGGCGTGGGTTGCGCGCCCAACGCGCGCCAGACCTGGATATGGATCTGGTTTTCCTGGGTGCGGATCTTCAGACCCTTCACGTCGTCGATGCCGGTCACCGGGCGGCGGCTATTGGTCAGCTGGCGGAAACCGATGCCGCCCAGCGCCAGCCCCTTGAAGCCGCGCGCGTCGAACTTGGCGAGAAGTTCCTTGCCGACCGCGCCGTCGAGCACGCCTTGCGCGTGATCGAAATCGCGGAACAGGAACGGGATGTCGAGCACCTGCACGTCGGGCACGAAATTGGCGAAGATCGAGGTCGACGAGATCGTCATTTCGACCGTGCCGATCTGCACGCCTTCGATCACTTCGCGGTCGCCGCCCAAAGCGCCGCCCGGATGCAGCTTGATGTCGACGCGGCCGTTGGTGCGCGCCTTCACCTTCTCGGCCATCGTCGTCATGCCGATGCCTTCGGGGGCCGTCTGGCGGCCGACGAAACCGAGATTGAGCACTTTCGTCTGTGCGGCGGCGTCGTGCGCGAGCATCGCGCCGGCGGCGATCATCAAAGCGGCGAGCGTGTTGAACTTGGTCATGGCGTTCCTCCGTTTATTGGTTTTCGGTTTTCATTGCACGGTCCAGTGCTGGACCAGAAGCGAATCGAACTTCGCGGGATCGATCTCGACGCCGATGCCCGGCGCATCCGAAACGGCGACCGTGCCGTTCGCATCGACCGGGTTGGCGCTGAACTTCGTGCGCAGCGGATTGTAGGAATAGTCGTATTCGAACATCGGGCACGGCATCGCGTGGCCGCCGCGCGGCGGTAGCGTCGCCGCGAATTGAAGTGTCGCGTTGAAATTCACCGCCGTGCCCCAAACATGGGGGACGAGCGCCATGCCGAACGCCTCGGCAAGACCGGCGATCTTGAGCATCTCGGTCACGCCGCCGCACAGCGCCATGTCGGGCTGCACGTATGTGAGTGCGCCCGACGCGACCGCATCGCGGAAGGCTTCGACGCCGAACAGTGATTCGCCCGCCGCCAGCGGAATCGTGCCGCCATCGGCCAGGCGCTTGTAGCCCGCGAGATTGTCGTAGGCGATCGGCTCTTCCAGCCAGCGCACGTCGTGCTCGGCCAAGCGGTGCATGAGATCGGCGGCGGGCCCGATGGTGAAACCTTGGTTGAGATCGACCATCAGCGGCATGTCGGCGCCGATACGCGCGCGCACTTGGCGCGCGATGTCGGCGTCGCGCTTCGGCGTCGTGCCCAAGCGCAGCTTGATCGCGCGGAACCCGGCATCGAGATAGGTGTCGAGATCCGCCATATAGGTATGGAACGGATCGGCGCCCGGCTTCAAAAACGGCCCGCTGACATAAGCGGCCATACGTTCGCGCATCGCCCCGCCCAGCATCGCCGACAGCGGCTTGTTCGCCGCGCGCGCGGCGGCGTCCCACACGCCGATATCGAGCGCGCTGACCGCCATCAGCGGCACGCCATGCCGCTCGGGCAAGGAACGCAGCATCAGATCGTGCAGGCGGCGCGGGGCGGCGGCGTCTTGGCCGATCAATTTGGGGGCGAGGTCGCGGCGTACGATGGCGCCGGCGGCGCCGGGATAGGCCCAGGTTTCGCCCCAGCCGGTCACGCCCGCATCCGTCGTGATCGACACAAGCAGCGAGGCGCGCGCTTCGAAAAAGCCGCGCGAATTGCCGATGCGCTCGGGCAAGGGGCAGGACAATTCATAGCCATCGATACGGACGATTTTCGCGGTCGGCGTGGCAGGCGACTGTGTTTTCATTCTTTGGCGCTACTCGGGTGTTTCTCCATCGCGAGTGGTAACGCTGCACAGGCATACAAATCCAATTGGATTATCTGAGCCTGTCATATTAGAAATTCCTATGCGTTTGACCCTCGCGCAGCTGGAAGCCTTCCTGTGGGCGGTGGATCTGGGCTCGGTCCAGGCCGCAGCACGGCAATTGAACCTGGCCCAGCCCACGGTTTCGCTGCGTTTGCGCGACCTTGAAACCGCCCTGGGCGTGGAATTGTTCGAGCGCGCCGGGCGCGGCATCCGCCCGACCCCCGCCGGCCTGAGCTTGCTGGCCCGCGCGCGTACCGTGCGGCGGGAGATCGACCGTATTCGCGAAACGCCCGACCCGTCGCCCGTATCCGGCGCGGCGCGCGTGGGGATCGCCGAAGGTGTGGCGATGGTGTGCTTGGCGCCGCTGGTCAATTCGCTGCGCCGGGATTATCCGCAGCTACGCCCCGAATTCACCGTGGCGACCACGTCGGCGCTGGAGCCGGAACTGGCGCGCCACAATCTCGACCTTGCCGTGCTGGTCAATCCGGTCGGGCACCCGGGCGTGCGGCTGATCCCCTTCGGCTTGCAGCCGAACTCGTTCATGGCGGCCCCGTCTTGGGGCTTGCCCGCGCGGGTGCGGCCGGCCGATCTGCGCGACGTGCCGATCGTGTCCAACCCGCCGCCCTCGGCGATGTATCGCCAGACGCAGGATTGGTTCGCCGCCGCCGGGATCGAGCCCGCGCGCATCGACATGTGCAGCAGCGTCACCGTCTCCGCCCATTTGATCGCGGCGGGCGTGGCGGTGGGCGTGTTGCCGCACAAGATGGTGGAGAAGGAAATCGCCGACGGCACGCTGGTCGTGCTGACGACCGATCCGCCGGTCGGCGACGGGCGCGTCTACGCCGCCTATCGCGACGGCAGCGAGAACCGCGCGATCGACGCGATTCTGCACAGCCTGCGCGGCGTGCTCTCGGCGATGGATTACTTGGTCGTGGCGTGAAGACGATCGAAGCCCGATCGATTCGTCTTTGGACCGGCCTCGTCCTTCGACAAGCTCAGGATGAGGCCTAAAGCATAGACCTCATGGTACGGCCGTCAATGAACGCCCGTGTCGAACCATGAGGTCAACAAGGGATCCGCGCGGAGATTAGCCGCGCAGATCGTCCCACAGCTCCTTCACTTTGGCGAAGAAGCCGGCACTCTCGGGCGAGTGCGATTTGTCCGCACCGCCCGTGCCTTCGAATTCCTTCAGCAGATCCTGCTGACGCTTCGTCAGGTTCACCGGGGTTTCGACCACCGCTTCGATGAACATGTCGCCGCGCGCGGTGGAGCGAAGGACGGACATGCCCTTGCCCTTCAGGCGGAATTGCTGGCCGGTTTGGGCACCCGCCGGAATCGTGACCTTGGCGCGCCCGCCATCGACCGTCGGCACTTCGACCGAACCGCCCAAGGCCGCCGTCGTCATCGCGATAGGTACACGGCAATAGATGTCCGAATTCTCGCGATGGAACAGCCGATGCGGCTTGATCTGCAGGAACAGATACAAGTCGCCTTGCGGCGCCCCGCGCATCCCCGCTTCGCCTTCGCCGGCCAAGCGGATGCGCGTGCCGTCTTCCACACCCGCGGGAATGTTGACGTTGAGCGTGCGTTCCTTGCGCACGCGGCCCTGACCTTGGCAGGTCTTGCACGGCTTCTCGATGATCTGGCCGCCGCCGCCGCATTGCGGGCAGGTGCGCTCGATCGTGAAGAAGCCCTGCTGGGCGCGCACCTTGCCGTGACCGCGGCAGGTCGGGCAGGTGACGGGCTTGGAGCCCGCTTCCGCACCGGTCCCTTTGCAGGTCTCGCAGGAATGCAGCGACCCGACTTTGACGGTCGCTTGCTTGCCGTGGAACGCGTCTTCCAGGCTGATTTCGAGATTGTAGCGCAGGTCCGAGCCGCGCTGCGGCCCGCCGCCGCGACGCCCGCCGCCCATGAATTCGCCGAACATCTCGTCGAAGATGTCCGCGAACCCGGCATTGCCGCCGCCGAAATCGAAACCGCCGGCGCGATTGCCGGCACCGCCCCCGCCTTGCTCGAAGGCGGCATGGCCGAAGCGATCATAGGCCGCGCGCTTCTGCTCGTCCTTCAGGACGTCATAGGCCTCGTTGATCTGCTTGAACTTGGCTTCGGCTTTCTTGTCGCCCGGATTCTTGTCCGGGTGATACTGCATGGCGAGCTTGCGATAGGCCTTCTTGAGTTCGTCTTGCGACGCCCCCTTGGCCACGCCCAGCAGCTCGTAAAAATCATCCTTCGCCACGGCCGACTCCGTCGAGCGTCAGGCGGGCACCCGGAAAGGCGCCCGCCTTCTAAGCTCAGTTCTTCTTGTTCTTGTCGGACACGTCTTCGAACGTCGCGTCGACGACCTTCTCGTCCTTCGGCGCATCGCCCTTGGGCGCGTCCGCCGACGGACCGGCCTCGGCACCGCCCGCGGCGGCTTCGGCTTGCGACGCCTTGTACATGGCTTCGCCCAGCTTCATCGACGCTTGGGTCAGCGCTTCGGTCTTGGCCTTGATCGCCTCGACATCGTCGCCGTCCTTGACGCCCTTCAGGTCCGCGATGGCCTGCTCGATCACGGCCTTGTCGGCCCCGATCTTGTCGCCATGCTCCTTCAGGTTCTTTTCGACGTCGTGGATCATGCCTTCGGCGCGGTTCTTCGCTTCGACCAGATCGCGGCGCTTCTTGTCCTCGGCGGCGTTCGCCTCGGCGTCCTTCACCATCTTCTGGATTTCGGAATCGGACAGGCCGCCCGAGGCTTGGATGCGGATCTGCTGCTCCTTGCCCGTACCCTTATCCTTCGCCGACACCTGAACGATGCCGTTGGCGTCGATGTCGAACGTCACCTCGATCTGCGGCACGCCGCGCGGGGCGGGCGGCAGACCGACCAGGTCGAACTGGCCGAGCATCTTGTTGTCAGCCGCCATTTCGCGCTCGCCCTGGAAGACGCGGATCGTCACGGCCGATTGCGAATCCTCGGCCGTCGAGAAGACCTGCGACTTGCGGGTCGGGATCGTGGTGTTGCGATCGATCAGGCGCGTGAACACGCCGCCGAGCGTTTCGATGCCCAGCGACAGCGGCGTCACGTCGAGCAACAGCACGTCCTTGACGTCGCCCTTCAACACGCCGGCCTGAATGGCCGCACCGATCGCGACCACTTCGTCGGGGTTGACGCCGCGATGCGGCTCGCGCCCGAAGAACTGCTTCACGGTCTCGATGACCTTGGGCATGCGCGTCATGCCGCCGACGAGAACGACTTCGTCGATCTCGCTGGCCTTGAGGCCGGCGTCCTTGAGGGCCGCACGGCACGGCTCGATCGTGCGCTGGATCAGCGTGTCGACCAGGCTTTCGAGCTTGGCGCGCGTCAGCTTGATGTTGAGATGCTTCGGGCCCGACGCGTCCGCCGTGATGAAGGGCAGGTTCACTTCGGTCTGCACCGCCGACGACAATTCGATCTTCGCCTTCTCGGCCGCTTCCTTCAGGCGCTGCAAGGCGAGCTTGTCGGCGCGCAGGTCGATGCCCTGCTCCTTTTTGAACTCGGCCGCCAGATAGGTGATGATCTCGTTGTCGAAGTCTTCGCCGCCCAGGAACGTGTCGCCGTTCGTGGACTTCACTTCGAACACGCCGTCGCCGATTTCCAGCACCGACACGTCGAACGTGCCGCCGCCCAAATCGTAGACCGCGATCGTGCCGGCCTTCTTCTTCTCAAGGCCATAGGCCAACGCGGCCGCCGTCGGCTCGTTGATGATGCGCAGGACTTCAAGCCCCGCGATCTTGCCGGCGTCCTTGGTGGCTTGGCGCTGGGAGTCGTTGAAATAGGCGGGAACGGTGATCACGGCTTGCGTGACCGTTTCGCCCAGATACGCCTCGGCCGTCTCCTTCATCTTCATCAGCGTGAAGGCGGAGATCTGCGAGGGCGAATATTTCTTGCCCTTCGAATCGACCCACGCGTCGCCGTTGTCGGCCTTGACGATCTTGTAGGGCACGAGGCCCACGTCCTTCGAAACCATCGGGTCTTCGAAGCGGCGGCCGATCAGACGCTTGATCGCGTAGAACGTATCGGAAGGATTGGTGACCGCCTGGCGCTTGGCGGGCTGGCCGACCAGACGCTCGCCGGAATCGGCGAAGGCGACGATCGACGGCGTGGTGTTGGCCCCTTCGGCGTTGGGGATGACCTTCGGCGTGCTGCCTTCCATCACGGCGACGCAGGAATTGGTCGTGCCGAGGTCGATGCCGATGACTTTGCTCATGTCCGTCCTCTTATGCGGCGGTCCGGGTCGCCGGCCCTCTTGCGCGAGGCACCGGCAGGTCGGACCCCATTGGGGTAACAAGGTGCGTCTTCCGGGGTGAAATCCAAGGGATTCGGGCCTTCCCACCCCCGGCGCGCACCGCCACTTCCGGGAAGACCCTACCGTTGCCAGCGATATAGGCGGATCGCGCGTTTCCCGCAACCGGCCGCGGCGTTTTGCGCAGTTTTTGTCGCGCGGGCCCAATTCAACCGGAAATCATGCCGTGGAATTGACTCCGAACGCCGTTCGTATTATATAAGCCGTGAGGAATATCTCGTCTTCGTGATTCACGTCCCTTTCGCCAGAACGGCAGGGAGCGACGGCGGGGCCCTCGGAACTTCGAGAAGCGAGGTTCGTGTCATGAGTACCGTTCAGAGTATCGCCAGCACCGCCCCGATTGCCGCTTTCGCGGAATCGCGTATTGCCCAGACCGCGCCGGCCCAGAGCCCGGCGCCGGCGCAGACCCGTGCGGAGTCGCAAGCGCGCTCGACGGTCGCCGATCAGGTGCAGATCAACGCGACGGAAGCGCGCGACGCCGCGCGCAGCCGCGCCCAGGAAGCCAAGGCCGCCGCCGAACAGCCGGCGAAATACGCCAGCAAGGTCGGCTTGGTCGACGGCACGCTCGACGCCTTCGTCGACATCGTCGACGCCCGCTTCCAGCGCAAGATCGCACGGATTTTCGGACCGTCCGACGCCCCCGCACCGGCCGCCGAAGTGCCGCCCGCCGCGGTCAGCAAGGCCTACGAGCAAGCCGCCGAGGCGGCGCGCCAGCGCGCCTAACTCACTCGGCGTCGATCAGCAGATCGGCCAAGCGTTCGAAGCTTTCGACCCAGCCTTGGCGGGCCATCTCGCGCTCGGCCAGCAGATTCGGGTGGCTTGCCGCCAGCAACGGCCGCACGGCTTGGTGCAGCGTGAGCTTGGCGCGATGGCCGACATCCTCGAATGCGACGGTCGTCAGGAACGTCGCGTCGAGCGGCCAATCGTCGTACATCGGATGCGCGGCCGGCGCGCCCTTTTCGTCGGTGAACCACAGCGCCAAGACCAGGCGATCGGGCTCCTGCACCTCGCGGAACCGGCCTTTCATCCAAATTTCGCGCCCGTCGTCATAGCGTATGCACAGCCGCAGCAACCCGCCGGGGCGCGGTTCCAGATCGCAAACCGGCATGTCTGTGCGCGCGGGGCCGAACCAGCGGATGAAGTGCCGCGGCTCGGTCCACCAGCGGAACAGCCGATGCGGCGGCGCATCGAATTCGCGCGTCACCGATATCGCGGCTGCGTTGGCGTCCCGTTTGGCCATCGAGTCCCCTTGGATTGCGCAAATCTGCGGCCCCAAAGGGAATGCGTCAACTGATAGCGCGCTATCGGGCGATCCGAACCTTGCCGGCTTGCCCGTCATAGATCAGCAGCATCCGGCGCAGGAAATTGCGCCCGATCAGCGCCTGATGGCGCGCGGCCCCTGCCGAAAGCCGGACGGCGGCGAACCGGCCCCATTGCGTGAAATCGAGACCCGGCACAACGATATGGGCGAGGTAGAAATCGACCTCCATCGCACCGCCGGCCCCCGAAAGCCGTTTGCGATCGACGACCGGCAAATCGAGCTCGCGGGCGAGCGCTTCATCGATGCAGCTTATCGAAGCGCCGGTATCGACCAAAGCCAAAACATTGCGCGCGCGACACCGGGGCGGCGCCGCGATTGGCTTGACGCGCATAGTCGAAACGCTGGTCGAAATCGATATCGACCATCAAGGAAGGGCCGTGTCGCTCGAGCGCATCGGCCGCTTCGGCCAAATCCCGCCCGGCGAACCCCGCCTCGACGATCATCGCTGGCCGGACGTTATCGGCTGCAGCAAGACCGAAGCCGGGATCGGCAATTCACGATCTTCACCAACTTCGCGGATCAGATAGGGGCCGCGCCCGAACTTCTCGACCGCAAAACGCGCCGCACCATCGAATTCGTCGAACGTGCCTTGGAGAGACCCGCCCTTGAATACCACCCATTTGCCCATGTGGTGGGATTCGAGCCGTGCCGAATCGGCTTCGAAAGCGGCGATTTCCTGGTCCAACAACGACATCGACCAACCCCTCGATTGCGTGGGGCCGATTCTATTCCCGTTCGCAGTCCCTGTGAATCCCCTTAAGCCTGCGTATCGAGCGTGGCGCCGGGGGCGGCGGGCGCACCCTTGGCGACCGTGACCATCGCTTCGCGCAGCAAGCGGCCGTTGAGCGTGTAGCCGGCCTGGAAGACCTGCGCGACCGTGCCGGGGGCGGCACTGGGATGGTCGACCTGGGCGACCACTTGGTGGAAGTTCGGATCGGCCGGCTTGCCGACGGGGTCGAGCTTCACCACGCCGAATTTCTCGAACGCGCCCAGCAATTCGCGCTCGGTCAGTTCCACGCCCTCGACCAGCTTGGCCAGGGTCGGATCGGCGGCTTTCGCCTCGGCCGACACGGTATCGAGTGCCCGGCGCAGATTATCCGCGACCGCCAGCAACGATTTGGCGAAACCCGAGACCGCGTATTTCTCGCGCTCGACGATTTCGCGCTCGGCGCGCTTCTTCACGTTCTCGGCATCCGCCATCGCGCGCAACGCGCCGTCCTTGACGCGCGCAAGCTCCGCCTCGGCCGCTTCGGCGCGGGCCAACGCTTCCGCCAACGGATCGGCCGCCGCCGGCGTTTCGGCGGCGTGCGGCGGGATTTCTTCGGGCGTGGGCTGCTGCGGATCGGTCATGGCGCTATTTCGGTAAACTGAAGGACCGGGGGGATTTGGGCGAAAAATCCGCCCGGCGCAAGTGTGAATTCGACCCAGCGGTCAGCCGACGAGGCGCCCGACGATCTTGGCCGTGTAATCGACCGTCGGAATAATGCGCGCGTAATTGAGGCGCGTGGGCCCGATCACGCCGATGGCGCCGACGATGCGCGCGCGCGAATCGGTATAGGGCGCGATGACGGTCGAGCAGCCCGACAAGCCGAACAATTCGTTCTGCGCGCCGATGAAGATCTGCACGCCCTGCGCCTGCTGGGCTTGATCGAGGATCTTCGCCAGCGATTCGTGTTGCTCCAACGCTTCGAACAAGCGGCGGATACGCTCGAGATCTTCCATCGCGTGCACATCGGCCAGCAATTTCGACTGGCCGCGCACGATCAAATACGCGTCTTGCGCGGGCTTGCCGTCGTCCGACGACCACACCGCGAGGCCTTCCGCCGCGACCTTGCGCGACAGCTCGTCCAGCGCCGCGCGCTCGGCTTCGAGCTGCTCGACGATTTCCGCGCGCGCTTCGGCGAGCGTGCGGCCGACGATGCGCGCGTTGAGGAAGTTGCCGGCTTGCGAGAGCTGTGCTGGCGTCAAACCGATCGGCGTTTCGATGATGCGGTTTTCGACCAGGCCCGAGCCTTGGACGAGCACGACCAGCGTGCGGCCCGGCGCCAACGACACGAACTCGATATGTTTGAGCGGCGATTCCGCCTTGGGCGCGATCACCAGGCCCGCCCCCTGTCCCAGCCCCGCCAGCATTTGCGAGGCTTGCTCGAGCACTTGCGCGGGGGCACGGCCGGTGGCGGCGCATTGCACTTCGATATTGTCGCGCTCCTCGCTCGACAAACGGCCGACTTCCAGCAGCCCGTCGACGAACCAGCGCAAGCCCACATCGGTCGGCAGGCGCCCGGCCGACGTGTGCGGCGAATAGAGCAGGCCCAGATCCTGAAGATCGGCCATCACGTTGCGGATCGTCGCGGGCGACAGGCGCTCGGCCAATTGGCGCGACAGCGTGCGCGAGCCCACCGGCTCGCCCGTCTCGACATAGGCTTCGACGACGCGGCGGAACACGTCGCGCGAGCGTTCGTCCAGCGCGCGGATGGCGGAATCGGCGACTTTCGCGGACAGCACGGCGGGACCGGCCGTTTCGGCGGCCGTCGTGGGGCTCTTCCGCTCGAAAGGAACGACGGGGGTGCTGCGCATACGGAAAACGTTAGGCGCCGCATACGGGGGCGTCAAGGTGCGGGATTAGCCTAGCGCCGGACAATCATCCGAATAGACGATCAAAATCTGATTGGGAGTGAGACTTCAGCACCTCAGCCATACGATTCACATAAAATCGGTCCGGTTCAAACCGCTGTGCTCTGACCCTAAGGTCGAACTCCGGAGCCGCTGGGTCCGCCTTAAACTCGACGAGCCCGATACCAAAAAGCCCGCATAGCGTCTCCAATCTGTCGCGATCATCTTCATGCATTGAAGCTGGCATAGCGATATATACTTTATGAGCGAACAAGCGATATGCGCAGGCTTGCCCAAATGCCGTGACGGTTTGAGCGGCGTCAATCTTGATTTCGGCAGCTACAATCTCAGTCGAAAAAAGACGGACAGCGTCACTTGGCCGGTGCTTGTTGACCCCAACGACATCGGGGGTGCCCCACTTCCATCGAAAAACCGACCCACCAACACTCAAAGTTTCGACAGCTTCCTCAGCTTCATCGCGTAGCCAATCAGCGAACGGTTGATAGAAGTCAGCCTCTGAGAGAGTGATTTGTGGGATGTTTGTACTTGGCTGAACGGTATCTAAATCACTGGCGCCGTCAGCATATTTTGCCAGGACCCACAGCCCTTTTGTTGGCCGAACTATCTCTCGGTCATCGACGCGCAATGCGCGCAAAGAACCCTGAACTGTCCCATGCGGCGTATCCGGCCCCAGGTTACACACCTGACGAAATAGCTCAGCCCAGCGGAGCCCATTGGGATAATTTTCCAAGATCTGACGTGCTGCCGCTTTGACTTGCGAAGTAGAAAAACGCGTCATTGCGATCCTCCGGGCAACGATTACGATTAATACCTATTTTTTAACGTGATCGAAGATATCGAACTCCGAGTTGTAGCGTAAGATTAAATGGCGATTTTTAATGCGTGTAGGACGCGAGGAAGGGTGGGCAGATGCGTGCTGAGATAAAGCAACAGCGCCTGATCGAGGAGATTCGGCGCGGGATCGACGCCATAGAACGCGGCGAATACGAGGACGTCAACGCCAAGGATATTCGCGCCTATATCGCGAAACTCGCCCCAAAAAATCGCAAAGCGAAATAGTGCTGGCGGGCGCATGCCCGCCCTGGACCCGCCGGGCGCTCTCCCCTATGGTCGCGGCCGCAATTCCATCGCCCCAGTTTGATACCGAAAGAGCACGCCCATGCGCCCCTCCGGCCGCAAAAACGATCAGCTTCGCGCCGTTTCCCTCGAGCCCGGCTTCACCAAACATGCCGAAGGCTCGTGCCTTATTCGCTTCGGCGACACGCATGTGCTGTGCACCGCCTCGGTCGACGAAAAGGTCCCGCCCTTCCTGCGCAATTCGGGCTCGGGCTGGGTGACGGCCGAATACGGCATGCTGCCGCGATCGACCCACACGCGCACCGACCGCGAAGCCGCCAAGGGCAAGCAATCGGGCCGCACGCAGGAAATCCAGCGTTTGATCGGCCGCTCGCTGCGCTCGGTGCTCGACGCGAAGGCGCTGGGCGAACGCCAGATCAAGATCGATTGCGACGTGCTGCAAGCCGACGGCGGCACGCGCACCGCGTCGATCACCGGCGCCTGGGTCGCGTTGCATCAAGCGCTGACCAAGCTGGTTGTCACCAAGACCATCCCGGCCGTGCCGCTGCGCGATCATGTGGCGGCGATTTCCTGCGGCATCTCCAACGGCGCCGCGGTGCTCGACCTCGATTACGTCGAGGATTCGGCCTGCGAGGTCGACGCGAATTTCGTGTTGACCGGTTCGCAAGCCATCGTCGAAGTCCAGGGTACGGCCGAACGCGATCCGTTCGCCAAGGATCAATTGCTGGCCATGCTGGGCCTTGCCGAGAAGGGCATTGGCGAGCTCGTCGCGTTGCAGAAGAAAGCCATCGCCGCATGGGCCGTCGCCAACTAACCGAGCCCACGCTCGTCATCGCAACCCACAACAAGGGCAAGCTGGTCGAAATCGCCGACCTGATGCGGCCCTTCGGCGTGGCGTGCGTGTCGGCGGGCGACAAGGGCGTGCCGGAGCCCGAGGAAACGGGCACGACCTTCGAAGCGAATGCGGAACTCAAAGCCCTTCATTCGGCGCGCGCCACGGGCTTGCCCGCCCTCGCCGACGATTCCGGCCTGTGCGTCGCGGCGCTGAACGGCGATCCCGGGCTTTATTCGGCGCGCTGGGCGGGTCCGACGAAGGATTTCGGCCTGGCGATGCGCAAAGTCGAAGACGCGCTGGCTGCAAAGAAAGCGACGGACCGCAGTGCCTTCTTCGTCGCGTGCCTGACGCTCGCGTGGCCCGACGGGCATTGCGAGACGTTTCGCGGCGAGGTGCATGGCCACGTCGTTTGGCCGCCGCGCGGGGATAAGGGCTTCGGCTACGATCCGATGTTCGTGGCCGAGAACGAGACGATCACCTTCGGCGAGATGGATCCAGCCCGCAAACACGCGATGAGCCATCGCGCGCGCGCCTTCGCCGATCTGGTGGCGGGCTGCTTCGCCGGACGGCGCGGATGAACGATATCGGCCCGCCCGCCGAATTCGCGATTTACGTCCACTGGCCCTTCTGCAAATCGAAGTGCCCGTATTGCGATTTCAATTCGCATGTCCGCGAGAAGATCGACGAGGCGGCGTGGGAACAAGCGCTGCTGGCCGAACTCGATCACTACGCTTCCCTCACGCCCAACCGGACGATCACGTCGATTTTTTTCGGCGGCGGCACGCCGTCGCTGATGGCGCCGCGCACGGCCGCCGCCGTGCTCGACCGCATCGCGACGCGCTGGCGCATCGCCGACGATCCCGAAATCACGCTCGAAGCCAATCCCAATTCGGCCGAGGCCGAACGCTTCGCCGGTTTCAAAGCGGCGGGCGTGGAGCGCCTGTCGATCGGCGTGCAGGCGCTGGACGACAAAGCGCTAAAGTTTTTAGGGCGCGGCCATGACGTGCGCGAAGCGCGCCACGCGATCGATCGCGCGGCCGCGTTGTTCGATCGATTTTCGTTCGATCTGATTTACGCGCGCCCCGATCAGAACGAAAACGATTGGCGCCAGGAATTGAAAGCGGCGCTCGCCTTGGGCCCGTCGCATCTCTCGGTCTATCAGCTCACGCTGGAAGCGGGCACGCGCTTCCAGCAAATGGCGGCGCGCGGCGAGCTGGTGCTGCCGTCGGAAGATCGCCAGGAAGCGTTGTTCGACGCCACGCAAGACGTGCTGAACGATGCGGGCCTGCCCGCTTACGAAGTGTCGAACCACGCCAAGCCGGGGCATGAATCGCGGCATAACCGCGTCTATTGGCGCTACGACGATTATGTCGGCGTCGGCCCCGGCGCCCATGGCCGGATCACGGTCGACGGCGTGAAGCGCGCGACGCGCCAGGAAAAGGCGCCCGAGACGTGGCTCAAACAAGTCGCCGAATTGGGTCACGGCACGGCGGAGGACACGTCGCTTGCACCCGCCGATCAAGCCGACGAAGCGTTGATGATGGGGTTGCGCTTGGTCGAAGGGATCGACGCGCGCCGCTTCGAACGCGTCACCGGCATGAGACTGGAAGGCGAAAGCGGGATGCTCGACACCGCGCGCATCGATCGCTTGGTGCGCGACGGGTTCCTCGCCCGCACGCAACACGGCTTCCGCCCCACGCCGCAAGGGCTGAAGCTCGTCAACGCACTGTTGAGCGCGCTGATCGGTTAGTTCGCCGGCGTTTCGAAGCTGTCGCGCGCGGGCGAAATCGCGAAGGGGCCTTCGCGGCGCACTTCGATCACCGCAAGGCCGCGATCGACCAGGCCCGACGGCAGGAAGCGGAAAATCCCTTCGATGCCGGCGAAGCCCGTCGGCACGGTCAGCACCGGCAGCGAATAATCCGCCCCGTCGGCACCCTTGTCGCGCGCCAATACGGCGGCGAGTGCCACCGCATCGTAAGCCAGCGTCGCCACGCGCGGCGGGGCGCGGCCGAACACCTCGCGATAATGGCGTTCGAAATTCTGGCGCGCTTCGGGCGGGGGCCCGGCGAACCAGCCGCCGAGCAGCGAGGGTTCGCGCAGCGTGCGCGAATCGTCCCATTGCGGAATGCCGAGGAAGCGGATGCGCGCGGGATCGATCTCGTGCAGATGCAATTGGCTGGCGACTTGCGCCAAGCGGTCGCCGAAATCGGGCAGCAGGATCGCTTCGAAATCGAGCTCCGGCGGCTCGCGCGCCGCTTCGCCACGTTGGGCGCGTGGCGGCGGCGGGCCGACATTGCCCGCCCGGCGCACCCAAGGTGTGACGTCCAGCGTGCCGGGATCGTAGCGTTCGACGCGCACCAGCGTGCCTTGCGTGGCGATCAGCGCGTCGCGGAACGCGGCTTCCGACGCCAAGCCGATCGCGTTGTTGGGCACCAGCGCCACGAATTTTTCGAGCCCGCGCGAGCGCGCGAAATCGACCGTGCGGCGGATCGAGGCTTGCGGGGCGAGGCCCAGCACGAAGACGTTCGAGCTGGCGGCGGTGACGTCGTTGGAGAACGCCAACACCGCGATCCCCGCTTCGCGCGCGCGCGGGGCGACCGCCTGCGCTTCGGCCGACAGCAACGGGCCCACGACCAGACGTGCACCCTGCTCCACCGCCCAGTCGAACGCGGCGACGGCGCCTTCGGGCGTGCCGCCGGTATCGCGCGGCAGCAGCACGAATTCGTCGTCGGCGACGTCGTAAAGGGCGAGTGTGGCCGCATCGAGCAAGGCGCGGCCGACAGCGGCGTTGGGGCCGCTTAAGGGTACAAGGAACGCGACGCGCGGCGCGCCTTTCGGGCCGGCAGGAATCGCAGGCACAGCTTCCTGTTGGACCGGGGCGGCGGGGGCCGGTTCCTGCACGACGGGCGCCGATGGAACGGGCATGATCGGCGGCGGCGGCGTAACGGGTGCCGGGGCCGGGGCTTGCGTCGTCGGCTGGCTTCGGCCGAAAACGCCCGCTACCCTTGGGTCGTCGCACGCGGCGAGCAAGGGTGCTGCGACAAGTAGGGCGAAGAAGGCGATTAGGCGGGAGCGCAAAGTTTTATGTCCTCAGACGACGAGCCGGAGACTAGCTTCGAAGCGCCGCCGAATCCAGGCGCGATCAAGCCCGGGCTTTATTTGGTCGCGACCCCGCTTGGCAATTTGGGCGACATCTCCACCCGCCAGAAAACGGTGCTGGCGGCCGCAAGCACGATTGCGGCCGAGGATACGCGCGTCGCGCGCCGGCTGTTATCGGCGATGGGGCTGATCGCCCCGCGCCTCGTGCGCTGCGACGAGCGCGAGAGTGCCGCCGTCGCCGAAAAATTGATCGCGCGCGTGCGCGCGGGCGAGATCGTGGCCTTCGTTTCCGACGCCGGCATGCCGGGCATCGCCGATCCGGGGGCGGCGTTGGTACGCGCCGCGCGCGCGGCGAATATCCCGTTCACGGTGATCCCCGGTGCGTCGGCGCTAACGACGGCGTTGGCGCTGTCGGGCCTGCCGGCCGAGCCCGCCTTGTTCCTGGGCTTCCTGCCGCCCAAGCAAGGCCCGCGCGCGCGGCGCTTGCGCGAATTCAAGGACCTACCCGCGACGCTGGTTGCGTTCGAAGCGCCGCATCGTTTGGTCGAAACGCTGCAAGCGATGGCCGAAGTGCTGGGCCCGCGCGACGCTTGCGTGGCGCGCGAATTGACCAAGCGGCACGAGGAAGTACAGGCCGCCCCGCTGCCCGCGCTTGCCGCGCATTACGAAGCCGCGGGCGTGCGGGGCGAATGCGTGATCGTCGTCGCCCCGCCGGCGGAAAGCGACGAACCCGAGACGGATTCCGAAACGCTCGACGCCAAACTGCGCGCGGCACTGGAAACGCTGGGCGTGCGCGACGCCGCCGATCGCGTGGCGGCGGAGACCGGGTTGAAGCGCCGCGAAGTCTATTCCCGCGCGCTGGAACTGGGCGGCAAGAAGCGGTGAAATCCGGGCGCCATACCCGCCACCAAAAGCGCGGCGCCTGGGCCGAGATTTTGGCGGCGTGGCGCTTGCGCTTGGCGGGCTGGCGCATCGTCGGGCGCGATTTGCGGCTGGGGGCCGCACAGGTCGATATCGTGGCCGCGCGCGGGCGCATTCTCGCTTTCATCGAAGTGAAACTGCGCGCGGATCTCGAGGCGGCGGCCGAAGCGCTGCACCCCGCCCAGCGCCAACGCATTGTTCGCGCGGCGGAAATTTTCCTCGCCAACCGTCCCGAATTCGCCGCATTCGAGACACGATTCGACGCCATTCTGGTGGCGCCGGGACGCTGGCCGCGCCATCTGCAAGATGCTTGGCGCGACTCGAATTCGAGCCTTACATAGAGCGTTTCCGGGGAACGAAGGGATCGCACGACATGCGGAGTTTCCTGTCCAAAGCGAAAATCGCCGTGGCCCTGACGGGCTTGGTGCTGTTGCCGGGTTGTGTGGGCGTGGTCGCGGGTGCCGCCGCCACCGGCGGTGTCGCCGCCGTGCAGGAGCGCGGCTTCGTAGGTACGGCCAACGACAACGGTATCGCGCTGGAGATCAATCATTATTGGTTCCAGAAATCGCAGAAAATGTTCGCCGCGTTGTCGACGCAGATCTACGAAGGCCGCGTGCTGATCACCGGTGCCGTCACCGATCCGGATATGCGCGCCGAAGCCGTCCAGCTTGCCTGGAAGGCCAAGGGCGTGCGCGAGATCCTGAACGAGATCGAAGTGACCGACGAAGGCGGGCTGAAAGCCTACGCCAAGGACACGTGGGCCGCGAACGAGCTGCGGTCGCGCCTGTTGTTCGCGCGCGGCATCAACTCGATCAATTTCTCGGTCGAGGTCGTCAACGGCACGGTCTATCTGCTGGGCGTGTCGAACGATCAGACGGAGCAGGATCGCGTGCTGGCGATCGCGCGCAACCTCGCCAATATCCGCCGCGTCGTCAGCCACATCATCAACAAGGACGATCCGCGCCGCTTCCGCCCGCCGCCGGGCGAAGAAGGGGCCAAGAGCGCGAGCGCTTCTTGATCCCCGCCTACCCGCCCGCCGGCCGCGCACCGGAAGCCGAGCGCAAATTGCGCGAAGCCGCACAAGCGGGCGATGCCGATATCGCGATCGGCGAGACGGCGTTGGCCTTGTCGCTGGCGGCCCGCCCCGCCCTCGATCTTTCGCCCTATCGCGCGCATTTGTCGGAGATTGCGACGAGCGTGGCCGCCGAAGCGCAAGGCAAGCAAGACACGATCGCCACGCGCGTGATGGCGCTGCATAACGCGCTGGTCGAACGCTTGGGCTATCGCGGCGATCGCGATACCTACGACGATCTTCGCAACGCCGATCTTGCCCATGTGATCGATCGCCGGCGCGGCCTGCCCGTATCGCTCGCCGTGTTGTGGATCGACGCCGCGCGCGCCCAAGGCTGGGACGCCTGGGGCTTGTCCTTCCCCAGCCATTTTCTGGTGCGCGTCGACGGGCCCGACGGGCGCGCGATCGTCGATCCGTTCAATTTCGGCCAGGCGCTGGACACCAAGGCGCTGCGTTCGCTGCTCAAGCGCCTGCAAGGGCCGGAGGCGGAGCTGCAAGCCTATCACTACGCGACCGTGCCCGACCGTACCGTGCTGCTGCGTTTGCAGAACAATATCAAGCTGCGGCTGATGAAGGGCGAGGATTTCCGCGGCGCGCTGGCGGTGCTGGAGCGCATGCTGATGCTCTCGCCCGGCGACCCCGCTTTATGGCATGAAACGGGGCTCGTGCACGGGGGGCTCGACAATCTCAGGGCCGCCGTGATGTGTTTGGAACAAGCGGCGACGCTGATCGAGGCCCCGCAGGCCCGCTCGCGCATCGCCATGGAAATACAGGCGCTCAAAAGCCGCCTGAATTAGGAGTTCCTGTCTATGGCCGGCATGGTCGTGGCGGTCCAGATGGACCCCATCGAGAACATCAATATCGACGGCGATTCCACCTTCGCCATGATGCTGGAAGCGCAGAAGCGCGGCCACACGCTGTATCATTATTTGACGCAGCATCTGTCGATGCGCGGACATGACCGCATCACCGCCAAGGCGCATCCCGTGCGCGTGCGCGCCGAGAAGGGCAACCACTACGAATTCGGCGCGATGGAGACGATCGACCTCGCCAAGACCGACGTGGTGCTGATGCGCCAGGATCCGCCCTTCGACATGGCGTATATCACCGCGACGCATATCCTGGAGCATATCCACCCCAAGACGCTGGTCGTGAACGACCCGGCGGAAGTGCGCAACGCGCCCGAAAAACTATTCGTGACGCATTTTCCGGGCCTGATGCCGCCCACGCTGATCACGACCGACCGCGCGGAAATCGACGCGTTCCGCGACGAGTTCAAAGACATCATCATCAAGCCGCTTTACGGCAACGGGGGTGCGGGCGTGTTCCGCATCAAGCCCGACGACGAAAATCTCGGCTCGCTCTACGAGATGTTCACCCAGCGCAGCCGCGAGCCGATGATCGTCCAGCGCTACGAACCCGCCGTGCGCGCCGGCGACAAGCGCATCATCCTTGTCGACGGCAAACCCGCCGGCGCGATTTTGCGTGTTCCCGCGCAAGGCGAGTCGCGCGCCAATATGCATGTCGGCGGCAAGGCGATCAAAACGGCGCTCACCAAGCGCGAGATCGAGATCTGCGAAGCGATCGGGCCGGAACTTTCCAAACGCGGCCAGATTTTCGTCGGCATCGACGTGATCGGCGATTGGCTGACCGAGATCAACGTGACCTCGCCCACCGGCATCCACGAAGTGCGCCGCTTCGACGGCACGGATATCGCCGTGCTGATTTGGGACGCGATCGAAAAGCGGCGGGGCTAAGCCGTCACGCGTCGCAGCGCGCCCATTTGCCGATATCGAGATGCAGATGGTCGCGATGCGCCGCGTCCGTCTTGGGCGTCAGCACCAGATTGAAATGGTGACACGCCCCTTGCGCCACCTCGCGCAGGAAGGCGCCGCGCGGGCCCCGCTCGCGCCAATGATCCTTGACCGAGATTCGGATATTCCCGGGGAGCACGAACCCGCCGATATCGAAGGCGCGGCCCATGCCGTGCTCCGAAAGTCGGTCGTTGCGCCCGGTCTGCGGGCGGCAGACATAGGCGCCGTAATGGACGATCTGCGCGACCGGCCGGTTGAAATGACGCTGCGCCGCGGGCTGGACCACGTCGCGTTCGAATTCCGCCAGCGCCTGGGCGAGCGGACAGGTCATCAGAGCCGGGCGATTGAGCGGGATCGTCGCCTGGGTCAGCATCACCGGCTCGTCGATGAAACAGCCTTGGGCGTTGCGCGGCATGTTCTGACGCGCTTCGAATTTGGCGCCGAGCTGGGTCAGCGCGTCGTAGCAAGATTGCGGGGCGACGGCCGGCGGCTGAATTTGGATGGGCGGCGGGGCCACCGCGCGCGGCGCGCACGCGACCGACAGGGCGCCGAGACCCAGCACGAACAAAAGTCGGAGAATGAAACGCATGTTCGATTCGGTTCCGCGAATCGACCCGCGCGGTGCGGGCGTACTATACGCGCGGCTATCCGTTTCGTGAATCGCGCGCGACGGCTTTGGCGAGCAGACGGAACTCCGCCGCGCGCGCCGTGCCCTTGCGCCAGACGAGACCCAGTTCGCGCGACGGATCGCCATCGACGGGCACGGCGACCAGATCGGTGCCGCGCAGAATGCCGGCGTCGAGCGCCAGATCGGGTAACAATGTGACGCCCAAACCGTTGGCGACCATCTGCACCAGCGTGAACAGCGACGTCGCGGCGAAGGCGTCGCGCGGGCGCGCGGATTTGATGCCGCAAGCCGACAGCGCGTGATCGGTCAGGCAATGCCCGTCTTCGAGCAGCAGCAGCGGTTCGCCGCGCACCATCGCGGGCGACACGCGCTTGGCCTTGGCCAGCGGATGGGCCTTGGGTACGACCAAGCGGAACACATCCGCGCCGATCGAGGCGCTATCGACGGGCCCCGTGTCGTAAGGCAAGGCCAGCAAGGCGCAGTCGATGGCCCCTTCGCGTAAACGATCGATCAAGCGTTCGGTCTGATCTTCGACCAGAAACAGCTTCAGCTTCGGATACGCTTTGCGCAGTCGCGGCAATACGCGCGGCAGCAGAAACGGCGAGACGGTGGGGATCACGCCCAAGCGCAATTCGCCGGTCAACGGCTCGCGCGCCGCGCTTGCCTCGCGCGCCAATTCCTCGGCGTCGGTCAGCAGCGATTTGGCGCGTTCCAGCACGCGCTCGCCCAAGGGCGTGAACACCACGCCGCGCTTGCCGCGATCGACGAGCGGCGCGCCCAAGATCGCTTCCAGTTCCTGGATCGAGGCGGAAAGCGTGGATTGCGTGACGCCGGCCGCTTCCGCCGCGCGGCCGAAATTCCCCTTCTCGGCCAGGGCGGCGTAGTGGCGAAGCTGTTTGAGCGTGGGCAGATGGATCATCGGTTTCCTCGATCAATATCAACGAAAATACTCGTTGGATCGATTGGCTGCAATGCGGCATTTTCCGCCTCGGCTCGTTTCTACCCAACCTTTGAGGACACAGACATGCTGACCATTGGCGACAAATTCCCCGCGTTCGACCTTCAGGCCGTCGTTTCGATCGATATGGCGAAGGCGTTCACGCGCATCGACAACGACACCGACAAGGGCAAGTGGAAAATCGTATTCTTCTGGCCGAAGGATTTCACCTTCGTTTGCCCGACGGAAATCGCGGCGTTCGGCAAGCTCGCCGGCGACTTCAAGGACCGCGACGCGGTCGTCTATGGTGCTTCGACGGACAGCGAGTTCGTCCACCTCGCCTGGCGCCAGAACCACGCCGATCTGAAGGCGCTGCCGATCCCGATGCTCGCCGACATCAAGCGCGAGCTGTCGACGGCGCTCGGCATTCTCGACAAGAACGAAGGCGTGGCCCTGCGCGCGACCTTCATCGTCGATCCGGAAGGTGTGATCCGCTTCGTGTCGGTCAACGACCTGTCGGTCGGCCGCAACCCGGCGGAAGTGCTGCGCGTTCTCGACGCGCTGCAGACCGACGAGCTGTGCCCGTGCAACTGGAAGAAGGGCGACGAAGTTCTGAAGGTCGCCTAACCCTTCACCGGAGGACAAAACGATGTCGCTCGAAAGCCTCAAGAACGCGTTGCCCGACTACGCGCGCGATCTGAAGCTGAACCTCTCGTCGCTCGCGACCGATACCGGTCTCGACGACAAGACCCGGGCACTCGTGTTCGTCGCCTCGGCCCTGGCTTCGCGCCAGGGCCAAGTGCGCGACGCGGTGCTGGGCGAGTTCAGCAACGTGCTCACGGCCGAGGAGTTGCAGGCCGCCAAGATCGCCAACGCGATCATGGGCATGAACAACATCTACTACCGCTTCACCCATCTCGTGTCGGCGCAGGATTACGCCACGCTGCCGGCCAAGCTGCGCATGAACGCGATGGCGAAGCCGGGCGTGGAGAAGATCCCGTTCGAGCTGATGTCGATCGCCGTGTCGGCGATCAACGGCTGCGGCATGTGCATGGACAGCCACGAGAAGATTCTGCGCCAGCACGGCGTGGAAGCGGTGGCGATCCAAACGGCGGTGCGTATCGCCGCGACGCTGCATGCGGTGGCCGCCACGCTCGACGCGGAAGCGACCGGCGGTCAGGCACAGGCGATCGCCGCCTAATCCCGGCACCCCCCGACGGGAGAAGGCGGAAGGGCTCCGCCGCAAGGCGGGGCCCTTTTTCTGGGGCGGTTGAACAACCATGAATACGGCCGTATTAATGGGACCTGCTTCGTGAGGTTCCGTTGGTCGCACGCATTTCCACCGTCGCGTTTCAGGGCATCGAGACCGTGCCGGTGGACGTGCAAGTGCAGATCGCGGGCGGCGCGCCGGCTTTCGCCGTCGTCGGCCTGCCCGACAACGCGATCAAGGAAAGCAAGGAACGCGTGCGCGCGGCCTTGTCGGCCATCGGCCTCGCGCTGCCGGGCAAGCGCATCACCGTCAATCTCGCCCCCGCCGATCTCGCCAAGGAAGGCGCGCATTTCGATCTGCCGATCGCGCTGGGCTTGCTCGGCGCCATGGGCGTGTTGCCGCCGGAAGCGGTCGAAAGATTTGTCGCCCTTGGGGAATTGACGCTCGACGCGCGCATTCTGCCCGTGCCCGGCGTATTGCTCGCCGCGATCTCCGCCAATGGCGAAGGCAAGGGCCTGATCTGCCCCGAAGCGGCGGGCGGCGAAGCGGCCTGGGCGGGCGACGAGCGGCGCTTCGAGATTGTCGCCGCACCGACGCTGATGTCGCTGGTCAATCATCTGCTCGGACGGCAGATGCTGGCCCAGCCGCGCCAGAAGAGCATTCAATCCGCCGCCCCCGGCCCCGACCTTAAAGACGTGAAGGGCCAGGAGACGGCCAAGCGCGCGTTGGAGATCGCGGCGGCGGGCGGGCATAACCTGCTGATGATCGGGCCGCCGGGTGCTGGCAAATCGCTGCTGGCGAAATGCCTGCCGGGTTTGCTGCCGCCGCTGACGCCGGAAGAAGCGCTCGAAACCAGCATGATCCAATCGGTCGCCGGTTTGCTGGCCGAAGGCCGCATCGAGCGTCGTCGTCCGTTTCGCGACCCGCACCACACGGCAACGCAAGCCGCGTTGATCGGCGGCGGTGCAAAATGGCGAAGTATCTGCGCGAATCCCTTAAGTGCTGCTCAGATCGCTTGCGCCTAGTCGGCAAGAAGCTATCGCTACAAGTTCAGCAGTCAGTTCCTCCGGAATGTCGGCCACGTTCATTGCGGTCCGGCGCCGATTGCGCAGCCCGTTGAAGCCGCCAACGGACACGATGACCAAGGAGGGCTTTCCGTGGAATGTGATGTAGGTCGGCTCGACCAGGGCCGACTGCTGGACCTCGGCGGGCTAACGTTGGAGCTCTTCCGACGTGAAAGTCGTCATTGCTGACTCCAATAAAATGCGAATTTTACCTAATATATTAAGATACACCCTAAATGCCAGTTTTAGGCTTAGAAAATAGTTTAAAATCATTTATTTTCATATAGTTATAATTAAGTGTATTGCGTAGCGCGACACAATATAGTAATGATTTTTTCAGCGACATGGAGGCAACATGCCGGCCGTTCAGCATCCTGGAGAGCGAATCAAGATCGAGGTCATCCCTAAGGGGATGCCCGTCAAGAAGGCTGCCGAACTCATGGGGGTTGGCCGGCCGGCGCTGTCGAAGCTGCTGAACGGAAAGGCCGCACTGTCGAGTGAAATGGCCGCCCGGCTCGCGAAGGCCTTTAAGAAATTCACCCGCGACGAGCTTCTCGCGATGCAGGCCGAATATGACGCCGCCCGAGATGGAACCGGAGCGCCCGCCGAGACCATGGCGTACGTACTTCCGTTCCTCGGCATTAAAGCCAACCAGGTAGAAGCCTGGGTCGATCACAATCTCCCTGCTCGATCCAGGCTTGCGGTGTTCCTTCGAACGCTTGCCCACTCGACCGGGCGGAAGCTGACTAAAGTCGACTTCCCCGGCAACGACGATGCCGAGCGACCAGGTTGGGATGGAGAAATCGTGGCCGAAGAAGGGACGCCCTGGATTCCCGCCGGTCGTTCTGGCTGGGAATTCGGAACGAATAAAGATCCGAAGGAAAAAGCGGATGACGACTTCAATAAGAGCGTCAAGGCGCACACCAAAAAGGAGCGCGCCGAGATTACGTTCGTCTTCGTCACGCCGCGGCGCTGGGCTGGCAAGGCCAAGTGGGTTGCCGATGCGAAGGCAAAGGGCCGCTGGAAGGATGTGAAGGCTTTTGACTCCAGCGATCTTGAGCAATGGCTCACACAGTCAATTCCGGGGCAGGCCTGGTTCGCCAACGAAACGGGCATCCCTGCCCATGACGTCCGATCGCTGGACAAGTGTTGGATCGACTGGGCAGCCGTCACGACCCCGTCGATGATGCCTGAACTTTTCAGCTCTGCGATAGACGAATGCAGGCGAAGACTGATCTCGAGACTGTCGAATACGCCGAACGAACCGACAGTTATCGTCGCAGACTCGAGCGAAGAAGCGCTGGCGTTTCTTACCCAGGCCTTCGGCGAACTTGGCGGCCCTGATCTCGCCGCGTATCGCGATCGCGTTCTAGTCTTCGACAAACCCGGAGTATTCCCTCGAATTGCCGGAGGTGCCCAGAGCTTCATCGCTGTCGCGCACTCGCGCGATGTAGAGCGCGAATTCGGGCCGTACGCAAAATCGATGCATACCTTCGCGATCTACCCGCGTAACGCCGCGCCCGTAGAACCGCACATAAATCTTGGCCCACTTAGCCACGAAGCTTTCGACAAGGCCTTTTCCGGCTCAGGCAAGAGCCGCGACGAGATCAGCCGCCTCGCCGGAGATTCCGGCCGCTCTCTAACGGTCCTGCGCCGCCAACTGGCGAATGGGGTTCTGAGGACGCCCGTATGGGCAGAACGCACGGAAACGACGGAGAGCCTCGTGCCGTTTCTGTTCGGTGGCACCTGGCACAACGCCAATGGGTCTGATCAGTTGGCTTTGTCTCTGATCGCCCGCGGAAAGTCGTATGCAGATCTTGAGAGGGAGTTCCAGAAACTCGCAAATTTGAACGATCCGCCGGTCTGGTCGATCGGCGAGTATCGTGGTGTTGTTTCCAAGATAGATCTGCTTTTCGCAATCAGGAACGCGATCACGACCGCCGATCTCAAGCTCTTTTTCCAGATTGCCGAGATGGTGCTTGCTGAAGAGGATCCTGCGATCGATCTCCCCGATGACAAGCAATGGGCCGCGAACATCTACGGCAAGGTCCGTGAATTTTCCAGCGCTTTCAGAAATGGCATCTCGGAAACGCTTGTCCTGTTGGCAGTGAACGGCAATGGCCTCTTCAAGTCACATCTCGGCTTCGACTGCGAAGTCGAAGCCAAAAAAGTCGTTCGAAATCTGTTGAAATCGCCGCTGGATCGCCGTGCACTGGAATCCAACCGTCGCGATCTCCCGACTCTCGCAGAAGTAGCGCCTGACGAATTTCTATCACTCCTGGAGGCCGATTTGAAATCGGATAGCCCGGTGGTGTTCAGCCTGTTGAGGCCGGCAGAAAGCGGGACGTTCTCGAGCCCGAACCGGTCCGGTCTTCTATGGGCACTCGAAGGTCTGTCCTGGAGCCCGGAAACCCTGCCGCGCGCCGTGCGTATCCTCGCGAGACTCGCGCAAGTCGAGATCAATGACAATTGGATCAATAAGCCGATCAACTCGCTGAGCGCGATTTTCCGTGCCTGGATGCCGCAGACCGCGGTCGATCTGAAGACGCTCGCCAATCTGCTTAAGAAGCTCGCAGCGGAGTTTCCCCACGTCGCTTGGAAAATTTGTATCAATCAGTTCTGGAGCTACCACGAAGTCGGGCACTACAGCCACAAGCCCCGTTGGCGGCGGGATGGCTACGGCTTTGGCGAACCAGTGGAAGCTAAGTTGGCGCACGAATACAGGCTCGCCATGGTCGAGATGGCTTTGTCCTGGCCAAAGCATTCCCTGAATACTCTTGGCGATCTGGTGGAGAAATTGGAGGTCCTCGGACCGGAACATCAGCAGCGCATATGGGCGCTCGTCAAAGACTGGGCCCATTCGGAGGCCAGCGACGAAGACAAGGCGATCATGCGCGAAAGGATCCGCGTTTCGATCCTCTCCACGCGCGCGGCGCTGCGAACTAAAGGGAAGGTAAAGACCGATAACCTGGTTGTTGCGGCGAAGGCCGCAGTGCTAGCTCTTGAGCCAGTCGATATTCTCAATAAGTACGAATGGCTGTTCCGCAATGAATGGATCGATGAATCTGCGGACGACCTTGACGACATCGAAGATTTCAATTCCGAAAAGCATCAAGAAAGAGTCAGCAAGGCCCGAGCTGACGCAATTCGAGACGTACTGTCCAAGCTCGGGATTCCAGGGCTGGTGAAGTTGGCGGCCCGCGGAAAGGCAGCAGCGATCGTCGGCTTTATTTCAGTCAAGATGAATTTGCTCACAGAAGAGCAGCTTGTCGAAGTGCTTCGTTATTCTCATCGGGCGATGCGCGAATGTGGGGACGCTGCCCACGCTCATCGGAGCTTGATCTTCGGAGTATTGCGGGCGACGCAGGATGACGAAAAGAGAGCGCGGTTGATTGACACTGCGCGTGGTGATCTATCGGATGTCGACATCGTCGACCTCCTGATGCTTTCCCCCTATTCCCCTTTTACCTGGAAGTCGATCGACAAGCTCAGTGAAGCAGCGCGAGCACGATACTGGGCTGAGGTCACGCCCGATTGGTATTTCCCTACGGACGCTGAGATGCTCGAAAGCATCGATCGCCTGAGGAAGGCCGGTCGGCCGCGGGCGGCATTTGCGAGCGTTCGATACCACCCCGAAAAACTCGATGCGCAGGTTCTTTACGACCTACTCATGGAGATGGGGAAGGACAGCAAAGACAAGCCCGGGGAGTACATGCTCGAGCACTACAACGTTGAGCAGGCCTTCAAGCATATAAACGGTAGCCCAGCCCTGACGGACGAAATGAGGGCTGTGGCGGAGTTGCTTTATCTTGAGGTCCTCACGATGGGAATGGGCAGTCGGAGGGGCAGCTACGGAATTCCGAATCTGGAGCGACACATAGAGAAGCATCCTGATCTTTTCATGCAGGCAATCGTCTGGACGTACAGGCGTGACGACAAGGGTGAAGATCCGGAAAACTTCAAAGTCCCTACTGATCGCGCTAAGGTATACGCAGAACGCGGATACCGACTGATCGAATCAATCAAGCGCGTACCAGGCCACGATTCGCAAGGCGAGCTCAACGCTAAGGAATTGGCGATCTGGATCTCGACCGTCCGTCGTATGGCATCCGATCTTAGCCGCACCAAAATTACTGACCATTGCATCGGCAAGATCCTGTCCCATGCGCCGATCGGTAGGGACGGCGTTTGGCCTTGCGAACCTGTCCGCGATGTCCTCGAAGCAGCCCAGTCGGAGGAAATCATGCATGCAATGCGTGTGGGCGCCTACAACTCACGAGGCGTTCATGCGCGAATTGAAGGTGGTGATCAGGAGCGCGCACTTGCCGCGAAATATCGGAGGTGGGTCGTAGCGCTTCAGTCGACCCATCCGTATGTCGCCGCCGAACTTCTCATGAAGCTCGTGAAAACCTACGAGGACGAGGCGAACCGCGAAGATACGGACGCTGGCGTCATCCGACGAATGCGGTGAATCCGCCTGATTTGCGTATCGGTGGCGTAGCTCCAACGTACGCAAATCCCGTACTAATTTCCTCTTAGTCTTTTTGCTCCGAACATCAAGTACGTTTATGTCCCGAGCTTTTTCTCACAAGGCTGCATCCATTCAATAGGTGTAGAATGGCAGAGAATCTGCACGAATTCTGTAAGTACGGCCCAAATCAGCTAGGGATCGGTTAAACCTTCAATCGCGACGGCAGGCTTTGTTATGAATGCAGCCGATCTCAAGGAGCTCAAGCGGACGAACCTTGCTTTGCTTCGTCTGACAGAGGCCGAATGGCACGCCATTTTGGAGACCAGACGGCGCGGCGAGCGGTTTTCGCTCCACTTCCCTCATGTGATTGCAAAGGAAGGACAGCGTGGGGGCTTGGTTCTGGTGGCAACTCCTCTGCCCACTCTCCACTTGGGAATGGTCACTTCAATCAGCGCCACGTCCACATTCGATTCGCGCGTGGTGTTCGATCTGCTAACGCCGATCACACCGCCATCCTTTGAAGAGTTGCTCGCCGGGATCGACGCCGTGGCTCTCCGGGCGCCGCGCGATCGCCTGGCTGCGTCGGACGCGGGCTTCAGCCAAGTTTCGGAGAAGCTTGGCCAAACGATCATCGACGAACTGGCTGGAAGGGAGGAGAACGGACCTGCGCTCACCCGCATCCTCGGTCATCTACGGCTACCTCGGCGCTTCGAAAACGCCAGAGCCTTGCAAGTCGATGCCGTCGCGTTGGCCATAAAGGCTTTCGGCGGATCGGACGAAGCCGCCTCAGTGAGCTTGCCGGGCGGGGACACCGCTCTCGGGACGGTTCGCCTGCTCGAGGATGCGGTGATTGAGCACGATGCGCGCTGGATGCCCGGCTGGCGGCTGGCCAACAGCAGTCTCACCGGGCGGGCGACGTTCGAACGACACGGCGAGCGCCTTGATGTTTTCACCGCCAACAAGCGCCCACTCGAAGTGCTGTTCGGGGTCGATCTCACCTACCTGAACGAGGCGCGGGGCTCCTTGGTTATGGTCCAGTACAAGATGCTGGAACCGGACGAGAGGTCGCGTCGTCGAATCGAAACCGAACCCTTCGCCTACGACGAAGTCGACGAGCGGGAGTGGACGGTCAGGATCGACGATCAGTTTCAAGACGAGCTGGCGCGCATGCGTCGGTTTGATCGGGATCTCGCACCCGACGGGCCCTACCGGCTTCACCCGGGAGCATTCTATTTTAAGTTCGTTCGGCGCAACGCAGCGACTACCAGCTCGAGCATCCTGCTCAGTCTGGGCCACTTCGATCAATTGCTGGACGCCGGAACGCTCATCGGTGCCCGGGGCGGGCTGCGGCTGAGTTATCGCAGTCTCGACGGGCATTATCTTCGTACGGAGCCCTTCGTGGATCTTGTGCGATCGGGCTATGTCGGGACGCGTGGAGCGACCACCAAGCATCTGCAGGCCCTGATCGAAGCTTCGCTGGACGGTGGCAAAGCTGTCGTGGCCGGCGTGCAGTCCGCTTTGGGTGAAGAGCGGCGTTAGGCCCGCTTATGCTCGCGGCTCGGCCGCGACGGACGACAGCGTCTCGCTCCGGCTGAACTGAATGACCCGACGGTTGTCGCTCGCCACAGGGAAGCGGGAGACAGCCAGAGCCAAACACGCTAACTCTCGAGTCGGAGTGCCAGTATCTCGGCGTGCCGTCTAGGAATCTTCTCTTCGCTCATCAGAGGCTTAATAGAGACTTTGGTGATGATGCTATCTATCCAGAGCTGGCGCACTGCGTAATGCCTTACTTAGACACATAGCAGCGGCTACGCCTCGCGTTGAGGCAACTCAATCACGAGCACGAATGATGGTCTTAAGTCTTAACATTTTTTATGTATTGTATTTTTAATTGCGAATTTTTTTCAGAAAACTATCGACTAGGCCAAGAGATGCCGCATAGCTCAACATTGCAATAATGAGACTCGCATCTGGCTCCGTCGAGTGTTCCATCATTTGTTTAATTTCGCCATTACTATAGCCTTGGCTTTTTAATTCTGCTTGCAACACTTTATTGAAACCAGCGCTCTCATCGCTCTTCATATGTGGCATAAGAAACTCTTCCAGCAAGCGAAGACGCTGATCAGTGTCCAAATGAACAGTTAACTCGAAGAACTGATGCTCGATGGCAACTTGGTCCATAATAATACTCTTGCAGCTAGGGCGTTATTGATCTCGGGATTTCAGATATTTTCCCTAGAACACGAAGTGACTGGAGTCGAGATCGCCAACCAGTGTGTTCAGCAGAATAATCGTGCCCTGGCCGGCGACGTCGATCGAAACGTCCGAACCCGACTGCGTAAGCGTGAGGTCCGAAATCGACGACACACCTGTGACGGCCGATACGTCCAGGATGTCTTTCTCTGCGCCTGCTACACCAAAGTCGAGGACCGTGTCGGTCCCGAAGCCATCGGCGAATGCAAAGGTATCGGCACCACCGAAGCCTTCAAATTCATTGTCCTTCACGCTGCCAATAAGAGTGTCGGCAAATTGCGAACCTACAAGTCCTTCGAAGCCGGCGAAGACGTCGCCCTGAGCGTGACCTCCGGAACCTGTGCCCGTCGCGAGATTCACCGTAACGCCGGCATCGGAGGAACGATAGGACAGAGTATCGAAGGCCGCTGGATTGTCATAAAACGTGTAGCCACTCCAAGTGCCGCCATACATCTCGTCGGCACCGCCGCCGCCCTCGATGATATTGTCGCCGTTCGTGCCCGCGATATAGTCGCCGTACGCCGAGCCGACCGCATTCTCGAAGTTAGAATGCCATGTCAGCCAATCGTTCGCCCAGCCGGACGCGCTGCCGGTATACAGACGAATCTCACCGCCGGTCGTGCCCGCGAAAGAAAGCGTATCGTTATCAGCACCGCCGTCAATGATATCGAACCCAAAGCCGGAAACGATTGTGTCGTTGCCCGCACCGCCGTTCACCGTATCGTTGCCAAGCATGCCTTGGATAAAGTTGTCGAAAGAGTCGCCCGTCAAAGTGTCGGCATATGCCGATCCGATCAGGCCTTCGATGCTCGAGTATGTGTCGCCTGCGGCTTCTCCAGTATTGGAGCCAGGTGTCGTGAGATCCGCCGTAATAGCGGAAGCAGCATTTACATAGCTGACGATGTCCAAACCGCCGCCGCCCGTGAGTGTATCGGCACCCAGGCCACCTTCAAATGTATTGTCGGAACCATCGCCAATTAGCGTATCGGCATAGGCCGTTCCGATAACGTTTTCGATACCCGAAAGAACGTCACCGGATGCCAGTGCGTCGCCAGTAGCAGTACCAAGGCTAAGATCAACCTGAACAGCGACGGTCGCCGCAGCATACGTAACGGTATCGCTGCCGCCGCCGCCAGTGATCGTATCGGCACCTAAACCGCCATTGAAAATATTATTGCCATCGTCACCTGTCAGCGTATCGGCATAGGCGCTACCATGAATATTCTCAATCGAAGTGAAGCTGTCTCCTGCGGCGTCACCACCGGTCGCTGTATTGGTGCCGAGATCGACTTGAACGGCTGCGCCCGATTCAACGTAGGTGACCCAGTCCGAACCGCCTGCGCCATCGAATGTATCCGCACCGCCGAGTCCTTCAAATGAATTGCTCTTGGCGTTACCGTAGAAGGTATCACCATAAGCCGAACCTATGGCGTTCTCGAACCCTAGGAAAACGTCGCCCTGGGCGTGGCCACCGGTGCCAGTTCCAGCAACGAAATCCAAAGTCACAGCGGAGTCAGACGAGCGATACGAAAGTGTATCGCTAGCTGAATGATCTGTTGGTATCGAACCGCCACTTATTTGGTCGGCATAGAGCACATCCGCACCCGCCAAACCTTCTATTACGTTTGCACCGCTATCTCCGACGATTGTGTCATCGAAGTTCGAGCTACGGACATTCTCGACAGTATTCGTAAACACATTCGTGGCAAGCGCCGTAAGCCATGCGGTGCCGTAGTTCATATTGTATTCGACTGCACCGCCCGCCAACGAGAAGTCGATTAGGTCGATTCCGTCATCGCCATAGACGAATGCGCTACCTTCGCCGGCCATAATGACATCGTTGCCAGCACCGCCATGGATCGTCTCCGCGATCGTGTCGATGTTTTTCCCGGGACGGATCCAATTGTCGTTAGCGTCACCGGTAAGGACGTCGCCGTAGTTGGAGCCTCGTATTCCCTCGATCGAACTATAGCTATCACCTGCTGCCGCGCCAGTATTTGAGCCGGGCGACGCTAAGTTGACAGTCACGGGCCCCGTCGCGCTTTGATAGCTGGCGATATCAAAGCCGCCGCCGCCGACCAACGAGTCGGCACCGCCCATGCCTTCGAGGATGTTGTCGTTGCCGTCGCCTGTCAGCGTGTCATTCGCCGAGCCGCCGCGGAGATTCTCGATATTGTAGTAAACATCATTCGCGGCTTCGCCCGAGACGCCGAGGCCCGTGCTCAAGTTGGGACGCACAGTCGATGTGGCGAATTCATAGCTCGCCCAATCAGAGCCAGCGCCGCCATCAAGCGTGTCGGCGCCACCGCCACCCGCGAGAACGTTGTCGTTCGAATCGCCGGTGAGAGTATCGGCAGCAGAGGTTCCGCGCACGTTCTCGATCGAAATATAGACATCGCCATTGGCGTTACCGGCACTTCCGCCCAACGCCAGATCGACGGTCACCGCCGTTCCATTACTGTTGTAGAAGACCCAATCTTCACCGCCTGCGCCGTCGATCGTATCGGCGCCACCAAAACCTTCAAAATAATTCGCTTTGGCATCGCCGGTCAGTGTGTCGGCGTAGTTCGAGCCCCAAATAGCTTCAAAACCGACAAGAACATCGCCTTGCGCATGTCCGCCGGATCCTGATTGAGTGGTTAAATTGACCGTGACGGCCGCATTCGAGTTTCGATACGAAACTGTATCGATAACGTCGGGATTGTCTTGAATCTGAAAGCTAACGACATTGTCGGCGTACATCGTATCGGCGCCAGGACCACCTTCGATAATGTTGGCCGCGCCGTTTCCTTCGATGTAATCGTTGTAGCTCGTACCGCGCACATTCTCGATATTGATTAGATAGTCATTTGCATTCAGTCCCGACGTGCCCGTTCCGAGATCGACCTCAACATAGGCCGATAGGCTGTTGAACCAAACCCAGTCGCTACCGTTTCCGCCATCTAAAATATCGTTTCCGTTGCCACCGATCAGCGTATCGTTTCCGTCGCCGCCGTAGAGCGTATCGTTGCCGTCGCCGCCGTTCAGCGTATCGTTTCCAGCAAGACCATAGATGTCGTCGTCGCCTGTGGTCCCCGTTAGGTTGTTATTGCCGCTGGTACCGGTGATCGTGGCCATGACTGCCTCGTCTCCTTAAAATCGCATATTATTTCTCCATAATGTTCCCCAAGGTTTTCGATGAGTCGAGTCATTTTTCATCAATTATTTGTGTTTTAGATTGTGGCGCAATTGATACGCCACAAATTCTTGCGGCAATGCGCGGCCCTAAGCAGAAATCATCCGGCCAGTTGGACCGGCATGCTACTTGCTAATTATTGAGTGCCGCTAACGTCTCGAATGCGCGAGCCATACGCGCGGCATCGGTGTCCCGCTTGGCGGTTAGGCGAGCACGAGCATTCATGCGCCAATCGAGCACGCGCGATGGATCTGCCGCGATGCGTATAGCCTCGGCGACCAGCGCATCATCATCGTCATGCGCGGTCCACGGGCGATCGATAGCTTTTGCCAGCCAACGTCCGATTCGGCCCAGCGGCGAATTATGGATGCGGCTCAAAACCTCAACGCCTTGCCACGCGGCCTGGAACATCGTCGTACCGCCAGATACCGGTACCGTGGCCAGCGCCACATCGATATCACGATAGGCCTCGAGGTAGCTCGGCCAGCCATGCGCGGTAGCGAAGGTAATCCGAGATGGCGCGACGCCACGTGCCTCGAACTCCACCAATAATCGCGCCGCCACGCCCGGCAATGCCACATCGCGATTAGCGAGATGGAAGCGCGCTTGCGGAACAGCACGTAGTACCTTTGCCCAAAGATCGAGCGTTGGCGCGCCAACTTTGTAGAGCTGTGTTAGCGAGCCGAAGACGAGACCTTCGCCGCGCGATAGCGGGCCCGGCACGACTAGCGGATGCGACTTGTTTACGCAGTCCGGATCGTAGAGAAAGGCGCCGTCGGGCAAGTGCACGATCTTGCCGTCATAGACCGCGTCTTCTGCCGGATAGAGTGATTCGTAGCTAAGTACGTAGTCGATCGACGGGTCTGGATTGGGGCCCGACATGTTGAACCACGTCGCTTGGCGGCGGGCGGGCCGTAGCATCATGAGCCGCGACGAGAATGGGCCCAAAACGTCGTCCATATCGACCAAAAGATCGAGATCGAGTGCCCGGATATGATCCGCCGCTACTCGCCAGGCGGCAGGATCGTTCTCCGTGGTGAAAGACAGCATAGGTACTGGGCTTACGCTACCTAACGGCAGCACAGTTTCAGTCGCTTTTAAAACGCCTGTTCCACCTAACGGCAGCAGTATTGTCTCGACTGCGCCAGGGTCGAGTGCCGCAAAGAGCGGATGCGCAAGCGGCATATAGCTTTCTTGATCTAAGCACGCGCTGAGAAAGCCCAGGCGGGGCCGTGCACGTGCGGCAATGGCAGGAGCGGCCAGTGCGCGTTCGGCGCCGCGCGTTTCGAGATTGCGATAGTAAAATCGCTTATCGTCTGCGATGGCAGCGTCCGACGCATTTTGCGCATAGAGGCCGGTCAACAGAAGCATTAGGTCGGCCGCCTGAGACGCCCAGACGTCGACATAGCTGCGCGCGATTTCCCGTGCAGCATCGGCTTCTCCGACCACACGCAAAGCGACAGCGCGTGCATGCGCAATTTGCGCACGCGTACCGGGCGCATGATCGACCCGTTCGATGTCAGTCAAAAACGCTGTATCGCCCAGCGGGTCGTGCCCCGATGGAAACGCCGCGACGTAGGCGCGCAGCAGCGCTTCATCATGTGAGTGCGTTTTCAGAACATTGCGCACACCATGGCGATACGCGGTATATGTGCCTGCGGGTGCTCCGCGCAGTACGTTCTCAAGCGCGCGGAGCCGTGTAGGATCTGCATCTGCACTGGCACAAGATTGGATCAAGGGTGCCAACGCCGCGCGCGCATCACCTGCTTGAAGCGCCATAGCCGCCGCGAACCAAGCGACCCCCGCATCGGCGGGGCGTAGTGCTAGAAGGCGTCGGAATCCGCTATACGCCTCGGCGATACGTCCCGCCTTCGCATGTTCCAGTCCCTGCGCAGCGAGAACCGCCTCGCCGGGTGCTAGGTGTGACGCCCCGGGTAGATGTGCTGCGAAAAAGTCGACGTAGTAAGGGCCGCATGCCTCAGGTGCCACGAAAAGACAGGAATGTCCTAATCCTGCAATTCGTAAGTGCGACAGAAATGGTCCTCGATATGCCGCTCGTAAAGCAGCTTCACCTTCAGAGTCCAAGCAACTGACGGAATAGTCCGTCGTTCGTTCTGGAAGGAGCGGCTCGTCACCCGAAATGATCAGCAATGGCGCTTGAACTCGCTCGAACTCGCTTTCATGCGCGCATGGAAAAATCGCACCTGAAGCAGGATCGTATCCGAGCATGGCGCGAGAGTATTCTGCGAATCGTGATTGCCATAAGCTCGCCGGCATCTGGCGATATAATTTAGATACGACGTCCCGCACTTGCCATTGTTGACCGGTTCGAATTGTTGGGTCGTCAATTGCAAGAGCGCGGACGACTTCTGGATGTTCAGCAGCGAGACGCGCAGCGATTATCCCACCCAACGATATGCCTAGAACCCCGTACGGCTTACCGCCGAACTTCTTGTCTGCAAGACTAGCGAATAACCGAGCGGCTGTTTCAATACTGGGATCTCCCAGATCGACGCTTTCGCCAGAGGCATGCATGTCCGGACAAAGCCAGTCGAAGGAATTTCCGAATGCCTTCTCCAAAGCAGGCGCGAGCCGAAAAGCTTCGCCATAAGAGCCAGGGATGACCAACAATTTAGGCCGTCGAGCAGTGTCGCCATCGGCTGCAAGTGCAGTGAGGCGACGTCCTTCGACTTCAATCACGAAATCTATGCCAGGAACTCCGACATTCATCTGATCACACTGGCGGTTTGACGATTACGTTTCTGCCTGTTTGCAGTCCTGGGGTCGCGATTCGTCCTTTGTCTGGTTATGGTGGTGGAGGCCCCGGCGCAGCGCAAGGCGAACTATCGACAGGCAGCAATCCAGGCGCGCCGGACCGCCGCTTCGAATTCGCGCACGAAGCCCTTCCCGTCGACCAAGGCGGATGCGCGCAGTCGATCACGCATTCCTGCGCGCACGGCGGCAATTGCAATTGGATTGCGCACTGCTTCGACTGCGCGGGCAAGATAGGCATCGTCGTCCGCCGCAATCCAATCGGCAAGGCCCGCGGCTTCGAGTATAGACGCCCCCATCCGCCCCAATGGCGGGGCGGCCAGCTTGGTGATGACGGGCACGCCCAGCCATAGCGCTTCGAACGTCGTGGCGCCGGCGTTGAACGGGAAGGGATCGAGCGCGACGTCGATAAGGCTATAGGCTTCCCACGTCTTTGGCTGCGGTGCCGTAGCAGCAAGAAAGAGTCTTACTGGATCACCGCCCACCGCCGTAAAGCGCATGATCATGCGCGCGCGTACTTCTGCGTCGTTTAGGGAGAGCGTATTCAATAACAGACGCGCATTCGGCACCAAGTTGAGCAGGCGCGCCCAGAGGCGCAGTACGTCGTCGTTGACGCGTTGCAGCCGGCCAAAATGTCCGAATGTGGGATAGCCATTGGCGAGCATCGGTGCGGTTGATACCTCGGGCAGCGCTTCCTGGGGTTCGAACGCGTAAGCGTGCTTCATCCGCCAGATGGCTTCGGTGAACGCAATATCGTGGCCCTCGGGCACGATCGTCGCGTCGGTCAGGAAGCCGTCGATCGCTTTGATCCCCGTGGTCGTGCAGTAGCCGAGCCAGCTTGCTTGCAACGGCGCGGCTTTACGCGCGAACACGCCCAATCGATTGCCCGAGGTGTGCGCGGAAAGATCGATCAACACGTCGATGCCGGTGCTGCGGATCAACGCCGCCGCCGCGTCGTCGTCGAGGGCGAAGATCGGATGCCACGCATCGGCGAGACCCGCGAGGCGGCCGGTTTCCGCATCCGGATTTTCGACATTCGAAAACCCGTGTACTTCGAACGCGGCGCGATCGTGATGGCGCAGCAGCGTGCGGATGAAGGGGGCGACCGAATGGGTGCGGAAATCGGCGGAGACGTAGCCGATTTTCAGGCGCTTGGCGGGTTCGCGCGCGCGCGGCGGTTCGGCGGGCGCAAAACGATCGACGAACTTCGCGGCCCAGGCTTCGTGAAGTTCACGCCGCGCGACCGGCGTCACGTCGGGATCGTAATTCGATAGATAAAGCCGGTTGATCCAGGCGGGCTCGTAATCCGGCTTGATCGCCAAGGCGCGCGCATAGGCGGTGCGCGCGGTGGCGTAATCGCCTTCCTCCAGCGCGCAATTGCCCCGGCCGAATTGCGCTTGGGCCGAATTTGGATCGAGTTCTGCGGCGCGTGCGAAGCCCTTCGCGGCTTCGTCCAGGCGCCACACTTTCTGCGCCAGCATCGCGTGGATGAAGGCGGCGTTGGGGTGATCGGGATGGCGGTCGCGCGTCGCCTTGGCGGTTTCGTAGGCCGCACCAAGATCGCCCGCGCGTTCCGACAGCAGCGCACCCATCGTGCCGAAATCGACGCGCTCCGGATGCCGCGCGAAGCCTTCGCGCGCGGCGGTAATCGCCCGGGGCAGATCGCCCGCCGCTTCCCACGCCAGTACCGTCAGCCAGCGCGCGTCGGCGAAATCGGGCTGCAAGGCACAGGCGCGCGCGGCGGATGCGGCGGCCTCGGCCCCGCGCCGCAGGCCGAGGGCGGCGACGCCGCGCAAATAGTGCCCGGGCGCGAAACCCGGCATCGCGGCAAGCTCCGCGTCGATACCGGGCAACGCCTCGGCGCCGCGCCCGTCGCGGACCAAGGCGGCGAGCGCGTCCCAGCGTTGGGCGATGGCGGCGGGGTCGGTCATCCGCATAATCTCGCATTACTTTAAGCGGTTAGTCTATCTAACTAGATAGCTTTAGATCATTAGTTTTCGATGACGAGGTCTACCTAAGCAATTTCTCCTCGCAGAGACGCTACCATTCGATTGAAAAAGTCTTTGCCAGTATAGCTGTCACGTAGTTCCAGTCAGTTATGACCGCCCAATCGGTAGATCCATCCAGCACGACGTTAACTGTTCACTAAACGCCGGCGACATAACGAGCGTCGCGCAGAGCAGATAGCTCCGCACGCGCCGCAGGATCATCTGCAAGACGTTGTTCGAGGGCGTCGAGATCCGACGTGAAGAGCGGGGCGCCTTTTTGTCCAAGAATATGTAACGACCCGCCGCGGAGACGCGCTTGCCATGTTTTCCAAGGTGCTGGCATCGGAGCATCGCTCTTCATGCGAGACAACGCATGGGACGGACATAGAGCTTGGTAGTAGCCGCTGAAGTAGCCGCCGATGCGGCCGGCAGCGCCGCACAACTCACAGCTCGTGTCCGCTCGCCGTAGAAGCGGATTCACTATCTCAGAAATTCGCTCCCGAAGCTCATCTGACGCATCATCGACAAATCGGTAGGAGAAGCGGAGGCTGCCGAACTTCTCTTTGACTTGCATGACGACGAACGAAGCTCGCAGCGCAGCAGGTAGCTCTTTGTCGATAGCTTGCAGGATGTCATGGACGATCGGATGCCATCCTTCACCGACCGGCGGCTGCCAGTCTGAAGATGCACCTGGGATGTATTTCAGAAACCGCACGAAATCTCTGCTCATGCGAGAATGTTAGCATGCCAAATAGCCGAAATTCGGAGTGCCTATGTCACTGATTCAAGACCGATTATCACTAATCGGCACAGCTTCTCTCGGCGTAGTGATAATTTTCAAAGCTCGATTTGGCGCTCGACTAGAGTATGCGCTTCGATGGCCTCGGTTAGCCGGAGTCTCAAAATGAAAAGCTAAAGCCTTGATGATCTCCGAGTTTTCGTCACAGTCGGGCAAGAATTGAGCTTCACCAAGGCCGCGGCTAAACTGGGGGTATCACAATCTGCGCTCAGTCAAACTCTCCGTCAGCTAGAAACGCGCTTTGGTGTGCGTCTCTTATCTATGACCGCGCGATCGGCAGATCCTTCCAGCTTGTCAGGTAATTTGGTGATTGCCGCTCGAAACTTGTCTTCCATCTCGGTGCGACCCCCGCACCAAGGAGTGCCACCGTTCCTCGTCCCATTCGGGCGTTGACCTGGTCGATCGCTCGCATGAGCTTCGTTCGCGGAGCTTTTGCGGGATCGAAAAGTGATTGCTGGCCACTGCCTTCTTTCACTAGATCGTCGGCGATCACACCCGCTTTCGAGTAGCGATAGCCATCCTTCCAAATATGGCGCGCGGCGTCGAGAGCCGCGCGCACGAGCAGCAACGTGTCTGATGACGGGGCTGGCAGCTTGAACTTCTTCGAATTCCCATACCAAGGATCGTTGTTAAAGCGATTGGTATGCATGAACACAGAAATTGTCTCAGCTTCTTGGCGTTGTTCGCGCAGCTTTTCCGCAACGCGCGTCGCATAGGCGGCGATCGCTTCATGCATTTCGTCAAAGCTTTCGATCGGATGCCGGAAATTTCGCGTGACGGCCGTTCCCTTGCGCGCAGGCGGCGCAGTTTCAATCGGGCTGCAGACGATACCGTTGAGTTCCCGGACGATGCGCTCGCCGGTCACGGAAAGGATTTCGCGCGCCTGGCGCGGTGCCATATCGCGTAAGCTGGCGACCGATCGGTACCCGAGACGGATAAGTTTCTCGGCCGCTGCGGGGCCAATACCCCAGACCTCGCTAACCTGGATCTGGTCAAACCAATGGCGTCGAATATCCGGATCCCCAAGATCGCACACGCCTTCGAATTCCTGAGCCTTCTTCGCAACGAAGTTCGCGAGCTTAGCGATCGTCTTGTTGGGCCCCATGCCGACGCAAACTGGCAACCCGATCCATTGCCGTGTGACTGCCTTGATCTGGCGAGCCTGGTCGTGCGCTGTTGATGCGTCAATGTCGCTTAAGTCGAGAAATGCCTCGTCGATCGAATACTTCTCAACACGGGAGCTAAACGTGGTGAGCACCGTCATGAGACGATCGGACATTGCGGCGTAAAGCGCGTAATTCGACGATAACGCTCGCACATGATGTTGGCGCATGAGATCACGTGCCTTGAAAGCCGGGAATCCCATCTTCAGCCCGATCGCTTTGGCCTCGGGGCTGCGCGCAACGATGATTCCGTCGTTGTTGCCGAGCACTACGACCGGCACGTCGCGTAGGCGTGGCGCGAATACGCGCTCGCAGGAGACGTAGAAATTATTCGCATCGACCAGCGCGATGCGCATCGTCAGGCTAGGTGATTGCGGATCGTATTGGTGACCACGCCCCAGATTTCCATCGCCGCATCCGCGGGAACCTTGAAGGGCTGGTAGCGCGTGTCGTCGCTGTCGGATTCGAACCAGATCTCGTCGTTCCCGTAGCGCAGGCGTTTGACCATCAATTCGCCGTAGAGCACGAAGACGACGATCTGGCCCGTGCGCGGCGTGATTGAGCGGTCGACGACGGCGAGGTCTCCGTCATGCACACCCGCACGTTCGAGCGAGCGCCCCGAAATTCTGACGAAGAACGTGGCTTCGGGCCGGCGCACCAGATGGAGATTGAGATCGAGCTCGCCCTCGACAAAATCAGCCGCCGGGCTCGGGAAGCCGGCCGAGGGGCTGGGCGCCTCGAAGTACGGGAGGCTCTGCGGAAACGGATGCGGGGCGGCCAGAAGGATCATGGCCGGGGAGCCTAAAGGGCCGGAAAGCACGAATCAAGAACATAGATTCTGACTATGGATGCCTGTGCAGCTAAATCCCTGTTATTTCATATTAAGTAGCTAATTTTAAAACACATGTTGTGACTACTACTGAATTCGCCTTGTGGCTCCCAAAGCCATTCATAGAGCTGAGTCTTGGTATTTGTCAGAAACTACACTATATCTTCTGACAGAGCGGAGTTAGAGCCATGCTTGCCATTCGCATCATTCAGTTTGCGCAAACACTCCAGGAAGGTGCGGTCCTGACCGCCAAGGAGCTGCTGCATCTTGGAAAGAGGGCGGCACTGGACCAAGCGCTCCATCGACTCAATAAGGCTGAAAAATTGATGAGGGTTGGCCGTGGCATGTACGTCCTCCCGATTCACAATCGCTTTGGCGTTCGCGGCCCTGACACCGCGGCGCTGCTTGAGGACATGGCCAAAAAAACTGGGGAACCAATTGTCAGGCATGGAGCAATGGCCGCTAATAAATTCGGCCTGACGCCCCAAGTGCCGATGCATGAGATTTGGATGACTGCAGGTCGGCCGAAGAATTATCGAATCGGCAAGCTAACCATTCGAGTTGACCATGCGCCGAAATGGCAAATGGTTTTCCCGAATACGCTTGCGGGCGATGCAATTCGTGCGATCGCCTGGATGGGAGAAACGAATGCGACGGAGACTGTCAGAAAGGTAAAGATGCAGCTCACGACCAACGATTGGGAGAACATCGCTGGTGTGCGCACAATCCTTCCGACCTGGATGGCAGCAGCAGTTAGCGAGATGTGATTTGGCAGATCTCTTCCTGAAACTATCCAAGAAGGATCGCAAAGACGCACTTTTGACTGCCGTCGATAAAATCGGCCGGCCTGCACATATTCTCGAGAAAGATTTTTGGGTCGTATGGGCGGTCGAAGCATTGTTTCGATGCGCCCACGCCAGCGAGTTGACATTCAAAGGCGGCACATCGCTTTCAAAGGCATATAAGGCGATAGATCGTTTCTCTGAGGATGTCGATCTTGTCTACGACATTCGGAAACTAATCGAACCACCAGGTTCAACAAACACCGGCATTCCTAAATCTCGTTCACAAAGAGAACGATGGGAATCTGATATCCGACCCAAAGTGCATAAGCTCGTTGATGAGCAGTTTTTGAAAGTCATCGGCGATCGAATCAAAGAAGACGATTTAAGCAATGAAATAACTGTTCGGGTACATCCCGACAATCCAATGGAACTTCAGATCGCCTACGCTACAAACGGTGAGGCTCCTGCCACATTTTCATCCGTTGTGCTTCTTCAGTTCGGTGGCAAGGCCACGGGCGAACCCAACGGTCCGATGAAAATCTCTTGTGATATGGCCGAGCACTTCCCTGACCTCTTATTCCCAGAGGTTGACGCCACGATTGCTAAAATCGAGATGACTTTCTGGGAGAAGATTGCCGCATGTCATGTCTTCTGCAGAACGGATGGCCATAATAAAAGCAACAAGCCATCCGCAGATAAATATGCCCGACATTGGTCGGACCTTATCTCCATCAAAGCTCACAGCAAGTATGAGGATATTCGGGTCGCACACGACGTCACTAATGACGTCGTGGCGCACCAAAAGATGTTTCATGCGGTTAAAACCGCTAAGGGCGAACTGATCGACTTCGAGGAGATTTCTAGCGGCGCAATACAGCTTGTTCCGACTGGCGAAGCTCACCGGATACTACGTGCCGACTATGAGAAGATGCGTGCGAATGGATTTTTCTACAAAGCGCCAATCTCATTTGATGATCTGATGAAAGAGTGCGAGCAGCTTCAGAGCGAACTGAACGACGCATTGAAGGCAAGATCCGTACCCAAGCTGGGTTGATCGCTGGCATCAGTGCCTACTGCACATTTATCGTTTCGGTGACAAATAGAATGTTTTGAGCCAAAGCCGTTTTAGTTCGGAAGCTCTGTGCCGTGCAGGAAGAGCTTCAGACCAAGTCGGCGGAAAGAAACGATCAAGATGATCGCCAACCTGGACTGCCAGCCGGCCCATTTCATCGAGGATTGCCTGAAGGCCAGTTACCTCGATGAAAGGACCAATCACTGCATCCCCGCCGGGTTCGGGTCTTAGCATCAGAACAGAATTCATCGTCGGATGGCCGGCGAGATCCGAGAACATCTTGTACATCTCGTGACGCTTCTTGCTCGTGAAGCCATCGCGCTTATCAAGGGCTTCACGCACCTTGATCGGGCGGAATTCTCGCTGTCTTGTAGCGTCGTCCGCGAGACGCCAACGTGTGATCATGTCTCTGTTGCTCGCGAGGTAATCGAGCAGAAATACCGTCTCCAGCACGTCCCGTAGTATGAGTGCGGAGTTCTGATTGTAACCGGACAGCGCGAGTTTGATGCTGCTTCCAAACGCATTGAACATGCGCAAGGCAAATACCTGGATAACTTTCAGATCTTCCTCTGAAGTCTTCAATTGTCGGAGTGTGTCCGCGAGATCCATGGCGGCCTCGACGACCGCAAAGTGCAGTTTCATATTTTCGTTGCCTGCAATAAGCGCCAGCGCACGTGCGAGCAGCGCTTCTTCTTGTTGATGCAGGCTTATGAGATTTGCGGGCAGGACTTCGGTCACAGCGCCAGTTTTCATTGGCTTCTTGGCTCTCGCTGCAAGGTCGCTCCAAGGATGCAACGATCAGCAGCTTTTGTCTCTCAACGTCCTGAGTCATCGACCTGGATTTGATATTTCGTAGAGATTTGTCAAAATAATAATGATTAATATCAATATGTTATTTGGATTTTCAGCCTGAGCAAAATATCGAAAAATCCCCTCCTTGACTCTAATTCCTCGATAGGAACATTTAACGAACATTATTGGGACTAGCGGATGGCAAAGCCATGGAACTCACCTGCGCCGATTGCCGACATTGGAAAGGCAGCAATGCACATCGCGGCTTCTGCCGACGCTATGCGCCGCGCGCCACGATCGTAATCGCGAGTACCGACGGCCCCGAACTCGGTACTGTATGGCCTCTGACGCTCGTTTCAGATGGGTGCGGAGACTGGTTTCCCCTCGATAGTGAGATGCCTCCGAGCCGAAACCGGTTCCACAGGCCCTGGGGCAACCTGGCCGCTGATAGGGGGCGCAGATGAGCTACGACAAGGAGATGGATGCCACATTGGCAAAACTGGCCTATCGATTTCGCACCCCGCTCGTCATGCTGGGTAAGCGTCGGTTCGCATTTCGGACAAAACCAAAAGACTTCATCGACGATATCGATCCAGATATCGATCTTTGCGGTACCCCAAGCCAAGTGTTCAATAAAGCAATCGAGTATCGGGCGGCGGGTCGCCGCGGGCTTTATGCCGTTGCGCTAATGCAAGCTGCGATCGATGGCCATCCCACGGCCGGCATCATCCTGGCCGGTTTTATGGTCCAGCGAGCGATCTCCTCAAGCAGTACGAATAAGCGTTCACTTATGGCTCGAGCCGTTGGTTGGCTGACTTACGCAAGTGCAAGCCGTTTCGAGCTACTGTTTGGCGATATCAGCAATAACGCAGAGCAAATAGCGCATGCCTCAGTGGAAGCGGCGGAAGGTAAGATAACCAAGCTTCGCCGCGATCTTGAGATGGCGGAAAGAAGACTGACTGTAGTAGATCGACAATTAACAAAAGTCGGCTTTGCCCATCTCGACTTTGCGCGGTATCAACGCCTCAACATGCCCTTAGATCTAAAAGGGGAAGTTACGAGAGCTTCAAAGAAGACGTTGCTCGATTCCCTTCTCTACGAATATCCCTGGGCGACGGATCTCATTTTGGAGATCGATCTAGGCCTCACGTTGAGCCGTTCGGCCGGTAAGTCCTGGTTCCATGTTCCAACCATCCTGGTGGTAGGTCCGCCAGGTGTTGGAAAAACCAGATTGGCACGGCGACTGTCCGAATTGGCGAAGGTTCCATATGCAATCGCTAATGTGGCCGGCACATCTGATAACAGAGATTTTGCGGGAACGGCGCATGGATGGAGCTCTGGTCATCCGAGCCGTGTCGTCGAGAGCATGATTGATTGCGAATGCGCCAACATCGTCATGATCGTGGATGAAATTGATAAGGCGGGTGGCAACGAACGCAATGGACATCTTCAGAGATCACTATTGGCGATGCTGGCGCAGGAGACGAAAGGGCAGTACCGGGACGAAGGCTTGGGCGTCACAGTCGATCTAAGTCACGTGTCTTGGATCTTGACGGCGAATAGCACTCGCAACATCGAACCTTCGTTGTTGTCACGCGTGAAGATCGTGAGTTTGGCTGCACCGTCAGCGAAATACGCAGAGCGTGTTGTGGAAACAGCCATACGAGATGCCGTTACCCAAGTAGGGATTCAGGATGATGAACAAAGGATTGAGCCTGAAGTACGCGATGCGTTGATCCGAGCGGCACGTGCCGGCGCCACACCACGCAGAATTATGTCGATGATCAATCAGGTGATCGCTTTAGCGCAACGTCGACATCAATCGAGAATCAACTAGCCGAGAACGGCACTTCAACGTCAACGAAGCACCAACAACGTAAAGTCTTAATCATCGGACATTGAGATTTGAATATGCGTAGCACTGTTCGGGTAGTTTCCCGCCAATTTTAGTGGCGCAAATCCATCATACCTTCATACTGTTATAATCTACTTACGCGCGCGTGCTATATTTTATCGATTAAATTTGCGGGGCTTCGATGGCGAAAGATAAGCGGCTGCGTTGGAAGTTAGAAGGGACAATTACGCCGGGTGACTGACCTGCCCCCATTGAAGTGGTCCTCCCTGAAGTATGATTTTGGAAGCGGAGGAACAGGAAATGGCGAGGAAAAGGCATTCGGCAGAAGAGATCGTCACGAAGCTGCGGCAGGTCGATGTGCTGATGGCCCAAGGGCGGCCAGTCGCGGAGGCCGTGCGATCGATAGGCGTGACGGAAGTTACGTACTATCGGTGGCGCAATGAGTACGGTGGCCTGAAAGGCGACCAGGTCAAGCGGTTGAAGGAGCTGGAGACGGAGAACGCCCGGCTACGCCGCGCGGTCTCGGATCTGACGCTCGACAAACTGATCCTGGCGGAGGCCGCAAAGGGAAACTTTTAAGCCCCGCACGCCGCCGCGCCTGCGTGGACCATGTCAGGGCGGAACTTGGTGTGTCCGAGCGACGGGCATGCCGCGCTCTGGGGCAGCACCGATCCACGCAGCGCAAGAAGCCGGTCTCGGCCGACGATGAAGCGGCTCTGACAGCCGATATCATCGAGCTCGCTCGCCAATATGGCCGCTACGGATACCGCCGGATCACGGCGATGCTCCGCGGGGCCGGTTGGGTGGTGAACAAGAAGCGTGTCGAGCGGATCTGGCGGTGTGAGGGGCTTAAAGTACCAGCGAAACAGCCAAAACGCGGGCGTCTCTGGCTGAACGACGGATCCTGCGTCCGCCTTCGACCGTTACGCCCAAACCACGTCTGGTCGTACGACTTCGTCGCAGACCGTACGCATGACGGGAAGGCCTTCCGGATGCTGTGCATCATCGATGAGTTCACGCGCGAAGCCCTCGCCATCCGGGTGGCCCGCAAGATCAGGTCTACAGACGTCATCGAAGCGTTGGCGGACCTGTTCATCCTGCGCGGCGTCCCAGCGCACATCCGATCTGACAATGGCCCTGAGTTCGTCGCGCAGGCACTGCGAGAATGGATTGCCGCTGTCGGCGCAAAGACGGCCTACATCGAACCCGGTAGCCCTTGGGAGAACGGCTACTGCGAGAGCTTCAACGGTAAGCTGAGAGACGAGCTGCTCAACGGCGAAATCTTCTACAGCCTGAAGGAAGCCAAGACAGTTATCGAGGCTTGGCGTCGGCACTACAACACGGTCAGGCCACACTCTTCGCTCGGATATCGGCCACCGGCGCCAGAGGCTCTGGTTTTGCCCGCGGTCACGGCGATGGCGCCGATCGAGCGACTAAACTAACATTCGTAACGGGCCACTCTGTGGGGGCCGGTCATGACCGCTGGGAGCTCATGTTTTGGGGAAAGGTCTATCTCGGGCCGCTCGATCGAGCTCAGCATTTTGTCGACGTAATTTACTGTCGAATTTTCGACGAAAATCGAGAGTTACGTCCAAGCGATATATCGGTCGTCAAGCATGGCGTTGGAGATCTGCCAGCCTGCATTCCGACGTCTATCTGGGTTGATGACTATGTTGGGAAAATAGCTGTTAGAGAGCCCACTGATTTGTATGTCGGTAAATTAAGTGACCGGCAAGCGTTCAATATCAAAACACCGGAAGACGCTCGCGTCTTTGACATCGAAGTGGTTGCCACGAACCAATCCAGTGCCCGACTGCAATTTGCTTTATCCCAATATCCGAAAGTTCCGATGTTCCGAATGAAAGCAACGGAGCCGTTCGCTTTCATTCGTCTTCCTGTCGCTGAACTCTTTAGATTTCTCTTTTGCCATCACACACGAATTACTCGGGAGCTCTTTCATGGTGATCTAGAAAAATATGGATTCGCCGAATTGCTCGAGGATGGGGCACTCGTATGTTCTCATTATTTACTTGATGACTATGAGGCATACGTCATTGCACTTGCTGATCTACCGTCCGAGTTCCGTGATTTTGCAAAAGCTGGATTTTTGTCGAATCCAAATCGAAACACCGAAAATCCGGATGGGGGATTCATTCGGGCAAGGCCCAATTGGTTTAAGCCATTGAAGCTGTCTGCAATGGGCTCTTTAGTCTCTCACACAGTCCCCGTGCCTAAACAACATCAACAGGCGAGTAATGGCAGCCCTGTCGAAGATTCTCCTGCTTCGGATATTAAGACCAGTTTCGTTGTACAGCGAATTACGACGATCGATTGGATTCCTGGGTTCGCGCCGATAGATGTCGTTCGCATTACCGATCCCGAAAAGATCAGACTTTTGCCGCCAAATGATAAAGGAGGCGTCGAGGGCGGGTACGTAGCAGCATCGGAATCCGGGGAACCGATTGACAGCTCGCAGGGCTCACAGAACGAAAGATCGCCTGCTCGTGCGGACGTCGAAAGTGATGGACCGCCATTGCCACCCATCAATCGGATTCCTGACGAGGACTTCAGGAAAGGCAAAAGGTACCAAGCGCATCGCACCAAGGTAGAGGCCAAAGTATTGACAACTGCCGGCACTGCAGGTGCCAGAGGGCAGGCCGGATCGATCCACGTGCGACGAGTGCGAGATTCGGACGGCGAAGCGGGAGTGCCTGCATTTGAAGAACTGTGGCGATCGGCCGTGGATGCTGCAACGCGCCGAGGCTACAAGATCGAATCAGTCGTTTGGGGAGATCAGGCGAATGGGAAAGTCGAGCACAATGGACAAGCTGCCAATCTGACGTTTCTTCCCCGGCAGGATTCAGAGAGTAAAGGGAGCACGATTAAATGGTCAATGCGAGACGCCAAACCCAAACCAATAGGTCGACGTGCTTTGGTGTTTCGTGTCCTTAATCGTGATTGTTGGAGTTACTTCGTCGATATCGAGCAATTTACAAGTAGGTCGTTCCGATTCCTTGGGCTCAGATCCCTTATATCAGCAGGTAACGGCGAGATTTCTGACGAGGCCGGGAAAGAGATACTGTTGATGTGCGCAAAATGCGAAGGCGCCTGGAAGAAGCTCAGGCCTCATTTCATAAACGCCGGCCTTCGTGCCGGGACTTTTAATCACAAGAATGGCACGCTGAATGTGCAAAGAATTATGGATGTGATCGATCAGCTAAGAAGAAATATGTAGGACATCATGGAGTTCAAGATGCCTATCGATCTATCGGCATTAGGAAAATTTTTTGATCCCTACTCCCTTAAAGCCCGGCTGTTCCCCTTCTTTTGGACAGTGTCGCCCGTATTGTGGGCCGCAGGACTATTAGTGCCTTGGTCACGGGTGTCGGTGTCTTCGGCATGGATTGGCGTCGTGGTTGCCGCAGTACTTTACGGTCTCGCGGATCTATCTCGACAATGTGGGCGTAAGGTCGAAAAGAAAATCTATGTCGAAATGGGCGGTAAGCCATCTACATTAATGCTGCAGCGGGGTTCAAATGCAACTTTCCCTGAGAACGTAAAAGATAAGTATCGAAATTTCCTAGCCGGCTGCGTGCAGATTCAAATGCCTTCGGAAGCGGAAGAGAGAGCCAATCCAGAATTGGCCGACGGCTTCTACGAAGGATGCGGAAACTGGCTGCGGGAAAATACGCGCGATCGGAAGGCATTCCCATTACTGAACGCTGAGTTAGCAACGTATGGATACCGCCGAAATCTCTACGGGACTAAGTGGATCGCGATCGGGTTCAGTTTTTGTATACTCGCGATCATGATCGGTTGGATCATCTATCGAAATGTCTTTGATATCGAGGATGATTTTTTCTTCAAATCACTACTGGTGCTTGGCTTCTGCGTCTTCCATCTTTCTTATATGGTTTTCGGCGTGACCAAGGAGGGCGTGAAAGAAGCGGCAAACATCTATGCGCGTGAGCTTATTCTTTCGTGTGAAAAGCTGATGGGTCAGGCGGCTAAACCAGCGAGCCCTCGGAAACTGCGTGAAAAGAAGGCTGATAAAGCCTAGACGAGATGTCGCGCTTGAAAATTGCCGAGCAAGGACGCGGTAATCGCCATAATCATTTTCGCGTCGGCACGGGCATGAGCATCACCACCTTGCGCTGACGAGTGATGAGCAAGATGCGTATAGTGGGCTGCAGAAGCGGCAATTAATTTTTCTCTATCTTGCTTAGTCATCAACTTGGAATCTTGCTGTTGCAGTTTAAAAGCTGCTCGCCATTGATCGCTTAAAGCATTTTCGATCTCTTCGTAGACATGCCTGCACGCAGCAACGCATTCTCCGTAGAAACCAGAATTGAATGCTTGCTGAGCGCGCTTCATTTGAATTGAGGCTGCGTGAAATGGTGAATCCGCATTGCTTGAAGGCAATCTGATCTCAATCAATATCGTACTATGCACACCTGCGGCCGACAGCATTTCTAGCCAATCTGATCGTGCAATATGCAGAGTCCAATCGGTATTCAGCGTGCTTCCGCCGCGATCTGTTTTGGCATCCCCTTTCAGCTTTATAAGCAGTTCGAAGTCGCCCTCCCGTCGAAGGTCATCGATCGCAGCGACCGTTGTCTCCGAGAGACGTATGGGCAGTGTGGGGAAGAATTCCGCTGAATCGCCATCGAACAGCATCGGAACTTCAAGACGTGCGTATCCGAGTTCTCGCTGTGGCGATTCGAGACTCCGAATTCCAATATTGGCGCCGAATATTCGTATGATTGTGTCTTTAGCGAGCGTCTTGTCGACTTTCGCGTTGAATGGCAGATGGAGCTCAAATCCATCTAGCAGACGATAGATATATGGCCGCGAGAAAGAGAAGGTCATTACGCTCAGGCCATGAATGTTGATGTCCATTTTCATTCTGAGTGAGATGCCTCTTTCCCATCGTTAATCGATCAAATCGCTTCTGCCAAACATACTGATTCTTCATTTTCCCCGATGATCATCATGAGACCGGGGCAGCCGTCGACCTGCAGATTCTTGAAGAGCCAATTGAGCTGCTCGATGTCCGTTCGGCTTGGGCGAGCAGATGCGCCTTTTGGGTGAGAATGCCATTCCCCGACGTATCGAATTTGACCATGCACCTTCTGGCACCGCTTATCGATCTCCTCTTGCAAGCCAACAATGCCGCGCTCAAACCCTCCGGGGCTTTCGGCGCTATCGGACGGTGCTTCAAGCGCATCAACGACATGAATTGAACGTGCGGCGAAGTCGATAATTCCAAGCAAAACACCACCAGTTTCGTTCGGCAGGTGTGTTTTCCTTACCTTGCGTAGAGTTTCAATCAGTCCTTTGTCATAGGTGATTTTCCAACCTGGTCCATCAATCCGTACGATAGGTTCGATGGCGATCTCGTCAATTTCGAGGCCACCACGATCGGTCTTCGTCCAAACTGTCAGACTGGCATCAGATGTCTTGAGAGCGTTCAGGATCCCTGTAGAAGCGGTTGCACTTAGACTGGCAGCGGCGCGTTCGGGGATCTTTACCGTTACATCACGGCAGGATCCGGAATATCGGATCGTGGCAGCGCCGATATCCAGATGGTTAGTGAGGTGTTCTCTCCTGAGAACCGCTCGATAATACTGTGCTTCAATATCTCGAAGCGTCACATTACGCGTAGCCGGTTCGGCCATCACAACGGTTGCTGTGCCTGATGGGTTGAAGAACGCCGATATTCGCCGAGCAGTGGCATCAGGATAATCGCTCAGGAAGCGCGCAACGGCGATAGATGCTGAGCAATCGATGATAACGCCAGCCGACGTCAGAATGCCTTTCAACGCATTCTGCTTGTCCGGAACAGTATCGAATACGTCAGCAACCAGTGCCGCAGCCGCTTTATGATCTTTGAATAGGAGGCAGATTTCCTCTGCTAGCGCGTCTGCTTTGTATCTGCCGACATGTTCCCGCGACAGAACATGACGGACTAGATTATGCGGCAATAGGATGTCTTTATCGACAATCGACCAGATGAAAGAACCCTCTCGCGCTAGATTATTAGCGATATGGCTGCCAATTGCACCGGCCCCTACGAGGGCAAGGTTAGTGGATGAGTGATCATCAGCGCCAGAGAACAGGCGCGCCGTGACCCTATCGTAATCCAGATAAACGTTAACCGGCACCGTCTTGATACTCCGTCCTTTAGCCGACACATCGGCAGTCAGACGTTTTACATAGAGACCAGTGCCAGTCTTCGCTTCCATTACTTTTTTAAGGAGTACGCCAATTTCCTCTCCTACATCGCCGACGCAAGTACCGTCGGCGATGAAGACCTTTGCATCCGATATTTCACGATCGGCTGTGTTGTCTCGGACTTTACCCAGCACACATATGGCTAGGTGCGCCGAAAGAATGGCGTTTCCGGAGTCCTCTTCGGTTTGCCAGGCGATAATTCGTGCTCGCAGAAGATCTAGCAAATCGATACCCATGCCAGCCAAAACATCGGTCAGCTCACCGAGATTTGAAGGCGTGTTGCGGATACCGCTCATCACTTGTGTTGGCAGCACTACGGGCACAACGGCAATGCGCCCCGCGTGATTTTTCTTCTTGAACAATTGCTCATCAAGATGCGTCAAGATCACGCTTCCTTCTGCGTTCTGGATAAACGCATTGAGTCGCATGATCTGATCTGGTTGGGCCAAACCGCTTTGAGGCAAAATGATGCTGTGTTTGACATGAAAGAAAAGCGGCTCAATCGGCTGAGCTGGATCTTGCAGCTCTCCCTTAGCGGCCTTGTTGAGCCAGCTACGAATACGCTCAATACATTCCTTCGGCGTCCAGCTTAGTGCGGCCTCATAATGCGGGCGGTCATCGATACATATTGAAGTATTAACGCCGATAGGCACCGCATTCTGATGAGGTGTGAACGGAAAGTCCGGTCGCAATGCGAATATGATGGGTAGAGTTTCTTGCCGCGCGAAACCGACAGCGATTCGTTCGTTATTTCGAATATCGTGGACAGGCCGTTGTGGTCGATCGACAGCTACATCGACAACAACAAACTCCGCCTCTCCATCGTCTGACTTTCTATATTCGAAAACGGTGATGCCGAAGCTTTCACCGTATGTCGCGACGAAAGTGCTGAAGGCATTTGATCTGACGAATTTTAGGTCGGCCAAAGTGCAAACTTTGGCTCGACCCTCTAACCATACGGACATGATTAGCTAGCCGGCGCGGCCCGCACGTGCGGGGTTAGCCGCTACGGACGCAGCACCCATCGGGACAGTCATAATAAGTGCTGCACCAAAGACGCTAATCTCAACTACAGACGGCTTCGGCTTTGATGTATTTGGAAACTCCATCGTGACGCGCTTTTTACCATCCTTCATGTATTTGACATTCGAATAGTAATTAAGCGCCTGGCGATGAGGCGGCTGCGCCGATTTATCGTCGTCCGAGCCTTTGATAGGCGTCGGATTGCAGCTTGAGACAATAACTCCACCCGACTGGCCTTGGGTTTCTAACAGCCACTTCACCTTCTCGGTCGGCGAAGTGACGTCAATGCCCTTATCTTCGCCGATCGAGAGATACGAACCGTGATGCGGCGATTTGTAGATATCCCAACGAAGTCGAGCGTCGTTCTTGTGCTTACGCGTAATATCGACGATGTCGCCAAGGGCGTCATAGTCGCAATCCGCGAAGAACAAGGCCTGGGTAGTGCTTGACCCTTCTGCAAACGTGACCTGGAAGCAAAGACTATCGTTGTTTCTATCCTCGACCCTGTTTTCATCGAGTCGCCAGCCGAACGGGCTGTGAATGAAGAATTCAGCCTTATCTTCCCCGGTGAGCTCGAAATCAGGAGCGATTTTCCCCGCATCGGTAATGAGACTTGCGCGATCCTCGAGCCGGATCCCGTGCGAGTGCAGCCAGTCGCGAAGCTTTTCGGGACGGGAAAAGACACGAATTCCCTTCCCTTGCTTCAGTCGATAGCGCGCTTCATCGCGCAGTGTCCGCGAATAGTCGTCGCAACCTTCCTCGGTGATGGCTGCGGCGGGGACCCACAGCGTCTTGATCTTGATCCGACCGGGCGTTTGGTACTTGTCAGCGAATTCGAGATGGAAGAAGTCCGAGAAGCCATGGATGTGGTCGTCATCGAGATGAGAGAAGGCCACGACATCGAAATAATTTCGATTCTTCTGGTCCAGGATTTTGCGCAGCTCCTTCGGCAAGTCGATCCGGGATTCGTAAGGATCTTTCTTATCGCCCTTATCGGCATAATCGCAGAGAACCATTCGTTCGTTGGCTAGCTCGATAAGCGTCGTGTCGGCATTGCCGACGGGGAAGAACGTCATCTTGGCGGTCATGGTCAGGGCTCCAAATAATTCGGAATTGTGCGTCGGCAAAGTAGCAATTGGGCGATCGACGCCTTTACTTCAATTGGCAACACGATTGCGCCGATTCGGGTCGAATGTCTAACGGAAGCGTCGTTGTGAGTAAGGCGGTAGCTCATCACAAAATGCATCACAGTGATTGTATTAAGGAACGTACATATAGAAGCATGCGGTTTGCTGCTTCATTTCAATAACTTGATTCTGGTCGTGCTTGATCGACGATGGCGTTCTTAGCGATCGATCGATTCGCCAAGTTAACTCGGCTGCGTTGTGAATTATGTGGATAGCGAGCAACTGGACTCTTCAAGTCGAGTCGTTCGCCAGCACAAGCGACTCTCGAGTCGCATCACTACGTGAGAAAATGATTTGAGAATGAAATTCACTATATTGGACTCAAAGTAACTGGGCTCGGCAATGATTAGCGCCGTAGTACAGGACGAATTTTTTCATAGTTCTGCAGCTTGTTCTCAAGATGGAGATGTAGCACTTCGGACACCCCTGCCATCCCGATTTGCCACGGCATTGTTAATGAGTGATGCGCGGGTTCTTTAATGATGATCGCAAAGACGCATGAACGCTGCGCTGCAGACCATCTATCTTCATATTTTGAATGACGGGTGTTCCCGACGAGGTGTGAATGCCTGAACGCTTCGAGCGATTTGCCAGGCAAGTACCGCTGCGTTTGAGGAGTTTCTTTGCGGCCACTCTCGAGACTATTCGCAACGAGCGGAGGTTGAGGCCCTGTAAATGGGTTCGAACAACCTCGAGATACGCGGCCGGCAGTTGCTTCGTATCCTTATTCGCCCAGGTCGACCAGACGCCAGCCTCTTGACATGCACGGATGAACCCGCGCGGCCAATCGAGGATTAATGGCGCGCACATTCTGAGCAGCCGGCGACGTTGATTCACATCAAGAACTTCGAATTCGAATGCTTGAGATCGGAAGTCGTACGGTGCCGGATCAAAACCATAATGGTCATGCAAAACATCTCGCAACGCCTGTGATCGAGCGCCGGTCATCACCACTCTGCAGATTTGTCCAGCGAGAGCGGTGAAATCGACTGCCGGATACTGTCGCAAGGATCCGATATCAACAGTCGATCGCGACATGGCGATCTCAAACTTGCGGGCGAACTCCAGATCTATTGCAGAACACCTTGGCGTTCGTTGCTTTGTCAGTCTCTTTCCGCATTGATAGCATGTGACCATGCAGGCTTTTAAAGGATCGATCCGGTGAAATTCGACTGGCGCGCCACAATCTGCGCAGCGATCCAGAAGTGCGGTTTGATGTTTTAGACACACGGTCGAGAAACTCAGCCGCCAATTTAAGCGGAAGTAGGGATCATCGTCGGAACGCAGGCAAAGTGGGCAAAACTGCTGACCGAATAGTCGCCGCGATCGATGAAAGATGCCCAGTCGCAGAAGCCACTTCGTTTTTCCGTGCGGCTGATGTTGGTGAAATAGTCTCCCTTCCAGCGAAGCAACGGTTGTCTTTGACGCACGTTCGGGAGGCACACCGTTTAAAAACGAAAGCCGTGACAATACTTCTTGATTACTGAAACCATCAACATCCCGATTCCAGATGTGCAATTTTGGCCATAGAAGCTTTCCGAACGTATATGGGCGCAGCACGAATCGATGACACATACGTACCATCCAGGACGAGAGCGACTCCCCATCCTGGGGCGGCGTCTGAAGCAATAATGGCTCTTTATGCGAGCTTCGCACCGACCGCTCTAGTCTTCTCGGATAGCGGAACCCAGCCACATCTCTCGATGACGTTTCGGTCGATTTTTTCGATGCCTGATTTGATCGCGTAAATCGTCGCTTTCTCGAGCATCTTCGCGACCGAGCCAACCAATCCATCACTGCTGATGCAAATGAGGTTGGCTAGTTCAGGATCAGACAGATTGGATGGATGCTTGAGCGGCAGACGCAACTCGAACGATTTCAGAAGGCTTCGGAACTGATTATTTGATTGAAAACGAGGTAGGTCAAAAAATTCAAACCGCCGCCTAATTTGTTCGTCGTGGTCAAGGAACTGAAGGGCCGGCTCCGTTCCAGCAACTACAAGCGATATTTTTGTGACTTCGAGCAGATAGCGGAGGACCGCCAGATACTGCCGTTGAGCGAGAAGCGATCCCTTCAGGGCGTCATGTATGTCGTCGATTATGAGTAGTCGAATTCCGAGCGTTTTGAATATCGACATGACTTGGCGCAGCTTGCGCTGCGTATTGTCACTTGCCCGAAATGGTACCCTCACGGCTTCTAATATGGATTCGTAAAGTCTGCTTTCTCTGGGTTCAGGCGGTTGTTGGATGAGCACGATCGGAAAGTAGTCATCTGGCATCTGCGCCTTATGCCGATTCTCTTCGCTCTTGAAGAAATGTTCCACCAAGTGGGACTTACCGCTACCGGTATGTCCAACAATGGCAAGCCTCATTGGCCGTTGAACTTCGGCAGACTTAGCCGACAGCTTCAAATGTTCGCTGATTTCCTGAACGCGCGGATAATTGACCCAAATCTTTTTGTCCCTGATATGCGCAATTCGATCATTATCGGATCGATCGAGCAAAGCTGCGGTCTCAGGATGAAGATACCCCATCTTCAGAACTCCTCAGTTTCGAACTGCTCGATATCTTGATCGTTGTCTACGACAACGGTCGTCATCGGGCGAATCGGCTTGAGAGGTCGAAGATCAAGAGGCTTCTGTTTGGCCGCCGCTGCTCGCCTTAGGAGGCGTTTGGCTTTTATGGTCTTTTTGCGCGCCTGCTCAACATTCTCACGCGTTGCGCGAACGGCATCGATGATCGCGTTTTGAGTGATTTCCTTACGCAGCACATTAAGTTTTTGAACTGCATCACGTACTTCAGGCTCGCTCACGCGAGGATTAGCGGGATTGGCAAAGGGAACAGGAAAGTACCTGTCGAGATTGGGATCAAGGAAGTAGATGACATTAAATTCTGATGGATCTCGTCTAACGACGAACTTTCCGTCTGGTCTCTTCGGATTGCGTTGCCGCACCCAGCTACGAAGAATAGTATCCGAATAGGTGAAGCGATCTAGTTGGATGCCGTATTGCTGCACGGTGACCAGAAACATCGGCATAAATCGAATTCTGAGATCGTCACGTTCTTCGCGCGTTGCTGGAACCCACTGAAATTTTTCCGCCACGTATTTTTCTCTTCGAATGGCTAGCTCAAGGTAGCCCATTCGAGACAAGCCGCCGGAGTGCGGTTTTGCGTGAAAGTCAGCGCATATAAGTTCAGCGATTTCCTTTTCAAGTTCTCGGAGGGTAAAGGATGCAGTCTTTTCAGCATTAAGATCAGTCTTCTCGTCGCGATTGGGCCCGGTTGCACCTGGTAACTTCCTTACGTGCTCAGCAAGCCAATTGAAGAAGTTTTCTATGTGACCGCCGTATCTCGGTTTTCCCACCGGGCGGAAGGTTGAGTTGATTTGAAGTTCCATATAAGTCGTGCTCAATGAAGCGGATCGCAGTTCGGCAGCATTGTCGGAATGCACCGTGTCGAACTTGCCGTGTATTGGCCATTCTGCATTGATTCCGAGGTCGGCAAGCCACTCGGCCTTCGGCATCATTGAACGGTACAGGCAAGCACCAACCATGTCGGTCGATGGTGCTTGAACAGCCAGGTAGAAGCCCGTCACCATTCCTGTGTAAACGTCAATGGCAACCGTTATGGTCGGTCGACCGATTGACACACGTGTGAACTCATCGACGACGAAGACGTCCACCTCAGTGTGATCGATTTGAATGACGGCGAGAACATATGTGGCGTCGGGGAAATTCCCTCTTTGTAGTTCGAATTTGTCGCGAATCGCCGCATTGCCTTCGCGCTTTTTAACTCTGATGTGCTCGTGAATGCTGTCGATACGGCGATAGATCGTCTTTCTATCTGGCGGTTTAACGCCAGCCGTCGCACAGGCTTCGACAACAAGCTCATAGAGGTGCTGAACTCTGATTTTCTTCCTGGAGAGGTATTCAGACTCTATGAGTGTCTGGACTATTGCTTCGACCGGCTCCGAGAGGCGGGACTTTCCTCTGCCGCCTGGTCGATTGGGGGGTGCGAAGGCAACCAAGGTTTCGAGGTCACGGAACCGTTTGAGCATTCGTTGGATTGTTGTGCGGTGAACCCCGAGCTCCTTCTCAAGGTCGACCATGATCGCCTTGGGTATTCGTCTCTGATTTGCGAATGGCAGGAGCCGTTCCATGAACCGGAGGGCAATTTGATGATGTGCCGGCGAAAGTGAATCACCAGACCGAATGGTGACCGGAGTATCGGGTGGAGGCGCAGCGAGATTATTTACATGTACTAGGGCAGTTTCTTCGTCGTCGAACTGGACCAAAACTAAGGCTGCGCTCTTACGCTTCAGAATCTTGCCGGGCTTGCCGTTGATGTAGACGGCTGAGCCAGTTTGAATTTTGAGGCCGCTCATACGGCGAGCCCATGAATCAGGGTATCGTCGGTCAAGGGTTGATGACGATCCCAAAGGATTGCGTTGCGAAGCAGCATCCAGAAAAGATGCCCCCGTACATTGATTCGCCCATCCTTTTCGGCACGGAGTGCGGCAAGCAGGCGACCAAAAGTTATTGGTGATTTTGTTGAGATATGGTGAGCGACTGCGTCCATGAAATGTGGCGGCGCCACAGATCCGGCATATGGCGAGAGGGTCTTCAGGTTATCCAGCAAAGGCGTGCGGATTTCGAGGTCGGTAATCACCTCGAAGGACATTCGATTGTTTAGGCAATAAGCACGAAGAGCGTGGCATCGGGCAGCGAAGGTCGGATCGGCCATATCGGCTTTTTTCTTGATCCGCACTTCATAGATTGTGCTTTGGAGTACCTCGGTATCGTCGTGTATCGATTTTCTAACCACTAGGTAATCGGGCGTGCAGTCATATGTGCGCCCATTTGGATTTTGATATCTAATCGTAAATGGCTGACTTTGGACACGCGCGACGGACGTATCGAAACGAAGAAGCAGCAAGAAGTCGCGCTCCAGAGGTCCTTCGAATTCAACGACTTGATGGCCGTCGAAGATCGTTCTGCCGGTGATCTGAATGCGTCCCGGCGGGATCTTGCGCCTGAATGGCTTCAAATATCCCATTGTCGGCAATCCCAATCGAATATGAGCCTGTCATCACGGAAATTGAGATCGACGCTCCAGATAACGCCGCTCACAGCCGCAATACCCTCGATGATCGCGCCTGAGCGCCTCCTCTTCAGCAGGGGTGATCGACAAGGATTCGACATGTGAGGTGCGTTGGTCATTAATCAATGAGTCTAGGTTTTGCCCTTTCATTTTGTGCGGTAAGTTCCGGAACGTCTACAATCGGTGCGAATACAATTAGTATTTCGAGCAATCTGATCTGATACAAAATCTAGTGAAAACTAAAAATATAGAGCGGATTCTTAGGGATCATGTTTCGGACCAGGGACCCCTAAATCGACTGTAATTGGCAATAACGAACCGCTTTATCCATGAATTGTAGTGTCCCTCAGGAGCGTGCGTCTCAAGGCTTCAGATATCCCACTCCCAGCAAGACCAATCGAAAATGAGGCGGTCGTCATGGAGTTTCAGATCGATATTCCAGTAGATGCTGCGCGCAGCCATCATCCCCTCGAGATACTCGCGGGGATTCGACATGGACGGCTGATCCTTACGAAGTGCTTCCACGAGATCTCGAAACGGCATGCAGACAGCTTCTTCGAGAATGTCCGTGACTCGGCTGTCGATGTACTTGGAGTTCTTCCAGTTTCTGTATCTCTGAATAAGCTTAAGATTCTCGAGCCTGTGCACGGGGATGCTGGTCTCGGTTACGACCTCGAATTTCATGCAGTGCATGCGGCAATGCAGCTCAAGGGCAGCACATCGAGCCTTGAAGTCTGGGTCTCTAAGATCGGGATGATTCGAGTGCCTGACTTCGACAATCGTCGATTCATCCCAGATCTCATCAAATGACGGAATATCGTCACCGCTGACGATGGCGGGGCCGGTTTTGCGGATGATCTCGAAATCGGGCGTGTGACGATAAAGACGTCCATCGGCGCCGCTGAACTCCATCACACGGGGATTTCTCAGGGCCTCCTGAAACCAGATCTCCCCCTCGACCAGAATTTCATAATCGCGCTTGAGCCCCTCCTCATCAGCAGGAGTGATGGACCGGGTGTTTACGTGTGACATGCGCAAGTCATCAATCAACGCGTCCATGGCTCATCCTTTCATTTTGTGCAGTAGCTTCCGGTACAAGCGCAATAAGTGCAGATACTTTCGGTATTTTGAGCAGTCACTACGGGTACAAACTGCTGCGAAATAGGCAATATTTGAGCGGATACTTTGGGATTTTGCAGGCGGTACGCGCGCCAAGCCGGGCGAGGTCAGTCTCGCGCATCTCGGTGTGTTGTTCCTCGATGAACTTCCGGAGTTCCAGCGCCCCGCTTTGGAAGCCTTGCGCCAGCCGCTGGAATCGGGCCGCGCGGTCGTGGCGCGCGCCAACGCGCATGTCGCATACCCGGCGCGCATCCAATTGATCGCGGCGATGAACCCCTGCCGCTGCGGGCATTTGGACGATGCCGCCCAAGCCTGCGGGCGGGCGCCCAAATGCGCGATCGAGTATCAGGCCAGGATTTCCGGTCCGTTGTTCGACCGTATCGATTTGCATGTCGACGTGCCCGCGGTGCGGCCCGGCGATTTGTCGCTGCCGCCCGCCGCCGAAGGCAGCCGCGATGTGGCCGCGCGCGTGGCGGCGGCGCGCGAGACGCAGCGTAGCCGCTTCGCCGATCTGCCCGAGGGCGAACGCCCGCGCACCAATGCCGAGCTCGACGGCCGGGCGCTCGAAGACCTCGCCGCCCCCGAACCGGCGGGGCGCAAATTGCTCGACGATGCGGCGACGCGCCTCAGCCTGTCGGCGCGGGGCTATCACCGCGTGATGCGCGTCGCGCGCACCATCGCGGACCTCGCGGGGGCGGCCACGCCCGCGCGCGCGCATATCGCCGAAGCGCTCGCCTATCGCCGTTTGAGTCTGGCACGCTAATCGCTAACATCGGTTCCTGACCTCACGAGAGGGAACCGATTTTGCGCCCAGCCGCCTTCCCGCCCCGCCCTGCCGAAGACGTTACGGCGCGTCCCGCCCGCACGCGGGGCGAGGAATTGCGCGGCCAATTGGCGGACGAGATCGTCCAGGGCCGCCTGGCGCCGGGTACGCCGCTGGAAGAAATGGAGATCGCGCGGCGCTTCAACGTGTCGCGCACGCCCGTGCGCGAGGCGTTGCGCGAACTGGCCGCATCGGGCCTGATCGAATTGCGTGCACACCAAAGCGCGCTGGTCGCCTTGCCATCGGTCGAACGCCTGCGTGGCATGTTCGACGTGCTGGCCGAGCTGGAAGCTTTGTGCGCCGGCCTGTCGGCCGTGCATATGACGCCCCGCGAGCGCGCCGCACTCGAAACCATCCACCGCGATCTGGGCGAGGCGGTGCGCGGCGGCGATCCGAAGCGCTATCACCACCTCAACGAAGAATTCCACGCGGCGATCTACGCCGGCAGCCACAACGAATATCTGGTCGAGATCACGCTAGCGACGCGTACGCGCATTTCGCCGTTCAGCCGGGCGCAGTTCGGTTCGCTGGGCCGCATGGCGCGCTCGCACGAGGAACATGACCGCGTGGTGAAGGCGATCCTGCGCGGCGATCAGCCGAATGCCGCCGCCGAAATGCGCAGCCACATCACCACGGTCGAAACAGCCGCCTCAAGGTTTGCCGGGTAGATTCAATTGAATCGGAAAAAGAAAAAGTTGTATTTTGAAGTTGTCGCTGGATTATAGGGTTGGAGACAGGCGGCGATTTATTCGCCGAAAGAAGTGAGGGCCGACAATGTCGGACAAGCGATATCAGGTATTTATTAGTTCAACCTTTACAGATTTGCAGGAGGAACGGCGGCAAGTTATGCATGCCGTGATGAGTCTCGACGGAATCCCTGCGGGAATGGAGCTATTTCCAGCAGCAGACGAAGAGCAATTTGAATTCATCAAAAAGGTAATCGACGATTGCGATTATTACATCATTATAATTGGCGGTAGATATGGATCGGTCAGTGCTGATGGAGTGAGCTACACGGAAAAGGAGTACGACTATGCCGTAAAAAAGGGCATAAAAGTATTGGCTTTCATACACGGCGACCCTTTGCAGATCGCGATAGGCAAGTCAGAGCCTGATCCGACGATTCGAGAAAAATTGGAGACTTTTCGGAAGAAAGTCTCAGAAGGTCGGCTCGTTAAATTTTGGAAATCCGCATCAGATTTACCGGGATTGGTGATCGTCGCGCTATCACAGACGATTAAGGCCCATCCAGCAATTGGTTGGGTGAGAGGTGATATTGCTACGGCGCCGGAGTTACTTTCCCAGATTAACCAGCTTCGGCAGCAGAACGATGCGCTTCAGGAAGAAAATTTAAAGTTGCGTAAAAATGACATTCCGAAAGCAAATCCAAAGTTGGCGTCTGGAACCGATCTAGTAACAGTTGGTGGTAAATATATTAATGAACGTTACAACGATAATAGAAGCTGGTCTCAAGAGCTTTCTTGGGATCAGTTGTTCGGGATTGTTGGACCAAAAGTAATCGGACCGGTTGCTTATGAGAATTTAAAGTCAGATATCTCAAGCGGTATCAAAGAGGTGTTTAATCATTCAGGTAGATCGTTTTATTTGCGCGAATCGGATTTCGAAACGATCATGCTTCAGCTCAAGGCACTCAATCTTTTAAATATATATTCTGCAAAATCAACACAAGGTGGTGTTTCTGTATTCTGTCAATTAACAGAATTTGGAATGCGCTATCTGACGGAATTGAGGGCTCTGAAAAAGCCCATCGGGACAGATGCAAAAAGATAGATCAGTTAGCTGCTTAATTTAGGCAGCATCAGCGTTAATGCTTATCCGCTGAAGCTGGTCCGGCGCTTGCTAAGTACCGGATCATGCGGATCGCGATCATCGGCAGCGGCATTGCGGGCTCTTTGCTCGCCAAGAATCTCGACGGCGTTGCGGGCGTCACGGTCGATTTGTACGAGCGCGTCGCGCCCGGCGAGCACGATGGTGCCGGCACGGGCCTCAATCTCGGCCCCAACGGGTTCAAAGCGCTGCGCCTGCACGATCCCGAAACGCATGCCCGATTGCGCGCGGCGTCGTGGGAATGGCGGACCTGGGTCGTCGAACTGGTCGACGGCACGAAGCTGCTCGATCTCGACCTTCTCGACCTGGCCGACGAGACCGGGGCGCGGCTGCGCTGGTCCGAGCTTTACGCGCTGATGCGCGCACCCGTTCTGCCCCGCACGCGCTACGGCCACGAATTCACGGCGCTGGAGGAGGATTCCGCCAAGCGCCTCGTGCCCGTTTTCAAAACGCCGTCGGGCGAGACGATCCGCAGCGGCGGTTACGATCTGCTGGTCGCGGGCGACGGGCGGTTCAGCAAATTGCGCGAACTCACCTGCGGGCCGATCCAATCGCAACAAATGGGGATCGGCATTTGGCGCTTGCTGACCAGCGACGAAGGCAGCCCGTTCGACGATTACCGGCAATGGTTCCACGGCAATAACCGCCTGCTCGCCTATCGCGTGCCCGGCGGCCATGTCTATGCCTGCGGCGTATTCGCGCTGGGCGGCGAGACGATCGACGCGCATCACAAGACCGAGGCATTCCGGCACGCATGCTTCCTGCCGAAGGACAAGCCGCCCTGCCCGTCGGTCGCGTGGATCCTGGCGCGCGCGCGCAACGAGGAAAGCGAGCTGCATTGGGCGCGGCTGCAGGTCTCGCCCCTCCAGCGCGGCGATGCTTCCGGCCGCGTGCTGCTGCTGGGCGACGCCGCGCAAGCGATGGTGCCCACGCTGGGCCAAGGGGCGACCCAAGCGATCGAAGACGGCGCCATCGCCGCATCGATCATCCGCAAAGGCGGCGGTGTGAAGGAGATCGCGGCTTCGCGCGATACGCGCGTGGAATTCGTGCGCGATTTCTCGCTGGAAGCGACCGATACGATGCTGGGTGCCGATCCGGTCACGGGCACGTTGGCGAAGTCCGGCCCGGAATTCCTGGCGAAGCTAAAGAAGCTTTATCGCGACGTGCCCGGACCTTAATCGGCGCGCGGCAGCATCCGGCCGAGCTTGCGCCCGCCGACGACATGGAAATGCAGATGCGGCACTTCCTGATGGCCGTCGTCGCCCGCATTGCTGATGACGCGATAGCCCGAATCCGACACGCCCATCTGGCGCGCGACGTCGCCGATCGCCGTCATCAACGCGGCCTGTTCGGCTTGCGACGCCTTGGCGGAAAAATCCGCCATCGAGACGTAAGCGCCCTTCGGGATCACCAGCACATGGACGGGTGCCCCCGGATTGATGTCGTGGAAGGCGAGAACATGGTCGTTCTCCATCACCTTCTTGCACGGGATTTCGCCGCGCAGGATCCGCGCGAAAATGTTGTTGGGGTCGTAGGTCATTTGTCCTCGTCGTCGAAGCCGCGCGCGGCTTTCTCGGCGATGCCCGACATGCCTTCGCGCCGGCCCAGCTCGTCCCACACTTCGTGCGGATCGACCCGCGCATCGGCCCACAACACGAGCAAGTGATACATGAGGTCGGCGCTTTCGGAGATCAGGCGCTCGCGCTTGTTGCGCACCGCTTCGATCACGACTTCGACCGCTTCCTCGCCGACCTTCTGGGCGATTTTCTTCGTGCCCTTCTGGAACAGCTTGGCGGTGTGCGACGTTTCGGGATTGGCGCCGCGCCGGGACTCGATGGTCCGGAACAAGCGGTCCAGGATGATATCGGTGGCGGGGTGCGGGGCCGTTTCGGTCATTATTCGAAGAATTTGAGCCCAATCGCCCGCGCGATCAAGTGCGAACCGGCAACCCGGCCTTGGCCAGATGCTGCTTGACCTCGCCCACCGTGAATTTGCCGAAATGGAAGACCGAGGCGGCGAGCAAGGCCGCCGCATGGCCTTCGCGCACGCCGGCGACGAAATGGTCGAGCGTGCCGACACCGCCGGACGCGATGACCGGCACGGTGACGGCATCGGCGATGGCGCGCGTCAGCGGCAGGTCGTAACCGACCTTCGTGCCGTCGCGATCCATCGAGGTCAGCAGGATTTCCCCCGCCCCGTATTCGGCCATGCGCCGGGCCCAGTCGACCGCGTCGAGCCCTGTCGCGGTCCGCCCGCCATGGGTGAACACCTCGAACTTGCCGGGCGAGACCTGCTTGGCGTCGATCGCCACGGTCACGCATTGGCTGCCGAATTTCTCGGCCGCTTCGCGCACGAATTCCGGCCGCGTCACCGCCGCCGTGTTGATCGAGGCTTTGTCCGCACCCGCGAGCAACAGCTTGCGGATATCCTCGACACTCCGCACGCCGCCGCCGACGGTCAGGGGCATGAAGCAGCGCGCGGCGGTGCGACCCACGACGTCGTAGATCGTTTCGCGGTTCTCGTGGCTGGCGGTGATATCGAGGAAGCACAGCTCGTCGGCACCCGCGGCGTCATAGGCGGCGGCGGCTTCGACCGGATCGCCCGCGTCGATCAGATCGACGAAGTTGACGCCCTTCACCACGCGGCCGGCTTTGACGTCGAGGCAGGGGATGATGCGGATTTTCAGCATCAGGCGGCTTCCAGCAAGTCGATTGCGGCGCGCAGATCGATCCGCCCGTCGTACAACGCGCGGCCGGAGATGACACCCGCGATGCCGTCTTTCGCGTGGCGCTTCAACACGGCCAGATCGTCGAGCGACGACACGCCGCCCGAAGCGATGACCGGGATCGTCACGGCCTTGGCCATCGCGACCGTCGCGTCCACGTTCGGGCCCTGCAACGCGCCGTCACGATCGATGTCGGTGTAGACGATCGCGGCCACGCCCGAATCCTCGAATTTGCGCGCGAGGTCGACGGCCTTCATGTCCGACGTTTCGGCCCAGCCTTGCACGGCGACATGGCCGCCGCGCGCGTCGATGCCGACGACGATCTTACCGGGGAAGGTTTTGCACGCGCGCTTGACGAAATCCGGGTCCTTCAACGCGATGGTGCCGAGGATCACGCGCGTCACGCCCGCGTCGAGCCACGATGCGATCGCCGCGTCGTCGCGAATGCCGCCGCCAAGCTGCACGGGCACGTTCGCGTTTTTCAGGATCGCGCGCACGGCATCGGCGTTGACCGACTTACCTGCGAAGGCGCCGTCGAGATCGACGACATGGATCCAGCGCGCACCCGCCTTCACGAACTGCGCGGCTTGATCGCCGGGGCTGTCGTTGAATACGGTCGCCTGCGCCATGTCGCCCTTGTAGAGGCGTACGCATTTGCCGCCCTTCAGATCGATCGCGGGGAACAGGATCACGGGCGCCACTCGAGGAAATTGGAAACCAAAGCGAGGCCGATTGCTTGGCTTTTTTCGGGATGGAATTGCGTGCCCGCGATGTTGCCCTTCGCCACGGCGGCAACGATGGGCCCGCCGTAATCCGCCGTCGCGATCACGTTCGCCTTGTCGGCCGGCATGAAGTGATAGGAGTTGGCGAAATAGACATGCGCGCCTTTCGGCCAGCCCTTCAGCAAGGGATGATCGGCGAAGTCGAGCGCGTTCCAGCCAAGCTGCGGCAATTTGAGCGTCGGGTCCTTCGGTTCCATGCGGCGCACTTCGCCGCCCAGCCAGCCGAGCCCGTCATGCACGCCATGTTCGTAGCCGGTCGCGGCGAGCAATTGCATGCCCACGCAAATGCCGAGGAACGGGGCACCCCGTTTGACGACCGCGTCGTTCAACGCATCGACCATGCCGGGCACGGCGCGCAAACCGGCGGCGCAATCGCCGAACGCACCTTGGCCCGGCAGCACGATGCGATCGGCCTTGCGCACGACATCGGCGTCGGAGGTGACGACGATTTCGGCGCGGCCCTTCGCCTCATGCTCGAACGCTTTGGCGGCCGAGCGCAGATTGCCCGACCCGTAATCGACGACGGCGATTTTCATAGGGCGGCCGGATGGCGACGGAACCAGTCGAGTTCCGCTTCGTCCAGATCGCGGCCCGAGGCGAGGCCGCGTTCGACCCAGCCGCGCCGATAAAGATCGTCGCGCCGCCAATCATTGGCTTCGAAGCCGACGATCAGCGCGAAGCCCATACCGATCAGCGCATCGGTGAACGGATCGAGATGCAGCACATCCACCGCCAAGGCGAGGCACGCATAGACGACGACGATGCCGAACGCCGCCCACCACAGGCGATGATACAGCGCCCACAACGGCAGGAACACGAAGGCGGCCCAGGAGAAGCCGTCCTTCACGAACACCGCGCCGCGATCGATGTCGCGCGCGAAAGGCCGCAGATGCGCCGTATACCGTTTCGGGCGCCGCATCACACGTTCTGGCCGTCGGCCGAGCCGCCGCCGAGCACGCCCTTGGTCGACGGAATCGCGTCGGCCTTGCGCGGATCGATGGCGATCGACGCGCGCAAGCTGCGCGCCAGCGCCTTGAAGCTGCTCTCGACGATATGGTGGTTGTTCTCGCCGTAGAGATTTTCGACATGGAGCGTCAGGCCCGCGTTTTGCGCGAAGGCCTGGAACCATTCCTTGAACAGTTCCGTGTCCATGTCGCCCAGCTTCGGGCGGGTGAAATTCACCTTCCAGATCAGATAGGGGCGGTTCGACGCGTCGAGCGCCACGCGCGTCAACGTTTCGTCCATCGGGATCGTCGCTTCGCCGTAGCGCACGATGCCCTTGCGGTCGCCCAGCGCCTTCGACACGGCTTCGCCCAGCGCGATGCCGACATCTTCGGTCGTGTGGTGGAAATCGATATGCAGATCGCCCTTGGCGCGCAGATGGATGTCGATCAGCGAATGCCGCGACAACTGTTCCATCATGTGATCGAGGAAACCGATCCCGGTGTGGACGTCGTAGACGCCCGTGCCATCCAGGTTGACGGTCGCTTCGATCTGCGTCTCCTTGGTCGCGCGTTTGACCGTGGCGCGGCGCGCGACGGGCAGAACGACAACGGCGGATTTGGCTTCGGCCATGGGTCTCTCTTAAGTGCCGGAAAACGCCCGAGTTATACGGGATATGAAGGGTATTGGGCCACACATAAGCGCGATTGCGGGCTATCGTCTTGAAGCGCGTTAACCTTTTGCCTAGATGAGTCGCCATGGACAATCCGAAAAACGAGCTTTGGCACGGCACGACGATTTTGTGCGTCCGCCGCGGGGGCCATGTCGTCGTCGCCGGCGACGGCCAGGTGAGCCTGGGCCCCACCATCATCAAATCCAACGCGCGCAAAGTGCGTCGCATCGGGCCGGACGGTTCGGTGATCGGCGGCTTCGCCGGTGCCACCGCCGACGCGTTTACGTTGTTCGAGCGGCTTGAGGCGAAGCTGGAGAAGCATCCCGGCCAGCTCGTCCGCGCTTGCGTCGAGCTCGCCAAGGATTGGCGCACCGATCGTTATCTGCGCCGCCTGGAAGCGATGATGGCGGTCGCGGACAAATCGACCTCGCTGGTACTGACCGGGACGGGCGACGTGCTGGAGCCTGAAGACGGGCTGATCGGGATCGGCTCGGGCGGCAATTACGCCTTGTCGGCCGCGCGCGCCCTTGCCGGTGCGACCGATCTTTCCGCGCGCGAAATCGCCGAGCGGTCGATGAAGGTCGCCGCCGATATTTGCGTCTACACCAACACCAGTTTGACGATCGAAGAGATTAAATGAGCAGCCCTGCTTTCACACCCCGCGAGATCGTTTCCGAACTCGACCGCTTCATCGTCGGCCAGCACGCCGCCAAGCGCGCCGTCGCCGTCGCCTTGCGCAATCGCTGGCGCCGCCTGCAATTGCCCGAGGAATTGCGCGAGGAAGTTCTGCCCAAGAACATCCTGATGATCGGGCCGACCGGCTGCGGCAAAACCGAAATCGCGCGCCGCTTGGCGAAACTCGCCCAAGCGCCGTTCATCAAGGTCGAAGCGACCAAGTTCACCGAGGTCGGCTATGTCGGCCGCGACGTCGAACAGATCGTGCGCGACCTGCTGGAAACCGCGATCCAGATGACGCGCGACCGCCTGCGCAAGGAGGTCGAAGCCAAGGCCGAACTCGCGGCGGAAGAGCGCGTGCTGGAAGCCTTGGTCGGCGCCAATGCTTCGGCCGACACCAAGCAGAAGTTCCGCAAAATGCTGCGCGAGGGCCAGCTCTCCGACAAGGAGATCGAGCTGCAAGTCGCCGACAACGCGGCGTTCCAGATGCCGATGATGGAAATTCCCGGCGCCCCGCCCGGCAGCCAAATGGGCATCGGCAATCTGCAGGAAATGCTCGGCAAGGCCTTCGGCCAGCGCACCAAGCCGCGCCGCATGAAGGTGTCGGAATCCTACGCCGTGCTGCTGCAGGAAGAAGCCGACAAGCTGCTGGACCAGGAGCGCATGGTGAAAGAAGCCAAGCTCGCGGTCGAGCAGAACGGCATCGTCTTCATCGACGAGATCGACAAGATCGCGGGCCGCGACGGCGTGCGCGGCGCGGATGTTTCGCGCGAAGGCGTGCAGCGCGATCTGTTGCCGCTGATCGAGGGCACGACCGTCAACACCAAGCACGGGCCGGTGAAGACCGACCACATCCTGTTCGTGGCGTCGGGCGCGTTCCATGTGTCGAAGCCGTCGGATTTGCTGCCCGAATTGCAGGGCCGCTTGCCGATCCGCGTCGAATTGAAGGGTTTGGAGAAGGACGATTTCATCCAGATCCTGAAAGAGCCGGAGAACTCGCTGATCAAGCAATACGTCGCTTTGCTCGGCACCGAGAAGGTGACGCTACGCTTCGAGGATTCGGCGATCGACGCGATCGCGGATCTGGCGGCGGAAGTGAATCGCGGTGTGGAAAATATCGGCGCACGCCGTCTGCACACGATCCTCGAACGCTTGCTCGAGGAAATCTCGTTCACCGCCACCGATAAAGGCGGCGAGACGATTGCGATCGACGACGCTTATGTGCGCGACAAGGTCGCGGGCCTCGCCAAGAACGCCGATCTGTCGAAGTTCATTTTGTGATAATTTGCAATATAGGGAAACAACTAGAGGCGCTCCATGGAAAAGGTCCTCGAACAGATCGTCAGTCGAGTTCCAATCCCGAATGAGTACGCAGTTAAGACGCAATTCGTTTGCGGAACTATAGCTATCATTAATTTGCTGCTACTTGGGCTTACTGCATCAGGCGGAATAATTGATGAGCTTAGTTGGATCATTAGCTTTCTTAGTGAAGCAAAATTGGGGACAGCATCTTGGATAGTTTTAGCAGTACTTTTGATATTAGTGACACTTGCTACAGGAGCAGTATTAAACACGTTTTCCCGTGATGCTATAGAAGGTTGGATTCTAAAGAAGATTGCTGGAGATATTGAATTAGGGCTCTTTACTGATTCTACGAAGTGGAATCTAGATTTGGTGAATGCGGCACGAGAAGTGATAGATCCCGAAAAAAAGCTGACAGAAAAGGGATTTGTTGAGATTGCTCGCGCCAAAACAGGCACAGACTTCGGGAAGAACCCTAAGGCAGATAAACTAACTGCTAATGCAGATTTAGCAAATGGGCTTGCTTATCTAGGCTATGTCAATTGGACTGCAGGCTTAGTGTTTATAGCTTATAATTACTTTTCTGATCCGAAGTTTTTAGACACTAGGCTCGTCGCTACTCTGACGTACGTAGTTCTATCATCTTCAATGTTGATGGTCTTCGGACATATGGCGCATAGACGCGCAAAACGAGCACTTATTAATTTGTATTTACGCGCTGTGGTGTATTGGCTTTCAAGAGATAAGAAAGCCGAGTAGCCCGGAGTCGAAGTTCATTTTGTAGAGAGATGCACCGCCCCGGGTCGGCCGCGCGCAGGCAGGCTCGATCCCGGGACGGTGCGGGGCGCTCTCTCTGTTCCCGAGCGCCCGATTTCTATTTCCGGGCGGGCTTCTTGCCGTCGCCTTCGATCGCGTCATAGGCGAGACCGCCGGCCGTACCGACGATGCCGCCGATGACCGCACCCGCCCCCATGTCGAGGCCGCCGGACATGGCGCCGATCACGGCACCCACGCCCGTACCGATCGCCGCACCGGTGACGGCGCGTTCCTCGGTCTTGTTCATCTGACAGGCGGAGAGCAGCAATGCCCCCGCCAATGCGAAAGCGAGCGTGCCCGAACGCTTGATCGTAAGAGCGGTCATGTTCGTCTCCTTTCGCTTATTTCTTTTTCGCCTGGTCGTAGAGCCAGCCGCCAGCGGCACCCACGCCCGCGCCGACCAGCGTATTGGTCAGCAGGCCGCCGCCGCCGATGATGCTCGCCGCCGCACCCACACCCGTACCGATCGCCGCACCAGTCGCGACGCGGTTCTCTGTCTGGGTCATCTGGCAGGCGGAGGTGAAAATTGCCGCGGCGAGGACCAACGCAACCGCAGCCGAGCGCTTCAACGCGGGACGCTTCAGGGACGAAACTTGGGGGGACATCGGAATTCTCCGTTCTTGTCGTTCCACGCGAACGATTAAGCCGGAGAAATCGGGCCGAAATAAGGAATTCTGAAGAAAAAACAATGGGTTATGGGCGTGATGTTCGCGCTCTTTTCGCCACAGGCTGCGCGTTTTTTAGGCGTTCCAGGAGATTTGCGGCATCCGGGTCCGACAAACCGTCAATTTTGTCGGCCAGGAGGTTCGCGAGCTCCGTCCGTACAGGGTCGAGCCCGCGCGTATCGACCACGACGCGGGGATGGGAGAGGCGCGCCAGGCGGTGCATCTCCTCGTAATCGTCCCAGATCAGATGGAAATATTCGCAGATCTGCACGAGCAACGCAGGGCTCGGCCTTCCGCGATGGCCGTGTTCGAGCGCGGACAGGAACGCCTGGCTGATATCGAGATCGCCGGCCATGCGCTTCATCGTGATGCCGCGTTCCCGGCGTAGCTCGCGGACCTTGGCGCCGAACGGCGTCATCGCTTGCGCCGCAGCAGCACGTAGAAGGCGCCGCCGCCGCCATGGCCGCGCGCGGCGGTGACGATGCGCAAGATGCGCGACGCGTAAGGCCCGGCCATCAGCCATTCGGGCATCTGGCGTTTGAGCACGCCATCCCCGCCCTTGCCCTTGCCGGTGACGACCAGCAACACACGTGACGCTTGATTCACATGCCGCCCGACGAAGCGGTCGAGCGTCGTATGCGCTTGGGCTTGCGTCATGCCGTGCAGATCGATCGTCGCGTCGATCTCCAACAGCCCGCGCGTGAGTTTGCGTTCGGTCGAACCGTCCAAGCCCGGCGCTTGCGGTTTGAGCACGGCGGTGGGTTTGGGTGCGAGCGGCAAGCCCCGCGGTGACCGCGCCGTGTAGATAATCGGCTTCTCGACGACGGGCGCGGATGCGGGTGCGGGCTTCGGCACCGCCCGCGCGCGACGCTTGCCCTTCAAGGGCTTCACGTCGCGCATAGAGGCTTCGAACAGATGCGCGTCGGGGACGATCGCCTTGCGCATCCGTCCGGCGCCTAATGCCGCAGGCCGAGTTCGCGCTGCGCGTCCTCGCGCAGGATCAGATCGTTCCGATCCAGCGTGCGCACATCGGTCTTGCCGCAGAACGCCATGGTGATGTCGAGTTCCTTGCGGATGATCTCGAGCGCCTTGGTGACACCCGTTTCGCCCATCGCGCCCAGGCCGTAAAGGAACGCGCGGCCGATATAGGTACCCTTGGCGCCGATGGCGATCGCCTTCAGCACGTCCTGGCCCGTGCGGATGCCGCCATCCATATGCACTTCGATCTTGTCGCCGACCGCGTCGACGATCGGTGCCAGCGCTGCGATCGACGAAATCGCACCGTCGAGCTGACGGCCGCCATGGTTGGACACGATCAGCGCGTCGGCGCCCGAGGCAGCGGCGAGCTTCGCGTCTTCGACATCCTGAATGCCTTTCAGGATCAGCTTGCCGCCCCAACGTTCCTTGACCCAGGCGACATCTGCCCAGCTCAGCGTCGGGTCGAATTGGCCGGCGGTCCAGGACGACAGCGACGACACGTCTTCGACGCCCGTCACATGGCCGACGATATTGCCGAAGAAGCGGCGCTTGGTGCCGAGCATGCCCAAACACCAGCGCGGCTTGAGGGCGAGATTGATCATGTTGGCGAGCGTGGGCTTGGGCGGGGCCGACAGACCGTTCTTCAAATCCTTATGGCGCTGCCCGAGGATTTGCAGATCGAGTGTCAGCACCAGCGCCGAGCATTTCGCCGCTTTGGCGCGGTCGATCAAGCGTTCCATGAATTTGCGGTCGCGCAGCATGTAAAGCTGGAACCAGAACGGCTTGTCGGTGTTCTGGGCGATATCCTCGATCGAGCAAATGCTCATCGTCGATAGCGTGAAGGGCACGCCGAATTTCGCCGCGGCGCGCGCCGCCAGGATTTCGCCGTCGGCATGCTGCATGCCGGTGAGGCCCGTGGGCGCCAACGCCACCGGCATCGCCACGTCTTGGCCGATCATCTGCGTCTTCAAGCTGCGCCCGTCCATATTGACGGCGACGCGCTGGCGCAGACGGATCTTGGCGAAGTCGGAGGAATTTTCGCGATACGTCTGCTCGGTCCAGGAGCCGGAATCCGCATAGTCGTAGAACATGCGCGGGACGCGACGTTGGGCCAGGCGCCGAAGATCTTCGATGGTGGTGATGACGGGCATTTCGGGTTTCCTCTTTTACGGGCGGAGAATGCCCCGCCGCGTCACGCCGTTGCAACCCAATCGGCGAAGGCGGCGATCCGCGCATCCTTGGATGCCGCCTTGGGATGGACGATCCAATAGGCGAAGCCCGAGGGCAGCTCCAGATCGAACAGCTTCACGATCCGCCCCAAGGCGAGATCGTCGGCGAGCGGCACCGAACGGCCGATCCCCACGCCGTGACCCAGGCGCACGGCCTGGAAGATGGCGCTGCTGTCCATGAAGCCGGGCCCGCGCTGCGCCAATTCGCGCGGCAAGCCCAGCAGATCGAGCCACGGTTCCCAGGCAAGGCGCGGCTCGCTGCGCCCCGCACTCGTGTCGTGGATCAGCGGGACGCGCGCAAGGTCCACCGGCCGGCGCAAACCGGGTTTGCCCGCGACCAGCGCCGGCGCGGCGGCCAGGAACAACGTCTCGCGCGACAGCAGCCGCGACGCGAAGCCCGGCGGGGCCGCCTTGGCGTAGCGGATGGCGAGGTCCACGCCGTCGCGCGCGAAATCGACCGTCGCGATTTCGGAGCGCACATTCACGTCGATCTCGGGATAGAGCCGCCGGAACGAAGGCAAGCGCGGGACCAGCCAATTGGTCGCGAAATTCGGCAGCACCGACACGACGATACGGCCCGCGCGCGGCCGCGCGCCCAGCCCGCGCGTGGCTTCGGCCAAGCGATCGAACCCATCGCGCAAGCCAGGCAGATAGGCGCTGCCCGCATCGGTCAACGCCACGCCGCGCGCGTGACGGCGGAACAGCGCCACGCCGAGAACGGCTTCGAGCTGCGCCACTTGCTGGCTGATCGCGGCGGGCGTCACGGCCAATTCGCGCGCGGCCGCCTTGAACCCGCCCAGACGCGCGGCGGCTTCGAAGGCGCGCAACGCGCCCAAAGGCGGCAATCGGCGAGACATAGCAGGGCTTAGCCTTGGCTTCGAATTACCCGGTTGCGGGCGGCGCTGGTCCGTCTATACCGGAGGGCATGATCGTGCTCTACGACAATCTTTCCTCCGGCAACGCCTATAAGGTTCGGCTGATGCTGCACAAGCAGGCCTTGCCCTATACCCGCATCGAAATGGATATCGATACGGGCGCCACACGCACGGCCGAATTCCTCGCGCTCAATCCCGACGGGCGTGTGCCTTTGCTGGTGCTCGACGACGGCACCAAGCTGCCGGAATCCAACGCGATCCTTGCCTATCTCGCCAAGGGCACGGATCTGCTGCCCGACAACGCCAGCGATTTCGCGCAAGTGCTGCGCTGGCTGTTTTGGGAGCAATACAGCCACGAGCCGAATATCGCGACCGTGCGTTATTGGATCACGCACAAGGTCGAGATGACGGCGTATCGCGAATTGGCGATGGCGGATAAACGCGCGCGCGGGATCGCGGCATTAGGCGTGATGGAAGCGCATCTGGCAGCGAACGCGTTTTTCGCCGCCGGGCGGTTTACGATCGCGGATATCGCGCTCTACGCCTATACGCATGTCGCCGAGGAAGGCGGCGGGTTCGATCTCGCACCCTACCCAGCGATCCGCGCGTGGCTGGCGCGCGTCGCCGCACAACCGCGCCATATTCCGATTACGGCTTAGTTGATCCGCGTACGCCGTTCGGCGATCGCTTGGGGCAGCATCAGCCAATAGCGGCCGCTTGAGCGCATCTTGCCCGCGCGCTCGGCGGCTTCGGTGCCAGCGCCCCAGAACACGTCGCCGCGCACGGCCCCGCGAATGGCACCGCCCGTATCCTGCGCCATCATCATCCGGCGGATGCGCGTATTCGGCGTCAGCGGGTCTTCCGCGTCGAGCCACAGCGGCATTCCCATCGCGATCAGCGAACGGTCGACGGCGAGGGAGCGGCCGGGCGTCAATGCCACACCTTCGGCACCCAGCGGCCCGTCGCCGTCGAGCACGCGGAAGAACACGTAGGACGGATTGGTTTCCATCACCGCGCGCGCTTCGGCCGGGTTGGCGCTGAGCCACGCGCGGATCGACTGCATCGACACGGTTTCGCGCGTCAGCGCGCCGCGTTCGATCAATGTGCGGCCGATCGCGACATAAGGCTGGCCGTTTTGCGCGGCATAGCCCAAGCGCAGCACGCGGCCATCCGGTAGCACGACGCGGCCCGAGCCTTGGATTTCGAGGAAGAACGCATCGACCGGATCGTCGACCCAGACGAGCACCTCGGCGCGGTTGTCGATCGCACCTTGATTGATGCCGGCGCGCGCGGGGTATGGGCGCAGATTGCCGTTCACGACATTGCCGGCGATACGCTGGCCGCGCAGCTCCGGTCGGAATTCGCCCAGATCGACCATCACCAAATCGGCCGGGCGCGCGCGCAGCGGAATCGTGTAGGCACCGGCGCGCGTCAGCGAGCCGCGCAACTCCGGCTCGTAATAGCCGGTGAACAACCCGTCGGGCCCGGCGGCTTCGTCCGAGGCGAGGAACGGCCGGAACGCGGTTTCGAGGAAACGCTTGGCGGCGGCATTGTCGCCCACGGGAACCACCGCGGCTTGCGTGCAAGGGATTCGCCAATCGGCGGCGCGCCCGCCCAAACCGGTTTCGCGATCGTCCGGCAAGCGCGCGAGCCTTGCACAGGTCCGCGCAAACGCGGGCAGGAATTCGGCGTGACGATCGTCGGCCCAGCCCGGCAGATCGGCGAAATTCGCCGGTGCCAAAGCGAGCTTGGGCGGCGGCGGGGCGGCCGGTGGCGGGGCTTCGCGCGGCGCGCAAGCGGCCAAGGCCGCCAGCGCCAACGCCGCGACGAAACGCTTCAAGATCAGGCCGGCTCTTCCGTGCGGACCAGGATCCAGTTCGGATCGCGGTTGCCGGTATCGCGCTGGAACGTCCACAGATCGGTCAGACGCAGCACCTTGGCCGCTTCGCCATCGACGACATTGCCGTCGGCGTCGCGCGTGACATTGACCTGTTCGGAGATGAACCGCACCGTGACCAGCGCGTTGCGGCCTTCCATCACGGCGCCGACGATTTCGGCCGAGCGGATGCCGACCAGCGTCGTCTCCAACGTGTGCTTGGCGGCAAGGCGTTCCTTGATCGCGGTCTCGAAGCCCTTGAACACGTCGGCGGCGAGCAGCGGCTTCAGCGTCGCCGTATCGCCTTGCGCGAAGGCGAGCACGATCATCTCGAACGCCGCCTTGGCGCCGCCCACAAACCCGGCCGCGTCGAAATCGCGATCGGCGCGGCGGATATCGTCGATGCCCTTGCGCAGTTCCGGATTGCCGGTCGTGTCGACGCCGGCGGTTTCGTTGACGGTCTCGGCCGCCGGCTCGACCGGTTTGGGCGCGCCGGGGAATTGGGTCACGTTGTCGGGCACCTGTTCGGCGCGCTCCATCGTGCGCTCGGGCGGGCGCGTCCGCCAACGTTCCGCGTCCTCCGCCCCGTTGCGACGGCCCAAGACCGAGCGCAGACGCAAGATCAGAAACCCGGCGACGGCGGCGAACAGCACGATATCCAGAAAAGCCATGTCGCCCATACGCGAAACCGATCCTCTTTGGGGGGAGTGAAGCTCCCGTTATAAATAGGGCCCTTGGAAGCCCGCGACAAGCGGCGATCCCCATTTAGGGCCCGCCGGGAGAGAACCCCCTTTCGTTCCCATGCTGTTGATTCGTCACGGACAATCGGAATTCAACGCGGTCTACGCGAAAACCCGTATCGACCCGGGAATCCCCGATCCGCGCTTGACCGAGGAAGGCAAGCGCCAAGCGCGCGAGGCGGCCGGCGTGCTGGCCGCCCACGGCGTCGAGCGTTTGTTGGCGAGCCCTTATCGCCGGGCGCTGGAAACCGCAGCGATCATCGCGCGCGAATTGCGCATCCCCATCGCGGTCGAACCGCTGGTGCGCGAGCGTGCGGCGTTCCATTGCGATATCGGCACGCCCACGCCCGAGCTCGTCAAACGCTTCCCGGAGCTCGATTTCGCGCATCTCGAGGAAACCTGGTGGCACGACCATGTCACGCTCGGCGTCGAGGAAAGCGAAGCGCAAATCGTCGAGCGCGGGCGGAAATTCCGCGAAGCCGCGCAAGGCTATGCCGGGCGCGACAAGATCGCCGTCGTGTCGCATTGGGGCTTCATCCGCGCCCTGACCGGGATCGAGCCCAAGAACGGCGAGATCGTGCGCCTCGAATTCGCCGATTGAGGCCGTCACGGTTCCCGTGCTACCTCGACCCGGCTTTTTTCGATTAAGGAGATGTCCATGACCGACGCGGCTCAAGGCCAGCAAGGCCCGGTGTTCGGCGTTGTCGCCCAATACCTGAAGGATCTGTCGTTCGAATCGCCGCGCGCGCCGGACATCTTCCTGAACCAGGACAAGAACCCGCAGGTTTCGGCCGACGTGAAGACCGAAGCCCGCCCGCTGGCCGACGGCGTGTTCGAGGTCGAGCTGCTGATCGCCGCCAAGGCGATGGCCGGCGACGACGTCGTGTTCCAGATCGAATGCCTCTACGCCGGCGTGTTCCAGGTTCAGGGCGTGCCCGAGCAGCATATGGGCCCGTTCCTGCTGATCGAATGCCCGCGCATGCTGTTCCCGTTCGCGCGCAACGTCGTCGCCGACGCGACGCGCGAAGGCGGCTTCCCGCCGCTGATGCTGCAGCCCGTCGATTTCGTCGAGATCTATCGCCGCCGCGCCGAAGCGCAAGCCGCTTCCGGCAACCCGCCGGCCCCGTCGGCGCAAGGCCCGACGTCGAAGATCATTCTGCCGAACTGACGCTTCGTCAGTTCATCCAGACCGGCGCTTTGAGCTTGGCGAGGGCCGCCGCATGCGCGGCAAGCTCCGCCTCGCTCGGCGCGTGCGGACGTGCGGGCCGCGCCACGCGCTTGACCGCCACGGCGGCCTCGATCGTGGTCTTCTGCGCGCCGAATTCCATGCCCGACTGCCGGCCGCCGATCAGTTCGAGATAGACCTTCGCCAGCAGATCGGCGTCGAGCAGCGCGCCGTGCAGCGTGCGATGCGTGTTGTCGATTTCGAAGCGTTTGCACAGCGCGTCGAGCGACGCGGGCGAGCCCGGGAATTTCTGGCGCGCCATGCGCACCGTATCGATCGCGCGCGACATCGGCATTTTCTCGAACCCCAAACGCGCGAATTCGGCGTTAAGGAAGCCCATGTCGAATTCGGCGTTGTGGATCACGAATTTCGCGTCGCCGGCGAATTCGATGAACTCGGCCGCGATTTCGGCGAAGACCGGTTCCTTGGCCACGCGCGCATTCGTGATGCCGTGCACCGCCGTCGCTTCGGCCGGGATGTCCATTTCCGGATTGATGTATTTGTGGAAATGAAGCCCGGTCGGCACATGGTTCATCAATTCGATCGCGCCGATTTCGACGATGCGATTCTTCGACGGATCGAGGCCGGTGGTTTCGGTATCGAGAACGATTTCGCGCATGGTTCAGCTCGTTTGTCGGATCGCGCGTTTGAGCGCACGTAAGGTGGGAAGATAGCCCAACGCCGTGACCGCGACGATATCCGCGCGGCGGCGTTTTTCGGAATCGGGCATTTGGCGGGCGAGGATGCCCGCAAGTTTTTCGTCCGTCATGCCCGGCCGCGATAGCGCGCGCTGGCGCTGGATCGTCGGCGACGCGCTGACGACGACGACGACATCGCAGATCGCATCGAGTCCGGTTTCGTAGAGCAACGGCACGTCGAGCACGACGCGGTTGCTGCGCCGGCGGCGATGCTGGTCGAGAAACGCCTTCATGTCCTGGCGCGCGAGCGGATGCAGGATCGCTTCGAGCCGCGCGAGGGCGGCCGGATCGGCGAAGACCTTCGCGCCGAGTTTGCGCCGATCGACCACCCCGTCGACCACCGCGTCGGGGAACAGCTTGGCGACGGGGGCGACCCCTGCCCCGCCCTTCGCGAGGAGGCGATGGATCGTCGCGTCGGAATCGCGCACGGGCACGCCCAAACGGCGGAACATCTTCGCGGCCACCGACTTGCCCATCGCGATGGAGCCGGTCAGGCCGATGATTTTCATTTGAGGCCTTCGCCCACGAACGCGCGCAGTTCCGCCGTCACGTCGGGCATCGTGCCGAACCACGCCGCGAAACCCGGGCGGCCCTGGTGCAGCAACATGCCGAGGCCGTCGACGGTTTTAAGACCACGCTTGCGGGCCTGCGCCAATAGCGGCGTTTCGAGCGGCACATAGACGAGATCGTCCACGACCGCGTCGGCGGGCAAGCCCGCCAGATCGATGTCGAGGGCGGGCTGGCCGTCCATGCCTTGCGTGGTCGTGTTGACCAGCAATCCCGCACCGTCGAGCGCCGTTTCGCGCGCATCCCAATCGATCACGCGAATCTTGGCGCCGAATTCCTTGGCGAGATTGTCGGCCCGCGCGCGGGTGCGATTGGCGAGGCGGATTTCCGGCACGCCGGCATCGAGCAGACTGACCAGGATCGCGCGCGCCGCCCCACCCGCCCCCAGCACGACCGCTGGCCGGTCCTTGCGCCAATCGGGGGCCGATTGCGTCAGATGCGCGCCGAAGCCGAACGCGTCGGTGTTGCGCGCTTCGATTTTGCCGTCTTCGTGGAAGATCAGCGTATTCGCCGCCCCGATGCGCTTGGCGCTGGGATCGACGATATCGGCAAGCTTCAACGCCGCTTCCTTATGCGGCACGGTGACGTTGGCGCCGGCGAAGCCGAGCTTGGGCAAGGCGCGCACGGCGGTGTCGAAATCCTCGGGCTTCACCGCGAGCGGCACGTAAGCCGCGTCGATGCCGTAATGCTTGGCCCAGAAGCCATGAAGGCGCGGCGAGCGCGAATGCTTGACCGGCCAGCCGATCACGCCCGCGAGTTTGGTGCTGCCCTTGATCATGGCGCCAGCGCGCCGTTGGCGCGCAGGAAACCCAGCAGCGGCAGCAACGGCATGCCCAGCACGGTGAAGTAATCGCCATCGATGCGCGTGAACAACTGCGCCCCCAAACCTTCGAGCTGATAGGCGCCGACACTGCCCAACGCCGCGTCGCCCGCCGCATCGAGATAGGTCTCGATGAATTCGTCGGAGAGGATGCGCATGGTCAGTTTCGCACTATCCACATGGTGCCAAACGCGCACCATGTTGCGATAGGCGACGGCCGCACTGACCAGACGATGCGTCTTGCCGGAGAACGCGCGCAAATGGGCGGCCGCGTGCGCGCGATCGACGGGCTTGTCGAACCACACGCCGTTGCAATCCAGCATTTGATCGCAGCCGATGACGATGGCGCCGGGAAATTTCTCGGCGATGCGCCGCGCTTTGGCTTCGGCGAGTTTGACGGCCGCGTCCTCGACCTTCGCCCCTTCGGCGCGCATGGCGAGCTTGATTTCGTCTTCGTCCACGCGGGCGGGAAAAGTTTCGACCGTCACGCCGGCGTCTTCGAACATCTTGCGGCGCGCGGCACTTTGCGACGCCAGAACGATCGGCGGGCCGTTTTCGAGTTGCAGCTTCGTCATGTCGGGTCGGCTTTCTCGCGCCGTTCTTGAACCATGGTCATGATCTGCGCGGCGGTTTCCTCGATCGAGCGGCGCGCGACGTCGATGACGGGCCAGCCATGCGTGCCGAAGAAACGCCGCGCCTCGGCGACTTCGCTTTTGACTTTGTCGAGGTCGGTGTAATCGGTTTCGCGGTTCTCGTTGAGGATATTGAGTCGGTTGCGCCGCAGCTGCACCAAAATCGTGGGATCGTTGGTGAGGCCGACGAAGATCGGCGGCTCGGCGCTGTCGATCAATTCGCCGATTTCGGCGGGCAACGGCACGCCGGGCACGAAGGGCACGTTGGCGGCCTTCACGCCGCGATTGGCGAGGTAGATGCAAGTCGGCGTTTTGGACGTGCGGCTGACGCCGATCAGAATGACTTCGGCTTCGGTCAAGCCATGCGTCGACATGCCGTCGTCATGCGCCATCACCCAATTGATCGCGTCGATGCGGCGGAAATATTCGGCGTCGAGCGCGTGCTGGCGGCCCGGCAGATTGCGCGTCTTGAGGCCGAGGTAATTCGACAGGGCCCCCATCGTGGGGTCGAGCACGGGGATATAGGGCACGCCCAGCGCGCGGCAGCCTTCTTCCAATGCGGCGCGCGCATGCTGTTCGATCAGCGTGTAAAGCACGACGCCCTTGTTGGCGGCGATGCCCGCGAGCACGCGTTCGATCTGGCGATCGGAGCGCACCATCGACCACATATGCTCGACGGGCTCGACCTCTTCGAACTGCACGAGGCACGCGCGTGCGATCCCGATCAGCGTTTCGCCGGTCGCGTCGGAGACGAGATGCAGATGGAATCGTTTGATGTCGTCGGACATTCGGAACCGGGGATTATGGGGACCGCGGGGATAAACAGGGGAGTCATCCACAGGGGTCGAAAATCGGTCCCGAGACCCGTACACGTCAAGCCCGGCTTGACCCCATGGGGAGCGTCACAATCGACAATCCGGGGATAACTGGGAAAACGCGGCCATAACGAAATTATCCCCGACTCCCCCGTCGCCGTGATTCACAGGCCAGACGCGGCGGAATCGTCCCTGTGCGGGATGTTTTCCGGCCGTTGACCGGCGATGATCCACAGCCTGCGGCGCCAACGTGAGTCGACCGGGTAAAACCACGTGGCGGCTTGCGTCCCCGGTATCCACAGGCACCCATCTACCTCCACATCCTATTTAAGAATCTATCTTTATGTTGGTTCCTTCGGGAGCGCGTGGCTAAACTCCGCTCAATCTTGCGAGTAGGCCATGTTGACCCAACCGAAATCCTTCGTGCGCGCGATCCGAGGCGAAATCCAAGCGCGGCCCTGTTTTTGGCTGATGCGCCAAGCCGGGCGCTATTTGCCCGAATATCGCGCCACCCGCGCGCAGGCCAAGGGGTTCGTCGATTTGTGCATGCGGCCGGATCTTGCGACCGAGATCACGTTGCAGCCGATCCGGCGCTACGGCATGGACGCGGCGATTTTGTTTTCCGATATTTTGATGATCCCGCACGGGCTCGGCCAGAAGCTTGAGTTCAAGGAAGGCGAAGGCCCGGTTTTGGAGCCGGTGACCGACGCTGCCGGGATCGCGGCCCTCGAAAAAGGGCTCGCCGGTAGCCTCGAGAAGCTCGGGCCGATTTTCGAAACCGTGTCGCGGGTCAAAGCCGCTTTGCCGTTGGATACGGCGCTGATTGGTTTTGCCGGGGCACCCTGGACCGTGGCGACCTACATGGTCGAGGGCGGCGGGTCGAAAGATTTTGCCAAAGTGCGCTTGCTCGCCGCGCGCGATCCGGCGTTGTTCGAGAAACTGATCGACGTCTTGGTCGAAGCGACGACGCGCTATTTGTCGCGCCAGGTCGATGCGGGCGCCGAAGTCTTGCAGCTGTTCGATACTTGGGCCGGCGTGTTGCCGGAGGACGAATATCAGCGCTGGGCGATCGAGCCGGTGAAGGAGATCATCGCCCAAATCCGCGAACGGCATCCGTCGATCCCGATCATCTATTTCCCGAAAGGTTCGGGAATGCTGTACACGCATGCCGCCGCCGAAACGGGCGCGGATGCGCTGGGCATCGATACGTCCGTGCCGATGGAATTCGCCAAGCTGCTGCAGCACCAGGTGACGGTGCAGGGCAATCTCGATCCGATCAAACTCGCCGCCGGCGGCAAGGCGATGGAAGATTCGATCAATCGGATCTTGGCGGCACTCGCGGGCGGACGCTTCGTGTTCAATCTTGGCCATGGCGTCATCCCGCAAACACCGCCTGAGCATGTTGCGCGCTTGGCGGAAATCATTCGCGGCTGGCGCCACCGGGCGAATTGATGCGCAAGATCGCCGTCGTCCTGTTCAACCTCGGCGGCCCGGACTCACCCGACGCGGTGAAGCCGTTTCTGTTCAACCTGTTCAACGATCCCGCGATCATCAGCGTGCCGAATCCGTTTCGCTGGTTTCTCGCGAAACTGATTTCCGGGCGCCGGGCGCCGAAAGCGCGCGGCATCTACGATCTGATCGGCGGATCGTCGCCGCTGCTGGCGAATACCCAAGCGCAGGCGCGCGCGTTGGAAGCCGCCCTTGCCGATCTCGGCACCGTCAAATGCTTCGCGGCGATGCGCTATTGGCATCCGTTGACCGAAGGCGCGGCGATGGCCGTGCGCGAATTCGCGCCCGAGCGCGTGGTGCTGCTGCCGCTTTATCCGCAATATTCGACGACGACGACCGGCAGTTCGAAGAAAGCTTGGGATCGTGCCGCGTCGCGTTTGGGTCTCAAAATCCAGACGACGTCGGTGTGCTGCTATCCGACGGCGCCGGGCTTCGTGAACGCGGTGGCGGATCTGATCCGGCCGCATTACGAAGCGGCGAAGGCGCATGGCAGGCCACGCATCTTGTTTTCCGCCCATGGCTTGCCGAAAAAGGTCATCGACGCGGGCGATCCCTACAAAATCCAAGTCGAGCGCTCGGCCGCCGCGATCGTCGACGCGTTGGGCATTCCCGATCTCGATTCCGTCGTCTGCTATCAAAGCCGTGTCGGTCCGCTCGAATGGATCAAGCCCTATACGGAAGCGGAGATCGAGCGCGCGGGCCGGGAGAAAGTGCCGCTGGTCGTGGTGCCTGTCGCCTTCGTGTCCGAACATTCGGAGACGCTGGTCGAGCTCGATATCGAGTATCGCGAAAAAGCGCATGAAGACGGCGTGCCGCATTACGAGCGCGTGCCCACGGTCGGCACGCATCAATCGTTTGTCGACGGCCTTGCCAAGATTGTGCGTGCGGCCGTCAGCGGCCCGGCGCGCGAATGCGCGGAAGACGGGCAAGGCCGCTTATGCCCCGGCGAATGCGGGAAATGCCCGCTTAAGGCTTCGTCGCCGTCTGGCTAAGCCGGCGCAAGGCGGGGTGGAACTCCCCCGGCCCCAACGCGCGCATCCAATCGTCCCAATTTCCCGCCGCCTCGACCAGGGCATCGCTGACGGGGTTCACCGGCAGCGTTTCGGTCCATGCGGCGAGCGGGCCGGAGCCGAACACAAGCATCGTTAGCGTCGCGGCGACGATCGCGATGGATACGTCGCGCCAGCCCCGCGTCGGCGCATTGGCGACGGGTTCGATCGGCGGGCGATATTGGATGATGCGCTTCATGTCAGAACTGGAAATAGATGAAGGGGGCGACACCCGCCGGGCCGATCGCGTCGATGGCGACGATCGCGGCCCCGAGCACAACGCCTTGCGCCCAGGCGGGCAAGCCCAGAACGCGGGTTTCGGCCAGCGCTAAGCGATCTTTCGGCAAGAATTGGCTGGCGATGCCCAGCGCGATCAGGGTCATCACGAAGCCGCTGGCATGCGCGGGCAAGGCGAGATGCCCGAGCCCCGCGAGATAGTCGAGCGCTTTGCCCGCATCGCCCGCGCGGAAGAACACCCAGGTGACGCAAACGAAATGGAACATCAGCGCGGTCGCCAAGGCGCGCGGCAAGGCGATGGGCCAAGCGCGCGCGATGATCAGCGCCGCGCCATGCAAGGCCCCCCAGATCACGAAATGCCACGCCGCACCGTGCCACAGCCCGCCCAGCAGCATGACAAGGGCGAGGTTCACGTAGGTGCGCACGCCGCCCGCATCGCCGCCGAGCGGGATATAGAGATAGTCGCGCAGCCAGCTCGATAGCGAGATATGCCAGCGCTTCCAGAATTCCGACGGCGAGGCCGCGCGATAGGGCTGATCGAAATTCACCGGGAAGCGATAGCCGAGTAAGGCGGCGACCCCGATCGCGATATCGGTATAGGCGGAGAAGTCGCAATAGATCTGCAGCGCATAGGCATACATGCCCAGCAGCAGATCGCCCGCTTTGTAGAGCGACGGATCGCGGAACATCTCGTCGGCCTGAAGGCTGGCAAGCCACGTCGCGACGAAGACTTTCTTGAACAACCCGACCGCGATCAGCAGGAAGGCGCGCGTCATCGCGATCCTGTCGGGATCGGCGGGGGCGGCGATCTGCGGCAGGAAATGGGCCGCGCGCACGATGGGGCCCGCGACCAGCTGCGGAAAGAACGAAAGATAGAGCGCCATGTCGAGCAAGCCGGCAGCTTGGCGCACATGGCCGCGATGGATATCGACGAGATAGGAGATCGCGTGGAAGGTGAAGAACGAGATCGCGACGGGAACGACCAGCGACAGCAGCGGCAGATCGCGCGCGATCCCGGCGGCGTTCAATACGCCTTCGAGCGAGAGCAGAAAGAAATCGGCATATTTGAAGAAGCCAAGAACGGCGAGATTGAGCGCGACCGCGCCCAGCAGGATGGGCTTGCGCGATTCTTCGTCCGGCGTGCTCGCCAGCGCCCGGCCGACGGCCCAGTTGCCAAGGCTCGATAGCGCCAGCAACACGCAGAACCGCCAATCCCACATCGCGTAGAAGCCATAGCTGGCGGCGACCAGCAGGGCTTTGCGGAGATCGGTGCGTTTGGCGAGGGCCCAGCTGGCGAAGAACACGGCCAGGAAGAACAGGCCGAAATTCAGCGTCGGGAACAGCATTCTATCGCGACCTGGTCCACGCGTCGTAATTCGCCATCAGATCTTCGAAGAGCCGCTCGGCGACGGCCGAATAGCCGAGCGTGGTGAAATGCACATGGTCGGCGCGCGCCAGCGGCGGATTGGCGCGCACCCAGCGGCGCATCGAATCCGCCCCGCCCATCGAGCCCCACCAATCCCAGAATTCGTAGCCGAGCTTCGGCGCGTTGGCGATTTGGATGTCGCGCACCAGCGCGATATTGGCCGGTGTCGCCCAGTTGCAGGCAAGGCCCTGGCAGCGCGGCTCGGTTTTGCGCGCGGCGTCGGGCGGGCCGACGACCATCACCGAGGCGTTGGGCACGGCCGCATGGACCGCGCGCACGCGCTGCGCCAAGGCTTCGGTATAGCTGGCCCCGTCGAGATCGGTGCGGAAGCCCTCGTTCGTGCCGAAGACGAGAATGACCAGCGATGGGTCGCGCGATGCAAGCTCGCGCGCCGCGGCCGCTTCGTCCCAGCGCAAGGTGGTGAGATAGCTTGCCCCTACGACGCCGAGCGAATCGTAGACGAGGCCGCGCATCGCGCGTTCGGTGCCCCAGCCAAGCAGCGTGACCGGTTTGCGGTCGAGCGTGGTGATGCGCAACGACCGCGAACCCGACGGCACGTCGCGGCGGAAAACGTCGACGGGCCCCCGCAGCATGGCGGTGTCGAGTGTCGCGATATCGCGCCCGTCGACCGAAATCCGCACGCGCCCGCCATTTTGCTGGGGCTTGAGGGCGACGAAAATCTCGTCGAAGCCGCGCTCGTCATTCGTGTCGAGGGCGAGCGATGCGCCCGCGGCCCCGGTCTTGGCGGCGATGCCGGCCAGCGAGAACGGACCGGCGGAACGCTGGTTGAGCGAGAATTCGTAGGACCAGCGCCCGGTTTCCTGAATGGCGAGGCCGGCATGGCGCACGGTGGGATAGGGCTTGCCCGGCGGCATCCAGCCGCGCCCGGCTGAGCCGAAACGTTGCTGGAGAAGTTCGCGCAGGCGCGCACTCATCACGTCGCCCGCGGTGTGGCTGTCGCCGATCTGGACGATATTGACCCGCCGGCGCACGCCGGCTTCGAGCGCGGCAAGATCGGCGAAGAACGGGTCGAGATTGCTGGTGTTGCGCGGAATCACGCGCGGGCGTGCCGCCCCCGGCACCATCGCGGCCATCAGATCGGTCGCCAGCGGCGCGAAGCTTTCATCGGCCGGCGGCAAAGGCACGCTGACCGAGGGTGCGGCCGCCGAGGATGGCGGGGCGGCCGGTTGCCGGGCCGCACAGCTCGCCAACAACAGGAAGGCGAGGCACGCGGGCCCCAAACGACCGCGCGCGAAGATCATGTCAGCGCGGCGGTGCGGTTTCGGGCAAGCGCGCCGAGGCTTCCGCCTGACCCGCCTCGAAACGCTTTATCGCGGCCATCGCCTTGTTGGCGATGATGTCGTAGCCCGTGCCGATGAAATGCAGCCCGTCATCGCCGCGCACTTGCAGGCGCCGCCCGTCCGCGCTGGCCAGATGCGTCGTGAACTCGCCCTCCGGCCCCAGGAAATCGTCGTAGATCGGCACGAAGGCGATGCGCGCGCGTGCGGCCGCTTCGGCATAGAGCGAGGTGAGATGCTTGGCGCCGTCGTTCTGTTCGGTCTTGCGGAATACCGGCAGGCCGATCCACACGACGTCGTCCGCTTTGGCACGCAAGCGCGCGATCAGCTGATCGACGCGCTTGGCATAGGCCGTGTTCCACGCCTCCGTGCCGTAAACGCGCCCGCGCCGGTCGTCGCGGAAATCGCGCAGATCGTTGAGGCCGAACATGACCACGACATGGCGCGCGGGGTTGGCGTCGAAATCGGCGTCGATCTGTTCGAGCCAGGTTTGAAAGTCGGGGCGCGTCAGGCCCGTGCCGATCGACGAACGCCGCGTCGCGACCCAGCCGCCGGGCTCGCGCTTCAAAGTACGGGTGAACGCGTCCCACACGCCGTCGGCGAGGGAGTCGCCATAGACGGCGATATTGCGCGTGGGGCTTTGCGCGCCGGCGGGCGAAGCCCAAGCCAGGACGGCGCAAAACAACAGCGCGAGGGGGCCCGTCCAACGGGTGTGAATTCCGAGTTTCCGCAGCATGTCGCGTATGATCGAAGGGTGTCCTTCGGCACCCGTTTCGCGGGTTCGCCGCACGCGATTCCGTCTTGCGATGGAACGGCGATGCGTCGTTGGATATTGCGCGGCTCGGTGCGCGGATATAGTGAAACACGCGAATGCGGCGGACAAGTGGCATTCCGTTCGCCGCGTGTGAATTTTTCGAAAGGGCCGGTCGTGCTCGAGACCATCCAGGAAATCGTCTACGTCGCCTATGACTGGATCAAGTGGCTGCATGTCGTGTCGGTGATCGCATGGATGGCGGGGCTGCTCTATCTGCCGCGGCTGTTCGTCTATCACTGTGCCGCGCCCGCAGGCACGCACACGTCGGAAGTCTTCAAGGTCATGGAGCGCCGCTTGCTGCGCGCGATCATGGGGCCGGCGATGGTGGCGACCTGGGTGTTCGGCCTGTTGCTGGCCAGCGTCCAGGATTGGACGTCCGGCTGGCTGATCGCGAAAGCGGTGTTGGTTCTGATCTTGAGCTGGCACCACCACGCCCAAGCGCGCTGGCGCAAGGATTTCGAGGCCGATCGCAACACCCGCTCGGCGCGCTTCTACCGGATCCAGAACGAGATCCCGACCCTGGTGATGATCCTGATCGTTTTGTTCGTGATCGTAAAACCGTTTTGAACGAAGGGGTTGCGGCCCCGGGCCCCGTCTTGGGGGATTGACAGGGTCGGGGAAATCGCTAGATTGGATGGCGGATGGGGGTCGCCCCTGTCTTCGAGGCCGCGTTCTGCGGCCGATTTTCCCGCCGATATCTTCGATTATTCGAGCGACCCGATCGGGACCGCTCGGTCCTTCCAAACAGGACGAATTCAAATCGGATACGGCGGGGGCGCGGGCCCTCGAATCCTCCTCCTCGGCCGATATCTCCCCTCGCGGAACACCAAGACGATGAATCTCCAAGAATTGAAGCGCAAAACGCCGGCGGAGCTGCTGGCTTTCGCGGAAGAGCTGCAGATCGAAGGCGCTTCGGCCCTTCGCAAGCAGGACATGATGTTCGCCATCCTGAAGCGGATGGCCGACAACGACGTCGCCATCTACGGCGACGGCGTGATGGAAATCCTGTCCGACGGGTTCGGCTTTCTGCGCAGCCCGGAATCGAACTACCTGCCCGGCCCCGACGACATCTACGTCACGCCGCAATTGATCCGCCGCCACGGCCTGCGCACCGGCGATACGGTCGACGGCCAGATCAAGGCGCCCAAGGACGGCGAGCGTTATTTCGCGCTGACCACCGTGCGCGCGATCAATTTCGACGAGCCGGACATCGCGCGCCACCGCATCAATTTCGATAACCTGACGCCGTTCTACCCGACCTCGCGCTTGCAGCTCGAGGTGGCGGACGACAGCCCCGAAGCGGCCCCGCCGCCGATCCCGAAAAAAGCCTCGCGCCGCCCGCAGGGCGACGAAGAAGCGGTCGCCCTCAAAGGCACGCTGTCGGCCCGGCGCACGGAAAAGAAGGAAAACACGCCGCCCGGTCCGCGCCGCGACATCACGGGCCGGATCGTCGATCTGGTCTCGCCGCTCGGCAAGGGCCAGCGCGCGCTGATCATCGCCCCCCCGCGCGTGGGCAAGACCGTGATGTTGCAGAACATCGCGCACGCGATCGCGCTGAACCACCCCGAGGTCTATCTGATCGTGCTGCTCATCGACGAGCGGCCGGAAGAAGTGACCGACATGATCCGCTCGGTGAAGGGCGAGGTCGTGTCCTCGACCTTCGACGAGCCCGCCCAGCGCCATGTCCAGGTCGCGGAAATGGTGATCGAAAAGGCCAAGCGCCTGGTCGAACACAAGCGCGACGTCGTGATCCTGCTCGACTCGATCACGCGTTTGGCGCGCGCCTACAACACGGTCGTCCCCTCGTCCGGCAAGGTGCTGACCGGCGGCGTCGACGCCAACGCGTTGCAGCGCCCGAAGCGCTTCTTCGGTGCGGCGCGCAATATCGAGGAAGGCGGGTCGCTGACCATCATCGCGACGGGCCTGATCGATACCGGCAGCCGCATGGACGAAGTGATCTTCGAAGAGTTCAAGGGCACGGGTAACTCCGAAATCATCCTGGACCGCAAGCTCGCCGACAAGCGCACCTTCCCGGCGATCGACATCACCAAGTCGGGTACCCGCAAGGAAGAGCTGCTGGTCGACAAGGCCGTGCTGTCGAAGATGTGGGTCCTGCGCCGCATCCTGATGCCGATGGGCACGACGGACGCGATGGAGTTCCTGATCGACAAGCTGAAGCACTCGAAGACCAACAAGGATTTCTTCGAGGCGATGAACACGTAGCGACAACGAACCCCCGCCCCAAAGGCGGGGGTTTTCGTTTGGGGGGAATGCGATGCTGATCATGGTGGCGGGGCCGTTTTCGGCCCCCGATGCGGCCGGTCGGGCCGCCAATCTCGCGCGCATGAACGCCGCCGCCGTCGAAGTCGCCAAGGCCGGCCATATCCCGGTGATCGGCGTGAACGCGGCCCTGCCCGTGCTGGACGCGGCGGGATTGCCGCCCAACCACGCCTGGATGATGGAGATTTCGCTGGCCTTGGCCGCGCGCTGCGACGGCTGCCTGGTGATCGCGTCCTCGCCCGGGGCGGAGCGCGAAGCGGCGGTCTTGGCGGGGTTGGGCCGGCCGGTGTGGCGACGGATCGAAGACCTGCCGCCCGCGTAATACCGGCGCTATAGTCGCGCAAGGGGGGCATCCGGAAACGATGGCGGCTGCCGACGGACAAAACGACCTGGACCTGTCGCTGAACGCCGTCGATCAAGCGCGGATGGCGATCTTCGACACGGATTCCTTCGGCAAAATCCGGCGCGCCAACGCGCATGCCGCGCGCATGTTCGGATACGACAGCCCCGCCGCGATGATCGCGGAGGTGGCGCATACCCGCGATCTTTTCGCGCGGGCGGCGGATCGCGACGTCATGCGCGCGCGGCTGGCGCGCGGCGAGAACGTGGCGAACGTCGTCATCGAGATGCGCCGGCGCGACGGCAGCACGTTCTGGGCGGTGCACGGTGTCGAGGCGAAGCCGGGGTCCGACGGGCCGCTCGACCGCACCGTGGGCTGGTTCGTCGAAACCGGCGACGTGATCGATCGCCGGTCGGCGGTCGAACCGCTCGACCGGCATTTCACGGAATCGGAATTCCTCGCCCAGCTTTTCGGCGCGACCGATATCGGCATTTACGAAGCCGACGATCGGTGCCGCATTCTGCGCGCCAACGAGGCTTTCGCGCGGATGTTCGGCTACGGCTCCGTCGCGGAAATGCGCGCGGCGATGCCCGATGGCAGCGATGCGGTTTATGCGGACGCGGAAGACCACACGCGGCTGGTCGATCGGCTGATCAGCGAAGGCACCATCCGCGAAGCCCTGTGGCAGGCGCGACGGCGCGACGGAACGATGTTCTGGGTGCGCCAATCCGCGATCCGCGTCGACGGACCGCCGATGCGGATGATCGGCACCGTTGCGGACGTGACGCAGCTCGTCGAAGCCTGGGCCGAGGTCCAGCGCGCGGAAGCCAATTATCGCTCGATGTTCGAGAATGCGAGCCATGGCATTTTCCGCTCGTCGCGCGAAGGCAAGCAATTGCGCGCCAATCCCGCGCTCGTCGCGCTCAACGGCTACGACAGCGAGGAGGAATTGCTCGCCGCCGTCGGCAACATCGCCCATGAATGGTATGTCGAGCCCGGACGGCGCGACGAGTTCATCCGCCGGGTCGAACACGACGGGCGCGTGCTGGATTTCGAATCCGAAGTCTATCGCCACAAAACGCGCGAACGCATTTGGGTGTCGGAAAGCGCTTGGGTCGTGCGCGGCCAGGACGGCCGGGTCCTTTACTACGAAGGCATGATCGAGGACATCACCGCGCGCAAGCGGGTGGAACTCGCCCTTGCGGCCGCCAAGGCGGAAGTCGAAACCGCGGCCGCGGATCTGCGGTCGATCTACGACAACGCCAATGTCGGCATTTTCCGCACGATCCCGGGCGGCGCGCAGACGCGCTCCAATCTGGCGCTCGCCCGGCTCAACGGTTTCGACACGGTCGAAGAACAGATCGAAGCTGTGCGCGCCTCGCTGATCGACGGCAAGACGACCGGCTGGTACGTGGACCCGGCGCGGCGCGACGAGTATCGCCGGTTGATGCGCGAGAACGGCCGCCTCGACAATTTCATATCGGAAGTGCGCCGCCGCAAGACGGGCGAGCGCATCTGGATCAGCGAGACGGCGTGGATCGTGCGCGACGCCGAAGGCAAGGTCGTCGCCTATGAAGGCACGGTCATCGACGTGACCGAACGCATACTCGCCGAGCGCGCTTTGGCCGAAGCGAAGGCCGAGGCCGAACGCTTGGCCGAGGATTATCGTTCGATCTTCGAGAATGCGAATTTCGGCATCTATCGCACCGACGCGCTGTGGCGTCAGTTGGCGGTCAATCCCGCCTTGGCGCGCATCAACGGGTTCGAACGTCCCGAACAGCAGATCGAGGCGACGCCGGGGGGCGATCAGCAGCGGGAAAGTTGGTATGTCGAGCCCGGACGCCGGCGCTTGTTCCGCGACATCATGGCGCGCGAAGGGCGCATCGCGGGGTTCGAATCCGAAGTCGTGCGCCGCACGACGAGCGAGCGGATCTGGGTGAGCGAGAACGCCTGGGCGGTGCGCGATCGCGACGGCAAGACCGTCGCCTATGAAGGCACGGTCGAGGATGTGACCGCGCGCAAACGCGTGGAAGCGGCGCTGCGCGAGGCGAAGGCCGAAGCCGAGGCCGCGTCGGCCGCCAAAAGCGCGTTCCTCGCCGTCATGAGCCACGAGCTGCGCACGCCGCTCAACGCCATCATCGGCTTCGCGGAAGTCGTGGCCGGGAAATTGTTCGGGCCCAACGACGCGCGCTATTTCGAGTATGCGGAATATATCCGCCAATCGGGCACGCATCTGTTGAACCTGATCAACGACATTCTGGATCTGTCGAAGATCGGTGCGGGCCAATTCGATTTGCAGGAAACGGAATTCGAGCTCGATCGGCTGGCCGAAGACGTGGTGCGCCTGTTCGCCGCGAACGCGAGCAAAGGCGGCGTCGCGTTGGTGCTGGGGGAAGGTTTCCCGCAAGCCAGCATTCGCGGCGACGCGCTGCGCTTGAAACAAGTGCTGATGAATCTGGTGTCGAACGCGATCAAGTTCACGCCGCAGGGCGGATCGGTCACGCTGTCGGCGCGGCTGACCGAGACGGCGCTGTGCGTTTGCGTGTCCGATACGGGCATCGGCATGACGCCGGCCGAAGCCAAGCGCGCGATGGAACCCTTCGTGCAGATCGACGACGGGCTGGCGCGCAAACACGGCGGCACCGGCCTGGGCCTGCCGATCAGCAACCAGCTGGTTATGCTGCATGGCGGCCGGTTGGTCGTCGACAGCGATAAAGGAAGAGGCACCAAAGTGACGGTCGAATTGCCGCGCGATCGCGTGGTCTCGTCGTTCTGACGATGACGGCGGGGAAGCGTCCCGGGCCGCCCTGGCGGCATGAATCGGCGCAGGATTACGCCGTCATCCGCGATGTGTCGGATTTGGCCGATGCGGATGAGATGATCCGCGCGATGTGGGCCTACACGCGGCGTTGCGTGGGACCGACGGGTCTGCCGACGCGGACCAAATTCGATCCGATCGCGATTCCGGGTTTGCTCGGCCATATCTGGATCCTGGATCGCGAGGGACGCGACGGCGCGCTGCGCTATCGTTTGGTCGGCACGAAGATCGTCGAAGCGATCGGCAAGGACCCGACCGGCACGGGCTTGCGCGAATCGATCGGGGCGCGCGCCGATGCGGATCCCGACCTGTTCGCGCGCTACGATTTCATGCTCGCGACCGGTCTGGCGACGTGGCGCCAGGGCCCCGCGCATCATTACGCGCGGCTGGATTATCGCGTGGTCGAGAATCTCTGCGTGCCCTTCGCGCGCGCCGACGGCACGATCGAGCAGATCGTGGCGCTATCCGTCTATCACCGGGGTTAGCCGATCGCGGTTCCGTCCTTCCGCCGATAAGTCCAGGTGGCGGCCGACGCGGCCTGAAGATCGTCGTCGGGATAGGTGACCCTATCGCCCGGCGTACGGTCGCCGACTTCCAGATAGACGACATCGGCGTCGGTTTCGTTGAACAGGCAATGGCCGTTCGCCTCGCCCGCCGGGAAACCGGCGCACATGCCGGGCTGCAACACGCGGCGCTCGTCATCGGTCACCAGCGTGGGCGTGCCGGAAACGATGTAGACGAATTCGTCCTGGCGCGCGTGGTAGTGGCGCAAGGCGCTGGCCGATTTCGGCGGAATGGTCGTGAGATTGACGCCGAAATTCTTCAAGCCGAGCAAGTCGCCGAGCGCGCGCTTGGCGCGCCCGGCGATCTTGACCTGCAAATCCGGCGGATAACCGGTCGCCACGCGCGCCGGCACATCGGCCGGATCGAGCACCTTCGCCATCACGGCACCAGGATGACCGAACCGGTCGTCTTGCGGCCTTCGAGATCGGTGTGGCAGCGCACCGCATCCTTCAACGCGTATTCGGCCGAGGTCTCGATCTTCACGATGCCCTTCGACACCACGTCGAACAATTCGTTCGCGGTGGCGACGAGGTCTTCCTTCTTGGCGACATAGGTGAACAAAGTCGGGCGCGTCAGGAACAGCGAGCCCTTGGCCGCCAGCAAGCCGGTATTGAGCGGTTCGATGGCGCCCGAGGATTGGCCGAACGAGGCGAGCAGACCCAATGGCCGCAAGCAATCGAGCGACTTCAGGAACGTGTCCTTGCCGACGGAATCGTAAACGACCGGCACGCCTTCGGGGATGATCGCCTTCGTCGCGGCGACGAAATCCGTGTCGCGATACAGGATCGTATGGGCGTAGCCATTGGCTTGCGCGAGCTTCGCCTTTTCGGGCGATCCGACCGTGCCGATGACCGTGGCGCCCAGATGCTTGGCCCATTGGCCCGCGATCAAACCCACGCCGCCGGCGGCCGCGTGGAACAGGATCGTGTCGCCCTTCTGGACCTTATAGGTGCGGCGCAGAAGGTATTGCGCGGTCATGCCTTTCAGCATCATCGACGCGGCTTGCTTGTCGGTGATGCCGTCGGGCAGCTTCACGACGCGATCGGCGGGCGCGTTGCGCGCCTCGGTATAAGCGCCACCGCCCGGGATCACGTAAGTGACGCGATCGCCGATTTTGAAATCGCTCACGCCCGCACCGATCGCGGCGATCGTGCCCGCGGCTTCGTTGCCCGGCATGAAAGGATGCGTGACCGGGTAAAGGCCGGAGCGTTGATAGGTGTCGATGAAATTGACGCCGATCGCCGTGTGCTTGATCTGCACCTGGCCGGGGCCGGGGGCGGCGAGCTCGACGTCTTCGAAGACCATCACATCGGGACCGCCCGATTTATGGTTACGGATCGCTTTGACCATGAAACGCAAGCTCCTCAGGCGAGATTGGTTTTGAAGAATTCGGCGGTGCGCGCGTTGGCGAGCTTGGCCGCGTCCGCGTTCCAATGCTTGCCGCCTTCGCGCGCGAAGGCGTGATCCTGTCCCGCATAGACATGGATCGTCACGCTGGAATTGCCAGCCAAGCCGGCCTTGATCTTGGCTTGCGCTTCGGGCGGCACGAAGCCGTCCTTTTCGGCGATATGCATCAGCAGCGGCTTTTTGATGCCGCCGGCGATGTCGAGCAACCCGTCCAGGCCCACGCCGTAATACGACACGGCCGCGTCGGCCGAGGTGCGCGCCGCCATCTGATAGGCGAGATTGCCGCCCAAGCAGTAGCCGACCGCGCCGACCTTGCCGGTGACCGCCGGATGCTTGCGCAACGCGTCGAGCGTGGCGCCGAGATCTTCCACACCCAGCGCGAAATCGAAGCCCTTGAACAGCTCGAACGCGCGCGCCCATTCGGCGTCGGTCTTGTCGGTGATTTGGATGCCCGGTTCCTGGCGCCAGAAAATATCCGGGCAGGCGACGACATAGCCTTGGCGCGCATAGCCGTCGGCCAGATCGCGCATCACCTGATTGACCCCGAAAATTTCCTGGATCAGCACCAGGCCTGGACCTTTACCGCCGGGCGGTAGCGCCAGATAGGCCGCGAATTCCTTGCCGAATTGGGGGGATGCGGTCTTGGCCGCGATCTTGAGCGCGCTCATGGGTGTACTCCCGAAAAAACTGCGGAGCGGGAGCGTGCCAGACCGGACGGGGGAACCGCAAGCCGGGTTAATCCTTACGAAAGGATCGTTGCGGGAAGATCATCCTTAAGATGAACCCCCGCCCCCGCAAACCGAAGATCGATACACCCGAGACGTTCGAGGCGCGCGGCGTGTGCGTGCCGTTCGCGCATCGCCAATTGCGCCATATCCGCGCGCGCGCCGAGCCCGGCAAACCACCCAAAGAATGGGAAGCGCTGTTCGCCGATCCGTCGGGCGAGTCCGGGCGGCGCATGATCATGCCGTGGACGCAATTGCCCGGCTGGATGCAGTTTCCGCCGCGCGACATGGGATTGTATTTCGCGCTGTCGGCGCAGGCCGAGCACGGGCTGGATCCGCTGACCGTCAAGCGCCTGTCGGCCGAAGCCGATCGCGACCAGGGTGCCGACGATATCGCCAAAGCGCGATACATCGTGGTCGAGCAGGAGGAGAAGCTCGAGCGCTTCAAAGCCTATATCGCGCTGTTGGTCGCGGCGTCGCGCGAAGCGGGCGAAGCGCTGGACGACGCGACGCTCAAAGCCGCCGACAAGGCCAAGATCATGGCCGAGATCCAAGGCGACAAAGCTGCCGCCAAAGCGACGTCGGTCGTGTTCGGTTATTTCGCCAAGCTGGCAGGCTGTGCCGAGAACGAGATCGCAAAGCGTTTGGAGAAATTCGCCGAATTGATCGGCCCGCTGGGCGTGCCGGGCGACGATCCGGCGAAATTCCCGTCGGAGGGCGCGTTGGGCCGGGCGGCGTTGCGCCTCGACGAGTTCCGCGATCAGGTGCGTGCGCATGAACGCCGCGTGCGCGATCAAGCGGCACAGAACGCGCTGCTGGTGGCCTTCGCCGCCACGCAGTTCCGCGATTTGCTGCGCAACGAATATTCCAAGCTCGCGGCGGTCACCAACGATCTGACGCGGGCTTTGGCGAAACCCGAGGCGGCGGTGGAAAGCCTCGCCCTCGTTCGCCGGCGCGTGGCCTTCGCGCTCGACGGCTGGGAAGACTGTATGAATGTGTGGGACGAAAGCATTCGTCTGCGCGATGACGGCAAATCGGGCACCGCACCGCTCGACGCGATCGAGTATATCGTCAAGATCATGCCGACCTTGCCGCGCGACGAAGCCGAGGGTGTGGAAGAGGCGACGTGCTGGAACGGCATCGATCTCGCAAGGTCGAAAATGGTCCGCAATCTGGTGAACTGGATCGACGGTAAGGAAGACGGCGAGATGAAGCAGCGGATCGAAGGAAAGCGCCCATGACCGAACAGCGCCGCGCCGAGCGCGTTTCCGCCGAGGGCGCGTTCCTCGCCGCCAAGGGCACGAAGCTGGCGCTCGCCGATCTGTCGACGATGGGGGCGCGCACGCAAGCGCCCTTGCCGGGCTATGGCGAAGGGGATTCGTTGATCCTGACCTTGACCGTGCCGGGCCGCACGGCGAAGGCCAAACCCGCCGAATTCGTCGTGCCGGCGATGGTGGTGGCGAACGGCGAACGCGGGCTGATCGTGCGCTATTCGGCGCTCGATCCCAAAGCGGCTTCGGCGATCGAGAAGTTCCTCGCCCGCAAAGCGTAAGTCCGGGTAATCTGCCGGTTCCGCGCGAAGGAGCCGACTGCCGCCATGAAGATCAAGGTCGATATCGATTGCACGCCCGAGGAGGCCCGCGTTTTCATGGGCCTGCCCGATTTGAAGCCCATGCAGGACGCGCTGATGGCCCAGATGCAAGGCCGCATGGAGCAGGCGATGAAGGCGATGGATCCCGAAACGCTGTTCCGCCAATGGTTCACCGGGGCGGGCTTGGGCGAGATGCAGAAATTCTGGACCAACCTCGCGAGCACGAGCAGCGACAAGAAATGACCACGCGCAATTTGCCGGGCGATCCGCCGCAATTCTACGAAGCGCATATCTTCGTCTGCACCAACGAGCGGCCGGAAGGCCACCCGCGCGGCAGTTGCAAGCCCAAGGGCTCCGAACGTCTGCGCGACTACATGAAGGCGCGCGCCAAGGAGCTGGGCATCAAGAACGTGCGGGTCAATTCGGCCGGCTGCTTGGATCGCTGCGAGATCGGGCCGTCGCTGGTGATCTATCCCGAAGGCGTTTGGTATCAGCCCCAAACGACCGAGGATATCGACGCGATCCTGCAAACCCATGTGATCGACGGCAAACGCGTCGAACGCCTGCTGCGCCAACCCGAAGACGGTCCCAAGCCCAAAAAATGAAATTCCAGCGTCGTATCCGCTTCATCCGCCACGGCCAGTCCGAGTTCAACGCCGCCTTCGAATTGATCCGCCCGAAAGATCCGATGATCTTCGACGCGCGCCTGACCGAGAAAGGGCGCGGCCAAGCCAGCGCGCTTGCCGGTCAAGGTCTTTGGCACGACGTGCAGCTTGTCGTGACGTCGCCGCTGACGCGCGCGATCGAAACCACGCTACTGGCTTTTGCCGGCGTGAACGTGCCGATCCGCGTGGAAGCCTTGCATCGCGAACGCGTCGAGCATTCGGGCGATCTGGGCCGGCCGCGTGCCGCGTTGGCGGACGAGTTCGGGCATCTGGAATTCGGCGCGTTCCCCGAATTCTGGTGGCATCACGACGAGGGTCGGCCGAACGAGATCGCGATCGAAAGCGAGGAAACCTTGGGCGCGCGCGTGGCCGATTTCCGGGCATGGCTTGCAAGCCGGCCCGAGCGCAACATCGCCGTGGTCGGCCATGGCACGTTCCTCAACCGCTTGACCGGCCATAGCTTCGCCAATTGCGAAGTGTTGGACCGCGACGACTTCTAAAGCCAAGGCACAGCGATTGCACATCCCGCCTTCGAAGAACAACCGAAGGAGGCGGAGATGGCGAAGCAATTGGCGCGGCGCGGGTTCCTGGGGCTGGCGGGGGCCATGGTCGCCGCACCCTATGTGTGGGCGCAAAGCGGCGGCGTGCCGATCAAGTTTTCGCTGAACCTGCCGCGTAACGGCACCAACTCGCCCTTCATCCACGCGCTCGAAAAAGGCTATTTCGCCGCCGAGGGCATTCGCATCACGGCGATGGACCCGGCCTCAGGGGCGGACGCCATGCAGCGCGTGGCGACCGAGACTTACGATATCGGTTTCGCCGATTTGCCGGGCATGTCGGAATTCTATCTGAAGAACCCGGATTCGACGCCGCTGGGCATCTTCAACGTCTATCGCACCACGCCCGCGGCGATCGTGTCGTGGTCGAGTGCGGGCATCAAGAAGCCGGCCGATCTGGTGGGCAAGACGGTCGGCGGCCCGCTGACCGACAACGCGTACCGGCTGTTCCCGGTGTTCTTCCGCGCCAACAATCTCGACCCCGCGACGGTCAAGTTCAACAACATGGATTTGCGCCTGCGCGAGGCCGTGTTCATGCGTCGCGAGGTCGACGCGATCACCGGTTTCGATTCGACCGTGTGGCTGAACCTGAAGGGCCTGGGCGTGAAGTTCGAGGATATCTCGATCATGCCCTATGCCGATCACGGGCTCGACATGTACTCGAACTCGCTGCTCGCCAGCCGCAAGGCGCTGCGCGACAACGAGGCGATCCTGCCCGGCCTGTTGCGCGCGTGCCTGCGCGGCTGGCGCGATGCGATCGCCGACGCGAAGCCCGTGACGGATTCGCTGCTGAAGGCCGATGGGCTCATCAATCACCAATTGGAGCTGGAGCGCCTGGAATGGGTCATCAAGCATCAGGTGATGACCGAGGAAACCAAGCGCACCGGCCTTGGCGATATCGACAAGGCGCGGCTGCAAAAATCGATCGAACTTCTGGCGATGGGCCTGGGCCTGCCCAGCGTCGTGCCGGTCGACAAGATCTGGACCGACAAATACCTGCCCGACGCCGCGACGCGCCGGGTGACGTAACGCTACGCAGCGAGATTCGGCGGGCGCACAGGCTCGATCCGCGCGAGGGCGGCGGCGGCGCGTTTCTTGGCGCGCCATAGGTCGAGCGTTTGCTGCATACGCAGGAACATCTCGGCGTCGCCGCCCGTGAGCGCGCAGAAACGCAACGCCATGTCTGGCGACAGCGCACCGGCGCCGGCCAGGACGCGATGCAGCGCTTGGCGGGTGACGCCCATACGCTCGGCCGCGATCTTGGTGCTTAGGGCCAGCGTGTCGAGAATTTCGGCCATGAGTGCGCCGGGATGGGTGGGTTCGCGCCCGCCGCGGGTCGCCGGATAGACGGTCATCGATAGGCCTCTCTCAATGGTATTGCTCGAAGTCGACAAAGACGGCGTTCGTGCCATCCCAGCCGAAGGTGATGCACCAGGGTCCATTCACATGGACCGTGTAACGTTGCGGCTTGCCACGCAGCGGGTGGAAGTCGAACCCGGGCAGATTCATCTGCTCGGGCACCGATGCGGCGGCCAGCGCGTCGAGCCGGATCGCCAGACGTTTGTGGAATTGCTGATTGATCAGCTTGGTCCGACCGGTTTCGAAAAACTCGGCCAGCCCTTTGTGACGGAACGAGACGATCATCGGCGTTTCGGGGAATAATTTAAGCGCCGTCTTATAGTCTGTCAAACGTCACTTTACGTTTTACGACCCGGGAGCGATTTACGCGCGAATCTATCGCTGGGATTCACGATCCGGCCGGGCAATAGTGGGGGTGTTCGGACCCCCCTTTTGTTCGGTGCAGGCCCCATGTCCCTCGGTTTCGGCGAAATCGCAATCCTCGCGGTCATCGCGCTGCTGTTCTTCGGGGCCGGGCGCATCCCCAAGGCGATGGGCGACCTCGCCGGCGGGATCAAGGCGTTCAAGCGCGGCATGAACGACCAGATGGCGGACGCCAAGGCCGACGCATCCAAGCCGGATTCGGCCCCCAAAGCGTAAGGCCCGATTGGCGTCGGCGATTTCCAAAGACACGATCTACGCGCCCGCGACCGCCACCGGCGTCGCCGGGGTCGCGGTCGTGCGCGTGTCGGGCCCGCAGGCCGGTGCCGCAATAACGGCGTTTGGCGGCAAGTTGCCCCCGCCCCGCTTGGCGACGCGGGCGCGGTTGATCGATCCGGCCGACGGCGCGCCGTTGGACGATGCACTGGTGCTGTGGTTTCCGGGCCCGGCGAGTTTCACCGGCGAGGATGTCGCCGAGTTCCATCTTCACGGCAGCCGGGCTGTGATGACCGGCATGCTCGCCGCGCTTTCTCGCCTGCCAGGGTTGCGCATGGCGCGGCCGGGCGAATTCGCGCGCCGCGCTTATGATGCCGGGAAGCTCGACCTTGCCGAGGTCGAGGCGCTCGCCGATCTGATCGCCGCCGAGACCCGCGAACAAGCGCGCCAGGCTTTGGCGCAATTGGGCGGTGCGTTGGGCGCGCCGATCGAAGCGTTGCGCGAGACGGCGATCAAGCTGCTCGCCCAAGCCGAGGCGGAGATCGATTTTCCCGACGAGGGCGATGTGCCCGGCGGCGCCATCGCCGCGATGAAGGCACCCCTTGATGCTTTGGCGAAACGCATCGCGGCGATCCTGGACGACGGGCATCGCGGCGAGATTTTGCGCGACGGGTTTTCGGTGGCGATTCTGGGGCCGCCGAATGCCGGCAAGTCGTCGCTGCTCAATCGCCTCGCCAAGCGCGAGGCAGCCATCGTGTCGGAAATCGCGGGCACGACGCGCGACACGATCGAAGTGCGTCTCGATTTAAAGGGCCTGCCGGTCGTGTTGTGGGATACGGCGGGATTGCGGGGCATCGACGAAGCCGACCCGCATCACGCGATCGAACGCGAAGGCATGCGTCGCGCGCGCGAACGCGCCGATCAAGCGGATCTGAAACTGCTCGTGCTCGATGCGCGCGATCCCACGCCTGCCGGCGAACTCGCCGAAATCGCGCGCGATGCGCTAATCGTGTTGAACAAGGCCGATTTGGCGCCGGCCGCGACGGGCCTTGCCGTTAGCGCGCTCACCGGCACGGGCATCGACGCGTTGGAAAACAAACTCGCCGCGATCGTCGCCGACCGCTTGGGATCGCGCGACGGCGCGGCCCCGCTCGTCACCCGCGCGCGGCATCGCGAAGCGTTGGAAGAAGCGCAGGCGGCGCTGCTGCGCGCGCGCGATTTGGAAATCGCCGAGCTGATCGGCGAAGAACTGCGCGCGTGTCTTGCGGCGCTCGGGCGCATTGTCGGGCGCACGGGCGTCGAAGATGTTCTCGACGTTTTGTTCGGCGAGTTTTGTATCGGAAAGTGATTAGCGGGACATCGCCGGCGAGCGCGTGACCGTTCCGAACGGCTTGATCGGTTCGGGTGCGCGCAGCAATTGCTTCTGCTGCAGCTTCAAACGCGAACGCTGATTCCACAGCACCAGCCAGCCGGGCCCGTGCTCGCTTGCGGCCTTGTCATAGGCGGCGGCGGCGGCGCCGAAATCGTTGCTCGCGTAAACCGGCTTGCCCGGCGCGTTGGGCCCGCCATTGGGCGGGTAGAACTGGACGAGATAGGTTTCGTTCGCCATCGGGGCCTCACGAAATCAACGACGCTGGTTTGAGGGTTATGCCCTGCGGTGTGGATAAGTTACGGCGATGTGAAAAATTTGTCTTGAGATAACGATTTGAAATCAGACGGTAATTCCGAAAATCGCAAAATGCGAATTTTGCACCCGCGTAAAGCCATTGATATAAAACGATAATCTCCGCTGTTTCTCGAGAAACAAATTCCCCGATTTGACGGATCGGCCCTAAATCCGTAGGTTCCGCGCCCGTGAGCAATCCTTCCACCCTTCCGGCTGCGCGCTACGACGTTGTGGTCATCGGCGGCGGTCATGCCGGCTGCGAAGCCGCGGCCGCGTCGGCGCGCGCCGGGGCCAAGACGCTGCTGCTGACGCTCGACACCGCCAAGATCGGCGAGATGAGCTGCAACCCGGCGATCGGCGGCTTGGGCAAGGGCCACCTCGTCCGCGAGATCGACGCGCTGGACGGCGTGATGGCCCGCGCGATCGACCGCGCCGGGATTCAGTTCCGGATGCTCAACAAATCGAAGGGCCCGGCGGTGCGCGGCCCCCGCTCCCAGGCCGATCGCAAGCTCTATCGCCAGGCGATGCAGGCGATCCTCGCCGATCAGGCCAATCTGGATATCGCCGGTGGCGAAGCCGCCGATTTGGAGCTGGATGCCCAGGGCCGCGTCGCCGCCGTGCTGACCGAGACCGGCCAGCGCATCCCGTGCGGCGCCGTGGTGCTGACGACGGGCACGTTCCTCAATGGCCTCATTCATATCGGCCTGGAAAAGACCCCGGCCGGCCGGGTCGGCGAAAAGCCGAGCCTCGGCCTGTCCAAGACGCTCGCCCGGGCGGGTTTCGCCCTGGGCCGCTTGAAGACCGGCACGCCGCCACGCCTGGATGGCCGCACGATCGACTGGTCGGGGCTGGAAATGCAGCCGGCCGACGATCCGCCGGTGCCGTTTTCGACCCTGACGGCCAAGATCGAGGTCCCGCAGATCGAATGCGGCGTGACCTATACGACCGAAGCGACGCATGCGCTAATCCGCGCCAATCTCCACCAGGCGCCGATGTATTCGGGCCAGATCGAATCGACCGGGCCGCGCTATTGCCCGTCGATCGAGGACAAGGTGGTGAAATTCGCCGGGCGCGAGCGCCACCAGATCTTCCTGGAGCCCGAGGGTTTGGACGATCCCACCGTCTACCCGAACGGCATTTCCACGTCCCTGCCGCGTGACATTCAGCTCGGCATTCTCAAGACGATTCAAGGGCTTGAGAATTGCGTGATGATCCGGCCCGGCTACGCGATCGAATACGATTTCGTCGATCCGCGCGAGCTGTATCCGTCTTTGGAGACCAAGCGGGTCGGCGGGCTCTATCTCGCCGGGCAGATCAACGGGACGACCGGCTACGAGGAAGCGGCCGCGCAAGGAATCATGGCGGGCTGGAACGCGGCGCGGCGTGCGGGCGGCCAGGAAGCCATCCTTTTGGACCGCGCCGAGGCCTATATCGGCGTCATGATCGACGATCTGGTCACCCATGGCACGCGCGAGCCGTACCGGATGTTCACCAGCCGGGCCGAATATCGCCTGTCGCTGCGCGCCGATAACGCCGATCAGCGCCTGACCGACAAGGGATTCGCCGCCGGCATCGTCGGTTCCGCCCGCCAAACCGCCTGGGCGGATAAGAAATCCCGCCTCGCGGCCGCGCGGGCGCGGGTCGCCGAACTCGCCGAAAGCCCGCCGAAGCTTGCCAAGCGCGGTTTCGCGGTCAATCAAGACGGCGTGATCCGCGGAATCACCGATTTGCTGCGCCTGCCGGGCATCACCTGGGATCGCGTCGCCGCCGAATGGCCGGAACTACGCGACTGGGCGCCGGACGTGGTCGAGCAGATCGAGGTCGACGCGCTGTACCAGGGCTATCTCAGCCGCCAGGAAGCCGAGATCCGCGCCTTCCGCCGCGACGAGGAATTGGCCCTGGCGCCCGATCTCGACTATGCCGCCATCGCCGCCTTGTCGAACGAGCTGCGTTCGAAACTCGCCGCCGTGCGCCCGGCCACGTTGGGCCAGGCGGCGCGCATCCAAGGCATGACCCCGGCGGCATTGACCGCCTTGCTCCGCTACGTCAGAAAAGCCGCGTGACCCAAGACGAATTCGCCTCGAAGACCGGTGTTTCTCGAGAAACGATCGAGAAACTCAAGCGATATCAATCGCTTCTCGAAAAATGGCAGGCGAAGATCAATCTCGTCTCGGCCACGACGCTGCCCGAGATCTGGGAACGCCATTTCTACGATTCCTGGCAGATCGTCCCGCATCTCGGCGATGCGCGCGTGCTGGCGGATATCGGCAGCGGGGCCGGGTTCCCGGGTCTAGTGATCGCGGCGTGCCGCCCGGATCTCGAAATCCATTCGGTCGATTCCGACAGCCGCAAGATCGCCTTCCAGATCGATGTGGCGCGCGAGCTCGGCCTCAAAATCAAATTCCACGCGGCGCGCAACGAAGCGTTGGCCGGTGCGTTCAAGGCCGACGTGGTCGCCGCACGTGCCCTCGCCCCGTTGCCGCAATTATTGGCTTGGGCGACGCCGTTCCTGGCGCCCGGCGGGTTATGCACGTTTCTCAAGGGCGCGACCTACGCGGACGAATTGACCCAAGCGGAAAGCGCGTGGCACATGGATGTGCAGGTCGTTCCCTCGCTCAGCGAGTCCGGTGCCGCCCTGCTCCTGATCCGCGATCCGCAACCGAAATGACCGATCCCGTGAGCAAAGCCCCGCGTATTTTGGCGATCGCCAACCAGAAAGGCGGCGTGGGCAAAACCACGACCGCGATCAATCTCGCCACGGCACTGGCTGCTGTCGGCAAGAAGGTGCTGGTCGTCGATCTCGATCCGCAAGGCAATGCGTCGACCGGTTTCGGCATTCCGTCGAGTGCGCGCCATGTCGGCACCTACGACGTGCTGATCGGCGATACGTCGCCCGTCGAAGCGATCTTGCCCACGCTCGTCCCCGGGCTTTCGGTCATGCCGGCGACGACCGATCTTGCCGGTGCCGAACTCGAACTCGTCGATCTCGAACGGCGCGAATATCGCTTGGCCGAAGCGCTGCGGGATTCGCTGTCGGGCTTGGGCCTCGATTACGTGATGATCGACGCACCCCCGTCGCTTGGCTTGCTCACGCTCAACGCATTGATCGCGGCCGATGCGGTGATCGTGCCGCTGCAATGCGAGTTTTTCGCCCTCGAAGGTTTGGCGCAGCTCATGCGCACGATCGATCTGGTGCGTGGCCGCTTCAACCCCCGGTTGAGCCTGCAAGGCGTCGTGCTGACGATGTTCGACAAGCGCAACAACCTGTCCGAATCCGTCGCGGCCGATGTGCGCCAGCATCTGGGCGACGTCGTTTACGAAACCGCCATCCCGCGCAACGTGCGCATTTCCGAAGCGCCGTCGCATGGCAAGCCGGTCCTGCTTTACGATCTGCGCTGCCCCGGCAGTCAGGCTTATGTGATGCTCGCCTCCGAACTCATCCGCCGTGAATCGGCCCTCGCGGAGGCCGCATGAGCCCCGCCGACGCCAAGAAGGGTTTGGGCCGCGGCCTGTCCGCGTTGCTGGGCGACGCCGCCGCGCAAGGCAATGCGCCCGCCGAAGGCCCGCGCGCGGCGCGGCTTATCCCCGTCGGCAAAATCCATCCCGGCAAATTCCAGCCGCGCCGGCATTTCGCGCCCGACGCGATGGCTGAGCTCGTCGCCTCGATCAAAACGCAAGGCGTGCTCCAGCCCATTCTGGTTCGCCGCGACGCCAAGCATCCCGGCGATTACGAGCTGATCGCGGGCGAACGCCGCTGGCGCGCCGCGCAAGAAGCGCTGCTGCACGAAATCCCGGCGGTGGTGAAGGACCTTTCCGACCGCGAAGCGCTGGAAGCAGCGCTGGTCGAGAACCTTCAGCGCGCCGATCTCAACGCGATCGAAGAAGCGCTCGGCTACAAGCGCCTTCAGGACGAGATGGGTTTCAGCCCCGAGCGCGTGGGGGCCGCCGTCGGCAAAAACCGCACGACGGTCATCAACGCGCTGCGGCTTTTGTCGCTGCCGGAGAATGCGCGCAAATTGCTCGAGACCGGCGTGCTGACCGGTGCGCATGGCCGCGTCGCCCTTTCCGCTCCCGATCCCGGCGCCTTCGCCGAGATCATGGCGCTGGAAGGCCTGACCGTGCGCCAGGCCGAAGCGCGGCTCAAAGCCGGGGCCGATCCCGCGACGGTCAAAACGAAGTTGAAGCGCCCGGCCAAGGGCGTGGTGCGCGATGCCGATACGCGCGCGATCGAGAAGCGCTTGGTCGAAGCGCTCGGCATGAACGTGGAACTCAAGCCGCGCAAGAATGGTGCGGGCGAGCTGGTACTCCACTATTCCAATCTCGATCAGTTCGACGATCTGCTGTCGCGTCTGGAACGCGACCCGGCTTAAGCCGCTTTCGCCGACCCGTCCAAACGATCCAGGGTCAAACGCAGGATCGCGGCTTCGCCGTTGATGGCACGGCTCCACACCCAGCCCGCGATACCCAGGTGATCGTCAAGCTGGGTGTAGATCTCGAAACTCGGGCTGTCTTCGGCGAAGGGCGGCTCGTCCACCACGACCAGGAACAGCGCGATCGCCGCGGCGGGCAACGCCGCGAAAGCGCGCCGCGCGGGGCGATGGCGGATCGCGACGGCGAGCAGCAAACTCGCCAGCGACGCCGCGTTGGCGATGATCGCCAGCAACGACACGGTCATCGACATCGGCGGCAGGAACAGCGCCGACACCGCCTCGCGCAATTGTTCCGCCGTCGCGGCATCGGTCGCGAGCAAGACATGCGCGGCGGCTTGCGGCATCGGCAGGCCCATCGCGCGCGCGGTTTGCGCCTCGGCGATCTTGGCGCGGATCTGCGCGATTTCCTTTTTGTCGCCGGTCAGCCGCGCGGCGAGATTGACCAGCGCCAGACGATTGATGTCGTCGAGGCTGCCGTCGGAGCCTTTCAGCTCGGGATTGTCGATGGCGCCGGCGAACACCGCTTGGCGATAAAGGCCCAGCAATAGCGCCTCGCGTTGCGTGGATTCCGGGATCGCGTCGAGCACGTGATTGTAGAGCGTCGACAAGCCGCCGAAGACCAGCGCCCACAGCACGACGAAGGCGATCGCCAAGCCCCAGCGCACGCGCCGCCAGATCGCCGCGAAGAACGGGCGAAGTGCGAATAGCGTCAGGCCGAAGGCGCCCAGCGCCTTGCCGTAAAGAACGAGTTCGTCGATCCGCGCGCGGTCGGGCTCAGCCGACGAGGCGGCATCGACCAGACTCAAATTGAACGCGACTTCGAAGCCGACATAGACCGCCAGCATCACCGCCATCGTCGGCCACGCGAAAGGCCGCGCCAAGCCGGCACTTCGGCTGCGCATGCGCATCTGCGTGAGATTTTGGACAATGGACACAAGGCGCTCCGGCGTCGTTTTCCCGGTTGAAACCAGAGCATGGTGCGGTGCGAAACGCTGTGACAGGCATCACGCGTAACACCAGATCGGGTTCGTGTAACACCGCACTACCGGCAAATTTCGCCTCCAGGCGGCAGGAAATGCCGCTTTGGCTAATACGCCGGCCTTATAACCCATTGAAAGGAATAGACTTCCGTTTGGCCTGGCGGCTGCAATTAACCGTGTCGACGTTTGTTTCTTCCCCGTTCGAGGTTCCGACCATGGCTCAGTCCGCCACCGCCGATCTGCCCCCGCATCAAGGTTTGTTCAATTTGGGCACCGGCCCCAGCGCATCTGCGCCGCAGGCCGCACCGGCGATGCGCTTTCCGGGTGCCGCCGCGACAGGCCAGCGGATCGAGCCGCGCCTGGTCGCGACCAATCCGGCGCCCGCACCGATCGCCAAACCGACGACGGCGGCCCAACCGCCGTTGAAGCCCGCTTTGTCGCTCGCCCCGTCGGCCGCCCCGGCCGCGAAGACGATCGCGTTGCCCGGCGGCAATGCCCAAGTTCAGCCCAAGCCCGAAGCCGCGCCCAAGCGCGCGCAGGCGGACGGCGAGCCGATGAGCCGCGGACGTTTCCTCAAGACGATCGAACATCTCGCCAAGACGGAAGAGGCAAAGGCGATCAATTCCGCCGTCGCGCGCGTGAAAGTGCGCGAAGTCGAACTCGCCGTGCAGCACGCCGCCAAGGCGCGCGCGCGCTATCTCGCCAGCGTCGTCGATCTGGGCGCCAACCGCACGCCGCTGACGCGCGCCAACGTCGCCGAGCTCGCCGAATTGCGCAAAGCGCATGAGGAATTGGAACAGGGCATCGAAGCGCTGACCGGCGCGATCCGCGAAGGCCTGGTCGAAATCGTCGGCGTGGGGGAGTGACGCGGCGCGACGCGCACTCGACTCGTCAAAAATCAAACTCTACCTTCGGAGGAACGGCATAGGAGTCGTTCGCCGATGGACGAGGTGGCGCTTGCCAATTACTTCGCGGGTTACGGCGTGGAGCCGGACCCGATCGAAGCGTGGCGCGTGGACCCGTCCGTCGCGCGGGCTTTGGATGTTCCATTGCGCGCGCCGGTGCGCTTGTCCTACGCGAATTTCTCCAAGATCACGCTCAAACACCGCGACATCACGTTCGACGATCTGAGGCGATTCGCGGCTTTGGCCGAAGCGGACGGGACATTCGTCGCGCGGGATCGGCGCCGTTCGGCCCAACGCGTCCACGTCGATGCGGTGCGGCCGATCAAAATGGTGCTCCACGCGACCCGTAAGGACGAGGTCTATCTCGTCACTTTCCATCGCATCAATATTTCGGAAGCGCGGCGTCTCCATAAACGCGCGCGCCGCGAGGGACGGTTGATCCGGGATCTCAAAACGAAACCGGCGCGGATCTGAAACCGCGCCGGTCGTAGCTTGAGGGGGATGCTCCCTATCTTCCCCATGGCGCACCCGCCTTGCGGCGGAGCTACGGCCGGGAGGCTCACCGTGTCGCTCAAGTAGAATACTTATACCGGAATTTCGTGATTCGATGGATTCAAACTCGGGCCGAGTTTTGAAACTTTCTTACTGATCGTCCGACCAGAAGCCGAACAGGCCAGGACCCTGGCGTGTCGTGCCGCCCGACACGACATTGGTCGGGTTGTTCGTCGTCGTCATGGCGAGCGCCATGGGATTGCGCGTGGCACTTGCGCCGAAATTCATGCCGCCGCGCAGATTGCCGAGCAGCGGTTCGGCGAGCAGGGCGAACGCCATCACCGTCTCGGCGCGCAAATGCGTGCCCTTCAACCCGAATTGCGCGGCGAGCGCTTGCAGCTGCGGCGGCCAATCGGCCGAGGCCGGGCGGCGCGGGGCCAAGCCCGGCGGTGCGGGGGCCGCTTCGCGATCGGCCGTATCGACCGTCGCGATTTCCTCGCCCATTTTCTTGGCGAAGAAATCATAGATCTGGCCGAGCGTGCGCGCCCGTCCGCTCGACGGATCGTAGAACACGCCGCGATTGGAATTGGCCGCTTCGGGGAACAACGACGCGCCGATCTTTTGCGGATCGGCGCGATAATTTTGCAGGAAGCGCGATGCGCCATTCGCACCCAGGAAATGCGCCAGATAAAGATCGGTCGAGTTGATCCCCGAACCCAACGCACCTTCGAGCTGCGCGTGGTTCGACTTGGTGAACTCCGCCGCCATGGCGCTGGCGATTTTGGGATCGAAGCGCAGATCGAGAATCTGCCGGCGCGTCATCGGATCGCGCACGCGCGCCGCCCCGCCGAAATCGTCTTCGATCGAATTGGCAAGATCGCCGATCCCGTATTTGGCGCCATGCTGGCGCACGGTGCTGAGCCACGTGCTCTCGATGAATTGATAGAGGCCGGAGGCCGACGAAGTGCGCGCGCGGATATTCGGGTCGAGGCTCGATTCCGTCTGCGCCTTGGCCAGCATGAATTTGAAATCGACGCCGGCGCGTTCGCTCGCTTGGCGAATCGCGTCCACGACTTCTGTGCGGCCGGGGGCGGTTTGCCCCACGCCACGGAAGGGCCCGATCGTCGACATGGGCGGCAAGCTTAACCGAAATCCGTTAATTTTTCGACAAATCCGGTCGATGCCCGAGACGCAAAAACACGACTTGACGTTCGCGGATTTGATCGTGCATCTTATTACGCGAAACAATACGTATTTATTCGTCTATAAGGGGGAAGAACCATGGCGCAGTATCGTCGACGCAAGGGCAAGGATACGTGGCACTGGTGCAGCAATTGCTCCAACTATCCCACATCGGATTATGATTCCTCGCCTTCGAAACCTTCGAGCGGCGAGTTGTGCGATGAGTGCCAAGGGAAACAGAAGGCGGGTAACTGCCGCTGACTACGATCAGCGCCTTGCACTCTGCGCGGCCATTTGCGCGAGCGCCAACAGGCAGCGTTGGGCGATCAAATCGGCCGGAATGGCGCCCGAGGATTTGCACTGAATCTCGGCTTCGAGCAGCCGTTCGAGGGCGATCTGGATGCGCGGCAAGGGCCAGCGATTGAGCTGGCTCTTGAACGGCTCCTTCTCTTTCCAAAAGACGGGCGGGAACAGCTTGCCCATCGCGGCGTCGCTGTCGAGCCCGTGGCTCATATGCCCGGCGGCGAGCTGCAAGCGCAGGAAATGCCGGCCGAGGGCACGCAGGATCATGATCGGGCTGCCGCCCTCGCCTTCCAGCTTGGCGAAAGCGCGATCGAGCGACGCCATATCGCCCAGCGCCGTGGCGCGCGATAGATCGTCGAGATCGATATCGGCGGAATCGCCGATAAGCGCGCGCGCATCGTCGAGCGTGATCGTGCCGCCTTTGCCCGCATAAAGCGCCAGCTTGCCGATCTCCGATCGCGTAATCGCGCGGTCTGTACCCAGCCGCCCCGCCAGCCACTCGACCGCGTCGGACGAGGCTTTGACGCCCTCCGCCGCCAGCGATTCCGCGATGGTCTTGCCGAGCGACGCGCCCTCGTCCCGATAGCAGGCGATGGCGGCCCCGTTCTTGACGGCGGCGGATTCGAACAGCTTGCGCAGCGCCGATTTGGAATCGAGATCGCCCGCCTCGATGATCACCAAGCCGTCGCCTTTGGCGTCGTCGAGGAAATTCTTCGCGGCGGCGACCGTCTCGGCCCCTGCACCACGCACGCGCACCAAGCGCCGCCCGCCCATCATCGAAATCGATGCGGCTTCGTCGGCCAGGCGTGCGGGATCGTCCTTGAACGCCTCGGGCCCCAGATCGGCCACGCGGAACGGGTCCGAAAGGTCCGGAACCACCGTCTTGCCGATGGTTTCGGCGCGTTCGCGCACCAAACCCGCATCCGGCCCGAACAGCAGGATCGCGCGGATCCCCGCATCGGGTTTCTTGACGAAGGCCGGAATGGCGCGCGTGTCGATTTTCATAGTGCCCCGAAGATAGCAGTTTGCTACTCCCGCTCCATGGAAAAGCCGAATGCCGCCCAGGCCTACGACCACGCGCGCGCCGCCCATGCGCGCGGCGATTTCGACACCGCCCTCGGGGCCTATAATTACGCGCTCAACGCCGAGCCCGGTCATACCGGCGCGCTCGACGGCATGGTCGCGATCCTGGAAATGGCGCGCACGCCCGGTTTCAACCCCACGCTCGCGGCGTTGCTCGAGCGCGCCCTGGCCGCCGAGGGTGCCGAAAGCGAAGCCTTGTCGCTGTCGGCCGCCCACCAGCTGATCGTCAAATACCGGATGACCGATCCGGGCCAATCGCCCAGCCGCGACTTGCTGGCGGCGATGGCGAAGGACAAGCTGCTGCTTCTGGCCTTGTCGCGCACGATCTCTCGCGACCCGCGTTTTGAAGGTTTCATGATCCGTGTGCGCGACGCGTTATGCGCGGCCGATACGCCCGCGACATTGCTGCCATTGGCGTTGGCTTTGGCGCATCAGGCCTACAACAACGAATATGTCTGGGCGCAAGACGCGAACGACGCGGCCGCCTTGCCGTTCGACGCGTTCGGCCATGCGCGTCGCGCGATGTTCGCGCCCTTGGCCGACGAAGCCGCGACCGATCCCGAACTCGGCGAATTGGCGCAAGCGACGATCCTGGCGCAAGCGGCCGATCGCGCCGCCGCCGCGCGCATTCCCGAATGGACGGCGATCGGCGATGCGACCAGCCAGGCCGTGCGCGCGATGTACGAGGCCAATCCCTATCCGCGTTGGCTGCGTTTGCGCCGCACGGAGAAGCTCGATATCCGCAAGGCGATCGCCGAACGCTATCTGCCCGGCGAAACCTTGCCGGCTTTCGCGACACCGTTGCGGGTGCTGATGCCGGGGGCCGGTACGGGCCAGCATCCGCTGTCGGTCGCGGCGAATTATATCGATGTCGGCGTCGATGCGGTCGATCTGTCGAAAGCCTCGCTCGGCTATGGTTTGCGCCAGGCCGAAGCGCATGGCGTGACGAATATCAATTTCGTCCAGGCCGATATTCTCGCACTGCCGGGCCTCGGCTCGACCTGGGGCCATATCGAATCGGTCGGCGTGCTGCACCATATGGCGAACCCGCGCGCCGGCCTCGAAGCGCTGACGCAAGTGCTCGTGCCCGGCGGGTTGATGCGCTTGGCGCTCTACGGCGAACACGGGCGGCGCATCGTCGTCGAAGCGCGCGACGCCATCGCCAAGCATGGCTATGCCGACGACGCGGCGGGTTTGCGCCGCTTCCGCGGCGACGTGCTCGCCGGCAAGCTTGGGCCGAATCTGCAAAAAGAATTGCCGAACTGGCCGGATTTCCATTCGGCGTCGCTGTTGCGCGATCTTTGCTTCCACGTGCAGGAAACGCGCTACGACATTCCGAAGCTCAAGGCGCTGCTCGCCGGTTTGCCGCTGCGCTTCCTCGGTTTCGAATTCGTCCGCGGGCGCGTGCAGCAGCAGGATGCGACCGCACCCGCCTTCCGCGCCTATGCGAAGAAATTCCCGAAGGACAAGGCGATGGCCGATCTCGACCGCTGGGAAGCGATCGAGAAAGCCGACCCGTCGCTGTTCCCCGGCTACGCTTTCTGGCTGCTGCGCACCTGATCGTCAGACGACGATATTGACGATCTTGTTCTTGACCACGATCAGCTTGCGCACGGGTTTGCCCGCCATCGCGGCCTGAACGGTCGCGATCGCCAACGCCGCTTCGCGCACATCGTCTTCGCCCGCGTCGCGCTTGGCGTCGATTGTGCCGCGCAGCTTGCCGTTGACCTGCACGGCCAGCGTGATCGTGTCGTCGATCAGCAACGCCGGGTCGGCTTTCGGCCACGGCTCCAGCGTCAGCAGCGTGTCGTGGCCCAGTGCCGCCCACAATTCCTCGCCCAGATGCGGGATCATCGGCCCAACCAGCTTCACCAACGCTTCGAAGCCGTTGCGGCGGACCCAATCGGCGCCCTCCGCCTTCGGGTCAAGCTCGGCCAGCGCATTGGTCAGCGTGCGCACTTGCGCGACCGCGACGTTGAAGCGGAAGCCTTCCAGATTTTCCGACACGGCGGCGATGGTCTTATGGACCTGACGCCAGACCGCTTCAACCGCAGGGGCGAAGGCGTTGGGCTTCGCCGCACCCTTCGCGGCGAAGGGCGTTTCGGGCTCGACGATCTCGCGCCACAAACGCTGGATGAAGCGGAAGGCGCCGTCCACACCCGCTTCGCTCCATTCCAGATCGCGCTCGGGCGGCGAATCCGACAGCATGAACAAGCGCGCCGTGTCCGCACCGTATTCGCCGATGATACGGACCGGGGCGACGACATTCTTCTTCGACTTGCTCATCACCTCGCGCCGGCCGACCGTCACCGGCTTGCCGGTCGCGATCTCGATCACGAGGTCGTCGGATTTGCGCTCGATCTCTTCGGGATAGAGCCACTTGCCGTCGGCGGATTTGTAGCTCTCGTGGCAGACCATGCCTTGGGTGAACAAGCCGGCGAAGGGCTCGCTCAGCTTCACATGGCCGGTCTGCTTCATCGCGCGGGTGAAGAAGCGCGAATAGAGCAGATGCAAAATCGCGTGCTCGACGCCGCCGACATATTGGTCGACGCCCATCCAGTAATCGACCGCCTCGTGATCGACCGGTTGATCGCTGCGGGGTGAGCAGAAGCGCGCGAAATACCACGACGAGTCGACGAAGGTGTCGAACGTGTCGGTCTCGCGGCGCGCCGGTTTGCCGCATTTGGGGCAGCCGACATGTTTCCACGTCGGATGATGGTCGAGCGGATTGCCGGGCTTATCGAAGCTGACATCGTCGGGCAGCTTGACCGGCAATTGATCCTTCGGCACCGGAACGACGCCGCAAGATTCGCAATGCACGACCGGGATCGGGCAGCCCCAGTAACGCTGGCGGCTGACGAGCCAATCGCGCAAACGCCAGACGGTCGTGGGCTCGCCCGCACCCAGCGTTTTCAAGCGCTCGCCGACTTTGACCTTGGCGGTCTCGACGTCGAGCCCATCGAGGAAATCCGAATTGAAGATCGTGCCGGGGCCGACATAAGGCTCTTTCGATACGTCGGCGGCACCGTCGGGAGACTTCACCACGGCAATAATGGGCAGACCGTATTTCGACGCGAAGTCGTGGTCGCGCTGATCGTGGCCGGGGCAGCCGAAGATGGCGCCCGTGCCGTAATCCATCAGCACGAAATTGGCGACCCAGACCGGCACTTGTTTGCCGGGCATCAATGGATGCTGGACCTTGAGGCCCGTGTCGAAGCCGAGTTTCTCCTGCTGCTCGATCGCGACGGCCGAGGTGCCCATGCTCTGGCACTTGGCGACGAAGGCGGCGAGGTCGGCGTTCTTCGCAGCCAGCTCCGTCGTCAACGGATGGTCGGGCGAGAGTGCCACGAACGAGGCGCCGAACAGTGTGTCGGGGCGCGTGGTGAAGACTTGGATCTTGTCGCTGCGGCCGACGACCGGCCAGTGGACGTAAGCGCCCGAGGATTTGCCGATCCAATTGTCCTGCATCAGCCGGACCTTTTCCGGCCAGCGGTTCAGCGTGGACAAGGCTTCCAGCAATTCGTCGGCGTAGTCGGTGATCTTGAAGAACCACTGCGACAGCTTCTTCTTCTCGACGGGGGCGCCGGAGCGCCAGCCCTTGCCGTCGATCACCTGTTCGTTCGCCAGCACGGTGTGATCCACCGGGTCCCAGTTCACGAAGGCTTCTTTGCGGTGGACGAGGCCGGCCGCGAAGAAGTCGAGGAACAGCGATTGCTGCTGCGCGTAATAGCCGGGATGGCAGGTCGCGATCTCGCGCGACCAGTCCAGCGACAGGCCCATCCGCTTCAACTCGCCGCGCATATTGGCGATGTTGTCGTAGGTCCATTTCGCGGGATGGATCTTCTGGTCGCGCGCGGCGTTCTCCGCCGGCAGGCCGAACGCGTCCCAGCCCATCGGGTGCAGCACGTTGTAGCCAAGGGCCCGGCGATGGCGCGCGACGACGTCGCCCAGCGTGTAGTTGCGCACATGGCCCATATGGATGCGCCCCGACGGATAGGGAAACATCTCGAGCACGTAGTATTTCGGGCGCGATTTATCGACGGCCGCGCGGAAGACGCCGTCGTCTTCCCAGCGCTTCTGCCACTTGGCTTCGGATTCGGTGAAATTGTAGCGGCCGGCCATCGTTCGTCGCATCCCTTGTAAATGGGGCGGAACGATTAAACCTTCAAACCGGCGCTGTGAAGAGTCTTGGCGTCTTTAAGGTCAGCGCGCGCCGGCGGCTTGGCGGATCTGACGCGCGCGGTTGAGGATCGCGTTCTCGACCTGCGTGGCGGTTGCGGTCTCGGTCGCGGCGTCGACCCAGTTGCCCGTGCTGTCGCGGCGCTGGCGGAACACCGTCGCCTTCACGCCGTCGGCGCGCAGCTGGCGGCCAAGAATGTAGAGATTGAGCTTGAACCGCTCTTCGGGCGTTTCGGCCGGCGTGTACCAATCGGTGATGATGACGCCGCCGAACGGATCGGCCGACACGACGGGCATGAACGAGATCGTTTCGAGTGAGGCGCGCCACAGCAGCGCGTTGACGCCGATGCCGCCGCCGCCGTCTTCGGCCTTTTTGCCGCCGCCGCCGAACAAACCGTCTTCGCCGAACAGGCCGCCCCGATTGATCTGGTCGGACGGCACGTAGTTTCCGTTCGAGCCGGGGACTTCGACCGGGTAATTGTATTCGACCTTGCGGCCGCTGCAGGCGGCAACGGCCAGGACGGCCGCAAAAGCGACGCCTAAACGCAAGGTGGCCCGAAGCGAAACGGCTTGAAGCATGGCAATCCTCAAATCCGGCCGCGATAGGCGCAGCCAGCGAAGCGGTTCGTCATTATACCGCCCGTTCCCCCTTGTAAACCATTCAAAGGGCGCGGTGTTCGGCGCTTCGGGAGGGCGGCGACACCGGCGCGGCGAAAGCCGGACCCCGCCGCAGCGCCACCCCACGATTCGACGGTTATTCTATTGATATTGCGCATTAAAAAGACCATTGTCGCCGGGTCGGCCGAACGAAAGATTGTGGCGGGTTTGCCACAGTAGCGCCCGTTAATCGCCCAGACAGGGTGACTCCAGTTGACCCCCCCGGCGCCGGTTTGGCACAAACACGGTGCCATAGCGGGCGCAGTACGGCCGCTAGGCCGTACATCTGTCCGAACAAGGAGAGGACCTTATGAAGAAGACGCTTTACGGGACCACGGCGATCGTCGCCCTGGGCCTCGCGATCGTCGCAGCGGCTCCGGCCAGCGCCCAGGCGCCGGCGCAGGGCTTCAGCTCGACGAACTTCCAGTTCACCATCGGCGGCCTCGCCCGCGGCTTCGTCGGCGGCGTGAGCCAGACGCAGGTCGGCGGCGTCACTGCCGCGAACAACGCCGCTCCGGCGGTTGCCGCTGGCGGTAACCTCCAGAGCTTCGACGTCCAGACCGACTATCGCCTGGACTTCACGGCCAGCGCCAGCCTGCCGAACGGCATGCGCGCGATCGCCGTTGCTCAGCTCCAGCCGCTGTCGGGCCCCTACACGGGCGGCGCCGGTGTGGTCGGTGCGGGCGAAGAAAGCCCGCTGCGTCGCAACTGGGTTGCGTTGCAGGGTGGCTTCGGTGAGTTCCGCGTCGGTGCGACCGACAACGTTGTGCAGCAGATGTCGCAGCGTTCGATGGACGCGTTCACTGCCGGTGCGACGACGAACGCCGGTAAGGGCCTGAACGATTACACGACTCGCCCGAACGTGTTCGGCACCGATGACGCGATCGGCGCGACCAACCTGCGCTTCTACGATCGTTCGGCCGAGAAGGTGGCGTACTTCACGCCGCGTATCGAAGGCTTCCAGCTCGGCGCGCACTACACGCCGGAAGCTTCGAAGAACCGTAACTCGGGCCTGGCGACGGGCACGGGTGGCGTTTACCAGCGCGGCTACGGCTTCGCCGGTAACTACGTCAACACGCTCGGCGGCGTTGGTGTCCGCGCTTCGGCCGGCTACCTGTCCTGGACCTCGGCCCGCAACAACGTGACCGGTGGCGCGACGCCGTCCGATCCGTCGGCGTGGAACCTCGGTCTCGGCGCCAGCTACATGGGCTTCGATCTTGGTGGTTCGTACGCGCAGTACAACGACATCATGAGCCAGCCCAGCAACGCGCCGAACCGTTTGGATCTGAACGGCGTGGCGGCGGCGACGAACGTCGCTCGCTTCATGGCGGACATCCGCGTGTTCGAAATCGGCCTGGGTTACACCACGGGTCCGGTCAAGCTGTCCATCAACTACATGAACGGCGAGTCGGGCACGGTTAAGAACGCGAACAACGTGACGGCCGTCACTGCCCTGACGAACGCGGGCAAGGACAAGCTGCAGACGTACTCGATCGCCGGTGCGTACGCGATGGGCCCGGGCGTCAGCCTGGAAGCCACGCTGTTCCACGTCCGCGCGACGGGTCCGTTCACGTCGGTCAACGTGCAGAACACCCAGAAGGCGACGGGCGTTCTCACGGGTCTGATCCTGTCCTTCTAAGGATCGGTTCAGTCCAAGCTACCGGAGCGGGATGGGAAACCATCCCGCTCTTTTTTTGCCTATTCGGGATTTCGGCTTTTTTCAGGACTTCGAGATTTCGGCGAAAGCCGCTTCGAAGTCGCGCGCCAGCGACGCCGCGTCGCAAAGCGCGCCGGTGCGGACGCGATGCGCGCGTGCCGCCCGATCGTCCGGCGCCGCGATCAGCCGCCGCGCAGCCTCGATATAATCCGCCGGCGTTTCGGCGATCGTGACGTCGCCCGGCGTCAACGCCCCAATGCTCTCGCTCACGCGCGCGCAATGCCGATCGCCCTTCAACGCGACGACGGGCACGCCCATGCTCAACGCCTCGCAGGTCGTGGTCGTGCCGTTATAGGGGAAGGGATCGAGCGCCACGTCGATCCCGTCGTAAGCGCGCAGATGCGCCGAATCGCTTTCGACGAAGCTCAGCAGATCGACGCGGCCTTCCAAACCTGCCTGCCGTACCCGCCGGCGCCAATCCGACATCACCGCCGCGTCCTGCAACGCGAAAGTCTTCAGCACCAGGCGCGCTTCGGGTTCGGCGCGTAGCAAGGCCACCCATAAATCCCAACACGCGGGCGAAATTTTCTCCAGCGCGTTGAACGACCCGAAGCGCGCCGGACCCGCCGGCCGCTCGCCCGGCTCGGGATGATCCGCCATCGGCCGATAGCGCAAAAACCCGCCCGACAACCGCCACAGTCTTTCGCTGCCCGGATAGCGCATGTCTTCGGGATCGGCGCGGCCGTCGCTGAAACGCCAATCCATGCGCGACAACCCAGTCGTGTTGGGATAGCCGAGCCACGTCGCCTGAACCGGTGCCGCGCGCCGGGCGAACACGCCCATGCGGTTGCCGCCGCTATGGCCGGACAGATCGACCAGCACGTCGATGCCGGCATCCCGAATCGCGGCGCAAGCTTGCGCATCGTCGAGCGCATGAATGTCGAGCCAGGAATCCGCACTCGCCTTCAGCGCGGCGGTGACGGAATCCTTCTCCGCGACGTTCGACACGCCGACGATCTCGATCTTCGAACGATCGAGCGCCGACCACAACGGCGCCACGAACACGGCGACCGAATGGCGACGGAAATCAGCGGAGACGAAACCCACCTTGATCCGCCCATTCGCCGCACGACGCGGCGCAAAAATCTCGGGAATCCGCGCTTCGACCGCCTGGCCCCACAGCCGATGCAGCTCGAACGCCGCATCGATCGCCACCGGCTCGTAGTTCAAATAGAACAGCACCACCGAGGCGGCGCCGTCGGGCCGGCAGACAAGTTCCGCGCGCAGTGCTTGCGCATCCGCCGCATGGCCCAGACGCGCCAGCGCGCAGGCGAGCAAATTGCCCTGGCCGACCGACAGCGCATCGCCGCGCGCGCGCAATCGTCCAAGATTGCGCGCCGCCTCCGCCCAATCGCCGCACCGAAACGCGAGCTCGCCGCGATTGGCGAGCGCGTCGGCGAAATCCGGCAGGACGGAAAGCGCTTGCGCGAAAGCGGCGAAGGCGGCCGGTAAATCGCCTTCCGAAGACGCGGCGTTGCCCAGCGCCACCAAAGCGGGCGCCAGGCCCGGCTCGGCTTTCAACGCGTCATTCGCGGCGGCCCGCGCGCGCGCGAATTCGCGATTGGCGCGCAACGCATGCGACAGATTTGTCAGGAAGGCGGGATGCCCGGGTACATGCTCGAGCGCACGTTCGAATTGGACGATCGCTTCGACGTAACGTTTGCCCGCGCGCAGCGCTTCGCCCAGATTGTTATACGCGTCGGCGAATTCCGGGCGCTGCGCGACCGCCTTTTCCAGATAGGGGATCGCCGCTTTCCAATCGCCCATCTGATGCAGCGCCACGCCCAACAGATAAGTTGCGTTGGGCTCGTCCGGCAAATCCCGCAGCACCGCGCGATAGCGCGCCGCCGCCTCGGCGAATTGCCCCGCCTGCTGCAAGCCCAGCGCGGCGCGCAAAACTTCTCTGTAGTCGGTCATCGCCGATGTGGTAAGGGCGGGTCAGGTGGTTTGTCCAGCATGATCTCCGAACGTCTCGATGAAATCCGTACCCGGATGCGCGCAGCACTCGAGCGCGCCGGCCGCGCGCCGGATTCCGCCGCGCTGATCGCCGTCGCCAAGACGCATCCCGCCGCCGCGGTCGTCGAAGCCTTGGCGTCGGGCCAACGCGTGTTCGGCGAAAATCGCGTGCAGGAAGCGATGGCGAAATATCCCGCCTTGCGCGCGGACCATCCCGATCTCGATCTGCATCTGATCGGTCCGTTGCAGACCAACAAGGTCAAGGAAGCGGTCGCGACCTTCGATGCGATCCACACCGTCGATCGCCCCAAACTCGCGGCGGCGCTGGCGGTGGAAATCGCACGCAGCGGCAAGCGGCCGCGTCTATTCGTCCAGGTAAATACGGGCGCCGAGCCGCAGAAGGCCGGCGTGCTGCCCGATCAAGCCGATGCGTTCATCGACGAATGCCGCAATGTGCACAAGCTCGTCATCGACGGCTTGATGTGCATTCCGCCGGTTGCGGATGTGCCGGCCCCGCATTTCGCATTGCTGGGCCAAATCGCCAAGCGCAACGCGATCGCGATGCTGTCGATGGGGATGAGCGAGGATTTCGAAACGGCCCTGGCGCTGGGGGCTACGCATGTGCGCGTGGGCAGCGCCATTTTCGGCGCGCGTCCGGCGGTCGTTTAGGAACCCAGATCCTTCTGGCGCTGCATGTCGCGATAGCGATCGAGCCCCGCGCCCATCATCATCGCGACCCAACCTTGTTCGCCGCCGGGGGTGATACCACCGCTATCGGCGCCAAGCTGCGCTTCGAGGGCGGCGGGCAGGCCGGTCGGCTGCACATTGGCCTGCGCCAAAGCTTGCGAGACCGGCGGCTTATACGCCGTCGCTTCGCGATACGTCGCCAGCGTGCGACGCGCATTCTGACCGGCCATCGGATCGCTCGCCACCGGCATGCGCACCATCGGCACCTCGGCCGGTTGGGCGTTGGCGCGATACTCGGCAAGGGTGCGGACGCCGCGTGAAGCCGGCGCGCCGTGGCCGGCATCGGGTGCCATCGCGGCGGGTTTTTCGGGCTCGGCGGGAGGCACGCCCTGCGTCGTTTGAGCCGACGTGGTTTGAACTTGTGCCGGCGCGGCTTGAACCGGGGCCGCCTGCGCCGTTTGAACGGGCGCTGCGTCGGGTTTCGCGACCGGGCCGGTGAACAACGACGCCAGCGCCATCTTGCCGTCGCTGGGCACCAGCGACGGGTTCCGGCGCAGATTGGCTTCGAAGGTTTCGGGCGCGGGGCTGCGCGGGGCGGACGAGCCGCCGGCGATCCAGGTCGCGAGCAGATCGTTGGATTCGAAAGCGCCGTCTTGGCGCAAGGCGGCGAGATGCACGCCTTCCTGCACCGCATCGCCGCTGGGCGGCGGCGCGATGCTGCCTTTTTCGGGGCCCGACACCATCGCGACCATATGGCCGCCGATATCCTTGCCGCTGCTATCCTCGACGATCGCGTTGACCAGGGCGCTCGCCATGCCGATCGGGCCGCCATAGATCAAACCGCCGATCACGCGCGCCGACGGTTCGATCGTTTGGCCGGTCAATTCGCGATAGATCGTCCCGACGACCGGCAAATTCTGAAGCGGGTTCAGCGCCTGCAGCAAATCGCCGAAGCCGCGCGCCTTGCCGTCGGTGAAAACGACTTCGTCCGGCGCGTCGGGATTCCACGCCTTGGCGGCGCTGGCCCGGACTTCGAACTTTGACGATGGGATGGCGGTGTCGGACATCTTGCGACGATACTTTGCAAGCGCCGAACCAGTATTCAGGCTAGTAATTTCAAGGTGTTACGCGCCGCCCGCCCTGCGCATCCCGGCAAAAATTGCCGGTCCTAGCGATCTCTGCCGGGCTCCAAATAGCGCTGCTGGTTCGGATCGATGATCGTGAAGCGGTCGGGCGCGATGGCGATACCGTCGCGCGGATCCAGCAAGGTGATGCGCGTGGTCAGGCCCTGGGCGTCGATCATCCGCCAGCTCGACAGCTGGAACGGTCGCTCGGCGAACTCCAGGATCAGCCGCCCGGCGCGCGGGTCGCTGGTCTGGACGATGCCCATGCGCAGCACGCCCGGCCCGCGCTCGATCCCGGTCACGGTGACGTCGCCGGCGAGTTTCACGTCGGCGCGCACCAAAACGCCCGCCGGCGTGGAATCGAGCGGCAGATACGAAATCGTTTTCATCGATCGGTCGATATGCGCCAATGCGCGCCCGTCGGCGATCAGTAGATTGGGATTGGGCGCGTCGTAATCCAGGCGCAGCTTGCCCGGCCGCGACAGATAGAATTTGCCTTCGGCGGTCGAACCGTCGGGGCCGATCTGCAGGAAACGCGCTTCCAGCGTCTTGACGCCGGCGAGATAGGTTTCGACGCGCGCGATATCGGCACGATCGGCGTCGCTGCGCACGGGGCTTTGCGCGGCGACGGGGGCAATTGCTACAACGGCAAGTGCCGAACCGGCGAGGAAGACACGGCGGGAAAATCCATCCATGCCCGGTTCTTTGCCTGCGCTTTGTGGCCCGAGCAAGGCAAAACCAAGGAGGGAATCCACATGTCGATCTACCGCAATCTCGGCCGTTCGGGCCTGAAGGTCTCGCCGTTGTGCCTGGGCACGATGATGTTCGGCGACCGCACGGACGAAGCCGAGGCCGCGCGCATCGTCGCGGCGGCGCGCGAAACCGGCGTCAATTTCATCGACACGGCCGACGGCTATGCCGGCGGGGAATCCGAACGCATCGTCGGCCGCTTGATCGCCAAGGAACGCGGGCGCTGGGTGTTGGCGACCAAGATCGCCAACCCGGCCCCGGGCGACGATCCCAATGCGCGGGGTGCCTCGCGCCGCTGGCTGATCGCCGGCGTGGAAGCGAGCCTGCGGCGGCTCGGCAGCGATCACATCGATCTCTACTACCTGCATCGCGACGACATGACGACGCCGATGGAGGAGACGGTCGAAGCCTTGGGCGGGCTGATCCGCGCGGGCAAGATCCGCTATATCGGCCTGTCGAATTTCTGCGGCTGGCGCATGGCGAGCTTCGTGGCCTTGTGCAAGGCGATGGGCGTGCCCGCCCCGATCGCAAGCCAGCCTTGGTACAATCTGTTCGATCGCCAGGCGGAAACCGAGATCCTGCCCGGAGCGGCCGAACTCGGCCTTGGCAACGTGCCCTATAGCCCGCTGGCGCGCGGCGTGTTGACCGCGAAATACGATTCCGTCGACAAGCCCGATCCCGCTTCGCGCGCCGGACGCGGCGACAAGCGCCTGCACCAGACATCGTTCAAACCCGAAGCGATCGCCTTGGCGCGCAACCTCGCCGACCTCGCCAAAGCGCGCGGGACGGATGCCGCGACGCTGGCCTTGGGCTGGGTGATGGCGAATCCGCTGGTCACCTCGGTTTTGGCGGGGCCGCGCACCCTGGCGCAGTGGCAAGCCTATGTCGCAAGCAGCCAACGGCCGTGGAATGTGGCCGACGAATCGGCGGTAAGCGCCTTGGTTGCACCCGGTCACCCCGCAACCCCGGGTTTCAGCGACCCGCAATATCCGATTCTGGGCCGTCCGACCTGATTTTTTCCGGCTGCACCCTCAAAACTGTAACCCTCGTGCCACAGTCGGGGTTGAAACCCATGGCTGTAGCCCGGGTCGGGGGGGCAGTTGCAGAATTCATGTTGCGGTATGCGCGAGCCTTGCAATAGAACATCCGAGACAGGCTTGAGGAGCAAAAATATGAATATTCGCAAAGGCTTACTGACCATTTTTGGTGCAACTGCACTGATTTTGGGCGCAAATGTGACGCCGGTTTCGGCACAGATCGAAACGTCGGTCGGCACCTTCTCGCCGACGATCGCAGTCACGACCAACTATCTCTTCCGCGGCATCTCGCAGACCGAGCGTGGCCCCGCCGCGCAGGCCGGTTTGGAATATGGTTACACGGTCGGCATGTTCACGCCGTACCTGGGCACCTTCATTTCGAACGTCAAGTTCCCCGACGGCGCTTTCAACCAGCTGCGCCAGCGCGTGGAACTCGACCTTTACGGCGGCGTGCGCGTCGCGCCGACGGATAAGCTGACCCTCGATGTGGGTGCGATCAGCTACACCTATCCGAACAACACGGTCGACAAGAACCCGAACCCGCAAGGCGTGGGCAACCCGGACTGGACGGAAGTCTACGGCAAGGCGTCGTATGATTTCGGCTTCGCCAAGGCCGTCGCCAGCGTCTTCTACACCAGCGCTTTCTCGGCCGCGTCGGGCACGGGCTGGTACTACGAAGCCGGTGCGGATGTGCCGCTGCCCTTCTTCGAACTGACCGCGATCGGCCGCATCGGCCGCCAGACGATCGAGCGCAACGCCAATTTCGGCTTCCCGGACTACACGACCTGGAACCTGGGCCTGTCGCGCGACGTGCTGGGCTTCCTCGTGACCGGCACCTATTCGGATACGAATATCAGCAAGGGCAACTCGTTGGGCCGCGATATCACCGGCGCCAACCAGAACATCACCAACGACAACCAGAAGCTCACCAAGGGCACGTTCGTCCTGACGGTGTCGAAGGCCTTCTAAGCCTTATTTCGTAAGGCTTCACGATCAAGACCGCCGGCGGCGACGCCGGCGGTCTTTTTCTTTGGCCCCTGGTCAATTGGACGCCGGTTTGGGTTAGGCTTGGCCCATGACCGCCGCAAGGCTGCTGCTTCTCGCCCCCGAGCCTTCGTCGCGCGTCCTTGGCGAAGGATTGCGCGCCCACGGATTCCGCGTCGAGACGACGCAGGAAGCCGACGCCGCTTTGGCGCTGGCCGAAGGCGTGGGATTCGACGCCGCCATTCTCGATCGCATGATCGCCTCGGGCCGCGCCTTGGGCGCGCTGGTCAAACGCTTGGCCGTGCCGGTCTGTCTGCTGGGCCTCGATGCGCGCGGCCGCGCGCCCCATGGCGTGGCGGCGGCCTTGGCCAAGCCCGTCCGGCTCGACGATCTCGCCGGGTTGATGCACGGCCTGGTGCGCCCCGCCGCCGCAGTCGAAAAACTCGGGCCCTATGTGTTCGACGCGATTTTGCGCCGCTTGGTCGAACGTAAGACCGCGCGCGAGATAAGGCTCACCGAACTCGAGACCGCTTTGCTCGATATGTTGTTGAAAGCGGGGGGCGATCCCGTGCCGCGCGCGGATTTGCTTCGCGCCGTCTGGGGGTATAAACCGGGACTGACGACGCGCACGCTGGAGACGCATGTCTACAGGTTGCGCCGCAAAATCGAGCGCGACCCGGCGCGCGCCCGGTTGTTGTTGACGACGCCGGGCGGTTATCTTGTGCCGACGGCACGCAAGGGAGCACGCGCGAAGTGACGACCGACCGACTCTCCGTAACGTTTTGGGGCGTGCGTGGCTCGATCGCGTGTCCGGGCCCGGCGACCGCCGGCTATGGCGGCAATACCGCGTGTTTGGAAATCCGTGCGGGCAACAAGCTGCTGATTTTCGACGCGGGCACGGGTTTGAAGCCGTTCGGCGGGGCGCTCGCCAAGCAAGGCGGGGCGCTCGACGTCGATTGGTTCTTCACCCATACCCATTTCGACCATATCCAGGGCATCCCGTTCTTCTCGCCGCTCTACGACCGGCGCAACCGCTTCCGTTTGCGCGCAGGGCACCTGATGCCCGAAATGAACCTCAAACAGGTTCTGTCGGAGATGATGTCGGCGCCGTTGTTCCCGATCCCGATCGGCATTTTCGCCGCGCAAATCGAGTTCGCCGATTTCCGCGCGGGCGAAACCCATGATCTGGGCGGCGGCGTGGTCGTCAAAACCGCACCACTCAACCATCCCAACCGCGCCACCGGCTATCGCGTCGAGGTCGCGGGCAAATCGATCTGCTACGTGACCGATACCGAACACGTGCCCGGCCGCCTCGACGCCAACGTGTTGAAGCTGATCGAGGGTGCCGACATCGTCGTCTACGACAGCACCTATACCGACCAGGAATATCCCGCCCATGTCGGCTGGGGCCATTCGACCTGGCAGGAAGGCATCCGTCTGGTCGAGAAGGCGGGTGCGAAGCGCCTCGCCATCTACCATCACGATCCCGACCATGACGATGCGTTCATGGACAAAGTCGCGGCCGAGGCCGAGAAGATGCGCCCCGGCACGTTCGTCGCGCGCGAAGGCACGACGATCGAAGTCTGATGGGGGCAGGGCGCGGCCGTTGGTTCGAGCTTCTAAGTGCGCTGGGCATTAAGCGCGGCTTCTTCGTGCCCTATCGCCATGCCGGCGAGATCGCCACGCCGCCCGTCTATCCGGGCCTCGAAAAAAGCTTCGCCGACGCGCTGCCGCAATTCGCCGCCTGGGCATCGCGCATCGACGCCTATCGCGCCCAGCTTCAAGGCTTCGGCGGCGAACCGCCGCCCGCCCCGCGCTGGAACCAGGATTGGTTCACCGGCCACGACGCCGCTTTCGCCTACACCTTCGTGCGCGAAACGGCGCCCAAGCGTATCGTCGAAATCGGCTCGGGCCATTCGACGCGCTTCATGGCGCGCGCGATCCAAGATGGCAGCTTGGCCACGCGGCTCGATTGCATCGATCCCGCCCCGCGCGCGACGCTGACGGGCTTGCGCGTCGATTGGACGAAAGCGCGGCTGGAGACGACCGACTATCCCTTCGCCGAATTGGGCGCGGGCGACGTCGTGTTCGTCGACTCCTCCCACATCCTGATGCCGGGCACGGATCTGGATATTCTATTTGCGAACGTGCTGCCCGCGTTGACGCGCGGCGTCGTGCTGCATTTCCACGACATCTTTTTGCCCGGGGCCTATCCGTCGTCCTGGGCGTGGCGCGGCTATAACGAGCAGAACGCCGTCGCCGGTTTGCTGGCGAGTGGGGCGTTCGATCTGCTGTGGTCGTCCGCCTATGCCGCGCGGCATTTGCGCCTGACGGCGCTGGACGGTTTGCCGATTCCCGACACGGCGTTCGTGTCGAGCCTGTGGCTTCGCAAGCGTTACTTATAGGGATCCGCGGCGTCGCGCAGACCGTCGCCCAGGAAGTTGAACGCCAGCACGGTCACGATCACCGGGACGACCGGCAGCAACAGCCACGGGTAAAGCGCCACGACATTGATGTTCTGGGCTTCGGTCAACAGCACGCCCCACGACGTGATCGGCGGGCGTAAGCCCAGGCCCAGGAACGACAACGCCGTCTCGCCCAGGATCATCGTCGGGATCGCCAGCGTGGCCGAGGCGATCAAATGGCTCATGAAACTCGGCACCAGATGCCGGAAGATGACGCGCTTGGGGCTCGCCCCCATCAACGTCGCCGCCGTGCAGAAATCTTCTTCGCGCAAGGCGAGAAGCTTCGCGCGCACCGCGCGGCCCAGCCCCGTCCAACCGATCAAGCCCAAGATCAGCGTGATGCCGAAATAGATATAGATCGGGCTCCACGACACGGGCAGGGCGGCCGACAACGCCATCCACAGCGGCAATTCCGGGAACGACCGGATGATCTCGATCATGCGCTGGATGACCATATCCACCCAGCCGCCGTAATAGCCCGCAAGCCCGCCCAGCACGATGCCGAGCACGAATTTCACCATCACGCCGATCAGGCCGATGGTCAGCGAAATCCGCGTGCCATAGGCCAAGCGGCTGAACATGTCGCGCCCCAGCCGATCGGTACCGAGCAGGAAGAACGTGCCGCCTTCGGCCGCACAGACGAAATGCCACGAGCCGGGGACGAGCCCCATCCATTCCCAGGAATCGCCCTTGCAGAAAAACCGCAAGGGCTGAACCTTCGCCGGATTCGGCGTGTATTCGCGCTTTAGCGTGTCGAGGTCGAGCTTGTAGTCGAAGCCGTAGACGAACGGACCGACGAAACGCCCTTCGTGGAACAGATGCACTTCCTGCGGCGGCGCGTAGATATGGTCGATATTGCGCGCGCCCACGCCATAGGGTGCGATCATCTCGCTGAACAGGATCGACACGTAAAGAACGACGAGCAGCACGCCCGACCACAAGGCGAGTTTGTGGCGCTTCAGCTTCCACCACATCAGCCGCCATTGCGTGGCCATGTAGTAGCGCTCGAGCTTGGGGTCGAGCTTTTCGCCGTCATAGGGATCGAATGTCTCGCGCCGCACGTAATGCGGCAGCTTGTCGGATTCGGTCGCGCGGATATCGGTCATTTGCCGGCCCCGCCATGCAGACGGATGCGCGGGTCGAGTGCTGCGAGCGCCACGTCCGAAACGAACACGCCGACCACGATCAGCACCGCTTCGATCATCAGGAACGATCCGGCCAGGAACATGTCCTGGCTGCGCAGCGCGGCCAGCAGCATCGGGCCGTTGGTCGGCAGGCTCATCACCACCGAGACGATCGCGGCCCCCGAAATAAGCTGCGGCAGCAAATCGCCGATATCCGCGATGAACGGGTTCAGTGCCATGCGCAGCGGATATTTGAACAACGCGCGGCCCGGCGGCAGGCCCTTGGCGCGCGCGGTGACGACGTATTGCTTCTGGAGTTCGTCCAGCAGATTGGCGCGCAAACGCCGGATCATCGCGGCCGTGCCCGACGTGCCGATGACGACGACGGGGATCCAAAGATGCTCCAGCACCGACAGGAACTTCGCCCAGCTCATCGGCTTGTCGACGAATTCGGGATCCATCAAGCCGCCGATCGCGGTGCCGAACCAGATATTGGCGAGGTAGAGCATCACCAGCGCCAACAGGAAGGACGGCGTGGCGAGGCCCAGGAAGCCGAGGAAGGTGAGGCCGTAATCGCCCCAGGAATATTGGCGCGTCGCCGAATAGATGCCGATGGGGAAGGCGACGGCATAGGTGAAGATAACGGTCGCCAAACCGACGACGAAACTTAAGACCAAGCGATCGCCGATCACCGCGTTGACCGGCAGATCGTATTCGAACGACCAACCCAGATCCCCGTGCAGCAGGCCGAACAGCCAGATGAAATAGCGTTCGATCGGCGTCTTATCGAGGTGGTATTGCGCGCGCAGATGCTCGATCTGCGCCAGACTCGCGGCTTCGCCTTGCGCGCGCAATTCGGCGATCTGGTTCGACAGGTAATCGCCCGGCGGCAATTGGATGATGAAAAACACGATGGCACTGATCGCCAACAAGGTTGGCACCATCACGAAAAGCCGGCGGACGAAATACGCGAGCACGTCTGATCGACCTTCCTACTTGCCGGCCGGGACCGCGGCGGTGCTGCGCGGGGCGCCACGCTCGCCGTCGAACCAGAACGCATCCATGCGGTGCACGCCGAAAAACGCGCCCGGATCCCAATTCCACACGCCATCGCGCGGCACGTTACGCAAACGGTTCGACACGACGACCGGCTGGCGCACATTGGCGACCAGACCGATGGTCCACACGTTTTCGGCGTGATTCTCCAGCATGCGCCGCCACGCGTCTTCGCGCCCGCCGCGCGTCGCCGCGTTGCGCCACGCCTCGGCCTGGCGCACCAGATCGATCGCTTCGGACATGTCGACCGGCTCGCCCGACGTGCCGCCGGTTTCGCGATACTGGCCCCATTTGGGCCATTGCAGCCGATCCTGCGTCGTCGGCGCCAATTCGTCGGGCGGCGAGTCCGGATTGGCGAGCGCGTTCTCGATGCCGAACCACACCGACATGCGCGTCTCGCCCGAGAAAACGCGGTTGCGCAGAATGTCGCGCTGCTGGGGCCGCGAATAAAGCTTGATGCCCGCCTTCATCCACGAATCGTGGATGAGCTCGAGCACGTCGGTCTGCTCGATATCCTCGCCCGCGGTTTCGACCACGATCTCCAGCGGGCGCCCGTCGGGCAGCAGGCGCACGCCGCGTTCGTCGCGCTTGGTCAAGCCGACCTGATCGAGCAAATCGTTCGCCGCCTTCAGATCGAAGCGATGCCAGGCGTTGCGATATTCGGGCCGGTACATCGGGCTTGCCGGCAGCAGCGTGTTCGCCCCTTCGACCGCCAGGCCGAAATAGACGACCTGATTGATCTCGCGCCGGTCGATCGCCAGCGACAGCGCGCGGCGGAAGCGCACGTCGCGCATCAATGCGCGCCAGCCCAAATCGTTGGTGTTGAGATTGGGATGGATCGCGATTTGCGAGCCGCGCGCGGTCGACCACAGCCGCGTATCGAAATCGTTCCGCTTGCCCGCTTGGCGCAGGAACGTGTAGTTGGCGAACGTAAGCCCGCGCGCTTGCAGATCCACTTCGCCCGCACCGGCCTTGGCGGCCAGAATCTTGCCGTCGGCGACGTTCATGATCAGCCGATCGATATAGGGAAGCTGGCGTCCATTGGCGTCGATGCGGTGGTAATAGGGATTGCGGTCGAACACGAAACGCTCGGCCGGCGCGCGCGTGCGCACGACCCACGGATCGAGCGTGGGCAGATCCGGATTGTCGTTGCGGTCGAGCTTGTCGAGGCGATTATGCAGCTGCGACCAGTTGCGCAGATTGGCGTGTTGAACGGCTTCCTGCAGCGCCTTGCGGTCGGCGTAGCGGTGATGGAATTGGCGCAGATAATGCGCCGGACGATAGATGAAGACCGGGGCGGGTCCCGCAAGGGCGGGCAGGAACGCGGCGTTGGGCGACGACCATTCGTAGACGATCGTGCGCGCATCGGGATAGGTGACGACGGGCTTCTCGTTGTCGACCAGCAGCGCCTTGGGCGGCCCGGCCGGCGTCAGATTCTTTTCGTTCGCGACGTCTTCCCACCAATACCGGAAATCCTCCGACGTGAACGGCGCGCCGTCGGACCAGCGATGGTTTTCGCGCAGCTTCAGCGTGAAGCGCCGCCCGCCATCGACATCCACGCTTTCCAAAATATCGGGCGTGAGCTCGAGATTCTTGTCGAGCCCGATCAGCCGCGAATAGCCGTAGACCGAGACGAGGCGCACGTCCTGCGTGCGGCCGATCAGCATGCGCATTTCGCCGCCATGCTTGCCCGGTTGCCATTCGGGATCGTCGATGACCGTCACCAGCGGATTCGACGGCAAGCGATCATGGATCGACGGCAGTTTGCCTGCGACCACATCCAGCGACAGGTTCGGCGTTTCGATCAGGGCGGCGGCCTTCGCCGATCCGGCGAACAGCGCCACGGTCAGCAGGGCGGCACTCAGCGCTTTGAACTTCATGCGACGACCTCCCGCGGGCGGGCGAGGGCGCGCAACGTTTCCGGCGTGGCGGAAAGGCTGGCGCGCACGTAATGACCATGGCCGAGATCGATCAACCCGACCGGCGTCTGACCGTCGACGGTGAACGGGGCGGGCCACAGGCGCGGGCTCGACGCGCGGCCTTCCATCAACGCGGCGAGATCGAGCGGCCGATCGATATCGGGCTCGGGCACGGCGGAGAGCAGCGCTTGCGTATAAGGATGGATCGGTTCGCGGAAGAGCCGCTCGCGCGGCGCCACTTCGACCAAACGCCCGGCGCACATCACGGCGATGCGGTCGGCCATATAGTCGACCACCGCGAGATTGTGGCTGACGAAAATGTAGGTGAGGCCCAGCGCCTTTTTGAGATCCTGCAGCAGGTTCAGGACCTGCGCTTGGATCGACACGTCCAGCGCCGAGACGGGCTCGTCCAGCAGCATCAACTCGGGCCCCAGCGCCAAAGCGCGCGCGATGCCGATACGCTGACGCTGCCCGCCGGAGAAGGAATGCGGATAGCGGTTGAGCGCGCGATCGTCGAGCCCGACCACGCGCATCAATTCGCGCACGGTGGAGCGGCGCGAACGCTCGTCGCCGATGCCGTGGATCAGCAGCGGCTCCGACACGATGTCGCTGACCGTCATGCGCGGATTGAGCGAGCCGAACGGGTCCTGGAACACGAACTGGACCTTGCGGCGATAATCGAACAACGCCGCACCGTCGAATTTGCGCGCGTCGCGGCCTTCGAACAGGATGTCGCCCGAATCCGGCGTCAGCGCGCGCATGATCATTTTCGACACGGTCGTCTTGCCGCAGCCGGATTCGCCGACCAGGCCCAGGCACTCGCCGCGGAACACGTCGAAGCTGACATCGTCGACCGCCAGCACGCTTTGCGCCTCGCCGCCGCCGAATAGGCCCGATTTGCGGATCGCGTAGCTTTTGCGCAAATGTCGAACGGAAAGAACCGGCGTAGCGCGATCGGCGGCGTCGAGCGGTGGCTTGGGCGCGCCGGTCTTGTCCTTGCGGCGGACCATCTCGCCCAGATCCGATTTGATCTCGCGCAGCGGGATCAACTTCTCGCCCGGCCCCATATCGAAGCGGGGAACGGCGGCGAGCAGCGCCTTCAAATAAGGATGCTCGGGCTTGCGGAAAATATCTTCGCGCATGCCCGCTTCCATGACCCGGCCGCGATACATCACGACCACTTCGTCGGCCATGTTCGCGACCACGCCCAGATCATGGGTGATCAGCAGGATCGCCATGCCCAGATCGGCTTGCAGATCTTTGAGCAGCTTCAGGATCTGCGCCTGGATCGTCACGTCCAACGCGGTGGTCGGCTCGTCCGCGATCAGCAAGGCGGGGCGGCAGACCAGCGCCATCGCGATCATCGCGCGCTGGCGCAAACCGCCGGACAATTCGAACGGATAGGTGCGCAGCGCCTTGACCGGATCGGGGAAGCCGACTTTGCGCAGCATGTCTTCGGCAAGGTCGAGCGCTTCTTGGCTGTCGCGCGTGCGATGCAGGCGCACGGCTTCGGAAATCTGATCGCCGACCGTGTGCAGCGGCGACAGCGACGTCATCGGTTCCTGGAACACGATGGAAATGCGTCCGCCGCGGATCGTGCGGAACTTCGCCCCGTCGGGATCGAGCTTGGCGAGATCGGTGGTCGTGTCGCCGTCGCGAAACAGCATCTGGCCGCGCGCGATTGCGCCGGCCTTGGGCAGAATGCCCATCAAGGCTTGGCTGATGACCGTTTTGCCCGAGCCCGATTCGCCCACGACCGCGACCGTGCTGCCCGGCCGCACGCGGAAATCCACGCCGTCGACCGCCTTCACGCGCGTATCGTGCACGCGGAAGTCGATCGCCAGATCGCGGACTTCCAGAAGATTCACCGCGTGATCCCCAGGGCTTTGAGATTCGTGCGGCTGGCGGCGTCGACGGAAACGCTATGGCGCTCGGCCGCGGCGAACGCGGCCGACGCCAAATCGACGAATCCCTCGGCGGAGGAATCGACCCCGATCCGCGCCGAATCGCTGGACAGCTTCAGCTGCATCCAACCCCCCATGCGGTCCCGCGTCGTCGAGAAAAAAGCGAGCTTGAAGGACCGCAACTCGTTCCAGTCGAGCCTAGCCGCTCCCGGTCCCGAAAGCGATACACCGATTGCGTCCCAGGTTACGGATTGGCGACCGCGCCGCCAGGTTTTGAAGCCGAATCCGGCGAACAGAGCGGCGAGCGGCAGCAGGAACCAATGCGCCACCGACCATTCGCCAAGCCCGATGGCGGGGGTCAACGTCAACGCCACACCGATGCCCGCGCGCGCATAGTCGCCGGCCAGCGCCTTGGCGGGGTAGCGCAGCGTGTTCATGAAAAAATCTCGGCGGGATGGCACCAACTCACGGCCGGGTGCGCTGCGATGCGGCGCAAGGCGGCATCGGTGAAATCCCACGCGGCTTCGTCATGCGCCAAATGATGGGTGAGGAACCCGGTGGGCTCCTCCGCATCCGCCTTGCCTTCCAGCTTCGCGGTCAGATGCGCCGCCAATGCGCCCAAGGCCAAGCCTTCGCCCGCGAAGGCGCGCGTATGCCAATCCATGATGTCGCAATGGGTGTTGATCTGCGTAAGGCCCGGCCGCGCTTTCTTGCGCGCGTTGAAGGTCGACAAGCCGCGATAGCCCGCTTGCGCCAACAGATCGGCGGCGTCGTTCGAGATGCGGTTATGCGGCGGAACGAGGATGGGCAGCGGCGCCGGGAACAGCGATTTGATCTTCAGCCAGCCGCGCGCCAATTCGCCCATCACCACCGGCAACGGGCGATGCGCGCCAAGCTCGGCTTTCGATTGGCCGAGCGGGGCGTGATTGTCGTGGTTCCAGCCATGCTGACAGACGACCAGATCGGTCAGTGCGGCCAATTCGGGCGTGGCGCGCGCGGGGATGACCGCGATCAGCGGCACGATATCGGTCGCGGCGGAAATCGCGCGCAAGCGATCGAGCGCCTTGCTCGGTTGCGTGGCGTCGTCGTCGCGCCACCACAATTCGGCCATGCGGCCGGCGGTGCCATAGGCATCGAGCACGCGGAACAGCGTGACCCAGTCGGCAGGGGGCGGTGTCATAGCCATCGTGAAACGATACTGGCCGTGGCGGCGACCCCTTCGCAAGAGATCGCGTGCGGCAGGGGCGATTTAACGCTGCCGATCGCGGTATCGAGCGACTCCGGCGTCAATCCGGCTTCGTCGGCGATCGTCGCAAGCCCCGCCGATGCGAAGGCTTCGGCGCGGATCGTCTGTTCGCGCTCGTTGCCTTCGGCGAAAGGCACGAGGATGGCGGGTACGCGTGCGCGCAAAAGGTCGATGGCGGTGTTGTAGCCCGCTTGGCTGATCGACAAGCGGCTGCCCTTCAACAGGCCCGGAAAATCGGGCCGGTTGCGCTCGACCGCGACGAATGCGTTGGGTGCTGCAATCGTTGCCGGTTGTTCGCCGGTCAGAATGCGCCAGCGTTCGCCCGCGTGGGCGCGCCGTGCCGCAAGTTTCAAACTCGCCTCGAGCAGCTTCGCCCCGGCCGCCCCGCCGCCGACCGAGACGACGATCTCGTCTTCGCCGCACGGCGCTTGATCGGTGCCGGCGACATAGCCCGTATGGATCAGCTTGTCGCCGATGCGCGTCAATTCGGGGAAGCTTCGCGTCGCGGGCAGAAAGCCTTCGTCGCCATGCGCCAACACGGCGGCGAAATCGCCCAGCGCCGCCAAACGCGATTCGATCTTGGCGTCGGACGGACGCTGCGGCACGTCGCGGATCGACACGAGTTTCGGGATGCGGCCCGCGCGCGCGATCAGCGGTTCCAATTCGAAGCGCAGCAAGGCGCGGCCCAGCGGATACAATTCGACGATCAACAGATCGGGCTTGAACGCGTCGAACAAATCCAGCGTCGCTTGCGCGCGCGCGTGGCACCACGCTTCATCGATCGCCTTTCCGGCCGCGTCGATCAAAACCTTGAAGGTCGCATCTTGCGCGCGGCACGCGGGAAGCTGGATCAGCGCCGCGCCGCCAAGGTCGAGGCGCAGCGGCATGCCGCCGCTCGCCAGCATCGCGTCGTGGCCGCTTTGCGCCAAGCCTTTCGCGATCGCCGCCATGCGCCGCGCATGGCCCGTGCCCAGCAGATGCTGGACATGGATCAGGATTTTCGCCATCGCCGCTTCAGCGCGAGGTTGAGGTCGACGATACGCGGATGGCCGTCTTTGGCGAGTTCGAGGACATGCATCGAATAGAGATCGAGCTTGTCCGGCGGATCGCCTTTCATGTCCCAGCCGCGCGCCAGCGCATAGACCGCGCGGAACACGCCGCGATGGGTGACGCACAGCGTCGACCGCCCATCGGCGGCGAGTTCGGCCAATAACGGACGCACGCGTTCCTGCACCATGCGCGGCGATTCGCCCTCGGGCGGCGTGAAATCCAGCCCGCGCTGTTCGTTCTCGACGAACGTATCGCCCAGCTCGTTGCGGATATCGTCGATCGTGCGGCCTTCGAATTTCCCCCAATGCATTTCGACCAAGCGCGGCTCGAGTTCGAATTGGAGACGCAACAACTCGGCCGTTTCGCGGCAGCGGCGCAGCGGCGAACACAAGACGCGCCAATTGTCGAATTCATGCGGGATGCGCCGCGCTTGCAGGAATTCGCGCGTGCGCGGCGTCAATTCGATATCGGCGCGGCCTTGCAGGCGTTTGGCGCCGTTCCAGGCCGTGGGCCCGTGCCGCATGAACGCGACGTAAGTCATGCCGCCAATCCCCGTACCAATGCGTCGAGCGTGGCGGATGCGCCGTCGAGCCCGTGTTCGCGCCGCGTTTTCGCGCGCGCCGCGTCGCCCATCGTGTTGCGCAATAGCTTGTCTTCCAACAACGTGGCGAGCTTGGCGGCGAAATCGCCCGCGTCGCCGGGGGCACTCAGATAGCCCGTGTCGCCATCTTTCAAAATCGAACCCACGCCGCCGAAATTTCCCGCGATGGCGGGCAGGCCCGACGCCTGCGCTTCCAGCAGCGCCATGCAGAAGGCTTCGTTGATCGCGGGCCAAACGAAAATATCGGCGTTCGCGTAGTCCCGCGCCAGCGTGGCTTCATCGCGCATGCCCAGGAAGGTCACGCGACCGCCGAAGGGGGCGAACAGCTTCTCGATATCCTTTCGGGCTTCGCCACCGCCCGCGATCGACAAATGCCAAGATTTGTCGCCGAGCTTCGCCAATGCCGCCGCGAGAATTTCGTAGGAGCGTTGCTTGTCGCCACGCCGCAACATGCCGACGGCCAGCAAGCGCGGGATCGGCGCGGCTTTGCGCGCCGCCCCATAAACGCTTGGATCGAGGAACGGTGCGATGGCCACGCGCCGGCAATCGGGTCGCAGGTATTTATCGAGTGCGGCATCGTCATGCGTGTTCAGCGTCACGATGGCGGCAGCTTGGCGCAACGCGTCGATGCACGCGCGATGACCGATATCCCAAGGCCCGTTCGCGCGCTTGTTCGCGATCGAGGCTTCGACGGCGATATAGGGAATCGACAATTCGCGCGCGACGCGCGGGCCCAGATGATCGGGTGCTTTGTAATAGAGGTGATAGGTGAGCCACAGCTGCGGCGCGTTGCCGTGCTTGCGATAGCGGCGCAGCAGGCGATCGGCCAAGCGCGCGCCGATCCCTGCGATCCGGGCTTGGCGCGCGTCGTCGCCCTTCCGGTCGAGACTGCGCAAGCGCGACGCGACCGCCACCTCGTGGCCCGACCGCCGGAGCGCTTCGATCAAAAGCCGCGCCACGCGCCGGTCGCCCGACGGGGTCGGGTGATCGGGATGTTTCAGGGGCGCGTAGACGGCGATCCGCATTGGCACAACAGATCATGCAGTTTGTCGCGGTTCGCCGCGAAGGGAAAATCGCGGCGCACTTTCAGCCCGGCTGCGTCGCCTAGCCGGATGCGCAAGGCGGGATCGGCGATCAGCCGCGCCAGTGCCGCCGCGAGGCCCGCACGGTCGCCGGGGGCGACCAGAAGGCCCGTCTCGGCATCGACGAAATCGGCGATCGACCCGGCTTCGGTCGCAACAAGGGCGAGGTTCTGGCTCGCGGCCTCCATCAGCACATTGGGCAAGCCGTCGCGGTCGCCGTCGGACGTGACCTTGCTGGCGAGCGCGAAAATATCGCCCTCGCGCAAGGCGGCGAGCACGGCATCCTGATCGCCGGCCCCGCGGAATTCGACGCGGCTGCCCAGCGGGGCGGCTTGCGCCAGCATCGCGTCTTTCAGGGGTCCGCCGCCGACATGGACGAAGCGCCAATCGAGATCGCCTTGCAGCAGCGTCAGCGCCGCGATCAGATCGTCATAGCCCTTCTTGGGCACCATCCGCCCGACCGAAACGATCGTCACCGTCTTGCGCCCGTCGCGCGACGGCGGGGCAGGCCAGCGTGTTGCGTCCAGTCCATGCGGCACGTAGCGCGCTTTGCCCGGCGCCAACGCGTCGAGATGTTCGGCCCCGGCTTTGGTGCAGGTCGCACACCAGCGCATGGATTGAAGCTTCTCGCGCTTCTCCCAGTCAGGTGTGGTCCAAATATCCTTGGCATGCGCGAAGGCCGACCACGAAGCGCCCCTTATCATCGCGGCATAGCGCGCGACCGAGCCGGGCGTGTGGATGAAATGCGCATAGAAATGTCCGATCGCCGGATCGGCCTCGGTCGCCAGTACGCAAGCCTGGAAGAAGCGCCGCCCTCGATTCGGCGTCGCGTCGCGCCGCCAATCGCGGATGAATTGCGCGAAGGCCAAGCGATAGCCGGGCAGGGTTCGGGCTTTCCACCAGCCGCGCAGCACGCGGCCCGGTTCGCGCCACAGATATTCGGGCAGATAGCGCACTTGCGCCTTCAGGCGCTTGGCCAGCGCATGGATTTTCTTGTCGGTCGGGTGGCGCAACGACCAAAGGTCGAGTTCGAGGCCCTTTTCCTCAAGCCCGACCAGTTCCTGCGCCACGAAGGTTTCGGAAAGTCGCGGCCATCCTTTGACGATTACGCCGATGCGGGACAAAGTGGGGCCGTCATTCCTGGGCCATCAAGCCCTGCCGCAGCACGCTGTCGGACAGGACCGGATAGCGCCGTGCGTCGAAGAGCTGATAGTGCCACCACTCGCGCGAGTAGAAATCCCATCCCGCCGCCGACATCAGGCCGAGCAACAGGAAACGGTTGCGCTGCGCCGTTTCGCTGACTTGCGTGTCGCCGTGATAGGACAGCGGCGTGAACGCGTCGAACTCGGTGCCCATGTCGAGGGCCACGCCGGTTTTGGCGTCGATCAGCGTCAAATCGACGGCCACGCCGCGCGAATGGGGCGAGCCCCGGCGCGGATCGGCCAGGAAATCGGGATCGGGACGGAAATTCCACAGCTTCCATTGCGCTTCGGACGGGCGGAACGCGTCGAACAGCCGGAAACGCAGGCCCAACGCGGCGGCCAGATCGATCGCGCGCTTCAAATGCTTGGCCGCGTCGGGATGCAGAAACGCCGCCGCACGCCCATAGACCGGCTTGCCGGTGAAGTTGCGCGCCGTGGCATAGGCCAAGTCGAATTCGACGTCGAAATCCGGCGATGTGATGGCGACCAAAGTCATGCGCCGTTTCTAGCACCGGCGGGGCGGGCATGAAACTCCTCGCCCTCGATTCGGCGTTTGCCGCCGTCTCCGCCGCCGTTTGGGTCGATGGCCGTATCGTCGCGGCGAATCACACGCCGCTGTCGACCGGCCATGCCGAAGCCTTGTTGCCGCTGATCGCCAAAACGCTGGGTGAGGCGGGGATCAAAGCGCTGGATCTCACGCGAATCGGCGTGACGATCGGGCCGGGGCATTTCACCGGTTTGCGCGCCGGGTTGGCCGCCGCCCAAGGTATCGCGACCGCGTGCGGCGCGGAATATGCCGGCATCGATTGCTTCGCCGTCGTCGCGTCGGCCTTGTCCAAGCCCGCCCCCGGCGAGCGTTTGCTGATCGCGTTCGACTCGAAGCGCGACGAGGCATTCGTGCGCGTCGACACCGAAACGCCCTTTGCCGCGACGCCGGCGGGCTTCGCCGCGCCGGGCGATTCGTTTCTGGTCGGCGGCGATCGCGCGGCGGAATTCGTTGCGGCCTTGACCGCATCGGGCAAGCGCGCGCGATTGGCCGAAGGCCCAGCCCTACCGCGCGCCGATCTGTTGGCGCCGTTGGCGGCGCACGCCGTGCCGGTCGCGAAGCTCGTGCCGCTTTACATCCATCCGCCGGCGATCACGCAGGCCAAACCGCGATGATCGAACTGCGCGTCGTCGACCGAAGCTTCGGCGAAGTGCTGTCGGCGCTGCATCGCACGTGCTTCGACGATGGCTGGGGCCCGAATTCGATGGACGAGGTCCTGCGCTCGCCCGGCGTCTACGCGATCTTGGCCGTGGACGGCGAAATGCCGGCGGGCATGGCGCTGGGCCGCCTTGCCGCGGACGAAGCCGAATTGCTGACCATCTGCGTGGCCGAGGAATTTCGCCGCCAAGGCCTGGGCGAGGCGCTGGTGCGCGCGGTCGCGTCGGTCGTGCCGCGTGCGCGCGCACTCCATTTGGAAGTCGCGGCCGATAATCGCGGGGCGATGACGCTCTATCGGATGCTCGGCTTTCGCGAGGTCGGCCGGCGCAAGGATTACTATCGCCGCGCGGGGAATTCGCTGGTCGATGCATTGACCATGACGATCGAGCCCAAGAAAATCGCGCCGCCAATTCCATAATTTATTTGGGTTGTTCGGTATCGGTCGCGGGCCTATATCGCCGGGATGACCGAATCCAAACCTTCCGATTTGCTGGCGCTGACCGCGAATATCGTCGCGGCGCATGTGTCCAAAACCGCCGTGGCGGTCGACGATCTGCCGGCCTTGATCCGCCAGGTCCATCGCACGCTGAACGAAATCGATCAGGGGGCGGCCCCGGCGGCCGAACGCCCGTCGCCCGCCGTGCCGGTCAAAAAATCCGTGACCAGCGACTATATCGTCTGCCTGGAAGACGGAAAAAAGCTCAAGATGTTGAAAAGGCATATAAAAACCGCCTACAACATGACGCCCGAGCAATATCGCGAAAGATGGGGTTTGCCGTCGGATTATCCGATGGTCGCCCCAAATTATGCCAAGAAACGCAGTCAGTTAGCACGCGATTTGGGACTTGGCACCAAGTCCAAGCGCAAGCGCGGCGCGGACTGATTTACCCCGGATACGTCGACGGCCGTCATCACCCCGCCATATAATGACGGTACATCCCTCGCGAACTTCTCCAGGCCCCCGATTCGCTTCCGGAGGACGATGCATGGATGGCATGGCGTATCCGCCCAACGACATCGGAGAACCCCGACGCATGCCGCGCCGCCTGGAAGCCCTCTGCATTGAAAAAGGCCTGAAGATGACCGGCCAGCGCCGGGTCATCGCCAAGGTCCTGTCCGACGCCGACGACCATCCGGATGTGGAACAGGTCTATCGCCGCGCCGCGGCGATCGATCCGCGCATCTCGATCGCCACCGTCTACCGCACGGTGAAGCTGTTCGAGGAAGCGAACATCCTGACCAAGCTCGATTTCGGCGACGGGCGCGCACGCTACGAAGAAGCGCCCGAGGAACATCACGATCACCTGATCGACGTGAAAAGCGGTCGCGTGATCGAATTCCACAACGAGGAAATCGAGCGCCTGCAAGCCGAGATCGCCCGCAAGCTTGGCTACAAGCTGATCGGGCATCGTCTGGAGCTTTACGGCGTACCGATCGACACGCCCGAACCGGAGAAGCCCAAGCAATGAGCGCATTGCCCAAAAACGACGGACATATCGACGCCGATTTCGCGCCGATCGTTTCGGGCGATCTTGAAGTGCGCCTTGCGCGCGACGTGGCCGAAATCGAAGCGGCCCAGCGTTTGCGCTATCGGGTTTTTGTCGACGAACTCGGCGCCAAGCCCGATGCGGCCGCCTTGGCCACGGGCCGCGACGCCGACAAATACGACGAATATTGCGACCATCTTCTCGTCCTCGACCGGCTGAAGGGCGAAGGGGCGGCGGCGATCGTCGGCACCTATCGCTTGCTGCGCCGGTCCGTCGCTCGCGCGCATGACGGTTTCTACACCGCGACCGAGTTCGATATTTCGCGCCTCGAATCGGTCGAGGGCGAGATCCTGGAGCTCGGCCGGTCTTGCGTCGATGCCGAACATCGCACCCGCGCGGTGATGCAGCTTTTGTGGAAGGGCATCGCGCATTACGCCTTCCGCCACGGCATCAAAATCATGTTCGGCTGCGCCTCGCTGCCGGGCACCGATCCGCAAAGCCACGCGGCGGCGTTGTCCTATCTGCATCACAATCATTTGGCGCCCGAAGCGATCCGCACGCGCGCTTTGCCCGAACGCTATGTCGACATGAATTTGCTGCCGGCGGGCGAGGCCAAGCACGAAGCCGCCGCCGCCGCGTTCGATGCGCGCGCCGTGATCGCCGCCTTGCCGCCGCTGATCAAAGGCTATCTACGCCTGGGCGGTTTCGTCGGCGACGGGGCGGTCATCGATCGCGAGTTCAACACGATCGATGTCTGCATCCTGGTCGTGACCGACGACGTCACCGCGAAATATCTGAAGCACTACAGCCGCTCGACCGGCGACGCGGGCTGATCCATTGAACCAAGCCGGCTCGCGCGCCTTGGCCGTCGGCCGCTTGACGGTCTATTTCGTCTTCACCCTGGTGCTGATGCCGGTGCAGGCGATGTTCGTCGCGTTGGGCTCGCGCAATGCGGGGCGCTTGCCGATTTTCTATCACCGCAACTGCGCGCGCATTCTGGGCTTCGACATCAAGGTGACCGGCGCGCCGTCGCAAGCGCGGCCCACCTTGTTCGTGTCGAACCATATCTCCTATCTCGACATCACGGTTCTGGGCGCGCTGACCGAACTCAGCTTCATCGCGAAAACGGAAGTCGCGCGCTGGCCGTTTTTCGGCTGGCTCGCCAAGCTGCAGCGCACGGTGTTCGTCGCGCGCCGATCGACCAGCGTGGGCAAGGAACGCGACGCGATCGCCGCACGCCTCGACGCGGGCGGCGCGCTTGTCCTGTTTCCCGAAGGCACGACCGGCGACGGCAATCGCATTTGCCGGTTCAAAAGCGCCTTGTTCGCGGTGGCCGAGCGCCCGGAAGGGGCGACGCCCGTCGTCGTCCAGCCCGTGACCATCGCTTGGACCCGACTCGACGGCATGCCGATGGGGCGCTATTTCCGCCCGGCGGTGGCCTGGTACGGCGACATGGATCTGGGCCCCCATTTGCTGCAAGTCGCGGGGCTCGGCCGGATCGAGGTCGAGGTGATCTTCCACGAACCGACCACTTTGGCCCAGGCCGGATCGCGTAAAGCCTTGGCACATCACTGCGAATCGCTGATCGGCGGTACTTTGACCGCGACGCTGGCCGGGCGCGGCGTCGTGCCCTTGCCGGTCCCGCCGCCGCATGCGACACACGCCGCCCCCGTCACCGCCTAGGGGCTTTCCCCGGGGGGAGGCGGCGAGTACCATTTGCCCTTGGATTCCCGGCCTTACGTGAAAAAGCTCCATATCAAGACCTATGGCTGCCAGATGAACGTCTACGACTCCGCGAAGATGGCGGATGTCCTGGCGCCGCTGGGCTACAGCCAAGTCGAGACGCCCGACGGCGCCGATCTGGTCATCCTCAACACCTGCCATATCCGCGAGAAGGCGGCCGAGAAGGTGTTCTCGGAGCTGGGGCGCTTGAAGCCGCTGAAGGACGCGAACGGCACGCTGCTCGCGGTCGCGGGTTGCGTGGCGCAAGCCGAAGGCGAGGCGATCCTCGCCCGCGCCCCCTATGTCGATGTGGTGCTGGGCCCGCAGGCCTATCACCGCTTGCCCGAACTCGTCGCGCGCGCCGCACGCGGGGCGGGTGCCGCCCTCGACACCGATTTTCCGGTCGAATCGAAATTCGACCATTTGCCGGCCCCCGGCGCCAATCAGGGCGTGACCGCGTTCCTGACCGTGCAGGAAGGCTGCGACAAATTCTGCACGTTCTGCGTCGTGCCGTATACGCGGGGTGCGGAATTCTCGCGCGACGTGGCGGCGATCGAACGCGAAGCGCGCGCCCTTGTGGCGAACGGCGTGGGCGAGATCACGCTGCTCGGCCAGAACGTCAACGCCTTCCATGGCGTCGATGAAGCGGGCAACGAGCTTGGCCTGGGCGCGCTGGCGCGGCGCTTGGCGCGCATCGACGGCCTGCATCGTATCCGCTACACGACATCCCATCCGCGCGACATGGACGACGATCTGATCGCCGCCCATGCCGACACGCCCGAACTGATGCCGTTCCTGCATTTGCCCGTGCAGTCGGGATCGGATCGCTTGCTGGAAGCGATGAATCGCGGTCACACGGCGCAGCAATATCTCGATCTGATCGCGAAATTGCGCGCCGCACGCCCCGACATCGCCTTGTCGAGCGATTTCATCGTCGGCTTTCCGGGTGAAACGGAAGCCGAGTTCGAAGCCACGCTCGACCTAATCCGCGAAGTCAAATTCGCGCAATCCTTCTCGTTCAAATATTCCCCGCGTCCCGGCACGCCGGCGGCGTTGCTCGATAAGCAGATCCCCGAAGCGGTGCAGGACGAACGGCTCTACAAGCTGCAAGCGCTGCTGCGCGAACAGCAGGATGCGTTCAACGTCGCGACCGTCGGCGCCGTCGTGCCGGTGCTCTACGAACGCGCCGGGCGCAATGCCGGCCAGCTGATCGGCAAAACGCCGTGGCTGCAACCGGTGCATGCGCAATTGCCGGACGATGCGGCCGGCAAAGTCATTCCCACCCGAATTCTCGCCAGCGGTTCCAATTCGCTGTCGGGGGTCGTCCATAATCAAACCCAGGAAAGGTTGTCGGCTTGAGCGGACCCATTCATCTGGCTTTCGACGACAACCGACTTCTTTCCTCGCTCTACGGCGAGCATGACCGGCACCTTGCGCGGATCGAGCAATTGCTCGGGGTCGATATCGCCTCGCGCGGGAACGAGGTGCGGATCCAAGGATCGCACTCCGCCGCCGAAGCGGCACGCGACGCGCTGAACGCGCTCTACGCCAAACTCGTGAAAGGATTGCCGATCGATCTGGGCGAGGTCGAAGCGGCGGTGCGCTTCTCCAACCCGTCGAACGGCGGCGGCAATGGCGAACGCGAATTGTTCGACGCCGATGCGCTGGCCATCGCCACGCGCAAACGGCGTGTGGCCCCGCGCACGGCGACGCAAGGCGCCTATCTGAAGGCGCTCAAGCAGAACGAACTCGTCTTCGGCATCGGCCCGGCGGGCACGGGCAAAACCTATCTCGCCGTCGCGGTGGCGGTGGATCACCTCATCACCGGCAAGGTCGATCGCATCATCCTGTCGCGCCCCGCGGTCGAAGCGGGCGAGCGGCTCGGCTTCCTGCCGGGCGACCTCAAGGAAAAGGTCGATCCCTATCTGCGCCCGCTTTACGACGCGCTGCACGACATGCTGCCGCCCGATCTGGTGGCCAAGCGTTTGACCTCGGGCGAAATCGAAGTCGCCCCGCTCGCCTTCATGCGCGGCCGCACGCTGGCGAACGCGTTCGCGATTCTCGACGAAGCGCAGAACACCACGCCCATGCAGATGAAAATGTTCCTGACCCGCCTGGGCGAGGGCAGCCGCATGGTCGTGACCGGCGATTTGACCCAGATCGATTTGCCGCCCGGTCAGAAATCGGGCCTCGCCGAAGCGCTCGACACGCTGACCGGCGTGCCGGGCATCGGCATCACGCATTTCACGGGCGCGGACGTCGTGCGCCATCCGCTGGTCGGGCGCATCGTCGAGGCCTATCGCCGGCGCGAAGAGCAGAGCAAATGAACGCGCTGCTGTCCGTATCCATCGACGATCCGCGATGGCGACGCGCCCTGCGCGGACCCGAAGCGGTCGTGCGCAGGGCGGCCAACGCCGCGTTGGACGGCGCGCCCGCGCGCGGCGAAATCCGCTACGTGCTGGCGGACGACACGCTGCTGCGCTCGCTCAATCACGATTTCCGGGGCAAGGACAAGCCGACCAACGTGCTGTCCTTCCCCGACGAAACGCCCGGCGCGCTGGGCGATGTCGCATTGAGTTTTGAGACCTGTGCGGCCGAAGCGCGCGCGCAAGGCAAGGCGCTGGGGGCGCATCTCGCGCATCTCGTCGTTCACGGAACACTGCATTTGCTCGGGTGGGACCACGAGACAGTGCCGGAAGCGCTGGCGATGGAGGCGCGCGAACGCCGCGTGCTCCGCCGTTTGCGCATCGCCGATCCCTATCGCGTCCATCAGGTGCAAGAATGAGCGAGTCGCAAACCAGTTTCGCGGACCGATTGCGCGGGCGGCTGCGCGATCTGCTGCGCCCCAAAGGGGACGCGGCGGAAGAGCAGCTGCGCGACACGATCGAGGAAATCATCGAGGAAAGCGAGACGCCGGCCGAACCGATGGGGGCGGCCGAGCGCGCGATCCTGTCCAACGTGCTGCGCTTGCGCGAAGTCACGGCCGAAGACGTGATGGTGCCGCGCGCCGATATCGTGGCGATCGAGCTGGAAGTCGATCTCGACAAGCTCGCCGCGTTCCTGGCGCGCGAAGCGCATAGCCGCGTGCCGGTCTATCGCGGCACGCTCGACGACGTCGTCGGCTTCGTGCATTTGAAGGACGTGCTGCGCGCGCGCGAAACGAAATCGGGCGCCAAACTCGCCGACGTGATGCGCAAGGTGATCTTCGTCGCCCCGTCGATGCGCGTGCTCGATCTGCTGCTGGAAATGCGCAAGACGCGCACGCATTTGGCCCTCGTCGTCGACGAATTCGGCGGCGTGGACGGACTGGTCACCATCGAAGACGTGGTCGAAGCGATCGTCGGCGATATCGAAGACGAGCACGATGTCGACGAACGTCCGCGTCTGCAAAAGACCAACGACGGCTGGCTCGTGGATTCGCGCGTGTCGATCGAGGAATTCCAGAACCAGACGGGCCTGACGCTCGACGACGAAACCCGCGAAGCGGATATCGACACGGTGGGCGGTGCGGTCGCCGCGATGGCCGGCCGTGTGCCGGGCCGGGGCGAAGTCATTCGCCATGTCGGCGGCTGCGAATTCGAGATCATCGACGCCGATCCGCGCCGCATCAAACGCCTGAAGGCGCGCGCCGCCCAAGCGGCACCCAGCCAAGAAAGCGCCGCCGAATAGCGTGAACGCCGTCGCAGACATCGTCCGGCGCCTGCAAACCGCGACCGGCTGGCGGCGGCGTTTCTATGCCGCGGGACTCGGCGTCTGCGCGGCCGTTGCGCTGCCGCCTTTGGGCCTTGTGCCGCTCGCTTTCGTGGCCTTCGCGGGGTTGCTGCTGCTGTTGCAAAGTGACGACCCCGCGAAGCGTTTTGCGGGTTTTGCCACCGGCTGGTGGTTCGGTTTCGGCTTGCACGTTGTCGGGCTCTACTGGATCGCCAACGCGCTGCTGATCGAATGGGACCGCGTCGGTTGGATGATCCCGTTCGCCGTGTTCGGCCTGTCGGGATTCCTCGCCGCGTTCATCGGCCTGGCGACGTTCGTCGTCGTGCGTCTGGGCGCAAAAGGTGTCGCGGGCGCCCTCGTCCTCGCCTTGACATGGACGATCGCCGAATATGCGCGCGGCCATGTGCTGACCGGTTTCCCGTGGAATCTGATCGGCTCGATTTGGGTCGTCGCCGATGCGCCGATCCAATTCGCGGCGTTGACCGGCACCTATGGTTTGTCGGCGATCACGGTGCTGATTTGCGCGCTGCCGGCCACGTTGCGCCTGCGGCCGGTATGGGCCGCGATCGGCTTGCTTGCCGCGTTATGGATCGGCGGGCTTTGGCATCTCTCGACCGGCCCGACGGAGAACGTACCCGGCGTGGCGCTGCGTCTGGTGCAGCCGGTCGTGCCGCAGGAATTGAAATGGGATGCGTTCGCGCGCGAAGGCAATCTCGCGCGCACCATCGCGCTGTCCAAAGTGCCCGGCTGGGAAACGCGCACCCATGTGATCTGGGCCGAAACCGCGACCGCGTTTCCGATTTGGGGCACCAATCCGCGTATCGCCGAACGCCGCCGCCAAATCGCCGATGCCGCCCCGCCCGGCGGCGTGTTGATCACCGGCGCGGTACGCCTCGAACTCGACGGGCAGAACATCGCCGCCGCTTACAATTCGCTACACGCGATCGACGGTGCGGCGAATATGCTCGCCAATTACGACAAGGCGCATCTGGTGCCGTTCGGCGAATACGTGCCCTTGCGCGGCATTCTGCCGATCGAGCGCGTCGTGCCCGGCAGCGGCGATTTCGCGCGCGGGCCCGGTCCCGAAACCATCGCGATCCCCGGCCTGCCGCCGGCGGGCGGTTCGATCTGCTACGAGATCATTTTCCCCGGCCATACCGTCGATGAAGCCGCGCGGCCGGGTTTCATCCTGAACGTCACCAACGATTCCTGGTTCGGCTACTCCGCCGGACCGTTCCAGCATTTCGCCGCCGCACGGTTGCGTGCGGTCGAGGAAGGCCTGCCCGTCGTGCGCGCCGCCGGTGGTGGTATTTCAGGTATCATCGACGCGCGCGGCCGGGTTCGCGCGTATCTCGGCCTTGAGATCGTCGGCGTGCTCGACGCCGATTTGCCGAAAGCCGCCGCACCCACCGCCTATGCGCGATGGGGCGATCTAATGTTGGCGTTGCTACTGGCGATTTTCGTCGCGATTTGGCTTCGCGTGCGGAAAAACGAGATCGCCTGACGGTCGTTTCCGAATCGAAGCTCTTCCCTTTTAAGGTACTTTCTTCCTACAAATGTACCCGGAGTGGCGCGCGGGATTTTCGCGCGTTCGTTCGTAGCGAGGGTCCGAGCATGGCAGCGAAATCGAAGAAGCGGCGCGGCAATCCCCTGGGCCGGCGCGGCCGGGCGTCGCCGGGGCCGAATCCGATCGACATCCATGTCGGCAAGCGCTTCCGCGAACGTCGCACCGTGTTGGGCCTGTCGCAGCACGATGTCGGCAAGATGCTGGGTGTTACCTTCCAGCAGGTGCAGAAGAACGAGCGCGGCACCAACCGTTTCTCCGCCTCGCGCCTTTACGAAGCCGCGCGCGTGCTCGACGTGCCGGTCGGCTATTTTTACGAGGATATGCCGGGCGAGGTCGCCTCGCATGGCCGCAAGCATATGCAGGGTGTCGCCGAAGGCCCCACGCCGGCGTTCGACTTGGACCCGATGGCCAAGCGCGAGACGCTGGAGCTGGTGCGCGCCTATTACGACCTGACCGACCGCCAAGTCCGCATGAATATGGTCACCATGATGCGCACTTTGGCCAAAAACGACCCGGATTCGCGGGTCCATGACCGCCCGCGCCGCGGCCGTCCGCCCAAAAAATCCTAAACGGATACCCTCTCAACCGTGTGGTTGACGGGGGGCCCGAACCTTGCCACAAACCCCGCGCGTGAGGGGCCCTGGGCGGGAATGCCGGGGGCTTCGTGCGCGTTCATGATTCCGGGCGGAAAATCCGCCCGACGGCCGGCCGGATGAAGCGCTGGCCGTTCAACGTTCCCGGTTTTGGAGGCCGGCCCATGCGCAAGGGCGAGTTCGTTTTCACCAGCGAGTCCGTGTCCGAAGGCCACCCCGATAAGGTGTGCGACCGCATTTCCGACGCGATCGTCGACGCGTTCCTGTCGGTCGATCCTTACGCGCGCCTGGGCTGCGAAACCCTGGCCACGACCAACCGGATCGTGATCGCCGGCGAAGTCCGCCTCGACGCCAAGAAGTGCGGGCCGAAGTCGCCGATGCTCAAGGGCGGCAAGGTCAACGCGCCGCTGATCGAAAAGATCGCGCGCGAAGTCGTCAAGGAAATCGGCTACGAGCAGGACGGCTTCCACTGGAAGAAGAACAAGGTCGAAGTCCTGCTGCACGGCCAGTCGGCGGATATCGCCATGGGCGTGGACGCGGCCGGCAACAAGGACGAGGGTGCGGGCGACCAGGGCATCATGTTCGGTTACGCGACGAACGAAACCGAAGAGCTGATGCCGGCCCCCTTGCAGTATTCGCACAATATTCTTCGCCTGATGGCCGAAGCGCGCCACTCGGGTAAGGAGAAGTATCTCGAGCCCGACGCGAAGAGCCAGGTCACCCTGCGCTACGTGAACGGCAAGCCGGTGGGCGTGTCGGCGATCGTCGTGTCGACGCAGCATTCGGCCAAGGTCGATCAGGACGACGTGCGCGAGATCGTCCGCCCCTATGTGCAGAAGGTTCTGCCCAAGGGCTGGAAGATCCCCGAAGCCGAGTTCTACGTGAACCCGACCGGCCAGTTCATCATCGGCGGTCCGGACGGCGACGCCGGCCTCACCGGCCGCAAGATCATCGTCGACACCTACGGCGGTGCGGCCCCGCATGGCGGCGGCGCGTTCTCCGGCAAGGACCCGACGAAGGTCGACCGCTCGGCCGCTTACGTCGCGCGCTATCTCGCCAAGAACGTCGTCGCGTCGGGCCTCGCCGAACGCTGCACGATCCAGCTCGCTTACGCGATCGGCGTCGCCAAGCCCCTGTCGGTCTATGTCGACACGCATGGCACGGGTAAGGTCGATGAGGGCAAGCTCGCGAAGGTGCTGCAGGATCTCGTCGATCTCAGCCCGCGCGGGATCCGCACCCATCTGCAGCTCAACCGCCCGATCTACCGCCGCACCTCGTCTTACGGCCATTTCGGCCGCAAGCCGGAGAAGGACGGCGGCTTCTCGTGGGAGAAGACGGATCTGGTGCGCGATCTGAAGTCGGAATTCGGCGCGCGTTGATCGCCCCGGAAGACGATAACGAGACGAAGGACGAGGCGCCGGGGTCCCCCCGGCGCCTTCTCCGTTCTGATGGGGTTCATTCGGATTGGCTCCATTCGTACGGCAGACGGCGCGGCCGAAAGCTGAAGCCCAACCAGTCGGCGCTGCTCGAAAAACATCTCGACGCGCTGTCGGTCACCACGCCGCTCGATCTTGCCGCCGCGTTCGGCCGCGTGCCCGAACGCTTGCGGCTGGAGGTCGGTTTCGGCGGCGGCGAGCATCTCGCCCATCAAGCGGCGAACAATCCCGACGTCTCGTTCCTGGGCGCTGAGCCGTTCATGAACGGGGTGGCGACAATGCTGCGCCATTTCGAACAGAAGGGCTTGCGCAATGTGCGGCTCTATCGCGGCGATGCGCGCGAGCTGTTCTCGGGCATTCCCGACCGCGCGCTGGAAGCGATCTATGTGCTGCATCCCGATCCCTGGCCCAAAGCGCGCCATAACAAGCGCCGGCTGATTCAGAAGCCGTTCCTCGATCAGGCGTGGCGCATGTTGAAGTCGGGCGGAGAATTGCGCCTGGCGACCGACGATCCCGACTATCTGATCTGGATGTTGCAGCGCGTCCTCGCCCATCCCGGCTTCGAATGGACGGCGCGCAATGCCGACGATTGGCGTCTGATCCCCGCCGACGCGATCGAAACGCGTTACGGAATTAAGTCGCGGCTGGAAGGACGGCCGGCGACGTTCCTCAAACTGCGCCGTCGCGAAACGGCCGCTTGACCCTGCCGCGCACTCGGCCAAACTCCGATTCGAAATGGACGAGCGCGGCTACCTTCCCAATGTCTTGATGGCGACGACGGCGCTGACCGCCCCGTCGGCGGCGGCGTTCGGCTTTTTCGCCGCCACGCGCCATTTCCACTGGGGCTGGGCGGTGCTCGCGACCCTCGCCGTCGGCCTCGTCGTCGGCTGGCTGGTGCGCCGGCATATCGCGCGGATCGAGCACCATGCGCGCCGCTTGCGCGAGCTTGCCAAAGGCGAGCCGCCGAACCCGGTGCCCGCGACCGCCGCGATCGAAGAAGGCCCGACCCAGCCGCTCGCCGAAGCGATGGATTCGCTCGAACGCGCCTTGCCCGATCGCGTCCCGCCGGCGGCGCACGAAGCGGCCCTCGAATCGATCGTCGACGCGCTGCCCTATGCGATTTTGCAAGTCGGCGAGGACGAGCGGATCGCGCGCGCCAACGCGACCGCGCGCGCCGTGTTCGGCGACAATCTCGAAAACATGCCGCTGGTCGCCCATCTGCGCGATCCCGATGCGCTCGATGCGGTGGCCGATGCGCTGGCCGGGAATTATCCCGATCCGATCGACGTGGTGCTCGCGGGTTCCGTCGAGCGCGCCTTGCGCGTGCGCGCGGTCCCGTTGCGCGACGGCATGGGCGACCCCGCCGCCTTGCTCGCCGTCATCGACATCACCGCCGTGCGTCGCGCGGATCGCATGCGCCGCGATTTCGTCGCCAATGTCAGCCACGAATTGCGCACGCCCTTGGCCACGCTCGCGGGCTTTATCGAAACGCTGCAAGGCCCCGCGAAAGACGACGCGCCCGCGCGCGACCGGTTCCTCGCCATCATGGCCCAGCAGGCGGGCCGTATGACGCGGATCGTGACCGACCTGCTGTCGCTGTCGAAAATCGAGGAATCCGAACTCACGCCGCCGTCGGGCCGCGTCGATATCGCGCGCATCGTGCAATCGACGATCGATGCGCTCGCCCCGCAAGCCAAGGCGAAGCAAGCGGCGATCGAAGCCACACTCGCGGATGATTTGCCGCCCGCCATCGGCGATTCCGATCAGCTCGCCCAGGTGTTCCAGAACCTGATCGACAATGCGATCAAATATGGCCGCGTGGGCGGACGGGTGCGCGTCTCGGTCGCACGCGCCGATGCGCTGCCCGCCGGGTTCGCGCCGCGCCACAACGCCTATGTCGTGTTCAAAGTGCGCGACGATGGCGAAGGGATCGCGCGCGAACATCTGCCGCGTTTGACCGAGCGCTTCTATCGCGTCGATGCGGGCCGTTCGCGCGATATGGGCGGCACGGGGCTTGGCCTTGCCATCGTGAAGCACATCGTCAATCGCCATCGCGGCACGCTGGATATCGACAGCGAACAGGGCAAAGGCTCGGAATTCGCCGTCTATCTGCCGGTCGCCGAAACCCCGGCGAAAGTGGCATGAGCGACCTCGTCGTCGCCAAGGAACCGGCGGACTCGGCCGTCGCCATCGCTTGCGTCACGGCCTATTTTGCCGAACTCGCCGCGCGCTTCGAAGGCGGGTTCGATCCGGGCCAGCCCGGCTATGCCAATCCCAAAGACGCCGGCGATTTCTTCGTCGCGCGCCGCGGCGACTCGGTCGTCGGCTGCGGGGCGTTGAAAAAACACGCCGCCCATATCGCCGAAATAAAACGCATGTGGGTGGCGCCGACCGCGCGCGGCCAGGGCATCGCCAGCGCCTTATTGAAGGCGTTGGAAAACGAAGCGCGGCGCCAAGGTTATGCGCAAATCGTGCTCGATACGAACAAGGCGCTCACCGAGGCGCACGCGCTGTATCGCAAAGCGGGTTATCGCGAAACCGAACGGTTCAACGATAACCCCTATGCGCATCTTTGGTTCGTGAAGGACCTTACTTAACCGCCGCACCGATGGCGCCGGGCGCGTCGGTGATCAACGCGTCGACGCCCCAGATCAGAAGTTCCTTCGCTTTGGGCGCATCATTGACCGTCCAGACCAGCACGGGATAGCCCGCGTCCTTCGCGGTGCGGACCTGCGCTTGGGTCAGCTTGCGCCAACCCGGATGGATCGTCGTGCAATCGAGCGCCTTCACCGCCGCCAACCAATCGCCGGTCAGTTCTTCGGCCAGGAATCCGCGCGGCAGATGCGCGTGGCTCGTCTTGGCCGCTTCCAGCGATTTGGCCTTGAAGCTCGACACGATCGGCACCGGCGCCGATTTCGGCCACAGCTTGTCGACGAGCGCGCAGGAAATACGCGCGGTCTCGGCCTCGCGGCCGGGGCAGGGCTTGATCTCGATATTGAAGCCCATGCCGAGCTTCGCCATCAGCGCCATCGCTTCTTCCAGCGTCGGCACTTTCGTGCCCTTGAACTGGGGCCCGAACCACGCACCGGCGTCGAGCTCGCGGATCTGTGCGAGCGTATGATCGGCGACGTTGCCCTTGCCGGTCGTGCAGCGATCGAGCGTTTCGTCGTGCATCAGGATCGGCACGCCGTCCTTTGTCAGTTTGGCGTCGAACTCGATCCAGGTCGCACCTTGCCGGTGCGCTTCTTCGATCGCGGGCAGCGTGTTTTCCGGCGACGACGCCTTGGCGCCGCGATGGCCGACGATCAGCGGAATATCGAGTTTCATGGCAGGTCCCTCCAAAAGAAAAGGCCCCCGCGCGGTTTCCCGTGCGAGGGCCCGATCTATCCGCGCGTTGGCGTTACTCCGCCGACGGCGCGGCCTTCTTGTCGAACTGGTCGGAGATGTCCGCACCGGTCGCCTGATCGACGCGACGCATCGACAGCTTGACCTTGCCGCGATCGTCGAAGCCGATCAGCTTCACCTTCACGCTGTCGCCCATCTTCACCACGTCGCCCGTCTTTTCGACGCGGCGCGGCGCGAGTTCCGAGATGTGGACCAAGCCGTCCTTCGAACCCATGAAGTTCACGAAGGCGCCGAAATCCATCACCTTGACGACCTTGCCGGTGTAGATCGCACCCAGCTCCGGCTCGGCGACGATGCCCTTGATCCAATCGATCGCCTGCTTCGCCTTGTCCTCGCTGACCGACGCGACCTTGATCGTGCCGTCGTCCTCGATGTCGATCTTGCAGCCGGTGACTTCGACGATCTCGCGGATCACCTTGCCGCCGGTGCCGATCACTTCGCGGATCTTTTCCTTCGGAACCGAGAAGGTCGTGATGCGCGGCGCGTTGTTGGAAACGCTTTCGCGCGCCCCGGTCAGGCCCTTGGCCATCTCGCCCAGGATGTGCAGGCGACCGTCCTTGGCCTGGCCCAGCGCGATCTTCATGATGTTCTCGTCGATCGAGGTGATCTTGAGATCCATCTGAAGCGCCGTGACGCCCTTCTCCGTGCCCGCGACCTTGAAATCCATGTCGCCGAGGTGATCCTCGTCGCCCAGGATGTCGGTCAACACGGCGAAGGCGCGATCTTCCTTGATCAAGCCCATCGCGATGCCGGCCACGGGGCGCGGCAGCGGCACGCCCGCGTCCATCAGCGACAGGGACGAGCCGCAAACCGTCGCCATCGACGACGAACCGTTCGACTCGGTCACTTCCGACACGACGCGGATCGTGTAGGGGAACTTGTCCTTGGCGGGCAGCAACGGACGGATCGCGCGCCAGGCGAGCTTGCCGTGGCCGATTTCGCGACGGCCGGGCGAACCCATGCGCTTGGCTTCACCCACCGAGTAGGGGGGGAAGTTGTAGTGCAGCATGAAGTGCTCGCGGTATTCGCCTTCGAGCGCGTCGATGATCTGCTCGTCATCGCCCGTACCCAGCGTGGCGACGCACAGTGCTTGCGTTTCGCCGCGGGTGAACAGCGCCGAACCGTGGGTGCGCGGCAGAAGGCCGACTTCCGTCACGATCGGACGGACGGTCTTCGTGTCGCGGCCGTCGATGCGCTTGCCGGTGTCCAGAATCGTGTCGCGCACGACCTTGGCTTCCAGATCGCCGAACAGCGCGCCGGCGATGGCGGCCTCTTCCGGCACGGCCTTGACGGCTTCCATCGCCTTCGCCTTGATCGCCGCGACCTTGTCGCGACGGGCGAACTTGACGGGTTCCTTATAGGCTTCGGTCAGCTCGGCCGCGAAGGCGTCGAGCTTCGCCTTGGCCGACGCCGTGGCGGGGGCGGCTTCCGGGATCGCCCAGGGTTCCTTGGCGGCGGCTTCGGCCAGCGAGATGATCATGTCGATCACCGGCTGGAAGGCGCGGTGGCCGAACATGACGGCGCCGAGCATCTGCTCTTCCGTCAATTCCTTGGCTTCCGATTCGACCATCAGCACGCCGTCCTTGGTGCCGGCGACGATGAGGTCGAGGTCCGAGGTCGCGAGTTCTTCCTGCAACGGGTTCAGCTTGAACTCGCCGCCGATGAAGCCGACGCGCGCGGCACCGATCGGGCCCATGAACGGGATGCCCGACAGCGTCAGCGCCGCCGAGCAGCCGACCATCGCCACGATGTCGGGGTCGTTCATCAGGTCGTGCGACAGCACGGTCGCGATGACCTGCACTTCGTTACGGAAGTTTTCCGGGAACAGCGGACGGATCGGCCGGTCGATCAGGCGCGACGTCAGCGTTTCCTTTTCCGTGGGTCGGCCTTCGCGCTTGAAGAAGCCGCCGGGGATCTTGCCGGCCGCGAAGGTCTTTTCCTGGTAATGGACGGTCAGGGGGAAGAAATCCTGGCCGGGCTTGGCCGACTTGGCGCCGACGACCGTGCACAGCACGACCGTGTCGCCCAGGCGCGCGATGACGGCGCCGTCGGCTTGGCGGGCGATCTTGCCCGTTTCGAGGGAGAGCGTGCGCCCCCCCCATTGCATCTCGCGTTTCACGATATCGAACATCTTGATTTTACCTTCCTTGCCACGTTCGGACCCGCGCGCTTCGCCCCTATGGCGAAACGCGTGTGGTTCCGGCCGCTATCGCCCCCATGGCGACAGCGCCAACCGGAACCGCCCATGGACTTCTGGACGTCGGATAGAAAAAACGCGACGACGCACCCGCGGCCGGAACATATCCGGCGTCGCGGGCGGCATCGTCGCGCATGGATTTCAAACGGTTCGCTTTAGCGACGCAGTTCGAGACGCTCGAGCAGCGTCGAGTAGCGCTTGGTGTCGGTCTTCTTCAGATAGTCGAGAAGACGACGGCGCTGGCCGACCATCATCAGCAGGCCGCGGCGCGAGTGGAAGTCCTTCTTGTGCGTGCCGAGGTGCTCGGTGAGCTCCTTGATACGCTCGGTCAGCAACGCGACCTGGACTTCCGGGGATCCGGTGTCGCCCTTCTTGATGGCAAACTTGGCGACGATTTCACTCTTGTGAGCGGGTTCGAGCGACATCGGTCATTCCTTTCGACCCTAGAGGTTGAACACGCGCACCGGACGGATGTTTTCTCCGTCGCTCGCGACCAGCGCCACCAGCCGCCCTTCTTGGAAGGCGGCAATCGGTTCGGCGGGAACACGATCAGTGCGGGGGTCTCGCAAAGCCCGGCCCTGTTTAAGAGCCGCAGCCTCTTCCGCGGTCACGGCCAGCACCGGGATGTCGTCCAGTGCGGTCTCGACCGGGGCGAGGGCCCCAAAGCGGGCCGGACTATGCCCAAACCCCTCCAGTCTTGCCAGTGAAATTGCCGATTCCAGCGTGAATTTGCCGACCCGGGTCCGGCGAAGTTCGGTCACATGGCCGACCGTTCCCAGCGCCCCGGCAAGGTCGCGGGCGAGGCTGCGGACATAGGTTCCCTTGCCGCAGGTAACCCGGAACCGCGCCGTATCGGCATCGGGCGATTCCAAATATTCGAGCTTATGAATCAAGACCTTGCGGGGCTGGAGGATGACTTCCTCCCCGGCCCGGGCCAGTTCATAGGCGCGCTTGCCGTCGATCTTGATGGCCGAAAAGGCGGGCGGTAGCTGTTCGATCTCGCCCTCGAACCGGGGCAAAGCTGCCCGGATCGCCGATTCGGCCGGGCGGACGGGGCTGGTCGCGACGACCGATCCTTCCAGATCGTCGGTCGCGGTGGCGGCCCCCCAGCGCACGGCGAATTCGTATTGCTTGGTGCCGTCCATGGCGAAGGGGATCAGCTTGGTTGCTTCGCCCAAGGCGATGGGCAACACGCCCGAAGCCAGCGGGTCCAGCGTGCCGCCATGTCCGCCTTTGGCGGCCTCGAAGATCCAGCGCACTTTGCCCAGGGCTTGCGTCGAACTCGGGCCGATCGGCTTGTCGAGCACGACCCAGCCATCGACCTTGTTCTTCTGGCGCTTCACTTCTTCTTGCGCGCGCGCGGCTTGGGCGGGGTGTCTTGCGGCGGGGCGATATCGGCCAGCACCTTGGGGTCGCGGAAGGCCGTCTCCATGCGCGCGGCGTAATCGAAGCCGGTGTCGCGCTTGAAATGGATGTCGACCGCCTGGCGCAGATCGATGCGCCGCTGCACTTCGCCGCGGATATAGGCGCGCGCCCGGCCCAGGGCCGCGATCGTCTTGTCGGCGTCGATGCCGCCCAACGTCGTCACGAACGCCGTCGCGTGCTTCAGATCGGGGGTGGCGCGCACTTCCGACACGGTGATCGACTGCCCTTGCAGATCGGGGTCGCGGAAATGGGCTTCCTGCAACACCTCGACCAGTGCGCGGCGCACTGCTTCGCCCACGCGCAATTGGCGCTGGCTGGGGCCGGCCGGACCTTCGTTGCTTCTGCTTGAACGATTCATTTTTTCCCAATTGAACTGTGAGCTTATGAAACTTTCTAAGACAAACACTAAATGCCGCCGAAGCAGAAGCGAAGAGGCTATTGCCAACATCAGGGCCCGAGTCTGGCCGCGCGTTCTGCGAGCTCAGTTTTGGTCCAAACACTCGCTTCGTAGTATGGGTTTTCTCCAACAGAAATCATGAATCGCTTTGCGTTCGGCGGTCCGTCTTTTCTAGGTTCAAAAATCTTTAAGTGCCCTAGACAGTTTCTCCGCAAGGTCGCGCTGACCACGTCTTCGGCATCCAAATGCTGAGAACAAAGGCGTTGAAGCAATACAATGGCTTGCTTCTCAGATAAACATCCGAGTGGAATTATTTTCTCAAATATAACATCTAAACTGTCGTATCCACGAATTCGCCAGACCCGACGAACTTTTGATTTAGCTGGATGAGTCATTTGACTTGCTCCTCCAACCGATGTCGAAACAGAGTTCGGAAGTTCTATTGCGCCACGTCGATGACGATGCGGCCTTGGATCTGGCCCGCGACGATTTGCTCGGCCAAGGCCGGTACGTCGGAAAGGCCGACGATCTTCGTGCCGCCGACCGGCAAGCCGTCGGGCAGCAACGCGGCGAGCTTGCGCCACGCGGCGTCGCGTTCGGGGATCGGGCAACGCACCGAATCGATGCCGATCAATTTCACGCCGCGCAGGATGAACGGCATCACCGTCGTCGGCAGATCGTGGCTGCCGGCAAGGCCGCACGCCACGGCGGGCGCGCGATACGCCATCGACGCCAGCGCGTTCGCCAAAGCGGGGCCGCCGACCGTGTCGATCACGCCCGCCCAACGCTCGCCTTCCAGCGGCTTGGTCGGCTTGGCGAGCTCGGCGCGATCCATCACGCTCGCCGCCCCCAACGCCTTCAAATAGGATTCGAGTTCCAAGCGCCCGGTCGCCGCGACGACCTTGTGGCCGAGCTTGGCGAGGATCGCGACCGCGACGGAGCCGACGCCGCCCGCCGCGCCGGACACGAGAACCTCGCGGTCCTTCTTCAACCCGTTGGCTTCCAGCGCATGCACGGCAAGCATCGCGGTCAAGCCGGCCGTGCCCATCGACATGGCCCATTTCTTATCCATGCCCGGCGGCATCTTGATCAGCCATTCGGCCTTGGCGCGCGCGCGTTCGGCCATGCCGCCGTGGAATTGCTCGCCCACGCCCCAGCCGGTCAGGATCACGCGGTCGCCCGTCTTGAAGCGATCGTCGGCGGAGGTTTCGACCGTGCCCGCCCAATCGATGCCGGGGATCAGCGGAAACTCGCGCACGACCTTGCCCTTGTCGGCGATCGCGAGTCCGTCTTTGTAGTTCAGCGTCGAATAGCTGACCTTGGCGGTCACCGGGAAATCGGGCAACGCCGAATCGTCGAGCTGACGGAGATTGGCCGTGACTTTGCCGTCGGTCTTCTCGAGAAGCAGCGCACGAAACATGCCGGTTTGCCTTTCGCCCGGGGATCGTCCCGGGGGCGACTACTCGCAGGGCCGGGCGCTTGCGTCAAGCGATCCGGCGGCGCATCGTCCGACGATGAACGCGCGAATCCGGGACTTCGTCGATTGGGTACTGGGCCCGGCCAAAGCCCTCGATCTCGCTGATTTCATGGGCGGCGTGGCCGAACGGCTGGTCGAAATGGGCCTGCCGATCGACCGCGCGGGGGCCCTCCTCGATACGCTGCATCCCAGCTATGTCGGAATCCAACGCATCTGGGAACGCGGCGGCGAAACGCGCGAAGGCCGGGCGCGGTTCGACAATCCGGATATCTTCTCCGGCAAAATCAAATACACGATCGACGTCGCCCAGGAGACGGGGACGTGGTTCGACATGCGCCTCGACGATCCCCGTGTCGACGAATACGACCTGCTGCCCGAGCTGCGCGCCCGCGGCTTCACGCATTACATCCTGGCGCCGCTGTCGTTCGTCGAAGGGCCGGTCCAGGGCATTTCGTTCGGCACGCGGCGTGCGGACGGATTCTCGGCCGACGATATCGCGTTGATCGACGCCGCCCGCCCGGCCATCGCGGCGGTGATGGAATTGAAAATCCGCACCCGCGTGGCGCGCGAGGTGCTGCAAACCTATGTCGGGCGCGCACCCGGCGATCTGATCCTGGCGGGCCAAATCCGGCGCGGCGAGGTGCGGAATTTGCGCGCCGCCTTGGCGATGAGCGATCTGCGCGGCTTCACGGCGATGAGCGATGCGCTCACGCCCGAACAGACCGTGGCGCGGATCAACGCCTATCTCGATTGCCTGGTCCCGGAGATCCTGCAGCGCGGCGGCGAGGTTTTGAAATTCATCGGCGACGGCGTGCTGGCGATGGCCGATGCGAACACGCTGGGCGACGCCGATGCGTGCGCGCATATGCTCGATGCCGCGCTCGCCGCGCAAGCCGCGTTGGCCCAAGCGGGGTTCAAAGCGGGCATCGCGTTGCATTTGGGCGAGGCCGCGTTCGGCAATATCGGGGCTGGCGACCGCCAGGATTTCACCGTCATCGGCCGTGACGTGAACATGGTCGCACGGCTGGAGAAAATGTGCGGCACGCTGGGCGAGAATATCGTCGTCTCGGCAGCATTCGCCGCCGCGATCGATCGCCCGTGGCGGCGCTTGGGCGAATTCGCCTTCAAAGGCTTCGAGGGCGCGCGCCCCGTTTACGCGCCGGGTTAACCGATCGCCAATGTCGACGGCTTGCCGTCGCCGCCCGGTTCGACGCGCCAGAATTGGGTGTGGAACTGGCGCAAGGCCGGCCGGTGGCCGATCGACACGATGCCGGTGTCCTTCAAGCGTTCGCCGATCAGCGCATAAAGATGCGCTTCCGTCGCTTCGTCCAACGCGGCGGTGGCTTCGTCGAGGAACAGGAATTTGGGCTTGGCGAGCAAGGCGCGCGCGACGGCCAGGCGTTGCTGCTCGCCCGGCGACAAGGCTTGGCCCCAATGTGCGACCTCGTCCAAGCGGCCCGCCAGTTGCGCGAGCTTCACGTCGGCAAGCGTGGCCTTCAACGTCGCATCGTCGATGCCGTCGACATTGGGATAGAGCAACGCTTCGCGCAAACTCGCGATCGGCATATAGGGCTTCTGCGGCAGGAACAGGGCGGCACCTGGCGGCGGCGTTTCGACAATGCCGCGCCCGAAGGGCCAGAGCCCCGCGAGTGCGCGAAACAAGGTGCTCTTGCCCGAACCCGACGGCCCGGTCAGCAGCACGCGGTTGCCCGGCTCGACGCGCGCGGCGGCGTTGGCGATCAGCGTCGACCCGTTCGGCAAGGCGACGTCGACCTGGGCGAGCGCGGGCGCCGCACCCATGCGCGTTTGCAGCGGATTGGCCTTCGCCTCGATCTCGGCCTTGGCGATCGCGGCTTCGAAATCGAGCAGACGATCGACGACCGATTTCCAATCGGCGAGCTGGGCATAGGCCGAGACGAAGAACGACAGCGCGCGTTGCACTTGGCCGAAGGCCGAAGCGATCTGCATCAGCCCGCCGAGCTGGATCGAATTGTTGAAATAACGCGGCGCCGCGACGACGAAGGGGAACACGATCGCTGCTTGCGAATAGAAACTGGTGAAGGTGTTGAGCTTCAGCGTCGCCCACATCAGCCCGTACCAATTGGCGGCGATGCCCGCGAAGCGGCGCGCGAAATTCTCGCTTTCGCGCTTTTCGCCGCCGTACAAAGCGACCTGCTCCGAATTTTCGCGCAAGCGGACGAGGTCGTAGCGGAAATCGGCTTCGTAGCGCTGCTGCGCGTAGTTCAACGGGACCAAGGGCCGGCCCACCAAATGCGTCAGCCACGTGCCGACGATCGCGTAGATCAACGCCGCCCACACCATATAGCCGGGAATGTCGATCTCGTGGCCGAACAGCGTGATCGAGAACGCGCCCGACAGCGTCCACAGGATGGTCAGGAACGCGCCGAGTGTCAGCACCGCGTCGAGCAGCTGGGTGATCAGCGACAAGGTCGTGGTCACGAACAGCTTCACGTCTTCGGCGATGCGCTGGTCGGGGTTGTCGGTCTCCGCCCCCGTCAGCTGGAAGCGGTAATAGATCCGGTTGTCGAGCCACGCGGCGACGTAACGCTGGGTCAGCCATTTGCGCCAGCGGATCGTCAGCCATTGCATGGCGTAGCGCGAGACGATGAAATTGACGATGAACAGGAAGGCGAGGCCGACGAAAACCAGCATCTGTTTTTCGAATACCGGCCGATCGCGTTCCTGCAAGGCGGTGTAGAAGACGTTGTTCCATTCGTTGAACAACACTTCGAGATAGACGCCGAAGATCGTCAATCCGATGACGATGGCGAACAGCGCCCAGGCGGCGAATTTATCCTCCGACGCCCAATAAGGCTTGGTCAGGCGCCATAGACTGGCGGCGAAGCTCAACAGATCGACACGGCGGCGGGGGGTGGCAATCGTGGCGCTGGCGGCAGGCGGCATGTGGACGAACTCTCCGGATTATCCGAAGAACCTAAGCCGATCGCGTGTCGTAAAAAAGGCCGCCGCGTTTCGTCGTGTAACGAAATTAACGCGCGAGCGCCCGGATCGCGGCTTCGTCCTGGGTCAACGGCAGCCAGCGCCGGACCAGGCGTTCGACGTTTTCGAGCCCATCCAGCAGGCCGGGCACGACCGCCGCCGAGGGCGAATTCTGGCGGGCGAGGTTTTTGAGCGCGCGGACCATATCCTCGGTCCGGCGCACCCCGTCGTCGGGCAACATGCGCACCAAGCCTTGGGCCTGGGCGCGTTCGGCGCGGATCGTCTGTTCCAAACGCGGGGCCGTGCGCGGCACGATCAAGCCGGGGCGGTCGAAGGACAGGATTTCGCAGAACGTGTTGTAGCCGCCCATCGCGACGACGCCCGCGGCGCGCGCGATCAGCGCTTCCATATGCGCGTCGAAGGTGATCGCCTCGACATTGGACAGCGCCTGGGCGCGGTTCAGGAATTCGGCTTGGCGTTCGGACTGCATGAACGGCCCGAGCACCAGCAAGGCGCGATGCGGCAATGGCGTGCCGGTCTCGTAGGCGCGCAGCACCCAGTCGATCAGCGCGTCGCCGTCGCCGCCGCCGCCGGTCGTGACCAGCACATAAGGCTGTTCGCGTTCGCGCGCGGCTTCCATCGACGCGCGCGGCCCGTTCAGCGGCAGCGTGCGGCGCAGATAGCCGGTGTAGCTCATCTTCCGGCGCACCGATTGCGGGATGGCCAAGCCTTCCAGCGGATCGCAGATCTGCGGCAGGCCGTAGACCCAGATATCGTCGTAAAGATCGCGCAAAGCCGGCAGCGCTTTCTTGCGCTTCCATTCCGGCTCCAGCAGCGCGGGGTCGTCCATCACGTCGCGCAAGCCCAGCACCAGCGGCACGTTGCGGCGCTTCAGGAACTCCAGCGTTTCGGTCACTTCGCCGCGCAAGCCCAGCGGTTCCTTGTCGACCAGGAACAAATCCGGCTGGAACGCCTCGGCCGTGTGGCGGATGATCGACGCGCGGATCGCCAGCGTCTGCGCGATGTCGATATGCAGGTTCAGCGACGTGTAATCGCCGTCGCGCAGTTTGATGACGCCGGGAATGCGCACGAAATCGACGCGCGCCTTGAAATCGAACGAGCCGATGATCGGCGAACCGGACAGGATCAGCACCGACAGATCCTTGTCGGCCTCCACCAGCGCATGCGCGATGGTGCGGCAGCGGCGCAAATGGCCGAGCCCCATCGTGTCGTGGCTGTAGATCAGCACGCGACGGTCGGAACGCGCGCGACGTTTTGGAGTCTTGGCCAATCGCCCCCCCGGACGGGATATCGATCGGCCCGAGACTAAGGGGACTCCCGTGACGAATCCAAGCGATCAACGCGAAGGATTTTTATTTTTGAGGGCTGTTGCCGGATTGCGATACCGGGCCGGTCTGCGGTAACGCGCGCCCCCGTGCCGCAGGGCGGCCCGGTTGCGCCACCCCGGTCCCGGCCGCTAAACTCCTGATCGGGATAGGGGACTTCGCGCGTGGGCGGCTCAGGCGACATCGACCGGAATATCTTCCGCTTCGTCATCCGGTTCTCGGTCAAGGAAACGGCGCTGGTCTGTCTGCTCGTCGCGGCGGCGCAGGCGTTCTATTACGTCACCCTGGACCTGCCCAAGAACATCATGAACCAGGGCATCCAGGGTCAGAAGATCCAGTTCCCGCACGAGATCCTGGGCTGGTTCAGCGTCGATCAGATCGGCTATCTGCTCTGGCTGTGTTTGCTGTTCTTCCTTGCCGTGCTCGTCAACGGCGCGGTCAAGCAATACATCAACTCGCTGAAGGGCAAACTCGGCGAACGGCTGCTGCGCCGGCTGCGCTATTCGCTGGTCGAGCGCATTCTGCGTTTCCCCATTCCGCATTTCCGCAAGGTCTCGTCGGGCGAGTTGATCCCGATGGTGACGTCGGAGGTCGAGCAGATCGGCGGCTTCATGGGCGACGCGTTCGTCCAGCCGCTGATGCAGGCGGGCATGCTGCTGACCATCGCGCTGTTCTTGTTCATGCAGAACCCCGTGATGGGCTTCGCCGCGATTTCGCTGTTCCCGTTCCAAGCCTATATCGTGCCGCTGCTGCAAAAACGCGTAAAGGCGCTGGGCAAGGAGCGCGTGCGCGCGGTGCGCAAAGTCTCCGAACGCATCGGCGAAACCGTCGGCGGCATCCACGAAGTGCGCGCCAACGGCACCGCGTCGTGGGAGCGCGCGGATTACACCGAACGCTTCGGCACGATCTTCCGCATCCGCTTCGACATCTATCAGCGCAAATCGCTGGTGAAGTTCATCAACAATTTCTTGAGCCAGTGCGCGCCGCTGCTGTTCTACTCGATCGGCGGCTATCTGGTGATCCAAGGGCAATTGTCGCTGGGTGCGCTGGTCGCCGCCTTGTCCGCGCATAAGGACATGACGGCCCCCTGGAAGGAATTGCTCGACTACTACCAGCAAGCCCAGGACGCGCAGCAGAAATACGAGCAGGTCGTCGAGCAGTTCCGGCCCGAACAGATGCTGCCCGAAGCGCTGCACGATCTTCCCGCCGAACCCGCCCCCGGTCTGGCGGGCGATATCGCGCTCGCCGGCCTGTCGGTCGCGGAGGATGCGCAGACCAAGCTGCTCGAATCCGTGTCGCTCACCATCGCGCACGGCGCCAAAGTGGCGCTGGTCGGGGCCGCCGGCGGCGGGCGCGAAGCGTTGGCGATGACGCTCGCGCGGCTTTATCTGCCGTCCTCGGGCACGCTGCGCGTGGGCGAGCGCGATTTGACGCGCCTGCCCGATGCGCATTTGGGCGCTTCGATGGGCTATGTCGGACCCGGCGCCTATCATTTCTCGACGTCGGTGCGCGACAATCTTGCCTATGGATTGCGCCAGCGCCCCATCGTGTCGTCGGAAAAGCGCAACGCCACGCGCGCGCGCTGGCTCGCCGAAGCGGCGCGCGCGGGCAATCTGCCGCTCGATGTCGAAGACAATTGGATCGACTATTCGCGCGCCGGTGTCGCGAATGCCGAGCAATTCGACACCGCCGCCGCGCGCGTGCTCGAACGCGTGGATCTAGCCGAAGATGTGTTCCTGTTCGGGCTGCGCGGCCGCGTCGATCCGCGCGCCAAACCGGCGGTGGCCGAAGCGATCCTTGCCGCGCGCGCGGCGTTCCGCGAGCGTCTGTCGGGCCCGCAAGCCGATCCCGCGTTGAAGGGCTTGATCGAATCCTTCGATCCCACGCGCTACAACGACAACGCGACCCTTGCCGAGAATCTTTTGTTCGGCACGCCGATCGATCCCGCGTTCGAGGTCGATGTGCTGGCCGAGCAGCGCGACTTCCTGGCCGTGCTGCAAAAACAGGGCATGGCGGACGAGCTGATCGCGATGGGCCGCCAGGTCGCCGAAACGATGGTGGAATTGTTCGCGGGCCTTCCCGCGGGCCACGAATTCTTCGATCGGTTCAGCTTCATCGCCGCCGACGATCTGCCGACCTATCAGGCGATCGTCGCGCGCACGGCACCCGACGAATCGGGCAAGCTGCCCGCGATTTCCGACGAGGATCGCGCGCGCCTGATCGGCTTGCCGTTGAAGCTGGTCAACGCGCGTCATCGCTTGGGCTTGATCACGCCCGATTTCAAAGGCCGCGTGTTGGAAACGCGTGCCGCGATCCACGACGCGTTCGGCAAGGGACCGGCCGCGGGCAAGATCGCGTTCTTCGATCCCGAATCCTACAACGCCGCCGCCGCGATCCAGGACAACATCCTGTTCGGGCGCGTCGCCTACGGTCAGGCGAAAGCCCAAGCGATCGTCGGCAAAGCGATGCGCGAAGTGCTCGATACGCTGGGCTTGCGCGAACGCGTGTTCGAAGTGGGTTTGGATTTCCAAGTCGGCGTCGGGGGTTCGCGTTTGACGCCGGCGCAACGCCAAAAACTGGCGCTCGCGCGCGCGCTGGTGAAGCGGCCGGAGATTTTGGTTCTCAACGACGCCCTTGCCGTGTTGGACTCCAACACCCAAGTCAAAACCCTGGACGGCGCGCTTGCCGCCGCCGGGTCGGCGACGGTGGTCGCCGCGTTGGCGGATGCGGCCTTGGCCGCGAAATTCGATCGCGTCGTCGTCCTGGCGGATGGGCGCGTCGCGCAAGACGGAAGTTACGACGTGCTGATCGAGCAAGACGGTCCGCTCAAAGAATTGCTGGCGCCTTAGGCAAGGGGGTTGCGATGTCGATCAAGGAAGAAACCGACGCCCTCAAGCGCATTCCGCTGTTCTCGAAGCTCGACCCCGCGAAGCTGAAACTGCTCGCGTTCATGAGCCAGCGCCTGAGCTACGAACCCGGCCAAGCGATTTTCGCGCAAGGCGATGCGGGCGACGCCGCCTATATCGTGCTCGACGGCGAAGCGGCGGTGTTGATCGACACCAATGCCGGCCCGACCGAAATCGCGCGCACCGGCAAGCACGAGATCGTCGGCGAAATCGCGATCCTGTGCGAAGTGCCGCGCACCGCCACGGTCCGCGCGGCGGGCGACAATCCGCTCGTCTGCCTCAAGATCGAGAAGGACGATTTCATGGCGTTGGTGAACGAGTTCCCGTCGATGGGGCTCGAAATCATGCGCGAGCTCGCGCGCCGCATCGTCAAAACCAACGCCCAATTGCGCAACGCGATGGCGGCCAAATCCGCGTGAGCCGTCTCGACCAGGCGATCAGGCGGCTCGAAGCGCAACGCCTGTTGCTCGATCGCGCTTGCGCAGGCTTGCCCGAAGGTCCCGTGCTCGAGCTCGGTCTGGGCAACGGGCGCACCTACGACCATCTGCGCGAAAAGCTTGGGATCAGGCGCGCGATCCATGTGTTCGAACGGCATGTCGCCGTTCATCCCGATTGTCTGCCGCCCGAAACGCTGCTGCATCTGGGCGAGATGCGCGAAACGCTGCCGGCCTGGGCGGCGGCGCACGGCGCGGCGGCCGTCTTGGCGCATGCCGATGCGGGATCGGGCGACGACGTCGCCAACGCGGCGTTCGCCGATTTCCTCGCGGCCGCGTTGCCGCCGTGTCTGCGGCAGAACGCGATCGTGTTGTCGGATCAGGCGTTGAACGATCCGCGCTTGGTCGCGGGCGACTTACCCGACGGCGTCAAACCCGGCCGTTATTTCATTTACCGGCGCGTTTGAGATTTTGCGCGGCGAGCGCCGCGATCCCGGCCGCGAGGCCCCAGAACGCCGAGCCGATGCCGAACAGCGACACGCCCGACGCGGTGACGGCAAGCGTGAGCACGGCGGGGAAGCGCTCGGCTTCGTCTTTGAGCGCACCGGTCAGCGCCCCCTGCAATGCGCCGACAAGGCCCAACCCCGCGAAGGTCGCGATCAACGCCTTGGGTAGTGCCGCGAGGATGGCGACGCAGGCGCCCGCGAAGGCGGCCAGCAGCAGATAGTAAAACGCGTACCAGATGCCGGAAATCCAGCGTTTGTCCTTGTCGGGATGCGCTTCGGGCCCGGCGCAGATCGACGCGGTGATGGCGGCAAGACCCAGCGGAATGCCGCCCGCGAACGCGCCGACGAAGGACGCTAGACCGGTGGCGGCCAATGAATCGCGCGTTGGCGTGGGATAGCCCGCCGCTTTCAGCACCGCAAAGCCCGCGAGATTTTGCGACGCCATGGTGACGAGATAAAGCGGCAAGCCCAAGCCGATGATGGCGCCCATCTCGAAGCGCGGCGTCACGAATTCGAAATGCGTCAGACCCAATTCGCCGGAGATGGGCGCCGCGAGGCCCAGCGCGTAAGCGATGGCCGTCCCCGCCGCCAGCACGGCGACGACGGCCATATGTGGATTGAACAACCGCACGACCAGGAACATCGCCACCAGCGGCAACACGAGCGCCGGCGCGCCGCCCGCTTGCACGAAGACCTGCGCCACGAAGGGCAGCACCACGCCCGCCAGCATCGCGGCGGCGATGGAGGTCGGAATACGCGCGACCAAATCGCCCAGCGGTTTGACGAACGCGGTCGCGACGATCGCGGCGGAGGCGACCAGATAGGCGCCGATCGCTTGATCGAAGCTCAACCCCGTCGTGCTGGCGATCAGCGCCGCCCCGGCGGTCGCCCAGGCGGTGATCAGCGGAATGCGATGGCGCCACGAAAGCCACGCCGCCGCGAAGGCTTTGACGAAGCAAACGGCGGCGATCGACGACGCGATCTGGCTTTGCGTCGCCCCCACGGCGGCCGCGGCCGCGACCACCAGCGCCACCGTCCCGCCGAAGCCGACGATGGTGGCGATGAACGCGGCGGAGGCGGGGGCCGCCCGGCTCATAGCGCCAGGTCGACGATCACGGGGACGTGATCGGAAGGCTGGGGCCAATCGCGCGCTTCGCGCAGAATATGGAAGCCTTTCAGCTTCGGCGCCACGTCGGGCGTCGTCCAGATATGGTCGAGGCGCCGCCCGCGATCCGATTTGCGCCAATCGGAATTGCGATAGCTCCACCACGTATAAAGCCGCTGCGGCTCGGGGAAGGCTTGGCGCGACAGATCGACCCAAGCGTGATTGGCGCGCATCGCGGTCAGCGCTTCGACCTCGACCGGCGTGTGGCTGACGACGTCGAGCAATTGTTTATGGCTCCAGACGTCGGTCTCGAACGGTGCGATGTTCAAATCGCCGACCAGAATACGCGGCCGGTCGCGCTTGGTCTTTTTCCAATGCGCGGCTTGGGCGCGCACGAAGTCGAGCTTGTGCTTGAACTTCGCGTTGGCTTCCGGATCGGGAATGTCGCCGCCGGCGGGGATATAGATGTCGTGGATTTCGGTGCCGTTGGCGAGCGAGGCTTGCACATGGCGGCAATCTTCCAGCCCGCACCAATGGCGCGGCCCCGTCTCGTGCAAGGGCACACGCGACAAGATCGCCACGCCGTTATAGCCCTTCATGCCGTGGAAGATCTGGTGCTGGAAGCCCAGCGCCTTCAGCGCTTCGGCCGGGAAATGCTCGTCCGGGCATTTCGTTTCCTGCAGGCACAGCACGTCGGGCCGCGCGGCGGCGACCAGTTTTTCGACCAGCGGCAAACGCAGCCGGACCGAATTGATGTTCCAGGTGGCGAGGCGCAAAGCGCCGCGCGGGGCTTTGGGCGGACCTTCGACGGGCGCGTAAGGAAGAGCGGTCATGATCCGCCTGTGTTAGCGAAGTTTTGCAACAACGCCAAGCATCGGGCGCGATCTTCGAAAATCATCATATGGCTGCGGCCGGGCAATACCGTCAGCGCCGATCCCGAAACGCTCGCATGGGCGTATTCCATCATGCCGGTCACCCAATCGCCTTTCGCTTTGGCCGCGTCGATATCGCCGGCGACGAAATGGATCTTGGGGCCGCGATAACCGGGCAAGGCGGGCGACAGCAGCGGACGGCCGAGGCTCAGGAAATAGCCGGCCTCGATCCGCGGCGCGCAAGCCAAGCGCCATGTGTCGCCATCCGGGCGCAGCGTGGCGCGCGCGTGCTCGGCGATCGCCTCGCGCGGGAAATCGGCGAACATTTCGCGTGCCGCGAGATAGTCGGCGAGTTCGTCCGGCCCGCCGTTGAATTCGCTGCGCCGGGCGAGCGTGCGCGCCACGCGGCGTTTCTGGTGCTCGTCCGCGAAGGGCCGCAACTTATGGCCGTCCAGCGGATAGAGCGGCGGCTCGAACAGCATCAGCCCGGCAAGGTCGAGGCTTGCGAAATTTTCGGGCCGGAACAGCGCCAAGGCGATCATCGCCGCCCCGCACAGCGAATGTGCGGCGTAGTGCAGATGCTTCGCCCCCGACCAGTGTTGCGCCGCGCGCGCGATCGCCTCGACATCGTCCATGATCGCATCGACCGCGCAGAACGCTTCGACGTTCTCGATCGTGCTATCGGAACCGCCATGCCCGGCGGCATCGAAGGCGAACACGTCGCAGCTTTGCGCCAAGCCGTTCAGGACGGTCGCGTAGCTGCCGGCCGCGAACCCGTTCGCATGACCGAAGAGCAGCACCGGCCCCTTGCGGGGTCCGCGCAGGCGATAAAGGGCGAGGCTTCGTCCCGCCGGTGTGGCGATGCGCCGGCTTTCGGCGATGTCGGCCGGCAACGAAACGAAATCGTTCACGCCGTGCGCCGCTGCCGGTATTCGTCCACGACGATCGCGAAATGGCGGAAGATCGCCGCGGCGAATTTATCGGTCTTGATGTGCCATTCGGGATGCCATTGCACGCCGAAAGCGAAGCCGGGGCCCTTGGTCCAGCGCACCGCTTCGATCGTGCCGTCTTCGTGCGTGGCTTCGACGACCAAGCCGTCGCCCAGCCGGTCGATCCCTTGCCCGTGCAGCGAATTGACGAAGAGCCGCGACGTGGCATCCGCCAAGCGCGCCAGCAGCGATCCGGGCACGACTTCCACCCAATGGCGGTTGGCGTAGCGCACATTGGGATCGTCGTGTTCAGGGGCGCGATGATCGATATGGCCGGGCAGGCGCTCGACATATTGATGCAAGCTGCCGCCGGCGGCGACGTTCAATTCCTGATGGCCGCGACAGATGGCCAGGATCGGCACGCCCTTGGCCAACGCGGCGCGCAGCAGCGGCAGCGTGGTCGCGTCGCGGTCGGGATCGGCGGGGGCGCGGCCTTCGCCGCCCACGCCATATGTCGACGGGTCGACATTCGACGGGCTGCCGGTGAACAGCAACCCGTCCAGCCGGTCGAGCAACACGTCGATATTCTGGCGATCGGCGATGGCCGGGATCACGACCGGCATGCCGCCGATCCCGTCGAGCACGGCGTTCACGTATTGGATGCGCGCGATGTGCTGGCGATGGACCGGGCCTTGTTGCAGGTCCGCCGTCACGCCGATCAAAGGGGGGTTCCGCATGGCACCAAGCGGTAGCATGCGTATGGGCGGTTGATCCATATCATTGGCGGCATGGCGGGCTTGCGGTCCAATACGGGCATCCCAAGAGGAGAAGCCCATGAACCATTTCCATGCCGTTTGCTGGATCGACCATCACGAAGCGCGCGTGTTCCATTTCGACGCGCATGATTTCGAGCGCGCGACGATCCGCACCGACAAGCCCAACGGCCATATCCACAACAAGCGCGCGGCCGAGGCCTCGCACGGCGACAAGCATTTCCACGAAGGCATCGCCGCCGCTTTGGCGGACGCGCGCGAAATCCTGCTGCTCGGCCCCGGCCAGGCGAAGGTCGAGTTCCGCGCCTATGTCGACGCGCATAATCCCGGCCTCGCCAAGCGCATCCTGGCGACCGAGACGGTCGATCACCCGACCGACGGAGAAATCGTCGGTCGGGCGCGCAAGCACTTCAAGGTTATCGACCGCATGACGCCGCAGGTGTCCTAGGCGTCGCGCGAAGTGGCTCAGGCGGATTCCGCCTGAGCCTTCGCGTCGTTGCGGGTCTTCCACAGCGAGAACAACACGCCGCCCGCGATCAGCGACACGGTCACGCCCAGCGAGAACCAAGCCGGCATCTTGCCGATGAAGCCGACCAGGAAGATCTTCGTGCCGACGAAGACGAGCACGAGGGCGAGCGCGTATTTCAGATACTTGAAGCGATGGATCATCGCGGCCAGCGCGAAATACAGCGAACGCAGGCCCAGGATCGCGAAGATGTTCGACGTGTAGACGATGAACGGATCCTGCGTGATCGCGAAGATCGCGGGCACCGAGTCGACCGCGAAGATCAGATCGACCGCTTCGACCAGCACCAGGCACAAGAACAAGGGCGTCGCCCAGCGCACCAGCTTGCCGGTCTTGGGATCCGGGCGCGTGACGAAGAATTTCTGGCCGTCCAGATCGGCCGTCACGCGCATGCGCTTTTTGACGAACAGCAGAACCGGGTTCTCGCCGAAATTCTCCTCTTTGTCCGCCATCCACAGCATTTTGATGCCGGTGAAGACCAGGAACGCGCCGAAGACGTAAAGGATCCACTGGAACTCGGCGACCAGCGCCGCGCCTAAGCCGATCATCAGGCCACGCATCACGATCACGCCCAAAATGCCCCAGAACAGCACGCGATGCTGATATTTCCGGGGCACGGCGAAATAGGTGAAGATCATCGAAATGGCGAAGACGTTGTCGAGCGACAACGACCATTCGACGAAGAAGCCCGTGAAGTATTCGAGGCCGCTGGTCGGGCCCATCTGCCACGTGACCCACCCGCCGAACAGCATGGCGAGGGCGAAGTAGAAGCCGGAGAGTTTGAGACTCTCGGCGACGCCGATTTCGGTGTTCTTCTTGTGCAGCACGCCCAGATCGAGAATCAGCAGCGTGGCGACCAATGTCAAAAAGCCCGCCCACATCCAAATGGGCGTGCCGAGAAACAGACCTGATGTAACGAATTCCATGACCCCACTCCGGCGTCGGTGGCCCGAACGCCAAAGATCCCCCATGGATCGGAAGCGGGTCGGGCCTGGCGATGTCCCCGTTAAGTCCGACATCGCGGCGCCGAGTTTGGATCGCCCCCTCAAACGGGGTGGGGAGCAATCCGGGGAGGCGCGCCGCCAGAGGGGCCCGGACCCGAAAGCTGGACATGGGTGCTCTTTCCCGCCCCGACAAGGGGGAAGATCAAATTTTTCAGCTATTTACAGTCCGGCGCGGGAAATTAGCCGTTCAGGAACGGGCGCGCTTGGGTATAGGCGTTGGCGCAACCGGGATCGAGATCGGCCAGAACCGCCTCGATTCGCGTCGTTCCCATCCAGATTCGGGCGATCGCGGTCACGGCCCAGCCGGGCTCGGCCATCGCGCGCTCGGCCAGGATCGGCCCGCCGCGCCGCGCGCAATCGCCGACCAGGCGGATCGTTTCCTGGGGTGCACGCAACGCCGCCAGCTTGTCGCCCGCCGACGCCATCGCCGGTTCGACGACGAACACGGCGAACACCCAAGCGATCAGATCGCCGATCATCGCGCACCGCCTTTCGCGGGCGCATCGCGCGTCTTCCACAGCGAGAAGGCGATGCCCGCGGCCAGGATGGCGAAGGTGATGCCAAGCGACCAGACCGGCGGGAATTTGCCCAGGCCCGTCAGGTCGGCGACGAAGATCTTCGACCCGATGAACACCAGCAGCACCGCCAGCGCGTATTTGAGATAGGCGAAGCGATGCACCATCGCGGCCAGCGCGAAATAGAGCGCGCGCAAGCCCAGAATGGCGAAGATGTTCGAGGTGTAGACGATGAACGGGTCGGTGGTGATGGCGAAGATCGCCGGCACCGAATCGACCGCGAACACGACGTCGGCGATTTCGATCAGCACCAGCGCCAGGAACAACGGCGTCGCCCATAGGACCGATTTGCCGGTCTTGGGATCGGGCTTGGCGACGAAGAACTTCTCGCCCTCGATCGTCTCGGTCACGCGCAGGCGGCGCTTGAGCAAGCCGATCAGCGGATTGGCGCCGACGTCGTATTCCTTGTCGGCCATCATCCACATCTTCACGCCCGTGAAGATCAGGAACACGGCGAAGATGTAAAGGACCCAGGCGAATTCCGACACCAGTGCCGCACCCAGCCCGATCATGATCGCGCGCAGCACGATCACGCCCAGAATGCCCCAGAACAGCACGCGATGCTGATAGATCCGGGGCACGGCGAAATAGCTGAAGATCATGGCGATGACGAACACGTTGTCCATCGCCAGCGTCTTTTCGACGACGAAGCCGGTCACGTATTCGACGCCCGCTTGGCGGCCCAGTTGCCACCACACCCAGGCGCCGAAGGCCAAGCCCATGCCGATATAGCCCGCCGATAGCAGCAGGCTTTCGCGGACCTCGATTTCGCGGTTGCCGCGATGGAGCACGCCCAGATCGAGCGCCAACAGCGCGATCACGACGCCGATGAAGCCCCACCACATCCAGGCGGGCGTGCCCAAAAATTCCGACAAAAACAGCGTTTCGAACATCGCGCTTGGCCCCTCCTGAGGACGCGAAAACCATCATAATGGCCGGACCGACATCGCGCGCCGCGACGGCGCGCCAGAGGGGCCCGGATTCCGGCCGTGGCGAGAGCGAGTTGGGAAAGCCGCGAACCCGATGCAAGGGCCCGCGCGCAAAAAATCGGCAGGGACGTCAGAACATCGTCGTGACGACTTTGTTCGGCGGCACATGGCCGTCGACGAAGGTCTTGATGTTGACGATCACGCGTTCGCCCATCGCGAAGCGCCCGTCATCCGTGGCCGAGCCGATATGCGGCAGCAGCACCACATTATCGAGCTCCAGCAGGCGCGGATGGATCTCGGGCTCGTGCTCATAGACGTCGAGCCCCGCGCCGGCGATCTCGCGCGCATACAGCGCGCGCGCGAGCGCTTCTTCCTCGATCACTTGGCCGCGGCTGGTGTTGATTAAAATCGCGTGCGGCTTCATCAGCCGCAAACGCCGCCCGGAAATCAGATGATAGGTCGCCGGCGTGTGCGGGCAGTTGAGCGACACCACGTCCATATGCCCCAGCATCTGGTCGAGGCTTTCCCAATAGGTCGCTTCGACCTCGGCTTCCAGGGCGGGATCGAGGCGGCGGCGATTATGGTAATGGATCGACAGGCCGAAGGCGCGGGCGCGCAGGGCGACCGCCGTCCCGATGCGCCCCATCCCGACGATGCCCAAACGCTTGCCGGTCAAGCGCATGCCCAGCATCGCGGTCGGCGCCCAGCCTTGCCATTTGCCCGCGCGCAGCAAACGCTCGCCTTCGCCCAAACGCCGCGCGACCGCCAGGATCAGCGCCATCGTCATATCGGCGGTGTCCTCGGTCAGCACGCCGGGCGTGTTGGTGACCGTGATGCCTTTTTCCTTCGCGGCATCGAGCGCGATGTGATTGACGCCGGTGCCGAACGACGCGATCAGCTTCAATTGCGGCCCGGCCTCGCGCACCAGATCGGCGGTGATTTCGTCGGTGACGGTGGGGACCAGCACTTCGGCCGCCGCCATCGCCGCGGCAAGGTCGGCGCGCGAAAACGGCCGGTCGTCGAGATTGAGCTTGCAGTCGAACAGCTCCATCATCCGCGTCTCGATCAGATCGGGCAGTTTGCGGGTCACGATCACGCGCGGGCGGCGATGGGGCATGGAAAGGTCCTTCGGCAGCCGGAATTGTTTCCCGCGTAGCAGGGCGGGGCACGGCTTGTCTATAATGGGGCCATCATGATTCGCGCCCTATTGATCGCCGCCGCCGTTGTGGCGTCCGCGCCGGCCTTCGCGCAAAGCCCGCGCGACAATCTGCCCGTGCCGCGCTTCGTCTCGTTGCGCTCGGAAGAAGTCAATCTGCGCACCGGCCCCGGCGTGCGCTACCCGGTCGAATGGGTGTTCGTGCGCCGCCAAATGCCGGTCGAAATCACCCAGGAATTCGAGAATTGGCGCCGCGTGCGCGACCGCGAGGGCACGGAAGGCTGGGTCCATCAATCGATGCTGACCGGCAGGCGGACCGCCGTCGTTTTGGGCGATGCGGGAACGACGGTCGAACTCAAGCGCCGGGCGGAAGCCGCCGCCCCGGGTCTCGCCCGGGTCGAGGCGGGCGTGATCGCCAATTTGATCGAATGTCAGGGCGAATGGTGCCGGGTCGAGGCCGGGGGGTTTCGCGGCTGGCTCGAACGTACCCATATCTGGGGGGTCTACGCACAGGAGACCTTGAAATAATGGGTACGATCGCACCGGGCGAGATCCTCGCCATTCGCCAAGGCTTGTATTGGCATGTCGGCATCCATGAAGGGGCGGGCACGGTTGTGTCGCGCCGGCCCGGCAAGGGCGTGGTGCGCGAAACCTTGCGCGAATTCATGGGCGAGGCCGAACTCCATATCGTGCCGATCGACCGGCCCAGCTTCCCGCCGGCGGAGATCGTCGCGCGCGCGACGGCGCGCTTGAACGAATCCGGCTACGATTGGCTCGAACGCAATTGCGAGCATTTCGTCGGCGAATGCGTCTACGGCAAAGCGACGTCGCGCCAGCTCTGGGTCGCGGGCGCCTTGGCGGGCGTGCTGGCGCTGGGCGGCAAATATGCGGCGGCGACGAATTTCGTCGCCGTGCTGGGCTTGGGTATCGCGGGTGTCGCGGCCTTCGCCTTGTTGTCGAAACCGCCGACGGCGATTCCGTTCGTCGACCGATCCGATAACGCCATCGTGCGCGCGTGATCGCGCGCCGCTTCCTGCTGATCGGCGGTGCTGCGGCATCGCTCGCCGCTTGCGCCAATCTGCGCTTGGATCCGCTCGACGTGCGGCTGGTCGATCTCGCCCCGATGGAGGGCGGCGGGCTGTTCGAACAGCGTTTGGCGCTCACGCTCGCGCTTGCCAATCCCAACCCGAGCGACGTGTCGCTGACGGGGTTGCGCGTCGTGCTCGACGTCAACGGCGAAACGCTGGCGCGCGGTCAAACCGGCGAAGGCGTGGTCGTGCCGCGCTTGGGCGAGGCACGGATGGTCGTGCCGGCCAGCGTGTCGATGCTCGATCTGCTGCCCGGCTTCATCGCGATGACCAAGCGCGACGGGCTCGATTATCGCTTGTCGGGCACGGCTTTCGTCGCGGGGCTCGGTGGCGGTTCGCTGCCCTTCACGCGCGAAGGCAAGCTCGTCAGCGGGAACTAAATTTTCTGGTAGAATGATCTTTCAATCGATTCGGGGCATCCCAAATGGATTCGAAGATTGAGAAAACGAGTTGGCGGAACTTGTTGCCGGGTTCATTGGTAAAAACTTTCGTTCGTGGTCCCATGATCGGCGATCACTACGGGATACTGGACAAATATCGTCGTGTGGTCTCGCTAGGGAGTGAGAGCCAGATCCGCGTTCAGTCGATTGATCAATTCGCAGGGCCCTACGATATTTTCCTGGTTGAGACGCCGAAGTACGAGCACCAGCAGCGCGAGATTTTCCGCCGAATTGCCGACCTGCCCTCTCGTGCGCGTTACCATTTTCTCAAGTGGAACTGTGAGCACGCCGCACGCTGGTGCTTTTCGGGGGTTGCGGCATCGCGTCAACTCGCTGCCGCTGGAGGCCTTGCCATCGGTCTTAGCTTCGCCGCTGATATGATGTCGAAAGGCAAGTTAAATGAATGGATTTTGGCCGCTGCGATTTTTGGCGGCTTATTTTTGTTTGTGAAGGGAACGCCTGTTCCCGAAGATAAAATTGTAACGACCACATAGTCGAGCGGCCGGATTTCACTTTCGGGACATATCGCCCTTTTGTGACGGCTCTTGCTGCTCTTCTTTCAGAAGTGCGCTTGTGCGCTTCTCGATGCGACGGCGGCGCTCGGGCGGTAACTGAGACAGAATATCTTTGAGCGAAACCGTCATGGCGCCTTAACCCGCGCTGGCGGTCTCGGCGCGCGCGGTGTCGAGCTTGGCGCGGTCGAGTGCACGCAGGCCGTTGACGCGCATCAGCGAACGCACTTCGCGCACGTAATCCATGCCGCGTTCGGAATAGCGGCGCAGATGTTGCGCCAAATTATAGCCGTCGGGCGCGGTCATATCCGCGGCGGCCGGATTATCGCGGCGGGCCTGTTCGCGCGCACGGCGGAATTCGGCATAGGCGCGATGGGTGTTGAGATTCTCGGCATAGGCCTGCACGGCGTGTTCGAGTTGTTCGAATTTGCGCACTTTGCCGTCGTCGTCGGCGCTGCGGAACACCATCTGCCCGAACAGCGCCTGGCCCGCCTGGGCCACGCGGCTCGTCCCCCAGCCCGTCTCGATCGCGGCCTGGGCGATGGCGAGCGACACCGGGATCGCATCGACGCGGCGCAGCAGCTCGCGCGGTTGCGTGGGCTCGACGCCGAAACGCTCGGCGAGATCGGCGACCCATTCGCGGTCGGCCGGATCGGCGGCGGGGCCGGCGGCGAGAATTTCCTGAAGGCGCGCGCGGTCGGCCAGGATGCGCTCGTTCTCCATCAGCAGCAGCGGCAGCAGCGTTTTGATGAACACCGCTTTGCGCAGATCGCTGGAATCGAGTGCCCCCATGTCGCGCGGCAAACGCTCGACGATCAGGCGCGGCACGATCTCCGCCCCCTCGCGCGCCGCTTCCAGCACGAAGCCGCGCTCGACATAAAGGCGATAGAGCTCGGCCGCCGCCTTGCCGGCGATGCGCGTGACGTTCTCGGTTTCGGATTCGGGTGCGGCGTCGCCGCTCGCGAGCGGGGGCAAGGGCAGGCGCAGCGCTTCGCGCCAGGGCGCGCTGCCCTTGGCGCTCATCGCCAATGCGGCGAGGCCGGCGGCGACGAAGGCGACGAGAACAAGAATGCGAATCGGGCGCGCAAGGGGCGCCGGGGATTCAAGCGACGCGAAGTCGCGCGAATCCGCCGCGTCGGCGGTGCGGTCCATATCGAAATTCCTCGGAAACGGGATGTCGAGTTCGCGGGGCCCGAAATCAGGCCGCGCGAACCTCGACGATCTCCGGAATATAGTGGCGGAGCATGTTCTCGATGCCGGACTTCAGCGTCGCGGTCGAGGACGGGCAGCCCGAGCAGGAGCCCTGCATATGCAGATAGACGATGCCGTCTTCGAAGCGGTCGAACACGATATCGCCGCCGTCTTGCGCCACGGCCGGGCGCACGCGGGTGTCGAGCAATTCGACGATCTGGGCGACGATCTCGCCGTCCTCGGCGCCGGCGGCCCCGTGGGCGGCACCCTGTTCGGCCGTCAACGCGGCGGCACCGGAGGTGAAATGCTCCATGATGGCGCCCAGCAGCGACGGCTTCAGCAGATGCCAGTCCTTGTCATCCGCCTTCGTGACCGTTACGAAGTCGCCCCCCAGGAACACGCCCGTCACGCCATCGACGCCGAAAAGTTTGCTGGCCAGCGGCGAACGCTGAGCCGCGTCGTCGGCGGATTTGAAGTCGGCGGCGCCCTGGCCGAGCACGTCGCGGCCGGGGAGGAATTTCAGGGTCGCCGGATTTGGCGTCGTTTCGGTCTGGATGAACATGTCGAACACTCCCAAATGAGTCGGGCAGATCAGGCGGGTCCAAAACGCGACGTCGCGTCGTTGGGGCCCTGGCCGACCGGGGTGGGCCGAGTGGAGTTTAAATGGCGATGAATAACCGAGCGGTCAACCCCGAAAAGGCAACGTACTGTAAAGGATTGAAATAATAAGATGAATTCTCTTTTGCAGTTGCGAAATGCGCCGACCGGCGTGCTTCAGCGCCGCCGTTTTACCCGTCCGGCGGCCAAGCGGCCCAAGGTCAAAGACCTCGCCGGATTGCTCGATTGGACCCATGGCAAGGCCTATGCGGTGGGCTCGCCGATCAAGCTGATCGACGGATTCGCCTGGCGTTTGGTCGCGGCCGGGCTGCCGATCGACCGGCTGGCGCTGTCGGTCGCCCTGCTGCATCCGCAATTCGGCGGTTACGGTATCCGCTGGTGGCAGGAAACCGGCCTGGGCGAGGAAGTGCTGATCGAGCACGACGTCACCAAAAGCGACGTCTATCTCAACAGCCCCTTCCCGGCGATCGTCGAGCGCGGGGAGACCATCCGGGTGAAAATCGAGGAGACGAACGAGACCCCGTTCCCGATCGTCGCCGATCTGCGCGCCCAGGGTTACACCGATTATTTCGCCCTGCCGATCGCGCTGGGCGGCATTTTGGGGTCCGACCATATCCGCCGCTTCCAGGTCGGCAACGTGGCGACCAAGCGCAAGGGCGGCTTCACCGCCAGCGACATCGCGGCGATTCGCGCGGCCTTCACCTCGCTGGAAGGGCCGCTGGCGCTGGTCACCGAACGGCGCATCGCCCAGGATTTGCTGTCGATCTATCTCGGCCGCAACACCGGCATGAAGGTGTTGAAGGGCGAGGTCGCGCGCGGGACGGGCGAATCGATCCACGCCGCCATTCTGGCGACCGATATGCGCGGCTTCACCACGCTGGCCGACACGTTGCCCGAAACGCGCACCATCGAAATTCTGAACGCGTGGTTCGAGGTGCAGGTGGGGGCGGTCCACGCCCATCGCGGCGAGGTGCTGAAATTCGTCGGCGACGGCATGCTGGCGATCTTCCCGATCGCGGATATCGAGCTTGCCCGCCAAGCCGCGCGCGACGCGATGGCGGCGGCACGCGATGCGCTCGCTTGCGTGCGCCGGCTCGATTTTCCCGACGCCGGCAAACTGCGCGCGGTCGCGGCACTGCATGTCGGCGAAATCTATTACGGCAATATCGGCGCGCATGACCGGCTGGATTTCACAGCCATCGGCCCGGCGGTCAATCTCGCTTCGCGCCTGGAAGGGGTCGCCAAGAAGGTCGATCTGCCGCTGGTCGTGTCGGAGGAATTCGCGGCGTTGGGCACCGAGAAGCTCGTCTCCATCGGTCGTTTCCCGATGAAGGGCCTTGCGGGAACGCGCGAAGTCTTCGCGCCGGAAGCAATCCCCGACGTCGCTTAGGAAATCGCGTCGATATCCTCGTCGGTCAGGCTGCCGGGGACGATCGTCAGCGGCACGCGCAGCTGGCCCGCATATTTGCCTGCAAGCTCGGTCACCAGCGGGCCGGGCCCGCCGCGTCCCGTGCCCGCCCCCAGCACCAGAATCGAAATCGCGGGTTCTTCGTCGAGCAACGCGAGCAACGCTTCGCGCGCGTCGCCCTCGCGCACATAAAGCATCGGCGTTTCGCCCGACATTTCGTGCACGACGGTCGACAATTCGGCGAGCTTGGTTTCGGCGGCTTGGCGGCGCTCCTCGCGCATCAATTCGCCGACCCCCATCCATTCGCCGCCCTCGGCGGGTTCGGTCACGTACAGCATCGCCACGCGCCCGCCGACATGGCGCGCGCGATTGCAGGCGAAGCGCAACGCGATTTTCAGCTCCGGGCTTTCGTCGACCACGACCAGAAAGACGCGCTGCGCTTGCGGCGTGCGATTTGGCATCGGGAAGTCTCCTGGCGTGAACTCACGACTTGCGGAAGATAAGGCCGGCCGACCAGCCGGCGAAGACCGCGATCAGGATCGCGATCAAACCATACCATGCCGCGTGGACATGGGCGAAATCGTAGATCTCCGCGCCCACGCCGACCTTGCTGACGAACATCGGCGTCGATTGCGCGGCGATCACCTGGCCGTTCTGCACCAGCAGTACTTCGACCGAATAGGCGCCGGTGGGCACGTTGGCGGGAAACACGATGCGCGTGCGAAACAGGCGGGGCCCGAGGAAGGTCACGCGGCCGGGCTCGGGATCGTAAAGCTCCAGCTTTTCCTTGTTGCGCACCAATCCGGCGCGGAACGCGGCCAAGGCGATCGCATCCGCCTCGCGCGACGGGGCCAGGCGCAGAAAATCGCTGCCGATCTGATGGCGCTGGCGCAAGGCCGGCGTGACGATCTCGTCCAAGGGCTTGGACGCCGCCACGCGGTAATAGCTCGGCACGTTCGCGAAGCTCAGCGTTTCGGTGTTGAGCCAGATGCCCGCGACGCGCGCCTTGCGGCGCACCGCGACGTCGCTGTCGGGCCCGCGCACCAGCACCACCACGTCGCCTTCGCCTTCGGTGGCGCCGAACAGCAGTAGCTCGGTGCCCGCGAACCCCGCCGTGATGGCGATCAGATGGCTCGACAGATCGGCGACCAGCGCTTGCGCGCGCGCCTGTTGCGGCACGAACGCCGCGGCCAGAAGCCCGAGCAGGAGAAGGAGAAGGACGCGCTTCATGGCAACGGCGTCTCCGCCGTGCGCACGACGATCGAATAGATATCCTCGGGCGGGATCACCAGATCGACGAACAGCTTGATCGCGACCGACAGCACGATCAGCGCCAGAAGGCCGCGCAACGCTTCGCCGCGCATTTTTGCCCCGAAGCGCGCCCCGAACTGCGCGCCCACCACACCGCCGATCAACAGCAGCACGGCCAGCGCGATATCGACCGTCTGCACCTGCCAGGCTTGCAGATAGGTGACGTTGGCGGAGACGAAGATGATCTGGAACAGCGACGTGCCGATCACCACGACCGTCGGCATGCCCAGCAGATAGATCATCGCCGGGACCATGATGAAGCCGCCGCCCACACCCAGCAGCGCCGACAGCACGCCGACGATGGCGCCGATGCCGAACGGCGCGAGCGCGCTGATATACAGCTTCGAATGCGGGAAGCGCATTTTCAGCGGCAGGCCGTGCAGCCAGATATGTTCGTGCAACTTGCGGCGCACGGGCGGGGCGCCGCTGCGTTTGTTTTGCCAGCGTTTGCGCAGCGTGTTGGTCGTCTCGATCAGCATCAAGCCGCCGACCGTGCCCAGCACGATCACATAGGCGATGGAGATGAAGAACTCGACTTGGCCCGAACTGCGCAGCAACGCGAAGATCTGCACGCCCAAGGTCGAGCCGACGATACCGCCGCCGAGCAACACGCCGCCCATGCGGAAATCGACATTGCCTTTGCGCATATGCGCGACGACGCCGGAAATCGACGAGGCGATGTTCTGCGCGGCCCCCGAGCCGACCGCGACCGCCGGCGGAATGCCGATGAAGATCAGCAGCGGCGTCATCAGGAAGCCGCCGCCCACGCCGAACAGACCCGACAGGAATCCCACGCCGCCGCCCAGCAGCAGCAGGAGGAAGATGTCGATCGACGCTTCGGCGATAGGTAGATAAATCTGCAACGCGCAACGAACCCCGGCCCGATATTGGGCCAGGGACGTTCACGGGGCAAGTGACGCGCCGGTTATATCAAGCGATCCAGCGGGAATAGGTCGCGGTTTTACGGCCGCAGGAAGCCGACGATGTCGTAGACCTGCCGCAGATGCGTGGCGGCCATGTCGCCCGCGCGTTCGGCGCCCCGGCGCAGCACCGCGTCGATGCTGCCGGGATCGGCCATCATGCGGTTCATCTCCGCCGTGATCGGCGACAGCACCGCGACCGCGACGTCGGACAACGCGCCCTTGAACACCGAGAATTGCGCGCCGGCGAATTCCGACACGACCGCTTCCAGGGATTTGTCGGTCAGGGCCGCGTAGATCCCCAGAAGATTGTCGGCTTCGGGGCGGGTCGCCAATTCCTCGACCGTCGCGGGCAAGGGCAGCGGATCGGTCTTGGCGCGCTTGATCTTCTGCGCGATCAGATCGGGCGTGTCGGTCAGGTTGATGCGGCTATTGTCGGATTCCTCCGACTTGCTCATCTTTTTGGTGCCGTCGCGCAACGACATGACGCGCGTGGCGGCGCCGAAAATCTGCGGCTCGGGCTGCGGGAAGAAATCGACGCCGTAGCGCGAATTGAACGCCCCCGCGATGTCGCGCGCGAGTTCCAGATGCTGCTTCTGGTCTTCGCCCACCGGCACATGCGTCGCCTTATAGGCCAGGATGTCGGCGGCCATCAGCACGGGATAGGCGTAAAGCCCCAGGCCGGCGTTGTCGCGATTCTTGCCCGCTTTGTCCTTGAACTGGGTCATGCGGTTCAGCCAGCCCAGCGGCGTCATGCAGCCCAGCACCCAGGCGAGTTCGGCATGCGCCGACACGGTCGACTGGTTGAAGATCGTGCACGCTTCGGGATCGATGCCGCAGGCGATATAGGCGGCCGTCACCTCGCGCGTCGCTTTGCGCAGTTCGGCCGGGTCCTGCGGCAGGGTGATCGCGTGCAGGTCGACGATGCAGAAGATGCACTCGTAATCCTTCTGCAGCTTCACCCAATTGCGGATGGCGCCGAGATAATTGCCGAGATGCAGGTTGCCGGTGGGCTGAATGCCCGAGAAGATGCGGTTCATGACGCGGGGTTTATCGCGTCCCCGCCGCGTCCGGTCAACCGCGCGCGAAGGATTTAAGGTCGGCGGGGCGTGCCGCCCCCAAAATCAGCGCGGCGGCGCCATAGGCGGCCAGCCCCAGCGCGATCAGGGCCGCCAGCGCCACGTAGCGCACGCCATGCACCGCCAGGAAAGGCTCGGCGAAGCGCGACCCCGCCGACAGGATCAGCGCCATCATCGCCGTGGCCGCCAATTGGCGCGGCAAGCGGGATTTGAGCCGCGCATCGGGGGCGAAATGCCCGGCGCGCCACAGCATCCAGGCCAGCGCCACCGAATTGAGGATGGCGGCCAGGGCCGTCGCCAGGGCCAGGCCGACATGGCCGACGACCTGCATCAGCGTGACACCGCAGATCGTGTTGAAGATTACGCAGGCGACCGCGATCTTGACCGGCGATTTGGTGTCGTGCCGGGCGTAAAAATTGGGCGTCAGCACCTTGATCGCGACATAGGCGGGCAGGCCGACCGTATAGGCGATCAAGGCACTGGCGGTCCCCGCCACGTCGGCGGCGGCGAAGGCCCCGCGCAGGAACAAGACCGACACGATCGGTCCCGCCAGCACGATTAGCGCCGCCGTGGCGGGCAGGGTCAGCAGGCTCGCCGCCTCGATCGCGCGGTTCAGCGTCGCGCGCGCCCCTTCCTCGTCGCCCAGGCGCACTTGGCGCGATTGCAGCGGCAGCAAGGCCGTGCCGATCGCGATGCCGATGACGGCCAGCGGAAGTTCGTAGACGCGATCGGCATAGTAAAGCCACGAGATCGAGCCCGCCGCGAGCAGCGAGGCGAGCATCACGTCGATCACCAAATTGATCTGCGCCGCCCCCGAACCCAACGCGACCGGCGCCATGCGCGTCATCAACGCCTTCGTTTCGGGCGAGAGTTTGGGCATGCGCAAACGCAAGCCCATGCCTTCGCGCCCGCAGGCCCAGGCGAGGAACAGGAATTGCGCGAGACCGGCCAGCGCCACACCCCACGACAACGCATGCCCCGCCGACGGCATGAACGGCGTGAATCCGAAAATCGCGCCGATCAGGCAGAGATTCAAAAGGATCGGCGTGGCCGCGACGGCGGCGAAGCGATCGAGCGAGTTCAGCACGCCGCCTTGCAGCGAGACGAGGGAGATGAAGAGGAGATAGGGAAAGGTCACGCGCGTGAAATCGACGGCCAGCGCATAACGCTCGGGCTCGTCCGCGAAGCCGGGCGCGATGACCGCGACGACCCAGGGCATCGCGAATTCCGCCGCGACGACCAGCACGAACAACGCCGCCAGCAACACGGCCATGGCGCTTTCGGCGAATTCCTTCGCGGCCGCTTTGCCGTGCTGGGCGACGGTGCCGGCGAACATCGGCACGAAGGCGGCGGCGAAGGCGCCCTCGGCGAACAGGCGGCGGAAGAAATTCGGGAATTTGAACGCGACGAAAAACGCGTCGGCGATGGGCCCGGCCCCCAGGAACGCGGCGGTCGCCATATCGCGCACGAAGCCGAGCACGCGGCTCGCCATCGTGTAGGAACCGACCGTCGCGGTCGCGCGCAGCAGGGCCATTCTATTCGGCCGCTTCGGCGCGTTTGTTGCGCGGCTTGGGCGTTTCCTCGCCGTTGGCCGACAGGACCTCGATCAACGCCTTGCGGATGCGCTCCAGCTTCGCCTCGTCCTCGATCTTATGGCCGAACACGTCTTTCACATAGAAGACGTCCACCGCGCGCTCGCCATAGGTCATGATCTTGGCGGTCGCGGTCGACAGGCCCAACGTCGTTAGCGTCGAGGCGATATCGTAGAGGAACCCGATCCGGTCGCGGCCGTTCACCTCGATCAGCGTGTGATGCTTGGACGCTTGATTGTCGATGATGACGCGCGGCGGCACAGTGAACACGCGCGTGCGGCTGGGGATCGCCGGGCGCTTGGCGAGCATTTCCTTCACGCGCAAACGCCCGCCCAACGCGTGTTCGATTTGCGTCGCCAGCCTTGCGAGTTTCTCGGGCCGGTCGAACGCGGCGGGGGCGCCATCGGGATCGTTGGCCGATTCCTGGATCGAAAAGGAATCGAGCGCCATGCCGTTCGACAGCGTGAAAATCTGCGCGCCGACGATATTGGCGCCCGACAGCGCCATGGCGCCGGCGATGCGCGCGAACAGGCCGGGATGGTCCAGCGTGTAGATCGTGATCTCGGTCACCGTGCGCTTGCGATCGATGCGCGTATCGATGGCGAGCGGCAGCGAGGCGCGCTCCGCTTCGCGCACGAAACGCGCATGGCGCGCTTGCGTGGGCGGATCGAGCGATAGCCAATAGGCGGGATAGCCGAGGCCTGCGAACCAAGCCATATCGGCTTCGTTCCAATCGGTGAGCTCGTCTTTGAGGCGCGCTTGCGCGATCGCGACGCGCTTCATCGTGCCTTCTTCCGAATAGGCGCCGGCCAAAGCTTCGACCGTGCGGTCGTAAAGATCGCGCAGCAGCGTTGCCTTCCAGGTGTTCCACACGCCGGGGCCGACCGCGCGGATATCCGCGACCGTCAAGCACAGCAGCAGGCGCAACCGCTCGGGGCTTTGCACCAACTCGGCGAAAGCGCGGATCGTTTGCGGGTCTTGGATGTCGCGCTTGAACGCCGTCGCCGACATGGCGAGGTGATAGCGCACCAGCCACGACACGCTTTCGGTTTCCTCCGGCGTCAGACCGACACGCGGCCCCAGTTTCAGCGCGATCTCGGCGCCGATTTCCGAATGGTCGCCGCCGCGGCCCTTGGCGATGTCGTGCAGCAGCAGCGCGAAATACAACGCGCGGCGCGATTGCACTTGGCGGATCACTTCGCTGGCGCGCGGATGGTCGGCGTTCAGCTCGCCCTTTTCGATGCGATGCAGAATGCCGATGGCGAAGATCGTGTGCTCGTCGACCGTGTACACATGGTACATGTCGTGCTGCATCTGCGCGACGACGCGGCCGAAATCGGGAATGAAACGCCCGAACACGCCCGCCTCGTTCATCCGGCGCAACGCCGTCTCGGCGTTCGGATCGGTCAGGATTTCCAGAAACAGCGCGTTGGCGTCCGCATCGTGGCGCAGTTTCGCGTCGACGCCGCGCAAGGATTGGCGCATCTGGCGCAGCGCGTAAGGATGGATGTCCAGCTCGTTGAGCTGCGCCACGCGGAAGATGCGGATGAAATTGACCGGGTCCTTCACGAAAGCGTCGGGCTTGGCCAGCGTCAACCGCCCGCTTTCGATGGCGAAGCGGCCGTCGCCGATCTGCTTGGGCTTGGGCGCGCGGCTAAACAATTTGCCGACGTCGAACTTGGTCTTCTTGCCTTCCTCGATCTCCAACGCGGAACAGAAGATGCGCGTTAGGTCGCCGACCTCCTTCGCGATCAGGAAGTAATGCTTCATGAAGCGTTCGACGCCGCGCGTCCCGGGCCGGTCGGTATAGCCCATGCGCTCGCTGATCTCGGTCTGCACGTCGAAGGTCAGCCGATCCTCCGGCCGCCCCGCGAGATAATGCAGATGGCAGCGCACGCTCCACAGGAATTCCTGGCACTTGGCGAAGCGCGCGGCTTCTTCCGCCGTGAACACGCCCTTCAACACCAGATCGGCGACCGTCTCGACGCGATGGAGATATTTGCCGATCCAGAACAGCGTGTGCAGATCGCGCAAGCCGCCTTTGCCGTCCTTGACGTTGGGCTCCAGCACGTAGCGCGAATCGCCCATGCGCTGGTGGCGCTTGTTGCGCTCGGCAAGCTTGGCTTCGACGAATTCCGCCCCCGTACCCTTGGCGACTTCGGCGTAGAAGCGCTTCTTGACGTCGAGGAACGGCTTGTCGTCGCCCCACAGATACCGGCTTTCCAGCATCGTGGTGCGGATGGTCATGTCCTCGCGCGCCAGGCGGATGCATTCCTCGACCGAGCGCGTCGCGTGACCGACCTTCAAGCCCAGATCCCACAGCGCGTAGAGCGTCCACTCCACCATCTGTTCGGTGCGCGGGCTCGATTTGTAGGGCCGCACGAATAGCAGATCGATATCCGATTGCGGCGCCATTTCCGCGCGGCCATAGCCGCCGACGGCGGCGATCGACAAACGCTCGCCCGATGTCGGGTTCGACGCGGGATAGATATGGCGATCGGCGAAATCGTAGACGAGGCGCACGATCTGATCGATCAGGAAGGCGCCCGCGCGCACGGTCTGCGCGCCGTTGGCGCTGCCGGCGGCCCCCGGCTTCATCTCGAAGCGGCGGCGGATCTCCGCGCGCCCGGCGGCCAGCACCGCCTTCAGCTTTTCGATCGCGACGGGGCGCAATTTCTCCGCCGGGCCCTTATGCGCTTCGGCAAGGGCACGCAATTCGCCGTCGATCGCGCGGCGGTCGATGATCGCGCGCTGATTGGCGACGTCATCACGGGGCGAAGATTCGTCCATGACTTCAGTATAATGATCGGGTCGAACGGAATGGAGACCAAATTGCGGTACGGATGGGCGGTATTCCTGGCAAGCGTGGTTCTGGCGTCCTGTCATCCGGCACCGCCCAGCGCGCCCGCGCTGCGGGCCGGGCTGTCGCAGGATGGGCGCGTGCTGGAAATCCAGGCCGACGACGCATCGCCCATCGTTGCGGCGGAATTGCGGCCGGACAATGTGGAACCCATTCCGGCGCGCAAGATCGACGTGGTCCGCCCGCTGCCGCTGCGCGAGGAACGCCCGGGCGTGGGGGTGGGGGCGTCGGGCGGTTCGTCGTCCGGCGTCGATTTCGGGATGAGCTTTCGCGTGCCGTTGGGCCAGGATCGCCGGCCGCGCTTGATCCGCTCGACCGCGCTGATCGATCTGCCGGAAAATTACCGGCGCGGCGGCGGCATCGTGCGGATTACATTCGCGGACGACAATGGCGACCGGCGCGTTGTCGATCTGCCCGCCCCCTGATAGAAAGCTGCGCCATGACACATCTTCTCCCCCGCCGTGCGGCACTCGCACTCGGCCTTGCCTTGGTGATCCCGATGTCCGACGAAGCCGACGCGCAGAGTTCCGATCTTTCGACCGCCAAGCGCACGCGCTCGGGCCTTGGCATCGTCGACGTCAAGGAAGGGTCGGGCGATTCGCCGACCTCCGGTCAAACGGTGCGCGTGCACTACACCGGCTGGCTGCTGGAAGATGGCAAGCGTGGCCGGAAGTTCGATTCCTCGCGCGACCGCAACCAGCCCTTCGAATTTCCGCTGGGCATGGGCCGCGTCATTCGCGGCTGGGACGAAGGTGTGGCGTCGATGAAGCCGGGCGGCCAGCGCACGCTGATCATCCCGGCCGATCTGGGCTACGGCGCACGCGGGGCGGGCAACGTGATCCCGCCGAACGCCGTGCTGGTGTTCGACGTCGAATTGCTCGGCATTCGCTAAAACGCGCCGCCCGCGACGAAGCGCAAAATCCCGGCGGCCATGTCGGCCTCCTGATCGACGAAGCCATGCGGCTGGCGGCCTTCGCAGGCCGCCAAATCGCCTGGCTTGGCGTTCGATCCCGGCCCGCCTTCCATGATCGCGGCTTGGCGGCGCGGCGACGCGGTCGCTTTGTCCGCGATGCGCGGCACGTTGGCGGGCGGCGAGCGCAAGCACAGATCCTTCGCATGGCCGAGCACGAGCAGCGGCATCGCGATGCGATCCAGCGGGAACATGAACACGTCGTGCAGCACCCAAGGGATGTTGCCCTTGGCACCGGCGCTGACGGGCGAGGTGATCACCACGCCATCGGGCCGCGCACCGCCCGCCAAGCGGCTAGCGGCATTGGTGGCGGAAATCGCGCCCCGGCTTGTGCCCAGCAGCCACACGGGCACGCCGAAGCGCTTGCGCATTTCGGCGACGGCCACACCCAAGGCTTGCGCATGCGCAAGCTCGGCGCGGAACGTCGCCAGCCCATCGCGGCCGCGCCAATCGGCGGGCGCATCGGCCAAGGCGGTGACCGCACCGCCCTTGTTGAATTCGGGGATCGCGCGGATCAGCGAATTGCCCTTCAACGCGCGCGCACATCCGTCGTCGTCGAGATCGGCAAGCCCGTTGCCGCCGGGCAGCAGGATCAGCACGGCACTCGGCTTCGCCTCGGGCATCGCGATCGACAACGCGAATTTGCCGCCCGACGGCGGATCGATCGTCACGATCTCGCCGCAGCGCGTTTGCGCCGCCAGCGGCGATGCGAACAGCATCAGGGCAATAGCGAGACCGCGCATCTAGACCGACCGCGTGATGCCGCCGTCGACGCGCAAGTTTTGGCCGGTGATGTAGCCCGCATCGTCGGACAGCAGGAACGCGGCCGTCTTCGCGATTTCCGCCGTGCTGCCGTAACGGCCCATCGGGATTTTCGGCAGCAGCGCTTCCTTCACGGGTAGCGAATCGATGAAGCCGGGTAGAAGATTGTTCATGCGGATGCCCGCTTTCGCGTAGCGATCGGCGTAGAGCTTGGCGAAGGCGCCAAGCCCGGCGCGCAGCGTGCAGGAAATCGGGAAGATCAAATCGGGCTCGAACGCCGCGAAGGTCGAGATGTTGACCCACGCGCCCTTGCCTTGCTTTTCCATGATCGGCGTCACGATGCGCGCGAGGCGCACGACGTCGAGGATCACCAGATCGAGACCCTTTTTCCACGCATCGTCGTCCAGCGACAACAGATCGCCCTTGGGCGGATGGCCGGTGGACGTGACCACGCCGTCGATGCGGCCCCATTTTTCCATCGCGGCGTCGGCAAGGCGTTGCAGATCGGCCGTCTCGACGACCGAGCCGGTGATGCCGATGCCGCCGAGTTCGGGCCCAAGCTTCTCGGCATTGCCCGAGGGCGACAGCAGCGCGACCTTCCAGCCGCGCGCGGCGAGTTCGCGCGCGCACGCCCCGCCCATGCCTTTGCCCGCACCGGTGAGAAGAGCGACTTTGTCGGTCATGGCGTTTCCTTCGTGCGGAGTTTTTTGATTTCGTAAAGCGCTTCGAGCGCTTGCTTGGGCGTGAGCTCGTCGGGCAGCAGCGCGTCGATCGCCGCTTCGAGTTCCGGATTGCCCGCGTGTTTGGGCAAGCCGCCTTTGGGCTGCGGGGCGGCGAACAACGGCAGATCGTCGGCGAGCTTGGCGAGGTTCTGTGCTTCCGCACCGCCCTCCAGCGCCTTCAACACTTCTTCCGCACGCGCGACGGCGGCGGATGGCAAGCCCGCGAGCTTCGCGACATGAATGCCGTAGGAGCGATCGGCGGTGCCCGCACCGACCTCGTGCAGGAACACCACGTCGCCTTTCCATTCCTTGACGCGCATCGTGCGGCAGGAAAGTCCGGGCAGCTTGGCGGCGAGTGCGGTCAGCTCGTGATAATGCGTGGCGAACAACGCGCGCGCTTTGTTGGCGGCGTGAAGATGTTCGACACACGCCCACGCGATCGACAGACCGTCCCAAGTCGCCGTGCCGCGCCCGATCTCGTCGAGAATGACGAGGGCCCGCGGCCCCGCGAGATTGAGGATCGCGGCCGTCTCCACCATTTCGACCATGAAGGTCGAACGCCCGCGTGCCAGATCGTCGGCGGCGCCAACGCGACTGAACAAGCGATCGACCGCACCAATGCGCGCGCGCTTGGCGGGCACGTAAAGCCCCGCTTGGGCGAGCACGGCGATCAACGCGTTCTGGCGCAGGAAGGTCGATTTACCGGCCATGTTCGGGCCGGTGACCAACCAAACAAATTGCCCGCCTTCGGCATCGAGCGTGCAGTCGTTGGCAACGAAGCCCGCATCGCCGCGCGCTTTGAGTGCGGCTTCGACGACCGGATGGCGTCCGCCTTCGATCTCGAACACGCGCGACGCATCGACGACGGGCCGCGACCAATCGCCGTCGACGGCAAGATCGGCACTCGCGGCGGCGACATCGAGGGCGGCCAGCGCTTGCGCGGCGCGCGCGATCTCCGCCGCTTTCGCCACGACATCGCGCACGAGTGTGGCGAACAGCTCGAGTTCGACCGCCAATGCTTTGTCGCGCGCACCCGAGATGCGCGATTCGAGTTCCGAGAGTTCGACGGTGGTGAAGCGCACCGCACCCGCCATCGTCTGGCGATGGATGAAATCGCCGCCCGGCTTCAGCAATTTCTCGCCGTGCTGGGCGGAGACTTCGACGTAATAGCCGATGACGTTGTTGTGCTTGATCTTCAACGCCGAGATTTTCGTCTCGTCGGCGTACTTCTGCTGCAACCCCGCGATCAGGCGCCGCCCTTCGTCGCGCGCCTCGATCAACGTGTCGAGCTCGGGCGCGTAGCCCTTGGCGATGAAACCGCCGTCGCGCGCGTCGAGCGGCAGATCGGCGGCCAGCGCCCGCGTCAGCGTATCGGCGAGTTCGCCATGCTCGCCCAGATCGTCCAGTGCTTGGACGATGCCGGCGGGGAGCTTCACGTCGCCTGCATGGCCGCGCAATTCGGCGCGCACTTGCGGCAGTTTGCGCAAGCCCAAGCCGATGCCGGAAAGATCGCGCGGACCGCCGCGCCCCAAGGCGAGGCGCTGCAACGCGCGTTCGAGATCGGGGAAGCCGGCCAGCGTATCGCGCAACGCTTCGCGCGCGCGCGACGCCGCGACGAAGAACCCGACCATGTCGAGGCGTGCGGCGATCGCGGCCGCATCCGTCAACGGTGCGCCCAAGCGTTGCGCCAGCAATCGCGCGCCGGCGGGCGTTTTGGTGCGGTCGATGGTCGCGAGCAGCGAGCCGCGCTTCTCGCCGCTTTGCGTCTCGGTTAGCTCCAACGAACGCCGCGTCGCGGGATCGATCTCCATCGTGCCGCTTTCGGCATTGCGCGCCGGCGGCGTCAAACGCGGCAGGCGGCCCTTTTGCGTCAGCTCGACATAATCGACCAGCGATCCGGCGGCGGCGATTTCCGCACGGCTGAAATTGCCGAAGCCGTCGAGCGACTTCACGCCGTAAAGTGTTTCGAGACGGCGGCGCCCGTTTTCGGAATCGAAGCGCGCCGATGGCAGCGGTGTCAGCAGCGCCTTGAACGGTTCAATCGCACCCGCCAGATCGGTGGCTCCGGCCAAGCGTTCGGAGAGCAGCAATTCGCCGGGTGCGACGCGCGCAAGTGCTGCACCCAAGCCGGCGGCGGAAACGCTCTGCACGCGGAAATCGCCGGTCGACATGTCCAGCCACGCGAGGCCCATGGCGCCGGCCGCTTCGGCGAGGCACGCGAGATAATTGTTGGATCGCGCGTCGAGCAGCGTGTCTTCGACCAACGTGCCGGGTGTGACGAGGCGCACCACATCGCGTCGCACCACGGATTTGGCGCCGCCGCGTTTCTTGGCTTCCTCGGGCGCTTCCATCTGTTCGCAGATCGCCACGCGGAAACCTTGGCGGATCAGCCGCGCGAGATACGCCTCGTGCGCATGCCAGGGTACGCCGCACATCGGGATCTCCTGTCCCAGATGCAGGCCGCGTTTGGTCAATGTCAGATCGAGCGCCTTCGCAGCTGCAACAGCGTCGTCGAAGAACATCTCGTAGAAATCGCCCATCCGATAGAACAGCAGCGCGTTCGGATACTGGCGTTTCAATTCGAGATACTGCGCCATCATCGGGGTGACGGCGGTGTCTGTCTCGCGGGGCGTTTCGCGGGGCGGTGCGGCGGTGATATCGGTCATGTCGAAGATGAGAATAAATTAGGCAGCGCCGCGTGCAATGCAGCATTTGATTGTTGCGCCGAGTTTTTGACGGCGCGGGCTCGATACACGTACCATAGCGCTTATAACGAGGTCGCGCATCTTGCGCCGGCCCGGTCTGGAAACGCGTTCTTCATCATAAAGGCGAAGCCGAACATGACCACCCATTCCGCGCCCGTCACCGAACAGGACGCGCTGCTCTTCCATCAGCAAGGCGGCAAAGCCGGCAAGATCGAAGTCGTCGCGACGAAGCCGCTGACGACCGCGCGCGATTTGTCGCTCGCTTATTCGCCCGGCGTGGCGTGGCCTTGCCTGCATATCGCGAAGAACCCGGACGCGGCTTACGACTACACGTCGAAAGGCAATCTCGTCGCCGTCATCTCCAACGGCACGGCGGTGCTGGGCCTCGGCGATCTGGGCGCGCTCGGCGGCAAGCCGGTGATGGAAGGCAAGGCGGTTCTGTTCAAGCGCTTCGCCGACGTGGACTCGATCGATCTCGAAGTCGATACGAAGGACGTCGATCAATTCGTCAATTGCGTGCGCTATCTGGGCGTCACCTTCGGCGGCATCAATCTCGAAGACATCAAAGCGCCCGAATGCTTCGTCATCGAGCAGCGCCTGCGCGAGCTTCTCGACATCCCGGTGTTCCACGACGATCAGCACGGCACGGCCATCGTCGCGGCCGCGGGTCTCATCAACGCGCTGGATCTCACCGGCCGCAATATGGCGACGACCAAGATGGTCATCAACGGTGCGGGCTCGGCCGGCATCGCCTGCGCCGAACTCGTCAAGGCGATGGGCATGAAGCACGAGAACGTGATCTTGTGCGACACCAAGGGCGTCATCTATCAAGGCCGCACCGAATCCATGAACCAATGGAAGTCGGCGCATGCGGCGCCGACGAAGGCGCGCACGCTGAAGGAAGCGATGGAAGGGGCCGACGTATTCTTCGGCCTGTCGGCCAAGGGTGCGGTCGACAAGGCGATGGTCCGTTCGATGGCGGCCCAGCCGATCATCTTCGCGATGGCGAATCCCGATCCCGAAATCACGCCGGAGGAGGCCAAGGAAGCGCGCGCCGACGTGATCATCGCGACCGGCCGTTCGGACTACCCCAATCAGGTCAACAACGTTCTCGGCTTCCCGTTCATCTTCCGCGGCGCTTTGGATGTGCGCGCGCGCACGATCAACGAGGAAATGAAGATCGCCGCCGCGCACGCGATCGCCGCCTTGGCGCGCGAGGAAGTGCCCGACGGGCTCGACGCCGCCTATGCCGGGCGCAAGCTGCATTACGGGCCGGAATACATCATTCCCGTGCCCTTCGATCCGCGTTTGATTTCGGTCGTTCCCGCCGCCGTCGCCAAGGCGGCGATGGATTCGGGTGTCGCGCGCAAACCCATCGCGGATATGGAAGCCTATCGCCATGCGTTGCAGCTGCGCCGCGATCCGGCCGGCGCGATGCTCGATCGCATTTTCGAAACGGTGAAGGCCAATCCCAAGCGCGTGGTGTTCGCCGAGGGCGAGGAGGAAAAAACGATCCGTGCCGCGATCGCCTTCCGCAATTCGGGCTACGGCACGCCGATCCTGATCGGCCGCGAAGATCGCGTCGCCGAGACGATGCGCCACGCCCATATCACCCAAACCGCCGCGCAGCTCGGCCTCGAAATCCATAACGCGCGCCTGTCGAAGGACAACAAGCGCTACGCCGATTTTCTCTATGCGCGTTTGCGCCGCAACGGCTCCTTGCATCGCGATTGCCAGCGTCTGGTCAATCAGGACCGCAACGTGTTCGCGGCCCTGATGGTCGCGACCGGCGACGCCGACGCGATGGTGACGGGCACGACGCGCTCGTATTACCAAGCGCTGGAGGACATCACGCGCGTGATCGACGCCGAGAAGGGCAAGCGCTTCATCGGCCTCACCGTGATGATGACCAAGGAACGCACCGTCTTCGTCGCCGACACGACGGTGACGGAATTGCCCAATGCGCGCGACATGGCCGAAATCGCCATCGCGGCGGCGGCGGCGGCGCGCAAGCTGGGGCATGAACCGCGCGTGGCGCTCACCTCCTTCACCAATTTCGGCAACCCGGTGCGCGAGAAGGCGTCCCAGGTGCGCGAAGCGGTGCAGGAATTGGAGCGCATGCACGACGGCGGGCGCGAAATCGATTTCGAGTTCGACGGCGATATGAGCCCCGAAGTCGCCCTCGATTTCGACCTGATGAAAAACCTCTATCCCTTCGCGCGCCTGACCGGCCCCGCGAACGTGCTGGTCATGCCGGGCCTGCATTCGGCGAACATCTCGTCGAAGCTGGTGCAGATGCTGGCCGGCGGCACGGTGGTCGGCCCGATCCTGGTCGGCTTGTCCGCACCCGCACAGATCGCACAGGTGGGGGCGTCGGTCGGCGACATCGTCAACATGGCGGCGTTGGGCGCCTTCCAGGCGATCGCCAAGCAGGGCTGAACGATGGATCTCGCCGCGTTCCGTGCGACGTTGAAGAACGACAAGCCGCCGCCGGGCCTCACCCGCCCGGTGGAGGCTTTGTGGCATGCGGGGCGCGGCGACTGGGATGCGGCGCATAAGCTCGTCCAGCAGGACGAAGGCGAGCCGAAGCACGATTGGGTGCATGCGCATCTGCACCGCGTCGAAGGAGACCTCTCGAACGCGGGCTATTGGTATCGCCGCGCCAAGCAGCCGGCCGAAACCGGCCCGCTCGACGCCGAATGGGCGAAGATCGTCGAGTCGCTCTTAATCGATTGATTTCGAAGTTGTATTTATAATTGCATTGGCAATTATAAAAGCTAGGCTTCTTAAGCAGGGTATAGCGTCGCCGGGATGGTCCCGCGCTTAGAGCGCCCGATGCATAAAGTATCGGAGACGCCCCAATGCCTAGTTCTATTCGCGAGATATGTGCGGTCAGTGACCTTGCAGTAATTGCCAACTTGAATGTCACGGATGTTCGCGATGCCAAAGACGAATTTGGCGGTACTGAAACCGGCATTGATGTTGTTTTTGAGTTTGACGGCCACCGAGTCGGCGCTCAAGTAACCGAGTTCCATAGCGACGAAGGTTCTATCCCCGGAAAGAAAGGCTCATTTGCCCGAGCGGAAGAACAAAAACTATCGAAGTCGTCTAACGGAGTTTATGGGCTGTACATCAATCCCGAATATCGGCGCTCGCTGTTGATTCGCATCCAAGAAAAAATCGCGAAAGCTGAGAAGCACAAATCAAAAGCTTATGTAGATAAATATTGGCTTGTCGTTTCGGCCTGCATCAGTTCAATCGGTGCAGGCGCATCGACAATGATTCTGCCCAGCTTGATTACGCCTGAGCAGCTCAACGCTCTCTGCCATGCGGCGCTTTTCAATTCAGATTTTGACCAAGTTTATTTGGTTCTCGCCATGCCCCAAATTATCTATCGATGGGAAAGATTGGCAGGTTGGTCAAAAATTTCTGACCCAGACAAGCATGGACGTACAGAGGGAAGAAGTGTGCAGAACTCGGTAATGGCTATGATTTCGCCGAATTGGAGAGTGGGACTCTAAGTCCCACCCTAACCCTCTTCCCACAAGGGGGGGCCTCAAGCCTGCTTGGCCTGCACGATCGAACGGCGGATTTTGCGCGCTTTGGCGAAGAGGCGTTCGAGCGTGGCACCCTCGTCGTGGCGGATCGCCTTCTGCATCGTCGCGATATCCTCGTAGAGCCTTCCCATCATTTCGAGCACGGCGTCCTTGTTGGCGAGGAACACGTCGCGCCACATCACCGGATGCGACGCGGCCACACGCGTGAAATCGCGGAAGCCGCTGGCGCTGTATTTGATGACCTCGGCGCGCAGCGTGCCTTCCAGGTCGCTGGCCGTATTCACGATCGTGTAGGCGATCAGATGCGGCACATGGCTGGTGATCGCCAGCACGCGGTCATGATGGGCGGGCGTCATGCGCGCGGTCTTCGACCCGATGCGCTTCCAGAAAGCCTCGACCTTTTGCGCCGCGTCTTTCGGCGTGCCGCGCACCGGTGTCACGATGCACCAGCGATCCTTGAACAACTCGGCAAAGCCGGATTCGGGGCCCGAGTTCTCCGTGCCCGCGATCGGGTGGGCCGGAACAAGGTGGACGCCCGGTCGCAAGCTTGCGCCCAAACTGTCGAGCGCGGGGCGCTTGACCGAGCCGACATCGGAAAGGATCGCGCCCTTCTTCATCGCCTTGCCCAGCGCCTTGCCGAGCTTGGGATAGGCGGAGAGCGGTGTGGCGACGATCACCAGATCGGCCTTCGCCGCCGCCTTGGCGGGATCGGCGCCGATCTCGTCGGCGAGTTTCAGCTTGGCGATGGCGCGGCGCGCCGGGGCGGATGCGTCGCACGCGACGATGCGTTTGACCGCGCCCGATTTGCGCGCGGCGCGCGCGATCGACGAGCCGATCAGCCCGAAGCCGATTATCGCCAGCGTATCGACGATCGGTTTGGCCATGATCAGGCTTTCATGAAATCGGAAAGGGCGGCGAGGACCTTGCGCATTTCGTCCTCGGTGCCCAGCGTGATGCGCAGGAAATCCGGCAGGCCGTAATTCGCGACCATGCGCGGAATGATCGCGCGCGACATCAGGAAGTCGTTCGCCGCCGCGGCCGTCTTGCCGGTTTTCGCGAACTCGACCATCACGAAATTGCCGACCGAGGGCAGCGTCGTAAGGCCGAGCTTCGCGACTTCCGCCGGGAACCAGGCGAGCATCTTGTCGTTATGCGCGCGGGATGCGTCCTGGTGCGCCATGTCTTCCAGCGCGGCCACACCCGCGGCTTGCGCGATGGCCGACACGTTGAACGGTCCGCGCACGCGGTTCAGCACGTCGATCACGTTGGCGGGCGCATAGGCCCAGCCCAGGCGCATGCCGCCCATCGCGAAAATCTTCGAGAAGGTGCGCAGCATCACCGTGTTCTCGCCCGCATCGACCAGATCGGCGCCTGCACTGTAGTCGTTGCGCGACACGAACTCGGCATAGGCGGCGTCGACGATCAGCAGCGTGTGCGGCGGCAAGCCGTCGCGCAGGCGCTTCATCTCCGCACCCGAGATATAGGAACCGGTCGGGTTGTTCGGGTTGGCGACGAAGCAGATCTTCGTCTTCGGGCCCGCCTTGGCGATCAGCGCGTCCACGTCGGTGCGATAGCCCTTCTCGTCCGCCGTCACCGGCGTCGCGCCGGCGGCATGGGTCGAGATCGGGTACATGACGAAGCCGTATTGGCTGTAGAGCACTTCGTCGCCGGGGCCGGCATAGGCCTTGACCAACAGCGCGATCAATTCGTCGGAGCCCGCACCCACGACGATGCGTTCGGGGTCGAGGCCGAAGCGCTTGCCGATCGCCGTCCGGATGGCCGAAGCACCGCCGTCGGGATAGCGATGCATCTCGGCGGCGGCTTTCGCGGCCGCTTCCATCGCCTTGGGCGAGGGGCCGAGTGCCCCTTCGTTGGACGACAGCTTGATCGGCTTGGCGCCGCCCGGCACGGATGACTTGCCGCCGACATAGGGCGAAATCTTCATCACGCCGGGCTTGGCTTCGGGACGGCTCATCGACGAATTCCTTTGTTGCGCGCGCGCGGCGTATTACCAGCCGCCGGGGCCAGCGCCAAGGGCAGCGCGTAGCCGCCGGCCAGGCGCACGCGCGCATCCTTGCCCGCCAATGCGGCCAAGCGCGGATCGTTGGCGGCGAGGGCGGCCGCGCATACCGCCAGAATGCACTGGCCGGTTTTGTCGGATGTCTCGGCCAGAATGCGCTCCAGCGCGATACCGGCATCGGCGAAGCGCTTGGCGATTTTGGGCCGCGACAAGGCTTCGTCGAATTCGACGACCAGCAAATGCCGGTCGTCGCCCGACGGATCGAAAGCCTGTTTGCCGACGACCAAACCGCCGGGCTGGGTTTCGGTGCCGTCGACGGGAATGCGCGCGATCACTTGCGTGCCGTCGCGGCCGATGCGCGTCCACCACGGCGTGTCGGAATCCTCGGGCGAAGGGAACACGGCGATGCTGACCGCGCCGTCGGCGAGCATAGAGAACAGGCGCGACGCGCCATCGACGCGCCGCACCGCATCGCCCAGGCCGAAATGACGCTGCGCCAAATCGCCGAGCCATTCGGGCTCGTTCAATGCGCCGATGGCGAAATTGCCTTGCAGGCGGGTGAAGCTCGTCACCACGTCGCGCCAGATGCGCACGACCAGATCGGCGGGCAAGGGGCCGTCGATGCGTTTGGTCAGGCGCCGCAGGATCTGCATCTCGCGGCCCGGCCGGCACAGCACGCCGCCCGATCCGCCCTTCGCGGCCTGAACCTCGGCCATCTTGCGCGCGCGCTCGGCCAGCAGGTCGAGCAGCTTGTCGTCGATCGCGTCGAGCTGGCGGCGGATCGCGGTGAGTTTGTCTTCGCTTCCTTCCATGACGCGGGGAAAATGCCACACTCCAAGTTCCGGGGCGATGCTTGAATCCGGGGGCGAACCGGGCCATGTTTCCCCTCAAATCACGGGAAAACACCTTTGTCCGCGACACCACGTATCGCCGCCGTCGATATGACGGCCCCGGATTCACCGGGCCAACGGTTCGAGATTCCGGCCGATCGGCCGTTGAAGCTCGATTCGGGCGTCGAATTCGGCCCGGTTACCGTCGCGTACCGTAGTTACGGCGCGCCCAATGCCGACAAATCGAACGCGATCCTGGTCTGCCATGCGCTGACCGGCGATCAATTCGTCGCCGACGCGAATCCCGTGACCGGCAAACCCGGCTGGTGGGAAGCGATCGTCGGCCCGGGCAAAATCCTCGACACCGATCGTTACTGGATCATCTGCGCCAATGTGCTGGGCGGCTGCATGGGCTCGTCGGGCCCCAAATCGATCGATCCCGCGACCGGCAAGCCCTATGGCCTCACCTTCCCGGTTATCACGATCGGCGACATGGTGCAGGCGCAAGCGCGCCTCCTCGACCATCTCGGCATCGGGCAGTTGTTCTGCGTCATCGGCGGGTCGATGGGCGGGATGCAGGTGCTCGATTGGGTCTCGACCTATCCCGAGCGCGTCTTCGCCGCGATCCCCATCGCCACGTCGTATCGCCATTCGGCGCAGAACATCGCGTTCCACGAAGTCGGACGCCAAGCGATCATGGCCGATCCCGATTGGCGCGGCGGCGATTATTTGAGTGCGGGCACGCTGCCCCATCGCGGCCTTGCGGTCGCGCGCATGGCGGCGCACGTGACGTATCTTTCCGAACAGGCGCTGCACCGGAAATTCGGCCGGCGTTTGCAGAACCGCGCGGCGTTGTCCTACGGCTTCGACGCCGATTTCCAGGTCGAATCCTATTTGCGCCATCAGGGGTCGACCTTCGTCGATCGCTTCGATGCAAACTCCTATCTCTACATCACCCGCGCGATGGATTATTTCGACCTTCAGGCCGAGCATGGCGGCGCGCTGCCCGCCGCCTTCGAAGGCACGAAGACGCGGTTTTGCGTGGTCAGCTTCACGTCGGATTGGCTGTTCCCGACATCGGAAAGCCGCACGCTGGTCCATGCGCTGAACGCCGTCGCGGCGAATGTGTCCTTCGTCGAGATCGTGTCCGACAAGGGCCATGACGCGTTTCTGCTGGACGAGCCCGATTTGCACAACACGCTGCAAGGCTTCCTCAACGGCTGCGCCGAGCGGCGGGGCTTGCGCGGCAAATGACCGAACCCTCGCTTCTGCCCGCGGCCGCCCATGCCCGCCCGCGCGCCTCGATCCGCGTCGATCTCAAAACGATCGGCGAGATGATCGAGCCGGGCAGCCGCGTGCTCGATATCGGCTGCGGCGACGGCGCGTTGCTCGATTGGCTCAGCCACGAAAAGAACGTCGACGGGCGCGGCATCGAACTCAGCCAAGCCGGCGTGAACGCGTGCGTCGCGCAAGGCCTGTCGGTCATCCAGGGCGACGCGGACACCGACCTTAAAGACTATCCGGACGGCGCGTTCGACTACGCGATCCTGTCGCAGACGCTGCAAGCGACATGGGATCCGAAAACCGTGCTCGGCCATCTCGTGCGCATCGGCAAGCGCGCGGTGGTGTCCTTCCCGAATTTCGGCGTGTGGCATGTGCGCTTGAAGCTGCTGGTCGGCGGCAAAATGCCGGTGACCGATTCGCTCGATCAATCCTGGTACGAAACGCCGAACGTGCATCTGTGCACGATCGACGATTTCGTCGAATTGTGCCGCGTGCTGAACATCGACATCGAATACGCCCAAGTGCTCGACGCGGCCGGGCGTCCCAAAGGCCTGCGCGCCCCCGGGTTTTTCGCCAATCTGCTGGGCGAGCAAGGCTTGTTCGTGTTGAAGCGCGCGGGCTAGCGCAACGCGTTATTGACGCAATCTTGAATATGCCTGAAAAGAAATAGGGCGTCCCTTGCGGGACGCCCTCCGCCGAGAGTCCGTCACGGTTGCCCGCGCTGCCGACTTTACCTCGACGCTTCAATTACGAAACTACCCAAAATCAGCGGAAAAGTCAATGAACTTGGGGCCCGATGACATTCGAACGATACGGGCGTTTCTCTCGGATGAGCGTCTGGGGCCGTTCATGCGCTTGGCCGGATCCGATGCTGATGCGGTGACGCTATATCTTCAAACGATGCGTGTCGGGGCGGCGCTAATGCCCGTTATCGGTTTCCTCGAGGTCGCGATCCGCAACGCCGTTTCCACCCGCCTAACCGGTCATTTTGGAACCGGCGATTGGATCATCGCGGAACGATCTCCGTTCCGATGGAAAGGCGATGAAAGCGGCCATCTGGGGAAGGCGCTCTCGCACGCACGTCGTGCCGCCTATGCCAAGCTCGATCCGGGCGCAAAGCGCGCTTTGGACGCGTCGGCGTTTCCCGCAGGCATGCCGGCGAATATCACACATGCTGCGCGATCCAAAAAACGCCAAAGCGCGATCGCCGCGACACACGGCCAGATCGTTGCCCAGCTCACGCTCTTCTTTTGGAAGCGACTTTTCTCGACTGACTATGAGACGACCCTTTGGAAGCCGATTCTTCGGCCGATCTTTCCGAATAAAGTAATCAAGCGGGCGCAAGTCGCTGTGCATCTTGAAGCGCTCTATGAAGTGCGCAATCGGATCGCGCATCACGAGCCAATACACGGCGCACGTCTGTCGAAGGCGCTATCGGCGATCGCATTCGTCGTCGAGAATCTCGACAGTCCAGTGCCGGACGGCGCTTCTGTTCTCGCGCGACTGCTTGATCGGATGCGTAGCGAGCTCGCTCGGGAAGTCGAGCTTCTTGAGGCTTTGATCGCCGAGTGCCGAGTACGTCGTCCGGTTCTGCTTGAGCGTACTCAAGCGAGACCCTAAAGTTGCGGTCCACCATAACGCCGGGCCGTCAACCCGGCTTTCCGGGAGATCGACGCCGATGAATTATCGCCTTCTTGCCGCCGGCTTCCTCGCCGCCGGCCTGTTCGCCGTTCCCGCGGCCCACGCCCAGCAGCGCGTGACGCTCAAATCCGCCGCGTCGGGCTCGTCCTATTACGTGATGACCGTGCAGCTTTCCGAAGTGCTGCGCACCGCCACGAACGGGCGCATCGCCGCGACGGTCGAGGAAAGCCAAGGCTCGGTCCAGAACGTGCGCGAGGCGCCGCGCCGCCCGGCCGGGTTCATCTACACCGCCCCGCCGTCGATGATCCGCGACGCGCAAGCCGCCAAGGCGCCGTTCACCGACGGGGCCGATTACGCCACGATCCGCACGCTGTTCGTCATGCCGCCGATCACGATGCATTGGATCGTGCGCGCCGATGCGGGCGTGAACGATCTGAAGGACCTCGCCGGCAAGCGCTTCATCGCGGGCGGGCGCGGCACGTTCACCGAGCGTCAGGCCTCGGCGGTTTTCCGCCAGCTCGGCATCGCCGATCAGGTGCGCTTCTCCGAAGTCGAGCTCAACGCCGCCTCCAACGCGATGCGCAACCGCCAGGTCGACGGCTTCGCCTCGGGCTCGACGCATCCCACGTCGAACGTGCAGGAGCTTGCGGCGACGATGCCGATCAAGCTGCTGTCGATGACGCCGGAACAGGTCAACATCGTGACCGTGCAGGACCCGAGTGCGGGTCCCGTGACGATCGCCGCCGGCACCTATACGGGCCAGACGCAGCCCGTGCACACGGTCGGCATTCCGGTCGGCGCCTATACGACCGCCGCCACTTCCGACGACGTCGCCTACGAGATCACCAAGATCTTCTGGGAACGCCGCGCCGATATGGGCAAGGCGAATCCCTGGTGGAACGCCGTCGCGCGCGACCAGATCGCGGGCATCGGCGTGAAGTTGCATCCGGGTGCGCTTAAGTACTACACGGAAGCCGGCGTCACCATTCCGGCGGGTATGCGTTGAGTCTATTCGAACAAGCGGCCGAGACGGGCAAGCGCGCGGGCCCCATCGTTCTGGCCTTCGCCACCGTCTCGGTCGCCTATCACCTTTATCTGATCTTCTCGGGCCTCGTGCCCGCCCTCGTCGCGCGGCCGATGCATTTCGCGATGGCGATCCCGTTCGTGTTCCTGATCGGGGTCAAAGGCCCCGCTTGGTATCGGATGTGGAGTGCGGCCCTGGGCCTGCTCGGCATCGCCGCTTGCCTCTATATCGCGATCAATTGGCGCGATCTGGTCGATCAATACGGCCGCCTCGAATCGAATCTGCAATACGCGGTGTCGATTTTCCTGATCCTACTGACGCTGGAAATGGCGCGCCGCGCGGTCAAATGGATCATGCCGACCGTGGCGGCGATCGTGATTCTCTATGGCATGTTCGGCCAGCATATCCCCGGCGATTGGGGCCATGCGGGCCTGCCGCCGGATTTCTTCTTCGGCACGCTGCTGCTGACCGAAGGCGGGTTGTGGAGTTCGCTGACCGCCACCTCGGTCGAGCTCGTGGCACCCTTCTTGATTCTTGGGTCCTTCGTCGCGGCGGGGCAGGCGGGGACGGGCTTCATGGCGCTCGCCACGCAAATCGCCGGACGCTATCGCGCGGGCACGGCGAAGGTCGAAGTCGTCGCCTCGGCGCTTTACGGCACGATCTCGGGCTCCGCTTCCGCCAATGTCGTGTCGACCGGCACGTTCACCATCCCGGCGATGATCCGCAACGGCTATCCGCCCAGCCTTGCGGCGGCGGTCGAGGCCGTCGCCTCGACCGGCGGGCAGATCATGCCGCCGGTGATGGGGGCGGGCGTGTTCCTGATGGCCGCCCTAATCCAAGTGCCCTACAACGAATTGATGATGATCGCGACGCTGCCCGCGTTGCTGTTCTTCGTCGCGTGCTGGATCGGCGTCGATCTCTATGCCGTGCGTCACGGTTTGACCGGCTTGCCCGCGTCGGAAATGCCCGGCTGGGCCCATGTCGCGCGCAACATCCCGTTCTTCCTGGGCCCGCTCGGCATTTTGATCGCCGTGCTCGGCTTCACCGAGTTCACGCCGCAAATGGCGGCCTTCGTCGCGGTCATCGCGGCGTTCGGCCTGCTGTTGTTCGAAGACGGCTATCGCGTGTCGATCCTCGGCTTCGCCAATCGCGTCGTCGAAGGCTGCGTGAGTGCGGCCGAACAGATCGCGATGATCGCGGCCGTGATCTTGTGCGCGAGCCTGATCACCGGCGTGTTCCACATGACCGGCGTGGGCGTGAAGATAACGTCGCTGATCGTCGGCCTGGCGGGCGACAATCTGTGGATCGCGCTGTTGCTCACGGCCGTGGCGTGCATCGCCCTTGGCATGGAATTGCCGACGACGGCGGCCTACGTGATCTGCATCGCCGTGGCGGGCCCGGCCTTGATCAAGATGGGCTTGGCGCCGTTGCAGGCGCATATGTTCGTGTTCTGGTACGCGCTGCTGTGCACGATCACGCCGCCGGTTTGCGGCAATGTGTTCATCGCCTCGACCATCGCGAAAACACCCTGGTTCCCGGTATCGCTGCGCGCGATGCGCATCGGCCTGGGGCTGTTCATGGTGCCGCTCGCCTTCGTCGCCAACCCGTCGCTGCTGGCGGTGCTGACCGATCCGGTCCTGGCCGTTGCCGCGACCGTGAAGATCGGCTGCGGGATCTGGTTCCTGTCCTACGCCGTGATCGCGGACACGCCGTTGCTGAAGCGCCTGGGCGCATTCGCCTTGGGCGGGGCGATCGTCTTCGCGTTCGGTTTTTAAGCTTTAAGACCTTCGGGATCGTCGCGATAGCGGCGCACCATATCCTCGACCGTTTCGTCGGGGTCGAGGCCCAACGCACTGCCCGTTGCCGACAGCACTTGGCATGGCCAGCGCGCGGCGATCGCCGCGATCGCGGGCTTGTGTTCGACCGTAATCTTGCCCGGCCTGGGGCCGAAGACGCGTGTCACCGCCGCGATGGCTTCGCGTGGGCTGATCCGCACGGTGGGAAGACCAGCAACGCGCGCGGGCCCGAACGCTTCGGCGGGCGCATCGGCGGCGATGCGCAAGGCGCGCAACGACCGCGATAGGGCCGCCACGGCGAAGGGCGTGTCGGGATCGACGGGAATCGTGAAATCGCGCCCATTGGCATAGGCGACGATCAGATCGGACATGAAGCCCGCCGTCGTCGGGCCTTTGCGCGACGGTCGAACGAGCGTCGTCGGCAAGCGAATGCTGCGCGCATCGATGCGCCCCGCGCGCGCGGCATCCGCCAGCAAAATCTCGATCGCGCGCTTGGCGCTGGCATAGGCGCCGGTGCCGGTCGTCGGCGTGGAGTCATCGACGACGCCATCGGTCGCGGGTCCGTAGACCGCGATGGCGGAGGCAAACACGAAGACCGGCGGCTTGGGCAAGCGTGCCGCTTCCGAAATCAAATTGACCGTGCCGATCATGTTGGCGTCGAGGGCGGCAGGCCAATCGGCCTCGGCCTCCGCGCCCGCGACCACCGCGGTATGGAAAATCCGGTCGATGCCGTTCAACGCCGCCGCGACCTGCGCGCGGTCGCAAAGATCCTGGCCGTGTTCGCGGTCGAAGCCGCGGATATCGATCGTGCGGGGATCGCTGCGCAAATGGCGGATCAGCCTTGCGCCCAAATAGCCTTCGGAGCCGGTGACGAGAATACGCATCGCGTGCGACAGTGCCGGAACTCCCCTGGCGATCGCAAGCGTTGGAAAATGGCCGATCCTGTTTCGCTGCTGTGGATTCCCGCGACGTTGTTCGCTTCGGCGGCGCAGACCGCGCGCAACGTGATGCAACGCCATCTGACGGAAGCGCTGGGCACGCTCGGCGCCACGTCGGTGCGGTTCATCTACGGGTTTCCGTTCGGGCTCTTGATGCTGGGCATCGCGTGTCTGCTCGCGGGCAAGGCGCCGCCGGTTCCCGATGCGACCGCGCTCGCCTGGATCGCGACGGGGGCGGTGATGCAGATCGCGGCCACCGCCTTCACGCTCGCCGCGATGCGCATGAAGGCTTTCGCGCTCGCCATCGCCTATACGAAATTCGAACCGGTCGAAGTCGCGATCTTCGCCTATTTCGTGCTCGGCGAAACGCTGTCGCCGATCGGCTTCGGCGCGATCGTCGTGGCGACGATCGGCGTGCTCGCCATGTCGGGCAATCCGTGGCGCAACGGGGTGGATCTCGGCGCCACCACCTATGGCTTGCTGGCGGGGGCGGGTTACGGCATGGCGGCCGTATGCTATCGCGCGGGCATTCTGGAATTGGGCGAGCCGGTCTTCTATCTGGGTGCCACGACGTCGCTCGCCTATGCGCTCGGCATTCAGGCCGGGCTGCTCGTCATCTGGTTCGCGTGGCGCGACCTCGATGTGTTGAAGCGCGTTTTCGCCGCGTGGCGCAAATCGATGTTCGCGGGCGCCATGGGCTCCTTCGCGTCGGGCGGCTGGTTCGTCGGGTTCTCGCTCGCCCCGGCGGCGTTGGTGCGCACGCTGGGTCTGGCGGAAGTGCTGTTCTCGCTGATCGTCGGGCGCAACATGCTGCGCCAAAGCCTCGCGCCGCGCGAAATGGCGGGTGTGGCGCTGATTATCGCGGGCGTGGGCGCGCTGCTGCTGTTCGGTTAGCGCTTCGCCTGCGCGGTCGGTAAACCGCTGCGCAGCTTCTTCTCCAACTCGAGCTTCAGCTCCGCGTCCGGCTTGCTGCGCAAGGCGCGTTCCCATTGGAACGACGCTTCGCGCCGGCGGCCGACGCGCCAATACCCGTCGCCCAAATGGTCGAGCAGCACGGGATCTTCGGGCAGCAATTCGGCGGCGCGTTCCAGCAGCGGAACCGCTTCCTCGTATCGGCCCAGGCGATAGAACGCCCAGCCGAGGGAGTCGACGATATGCCCCGAATTCGGGCGCTGCTCGACCGCGCGGCGCAGCATGCGCTCGGCCTCGACCAAATTCTCGCCGCGATCGACCCAGGTATAGGCGAGATAGTTCAACACGTCGGGCTGTTCGGGGAACAGCTCCAGCGCGCGTTTGAAATGGCGCTCGGCCTCGGGCCAATTCTTCGCGCGTTCGAAGGCGATGCCGCGCACGTAGAAGATCGACCAGTGGCGGCGTTCGGGATTGGCGCCGATACGCTCCAACGCGCGGCCGTAAGCCGCCGCCGATTCGGGGAAGCGTTCGGCGTTGCGCAGGAAATTGCCCATCGTCGTCAGCGCATCGAAGCGGTCGGGATTGTCGCGCGCGAGTTTTTCCAGCGCCGCCAGCGCGCCGTTCAAATCGCCGCGCTCCTGCATATTCTCCGCACGGCGCATCTGGGCGACATAGGCGAAGGGCGAATCGGCGGGTACGCGCGCGAATAGCTTGTCGGCTTCGTCGCGCTGATCCATGCCGTCGACGATTTCCGCGACCGTCATCAGGCCGAGCCCCGCGTCGGGGTCGAGATGCAGGCCCAGCCGTCCGAAGGCCAGCGCCGTCGCCATCGTCGCATCCTGGCGGAACAAGGCGGCGAGGTTGAACAGCGCGTCGGCCGCCCCTTTGCGCGCATCGCGCAGCGGGAATTCGGGGGCGGGGACCGGCGGTGCGCCCACGCGCGTGCGGGCCAAGCCCGCCAGCACGACCGGTGAATCGGGCGCGACTTGGCGATAGCGCAGATAAAGATTGCGCGCTTCGGCCGTGCGGCCGCGCCGTTCCAGAAAGCCGCCGGCGATTTCGATGAGGCGCGGCGGCGCGCCATCCTCGCCTTCCAGCGCCGCGCGGTAGAAGCCTTCCGCCTCGGCGAAACGGCCCGACCGCTCGGCGATCAGGCCGGCGTAGTAATCGTGCATCTGCTTGAAGCCCTGCACGTCGAGCAGCGAGCGCAGAATGTCGAACGCCGCGGGCGTGCGCTCCAAACCCACATTGATCCACGCGATCAGCAGCGGGTTGACGACGCGCGAATAGCCTTGCAGCGGCAGCCCCGCCATGCGCCGTTCGGCGGCGGCGAATTGGCCGCGCGCGATTTCGTCGGCAACCAGCGTCATCTGCGCCGCGACCTGGCCCGGCGACATGGCGACCAAGCGCTCGGCCAAGGGCAGCGCTTCGTCGATGCGGCCCGCTTCGACCAAGGCGGCATGGGTGCGGACCAGCAATTCCGCGTTCATCGGATTGGCGTCGAGCACGCGCGCGGAGAATTCCGCCGCCGCGTTCGCGTCGCGGATGTGTTGGGCGTGCAAGGCGGCGAGATAATTGCCGGAAATCGTGGCCGGGCCCGGCTCGATCGGGGCGTCGGGCACCGCCGCGCGTTGTTCGGGCGGGGTCGCGCAAGCGCCGAGCAGACCAAGGGTGAGACCAAGGGCGAGACGGGTGGGGAGTAGGCGAATCCGCTTCATCCTTGGCAAATTAGCGCATGGATCGCCTGCTTGACAGGACAAAGGCCGGCGTCGAAGGTCGGACCCCGGGGCTAGTGCGCTTATATCATTGGTGGAATCCGCCACTTGATTCGGGCGCGGAAATCCGTATATTCCGCCGCGACATAACGTCCGAGCCTAGCCTCGGGCGACAATAACAAGTGGGCCCAACGGCCCACTTTTTTATTGCCGGCCCGGGCGGACACGGGCGTTCCGAAACTCGAACCCAGGAAACCGGCCCCTCAACGCATGGACCGTGACAACGCGCTCGCCGATTTGATCGAACCCACCGTCGATGCGATGGGCTACGAACTTGTGCGCGTGATCGTCGCGGGCCGCGATCGGCCGACCCTGCAGATCATGGCCGAGCGCAAGGATCGCAAGGCGATGACCCTGGGCGATTGCGAGAGCCTTTCCCGCGCCGTGTCCGCGAAGCTCGACGTCGAAGATCCGATCAAGGCGCAATATGTGCTGGAAGTCAGTTCCCCCGGCATCGACCGCCCGCTGACGCGCGGCGCCGATTTCGACCGCTTCAAGGGCCACGAAGCGCGCATCGAGACCAAATTCCCCGTCGAGGGGCGCAAGCGTTTCTCCGGCCGGCTCGCCGGCCGCCAGGGCGACGCCGTGCGCATCGAAACGCAGGAAGGGCCCGCAACCTTGCCGCTCGCCGAAATCGCGCGCGCCAAGTTGCTGCTCACCGACGAACTCATCGCCGCGACGCGCGCCGAAGAAGCCGCCGCCGCTTCTTCCGCCGTCTAACCTTCGAAGAGACGAATGATGGAACGTACGACCGCCTATAACCGCATCGAAATGCTCCAGGTCGCCGACACGGTGGCCCGCGAGAAGGGCATCGACCGCGAGCAGGTTCTCGAGGCGATGGAGCAGGCCATCCAAAAGGCCGGCCGCGCCAAATACGGCATCGAGCACGATATCCGCGCGCATATCGACCGCGACAACGGCGAAATGCAGCTGCTGCGCTATCGCCTCGTCGCCGATCCGGTGACCAACGACGCGACCGAAATCGCGCTCGAAGTCGCCCAGCGCAAGAACCCCGACGCCAAGGTCGGCGACTATCTGACCGATCCGCTGCCGCCGATCGATTTCGGCCGCATCGCAGCGCAGACCGCCAAGCAGGTGATCGTCCAGCGCGTGCGCGAGGCCGAGCGTCTGCGCCAGTTCGACGAGTACAAGGACCGCATCGGCGAGATCGTCAACGGTCTGGTCAAGCGCGTCGAATTCGGCAACGTCACGGTCGATCTGGGCCGCGCGGAAGCCATTCTGCGCCGCGACGAAACGATCCCGCGCGAAGTGTTCAAGCCGCAGGAACGCGTGCGCGCCTATATCTACGACGTGCGCCAGGAACCGCGCGGGCCCCAGATATTCCTGTCGCGTACGCATCCGCAATTCACGGCCAAGCTGTTCTCGCAGGAAGTGCCGGAAATCTACGACGGCATCATCGAAATCAAGGCGGTCGCGCGCGACCCCGGCAGCCGCGGCAAGATCGCCGTCGTCAGCCACGATTCCTCGATCGATCCGGTCGGCGCTTGCGTCGGCATGCGCGGCAGCCGCGTGCAGGCCGTCGTCGCCGAACAGCAGGGCGAAAAGATCGACATCATTCCCTGGTCGAACGATCCGGCGACCTTCGTGGTCAACGCGCTCGCCCCGGCGGAAGTCACCAAGGTCGTGCTCGACGAAGAAGCGCGCCGCATCGAAGTCGTGGTGCCCGACGAGCAGCTGTCGCTCGCCATCGGCCGTCGCGGCCAGAACGTGCGTCTCGCCTCGATGCTGACCGGCTGGGCGATCGACATTCTGACCGAGGCCGAGGAATCGGAACGCCGTCAGGCCGAGTTCAAGGAGCGTTCGCAGCTCTTCGTCGACGCGCTCGACGTGGACGACGTGATCGCGGGCCTGCTGGTCACCGAAGGCTTCACGAAGGTCGAGGAAGTCGCGGTCGTCGACGTCGACGAACTGGCCAATATCGAAGGCTTCGACGAAGGCGTCGCGGGCGAGCTCAAAGCCCGCGCGGAAGCGTTCGTCGAGAAGGAAAACACCCGTCTGGAAAGCGAGCGCAAGGCGCTCGGCGTGACGGACGAGGTCGCCGAGTTCACCGATTTCGGCCCCTCGGCGCTGGTCAAGCTCGGCGAAAAGGGCGTCAAGACGCTCGACGATTTCGCCGATCTGGCGGGCGACGAGTTGATCGAGATCCTCGGCAAGGACGAGCTCGACGAGGAAACCGCCAACGCGTTGATCATGAAGGCGCGCGAACATTGGTTCGCCGACGAGGAGAAGAAGTAAGGAGCGATGTTGAGCGCCACCGACATCGCGCATGTGGAAGTGTCGGAAGTCGTCGATACGGCTTCCGATGGTCCGCTGCGCCGTTGCGTCGTCACCGGCAAGACGGGGCCGCGGGAATCGTTCCTGCGTTTCGTCGAAGCGCCGGACGGCACGGTGGTGCCCGATATCGAAGGCAAGCTGCCGGGTCGGGGCTTGTGGTTGACGGTGTCGCGCGATGCGTTGGAACAGGCGGTTGCACGCAACGCCTTCGCCAAGGCCGCGAAGAAGAACTTGAAGGCCGCCGCCGATTTGCCGGCGATGGTCGAAAGGCTTCTGCTGCGCCGGGGGATCGAAAGCCTGTCGCTGGCCAAGCGCGCGGGCGTGATCGTCGCGGGCTTCACCAAGGCCAAGGCCGCGATCGAACGCGGCGGCATCGGGCTGGTGGTCGAAGCGCTGGACGCAAGCCGCGCCGAACGCGCGCGCTTGGGCGGGCGCGAATTGCCGACGGTCTCGGTGCTTTCGGCGGAAGAAATGGGTGCCGCCCTGGGCCGCGAAAACGCGGTTCACGTGGCGGTGCGCGACGGTGCGATGGCGCAACGTCTGCGCAACGATTTGATGCGCCTTGCGGCTTTCCGCACGGCGTCTGAAGACAAGGGCGAGTGATGACGGATACGAACGAACAGGACGGCAAGAAGAAGCTGGGTCTCGCGAGCAAGTCCGGGGGTCGCCTGGAATTGCGCGCGCCCGCTGCCGCCGGGGCCGACGGCCAAGTCCGGCAAAGCTTCTCGCATGGCCGCACCAAGACCGTGCAGGTCGAAGTGCGCAAGACCCGTTTGCCCGGCCGCCCCGGTGCCGCTCCTGCCGCCGGCCCCGCCGCGACGACGCCCGTCGCCGCGAAGCCGGCCGCCGCCGCGTCGCCCGCCGCCGCACCCGCGGCACCCAAGCCCGGCAAGCCGCAGGTTCTGCGCGAGCTGACGGAAGAGGAAAAGAACGCCCGCCAGCGCGCGATCCAAACCGCGATCCGCGCCGACGTCGAAGCCAAGCGCCGCGACGAAGCCGAGGCCAAGCGCCTCGAAGAGGAAATGGCGCGCAAGGCCGAGGAAGACGCCAAGCGTAAGGTCGAGGAAGAGGCGCAGCGCAAGGTCGACGCCGAAGCCGCGAAGAAGACCGACGCCGAGCAGAAGAAGAAGGCCGAGGACGAAACGCGCCGGATGAACGAGGAGGAAGGCCGCCGCCGCGAAGCCGCGTCGACCGCCCGTCCCGCCGCCGCCGCACCGGCGGCCCCCGCGGCACCGGCACCTTCCGCCGCCCCGACTCCCGCCCCGGCCGCAACGGGCCCCGTGCTCGTGCCCGGCACCGTCATGATGGCGCCGCGCGCCGCGGCACCGGGTGCCGCCGCCGCGGCCGAGGACGACGATCGTCCGCGCCGCCCCGGCATGCCCGGCCGTCCGATGCCCGGCCGTGGCGCCGTGCCCGGCCGTCCGGCCCCGCGCGCACCCGAAGGCCGCGAGGACAAGAACCGCCGCCAGCAAGGCAAGATGTCGGTTCACCAGGCGCTCGATTCGGAAGAAACGATCCGCGTGCGCTCGCTCGCCGCGATGAAGCGCGCGCGCGAAAAGGAAAAGGCGCGCTTGGCAGCACAAGGCCCGCAGGCCAAGCAGGTCCGCGAAGTCGTCGTGCCCGAAGCGATCACGGTGCAGGAACTCGCCAACCGTATGGCCGAGCGTTCGGTCGACGTCATCAAGTCGCTGATGAAAATGGGCGTCATGGCGACGATCAACCATCCGCTCGACGCCGATACGGCCGAGCTGATCGTCGGCGAATTCGGCCACAAGGTGAAGCGCGTCTCGGAAGCCGACGTCGAAATCGGCCTGACGGGCGACACGGACACGGACGAGCAGCTCCAGCCGCGCGCGCCCGTCGTCACCATCATGGGCCATGTCGATCACGGCAAAACCTCGCTGCTCGATGCGCTGCGCGCGACCGACGTCGCCAAGCACGAAGCGGGCGGCATCACGCAGCATATCGGCGCCTATAAGGTCACGCTGAAATCGGGCGCGGCGATCACGTTCCTCGACACGCCCGGCCACGAAGCGTTCACCGCGATGCGCGCGCGCGGCGCCAAGGTCACCGACATCGTCGTGCTGGTCGTGGCCGCCGACGACGGCATCCAGCCGCAGACAATCGAAGCCATCGCCCACGCCAAGGCGGCGCAGGTGCCGATCATCGTGGCGATCAACAAGATCGACAAAACCGGCGTCGATCCCGACCGCGTGCGCAACGAATTGCTGCAATACGACGTGGCGCTGGAAGGTTACGGCGGCGACGTGCTGGGCGTGGAAGTCTCGGCGAAGACCGGCAAGGGCCTCGACAAGCTCGAGGAAGCCATCCTGTTGCAGACCGAGCTTCTCGATCTGCGCGCCAATCCCGATCGCGGCGCGCAAGGCGCGATCGTCGAAGCCAAGCTCGAACGCGGCCGCGGTTCGGTCGCGACCGTGCTGGTGCAGAAGGGCACGATCAAGGTCGGCGATATCTTCGTGGCCGGCGAGGAATGGGGCCGCGTGCGCGCCCTGATCGACGATCACGGCCGCCAGGTCGAAAGCGCGGGCCCCTCGACGCCCGTCGAAGTGCTGGGTCTGACCGGCACGCCGCAAGCGGGCGACGACTTCCAAGTCGTCGAGAACGAAAACCGCGCGCGCGAAGTCACCGAGTTCCGTCAGCGCCGCACGCGCGAGCAGACGGCGACCGCGCGCGCGCGCGGCACGCTGGAGCAGATGTTCAACAAGATCAAGGAAGGCGAAGCCAAGGAGCTCGCCGTCGTGGTCAAGACGGACGTCCAAGGCTCGCTCGAAGCGATCGCGGGCTCGCTCGCCAAGCTGCGCACCGACGAAGTCGCGGTGCGCTTGCTGCACGGCGCCGTGGGCGGCATCACCGAAGGCGATATCGCGCTCGCCAAGGCCAGCACGGGCGTGATCGTCGGGTTCAACGTCCGCGCCAATCCGCAGGCCCGCGAAATGGCCAAGCGCGACGGGATCGAGATCCGCTACTACTCGATCATCTACAACGTGATCGACGACATCAAAGCCGCGCTTTCGGGCCTGCTGCCGCCCAGCCTGCACGAGAAGTTCCTCGGCAACGCGGAAATCCGTCAGGTGTTCAACATCACCAAGGTCGGCAAGGTCGCGGGTTGCCGCGTCGTGGAAGGCATGGTCAAGCGCGGCGCCAAGGTGCGCCTGCTGCGCGACCAGACGGTCATCCACGAAGGCACGCTCAAGACGCTGCGCCGCTTCAAGGACGAAGTCCGCGAAGTGCAGGAAGGCTACGAGTGCGGCATGGCGTTCGAAAACTACGACGACATCCGCGAAGGCGACGTCATCGAGTGCTTCGAGGTCGAGGAAGTCGCGCGCACGATCTGATCGGAGATTGATCTAGAGAAGTTCCCGAAAAGGTCGTCATAAAATGTATGACGCTCGAGAAATCGCGAACTACTATCTGGATATCTCGGACAACGTCGGCTGGCCGGTCACGAATCTGCATCTGCAGAAGATCTTGTATTTTTGTCAGGGGTATAGCCTTTGTCTAAATGGGGCGCCCCTGATAAGGAATCCATTTGAGGCTTGGCCCAACGGGCCAGTTATCTCAGTTGTCTATGACGCTTTCAAAAAGCACGGTGCGAAACCGATCCGGAGTCGTGCGAGTATTCTAAACCCGGACACTTTTGAGCACGAAATTGCAAACTCTCCACTTAATTCACAGGCTGAATTGATCGTTCAGACCGTGTTTGAGAGATATGGAAAGTTGTCTGGCCCTGAACTCTCAATTATGTCGCACGAGGCGGATGGAGCGTGGCAGCAAGTCATTGTAAAAACAGAAAAAACGGTGTCAGCCGGAAGGATAATTGAGAACGATCTTATACAATTACATATTGCAAATCATATCCGCATATTGTGGAGGCATTGAGTTTTTCACAGGAAACTTGTTCACAATCTCCGCCGCGTATTCAGCCAAAAGGACGAACATGCTAGCGTTTCTCCTGGTGAAACGAGTCGCGAGGTTCATAAATGACTAGACTGGTTCGTGCCCCAATATTGGATGTTGCACATCACGCGAGCTTGTCGGCTGCGGAGCGTGAACGTGCTGCTCGTGATTTTTTTACTAGCGAAGCGGCCCCTTTCAATTATCTGAGTCTTATTGGTTTCTCTCGAGAGTATTTGAGAGACGGAAACGCTCAGGCCATCTTCACGAAGATCTCCGAGATTGATTATTCAACGAAGCGCGCAGCATACGAAGGCGCGTTTGGGTCTTTTGTTGAGAACTTTCCGTTGGGCAAGCTGAGCCCGATGAGTGTCCCAAAGAAAACTTTGGAGCTTGGACGTGATCTAGGAATACTCGTTCAGCCAACATGTTATTTGAAAGAAAATGGTGAAGTTGCGCTGGTAGTTCAGCAGCCACGCGCAACCTATTCTGGTGGCGGAAAGGCATTCGAAATCATCGCTACAGCGGTTTATCTTCGATACGTAGTTCTTGGCGAAGTACCCGCGTCAAAGGTCATCGTATGTGATGCAAGGCGAGGATATGGTGGCGGTCGGATCGCTTTGCGTAGAGAATTTAGAGAACGGGATATGCTCTCTAAGGCGGAGTTTGACTCCATTTTGGATGCATACGCCGAGACCATCGAAAATTTAATTGCGGCAGGAGTGAATGTCGCATTTAGAAGGCAACCGGGTCCCGCTCCAGGCCTCTTCGACTTTTAGGAATCCGAGCTTTAGTCGCGAATTGAAAGAGTTTCTGCGCGCGGCGTATGCCGTGCGCCCCTTTTCCTTTTTCCGATCCGGCGATCAGCGCGCCTTGGCGTACCAGCGCAGGAACGGGTTGAGCAGGCGCCCGGTCATGCCGGGCAGGCGCGCGGCACCGTCGTCGACGGCCAAGCACAGGCAGTTCTGGCCGCGATCGACGGTCGGGCTGTGCATCACGTCGCCGTCGCCGACCGAAACGTCGCCGCGCGCGTAGATCGCGCGCTCGTCATGGAAGCTGCCGTCGAGCACCAGCAGCAATTCCGTGCCTGTATGCGAATGGGTGGGAACACGCCCGCCATTGGTCGAACGCAGCAGGCTCATCGCGTGCGGCCCTTGGCGCGTCAGCATCGCTTCTTCGAAGCCGCGGCTCGCCTTGCGCCATTGCAGCGCGTCGATCCCGCCTTCGGGGATATAGGGTGCCAGCGCCTTGGGCAGGCCGGCCGCGTCGCGCATGGGCGGCAACGCGGCGCGGATTTCCTGGGGCGTCGAATCGAGCTTGGCGAACACCGCCTCGATCGTCGCGGGCGACAGCCCGGCGGGCGGCAATTGTTCGAGATACGCCCCGCCGACGGCTTCGAGCCTTGCGAGCGTGGCGCGCGCCGCGGGGCACAGCTCGAGATGCGAAGCGACCAGCACCGACACGGCTTCGGGGGCGCTGCCGGCGGCGTAGTCGAGCAGATATTCGTCGTGGATGGGGCGGGGCATCATTTCTCGTCACCGAACATGGTGCGCAAACGGCCGATGGCAAGCCGCAAGCGCGATTTAACCGTGCCCAGCGGCAGGCGCAGCGATTGCGCGATGTCGCCATGGGACCGGTCTTCGTAATAAGCGAGCTTCAGCATCTGCGCCTGTTCCTGCGGCAATTCGCGCAAGGCCTGCGACAGGCGCGCTTCCCAGCGCCCGGCATCCAGCATGCGATCGGGCAGGGCGTCCGCTTCGGGCTGCAAGGCGGGATCGTCGGAATCGAGCTGGGCGCGTTTTTCCCGGCGCAGCGAATCGATGCGCCGATTGCGCGCGATGGCGAAGATCCAGGTCGACGGGCCCGCGAGCTTCGGGTCGTAGGACGGCGCTTTGCGCCACACCGTCAGCATCACTTCCTGGGTCAAATCCTCGGCCTGCGCTTGATCGGCACCCAGGCGCAACAAATAGGATTTCACGCGCGGCCCGAAATGGCCGAACAACCGGGCGAACGCTGCGCGATCCTGATTGCGGGCGATCGCCAGCAAATCGCGCACGTAGATATCGAGCGCTTCGTCCTGCCCGTCCATGCGGCCTTGTAGCGATGCCGAGCCCCCAACCGCAAGCATGGCCGATGCGGCCATATCGTCGCGGAAGCGCGGGGCAGGGCGGTTGACGTGAAGCATCGTGAATGCGATACGGCGCCGTCATGACTTCGGATCATCGATTCGCGATTCGGCTGGGATTTCTGGCCGCAGTTTGCGCTTTGTTCGCGCCGAGCCTTGTTTATGCGCAACAAGCGCCCAAGCAGCTCGGCAAGTTCGACACCTGGTTCGCTTACGAGGCGGGCCCGAACAACGCCAAGATTTGCTACGCCATCGTGCGGCCGTCGAAATCCGACAGCAAACCGGCCGGCGCCAGTCGCGGCGATATCGTGCTGATGGTGGCGCATCACCAGAATCCGCGCCGCAACGACGAATTCACCTGGACGGCCGGCTATTCCCCCAAAGACGGCGGGGAAATCGAGATCGGCCGCGTGAAGATCGCACTGTCCACCCTGGGACAGCAGAATGCGACCGGCGCCTGGGCCAAGGAAGCCGACGGCGACCGTCAGATCGTGGCGGCGTTGCGCGCGGCCCCCGCGACCGGCAATGCGCTGGTCAAGGCGATCTCCGCGCGCGGCACGGAAACGACCGACACGTTCCCGCTGGCCGGGTTCCAGAAGGCCTTGGCCGAGATCGACAAAGCCTGCGGCGTACGCCGGTAGACTCCCCGCCGCAGGGCGCCTATTAAGGCGCCATGCTCGACGCCCCTCTTTCGCCGCCGGAACTCGCCCCCTTCAAGGAGGCGCTGCCCGCCCCGTCCCATGCCGACGGGCGCACGAATCTCGTCGGAATGTCGCGCGAGGAATTGGGCGATCTGTTCAAGACGATGGGCGAGCCCGCCTTCCGCGCCAAGCAGCTGTGGGGCTGGATCTACGGCAAGGGGGCCCGCGATTTCGCCGACATGACCGACATGTCGAAGAAGCTGCGCGCGAAGCTCGAAGAAGGCTATGCCGTGCGCCGGCCGCATGTGTCGCGCCTGCAGGATTCGATCGACGGCACCAAGAAATGGCTGCTGCGCATGCCCGACGGGCAGGAGATCGAAACCGTCCATATTCCCGAGGACGATCGCGGCGCGTTGTGCGTGTCGAGCCAGGTCGGCTGCACGCTGACCTGCAAATTCTGCCACACCGGCACGCAGCGCCTTGTGCGCAACCTGACGCCCGAGGAAATCGTCGGGCAGGTCATGCTGTGCAAAGACACGTTCGACGAATGGCCGGGGCCGGAGACGAACCGCAAGCTCACCAACATCGTGATGATGGGCATGGGCGAGCCGTTGTTCAATTACGAGAACGTGGCGAAAGCCCTGCGCATCATCATGGATGCGGAAGGGATCGCGATTTCCAAGCGCCGGATCACGCTGTCGACCTCGGGTGTGGCGCCGCTGATCCCGCGCGCGGGCGAAGAACTGGGCGTCATGCTCGCGATCTCGCTGCACGCGGTGCGCGACGATCTGCGCGACGTGCTGGTCCCGCTCAACAAGAAATACCCGATCGCCGAATTGCTCGCGGCGTGCCGCAAGTATCCGACGCTGTCGAACGCGCGGCGCATCACCTTCGAATACGTGATGCTGAAAGGTGTCAACGACAGCCAGGCCGATGCGCGCGAACTCGTGCGCCTGATCGCCGGCATTCCGGCCAAGATCAATCTGATCCCGTTCAACCCGTGGCCCGGTGCTGCGTTCGAACGCTCGACGCCCGAAGCGATCTGGGAATTCGCCGATATCGTGAGCCGCGCAGGCTATTCGGCCCCCATTCGCACGCCGCGCGGCGAGGACATTTTCGCCGCTTGCGGCCAGCTCAAAAGCGCGTCCGAGAAGCTCAAACGCAGCGAGCGCGACGCGCTCGGCGCCTGAACGGATCGGGATTCTTGGGGCTTGCCCGTCCGGGCGCGATCCCATAATTTCCGCGCGAATTTCCCTTCCGCCAACGGGACTTACCCAGATGGAAAAGCCGGTCAAGAAAGTGGTGCTCGCCTATTCGGGCGGCCTCGACACCTCGATCATCCTGAAATGGCTTCAGGACACGTATCGCTGCGAGGTGGTGACGTTCACGGCCGATCTGGGCCAGGGCGAGGAATTGGAGCCCGCGCGCAAGAAAGCGCAGATGATGGGCATCAAGGAAATCTTCATCGACGATCTGCGCGAGGAATTCGTGCGCGATTTCGTCATGCCGATGTTCCGCGCCAACGCGCTGTACGAAGGCCAGTATCTGCTCGGCACGTCGATCGCGCGCCCGCTGATCGCCAAGCGCCAAATCGAAATCGCGCGCCAAGTGGGTGCGGACGCCGTGTGCCACGGTGCGACCGGCAAGGGCAACGATCAGGTGCGTTTCGAGCTCGGCTATTACGCGCTCGAGCCGAATATCCGCGTCATCGCGCCGTGGCGCGAATGGAAGCTCGATAGCCGCACCAAGCTGCTCGAATACGCCGAGCAGCATCAGATCCCCATCGCCAAAGACAAGCGCGGCGAGGCACCCTTCTCGGTCGACGCCAATCTTCTGCACATCTCCGCCGAAGGCAAAGTGCTGGAAGATCCCTGGCAGGAGCCCGAGGAATTCGTCTATTCGCGGACCGTGTCGCCCGAGAAGGCGCCCGATAAGCCCGAATATGTCGAGATCGAATTCGAGAAGGGCGACCCCGTCGCCGTCAACGGCAAGAAGCTGTCGCCGGCGGCGCTGCTGACCGAGCTCAATGCCATCGGCGGGCGCAACGGGATCGGCCGTCTCGATCTGGTCGAAAACCGCTTCGTCGGCATGAAAAGCCGCGGCGTCTACGAAACGCCCGGCGGCACGATCTGGCAGGCGGCGCATCGCGGCATCGAATCGATCACGCTCGATCGCGGTGCCATGCACCTCAAGGACGAGCTGATGCCGCGCTATGCGGAACTCGTCTATTACGGCTTCTGGTTCGCGCCCGAGCGCGAAATGCTCCAAGCCGCGATCGACAAGAGCCAGGCCAACGTGTCGGGCACCGTGCGGGTCAAGTGCTACAAGGGCAGCGTCAGCGTCGTCGGCCGCAAGAGCCCGAACAGCCTCTACTCGCTCAAGCACGTGACGTTCGAGGAAGACGCGGGTGCTTATAACCAGCGCGACGCCGAAGGCTTCATCAAGCTGAACGCGCTGCGCCTGCGCCTCGCCGCGTCCAAGCGCAAGTGAGCGGCGACGGCTGACGCCGTCACCCCATGCAAGCCCCCGAATCGCTTTCGCGGTTCGGGGGCTTTTCTTTGGCTTAATCCATCTTGAAGCGCCGGCGTATCGCCAGGAATACCAGCGCAATACTGCCAAGATGCAACAATGTCTGAACGGTTGAAATCGACGCGAGCCAACCGGGAATGACGCACGCGCCGCTTCCGCCACTTCCGTATCCGCCAGCCCGCAGGGTCAACGCCTCGAATGGGCGGACGATCTGCGTAAGCATGTGGCGGATGGAAATTTCCCAGGATGATATGCCCGGCCCTGATGGCGGCTGGCTGACACAGAATTCGATTGATCTACTAAATTCTGAACTTAACGCGCCCCAGTAGGCGAAACAGAAAACGGCGGCAATCATCAAAGTTAAGCCGCAAGGTTTCCCAATGCTGCGCCCATAATCCGAACCGAAATCATAAAGCCAAGAGACCGCCCTTAAAACCGGCGATCCTTTGGTGTGCTTACGCCAACTCCGTTGCTCAAGTGAATAAAACCGCGCCTCCTCGTCCTTGGCGCGTGCAGTCTCCATCGCCAGTTTTAGAGTTCGATACGCTTCAGCCGAGCCGTCGCTAACGACGTCAAAGAACTGCGCGCCTCGAAATGAAGTGTCTTGATGGAACTTGCACCCGTGAAAATTCGGCGCTTTTGAAAACCAAACATTCTTAAAGGACAATGGCCCATCAAACTGTCTGTTCTTAAAATCAACCCAGCTTTTAAATCGGGTGCCGTTGAAAATAGCAGTTCTAAATGTGCCTCGCTCGATCTCTCGATCAAACTTCACTTTGCGCTTGCTGGATTCACTCGGATGAAAGGTCACGTGATCTTCAAAGACGGCGCCAGAAAAATCTAAAAAATGCTGAAATGCGACGTTCTTAAAAGCGGCCTTGCCTTCAAAGAACACTTTGGAAAAAAGCGTATGTCCCTTGAAAATGGCATTTCGAAAATCGACTTCGTCGCTAAACGTGACATCGATGAAATTCGCGATACCGCCGAATCGTGAATCTCGAAATCGAGCACATCCCTTAAACACCGTGCTCTCGAAGTCAGCGGTCCCATCGAATTTTGCCTCGATGGTACACTCACGAACGAGAGAGTCTTTGATGGAGAGTGACAAAAAATTGCCCGTCAGCTCCACTAAGCCACTGGCTTGAAGCGAATCGAGTACGCAATCGAATTGCGACGTTCCATTGCCGGTAAAGGATCGAATTCGAAGTTCCTTCTGAACAACCAGCTTTGAGGCATTTAGCTTGATAGGGTTTTGATTGCTTGAAGGGCCGATGACGATGCGGTTTGCTTTGCTGCCCTCCAATGTCAGCGTACAGCTTCCAACAATTTGGTGAATGTGTACGTTTCCCGAAACGCGCGCTTGGGCAATGCATGCATCATATGATGCCTGATCAATGACGAGATCACCGTCTATATCTGTATCGTCTAAGTTTAGGACTCCAAAAATCGAATGAAATCGAACTATGCCATTGAATCTAGTCGACCGACACACGAGGGCTTTGCTTGAGTGATGCCAAGTCCCACCTTTTGCAAAAATCGCTCCTGAGAAATCAAACTCAAGTCCTGAGATGTCCAAATGCCTCCTAATCCAATTGTCGTCAAAGGCGACGGGCCAATTTGTTTTGCAGAAGTCGATTTTATTTTTACCGCCTTGCATGGCACACTGCACAGCGGCGAAGGCAAGTATGTCGTGAGTGGCGCTATTTGGCTGAGGCCCTACAGCCTTACTGTCTAAAGGCGCGTGCAACGCGCACCAAAACCGCCCATCACTTCCGCGAAACAGCCCGTTAAATATTCGGTCGGTCCGAAAGAAATGGCATTCGCACTCTGTCAGATCATCTGACGAAGTTCCGCGAGGCGAATAGTGGCAGAACTCCTTGTCCATCGTCTTTCAGCCCACAGAATTTTAAAATCGAACGTATTAAGAGATGCTACTGGATTTTGATTGCATGACAAGCTCTTGCAATAAGAGCTAGAACTCTCGTGATATGCAGTGCAGTAACTAGTGGCGGCAGAAGAGACAGTGCGTTGGAAAAGCTGATCCCTGACGAGATCGATCCCATCGAAGCCGCGATCCTGCGCCTGACGCAGGAAGCGGGTGCCGGCAAGTCGATCTCGCCCTCCGACGTCGCGATGGCGTTGGAGCCGCAAGACGGCGCATGGCAGAAGCTGCTGCCGCGCATCCGCGCGCTTGCGGTGGATCTCGTCCATGCCGGCAAGGTCGAAATCCTGCGCAAGGGCAAGCCCGTGCCGAACCCCGAAGGGGCAAAGGGCGTTATCCGCCTACGCGCGAAGCTCGACGCTTAGAGTTTGATCCCGCGGCGCAGCTTGGCCGCGCGCAGCGCGTTTTCCAGCAGGCACGCGATCGTCATCGGCCCGACGCCGCCGGGGACGGGCGTGATGGCCCCGGCTTTTTCGGCGGCCGAAGCGTAATGCACGTCGCCGACGAGCTTGGTTTTGCCTTCCACCGCGGCGGGCACGCGATTGATGCCGACATCGATCACGATGGCGCCCGGTTTCACCCAATCGCCGGTGACCATTTCGGGCCTGCCGACGGCGGCGATCAGAATATCGGCTTGGCGGGCCATCGCCGGCAGATCGGCCGTCTTGGAATGCGCGATCGTCACCGTGCAATCGGCGGCCAGCAGCAATTGGCCCATCGGTTTGCCGACGATGTTCGACCGGCCGATGACGACGGCGTGCTTGCCCGCGAGTTTCGGCTCGACCGAACGGATCAGCCGCATCGAGCCCGACGGCGTGCAGGGTACGAGACCCGGCCGGCCGATGGCGAGGCGGCCCGCATTGATCGGGTGGAAGCCGTCGACATCCTTGTCGGGATGGATCGCGTCGAGCACGGCATTGGCGTCGATATGTTGGGGCAGCGGCAATTGCACGAGAATGCCGTCGATCGAGTCGTCGGCGTTCAAGCGCTGCACGATCTCCAACAGCTCGGCTTGCGTCGTTGTCGCGGGCAGTTTGTGCTCGAAGCTTTTCATGCCCGCTTCGAGCGTCGCCTTGCCCTTGTTGCGGACATAGACCTGGCTCGCCGGATCTTCGCCCACCAGCACGACCGCCAGACCCGGCGTCACGCGATGCGCTTCCTCCAGCTCGTCCACGCCCAGGGCGATGGCCGCCCGCAGATCGGCGGCGATTTGTTTGCCGTCGATCGTTTTGGCGGTCACAGCCAGTACTCGAACACCAGATTGCGCGCGAAGATCAGCAGCAGGATCAGCACGACGGGCGAGATGTCGATCCCGCCGATGAACGGCACGAAGCGGCGAATCGGCCGCAAAGCGGGTTCGGTGATCCGGTAAAGGAAATCGCCGATCGTCCCGACGACCTGATTGCGCGGGTTCAACACGTTGAACGCCAGCAGCCAGGACAGGATCGCCGAGGCGATCAAAATCCAGATATAGATGGAGATCGCGGTCGCGATCAGGATCCCCAGGGATTGCATCGTTTCCCCTCCGCCTACGAAATCGGAGTCGCAACCTATCGGACCGGCCAAGTCCATGCAAGGCCACGATAATCCGTCGCTTGACTTACGTCTGCCCCCCCGACATTATCCCGCGCCATTCATTCGGGCGGCCGGGGCCGTAGCTCAGCTGGGAGAGCGCCTCGTTCGCAATGAGGAGGTCGTCGGTTCGATCCCGATCGGCTCCACCAACCCGCCCCCGAATGAATGTTTGATGCCAGGGCGGCGGCCCCGGCGCGCAATTCCAAAGCACCGGCCCGAATCGCCGTATAATTTGCGCTCCATGAGCGCCGAACTTCTCGCTTCCATCGAACATGTGGGCCTGCGCGGCCTGTTCCGTTACTGGCTGCGCCATTGCCCGGCCAGCGGCGGCATTCCGCGCGCCAAGACCTTCGGCGTCGAAGGCCTGTCCGATTGGGCGCGCAACCTGATCGTCATCGAAGTGCGCGCCGCGCAGAACTTCCGCTACGGTTTCTACGGCACCTCGTTCCGCAAGGCGTTCGGCATCGACATGACGGGCGCCAATGTCGACGACCTGCCGACCGAACAGGCGAGCCTGCTGCGCGCCGAATACCGACTCGTGCGCCGCACGCAGCGCCCCTATTGGCGCGTCTACGCCGCGTGGTTCGGCAAGAACGACGAGCCGCAAACCTGGGAGCGTTTGTCCTTGCCGCTGACCAACGACAAGGGCGACGTGAAATTCATTCTTGCCGCCGCCTATCGCGTCGATCGCGCGGCGCGGGCATGAGCAACCGCGCGCGCCTTATCGCGATCCTCACCGCACTCGCCACGGTGTTGAGTGCCGGCTATGGCGCGATCATCGGCGGGCCCGAAGGCCCGCTCGGCGGGGCCGCACGCGGCGTGATCGCGGGCCTGCCGATCAGCCTGGCGATCGGGTTGTTCGAAGCCTATGTCGTCGACGGGTCCGCCGGTCGGCGCTTGCGCGCGGCACCCTTCGCGATTTCGCTCTTCGCGCGTTTCGTCGTGTGGTCGGTGGCGATCGTCGCGGGCCTCGTCCTGATGCGCTGGTCGATGCCGTACCCGAACGCCAATCGCGCCCCGTCATTCCTGGCCGATATCGCGTTCAGCTTCGCGCTGTTGGGCGCCGCGTCGTCCTATCTGTCGATCGACCGTTTGCTCGGCAAGGGCAATTTGTGGCGCTTGATGATCGGCCGCTATCACCGCCCGCGCGAGGAATCGCGGATCTTCCTGTTCCTCGACATGGAAGGCTCGACCGCGGCGGCGGAAAAACTCGGGGCCCCGCGTTTTCTTGAATTGCTGGCGAGCGCCGTGCTCGACGCCACGCCGCCGATTCTGGAATCGCGCGGCGACATCCATCGCTATATCGGCGACGAGATCGTCGTGACCTGGCCGATCGCCCGCGCCGACGACGCGGTCAAAGGCGCCATCGCGACCATCGCGGCCCTCGATTCGCTCGCCCCCGATTACACCGCGCGTTTCGGCGTGGCGCCGCGCTTTCGCGGCGGCCTGCATGGCGGCACGGTGGCGGTGGGCGAAATCGGCGACGTGCGGCGCGAGATCGTCTATCTCGGCGACGCGGTCAACGTCGCCAAGCGGTTGGAGACGGCGGCGGGGGCGCGGCGCGCGCGCTTGCTGGTCTCGGGCGATGTGGTCGCAGGGTTACGCGATGCCGGGCTTCGCGCGCGGCTTGCCGATTTGGGCGAGATTCCCATCGCCGGCCGCGCGGCACCGTTGCGAACCTACGTCGCCGAGATCTGATTATTCCGCGCGTTTGAGCTTTTCGATGCGCTCGACCAAATCGGCGCGCGCGGGCGAATCCGCCGGGATCGTGTCGAGCAAACGCTGCCACAACGCCGTCGCGGCGAGCTTGTTGTTGGCGTTCGCGGCGTCGAGCCCGTTGAGCCACAGCGCCGCCGGGTTCGCGGGCTCGAGCTCCAACAAGCGCGCCATCGCGACGCGCCCCGGCTCGGGCAATCGCTCGGTCTCGGGGACGAGATCGAGTAGCGCATCGGCGTAATCCTGCAGCACGCCGGTATTGTTGGGCACGATCGCGGCGGTGCGCGCATAGGCGGAAAGCGCCTTGTCCTTCTCGCCCAGCACGCGCCAGCTGCGCGCCAAGCGCCGCCAGCCGTCCAGATCGTCGGGCTGGGCTTCCAGGCGCGTCGCCAGCGATTCGACCATCGTGCGGATGGCAGCCAAGCGATCGGCATCGGGCAAAGCGGCGATTCCCGCCCCGCCGGGCGGCACGATCGACGGCGGGCCCAACGTGATTTGCGCGGGCGGATTGTTGGCCGAGGCGCGAAGCGAGCGCAGATTGATGCGCGATTCCTTGGCGGCTTCCTCCATGCGCGCACGCACGGTCGCGACCCACGGCGCATCCTTGGGCGAGGCGGCGATCAGATCGAACCAAATCCGCACGGCTTCGCGCGCTTGGCCCGCTTGCAACCGCGCCAAGCCGGTGAAGAAACGTGCGCGCGGATCGCCGGGGGCGGCTTCCAGCACGCGCGCGAACGCCGCTTCGGCTTCCGGCGTCACGTTGCCGTCATTGGCGGCAACCGACGCTTCGCCCAGCAAGCCCGCGATCTCCGGCGGTTTGCCGGCGATTTCGTCGGCCTTACGCCAGGCGGTCAAGGCTTCGGCCGATTGGCCGATGGCGCTGGTCGCCTGCGCCAAGCGTATCCAGGCTTCCAGATCGTTGGGATCCTGGGCCGTCCGCTCGCGCATCGTTTGCGCGAAACGCACGATCTGCTGGCGATCGGTTTCGCTTTCGTCGGGGCCTTGCATCCGCCGCTCGGCCAAAGGCTGGCCGGGCAAATCGGGCGCGCCGCGATCGGCGTAAAGAAGGAATCCGCCGACCGGCAGTGCAAGGACGAGCAATACGGCGAATTTGCGCAACGCCGGCCGCGCCACGCTGGTTTCGGCCGTTTCATTGGCGACCGCCAGCAAGCGCCGGCCGATTTCCGCGCGCGCGGCCTTGGCTTCCGTCTCGCCGATGGCGCCACGGGCCATGTCGCGATCGATCTCCGCCAATTGATCGCGATAGATTTCCTTGTCGAACTCGGCGCGCGACTGCGCAGCCGCTTTGGGCCGCAGCAGCGGCCACAACACGGCGCCGATACTCGAGACCGCCAAAAGAATCGCCAGCGCCCAGATCATTCGCGGCGCTCCACGATCGCTTTCAACCGTGCTTCTTCTTCCGCGCTGAGCGGCGCGTCGCCGGAAGGCTTGCGCCGGCGCAGATAGACGAACGCGCCGGCCGCACCGGTCAGCAGAATCGCCAACGGGCCGAACCACAGCAAGGCGGTGTCTTCGCGCATCGGCGGGCGCAGCAGCACGTAATCGCCGTAGCGGCGCACGACGTAATCGAGCACGCCAGCGTCGCTGTCGCCCGCGACCAAGCGTTCGCGCACCAAGCGGCGCAGATCGGCGGCCAAAGGCGCGTTGGAATCGTCGATCGATTGGTTTTGGCAAACCTGGCAGCGCAGCTCCAAGCTCAACGCGCGCGCGCGCGCTTCGAGGGCCGGGTCCGCAAGCTGCTCGCTGGGCAGCACGGCCAAGGCCGGGCCCGCCAGCAGCATCAACAGGAAAACGAGCCGCTTCATGATTTGCGCTTCAATTCTTCGATCAGCGGCAGGATGCGATCGTTCAATGCTTCGGGCGTGATCGGGCCGACATGCTTGAAGCGGATCGTACCGGTCTTGTCGATGACGAACGTCTCGGGCACGCCGTACACGCCCCAATCGATGGCGACGCGCCCGTCGAAATCCCAGCCGATCGCCTTATAGGGGTTGCCCAGATCGCGCAGCCATTTGGCCGAATCCTCGGCCTTGTCCTTGTATGAAATGCCGTAGATCGACACGGCGTTGTCGCGCGCCAGGCGCATGAAAATCGGATGTTCGATCCGGCACGGCGCGCACCACGACGCGAAGACGTTGACCAGCGCCACTTCGCCTTTGAGCCCCGTGCTGGTCACGGCGGGTTTGCCCGTGCCCGCGATTTCCGGCAGCGCGAATTCGGGGATCGGCTTGTCGATCAACGCGGAGGGGATCTTGCTGGGATCGCGCGTCAGGCCGAAGGCGAAATAGACCGCCACGCCCGCGAAGACGAGCAGCGGCAAAATGAACAGGAGACGCTTCATTCGGCCGCCGTCGGCATTGCGGCGTGCGGCAAACGCTGCGGGGCGCCCACGCGATGGCGCCGGTCGGTGAGCGATACGCCGCCGCCGATCATCATCGTCAACGCGCCCAGCCACACCCACGGCACCAGGGGGTTGTGATAGATGCGCGCGGTCCAGGCGACGTCTTGCCCGGCCATCGTCAGGAAGGCGGGCGGACCCGAAGCGCCGGGCTGGCCGGCCCCTTCGGGATCGCCGATCGTGGCGTAAAGATCGGCCAGAAGATTGGTGCGGATCGACGCTTCGGTCGTCGTCGAGCCGGCGGCCGGGAACAGGCGCTTTTCCGGCGTCATCACGGCGTAAAGGCGCTCGTTCTTGTAAACCTCGAACACCGCGCGCGTGGCGATGAAGTTCGGCCCTTCGTGGCGCTGCGTGCCCTTGAATACGAAGCTATAGCCCGCGACGTCGAACGCATCGCCCGCACGGACCAAGCGGATCACTTCGGTCTGCCACGCGGTCGACCCGGTGATGCCCAGCACCATCAGGCCCAGACCGGCATGCGCGATGGTCATGCCCCAAGCGGCGCGCGGCAGGTTGATCGCGCGCGACCAGACCGTGGCGAGCGGGGCGCGGAACAGCTTCACGCGTTCCGCCCATTCGACCGCAGCACCAAAGATCAGCCACGCCGCGAGGCCCATCGCCAGTGCCGCGAGGACATGGCGGGTTTTATCGATGGCGAGTGTCAGCAGGATCACGCCGATGCTCAATGCCAGTGCGACCCACAAACGTTGGAAGACGGCGCCGAGTTCCGCGCGTTTCCAGCCCATCATCGGGCCGAACGACACGGCGAGCAGCAGCGGGATCATCAACGGCACGAAGGTCGCGTTGAAGAAAGGCGGGCCGACCGAAACTTTGGCGCCGCCGATCGCTTCCAGAAACAGCGGGTACAGCGTGCCGATGAACACGGTCGCGGTCGCCGTGCCCAGCAGAAGGTTATTCAGCACCAGCCCGCCTTCGCGGCTGATCGGCTGGAACAAGCCGCCGCCTTTCAGCATCGGGGCGCGCCAGGCGTAAAGCGCGAGCGACCCGCCGACGGCGATCACCAGGATCGCCAGGATAAACACGCCGCGCTTGGGATCGACCGCGAACGCATGGACGGAGGTGAGGATGCCCGAGCGCACCAGGAACGTGCCGACCAGCGACAGCGCGAAAGCGAGAATGGCGAGCAGGATCGTCCAGGTCTTCAGCGCGTCGCGCTTTTCGGCGACGATCGCCGAATGCAGCAACGCCGCGCCGACCAGCCAGGGCATGAAGCTGGCATTCTCGACCGGGTCCCAGAACCACCAGCCGCCCCAGCCCAATTCGTAATAGGCCCACCAGGAGCCGAGCGCGATGCCGCCGGTCAATGCCGACCACGCGGCCAGCGTCCAGGGCCGCACCCAGCGCGCCCAGGCGGCGTCCACACGGCCTTCAATCAACGCCGCCATCGCGAAGGCGAACACGATCGAGAAGCCGACATAGCCGAGATAGAGCAGCGGCGGATGGAAGGCGAGGCCGGGGTCTTGCAGCAGCGGGTTGAGGTCCTGGCCGTCCGGCGGCGGCGGGAATACGCGCTCGAACGGGTTCGACGTGAACACGATGAAGGCGAGGAAGGCCACGCCGATCATCGCCTGGATCGACAAGGTGCGCGCCTTCAAGCCCGGCGGCAGATTGCGCCCGAACGCGGCGACGGCCGCACCGAACAGCGCCAGGATGAAGGCCCACAGCACCATCGAGCCTTCGTGGTTCCCCCACGAACCGCTGACCTTGTAGAGCATGGGCTTCGCCGAGTGCGAGTTGCGCACCACGTTCTCGACCGTGAAGTCGGAGACGACGAAGGAATAGATCAGGCACCCGAAAGCCAGTGCCACCAGCAGGAACTGCGCGTAAGCCGCCGGCTTTGCCGTCGCCATCAAGGCGGGGTCGCGCATTTGCGCGCCCGCCAGCGGCAGCACGGATTGGATCAGCGCCACGCACAGCGCCAGGATCAACGCGATATGGCCAAGCTCGGGCGCCATGTCAGTTCTTCGCTCCCGGCGGTTCGGTATGTTGCCAGCGCCCCGAGCGCTTCAACGCTTCGGCGACTTCGGGCGGCATGTAGTTTTCGTCGTGGCGCGCCAAAACTTCACTGGCGGTGAACACGCCGTTCGACGCGAGCTTGCCGTTGGCGACCACGCCTTGGCCTTCGCGGAACAGATCGGGCAACACGCCGCGATAGACGACGGGCACGGCGTGCTCCAGGTCGGTCACGCGGAATTTGACTTCGGTGCTGCCCGGCACGCGCTCCAGCGAACCTTCTTCGACCAAACCGCCGATGCGCATCTGGCGATCGACCGGCGCTTGATGCGTCGCCACGTCGGTCGGCGTGCGGAAAAACACGAGATGGTCGTCGAACGCCGTCAGCGTCAACGCGGCGGCGGTCCCCAGGCCGATCATCGCCAGCAGCAGCACGGCCATGCGGCGGCGTTTGGCGGCGCGGGCTTTGGGAAGTTTCATGGCGCATCCTCGCGCTCGAACGCGGCGAGATCCGCTTCCAGCCCGCGCAAGCGCCGCCAGCTGGAAACGCCCAAGCCGATCAGCACCACGGCCGTCAGCGCGTAGCTCGTCCACACGTAAACGGCGTAGCCGCCCATGGCGAAAAATTCGCTCATTGTGCCGGCCCCGCCGACAGACGCGCCTGGACCAACGCGCCCAAGCGCCGCTCGATCAATTCGGCCTGGATGCGGACCAGCGCCAAGACGACAAAGAGCAGCGTGTAGCCCACACCCATCGCCAGCAGCGGCCACAGCATCGACGGGTGGATCGCCGGCCCGTCGAGCCGCATGACCGAGGCGGGCTGATGCAGCGTGTTCCACCAATCGACCGAGAATTTGATGATCGGCAGATTGACGGCACCGACCAAGGCGAGCACGGCCGAGGCGCGCGCCCCCCTTGTGGCGTCGTCGAACGCGTTGTTGAGCGCCATGTACGCGAGATAGACGAAGAACAGGATCAGCACCGAGGTCAGGCGCGCATCCCATTCCCACCACGTGCCCCACATCGGCTTGCCCCACAGCGAGCCGGTGACGAGGCACAGGAAGGTGAACGCAGCACCTATCGGCGCGATGGCGCGGCCCGCGACTTCCGCTAAAGGATGGCGCCAGACCAGCGTGGCCGCTCCGGCGAGGGCGAGATTCGCGTAGACGAACATCGCCATCCAAGCGGCGGGCACGTGGATATACATGATCCGCACGCTCTGCCCCTGCTGGTAGTCGGGCGGCGAAACGAACAGCGCCTGATAAAGCCCGTAGCCCAGGCACAAGGCCGCTCCGCCGGCCGCCCACGGGAAGATCCGGGCGGACAAGCGCTTGAAATTGGAAGGGCTGGCAAAACGGTGCCAATTCACGGGCGAACCTGCGGTTTTTCCTGCGTCGCTGTGGGGGGACTATGGCGCGCGGGAATGTGAAAATCCAACCCAATGAAGGCGACAAGATGGCGCGGTGCCCGGGGAGTTGAACACCGCATAACGGGGGTTATTCCGCCGCCTGGCGCAACGATGCGGCCATGGCGAAGGGGGCGATCGTCAGGGCGAAGACCGACAAGCCCGCCAGCAGGAAAAGATGGGGGCGCGGGCTCAACCCCGCGATCGCCGCATCCACCGCCGCGACCGCGAAAATCAGGATCGGTACGGTCAGCGGCAGCACGATCAGGGCCAGCAGCGCCCCGCCGCGCCGCGCATTGACCGACAAGGCCGCGCCGATACCGCCGAACAGCGACAGGCCGGGCGTGCCCAGCACGAGGCTCAGCAGCAAAGTCGCGTAACCCTCGGCGGGCAGATGCAGCATCGTCGCGACGATCGGCGAAATCACGATCAGCGGCAACGCGGTGGTGATCCATTGCGCGGCGACTTTGGCCAAAGCGAGAAGCTCGAGCGAAGCGGGGGCGCCGACCAGCAAATCGAGCGAGCCGTCTTCCGCCTCCGCCTGGAACAGCCGGTCGAGCGACATCAGGCACGCGAGCAACGCGGTCACCCACACGATGCCGATCGCCACACGCGCCAGGATTTGCGGCTCCGGCCCGATGCCGAACGGGAACAACGACGCGGCGATGACGAAGAAGGCGAGGATCGTCGCGATCTCGTTGGGGTGGCGCCAAGCCAAGCGCACGTCGCGCGCGATCAGGGCGAAAGCGGCGTTCATGCGGCGGCTTTCCGTTCGCCCAGCGTCAGCGTCGCCGCTTCGGCGCCGGCGAAATCCAAATGCGTCGCGGCGACGACGATGCCGCCCGTTTCGCGATGCGCGGCGATGACGGATTCCAAACGCGCCGTCGAATCCGCGTCCAGCCCGTTGGTCGGCTCGTCTAGCAGCCACAACGGGGAAGGGGCCGCGATCAAGCGTGCGAGCGCCACGCGCTTGCGCTGGCCTTGGCTCAACAGCCTTGCGGGCAGATCGGCGAATTTGGTCAGCGCGAAGGCGTCGAGCGCGGCACCGATCTTGTCGGTCGCTTGCCCGCGCAAGCGCGCATGGAAAACGAGATGCTCGGCGACGGTCAAAGCGGGTTTCAACGCGTCGCTATGCCCGGCATAGGCCGCGCGCGCGCGATGTGCGTCGGGATCGTCGGCGATGTCGTCGCCGTTCCACAGCAGCGCGCCATGCGCCGGGCCGATCAGCCCCGCCATCATTCGCAGCAGACTGGATTTGCCCGTGCCGTTCGCACCGCGCAGCACCAGCAAGCCGCCGGCTTCGACGCGGAAATCCAAGCGCGCGAACACGATCCGCCCGCCGCGCAGGCAGGCGAGGTCGCGGGCTTCGAACGCGGCGCGCATCGTCATGGCCGCGCAATCTATCGAAGATGGGGGAAGATGGAAAAAAATCGGCGGGCGGAGCGATACATCCACGCTCCGGCCCGCCTTCGCGCAAGTTCCCGAGGGGACTGGAGTCCGGGGAGTCCGTCTCGGGCGAGAGGTCGGCGGAACCTTCGTGTGCGCGATCACCGTCGTTCCGTCGATAGGCATATAACGGGCCGGATCGGGCGCTATTCGGGCACGTTTATGGCCAAATCGTGGATTTTCCCAAGTCTCTGTAACGAAATGTAAATCCTCGTCTGAAACGGATCAGATACGCGTTGTGTGCATTCAATTCGTCTCGATACATGCGCAAAACGCATGTCTTGCCTCGTGGCTTATCGCAAGTCTTTTGCGGCGCACAAGCGCATCTTCCGCCCGCATTCGTGCCGGGACATGACCCGGCCGTCATGGAGAAAAAAATGTTGGCGTTCGTGTCGATGGTTTCGATGGTGGCAGCTCTGGGTGCGCTGGCTTGGGCGCTCGGCCGCTCGTCGGAGTCGCTGATCGCGACCCACCCGGCCGTCATGGCCGCCGCGGCGCACCGCTAAAAGCGGCGCGCGTTTCAGTCGTATTTCCGCAGATCCTCGATCACCTTGCCGTCGTTCGGCAAGGTGCCGGGGTTCACGAATTCGATCGCCCCTTTGAGCTTGGTGAGCGCCGTCAAATCGCTCGCCAGCTTGGCGGCGAGGGATTCGTCGCGCAGCGCTTCGATGCGCAAAGTCATCGCGTCGTTGTCGCCGTCGCGCGTCACGACCAAGCGGAATTTCGCGAGACCGGATCGTTTCGCCGCCTCGGCCACTTGGCCGGGATGGACGAACATGCCTTTGACCTTCGTCGTCTGATCGGCCCGGCCCATCCAGCCGCGCAGGCGCGCATTCGTGCGCCCGCAGGCGGAAACGCCGGGCACGAACATCGACAGGTCGCCGGTGGCGAAGCGAATCAGCGGATATTCGGGGGTGAGCGTCGTGACGACGACTTCGCCGACTTCACCCGGCGCCAAGTTCTCGCCCGTGCCCGGCCGGACGATCTCGACCAAAATCGACTCGTCCAAAATCAAACCTTCGTCGGCAGCACTTTCGTAGCCGATCAAACCCAGATCGGCGGTCGCGTAGCATTGCAACACGTCGATGCCGCGCGCTTTGAATTCGGCGCGCAAGGTTTTGGGCAAGGCCTCGCCCGACACGACCGCGCGTTGGATCGACGAGATATCGCTTCCCGATTCGGCGGCCTTCTCCAGCAGGATTTTCAGGAAGGACGGCGTGCCGACATAGGCATCCGGTTTGATATCCGCGATGGCGCGCAGTTGAAGCTCGGTATTGCCCACGCCGGCGGGCACGACAGCACAACCGATCGCTTGCGCGGCCATTTCCAGCATCGAGCCGGCCGGCGTCAGATGATAGCTGAACGCGTTATGCACGATCATCCCGCGCCGGAAACCCGCCGCCCACAACGCGCGCGCCATGCGCCAATAATCGCCGCGCTTGCCTTCGGGATCGTAGATCGGGCCGGGCGACATGAAGATGCGGCCCAAGGCACCGCTCGCCACGGCGGTCAAACCGCCGAAAGGGGCGGCGCTTTTTTGCAGCTCGATCAGATCGGATTTGCGCAACACCGGCAACGCGGCGAGTGCCGCGCGATCGACGACCGAAGCGGGATCGACGCCCGCCAGCATGCGCGCGAAATAAGGCGCGTTCGCCTTGGCATGCGCGATCTGCTGGCGCAGGCCCAGGAATAGCTCCGCTTCGCGCGTCGCCGCGTCGCGGGTTTCGCGGGCGTCGTAGAACTTGCTCACGCCAGCCACCGCTTGCGGCGCTTATAGTGTTTGACGTCGCGGAAGGATTTGCGACCCGCCCCCGAAACGCCGAGATAGAATTCCTTGACGTCGGCGTTGCCGCGCAGCGCCTCGGCCGTGCCGTCGAGCACGACGCGCCCGTTCTCCAGGATGTAGCCGTAATGCGCGTGGCGCAGCGCAATCGACGTGTTCTGCTCGGCCAGCAGGAACGACACGCCCTGCTCGCGGTTGAGCCGCGCGACGATTTCGAAAATCTCCTCGACCAGCAGCGGGGCCAAGCCCATCGACGGCTCGTCGAGGAGGATCGTTTCGGGTGCGGCCATCAGCGCGCGGCCGATCGCGGTCATTTGCTGTTCGCCGCCGGAGGTGTAGCCCGCTTGCGATTTGCGCCGTTCCTTCAAGCGCGGGAAATAGGCGTAGACCTTTTCCAGATCGCGCGCGATCGCGGCACGCCCGTGCCCCCGCGTATAAGCGCCGGTGAGTAGATTCTCTTCGACCGTCAGATGGCCGAAGCAATGGCGGCCTTCCATCACCTGGATCACGCCGCGCTTGACCAGATCGTTGGGCGTGAGCCCGTCGATACGCTGGCCTTTGTATTCGATCGTGCCCTTGGTCACGTCGCCGCGCTCGGCGCGCAGCAAATTGGAAATCGATTTGAGCGTCGTCGACTTGCCCGCCCCGTTGGCGCCCAGCAACGCGACGATGCCGCCCTTGGGCACGTCCAGGCTTACGCCCTTCAGCACCAGGATCACGTGGTCGTAGATGACTTCGATATTGCGGACGGCGAGCAAGGCGGAACCGTACAAAAGAAAAGGGGCGGGTCGTCGCCTTCCCGCCCCTTCGTTGCGTGGCGTCAGCTCTGGTTGGCGCAGTTGCGCATCGTGATGTTTTTCTCGCGCGCGTATTGGCCGGAGCTCGCTTCGTACATTTCGCGGATCATCTTGCGGTTGGGCTCGATCCAGTCGGAAGCCCAATTCCACTTCTTGCCGTCCCATTGCTGGATGCGCACGATCCCGCCGCCCTCGTGATCGCCGCAGGTGAGCTTTAACGGCGGCATGAAGCCTTCGAAGCCCATCGACGCAAGGCGCGTGGTGTCGAGATTCAACGCCTCGAACCCGTCGCGGACTTGGCTGCCGGTCATCGGCTTGCCCTTGCCGTATTTCTCCTGCGCCGCACGTACGGCTTCGACGATCATCGCCGCGTTCACCGCCCCGCGATTATAGAGAACCGTGCCGATATGCTTGCCGTCGCCGGTGGCTTGGCCCGCCTTATGGACAAGGTTCTCGATATCGCGGATGACTTTATAGTCCTTACCCGTGCCGTGATAATTGGCCGAGAGATAGCCCTTGGCGAGATCGCCGGGCGGGGTCACGTCCTGTTCGGAACCCGCCCACCACACGCCGATGAACTTGTCGCGCGGGAAACCGACGGCGGCGGCTTCCTGAATGGCGGTCGGGTTCATGATCCCCCAGCCCCACATGATCACGTAGTTCGGGCGGATCTGGCGGCCGACGCGCAGCCAAATCGCCTTCTGCTCGACGCCGGGATTGGGCACGGGGAATTCGGAAAGCTCGAACCCGTTCTCCTTCGCCAGACGCTGGATCACGGGCAGCGGTTCCTTGCCGAAGGCGCTGTCGTGATAGATGTAGCTGATCTTCTTGCCGCGCAGATTGCCGCCTTCCTTGCTTTTGATGAACGCCACGATGGCGTCCATCTGCGAGAAATAGGTGGCCGGCGGCGTGAAGGTCCACGGGAAGACGCGCCCGTCCGACGCGTCCGAACGGCCATAGCCCGAGGTCAGCAGCGGAATCTTATCCGCCGCCGTACGCTCGATCAGCGCGTAGGTGATGCCCGTCGACAGCGGCACGATCGCCGTGGCGCCGGTGGGCCCGCGGCCCTTCAGGCGTTCGTAGCATTCCACGCCGCGATCGGTGTTGTAGGCGGTCTCGCATTCCTCCCAGGTCAGCTTCACGCCGTTCACGCCGCCGTCGCGCGCGTTGATCATCTTGAAGTAATCGACGAAGCCGTCGGCGAAGGGCGTGCCGTTCGGGCCGAAGGGTCCGGTCCGGTAGACGAGGGCGGGAATGAATTGTTCCTGGGCTTGGGCCAGGACCGGTGTCGGGGCCGACAGCGCACCGGCGGCGACTGCCGCGGCGGCGAAGACGAGCCCGAGTTTCGCGAATCTCATGGGCGTTCTCCCTGTATCCGTATCGATGACGCGGCGTGTTTTTGATGCCGTCGTGCGCGAACGATAGCCCGAATTCCACGGGCCGATAAGGGTGTTTATCGGGCGCGCCGCAGCGCGAAATACGCAATGCCCAGTCCGATCATTTGCGCGGCGACGAAGGCGGGCACGTCGGCCGGACGAATTCCGGCGAAACTATCGGTCAGCGCACGGGCCAATGTGACGGCCGGATTGGCGAAGCTGGTCGACGCCGTGAACCAATAGGCGCCGGCGATATAGCAAGCCACGGCGGACGGGGCTTGGGCGGCCGAAACACGCAGCACGATCATCAGCAAGCCGCAACTCGCCACGATTTCGGCCAAAAACTGGCTTGCCCCGCTGCGCATTTTTACGCCTTCCATCAAGGGCGGCAGGCCGAACATCAGATGCGCCAGCACCACGCCCAAAATCGCACCCGCGATTTGTGCGGCGATGTAAGGGGCGAGATCGGCTTTGGGCAGATCGCCGCGCCAGACCATCGCCAGCGAGACCAGCGGATTGAAATGGGCACCCGACACGGGGCCGAACGCGGCGATGATCGCGTAAAGCACGCCGGCGGTCGCGAACGCGTTGGCGAGCAGCGCCAAACCGACGCTGCCGCCCGACAGAGTCTCCGCCATGATGCCCGAGCCGACGACGGCCGCGAGCAGAAATGCCGTGCCCGCGAACTCGGCGACGAAACGTTCGCCGCGCGTCACGCCGGTTCCTTGTTCTTGCCCATTTCGTCGATCTTGCGCCGGATCTCCAGCTTCGACAGCGTGCCCATCGGCAATTGCGCGAAGATCTGGATGCGCCGCTCGATCATGCGGAACACGTCGGCGGTGAAGGCCGCTTTCTCCGCGTCGGTGCCTTGGACGCCCGACGGATCGGGGAAGCCCCAATGCGCGGTCATCGGCTGGCCGGGCCAAATCGGACAGGCTTCGCCCGCCGCTTGATCGCACACCGTGAACACGAAATGCATCACCGGCGCGCCGGGCTTGGCGAATTCGTCCCAGCTTTTCGACCGGAAGCCGGTCGTGTCGAAGCCCAGGCGTTGCAGCAGCGCTTCGACGAAAGGATTGATTCGGCCCGATGGGAACGAGCCCGCACTAAAAGCCTTGAAGCGGCCTTTGCCATGTTTGTTCAACAGCGCTTCGGCCATCACCGAACGCGCCGAATTGTGGGTGCACAGGAACAGGACGTTTTTTATGTCGTCGCTCATCGCACGGCGCTCTTGGTTCGAGGGGCACGGGATTTGACGGGCGGGCAGGCTTTCGCGGGCGCGCAAAGCTCGGGCTTTCCGCCGCAGCAATTGTCGGTCAGAAAGCCGACCAACGCGGTCATCGCTTCGAAATCCGCCGTGTAGCGGATCGAGCGGCCTTCGCGCGTCGAGGCGATCAGGCCGGCGTTTTCCAGATCGCGCAAATGGAACGACAGCGTGGGCGGCGGCACGTCCAGCGCGCGGGCGAGATCGCCCGCCGCGAGGCCGTCCGGCCCGGCGGCGACCAGGGCGCGGAACGCGCCGAGCCGTGTGGCTTGCGCCAAGGCGCCGAGCGCGTCGATGACATGCGTATCTTTCATAATTCTAAAAATATCAAAATGAATTTCCCGACGCAAGTTCGAAAAATATATTTCTATAATTCTAGAAATACGGTTGACTCGATGACGCCGCGATGACATCTTGGCGTCATGAAGACCGAAACCGCCGCCGCGCATCTCGAAGCCTTGGGCAACCCCACGCGTCTGGCGATCTTCCGTCTGCTCGTGCGCGCGGGCGAGGAAGGCTTGCCCGTCGGCCGCATCCAGCAGCGTTTGGATCTGCCCAGTTCCACGCTGTCGCACCATCTGAAGGCGCTGTGCGCGGCCGGGCTCGTCCGGCAAACACGCGAGCGTACGACGCTGATCTGCACCGCCGACTTCAAACTGATGCGCGGGCTGGTCGATTTCCTCGTGGCCGAATGCTGCGTCGAATCGGGCTGCGCCGCGCGCGACGGAAAGGCCGCGTAATTTTGGCTTTAATTTCCAAAATTCCAGAAATACGGAGATTCGGATGAACCCCGTGAAGCGTCTCGCCATCGTCGGCGCCGGGCCCGTCGGCCTCGCCGCCGCCGCCCATGCTTTGGAATACGGAATCGAACCGATCGTGTTCGAGCGCGGGCCCGAAGCGGGCCATGCCATCGCGCAATGGGCGCATGTGCCGATGTTCTCGACCTGGTCGCTGAACATCGATGCGGCCGGCGCGCGTCTGCTCGCGAAATCGGGTTGGCGGCGGCCGGACGACAGCGCCCACCCGACCGGCGGCGAATTGCTGGCGCATTATGTGGCGCCGCTCGCCGCGACGGATGCGATGCGCAAAGCCGTGCGCTATCGCCATACGGTCCGGTCCATCGGGCGTGCCGGCATCGACAAGGTCAAGAATGCGGGCCGCGCCCAAGCGCCGTACGAATTGATCGTCGATACGCCCGACGGGCCGTGGCGGTTCCGCGCCGATGCGGTGATCGACGCGTCGGGCACGTGGTTCGCGCCCAACCCGGCCGGGGCCGATGGCCGTGCGGCCCCGGGCGAAGCGGCCAATGCCGCGCATATTTCCTACGGCATGCCCGATATCGCGGGGGCGGCGCGCGCGCGTTATGCCGGCAAGCGCGTGGCCGTGCTGGGCGGCGGCCATTCGGCGATCGGCACGCTGATCGAGCTTGCGGCTTTGGCCGAAACCGCGCCGGGCACCCGGATCGTCTGGCTCTATCGCGGCATGCGGCTGGAACGCGCCTTCGGCGGCGGTTCGGCCGACGCGCTGGCCGCGCGCGGCGCGCTGGGCAGCGAAATCGCCGAATTGGTCGCGCTCGGCCGGATCGACGTCGAGAAGGGCTTCTCTCTCGACGCGATCGAACCCGGCTTGGTTCTGCGCGCGGGCGAACGCCGCGTGACGGCGGACGAGCTGATCGTCGCCACCGGCTTCCGGCCCGATCTCGACATGTTGCGCGAAGTGCGCCTGTCGCTCGATCCGGCGTTGGAGTGCCAGGCCGCGTTGGGCCCGCTGATCGATCCCAATCTACACTCCTGCGGCACGGTGCGCCCGCATGGCGCCGTCGAATTGGCGCATCCCGATCCGGGCTTCTATCTCGCCGGCATGAAGGCCTATGGCCGCGCGCCGACCTTCCTGCTCGCCACCGGCTACGAACAGGTGCGCTCGATCGTGGCCGAATTGGCGGGCGATGCGGTCGCCGCGCGCCGCGTGGAATTGGTGCTGCCCGAAACGGGCGTGTGCGCGGGGCCGGTCAAAACGACCGTGCGCGTCAAAGCCGCAAGTGCGCCGGCGGCGTCGGCGGGATGTTGCGGCGGGCCCGCGACGGTCGCCGACGCGTGCTGCGTCGACGACCAGGAAGCGAAAGCGGCGGGCGAAGCGGGATGCGGCTGCGCCGCCCCCGCGCTTATTTCAGCGTCTGGAGATACGCGATGACGTTGGCGCGTTCGGTGTCGTTGCGGATGCCCGCGAACGCCATGATCGTGCCGGGCACCACGTCCTTCGGGTTGGTCAGATACTTGTCCAGGATTTCCGGCGTCCAGGTGATGTCGGCCTTTTGGTTGGCGGCCGAGTAGCGGAAGCCTTCGACCTTGCCCGAATGGCGGCCTACGACCTGGAACAAGGTCGGGCCCACGCCGCGGCGGCCTTCGGCCGTCGTGATGTGGCAGGCGGCGCACAGGCGCTTGAACGACGCTTCGCCCGCGGCCGCATCGGCGGCTTGGGCGGGGGCGGCGTAGGCGGCGAAAGCGAGAAAAGCGGCGGCGAGGGGGAGCTTCATCGAAACCTCGGAATGTTCGAGCCAGAAACGAGCCAAGACGTAAGTCACTTGCGGCCGATTTTCAACGCCGGACGCCTGCGGCCATCAGTCGCGATTATGCGGCGGGCGCATCTCACATCGTTAAAGAGACGGAATAACGTATTCGATTTGATTCGCGATTGACCAAACGACGCTCGTTCAAAATACTTCCACACGAGTCCAACGGGCGAATGGCGCGAACAGCTGTCGCCGGACAGGGGGCGCGGGTGAGGAAAATTCGATTTGGGCGTCCGGCCGTTCTGGCCGGAATCGCGGCATTGGCGCTTAGCGCCTGCAATCAAACGGACAAGATCACGGCGGGCGTGGGCGTCGGGGCGCTGGTATTGGCGCAAGCACCGACGCAGGAAATCGATCAAACGCATTACGTCGGTATTTTTGATCCGGCCGACCAGATCCCGCCGATGGTCTATCGCATCCGCGTGCGCGGCCAATCGAGCATGCTCAGTTTCGCGAAAGTGCAGGCGGGCTGGGTTCCGGCCCCCGTCGCGGATTCGCTGTCGACGAATTTCTCGCTCTTCGCGCGCGCGACCGAAGGACAGGCCGCGCCATCGCCCGGCCTGACGACGACCGAAGCGAAGGATATCGGCCGTTCGGATATCTCGAAATCCATCCGGCGGCGATTGTTGATGTTCGGCCCCGAAGGCTTCCGCGAAGCGCCGAGCGAGCACCGTTTCGTGGTCGTCGCCGGCGGATCGCCGGACGAATTCTTCAAAGCCGTCGATACCGCATTGGGCGACGTCGCGGCGGCGCGCGACGGTGCCGGCACGCGCGCCTTGCGCGGCGATCTGCTGACGGTTCTCGCCGACCTTGCGACCGTGCGGCGCACGGCCGAGCCCGCGCGCGCCGAACTCGCGGCCGACGCCAAAGCCGACGAAGCGAAGGGGCAGTGATATGCGAAGCGCCCTAATCTCTCGTTCGGCGGCGGCTTTCGCACTCGCTTTCGCGACGGGTTGCGCCAACGTCGAAATCGATGTCGATGTCTATAAAGGCGCTTTGGCCAACCATCAGGACATGCAGGTCCAGCAGATCGGCGCGATGGCGATCGCCGCGCGCCCGCTGCTCGTCTCGTTGCGCGACGAATTGGCGATGGCGGATATACAGCGCAAACTTGATACCGCATTCGGCGATCCGCGCCGAAACGAATGGCGCAAAGACGCTCGAGACTATTTTGAAAAAACGTGTCCTTGGAAAGACAACAGCTGGGTTCGCGAATTCGAAAGACGGGAGTGCGATTCCCTCGTCGACGACCGCGCCGAGCGTGTGAACGCTATTGTTAACTTGTATGAACCGCGCGGTCTCGAATTCGAGGGGTTGGCTAAACTTACGCTCGCTGCGCGCAACTCAATAATTGATATCGCGCAGCGCGAAAGCACGCGCCGCAAATGGAACGAAGCGCATGCGAAAGAATGGCGCGAAGCGTATTCCAGTCCGAACGACAGGCTGAAGACGGCGTTCGAGCGGTTTATCGGTATTCGCGACGCCAACTTGCCCGACGCCGTCGGTCGGTCGCGTGCCGCAGCGCTCGTGGCCGCGCTCTACAACGACCCGAACCAATCCCTCGAGCACATTTCGGTTAATGCGGCGCAGCGATTGCTCGAAGCCGACCCGGGCTGGCACGCGACTCTAAAGGCATTGTTCGCGCCGAAAGCAAAGCTCGGCGCCCCAAATTCCAGCACCGAGACGCCCGCCGGCGATCGAGCCGTCGAAGAAGTTCGTGCGGCGGCCGTGAACATCCGAATGGCGCGCGAAGCTTTCGAACGCGGATACCGATTGCTCCTCGATCTTTATGAAGACCCATCGACCCTTGTGAAGGCGCAAGAGCTTGTTGGCCGCAGTGTAACGAATTCCGAAGCACGCCGTTCGATAGCCCGCCTGATCGGCTTGATGACCGACGGCGAGAGTGCCGCCTTGGTTGCATCTTCGAGTTTCGGCCCTCCCGTTTCCGGTTTGGCCGACTCGACGATGCCGCCGGCGACCAGCTTTCTAGGATGCGATTCGGGTAATCGCCTGGCGAACTCAGGCGCCTATCCGCAATTGGCCGCCGCCGCCGCCGCGCGAGTGGGGGTATGGTTGGAGGCGGCGGCGGAGAAAGATACGGCTTCTGCGGTGTCCGCCGTCAAAGCGTTGCGAGAGGCCCATGTCGCCCTGACAGGCGGCACAAGGAGCCGAAGCACGCTCAGCATCTTGTGCAATAAATCCGCGCCGATTGTCGTATTTCCGGATACGGAGCGGTTCGCCTATGGGATGGCGCGCGCACCGAGCTTCTCGGTCGACACGGTCCGGTTCGAAACTGCATGGGCCGGCGCATTGGGCGATTCCGGTCTCGGTATCGATGAAGGCGCCGATACGAAAGGCATCGTCGAGCGCATTCAGGAATTTGTCCGCCAGAACGAAAAGGCCCAAAGCGTCCCGCCCAAAGATGGCGCGCTCCGTCCCGCCGCGTGGCCCCTTCTCGATGCCGTCGGCGATTTCGCGGCAAAAGTCGCGTTTTTGGCGAACAATGATTCGATTTTCACCGGCTATGACGGGGGCACCCGAGCAAGTGTGACCCGTTACATCGCGGCGCTCCAGGCCGTCGCGAATCAACTGACGGTTCAGATCGACGAACTCCGGCGCCGTCAAACCTATCTCGCGCGCTCTCCGGGCGGCACGGCGATGAAGGCCGCCGCCGAGAAGCTGGCGCTCGACCCGGGCCGGATCGTCGACGATCTGATCGCCGCCGTCGCGGCAATGCCGCCGAGTGATACGGCCACCCTCAGGGATGCGAAAAAGAAGTTAAGCGACGCCAAACTTTCAGAAGATCCCGCCGTCGCCGGACGCGCGGTAGACGCTGCGCGGCAGGACAAACTGACTAAAGACAATGCATTGGCGCCAATCAAATCGCAGGCGGACAACCTGAGTTTGATCTCGACCGAGATCAAAAGCGGTAGGCTAAAGAAGGCGCTGGATGAGATGGCGACAGCCCTCCCCGCGCCGCCGCCCTCGACAGCCTTCTCCGACTTCCGCGTCGATCTGGAGTCCAAGATCGCCCCCCTCCCGCCGCGGACCTTCGCGACGGATCTCGACGAAACAAAGCTCGCGGCAAAGTTGAAGGAATATCTGGATCAAGTTTCCCAGATCCCCCCATTCTCAATCGCTGCCGCGAAGCAGACATTCGCAGCGTGGCGCCAGAATTTTGAGCGGCGCTTGGACCTTGATAAGACGAACGGCGACGGTGCCTTGAAAACGGCGCAAGCCGCCGCCGATGCCGCGAAAAAGAAGCTCGAGGAAGCGACGGAGGCGAAGCAGTTCGCGGAGTTGATCGATAAGCTCGAAAAAGATACCGCCGCGCGCAACGCCGCCGGAGCAATCCTACTGGCCAAACGTGCGGATCTGATCGCCGCTTATAGCGGTGCCCAGCCCTCGATTTCGGCCGATGCCGCGTGGAAAGCGGTGTTGGACAGAATCGCGGCGCTGCAATCGGCGGCACTCAACGCCGACAAACCGGCGTGGACGACGGCGAGCGCCGTCGCAAAGACCTTCAATCCGCCCTTGTCGCGCGACGTGGCCGGCGCGCTTGCCACGCTGCCCGACGGGGCGACGGCGGTCGATACGTTCGACGCACTTATCCGAAATCTGCGGTTCGAGTACGTCGAAGTGTCGCGCCGTCTCGGCGCGGAGTCGCCGCAGGCCCGGCAGATCGCCAACGCCATCTCGATCGCCATCGATCAACGCTCCGAGATGGCCTATATCGTCCCGCCATCGGCGTTCCTGCGGATGGTGAACGCCGCGTCGGCGATTCAACCCAATCCCGGTCTGGGCGCGGAGAATCGGCTGCAACGCTCGTTCTGGCGCAGCATCCCATTGATCGGCGCCAGCATCGCCAATCTCGAGGAAATGGATAATCTGCGCGTGAGAGCGGATATCGACCGTCAGAATTGGCAGAACATCAATCGCGTCCGCCTCGATGGCGTGGGCCGCACGAATTTCGTCCTGGTGAAGGACGATATCGGCAATTGGTACGCCAAAGGCTACGAATCCGATCCCGCGAAGCTCTCGGAATCGATGCGCAAACTCGCGATGTTCAATTTGGGCGCGCGTATGCCCGGCTTGTCGCCGGCCGCCGTCGGTCCCGGTTCGGGCGGCCAGACGGCCAATACGACGCGCACCGACCAAACGCAGATGGAGCGCGCCTTCACCAAATTCCGCGACGATCACGCGGAAAAGATCAAGGCGCTCTACGCGACCGTGCGCAAGCTGTCAGGTATCGACAAACCCGATGCGCAAGGCTCGATCCTCGGCACCGCGCGGGACAAAATCGCGGCGATGGACGCCGTCGATGCAGACAAGCGCGACAGCGTCAACAAGTTGCTGGCGAATTACTGGACGGACACGAAGATGCTCGCGGAGCCGCCGAAGCTCGACGCGAAGCAGGACGAAACCGCCGAGCGGCGGCGCCTGATCGCGGAGCGTTTGCGCGATATGGTGGCCTTCCGCAAGCTCGCGGTCGCGGCTGCGGCCGACGCGGCGAAAAAGGACGATCCCGGGGCGACCGATAAAAACGCCGACAAGGCGCGCGCCGGAATGAGCTCTGCGCTGACGAAGAGTATCGCCGACGCCTATGCCGAGCTGCTGGCCGCGATCGACGATCTGGAGCGCAGCACGCTGGTCCTCAACGCCGCCACGAAGGATTAGTGCGGGAACGGCCACAAACGCAGTTTTTCCTTGGCCAATTGCCAAAGCCGCGCGAGGCCGTGCGGCTCGACGATCAGGAAGAACACGATCAGCGCGCCGAAGATCATGTATTCGAAATGCGCGATCGTGGCGGTGGAGAGCGGCACGCCCAGCGACGTCGGCACGACGTTGAGGAAAATCGGCAGCAGCACGATGAACGCCGCCCCCAAGAACGAGCCGAGGATCGACCCCAAGCCGCCGATGATGATCATGAACAGGATCTGGAAGGACCGGTTGATGTCGAAGGCGAGCGCTTCGACCGCGCTTGTGTAGATGAACGCCCACAGCGCGCCCGCCACGCCGCAGTAAAAAGACGAGACAGCAAAGGCGAGCAGCTTGGTGCGCAACGGCCGGATGCCGATGATCTCCGCCGCGATATCCATGTCGCGGATCGCCATCCAGGCGCGGCCCACGCGCCCGCGCACCAGATTCTTCGCGACCAGCGCCAGCACCGCGACCAACGACAGGCAGAAGATGTACTTCGCCTCCGCCGTCGCCTCGATGCCCGTCACGTAAAAGCCGAACACCGCCCGTGGCGGGGCGGAGATGACGCCCGAGCTCGAGTAATTCGTGAACCACGGCAGCTTGGTGAACAGCCAGATCAAAAAGAACTGCGCCGCCAGCGTCGCGACCGCCAGATAGAAGCCTTTGATGCGCAGACTCGGCACGCCGAACACCACGCCCACGGCCGCCGCCACCCCGCCCGACAGCAGGAAGACGAGCACGATGTTGAGTTCGGGGAACGCGGTCGCGAATTTATAGGCGGCGAAGGCGCCGCAGGCCATGAAGCCGCCGGTTCCCAGCGACAATTGCCCGCAATAGCCGGTGAGGATGTTGAGGCCGATCGCGGCCAGCGCGAAGATCAGGAACGGGATCAGGATCGTCGACAGGAAATAATGATCGGCGACCAGCGGCACGACGACGAAAGCCGCGAACAAAATCACGGCCATGCCGATGCGATCCTGGCGGATCGGGAAGATCGCCTGATCGGCGGCGTAATCGGATTTGAATTGGCCGGATTCGCGATACAGCATCAAACGCGCTCGATGATTTTTTCGCCGAACAGGCCTTGCGGCCGGAACATCAGGAACACGAGCGCGAGGATATAGGCGAACCAATCCTCGATCCCGCCGCCGATCCCCGGCGCCCAATAGACCTCGGCCACTTTCTCCCCCATGCCGATGATAAGCCCGCCGACAATGGCGCCGGGAATCGACGTGAAACCGCCCAGGATCAGCACCGGCAACGCCTTCAGCGCGATGAGGGCGAGCGAGAATTGCACGCCGAGTTTCGAGCCCCACATAATCCCGGCGACGAGCGCCACAAGCCCCGCGACCGCCCAGACGATCACCCAGATCGTTTGCAGCGGAATGCCGACAGACTGTGCTGCTTGATGATCGTCGGCGACGGCGCGCAGCGCCCGGCCGATGCGCGTCGACTGGAAGAAGAAGGCGAGACCGCCGACTAACGCGCCCGCGATCAAGGCCGCGACGATATCGAAGCTGTTGACCTGCACACCGGCGAATTCGATCGGATCCTTGGGAATGCCGACGTCGAGGCGCTTCACGTCCGATCCCCAGATCGTCTGGAACAGGCCGTCGATGAAGAAGGTCACGCCGATCGTCGCCATGAACAGGATGATCGGCGCTTGGTTGACCAGCGGGCGCAACACCAGACGCTCGATCGCCAGCGCCATCAGCAGCATCACGCCCAGCGTCAAGATCAGCGCGAGCCAGAACGGCGCGCCGAGTTCCTCGAAGCCAACGAAGGTCAATGCCGCGCACAGCACCATGGCGCCTTGCGCGAAATTGAACACGCCCGACGCTTTGAAGATCAGCACGAAGCCCAACGCCACCAGGCTGTACATCACGCCCGACAGAAGCCCGCCGATCACGACTTCGGCGAAGAACGCCGGGAATTCCCAGATTTCCGTCAGCGGGCCGAACAGGAGCTGCGCGATTTCATTCATGGGCGACACCCAGATACGCGTCGATCACGCGCTTGTCGGCCTTCACCGCGTCGGGCGTGCCGTCGGCGATCTTGCGCCCGTATTCCAGCACGACCACGCGGTCGGAAATATCCATGACCACGCCCATATCGTGTTCGATCAGCGCGATCGTCGTGCCGAATTCCTCGTTCACGTCGAGGATGAAGCGGCACATATCCTCCTTCTCCTCCAGATTCATGCCCGCCATCGGCTCGTCGAGCAGCAGCAATTCGGGCTCGGCGGCCAGCGCGCGGCCCAGTTCCACGCGCTTCTGCAAACCATAGGGCAGGCGGCCGACGGGTGTTTTGCGGATCGCCTGGATTTCCAAGAAATCGATGATCCGCTCGACGAATTCGCGATGCGCGATCTCCTCGGCGCGCGCCGGACCCCAATGCAGGCATTGCCAGAAGAAGCCGCGATTCATCTTCAGCAGGCGCCCGGTCATGATGTTGTCGAGCGTCGACATGCCCTTGAACAACGCGATGTTCTGGAAGGTACGCGCGATGCCGCCCGCCGCCGCCACATGGGGGCGCATCGCGTGGCGCTCGACACCCTTGTAGACGATGCGTCCCGCACTGGGCTGATAGAAGCCGTTGATGCAGTTCAGCATCGACGATTTGCCGGCGCCATTGGGGCCGATGATCGCGCGGATCTCGCCCTTCACGATGTCGAACGACACCTCGCTCAACGCTTTCACGCCGCCGAAACCCAGCGACACGTTGTCGACCTTGAGCAGGATTTCGCTCATGCCGCGCGGCTCACATCGCGAATCATAAGGTCCGCGTCGAGCCGGCCTTTGCGCCCATCCTCATACGTGATCGCGGTCGAGATATGGGCGCGGTCGGTGTTCGAATAGAGTGCCTCAACCAAGGAAGCATAACGCTCGGCGATGAAGCCGCGCCGCACTTTGCGCGTGCGGGTCAATTCGCCGTCGTCGGCGTCGAGTTCTTTATGCAGCACCAGGAAGCGCCGAATTTGCGAGCCCGCCAGCTGCGGATCGTTGGCGAGATCGCGATTGACCTGTTCGACGCATCCGCCGATCAGATCGTAAACCTCCTTCTTGGCGGCGAGTTCCTGATAGCTGGCGTAAGCGATGCCGTTGCGCTCGGCCCAATTGCCGACGGCTTCCAGGTCGATATTCACGAACACGGTGACGCGCTCGCGCCCGTCGCCGAACGCGACCGCTTCCTTCACGTAGCTGAAGAATTTCAGCTTGTTCTCGACGTATTTCGGCGCGAACAGCGTGCCGTCGGTCAGGCGGCCCACATCCTTCGCGCGGTCGATGATCTTCAAATGCCCGTCGCGATCGAAGAAGCCGGCATCGCCGGTGCGGTAGTAACCGTCCGGCGTTTTGGCGCCGCCGGTCGCGTCCGGATTTTTGTAATAGGCGGCGAACACGCCCGGCGATTTCACCAGCACTTCGCCGCTGTCGGCGATTTTGATTTCGACCTCGGGGGCGGCCACGCCGACCGTGTCGGATTTGATCTGCCCATCGGGCTGCATGCAGATGAAGACCGAGGTTTCGGTGGCGCCGTAAAGCTGTTTGAGATTGAGGCCGAGCGACCGGTAGAAATCGAAGATATCCGGGCCGATCGCCTCGCCGGCGGTGTAGCCCAGGCGCATGCGCGAAAGCCCCAGCACGTTCTTGATCGGCCCATAGACCAGGAATTCGCCCAGCGCGTAATGCAGCCGATCGAAAGTCGAGACCGGCTTGCCGTCCATCAATGCGATTCCGGTGCGTTTCGCGACCTTCATGAAATGCCGGTAAAGCCAGCGTTTGATCGCGCCGGCATCCTCCATCCGGATCGAAACCTGGGTCAGGATGTTTTCGAATATTCGCGGCGGGGCGAAGAAAAAGCTCGGCCCGATCTCCCGCAGATCGGTCATCACCGTGGCGCCGGATTCGGGGCAGTTGACGCAGAACCCGGCGACGTAAGCCTCCGCGTACGAGAAGATATGATCGCCGACCCAGGCCATCGGCAGATAGGCGAGGATTTCGTCGGCCGCGTTGAGCTTGTCGAAAGCGATGGCGTTTTCGGCCGTGCGGATCACGTTGTCGAAACTCAGCAGCACGCCTTTGGGCTGGCCGGTGGTGCCGGACGTGTAGAGCATCACCGACGCGTCGCCGCCCTTGCCCTTGGCGATCTCGGCATCGAGCCATGAATCGTCATGCACCTTACCGGCCTCGATCAACGATTCGTAGCTCATCAAAGCGGGATCGGCGTAGTTCCGCATGCCGCGCGCATCGGTATAGACGATGCGGGTCAGGGCCGGCGTTGTTGCGGCGATGGCGAGCAGCTTGTCGACCTGTTCCTGATCTTCGGCGATGGCGATATGCGTTTCGGCATGGCCGATCACGAACGCCATCTCGTCGGCGACCGCATCCTGATAGACGGGTACGGGGATCGCGCCCAAACATTGTGCCGCACAGATCGCCCAATAGAGTTTGGGCCGGTTGTCGCCGACCAGCGCGATCGTCTGCCCGCGCTTCAGGCCGATCGCGGCCAGGCCCTTCGCCAAGCGCCGGATTTCGGCTTCCATCGCCGCCCAATTCCAGCTTTGCCAGATGCCGAATTCCTTTTCGCGCATCGCCACGCGTTGTCCGCGCAATTGCGCATTGCGCCGGAGCAGCTTGGGAAACGTATCGTTCGCGCGATCGGCCGGAATCGGCATCGTATCGACGTCCCGTTCTTCCCCGTTTCCGTCGGAACACTATCCGCCGCGTCCGGCTGCGATATAATTTGCCGTTCGACGCCGGTCCCGTTCGGCGATACGCGAAGTTAAGCCTGGAAGTTTGGGATAGGTCAAGAAAGCGCCGCGATGGTCGACCGCCTGGAGTTAACGCAAGGCCGTGTCGCCTTTCGCCGGATTTGGCCCGAAGCCGCGGCCGGTACGCCGATCGTCTTTCTGCACGAAGGCCTGGGTTCGATCGCGCAATGGCGCGATTTCCCCGATGCGCTCTGCGCGGCCACCAAGCGCCCGGGCTTCGTCTATGAACGTTTCGGCCATGGCGCGTCCGATCCCATCGCGGATAAGCGCCGCAGCGATTATCTCCATCGCGAGGCGCGGGCTTTGGGCGAAACGCTGGACGCCGCCGGAATCGCCTCGGCCGATTTGTTGGGCCATTCCGATGGCGGGTCGATCGCCTTGCTGGCGGGGGCGTTCGATCCCACGCGCTATCATCGTATCGCGACGATGGCCGCGCATGTCTTCGTCGAGCCCGTGACGCGCGCCGGCATCGCGCGCGCCGTCGAGGCTTGGCGCACGACCGATCTGAAGCAGCGCTTGGCGCGCTATCATGGTGCGGGGACCGAGGCGTTGTTCTTCGCCTGGGCGGATACTTGGCTGTCGGCACCGTTCGCATTCTGGAATATCGAAGCCGATATTGGACCTATCGGGGCGCGGGTTCTGGCGTTGCAGGGGGCGGACGACGAATACGGCTCCCCCGATCAATTGGCGCGGATTGCGCGTGCCGTGACCGGGCCTTGCGAAACCCGGCTGATCCCCGATTGCGCCCATCAGCCGCAATTCCAGGCTCGCGATGTGGTGCTGGCCCTGTTGGCGCCGTTTTTTTCGTCCGCTCCGATCCAGGGCGATCGGTAAAATTTTCGCGTCCGGAGGGCTGCGCCGATTCACTATTGATCGTCGGGTTCCCAGAGCCATATTCGCGTCATGACCCAAACGTCTCCCGCCGGTGAAACCGACAATTCGACCGCTTCGGAAGCGCTGAACGAAAAGCTGCGTCTCTACGCGCTGCGCGATTGCGGTTTGCTGGATACCGCCGACGATCCCGCCCTCGATCGTTTGACCGCGTGGGCGCGCGACTATTTCGCGGTACCGTCCGCAGCGGTTTCGCTGATTACCGCCGACAAGCAGATCCTGAAATCGGTCGCGGGTCCGGCGAACCGCGAAACCACGCGCGACGAATCCTTCTGCCAATATGTCGTGCGCGACCGCAAGCCGCTGACGATCGAAAACGCGAGCATCGATCCGTTGGTCAGCGCGCATCCCGCCGTGCTGGGCGCGCCGCATGTGCGCGCTTATGCCGGGGCGCCCTTGCGCACGGCCGATGGTTTCGTGCTTGGCGCGTTCTGCGTGTTCGACGTCAAACCGCGCGTCTTTCCACCCAAGCAACTCGCCGTGCTCGCCGCTTTGGCGCGCGTCGCATCGGGTTATGTCGATCTGCAGGAAGCGAGCGGCAAAGCCGGCTGGTCCGGTGCGCTGCCGTAAGCCCTGCCACACTGGATTTCTTATCATTAACCATGTGGGGGAGATTAAAATACATTACTTAGGCGGATTTTAATTATCTGCAATTCGCTTCACGAATACCCAGATCAAAGGTAAGTTGTATATAACAACTGGACCGAGATGGGTTCATGATTCGCCCTTCGGCCCAGTTTGTACGGACGGGGAGTGAGCATGCCGGACGGTTCGTTGACCCATTTTTCTTTCGAGCATCGGGTGTTCAACGTGCCCGGCGCGCATTTCCGCCCCGATACCGGCGAAGCGCCGGTGTTCTGCATGGATTTGGGCGACGTCATCGGCGCCATCGCGCTGCCCAGCTTGCGCAAGACCTTCTCGATCGACGCCGACGGGCGCGACGGACATTTGCTGTCGATCGTGCCCAAGGCGCTGCGCGCGATCCGCGTGATCCGGCCCGGCGACGCGATCCCGACGGAAATCATCGATGGTCGGGCGTCGTGGAAGCCCGACGCGGCGCAGCGTGCGGCGGCCGAAATGCGATTGGCGCGCGCACTCGTCGCCGCGACGTTGGGCGACGCGCAAGGTATCGACCCCGTCGTGGAACTCGAATCCGGCCGCGTGACGCAAACCTTGCTGAAGCTGTGCGGGATGTCGCCGGACCAGAAAGCCGAGTTGATGGCGCGCGTCGAACGCATGATCGACGGTCTGGCGCTGATCGAAGTCTTGCGCGCGCGCTGCGCCGCCGTGATCATGATCCGGGAACGATTGAACGCGGCCACCCTGGCTCGCGCGCGCGATCGCGCCGGCGCTCAGGACATGCGGCGCGTGGTCGATCTGATGGCCGAACCGATCGCCCAGTTCCGCGCGGCGATCGAAGCGATCGACGCGACATTGGCCGATGCGCCCGGCGCCTTGCGCCATGTCGATACGGCGTTGCGCCATATCGCCGAACGGCGCAACAAACTGTATTTCGCGCTGGTGCCGTGGCAGGACATCGCCGATGCGTGGCGCGATACGGGCGACGAGCCGCGCGAATTCGATGCGGCGTTCCGGCGTCTCTACGCCTTCATCGCGCGCCGCCATATCGAAAAATCGGCGTGGTGAAGATCATGACGGACGACACCGAAGCCTGCGAACGCTCGCTCGACACCCGCGCCGTGGCGCCGCTCACGCCCGATATGGCGCTCGAACATGTGCGCTTGCACGCACTCGCCGCGAGCAACCTGCTCGACAAGCCCGACGAGCCGGCGCTGGATCGACTGACGGCGTTCGCGAAAAACTATTTCGACGTGCCGACGTCGGCGATCTCGCTGATCTCGGCGAATCGGCAAAGCCTCAAATCCGTCGCCGGCCCGGCGAACCGCGAAACCACCCGCGCCGAATCCTTTTGCCAGTACGTCGTGCGCGACCGCAAACCCGTGGTGATCGAGGATGCCAGCATCCATCCGCTGGTCGCCGATCATCCCGCCGTGCGCGGGGCACCCTTCGTGCGCGCCTATGCGGGCGCGCCCTTGTCCACGGCCGACGGTTTCGTGCTCGGCTCGTTTTGCGTGTTCGATGTGAAGCCGCGAATTTTCACGCCGGAACAATTGGGCGTGTTGTCGGCGCTGGCGCGCGTGGCGTCGGGCCATGTCGATCTGCACGAATCGCTGGCGCGCGCCGCCTGGACGGGGCCGAAGCCCGATTAAGCCGCGTCGCGCAGCACGCGTTCGGCGGGCAGCACGAAACGCACGCGCGTGCCCTTGCCGGTCTGGCTTTCGATCTCCAGCCTTCCGCCATGCAATTCGACCAAGCGCTTGGTGATGGCGAGGCCCAGCCCCGTGCCGCCGAAATTCCGGCCGACACCTTGGGCTTGGCGGAACGGTTCGATGACATGCGCCAATTCGTCTTGCGCGATGCCGATGCCGGTATCGATGACGTCGATCTCCACGCCCGATTCGCCCGCACGCCAGGCGACATCCACGCGCCCGCCTTTGGGCGTGAACTTGATCGCGTTGGATAGAAGATTGAGCAGCACTTGGCGCAACGCGCGCCCGTCGGCGCGCAAGCGCAGCTTGTCGCCCGCGGCGTGCAAGCGCACGCCCGCGTGATGGGCCTGGCCGCGCGCGATGGCGACCGCCGCGTCGATCGTGGGCCCAAGTTCGATCGGTTCCTCCTCCAGCGCGTAGCGCCCGGCCTCGATCTTCGACATGTCGAGCACGTCGCCGATCAAATCCACCAGATGCCGGCCGGACGCCGCGATGTCGTTGGCGTATTCGATGTAGCGCTTGCTGCCGACCTTGCCGAAAATCTCCTTCTCGATCATCTCGGCGAAACCGATGATGGCGTTGAGCGGCGTGCGCAGCTCGTGGCTCATATTCGCCAGGAATTGCGATTTGGCGCGGTTGGCGGATTCGGCCGCGTCGCGCGCGTTGCGCAAGGCGGCTTCGGTTTCCACCAATTTCGATACGTCGGTGCGGATGCCGACGATGCCCACGCCCGGCACGTGGCGTTCGGCGACCGAAATCGTGCGCCCGTCGGCGATGCGCAGCAAACGCATGCCCGTCCCGCCGTCGCGATGGCGGCGTATCCGTTCGGCGACCCAGGCTTCGACCGTGAAGCCGGGCTCCGGCGGTTCGCCCCGCGCGAGCGACATGCGCACGATTTCCTCGAAGGTCCGGCCCTGGATGCGCGCGGGATCGGCTTCGCCCGCGAACATCTCGACATAAGGCCGGTTGGCGACGATCAGACGATCGCTTTCGTCGTAGATCGCGAAACCTTCGGGAATCGATTCGATCGCCGCGCGCATGCGCGCTTCGGCGGCGCGCGTCGCGGCTTCCATTTCGCGGATCGCCGTCACGTCGGTCGCGACCGACACGAATTGCGTGACCTTGCCGTCGCCGCCGAAGATCGGGATCTTGCTGGTCAGAAAATGGCGCATCCGCCCCGACGCGTCGGGGAAATTCTCGGCGTGATCGCGGATCGCGCGGCCGGTTTCGACCAATTCGCGTTCCAGCTTTTCGACCTCCGCCGCCAAAGGCTGGGCGACGAAATCCGACACGCGCTTGCCGATGGTGACGCGCGGATGCACGCCGAACACCGCCGCCTGATAGGCGTTCATCAGCGTGTAAAGGCCGTCGCGATCCTTGGCGTTGATGATCGCGGGCACGGTGTCGACGACCGTGCGCAATTGGCGGCGCGATTGCGCGAGGCGTTCGATGCCCGCCCGGCGCTCGGCGTCGAGCCGCGCGTGACGGCCCAGCTGGAACCACACGAGAAAGGCGAGTGCGAGCGTGATCGCCGCCCCCGCCGCGACCGCGATCAGCTGCGTGCGCAAGGCGGCGCGCATCGGCGCCATGTAATATTCCTCGGCATAGGCGATCGAAACGACGAACGGCAGATCCGCCACGCGGCGCCAGGATTGCAGCCGGGCGACGCCGTCCAGCGGCGATACCACGCGATGCGTTTGCTCGCGCAAACCCGTCATCAGGCCGCGATGCAAAGGCTGGCCGGCGAAGACGCGCCCGATCATCGTCGGACTGCGCGGCTCGCGGACCAGCAACATGCCGTCGCCGCTCCACAGCGCGATGGAACCACCGGCGCCGACATCCAGCGTGGCGTAGTAGGCGCGGAAATACTCGGCGTCGAGGGCCGCCGCGATCACGCCGGCGAAATTACCTTGCGCATCCTCCAGCCGGCGCGACAGCACCAGCACCGGCGCGTCCGTGTCGGGATCGGCCATCGGCGGGGAAAGATACAGCCCCAAACCCGAACGATCGCGATGCGCCACGAAAAAGGCCGCGTTGGAAACGTCGCGCGGGGCCACGTCGATGGTGGTGGAATCGAGCCGCACCTCGCCGTCCGCGTCGATCCAGAAAATCGAATGGATGCCGGGCACGAAATTATGGCGGTCGGCGATCATCGCCTGAAGATCGACCCCGGCGAAGGCGCCGCGCCCTTCCAGCGCTTCGACCAGCGCGGACAGGGCCGTGTCCGCCGCGCCGAAGCTGCGCGCGGCATGGGCTTCCAGCGTGCGGGCCAAGGCCGCCGCCTGGCGGGCGGTGGTTTCGACCGTGCGCTCGTTGGCCGATCTTGCGGCGGTCACATAGACGAAGCCGATCGCCACACCCAGCAGCAGAACCAGTCCCAACAGGACCCACCGCAGCCGCGCGACATCCAGTGCACGGGGCGGCGCACGGGTTTCGGTCCTGCGATCGGTCTTTGCGGCTGATTCCGCCACGCCAGCTTTCCCCGGGGACCGGGCCCGGAACGGGACGGCCGGCCCCGACCTTGCCCCGGCGAGGGTTAACAGGTTGTTGACGCCCGCCCGCGACAAACCCCAGCAAGCGGCATGGCTTTCGACTTATGGAAAGTTTCGTGCTACTTGAGCGCCGTCCCGGGAGGGCCGCAACGGCCGCCCAACACCGAGGAGTAAGGCTCGATGTCCGCATTCGGCAACGACACGCTCAAAACCCGCCGCACGCTTTCGGTCGATGGCAAGACCTACACCTATTACAGCCTTGAAGCGGCCGCGGCCGCGGGGATCACCGGCACCGAGCGCCTGCCGAACTCGCTGAAGGTTCTGCTCGAAAACCTGCTGCGCTGGGAAGACGGCCGCACCGTCTCCGTCGACGACATCAAGGCGATGTCGGCCTGGGCGAAAGACAAGAAGTCGACGCGCGAAATCGCGTATCGCCCCGCGCGCGTGCTGATGCAGGACTTCACCGGCGTTCCCGCCGTCGTCGATCTCGCCGCCATGCGCGACGCGATGGTCTCGATGGGCGGCGACGCGCGCAAGATCAACCCGCTCTCGCCGGTCGATCTGGTCATCGACCACTCGGTGATGATCGACCATTTCGGCGGTCCGGACTCGTTCAAGAAGAACGTCGATATCGAATACGAGCGCAACGGCGAGCGTTACGCCTTCCTGCGCTGGGGCCAGTCGGCGTTCTCGAATTTCCGCGTCGTCCCGCCGGGTACCGGCATCTGCCACCAGGTCAATCTCGAATACCTGGCGCAGACCGTGTGGACGCAGGACGGCGACGGCACGACCTACGCCTATCCCGACACGCTGGTCGGCACCGACAGCCACACCACGATGGTGAACGGCATGGCCGTGCTGGGCTGGGGTGTTGGCGGCATCGAGGCGGAAGCCGCGATGCTGGGCCAGCCCGTGTCGATGCTGATCCCCGAAGTGATCGGGTTCAAGCTCACCGGCAAGCTCAAGGAAGGCATGACGGCGACCGATCTCGTGCTGACCGTCACGCAGATGCTGCGCAAGAAGGGTGTCGTCAACAAGTTCGTCGAATTCTACGGCCCCGGCCTCGACGCGCTGTCGCTCGCCGACCGCGCGACGATCGCCAACATGGCGCCCGAATACGGCGCGACCTGCGGCTTCTTCCCGATCGACGCGGAAACGATCTCGTTCCTCAACTTCACGGGCCGCGATCCGTCGCGCGTGAAGCTGGTCGAAGCCTACGCGAAGGCGCAGGGCATGTGGCGCGACGCCAACTCGCCCGACCCCGTGTTCACCGACACGCTGGAACTGGATATGGGCACGGTCGAACCGTCGCTCGCCGGGCCGAAGCGTCCGCAGGACAAGGTGGCGCTGTCGTCGGCCAAGCAAGGCTTCGAGAAGGTTCTGCCCGAATTGCTCGGCCCCAAGAACGCCAAGGACGGCGTTCCTGTCGCGGCCTCGGGCGGCTATACGCTGAAGAACGGCGACGTGGTCATCGCCGCGATCACCTCGTGCACGAACACGTCGAACCCGGCGGTGCTGATCGCCGCGGGTCTCGTGGCGCGCAATGCGGTGGCCAAGGGCCTCAAGGCCAAGCCCTGGGTGAAGACCTCCTTCGCGCCGGGCTCGCAGGTCGTGACCGACTACATGGTCGCCGCCGGCTTGATGCAGCATCTCGACGCGCTGGGCTTTAACCTCACCGGTTACGGCTGCACGACCTGCATCGGCAATTCGGGTCCGCTGCCGGACCCGGTCGCCGAAGCGATCGACAAGGGCGACCTCACGGTCACCTCGGTGTTGTCGGGCAACCGCAATTTCGAAGGCCGCGTCCATCCGCAGGTCAAGGCGAACTATCTCGCCTCGCCGCCGTTGGTGGTCGCCTATGCCTTGGCCGGTTCGATGTTGAAGGACATCACGACCGAGCCGCTGGGCATGGGCAAGGACGGCCCGGTCTATCTCAAGGACATCTGGCCGTCGAACCAGGAAATCACGGACACGATCCGCAAGAACCTGACGGCCGAGATGTTCCGCACGCGCTACGCCAACGTCTTCAAGGGCGATGCGATGTGGCAGAAGATGGGCGGCGGCACGGGCATGACGTACAAGTGGGACGAAGGTTCCACCTATGTGAAGCTGGCACCCTATTTCGAAAACCTGCCGCGCGAAGCGGGTGGTTTCTCGAACATCACGGGTGCGCGTCCGCTCGCGTTGCTGGGCGATTCGATCACGACCGATCACATCAGCCCGGCCGGCAACATCAAGAAGGACGGCCCGGCGGGCGAATACCTGACCGAGCGTCAGGTGCGCCCGGTCGACTTCAACTCCTTCGGCGCGCGCCGCGGCAATCATGAAATCATGATGCGCGGCACCTTCGCGAATATCCGTCTGAAGAACGAGGCGGCCCCCGGCACGACCGGCGGCATGGCCAAGCTTCAGCCGGAAGGCGAAGTCATGTCGATCTACGACGTGGCGATGAAGTACAAGGCGCGCAACACGCCGTTGTGCATCTTCGCCGGCAAGGAATACGGCACCGGCTCGTCGCGCGACTGGGCGGCGAAGGGTACGATCTTGCTGGGCGTGAAGGCGGTCGTCGCCGAAAGCTTCGAGCGTATCCACCGCTCGAACCTCGTCGGCATGGGCGTTCTGCCGTTGCAGTTCCCCGACGGCGTCACGCGCCAGACGTTGAAACTCGACGGCACGGAAGTGTGCGACTTCACCGGCATCGGCGACGGCATCAAGCCGCGCCAGACGGTGAAGCTGACCATCAAGCGCGCCTCGGGTGCGGTCGATACGGTGGATCTGCTCTGCCGCATCGATACGCTCGACGAGGTCGAGTACTACCGTCACGGCGGCATTCTGCCCTACGTGCTGCGCGGGCTGCTCAAGACCGCCTAAGCACGAAGGTCACGACGCGACGAACGAAACCCCGGGACGCCAAGTCCCGGGGTTTTTCGTTTAAAGCGGCAGCGAGTCGTCGTCGCGCGGCGGTGGCGTGTCGCGCCGCGCGGTCGGCGGGTTCAAGCGCCGGATCACGATATTGCCCTGCGCGTCGATCTCGGGGGCCGCATATTGGGGCAGATTGTCGACGAACAGTTTCAACGCCTGCAACAGCTTGGCCATTCCGTCGCGGGCGATCGCCTCGGGGCTGTCGGCTTGCGGCGGAACGGGCTTGGGCGACGGCGTTTGGGCGAAGGCCGGGACGGCGCAAAGCACGCCTACGGCCAGCGCCAAGGGGATGGCTGTGGCTTTCATGCCCCAAGAACGGGGCAGGCGGACGAATAATCCCGCCCGTCACGTAACCGCTTGGCGGCGGCGGAATCTTTCGTCGTCGAAGACGCGGCTTTCGATCGTATCGACCAGATACGCCGCCGCATCCCACGCATCGACGTAACGCAGGTAAAGCGGCGCGAAGCCGAAGCGCAGAATATCGGGCGCACGAAAATCGCCGGTGACGCCTTGTGCGATCAGCGCCTGGGCGATCGCGTCGGCATGTTCGTGGCGGAACGAGATTTGACTGCCGCGCCTTTCGGGATCGATGGACGAAAGTCCTTCGAGACCGAGTTCGGCCGCGCGCGATTGCACCAGCGTGCGGAAAATCTCGGTCAGCGCTTCCGATTTCGCGCGCAGCTCCGTCATCGATACGCTCAGCGCCGTATCGACGCCCACTTCCAACGCGGCCAGCGCCAGGATCGATGGCGGTTCGGCGTCGGGTGCGGGATGGCCCTTGGCGATATAGAGAAACGCCGGCGCGCCCGGCCCGCCATTCAAGAAGCCGCACCCATCGCCGATCGCGTAGGCGATGCTTGTCGTCGCCAGATCGAGCGGCACGGCGCCGGCCGATCCCGACACATCCCACAGGATCGGCGCTCCGGCATCGTCCGCATTCGCGAAGGCGCGCAACGCGCCGGTGACGGGATCGACATGATCGCGCGGCGCGGTTTGCGGCGGCAGTTGCGCCATCAAGGCCGCGCGCGATCCCACGCGCACCGTGCCGGGTGCCGCACCGATCAGCTTGGCGATCTTGTCGCCCGCGCGCCGGGCGAGATCGCTCCAGCCGTGTTTGTCCCACGACGCGAACAGGTCGTCGCCCCATTCGTCGCGCGCGACCTGTTGTAAGCGCGCGGCCGTTGCGCGCGGTAAGGCACCCAGCGAATTGCCGGCGAGATAAATCGCCCCCGGCGGCAAGCTGAAAAGGTTGCGCGCGGATGCCAGCGGATCGGCCGCATCCATCGCCTTCGCATCGGCACGGGCGGGCAGCGACGCGGCGAAAGGCGAGGGCCGCGCGCGCGCCGCCATCAGATGAAGCCGTCGGCCAAAGCTTGCGACAGGCGCTTGGCGAAGGCGGCGGGATCTTCCAGCTTGTCGCCTTCGACGATCCGCGCTTGGTCGTAAAGCAGCTTCGCCGCTTCGCCCAAACGCGCTTGCATCGCCGTATCGCCCTCGGCCTTGGTCAAGGCCGCGACCAGCGACTTGATCGTCGGATGCGCGGGATTGATCTCCAGGATGCGCTTGGCGGAGAAGCCGAGCTGCTTATGCTGGCGCAGCATCCGTTCCAGATGGATGTCGATATCGCTGTCGTCGGCGACAAGGCAGACCGCACTTTCCGCCAAACGTTGCGACGCGCGCACGTCCTTGACCTGCTCGCCCAGCGCCAAACGGAACAACGCGATCAACGCGGCCGCATCGCTCGACGTTTCTTCGGGCTTGGCTTCGTCCTTCTTGTCGGCTTCGGGCGCGATCTTGTCGAGATCGGCGCCGCCGCGCGTCACGGATTTGAACTTCTTGCCGTCGAACGCGTCGGTCTGCGCGATCCAGAATTCGTCGACGGGATCGGATAGCAGCAGCACTTCCACGCCGCGCTTCACGAATCCTTCCAGATGCGGCGATTTCGCGACCAGCTTGGGATCGTCGCCGGCGATGTAGTGGATCGCTTCTTGGCCCGGCTTCATGCGCGACACGTAATCGGCCAGCGAGACCCAACCATCGGGATGCAAGGTCGAGCGGAAACGCGCAAGGCCCAGGACCCGCGTGCCGTTGTCCTTATCCTCGAAAATGCCTTCCTTCAGCGCCTCGCCGAAGCTCTCCCAGAACTTGGCGTAATCGGCCGCGTCCTTGGCTTTCTTTTCGAGCTCCGACAGCACGCGCGTCGTGACACCCTGGCGGATCAAGGTCAGCACCGGGTTGTTTTGCAACATCTCGCGCGACACGTTCAGCGGCAGATCTTCGGAATCCACCACGCCGCGCAGGAAGCGCAAGTAACGCGGCAGCAAGCCTTCCGGCGCTTCGTTGACGAAGACGCGGCGCACATAAAGCTTCACGCCGTGCTTGCGGTCGGGATGGAACAGATCGGACGTGCGCGTTTCGGGCACGTAGAGCAGCGCGGAATACTCGATCTTGCCTTCCGCACGCCAATGCATCGTGACCCACGGCGCGTCGAACGCGTGGGCGATGTGGCGATAGAATTCCTGGTGCTGCTCGGGCGTGACGTCCGACTTCGCGCGCGTCCACGGCGCCGAGGCGCGGTTCAGCGTCCGCTCGCCGAGCTTGATCGGGATGGCGATATGGTCGGAGTAACGCTTGACGATATCCTCGAGCGTATCGGCGTCGAGGAATTCCTTCGCGTCGTCTTTGAGGTGCAGCACGATTTCCGTGCCCCGCGCGTCGCGCGCGGCGGGGACGACCGTGTAGCCGCTCTTGCCGTCGGATTCCCAATGCCAGGCTTCCGCGGCCCCCGCCTTGCGGGTGGTGACGCCGACCTTGTCGGCGACCATGAAGGCCGAATAGAAGCCCACGCCGAACTGGCCGATCGTGCCGACGTCTTTGCGTTGCGCCGCGTCCAGCGCCTTCATGAAGGCGGCCGTGCCCGAGCGCGCGATCGTGCCCAGATGCGAAATCAGATCGTCGCGATCCATGCCGATTCCGTTATCGGCGATGGTCAGCGTGCCGGCATCCTTGTCGGGCGTCAGGACGATGGCGAAATCGGTGCCGCCCTCGGCGAGCTTCTCGTCTTGCGTCGCGAGGAAACGCAGCTTGTCGCAGGCGTCGGAGGCGTTGGAGATCAGCTCGCGCAGGAAGACCTTGCGCTCGGAATAGAGCGAGTGCGCGACGATCTCCAGCAGGCGGCTGACTTCGGCTTGGAATTCGTGGGTTTCGGCGGTCTGGCTCATGGTTCGTCCCCGGATTTGCGGCCGTATATAGGCGCCAATTCCGCCCCCCTCAAGACCGCTTGAACCGGGGACCCCGCCCGCCCAAACTCATCCTATGGCGAGTCCCAAGATCACCGCGGTTCTCGGGCCCACCAATACCGGCAAGACGCACCTTGCCGTAACAAGAATGCTTGGCCATTCGTCGGGCATGATCGGCTTCCCGCTGCGCCTGCTGGCGCGCGAGAATTACGAGCGCATCGTCGCCGCCAAGGGCAAGAACGCGGTCGCCTTGGTGACGGGCGAGGAACGCATCGTCCCGCCTTATGCGCGCTGGTTCGTCTGCACCGTCGAAGCGATGCCGATGGACCGCGACGTGTCGTTCCTGGCGGTCGACGAAATCCAGATGATGGCCGACCGCGAGCGCGGCCATGTGTTCACCGACCGCTTGCTGCACGCGCGCGGCCGCGACGAGACGATGTTCATGGGCGCTTCGTCCGCCAAGCGCTTGATCCGGTCGCTCGTACCCGAAGCCGAGTTCATCGAGCGGCCGCGCTTCTCGACGCTCGCCTATACGGGCCCGCGCAAGATCACGCGTTTGCCGCGCCGCTCGGCCGTGGTCGCGTTCTCGGCGGCCGAAGTCTATACGATCGCCGAACTCGTGCGCCGCCAGCGCGGCGGTTGCGCGCTGGTGTTCGGTGGTTTGAGCCCCCGCACGCGCAACGCGCAGGTCGCCCTCTATCAATCGGGCGATGTCGATTATCTCGTCGCGACCGATGCGATCGGCATGGGCCTCAACATGGATATCGACCATGTGGCCTTCGCGCAGCTCGCCAAGTTCGACGGGCGGCATATGCGCCGTTTGACCGACCCGGAGTTGGGCCAAATCGCCGGGCGTGCCGGTCGGCATATGAACGACGGCACGTTCGGCACGACGGCGGATATGGGGGTGCTGGATCCCGAAACGATCCGCGCAATCGAAGATCATACCTATCCGCGCCTGGAACACGCCTATTGGCGCAATGCCAATCTCGATTTCCGCAGCCTCGACGGGTTGCTCGCCACACTCGACGCGCGCAGCCCGCGCGCCGATCTGATCCGCGTACGCGAGCCCGACGACTACAAAGCACTGCAAGCCTTGGCGCGCGATCCGGAAATCGCGGCGAAGGCGCAAGGCCGCGTGGCGCTGCTGTGGGACGTCGCGCGCATTCCCGATTTCCGCAAGTCGATGTCGGATGCGCATACGCGCCTGCAAGCGCGCATCTTCGGGCATTTGGCGGAAAAACCGGGCCGCTTGCCGCCCGATTGGGTCGCCAAGCGCATCGCCGATCTCGACGACGCGCAAGGCGATATCGAAAAGCTGCTGGAACGCATCGCGGGTATTCGCATTTGGACTTACGTGTCGCATCGCGAGGATTGGCTGGCCGATGCCGCGACGTTCCAGGATCGCGCGCGGGGCGTCGAAGACCGGTTGTCCGACGCGCTGCACGAGCGTTTGACGCAGCGTTTCGTCGATCGGCGCAACGCCGTGCTGGTGCGCAAGCTGGAAGACGGCGACGAGCTTCTCGCCAGCGTGTCGGCGGCGGGCGAAGTCGCGGTCGAAGGCGTGCATGCCGGCATGCTGCGCGGCTTCGAATTCGTGCCCGATCCCAGCCTCGCGGGCGGGGCGGAGAAAGTGCGCGCCGCCGCCAATCGCGCCTTGCGCCGCGATGCCGCCGCGCGTGTGGCGATGTTCGCCGACGATGGCGATGCGCAATTCGCGCTCGATCAACAGGCGCGTCTGCTCTGGCGCGGACAGTTGGTGGCACGCCTTGGCCCCGGCCCGTCGGCGCTGGAGCCCGAAATCGTGCTGGCGCGCGCCGATTTGCTGGAGCCGGCACAACGCCAGCTCGTGCAAAAGCGGCTGGCGAAGTTCCTGGGCGATCATTTGCGCGCCCATGCGGCGCCGTTGTTCCGCCTGCGCGATGCGGCGCTGACTGGCGCGGCGCGCGGCCTCGCGTTCCAGTTGGTCGCGGCCCTCGGTGCGGTCGCGGGCGAGTTCGCGCTGGAGGGCGCCGCGCGCGGTGCGTTGACGCGCGAAGGTGCGAAGTTCGCCAGCTTCGGCGCTTACGTGCCAGCCCTCAAAGATCAGGCGGGCACGAAACTCCGCGCCTTACTGTGGTCGGTCTGGCGCGGCCAGCCAGTCCCCTTGACCCAAGGCGGGCGCGCGAGCCTGCCGCGCGCCGCCGGCTCGGATGAAGCGATGGCCGCGTGCCTTTACTTCCCCGCCGGGCCGCTTTACGTGCGCGCCGATCGCTTGGACAAATTGTCGCAAGCGCTGGCCGCCCTTTCCAAGCGCGGGGCCTTCGCGCTCGATCCGGCCTTGGCGAAGCTCGTCGATTGCGACGCCGTCAGCCTGCCGGCGGTGGTCGCGGCGTTGGGCTATCGCGCGGTGCGCGAAGGCGATGCGGTCAAATTCGTCGCCAAGCGTCTGCGCAAGGCCCGGCCCGAGAAGGCGATCGACGCGGACTCGCCCTTTGCGGCCCTCGGGAAACTCGTTGATCCGTGACGACCGCGACGCCTCGGATTCGCTTGGATATTTGGTTGTGGCACGCGCGCTTTTTCCGCACACGCGCTCTGGCGCAGGATGCCTGCGAAAAGGGGCGCGTGCGCGGCCACGGCCATCGCCTCGACAAGGGCCATCCGCTGAAAGTGGGCGACGTGCTGACCTTCCCGCAGGGCTCGAAACTGCGCACCGTGCGGGTCGAGGCGTTGGGCGAGCGCCGCGGCGGGGCGGAAGAGGCCGCGTTGCTCTACACGGATTTATTTCCTGCCGATTGACCCGAATTCGAGTGGGGTTGCCCGCCGCCAAGGTGCGTGCTAACCCGACGCTTCGTCCGGTTCGAAGAGAGCGTTTACGATGACCTATATCGTCACCGACGTCTGCATTAAGTGCAAATACACCGACTGCGTCGAAGTGTGCCCCGTCGATTGCTTCTATGAAGGCGAGAACATGCTCGTCATCAAGCCGGAAGAATGCATCGATTGCGGGGTCTGCGAGCCGGAATGCCCGCCCGAAGCGATCGTGCCGGATACCGATCCGCGCGCGTCCAAATGGCTGGCGCTGAACACCGAATACGCCGAGAAATGGCCGAACATCACCCGCAAGAAGGACGCTTTGCCGGGTGCCGACGATGTCCGGTCCGAAGCTGGAAAATTCGAAAAGTATTTTAGCGAAAAGCCCGGCGGCTGAACGGTAAAAATTTACCACACACGCCAAGAGTCAAGCGAAGAATCCGCCTTCGCATAGCCGTCCCTTGCGAAAAACGCGGGTGTCGGGCGTGATTTTTCACCATTTTTGTGATAGCTTCTTTCCCATCGGGCTGCGGCATTTTTGCAGCACCCCTGGCCCCGGAAGGGGCGTTTCGGGCTTTAAGCCCGTCACATATCGCGGCGTCGCCTGATTTTCAGGCGGCTGAGCCTCAACAGCTTGGAGTGCCTTGGAAATAGGCATTCCCGGGTGTCGGGTTTTCTGTCCCCAGCGATCCCGGGGGCAGCGCGTCGGGGTCAATGAATGGGTGCTTGGAAGGAGTTTCGGCTCACATGACGTTAGCGAAAAAAGTGGTACGCGAGACGGAAGATCTTGGCTTCGCGGTCGGCGATCACGTGGTCTATCCGACGCATGGCGTGGGCAAGATCACCGGCCTGGAAACGCAGGAAATCGCGGGCCACAAGCTGCGCTTGTTCGTGATCCAGTTCGACAAGGACCGGATGACGCTGCGCGTGCCGACGATGAAGGCCAAGACGTCGGGCCTGCGCCGCCTGTGCACCAAGAAGGAAATGACCAACGCGCTCGCCACGTTGAAGGCGCGCGCGCGCGTGCGCCGCACGATGTGGAGCCGCCGCGCCCAGGAATACGAAGCCAAAATCAACTCGGGCGATCCCAAGGCGATCGCGGAGGTCGTGCGCGACCTGTTCCGCAACGCCGGCCAGCCCGATCAGTCGTTCTCGGAACGCCAGATGTATCAGGCGGCCCTCGATCGTCTGGTGCGCGAATTCGCGGCCGTCGAGAAGATCTCGGAAGAGACGGCCGTGCAGCGCCTGGAAGCGATGCTCAAAGCCGCCTAAGGCGTAAGCCTCGCATCGATTACGAAACCCCGCCGGGCGACCGGCGGGGTTTTTCGTGCCGATTGACTCTCTTATTACGTGTGTTATTCATAAATAAATACCGAAAAATACAAACGGCGAGGAAAGTGACATGGGCGGGTTGCGTTCGATGTCGAAATTCGCGGCGATGTGCGCCGTCCTCGCGGTTCTGGCCGCCTGTACCCAGGTCGACAAGGCGGCCGCGATCAAACTCGCCGACGCGGGCAAAATCGCCGCGACGAACGGCGCCGCCGAAGCCGCCGCCGCCCGCGCCGATTTCGTCGCCGGCGGCGAGCGCAGCGCGGCATTGCAACTGCTCGGCCGTGCGGCGGCCCCGGTCTATATCCGGCAGGCCGAGTTCGATCCGCCCGACCAAGCAGCCAACAAACGCCGTCTCAAAATAGCGGCGGTGCTGAAGCAGCGTGAAGCGTCGCTCGCGGCGCTCGCGGCGACCTACGGCGAAATGGCGGCGCTGGCCGGTGCCGATCCGGGCGCCAATGTGCGCAAGGCCGCCGCCGATCTGGTCGATAAAACGAATGGTTTGGCCGCCGCCGTCAACGCATTGGCGCTGCCGGGCCTTCCCGTCATTCCCTTGATCGCGAAAACCGCCGGCGCGGTGTTCGGCGAGGTCGCGGCCCTTTACGCCGAAGAGCGCCAGCGGCAGGAGATCTTGGCGACGAACGAAATCATTCGCGACGCTTTGAACGTGCTCCGCGAATCGCTGAAACGCGAACGCATCTACGTCGCCGCCATCCGCCAGGAAGTCGCCGTCGCGCGCGAAAATCTCGCGAACGCCGCGTTGAACCAGGGTCTGGTCGATCAAAGTGCGGCGGTCGCGCGGATCGCGGAACTCGCCGGCTTCGCGCCGGTCAAAGACGCGGCCGCCGCGGTCGCCGGCGCGCGGATCGACGGCGACGCCGAACAGAAACGCCGACAGCGCCTGGTTTGGGCGCTCGCGGGCTTCGAGAAATTCCGCGCGACGGCCAAAGCCGATGCGGTCGCGGACGCCAACGCGGCACTCGAAAAGGCGCTGGAAAAACTCGACGCCGGCCATGTCGGCCTCGCCGAGCGTCAACCGTTCGGCGCCGACGAAGCGCTCGCGCTGGCGATGGCGATCAAGGAAGCGGTCGAACGCATCCGCGCCGCCGAAGAAGGTCAGTGAACGCTTTCGACAGGAGGTCACGGACATGCCGACAACAGCGGAGGAACGTTTCCAAGCCGTCGCCGAAAACTGGTTCGCGACCATGAACGGCTATTACGCCGACATGGCGGCGACGAAAACCGTCGACGACGCCAAAGCGGTCGAGGCCAATTACCGGGCCGCCGAGATGGCGTATCTCGAGGCGCTCGAGAAAGGACTGAAAGGCGGCGGTGGCGACGTCGATACCGCCCTCGCCGCGCTGAAGAAGGCCAACGCCGCCGTCAAGAAGTCGCGCGAGAACGGCGAGGCGATCGGCAAATTGCTCGTCAAAGCCAAGGACGCGACCGAAAAAGCGACCAAACTCGTGGAGAGGGCCGCCGGCGCGTAAGCGATCCGGCCGATTCGCCCGTGCGCGAATTGCGCTATGTTCGGGCGATGGCGACTCGGGGGACCTCCTCACCGGCGACACCGGCCAAAAGCGAGCGCTTCGCGACGTTGAAGCGCGTGGGCCGCGTCTGGGCGATCGGCGCGGTGCGCGGCCATGCGCAAGCGCTGGCCGAACTCTATGACGAGATCGCCCAACGCCTCGAACATGGCGACCGCGTCGTCCATCTCGGCAATCTTCTGGGGCCGGGCCCCGACGCCGCCGGCGTGCTGGACGCGCTTGTCGATTTCCGCCGCGCCTTCATCGCCATGCCCGGTTTCTTCGCCGCCGATTTCGTCATGCTGCGCGGCGCCCAGGAAGAAATGTGGCAGAAAACGCTGCAGCTCCATTTCGCCGTCAACCCGCGCGATATCTTGACCTGGATGCTGGCGCGCGGGCTGGAAGCCACGCTGGCCTCCTACGGCATCGATCCGCGCGAAGGGCTGCAAGCCTGCGGGGCCGGGGCGACGTCGATCGCGCGCTGGACCGCCAAGCTGCGCGGGGCAATGGAAGCGCGCGGCGGCCATCGCGACGTGATGCTCGCCTTGCGCCGCGCCGCACATGATGATTTGGGACGGCTGCTGTTCGTTTCGGCCGGATTGGATATTTCCCGGCCGCTGGCCGCCCAGGGCGACGCGTTGTGGTGGGGCAGCGGCGATTTCGCCAAAATCGACGCGCCGTTCGAAGGGTTCCAGCGCATCGTGCGCGGCCACGCCCCGGAAAAAACCCGGAACCCGGACGGCCCCTATACGCTAACCCTTTGTGGGGAAACGCCGGGCGCCATTGTCGCGGCCTGCGTTACAAATCGGGGCGAGATCGTCGAAATGCTGCAAACCGGGCAGTGATCCACCCGGCGGACCCCGGCGTATTTCTTCACGGAGATACGCATGATGGCCCGTTTGGACGACACCGCAACGCAAGCCGCGAATATCCGCTTCATCCGCAAGGCGATGAAGACAAAATTGCTCGCGCGCGAACGCGAGCTCGATCTCGCCAAACGTTGGCGCGAAGCGGGCGATCAAGCCGCCCTCGACGAATTGATCGGCGCCTATAGCCGCATGGTCGTGTCGGCGGCGCTCAAATTCCGCCATTACGGCCTGCCGGTCGGCGACCTGATCCAGGAAGGCCATATCGGCCTGATGCAGGCGGCCGCGCGCTTCGAGCCGTCGCGCGACGTGCGCTTCGCGACCTACGCGCAATGGTGGATCCGCGCCGCGATCCAGGATTTCGTGTTGCGCAATTGGTCGATCGTGCGCACCGGCACGACGGCCGCGCATAAATCGCTGTTCTTCAATCTGCGCCGCGTGCGCGCGCGGCTTGGCGATCGCAATGGCGAGGCGATGACCGACGCGACGCGCGCCAAGGTCGCCCAGGAACTGGGTGTGACCATCGGCGACGTGATCGAAATGGAAGGCCGTATGTCGGGCGGCGACCGTTCGCTCGACGCGCCCGTCGCGGGCGACGACGGTTCGGCGCGCAGCTGGGGCGAGTCGCTTGCCGACGAGCGTGCCGATCCCGAAGCCGACGCGATGTCGTGGCACGATCGCGATGCGCGCGTGCGCTTGCTGCATGAAGCTTTGAGCGATCTAAGCCCTCGCGAACGCGCGGTGATCGCCGCGCGGCGTTTGGCCGATGAGGACGAGAGCGTGACGCTCGAAACGCTCGGCACCCGCCTTGGCGTGTCGAAGGAACGCGTGCGTCAGATCGAAGCGCGGGCACTCGGCAAGCTCAAAGTCGCGCTCGAAAAACGCGTCGCCAATCCGGCCGATCTTTACGCCGCGTAATCGCCCTTGGGCGCGAGCACTTCGCGCTTGCCGACATGGTTGGCGGAGCTGACCACGCCTTCGGCTTCCATCTTCTCGACGATGCGCGCCGCGCGGTTGTAGCCGATCTGCAGATGGCGCTGGATGAAGCTCGTCGAGCATTTGCGCTCGCGCGCGACCAGCGCCACGGCTTGATCGTAAAGATCGTCGCCCGACCCGCCGCCACCGCCGCCGCCCATCGCATCGCCGCCGCCGTCCAGGGCCGCGAGCGCTTCCTCGTCCTCGGTCACTTCGTCGACATAGGCGGGCGCGCCCTGCGCCTTCAAATGCTGGACGACGTGTTCAACCTCGCGGTCCGACACGAACGGCCCGTGGACGCGGGTGATGCGCCCGCCGCCGGCCATGTACAGCATGTCGCCTTGGCCCAGCAGCTGTTCGGCACCCTGTTCGCCCAGGATCGTGCGGCTGTCGATCTTGCTGGTGACCTGGAACGAAATACGCGTCGGGAAGTTCGCCTTGATGGTACCCGTGATGACGTCGACCGAGGGGCGCTGTGTGGCCATCAACAGATGGATGCCGGCGGCACGCGCCATCTGCGCTAAGCGCTGCACCGCCCATTCGACGTCCTTGCCCGCGACGAGCATCAGATCCGCCATTTCGTCGACCACGACGACGATGAAGGGCAGCGGCGTCATGTCCAGCGGCTGATCTTCGAACACGGGCTTGCCCGCTTCGTCGAAGCCGGTCTGCACCTTGCGCGTCAACGCTTCGCCGTTCTTGCGCGCGTCGGCCAGGCGCTGGTTGTAGCCCGCGATATTGCGCACGCCGAGCTTCGACATCGCGCGATAGCGGCTTTCCATTTCCTTGACCGCCCATTTCAGCGCCACGACGGCCTTCTTGGGGTCGGTGACCACGGGCGACAGAAGATGGGGAATGCCGTCATAGACGGACAATTCGATCATCTTCGGGTCGACCATGATGAAGCGGCATTCGCCGGGTGTGAGCTTGTAGAGCAGCGACAGGATCATCGTGTTGATCGCGACCGACTTGCCCGAGCCGGTCGTACCGGCGATCAGCAAGTGGGGCATGCGGGCGAGATCGACGATGATCGGCTGGCCGCCGATATCGCGGCCGAGCACGAGATTGAGGATGCCGTTCTGCTTGTCCTCCAGCGTCTGCTCCAGCAGATCGCGCAGATAGACGGTCTCGCGTTCGGCGTTGGGCAATTCGATGCCGATGACGTTGCGCCCGGGCACGACCGCGACGCGCACGGCAAGGGCCGACATCGAGCGCGCGATATCGTCCGACAGACCCACCACGCGCGCGGCCTTGGTGCCCGGCGCGGGTTCGAGTTCGTAAAGCGTGACCACGGGGCCGGGGCGGACCTTCACGATCTGGCCCTTCACGCCGTAATCGTCGAGCACGCTTTCCAGCAAGCGCGCGTTCTGGGCCAGCGCCCCTTCGTCGACGCTCGCGATCTTCGCGACCTTGGGCTTGGCGAGCAGGTCGATCGACGGCGGCAGATATTCGCCCTGCACGGCCAGATCGAGCGCGGCTTGCTTGGGCTTTTTCTTCGGCTCCGCCTTCGGCTTTTCGACCGGGGCGCTGCGCTCGACCAGCTGGGCCGGTGTGGGGCGCGGCTTTTCGATTTCGGGTTCTTCCTCGATCTCCGGTTCGGGATCGGCCGATCCGTCGAACGAAGGCTCGGCGCGGCTGCGCTTCATCTCGCGCTTTTCGCGCGCGCGCGCCTTGGCGGGATCGCCCAGGCGGATCTTGGCGACCAGCGCCGAGCAGAACGCGACGACCGTTGCCGTGCCTTGCGCAATTGCGCGCGCGGCAACACCGCTGGCCCAGGCGGCCGTGCGATATTCGCCCCAGGTGATGGCCAGGCCGAAGACGAAGCCCACGGTCGCGAGCAACGCGGCTGCCCAGGCGAGAACGTCGGCGCCGTGGCCGAGATCGGCGCCCAGCGCCAGGAACTGCGCCAGGAACAAGCGGCCCACGACGCCGCCCAAGCCGCCGTCGAGCGGGCGCGGCCAGCCGGCGGGTGCCGCCCATGTCGACAACGCCATCGCGGCGAGCAACACGGTCGCCGGCAGCAGCGTCACGCGCAGACCCCACAAGGGCAGGCTGCGCGACCGGATCAAGCGCCAGCCCCAGCCGAGCAGAGCGAGCGGAATCAGCGCGGCGGCGAGGCCCAGAGTCTGGAACAGGATGTCGGCGATCGAAGCGCCCGCATGGCCCAGGATATTCGACGGCGCCTTATCGGTCGCGTGGCTGAAGCTCGGGTCTTCGGGCGAATAGGTGACGAGCGACGCGACGATCAACGCCGCGATCACGATCGCGGCCGTGCCCGCGATCTCCGCGATGCGCCGGCGCAGGAAAGCGCCCGCCCCATCGGGAAGAAGTCCGCCGGAAATGCGCGTTGCGATGGCCATCTATCGCTCCAATATCATCCAAGAACCTGCGCCATGCGGGAGAGTGCCGCATCGCAGGTTTCGTAATCGTGAACGAGGGCGACGCGGATATAGCTTCGCCCCGTATTCGTGCCGTCTTTTTCCGGCTTGGTCAGGTATTCGCCGGGAAGGACTTTGATCGCGGCGTCGCGCCACAGCTTGCGCGTGGCGTCTTCGCCGTTGCCGACCTCGATCCACAAGAACATGCCGCCCTTGGGCGCGTAGAAGCCCGGCAGCTTGCCCAGATGGCGCTGCGCCGATTCCATGCGCTTGGCATAGGCTTCGCGCGTCGCGACCGCATGGCCTTCCTCGGCCCACAAGGCCGCCGACGCGGCTTGGATCGGGAAGGGCTGGGCGGCGCAGGAGAAACTGCGCAGCCGATTGAGCAGCTTGATCGTCGTGGGCGAACCCACACCGAAGCCCGATCGCATGCCGGCGGCGGAGCTGCGCTTGGACAGCGTGTGGAAACACACGAGATTGTCGAGCGGATGGCCGTCTTTGCCGGGCCCCAGCGCCAACGCCGCCTGCAGCCCGCCTTGGGGTGCGGTCGGCGTGTAGTAGAGCTCGGCGTAGCACTCGTCCATCACGAGCAGGAAGTCGTATTTGCGCGCGAGGCCGAGCGCCTTCTTGATGTAGTCGATCGACGCGATCGCACCCTGCGGATTGCCGGGGCTGCACAGATAGAAGATCGCCGTGCGTTGCAGCGTCTCTTCCGGAATCGCGTCGAGATCGGGCAGGAAGCCCGTCGCCTCGGTGGTGGTGAGGTAGACGGGTTCCGCGCCCGCCATCACCGCCGCGGCGTTATAGACCTGATAGAAAGGGTTCGGCATCAACGCGACCGGCTTTTGGCCGTTCTTGGCGCCGTTCACGGCCAATTGCGCGATGATGAACAGGCCTTCGCGCGTCCCCGCGACCGGGGCGATCTGCGTTTCGATATCGATCAGGTCGCGCGGCAAAGCGTAGCGCCGGTCGAGCCAGGTTTTGATCGCCGTGCGCAATTCGAACGTGCCGATCACCGGCGGGTAGCCGTTCCACTTGTCGGCATGGTCGGCGATGATTTTGATCGCGAATTCGGGCGGCTGGCCCTGCGGATCGCCGATCGACATGGCGACGGGCGCGATATTGGCCTTGGGCGTGATGTCGGCGATCAGCGCGTTAAGCCGCGCGAAGGGATAGTCCTGCAACTGGTCGAGACGTTCGTTCAGCATTGCCGTTTTTATCCACAGGCCCCAGATTTAGCGCGCCGGACCCCGCCCGGATCGGCGTCACCGATCAGGTACAAAGGTGAAACAAGCATAACAAGGCGACTCTTAAAGTACAAGTTTAAGAGCCCGCCCTATACCGAGTCTTGGGGTTGCCCCTGGACTCGAAATCTAAATACCCGATTCGCCCCGAGTCGTTCGCATTCCGCCGAACCGGACGCGAACAAAACGGGAGAATAGTGTTTTATTCCTATGCGTTAAGTGCCGTTAACCATATTTCGCCCCAGCACAATATACGGCCCCTCGCAGGATCGCTGTTTATCGGTGGGATTTCGCCGCAATTCCGTGGGATAAGCCCGATCCCGTGAGTATCCCGATCCTCGCCGACCAGAGCACGCGCGGTCTGCTGACCCGCCTTGTCGCCAACCATGTGCGCCCGCATTGGGGCCGGGTGGGGCTGTCGATCCTATGCATGGGGTTGGCCGCCGCCGCGACCGCGGCCAATGCCTGGCTGATGGAGCCGGTGCTCGACAAGGTCTTCGTCGCCCGCGACACGGGCATGCTCTACCTCATCCCGCTGGCCGTAATCGTTTCGGCCGTGATCAAGGGCATCGCGACCTATTTCCAGGGCGTGCTGCTCAACTATGTCGGGCAGCGCATCATCTCCGACCTACAGATCAAATTGTTCGAGCAGACGGTCCGCGCCGATCTCGCCTTCTTCAACGACAATCCCGCCGCGCGTCTGGCCATCCGGCTGACGCATGACGTGTCGCTGATGCGCCAAGCCATCACCCAGTCGCTGGTCGGCTTGTCGAAGGATTCGCTGACCGTCGTGTTCTTGGTCGCGTTGATGTTCTGGCAGGATTGGCGCATGGCGCTGATCGCCTTCGTGGTGTTCCCGATGGCGTTCCTGCCCGTGCGCCGCATGGGCAAGCGCATGCGCAAAATCTCCAACAACACCCAGATCGAAGTCGGCGCGTTGCTGACGACGATCGACGAGGCGTTTCAAGGGATCCGCCATGTGAAGGCGTATCTGATGGAACGCCAGGAAACGGCGAAGCTGCGCGCGATCGTCGAGCGCATCTTCGGGCTGTTGCACAAGAACGCGCGCACGCGCTCGGCGGCCAATCCGATCATCGAAACGCTGGGCTCCGTCGCCGTCGCCGCCGTAATTTTCTACGGCGGCTGGCAAGTGATCGCGGGCGAGACGACGCCGGGCACGTTCTTCTCGTTCATTACGGCGCTGTTGATGGCCTATCAGCCGATCAAGAGCGTGGCCAACCTCAACAATACGCTGCAGGAAGGCCTCGCCGCGGCCGCGCGCGTTTTCGCACTCGAGGACATGTCGCCCAAGATCGTCGATCGCAAGGGGGCAGCCACGCTCGCCAAGGTCGCGGGCGACATCCGTTTCGAAGGCGTCACCTTCTCCTATCGCGAGGATCGCAAGGCGCTCGACGATCTCACCTTGCGCATTCCGGCGGGCAAGACGGTGGCGCTGGTCGGCCCGTCGGGCGGCGGCAAGACGACGATCCTCAATCTTCTTCCGCGATTCTACGACGTCGATCACGGCCGCGTGACGCTGGACGGTTACGACGTCCGCGATCTGACGCTCGATTCGCTGCGCGCCAACATGGCGCTGGTGACGCAGGAAACGAGCCTGTTCCACGACACGATCCGCGCCAATATCGGCTACGGCAAGCCGGGTGCGACCGACGCGGAAATCCGCGAAGCCGCGCGCATCGCCGGCGCCCTCGATTTCGTCGAAGCCTTGCCCGACGGTTTCATGACCGTGGTGGGCGAGCGCGGCTCGAAACTTTCCGGCGGCCAGCGTCAACGCGTGGCGATCGCGCGCGCGTTCCTGAAGAACGCGCCGATCCTGTTGCTCGACGAAGCGACCTCCGCGCTCGACAACGAATCCGAACGCCTGATCCAGCAATCGCTGGCCACGCTGATGAAGGGCCGCACGACCATCGTCGTGGCCCATCGCCTGTCGACCATCGTGGACGCCGATATCATCTGCGCGATCGAGGACGGCCGTTTGGTCGAGTCCGGCACGCATGCCGAATTGTTGAAGCGCGGCGGGCTCTACGCCAAGCTCCACGCGCTGCAAAGCTCGGCGAAGGACAAAGAGTCTAACGCCGCGACGGCATGACGGGTTCGTAGACCCGCAACACCGTGCGGAACAGGTCCGGCCCGCCGAATTTGCGCGAAAGATAGCGCAGCAACGGGGCGGCCTCGTACAGCGTGGCGTTCGCGTGGCCAAGCTTTCCGGTCTTCGCGAAATTCTGGCGCTTGGCGCCGTCGAAACCTTCGTCGTAGCGATGCTCGTCCTTGTCGTCGAGCAAGCGCACGCTGCGCACGAAGCTTTTGCCGTTCTCGCGCGTGCGATAGTGGCGCAGAATCATCGCGCGGCTGCGGGGCACGGCGTAGTAATCCGCCAGCGATCCGATCGTCAGCGTCGCGGTGTCGACCCCCAGATCCAGCACTTTGCCTTGCAGCGCGCAAAGCCGGTCGAGCGGCGAGTCCGGTCCCAGCGGATCGTCCCACGGCATCGGTTCCAGCAATTTCGCGGCTTGCTTGCCGGTGGCGGCGAAGCGCGCGGCCGGGTGCGCCACGATTTTCATGTCCGCATCGGCGATCACCGCGCGCGCGAATTCGCCCAGGCGGCCGCGCGGCGGGCCTTTCAAGGGATCGAAGCCGTCGCCGCCGGCCATCTGGCGGCCCACGGCGATGCGCTGGTCGGCCTCGGCGACATTGCCCGACGTTTCGCACGGCACATGGAACAGCAGCGTGCCGTTGGCGCCGACCGCGCGGCGCAAAGCCGCGAGCACGCCTTTGGGGCCGTTCTCGACCGGGACCAGATCGCGCATCGCGATATGGGGAATCAGCACGTCGCCCGGCCGCACGCCCAAGGCGCGCAATTGCCCGGCGAGCGTCTCGATCCTTAGCGTGGGTTCTGCGCCCATCGCGCTAGCTTCTTGAGGAAGGCTTCGCACTGGGCGAGCTGGTCGCGCGTCGTGTACTCGTCCGTCTTGTGCGCGACGGCGATATCGCCGGGGCCGCAGATGACGGTGGAGATACCCGCTTCCTGGAATTGCCCGGCCTCGGTGCCGAAGGCGACGGCCGATACGGTGTTGGCCCCGGTCATCTCGCAAGCGAGCTTCTGGGCAAGCCCGTCATGCTCGGGCTTGCAGGCGGGGATCCAGGCGAATTTGGAAACTTCGAAATGGGCTTCGCGCGATTCCTTCTTCATCGCCGCGTCGATTTCGGCGGCTTTGGCCAGGGCCCGCGCGTAGAGCGCTTCGGCGTCCACACCCGGCAACGGGCGCAATTCCCAATTCAAATGGCAATCGCGCGGCACGATGTTGACGACCGTGCCGCCGTCGATGCGACCGATGCCCACGGTGGTGTAGGGCGGGTCGAACTCGATCCCGGGGATCGCGTGCTTCTGGCCGTCTTCGATCAACTCGCGTTGAAGTTCGTCCAGGAACGAAAGGAAGCGCCCCATATGGACGATCGCGTTGCTGCCCAATTGCGGCGCGCTCGAATGCGCTTCCAATCCGCGCGCATGGGCGATGTTGGAACAAATGCCCTTATGCGCGACGATCACGCGCATCATCGTGGGCTCGCCCACGAAGCACACCGACGCGCGCGGCAATTCGCGCCCGAACAATGCGATCGCATGGGGCGCGCCGAAGCAGCCGACTTCCTCGTCGTAGGAGAAGCAGAAATGGATCGGCCGTTCGAGCTTCAGCTTGGCGAATTCCGGGGCGAGGCCCAGCGCCACGGCGATGAATCCCTTCATGTCCGACGAGCCGCGGCCGAACAGCTTGCCGTCCTTCTCCGTCAGCTTGAACGGATCGGTCGACCAGGGCTGGCCGTCCACGGGCACGACGTCGGTATGGCCCGACAGGATCAAGCCGCCATCGACCATCGGGCCGATCGTCGCGACCAGATTGGCCTTGGTGCCGTCTTCGTTGGGCACGATGCGCGCCGGAATGCCGAGACCGGCGAGATAGCCACGTACATCTTCGATCAGCCCGAGATTCGAATCCCGGCTGACCGTACGATGCGCGACCAGGCGCTCGAGGAACGCGACCGAATCTTGCGCCGTGGTCATTCCGCGATCAGCCGTTCGCGCCGTCGCGCGGTGCGCCGACGATCGCCAGGAACTCGCGGCGCGTGGCTTCCTGGTCGCGGAAGGCGCCGAGCATGCGGCTCGTCACCATCGACACGCCGGTCTTGTGCACGCCGCGCGTGCTCATGCATTGGTGCTGCGCCTGGACGACGACGGCGACACCCTTGGGCTGGAGCACTTCTTCGATCGTGTTGGCGATCTGGGCGGTCATCTTCTCCTGGATCTGCATGCGCTTGGCGTAGACGTCGATGACGCGCGCAAGCTTGGAGATGCCGACCACGCGCTTGGCGGGCAGATAGGCGACATGCACCGTGCCCAGGATCGGCGCGATATGATGTTCGCACACGCTTTCGAAGCGCACGTCGCGCAGCACGACCATTTCGTCGTAGCCCTCGGTCTCCTCGAAGGTGCGCTTCAACAGTTCGACCGGATCTTCGTTGTAACCGGCGAACCATTCCTCGTAGGCGCGCACGACGCGCTCGGGCGTGCCCAGCAGGCCTTCGCGCATCGGATCGTCGCCCGCCCATTCGATCAGGGTGCGGACGGCGTCTTGCGCGGCTTCGCGCGTCGGGCGCGCGCGCTTGGTGACGACGGATTTGAGAGCGGATTTCAAGGGCGGGGGTCCCTTCAGTTCAGTTTTGCGGTGAAATGGGGCGAGTCGAGCGAGAAGGCCGGCACCTCGATATCGAAGCGATCGCCGTCCGGCGTTTCCATCAGATAGGTCCCGGCCATGATGCCCGACGGCGTGCCCAACGGCGTGCCCGAGGTGTATTCGAAGCTTTGGCCCGGCTGTAAAATCGGCTGCTCGCCGACCACGCCCGCCCCCTTCACTTCCTGCAATCGGCCCAGCGCATCGGTGATCTTCCAATGGCGCGCGCGCAACTGCACGGTCGCGGCCCCGAGATTCTCGATGCGGACGTGATAGGCCCAGACGTAATGGTTCTCGGACGGCGAAGATTGGTCGTCCAGAAACACCGGCTTGACGGTGACTTTGATGTCGCGGGTCGTGGCAATGTACATGACCGGCGCACTATAGGCCGCGAAAGGGGGGCTGGACCAGCCCCCCGCGACACTTGTGTTACCGTGCCTTTCGCACCGCCGCCAAGGCGCGTTCGATGTCTTCCAGCAGATCCGCCGGGTCCTCGATCCCCGCCGACAGGCGCAGGCTGCCCGGTCCGATGCCCAGACGCGCCTTCTCCTCCGCCGGCAAACGTTGGTGGGTCGTCGTCGCGGGGTGGGAGATCAGGCTTTTGACGTCGCCCAGATTGTTGGAGATGTCGATCGTCTGCAGCGCGTCCTGGAAGGCGAAAGCCGCCTTCTTGCCGCCCTTCACGTCGAACGCGACCAGGGTCGAGCCCGCCTTCATCTGCTTGCGGGCCAGCGCGTATTGCGGATGCGATTTGAGGCCGGGGTAGTAGACGCGCTCGATCTCGCGCGCCTTCTCCAGCCGCTTGGCGACGATCAACGCATTGCGGGTCTGCGCTTCGACGCGCAAGGGCAGCGTTTCCAGGCCTTTCAGCAGCACCCAGGCATTGAAGGCCGACAGCGTCGGGCCGGTATGGCGCAGAAACGGTACCAGCGTTTCGTCGACCCATTTCTGGCGGCCGAGAACCGCCCCGCCCAGCACGCGGCCTTGGCCGTCGATATGCTTGGTGGCGGAATAGATCACCACGTCCGCGCCCAGCGCGATCGGCTTTTGATACATCGGCGTGGCGAATACGTTGTCGACCACGACGCAGGCGCCGGCTTTGTGCGCGAGCTTCGACACGGCTTTGATATCGACCAAGTCGAGCATCGGGTTGGACGGCGTTTCCAGGAACACGGCCTTCGCGGGCTTCGCCAGCGCGGCTTTCCACTGGTCGAGATCGCCGCCATCGACCAGCACCGATTCGATGCCCCAGCGCGGCAGCAGCTCGGTGACGATGTAGTGGCACGACCCGAACAACGCGCGCGCCGACACGATGCGATCGCCCGCCTTCAATTGGCACGCGAGTGCCGCGAACACCGCCGCCATGCCCGATGCCGTGACCTTGCAGGCTTCGGCGCCTTCCAGGGCCGCCAGGCGCTTTTCCAGCATCTGGTTGGTCGGGTTGCCGAAGCGCGAATAGACGAAGCGCTGGTCCTTGGCCGGCGCCTTCGACGAGAAGGCGGCTTCGGCGTCGAACGCGCTGTCGTAGACGAAGCCCGAATTGAGATAGAGCGCTTCGCTCGTCTCGAACCATTCGGAACGGTGGGTGCCTTCGCGCACCAATTGCGTGGCGGCGCGCCAGGATTTGCGGATCGTATCGGACTTGTTGGCCGGCATCGGAAGAATCCCCCAAAACGACAAAACCCCGACCGGGGGATCGGGGCTTTCGGGCGGAACCGCGAGGGGTTCCGGGACTTCCGGCACCGACCTTTTAGCGGGAGGATTAACGTGACCCCGCAAGCCGGCCGGCCCAAATCGTCACGTGGGCGCGAAATTAGGCCCGACCCCGATTTCTGTCAAGCCGGACCGGCTTGCGAAAACGAACGGGCCCCCCTATCTTCGCCGTCGGTTCGCGGGTGTAGCTCAATGGTAGAGCAGAAGCTTCCCAAGCTTACGACGAGGGTTCGATTCCCTTCACCCGCTCCACTTTCCCCGTAAAAGCCGCCGCCAATAGCCGCCGCGTGTAATCGCCCCGCGGGTTCGCGAGCAGCGTTTCGGTCGCGCCTTCCTCGACGATTTTGCCGTCCTTCATCACCGCGATCCGGTCGGCCATCGCGCGCACGGTGGCGAGGTCGTGGCTGACGAACAGATAGGCGAGACCGTGGCGCGCCTGCAAATCGCGCAGCAATTCGACGATCGCCTTCTGGATCGTGCGGTCGAGGGCCGAGGTCGGCTCGTCGAGGATCACGAGTTTGGGCCGCAGCACGATCGCGCGCGCGATGGCGATGCGCTGGCGCTGCCCGCCGGAGAATTCATGCGGGAAGCGGCGGCGCCACGCCGGATCGAGCCGCACTTCTTCGAGGGCCGACGCCGCGCGGGTGTCGCGTTGCGACGCCGTCAAGCCGGGTTCGTGCACGCGCAAGCCCTCGCTCACGATCTCGCCCACGCTCATGCGCGGGGACAGCGAGCCGTAAGGGTCCTGGAAGACCATCTGCAAGGTTTTGCGGATCGGCCGCATCTCGGCCTTCGACAACGGCAACAAGGCACGATCCTCGAACCGCACCAAACCGCTCGCCGGGGCCAAGCGCACGATGCTGCGCGCCAATGTCGATTTGCCCGAACCGGATTCGCCGACGATGCCCAGCGTTTCGCCCGCCCGCAGGCTTAACGACACGCCGTCGACGGCTTTGACCGTCAAGGCCTTGCGGCCGAAGAACCCGCGCAAAATATCGTATTCGACGCGGATGTCGTCGGCGGTCAGTACGATTGGCGCGTCGGATGCCACGGGCGTTTTGCGCCCCGCCGGTTCGGCGTCGAGCAATGCCTTCGTGTATTCGTGCCGGGGCTTGGCGAAAATATCGGCGACATTGCCGGCTTCGACAATTTCGCCATTGCGCATCACGATCACGCGCTTGGCGAAGCGGCGCACGAGACCCAGATCATGGGTAATGAACGCGATCGCCATGCCAAGCTCGCGCTGCAACGACGCGAGAAGATCGAGAATCTCGGCCTGGATCGTCACGTCCAGCGCCGTGGTCGGCTCGTCGGCGACCAGCAGATCGGGCCCATGCGCCAGCGCCATGGCGATCATAACGCGCTGGCGCTGGCCGCCCGACATTTCATGCGGATAGGAATCGAGCCGCGCGGCCGCATCGGGAATGCGCACGCGATCGAGCAAGGCGGCCGCTTCCGCGCGCGCCGCAGCGCGGGACATCGGCTTGTGCCGGCGCAGAACCTTCACGAGCTGCGCGCCGATCGTGTAGAGCGGATCGAGCGAGGTCATCGGCTCTTGGAAGATCATCGCGACCTTGCGCCCGCGAAGTTCGTCCAACATGCTCTGCGTGGCGCCGATCAGCTCGATGCCGTTGAGCTTGGCCGAACCCGTCACCGCGCCGTTGGCGGCCAGCAAACCCAACGCGGCCAGCATCGTCTGGCTTTTGCCCGAGCCGGACTCGCCCACGATCGCCAGCGTCTCGCCCTTGGCGATCTCGAACGACACGCGCTTGACCGCGTGCAACTCGCCCGACCCGGTGCGGAAGCGGATATCGAGATCGCGGATTTCCAGGACCGGCATCTAGCGGTCCCTCGGGTCGAGCGCGTCGCGCAACCCGTCGCCCAGGAAGTTGAGGCAGAACAGCGTCGTCGTCAGGAAAATCGCCGGGAACACCAGCAAATGCGTGTTGCCTTGGATGTTGCGCGCCCCGTCGGCGATCAGCACGCCCCAGCTGGTCATCGGTTCCTGCACGCCCAATCCCAGGAACGACAGGAAGCTTTCCAGCAGAATGACCTTCGGCACCAGCAAGGTCGTGTAGACGACGACGGGGCCGAGCGTGTTCGGCACAATATGCCGCGCGAGGATGCCGGTGGCGTTCACGCCCAGCGTTTCGGCCGCCGCGACGAATTCGCGCCGCTTCAAGCTCAGCGTCTGGCCGCGCACGATGCGCGCCATGTCGAGCCATTCGACCGCCCCGACCGCGATGAACATCAGCACGAAATTGCGGCCGAAAAACACGACCAGCATGATGACGAAGAAGATGAAGGGCAGGGAATAGAGCACGTCGACCGCGCGCATCATCAGCGCGTCGATGCGCCCGCCCGCAAAACCGGCGACCGCGCCGTAGACCACGCCGATGCTGATGGCGACGAAGGTCGCGAGCAAGCCGATGGCGAGGCTGACGCGCCCGGCGATCAAGGTGCGCGCCAGCAGATCGCGGCCGTTGCCGTCGGTGCCGAACAGGAAGTAATTCCGTTCCAGCGGCACGCTGACGGTCAGGCGCTTGCCGCCATCCTCGCGCGCCGTTACGCGCGCCGCTTCGAACAGATCGGAGCGTTCGAAAAACGCGAGGGCGCGTTCGTCGATGGTGCGGGGTGCTTCCAATACGATCGTCAGCGTGTCGCCGTCGCGCGAAATATCCGTCGCACGGGCGCGCAAGCGCGATGCGACACGCTCGACAGCCGGGGCGATCAGCTCGGCGGTCGGCTGAGCTTGCAACGAAGGCGGGACGCGCACGTAATCGGGAAAGACGCGGTCATAGGCATGGCCGCCCAGCATCGGGCCGAAAACGCACGCCAGCGCCAGCAGGATCAACACGCCAAGGCTCGCCGTCGCCGCGCGATTGCGCAGCAGGCGTGCGCGCGCATCTTCCCACAGCGAGCTGCCGGCGGCGCTCATTCGTAGCGCACCCGCGGATCGAGCAGCGCGTAGAGGATGTCGACGATCAGATTGAAGACCAGCACGAAGATCGCGACGACGACGACCGTGCCCATCACCAGCGTATAGTCGCGGTTCAAGGCGCCTTCGACGAAATAGCGCCCGATGCCGGGCAGGCCGAAAATCGTTTCGACCACGACCGATCCGGTCAGCAACGCCGCCGCCGTGGGGCCGAGATAGGACACGACCGGCAGCAAGGCCGCACGCAAGCCATGTTCGGCGACGTGATAGGGGCCCAGGCCCAAGGAACGCAGCGTGCGGATATGGTCGGCGCGCAAGGTTTCGATCATCGCGGCGCGCGTCATGCGCGCGACGACGGCGATCTGCGGCAAGGCCAGCACGATCACCGGCAGGATGACATTGCGGACGGCGCCGTCGTTCCAGCCGCCGACCGGCAGCCACGCGAGGCTCAAGCCGAACACGATTTGCAAGATCGGGGCGACGACGAAATTGGGGATCGTCACGCCGGCGGTGGCGAAGCCGACGACCGCGTGATCCGCACCCGTATTCTGGCGCATCGCGGCGAAGGCGCCGAGCGTGGCGCCCAGGATCAGCGCCAGTAGAATGGCGCCGCCGCCCAGCGCCATCGATACGGGCAAGCCCTGCATCAGGATCTGCGCCACCGAGAAATCGCGCATGAAGAAGGACGGGCCCAGATCGCCGCGCAGCAGATTGCCGAGATAGCGCAGATATTGTTCGTGTAGCGGCAGGTCCAAGCCATAGGCGCGCTGCAAATTCTCCATGATCTTCGCCTCCAGCGGCCGTTCCAGATCGAACGGGCCGCCGGGGGCGAGGCGCATCAGGAAGAACGACAGCGTGATCACGACGAACAGCGTCGGGATCGCGCTCAAAAAGCGGCGGAAGACGAAGCCGAGCATGCGGTCGTTTCCGGCCGCCTTACCCGATCAAGGCTTGATCGACACGTAACGCGACGCGTTGGCGCCGCGCAGGTTCGGGATGTAGCCCTCGACCTTGTTCGAGATCAGATTGCGGTTCGAATAGAACAGCAGCCCGACATACGGGTTCTCGCGCACGACGATCGCTTCGGCGCGCGCCAGGATCTGCGCGCGCTTGGCAAGGTCGATTTCCTCGCCGGCCTGTTTCATCAAGCCGTCGAACTCGGTATTCGACCAGCGCGCGTAGTTCAGGCCCTTGCTGTCGCTTTGCAGCACGAACAGGAAGTTCTGCGGGTCGGAGTAGTCGCCGATCCAGCCCACGCGCGCCACGTCGAAATCGCCGCCATCGCGCAAGAACGCGAAATGGGTGCGCGCATCGGTGTTGACGAAGGTCGTCTCGACGCCGATCTGCTTCCACATATCGGCGATGGCGACGGCCGACGCGCGGTTGTTGTCGGTCGTGTTGTAGCGGATCTGCACGGTCAGCTTTTTGCCGCCCGGCCCGAAACCCGCGGCGGCGAGCAGCTTCTTGGCTTCGTCCTCGCGGTCGATCGGCGACATGGTTTTGTAGTCGGCCTCGACCGGCGTGGAGACGTAATTGCCGATGCCGGGCGGAATCCAGCCATAGGCCGGCACCATCGTTTCCTGCCACACTTGCTCGGCCAGGAATTCGCGGTCGATCACCATGGCCAGCGCCCGGCGCACGCGCGCATCGTCGAACGGCGCCTTCGTCACGTTGAAGGCGAAATACCACGTACCGAGATAGGGCGTGATCTTGACCTGATCGCCCAGACGCTGGCGCAGGAATTTGATTTGATCGGCGGGGATATCGGTCGTGACGTGCAACTCGCCCGCGATGAAGCGGCGCGCCGCCGCCGCAAGGTCCTGATGCGGGATGAAATTGACGATGTCGATCTTCACCGCCCCCGCATCGTGAAAGGTCGGGTTCTTGGCGAGGCGGATATGCGAATTGGGCACGTTCTCGACCAAGCGGAACGCGCCGTTGGACACGAGATTGCCGGGCTTCACGAAATCAGCACCAAAGCGTTCGACCGACGCGCGATGCACCGGCGATCCGGTCTGGTGGGTGAGAAGTTCGAGGAAATAGGGCGTGGGCCGCTCCAGATCGATGCGCAGCGTGCGCGTATCGATCGCCTTCACGCCCATATCGGCGGCGGTCTTGCCCTGGCCCTTGTTGAACGCTTCGGCGTTCAGGATCGGATAAAGGATGTTCGCGTATTTGGCGCCGGTCGCGGGGTCCATGATCCGCTTCAGCGAATATTCGAAATCGCCCGCGACGACCGGATCGCCGTTCGACCAACGCGCATTGGCGCGCAAGGCGAAGGTGTAGCTCTTGCCGTCGGGCGACATCGTCCAGCTCTCGGCCACACCCGGCGCCACGCGGCCGCGCGCATCGTGGACGACCAGATTCTCGAACAGGTCGCGCATCAAATGCGCTTCGGACACCGTGGACGTCTTGTGCGGATCGAGGGTTTCGGGATCGGCGTCGTAACCGCGATTGAAGGTCACCTGCGCGGACGCGGCGGAAGCCGCGAATACCAGCGCAAAACCGCATGCGCGCAACGCCGTCCGGATGCCCATGGAATGCCCCTGTCCGTTAATTATGACGGACAGTTTGCCATTTCCCGAGGTGACGGAAAAGCGTCAGCGGATGCCCGCGCGCATAAAGCTTTGGATGAATTGGCGCTGGAACAGCAGGAAGGCGATCAGCAGGGGCCCGCAGCTCATCAGCGTCGCGGCCGTGATGACCGACCAGTCCACGCCCTGCTCGATCGCGGTGAATACCCGCAAACCGACGGTCAGCGGGCGCGTTTCGACCGAGTTGGTGACGATCAGCGGCCACAGGAAATTATTCCAGTGATAGCTGACCGAGACGAGGCCGAAGGCGATATAGGTCGGCCGCGCCAGCGGCACATAGACGCGCCATAGCGTGACCAGCACGCCGGCCCCTTCGACGCGCGCGGCGTCGTCCAATTCCTTGGGCAGGCTTTTGAAGGTCTGGCGCAGCAGGAAAATCCCGAACGCCGAGGCGAAATAGGGCAGGCCGATGCCCAGGATCGTATCGACAAGGCCAAGCTGCGCCATGATCAGGTAATTCTCGACCAGCAGCACGTCGGGCATGATCATCAGCTGGACGAGGACCAGCGCGAAGGCAATGTCGCGGCCCCAGAATTCGAAGCGCGCGAAGGCATAGGCGGCAAGGGTGACGAGCACGAGCTGCCCCGCCAGCACCATCGTCACCAGCGCGAAAGTATTAAGGAAGTAACGCGCGAACGGCGCGGCGTGCCACGCCTTGATGAAATTCTCGATCGATAGCGGCGCCCACAGCACGAACTTGGTCGCGTACTCGGGCGGGTGGAACGCGGTCCACACGCAATAGAGCAGCGGCGCGATCCAGAAAATCGCCAGCGCCCAGGCGCCGAAGGTTTCGAGCGCGCGACCGAGCCCGCGTGGTGCTAGCGCGTCGCTCATCGGTAGTGAATCCGCTTTTCGAGCACGACGAACTGGATCAGCGCGACGGTGCCGAGAATGCCGAGCAGCACCACCGTCAGTGTGGCGGCATAGGCGACGTCCCAATAGCGGAAGGCGACGTCGTAGATCATCACCAGCAGCAGCATGCTCGCGTTGTTGGGACCGCCGCCGGTCAGCGCCACGACGTGATCGACCATGCGGAACGCGCCGATGATGGCGTTGATCAGCACGAACAGGGTGGTCGGCATCAGCAGCGGGAAGGTCACGCGGCGGAAGAAGGTCCAGCGCCCGCAGCCTTCGATCGCCGCCGCTTCGGCAAGGTTCGGCGGCATCGATTGCAACGCGGCCAGATAGAAGATCATGAAGAACCCGGCTTCCTTCCAGATCGTCATCACGATCAGGCAGCCGAGCACGGTGCCGGGTTCGCCCAGCCAGTTCGTGGCGCGCAGACCGAACAATCCGCGGATCTGATCGAACAGCCCGTAATCGGGCGTGTAGAAAAACAGCCAGATATTCGCGACCGCGATCATCGGCAGCACGGTCGGCGTGAAATAGGCAAGGCGCAGCCAAGTGCGCCCGGCGAGCTTTTCGTTGACCCACAGCGCCATCAGCATGGCGAGGGCCACGGACACGGGAATCGTACCGACCGCGTACCAGAAATTATTGATCAGCGACTGCCAGAACACCGGGTCGTCGATCATGCCCTGGTAATTGTCGACGCCGACGAAAACCGACGGGCGATTGCGCCGCGCGGTCGAATGGAACGAGTGATAGAGCGTGGCGATCGCCGGCCAATGCGTGAACGCGGCCAGCAGTACGAATGCGGGACCCAGAAGCAGCCAGCCGTAGATCGTCGCTTTCGTCTTGTTCATTCGGGCGTTTTGCTCATGCGCGGGAAAACCGGGGCGGCGTTGTCGTTGCGCCGCCCCGGTTGCGCCGCTATCGCTGGAAGGGGCGCAGCAAGCGCTGGGCTTCGCGTTGCGCCTCGGCCATCGCGACCTGGGCGGTCTTGGTGCCCGTCAGGCCGGCTTGCAGACCGTCGTTCAGCGCCTTGGTGACGCGCTGGTTGTCGTGCGTGGACAATTCCGCCCAGGCGAGCGGCAATTGATCGCGCGCGACCGCCGCCGCCGGGAAGCCGGCGACGTAATCCTTCATGCGCTGGGTTTCGAACGCGGCCGGCGTCACGGCGACATAGCCTGTGTCCATACCCCATTGCGCGGCGCGGTCGGGTTGCGTGGCGAATTTCGCGAAGGCGGTGGCCGCCGCGCGTTCCGCCGCACTCGCCTTCTTGAAGACGTAGAAATTGCCGCCGCCGGTGGGCGAGCCGCCGCGACGGCCGACGGGCATCATGCCGACGCCGAAATCGAACTTCGCGTTCGCTTTCACGTTGGTGAGGTTGCCGGTCGTCGTCCACATGATGGCGACCTTGCGCTCGAAGAAGTCGCGCGGCGTGGTGCCCCATTCGACGATGCCGGTCGGATGCACCTTGTGCTTCATCGACAGGTCCATCCAATACTGCAGCGCTTCGACGACCTTGGGATCGTCGAAGAAGGTGCGGTTGCCTTCCTGGTTCATCAGGCGCACGTCGTTCTGCGTGGTCAGCGCCTGGAACAGCCAATAGGGGAAACCCGAAGCCGGGATCTGAATGCCCCATTGCGAGGTGTTGCCCGCCGCATCGCGCTTGGTCAGCTTCTGCGCGATCTCGATCTGGTCGGCCCAGGTCTTCGGCGGAACGTCCGGGTTCAAACCCGCTTCCTTGAACAATTCCTTGTTCCAGTACTGCACGATGGTGGAGCGCTGGAAGGGAATGCCCCAGGTCTTGCCCTCGGCCTGGCTGTTTTCCATGAACGCGGGATAGAAGCTCTTGATCCACGCCTGATCGCTGTCGTCGAACGGCACGATCACGTCTTCGTCGATCAGCGTGAACATGTCGGTCGACAGCAGGATCGCGAAATGCGGGAAGTCGTTCGATTTCAGCGCCGTCAGCGTCTTGGCGATCGTGTCCTGATACGAGCCCGTGAAGATCGGCTGCACCTTGATCGACGGGTTCTCGCGCTCGAAATCGGCGCACAGCGTGTCGATCAGCTTGGCGATCGGGCCGCCGACGGCGACGGGATAGAAAAAGTTGAGGCGCGTCTGGCCTTGCGCCAATGCCGGGGCGGCCAGCTTGGTCGCCCCCGCCAACGCCAATCCGCCGGCGACGAAGCCGCGGCGGCCGAATTTCGAAACGGTCATTTGACTCTCCCTTGTTTAGGCCGGCGGATCGGCGACCCGCCGCCCCGACCGATTATCGAAGATATGTTGCGCTTCTTGTGTCCAGGCGAGGCCGATGGCCGCACCCGCTTCGATTTTGGCTTTGCCGGGAACGCGCGCGACCAAGCGGCCCGCCCCTTTGCGCGCGGCGACCAGCGTGTCGGCGCCGAGATATTCGATCGATTCGACGCGCGCTTGAATCGCCCCGGGCGTTTCGACGGGCACGACGACGATATCTTCGGGCCGCACGCCCAAAGCACCCGCGCCGCCGGCGGCGTCGGCGATGTTTCCGTCGTCGTCGAGATCGACGACGTTCATCGGCGGCGTGCCGATGAAGCGTGCCGCAAAGATCGTCGCGGGATTGGCGTAGAGTTCGTCCGGGGCGGCGTCCTGCTCGATTTTGCCGTCGCGCAGCAGCACGACTTGATCGGCCATGGTCATCGCCTCGACCTGATCATGGGTGACGTAGATCATCGTCATCGACAGGCGGCGTTGCAGCTCGCGGATTTCCAGGCGCATTTCGTGACGCAATTGCGCGTCGAGATTCGATAGCGGCTCGTCCATCAAACACACCGGCGCTTGCGCGACGATCGCGCGGCCCAGCGCCACGCGCTGCTGCTGGCCGCCGGAAAGCTGGCTGGGCTTGCGGTCGAGAAGTTTGGCAAGGCCGAGCAATTCGGCCGCGCGTTCCAGCCGGCGCTTGCGCTCGGCCGCATCCACGTGGCGCACTTCAAGACCGAAGCAGATGTTCTGCGCGACGCTCAGATGCGGGAACAGCGCGTAGCTTTGGAACACCATCGCGATGCCGCGCTTGGCGGGCGGCAAACCGGTCACGTCCTTGCCGGCGATGCGAATACTGCCGCCGGTCGGAGTTTCCAGACCCGCGATCAGGCGCAACAACGTGGATTTGCCGCAGCCCGACGGGCCCAGCAAAACCGCGAAACTGCCCGCTTCGACTTTGAACGACACGCCGTCCAGGGCTTTGGTTGGTCCCCAGTGACGCGCGAGATTCTCGACGACGACGTCCGACATGAACTCTCCCCGCGTCGGACGTTAGCGAACCCCGATTGCGGTTTGGAGTCATATTTATGACGTCGTCGCGGGTATGCCCTTGAAACGAAACGGGCCGGTCTTGCGACCGGCCCGTCCGTAGCTTCCGTCCCTTGCGGGAAGGGTGTTACTGCACGCTTTCGCCGTGCAGCGACAGGTCGAGACCGTCGCGCTCGGCTTCTTCCGAGACGCGCAGGCCCACGATCGCGTCGACGATCTTGAGCAGGATCAGCGAAGCGACACCCGAGTAGATGATCGTCGCGGCGGTCGCGTAGACCTGGATCAGCAGCTGGCCGGGGTTGCCTTCCAGCAGGCCCGGCAGGCCTTCCGGCAGGGCTTCCGTCGCCGACAGCACGCCGGCCGACAGCACGCCCGTCAGCAGCGCGCCGACGATGCCACCCACGCCGTGCACGCCGAAGACGTCCAGCGAGTCGTCGTAGCCGAGCGCCTTCTTGAGCGAGGTCGAGGCCCAGAAGCAGATCACGCCCGCGACCACGCCGATGACCAGCGAACCGCCGGGCGTCACGAAGCCCGCGGCCGGGGTGATCGCGACGAGGCCGGCGACGGCGCCCGAGATCACGCCCAGGACCGACGGCTTACCGCGCGTCGCCCATTCGGCGAACATCCACGCCATCGCGGCCGCACCCGTGGCGACCTGCGTCGCCAACATGGCCATGCCCGCACGGCCGCTGGCGGCGGCGGCGGAACCGGCGTTGAAGCCGAACCAGCCCACCCACAGCAGCGAAGCGCCGATCACGGCCAGCACCAGGTTGAACGGCGAGAAATTCTCCGTGCCGTAGCCCTTGCGCTTGCCGATGACGATCGCGGCGACCAGGCCCGCGATGCCGGCGTTGATGTGCACGACCGTGCCGCCCGCGAAGTCGAGCGCGCCCAGGCCGAACAGCCAACCGTTCGGATGCCACACCCAATGCGCGATCGGCGCGTAGACCAGGATCGACCACAGGCCGATGAACCACAGCAGCGCCGAGAACTTGAAGCGGTCGGCGAAGGCGCCGCAGATCAGGGCCGGCGTGATGATCGCGAACGTCATCTGGAACATGACGAACACGACTTCGGGGATCGTGAAGGCGACAGCGCCGTCGCCCGTGCCCAGCGTGAAGGGCTTGTCCCAGGTCATGCCCGACAGGAAGACGCGCGAGAAATCGCCGATGAAGGCGCCGCCTTCACCGAAGGCGAGCGAGTAGCCGACGACCATCCACAACACCGAAATCAGCGCCGTGATCGCGAAGGACTGCATCAGCGTGGCGAGCACGTTCTTCTTGCGCACCATGCCGGCGTAGAACAGCGCGACGCCGGGAATGGTCATCATCAGAACGATGGCGGTGGAGGTGAGCATCCACGCCGTGTCGCCCGTATCGATCTTCGCGTCTTGCGCGAAGGCCGGTCCGGCGAAGCCCATGAACGCCGCCGCCGCAAGGGCGCCGAGCGTCGCAAGGCGGTTGGTGTTGGTCATTGTCGTCTCCTGGCTTGCCCGGACTCGACCGGGGCGTTTGAAGCTTTCTTGCGGCACCCGTTCGCCGGGCGGCGGCTTATAGAGTCAAGAATCGTGCCAGGGAGAATGCGGCCTTGTGCGACGCACAAATTACGGATTTTGCCGCGAATTCAATGGGCTGAGTCTGTGCCGTGAAAATAGGCCGGACTCGATCCCAAATCCCCAAAATGACGACGGCCCGCAAAGCGGGCCGTCGAAATGCCTTATTTTTAGGCGAAGTGCGAAAGATTAGAGCGCTTCGGCGTTCGTCTCGCCGGTACGGATACGCACGGCGTGGCTGACATCGAGCACGAAAATCTTGCCGTCGCCGATCTTGCCGGTGTTGGCCGATTTTTGGATCGATTCGACGACGCGCTCGACCAGCGAATCCGTCACGGCGATCTCGACCTTCACCTTCGGCAGGAAGCTGACCGAATATTCGGCGCCGCGATAGATTTCGGTCTGGCCCTTTTGGCGACCGAACCCTTTGACCTCGGTGACCGTCAGGCCCTGCACGCCCAGCGCGGTCAGCGCTTCGCGCACTTCGTCGAGTTTGAACGGCTTGATGATCGCGACGACCATTTTCATCGGAGTATCCCTTTCCCTCGGTGCTTGCCCCGGATTTGCTGTCCCGGGGGCATTGCTTTCCCCGGCATGCTGGGCGGAATGGTTCAAAAATCATGCCGCATTGCGAATTGCCGTGGCAAATGAATTCGCCCCGCGACGTGTGGTCGCGACCGGAATCGCTGAAACGAGCCCGTGGGTTCTGCTAGATAAAGCACATGTCGAACGTGATCGAAACCGATGTCGCGATCGTCGGCGGGGGCCTGGTCGGTCTGACGCTGGCTTTGGCCTTGGCGCGCGGCGGCATCGCCAGCGTGGTGGTCGATCCCGAAACGCCGGCCTTGCGGGCCGCCGACGCGTTCGACGGCCGCGCCTCGGCGATCGCCCTTGGCTCCATGCGCGTGCTGCAAGGGATCGGCTTGTGGCCTTCGATCGCGCCGGACGCCTCGCCCATCAACGACATTCGCGTGTCCGACGGCGATTCCGCGCTGTTTCTGCATTACGACCATCGCGAAATCGGCAACGAGCCTTTCGGCTATATCGTCGAAAACCGTTTCACGCGGCGCGCCCTTTATGCGGCGTTGGCGATGGAACCGCACGCCAAGCTGATGGCGCCGGAAAAAGCGCTCGACGTGGTGTCGCACGCAACGCATGCGGATGTGGCCCTCGCCTCGGGACAAATTTTGCGTGCGCGCTTGGTCGTCGCCTGCGACGGGCGCCCGTCGCCGTTGCGCAAAGCGGCGGGAATCGACGCCGTGCGCTGGGATTACGAGCAATCGGGTATCGTCTGCTCGATCCGCCACGAAAAGCCGCATGACGGGATCGCGCATGAGCGCTTCCTGCCGGCGGGGCCGTTCGCGGTGTTGCCGCTCAACGATGCCGCCGACGGCACGCATCGCGCGTCGATCGTGTGGACGGAGAAATCCGAGCTCGCGAAACTCTTCGCCGGTTTGCCCGAGGACGAATTCTGCGACGAGATCCACGAGCGTTTCGGCTGGGGCCTCGGCAAGATCGAACTCGCGGGCCCGCGCTGGGTCTATCCGCTGGTCTTCGTCCAAGCGAAGAAATTCTTCGAAGGCCGCGTGGCGCTGGCGGGCGATGCGGCGCATGGCATTCATCCGATCGCGGGCCAGGGCTTCAATCTGGGCCTGCGCGATGTCGCGGCCTTGGCCGAAGTGCTGGTCGAAGGCCAACGCCTGGGCCTCGATCCCGGCTCGGCCGAGCGCTTGGAAGCCTATGCGCGTTGGCGCGGGCTCGACACGGTCAGCATGTCCGCCGTCACCGACGGTTTGCTGCGCCTGTTCTCCAACGATATCGCGCCGATCAAACTCGCGCGCGATCTGGGCTTGGCCGCCGTGCAAGCCGTGCCGCCCTTGAAGCGCCTCTTCATGCGCCACGCGATGGGCACGATCGGCAGTCTGCCGCGCTTGATGCGCGGCGAACCGCTGTAGAGATCAACGCGGCGGTAATTTTTTCTGATCGGGATCGATTTCGGGCGCGTCGCTTTTGGGCGGCGTGACGTCTTTCATTTCGCGCGGGCCCCAATCGCCGCGCTCGCCGAATTGAACGGTCTGCACGCGGATCGTGGTCGCGTTGCGCGCCGCTTGGCGCAGCATGAAGCCGGCGAACACGATCAACGCCGCACCCGCGAACCACACCCACGCCAAAAGAAACGTGCCGAAGGCTTCCAAAAAGCCGAGCACGGATCGGGCGATGTCGTCGCCGCCCAAAACGCCGGCGAACCAGCGCAGCAAATCGCCGCCCAGCGAAATAAGCCCCCAGAATCCAAGGCAAAGTAGGGTCCACAGCGCGAAGGCCGTGACGGCGAAACTGGAAACGAAGCGCGTAAGCATGGCCGCAATATAGGTGTGTCGACGGCATCAGGAAAGTCGGGCGCGAAAGCGGGGCCGTTAGCGTCCCCTTAACCCGGCGAGTGGAATCCTCCGCCCGACAACTTTAGGAGACATCGACCATGTCGATCGGGAAGAAATTCGGATCGCTCGCCGCGCGATTGATTTTGGCGTTCGTCGCCATCGCGCTGCTGTCGTCCGCCACGCTGTTCGCGATCTCGTTCTACGAACGCAAACAAGCCGACGAACTGGCCGAATTGCGCGCCATCGATCAAGCGCAGATCGACGTGACCGAGGAGTTGGAGGCCCAAGTCGCCGTCGTGCGCGGCGTCGCGTCGACGCTGGCCGCCAATCCGGTGTTCCGCGACGCGCTGTTGCGCAAGGATCGCGAAGCGGTCGCGGCGCTGGCGGGCGAAGCCTTCGCTTTGACGCGCGAGGGTGCCGGAATTTCGACCATCACGTTGATGACGGCCCCGGGTATCGCCTTCTATCGCGCGCACGCCCCGCAGAATTTCGGCGACGACGTGACCAGCCGCCGCCGCACGGTCAACGAAGCCGTGCGCGACGGGCGCTTGTCGTCCGGCCTCGAAGCCGGCCGCGACAATATGAGCGTTTTCGCCACCGCCCCGGTCAAGGACGGCGACAAGACGATGGCGGTCATCGACGCGGGCATTTCGCTGGCCCAGCCTTTCGCCGAACGGATCAAGCGCAAGCTGGGCGTCGACGTCGCCTTCCATATCGCCGAGGGCGAGAAATTCGCGCCGTTGGCCGCGACGCGCGCGGGCGGATCGGTGCTGACGCCGGAGGAATTGAAGCAAGCCATCGGCGGCCGGAACGTTCTGCGCGAAATCAACGCCGACGGCCGCACGTTGCTGGTTCGCGCCGAGAAGCTGGTCAACAAGGCCGGCACGAATTTCGGCGTGACCGAGATCGTCAGCGACATCACGGATCGTCGCGCCGCCGCCGCCGCCGCGCGGCTGCAGCAGATTTTGGGCGCGCTGGCGGTCATGGCCATCGCGATCATCTTGGGCGTGTTCATCGCGCGGCGTATTTCGAAGCCCATTCTGGCACTGACCTTGGCGCTCGACGCGATCAAGGACGGCAAGACCGATCTGGACGTGCCCGGCATCGCGCGCGGCGACGAAATCGGCCGTATGGCCAAGTCCGTCGACGTGCTGCGCCAAGCGCTGGTCGAGGTCGAGCGCTTGCGCGCCGAAGCCGAAGCGCATGAACGCCAAGCCGAGCGCAAGCGCCGCGAAGAAGCCTTGGCGCTGGCCGATTCCTTCGAGCGTTCGGTCGGCGGCGTGGTCGGCGCCTTGTCGCAAGCCGCGTCGGTGCTGGACGAATCCTCGAAGGGCATGAGCGACACCGCCGCCGCCACGGCGCGCGAGGCCGAACAGCTCAACGCGTCGACCGAACAAGCGGCGACCGGCGTGCAAACCGTCGCGGCGTCGGCCGAAGAACTCTCCGCCTCGGTGCGCGAGATCGCGGGCCGCGCGTCGAGCTCGGCCGCCAAAAGCGGCGAAGCGGTCGAACAGGCGCGCACCGCGACCAAGACGGTCGAAAGCCTGGTCGAAGTCGCTGCGCGTATCGGCGACGTGACCAAGCTCATCAACGACATCGCCTCGCAGACCAATCTACTCGCCCTCAACGCCACGATCGAAGCCGCACGCGCGGGCGACGCCGGCAAGGGCTTCGCGGTCGTCGCGTCGGAGGTCAAAAATCTCGCCGGGCAAACCGCCAAGGCGACCGAAGAAATCGCGCGCCAGATCGCCGAGATCCAGGGCGCTTCGGACGGCGCCGTCGTCGCGATCCGCGGCATCGCGGGCACGATCGACGAAATCTCGTCCATCGCGGCGGCGATCGCCGCGGCGGTCGAAGAACAAGGTGCGGCGACGGGCGAGATCGCGCAGACCGTGCAGCGCGTGGCGACCGACACGGCGGAAGTCTCGCGCGGCGTGTCGGGGTTCAGTCATTCGGCGGCGCATACCGGCGAAGTCGCGTCGGGCGTGCGCAAGAGTGCGGGCGACGTCGCCGCACAGACCGAACGCCTGCGCGACGACGTGAAGCGCTTCCTCGACGGTGTGCGCGCGGCCTAAGCCACAACGAAAAACCCCGCCGGTCGCTCGGCGGGGTTTCCGTTTCTCAAGCGCGGATGAAGCGGGAGCTTAGGCTTTGTTCATCCGGTTGTTCACCAAATCGTCGACCACGCCCGGATCGGCGAGGGTGGACGTATCGCCCAACGCCGAATGCTCGTTCGCGGCGATCTTGCGCAGGATGCGGCGCATGATCTTGCCCGAGCGCGTCTTCGGCAGGCCGGGCGCCCATTGGATCAGATCGGGCGAGGCGATCGGGCCGATCTGCTTGCGCACCCAGGCGACCAGTTCCTTGCGCAATTCCTCGGTCGGGTGTTCGCCGGCCTTGAGCGTGACGTAAGCGTAGATACCCTGGCCCTTGATGTCGTGCGGATAGCCGACGACGGCGGACTCGGCGACCTTCGGATGCGCGACGAGGGCGGATTCGACTTCCGCCGTGCCCATGCGATGGCCCGAGACGTTGATCACGTCGTCGACGCGACCGGTGATCCAGTAATAACCGTCTTCGTCGCGCCGGCAGCCGTCGCCGGTGAAGTAATAGCCTTTGAAGGTCGAGAAATAGGTCTCGACGAAGCGCTTATGATCGCCGAACACGGTGCGCATCTGGCCGGGCCAAGAATCGGCGATGCACAGATTGCCGTCGGTGGCACCTTCCAGAAGCTTGCCGTCGTTGTCGACCAGGATCGGCTTCACGCCGAAGAACGGCTTGGTCGCCGAACCCGGCTTGGTCGCGATGGCGCCGGGCAGCGGCGTGATCAGAATGCCGCCGGTTTCGGTCTGCCACCACGTATCGACGATGGGGCAGCGCGAATCGCCGACGATGCGGTGATACCAAAGCCAGGCTTCGGGGTTGATCGGCTCGCCGACCGACCCCAGCAAACGCAGGCTCGCGCGGCTCGTCTTCTTCACCATCGCTTCGCCTTCGCGCATCAACGCGCGGATGGCGGTGGGCGCGGTGTAGAAGATGTTGACCTTGTGCTTGTCGACGACCTGCCAGAAGCGCGAGGCGTCGGGATAGTTCGGCACGCCTTCGAACATCAGCGTCGTGGCGCCGTTGGCCAGCGGCCCGTAGACGATATAGCTGTGGCCCGTGACCCAGCCCACATCGGCGGTGCACCAGTAGATGTCGCCGTCGTGATAATCGAAGACGTATTGATGCGTCATCGACGCGAAGACGAGATAGCCGCCCGAGGTGTGCAGCACGCCCTTGGGCTTGCCGGTGGAACCCGAGGTGTAGAGGATGAACAACGGATCCTCGGCCGACATTTCGGCGGCCGGGCAATCGGCGGAAACGCTGGCGGCTTCGTCGTGCCACCAGATGTCGCGGCTGGCGTCCCAGGCGACATTGCCGCCGGTGCGCTTCACGACCAGCATTTTCTTGACCGACGGGCAGGATTTGAGTGCGGCGTCGGCATTGGCCTTCAGCGGCACTTTGCGCCCGCCGCGCAAGCCTTCATCCGCCGTGATGACGAAATTCGAATCGCAATCCTGAATGCGGCCGCTCAGCGAATCGGGCGAGAAGCCGCCGAACACGATCGAATGCACCGCGCCGATGCGCGCGCACGCCAGCATCGCGTAGGCGGCCTCGGGGATCATCGGCAGATAGATCGTGACGCGGTCGCCTTTTTTGACGCCGTGCTTCTTCAGCACATTCGCCATGCGCGACGATTGCTCGTGCAGTTCCTTATAGGTGATGTGCTTCGACTCGCCCGGGTCGTCGCCTTCCCAGATGATCGCCGTCTGGTTCGCGCGCTTGGCGAGGTGCCGGTCGGTGCAGTTCGCCGCGACGTTCAGCGTGCCGTCGTGGAACCATTTGATATGGACGTCGCCGGTGTAGGAAACGTCCTTCACCTGGCTATAGGGCTTGATCCAGTCGACGCGCTTGCCGTGCTCGCCCCAGAACCCGACGGGGTCGGCGATCGATTTGTCGTACATCGCCTGATACTTGGCGGCGTCGACCCACGCCTTTTTGGCGAAATCGGCGGAAACGGGGAACAATTCGTCGGACATCGGCGGCTCTCCCTGGGCGCGAATTCTCGGTGAGGCCGGTTTGGCGCGGCCCCTTCGGTTGAGTTTTATCCGGCACGGCCGGGTTCGACAAGCCGAACCGGTTGCGCTTTACCGCGTTCCGCGGCGTGACAAGGGGACGCAGTCTTACTCTTCGCCGTCGTCCCAGACGATCGCCGGGCATTCCAGATCGCTGGTCACGATCCGGATATCGAGTTTCGTCAGCGACCGGCCCCGGCAGGGGCCGGCGACGCAGGCGCCGTTCTCGATGGCGAATAACGCGCCATGCAGGCCGCACTGGATATAGTCGCCCGACGGGGCGAGGAAATTATTGGCCCCGCCCGCCAGCGCCACGCCGGCATGCGGGCAAATATTCACATAGCCGTAGACGTGGCCGTTCTTACGCACGACGAAAATTTCGCGCGGGTCTTTGCCGGTCTGCTCGATCAGGAATCCCGCACTGCCGGGATCCGCGATCTCGTCGAGGCGGCAAAGAACGGTCACGCTTTGACGCCCAGCTTCTTGGCGATGAATTTCCATTCGGCGGGTGTCACCGGCTGCACCGACAGGCGCGAATATTTCAGCAACGCCATTTCGGCAAGTTCGGGTGTCGCTTTGATCTCGGCCAGGGTCAGCGGCGTTTTGGCCGCTTCGACGGGCTTCACCGTGACCTGCACCCACGGGCCTTCTTCGGCGGTCGGGTCGGGATGCGCCGTCTTCGTGACTTCCATCACGCCGACGATCTCCTTGCCGATATTCGAATGATAGAAAAACGCGCGGTCACCGATCTGCATCGCCATCAGGTTCAGCTTGGCGGTGTGGTTGCGCACGCCGTCCCAATTGCCCGTGCCGTCCTTGACCAGCTTCGACCAGGGATAGACGTCGGGCTCCGATTTCATCAGCCAGTATTTCATGCGCGCTCTTCCTTCAGGGGGCGGGCCAGCAAGCTTCGCATTGCCGCGTCGGGGTCCGCCCCGCGATGCACGATATCGTAGACGGCGGCGCAGATCGGCATCTCGACGCCGCGTGATTTGGCGAGTTCGTTGACCGAGATCGCGCCGTCGATTCCTTCGACGGCGGCATGAACCAAGCCGAGCTTTGGATCGCGCAACGCTTGGTCCTTGGTCAGACCGCGCCCCAGCGCGATGCCGAAGCGCATGTTGCGCGATTGGTCGTTGTTGCAGGTGAGCGACAGGTCGCCGAGGCCCGACAAGCCCATCAGCGTCTCGGGCTTGCCGCCGATGGCGATGCCCAGGCGCACCATTTCGGCAAGACCGCGCGTCATCAACGCGGCCCGCGCGTTGTCGCCCAATTCCTTGCCCGCGACGATACCGCAGGCGACGGCCAGCACGTTCTTGACCGCCCCGCCGACTTGCGTGCCCGGCAAATCGGTCGAGGAATAGACGCGGAAATTCGGTGTGGCGCAGGCGGCGGCGAGCTTCGCGGCGAGCACGCCGTCCGCCGCCGCAAGCGTCACGGCCGTCGGATTGCCCAGCGCCACTTCGCGCGCGAAGCTGGGGCCCGACAGCACGGCAATCGCACGGCCCGGCGCCAATTCGGCGGCGATGTCGCTCATCAACTTGCCGGTGCCGGTTTCCACGCCCTTGGTCGCCAGAATCAACGGCGCGCCGGGTGGCAGATGCGGTGCCGCCTTCGCCAACGTCGCGCGCAGATGCTGCGCGGGTGTCACCCACACCAACAGATCGGCGGATTTCACCGCAGCGGCGAGATCGCTTGTCGCGCGGATGTTTTTTTCCAGCGCGACGCCCTTCAGGAAAACCGGGTTTTCGTGCGTCGCGTTGATCGCGTCGACCGTCGCGGCCTCATGCGCCCATAGCGTGGCGTCGAGACCCGCACGCGACAATGTTTGCGCGATCGCCGTGCCCCAAGCGCCGGCCCCGATGATGGCTGCGTGTTTCATGCCGTCCTCGGATCGAGCGGCCAGCGCGGCCGGCAGGGAAAATCGAGCGGATCGTTGGCGCCGAGCACGAAACGCTCCAGCCCCGCCCAGGCGATCATCGCCGCATTGTCGGTGCAGAGCGAAACCGGCGGCGCGACGAGTTCGAGTCCGGCTTTGTTCGCGACGCGCGCGAGACGCTCTTTAAGCGCCGTATTCGCCGCGACACCGCCCGCGACGACGAGATGCTTGCCGTGCGGATATTTGTCGAGGAACGCGTCGATCGCGTTCGCCGTGCGATCGGCCAGCGTATCGGCGACCGCCATTTGGAACGCGGCAGCCAGATCGGCGGCGTTCGCGTCCGGCGTTTTGTCGAGCACGTTGCGCACGGCGGTCTTCAAGCCGGCGAAGGAAAAGTCGCAGCCTTTGCGGCCCTTCAACGGGCGCGGCAGGTCGAAAGCTTTGGCGTTGCCCTCGCGCGCGAGCTTCTCGATCGCCGGGCCGCCGGGATAGGGCAGGCCCAGCAGCTTCGCGACCTTGTCGAAAGCCTCGCCCACGGCATCGTCCAGCGTGGTGCCCAGGCGCGTGTATTGGCCCACGCCCTCGACGATCAGCAATTGGCAATGCCCGCCGGAAACGAGCAGCAGCAAATAGGGGAAGGGCACGTCGGCGATCAAACGCGGCGACAGCGCATGGCCTTCGAGATGGTTCACAGCCACGAAGGGCAGGCCGCGCGCCATCGCGGCGGCTTTGGCGAAGGTGGCGCCGACGATCACGCCGCCGATCAGGCCGGGGCCGGTGGTCGCGGCGATGGCGTCGATATCGGTCCAATCGGCCTTCGCCTCGGCCAGCGCGCCGCGCACCAAATCTTCCAGAACGGCCAAATGCGCGCGGGCGGCGACTTCCGGCACGATCCCGCCATAGGGCGCGTGGGCGCGGATCTGGCTCGCCAATTTTTGCGCGCGCAGCGTTTTTGACGAATCGACCAGGGCGGCGGCCGTTTCGTCGCAACTCGTCTCGATACCCAGGACCAAAGTCATGGCGCTTGTGTAGCCGACCGGTCCCTTGCGATAAAGAATGAAAGCAAGGCTGGGGACGCATGACGGAAACTTTGCGAATCGGTACGCGCGGCTCGCCGCTGGCCCTGTGGCAAGCGCACGAGACCAAGCGCCTTCTGACGGACGCGTTCCCGGCGATCGCCGTCGAGATCCGCATCTATAAGACGACGGGCGACCGCATCCAGGACCGCAATCTGTCGGAAGCGGGCGGCAAGGGCCTGTTCACGAAGGAGATCGAGGAAGCGCTGCTCGCGCGCGAGATCGATCTGGCCGTCCATTCGATGAAGGACGTGCCGACCTATTTGCCCGACGGGCTCGGCATCGTCGCGATCCTGAAACGCGAAGATCCGCGCGACGCTTTGATCGCGCGCGAAAGCGCCAAGACGCTCGCGACCTTGCCGCAGGGCTGCGTCGTCGGCACGTCGTCCTTGCGCCGCGCCGCGCAGCTGCGCGCCAAGCGCCCGGATATCCGCATCGTCGAATTCCGCGGCAATGTCGACACGCGGCTCGAAAAGCTCAACAACGGCGTCGCCGACGCGACGTTCCTGGCGCTAGCGGGCTTGAAGCGCTTGGGCAAGGCCAATGTCGTTTCCGCGATTCTGGAGCCCACGGAAATGCTGCCCGCCGTCGCGCAAGGGGCGGTCGGCATCGAATGCCGCCTGGACGATACGCGCACGCGCGAATGCCTCGCCGCGATCGATCACGCCGACACGCATATCGCCGTGCGCGCGGAACGCGGATTGCTCGAACGCTTGGACGGATCTTGCCGCACGCCGATCGGTGCCTTGGCGATCCTCGACGGCAAGGGCGGGTTGCGGCTCGACGGGCTGGTCGTGCGCCCGGATGGTACAGGCTTGCTGACCACGTTCCGCGAAGGCAGCGTGGCCGATGCCGAAGCGATGGGCCAGGACGCGGGCGAGGAATTGAAGCGCCGCGCCGGGCCGGGATATTTCGCCGTATGACCGAAAAGCGCCGCTTCAATATTCTGGTCACGCGCCCGCGCAGCGAAAGCGAAGTCTTCGCGCTGACGCTCGCGATGCGCGGCCATGATGCGGTTCAGGCGCCGTTGCTCGACATCGTGCCGGACGAAACGGCCAGCGTCGATCTCGACGGCGTGCAGGCGCTGCTGTTCACCTCGATCAACGGCGTGCGCAGCTTCGCGCGCGTCTCGACCGCGCGCAATGTGCCCGCCTATTGCGTGGGTGATGCGACCGCGCAGGCCGCGCGCGATATGGGGTTCCGCGACGTGCATTCGGCGGGCGGCGACGTTGTCGCCCTCGCGAACCTCGTGCGGATGAATTTGGCGCCCAGCGAAGGCGCCTTGCTGCATGTCAGCGGGTCGGCCGTCGCGGGCGATCTTGCGGGCGATTTGGGCGCCGATCGCTACGACGTGCGCCGCGTGCAGCTTTATCGCCAAGACACCGCGCGCGATCTGCCCGACGCGGCGGCCGAGGCGCTGAAATCCGGCACGCTCGACGCCATCACGTTTTTCAGCCCGCGCACCGCCGCGACTTTCGTGCAACTCGTCCGCAAGGCCGATTTGCTGGATGCGTTGAACAACGTGGCGGCATTGGGGTTGTCGCAAGCGGCCCTCGACGCCGCCCGGGTCGAAGGCGCACACTGGAAATCCGAACGCGCGGCATCCCAGCCGACCGAAGCGGCGTTGCTCGAAGCGATCGACGCGCTGGCGGCGGAAGCGCCGCCGTCGCAAGACGTGCCGAAGTCCGAAGCTTTCAAAATCGAGACGCCAATGCCCGAGCCCAAGCCCGCAACCAAACGTCCCGCCATCGGCGCCATCGCCGTGGCGCTGGTCGTGGGCGTCGTCGGCGCGTTCGCCTTCACCTATTGGCAGACGCAGATGATGCCGTCGGAATCCGCGACGGCGCTGCGCGCGATCGATCTGCGCCTGTCGGCGATCGATCGGCGTTTGACCGCACTCGAAAACAAACCCGCCCCCGAGCCCGTCGTCGCGCCCGCACCGGCGGCGGCCTCGGTCGATCTTTCGCCGCTCGAACAACGTTTGGCGACGCTCGAACAGCGCCCCGCCGCCGATCCCGCTTTGGCCGAAACCATCGCGCGGCTGACGCAGGAAAATCGCGAGTTGGCGCAAAGCCTCGCGTCGATCCGCTCGGAAGCGCAGACGATCCGCGAAGGCGGCGAACGCGATCGCGCCGATGTGAAGCGCGCGGAATTTCTGCTCGCGGTCGGGCAGTTGCGCGACGCGGCGCTGGCCGGGCGCGGCTTCGCATCGGAATTGGCGGTGGTGCGTGGATTGGCGCCCGAAAGTGCTGCGTCCTTGCTGCAGCAATTGGATGCGCGCAGCGGCGGCGTGGAAACGCGCGCCGCCTTGGCGCGGCGCTTCACCCAAGTCGCCAACGCCGTCGTCGCCGCCGCGCGCGTCGAATCGGCCGCCGACACGCCGATCCTGGCCGAAGCGCTGGAGCGCGTGCAGCGTTTCTTGTCGATCCGCCGCGTGGGCGAGGTTGATGGCGACAGCGCGACCGCGCGCGTGGCACGCGCCGAAGCGCGTTTGGCGGTCGAAGATTTGCCGGGGGCCTTGGCGGCGCTCGATCCGCCGGGCCCGGCTTGGCTGGCCCCCGCCGCGAGCTGGATGGAAGCGGCGCGCGCCAGGCTGGCGGTCGAAGCGGCCCTGCAACGCCTCGCGTCGGGCGGGTAAGGCCCCTGATGCGCCGCGTCCTCGTCATTCTCGTCCTGGCCCTGGGCGCCATGCTCGCCGTCGTGTGGCTGGGCGCCACGCCGGGCAGCGCCACGCTGGAATTCGCGGGCTGGCGCTTCGATTCGTCGTTCGGCGCGCTCGCCATTCTCGCGGCCATCGCAGGCTTCGTGCTGATCGTCGTCGATCGCTTGTGGCGCTGGATTGCGGGCACGCCCACGCGGATCAGAATGTGGCGCCACGCGCGCCGCGAACGGCATGGCTATGCGGCGTTGACGCGCGGGCTGGTCGCGGTCGCGGCGGGCGATCCGCGCTCGGCCTTGCGCGAAGCGGCCCTGGCCGATCGTCTGTTGGGCGCACCGCCCGCCTCGTTGTTGCTGTCGGCGCAAGCCGCCCAATTGGCGGGCGACGAAGCATCCGCGCGCAAACATCTGGAAGCGATGCGCGCCGCCCCGGAAACCGAATTCGCCGCGTTGCGCGGCCTCGTCGCCATTGCGATGCGCGAAGGCCGCGACGATGAAGCCTTGGGCCTCGCGCGCCGCGCGCGCGAATTGCGCCCCGACGCGACCTGGGTTTCGGGCGCGTTGATCGACCTCGAAACCAAAGCCGCGCATTGGGACGATGCGGCATTGACGATCGACGCCGCGCGCCGTCAGCAAATGCTGCCCGCCCCCGACGCGGACAGGAAGCGCGCCGCCGCACTGCACGAAGCCGCCCGCGGGCACGAAGCGAAGGGCGACCGCCGCGAAGCGATCCGCGCGGCCGAGCGCGCGTTCAAGCTCGCCCCCGATCGGCCGGAGATCGCTGCGACGCTGGCCATGCTTTACGCCAAGGATGCGCGCGCGCGCGCCGCGTCGTCGCTGGTCGAAAAGGAATGGACGCGGGCACCCCATCCGGAATTGCTCGACGCCTATCGCAAGGCGCGCGCCGCCCCCGATGCGCTGCAATGGATCAAGCAAGTCGAACGTCTGGCGAAGCTCAACCCCGCGCACGCCTATTCGCATGCGGCATTGGCCGAAGCGTCGCTCGCCGCCGAATTGTGGGGCGAGGCCAAGCGCCACGCCCAAGCCGCGATCGATGCCGAAGGCGGCGAACCCCGCGCCAGCCTGTGCCGTTTGATGGCGCGGATCGAGGAAGAATCCGGCGGCGATGCTTCGGTGGCGAAATCCTGGCTCGCGCGCGCGGCCGATGCGCCCGGCGATCCGGCCTGGACGTGCGATTCCTGCGGACACCCGCATGCCGAGTGGCACGCGATCTGCCGGCGCTGCGGCGCCTTCGACAAGCTGACCTGGACGGCACCGGCGCGCTTGGCGCCCGCTTTCGTCGCGATCGACACGACGAAAGATCAACAATAAAAGCGACTTATCTTCGTATTGCGGTGCGGTCGTGCTCCGTTGACCCCCGCGCGCCCTGGGTCTAGTGTCGCCCACCTTCTCGCCTATCCGGAGAAAATGCTGGAATGAAAGTGCTGGTCGCGGTCAAGCGGGTCGTCGATTACAACGTCAAGATCCGCGTGAAGGCCGACAAGACGGGCGTCGAGCTCGCGAACGTGAAGATGTCGATGAACCCGTTCGACGAGATCGGGGTCGAAGAAGCGGTCCGCCTGAAGGAAAAAGGCGTGGCGACGGAAATCGTCGCCGTGTCGATGGGACCGACGCAAGCCCAGGAAACGCTGCGCACGGCGCTGGCGATGGGGGCCGATCGCGGCGTGCTGGTGCAGTCGGATGCGGAATTGCAGCCGCTGGCGGTCGCCAAGCTGATGAAGGCCGTGGTCGACAAGGAACAACCCAAGCTCGTCATCCTCGGCAAGCAGGCGATCGACGACGACAGCAACCAGACCGGCCAGATGCTGGCGGCGTTGCTGGGCTGGCCGCAGGCGACCTTCGCGTCCAAAGTGACGATCGAGGGCGACAACATGACCGTGACGCGCGAAGTGGACGGCGGTTTGGAAACCATCGCCGTCAAGCTGCCCGCGATCGTCACGACCGATCTGCGCTTGAACGAGCCGCGTTACGCGAGCTTGCCGAACATCATGAAGGCGAAGAAGAAGCCGATCGATGCGTTGACGCCCGACGCGCTGGGCGTGGATGTGGCGCCGCGCTTGGAAACGCTGTCGGTCGAAGAACCGCCCAAGCGGACGGCGGGCATTAAGGTGCCGGATGTCGCGACGTTGATCGCGAAGCTGCAGTCGGAAGCGAAGGTGATCTGATATGTCGATTCTCGTTCTCGCCGATCACGACGCATCGGGCTTGAAGCCCGCCACGCTGCACGCCGTTTCGGCCGCCGCCAAAATGGGCGGCCCGGTCGATATCCTGGTCGCCGGTGCCGGCACGGCCGCGATTGCCGCCGCCGCCGCGAAGATCGCCGGTGTCGCCAAGGTGCTGCACGCGGATGATGCCTCGCTCGCCAATTTCCTTGCCGAAAACCTCGCCCCGTTGATCGTCAAGCTTGCCGCCGGCCGCACCCATGTGGTCTCGGCCGCGACGGCGCAGGGCAAGAACACGCTGCCGCGCGTTGCCGCGTTGCTGGACGTGGCGCAGATCTCCGACATCGTCGGCGTGGTCGATGCCAACACCTTCGTGCGTCCGATCTATGCGGGCAACGCGCTGGCGACCGTGCGTTCGAAGGATGCGATCAAGGTCATCACCGTGCGCACCACGGCGTTCCCGCCGGCCGCCGCCGAAGGCGGTTCGGCGTCGATCGAAGCGGTTTCGGGTGCGGGCGATTCGGGCCTGTCGAGCTTCGTCGGCCAAGAGTTGACGAAATCCGAACGTCCGGAACTCACCGCCGCGCGCATCGTCGTGTCGGGCGGGCGTGGTCTCGCCTCGGGCGAGAACTTCAAAACCTATATCGAGCCCTTGGCCGACAAGCTGGGTGCCGCCGTGGGTGCAAGCCGTGCGGCCGTCGATGCGGGCTACGCGCCCAACGATTACCAAGTCGGCCAGACCGGCAAGGTGGTGGCGCCGGATCTTTACGTCGCCGTCGGCATCTCGGGCGCCATCCAGCATCTCGCCGGCATGTCCGCGTCCAAGACGATCGTCGCGATCAACAAGGACGAGGAAGCGCCGATCTTCCAGGTCGCCGATTACGGCTTGGTCGGCGATCTGTTCAAGCTCGCCCCCGAACTCACCGCCGCTTTGCCGGCGAAGAAGTAACCCCAGGAAGGATCGATCATGGGCATCCAGATCATCGGCGTCGTCGGCGCCGGCCAGATGGGCAACGGCATCGCGCATGTCGCCGCATTGTCGGGCTTCGACATCCGCCTGCTCGACGCCAACCCGGATTCGCTGGGCAAGGCCATCGCGACGATCACGGCCAATATGGACCGGCAGATCAAAAAGGGCGCATTGAGCGAAGAAGCCAAGGCGAAGGCGATCGGCCGGATCAAGACCGGCACCGACTACGCGATCTTCGGCGACGCCGATCTGGTCATCGAAGCCGCGACCGAGAACGAGGCGATCAAGCGCGAGATCTTCAAGAAGCTGTGCCCCGCGCTCAGCAAAGACGCGCTGGTCGCGTCGAACACCTCGTCGATCTCGATCACGCGCCTGGGCGCTTCGACCGACCGGCCCGAGAAATTCATCGGGATGCATTTCATGAACCCGGTGCCGGTGATGCAGCTGGTGGAGATCATCCGCGGCATCGCCACGTCGAACGAAACCTACGAAGCGATCCGCGATCTCACCGCCAAGCTCGGCAAGACGTCGGCGACGGCCGAGGATTTCCCGGCCTTCATCGTCAACCGCATCCTGCTGCCGATGATCAACGAAGCCGTCTACACGCTGTACGAAGGCGTGGGTTCGGTCGAATCGATCGACACGGCGATGAAGCTGGGCACCAACCATCCGATGGGCCCGCTGGAGCTGGCGGATTTCATTGGTCTGGATACCTGCCTTGCCGTCATGCACGTGCTCTATGACGGTTTGTCGGATTCGAAATACCGCCCGTGCCCGCTGCTGGTGAAATACGTCGAAGCCGGCTGGCTCGGCCGCAAAACCAAGCGCGGCTTCTACGATTACGCGGGCCCCAAGCCGGTCCCGACACGCTAAACTTCGGCGCTTCGCGCGACGATGAAACCCGGGCCTTTGCGCCCGGGTTTTTCGTTTGAGAGGCGCGAAGCGAAACGGCATAGTGCCGCCCACCATGATCGATTCCGCCGATATCGAATTCGCCCAGCGCTTGGCCGAAACGGCCGCGAAGGTTTCGCTTTCCTATTTCCGCACCGCCGTTCAGGTGGACGACAAGGACGACGCGTCGCCCGTCACCATCGCCGATCGCACGGCGGAAAAGGTGATGCGCGAATTGATCGCCCAGGAACGTCCGAATGACGGCATTCTGGGCGAGGAGTTCGGCCGCGAGCGGATGGAGGCACGCCGCGTATGGGTGCTCGATCCCATCGACGGCACCAAGGCCTTCATCAGCGGCAATCCGCTATTCGGCACGCTGATCGGCCTCGCCATCGACGGCAAGCCGGCGATGGGCGTGATCGATTGCCCGGCTTTGGGCGAACGCTGGATCGGCGCCAAGGGCCAAGCGACGCGCTTCACCGACGCCAAGGGCACGCGCGAGGTGAAGACGCGCAGCTGTCCCGATCTCAAACTCGCCTCGCTCTATTCCGCCGTGCCGGTGTCGAGCGACGCGAATTTCCCGGCCTTCGATCGGTTGCGCGGCCAAGTCAAACGCCCGCTGCCGGTCTGCGATTGCTACGCCTATGGCTTGCTGGCGCGCGGCGGCGTGGATCTGGTCGTCGAAGCGGGGCTCGGCATCTACGACTTCACGGCGTTGGTGCCGGTGGTCGAAGGGGCGGGTGGGACGATCCACGATTGGCAGGGCAAGGCGCTGACGACCGATTCGCCCGGCTTCGTGATCGCCGCGGGCGATGCGCGCATGGCCGCCGCCGCCGTCGCGGCGTTGCGCGCTTAGGTTTCCGCGCCGGGGCCGGGTGTCGCACCCGGCGGGCATTTGCCCAGAATGATCATGCCCAGGACTTCGTCCTTGGTGACGTCGCCTACGCGCGCCGTGCCGACCAGCCGGCCGTTTTTCATCACCGCGACGCGGTCGGCGAGGTCGAACACGTCGTGGATGTCGTGGCTGATCAGGAAAATGCCGATCCCCTGGCGTTTGAGTTCGCCGACCAATTCGCCGACTTGGCGCGTTTCGGCGGGGCCCAGGGCGGCCGTCGGCTCGTCCATGATCAGCACGCGCGCGTCGAAATAGATCGCGCGCGCGATCGCGACCGATTGGCGCTGGCCGCCCGACAACGCGCGCACGGGCTCCGTGAAGCGGCGGAAATGCGGGTTGAGCCGCGCCATCACCTTGCGCGTTTCGGCTTCCATCGTCGCGTCGTCGAGCGTGCCCCAGCGCGTCGTGCGCTCGCGCCCCAGGAACACGTTCGCCGCCGCGTCCACGTTGTCGGCCAGCGCCAGGGTTTGATAGATCGTCTCGATCCCGTGGCGCTTGGCGTCGCGGGGGCTGGCGATATCGACCGCTTCGCCGCGCACGCGGATCTCGCCCGAATCTGCGCGATAGGCGCCCGACAGGATTTTGATCAGCGTCGATTTGCCCGCCCCGTTATGGCCGAGCAACGCGACGACCTCGCCTTCGTCGAGATCGACCGAGACGCGATCGACCGCCTTGATGCCGCCGAAGGCGATCGACATGTCGCGCATTTCCACGAGCTTGGGCTTCATTTGATCCCCCGCCGGAACACGACATCGACCCACACGGCCAGCACCAGCACGCCGCCGACCACGACGTTCTGCAACGGCGCGTCCACACCCAGCAGGATCATGCCCGATTGCAGCGATTGCATGACCAACGCGCCCAGCATCGCGCCCGCGATCGTGCCAATACCGCCCGCCAGCGACGTGCCGCCGATGACGGCGGCGGCGATCACGTAAAGCTCGTCGAGCGTGCCCGCCGCATTGGTCGCGGCGTTGAGGCGTGCCGCCGACACGCAAGCCGCGATGCCGCACAAGGCGCCCATCGCGCCGAAGACGAGCATCAGCGTGCGCTTGGTGTCCACACCGGCAAGCTCGGCGGCTTCGGTATTGCCGCCGATCGCGAAAACGTAGCGCCCGAAGCGCGTGCGCGTGGCAAGCCATGTCGTCGCCAAGCCAGCGGCAATGGCGATCAACACGGGAATGGCGAAACCATGCGCGATGAACACGCCGCCCGAAGGCCAGGTCCCCCCCGCTTCTTCGACCAGGCGGCGCGCGATTCCCGGCGGCACGGCATAGGCGTTGGCGATCCAGGCGGCGCCGATCACCGCCGCACACGCCGCGAGCATGACGGCGATATGCGCCCAGGCGGGCCGCACGGGAAATCCGAAACTGTGGCGGCGGTTGCGCGCGTAATGCATCGCCGCCGCGATGGCGACGCATGCGACGATCGCGATCGCCCAGGTGGCGGTTTCGCCGACGGCACCCGACGCCCCGCCGCCGATGCGCAAGAAACGCCCGTCGAGCGGCGCCACGGTCTGGCCTTGCGTCACCCACCACGCCGCCCCGCGCCAGACCAGCAACCCGCCGAGCGTCACGATGAACGACGGAATGCCCAGATAGGCGATCAAAGCACCCTGGAACAGGCCGATCGCAGCACCGACGCCAACCGCGACGATCACGGCGATGATCCAGGTCGCGGGATGTTCCAGGCCGATCAGATCGGGCAGCAGGCGCGCTTGCAGCACGCCTACGATCATGCCAACGAAGCCCAGCATCGCGCCGACCGACAGGTCGATATTGCGGGTGACGATCACCAGCACCATGCCGCAAGCCATGATGGCGATCGACGCTGTCTGGACCGAGAGATTCCACAGATTGCGCGGCGTCAAAAACGCGCCGCCGGACAGGAAATCGAAGCCGATCCAGATCGCGGCCAGCGCCCCCAACATGCCCGCAAGCCGCGGATCGAATTCAAGCTGACGCAGTTTGTCGTTCATAAGCCGCTAAGAAAAAAGCGGACGGGCATATCGGCGCCCGTCCGCGTTGCTTGGATCAGTTGCAGGCCGGAACGCGGCCCGCCGGCACGCCCTGGCAGACCGCCGCTTTCGGCGCCCAGCCGGCATCGATCACGACGTTGAGATTGTCGCGTGTGACCGGCACGGGCTTCAAGAAGATCGCGTTCATCGGCGCCTTCGACGGGCCTTCCGCCCATTTCATCGCGCCGGGGATCTTATCGAGCGCCGTGCCGCCCGCCAGCTGAATGGCGATTTCCGCCGCCGTGCGGCCCAATTCGCGCGCGTCCTTCCAGATCGTCACGGTTTGGGTGCCCAACGCCACGCGGTTCAGCGCCGCGCGATCGGCGTCTTGGCCCGAAACCGGCACCGAGCCGGCCAGGCCTTGTGCGGCCAGCGCGGCGACGGCACCGCCGCCCGTGCCGTCATTCGCCGCCACGACCGCGTCGACCTTGTTCTGGTTGCGGGTCAGGAACTGTTCCATGTTCCGCTGCGCGTTGGCGGGCAGCCAGCCATCGGTGAAGGCTTCGCCGACATTCTTGATCTTGCCGGCATCGATCGATGGTTTCAGAATTTCCATCGAGCCCTGGAACAGGAAATTCGCGTTCGGGTCGGAACTCGAGCCCTTGATGAACACGTAATTGCCTTCCGGCTTCGCCTTCAAAATCTCGCGCGCCATCATGCGGCCGACTTCGACGTTGTCGAAGGTCAGATAGAACGCGCGCGGATTTTCGATCAGGCGATCGTAACCGACGACGGGAATGCCTTCGTTGAGTGCGCGCTCCACCGCCGGGCGCACGGCTTGCGAATCCTGCGCGAGCACGATCAGCGCCTTGGCGCCGCGCGCGATCAGGCTTTCGATATCGGTCAGCTGTTTGCCCGGCGAAGACTGCGCGTCCGCGGAAATATAGGTGCCGCCGACCTTTTCGATCGCGGTGCGGATCGCCGCTTCGTCGGTCTTCCAGCGTTCCTCTTGGAAATTCGACCAGCTGACGCCGATCGTGGGGCCGCGCGTCTGTGCGAACACCGGGCCCGCGACTGCCATCGCCGCGACCACGGCGCCGGCGAACATGAATTCACGACGGATCATTGTAGCGTCCTCCCTGATGGATCATTCGGCCGCCGCCGATGCGGGTTCTTCGTCTTCGGGCGCGGCCCTTCCGATATCGATAGATCGGCCGATCAAGTCAAGCCAATTAGGGTAGAAGAAATATTTCTGACCGGTTTCCGGTTGGAAACCATCGGCCGCCGTCGAAGCCGCGATCGGGGTGAAAAATCCGCGCCGGATCAGTGATTAAGCCACACCGTTCCTATTCCAGCCGCCGCGCGCCATGATAGAAAGGACCCAGTCGTCCAGCAGGAGTACGCCCCTTGTACGCCCCCCTTGGATTCGCCGCCGCAATTCTGACGACGGCGCTTGTCTGCGCCCCGTTGGCCGCCCAGGAATTGAGCCCGGGGACCGGCCCGCGCCACGCGATCGCCATGCATGGCGACATCAAATACCCGGCCGATTTCCGGAATTTCCAGCATGTGAATCCCGACGCCCCCAAGGGCGGCGAGGTGAAATTCCATGCGCTGGGCACGTTCGACAGTTTCAATCCCTGGATCATCCGAGGCACGGCCAACGGGCTGGTCGCGTTGACGGTCGAAACGCTGATGGTCGCGTCGGACGACGAGCCGTTCACCGAATATTGCCTCGTCTGCCGCACGGTGGAGACGCCCGCGGATCGGTCCTGGGTCGAGTTCGAATTGCGCGCGGAAGCCAAGTTCCATGACGGCTCGCCGATCGAGCCCGAGGATGTGATCTGGTCGTTCCAGACCTTGCGCGACAAAGGCCGTCCGTTCTTTCGCGCCTATTACGGCGACGTGGCGAAGGTCGAAAAGACCGGCCCCCGCAAAGTGCGCTTCGTGTTCCGCAACGCGCAGAACCGCGAGCTTGCGTTGATCGTCGGGCAGATCCCGGTGCTGTCGCGCAAATGGTGGGACGGCAAGGAATTCGACCGGCCGCTGAGCGAACCGCCGCTGGGCTCGGGCCCTTATCGCATCGACAGTTTCGAGATGGGGCGGCAGGTCACTTTGCGCCGCGTCGAGAACCATTGGGCGCGCGACGTCGCGGTCAATCGCGGCCGCTATAATTTCGGCACGATCCGCTACGATTGGTATCGCGACGCGCAAGTGGCGCTCGAAGCGTTCCTGGCCGGCGGCTACGATCTTCGCCAGGAAAACACCGCGCGTTTCTGGGCCCAGGCCTACGAGACCGACGCTTTGCGCAACGGCCTGTTCCGCAAGCTCGAAATTCCCGAAACGCGCGTCTCCGGCATGCAAGGCTTCGTGTTCAACGCGCGCCGCGCGCCCTTCAACGACCGGCGCGTGCGCCAAGCGCTCGCCTACGCGTTCGATTTCGAATGGTCGAACAAGAACCTGTTCTTCGACGCCTATACGCGCACGCGCTCCTATTTCGACAATTCGGAGCTTGCGGCGAAGGGTCTGCCGCAGGGCGAGGAACTCGCCATTCTGACGCGCTTCAAGGACAAGCTGCCGCCGGAAGTGTTCACGACCGAGTACAACCCGCCCAAATCCGACGGCACGCCGGAAAATCGTGGCGGGCTTCGCGAAGCCGCGCGGATTCTGCGCGAGGCGGGCTGGCGCGTGCAGGGCGGCAAGCTCGTGAACGCGCAAGGCCAGCCGATGAGCTTCGAATTCCTGCTGCCGCAAGGCCAAGCGGCGTTCGAGCGCGTCATCGCGCCCTTTATCCAGAATCTCGAAAAGCTGGGTATTTCGGCGCGTATCCGCCCGGTCGATGTCGCGCAGTATCAGAACCGCGCCGACGAGTTCGATTTCGACATGATGATGTCGGTGTTCGGGCAGTCGGAATCGCCGGGCAACGAGCAGCGCGATTATTGGTCCTCGGCCAAGGCCGACGAAAAAGCCTCGCGAAATATCGCCGGCATCAAGGATCCGGTGATCGACGAATTGGTCGAACTGGTGATTTCCGCGCCCGATCGCGATTCGCTGGTCCAGCGCGTGCGCGCCCTCGATCGCGCGCTGCAATGGGGTTATTGGATGATCCCGAATTTCTATTCGAACGTCGATCGCGTCGCGGCGTGGGACAAGTTCGGTTGGCCCGCGACGACCGCGCGCGCCGGGTTCGATTGGACCAGCTGGTGGGTCGATCCGCAGCGCGAAGCCGCGTTGCGCGCCAAGCGCGGGCGATAAACCACCGACATGGCCGCGTATCTGATCCGCCGCTTGCTGCTGATCGTGCCCACGCTGCTGGGCATCATGATCGTCAATTTCGCGATCATTCAGGCGGCCCCCGGCGGACCCATCGATGTGATCATCGCGGAAATGCGCGGGCTGTCGACCGACGCCACGCAGCGCATCTCGGGCACGGGCGGCACGGAAGCCCAGCGCCAAACGCGCTCGAGCGGATCGACGAACCAGTATCGTGGCGCCCAAGGTATTGATCCCGCCTTGATCGCCGAGCTCGAACGCGAATTCGGCTTCGACAAGCCGCCGCTGGAGCGTTTCGTCACGATGATGACGAAATTCCTGACCTTCGATTTCGGCCGATCCTTCTTCAAAGACAGGCCGGTGATCGATCTGGTCTTGGAGAAAATGCCGGTCTCGATCTCGCTCGGCCTTTGGACCACGCTGATCGTTTATCTCGTGTCGATTCCGCTGGGTATCCGCAAAGCGGTGCGCGACGGCTCGCGTTTCGACGTGTGGACATCGGGCGTGGTCATCGTCGGCTATGCGATCCCCAGCTTCCTGTTCGCCGTGCTGCTGATCGTGCTGTTCTCCGGCGGGCGCTTCTTCGATTGGTTTCCGTTGCGCGGCATCCTGTCGGATAATTGGCGCACGCTGTCTTGGTCCGCCTTGGCGCTCGATTACATCTGGCACATGACGCTGCCCGTGCTCGCCATGGTCATCGGCGGCTTCGCCGGCCTTACCATGCTCACCAAAAATTCGTTCCTGGACGAAATCGGCAAGCAATATGTCGTGACCGCGCGCGCCAAGGGCTTGACCGAGCATCGCGTGCTCTACGGCCATGTGTTCCGCAACGCGATGCTGATCGTGATCGCCGGCTTCCCCGGCGCCTTCGTGTCGATCTTCTTCACCGGCTCGCTGCTGATCGAGATCATCTTCAGCCTCGACGGGCTGGGCCTGCTCGGCTTCGAGGCGGCGGTCAATCGCGACTATCCGCTGATGTTCGCGACGCTCTATTTCTTCACGCTGCTCGGGTTGTTGATGAAGATCGTGTCGGATATCGCCTACACACTCGTCGATCCGCGCATCGATTTCGACCGGCGCGGCTGATGACATTCCAGGATCGCCTGTCGCCGCTCAATCGCCGCCGCTTCGCCAATTTCAAGGCGAACCGAAGGGGCTGGTGGTCGTTCTGGATCTTCGCGGCGCTGTTCGTCGTGACGCTGTTCGCCGAGGTGATCGCGAACGACAAGCCGATCTTCGTGATGTTTGACGGCAAGCCGCATATGCCGATCTTCGTCGCCTATCCCGAAACGGAATTCGGCGGCGATTTCGAAACCGAGGCCGATTACCGCGATCCGGAAGTCGTGCGCCTGATCGCGGAGAAGGGCGGCTTCATGATCTGGCCGCCGGTGCGGTTCTCGTATCAGACGATCAACCGCAATCTGCCCGTGCCCGCACCGGCCCCGCCCTCGGCGGAAAACTGGCTCGGCACCGACGATCAGGGGCGCGACGTGGTGGCGCGGCTGATCTATGGCTTCCGCATTTCGGTGCTGTTCGGTTTGACGCTGACGATCCTGTCCTCGATCGTCGGCGTCGCGGCGGGTGCCGTGCAGGGCTATTACGGCGGCTGGGTCGATCTGCTGTTCCAGCGTTTCATCGAAATCTGGGACGGGCTGCCGCAGCTTTATATGCTCATCATTCTGGCCGCCTTCGTGGAGCCGAATTTCTGGTGGCTGCTCGGCCTGCTGCTGCTGTTCCAATGGATGGGCTTGGTCGGCGTGGTGCGCGCGGAATTTCTGCGCGCGCGGAATTTCGACTATGTGCGCGCGGCCAAGGCGCTGGGTGCCTCCGACGCATCCGTCATGTTCCGCCATGTGTTGCCCAATGCGATGGTGGCGACGCTGACCTTCATGCCCTTCATCCTGTCGGGCTCGGTCGTGGCGCTGACGTCACTCGATTTCTTGGGCTTCGGCCTGCCGCCGGGCTCGCCGTCGCTGGGCGAATTGCTGGCCCAGGGCAAGGCGAATCTCAACGCGCCCTGGCTCGGCCTCACCGCGTTCTTTACACTGGGCATCATGCTGTCGCTGCTGATCTTCATCGGCGAGGCGGTGCGCGACGCCTTCGACCCGCGAAAGACCTTTAAATGACCCTCGGCGAAACCCTGCTGCGCGTCAGCGATCTGTCGGTCCAGTTCGAGATGGGCCGATCGGCGAAGTTCACCGCGGTCGATCGCGTGTCGTTCGACCTGCATCGCGGCGAAACGCTCGCCCTGGTGGGCGAGTCGGGCTCGGGCAAATCGGTCACCGCCTTGTCGGTGCTGCAATTGCTACCCTATCCGCTTGCCTCGCATCCGTCGGGCAAGATTGAATATCGCGGCGAGGAATTGCTGGGGGCGGGCGAAGGCCGGTTGCGTGAAGTGCGCGGCAACCGCATCGCCATGATCTTCCAGGAGCCGATGACTTCGCTCAATCCGCTCCACACGATCGAAAAACAGATCGGCGAAGCGCTGACGATTCATAAGGGTTTGAGCCGCGAGGCGGCGCGCGCGCGCATCGTCGAATTGCTCCAGCTTGTCGGGCTGGGCGAACAGGCGAAAAAACGCCTCGACGCCTATCCGCACCAGCTTTCGGGTGGGCAGCGCCAGCGCGTGATGATCGCGATGGCGCTGGCGAACGAGCCCGACATTCTGATCGCCGACGAGCCGACGACCGCCGTCGACGTGACGATCCAGGCGCAGCTGCTGAAGCTTCTCAAGGAGCTTCAGGAAAAACTCGGCATGGCGATCCTGTTTATTACCCACGATCTGGGCGTGGTGCGCCGCTTGGCGCATCGCGTGGCGGTGATGAACAAAGGCCGCATCGTCGAAGCCGGGCCGGTCGCCGAGGTTTTCGACAAGCCGCAGCACGAATATACCCGTCATCTTTTGGCGGCCGAGCCCAAGGGCAAGGCGGGTGCGCGCGACGCGAAGGCGCGCGTCGTTTTGCGCGGCGGCGATATCCGCGTGTGGTTCCCGATCAAGGCGGGCGTCTTCCGCCGCACTATCGGCCATGTGAAGGCGGTCGATGGAATCGACGTGAATTTGAAGGCCGGGCACACGCTGGGTGTGGTCGGCGAATCCGGCTCGGGAAAAACGACGCTCGGCTTGGCGCTGCTGCGCTTGGAACGCGCCGAGGGCGCCATCGAATTCGACGGGCGCGATATCGTGGCGTTGCGCGGCGGCGATCTGCGCCCCTTGCGCAAGGAAATGCAGATCGTGTTTCAGGATCCCTACGGCTCGCTCTCCCCGCGCATGTCGGTGGCGGAAATCGTCGCCGAGGGTCTCGCGATCCACGAGCCGGGCTTGAGCGACGCCGAGCGCGATGCGCGTGTGGTTGCGGCGTTGAACGAAGTCCGCCTCGATCCCGCGACGCGCCATCGCTATCCGCATGAATTTTCCGGCGGGCAGCGACAGCGCATCGCGATCGCGCGCGCGCTGGTGCTTAAGCCGAAACTCGTCGTGCTCGACGAGCCGACCTCGGCGCTGGATATGTCCGTGCAGGCGCAGATCGTGGACCTGTTGCGCGAACTTCAGGCCAAGCACGGCCTCGCTTATGTGTTCATCAGCCACGATCTGAAGGTCGTGCGGGCACTCGCCGACGACGTGTTGGTGATGAAGGACGGCAAGGCGGTGGAACAAGGGACCGCCGCGCAGATCTTCGAAGCCCCCCAAGCGCCCTATACCAAGGCGCTGATGGCCGCCGCGTTCGAACACAAAGTCGTCGAAGGTGCGGGGATGCGGACGTGAAGCTGCTGTTCTTGTCGGAATCGGACCGCGCGGAAATCTGGCGGCCGGTGTTGCAACGTTTGGCGCCCGAGCTTGAATTCGTGCAATGGCCCGACGTGCCCGATCCCGCCGCGATCGATTTCGCCGCCGTGTGGAAATATCCGCCGGGCGAATTGAAGCGCTATCCGAATTTGAAGCTCGTCGCGTCGCTGGGGGCGGGGATCGACCATATCGTCGGCGATCCCGATTTTCCCGCCCATGTGCCTTTCGTGCGCTTGACCGATCCCACGCTGACCGCGGGCATGATCGAATATGCGCTCTATGGCGTGCTGCGCCATCACCGGCAAATGCGCGCTTATGCCGCATATCAGCGCGCGGGGCGGTGGAAGCCGATGCCCGCCCCGGTCACGGCTTCGTGCCGCGTGGGCGTGGCGGGGACGGGCGAAATCGGCGGGGCGATCGCGCGAGCGGTCAAAGGGTTGGGCTTCGATGTCGCCGGCTGGTCGCGCACCGGGCGCGGGCCCGAAGGTTTACGAATGTATGCCGGGGAAGCGGGCTGGATTCCGTTCCTGGCGCGCTGCGACGTGCTGATCTGCGTTCTGCCGTTGACCGAGGCGACGCGCGGATTGCTGAATGCGCAGGCATTCGCGGCGATGCCGAAAGGAAGTGCGGTCATCAATATCGCGCGCGGCGGCCATGTCGTGGATGCGGATTTGGTTGCCGCCCTCGATTCCGGTCATCTGGAATATGCCCTGTTGGATGTGACTGCCCCCGAACCGCTGCCGCCCGGCCATGCGTTCTGGGCGCATGACAAGGTCGAGCTGACGCCCCATATCGCCAGCCTGACCAACGCCGAAACGGCCGCCCCGCAGATCGTGGACAACATCCGGTCCTATTTGGCGGGCCGGCCGCTGCGGAATCTGGTCGATCGATCCCAGGGCTATTGACTACCCGGTTGAGTCCTGCGAGTTAACCCTTTCGGCCGAAACCCCCATTTCGGCCCCGGAAACCTGTTTCGCGAAGCGCACGGCAACCAGTCGAACCAATGTCCGACGCCGCCACCAAGAACGAACCGCCTGCCGAACTTCCGCCACCGAAAAAAGCGGATAAGAGCAAGCATTTCTCATTCGACCACGCCGTCTTCCAGGTGAAGGGGGCGTATTTCGGATTCGGCAAGGACGGCGACACGGTGTGCCTGCATGTGCCGCTGGGCGACATCATGGCGGCGCTGCCGCTCGACGCCGTGCTGATCCAGTTCAAGATCGACAAGGACAGCGAGGACGCCAAGCTCCTCGAGGTCGTCCAGAAATCGATGAAATACGTCCGGCGGATCGAGCCGGGCGATTCGATCCCCGCCGAGATCCTCGACGGCACCGCGTCGTGGCGCGTGGAGCCCCATCACGTCGCGCGCGCCAATGCGCGCATCTCGGTGTCGATCCTGTCGTGGATCAGCGGCAAGCCGGTCGAATTCGGCGACGCGCACCAGCTCGAATCCATCGCGAACAATCCCGAGACCAAGAAGAAGGTCCAGGAAGCGTTCGAAGTGCTGGCCGAGAAATTGGGCCTGGGCCGCGCCAACAAGAATCAAGTCGTCGACAAGATCGAGCAACTCGCCAAGGAGAGCGCCTATATCGAGGCGCTGCGCGAGCGTTTCACCGACATTCAAAAGGTCTATACGGGCTTCAACATCCTGCACAACATCTACAAGCGCGAGCGTGGCGTGCAGGAGGAGATCGGCCGTATCCGGATTCTGATGAAGAAGCCGGTCGACGATATCTCCGGCATTCTGCTGCAGGTCGACGCCAACACGGGCGAAGTCTTCAACGTGCTGAAGCGCCTGCCCGAAGTGATCGCCTATATCCGCGAAAAACGCGACGAGCTGCATCAGCGTTTCATGCTGTGGGACGATATTCTGCCGGCGTGGAAGAGCATGCCCATGGAACGCGACGGGCGCATCGACAAGCTGGTCCGCACGACCTATCGTTTCGTCGCGCGCCACTTCCCCCAGGATTCCGAGTGGAGCCTGATGCGCTAAGCATCGGCGCGGAAAGGACTCGATGACCGACCCCGATTTGATCGTCGATCGCCGGCGTATGCGCCGCTCGCGTTCGCTATGGCGCGCGGCCGCCATCGTCTTCGGCGTGGGCGCCGTCGCGATCGCCGTCGGGCGCAGCGATCTGGTGCGCGAGTTCAGCCCCTATGTCGCCGAACTGCGCGTCGCGGGCGTGATCGTGCAGGACCAGGATCTGCTCGACGCGGTCGAAGACGTGATGGCGCGCGATCAGGCCAAGGCGCTGGTCTTGCGCATCGACAGCCCCGGCGGCACGGTCGTGGGCGGGGAAAGCCTCTATCACGCGATCCGCAAGGTCGCGGCCGAAAAGCCGGTCGTCGCCGTGATGGGCGAAATGGCGGCCTCGGGCGGCTATATGGTCGCCATCGCCGCCGATCGGATTTACGCCCGCGAAGGCACGATCACCGGCTCGATCGGCGTGATCTTGCAAACGACCGACGTGACCGGCCTGCTCGACAAGCTGGGTGTGTCGGCCGAGGCGATCAAATCCGCCCCGTTGAAGGCCGTGCCCTCGCCCTTCGAGAAATTGACCGACGAAGGACGGCGCGCGACCCAAGGTCTGGTCGACGACATGTACGCGATGTTCGTCGGCATGGTCGCCGAAAGGCGGGGTTTCGATGCCGAAAAGGCCAAGGAATTGGCCGATGGGCGGGTTTTCACCGGCCGCCAAGCCGCTGCCAACGGCCTGATCGACGGGATCGGGGGGCTGACAGAAGCCCGCGCCTGGCTCGACGAAAAGGGCGTTTCGGCCGATTTGCCGTCCCGGGAAATCCGGGTTTCGCGCGAGGATGAATGGTTCGGCGGGGCCGCCAAGGGCGCGATTCGGGCCATTTTCGGAAAAACCTATCTTCCCGAACGGCTTACGCTTGACGGGCTGGTGGCGGTCTGGCACCCTGAACTGCGTATTCGTTAGCGATTTCAACAGGGTGTTGGGGCGATGACCAAATCCGAGCTGATTTTGCGCCTGGCCGAGCTCAACCCGCACCTTTATCAGCGCGATGTCGAGCGTATCGTCTCGACCGTGTTCGATGAAGTCGCTGCCGCATTGGCCCGCGGCCATCGTGTGGAACTTCGTGGTTTCGGCGCATTCTCGGTCAAGCGCCGCGGTTCGCGCACCGGCCGCAATCCGCGCACCGGCACCTCGGTCGAGGTTTCGGAAAAGCATATCCCGTTCTTCAAGACGGGTAAGGAATTGCGCGAAAAGCTGAACGAACAGCCCAAGCCGGCCGCCTGATCGGGCGGGGCCGCACCCTTTGCGCACGCTCTATTGGATTTTGGCGGGAACGCTCGCGGCCCTCGCGGGTTTGTTCGCGCTCAATAATCGCGGCGAGTTGACCGTCGATCTGTGGCCGCTCGGGCCGCAGACGCAAATGCCGGTCTTCGTGGCGCTGGTCGGCGCGCTCTATATCGGTTTTCTGTTCGGCGCGCTGGTCGCGTGGCTGGCGGGTGGTGCCGCCCGCAAGCGCGCGCGCGACATGGCGCGCAAAGCCGCCCAGCTCGATGTCGAGCTTCAGGAATTGAAGGCGCGCCAAGCGGGGGCGCCCGAAAAATCCGCGCCGCCGATTCCGCTGCCGCCCGGCTCGCCCTTCTAAACGAGCGTCCCTTCCGGCAACGACAGCGCGTGGCGCGCGATGTCGCCGGTGCGTGCCAGCCAAATGTCGTCGCGATGTTGGGCGATATGCGTCAGCACGCGGCGCAAATGCAGCAAGCGAAACGGCACGCCCACCAGATAAGGGTGGAGCGACAGGTTGAACACCAGCGGGCGCTTGGCCGACAGGCGGCGCATTTCGTCGAACATATCGATCACCGCATCGGCCCAAACCGATGGCGGCCATTTGGCGCCCATCAAACACGGCAAATCGTTGGTGTGGCGCGCATAGGGGATCGACAGCAGCTTCGTGCCGTTTCGGGTGCCAAGAAAATGCGGCTGATCGTCGGCCGGCCAATCCATCGTGTAGCGATAGCCCGCTTCCGCCAGCAGATCGGGTGTGGCGCGCGTTTCGGAAACCCACGGCCCCATCCAGCCTTGCGGCGGGGCCCCTTCTTCGGCGGCGATGCGGTCGCGGCATTCGGCGAGCAACGCGGCTTCGCCCGCTTCGTCCATCGACGCTTGGCGCTCGGCATTCGTGCGGCCATGGCCGACGATCTCCGCCTTGCACGCGCGCAAGGCTTTCGGGATTTCGGGCGCTTCGTCATAGGTCGCGGTGTTCATCAACGCGCTGATCGGAAATCCGTCCAGCGCGTCGAGCACGTTCCAGATGCCGACGCGATTGCCGTAATCGCGCCAGGCGAAATTCTGCACATCGGGCTCGGGCTGTTTGGGGGCGATCTCCGGCCCCATGCCTTCGCCGAACGGAAAGACCTCGACGTTGAGTGCCACATAGACCGCCAAACGCTTGCCGCCCGGCCAGGACCAATCGGGCCGGGTGGGCAACGCGGAATAGGAATAGCGGCCGTGGCTCGCGAGTTTTTCAAACGCCATTCGGAATCTCGTCGTGATCGCCGTTCAGGAACTGACGATACGCCGCTTCCGCCTGATCGAGGAACAAGGTTCGGGTGACGCCCGCGACGATACGCGGGGCGATGTATTTCATCCCGCTATTGGACGCGGAGACGGGGCCGAGGCTCATCACCGACGCGCGGGTGATGTTGAAGACGCGCTTCAGATACGGTGCGGTGCCCGGCGTTTTTTCCAGCATCTCGCCGTTGGGTCCCAGATAAAGGAAATTGCCGAGGCGCGAATCCGCCATATCCGGCGATGGCGTGTAGCGATCCTTCCACAACGCCGCGTGCTCGCGAATCGCGGCGTATTCCGGCCGCTTGGCGATATCGACATAGAGCCCGGTCGCGACGATGGCGAAATCGTATTCGATTTTGCGCGAACCGCTCGTCACCACGATGGTCTTGCCGTCGGGGCTTTCGACCTTGTCCCACGGCGTGGACGGGCAAAGTTTGAAGCCCGGCTGCGCCATTGCGCGGTCGTAAGTCGGCTTGGGCGGCGGCTGGCCGATGGCGTAAAGCCGGCGCATATAGGCCCAGCGCTGCGCATCGGGCAGCGACGCGAAATGGGACAGGAAGCCCGGATATTCCATCCAGCGGCGCGGATTCTGGCGCGGCAATTGCGCGCGCCGGAAACACAGATCGGCACTTGCCGCCCCCGCTTCCAACGCGGCGGTGGCGTTGTCGAACGCGGAAGCACCCGCCCCCAGAAGGCCGATGCGCTTGCCCTTCAACTTGGCGAAGTCGATCGCATCGTTGGTGTGGGCGTAGAGTTCGGCGGGCAGCGCGTCGCGGATGAAATCGGGGATCGTGCGCCCGCCGGAACCTTCGGCGCCCATCGCCATCACGACGGTGGAGGCATAGAACACCTTGTCGCCATCGGGCGTGGCGAAGGTCAGCTTGAACAGCGTGTCGCCCAAGGGTTCGATGCGCGCGCAGTCGTGGCGGTTATGGACGACGGCACCGGTCACGTTTCGGTACCAGCGCAGATACTCCATCCAAGTCGGGCGCGGAATGCGGAACATCTCGTCCCACGCCTTGGCGCCGTATTTGGCTTCGTACCAGGACCGCACGCCCAGCGACGGAATGCCGAATTCCGGCCCGGTCAAATCCTTGGGCGTGCGCAGCATCGACATGCGCGCGAAGCTCATCCACGGCCCTTCGAAGCCTTCCTCGGCGCGGTCGAAACACGCGATGCGTGCGACCCCTTCGCGCTTCAAGCCGAAGGCCAGCGCCAGCCCGTATTGCCCCGCACCGACGATGGCGCAATCGAGCGCCACCTTGCCGTCGGGGGCGAGAACGGGTGCCACCCAATCGCGTTTGGGATAGGCGACGATGTCGAGATCGCGCGCGATCCGCGCTTCGAGGGCGGGAAGTCCTTCAACATCGGTCCGGATAGCCATAGCGTCACTCCAATACGGGCGGCTCTCGTCAGCGAAGTCGTCAGCAATCGACATGCCAATCGCGGCGCGGAGATTGCTATATTTCCACCCGAGCAGATCCAATCGCAGCGGAGCAATCGGATGCGGGACGGGACGGGCGGTCCCTTGATCGTCGGGGCGAGCCAGGTCGAGAATATTCTCGAGGTCGGGCCGCTGGTCGAAGCCTTGCGCAATGCGTTCCGGCGCGGCGCGGTGGTACCCGTGCGCCATCACCACGCGATGGATGTGCCCGGTGCGGTACCCGCGACGCTGCTGCTGATGCCCGCCTGGCAGCCGGGGCGTTATGCCGGCATCAAGATCGTCACCGTCTTTCCCTCGAACGGCGAACGCGGCTTGCCGTCGGTCATGGGGAGTTATGTGCTGATCTCGGCGCGCGACGGCCGGCCGCTCGCGGTCATCGACGGCTCGATGCTGACCTTGAAGCGCACCGCCGCCGCCTCGGCGCTTGCGGCCAAATATCTCTCGCGCCCCGACGCGTCGAAATTGCTGATGGTGGGGACGGGCGCGCTCGCCCCGCATCTGATCCTCGCCCATGCCAGCGTGCGGCCGATCGGCGAGCTTGTCGTTTGGGGCCGCGACTTCGCCAAGGCCGAACGTCTCGCCAAGAATTTCGACGGCCGCCGCTTGAAGGCGCGCGCGTTGCGCTCGCTCGAAGAAGCGATCGGCTGGGCGGACACGATCAGTTGCGCCACGCTGGCGAAGGAACCGCTGGTGCGCGGCGCTTGGCTCAAGCCGGGCCAGCATCTCGATCTCGTCGGTGGCTTCACGCCGCAAATGCGCGAGGCCGACGACGAAGCCGTGACGCGCGCGCGCGTCTATGTCGATACCTATGCCGGCGCGACGAAGGAAGCGGGCGATATCGTCCAGCCTTTGGCCAACGGCACGCTCGACGAAAAACAGATCGCCGGCGAATTGGCCGAGTTGGCGCAAGGCCGCGCGGCCGGGCGGTCCTTCCATAACCAGATCACGCTGTTCAAATCGGTCGGCACCGCGCTTGAAGATCTCGCGGCGGCCGAACTCGTTTACGAAACGATCCGCAAATGAATCTGCTGCCCGATCCGGCGCTGCTCGCGATGTTCCTCGCCGCCACGCTGGCGCTGAACCTCACGCCCGGTCCCGACATGGCGCTGGTCGCCACGCGCGCCATCGGTCAAGGCAAGGCGGCGGGAATCGCGGCGGCTTTGGGCGTGGGGGCGGGATGCTTGGTGCACACGGCGTTGGCCGCGCTCGGCATCGGTGCGGTGCTACGCCATTCCGAAACCGCGTTCGCGATCGTCAAATACGCCGGTGCCGCGTATCTGCTTTATATGGCGTGGGGAATGTGGCGTGCGGGTGCGGGCGCGGCGATCGCGGCACCGTCCGTCGCGCGGGTTTCGTTGTCGCGCGCCTTTCTCGAAGGGGCGATGACCAACACGCTCAACCCGAAAGTGGCGCTGTTCTTCCTCGCCTTCCTGCCGCAATTCATCCCCGCCGATCATCCTTCGCCCGCCTTGGCGATGGCTGTTCTGGGCTTGTTGTTCAACGTTTCGGGCACGGCGGTGAATGCGGGTGTGGCGGTGCTGTCGAGTGCCGCGCGAAGGCGGGTCGGGGCGTCGGTAACCGTGAAGCGCCTGCTCAATCGCGCGGCAAGTCTGTTCTTCGTCGGCCTCGCCATCCGCCTTGCTTTGGCCCAGCGCCCCTAGAAGACACATTCCCTGGTGTTCGTCCGGTCCGACGGCACCGCGATATATGATATCCCCACGGCGTTCTGTGAATCCCGATGCGGCGCCGGGGACCGCGCCCTATTTCGCTTCGGTACAAGCCAAGGCGGTTTTTCCCCGCTTGGCGGTTTTCCCGGGCGCTGCTAAATTCAATGCTGGTGGAACAGGATCGTCTTCGAAAAGAAAGACACCCGATCCGCCGCAAACGCGCACGGGATTGCGAAGGGCGCACGGGAACAGCAATCGCGGCGAGCGGACAGGGAAACGAAGACGTCGTGCCGGTGAACGCCCGACGACGCAACACTGAGGACGATGGATATGCCTTCGGGTGACGGGACGATGCGGGCCACGGTGAAGTGGTTCAACACGGCCAAGGGTTTCGGGTTCGTGACGCCCGGCGACGGTTCGCCGGAAGCTTTTCTCCATCTCTCCGCGTTGAAGCAGGCCGGTTACGAATCGGTCGGCGAAGGTGCGGCGGTGACGGTGGAAATCGGTCAGAGCCCCAAGGGCCGCCAGGTTCTTCGCGTGCTGGAAGTCGATAACTCGACGTCGCGGGCGCCGGCGCCGCGCGCGCGTCAGGGTGGCTTCGGCGATCGCGGGGATCGCGGCGGCTACGGCGGCGGTGGCGGTTACGGCGGCGATCGCGGTGACCGCGGCGGCTACGGTGGCGGCGGCGGCGGTTACGGCGGCGATCGTGGCGACCGCGGCGGTTATGGCGGCGGTGGCGGTGGCGGATACGGTGGTGGCGGCGCGCCCGCTTATCAGCCGCCCGTGAACCTCGAAAACGCCGAAGACATGGACGGCGTGGTGAAGTGGTTCTCCGGCCTCAAGGGCTATGGCTTCGTCCAGCCCAATGGCGGCGGCAAGGACGTGTTCGTCCATATCACCGTGCTGCGCAACGCCGGTCTTCAAAGCCTTGCTCCCGGTCAGCCGGTGCGCATGAAGGTCGTGACGGCGCGCAAGGGTCCCGAAGCCGTGACGGTGGAACTCACCGGCCCGGTCGGTCCGGCACCTGGGGAATAAGTTCCGCTCCTGCGGATAAAGAAGGGGCGCGATGGCGAAAGCCGTCGCGCCCTTTTTTGTTTTAGAGGGCGACCGCTTCGAACGGGCCCACGGCGCGGGTCGAGGTGATCAGCTTCGCGCCGTCCCATAGATGCAATTGGAAACCGGGCGCTTCGTCGGTCCACATCGCGGGCGCTTTCTTTCGCCAATCCAGCGCGAATTGATGCGCGGTCGACGGGCACACGCTGGCGATCGTGCCGCCGAACGGCGCGATCATCTGGCGATGCAGATGGCCCGACACGATGCGCACGATCTGCTTGTTCTTTGCGACGATTTTTTCGAAAGCTTCGGCACCCGCGAAGGGCCACGCCTCGACATGATCGATCGACGTCGTGAAGGGCGGGTGATGCGTGGCGATCAGCGTGGGCCGGTCGGGTGCGGCCGCCAACGTCGCTTCCAGCCACGCCAAACGCTTTGCGCAAAGTTCGCCGTTCACCTTGCCGGGGACGTGCGTGTCGAGGCCGATGATGCGCAAGGGGCCCAGATCGTCGCGCACCCAATGCAGGAATTCGCCTTCGCCCATAATCGCGGTTTTGCCGAAGGCGGCGTGCAGCGTATCGCGCGCATCGTGATTGCCGGGAATGATCGCCAGCGGCATATCGAGCCGGTCGAGCAACGGTTTGAGGCGCGCATATTCCTCGGCCGAGCCGCGATCGACCATGTCGCCGGTCAGCAAGGCGAGATCGGGCTTGGGTTCCAACGCGACGATCGCATCGATCGCGCGTTCCAGCATCGCGTGGCTGTCGAAGCGGCCATAGACGCGCTTGCCGTCTTCCAGCACATGGGTGTCGGTGAATTGAACGATCAGCATGTCATTCCCCCGCCAATACGCGGATCTCGACTTTCGCGCCCGGCTTGAAGCGCGCGGCACACCATTCCCAAGCCTCGCGCATCGCTTCTTCGTAGCGCCACGGCGCGTTGATCGCCAGAATTCCGCAGCCGCGCAAGCCTTTCGCGTCGGGCGTCGCGGGCCACTCGATTTCGGCGAGCGTCACGCGGCGCACCTCGCCTTTCGCATAGGCGGCGATCAGCGCGTCGGGCCCTTCGCGATCCTTGATCGGATACCACGCGAGAAACACGCCGGTCGCAAAACGCTTCAGCCCGTGGCGCAATGCGCGCGCGAGTTTGTCGAACTCGTCGGTCGATTCGAAGGGCGGGTCGATCAGCACCACGCCGCGCCGTTCGCGCGGCGGCAGCTTGGATTTGACGGCGGCGTATCCGTCGTCGGCGACGATCTCGATTCCGCTCTCGCCCGCAAAGGTTCGCTGCAGCGTCGCGGCATCGACTTGGTGCAATTCGCACAGCATCGCGCGATCGCCGTCGCGCAGGAAATGGCGCGCGATACGCGGGCTGCCGGGATACCAGCGCGACGGCAAATCGGCGAGGGCGGCCGCGTAAGGGGCGAGCGATTCGGGCGCTTCGGGCAACTCGGCGCGCAGCTTCGCGATGCCGTCGCGCCATTCGCCGGTGCGCGTCGCCGCGTCGGCCTCAAGATCGTACTCGCCCAGCCCCGCATGGGTGTCGAGCACGGCGAAGGGCTTGGGTTTCTCGGCAAGGCGCGCGAGCACCCAGGCATAGGTCGCGTGCTTGACGACATCGGCGAAATTGCCGGCATGGAAGGCGTGGCGGTAGTTCATGGCGCGCGCAATCTAGCGCGCGATCGGGACTTGTGCCCCAAAAAGTAATCGGGCCGCCGTCCATTCCCGGGAGCGGGGGGGGGACGGCGGCCCGACGCCGCGAGCGGGAAGTAAGGGGCTCGAAACCTTACTTCCAGCCGGCGCGGTCGGTGAGCCGCAGGGCGGCTTCGTTGTTCTGGCCGAATGTGGCCGCGGAAAGCGTGTCCTCGCGGAACTCGCCGAATTGCTGGAGGGCGTTCACCAGCTTCGTGCCGCGCACGACCGGGTATTCGCTGTTGCCTTCGGCGAAGATCGTCTGCGCGTCGGGCGAGGCGAGATATTCGAGGAAGCGGATCGCGTTCGCCTTGTTGGGCGCGGTCTTGACCACGCCCGCACCCGAGATGTTGACATGCGTGCCGCGATCGCGCTGGTTCGGGAAGATGATGCCGGTCTTGGCCAGCACATCCTTGTCCTTCGCCTCGTTCGAGCGGAACAGATTGGCGTAGTAGTAGGTGTTGACCACCGCGATCTCGCCTTCGCCGGCCGCGACCGCGTAGAACTGGTCGCGATCGCCGCCGCGCGGCGGGCGGGCGAGGTTGGCGGCCAGGCCGCGCGCCCATTCCTCGGTCTTCGCCTCGCCGTGCACGGCGATCATCGCGCCGGTCAGCGATTGGTTATAGACGTTGGTCGAGGAGCGGATGACGACCTTGCCCTTGTTCTTCGGATCGGCGAGCGATTCGTAGGTCGGGGCGTCGGCCGGGTTGAAGCGCGCTTTGTCGTAGATGAATACGCGCGCGCGCTTCGACAGGCCGAACCAATGGCCTTCCGGCTCGCGGAAATGGGCGGGGATCGCGGCTTCCAGGGCGGCCGACTTCACCGGCTGCAACACGCCGGCGGCGTGCGCGCGCCACAGGCGGCCCGCGTCGACCGTGACGAACACGTCGGCCGGGGAATTGGCGCCTTCGGTGCGGATGCGCTGGAGCAGCGCGTCGGCCTCGCCCTCGATGCGGTTGACCTTGATGCCGGTCGCCTTGGTGAAATTCGTGTAGATCGCTTCGTCGGTGTCGTAGTGACGGCCGGTGTAGAGATTCACCACGCCGCCGGCCGCACCTTGCGCCCAAGCCGGGACGGACGCGGTGGCGGCGAGCCCGGCGGCGGTGCCGAGGAGTGCGCGGCGGGAAATTTGGGGGGTCATCAAGGTCATTTCCTTCGAGCCTCGTGTATTGCGAATGATTTGCAATTGCGAGGTGGAAGATACAATCTCGGATTTGGGACTGCAAGTGCAAATTACTCGCAAGTCAAAAATCCGATATTTGCCCCTTCGTGGGGGAGATTCGTTTTATCTGACAATGTCTTGCGGCGGTTCTCTATCCCTTGCCCTCGACTCGCGGTTGGGCGTAGGGTTCGGAAATCGGCATGGACGACCTGATTCAAAGCAAGATCCACGATCTGCTGCGCGTGGCCCAAACGGGCCAACGGGCGGCGCGTGCGACCGTGGGCAACGAACTCGGCGAAATTCTCGCCGACGTGCCGATGGCGCTCGACCGCGTTGAATATGAAATCGCCGCCGACATCGTGCGCCGCCTGGTGCGCGACATCGAAACCGACATCAAGCTGCGCTTGGCCGAACGCCTCGCCGAGACGCCCGACGCGCCCAAGGAATTGGTCGTCGCGTTGGCGAACGACGAGATCACCGTCGCCAAACCCCTGCTGACGATGAGTGCTGCCCTCGCCGACGAAGATCTGATCGAGATCGTGCGCCAGCGCGGGGCGGCACACCGCTTGGCGATCGCCAGCCGCGACGGCGTGTCCGAAGCGGTCGCGGCCGCGTTGGTCGAAAGCGGCGACAGCGACGTGATGAAGGAGCTGCTCGACAACCGCTCCTCGCGCATCGCCGAAGCGACCTACGCCTATCTCGCCGAATTCGCGCGCGAGCGCGACGGGCTGCAACGCCCGCTCGTGTCGCGCGAAGATCTGCCGGGCGACGTTGCCGCGCGCCTTTATGGCTGGGTCGCGGCCGATCTCAAGCGCCAGATCCGCGAGCGCCATCCCTTCGACGCCTGGGCCGTGGAATGGGCCGGCGAGATGGAATGGGCGATCGAGGAAGCGAGCGTTCAAGCCGCATCCGATCATGCCGCGTCCTACGATTGGGGCACGGCAACCGACCATTTGGCCGACGCGATTCAAAGCGAACGCCTCAACGATCCCGCGATTCTGGTCAAGACGCTGCGCCAAGGTCACGTGTCGCTGTTCGAAGCGATCTTCGCGCGCTTCGCCGAATTGCCGATCAAGATCGCGCGCCGCTCGCTCTATCAGCCCGATGGCCGCGCCCTCGCCGTCGCGTGCCGCGCACTGGGCATGGAACGCGCGCATTTCCTGGCATTGGCGCAACTCGTGCGCCGCACCTCGTCCAGCGAAGGCCGCTTGCTGCCCGAAGGCGACAATCCGCAAGGGGCGTCCGATGGCGCGATCGCGTTGTTCGATCGCATGGGCACGCCCGAAGCGATCGGCATTTTGAAGAAGTGGCGCGACCAGCCGTCGGCCCCGTCGGGCGTGCGCGGCTTGCCGTGGGCACGGCGCATCGATCCGGCCGCGATGCCGGGGCCGGGGGCCTGACGCCATGATGGACCCCAAAGGCGAACAGACCGACGAGGAAACCCTCCTCACCGAATTGGAGCGCATCAAGCGCTCCGACGACATTCAGTATCGCTACGGCGCCATCATCGCGATGAACTCGCCCGCGTGGTTCAGCCGCCGGCGCGAGAATTTCCAGCAGATCATCAAGGCGCTGCAGCAGCTCGTCGCGGGCTCGGACGCGGGCGTCTACGCGATGCACAACTACAACATCGTGCTGCTGTTCCGCCGCGACCATCGCTATCACCTCGATTCGATCGAAGACGATCTCAAAGGCATTCTGCGCACCCATGCCTCGGCCGCGGGGCTCGAGGAAGGGCAAGCCGCACAAGCCTACGAGCTGTTCGCGTTCAAGGACACGTTCGCCGATTTCGAAGCGATCGTCGGGAAGGTCTACGAGGATTACAAAGCGTTCCAGGAACGCCGCCAGCGCCTGCTGCAAAAGGCGGGCACGGCGATCGGCTCGGCGCAAGGCCAGCCGCTGACCACCTCGTCGCTGTCGAAGCTCGAAGACCTGCTGCGCAAGGCGGACATCACCGGGTTCCTCAAAAGCCAGATCGCCTGCGCGATCGCGCCCGGCGAGCCGATTCGCCCGTTCTTCCGCGAAGTCTTCGTCGGCGTGAACGATTTGCGCCAGTTGGTGGCGCCCAAGAACGATCTGCGCGCGGTCAAGCCGCTGTTCCAGCAGCTGACGCGCACGATGGATCAGCGCGTGCTGCGCGCGATGTTCGACGGTTTCGTCACCCGCCAATCGGGCAACGTGTCGCTGAACTTGAACGTCCAGACGGTCATGTCGTCGACGTTCCGCGAATTCGACACGCGCATCGCGAATTTCATTCCGAAAAGCCAGCTGATCATCGAAATCCCGCGCTCGGACGTGTTCTGGGATTTCGCCGAATACCTGACCGCGTGCGAATTCCTGCGCAATGCCGGGTATCGCGTGCTGCTCGACGGCGTGACGCTCGACACGCTGCCGATGTTCGCGCGCCCCGAAATGGGCGCCGACTTCATCAAGATTTTCTATCGCACCGAACGCCCGGCCGAATGGCGCGATGCGGGCCTGAACGAGAAAATCGCGCAGGCCGAGCCGGGGCGCCTGATCATGGCGCGTTGCGAGAACGCCGAAGCGCTGGAATTGGGCCAAGCCTGCGGCATCCGCATCTTCCAGGGCTTCCATATCGACGCGCTGATGCGCGATCCCAATCGCCGCATCGCGTAAGCGGCCGCAGGGCGAGTCGCAAAACGTAACGCGACTTCCCTGAAATCACCGATCCGTCGCCAGGATTTCGCCACGATCCGCAGCGATACCCTATCCCAGCCGCAAGGGAGGCTGGGATGGTTTGGGATCTTCGCTACGACGAGCCGCGCTTGGACGAGATGCTGCGCGATCCGGTCATGCTGGCCGTGATGGATCGCGACCGCGTGACGCGCGAGGAATTGCTCGTCTGCGTCGAACACGCCCGCCGGCGTTTGGTGGCGCAGCGCGATGCGGCACGGCGCGGCGAACGCGCAAGGCTGCGCGCGGTCGACTAAGCCGACTCCAGCTCGGAATCCCAGTAGAGGAAATCGCGCCAGCTTTCGTGCAGGAAGTTGGGCGGGAAGGCGCGCCCGTTCTCCTGCAATTGCTGCGATGTCGGCGCCTCCGCCGCGTGGCGCGGGAACATGCCCACCTCGTGCGGCAGATGGCTGCCTTTGGCGAGATTGCAGCTGGAGCACGCGGTGACCACGTTGGCCCAGGTCGTGCGCCCGCCGCGCGAGCGCGGGACGACGTGATCGAAGGTCAGTTCGTGCGCCGGAAAACCGTCGCCGCAATATTGGCAGATGAAGCGGTCGCGCAGGAACACGTTGAACCGCGTGAAGGCGGGGCGGCGCGCCGCCGGCACGTATTCCTTCAGCGAGATGACCGAGGGCAGGCGCATCGCATGGGTGGGCGAGCGCACGACGCGGTCGTATTCGTGCACGACATTCACGCGATCCTGGAACACGGCTTTCACCGCGTCCTGCCAGGACCACACCGACAACGGATAATAGGACAGCGGCCGGAAATCGGCGTTCAAGACCAGCGCTGGACAGGCATCGGCCGAAACGAACACGACAAGATCACTCCCTCGAAATTGGTCGAAGGCCGCCTTGTCGGTTCGCCGATGATCAGACCCGGCAGGAACGCCAAGGCGGAAGCAACGTCGTAGACTCCATTAATTGTTAGGCGAATCGGGGTCCGAACACAATATGTCGGATGGCCCCGATTATTGCGGCCCCGTTAAATCAGCCGTCGAGCGCCTTCACCGCCGCGATGGCGGCTTGGGTCAGGGGTTGCGGCAACGCGTCGCGCGCGAACCAGCCCAGATCGGCGAGTTTGTCGGGCTCGCGGATGTCGGGCGTGCCCGCGGCGATGCGTGTGCGCTCGACCACCGAAACCCAGTGAATGCCGCCGGGCAGAATCAAATCGACCGCGCACAGGAAACCTTGCAGTTCCAGGCGCACGCCGATTTCTTCCGCGATCTCGCGCAAAATCGCGTCGCGCGCCGCTTCGCCCGGCTCGATCTTGCCGCCGAGCAACCCGTAGCACCCGGCTTCGGGTTCGCTCAGGCGGCGGGCCAGCAGCAGGCGCCCGCCCGCGTCCAGAATCGCCGCCCCGCAGCCGAGGCGCGGGGGCGTCACGCCAAAACGTGGGCCAGGAATTCCAGGCCCTTGGCGATGCCGGCTTCGTCGATCGAATGGGGCAGGCCGGGGCAGGCGAGCGTTTCGACCGGCACGTTCAGCGCCGTCAACGCCTTCTCCGCCGCCGCCATCGAATCGAACGGCACGATCGGGTCTTGGTCGCCATGCACCAGCAGCACGGGCGGCCGCGATTTGATTTCGTCGGCCAGCAAGCCGCCGCCGATCAGGCGCCCGGAATAGCCGGCGACACCCGCGATCGGTTCGGCCCGGCGCGGGGCGACGAACAGCGACATCATCGAGCCCTGGCTAAAGCCCAACAACGCGATTTTCGCCGGCGGCAATTCGGCCTTGGCGAGTTCGCCGTCGATGAACGCGTTCAGGATCGGGGCGGCGGTCTGCACGCCCGCCAAAATATTCGCCGGGCTGCGGTCGAGCAGCGAGAACCACTGCCAGCCATAGGGCGCCATGTCGCATTTGAACGGCGCATTCGGTGCCACGAACGCCGTGTGCGGCAGCGCGCGCGCGAAAATCGGCGCGAGCGAGATCAGGTCGTTGCCGTCGGACCCGAGCCCATGCAGCAGCGCGACGATGGAACGGGGCTTGCCCCCGGCGGCCGGGCCCATGCGCGGCCCATCGAGTTGGATATTCGACATGCGCCTTTCCTAGCAGCGACGCGTGTTAGTGTCGATCCCGCCATGATCGTCACGCGTTTCGCCCCCTCGCCGACCGGCTTGCTGCATCTGGGCTCCGCCTATTCGGCGCTGTTCGCCTGGGACCAGGCGATGAATGTCCGGGGGCGCGTCCAGGGCCGGTTCCTGCTGCGGATCGAGGATATCGACACCGCGCGCTGCCGCCCGGAACACGAATCGGCGATGCGCGAAGACCTCGCTTGGCTGGGCTTGCGCTGGGAAGAACCGGTGCGCCGCCAATCCGAACATCGCGCCGATTACGCCGCCGCCCTCGACCGCTTGAAGGCGAAGGGCGTGATCTATCCTTGTTTTTGCACCCGCGCCGATATCGCGCGCCTCGCTTCGGCGCCGCATGGGATGGAGCCGATCTATCCCGGCACTTGCCGCCATTTGTCGGCGCAGGAAGTGGCGCAGCGCCAGGAAACCGGCCAGGCTTTCGCGCTGCGCCTCGACGCCGCGAAGGCGGCGGCCCTGGCGGGGCCGCTCGAATGGCGCGATCTCGATCGTGGCGTGTTCAAGGTCGACCCGGCCAGCCATGGCGACGTGGTGCTGGCGCGCAAGGATATCGGCACGTCCTATCATCTCGCGGTCACGCTCGACGATCATCTGCAAGGGGTGACGCTGGTCACGCGCGGCGAGGATTTATTGCCCGCGACACCGATCCATCGCCTGCTGCAAGCCCTGCTCGATTTGAACGTGCCGGATTGGCGGCACCACAAAATCATCCGCGACGAAACGGGCGAGCGCCTTGCCAAGCGCCGGGAGTCGCCGTCGATCCGCAGCCTTCGCGATGCGGGCGAAACGCCCGAAGCGATCCGCGCGCGACTGGGATTCGATTTCTAGCGCCGCATCCCTTCGACGATGGCGAGATAGTCGGGATGCTCGGGACTGATCAGCCCGTGGCGGACGAAGAAATCGATCAGGACGAGATTGCAGTTGAACTTGAAGTCGCGCGTGCGCTCGACCGTGTCGGCGACGCGCGTCCAATGCCACAGGAAGAATTCGTCGATCTCGCCATCGGTGTTGCGGGGCGTGAAATCCGGCGGCAATTCCAAATCGAAGCAGAATTGCACGTCGGGCTTCAACCCGTCGGACGCATCCATGCAATAGGAAATCGCGCCGACCGGCACGACTTTGCGCGCAAGCTCGGGCGGAATGCCGCCTTCCTCGCCGCATTCCTTCACCATGTTGTCGATCAACCCCATGCCGACCGGCTGGCCGCCGGCGACGGTGTTGTCGAGCATGCCGGGATAGGTCGGCTTCAGGCGCGCACGGCGCGCGACCCAAATATGGATGCCGTCGTTTTTGCGCGTGTAGCCGGTCATATGTACGCCGAACGACCGGATGCCGAAATGGGGTGCCGCCGCGCGCTCGATGACGAAATCATATGGCCGGCCCCATTCGGGGCAGGCGGGATAATTTTCGTTGCGCCGCCCGGTGATGACGCCCTCGGTTTCCAGCGCCCGCACTGCCTGGTCGATCGCGGCCGAACGTTTCTCGACCGTGTCGAATTCGGGCAGCAGCGTCACGCTTTTCCCGTCGGCCGCGAAAATATCCGGCATCTTCGTAAGGCGTTCGGCCAAAGCGTGGCGCAACGCGCCCACTTGCCGCCCGGCGGCGAAAAAGGGGCGATAGAGGGCGGGATCGTGCTTGTTGCACTCGGCGATGCGATCGAGAAAGGACATGCGGCCCATCTGTTGCGAAGCGGCGGTGGCGCGCTATATAGCACGCGATGAAACGGTTTCTCGTCCTTCTCGTCGCATGCTTGGCGCTGCTGGCCGGCCCGCTTTCCGCCGCCGATCTGCGAGGCTTTGCGCGGGAAATGCGGCTCAACGATATCGATGGGTTCGTCGCGACGGTCGAAGCGATCCGTAATACCGGGCGTTTGCCCGCCGATCGCTATCTCGACAAGGACGACGCCGAACGGCTCGGCTGGCGGCCGGGCGGCGATCTGTGCCGCGTCGCCCCGGGCAAGGCGATCGGCGGCGATCGCTTTTCCAACCGCGAAAAGCGCCTGCCCGAAGCCGCCGGGCGGCGCTGGACGGAAGCCGATCTCGATTTCGCCTGCGGGCGGCGCAACGCCAAACGCCTCGTCTTTTCCAGCGACCGGCTGATCTATGTGACGGTCGATCACTATTCCACGTTCCGCGAAGTGCCGAAATGAAACGCGCAATCCTCACATCCGCGCACGACACGATGGACAAGGTCTACGCGACTTTGTCCGCCGATCTGGGGTTCCCCGCGTATTTCACGCCCAATCTCGACGCGTTGTGGGATACGCTGCTGCGCGACATCGAAGGCCCGTTCGAAATCGCCTGGCGCGACGCGGCCAAAGCCGGGCGCAAGATCGGGCCGCCATTCAAGTCGCTGCTCGCGCTGTTCGCCGATCTGGCGGAAGCGCGCGGCGATTTCAAATTCCGCCGCCGGTGAATTCATGCAGTTCCTTCTCGCCGTCTTCCCCTATCTGATCGGTGCCGCGTGTCTCGCGGTCGCCGCCACGCTGTTCACCGGCATGGGCGGTATGGCGCAAGGCGGCGAGTTCAACCGGCGCAACGGCAATCGCATGATGCGCTGGCGCGTCGGGCTTCAGGCCCTGGCGCTGCTGCTGATGCTGACCTACGCGCTGCTGCGCAAATACGCGGGCTAAGAGGACGACGCGATGGTCAAGCTCACGCGCATCTACACCAAGGGCGGCGACACGGGCGAAACGTCGCTGGGCGACGGCAGCCGCGTGCCCAAGGATGCGCTGCGCGTCGCCGCGTTCGGCACGGTGGACGAGGCCAATGCCTGCGTCGGCCTCGCGCGCTTGCACACGACGGGCGAAGCGGATGCGATGCTCGCGCGCATCCAGAACGATCTGTTCGATCTGGGGGCGGATCTGTGCACGCCCGAAACGCCCGATCCCAAATATCCGCCGTTGCGCATCGTCGAAGCGCAGGTCGAACGGCTGGAGCGCGAGATCGACGCGATGAACGAAACGCTCGCCGCGCTCAATTCCTTCGTGCTGCCCGGCGGGTCGCCGGCGGCCGCCGCGTTGCACCTCGCGCGCACGGTCACGCGCCGGGCGGAACGCGAGATCGTAACGCTGGCCGCGCATGAAAAGGTCAATCCCGCCGCGATCCGCTACGCGAATCGCCTGTCGGATCATCTGTTCGTGTTGTCGCGCAAATTGAACGACAACGGCGCTTCCGACGTGTTGTGGGTGCCCGGCAAAAACCGCTGAGCGCTTACTGCTCGCGCGTGTTCTCGTCGATGACGTTGAGGCCTTCGACCAGCGTCTTTTCCGCCTTGTCGGCGCCGACGACGAGTTCGAGCATGCGCACGCTCGAATAAAGCTCGGCCTCGACGTCCTGGCGGTTTTCGACCGTCAGGCCGCGCGTGCGGATGTCGCCGAACAAGCGGCCGGTATGGCCGTCGATCTGCGTTTCGACGCGCTTGATCTCGTCCTTCAATTCCTTGTCGAGCCCGAGCTCGCTCGCGTATTTCGCGGCGAGTTGCAGGGCGAGCAGCCGGTCTTCGACCAGCTGCATTTCCCCGATATCGCCTTCGCCCGCCGCCTTGGCGGCCAAGCGCCCGATATCGGCGAGCACGGCGCTGACGTCCTTGCTCGCGTTCTCGATGATGTTCGAATTGACGACGTCTTTGAGCTTGATCTTGACGCGCTCCAGCCGGCGCGACGCGGCCGCACCCGATTGGCCCTTCAATTGTTCGCGGCCCTGCGCGATGCCCTTCAGATGGTGCTCGATTTCCTTGGCGAGATCCTCGCGCACCGTGACCTTGCCGTCGTTGGCGCCGCTGGCGATCGACCGGCGCACTTCTTCGAAGCGCTGCTCCATGTCGGTCACCATCACCTCGGTGGTGATGGAGGCAAGCTCGCCCGTCGAACCCGCCATGCCCTTTTCGGCGACGCGCACGAAGATCGACAGGATTTCGGTCGGCTGGTCGAGGCGCGCCACGAGCGCGTAGACGAGCACGGGCGCGCGCTGGCGCATGCGCGCGTCGACCGCCATCACCGTTTTGCCGATCGCTTCGATATCCTCGTCGGTCAGCGCCACGATGGGCTTGGGCGGTAGCGCTTCGCGCATCCCCTGGACCTCGACCGCGATTTCCATGACGTCGGTGATGTCCTGGAAGTCGAGATACATTTCCGGCCCGCCCAGCTTGGGCGTGATGTCGGCGCGGTAGGCGACGTTCTTTTCCGCGCGCGTGACGATGTCGCGCATTTCCTTGGCGCATTGCGGCCACAGGCGCGCGCCCAGCTCCAGCCACGACGCGTGGTTCTTGGGCATCGCGCGGATCGCGGTTTCGATCTGCTCGATCTCGGTGCGGCCCAGCTTGTCGACCATCATGTCCCAGGCGGGATCGATGACGTTGCGGCTGATCTTGCCGATGATCTTCGACTGCGTCTTGGGCGCGTTGGTCAGCATGTCCTCGAACGGCATGGCGAACAAGCGCTTGGCGCTCATGCGCCGGTTCGGCCGGACGAGTTGCAGGCGCGGACGGAACTGGCCCAGCAGGCCCAGCGCCGTCTGGTCGGTGTGGTTGCCCGCGCGCTTGCCTTCCAGCGCCCACACGATCTCGATCAGCGTGGACTCCGGGATCTGCGAGAGCCGCTGCGACAGGTCGCCCAAGGCTTTGGTTACGTCGGTCATGCGGCCTTCGCCTTGTATTTTTCGAGGCGGGTGCGCAAATCGGCGTCGATCGTGCCGGTGACCCAATCTTCCATCGGTTTGACGAGCTTGCGGCGCTGCACGCCGATGTCGCGGATCTTGTCGCGCCGCGCCCCGGTCACTTCCTCCTCGGGAATGATCGGCAGAATGCGCGCCAGTTCCTGCACCACGGCTTGCTGTTCGTGCGGCGCCTTGACGACGGCGTCTTCCCACATCGCGACCAGCAAATCCCAGCCATCGAGCATCCACGAGATACGCTCGATCGCGTCGGCGATTTCGGTCTGCGATTTTTCCCAGACGGCGACGGTCTTGTCGATTTTCTCGAGATAGGAATCCGCGATGGCGAAGGTCTCGGCGGCGAGGGAGGCGGTTTCGCGCGCGACGAGACTGGCGAGCCCGCCCAGCGGCGAATGTTCGGATTTGTCGACTTCCGACCAGCCGCCGATCGAATTGGCGAATTCCTCGATCCGCTGGCGCATGCGGCGCAAGCGCGGCGCGCGCGTGAGTTTCGGCGTGCCGATGGGGCCGAGCAGATCCGACCACGCTTCGACGCGCGCGTAGAGCTCGTTGCCCTCGATATTCACCTTATGCGCGACGCGCGCCAGGATCAGCTTGGCCTGCTGGCGGCCCGTCTCGCTCTGCACATGGGCGAGCGTGATCTGCAATTGGCCGCCCGACAATTGCGTCACCGTTTCCGACAGCAGCGAAAACTGGATCAGCAATTTGAAATCTTCCTGCTCCTTGAGCAGGGCCTTGGCCTGTTTGGCGGCGGCGGGACCGGCCAAGCCGGTCGCGGCGGTGCGCATCGTGGCGCCGCGCACGGCTTCGGGCGTCGACGCCCCGGCCTCGTCGAGGGCGCGATGCAGAACCCGATCATGGACCGTGAGCGAGAACACTTCCGGCAGACTCTTCCACCCCAGAATGTAGTTGCCCTTCGCGCCGGAAGGGTTGGGCACGACGAGCTCGAGCTCGTCGTAATGACCCCGGACGCGGCTACCGACGATGATCGGTGTCGTGAACGGCACCGACGCCCCCCGCTCGGCGAAAGTCGGGGGAGCCCAGAACGATTTAGATACGGCTCCGTCCATCGTTCTTGTTCGTCCAACCCGTCCGTTCGGCCGATCACGCGGAAGGGGCACGGCGCGACAAGATTGCCGCGCCGGAACCCCGGCAACATATCCACAGAACCTAGCAGATAAGGTATTATCAGGCCAGAGATCGCCTATTTGAGTCAAATTGTTAATATCTCGATTCGCAAAATGAGACGACCGAATATGTCCCGTCCGGCAGCACCCCGTTTCGATCCGGCCCGCGAGCGTCAGGCCGTGCTGTTCGCCAACGAGATTTTTTATCGGGCGTTCTCCGACCGGGATTTCGCGGCGATGGACCGGATCTGGGCCAAGGCGGCGTCGGTCGCCTGTATCCATCCCGGCTGGCCGATCCTGACGGGGCGCGACGCCGTGATGGAAAGCTGGAAGGGCATTTTGTCGGGGCCGGCACCGTCCAGCGTGCCGGTCGAGCCCGATGTCGTTTTCGCGGGCGAAACCGCGTTGGTTGTGTGCTTGGAATCGCTGGATGGCGGCAAAGGCTGGTGTGCCGCGACCAACGCTTTCGTGCGCGAGGACGGCGAATGGCGGATGGTGCTGCACCAAGCGGGGCCTGCGCCCAAACCCGCCGAGCCGCCGCCGGCGGACACCCCGCGCGCGAATTAATCTCACCGGCGGGTGAGGGAAATCCATCTTCCGGACCCGATCCGGGAATTATGCTGGCGCCATGGCCTATCGTCTTCCGCCGCTGAAAACCTTGCGCCTGTTCGAAGCCGCCGCCCGCCATGCGAGTTTCAAAAAGGCGGCCGAAGAATTGGCGCTGACGCCCAGCGCCGTCAGCCACGGCATTCAGACGCTAGAGGATTGGCTGGGCGCCAAACTATTCGCGCGCGGGCCCGGCGCGCTTTCGCTGACCGAAGGCGGGCGCGATTATCTGCCCAAGATCCGCGACGCGCTGGAAATCATCGCGCGGGCGAGCGACGGCGTGCCGGGGCGGCGCGCCAACGGCAAGCTGACGGTCAGCGTGGCGCCGACCTTCGGCTTGCGCTGGCTGGCACCCCATCTCGATAAATTCGGCGAAGCGCATCCCGGCATCGAAATCACGCTCGACACCAGCCAGCGCCAAGTCGAATTCCCGCGCGATGGCGTCGATGTGGCGATCAGGCTGGGGCGTGGCGATTGGCCCGACCTCACCGCCACGTTGCTGTTCCACGAATGGCTGGTGCCGGTCGCTTCGCCCGCGATCGCCGCCGAGATCAAAAGCGCCGCCGATCTCGATCGCTTCGCGCCGATCCGCATCGTCTCCGCGCGCGACGATTGGGAGTCGTGGCGCGAATTGGCGGGCGCGCCGCCGGCCGGGCCCAAGATGCCGCCCGCGCGCAAAGTCGATTCGATCATCATGGCGTTCGAAGCCGCGGCGGCGGGGGCCGGCGTCGCGATCGGCCGCTTGCCGTTGATGGGGGCCGAAATCGCGCAAGGCCGCGTCGTGCCCGTGCTGGGCCCGCCGCGACGCTCGCTCTCCGCCTATTGGCTCGTCTCGACGCGCGAAGCGATGGCGCGGCCCGAAGTCGCCGCGTTTCGCGCTTGGGTTAAAGCGCTGGTCAAGAAACTGCGCCGGCCGCCGGTGCCGCACGCGTAAGCCACGCGTCCAACGCCGCGCGCAGATCGCGCGTGGGCACCATTTTGGCGAATTGCTCGCTTTCCACCAGCAAGCCTTCGCCGATCGGCAGGTTGATCCCGCGCGTCGTCGCCGCGATCACCGACGCCACGGCCAAGGGCGAATGGCGCACGATCTTGTGCGCGAGTTCCAGCGACGCCGCCATCAGATCGGTATGGCCGACGACGCGATTGACCAAACCCAATTCCAACGCGCGATAGGCGTCGAACGCATCGCCGGTCAGCAGCAATTCGAGCGCGCGTTTGCGGCCCGCCAAGCGCGGCAAGCGTTGCGTGCCGCCGAAGGTCGGCGGCATGCCAAGCTTGATCTCGGGCTTGGCGAACATCGCGCGCGCCGAGGCGACGGCGAGATGCGCCGCCTCCGTGATCTCGCAGCCGCCGCCATAGGCAAGCCCGTTCACCGCCGCGATCACCGGCTTGGGGAAGGCTTCGATGCGCGCGGTCAGCGTTTGGCCGCGGCGCACGAAATCGCGCACGGCTTGCGGCGCGCCTGCGCGCACGCTTTCCGAAAACTGCGGAATATCGCCGCCGGCGGAAAAAGCGCGCTGGCCCGCCCCGGTCAGGATCACGGCCTGCAGATCGGGATCGATCTCGATCGCGTCGAGCCGGGCGAGTAGTGCATCGGCGGTCGCGTAATCGATGGCGTTGAGCTTCTTGGGCCGGTTCAGCGTCAGGATCGCGATCTTGCCGTCGCGATGGAACAGCACTTCGTCTTGCATCGATACCTCCGTCTTGGGGCTCGATCCTGACGGCGGCGATGGCGCCGGCGCGAACGAGAATTCTTCGTGCGCAAGTGAGCCGAACGCGTTTGGCGTGCCGCACTTCGTTTGGCGCAATGGCGGTCCCAACGACGGAGGATTCCCATGCGCCCCGACTCACCCGAAAGCCGTACGCTCGATCTATATTTTTCGATCGGCGTGGCGATCGGTTTGATCATCGCCTATGTGGCGGTCCATGCTTTCGCCGCGACGCCGGACAAGGAATTCCGCGTGCTCTCGCCCGATTTCGCGGAAGGAGTCGCGCTCGACGATCGCTTGACGCATTCCGAATTCGGTTGCTGGGGCGCCAATCGCTCGCCGCTTTTGTCGTGGCAAGGCGCGCCGTCGGGCACGCGCAGTTTCGCGGTCACCTTGTTCGATCCCGATGCGCCCACCGGCAGCGGCTGGTGGCATTGGCAGGTGATCGACATTCCTGCCGATGCGAAGGGCCTGCCCGCGACGTCGCCGGGCGTGAAGCCTGCCTTGTGGCCCGCACCCGCGCGCGAAATGCGCAACGATTTCGGCGCCGCCGCCTATGGCGGCCCGTGCCCGCCGCCGGGGCCGTCGCATCGCTATGTGCTGACCGTGTTCGCGCTGGGTGTGCCGAAGCTCGATTTGCCCGACGATGCGTCGGCCGCGATGGTCGGCTATCTGCTCAATGCAAATACGCTGGCGCGCACGCGGATCGTGTCGCCCTACGGACGGCCTTAGCGCCGACCGAACGCCGACAGGAACAGCAGCAGCCAGCCGGCCAGGAACGCCATGCCGCCGGCGGGCACGAGGGGGCCGAGATCGAGGCCCAGCAACGCGCGTGCGTAAAGCCCGCCCGAGAACATCAACACGCCCAGCGCGAAGGCGAGGCCCGCGAAGGACAGGCGGAAGGTCAGGCGCTTTTCGCTCAACGCCGCGATACCGATCAACGCCAGCGCGTGGATCGCCTGATAAAGCGATCCGGTGCGCAGCCATTCCTTGCCGGCGTCGTCGACGCCGGGAACATGCGCGCCCATCGCCCCCATCGCGACCGCGATGAAGCCGTAAAACGCACCAAGGGCGAGCCAAATCCGCATGACCGGAATCATGCCATTTCCGTGCGGCGGCGCAAATCGGATAACGTGCGTCCTTGCGTTCGGTCGGGGGAAATCGCGATGGATCAGGGGTTGGCGGGCAAAACGGCGATCGTGACGGGCGCGTCGCGCGGTATCGGGTTGGCGATTGCCGAGAAGCTCGCTTCCGACGGCGTCAACGTGCTGCTGGTCGCGCGCTCGGGCGATCTGCTCGCCGCCCATGCCGACCGGTTGTCGCGCATCACGCCGTGCGCGGCCTTCGCCGCCGATCTGCGCGACGCGGAGGCGGCTTCCCAAGCGGTGGCGGCCGCGATCGCGCGATTCGGCCGGCTCGATTTTTTGGTGAACAACGCGGGGGCGACCAAGCGCGGCGATTTCGCCACGCTGACCGACGACGATTTTCTCGACGGCTTCGCGCTCAAATTCCACGGCACGGTGCGCATGACCCGTGCGGCTTGGGCGGCGCTGAAGGAAACGCGCGGCGCCATCGTCAACATCATCGGTGTGGGCGGGCGCATGGCTTCCGGCGATTTCACGATCGGCGGCACGGTCAACGCCGCGCTGTTCAACTTCACCAAGGCGATCGCGCAACCGGCCACGCGCGACGGCATTCGCGTCAACGGCATCAATCCGGGCTGGATCGAAACCGATCGTTTGAAAGCGCGGCTTGCCCAGGCGGCGAAGGACAAGGGTATCGGCGAAGCGACCGCGCGCGCCCAAGCGCTAGCCGAGCTGAAAGTCGCGCGCTTCGGCCAGCCGGCGGAGATCGCCGATTTGGCCGCGGCCCTCCTCGGTCCTCGATTCGCCTATGTGCAGGGGGCCTTGATCGATTGCGACGGCGGGCTCACCCGGGCGCTCTAGGGCGCTGAAAACAAGGGGTTTTCGGGCCCGGCGCGGCAAGCGGCGCCGGCAGTTGCATCTTGGGCCCGCGTCCTGTAGTTTCCGCGCCGCTTCGAAAGACCCCACGCGTGCCGCAGTAGCTCAGGGGTAGAGCAGCGCATTCGTAATGCGCGGGTCGGGGGTTCAATTCCCTCCTGCGGCACCATTTCTTTTCAAAGACTTAAGAAAATTTTCGAGCGGTTGTGCACTTTTGCGCATATGCCGTACCGTCGCCACAACTCATCGACAGCGCGGTCCCGCAATCAACCGTAGGGCCGGGGCTTGGTATGTGTTTTCAGGGCGTACGTGGAATTGCGCGATCTCGGAGGGCATTGAGTTCCGACATCAACTTTGCGCGGAACCCCTCGTCGATGTTGAATTGGATCGCCCCGGCGCGCTGAATCGCAAAGCACAATTCCAAATGTGAATTGCACCAAGCTGCGAGGAATTGAAATGCAGCTGCCCGATCCATGAGGTCGTAGTGGAAGCTCATCGCACGACGTTTCCGGATATGGCCGATGTGTTCGAATAGCGCGGTGCGGCAGAAATTGGCACGCCGAAAGGCCGCAAGTGTGTCAAGGGCATGCACAGCCAAAACATCCCGTACACCATCATCGATTGCTTCGTAGGCGGCGAATTCGGGGCCAACGACCAGAAGTCGGTCCCGGTCCTCGATCCGTCCGGCAATATGCAACGCTGCAGTCTTTTGGTCGGTCGGCGATAGCAGCGTGGCATAGAAGGCCGCTTGAATCGCTTCTCGTCGCGTGGCGCGCCGCTCAGCGGCAGATTTAGCGTGCTCGAGCCGGAACGCGATGAGGGCCGCGCCGATCGCGAGCAAGCCACCCAACATGGCGCCGACCAGATTGCCCATGGCTGGCACCCAGATATCGGGTCCGCTGGCATACATCGCGCGACCGAAGGCGATCACCGCGTAAAATGCCAAACCGGTGATCGGTACACCGATCGTGCCTGCGAGAAACAGAAGCCATGCCGGATATTTGAGCATGGGTACAACCGTAGCGCTGTAACGCTGTGGCCGCAATCGGCCTGCGCAGTGAAGTAAGCCCCGCCCTCACAGCACGTAATAAAGCCCCGCGAGCACCAGCGCGATCGCGCCGTATTTGATGATGTTATAGGCGGTGCGGTTGCGCTTCTTGACGTTCTGCTTGATGTAGGCGCGCAGCTTGTAGATCGGCTTATACGCGGCCGAAATCCACGAGATCTTGCCTTGCGCATCGGCCCCCGTGAACTTGCTGACCACGCCGAAATCGAGCGCGTCGGCGATCGGCTTGATCGGCCGCCACAGCTGCGTCTTCTCGACGTCGCAGAACAGGATGATGCGCACGACATCCGTCTCGTTGATCGCGCTGTGCAGATAGGTCGGGTCGAACAGCAATTCCTCGCCGTCGCGCCACACATGCGGCACGCCGTCGAGCGTGAGCGCGCATTTCTCCGAATTCGGCGTCAGCAGGCCGAGGTGATAGCGCAGCGACGAGGCGACCGGATCGTGATGCCGGCCCAGGCGCGCCCCCGGCGGCAGCACGGTGAACAGCGCGGAGCGCACCGCGGGAATCGAATCGACGATCGCGCAGGTCTGCGGGCATGCCGCCTTCGCGCTGGGATCGCATTCGCGGCTGTACCATTTGAGGCGATAGAGCCGCCAGCCGCCCTTCTCGAAGGTGTTGTAGCCGGGCTCGTCCTTGGCGGGTGCACGATTGAACACGCCCGCGTCGCGCAGGGCTTGCGCCTCCGCGCGGATGATCGGATAGGCGGCTTTCAGTTGATCGAGCCCCGGCACGATGCCGGCGGGGTAGGTCGAGGATTGCTTGCCGTGCGTGAAGAACGTGAACAGAAAATTCAACGGCGCGAACAGCATCACGTGGTTCGCCAAATACCGGTGGAATTCGAGCCGGTCGGCGTAGCGCGAATATGTATAGGCGAAGGTGGCGCCGAAAACGCCCAACACCGCCGCGAACTCCCACTTCATGCCGTCACCCCTCGCGCCAACGCAACTCTCGCTGTCACAATTATCGAAGGCGATTCGGGCTGGCAAGTTCGGCAAACTTCGCATGCCCGATTCGCGTCGGCAAAATTTGTAACGGCCCGGCGGCAGGGGGACCGGCTGCCCCAATCCCGCCAAGTTTTGCGGCGTACAATAAGGCGCGCGCTGCGGCGTGCGTTCGAGGGGGCGCGATGATCGACACGACGACGATGAAGCAACCCGGCCGCCGCGCCGTTCTGGCGGGCGGTGCCGCGGCGATTCTGGGTTCGGCTTTGGCCGCGCCGGGCACCGCCCTGGCGCAGGCCGAATTCCGCATGTGGGATTTCACGCTGATCGATGCCGATCATCAGCTCGTCTCGACCGCCGAGTGGCGCGGCAAGGCGCTGTTCGTACATTTCTTCGGCTCGTGGTGCCCGCCCTGCCGGCGCGAAATCCCCGCCTTGGCGAAGGCCGTGCAGGCGATGGCGGGGCGCGAGGATGTGCGCTTCGTGTTCCTGAACGCGCTGGAACCCGCCGCCAAGACCGCGCGCTGGCTCGACGAGATCGACGTCAAAATCCCGCTTTACGATTCGCTCAACCGCTCGCGCGAGGAGCAGCGCATGCTCCGCCTCGACGGCACGCGCATCCACAATTTCCGCGATCTGCATGTGTCGATCTATCCCACGACCTGGGTCGTCGATCGCGCCGGCCTCGTGCGCCGCGTGATCGCGAAGGAACAGAACGCGTGGGAAAACTGGGCGCCGACCTTCCTGGAGGACGCGTTGAAGGCGCCCTATACGCCGGCGGCGATGGCCAAGCCCGACGAACTCGATTGGCTTTACGGCACGTGGCGCGGGATGCTCGACGACATTCCCCAGGAGGTGCGCATCGTGCGCGGCACCGACGGCGTGCCGCAATGGGGCATGGGACGGCCCGGCGAAATTCGCGGCATGCGGCCGGTCAAATCGGCGACGAAGGACGAAGCGCTGCTTGCCGCGTCGTTCAACAGCGGCAATTCCACGCGGCTGCTGGCGCGGCCGGGCAAGCCGATCGGCGGCGCCTATCTGTTCGATCGCAAACGCGGGCTGGTGACGCCGAGCTTCGAGAAAATCGGCGGGGTCTAGCGAATCTCGTCCTTGTTCGAGAAATCGAGCTGGACGGAGGCGACGTTGGAGCCCCATTCCTCGACCAGCGCTTGCTGGCGCTCGCCCAGGCGCCGGTTCTCGCGCTCTTCCTCGACCTTCGCCATATAGCGCACCAGCATCGGCACGCCGTAGTAAAGCGTGGCGCCCAGCACGGCGCCCAGGAACGGCCACATATAGGCGGTCGCGTTCCACAGCGGCGTGAAGCGCATATAGCCCACGACCGTCAGCAGCACGAAGGGCAGGGCGCCCGCGAGATTGAGCGCCCCCACCGCGAACACGCCGCGCTGTTCGGGATCGTCGTCCATCATCAGCATGGCGAGCGTGGGCAAGCTCGCGATCAGCAAATAGACCGCGGTCGTCGGCTGGGTGACCAGCAGGGCCAGGAAAATCAGCGCCGCCCCCGACCACGCGGCGGGCAGAAGTTTCGTAAGCGAGGAACGCGGAACGATCGCCATGTTCGGCTAACCCAAATGCAACGCGAGCACGACGAAGAACAACGCCAGCGCCAGCGAGCCCGCCGCCAGCGCCGCCGATTCGCGGCCGCGATAGATCGCCTGACGCGCGCGATCGATCATCACGAGATCGGCCTTGGAAAGTTTCTCGGTCGCGTTGGCGTATTCGGTTTTGGCGGCACCGAAGCCGCGTTGATCGGCTTCCAGCCCGACCTTGTCGTCGACCAGGCGCACGAGTTCGCGCAGATCGCCCGCGATGATCGCGGCCTCCGCCTTGCTGCGGATCAATTCCTTGGTCGCGATGCGCTGATAGCGTTCGAGCGTGGGCCGCACCAAGGCCGCGCATTCGCGCGCGAGATTGGGCAGCGAGCCGACGAGATAGGTTTCCTGCAATTCGGCGAGCAGGCGCAACGCGGCGAGGCGCGTTTCCTCGTCCGCCGCACCGCCGGCCAAACCGCGCAGCGCGTTCTCGTCGGCCGAGACGCGCGCAGCCAGGAAGGCGGGAACATGCCGGTCGAAGCCGCGATTGGCGCCGTCTTGATCCTCCAATGCGCGATCGATCTCGGGCAGCAGATCGCCCGCCGTTTCGACCCAGCCATCGACGCTGAGCGGCGACAGGCACGGCATGCGCGGATCGAGTTCGTAAAGGCAGCGCTCCAAACCCGCGCCCACGATCGGCTCGTTCGCCCAGCGCCCCAAACGCTCGAAGGCGTTGAGCCGGCGCGTCGTGGATTTCTGGTTGGGGTTCGCGGTCTTTTGCGCGTCGGCCCATTCGAGATGGAGCCCCGCCCGGATCGCCGCATCGATCGCGGGCAGCATCTGGCGGTCGGCGGTGAAGGCGCGGCCCAAGGCGGCGGCGATCCCGTCGGGGCGGAACGAATAACCCGAAACGCGCAGCGGCCCGGTGGGGTCGAGCGCCATGCACGCGCGCGCGACCAGCGGCCCGTCGCCGTCGCGCGACGCGGGGCTGCCGGGGCCGGACATCGCTTCGATCTTGCGCGCGGCGGCATCGTCGGGATAAGCGCGGCGCGCCCAATCGCGCAGCAGGCCGGTGCGCAGAATCGCGGCCGCGGGCTGCGGGTTCTTGCCCATCGCGATCGCGATTTCGCGCCCCGTGCGCAAAAGCTTGCCTTCGAACAGGAAAGGCTCGCGCGCTTTGAGCGGCATGGTGAAGCGCGGCAATTGGGGCCGCGAACCTTCGGCCCATTTGGCGAGCGTGGCGAGCGACCAGCGCTCGGCCGGGTCGTCGCACAACAGCCCGCGCAGCAAATCGTACATTTCGGTCGGCGGATTGTATTTGCCGGCCAGCGCGTCCCAACTGCCCAGCTCCATCCGCTTTTCGAGAATCTGTTCGTCGGTCAGCTCGGCCAGCGGCCATTCGCCGCGCAGCAACGCGAGCACCGTGACGCCGAGCGAGAACAGATCGTCGCCCGCGCTGCCCAGCCCCTTGCCGTAGGGATCGCAGATCGCCATTTCCAGCGTTTCGCACACGGCGGGTTGCAGAACGCCGGAGGGGCCGACGGTCGCGGGCCCCAGCGTCAGGCGCGTTTTACCGTAATCGTACCAAAACACGTTGTCGGGCCGGATCGCGCGATGCGACACGCCGCGCCGGTTATATTCGGTCAGCACCGCGGCCGCGGGGATCACGAACATGCGCGCGAGCAAGCGCGCATCCAGCGGTTCGATCCGCTTGCCCTTGCGCAGCAGCGGCGGCCCGGCCGGCGTCTCGTAGACCATGGCGAAACGCTGCGCGCCGTCGGGCCAGGTGACGGGCCCGGCTTCGAGCAGCTTCACCACGCCCGCATGTTCGTAGGTGCGGATCTGCGCGCAAGCGCCCACGCGCGGCAATTGTTCGGGGCGGGCGACCAGGGCGACGCAGGCCGTGTCGGGGCGTGTGGAATCGCTGGCGGCGAAGGCCTCGGCCAGGGGGCTGGCCATATCCAGCACGGTTTGGGTGGGGTGGATCTTGATCCGATCGCCCAGCGTCACGGATTCGCGCCCGCCCAGGGCGGCGCGCAATCCCGCCTCCACCGCGCCGACCGTCGCTTCCGCCAATTCGCCGTCGTCGGCCATGAACCCCGAATACCCTTCCCGGCCGCGCGAACGCGGCCCCCGCCGCGCGAACGCGACCTTGGGTATGGAGTTTCACGCCTTGGGCGCCGGGGTCAAGGGCCGGATTTAGGACGCCGTCAAGGGGCGGCCGGCTCGTTCGGGTCGATCGGGGTCAATTCCAGCAAGGCCGGGGCCTTGTCGATGATTTCCCGCAGAATTTTCTCCGCGAGATCCAGATCGTGCTCCGTATCGCCGGGCAATTGGCCCAGGAACGGCGGGCGCGACAGCGTGTTCTTCAGGTTGTAGATCGACCGCAGCTCGCGCAGGAACACGTCCTTGGCGCCCAGCGGCAATTCCTTTTGGTTGGCGACCGCGCCGATCAACTCGATCGAGGCTTTCAGCATGCGGGTCATCGCGTGGACGCGCGCGGTCAGCAGCCTGCCTTCGAATCCGGCGCGTTCCGCGTCGTCGGCGATTTTCTTGATCCGATATTCGATCAGGATGCAGAAACCGTCGAAATCCGACGCGGCGTCCGAAAACACCTTGTAGGCGGCGAAGGACGAATGCGCGACGCCGCTTTTGGCCTGGGCGATCGCCTCGTCGATGGCGAGGGATTTTTCGTCCAAGGCGCCCAGGAAGCGTTCGGCTTCGGTGGCGGGGTTGACAGTACGGGCCATGGCCTCAAAGGTGGCGAAAGGACGGGGCGTCGCAAATGCGTTCCCGGCATTACTTCTAGGCGTGTCCGATTAAGCGACGATTAACCGTGATGATGCAACTCACCCTGACCGAACTCGACGCCGCGGCCGAACGCTTGCGCCGCGCGATACCGCCCACACCCCAATATCATTGGCCGCTGCTCAGTGCGCGCGCGGGCGCCGAGATTTGGGTGAAGCACGAGAATCACACGCCCGTCGGCGCCTTCAAGGTGCGCGGCGGGATTTTGCACATGGCCGATCTCGCCGCCGCCAAGCCCGATCTGCCGGGCGTGATTTCGGCGACGCGCGGCAATCACGGCCAGTCGATCGCGTTCGGCGCGGCGCGCGCCGGCTTGAAGGCGACGATCGTCGTGCCGCACGGCAACTCCGTCGAAAAGAACGCCGCGATGCGTGCGCTGGGCGCCGAGTTGGTCGAACATGGCCACGATTTCCAAGCCGCGCTGGAACATGCGCGCGAATTGGCGACGACGCGCGGGTTGCATTTTGTCGGCTCGTTCCTGCCCGATCTGGTGCGTGGCGTTTCGACCTACGCGCTCGAATTCTTCCGCGCGGCCCCCAAGCTCGACCGCGTCTATGTGCCGATCGGGTTGGGCTCGGGCATTTGCGGCGTGATCGCCGCGCGCGACGCGCTGGGCCTGGCGACCGAAGTCATCGGCGTGGTCGCGGAGAACGCGCCGGCCTATGCCCTGTCGTTCGAAGCGCATAAGCCCGTTTCGACCAACACCGCCGATACGCTGGCCGACGGCATGGCGTGCCGCGTGCCCGTCGATGGCGCGCTCGAGATTATTTGGAAGGGGGCCGCGCGCGTGGTGCGCGTGTCCGAAGCGCAGATCGAAGCCGCGATGCGCGCCTATTTCTCCGACACGCATAACGTCGCCGAAGGGGCGGGGGCGGCGGGGCTTGCCGCAGCCCTGGCCGAGAAGCAACGCAACGCCGGCAGGCGGATCGGCTTGATCCTGTCCGGCGGCAATGTCGATCGCGCGATGTTCGCGCGCATTCTTTCGCAAAAGGACGAAGCATGACCCGGGAGCTGTTCCGCGAGGATTCCTATCTCAAATCCTGCCGCGCGCGCGTCGTCGCTGCCGGGCCGGAGGGCGTCGTGCTGGATCAGACGGTGTTCTACCCGATGGGCGGCGGCCAGCCGGGCGACACGGGTCTGTTGATTCTTGACGATGGCAAACGTCTTACCGTGACAGATACGCGCAAAGGCGAGGCGGGGATTCTCCATATCCTCGCCCCCGGTTCGGAAGCGCCGGCGGTCGGCGGTGAACTCACCGCCGAGATCGATTGGGATCGTCGTCACCGCCACATGCGCATGCACACGAGTTTGCATTTGCTCTGCGCCGTCATTCCGGCGGGCGTGACCGGGGGGCAGATCGGCGCGGAGCGCTCGCGTTTGGATTTCGATCCCGGCGAGGTCGTGTTCGACAAGGACAAGATCGAGGCCGAGATCAACCGCCTGATCGGCGAGAATCATCAAGTGGCGCCGCGCTGGATCGACGAAGCCGAGCTCGACGCCAAGCCCGATCTGGTGCGCACCATGTCGGTCAAGCCGCCGCGCGGGACGGGCAAGATCCGGTTGCTCGATATCGCGAATATCGATCTCCAACCCTGCGGCGGGACGCATGTCGCCCGGACGGGCGAAATCGGCCGCATCGCGGTCGAAAAGATCGAAAGCAAAGGTAAACGCAATCGCCGGGTCATTTTGGCATTGCACGATTAGGATTTGGAATAGCTTGCGCCCATCCCCCCGCATGCTTAACTAGGGGCGATGATCCCCGCCGAGACCCTTAAAACCATTCTGGTCGGCCACTCCGCTTTCCTTTTCGGCAAGCAGGGCGGCAAGCGCGCGGATATGCGCGGGCTGGATTTGCTGGGTCTTAAACTGAACGGTGTCAATCTTTCCGCCGCGTTGCTGGGCGACGCGCGCGTCGCGGAATGCGAATTGATCGGCTGCGATCTGTCGGACGCCGACGCGTTCTGCGCCGATTTCGCCACCGCCACGATGGTCGGCTGCGATCTGCGCCGCTTCGACGGGCGCGGTTCGAATTTCGCCAATGCCAAACTTTCGGCGTGCGATTTGCGCAACGCCGATTTCCGCCCGGGCAAATCGATCAAGATGCCCAGCGACCCGGAACGTAAATCGTCGTTCGACGGTGCCACGTTCGACGGCGTCGATATGGGCAAGGCGAAGCTCGACAACGCCAGTTTCGACAATGCGAATTTCGCGTCGTCCAGCTTCGTCGATGCGGAAATGAACGGGGCGAGCTTCGCGGGCGCCGATCTGACCGGTTGCGATTTGTCGGGTGCGCGCCTCGCCAACGCCAATTTCCGGGGGGCCGCGTTGTGCGGCACGCGTCTGGCCGGTTGCGATCTGCGCGGCGCCACGCTCACGGGTGCGAATGTCGCGGGTGCGTCGTTCGAGGGGTCCAATATGGATCAGGCGAAGATGCCGCTGCCCGCCGAAGGCACGGTGCCGCCCGATTCGCTGAAGGTGATGGTGCGCAACCATGCCGATTGGATCCGCTCGGGCGGGCGCGTGGGGGCCCGTGCGGCTTTCGCGGGGCTCGGCCTGCAAGGGGCCGATCTGGTCGGCGCCGATTTGTCCGGCGCCGCGTTCGACGGTGCGGATTTGTCGGGCGCCTCGCTGATGGGCGCGCGCCTGGTGCTCGCGACCTTCATCAAGGTGCGGCTCGACGGCGCCATTCTCGACAACGCCGATCTGTCGGGGGCCGTCATGATGGGCGCTTCGCTGCGCGGCGCCAAGCTGCGCAAAGCGATCCTGTTTCCCGCCGACATCATCGGCAAGGACGGCAAGCCGTCGGGGCGCAAGATCGCGACCAACCTGACCGATTGCGATCTGCGCGCGGCCGATTTCTCGGGTGCGGATCTGCGTTTCGCGCGGCTGCTGAACGCCAAGACGACGGCCGCGAAATTCACCGGCGCCAAGCTCGACCAGGCCGAATTGCCGCCGGGCACCAAGACGTGATCTTGCGCGCCGGCCTTGCCGCCGCGCTGCTCCTGCTTGCCGCGAATGCGGGCGCACAAACGCCACCGTCGCCTTCCATCGTCGAATGGGTCGCCATCCGCCATGCCGACAAGGCGGGCGAATACGAATTCTCGGTTGAAATCGACTATCCGCGTTTCCACGGCGCAAAATTCGCCGACGTGAACGACGCCTATCGCCGCGCTGCCGAAGCCGCCGAAAGCGAAGCGCTCGAAGCCTTCGCCGACCAGCGCGGCGACGAATATTTCCGCGGCTGGGAAACGTTGCAGCGCGGTTCGGCCGCGCAAGCGGGCGCGCAGGCGGTCGGCATTCGTCTGCTCGTCTGGGCCTATACCGGCGGTGCGCATGGCAATGGCGGCACGCTGTGTTCGCTGGTCGATCTGCGGACCGGCAAGGCCGCCACGCCCGGCGATGTTTTCGCGGACGCCGATTGGCGCGAGAAGCTGGCGGCGCGTGTGGATAGCGGCTTGCGGCGTTTGTTCAAAACCAAGCCCGGCTTCGCCGATAGCGTGGCGCGCGACGAATTGCGCGACGCGCTGAAGGCCGACACGCGCTTTTGCTGGGGCGAGGCGGCGCTGACGATCGTGTTCGATCCTTACGAGGTCGGCCCCTACGCCAACGGCACGTATGAAGTCGTGCTGCCTTACGCGAACCTCGCAGCACTGCTGCGCAAAGACGGACCGGTCAAGCTCGGGCGTTAGCTGCGCGGCGCCGTCACGCCGATCTCCGCCGTGATGCGGGCGGGTTCGCCGCCGAGTTCGAGAATGCGGTCGGCCATGCTTTCGGCTTCCTTGCGGTCATGCGTGACCAGCAGCATCGCGGTGGGTGTCGCGCGCCGCGCCGCCAGCACGAGATCGCGGCTATGTGCGGCCATGTCGGGATCGAGCGAGACGAAGGGCTCGTCGAGCAGCACCAATTCGGGCGCCACGGCGAAGGCGCGCGCGATCGCCGCGCGCCGCGCCATGCCCAGCGACAGCGTGCCCGGATAGGAGTCCGCAAATTGCAGCAGACCGAGCGTGTCGAGAAGGCGATCGGCCAAAGCAGCGTCGGGCGTTTCTTGGGCGAGGCGCAGGTTTTCGCGCACACTGCGCCAGGGCAGCAAGCGCGGCTCCTGAAACACCGTACCGATGCGGGGGCGTTGGCCGTTCGCCCAGTCCAGGCGACCGTCGAAATCGCGCTCCAGCCCGCCGGCGATGCGCAGCAACGTCGTCTTGCCGCAGCCCGAGGGGCCGACGATCGCGACGATCTCGCGCGCCCCGAGCTCGAGATCGATCGCCCCCAGCACGTGCCGCGCGCCGAACGCCTTGCCGGCGATGTGCAGGCGCAAGATCATATCCGCCATTTTGCGACCCGCCTTTCGAGCGGCTGGAACGCCGCCCATTCGATGAGTTGCACCACCATCACGAAGGCGAGCGCGTAGGCGAGGATCGCGGTCACGTCGAAAAGCTGGAAATGGATTTGGATTTGGAAGCCCACACCGTTGCTGCGGCCCAGCAATTCGACGACCAGCACGATCTTCCAGATCAACGCGAGCCCCGAACGCGACGCCGCGACGAAATAGGGGGCCAATTGCGGCAGGATAACGTGGCGCAATACGCGTAAGCGCTTCATGCGGAAGCTACGCGCCATTTCCATCAAGGCGGGGTCGAGCGCACGGCTGCCTTCGCGCAACGTGACGGCGGTGTTCGGCAGTTTGTTGAGCGCCACGGCGCCGATCGCGGCGGCTTCCGTCAGACCGAACCAGACATAGATCAGCACGACCAATACGAGGGCGGGCATGTTCAGCAGCAGCGTCACCGCGCTGTCCAGTGCTGCGTCGAGCCGGCGCCAGCGTCCCATCGCGATGCCCAAGGCGCTGCCCAGCAACAGCGTCAGCGTGAACGCGGCGGCGACGCGGGCGAGCGTGATGCCGAGATGGAGCGGCAATGTGCCGTCCGCCGACAGGCGCATCATTTCGACGGCGACGTCGCTGAAGCTCGGCAGCAGGCGGTTATTCGCCAGCATCGCGCCGACTTGCCATATCGCGACGAAGCCGAGCGTCGAGGCGATCCGCGTCGGCAGATTATTGGTCACGAATGGCCCTGCCACTCGACCGGCCAAAACGTGCCGGGTGGAACCGACGCGATCGGGCCGACCAAAGCAGGCCCGCCGATGCGCGCGAGCAAAGCGAACAGCTTCGACGCGGCGTCGCGTTCGTCCGTGCCCCATTTGCGCGGCATGCCGGCGCGATACCAGTCGCGAAGTTTGGCGAGCTCTGTCGTGTCGGCGGCCCCGGTCAGGGGTGCGAGGCGCCGCCATTCGTCGTCCGACCGCGCAAGAATGCCGCGCGCTTGGCGCGACGCGGCAAGGAAGCTCGCCAACGTTTCGGGATTGCGCGCGGCCCACGCGGCCGAGAAGGTGTAGCCGAGATAGGGCACGTTCGTGCCAATCCCCAATTCCGCGACCGCATCCTCCACCGCTATCACGCGGCGCGCACCCGCCGCTTCGGCGCGCGCGGCGAAGGGCCAGAAGGTCAGCACCGCGTCGAGCCGGCCGAGTTTCATCTGTTCGGCCAGCAGCGACGGGGCGGCGAAGCTGCGCTCGGTCGCAATGTCGAGATCGATCCCAAGGCGTTCCTTGGCGTAGGCGCGCAAGATCAGCCAGCTTTTGTCGAGCGGCGAACCCGCAATGCCGAGCCGTTTTCCGGCAAGGTCGCTCACGCGACGCACCGGCGATGTTTCGGGGGCGATCAATGCGCCGACGGCGTTGGAGAAGGGCACGAAGCTCCAATCCGCACCCGTGCCGCGCTGGCGCGCGACCCACATCCAATCGACGACGATCGCGTCGACTTGGCCCGCTTGCAGGGCGATCTGTGCGGCTTGCGGGGCCGCCAATTCGTACGGTTCGACGGGCGCGAGGCCGTGCGTGCGGATGACATCGATCTCCCACGACACGGTACCGAAGCGCAGCACGCCGACCTTTATGGCGGGGGCGGCGACGGCGATAGCGGGACGCATGGCGGCGGCGAGGAAAAGGGCCGAAAGATTGCGGCGTGAGAGCATGCGGTCGCTATTCCAGAATGATCGTATCAATGGTACCAACCCGTTCCCGCCAATGCCAGCGGAGCCAAGAGTCGGGAGAGGGCGTCGATGAGCTTTTCCAGCATGTTCGCGCGTGTGGTTGCACTTGTCGGCGGCGGCGCGGTGGCGTTGCGGCGGATGCGCGACGGCGACCCGACACCGGCCTGGGGCAGCGCGCCCGCGATTCCCGCCGCCAAGCCGCAAGGTGCCGTGCCGACTTTGAAGATGCCGACCGCGCAAGGCTGGGCGCCGGGCCAAGTGCCGATGGCGGCCCCGGGTTTGAAGGTGAACGCCTTCGCGCGCGATCTCGACCATCCGCGCTGGATCTATTGTCTGCCGAACGGCGACGTGCTGATCGCGGAATCGAGCAGCGTGCCGGGGCCGGTCAAATCCATTTTCGGCCTCGCCACGCGCGCGACGATGGAACGCGCGGGTGCCATTGTACCCAGCGCCAACCGCATCACGCGTTTGCGCGACGCCGACGGCGACGGCGTCGCCGAAATCCAAGCGCCATTCATGGAAGGCTTGAACCAGCCTTTCGGCATGGCGCTGGTCGGTGACACGTTCTATGTCGGCAATACCGACGGCGTGATGGCGTTTCCTTATGCGAAGGACGCGACGCGCATCGACGCACCGGGCAAGCGCGTCACCACTTTCAAGCCGGGCGGACATTGGACGCGCAGCCTGCTCGTCAGCCAAGACGGCACGAAGCTTTACGCCGGCGTGGGCTCGGCCACCAATATCGCCGATGACGGCATGGAAGCCGAAGAAGGCCGCGCCGCGATCCATGTGATCGACATCGCCAGCGGCGCCAGCCGTATTTTCGCGGGCGGCTTGCGCAATGCCGTGGGCATGGCGTGGGAGCCGACGACCGGCAAGCTGTGGACCGTGGTCAACGAGCGCGACGGCCTGGGCGACGAAACGCCGCCCGATTATCTGACCTCGGTGGTCGAGGGCGGGTTCTATGGCTGGCCCTATAGCTATTGGGATCGCATCGTCGACGATCGCGTGCCGCAAGACGCGGCGTTGGTCGCGCGCTCGATCACGCCCGATTTCGCGTTGGGCGGGCATACCGCGTCGTTGGGGCTTTGCTGGATGCCGGCGGGGACGCTGCCCGGTTTCCCCGACGGCATGGTGATCGGCCAGCACGGCTCGTGGAACCGCAGCAAGCTCAGCGGCTACAAGGTCGTGTTCGTGCCGTTCGAGAACGGCAAGCCTTCGGGCCCGTCGCGCGATATTTTGTGGGGCTTCTTGGCGCCGGACGAAAGCGTGTCCTATGGCCGCCCGGTGGGCGTGACGCTCGGTCCCGACAATTCGCTGCTGATGGCCGACGACGTCGGCAACGTCATCTGGCGCGTGACGGCGGCGTAACGCGCGCCGTCACGACGCTTTGCGCGCGGTGCGATCGATCGCGGCGATGATCGTCGCGTCAAGTTCCGCCGGGATATCGTGGCCCATGCCGGCGATCGGCAGATATTCCGCGCCTTGAATCGACGCGGCGGTGTCGGCACCGCATTCGGGCGGGATCAGCGGATCGTCGGTGCCGTGAGCCACCAGCGTCGGCGCTTTGATCGTCGCCAATCGCGCGCGCCGATCGCCGCCCGTCACCATCGCGGCAAGCTGGCGTGCCGCCCCCGCGGGATCATGGCCGCCGTCGAGCTCCGCCAGAATGATCGCGCGATGCGCCGCTTCGTCGAATTTCGTGCCCGCGATGCGCTGCGCGAACGCAAGGCGATGCGCGACGAAAGCGTCCCGGTCCATTCGCGGATCGGGTGCAGGTCGCAGCATCATGCCCATCACGTCTTGCGCGGCTTGCGGCAAAGCGGGATTGCCCGTGCTCGACATGATCGATGTCAGCGAGCGCACGCGCGCGGGAAATTCGCTTGCCAGGATCTGCGCGATCATCCCGCCCATCGAGCGGCCGACGACATGTGCACGATCGATCTTCAGCGCGTCCATCAAGCCGATCGCGTCTTCCGCCATGTCGTGCAGCGTATAGGGTATGTCCGGCCGCTTTCCGGCCATCAGCGTGGCGACCAGCGCGCCCAGATCGGGCGCGGCGCGATCGGCGAAATGCGTCGAGCCGCCGGCGTCGCGGTTGTCGAACCGGACGACGCGATAGCCGCGCGCCGCCAGCGCTTCGCAGAACGCATCGGTCCAGCGAATGCGTTGCGTGCCCAACCCGGCGATCAGCAGCACGGCGTCGTGCGCTGCATCGCCGAATGCGTCGAAGGCGATGCGAATTCCGTTGGCGTCGGCGATCGTCATTTTGACGTGACTCCCAAAAGCACTACGCCCGAGCCCCCGGTTTGGGGGCTCGGGCGTAGTGGCGGACAGGGTGGGATTCGAACCCACGATACCGTTGCCGGTATTTCAGTTTTCGAGACTGACGCCTTCAGCCACTCGGCCACCTGTCCGCAACGTCTTCACGGGTCTCGAAGGGCCGGGAAACTAACCCCGAACGCCGCGCCGGGCAAGTGTCGTCATTCGCCTTTGGAATCCGGGGCTTCGTCGACGCGGTGGGTGAGGATTCGGGGATTGATCCCGTTCGCCAGCACCCAGGTCAGCGCCACGCCAAGGCCCAGCAGAAACGTCAGCGCATGGGTGAGGATGGCGAAAGCGAGCGCCGCTTCCGCCGGCACGCCGAATACCGACAGCGCGAAGACCGCCGCCGCGTGGAACACGCCGATCCCGCCCGGCGCGGCGGGGACGAGGAAGGCGAGCGAGATCACCGCGACGGTGAACGCCGCCATCACCGGCTGCGTGTCGTGCCAGATCGCGTCGATGCCGAAATAGAACGAGGTCGCGACGAGGCCCGAGATCGTCGCCGTCCAGAGCGCCGCGCCGATCGCGACGCGCGGGCGGCCCAGAACGCTCAACCCGTCGAGCAGATGGTCGAGCGGCTCGATCCATTTCGCCGGCAGCACGCGCGCGGCCAGCGCCAGGGCGCGTTTGCGCAGCACGATCAGGAGCGCCAGCCCCGCGAGGGCGGCGAGCAACGCCGCGCCGAACGCCGGCAAAGCGCGCGCGATCGTCTCGGGCGTTTGCGGCATGCGCGCGAGGGCGATCAACAGCAGGCTCAACGCGCCGAACAGATCGCAAAGCCGATCGAGCACGATCGCCGAAGCACCGCTGCCCGCGGGCACATTCGCGCGCCGGCGCAGCAGCCAGATCATCGCGACTTCGCCTGCGCGCATCGGCAGCAGCGTATTGACCGAGTTGCCGACCGCATGCGCGCCGAACGCGCCGTTGAAGGTCAATCCATCGCCCTTGCCCGTCGCGCGCACGAACATCCGCATGCGGATCGGCCGCACGATCAGCCACACGCCCCAGATCGCCATCATCGCGGCGAGCTCGGGCAGCGACGCCTCGGCAAGCTCGCGCCCGACCGCCCGCCAATCGACGAGCAGGGCCAAAGCGGCGATCGCGGCCAGGGTGACGGGGATCCAGGCCCAGCGCAGCAGCCGGGCCGCTCCCGAAGGGGCGGTTTGGGTCATCGAGGGCCGGGGTGTAGCAGGGTTTGGCGATCCTGTCCGCAATCGACTATACTTGGCCGATCAAGCGCTTAACGGGTGGAGGACGGGGCCCCCTTGCGCGCTTGACAGGCCCGAGAACCCGCGTATATTCCGCGCCCTCACGCCGCGAGGGCCTTTCCAGGCTCGTCGCGGCCGGTTTTTTGCGCGGTTTCGTCGTCCTTGGCCCTTCGGCCGCCCGGATACGCGAAACCTGGAGAACGGCAAGATGTACGCAGTCATCCGCACCGGCGGCAAGCAATACAAAGTCGCCAAGAACGACGTCGTCGTCGTCGAGAAGCTGGTCGCCGAGGCCGGCAAGACGGTCGAATTGAACGACGTTCTGATGGTCGTCGACGGCGCCACCGCCAAGGTCGGCGCGCCGACGCTGGCCGGCGCTTCGGTCACCGCGACCGTTCTCGAGCAAGGCAAGGGCGACAAGGTCCTGGTCTTCAAGAAGCGCCGCCGCAAGAACTCGCGCCGCAAGAACGGCCATCGCCAGTTCGAAACGACGCTGCGCATCGTCGATATCAAGGTCGCCTGAGGGAGCACGGGGTTATGGCACATAAGAAAGCAGGCGGTTCTTCCCGCAACGGCCGCGATACCGAAGGCCGGCGCCTTGGCTTGAAGCGCGCGGGCGGCCAGACCGTCCTCGCCGGCAACATCCTCGTGCGTCAGCGCGGCACGGTCTATATCGCCGGCAAGGAAGTCGGCATGGGCCGCGACCACACGCTGTTCGCGCTGAAGCCGGGCCGGGTGAAGTTCCACAAGGCCGGCGGCAAGACGATCGTCTCGATCGAATTGGCTCCGGTGCCGGCCGCCGCCGAATAGGCGCCGCCGACCCTTCGCCACGAACGGATTACGGAAGGGGAGCGGCCGGCAAGGCCGCTCCCCTTCTTGCATTTAGGACCCGCGCACGATGAAGTTTCTCGATCAGTGCAAAATCTTCGTGAAATCCGGCGACGGCGGTGCGGGCGCCGTCAGCTTCCGGCGCGAGAAATTCATCGAATATGGCGGGCCCGATGGCGGCGACGGCGGACGCGGCGGCTCGGTCTTCATCGAAGCGGTCGCCAATCTCAACACGCTGATCGATTATCGCTACCAGCAGCATTTCAAGGCCGAAAAGGGCCATCACGGCGAAGGCCGCCAGCGTTCGGGCCTGTCGGGCCAGGACATCACGCTGAAAGTGCCCGTCGGCACGACGATCCTGGAGGACGATCAGGAAACCGTGGTCGTCGACATGATCGAAGCGGGCCAGCGCGTGCAGCTGTGCAAGGGCGGCGATGGCGGCTTCGGCAACACGCATTACAAAAGCTCGACCAATCAGGCGCCGCGCAAAGCCTTGCCCGGCTGGCCGGGCGAAGAACGCTGGCTATGGCTGCGTTTGAAGCTGATCGCCGATGTCGGCCTCGTCGGGTTGCCCAATGCGGGCAAGTCGACATTCCTGGCCGCGACCACATCAGCCAAGCCGAAGATCGCCGATTATCCCTTCACCACGTTGAAGCCGCAGCTGGGCGTCGTGCGTATCGACGACGAGGAACTCGTCGTCGCCGATCTGCCCGGTTTGATCGCGGGTGCCGCCGAAGGGAAGGGCCTGGGCCATCGCTTCCTCGGCCATGTCGAGCGTTGCGGGGCGATCCTGCATTTGATCGACGGCACGCAAGACAAGGTCGCCGCCGCCTATAACCAGATCCGCGACGAGCTCGAAGCCTATGGTGCGGGCATCGAGAACAAGTTCGAGATCGTCGGCCTCAACAAGATCGACGCGATCGAGCCCGACGACGCGAAGAAGAAACTCGCCGCCTTGAAGCGCGCCGCCAAAAAGCGCGGCGGCGGCCACGCCGTGCTGGCGCTGTCGGGGGCCGCCGGCAAGGGCGTCAAAGAAGTGCTGCGCGCGCTGGTTCCGCCCGTGCTCGAACGGCGCGTCGAAGACAAAGCCGCGCGCGACGCGATGCGCCGCGACGACGATTACCGATGACCGCCGCCACCCCCTTCGCCGCGACGAAGCGGATGGTCGTGAAGACCGGTTCGGCGTTGATCGTCGACGAAGCGGGCGAAATCCGTAAAGCTTGGCTTGATAAGCTCGCCGACGATATCGCCGTGCTGGTGAAGCGCGGCATCGAGATCGCGGTGGTCACGTCCGGCGCCGTCGCCATCGGGCGCTGGAAGCTCGGCTTCGGCCGGCGCGGTTTGAAGATCGAGGAAAAGCAAGCCGCCGCCGCGACCGGGCAGGTGTGGCTCGCCCATGCCTGGGCCGAGGCTTTGGGCGCGCGCGGCATCGTGGGCGCGCAAGTGTTGCTGACACCCGACGACACCGAAGCGCGCCGCCGTCATTTGAACGCGCGGGCGACGGTCGCGAAGCTGCTCGACGCCAAGGCCGTGCCGATCATCAACGAGAACGACACGATCGCGACCGAGGAAATCCGTTTCGGCGATAACGACCGCCTCGCCGCGCGCGTCGCGCAGATGGCGTCGGCCGATACGTTGATTCTGCTCTCCGATATCGACGGGCTCTACACCGCCGATCCGCATTCCAATCCCGACGCGAAGCACATTCCGGAAGTGTTGGATCTGACGCCCGACATCCTTGCGATGGCCGGCGAAGCGCGGCCCGGTTATTCGTCGGGCGGCATGGTGACCAAGCTGGGTGCGGCACGCATCGCGCTGGGTGCGGGTTGCCGCATGGGCATCGCACTCGGCAAACGCGACAATCCATTGATGGCGCTGGAACAAGGTGCGCGCGTTACGTGGTTCGTGCCGCAAGGCTCGCCCGCCTCGGCACGCAAACGCTGGATCGCCAGCACGGTGCAGCCGGCCGGTTCCGTCGTCGTCGACGATGGCGCGGCGGCCGCACTCGCGCGCGGCAAATCGCTGCTGCCGGCGGGCGTCGTCTCGGTCGACGGCGAATTCGATCGCGGCGACGCGATCCGCGTGCTCGACAAAACGGGCCGCGAATTGGCGCGGGGGCTTAGCGCCTATTCCGCGACGGATGCGCGCGCGATCCAGGGCCGCAAATCGGCGGAGATCGCCGAACTGCTCGGCTATCGCGGCCGCGACGAACTCATCCATCGCGACGATCTCGCGATGGCCGGGGGGCCGGGGCGATGAAACATTTCCAACAGGCTCGACCGTGCGGCTTCGATTTGCCGTCGCCCGCCCTTCGCCGTAAAGTTGCCGGATAAGAATCATGACGCCCGCCGAACCCGCCGCCGCCACCGCGACCGATCTCGACCTCAAAGCGACGATGCTCGCGATGGGCAAACGCGCGCGCGACGCCGCATCCGTGCTCGCACTCGCGCCGACCAAGGTGAAGAACGCCGCGTTGCGCAACGCCGCCGACAAGCTGCGCGCCGCGACCGACGCGATCCTCGCCGCCAACGCGCGCGACATCGCCTTCGCGATGGATAACGGCAATTCCTCGGCGATGGTCGATCGCACGCGCCTCGATCCCAAGCGCGTCGAGGCGATCGCCAAGGGCCTGGAGGACGTCGCCGGCCTGTCCGATCCCGTCGGCTCGATCCAGGCGGGCTGGACGCGGCCCAACGGCTTGCTGATCAGCCGCGTCGCCGTGCCCATCGGCGTCATCGGCATCATCTACGAAGCGCGGCCCAACGTGACCGCCGACGCGGGCGGGTTGTGCTTGAAGTCGGGCAATGCCTGCATCCTGCGCGGCGGCCAGGAAAGCTTCGAATCCTCGATGGCGATCGTCGGTGCGATGCGCGCCGCCCTCGCCGCCAACGGCCTGCCCGAAGACGCGATCCAATTCATCCCCACGCGCGATCGCGCGGCGGTCGGGCATTTGCTGAAGCTCGACGGCTATGTCGACACGATCGTGCCGCGCGGCGGCAAGTCGCTGATCGAACGCGTGATGAAGGAAACGCGCATTCCGGTGATCGCGCATCTGGAAGGCCTGTGCCACAGCTATGTGCACGAATCGGCCGATATCGAGATGGCGCGCAAGATCGTGATGAACGCCAAGATGCGCCGCGTGTCGGTGTGCGGGGCGACCGAAACGCTGCTGATCGATCGTACGGCGTTGGCCACGCACGGGCCCGCGATCCTCGACGATCTGATTTCGGCGGGCTGCGAGATCCGCGGCGACGACGAGGTGCGCAAGCTCGACACGCGCGTCGTCGCGGCGACCGAAGCCGATTGGACGACCGAATATCTCGACGCGATTCTGGCGGTGAAGACCGTCGCCGGGCTCGACGACGCGATCGCGCACGTGAACAAGTACGGCTCGCACCATACCGACGCGATCATCGCGGGCGATAAGGATGCGGCCGATGCGTTTTTGCGCCGCGTCGATTCCGCGATCGTGCTGCACAACGCGTCGACGCAATTCGCCGACGGCGCGGAGTTCGGCTTCGGCGCGGAGATCGGCATTTCGACCGGCCGCTTGCCGCCGCGCGGACCCGTCGGCGCCGAACAGCTCACGACCTACAAATACGTGCTGCGCGGGGCGGGTCAGACGCGGCCGTGACACTGCCTTCGCCCGGTCTGGTGCTGCCATTGCCGGCGCTGGGCCGATTTCCCCGCCGCCGTGTGGGCTTGCTCGGCGGATCGTTCAATCCGGCGCATGACGGGCATATCCATATCGCGCGCGAGGCGTTGAAGCGCCTCAACCTCGACGAAGTCTGGCTGCTGGTCAGCCCGCAAAACCCGCTGAAGAGTGCCGCCGAAATGGCGCCGCTCGCGACGCGTTTGGCGAGCGCCAAAGCGCAATGCGGCGCCGATCCTCGGCTGCGCGCGCTGTCGCTCGAAACCGCGATGGGCACCCGCTACACGGCCGACTCGCTCGCGGTTTTGCGCCGGCGCTTTCCCAAAACCCGCTTCGTTTGGCTGATGGGGGCCGACAATCTCGGACAGATCGACCGTTGGCAGCGCTGGCGTTCCATATTTCACGCGATGGTCATTGCCGTGTTCGCGCGCCCCGCGTATGATGTCAAAGCATTGGCCGGAAAGGCGGCGCGGGCGTTATCCACAGCCCGGGTCGCGCCTTCGCGGGCGCGATCCCTGGCAACGTTCGATCCGCCGGCCTGGACGTTCTTCCCCGTCCGGCACCATCCAGCCTCCGCCACGCGGCTGCGCGCGCTCACCAAACGCGCGAAACCGGGGCGGAGTGCTCGGTCGACGGACGCGTGAAGCATGATCGTTCCGGGGCGTTCCCGGCACGGTCGATGCAGAGGAAAACCGTCGTCACCCGAGCCTGTCGAGGAGAGCGAAGATAGCCACTGCGAAGCGCAAGACCGTCGGCGCCACAAAGACGGTTCTCAAAGTCGTCGAAAAAACATTGGACGACGACAAGGCGGCCGATCCGGTCGTCATCGATCTCGCCGGCCGCACGCCCATCGCCGATTACATGGTCGTCGCCAGCGGACTCTCGGCCCGCCACGTTCAAGCGATGGCCGAACACCTCGTCGAAAAGCTCAAAGAAAAAGGCCTGAAAAGCATCCGCGTCGAGGGTGTGGCGCAGGGCGATTGGGTTTTGATCGACGGGGGCGACGTGATCGTCCATCTGTTCCGTCCCGAATTGCGCGATCACTACGGTATCGAAAAAATGTGGGGTGCCGATTGGTCGCGCGCGGAAGCCGCGCACGCCTGACGCCGGTTTAGGAAGGCGGCGGCGCAAACCACGCGCCGCCGGAACGACGATGCGCTTGATCATCTGCGCGGCCGGCAAGGCCCGCGGCACGGCGGAAGACGCGCTCGTCGCCGAATACGCGAGACGGCTGAAACCCGCCCCCGCCGGGCTGGGCCCGCTCGACATCCGCGAAATCGAAACCAAGGAACGCGAGCCTGCGCGCCGCAAAGACGACGAGGGCGCGAAGCTGCTGGCACAAATTCCCGACGGCGCACCTTTGATCGCCCTCGATCCCAAAGGCAAAGCGCTCTCGACCGAGGATTTCGCGGCGTTGCTGGGCCGTATCCGCGACGAAGGTCATGCGAATTTGGTGTTCGTCATCGGCGGGGCGGACGGGCTTGCGCCGCCTTTACTCGCGAAAGCGCGCGCAAAGATCAGCTTCGGCCCGATGGTGTTCCCGCATCTGCTCGCCCGCGCGATGCTGGCCGAACAGCTCTACCGCGCGGCCTCGCTGCTCGCCGGTCATCCCTATCATCGCGGTTAGTTAACTAACCGCCTTATCCAGCACGCGGCGCAGGGTTTCGATCTGCGGCGTCAAATCCTGCGGATGGTTGCCGACGAAGAAGCCGCGATCATGGGCGAGTTCCGCGTTCGGCGTGCCGTTTCCGGCGATCGAGTAATCGTAATACTTGATCGTGTCGTGGCGCAGGAAGCAGCCGCCGGTGATGATGCGGAAGCCGATATCCGCCTGCTTCAACGCCGCGAAAATCTTTTCGCGGTCGAGATCCTTTTTGGGGTTGAGGATCATCGTGAAGCAGAAGGACGAGCTTTTGCCGTGTTCGCGCTGGATGATGAAATTCTCGTCGCCCGCGAACAGCTTCTGGAACAGCGCGAGGTTCTTGCGCCGCGCGGCGGTCATCGCGGGCAGTTTCTTGAGCTGCTCGCTGCCCACCGCCGCTTCCATTTCCAGCGGGCGCACATTGTAGCCGGGGAACAGGAAGCGATAAGCCTCGAAATGATCGCTGCTGCCGCGTTTATAGAGCGGCGAGTCCGCCGGAATGTCGCGCGTCCAGCCATGGGCGCGCATGCATTTCAGCAGATGGTAAAGCTCCAGATCGTCGGTCAGGACGATCCCGCCTTCCATCGTCGAGATGTGATGCGAGAAGAAGAAGCTGAACGTGTTGAGGTCGCCGAGCGTGCCGGCCTTCTGGCCCGACGGCAATTCCGCGTCCATCGATTCGCAATTGTCTTCGATGAACCACAGCCCGTGCTTGTCGCAGAATTTGCGCATCACATCGAGCTGGCAGGGATTGCCGAGGATCGACACGGCGAGCAGCGCCTTCGTATCCTTGGTCAAGGCCGCTTCCAGCTTCGACACGTCCATGTTCAGCGTGTCGAGCTCGACATCGATGAACCGGCATTTGAGGCCGTATTGCTGCAGCGGGTGATAGGTCGTGCTCCACGAAATCGCGGGCACCAGAACTTCGTCGCCGCGCTTCAGGGGGCGCGTGGAGTGATAGGCGAGCGCGGCGATCGAAATCAGATTCGCCGACGAGCCCGAATTCACCATCACGCCGTATTTCTTGCCGTGATAGGCGGCGAATTCGGCTTCGAATTTCGCCACGCGCTCGCCCATCGTGAAACGGCCGGACGCGATCACCGCTTGCAATGCGTCGATCTCTTCCGGGCCCCAAGACGGCGTGGCGAGCTCGTAAAACATCAGAACGGTCCCTTGAACTGAAGCTGATAGGCGAGTTTCGTGGCCGCCGGATCGGGCGCCCAAGCAGGCGCCTCGGGCTTGGCGAGCGCATAGGCCGCCGCCGCGATCGTGCCGGGGTTCGGATAGAACGCGTTCTCAAGCTCGGGCGAGGGCGGGCAGGGCGTGGGCGCGAAGCCCACACGCTTGATCTGGATCGGGCCTTCGCCGGCCAATGCTTCGGCGAGGCGTGCCGCGATTTCCGCCGACGCCCCGCAATTCAGCCAGCCATTATCGGCGATCAGCACTTTGCGCGTGCGCCGCGCACTTTCGATGATCGTTTCGCTGTCGAGCGGGGCGAGCCAAATCGGATCGATCACTTCGGCCGATACACCCGCTTCCGACAGCAATTCCGCCGCGCGCAAGGCTTCGACGACCATGTTGGACACGCCCACGATCGTCACGTCGCGTCCGAAACGGCACACGCGGCTGCGGCCGGGCGGTACCACGTAAGCGCCTTCGTTGACGACCGCTTCGGTCGGATAGAGCAAGCGATGCTCCATCATCAGCACCGGGTTGTCGTCGCGGATCGCGGCGATGGTGCAGCCCTTCGCGTCATGCGCGTTGGAGGGTGCGGCGACCTTCATGCCGGGAAGATGCATGAACAGCGAATGCAAAGCCTGGCTGTGCTGCGCGCCCTGGCCCCAGGATTTGCCGATGATCGAACGCACGACCATCGGCACCTTCACTTGGCCGCCATACATGTAGCGCGCCTTGCTGGCGATGTTGACGATCTGGTTCATGCACAGCATCAGGAAATCCATGCGGATATGCACATGGATCGGCCGCATGCCGGCCATCGCCGCACCGACGGCAACGCCGGTCATCGCGTCTTCCGACAAGGGTGTCGTGAACACGCGATCCTTGCCGAAGCGTTCCAGCAATCCGCGCGTCGAGCCTTGGATCGATTTATGGTCGTCGACATCCAGGCCGAACAGGAAGACCTTCTCGTCGCGCGCCATTTCCAGCGCCACGGCTTCCGACAGCGCGTCGACATAGCGCAGCACGCGCCGCCCGTCTTCCATCCGGCCGGGCCAGGTCAGCGGCGGAAGGGGTTTCTTACGCGAAGACATCGCTATACAGCTCCTTCGCGTCGGGCCAGGGCGAGGTCTCGGCGAAATTCACGGCCGAGGCGAGTTCGGCTTCGATCTCCGCATCGATCGTTGCTTTGAGTTTCTTGTCGAGTTTTTTGGCCAGCACGACGACCGGGTCCTTCTTCTGCCATTTGGCGAGATCGGCCTTCGAGCGGAAGCCCGCGTCGTAATCCTCGCCGGGGCCGACATGCTCGCGCCAACGCCAGGTCAGGCATTCGAGGAAGATCGGCCCGCCGCCTTTGCGCATCGCGGGCAGGGCCTTGGCGATGTGGTCGCGGATCTTCACGGTGTCGGAATCGGTAAAGCGCGTCGCCGGAATGCCATAGGTGCGCACGCGTTCGCACAGCTTCGTCGTCGCCCAGCGTTTGGCGAGCGGCTCGTGAATCGCGAAGCCGTTATTCTCGCAAACGAAGATCACCGGCAGCTTGTGCAGGGCGGCGAAGTTCAGCGTTTCGGGGAAGCAGCCTTCTTCCGACGCGCCATCGCCCAGGAAACACGCGACCACGGCGCCGGTCTTGCGCATCTTCTGCGCCATCGCGAAACCGGCGGCGACCGGCACGGTCGTGCCGACGACGGCCGAGCAGCCCAGCACGTTCGCCTTCATGTCGACGAGGTGCATCGAGCCGCCCTTGCCGCGCGCGCAACCCGTGTCCTTGCCGAACAGCTCGGCCATCATGGCGTTCAGATCGCCGCCCTTGGCGAGATAGGTCGCGTGGCCGCGATAGGTACCCGACACCGCGTCGCGCGGTTCCAAGGGATCGCACACGCCGACGGCGATGCCTTCCTGGCCGATCGACAGATGGACGGGGCTTTTGATCTTGTCGGAGGGGTAGATGCGCGCCACCTCCTCCTCGACCCGGCGGATGCGCCGCACGGCGCGGTAGAGCCGGGCCGGATCGGCCTTTTTCGGCCTGGATGGCTTGGTGGCGGGCATGGGTCTCCCGGGGTCCCGAATCGAGACCCGAATCGTACCGGTGCCCCCGGAATATGTGGAGAGATTAATCCTTGAAGGCGTCGTCGGGCTCGTAGACCACGATCCGGCTGCCGGGCGCGTTGATGCGGATCTCGACCTCGATCAGATGGCCGAGCTTCTCGCGCACGGCTTGGCGTTTCTCGGGCGGCACCACGAACGCCATGAAGCCGCCGCCGCCCGCCCCCAGCAGCTTGCCGCCGACCGCACCCGCCGCGATACCCGCATCGTGGATCGCGTCGATCTCGGGCGTCGAGACGCCCTCGGCGAGTTCGCGTTTGAGGCGCCAGGCTTCCAGCAGCAGCGTGCCCAGTTCCAGCATCGGCCGGCGGGGCGAGGTGATGATCGCCTGCGCCTCGTCCACCATTTCGCGCATCCGGTGCAGGTTGCGCTCCTTGGCGTCCATATTGGCGATCTGCTTTTTCGCCATGGTCATCGCGAAGCGCGACAAGCCGGTGAAAAACAGCATCAGGCTGCCTTCCAGCTCGTCCCGGCGCTCGCGGCCCAGGATCAGGGGCGTCACGGAGAACGAGCCGTCGCGCTCGAAATCGATGCGGTTCAAGCCCCCATAGGCGGCCCAGACTTGGTCCTGCGAACCCACCGGCTCGCGGATCACGTCTTGTTCGATGCGCAGCGCGTCGCGCGCCAGTTCGTCCTTCGACACCATGCGCCCGCGCATCGCGTGCAGGGCGTTGAGCAACCCGACCGTGAAGGACGAGGACGAGCCGAGGCCCGAGCGCGCCGGCAGATCGCCGTCATGGTGGATTTCCAGGCCCCGGCGTTCCTTCATATCCAGCAGGATCGCGCGTACGGCCGGGTGGTCGATTTCGAGCAGGTCGTTGACCAGTTCGATCTTGCTCCAGACGATGCGGTAGCGATGCTCGAAAAAGGGCGGCAGGCGCCGGACGGAGATATTGCAGTATTTGTCGATCGCCGTGCCGATCACCGCCCCGCCATGCTTCAGGTACCATTTCGGGTAATCGGTCCCGCCGCCGAACAGCGACAGGCGATAGGGCGTGCGGCTGATAATCACGGGTTTGGCGACTCCGGCGGGAAATTCTTATGCCAACTATCGCCCGAAGCCCCATCACTTGCCAAGTGAACGGACCTGACTTAGACCCAAGCGGATTCATCGGGAAGGAACGAAAATGGCGCAGAAAACGCGGATTCTCGTGACCGGCGGTGCGGGCTATTTGGGCTCCACCATGGTGCCCGCCATGCTCGACGCGGGCTATGCGGTGACGGTGCTGGATAATTTCATGTTCAAACAGGCCCCGCTCGCCCATGTCTGCGCGCATCCGGATTTCGACATCGTGCGCGGCGACGCGCGCGACGAAGCCACGCTGAAGCCGCTGGTCGCCAAGGCCGACGTGGCGATCCCGCTGGCGGCGCTGGTCGGCGCGCCCTTGTGCAACGCCGACAAGATCGGCGCCGAGACGATCAATCTGGGGGCGGTCAAAACGCTGCTGAAGCTGCTATCCAAAGATCAGCGCGTGTTGATGCCGATCACCAATTCGGGCTACGGCGTGGGCGAGAAGGGCAAGGAATGCACGGAAGATAGCCCGCTGCGCCCGATCTCGCTTTACGGCACCACGAAGGTCGATGCGGAAAAGGCGGCGCTGGATCGCGGCAACGCGATCTCGTTCCGCCTTGCCACCGTGTTCGGGATGAGTCCCCGCATGCGCATCGATCTGCTGGTCAACGATTTCGTCCATCGCGCGGTCACCGATCGCGCGGTCGTGCTGTTCGAACCGCATTTCAAGCGCAACTACGTGCATGTGCGCGACGTGGCGCGCGCCTTCCTGCATGGTTTGGCGCGCTTCGATGCGATGAAGGACCGGCCCTATAACGTCGGCCTGTCCGACGCCAATCTGTCGAAATGGGAACTCTGCGAGCGCATCCAGAAACACGTGCCCGGCTTCGTGTTCATGGAAGCGCCGATCGGCGAAGACCCGGACAAGCGCGACTACATCGTGTCGAACGCGCGCATCGAGGCGACCGGCTTCAATCCCGCGCATTCGCTCGATTCCGGAATCGTCGAGCTGATGAAGGGCTTCAAGATGATCCGCAACAGCGTCTACGGCAACGTATGAAAATCACCGAGCTTTTGCTGCCGGGCGTCAAGCTGATCGAGCCGAAGATCTTCAGCGATCATCGCGGCCATTTTCTGGAAACCTGGAACGCGCAGCGTTATGCCGAGATCGGCATCGGCCCGTTCGTACAGGACAATCTGTCGCGTTCGGTGCGCGGCACGTTGCGCGGGCTTCACCTGCAAAACGATCCGAACGCGCAGGGCAAGCTTGTCCATTGCGTCGCCGGTGCGGTGTGGGACGTCGTGGCCGAAGTGCGCAAGGGCCATCCCCATTTCGGAAAGTGGCTGGGCGTCGAGCTGACCGCCGATAACCGCCGCCAGCTTTGGGTCCCGCGCGGCTATGCCCATGGCTTCGCGGTGCTCAGCGACGTCGCCGATTTCGCCTACAAGGTCGATGCGCCCTACAGCCCCAAGGACGAAGTCACCGTTCGATGGGACGATCCGGCCCTGAAAATCGACTGGAAGATCGATCCCCGGACCGTTTTGCTGGCCCCGCGCGACGCGTCGGCGCCTTTTCTCGCCTAAGACTCGCCTTTTTCGCCGTTTTGGGTTGAAATCCGGCGCCCTGGAAGAAATCCGGGGAAAGGGAGTCCGGATGAAACCGATCAAGATCGCGGCCGTTGCGGCGGCCTGCCTAGCGCTCGCGGGGTGCTACATGCCCTCGCGCCAAGAAGCCTTTACCGGCGGCGGGGCCCTGGCGGGCGCCGTCATCGGCTATAATTTCGTCGTCGGGGCGCCCGGCGTGACCACGGCGGCGATCGCCGGTGCCGCGGTCGGGGCCGGTGCCGGCTACGTCATCGAGCGCTACACCCGTCCGCCGCCGCCGTCGTCGACGCCGGCCGGCGGGACGATGCAGTAAGCGCTTGATAGGCAAAGCCCCTTCGCCTAAACCCGGCGATCATGGGCCGTAAGGGAATCATTCTGGCGGGGGGTGCGGGCACGCGTCTGCACCCGTCGACATTGGCGGTCAGCAAGCAATTGCTGCCCGTCTACGACAAGCCGATGGTCTACTACCCGCTCAGCACGCTGATGTTGGCGGGTTTGCGCGAGATCATGTTGATCTCGACGCCGCAGGATTTGCCCGCGTTCAAACGCGTGCTGGGCGACGGGTCGGCCTATGGCATCGACCTTACCTATGCCGAACAGCCCAAGCCCGAAGGCCTCGCCCAAGCGCTGATCATCGCCGAGAAGTTCCTGGCGGGCGCGCCGTCGGCGCTGATCTTGGGCGATAACGTTTTCTACGGCGAGGGGCTGTCGAACCGCCTGCAGACCATCGCCAAGCGCGACGCGAAAGGCGCCACGGTCTTCGCCTACCAAGTGCGCGATCCCGAACGCTACGGCGTGGTCGAGATGGACGCGAACGGCAAGGCGCTGTCGATCGTCGAAAAACCCAAGACGCCGAAAAGCAATCTCGCCGTCACCGGGCTTTATTTCTACGACGGCACGGCGCCCGCGCGCGCCAAAACGCAGAAGCCCTCGCCGCGCGGCGAGCTGGAGATCACCGATCTCAACGCATCGTATCTCGCCGAGAACACGCTGACGGTCGAAACCTTGAGCCGGGGTACGGCGTGGCTCGATACGGGCACGCAGGATTCGCTGCTCGACGCCGCGAATTTCATCGCCGCCGTCGAACGCCGCCAAGGTTTGAAGATCGGCTGCCCGGAAGAAGTCGCGTGGCGCCAAGGCTGGATCGACGCCGATCGTTTGGCCGCGCTCGCCGAACCGCTGCGCAAATCGGGCTACGGCGATTATCTGCTGCGGTTGATCGGGCGCGCGTGACGATGGGCACGATCCTCGTCACCGGCGGCTGCGGTTTCATCGGCTCGGCCTTCGTGCGCCAGGCGTTGCGCGACGACGCGACGCGGATCGTGAATATCGACAAGCTCGGCTACGCCGCCAATCCCGAAGCGCTGGAAGGGGCCGCGCAGAATCCGCGCTACGCCTTCCACAAAGCGGATATCGGCGACCGCGCGGCGATGCGCGAAATCCTCGCCAAGCACAAGCCCGATGCGGTGGTGAATTTCGCGGCCGAAACGCATGTCGACCGCTCGATCGACGGGCCGCTCGCCTTCATCGAGACGAATGTCGGCGCCACGTCGCGCTTGCTGGTCGAGGTGCTGGAATATTGGCGCGGGCGCGGCAGCTCCGCCGATTTCCGCTTCCTGCATGTCTCGACCGACGAAGTCTTCGGCGCGCTGGAACCCGGCGACGAACCTTTCCGCGAGACGACGGCGTATGCGCCGAACTCGCCTTACGCGGCCAGCAAGGCGGCGTCCGATCATCTCGTGCGCGCCTGGTTCAAGACCTATGGCTTGCCTGCGTTGATCACGAATTGCTCGAACAATTACGGGCCGTGGCAGTTTCCGGAAAAACTGATCCCGCTGATGATCGCCAAGGCGAAAGCGGGCGAGAAATTGCCGGTCTATGGCGACGGGCAGCAAATCCGCGACTGGCTGCATGTCGACGATCATGTGCGCGGCCTGAAAGCCGCACTCGACAAGGGCAAGCCGGGCGAGGTCTACGCTTTCGGCGGCGGGGCCGAACTCGCGAATCTGACGATCGTCAAAACGATCTGCGACCATATCGACGCGAAACTCGGCGTGCCGATGGAAGGCCCGCGCACGCGGCTGATCGAATACGTCGCCGACCGGCCCGGCCATGATCGCCGTTACGCGATCGACGCCGCGAAAGCCGCGCGCGAATTGGGCTGGACGCCGAAGCACGATTTCGAATCGGGTCTCGCCGCGACGATCGATTGGTATCTCGCCGCCGGCGATTGGCTCGGCCGCATCAAGGCGGAGCGTTACGCGCTCTCGCGTTTGGGCACGGGCTGATGCGGGTCCTCGTCCTGGGCGGCGAGGGCCAGGTCGGCCGCGCGCTCAGCGCGCGGGCGGAGAACGCCGGAACCCAAGCCATCGCCTTCGGGCGCGATGGGGTCGATGCGACCGACGAGAATGCGATCCGCGCGGCGATCGAAACGACCGATGCGCAAGCGCTGGTCAACGCGGCGGCCTATACGGCGGTCGATAAGGCCGAAAGCGACGAAGATGCGGCGCGCAAGTTAAACGCCGAGGCGCCCGGCCTGCACGCACGCCTCGCGGCCGAAGCGAATATTCCCTATCTCCATCTCTCGACCGATTACGTGTTCGCGGGGCGCGGTACGGCACCCTACAAGGAAAGCGATCCGTGCGAACCGCAATCGGTTTATGGCCGCACCAAGCGCGCGGGCGAAATCGCCGCATGGCAAGCGGGCGGGCGTGTGGCGATCCTGCGCACGTCGTGGGTCTTCGCACCCTGGGGCAATAATTTCGTGCGCACCATGCTGCGCCTCGCCGCGACGAAGCCGGAGCTGCGCGTCGTCGACGATCAGCGCGGCGGGCCGACATCCGCACTCGATATCGCCGACGCGATCTATCGCATCTTGCCGAAGCTGGCGGACCCTGCACAAAAAGACGCGACCGGATTGTTCCATTTCCAAGGCCGCCCGGCGGTGACCTGGGCCGCCTTCGCCGATGCGATTCTGGACGAAGGGGCGAAGCATGGCCATCCACGCCCGCCGGTCGTGAAGATCACGACGGCCGATTATCCAACGCCCGCCGCGCGGCCCGCGAATTCGGTTCTGGATTGCGCGCGTTACTCGCGCGTGTTCGAGGTCGCCCCGCCCGATTGGCGCGTGAGCCTCGCGGACGCCGTGCCGGCCTTGCTCAAACTTCTTTGAATTCGGGCACGAGCTTTTTCAGCATCGCGCGTACGGTTTCGTGATCGCCGTTGCGCGCGACAAGTTCCAGCTCGGCCAAGGCGGCGCGCAACGCGTCCAGCGCGTCGAGCTCGGGCCGCGCCAGCAGAATGCCCGGCGTCGCGGTGGGGGCGGGCGCTTCGTCGCCGTGGAACAATTCCTCGTCCAGCTTTTCGCCGGGGCGCAAGCCGGTGAACACGATCTTCACATCGTGGTCGGGGCGCTTGCCGGCCAAGCGGATCATCCGGCGTGCCAGATCCTGGATGCGCACGGGCGCGCCCATTTCCAGCACCATGATCGCGCCGACCGACGGGCCGTTCGCGGATGTGGCCAGCACGCTCGCCTGCAACACCAGTTCGCAGGCCTCGCGGATGGTCATGAAGTAGCGGCGCACATCGGGATGTGTGACGGTCAGCGGCCCGCCCGAGGCGAGCTGGCGCTGGAACAGCGGCACGACCGAGCCGGACGAGCCCAGCACATTGCCGAAGCGCACGGTCACGAATTGCGTCGGGCTCTGCGCGGCATCGAGCGCTTGGCAGAGTTTTTCGGCCAGCCGCTTGGTGGCCCCCAGAATATTCGACGGGTTGACCGCCTTGTCGGTCGAAATCATCACGACCGCGCGCGTGCCCGCGGCGATCGCCGCGTCGGCGACGTTGCGTGTGCCGATGGCGTTGGTCAAAGCGCCTTCCGAAGGATTATCCTCCAGGATCGGCACATGCTTGAGGGCCGCCGCGTGGAACACGATCTCCGGCTTCTCGGCGGCGAAGACGCTGGCGAGGCGCTGCGGGTCGCGCACATCGGCCATGATGCCCACGCGCTTCACCTCGGGCCAATTCTCGGCGAGTTCGCGGTCGATCGTGTAAAGCGCGTGTTCCGCGTTTTCGATCAGTGCGAGTTTCGCGGGCCCCCGCTGCGCGATCTGGCGCACGAGTTCGGCGCCGATCGAACCGCCCGCACCCGTCACCAGCACGCGCTTGCCGCGGATCAGGCCGTCCATCGCCGGGCGGTCGAGCACGCGTTGCGGGCGGCCGAGCAAATCTTCGATCGCGATGGGCGCCGTCGCGGTCGCGTCCGCGTCGCCGGACAGATCGTTGATGCGCGGCAGGCGGACGGCGGTCATGCCCAGGCTGTCGGCCGTATCGACCAAAGCTTCCAGCGCTTGGCCTTCGATGTTCGGCGACGCGACGACCAAACGCTGCGGCCCGCGCCCCTTGTCCTTCATCGCGCGCACGATTTCCGGCAAGCGATCGAGCGCGCCGAGAATTTCCACGCCGCCGATGCGCCGTCCGGTGCGCGTGTTGCCTTCGTCGACGATGCCGAGCACGAAATAGGGCGCGCGGCGGCGGCGGCGATTGGCTTGGATGAACAATTCGGCGCCGTCATTGGCGCCGACGATCAGCACGGGCACTTGATCGTCGCGCGGCGCGCCGGCGACGAGGTTCAAATTCCCTTCGCGCACGGCGCGATACAGCAGGCGCGAACCGGCGATGAAAGCGAACAGCACCGTCCACACGATGAACAGCGCCGAGCGCGGCATCGCCCCCAAACGCTGCCACAGGAACATCGCGGGCAGGAACAGCAGCACGGCCAGCGTCACCGCGCGCGCGGCCAGCAGAAGATCTTCCACACCGGCGTAACGCCACACGCCGCGCGGCAAACCGGTCAGGCTGAAGGCGATTCCGGCGGCGAGTGCGAACACCGCCGCCCCGCCCCAGATGAATTCGCCGGGATAGTCCCACAGATCGTCGCCCAGGCGCAGATACAGCGCCGCGACGAACGCCACGGCCGCCAGGCCGATATCGATCGCCATCGACAAGCGCACGCGGTCGAACCGCGACAGGAAAGTGCCGGGACCCTTGGCCATATCGGGCTCTTGCGTAAACAAGCCCGCCCGATTTGCCAAGGGAATTGCGGCACTTGGCCTTTTCGGGCGGGCGTTTTAGGGTCGTCGCCGTGATGCAAAAACGCGCCCTTGGCCGCACCGGCCTTTCGGTTTCCCCCATCGGCTTCGGCGCCTGGGGGATCGGCGGGTTCGTGCCGGGTGCCTCCTACGGCAAAACCGACGATGCGGTGTCCAAGGCCGCGTTGCGCCGGGCCTTCGAACGCGGGATCGATTTCGTCGACACGGCACCCGCTTACGGCGACGGGCATTCGGAAGCCTTGATCGGCGAAACCCTGGCCGCCATGCCGCAAGCCGACCGCGACCGCATCGTGGTCGGCACCAAGGCGGGGCAAACGCGTTTCGCCGACCCGGTCGATTTCTCGCCCGAAGCGATCAAGCGATCGGCCGAGGCGTCGTTGAAGCGCCTGCGCCGTCCGGCGATCGATCTGTTGCAGCTTCATAACGCCACGCCGGAACTGCTGCGCGAACGGCCGGAAATCCTGGGCGCGCTGGACGATCTACGCAAAGCCGGCACGATCCGCGCCTGGGGCTTGTCGATGAAATCGCCGGCGGAAGCGAAGATCGGGATCGCGGAATTCGGCGCCCCGGTGGTGCAGGCGAATTACAACGTCATCGACCATCGCGCGGCGGATTGCGGGCTATTCGACGCGGCCGCGAAGGCGGGGGCGAGCGTTATCGCGCGCACGCCGCTGGCCTTCGGTTTCCTCAGCGGCAATCTGTCGGCCGACTCGGTGTTCCCCGAAGGCGATCATCGCCGCCAATGGCCCAAGGAACGCTTGGCGCTGTGGGCCAAGGCGGCGCGCGAATTCATCGGCGACATCGCCGCGCGCGAAAAGCAAAGCCTCGCCCAGATCGCCTTGCGCTTTTGCTTGTCGCGCCCGGAAGTCGCCTCGACGATTCCGGGCATGTTGCGGCCCGAAGAAGCCGACCTCAACGTCGCCGCCGGCGAAGCGGGCGCGCTGACGCCGGCCGATCTCGACCGGATCGCGCGCGACTACAAAGCCAGCGCGTTCGCCTAGCGCACCAGCGGGACGACCTTGTCCTTCACCGTCGCGATCACCTGCTCGATATCGGCATCGGGCATGCCCGGCCACAGCGGCAGCGTGATTTCGCCTTCGCCCCATTCGTAGGACACCGGGAACGACGCCGGCGTGAAGCCGTATTTCTCGCGATAATATGTGAGCGTCGGGACCGAGCGATAATTCACCGTCACCGGCACACCCGCTTCGTTCAACGCCGCGATCGCCGCGTCGCGTTGCGCGGGCTTCACATGGATCGGGAACAAATGCTCGGCCGACACGCTGCCCGGATCGAGCTTGGCGAGGCGGATCGGCAGATTGGCGAAGGCGTCGCGATAGCGATCGGACAACGCCGTGCGTGCGGGCAGGCGTTCGCGGATCGTCGCGATTTGGTTGGGCAGCAACGCCGCGAGAAGATCGGGCAGATTCGCCTTCACGCCCAGCCGCGCCATGTCCCAATGCCGGTACTGGCCCGATTTGAAACGGTCGGCGGCGATGGCGCTCATCCCGTGCAAACGCGTCTGCTGCAATTTGCCGAACAGATCTTCGTCGCTGGTGACCATGGCCCCGCCTTCGCCGCAGGTGACGTTCTTGGTCGCATAGAACGAGAAGATCGCGAGATCGGAATGCTTGCCCGGCGGTTCGCCGTCGCGGGTCCCCTCGAAGCAATGCGCGCAATCTTCGAGGATGCGCACGGATTTGGGCAAGGCGGCGCGCAAGCCCTTCATGTCGCACATCTGCCCGTACATATGGACGGGGATGACGAGCTTGGTGTTCTTGGTGACGGCCTTAGCCGTCAACTCCGGCGTCATCAGCAGCGTTTCGGGATCGACGTCGACGAACACGGGCTTGGCGCCGACCAACTCGACCATATTCGCCGTGGCGATGAAGGTCTGCGCGGGCACGATCACCTCGTCGCCCGGCCCGATATCCATGGCGAGGATGGCGGCCAGCGCCCCGTTGGTCCAGGAATTGACCAGCAGCGCGTGGGTCTGGCCGAAGAATTCGCAAAGCTGCGCCTCGACCTTCTTGCCCACGCCGCCCGAGGTCAGGAACGGCGTGTCGAGAACTTCCGCGATCCCCTTGGCGTCGGCCGAGGACAGGCCGTGACGGTAGAACTGCATGGCGCACTCCGGAAATGACCGCTTCTTGTCGGCAGGATGGGCGCGGAAGTCAACAGAGGCTAGAATCGCGGCTGTTCGATTCGGGAGACGCGAAAAATGGCCATCGCCGATATGGAAGCCGTCATCCTCGCGGGCGGCATGGGCACGCGGCTGCGCGAGGAAACCGATATCCGCCCCAAGCCGATGATCGAAATCGGCGGGTTGCCGATCCTCATCCATATCATGCGGCTTTATCGTCGCTTCGGGGTGAAGCGCTTCATCGTGTGCCTGGGCTACAAGGGCAACGTGATCCGCGATTATTTCGTGAATTACCGGCTGCACAATGCCGATCTGGAAATCGATCTGTCGACCAGCGCCGTGCGCGTATTGGGCGACGTCGCACCGCTCGATTTCACCGTCACGCTGGTCGAGACGGGGGCCGACGCGCTGACCGGCAGCCGCATCGCGCGGGCGCTGAAACACGTGCGCGGCGACACGTTCTTCGCGACCTATGGCGACGGTGTCGCCGATATCGACATCGCGTCGCTGCTCGATACGCATACGCGCTCGGGCAAGCGCGGCACCGTCACGGCCGTGCATCCGCCGTCGCGTTTCGGCGAGATCGATATCGAAGGCCACGAAGTGCGCACCTTCCGCGAAAAGCCGCAAATCGCCGAAGGCTGGATCAATGGCGGCTTCATGGTCTTGCGCAAATCCGCACTCGATTCCATATCGCCCGAAGACGGCGCGCGCAGTTTGGAAGTCGATGTGTTGCCCAAGCTCGCCGCCGACAATCAGCTCGCCGTGCATCGCCATGGCGGGTTCTGGCAATGCATGGATACGTATCGCGATATGACTCTGCTGAACGAACTTTGGGCATCCGGGAAGGCGCCGTGGGCATGACGATGGAACAGACGACCGAGAAACTGATTCGCGACTATTACGCCGCCTTCAACGCGCATGATTGGAACGGCATGCTGGCGCTGCTGGCCGACGACGTGGCGCACGATATCAGCCAGGGCGGGCGCGAAACCGGGCGCGACGCGTTCAAGGCGTTCATGGCGCATATGGATACGAGCTATCGCGAAAAGGTGCGCGAACTGGTCGTCATGGTCGCCGCCGGCGGTGCACGCGCCGCCGCGGAATTCGAGCTCGACGGCGAATATCTCAAGACCGACGGCAATTTCCCGCCGGCCAACGGCCAGCGTTACACGCTGCGCGTGGGCGCGTTCTTCGACGTGAAGAACGGCAAGATCGCGCGCGTGTCGAACCACTACAATCTCAAGGACTGGCTGGCGCAAGTTAAATGAGCCTCGCCTTCCGGATCCTGTCGGGCGCATCGGTCGAAAGCGTCGTGCCCGATTTGGCGCGTCTGCGCGTGACCGTGTTCCGCGATTGGCCTTATCTCTACGAAGGCTCGCTCGACTACGAGCGCAAATATCTCGCGAAATACATCAAGCTGCCGCGTGCGACGATCGTGATCGCCAAGGACGGCGACGCGATCGTGGGCGCATCGACCGCCTTGCCGATGCGCGATAGCGAAGCCGAGTTGCAAAAGCCCTTCGTCGCGGCGGGCATCGATCCGGCGGATGTTTATTATTACGGCGAGTCCGTGCTGCTCGCCGAGTATCGCGGGCAGGGGGCGGGTGTGCGCTTCTTCGTCGAGCGTGAGAAGCGCGCGCGCGAACTTGGCTTCAAGCTCGCCACGTTTTGCGGCGTCGTGAGGCCCAAGGATCATCCCGCACGTCCCGCCGATTACGTGCCGCTCGACGCGTTCTGGACCAAGCGCGGGTTCAAACCGCGCGCCGATCTGACCGCATCGTTCGAATGGCGCGATTTGGGCGACGCGGCGCCGACCGCGAAGCCGATGGCCTTCTGGACCAAGGATTTGACGGCGTCCTAGGCGGGTAGCCCTTCGCAGACGCAAAAAATTCTTCGCAAGCGCGGTATGTGGTTGTTGACTTGGAGCGGCCGACAGGATGATGCTGGTGGTCACCCCTCCGCATAACAGAACGCAGTTCTGACAGGTAGAATGATCGTTCCGATGTCCTATATCGACGTACCGCCCCTCGCCGCCGCCACCGCCCCGAAACCCAACCGCGACAAAGAAGGCGTTGCCGCCGTCGGCCGCGCGCTCGCCATCGTCGCCGCGTTCGACGAGCGCAGCCCGCGCCTCACGCTCGCCGAGCTCGCCAAGCGCACGGGGCTCTACAAGAGCACCATTCTGCGCCTGTCGGTGTCGCTCGACCGCGCCGGGTTCCTCACCCGCGATTCCGATGGCGCGTTCCGCATCGGGCCGGCGGCATTGAAGGCCGGCCATCTTTATCAAGCCGCGTTCAAGCTCGGCGATGTGGCTTTGCCCATCTTGCGCAAGCTGGCCGAGGAGACGGGCGAGACCGCGTCGCTTTATGTGCGCGAAAAGGACGTGCGCGTCTGCCTGCATCGCGTCGAATCCAATCACGTCGTGCGTTCGATCGTGCGCGAAGGCGACCGCCGCCCGCTGGGCAAGGGCGCCACGGGCAAGGCGCTGCTCGCCGCCGAAGGCCAAGGCCCCGAATACGACAAGCTGCGCGCCGAGGGATACATCACGTCGCTGGGCGAAGTGACGCCCGAAAGTGCGGCGATCGCCGTTCCGGTTTACGGCGCCGATGGGCGCGTCGTCGCCGCGATCGGTTTGTCGGGCCCCACGCAACGTTTTGCGGCGTCCGCGATCGAAACGATGGCCGCGACGCTGAAGCGCAGCGGCGCGGAGCTTACGCGCCTGCTGGGCGGTGCGGCGCCGAGTTGACGGCGCCGTCGCGACCCGCCTGATCCAATAAAAAAATATCGGGGAACGTCATGACGAAGAACATCACGATCAGCGAGGTGGGCCCGCGCGACGGGTTGCAGAACACCAAGATCTTCATGCCGACCGACGCGAAGAAGCGTTGGATCGCAGCGCTTGCCGCCGCCGGTTTGCGCGAGATCGAAGTGTGTTCCTTCGTCAACCCGAAGCTGATCCCGCAATTCGCCGACGCGGCGGAAATCGCCGCCTTCGCGATGACGATCCCGAATATCCAGGTCGTGGCGCTGGTGCCCAATTTGAAGGGTGCCGAGCGCGCGGCCGAAACGGGCGTGCATAAAATCTCGCTGCCGATTTCGGCGAGCGAAGCGCATTCCAAATCCAACGTGCGCAAGACCGTCGACGAGCAGGTCGACGAGCTGAAGCGCATCGTCGCCTTGCGCGATGCGTTGCCCGCGGGGCGCAAGATGGAAGTGAATGGCGGCATTTCGACCGCCTTCGGCTGCACGCTGCAAGGCGAAGTGCCGCAGGCGGATGTGCTGCGCTTGGTCGAGCGCATCGCCGCGACGGGGGCGGATACGATCTCGATCGCCGATACGGTGGGCTACGCCAACCCCAAGCAAGTGCGCGAGATGTTCGTGGAAGCGAGGCGGATCGCAGGGTCGAAGCTCGACGCGGCGCATTTCCACAACACGCGGGGCTTGGGCCTCGCCAATTGCATGGCCGCATTGGAAGCGGGCGTCACGGCGCTCGATTCGTCGATGGCGGGGTTGGGTGGCTGCCCCTACGCGCCCGGTGCTTCGGGCAACGTCATCACCGAAGATCTCGTCTTCATGCTCGAAGCGATGGGCTATTCGACCGGCATCGATTTCGACAAACTGATCGACGCGCGCCGCATCCTCGAAGAAGCGTTGCCGGGGGCGGAGTTCCACGGCCATCTCGCCAAAGCGGGTCTGCCCAAAGGCTTCAAGGAAGCGGCGTAAGCATCATGTCGAATGTGCAAGGGCCGCAGCCGCTCGCCGGGCTGAAGATCGTCGAATTCGTGCATATGGTGATGGGGCCGAGCTGTGGGCTTGTGCTCGCCGATCTCGGCGCCGACGTCATCAAGGTCGAACCTGTCCCCGCCGGCGACAATACGCGCCGTCTGGGTGCCTCCGGCGCCGGATTCTTCGCCACGTTCAATCGCAACAAGCGCTCGCTGGCGATCGACATGAAATCGCCCGAAGGCTTGGCGATCGTGCGCCGGCTGGTCGCCGACGCCGATGTGGTGACGGAGAATTTCCGCCCCGGGGCGATGGACAAGCTCGGCCTCGGCTATGACGAATTGTCGAAGACGAACCCGAAGCTCGTCTATTGCTCGCTGAAAGGTTTCCTCGACGGGCCTTACGAGCATCGCACCGCCCTCGACGAAGTCGTGCAGATGATGGCGGGGCTTGCCTATATGACCGGGCCCGCCGGCCGGCCGTTGCGTGCGGGCACATCGGTCAACGACATCATGGGCGGCATGTTCGCGGCGATCGGCATTCTGGCCGCAATCCACGAACGCCAAACGACCGGCAAGGGCCGCTATGTGAAATCCGCGCTATTCGAGAATTGCGCGTTCCTGATGGCCCAGCATGTCGCGCAATATTGCGTGACCGGTGTCGCCCCGCCGCCGATGGCGGTGCGCCGGGCGGCCTGGGGCGTCTATGACGTGTTCGACACGGCCGATGGCGATCAGCTGTTCCTCGCCGTCGTTTCCGACACGCAATGGGGCCCGTTCTGCGACGAATTCGGCCTCGCCGAATTGAAGGCGGATCCGGCCCTGGCGACCAACAACCAGCGTTGTGCGGCGCGCGACACGATGCTGCCGGTGATCCAAGCCGCGGCGAAGAAATGCACGAAGGCCGAGTTGCTCGCGAAGGCCGAGAAGCTCGGCATTCCCTACGCGCCCATCGGCAAGCCGGTGGATCTGCTGGACGATCCGCATTTGATCGCCAGCGGCGGCTTGGCGCAAGTCACCAACCCCGACGGCAAGAAAGTGCGCATTCCGGCGCTGCCGATCAGCTTCGACGGCGAACGCTTGCCCGTGCGCCGCGATCTGCCGGGGATCGGGGCCGATGGCGGCGCGATCCTGCGCGAGATGGGAATCGCCCCGGCCGAGATCGAACGCCTGATCGCGTCCGGCGTCGTGAAGGTCGAAACGCCGAATAATCGTTGACGATTCGTCAACGTTATCCTAGCTTCCATCGCAACAAATCAGGGACTAGGCTTTTCGTCATTGGAACCGGCATGTCAGCTGCATGGGCGGCTCGACCGTATCCGTAGGGTGCGGACGAACCGCCATCATGACCGCCGACACCGGAATCGCAGGGAGTCGTGAAAAGATGAAAAAGACAATCGTATCGCGCCGCCATTTCCTCGCCGGCACGGCCGCCGCCGTCGCGCTGCCGGTCCTCGGCATGCCGATGATCGCGCGCGCCCAGGCGCGCTGGAAATGGGATCTGCCCGCGGGCTATCCGGCGACGAATTTCCACTCGGCCAATCTCATCCAATTCGCCAAGGACGTGAAGGACGCGACCGGCGGTCAGCTGGAAATCACCGTCCATGCGGGCGCCTCGCTGTTCAAGGTGCCGGAAATCATGCGCGCGGTTCAAACGAACCAGGCGCAGATGGGCGAATTGCTGATGGTCAATTTGGAAAACGACGACGCGATGTTCGGTGCCGACAACGTGCCGTTCCTGGCGACGTCGTTCGCGCAGTCGCGCAAGCTCGCCGATTTGCAGCTGCCCTATATCGAGAAGCGGCTGGGTTCGCGTGGCGTACGCCATCTCTTCTCGGTGCCGTGGCCGCCGCAGGGCTTCTACAGCCCCAAGGCGCTCAACGTGCCGGACGACCTTAAGGGTCTGTCGTTCCGTTCCTACGGCGCTTCGGCTGGCCGTCTTGCCGAACTCGCGGGCATGCGCGTCACCACTGTGCAGGCCGCCGAACTCGTCCAAGCGCTCGCCTCGGGCCGCGTGAACGCGATGATCTCGTCGGGCGCCACGGGCTTCGATTCGAAGATCTGGGAACACATCAAGTTCTATTACGACGTCCAGGCTTGGCTGCCGAAGAACATGACGATGGTCAACGCGCGCGCTTGGGGCCAATTGCCCGCCAGCGTGCAGGCCGCCGTCACCCAGGCCGGCAAGGTCGCCGAAGCGCGCGGCTGGGCCGAATCCCAACGCCTCGATCGCACCTTCCTGGAAGCCTTCGCCAAGAACGGCATGACGGTGTCCGAACCGTCGCCCGCCTTGCGCGACGGTTTCAAGCGCTGGGGCGAAGATCTGTCGAAGGGCTGGCTGGAGCGCGCGGGCGCCGATGGCCAAGCGCTCGTCAACGCCTTCCGCGCCGCGTCCTGACGCGTCTCGCGGAAATCGGGCCGGCGGGGTAACCCGCCGGCCTTTTTCTTTCGCCACGAACGGCTTGGGATCATGCGCCGCGCACTCGATCTTCTCTATGAATTCTCCGCCTGGCTCGCCGGATTTTCGATGCTGGCGATTCTCGTCGTCACGCTGATCCAGGTTTTGGGCGGTGTGTCCGACATCTTCGTGCGCGGCACCGACGCCTATGCCGGTTACGCAATGGCCGCCGCATCGTTCTTCGCGCTGGCCCACACGCTGAAGCGCGGCGAGCATATCCGCGTGACGCTGATCCTTCAGCGTCTGCCGACAGGTGCGCGCCGCTTCATGGAAATTCTGTGCCTGGGTGTCGCCGTGCTGATGACCGGCTTCTTCGCTTGGTACGCCTGGGACATGGTCTATTGGTCCTGGGAATTCGAAAGCCGATCCGACGCAATGGATGCCTCGCCGCTCTGGATTCCTCAATTGGCGATGTCCCTCGGCGTGACGTTCCTGTGGATCGCCTTCGTCGATGAATTCGTCCAGGTGCTCGGCGGGCGCGAGATCCGCGAGAGCGACCTTTCCGCCGAACAGCAGCACACCGAATAAGGTAAGCACGCCATGGAAAATCTTTGGATCGCGGGGCTGTTGATCGTCCTGCTGTTCGTCATCCTCGGCTCGGGCGTGTGGATCGGCGTGGCGCTGCTCGCCGTCGGCTGGGCGGCGATGGAAATGTTCACCAGCCGCCCGGTGGGGGCGGCGATGGTGACCACGATCTGGGGCTCGGCCTCGTCATGGACGCTGACGGCCCTGCCGATGTTCATCTGGATGGGCGAAATCCTGTTCCGGACACGACTGTCGGAAGACATGTTCAAAGGCTTGGCGCCGTGGATGCAGCGCCTGCCCGGGCGCTTGATCCACACCAATGTCATCGGCTGCACGATCTTCGCGGCGATCTCCGGCTCCTCCGCCGCGACTTGCGCCACGATCGGCAAAATGTCGATTCCGGAACTGCGCAAGCGCGGCTATCCCGAAAGCATGATCGTGGGCAGCCTTGCGGGCTCCGGTACGCTCGGCCTGCTGATCCCGCCCTCGCTGATCATGATCGTCTACGGCGTGCAGACGAACACCTCCATCGCGCAATTGTTCATCGCGGGCGTCATCCCCGGCCTGACGCTGGCCGGACTGTTCATGGTGACCGTGATGATCTGGGCGTTCATCGAACGCGACAAGATCCCCGCCGCCGACGGCTCGATGTCCTTCCTCCAGAAAATCTATGCCGGGCGGCATTTGATCCCGTCGGTGGCGCTGATCGTGATCGTGCTCGGCTCGATCTATGCGGGTCTCGCCACGGCGACCGAAGCGGCGGCCGTGGGCGTCGCCGGCGCGCTGATCGTATCGGCCGTCCAGGGCGACATGAACTGGAAGGTGTTCAAGGAAAGCCTGATGGGTGCCACGCGCCTGTCCTGCATGATCGCGCTTATCCTGTCCGGGGCCGCGTTCCTCACCCTGGCGATGGGCTTCACCGGCCTGCCGCGCCATCTGGCCGAATGGATCGATTCGCTGAATCTCTCCTCCGGCATGCTGATCGTCGTATTGACGATTTTCTACGCGATTCTGGGGTGTTTCCTCGACGGTATCTCGATGGTCGTGCTGACCATGGCGGTCGTCATGCCGACGATCGAACGCGCCGGGTTCGACCTGCTCTGGTTCGGCATTTTCATCGTTATCGTCGTGGAAATGGCCCAGATCACGCCGCCCGTCGGGTTCAATCTGTTCGTGCTGCAGGGCATGACCGGGCACCAAATCACCTATATCGGCAAGGTCGCCTTCCCCTTTTTCCTCATGATGTGCGTGATGGTGGCACTGCTGTTCTGGTTCCCTGAACTCGTCACATGGCTGCCCCAGCAAATGGTGGGATGACGCAACCGCCGCCTTCCGTTAAGTAGAACAAGCGGGAGTTCCCGGAGGGCCGGGCGGACTCCTTGTCTGTTTGGGCGGCGGATGTCTTTAAGTCGGCGCCGGTTTTTGGCGGGAACAGGAGGGGCCGGTTTGACGGCTCTCGCGGGTGGAGTCTGCCCGAATCCCGTCCTCGCCCAGGACGCTAAATTTTTCCGCATCGCCTCGGGCCCCACGGAATCCAGCCTTTTCCAAGCCGGCACGCTGATCGGCCAGGTCGTGTCCTCGCCGCCGGGCGCGCGCGATTGCGCACGCGGCGGGTCGTGCGGCGTGCCGGGCATGATCGCGGTCAACCAGACCACGGCGGGCTCGCTCGCCAATCTCGAATTGCTGACCACGGGCAAGATCGACTCGGTGCTGTGCCAGTCCGATCTCGCCTATGCCGCTTTCACCGGCAAGGGCGGCTGGCGCGGCAAGCCGGGCACCGACAAGCTGCGCGTTCTCGCCTATCTCTATCCCGAGACGCTGCACGTGATCGTGCGCAAATCGGCCAATGTGACCGATCTGCGCGGGTTGCGCGGCAAGGCGGTCTCGCTGGGCGAACGCGAATCGGGCACGGCCAACAACGCGCGCTCGCTGCTCGCCGCCGCCGGCGTGCCGGAACGCGATCTGCGCGCGCAGTATCTCAAAACCGCCGAAGCGATCGAGGCGATGAAGGCGGGCAAGCTCGACGCGTTTTTCGAGACAGCCGTCGTGCCGTCGTCGCTGGTGCGCGAACTCGCGGCCGATCGCGACATCACGCTGCTGCCGCTTGGCGGCCTCGTCGCGCGACTGCGCCAGGAATTGCCGTTCCTGACCGAAACGACGATCCCCGCCGATTCCTATCCCGACACGGCGGAAACCAAGGCCGTCTCGGTCGGCATTTTGTGGGTGGTGAACGAGTCGCTCGACGACGCGGTCGCCCAAGGCCTGGTGCGCGCACTATGGCACCCGAATAACCGCCGCATGATCGACGCCAACGAACGTCTGGGCCGGTTGATCCGCCCGGAATCGGCGGCCGATGGGTTCGGCCTGCCGCTGCATCAAGGCGCTTTGACTTATTACCAGAACGCCGGGCTTACGCGCTGACGCCCAACGCGGCGTCGAGCCACGCGGTCAAGCGTGCACCATAATGTTTCCAGGTGAATTCCTCGGCGCGCGCGCGTGCGGCCACGGCCATGCGCGCGCGCAGATCCGGATCGCGATGGAGCGTACGCAAGCGCTCGACGATCGCGTCGACATCGCGCACCGGCACCAGGAATCCTTCCACACCATCGCGCACGACCGAACCCGTGTTCGGCGTGCACACGACCGGTAGGCCCGACGCCAGCGCTTCGTAGCTCGCGAAGGCCGAGCCTTCGTGCAGCGACGGGTAAGCGAACACATCCGCCGTTTGGAACAGCGTGTGGACCTCGTGGAACGGCACATGCGGCACATGCCGGAACACGCCCGCATAGGGCGCGAAGGCGGAAGGATCGCCCGCGAGCTTGCCCACGCAGACGAGTTCGAGGCCGGGGATATCGGCGCGCTTGGCCGCTTCCAGCAGATATTTGATGCCCTTGCGCTGCGATAGGCCGCCGACGAACAACACGCGGAATTTGCCGTCGGCCAGACGGGGTGCGGGGCGGAAGCGGTTCGTATCGACGCCATAGGGCAGCACGAAAATGCGCGAAGGCGCCACACCGCGCGCGGTCAGCGTGTCGCGCACGTAATCCGACGGCACGATCACCCGATCGGCCTCGATCGCCTCTTGCCGGCAAATCTCGATCACGCGCCGGGGCGGCAAGGGCAAAGTCTCGGCGAATTCGGGGGCGGCTTTCGCCTCCTCGGCGAACACCGCCAGCCCCGCCTCGATATGGCCGATGACTTGGTTGAGGATCGCCAGCGCGCCAACGCTTTGCGCCGCGCGCTGCGCGTTCAACGCCGATGAGTCGTGGCCGATCACAAAACGCGGGCGCTCCCGGCGGACCCGCTCGGCGAATTGCGCGTCGAACACTTCGTTGCGCCAGGCGATCGCTTCGAGCTGACGTGTCGCCGACATCTTCAATCGGGTCGACGCAAGATAGATGATCTCGGGTATCGGCAGAAAATCGACGCGGGCCGCGTCCACACCCGGATGCGAGCGGCGCTTGAGTTCGCGTTCGATCTTGGCGCGGATCGGCCCCGGCAGCATTCCCGTCAATTTCGGCAGCAGACCTTTGCCGGTCCAGAAAATTCCGGTCTCGAATCGCGCGTCGTAGCCTTGCGCCTGCAACGCCGCGACAAGTTGATAGGCGAGGTGGTTGGACCCCGGATGGCCGATCAGGCCGGTGGCGTCGCGGCGTTTCATTTGCGCAGCAAGCGACGCATCGCCGACCAATCGTCATGCGTCGGGCGGAACAGCGGCAGCAGCTTCGCCCCGATCGTCGTGCCCAACGTCGTCGCCATGACGACCATCGCGACGACGTTGGCGACGACCATCGCCCAGGCCGCACCCTCCAGGCCCATGCTCGGCAGGAACAGTGCGAGCGCGCCGGCCGCGCCGATCAGGCCGATCAATTCCGCGCGGCCGATCGACAGCGAGCGGTCGAACGCGTTCAGCGCCTGGATGAACATCAGCTTGGCCGCGAAGAAGGGCAGACCGATCAGCATGATTTGGCTGATCGTGGCGCTGTGATCGAAGCTTTGGCCGAAGATCATCGGCACCAGGAATTCGGCGAGAATGGCGAGCGACACGGCACTCGCCGCCGAAATCACCATGGCGAGGCGCAAATAGATGCCGAAGATGCGCAGCTTTTCTTCCTTGTCGGGGGCGGCGCTGATTTTCGGGAAGGCGATGCCGGCGACCGTATTGACCAAGATCATCGGCCCGTTGGCGACGGTCAGCGCCACGGCGTAAAGCCCCAGATCGTGCGAGGTCAGGAACATCGCGACCGCGGCTTGATCCACGCGCTGGCGTGCGGAGTTCACGATCTCGCCCACATGCACGCGAATGCCGTAGCCGAGCAAGCCCTTGGCGGCGGCGAAATCGGGCTTCCACGAAACCCATCCTTTGCGCCACAGCCAGGCAAGGCCGACAAATCCCGACAAGGCCGTGCCGGCGATATAGGCGAAGGCGAAGCCGTTCACGCCGATATTGCCGGTTCCCCATAGCAACAGGATGAAGCCGAGATAGCCCGTGCCGACGAGCAGGCGCACGACGTTCCAGCCTTTGATGTCGAGATGGCCTTGGAACATCGTCGCGACGAACAGCGCGAACAGATAGATCGGCACATAGGCGACGATATAGAGATGGATCGCCGCCTCGAGCCGTTCGGATTCGCCGACCAGCACGAAGGGAACGACGAAATAGCCGATCACGATCAGGATCGCCGACAACACGGCGCCCAGGAACATGATCGTCGCGAACAAGGTTTTGGGGGCGGCCGAGCGCGTCGCCGCGCGATAGAGCAGCGCGTCCGACAGCGCCAGGATGCCGAACTCGACCAGCAAGCCCGGCCACAACATGATCTCGGCGAGCTGGCCGCGCCCGTCCGGGCCCAGCAAACGCGCCGCGAGCAGCCCGGTCAGAATATTGACGACCTGGATGATCGCGGTCGTCACGAAGGACCAGGACATATCCTTCATGGGCTGATGCGTCCCGGCAAGACATGCGCGAGTGCCGCGCGGATACCAGCGACGTCCTCGCGATAGCTCCAGCGATCGACGATCTCCAGCGAGCGTTTTCCGTAAGCGGCGAGCTTATTCGCGTCGCCCAGCACGTCGGTCAAGGCGCGCGCGAGGTCGTCGACATCGTCGCTGCGGAAGATGGCGCCGTTCTCGCCCGGCCGGCACAAATCGGGGGCGGCGCCGATCATGTCGGAGCAGATCACCGCTTTGCCGGCACACATCACTTCGTTGACGACCAAGCCCCAGGCTTCCTGGCCGGAGGGCAGGACGAACGCGTCGCAAAGATCGTAGCAGGCGGGCAATTCGTTCTGGCGCTTGAAGCCCAGGAACTTGACCGATCCTTCGGGAAGTTCCTTTGCCAGTGCTTCCAATTCGGCGCGTTGCGGCCCGTCGCCCGCGAAGGCGAGAACGGGATCGCGCAAGGCGGGAAGGTTGCGGATCTTCGCGAAAGCGTCGAGCAACAAACGCGGTCGCTTACGCTCGATCAGCTTGGCGACGAACAGCACGACCGGGCGGCCCTCGGCGATGCCAAGCTCGCGCTTGAACGCCGCGCGGTTCTTGGCGGCTTCTTCGGCTTGCGTTTTGAAGCGATCATTGTCGACCGCATAGGGCACGCTGAAAATGTCGCGCGGATCGACGCCGTGTTCGACGTAATAGCGTTTGTTGAGTTCGCCGATGGCGAGATAGGCGTCGATGCCCAGCTTGAACGCCTCGAAGAAAGCGCGCTTGGCGAGGCGCTTCAAGCCTGAGCGTTGCGCCGAGATCGGCGTGGCTTCGTCGCGGATCATCACTTTGATGCCGCGTTTTTTGGCCGACGCGATCGCCGCCCAATGGCTGACATGGGCGTAGCCGTGAATCCACAGCGCGTCGAACTGGCCGCGATCCAACTCGCGCGCGAAGCCACGCGACAGCGGGCGCCACAGCGTGAGCGGTTCGAGCACGCCGGAAGGCGGCTGGGGATCGAGGCGGGCGAGCGTGGTCGAACGATAACCTTCGAGCAGCGGCACGTCCCAATCGATCATCTGCTTGAATTCGCCCGCCACGAACGGCCGCGTGGTGAAATCCGTGCCGAAGAAGGCTTCGAATTCGATATCGGGCTGCGCCGCCATCATGCGCAGCAACGGCGCCTGGTACGGAATCGGATGCGTGACCAGATAGGCGAGCCGGAGTTTCTTGCCCATGGTCAGACGAACGCCCGATGGACTTGATGCGCCCAGCCGCGAAGTCCGCGCTGCGAGGCCTCGGGCGAAGCAGCGCCCATCAGCCATTCGCGCACGGGAACGACGAAGCCGGTTTTCGGCCGGTCGAGGATTTCGGGGGGCAAGGGCGGGCGCGGTGTGGCGCCCAGATCGCGCTTGCCCGGCGCATCGGCGCGGTTGAGCGCCGGCGCGATCTTGGCCAGGAAAACGGGATCGACGAAGGGCACGCGAATTTCTATCGATTGCGCCATACCCGCCCAATCGGAATCGCGTAACAGCCGATCGCGCATATAATTGGCGATCTCCAGCGCCGAGACTTTCAACCTGCCCGCGTGAAGCCGGTCGAGGCCCTTGTCGAGCGAGCGCGGCAGGTCGAGGGCGTCGAGCCCTTCGCGGGCGAGTTTTGCGCCCAGAATTCCTTCGATTTCCCAGGGCATGAACAGCGCGCGGCGCAAAAGATACGCCCCTTCGTAGCGCGCACCATACTCCAGCAGCCCAGCATATTTGGGCGAGGTGACTTTGCCGATCCAACCTTGGGTGAGGGCGCGGAACGCACCCCCGAACATCGCGAACGGGGCGGTGCGCGCGACCAGCGACGGGATCTGCGCGAAGCCGGGATAGCCCGCGAACACCTCGTCGCCGCCCAGGCCCGAAAGTGCCACTTTCAGCCCCGCCTGTTTGGCGGCGCGCGCGACGAAATAGGTGTTGATGCCGTCCACACTCGGCTGATCCATCGCGGCGAACAGATTGTCGCGCTCGGCCGCGAATTCGTCGCGCCCGATCCAGATCGTGCGGTGATTGGTGCCGCGCGCTTTGGCGAATTGCTCGGCCAGTACGGTCTCGTCGTTCTCGGTCCCGCGATAGGCGTCGAAGCCCAGCGTCACGGTATCGAGGCGGCCGGCGATGGTTTCGGCGGCGACACCCGCCAGCACGGTCGAATCGATTCCGGCCGACAGGAACACGCCGACCTTCACATCGGCGATCATATGGTGGGCCAGCGTGTCGACGACGGCACTGCGAAGATCGTTGGGTTCGCCGGTTCCGCGCAACGCTTCGACAAGATCGAAATACGGCTTTTGCGTTCCTTGGCCGCGCGCATCGACCCACAGCGATGTGCCCGCCGGCAGCGCCACGATGCCGCGATACAGCGTATGCGGATCGGGCACATGGCCCCAGACGAAGAAGCCGGCATGGCCGGCCGGGTTGGGCGTCGTGTCGGGCGCATCGGCCGCGAGTAGCGCCTTCACTTGGCTCGCAAAGCGGATCGTGCGGCCGTCGTCGGCCAGATACAGCGGCTTGATCCCGAAGGGATCGCGCGCGAAGAACATGCCGCCTTTTCCGGGATCGAAGATCGCGAAGGCGAACATGCCGCGCAACGCCGCGACGGTCTTCTCGGGTCCGCGCCGCGCATAGAGGTGAAGGATCACCTCGGTGTCCGACTCGGTCGTGAATTGCGCGCCTTCGGCGATCAGCTCCGCGCGCAAGGCGCGGTAGTTATAGATCTCGCCGTTGAAAACGATATGGATTCCGGTCCCGGCAAGCCGCATCGGCTGGTCGGCGATCGATCGCAGATCGATGATCGACAAGCGGCGATGGCCGAAACCCACGCGCCCGTCGTCGGAAAACCATTCGCCGGTGCCGTCGGGCCCGCGTGCTGCCATCGCGTCGCGGATGGCGACCAGCTCGCCCCGTCTTACGTTCGGGGCATCGGGCGCGTAGGCGAAAATGCCGGCGATGCCGCACATGTCACTTGATCGCGACGGCGTAGAGGTTTTGCGTGAGCACCTTGTGCTCGCGCGAACCGGTTTCGACCGCGAGATAGAAGCGCAACGCCGCGCGGATCGCGCACCACAACACGCTGCGGATCTTGCTTTTAAGGCCGTGCGCCGCGGGCGGGTCTTCGAAGCTCGCGACCGACTTCCAGCCCGACGCCAAGAAAAGCTGGGCGAGGCTTTCGGGCGTGAAGGCGATCTCGTGCGTGAGGTCCGAATAGATCATCAGCGTGCCGAAGGGCGAAGCGCCATTGGGCACATGCAGGATCAATCTGCCGCCCGGCTTCAACACGCGATGGATCGCATCGACCGTGTCGAGGATTTCGTCGCGCGTGAGATGTTCGAGCACGTCGAACAGGATCACGGCGTCGAGGCTGTCGTCTCCCGTTTCGCGCAACGCCGATTGCAGATCGCCTTCGCGAATCCCGTCGATGCCGAGCTTGCGCGCGGCGGCGACCTGGGCGGGCGAACCGTCCACGCCCTGCATATTCGCGTAGCCGGCCAGCCGCGCGAAATGCAGCAAGGCGCCGTGGCCGCAGCCCAGTTCCAGAATTTTCGCCGCGCGATCGGCGGGGAAATGTTCCGCGATCATGCGGTTCAAATGCGCGGCGCGCGGCGCCAAACCGTCGACCGTATCGGGCGCCAAAGGCGCGTTGGTCGCGGACGTGTAGTGCTGGTAGATGCGCTTGCGCAGGCGGTCGCTGGTCATGCGGCGGCTTTCCGCTGCGTGAAGCGTTCCAGCAAGCGGCCTTGCTGTTCGACATAGCGTTCGAACGCGAAGACCTTCTCGACCGTGCGGATCCCGGCTTGGCCCATCCGTGCGCACAAGGCGGGATCGGCGGCGAGCTTGGCGATGGCGTCGGCGATCGCGTCGATATCCAAGGGCGGCAGCGCGAAGCCGCAAGGATCGTCGGCGAGAATCGCTTCGGGCGAGCCGTCTTCGTTGCCGCACAGGAACGCCGTGCCGCAAGACGCGGCTTCGATCAGGCCCAGCGGAACGGCTTCACCCCAGCCCGGACCGCCGCGCGCGATCAGCGTGGCGAGGTCGGAGGCCGCGTACAGGATCGGCAGATGGTCTTGCGGGGCGCGGCCGGTGAAGCGCACTTGATCGCCCAGCCCCTTCGCGGCGGCATAGGCTTCGAGATCGGCGCGATCGGCGCCCGAGCCCACGATGATATAGACGAGGCGCTTGTCGCCAAGCTTCGCCATCGCATCCATCGTCTGGCGCTGCCCCTTATTGGGCGGCAGCAGCATCGCGGCGACGGTCATCATCACGAATTTATTGGCGAGGTCGGTCCAGCCGTAATGCTTGGCGAGTTCGGCGCGCGCGGCCGATTTCTCCATCGGCTTGAAGTAATGCACGTCGACCGGATCGTAGAGCAGGCCGCTGGGCGGCACCTTGTCGCGATACTTCGGCATCCAGTCGATCGTGTAATTGCAATCGGCGATGACCAGATCGCAGGCCTGGAACGCGGCTTCGCGCAAGCGCGGCAGCTTGGTCAGGATGTCGATGTTGTAGACGTTGACGGTGAAGGGCGTGCCCGACAGCTTCTTCACCAGCCAGCCCAACCCCGCCAGATAGACGTGGTTGAGCATGACGAGGTCATAGCGCCCGCGCGCGGCGATCGCCTCGCGCACCAAGGTCGCGACCGCCTTCAGGCGATTCTCGAAGGGCAGCTTGCGATGCGCCAAGCCGGGGGCGAGCAATTTGCCGTCCGTCTGCTTGTCGATCGAGACGATATCGGCGTCATGGCCCAGGCGCTTGAGCGCTTCGATCTGATAGCGGCTATAGGTCGCGATGCCGCCATAGCCTTCGATGTCGAAGCCGAGAAACAGGATGCGCATGGGACCCGAATTCAAATGGAACGTCCGGCCCATGTAACGGCCGGCGGGAAAGCGATATTCCCTTTGTGGGACGGGAAGATAGCCCTACTTCGTGGCGACCGCCAGGAAGGTCTGGCTGAAAATCGCGTCGCGGCCGGTTTCGCCGGTTTCGGCGGCCAAGGCGAGGCGCAAACCCGCCCGCAGCACGGCCCATAGAACGGCCCGGACAGAACTTTTCAGGCCGTGGGCGACCGGCTTGTCCTCGTAGCAGCGCACGTCGCGGAAATCGCAGACCAGCAGCAGCTGTTCGATGGATTTGCGGGTGAACGAGCCCGTCGCCATGAAATCCCAATAGCGCACGCGGCCGGCGAACAGCGCTTCGCCGTTGGGCAAATGCAGGATCCAGCGCCCGCCCGGCTTCAGCACGCGACGCACTTCGTCGGCCAGCTTCATCTGCGTGGCCGGATCGAAATAGTGATAGAGGTCGAACAGCACGAGGACGTCGTAGGTGGCGTCGGGCGTATTCGCCAATTCGGCCATCAGATCGCCTTCGCGCACGCCTTCGATGCCCAGCGTCTTGGACATCGCGACCTGCTCGGGGCTCGCATCCACGCCGATGAAATTGGCGTAGCCCGCCCGGCGGGCCGCCCACACCACCGCGCCATGGCCGCAGCCAAGATCGATCCCGGTAATCGTCCGGTTGGTCGGGAAATGCTCGGCGATCAGCTTGTCCAGGAATGGCCGGCGCCGGTCGAGATTGGCGGCGGCGTCCGAGACGGCGCCATGGGTGGAGACATAGCGCTGCAGAACGCGGCGGCGCCAATCGGTGGCGGGATTGGTGGATGAGTCGGACATGCTGGTTACTCCAACGCGCTCAACCGTTCAGGCATTCCCGCCGGACGACGATCCAGTCGGGTTCGCGCATCATGGTGGCAAGGCCGCGGCCGGCATCGTCGCCGCCGCCGGCCGGGTTCATGGCGAATTCGAAACGGTCGGGCAGGACCTTGGCCCGGCCCTGGTCGCGGACCGTCCACTCGAACCGGGCGATCCGGCGGCGCCGGTCAGTCGGGTGCGGCTCGATCGTCAAACCCCGATAAAACGGGCCCGGCCCCTCGACCGCGATCGGATCGACCGCCATTTCCGAGGCCCCATAGCTGCCGGGTTCGAGCCGGGTCAGCGGGGCGTTTTGCAGGCATTCGGGGTCCGGGTCGGGCAGGCGCCAGCCGGCCAGTTCCAGGGTCAGGAAATCGCGCGCCAGCTCCATTTCCAAGGCCGATTGGGCGATGGACGGGGCGGTGCCGAGCAACAGGGCCAGGAACGGTAAAAGGGCGCGCTTCAAGATGCGGGTTCGTAACCCGTCCCAAGTTCCTTCGCAAGCGGGCCCCGGAGCCGCTATTGTGGCCGGATCATGTCGAATCACCATCTCGCGGCCGACTTCAAGGCCGGGATGCGCCGGCTCGGGGCCGGCGTCACCATCGTCACCACCTTCGACGGGCAAACGCGCGCGGGGCTGACCGCCACGGCCGTCTGCTCGCTGTCGGCCGAACCGCCGCAATTGCTGGTCTGCGTCAACCGCGAAGCCTATCCCAACCGGGTCATCGCCCGGGCCAAGCGCTTTTGCGTGAACGTGCTCGCCGGCAGGCACAAGGCGCTGGCGCTGCGCTTTGCCGGGGCGACCGGTCATAAGGGTGAGGACCGCTTCGCCAAAGGAAGCTGGAACGTGCTGGCGACCGGGGCGCCCGTTCTCGACGGCGCGCTGACCAGCTTCGACTGCGAACTTGCGCGCGCGATCCGCTCGGGCACGCATACGATCTTCATCGGCCGCGTCGTGGCGGTGACGACGCGCCAGGGCGGCAAGGCGTTGCTCTATGCCGATGGCGGCTTCGCGGGCGTCGTCCCGGGCCCCGGAAAGAAAGCCGCCGCGAAGAAACCGAAAAAGTGAGGGCCTTCGCCCCGCTATCCGAACCGATCGTCGCGCGATTGTGGACCGCGATGGCGGTGTTCACGACCGGCGACGAATTGTTCCGCGTGGCGTTGATCTGGCTTGCCGTCGAAACGGTCGGGCGGGATGTCGGCTATCTCGGCGCGCTGCAATCGGGCGCCGTGTTGGTCGGCGCGATGTTCGGCGGCGCGTTGACCGCCTTCCTCGATCCAAACGCGCGTTGACGACCTATTGCGTGTTCGGTGCCGTGTGCACGATCGTGCCCTTCCTCGTCTGGCAATTCGGCACGCCCGCCTTTGTGGCGCTGGCGTTCACGGCCGTGGGCGTGGGCTCGCTGCGCGCGCAGATCGAGCCGACGGTGCAAGGCAATCTGCCGCTATTGGTCAAAAACCGCGATGTGTTGTTCGCGACCAACGCCATGCTGGAAGGCACGCGGCGCCTCGCGCGCGTCACCGGCCCGATGATCGCGGCGGCCTTGGCGCTGGTGCTCGCCGTGCACCAGATTTTCCTGATCCATATGCTGGCGTTGCTGCTCGCGGGCTGGCTGCTGCTGGCGGTGGGGGCGAAGTTCCCCGAGCGCGAGCCGCGCGAAGCGGGCGGTTTCGTGCTGGGCCTCAAAATCCTGCGCGACGATCCGGTGTTGAAGCGCCTGCTCGCGATCAAGACCGTCACCGACGGCGCGTGGGTCGTCGCGATTTCCCATGCGTTTCCGGTCGTGGTCGAATCGACGGGGGCGAGCTGGTCGGTGCTCGGCTTCCATGTTTCGGGCGTGGCGGCCTACGGCCTTGGCATCGCGGTCTATGGCGTGGCGAATTCCGGCTCGACCATCGTGGTCGGCGCCTTGCCCGCCACGCTATCGACGCGGCGTATGTTGATGGGGACGACCGTGATGAGTGCGGGGCTCCTCGCCATGGCGGCGGCCCCGTTGCTCGCCCCGCCCGATCAAGTGCTGCAATATTTCTACGTGGCGCTGGGCCTGTGCGCGCTGGGCTCGCCGTTCTTCGACATTCCGCTGTCGCTGCATGTGCAGCTTTCCGGCGGGCCGGGTGCCCCGCGCGCCGCCGCCTCGTCGGTGCATCGCGTGCGCCTCGTGACCGCGTTCGGCGGGATCATGATCGCGGGCCTGATGTCGCCCACTTTGTTCGCGCTGTTCGGCCCCGGCTATTCGGTGCTCGGCTCGGGCATCGTGGCGTTGATTGCCTGCGCGATGGGCTTCCGGATGCTGGCGCCCTATCATCAGCGCTCGATCAAATAGGCGCCGTCGTTGTCGCGGGACTGCCAGCCCGCGCGCTCCAATTCCGGCACGTCGTCGGCGCGTTCGGGATAGCCCACGCAGAGATACGCGACCAGCGACCACGGCAAGGGCACGTCCAAAATCCGCGCGACCTCGTCGGGCTCGACGATCGACACCCAGCCGATACCGATGCCGCGCACGCGCGCGGCCAGCCACAGCGTATGCACCGCGCAGACGACCGAATGGCGCAAAGTCTCGGGCATCGTCGCGCGGCCCAGGCCGTGGCCCTTATGCTCGGCCATGTCGCAGAACACGGCGAGCTGTTCCGGGGCGATGTCGAATCCGGCGAGCTTGAGTTCGGCATAGGCCTTGGCGCGTTCGCCGTCGTAGCCCGCCAAGGCGGCTTTGTTGCAGCGCTCGAATTCCGCGCGCACGGCGTCGCGTCGCGGCTTTTCGCGCACATGGACGAAGCGCCAGGGTTGGCTGTTGCCGACCGAGGGGGCGAGCTTCGCGCGCGCGACCAGTTCCGCGATCGTGCCTTGCGGCAGGGGATCGGGGCGGAAGCGGCGCACGTCGCGCCGCCAGGCCAGCAGCCGGTCGAATTCGGCGGCGAATGCGGTATCGAAATCGGACATCGTCGTATCCTACCGCGCTTGCGCGCGTTGTGGGGATACGCGCAAGCGGATAATCTGGACGCCAATCAAAAGAAGGGGTCCGAAGCGCCATGAAGCTCGCGTCGTTCAAAGCCGGAAAAACCGAGTCCTACGGGGCGGTGGTCGAGGGCGGCATCGTCGATCTGGGCAAGAAGTTCGGCAAAAAATTTCCGACCTTGCGTGCCGCGTTGGCGGGTATGGGCCTCGCCAAATTGAAGGCCGCCGCCAAGGGCAAGAAGCCCGATGTGAAGAACGGCAAGTTCACATGGGCGCCGGTGATCCCGGACGCGACGCGCATTTGGTGCGTGGGCGTAAATTATCGCGAGCATCGCGCGGAGACGGGCCGCCCCGACACCGCGCATCCGACGATCTTCATGCGCTACGCCTACACCCAGATCGGCCACGATCAACCGATGCTGAAGCCCAAGGAAAGCGAGCGCTTGGATTGGGAAGGCGAGCTTGCCGTGATCATCGGCAAGAAGGGCCGGCGCATCGCGCGCGAAGACGCGATGAAGCATGTCGCGGGTTACGCCTGCTACAACGACGGCTCGGTGCGCGACTATCAGCGCCACACCTCGCAATTCGGGCCGGGCAAAAACTTCGTCGGCACCGGCGGCTTCGGGCCGTGGATGGTCACGGCCGACGAGCAGAAGGACATCGTGCGCCAGACGCTGACCACGCGCGTCAACGGCGAGGTGAAGCAGCAAGCGACGATCGATATGCTGATCCACGATATCCCGCAGATCATCGCCTACATCTCGATCTTCTGCCCGCTGGAACCCGGCGACGTGATCGTCACCGGCACGCCCGGCGGTGTCGGTGCCGCGCGCACCCCGCCCGAATTCATGAAGGCGGGCGATGTGGTGGAAGTCGAAATCACCGGCGTCGGCCTGCTACGCCACACGATTAAAGAAGCCTGATTTTTCGGCGTTCGAATGAGGGTCGCGTCCGCGAGGGCGCGGCCTTTTATTTTTATTATCAGAGTCTTATCCGGCGATCGGCGAGATATTGCAACTCATTCGCATTCGCGTTAGTGTGCCGGTCTTCGCGTTTGATTGTCGAGCTGCCGCGACGATGTTCATCTGCAACTGCCACGGTATTCGTTCGAGCGAGATCCACGCCGCCTGCGCGCAAGGCTGCCGCACGGTGCGCGAGGTTTTCGATCGCACCGCCGGCGCGCAGCCCTGTTGCGGCAAATGCGTGCGCGAAATTCACGACACGCTCAAAGGCCGAAACTTTGCGGTCGCGGCCGAATGAATTTCGCGATTGCGTTGCAGTTGCTGGTTGCGCTCGCGATTTCCGCCGCCTTCGTCGCCTTGTTCTTGAGAATCCGTCATGCGCGTTCTAGACCCGTGATCGGGGTCGCACGCGAGCGGCGTCGTATTTTCAGGAGGCGGCGATGAAAGGCGACAAAGCGGTTCTGGCGGAGCTGAACAAGCTGCTGACCAACGAGCTCACCGCGATCAATCAGTATTTTCTGCATGCGCGCATGTGGAAGCATTGGGGCTTCGCGAAACTCGCCAAGCACGAATACGAAGAATCGATCGAGGAGATGAAGCACGCGGACAAGCTGATCGAGCGCATCCTGATGCTCGACGGCCATCCGAATTTGCAGGATCTCGGCAAGCTGAAAACGGGCGAGACCGTGCCCGAAGGTTTGAATTGCGATCTGACATTGGAGCGCAACGCTCGGCCGATGCTCCAGCACGCGATCAAGCTGTGCGAGAGCCACGAGGATTTCGTCTCGCGCGAAATCCTGGTCGATATCCTCGACGACACCGAGGAGCATATCGACTATCTCGAAACCCAATTGTCGCTGATCGAGCAGATCGGCTTGCAGAATTATCTGCAAAGTCAGATCGAACCCGGCGCGGGCAGCTGACGCGACCAAACCACGCCCGGCGGGGCTTCGCGGCCGCGCCGGGTTTTTTCGGATCATATTATGCGAATGACTCGCAGTCGCAGAATGGAGAGAGGGGCATGACGATCAATCCCGACATCAAAGCCGTCTCGGCGTCTCAAGCGCGGCCGATCGCGGCCTTGCGCCGCGCGGAGCAGATCGTCGTCTGGGCGTTGCGCCACACGGCGGCGATGCCGCGCGCGGGCGATATCCGCCGCGCCGAGCTTGCCAATCTCGATGCACGCCGGGCGGGCGAACTCGAAACCGCTTTCGCCTGCGTGGTCGCGGCGGCGTCGCGCGGCGGGGTCGACATCGCGGCCCCGTTGGCGCTGCGCGTCGTGACGCCGGGCGAGGAAAAACTGCTCGGCGCGTTGCGCGCCTTCCACGCCAGCGCCCCCGATCTGTTCGACGCGGCGATCGCGGAACTGGCGCCGCAAGACGACGGCGCATTCGCGGGCCATGTCGCGACACTCGCGGCGGTGCTGGAAGCGAGCGGCGCGTCGCTCGCCTGGAAATTCGCGGCGCATGTGATGCCGGCCGCCGCCGCCGCCGCGCAATGGCGCCACTGACGAAGGGATCGACGCGCATGGGCTATGTCGTTTTGGGCGCTCTCGTCTCGCTGGGGGCGGGGTCGGTGTTGATCGGAATCGCCAAGGATCGTCTGCGCAAGAAAGACGATGCGCGATGAGCGGGCATGAATGCGCCGGCTTGCCGTTGTGCGAGCGCGATCCGGGCGAGATCGCGGCGGGCGCGTCGCTCGTGCTGTGGGGCTTTCGCTATCGCGCCGGTTTGATGCGTCAGGATAAGCCGGCCGATGCGCGCTACCACGCGGCGTTCATCCGCAACGGCGTCGCGTCCGCCGCCTATACGCTGGAAGCGCTGACCTGGCTGATCGGCACGACGGCCACACGCTCGGTCGATGTGCGCTGCGTCGCTTGCCCCGAAATCTCGCCCGACGAGGCGGCGCTGCTGGATTCGTGCGCGCGCGCCGTCGCGGGCGATGGCGAGGCGGCCGCACTGGCAGCGTTCCTGCCGCAAACGTCGATGCGTTTCGCGCGCAGCTACGCGATCGGGATCGCGGCTTGCTTGCGCGACGTGGGCCTGGGCTGGAACGCGATCGGCCGCGCCCTCGTGCCCGGCAAACGCTTGGCGCCGGAAAGCGGGCTTTAGTCGATCCCGAAATAGGCGCTCATCCGCGCCAGGAACGCGTCGACCTGGTTGCGCTTGGCCGAGCGGCGCGCGGCGGGCGACATCGCGCGCAAGGCTGCGTCGTTCATCTGGCGCCGGTCGAGCACCACCTCGCCCAAGCGGCGCGCGAATTCGGGATCGGATTGCAGCAACGGAGCCAGCGCCTCGGCCGAAATCTCCAGTGCGATCGTGTCGCACAAGGCGACGACATTGGCGCTGCGCGCTTCGCCCGTCAGCAGCGACATCTCGCCGAAGAAATCGCCCGTACCCAGGCGCGCCACCGCGCGCTTGACGCCGTTGGCGTTCAAGCTCACTTCGAATACGCCGCGCGCGACGACGAATAGCGAGCGGTCGCCTTCGCCCTGGCGCACGACCTCGTCGCCCGCGTGGAAGACCTCGCGCCGCGATGCGGCGGCCACGCGCGCGCGCATTTCCGCGGGCACCTCGCGGAACAGATCGACATGTTCCAGCACGCGCTCCGCCAGACCCGGATCGGTGCGTAACGGCTGGCCCGGCGAAATCCCGGCGGCGTCGAGCGCGTACCAGACCGACGTCGCGACCTCGTCGCGGATCGCGGTGTCGTCGGCGAAGGAATCGACCCAGTAGCGCACCTCGTACAGCACGGTCGCATCGCGGATTTCCTTCGTTTCGACGAAGGGCGGCGGGCTTGTCAGCACGCGCATCGATTTGAGGGCCGCCGCGACCAGCGCGTCCTTGGCGTGGCCGGGCGGGACGCGCGCATCCAGCGGAATTTGCAGCGAGGCGCGATAGAGCGGGGCGGGCTCGTCGAAATTGACGATCTGCGCCGCCGCCAATTTGGAATTGGGCATCACCACCGTGTTGCCGTCGGCGGTGCGCAAACGCGTCGCGCGCCAATTGATCTCCACGACCTGCCCGGTCAGCGCGTTGTCGATCTGGATCCAGTGGCCGACGCGATAGGGCCGTTCGATATTGATCGCGATGCCGCTGAACAGATCGGCCAGCGTCGACTGCATCGCGAAGCCGATGACGACCGCGATCACGCCCGACGCCGCCAGCATGCCGGTCAGCGGCTGGTCGGACGCGGCGGAAACGACGCCGAACAGCGACAGCACCGCGACCAGGGCGCGCACCACGTCCTTCAGCAACTTGGGCACCGCGACGCCGCGCTTGTCGAGCCCGCGCCAGACGAAGCGCTCCATCCCGACCCAGGCGAGCAGGCCGAGGATCAGCCACCACGCCACGCCGAAGACGCGCGCGAGGTCCTGCACGATGCCTTGCAGGAAGGGGCTGGCGATATGCTGGGCGGCCAGCGGCGCGCCCAGCCACAATCCGGTCGCGGCGAGCAGCGCAATCGCGAGGCCCGCCAAGCGCCGGCGCGTTTGATCGGCCGCGCGCAGGCCCTTGAGCGCGATCCCGGTCATCGCCGCGACGATCAGCGCCAAATAAGCCCAATAGTGGATCGGTAAATTCTCCATGGCGCGGCAGCTAACGGCACGGCTAGAGTTTCCACAAGTAAAACTTGGGGAGGACAATGCGATGCGTCTGGCCAATAAAGTCGCGATCGTCACCGGCGGCGGATCGGGTTTCGGCGAAGGAATCGCGGCACGCTTCGCCGAAGAAGGCTGCGCCGTGATCGTCGCGGATATCGACGAAGCCGCCGCGCGGCGCGTGGCCGATGCCGTCGCCAAAACGGGCGGCAAGGCGGCGGCCGTGAAGGTCGACGTCGCTTCTTCCGCCGACACGGCCAAGATGGTCGGCGAAGCGGTCGCGAAATTCGGCCGGCTCGACATCATGGTCAACAACGCCGGCGTCACGCATCTCAACGGCCCGCTGACCGGGGTGGACGAAGCGACCTATGACCGCATCTTCGACGTGAACGTGAAGGCGATCTATCTCGCCACGCAAGCGGTGGTGCCGCTGTTCCGCAAACAGGGCGGGGGCGGCGTCATCCTGACGACCGCCTCGACCGCCGGCTTGCGGCCGCGCCCGGGCCTTGTTTGGTACAATTCGTCGAAGGGGGCCGCGATCACCATGACCAAGGCGCTGGCGATCGAATTGGCGCCGGAGAAGATCCGCGTGAATTGCCTGTGCCCAGTGGCGGGCGAAACGCCCCTGCTCGCGACCTTCATGGGCGAGGACACGCCCGAGAAGCGCGCGCAGTTCCGCGCCTCAGTGCCGATCGGGCGGCTATCCACGCCGCGCGATATCGCCAACGCCGCGCTTTATCTGTGTTCGGACGAAGCCGAATTCATCACCGGCGTCGCGTTCGAAGTCGACGGCGGGCGCTGTATTTAGAAACGAAAAACCCCCGGACGGTTTCCCGTCCGGGGGGTCGATCTTTTCGCCGTGGAGTCGAAGGTCAGTCGTTGTTGCGCTGGCCGGTCAACTGCAGGATCGATTGGAAGATCACGATGAAGTTGATGTAGAGGCTGAGCGCGTTCATCACCGACAGCTTGTCTTCGACTTCCGTGCCCGCATACTCGGCATAGGTGTCCTTGATGCGCTGGGTGTCCCAGGCGGTCAGGCCGCAGAACACCAGCACCGACGCGGCCGAGATGACGAACTGCATCATCGTCGACTGCAGGAAGATGTTCACCAACCCCGCGATCAGCAGGCCGAAAACGCCCATGATCAGGAACGACGAGAACTTCGCCAGGTTGGCCTTGGTCGTGTAGCCGTAAAGGCTCATGCCCGCGAACATCGCCGCCGAGATGAAGAAGGCGCGCGCGACCGAGGTGCCCGTATAGACCATCAGCAGCACCGACAGCGACACGCCGATGCTGGCGGCATAGGCCCAGAACAGCGCTTGCACCGCCGTCTTCGACATCGTTTCGAAGCGGAAGCTGAGCACCAGCACGAAGGCCAGCGGGGCAAGCATCGCCACCCAGCGCAACGGCGTGCCGAAGATGAGCTGCATGGCGGTGGGCGACGAGGCGACCAACGCGGCGACGATGCCGCTCAGCGCCACGGCCGAGGCCATGTAGTTGTAGACGCGCAGCATATGTGCGCGCAGGCCCTGGTCCAGGGACGCGGCGTCGATATCGCTGCGGGTCAGAATGCGGTTGTTCGTCTCGAACATGGGGGTCTATCGCTCCCGGTTTATTCGCCGCGCGGCCATTCGCGAAACGCCGAAAGGCATCGCGGCACAAAGAAGATATTGGGCGTATCGGCGGGCGATTTCAACCGGGAAAGCCCCTATAGCGGTTGACCCTTATATGGGAAATCAACAGTTTAGAGCGGTGAAAACGACATTCTCGAGGCGGGGAAGCTGACCGTCACACGTGTGAAACGGTCTTTTTCGCTTTCCAGAACCAGCCGGCCGCCTTGGGCCTCGGTCAGCGCCTTCGCCAAAGAAAGCCCCAGCCCCAGCCCGCCTTCCTTGCGCGCAAGGCTATGTTCCACCTGCTCGAACGGCAGGACGCATTTGTCCAAATCCTCGTCCGCGATGCCGATCCCGTCATCCTCGATCGCGATCGCGATGCCGCCATCATTGGCGCGCAGCATGCGAATGCGCGCTTGCCCGCCGTCGCGCCCGAACTTGATCGCATTGGACAGCAGCGCATCGAAGATGCGGCGCAGCGCCCGCCGTTCGACGCGCAAGCCCGCCAGGCCGGGCCCGGTTTCGGAAAGGATCGCGATGCCGCGCGAAGCGGCGTCGCGCGTGGCCGCTCGGACGGCTTCGTCGGCGATCTCGATCGGGCAGATCGCGTGATCGGGCGGGCTTTGCGGTTCGCCCGACAGATCGGCGATCTCCATCAACGTCTCGATCTGCACGAGCAGCCCATTGGCGCTGTCCAGAATCGCTTGCGCGTATTCGCCGCCGCGCGCTTGCGTCAGGCCGCCGCTCGCCAGGATCTCGGCGAAGCCGATCACCGCGTTCAACGGCGTGCGCAATTCGTGGCTCATATTGCGCAGGAATTCCGATTTGGCGCGGTTGGCGGCTTCCGAGCGCACAAGTGCCGAGGCCAATGCGCGTTCCGACGCTTTCTTGTCGGTCACATCCAGCGAGATCGTGACCACGCCGCGTGCGGCGCCGTCCGCGCCGCGCCAGGGCAGTTTGGTCGTCAGCCAGTCGCGCTTCTTGCCGTCCGCACCGGCGTAATGCTCGTCGTAATTGGCGAGCGTCAGGCCGGTTTCGACCACCATCGCGTCGATGCTGCCGGTATAGGCGCCGTATTCCGCGCCCAGCAGTTCCGACGCCGATTGTCCGCGCGCCGCTTGCGGCGTGGTGCCGTAGGTCGACGCCTGGAACGCGTTCATGAACACGTAACGGCTGTCGGCGTCTTTGACGTTCACGAAGGCGGGCAGCGCGTCCAAGATCGCGCGCATCGCGGGCGCGTCCAACGTCGTACCGTCATCGCCGGAATCCGCGCCAAAACGCGCGAACGCCTTCTCACCCCGTTCGATCTCGCACATGCCACGGCCCCGGCGACATTGTCATCGGAAAGTTATCCATGGATGTTATGTGAATAAAGTTGCGAAGATATGAACATGCGATCAGGCGTTGCGTAACAGCGGTGCTGCTTTTTGGCCCAACGCGCGCCAGGTGCCGCCCAGGCCCAGCAACATCACCACGACGGCCGCACCGAGTACCGTGCCGAAGATCGTTCCGGGCAGCGGTACGAATTCGACCCGCATATATTCGGTGATCAAACCCCAAGCGGCGAGCGTGCCGACCAAGGCCGCGACGATCGCCGCAGCTGCCCCCAGTAGCGCAAATTCGGCCAGGAAGGCGCGCATCACGTCGGCGCGCGTGGCGCCCAGCGCCTTCAACACGACCGCGTCGTAAACGCGCCGGCGATGCGTGGCGACGATGGCGCCGGCCAGCACCAGCACGCCGGCGACCAGCGTGATCGCGGCGGTGATCCGCGCGGCGGCGGCGATGCCTTCCATCGTTTCCTGGGCGGTGGCCAGCGCCCGCTTCACCCGGATCGACGAGACGTTGGAGAAGCGCTGCGTGACCGCGCGCTCCAGATCGTCCTCTTGGTTTTCCGCGACCTGCGCCGTGGCGATCCAGGTTTGCGGGGCGCCTTCCAGCGTGCCGGGCGCGAAGGTCAGCGTGAAGTTGATGCCCAGGCTCGTCCAATCGACGGCGCGCAAATTCGCGATCGTCGCTTCGATCTCCACGCCCAGCACGTTCAGCGTCAGCGTGTCGCCGACCTTCAAGCCCATGCCTTGCGCGATCTGCGCGTCGAACGAGACGAGCGGCGGGCCCGCGTAATCCTCGGGCCACCATTCGCCCGCGACCAGGCGCGTGCCCGGCGGCATCTTGCCCGTATAGGTCAAGCCGCGATCATTGCCCACGGCCCAGCGCGCGTCGGGCGCGATCGTCGCTTGTTCGACCGGCACGCCGTTGATGCGCGTGATGCGTCCGCGCAACGACGGCACTTCGCGGATTTCGCCGACACCCGGATGGGCCTTCACCAGCGCCGTGAAATCCTCGATCTGGTCGGGCTGGATATCGATGAAGAAGAACGACGGCGCCATCTGCGGCAATTGCTCGGCGATCTGCCGGCTGAAATTGCCCTGCACCTGCGCGATCAAGGTCAGCACCGTCAGGCCCAGGCCCAGCGACAAAATGATGCCCGGTGTGGGGCTGCCGGGGCGATGCATGTTGGCGAGTGCCAGGCGTAAACCCGGATGGCGCACCTCGGTCGCGGCCTTGGCCAAACGCTGCACGCCCAAGGCGGCGATGCGGAACAGCACGAACGTGCCCGCGGCGGCCACGCAGAACGCCGCACCCAAACGCTTATCGATCGACGCGACGATCGCAAGCCCCGCCAAGGCGACGATCGCCGCCGCGACGAAGGCCACGTAATGCGCGCGCGGCCAGCGCCGGACGGGGGCGATCAAATCGCGGAACAACGCGGCGGGCGGCACTTCGCGCGCGCGCGCCAAGGGCCACAGCGAAAACGCCAGCGCCGTCAGCAGGCCGAACGCCAAAGCGAGCGCCAAGGGCATCGGATAGAAACCCTGGCGGGCGACGATGGTCAGGCGATCGGCGATCAACGGCGCGATGGCGGCGGGTACGAAGGCGCCGATCAGCAAGCCCGCCGCGATGCCGACGCTCGCCAGCGTCAGGATCTGCAAAAGATAAACGCGCATGATGAGGGCGCCGGGCGCCCCCAGGCATTTCAGCGTCGCGATGGTCGCGGTGCGCCCGTCGAGATAGGCGCGAACGGCGTTGGCCACACCCACGCCGCCGACCAGAAGTGCGGTCAATCCCACCAGCGTCAGGAACATCGCGATACGGTCGACCCAGCGCTGCAAGCCGGGTGCGGCTTCGGTCGTGCCGCGAATGCGCCAGCCCGCATCGGGGAAGCGCGCCTTCAGCGCTTCGACCCAGTTGGCGGCGTTCGCAGGATCGTTCAGCACGATGCGGTATTCGTAGCGGATCAAGGCACCCGGCTGGACGAGCTGCGTTTGCCCCAGCGACGCGATGGCGACCATCACGCGCGGGCCAAGCGTGAAGATGTTCGCCGATCGATCGGGTTCGCTTTCGACGATCGCGCGCGCCTGATACGTGCCATCGCCGACCTGGAAGCGATCGCCCAGCGAAATGCCCAGGCGGTTCATCAAGCTGCGTTCGACCGCCGCCCCCCACACGCCGTCGGCGCTTTGCGCCAAGGCGTTGTCGAGATCGGGCGCGCCCGACAAGCCGACCGTGCCGAGCAGCGGATAATTCGCCGGATCGATGGCTTTGAGCTCGCTCAACAGGCGTTCGTTGTCGGTGCGCGTCATCGCGCGCATTTCGGTCACGACCGTCACGCGCCCTCTTTCGCGGATGAACGCCAATTGATCCGGTGTGGCTTCGCGATGCGTGAAGGCGAGTTCCACGTCGCCGCCCAAAATCATGCGCGCGTCCTGGCGCAAGGCTTCGCGCACGCCCTCGGCCAGCGAGCCCACGCCCGCGATGGCGGCGACACCCAGCATCAGGCACGCCATGAACACGCGGAAACCTTTCACGCCGCCGCGTAACTCGCGCCGCGCCAGCGAAATCGCAAGGCTCCAGCGCGCGGGATTGGCTTCTTGGGGCATGCGCTTAATCCGCCGCGGCGAGATCGGCGTTCAACGGCGACAAGCGCCCGTCATCCATCCGCACCGCGCGGTCGCAGCGGCGCGCGAGTGTCGCGTCATGGGTGATCAGCAACAGCGATGTGCCGAATTTCTTTTGCAGATCGAACATCAGATCGACGATGCCGACCCCCGTCGTCGCGTCGAGATTGCCGGTGGGCTCGTCGGCGAGAAGCAGTTTCGGTTCGGCCACGACCGCGCGCGCCAACGCCGTGCGTTGCTGTTCGCCGCCGGACATCTGGCCGGGATAATGCGTCAAGCGATGGCCCAGGCCGACGGATTCCAGCGCCGCCTTGGCCTTCGCCCAGGCTTTGGCATCGCCCGCGAATTCCAGCGGGATCGCCACGTTCTCCAGCGCCGTCATCGTCGGGATCAGATGGAAGGCCTGGAACACGATGCCGATCGAGCGGCGGCGGAACAACGCCAAACCGTCTTCGTCCAGCTTGGTCAGGTCCTGGCCGGCGACATGCACTTCGCCTTGCGTGGGGCGTTCAAGCCCCGCGACGATCATCATCATCGTCGACTTGCCCGAGCCCGACGGGCCGACCACCGCCACAGTTTCGCCCGGTGCGACCGATAGATCGACGCCACGCAGGATATTGACCTCGCCCGCTTGGCTCGCCAGCTTCAGATGGACGCCCGCGAGGCGCAGGATCGGTTCGACGGTTTGGGACATGAAAGAAGGGTACCCCGGAATGGCGCGCGAATCTCAGGGATATGGTCGAACGCGCCGTGCTTTCAACGCGGTCCTGGCCGGAATCGCGTTGGTTGCGGCCCTTCCCGTCGGCGCCCAAACCCCAAGCCCGGCGCCGCGTTTGCTGGTTTTGGGCGATTCGCTGTCGGCCGGTTACAATATCCAGGCGCGCGAGGCGTTTCCCCAGCGTTTGGAAGCCGCGTTGCGCGCACAAGGTGTATCGATCCAGGTGATCAATGCGGGCGTGTCGGGCGATACGTCGGCGGGCGGTCTCACGCGCGTCGATTGGGCGCTGGGCCAGCGCCCGCCCGAATTCGCCATCGTGGCTTTGGGCGCGAATGACGGTTTGCGCGGTCTCGATCCCGACGCGATGGAACGCAATCTCGATCGCATCCTGACGCGCATGAAAGAAAAGGGCGTGAAGACGCTGCTCGCGGGCATGTACGCCCCGCCCAATATGGGCAGCGATTATCGCGACAAATACGCGGCCGTGTTTCCGCGCTTGGCCGTCAAGCACGGCGTGCCGCTCTATCCCTTCTTCCTGGAAGGGATCGCGGCGAAGCCGGAATTCAATCTTTCCGACGGCATCCATCCCAACCCGCAAGGTGTCGATGTGATGGTCGCCAATATCCTGCCCGCGGTGCGCAAGCTGCTGGCGGGGGGTTGAGAGCCGAGAGGTGACGGGTTACACTCCTTCGCAATGATCCTCGGATTTCGGCACAAGGGTCTACGGCAATTGTATGAGACCGGGGATCGGCGCCGGGTGCCGGCGGCATTTGCCGATAAGATCGAACGTGTGCTTGCCCGTCTTGATGAAGCGACTGAGCCCAAGCAAATGGAACTACCGGGGTTTGGTTTGCACGCGTTGAAAGGCGATCTCGCCGGGTTTTGGTCGATCGTCGTGTCGAAGAACTGGCGCATCGTATTTCGCTTCGACGGCATCCACATACGCGACGTTGATTTGATCGACTATCATTGAGGAAATCGCCATGCCGATGAAGAACCCGCCCCATCCCGGCCTGTCGGTCCGGTTCGATTGCTTGGAGCCGCTGGGTTTGAGCGTCACGGCGGCGGCGGGCGTTCTCGGTGTGAGCCGCAAGCAGCTTTCAGATATCGTCAACGCCCGCGCCGGAATCTCGCCCGAAATGGCGATCCGTTTGGACAAGGCTTTCGGCGGCGGCGCCGAGACTTGGTATCGGTTGCAGGCGTCCTACGACCTCGCCCAGGCGATGAAGCGCGCGAACCGGATCAAGGTCGCGCGCCTGCCGCGCGCGGCTTAACCGCCGAAAATCCAGCCGCCGATGATGCGGCCCGGCAGCAGCGTGAAGGCACCCGCGATCAGCACGCCCGCGAAGGCCGAGATCATCGCGCGTTGATGGGCTTTCACGTTGCCGTGGCGGATCGCGTAGATCGCGCGCGCCAACGCGGCCAGGGTGATGATCGACAGGATATGGATCGGGCTGAAGCCGTCGCCGTGGCGCAGCTCCTGAATCCAGAACGAGGTGATCGCCGTGATCGCCATCGCCGCGACCCAGATCCGGCCGGTCAACTTATGCGTGGCCGTGCCCTTGGGGCGCAGCAGCACGGCGATTCCCAAAACCAGTGCCGTCAACGCGGCGACGGTATGGAAAGCGATGATCGGCGGCACGGAAACTCCTTGTTTTTCGTAGCGGCGCGCCCTGATTCCGCGCAAGGATAGGCGACCATGAAGCAGATCGCCCCGTCAATCGCCTTCGCCCAAGCCATCGGCACGAATGCCGAGGATTGGGGCAAGCTCGCCATCGAGCTTGGCGAAAAACTCGCGCGCGATCTGCCCGGCGGTACGCTCGGGTTTCTTTATGCGACCGGCGCGCTGGCGGGCCAGCTCGAGGAAATCCTCGCCGTCGTCAAACGCATCTCGGGCATCGCCGATTGGACGGGCTCGGTGGGCTTGGGCATCGTCGGCGAGACGGAAGTGTTCGGCCAACCGGCGCTGGTCGCACTCGCCCTCGATCTGCCGAAGAACGCTTATCGCCTCGTGCCGAATTTGACGGAGCCGGGCGAAACGCCCGCCGATCTCGAAGCCTGGATCGCCGACAAGCGCCCGGCCTTGGGCGTCGTCCATGCCGATCCGCGCTTGCCCAGCATCGCCGATACGCTGGCCGATCTCGCCGAGACCAGCGGCGCCTATCTCGTCGGCGGGTTGTCGTCGGGCGACGACGGCTTCGCGCAGATCGCGGGCCGCGTGGTCGACGAAGGCCTGTCGGGCGTGTTGATCGCCGGCGACGTCAACGTGTCGGTGGGCTTGAGCCAGGGTTGCGCGGCGCTGGGCCCCGTGCATCGCGTGACCTCGGCCGAGGAAAATGTGATCGCGGAAATCGACGGGCGCGACGCGCTCGACCTGTTCCGCGACGCGGCGGGCGTGCGCCCCGGCGGCGATCTGCGCCAAGCGGCGATGAACACGCTGCTCGCCTTTCCCACGCCGGGCAGCGACACCAACGATTATCTTGTGCGCCATCTGACCGGCATCGATCCCGATAACGGATTGATCGCGGTCGGCCACACGGTGGAGCCGGGCGACCGGCTGTTCTTCGTGCGCCGCGACGAAGAAGCGGCCGCGCAGGATTTGGCGCGCATGCTCGCGCGCACGAAAGCGCGCCTCGCCAAACCCAAAGCCGGGCTTTATTTCTCGTGCCTGGCGCGCGGGCCCAACATGTTCGGGCCCGATTCGGCCGAGCGCGCGCTGCTGCGCGAGACGCTGGGCGACATTCCGATCGCCGGCATGTTCTGCAACGGCGAGATTTCCAACGCGCGCCTCTACGGCTATACCGGCATCCTCGCGCTGTTCGGATAACAATCCCCTCTCAGGATAAAAATGAAATACGTCGAACTCGGAACGACCGGCCGGATGGTCTCGCGCATTTGCTTGGGCACCATGACCTGGGGCCAGCAGAATTCGGAAGCGGACGCCCACGCGCAAATCGATCTGGCGCTGGACATGGGCGTCGACTTCATCGACGCGGCGGAAATGTATCCCGTGCCGCCGAAGAAGGAGACCTACGGCCGCACCGAGGAATATCTCGGCACCTGGCTCGCGAAGAACAAAGCCAAGCGTGACAAGATCGTGGTCGCCACGAAGGTCGCCAGCCGCTCGATGGGCAACGACCATATCCGCCCCGGCCAGCCGCTGAACGAAGCCTCGATCCGCGCGGCGGTCGAAGCGTCGTTGAAGCGCCTGCAAATCGATCACATCGATCTCTATCAGGCGCATTCGGCCGACCGGCCCGCGAACCGCTTCGGCGTGCTCGACTACGCGCATAAGGAAGGGGCCGATCAGGGCGCCCCCTTGGCCGAAACCGCCGGGGCGATGGAAAAGCTCGTCAAGGAAGGCAAGATCCGCTGGTTCGGCGTGTCGAACGAAACGCCGTGGGGCTTGCTCGATTATTTGCGCGCCGCCGACAAGGGCCGGGGTGCGCGCATCGCGTCGATCCAGAATCCGTACTCGCTGCTCAATCGCAGTTTCGAGATCGGCCTCGCCGAAATCGCGATCAAGGAGAAGGTCGGCCTGCTCGCTTATTCCGTGCTCGGCATGGGCGTGCTGACCGGCAAGTATTTCGACGGCGCCAAGCCCGCGAATGCGCGGCTCACGATGTTCGAACGCTTCAAGCGCTATTCCACGCCGCGCGCCGAACCGGCGGCGAAGCAATATGTCGCCGCCGCGCGCGAGGCGGGGCTCGATCCCGCCCAGATGGCGGTCGCTTTCGTCGCGTCGCAGCCTTTCGTCACCGCGGCGATCGTCGGCGCCACCAGCGTGGAACAGCTCAAGACGAATATCGCGGCGATCGACGTCGCGATTTCGCCCGAGCTGCGCGCCAAGCTCGACGCGATCCACGCCGGCAACCCGAATCCTTGTCCGTGATGTGATAAGGCTCTTCGTCGCTCTGGGCCTGCCCGAAGACATCCGCGCGCGATTGGATGCGATCGCCGCGGGTGTCCCGGGCGCCGATTGGGTGGAGAGCGACAATTATCACCTGACGCTGCGTTTCGTCGGCGAAACGCCGGAAGACAAGGCCGAAGACCTCGCCTACGCGCTGATGGCGATCCGCCACAAGCCGTTCGACATCGAATTGGCGGGCGTGGGACATTTCAAAACCGGCGAGGAAGTGCGCGCCTTGTGGGCGGGCGTGAAGCCTTCCGACGCGCTCGATAGGCTTCATCGCAAAGTGGACGAGGCTTGCCGCAAGGAAGGCTTCGCCAACGAGCCGCGGAAATTCCTGCCGCATGTCACGCTCGCCCGATTGGACAATGCGCCGCTGGGCAAGGTTCAGGATTTTCTGATCGAGAACGCGCTGTTCAAGGCGGGGCCGATCCGTGTCGACAGCTTCGCGCTTTATTCCAGCCTGCGCCGCCAGGGCGGGGCGGTCTATACGGAAGAAGCCGCGTTCTTCCTGCGCGATTAGACGAAGCGATCGAGAATCGCGTCGACCTGCGCGCGATACGATCCGCCGAACAGTTTCAAATGCACCAGCAGGTGCCACAGGCAATAAAGGTCGCGGCGCGTCTCGCGGAAATCGGGCGAGAGTTTGCGCCGCGCGTCATAGACCGCGAGGAAATCCTCGCCCACATCGCCGAACAGCGTGAGGAACGCGATCTCGATTTCCGGATCGGCGAAATAGAGCGACGGATCGACGAAAGCCGCAATGCGCCCGTCGCGGCTGATGATGTTGCCGCCCCACAAATCGCCATGGATCAGGCCGGGCGCTTTGGGCTGGGGCAACAGTTCGGGCAGCTTCGCGGCGAGCTTCTCGACGCGCAAGGCAAGCCCCGTGTCGATTTGCCGGGCGATGAACATCAAGCGCTTCTCGCCGTAGAAGCGATGCCAGTCGCGCTCCCAATCGTTGGGCTGCGAAAATCCGGCATGCGGTGTCGCGCGCGAAAACCCGTAGCGCGGACCGACGATCGTATGAAGCTCGGCCAGCACGCGCGCCAGATCGCGTTGCGCGTCTTTGCCGGCCGCACCCGCTGAACCTTCGATGCGGGTCATCACCAGCAGATCGTCGTCGGCCAACAGCAATTGGGGTACAGGGCACACGGTCGCGCGCGCCAGATAGGAAAGGCAGAAGCCTTCGGGTTCGAGCCCCGTGCCCGTCTTGGCGACCAAACGTTGCCCGTCGGCAAGATCGACGGCGAGCAATGTGGCACCATGCGCGCCGCCCATCGGTGCCGTGTGCGCGACCGGCGAGCCGGCGGCGGCCTCGATGCGCGCGCTTAGCGCAATTCCCGGATCAATCTGGCGCATTCGCGTTCCACGATATCGAGCACCTCGTCGAAACCTTTCGCGCCGCCGTAATAAGGGTCGGGCACGTCGTTCCCATCTTCACGAAACATCGCAATTTTCGTGCCCTCGGGGGCGAGCGATTCGAGGATTTCGTAATGCCCCGAATCGCAGGCCAGGATCAGGTCGAATTCGGCGAAATCGCGGGCGGTCAGCTTCTTCGCGCGCTGGGGCGAAAGGTCGTAGCCGCGCGTCGCCGCATGGCGGATCGTGCGCGGATCGGGCGGTTCGCCGATATGGTAGCCATGGGTGGCGCGGGATTCGATGCGCAAGGTCAGGCCCGCATCCCGGGCCATTTTGCGCATCACGCCCTCGGCCGTGGGCGAGCGGCATATATTTCCCGTGCACACGAACAGCAGACTGGTAATTTGCGGCGTCATGGCGGGTTCGATCGTCGTCCTAACCGGGGCTGGAATTTCGAAGGAGTCGGGCATCGATACGTTCCGCGACGCCGGCGGCCTGTGGTCGCAGGTGCGGATCGAAGATGTCGCGACCCCCTCGGCTTTTGTCCGGAATCCGCAGCTCGTGCAAGCCTTCTACAATATGCGCCGCCACGCGCTGCAAGCGCCCGCGATCCAGCCCAATGCGGCACATTTGGCATTGGCGCGGCTCGAAGCCGAATGGAAAGGCACGGTCACGCTGGTCACCCAGAATATCGACGATCTGCACCGGCGCGCGGGCTCGAAGAACATCCTCGCGATTCATGGCGAGTTGCTTAAAGCGCGCTGCTTCGCCTGCGGCAACGTGGCCGAGGAGCGCGGCGATTTGGGCGCTGCCAGCACCTGCATCGCCTGCGCCGAGATCGGCACGCTGCGCCCGCATGTCGTGTGGTTCAATGAAATGCCGTTCTTCATGGACGAAGCGATCGCGGCGGTCGAAGCCTGCGATATCTTCGTGTCGATCGGCACGTCGGGGGCGGTCTATCCCGCGGCCGGCCTGGTCGAGCACGCCAACGCGGCGGGCGCGCGCACGATCGAACTCAATCTCGAACCGTCGGACGTCGCCTCCGCCTTCGCCGAAAAACGCTACGGCAAGGCGACCGATCTGGTGCCCGCTTTCGTATCGGAGTTGTTGGGACGTTGAACGCGCTGCTCGAATCCTATCGTGCGCGAATTGCGGCGGGCGAGATCAAGCCCGATCCCGCGCAAGCCTTGGCCGTGGAAAAACTCGGCACGCTGCTGCGCGCACTCGCGAACTATAAGCCCGATCCGCGCCCCGGTTTTTGGCGCGCGTCGCTCGGCTTCGCGCGCAAATTCGGCTTGGAGCAAGCGGGCGCGCCGCCGATGGGGCTTTATATGTTCGGCGGCGTGGGGCGCGGCAAATCCATGCTGATGGATATGTTCTTCGCCGCCGCCCCGGTCGAGAAAAAGCGCCGCGTGCATTTCCACGAATTCATGCTGGAAGTGCATGCGCGCATCCATGCCTGGCGCCAATCGGGCGAGGCGAAGAAGGGCGACGGCGATCCGATCCCGCCACTCGCTACCGTGCTGGCCGACGAGGCCTGGCTGCTGTGCTTCGACGAATTCCAAGTGACCAACATCGCCGACGCGATGATCCTGGGCCGCTTGTTCGGCGCGATGCTGGAAAAAGGCGTGGTGGTCGTCGCGACGTCCAACATCGCGCCCGACGATCTTTACGCCGGCGGTTTGCAGCGCGAATTGTTCCTGCCCGCGATCGCAACGCTGAAATCGAAGCTCGACGTGCTGGAACTCGACGGCGGCCAGGATTATCGGCGCATCCGTATTCGCGGCATGCCGGTCTATCACTGGCCGGTGGGCGACCGCTCGACCGCGCAGTTGGAGAACGCGTTCGCCACGTTGACCGAAGGCGCCAAGGTCGGGCCGGTCACGCTCGACGTGTCGGGCCGCGATCTCGACATTCCGCGCGCGGGCGGCGGGGTGGCGTTCTGCCAATTCGATCCGCTCTGCACGAAGGCGCTGGGCGCGGCGGATTATCTGGTGCTCGCCAAGAATTTCCACACGCTGGTGCTCGACGGCGTGCCGCTGCTGAAGCCGGACAACCGCAACGAAGCGCGCCGCTTCGTGACGCTGATCGACGCGCTGTACGAGCATCGCTGCAAGCTGGTGATGGCGGCGGAAGACGCGCCAGACCGCTTGCACCCCTCGGGCGATCACGCGTTCGAGTTCCGGCGCACCGCCAGCCGATTGCACGAAATGCAGTCGGAGGATTACCTCGCCGCCCCGCATCTGGGCGGGATGTAACCTCCGGTTCGGCGGGCGCGAAACGTCGCTATGGCCCGGTTTCTCGCCCTGATTTTCCTGGTTTTGGCGTTTGCGGCGCCCGCCGCCGCCGATACGGTGTTCGCCGAAAACGGCGTCGCGGTGCGCGGGACCGATGTCGTCGCCTATTTCACGGCGGGCGACGCCGTGCCGGGCAAGCCGGAATTCCGCCACGACTGGAACGGGGCGATTTGGCATTTCGCCTCCGCCCAAAATCGCGACGCTTTCGCCGCCGATCCCGCCCGCTACGCGCCGCAATATGGCGGGTTCTGCGCCTGGGCGGTCGCGAACAACTACACCGCGCCGGTCGATCCCGAAGCGTGGCGCATCGTCGACGGCAAGCTCTATCTCAACTACTCGCGCGCGATCCGGCTGCGCTGGGACATGATGCGCCAATCGAACATCGCCAAAGCCGACGCGAATTGGCCGGAATTATCGCGGCGCTAAGGCGCGCAGGAAAAAATCGACGATCGCTTCGGCGCGTTTGCGCGCCTGCGCTTTGGTGGGTGCGGGATCGAGGCCCAGCACGTAGCGCAGATGCGGCTCGCCCGCGACCAAGCTGATCAGGCGCTTGGCTTCGGCCTGTGGATCGCACGCCATGATTTCCTTGCGCGCGATCGCGCGGCGCAGCACGCCGACGATTCGGCCGACCGCCGCACCGGGACCGACGGCGTAGAAATCCGCCGCGACGTCCGGGAAGGCCTGCGCCTCCGCGATCACCATCCGGAAGATCGCGGCTTTTTCGGGCGTATAGACGCTGGCGATCGCGTTGAACGCGGCTTGCGTCAACATGTCGCGCAGCGGCGGCAGATCGCCGCCCGGCGGCGGATCGAACGGCGTCAGCGCGTCGCGCGGCACGCGCGAAACCGCTTCCCGGAACAGCCGGTCCTTGCCGCCGAACTCGGCGTAAAGCGTGCGTTTGGCGGCATTTGCGCGTTTGGCGATGGCGTCGATCGTGGTGGCGCCGTAGCCATGCGCGGCGAATTCGGCCATCGCGGCGTCGAGAATGGCTTCGCGGCGCGCGGCTTCGCTGCCCTTTTTGGGGCGGCCGGGACGGGGGCGGGTTTGAGCGGGTTTTTTCATGCGACTTGACGTTTTCTAGCACGGCGCTATTTTAAACGAAACCGTTTCGTTTCATTTTTTAGACGAAGGACGCCGCCCCGATGGGCAAGGTCGCTTTGCGCATGCTGTTCGGCGATCCGGGCAAATATCTGGGCCTGGTGTTCGGCATCGCCTTCGCCACGCTGCTGATGGCGCAGCAGGCGGGGCTGTTCGTCGGCATTCTGGGCCGCACGGTCAGCCAGATCGTCGACGTGCAGGAAGCCGATCTGTGGGTCATGGATCCGCGCGTGAAATATTCCGACGTGAACGAGCCGATGACCGACACGCAGCTTTACCGCGTGCGTTCGGTCGAAGGGGTCGCCTGGGCTTTGCCCTTCTATCGCGCGATGTCGACCGCGCGCTCGCCCGGCGGCATCCTCGAACAGGTGATGCTGCTCGGCGTGGACGACGCGACGCTGACGGGCGTGCCGCGCAAAATCGTGCTGGGTGCCATCGAAGATCTGCGCCAGCCCGATGCGATCGCGATCGACCGCGCGGGTTTCGTGCGGTTGTGGCCGGACGTGGCGCTCGATCTGGGCCGCGAGTTGGAGATCAACGACCGCCGCGTGAAGGTCGTGGCGATCACCGAAGCCGGTGCCCCTTTCACCACCGCACCGGTCGTCGCGATGCGCTATTCGCAAGCTTTGAGCGTCGCCCCGCCCAAGCGCAGCCAGTTGAGCTACGTGATCGCGCGCGCGGCACCCGGCCACGACGCCGAGGCGGTCGCCGCGCGCATCGCGCGCGATACCGGTTTGCAGGCGACCACGCGCGACGGTTTCGTCGACATGACGATGACCTATTTCCTGCGCAACACCGGAATCCCGATCAATTTCGGCATCACGATCGCGCTGGGTTTCATCGTCGGTGCGGCGATCGTCGGGCAAACCTTCTTCCTGTTCGTGGTCGAGAATTTGCGCCAATTCGGCGCGCTCAAAGCCATCGGCGTGGGCAATCTCGCCATTCTGCGCATGGTGCTGCTGCAAGCGGGTGTCGCGGCCATCACCGGCTATTCGATCGGCATCGGGCTTGCCGCCGCGTTCTTCGAATTCGTGCCGAAGATCAGCATCGAATTGCGCGGCCTCGCCTTGCCTGCCGAGGTCGCGATCGGCGTGGCGGCCGCCGTGCTGCTCATCATCGCGGCGGCGAGTTTCGCGTCGGTGCGCCGCGTGCTGGTCGTCGATCCGGCGATCGTGTTCCGGGGCTGATGGCGATGTCCTTCGCCGTCAAATGCCGCGACGTGATCAAGTCCTTCGAATCCGAAGCGGGCTTGCAGCGCGTGCTGCATGGCGTGGATCTCGACGTGCCGTGGGGCGAAATGACGATGCTGGTCGGGCCGTCGGGCTGCGGCAAGACCACGCTGCTGTCGATCGTCGCGGGCATCTTGTCGTTCGATTCCGGCGGCGTCGAGGTCGACGGGCAGGACATCGCGAAAATGTCCGACGCGCTGCGCGTCGCTTTCCGCCGGCGCACGCTCGGCTTCATCTTCCAGCAATACAATCTGCTGCCCGCGTTGACGGCCGCCGAAAACGCCGCGATCCCGCTGGTCGCGGGCGGCATGGAATTGTCGGCGGCGGCGAAGGCCGCGATGCCGCTGCTCGAACAACTCGGCATGGGCGAACACGCCGCCAAATTGCCGCGCCAATTGTCGGGCGGGCAGCAGCAGCGCGTGGCGATCGCGCGCGCCCTCGTTCACGAACCCAAGCTCGTCGTCTGCGACGAGCCGACGGCCGCCCTCGACGCGACCGGCGGGCGCACGGTGATGGAAATGCTGCGCGCGGCTTCCGTGCGCGCGGATCGCGCCACGCTGGTCGTCACCCATGATCACCGCATTTTCGATTTCGCCGACCGCATCGTCCGGATGGAAGACGGGCGCATCGCCGGCGTCGAAACCAAGTCTTTGGAGACCGTTCCATGAAGCGCCCGCGTTTCGTCCGTCACATCCTGCCCGTCGTCGCGGGCGGTTCCTTGATCTTCGCGGTGTGGTCGATCGCCGCCGCCGATCGCGCCCGCCCGCTGGTCGATCCGGCGGTAGCACCGCCGTCGAACCCTTACGCCGCCGCCATCGCGGGCTCCGGCTTGGTCGAGCCGTCGAGCGAAATCGTCGCGGTCGCGACCGAACTTGGCGGCGTGGTCGTCGCCGTGCATGCGAAGGAGGGCGAGGACGTCGCCCAAGGGGCGCCGTTGTTCGAGATCGACGGGCGCATCCACGCCGCCAATCTCGCGCAGGCCCAAGCGCGCGCGGCGGCGGCCGAGGCGGCGCTGGCGCGGCTCGATCGGCAAGTGGCGCAGCAGCGCGCCATCGTTGCGCAAGCGGGGACGGGTGTGACCAGTGCGGCCGCCGAGCGCGAGCGCGCCGAAAGCGATCGCAGCCGCCAGCAGGAATTGTCGCGCCAGGATTTCGCCAGCCGTCAGCGTTTGGAATCGGCCGTCGCCGATGCGCGCCGGGCCGAGGCGGGGCTGCAAGGCGCGCGCGCCGCCGTCGAAGCCGCCCGCCGCCAGATCGACGTGCTGGAAGCCCAGCGCGGCGAATTCGAGGCGACGTTGCTGGAGGCCAAGGCGCTGGCCCAACGCGCGTCGGTCGATGTGGCGCGCACGGTGGTCCGTGCCCCGCTCGCCGGGCGGGTGCTCCAGCTCAATATAAGGACGGGCGAATTCGCCGCTGCGGGCGGTCTCCAGACACCGCTCGTCCTCATGGGTAACGTGTTGCCGCTGCATATCAGGGTCGATATCGACGAGGTCGATGCCCAGCGCCTGACCCCGGGGGCGAAGGCCACGGCGCGGCTGCGCGGTGACGCAAGGCTGTCCAGCGAGCTGCGCTTCGTGCGGACGGAACCCTATGTAATTCCAAAGAAATCCCTGACCGGCGGCACGGCCGAGCGGGTCGATACCCGGGTGTTGCAGGCGATTTATGCGGTCGCCGATCCGGGCTTTCCGGCATTTGTCGGCCAACAGGTCGATGTTTTCGTGGAAGCCGCCCCCCGACGTTAATCGAGGCTTCATCGACCCCGGTTAAGGTCCGGTTTCGCCGGGGAAATCGGGTTCGGCCGCCAGCGCTTGAAGCTTTGCGGCGGCGGCGGTACAACCCCGGCGCTCGTTTTCGCACCGCAGCGCCCCCGTCCGGGGGCAGCAGAAGGGGAAATTCCGTATGGCACGCAACAAGATCGCGCTCGTGGGCGCCGGTCAGATCGGCGGCACGCTTGCACTGCTCGCCGGGCTTCAGGAACTGGGCGACGTCGTCCTGCTCGATATCGCCGAAGGTATCCCGCAGGGCAAGGCGCTGGATATCGCCGAAGCCTCGCCGGTCGCCGGGTTCGACTCGTTCGTGACCGGCTCCAATGATTACTCGGCGATGGCCGGGGCCGACGTGATCATCGTCACCGCCGGCGTGCCGCGTAAGCCCGGCATGACCCGCGACGATCTGATCGGCATCAACGTCAAGGTGATGGCCACCGTCGCCGACGCGATCAAGAAGAACGCGCCCAACGCCTTCGTCATCGTGGTCACCAACCCGCTCGACGTCATGGTGTGGGTGATGCAGGTCCTGTCGGGCCTGCCCGCCAACAAGGTCGTCGGCATGGCCGGCGTGCTGGATTCGGCGCGTTTCCGCTGGTTCCTGGCCGAAGAATTCAAGGTCTCGGTCGAAGACGTCACGGCCTTCGTGCTCGGCGGCCACGGCGACACGATGGTGCCGTCGGTGCGCTATTCGACCGTCGCCGGCATCCCGCTGCCCGACCTCGTCAAGATGGGTTGGACGACGCAGGAGAAGCTGGACAAGATCGTCCAGCGCACCCGCGACGGCGGTGCCGAAATCGTCAACCTGCTGAATACCGGCTCGGCCTTCTACGCGCCGGCGATGTCGGCGATCGAAATGGCGGCGAGCTATCTGCGCGACAAGCGCCGCGTGCTGCCGTGCGCCGCGATGCTCAACGGCGAATACGGCCTCAAGGGGCTTTATGTCGGCGTGCCGTGCATCATCGGCAAGAACGGCGTCGAGAAGGTCGTCGAAATCGCGTTGGATCCGGCGGAAAAGGCCGGTTTCGACAAGTCGATCAAGGCCGTGCAGGATTTGTGCGGTGTCGCCGAGAAGCTGTTGAAGGCCGAAGGCAAGCTCTAATCCTTCGTTCTACCGGATCCCGGGCGGGCGCGGTTGCCCATACCCCCCGCCCGGGGCTAGGTTTCTGAATTCCAACCCCGTCGCGGGATCGTCCATGAATATTCACGAGTACCAAGCCAAAACGCTGATGGCCAAATTCGGCGTCGCCGTCCCGAAGGGCGGGGTTGCCTACACGCCCGACGAGGCCGAAAAGGTCGCGCGCGAACTCGGCGGCCCGGTTTGGGTTGTGAAGTCGCAGATCCATGCGGGCGGGCGCGGTGCCGGCCGCTTCAAGGACGATCCGAACGGCAAGGGCGGCGTGCGCGTCGTCAAGTCGATCGACGAGGTGAAGAAGAACGCCGCCGCGATGCTCGGCAAGATTCTGATCACCAAGCAGACCGGGCCCAAGGGCAAGGAAGTGAAGCGCATCTATGTGGAGGAAGGCTGCGACATCAAGCGCGAGCTGTATCTCGGCATGCTGGTCGACCGCGCCACGCAGCGCGTGACCGTGATGGCCTCCACCGAAGGCGGCATGGATATCGAAGAAGTCGCCCACAACACGCCGGAGAAGATCGTCAAGGTCGCGATCGACCCGACGCAAGGTTTGCAGCCCTATCACGCGCGCCAAGTGGCGTTCGCGCTGGGTCTGGAAGGCAAGCAGGTCGGCGCTTGCGTCAAGTTCGTGTCGGCGATGTACGAAGCCTTCATGAAGCTCGACGCGTCGATCGTCGAAATCAATCCGCTGGTCGTGACCGGTGCGGGCGACATTCTCGCCCTCGACGCCAAGATGAACTTCGACGACAACGCGCTGTTCCGCCACAAGGACGTGGCCGAGTTGCGCGACGAAGACGAAGAAGATCCGATGGAGCGCGAAGCCGGCAAGCACGAGCTGAACTACGTGAAGCTCGACGGCAATATCGGCTGCATGGTGAACGGTGCGGGCCTCGCGATGGCCACGATGGACATCATCAAGCTCTATGGCGGCGAGCCCGCGAACTTCCTCGACGTCGGCGGCGGTGCCACCAAGGAACGCGTGACGCAGGCCTTCAAGCTGATCCTGTCGGACCCGAACGTCGAAGGCATTCTGGTCAACATCTTCGGCGGCATCATGCGCTGCGACGTGATCGCCGAAGGCGTGGTCGCCGCGGCGCGCGAAGTCGCGCTGAACGTGCCGCTGGTCGTGCGTCTCGAAGGGACCAACGTCGAGCTCGGCAAGAAGATCCTCAAAACCTCGGGCCTCAAGATCGTGTCGGGCGACAACCTCGCCGACGCGGCCGAGAAAATCGTCAAGGCCGTGAAGGAGGCCGCGTAACATGGCCGTTCTCGTCGACAAGAATACGAAGGTTCTCTGCCAGGGTTTCACCGGCGCGCAAGGCACCTTCCACTCCGAACAAGCCATCGCCTACGGCACCAAGATGGTCGGCGGCGTGACGCCCGGTAAGGGCGGCACCAAGCATCTCGACCTTCCCGTGTTCAACACGGTGGACGAAGCCGTGCGCACGACCGGGGCCGACGCTTCGGTCATCTACGTGCCGCCGCCCTTCGCGGCCGACGCGATCCTGGAAGCGGTCGACGCCAAGCTGCGCTTGGTCGTCTGCATCACCGAAGGCATCCCGGTGCTGGACATGGTGCGCGTGAAGCGCGCGATGTCGGGCACAAAGACGCGCCTGATCGGGCCGAACTGCCCGGGCGTCATCACGCCGGGCGAGTGCAAGATCGGCATCATGCCCGGCCACATCCATAGCCGCGGCAAGATCGGCATCGTCAGCCGTTCGGGCACGCTGACCTACGAAGCGGTCGCGCAGACGACGGCCGCAGGGCTTGGTCAGACGACCTGCATCGGCATCGGCGGCGACCCGGTCAACGGCACCAATTTCGTCGACGCGCTGGAACTCTTCCTCGCCGATCCCGAAACCGCCGGCATCATCATGATCGGCGAAATCGGCGGCTCGGCCGAAGAAGAAGCCGCCGCGTTCTACAAGGCCTCGAAGGTCAAGAAGCCGATCGTCGGTTTCATCGCGGGCGTGACGGCCCCCCCGGGCCGCCGCATGGGCCATGCCGGTGCGATCATCTCCGGCGGCAAGGGTACCGCCGGCGACAAGATCGACGCGATGAAATCGTCGGGTTACCTGGTCGCCGATAGCCCGGCGGCTTTGGGCTCGACGATGGTCAAGGCGATGCAAGGCTAAAAGTAAGAAGCCGTTTAAGGAGCGCGACATGGCGACCCATCCGGATCTCGAGACGCTGTTCAACGGCAACAACGCCGTTTTCATCGCCGAGATGCTCGACAAATACCGGGCCGATCCCGGCAGCGTCGATCCCAGCTGGCATGGCGTGTTGCGCGAAATGACGACGGAAGGGACGGGTTATTACGTCCCGCGTTGGGGCCGGGAAAAGACGCGCATCATCGGCGTGCCTGACCCGGCCGCCGCCGCCCCCGCCAAGGGCAAGGGCAACGGGGCGGCCCCGGCCGCCGCCGCCGCACCGGTCGTCCAGGGCTTGAGCCCCGAACAGGCCAAGGCGCAGACGCTCGATTCGGTGCGCGCGATCATGCTGATCCGCGCGTATCGTATGCGTGGCCATCTCGAAGCCAATATCGATCCGCTCGGCCTCACCAAGCAGGAGCCGCATCCCGAACTCGATCCGGCGCATTACGGCTTCACGCCAGCCGACATGGATCGCCCGATCTTGATCGACAACGTGCTGGGGCTGGAACGCGCGACGCTGCGTGAAATCATCTCGGTGCTGAAGGCGACCTATTGCGGCTCGATCGGCGTGGAGTTCCTCCACATCACCGATCCCGAACAGAAAAGCTGGATCCAGCAGCGCATCGAAGGCCCGCGCAACCAGACCGACTTCACGCCGCGCGGCAAGCACGCGATCCTGGAACGTCTAACGGCGGCCGAAGGGTTCGAGCGTTACCTCGATCGCAAATTCGTCGGCACGAAGCGCTTCGGCCTCGACGGTGCCGAATCGATGGTGCCGGCGCTGGAACAGATCATCAAGCGCGGCGGCCAATTGGGCGTGCGCGAAATCGTGATCGGCATGCCCCATCGCGGGCGCTTGAACGTTCTCGCGAACGTGATGAGCAAGCCCTACATCGCGATCTTCTCCGAATTCCAGGGCGTGGCCGCGCATCCCGACGACGTGCAAGGCTCGGGCGACGTCAAATACCATCTCGGCACCTCGTCGGACCGCGAGTTCGACGGCAACAAGGTGCACCTGTCGCTGACCGCCAACCCGTCGCATCTGGAAGCGGTCAATCCCGTCGTGCTCGGCAAGGCGCGCGCCAAGCTGGTGCAACTGGGCCTCGCCGATCGCGCCGCGGTGCTGCCGCTGCTGCTGCATGGCGACGCGGCGTTCGCGGGCCAAGGCATCGTGCCCGAAACGATGGCCTTCGTGGACATCGTCGGCTACCGGACCGGCGGCACGATCCATTTCATCGTCAACAACCAGATCGGCTTCACCACGGCGCCGAACTATTCGCGCTCGGGCGTCTATTGCTCGGACGTCGCGAAGGGTCTGGGCGTGCCGGTGTTCCACGTCAACGGCGACGATCCCGAAGCGGTCGTTCACGTCGCGCGCATCGCGACGGAATTCCGTCAGCGCTTCCATCGCGACGTCGTCATCGACATGGTCTGCTATCGCCGCCACGGCCATAACGAGACCGACGAGCCGTCGTTCACGCAGCCGCTGATGTACCGGCGCATCGCCGCGCACAAGACGACGCGCACGCTCTACGCCGAGCAGCTCGAAGCCGAAGGTTCGATCCCGGCGGGCGAAGGGCAGAAGCTCTACGACGAGTTCCAGGCCCATCTCGACAGCCAGCTTGAAGCCTCGAAGACCTACAAGCCCAACAAGGCCGATTGGCTGGAAGGCAAGTGGGCGGGCATCGAAACGGCGAAGAACGACGACCGGCGCGGCAACACCGCCGTTTCGAACGATCTGCTCAAGCAGGTCGGCGACGCGCTGACCCGCGTGCCGGACGGCCACAACATCCACCGCACGGTGCGCCGCAATCTCGACGCCAAGCGCAAGATCCTCGACGCGGGCAAGGGCATCGATTGGGCGACGGGCGAAGCGCTCGCCTTCGGCACGCTGGTCGCCGAAGGCACGCCGGTGCGCCTCTCCGGCCAGGATTGCGGGCGCGGCACGTTCTCGCAGCGCCATTCGGTGCTGGTCGATCAGGAAACCGAAGCGCGCTATCTGCCGCTCCAGAATGTCGCGGAAAAGCAGGCGACGTTCGAAGTGCACGATTCGCCGCTGTCGGAATACGGCGTGCTCGGTTTCGAATACGGCTATTCGCTGGCCGAGCCCAACGCGCTGACGATCTGGGAAGCGCAGTTCGGCGATTTCGCCAACGGCGCGCAGACGATGTTCGACCAGTTCATCTCGTCGGGCGAACATAAATGGCTGCGCATGTCGGGTCTCGTCATGCTGCTGCCGCACGGCTACGAAGGGCAGGGGCCGGAGCATTCCTCCGCGCGCCTCGAGCGCTTCCTGCAGATGTGCGCGGAAGACAATTGGCAGGTCTGCAACATCACGACCCCGGCCAATTATTTCCATGCCCTGCGCCGCCAGGTCCGCCGCACGATCCGCAAGCCGCTGGTCATCATGACGCCGAAATCGCTGCTGCGGCACAAGCTCGCGACGTCGACGCTCGCGGAGATGGGCCCCGGCACGACCTTCCACCGCTTCTTCGGCGAGACCGACAAGATCGTCGCCGACGACAAGGTGCGTCGCGTCGTGATGTGCTCGGGCAAGGTCTACTACGACCTCTACGAGGAACGCGCGAAGCGCGAGATCAAGGACGTGGCGCTGGTGCGCGTCGAGCAGCTCTATCCCTTCCCGTTGTCGACGATGGAGAAGGAACTGGGCCGCTACAAGAACGCCGAGATCGTGTGGTGCCAGGAAGAGCCGCAGAACATGGGCGCTTGGACCTTCGTCCAGCCGCGCTTGGAAGCGATGCTCGCCAACCTGCCGATCAAGGGCAAGCGCCCGACCTATGCCGGCCGCCCGGAATCGGCGGCGACGGCGACGGGTTCCTACAAGCGCCACAACGCCGAGCAGGCCAAGCTGCTCGACGACGCCCTGAAGAACTGACGCCCGGAAACGCTCAAAAGCCAAACGTCAAAGAAGAAAGACACGCATATGCCGATCGACATCAAAGTTCCGCCCATGGGCGAATCGGTCTCCGAAGCGACCGTCGCGAAGTGGTTCAAGAAGGTCGGCGACGCCGTGAAGGCGGACGAGCCGCTCTGCGAACTGGAAACCGACAAGGTGACGGTCGAAGTGCCGGCCCCCGCCGCCGGTCAGCTCGTGTCGATCACCGCCGATAGCGGCGCCACGGTCGGTGTGGGCGCCAAGCTCGGCGAAATTCTGGAAGGTGCCGCGGGTAAGGCTTCGGCCCCCGCCGCCGCCCCGGCGCCTGCGAAGGCCGCTGCACCGGCGGCCGCCCCGGCCGCGCCCGCTTCGGCAGCTCAACCCGGCCCCGCCGCGCGCAAGGCGCTGTCGGAAGCCGGTGTCGATGCCGCGTCGGTTGCGGGTACGGGCAAGGATGGCCGCGTGACCAAGGCCGATGTCGCCGCCGCCCCCAAGGCCGCCGCACCGGCCCCGGCCGCGGCCCCCGCCGCCCCGGCGGTGCCGCGTGAAATCGGTCCGCGCGAAGAGCGCGTGAAGATGACGCGCCTGCGCACCCGCATCGCCGAACGCCTGAAGCAGGCGCAGAACACCGCCGCGATGCTGACGACGTTCAACGAAATCGACATGACCGCCGCGATGGCGATGCGCTCGAAATACAACGAGCAATTCGAGAAGCGGCACGGCGTGAAGCTCGGCTTCATGTCGATCTTCGCCAAGGCCTGCGTCGTGGCGCTCAAGGAACTCCCGGCCGTCAACGCCGAGATCGACGCGGGCGACATCGTCTACAAGAACCATTACGACATCGGCGTCGCCGTAGGCACGCCGCAAGGCCTGGTCGTGCCGGTCGTGCGCGATTGCGACGTGCTGTCTTTCGCCGATATCGAAAAGAAGATCGGCGATTTCGGCCGCCGCGCGCGCGACGGCAAGCTGACCATCGACGAGATGACCGGCGGCACGTTCACGATCACCAATGGCGGCATCTATGGCTCGTTGATGTCCACGCCCATTCTGAACCCGCCGCAATCGGGCATTCTGGGCATGCACAAGATCCAGCCGCGTCCGGTCGCCATCGGCGACAAGATCGAGATCCGCCCGATGATGTACGTGGCGCTCAGCTACGATCATCGCATCATCGACGGGCGCGAAGCGGTCACCTTCCTCGTGCGCGTCAAGGAATGCATCGAGGATCCGGGCCGTCTGATCCTCGACATGTGATCCGGGAAAGGCCCCGTCTCGGGGCCTTTTCTTTCTAGCCTCCATCCGAACGGAAACGACCCATGTCCGACACGCAATTCGATCTCATCGTCATCGGCGCCGGTCCCGGCGGCTATGTCTGCGCGATCCGCGCGGCCCAGCTCGGGATGAAGGTCGCTTGCGTCGAAAAGCGCGAAACGCTGGGCGGCACGTGCTTGAACGTCGGCTGCATTCCGTCGAAGGCGCTGCTGCAAGCGTCGGAGAAATTCGAAGAAGCTTCGCACGGCCTGGGTGTCTTCGGCGTCAAGGTCGGCAAGGTCGAACTCGACCTCAAGGCGATGATGGCGCACAAGGACAAGACCGTTAAGTCGAACGTCGACGGCGTCGCGTATCTCTTCAAGAAGAACAAGGTCGAGTGGATCAAGGGTGCCGCGAAGGTCACCGGTGCGGGCAAGGTGTCGGTGGCGATGAACGCCGGCGGCACGCAAGACATCACCGCGAAGAACATCGTCATCGCGACGGGTTCGGACGTGGCGTCGCTGCCCTCGCTGCCGATCGACGAGAAGCGCATCGTGTCCTCGACCGGCGCGCTCGCTTTGGGCGAAGTGCCCAAGTCGATGGTGTTGGTCGGCGGCGGCGTGATCGGCCTGGAAATGGGTTCGGTCTGGCAGCGTTTGGGCGCCAAGGTCACGGTCGTCGAATTCCTCGACCGCATCATGCCCGGCATGGACGGCGAAGTTTCCAAGCAGATGCAGCGCATCCTGCAAAAGCAGGGCATGGCGTTCGAATTGTCGACCAAGGTCACGGCCGCCAAGGTCACCGCCAAGGGCGTGACGCTGACGGTCGAACCCGCCGCCGGTGGTGACGCCAAGACGATCGACACCGATATCGTGCTGGTCGCCGTCGGCCGCCGTCCGTTCACCGACGCGCTGGGCCTCAAAGACGCCGGCGTGGCGCTCGACGAAAAGGGCCGTGTGGCCATCGATGCGCATTTCCAGACCAACGTGCCCGGCATCTACGCGATCGGCGATGTGGTCGCGGGCCCGATGCTCGCCCACAAGGCCGAAGACGAAGGCATGGCGGTCGCCGAAATCCTCGCGGGCCAGCACGGCCATGTAAATTATGACGCGATCCCGTCGGTCGTTTACACGTGGCCGGAGTGTGCAAGCGTGGGCAAGACCGAGGAGCAGCTGAAGGCGGAAGGTGTCGCCTACAAGGTCGGCAAATTCCCGTTCACGGCGAATGGCCGCGCGCGCGCGATGAACAGCACCGACGGTTTCGTGAAAATCCTGGCCGACGCGACGACGGATCGCGTCCTCGGCGCGCATATGGTCGGCCCGACGGTCGGCGAAATGATCGCCGAAATCACGCTGGCGATCGAATTCGGCGGCTCGGCGGAAGATATCGCGCGCACCTGCCACGCGCATCCGACGCTGATGGAAGCGGTGCGCGAAGCCGCCCTCGCGGTCGACGGCCGCCCGATCCATATCTGATCGTCGATTTTGGCCCGGCCTCGCCCTTCGACAGGCTCAGGGTGAGGCCTCCTTCCCGAACCTCATGGTGAGCTTGTCGAACCATGAGGTCGGCAAGATCTAAATCACCGCCCGCGCGGATGGGCCTTGGCGTGGATGTCGAGCAAGCGCTCGGCATCCACGGCCGTATAACGCTGCGTCGTCGACAGCGACGCGTGGCCCAGCAATTCCTGGATCGCGCGCAGATCGGCGCCCGATCCCAGCAAATGCGTGGCGAAGGAATGGCGCAGCGCGTGCGGCGTGGCCGTATCGGGCAAGCCCAACTCGACGCGCAATTGGCGCAACCGCTTTTGGATCAATTCGGCGCGCAAACGCCCGCCGCGTGCGCCCAGGAAGATCGGCGCCGTCTTGCCGGCGATCGCCGGGCGAAGCTTGAGATAGGTCTCGATCGCGGCACGCACTTCGTTCAGCAGCGGCACGTCGCGCGCTTTGCGGCCCTTGCCGACGATGCGCAAGGTTTCGCCCAGCGGCAACGCGTCCATGTTCAGCGACAAGGCTTCGTCGATGCGAAGCCCGGCCCCGTACAGCAACGCGATCACCGCGCGGTCGCGCGCTTGGATCCAGGGCCGGTCGTCGTCGAGATCGAGCGTCGCGGCGGCATCTTCCGCCGTCAACGCCTTGGGCACGGGCTTGGGCAGTTTGGGCCCGCGCAACGCGATCGCGTGCGCGTTCTCGGCCAATTTCTCGCGCGACAAAAAGCGGAAGAAACCGCGCAAGGCCGATAGCGTGCGCGCGTTGGACGATGCGGCCAAACCGTCATTGCGCCTTCGCGCGAGAAACGCGCGGAAATCGGCGGGCTCGAGTTTGCCGAGTGCGGCAAGATCGGGCGCTTCGTCCAAATGATCGGCAAGGAAGGCGAGGAATACGGTCAGGTCGCGCGTATAGCCGTCCAGCGTGTGGCGCGAGGCGCGGCGTTCGTCGCGCAAGCGCCCGAGATACGCCATGACGGCGTCCGCCACGTCGCTCTTCGCGGCGAAACCGGGTGTGTCGTTCAGCGCTGACGCGACAGCCATCCGTGCAGCGCGGATTCGACCGTGCGGCCCAGGAAGGACAGCAATTCGGTGCCCTGGCCTTGATGGAATTTGCCGGTTTGGCGGCTGCCGAAAGCAAGGATGCCGGGCGGCATATCGCGCTTCAATTGCAGGCGCAGCAGCGCTTGGCTGCGCACGAGCGTGGAGGCGCCGGCATAAATCGCCGTATCGCCCGGCTCGTCCGACAGCAACAGAACGTCGCGCCGTTCGCCCATCACGCGATCGACCGTGCCGCGCGGCAGGATTTTGAGCGGCGCCTGGGATTCACCCGCCGGGGGCGCATCGATCGATTCGAAGCCGAGGCCGATCGCGTCGACTTCCAAATGCATGGGCAGATCGACGGCGATCGTGTCGATGAGATGGGGCAGGGAGCGCGCGGCCAGCACCGACGTCACGGCCGCATGGATGCGGCCTTGCGTGGCGAGATTGGCGCGACTGGTCGCGACCAGCTCGGCCTGCGCGGCCGTCATTTTGGCGAGATCGGCCTTCATGCGCTCGAGCATGTAGCGCTGCATATCGACCACGCCGTTGCCCGAACGCTGCTGGGGCGGCGTCAGCACCCAGATCAAATCGGGATGATCGAGCAGGAAATCGGGGTGGCGGCGCAGATATTCGGCGACGGCGGGGCCGGTCAGCGCGGCAAGACCGGCGAGCGGTTGGGCGGGTTCGCTATCGGCCATGCTTGATCTCGGCGATGTCGAGGGAAAATTTCATGTCCATCCCGGCGGATTTCGGCCGCCGCGCTTGCGTCGGCGCGACTCGGCGGCCAGATTTTAGAGCCTATCTCGACCAGATGGAACCGCCTGCGTTGGCGTTCCGGCGTGCGCGATCCCGCGAGGCGTGTCCCGAAGCCGATAGTGGTTCTATCGGCGAGGGGCACAACGACGCGGGCGCCCGCCGGAACCCAACCCGAAGGGCCGCATCCCCTTGCGTCGTAGGGGTGTCGAACGGCTCGTGCGTGGAACCACTACGCACTTCGCCCTTCTCCTACCTACGCCGCAAGGTTATAGCGGCGCAGACGATTTCATCTGATCGAGATAGGCTCTGTGCCGATGGCCGAGTCCCCTGCCAGCAGCCGCGTACGCGTCGCCTTGCCGATGCGCCTCGGGCCCTACGACTATGCCGTGCCCGACGGAATGACGCTGGCGCCGGGCGATTTCGTGCGCGTGCCGTTGGGCCCGCGCGTGGAAATCGGCGTGGTGTGGGACGAGGCCGTCGATCCCGATTTCGATGCGGCCAAGCTCAAACCCGTGCGCGCGCGCTTGCCGGTCTTGCCGATGCGCGAACCTTTGCGCCGTTTCGTCGATTGGGTTGCGCGCTACACGATGGCGCCGGTCGGCAACGTGCTGCGCATGGCGATGAGCGTGTCGGCGGCGTTCGAGCCGCCGAAAATGCGCCGCGCGCTGGCGTTGTCGGATTCCGCGCCGGATCCGCATCTCAACGAGCCGGGCGTGCTCACGCCGGCGCGCCGGCGCGTGTTGCTCGAGGCGATGGCCGGCGCGCGGCCGGCATCGGAACTCGCCGAGGCCGCCGGTGTGGGCACCAGCGTCGTCAAAGCGCTGGTCGAGAAGGGATGGCTCGACGCGATCGAACTTCCGCCGGAAGCCCCGCCCATCCCCGACGGCACGGGAAAATTGGCGCCGCTCAACCCCGATCAGCGCATCGCGGCCGATACGCTGCTCGAAAAACTCAGCGAAGGTTTTTCGACCACGCTGATCGACGGCGTCACGGGCTCGGGCAAGACGGAAGTCTATTTCGAAGCGGTCGCGGCGGCGGTCGCTTCGGGCAAGCAAGTGCTGGTGATGCTGCCCGAAATCGCGATGAGTGCCCAATGGCTGGCGCGCTTCGAACAGCGTTTCGGCGTGCCGCCCACGCCGTGGCATTCGGAATTGCCGGGGCATCTGCGCGCGAAGATCTGGCGGCAGATCGCGGCGGGCGAAGCGCGCGTCGTCATCGGCGCACGCTCGGCGCTGTTTCTGCCCTATCGCGATTTGGGCTTGATCGTGATCGACGAAGAACACGAGCAAGCCTTCAAGCAGGAAGACGGCACGATCTATCACGCGCGCGACATGGCCGTGGTGCGCGCGCGCTTCGAGAATATTCCCATCGTGCTGGCGTCGGCCACGCCGTCGCTGGAAACGCTCGCGAATGTCGAACGCGGGCGCTATACGCGCGTCGAATTGCCCGCGCGCCATGGCGGTGCGTTGCTGCCCGCCGTCACCGCGATCGATCTGCGCAAAAACCCGCCGCCGCGCGGACGGTTCATTTCGCCCCCGCTTAAGGCCGCGCTTGCCGATACGCTGGAAGCGGGCGAGCAGGCGATGCTGTTCTTGAACCGGCGCGGCTATGCGCCGCTGACCCTATGCCGCGCTTGCGGCCATCGTTTGCAATGCCCGCGCTGCACGGCCTGGCTGGTCGAACATCGCCTGCATGGGCGCCTGCAATGCCATCATTGCGGCTACGCTTCGCCCTTGCCGCGCCAATGCCCGTCTTGCACGGCGGAGGATTCCTTCGTCGCCTGCGGCCCGGGCGTGGAGCGCGTGGCGGAAGAAGCGCAAGCCTTGTTCCCCAATGCGCGCATCGGCGTGATGACGTCCGACACCGTCGCGGGGCCGGCGGCGGCGGCGGAATTCGTGCGCCAGATGGCGGATCGGGAAATCGACATTCTGGTCGGCACGCAGATCGTCGCGAAGGGGCATCACTTTCCGCTGCTCACGCTCGTGGGCATCGTCGACGCCGATATCGGCTTGGCCGGCGGGGATCTGCGCGCGGGCGAACGGTCCTGGCAATTGCTGCATCAGGTCGCGGGGCGTGCGGGGCGCGCCGAACGCCCCGGCCGCGTGTTGATTCAAACGCATATGCCGGAGCATCCGGTGATGATGGCGCTGGTCGCGGGCGACCGGGAACGCTTCCTCGCCGCCGAAAGCCACGACCGGCGCAAGCGCAACTGGCCGCCGTTCGGAAGGCTTGCGGCGTTGGTGTTGTCGGGCGAGGACGAGGCTTTGGTCGAGCGTATCGCGCGCCGTCTGGGCGCCACGGCGCCGCGCGAGACGGGCATCGAAGTGTTGGGCCCGGCCCCGGCTGCGATGGCGATTTTGCGCGGCCGCCATCGCCGGCGTTTGCTGGTGAAAGCTTCGCGCGATTTCGATCTGCAAGGCGCGTTGCACGATTGGCTGGCGCAAACGCAAATCCCGGCGAGCGTGCGCCTCGCCGTCGATATCGATCCCTACAGCTTTCTTTAAGCGGCGCGCTGGAAACCGGCGCGGAACACGTCCAGCGTGCCGCCGGGCGCTTCGCGATGTTCGATCGTGCCGCCCAGCGAATGCGCGAAGCCTTGCGCCACCGCATCGCCCAGATGCGATTGCTTGGCGCCTGGCGTGGCGCCGTTGGCCGACACGGCGATGGCGAGTTCGACATGCGCTTCGTCGAGGCCGCGCACGCCGACCGAGAAGCCCACGCGCCCGCCTTGGCCCGCCGCCGACAGCGCGTGCACGAGCAGCGCGTTGGTCATGCGATGCAGGCGGCTGGCATCCGCGATGATGCGTAGGCCGTCCGGCACGTCGAGGCCCAGATCGCACGCGACGTCGAGATCGCGCGCGCGGCCGCGCACGCTTTCATAGGTGAGCTTCGCCCAATCGCGCGGATCGATGGCGGCAAGGCTTTGCCCGTCGCTCGACTGCGCCAGCGCCACCCAATCGAGCACGTCGTTCAATGCGCGGCCCAATTTGGCGCCGGCCGCGCGCAGCGCGCCGAGCGCGCGTTGGCGTTGCAGTTCGCCGCCGCTGGGGGCGGCACCGGGAACCGAAAGCGCGTCGCTCGCCCAGCGCAGCGCGTCGATCGGATCGCGCAGATCCTGGCCGAATCCGGCGAGCAACCGCGCCATTTCCACCCGGGCGCGGTCGGATGCGGCGGCGATGCGCACCAAAGCGCGCTCGCGCCGGTCGATGCCCAGCGCGGCACCGAAGGCGAGCAATGCGACGAACGCGGCGGCGGCGAAATAAAGCCGGGCGCGATGGTCGGAATCGGCCTGCAGATCGGCTTCGGGCAGCGTCACCGCGACGTAAAGATCGTAAGGGGCAAGGCGTTGCCACGCGATCGCACGCCGGTTGCCGGCCGCGGCGCGATCGCTCAACGACAAACCGGAATCGGCGGTCCGCAGGATCGACATCCACGCGTCGAAATTCGCGTCGAGCGCGATGTCGGCGGGCGAAGCGCCCGCGCGCGCGCGGATCAAGCCGTCGCCGCCGATGATCGCGGTCACGGCGCCGGGAAGATTGGCAAGTCGTCCGCCGATGCCGCCGAAACGCGCGACATCGATCGACGCGACGACGGCACCGCCGAATCCGCCGTCGGGCGCGTCGATGCGCCGCGTCATCTGCACGGTCCACCGGCCCGAAACGCGGCCCAGGACCGGCGGGCCGATGAAGAAATCGGTTTCGCCATCGGCGAGCGCTTTGAAGTGGCGGCGATCGGCGACCGAAACCGGGGCCGACCCCATCGGCAAGGTCGATTGGCGCACGATGCCTTGCGCGTCGGCGACCGAAAGCTGCGCCAACTCGCCGATCCCGATACGCTTCTCGTCGATCAGACGTTGCAGCGAGAACGCATCGCCGCCACGCTCGGCGGCATATTTGACGAGATCGAGCAGCCGCGCCGTCGATGTCACGTAAGCTTGCGTCTGTCCCGCCTCGATGTGCGCGAATTGCGTCAGCTCTTCGATTTCGTGCGTGCGCGTCGCGTGCCGATCGAGCCATGCACCCGTCAACGCCAGCCCGAAAACGAGCAGCGTGACGGCGATGGCCATGCCCCACACGCCCGGCAAGGGCAGACGGCGCAAAGCGGTGGTTTGCGGCAAAGGCGACATCGACGGGCAGGCGACCGGCCAGGGGTTGCGGAACTCTGCCAACCTGCCCGACGGCGCTGAAACGAACCTGAACCCGATGCTTCACAAGCGCGATTCCGCATGCCTTATTGCATCGCAGTTGTGCCTGTGGTAGCTACACGCGCGCGCTGGCGGAAGGGGTTTCCTGACCGCCCGTTTTTTTGTTGAGTTTCAATGGGGTTGCGGTCCGTCCGGGGTCGCGGTCTCTGCCGAAAAAAGGAAGCTTCGCTCCGTGGCATCCGATACATCCGTGGCCGCCGTTCTCGCCCAGCGTTACGCGGGCGCGCTCTACGAACTGGCCGACGAGGGCAAGGCGCTGGACGCCGTTCTCGCGGATCTGAAGTCGGTTGAAGCCGCAATGGCCGAATCGCCCGAACTGCGCCGCGCGATGACCAGCCCGCTTCTGCCGCGAAAAGCGCAGGAAGCCGCCGTTTTGGCCGTTGCCAAGGCGATGGGCGTGGGCGATCTGGTCCGCCGTTTCCTGGGCACGCTGGCCCGCAACCGCCGGCTTGGCGGATTCACCGCTGTTGCCGCGGCCTATCGCGCCATTCTGGCCGACAAGCGCGGCGAAACGACCGCCGAGGTCGTGTCGGCCGTGGCGCTGAGCGATTCGCAGAAATCGGCGCTGGAAGCGGCTTTGGCCGGCCGCGCCGGCCGCAAGATCACGCTCGACCTCAAGGTCGATCCCCGCATCCTGGGCGGGCTGAAGGTGAAGGTGGGTTCCCGCCTCGTCGACGCCTCGCTGCAAGGCCAACTCAAGCGTCTCCACCTGACCCTGGCGGGTCGGGCCTGATATTCCGGAAGAGGGTTCCAAGATGGGTATTCGCGCCGCCGAGATTTCCGCCATTCTCAAGGACCAGATCGCCAAGTTCGACACCGCCGCGGACGTCGCGGAAGTCGGCCAGGTGATCTCGGTCGGCGACGGCATCGCCCGCGTCTACGGGCTGGACAAGGTCCAGGCCGGCGAAATGGTCGAATTCCCCGGCGGCATCAAGGGGATGGCGCTGAACCTCGAAACCGACAACGTCGGCGTCGTGATTTTCGGCGACGACCGCGACATTAAGGAAGGCGACACGGTCAAGCGCACCGGCGCCATCGTCGAAACGCCGGTCGGCAAGGGCCTGCTCGGCCGCGTGGTCGACGGTCTCGGTAACCCGATCGACGGCAAGGGCCCGATCAAGTCGACCCAGAAGAGCCGCGTCGAGTTGAAGGCCCCCGGCATCATCGCGCGCAAGTCGGTGCACGAGCCGATGCAGACCGGCCTCAAGGCCATCGACGCGCTTGTCCCCGTCGGCCGCGGCCAGCGCGAGTTGATCATCGGCGACCGTCAGACCGGCAAGACCGCCGTCGCGATCGACACCTTCCTGAACCAGAAGGCGATCAACGCGGGCAGCGACGAGTCGAAGAAGCTGTACTGCATCTATGTCTGCATCGGTCAGAAGCGTTCGACCGTCGCGCGCATCGTCAAGACGCTCGAAGATTTCGGCGCGCTGGAATACACGATCGTCGTCGCCGCGACGGCGTCGGACCCGGCCCCCTTGCAGTTCCTGGCGCCCTACACGGGCTGCGCGATGGGCGAATATTTCCGCGACAACGGCATGCACGCCGTCATCGTGTACGACGATCTTTCCAAGCAGGCCGTTTCGTACCGCCAGATGTCGCTGCTGCTGCGCCGTCCGCCGGGCCGCGAAGCCTACCCGGGCGACGTGTTCTATCTGCACTCGCGCCTGCTGGAGCGCGCGGCGAAGATGTCGGACGCGCAAGGTGCGGGTTCGCTGACGGCGCTGCCGGTCATCGAAACCCAGGCCGGCGACGTGTCGGCCTATATTCCGACCAACGTGATTTCGATCACCGACGGTCAGATCTTCCTCGAAACGGACCTCTTCTATAAGGGCATCCGTCCGGCGATCAGCGTCGGTCTGTCGGTGAGCCGCGTGGGCTCGGCAGCACAGATCAAGGCGATGAAGCAGGTCGCGGGCAAGATCAAGCTCGAGCTCGCGCAGTATCGCGAAATGGCCGCCTTCGCGCAGTTCGCCTCGGATCTCGATCCGGCGACGCAGAAGCTGCTGGCGCGCGGTGCGCGTCTGACCGAACTGCTCAAGCAGCCGCAATATTCGCCGCTGCCGGTCGAAGAGCAGGTCGTGTCGATCTTCGCGGGCGTCAACGGCTATCTCGACGGCGTCGAGGTGAAGGATATCGGTCGCTTCGAAGCGGCGTTCATGTCGGAGATGCGCACCAAGCATCAGGACATCGTCGGCGCCATCCGCAACGATCGCGAGATCAAGCCGGAGACGGACAAGAAGCTGCGCGGCGTGCTCGAAGCCTTCGTCAAGACCTTCGCCTGATCAAGCGCACGAGCAAGGGAAGGGCCGCGAAGGTCATGCCGAGTCTCAAATCTCTCCGGATGCGGATCGCGTCGGTCAAATCGACGCAGAAGATCACGTCCGCCATGAAGATGGTCGCCGCCGCCAAGCTGCGCCGCGCGCAGGAGCAGGCGGAAGCCGCCCGCCCCTACGCCGAGCGTATGGGCAAGGTGCTGGCCTCGCTCGCCGGTGCGGCGACGGCCGGGGCGGGTGCGCCCAAACTTCTGAGCGGGACGGGGTCCGACAAGGCCCATCTGCTGGTCGTCTGCACGTCCGATCGCGGACTGTGCGGTGCGTTCAACTCGTCGATCGTGCGCCTGGCGCGCGCGGAAATCCGCAAGCTTCAGGGCGAAGGCAAGCAGGTGAAAATCCTGGCCGTCGGCCGCAAGGGGCGCGACGCGCTGCGCCGCGACTACGCCGATCTGATCGTCGGTTCGGTCGATCTGCCGAAGAAGAAGCTCGGTTTCGCCGACGCGCAAGCCGTCGCGACCAAGATCCTGTCGATGTTCGACGCGAACGATTTCGACGTGGCGGCGCTCTACTACGCGCGCTTCAAATCGGCGATCGCCCAGATCCCGACGCGCCTGCAGATCATTCCCTTCGTCGCCGAAGCGGGTGCCGCACCCGCCGCCGCGTCGTCGGGTGCCGTCTACGACTACGAGCCGGAAGAAGGCGAGATCCTCGCCGCCCTGCTGCCGCGCAATCTGTCGGTCCAGGTCTATCGCTCGCTGCTCGAAAACGCCGCGTCCGAGCAAGGTGCGCGCATGTCCGCGATGGACAGCGCCACGCGCAACGCCGGCGACATGATCAAGAAACTCACCCTGAACTATAACCGCTCGCGCCAGGCCTCGATCACCAAGGAATTGATCGAGATCATCTCCGGCGCCGAAGCCGTCTGATTTCCGCACGAGGAGCCCGCATCATGGCGAACAACAAAGTCGGCCGCATCACCCAGATCCTGGGCGCCGTCGTCGACGTCCATTTCGACGGCGAATTGCCGGCGATTTTGAACGCGCTTCACGTCAAGAACCAGGACAAGACCCTGGTCCTCGAAGTGGCGCAGCATCTCGGCGAAAGCGCGGTCCGCGCCATCGCGATGGACACGACCGATGGTCTGGTCCGCGGTGCCGAAGCGGTCGATACGGGTGCGGCCATTTCGATGCCGGTCGGCCCCGAAACGCTGGGCCGCATCATCAACGTGATCGGCGAGCCGATCGACGAGCGCGGCGCCATCGGCGCCAAGCGCACGCTGCCGATCCATCGTTCGGCGCCGGAATTCGTCGATCAGGCGACGGAATCGGAAATTCTGGTCACGGGCATCAAGGTCATCGACCTTCTCGCCCCCTACGCCAAGGGCGGCAAGATCGGCCTGTTCGGCGGTGCGGGCGTCGGCAAGACCGTGACGATCATGGAGCTCATCAACAACGTCGCCAAGGCGCATGGCGGCGTGTCGGTGTTCGCGGGCGTGGGCGAGCGTACCCGCGAAGGCAACGACCTCTATCACGAGATGATCGAATCGGGCGTCATCAAGACCGACGGTCCCGGCTCGAAGGTGGCGCTGGTCTACGGCCAGATGAACGAGCCGCCCGGTGCCCGTATGCGCGTCGGCCTCTCGGGTCTGACGGTCGCCGAATATTTCCGCGACGAAGAAGGCCAGGACGTTCTGTTCTTCGTCGACAACATCTTCCGCTTCACCCAGGCGGGTGCGGAAGTGTCCGCGCTGCTGGGCCGCATCCCGTCGGCGGTGGGTTATCAGCCCACGCTGTCGACCGACATGGGCGCGCTGCAGGAACGCATCACCTCGACCAAGAAGGGCTCGATCACCTCGGTGCAGGCCATCTACGTGCCCGCCGACGACTTGACCGATCCGGCCCCCGCCACGTCGTTCTCGCACTTGGACGCGACGACCGTGTTGTCGCGTCAGATCGCGGAGCTCGGCATTTTCCCGGCCGTGGATCCGCTGGACTCCACTTCCCGTATGCTCGACCCGCGGGTCATCGGCGAAGACCACTACCAGACCGCCCGCGACGTCCAGAAGGTGCTGCAGACCTACAAGTCGCTGCAGGACATCATCGCCATTCTGGGCATGGACGAGCTGTCGGAAGAAGACAAGCTGGTCGTCGCCCGCGCGCGTAAGATCCAGCGCTTCCTGTCGCAGCCCTTCCACGTCGCCGAAGTCTTCACCGGCACGCCGGGCGTGCTCGTGAAGCTCGAAGACACGATCAAGGGCTTCAAGGAAATCGTGCAGGGCAAGTGCGACGACATGCCCGAAGCCGCCTTCTACATGGTCGGCACGATCGACGAAGCGCGCGCCAAGGCGCGCAAGATGGCCGCGGAAGCCGCCTGAACATGACCGGCAAAACCAAGTTCGAGCTGGTCTCGCCCGAGCGCCTCGTGCTGTCCGAGAACGTCGACATGGTCGTCGTTCCCGGCAGCGAAGGCGATTTCGGCGTGCTTGCCGGCCACTCGCCGGTCGTCTCGACCTTGCGTTTCGGCACGATCGAAGTTCACGACGACGGCGCGGTCAAGGACCGCATCTTCGTCGCGGGCGGTTTCGCGGAAGTGACGCCGGACGGCGTCACGGTTCTGGCGGAAGACGCGGCGCGCCTGACCGAGATCGACAAGGGCGCCGTGTCGTCGGAAATCGAAACGCTGCGCGCCAAGCTCGGCGCGGCGACGACCGACGACGAACGCCAGCCGATCGCGGCGAAGCTCGACATCGCCACCGCGAAGCTGGCGGCCGTCGCCTAAGCTTCCGCGGACGATGAAAAAGATCCGGACGCCCGCCCGCAAGGCGGGCGTTCGCGTTTCCGCGACCCGGCAAATCGATGCGGGCTTTCCGCCCATTCTGGGACCGAAGCCGCGTTTCCTGATTCTGGGGTCGTTGCCGAGCCAAGCCTCGCTCGCCGCCGCGCAATATTACGCGCATCCGCGCAACGCCTTCTGGCCGATGCTGGGCGCCATACTCGGTTTCGACGCGACGCTGCCTTACGCCGCGCGTGTCGAGGCGTTGAAACAAGCGCAAATCGCCGTGTGGGATGTGTGCGCGGCCGCCCATCGCCCCGGCTCGCTCGACAGCGACATCGCGCCCGAGACGGTGACGCCCAACGATTTCGCCGCGTTGTTCGCGGCCCACCCGACGATCGAAGCCGTGCTGCTCAATGGCGGCACGGCTGCCGATCTGTTCAAGTCGCGCGTGTTGCCCACGCTCGGCGCCTGCCCCGACCGGCATCGTTTGCCGTCGACCAGCCCCGCCCATGCGGGCATGAATTTCGACGACAAACGCGCGCGCTGGGCGGCGGCGCTGGGGCGCGGCGGTTGACTCTTTAATAGTATTTATTTCAATATATACGCGCCTAAAAATATAGGAGCGGATCAATGGCCGAACGGGATCATCGCGACGTCGCGCGCGACCACGCCGTGCGCGCGGCGAACGAACGAAGCCAGAAGCGCGTCAATCGCGAAAAAGCGCTGTATTGGGTCGGCGGAACGCTGCTGATCCTGATCGTCGCCTGGGTCCTGGGCGTCAAAACCTAGCGGCGACCCCGCGGAACGGGAGGATTTGCCCCGGCGGCTGGAATTTGCGAAGAACACCGGACGTTTAAGTCAGGTCCAGCCGTCCAGGGTCCGTTCCATTCGTATCGTCCACGTCATCGCTTCGATCGCGTCGCGCACCGGCGGCCCCGCCAAGGCCGTGCTGGATATGGCGCGTGCGGTCGCCGCGCGGGGGCATACGGTCGAAATCCAGACGACCGATCGTGCGATGACCGACGCCGAGAAAGCGCGTCACGCGAACCAGGTCGTCGATCGCGGCGTGACGATCACCGTCCACAAGCAAGGCGTGCCCGCCACGCTCGCCGTCTCATGGCCGCTGGCACGAGCACTCGATAAGGCGATCCCGGCGGCGGATGTGGTCCATATCCACTCGCTGTATCTTTTCCACGTTTGGTACGCGGCGCGCGTGGCGCGCAAAGCCGGCAAGCCGTATCTCCTGCGCCCGCACGGCACGCTCGATCCGTTTTTGTGGCAACGCCATCGCTTGCGTAAATCGGTGATCGAGCTCGCCTTCCAGGATCGCGTGATCGACCACGCCGCGGCGTTGCATTGGACGGCGGCGGAGGAAATGGAACTCGCCGCGCCGTATTCACGGGGTGCGAAAGGCATCGTCGTGCCCAACGGCATCGATATCGGCGACTACGCCGATTTGCCGGCCCCGGGCGAGTTCTTCGCGAAGCATCCGAAGCTTGCCGGCACGAAGCCCGTGCTGTTCCTGTCGCGGCTCAATTTCAAGAAGGGCCTCGACATTCTGATCCCGGCCTTCCGCAAGGCGCTCGACGCCGATCCCGCCTTGCGCCTCGTCATCGCCGGGCCGGACGACGGCTACGAAACGGCCGCCCGCGCGATGGTCGCGCAGCACAAGCTCGACGATGCGACGATTTGGCTCGGCATGCTCTCGGGCCGCGACAAGCTTGCCGCCTTCGTCGATTGCGCGCTGTTCGCCTTGCCGTCGTGGTCGGAGAATTTCGGCATCGCCATCGTCGAGGCGATGGCCTGCGGCGCCCCCGTCGTGATCTCCGACCGCGTCAATATCTGGCGCGAGATCGAAAGCGCGGGGGCGGGACTCGTCTCGCCGCCCGAGATCGACGCGGTCGCCGCGCATATACTTCTGCTCGCCAACGATCCCGCGCGCGCCAAGCGCATGGGGGCGGCGGGCCGCAAACTCGCGACCGAGCGCTACGATTGGGCGAAGATCGGCGCGCAACTCGAAACCATCTATCGGGAGATCGCGGGCGCATGACTCCCGTCTCGGTCGTTATTCTGACGTTCAATTCCGAAGCCACGATCGGCGCCACGCTGCAATCATTGGCGGGGCTGACGCATGACGTGCATGTGGTCGATTCCGGATCGACCGACGCGACGCACGACATCGTCGCCGCCTCGGGCGCGCAACTCGTCCATCACCCGTTCGAGAATTACGGCTCGCAGCGCAATTGGGCGATCGCCCATCTGCCCTTGCGCCACGAATGGCAATTGCACTTGGACGCCGACGAACGTTTGACGCCGGAATTGAAGGCGGAAATCGCCACGCTGCTGGCGGCACCGGTCGATCCGGCGATCTCCGGTTTCTACGTGCCAAGGCTTGTCCACTTTCATGAAAAGCCGCTGCGCCATGGCGGTATGTACCCGATCTATCACATGCGCCTGTTCCGCACGGGCAAGGGCCATTGCGAAGCGCGCAAATACGATCAGCATTTCTTCGTCGAGGGCGGCACGCGCAATCTGGCGCATCCGATGATCGACGATATTCGCCTGTCGCTGACCGAATGGACCGCGCGGCATAATCGCTGGGCGGATGCCGAGGTCGACGAGATCTTGAATCCCGGTGGCGACGGCGTGATCCAGGCGGGCTCCGGCGATCCGGTCGCGGAAAAGCGCCGCGCGCGCGGCTGGTATTACCGGGCCCCGCTGTTTCTGCGCGCTTTCCTGTTGTTCTTCTATCGCTATGTCGTGAAGCTCGGCTTCCTCGACGGCAAGGAAGGGCTGATTTTCTACGTGCTGCAAACCTTGTGGTTCCGCTTCCTGATCGACGCCAAGCTCTACGAGCGGCGCAAGGCGATGGCGCGGAAATGACCGAGCCCTGTCTTTTCTGCGGCGCGCCCGTGCGCCCCTATCTCGACGACGTGGTCGATAACCGCTTCGGCGCGCCCGGCATGTGGCAGATCCGGGCTTGCGATGCGTGCGGCGGCCGGCAGACCAGCCCGCGTCCCGACGGCGCCACGCTCAAGCGCCTCTACGAAGCGCATTACAATTACGGCGGCAAAACCGACGGCGCGTATGCCTCGGCGCGCGAGAAATTCCTGTTCTCGCCGTTCTACAAATTGTTGCTCGCGATCGACGGCGATATCTCGTTCCATGGGCGCATGGGAAATGGCCGTCTTCTCGATATCGGCTGCAACGAAGGGCGCGGTTTGGCGCTTTATACGCGCAACGGTTTCGCCGCCGAAGGGCTGGAGCTGAATTCCAACGCCGCCGCCATCGCGCGCGCGCGCGGCTTCACGGTGCACGAAAAGCTGGTCGAAGCTTTCGAGCCCGCCGAAAAATACGACGTCGCCGTTTTGTCGAACGTGCTCGAACACACGCTCGATCCGCGTGACGCGCTCAAGCACGTCAAACGCATTTTGAAGCCGGGCGGGCAGGTATGGATCAGCCTGCCGAATGTCGATTCGGCCTTGGCGAAGCGCTACGGGCGCGATTGGGTGAATTGGCATGTACCCTTCCATATCGTGCATTTCTCGCGCGACCGTTTGGCGCGGCTGCTGACCGAAACGGGATTCGAGATCGTGGAGAGCAAAGCGATCACGCCGGCTTTGTGGGTCGCGCAAAGCTGGATCGCGCATCGCTGGCGCCGGAACATGGCGGACGTCGTGCGCCTGCAGCGCAAGGCGCCGCTGGTCGCGGGCGCCATGCTGATCGCGCGTTTCGTGCTGTTTCCGCTGCTGTGGCATTGGAACCGCACCGGGCGCGGCGATTGCCTGATCTTCCGCGCGAAGGCCGTTTGATGCGCGTCTATGTCTACGACTATCCCGGCCACGCCTTTCCCGTGCAGTTGTCGCGGGCGCTGGCCGCGCGCGGGCACGCGGTGCGCCATGTCTGCTTCAAGGCGTTCCAAGCGCCCAAGGGGCCGCTGGAACGGCGCGAAGACGATCCGGCGAATTTCGAACTCGGCTTTACCGAGCTGGACGCGCCGTTCGAGAAACATTCCTTCGTCAAGCGCTGGTCGCAGGAACGCCATTTGGGCGCGCTGGTCCGCGAGGATATTCGGCGCTGGAAGCCCGACGCGGTGCTCGCGGGCAATGCGCCGCTCGATCCGCAAGCCGGCGCTTTCGCCGGTGCGCGCGATGTCGGGGCGGGTTTCGTCTATTGGCTGCAGGATCTGGTCGGCATCGCGATCCGCAAAATCCTCAGCCGCAAAATCCCGATCGCGGGCAACGCGGTCGGTCTCTATTACGAAGCGATGGAAGCGCGCTTGTTGCGCCGTTCCGACGCGGTCGTGGCGATCACCGCGGATTTCGAGCCGCTGCTGAAGTCCTGGCACGTCCAGAACGTCCATACGATCGAGAATTGGGCCGCGCGCGAAGACATCCAAATTGCGGCGCGCGACAATGCGTTTGCGCGCGAACAGGGCTTGGTCGACAAAACCGTGTTCCTCTATTCCGGCACGCTGGGCCTGAAGCACGACCCGAGCTTGCTGCGGGATCTGGCCCGGCGCTTGCCCGACGCAATCATGCTAGTGATCTCCGAAGGGCCGGGGGCGGATTGGCTGAAGGCGCAAAACGTCGCCAATCTGCGCGTCCTGCCGTTCCAGCCCTTCGCGCGTCTGGGCGAAACATTGGCGAGTGCGGACGTGCTGGTCGCCGTGCTCGAACCCGATGCCGGCATTTTCTCCGTACCGTCGAAGGTGCTGACCTATCTTTGCGCCGGGCGGCCGATCCTGGCGGCGATCCCGCCCGAGAACCTCGCCGCGCGTATCCTCACGCGCGAAGGGGCGGGGCTTGTCGCCGCCCCGGCCGACCGCGAATCGTTCCTGGATGGGGCCAAGTCCTTGGCCGCGAACCCGGAAACGCGGGCGGCGATGGGCGCCAAAGCGCTGGACTACGCGCGGCGAACCTTCGATATTGCAACGATCTCCGCCCGATTCGAGGCGATATTGGAGGGCGTCGTTCGCGCCAAGCCATGACCGGTTTCGATCCGAAAACCTTCTATCAATCCGAATTCGTCGAGCATCGCGCCGTCGCGGAAGCGACGCATCGCGCCCTCGAAGAATCTTTCGTCCGCCTGCTCGCCCAAGCGGTCGCGACGATCCGCAACGGCGGCAAGATCCTGTTCTGCGGCAATGGCGGCTCGGCGTCGGATGCGCAGCATCTCGCGACCGAACTGACCGTGCGCTACATCAAGAACCGCGCCGCCATCGCCGCGATCGCGCTAACGACCGATACCTCGGCGCTGACCGCGATCGGCAACGATATCGGTTTCGAGTATCTGTTCTCGCGCCAGGTCGAAGCGCTCGGCAAGCAAGGCGATCTGTTGATCGGCATTTCGACCTCGGGCAACTCGCCCAACGTGATCGAAGCCTTCAAGATCGCGCGCAAGATGGGCATCACTTCGGTGCTGTTCGGCGGCAAGAATGGCGGCCCGGCGCTGCAGCATGCCGATATCGCATTGATCGTGCCGTCGAACACCACGGGCCGCATTCAGGAAATGCACATCACGCTCGGCCAAATGCTGTGCGGCGGCCTTGAATTGGCGCTGGGCATCGCCGACGGCCCCGCCACGCATCAGTCGCATTCGTCGTGACCGCGAACGCCGACCTCGCCGCCCTGGTGCCCAAGCTGAAGGGTGCCCGCGTCGTTTGCGTGGGCGACGTGATGCTCGACCGTTTCGTCTACGGCTCGGCCGATCGCATCTCGCCCGAAGCGCCGATCCCGGTCTTACGCATCGAACGCGAAGTCGCGATGCTGGGCGGGGCGGGCAATGTGGTGCGCAATATCGCCGGGCTGGGCGGCGTGCCGGAATTCGTTTCGGTCGTCGGCCAGGATCCGGCCGGGCGCGAGATCATGGCGCTGGTCGGCGGGATCGAGGGTGTCGAACCCCATCTGCTGAACGAGCGCGGCCGCGTGACCACGATCAAAACGCGTTTCGTCGCCGGGCATCAACAGATGCTGCGCGCCGATCAGGAAACGGCCGCGCCGATCAACGATTCGACGGCCGAAGACGCGGCGCGCTTGGTTTGCCAAGCGCTGAAGGAATGCCCGGTCGTCGCGATTTCGGACTACGCCAAAGGCGTGCTCGTTCCCCGCGCGGTGCAGACGATCATCGCGGCGGCGCGTAAGGCCAAGCGCGTGTCGATCGTCGATCCCAAGGGCCGCGACTATACGCGCTACAAGGGGGCGACGATCCTCACGCCCAACCGGCGCGAACTTGCCGACGCGACGGGCATGCCCTGCGACGACGACCGCCAAGTCGAACTTGCGGCCAAAAAGATCATCAAGACCGTCGAATGCGATTACGTGCTGGTGACACGCGGGAGCGAAGGCATGAGCCTGATCCCCGCGCGCGGCAAGGTGCATCATCTGCCGGCCTTGGCGCGCGAGGTCTATGACGTCTCGGGTGCGGGCGATACGGTCGTGGCGACGCTTGCGACCGGCATCGCGGCGGGTTTGTCGCCGCTCGACGCCGCGAGGCTTGCGTCCGTCGCCGCGTCGGTCGTGGTGGCGAAAGTCGGCACGGCGGTCGCTTATGGCGCCGATCTGGTGCGCGAATTGCGCCATGACGATCTCGTGACCGGCGAAAACAAACTCGCGACACTCGACCAAGCGCAGGACCAAGCCGAACGCTGGCGCCGTCAGGGTTTGAAGGTCGGCTTCACCAACGGGTGTTTCGATCTGCTGCATCCCGGCCACGTGTCGCTGATCGGCCAAGCGCGCGCCGCGTGCGACAAGCTGATCGTCGGCCTCAACGCGGACTCCTCCGTGAAGCGCCTCAAAGGGCCCACGCGCCCCGTGCAGACCGAAGCCGCGCGCGCCGCCGTTCTCGCGTCGCTCGGGCATGTCGATCTGGTCGCGATCTTCGCCGAAGAAACGCCGATCGAACTCATCAAGGCGATCCGCCCCGACGTGCTGGTGAAGGGGGCCGACTACACCAAGGACAAGGTGGTCGGTGCGGTCGAGGTCGAAAGCTGGGGCGGGCGTGTCGTGCTCGCCAAGCTGATCGAAGGCCAGAGCACGACCAACACGCTCAAGAAGATCGCGCGCTAAACGCCCGGGTCCAAAACCCGGCGCAAGCGATCGGCGGCGAGGCGCGCAAATCGCAAGGTCAGCGCCTTGCGGCGGGCGGCCGGCATTTTCTCGGTCGCTTGCAACGGCCGGCGCAACGCGGCGTCATAGGCGTCGGCGACGTAAAGCCCGGGCTCGGGCGGCAGCAAATCGAACGGAAAATCCTCGGCGACCGCGAAGGCGAACAGGTCGCACCATTCGAGATATTCGGGCCATTTGCGGTCGGTGCGGAAATCCTGCGCCGAGGATTTGATCTCGATCAGCAAAAAGCGCCCATCGTCCGACAGCGCCATCAGATCGGCGCGCCGCCCGCTCGCCAGCGGAAATTCGGCAAGGCTGGTCCAGCCTTCGCGCCCCAGCGCCCGGGCAAGCCCGCGCGCGATACGCCGGGCGAGGAGTTCGTCGTCGGTGGGTGGAAGTTCCGGGCCGCTCACATGAACCCGGCTTGGCGCATCAACAGGAAGATGTCGCGCTGCGCCTTCGCCTTCTCGGTCGGATCGGCGATGTCGGCGACGACCTCGCCTTCGAAATTCGGGCGCTTCAGCTTGTCGATGATGATGCCGCGCGCCAGATCCGACGCCTTGCCCGGCGGCAGCGAGGTCGGCAGGCACAGCTTCATCAGCATCATCGTGCGCAGTCGCAACGGGCGCGAGGGATCGTCGATCTTCTCGAGGATGCGTTCGGCCTTGATGTAATACAGCAGCAAATCGTCGAGCCGCGTGCAGACGCGCTCGGCGAATTCCAGCGGGATGGGGGCGGCGCGGAACTCGTTCCACACTTGGGTGATCGCGGCCATGCGTTCGTTCGGGGGTACACGCGCTTTGGCGATATCGGCGATCGATTCGACCTTCACGAACATGTCGTCGATCAGGCCGAAGGATTCGTTCGGGTATTGCTTGCCCGATGCGGTCTGCGTCAAGGCGATGCAGAACCGCGCCTTGCGCGCGGGGTTCAGCATCACCATCGCGATCCAGCCGGCGGCCGCGCGGAAGCCCGCACTGCCGCCGCGATTCATGATCCGCGATTTGCGCTGGACCAAGGCTTCGACCATGTCGGTGCCGCCGACGATCTTGCCGTTGTCGGGCACCAGTCGGTCGAGCAAGTTGCGGAAGCAGGGCACTTCTTGTTCCGGGTCGCTGCGCATCAGCGGATTCGTGCCCTGCAATTGCAGGCGCACGCGTTCCATCAGCACGCGGCCGGTATTGGGGAGTTTCCCGTTGACGATCAAGCGCCCGATTTTGACGGCGCGATCTTCTTCGGCCGCATCGGCTTCGGCCGCGGCGGCGGCTTTGGGGCCATCGACGCTCGGCGGGGCCCCGCTGGGCGCCGCCGCACCGGGCGGCGGGGCATCCCATTTGCCTTCGGCAAGATCGAGCAGGCGCGAAAGTGCGGCGAACAGATTGGGCTGATCGCCGAGCAATTCCTGCACGACTTCGGCGGCCCCCAACACGTCGCAGACGAAATCGTCGAGCAATTGGGCGGCTTCGTCGTCCTGGCTGTCGTCGGCCCACATCAGCGCGCGGTCGAGCTTGCCGATGAAGCTGCGGATATCGATCAGATCGCGGCTGACGGCGGCGCGGAACAGGAACTCGGCATTGCCCTTATCCTCGCCCGCCTTGGGCGCGATCTTCTTCATCACCTCGTCGACGCCGAGCAGCTTGATCGAGGGCAGCGGCGACGATTCGATGTCGCGCACGCGGTCCGACATTTCCTTGAGGAATTTATAGAGCGTGTCGCGCCGTTGGGTGGCGTTCATGCCGCCGGCTTGGGCTTGCAACGTCGCCAGCATGCCGATGGCGCTGGTCATCAGCGAATCGGAATCCTGCAGGCGTTTGAATTCGCGGTAGTTGTGCATCACCTCCATCGGGGTGATGTTCTGCTTGTCGAAGTATTGGCGGAACAGCCGGTTCAGCACCATGCGCGAGGCCATGCCGTAGCAATCTTCGGCGTCCTCGCACATCGGTGCGGCATCCACCGGCGTGATCTGAACCTTCTCTTCGCGCTTCTCCTTGGTCTTGGTGAAGACGACGGATTCGGAGGTGTTGCCCGACGAACCTTTGCGCTCCCGGATGACTTTGACGCCGAAAACGTCCTTCTTCTCCAGCATCTTCCGCGCGAAAGCCTCGGCCTCCGATTGGGAGCCGATGCTGGTCTCGATCATCCAGCGATTGTCGCGCAGGCAATGGATCTCGAAGTTTTCAGATCTGAACATCGTTAAGCGGTCCCGGAACGCCGAAAGGGATATTACCGGCCTCGCTTCCGGCAGTAAAATGTTGGGGTTGGAAATTCGGAAAACAGGAAAATTTGCCGAGAATGCTCGATATCACGCGGATACCGGTGTTGAAGGATAACTATGTCTGGCTGTTGCGCAGCGGCCTGACGGTTGCCGTTGTCGATCCGGCGGTCGAAGGACCGGTCGTTGCCGAACTGGACCGCACGGGGCTACGGCTCACCCATATCCTCAACACCCATCACCACAACGACCATGTCGGCGCGAACCTGGCGTTGAAGGCGCGCTACGGCTGCAAGATCGTCGGCCCACTGGCCGATCGTGAGCGGATTCCGGGCATCGATCTGGCGTTGGCGGAGGGCGATACGATCACCCTGGGCGATGCGACCGCGCGGGTCTTCGACGTGCCGGGACATACCAGGGGCCATATCGCCTTCTGGTTCGCGGACGAAAAGGCGCTGTTCTGCGGCGACACGCTGTTCGCCCTGGGCTGCGGCCGGTTGTTCGAAGGCACGCCGGACCAGATGTGGACCTCGCTGCTGAAATTCCGTGCGCTGCCGGACGACACGCGCGTCTATTGCGCGCACGAATACACCCAGTCCAATGCGCGCTTCGCCGTGACCGCCGATCCCGCCAACGCGACGCTGGCCGCACGGGCCGGGGATATCGACGCCGCCCGCTCCAAGGGTTTGGCGACCGTGCCCTCGCTCTTGGGGGTGGAGAAGGCGACGAATCCCTTTTTGCGCGCCGACGATCCGGCCTTGGCCGCAACCTATGGCCTCAAAGGTCGCGATCCGACGGTGGTTTTCGCCGCGATTCGTTCCGCCAAGGATCGATTCTAGGCCGGGGATGGCGTATCCTGCGACCGTATTCCGGCATTCATATTAGGGTTCGTTTTTCGTCGTGAGCAGCGAGTATCGCATCGTCTTCTTCGAAGACCGGGAAATCGTGGTGGCGCTGATCGAGCATGCGCGCACCCAGGGCATGAAATTGCCGCCCGGCCGCGTGGTCAAAATGGCGGTGGATCGCGCGTCCTTCGCGGTGAAGCTCGTCTACGCCAAAAAAGGCGAAGCGCCCAAGCATGTCGAGTTCGACGCGTCCGCGCTGTCGCAAGCGCTGATCCGCCATTGCAAGGGGACCGGCATTCCCTTGCCGATGCGCGCGCGCAAGGAATTGCGCTTCGTCGACGGGCGCATCGCCTTCGTCGTGCAGCTGGAACGCCCGGCGACCGACGCGCTGATCCCGCTCGAATACGTCAACAAGGCGCCGGCCTAAATTTCTTCGAACTCGATGACGCCGCCCAAGGCGACGGACGGCACGACCACGCGGCCGCGCGCGGTCGCGCGTCCCGCCGGTACTTTCGCCAAGTCGCGGCAGGCCAGCGTATAGCCCGCGATCCACGGCAAGGCGGGCGGGTCGATGCCGAAAACGGCTTTGGTCGCGGCGGCATCGCGGAACACCAAATCGCCGCGCGCACTGGCAATACCGGGCGCACCCTCGATCGTCGTCGCGGCCAGCCCCGTATAGCGCGCGAAACGCGCGACCGCTTCGGCGGGGTCCGCGACGCAAAGATGAACGCGGGTCAGCGCGTAAGCCGTGTTGGGATGCGCGATCCAGCGCGCCTGCCACAAATACTCGGGCGTCTTGTGCTCGACGAATTGCACGCGGCCCTCGGGCATCGCGCCGGCCGCGGTGCGCACGACGGCAAACCGCGCGGTGCGTGTACCCGCCGGCGTTTCGATGTCCCGCTGCAAGGCGACGGGATCGAGCGGGGCGAAGCCTTCGCGGGCGAGGCGCGCATGCTGCGCGTCGGGTTCGACCGTGCCGAAGGCGATCAGATGCACGCCCGTATAGCGCGCGATGCCGCCGCGCAAGGTCGCGGCGTTCGCCGTTTCAGCGATGGGCGCGAGGAACTCGAGATAGCCGCGTTCCAGCATCGCGCAATGATTGCCGGTGCCCGCCGATACCGGCGGCGCTTGCGGATCGGCACGGGTGAATTGTTCGGAGAACGGCGTGGGCGCGAAGCCGAGCCGCTCGAGTTCGTCGAACGCGGCCGCGCGGTCGGGCACCCAATGCGCGATATGGTCGATCGCGAGCGCGCCCAAAGAGGGGCGCTGGAACTTGCCGACATCCATGCTCAGAATCCGATCAAGCCGCCCCGATGGGTCAGGCGCCGTGTGGCGATGTCGTAGCGCATCAGATCTTCGCCGACGATCGCCGGGCCCTTATAGGCTTGGCGCACGGCATCCAACGCCGCATCCCGATCGAAGCGCACCGGCACGAAATGATTGAGCAGCAGGCACGCGACATCGGCCTCCCGCGCCACGCGCCCGACATCCTCGGGCGGCGTGTGATAGGACCGCACCGCATCGACCGTCGCGGCGGAACGCAGGCCGGGAACCGGCTTCATCTCCGCATGCAGAAAGCATTCATGGACGAGCACGTCGGCGCCCTTGGCGGCGGCGATCAAGGCGGGGCAATAGGCGGTGTCGCCGCTGAACGCGGCTTTCTGGCCGTCGGCCTCGATCACGAAGCCGAAAGCGTGTTTCACGGGTTGATGCGCCACGGGCACGACGCGCACGGCCGCACCGCCCACGGCGATCAAATCGCCCGCGACCAATTCGGTCGTGTCGATCTTGAACGCTTCGGTCGAGGCGCGTTTTTCGTGCGACACGCGCTGCGCGCGCTCCGCCGCCCATAGCGCCATCGTGCCGTCGACGAAATCGCGCGTGCCCGGCGGGCCGAAGATGCGTTGCGGCCGGTCGCGGCCTTGATGCCAGCTGGAAATCACCAGCTGATAGAAATCGACCAGATGGTCGCTGTGCAGATGGGTCAAGAACAGCGCGTCGATCGCGGCCCCGTTGGTGCCCGCTTCGACCAAACGCTGCGTCACGCCCGACCCGCAATCGATCAGGATGCGCGCATTGCCGCCGAGGACGAGCGTCGCGGGGCCCCGGCGGTCGGGATCGCATTGCGGGCAGCCCGTTCCCAGAAGAACGATTTCCAAGGCTATTTCCCCAATTCGCGCAACGCCGCGATATCGGCGGCGACGCCGTCGAGCCGATTTTCCGAGAAGGCGCGCTCCAGCCGGTAGGCGATCGTACTCGCTTCTTCCATGCCGAACGTGCCGCCGGCCCCCTTCAAACGATGCGACGCGGTTTCGGCGGCGGCATAGTCGCGGGCTTTCCACGCGGCCTCGATTTCGTCGATCCGCGCGGGATAACGCTGGCGGAAACGCGCGATCGCCGCGGCGACGGGATCGTCGTCGGCGTCAGACATCCAGCTTCCCCCAGACCGCGCGCAAGCGGTCGGCCAGCGCCAGCGGATCGAACGGCTTGGCGACGACGTCGGCCGCCCCCAGCGCATGCCACCGCTCGATTTCCTCGGGCTGGACTTTCGCGGTCATGAACACGATGGGCAGCGTCGCGGTGGCGGGGCGTGCGCGCAAACTCGCGAACAACGTGGGCCCGTCCATCGCGGGCATCATCACGTCGATGACGGCGAGTTGGGGCGCGAAGCTATCGATCCGGCGCAAGGCTTCGCCGCCCGATGCGCAGGCCATCACCTCGAACCCGCCGACCGTGCCCAGCGCCATTTCCGCGATCTCGCGGATGTCGGGATCGTCTTCGACCAGCATCACTTTTTTCAACGGCGTCTTGTTCATGCCGGTGGCTCCGCTTCGGCGGTCGACAGCTCGACCGTGAAGGTCGTGCCCGTCCCCATTTCGGTTTCGAACGAAATGCGCCCGCCCAGTTTATCGACGATCGCCTTGGCGATCGATAGGCCCAGCCCCGTGCCGCCGCGCGCGCGCGTGTCGCCGCTATCGGCCTGGGCGAAACGCTGGAAAACCTGGCCGCGGAAGGCGGGGGGAATGCCGGGCCCGCGATCGGAAACGGCGATGCGCCAATGATCGCCGCCGCGCCGCGCCGCGAGTTCGACGCGCTCGCCCGCCGGCGAGAACTTCACCGCGTTGGACAGAAGATTGTGCAGCACTTGGATCAAGCGATGCTCGTCGCCCCACACAAGCGCTTCGCCCGGCACCTGGCCGGTGCGCGCGACATGCACGCCGCGCTTCAACGCCATCGGCCCGATCTCGCGCGCCGCGCGGTCGAGCAGCGCATCGAGCGGGACGGGCACGAGTTTGAGATCGTCGATCGGCGCTTCCAGGCGTTGCACCTGGAGCAGATCGTCGACGAGGCGGGCGAGGCGCTCGGCATTGCGATTGGCGATATCGACCAATTGGCGCGCTTTGGGCGCCATCTCGCCGGCCGTGCCGGCCCCCACCAGCGCCAGCGCGCCGGAGATGGAGGTGAGCGGCGTGCGCAATTCGTGGCTGACGGTCGAAACGAAATCCGCCTTCGCGCGATCGGCGGATTTCTCCGCCGTCACGTCCGACAGCACCAGCAGCCGTCCGCCTTCGGGCGTGTTCGCCTCGCGGATCAAAATCGTGCGCCCGTCGCCCAACACCAATTCGCGGCGTTGCGTGGGCGTGCGGCGTTCCTCGCGCCGGCGTTCGATATGCGCGTCGATCCCGGCCGGATCGTTCAGAACGCCGGCCTTGTGCGCGCGGCGCAGGACTTCGTCGAAACGCGTGCCCGGCACGAAGACGTCGGCGATTTGCGGGAACATCGCGCCGACGCGCGGGTTGGACATCACCAGCGCGCCGTTCTCGTCGTAATAGATCAAGCCGTCGCTCATGGTGTCGAGCGCCAAGCGCCAGCGCTGCGCGTCCGCCGCGCGCTTCTCCGCGTCGCGCGCATTCATCCGCAAGGCGAGAACGAGCAGGTAGGCGAGAGCCGCCCCCGAAATCGCCAGCCAGACGAGCAGCCGATCGATATTGTACTCGTGCTCGCGTTGACGGTTGATGGCGGCCGCGCGCTCGTCCGCGATCAATTGCCGCACGGCTTCGACGATCCGCTCGCCGTTGGCGCGGTAATCGCTTTGGGTGATCCGATCCAGCGCTTCCTGGGTGCGGCCCAGACGGTCGAGTTCGCGGAATTCCCGCCAGACTTCGATCCCGCGTACGACCATCTGCGCCAGCGGCTCGACCGGCGGATCGCCCGGTCGGGTCAAATCGCGCAGGTTTTGCAGGGCGACTTGCAGCCGCGCGACGGCTTCGTCGAAGCGGTCCCAGGCGCGCGGGCCCGGGTCGTTCAACCCGTCGCGCATCGTCAGCGCCGCGACCTGGATGCGGCCTTGCAGATCCTCGACCGCCGCCAGCCGCACGAACCCGGCCCGGGCGGCTTCCGCCGCCGCGCGCGTTTCGCGGTGGATCTCGACCCCGATCCACAACGCCACCAGACCCGGCAGCGCCAAGGCCGCCAGGGTCAGGGCGGCGCTGCGATCGCCGAGCCATTTTCCCGGATTAATCATCAAGACGAAGCCTAGTGCGTTTCCCGTCCGGTTGGAACCGCCGGGCGGCCCGGATCGGACCCAAAGCCCAGTAACCATTGCGCGAATCATGGTATAGAATCGGTCGCCATGCGCATCCTGATTGTCGACGACGACGAAGATGTGGCCGATCTGGCCCGGGCTCAACTCCGCCGGGCGGGCTATGCCGCCGATACGGCGGGCGACGTGGAAGCCGCGCGCTCGGCGCTGGCGGGTGTGGCCTACGACGCGCTCGTGCTCGATCTCGGCTTGCCCGACGGCGACGGTTTGAATTTCCTGGCCGAGCTGCGCCGCGCCAAGCGCCAATTCCCGGTCTTGATCCTGTCGGCGCGCGGCCGCGCCGATCAGCGCGTCGCCGGATTGAAGGCGGGGGCCGACGATTACCTCGCCAAGCCGTTCGACGTGGAGGAACTGGTCGCGCGCATCCAAGCGCTGCTGCGCCGGCCCACCGCCTTGGCGGGGGCCACACTCGGCCTCGGCAATTTGGCGGTCGATGTCGAAGGCCAGGTCGCGAAGGTCGACGGCAAGGATCTCAAACTCACCCGGCGCGAATTGGGCGTGCTCGGCGCGCTGGCGCGCCGCCCCGGCCAGATCGTCAGCCGCGCCCAGCTCGAAGACGCGCTTTACGGCTTCGGCGACGAAATCGCGTCCAACGCGATCGAGGTCTACGTGTCGGCGTTGCGCAAACGCCTGACCGAAGCCGGGGCCGATTGCGGCATCGAAACGCAGCGCGGCCTCGGCTACAAGCTCGCCCCCAAAGCGGCGAAGTGATCCGCCCTTAGCGGTAGAAGTAGTTGGGCAGGAACAGCACCATTTCCGGCCAATAGGTCACGACCAGCAGCGAAACCAACAGCGGGATCAGGAACGGCGCGCAGGCCTTGGTCGTGCGCTCGAAGCTGATATTCGCCACGCGCGCCAGGATGTAGAGCACCATCCCGACCGGCGGCGTCAGCAGCCCGATCATCAAGTTCAGCACCATGATGATGCCGAAATGCACGGGGTCGACGCCGATCTTCTCCATCAGCGGCATCAGCACGGGCACCAGAATGGTGATCGCGGCGATCGTTTCCATGAAGCAGCCGACGATCAACAGGAAGATGTTGACCAGCATCAGCACCGCCCACGGCTCGCTGGTGACCGACAGCACCAGCGTGGCGATCTCGTCGGTCACGCGCGTCGTGGTGATGATGTAGCCGAAGATCGACGCGCCCGCGACGATCAGCAGCACGATCGCCGTCGTTTCCACCGTCTCCATCGACACGCGCACCAGGCCGCGCCAAGTCAGCGTGCGATAGACGACCATGCCCAGGAACAGCGCATAGGCGGTGGCCGCGATCGCCGCTTCGGTGGGCGTGAACACGCCCGTCGTCATGCCGCCGATCAGCAGCACGGGCGTCATCAGCGGCAGGATCGCGCGTTTGAACGTATGGCCCAGCACGGCCCAGGAGAACATCGCGTCGGCGTGGAAGCCGCGCACATGCGCATACCACGCGACCATCGCCATCATCGTCGCGGCCATGAACAGGCCCGGCAGCAAGCCGGCGGCGAACAACTGCCCGATCGACGTGTTGGCCATGACGCCGTAGATGACCAGCGGCAGCGACGGGGGAATGATCGGCCCGACGGTCGACGAGGCGCCGGTGATGCCGACGGCGAAATCGATGTCGTAGCCGTGGTCGCGCATCGCGCGGATTTCGATATTGCCGAGGCCCCCCGCATCGGCGACCGCCGTGCCCGACATGCCCGCGAAGATGACCGAGCCCACGACATTGACATGGCCCAGGCCGCCTTTCAGCCAGCCGACCAGCGCCAGCGCGAAATCGTAGATGCGTTCGGTGATGCCCGCCGAATTCATCAGCGACCCCGCCATGATGAAGAACGGGATCGCCAGAAGCGGGAAGGAATCGACGCCCGCCATCATGCGGTAAACGACCACCAGATGCGGCGTCGTGCCCTCCAGCATGATGTAGAGCAACGACGATCCGCCCAGCGCGATCGCGACGGGCACGCCGACCAGCAGCAGGCCGACGAAGGAGAGAAGCAGTCCGGCGATCATTGCAGGCGTCCTTCGGAACCGACGCGGGTGAGGGCACTCGACCCTTCGCGCCAATGGCGCAGGGCGACTTGGACGGAACGCAAGGTCATGACGGCGAGGCCGATCATGCAGGGCGCGTAGACCCAGGCCATGGGAATATCGATCACCACCATGCGCTGGTTCAGCATGATCTCGGTCACGAACCAGGAAAGATAGGTCGCGTAGCCGAAGAACCCGATGCGGATCAGATCGACGCCGACCGACAAAGTCTTCGCCAGCCACAGCGGCATATAGACGAACAGGAATTCGATATGGATATGCGTGACTTTGCGCACCGCCATGCCGCCGCCGACGAAGGCGACGGTCATCAGCAGATAACGGGCGATTTCCTCGGTCCAGGCGAGGGAATCGTTCAGCACGTAGCGCGTGAAGAACTGCAGGAACACGACGAGCGCCAGCGCCCAGAACAGGGCGAAGGCCGCCCAATCCTCGGCGCCGTAGTCGCGCAGATCGACGGGAATATCGTCCGAATGGCCGATCGCGGGATCACCCAGATCGGGCCCTTTATCGACTTGGCTCACGTGTAAAATGCTCCCGGCGGTGCGGCGGAAGAAAAAGCGGAGGCCGGCGTCGCGGCCTCCGCTTCGTCGTGGTGGAAGGGATCAGCTCCCGCGGCGGCCGAGCGCCTGGAGCCGGTCGTAATGGTCCTTCGTCCAGCCCGCACCCGCCGCCGGGTCGTTGTGCAACGGCTTGGCGGCGTCGATGAAGGCGGCGAGGTTCGGCTCGACGATCGTCTTGCCCTGCTGCTTGAACCAATCGGGCAATTGCAGCTCGGCCGTGCGGATCGCGGTCGTCGCGCGGGCGGCGGCTTCCTTCAGCACCGTTTCGAACGTTTTCTTGTCCTCGGCCGACAGGCGGCCCCACGTCGTCGGCCCGATCACCGTGACGAGCGATTCGAAGATATGGCTCGTCAGGTTGATATGGGTCTGCACTTCGTAGAATTTCTTCGCCTGGATCGTCGGCAGCGGATTTTCCTGGCCGTCGACCGTCTTGTTCTGCAACGCGAGATACACTTCGGCGAACGCGATCGGCGTCGCGTTGGCGCCCACGGCCTTGGCGTACATCAGATAGAGCGGTGCCTGGGGCACGCGCAGCTTCATCGCGCGCATGTCGGCGGGCGTGTTGATCGCCTTGTTGGCGGTCGTGTGACGCGCGCCGTAATAGGTGAACGCGACGATCTGGTTGCGCGTCTTGTCGTTGTAGCCCTTCGACAATTCCTGGAACAGCGGCGATTCCGAATACGCCTTCCAATGGTCGAAGTCGCGGAACATATAGGGCGCGTTGGAAATCGCGATCGGCGGGAACGAGGCGCCGGCGAAGGCGGCACCCGTATAGATGATGTCGATCGTGCCCAGCGGCAGCGCTTGGTTGATCTGCTGCTCGTTGCCCAGCGCCGACGCGGCGTGCACGTCGATCGCGTAGCGGTTATTGGTCCGGCGCTGGATTTCCTGGGCGGCCCACACGGCTTCGGTGTGGTAGGCCTCGTTCGTTTCGTAGACATGCGCCCATTTCAGGCGTTGCTGCGCGTCCGCAGCACCCGGACCGAACATCAACGCCGCCAGCGCCAAAGCGCCCGCCGCGCGAGAAATTTTCGCGACCTCCATTTGCGTAACCCCCTGTTTTATGCGGTCGGGCGTTCCCGATCCGTCGTTGTGCGGTTAATCTAACCGGAAAATCGGGAGGAATGAAATGGCGAAAATCGTGCGCGTGGAGATACGTCAAGTCGATCTTCTACCGCCGGTCGTGCGCACCGATGCGATCCAAAGCTTCGTAAAGCAGGAAACGCCGATCGTGCGCATCTGGGATGCCGACGGTGCCGTGGGCACGGGCTACAGCTACACGATCGGCACCGGCGGCTCGTCGGTCATCGCGTTGCTGCGCGATCATCTCGGGCCGTTCCTGCTGGGCAAGGACGCGGCGTTCGTCGAGCGTCTGTGGAACGGCATGCTGTTCCACACCCATGCGACGACGGTGGGTGCCATCACCGCCTTGGCGATGGCGGCGATCGACACCGCGTTATGGGATCTGCGCTGCCGCAAGGCCGGGCGGCCCTTGCATGTCGAAGCGGGCGGGGCGAAGGACGCGATCCCCGTCTACACGACCGAAGGCGGCTGGCTGCATCACTCGACCGAATTGCTGGTCGCCGAAGCGGTCAAGGCGCAGGAGGAAGGTTTCAAAGGCGCCAAGGTCAAAGTCGGCAAGCCGAGCGGCGGGGAAGATCTCGAGCGCTTGCAAGCCGTGCGCGAGGCCACGGGGCGCGGCTTCGCGTTGATGGTCGACGCCAATCAGCGCTTCACGGCGGCCGAAGCGCTGCGCCGCGCGAAGCTTTACGAGCGCGTCGATCTCGATTGGTTCGAAGAACCGCTACCCGCCGACGACATCGACGGGCATATGCGCCTCCAGGCCGGGACCAGCCTGCCGATCGCGGTCGGCGAGTCGCTCTATTCGCCCGGACACTTTGCCGAGTACCTCAAGCGCAATGCTTGCGGTTTGGTGCAGGTCGACGTGGCGCGGATCGGCGGGATCACGCCCTGGCTCAAAGTCGCGCATATGGCCGAATGCGCGAATGTGAACGTGGCGCCCCATTTCCTGATGGAGCTGCACCTCGCCTTGTGTTGCGCGGTGCCGAACTCGCTGTGGCTTGAATACATTCCGCAGCTCGACCAGATCGCCGCCAGCCGGGTCAAAATCGTCGATGGCATGGCTCAGGCGTCGGCGTCGCCGGGCCTGGGGATCGAATGGGATTGGGCGGCGGTGGAAGCGCGCACGAATCTGGGGTCTTTGGCTGTACTGGCATAGCGATTGCTGTAAAAGGCGTTCGACGAGGTTCGTGCGAATGCCGTTTCTAGAAATCGCCAATGTCTCCGCCCGTTACGGGAAAACCCCGGTCGTCAACGACCTGACGCTGACCGCCGGAAAGGGGGAGTTGCTCTCCATCCTGGGCCCGTCGGGCTGCGGGAAGACCACCACGCTGCGCATGATCGCCGGGTTCGTCACACCCGTCGCCGGCGCCATCCGCGTGGGCGGGCGCGAAATCCAGGATGCCGCCCCCCATCGGCGCAATATCGGCTACGTCTTCCAGAATTACGCGTTGTTCCCGCATCTGACGGTCGCGGACAATGTCGGCTTCGGCCTGCGCATGCGTTTTGTGAACAAGCCCGATCGCGCGACGCGCGTCAAAGCCGCACTCGAACTCGTCGGCTTGGCGCATTTGGCCGAGCGTTATCCCGCTCAGCTTTCCGGCGGTCAGCAGCAGCGCGTGGCCTTGGCGCGCGCCTTGGTGATCGAGCCCGATGTGCTGCTGCTCGACGAACCCTTGTCCAATCTCGACGCCGCCTTGCGCGCCGAAATGCGCAACGAGATTCGTGCGCTGCAACGCCGATTGTCGATCACGACGGTGTTCGTGACCCACGATCAGGCCGAAGCGTTGGCCATGTCCGATCGTATCGCCGTGATGGATCACGGCCGTCTGGTCGAAGTCGCCGATCCGCAAGCCTTGTGCGACGCGCCCCAACATCGCTTCACCGCCGAATTCCTGGGCGCCCGCACCGTGATCAAGGGGGCCCGCGCGGGCGGGTTGTTCGCGCTGCCGGATGGGGCGCGCTGCGCCGTCGGGCCCGACACGCCCGAAAACGCCGAGTTGATCGTGCTGCGTGCCGCCCGTTTGCGCGTGAGCCGCGCGTTGGGGGCCGGGCGGTTTCTCGCGCGCGGCATCGTGCGCGATGTCGCGTATCTCGGCGACTTTCACGATATCGAGATCGACGCCGCCGGCGCTTCGATCCGCGTGATCCGCCCGTCGAGCGAGACGATCCCCGCGCCCGGCGAAGAATGCTTCCTGTCCGGCGACGACGATGCGATCGCCTGGATTTCGTCTTCCCCTAACGAAGGAGTCTCCGCATGATTTCCCGCCGCCGCTTGTTGGCCGCCTCGGCCGGCGCCACGCTCGCTTCGCCCGCGATTTTCGGGCTCAACGCCGTGGCACAGATCCGCCGCGGCGATGAGCTTGTCGTCGGCATTTGGGGCGGGGCGCAGGAGCGCATCACCCGCCAGCACATCGTGCGCCCGCTGGAGGAGAAATACGGCGTCAAGATCAACTACGTTCTCGGCGGCACGCCGGAACGGCGCGCGCGCGCCTATCAGGAGCGTGGGCGGCCCTCCTTCGACCTCATCTATCTCAATATTTCTGAAAGCCGCCAAGCGGTGCGCGATGGCGTGACGCAAGCCCCGGCGATCGACCGCGTGCCCAACGCCAAGAACCTCTATGAATCCGCCAAGTTCGGCGGCTATGGCGTCGCGTTCAATCCGGTCACGGTCGTTTACGACAAGCGCAAGGGCGAGGTGACGTCGTGGAAGGATTTGTGGAAGCCGGAATGGAAGGGCCGCATCGCGTGGCCGTCTTATCCGGGTGCCCAAGGTACTGCCGCGCTGTTGATGGTGGCCAAGCTGTTCGGTGGGTCCGAGCGCGCGATCGATCCAGGCTTCGCGAAAATCCGCGAACTGAAGCCCTTCGCCGCGATCCAGGGCAGCCAGGACCAGCTCTATACGATGTTCGATCAGGGTGTCGCCGATATCTCGATCGAGTTCGGCTCCTTCACACGTGCGTACGCGGAAAGCCGCAATCCGAATATCGCCATCGCCAACCCGGTCGAAGGCCAGATCATCGCGATGAATGTCGCTTGCCCAACCGTCGGCACGAAGAACCAGGCACTGGTCGAAGCCTTCATCGACCTGCATCTGTCGGAAGCCTGCCAGATGCAATATGCGCGCGACATCTACTACTCGCCGACCGTGTCGGGCTTGAACATCCCGGCCGATCTCGCACCCAAGCTCGTGCTCGGTGCCGATGTGAACAAGCTGGTCGATTTCGATTGGGACTATTCGATCACTCAGCAGGCGGCGTGGACCTCGCGCTTCAACCGCGAAATCGCGGGCTGATACGACCGCCAGCACGTGAACATGGTTCGTCAAAAACTGGCCGGGATGGCGCTCGCCGTCCCGGCCACGTTGTGGCTGATGGTCGCCTTCGCGGCGCCGATGGCGATCGTGCTGCTGTTGGCGGTGCAGGAATCGCCCGATCCGTTCGCGGCGCTGTCGCTCGTTCCCAGCTTCGTGCAATTCGCGGCGATCCTGGGCGACGGCTATTATCTCGAGACGATCGCCAGCACGATTCTGTTGGGCTTGGGCGTGACGCTCGCCGCGGCGACGCTGGGCTATCCGCTCGCCTTGTGGCTCGCGCGCTTGCCCGCGCAATGGCGGCCTTATGCTTTCGGCATCGTGCTGATCCCGTTGCTGACCAACGTGGTTGTGCGCTCGCTCGGCATCGTCTTGCTGCTGTCGCCCGACGGGCTGGTGAATGGCTTCCTCTCGCTGTTCGGCCTCGGCCGGCCGCAAGGCTGGCTGTTCACGCACTTTGCTGTTGGACTCGCCTTAACGCAGGTGTTCCTGCCCTTCATGGTCTTGGCGCTGTATGACTCCTTGGTTCAAGCGGACAAGCGCTTGGACGAAGCGGCCGCGTCGCTGGGCGCTTCGCGCATCCGGCGCTTCTTCGCGGTGACGCTGCCTTTGTCGCTGCCGGGTTTGCGCGCGGGCCTCACCATCGTGTTCCTGCTCGCCTCCACGGCCTATGTCTCCGCGACGATCCTCGGCGGCAAGAAAGTTTGGGTCGCGGGCATGATCGTATGGCAGGAGGCGTTGACCAATTTGAACGCGCCGACCGCCGCCGCCATGGCGGTCATCATGCTCGTCTGGGGCATCGCGTTCGCGGTGCTGGTCGAGCGCGTCGTGCGCGTGTTGACGCCGTGGCTGCAAAAGGCTGGGGCGAAGCCGCTCGCCTTCGAATTGCCGCCCGAACTCGCGCGCAAGCTGGTCGCGCTGGGCGATGCGGCGGGCGGCATCGTCGCGCGCGTGTTGCTGGGGCTCGCAATCTTCCTGCTGATCTTCCCGCTGACGCTGGTCGTCGTGCAGTCGTTCAACGACGTGCCGCAGGCGAGCGTGGCCGGTTTCCGCGCCTTTACTTTCAAATGGTATGCGGCGGCGTTCGACGCGTCGACGTATTTGCGCGACGCGCAGAATTCGCTCGAGCTCGCGGCGATTTCGATGTTGATCGCGCTCGCGCTGGCCTTGCCGGCGGCCTTCGCGCTGGTGCGCGCGGAATTCCCGGGCAAGGGGGCGGTCGCCGCGTTCTGGATGCTGCCGCTCGCGTTGCCGCATGTCGCCATTGCGGTGGGCATGCTGCGCTTGCTGCAATGGTTCATCGCCATTCCGCCTTTCTGGGGCTTGGTGATGGTGCATGTGGTGGTGATATTGCCGTTCTGCATTTCGATGCTGCGCACGTCGGTCTTGCAACTCGACCGCAGCTTGGAGGAAGCGGCGTCGTCCTTGGGCGCCACGCGCGGCCTCGTGTTCGTCACGACGATCCTGCCCAACCTCGCCCCCGGCCTGGCGGTCGCGGGTATTCTCGCCTTCCTGATTTCGTTCGGCGAGGTGACGGTGACGTCGTTCCTGACGACCGCGCGCATGCAGACGCTGCCGGTGCGCATCTACGCCGAAGCGTCGTTCAGCCTGGAGCCGACGGTCCACGCGATCTCGGCCTTGACGATCATCGGCACCGTGGCGCTTCTCGCGATCGTCAATCGCTTCGTCAAACTCGACCGCGTCTGGGCGCGTTAAGATAGGCGCCGCGCCCGGCGAGATAACAGCACGCCGCGATCAGATAGATCGTGATGGCGGCGGCGAATACGCTCCAGGTGGCACCCGTTTCGCGCAACAGGCCGAAGGCGACAGGCGCGAACGCATAAGTGCCCTGGCCGATCGCGACCGACAGCGCCACGGCCTTGGGCACGTCGGCTTTGGCGAACTCGATCTGCGCCATCAAGGGCGGCAGCGACGTGGTGTTGCCGATCCCGAACCCGACGAGCATCACGCCCGCGAACAGCCACACGATGCCGTCCGTGCCTGCCAGCAGAAACGCGACGCAGCCCAGGCATTGCATCGCGTAATTCGCGGCGGCCGCGACGCGCCGGTCGGTGGCGGGCGTCATCAGCCAGCCCAGCGCCGTGCGGCCCAGAATGGCGCAGACGGTCGACAACGCCGCCGCATAGGCCGCGATTTGCGGGCCCAAAGCGGGCACGAGCAGCGAATACAGATGCGCGATCAAGCCGATCTGCGCGAACAGGCCCAGCGCCATGCCGGCGGCGAGCGTGACGAATGCGCGGTCCCGGCGGAGGCTTTCGACGCGCGCGGGCTCGATCCGCTTGGCGGCTTGTGCTGCCATTGCCGCGTCGTCGCCGTCGGGGCGCAATCCCATCGCGTCGGGTGTGGCGCGCAGCACCGTCGCGGCCAGGATCGCGATCACCGCGATCATCGCGATGCCGAACCCGATCGACGCGGCGGCGAAACCGAACGCGGCGATGGCGGCGACCCAGAGCGGCGTGAACAACGTGCCGCCCACGCTGGCCCCGTTATAGGCGGTGGACAGCGCCGCCGGGCGGCGGCGTTCGAACCACGGGGCGACGATGGCGTTGACACCCGCCGCCCCCATCGCGACCCAGCCGATCCCCGTCAGGATCGCGGCGGCGAAGACGTGCCAGGGTGCTTCCGCATGCGCCCAGGCGATCACGCCGATGGCGAGCGACACGGCCCCCGCCAGCGTCACGCGCGCCACGCCGAAGCGTTTGTGCAAACGCGGCAATTGGGCGACCGCCAAAGCACCAAGCGCAAAGTGAAACGTGATGGCGGCGGAAACGATTCCGATCGGCCAGCCATGTTTGTCGATCGTCGCTTGCAGATAGACCGACGGCGCATAGAAGCCGACGCCCCAGCCGAACATCGCGACGACGAACGCGCCGGCGACGACGCGCCAGCCATAGAAGATCGTTTTCATGGGCGCCACCATCGCCGCGTCCGGGCGGCGGACGTTACGGCCGACGCCGAAGCATCGCGCGCGGGTGCGTGCTAGATTGGGCGCATGGTGACCATCGCATCCGTGGCCGAAATCGCATCGCTCGCCGGCGATCCCGCGCGCGCGTCGATGCTGCTCGAATTGATGGACGGGCGCGCGTTGACGGCCGGTGAACTCGCGCGGGCCGCGAACGTGACGCCGCAAACCGCCAGCGGGCATTTGGCGAAGCTCGCCAAGGCGGGGCTGGTGACGATCCGTGCGCAAGGGCGGCATCGCTATCATCGCCTCGCGTCGAGCCGCATCGCCGAAATGCTCGAAAGCCTGATGAAGGTCGCGGCGGAATCGCGCGGCGCGGCACCGGTGCGCACCGGCCCGCGCGACGCGAATCTGCGTGCGGCGCGCACGTGCTACGACCATATCGCCGGGCGTTTGGGCGTGGCGTTGGCCGATTCGCTGGTCGAACGCGGCCATGTCGTGCTCGACGACGAGTCCGCGCATGTGACGAAAACGGGCGCCGCATTCTTCGTGCGATTGGGCGTGAACGCGCCGGACGAATCGCCGCTCACCTGCCGCCCGTGCCTGGATTGGAGTGAGCGGCGTTCGCACCTTGCCGGGCGATTGGGGGCGGCGCTGTGCCGTCATTGCCTGGACGAAGGCTGGGTGCGTCGGTCGCGCGACAGCCGTGCTCTCAGCGTCACGCCATCGGGGATGGCCGCGTTCGACAAGCTGTTCGGCGTGGTGCGCGGAACCGATTCGCGCCCCTGGCGTTTGAAGGCTTAGGCCTTCAGGACAGCGACGAGTTGTTGAACCAGTGCGGCCCGTTTCTTGGGCGCCAGCATATCGAGATTGCGCATACGCCATTGGATGGCCGGAAGCTGGCGGGCCTTCGGCGCATCGATCAAATCCCATTCCGGCGTGCCCGTTTCGAATGAAACGAGGAATTGACGATGTTCGGCCGGCATATTGCCCACGATCTCCGTCACGAGCGCAGCACGCGCCGCGATGAGCGCGTCGAGCGACACCGGCCGATCCGTCATGCCGTCGAAGCCGCGTGCGAATTCCTGCCGGATATCCTTCTGCGGTGACCCCAGAACTTCCGCCATCGGGCGATTGTGGCTGAGTAGATACACGATGAACGCGATGCGCAGCGCGCCGTCGATGCCTTCGTGCCGCAGCAGATCGCGGATGTCGAACAGGTCGCGCGGATGTTGGCGATCAAGAGCGGCAACGATCTTCCCGGCGTAAAGATCGGCCGATGAGACAACCTGGATCTCGGCGAAACCGAATTCGTCCTCGACCTTGCCGGTCACACGACGCAGCTTGGGTTCGAACACGCAACCGCGCAGAACCGGTGTGACTTCGATCGTGATCTGGATGCCGTCGGTGCGGACGAAAAGCGATGTCACCGCGCCGTCATGCCGATGAAATTCTACCCGCACGCTTGCGATGGTCTTTTCGATGCGCCCTGCGATGCGCTTCATCGCCGCGTCGATCGCCGCGAGGGATTCATCACGCGGTTGAACAGGCAGGTAGGTCAGGTCGATATCGACCGACAGGCGCGGCATGTCGCGGACGAACAGATTGATCGCCGTGCCGCCTTTCAACGCGAAGCAGTCTTCCTCCGCGACAAGAGGCAACGTACGGACGAGCAAAGCGACTTGGCGGCGATAGATGTCCGCGAACGGCATCAGAATCCGTCCGGCACGGTGATCTGGAATGTCTTGTCGAGATGCCCGCCTTTGACCAGCATGCGCTTTCCGGCCCCTAGATCGAAATCGCTCCGCTTGAGATATCTGGTCCAGGCATGCCCGTGCCGGGCGGCGAAGAAGAAAAAGAGACGTTTGACCTTCACGTTTTTGCAATCGCCGAGCAGCTTTTCCAGCCGGCGAGGGCGCAGCAATGACAGGCCTTCGAATAGTTTATCCGCCTGTTCGAACGTCTCTCGATCGGGAACTTCGTCGAGTAGTTCCAAGATCGCGCGCTCCGGCGTCGATAGCGTCAACGGCCAATCCCATTGACCCCAGGGCTGCATGTTGAAGCTGGCCTCCGCCCCGCTATGGGCGAGTTCGTTCTTTGCGATGTCCCAGGCGAGGCTGCCGATCCCGGAATGTATCGGCGCATTGCGGAAAAGTTTCGTGCTGTTGTGATGGAAGAACCGTACGGGCAAAGGCAAGGTATCTAGCCAGTTTGGTGGCGCCTTCGGTCCGTAGAGATGTATCTCCGTCGCAGTGGCCTTCAGGTAATGTGCGAAGCCTTGCAACTCGAGCGCTGTGCGTCCGCCGACGATCAATGGATCGCGCAACAGAATCGTCTGAAGCGAGATGACCGCTTGCTGCCAGGATAGTTTGCCGCGCGGCCGCCGATATACGCTGCGTGCCGGTTGTTCTAAACGGCCCGTCTTGACGTAGTGGCTGCGCAGATTGGTGGCGAAGCCGTGCTCGGTCATCCAGGCGGCATCGACCAGCAGCCCTTCCGGCAAAGCTTTTTCAAGTTGGTTTATCTTCCCTGTATTTTGCTCAATCACGTTGAGCAAAATACAGGGAAGATAAACTAAAGTCAAGTTTAGGAATTGGTGGTTTTACTCAACAGTATTGAGCTAATGGACTAACTCGTAAACTTTTTTTACTTCTCCGCCATCGCGAAGACTTCGCCGTTTTCCCCTTCGCGCAGGCGTTCGACATGGTATTGCGCCAGCCCGTCTTCGGGGAACTCGGCGCAATGCTTTTCGAATGCGGCGAGGGCTTCGTCGCTTTTCGCGACCATCAAAGCGAATGCGGCGTTGTAGCTTTTCGTCTGCGCGTCGTTGGCGCGTTCTGCGTTCAACGGCTCGTAGACATGAATGGGCTCGGTCTTGCCCTTCACGATCACGCCGCCGACTTTGCGGCAGGGGATATCGGGGCAGAAATCCTTGGTCTGCTGCGTGACCAGGATGCGCGTGCCGAAATATTTGTTCAGGCCTTCGAGGCGCGCGGCCGTGTTGACCGCATCGCCAAGCGCCTTGAACTCGAACCGCTCGGTCGAGCCGAAATTCCCCACATTGGCTTCGGCCGTGTGCACGCCGATGCGCGTCATGCCGAAATCGACGCCCTTGGCGCGTTCCTCGGCACGGAAGCGTTCGGAGAACGCGTCGATATCGATGGCCGATAGCAGCGCCATGCGCGGATGGTCGGGCTGCTCGCGCGGCGCGTTGTACATCGCGTAGATCGCGTCGCCGGTGAACTGGTTGACCGTCCCGCCGTATTTCCACAGCTCCTTGCACGCACCGTCGAGATAGCGATTGAGCAAATCGGCGAGGTGCTGCGGCGTGATCTTCTCCGACAGCGTGGTGAAACCTTGCACGTCGGTGAACAGCAGCGACATCGGCCGGCGGCTGGCGGTGAGCTCCAGCTTGCTCGGGTCCTTGACGATTTCCTTCAGCAGCTCGCCCGAGACGTATTTGCTGAACACGCCTTCGACGAATTTCTTCTGCTGGCGTTCCGCGCGGCCCGACCACGCATCGTTGAGCCAAATGGCGAGGCCCAAGGCGACGATCGGCTCGGTCAGCGGAATGATGATCGACCGGCCGCCGATCCACGCTTCGACCCAATCCGCCCCGGGATAGTTGCCGATGAACAGCGTCCAGCCGACGGCCCAAAGCGCCACGACGGCGAAGATGCCGCCGACGAGACGCAGCCAGATCGGCACGCCGGTATTGCCGAGGCTCGCACCGATCAACGCGAGCACCGCGAGCGTGATCACCAACGGCCAGAACAACCGGTCTTCGGCGGAGACGCGGCCTTCCAGCATCTGCGCCAGGATATGCGCTTGGATGATCACCCCGGCCATGCGGTTGTCGCCGCGATCGCGCCCGATCGAGAACGGCGTGCGATAGCGGTCGGTCAGCGACAGATCGGCCCCCACCAGCACGATCTTGTCCTTGAACCACGCATCGGGCAGCAACGCGGCGGCGTGGCTGGGGAAGGAGCGGAACGCCGGCGTTTCCATATCCGGCTCGCCCCGCCAGGCGATGCGGCGCTGATCGCGCGGAATGGTCACGCCCAAACGTTCGGCGACGCGCGCGGCGACGTTGGGCACGTTGGTGCCGTCCTTCAAATCGCGCGCGGGCGGAATGAAGCGGATGATGCCGTCGCGGATATCGGGTTCGATATCGGCAAGACCCCGCCATTCGGGCTTCACGAAATCGTTGAGATATTCGAGCTGGTCCTCGGTCACGTAGAGGGGCGAGTCCGAATAGCTGATCGCGAAGGGGATTTTCAGCGACGCGAGCGTTTCGCGCAGCATGTCGTCCTTCTCGGGCTCCGTCTCCTGATCGAAGAGCACGTCGATCAGCAGCGCTTTGGCGCCCTTGGCTTCCAGGATGCGCAGCGTCTTCGCCAGGAACCCGCGATCGACCGGCGAGCGATAGGGGAATTGCGCCAGCGATTCTTCCGTGATCGCGGCCAGCACGATATCGGGGTGCTGCGGCTCGGGCGGCGACAAATTGGCGATGCGGAAATCGATCGTCCAGCGTTCGGCCGTCGCCAGGAACGGGAAGAACTGGAAGACCGCGTAGGTCGAGATGGTCGCGAAGGCCGCGATCGCCAGCGAGGCGACGATACGCTTCGCGTTTTCACCCAGCGCCATATCGTTGCTTTTTTCTGGTTGAGAGGGGGTGGTTAGCGGGACGCCACGCGCGCCAACGCGCGCACCTGATCTTCGCAGCCTTTTTCGAGCATCCAGGCGGCTTGCGCGACCGGATCGGCGAGGGCGGCGGGAATGCGGAATACGACGATGGCGGCCGGGTTGCCGCCGACATCGACCTGATAGGTCGTGCCGTCGGAAATGGGAATGCTGGGCGGCAGCGCCAGGCGATCCTGATCGATCGGCCAGCTGCCTTTGGCGCGCCAGGACCGGTCGGCGGGCTCGATCTTCAACTCGGTCGCTTCGCCGAAGCGCGGGCCCCACAACACGGGCGCGGTACCCATCGGCAAGCAGCGCGGACCCGAGCGCGCGACGTCGAGCACCCAAGGTTCGGGCAAATCGGCCCCTTCGCTGCCCGCGCGCACCACACCGAGCTGGGCCGTGCCGGAACCGCGCTGGCTCATCAAATTCTTGAGCGCGTCGCCCATATTCGCCTGCTCGGCTTGGCCGGGGGCGGGGCTGTCGTCGTACGGGCCTTTGAGCTTGATCGTGCGCCCGTCGGCGGCGACGAGCGTCAAACGCGCACCGGCCGCGAGGGTCAGTTTCGCCGTGCCGTCGACCTTGGCGCCGGGGGCGAGATCCACACCCTTGGCGTCCAGCACGACCAATTCGTTGGCGCCCGCAAGCGGGGCAGCCAGGAGCAGGGCGGCGGTCAGGGCCAGGGTGGGTGCGAAACGCATAACGCTATATTAGCGCGCTTGGGCGGTTTTGGCATCCCGCGAAGCGCCGTCGCCCTGCAGGACGAAAGCGCCCCAGAAATAGGGATGCGCGGTGCTGGGATCGTCGGCCAGACGCATCTGCGCGGCTTGCAGGGCCGGGGCGATGCCGCGTTTTAGATCGCCGCCCAGCCGGTCGAACATGCCGGTCGTCAGCGCCACGGTCTGGACGCTGGGGACCTGCCAATGCGTGACCAGCAGCCCGCGTGCGCCCGCGGCGAAAAAGGCTTCGGCGAGGCCGGAAAGCGATTCCCCGCCCAGCCGGTCGCCGGACGCCGCCGTGTTGCAGGCCGACAGCACGACCAGATCGGCGTCCAAGCGCATTGCGGCGATCTCGGCGGCTTCCAGCAAACCGTCGTCGGCCGGGTCGGTCGCTTCGGCGGCCGGCGGGGTCAGCGCCAAGCCCGGCTGCCCCTGGCAGCGCAATTCGCCCGGCAGCAAGCCGTGCGTGGCGAAATAGAGCACGCGGTAATCGGCGAGATTACGCGCGCGCAGATTGCCCGCAGTGGCGTCCGCCCCCAGCAGCAGCGCATCGGGCCCGGCGCGCAGGCTGGTCGCCACGCGGCGCACCTCGTCGGCGGTTTCGGGCAAGGGTGCGAGGCCGCGGATCATCGCGTTGGGCACGGAACCTTGGCTGCGGCACACATCGGCGAGCTTGCCCAAGCCATCGCCCGCGCCGGCGAAAACCGGATTGGCGACGGCAAGCAATGGCTGCGGCGCCGACGGCTTGGCGGCCAGCGCGCGCATGTCGAGGAAGGCGCGCACGGTCGGCGGCGAGGAAATCGCCATGCGCCGCGCGAGCCATGGTGCGCGCGCGTAATCGTTGGGCGCGGACGGCGCGGTCGTCAGCACCGAGAACGGCAGGCTGGCGAGCGGGCCCGTGCCCACGACGAACAACTGATCGGTGCGCGCCAGCTCCGCCTCGAACGGCGCCAACAGCGTGCGATAGAGGCGATGCGACAGCGCGAGGTCGAACGGCTTCACGCTGCGATCGGTCACCTTGAAGGCCTCGCGCAAGGCAGCGACGTCTTCGCCGAGCTTGGCGTCGTCGGTATCGAGGCGTGCCGCGCGCAAACCCGACGACGTCACCAGAAACGCGTAAGCGCCTTCGGGACCGGACACGTAGCTGATCAGCGTTTCGCCCGGGCGCAACGCTTGGGCGAGGCGCTCGGGTTCGACCGGCTTGGCGCTGGCAAGCCTGGCATAGCCCGGCGCTTCGCGTTCCATGTCGGATTCGAGCGAGGCGATCGTCGCGCGCACTTGCGTCAATTCCTCGCGCGCTTTGGTCTCGCGCTTGGCATCGCGCTGGCGACCGGGTTCGATCGCCAATTCGATCTGCAAGCGGTCGCGGCGTTGCGCGGCGTCGCCGATCAGCCGCGCCAACTCGCCCGCCCGTCCGCCGCCTTCGGCGATGCGTTCGGTCATGCGCGTGACCGCTTGGCCGCGCGTGCCGTCGCGCAGCATCTGCACGGCGGCGAACATCTCGGCGTAAAGCTGCGCGCGTTCGGCCGCGGTTTCGCGCGCGCGCGCTTCCGCCGCCGCCAGGAAGGGCTGGATCTGTTCGAAATTCAACGCCCGCGCCGGGGTTTCGTTGGCGGCGATGGCGAAGGCTTGGCGGTAATTGCCGATCGCTTCGGCGTAGCGGCCTTCGTCGGCTTGCGCGCGGCCCAGATCCATCAGCGCTTGGGCGGTGGGCCAGGTCGCGCCGAAAATCCGCGTGCGTTCGGCGGCGGCGTTGGCGAGCAAACGCTCGGCGTTGCGGAAATCGCCGCGAAGCGCCAGCACGGTGCCCAGCTGGCCCCAGGCTTGCGGGCGCCACCATGCGGGCAGGCCCGGCGTCTGTTCGACGATCCTTCGCGCTTCGACCGCGTAGGTTTCGGCCGAGGCGAGATCGCCGCCGCGCTGCGCCATGGCGGAAGCGAACATCAGCGCGTGGGCGAGTTCCGCTTGCAGGAACACGGTCGACCCGAAGATCGACGCCGCGTCGCCCGCCGTGTCGAGCGAGGCGGGAATGCCCCCGCCCGCTTGTTCGATCAATGCGCGCCGGCGCGCGATCGCATCGCGCGCGATCGTCAGGGCGCGGCCCCAATCGCGCCGATTGGCGGCGTGAAGCCCGAGATAAGTCAGGTAGCGCGGATATTCGCCCGGATCGGTCGCCTTCAGCACCAAAGCTTCGGCGCGGCGGAAATACTCGTCGGCTTCCTCGACGCGGCCTTGATTGGAAATCTCGACCGCAAGCAGCGTGGTCGTCGTGCCGATGCCCGCATGCTCGGCGCCCATCGCGCGGATCTGCAGGTCCAGCGCTTGGCGATAGGCTTTCTCGGCACCCGCATGGTTGCCGACACTGTTCTGCACGCGCGCGAGTTCGACGAAATCCTGATAGCGCCCGGCGGCGGCCCCGGCGGCGAGGGCGTCGGCGCCGAGGCGGCGTTGCAATTCGCTCAGCAGCGCGCGGCGATCATTGGCGGTGAAGGCTTGCTTGCCCAGCGCGTTCGCGATGCCCTCGGCGAAAGCGGGGGCGGCCCCCGGCGTGCCTTCGCCCACGGCGAGCTTGCCGTCGGCCGACAACGCGGCCGCGATCCACGGCCAGCCGCCATCGTTCAGCGCGCAGGTCGCGATCAGCATGTCGCCCGCATCGGGCAAACGCAGCGTTTCGGGGGCGGGGCAATTGGCGCGCGCGGTCAGCGAGCGATAGGCGTTCGAATCGGCGAAGGCGCGTGGCGGTGCGGCATTGCGCAGATCGCTCGCCGAATGCACGGCGCCGACCGGGCGCTCCGAGGCGCCGCACAGCACGTCCCATACCGGCGTGTCGGTGCGGGCACCCGCACTGCGGGTTTGCGCGCGGCAGGTTTCGTTGGCGCTGGAAAGCCCGACCGATGGTGCGGTGCCGCCGCCCGCATTGGTATTGGCGGCCTGGCAGCCCGCCAGCAGCATCAGCGACAGAACGGCCAGGGAAACGCGCAACGTCGGAAACCTTTCAGGCTTTGAGCAATTCGGGCGGCAGGCGCCGGCGCGTATAGTCGCACAACATGCGCACCAGCGCCTTCATCATCGGGTCGGTGATGCCGAAACCTTCGACGACTTGGGGGCTGGGCAGCATCATGCGCGCTTGCTGGTCGCGCTGCGTGGGCTCGGGGCCCTGGCCGACTTTCGTGCGTTGATCGAAGGGCACGACCGCGCGCACATATTCCATCAACGCGGTGAGGATCCGCAGAATATCCGGCGGCAGCGACATCAGCTTTTGTTGCAGCTGCATCGAATTGATGACGACGCAGACCGTGTCTTCGCCGGCCACGGCCGTCGCCATGCGCGGGCTGCCGTCGAGGATCGCCATCTCGCCGAACAACGAACCTTGCGGCAGGGCGGCGACGATCACCGGCGCGGCGGCGCCTTTTTTCAGGATCAAAACCTTACCCGATTCGATCAAGAACGCTTCAAGGCCACGATCGCCTTCCTTGAAGATCGGCTGACCTTTCTTGAACGTGCGTTTGTGCATGGGCCGTTCGGTTTAAAAGTCGCCCCGGCGGATTTGGAACACGTCGGGGGTTTGAGGATCGCGAATATACGACAATTGCAGGACCGGCGCGCCTTCCGGCGGCTTGCCGTCCTGGCCCGTCACATTCGCCAGGACCAGCAATGTGCGGCGGCGTTGGGCGTCGTCGCCCGCGAAGACGATGATCGATCCGTCGCGCTGCTGGGCGTTGGTGACGACCGTATCGGCCTTATAACCCTGGCCGGCGAAATAGCCCTGCAATTGGCGCGCGGCGCCAAGCGCTTGCTCCGGCTTAAAATTCGGATTGATTCCACCACCCCAAGTTACCGTCACTTGGACCAGCTGCTTGCTGCGATAGCCGATCACATAGGCGACGATCCCGGTCCCGGTATTGGGCAACAAATCGTTGATTTGGATAGATAAAACAGTCGTCCGCTCGACCGCGTTCTCGGTCGTTTCGATCTTGTCGGCGGCGGCGGGAAAGTCGCGGCGGATCGCCTGGCGCACTTGATCGGCGGTCATGCCGAAATTGGCGCTGCGGAACCCGGTGAGCTTGAATTCCTCGGCCGCCGCAGGGGCGGCCGGACGTGCCGCCGCTGGCGGCTGTTGCTGGGCCAGCGCCGGGTATGCGAAGACTGTAAAAATTGCTGCTGCCAGGGACAACAGCCGAAAGACTTGCTGCATCGATGATTGACCTAGAGAGCCTCGCCATTTGGAGGATGGTTGATTCCTCCTTGTGTAACAAGGGGATTCTCCTCCATTCCGAATCAGTATAAACGGTTACGGAAGATGTCGCACGCGGTTCGGCAGGCGATCGTATTGGCATGCCTTGCCACAGTCGTGGCGGGGACGACGGCCTACGCCCAAAATTCGGGGGTCGTGATTCCGCCCTCGGCCGAGCCGCGCCTGGGCCCGCGCGAAATTCCGGTGCCGCAGGCCGATCTCGAACTCACCATTCCCGCCCAGCCGCGCGCCCCCGAACGCCGCGCGGTGGACGAGCTGCGTTTTCCCGTCACGCGCATCACCGTCGAAGGCGGCACGGTCTATCCCGCCGACGTGTTGGCGCAGGATTACGGCGCGCTGATCGGCGACACCGTCGGGTTGTCTTCGATCGTCGAAGCGGCGGAGAAGATCGAAGCGCGTTATCGCGCCGACGGCTATGTGCTGACGCGCGCTTTCGTGCCGCCGCAGCGCGTGGGCGACGGCACGTTCCGGATCCAGATCGTCGAAGGTTTTCTCGGCCGCATCGTGTTCGACGGCGGCAGCGAACCGGTGCGCGAGCGGATCACCGCCTATATGCGCCGCGCGTTCGACGGGCGGCCGGTCAACGTCAAATGGATCGAGCGCGGGCTGTTGCTCGCGGGCGATTTGTCGGGCGTGCTTGCGGCGGGCACGTTGGCGCCGGGCGACACGCCGGGCGCTTCCGACCTCAACGTCAAAATCGCCGAGAAGCCGATCTCCGCCGGCGTCACGCTCGGCAATCGCGGTTCGAAATTCCAAGGCCCGTGGTCGCTGTCGGGCGATACGACGTTTAGCGGCCTTTTGGGCCTTACCGAGCAGATCGGCGTGACGCTGACAACGGTGCCCAACGACACGCGCGAGATGCGCCAGGCGGCGTTGCGCTACAGCCAGCCGGTCGGCGGCGACGGGCTGACGCTCGGCTGGGACACGACCTATTCCTGGGGCTGGCCCGGCCACACGCTGAAATCGCTGCGCGTCAATACGGTGGCGTGGCGTGCGGGGCCGCGCCTCTCCTATCCGGTGATCCGTTCGCGGCGCGAAAATCTGACGCTCGATTCGTCGGTCTTCTTCGCGACGACGCGCACGCTGGTCGGCGCCACGCTGCAAACCAACGAGCAATATACCGCCGGCGACATCCGCGCGACCTATACGCATGTCGGCTTCCTGCAGGGCGCCACGGTCATGTCGTTGGGATACACGCGGGGGTTGGGTATCAGTTCGACCGACGAAGGCAATAATCTGTTGTCGCGCGCGGGCGCCAATCCGAATTTCAGCAAATGGACGGCGGAGCTGCGCCGCATCCAGGTCCTGCCGGAAAAATTCAGCGTGCAATGGGTCGGCAGCGGCCAGGCGACGTCGTCGGTGTTGTTCGCGGGCGAGGAATTCGCGCTGGGCGGTTCGCGCTTCGGGCGCGGCTACGACCCTTCGGAAATCACCGGGCGCAACGCCTTCGGCCAAGGTGTGGATCTGCGCTACGGCGATTTGGCCGGCGACGGCTGGCAGCCTTACGTGTTTTACGACGCGGGTTGGGCGTGGAACCGCCGGACGGGCGGCGCCTCGCAGACGCAGTTTTTGTCATCGGCCGGATTGGGCGTGCGCGTCCAACCGGATAGCTGGATCAGTGGCGGGCTGGAATTCGCCAAGCCCTTGACCCGCGCCCCCGGCCAGGCCGAGGGCGAGCATCCCTGGCGCATTCTGATGGACGTATCGGCGCGTTTTTAGCGTGTCTTTTCCCCCTCGGTATCAACTCAGCGCTGGTCAAATCACCCCCTCTACTATTAAACTTTCTGTTCTTGAGGGGCCGCACTATTTGCGGAAAGCCCGGACAAAGCTTGGTGTTTTGATTGATGCGCTTCCCGCGCGAAGTTGACGCTCCCGAACGCCGCGCGGCGCATCGCCGCCGCGTGCGCTGGGGGCGTTTTCGTCGCTGGGGTTTAGGGGCGGCCGCACTGGGTCTGCCCTTCGCGGTGCTGCCGACCGATCAAGCCAAGGCGCAAGCGCTGCCGACCGGCGGCAATGTCGTCGGCGGTTCGGGCACGATCTCGCAGACCAGTGCGAACCAGCTCACCATCAATCAAAATAGCGCGACGCTGTCGATCGACTGGCAAAGCTTCTCCGTGGGTGCGGGCAATATCGTCCGCTTCATCCAGCCGGATAGCAGTTCGCTGGCGCTGAACCGCGTCATCGGCCCCGACCCGTCGATGATCTTCGGCTCGATCCAGGCCAATGGCCGGGTCGTGATCATGAACCCGGCCGGCATTTTCTTCGGGCCGACGGCGATGGTCGACGTGAACGGCTTGGTCGCGACCACGTCGCGGATGAGCCAAGCCGACTTCCTCGCCGGCAATCTCAACTTCTCGATCGCGGGCGACGTCAACGCGCGCGTGATCAACGAAGGCTTCGTCAACGTCGCCCAAGGCGGCTTCGCGGTGCTGTCGGCGGCGGCGGTCGAGAATAAGGGCACGATCGTCGCGCAAGGCGGCACGGTGGTGCTGGCGGGCACGCCGACGTTTACGTTGGATTTCTTCGGCGACGGTTTGCTGAAGTTCGCGTCGACCGGCACGGTCAATCAAGCGCCCACGGGTGCGAACGCGCTGGTCGAGAATAGCGGCACGATCCAAGCCGATGGCGGGCGCGTGCTGATGACCGCGCGCGCGGCGCGCGACGTGATCAACAACGTGATCAACGTGACCGGCATCGTCGAAGCGCGCTCGGCGCGCATCGAAAACGGCGAGATCGTCATCGACGGCGGCGAGAACGGCACGACCGTGGTCGCGGGCCGTTTGGACGTGTCGGGCAACGAGGCCGACGCCAAGGGCGGCAACGTCACCGTGCTCGGCGGGCGGGTGGAACTCGCGGCGGGCACGGATATCCGCGCCTCGGGCGAAGCGGGCGGCGGCACGGTCCTGGTCGGCGGCGGTCAGCACGGCCAAGGCACGGCTTACAACGCGCAAACGCTCTACATGGACGCCGCGGCGGTGATCGACGCGAACGCGACGCTCAACGGCAATGGCGGCAAGGTCGTGCTGTGGGCGGACGACACCGCGCGCATGGAAGGTACCATCACGGCGCGCGGCGGCACGATCGCGGGCGACGGCGGCTTCGTCGAAACCTCGGGCAAGAACAAGATCGCGTTCGGCAATTCGGTCGCCGTCGACACGCGCGCGTTCAACGGGCGCGACGGGACGCTGCTGATCGACCCGACCGACTTCACGATCGCGACGTTCGGCGGCGATATGTCGCCCGCCGTTCTACTCGGGCTGCTGGCGACCAACGACATCACGATCGATTCCGCGACCGGCGGCTCGGGCACGGCGGGGAACATCAACGTCGACGACGCGATCGTCTATACCGGGTTTTCGACGCGCACGTTGACGCTGAACGCCCAAGGTTCGATCAACATCAGCGCCGGGATTTCGGCGACGAACCTCAACATCAATCTCGTGCTGCAGGCCGCCGGCGACGTCTTCGTCGACGCCGCGATCAATACCAACAACGGTTACCTGACGACGGCGGGCTATAACGGCGTCGGCGCTTTGGGCGGCAGCTTCGTTTCGAGCGCGGCGATCTCGCTGAGCAATGCCGCGCTGACGCTGAACACGACCGGCCTTATCTCCATCGGCGGCACGGTCACGACCGCCGGCACCGTCACGCTGAACGCGGGCGGCGCGGTCGTGCAGACCTATGGCATCACGGGCGGGGCCAGTCTGGTGATCGGCGGCACCGGTGCCGTCACGCTGAACGATCCCACGAACGCGTTCATCAACCTCACGCTGAACCGCACGGGCACGGCGACCAACGTGTCGCTGGTCAATTCGAACACGGCGATCGTCCAGACTTCGACGCTGGGCACGGGCAGCTTCTATCTGTCCGGCGTGGGCTTCGCGCAGACCGGCACGATCACCCAGGACGCGCTCGCCGACAGCTTCACGATCCAAGGCAACGCCGGAAACGTGACGCTGTCGCAGGCGAACACCTTCACCGGCGACGTGACCTTGCTGGGCGGCAACATCAACGTCACGGCGAATCAGAGCTTCAACATCGCGTCGTCCGCGGTCCTCAATCTGTTATCGGCCGGCAACATCGTCATCGACAAAAGCCTGACCGCGACGGGTCCGGGCGCGATGAGCATGATTTTCAACGCGCGCTCCGGCGGTGCGGCTACCGGCTATATCGACATCCAGCCGACGAACAGCGACATCACGATCAGCACCAATGGCGGCTACATCGTCATGGGCGGCGGGACCGGCGGATTGACCGACGCCATGCCCACGCAATCCGCGATCGGCGGCGGCGGCTTGGTTCAGGGCATTTCGATCCGGGGCTACAACGATTCGGGCACGGCGCGCGGCGTGACGATCGCGACCGGCGGCGGCAATTTCTACGCGCGCGGCACGGGTGCCGCGAGCGGTGCCGCGCCCGCGGGCGTCTATCTCTACTCGACCGCCGGCGGCGGCGGCGTTTCGATTTCGACGGGTGCCGGGAATATCGCGATCGCCGGCTATGGCGGTAACGGCAACGACGGCAGCGGCGTGTTCATGCAGGGCGATACGGCGGGCAACCGCGTCACCCTGCAAACGACGTCGGGCGACATCACGATCAACGGCGATTCGGGACCCGGCGCCAGCTCGCACGGCATTCTCGCGGCCTATTACAGCGACATCGCGACGGGCAGCGGCGATTTGAGCCTGACCGGCATTTCGACCGGCTCCGGGTTTTCGCGCGGCATCTGGTCGCTGGGCGTGATCGACGCCGGCAGCGGCGGCACCGCGACGATCGACGGCAACTCGAGCGCGGAATACGGCATTTTGGCGATGCCGGGCGCGGATTGGCGCACCGCCAACAACAATTTCGTGGTCACCGGCCTCAGCACGGCGGCGGGTGCCGGCGGCGTGGGTATGGATGCGATCGCGTTCACGGCCAATTCCGGCACGTTCACGGTTTATGGCGAAGGCGGCGCCGGCAGCCAAGCCATCAATCTTTCCGGTGCCATCACGTTCGCGGGCAGCGGCGGCGCTTTCGATTTCAACGCCACGGGTGCGATCGGCGGCGTCGTCGTTTCGGGCACGCTGTCGTCGACCGGGACGACCGGCACGCGCAATCTATCGATCGTTTCGACCAGCAACGTCGACATCCAAGGCACGCCGTCGGCGACGACGATCGGCGCTTCGACCGGCGGCATGCTGAATTTCAGCGCCGAGGCGGGCGGCACGCTGACCCTCGGCGGCAAGATCGTCACCGAGGGCGGCAACGTTTCGCTGATCGCGGGCACGAAGGCGACGATCCATGCCGGGATCGAAACCTTCGGCGGCGATATCGCGATCTGGGGCAACGCGCCCGGCGGCACGCCGAACGGCACGCTGAGTTCCGGCGTCAATATCGGCGTGAACCTCCAGCGCTCCAGCGCGACGGCGGTCACGATCGACGCGGGCGGCGGCAATGTTTCGATCGTCGGTGCGGGCGGCGACGGCGGCACATACAGTCACGGCGTTTTGATCGACGGCGTCGTCGTGCAGACCTCGGGTGCGGGCGCCATCACCGTCACGGGCAAGGCGGGCGCGTCGGCCGGTGGCGCCGAACAAGTCGGCGTCTATATCAACGGCGATACATTTCTTAGCTCCGCCTATTCGCCCGGCACCGCGTTGATTTCGGGCAGCGGCGGCATAACCCTGATCGGCACGGGCGCCGCGTCGGGTTCGGGCGGAACCAATACGGGCGTGCGCATCGCGCGCGCGACTTTGACCGCGACGGGTGGCGATCTCTCGGTCGTCGGTACGGGCGGTGCCGGTTCGAACAGCCATTCGATCGAGATCGCGGGCGCCAGCCTTCTGGCGACGGGCGCGGGCGGCGATATTTCGCTGCGCGGCAACGCGCCGATCGGAACGGGAACCGGGATCGTGCTGCGCAACAGCTATGACGGGGCCTCCACGACGGTCGAGATCGGCGGCGCCTCGTTCCAGGGCGATCTAACGCTCGCCGCCAATTCGCTGTCGTCGACCGCGACGACGTTGACGCTGTCGCATCAATCGGGCGGCGGCACGATTCAATTCGAAACGGCGAACGCGGCGCTGGGTATTGGCATCAATGGCGGCGATCCGGCCGGCGGGATGGTGATCGGCCCTGGCATTTTGTCCGCGATTTCCAACTTCGACACGCTGAAATTCGGCGGGTCCGGCCAGATCGGCTCGATCCAAGTCGATAACACGGCATTTTGGAGCTTGGCCCCGAGCGTCGCGAACTTCGTGTTCCAGACGCAGGGCGTCTTCTATTCCAATCAGATGGATTTCAGCGCCCAAAGCGTGACGATCGACGCGGGCGCCGCGTCGAGCGCGACGGTCCTCGGCGCCACGACATTGACGTTGAAAGGCGACGGCAACATCACCGCGACCGTCGTCGCGGACGCGATCGCGCTCGATAAAAGCGGGACATCGGCCGACGTGAACCTCAACTCGTCCGGCGCGATGACGCTGGCCGCGTCGACGATGGGCGGCGGCGCGCTCACTTTGACCGCCGGCGGGATCGGGATCACGCAAACCGGCGCGCTGGTGCAGGATTCGTTCGGCGGCGACGTCACGATGACGTCCGGCGGCACGATCATTCTCAGCCAAGCCAACCAATTCACCGGCGCGACGATTTCGATCGAAAGCGGATCGGTGCAGATCACCGCGCATCAGAATTTCACCAGCGCCGCCGCGCAAATCGTGAACCTGAAGTCGAACGTCGGCAACGTCATGGTGGCCGCCGATCTGGTCAAGTCGTCGGGCACGGGCGGTGCCGCCTTCAATATCGACGCCAAGGAAACCGCCTGGTTCGCCAATGCGGGCATCGACTCGGATGGCGGCAACATCAAGGTCTGGGGCAATGCGCCCGGCGGCATCGCCGCGAACGGCACCAATGCCGGCACGGCGTGGGGCGTGCGCCTCGACGGCGCCAACGCGATTCTGTCGGCAGGTGACGGCAATATCGAAGTTTCCGGCAAAGGCTCGACCGACAACGGCACCGGCCAGCATGGCATCGTGCTGTTGAACGGCGCCAAGCTGATGACCGATTCGGGCTACATGATCATCAGCGGGCGCGGCGGCGACGGCACGGCGTCGGGCGCGCAAGGCATCATCCTCACCGGCGGCAGCCAGATCGAATCCCAGTCCGGCTATATCGAGCTTTACGGTTACGGCGGCGCCAACAGCGCGAACGGGCACGGCATTTCGCTCGACGGCGGATCGATCACGAATGTCAGCGGCGCCTATGTCATGCTCAACGGTACGGGCATGAATGGCGGCACGGGCTTGATCGCGACCGCGGCGAGCACCATCGCGGCCGGGTCCGGCCAAATCGGGCTGATTTCGAACAACGGCATCAGCTTCGACGGCGTCGCGTTGTCGGCCACCGGCGGCGCCAGCTTCGTCGGCGGCACGGGCAGTATCGCGCTGAATAACGCCGGCAACGAGATCGCCGGCAACCTGACGCTCGCCACGTCGGCGGGAGGTGCCAGCCTAGTCAACAATTCGATCGGCACGGTCACATTGAAGGACATCGACGTCAGCGGCAATCTCGCGATCTCGGTCCTCGGAAATATGGTGCAGGACGCGACGCCGATCTACGTGAATGGCGCGGCGAATTTCACTTCGTTCGGCACGATCACGCTGAACAATCCCGACAATATGTTCGGCGGCGCGGTTGTAATCAGCAGCTACGGCAATGCGTCGATCGCGACGTCCGGGGCATTGACGCTTGATACCGTGGAAACGCATGGCTACGCGTTCACCGCCGATGCGGGCGACGGGTTGATCGTCGCGTCGAGCATCCTGACAACGGGCGGGAACATCACGCTTTTCGGCAATGCGCCGGGCGGTACGTTCGGCTCGTCGAGCGTCGCCAATTTCGGCGTGTCCATCGATAGCGCTTCGGCCATCGTCGACGCCGGCGGCGGAAACATCGTCATCAAAGGTGCGGGCGGCACGGCCGGTTCGCACGGCGTGACGATCCGCAACGGTGCGGGCGTGCAGACGTCGGGCGCGGGCACGCTCACGATCGAGGGCCGGGGCGGCGATGGCGGTTCCGGCTCGGCGGGTGTCGAGTTCTACGCGGGCGGCGCCTATGCGCAGACCGAACACGGCGCGCTGACCGTGATCGGGACGGGCGGTTCCGTCGGTTACGGCAACACCGGCGTGGCGTTGGCCACCGGCGAACTGCGGGCGAACGGTTCGGGCGATATTTTCGTGACGGGTACGGGCGGCGGTTTGGGTAGCGTGGGCGTGCATGTCGGCGGCGGCGGCTCGACGATGATCTCAGCCGGCGACGGCACGATCACGATCAACGCGACCGGCGGCGGCGCCAACGACAGCGGTTCCATCAGCTGGGGCTTGGAAGTCGCCGCGAATCATTCCCAGACCGGTCTCATCACCACCTCGGGCGTCGGCGGCATCGTCATCAACGCGACGGCGGGCGGTATTTCCGGCGACAGCAACCGTTACGGCATGGTCGTCGGTCCGAGCGGCGAAATCGTCACCCAATTCGCGGGTATTTCGATCACGGCGATCGGTGGTACGGGCAGCGGCACCAATAACCACGCCGTCTATCTCGACGGCGGCGGCGTCAGAACGTTGGGCGCATCCGCCGGAATTTCCATCCTGGCGGATTCGCTGGCTGCGGAAATCGGCTCGACGGTTTCCTCGCTCGGCACGGTGACGCTGGCGCCGCAAACGACCGGCGCCGATATCGGTATCGGCGGCGGGTCGGGCGTGATGCAGTTGGACGCCGATCTTTCCTATATCACCGCAGGCAAGTTGAAAATCGGCAACGCGTCGACCGGTTTGATCAGCGTCGGCATCGGCGGATTGACGGCCGCTTCGACATTCGAGGTCTATCTGCACGGCGCGACGATTTTCCTCGACGGCGATATGACGATGCCGTCCGGCACGCTGACGCTGCATGCCGAAACCGGCGGCGTCATCCAGAACACCGGTTCGCAGTTCGACGTCGATAAGCTGATGCTGCGCGGCTCGGGCAATTTCACGCTCGACGGCGGCGGCTCGGGCTACAACTATGTGAAAAAAATCGCCGCCGACGTGACCGGCAATTTGACGCTGCGCACGCTATCGGCGACGACCTATACCGACGCGGCGATTCTCACCGACCAAACCGGCACGATCACCGGCATTTCGGCGACGGGCGATCTGGTTTGGGACGCGCAAGGCAATATCGGCCAAGCGACCGGCGCGATCGTCAATGTCGGCGGCGCGGTCAATCTGGAAGCGATCAGCGGCGGGAGCATCACGCTTTACGAATCGGGCAATGTGTTCGCCGGGCCGGTCGGCGCGGGCGCCTATGGCGGACCGCTCTCGTTGCGCGCGGCGTCGATCATGATCGGCTCGGGCGGCATCTATTCGGCCGGCGATTTGATCCTGGCGGCGACAAGCGGCGCGATCCAGCAATCGGGCGCTCTGACGGCCGGCGGCAATTTGCACGCTTCGGCCGCCGGCGGTCTCTCGCTGACGCATGCGTCGAACGCGGTGACGGGAAACACGTCGCTGACGAGCACCAGCGGCGACATCGATTGGACGCAGTCCGGAGCCATGACCATCGGCTCGATCGCGTCGGCGGGAACGCTGACCGTCAGCGTGACCAGCGGCTCGGTGTCGCAAGTCGGCGCCGTTTCGACCGGCGGCGACGCGGCCTTCACCGTCGGCAACGGAAATCTAACGCTGACCAACGCGTCGAACAGCTTCGGCGGACCATTGCAGCTCAACGTGACAGCCGGCTCGGCCTCGGTGACCAATTCCGGCGCGTTGACGCTGGGCGACGTGACGGTGGGCGGCGCCTTGACGGTGACGGCGGGCGGCGCGCTCACGCAATTGGGCGCGAGTTTCTTCAGCGCGGGCTCGACCAGCCTGTCGGCGACCGGCACGATGACGCTGACCGAAAGCGGCAACAATTTCGGGACCGCCTTGTCGCTGACCGGTATCGGCGGTGCGCTCGACGGCACAGTCAACGGAAATACCGGCGCCTCGGCCGCAGCCGATGTGACGGCGGCGGGCAGCGGCTTCACCTTCGGCGGCACGTCGATCGGCAATTCGGCGCCGCCGCGCTCGACGCCAACCGAAGGCACGACGACAAACACCGTCACGACCGAAACGCTGGCGCAGATCATCACCCAGATCCTGACCTCGACCGTGACGCAGCCGTCGTCGTCGAATGCGCCGACCGATGCGACGACCGTCAACCCGGTCAGCCCCGCGGCGGTGCAGGCGATGCTGATCGCGATCCTGGCCGAAGCGGCGTCGCCCGCCGGCGGCGGCGAAACCCAAGGCCAAGGCGCCAACACGCAACAGCCCGGCGCGCAAGCCGGGGCGGGCGCGCAATCCGGCACACCGAATGTGACCGCCGATACAGGCACGTTCGGTGCCGGCACGCAGATCACGATCAACACGTCGGGCGGCACGGTTCAGTCGATCACCGTCACGCCGGTCGGCGGCGGCGCGCCGGTCACCATTCTGCCGGGCCTGTTGAACCTTTCGCCGCCCGCGATCCCGACCGCGACCGCGACGGGCACGCCCGGTATTTCGGGCAATTTCCCGCTCGCCTGGGGCGGCCGATAAGCATCGGCGTGCGTTTGGCGCTACACTCGCCGCGATGAACAACGATTCTTCGCTCGCCATTCGCTTTCACGGCGCCGCCGGCACCGTGACCGGTTCGTGTTTTCGCGTCGAAGGCGGGGCGAAGCCCTTCCTCGTCGATTGCGGCATGGCGCAAGGGCCCAAGACCTTGCAAGGCCTCAACCGCCGCACTTTTCCTTTCGCGCCCGAGGAAATCGGCGCGGTGGTGCTGACCCACGCGCATATCGATCATTCGGGCCTGCTGCCGCGCCTCGTGGCCGAAGGTTTCTACGGCCCCATCTTCGCCACGCCGCCGACTTGCGATCTGCTGCAATGGATGCTGCGCGACGCGGCCGCGATCCAGGAAATGGAAACCGAACGCGCGGCCACGCGCCTGCATCGGCGCGGCCAAGGCGACATCCTGCCGCCGATCTATACCCGCGCCCATGCCGAAGCGGCGTTGGCGCAATTGCGCCCCGTTTCGCTCGACAAGGAATTTTCGCCGGTCGCGGGCGTCAAAACGCGCTTCGGCCATGCGGGCCATATTCTGGGTGCCGCCTGGGCGGCGATCGAAATCGCGGGCAAGCGGCTGGTGTTCTCCGGCGATTTGGGCCCGCGCGGCAAAACCTTGCAGCACGACGCCGCCTTGCCGCCCAAGGCCGATCTGCTGGTGATGGAATCGACCTATGGCGGGCGCGAACGCCCGGCGGAGGACGAAGATTCGCGCCGCGCCAAACTTGCCGCCGAAGTGCTCGACGCGCATCGCGCGGGCGGCAATCTGTTGATTCCGGCCTTCGCGGTCGAGCGCACGCAGGAGCTGATCCACGATCTGCTGCTGCTCGCGCGCGAAAGCCGCATCCCCGCGATGCCGATCTATTTGGACTCGCCGCTCGCCACGCGCGCGACGGAGGTTTTTGCGCGTTATGCCGCGACGCTGGAACCCGCCCCCGATGGCGGATCGCATTTCAAGGCGCCGCATCTGCATGTCATCGAATCGGTGGCGGAAAGCAAAGCGCTGGCGCGCGTGCGCGGCGGGGCGATTTTGATCGCGGGCTCGGGCATGTGCGAAGCCGGGCGGATCAAGCATCATCTGAAGGATCATCTCTGGCGCGCGGAATCGACCGTGTTGTTCGTCGGCTATCAAGCGCCGGGCACGCTCGGCCGATTGATCCGCGACGGCGTGGACCCCGTGCGCATCCATGGCGAGGAGCTTGCGGTGCGCGCGCGCATCCGCAATCTCGATTCCTATTCGGGCCATGCGGGGCAGGGCGATCTCGTGCGCTGGGCGCAAGCGGCGATCGGTCCCGCCACGCAAGTGGCGCTGGTGCATGGCGAGCCCGATCAGCTCGACGCCTTGCGCGATGCGCTGGCGGCTTCGGGTGTGGATTCCGCGCGGATCGCGATTCCCGATCTCGATGATGCGCTCGTTGCCGAGGGCAAATCCTGGCGCCTCGACCCCGCCAAGGATGGGCGCGATCTGCGCGCGGCGGCCAAAACGGGCCGCGATTGGCACAACGATTACGCGGGCACGATCCTGGCCGTGCGTAAGGCGCTGGAAGCCGCCCCGGACGACGCCGCACGCGCGAAAATGCTCGCGGAAATCCGCGGGAATCTGTCGCGCGGGGCTTGAAAACCGCGTCCGGACAGGGTCTTATCCGGCCTCATGTCAGGACACTCTTTGCTCGGATCGGGCCTCCGGATCGTCAATATCGGGCTCGACGGTTTCGCGCGCGATCTTTCCCGCGCCGGCATTCCCGTTTCCCATGTCGATTGGGCGCCGCCCGCCAAGGGCGATGCGCGCCTTGCCGCGTTCCTCGCGAAGCTCGACGGCGATCCCGCGATCGACGCCGCCAACAGGCAAGCGCTCGCGCGGTTCCTGAAGGCCGAGCCCGTGCTGATCGACGTCGTGCGCGCCGATACGGTGCTGCACGGCTTGGGCGATCGCACGATCCTGCATGCGGGGCCGCCGATCGAATGGGATCGGATGTGCGGGCCGTTGCGCGGGGCCATTCAGGGCGCGATCGTCCTCGAAGGCTGGGCGCCCGATCTGGATGCGGCCGAGAAACTCGCCGCGTCGGGCGGAATCAAATTCGCGCCGAACCATCATTACGGCGCCGTCGGCCCGATGACCGGCATGATCACGCGGTCGATGCCCGTGATGGTCGTCGAGAATCGCGGCTTCGGCAATCGCGCCTACTGCACGCTGAACGAGGGCCTCGGCAAGGTCATGCGCTTCGGCGGCAACGACGACAGCGTGCTGGCGCGCTTGCGCTGGCTCGAATCCGATTTGGGACCCGCACTCGCCGCCGCGTTGAAGCTGTCGGGCGGTTTGGCGTTGAAGCCGATCATCGCGCGCGGCCTGTCGATGGGCGACGAGATGCATCAGCGCAATGTCGCCTGCACCAGCCTGTTCGTGCGCACGATGGCGCCGTGGCTCGCGCGCGCCGTGCCCGATTCCGAGAAACTCGCCAAGATCCTCGAATTTTGCGGCGGCAACGACCAGTTCTTCCTGAACGTCGCGATGGCGATGGGCAAGTCGATCGCCGATCCGGTGAAGGGTGTCGCGTATTCCACGCTCGTGACCGCGATGTGCCGCAACGGCACGGATTTCGGCATTCGCGTCGCCGCGACCGGCGATCGCTGGTACGTCGCGCCCGTCGAACAGCCGCGCGGTCTTTATTTCCCCGGCTATACCGAAGCCGACGCCAATCCCGATATCGGCGATTCCGCGATCGTCGAAACGATCGGGCTTGGCGGTTTCGCGATGGCGGCGTCGCCCGCCGTTGCGGGCTTCGTCGGCGCGGGCTCGGCGTCCGAAGCGCTCGATATCACCCGCGCGATGGTCGATATCAGTGCCGGCCGCAATCCCGATTGGACGATCCCCGGCCTCGATTTCGCGGGCGTGCCCGTCGGCATCGACGTGCGCCGCGTGGTCGAAACCGGCATCGCGCCGCTCATCAATACGGGCATCGCGCATCGCAAACCCGGTATCGGCCAGGTCGGGGCGGGCACAGTGCGCGCGCCGCTATCGTGTTTCGTGCAAGCGCTCGAAGCGCTGGCGGAGGGCAAATAATGAGCGTCCTCGCCAATCGCGTGCGCAAAGGTTTCTATCTCGACTCGGTGGCGCTGATGCGCCTGTCGCAGTCGGTGTCGTCGCTGCCGGGTGTGGCCAGTGCGGCGATGATGATCGGCACGCCCAGCAATCTGCGCATTCTCGACGAAGCGGGCCTGCTCGACGACGCTGGCCGAAAGGCCGGGCCCAACGATCTGGTCGTGGCGGTGCGTGGCCGTTCCGCCGACGAAGCCAAAGCCGCGCTGGATGGCGCCGACAAGCTGTTGTCGCGCCCGCCGGAACAAGCGGGGCCGAAGGGGGCGCGCAATCCGCGTTCGATGGATGCCGCGATCGCCGCCTTGGGCGGCGCCAATTTGGCGCTGATCTCCGTGCCCGGCGCCTTCGCCGGTTCCGAAGCGCGCAAGGCTTTGTCGCGCGGCCTCAACGTCATGATCTTCTCCGACAACATGCCGGTCGACGAAGAACGCGCCTTGAAGCTGTTCGCGCGCGACAAGGGCCTGCTGGTGATGGGCCCGGATTGCGGCACGGCGATGATCGCGGGCGTGCCGCTCGCTTTCGCCAATGCGGTGCCGCAAGGCGAGATCGGGATCGTCGCCGCGTCGGGCACGGGTTTGCAGGAAGTCGCCACGTTGATCGCGCGCGCCGGGTTCGGCGTGTCGCATGGCATCGGCACGGGCGGGCGCGACCTGTCGGAGAAAGTCGGCGCGTTGACGACGCTGGCAGCGTTGGACGCGCTCGACGCCGACCCTGCGACCAAGCGCATCGTGATTATTTCCAAGCCGCCCGCCGCATCGGTCGCCAAGACCGTGCTCGAACGCGTCGCCAAAAGTGCCAAGCCGCATGTGATCTGCTTCCTGGGCGCGGATGCGCTCGACATGCCCAAAAACGCCAAGCTCGCCGCGACGCTGGAAGAAGCGGCTTCGTTGGCGAGCGGTCCCGTGACCGACGGCTTCGATGCGGCCAAGATCGCCGCCGAGTGGAAGAAGCGTTTGCCCGCGACGCGCCGATTCGTGCGCGGCGTTTATTCGGGCGGCACGCTGTGCGCCGAAGCGCAAACGATTCTGCGCAAGGCCGGCGCCGCATTCTGGTCGAACGCGCCGATCCCCGGCGCGCTCAAAGACAAACCCGAATCCGGCCATGTGCTGATCGATTACGGGGCGGACGAATACACGCTGGGCCGGCCGCATCCGATGATCGATCCCACCTTGCGCGATGCGGGGCTGGTCGCGGGGCTCGACGATCCGAATGTCGCGGTGATCCTGGTCGATATCGTGATCGGCACGGGGGCGAACGACGATCCCGCCGAGCACGCGGCCAACGCGGTCGCGGCGGCGAAGTCGCGCGATGCGGTGGTGATCGCGTGCGTCACCGGCACGGATCTCGACGCGCAGAACCGTGCCGCGCAAGTGCGCACGCTGGAGGAAGCCGGCATCGTCGTGGCACCGTCGAACGCGGCGGCGGCCCGCCTCGCGGCCGCTATCGCGACGCGCTAGACAAGACGGCGACGGTGCCGTCCATCGCATCCCAGCCCGACGATGCGCCGATCCGATCGAGCATCGCGAAATCACCGCCGGTGACGAGATCGCGCAACGCGTCGTGAAACGCCGCCGCGCCTTCGCCGTCGGCGGCGGCCGTCAAATGCGCCAACGAAATATCGCTCGTCCGGCCCGGCGCGTATTCGCGGATGAATGCGGCGAGTTCGTCGGCGCGTGTCGCGTGGCCGAAAGCGCGCAAGGCGATCGCCGCTCCGCCCAGCGCGTCGTCGCACGACGGCGTCAAGCCGGGCCCCAAGCCGATCAAATCGCGGCACGAATCGAGCGACTCGGCACCCCCTGCCCATCGGTTTAGGGCCGCCAGCCCGGCGGCGAGGGCACTATCCCAAACGCCCGGGCGTTTTGCAGGGCGCATCGCCGTTGCGCGGGCCAGCCCGGCGGCAAGATCGGTCTCGCGCCAAACCGGCAAGGGCGGCGGCGTCCAGATCGATGCGCGCCCCAGTTCGATCGCGTCGGGCAGATCGGGCAGCGCGCCCGGCAGGCGGGCGTGCAACGTCCCATCGCCGAGCTCGTGCGCGACCACGCAAACGATCCGCCCCGCTTCGTCCGTCGCGTAGAGCGCGCGCGCGAAGCGCGCGAACACGGTCAAGACGCCGGCGGCTTGCGCCGCGCACCGGCCGAGCGTCGAAGGCGTGATTTTTCCAGCGTTCACGGGGATTCCCGGCGGGTATGAACCGGCGGCGCCGGCCGGACGTAACGAAGGGCACGACGCCGTTCTACAACCCGCCGGTCCCGATGATCCAGACCCTCCGCTTCGTCCTGGGCGACCAACTGACCCGCAGCCTTTCGTCGCTGCGCGATCTCGATCCCGCGCGCGACGTCGTGCTGATGGTCGAGGTCGGCGACGAAGCGACCTATGTGCGCCATCATAAGCAGAAAATCGCGTTCATCTTGGCGGCGATGCGCGGCTTCGCGAAGTCCCTAGAAATCGAAGGGATACGAATCGATTATGTGACGCTCGACGACCCGGCCAATACGCAAAGCTTCACCGGCGAGCTGAAACGCGCCGTTGCGCGGCACAAGCCGGCACGGATCGTCGCGACGGAACCCGGCGAATATCGCGTGCTGGAGATGATGCGCGCATGGCCGCGCGACATCGGCGTTCCGGTCGAAATCCGCGACGATGATCGCTTCTTCTGCTCGCGCGCCGAATTCGCCGCCTGGGCCGAAGATCGGAAGTCTCTGCGGATGGAATTCTTCTACCGGGAGATGCGGCGCAAGACCGGCTATTTGATGCAAGGCGACGCCCCCATCGGCGGGGCGTGGAACTTCGATTCCGAGAACCGGAAGGCGCTGCCGCGCGGGCACCGCGTGCCCGTCCGACGGCGCCCGCCCGCGACTCCCGAACTGCGCGCGGTTCTCGATTTGGTTGCGGCACGCTTCGCCGATCATTTCGGCGATCTGGCGCCGTTCGCTTGGGCCACGGATCGCGACGGCGCGCTATCGGCGTTGCGCGAGTTCATCGGCGAAAGATTGCATCTGTTCGGCGATTATCAGGACGCGATGAAATCGGGTAACGATTTCGTCTATCACGCCGCGATCTCGCCCTATCTCAACGCCGGTCTTTTGACCGCGCGCGAAGTGTGCGACGCCGCCGTCAACGCCTGGCGCGACGGCACGGCGCCGCTCAACGCCGTCGAAGGTTTCTTGCGTCAGATCCTGGGTTGGCGCGAATTCGTGCGCGGCGTCTATTGGACGCGCATGCCCGATTACGCCGCGACGAATTATCTGAACGCGCGACGCCGCCTGCCGGATTTCTATTGGACCGGCGACACGACGATGAATTGCCTTCGCGAAGCCATCGCCGCCACGCGCCGCAACGCCTATGCGCATCACATCCAGCGCTTGATGGTCGCGGGCAATTTCGCGCTGCTGGCGGGCATCGCACCGGCCGAAATCGAAGAATGGTATCTGATCGTCTATGCCGACGCGTATGAATGGGTCGAACTGCCCAACGTGCACGGCATGGTGCTGCATGCCGATGGTGGCGTGCTCGGTTCCAAACCTTATGCCGCGTCGGGTGCCTATATCGACCGCATGTCGGATTACTGCGGGACATGCGTCCATGATCGCCGCAAGCGCACGGGTGCCGGCGCGTGCCCGTTCAATTTTCTCTACTGGAATTTTCTGATCGAGAATGAGCCCAAACTCGCGCGCAATCCGCGACTCGCGATGCCGTATCGCACGCTCGGTGCCATGACGGCGACGACGCGCGAGACGCTACGCGCGGCAGCCGCCGATTTTTTCGCGTCGTTGGGGCTTTAAACGCGTCCCGCGCGACCGTTTTCGGGCGCGCGAGGGAACGAAAGCGGACGCGAAATATCAGATGGCGCGTATCGCGACGCTTCTAAATCGATACAGCGATACGCGCTTTCGCAATCAGATTTGCAAATTCTCGCGCGGAAGGCGTTATTCGCGATTTTGTGCGTACAATATTTGACGCGCCGCCCGCGTCGCGTAGAATGCGCCGCTTTCGCGTACAATCGTAGTAATCAGCGCGATCAGGAGGACGAAGTGGCGGCGAAATCGACGAAGCGGGCCGGACGACGGACGAAGGGCGGCCCCTCGGACGTGGACGTGCATGTCGGCGAACGGGTCAAGGCGCGGCGTATCGAACTGGGCATGTCGCAACAGGAACTGGGCCGATTGATCGGCATCACGTTCCAGCAATTGCAGAAGAACGAGCGCGGCGTGAACCGTCTGTCGGCGTCGCGTCTTTACGAAACCGCCCGCGCGCTCGACGTGCCGGTCGGCCATTTCTTCGAAGGCTTGTCGTCGGAATTCGATTCGGCGACGCGCAAGGTGGTGGCTTCGGCCGTCAGCCATCCGCTGCCTTCGCAGATCGACGATCCCGCGTTGAAACGCGAGACGCTGGATATGGTCGGCGCTTATTACGGGATCCGCGACCGCAAGGTTCGCCAACAAATCGTCGGCACGATGCGCGCGTTGGCGCGCACCGACGGCGGTTCGCCGATCCACGATCGGCCGCGCCGCGGCCGTCCGCCGAAAAAGTCGCGCTAACGACGGCCGGCGCGTCCGGCGGGCGAGAGGGCCCGCCGAACGTGCCGGTTTTCGTCGCGCCGCATTTTCAGCGCATCAGCGACAGCAGCACCGCGGGCTGCTGATTGGCCATCGACAGCTGCTGGATCGCCATCTGCTGGCGGACCTGCTGCGCTTGGACCTGCGCCGCGGCCTTGCCGATATCCGCGTCGACCAGCTGGCCAAGGCCGGTGGTCGTCGCGTCGGAAATCGCATTCACGAAACCCGACTGCAATTGCAGCGAACGCGTATCCGTCGCGTTCTGGCCGATCGCCGTGCCGACCGCCGTCTGGAACGTGGTCAGCGAGGTGAGGGAGGCCGTCGCCGCCGTCGCGGAGGAAACGCTCGACGTCGCGAAGGTCGTGAACGCGGTCGAAACGCCCGATTGCGACGCCATGGTCAGCGTCGTGCCGCTGGTATCGGCCATGAAGCTGCGCGCGGTCGACGCGTTCGACAGAAGATTGACGCCGTTGTAGTTCGCCATCGCGATGAAGGTCGAAACCTGGCTCGTCATCGCGTTGAAGTCGGCGGCGTAGATCGTGCGCTGAGACGCGCCGATCGAACCGTCGGCGAGCTGGGTCAGCTTCGCCTGCATATTGCCGACGAGATCGGAGATGTTGCTGAGCGCGGCCTGCGTGACCGAGCCCATGCCGGCACCGCTCGCCAGCGAATTCTGCACGGCCGAGTAGGCCTGGAGATTGGCGCGGATCCCTTGCGCGACCGAGAAGGTCGACGCGTCGTCCGTCGCGTCCGCGACGCGATAACCGGTTTGCAGCTGCTTCGAATAGATGCCGAGCGTTTCGCCGGTCGTGCGCAGGCTCGCGAGCGCGCGCATTGCGCCCATATTGGTGTTTACCGAAAGCGACATGGTCCCTACTCCTTCTGGAGTGCGATTTTCAGGTTTGCGGTCCTGCGACGTGTTGACCCACGCCGCATCCGCATCGTCCCTTCCGCAACCGCCGGGCCAAACGCTCCGACGATCGCGAATGCCCGGTTTCATTGGGTTCTCGCGCGGCGGTCCGGCCGATCCTGCGGCGATTTGTGTCGCGAATCGCGACACGCCGCGGAAAATTGCGATTGTCGATTCAGTGCGAATTAAGCCCGCGCAGGTAGTTCGTCGGTTCAGGAGAAACCTGGATCCGTCGAATGACCGTCAACGCTCCCCAAGAACAATCGCGTCGTCCCGGCGGCTTGCCGCGCACCGCATGGGCTGCGATCGCCGTTCTCGTCGCCGGGGTCTGGATGGTCGCGCTGCTGGTGCAAAGCTCCGCGTACAACGCCACGCGCCGCCAAGTCGAGAACGACGCGCGTATGCTGGCATTGGCGCTGGCCGAACAATCGGCCAGCTTCATCGGTCGCATCGACCAGGCGCTGCGCACCGCGAAATTCGTGTTCGAACGCGATCCCGAGAACGCGTCGATCGACGAGCTCGTGCGCAGGAAGGCCGTTTTGATCGACGATATCGTCCAATTCGCCTTCGCCGGCGCGGACGGGTTGGTACACCAGTCGAACCTGCCGCTGGGCCCGGCACCCGTCAGCATCGCCGATCGCGAGCATTTCATGATCCATGCGGAATCGGACGCGGGGTTGTTCATCAGCAGACCGGTCTTCGGGCGCGTGTCGCAACGCTGGTCGGTGCAGCTCACACGCCGGGTCGACGGCCCGAACGGCGGATTCGCCGGCGTGCTGGTCGCCTCGGTGGACGCGACGAATTTCGGCGGTTTGGCGAAATCGTTGGGCGACGATCCGAACGTCGTCAGCGCGATCTACGGTCTCGACGGGCGTTTGCGTTCGCGCACCGGTGTGACGACCGACATGCTGGAACGCGACAACGCGAACCACCCGATGGTCAAGCGCGCGCGCGTCGAGCCGACGGGCGTGTGGACGGGCCCCAGCGGATCGGACGGCATACGCCGCATCCACGGCTATCGCACCCTGCCGGGCTTGCCCCTTTTCGTCGATGTGGGCTTCGTCGAGAGCGAGGTCTACGCCGATCTGCGCTTCCGCGCGGTTACCGATTTCGGCACGGCGGCGCTGTTTACTTTGCTGATCGTCGCCTTCGCCTTGGCGCTGGATCGCCAGATGCGCCGCGCGCAGGCGGCGCGCGCTCAAGCGGAGGCCGCCAGCGACGCGAAGTCCCGCTTCCTGGCGATGATGAGTCACGAAATCCGCACGCCGCTCAACGGCATCGTCGGCGTCGCGGGTCTCCTCGCCGATATGGACCTGCCGCACGCGCAGCGCAAATTCGTCGATGTGTTGCGCGATACCTCGCAGTTGCTGACCCAGATTCTCAACGACGTGCTCGACTTCTCGAAACTCGAAGCGGGCAAGATGGGTATCGAAGCCGTCGAGTTCGATTTCGGTCAACTCGTCTCGCGCACCTTCGAATTGATGCGCGCGCGCGCCGATGCGAAGGGACTGCGCTATCGCCTCGACGCCGATATCCCGGACGGCACGGTGCTGATCGGCGACCCCGCGCGCCTGCGCCAGATCACGCTCAATTTCCTGTCCAACGCGATCAAGTTCACCGCGTCGGGCGAGGTTACTTTGCGTGCGCGCGCGGCATCGACTGACGCGGGCCGCATGACGATCGAACTCGCGGTGCGCGACACCGGCATCGGCATTCCCGCCCATCTGCAATCGGAACTCTTCCGCGATTTCTCCCAGCTCGACAAATCGACGTCGCGGCGTTTCGGCGGTACGGGGCTGGGTTTGTCGATCTGCAAGATCCTGGCGGAACGCATGGGCGGCCATGTCGCGGTGACGAGCGCGCCGGGCGAAGGCTCGACCTTCGCCTTCGCGGTCGACCTGCCGTCGGCGGCGCGCCATTCGGCCGCCGTCGCGGCGGCTTGCGTGGCGCCTGCCGATCCGTTGCGCCGGCTGCGCATCCTGCTGGCGGAGGACAATCTCTCCAACCAGCTGATCGCGATGTCGTATCTCGAGAAGATGGGCCATCGCGTCGACGTGGCGAATAACGGGCGCGAGGCGGTCGAAGCCGCCGCCGCCTTGCCCTACGATCTGATCTTGATGGACGTGCAGATGCCCGAGGTCGACGGGCTGGAAGCCACGCGGCGCATCCGCGCCCTCGCAGGGCCCGCGCGCACGACGCCGATCGTGGCGCTGACCGCCAACGCCTTCGCGCAGGACGAACGGATTTGCCGCGAGGCGGGGATGGACGGTTTCGTCGCCAAGCCCTTCGACGCCGCCACACTCGCGGCGGCATTGCGCGCAAACGCGCGCGCCGAAGCGGGGAACAACGTGGCGCCGTTCCCGGCCGCCGAAGCCGAGCCGGTCTTCGATGCGCATGCGCTCGACCGGATCGAAGAACAGATCGGCGCGGAAGCGACCCGCAAAGTCGCGGCGTTGTTCGGCGAGGATGTGCGCGCGCGCTTGGATCGCCTTGCCGCGATGGGCGTCGATAAAGCCGCGCAGGCCGCGCGCGAAGCTCATGCGATCAAGGGCTCGGCGTTGTCGGTCGGCGCGCTGAAACTCGGGCGTCTCGCCGGCGCGTTCGAGAAGGACGCGGCCACGCTGGATGCGGCGGATTTCGCCGCGCGTATCGCCCGGATCGCCGCGGCCTTCGCCGAAGCGCAAGCGCGCGTCGCGGCGCGCGATGCCGTCGCCTCGATCGCCGAATAGGGCCCGCCCGATGTCCAGCAAACGCCATATCCTGATCGTCGAGGACACGCTGCCGATGGCGGTGCTGTACGAGGAATATTTGCGCGACGCGGCTTGGGACGTGACGCTGGCCGGCTCGCTTGCCCAGGCGCGCGCGCGGATCGACGCAAACATGCCCGACGCGATCGTGATCGATGTGGGCTTGCCCGACGGCAGCGGCATCGATCTGCTGCGGGAAATCCGCGCCAAGGGCCTGCCGATCGAAGCGATCGTCGTCACCGGTTCGGGCTCGATGAAGCTCGCCATCGAAGCGATGCGCGAAGGCGCCTATGATTTTCTGGTCAAACCCTTCGACCGCGACCGCCTGACCGTGACGCTGCGCAACGCGCTGGAGCGGCGCAAACTCGCCGACGCGGTCGTCGAACTGCGCGAGGAATTCGGCCGCGACCGTTATTACGGTTTCGTCGGCGCGTCTTTGCCCATGCAGGCGGTCTATCGCATCGTCGATTCGGCCGCCCAAAGCAAAGCGACCGTTTTCGTCACCGGCGAAAGCGGCACGGGCAAGGAAGTCTGCGCCGAGGCGATCCACAAGCGCAGCCCGCGCGCCAAAGCGCCGTTCGTGGCGCTCAATTGCGCGGCGATCCCGAAGGATTTGCTGGAAAGCGAGATTTTCGGCCATGTGAAGGGCGCCTTCACCGGCGCGACGGCCGATCGCGCGGGGGCGGCTTTGCAGGCGCATCGCGGCACGTTGTTCCTCGACGAAATCTGCGAGATGGATCTGAGCTTGCAGGGCAAGCTGCTGCGCTTCCTGCAAACGGGCCGCGTTCAGCGCGTGGGCGATTCGACGCCGCAGGACGTGGATGTGCGCATCGTTTGCGCGACCAATCGCGATCCGGCGGCGGAGGTCGCGGCCGGGCGTTTCCGCGAGGATCTGTTCTATCGCCTGCACGTCATTCCGATCGCGCTGCCGGCGTTGCGCGAACGCGAAGGCGACGTGCTGCTGATCGCGCGCGAATTGCTGCGACGCTACGCAAGCGAGGAGCGCAAGCAATTCGCCGAGTTCACGGCCGAAGCGGAAACGCTGCTCGCGGCCTATGCCTGGCCGGGCAATGTGCGCGAGTTGCAGAACGTCGTGCGCAGCGCGGTCGTGCTGCATGACGGCGACGCGATCGACGTCGGCATGTTGCCCGAGAAATTGCGCGGCCGAGCGCCGCTCGCGATGCCCCGCGCCGCCGTCGTCGCGAACGGGCCCTATGGGGTGACTCCGGGCGCGCCGGGTTCGCCCTTGCGCCCGATGTGGCGCATCGAACGCGACGCGATCGAAGCGGCGATCGCGGCGTGCGCGGGCAATGTGCGCCGTGCGGCGGCGTTCCTCGAGATCGACGCCTCGACCATCTATCGCAAGAAGCAGATCTGGGAAGGGCGCGAACGCGCCTGACGCGCAACCGAACCGTCACGAAGCGATCACGCGGACGTCATTCGCGCGGCCTATCGAGGGAGGAAGAATTCCCGACTCGACGCGAACGAGGTTCCGTTTCCGATGCTCTCGCAAGAAATCGCGGCGCCCACCACGCTGCGTAACGTGACGAACGCGGTCAAGCGCAGCCGCACCTTGTCCCCCGAAGGCTTGCGCGAACGGTTGTTCTCGCTGCTCTTCTCCGGCCTCGTCTACGCCCAGATCTGGGAGGATCCGGATGTCGATCTCGCGGCCTTGGCGCTGAAACCGGGTTCGCGCATCGCCACGATCTGCTCGGGCGGGTGCAACGCGCTTGCCTATCTTGCCGCCGATCCCGAACGCGTGCTGGCGATCGACCTCAACGCGCATCATATCGCGCTGGCCAAGCTCAAGATCGCGGCGTTGCGCCATCTGCCCGATCACGCGACCTATTTCCGCTTCTTGGGTGCCGCCTCCGCCAAGGACAATCCCGCGCTTTACGATTCGTATCTGCGCTCGGCGTTGGACGAGGCGGCGCGCGATTATTGGGATGCGCGCGATTGGCGCTTCCGCCGGCGGATCGGCGCGTTCAAGCGCCATCTTTATCGCGAAGGTCTGCTCGGCCGTTTCATCGGGGCGGGGCATGCCTTCGCGAAACTGCATCGCCGCGATCCGCGCCGCTTGCTGGGTGCGGATTCGCTCGACGCGCAAAAGCGCATTTTCGACGCCGAGATAAGGCCGATCCTGAAGGGCAAGCTGTTCCGCAAGATCGTGGACAATCCCGCGTCGCTTTACGGCCTGGGCATTCCGCCCGCGCAGTATCGCGCACTGCTCGAAGCCGCCCCCGAAGGCGGCGCGATGGCCGACGTGCTGGAAGCGCGGCTCGAGCGCCTCGCCTGCGGCTTTCCGCTGTCGGAAAACTATTTCGCCTGGCAGGCCTTCGGCCGCGCCTATCCGTCGGCGGCGGCGAGCGCCTTGCCGGCGCATTTGAAGGCGGCGAATTACGACATTTTCCGCGCCCGCGCGGACCGTATCGAGCTTCGCCAAGCGAATATGATCGACGTGTTCGAGCAAGCCGCGCCCGGCAGCTTCGACGCCTTCGTGCTGCTCGACGCGCAGGATTGGATGGACGATGCCACGCTGAACCGGCTGTGGCGCGCGATCACCCGTGCCGCGCGGCCCGGCGCGCGCGTGATTTTCCGCACGGCGGCCGAGCCTTCCTTGCTGCCCGGCCGTTTGGCGCCGGAACTGCTGGGGCAATGGGACTACGCCGAAGCCGAAAGCCGGGCGGGGACGTTGCGCGACCGCTCGGCGATCTATGGCGGGTTCCATCTCTATCGCTTGCGCGACGGAGCGACGTCGTGAACACCGCCCATGCCGGTTTGATGGATGGCGTCTATCGCTGGCAAACGCCGATCTACGATCTTACGCGCAAATATTATCTGCTCGGCCGCGATCGCTTGATCGCCGAACTCGACCCGCCCGACGATGGCGGCGTGCTGGAAGTCGGCTGCGGCACCGGGCGCAATCTCGCCGTCGCGGCGCGCGAATATCCCGCAGCGCGGCTCTATGGCTTCGATATCAGCCGCGTGATGCTCGAGACGGCCGCAGCGAAACTCGACCGTCGCGCGGCGTTGGCGCAGGCCGACGCCGCTTCGTTCGATCCGCAAGCGGTTTTCGGACGGGTGGGATTCGAGCGCGTGTTCTGCGCCTATACGCTGTCGATGATTCCCGATTGGCGCGCCGCTTTGGGCCGCGCCTTCGATGCGGTGGCGCCGGGCGGGCGGATCGCCGTGGTCGATTTCGGCGCGATGCGGCGCTGGCCCGGCCCCGCCAAAGCGGCCTTGCGTGCCTGGCTGGCGGCGTTCCATGTCGCCCCGCGCGACGATCTGCTGGAAATCTTCGCGTCCTTCGCGGCGGAACGGGGATTCACCGCCCGCACGCGGGATATAATGGGCGGCTACGCGATCTACGCGACGGCGCAAGCGCCGGTTTGACGCAAGCCCCACTTCCCCTATAACTGGCCGTTCATTTGCTTGGACGGCGGTATGATTACAATTGAAGCCGTGTCGAAAAGGTTCGTCGGTCCGAAGGGCGAGCCCGTCGACGCGTTGACCCCGGTGGATTTGAACATTCCCGCCGGGCAGTTCCTGTCGATCGTCGGTCCGTCGGGCTGCGGCAAATCCACCTTGCTGCGGATCATCGCGGGCCTGGAAACGCCCAGCGACGGCAAGCTGACCATCGCGGCGACCGGCGTCGCCCGGCCGATCGGCTTCGTGTTCCAGGAGCCGGTGCTGCTGCCCTGGCTTTCCACCCTCGCGAATATCCGTTTTCCGCTCGATACCGGCGGCGTGCCGCGCGCGGAGGCCGACGCGACCGCGCATCGGCTGATCAAGATGGTCGGGCTGCAAGGTTTCGAAGACGCGCTGCCCCATCAGCTTTCCGGCGGCATGCGCCAGCGCGCGGCGATCGCGCGCGCCTTGTCCTACGATCCGCCGATCTTGCTGATGGACGAACCCTTCGGCGCGCTGGACCTGCTGACCCGCGACCGGATGAACGACGAGTTGCTCCAAATTTGGCGCGCGACGAAGAAGACGATCGTCTTCGTCACCCATTCGGTCGAGGAAGCGGCGTATCTGTCGGATCGCGTGGTGGTGATGAGTGCCCGTCCCGGCCGGGTACGCGCGATCCACGATGTCGATTTGCCGCATCCGCGCGGCGAGGCGACGAAGCTCGATCCGCGCTTCCATCAATTCATGGCGATTTTCCGGCGGGAGCTCAAATGAGCGAAGCCGCCGTCGCACCGCCGCGCCGCTTGCCGCCGATCGTCGATCATCTCGCGGGGATCGTCGCAATCGTGATCGCGTGGCAGGTCTATGTGACGGCGACCGATGCGCCCGCTTATATGCTGCCGGCCCCCGGTGCCGTGGGCGGGGCGCTGGCCGATCTCGCGATCTCGGGCGCGTTATGGCGCGATCTGGGCTTCACCTTCGGCAATGTCGTGTTCGGTTTGGTGTTGGGCGCGTTCGCGGGTTTCGCGCTCGGCTTTGTGCTGGCGAAGTCGCCCACGCTGGAACGCTGGCTCGATGGGCCGATCCTGTTGCTGCAAACCGCCCCCAAGATCGCGCTCGCACCCTTGTTCGTCATCTGGTTCGGTTTCGGCACGACGTCGAAGATCGTGCTGATCGTGTCGCTCGTGCTGTTCCCCGTCTTGGTCGCAACGATCGTGGGTTTGCGCGGCGTGCCGCAAAACGCGCTGGAACTCGCGCGCATCTTGAAGCTGACGACCTGGCAACGCCTGATGCGCGTCGAATTGCCGATGGCGCTGCCCGAAATTTTCATCGGTCTGCGTATCGGCGCGGTGCAAGCCGTGGTCGGCGCGATCCTGGGCGAATGGATGTCGGGCAAGCTCGGTCTCGGCCATTTGATGACCTTCGCCTCGGCCACCTACAAAACGCCGCTGCTCTTCGCGGCGGTGTTGTTGACGGTGGCGCTGGGCATCGCCGTGCATGTTTCGCTGGAAGCCGCGGAACGGCGCCTGTTGCGGTGGAAGCAATGAACGACAAAACGAACCAGCGCCGCGCCGCGTTTCCCTGGAAGGACGGCAAGCCGCCGCATCTGCCTTGCGCGCAAGGCGATGTCGGCCCCATCGTGCTGCTGCCGGGCGATCCCGCGCGCGTCGGTCTTGCCGCGAAACTGCTGCCGAACGCGCGCGATCTGGGTCAGCGGCGCGAATATCGGATGGCGACCGCGACCGTCGAGGGCATCGGCGTCACGTTGTGCTCGACCGGGATCGGCGGCCCGTCGACCGAGATCGCGTTGGTCGAGCTTGCCAATCTCGGCGCCAAGATCGCGATCCGCATCGGCGGCATGGGCGCGATCGCCCCCGGACTGCCACTCGGCGGTATGTTGATTGTCAACGACGCCATCGGCGATACGGGGGCGGCGCGAATCTATGGTGCCAAAGGCCCCGTGACCGCATCGCCGCAGATCGTCGCCGCCCTCGCCAAAGCCGCGCAAAGCGACGGCACGGCGCATCGCGTGGGCCGTGTGGCCACGACCGATTCCTATTATCGCGGCCAAGGGCGGCCGTTGTTCGGCGACGCCGCCGGCCCGTCGCCCGAAAACGATCCGATCGCGAAATTCGCCGCGCAAGGCGCGGTCGGCTGCGATATGGAAACCGAAACGATCTTGACGGTGGGTGCCGCGCTGGGCTTGCAAGCGGGCGCCATCCTGGCCGTGCATGGTGATCGCACCACCGATCGCTGGCTTGAAGATTACGAACCCGCCCAAGAAGCCGTCGTGCGCATCGCGTTGCGCGCGGCGCTCGATCTGATGTCGTCCACCTCGAAGGGAGTCTCCCCATGATGAATCGCCGCCAAATCCTCGCCGCCGCCGCCGCGTCGGCATTCGTGCCTGCTTTCGCCCGCGCGCAAGCCAAGACGACCGTCACCTTGCAGATCGACGGGGCGGCCGTGCCGTTCTACGCGCCGATCTATGCCGGCATCGAGAAGGGCTTCTTCGCCAAGCGTAATCTCGACCTCAACGTCATCTACGCGTCGGGTTCCGACATCATGCGCAACGTCGCGGCCGGCAACGTCGATTTCGGCTTCCCGAACGGCGATTCGGTGATCGCGGCCAAGGCGAATGGCCTGCCGGTGAAGGTGATTCACACGACGTACCAGCGCGGCATCGGCGCGTTGCTGACCAAGGCTGACGGCAAGATCAAGACCTATGCCGACCTCAAGGGCAAGACCGTCGCCGTCACGGCGCTGGGCAGCCCGAATTATCTTCAGCTCCAAGCGGGCCTGAAGAAGGCGGGCTTGCGCATCGAAGACGTGAAGGTCGAAGTCGTCGCCACCGGTGCCATCGTGCAGTCGCTGCAAGCGGGCCAGGTCGACGCAATCGTGTTCTCGGAACTGCGCAAATACAATCTCGAAGCCGACAAGTTCCCGACGCATCTCATCCTGTCGAACGACTTCCTGCCGTCTTTCGGCAACGTGGTCGTCACGTCGGATCGCCTTCTCGCGTCGAAGGGCGCCATCGCGCGCGCCTTCGTCGACGCGATCGACGAAAGCTTCGCTTGGGTCATCGCCGGCAATGTCGACGAGGCGCTGAAGATCGCGATCTCGAAATACGCGCCGACCTGGGCGGGCCAAGAAGCGATTCTGACGCGCGCCTTCAACGAGACCTTCATCGCGTCGGTCTGGCAATCGGCCACGACCAAGGCGAATGGTCTGGGGGCCGCCGATATGGCCGCGTGGCAGGGTGCGATCGATGCGATGGCCGACGCCAAGCTGATCGACAAGGGCTTCAAGGCCGACGACCTGGTCGTGCAGCCCAAATCGATCAAAGCTTGATCGACCGATGAACGCCCCGATCCGCGCCTTGCTGTCGCTGGCCGGCTTCGTCCTGCTGTGGTGGGGCGCGGTTTGGGGATTTTCGATTCCGGCGTTTTTGCTGCCGAGCCCCGGCGCGGTCATCGATCGCCTGGTGTTCCTGGCGGTGAACGCCGAACTCTGGCGCCACACGACGACGACGCTGGGGCAAATCCTCGGCGGCTTCGTCATCGGCGCGCTGCTGGGGATCGGCACGGGAGCGGCGTTCGCGCGATTGCCGCGTCTCGAACGGTTGGCGACACCGGTGATCTTGCTGGTGCAAACGGCACCCAAGATCGCCATCGCGCCGTTGCTGATCTTGTGGCTCGGCCTCGGGCCCGGCCCCAAGATCGTGCTCGTCGCGATCGTCACCTTCTTCCCGGCGATGACCGGGGCGTTGACCGGCTTTCGCTATATCGCCAAAGCCTATCGCGACTTGGCGCAGATCGTCGGCTTGTCCGCGTGGCAGCGTTTGACGCGGATCGATCTGCCTTTCGCTGTACCCCCGATCGTCGCGGGGCTTCGCGTCGCGACCACGCAAGCCGTGACCGCCGCCGTGGTGGCGGAGATGATGGGCGCCAATCGCGGTCTTGGCTATCTGCTGACGGCGGGGCAGGAGAGCAGCGATTCCCCTGCCGTGATCGGCGTGATCGTGATCCTGTCGCTGACCGGCTGGGGCTTTTACGAACTCGTGCGCTTCGCCGAAGCCAAGCTGATCCCCTGGCAAACTAAGGTTTGATCCAGACCGTCGACAGATCCTGATACAGGAAGTGGCTTGGGCTGAACGGCCAGCCTTGCACTTCCGACGCGATCGGGATGATGCGGAACGCCCAGAACAGCGGGATCGTATACGCTTCGCTCAACAGACGATCCTCGAATTGGCGCACCAGCACGCGGCGCTTGGCGGGATCGAGCTCGCGCTTTTGCCGGTCAAACAAATCGTCGAGCGTGCGGTCGATGGCGCGCGAGGCGTTGTTGGGCGCGCGGTCGAACGAGGTGAAGCGCTCGAGCTGGATCGTCGGATCGTCGACCGGGTCGGCCGAGAAATCGGTGATCGCGTCGAAATTCCCGGCGAGCAGCGTCGTCTGCCATTGCGCGGTTTCGAGCTTCACGTTCTCGGTCGTCACGCCGATCTGGCGCCATTGGTCGATCAGATAGACCGCAAGCTGCTGATGCGGATTCTCGATCGATCGGCTGATCATGCGGATGTTGAGTTTCGTCTGGCCCGCTTCGGCCAGCAGGCGACGCGCTTCGGCGCGCGCGGCCGCGATATCCGGACCGAAGCCGGGCAGGCGGGCGAGTTCGTCGGGCGTGGCCGCCATCGGCGTGCCGGGGCGCAAGAATCCGCCCGCGTTGCGCACCGAGGAGATGCGCGTCATCGTCGCTTGGCCCACGCGCCGGTCGAGGGCGAGCGTCAACGCGCGGCGTACGCGCGCGTCGTCGAAGGGCGGGCGTTGCGTGTTCAGCGCCAGCACATAGACCGAGATTCGGTCGCCTTCGAAGAAGCGCATCTTGTCGCCGCGGCTGGCCGCCACGCGATCGCGCTGGGCGGGGCCAAGGCCGCGGAACTCCGCCTGCAACTGGCCCGCCGCCAGCGCGTTGGTCGTCGCCGCGCCGTCGATGGGAATGGCGCGGAACGCGTCGAGATAAGGCTGGCCCTGGCGGAAATAGCCGTCGAAACGCTTGCCGACCCAAGGCTGGCCTTGGCGGTATTCGTCGAACACGAAGGGCCCCGTGCCCATCACCTTGCGCTGCGGATACTCGGGATCGGACGCCAGTTTCTGCGCCGAATAGATGCAGTTCCAAGGGCTGGCCATCGCCGACAGGAAGGCGGCGTCCGGCCCGCGCAGGCGCATCACCAGCGTCGCGGGATCGGGCGCTTCGATCGACGCGATATCCGCGAATTGCGCCTTGCGCACGGAGACGACACCCGTCGGCGGTTCGCGCATCCGTTCGAACGAGGCTTTCACGTCGGCCGAGGTCAGGACCGTGCCGTCGTGAAACCGCACATTCGGCCGAATGCGGAAGGTCCAGACCAAACCGTCTTGCGACGCTGTCCAAGATTCGGCGATGTCGCCTTCGATCTTCGGATATTCGCCGGGCGCGAAGCGCAGCAGCGTCGAATAATGCGGTGCCACGTAATGCAGCACGGCGAAGGTGTTGGTCGCGTGGCAATCCAGCGTGTTGGGCTCGCCCGCCACGCCGAAGCTGAGCGTGCCGCCGCGAACCGGCGTTTCCTGGGCGGTGGCGAGGACGGGGATTGCCGCGAGCGCGATCGCAGCGAGGAGACGCGCGGTTTTTGTTTTCATCCGCGAATGATGTTGCGCGGATCGTCGTGCGATCAAGTTCATTTAACGGCGGCATTCGTGAAGCGCGCGCACTTATATGCGCCGCACAATGCCGTGCCGCTCAACCGCGCTTGGCCATCAAACAGCGATCCCAATAAGGCTCGCCGCCGAAGCGTTCGGCCAGCGCGTCGATCAGCAAGCGCAGCTTGGCCGAGGCCGTGGCGCCGGGCGGGAGCACGACATGCACCGCGAATTCGGGCGTGGGATAATCCATCAACAGCGGCACCAGCGCGCCCGCATGGATCTGATCGCCCGAAATGAAGGTCGGCAAGGCGGCGATACCCAAACCCGCCAGCGCCCATTCGAGAAGGGCGGCCCCGCTGTCGCTGCGCAAACGGCCAGTGGGCCGGATGGCGATGCTGCGTTTGCCCGCGCGGAAATGCCAATCGGGCACGGTGCTGCCCGTATAGATCAGGCATTCGTGCTTGACGAGATCGGCGGGCACGCGCGGCGTGCCGTGCACGGCGAGATAAGCGGGGCTGGCGACGAGGGCGGCGCGCGCGGGCGCCAAGCGCCGCGCGATCAGGCTCGTGTCGCGGATCGTGCCGATGCGGATGGCGGCGTCGTAACGCTCGCCGATCAGATCGATGATGCGGTCGCTATACGACACGTCGATCTCCAGCTTCGGGTGGCGCTTGGCGAGTTCGCCGAGCACGGGGGCGATGTGCCGCACGCCGAACACCAGCGGGGCCGCGATGCGCAAACGCCCGGTCAAGCCGCCGCTATGCTGGGCGACCGCCTCGCGCGCGGCGTCGATCTCGGCCAGGATGCGCTCGCAGCGCGCCTTGAAATCCGCGCCCGCCTCGGTCGGGCTCATGCCGCGCGTCGTGCGGCTCAACAGCCGCGTCCCCAATTCGCGCTCGATGCGTGCGATCCGGCGGCTGACGATCGATTTGGACAGGCCCAGCTTCACGGCGGCACGATTGAAGCCGCCGCTCTCCAAAACCTCGACGAAACAGCGCATATCCGCGATTTCGATCATCGGATTGTTCCTATTTTGTAAACAGAGTGATGCCAAGAACGGGCATTCTGTTCCGTATGAAGCATCACTACCTTGTTTGGGACCGGCCCGCCAAGGGTCCTCGAAAATCGAATGCCAACAAGGAGCTTCCGATGACTTCCGTTCTCGCCCTCACCAGTGCCGCCACCGGCGCGGCCTCGGTTTCCAGCGGCCTCGTGGCCGAAGCCGTGGCGCAGCTGCGCGCCGCCGGCGCCAAGATCGTGTCGCGCGATCTGGGCGCCAATCCGCTGCCCCATCTCAACGAAAACTCGACCGCCGCCATCCGCGGCGCCGAACCCGCCAACGACGCGCAGAAGGCCGCGCGCGCGCTGTCCGACGCCGTGGTGGCGGAGATCAAGGAAGCCGATCTGATCGTGCTCGGCTCGCCGATGTATAATTTCAGCATCACCTCGACGCTCAAGACGTGGTTCGACCACATCGCGCGCGCGGGCGTGACGTTCAGCTACTCCGAAGCGGGCCCGAAGGGCTTGCTCACCGGCAAGCGCGTGCTCGTGATCGAAACGCGCGGCGGCATGTATAGCGAAGGCCCGGCGAAGCCGATGGATTCGCAAGAGCCGTATCTGCGCACGATCTTCGGTTTCCTCGGCATCACCGACGTGACCTTCGTGCGCGCGGAGAAGCTCGGCTTCGGACCGGAAGCGCGCGACGCCGCGCTCGCCGCCGCGAAGACCGCGATCGGCACCTGGGTCGGCACGGCCACCGCGAAGGCGGCCTGATCCGACTGGCGTTCGGCGCCGGGATGGGCGTAGCCTGTCGATCCGTCCCAGGAGGCGGATCATGAGCGAGCTCGATCCCGGCACCGAAACCTTCCGCTGGCACCAACAAGATGGCGGGTTGGTGACATGCGTCGAAAAACTTAAAGTCCTGGCCGAGAACGTGACCGAATTGCGCCAATTGGCGCAGGACGCGTTCGAAGACGCGCTGTTGATGGGCTGCGACGAAGCGCAATTGCGCGACGTGTTCGCCGGCCTGATGCGCGATCTGCAAAATCCTTATCGCAAATGACCGCCGCGCGATGACGCAGGCGCTGAACTGTATTTCGTCGATGGCGACCCGGCATATTTTGGCCGAGATCGCGGCATCGCACGGTGCGGCGACCGGCCGGAAGATCAACGTGAATTCGATGGGCGGCGTGGACGCCGCCAAGCGTGTGGAAGGCGGCGAGCGCGTCGACATCGTCGTGCTCGCGGGCGATGCGTTGGCGAAATTGGCGCGCGGCGGTTTCGTGCGCGCCGACAGCGTCGTCGATATCGCGCGCTCGGCGTTGGCGGCCGCCGTCAAAGCGGGGGCCGCGATACCCGATCTCTCGACCGATGACGCGGCCAAACGCGCATTGCTGGAAGCACGCGCCATCGCCTATTCGACGGGACCGAGCGGCGATTACATCCTCGCGCTGTTCAAGCGATGGGAAATTTTCGCCGAAATCGAAGCGCGCTTGGTGAAGGCGCCGCCCGGCGTGCCGGTGGGCAAACTCGTCGCCGACGGTGCGGCTGAAATCGGCTTCCAGCAATTGAGCGAGCTGCAAGGCTTGCCCGGGATCGCGATCGTCGAAGCGCTATCGCCCGCCTTGCGCGCGGTCACGCATTTCGCGGCCGGTATCGCCGCCTCCGCCGCCGATCCACAAGGTGCGGCGGGCTTCATCGACGCGTTGCGCGCGGCACGCGACGTCTACCCGCGCCACGGGATGGAACCGGCCTGATTTCGATTAGGCGAGGGGGGAATGGCGCGCCCGGCGCGACTCGAACGCGCGACCTTCAGCTTCGGAGTCCGGACGTCGTGGGCTAACGCTTTGATTTCTAATCATCCGAAATCGCCCAAAGGACGCCGCAAGCCGTGAACAGACGCGGAAAGTCCCACAAGAAGTCCCACAAGGGAAGTCCAGCGCTCTAGCGCGCTAATCGCAAGAGCTGACCCGTTCTCGACCTTGTTTAGAAAACCCGGGCTGGGTTGGTCAGTAGCCCCGCTCGGCTTGGTGGATTTGGGATATCGGCTGCCCGGCCATATGCCGAGGTAACAAAAGCCATCGGTGGTTCCAGTGGCAGTTTCCTTTTAGAATTTCAATTTAAAGTGTATGTATTATTTTTACAATCGCGCGCATTTAAAGGAAGTGTACAGCAGAAGCCGGTCGCCTCATGCGGCACAAAAAGGCCTTGAATTATGATGCCGCAATTCACTGTCCTCACTATATTTAGGTGAGGATAGTGAATTGCGGCATCAAATACTAGACCTGACAGGCGGCCAAGCGGTTCTTTCCGGTGCGATCTCGGGGCGACAGCTCTTGAGTGCCTTAATCGCCGCAACGCCGATAGCCACCACGCCTGCGTTGGCATTCCTCGACTTCACCGGTGTTGAGGTTGCGACGTCTTCCTTTCTGCGTGAGTCTGTCATTGGGTTCCGCGACTTCGCCCGGCAGGCGTTACCGAACGTTTATCCAGTCGCTGCCAATCTGCCAGTTGCTGTTGTTGAGGAACTCGAATTTTTTTGTCCGAACCCGAAATGACGCTCTCTTGGCCTGTGACCTCGACACGAAGGGTAAGGTTCTTGTTGCTTACCTAATCGGCGAACTAGAGCCCGCTCAGCGCGCCACGTTCGATGCCATCTGTGAAGTTGGAGCTATCTCCGCCCCTGAACTCGCTACACGCTTTGCCAGCCTGAACATTGGTCCGACTGCCTGGAATAACAGACTTTCCACGCTAGCAAACAAAGGCCTGCTGATTGAACGGCGGCAAGGCAAAACAAAATCCTTCAGCCCACTTTTGGAGATTGCCTAATGGGGCTCGACTACTTTCGGGCCCGGACGGGCAAGTCGTGGCGCAAGCGCTGGGACGGCGGTCTCGATCGGTTGAAAATGCCAACGCTTTTTGATCTCACGATGTTCGAGGCGTCGCGCGTGGTGACGGTAAAGCTCAATCCCACCGCGCGAGTGAAGGTTGGCGACAAGCTGATCGTCCAGAGTACGGCCGAGGGCCTGATCATCAGTGATGGCTTGCGGTCGATCGGGTGCGTTGAGAATCCGACGTCAGAAATGTCGGCTACCGTCCGGGACAGCGGCGGCTACGCTGAAGGTGAGCTTCAGCGCGTCGGGTTGTTCGGTGATACTGCGGAGATAATGGTCAAATGAATCGCCGGCCTCCTCACGAGCCATCGCGTCAGTTTCAACAGCCGCAGCGTTTATGGGACGATGCTGCGCATCACGTGATGTCGTTGGGGTGTTCGACTTGCCTTGAGCGTCACCACTGCGGTGGAGTTCACACCGATGCTGGCGTCCTCGACAGCCAAGACCTTTGCTCCTGTGCCGACAAAAGCGAGTGCGATATGGTTTGTCGGTTCAATCCGAGTAAGTACGTAGCGCGTATGCGCGAGATCAAAGGACTCGGTTTTGAAAATGCGCCGCGGACGACTGCGAACGGTATGCCTGAAGTTCCACTTGTCGTGCCGTTCGTTGACCACCGTTTTGGCCGCACCGCGGTCTTAAATGAGCCTGTGGTCGCCATTTCGTTGTATGAGCTGGTCAACATGGCGACTGGCAAGGTTCATGTCGGTTCATGCGCTGAACTGGCGGAACGCTTTCTCATTTCCGCTGATTCGCGAATTGTGGTCAGTGGCGTCGATAAGGATAAGCCAATCGAACGTTGGTGGGAATTGAAAGGGCGATTGCCGATCCTTGAGGCGTTGAGAAATCTTGACGTCACCCTAATCACCGTACCTAACTACAGTGTTCTGACTGACTTGCCCCGTACGGACAATCTCTGCGCCATGAAGCGGATCCTGCTCGCTTGGACTGAGATGTCCGCCGCAGGATTGTCGTCAGCGCTACATGTGAACGGGCGAACAGAGCATGATTATGTCCGCTGGAGCGAATTAATTTGCGAGCGACCGGAAATCGAAATTCTCGCTTTCGAGTTCGCGACTGGTTGCGGTTGGGGCGGCCGTATCGATTGGCATATATCGCAACTCTGTGCGCTAGCCGATCGTGTTGAGCGCCCATTGGCCATCATTATTCGGGGAGGCGGCCGAAAGCTCGATATCTTGCGGCGTCATTTCGCACGGGTGAGCTTGATAGAGACAGAGGCGTTTGCACGCACGATCCGTCGACGCCGAGCTTATTTGACTGAGGCAGGCCGGCTGAAATGGGGGAAATTCGAGACGCCTATCGGTGCACCGCTTGACGATCTCTTTGCGCACAATGTGAGTCTGGTACGTGCCTCATATGAGGCGCCGCGTCATAAGATCGCGGTTTCACTGTCCCTGCCTGCTAAGCCCAGGCGTACAGCGCACGCTAACGACAAGGCCGCCGAGCCAAGCTCTCTGCGTGAGCTCGACCTGGCCGGTGAGGCTCGGGGTATCACCCCACAGTCGCAGTGCATGGTCGCCGCTACGAAACCGCAATTCGGCAGAGTGATTGGCGAGGGCACGAAATAATTGGCCGACGCCGTAGCCATGGCCCGTGTTACGTGCGTAACGTGACGCACCATCTGAAATCGCGACACGCAGTGCTGCACCAGAATCGGTGAGGTGCGCAAATTCTTGGTTCTCGCGAAGGCTCGAGAGTACGCCGTGCCCGGCATCGGCGACGACGAATTCGAAGGTACCGCTACTGGCGCCGTAAGCGAGAAGTCCGCTGACGGGTTGGCCACTGTGTTCGAAAACATTGTCCTGAAGCTCACCGATGGCACCAATCAGGCCAACGACTAAAGTTCTTGGTAGATCGACAACAACGGCGGCATTCTCGGCGTGTTTGGTCCATTGGTTCCAGAGCGCGTTGTCGGCACTTATGGACGGATCATATCGACTGAGTGGGAACACGCCCGCACGATCGTGTATGCCGGCGCCGCTGATCTCGCCTTTGGAGAGGGCGCTTACGGCTTGGTTGAAAATTGGCGGTTCGATTGTAACGCTGCGGTAGGCATTAGGCATGGATATATAGGCGATGGCGAGTTCTACCAATGGCCCAATCATACCCGAGCGCTCAATCGTTAAGGTGGGCAATAGCGGCAGACGACCTGAGACTGCTTGCCAAAGTAGATCGTCAACTACCTCGAACGTTGCACCGACTCGATGTTGCTCCCCTTCGCTCAAAGTTATTCCCATCAAACAATCTGAACAACAGATAATTTATCAAAAATATTATTATATAGGCCAATTTTCAAGCCCTCTATTGCCAAGCCAAATGAGAAGAGCAATCTCGGAAGGTGACGATACTTGGGATGCCCCGGGTTTGGTGGACACGCGGTTAAGCTAATCGCATCTTAGCCTCGAACGCCATCGGACTCTCGTAGCCGATCGTCGAGTGACGGCGGTGCGGGTTGTAGAAGCTCTCCATCGCGGCGTTGTCCCAGACGTTGCCCGCCCGGCTCATCGAACGGACGATGCTCTGATCCGCCAGCAACCGCTGGAACGCTTCGCTGCCGTACTGGCTGCCGCGATCCTAGTGATGCAGCACCGACCTCGGCCGGCCCCTTCGCCAGATCGCCATCATCAGCGCGTCCGTGACCAGCTCGCTGGTCATGTCCGCGCGCATCGACCAGCCGACCACCCGGCGCGAGAGCAGGTCGAGGACCACGGCCACGTAGAGCCAGCCTTCGGCCGTCCAGACATAGGTGAAGTCTGCGACCCACTTCGCATTCGGCCGGTCGGCGCGGAAGTCGCGATCAAGGGCGTTGGCGGGAAGATGCGTCGTCGGCCGTATCCCCATATCGACCGGTAGACGACGCCGACGCGGGCGGGCCCGCAGCGCAAGGCTGCGCATCAGACGCTCGATACGCTGACGCCCGCAATCCAGCCCGGCAGCCAGCACGTCACGCCAGACGCGACGCGACCCGTAGGTGCGATCGCTCGCCAGGAAGCTCGACCGGATCGCCTGGGCCAACGCCCCGTTATGGACGGCACGATCGCTCGGCGGCCGCGTCAGCGAGGCGTAGAAGCCCGCCCGCGAGACACCGAGCGCCTCGCACATCCAGCGCACCGGCCATATCCCTCGGTGCTTCGCCACGAAGCCGAACTTCACGTCGACTCCTTCGCGAAGAAGGCCGCGGCTTTTTTTAGAATGTCCCGCTCGGCCTTCAGTCGGATCACCTCGCGGCGCAGCCGCGCGATCTCCTGCTGTTCGGGCTTCATCTGCCCGTGGCCCGGGAACGAATGCTGCGGATCGGCGGTCTGCTGGCGCATCCACTTGCGCAGCACGTTCTCGTGGATGTCGAGATCCCGGCACGCTTGCGCGACCCATACACCGCGCTCCTTCACCAGCCGAACGGCCTCAAGCTTGAACTCCCGCGTGAACGTCCTACTCTGTTCCATATCGCCCCACCAGGTTCAGTCTGACACCTATCTCGGTGTCTCCCAAACCCGGGGCAGCCCAGTGCCGATATGAGGGGATTGCGAGAACGTGCGGTTGTGCGGCCGCGCTTGTGCAAACTAGTGACCAAAGATCAGTTTGTTTGACGCCGTTCTCCCTCGGTGATCAAGAACGCGACCGCGTCTGCGCGCGATCCCGGTTCGCCTGAAACACCATGCGGACAACAAAACCCGGCCGATTCGTCGCCTCTTGATGGATGCGACCGATATACTCGCCTAGTACACCTATCGCGGCCAATTGCACGCCGCCGGACAGGAGCAAAAGTATCGCAACCAAGAAATACTCTGAGATATCCTGGTGATCCCAACCCCAGATATCGAACCCGAACGCCCGCTGCGTCAGCAGCAGGGCGAAAGCAGCGATGGCTCCAATGGACGAGATCAAGCCGAGGCCAAGAACGATCCTCAGCGGGACGCGGGAGAATCCGACTATTCCGTCAAGCGCCAGCTTGAAGAGCTTCCAAATCGGATACTTCGTTTCGCCGGCGGCGCGCGCTTGGCGCTCGTAGACCAGACCGGAATGTCGGAAACCAGCCCAAGCACGAAGCCCCCGTACGAAGCGGGTCTTTTCGGGGAGCGCGTTGAGCACATCGACGACGCTGCGGTCCATTAGGGCGAAATCGCCGGAGTCGAGCGGCATGTCGATACTGGCTATGAATTTGAACAACCGGTAAAATGCGGCATAAGCGGTGCGATGAAGCAGTGATTCCTTGCGCCCGGCGCGGACGCCGTAGACCACGTCGTAGCCGGCGCGCCAGCGGTCGAGCATCAACACGACGACTTCAGGCGGATCCTGAAGGTCGCCGTCCATCACCGCGACCACGTCGCCTGACGCGTGGACTAGCCCAGCGGAGATCGCTTGTTGATGGCCGAAGTTTCGCGAGAGGCTGACCACCTTCGCGCGCGGCTCGTCGGCGGCCAGGGTTAACAGAATCTCGCCGGTCCGGTCGCGGCTGCCGTCGTCGACGTAGACTACTTCGAGGGCAAAGAAAGGGCTGGCGCCGAGAGCGTCGATCAAGGCCCGGTGCGTCAGTCGAACAACCGCTTCCTCGTCGTGCATCGGCACTACCACGGAAAGCGTCGGAACGGCTTTGCGGCTCGGCTGAGCCGAATCCGTTCCTCTCACTCGATCCAGACCTTCCAGACCTTCGCCGGCAACGCTGACGTCGGCGCGCACCTCCGTGCCCGAATGCTGGCCGTCGTGGAGCACAGCCCTAGGCTCCGCGCCAAGAGGGGGGGCCGTCTGACTGCCTCGATTGGAGTGGACAAAGTGATCGACGGCCATGCTCTTATCTTTTCCAACTTGCAGGATCAATGCGCAGCGAATATATCGCTGGGATGGTTTTCTAGAATTTCCAAAAGTTGCTTGATTGAAACTTTTCATTACCGGTTAGCCGCATATTGACTTCAGCGAGTTTCGCGGCACCGTAGGCGTCTGCTTGTCGAAGCATCGCGTCGGGACGCTCAAAAAGAACCGGAATACGGGGGCCGCTTCGCCGGAGGCGCGGACCTTCACAGCCGCGACGCCGAAACAGTTTTTATGCAGTCGCCGTTGGCGATCGACAGAACCGGGCTGAAGGCATAGCTTCATATGCTCGCTGATATCCGAATTTTTCGAGCGGCGCCATCTGGACAACGAGAACACACACGGCTCGAAAAGTCGATCGATGAACGCGCCGCTAACCAGCTAGCTATCGACTTTACCCATGCCGAGCGGATGGGAGTAATCGTCAACGTAGTGTGCGAAGCGCCAATTTACAAAAGGCCCGAAGATGGAACGTCCTCTTGCAGCTTGATGGCCCAACGCCGCGCGGACACCCGAGCCGCACCGCGTTTCGACGAACATAAAGATTCGCTAGCTTGTTCCGCTGATCATCGGCAATTACTGAATACGGTAGTTGTTCAGGCCCTTGAAGGTAGGCAACGCCCTCGCCCGAGGGGACGAGGGTGACCCGCCAATCTTGTGGGTATCAAATCCGCTACACCCGGATCGGCCATCCTCGGCGGTCGCCTATTGCACCGGCGGCGATGCACTGAACGTGATAATCGCTTTTGTATTCGTATGGCTCGTCGCCATCGTCGTTGGAATTACCCACGCGGATTTCGGCGTGTGGCTTAACTTGGCCGTACGCTGGGGCTGAGCCTATCTGCCGCTTATGCTCACGGTTCTCATTCTCGACGCCCGGCTTTCGCCGGTCGCTCAGGGGCAATCGATCTCCTTTCGGCTCGCCCGGCGTGGCGTTCCGAATCGCGCTCGTGCTGTTTGATCGCAGGGCGACGCGTCGCGCTCCGTCTCCCGCGGCAAATAGGCGATTTCAAGCGTACCGTCGCGACCGGGCAGGCTGGTCGACCGGGTTCGCCAAGCGACCGGCGGCAGGCCGTCAAGCGCGGCGAAGACGCGCTCCGAAGCCACTACAGTCGCATCCAACATTTTGCTCATCCCTTCGAGTCGCTCGGCCACGTTCACGGCGTCGCCGAATACGGTGAACTCGTCATGGCAGCCACCTGAAAGTACGCCGCCGAAAACTTCCCCGGCGTGGATACCGATCCCAAACCGAGGCGCCGGAAGTCCGGCGCGCGCGCGCTCCTCGTGCCATGCAGTCAGCATCGTCGCTGTCTCCACGGCACATGCGATCGCGCGCTGCCGGTCGTCCGGCGCCGGACGGGGAAAGCCGAAAACCGCCATTACGCCGTCGCCGATGAACTTATCGACCGTTCCGCCATGCGCGAAGATCGCGCTGGAAACGATGGTTCGATACTCCGATAGGAGCCCAGCGAGCTCCTCGGGCCGGGTGCTCTCGCTCAAGCGCGTGAAGCCGCGCAGATCGACGAACATAATCGCCGCATCGCGCAGTGTAAGCGCGGGCAACGCCGCCGCGTTCTGCAGCTCTGCGACGATAGCCGGCGAGAAGAACCGCGCCAGACGGCCCCGGCGGCGCTCGACTTCAATGGCGGTCCGCACTTGCGCGTTGTGATCGCGGGTCAAGAGGAAGCTGACGAACGCGGCGAAGCCGAACGCCGTCGCAAGCGCAGCCTCTTCGGCGAGCAAACGCCAGTCGTGGGATGTCGTCGAACCCATCCGCAAGGACAGTGCCACGGTTGCTGCGAGAACGGCGAGCCAGCCGACCACCACGACTCCGGAAAAGATCAGTACCAGTTGCGGGCGTAGCCGCAGCGAGACCTGAGCAAGCAGAAGGAATCCGATTGCCAAAATCGGCGCGGTCAGTCGGTGGTTCAGCGGCTCGGTCGCGGAGAAAGCATGCGCGTGGAACAGCGATAGTACCAGCGCCGCGTCGATCGCGGCGTACAGGTTTGGGAACCATGTCGGTACCCGGCGAAGCGCGACCGCCAGGATCCCGATGGCCGACGCTGCGCCGTAACCGAAAACGACGGCAGAGTTCAGCCATATCAAGTTCTCGACCGCTCCGAGGTTCAGCAACAGTATGAAAAACGCCGCCGATCGGAGCCAAGCGGAACGCGCCTCGCGCCGTGCCCCCCAATCCGAGCCCGCCATCTTCGGATCGGGCTCTTTGCGGGCGATCCCTCGGATCCAGGCTCGGAAATCGGAACCCACGCGCGCTAAAACCTGAACAAGCGGCCGACAGTGCCAATAAACTGGTCGCGTGCGCCACGTTCAGACACAAGAGGGGAATCGGCGACGTAGACCATGAAGCGGCTGAAATAGGCAAGCATGTTGAGACTAAAGCCGCGCCCCAACGCGCGCTGGAATGTCAAATTGATGTCTACATTCTTGACATCGGATCTCTCTGCATCGACGGGAAGGTTGGCTACGTGGCTCATGGTGGAATCAATCCCTAACTTTTAAGAAATATGTAATTAGGACGCCGAGCTGAGTTTGATGCCGATGCGACCGGGCATCATCTCGATGGCGTGGAAACGATAGTCGACTGCGGCGTCGACGAAGAGCGCTTTGCGCGATCCGTCGTTCACAGCCCGAACCGTCACCTGTTCGATTTCCCTAGGGCTGCGCGCCAGCCCGACAAATCCGCCCGCTTTGATCACGCCGTCCAAGGTTCGAAAGCCGTGCAGCTTCAGGTCGTCGCTGAAAGAGCGCCCGCGCATGTATCGAACCGGCGGTTTGGCCGAAAACCAGCCAAACGGCGTTTGCGCGACCCCGACGAGCGCCAGAGCATCGATAAGGGGGACCGACATGTAGGATGCGCGGAACCAATCGGCGTAGCGGATCGCGGCCACGGACAATGGTTTCACGCTATAGTTTCGGGAGCCTGCGGACTTGGACGCGAGCATCGCGGCATCGCCCAGCGTGATTTCCCAGCCCAACGCCGGTCCGGATATCTCTGCCTGCGGCATCGAATGGCCGGGGGAATGCGCGGGTGCTTGTTCGGGCGCGAAGACGCTTAAAACGAAGTATAGAGTCGTCACGGCGAAGATAGAGCTAGAAAGGATTCGGAGCATAAGCTGACCGTGTCTAGGGAAGGGTGCTACTCTACGGCACGCTGGTATTCCCATCATGTCGTCGCCGTAACAATTTACTTCAATTCATGAGAGATAAATGATTCAGGGAAAATAATATTATATTTAAAAATACTGCAACCTAACGGCAATTAGATGGAAATACTTGTAAAAATAGAATTCTCGTTGCGGACGAATTGCGTTGTGTACGCAATATATATAGTATTAAAATATTAAAAACTATAAATTTTTGAATTTCTCATACCTTAAGTTCAAGGTTTGGAGAAAGGCGTGATTAGCCATCGTTCGGATTGGCGGAAAGTCGGGCCAGTTGATGATGTGGAGGAGAACACGCAATTCGGTCGATACACTGGCGGACATTTCTCGGCCCAATGTTGGGGCCTGGGTGACTCCGGTCACGTCGGCACCTGAGCGTTTGCACCCGAGGGCGGAAACGGTCCAGCGCGTATTGATTGAGGATCGGCGAGATCTGCTGCGATTCATCGTCCGAAGGATTCCGGACTCGATTGACGCCGAGGTGATCCTACAGTGGTTCACGGTTTGCGCGATGGAGATATCGGTAGATTTGCGCGAGGTCGCTTCGGTCCAACTCTGGCGCGCCCGTGTGCTGACATAGGCTATTGCCAATCACGGCGGGGGTATCGTCCGAAAGCGGCGCCACGGAATCGCCCTTGAAGCTGAGGAGACCGGCTGGGCGGTGTTGACGCACGACGAAGATATCGATACCGCGCAAATGTCGGCAGGAATGATGGGCTTCTTCTTCGTTGGTTCTCACGATACGCGTCTGCATGCCGTCGATCGGGACTTCGTCTTTTTGCTCAACGCGTTCGATATCGAGCCCTGCAGCAAAAGACCGAAGAACTCGACGATGCTCGACTTCAACCTGTGAGGCCGGAACAGTCGCGTATTCTTGGTGATCGATCCGCTGGTCGTTCGCAACGGCGACCGCGCGGGAATCCCGACCGGCGGCCTAAAGATGACTAACCAAACGATCCATCTCCACGGCTTCGACTTCGTCGTGACCGGACCGGACGGTTGCCAAGGGCTCCCGACGGCACGTTGGCCCGAGGTGGGCGCCGATATTCCCGTTGCTGCCATGCGGGCGATCAAGTTAACCGTGAGCGAGCCTAGCGATTGGGCGATCCATTGCCACAAGTCGCACCATACGACGAACTTCATGGGTCACTACGTTCCGACGATGATCGGCGTCGATCATCGCGATATGGTCCACAAGATCACGAACGTGACGCCCGACTACATGGTCATTGGTGAGCGCGGCATGGCCGATATGCAGGAGAAGGAAATGCTCATCTCGAGAAGCGCGCTCCTCATGGTGGCCGGCCGAGACAATCGTTCGGGCCGCTCGAGATGGTCGGGATGATGTTCTCGGTTGTGAGGGGCCGTGAGGGACTCGTGCGCAACGAATACAAGTATCCGAGTGGGTACAAGCATCCGCCCAGCACCGTCGCCTATGAATGGAAGAGCTGATTCCTCCCGCTTGTTTCGAGGGAGATTGGCATGAAACACATTCTAAGTGGGATTTTTGCGTTTTCCGTCGGCGCTTTGGCATCCATCGCCCTTGCCGCGCGGAGCCATGGCGGGAGAATTTCGCATTCGGCCATCGGCTAGGCGGGGCGATCCGACCAAGGTCTCGCGGACGCTTGAAGTCGTGATGAATGACCAGATGCGCTTCCTCCCCGACTGGATGACAGTGAAGCCGGGCGAGACGATCCGCTTCGTCGTCAAAAATGTCGGCGAACACGAAGACGAGATAATGCTCCTGACGAAAAAAGCAATGGACCACGCGAAGGTCACGCCGCAGCACCCTGGCATGGAGGATGACGCCGATAGCGCCGTTACCGTCCCGCCCAGCAAGACCGGCGAATTGGTCTGGCAGTTCATCCGGGTGGGAAACTTCATGATCAGTAGACTGATGCCCGGGCATGTAGAGGTCCGGATGCTCGGCTCTATCTCCGTTCGCCGCTGACGTAGCCTATCCAATACATACGAAGAAGAATCCATGCGCCGAGTTCTTGGTGGTATGGCGGCAATCCTCGTGTTTAGCGCCGGACTGTCCGGTCTAGCACTTGCGCAGAAGATCGATCGGGTGGAGGGCGAAGTCTGGCAGACCAGCGAAGCGGAGGGCAAAGTTACGCTGCGCCACGGTCCGTTGCCGAATCTGGACATGCCGACTATGACAATGGTACTCGCGTCAATGAAACCGACAATGCGTAAGGGTATCAAGGTCGGCGAGATGGTGAATCACGTCACCTCGAGCACCAAAGTCGTCTTCTACGTCCTCGAGATAACGAAGCCATAGGAGGCTTCGATGATTGGGCCAGTGCAAAAAAATCCGACGATGAAGTCGCGGTTCTCGTGGATGGGATGGTTGAGCTTCTGGCCCATTTCGATCAACTTATCACGAAGGACACGCCATTCATGTTCCACTGTCATGTCCTCGAACACGATGGCTCAGGCATGATGGGGCACTTCAAATCTGCATAGGCCATGCCGATGGATCGAGATGATATCGAGCGGTTTCGGAATGATGGATATGTCGTTGTTCGGTCGCTTTGTCCGATTTTTGAAGTCCAAGCGATTAGGCAAGCTGCGTTCCAAGAGCACAATCTGAGAGCGCCGCCGATGGAGCTCGAAGCGGATCTCGGATATCCAGGCGCGCCGTCGTCTATTGCCGCTCCAGGCGGGATCACGATTCGACGCTTATTGAACGCGGTCGATCGCAGTCCGATTTTCTCCGCATGGATGTGCGGCCCGAAAATGGCGGCGCATATCGAGCCATTGATTGGCGAGCCGGTAGCGATGTCGCGCGTACACCACAATTGTATAATGACCAAGCATCCGCAGCATGGAAGTCGGACTGACTGGCATCGGGACAGTCGATATTGGTCGTTTGCGCAACCGGCCCTCGTATCCGCTTGGCTCGCCCTCGGCACGGAAACCCCCGAAAACGGCTCCTTGCGGATCGTACCCGGTTCGCACCTTCTCGAAATCGCTGAAGACCGATTCGACGCCAAGAAGTTCTTGCGCTTGGAACACCCCGAAAACCGACAGCTTCTCGATCGCGCGGTCCGCATCAGTCTCGACCCAGGCGACGTCCTGTTTTTTCACTGCGAGGCATTGCATGCAGCGGGTCGAAACACCAGCGACGCGATCAAGTGGTCGCTGGTCTCGACGTATCACGGATTGTCGAACTTACCGATTCCCGGCACGCGATCCTCCCAGGCCCCGAGCATCTCTCTATAGGATTTCGACGTCCGACGTCAGAATGATCGGGACGGATTGACGCCGCTTCAAATCGAGGCTTCGGTGCCTTTGAGATTGCGGTTTATGCGGTATTCAATGAACTTTCGCTTGATCGACCGCGGTTTAGCTTGTCCCGACATCCGATAGCGATCTTGGCAAACAATGATCGCCATCATCTCAGAGCAATGACGAACGGACTCTAGTTCCAAACGGATGAGTTCATGGGCTCAGGCCAAGGGGAGCCAGCTTGCGCTGTTCGGCGTCTACGCTCATAGAACTAAGTGATCGGCTTACGTTGGGGAATGCATACGGGCTACCGCCTCGTCATCGGTGTCAATGAGCGTGGAAAAGTTTTTACGCAAACTAGTCGCTCTGTTCCAGGAGCGTTAATGCTCCCGCCGCTTGGCAATCTCTCGATAGAGCGCTTCCGCACTCGTTCCGATTTCGGCTGCGACCGTCTTCCAATCACCTTTGGCCGGCTGCCCGCCGTCATTTGCCGCAATCCAGGCGTCGAGGCGCTCGGCAACCGTCTTTAGCGAAAGAATTTCGGCGCGTAGACGCGCCGCTTGAACTTCATGCGCCAGATAGGCGGCCCACTCCGTTGCGAATCCTGGGCGATCGTTGAGGGCGCTACGCATGTCAGCTTTGTCGATAGACTGCGTTCGGGTCGGTCTGACCGCGACGGCGTCGCAGTGGTAGTGCTCGGAGAATAGAGAAGCCTCCGCGAGTACCGACCCGGCTCGCGCGCGCTGAAGCACAAGCCGTCCCCCATTGGCCTGAAGGCGGATGAGATGCGCCTCCCCTTCCACGATCTGATGGAGCGTGCGCACGGAATCACTCTGCCGAAATAAGTAGTTGCCAGCCGCGAACGCGTGCGCACGTGACGGCAGGAAGCTCAGAAGTTCGATAAGTGCACCAGACATGATCACTATCATGTCGTGCCCCGCGTCGATCTGGCAAGAGTCTGTCCTATGTATCCGAATGGAGTTTCTAAAATGAGAAAGCTCGTAATCGCCGCCATTATGTTGGCAGTGCCTCTCGCGGTATTCGCTCTTTATGCCGCCCGCGCACATATGCCGAGCATGATGACGGCCCAGATGGAAGCTGGCGCGCGCAACAATATTCCGCATCCATTGGCGCAGAACATGCGCAGCGGCATGCGGCACGAAATGCAAGATCATTCGCGGCACGGTTTCTCCTCCACTCAAGCGCCAGCGATGCCAGGACAGAATGCCTTCGGCGCCATCCAAGAGATCGTGGGACTACTTGAGGCAGACCCTGAGACGGATTGGTCAAAGGTCGATCTGGAGGCGTTGCGCCAACACCTGATCGATATGAACGACGTGATACTGAAGGCGGTCGCAACGGAATCGCCGGTCAAAGGCGGGATTGAGGCGACGATTACCGGGACCGGCCGTACGGTTGGCGCTATCCAACGAATGGTGCCCGCCCATGCGAACGAACTAAACAAGATGAATGGTTGGTCCGCGAACGCCGAAGCGCTGCCTGACGGAGTACGCCTCACCGTGACCGCTGCCAATCCCGCGCAGGCGACCCGAATTCGGGGGCTCGGCTTTATTGGTTTGATGGTCAGTGGCGCGCATCACCAGCCGCACCATTTGGCGATGGCGAAGGGCGAATTTGTACATGCCCACAACTAAACTGGCCTCAGGACCTAGATCAGTCTGATCTTGCCGGTTCAACCGCATCTAAAGCGAGGTGAGCATTTTGGGCTGATGAGGTGGTTAGCCCAAGCTGCCGGAACTGGCGTGCTCAATAGAATTTGAATCCATTGAAGGAGGCGTGAAACTCCTGCGGTCTCGGTACAGGATCAGAGGCTTGCGTTCAGTTAATATTGGGCGTTTTTGAACGCCATGCTTTCCATTGTAATCGTTATCTCTGTGTGCGCCAAAGTCGTCGCAGCTTAGACGACCGGAAATGGTCTAAAACATAGTCCTCTCCCAGCTCTAGCATGAAACAATCCGTTACATCGTGAAATCATCCTGATACGTGAGCTGCCTAAGGTCGAACTATGGGCACCCGTGTTCTGCGGGTGTGTGCAGAGGAGGGGAACATGATGGAACATGAAATGATGATGCCGGGGGGCATGATCGTCATGGGCGTCTTCGGCGTCCTCGTCGCCATCAATTTGGTGCTTGGGGCAGCCGCGCTCTGGAAATACCTAAGGTCGTAAGCGCGATCAGGCTCGGCAAGAAGCCAACCTTGCCTTATGGGAAGGCGTTGTCGGTCGAGCAGTCATGACGCTGAGGCATGGGACGGAAGCTTGACCTTCCAACGATGGGAAGACCGAGCGTGGCGGCACGATTGAACCGCCGCTCGATGAGGCTTCCGATGTTTGTTTCCGCCCATGCGCACCATGCTCATCATCGTCCGGAGATGTCCCGGCCGCGAGTTAACCTGAATCGGATTGCCTGGCAGGCGACGCTTCATTGCCTGACCGGATGTGCTATCGGCGAAGTCTTGGGCCTCGTGATCGGCACCGCGCTTGGTTGGTCGGTCTGGCCCACGATCGTACTGGCGGTGTCGCTGGCCTTTCTCTCTGGCTTCGCGTTGACGGCGTTGCCGTTGCGGAGTGCCGGGATCCCCGTCAATGAGGCGCTCAAACTCGCCTTTGCGGCCGATTTCGTGTCGATCTCGCTCATGGAGTTCGTCGATAACGCGGCGATGCTCCTCATCCCAGGAGCCATGGAGGCCGGACTCGCAGAGCCCCTGTTTTGGGGCAATATGGCCGTTGCGCTGGCTCTCGCTGCAGCCGCAGCGTTCCCGGTCAACCGCTGGCTGATCGCGCGGGGCCGGGGACACGCCGTCGTCCGCGCTCGCCACATCCACTGACCCGCTTGACCTTCCCGCTTTGGAAGGCCGCATCGACGTTCCCAACAAGGGAGACTCCGATGAACGCCGCCGTTTCACTGAAGCCCGTCCAATCCGCCTTCACCCTCGATGTCCCGATCGAGGGTATGACCTGTGCGTCCTGCGTCAGCCATGTCGAAAAGGCGCTGACCGCGATGCCGGGGGTCAAGTCGGTCTCGGTCAATCTCGCAAGCGAGAAGGCCAGCCTTGCGTTTGCCGACAGCGCGACCGTCACGAACTTGCCCGGTGTCGTCGAACGCGCCGGTTATGCGATCCCGACGGTGGAAGCCGAGTACACGATCTCGGGCATGACCTGCGCATCCTGCGTCAGCCATGTCGAGAAGGCGATCAAGGCCGTTCCCGGCGTGGCGGATGTCTCGGTAAACCTCGCGATCGAACGGGCGCATGTCAGGGCCTATGCGGGCCTCGTGCCGGCCGGTGCCGTCGAGACAGCTGTCGAGAAAGCCGGCTACGAAGCGAAGCCGGTCGCGGAAACGACCCGCGACGAAGACCCCGCCGACGCCAAGGCGGGGGAAGTTGGCCGGCTACGCCGTTCGTTGATCTGGGCGGCGGCGCTGACCTTCCCGATTTTCGCGGTCGAGATGGGCGGGCACGCGATCCCGGAAGTCCATTCCTGGGTCGAACTGACCATCGGCCACAAATACCTCAAATACGTCTTCTTCGTTCTCGCGACGCTCGTGATGTTCGGGCCCGGGCTGCGGTTCCACCGCACGGGTCTGCCGAAGCTGCTGCGCGGCGTGCCGGACATGAACTCGCTCGTGTCGGTCGGCACGCTCAGCGCCTACGGCTATTCGCTGGTGTCGACGTTCGCACCGGCCGTTTTGCCGGCGGGGACCGCGCATCTCTACTACGAGGCAGCGACGGTGATCGTGACGCTGATCTTGCTGGGGCGCTGGCTCGAAGCGATCAGCCGGGGCCGGACCAGCCAGGCGATCAAGCGCTTGATCGGCCTGCAGGCTAAGACCGCGCGGGTCATGCGCGGCGATGCGTTCGTCAAGGTCCCGCTCGAGCAGGTCCGGCCGGGCGACCGGATCCAGGTTCGGCCCGGCGATCGTGTCCCCGTCGATGGGACCGTCATCGAAGGCCAAAGCCATGTCGACGAGTCGATGATCAGCGGCGAACCGATTCCCGTCCTCAAGGCCGAGGGGGCTGGCGTCGTCGGCGGCACGATCAACACGACCGGCAGCTTCGTCTACGAGGCGATCCGGGTGGGGGCGGACACGCTGCTCGCCCAGATCATCCGGATGGTCGAAAGCGCGCAAGGCGCCAAGCTGCCGATCCAGGCGCTCGTCGACAAGGTCACCGCGTGGTTCGTGCCGGCCGTGTTCGCCGCAGCGGCGTTGACCTTCGCGGTCTGGTGGATCTGGGGCCCCGAGCCGGCGTTGACCTTCGGTCTCGTCAATGCGGTCGCCGTGCTCATCATCGCCTGCCCTTGCGCGATGGGGCTCGCGACCCCGACCTCGATCATGGTCGGCACGGGGCGGGCGGCCGAACTGGGCGTGCTGTTCCGGCGCGGCGACGCGCTACAGGGCTTGCGCGATGTCAAAACCGTCGCGTTCGACAAGACCGGGACGTTGACCAAGGGCAAGCCGGAGCTGACCGACCTGGTCCTCGCACCCGGCTTCGGGCGGCGGGACGTCCTATCGCTCGTCGCTGCCGTCGAGGCGCAGTCCGAGCACCCGGTTGCGGCGGCGATCGTCGCCGCGACGAAGGCGGAAGGCATCGTTCCGGAAGCCGCCGTCGGCTTCGCGGCCGTACCCGGTTACGGAATTGGCGGGCAGGTCGGCGGCAAGCGAGTCGAGGTCGGCGCCGACCGTCACATGGCGAAGCTCGGGATCGATATCGCCGGCTTTGGGGCGCAAGCGAGGGCGCTTGCCGCAGAGGGCAAGACGCCGCTCTACGCGGCGATCGACGGCAAGGCAGCGGCCCTGATCGCCGTCGCCGACCCGATCCGCCCGACGACGGCGGCCGCGATCGCCGCGATGCACAAGGTTGGCCTCAAGACCGCGATGATCACTGGCGACAACCGGCTCACGGCCGACGCCGTCGCCGGGCAGCTCGGCATCGACTCGGTCATCGCCGAGGTGCTGCCGGCAGGCAAGCTCGACGAGATACGAAAGCTCCGCTCGGCCGGCGGCGCCATCGCCTTCGTCGGCGACGGCATCAACGACGCGCCCGCACTCGCCGAAGCTGATGTCGGCATCGCGGTCGGGACGGGTACCGATGTCGCGATCGAAAGCGCCGATGTCGTGCTCGTCTCCGGCGACCTCACGATCGTCGCGACGGCGCTGGCGATCTCGCGCGCGACGATGCGCAACATCGAGCAGAACCTGTTCTGGGCGTTCGCCTACAACGTGGCGCTGATACCCGTCGCGGCGGGCGCCCTTTACCCGTTCACCGGCACGTTGCTGTCGCCCATGCTCGCCGCCGGCGCCATGGCGATGTCGAGCGTGTTCGTGCTTACCAATGCGCTGCGGCTGCGGCGCTTCGCGACGGCGTAGACGGGAGCCAAGGGAGACAGGCGATGAACATCGGCAAAGCCGCGGCGGCGGCCGGCGTATCGGCCAAGATGATCCGCTACTACGAATCGATCGACCTGATAAAGGCTCCCGTTCGGACGGAGTCCGGCTACCGGGTCTATTCGCCCGAAGACGTCCATACGCTGCGCTTCATCGGCAGGGCGCGGGACCTCGGCTTCTCGATCGAGGAGATATCGAGCCTCCTCACGCTGTGGCACGACCGCAGCCGCGCCAGCGCGGACGTGAAGCGCATCGCGACCGAAAAAATCGCCACCCTGGAAGCCAAGATCCGCGAGCTCGCGGCGATGGTGGAATCTCTCCGGCACCTCGCGGAGAATTGTCACGGCGACCATCGGCCGGACTGTCCGATCCTCTCCGATCTCGCCAACCCGAAGGCGGCCGCACAGGCCGCCGCCCGGCCCGGCAGCCTCGCGAACCTGAAAGGCGTGCGCGCGCAACGCTCGATGCGGGCCGACTGCGGCCACGTGCCGCGCTCCGGTAAAATAGGCGGCGCCGGCTGCAAAACCCGTTGACCTTCCAGCATTGGTAACTTGCAACATGTTCACCTTGCTCAAATACTCGTGAGCGAGGCCTATACCTCTCAAGGAGAAATCTTGTGGCTACGGTGCTGAAGGTCGAAAAGATGCACTGTCGGCGCTGCGCCAAGCGCGTGACCAGCGCGATCATGGGGGTGGCGCCGCAATCGAAGATCGACATCGACATCGAGGGACGGCGCGTTACGATCGACGGTGTTGGGAATCTCTCGGATGTCACCAAGGCGCTTGCGGACGCAGGCTACCCAGCCCAGAACGCCTGAGCAGTAGTTCGGAAAGCAAATGCTGCCCGCCAAACGTTAGGCGCATGCAGTTTCGCTCAACAGTGTAAGGCATATCAAGAAGACATGCGAATATTGTGTTACGCGGGATAATCGCTCCAAGCGGAATCGGCCTCAGTATTTCGATACGAAGCAACTTGATGGATGTTATCTAAGGTTGTAGAAAAACTATATTGGTTCCCATCTCATTTTTTGTTCACTGCAAAGATTTATGGTAACTGCGGCATTTTGGCGCCCTGACTGAAATACACAGTTACGAAACGGATAGGGTTCGGCAACGTCTTGTCTCCATCTTTGAGGATGAAAATGAGCGCGATGTTTTTCGAGGGGTATTCATCATGCAAACGTTAAAACTTCTGCGCGGTGTCGTGATTGCGGTCGCGGTGGTTGTCGGTGCTAGTTCGGCGTTTGCGCAGAACCTTCGCAATGAACACCAGGATCACGTCCGGAATCTGTCGCTGGCGGCGTCGGCACCGGGCACGCAGCAGCGCGACGTTGGCAAGATGGACGGCATGATGCGCGAGATGATGCCGATGACTCACGATATGATGGGCGAGAACATGGGCGGGCGGGTTGATCGCGCCGCGCCGGCACCATCGACGCGCGCCTTCATGGAGGTCAAAAAGCGCATGTACCGCGACATGACGACAGCCTTCTCGGGCGACGCTGACGTGGATTTAGTGCGTGGCATGATCTCCTATCACCACAGCGCCATCGATATGGCTCGCGTGGTCCTCGCGCACGGCAAGAACGAGACGGCGCGCAAATGGGCCGGCGACATCGTCCGCGAACAAGAGCGTGAAATCGCGGAGATGCGCGAATGGCTGCGGCTCAACGCGCGATGACCGCCGGTACGCCGACGCGTCGCGCTGTTCTCGGGCTGGCGCTCTGCGCCGTCGCCGCGCCCGCTTTTGCGGCCGCGCCTCGTATGGAGGTGTGGCGGGAAGGTAGCTGCGGGTGCTGCGGCGCCTGGGTCGAGCACATCCGCAATGAAGGCTTTGCCGTGACCGACCGCGTCGTGCCGTCGGTGTCGCCCTTCCGCCGGATGCTCGGCGCGCCGCTCGATTTGCTATCCTGCCACGCGGCGCGCGTCGAGGGGCTGGCGATCGAAGGTCATGTGCCGGCGTACGCCATCCGGCGGATGCTCGCCGAGCGCGCGCCAGATGTGGCGGGGCTTGCCGTGCCGGCGATGCCGATCGGCACGCCCGGGATGGAAATCGAAGGGCGCGAGCCCGAAATCTACTATGTGGTGGTCTGGCGGCGGGATGGAAGCTACTCCCCGTGGCTGAGGATGCGCGGCGCCGTGCCAGTTTAGGCGGCGCGGGGGGAAGGAGCACGGATGCAGACGCACGACCATCAGGCGCACGAAGGCCATACCGCGCCCGCGACTGGCGCAAAGGATCCCGTTTGCGGCATGCGGGTGGACCCGGCGACCGCCAAGCATCGTTCGGAGACGCCGACGGGGCCGCGGTTTTTCTGCTCGACCGCTTGCAAGACCAAATTCGACGCCGATCCGAAACGCTACGCGGCGGGTGGGCCGCCTCCGCCCGCCACGCCTTCGACCGACGCCACGGTCTACACCTGCCCGATGCATCCCCAGGTGCGTCGCGACGCGCCCGGATCGTGTCCGATCTGCGGCATGGCGCTTGAGCCCTTGGTTCCCGAGGGTGGCGATACGCCGAGCCCGGAGCTCACGGACTTTACGCGCCGGTTCTGGGTCGGAACGGCGTTGACGATCCCCGTCGTCGCGCTCGAAATGGGCGGCCATTTCGCCGCCCTGCACCAAGCCCTGGGGCAGCAGAACGGCAACTATCTGCAAGGGATTCTCGGCACGCCGGTCGTCTTATGGACCGGATGGCCGCTGTTGAGGCGCGGCTGGGACTCGGTGGTCAATCGCAGCCTGAACATGTTCACCCTGATCGCGATGGGGATCGGGATCGCGCTTCTCTACAGCCTCGTGGCGGCGCTGGCGCCGGAAGTCTTTCCGGACGCGTTGCGGAGCGCCGAAGGCGCTGTCGCCGTTTATTTCGAAGCGGCCGCCATCATCACGGTGTTGGTTCTGCTCGGTCAGGTCCTCGAACTGCGGGCGCGAGAGACGACGAGCGGGGCTATCCGCGCGTTGCTCGATCTTGCGCCCAAGACGGCGCGGAAGATCGCGCCGGACGGGACCGAGAGCGAGATGCGGATCGAGGAGATCGGTGTCGGCGACAGGTTCCGCGTGCGTCCCGGCGAGAAAATTCCGGTCGACGGCACGGTTCTCGACGGCCGCAGCTCGGTCGACGAATCGATGGTCACCGGTGAATCCATGCCCGTTACCAAGGAGCCCGGCGCCGCCGTGATCGGCGGCACGGTCAACCGGAGTGGCGCGCTGATCGTCGAAGCGCGGAAAGTGGGGCGGGACACGATGCTCGCCCGGATCGTCCATCTGGTCGCGCAGGCGCAGCGCAGCCGCGCGCCGATCCAGCGGCTGGTCGACCAGGTGTCGGCGTGGTTCGTACCGGCGGTAATCGGCGTGGCGATCCTCGCCTTCGTGGCTTGGTATGTCTACGGACCCGAGCCGCGCTTCGCACTGGCGCTCGTCGCCGCCGTGGCTGTGCTGATCATCGCCTGCCCTTGCGCGCTGGGGCTGGCCACGCCGATGTCGATCATGGTCGGGGTCGGGCGGGGGGCCGAAAGCGGCGTCTTGATCAAGAACGCCGAGGCGCTCGAGCGCATGGAGCGCGTCGACACGCTGGTGATTGACAAGACCGGCACGCTGACCGAAGGCATACCTGCCGTGACCGGGATCGTGGTGACGCCCGGCATATCGGAAGCCGAAGCGTTGCGGCTGGCGGCGAGCGTCGAACGGGCGAGCGAGCATCCCTTGGCTGCGGCGATCGTCCTGGCGGCGGAAGCGCGGAAGCTCGCGCTGGCGCCGGTCGAGGGATTCGACTCGCCTACGGGCAAGGGCGCGGTGGGGCGGGTCGAAGGCCGTGCGGTCGTCCTAGGCAATGCGAAATTCTTCGCGGAACGTGGCGTGGGCGTCGATGCGCTGGCCGACGAAGCTGAATCGCTCCGGCGCGATGGCGCCACCGCGATCTTCCTTGGGGTCGACGGGCGCGTCTGGGCCATCTTTGCGATCGCCGACCCGGTGAAAGCGACCACGCCTGAAGCGCTCGCGGGCTTGCGGCGCGACGGCATTCGGATTGTGATGCTTACCGGCGACAACCGCACGACCGCATTGGCGGTCGCCGCGCGGCTAGGTATCGAAGAGGTCGAGGCGGAGGTGTTGCCCGAGCAGAAAAGCGTCATCGTCGAACGGCTCAGAGCGGCGGGCCGAGTCGTCGCGATGGCGGGCGACGGGGTGAACGACGCGCCCGCGCTGGCGTCGGCCGAAGTCGGGATCGCGATGGGCACGGGCACCGACGTGGCGATGGAGAGCGCGGGCGTGACCTTGCTCAAGGGCGATCTCGTCGGCATCGTCCGGGCGCGGCGTCTGTCGCAAGCGACCATGCGGAACATCCGCCAGAATCTGTTTTTCGCATTCGCCTATAACGTAGCCGGCATCCCGATCGCGGCGGGCATCCTTTATCCGTGGTTCGGCATCCTGCTTTCGCCCATCATCGCCGCGGCGGCCATGGCGTTGTCTTCGGTCAGCGTCATCGCCAATGCGTCCCGTCTACGGAGATTCCAGCCATGAATGGCATATCCATGCGCGCGCTTACGTTGGCGGCGCTGTCGCTCGCCACGATCGTTGCTTTCCTGCTGCTGAAGGAGCATTGGGGGCATGCGCTCGGATTCTTGCCCTACGCCATTTTGCTGGCGTGCCCTTTGATGCATCTCTTTCACGGCCACGGCGGGTCCGGCGGCGACCGGAAGTCCGATCACGCAGGACATGATGGAACGCAAATGAAGCGGGACGGCACGTAAACGGCTATTTCAAGCTAGCCGCCATCGCTTCGCGCATCCGCCGGATCGCCGTCTGCAAGCCCTCGAAAATCGCTTCGCCGACGAGAAAGTGGCCGATATTGAGTTCTTTGACGCCCGGTAAGGCGGCGATCGGGCCGACATTTTCGTAGGTTAGCCCATGGCCGGCATGGCATTCGAGGCTAACTCGTTCGGCGGCGAGCGCGGCCGCGTGAAGCTTGACGAGTTCGGCGTCCCGCTTGGCACCCTCGGTGTGCGCGTAGGTTCCTGTGTGAAGCTCGACGACGTGCGCGCCTACGGCGGCAGCGGCCGCCACTTGCGCCGGGTCCGGATCGACGAATAGCGAGACGCGAATCCCGACCGCCGAAAGCTTAGCGACGAAGGGCGCCAAACGCGATTCATGTCCGGCCACCGCGAGGCCGCCTTCCGTCGTCACTTCCGTCCGCTTCTCGGGTACAAGGCAACAGGCATGGGGACGGACGGACAGTGCAATACCCAGCATCTCCTCTGTGACGGCCATTTCGAGATTCAACGGAAGGCTTAGCTCCGTAAGCAAACGACGCACGTCGTCGTCACGGATGTGGCGCCGATCCTCGCGTAGATGAGCAGTGATGCCGTCCGCACCCGCCGCCGCTACCAAATGCGCCGCCGCCACGGGATCGGGATGCCGCCCGCCGCGCGCGTTCCGGACGGTGGCGACATGGTCGATGTTAACCCCGAGTCGCAATATGCTCACCGGTTACTCCCTTTCTGATGCGTGCGCGAGCTGGCTTGCCAGCCGCAGGGCCGCAATTAGACTGCTGCAATCGGCGATGCCACGGCCCGCTATATCGAGCGCAGTTCCGTGATCGGGCGAGGTCCGTATGAACGGCAATCCCAACGTGACATTAACCCCGCCATCGACATCGAGGGTCTTGACGGGAATGAGCGCTTGATCATGGTACATGCATATCGCCGCGTCGTAGCGCATTCGCGCCCGAGCGGTGAACATTGTATCCGGCGGCAGAGGTCCTTCTACGGCGATCCCGGAGCTTCGTAAAAGTTCTACAGCGGGGCGAATGATCTTTTCTTCCTCGTCGCCCATAGTGCCGCCCTCGCCAGCATGAGGATTCAAGCCGGCGACCGCGAGGCGAGGGTGCTGCAGGCCGAACCGCGTTCTTAACTCTGCAGCGACCAGAATTCCGATCTCGACGATTTTTTCGGTTCGCAAGGCTGCGATGGCACTGGTCAAGGATCGGTGGATGGTGACCGGGATAGTTCGGACTTCAGGACACGCCAGCATCATCGCCACGCGAGGAACGCCGGCAAGTGTGGCGAGATACTCGGTATGACCGGGATGAACGAACCCGGCGCGGTAGAGAGTCTTCTTTTGGATCGGGTTCGTGACGACCGCGGATGTCAATCCCGCACGCGTTGCCGTTACGGCGGTATCGATTGATGCGATGGTCGCAGACGCATTTCGGATATCGGGAAATCCCGCTTGTGAGATCACCGGAAGCGCGATGGGCGAAACAGGGAGTGCGTCCTTGAACACATCTGCTGCGTCCGAAATCGACGAAATCTCCCGTATCGGTATATCGAGATCTAATCTAGCTGCTAGCGTTGATAAGCGAGACGGCGCGTCGAACGCGACGAAGACGGGACCAGTTTCTCGCAGTGCCAGCCAAGCCTTCAACGAGACTTCCCCGCCGATTCCGGCAGGCTCGCCCATCGTTAGTGCGATCGGCTTGGTTGATGGTTCGAAGCTCACGGCGGCACACTACACCCGATATTACGACGGCTCGCACGCCGAATCGCTCAGCATCAAAAAATACTGAACGGTTCCGTCGAACATCGTGTTTCGCGCCGGTAACGATTTGTTTCATGTTCATTCGCGCGGCTTAACCGGTAGCTCAATCCGAGCCTGAAGCCCACTGTCTAGACGATTGATTAGCCTGATTGATCCGCCATGCTCCACGATCGCATCGTGAGCGATTGTTAGCCCGAGACCAAAGCCGCCAGTCGCGAGATTACGCGAATCCTCAATTCTGAAAAACGGTAAGAATACCTTCTCCGTCAGTCCATCGGGAATTCCAGGGCCATCGTCATCGATTAAAACGACGATCTTATGCGCGCTTTCTTCGAGAGTTACCCGCGCCACTTTTCCATACCGTAGAGCATTGGAAACAAGATTGGCGAAAGCGCGCTTTAATTGAAGCGGGCGCCCCCAGGTGACGGCCAGGGGGGGAGCGGTGAGGCTCACTGCACCCCCTAGATCCGCAGCCTCGCTGACGATCGACTCTATAAGCGCCGTTAGGTCCAGTCGCTTGAAAGGTTCAATTGAGGCATTTCCCCTGATGAATGCCAATGTTTGGTCAATCATCTGATCCATTTCTTGAAGATCAGCGGCCATTGCGCGCTCTGTTTCACCGCTCCCGCGGTCTTCCAAGCGCAATCGCAGACGCGTAATCGGCGTCTTCAAGTCATGAGACACCGCCGCAAGAGCAAGCGTGCGTGTATCTACGAGCTTTTTTATCCGCTTTTGCATGTCGTTAAATGCACGCGATAGCTCGCGCAATTCCCTTGGGCCGACTTCGGGTACAGGCTTCCCATCGCCACCCGCGTAAAGCTTGCCGGCTGCGCTGGCGAGTATCGATAATGGCCGGGTAATCTTACGCACGAGGAGAAGGGAGACCAGTACTGTGCCGAGTACCATTAGCGTCGATGAAAGTAGTGTACCGGATTGCGAGCTTGGCTTTAGCGCAGTGGTAAAGATACCGACATTGAGCCATGTCCGGTCCGGTAAGCGCATAGAAAGAACCATGGAATGCGGATCAATTCCTGATCCGAAAACAAGCCCTCCTTCAGCCAACTCAGGTGCAAATGCAACTATCCGAGATTCTAAGTTTCGAATTTCCAAATCTTGATCGCTGCCCGGCACGGCCAAATAGCTGCGACCCCAATGCATATCCAATGGCCCGCCGGACAAATCATGGGCAATTCGCTCGCGGTCAGACTCAATGGCACGCGCGACCGCGCGCTTTGCGACCACCAGTCGTTCGGCAAGTGCAAGATCGCTCGCTTGTGTCAACTCCTGATCCATTGCGAACTGATGAACCCATAAACTGGCGAGATGTGCGATACCGACCGCCAACACGAGGGTGACCATCGTGCGCGATTGTAGTGAATCAAACCACCGCATCATTCGCGTCTGGTCTCCGCCATCAACATGTAACCCGCTCCCCGGATGGTCTTGATAACTCCGCCTTCTGAATCCGACGATCGCAGCTTCCGCCGAAGCCGACTGATCTGCACGTCGATGGCGCGATCGAATGAATGCGGTTCACGATTTCTCGCCGCATCAAGAAGGTAGTCGCGCGACAGAACGCGGCGCGGCGCTTCCAAAAACGTTAACAACAAGTCATACTCTCCAGTGGTGAGATCGACGGACACGCCAGTCGGATCGGCTAATTCTCGGCGCAGCGTATTGAGCCGCCAACCATCGAACTCTATCGTTCCTCCGATAATTCCCATTGGCGCTGCGGTTCGATCGGATCCCGTACGCCGCAGAACCGCCTTGATACGCGCCAACAACTCGCGCGAGCCGAAGGGTTTGGAAAGATAATCGTCGGCGCCCAGCTCCAAGCCGAGAACTCGGTCCGCTTCATCGCCCTTCGCGGTTAGCATCACAACTGGTGTGGATCGCGTTGCACGAATCTCTTTGCACAGATCAAGCCCGCTTCGTCCTGGCAGCATCAAGTCGAGCACGATCAGATCCACGGGGGAATGACGGAGCGCTTCCCACATTTCGGCGCCATTGCGCGCGATCGTCACTCTATAGCTATCGGCTCGAAGCGATTTAGCGACTAAGCGCCCAAGCTGGATGTCGTCATCGACGATAAGAATGTGTGGTGTTGCGACGCCGATCGACATCTCAAAAATCTCCCTGAAATCGGTCCGTAGTCTGCCTCGTCAACATGCAAGGTCAAGCGCGCCTAATACGACGGCGAAACAAATTGTTACGGATCAGACAGCCTAGCGCAATGGAGGAGGAGGACATTCTACTCGATTTATCGGATTGGTCTCCTGGCAGAAGGAACTTGTGAAGGTGAAGGCAAATTATCTCTCCGCGACCGCGATCGGATCAGTGCTCTTGGCGTTTTCGACGCTCGCCGTTGCTCAACAGCCCACATCAAGCCCTTCTGCGCCTTCAGTTCCTTCTACGCCTTCGGTTGTTGTGCATCCTTTAGTGGTATCTCCGATGCCTATCAGTCGCGATCCTGCGTTCGTTGCCCCTCCACCTGTTCGCGATGAGGCGGAAGTCGAGTGGCGTACCGCCAATGACGAGGCTGCCAGATTGGGTGGCCATGTCGGACAACTGCGCGGCCGTCGATAGTTCCCATTCATACAGACGAATGATGACGAGAATCTCATGAACCTGATTGGTGTCACCGCCCCGAATCTCCCGAAGCTTATGTCCGTCGCTTTTGGCGTATTGCTTCTTGCCGGTTGCGCTGCGCAGCCAACTTCACTTTCGGGCGCTGGTTCGACGGCGCCCGTGGCCACACAAATGGCAAGATCGGGTTGGATAGCGACCTACGCGGATGATCCGTCCGTAGCCGCAGCAACGAGAAACATTCTCTCACGTGAGCTCGATGCGGATACGGCTGTGCGCCTAATGTTCCTTACCAACACGGCATTGCAGCGTAGGTATTTGGAGTACCGCATCGACCCGGCGCGCATTGCCGAGGCCGCGACGCGTTCGCATGGTTCCGGCCCGCTGGAGCTTCAGATTGCAACTGAAATAATGGGGTCGGTACGGCGCGCGGGCAATCAAGTTGACGCACTGAAGTTCGAGGGAGTGCGTCTCGACGTCGCTGCCGACTTTGTGCGCGCCGCGCTCGATGTGCGCCGGGCGTATATCGCAGCGGTGGCTGCGAAGCGAAACGCTGAATTATCCCTGGATCTGAAAACCGCTGCGGAAGCATCCGCTGAACTCAGTCGGCGAATGGCGCGAGTCGGGAACTGGCCTCGGATCAACGAGTTTAAGGAAGCGGCAGCGTTGGGCGAGGTCAGCGTACAAGCCGGCAAGACGCGTCAAGCTGCCGTGGCGGCGCGTGAGCGGCTGACCCGGTTGCTCGGGCTCTCCGGGGAGTTGGCGGTCTATAAGCTGCCGAGCGTGCTCGCACCGCTTCCGTCCGAGCCAGCGGCGAGCGAAAATCCCGATTCTTCTGTTCTGGTCAAGCGACTTGATCTTCGCGCGCAGCTATTTGATATCGCGGCCGAAGTTCGTGATCTCGAGATTGAAGGATTCGGCGACGGCGCGTTGCTGACGTCCGCGCGTTTCGTTTCCCTTCCCGGCGTGATGTCTCTGTCGGGTGAAATAACAAAGGATGTACGCGTACCGATCTATGACCTTAGCGTTCAAAGTGGTTCATCCCGATCGGCTGATATGATGGGTTCGCTTACGCGGTTGTCATCCGCAGTCGTCCAAGCCGAAGCTGATCTGCGTGAATCTGAGATGGGAAGGCGAACGGCCTATGACATAGCCGCGTATCAAACGCGCGAAGCTGTTCCATTGTACGTGCGGATGCTCGATGACGCGACGTTGCGATACAACGGAATGCTGATTGGTGTGTTCGATCTTCTGGCGGCGGCGCGTGCCCGCACGACTGCGGAAATGGCGGCAGCGGAAGCCTTGCGAGATTATTGGATCTCGGCAGCAGATTCGATCAATGCATTGCTTGTCGGAGGCTTCGTGAGTACCGCCGCGGCCGCCGAGGTAAGCCCTTCAGGGGCGCCCGCGCAGCACTGATCCGTCGCGCATCTTTCAACCGTTCAAACGCTTCCAGGAGTTAAACATGTTTTCGCGACGTGGCTTCTTTGGCGCATCCGCTGCCGGTGTTCTTGGTGCTGGAATCGTGGCCAAAACAAGCATGGGATCCGTCCCTGAGGCACAAGTTCGAGACAACGCGTTAGGAGCGGGTCCGCTTCGCCCGCGCGATGGCCGTCCTTACAATCCGGTCGTAACGCTTAATGGCTGGTCATTACCTTGGCGTATGCGGGACGGCTGGAAGGAGTTTCATCTCGTAGCGGAGCCTGTGACTCGCGAACTAGCGCCCGGAATGGTTGCGAACCTCTGGGGGTACAATGGACAAAGTCCCGGACCGACCATCGAATGTGTCGAAGGAGATAAAGTTCGCATCTTCGTAACGAACAAGCTTCCCGAACATACAACGATTCACTGGCATGGCATCTTGTTGCCTAACGGTATGGACGGCGTTGGTGGATTGACTCAGCCGCATATCCCAGTCGGGAAGACTTACGTCTATGAGTTCACGATGAAGAAGAGCGGGACGTTCATGTATCACCCGCACGCAGATGAGATGGTTCAGATGTCGATGGGCATGATGGGCTTTTTTGTCGTGCACCCTCGAGATCCGAGTCAATACGCCGTCGATCGCGATTTCGTTTTCCTGCTTAACGCTTTCGATATCGAGCCGGGATCTAAGACGCCGAAGAATTCGACGATGCTTGATTTCAATCTTTGGACTTGGAATTCGCGCGTTTTCCCAGGGATCGATCCTCTGGTCGTTCGGAAAGGCGATCGGGTACGCATCCGCGCCGGCAATTTGACCATGACAAACCACCCGATCCATCTGCACGGATACGATTTTGTCGTGAGCGGAACTGACGGAGGGTGGGTGCCACCTTCGGCGCGTTGGCCCGAGGTCAGCGCGGACATCGGTGTCGGCGCCATGCGCGCGATTGAGTTCGTTGCGGACGAACCTGGCGATTGGGCAATCCATTGCCACAAGTCGCACCACACTATGAACGCCATGGGGCACGACGTTCCAACAATGATCGGCGTCGATCATCGCGACGTGATCCACAAAGTCCTCAAGGTCGCTCCGGACTACATGGTGATGGGTGAGCGGGGGATGGCGGACATGCAGGAAATGGAGATGCCGATTCCTGATAACACGCTGCCGATGATGACCGGTCGAGGACCGTTCGGACCGATTGAAATGGGCGGGATGTTCTCGGTCGTAAAGGTACGCGAAGGCCTCGCGCGCGATGACTACAAGGATCCGGGTTGGTTCAAGCACCCGGCCGGCACCGTTGCCTACGAGTGGCGAGGCTAAAGACTTCGAAATAAACATCTGAAACGGATAAAGGAAACTATTAGATGAAAAACGCTCCATCTCTTTCGGCAGTCGCTCTCGCGATCTCGGTTTCGACTTTGGCTGCCCTATCCTTCATGTCGCCATCCGTCGCAAGCCCTGGTCATTCTGATGGAAACAACAAGGTTTCTCCGATGGGCAAGGCTGGGGACCCCGCTAAAGTCACGCGAACGATCCAAGTCGAGATGAACGACAATATGCGCTTTGTTCCGAATTCCATTACTGTTCGCGCAAATGAGACTGTTCGGTTCATTGTTCGAAATGTCGGACAAGTGCCGCACGAAATGATGCTCGGAACGCAGAAGGATTTAGTCGAGCACGCGAAGGTCATGCAGAACATGCCTACCATGGAACATGAAGAAGACGGTGCCGTTTCGGTGGAGCCGGGCGGCACCCGCGAGATGATCTGGCAATTCGGCCGCGCGGCTAACTTTAAGTTTGGCTGCCTGAAGCCGGGGCATTTCGAGCAGGGCATGGTTGGTAATCTGACGATTCAGCGTTAATCCTTAAGGCCAAAACGGGAGAGAAATCATGCTTGATGAGACGCTTCCATCGGTCTCCAGGCGGCTTGCGCTCGCGATGGCGCTGTTTGTTGGCTTCAAAAGTTTAGCAGGACGCGCTCAGACAAATTCCAAGACGGAGGGAGAAGTTCGGCGTGTCAATCTCGCCGAAAACAAAGTTACGTTGCGTCATGGTCCTATTGATTCACTGGATATGCCGGGGATGACAATGATCTTCACCGCCCGTGATCCGGGGAAGCTGTCCACCTTGAACGTAGGTGATAAAGTCAGATTTACGGCAGAGATCAAAGATGGAGTGTTTTACGTGACGGAGATTGAAAAATATCAATGATCCGGAACTTGCATTCTGCCACTGACAGGAATGGAGAAAGCAATATCCTGCGTTAGGATATCGCGAGACAAGCGATAGTTCTGATCTGATTGACCGCATGATTTCGATTGGCGCTCTCGCACGGCGTTCGCGATCTTGGGATGGTCATGATTGTAGTGGTCGCTTACGTCGTCACCATCTACACCGACATCGTGGTTTCTGTGTCCACAACCGTCCCGTACCTGACGAGAAACTATTTGCTGAGCAGTACGAAAGTCGCCGCCACGGCCCAAGGTGATTTCTCTCCGGTCTATTGTAAGCGTCGTATGCTGACTCTTGTATCGGCGGATGGTGTGCGCGGTGGAATATCCTGGGATGCGCACGGGCGTAAGGGCCGTCCTTAAGTGCGCTCTTAAGGACAGATCGATGATGCGCGGCGAGATTTTGGAAGACCGGGAGCGGCAGCGGCGCTAGAGCGAAGACGAGAGGACAGCGACGCTAGCGGAAGGAGGCGGGGCTTGGCAAATCGCCACGTGAAGCGCCGGTGCTGCTGATGGGCTCGGCCGCGCCAGCCGAGACGCCGTCGATGGCAACGCTGCCCGTGCCGTTAATCGAGATCGAAATGAAGGGAGTGCGGGTTCGGCTGTCGGGTAACGTGACGGCATCGACGGTGATGTGTAAGCATCGTCAGGCTCACACGGTTGACGGCTTGTGTGCCCATGGCGAACAATTCGCCGGTACGATTGATTGGATGGCTGGCGAATTGTTGCCATGGGCACACAAACCAGCGCCAGTAGCGGCTAAAGCCAGAGCGGACGCGGGATGACGGCCTCGAGTTGGAAAATACGGCTGCGCCAATGGGCGCGCTTCATTAAGCGTGACGTGACGGCGTTATGGGTAGCCGCTGGCGATCCTCGAACTCCGCTTGCCGCCAAAGTTGTTGCGGTAGTGATAGCTGCCTATGCGCTCTCTCCGATTGACCTGATTCCCGACTTCGTTCCTGTGCTCGGCTATCTCGACGACATTATTATCGTTCCGCTCGGCATCATGCTGGCTGTTCGGCTCATCCCAGTGGCACTGCTCGAGGAGTTCCGGGGCCGGGCTGCCGAGATGATCGAACGGCCTATAAGCCGTGCCGGCCTGGCGATCATCATTACGATATGGATCGCGGCCGCAGGCTCACTCCTTTGGTGGGTTTGGTACAGCGTAACAAGCTGAGAAAATGCCTCGATACGCCTCATGCTGCATTCTGTCGGCCGCGGCTCCGAATTGATGGCGCAAGTTATGCGCCTCGGCAAATGGCTTGTAGTTCAGAAGACCGTTCGTGCAAACCAGAGCCCGACGAATAGCGCCAGTACGGAACCCGCCACTGACAGCCCGCCATAGATGGCCGCGCCGGCAAGATCGCCGCGCTCGAGGAGAACCGAAACGTCGAGCGAGAAGGCCGAGAACGTCGTAAAGCCGCCCAGAATGCCGGTGGTGAGGAAAAGGCGGGTTGCTTGTGCGGCATCCCCCCTGAACGCGAGATAGCCGACGATCAAACCCATCATCAGCGAACCCGCAAGGTTCACAAACATGGTTCCGAATGGCAGTGATGTTCCGAACAGTCGAGGCGCAATAATGTTGACGCCATGACGCAGGGACCCGCCGATCCCTGCGCCCAAAAAGACGATCAAGTAGCTCAAGTGCGTTCTCCTTCGACTACCGCCGGATACGGCGGCTGCCACGGGCAACGCTCGCCAGCAGCACCAAGACGCATCCGGCCAACAGAATGACGCCAATGACGAGCGCGGCGATGTCGGTATAGGCCGCCATGACGCCGCATCCGGCTATGACGGCGAGTATGGCGACAGCGAGAAACTCGTCGTCGACGAAGAGACCGACCAACTCGCGAAATATGAGGCTCAGGACGTTCATTGCGCGACCTCCGAGTTGCTGCGCTTCGCAAGCGAAACCCCGAATACGCCGACCGCCAGAAACACTGCGGCGAACACGAGGATGGCCGCATCGTGGCCAGGCCACTCGACGCCAAGACCTTCGCCGGTCCAGAAGATACCGAACGCCGACAGCATGACGCCGACCCCGAACTTGAGCGTGTTCTCGGGCACGCGGGCGAGCGGCCGGTGCACGATCAGTCCGACGGCCAGTACCAGTATGCAAGCCGCGAGCGCACCGAGGCTTGCAGGCCAAAGAAGGTCCCGGCCAGCGCCAACGGCAATGACGATGAACACGACCTCGATGCCTTCGAGAACGACGGCCTTGAATGCCGTCAAACCGGCGATCCAATCGAGATGCGCCTCCTTGCGCCGGACGGCATCGGTCAGATGCGCGGTCTCCTCGGTGAAGGCTGCGGCCTCGTCGTGAAGAGCGATGATCCCTGCGGCCCGCAGGATCGCCTTGCGAAGCCAACGCAGCCCGAACAGCAGCAAAAGCGTGCCAACAACGAGCTGGAGCACATGAATCGGAATCCGGTCGAGGACAGGACCGAGGGCGATGACGAGCAGCACCAATACCGCGAGGCCGATGCCGGTGCCGATAAACGCGGGCCGCCATCCGCGCACCGTCCCGACGGCAAGGACGATCGTGAACGCCTCCACGACTTCGACCATCGATCCCAAGAAGGCGGCCGTTATCGCCGGCCCAGCGGTTGCCCAAGACTCCATACGCATGCCCTCGTTCTGGGCCGCGAAGCTGCTTCCTATCGAACTGTCCGGGCTGGGTGGAGTGCTCGCAATAGGCTCCTACCAGCGTCGAAACGCTCGGTAGGAGTCATCAGCCTTGCGGCGGTTATCGGGGGACTCCATCCCCATCGCTGATTACCCTAAGTCTCTACCCAAAGGCCGTCAAGCTCGACTGGCAACAGTGGTGCGTGGGATCGAGACGACGCTGACGCCGCATCGGCCTCGCAATCATCTTTACGATATGGATCGCAGCCGCCGGCTCGATACTCTTGCGGGCTTGGGCCAACCCAGCAGGCTGAGCATGGGCCTAGAGACTTCGCTTACCGTCTATTTTCTCATTCTCAACTCTATGTTTGCGCAACGGTACTTTCGGAACGCATTTCAGGGAGCACGCATAGTATAGGCGAGTTGAGTCTATGGCGGCGGAGCGATTTGTATCCCGCCGGTGACTCTTGCCTTTTCGATATCGGGACCCAAGTTTGTTGGCATGGAGACCGTGCGCGGAACTCTAGTGGATCTCGGACCCTGGATCTACGCTCTGCTGATGGGGTATTGCGCGCTGAAGAGCGGCTACCTACCGGTTTTTGCCGGCTATTTCGCAGGGACTGGCGATCTCGATCTACGATGGACGGTTCTGTCCGTCTTCGCTGGCGGCTATGTCGGCGACGAGATCCGATATTGGATCGGGCGGCGGGCCGGTCCGAAACTCCTTTCGTATCCAAGTTTGGCGAGGTCAATGTCGCTTGCGGGGCAGTTGTTTACGAGAAACGGCGCTTGGTACTGCTTTGCGTACCGCTATGCGAAGGGCCTGCGGACCGTCGGTGCGTTGCCGATCGGGTTAACCGGATGGCGTTGGCATCGCTTCGCGCCGATCAGTTTCGCGTCTGCTGCTACATGGGCATCGGTATTGGTCGGGGGCGGGTATGTCGCGGGCGAATCAGTGATCGACCTCACCGAGCAGTATGGTGCTTGGACGTCGATCAGTATCGCCGTGGCGACGCTGGTTGGACTGGCCGTTCTAGGCAGACGCATGTTAAGGGCATCCGCCGAAAAATCCGCCTAAACCCATACGGACAGTGATTGGCAGCATTCGAATCACTTAAACTGCTCTGAACATCTCTGTCGAACCGTAAGCGTCGTCTCAATCCCACTTACATCATCGACGGGTGCTTGCGTCATCGGTACCGTCATCGACGACGGGGATGGAGCCCCCGATAACCGCCGCAAGGCTGATGACTCCTACCGAGCGCCTCGACGCTGGTTGGAGCCTTTTGTGAAAAACCCCGCCCAGATCGATCGCTATGTAGGAACCGGCTTCGCGGCCTAGAACGAGGGCATGCGCGTGGAGTCTTGGGCAACCGTCGGGCCGGCGCTAACGGCCGCTTTCTTGGGATACTTGGTCGAGGTCGTTGAGGCTTTTACAATCGTGCTTGCGGTCGGCACCGTGCGTGGAAGGCGGCCCGCCTTTGTCGGCACCGGCGCCGCCGGGCTCGCCGTCCTGGTGCTGCTCATGATCGTCCTCGGGCCGGTACTCGACCGGATACCGCTGCGCGCGCTCCAACCTACGACGTGCACGATCGCTTCGTCGTATCATTGTCGCTCGTTTGACGCCTGAGAAAACCTTTCAACATTGTCATGCGCTTGCGTCGTGTCCTCTGCTTGCTTAGGCAGATGCAGGCCCTTCACCAGACCATAGACTGCCGGAATCACAATCAAGGTAAGGAGCGTCGATGACATCATTCCGCCGATCATCGGTACAGCGATACGTTGCATCACCTCCGAGCCGGAGCCGGTGCTCCAGAGGATTGGTAGGAGCCCGGCCATGATGGCGACGACGGTCATCATCTTCGGACGGACTCGATCGACCGCGCCGCGCATGATGGCCTGATGGAGGTCGATCCGCGTGAAGGGACGGCCTTCGGCCGTTCTTTCGGCCTTCAGCTCCGCCATCGCCTGGTCGAGATAGATCAGCATGACCACGCCCGTTTCAGCGGCGACGCCGGCGAGGGCGATGAAACCGACGGCCACGGCGACGGACATATTGAAACCGAGCCACCACATCAACCAGATGCCTCCTACCAAAGCAAAGGGTAGCGACAACATGACGATCAATGTTTCGGGAAGCGCTCGAAAGTTGAGGTAGAGCAACAGAAAGATGATGAGTAGAGTGACCGGCACGACGATTTTCAGTCGCGCTTCCGCCCGTTGCAGGTATTCATACTGGCCGCTCCAGGAAACGTAGGTTCCCGACGGCAGTTTCACTTTGCTTGCCACCGCCTGTTGTGCCTCGGCGACATAGCCGCCGAGATCCCGGCCCACTGTGTCGACGAAGATATAGACCGCGAGCTGGCCGTTCTCGGTGCGGATCGACGTTGCGCCGCGCGTAAGCTCAACCTTGGCGACCTCCCCTAGCGGCACAGTCCCGCCGGCCGGCAGGGATACCTGCACTTCGCGGGCAATCGCCTGCGGATCGCTCCGGAGATCGCGAGGATAGCGAATCGTGACGGCGTAGCGTTCGCGGCCCTCGACGGTAGTCGTCACGGTTTGGGCGCCCAGCGCGGTCGTGATCACATTATGAACGTCGTCGATGGCGAGGCCATAGCGGCCAAGCACCTCCCGATTTGGCACTATATCGAGATAGTAACCACCAATGACCCGTTCGGCATACGCGCTCGATGTTCCCGGTACGGCGCGCAGGACTTGTTCGATCTCGCGCGCAGTTTGCTCCATCAGTCCGAGGTCCGTGCCGAACACCTTGACGCCGACGGGAGTCCGGATTCCGGTCGAGAGCATGTCGATGCGGGCGCGGATTGGCATAGTCCACGCGTTCGACACACCCGGAAATTGGAGAGCTCGATCCATCTCAGCCTTGAGGCCGTCGAGGGTGAGGCTCGGCCGCCACTCGCTCTTTGGCTTCAGATTTATAATGGTTTCAAACATTTCGATCGGCGCCGGATCGGTCGCGGTCAATGCCCGGCCGGCCTTGCCATAGACCGAGGCGACCTCCGGGAACGACTTGATGATCCGATCCTGCATCTGGAGCAGCTCGGCCGCCTTAGTCACCGACAGACCAGGCACCGTTGTCGGCATGTACATCAACGTGCCTTCATCCAAATTGGGCATGAATTCGGATCCGAGCTGACGCGCGGGCCAGACTGTGATGCCAAGTACGACGAGCGCAGTCAGCAGTGTCACCGTCTTTGCCCTCAGCACGCCCCGGATGATCGGGCGATATATCCAGATCAGGAAGCGGTTGATAGGGTTGCGATGTTCCGGAACGATCCGTCCGCGAACGAAAATCACCATGAGTGCCGGGACGAGCGTCACCGACAGCACCGCGGCGGCGGCCATTGCGAAAGTCTTGGTGAAAGCGAGCGGACCAAACAACCGTCCTTCCTGAGATTCCAGCGTGAAGATCGGCAAGAATGAGACAGTGATGATGAGAAGGCTGAAAAACAGAGCCGGCCCTACTTCGCTGGCAGCGGCAATTAGGATGTCGCTCCGGGGTCTGTCGGGAGACGATCGTTCAAGGTGCTTATGCGCGTTCTCGATCATCACGATAGCGGCGTCGATCATCGCGCCCATGGCGATCGCGATGCCGCCTAGGCTCATGATATTCGAACCGAGCCCGATCACCTTCATAGCCGCGAAAGCGATCAGGATGCCGACCGGCAGCATCAGGATGGCAACGAGGGCACTTCTCAGATGCAGCAGGAAGACAACGCAGACAAGGCCGACGATGATGCTTTCCTCGATCAGCGTCCCTTTGAGCGTTTTGATCGCCCGTCCAATGAGTTCAGAGCGATCATAGACCGGTACGATCTCAACCTCCTTGGGGAGGCTGGGTGCGATTTCGGCGAGGCGCGCCTTGACGTTCTCGATCACGGTCAGCGCATTGGCCCCGAAGCGCTGCAAGACGATGCCGCTTGCCACTTCGCCATTGCCGTCGAGTTCGGTGATGCCGCGGCGCTCGTCAGGTCCGATCTCGACTCTTGCGAAGTCCTTGATGCGCAAAGGGACGCCGCGGTCGGTTTTCAGGACGATGTTCTCAATATCCGTTACGTTCTTGAGGTAGCCGCGACCGCGCACCATGAACTCAAATTCGGAGAGCTCGATGGTCCGGCCGCCCACATCGGCATTACTGGCCCTGACGGCGTCGCGCACTCGCTCCAGTGGAATGCCTTGCGCCCGTAGCCGGTTCGGATCGATGACGATCGCATATTGCTTGACGAAGCCGCCGACACTGGCAACCTCTGCGACACCTTCCGCTTTCGATGCGGCATACCGGATTACCCAGTCCTGCAGCGAACGCATCTCGGCGAGCGTCATCTGTTGCGCGACAACGGCGTATTGGTAGACCCAGCCGACGCCGGTGGCGTCCGGCCCAAGAGTCGGCGTGACGCCGGTCGGCAGGCGACGCGTCGCGGCGTTGAGATACTCGAGGACACGGCTGCGCGCCCAATAGGGATCGGTGCCGTCATCGAAGATCACATAGATGAAGGATACGCCGAAGAAGGAGAGACCGCGCACAACCTTCGATTTGGGGACGGTCAGCATGGCGGTTGCCAGTGGATAGGTGATCTGGTCCTCGACGACTTGCGGCGCTTGGCCTGAATACTCGGTGTAGACAATGACCTGCACGTCGGAAAGGTCGGGGATGGCGTCGAGCGGCAAGGTGCGCACCGCGTACAGGCCGGCCGCGACGGCGAGTACCGTTCCGACGAGGATAAGAACGAGATTGCGTGCGGACCAGTCGATAAGGCGGGCGATCATGGCTGACTCACTGAGGCGGCCAGACTGCGGAGAGCGGCTTTGAGATTGCTTTCGGCGTCGATCAGAAAATTCGCCGCGACGACCACACGATCGCCGTTAACGAGACCCTCGCGAATCTCGATGAAGCCATCGCCTCGGTTCCCGGTCGTCACTACGCGGGGCTCGAAACGGCCATCACCCCTGTCGAGGATGACGATCTGACGAGTACCTGATGCAATCACTGCGTTATCCGGCACGGCCGTCACTGGATCGGGGGCGCCAGTGCTGATCTCCACGTCGGCGTACATATTCGGCAAAAGGCGGCCGGCCGCGTTCGCTAACTCGATTCGAACCCTGGTAGTCCGCGTTACTTCGTCGACTTGGGGATAGATCAATGAAACGCGACCTTCAAGCGGTTCACCTTGAGCGCTGCGTAACCGAATGGCTGCTCGCGCACCAAGGCGGATCGCACCGACTTCGTACTCTGGAACATCAGCCAGTACCCAAATCATAAAGATATCGGCGATACGGAACAGCACGCCACCCGGTGCTGCTTTCATGCCGTTGGTCGCGTTGCGTTCGAGCACGATGCCATCGCGCGGCGCGCGCAATGTCATGGCTAAAAGCGGCCGGCGCGACCGCTCAATCTCGACGATCGCGTCCATCGGGACGCCGAGATTCTCGAGGCGTTGGCGTGCACCTCCGAAAGCTGGTTCCCGTCCCGGCGTATTGAGTTCCGTCAGGAATTGGGCGCTGGCGACGGCGACCTCAGGTGAATATAGCCGCATAAGGGCTTGCCCTTTGGTAACGCGCTCTCCGGTCGTGATATTCGCAACTTCCTCGATGAAAGCATCGCTGCGGGTCGCCACCACGGCGATGCGCCGTTCATCCAACTGGACCGCGCCAGGCGCGCGCACATAACGGCTGATAACGCGCCGCTCGACTAGTTCGGATCGGACACCTGTCCGCTGGAGCTTGCCAGGTGAGACCCTGACAAACTGATCTTCGTCCGCTTCACCCTCGTACACAGCGATGTATTCCATCCCCATCGAATCTTTCTTCGGTGTCGGTGAGGTGTCGGGCAGACCCATTGGGTTCCGGTAGTAGAGAACGCGACGGGGATTCGCCGTGCCCGAACTGCTCGCGGCCGCCGGCGGGCGATCCTCGAAACTGATATCCTCGGACGCGTAGACGGCACGAAACGATCGTCCGTCCATGCTTTGCCGAGGGGTCGGCGAATAGAACGGTTGTCCGTCCGGATCTCGATAGTAGATGACCGGCCCAGTATCGGCGAGCGATGCGGCCGCAAAAGGCCCGTCACCGCCAGTCGGAACGCCGTGCGTTCCGGCCCAATAGCCTCCGATCCCCGCCGCCAGTACGGCGACGAGGGTGAGGCCTGCGAGGGGGGCGCGTTTCATCGCGTGACCTTGAGGATCAGCTTGTTTGCGAGCGTTGCGGTCTCGCCTTGAATCTTGGCGGCGAGAGACAATTGCCACCCGCCAGCCATCATCAGATTCGTCTTGAATCGATAGACGCCGGGTTCATTCGAGGGTAGCGCCTCGATCGGCGCAGTCATCGTTGGCATTCCATCGGGCGTCATGTCGATTCGGGTTGTAAAGATAACGGCGTCGGAAACGGCCTTGCCGGATCGCTTGTCAATCAGACGGACGGCCACGATGGCGTCACCTTGCTTCACTTCTGATTGGACCAGGCCGAACTCATAATCTTTGATCTCGGCGTGGGCCGACGCGAAAGAGACCAAGGAAAGTGCAACGACGAACGCCGCCGCTGCAGCGCGTTTGAAAACCGACCTCATCATGATTCGATAGTCCTAGGTTCATTGGTTTCATCAGAGCGCCAAGCATAAGACTCGGCGAAGCGCGGCATATAAGCCGCGCGCTCTCACAGCCGCCTGAGTATTGTCGAGGCGGTGCTAGCCGGCGCGACGCGCCGGCGATGCCCTAGGTTCGTGGAGGTCGGGCGGGTGGTTCTTCGCCGAGCGAATTGACGAAGAAATCCCATCCAATATTGACGACCGTCCCAAGCATATCAAATGGGATAGTCGCAGCCGGAAAGAACAGTGGACCCGCGAAGCACTTGACCATGCAGGTCTTCATCATCGGGCAATCATTTTGACATTCCGACTTGGCATTCTGCTCTTGCAGGCAACACGGCATATCGTCTGGCATCGCTGCAACGACGGACGCCGCCATTGCATTCCCACCCGGAGGCGCTGCAATCGGACTAAGAATGACTCCAACGACCGCGAGGATCGGGAGAAACCAACGAAATGTGAATCTACACTTCACAATTGAATGGTAGCATGGTTGAACGCACAAGAGAAGACTCGCCCGTTGTCCGGCAACGGCCGCGGCCGATGTCGGTTGCCGTCCTGCCTCGACGCCATAAGCGTCATTCCGATCGTCTCGGTGACGTCCGCCGCCTTCATCATCATGCATTGCTTCGACGCAACGATGATCCGAAATAGGTCGTCGAGGATCATCGAAAAATTGAGCCAATCCCCGCCGACCGCCCTCAGATACGTGAAGTCGGTTGGTCATAGCGGGTTGGATGCTGTCGTCTTGTCTTAGAATTCTTCAGCTACGTTCATCACGGTGAACGCCCGCGCTAGTCAGTAGCTCGTTCGCCCGCAGCAGCCGATGAGTCGAAAAGCGCCCTAGGAATTGTTTTCACCCACGCGCTTCTGGCGCGTTTTACGATCGTTCGGCGTCGTAGGCACTTGATGCCATTCCTCGGCGAAGTCCATTAGAGAAGAACGGCGGGCACGAGGGAATCCGGTAGCATGCTCGCCAGACGCGTGGCGGGCGCTTCGCATCCCTGCCGCACCTGGGCCGTGCGCCACGCCGTCAGTGCCATGGCCAAGCGCTGTGCATGCGTGATCTCTGTAGCGGTCTCGACCGCAATCTCGGACCACGCGACCGCTGAAACGGCTAGATTTAAAAGGCTAAATAGAAGATTGAATCAGATGACTTGATGTGCGGCGAGTGCGAAGAATGCGATCAGCACAAGCAGCCTGAACTTGGTATCGTCAAGGCCGATAAGGGCGCCAAGCACATATATAACGATGATATCTTCGCCCGCCTAGCGCAAGGCCACCCGATCAACAGCATCATCGAACTGCCGCCCTGGCCAAGGGACCCTCAGCCATCAGCAGAGTGAGGCAGACGGCGCTTGAACTGAAGTAAGCGCTAGAAACCGAAGAACGCGACGCCAACGCCAAGAAAGATCAATGCGGCGCCGAGTATTCCGCTTTCATAGCGCTCGACGAATTCGAGTCGCAGTCGCTCGATGCCGGCGAGCGTTAGCCAAGTGAAGACCATCATTCCCGCGACGGTTGCGATCGCAAGCACCGCGCTGAGCGTCACGAATCCCGGCCAGCCATAGATTATGCCGGAGAGATAGACGGGTAGAAACCCTTCGCATGGCGAGAACGTCAATAGGGCGAACAGACCCAATATAATCTTGGCGTCTGAAGTGGAATCCGCTTGTGCCTTCGCGTGTTCGCCATGATTCGAGTTTCCGTGAGGATGGGCGTGATCGTGGTCGTGATCATGGTGATGGCCGCCATGATCATGATTCGCACCGAAATGATGATGTCCGTGTCCGCCGCCGCGACCTTGCCGGACGAGGTAGAATATGCCGAGCAGAACGAGCGCAGCCGCCGCGATCCAAGGGAATATCTCTCCGGTCCATTTGCTGGTCTCGATGCCGAGCCATACGACGAGTGCGCCGAGAAGGGCCGTAAACAACACATGCCCTGCACCGCAAAGCGCGACGACAGAGAGGGTTTTTGCCTTGCCCCAGCGTTGGCCGCGTCCGGCGAGGACGAAGGGCAGCCAATGGGTCGGGATTGCCGCATGGGCGAAAGCCACGACGAAACCGGTCACCATGACGGAAAAGAAAAATGCGCCGTCCATCGTTGCCGGGCCCGTCAAAGATACTTGGTGATCTGCTTGAATTCGTCGATCGGGCCCCGCCGTTCGCGCGGCAGCGCGCCGATTACGTCTTCCAGGCAATTATCCAAATGATCCTGGATCAGCGTTTTCTTGGCTTGTCCGACCGCCTTCTCGACGGCCTGGAGTTGCTGCGCGATGTCGAGGCAGGGCCGGCCGCTTTCGATCATCTCGACAATGCTGCGCAGATGGCCGCCGGCGCGATTCAAGCGCTTCACAACCTCGGGATGGGTATGGTGGCGATGATCTTTGGGCATCCGAAATACTATCCCCTAGGAGGGGATATGGCAAGGCACTCTGTGGACAGTGATGCTGCGTCGGAATCGCCAAACTATCGAGCGAGTAGGAGCTTCAGCTTGGCAATCGCGATCGATCGTTCTTCGTGGAAATCGACCGTTCCGACCATGTTCAGCGCTCGATCGAGCATCAAGACCGATGCGGTGTGATCCATGGTGTAGTTGTTGTCGCCCACCGGCACCTTCTTGTAATAGATGCCGTAATTGGCAGCAAATTGCTCTAACTGTGCCGAATTGCCGGTCAAGCCGACAATGCGCTGGTTGTACGGCTCCAGATAGGCCGCCATCTGGGCGACATCGTCCCGTTCGGAATCGACGCTGACGAACACGGCGGATAGGGCGTTGCCATCCGGGCCAAGTTCCTCGAGCCAGTCGGTCATGTCGCCGAGCGTCGTTGGGCAAACGACCGGGCACGACGTGAATCCGAAGAACACCAATGCCGGTCGCCCGCGCAGATCCGCTTCGGTGAAGGGTTTGCCGCGATGGTCGGTCATCGCGAATGGCCCGCCTTTCGCGATGGTAGAGGGTTCCTTGCGAGCGAGGGCGGCGAGCGGACCGTCCGTTACCAGCCACCCCATACTGATGGCGACGACGAGGAGACCCACGACGCCGACGCAGGCCCAAGCGAATAGCCGGATGAAGCGCAGATAGTTCATCCGATTAATTCTTGGCCTCGCCGCAATGGCCGATGCGGCCGCCGGACTCGGCCTCGCCATGGTGCTCGGCCATATTGTGACGTTCGGCTTTATCGCCGCATTCGGGATGGTCGCGCGTCTCTGCGTGGCCGGTGTCGCGCGCGCCCATCGATTGGACCGCCAATTCAACATCGACGCGTCCCGCGCGTTCGAAAACGAGCGTCAACGGCACGCGTGCGCCTTGGACGAATCCTTCCTTCGGTCCGATTAGCATCAAATGCCGCCCGTTCGGCGCAAGCCGGATTTCGCCGCCCGGCGGAATGGCGATGCCGCCTTCGATCGGGCGCATGCGCATGACGTTATCGATGACTGACATTTCATGAAACTCGGCGGTATTGGCCATCGGCGATTGGGCGCCAATCAATTTATCTTCCCGTGGACCCGCATTGCGGATCACGAGATAGCCGGCGGCCGTGGGCGCGCGCGGCGGGATCGCCCGAGACCAAGGATGGTCGATCGTGATGGCGCCGACGCGGAATTCATGCGCGGCGGCGGCGTTGCCGATAAGGAATGTCGCCGCTACGACGATCCTCCCGACGCCGCGCGCGAAACGGGAGAGCACCAGCTTGGTTCTCCTGGATTCAAATTTCATGGGGTAGCGTGCTGTGTTTCGAGAGCTTGATGATCGTTATGGCGTAGAAGATACCCACCAACGCAAGCAGCGCCAGCGCAATGGCGATACTCTTTCGGAGATTCCGTTTGACGCCTCGCGGGGAGCGCTTCGTCATGATTTGGAAGCTCCTTTCGGATTTTCAGAAGGTAGATTTGCCATGCAGAGGGGGCAGGTTTTTGCGGTTACCGGTAATTCTAGATCGCATGTGGCGCAACGCGTCGCTCCGGGGCCGGTCGATGCCGCGGTTCCAGGATGGCCGAATATGCGCGAGAAAGAGGCTTCATAATTCATGGCCGTAATCTATTTCGCCGCTCTGGCGAGTTCGTCGCGGACCAGCGCTAGAAGTTGGTCCGCCCCGAATTCCGGGAGTGGGCGGCCATTAACGAAGAAGGTCGGAGTTCCCCGAACGTTGAATGTCCGGACGTCCTCCGCGTCGAAGTTCAATGTGGCCGTAATGTGGGGCATCAGCCGTTCGCGCCGGGCGCGCTCGATGTCGAGGCCCGCCGACGCGGCTAAATTCCAAGCCAGATCCGGGTTCGTACCGGCTCGATGCGAAGCCCAGCTCGGCTGTCCTTCCAGAAGGGCTTCGAGAACGGGAACGAATCGATCCTGAAGACGCGCCGTCTCGATAATGCGCACGGCCTCCGCCGATCCGGGATGGAACGCCGCATATCGCAACACCAGCCGGATCTTGCCAGGATGAGCATCCATGATTCCTTTGACGATCGGGTGGAAGGCGCGGCAGGCTTCGCACGCCGGATCGAAGAACTCGACGATCGTCACCGGCGCGTCTTGTGGACCGATGGCCGGCGAATGCGCCCGGATCAGTTGATCGGCGCCTTCGACCTTCTGAATCATCGGAACGGCGGCGCGCCGCTTTTCGGCGACGTAATAGGCGCCGCCCGCGAAGGCCGCAGCACCCAGCGCCGCTGCCGCGCCGACGAGGACGTATCGTCTGTTCATCGGCTTTGACCCTGCTTGCCGTGCGATAGAAGAAGTATGATCATCGCGAACGCTCCAAGGGACAGCAACGGGATCGGCAATCCGAATACCTCCATATTTGCCCCTTGGCACGATGGTCCTTGTTCGCAAGGCACGATAGCGGCGGGAGCGATGTCGAAATAAATCAAGGAATGCCATAGGGCGATCGCGGTGCCGGCTAGTGCCACGGGGATCACGTAGATGCCGATCGACAGATCGTCGCGCAAACACGCGATGCCGAGGATCAGCGCCAGCGGAAACATCGCGATGCGCTGATACCAGCACAGCACACAGGGCGTTTGATGCAAGACTTCGCCGATGAACAGCGCGCCGAGCGTGGCGCCCAACGCCACGAGCCACGCGAGAAACAACGCGATAGAACCGTCGCCCATGAACTTTGTCTGCGAGCTCATTTCATGCCTCGCGAACGTCGTGGTGCCGACCCGAAGGTCGATAGAATGACGAAACCTACGCCTAGCGAAATGGCGACGTCGGCCATGTTGAACGCCGGCCAATGCCATCCGTTCCAATGGAAGTCGATGAAATCGGTCACACCGCCTTGACGCCATCGATCAATTATGTTGCCAAGCGCGCCGCCGACCATGAGCGAGAATCCGGTCCGCTCCGGCGCGGACTCGCTTTGCCACGCGAAAAAGACAAGCCCGGCCACGATTGCCAACTTGATTCCGGCGAGCAGGACTTGCCGATCGGCGAATAATTCACCCAGCAATCCGAAGCTGACCCCGGTATTCATGCCAAGCACGATGTTGAGAAATCCGGTTAGCTCGATCGTTCGTGGCGGCCGCATGATTTCGTTGACGATCAGCCATTTTGTCGACTGATCGACAGCGAAAGCAAAAGCCGAAACGGCAAGAATCATCGGTATACGATCGGGGGATTTCATGACGTATCGCGAGGTTGGCAATCAGCGGGCGTCGGCGTTGAAGCGCAGCAGGCGTAGCGCGTTCAACGTAACTAGAACCGTCGCACCGGTATCGGCGAGGATCGCGATCCACAATCCGGTAAGTCCGAGCACGCTGGTGACCAGAAACACGCCCTTCAGGCCGAGTGCGAGGGCGATATTCTGACGGATGTTTCCCATCGTCGCCCGTGCGAGACGGATTAGGCGCGGCACATCAGACACGCGATCGCCCATGAGAGCGCCATCGGCCGTTTCGAGAGCGACGCCCGTACCTGACCCCATGGCGATGCCAACAGTCGCGGTAGCCAGGGCGGGCGCATCGTTGATTCCGTCGCCGACCATCATGACGCTCGCTTTGTCCGACATGGCGCGGATCGCATCGACTTTGGCCTCGGGTAAGAGCTCCGCACGGACCTCGATACCGATCTTGTCGCCGATGGCTTTGCCGGTCGCGGCGTTATCGCCGGTGAGCATGATCGCCGAGATGCCGAGCGCGTCAAGCTCCTCGATCGCCGTTTTGGCGTCCGGCCGCGGTTCGTCGCGGCACGCGATGATGCCGATCGCGCGCGCGTTCTCGACCGCAACGACCGCCGTCTTGCCTTCATTTTGGAACACTGCGAGCGTTCGGGAAACTTCCGGCGATAACGCACCGAGCTCCGCCGCGTAGCGCGGCGACGCGATCGTCAGCGTGCGGCCGGCAACGCTGGCCTCGACGCCACGACCGGGTATCGCCTTGCCGTTTGCGGCCGCCTGTAACGGCAAAGCGCGGCGCTCGGCCTCCTTGACGATGGCTTGCGCGAGCGGATGTGAGGATTGGGCCTCGACTGCCGCGGCCAACGCCAATACGTCATCCTCGCCGACGCCGTAAGCGCGCAGATCGGTTACGCGCGGCGTGCCCGCCGTCAGCGTGCCGGTCTTGTCGAACGCAACGGCTTGCGTGCGCGCGGCGGCCTCGATGACGGCGCCACCTTTAAGCAGCAGGCCGCGCCGGGCACCGGCGGACAGCGACGACGCGATCGATGCGGGCACCGAAATCACCAATGCGCAGGGACAGCCGATCAATAAAAGGGCCAGCGCACGATAGATCCAAGTTGACCATTCCGCGCCCATCGTCAGCGGCGGGATCACAGCCACAAGTGCCGCCAAGCCGACGATGATCGGCATATAGACGCGGCTGAATCGGTCGATAAATCTTTCTGTTGGGGCTTTGGCGTCCTGCGATTCTTCGACCAAGCGGACGATCCGCGCGATCGTGTTGTCTTCGGCCTTGGTGGTTACCCGGACTTTGAGAGCAGCGTCGCGATTGACGGAACCGGCGAAAACCGGATCGGCGATCGTCTTGCTCTTGGGGACCGACTCTCCTGTGATCGGCGATTCGTCGATCTCCGACGTGCCGTCGATGATCTCGCCATCGGCCGGGATGCGGTCGCCGGGGCGCACCAGGACGTTTTGTCCCGGCGTCAGCGACGCGGCGCGAACTTCGCGTGTCGTCGTTCCTTCGATCAGGCGGGCGGTTTGCGGAATCAGATCGCCCAGGGCGCGAATGCTGGCGCGCGCGCGATCGGCGGCCACGCCTTCCAGCACTTCGCCGATCGCGAACAGGAAGATGACGAGGGCGGCTTCCTCGGCGGCCCCGATCGCCAGCGCGCCGACGGCGGCGATCGTCATCAACATTTCGATGGTGAAGGGCTGTCCCAGCGACAGAGCCGCGAAGGCGCGGCGCGCGATGGGAACTGCGCCGATAACGCACGCGACGACGAATGCCCAGCTTGCGATAGTTTCGAATCCGGCAAGCTTGGCGCCCCAAGCCGCCGCCAGCAAAACACCGGTGACGGCGACGAGGCGGCCTTTCGGCGTATCGAACCAGCGTGGTGCGTTTCGGACGGGCGCGGAGACCCGCTCGCTCGCATCTTTGGATGTTTGTGGCGCGGCGGCATCGCTCTCGTGATGGTCGTGATGCGCGCAGCAACCAGCGTCTGCGGATGCCGGAGATTCCGCCGGCAGACGACGCGAAATTTTATAGCCTAGCCGCGACACGCGGCTTTCGATCTCGGCGATTGCCACGGCACTGGGCTCAAGCGCCACAGTCATGGATTCGTTCATCACGGAAACGGCCACGTCGCGGACGCCTTGAACCGGCGAAACGGCGCTGCGGATCTTGGCTGCACAGCTTGCGCAGTCCATCCCGACGATGGACCAATCGATTTTTTCAGTGGACTGCGTATTGGCGGCGGTGGTCATGGCTTATCCATTGTTTTGGAAAGCACCACCCTAATTGCTATAGTTACTGTAGCTTCAAGTTACTTTTTGCGAGTCTGAGGGTTTCCCATGCTGTTCACCATCGGTCATGTCGCAAAAAGTGCAGGCTGCACGGTGCAAGCGGTACGATATTACGAGCAGGCTGGGCTTCTGCCGCGACCGGAGCGTTCGAACGGAAATCAGCGGCTTTACGAGCGCGCGGCGGTCGAGCGGCTGAGTTTCATACGCCATGCGCGCGATCTTGGATTCACGCTGGATGTGATCCGCGATCTTCTGAGCCTTTCGGACAACCCCGAGCAACCCTGCGACGCCGCCGACGCGATCGCGCGCGCGCAACTTGTCCAGGTCGAGCGGCGGATCGAGCATCTGAAGGCGCTGAAGCGAGAACTGCGACGTATGGTCGCACAATGTTCTGGCGGCCGTATTTCGGATTGCCGCGTCATCGAAGCGTTGAACGATCACGCGAATTGCGCCGGCCACGGGAATTCCGCGTCAACGCTCGATCAGTGCGGCGATCCGTAACGTTTTCGCCGGCTTAGTCGAAGATTTCCGAAAGCCAGGATTTCCTGCGATAGCCGTGTTTGCCGTAGCTGCCCTGATGCCCATGCCCGTAACGCGGCGGATTGGCGTAGGGCGCTTCGGGTGGCGCGCTTGAAGACGATTGCGGCATTTGTGCCGCGCTCTTTTCGATGATCTTGTCGAGTTCGCCGCGATCGAGCCACACGCCCCGGCATTTCGGACAATAGTCGATCTCGACGTTCTGCCGTTCGGTCATGACGAGATCTGTATCGGGGCAGGCGGGACATTTCATCGGTGAGGTTCCTTCCGGTTGGGGGAGCGCTAAAACACCCCAGGTTAGTTGGAAGGAGTGATCAAACAATCAAGTGGCGATGCTTTAGTCCGCTCACGCGCTGTCAAACAGTCTCGAAGATGATTCCGTAGTGATAGAGCCCGATCTCGAAGCACTCGGAAAAACGAAAGTCGGCTGGCTCGACGACGGCGCGAACTTGTTCGGGCGACATGCGCAGCGCCGTCGCTGGGCCACGAGGTTGTCCCAGTACGACCGTGGTCTCGCGCGGTCGCTGCCGCCAATTCAGGATAGCCAATCGTCCTTTTTGTCGGAGTATCGCTCGGATCGCGATTGCTAGGCCCGGTTGGTCCGGCACGCCATGGAACGTGTTAGCCATCAGCACGTAGTCCACGGGGCCGGGTAGATATTCGGCGATGTCCCGTGCATCGGCGCAAATCCATCGCTCGATTGATACGCCCTCGACAGCGGCTTCCGCTTTTGCGCGCTCGATCATCGCCGGATCGAGATCGAGTGCTACGACACGGCCGCCGACGAGCTTCGCCAGCGGCGCGGTGAAGTATCCGTCACCGCAGCACAGGTCGAGCACCTTCATGCCGGGGCGAACGCCGAGTGAGACCAGTGTGGCTTGCGGATCCGGCCAAACAGCCGCCCACCATGCGCGATCCGGCATAGATGTCGCTGGAAAAGGCGTGGTCATGAAGTGCGCACCTTCCAGAGGAGCCAAAGCAGCGCCAACGCCGAGAGTGCCATCCATGGCAGTAGCAGCACGTTGAGCATCTGCCAGCCGACGGCCTGAAGCAGGACGCCGGCTCCAAGCGAACAAGTCAATCCCACCACGAAAATGGTCATATCGTTGGCCGCTTGCGCCCGGCCTTTTTCCGCCGGATCGTAGGTCGTCGTCAGTAGCGTCGTGCCGCCTACATAGAGAAAGTTCCAACCGACGCCGAGCAGTATGAGCGCACTCGCGAAAGAAGCGAAGCCCAACCCAGTCAGAGTCATCGATACATGGCCGGCGAGCAACGCTACGCCGGCGAGCATGACGGCAACCACGCCGAAACGCGCGATCAGCGTCCCTGTAATGAAGGACGGCAGAAACATGCCCAAGACATGAAGCTGTATGACGTTAGCTGCCGTCGGAAGATCGTGCGCATGATGAACCATCGCGATCGGTGTCGCCGTCATCGCTAAGATCATAATGCCATAGCCGGTCGAGGCGCCGAATAGGGCGACGAGATAAGTCGGCTGAGAAACGATTACCCGCAAGGATCGGCCATGCGCGGCTTGCGCCGTTTCGACTTTGGGCGCCGGCATGCGCAGCGCCAGAAGCAGGCCGGCGCCGATCGCCGATGTCAGAGCGAGCAGCAGGAAGGAGCCGAAATACCTCGGCTCCAACAGCGTGCCACCTACGTGACCCAATATCGGCCCTGCGAGTGCCGCGACGATCCCGCCGGCAAGAACGAGCGAGATAGCGCGCGGCCGAAATACGTCGTCGGCCGCTTCACTTGCGGCGAACCGATAGAACTGCGCGAACGCCTGATACCCGCCGACAAGGAAGGTGCCGAACGCCAGCAGCGCCAGCGAACCGAACCAAATTCCCATCGCCGCGAATACGCCGCCCGCGACACCAAGTATCGCACCGGCGATGAAACCGGCACGGCGGCCCGCGCGCGCCATCCATATCGATGCGGGAAAGGTGGCGATAGCCGTCCCCAAAAACATGGCCGCGATCGGCGCCGTCGCAAGTTCGGCGTGCGCCGCTATCTGACCGCCCGCAAGACCGCCGACCGTCATTACAAGAACCGAAGCGGTTTGGAATAATGCCTGCGAGCCGGCCAGAACCAACACTTGCCGATGCATGGGATTCATGCGCATCGCGTTTCCTCTTACGATGGGTATTGCCGTTTTTAAAACATTCAATATCTTGTTTGAATGACTACGGGGAGGTAAATTTTCCGTCAAATGAAAAGCGCGAAGATCCGGATATTCGAGCAGCTTGCCGGACTGGCCCGTGTATTGGGACATGCGTATCGACTCGAATTGCTCGAACATGTGTCGCAAGGCGGGCGCTCCGTCGAGAATCTCGCCCGGCTCATCGGTCAGTCGATCGCAAACACTTCCGCGCATTTGCAGCAGCTTCGCCGCGGCGGCTTCGTCGAGACGCAACGCGATGGAAAAAGAATTATCTATCGGCTTTCCGATGGACCTGTCATTCCGCTACTGGCGGCGTTACGTATCTACGGTGAACGCAATCGCACCGATGTTAGAGACCTCGTTTCGGAATACTTCGAAAAGCTGGACAGGTTCGAACCGTTGTCGCGCGAAGAATTGACCAAGCGCATCGCGAAGCGGAGCGTGACGTTACTCGACGTCCGGCCGGACGACGAATTCGCGCTCGGACATTTGCCGGGGGCGATCAATATGCCGCTGGCGGAACTGAAAAGACGGCTTGGCGAACTGCCGAAAAACCGGGAGATCGTCGCTTATTGCCGCGGCGCCTATTGTATTATGTCGTTCGAAGCCGTCGCCGTTCTGCGTGCCAAAGGCTATCGGGGCCGGCGATTGGAAGACGGATTTCCGGAATGGAAAGCCGCAGGGTTGGCGGTGGAGGCGACCGCTTAAATAGATCTAAGCATTTCGAATCTCAACTTAACAAAATGACGCGTCGCTTTGCTAGGTCGAATTCCGCGCCTTGAATAGCGCCGAGAGATAGGCGGCGACGAGGCGGGAGCTTTCCGCGCCGGCGGGCCGCAGCAGAAGCGCCTTGAAGTAGATCCCCGGTTCGAACGCAATGATGCGGATATTATTTGGCAAAGGCTCTGGCAGGGAGATCGGATTGACGAGGCCGATCCCGGCCCCTTCGGCGACCAGCGCCGCACTCGTCGACGAGAACGGCGTTTCGGCGACGATTTGAGGTGCGGCACCGCTTTGGCGGAGCAACTCGTCGAGCGCAATTCTGACGGTGTCTTGCGGTGCCAGCGCCACGAGGCGCTCGCCGTGCAGATCCTTCGGCCCAATCTTGCGTCGCGCGGCGAAGCGGTGCGCCGCGGGCACGAGACAGACCGCGCGCGGCGTGGCGAAGACCTGATGTTCGATGCCTGCCGTGCTGATCTCATCCGCTGCCAGGCCGATGTCAACCTGACCCGACGCGACGAGGTCACGCACGCTGGCAGATGTGCGGATCTGCAGCGCCACGCAGGCGTCGCGATGGGCGCGCAGGAACGCTGCCGTCGCCTTAGCAACGATCGTGTTGCCCAGTGCCGACAGGCTGGCGACGCGCACCGTGCCGCCGCCGACCTCGCGGATGCGCGTCGCGGTCTGGCGCAAATGTTCGATGCCCAGAAAGCTGCGTTCGACCTCGGCGTGGAATAGGCGGCCTTCGCGCGTTGGCACTAGGCGACCCCGGATGCGGTCGAACAGATCGAAACCGCAGGCGTGTTCGAGTGCGGCGATCGATCGAGATACCGAAGGCTGCGATGTGCGTAGCAACTCGGCCGCACGGCCTACGCCGCCGACCCGCATGACCGCTTGAAAGACTTCGAGATCGCGCGCGCGCATGTCGATTAGATATCCAAAGTGAATGAACCTGTCTATCCATGTTATGGAACGATATGGGATGTTTCCGTAACTTCGGGACCATGCCCAGGCTCAAATCTTCGACACTCTACGTCCACGCGCCCGACGCGCCCGGCGGGTTCGCGGCGCTTTCGCCGCCAATCCATCGCGCTTCGACAGTCGTTTTTGATACGCCGGCCGCGTTTCGCGACCGCTCGACGCGGCTTTACGACGGCTACGCCTACGGCCTTTACGGCACGCCGACCACGCGCGCGCTGGAAGATCAGATCGCACGGCTGGAGGGCGCGTCGCGGGCGCTGGTTTTGCCGTCGGGGCTCGCGGCGATCGCGGTTGCGACGATCGCGAGCGTCGAGGCGGGCGGTGCCGTCATTTTGCCCGAAGGATTTTACGGTCCCGCGCGCGGGATGATCGAGCAGTTGCTGTCGCGCTTCGGCGTTACCGCATGCCGCTATCATGGCGACGGCGTGACCGAACTAGCGAAAGCGCGCGGTCCAGCGCCGCGCCTTTTGTGGATCGAAAGTCCCGGCTCGACGACGTTCGAGGTTCGCGATACCGGCCGCATGGTTGAGGCCGCGCGCGCTTCGGGTGTGCGGGTCGCGATGGACAACACGTGGGCAACGCCGCTGGGGTTCCAGCCGCTACGCCACGGCGTCGACATCTCGATGCAGTCGCTGTCGAAATACGCCGGCGGCCATTCCGACGTACTGATGGGTAGTCTCGCATTTACGGACGTGGCGCTTTATCGAAAGGCGAAGGACATCGCCCGGTTGCTGGGATATGGAGTGTCGGGCGAGGATTGCTTCTTGGTGTCGCGTGGTTTGGCGACGATGCCGCTGCGGCTTGCGCAGTCTGCGGCGAGTGCGGCGGCGCTGATGTCGCGTCTAGCCGCGCGCGCGGAGATCGTACGCATACTGCATCCGTCGTGTGCCGGACATCCCGGTCACGAGATATTCGCGCGCGACTACGCGACCGGCGCCGGGTTGTTCGGTCTCGTGCTGGATCCGGCATTGGGCGACGAAGCGGTGCTGGACGCGGCATTCGTAGCACTGAAGATTTTCAAAATCGGCGCCTCGTGGGGCGGGGCGCATAGCCTGATCGCACCGAGCGACCCCAAATCCGAGCGCGCCGATTTGGCGTGGATGCCGCAAGGCCCCTATCTACGCGTGGCCGTCGGTCTCGAGGATCCCGACGATCTCGCCGCCGATCTTTTCCGCTTTCTCGACGCGCTATCGCGCACGCCGGATAAAATCACCGCATAATCCCGAACAATGGAACAGGAGAGAGCAAAAATGAAAGGAAGCATGATCGCGGCGTTCGCCGCAGTATTGGCTGCGGGCCTCGTGCCTGCCGGTGTCGAGGCGCAATCGGTTGTCGATAAGATACGGCAGCGCGGTTACGTCCAATGCGGGGCGAGCACGGGCGTGCCCGGCTTGTCGCGAGCGGACGAACGTGGCGTATGGCGCGGGATCGATTCCGATATCTGCCGCGCTACCGCCGTCGCCGTGTTCGGCGACAAGGACAAGATTCGCTTCACGCCGCTGCTCACCGCGGCACGGTTGCCGGCGATTCAGACCGGCGAGATCGACATTCTTTCGCGTACCACGACCTGGACTTACACGCGCGACGCGGCCGTGCGCTTCGTTGCCGCGACGATCTATGACGGCGACGCGATCCTTTTTCGCAAGTCGTTGAACGTCAAGTCGATGCGCGATTTCGACGGCGCTACATTCTGCGTGACGGGTGGTGGCGGGTTGCCCGCACAGAAGTTGACGGCGCTGGAGGCGGCAACGAAGATAACACTACGTCGCGTGGTATTCGAGAATCCGACACAGGCGCGCGACGCCTATCTGGCCGGGCGATGCGATGCCTACATCACCGACGGCACGGCCGCCGCCGGCGCCCGCGCAACGATCGCGACCAACCCCGCAGAGCACGAACTTACTTCGATCGACAATCGGCCCGAACCGCTCGGCATCGCTATCCCGCGCGGCGACGACCGCTGGTTCGATATCGTGCGCTGGTCGATATTCGCGCTGTTCTGGGCCGAGGAGAACGGCGTCACCTCCGCGAACGCCGCCGAGAAGGCTAAATCTGGCAGCGACGAGGTACGGCGGATTCTAGGTGCTGAAGGTTTCGGTCGCCCGCTCGGTCTCGACGATAAATGGGTGTTGAACATCGTCACCCAGCTCGGCAACTACGCCGAGATTTGGGACCGTAACCTTGGCGCCGAGAGTCCGATGCGTCTGGAGCGCGGCAAGAATGCGCTTTGGCGCGACGGCGGCTTGATGTTCTCGCCGCCCTGGGATTGATTGGGGCGGACTAATCCAACGGCGGCGTGCCGGGCAGTTGCTCGTCGCGCCGCCGACGATTTCGGGGAAGCATGGGGTTCTTGCGCAATAGACGCGTGCGGAACTGGGTGATCCAGTTCTTGGTGATCGCGGGCTTGGCGGCGGCTTTCGGCGTCGTTGCGGTCACGACGGTGACCAATCTGCGTTTGCGCGGTATTCCGTTGGGCTTCGAATTTCTTTCGATGCCTTCGGGCATGCCGATTGCGGAAGCGCTGATCGCCTATACGCCCGCCAGCCCCTATTCACGCGCGATCCTGGTCGGCATTTTGAACACGATCGTCGTCTCCGCGATCGTCATCGTCACGTCCAGTGTGTTGGGGCTGTTTTTGGGGATCATGCGCCTGTCCGGGAATCCCGCGATCGCGGGAACCGCACGGGTCTGGGTGGAGATAGCGCGCAACACACCGCTAATCGTCATTCTTCTTTTCGTCTACGGCTTGTGGACGGCGATGCCAGGCGTCGCGGGTGCTCTTGAACCATTGCCGGGCGTGTTCCTTTCTCAGCGCGGGGTCGCGCTGCCGGCGATCTCCTTCGGTCCGGGCGCTTGGATGATCGCCGCTGGTGCTGCGGTTGCATTGGCTGCGATCTTCGCCGCATCGAAGATCGCAAGCGCGATCCAAGCGCGCACCGGCAATCGCCCGCTGCTTGTCCCGATCGTTGCGAGTACGGAGGCCGTGCTGGTGATAGCGGTCTTGGCGAGTGGATTTGCGGAGTTCCACATCGATTGGCCGGAGCGACGGCGATTCAATTTCATCGGCGGCGGCGAAGTTTCGCCCGAGTTCGCGACGCTGATCGTCGGGCTCGTGATCTATACCACCGGCTTTATCGGGGAGATCGCGCGCTCGGGCATTCTGGCGGTGAAGATCGGTTATTGGGAGGCCGCGTCTTCACTGGGTTTGCGCCGCAGCCAGACGTTGCGCTTGATCGTGTTACCGCTTGCTTTGCGCGTGGTGGTGCCGCCGCTCAACAGCCAATACATCAACGTCGTAAAGAATAGCACGCTGGCGATCGCGATCGGTTATCAGGAGTTCTTTACGATCGCGGGCACGATGATCAATCGGACCAGCCATGCGATCGAAGGGATTGTGCTGATACTCGCGGTGTATTTGGCGATCAATCTCGCGCTGTCGACGCTGATGAACTGGTACAACCGTCGGATCGCGCTGGTGGAACGATGAGAGCAGGCCTCGTCGCCGCGCTGCGACCGTATTTCGGCACGCCGCTCAACGCGTGTCTGTCGATCGCGTTCCTGGCGCTAGCGGCGCTGACGCTGCCCCGGCTGGCCGTATGGGCGGTGATCGACGCTGCGTTTCTGCCAGCGGTGCCGGCAACCTGCGCGGCGGCGAGCGGCGCATGCTGGAGCTTCATCGTCGCGAAATCCGGGCAGATACTGTTCGGCATCTACCCGCCCGATGAGCGCTGGCGGCCGGCGCTCGTCTGCGCGCTGCTACTCGCGACACTGGGTTGGTCGGTGCGCCCGACGGGGTGGAACGCGCGGCTCGTTGCGATCTGGATCACCAGCATGTTGGTCGTTCTGTGGTTGATGGGTGGCGGGCTGGGTTTGACGCCGGTTCCAACCTCGGCTTGGGGCGGATTGCCGGTGACGCTGATTCTGACGGTATTCGCGATCGGCCTGGGTTTTCCGATCGCTATTCTCCTGGCGCTGGGACGGCGAGCGGAACTTCCGGTCGTCAGCACCGTCTGCACGTTGTGGATCGAATTGATCCGGGGTTTGCCGCTGCTGTCACTTCTTCTTGTCGCGTCGTTGATGCTACCGATCTTCCTGCCGGAATGGCTGCTGCCCGATAAACTGACACGCGCTACTGTCGCGCTTACGGCCTTTGCCGCCGCTTATCTGGCGGAAGTGATTCGCGGCGGGCTGCAATCGGTGCCGCGCGGTCAGTTCGAGGCGGCGACGGCGCTCGGCCTTGGCTATTGGCGCATGCAGGCTTTGGTCGTGCTGCCCCAGGCGATCCGCATCGTCATTCCGGCATTGGCGAACACGATCATCGTGATGGTCAAGAACACGTCGCTGGTGCTTGTGGTCGGTCTGTTCGATTTGATCAGTTCGGGGAAGGCGGCCCTCGCAGATCCTGATTGGCCGTCGCCAACGGCAGAGACCTATATCTTCATTGGGGCGCTCTATTTCGCGCTCGCGTTCTCCTTCGCGCGATTCGCTGATTTCTTGGAAAGGCGCGGCGCCGCCGCGCGCTGAACGATGATGTTACTATGCACGTTAGTCGGCGTGTCGTCGCAGGTGGTGGGCCACAAGACGCTCGCGCCCGCGTTGATCGCGGCGCTGAAAGGCCGCAAGGCCGACGACATTCTGGTCGTGTGCGGCGGGGTGATCCTGCGGCAGGATTACGACGAACTCCTTCTACAAGGTATGGCGGCCATCTACGGTCCCGGTGTCCGTCATCAGAACAATCGAGACTGTTCGAGGCGGCTGCTAACGGCGGCTTCGGCGCATCTGAGTTTGCAGTTTAGGCGGTCGCTTGCCGGTGCAGCAAGCGGCGGTGCTCAATTGTCTTTCGTTTGATGGCTTCTCTCCTTTCCAAGATGGCCTGCCCGCGTCCGGTATAGACGGCGGCCGGCGTGAGGTTGCCGATGCTCTCGTGGTATCGGCGGCGATTGTAATGATCGACGAAGGCGCCGATCTTCGCCTCGAGATCGACCGGCAGGACGTGGTTCTCGAGCAGGATCCGGTTCTTCATCGTCTGATGCCAGCGCTCGATCTTGCCCTGCGTCATCGGATGATTGGGCGCGCCGCGCACGTGTTTGATGTTCTGCTCGCCAAGCCACGTCGTCAGAGCGCCCGCGATGTAGCTCGCCCCGTTGTCCGACAGTAGTCGCGGCCGATGCCGGCTTCCGGCCAGCCCCGACGCCGATAACGCCATCTCGACCGTCTGGGTGACGTCCGCTGCTTTCATCGTCGTGCAGAGCTTCCAGGCGACGATGAACCGCGAGAAGTCATCGAGGATCGTCGACAGATCGAACTTTAGATACGTGAAGTCGGTCTGCCAGAGCTGGTTGGGCGCCGTCGTCTTGTCCCGGAACTCGTCCGCCGCCTTCATCACGATGAACGCCGGGCTGGTCAGCAACCCGTTCGCCTGCAGCAGCCGATACACGGATACTTCCAAGATAAACTAGGCCTTCTCGTCAGTGAACGTCATCGCGAACTCGCGGGGGCTCAGTTCCAGGCGTTCGAAGGCTAGGTCGATCACCTGGCCCCGGACCGCGTCCGGCACCCAGTTCTAGCCCCGTCCAGGCGCAGACCGGCGATTTTCCAGGCCGACGACGCCGAAGCGCCGGTGCAGGCCGTACCAGCGGTAAAACTTCGACCGCGTGACGCCGAGCTTCTCGAGTGTGCGCTTGACCGGCAGCCGGGATCCCTCGACCAAACGTAACAAAGGCTCTCCGCGATCCCCTCGCGCCGGCACAGCTCGGCGATCGAGTGTTCGCCGCGGCGCTGACCGGCCCCCACAGAGTGGCCCGTTACGAATGTTAGTTTAGTCGCTCGATCGGCGCCATCGCCGTGACCGCGGGCAAAACCAGAGCCTCTGGCGCCGGTGGCCGATATCCGAGCGAAGAGTGTGGCCTGACCGTGTTGTAGTGCCGACGCCAAGCCTCGATAACTGTCTTGGCTTCCTTCAGGCTGTAGAAGATTTCGCCGTTGAGCAGCTCGTCTCTCAGCTTACCGTTGAAGCTCTCGCAGTAGCCGTTCTCCCAAGGGCTACCGGGTTCGATGTAGGCCGTCTTTGCGCCGACAGCGGCAATCCATTCTCGCAGTGCCTGCGCGACGAACTCAGGGCCATTGTCAGATCGGATGTGCGCTGGGACGCCGCGCAGGATGAACAGGTCCGCCAACGCTTCGATGACGTCTGTAGACCTGATCTTGCGGGCCACCCGGATGGCGAGGGCTTCGCGCGTGAACTCATCGATGATGCACAGCATCCGGAAGGCCTTCCCGTCATGCGTACGGTCTGCGACGAAGTCGTACGACCAGACGTGGTTTGGGCGTAACGGTCGAAGGCGGACGCAGGATCCGTCGTTCAGCCAGAGACGCCCGCGTTTTGGCTGTTTCGCTGGTACTTTAAGCCCCTCACACCGCCAGATCCGCTCGACACGCTTCTTGTTCACCACCCAACCGGCCCCGCGGAGCATCGCCGTGATCCGGCGGTATCCGTAGCGGCCATATTGGCGAGCGAGCTCGATGATATCGGCTGTCAGAGCCGCTTCATCGTCGGCCGAGACCGGCTTCTTGCGCTGCGTGGATCGGTGCTGCCCCAGAGCGCGGCATGCCCGTCGCTCGGACACACCAAGTTCCGCCCTGACATGGTCCACGCAGGCGCGGCGGCGTGCGGGGCTTAAAAGTTTCCCTTTGCGGCCTCCGCCAGGATCAGTTTGTCGAGCGTCAGATCCGAGACCGCGCGGCGTAGCCGGGCGTTCTCCGTCTCCAGCTCCTTCAACCGCTTGACCTGGTCGCCTTTCAGGCCACCGTACTCATTGCGCCACCGATAGTACGTAACTTCCGTCACGCCTATCGATCGCACGGCCTCCGCGACTGGCCGCCCTTGGGCCATCAGCACATCGACCTGCCGCAGCTTCGTGACGATCTCTTCTGCCGAATGCCTTTTCCTCGCCATTTCCTGTTCCTCCGCTTCCAAAATCATACTTCAGGGAGGACCACTTCAATGGGGGCAGGTCAGCATTGTTGGGTATGGCTTCAAATTCTCGTCGGCCCGGTGCCGCGGCTAAGCGCGTCACCTCTAAAAGTCAAAAGCGCAAGGTCAAGTCTTCAGTAAAGCGCCCTCCTCGTCGCCGTTGATGCGCCAACTAGAATTTTGATGAAGGCAGATGATCATTGCATTCATTGATTTTGAAGCTTCGGCTTTAGAAAACGGCTATCCGATAGAGGTCGGGTATGCGCGCTCTGACGGCATTGTGGGCGCATTTCTGATCAAGCCGCGTTCAGAATGGCTTTATCTCAATTGGAGCTCGGCTTCGCAGAGCATTCATCGACTGCCGCGCACGATTCTAAATCAAGGACTGGATGCCAATGAGGTGCTCGCGCGCCTTAACGTTGAGCTGCAAGGCTGTGTATGCTTTGCGACCGCGCCTGCGTTCGATTGGCAATGGCTGCAGATGCTAAATCCAGGTCAGGCGCTTGATTTTCGACTGATGCAAACGCCGGCAGATTCACTGTTGATGATGGTCGCCGAAGAAGCTGGAATTCCGGGGCCTATTGCGGCGCGTATCGTCGATCGCGCCACACGACTTGGCGGTCACACGGCCGCGGGGGATGCCGTCGGTCTGGCTGCGGGGTACGAGATTTTGAGGCGGCCTGGTGAGATCCGAATGAAGGAGGCTGAGGCTTGCTTTCGGAGGTGGCTGTCGTCAGCCGTGGCGGCGGCTGCGGCGTGGCGAAGCGGATAAGGGGGAACTGATCATCTCTATAGCGTGCGCGAATAGAACTCGTCCTTGGCGTAGGATTCAGGTGATTTCTTGTGATTTGAAGCGAGGAGTTTTTTAACCACTTGAAAACGCAATGCTAATTCGAGCGACGTTCCGGAACATGGCGCTACGATTGCGGGGTGCAACCGGCATCAAACATCCCTTTAATCATAGAGACCCAGGGCGACCTAGAGAGCTCGGGGGCGGAGCCGTGCGCAGGGACGTCAACTGATCAGACGAGCGGCGATTTTATGTCTCTAGATTGGCTTTCAGAGCGGTGGTCTTGCTCACGCAAAACGGCACGTCAAAAACTCCAAGTCTATGGTTTAGGCATCTGTCCGGCTGGAACTTGGCTAGTCTCTAGAGCCCGAGTCGAAGCGTTTGAAGCATCACTTTTTTGTAAGCCCCAGAATGTTTCATGCGACCCTAGCGTTACAGATCAGGTCGCTAAGCGCGCTTCGACGGTCAACGACAATCTAAAAAAATTCGGAGTCACCGAAAACGCCGATCTAAAGCGTCGCCTATTAAATCTAACATCATCGAGATCAAGAAAGGCCGGCTGACCATGCGTGGGCGCTCCGTCTATCTTCAGAAATCGACCGGCCGCTGGCGGATTGATTTCTACCATCAGGGCCGCCGCGTGCATTCCTACGCCAAGAATTTGGATGGGTCATTGTCTCGCACTCGAGGAGAAGCCGAGCAAGCAGCGTTTCGCCTCCGAGAGGCGCTCGTCAATCCTGGCTCGTTCGGTGCGACTTCGAACTCGGCCATTGAAACCTCGGTGCCGCAAGTGTCGGTCGCGCCGATGCATCAGCATGCTTCAGCGGCGAATTCATACACTCTTGGTGAAGCCGTACTTTCTTACGCGGCGGCATCTTCAGGCCTTCGGTCCTGGCCCTCGATCCAAGGTTATTTATCGACTATCAACTTGTTTTTTGGGCAAGAGTTTCTTGTCAACGATCTTGACGAAGTGAAGCTCGCCGAGTTCCGAGAATGGTTGCAAAGCGCGCCAATCCTTAACTATCGCGGTGGACCTACGACTCCTCAAAAATCAAAGCGACCAGAGGATCAGCTTTATTCAGTCCGCACTGCAAAAGAGTCGGATGTAGACGCCAAGTCTGCCGCGACACCGCAACGTAGCGAGACGACGGTCAGAAAATACCTCAAGGCTTTGCGGTCAGTTTTGCTGATGGCGCATCGTAAAATTGATCCCAATGATCCGTTGGGGCGGCCCCATTTGCGGGCCATGCCGGCGTTCAAAAATCTTCGGGATCCACAAGGGACACCGCGCCCATTTCCTGCCGAACGACTGTCAGATGTTCTTGCGCATCTCCCTGCGCATGCCCAAGCCGTGGTACTTGGTGCGGTGTTTACGGGCTGGCGCCGTGGGCAAGTGTGCGCTTCGCAGGTCAGTTGGCTGGACGACGAACGACAAGCGCTTCGCCATGATAGTCACAATAAGGGTAAGCGCGAGGGATGGACGCCGCTCAGCCCAGAGGGTTACGTGTTTTTCTGCGCATTGAGAGAGCAAGCGCAGGCGATTGGCTCAAAGCATTTCATTAACTATCGGGAGCCTAAATCGGGTCGCTGGCGATCGATCAAAACTATCGAGAGAAGTTGGCTGCGCGCGTTGGAAGCAGTCGGCTTAGCTGGCCAGTTCCGATTCCACGATTTGAAAGCGATGGTGCTCTCGAAGATGGCTGCTGCGCGTGTAGATCCACGGACGCTTCAGTCGATTGGTCAGCATGCTGATATCGAAACGACTATGCGACATTACATATTCACGCAGTTCGATGCGGCGCGCGATGCACAAACGCTCGTCAGTAAGGAGCTGGCTGATGCGGGTCTTGATCTCAATTTTGCAGTGAAGAAAGCGACCGAAGAGGCAAAGTCGCAGGAAATAAAACCCGCGAAGTCCCACACGAAGTCCCACAAACCGAGCGCGGCGCGCGTCGTCGTGAAACCCTCGAAACTGTCTAAGTCATTGAAAGTAATGGCGCGCCCGGCGCGACTCGAACGCGCGACCTTCAGCTTCGGAGGCTGACACTCTATCCAACTGAGCTACGGGCGCCCTGTCCTGTGCGGACATGTCCTCTACGGACGGGCGGAAACTAGCCCAAGCGCCTGCCATACGCAAATGCGACGATTTCAGCGCGTTTTGGCCCGTTCCAGCACCCATTCGGCCACATCGGCTTGGACTTTCGCGCGGCCCAGATCGCGCAGCAGCATATGGAAGCCGGTCGCGTAGGTCTTGACCATGCGGTCGCCGGCTTTCGGCAGGCGGTCGAGCATCGCGGACATCGCGTCGTCGGGGATCAGATTGTCGTTGGCGCCGATCAGGAACAACGCGGTCGCGTCGAATTGGGGGGCGGCGGCGAACGCCGCATCCATCAGCCCGACAAGGCCGTAAAGCGCATCGACCCGCGTGCGTTTGATGACCAGCGGGTCGCGGCCCAACTCGCGCAGCATCGGGATGTTGTCGGACGGGCGAATGCCGATGCCTTCGACCGTCGGCGCGAAGCCCGGCAGCGTATGCGCCAGGACCCAAAGCCAGGCGTTGCTCCACCAGCTCAGCGTCTCCCGGCCGCGCACGGCGGGGGCGGAAAGAATGGCGCCTTGCGCGACACCCAAACCGCCGGACGTAAAGGCCGCCATGACGACGGCGCCGCCCATGCTTTCGCCCGCGACGAAGACCGGCACGCCCGGATGCTTGGCGGCGACAAGGGCGATCGCCGCGCGCAGATCGCCGGTCAGTGCCGCGTCGCCCGCCCAAATACCGGGTTGGGGGGCACGCCCGAAACCGCGCTGGTCATAGGCATAGGTCGCGATCCGCGCCTTCGCCCAAGTCTCGGCCGGCATTTCCCAGGCGCGCGAATAATCGTTGAAGCCGTGCAGCGCCACGATCACGGCTTTGATCGCGCCATCGGGCTGCCACAGCCGATAGGGCAATACGGCGCCGTCCGCCATGGTGAACGCGGCACCGTCGATTGCGGGGGCTTGAATCGCCGGGCCCAGCCCCTGTTGCGACGGCTGCGCGCAAGCGGCCGTCAGCAACAGCAGCAGGACGGCGACAAGCCTCATGCCGCCTGACGGACGAGTTGCAGGAACACGTCCTCGAGATCGCTTTCGCGCGTGCTGAGATCGGCGATGCCCACGCCCGCTTGCGCGACGGCGCCCAGAATGTCCGACGCTTTGACGGCGCTGGGCCGATAGGGAACGATCAGCAGGCGCGAGGCTTCGAGCTTCGCGCCGAACGGGACCAGCGACGCGGGCACTTCCGCAAGATCGCAATCGATCGTGATGCGCATCTCCTTGGCGTCGACGCGCGCCAGCAACGCGTCTTTGCTGTCGTCGGCGACCAGCTTGCCGTGATTGATGATCGCGATGCGATCGCAAAGCTCTTCGGCTTCTTGAAGGTAATGCGTCGTCAGGATGACGGTCGTACCCTTGGCGTTCAATTGCCGCACGTAAGCCCACAGGCTTTGGCGCAATTCGATATCCACGCCTGCGGTGGGTTCGTCCAGAATCAGCACCGGCGGGGTGTGGACCAGCGCCTTGGCGACCAGCACGCGCCGGCGCATGCCGCCCGACAGCGAACGCGCATAGGAATTCGCTTTGTCGGCGAGGCCGACGGCGGCAAGGATTTCGGCCGTGCGCCGCTCGGCCTGCGGCACGCCGTAGAGGCCGGCTTGCAGTTCCAGCAATTCGCGCGGCGTGAAGAAGGGATCGAAATTGATCTCCTGCGGCACGATGCCGATGGCGCCACGCGCGGCGCGCGCATCCACGTCGATATCGATGCCCCAGACCTTGGCGCTGCCGGCGGTCTTGTTGACCAGCCCCGCCAGGATGTTGATCAGCGTCGACTTCCCCGCCCCGTTGGGGCCCAGCAGGCCGAAAATCATGCCGCGCGGCACGTTCAGCGTGACGTTATCGAGCGCCTTTTTCCCGCCGGCATAGACCTTGGTCAGGCCGCGCAGTTCCAGGGCGTTTTCGGGCGGGGCAGGGTGCATCGGGGCGGTTTCCATTGGGGTCGCGCTTGGGTATCATCCGGCCGGTTCCGAATCAACGAAAGCTCGACACCCATGACCGCCAACGCCGCCACGCCCGTTTCCCAGAAGCCGATCGAAGTCACGGAATCGCAGATCGCGTGCGACGGCGGCGGCGGCGCGCTCGGCCATCCGCGCGTTTTCCTGACGATGGGTGCGGATGGCACGGTCGAATGCCCCTATTGCGACCAGAAATTCGTGTTGAAGGCGGGCGCCGCCGGCGGACACGGGCATTGAGTAAAAAGGCCGACGCCGCCCCGCATCGCCTGTGCCTGGTCGACGGCTCGGGCTTCATCTTCCGCGCCTATCACGCTTTGCCGCCGCTCACGCGCGCCGACGGCACGCCCGTGGGCGCCGTGCAGGGCTTCGTCAACATGCTGGTGCGGTTGATCGAAAGCCATGCGGGCGATCGTATCGCCGTGATTTTCGACACGTCGCGCAAAAGCTTCCGCAACGAATTCTATCCCGAATACAAAGCGCATCGCCCCGATCCGCCGGAAGATCTGATTCCGCAATTCGCGCTGGTGCGCGAGGCGACGCGCGCCTTCGATCTGCCGGCGATCGAAATGCTCGGCTACGAGGCCGACGATCTGATCGCGACCTATGCCGCACACGCGCTGGCGCAAGGCGGCACGGCGATCGTCGTGTCGTCGGACAAAGATTTGATGCAGCTCGTGCGCCCGGGCGTCGAGATGCTCGATCCCTTGAAGCAGAAGCGCATCGGCGAAGCCGAAGTGCTGGAAAAATTCGGCGTGAAGCCCGATCGCGTCGTGGACGTGCAAGCGCTCGCCGGCGATTCGACCGATAACGTGCCCGGCGTGCCGGGGATCGGCGTCAAGACCGCAGCCGAACTCATCAATACCTATGGCGATCTCGACACGCTGCTGTCGCGCGCGGGCGAAATCAAACAGCCCAAGCGCCGCGAAAGCCTGATCGCCAACAAGGAACTCGCACTCGTCTCCCGACGTCTGGTGCAGTTGAAGGCCGACGTGCCCGTCACGGTGCCGGTCGAGAGTTTCGAGATCAAGAAACCCGACCCCGCCAAACTGCGCGGCTTCCTGGCCGAGCAAGGCTTCCGCACCACGATCGGGCGGCTCGAAAACATGGGCTGGCTTGCCGAAGGCGGGCCGATACCGGCCCCGCGCGCGGCGGCACCCGACGCAGCGCCGGCGGCGGCGATCGAACCGGCGGCACCTTCGGGGGCGGCGAAATACGATCTGATCGACGATCTGAAAACGCTCGACGCCTGGATCGCCAAGGCCAAGGCGGCCGGGCGTTTGGCGATCGACACCGAAACCACGTCGCTCGACGCGCGCAACGCCGATCTCGTCGGCATTTCGATGGCGGTCGAGGAAGGCCATGCGGCTTACGTGCCGCTCGGCCATGTCGAACAGGGGGCGGCGGGCGAGCTCGATTTCGGCGGCGGCGTGAAATTGAAGCCGGGTCAGCTGAATTCCGCCGACGTGTTGAAGCGTTTGGCGCCGCTGCTCGCCGATCCGTCGGTGCTGAAGATCGGCCATAACCTCAAATACGACATTCAGATTTTCCTGCGCGCCGGGATCGCCGAATTCGGGCCGGTGGACGATACGCTGCTGATCTCGTTCGTGTTGGATGCCGGGCGCCACGGCCACGGCATGGACGAACTTGCCGAAGCGCATCTCGGCCATTCGACGATCAAATACGACGACGTGACGGGCACGGGGAAAGCGCGCATTTCCTTCGCGCAAGTGGCGCTCGACAAGGCGCGCGACTACGCCGCCGAAGACGCGGAAGTGACGTTGCGTTTGTGGAACCGCCTGCGCCCGCGTCTGGCCGACGAAGGCTTGCTCGCCTTCTACGAGCGCGTCGAGCGTCCGTTGATTCCCGCGATCGTGACGATGGAGCAGAACGGCATCGCGGTCGATCGCGATGCGCTGCGCCGCCTGTCGAACGATTTCGCGTTGCGCTTGGACGAGCTCGAAAAGACGATCCACAAGCTCGCCGGCCATCCCTTCAATGTCGGCAGCCCCGCGCAGCTCGGCAAGGTGATGTTCGACGAGCTGGGCCTGCAATTGCCCGACGGCAAGGCGCCGTCCAAGACCAAGACGGGCGCTTATGCGACGGGGGCCGACGTGCTCGACGATCTCGCCGCCACGGGCCATGAATTGCCCCAGCGCGTGCTCGATTGGCGCCAGCTCGCCAAGCTCAAATCGACCTATACCGACGCGCTGATCGAAGCGATCGATGCGAATACGGGCCGCGTGCACACGTCCTTCGCGATGACCGGGGCGGCGACCGGGCGCTTGTCGTCCAACGATCCGAATTTGCAGAACATCCCCGTGCGCACCGAGGAAGGCCGCAAGATCCGCGAAGCCTTCATCGCGGCCAAGGGCACGACGCTACTCTCGTTCGACTATTCGCAGATCGAGCTGCGCTTGCTCGCCCATGTCGCGGATATCGAAACGCTGAAGGAGGCGTTCCGCAACAAGCTCGACATTCACGCCGCGACTGCGTCGGAAATGTTCGGCGTGCCCATCGACAAGATGGACAAGGAAACGCGCCGCCGCGCCAAGGCGATCAATTTCGGCATCATCTACGGCATCTCGCCCTTCGGGCTGGCGCGCCAGCTCGGCATTCCCCAAGGCGAGGCGCGGGCCTATATCGACGCTTACTTCAAGCGTTACCCCGGTATTCGCGCCTATATGGATGCGACCAAGAAACAGGCCCATAAGCAGGGCTATGTGACCACGCCGTTCGGGCGGCGCATTTGGCTTTCCGAGATCGGGTCCAAGAATCCGGCGATGCGCGCCTTCGCCGAGCGTGCGGCGATCAACGCGCCGCTGCAGGGCGGGGCAGCCGATATCATCAAGCGCGCGATGGCGCGTATTCCCGGGGCTTTGGCCGACGCGAAGCTGTCGGCGCGGCTGTTGCTGCAAGTGCATGACGAACTTCTGTTCGAAGTGCCGCCGAAGGAAAAAGACGCCACGATCGCGCTGGTTCGTCGCGTGATGGAGAATTCACCGGCACCCGCCGTTGAATTGTCCGTGCCGCTTGTGGTGGATTGCGGCGAGGGCGCGAATTGGTCGCAGGCGCACTGACTCGACCGTCGCGCGGGCCGGGCGTATACTGCGGAATTCATGAGTACAACCATCACGCCGTCGGTGTTTTCGGTTCAGGACGCCCTTGCCGCGCGCAAGGCCCAGCGTCCGGCGGCACCGCGCGTGGAATCGGACATCGCGCAGCGCGCGCTCGACATCAAGCAACGCCCCGACACCACGCCGCCGCCGACCAATACATCGACGCAAGCCTCGCGCGGCGGCAATGTCAGTTTCTTCGCCTGAGGTCGGGGGATGGCCGAACTCTATCCGCTGCCCAACGTGATCAGCCCGGTGGGGCCGCGCACGGCGCCCGCCCGGGCCGAACGCGCGGCGGGCCGCACGGCCGTTTCAGCACCCGCGCAAGCGGCACCCCAGCAACCCGCACCGGCCCCGCCCGCCGCTTCCGGCCGGGGGCAACGCATCAACATCTCCGCCTGAACCCGCACGCATCCCGCGTCGCAAGGGTTCGGTAACGATTGGTCAGTTACCGTTTCTAATCATGCGCCAGGATCGCCCCATCACCGACGCCCGCTCTGCGCTGCACGCGATCGATAAGCGTCTCGGCGAACTCTGGCAGCTCGGCTCGCGCTTCGTCGCGGCCTGGACGCTGGACGGCACGACGCTGATCGTCGCGACCGCGCGCATCGCCGATCTGCCCGCTTTGGCCGCCAGCGAGCCCGCGTTGCTGCGCGGCGAGCGTTTGGATTTGCAGCAGCTTGCGCAAACCTGCACGCGCGCGCGGCTGCGGATGGAGGAGATTCAGGCCGGCCCCTGGTGGAACACGCCGCAATTGCAGTCGGCGCTGGAAGCCTCGATCGGCCGCTACGCGATCCGCCGCACCGAATTCCACGCGATGTCGCGCATCGAGATCGACGGGTTCCGTTCCCTGCCCACGGCGCAGCGCATCGCGCAGCTCGCCACCTTGTCCTATTCGATCAATATCGCGGCCGAGCGTTTGGAAGGCGCGGGGTCGGATATCGATCTGGGCCGCGCGCCCACGGGTAAAGGCTATCGCCTGTGGAATCGCCGCCAGGGTTGGAAGGCGGATATCGATCTGTTCTGCTTGCTCGCCCTTACGCTCGCCGAAAACGGCTTGGAGCGCGCGCGCGACGAAGCGGCGGCCCCCGTGGTCAAAGCCGCGTTCACGGTGGGCGGCGGGTGGGAATTCTCGCTGCCGCGCGGCGGCGGCAGCCCGGCGATCCATAACGACGTGCTGGGCGAGATCGAGGACGACACGCAAAGCCTGCTCGAAGCCACGCTGGCCGGCCAAATTTTGATCGGCGCGTTCCAACGCCCGATGGCGGAAGGCGCACCGCGCAAGGGCATGATCTATCGCACGCTGGATGCGCCGCGCTTCGTCGGTTTGGCGCAGCGCCGCTTGGGCGATTTCGACAACGTGATGCTGGGGGCCGAAAAGGTCTCGGGCATCAAGTTGTATTTGACCGGCGACGAAATAGCGCCCGGCACGTTCGACATCAAAAGCTTCGCCTATCCCATCGGCCGCGCACGCACGATGGATGCGTTCAACGTCAAGCTCAACATCCACCGCCCGGCCCAGCCGCCGTTCTTCTTCGGGCTGCAGCACAAGGATTTGCGCGACGTGGCGCAAACCCGCGCCTATCGCTCCGACGAGGCGCCCAAGGATTTCGTGCTGCCCGCGTAACGCACTTCCGGCCCGATTCTTGTATGATCGGCGCCATGACAAACGTGACCAAGCTCGCCCCGCCCCAAATCCGCAAGCTCAAGCCGCTGGCGTTGACGCGCGAGAATTTCGCGCTTTATGGCGAGGCCATTCTGCCGGCCCCCGACGGGGCACCGCTGCCGGGGCATGAGGCCGAGGGGCTCGATCTTTCGCGCGGGCGCCCGCGTTTCTACGTGATGCGGCTTGAGGGGCGGGGCTTGGGCTTTCGCCAGATCACCCGCCATCGCCGCGTGACGCAGTGCTTGGCGTCGACGCTGGGTCAGGATTGGTATTTGGGCGTCGCCCCGCCCAAGGGGCTCGACGATCCGGACGCCAAACCGGCGCTGGACGATATCGTCGCGTTCAAAGTGCCCGGCGGGATCGCGATCAAGCTGCATGCCGGGACTTGGCATGCGGGCCCGTTCTTCCAAGCCGCGCAGATGGATTTCTTCAACCTCGAACTCGCCGACACGAACGAGGTCGATCACCACACCGTCGTGCTCGAACGCGAATACGGCACTTCGTTCGCGTTCGAGGTTTAGCCGCGCATTCTCGTGCGGCTCAGCGCAGTTCCACCAATCCCGAACCGGGCGCAAAAGTGTAGCGACGGTCGTCGAGCGTACGGTTTTCCGCCGGGTCCGAGTGGATCCAACGGATCGTCAGGCAATGCGGGCGACCGCAATCGTGGTCCAGCGCCAGAATTTCGATCGACGAACGGCGCGCGCGCGGCTGATCGCCATACCAGCAGGTGTAGTCGAAGATGCGCGTTTCGCCGGCACGCCAGATACCCAAGGGAAACTTCGCCTCCTGGTCGCACGCGGCGATGCCGAAACGCGAATCCGCGACGCGGCCGATCGCCGAACCGTCGTCGCGCACCGCGAATATCTGATCGACGACCGTCCGGCGCCCGCGTGAGCGGTCATAAACGGTGAGGGGGGCGCCCGTCTTGGGATGCCGCCACGCATGCGGACCTTGCCAGAGGCTGCCATTCGCCACAGGCTCTTTGAACACGCCGGCCGGATAGTCGAGCCGCTCGGCGCCGTTCCAGGGCGCACCGAGAATCAATTCGAGGGGAATGTAGCGCTGCTGCGCTTGCGCGGCGCTGGCCGCCAATGCGCACAGCGCCGCGAGCGCCACGCAACGCACCGTTTATGCCTTCGCTGGCGGCGTCAGAACGTCCTTGCCCAGGAACGGGCGCAAGGCCTTGGGCACCACGACCGAACCGTCGGCTTGCTGGTTGTTCTCCAGGATCGCGATCATCGCGCGGCCCAGCGCGATCGCCGTGCCGTTCAGCGTGTGGACGTAAAGCGGCTTGCCCTTGGGTTCGGTGCGATAGCGGATATTGAGCCGCCGCGCTTGGAACTCGGTGCAGTTCGACGTCGAGGTGATCTCGCCGAATTCGCCGCCAGTCCCTCGCGCCGGCATCCAGGCTTCGAGGTCGTATTTGCGATAGGCGGCGGCGCCCAAATCGCCGGTGCAGATATCGAGCACGCGATAGGGGATCTCCAGCGCGTTGAAAATATCGCGCTCGTTGGTCAGCAATTCCTGGTGCAACGCTTCCGATTGCTCGGGCGGGGCGATCACGACCATTTCGACTTTGGTGAATTGGTGCACGCGATAAAGCCCGCGCGTGGCGCGGCCCGCCGCGCGCTCGGTGCGGAAGCAATGCGACACGCCGGCGATACGGATCGGCAATTGGGCCGCGTCCAGGATCGTGTCCTGATACAGGCCGCATAACGTGATCTCGGCCGTCGCGATCAGCGACAGGTCGGTGTCTTCGATGTGATAGGTGTTCGTCTCGTTGCCGCGCGGCACGAAGCCCGTGCCCAGCAGAATCGAATCGCGCGCGATATCGGGCGTGATATGGGGCACGTAGCCGCGCTTGGCCAAAAAGTTCACGGCGAAATTCTGCAAGGCGAGTTCCAGCAGCGCGCCGTCGCCCTTCAGGAAATAGAAGCCCGGCCCTGCGACCTTCGAACCGCCTTCGGTGTCGATGATGCCGTGAAGCTCGCCCAGCGCCACATGATCGCGCGGCGCGAAGTCGAATTTCGGAATCGCGACCGCGTTGCGCTCGATCTCCTTGTTGTCGTGATCGTCGCGGCCGATGGGCGAGGCCGGATGCGTCATGTTCGGAATGCGCCACAGCAGCGCGTCGGCTTCTTCCGTGCGCTTGTCGACTTCGGCCTTGAGCGCCTCGCGCTTTTCGCGCAGCGCCTTGCCGCGCTCGCGCTTCTCGTCGACCGACAGCGCCTTGTCCGACGCGAGCGCGTTGGCTTCGGTCTGGGCGGCCTGCAACGCCTTGTCGGCGTCGCGGCGCGCCGTCTCGGCGGCGACGAAGGCCGGAACGTCGACGTCCACGCCGCGATTGCGGCAGTTTTCGGCGACCTTGTCGGCGTTGGCGAGGACGTAAGCGCGGTCGAGCATGGCGGGTCCGGGACTTGCTAAGAAATTCGGGAAAGACCGCTTAGCACGGGAGGGGCAACCCTTGCCAGAACAGGCGTTTTGTCCCAGTTTCCCGGCCCGACCAGTGCCCGGTCAAAAGGTAGCCCGATTATGACCCGTTACGCCGATTTGAACCCGCCCGCCCGCCTGCTGATGGGGCCGGGCCCGATCAACGCCGATCCGCGCGTTTTGCGCGCCATGGCGACCCCCCTGATCGGCCAATTCGACCCGTCGATGACCGGGCTGATGAACGAGACGATGGCGCTGTATCGCGGCGTGTTCAAAACCGCGAATAAGTGGACGATGCTGATCGACGGCACGGCGCGCGCGGGCATCGAAGCGGCGATGGTGTCGCTGATCGAGCCGGGCGACAAGGTGCTGATCCCGGTCTTCGGCCGTTTCGGCCATTTGAAAGCCGAGATCGCGCGCCGTTGCGACGCCGAGGTGATCACGGTCGAGCGCGAATGGGGCACGGTGTTTCCGCTCGACGAAATCCGCGATCTCGTCAAAAAGCACCGGCCGCGTCTGCTGGCGCTGTGCCAGGGCGATACGTCGACCACGATGCTCCAGCCTTTGGCCGGTGTCGGCGCGATCGCGCATGAATTCGACGCGCTGTTCTATACCGACACGACCGCGTCGCTGGGTGGCAACACGCTGGAAACCGATGCGTGGGAGATCGATTGCGTGTCGGCCGGTTTGCAGAAATGCCTGGCCGGGCCGTCGGGTTCGTCGCCGATCACGCTGAGCCCCCGCGCCGAAGCCGCGATCGGCCGCCGGCGCCATATCGAACAGGGCATCGCCACGGCGAGCGACGTGCCGGGCAACGGGGCCCGCATCCGCTCCAATTATTTCGATCTCGCCATGATCATGGATTATTGGAGCGACAAGCGCCTCAACCACCACACCGAAGCGACGTCGATGCTCTACGCCGCGCGCGAATGCGCGAAAATTTTGGTCGAGGAGCACATCGATCACGCGGTCGAACGCCATCGCGTGGCGGGCGGGGCGATGGCCGACGGGTTGAAGGCGATGGGCCTCAAACTCTTCGGCGACCAAACGTCGCGGATGAACAACGTCGTCGGCGTCTATATTCCCGCCGAAGTGCAAGGCGACGCGGTGCGCAAATCCATGCTCGACGATTTCGCGATCGAAATCGGCACCAGCTTCGGGCCTTTGCACGGGAAGATCTGGCGGATCGGCACGATGGGCTACAACGCGCGCAAGGATACGGTTCTGACCACGCTGGTCGCGTTGGAAAGCGCGCTGGTGATGCACGGCGCCAAGATTGCGACGGGCAAGGCCGTGCCCGTCGCGTTGGCCGCGTTCCGCGCGGCCGAAGCCCGGACGGCCAAGGCCGCCGAATAGGGTGGAACACCCGACCCATCTCGCCTTGGCACTCGCCGACGGGCCGTGGGGCTTGGCGCTGGCGATGTTTCTGGCGGCGCTGGGCGGCGGCTTCGCGCATTGCGCGGCGATGTGCGGGCCCTTCGTGATGGCGCAAACGCTCGCCCGGATGGGGGCGGGGCCCACGCGTCTCGCCGGGGCGGCGTTGCTGCCCTATCATTTCGGCCGCGCGATCACCTACATGTTCCTCGGCGCCGTGCTTGGCGGATTGGGCGGCGCGCTGGGCTCGGTGCCCGGCTTACGTTTCGCGATGCCCGCCTTGCTCGCGCTGGCGGGCACGTTGTTCGCGTTGCAAGCCTTGGGGCGCGCTTTTGGTGGGACAGGCGGCTTCATCGCCGCGAGCCTCGGCCGCTTCGTGCGCCCGTTGATCGAAAATCCGGGACCCTTGCGCGGTTTCGCGTTGGGTTTGGCGCTGGGCTTTCTGCCCTGCGGTTTGCTTTACGCGGCCCTTGCGGCGGCGGCGGGGGCGGGTGGTGCTGCGCAAGGCGCGCTGGCGATGGCGGGCTTCGCGCTCGGCACGATGCCCGCCTTGCTGGTCGTCGGTTTCGCCGGTGCGATGGCCGCCAAACGCTGGAAAGCCGCGATGGCGCAATTCTCGCCGGCGCTAATGTTCGTCAATGCCGGCTTGCTGTTCTGGATGGCGTGGCGAGCGCTTTAGTCGATCACGAGATCTTTATAGGCGTGCCAGGTCGCGTGGCCGATCAACGGCATCGTGATCGCCAAGCCTAAGAAGAACGGCACCATCCCGAAGCCGGTGAAGGCGACGATCAATACCGCCCACAACGCCATCGGTTTCCAATTCGCGCGCACCGCGACCCACGACGTGGCGATCGCGACCCACACGGTGCAGTCGCGCTTGTCGAGCAGCATCGGGATCGAAATCGCGGCGATGGCGAAGACCAACGCGGCGAGGATGGCGCCCAACACCGTCCCGACGATCAGGAACGGCAGGGCAGTGGGCGAGAACAGCGTCAGGTCGATCAATTCGCGGATATTGTTGCGTGGTGCCCCGAAGAACAGCGCGAACAGCAGCAACGCGATCCGCACCCAGAACAGGTTAAACACCGCCAGCACCAAGCCCAAATAGGCGAGATGCTCGGGGTTGCGCGCCAATGCCCCGGCCGTGGTCGTGAATTCGGGGGTTTCCCCCAGTTCCAAGCGCCGGCTGGTGTCGTAGATCCCGGCGGCGAGTAGCGGTGCCACGAACAGGAAGCCTGCGGCCAAAGGCCACAAGGCGTAGATCTGGTCGAACCACCACAGCACCGCGACCACCGCATAACTTGCGGCGACGATGGCACCACCATAGGTCAGGCTGACGTTTTGCGCGCGGCGGAAATCGTCCCAGCCTTTGCCGATCCAAACCCAGGGCCGATCGACCGGCACCAACCGGATTCGCGGCGAAGGGTTGGCGAAGACGGGAATGGCATCCGGCATGGCGTCGAGCTCCCAGCGTTAATTGGTCGCATATTGCGGCGGTTAAGCCGCCGTTACCTTGACCTGGATCAATGTTTTCCATCCGCCGAACGGCGATAGTCAAGCATCGGAGTCCAGCCGGGCTTTTTGGCGCATACTCGACGCCAAGAAGACCGGACAGCAAAGGGGAGCAAAATGGCACTTGCCGCCACCGCGTCGGGCGCGCCCGCCCACGCCGCAACGGGGGCTGCACCGGCCTATAACGACGATGTCGTTCGGGCCGCTGCGATCGCGACGATCTTTTGGGGTTGCGTCGGCTTTCTGGTCGGCGTGGTGATCGCTTCGCAACTCGCCTTTCCCGTGCTCAATCTCGGGCTTGAGTGGACGAGCTTCGGCCGCTTGCGCCCGCTGCACACCTCGGCGGTGATTTTCGCTTTCGGCGGCAACGCGCTGCTCGCGGCGTCGTTCTACATCGTCCAGCGCACCTGCCGGACGGAACTCTTCATGGGCTCGGCCGGCGCCTGGTTCGTGTTCTGGGGCTACCAGCTTTTCATCGTGATGGCGGCCCTCGGCTACGTGATGGGCATCACCTCGGGCAAGGAATATGCCGAGCCCGAATGGTTCGTGGACCTTTGGCTCACGATCGTCTGGGTCGTCTATCTCGTCGTCTATGCGGGCACGCTGATGAAGCGCAAGGAACCGCATATCTATGTCGCCAACTGGTTCCTGCTCGCTTTCATCATCACCATCGCGATGCTGCATATCGGCAACAACATCCAATTGCCGGTCAGCTTCCTGGGCTGGAAGAGCTACACGGTGCCGTCCGGCGTGCAGGATGCGATGATCCAATGGTGGTACGGCCACAACGCGGTCGGTTTCTTCCTGACCGCGGGCTTCCTGGGCATGATGTACTACTTCATCCCCAAGGCCGCGAACCGTCCCGTCTATTCCTATCGCCTGTCGATCGTGCATTTCTGGGCGCTGGTCTTCCTCTATATCTGGGCGGGCCCGCACCATCTGCACTACACCGCACTGCCCGATTGGGCGCAGACGCTGGGCATGACCTTCTCCATCATGCTGTGGATGCCGTCTTGGGGCGGCATGATCAACGGCCTGATGACGCTGTCGGGCGCTTGGGACAAGCTGCGCACCGATGCGTCGTTGCGCTTCTCGGTCACCGCCGTCGCCTTCTACGGCATGTCGACCTTCGAAGGGCCGATGATGTCGATCAAGGCGGTCAACGCGCTGTCGCACTACACCGACTGGACCATCGGCCACGTGCATTCGGGCGCCATGGGTTGGGTCGGCTTCGTCAGCTTCGGCATGCTCTACTATCTCGTGCCGGTGCTGTGGGGCCGCACGCTCTACTCGACCCGCTTGGTCGCATGGCATTTCTGGATCGCGACGCTGGGCATCGTGCTCTACATCACCGCGATGTGGGTGTCGGGCATCATGCAAGGCCTGATGTGGCGCGCCTATGACGAGTACGGCTTCCTGCAATACTCGTTCGTCGAAACGGTCGCCGCGATGCATCCGTTCTACGTGATCCGCATGCTGGGCGGGGTGCTCTACCTCGTCGGCGCGCTGATCATGGCCTACAACTTCTACAAAACCATCACGGCCGGCGCGCCGGTACGCGTCAGCGTGCCGCAAACGGCCGCGGCCTGAGGGGGAGGGCGAAACATGGCCTTCAAGTTCAGTCACGCGATCTTCGAAAAGAACGTCGTCATCCTGGCGGTGGGCACGCTGATCACGGTCGCCATCGGCGGCTTGGTCCAGATCGTGCCGCTGTTCGCCAACGAGCAAGTCATCGAGCGCGTGGAAGGGGTGCGCCCCTACACGCCGCTCGAGCTCGCCGGGCGCAACATCTACATCCGCGAGGGCTGCTATAATTGCCATAGCCAGATGATCCGTCCGTTCCGCGACGAGATCGAACGCTACGGCCATTACAGCCTGGCGGCCGAGTCGATGTACGACCATCCCTTCCAATGGGGATCGAAGCGCACGGGTCCCGATCTCGCGCGCGTCGGCGGCAAGTATTCCGACGATTGGCACGTCGCCCATCTGATCGACCCGCGCGCCGTGGTGCCGGAATCGATCATGCCGGGCTATGCGTTCATGGCGACGCGGCCGTTGGAATACGGCGACATCGCCGAACACCTGAAAACGCTGCGCATCATCGGCGTGCCCTATACGCAAGCGATGATCGACAACGCCAAGACCGATCTGGAAGCGCAGCAGAATCCCGACGCCGACGGTGCGGCGGATGTTTCGAAGCGCTATCCCAAGACGGTCGTCTCCGCCTTCGGCGGCGATCCCGCCAAGGTCACCGAGATGGACGCGCTCGTCGCCTATCTGCAGATGCTCGGCACGCTGGTCGACTTCAAGTCGGTCCGTCCCGAACAGCTGACGCAGTAACGGGGGCCGTCATGGACAAACAGGAAATGATGAGTCTGATCGGCAGTTTTCAGATGGTCTGGCTGGTCGTGTTCTTCGCGGGGCTTATCGCGTGGGCCTTCTGGCCGTCGCGCCGCGCGGAAATGGACCGCAATTCGCGCATTCCGCTGCGCGACGACGACGACAACGGCCGCTGAACGGGATCCGGGAGCAAATCGATGCCCACCAAGATCGAGAAAGACGAAATCACCGGCACCGAGACCACCGGCCATGAATGGGACGGTATCAAGGAGCTGAACACCCCGCTGCCGAAATGGTGGCTGTGGACCTTCTACGCGACGATCATCTGGTCGATCGGCTACTTCGTCGTGTATCCCGCGTGGCCCACGCTGTCGGGCCACACCAAGGGCATGCTCGGCTGGACGCAGCGCATCGAAATCGCGCAGCGTATGGAAGAAGCCAAGGCGATGCGCGCGCCGTTCGTGGGCCGGATCGAGAAGGCCTCGCTCGACGAGATCCGCCGCTCGCCCGATTTGCTGAACTTCGCCATGGCCGGCGGGCGTTCGGTCTTCGCCGAAAACTGCGTGCCCTGCCACGGGGCGGGCGGTTCGGGCGCCAAGGGCTTCCCCAATCTCGCCGACGATTCGTGGGTGTGGGGCGGCACGCTCGACGACATCCACACCACGATCGCCTACGGCATTCGCAACGCCAACACGCAGTCGCGCGTCAGCCAAATGCCGCGCTTCGGCGCCGACGGCATCCTGAAGCCCGCGCAGATCGACGACGTCGCCGAATACGTGCTGTCGCTGTCCAAGCGTTCGACGAACGCCGACGCGGCCAAGCGCGGCGAGACGGTGTTCTCGGAAAACTGCGTCGCCTGCCATCAGGAAGGCGGCGTGGGTTCGACCGATCTGGGGGCGCCCAATCTCGCGGCCAATATCTGGATCTATGGCGGCGACAAGGCGACGATCATGGAAACCGTGCGCAATGCGCGCGCGGGTTCGATGCCGGCTTGGAGCGAACGTCTGGACGACGCCACGATCAAGATGCTCGCCGTCTATGTTCACGCCCTGGGCGGCGGCAAGTAAGGAGTTCCGCGAAAGGCGCGATCATGGACGGCACGTCTCCCCCCGACGCCGATGACGTTGTATCGACGAAGGTTCAAAAAGCGGCCTCGCCGCTTTACGTCAGTCGCATCAAGGTCCATCCGAAGGATGTGAAGGGCCTGTACCGCCGCATAAAATGGGCGGTGCTGGCCCTTTGCCTCGCGGTCTATTACCTAGCGCCGTTTCTGCGTTGGGATCGCGGCGCCGCGGCCCCCGATCAGGCGATCCTGATCGATCTGCCGGGGCGCAAAGCCTATTTCTTCATGATCGAGATCTGGCCGCAGGAAGTCTATTTCCTGACCGGCCTGCTGATCCTGGCGGCGATCACGCTGTTCCTGGTGACGTCGCTGTTCGGCCGTTTGTGGTGCGGCTATGCCTGCCCGCAAACCGTATGGACCGATCTGTTCATGTGGGTCGAGCGCAAGATCGAAGGCGATCGCAACGCGCGCATCAAGCTCGACGCGGCACCCTACACGGCCGAGAAGATCGTCAAACGCACGCTCAAGCACACGGCCTGGATCGGCATCGCGCTGGCGACCGGCGGCGCTTGGATCCTCTATTTCGACGACGCACCCACCGTCATCCGCGACGTGTTCACCGGCAACGCGACGCTGACGCAGTATTTCTTCATCGGGATGTTCGCGGCCACGACCTACACGCTCGCCGGTTGGGCGCGCGAACAAGTCTGCACCTATATGTGCCCGTGGCCGCGCTTCCAGGGTGCGATGCTCGACGATCAAAGCTATGTCGTCACCTACGAGGAATGGCGCGGCGAAAAGCGCGGCAAGCTCGCCAAGGCCGCCCCGGGCGTGGATCCCTGGGCGGGGCGGGGCGATTGCGTCGACTGCAATTCCTGCGTCGCCGTGTGCCCGACCGGCATCGATATCCGCGACGGCCAGCAGTTGGAGTGCATCGGCTGCGGGCTTTGCATCGACGCGTGCGACGCGGTGATGGACAAGGTCGGCCGGCCGCGCGGCTTGATCCGCTTCGACACGCTGGCGAACCAAGCCTGCCGCGCCAAGGGCGAACCGGCGACGCATAAATTCATCCGCCCGCGCACGATGATCTATGCGGGCGTGCTTGCCGTCGTCGGCGCGGTGATGCTCGTGGCATTGCTGTCGCGCGCCACGATCGAACTCAACGTTCTGCGCGATCGCGCCCCGCTTTTCGTCACGCTGTCGGACGGCAATATCCGCAACGCGTACACGATCCATGTGCTGAACAAGACGCACGAACCGCGCGAATTCGCGCTCGCCGTGTCGGGCCTGCAAGGCGCCATACTGGGCGTCGCCGGCTCGGATGCGGCGGCGGCCCCCGTCGTAACCTTGTCCGCGAAACCCGATTCGGTCGCGACCTATCGCGTGTTCGTGACCGTGCCGTCGCAAAGCGTGCGCGGCAAAGCCTCGTCGCCCGTGCGTTTCGATCTGAAGCCCCGCGAAGGGCGCGGTGCGGCGGATTACGATTCCGTCTTCCTCGCCCCCGGACGGTAGGAGAACATCATGAACGTCGCCGGTTTCCGCTGGTCCCCCGACCGCCATTTGTGGCTGGTCTATCCGCTCGCCTTCGTCGCGGTGCTGATCGCCAACGGGGCGCTCGTCTATTACGCCCTGTCGTCGTGGCCGGGCCTCGCCTACGACAACGCCTATGAGCGCGGGCGCAAATACAATCAGGTGCTGCGCGAGGAAGATCGCGAACATGCGCTGGGCTGGAAGATGGAAATCCAGCGCGACGGCGACATCGTCACCGTGCGCACGCTGGATGCGGCCGAGAAGCCGCTCGGCGATCTCGACGTGACGGCGATTCTCGTGCGTCCGGTCGGCGGCACGCCTAACCGCACCTATAAATTCCGCTCGGTGGCGCCGGGCACCTATACGGGTGCCATCGAACTGCCCTTGCCGGGGCAGTGGGAATTGCGCGTGGTCGCCGAAGGCACGCAAGGCGGGCGCATCCACGAATTCGTGCGCTTCTTCGTCCGCTAAGGCGTTCGGATGGCGCCGCTTGACGATCTTTCGACGCGCGCCGACGCGGCGACCTGCGTGCATTGCGCGGCACCCGTCGCGCCGGGCACGCGGTTTTGCTGCTCGGGCTGCGAAGGCGCTTACGAAGCGGTGAAGGGTCTCGGCCTCGACGCCTTTTACGCGCGGCGCACGGCCCCCAGCGCCAAGCCGCAGGACGACGGGGTCATTCAGGATTACGCGTCGCGCGTGAACGTCTCGACGGAAGGTGTGGCGACGCTGCATTTGATGGTCGAAGGCATCACTTGCGCCGCCTGCGTCTGGCTCATCGAAAGCGTCTATGCGCGCGAAGCCGATGTGCTGGACGCGCGGGTCAATCTGTCGACCGGGCGGCTCGTCCTCAAATGGAAGGGCGATGCGGCGCGCGCCGAGGCGCTGGTCGCAATCGCGGCCAAGCTCGGCTTTCGTTTTGTTCCGTTCGATCCCAGCTGCCTGACGCGTGCGGGCGACGCCGAGGAACGCGATCTGCTGCGCGCGACCGGTGTCGCGGGCTTCGCCGCCGGCAATGTGATGATGCTGTCGCTCGCCGTTTGGGTCGGCAGCGATATGGGCCCGGCGACCAAGGATTTGCTGCATTGGGTGTCGGCGCTGATCGGCTTGCCCTGCATCTTCTATGCGGGGCTCCCGTTCTATCGCTCGGCCATCGGCGCCTTGCGCGGGGGCCGCGTGAACATGGACGTGCCGATCGCCGTGGGCATCACCATGACCGCGGCGATGAGCCTGTCCGAAACCATCCGCTCGGGCCCCTACGCTTATTTCGACGCCGCACTGACGCTGCTGTTCTTCCTGCTGGCGGGCCGCTATCTCGACCGCCGCGCGCGCGGCAAGGCGCGCGAAACGGCCGAACATCTGCTGGCGCTGCGCGCCGCCCCGGTCACGGTGATCGATCCGGAAGGGCGCGCGCGCGCCATCCCGGTCGATGCGGTGAAGGCGGGCGATTTCGTCCAGGTCGCGGCGGGCGAGCGCATCGGCGTCGACGGCGAAATCCTGGCGGGGGTGACCGATCTCGACACCAGCCTCGTCACCGGCGAATCGCTGCCGCGCGGGGCGAAGCCCGGCGACGCGGTGTTCGCGGGCATGATCAATCTGGGCGCACCGTTGCGTTTGCGCGCGACCGCGACGGGCGAGAACACGCTGCTTGCCGAAATCGTCCGCTTGGTCGAAGCGGCCGAAGGCGGGCGCTCGCGTTTCGTGGCGATCTCCGAACGCGTCACGCGGCTTTATGCGCCCGTCGTGCATATCACGGCGCTGGCGACGTTCCTGGGCTGGTATTTCCTGATTGGTGTGGATTGGCAGGTGGCGATGCTCTACGCCGTCGCCACGCTGATCATCACCTGCCCCTGCGCGCTGGGGTTGGCCGTGCCGTCGGTGCAGGTCGTCGCGTCGGGGCGCTTGCTCAAAAGCGGCGTGCTGCTGAAAAACGCGACCGCCCTCGAACGCTTGGCGCAGATCGACACGATCGTGTTCGACAAGACCGGCACGCTGACCCAAGGCCGCCCGGTGCTGACCGACGATCCGATGCGCGCCAAGGACGATCATCGTTTCGCGGCATCGATGGCCGCCGCGTCGCGCCATCCCTTGTCGCGCGCTTTGGCGGCGACGATCCGCGACGTGTCGATCGCCCCGGGCGTCGTCGAGCATCCCGGCCAGGGTTTGACGCTGGGCCCGGCGAAGCTCGGCAGCCGCGCCTTCGTGCGCGTGGACGATGTGCTCGCCGGTCCCGCATCGGGGCCGGAGCTGTGGCTCGATCGCGGCGACGGGCGCAAGGTGCGTTTCGCCTTCGAAGACGCGCCGCGCGACGACGCGGCCGACACGGTCGCGCGCTTGAAGCGCGAAGGCTATGCGATCGAGCTGCTGTCGGGCGACCGGCACGAAACCGTTCGCGACGTGGCGGTGGCGTTGGGCATTGCCGAATGGCGGGCGGAAGCCAATCCGGCGGCGAAAGCCGCACGGCTTGCCGAACTCGCCGTCGCCGGCCGCAAAGTGCTGATGGTCGGCGACGGGCTCAACGATGCGCCGGCCTTGGCGGCCGCGCACGCGTCCTTGTCGCCGGCGACCGGGGCGGACGTGGCGCAGGTCGCGGCGGACGCCGTGTTCCAAGGGGCGGGTTTGTCGGCCGTCGGCGAATTGCTCGACGTCGCGCGCCGGGCGCGCGATCTCGTGCGCCAGAACATCGCCGCGTCGATCGTCTATAATGCGCTGGCCGTGCCCGCCGCCGTGCTGGGTTACGTCACACCGCCGCTGGCGGCGTTCCTGATGTCGTCGTCGTCGATCTACGTGGTCGTCAACGCGTTGCGCCTTGGAAGGTCAAGATGGATACGCTCCTGATCCTCATCCCGGTCGCGTTGGTCGCGTCGCTGCTGGCGCTGGCGGCGTTTCTGTGGTCGCTGCGCTCGGGCCAGTACGAGGATCTCGACGGTGCCGCGTCGCGCATCCTGTTCGACGACGAAAATCCGAAGCGCTGAAAGCTTGCGGGCTGCCGCGCATCGGGGCATGGTTCCGCCCCATGTCACACGATCTCGATCCCGAAATCGCCGCCGTCCTCGACGAAACCGTTCAGCGTTTCGGTCCGGCCCCCAACCATCTGCCGGGCAATCCGGTCGCCGCACGCCAGGATGTCGAGCTGCGCCGCGCCTTCGTCAATTTGGGCGGACCGCAGATGCGCGAGAAGCGCGATCTGACGATCGAACTCGCCGGGCGTTCGATTCCGGCGCGCTTCTTCGTGCCGGAAGGCGAGACGCGCGGCCTGCTCGTGTGGTTCCACGGCGGCGGCTGGGTGCAAGGCTCGATCGATACGCATGACCGCTTGTGCCGCGCGCTCGCGGCGGGGGCGGGGACGCGCGTGTTGTCGATCGGCTATCGCAAGGCGCCGGAATTTCCGTTTCCCGCCCCGCTCGACGATTGCTTCGACGCGTTCGTCTGGGCGCGCAAAAACGCCGAAACGCTGGGCGCCACGCCGGACAAGCTCGCGGTCGGCGGCGATTCCGCCGGCGGCAATTTGGCGTTCGGCGTGACAGTGCGGCTTGCCGCGCAGAACCTCCCGGTTCCGGCCGCGCATATCGGCGTTTATGGCGTCTACGATAGCGATCTCGATACGCCGTCCTATCTTGCCCCGTTCGGCGACGGGCGCTTCGGCCTCAGCCGTGCGGCGATGGCGATGTATTGGGACATGTATTGCCCCGACGTCCAGCGCCGCGAACACCCGGAAGCTTCGCCGCTACGCGCGCCCGACATGACGATCTTCAAACGGCCTTACATCATGGCCGCGGGTCTCGATCCGTTGCGCGACGACAGCCGCAAGATGCGCGACAAGCTGGTCGAAGCGGGCGTCGACACGGTCTATGTCGAATTCCCGCGCGCCAATCACGCCTTCGTGCATTTGGGCGCCTTCGCCGCCGTGTCGCGCGAAACGGTCGCGCAGATGTCGGCGCATCTGGCGCGCGCGTTTTCGGTTTAAACGGGCAGGCGCAGCGCGCTTTTGCCGGTGACCGCACCGATCGCGGCGACCGCCGCGACGGCTGTACCATGCCACAGCAGGATCATCGTCGCGGTATCGAGGCTGTGGAAGGTCTCGAGCGTGGCGGATGCGAAGGCGGCGACGGCCAGGGCCGCCCAAGCGCCCGTCGCCACGGGGGCGAGCGGGGCGGCCTTGCGCAGCATCCAGCCGAGCGCCAAGCCCAGCGGGATACTGGTTTGCAGGATCACCATCACGCAATGCCAGCTCGTGCCGATATGCGAAAAACCCTGCGCGACGAGTTCGCCCAGGCATCCCGCGCCCAGCGTGCCCAGCCACACGGCAAGCGGCGGGATCGGCAGCAGATAGATCCAGCGCGGCGCACCGGGCACGGATAAATGGAACACCGCGAAGGTGGCGAGAATGCCGGTCAGCACCGAGGCGAGCCACGGCACCATGAACACGGGCTGGTTCAACCGCGCGAGAAACATTTCGCTGGGGCCGTAGAACAGCGCGATCGCCAGCAAGCACGGCCCCGCGAAGGCGAGATAGCGCAAGGCGCGGCTCGCCGGGCTGGCGAGCGGTTTCACGGGCCGCACATCGGCGCTCAAAGCGCCGATCAGATTTTCGGTCTCGCGCGTCGTCATGTGGTTTCCTTCTTCCACATCTTGCGCAGATTCGCCAAGGCGCGATGCGTGGCGACCTTCAGCGCCGTGATCGATTGGCCCGATTGGGCGGCGGCCTCGGCCAGCGACATTTCCTTCAGCTTCAACATCTCCACCGCCTGGCGCTGACCGGGCGGCAATTTGGCGACCCAGCGCCGCACCGTCTCGCCCGAATCGCCGCGATCCAAATCTCGGTTCGAGTCGGGATCGGCAAAGGTTTCGGCCGCATGCTCGGGCATCGCCACTTCGTTGCGTGAAATACCCGTGCGCCGCCGGCGCCAATCGACCGCGCGCCGGCGCGCGATCGCGGTCAGCCACGGCCGCACGGGGCGCGTGGGGTCGTAGGTGTGGCGGATGGCGTGGATGGTGATCAGCGCTTCCTGGACGACATCTTCGATCGCGTCGGCGGGAATGCCGGTGCGCGCGACGATGGCGCGCAGGAAACCCGCACTTTCGCCCAGGAAACGGCGATAGGCGGCTTCGTCGCCCGTTTGCGCGCGGGCAAGAAGGTCGGGCCAATCGTCGCGTTGCGTCGCGTCGTCGCGCATAAGCCCGACGATGACACGGGGCCGGGGGGCGACGCCACAGATCGGCGCGCTTACGCCCCCAGATTGATCGTCCGGCCCCGATCCCCGAAGCTCAAAGGCGCGTTGCCGGATGCGAAATCCTGTAGAAGCCGGCTCACGTCGAGTGCCGGGTTGCGGTCCAAAGCGCCCGAATCGCCCGGGGCGGCCTTTTTGGCGCGCTCGACATCCGTACAATTCTGACACGGTATCCCATTCACGATTTGCATGGCGGATTCTCCGCTGTTGGTATCGTGGAAGGGTTCGCAGGTGCCAAGGCCGGGGTTACAGCCCGGCGCGACGATTTTCGAGCTGGGCCAGCAAAGCCCGGCCGGTGGCCCCGCCGCCGCCCTTGATGTCGTGGTTAACGATGGTCTCGATCGCCCCGATATGGGGCTCGATGGCCGCCAGCCGCGCTACATCCAGTATCGTCCGGTCGCGGGTGAGGCCGACCAAAGCGGCCGCGACGGCCGCCAGCAGACCATAGCCGAATAACGGCGCCTGGCCTTTCAGGTCGTGCGCGACGCGAAACATGCCGGGCGCGTCGCCGCCGCCGAACGCAGCGCGCAGCTTGGTGGCTTCCAGCGGCAAGGCTTTGCGAAACGCCGCCACGACCGATGCGGGCATCGCTTCGCCGGGATCGTCGAGATCGAATTCCATATTCATCCGAAGGCCGCCCGCGCGGGCGTTTCGCGTTTCAGCGCGGCGACGACATCGGCGAGTGCCGCCGCGCCTTCCGCCGCCGGGCAGGCATCGTGCAGCGCCGCCGCCAGCGAATGCGCGTCGATCGGTTTCGACACGTAGCCGTCCATCCCGGCGGCGATGTATTTCTCGCGATCGCCCGCCATCGCGTTGGCGGTGACGGCGATGATCTTGACGCGCCCGCGCGGGCCTTCCAGCGTGCGGATTGCCTGCGTCGCCTGAATTCCGTCGGTGCCGGGCATTTGGATATCCATCAAGATCGCGTCGTAATCGCCGTCGCGGGCCATCGCGATGGCTTGCGCGCCGTCCTCGGCGAAATCGGCGGCGTGCCCCAACTCGCGCAACAGATGTTCGGCGACCATGCGGTTGACCGCGTTATCCTCCGCGACCAGCAGGCGCAACGGCTTCGGTGCGGCAAGGATGCGCGGCGGGGAATTCGTTTTCGGCCGCGTGCCGATCTTGACCGGCAAGCGCACGACGAAGCGACTGCCTTCGCCGGGGCGCGAGTCGACCTCGATCGTGCCGTCCATCAGATCGAGCAGGCGTTTGACGATCGCAAGCCCCAGCCCTGTGCCGCCGTAGCGGCGCGAGATCGAGCCGTCGGCTTGCGCGAAACGTTCGAACAAACGCGGCAGCGCTTCGGGCGCGATGCCGATGCCGCTATCCTCGACGATCAAGCGCAGCACGACGCCGTCGGCCGCACCCGGGGCCGCGTCGAGCGTCACGCGCACGCGGCCGGTTTTGGTGAACTTGATCGCGTTGCCCAGCAGGTTCAGCAGGATCTGGCGCAGCCGTGCGGGGTCGAGGCGCAGGAATTCCGGCATGCGCGCGGCGATCTCAAGATCGAGATGCAGGCCCTTCTCGTCGGCGGCGGGACGCAGCAGCGACACGACGTTGTCGACGATCCGGGCGGGCGCGCAATCGACAGGATCGACCGCGAGGCGGCCTTCCTCCAGCTTCGCCCAGTCGAGCACGTCGTCGATGATCGTCAACAGCGACTGCGCCGAACGTTCGATCGTGTCGAGGTAAAGGCGCTGGTCGTCGCCCAAGCGCGTGCGCGCCAACAGGCCGGTCGTCGCGATCACGCCGTTCATCGGCGTGCGCAATTCGTGGCTCATCATCGCGAGGAACTCCGATTTGGCGCGGCTGGCGGCTTCGGCGCTGTCGCGCTCGGCCATCAGGCGTTCGCGTTCCTCCAGGCGCTTGGCAAGCTCGTCGCGCTGGGCCTGCAACTCGGCCTGAGCGCGTTTGGCTTGGGTTATGTCGCGGAACAGGCTCAAACGCCCGCCATCCGACGTCGCGACCTTGCGCATCTCCTCCCACGATCCGTCGGCGCGGCGTATCTCGAACGTGCGCGCGGCGGGAATGGCCTGCTCGGTCAGGCGCTGCGCCAAGAATTCGTCCTCGCGCCCAATGGCGTCGGGGATCGCGCCGCTCGCAATGCTGCGGCGATTATAGTCGGCGTAGCCGACCCCGATTTCGAGCGGCACGAAAGCGCGGCGCTGTTCGGCGGCCTTGCGGTTGAACGCCGCCAGCCGGTTGTCCGGGCCCCAGAGCTGAACGCCGTCGGGCAGCGCGTCCATGATTTCCTGCAGCAGCGCGCGTTGGCGCTTGGCTTCGTCTTCGGCGCGCCGGCGCGCGGTCACGTCGCGATGCACGCCGACCTTCCCGCCGCTCGCGGCGCGGAAATAGCGGATTTCCTCGGTGCGGCCGTTCGGTCCCGCGATCTCGTGCGGCGTGCCGTCGGCGGCGGCGAATTTCGCCTGGCGTGCGGCGATGTAGGCGAGCCCGGCGCGCTCCGTCATCCCGGCCCGGATGGCGCGCGCGGCGGCTTCGGCCATCAGATCGGCGAAGCGGCGGTCGAGGATCACGCCATCGCCGAATTTTCCCGACCGCGCGAAGGCCTCGTTGCAGGCGATCAGGCGGCCGTCGGGATCCCACAAGGTCAAGCCGTCGGGAATCGCGGACATCAAATCGAGCAGGCGTTGATGTTCGGCGTCGCGCGCCTTGATGGAATCGGCGCGGACATGACGCACAACCGCCATCGCGGCGATCATGCCCAGCGCGAACAGCCCGGCTTCCGCCGCTTCATGCGGCGAGCCGCTGTTCCACGCCGTCAGCGCCAAAAAAATCAGCGCGCCGGTCGTCGTGACGGCGAGGATCGACCAGATGCGATGTTTGGCGAATGACGGGTGCTGGGACAAAACGAAACCCTCCGGGGCCGATTTGTCCCCGGCACGGCTTAGCCCTGACTTAAGCCGTTAACCGTTCGTTACCCATAAACCGCAACGGGTCCGCAACATCCGGCGGGTAAGTTCGGTTTGTATGCCAGACAGTTCCTCCGCGCCGGCCGCCGTCACGATCGATGCCTTCGTGCGCGACGTGGTCCCCGTGATGCCCGGCGACCCGTGCGATTCGGTCTATGCGCGCTTCGTCGACGACCGCGATTTGATGGCGGTGCCGGTGTGCAAGCACGGCAGGGTCGTCGGCCTGGTCGACCGCTACGATTTTCTGCGCCAATTGGCGCATTCCTACGGTCGCGCTTTGTTCGACCGCAAGCCGGTCGCCGTGTTGATGGACCGCGCCCCGCTGGTCGTCGATCGTGGGATCGACATCCTGACCCTGCAGCGCAAGGTCGAGCGCGAGCATCGCTCGGCGTTGATCCGGGGATTCGCGGTCACGGCCGACGGCATCTATGCCGGTTACGGCGATGCGCTGGCCTTGCTGCGCGCGAGTCTTGCGGAAAGTGCCGCGACCAATGCGAAGCTCGCCGCCGCCCTCGACGAGGCGCGGATGGCGGGCGAGCTCAAAACGCGTTTCCTTGCCAATGTCAGCCATGAATTGCGCACGCCGCTCAACGCCATTATCGGCTTTTCGGAAATCATGGTCGGCGAAACGATGGGCGCGCTGTCGGCGCGCTATCGCGAATACGCCGCCGATATCCATGCGAGCGGGCGCCATCTGCTCGATCTGATCGGCGATCTGCTCGACATGGCGAAGATCGAGGCGGGCGAGATGCGCGCGAACGCCGAGGAATTCCATGTCGAACTCGCGATCGGCACGGCGGTGCGCCTGGTGCGCGAGCAAGCGTCGCGCCACGGCGTCGCGTTGACCGTGGCGGTCGATCCCGATCTCGATCCTTTGCGCGCCGATCCGCGCCATTTCCGCCAGATTTTGCTGAATCTCCTGTCCAATGCGATCAAGTTCACGCCGCGCGGCGGGCGCGTAGCGCTGACGGCCGCGCAGGACGCGCAAGGCCGCCTGATCATCGAGGTGCGCGACACCGGCATCGGGATGAACGAGGCCGAGCGCGAGATCGCGTTACGCCCTTTCGGTCAGGTCGCGAGCGCTTTGACCCGCGAGCGCAACGGCACGGGCTTGGGCTTGCCGATCGTCAAAGCATTGGCCGAACTCAACGGCGCCGAATTCACGCTCGACAGCGCGCCGAACGCGGGTACATCGGCGCGGCTGCGCTTCGCGCGCGACGCGCTCTATTCGGCGGCGTGACGCGGCGTTTCGGGCTTGGTCGCGACGCGGATTTCCTTCTCGCCCGCCTCGGCCAGCAGGGCGATGAAGCGCCGGCGCATCAACATGCCGGGCTTGTCCGACGGCATGTGGAATTCCTCGCCCGACGTGGCTTCCAGCGGCACGTCGAACTCGGTCGCCTCCAGAATTTCGCGATCCTCGCCCGTCACCTGACGGTCGAAGGCGACGACGCTGGCGGCCGGCGTCTCCGCCTCGCTGTCGTTGCGGTAGACGAATTGGACGAGCTGGCTGCGCGTGTCGTCGATCGGCGTCGCGCCGGTCTGGATGCAATGCACGAGACCGTTGGGATAGCGGATGCGCAATTGGCGGAAGAAGGGCATGAACCAGGTGCGCGTGTTGTCGCGCGTGGTCATGCCTTCTTCGATGCCGAGATTCTTCTTTTGCAGATCCGGGTTCTGCACGCGTACGATGGAATGCGTGCGGAAGCCCCAAGGAAATTCCTCGTAGGTCATTTCCGACGGCGTGGGGTCGGGATCGCCGAAGCTCGATTTATGCACATAGGTGAAATGCGCGTTGTCGAAAGCGTTCTCCAGCACGCGCAGCGCGTTCACGTTCCACGGCTCGTAGAATTCCGGAATGCGGCGGAAGCTGGGGTCCGACGCTTCGGGGATTTCGGGGATGTCGAACATCGGGTCTTCCAGCGCCACCCAGACGAAGCCGTAGCGTTCCTTGGCGCGGTAGGCGTCGATTTTGAATTTCGGCGTGCGGCTCGCATCCTTCCATTGCGGGATGCGCGTGCATTGGCCCGTGCCGTCGAATTCCCAGCCGTGATAGCCGCAGGCGATCCGGCCCTCCGCCGTGCAGAACCCTTTCGACAGCTTGGCCGTCCGGTGGCAGCAGCGATCGATCGCCGCCGCCGGGTTCCCGTCCGCGTCCTTCCACAGGACGATCGCCTGGCCCAGCAGGGTGAACGGGACCGGCTTGTCCGCCAATTGGTCCATCGGCAGGACGGGGTACCAGAAACGGCGCAGAATCTTCTGTTGGGTTACCAGCATGGTTCGATCTCCCGGGCTCGGTCCGAGGCTTGCAAACCCCTTGCCGCTGGGGCAAGGGGGAATAATGAAAATTCTGCTGATTTCGGCCCATCCGGTCGAAACCTCGTTCAACGCCGCGATCCAGAAAACCGCCATCGCGGCCCTGGAACGCGCCGGGCATGCGGTCGACCATCTCGACCTCTATGCCGAGAATTTTAACCCGGTGCTGAGCCGCGAGGAACGCCTGGGCTACCATGAAATCCCAGCCAATCGGGGGCCCGTCGCCCCTTATGTCGACCGGTTGATGGCGGCCGAGGGCATCGTGTTCGTGTTTCCGACCTGGTGCTACGGCCTGCCCGCGATTTTGAAGGGCTGGTTCGACCGCGTGCTGCTGCCCGGCGTGTCGTTCAATCTGGGCGAGGACGGGATCGCGCGGCCCGCACTGACGCATATCAAGCGCGTGATCGGCATTTCGACCTATGGAAGGCCGTGGTGGATCGCGACCTTCCTGGTCGGCAATCCGCCCAAGAAACAGATCATGCGCTATTTCCGTCTGCTGACGGCGGGGCGCGCGAAAATGAACTGGCTGGCGCATTACGACATGAACCGCGCGACGGATAGAACCCGCGGCGACTTCCTGGCAAAGATCGACCGCACGCTGGGCGGTGTGCGATGAAATTCCTGCTCGTTTATGCCCATCCACGCACCGATTCCTTCTGCCACGCGCTGAAGGAAAAAGTCGCCGCGACGCTCGCAAAAAGCGGACACGACATCGACGTGCTCGATCTTTACGCCGAGGGCTTCCGGCCCGACATGTCGGCCGAAGAACGCGGGCGCTACAATTACGAGAAGACCAATCTCGACGGGATCGAGGCCTATGTCGCGCGCCTAACCTCGGTCGACGGGCTCGTCTTCGTCTATCCGACCTGGTGGTACGGATTGCCGGCGATCCTGAAAGGCTGGTTCGACCGCATTTGGGCGCCCGGCGTGGCGTTCGAGATCAATGGCGGCGTCATCAAGCCGCTGCTCAAACGCGTCAAATCCATCCATGTCGTGTCGACGATGGGCGCCCCCTGGTGGTTCGCGTGGCTCATGGGCCATCCGGGGCGGTTGTTTTTGCGCCTGGGTGTGAAAAGCATGTGCGGCCCCGGCTGCCGCTTCGTGTGGCGCGCGCATGACCGCATGGATTCCTCGACGCCGGAAAGCCGCGCGGCGTTCCTGGCGGAAGTCGAGAAGGTTTTCGCGAAGGTTTAAACCCAGCCGGTGGTTTCGAGATCGGCGGCGGCACCGGCACCCAGCGGCTTCAACGGCGGGCCGCTTTGCCAGCCCGCCATCTTGCCGGGGTTGCACAAGCCATAGGGATCGTGACGCTTGCGGAACTCGAACTGCGCGTCGTCGATCTTCTTCATCCCGCCGTTCTGCAGCAGCCATGTATGCGCGTTGGCGATGCGAATGCCCAACGCCTCATGCGCCTTCACCAAGCGGTCGAGCTGGGCGCGATCGGTGTATCGGAACACCGGAATGCCCTGCACGGTGACGCGCCCGTCGAAGCGCACGCATTCGTAGTGGTGCAGCATTTCGCCGCCGGTTGCGCTTTCCAGTTTCGCGACGATATCGAGCGTATCGGTCGCGGGCAGCATCGATTGCAGATACGTAACCGATTTATCGGCGCGCAACGCATGCAGCGTCGTATGGCCCCAGGAATATTCGTAAAGCGGCGGCTCGCCCGGAGCCTCATCGGCCTGGCGATCCAATGTTATCTCGGCACCGTGTTCGGCGGCTAAAGCCTGCACGCCGAGATGCGAATATTCCGCGACGATCGCGAGCACCAGCCACTTGCCCGAAGGGCAAAATTCGCGGATCGGTTTGAAATTTTTGGCGAGATCGGGATGCGCGATTGTCGCGAGTTTCTTGACGAGGCCATCCGACGCCGCCAGCGCCAAACCGAATCGCGTCGCGGCGCGGACGTCGGGAAAGGCGAAGATCATCTCGCGCCAGGGCACGGCCTGCGTCGTCGCCATATCGACGGACAGGATCAAGCCGTTGGTGCCGTAGGCGTGCATCGCCTGCTGCACCTCGTCGCCTTCCAGATCGACGATGGTCGGTTCGTCGGACAGCGTGACGACGCGCATTCCCGCGACGTTGCCGCGATCGCGCAACATGCCGAATTGGATCGAGCCGATCCCGCCCGATCCGCCGGCGACATAACCGCCCAACGTCGCCGTGCGCGCGGTGGACGGGTGCAAGCGCAGCTCGACGCCATGCGCGTCGCGAAGCTGGCGGTCGAGCGACGCGATGCGTGTACCCGCCAGCGCCCGCACGCGGCCGGGGGCGACGAATTTGAGGCCTTCGACGCGGCTGAAATCGACCAGCGCGCCGCCCGCCAGGGGAATCGCTTGGCCGTAATTCCCCGTGCCGCCGCCGCGCGGCGTGACCGGTGTTTTCGTGGCGACGGCGGCGCGCGCGATGGTCAGCACGTCGGCTTCGTCGCGGGGGACGACGATCAGATCGGCTTCCAGCGCGCCGAGTTCTTCGCGCAGGATCGGCGAGAACCAATAGAAATCGCGGCTTTTGATCTTCAGCGCGACCGGGTCGTCGACGACGGGAATGTCGCCGAGCAATTCCCGGAAGCGGCCGAGATTCACAGCTTCGCCTCGGCCCATTTGGAACGCGTGGGTGTGCGTTCTTCCCAAGCGCGCATCTTGCCGACGTTCAACAGGCCGTAGGGATCGGCCATTTTCTTGAACTCGTATTGCGCCTCGTCGACGACCTTCATCCCGCCGTCTTCCAGCAGGAAGGTGTGCGGATCGAAAATCGGGCAGCCGTTCTTCTCGTGGATCTCGATGATCTCGCGCAGCCGCGCATCGGTCGTGTAGCGCACGACCTGAAGGCCGAAACACGCGACCTTGCCGCCCAGGCGCACGAATTCCAGATGCAGCGGCACTTCGTCGCCGAAGATTTTCCACATCTTCTCGACCAGGGCCACGTGATCGGGCGGCGGGAACAGCGTCTGCATATAGGTGATCGACTTGTCGACCTTCAACACCTGCAGCGTGGTGTGGTTCCAGGTGAACTCGTAAAGCGGCGGAATATCGGCTTGATCCGTGTAGTCGCGGTCGAACACGACCGCACCGGCGAAATCCTTCACGAGATCGGCGGTCGCTTCGCGGCTCGTTTGCGCCACCATCAGAATGACGATCGCTTGGCCGTCTTTCAGCATCGGCCGCAGCGGCTTGAAATGCTGGGCCGCCCCCCAATCGATGGGCGAGACGAGCTTCTTTACGACACCATCGGCTTCGCACAAGGCTTGGGCGAAGCGCGTCGCCGCCATGATGTCGGGGAAACACGCGACCTGCTCGGCCCAGGGCCAAGCGCGCGCCATCGCGACGTCGAGCTCGGTGATGATGCCGTTGGTGCCGTAGGCGTGGACGACCTTCTGCACGTCGTCGCCAGTCAGCTCGACGATGCGCGGGCTTTCCTCGACCGTCACGACGCGCAAGCGGCGCACGTTTCCACGATCGCGCAGAATGCCGTAATTGATCGAGCCGATGCCGGACGAGCCGCCGGAAATAAACCCGCCGATCGTCGCCGTGCGGCGCGTGGACGGGTGGAAGCGCAATTCCCAGCCTTGCTTCAGCGTCTCGTTTTCGAGATCGATCAGTTTCATGCCGGGCTGAACGGTCAAAACGCCTTTGTCGAGGCGCACGATCTTGTCGAGGCCTGACATATCCATGATCACGCCGCCCGCCAACGGCATCGCCTGGCCGTAATTGCCGGTCCCGGCCCCGCGCACGGTCAGCGGAATGCGGCCTTTGGCGCAAGCGGCGGCGATGGCGATCACCTCGGCTTCGGTTTTCGGCAGCACGACGATGTCGCCGAAATGCTTGCCGAGCTGCTTTTTCAGCACCGGCGAATACCAATAGAAATCGCGGCTCTTCTGTTTGACCAGCGCCGGCTCTTCGATGGTTTCGATCGTACCGATCGCCGCCTTGAACGAAGCCCAATCGGTGACGGGAACGGGCGGGGCGGGCGGATCGGCCCAGAGATTCTCGCTCATGCGGATTTCCAGCGGCGCATTTTGCCGGGGTTGAGCAGGCCGTAGGGATCGGTCCCGCGTTTGAAATCGAGATGGTGGTCCTGCGCGATCACCTTCGGGCCCTTGTCCTCGAGCACGTAGGTATGCGGATTGGGGATGATGCAGCCCGAAGCTTCGTGATCGCGGATGATCTCGTAAAGACGTTCCTCCGATTTCCAGCGCACGACCTGCAAGGCCGAGCAATTCACCCGGCCGAAGCGGCGCTGGAATTCGAGATGCATCATCACTTCGTCGCCATACTTCTCGTACATCGCCTGAACGACTTCGAGATTGCGGCCGATGGGAAACACGGTTTGCAGATAGGTGACACTCTTGTCGGTCTTCAACGCCTGCAACGTCGTATGGTTCCAGCAATATTCGTAGATCGGCGCGTCGTGGCCGTCTTCGTCGGGTGTGTCGCGCCACGCGGTCAGCGTGCCGTTATGATCCTTGATCAGGGCTTCGAACGGCTCGCGGTCGCCCGAAGCGATCATCGCGAAGAAGACGTGCTTGCCCTCGGGGCATTCGTCCTTCAGCCCTTTGAACAGCGACGGGATCGGCCACGCGACGGCGGCGGCTTCCTTCTTCACGATGCCGTCGGCTTCGGCCAAGGCTTGGCCGAAACGCGCCGAATCCATGAAATCGTCGAAGGCGACGACGGCGTCGCACCACTCCCACAAGGGGACCAGGCCGATTTCGGCTTCGAGGATCACGCCCGTCGTGCCGTAGGCATGCGTCGCCTTGGCGACGTCGCGTCCGCGCAGTTCCAGCGTGCGCGGAACCGGTTCGCAGGTCGCGACCTTCAGGCCGGGAATGCAGCCCCAATCGCGCAATTGCCCGTGCATCACGCTGCCCACGCCCGCCGCCCCGCCGGCGAGATAGCCACCCAGCGCCGATTGACGCTTGGTCGACGGGTGCATGCGTAATTCCCAGCCCATGGGCCGCGTGCGGCGATCGATCTCGATCAATAACGTGCCGGATTCGAAACGGCCCACACCGGGCTTTATCGAAATCGTGCGGTCGAGCTTGTCGGTCGCCAGCATCACGCCGCCCTTGAGCGGCACGAGCTGGCCGTAATTGCCGGTCGCCCCGCCGCGCGGCATCACGGGAATGCGGAATTGCGCGGCCGCCCCCAGCACGCGCAAGGCTTCGTCCTGATCCTTCGGGACCGCGACCAGATCGGCCGATTTGCGATTGAGCTCGGCCTTCAGGATCGGCGAATACCAAAAGAAATCGCGGCTTTTGAGGCGGACGATCTGCGGATCGTCGATCACCTCGACGCCGCCCAGCGCCTTGCGGAATCCCGCCAGATCGTAACCGTTGGCGCTGTCCATCACGGCGCCCCGACGATTCCGTCAAGCTCCGCGAAATCGGGCGGTGTCGTATCGATCGCCTTGCCGTTGCGGATCACGGCGCGGTCGCTTTGCGAACGCGACAGGAATTCCGACCAGCTGCGCGCCTTGAACACGATGAGGTCCGCGGGCACGCCCTTGGCGAGGCGCCCGGCTTGCGGCAGGCGCATCGTGTCGGCCGGGTTCTTGGTCGCGGCCAGCGCCCAGCCGTCGAGCGGATGGTCGAGCTGCAGGATGCGCACGGCCTGCACGAAGGTCTCGGCCATGTCGTGATCGCCATAGGCGTAGAAGGGATCGCGCACATTATCGCCGCCGACGGCGACGTTCATGCCCGCCGCGCGCATTTCGTGCAGCACGGTCACGCCGCGCCAGCGCGGCGTGCGGCCGGCCGTGCGACCTTGCAGATACATGTTGCACATCGGCAGCGAGACGACGGCGATATTCGCCTCGGCGCACAGCTTCACCGTCTCGGCGATCGCGGCTTCTTCCTGCAACGACAGCGAGCAGCAATGCCCGCATTGGATCTTGCCTTTGAATTTGCGCTTGAGCGCGATTCGGGCGATGCGGATCAGCGTGCGCGCGGTGGTGTCGTCGGTTTCGTCGACATGCAGATCGAGATCGAGCCCGCGTTCTTCGGCAAGCTCGAAGACCTTCTCCATCAACGCATCGAAACCTTCGGGTACGCCGGCATGGTCTTCGCCCGCCATGCGCGTGACGCAGCCGAGCAGGCCGTTATGCTTGGCGACGAGATCGGCGAGTTGCTTGCCGCCATCGGTCGCGAACAGATCCATCGACACGATGGAAGAAGCTTGCAGCGTGACCTTGCCCGCCCATTTGTCGCGAAGTTTCGCGAAGACCGGCCAGGAAATTTCGGCCTGCGGCGGAAAACTGTCCAGATGCGTGCGGATCGCCGATACACCGCGCGCATAGGCGGTCTTCACGCCGAATTCGAATCGCGCTTCGACGTCGGAAGCGTTCCAATTCGTTTTGCGGTCTTCCATCGTCGCGGTCAGCGCGCCGAAGAACGTGCCGTCCACATTCGGGTTGCGCGGCCAGATATGGCCCTTGTCGAGATGGGTGTGGATGTCGACCGGGCAGGGCCACAGCATCGCGCCCCTCAAATCGGGCCCGAGATCGATGGGGGCCGCACCCGCCTTCAGGATATCGGCGACCTTGCCCTTTTCGACCACGATGTCGCGCGGCGCCAGGTTGCCGTCTTCGAGCAACGCGCTGACATTGCGCAGCGCATAGCGATCGGTCTTCGGCGGCTCGAAAAAGGACGGCAACTCAATTCTCCCGCTTGAGGGCGCTTTCGTGCCAGCGGCGCAGCACGAGATGCGACAGGAACGACAGGCACAGGAAGATCACGATCCCGGAAATCGAGATCATGAACAACGCGGCGAACATCCGCGGAATCCGCAGCTGATAGCCGGATTCGAGAATGCGATAGGCGAGGCCCGAGGCCGAGCCGCCCGTGCCCGCCACGAATTCCGCGACCACCGCGCCGATTAGGCTGAGGCCGCCGGAGATTTTGAGCCCGGCGAGGAAATAGGGCGTGGCGGCGGGCAGGCGCAAATACAGCAGCGTCTGGAAGCGCGAGGCGCGATAGAGCTGGAACAGGTTCAAGAGATTGTGATCGGCCGAGTTGAGGCCGAGCGTCGTGTTCGACAGGATCGGGAAGAACGCGACGATCCAGGCGCAGATCAGCAGCGAAAGCTGCACGTTGTCGACCCAGATGATGATGAGCGGCGCGATCGCGACGACCGGCGTCACCTGCAAGATGACGGCATAGGGAAAGAACGAGAGTTCCACCCATTTGGACTGCGCGAACAGGATGGCGAGCGCGACGCCCGCGACGACCGCGACCGCCAGGGCCGCGAGCGAGATCGACAGCGTGATCCATAGCGAGCCCGACAGCGTCCCCCAATCCTGCCACATCGTCGTGGCGATCAGGATCGGGCCCGGCAGGATGTAATGCGGGATCTGGTTGATCCGCACGACCATTTCCCAAGCGCCCAACGACAACAGGCCGACGGCGAGCGGCATCAGGATTTTGGGCCAGGCCGACGCGGGCAGGCCCAGGATCGTCTTTTCGCGCAGAAAGACCGGCGCCGTGCCGTCCTGTTCGGCGACTTGTGCGAGCGGTGTTGTCATGCCTGTCAGCCGTGATGCGCGTGATGGGCCATGGCGCTTTCCAAGGCGGCGGAAGCGCTGCGGCAATGCTCGTTATAGAGCGGGCTGGTGCGATATTCGTTGTCGCGCGGATAGGGGGCGGCGACTTCGATATCTTCGATGATGCGGCCCGGGCGCGCGGCCATCACCACGATGCGTTCCGACAGGAACACGCTTTCGAACACCGAATGGGTGACGAAAACGACGGTGAAGTTCGAATCCTGCCACAGCCGCAGCAGATCGTTGTTGAGCTTGAAGCGCGTGATCTCGTCCAACGCGGCGAAGGGCTCGTCCATCAGCAGCACTTGCGGGCGCGTGACCATGGCGCGCGCGATCGACACGCGCATCTTCATGCCGCCCGACAATTCGCGCGGATAGGAATTTTCGAACGCCGAAAGTCCGACCAGACGCAGCGCGTCGGCCGCGCGCCCGCGCGCTTCGTCGGCGGACATGCGCGCGATCTTCAACGGCAGCATCACGTTTTTGATGGCGCTCGCCCAGGGCATCAACGTGGGTTCTTGGAATACGAAGGACAGCGCATGCGCGTCGCCTTCGCGGTCGGCGGGCCAATCGATCGCGCCGGCCGAGGGTTCGCCAAGGCCGGCGATCAAGCGCAGCAGCGTGGATTTGCCGCAGCCCGACGGGCCCAGCAGCGACACGAATTGATGATGCTTGATGTCGAGATCGACGTTTTGCAGCGCCAGCGTGCCGTTGGAAAAGACTTTGGCGACGCCCCGGCAGGAAACGACCGGCCGTGCGGCCGGTCGTTCCTGAAGTTTCGCGGCGTTGGCGAAAGCCGTCATGCTCAGCCCATGCCCACGCGCTTGTTGATGAACTTCAGCGTATAGGCGCGCGAGATGTCGAGACCGGGGCGCACCGCGCCGGCCGCGGCCATCGCGTCGTAGAACGACTTCCAGCGCGCGTCGGTCATGCACATCACGCCGAGCTGCTTGGAATCACCCGAGTCGATGATGCCGTACTGCTTCATCTGCGCGATCGATTGCAGGATCTTGGTTTCGTCCATATCCGGGTTGTCGCGCTGGATAAGGGCGTTGGCCGCCTTCGGATCGCCGTTGATATAGCCGTACCAGCCTTCGATCGACGCGTTGATGAAACGCTGCATCAGATCGGGCTTCTCGTTGACCAGCTTGACCGAGGTGTTGATGGTCGTCTGATAATTCTCGAAGCCGTAATCGGCGAGGAGATGCAGCACCGGCTCGACGCCCGCCTTGCGGATCTCGTTGGGCTCCGACGTCAGGAAGCCTTGCTGCGACAGGTTCTTGTCGGCCAGGAACGGCGCCATGTTGAAGGTGTAGGGCCGGATCTGGTCGTCGGTGAACGCGAACTTGGCGCGCAGCCACGGCCAGTAGGACGAACGCCCGCCGGCCCCGATCAGGATCGGCTTGCCCTTGAGCGCGGGCAGCGTGTCGTTGCCCACGCCGGGATGCGAGATCAGGACCTGCGGGTCCTTCTGCATCACCGAGCCGACGACGATGAAGGGCACATTCTCCTCGACATAGCGGAAGCCGGAGAACGAATTGGACATGATCGCGTCGACGCGGCCGGCGACCAGCAGCGCGTTCGGGTCCTGCTGCGGCCCGCCCATGCGGATCTCGGCGTCGATGCCGTACTTACGGTAAATGCCGGTGGCGAGGGCGTGATAGAAGCCGCCATGTTCGGCCTGGGCGCGCCAATTGGTCTGATAGACGAATTTGTCGAGCGTCTGGGCGCGCAAAGCGGGGGCGGGCAGCGTGGCGGCGGCCGCACCGGCACCAAGAAGACCAAGCGTGGCGCGGCGGGAAATCGTTCTTTGGGTCATGGGGTTGCTCCGGAGTGGGGGACGGCGAAGACGGCCCCCCAGGGCAGCAAATTCCGGACCATGCCCAACACCCTGCGGCGCCAAGCAACGACTATAGCTTTGCCCTTGGTTTAGGCAATGCGCCTAGCGCCGGTCGACAATATTCGCCAGTGGATAACTCGCGATTTCCGACAGGGCCTGCACGAGCTTCGCGGCCATGTGATCGACGAGTTTTTTACCGCGCTCGGCGTCGGCGTCGAGCGCGTTGCCCGCCGCCCCCAGCGGGTGCAGATCCTGGATCTGCCAGGCGACCGTGGTGCGGCCGTTCGGGATGATCGTTTCGAACTGGCCTTTCAGCTTCTTGGGTAGCGTTTCGAAATCGCGCCGTTCCTCGTTCTTCACCAGGTCGGGTGTGAGATGCATCATCAGCGACGTCTCGGACGAGCCCGCATGGATGCCGTAGGTCAATTCCTCGGCCGGGAACATGCTCGGCGGCTTGCCCAGCATGTAGGAGCTGATCGCCACCGCGACCATCGAATGGCGCACGCGCAAATCGCGGCACACGATGTCGACGATCTGCGGCTGGCCGCCATGGGAATTGAAGATCGCGAATTTGCGCAATCCCGCGCGCGCGACACCATCGCCGATTTCGGTCCACAAGCGGATCAGCGTTTCGGCCGACAGCGTCAGCGTGCCCTTGAAGCCCAGATGCTCGTTCGATTTGCCGATCGGCATCGCGGGCAGGAACAACACGCCCAGATCGGCGGGCAGCAATTCGACCGCGCGCTCGACCACGCCCTGGTTGATGCGCGCATCGACCCAGACCGGCAGATGCGGCCCGTGCTGCTCGATGGCGCCCACGGGCAATACGGCGACGGTACGTTCGGGATCGAGCCCGTCGAAATCGGGCGAGGTGAGTTCGTGCCAGTAGCGCTTGGCGGGAATCCGGCTCACTGGAGCACGGCTTTCTGCCAGCGGAATTCCGAATAGCCCTTGCCTTGAATGGCGCCGACCAGATGCGCCGGGCCCAGGAACACCGGGCGGCGGGTCATGTCCATATACATGAGCACGACCTGCTTACCCGCGAAGCGCGGCGTCATGTAGCCGAGCGTGCGGCGCTGCATTTCCGGCGTGGAAACGGAGGCGGGATCGACATTGACGATCACGCATTGCACGCCGCCGACGGCGTGAAGGGCGACGTTGAAGGTTTGGGCGGCCATGGGGGATAAAATTAATCCCGCGTCCGGCGCCTGAAAAGCCCGAACGCGGGAGAAACTCCGTTGGTTTTACGGCAGCGCCTTCGGCGAATCCGACAGCGTGCGCAGATGCGCGATCAGGTTCGCGCGATCTTCGGCGCGGCGCAGACCCGCGAAGGCCATGCGCGTGCCGTTGATGTAGGCGCGCGGGTTGGCCAGGAACTGGTTCAGCTCCTCGTAGCCCCACTGGCCGCCCTTGGCGGCGACGCCGGGCGAATAGGCGAAGCCGTCCATATGGGCTTTCTTGTTGCCGACGATGTCCCACAGATTGGGACCCACGCCGTTGCGCCCGCCCTTGTCGAAGGTATGGCAGGACGTGCAGTTGCGCAGCAGCGCCGCACCCGCGGCGGCGTCGGCTGACGCCATCAACGGCGTGATCGGCGGAATTTCGACCGGGGCGGCGGCCGTGGCGACCGGTGCGGCGGTTTCGATCTTGATGTCGAGAACCGATTTCTCGAGCTGATGCGGATGGACGAGCAAATTGGAGATGTAGCCGATCACCGTGATCGCCAGCACCGAGCCGACGACGGCGCCGAAGATCTTGTTAAGCTCGTAGGAATTCATCGCGCTGCCCGATCGTGAATAGGGATCCCTGCCGGTCGCTCCCACAGCTTCCGGAACGGGGGCAATCTAATTCCGCCGCCGCCGCCGCGCAACTGCGGCGCAAAGCCCCAAGAAATTCGGGGGGAATCCCGGTTATCCCGCCGAATCAAAGGGTTTAGCGGGCGGGTCGGACGGGGCGGCGATTGACAGGCGCCCCCGCCTTGCCGATAACCGCCCCCCAATCACCCAGTCAGACGGGACGACTCGCCCATGAGATCCGCCAAGATTCCCGCCCGTATCGCCTTCCAGGGCGTGCCGGGCGCCTATTCGCATCTCGCGTGCAAGCACGCCTATCCGAAGCTCGAGCCGCTGCCTTGCGCCAGCTTCGAAGACGCGTTCGACGCGGTGCGCGGCGGCAAGGCGATTTTGGCGATGATCCCGATCGAGAATTCGACCGCAGGCCGCGTCGCGGAAATCCACCAAATGATTCCGGAAGCGGGCCTGCACATCATCGGCGAGCATTTCGAGCGCGTGAACCATCATCTGCTCGCGCCGCCGGGCGCCACGCTCAAGACGCTGAAGACGGTGCAAAGCCATGTTCAAGCGCTCGACCAGTGCCGCGGCAATTCGCGCGCTTTGGGCTTGAAGCGCGTCACGGGGGCGGACACCGCCGGTTCGGCCGCCGAGATCGCCAAGGCCGGCGACATCACGCGCGGTGCCATCGCCTCGTCGCTCGCGGGCGAGATCTATGGGCTTAAATCCCTCAAGAAGGATTTCGAGGACGCCGCGCATAACACGACGCGCTTTGTCGTCCTATCGAAGAAGCCGAAACTCGCCGACGTCAAAAGCGGTCCGTGCGTGACGACTCTCGTGTTCCGGGTCAAGAACCGCGCGGCGGCCCTCTACAAAGCGATGGGCGGGTTCGCGACCAACGGCGTGAACATGACCAAGCTCGAAAGCTACATGCTGGGCGGCAAGTTCACGGCGACGCAGTTCTACGCCGATGTCGAAGGCCATCCCGAACAACTGCCCTTGGCGCATGCGCTGGAGGAACTCGAATTCTTCTCCGATATGGTGAAGATCCTCGGCGTGTATCCCGCGCACCGCTATCGCTTGCAGGGCCGGCATTAGTCGATTACGTCACCCCGGGCGCGCGGCGGCAAGCCGCCTTGGCCGGGATGACGATTACTTTCACAGCAGGCTGAACTGATCGCCCTTTTGCGGCGGGGGTTTGAACGCCGACAGGTCGTAGGACCAGTCGTTGCGGTCGAGCCCCAGGCGCTTGCGCGCCTTGATAAAGCGCGCGTTCAGCATTTGCGCGTAGGGGCCCGAGCCCACGAAGCGCTTGCCGAATTCGGCGTGGTTCAGCTTGCCGTCGCGCGATTCGCGGATCAGGTCGAGCACGCGCTTTTTCTTCAAGGGTGCATGTTCGTCGAGCCATTCGGCGAACAGATCTTTGATCTCCAGCGGCAGGCGCAGCAGCGTGTAGCCGGCACTCGTGGCACCGGCGTCGTGCGCGGCCTCCAGGATCGCTTCCAATTCGTGATCGTTGATCGCGGGGATCATCGGGGCCGCCATCACGCCGGTTTTGATACCCGCTTGCGTCAATTCCCGGATCGCATCGAGCCGCCGCTGCGGCGTCGAGGCGCGCGGCTCCATCTTGCGCGCGAGATCGCGGTCGAGTGTGGTGACCGAGACGAACACATGCGCGAGGTTGCGCGCCGCCATCGGGGCGATGATGTCGATATCGCGCGCGACCAGTGCCGATTTGGTCACGATCGAAAACGGATGCGAAAAATCGCGCAGCGTTTCCAAAATCGCGCGGGTGATTTTATGCGTGCGCTCCACCGGCTGATAGGGATCGGTGTTGGTGCCGAGCGCGATCGACTTCACGCGATAGCCCGGTTTGCGCAATTCCGCCGCCAGCAGCTTCGCCGCGTCCGGTTTGGCGAACAGCTTGGTTTCGAAATCGAGGCCGGGCGACAGGCCCAGATACGCGTGCGTGGGCCGCGCATAGCAATAGACGCAGCCATGCTCGCAGCCGCGATAGGGATTGATCGATTGCTCGAACGGAATATCGGGGCTGTCGTTGCGCGCGATCACCGTGCGGCTGGCATCGGCCTGCACATGGGTGCGCAACGGCGGCAAATCCTCGTCCGGGTCCATGCCCCAGCCATCGTCGATCCGCACCCGGCCGAGCGGTTCGAACCGCCCGGCGAGGTTGGAAACGGCGCCGCGCCCTTTGCGCGCGCGATCGGGAAGGGCTTCGTCCATGGCGCGGGAAGCCTATCCCATCGCCATGAACAATTCAAGAACATCGAGGCGTGCGGGCTTAGCCCCAATCCTTGCGCTGATCGGCGATGGTTTTGAGATCGAGGGCCGCGGCGATCGCCTTTTCGGCATGATCGGCATAGCGCCCGTCGAGGCCCTTATGCGTGCCTTCGACGCGGAAGCGGATGAACTGGCTGGTCGTGCGCAGCCAGACGAGGCGCCGGAACGGCCGGAAGGCCGATAGGGTTTCGCGCGCCAGCGCATCGCCCGCGCGCAACGCCCAGGCGCGCGTGAAGGCGTCGATATCGGCGGGCGACAGGCTCGCCGCGCAATCGGGGTCCCACGCGAGTGCGGGCCGCGTGCAGGTATGTGCGAGGTCGAGCGCCGCGAAGGAATAGAGGCATTTGTCGATATCGACGAAATAGGCGCGGCCCCCCGGTGCGGCGATGAAATTGCCGGGATGCGTGTCGTAAAGGCACAGGCTGCGCGTCATGCCTTGGAAGCGCTTGTCGTTGTTGGTCGAGAATTCCTTCGCCCAGGCGAGTTCCTGGCCGAAGGCGATCTTCGCTTTGGGATCGAGCGACGCCTTGTCCATCAGCGCCAGATTGGCCTCGATGGTCGTGACCGTGGCGGCGACGGGATTGGCGGGCGAGGCGAGCGGTGCACGCGCGGCTTCGTCCGGCACTTTCGTTTTATGGATCGAGCCGAGCGCGGTGCCCAGCGCCCCCAGATCGTTCGGCAGTTTGGGCGCCGCACCGCCGATATCGTCGACGATCAAAGCGCCGGTCGGCACCAACTCGCCCGGCGCGATCGTGTCGATGAGGCGCGGTGTGGCCTCGGACGGCGCCGCGCGCGCGAACATCTCCGCTTCCAGCGATAGCCGCGCTTGGGCGTCTTCGCCGGCGCGCAAGCGCGGCAAACGCAGCAAAACGCGTTTGCCCTTCACGCGCACATGGCTGTGGGCAAGGCCCTTGCCGGCGAGCGGGATAAGCTCGCTCGGCGCCAATTCGGCGAAGCGCGGGCGCGTAGCCAAAGCGCGGAACAGATTGTCGAGGTCGGGGCGGCTCATGATTTTCCGGCACTGTAGCGTTGCCGTGCGGCGGGCGCCATGATGGCGTATCCATGCGCCTTTCCATCGTCGTCCCCGCCCTCAACGCCGAAAAAATTCTTCCCGCCTGTCTCGCGGCTTTGGGCGCGTGGCCGGAAGCGGAGCGCATTCTGGTCGATGGCGGCTCGACCGATGCGACGCGCGCTATCGCCCGCGACCAGGGCTGGCGCGTGATCGAAGCCCCGCGCGGCCGGGGCACGCAATTGCGCGCCGGGGCGGCGGAAGCGACCGGCGACACGCTGCTGTTCGTCCATGCCGATACGGTGTTGTCGCCGGATTGGGTCGCGGCGGCGAAGGGTTTCATGGGGCGTGCCGGCTATTTCCGCCTGGCGTTCGCCGGCGACGATCCACGCGCGTCGCGCGTCGCGCGGCTTGCCAACTGGCGCGCGCGCAATCTCGGACTGCCCTATGGCGATCAAGGCTTGTTGATCGCCCGCGATCTCTACGATCGCCTCGGCGGCTATCGCGATCTGCCGCTGATGGAGGATGTCGATCTCGTCCGCCGCCTCGGGGCCAGGAATTTGCGCGAACTCGAGGCGGTGGCGACGACCGCGCCCGCGCGCTACGAACGCGACGGCTGGATCTTGCGCCCGCTGCGCAATCTCTCGATCCTCGCCTTGTGGTTCCTGGGCGTGAAACCCGAAACGCTGGCGAAGCTCTATCGATGATCCGGCCGACGATCTTCGTTTTCGCCAAGCCCGCGCGGCGGGGCCGTGCCAAAACGCGGCTCGCCAAGGGGATCGGCGATGCGGCCGCACTTTCGTTCCAGCGCGCGTGTCTTGCCGCGACCTTGCGCAAGCTCGCACGCGGGCCGTGGCGCTTGGTGCTGTGCGTCACCCCCGATGCGGCCGCGCGCAACGCGCATCTTTGGCCGCTGCGCACGATGCGAACAGGCCAAGGACGCGGCGATCTGGGGACGCGCATGGAACGCGCGTTGATGTCGCGGCGTGGCCCTGCGATTGTCGTGGGCAGCGACATCCCCGATTTGAACGCGGCGCTGGTGCATGCCGCGTTCAAGAAACTCGGCGACGCGGATCTCGTCTTCGGCAAATCGCGCGACGGCGGCTATTGGTTGGTCGGGTCGCGCCACGGTGCTTTAGCGAAAGGCGCGTTCAACAACGCGCGCTGGTCCAGCGAACACGCACTCGCCGATACGCTGGCGAACGTCGCGCATCGGCGCGTCGCGTTCGCCGCGACGCTCGACGACGTCGACGATGCGGCGGGTTACGCGGCGTGGCTTAAACGGTCGCCTTCGGCTTCGACGTAAGATGTTCCTGTAAGCGCGGCATCAGCTCGACCAGATTGCAGGGGCGGTGACGGTTGTCGAGCTGCCACCTCAAGATCTCGTCCCAGCCGTCGCGGCAGGCCGAGGGCGAGCCCGGTAGTGCGAAGAGATACGTGCCGCCGGCTACACCGCCGGTCGCGCGGCTTTGCAGCGCCGAGGTGCCGATTTTGGGGAACGAGATCATGCGGAACATCTCGCCGAAGCCGTCGATCTTCTTCTCGTAAAGCGCTTCGAAGGCCTCGGGCGTCACGTCGCGGCCGGTGACGCCCGTGCCGCCGGTCGAGATCACGACGTCGATCGCGGGATCGGCGATCCAGGTTTTAAGCTTGCCTTGGATCAGGCCGACATCGTCCTTCACGATCGCGCGCGCGGCGAGCTTGTGCCCGTCGCGGGCGATCATCTCGGCCAGCGCATTGCCGGAGCGGTCGGATGCTTCGTCGCGCGTGTCCGACACGGTCAGAACGGCGATGTTGCAGGAAAGGAAGGGGCGGGTTTCGTCGAGCTTGGGCATGGGGCGAATCTAATCCGCCCGGCGCGAAAAGTCAGCGGCGCGGCGTTTGCTCGGCCGTCTGCTCGAGATCGTTGGCCGGCACCACGCGCGCGGTGCGCTGCGGAACGGCGTAAAGCGGCCATTGGCCTTCGGCGAGCTGGTCGAGCGACGGCGTCGACTGACCCAGGCGTTCCGAATACATCCAGTAGGAATAGAGCAGGCGCGTGATGAATTGCCGCGTTTCGGCCGAGGGCAGGCTTTCGATGAACAGCAGCGCATCCTCGCGCGTTTCGCCGCGCTGGTCCTGCATCCGTTTCCATTTGGAAAGATTGCCCGGCCCGCCGTTATAGGCGGCGGCGAGGCGCGTGAGTTCGCCTTCGATCAGCGGGTCTTCCAGCAGCGCCTTGATGTAGCGCTGACCCAGCGTGATGTTGGTCTCGGGCTCGTAGAGCTTGTCGAGCTGCCCGCGCAGCGAGGCGCCGTTCATCATGGCGGCCGTACCCGGCATCAACTGCATCAGGCCGCGCGCACCCGCCGGGCTGACCGCGCGCGGATTGAAGCCCGATTCGATGCGCATGAAGGCGAAGACCAAAGCGGGGTCGATCTCGAACCCGACATCGGGGCGCCAATGGGGGACGGGATAATTGGCGCCGTCATAGCGCCGCCCGTCGATATCGTTGAGCTCGCGGGCGAGGCGCATCGCAAGGCCCGGCATGTTCGCGCGCATCGCCACGGCCAACGCCGCTTGCGACAATTGCAATCCGCCGCGCCCCAGCACGAGGCGCAGCTCGGCCTCCGCGCGGCGATCTTCGTCGATCTGCAGAAGTGCAAAGGCGCGCGTCGCGGCCGGATATTTCTTGAGCTGGGCGAGATCGTCCGGGCCCAGCGGCGGCGGATTCCAGTTGAGGCCGGTATCGATCCCCAACGCGCGCGCCGCCAGCGAGCCATAGAAGGTGCGCGGATTCTCGGCCGCCTGGGTCAGCCAGAAATTATAGATCTCGGGCTTGCGATCATGCAGGTGTGCACGCGCCGCCCAGAAGGCGCCGGCGGCCTGGTCCCAGGCGGGCGTGCCGGGCAGCCGGTTCAGCGCTTCGAAATGCTGGGCAGCACGTCCGTAACGCTGCTGGCGGAATTCGGCGAGGCCGGCGATCCAATGCGCGCGCGGCACGGAAGCGCCCGAACGGCGCGCGGCGTCGCCCGCCAGGGCGATGGCCTTGCGATCGTCGCCGCGCATAAACCAGCCCGAGGCGAGCTGGGCGCGGTAATGGTCGATCTCCGCGACCGACAGAAGATTGTTCGTGTCGCGGCCCGACAATTCGCGCTCGACGCGCTCGAAATGCCCGTCGGAAATCCACTTGGCGAAGCGCCCGCGCAATTGCGCCGCACCGGGGGCGGTCGAGCGCATCGGCGGCGTGCGGCCCAGGCCCGGGCCCAGATCGTCGGCCCCCGCGCGCTCGGTGAACGCATCGCCGACCGGGCGGGCCAGCTTGGCGTTGCGCGGGGCCCGGCGCTGGGCGAGCGCGTGGATCGCGGGCGCGTCGGGGTTGTCGTTGAATTCCTTCAGCCAGGCCGACAGCTCTTCATGCGTCGAGCGATGGTTCTTGCCCAAATAGCGCTCGGCCAGGATATGGCCGACCAGCGACCGGTCTTTCACCTGGCGCAAAGCGGCGTCGGCGGCGGCATTGTCACCGCGCGCCTGGGCGGCGAAGGCCGTGCGGTAATTTTTGACGTCGGCTTCCGACAGCGGGCGGGGCAGATCGGTCGCACGCTCGGGCGCCAGATCGGCGCGTGGCAGCGACGCGGTCTCGGTGCCGGCATTGGCGCGCGCCGTACGGGTCTGCTGCGCGGAAAGATCGCCGCCGAAGAGCGTCACCCCGGCGATCGCCGCCAACGCGACAAAGGCCGTTTTCAAAATTGTCCGATGGCTTGCTGCCAATCGGCAAATATAGGTGCGCGAATTCGGCATGCTGAGGGCGTAAAAAGCAGGATTTGCCGCCCCCGGCAAGGAAAAATCTCTGATTTTCCACAGATTTAGTTCGAAGTTATTGTGTCTATATTTACTTGGTCATTATTTGGAAAGCATTTGTATTCTTTGCTTCAACAACAATAAATCGCGCCACGAATCCCTTTTTTGTGCCGGGGTCCGCAACAAATACGCCGGATGGAAAATTGGTAACGCCGGGATCGGGGCTTTCAGCCCGGACGAGCTGTAGTCGCGCCATTTGCCGCGCATCCGGATGATGCCGTCGGCCACACCCAGCAGCGTCTTCGTCGAGATATTCCCAACCAAAACAAGGATTTGTGGGTTGATCAACTCGATCTGCCGGCGGATGAAGGGCTCGCAGGCGGCGATTTCCGCGGCCGTGGGCGTGCGATTGGCCGGCGGGCGCCAGGGGATCACATTGGCGATATAGGCGTTGGTTTTGCGGTCGAGCCCGATGAACCCGATCATCCGATCGAGAAGCTGACCGGAGACGCCGACGAAGGGTTTGCCCTGGCGGTCTTCGTCCGCCCCCGGCGCCTCGCCCACGAACATGATCTTCGCTTCCGGGTTCCCGTCGGCGAAACACAGATTGGTCGCGGTGGCTTTCAACGGGCAGCCGTCGAACTTTGCGACTGCCTCGCGCAGCTCGTCGAGGGTGTTGGCGGCGGCGGCCGCGTCGCGGGCGGAGATCACCGCCTGGGCGGCCGGCACCGGCGCGGCGATCGCAGGGCTGGGGGCCGGTGCGACGACGCGCATCGCCGGGCGGGCGGGCGCGGGCATTTCCACCGGCGGCGGGGCCGAAAAACGATCGACCGGCGCCTCGGCGATCGCCTCATCGGCGCCGAGTTCGACCAGGTAACGGAGGGCGGCCAGATCGTCCATTGCGGGCGGAACCTAGCATGATTAAGAGGGGTCGCCAGACTCGAGGAGTAAAGCCGTGACGACCAGCCAGCGCCCCGACCGCGAACGCATGGATTACGACGTGGCCATCGTGGGGGCGGGGCCGTCGGGCCTGGCCGCCGCGATCCGCTTGAAGCAGCTTTCCGCCGAAAAGGGCCGCGAGATTTCGGTCTGCGTGCTGGAAAAGGGCTCCGAAGTCGGCGCGCATATCCTGTCGGGTGCCGTGCTGGAGCCGCGCGCGCTGAACGAGCTGATCCCCGATTGGAAAGAAAAGGGCGCGCCGCTCAACACGCCCGCCAAGGAAGACCGCTTCCTGTTCCTGACCCAGAAGCGCGCCATCCGCCTGCCGACACCGCCGCAGATGCATAACGAGGGCAACTACATCGTCTCCCTCGGCAATGTGTGCCGGTGGCTGGCGACGCAGGCCGAGGAACTGGGCGTGGAAATCTTCCCGGGCTTCGCGGCGGCCGAAACGCTGTTCGAGGACGGGCGCGTTTGCGGCATCGCCACGGGCGATATGGGGATCGGCAAGGACGGGCAGCGCACGGCGAATTTCACGCCGGGCGTGGAAATCCATGCGCGCCTGACCGTATTCGCCGAGGGCGTGCGCGGTTCGCTGTCGAAAGCGCTGATCGAGAAATTCGATCTGCGCAAGAACGCGCAGCCGCAGACCTATGGCATCGGCATCAAGGAATTGTGGGAGATCGATCCCGCCAAGCATCACGCCGGCCGCATCATCCACACGGTCGGCTGGCCGCTGGATTTCGAGACCTATGGCGGCTCGTTCCTCTATCACCTGGAAAACAACCAGGTCGCCGTCGGCTACGTGATCGGGCTCGACTACAAGAACCCGTATCTGTCGCCGTTCGAGGAATTCCAGCGCTTCAAGACGCATCCCGCGATCCGCCCGATCTTCGAAGGGGGAAGGCGCATCGCTTACGGGGCGCGCGCCATCAACGAAGGCGGCTTGCAGTCGATCCCCGAATTGGTGATGCCGGGGGCCGCGATCATCGGCTGCTCGGCGGGTTTCGTGAACGTGCCCAAGATCAAAGGCAGCCACACGGCGATGAAGTCGGGCATGCTGTTGGCCGAAGCGGCGTTCGATGCGCTGGCGACCGACAGGCCGATCGGTACGCTCGATGCGTATCCCGCCGCCGTCAAAGCCAGCTGGATTTGGGAAGAACTGTCGGCCGTGCGCAATATCCGCCCGGGCTTCACCAAGGGCCTGGTCGTCGGCATGGCCAATGGCGCGCTTGAAACCTATGTGCTGCGCGGCAAGGGCCCGTGGACGCTGAAGCACCACCCCGACAACGAATCCTTGCGGACCGCCGCGGCCAGCACGCCGATCGAATATCCGAAGCCCGACGGCAAAGTGTCGTTCGATCGTTTGTCGTCGGTGTTCCTGTCGAACACCAATCACGAGGAAAATCAGCCCGCGCACCTCACGCTGAAAGACGCGTCGGTGCCGGTCGATTACAACCTCGCGATCTATGATGCGCCCGAGCAGCGTTACTGCCCGGCCGGCGTCTACGAAATCGTGCGCGAAGGTGCGGCCGCCCCGCGCTTGCAGATCAACGCGCAGAACTGCGTCCACTGCAAAACCTGCGACATCAAGGACCCGTCGCAGAACATCGTCTGGGTCGTGCCCGAAGGCGGCGGCGGCCCGAATTATCCGAATATGTGATCAGTCGAGCTTCAGCGGCGGCACGCGCATCACCGGCACGCGCTGTACGACCAAGCGGCCGTCTTGCGACGCGATCGGCACTTGCACGCTGCCGTCGTTGGTGCCGCCCGTGCGGCCCAAAAAGCCGAGGCCGATTTTTAGGATCGCCGCCGGGCCGGGCTCGATGATCTGCGCCGCTTGAAGCGCGTCGATCGTTTCGCGCCAGCCCGCGACGCGGATCGTACCCGCCCCCAAAGGCCGGTCTTGATCGTCGATCGCCAGCGTGCCCTCGGCGGTCAGATGCGCCGGGCCCCAATCGAGACCGAGAAGTTTGATCTCCAGCGTGCCGCCATCGTCGCGCCAGGCGCGCAAGGCCGGACCGAGCTTCGTGCCCGCGCCGGCGATGCGGCCTTTCACATTGCCGACGAATTCCGCACGCGCGATGTCGCGGCCCAAGGCCGGGACGGGCTCGATCAAGCGCACGCCCAACGCCAGAAGCCGCAGGTCCAACGTATCCGCCCGATGATCGGGATCGGCCGGGCGGTTGGGCGTGAGGGTCGCGTCGAGTTTGCGCATCGAGAGCGGCGCCGAGCCGTCGATCGTCGCTTCCAGGGCTTCGAAATCGAGACTCAGCGACGCGACCTTACCATCCGCGTCGAACGCGATCGTCGCGTCGGGCCGCGCGGCGCGCAGCGCGAGTTTGGTCTCGAGATCGCCCGCCCCGAACGACGCTTCTTGCGCGCCGGGCAAGCGCACGCGCAATTCCCGCAGGTTCCACGGATCGAGCGACGCGGTCAGCCGCTCGCCCGACCATGCCCAGGCGGACGGGCCCGCACCCGCCGCGCGGGGCTTGTCGACATTGGCGCGCCAGCCGAAGGGCCAGCCTTTGATGTCGAGCTGATCCCAAGCAAGCGTCACGCCCGATTGGGCTTGGACCGTCTGCCATGTCTCGATCCGGCGCAAGATATTCTGCGCCGTGACCATCCAGAACACGGTCCACAGAAAGACGATTGCGATTCCCGCATAGGCGAAGTGCTTGGCGTAGCGTTTCATAGCGCCGTTTATAGGCTATGGTCCGCGCGTTTCGCGATGGCCCATCTCGTTCCCCTTGTTTTCGTGGCGCTTTGGTCGACCGGTTTCATCGGGTCGAAGGCCGGGCTGCCCTATATCGAACCGCTGACCTTCCTGGTCGTGCGCTTCGCGATCGCGATTCCGTTGTTCGTCCTGTGGTCGCTGGCGGTGAAGGCGCCCTGGCCGCGCGGCCGCCAAGCCCTGCATGTCGCCGTGGTCGGCGCCGCGTTGCACGGCGTTTATCTCGGCGGCGTGTTCGTCTCGATTTCCTGGGGCCTGCCCGCCGGCCTGTCGGCGCTGATCGTCGGGCTGCAACCGCTGCTGACCGCCGCGATCATCCGCGCATTGGGCGAGGATGTGACCCTGCGCCAATGGCTGGGGCTGGGCCTCGGCTTCGTCGGCGTGGGGGCGGTGCTGTGGGAGAAGCTGGGCTTCGAAGGCATCCCGCTGGTCGCGGTCTGGCCTTCGGTCATCGGCCTGTTCGGCATCACTTTCGGCACGCTTTACCAGCAGCGTTTCTGCCGCAACGTGAACCTTGCGACCGGCGGGGTGATCCAATACGCGGCCGCGACATTGTTGCTGATCGGGCCGATGTTCGCCTTCGAAACCAGGATCATCGACTGGACGCCGCAGCTCGTCGGGGCGCTGGCCTGGCTGATCCTGGTCCTGTCGATGGGGGCGATTTCGCTGCTGATGCTGCTCGCCAGGCGCGGGGCGGCGGCCCAGACGGCCAGTCTTTTCTACCTGGTTCCGCCGACCACGGCGCTGATGGCCTGGGTTTTGTTCGGCGAGGTTTTAGGATTTCTCGCGTTGGCGGGCATGGCGCTGACGGCGTTTGGCGTCTATCTTGTGCGCAAGAGCTGACGAAGATGGCATCGATCTTGACGCAAACCCGCCCGCGCACGGGCAAGATTCCGGAATGTGAAGGCTGTCCGCCGCCGCCCGACACGGCGGATTTCTGGCTCTTCGCCTATGGGTCGCTGATCTGGGACCCGGGCTTTCCGTATGAAGAGGCGCGGCCGGCGAAGCTGATGGGCTTCCACCGCGCCTTTTGTCTTTATTCGACGCGCTATCGCGGCACGCCCGAGAAGCCCGGTCTGGTGCTGGGCCTCGACAAGGGCGGCTCGTGCCGGGGCATCGCCTATCGCGTGGCGAATGAACATCGCGAAACCACGATGGCCTATCTTTGGGACCGGGAAATGCTGAACCGGTCCTATCACTGCATGGATCTGTCGATCACCTTGCAGGACAAGCGCGAGGTCGTGGCGCGGACTTTCGTGATCGACCGCGACGGCCAATCCTATGCCGGCAAGCTGCCGCTGGAGGAAACCGCGCGGATCATCCGCGACGCGCATGGCCAGCGCGGGGCGAACGCGGCCTATCTCGCCAATACGGTCGAACATCTCGAGCGCCTGGGCCTGCATGACCGGCGCTTGGCCGCATTGCTGGCCGCCGTACGCGCCTGACTCTTGCCCGTTTCGCCCTTTCGGGGGAGAGTCGGCGTTGCGATGAAATTCCTCGAAGATTACCGATCGCCCACCGACGGCGAAATGAAGGAACTGACGCTCGAGGAAGCGGAGCGCATCGACGCGCTCAACAAGGAAATCCATCTGCGCAATCGGCTGCTCGTGCACAACGCGCGCGCCATCCTGCAGGAAGTCGATCCGGCGGCGAAAGTGCTGAAGACGATCGACGCGCCCGCGCCGCCCGTACTCTATTCGCGCGTCATCCAATTGCTGGGCGCGCGCGGGGAAGCGGCGGCCGAACGCGTCGCGGCGGCGGCGGCGAAAAAGCCGAAGCCCTAGATGCAGCCGCAGCCGCAACCGCCCTTCGAACGGCCGCGCGCGTTACGCCAGATCCGCCAATTGCGCGGCGGCGTGGTGGCGGGCGTGATGGAGAAGGCGAGCGATCTGGAACTTTCCATGTTCGTCGCGTCCTTCGCGCGCTCGGGGCTGGTCGCGGACGAGGGCGACGGTCCGTCGCATGTGCCGCCCCCGGCTTACGGTTACGATCACGGCGCCATCGTCGATCCGTCGATGCTGCCCGCACCCAAACGGAAATTCGGAAGGAAGACCGATATGTCGAGCGATCCCTGGGCGCCGTCGGAGGAGCAGAAGCGTATGCTCGCCTTCATCGACAAATCGGTGCGCCTCGTGAACCGCGAGATCATCCATAAGCAGATCCCGGGGCTCACGAAGGAACGCTTCGTCGAATTCGCGGCGTCGGTCGCGCGCCTGCGCGCCGACTATCTCGCCAGCGCCATGACCGCCTTCCTCGACGGCAAGGGCGAAGCCACGGAGCTCGACGAGCTTTCGCGCAAACGCGAATTGTTCGAGGAAGGCGTCAAAGCCTACGAAGCGCTGCACCGCGCATTGGAACGCGGCTATATCGACCCCGAAGGGACGAAGGGGTGAACGCGTTCGTGTGTCACGTCGGGTGTTGAAACCGCGCCGCGACCGCGACCCGATTCCAGACATTGATCATGCAGATCGCGAAGGTCAGTTTCGCGATTTCCGCGTCGGTGAAGACCGCGCGCATGGCGTCGTAGGCGGCGTCGGGCACGCCCGATTGCGCGGTCAGGGTCACGCTTTCCGTCCATTCCAGCGCCGCGCGGTCGCGGGCGTCGAAATAGGGCGATTCGCGCCACACCGACACGAGATGCAGCATCTGCGGGTTCAAACCGTCGGCCAGCGATTCCTTCGAGTGCATATCGACGCAGAAGGCGCAGCCGTTGATCTGCGAGGCGCGCAGCTTGACGAGATGCAGCAAGCGGCTGTCGATGCCGGATTTCCTTACGCTATCCTCCATCGCGGCGGCGGCGCGATACACGTCGGGGGCCAATTGGGCGATGTTCATACGGGCTTGCACGGGATTTTCTCCATCGAGGGTCTATGACTTTAATCATCGACAAAATATATCCATGATTAGAGACTGTCAAGATCGTCCTGAAAATCGGGCGCGGAGGGCCGTATGCGACGTTTAAGCGATGGGGTCGAAGCCGCTTTGCATTGCGCGCTGGTGCTGGCGTCGCTGCCGGAAGGCAAAGTGCTGTCGGGCAAAAGCCTCGCCGAATATCACGGCGTGTCGGAATCCTATTTGCTGAAGCATCTGCGCGCGCTGACGGCGGCGGAATTGGTGGAGGCGTTGCCCGGTCCGCGCGGCGGTTATCGTTTGGCGCGCGCGGCGGCGAAGGTCACGATGCTCGATATCGTCGAAGCGATCGACGGCACGGAACCGGCTTTCGTGTGCCGCGAAATCCGTCGCCGCAATCCCGGCAATTCGAAGGATCCATGCGTCTATAAGGCCGATTGCTTCATCAAGTCGCGCATGCTGGCGGCCGAGAAATTGTGGCGCGACGCGTTGCGCGCGCAAACGCTCGCCGATCTCGCCGCCGACGGCGAAAAGCTGATCGATCCGCATAACAAGAAGGCCTTCGCGGCCTTCCTTGGCGAACAGCAGCGTTAGGCGGCACGAAACGCCGCGCCGTCATCCGTCATCCCGGGCAAGTCGATGCAACGCATCGACGCGGCCCGGGATCTAGACCCCGGGTCGCGCTTACGCGCGCCCGGGGTGACGATTTCTATTGTTGTGTTATAATCGGAACATGCCGCGCAAAGCCCGCAGCCTCGGAAATTTCACCGCCAGCGTGACCCGCGAGGGCCGGTGGTTCGTGGCGCAGTGCTTGGAAGTCGATGTGGCGAGCCAGGGCAGCAGCGAGAAATCGGCGCTCGCCAATCTGGCCGAAGCGCTCGAGCTTCATTTTGAAGCGCCGGTCGCGACAGCCAAGCCGCGTATCCGTGCCGTTCCTGCCAAAGCCGCCTGATCCAAAGCGCCTCGAAGTCGTCCACGCTCAAGTTTGCCTGCCGCAAGATGCTGCGCAGCGTGCCGGTCGCAAGTTCCCGGTGGCGCGGCACGATCGCCGTCCGGGTTCCCGATGCGTCTTGCCTGATCAGTTTGACGTGGCTGCCTTTTTGACTCACGGCGATGAAGCCCGCCGCCTGCAACTTCCGGATCACGTCCGCGAATTTGTAGGCGAGCCGGCCCATGCGCGGTCAGCTCACCCGCATTTCGAGAAGCCGCAGGTCGTGCAGGTGTCGCAGCCTTCCATGCGGATCAGCGTCGGCGCCGTGCATTTGGGGCAGTGACGCGCACCCGCGAGCCGCGCGGTCGAACCGTCCGGCGGGGCGCCCGCGAACAACGCCGCGACGGTGCCGGAAGAAGCGTTCGTGTTCGCCGCCGTTTCCGGCGCTTCCACCGCCGCACCGCCGCCCATCGCGGCGACGGGCATATGTTCGGCCGCCGGGTCGCTCGGCAGCGCTTCGCCCGGCCGCAAGAATCCGATCTGCACCATATGGCGCTCGATCACTTCGCCGATCGCCGCGAGCAGCGAGGGCACGTAGCGCCCGCCCATCCATTGGCCGCCGCGCGGATCGAACACGGCTTTGAGTTCTTCGACGACGAACGACACGTCGCCGCCGCGCCGGAACACCGCCGAGATCATGCGCGTCAGCGCCACGGTCCAGGCGTAATGCTCCATGTTTTTCGAATTGATGAACACTTCGAACGGCCGGCGGCGCCCGTCGACGATCACGTCGTTGATCGTGATGTAAAGCGCGTGTTCGGCGTCCGCCCATTTGATCTTGTAGGTCTGGCCTTGCAGCGCCTCGGGCCGGTCGAGCGGGCGGGTCATGTAAACGACGCTCGCTTCGTAATGATCTTCGGGCTTGGACGGTGATTTGGCGAGCGGCAGCGATTGCTGCACGGGCTCCGAGCCCTTTTTCGGCTCGTCCTTCTTCACGGTGAGCACCGCGCCCGTGATGTCGTTGGGGCGATAGGTCGTGCAGCCCTTGCAGCCCAGCGCGTAGGCCTGGGTGTAGACGTCTTTGAATGCCTCGAAGGAAATATCCTCCGGGCAGTTGATCGTCTTGGAGATCGACGCGTCGATATATTTCTGCACCGCCGCCTGCATGACGACATGTTCGGCGGGTGTGAGGCGCTGCGCATCGACGAAGTAATCGGGCAATTGCGCGTTCTCGCCGAACATCCGCTTGTAGAGGCGATAGGCGTGGTCGGAGACTTCCTCCTGCCGGCGCGTGCCGTCGGGCAGCAGCACGGTGCGCATGTAGCTGAACGAGAAGACCGGCTCCAAACCCGACGACACGTTGTCGGCCATCAGCGAAATCGTGCCGGTGGGCGCGATCGAGGTGAGCAGCGCGTTGCGGATGCCGTATTTGGCGATGCCGTCTTGAATCTCGGGCTCGAGGATTTTGACCTGCTCGCCTTGCAGATATTTCTCGCGATCGAAAAGCGGGAAGGCGCCTTTTTCGCGCGCGAGGTCGATCGATGCCGCGTAGGCGAGGCGGCGGATCGCCCCCATCCAACGCTCGGTTTGCAGCACGGCGGGTTCCGAGCCGTAGCGCAAGCCGCACAGGATCAGCGCGTCGGCAAGGCCCGTGACGCCAAGCCCGATGCGGCGCTTGGCTTTGGCTTCGGCCGCTTGCGCGTCGAGCGGGAAACGCGACACGTCGGTCACGTTGTCCATCATCCGCACGGCGAGTTTCACCACGCGCGCGAGTTCGGCTTCGTCGAGTTCCGCGGTCGCTTCGAACGGGCGCTTCACCAACGCGGCGAGATTGACCGAGCCCAGCAGGCACGCGCCGTAGGGCGGCAGCGGCTGCTCGCCGCACGGGTTGGTCGCCGCGATCGATTCCGCGTACCAAAGATTATTGGCGCGGTTGATCCGGTCGATGAAGATCACGCCGGGTTCCGCATACGCGTAGGTCGCGCGCATGATCTTGTCCCACAGCTCGCGCGCGCGCAGCGTCTTGAAATGCGTGCCGTTGAAGGTCAGTTCCCACGGCGCGTCCTCCTTCACCGCGGCCATGAAGGCGTCGGTGACCAGGACGGAAAGATTGAACATGCGCAAGCGGCCGGGCTCGCGCTTGGCTTCGATGAACGCCTCGATATCCGGATGGTCGCAACGCAACGTCGCCATCATGGCGCCGCGCCGATGCCCGGCCGACATGATCGTGCGGCACATCGCGTCCCACACATCCATGAAGGACAGCGGGCCGGACGCATCCGCGCCCACGCCCTTCACCGGTGCCCCCTTGGGGCGCAGCGTCGAGAAGTCGTAGCCGATGCCCCCACCCTGCTGCATCGTCAGGGCCGCTTCGCGCAGATGGCCGAAAATGCCCGACATGTCGTCGGGCACCGTGCCCATGACGAAGCAGTTGAACAAAGTCACATGCCGCGCGGTGCCGGCCCCGGCGACGATGCGCCCGGCCGGCAGGAATTTGAAATCCTCCAGCGCCGTGCGGAACTCGGCCGCCCAATGGGCGCGCGCCTCGGGCGCTTCGGCCTCGGCCAGCGCGTTCGCCACGCGCGTCCAGGTATCCTCGATCGATTTGTCGATCGCGGCCCCGTCGGGCGCTTTGAAGCGGTACTTCATGTCCCAGATTTGCTGGGAAATGGCGGCGATGGGGCGCATGGCGTGTCGGTTTCCCGTGAACGAAGGGAAGGGGAAGATCTCGGTGCCCGGGAAAGATAGGCGCTTGGCGGCGTTCCCGCAACTCGAAGTTCTTGATATGTTTCAACAGTCTCCAAAGAGACAACATATTGTTTAAAATCGATTTTCCGGATTATCCCGGCATCCCACAGGCGCGCGCTTGGGGATAGTGCCATCGGATGCTACGATTACATCCGACTACACTCGATTACAGGTGATATCGCATGGCCAATGACAGCCCGACCGAACCGATCACCGTGCGTGCGAGCAAGGAAACGATCGCCGAGATCGACGCCATCGCCGACGCGACCGATCGCTCGCGCAACTACGTCATCAATCAAGCGCTGCGCCAATATGTCGAGTTCAACGCCCGCCAGATCGCGAAGATCAAGGAAGGCATCGCCGCGATGGAAGCGGGCGATGTGATCGACGCCGACGAGGTGTTCGCCGATATCCGCAAGCGCCACGGCCTCGGTCGCTAAATGCGGCTTTTCGTGTCACGGCCGGCGCGCGCCGATCTCGACGCGATTTTCGATTGGATCGCATTCGACAACCGGCAAGCGGCGACCGCGACATTGCGGGCGATCGAGACCGTCGCCTATCGTTTGGTGACCTTCCCCGGTTTGGGGCGCGCTGGCACGTTGGACAACACGCGCGAAGCGGTCGTGCCGAGCCTGCCTTACGTGATCGTCTATGCCGTCGATGAAGAGCTTGAGCGCGTAACCATCCTGGCCGTGCTGCACGGGGCGCGCGATTTGCCCGGTGCGATCGCCGGACGCAACGCGGAGGCGGAAGAATGACTCCCTTGCTGACGCGCGTCACCGTGGACGAAGCCGATGCGCTGCCGTTGCCGCCGGGCCGCTTCAGCGCCCAGGCGCTGAATTCGCCGGGGCTGGAGGCGCGCTGGTATCGCCCGCCCAATCCCGACATCCAAAAGCCGCATGACCGCGACGAGGTCTATGTCGTCGTGCGCGGGGCGGGCTTCTTCGAGCGCGAAGGCGTGCGCGTACCCTTCGGGCCCGGCGATCTGCTATTCGCCGCGAAGGGCGACACGCATCGCTTCGTCGATCACTCGCCCGGCACGTCGGTCTGGGTCGTGTTCGGCGGGAAGGTCTAGTCCAAATCGCCCGCGCGCGGGAAGGCGCGCACGCGCACTTGGCCGTCGCGCCCGCGCAGATCGACATCGACCGCCGCGATGCCGCGCGCGTCGAGCACCTCGCCCGATACGCCGGCACGGCTCAGCACCGATTCCGCGACCACAAGCTCGACGCCGAAATCCTTGGTGAGGCCTTCGATGCGGCTCGCCGCGTTCACCGTGTCGCCGATCGCGGTCAGATGCATGGCGCGGGCATAGCCCATCTCGCCCACGATCGCGGGGCCGGCATGCAGGCCGATGCCGATTTTGAGCGGCGCTTTCAAATCATGGGCGAGTTCGGCGTTGAGTTTGTCGAGCGCTTCGCCCATCGCCTTGGCCGCTGCCAGCGCCATGCGCGCGGCACCCGCGACGTCGCGCCCGTCGGCGCCGAACAGCGCCATCACGCCGTCGCCGATGAATTTATCGACGTACCCGCCATTCGCCTCGATCGCGCGGCCCATCGCGGCGAAATAGCGGTTGAGCAGGAACACCGTATCGAACGGCAATTGCGCCGCCGATAGACCTGTAAAGCCGCGCAAATCGGCGAACAACACGACGATGTCGAGCTCGCGCCCCGTGCCGGAACCATCGCCGCTGCGCGCGGTCGCGGGCCCGGCATAGGCGGGCAGCAGCGGCACGATCGAGATCGGCCCCTTGCCGGTGACGAAGGCTTGGCAGGCCAGGCGCACGATCGCCGCGCCGTTGGCGCCGTCGGGATCCGCACCCACGCGCGCGAGCACTTTGCGCTCGGCCGGCGCGGCGGGCGTGAGGTCGGCGGCCCCGGCGGCGATGCGCACGCGGCAGGTCGAGCAGCGCCCGCGCCCGCCGCACACGCTGGCATGCGGTACGTTGCTGAGGCGCGAGGCGCCGAGCAGCGACAGGCCGGGGGCGACGCGCACACTGCGCCCGTCGGGATAGACGATGGCGATCCCGGCGCGCATGCGCTTCATCTGGCCGCGCAACAAACCGGCGGCACCGGCGATCAACACGGCGATCCACCACAGGCGTTCGGTCTGTGCGGCGCGGCCCGTCAGCGCCATATAGGCCTCGCCGCGCGGGATGTTGTATTCGGCATCGAACCGCGCGCGGAACGCAGGTTCGGCGAGCAAAGCTTCGGCTTCGCGCGTGCCCGCAACGAGTCCCAGCAAGGCGAGGATCGGCAGCAGAATCGCGACGCAGGCCAACGTCGCGCGCCAATTCGGATAGAACGGCTTGAGGCGCAGCCAATGCGCCATGCCGATGCAACCATGGAACCACACGACGCAAAGGCCGATCGCAAGATCGGTCGCCACGCCGGGATTGAGCACCGCGTTGCCGACGACCGCCGTGTGGAAGGGCAGGTAGCCGAATTGCTCGGTGCCCATGCGCACCAGCGTCACATGGCCCACCATCAGCGGCACGATCGACACGCCGAGCAGAATTTGCAGCATCTCGGCGGGTTTGATGCCGCGCCAGGATTCGCGCATCGCCAGCGCGTAAAGTCCCAGGAAGGCGTGCACGGCCAACGCGCCGTAGAGCAGCAGCGAACCGGGCAGTGCACGCACCACGAAAAACACGGGTGTCGCGAAAGCCTCGGCCGCCGCCAGCGAGATCAGCATCGTCGCGTGGTTGGCGAGATGCGTGGCGACGTAAGCGAATAGAACGAAACCCGCCCCCAAGCGCCAGGCGCGCAGGGCGGCGGGATTCATGCCGGCGCCCTCGAATTCGCGTTCTCGGCTTCGAGCTTCGCGGTGGCCGCTTCGATGCGCGTTTCGATCTCGCGCATGAAGGCCGCGCGCGGCATACCGGGCGGAATGATGCCGAGAACGTCGACAAAGATCGTGCCGGGATGTTTGAGGAAGCTGCGCCGGCCCCAGATCTGGCCGGAATTCAGCGCCACCAGCGTGCAAGGTATGTTGAGTTTGGCGTAGAGCCCGGCCGTGCCCGGCTGATAGGGAAAATCCGCCGTCGAAGCGCCCGACCGCACGCGGGTCCCTTGCGGGAATATGATGATCTGACGCCGGTCGGCGACCGCTTCCATCGCGCCATCGATCATGCGCTTGAGCGCCTTGGCGCCGCCCTTGCGGTCGACCCGGATCATCTTTTGCTTGATCGCGAGCCAGCCATAGATCGGCACGCGCAGCAGTTCCTTCTTCATCACGTAGGTCGGGTCGGGGCAGACGAGATAGAAATAAAGCGTGTCCCATGCCGATTGGTGTTTGGACACGATCAGGCCCGGCTGGCGCAGCAATTCGACCTGGCCGCGCAATTCGATCCTCACGCCGAGGAACACGCGCAACCCCAGGCACACGAGCCACGCCCAGCCGCGTGCGAGGAAATAGACGCCCACGCGCGGCAGCACGAACAGCGGCAGCGACACGATCAGCGCCAGGATCGTGACGCTGAAAAACCAGATATTGAAGACGAGCGAGCGAAGATACGCGATCACGGAATTTCCCCGGGGGCGAGGTCGGTTTCGGGCGGCGGGACGGGCATGAAGGGCCGGATCAACGCGCCCAGATATTTGTGATACTCGCCCTGCACCAGCGCGAAGGTGCCGGGCCAGCGCCACCACGCTTCGATGCGGAATCCGTCGGGGAACACCGGGTGTGCGACGATCGTCGCGTCGGGCATCGCGCGGCGGAATTCCAGCAGCGAACGGCGCATATGGTAATTCGCGGTGACGAGCCGCAAGGACGCGAAGCCTTCGCGTTCCATCCACGCCGCGGTTTCGCGCGCGTTGCCCAAGGTCGAATCGGCGGCGTAGCCAAGCTCGACGCAGCATTCGACCTCTTGCGGCGCTTGGCGCGTGATGCGCAGCAATTCCTGCACCTCCACGCCCCGGTAGACACCGGAGACCAGCAATTTCTTCCCGCGGCCGGCGGCGAGCAGATGCAGGCCTTCGCGCAGGCGCAACGGCCCGCCGGTCAGCACCACGATCGCGTCGGTCGCATCGCCCGCGTCGAGATTGGGCGCGCGGTCGATCGTCTGCGCGAACCAGACGAGCCCGCCGGCATAGGCGAGCGCTGCCGTCACCAGCAGCAGGAAAATCCACGCGAAGGGACCGCCGCGCCCGCGCTTCATGGCGTCGTCCCCAGCAAGACATCGACGGCGGCGGCGAGATCGGCATGCACGCGCACCGGCAAAACCTCGGCCGGAATCCCCGCCGCTTGGATTTTGGCGCCATGGCCCGTGCGCACCAGATGGCGCGGGCAGCCCGCTTTGGCCGCCGCTTGCAGATCGCGCAGATTGTCGCCGACGAACGGCGTCTCGGCCGCCGCCGCGCGGAATTGGCGGATCGCGTCCAGCAGCATGCCGGGCTCGGGCTTGCGCCGTGGCGAGGCATGCGCGTCCGGGCAATGGAAAATCGCGTCGAGTGCCGCCCCCTCGCGCGCCAATTCGTCGCGCAGCTTGGCGTGAATGCGCGCGAGCATCGCTTCGTCGAAAATGCCCTTCGCGATACCGGCTTGGTTGGTGCAGATCGCGATGGTGAAGCCGGCCGCGTTCAACCGCGCGACCGCTTTGGCCGCCCCCGGCAGCATGACGAGCTCGCCCGGATTCTTGACGTAATCCGGGCGGTCTTCGTTCAGCACGCCATCGCGATCGAGCAGCACGAGTTTCATGGTCGGTATCTCTACACGATCCGCGCCAAAGCTCGCATCACGGTCGCATAGGCGGAAATCGCCGCGACCAATGTCGCCGCCAGCGGAACGGCGGCCAAAATCGTCCAGCCCAGCGGGTCGAGCGTGGGCAGCGGGAAGGCGAGCGCCCCCGTCGCGGTCGCGAGCAGATAGGCGCCGACCAGCACGCCGGTCCCCAAAGCCGTGCCGATCGCGGACCCGACGAAGGCCAAGCGCAAGGCCGCGCGCGCGAATTGGCGGGCGATGTAACGATCTTCCGCGCCCACCAGATGCAGGATATCGACCGCCTCGCGATGCATGGCTAAACCTGCGCGCGTCGCGAAACCGACGGCACCGGCAGCCGCGATGCCGACCGCGACGACGACGACCAGCGCCACGATGCCGGCCGCCCGCGCCACGGCCAGGAACCCGCCCAGCCAGCGCGCGTGATCGTCGACCTGCGCACCGGGGGCGGCGGTCTTGATCGTCGATTCGAGCGCGCCCGCGTCGAACACGACACCCTTTTTCAGTCGCGCATCGACCAGCGTGGGCAAGGGCAAGGCGCGCACGTTTTCTGCCCCCAGCCAGGGGGCGAGCAAAGCTTCGGCGCGTTCGCGCGGCAGGGCTTGCGCGGTTTCGATCGCGGGATCGAGGCGCAGAATATCCAGCACATCGCGCAATTGCTGGGCTTGGCGCGCGGGATCTTGGGTCGCGGGAATCTCGATCGTCGCGATGCCTTCGAAATCGGCGCGCCATTTCGATCCCGCCGACGACAAGGCCAGCGCCAGACCCAAGGCGAGGGCGGCGAGCAGCGACAACGTGCCGATCACGCCCGCGATCCAGCGCCGCTCGCGGTCGCGTTCGAGCCCGAGTTCCGAGCCTTTGAGTTCGGCGCCGGGCTTTTTCACGCCGCACCTTTGCGCGTTTGATAAAGCGCCCCGCCGTCCAAGCGCAGCTCCGGGTGCCGGGATTCGTTGACGAGCTGCATGTTGTGGGTCGCGATCACGATCGTCGTGCCCAGGCGATTGAGCTCGTCGAACAAGCGCATCAAGCGCACCGCGATCCGGTCGTCGACGTTGCCGGTGGGCTCGTCCGCGATCAGCAAACGCGGCCTTCCGATCACCGCGCGCGCGATCGCCACACGCTGCTTTTGCCCGCCCGACAAAGTGGGCGGCAGCGCGTTGAGATGATCGCCCAGGCCCACCCAGGCGAGGAGTTCGGCCGCGTGTTCGCGCACCTGGGCGTCGGCGATCCCTTGCACGCGCAAGGGCAGGGCGACGTTGTCGATGACCGAAAGATGGTCGAGCAGTCGGAAATCCTGGAACACCACGCCGATCTGGCGGCGCAAGGGCGGCAGGTCGCGGCGCGCGATGGCGGTCACGTCCTCGCCGAACAGCTTCACGGTGCCCCGGGAAGGTTTGCGGGCCAAATACAGCAGCGACAGCAGCGAGGATTTGCCCGCCCCCGACGCGCCGGTCAGGAAATGCAGGCTGCCCGGGGCCAGGGAAAAGCTGATATCGCGCAGGATTTCGGGCCCCAACCCATAGCGCAAACCGACGCGTTCGAAGCTCACCATACCGTCCCGCACCCTTCCGGAATTCGGCACGGACGGCCGCGCCTCGCAGATCGCCTGAATCCTGGCACGCGGCGCTTGTTCCCGGCAAGCTTGCCGGGTCCGCCCCGGGCCCCCTATAAACGTCTCGGGTTTCTCGGGTTTCCGCCTTTGGGAGTCGCTTACGGCACGTCCCGCATGATTGTCGCCTGCCCAGAATGTTCGTCGCGATTTCGCGTGCCCGAAGACGCGTTAGGGGCCGGCGGACGCTATGTGCGTTGCGGCAATTGCGGCCATAGCTGGGTTCAGAAGCCGCGCCAGGCGATTCTCGAGGTCAATCACCGCTTTCCGCGCACCGAAAAGCGCCTGAAGAAGGACGATCCGGCGGCAGCCATGCCCGCCGTCGCCGCTGCGGCGCCGGCGCGTTCCGCCGGGCGCGGCCTTTTGGATATCGCGCAGGAGGAAATGGCGCCGAGCTTCGCGCCGCCACCTCCGCCGCCCCCGCGCATGGCGCCGCCCCCCCCGCCGCCGCCGGCGAGCCCCGAGCCCGAACCCGATCTGGCCCCGCCGGTCGAGGAAGCGCCCTCGCTGGAAGCTTTGGCCGAAACGGTCGCCGAAACGGTCGAGCCCGCCGACGACATGCCGCGCCGCCGGGGCCCGCGCCCCAAGCCGCCGGAAGCGCCCAAGCGCTCGATCGCGGCGGCGATCGGCTGGATCTTGTTGCTGCTCACGATCGTCGGCTTGGGCCTCGCGGTGCAATTGCGCGCCGATGTGGTCGCCGCGTTCCCGCAATCGCGCGCGATCTTCCAAGCCTTCCGCTTGGATGTGCCCGCCCCCGGGGCGGGGCTCACCGTCACCGTTCAGCCGCCGGTGCGCGGCTCGTCGGCCGGCACGCCGACGATGGAAGTCAGCGGCAAGCTGCGCAACGCTTCGGCCTCGGCCCAATCCGTGCCGATCCTGCGCGTGTCGCTGATCGACGAAAAGGGCGCCTCGGTCGCCGATCGCGATTTGACGCTCGACGCCACGTCGCTCGAATCGGGCGAGGAGACCGCGTTCACGGTCGTGTTCGAGAACCCGCCGCCGACGGCGCAGAACCTGGTCATCACGTTGCACGACCGCCCGGGTGCGGGGCTTTCGCTGCCGTCCTGGCTGACGGGCCTTTTCTAGAACCGGCGCAGCAGGCGTTCCAGATAATCGCGTTCGCCTTCGGGGCGCGCACGCTCGCCCAAACGGCGGATCAGCTCGTCCAGGATTTCCTGCGAGCGCATGATCTGCCCTTCGCCCAAACCCGGAATGCGCTGGAACGCGTCGGTCATCGTGCCGTTATTGCCGTCGAGATCGCGGCCCGCGGGATCGCGCTCGCTGGTTTGCTGATCGCCGAACGCGTCTTCGCCCTGACCTTCGCCCTGGCCTTGGCCCTGCTGCTGGCCGAAGCGATCCATCATCTGGCGCATCGCTTCGCGGGCCCCGGCGCGCAATTGATCCAGCGCTTCCATCTGCGGGCGTAGCGCCCGGCCCGGCTGGCCGCGGCGCAATTGATCGCCCGAATCGCGCATCGAGCCTTCGGCTTGGCCGAAGCCGTCGGGCACCTGGCCCATCATCTCGCCGAATTGGCGCATCATGTCGCCCAGCGCCCCGCGCAGCGAATCCTGCTCGCCGGCCTCGCCTTCGCCATCCCCGTCGCCTTCGCCTTGCTGGCCCTGCTGACCTTGTTGCCCCTGCTGGCCGCGCTGTCCCTGCTGGCCTTGCTGGCCGGGGCGGAACTGACCGGGCCGGTTCTGCTGCGAGCGGCGGAAAGTACGGTCGGTCAATTGCTGCTGGCGCTGCATCAGCTCCTGCAGGCTGCGCATCATTTCCTGGGCGCCGGAATCGCCGGGCTGACCCTGCTGGCCTTGCTGATTTTCGCCGCGCTGGGCCTGCATCGTGCGCAGGTTTTCCAGCATCTCCTGCAAGCGCGACAGCAGATCGCGCGCCGCGTCGCGGGCACCGGTGCGCGCCAATTGGCGGGCTTGGTCGAGCAAGCGTTGCAGATCCTGACGTTCCAAACGCTGGCTGCGATCGGAATTCGGGTCGCGGCGCTGCGCCTGTTCGGGATTGCGCAGCGCGTTCTCGATCATCGCCTGCAAATAGCGGTCGATCGCCTGCTGCAATTCCTGCATCAGCTTTTCGATTTCGGCGTCGGGCGCGTTCTGGGCGAGCGCGTCCTGCAAACGCTGCTGGATCGCGCGCAGATCGCGCTCGGCCGACGACAAGCGCCCGTCTTCGATGCGCAAGGCGACGTCCCATAGCAGGTTCTGCATTTCGTCGACGACCGCGGGTGTGGCGTCCTTCGCGATCAAACGCTGGGCGGCGGTGCGCAAGCCCAGGAACACGACCGTGTCGTCCGAATATTGCGGCGTGTTGGCGCCGATCGCGGCGATGGCGCGCGCGATCAACGCGCGGCGCGACATATCCGCCACCAGCAGCTTGCGCTGTTCGACGATGGCGCGCGCGACGGGATGCTCGAAGGTCCGCTCGGGCATCACGAGGTCGATGGTTTCCGACGTGCCCGTTTGGCCCGCGACATCGGTCGCGCGCAAGGTCACCTTCACCGGCAGGCCGGCCCAGGGATGGCTGGACAGATCATGGAAGCTCGACGCCGTCGCTTCCTTCAAGCGCGGCCCCGGCAGCGGCAGGTTCAAATCGATGGGGGCACCCGGCCCTTCGATATTCGGGCGGCGGATTTCCGCGACCACGCTTGCGATGCCGTAATCGTCCTTGGCGAGGTAATCGAGCTTCAACGCCGCGCGGCGCGTGCGCTGCGGGGCTTGCGGGTATTCGACCGTCGGTGCCGCATCGGGGATCAAGCGCAGCTTCCAAGCGCCCAGCGACGCGTGGCCTTGATCGATCGCCAGCAATTGCCCGTCGACGAGTTCCGCACCCGCGCGCCAGCTTTGCAAACGCTGACCGTTGGCGGCGGTGACCGAGGTTTCGACCGGGGCGAAGGGGGCGTGGCGCGTATCGACGGTCAAGCGCGGCGTCGTGGCGCCGCCGGTGACTTGCGCGATCAATTGGCTGCCGACGGGCACGGTGATTTCCGTCGTGTCGTGGCGCGGGATGACCGGCGGCAGGCCGGTATAAGCGGGCGGCGTGATCCACAGATCCAACGCCCCCGGCGGAATCGCGGGCGTATCGACGCCGGGCGACAAAGCGCGCGCAAGCCGCGCGCCCGCGCGATCGCCGCCGACACCCACGCCGACGACGAGCAGCAAAATCAAACCGACGCGCAACGCCATCGGGTCGCGCGCGGGCATGCCGGGCTTGGGCCAGCCGACGCGCATTTTCGCCAACGCCGCCAGCAAGCGGCGGCGATGCGCTTCCCATAATTTGGCTTGCGCGGAATCGGGCGTGCCGGCGGGCTTGTCGCCCAAAGCTTGCAGCGGGCGATGGGCGAAGCCGCTGGCGGTTTCCAAACGGCGCTGCCCCGCATGCGCATCGGGCAGCGCCAGCGCTTTGCGCGCATACCAAATCGCCGCGAGGAACGCGGCGGCGAAAACGGCGAGGGCCGTCCAATGCAACGCCACATGCAAACGCGGCAGAAGATCGAACAACACGGCCAGGATGAAGGCGGTGGCGACGGTCGCCGCGGGCCACAAGGCGGGCACCGCGCGTTCCCAAAGCAAGGCGAAGCGAGCCAGAGTCAAACGGCCGGCGAGGCCGGGAATATTCGAACGCGGGTCGCGCATACACACTCCACCGGTCCAGGGGGAAGACAAGTCTACCCCGTCGGGTGCATCGTGCAATCGCGCGGTTTGTTACGCCCCGGAAACGCCTTAGTCCAAGTACGGGCTCGGCTTTTGGCGCTGCCACGGGGCCAAGCGATCCAGTCCGATCAACGACTCGACGCTTTGACGCGGCCGCACGACCGCAACTTTGCCCTTATTGACCAGCAATTCCGGGGCCAAAGGCCGGGAATTATAAGCCGACGACATCACCGCACCGTAAGCGCCGGCTTGGCGCACGGCGACCAAATCGCCCGCTTCGAGGGGCGCAATTTTACGTGCCTGCGCGAGATAATCGCCGGATTCGCAGATCGGTCCGACGACATCGTAAACGCGCTTGGCCCCGTTGCGCGGGCGCAACGGTTCGATCGCCATCCACGCTTCGTAAAGCGTGGGACGAATCAAATCGTTCATCGCCGCGTCGACGATCGCGAAACTTTTTGCCGAGCCCTTTTTCACATAGATCACGCGCGCGAGCAGCACGCCCGCATCGGCGACCAGCCAGCGACCGGGTTCCAGCACCAGGCCGAAACCGGTCTTGTCGATCGCCGCGTGCACGGCACGCGCATAGGCATTGAGGTCCGGCGGCGTTTCGTTTTGATAGACCACGCCCAAGCCGCCGCCGAAATCCAGCCGCGTCATCGGCACGCCCGCCTCGCGCAATTCCTTGCCCAAAGCCGCCACGCGCGCGAACGCCGCGCGATAGGGCGACACGTCGGTGATCTGGCTGCCGATATGCGTCGACAAAGCTTCGATGCGCACCGATTTCAGTTTGCGCGCGGCGAGCGCGATCTTGCGCGCATGCGCGATCTCGACGCCGAATTTATTCTCGCTCTTGCCCGTCGTGATCTTGCGATGCGTCTTGGCGTCGACATCGGGATTGACGCGCAGCGCCACGGGGGCGATCTGGCCGCGCTTCTTGGCGACACGCGCCAGCGCTTCAAGCTCGGGCTCGGATTCCACGTTGAACTGCAGCACGCCGGCGTCGAGCGCCAAGGCCATTTCGTCCTCGGTCTTGCCCACGCCTGCGAACACGATCTTCGCGGCGGGCACGCCCGCCGACAACGCGCGCACCAATTCGCCCGCCGAAACGATGTCGGCACCCGCGCCCATCGCGGCGAAAGTCGCGATCACCGCTTGATTGGAATTGGCCTTCAGCGCGTAGCAGATCGTGGGATCGAGCTTCGCGAAGGCCTTCTGGAATTCGCGCAAACGCGATTCCAGCAGGCCCTGGCTATAGACCCAGGACGGCGTGCCGTGGTCGCGCGCGATGCGTTCCAGCGAAACGCCGTCGCAATGCAGAACGCCGTTCTTGCTATGGAAACCGATGGTCATGGCGCGCGCCGGGGCTGCTGTTGGTTTTGCTGGTCTTGTTCCTGCTGTTCCTGCCGCAATTGTTCCTGCTGGCGGGGCGAGCGCGCGGGATATTGGCGCGGATAGCGGATATCCGCACCTTCCGGCGGTTCGGGATCGCCCTTGCGCCCGCACGCGGCGAGCGGGGCGGCGAAGGCCAGCGCCAGCAACAGGCGGCGCGGGATCGGAGGGAGTTCGGTCGTCATCGTAAACCGCTTATATCAAAGATAGCGCTTGCGTGCCGCAGTCACGGCCTTGCGCACATTCGCGGGCGCCGTGCCGCCGAAACTCGTGCGGCTGGCGACGGAATTCTCCACGCCCAGCACCTTGAACACGCGCTTGTCGATGCGCTTTTCGACCGCTTGCATGTCGGCGAGCGGCAATTCGGAAATATCGATGCCCAATTCCTCCGCGCGGCGCACGATGCGCCCCGTGACGTGATGGGCTTCGCGGAACGGCATCCCCAATTCGCGCACCAGCCAATCGGCCAAGTCGGTCGCGGTGGTGTAGCCGGCCGAAGCGCTCGCCTTCATGCGCGCTTCGTTGACGGTCAGATCGTCGATCATGCCTGTCATCGCGGCGATGGACAGCATCAGCGCGTCGGCGGCGGCGAAACTGCGCGCCTTATCTTCCTGCATGTCCTTCGAATAGGTCAGCGGCAGGCCCTTCATCACGGTGAACAGGCCGATCAGCGAACCGATCATGCGGCCCGACGTCGCGCGCACCAGCTCGGCCGCGTCCGGATTGCGCTTTTGCGGCATGATCGAGCTGCCCGTACTCCACGCATCCGACAGGCGCACGAAGCCGAATTGCGGCCCGCACCAAATCACCAATTCCTCGGCGAGGCGCGACAGATGCATCGACGCGATCGCCGCAGCCGCCAGGAATTCGAGCGCGAAATCGCGATCCGAAACGGAATCGAGCGAGTTCGCGGTCGGCCGGTCGAAGCCCAAGGCTTCGGCCGTGAATTGCCGGTCGATGGGGAAGGACGTGCCGGCGAGGGCGGCCGCCCCCAAGGGCGACTCGTTCATCCGCCGGCGCGCGTCGGCGAAGCGGCCGCGATCGCGCCCGGCCATTTCGACATACGCCATCAAATGATGGCCGAAGGTCACGGGCTGGGCGGGCTGCAAATGGGTGAAGCCCGGCATGATCGTGCCGGCATGGGCTTGCGCCTTGTCGAGCAGCGCACGCTGGAATTCGCGCAAGGCGAGTTCCGCGCGATCGCACGCGCCGCGCACCCACAGGCGGAAATCGGTCGCGACCTGATCGTTGCGGCTGCGCCCGGTGTGCAAACGCTTGGCGGGCTCGCCGATGATTTCCGCGAGCCGGCTTTCCACGTTCATGTGGATGTCTTCAAGCTCGGTCTTGAAGGTGAAGCGCCCGCTCTCGATCTCGACGCGCACCTTGTCCAGGCCTTCGACGATCTTGGCCGCGTCCTTCGCGGTCAGGATCTTCGCCTTGGCCAGCATGCGCGCATGCGCCTTCGAACCGGCGATGTCTTCGGCATAGAGGCGCTTGTCGACGTCGATCGACGCGTTGATCTTCTGCATGATCGCGTCGGGCGCCACGCCGAATCGCCCGCCCCACATCGGGTTGGCCTTGGCTGGCTTCTTGGCGCGTCTGGAAGTGTCGGACATGGCGGCCTATATTCGGATTATGCGGTTCTCCCGGCGACATGTTTTACGGGCGGCCGGGGCGGGCGCGACCCTAGCGCTTTCGGCCTCGGGTTCAAGCGTTTTCGCCCAAGGTTCAGATTCGAAAGCTTGGCCCCCGTTCAAGGGCAGCCTGGGCGCCTTCGTGCCCCGCACGCCGCCCGAAGCGCCCCCCGCGATCGCATTCAAATCCGCCGACGGCAAGGAATTGACGCTGGCCGATTTCAAAGGCCGCGCGCTGGTCTTGAATTACTGGGCGACATGGTGCGCGCCGTGCGTCGAGGAAATGCCGGCCCTCGACAAGCTCCACGCCAGCCTGGCGGGCGAGGGGATCGAGGTCGTCGCCATTTCGGTCGATCGCGGCGGCATGCGCCAAGTCGCCCCGTTCTTCGAGATGAACGCGCTCAAGAACCTGCCCGTCTATCTCGATCCGCCGGGCGCCTCGATGCGTGCCTTCGGCATTCGAGGGCTTCCGACGACGATCGTGATCGATCGGCAGGGCCGCGACGCCGGGCGCCTGGAAGGCATGGCGCATTGGGATTCCGACGACGCGAAGAAATTGCTGCGCGCCATCGCGGGCCCGAAGACGGCCTAGTAAATCAGTTCGTCGTCGCCGCCGGCTTTGCGCGACAGGTTGATCTCCTCGCGCGCGGCGAGGTCCTTGGCGGTTTCGACGACCGAGGCCTGCGCTTCGGACACATCCTTCACGCGCACCGGGCCCATCTGTTCCATGTCGTCGCGCAGCATTTTGCCCGCCCGCTCCGACATGTTCGACAAGAACAGATCGCGCAGCGCCTCCGACGCCCCCTTCAGCGCCAAGCCCAGTTTGCTTTTGTCGACGGAGCGCAGCAGCGTTTGGATGCCGGCGGGATCGAGGCGCTGCAAATCCTCGAACTTGAACATGCTCTCGCGCACTTTGAGGGCGGCCTCGGGATTGCGCTCCTCCAGCGATTGCAGGAAGCGCTTCTCGGTCGGCGCGTCGAGGGCGTTGAAGATCTCGGCGATTTCCTCGTGCCGGTTCTTGGTCGTGTTCTTGCCGAGATTGGCCATGAACTCGTTGCGCAGGATGCGCTCGACATCCTCGAGCACTTCGCGCGGCACGGTGTCGAGGCGCAGCATGCGCATCACGACTTCCATCGCGAAACCGTCGGGCAAAGCCGAGATCACCTTGGCGGCGTGGTCGGGGCGCACGCGCGACAGCACGACCGCCGCCGTCTGCGGATATTCGTTCTTGAGATAATTGGCGAGCGTCGTTTCGGGAACGTAGCCGAGCTTGTCCCAGACGGTGCGGCCCGCGGGGCCCCTTATATCGTCGAGAATGCCGTCGGCGCGTTTGCCCAGCACCTTGCCGAGGAAACGTTCCGTGCCTTCCATCGTGCCGGCGAGCGCGCCGCCTTGGCCCATCTGGTCGGCGAAATCGACGATCAAACGCTCGATCACCGACGCATGGACGGAGCCGAGATTGGCCATGACGACGGAGAGATCCTTGATCTCCTCGTCGTCCATCACGGCGAACATCTTCGACGCCGTTTCCTCGCCCACGGCGAGCAGCAGGATCGCGGCCTTCTCGTGGCCGGTCAGCGTCCGGTAATCGTCGATGACTTTCTGGGACATGAACGGGGCCGATTCTATCGCAGAATCGGCAATCTGCGAAGGGACCACCCCCGTTTCGGGGGCGGTCCCTGTCCGCCACCGCAGGTCTAGCGCGGCTGGTTGCCGACTTGGGTTTCCCAGCGCGTGATCAGGCGCGTGCGCTCGGCGGTCGCGCCGTATTTGGCGAAGTCGTAGTCGATCAGCTTCGTGTCTTCCAGGCGCGGGGCCTGGGGCGGCGGGCTCGCCTTGCTGTGCGAGGGCGTCTGATAGCTTTTCGCCTTGGCGCCCAGCATCTGGATTTCGGGGTCCAGGGCGAATTCGTACCAGGCGCGCGCTTGCGCCATGTTGCGCGCCCCCCGCACGATCGACATCGAGCCGATTTCGTAGCCCGTCCCCTCGCACGGGGCGGCGACCGCGACGGGTGCGCCTTCCACCGCTTCGGCCACCGCATCGTGCAGGAACATGATGCCGATCAGCGTTTCGCCGCGCGCCACGTTGCGCGCCGGGGCGGGGCCCGAACGCGTGTATTGGTTCACGTTGGTGTGCAGGGCGCGCAAATAGGCGAAAGCGGGATCCTCGCCCATCACCTGCACCAGCGTCGCCAAGGCCGTATAGGCCGTGCCCGACGAGGTGGGGTTCGAAATCTGCACCTCGTTCTTGAAGCGCGCATCGGCCGCATCGCGCCAGCAGCGCGGCGGCTGAATGCCTTTGCGCGCGAGTTCCTGCGTGTTCCACGCGAAGCCGAGCACGCCCGCGTAAATACCGACGGTGCGATAATTCGACTGCTCCGCTTGCCGGCGCGCCCAAGGCTGCAACTCGCCGAGCTTGGGCGAGCGATATTCGGCCGTGAGATTGGCTTCGGCGGCTTGCAAATGCGGATCGCCAGTGCCGCCCCACCACATATCGGCGCGCGGGTTCTGCGCTTCGGCGCGAAGCTGGGCCAGCGTTTCGCCCGAACCCTTCTGCGTCATCGATACGCGAATGCCGGTGCGCCGCTCGAATTCCTGCGACATCAGCGTGCACCAATCCTGGAGCACGGAGCAGTAGACGACGATCTGGCCTTGCGCTTGGGCCGGGGCGGGCGTTGCGGCCAGCGTTACGAGCGCGAGGGCGCCCGCCAAACTTGCGAAGCGTTTCATGGATTTCCTCCTTTTGGCGGCGCCGGTTTCGGTTGAAACGCGCCGCATCTAGTGACAGTTTAATGACAGATTCGTTTCAAAGCGGGAAGACCCGCGGGCCGAATCCAAACGATCGCGCGGTGCGATTGTCGATCCCTCGCAGCCGCGCCCCCCGGAGGAACCCATAATGTTGAAATTGGCTTCGATTTCATTGGCCGCGTTGATCGCGGTGACCGGCGTTGCGGCGGCGCAAGGCTTGGAGGATCGCGTGACGATCGTCACGTCGTTCTCGCGCGACGTGACCACGCCTTTCGTGGATGCGTTTCAGAAAAAATATCCCGGCACGAAGGTGGAGATTCAAAACCGCTCCACGACCGCCGGTGTCGCGTTCATCCGCGAAACGCGCTCCAACCCGCCCGACATGATGTGGGCCTCGGCGCCCGACGCGTTCGAGGTGCTGAAGAAGGGTAATCTGCTGCAGAAATACGAACCGAAATCCGAAGGCATTGCGCCGAAGGTCGGTTCCTCGCCCACGCATGATCCGCAAGGCTTCTATTTCGGCTTCGCGGCGTCCGGCTACGGCATCATGTACAACACGCGTTACTTGCGCGCGAACAACATCCCAGCTCCCAAGGAATGGGACGATCTGAAGAAGCCGATCTATTTCGGCCATGTCGGTATCTCGGCGCCGTCGCGCTCGGGTACCACGCATCTGACCGTCGAAACCATTCTGCAAGGCGAAGGCTGGGATAAAGGCTGGGCCTCGATGCTGGAGATCGGCGGCAATTTCGCCTCCGTTTCCGATCGCAGCTTCGGCGTGCCCGATGCGGTGAACTCCGGCCAATACGGTGTCGGCATCGTCATCGACTTCTTCGGTCTGTCGGCCAAGGCGTCGGGCTTTCCGGTCGAGTTCGTCTATCCGACCGTGACGACGATCGTGCCCGCCAATATCGGCATCGTCGCGGGGGCGAAGAACCAGCGCGCGGCGCAAGCCTTCGTCGACTTCCTGCTGTCGGAAGACGGGCAGGCGGTGCTGCTCGATCCGAAGATCCAGCGTCTGCCCGTGCGTCCGGCGAGCTACGCCAAGGCGCCCGCCGGCTATCCCAACCCGTTCACCGATCCCAATCTCGGCCGTCGCGTCGTGTTCGACGGCGATTTGTCGGAAGGGCGCTACGAGCTGGTGAACTCGCTCTACGACCGCATCGTCACCTTCCGTTTGAAGGAACTGACCGAGGCGTGGAAGTCGATCCACGCGGCCGAAGCGGCGGTGGCGAAGTCCAACAGTGCCGAAGGCAAGCGCCTGATCGCCGAAGCGCGCAAGCTCGCGACCGCTGTGCCGATCACGGAAAAGGAAGCGAGCGATCCCGCGATCGCCGGCGCCTTCCAGGAAAAGCGCCCGGATCGCCCGGTCGCGACGCGTCAGGCGGAGTTCGAGGAACGCTGGGACGCGTTCGCGCGCCAGAACTACGCCCAAGCCAAAACGCTCGCCGATAACGCGGCGCGCGCGAAGTAAGTACGGGAACGAAGGGGAACGGCGTGGCCGACGCGAGCATGAGTTTACCGGCACCTCGACGTGTGGGGTTGCTGGCGCGTTGGGAAACCACGCCGTTCCACCTGATCTGTGCGGGTACGGTCGCGGCCTTTCTGGCCGCGTTCCTGATCGCGCCGGTGGCGACGGTGGTGTTCGTCGCCTTCTGGGACGGGCAAAGCCTGACCCTGGTTCACTTCGCCGATTTCTTCCGCACCTCGCTGATGATCGAGGCGACGTGGAACTCGATCTACGTGGCGCTGATGGCCGTGATCGTCGCGACGATCATCGCCGTCCCGCTCGCTTATTTCACCGTGCGCTTCCGCTTCAAGGGTGCGGCACTGATCCAAACGCTGGGCGTGATCCCGCTGGTGATGCCGCCGTTCGTCGGTGCGGTCGCCATGCAGCTCGTCTATGGCCGCAACGGCTCGGTCAATCTCTTGCTGATGGATTGGATCGGCGTCCGCCTGCCCTTCATGGAAGGGCTCAACGGCGTGATCTTCGTCCAGGGCCTACACTACTTCCCGTTCATTCTGCTGAACCTTTCCGCCTCGCTCGCCAATATCGATTCGGCGATGGAGGAATCGGCGCAGAATTTGGGCGCGTCGGGCTGGACGCTGTTTTCCAAGATCGTCTTCCCGCTGGCGATGCCCGGCTATATCGCCGGCGCCGCGTTGGTTTTCGCCAAGGTGTTCGACGATCTGGCCACACCCTTGCTGCTCAACGTCAACAACATGCTCGCCCCGCAGGCTTACTTACGCATCACGTCGGTCGGCCTCGCCGATCCGATGGGCTATGTGATTTCGACCATTCTGGTCGTGCTGTCGGTGGTCGCGGTGTGGCTGTCGTTGCTCAGCCTCAAGAACCGCGACTTCGCGACCACGCAGCGCGGCGGCGGCGGTTTGTCGAAGCGCGAACTCCGCACGTGGGAGAAGTTCGGCGCTTACGCCTTCATCGCGGTGGCGTTGATCCTGGCGCTGTCGCCGCATTTCGGCATCTTGATGCTGTCGCTCGCGACCGTGTGGTCGTTCTCGGTGATCCCGGACGCGTTCACCTTCGCCCATTACATCACCGTGTTCCGCGACGCGGGCGGCATGATGGCGAACACGGTCCTCTATTGCGGTGTGGCAGCACTGATCGACGTCGTGCTCGGCACGATGATCGCCTATCTCGTGCTGCGCACGAAATTGCCGTTCCGCCAATTGATCGACCAGATCGCGATGGCGGCGGTGGCCGTGCCCGGCCTCGTGCTCGGCATCGGCATCTTGCGCGTTTATTTCGACGTGAAGCTGCCCTTCTCGGGCGAAAGCCTCGCAACGTTCTGGGTGATGCTCGCCATCGCCTACGCCGTGCGCCGCTTGCCTTACGCGCTGCGCTCCTGCACCGCCGCGTTGCAGCAGCTGCATCGCAGCTTGGAAGAAGCCGCCGAATGCCTGGGCGGCGACAAATCCGTGGTGATGCGCAAGATCGTCGTGCCCCTTATGGCGGGCGGCATTTTGGCGGGGTTCGTCACGAGCTTCGCGACCGCCGCCGTCGAGCTTGCCTCGACGCTGCTGCTGGTGACGCGCGATGCGTCCGCACCGTTGTCCTACGGCATCTACGTTTATATGCAATCCGCCGCCGGGCGCGGGCCGGGTGCCGCTTTGGGCGTGATCGCGGTGGTCGTGGTGGCGATCGCGACATGGGCCGCCTATCGCGTGGCGGAAAACGATCGGGCGCGGCGTGCCCGCGAAGGAGTAGCGGCATGAGCGCGCCGGGCGTTGAGATCGATCGGGTTTCCTTCGGCTACGGATCGACCAAGATCCTCGACGACGTGTCGTTGCGGGTGGAGAAGGGCGAGTTCTTCGCGTTTCTCGGGCCGTCGGGTTCGGGCAAGACGACGCTGCTGCGCCTCGTCGCCGGGTTCGGCGTGCCCAGTGCCGGCGCGGTGCGCGTCAACGGCCGCGACGTGACCGACGTGCCGCCGTGGAAGCGCAATGTCGGCATGGTCTTCCAAAGCTATGCGCTGTGGCCGCATATGACCGTCGCCAAGAACGTGGCGTTCGGGCTGGAACGGCGCGACGTGCCCCGCGCCGAAATCGGCAAGCGCGTGGCCGCCGCCCTCGATCTCGTGGGCTTGAGCGCTTACGGCGAACGCCGTCCCGCCCAGCTTTCCGGCGGCCAGCAGCAGCGCGTGGCCGTGGCGCGCACGCTGGTGATCGAACCCGACGTGCTGCTGCTCGACGAGCCCTTATCCAATCTCGACGCCAAGCTGCGCGTCGAGATGCGCCAGGAAATCCGCGAGCTGCAACGCAAGCTCGGCCTCACCACGATCTACGTGACCCACGATCAGGAGGAGGCGAACGCCATCGCCGATCGGATCGCGGTGCTCGATGGCGGGCGCATTCAGCAACTCGGCGCGCCGATGGATCTCTACGATCGGCCGGTCAATCGCTTCGTCGCGGCGTTTCTGGGCACAGCCAACCTCATCGAAGGCGATCTCGCCGCCGACGGGAATTTCCGCGCCGACGGTTTCGCGTTGAGCGGACTAATCGTGCCCAAACCCGGCAAAGCTTGCGTTTCCTTCCGGCCGCATGACGTGACTTTGTCGGCGGAAGGGCGCAATCTCGCGGGTACGATCCAGCATCGCGAATTTCTGGGCGGCAATATCCGTTATGTCGTAACGGTGGGGCCGCATCGCGTCACCGTCGACACGGTTCATCGCCGCGATTCCCAGGTCTACGATGTCGGCGCCTCGGTCGGTTTGTCGATCGATGCGCGCCAAGCCAGCGTTTTGTACTGAGAGCAGGAGAAGTTGAAATCGGCGCATCCCTCGTTCTGATCCATTTGGCTGGCGGTGTGGCGCTGCTCCTGTGGGGTTTGCGCATGGTCCGCACGGGTGCCATGCGCGCCTTCGGCGGCGACCTGCGCAAATGGCTGTCGAATGCGCTGTCGAACCGGATGTCCGCCTTCGCCTGCGGCTTGGGCGTGACCGCCGTGCTGCAAAGCTCGACCGCGACGTCGCTGATGACGGCATCGTTCGCCAGCCGAGGTCTCGTGACGACGGGCGTGGCGCTCGCCGTCGTGCTGGGCGCGGATGTCGGGACGTCGATGATCGCCCAGCTGCTGTCGTTCGATCTGCGCTGGCTGTCGCCTGTCCTTCTGATCGTCGGCGTGTTCGTGTTCATGAGCACGCTGCCGACCAAGTGGCGCGATCTGGGCCGGGCCACGGTGGGCCTTGCGTTGATGCTGCTGGCGCTGCGGTTGATCGTCGAGGCGACGCATCCCTTGCGCGACTCCCAGGTCATCCATGAAGTTCTCGCGGCCCTCGCGGGCGAGCGCTTCCTTGCCGTCGTGCTGATGGCGCTGCTGACCTGGCTCGTTCATTCCAGCCTCGCCATGGTGCTGCTGGCGATCTCGCTCGCCGATGTCGGCTTGCTGCCGCCGCAACTCGCCTTGGCCTGCGTGCTCGGCGCCAATCTCGGCGGCGCACTGCCGGCCCTGATCGCCACCTGGCATGGCGAGGCGGGGGCGCGGCGCGTGACGATCGGGAATCTCATCTTCCGCGGCGTGGGCGTGTCGCTCGCTTTGCCGTTCCTCGCGCAGATCGGGCCGCTGCTCGCCGCGATCGATACCGATGTCGGCCGCCAGATCGCCAATTTCCACGCCGGTTTCAATCTGGCGCTCGCGTTGCTGTTCCTGCCCTTCGTCAATCTCGTGGCTGGCCGTCTCGATAAGCTGATCGCGGAGCGCGAAGGGCCGGAAGTGCCGGGCCAGCCCAAATATCTCGACGAATCGGCGCTCGAATCGCCCGCACTCGCCGTATCGGCCGCCGCGCGCGAAACGCTGCGCATGGGCGACGAGCTTCAGGCGATGCTGCACGATACGCTGACCGCCTTCCGCACCGACGACCGCAAGCTCGCCGAAGCGGTGGCGACGCGCGACGACGCGATCGACCGGCTGTGCGAGGAGGTGAAGACCTATCTTCTGCGCATCCAGCCCGAATCGATGTCCGACGCCGACGCGCGCCGCTCGATGGAGATCCTGCAATACGCGACGAATCTCGAGCATGCGGGCGACATCGTCGAGAAGAACCTGATCGAACTCGCGATCAAGAAGATCAAGAACCGCGTGAAGTTCTCGGATGAAGGCTTCGGCGATATCGCCGCCCTGCACGCGGATCTCTTGGAAACGCTGCGCCTGTCGCTGGCGGTGTTCATGAACGGCGACGTGACGATGGCGCGCAAGCTGCTGGCCGAGAAGGTCGAGTTCCGCGAGCGCGAACGTGCGGCGGCGCAAACCCATCTCGAACGCCTGCGCAGCCGCGTGCCCGACACGATCGAAACCAGTTCGCTGCATCTGGACGTGCTGCGGGACTTGAAGCGCATCCACTCGCATCTCGTCTCGGTCGCCTATCCCATCCTGGAAGCGACCGGGGCGTTGCGCGATTCCCGTCTGGCGCCCGAAAAATCGCCGCGCCGCGCCAAGCCGAAATCCGATCTGGGTTCGCCGGCGGCCCCAGCGTCGCAGTAATCAAACGCCGCGATCAGGCGGCGTTTTCGATTCGCATCGGGACGCGTTCTTCGGGGAATGAAAGCGTCGCGACCGTGCCGGTCTCGCCGCTGGCGATGGCGATCGTGCCGCCGTGCCGCTCGATCAGCATTTTGACGATCGCGAGCCCCAGGCAAAGCCCGCGCGAATCTTCGCAAGCGATTTTCGAATCGCCGAAGCCGAACGGCTCGAACAGATGCTGGCGAATGGCTTCGGGAATGCCCTTGCCGGTATCCGCGATCGAAATGTCGATGCCGTCGCGCGTGCGCTGCGCGTGGATCGCCACACGCCCCTCCGGCCGGTTGAATTTGACCGCGTTGGACAGCAGCCCCAGCATCATCTGGCGCAGCAGGGCGGGGTCCGCGTCGAGATATTCGGCACCCGGTTCGACCTCGATATCGATCCGAACCTGCGCTTCCTTCGCGGCGCATTCCACGCCTTTGGCGCAGTCGCGCAGCATATCGGCCAGGGCGATGCGGGCCGTTTCCAGCGGCGTTCCGGCCGACCCGATCCTCGAGACCTCCAGGATCTGGTCGATCATCGAAAGCAAGTGCCGTCCGCTATGATGGATGTCGCGCGCGTAGTCGATGCGCCGCACGGCGGCGGACGCGAAGCGCGGATCGATCATCATCTCGGAAAAGCCGAGAATGGCGTTGAGCGGCGTGCGCAATTCGTGGCTCATCCGGCCCATGAAATCGGATTTGGCGCGGCTAAGTGCGGCCGTCTGGGCGAGCGCTTCGGAAATCCGCGCGGCATCCCGCTCGTTCCGGCGCAGCAGCACGAAAATCCACGCCGACAATGCAAGCGCGATCACCGTCGCCACGCCGCCCAGCACCAGCGTGGCGCGCGCGCTTGTCCACCAGCGCGCTTCGAGCTCGTCGAGCAGCAACGAGGTGTAGACGACGAGGGGAATTCGCACGAAAGCGGTCGCGGCGCTCAGGCGCGGAAGTTTTCTGAACAGGCTCCCATGCTCGAGGACGGTGATCGACTGATCGCCTTTCGAGATGTCTTTGAAAATGAAATCGGGAAAGCGCGAGCCGGCGTAGCCGGGGATCTGGCGCGAATCGAACAGAACGGTGCCGTCGGTGCGGATGATCCCGGCGTCGCTCGAGTTGGATTCGAGAAGCCCGAGGACGGATTCGCGCAGCTCGTCGAGATCGATGCTCGTGACGACCAGCGCGATGCCGTAGGTGTTGTCGTGCGCGCGCAGCGTGATGGGAACGACTTCGTGGCCGGTGTCGCGCGCGACGATCGCCTTGCCCACGTGGAATTGCCCGGGCGCCAGGGTCATGGCGTCTTGGAACCATTCCCGGTCGCTGACGTCGACATAAGGGTCCAGAATTCCGGTCAGCGAGATCGCTTCGCCGCTCCCGCTGACCAGCCTTATGTCCGGCCGCTGAAGCGCCGTCGCGTCCATCGTTTTCACGACATCGACGATATCGCCCAGCGGCGGCGGCAAGGTGGTGCGCGAGGCGAGGGTAAGCCACGCCTCCACGCCCGCGGCACGGCTGAGTGCCGCGCTGAAACCGTTGAGCACCTTGGTGCTCATCGTGTGTTGCATGTTGCGCAGGTCTTGCCGCGCATCGATGAAGGTGCGTTCGTGGTCGCGGATCAGCGTTGCCGCGATCGATCCCCAGATGATCGCCAAAACGAGTGCGAACAGCACGCCGACCAGCATCGCCGGCAGCCGCCGCAGATTTCGGATGGCGAACCTCTTTCGCACCCCTATTTGCCTCCTGTCGCTCTTGTCGCGTGTTGTGGCGCATCTACGCGCCGGCGGCACTAACAACCTGTTAATTGCCATCTAACATGTCGGACTGTATGCCGTGGTATGCATTAGTATATAATGTACCAACTTGCGATACCCGCAACCTTTCGAAACCACCAAGCGCTTGCAATCGCCGCCAAATCCCCTAAATGAGGAGCGCTTCGCGACGCGCGCAATTGCACGCCGTCGTATTGGACAATTCGGAACGGGATAACGCTCGACCATGTCCGCTTCCACCACGTCAGCCGGCACGATGCTGGACATCAAAAATCTCCAGAAGCATTTCGGTCCCATCCGCGCGGTGGAGGACGTGTCCTTCACCGTGCGCAAGGGCGAAGTCCTGGGTTTCCTGGGGCCCAACGGGGCCGGCAAGTCCACGACGATGAAGATGATCACGGGCTTCCTCGCCCCCACCGCGGGCACGGCCACGGTGTGCGGCTTCGATGTCGAGGCCCAGCCGATCGAGGCCAAGAAGCGCATCGGCTATTTGCCCGAGGGGGCGCCGGCCTATCCCGACATGACGGCGGCGGCGTTTTTGGATTTCGTCGGCGCGATCCGCGGTTTCGACGGCGCCGAGCGCGCCAAGCGCGTCGACCTCGCCGTCGCGCGCGCCCAGTTGAAAGGTGTTTTGCACCAGCCGATCGACACGCTGTCCAAGGGGTTCAAGCGCCGCGTCGGCTTGGCGCAGGCGCTGCTGCACGATCCCGAAGTGCTGATCCTGGACGAGCCGACCGATGGTCTCGATCCCAACCAGAAACACGAAGTGCGCGAGTTGATCCGCCAGATCGCGCCCGAAAAGGCGATCGTCATCTCGACGCATATCCTGGAAGAAGTCGACGCGATCTGTGCGCGCGCCATCGTCATCGCCAAAGGCCGCGTGCTGGCCGACGGCACGCCCGAAGCGCTCGAGAAGCGCTCGCGCTGGCATTACGCCGTGTCGGTCGTCACGACGGCGGCGGAAGTGCCGCGCTTGAAGGCGCTGTGGAACGGCCATCCCGGCGTCGCGGCGTTCGAGATGGTGGAAGGCGAGGGCGGCCTTGCCATGCTGACCGCCTTCCCGCGCGGCGGCGTGCCGATGCTGGCCGAATTGGGCCGCATGGCGCGCGCGGCGGGGATTCGCATCGACGAGATCCGCGAGGAACGCGGCCGCCTCGACGAAGTCTTCCGCGACATCACCAATAAGGCGGCCTGACGATGCGCAATATCTGCTTCATCCTGAAGCGCGAGCTCGGCGGTTATTTCGCCACCCCGGTCGCTTATGTTTTCCTGGTGATCTTCCTGGTCCTCGCGGGCGTCTTCACCTTCTATCTCGGCAATTTCTTCGAACGCGGTCAGGCCGATCTCCAGGCCTTCTTCTCGTTCCACCCGTGGCTCTATCTGTTCCTGATCCCGGCGATCTCGATGCGCCTGTGGTCGGAAGAGCGCCGCTCCGGCACGATCGAATTGTTCCTGACGCTGCCGATTTCGATCGGCGAGGCGGTGGTCGGCAAGTTCCTCGCCGCCTGGGCGTTCATCGCCATCGCGTTGATCCTGACCTTCCCGATGTGGATCACGGTCAACATCTTGGGCAATCCCGATAACGGCATCATCGCGGCGTCCTATATCGGCTCGCTGTTGATGGCGGGCGGGTACCTCGCGATCGGCGCTTGCGTTTCGGCGATCACCAAAAGCCAGGTCATCGCCTTCGTCGTGGCGGCCGCGGTGTGCTTCGTGTTCACCGTCTCGGGCACCACGATGGTGCTCGCCTTCTTCGCGGGCTGGGCGCCGCAAGCCGTGGTCGATGCGATCGCCGGCTTCTCGTTCATGGCGCATTTCTCGGCGATCTCGCGCGGCGTCATCGATCTGCGCGATCTCGTCTATTTCGTCTCGCTGATCGCCGCGTTCCTGTTCGCGAACGCCGCATTGGTCGAACTCAAGAAGGCGGGCTGAGCGATGAAGATGGGCCGTTCCGCACTCGGTGGCATGGGGATCGCGCTGGCCGCGATCCTGTTCGTCGCGGTCAATTCGCTCGCGGGCCCGCTGCTCCAGGGCCTGCGTCTGGACCTCACGTCCGACAAGCTGTTCACGCTGAGCCAGGGGACGCGCGCGATCCTGGGCCGCATCGACGAGCCGGTCACGCTGCGCTTCTATTATTCCGAACGTCTGGGCCGCGAGATTCCGTCCTATGGCGTCTACGCCGTGCGCGTGCGCGAGATGTTGGAGGAATACCGCGACGCCGCGCGCGGCAAGTTGCGCCTGCAGATCATCGATCCGCCGCCGTTTTCGGACGAGGAAGATCGCGCCGTCGCTTTCGGCCTTCAGGCCGTGCCGCTCAACCAGCAGGGCGAGACGGTCTATTTCGGCCTCGCGGGATCGAACACCGCCGACAAAGAAGAAGCGATCGCCTTCTTCCAGCCCGATCGCGAGCGCTTCCTCGAATACGACCTCACCAAGCTCGTCTACAATCTCGCCACGCCCAAGAAGCCGGTCGTCGGTTTGATGACGATGATCCCGATGGCGGGCGAATTCCGCTCGATGCGGCCCACGCCGCCGTCGGCCGTCTATTCGCAGCTCACGCAGTTCTTCGAAGTGCGCGGGATCGAGCCCAACGCGACCGAGATCCCCGCCGACATCGGCGTGTTGATGCTGGTGCATCCCAAGGAATTGCCGGAATCCACACTCTACGCGATCGACCAGTTCGCGATGCGCGGCGGGCGTCTGCTCGTCTTCGTCGATCCGCATGCGGAATCCGATGCGGCACGCGGCGGCCCGCAGGCGATGGGCGGCAACGCGGCCTCCGACCTCAAAAAGATCTTCGACGCTTGGGGCATCGAGATGGAGCCGGGCAAGCTCGCCGGCGATCGCCAAGCCGCACGACGCGTCAATGTGGGTACCGAAGGCCGCATGCGCGCAGTCGATTACGTGCTGTGGCTCACGCTGCGCGACGCGAATTTCGACAAATCGGACATCCTGCTCAGCGAAGCCTCGGTCATCCAGGCGGCGTCGGCCGGCATCCTCAAGAAAAAGGATGGTGCCACGATCGCCTTCCAGCCGTTGATCCGCACGTCGACCGATTCCGAAGCGATCGACGCGGACAAGGTGCGTCTGCAGCCCGATCCCGTACAGCTCTATCAAGACTTCAAACCGTCGGGCGAAAGCTTCGTGCTGGCCGCACGCCTGCATGGCGCCGTCAACTCGGCCTTCGACGCTCGCCCCGCCCCGGCGGAAGGCGAGAAAGCGCCGGAAAACCCGCCCGCCCATCTCGCGAAAAGCCAGAACGATCTGAACGCCATCGTCGTCGCCGATACCGATCTGCTCGACGATCGCTTCTGGGTGACGACGCAGGATTTCTTCGGCCAGCGCGTGGCCGTGCCCGCCGCCTATAACGGCGATTTCGTCGTCAACGCGGTCGATAATCTGCTGGGCTCGTCGGAGCTGATCGGTCTGCGCGGGCGCGGGCTGTCGCAGCGTCCGTTCACGGCGCTGCAATCGATCCAGCGCGACGCCGAAGCGCGTTTCCGCGCCAAGGAACGCGAGCTTCAGGAAAAGCTCAAGGAAACCGAGCAGCGCCTCGCCCAGTTGCAGGGGCGTGGCGCCTCGGGCGAGCAAAGCAACCGCGCCATCGCGGGGCCGGAACAGCAGGCGGAGATCGAAAAGTTCCGCGGCGAACTCGTCGGCTTCCGCCGCGAGTTGCGCGACGTGCAGGCGCAATTGCGCGGCGATATCGAACGCGTCGAGATCGCGACCAAGGCGATCAATATCGCCGCCGTGCCCGTCGCGGTCGCATTGCTGGCGTTGGTGCTGGGCTGGCTGCGCATTCGCCGCCGCCGCCCGGCCGCGAACTGATCGGAGAGCCCGATGCGCGCGAAAACTCTCGGGATCCTGGCCGTCGCCGCATTGCTGGCGGGCGGGGGCGCCTATTACGTCAATGCCACGCGCGACGTGGCGCCGGTCGATCAGGCCGCGGGCGCGCTCGTGTTCCCCGATCTCGCGGCCAAGGCGAACGCCATCGCCGCCGTGCGGATCGAAACGGGCGGTGCCGCGTTCACGCTGAAGCGCGACGGCGAGACCTGGGTTCTGCCCGAACGCGACGGCTACGCGGCCGATTCCGATCAGATGCGCCGTTTGCTGCTCGAACTCGTCGCGTTGCGGATCACGGAGTCGCGTACCGCCAATCCCGCCTTGCATGCCGAACTCGATCTCGACGGCGCGGGTAAGGATCAAAAAGCGATCCGCCTGACGCTCGCGGACGCGAACAACGCGGCCCTCGCCGATCTGCTGATCGGCCGTTCGCGCTTCGGCCGCCAGGGCACGGCGGGCGACGGCACGTTCGTGCGCCGTCCGAGCGAGAACCAAGTCTATCTCGCGCGCGGCCGCGTGGCGCCCGAGCGCGACGCCGCGAAGTGGCTCGACCGCCGGGTGATGAATGTGGAGCGCGAGCGCATCGCGTCGATCGATCTGACCGCGATCGATGGCGAACGCCTGTCGGCCGGCAAGAAATCGCCCGCCGACAACGATATCGATCTTGCCGGCGTACCCGACGACAAGAAGGTCAAATCGGCCTTCGACGTGAATTTGCTCTCCAGCACCTTCGAAGGTTTGGACCTCGAAGACGTGCGCAAGGCCGAGGGGCTCGATTTCGATGCGGCGCGCGAACGCGCGGTCTATACGACCTTCGACGGGCTGAAGATCGAGATCGCCTTGGTGCAGGACCGCGACATGCGCTGGGCGCGCGTCACGGCGACGTTCGACGCGCCGGCTGCGCCGGTCGATCCGGCGGCCACGCCCAATGCGCGCCTGCGTTCGGCCGAAGACGCGGCCAAGCAAGCGACGGAAATCGCCGCGAAGACCAAGGGCTGGGCCTATCGCTTCCCCGACTACAAGGTCGAGCAGATGACCAAGCGCGTCGCCGACCTGATCGAGCCCAAGACCCCGCCGGCGGAAGAAAAGAAAGAATCGGGCGGCTGATCGGCCGGGCTTGCGGGTTTATACAAAATTTTGTATAAATCGGGTGTGACGCGAAAGCGCAAGCCCGTGCACTTCAATGGCACGTCGCTCGACGATTTGCGGGAATTCCCCGATGTCGCGCGGCGCGAGATCGGTTTCCAGATCGACAAGCTGCAAATGGGGCTGGAAGCGGACGATTGGAAGCCGATGGCATCGGTCGGCGCCGGCGCTGCGGAAATCCGGGTGCGCGACGCGTCGGGTGCTTATCGTGTGATCTATGTCGCGAAGTTTTCGGACGCGTTGCATGTGCTGCATGCGTTCGAGAAGAGAACGATGAAGACCGCGCGCACCGATATCGATTTGGCGCGGAGGCGTTACTTGAGATTGACGAAGGAGAAGTCGTCGTGAGCCGCAAGAAATTCGACAGCGTTTGGGACGCCATCGAAAAATTGCCCGGCGAGGCGGCGCATATGAAGCTGCGCTCGGCGCTGATGGCGGAGCTACAGCAGCGGATCCGTGACGAAGCCTGGACGCAAAGTCAAACGGCGCGCCGTTTGGGCGTCACGCAGCCGCGCGTGTCGGATTTGATGCGCGGCAAGATCGGCCTGTTCTCGATCGACGTGTTGGTCGATATGCTTGCGGCGGCCGGCAGGGAAGTCGAATTCCGGACAAAAGCGGCCTAACGCGCTACGGGTATAGGCGGCAGGACCAGTATCGGGTCGACGCGGATATCGAACAGATTGACCCGCCAATCGAGATGCGGGCCCGTTACGCGCCCCGTGGCGCCGGCGGCCCCGACCGTTTCGCCTTGGCGCACGCGCTGGCCGACCGTCACGTCGATGCGCGACAGGTGCGAATAGGTCGAACTCACGCCCGCGCCGTGATCCAGGATCAGCGTGCCGCCGGTGAAATAGATATCCGGGTCGGCGAAGGTCACGACCGCATCGGCCGCCGCGACGACCGGCGTGCCCGTGGGCACGGCGATATCGATGCCGTAATGCGGCTGGCGCGCCTGGCCGTTCAAAATGCGCTGGCTGCCGTAAACACCCGAAATCCGGCCGACGACGGGCCAGACGAAGCCTTGCAGATAAAAGGGCTCCGCGCCGTCGATCTTGCGCGCTTCGGCGATGCGCGCATTCTCCGCGCGGATGCGTTCGAGCAAGACGGGATCGGGTGTGACCATCGCCTCGGGCAGGCCGTCGATGCGTTGGATGTCGAATTTGCGGGGCTTCACCGCGAGCGTGCGCCGCTCGTGCCGCCCATCGGGGAAGATCAATTCCAGCGTCGCCTGCTTGGCCGCATCGCGGCCGAAGGCGATGGGGAAACGCCCATCGGCGGAGACGCGCATTTCGCGGCCTTCGAAAATCGCGCGAATGCCGGGGGCGGCGCGCACCACGGCGAAGCCGCCTTGCGCGACCTCGCCTTTGATTTCAATTTCTTCTGCCGCGACGGGCGCCGCAACGAACAACGCCAACGCGACCAGCAGGCGTTTCACAGCAGCGAGCCTTGCTTGCCCGGCGGTGCGGCAGGTTTGGGCGCGGGCGCTTTGCGCGGCGCCGTACCCTCGACTTGCGCACCGACATCGCCATCGGCGAAGCGCAAGGTGACGTCGCCCGCCTTGCGCGCGTCGCTGGCTTGTGTGACCAACTGGCCTTGCGCGTCGGTCACCAGCGCGAAGCCGCGTGCCAGCGTCTTGCGATAGGAATAGCTTTCGAGCAGATCGCCCGCGCGACCCAGCGACGCGATACGCGTATCGATCCCGCGCAAAGCCGCCCCCTTGGCGCGGGCCAGCAGATCGCCGACATGGATCGTCTCGCGCGCCAGAGTCGATTTGGTCGCCGCGATATTCGCGGTCAGCGCGCCGCCGATCCGCGCGAGGGCGCCTTTGGCGCGCTCCAACTGCGTCTTGGGATCGGGCAGGCGTGCACCCAGTTCGATCACGATGCGCTTGCGCTTGTCGATCAGCGCCGTGCCCGCGAGCTTCAAGCGCTCGGCGCGTTCGTCCAAACGCTGGGCGCGATCTTCGACCAAGCGCATCGGGTCGCCCAGCGACGCCGCCGACAAACGCTGGCGGCGGTCGTCGAAGAGGCGCTCCAGCCCCGCTTCCAGCGACGCGGCGTTGCGCGCGAGCCGCGCGATCAGTTCCTGGCGCACGGGCACGACCATTTCGGCGGCGGCGGTGGGCGTGGGGGCGCGCCGGTCGGACGCGAAATCGATCAGCGTCGTATCCGTCTCGTGCCCGACGGCGGAGACGAGCGGGATGTCGCTCTCGGCCGCCGCGCGCACGACGATTTCCTCGTTGAACGCCATCAGATCTTCGATCGAGCCGCCGCCGCGCGCGACGATCAGCACATCCGGGCGCGGAATCTTGCCGCCCGATTCCAGCGCGTTGAAGCCCTTGATCGCCGTCGCGATCTGTTCGGCCGCCCCGTCGCCTTGCACGGCCACCGGCCAGACCAGCACATGGCGCGGGAAGCGGTCGGACAGGCGATGCAGAATGTCGCGGATGACCGCGCCGGTGGGGGAGGTGATGACGCCGATGACCGTCGGCAAATACGGCAAAGGCCGTTTGCGTTCGGCGTTGAACAAGCCTTCGGCGGCGAGGCGCTTCTTGCGATCCTCGATCAGCTTCAGCAGGGCGCCTTGGCCCGCCAACTCCATCCGCTCGACCACGATCTGGTATTTCGAACGGCCGGGATAGGTGGTGAGGCGCCCGACCGCGATCACTTCCATGCCGTCTTCGGGCTTGATCGCGAGTTTTCCCGCCGAGCCGCGCCAGCACACGCCGTCGATCGCCGAATCGGCATCCTTCAGCGCGAAATAAAGATGGCCCGAGGAATGGCGCTTGAAGCCCGAAATTTCACCGCGCACGCGCACGATTTCGAACGCATCCTCGACCGTGCGTTTGACCGCTTGCGAAAGCTCCGAAACGGTGTATTCCGGCAAATTGCCGCGCGGGGATTCCATGCCCCGCATGATACAAGCGGGACCGGATTCGAGGGAGACGGAATTATCGCCATGCGCATTTTGGTCGTCGGTTCGGGCGGGCGCGAACATTCCCTGTGCTGGGCGATTTCCGCTTCGCCCTTGTGCGACAAGCTGTTCTGCGCGCCGGGCAATCCGGGCATCGCGGCCCTGGCCGAATGCCTGCCCGTGGGGGCCGAAGATATCGCCGGCATCGTCGCGGCGGCCAAGGCCCAGAAGATCGATTTCGTCGTTGTCGGGCCGGAAGCGCCGCTGGTCGCCGGGATCGTCGACCGCTTGGCCGAGGCGGGGATCCCTGCGTTCGGGCCGATGGCCGCCGCCGCGCGGCTCGAAGGCTCCAAAGGCTTCATGAAGGATTTCTGCGCCCGCGCGGGCGTGCCCACGGCCGAATATCGCCGCTTCACGGACGCCAATGCGGCGCGCGCTTATATCCGAGAAAAGGGTGCCCCCATCGTCGTCAAGGCCGATGGCCTCGCGGCCGGCAAAGGCGTGGTCGTGGCGGCGACGTTGGACGAAGCCTTGGCCGCGATCGACGATGCGATGGTCGCCGGGCGTTTCGGCAAGGCGGGGGCGGAAGTCGTGGTCGAGGAATTCCTCGATGGCGAGGAGGCGAGCTTCTTCGCGCTGTGCGACGGCGAACACGCCTTGTCGTTCGGCGCGGCGCAGGATCATAAGCGCGTGGGCGACGGCGATACCGGTCCGAATACCGGTGGTATGGGCGCTTACTCGCCGACCAAGCTGGTCGATGCCGCGATGGAAAAGCGGATCATGGAAACGATCGTGCTGCCCACGGTCAAAGCCATGGCCAAAGAAGGCGCACCCTTCAAGGGCGTGTTGTTCGCCGGGCTGATGATCGGTAAAGCGGGCCCGAAGCTGATCGAGTTCAACGTGCGTTTCGGCGATCCGGAATGCCAGACGCTGATGCTGCGCCTCAAATCCGATCTGCTGCCCGCGTTGATCGCGAGCCAGCAGGGCGAGCTCAAGCGCTTCGATCTGCGCTGGCGCGACGACACGGCGATCTGCGTCGTCATGGCGGCGGAAGGCTATCCGAACACGCCCAAGAAGGGCACGCAGATCCGCAATCTCGACGCGGCGGGCAAGCTCGACGGCGTGACGATCTTCCACGCGGGCACGAAGGCCGACGGCGCCAAGATCGTCGCCGATGGCGGGCGCGTGCTCGGTGTTTGCGCGATCGGCAAAACGGCCAAGGACGCGCAAAGCCGGGCCTATAAGGCCGTCGACGCGATCGACTGGCCGGGCGGATTCTGCCGGCGCGATATCGGCTGGCGCGTATTGTGACCGGCTTCGTCTACGAAGATATCGAGCCGCCGGAAAGCGGCGGCGCCAAGCTGCTCGCCCCCGGCGTCAAATGGGTGCGGCTGACGCTGCCGTTCCCGCCCGATCACATCAATGTCTGGCTGATCGACGAAGGCCCGTTCTGGACGATCGTCGATACCGGCTTGGCGCGCGACGAAACCATGGCCGAGTGGGAGCGCGTGTTCGAAACCCAGCTCGACGGCAAGCCGGTCGGGCGGTTGATCTGCACGCATTTCCATCCCGACCATATGGGCCTGGCGGCATGGATCTGCCGGCGTTGGGACGTCGAACTTTGGACGACGATGGGCGAATACATGACCGCGCGCTACGCGATCACGCCCGCCACGCCGGGCGATATCGAGAATCGCATCGGCTTCTATCGCGCCAACGGCATCGATCACGATTCGGTCGGGCAATTCGCCACGCCCGAAAATCTCTATCGGCGCGGCGTGCCGGATTTGCCCGCGCATTATCGCCGGATCCATGGCGGGCGCGCGCTGTCTTTGGGCGCGCAAGATTGGCTGCCGATCATCGGGCGCGGCCATTGCCCGGAACATGCGTGTTTGTGGGCGGCGGGGCTTGGCGTCGCGATCGTCGGCGATATCGTGCTGCCGCGCATCACGCCCAATATCGGCGTCTGGCCGGTCGATCCCTTCGCCGATCCGCTGCGCGATTATCTCGACAGTCTCGACGGTTTCGCCGGCGTGCCGGAATCGACGTTGATCCTGCCCGCCCACGGCCAGCCTTATCGCGGCGTGGGGGCGCGCATCGCGGCGATCCGCGCGCATCACGAGGAACGCTTGGCGGCTTTGCGCCAGGCCTTCGCCGAGACCCCGGCGGGGTTGCGCGCGGTCGATTGCTTCAAGCTGCTGTTCAAGCGCGAGATCACGCCGCGCGTCGTCGGCCTCGCGGTCGGCGAGGCGTTGGCGCATCTCCATCTGCTCGAATCGCGCGGCGAAGCCAAACGCGCGCGCGACGCGGACGGCGCTTGGCGGTTTTCGGCGGCGGTTTGACGCTTCGGCCCAATGTCACTACATTGGCGGCATGAAATTCGTCGGCGCCCGCGAGGCAAACCAGAAATTCTCGAAGCTGCTGGCCGAGGTCGAAGCCGGCCGGATCGTGACCGTCACGCGGCGCGGAAAGCCGGTCGTCCGGCTCGTTCCCGTCTCCGACCGCACCGATCCCGACCGTGCGCGCGCGGCGGCGCGGTTGCGGGAGGCGTTCTCCGGGGGGCTCCGGTTGGGCGGCCGGCGCTTTACGCGTGACGAGATGCACGAGCGGTGATCGCGTCGCTTGACGCCAATATTTTGATCTATGCCCTTGATGACGAAGCGGGCGAGCGTCAGATCAAAGCGTCGAATCTGATTTCGGCCATGACGCGGCCCGACGGCGCTTTTCTAACCCTGCAATCGCTTGCCGAATTCTCCAATGTCTTGCGGCGCAAGAAAATCGCCGCCAGCACGATCACCGCGAAGCTTGTCCGTCTTCGCGCCGCTTTTGTTGTCGTTCCCGCCGCATCCGACGATCTCGACGACGCGCTCTGGGCCGTCGAGCGCCATAAACTCGCGTTTTGGGATGCGATGCTGTGGGCGACTTGCCGGCGGGCGGGATGTGGCGTCCTGTTCACCGAAGATTTTCAGGATGGCCGTACGCTGAAGGGCGTGCGCTTCGTCAATCCGTTCCTGGCGAAGAACGCCAAATACCTGCCGAAAGTCTAACGCCGCGCTTTGAAGAAATCGCGCAGCAGGGCGGCCGCGTCGGTTTCGGCGATGCCGCCGATCAATTCCGGCCGGTGATGGCAGGTGGCTTGCGCGAAAATGCGCGGGCCGTTTTCGATGCCCCCGCCTTTGGGATCCGACGCCCCCCAATAGACCCGGCGCAGCCGCGCGAAGCTGATCGCCGTCGCGCACATCGGGCAGGGTTCCAGCGTCACGTAGAGATCGCAATCGGGCAGGCGCGCATCGCCGCGTTTGGCGGCGGCTTGGCGGATCGCCAGCATTTCGGCATGCGCGGTCGGGTCGTTATCGCACTCGACGCGGTTATGCGTCGCGGCCAGAACGGCGCCTTGCGCGTCGACCAGCACGGCGCCGACGGGCACTTCGCCCGCCGCGGCGGCTTTTCGGGCCTGTTCGAGGGCCAATTCCATGAACCCGGACATGGGTTCCGTTTACCGGGGAATCGCCCGCGTGCTAAGAGATTTCCATCATGACGCTCCCCCTTATCGGCATCACGTTGGACAGCGAACCGGCCGGCGGCTGGTCGAAAATGCCCTGGTACGCGCTGCGCCAGAATTACTGCGGCGCCGTGGCGGCGGCCGGCGGCTTGCCCGTGGCGTTGCCGCACGAGCCCGAAAAGGCCGGCGATTATCTCGACCGGATCGACGGGTTGCTGATCACCGGCGGCGCCTTCGACGTCGATCCCGCGATGTTCGGGGCGGCCAGCAAGCACGTGACGGTCAAAACCAAGGACCGGCGCACCGCCTTTGAATACGCGATCGTCAAAGGCGCTTTGGACCGCGACATGCCGATCCTGGGCATTTGCGGCGGCGAGCAATTGCTGGCGGTCGCTCTGGGCGGCACGCTGATCCAACACATCCCGGACGAAGTGCCGGGCTGCCTGCCGCATGAACAACCCAATCCGCGCACCGAGCCCGGGCACATCGTCGATGTCGTCCCCGGCACGCTGCTGCATCGCGTCAACGGGGAGCGCGCGCGCATGGACGTGAATTCCGCCCATCACCAAGCGGTCAAGAGTGTCGGCCCCGGCACGATCGTCAGCGCCAAGGCGCCCGACGGCGTGATCGAAGCCATCGAGGCGCCGGGCAAGCGTTTCTGCCTGGGCGTCGAATGGCATCCCGAGTATTCGATCGATCCGGGCGACGACGCGATCTTCCGCGCCTTCGTCGCCGCGTGCCGCCGATGACCGACGAAACCCCCAAGGGTGAACGTATCGCCAAGGTGATGGCGCGCGCGGGTCTGTGCTCGCGCCGCGAAGCCGAAGCGCTGATCGCGCAAGGCCGCGTCTTCATCAACGGCAAACGCCTGACCAGCCCCGCACACAACGTGCAGCCGAGCGACGAGATCATCGTCGACAACAAGAAACTGGCGAAGCCCGAGCGGCCGCGCCTGTTCCGCTTCCACAAGCCGCGCGGCGTGCTGACCGCGACGCGCGATCCCGAAGGCCGCCCGACGATCTATGACGGCATGCCGGCCGAGTTGCCGCGCCTGATGCCGGTCGGGCGTCTCGACTACAATTCCGAAGGTCTGCTGCTGCTGACCAACGACGGCGGCATCAAGCGCCATCTGGAGCTGCCCGCGACCGGCATCAAGCGCAAATATCGCGTCCGCGTCTATGGCAGCCCGGATCCGGCCCGCCTCGCGCGACTCAAAAACGGCATCAGCATCGAAGGCGTGCATTACGGCGCCATCGACGCGCGCCTCGAAGGCAAACCCAACACCAGCAATGCCTGGATGATCTTCGAGCTGACCGAAGGCAAGAACCGCGAAATCCGCCGCGTGTGCGAAGCGATGGGTTTGCAGGTCAATCGCTTGATCCGCATCGGCTACGGCGCCTTCGAACTCGACAAGCTCGCCGTCAGCGCCATCGAGGAAGTCGGTCCCGGCGAATTGCGCAAGGTGCTCGGCTCGGCCTTGGCCGGGGCGCCGTTGAAGCTCGGCGGCAGGCCGGCGACGTGACCCGTCCGCAAGGTTCGGGATCGATCCGCATCGTCGGCGGGCGCTGGCGCGGGCGCAAACTCATGGCCCCCGACGACCGCACGATCCGCCCGACGGGCGAGCGTCAGCGCGAATCGCTGTTCAATATTCTGGGCCACGGCGCCTATGCGCCCGGCGGCGTGTCGATGCTGCAAGGGGCCGCGGTGCTGGACGTGTTCGCCGGGACCGGGGCGCTCGGCCTTGAAGCCTTGTCGCGGGGCGCCGCCAACGTGCTGTTCCTGGAACAGGCGGCGAATGCGCGCCGTTTGATCGAGGCCAATATCGCCGCGTGCAAGGCGCAAGGCGCCGCGCGCTTGGTGCTGGGCGATGCGACGAATCCCGTGGCGCCGCCGCCCGCACCCTGGACGCCCGCCACGCTCGTCTTCCTCGATCCGCCTTACGGCCAGGAACTGGGGCCGAAGGCTTTGGCCGCGTTGAACGCGAAGGGCTGGCTGGCGCCGGGTTGTGTCGCCGTCGCCGAAACCGGCGAGCACGAGGCGTTCGACGTACCCGAGGGCTTCGCGCAGGAAGATCTGCGCGACTACGGCAAGACCACGCTGCGCTTCCTGCGCAAACTCTGAAAAAGAAAACGGCGCGGGAGGATTTCTCCGCCCGCGCCGTTCGCCGTAGCGATGTGCCGGAAGATCAGGCCGCGTTCTTGGACATGATCTCTTCCGCGATGTTGCGCGGCACCGGCTCGTAGTGGTCGAACTGCATCGTGAAGGACGCGCGGCCCTTCGACATCGAACGCAGATCCGAGATGTAGCCGAACATTTCCGACAGCGGCACGTGGCTGCGGATGATGACCGACGTCGCGACCTGATCCTGGCTCTGGATGATGCCGCGGCGGCGGTTGATGTCGCCCACGACGTCGCCGACATGGTCGGGCGGCGTCGTGACTTCGACGTCCATGATCGGCTCCAGGATGATCGGCTGGGCCTTGCGCATGCCTTCGCGGAAGCAGGCTTTGGCGGCGATTTCGAAGGCCAGCGCCGACGAGTCGACGTCGTGGTACTTGCCGTCGAGCAGCGAGTACTTGAAGTCGACCGTTTGGAAGCCCGCGAGCACGCCCTGCTCGCACTGCACCTTGATGCCCTTTTCGACGGCCGGGATGAACTCGCGCGGCACCGAACCGCCGACGACTTCGTCCTCGAACACGACGCCGGCATTGCGCTCCTGCGGCTCGAAACGGATCGTGACTTCGGCGAACTGGCCCGAACCGCCCGACTGCTTCTTGTGGGTGTAGGTTTCGGTGTGCGCCTTCGAGATCGTCTCGCGATACGCGACCTGCGGCGAGCCGATATTGGCTTCGACGCCGTATTCGCGCTTGAGACGGTCCACGATGATTTCGAGATGCAGCTCGCCCATGCCCGACAGAATGGTCTGGCCCGACTCGTGATCGGTTTTCAGACGCAAGCTGGGGTCTTCGGCGACCAGCTTCTGGAGGCCGATGGCCATCTTCTCGACCGAGTCCTTCGTCTTGGGCTCGACCGCGATGTCGATGACGGGCACGGGGAACGCCATGCGCTCGAGGATCACGGGATCTTCCGGTGCCGCGAGCGTATCGCCCGTGCCGGTGTCCTTCAGGCCCACGAAAGCGACGATGTCGCCGGCGTAGACTTCCTTGATCTCGTCGCGCTTGTCGGCGTGCATCTGGAACATGCGGCCGATGCGTTCCTTCTCGCCCTTCGTGGTGTTGAGCACGGTGTCGCCGGACTTGAGCATGCCCGAATAGACCCGCACGAAGGTGAGGTTGCCGTACTTGTCGTTGATCATCTTGAACGCGAGCGCCGAGAACGGCTCGTCGTCCTTGGCGGCCTTGAAGCGCTCGGCTTCGCCTTCCTCGGTGATGACGCGCATGCCCTGGATGTCGGCCGGCGACGGCAGATAGTCGATGACCGCGTCGAGCAGCGTCTGCACGCCCTTGTTCTTGAAGGCCGAGCCGCAGAACACCGGACGGAACGCGCCCGATATCGCACCCTTCTTGATGCAGCGCTTCAGCGTCGCTTCCGCAACGTCGTTCTTCTCGAAATATTCTTCCATGGCGGCATCGTCGACGCCGACGACGGCGTCGAGCAGCTGCTGGCGGAATTCCTTCGCCTTGTCGACGAGGTCGGCCGGGATTTCGATGTCGTCGAACTTGGCGCCCAGCTCGTCGCCGTGCCAAATCACGCCCTTCATGCGGACGAGATCGATGATGCCCTTGAAGTCGCCTTCGGCGCCGATCGGGATCTGGCACACGGCCGTGACGATGCCGAGCTTCTCCTTCATGGAGTCGACGGCCTTGTAGAAGTCCGCACCCGTGCGGTCCATCTTGTTGACGAACACGACACGGGGGACGTTATAGCGATCGGCCAAGCGCCAGTTCGTTTCCGACTGGGGCTGCACGCCGGCCACGCCGCAAATGACGAACACGGCGCCGTCGAGCACGCGCAGCGAACGGTTCACTTCGATGTTGAAATCGATGTGGCCGGGCGTGTCGATGACGTTGATGCGGTGGCCGTTCCACTCGGCGGTCACTGCGGCGGACGTGATCGTGATGCCGCGCTCGCGCTCCTGCTCCATGTAATCGGTCGTGGTGTTGCCGTCGTGGACCTCGCCGATCTTATGGGACTTGCCCGTGTAATAGAGGATCCGCTCGGTCGTCGTGGTCTTGCCCGCGTCGATATGCGCGGTGATGCCGATATTGCGGAGCTTCTCGATCGGGATAGTTCGCGGCACGACTGCCTCCGTTGGCGCCGGCTCGGATTTCCTCAAAAGGAAGCGGGCCGGGGGTTGGGTAAAACGAAACCGCGCGGGCGCCTATCCCCCCTGAAAAGGCGGACGGCGGACGCGCGGGCTACATCCGTGAAAACGGCGCCGGGCTTATACCCTTCGCAGACCGTATATGGCAACAGCGAAGCGGGGGTTAAAGCCCCCCGAAGGCGCCCCCGGCCGGGCTGGTGCTAGACCCAAGAATCGGTTAGGTTTTTAGACATGCCGCCCAGCCCACCCGACGACCGCAAAGCGGTCATGCGCCGGATCAACCTCCAGGCCGACGCCATTCGGCGCAAACTCGACCCCAAAGTGCTCGAGCGCGCCAAGGTGGTGGTCGAGGGCGGGGAGATCTACGACCGCGAGGCGGCGCAGAAGGTCGTGGGCGAATTCCTCAAGGGCAAAACCCGCAAGGACGGGGGCCTGTTCCAGCAGGAACTGATGGCCCGTCTGCGCGGGGTCAAGCACTGACAGCATCCGGGACATCGATCATATGCAGGCCTATCGCTATCTGACCGGCAAGGACGATTCGTCCTTCTGCCACCGCGTGACCAAGGCGTTGAACGAGGGCTGGCAGCTTTACGGCGGCCCGACCCTGACTTTCGACGCCGCCAAGGGCATCGTGATTTGCGGTCAGGCGATCACCAAGGAAGTCGAAGACACCGAGTACTCGCCCGAGATGAAGCTCGGCGATCTCTAACGTTTTTCGAGCGTGCCGGTCCGCCGTCCGCTCGCATCGCGGATGATGTAACCGCCGCGCCCGTCGCTTTCATAGGTTTCAATCCGGCGCCCGGCGGCGTCGCGGCGGATATAGTCGCCGCCGCTGCTTTCGATCGTGCCGGTGCGCCGGCCGGAAGCGTCGCGCAAGACGAAGTCCTGCGCCATCGCGGCGGTGGCCGTTCCCGCCAGCAGAATCGCGGCCAGAATTCGTGCGCGTTTCATGGGTGCCTCCCGCAATTCCAACGGAATGGCAGGGTGCCGCATTCCCTGCGCTTGTCGCTGCCTTATCCGCCGCCTAGGCTTCGGGGAATGAATCCGATCTCGCGCCGAACGCTGCTGGCCGCTTCCGCCGCGACGCTGGCGATCCCGCCGGCCGTCGCGCAGGCGCGTTTCGTCAATCCCTACGACCCCGCCGCCCTACGGGCGCGCAAGGGCGTGCCCGGACCCGCCCCCAACTCTGCAAGCGCCCAATGCCCGGCGATGCCGCCGCCCGCGCGCGATCTGGTCGTACCGGATTTCTATATCGATCCGCCGGTCTATAGCCGCATCGATCCCGAACGGCTGGAGGCGCGCAACGCGCTGGTGAAGCCGATCGAAACGGCGACGCGCGGTGTGGCCCTCAGCGTGGATCGCTGGGTGCGGCACAATCCCGTCGATGGGCGCTATGCGGCCTGCGCCGCCGCCGCTCTCGACGCGATGGCGCAAACGGATTCCACGCTCGGCCAGACGAATTTGCAGGGCAACTTCGAGCGCAAATGGATGTTCTGCGCGTTTGCGCTGGCGCATCTCAAGATCGCCACGGCGCCCGAATACGATGCGGCGGCGCAAGGCCGCGTGCGCGCGTGGTTCGCGCGCTATCTGCCGCATTTGCGCGCAACCTACGACAAGCCGCCGGGGCGCGGGCCGGCCCCTTCGATGCAGCTCAACAACCACGCGACCTGGGCGGGGCTGTGTGCGATGGCGCTGGCACTCGCCATCGGCGACGAAGCGAATTGGCGCTGGGGCATTTCGCGCATCCGACTGACGCTCGACCAGGTCGATGCGGACGGCTTCCTGCCGCTGGAAGTCTTACGCGGCGCCAAGGCGCTGCATTATCACAGCTTCACGCTGGGCCCGTTGGCGCTGGCGGCGTTCCTCGCCCGGCCCAACGGCGTCGACCTCGCCGGCGCCGCCGACGGTCCGTTCCATCGCCTCGCCAAACGCACGTTCGATGCTTACACCGATCCTTCGGCGTTCGAAGCGCGCACCGGCGGCAAGACGCAAACGCCCTTCGCGAAATTCTACGATATGGCGTGGATCGAGATTTACGCGGGCGAATTCGACAAGCCCAAATTCCTGACCGCGTTGGGCGACCGGCGCCCGCAAGGCCAATCTTGGCTCGGCGGCGATCTCACGCTGTGGCACGCGAAGGATCGCTAACCGCGCGGGCGCAGATGCTCGGCGAATTGGCGCGCGCACTCGGCCCAGGAATAGTCGCGTGCATGGGCCAGCGCCCGTTCGCGCGGGATTTCCAACGCGCGCAGGCACGCGGCGCGAAGGTCGTCATCCATCGCCCCACCGGACTGGTCGGCCGGGCGATCGCCCAGCACGTCCAGCGGCCCGGTGACCGGATAGGCCGCGACAGGCGTGCCGCAAGCCATGGCTTCCAGCAGCACCAGGCCGAACGTATCCGTCTTCGACGGGAAGACGAACACGTCGGCAGCACCGTAGACGCGCGCGAGTTCGGCCTGTTGCAGCACACCCAGGAAATTCACGTCCGGATAGGTCGTGCGCAGCGACGCAAGTGCCGGGCCTTCGCCGACCACCCATTTCGAGCCGGGCAAGTCGAGCTTCAAAAATGCTTCGACGTTCTTCTCGACCGCGACGCGCCCGACATAGACGAAGATCGGCGGCTTGGTCGTCAGGCGATCGCGCGGGCCGGGCTTGAAGATTTCGAGATCGACGCCGCGCGTCCACAGCACCACGTTGTCGAAGCCCCAGGATTCGAGATCCTTCTTCACCGTCGGCGTGGGCACCATCACGCGGCTGGCGGGGCCGTGGAAGCGGCGCAGCACCGCGTAGCTCCACGACAAGGGTGCGTGAATGCGCGCGTTGACGTATTCGGGAAAGCGCGTGTGATAGGCGGTGGTGAAGGGCAGCTTGCGCGCCAGGCACGCTTTGCGCGCCGCCCAGCCCAGCGGGCCTTCGGTCGCGATATGCACGGCGTCGGGCGCGAAAGCGTCGAGCAGCTTGCCCACGCTGCGCGATCCCGCCAGCGACAGGCGGATTTCGGGATAGGTCGGGCAGGGGAAGGTGGTGAAGCGCTCGGGCGCGATCATCTCGACCGCGTGGCCCATCAGTTCGAGCTGCTTCTTCGTTTCGGTCAGCGTGCGCACGACGCCGTTGACTTGCGGGCGCCATGCATCGGTGACGATGACGATGCGAAGATTGCGCGCCGCCGCGTTCATCGCGAAGCCCCCATCGGGGCGGCGAGCATGTCGAATTTGCGGATATGCGCCCAGTCGACGATCTTGAAGCTGCCGTCCCAATCCTCGACCAAGGCCGTACAGCTTTCGACCCAATCGCCGTCGTTCATATAAAGCGCTTCGCCGATCCGGCGGATCTCGGCCTTGTGGATATGGCCGCAGATCACGCCGTCGAAGCCGCGGCGATGGGCTTCGTTCGCGACCGCTTCCTCGAAATCCGAGATATATTTGACCGCGTTCTTGACTTTGTTCTTCAGCCACGCCGACAGCGACCAATAGGGCAGGCCGAAGGTGCGGCGCGCGCGGTTGAACCATTCGTTGGTCCAGAGGGCGAAATTGTAGGCGTGGTCGCCCAGGAAGGCGAGCCAGCGCGCGTAGCGCACCACGCCGTCGAACGCGTCGCCATGGACGACCAGCATGCGCTGGCCGTCGGCGGTTTCGTGCGTGGCTTCGCCCGCGATGAAGATGCCGCCGAGATGGTGATCGAGATAATCGCGCAAGGCTTCGTCGTGATTGCCGGGAACGTAGATCACCTCCGTTCCCTTGCGCGCCTTGCGCAGCACCTTCTGCACCACGTCGTTATGCGCTTGCGGCCAATACCAGCCGCGCTTCAAGCGCCAGCCGTCGACGATATCGCCGACGAGATAGAGCTTGTCGGATTCGTTGTGCTTGAGGAAATCGAGCAGGAACTCCGCTTTGCAGCCCGGCGTGCCGAGATGGATGTCGGACAGGAAGATCGTGCGCCAGCGTTTGACGTCGTCGCCGCCATCGCCGCCGCCGCCCATGCCGTCGGGTGCGCGCATCGCGATGGCGCCGGCACGATGATCCACAAACTTGTCCACTGCCCGTCTCCGCGCCGATTCGGCGATTTCCTTTTGTCCGTATAAGGGCTTCGTGGTAACCGTTTCGAGTGAATCTTCCGTTGCGGGAATAATTTTTAGAAACTTCGCGTGAGCGTCATAAAAATGAAATCCGACGCGGCAGCGCCCCGCATTTTGGTCGTCTACAACCCCATCGCCGGGCGGCGCCGGCGGCGCTTTTTGTCGCGCGTGCTGGAAGCGCTGGAACGGCGGGGCTTGTCGGTACGTCTCGAGCCCACGAAAAAACGCGGCGACGCGGAAGATCTCGCGCGCAATGCCGATGCCGATCGCATCGTGGTCGCCGGCGGCGACGGCACGATCAACGAAGCGCTGAATGGGTTGCCCGAAAACGGCCCGCCGCTCGCGGTCATTCCGCTGGGTACGGCCAATGTGCTGGCGCACGAGCTGGGCGTGGCGGCGGGCGCGGATGCGGTGGCGCAAGCGATCGTCGAAGGAAGCCCGCGCGACGTGACGCTCGGCCTCGTCAACGGAAAGCGCTTTTCGATGATGGCGGGCGTGGGGTTCGACGCGCATGTGGTGCGCGACGTCGATACGAAGCTCAAACGCGCCATCGGCAAGGGCGCTTATGTGATCGAAACGCTACGCCAACTCTTCAAATTCGCGCCGCGCTTCTACGATGTGCGTATCGACGGCGTGGCGCATCGCGCATCGTCGGTCATCCTGTGCAACGGCCATTACTATGGCGGGCGTTTCGTCGCCGCGCCGAACGCACGGCTCGACGCGCCCGAGTTTCAAGCCGTGCTGTTCGGCAAAGCCGGGCGCTGGGCCACGATCCGCTACGCCGTGGCGCTCGCGTTGGGCCGCTTGCCCTATCTCGCCGACGTCACGATCCTGCCCGCGCGCGTGGTGGAGATCGACGGGCCGGCGGGCGAGCCCGTGCAGGCGGACGGCGACATTCTCGCTTACTTGCCCGCACGCTTCGAAGCGAAGCCCCGGGCCGCACGGCTGGTGGGGCCGGCTTAGTTAGCGTCCGGCAATCGTGCAGCCGTCGATGCGCAACGTCGGCGCATCGGTGCCGTGGCGGAAGACGAGATCGTCGGCCGGCGTCAGGTTCTTGAAAATCTCGATCAGATTGCCGGCGACCGTGACTTCCGACACCGGGAAGGTCAATTCGCCGTCTTCGATCATGTAGCCCGCCGCACCCCGGCTGTAATCGCCGGTCACGCCGTTGACACCCATGCCGATGAATTCCGACACGTACAGGCCGCGCTTGATGTCCTTGATCATCGCGTCGCGTTTGATCGTGCCCGCTTCCATATAGACATTGGTCGTGGCGGGGCTGGGCGGCGAGGTCGTGCCGCGCGCGGCGTGGCCGGTCGATTTGAGGCCGAGCTGGCGCGCCGAGCGCAGATCCAGAATCCAGGTCGTCAAACGGCCCTTGTCGATGATCGCGCGGCGCTGGGGGGCGATGCCTTCGCCGTCCACGGGCTTCGACGCCAAGCCGCGCTTGCGGAACGGATCCTCGATGATCGAAATGCCGGGCGCGAACACGATCTCGTTCATCTTGGTTTTGAGATAGCTTGTACCCCGCGCGATCGATGCGCCGTTGATGGCGCTGGTCAAATGCCGGACGATGCTGCCCGACACGCGCGGGTCGAGCACGATGGGAAGCTTGGTCGTCTCGATCTTTTGCGGATTGAGGCGACGGACCGCGCGCATCCCCGCCTCGCGGCCGACCTTGGCGGCGTCTTCCAGATCTTCGCCGTGCACGGCGGACGACCAATCGTAATCGCGCTCCATCGAGGTGCCTTCGCCCGCGATCACCGCGACCGATACCGAATGCGAGCTGCGGCCGTATTCGGCGGCAAAGCCGTTGGATGCGGCCAGGGCGACGCGCGTCGTCCCCCAGCTCGCGTCGGCCCCTTCGGAGTTCGTGACACCTTTCACCGCCATGGCGGTTTCTTCGGCGGCGCGCGCGCGTTCCATCAGCACTTCGGCCGACGGCTCGACCGGATCGACCATGTCGAGATCGGGCAGCGATTTGGCGATGTCGGCGGGATCGGCGAGCCCGCAATAGGGATCCTCGAGGCCCGCCTTGGCCATCGCGATCGCGCGTTCGACGAGGGCGTCGAGCGCCTTGGGCGAACGGTCGTTGGACGACACCACCGCCTGGCGCTTGCCGACGAACACGCGCAAGCCCATGTCGTGGCCTTCGGCGCGTTCGAGTTTTTCGAGCTTGCCCAGGCGGCGCGCATGGCTGACCGACACGCCTTCGACGAACACCGCGTCGGCGGCGTCGGCACCCGCGCGCTTCGCCTTGGCGACGAGATCGGAGAGCAGATCGAGGGTCGAAACGGTCGCGGTCATGGGGCGCGCATCCTTCGCGTGGTTTCCCGGGCGAAGGCGCCCAGGCCGAGCAAATAGGCGAGGGCGATGATCCAGCCGCCCGCCATCGGGATATGGCTTGAAGCGAGCAAGGCCGCAAGCCCGATCGCCAAAGCGAGCAGCAGGGGCGCGCGGCCTGTACCGCGCGCGATCAAGCCGCCCAACGCCGCGCCCGAAATCAGGAACCCGAGGCCGGCGGCGCAAACCAGCATCAAGATCAGCGTGGCGGCCAGCGGCAGGCCGACCAGCGTGAACCCCGCCAGCAACGCGGCGAAGGGCACGCCCACGCCAAGTCCGATTCCCCAGAACAACGCGGCGAAGGGTTTGGCGCGGATCGTCGTGGCGCAGGCGTGGGTGAAGCCGGGTGCAAGCAATGCGAGGCCCAGCGCGACGAAGCCGATGGCGAACCAGAACACCCAACGCAAGATCCGGCCGACGACGCCCATCAGCGCTTCCAGCGCGTCGGCGATCGAGCCGGGATTATGGACGATGCCGCCCGCCACCTGCGCGGTTGCATCGACGATGGGCGGTTCGGGCGACCAGATGGTCAAGGTGCCGCCGATTTTGGTATGCGGGCCCAAGCGCACGGGGCCGGACGCGGCGATCTTCACGTCGCCGCGCGTGGCGATATCCGCGACCACCGCGTCGCCGGTCAGCCACACGCGCTGCGCGTAATCGCCCGCGATCGACAGCGTGTGCCCGAAAATATAGGCGTTGCGCGAGACTTTGGTGGCCGCCCCCACGCCGATGGCGCCGCCCGCCAGTACCAGATCGCCCGCGATCTCGGCTTCCACGTAAAGCGAGCCGCCGGTGAGTGCGACGTCGCCCTCGACGATGCCTTGCACGTCGATGGAAGGCCCCGCGCGCGTGATCCCGTCGGCGAAGGCGGGAAACGCGGCAAAGAACAGAACGATCAGGAACGCTGGAAGGGAATGCCGCACACCAAATACCCGCTGCTGGACGCCGATTCCGAGCGTATCGGTACGATCAGCCGATGCCAATGGTCCACGCGGTTGGGCTGAAGCGGCGCGTAGCGCACGCCATAGGGCACGCGGGTTTTGAGGCCGAGATTGTAGAGGCTGAGAAACGCCTTCGCGATCACGCTGGGATAGGCGCTGGTGCGGGTGCCCACCGGATCGGTCCCCATCGCCGCGGCGAGCGATTTGCCGCAAGCCGTATAGGCGAAGTCGCCGCCTTCGACGGCGGCAAGCTCCATCGTGTTCGTGCCGATGTCGTTCATCACGCCCGCATCGAGTTCCGCGCGCAGCGGCGGCCCGCCCAGCGCGTAGCGCTTCTTGCGCCAAGTGCGCAGCAAGCGGCGCAGGCGCAGATCCAGCAGATCTTCCTCCTGCGGGTCGGCATGTACAACGAAAGGTTCGCGAAGCCCGGTCAGATGGATGTCGAAAATGCGACCCATCGCGCGCGTTACTTCCGCGCCTTGCGCGACGCGAAGGCTTCGGCGGCCAAGCGCGCCAAAGCCGCCAGCGCGTCGAGCTGGGTTTGCGTGGGCTCCTCGCGCGGCACGATATCGTCCACGCACAGCGTGCCGATCGCCGTGCCGTCCTTCATGCGGATCGGCTGGCCGACATAGAAGCGCACCTGCGGCGCTTGCGTGGCGATCGGGTTGTCGTGGAAGCGCGGATCCTCCAGCGTGTCGGGCACGACCAACGCCGTGTCGCGCAAAATGGCGTGCGCGCAAAACGAGATCGAACGCGGCGCTTCGTCGCCGTCCAGGCCGATGCGCGATTTCAGCCACTGGCGATCCTTGTCGACCAGCGTCAGATGCGCCATCGGCGTATCGAAAATCGCGCGTGCGATCGCGACGATATCGTCGAATTCGCGTTCGGGTGCCGTGTCCAGCACGCCTAAATCATGAAGCACGCGCAGTCGTTCTTCTTCGTCCGGCGGGATCGCGGGCTCGATCATCGCGCTATTTCCAGATCGCTTTGCCCGAACCCGGCAACCCCAGTTTCGACCACAGCGCGTCGACCTTTTCGATCGTCGCATCGTCCATGCGCAATTTGACGCCCCATTCGCGCTTGGTCTCCGGCGGCCATTTGTCGGTGGCGTCCAGGCCGATCTTGGAGCCCAAACCGCTTTCGGGGCTGGCGAAGTCGAGATAGTCGATCGGCGTGCCCTCGACCAAGGTGATGTCGCGCGCCGGGTCCATGCGCGTGGACATCGCCCACATCACGTCCTTCCAGTCGCGCGCGTCGATGTCGTCGTCCACGACGATCACCCATTTCGTGTACATGAACTGGCGCAGATAGCTCCACACGCCCATCATCACGCGCTTGGCGTGGCCGGGATACGCCTTCTTCATCGACACGACGGCGATGCGGTACGAACAGCCTTCCGGCGGCAGCCAGAAATCCACGATCTCGGGGAATTGTTGGCGCAGCAGCGGCACGAACACGTCGTTCAACGCTTCGCCCAGCACCGACGGCTCGTCCGGCGGCCGGCCGGTGAAGGTCGAGAGATAAATCGGATCGCGGCGCATCGTGATGGCGCTGACCGTGAACACCGGAAACTTTTCGACGGAATTGTAGTAGCCGGTGTGGTCGCCATAGGGGCCTTCGTCGCCGTAATCGTCGAGGCTGACATGGCCTTCGATCACGATCTCGGCTTCGGCGGGCACTTTCAGCGGCACGGTTTTGCAGTCGACGAGTTCGACGCGCTTGCCGCGCAGCAAACCGGCGAATTGATATTCGCTCAGCGTTTCGGGCACGGGCGTTACGGCCGCCAGGATCGTGCCGGGATCGGCCCCCAGTACGACGGCCGCCGGGAAGGGCTCGGTCTTGCCCGATTTCGCCCAGCGCTGATGCTGCTGGGCGCCGCCGCGATGTTTGAGCCAGCGCATCAGCGTCGTGTTCTTGCCCGTCACCTGCATGCGGTAGATGCCGAGATTGAACTTGTCCTCGCGCGCCCCGCTCGGGCCCTTGGTCACGACCAGCGGCCAGGTGATCAGCGGGGCGGGCTCGCCCGGCCAGCAGCTTTGGATCGGCAAGCGCGCAAGGTCGATCTGGTCGCCGGTCAGCACGACTTCCTGGCACGGTGCGGTGCCGAAGCTTTTGGTGCCGGGCTTCATCGCCAGCACGGTCTTGGCGAGCGGGACCAATTCCAGCGCCTCGCGCCAGCCTTCGGGCGGCTGCGGCTGGCGCAGAAAGGCGAGAGTCTCGCCGACTTCTTTAAGCTGGTGCGGTTCGCGGTCCATGCCCCAGGCGACGCGCTCGACCGTGCCGAACAGATTCACCAGCACGGGAATGGGCGAGACCGTGCCGTCGGCGCGGATCGGCTTTTCGAAAATCACGGCCGGACCGCCCTCGGCCAGAAGCCGGGTCTGGATCTCGGTCATTTCCAGCACGGTCGAGACGGGTTCTTTGACCCGGACGAGCCGGCCGGCGTTTTCGAGGCGTTGGATGAAGTCGCGGAGCGAGGCGTAGGGCATGACGCCCGGACTATAGGGCGGGTTCCGGCCCATTTCCACGGGGCCGGGGCGGGTCTCGACGGCGCGATATTTTTATGATTATTGTTAATTCGAAAATATAAACGCGGAGGATGTCATGGCGGGCGAAGGGCTGCAATTTTTCGCGACGAACCGCGCGATGGAAACACTCAGCAAAGCTGTGGAACTCGACGACAAGCCGGGTGCGGGCGCGAAGGCACGGACCGAGCGCTACAAGCTGCAAAGCGGCGGCTACTACTTCGTCGATGCCGACGAATACATGTCCTATTACCTGGCGCAGGTTGACGGGTCGGTGATGCCCGAAACGGCGATCGTTCAAGATTCGAACAGCGACGTATTCGACAAGTTTCTCGCGCGCAAGGAAATCGGACAGGTGGTCGTCTGCGTCCACGGCTTCAATGTCGATTTCCACCATGCGATCACGTGGTTCCGCATTCTGACCGACACGATGCGCCATCAAGGCTTCGGCAAGTCGATGGCGCTGCGCACGGACGATCCGTCGTTTGCCGGCGCGAAGGCCGGGAGCCTGACCGCGTTCATCGGCTTCTCGTGGCCGTCGAATGGCAGCACCTTCGCCTATAACCGCGATCAAGCCGATGCGGTCGCGTCGGGCCAGGCTTTCGTGAATTTGCTCGTCCGTCTGCGCATTCACGGCAAGCGCGTCGCGTTGATTTGCCATTCGATGGGCAATTATCTCGCGTGCAACGCGCTTGCGGGATTGGTGAACAAGGTCTTCCTGCCGGTCGCGATGACGACCGAGTACATCAAGGAGCGCTTCAAAGCGATGTCCGACGCCGATGCGCAGGCGTTGGAGATGACGATCCGCAACGAGATCTCGCGCGCCAAGGATGCGAAACGCCAGCCGCCCTATCTGATCGAGACCTATGTGATGATCGCGCCGGACGTCGAACGGCGGCACGTCACCAAATCGCGCGACGAGCAATCGAAGCGCGCTTATGTCGGTCCGTTCTATTCGGGGCTCGAACATATCGTCGGCAATGTCGTGAACGTCTATTCGCGATTCGACGGCGCGTTGTCGATCTCGACCTACGAAAAGAAGCCGAAGGATTGGGCGTTGAAGGTCGGCGACGCGCTTGCCGCCATCACGCCCTGGGGCGCGCTCGACGATCTGAAGCGCGATCCGGACAATAAATGGGAGATGCGGCTGGGCTCGTCGGCGCACCCGATCACGGCGCCGGCGAATTTCGCCTCGCTCAACGCGACCGAAATCGCCGGACGGCCGATCGACCATTCCGACCATATCGACAGCGCGCCGGTGGCCGAAGCGGTCGCTGCGGCGTTGGGTCTCAAGAAAGACTGACGATCTTGGGCGGGCGGGCGCTATTCTCCCGCCCGCCATGGATCGTTTCCCCGCCGATTTCGCCGACTTCCTGAGCCCCGCCGGCCGCCGCGTGCTGGACGGCAAGCTGACTTTGCGCGCCGAGCCGTTCTTGGCGCGGCCCGATTTGATCGCCCCCGCCAAAGCCAAGGCCGCGTTCGCGTTGTTGGAACGCGCGTTGGGCCCGGTGGTGCGCCCGCTGGATCGCGCCATTCCGCCCGAATCGATCCTCAACCAGACGCGCAACTACCAGGAACGCTTGCCTAAGACCGTGCGCGTGCGCACCGCCGATCTGGATGCGTCGCGCGGCAAGGCACGCGAGGCCGCGCGCGCGACGGGGCTGGAGGCGATGCTGCTGTCGCAAAGCTTCCGCGATTTCGCCACGGCGTTGGCGGGGCGCAAGCTGACGCGCGGTTTCGGGCGCCAAGCCTTGCGCTACGGGCCCGGCGATTATTCGGGCCCGCATACCGATCATCATCCCGAAGATCCGGGCGCCAAGGACGGGTATTTCGACCTGCATCTGTCGTTCGTCGGCGGCGGGGCCACGCGACAGCTCTTGGTCTATGCCAAAGACGGCCATCTCAGCGAAACGGTGGATGTGGCCGTACCCGGCCTCGTTTCCGCCTATCGCTTGCCGTTCTGGCATTACACCACGCCGCTCGAAGGCAAGGCTTCGGCCGCGCGCTGGCTGATTTTGGGGACGTTTTACTTCGCTTAGCGCGAGGCGCGCGTCAGGCCCTTCAGCGAATTCGGGTCGAGTGTCGCGTAGTGCTTCGCGGGCTCGGCGGGCTTGTCCTTCTCGTAGAAGCCCCAGCGGCCGAACTCGTTGAAACGCGCGGCTTTGATTTCGTGCGTCGTCGGCAGCACCTTATAGACGCTCCCGTCGCGGCCCAGCAGCGGGATCGGCCGGTCGTGGCGCGTGAACACGCGGCGCATGCTGGCCGAATGGTCGCGGTTCGCGGTGAATTCGTCGCGGTCGACCTGGAACAGCATTTCGTAGGCCGCAACGAACTCGGTCAGGAAGCGCAGATTGACGATCTGCAGATGCGACTGCACCCAGCAGCGATCCTCGAAATTCCAGAACACCGACATGCCCAGGAAATCGCCGTCGCGGTCGATATAGGGGAAAAACGGGAAGGTGCGGCACGACATCGAGCGATTGTCGCGCTCGCAGCTCATGAAGCCCTTGCACTCGATCGCCACGCAATCGTGGTGCAGGTCGGAAAGTTCCTTCTCCGTCGCCTTATCCGGGGCGGTGTATTCGTGCCAAAGATCGGTGCGCTTCTTCAGCAGCGTCCATTCGTGCTTGTCGACGATGGGAATGGCCGCTTCGGTCGAGCAGCAGACGGGCACGCCCTCGTTATGCGCGGCGCATTTGGCCCCGCAATCGAAAGCGGACACGGGCGCCATGAACATCTTGTAGATGTCGGCGTAAATTTCGGGCGTCGCTGTGCGCGGGGGTCGAGTCTTTGCCATTTTTCGGCCGCAAATATGAAGCCCCGCAGCGCGTCGCGCCATTGCGCCATGCAGTCCACCGCGATTCCGTCGCTGCCTGTTGCGCGCGTGCCACGGTCTTTCGCGTCGGCGCGGAAACCGGCATGATGCGCGCGAACACCGAATGCGGAGATTTTTCGATGGCGACACGTTTTTGGGTCGAAGGCGGCGAGCATGCGGACGCGACCTTCACCGCTTTGGCGCCGGGCAAGGCCGAGATCCACGGGCCGTTCGCGACCTACGAGGAAGCGCGCGCCACCTGGCAGTCGCGCACCATGTCGACGATCGACAACGCCTTGACCCGCTTCAAGGTCGTGGTGGGCGAAGGCCCGTCGATCGCGCCGGCTGCGGCGGCCAACGCCAAGACCTGGTGGGTCGAAGGCTCCGAATACGCCGATGCGACCTTCACGGCGCTGGCGACGGGCAAGGCGCCCGAACGCCACGGTCCGTTCGCCGACTACGACACGGCCAAGAAGGCCTGGCAGTCGCGCACGATGGCGACGATCGACAACGCGTTGATCCGCTACCGGATCATCGAGGGTTAGAGCCGCACTTCCAGCACCCGCGTTTCGCGGGCGAGGCGATCCTCGAGGTCGAGCGAGGTCGGCACCGTATAGCGCGCGATCTCGGCAAGCCCCGTCGCGGGCAGATAGGCGCGGCCCGGATCGGCGACCAGCACATGGGCACCGGCCATCGCCGCCGCTTTGAGCCAGGGCCAAACCTTGTCGGCCATCGGCTTTTCGTAAAACACGTCGCCCGCGAAGATGACGTCCCAGCCGGATGCGGGCGTGGCCAGCACATTCGTGTTGAGGATTTGGAGTGCGAGGCCGTTCGCCGTGGCGTTCAGCGCCATTGCGGCGCAGGCGAATTCGTCGATCTCGCAAGCGGTCACGTGTGCGGCACCCGCCTTGGCGGCGGCCAGCGCCGCGACGCCGCTGCCGGCGGCGAAATCGAGCACGCGCTTGCCGCGCATCGTTTCGGGCCGGTCGAGCGCGAGGCGCGCGAGCGCTTGGCCGCCCGGCCAGGCGAACGCCCAATACGGCGGGGGCAGTCCGGTGCGCTCCAGCGTCGCTTCCGTCGCTTCCCACAGATCGGTCGCGCGGCTGGCGAGGTGCAACACGAGTTCGGGGACCAGCGTCGGATGTTCGAGGCGCGTTTGCGCGCGGATGAAGTCGGCTGGGTCGGCGCTCAAAACGCGCCCGCCGCGATCAACCCGGCGAGCAATAACCAGCCGAACAGGCGGTTCGACTTGAATTTGACGAGGCAGTCATTGGGATCGTCGAAGCGGCAATCCCAGACTTGCCACGCCAGCTGGATCGCACCCGCCCCCAGCGCCAATTCGAAGGCGAAGCCAAGGCCCGCGACGCGATCCATCGCCGCCAGCAGCAGCACGGCGGCGGCATAGAACAAGCCGATTCCGGTTTGCGAGGATTCGCCCAAGCGCAAAGCCGACGATTTCACGCCGACCAGCACGTCGTCTTCTTTGTCCTGGTGCGCGTAAATCGTGTCGTAGCCCAGCGTCCAGAAAATCCCGGCGACGTAAAGCAGCACCGGCGCCCAGTCGAGCGTGCCGGTGGCGCTGGCGTAGCCCAGCAACGCGCCCCAGTTGAAGGCGAGGCCGAGGAAGAATTGCGGCCACCACGTGATCCGCTTCATCAGCGGATAGGTGAAGACCAGGATCAGCGACGCCACGCCGACCATGATGGCGAAAAGATTGAATTGCAGCAGGATGACGAAGGCGAGCACCATCTGCGCGAACATGAAGGCGACCGCCTTCTTGACCGAGACGGCGCCGGAGGCGATCGGCCGGTCGGCGGTGCGCGCGACCTTGCGGTCGAATTCGCGATCGACGATGTCGTTATAGGTGCAGCCCGCCCCGCGCATCAGCAAGGCGCCCAGCCCGTGCAGCACGAACAGCCACAGCCCCGTCGCGAAGCCGGGGGCGGCCAAGGCGATCGACCACCAGCACGGAAACAGCAACAGCCATGTGCCGATCGGCCGGTCGAGGCGCGCAAGCCGCGCGTAAGGACGCGCCGACGCGGGCAAAAACCGGTCGACCCAGTTACCCTTGGGGATGTCGCTCGCGTTCGTTTGCGCGTCCGCATTCATGTGTTAGGGCTTTAGCATGAGCCGGGTCCCGCGTCTCCATATCCAAGGCAATCTCGCCGGCGGCGACGTGACGCTCGACGCCGACACGGCGCATCGTTTGCGCAACGTGCTGCGCCTGGGCCCCGGCGACGCGGTACAGCTCTTCAACGCCGACTCGGGCGAGTTCGCGGCCACGCTGATCGAGCTTTCGAAATCGCGCGGCGTGGCGCGGCTCGACACGCGCTTGCGCGAAGCGGGCCGCGATACGGGGCCCTGGCTCGTCGCCGCCGCGATCAAACGCGCCCCGCTCGACACGCTGGTCGAGAAGGCGGTCGAGCTGGGCGTGAGCGCCATTCATCCCATCGTGACCGAACGCACGAATGTCGAGCGCGTGAACGTGGCGCGGCTCGACGCGATCGCTGTTTCGGCTTCCGAACAATGCGAACGGATCGATCCGCCGCCGATCGCCGCCCCGGTAACCCTGCGCGAGAAGCTGGCGAACTGGCCGCGCGACCGGCGAATTCTGTTGTGCGCGGAGGCGGGCACGTCCATACCGCTTGCCCAGGCGCTTGGCGGTGTCGATTTCGCCGCCGACTGGGCGATTATGGTCGGACCCGAAGGCGGCTTCGCGCCCGCGGAACTTGAAATGCTGGCCGCGCATCCCCTTGTTATGGGCGTCGGGCTGGGGCCGACGATCCTGCGGGCGGATACCGCCGCCCTCGCGGCCCTGGCCGCGTTCCAATTGGCTTCCCCACGCGCGCGCCAAGCGCCCCGCGCGTTCTAGTTCGGTAGAGAGGTTTTCGATGTCGGCACCGCCCACCTCGCGCGGCGAAGTTCTGGAGAACAAGCGCCAGCTCGTCGAGTATTTCGCGTCGGGCGCCAAGCCGAAGGCGGATTGGCGCATCGGCACGGAGCACGAGAAGTTTCTGTTCCGCCAGGACGATCTGCGCCCGCTGCCGTATGAGGGCGATAAAGCCTCCGTGCGCGGCATGCTCGAAGGCTTGGAGCGTTTCGGCTGGACGCGCGTCGAGGAGAACGGCAAGCCGGTGGCGCTGTTGCGCGATGGCTGCTCGGTCACGCTCGAACCCGGCGGGCAGTTCGAATTGTCTGGCGCCCCGCTCGAAAACATTCACCAGACTTGCGACGAGACGAACCAGCATCTCGCCGAGTGCAAGACGGTGGGCGATGAGCTGGGCGTGGGCCTGCTCGGCGTGGGCTTCGTGCCGAAGGGTACCCGCGCCGAAATGCATTGGATGCCCAAGGGCCGCACCGACATCATGCGCCGATATATGCCCACCAAGGGCCAACTCGGCCTCGACATGATGGCGCGCACTTGTACCGTGCAGGTCAATCTCGATTTCGCCAGCGAAGCGGACATGGTGCGCAAGTTCCGTGTGTCGCTGGCGTTGCAGCCGATCGCGACGGCGATGTTCGCGTCCTCGCCCTTCGTCGAAGGCAAGCCCAACGGCTTCCTTTCCTATCGCAGCCATACTTGGACCGACACCGATCCCGATCGCTGCGGCATGCCCGAATTCGTGTTCGAAGACGGCATGGGCTACGAGCGCTACGCCGACTACATGCTCGACGTGCCGATGTATTTCGCCTATCGCGACGGGCGCTATACCGACCTCGCCGGCAAATCGTTCCGCGACTTCATGGCGGGCAAGTTCAAGGATCAGGTCGGCGATTTCGCGCGCACCGGCGATTGGGCCGATCACGTGACGACCGCGTTCCCGGAAGTGCGGCTCAAGAAATATATCGAGATGCGCGGCGCCGATGGCGGCCCGTGGAAGCATCTTTGCGCGTTGCCGGCCCTATGGGTCGGGCTGCTTTACGATTCGACGGCGCTCGATGCCGCGGCCGAGATCGTGAAGGATTGGACGGTGCCGGAAATGCTGGCGCTGCGCCGCGACGTGCCGCGCATGGCGCTGGCGACGCCGTTCCGCAACGGCACGGTGCTGGATGTGGCGCGCGAGGTCGTCGATGTGGCGCGCAAAGGCCTCAACGCGCGCGCGCGGATGAACCGCATGGGCGATTCCAACGAAAGCCATTTCCTGGAGCCGTTGACCGAGATCGTGGCGAGTGGCAAGACCCGCGCCGAGCGCATGCTCGATCGCTTCAACGGCGAATGGAACGGCGTCGTCGACCCGCTTTACCGCGAATACGCGTATTGAGCGCCGCCGCCGCTCAGCTCATGCACGCGGCGTTGAGCAAGCCCACGCCCAGCGCGAAGGCGGCGTAGGACACGCTGGTCGCCGTCTTGCCCGCTTCGATATCGGCGGCGAGGCCGGGCTTGGCCCAGCGTGCCACGAAGAACACGCCCAATTGGATCACCATCGCGACGAAGCCCCACACGGCCATGTCGACGAGGTTCAAGCTGTTGGCGGTCGCCGAGGCGAGCGGGATCGCGAAGCCCAGCGAAGCACCCGCCAGGCTGATCGCGGCGGCGTCGTTGCCCTTGCGGATCAATTCGAGTTCCGCCCACGGCGTGATGCGCGTGTAGATGAACAGATACGCGGCGCCATAGGCGATCGCGGCGGCGAAGAAGAACAGGAAATTGGGAATCGTCTGCAGATAGATCATGTCGCTTCCTCCGCGATATGGGGGACGAATCGTGCTTGGCCGCCGACGAACGGATCGTCGGCTTCGCGCAAGCCCAGGCCCGAAGGTTGCGAGGCCACGCACCACACGCCCGCCATCAAATAGCGTCCGTCGATTTGCGCGGTCGGGGCGAGTTCCTGCCAGACGAGCGGGCCTTCGTCGTCGTCGGCCGGTTCCCCATCGCCGCCGGTGGCGGGTTTCAAGCCGCCATTCGCATGGAAGGCGACACCGCGCCCGTCGCGGCCCAAAGCGGGTTTGGCGACGCAAGGGCCGGCGAGCGGTTCGAGCGATGCGGGCAGCAGATTGGGATGATCGGGAAACATTTCCCACAACAGCGCCAGGAAGCGCTTGTCGGCGGGCAGCATCCGCCAAGCGGGTTCGAGAACGGTCGTGTTGGCGACTTCCAGATGTGCGGCGAATTCGTCGCGCGCCAGCCACGCCCAGGGATAGATCTTGGCGAGGCTGCGCATCGTCTGCCCGTCGAGATCGACGAATTTCTCGCCGTCCCAGCCGATCTCGTCGAGATCGATGCGCCGCGCGTCGATGCCTGCCGCGCGCGCCGTCTCGGCGAGATAATCGAGCGTGCGATCGGCTTCGAGATCGTCTTTAAGGCCCGCGAAATGCACAGGCAAACGCGGCAGGCCGAGGGCGCGCCACGCATTGTCGAGATGGGCCTCGATCTCGTTCCACTGCAAGGCGCCGGGGGCGTGCGCGTGGCACCACTCGGCTTGGCAGCGCGCCGCCTCGATCAGGCTGACCGCCCCGTCGGCGTTGTATTCGAGCAGTTTGGGCGCTTGGCCCGGCACGAAGGCAAGGTCGAAGCGACCGATCAGATTGCGCGCTTGGCGATCCCAGGAATCGCCGGCGAGGCGCGCGGCCAAAGGCGACAATTCGAAGCGATCGAACAAATCGTGCTGCACGATCCGGTCGATGGCCGCGAGCGTCAGGCGCTCAAGCTCGGCGGCGGCGTCGTAGAGCAGATCGATCTGCGGCTTGGCGATCACATAGCCGCGATCCTCCACCCAATAGGGCGTGCCGTCGGGCAGGATCGGTTCGGCCAACCCCAACGCCTCGACCCGCGCCTGCCAATCCGGCCGCGCCGAAACCCGAAACCCGCGGATCACGAAATCAGCCGCCGCCCATGCGGCCCATGCCGCTGGAACCGAAACCGCCGCGCCGCATTTGCGTGGGCGAGGTCGCGGTCTGCTGCGGCCCGCGCGGCATGGCGTTCGCCGTTTGATTGACGGTGCGCGGCGGCGGCATCACGCGATCGTCGAAGCGGCCCATCGGGCGCGCACCCGCACCCGAATAGGCGCGGTTGTTGGTGTCGCGATAAAGCGGTTGGGCGGCCATCGCGCCGCCGGCCATGCGGCCCATCATGTAGCCCATCAACATGGGCATGAAGAAACCGCCGCCGCCGGCCTGCTGCACTTGCTGCGGCTGGGCCTGGGCTTGCGACGGATCATGCGCTTGCGCGGCGGCGATCTGCGCTTGCGACGGCGCGCCGGGGGCGGCTTCGCAATTCGCGGCACCGAACGCGGCTTCGCAGGATTCGCGCGTGGCGAAAGCGGGGGCTGTGCGCGCATGTTCCACGCGCGCGTCCATCAACGCCTGGCGGCAGGCCGACGGATTATCCGTGCTGCTGCATTGCGCTTCGTCGCGCACGAAATCCGATTTGCCGGTGACGGAATCGTCGCACGCGGCGAGGGCCAGGGCGGCGACGGAGGCGAGCAGCAGGGTCCGGGTTCTACGCATGCCGACAATGTAGTCGAAATGCGGAAGGTTTCAACGTCAACGCGTCGCAAACAACAAGGCGAGCATGGCCGATCCGATCGCGATGCGGTACCAGCCGAAGGGCGTGAAACCATGCGTCTGGACAAAGCGCACCACCCAGCGCACCACGAACAAAGCCGCGACGAAGGCGACGGCGAATCCTACGGCGATGAGATGTAGATCATCGACGCTCAAATCCGCGCGATTCTTGTAGAGGTCGTAAACCGTGGCGCCGAGCATCGTGGGGATGGCGAGGAAGAACGAGAACTCCGTCGCCGCCTTGCGTTCGACGCGCATCAACAGCGCCCCCATGATCGTGGCGCCGGAGCGCGACACGCCCGGGATCATCGCGATCGCCTGGCAGCAGCCGATCTTGAACGCAAGCCACGGCGTCATCTCGTCGATGTCGCGCGTTTCGGTCGCGGGCAGATTTCGCTCGATCCACAAAATCGCCACGCCGCCGACGATCAACGCGACCGACACGACCCAGGGATTGAACAACGCGTTCTTGATGAATGAGTGCAGCGTGAAGCCCAGCACCAGGGCCGGCAGGAAGGCGACCAGCACGTTGATCGCGAAGCGCCGGTCGGCGGGCTCGCTGGCGAGGCCAAACAACGTGCCGAACAACTTGGCGCGATAGACCCAGCAGATCGCCAGGATCGCGCCGAACTGGATCGCCACTTCGAACACGCGCCCCGGTGGCCCTTGGAAGCCGATCAGATCGCCCAGCAGGATCAAATGTCCGGTCGAGGACACCGGGATGAATTCCGTCAGTCCTTCGACGAGCCCCAGAATGATGGCGCCCAGCAACGTTGCGTTTTCCATGTGCGACTCGACCTTTCGGCCGGGAGTTTACTACCCGCCGAGGACCGCGCTACCGGCCGAATAGAAACCGAAGACCAGCGCGCCGACCAAGCCGAAAGACAGGACCGAGGCGGCGTAGCCCAGAATGACGCAACGCCCGTCGCGCTCCAGGATGCCGAGTGCGAGCAGCGCCAAGGCGATCGCGGGCGGCGGATTGCCGAACGGGATCGGCAAGGCCAGCAGCACCGCGACGGGAATGCCGACGAGGCCGATGATCCGTTCACCCAGCGGCGAGGTAAGGGCGGGCAGACGTGGCTTCACCCAGCTTTCGGCCTTCACCAGCCACGGCATGAAGCGCGTGACGACCTGCGCGTAATTCGCGCGATCGACGCCGCGATCGAGCAACTTGGCCGGCAGCCACGGCTTCTTCACACCCAGCACCAGCAACAGGCAGAAGAAGGCGACCGGCAAGCCGGTCAGCGCCGAAAAGCCGGGGATCGAGAAGGGCAAGAAATTCGGCAAGCACAGCAGAATGATCAATGCGCCGTAGCCGCGCTCGCCCAGCGCGTCGAGGATTTCGCGCAAAGTGATTTGTTCGCCGCGCTGGGGATCGACGAGATTTTGGAAAAGTTCGGACAGCGATTCGGGATGGGCGTCGTCGTTCACGGCGGCTCCGGGATCGAAATCGCCCGCGATCGGCTTCGATGCGGGGCGCACCGCTTTCGCCTTGCGGCGAAACGGCAGAGCTTGGGGGGATGGCTCTGTCGGCATGTTGCGGCGGTGCTTACGCCGCCGTGCCGCCGACGGTCAGCTTGTCGAGCAGCATGGTCGGCTGACCCACGCCCACGGGCACGCCCTGGCCGTCCTTGCCGCAAGTGCCGATGCCGGGGTCGAGCTTCATGTCGTTGCCGATCATCTTCACGTGCTTGAGCGACTCAGGCCCGTTGCCGATCAGCATCGCGCCCTTCACCGCGGGACCGATCTTGCCGTCTTCGATCAGATAGGCTTCGGCCGCGTTGAACACGAATTTGCCCGAGGTGATGTCGACCTGCCCGCCGCCGAAATTGACGGCGTAGAGGCCCTTCTTCACCGACTTCAAGATTTCGGCGGGCGCATGGTTGCCGCCCAGCATGACCGTGTTGGTCATGCGCGGCATCGGATGATGGGCGAAGCTTTCGCGCCGCCCGTTGCCGGTCGGCTTCATGCCCATCAGCCGCGCGTTCTGGCGGTCTTGCATATAGCCGCGCAGGATGCCGTCCTCGATCAGCACGGTGCGCTGCGTGGGCGTGCCTTCGTCGTCGATGGTCAGCGACCCGCGCCGATCGCCGATCGTGCCATCGTCGACGACCGTGACGCCGGGCGCGGCGACGCGCTGGCCCATCAGCCCGGCGAACGCCGAAGTCTTCTTGCGATTGAAGTCGCCTTCCAGCCCGTGGCCGATCGCCTCGTGCAGCAAAATGCCGGGCCAACCCGGCCCGAGCACGACGGCCATTTCGCCCGCCGGGGCGGGAATGGCGTCGAGATTGACCAAAGCTTGGCGTACGGCTTCGTTGACCGCGTTCTGCCAGTTTTCCGGATCGACGACGCGGCCGAAGGCGAAGCGTCCGCCCCAGCCATAGGAACCGGTTTCCTGCTTGTCCCCGTCGCCGACGACGACCGAAACGTTCACGCGCACCAGCGGGCGCACATCGGCCAAGCGTTCCCCGTCGGCGCGCAGGATCTGCACCGCCTGCCATTCGCCGGCGATCGAGCACATCACTTGGCGCACGCGGCTATCCTTGGCGCGCGCGTAAGCGTCGATCTCGCCCAGCAGCTTCACCTTGTCGGCGAAGGGCATCAGCTCCAGCGGGTTCTCGTCGGTATAAAGGCGCGCGTTGGTGCCTTGCGGGCCTTCGGCGGCCGTGCCGGCATGGCCCGATTTGATGGCGCCGACGGTGCGCGAGGCACGCGCGATCGCGTCATGGCTGAGGTCGGACGCATGCGCATAGGCCGAGGTATCGCCCAGCACGGCACGCAGGCCGAAGCCCTTGGCGGTGTCGAACGAGGCGCTTTTCAGCTTGCCGTCGTCGAAGGACAACGCCTCGCTCTGGCGGTACTCCAGGAACAATTCCCCGTCATCGGCGCCGGAAAGGGCTTCCGCGGTTTGGCGCTGGGCTTTCGCGAGGTCGAGCCCCGCCTCCTGGAAAAACAGGCGGTCGGTCGTGGCGATATGGCTCATACGGCTCCCAGGGGCAGGGGTTACCGGTGGAATTTAGGGTGATCGCGCTCCATTTTCCATGCGGCTGGTCGCTTGGATGCGCTTATTCTGCACTTTGCCGGAACTTTCCTGGGAATTCCGAACATGCCGCGCGAACACCCCATGCGCATGGCGCTGGTCAACGAGGTCCATGCGCGGCCGTTTTTGGCGCTGACCGCACCCGAGCGCGCGTCGCATCTCGCCATGACGTCGGGCGAGGGCGGGGCCGCCGCCGATCGCGCGCATTTGGTGGCGCTGTGCGAACGCTATGGCGTGGGTCATCCGCCCGAAGGCGCCAATCATTACGTCGCGGAATTCGACGGCTTCACGCTGAAATGGGAACGCCACACCGAATTCTGCACCTGGACCTTTTTGAAGAAGGGCGCGTTCGTCGATCCGTTCGACGCGACGCCGATCGAAGCCGCCCCGCATGAATGGGTCGCGAATATTCCCGGCGAGCGTTTGGTCGCCACGCATGTCGCGGTGATCGAGCGCACGCAAAGTGCCCCCGGCAACGATCTGCTCGGCAAATGGCTGCATCTGGAATTCCTCGCCGGCAGCTCCGTCGCGGGCGGTGCGGCGACGGTGTGGACCGATTTTCGCGTCCATGCCGACGGGTTCGGGCGCATCGTGGTGCACGATCTGGGTTTGAGCGAGCGCCAAGGCGGGCGCGTCGTGCAGCGTTTGCTGGAGGTCGAGACCTATCGCACGATGGCGTTGCTGGCCTTGCCGGTCGCGCGCGACACGACCGCCCGGATCGGCCGCGCCGATCGCGAATTGCTGTCGGTGATGGACAGCATGGCCGCGTCGGGCACGCTCGCCGAACAGCGCGCTTTGCTCGATCGATTGACGGCGGTGTCGGCGGATATCGAACGCGCGACGGGCGCGGCCGATTATCGCTTCGGGGCGGCGCGCGCCTATGGCGATCTCGTCGACAAGCGGATCCTCGAATTGCGCGAGACGCGCATCGAAGGCCTGCAGACCTATCGCGAATTCATGGATCGGCGATTTGTTCCCGCGCTTCGGACGTGCGAGGCGACCGCCGAACGCTTGGCGGGCATTTCGCGGCGCCTGACGCGCGCGGGTGCTTTGTTGCGCACGCGGGTCGATCTCGCGGTCGAAGCGCAAAACCAGGAACTGCTCGCCTCGATGGACCGGCGCGCCCAGCTGCAATTGCGCTTGCAGGAAACGGTCGAAGGTCTGTCGATCGCCGCGATCACCTATTATCTGGTGGGTTTGTGCGGCTATCTGTTCCGCGCGCTGGACGCGGCGGGTGTCCATCTCGACAAGGATATCGCGACCGGCGTGTCGATCCCGGTCGTCGCGGGACTCGTGTGGTGGGGCCTGCGGCGTTTCCGCAAGTCGCTGCACAAGACCAAATAGGGACGGGCCGCATCGCCTGCGGCAAAGCGCCGCACCCTGGCGTTAACCCGCTGAAATCACGCCTTTTCGGGACTGTGCGGCCGATGCGCGCCCAAGCCGGTCCGGCGACCGCCCGTACCCCCGAAAGGGAGGGTTGAGAAGGCGGGTGCCGCTCGTGTAGTTTCCCGTCGATTCCGGGCGGCAATCTGCCGCATCGGATCGCGACGTTTTCTTTGAGGCCCAAGGCCGGGCGCCCCATGTCGTCCCGGTTCCGCGATTAGACCCTAACGGTTAGGCAGTCCATGCGCTCGATCCTGTCCGTCCGCTCCGTCGTGGCTTTCGCTGCGGTGGCGCTTGTCGCCCTGTTCGCCGATGCGGCACTCGCCCAGCAGCCGCATCCCTGGCAGCTCGGCATGCAGCCGCCCGCGAGCCCGGTGAAGGAGTTCATCGGCAGCTTCCACAACATGCTGCTCGTGATCATCACCCTGATCACCGTGTTCGTGCTCGCACTGCTGCTCTACACGATGGTCCGCTTCCGCGCCGCGGCCAACCCGAACCCGTCCAAGACCTCGCATCACACGATGCTCGAAGTCGTCTGGACGCTGGTGCCGATCCTGATCCTGATCGTGATCGCGGTGCCGTCGTTCCGTTTGCTCTATTTCGCCGATAAGACGCAGGAAGCCGACTTCACGCTGAAGGTCACCGGCCATCAGTGGTACTGGACCTACGAATATCCCGACCAGGGCGGCTTCCAGTTCGACAGCTATATGGTGCAGGACAGCGACCTGAAGCCCGGCCAGCCGCGCTTGCTGGAAGTCGACAACCGCGTCGTCGTGCCGGTCGGTGCGCGCGTGCGCGTCATGATCCACGGCTCGGATGTCATCCATTCCTGGTTCCTGCCGTCGCTGGGCGTGCAGAAATACGCGATGCCCGGCCGCATCAACGAAACCTGGATGCAGGTCGATCGCCCCGGCGTCTATTACGGCCAGTGCAATCAGATCTGCGGCGTGAACCATGCTTTCATGCCCGTCGCCATCGAAGCGGTGGACAAGGCGACCTTCGACCGTTGGGTCGACGAAGCCAAGAAGCGCTTCGCCCAAGACGGTTCGGCCCCGCTTTCGGTCGCCGAAATCCGCATGACGGAAACGGGCTCGCTGACGGCCCAAGCCACCAACGCCGCCCGCTGAGCTCTCCTGAAGGACTCGAATCATGAGCGCCACCCACGATCACGCTTCTCACGCCCACGGGCACGACGATCACCATGACCACACGCCGCACGGTTGGCGGCGCTGGGTCTATTCGACGAACCACAAGGACATCGGCACGATGTACTTGGTGTTCTCGGTGCTCGCGGGTCTGATCGGCGGCGCCTTCTCGGTGTGGATGCGCCTCGAGCTTCAGCAGCCGGGCATGCAGTGGATGGCCGACGGCCACCAGTGGAACATGGTGATCACGGCCCACGGCCTGATCATGGTGTTCTTCGTCGTCATGCCGGCCTTGATCGGCGGTTTCGGCAACTGGTTCATCCCGATGATGTGCGGCGCGCCCGACATGGCGTTCCCGCGCATGAACAACATCTCGTTCTGGCTGATGCCGCCCGCCTTCGCGCTGCTGATCGGCTCGGCCGTTCTGGGCGGCGGTGCGGGCGTGGGCTGGACGATCTATCCGCCGCTGTCGAACGCGCAGTATCACCCCGGTCCGGCGATGGACATGGCGATCCTGTCGCTGCACGTCGCGGGTGCGGCCTCGATCCTGGGCGCCATCAACTTCATCACCACCATCTTCAACATGCGCGCCCCCGGCATGACGATCCATCGCATGCCGCTGTTCCTGTGGGCGATGCTGCTGACGGCGTTCCTGCTGGTGCTGTCGCTGCCCGTGCTCGCGGGTGCGATCACCATGCTGCTGACCGACCGTAATTTCGGCACGCATTTCTTCGAACCGGCTGGCGGCGGCGACCCGATCCTGTTCCTGCACCTGTTCTGGTTCTTCGGTCACCCCGAGGTCTACATCATGATCCTGCCCGCCTTCGGGATCATCAGCCACGTCGTGTCGACCTTCTCGAAGAAGCCGATCTTCGGCTATCTCGGCATGGCCTACGCCATGACGGCGATCGGCGTGGTCGGCTTCGTCGTGTGGGCGCACCACATGTACACGGTCGGTCTGGACGTCGATACGCGCGCTTACTTCACGGCCGCGACGATGGTCATCGCCGTGCCGACGGGTGTGAAGATCTTCTCGTGGATCGCCACGATGTGGGGCGGTTCGATCGAATTCCGCGTGCCGATGATCTGGGCCGTGGGCTTCATCTTCCTGTTCACCGTCGGCGGCGTCACGGGCGTCGTGCTCGCCAACGCGGGTGCGGATATCGCGCTCCACAACACCTATTACGTGGTGGCGCATTTCCACTACGTGCTGTCGCTGGGCGCGCTGTTCGGCATCTTCTGCGGCATCTACTACTGGTGGCCGAAGATGACGGGCACGGAATTCCCGGAATCCTGGGGCAAGCTGCATTTCTGGACGACGTTCATCGGCGTGAACCTGACGTTCTTCCCGCAGCACTTCCTCGGCCTCGCCGGCATGCCGCGCCGTATCCCCGACTATCCGGACGCGTTCGCGGGCTGGAACATGGTCTCGTCGATCGGCGCCTATATCGCCTTCGCCTCGTCGGTGATGTTCGTGTGCATGATGGTCTACGTGCTCTATCGCGGTAAGCGCGTCACCGCGGCGAACCCGTGGGGGCTGCCGGCGGACACGCTCGAGTGGACGGTGCCGTCGCCGGCCCCGCACCACACGTTCGAAGAACTGCCGAAGCTCGCCGCGGCCAAGGGTCACTAAGGCCGGACGGCGATGTCGGGCGAGAGCACCATCGCGCAAGCGATCGACACCGGCGCGGTGTCGGCGCGTTTCGGCGGGGCGGCGGATTTCGTCGCCCTGCTGAAACCGCGCGTGATGAGTCTGGTGGTGTTCACCGGGCTCGTCGGGCTGATGCTCGCCCCCAACACAGCACTCCATCCGTTCGAAGCCGCCGTCGCGATCCTGTGCATCGCGGTCGGGGCGGGGGCGGCCGGCGCGATCAACATGTGGTACGACCGCGATATCGACGCGTTGATGTCGCGCACCAAGGATCGTCCGATCCCGTCGGGTGCGGTCGACGCCGACGAAGCGCTCGCCTTCGGCATCGTGTTGTCGATCGCCTCGGTCGTGACGATGACGCTGGTCGCCAATGTCGCGGCCGGTGCGCTGCTCGCCTTCTCGATCCTGTTCTACGTCCTGATCTACACGATGTGGCTGAAGCGCAGCACGGCGCAGAACATCGTGATCGGCGGGGCGGCCGGCGCGTTTCCGCCCGTTATCGGCTGGGCGGCGGCGACGGGCGAAGTCAGCCTCGCCGCGATCGTGCTGTTCTTGATCGTGTTCATGTGGACGCCGCCGCATTTCTGGGCGCTGGCGCTGTTCCGCGCGGGCGACTACGCCAAGGCCGGCGTGCCGATGCTGCCGGTGACGGCGGGCAAGCGCGAGACGCGCCGCCAGATCCTGATCTATTCCGTCGCGATGTCCGCACTGGGCGTGGTGCCCTATTTCCTGGGCGTCGTCGGGCCGGTCTATGCCGCGATGGCGGCGTTGCTCGGCTTCGTGTTCGTCGCGGGCGCTTGGGCCGTGTGGCGCGACGGCGCGCACGAAGACGCCGACAAACCCGATTTCGCCGAGACCGCCGCCAAGCGGCTGTTCGGCTATTCGATCGTCTATCTGTTCCTGCTGTTCGGGCTGATGCTGCTCGATCGCGTGGCGCTGGGAGCGGCTTGATCCATGACCGCCCAGCCCGATATCGATCCGCGCCCCCCAATCGATCCGTCCAAAGTGACGCCCGAAATGTGGAAGGCGCGGCGCGGCAAGAACGTCGCGATCGCGCTTGCGGTCGCCGCTTTCTGCGCGCTGTTCTACGTCATCACCATCGTGAAGATGGTGAAGTGACATGAGCGAGACGCCCCAACGCCCGTCGAACGCGCGCACGGCTTTCATGGCCGTGGGCATCGTCGTGGGTATGGCGGCGTTGTCCTTCGCGTCGGTGCCGCTTTATCGCCTGTTCTGCCAAGTCACCGGTTTCGGCGGCACGCCGATGGCCGGCGGCACGGCGCCCGCCGAACACGGCACGCGCATCGTGACCGTGCGGTTCGACGCCAATGTCGCGGGCGGGCCGCATCCGCTCGATTGGCGTTTCAACGGGCCCCAGCCGGTTAAGATCGTGACCGGCGAAGACAAACTGATTTTCTACAAGGCCACCAATCGCGGCGGCGCCGAAACTACGGGGACCGCCTCGTTCAACGTGACGCCGGAGAAAGCCGCGCCCTATTTCCACAAGATCGCGTGTTTCTGCTTCACCGACCAGGCGCTGGCGCCCGGCGAAAGCATGGACATGCCGGTGTCCTTCTATGTCGATCCCGCGATCGAGAAGGACCCCAATCTTCGCGACGTGACGACCATCACGCTCTCCTATACCTTCCACCGGGCGGCCAAAACCGCCGACGCGACCAACGCGCGCAACTGAGGAACCGGACCATGGCCCAATCGCATTCCACCGGCGCGAAAGCCCCCTACCATCTGGCGGACCCGAGCCCGTGGCCGATCATCGGCGCGATCTCGGCCTTCGTGCTGGCCTATGGCTTCGTGGTGATGCTGCACCCCGATCTGTTCGGCAAGGGTGCGGAGCCGTTCTTCAAGGCGCTCGGCCCCTGGAAGGTGCTGATCGGCGTGGGCATGGTGCTGTTCACCATGTTCGGCTGGTGGCGCCAGGTCATCAAGGAAAGCATGACGCCGGGCCTGCACACCCCGGTCGTGCGCCTGGGCCTGCGCTACGCGATGGTGCTGTTCATCGCCTCGGAAGTGATGTTCTTCGTCGCGTTCTTCTGGGCCTATTTCCACTTCTCGCTCTATCCCGAGCACACCGTGGGCGGCGTGTGGCCGCCCAAGGACATCACGACGTTCGATCCGTGGGATCTGCCCTTCCTCAACACGCTGATCCTGCTGACCTCGGGCGCCACGGTGACCTGGGCGCATCACTCGCTGATCGAAGGCAACCGCAAGGGCCTGATCTGGGGCTTGGTGCTGACGGTCGTGCTGGGTGCGGCCTTCACCGCCTGCCAAGCCTACGAATACGGCCATGCGGCGTTCGGCTTTAAGGAAAACACCTACTCGTCGGTCTTCTACATGGCGACCGGCTTCCACGGTTTCCACGTGCTGGTCGGCACGATCTTCCTGCTCGTGTGCTTGATCCGCGCGATCAAGGGCCAGTTCACGCCGCAGCGCCATTTCGGCTTCGAAGCCGCGGCTTGGTACTGGCACTTCGTCGACGTGGTGTGGCTGTTCCTGTTCGCCGTGATCTACGTCGCGGGCGAAGGTCCGGTCAGCCTGCCGGGCCACGGCCCCTGGTCGTCTTGATCGCGAAGGCGGGTTGATGCCCGCCTCGCCGATTACGACCGGACTTCTCCAACGTTGTCCGCGTTGCGGTCAGGGCGCCCTCTTCGAGGGCGCCCTGTCGCTTTCCGTGCGTCCCGTTTGCGCGTCCTGCGGCTTCGACATGAAGTCGCACGAGGAGGGCGACGGCCCGGCCGTACTGGTCATGCTGCTGCTCGGCGCGATCGTGGTGATCCCTGCTTTGATCGTCGAAGCGCGCTACCAGCCGCCCTTCTGGGTCCATGCTTTGTTGTGGCCCGTGCCGATTTTTGGCCTCGGCATCTGGATGCTGCGGGTCATGAAGGCCATATTGATCGCCATGCAATACCGCCATCGCCGCGACGATTTCGATGCTTGATCGCCTGATCCCGGGTTTCGCGCCCAAGCTCGTCCCGACGCTGATCTCCATTCCCGGCGTGATCTTCCTGCTCTGCCTGTCGGGCTGGCAGCTGTCGCGCCATGTCGAGCGTACGGCCGAAAACGATCTGCGCGCCGAACGCCTGGCGTTGCCGCCCGCGGATATCGACGCGGTGCTCGCCGATCCCGCGCAAGACCGCTTCCGCCGCGTGAAGGCGACGGGCGTGTGGTCGCACGCGCATGAAATCCATGTCTATGGCCGCTCGCAGCGCGGCAACGAAGGCTTCTATATCCTGACGCCGTTGCTGCGCGACGGGAAGCCGGCCGTCATCGTCAATCGCGGCTGGGTCGACAAGGAACATCACGACGCCGCGACACGGCCAGAAGGTCAGGTCGCCGGGCCGGTGACGGTCGAAGGCGTGTTGCGCGACGAGCCGCGCAAAGGCCCGCTGATGCCCGACAACGTGCCGGAAAAGAATCAGTGGTTCTGGTTCGATCTGCCGGCGATGATCAAGACGGCGGGCTTGTCGTCCGCGCTGCCGGTCTATGTCGAGCAGGAATTGGAGCCGCGCAATCCCGGCGGCTGGCCGATCGGCGGCCAGACCATCGCGCAATTGCCGCGCCCGCATCTGCAATATGCGTTCACGTGGTTCGCGCTCGCCATCGCCCTGGCGGCGATTTACGTGATCTCGCAAAGGCGCAAGGAATGACCCCCGAAGCCGCGTATAAGGCGCTCGAAACCCGTTTCAAGCGCATGAATCTGGTCTACGACGCGATCGCGATGCTGGACTGGGACGCGGCCGCGATGATGCCCGATGGCGGGGCCAATGCGCGCGCCGATCAGGTCGCCACGCTGAAGGTCATCGCCCACGAACAGGCGACCGATCCCGCGATGGTGGAATTGTTCGACCTCGCCAAGCCCGCCGATCCCTGGGCGCAGGCGAATTTGCGCGAAATGCGCCGTGGCTGGCTGCACGCCACGGCCGTGCCCGGCGATCTGGTCGAAGCCAAATCCAAAGCCGTTTCCGAATGCGAGATGCGCTGGCGCAGTGCGCGCAAGGAAAACGACTTCAAGGGATTGCTGCCTTATCTGCGCCGCGTGCTCGACCTCACCAAGGAAGTCGCGACGATCAAGGCCGAGAAACTCGGCCGCACGAAATACGACGCGTTGCTCGACGAATACGAGCCGGGCGGCTCGTCGGCCGAGATCGATGCGATCTTCGACGATCTCGCGAAATTCCTGCCCGATTTCACCCGCGCGGTGTTGGAACGCCAAGCGGCGTTGCCCGCCGCCTTGCCGCTCGAAGGGCCGTTCCCGGCGGCGACGCAAAAGCAGCTCGCCCACGATCTGATGGCGAGCGTGGGTTTCGATTTCGAGCATGGGCGCCTCGACACCTCGCATCATCCCTTCTGCGGCGGCGTGCCCGACGACGTGCGCCTCACCACGCGCTGGGACGAAAAGGATTTCGCCAAGGGCCTGATGGGCGTGCTGCACGAAACCGGGCACGCGATGTACGAGCTCGGCCTGCCGCAAGCCTGGCGCAACCAGCCCGTGGGCTTCGCGCGCGGGATGAGCGTGCATGAAAGCCAGTCGCTGCTGGTCGAGATGCAGGCGAGCCGCTCGGACGCGTTCTTGCGCTATCTCGCCCCCAAAGCGGCGGCGGCCTTCGGCAAGTCGGGCCCGGCCTGGACGGCGGAGAATTTCGCGCGCGTCTATCGCCGCGTATCGCGCGGGCTTATCCGCGTGGACGCGGACGAGGTGACGTATCCCGCCCACGTGATCCTGCGCTATCGCCTGGAGCGCGCGCTGATCGAGGGGCGCATGGATCTGGCCGATCTGCCGGGGGCGTGGAACGATGGGATGCGCGAACTCGTCGGCATCGTGCCGCCGGACGATCGCGACGGCTGCTTGCAGGACATCCACTGGCCCGGCGGCTCGTGGGGCTATTTCCCGACCTATACGCTGGGCGCCATGACCGCCGCCCAGCTTTATGCCGCCGCGAAGGCCGCGGATAAGTCGATCGAGCCGTCGATTTCCAAGGGCGATTTCAAGCCGCTGATGGCGTGGCTGCGCACGAACGTGCACGCGCTGGGCTCGTCGCTATCGGCGAGCGAGTTGCTGACCCGCGCCACGGGCAAGAAGCTCGATGCCGGCGTGTTCAAGGCGCATCTCAAAACGCGCTATTTGGACGGTTAATTCGGCCTTTCCAGCCAAAGCGTTAGGCTTCCTTGCGCGCGCGTGCGGGCGGGTCTAATTTCGCGCTCCTTTCCAAGTCCAGTGGATATTGGCTTTGCGTTATCTCTCGACCCGCGGCGAAACGGCCGCCCTCGCTTTCGACGACGTGTTGCTCGCCGGATTGGCGCGCGACGGCGGGTTGTACGTGCCCGAAACCTGGCCGCAATTCTCGGCGGCCGAATGGCGCGCCTTGCGCGGCAAGCGCTATCACGAGATCGCCTTCGCGGTGTTGAAGCCCTATGTCGGCGGGGCGATCCCCGACGCGGATTTGGCGCGGCTGACGCGCGAGGCTTACGCGAATTTCACCCATCAGGCCGTGGCGCCGTTGAAGCAGCTCGACGCCAATCTGTGGACGCTGGAGCTGTTCCACGGGCCGACGCTCGCGTTCAAGGACTACGCCCTCCAGCTCGTCGGCAAGCTGTTCGACTATGTGCTGGCGAAGAAGGGCCAGCGCATCACCATTGTCGGCGCGACGTCGGGCGATACGGGCCCGGCGGGAATCGCGGCGGTCGCGGGCTCGCAGCATATCGACATCGTCGTGCTGCACCCGAACGGGCGCACTTCGCCCGTGCAGCGCCGCCAGATGACGACGGTGCTCGACCCGAACGTCCATAACGTCGCGCTCGAAGGCACTTTCGACGATTGCCAGGACCTGGTGAAGGCGCTGTTCGGCGATCTCGAATTCCGCGACCGCTATCGTCTGTCGGCGATCAACTCGATCAACTGGGCGCGCATCGCCGGGCAGATCGTCTATTACGTCCACGCCGCCTTGGCGCTGGGTGCCCCCGACCGGCCGGTGTCGTTCTGCGTGCCGACGGGCAACTTCGGCAACGTGCTGGCGGCCGACGCCGCGCGCCGCATGGGCTTGCCGATCGAGCGCTTGGTCGTCGCGACCAACCGCAACGATATCGTCGCGCGCACGATTTTGACGGGCACGATGGCGCTGGAAAGCGTGGCGCCGACCATCACGCCGTCGATGGATATCCAAGTCTCGTCGAATTTCGAACGCTTGGTGTTCGAGCTTGCGGGCCGCGACGGCCGCGCGACGGCCGCGATGATGACCGAGTTCCGCCAATCGGGGAAACTCGCCTTCCCGCAAGGCATGCAAGGCGCTTTGGCCGACGGTTTCGACGCCGGTGCCGCTTCGGAAGCCGACACGCTCAACACCATCGCCAAGATGCGCCTGACGACGGGCGAGATCGTCGATCCGCACACCGCCGTCGCCATCCATGTGGCGCAGCGCGCAACGTCGGACGCGCCGATCGTCGTCGCGTCGACCGCGCATCCGGCCAAATTCCCCGACGCGGTCGAGAAGGCGACGGGTATTCGTCCCGCGTTGCCCGATTTCCTCGCCGATCTGTTCGAACGCGAGGAACGCGTCGATATCCTCCCCAACGACGCCGCGACGCTGAAGAAATACGTCGCCGCCCATGCGAAGGCCCAATGACAATCCGCATCACCACGCTGCCCTCGGGCTTGCGCATCGCCACCGATACGATGGCGCAGGTCGAAACCGCGTCCGTCGGCGTCTATGTCGGGGCGGGCACGCGCCATGAAAGCCCCGCGCTCAACGGCGCCGCGCATATGCTCGAACATATGGCGTTCAAGGGCACGGCGACGCGCGACGCGAAAGCGATCGCCGAGGAGATCGAGGCCGTCGGCGCCTTCATGAACGCGCATACGGGCCGCGAACAGACCGCCTATTACGTCAAGTGCCTGAAGGAAGATACGGGCCTCGCGCTCGACATTCTGTCGGACGTCTATCTGCGCTCGGTCTACGATCCGGCCGAGTTCGAGCGCGAACGCGGCGTGATTTTGCAGGAGCTTGGTCAAGTCGAAGACACGCCCGACGACGTGATTTTCGACCGCTTCCATGAAACCGCCTATCCGGGCCAAGCGCTCGGCCGGCCGGTGCTGGGCGATGCCAACACGATCCGCACCATGGCGCGCGACGCGGCGATCGCGTGGCGCAAATCGGCTTACGCGCCCGGCAACACGATCGTCGTCGCGGCCGGTCGTCTCGACGCCGATAAATTCGACGCCGACGTCGCCAAGCTGTTTGGTGCTTGGACGGGCGACGCGAAGCTGGTCGAGGAGCCCGCGCGTTACGCGGGTGGCGAGTTCCGCGACGACGGCGATCTCGAGCAAGCGCATCTCGTGCTGGGCTTCCCCGGTGTCGGCCTTGCCGATCCCGATTACTGGCCGGTGCAGGTCCTGGCGACGATCCTGGGCGGGGGCATGTCGTCGCGCCTGTTCCAGGAAATCCGCGAACGGCGCGGCCTCGCCTATTCGGTGTCGGCGCATGCCGCGTCCTACATGGATGGCGGCGTGTTCGATATCTATACGGGTACGGGCGAAGCGGAGATGGCGGAGCTGATCCCCGCGCTGGTGTCGGAACTGCGCGGCGCCTTCGCGGTGCCGAGCGACGCGGAAGTGCGTCGCGCCAAGGCGCAAATGAAGGCGGGGCTGCTGATGTCGCTGGAAAGCACCAATGCGCGCATGGACGCGCTGGGTTCCAATCTGCTGGTCTATGGCCGCGACGTGACGCCGGAGGAAGTGTCGCGCAAGGTCGAAGCCGTGGCGGCGGACGATCTGGTACGCGTCGCGCGGCGCATCCTTACCGGCAAGCCCACGCTCGCCGCGATGGGCCCGCTCGGCAAACTCGAATCGCTCGCGAAAATCGCGGAACGTCTCGCGGCTTAAGCGTGACCCGCTTCGCCCGACAGGAAACTGGGATGGGCGCCGGCTTTCATCAGCGCGCGATGCCATTTCGTGTCGAGATCGGCGTCGAACACGATGTCGTCGTCGACCGGTACGGTCAGCCAGCCATTGCCGGTCAATTCGCCTTCCAGCTGGCCCGGGCCCCAATTGGCGTAGCCCAGGGCGAGCAGCGAGCGGCGCGGGCCTTCGCCTTGCGCCATCGCCTTCAGGATATCGACCGTCGCGGTCAGCGCGATGCCGTCCTGCACGCGCATCGTGCCGTCCTGCATGTAATCGTCGGAATGCAGCACGAAGCCGCGCCCGGATTCGACCGGGCCGCCGGTGCGCATGCGGATCGCCTTGGCGCCGGACGCGGCTTTGATGTCGAGCTGGTCCAGCAGGTCGGGGAAGCTCAGCTGCGTGAACGGCTTGTTGATGACCAAGCCCATCGCGCCGTCTTTGGTGTGGGCGCACATATAGATGACCGTCCGCGCGAAGCGCGGATCGGGCATGCCGGGCATGGCGACAAGCAAATGCCCGGCGAAGAATGTGGGGATCTCGACGCGGCTCTTTCCCATGACCATATTAGAATAGCATGAAAACGCCGCGTATACAGGTGGGGTCGGTGTTCCGTTGCGCGCGACGTTTCGCCGTGGCGCTCGGTTTTGCCGCGCTATTGGTGGGAAATAGCGGCGTCGCATCCGCGCAGGAAAGCGACTGGGTGCGGCATAAGGAAATTTCGCTGCGCCTCGTCTCGGGCAGTGCGGCGTCGGGCGAGGGTGGGGCGTTGCGCCTCGGCCTTGAAATGCGCATGGCGCCGGGGTGGAAGACCTATTGGCGCTCGCCGGGCGATGCGGGGCTCCCGCCGGTGATCGACTGGACGGGCTCGGAAAATTTCACCGACGCCGCGTTGCGCTTCCCCGCCCCGCATCGCTTCACCTTGTTCGATCTGGAGACGTTCGGCTATGGCGACGCGGTGATTTTGCCGATCGCCGCGCGTAGCGAAGGCCCCGGTGCGACGCGCGTGCGCGCCGCCGTCGACGTGCTGGTCTGCGAGAATCTGTGCATCCCCTATCGCGCCGATCTGGCGCTGGATCTGCCCGCGGGCGCGCAAGCGCCCACCGCGCATACGCATGAAATCGCGCGTTTCGAATCCGCGATCCCGCAAATCGACAAAGACGGGCGCGGCGTCAATGGCATCGCCATCGAGAGTGCGGCGTTCCGCGACGGCCCGCAGGCCGCATTGGTGGTGCGCGCCAGCGCCAATCCGCGTTTCGAAGCGCCGGATCTATTCGTCGAGGCGCAAGATGGCTGGCGCTTCGCCAAGCCCGAAATCGCCTTCATCGATGGCGGGCGCTACGCCACACTGACTTTCGCTGCGACCGGCGACAAATCGGCGACGAAGCTCGACGGCACGAACGCGACGCTCACACTCGTCGACGGTCAACGCGCGATCGAGCGCACGCTGACGCTCGGCACCGCACCGCCCGCCCCGGTCTTCACCGGCTCCTTCGCCGCGATCCTGGCAATCGCGTTGCTCGGCGGATTGATCTTGAATCTGATGCCCTGCGTATTGCCGGTCCTCGCGATGAAGCTCGCCGGTGTCGCGGCGTTGGGCGGCGCCGGTCCGCGCAAATTGCGTATCGCGTTTCTTTCCACCGCAGCCGGCATCGTCGTGTCGTTCCTGATTCTGGCGGGCGCGTTGATCGCGTTGAAACTGGGCGGCGAGACGATCGGCTGGGGCCTGCAATTCCAGATGCCGTGGTTCCTGTCGGGCATGGCGCTGATCGTCACGCTGTTCGCGGCGAATCTCTGGGGCTTGTTCGAAATTCCGTTGCCGCGCGCCTTGGCGGATCGTGCCGATGCGGGCTCGGCGGCCGGGTCCTTCGCGACCGGCGTGTTCGCGACGCTGCTGGCCACACCTTGTTCGGCACCGTTCGTCGGTACGGCGGTCGGTTTCGCGCTGGCGCGGGGGCCCTTGGAAATCACGGCGATCTTCGCGGCGCTGGGCATCGGCTTGGCGCTGCCGTATCTCGCGGTCGCCGCGTTCCCTTCCGCCGCGCGCATCCTGCCGCGCCCGGGTCCGTGGATTCTCAAACTGCGCGCCGTGCTGGGCGTGGCGCTCGCGGGCACGTCATTGTGGCTCGTCTGGGTGCTGGCAAGCCAAGCGGGCAACAATGCCGCCGCCGCGTTGGGCTTCGTCCTTGGCGCCATGGTGCTCGGCCTGTGGCTGGTGCGCGGGCTCGAACGCAGCCAAGCGCGGCCGTTGCTGTTGGCGGCCGGGGCGATCTTCGCCGTGGCCTTGCCGCTGCGCTTCGCCGAAACGCCCGCCGCGATCGCGGCCGACGAAACGATTCCCTGGCGCGAGTTCGACCGTGCGGCGATCGACGCGGCGGTGCGCGACGGGAAAGTCGTGTTCGTCGACGTGACCGCCGAATGGTGCGTGACCTGCCAGGTCAACAAGCGCTTGGTGATCGATCGCGGCGCGGTCGCCAAGGCGCTGTCCGACGGCACGGCGATCCCGATGCGCGCCGACTGGACGCGCCCCGATGCGCGCATCGCCGCGTATCTGGCGGAATTCGGGCGCTACGGTATTCCCTTCAACGCGGTCTATGGCCCGGCCACGCCGGGCGGGGCACCCTTGCCCGAATTATTGAGCGAAGACGCGGTTTTGGCCGCTTTCGCCAAAGCGAAATAATCCCCCACACGCGGCCGGGTTGCTTTCCGCCCGGCTTGGACTTACATCCTTCGCACCCAACCCAAAACGACCGGAGACGGCTCGATGACCATCAAGGCTGGCGACAAGATCCCGTCCGTGAAACTGCGTCATATGACGAAGGACGGCGTGAAGGAAATCACGACCGACGAGATCTTCAAGGGCAAGAAGGTCGCGATCTTCGGCCTGCCCGGCGCGTTCACGCCGACCTGCTCGGCCAAGCACCTGCCCGGCTATCTCGCGAATTTCGACAAGTTCAAGGCGAAGGGCGTCGACACGATCGTCTGCGTCTCCGTGAACGACTCGTTCGTCATGGACGCCTGGGGCAAGAGCCAGAACGTGACCGACAAGGTCCTGATGGTCGCCGACGGCAACGCCGATTTCGCCAAGGCGATCGGGATCGAGATGGACGGCACGGGTTACGGCATGGGCCTGCGCATGAAGCGCTTCTCGGCCTATGTCGTCGACGGCGAAGTGAAGGCTTTCAATCTGGAAAAGCCGGGCGCTTTCGAAGTCTCGAACGCCGAGACGATGCTGACGCAAGTCAACTAAGCGTCGCGCACGAAACGATCAGAAACCCCGGTGCCTCAGGCGCCGGGGTTTTTGTTTGCGCGAATGGTGGCGATCCCGCCGCGCGCCAGCGCGTCGGCGCGTTCGTTCTCCGGATGGCCGGCATGGCCTTTGATCCAGCGCCATTCCACGTCGTGGGGCTTGGCCGCTTCCAGCAGCGCTTGCCACAAATCGACGTTCTTCACCGGCTTCTTGTCGGCGGTTTTCCAGCCCGACCGTTTCCAGCCGTGAATCCATTTGGTGATGCCGTCGCGCACATAGACGCTGTCGGTCCACACGCGCACTTGCGATGCGCGCTTGAGGGCTTTGAGCCCTTCGATCGCCGCCATCAACTCCATGCGGTTGTTGGTCGTCGGCGTTTCGCCGCCGGAAAGTTCCTTCTCCACGCCGCGAAAGCGCAAGATGGCACCCCAGCCGCCGGGGCCGGGATTGCCCGAGCAAGCACCGTCGGTGAAAATCTCGACGAGGTTTTCTTCCGCTTCGCTCACTTCGCTTCCAGCAAAACGTCGGCTTCGACCGAAACGCGCACCGTGGCGCGGCCGGGTTCGGCGGAAGGGGCGGGGGCGGAATCGGCCATCGCCATCGCGGGGGCGGCACGCATCATCGGGCGCATCGGCGGCTGTTCGTTGACCGCCCCCACGCGGATCGCGCGATAGCCCGCGATCTTCATGTTGAGGGCGTCGGCCGCACTGGCCGCACGCGCTTGCACGCGGGCGAGCGCTTCGCGGGTCAGCACGTCTTCCGCCGCGCGCGCGGTCTCGCGGCGCAGATCGAAGCGCATGCCCGACATGGCAAGCCCCGCTTCTTGCAATCCGCCGGCAAGGGCGGTCACCGACGCGAAATCCGTCCCCGAGATTTCCAGCGTCGCCGCCCCGCGCCAGCGGCGCGGCTGGCCTTGCGGGCGCTCCTCATTGGTCCAATAGCCGCCGGTTTCGACCTCCACGCCTTGCACGGACTTGGCGCGCGCAAGGGCGGCATCCATGCGCTTGTTGATCTCCGCTTGTACGGCGGCGGCGGTCGGCGCCGTCGTCTCGGCGCGCAAGCTGACGAACAGCTTGTCCTGCGGTACGGCGCGTTCGGCACTTTCGCCCAGCGTCAGCACGGTCGGCTCGACCGCCAAAGCGGGGGTTGCGATCAACAGCAGGGCGATCAAAGCGGCGCGCATATTCGTCTCCTTCAAAGGCCGTAGGCGGAGGGCGAGGGAACGGCGCGATGGAAGCGCAGCTTCTTGGCGTATTCGAGGGGATTTTTGGGCCGGACGAAGGCGCCCGGCGGATGGTTGAGCCAATCGTAGAGGCGCGTCAGCAGGAAGCGCAGCGCCGAGCCGCGCGCCATCACCGGCAAGGCGGCGGTTTCGGCCGCGGACAGCGCGCGCTTGGCCGTGTAGCCCGCGACCAGGCGGCGCGCTTTGGTGGCGTTGAACGACCCGTCCGCCTCGAAACACCAGCAATTGAGGCAGATGGCGAGGTCGTAAGCGAGGATGTCGTTGCAGGCGAAATAGAAGTCGATCATCCCCGAGAATTTTCCGTCGAGGAAAAAGACGTTGTCGGGGAAGAAATCGGCGTGGATGACACCTTGCGGCAAATCGCGCGGCCAGTTGCGGTCGAGGAAATCGAGCTCGCTTTCGATCAATGCGGCGAGGCCCTTTTCGACCTCGTCCGCGCGGCCGTTGCACGAATCGTAAAGCGGGCGCCACCCGTCGGGGCCCAGCGCATTTTCGCGGCGGATCGAAAAATCCGCACCCGCGACATGCAGGCTGGCGAGCGCTTCGCCGACCGGCGCGCAATGCCCGATCTCGATCTTGCGCGGCCACACGCCTTTGAGGAACGAGACGATCGCGGCGGGCCGCCCGCAAAGTTCGCCCAGCAAGGCGCCGTCGTTGCGATGGATCGGCGTGGGGCAGGCGATCCCCTTGGCGGCGAGATGCTCCATAAGGCCCAGGAAGAACGGCAGATCGCCGCGCTTCACGCGTTTCTCGTAGAGCGTGAGGATGAATTGCCCTTGGCCCGTTTCGAGCACGAAGTTGGAATTCTCCACGCCCTCCGCGATGCCGCGATAGGCGACCAGCGAGCCGATCGCGTAATCGGTCAAGAATCGCGCGAGGGCCCCGTCGTCGACATCGGTATAGACGGCCATCAGGCGGATTCCAGCGCGCGGGGCAGGTTGAACTTCACGTCTTCGGTCGCGGTGACGACGTCTTCGATCATCACGGCGAAACGCTTGCGCGCTTCGGCGATCGTTTCCTGCACCAGGATTTCGGGGGCGGAGGCGCCGGCCGAGAGCCCGAGGGTGCTTATGGGGCCAAGCTTCGCCCAATCGATATCGGCCGCACTCGCGACCAGATGCGCGTTGGCGCAGCCCGCGCGCTTGGCGACTTCGACGAGGCGCAGCGAGTTCGACGATTTGGTCGAGCCGATCACCAGTACGGCATCGCTGCGCGCGGCGATCGCCTTCACCGCCGCTTGGCGATTGGTCGTCGCGTAGCAGATATCGTCTTTGCGCGGCGGCAACATGTCGGGGAAGCGGCGCAAAAGTTCCGCGACGATGCCGGCGGTGTCGTCGACCGACAACGTGGTTTGCGTGGCGTAGGCGAGCGGCCCGGCGGGAAGATTTACGCTGCGCGCTTGCGCTTCGTCCTCGACCAGCGTGATGGCGCCTTCGGGCAATTGGCCCATCGTGCCGACGACTTCGGGATGGCCGGCATGGCCGATCAGCGCGATATGGCGCCCGGCCTTGCGGTGATGCTCGGCCTCGCTATGGACCTTGCTGACCAGCGGGCAGGTCGCGTCGAGATAGATCATCTCGCGGCGCTGGGCCTCGGCGGGAATCGCTTTGGGTACGCCATGGGCCGAGAATACGACCGGCCGGTCGTCCGGCACTTGGTCCAGCTCGGCCACGAAAATCGCCCCTTTGCGTTCCAGCGCTTCGACCACGTGGCGGTTATGGACGATCTCGTGGCGCACATAGACGGGCGCGCCGTAGCGTTCCAGCGCCCGTTCGACGATCAAAATCGCACGGTCCACCCCGGCGCAGAATCCGCGCGGGCCGGCGAGCAGGATCGTTAGGGGAGCTTGTGCGGGCATAGGGGAAATCCTATTGTCGCCCCGTGATATACCGGAGTCGCAGCGCGATTCCAGCCCGTTCCGGAGGCTCGAAAAATGGCCGATCCCGTCATCGCCCAGAAAGCGCCGTATCCCGTGGATGTCGAAGCGGGAAAAACCTATTGGTGGTGCGCCTGCGGCCGGTCGAAGAAGCAGCCCTTCTGCGACGGTTCGCATTCGGGCACCGGCATTCAGCCGATGAAATACGAAGCCGGCGCGGCAAAAAAGCTGTTTTTCTGCGGTTGCAAGGCGACCAAGAACCAGCCTTTGTGCGACGGCGGACATAAGGGGCTTTGACACTTGTTGCGTAACGCTTTCGTCGCGGCGGGCCTCGCCGCAGTTCTTTCGGCCTGTTCGTCGCCCGATGTCGCCACCACGGCGACCTGCCCGCGCGGCGGATTGGTGCCCGACGCCAATACGCTGGTCCAGTTCCGCGAAGGCCCGGGCCGCGACCTGACCGATGTGGTGGCGCAAGCCCAGATCGTCGATTTCAAGATCGCGTGCGAATACGCGACCGGCAGCAAGGCGAAGCCCGGCGTGGTGCTGGATCTGCAGGTCGCGATCGCGGCCGAACGCGGCCCCGCCGATCGCGCGCGCAAGGCCAATCTGTCGTATTTCGTGGCGATCCTGGACGGCGAGCAGAACATCGTCGCCAAGGATTACTTCCAGGCGGCGTTCGAATTTCCCGACAACCGGACCCGCGTGGGCCGGGTCGAGGAATTGGAGCCGCGCATCGCGCTTAAATCCAATTTCGACGGGCCGTCCTATCGCGTGATGATCGGTTTCCAGCTGACCGAAGATCAGCTGGAATGGAACCGCCGCCAGCGCGGCCCCCGCTAAATCATCCACAAATTCCACGAGCGGCTTGACCCGCCAGGGACTCCCTTTATCTTGGGGGTCGCCTATCGCGGGAGAGACCGCGTCGTTTTCGGACGGCGCGGCGCCGAAGGAGCAACCGCCCCGGAAACTCTCAGGCAAAAGGACCGCGATAAGGCGTAGTTGCGAACTCTGGAAAGCGGCGTATGGGCCTCGGCCCGTTTGCCCACCGAAGAGGTAAGTCGCCCGACAGGGTGACGATTCTTTCAGGTCCCAGGACAGAGGGGGCGCCCACGGCCGGATGAATAATCCGGCTTTCGAGCGCCCGACTCCGGAGTTCCGTCTTGTCCGATCCTGCCGATCTTAAATTTACGCCGCTCGATGCGTTGCATCGTTCGCTGGGCGCTAAAATGGTGCCGTTCGCGGGCTATGCGATGCCCGTGCAATATCCCGCCGGCATTTTGAACGAACATCTGCACACCCGCGCCGCCGCCGGGTTGTTCGACGTGTCGCATATGGGCCAGGCCTTGCTGCTGGGGCCCGATGCCGCCACGGCGCTTGAAACCCTCGTGCCCGGCGACCTTCAAGTGCTGAAGGACGGGGCAACGCGCTACACGCAGCTGACCGACGACAACGGCGGCATTCTCGACGATCTGATGGCGACGAAGCGCAGCGACGGGCTTTATCTCGTCGTCAACGCGGCGTGCAAAGACGCCGATTTCGCGCGCATCGAAGCCAAGATCGGCGGCCGCGCGAAGCTGCAACGCCTCGACGATCGCGCGTTGCTCGCCCTGCAAGGCCCGAAGGCCGCCGAGGTGATGGCGCGCTTGGCGCCCGATAGTGTGGGCCAGAAATTCATGACGCTGCGGGCCGGCAAGATCGGCGCGTTCGATTGCTGGTTCACGCGCTCGGGTTACACCGGCGAGGACGGCTACGAGATTTCCGTGCCCGCATCGCAAGCCGAAGGCTTGGCGAAGCTGTTGCTCGACCAGCCGGAAGTGAAGCCGATCGGCTTGGGCGCGCGCGATTCGCTGCGCCTCGAGGCCGGGCTTTGCCTCTACGGCCACGATATCGACACGACGACCTCGCCGATCGAAGCCGATTTGGTGTGGTCGATTTCCAAGCGCCGGCGCGCCGAAGGCGGCTTCCCCGGTGCGACGCGCGTGCAAAAGGAACTCGCCGACGGGCCGTCGCGCAAACGCGTGGGCATTCTGCCCGAAGGCCGGGCCCCCGCACGCGAAGGCACGGAGATCGTCGATTCGTCCGGCGCCAAAATCGGCATCGTCACCTCGGGCGGTTTCGGCCCCACGGTGAACGGCCCGATCGCCATGGGCTATGTGCCCGCATCCTTCGCCCAGCCCGGCACGCCGGTCGGGCTCGTCGTCCGGGGCAAGACGCTGCCCGCGAAAATCGCGGGAATGCCCTTCGCCCCCCATCGTTATTTCCGCGGTTAGGAGATCAAACAAATGGCCGAATTGCGCTTCACCAAAGACCACGAATGGATCCGCGTCGCCGACGGCGACGTCTACGAGATCGGCATTTCCGACTACGCGCAGAGCCAGCTCGGCGACGTCGTGTTCGTCGACCTGCCGGAAATCGGCAAGCAGATCGCCAAGGGCGGCCAGGCCGCCGTGGTCGAATCGGTCAAGGCGGCGTCGGACGTGTATTCGCCCGTCGGCGGCACGGTCGTCGGCATCAACGACGCGCTGACCGCCGAGCCGGGCTTGGTCAACAGCGCGCCGACCGGGGCGGGCTGGTTCTTCAAGCTGAAGACCGGCGACACCGCGCAATTCGCCGAGTTGATGGATCAAGCCGCGTACGACGCGTATGTGAAGGGCCTGGGCTGATGCGTTATCTGCCGCATACCGATTCCGATCGCGCCGCGATGCTGGCGGCGATCGGGGTCAAATCGGCCGACGATCTGTTCGTCGACGTGCCCGCCGAGGCGCGTTTGGCCGGGCCGGTCGCGGGCCTGTCCGCGACCAAGGGCGAATTGGAAGTCGAGCGCATTCTGTCCGGCATGGCGGCGAAGAACCGCCCCGCCGGGTCGCAGGCGAGCTTCCTGGGTGCGGGCGCCTATCGCCATCACGTGCCGGCCTCGGTCGACGCGATCATTCAGCGCGGCGAATTCCTGACGAGCTACACGCCCTATCAGCCGGAAATCGCGCAAGGCACGCTGCAATATCTGTTCGAGTTCCAGACGCAGGTCGCGCTGCTGACCGGCATGGATGTCGCCAACGCGTCGATGTACGACGCGGCGACCGCCGCCGTCGAAGCCGTGCAGATGGCCAATCGCGTCACGCGGCGCGGCAAGACGATCCTGTCGGGGGCCGTGCATCCGCATTATCGCGAAACGATCGAGACGCACGGCAAGTTCTCCGGCTTCGAGGTCGTATCGCTCGCCCCCAATGTCGATGGGCTTGCGGGTATCGAGGCGAAGCTCGACGCCAAGACCGCCAGCGTCGTGGTGCAATATCCGAACGTGTTCGGCCGCTTGCAGGACCTGACCGCGTTGGCCGCCGCCTGCCAAAAGGCGGGGGCGCTGCTGATCGTCGCGATCCCCGAGATCGTGTCGATGGGGGCGGTCACGCCGCCCGGCGACATGGGGGCCGACATCGTCGTGGCCGAAGGCCAGTCGATCGGCAACGCGCTGAATTTCGGCGGGCCCTATGTGGGCCTGTTCGCCGCGAAGGAAAAATACGTCCGCCAGATGCCGGGCCGCTTGTGCGGCGAAACGGTGGATGCGGACGGCAAGCGCGGCTGGGTGCTGACGCTGTCGACGCGCGAGCAGCATATCCGCCGCGAAAAGGCGACGTCGAATATCTGCACGAACTCCGGCCTCTGCGCGCTCGCCTTCACGGTGCATTTGTCGCTGCTGGGCGAGACGGGTTTGCGCCGCCTCGCGGGCCTCAACCACGCGCTGGCGACGACGCTCGAAGCCAAGCTCGCCAAGGTGAAGGGTGTCAAACTCCTCACCGACGCGTATTTCAACGAATTCGCGATCGAATTGCCGCGCGATGCGGGCGAAGTTGTCGAAGCGCTCGCCGACAAGGGCGTGCTCGCCGGCGTGCCGGGTTCGCGTCTGTGGCCGGGCGACGCGTCGATGGCGAAAACGTTGATCGTCGCGGTTACGGAGACGAACACGGTGGAAGATATGGATCTGTTCGCGACGACGCTCGCGGAGGTGCTGTGATGGACAAGTCGCAAGGCCGCACGGCGCCGGACGCGCCCGCGAAAGAACTTCCGAATTTCGTCACCGCGTCGGGCCATCGCGGTTTGCAGCTCGAAGAAAAGCTGATCTTCGAACAAGGCGTGCCCGGCCGCATCGGCGTCGACGTGCCCGACGCGCCCAAGGGTGCGGCGAGCAAGTTGGGTGCTTTCGCGCGCAAGGGTTCGATCGGCTTGCCCGATCTTTCCGAGCCGCAGGTCGTGCGCCATTTCACGCGCCTGTCGCAGAAGAATTACGGCATCGATTCCGGCTTGTTCTCGCTCGGCTCGTGCACGATGAAGCACAACCCGCGCCTCAACGAGAAGATGGCGCGTTTGCCGGGCTTCGCCGATCTGCATCCGTTGCAGCCGGAAAAGACGGTGCAGGGCGCGCTCGAGCTCATCGACACGCTGGCGCATTGGCTCAAGACGCTGACCGGCATGCCGGCGGTGGCGATGAGCCCGGCGGCCGGTGCCCATGGCGAACTCTGCGGCATGGTCGCGATCTGGGCGGCGATCCAGGCGAAGGGCGAGGGGGCCACGCGCCGCCGCGTGCTCGTCCCTGAATCGGCGCATGGCACGAACCCCGCGACCGCCGCGTTGCTCGGCTTTACGGTCGATCCGATCCCCGCGACCGAGCGCGGCCGCGTCGATCTCGTCGCGTTCGAAAAGAAACTGGGGCCGGACGTCGCCGCGATCATGCTGACCAACCCGAATACCTGCGGGTTGTTCGAAGGCGACATCAAGAAGATCGCCGATCTGGTCCACAAGGCCGGGGGCTATTTCTATTGCGACGGCGCCAATTACAACGCGATCGCGGGCCGCGTGCGCCCGGCCGATCTGGGCGTCGACGCGATGCATATCAATCTGCACAAGACGTTCTCGACCCCGCATGGCGGCGGCGGGCCGGGCTCGGGCCCCGTCGTGCTGTCGGACGCACTCGCCCCTTATGCGCCGCTGCCTTACGTGGTGCATGGCGCGAAGGGTTTCGAACTCGTCGAAACCAAGAAGGCGGGCACGTCGCCCTTCGGCCGCTTGAAGGGCTTCCACGGCCAGATGGGCATGTTCGTGCGCGCGCTCGCCTACATGCTCAGCCACGGCTCGGACGGCATTCGCCAAGCCTCGACCGATGCGGTGCTGAACGCGAATTACATCCTCGCCCGCTTGAAGGATGTGATGAGCCCCGCCTTTGCCGGGGGCCCGTGCATGCACGAGGCGCTGTTCGACGATGCGTTCCTCAAGGATACGGGCGTGTCGACGCTCGATTTCGCCAAGGCGCTGATCGACGAGGGGTATCATCCGATGACGATGTATTTCCCGCTCGTCGTCCACGGCGCGATGTTGATCGAGCCGACGGAAAGCGAGAACAAGGAATCGCTCGACGCGTTCATCGACAGCCTTCGCCACCTCGCTACGCTGGCGAAGAAGGGCGATCAGGCCGATTTCTTCCACGCGGCCCCGCGGCTCACCCCGCGCCGGCGCTTGGACGAAACGCGTGCGGCACGCAGCCCGATCCTGCGCTGGAAACCCGCCGCACCGCCCGCCCCCACCGCCCAGGCGGCGGAGTGACGCCAAGCCGATCCCGTGCTAGTTTCTACCACCAGGGTAGAAACTAGCCGGAGACGGCGATGGGCAGACCGATCAAGGGTACGCAAAGCCCGGCGGGTCGAATTGCCCGACCTGAACTCACTCCGGATGACATTGCCCGACGCCACGCTCAACTCGATGCGATTTTGAAGTCGGCTTGGGTGAAGGTCGATAAGCTTAAGGCTGAATATGCCGCGCGCGGTGAGCCCTGGCCCGGTGACGATCACGGCGACATGTATGACGAGTACGGTTTGCCGAAGTAATCTCGGCAGGTACGAGTTGTTGCTCGTCGATGCGATTTTGGGCCGGCCTCACCCTTCGACAAGCTCAGGGTGAGGCCTACGTCCAATACCTCATGGTGAGCTTGTCGAACCATGAGGTTAGTTCTGTGATCGCCTGAAACGAAAAACCCCGCCGGATCGCTCCGGCGGGGTTTTGCTTTGGCGCTTTCGCGCGCTATCGCGTCAGTTCAAGCGGCCCGGGATGTTCTTGATGGCGCCATCGATCAGCGCGTCCTGGCGGCCGCGATCGAGGCCCTGGGCCAGCAGCTTGCCCGTGGCGGCCATCGCGAGGTCGACGGCGGCCGAACGGACTTCGGCGGTCGCCTGGGCTTCGGCCTGGGCGATGCGCTGCAGGGCCGCATCTTCGCGGCGCTTCAGCGAGGCTTGCAGATCGGCTTCGGCCTTGGCGGCGAGGCGGGCGGCCTCTTCCTTGGCGTTGGCGACGATCGCGTCGGCCTGGGCCATCGCTTCCTTGTGCTTGGCGACGTATTCGGCCAGCAGCTTCTCGGCCTCGCCGCGCAGCTTGGCGGCTTCGTCGAGATCCTTGCGGATACGTTCGGCGCGCGCGTCCAGCCCGGCAAGCAGCGCCGTCTTGGCCGGCGTCCAGGCGAAGTAGAACAGCGCTACGATCGCCAGCGAGATCCAGAGATATTCGTTGTGCAGGATCGCCATGATGAGGTTCTCCTTCAGCCGCGCGCCGCGGCGGCGGCCGCGGCCTTGGCGTCGGCCTCGCCGACATTGAGACCGGCCAGCTTGCGCACGGCGTCGGCGGCGATTTCGCCGGCGATGGCTTCGACATTGGCCAAAGCGGCCTTGCGCGCATCGGCGATGCGGGTTTCGGCCGACTTGATCTTGTCGGCGAGTTCGGCACCCTGACGCGCCGACAATTCGGCGGCGTGCTTGGCGGCGGTGGCTTCGGTTTCGCCGCGCACGGCCTGGGCCTTGGCGCGGCTATCGGCCAAAGCCTTCTCGTAGGCCGCAACCATCTTGTCGGTTTCTTCCTTCAGCGAGCCCGCCTTGGCGAGATCGCCTTCGATCTGCTTCTCGCGCGCCTCGATGGCCGCACCCAGCTTGGGCGTCACGGCGCCGGCGACGACGTAGTAGAAGATCGCGAAAATGACCAGGAGCCAGAAAATTTGGCTCGCGAACCAGGTCGGGTCGAATTGCGGCATGGCCGGTTCCCGTTTGCGGGAGGAATGGGGCCGGCCCTTCCCGAAGGAAGGGCCGGAAGAGGCTTAGGACACGAAGATCAGAATCGCGATGACGAACGCCAGCAGCGCGATGAACTCGGTGACGGCGAAGCCGATGTAAGCGAAGACCTGAACGTTGTCCTTGGCGGCCGGGTTGCGGGCCACGGCGGCGATGAGGCTCGCCCACACCGAACCCACGCCGATGCCGGCGCCGATCATGCCGATGGCGGCGAGGCCCATGCCGATGAGTTTAGCTGCTGCTGGTTCCATGAAACGTATCCTTCTCTCTTGGTTGGTTTACCGGCCATCCGTTCCCGCCGGCGGTCCACATTTTCGGGCCGGCGGGGCGAAGGTCAGTGCAGGTGGATCGCGTCGTGCAGGTAGATGCACGCCAGGATCGTGAAGATGTAGGCCTGGAGCGCGGCCACGAAGAATTCCAGCGCCATGATGCCGACGAGCACCGAGAACGGCACCACGCCCGGGATCACGAAGAACGCGCCCAGCGAAATGACGAAGCCGGCGAAGATCTTCAGGATGATGTGGCCGACGGTCATGTTCGCGAACAGTCGCACCGACAGCGAGATCGGGCGCGACATGTAGGAGATGACTTCGATCGGGATCAGGATCGGCGCGGTGGCAAGCGGCGCACCCGACGGGAAGAACAGCGACAGGAAATGCGTGCCGTGGCGCGCGAAGCCGATCAGCGTGATTGTCAGGAAGATGATCAGCGCCATCGTGAAGGTCACGACGATGTGGCTGGTGAAGGTGAAGGCGCCGGGGATCAGGCCGACCAGATTGCCGAACAGCACGAACATGAACAGGGTGAAGAAGAACGGGAAGTACTTCTTGCCCTCGTCGCCCACGTTCTCGCGGACCATGCCGGCGATGAACTCGTAGAGCATTTCCGCGGCCGATTGCAGGCGGCCCGGCACGATCTTGGCGCCCGAGGCGGCCGAGACCAGGAAGAACGTGGCGCCCGCGGCGGCCACGGTCATCCACAAGGCGGAGTTCGTGAAGGCGAGGTTCAGACCCGCGATTTCGATCGGAACGATCGGCTTGATCTGGAATTGATCGAGAGGGCTCGACACGTTTGGAACTCCGTCCGGTTATTTCGTCTCGGTCTTGGACCGCTCGGCGCTGATGCGCGTCGCGACCCGGATCGCGTTTCTCATACCGGCGGCGGCGCCGAGCATGAGGAACACGAGCGTCAGCCACGGCGAGGTGCCGAGCCAGCGATCCAGCACGAAGCCGAGCCCCGTGCCGACCGCCAGTGTCGCCAGCATCTCCACCGAGATGCGGAACCCCAGGCCCATCTGCCCCGTGTCGCGGCCGGCCGTGCGCGCCGACTTGCCGTCGGCTTTCGCGCGGCGCGCTTGCACCGCTTCGACCTGCGCCTGGATCTCGTCGATGGCCCGCTGATCGCGGTCGTCCATGGCAAGCTCCAGACCCGGACCCTTCGCACGCGCGAAGAGCGACCGGCAACTCGGGGAAAACGGTTGAAAAGACAGACGAATCCGCCCTTTCACCCGGCTGACGCGCGCGGACAATAGGGGCGGTGCCGCCCCCTGTCAAGGATCACGCCGACCGCCTAAGCCTTTGAAAGGGCGGATGTTTCAGAAGGCCCTTAGGCGGTCGCGCGCAGTTTCTCGGCTTGCCGCATATCGACCGACACCAGGGTCGACACGCCGCGCTCGGCCATCGTCACACCGAACAGGCGGTCCATCTTCGCCATCGTCAGACGGTGGTGGGAGACCACGACGAAGCGCACGCCCGAGGAGCGGGCGATTTCGTCGAGCAGCGTGCAGAACCGATCGACGTTGGCGTCATCCAACGGCGCGTCGACTTCGTCCATCACGCAGATGGGGGCGGGGTTGGTGAGGAACACCGCGAAGAGCAGCGACAGCGCCGTCAGCGCCTGCTCGCCGCCCGACAGCAGCGTGAGCGATTGCAGCTTCTTGCCCGGGGGCGAGGCCATGATGTCGAGACCCGCTTCGAGCGGATCGTCGACGACCTGACCGTCGGGACCCATCACGGGCACCCAGGTGAGGTGTGCACGACCGCCGCCGAACAGACGGCCGAACAAATCCTGGAAGTGCTTGTCGACCGCTTCGAAGGCGGTGCGCAGACGTTCGCGGCCTTCCTTGTTGAGGGCGGAGATGCCGCCGCGCAGCTTGGCGATCGCCTGGACCAGATCGTCCTTCTCGGCGTTCATGCCGGCGATCTGGGCTTCGACTTCCTCGGCCTCCTGCTCGGCGCGCAGATTGACCGGGCCCATATTGTCGCGCTCCTTGATCAAGCGCTCCAAACGGTTCTCGATCTGCTCGAGGCCCGGCAATTCCTCGTCCGCCTCGATCATGCCGGCGGCCAAGCACGCATCCGGCGCGCAATCCAAGCGCTCGCGGATCGTCTGGGTCAGCGTGGCTTCGTTGGCGGCCTGCTGTTCGGCATGGGCTTGGATGCGCACGCGATCTTCGCGCACCGACATCAGCGTGTTCTCGACCGTCTTCAACGCGCGATCGGCTTCCAGCACGGCGTTTTCCGCTTCGGCCAGACGATCGGCCTTTTCGCGGCGCAGGGCTTCCACTTCATGCGTCTTGTCGAGCAACGCCGAACGCTCGGCGGCGATTTCGCCGGGGCGGGCGGACAGGCCTTCGCGCTCCGTCGTCGTCGCGACCGCGCGGCCGTCGATCGATTCGATCTGTGTCTTCGCCCCTTCTTCGCGGCGCGCCCATTCGGCGTTTTCGTGACCGATCGCCACGCGGCGACGCTCGCGGCCTTCGCGTTCGCGCTGCAAACGCTGCGATGCCGCTTCGCGCTCGGCCAATTCCTTGCGCGCGTTGGACAGCGACTGGCGATCCTCGGCGAGCTTGACGCGCGCTTCGGTCGGGTCGGGGATTTCGGCGAAGCGGGCTTGCGCCGTATCGAGGCGGACTTGGAATTCGTCGTTTTCGACGGTCAGGCGTTCGATCTGCTCGACCAGCGTGCCGAGCTTGGCCGAACGGCCTTCGGTCGTGCGCTGGATCTGCACGATCGCGGAACGCGCGCTGTCGATCGCCCCTTGCGCCGACTTCGCACCTTGGCGTGCCTGCTGATCGGCGGCGTCGGCACCGCGCGCGGCTTGTTGGGCCGCCTGATAGCGCGTCTTGGCGCCTTCGGCGATTTCCTTGGCGCGCACGACTTGCGCTTCCAGGCTTTCGAGGCGATTGCGCAGCTCGAACGTTTCCGCGGCGCGCGTGACGGCGGCACCGGTCTGCACGAAACCGTCCCAGCGCAGCAAGGCGCCATCGCGCGTCACCAGACGCTGGCCTTGCGCGAGTTGCGGCGCGATACGCTCGGCCGTTTCCATATCGGCGACCACGCCGATCTGGCCCAAGCGGCGCGCGAAAGCTGCCGGCGCGTCCACGTATTGCGCCAGCGACTGCGCTTCGAGCGGCAAGGGGGCGGGCGTGCCCGCGATATCGAGCATGCGCCAATGATGCGGGGCGGCTGCGTCGAGGGCGGCGGCGAGATCGTCGCCGAGTGCCGCACCCAAAGCCTTTTCGTAGCCCGGCGTCACGCGGATCGAATCGAGGGCGGGCGGGAAATCCGTCGCCTTGCCGCGCGAGGCGGCAAGGGCGCGCGAAATGCCCTGACGCTCGCCGTCGAGCTTGGCGAATTCCGCGTCCGCTTCGCGTGCGGCTTCGCGGGCGCCGAATTCCTCTTCCTGCGCGGCACGGCGCGCGGCTTCGGCTTCCTCGGCGGCGGAAAGGGCGGCGTTCAGCGCTTCATCCGCCTCGGCCAGCTTCATTTCCGCTTCGTGGCGCTGCGCGTCGGCACCGGCGAGTTCTTCTTCGAGGCGCGTCTTCTCGCCATCGACGACGGCGCGGCGCTCGGCCAAGCGGCCCAGACGGCCGGTCAGATCGTTGATTTCGCGCGTCAGCGAGGCGCGTTCGGATTCGGCCTTGGCGACCGCTTCGGTCGCGCGGGCGAGTTCCTCGTCCAGCGCTTCCACCGCTTCGCGGCGGTTGCGGATATCGCCGTCGAGATCGCGCAGTTCTTCGTCCGCCGCGATGTCGGCGTTGGCGAGTTCTTCGAGTTCGCCGGTCAAGCGCGCATGGGCGGCTTGCGCATCCGCGACCAACGCTTCTTCGCGCGCCTTGTCGGCGGCGAGTTGGGCGATCGTCGCGTCGAGCTTTTCGATCTGGGCGGCGAGGCGCGCTTCTTCGGCGGCGAGCTGTTCGCCCGCCATCTGCAGGCGCGCCAACGCGGCGGCGGCTTCGGCTTCTTCCTGACGCAAGGCGGGCAACGCGGCTTGCGCTTCGGCGAGGATCGTCGCGCCGTGCGCCGCGCGCGTCGTGATCTCGATCACCAGCGCTTCGGCTTCCTTCAGGCGTTCCTGCGCCGTCAGCGTTTCCGCCGTCTGCGCCTGCCAGCGCAAATGGAACATGATCGCTTCGGCGCGGCGCACCAGATCGCTCATGTTGCGATAGCGCGCGGCTTGGCGGGCCTGCTTCTTCAGGCTTTCGAGCTGGGTGGCCAGCGTCGTCAGCACGTCGTCGAGGCGCGCCAAGTTTTGCTCGGCGGCTTTGAGCTTCAATTCCGCTTCGTGGCGGCGCGAATGCAGGCCCGTGATGCCGGCGGCTTCTTCCAGCACCTGGCGGCGCTCGGTCGGTTTGGCTTGGATCAGCGCGCTGATGCGGCCTTGGCTGACCAGCGACGGCGAATGGGCGCCCGTACCCACGTCTTGGAAGAACAGCTGCACGTCGCGCGCGCGCACTTCGCGCCCGCCGATGCGATAGGCCGAGCCCTTTTCGCGCTCGATCCGGCGAACGACTTCGAAGTCGCTCATGTCGTTATAGGCGGGCGGGGCCTTGTGGTCGGGATTTTCGACCGACAGCGACACTTCCGCGACGTTGCGCGCCGGGCGGCTGGTCGTGCCGGCGAAGATCACGTCGTCCATTTCGCCGCCGCGCAGCTGCTTGACGCGCGTTTCGCCCATCACCCAGCGCAACGCTTCGACGAGGTTGGACTTACCGCAGCCGTTGGGGCCGACGATGCCGGTCAGACCGGGCTCGATCGCGAACTCGGTCGGTTCGACGAACGACTTGAAACCGGACAGGCGCAGCTTGGCGAAATGCATCGTCGACGGACTCCCTTAAGGCGTGTTGTCAGCGCTTGGCCGCGAGCGGGCGCAGCACGTTATCGAGTTCTTCGTAGCTCATCCCGCCGCGATGGACGGTGCCGTTGATCACGAGGGTCGGCGTGCCTTGCACTTTGTGCTCGCGCTCGCCGGTCATCGCGTTGGTCAGGATGACGTTCTGAACATTCTGGTCGGCCAGGCAGGCATCCATCTGCGCGGCCGACATGCCGCCCAACTGCGCCAGACGACGCAAATTCTGCATCATCTGGTCGGGCGTGCCGCGCGTCCAATTGCCTTGCTGGGCGAAAAACACGTCGAGGAATCCGAAGAACCGTTCCGGCCCCGCGCAGCGCGCCAGCATCTGCGCGTTCAGCGCCATGCGGTCGAGCGGGAAGTCGCGGAACACGAACTTCATCTTGCCGGTGTCGACGTATTCGGTTTTGAGGCGCGGGGCGACTTCCGCCTGGAAGCGCGCGCAATGCGGGCAGGTCAGCGACGCGTATTCGATCAAGGTGATGGGGGCGTCGGGGGCGCCCATCACCATGTCGTTGCCTTCCGCGCGCGGGCCATTTTGGGCCATCGCCGGGGCCGAAAAGCCGAGGCAAATCAGGGCGAAAACCGCCGCGAGCGTCGAGATGTACCGTTTCTGCATGGTCAGACCCACTAGATATAGTGATGGTATCGACTCACGAGCGCCTCCTACAAGGCCCCGGACTCGATGGGGATAACTGCGGCTATCCGACCGCAGAATCGAGGCTTTTTCAGGCCCTTAAGATTTACACCGGCGGCCGCGGAGCATTCCGTCGCCCAAACGCCGCACCGACTGTCGCAGGTTTTCGTCCGGGATCGTTTCGACCAGCGCGTCGAGTCGCGCGTTCTGTTCCTTGGTCAGCGGCGGCGGGGGCGGTGCTGGGGGGGCACCCTGGCCCGGCAACGGACCTTGCACGAAGCGCAGCCGCGCGACGGCTTTGTAGCCGACGAAGGCGTTGATCTTGTCGATCAATTGCGGGGCGAGATGCTGCAATTCCATCGCCGCTCCCGACCCGACTCGAAGGGTCAGCGTGCCCGCCGGGCGCGGCAGATTGCTGCCTTTGGGCGGTGGCGGCGGGGCGGAGATCTTTTCGGGCAAACTGCTCGACGCGAATTCCGGCCCGACGATATTGGCCCATTCGGCGATCAGCGTGGCGAAAGCCGCACCGCGGCGCTTCAACGCCTCGCGGGTCATTCGCGGAACTTGTGCGCCGATCGCTTTCAGGGCCATAGGAAGGAACATACGCACCCGGATCACGATGTCCACCGCCCTCGCCGCATCGCTTCTCGCCTGGTACGACCGGCACGCCCGCGTGCTGCCGTGGCGCGTGGGGCCGAAGAATCGCAAGACGCGGCCCGATCCCTATCGCGTGTGGCTGTCGGAAATCATGCTGCAGCAAACGACCGTCGTGACGGTCGGGCCCTATTTCGCGGAATTTTTGCGCCGCTGGCCGGATGTGAATGCGCTGGCGAAGGCGGATATCGACGACGTGCTGGCCGCGTGGGCGGGGCTTGGCTACTACGCGCGCGCGCGCAACCTGCATAAATGCGCGCGTTATGTGGCCGACGAACTCGGCGGCGTGTTTCCCGACACCGAGGAAGGTCTGCTGACGCTGCCGGGCGTGGGGCCCTACACGGCGGCGGCGATCGCCTCGATCGCGTTCGATGTCCCGGCGTCGGTGGTCGACGGCAATGTCGAGCGCGTGATCGCGCGGGTGTTCAAGATCGAAACGCCCTTGCCCGCCGCCAAGCCCGAAATCCGCGCGGCGGTGGCCGAGCTCGTGCCCGAGCATCGGCCCGGCGATTTCGCGCAAGCGATGATGGATCTGGGGGCGACGATCTGCACGCCGCGCAATCCGCAATGCTTGTTGTGCCCGTGGAAGCTCGCCTGCCAAGCCTGCGGGGGCGAGCCCGAAACCTATCCGCGCCGCACGGCCAAGCCCAAACGGCCCTTCAAACGCGCGATCGCCTTCGTGCTGTTCGACGCGGAGGGGGCCGTGTGGGTGCGCAAACGCGCCGATACGGGGCTGTTGGGCGGCATGTTGGAAGTGCCGTCGAGCGAATGGAAAACCGGCGAGATCGACGAAACCGCCGCGCGCCGTGCGTCACCCGCCGCTTTGGCGTGGCGCCCCGCACCGGGCGAAGTGCGTCACGGCTTCACGCATTTCGAATTGGAATTCGCGGTGTGGATCGCGCAAGCGCGGCGCAGCGATTTGCGCGGCGGTCAGTGGGTCGCGGCAGACGAGATCGGGTCCGTCGCGTTGCCCACGCTGATGCGCAAAGTCATCGATCACGCCCGCAAATCGATCAGCCCGGCGAAAGGCACGAAGAAAGGTCCTTCGCGAGCGCGCGCATCACGATGAAGTAATGATCGGCACCCGGCGCCACTTCGGCGCCGACATAGTCGAGCGTGCCGATGCGCGCTTTCGTGCCTTCGACGACCGTGCGCACCAAGCCTTGGTCGAATTGCGGTTCGGCGAACACGCAAATCGTTTGCGCGCGCGCGATACGGTCGCGCAAACGCTGCATGCGTTGGGCGCTGGGCCGGCGTTCGGGGCTGACGGTGATCGACCCCGCCGGCGTCAGGCCGTAGCGCTTTTCGAGATATTGAAGCGAGTCGTGGAACACGATGAACGGCTTGCCTGCGAGCGGGCGCAACGCGGCGGCGAGATCGGCGTCGAGCGCATCGAGTTTCAGCGCCAAGGCTTCGGCATTGGCGCGATAGCGATCGGCGTTGGGCGCGTCGATTTCCGACAGCGTCGCCGCGATGGCGCGGCCGAACGCGGCGGCGTTCTTGGGATCGAGGAACATATGCCCGTCGACATCACCGTGATGATGATGGTCGGCATGGCCGGCGGAATGCGCTTCGCCTTCCCATACGCCGCCTTCGCGGCCTTTCAGCGTGGCGACACCCGGCGCTTCGGAAAGTTCCAAAACGCGGGCGCGCTTGCCCAGCGCCTTGATCGGGCGTTCGAGGAAGCCTTCGTAATCCTCGCCGATCCAGATCACGAGATCGGCTTGTTCGAGGGCGCGCGCGTCGGACGGGCGCATCGAATAAGTGTGCGGCGAGCCGCCGCCGCGCACGATCGATTCGGGCACGGTTCCCGACACGGCGGCGGCCAGCGATTGCAGCATGGGGAAGCTGGTCACGATTTTCGGCTGGGCGGCGGCCGGTGCGGCCAGAAGAACCAGGAATGTCGCAATTCGCATTAACTTGCCCATGAGCGTGCCGACCTTTGTCCTAAGATGCTGAGAAATTCCGGAAATGACGCTAATGTTTCCGGTGAGCCACTTTCCCGTGCCGGAAGAGCTCGTGTTATAAAGTACGATATACTATACCAGGGCCGGGAGTTCCAGTCTGATGTCGTCGAGCGCCACCGAGCACGCCCACGCCGATCACCACGATCACGGCAAATGCATCGCCGATGCGTTGGCGGCGGCGCGGGAAATCTGCGCTCAGCGTGGCGAGCGTTTCACCGAATTGCGCGGCCGGGTGCTGGAACTCGTCTGGGCAAGCCATCGCCCGATCGGCGCCTATGCGGTGCTGGAACGTTTGAAGGCCGATGGGCGTTCGGCCGCCCCGCCGACGGTCTATCGCGCGCTCGATTTCCTGATGGATGTCGGGCTCGTCCACCGCATCGAATCGCTCAACGCCTATATCGGTTGCGCGCATCCCGGGGCGGCGCATGCGTCGCAGTTTCTGATCTGCAAGGATTGCGGCACGGCGGAGGAGCTCGAATCCCCGGCGATCGACGCGGCCTTGGCCGCCGCCGCCGGCGATCACGGATTCAAGCTCGCGGGCCGCGTCGTCGAATTGTCGGGCACCTGCAAGAACTGTTCGGGATCGTGACCGGTTACGCGATCGAAGGACGCCGCCTGGTCAAACGGTTCGGCGATCGCATGGTCGTCGACCATGTCGATATCGGCGCCAAGCCCGGCGAGATCGTCACGCTGATCGGCCCCAACGGGGCGGGCAAAACCTTGCTGCTGAAAATGTTGCTCGGCCTCGTCGCGCCCGATGGCGGCACGGTCGCGCGCGCGCCGGATTTGCGTGTGGGCTACATGCCCCAGAAACTCGCCATCGATCCCAATCTGCCGATTTCGGTGGCGCGTTTCGTCGGTCTCGCCGGCAAGGGCGATGTCGCGGCGTCGCTCGACACGGCCGGCGTGGCCGATCTTTCGGAGGCGCCGATGGCGGGTCTGTCGGGCGGCGAGTTGCAGCGCGTGTTGCTGGCCCGCGCGTTGATGCGCGCCCCGCAATTGCTGGTGCTGGACGAGCCCGCGCAAGGTGTCGACGTCACGGGCCAAGATGCGCTTTACGCGCTGGTCGGCGAATTGCGCGACCGAACCAACTGCGCCGTGCTGCTGGTCAGCCACGATCTGCATTTGGTGATGGCGCGTTCGGATCGCGTCGTGTGCCTCAACACCCATGTGTGCTGCACGGGCCAGCCCGAAACGGTCGGGCGCGACCCGGCCTTCGCGGCTTTGTTCGGCGCGCGTGCGGGCGAAAGCCTGGCGCTTTATCGCCATCATCACGATCACGTCCACGACACGCATGGCCATGTGCATCACGCGCATGATCACACGCATCACGACCACGGGCATCGCCATGGATGAATTTCTGTGGCGCGCCGGGGCGGCGGGTTTGGGGCTCGCGGTCATCGCCGGGCCGTTGGGCAGTTTCGTCGTTTGGCGGCGCTTGGCGTTTTTCGGCGACGCGCTGGCGCATTCGGCGTTGCTGGGCTTGGCGCTCGGCTTCATGCTGCAGATCGAACCCGCCATCGCCATCGCGGCGCTCTGCGCGGCCTTCGCGTTGATTCTGACCGGGTTGCTGTCGCGCGCGAAATTGCCGCCCGATACGCTGCTGTCGATCGCCGCGTTCACGACCTTGTCGCTGGGGTTGATCGCGCTCGCCTTCGTCGAGACGCTGCGCGTCGATCTAATCTCCTATTTGTTCGGCGATATCCTGTCGGTGACGCGCGCCGACGTGATGGTCGTTTGGGGCGGCGCAATCCTGGCGTTGGCCGTGTTGGTCGCGATTTGGCGGCCCTTGCTGGCGACGAGCGTCGACGAAGATCTCGCGCGCGTCGAAGGCGTCGATACGGGCCGCGTGCGGCTTGCCTTCGTGCTGCTGCTCGCCTTGGTCGTCGCGTTGGCGATGAAGATCGTCGGCGTGTTGCTGGTCACCGCCTTGCTGGTGATCCCGGCCGCCGCGGCGCGCCGCTTCGCCCAAGGGCCCGAAGCGATGGCGATCTACGCGGCATCGATCGGCGCCGTCGCGGTGGTCGGCGGGTTGTTCGCGTCGCTGAAATTCGACACGCCGTCGGGCCCGTCGGTCGTGGTGACGGCCGCCGCGATCTTCGCAGGCTCGCTGCTGTTCAAGCGCCGGGCTTAGTCCCTGCCGCGTGGGCGGCGGCGATGGCGGCGGTCAGCAGAATGACCGCACCGGCTTGGTGTGCTGCCGCCAGCGGCAGCGGCACCCACAGCAACAGCGTAATGATACCCAAGCTTGCTTGCGCGATCGCGACGATGGCGGGCAACGCCGTCCAGCAACCGTCGTGACGCCAGGTGCGCCACGCGAACAAAATCGCGGCCAGCGCCGTGACGATGCCGAGCCAGCGATGGTTGAACTGCACGGCGGCGATGTTGTCGAAAAAATTCCGCCATGCCGGATCGATGTCGAAATAGCCTTCGGGCACGAAGCGCCCATCCATCAGCGGGAAAGTGTTGTAGCTCATGCCCGCGTCGAGGCCCGCGACCAGCGCGCCCGCCATCACGGTGACGAAGACCAGCGCCGTCAACGCGAGTCCCGCTTTGCGGGCGGGGCTGGTGGCGCGGGGGCCGCGCAGCAGATCGAACGCGACCCACAGCACGAGCAGATGGATGAACAGCGCCAAGCCCAGATGCGCGGCAAGGCGGATATGACTCACCGCCACCATCGCTTCGCGCAAACCGCTGGTGACCATCCACCAGCCGACGAAGCCTTGTAAGGCCCCGAGCGCGAAAATGCCGGCGAGTTTCAACGCGAGCTTGCCGCGCACATCGCCGCTCCACAGGAACCATAGAAACGGCAGGAAGAAGACGAGGCCGATCAAGCGGCCCCAGAGCCGGTGGAACCATTCCCAAAAGAAAATGGTTTTGAATTCGGCGAGCGTCATGCCCGCGTTCAGCAGCTTATACTGATCGATCTGGCGGTATTGGTCGAAGGCGCGCTGCCATTCGACATCGGTCAGCGGCGGCAAGGCGCCGGCCACCGGCCGCCATTCGACGATCGACAGACCCGATTCGGTCAGTCGCGTAATCCCGCCGATCACGACCATGGCGAAGATCATCGCGGCGCAGACGAACAGCCAATAGGCAACCGCCCGCTTCGAATCGCGGTAATTAGATGCGTCAACTGTCACAGTAGAGCTAGTCATGGCCATCAAATAATCCTGGATCGGGCATGAAAAAAGACCTGTGGACAGTCCATACGTCCACGAACAGTATCGCGTTCCTTATGCAGTCGCTGCCCAAAACCGCGCCAGCCCCGGCAACGCCTTCGGCCGAAAAGGAATCCGGCTATGGCCTCGAATCCCAGATCGGCCATTTGCTGCGCCGCGCGCATCAACGCCACACCGCGTTTTTCGAAAAGGGTCTCGGCGATCTCGATCTTACCACCACGCAATTCGCGGCGTTGGTGAAGATCGGCGATCGCGGCGAGGTCTCGCAAAATCTCCTTGGCCGGTTGACGGCGATGGACCCCGCGACGATCCAGGGCGTGATTCAGCGCCTGATGGGGCGCGGGTTGATCGAACGCCGCCCCGATCCCGCCGACAAGCGCGCCACGTTGCTGCGCCTGACGGCGGAAGGTCTCACGCTGATGCGCGAAGCCGTGAAGCGCGCGCGCAGCGTTTCCGAAGCGACACTCGGCCCCGTGCAAGGGGCCGAGCGCGACACCCTGCTGGCGCTGTTGCGCAAGCTCACCGATCTCAACCTGGCGTCCGGACAATGAGCAGCCCCTATTACGAAGCCGAAGTGAAGACGGTCCATCATTGGACGGATCGTCTGTTCTCGTTCACCACGTCGCGCGAGCCCGCGGTGCGGTTCCTCAACGGTCAATTCGTGATGATCGGTTTGCCGGTCGACGGCAAGCCGCTGGTGCGCGCCTATTCGGTCGTCAGCGCCAATTACGAGGAACATCTCGAATTTCTGTCGATCAGCGTGCCCGACGGTCCGCTGACCTCGCGCTTGTGTCACATCAAGCCGGGCGACAAGGTGCTGGTCGGCCGCAAGGCGACGGGCACGTTGCTGATCGACAATCTCGAACCCGGCCGCAATCTCTATCTCGTGGGTACCGGCACGGGGCTGGCGCCGTTCATGAGCATCGTGCGCGATCCCGAAACCTACGAGCGTTTCGAGAAGGTCGTCCTGATGCATGGCTGCCGCGAAGTGGCCGAGCTCGCCTATGCGGACTATCTCGAAAAGGAACTGCCGAACCACGAGCTGATCGGCGAATTGGTGCGCGACAAGCTGCTCTATTTCCCGACCGTGACGCGCGAAGGTTTCCGCAACCAGGGCCGCGTCACCGATCTGATCGACCAAGGCGAGGTCGAGAAGAAGCTGGGTCTGCCCAAGCTCGACGCCGCCCATGACCGCGCGATGATCTGCGGCAGCCCGGCGTTGCTGGCCGATTTCGTCGCGATTTTGAAGGGCCGCGGTTTCGTCGAAGGAAACTCTTCCAAGCCCGGAACGTATGTCGTCGAACGCGCGTTCGTCGAGAAGTAACCAAATCCCCCCTCCATCCTCCCAAGGAGAATAGAGATATGACCATCAAGCGACGCGAACTTCTGGCGGGTACCGCCGCGGCCGGCGTCCTGCTTGGTTCGCCCCGGATTCTGCGCGCCCAAAACGCGCCGATCCGCATCGGCGAAATCAATTCCTATTCCACGCAGGCGGCCTTCCTCGGCCCCTATCGCAACGGCTGGAATCTGGCGCTCGACGAAGCCAACGCGTCGGGCGGCGTCGACGGCCGCAAGCTCGAGACGTTGTTCCGCGACGACGCGGGCAAGCCCGAAGACGCCGTGCGCCATGCGGGCGAACTCGTCGCGGCCGAGAAGGTCGATCTGCTCGCCGGCGGCTATCTTTCCAATATCGGCCTCGCCATCGCGGGCTACGCCAAGCAGAACAAGAAGCTCTATGTCGCGTCCGAACCGCTGACCGACGCGATCGTGTGGAGCCAGGGCAACCGCTACACGTTCCGCCTGCGCCCCTCGACCTATATGCAGGCGGCGATGCTGGTCGAAGAAGCGGCCAAGCTGCCGATCACGCGCTGGGCGACGATTGCACCCAACTACGAATACGGCCAATCGGCGGTGAAGTGGTTCAAGGAACTGCTCGCCAAGAAGAAGCCCGGCGTGCAGTTCGTCGCCGAGCAATTCCCGGCTTTGGGCCGCATCGACGCGGGCGCCACGGCGCAGGCGATCGCGGCGGCGAACCCGGAAGGCATCTTCAACGTCACCTTCGGTGCCGATCTCGCCAATCTCGTGCGCCAAGGCAATACGCGCGGTCTGTTCGAACGCCGCGCGGTCGCCTCGGTGCTGACGGGCGAGCCCGAATATCTCGACCCGCTGGCCGACGAAGCGCCGGAAGGCTGGATCGTCACCGGCTATCCTTGGGACAAGGTCGAGACGGCGAACCACGTGAAGTTCCGCAACGCCTATCGCGCCAAGTTCAACGACTATCCGCGTTTGGGCTCGGTCGTCGGTTACGACACGGTCAACGCCATCGTCACGATGCTGCGCAAGGGCCGCACGACCGACACCGAAAAGATGGTCGACGCGATGGAAGGTTTGAAGTTCCAAAGCGCGTTCGGCGACGTCGAATTCCGCAAGATCGATCACCAAGCCACGCTCGGCGCTTTCGTCGGCAAGACGAAGCTCGTGAACGGCAAGGGCACGATGGTCGATTGGCGCTATGCCGACGGCAAGGACTATCTGCCGTCCGACGCGGAAGTCGCGGCGATGCGGCCCAAGGACGCCTGATCGACGTCTCTGAGCCGCGGCCCAGGACGCAACGATGTCCGCGCTTGTCGTCCAGTTCCTGAACGGGCTCGCCAGCGCGTCCGCGCTGTTCCTGGTCGCGTGCGGGTTGTCGATCATTTTCGGCGTCAGCCGGATCGTCAATTTCGCGCATGGCTCGTTCTACATGCTGGGCGCCTATCTCGCCTGGACGTTGACGAGGGGGCTCGGCTGGGTCGGCTACGGCCCGCTCGGCTTCTGGGGCGGCATTCTCGTCGCCGCCTTGATCGTCGGTTTGATCGGCGTATTGATCGAATTGGTTCTGCTCCGGCGCATCTACCAAGCGCCGGAGCTGTTCCAATTGCTCGCGACGTTCGGCGTCGTGCTCGTCGTCCAAGACGTCGCGATGGCGATTTGGGGGGCGCAGGATCTGCTGGGGCCGCGCGCCCCCGGTTTGCGCGGCGCCATCGATGTGATGGGCCAGCGTTTCCCCGAATACGATTTGCTGCTGATCGCGATCGGCCCCGCCGTGCTGGGACTGCTCTGGCTGCTGTTCAACCGCACGCGCTGGGGCACGTTGGTGCGCGCGGCGACGGCGGATCGCGAGATGGTCGCGGCCTTGGGCGTCGACCAGCGCATGCTGTTCACGTCGGTCTTTTTCCTCGGCACGTTTCTGGCGGCGTTGGGCGGCGGGCTGCAATTGCCGCGCGAGCCCGTGCAACTCCATATGGACATGGCGATCATCGCCGACGCCTTCGTCGTCGTGGTCGTCGGCGGCATGGGCAGCGTGGGCGGCGCTTATCTTGCCGCGTTGCTGATCGCGCAATTGCAGGCCTTCATGCTGCTGGTCCCGGATTTCGAAATCGCGGGGCTGACCATCTCCATCGCCAAAATGACGCTGATCCCCAGCTTCCTGGTGATGGCGGTGGTGCTGGTCGCGCGGCCCTACGGTTTGCTCGGCAAAGCGCCGAGCCACGCGCGCAACGCCGCGAGCGTCGAGCCGGTGGTGCGCGCGACGCCGCCGTTGCTGGCGAAGCTCGGCTTCGCGACGGTCGCGGCGTTGATCCTGCTGCCGCTGTTCGCCGACGAATACGGGCTGATGGTCGCGACCGAAATCCTGATCTTCGTGCTGATGGCCGCGAGCCTGCATTTCATGATGGGGCCGGGCGGCATGGCGTCGTTCGGCCACGCTGCCTATTTCGGCCTGGGCGCGTATGGTGCCGCACTCGCCGCCAAGCATTTCAACGCGCCGATGGAAGCGGGGCTGGTCGCGGGGCCCGTGCTCGCCGCCCTCGGCGGCATTCTATTCGGCTGGTTCTGCGTGCGCCTGTCGGGCGTCTATCTCGCGATGCTCACGCTCGCTTTCGCGCAGATCGTTTGGTCGATCGCCTTCCAATGGGTCGCGGTCACCGGCGGCGATAACGGCGTGCTGGGCGTGTGGCCGTCGATCGGCAAGACCGGATTTTTCTATTTGAGTCTCGCGCTTGCCGTGATCGGCGTGTTGCTGCTGCGCCGCGCGATCTATTCGCCCTTCGGCTACGCATTGCGGGGTGCCCGCGATTCGGCGTTGCGCGCCGACGCGATCGGCATCGACGTAAGGCGCGTGCAATGGACCGCCTTCGCCATCGCCGCGAGTTTCGCCGGATTGGCGGGCGCGTTGTTCGCGTATTTCAAAGGCAGCGTTTTCCCGACCTATGCCGCGATTCCCAAATCGGTCGACGCGCTGATGATGGTGCTGCTGGGCGGCGTGCAGACGATCGCCGGTCCGCTGGTCGGCGCCGTCGTCTATATGGGCCTGCACGAACAACTCGTGCGCGCGACCGAGCTGTGGCGCTTGGTGCTGGGGCTCGCGATCATCGCGTTGGTCCTCGCGTTTCCGCAAGGGATCGCGGGATTCGTCGCCAAGCGTTTCGCCAAGGAGGACGGCGCATGAGCGTGCTGTCCGTGCGCGGTTTGCGCAAAGCCTTCGGCGGTGTCGAAGCGGTGGCGGGTGTGGATTTCGACGTCGCGTCGGGCGAGATGCTGGCGTTGATCGGGCCCAACGGTGCCGGCAAGACGACCTGCTTCAACATGCTGATGGGTCAGTTGACGCCCGATGCCGGGACCGTGTCGCTCGACGGGGCCGATATCACCGCTTTGCCCCCGCGCGCGATTTGGCGGCGCGGCGTGGGCCGCACGTTCCAAATCACCGCGACCTTCGCCTCGATGACCGTGGCGGAAAACGTGCAAACCGCGCTGATGTCGCATCGCGGCGATCTTGGCCGCTTCTTCGCGCGCGCGGCGGCGTTGCATAAAGACGACGCCGTCGCCTTGCTCGACCAAGTCGGCATGGCGGAGCAACGCGACCGGGCGTGCGGCGTGCTGGCTTACGGCGATTTGAAGCGCGTCGAACTCGCGGTGGCGCTCGCCAACGCGCCGCGCTTGCTGCTGATGGACGAGCCCACGGCCGGCATGGCGCCCCAGGAACGCGTCGCGCTGATGGCGCTGACCCGGCAACTCGCGCGCGCGCGGAACATCGCGGTGCTGTTCACCGAACACGATATGGATGTCGTGTTCGGCCAGGCCGATCGCGTGATCGTTTTAAATCGCGGCAAGCTGATCGCCCAAGGCACGCCCGCCGAGGTCCGCGCGCATCAAGCCGTGCGCGACGTGTATCTCGGTGCCGGCACCACATCCGGGGGGCATTGATGCTGCGCGTCGACGGGCTCCACACCTATTACGGCCGCGCGCATATCCTGGCGGATGTGTCGCTCGACGCGGCGAAAGGCGAGATCGTCGTGCTGCTCGGCCGCAACGGCGCGGGCAAGTCGACGACGCTCAAATCCATCATGGGTTTGGTGGCGCCCGCGCAAGGGACGATCCGATTCCTGGATCGCGACATTTCGGGCGCGCCGCCGCACGAAATCGCGCAGATGGGCCTCGGCTATGTGCCGGAAGACCGGCGAATCTTCGCCGAATTGACGGTGATGGAGAATCTCGAAGTCGGCCGGCAACCGCCGCGTGACGACGCGCCTGTGTGGACGCCCGAAAAGCTGTTCGCGATTTTTCCGAACCTTGCCGAGATGCGCAATCGCCCCGGCGGTCGAATGAGCGGCGGCGAGCAGCAAATGCTGACGATCGCGCGCACGCTGATGGGCAATCCGCGCGCGATCCTGCTCGACGAGCCGTCGGAAGGTTTGGCGCCGGTGATCGTCGAACAGATGGCGCGCACGATCAAAGCGCTGAAATCGGAAGGGCTGACGGTCGTGCTGTCCGAGCAGAACCTGCATTTCGCGGCGCTGGTCGCCGATCGCGCCTATATCGTCGAGAAAGGCCGCATCCGCTATTCCGGCACGATGGCCGCGTTGGCGGCGGACGAATCGCTCCGCGCGCAATATCTCAGCGTGTAAGCGTTCACGTCGCCAGCGGATAAAGATCGCCGCGCCGGTCCTGCCAGGTTTTGACCGAACCGCCGGCGCGCGCACGCGCCAGCGCCGCCATATCGAAATCGCCGCACACGACTTGGTCGTCGTTCATCTCGCCTTCGGCCAGCACGCCGCCGGGCGGATAGGGATAGTCGCAAGGCGTGTGCAGCGAGGCGCGGCCGTAATTCGCCCGCATCAAGGGCACGCTGGGCAGCGAGCCCGTAGTCATCGACAGCGCCACATAGATCTGGTTCTCGATCGCGCGCGCTGCCGCGCAGATGCGCACGCGGTGATAACCATGCGCGTCGTCGGTGCAGCTGGGGACGAGCAGGATATCCGCACCCCGTGCGCGGGCTTGGCGGGCGAGTTCCGGGAATTCGATGTCGTAGCAGACCGGCATCGCGGCTTTCGCGAAACCCAGATCGACGATTTTCAAACCGTCGCCCGGCTTCAAATTCCAGGGTGTGACTTCGCAGGGCGTCAGGTGGTTCTTCGCCTGGCGTTCGATCCGCCCGTCGGGGAAGAACAGATGCGCGGTGTTGCGCAGATTATTTCCGTCGGCGATCAGATGCGTGCCGGCGAGCACGGGGATCGCGTGGCGCGCGCTCAGCGCCTTGAACAAATCTTCGTAAGCTTGCGTGGCTTGCGGCAGGGTTTCGATACCGCCCGCGCCCGGCACGGTTAGCAATTCGAAGCTGAGATATTCGGGCATCACCAGCAGCTTCGCGCCGAACTCGGCGGCGGACGCGACATGCGTCTCGACGCGGCGCGCGAATTCGTCGAACGACGCGACGGACTGGAAGCGATACTGGGACGCGGCGATGCGGATCAACGAACTTCTCCGGCTGGTGAGGGGCCGGAGTGTCGCCGTCCGCTTAGTGCAGCGTCAACAGTGCGGCGTTGGCGCGGACCTCCGCGGGTTTGATCAGGCCCGCGGACGCGACGCGCACTTGGTAAAGCTTGCCCTCGATCTCGCGCTCCCAGAAATCGAGGAACTTGCGTAAGACCGGGAATTGCGGCGCGAGGTCGAGATCCTGCCAGACGTAACTCTGCAACACGGCGGGATGATCGGGCAGGCGGTAGAGGATTTCCGCCGTGGTCAGGCGGTAGTCGGCGAGCTGCTTGGCGAAATCGGTCATTGCGCGAAGCCTCCTTTCCAATCGGTCCCGACCGCGACGCCGGGACGCCTCTATTCTGAAGCAAAGCGTGCGCCAAAACTCAACAATTTCAGTATGTTAGCAGCGTGCAAAAGCGAGTGCTGCCAAACCCCCTTGACGCTCGTTTTCGGCTTTCCTATTTCGCTGGCACTCGGGCTTCCCGAGTGCCAATTCGAAGAGGGAGTCACGCTGATGAAGTTCAAACCGCTGCATGACCGCGTCCTGGTCCGTCGGGTCGACGAGGAAGCCAAGACCGCGGGCGGCATCATCATTCCCGACACCGCCAAGGAAAAGCCGTCGCAAGGCGAGATCGTCGCCGTCGGCCCCGGTGCGCGTAACGAGAAGGGCGAACTGGTCGCGCCGACCGTGAAGGCGGGCGAGCGCGTGCTGTTCGGCAAATGGTCGGGCACCGAAGTGAAGATCGACGGCGAAGAGCTGTTGATCATGAAGGAGTCGGACATTCTCGGCATTCTCGAAGGCGCCGCCGCGCCCGCGAAGAAGGCCGCCTAAGCCAACGAAGGGGATCGAGACATGGCTGCCAAAGACGTCAAATTTTCCGGCGACGCCCGCGCGCGCATGCTGCGCGGCGTCGATATTCTGGCCGACGCGGTCAAGGTGACTTTGGGCCCGAAGGGCCGCAACGTCGTCATCGACAAGTCGTTCGGGGCGCCGCGCATCACCAAGGACGGCGTGTCGGTCGCCAAGGAAATCGAACTGGCCGACAAGTTCGAAAACATGGGCGCGCAGATGGTGCGCGAAGTCGCGTCGAAGACCAATGACGCGGCGGGCGACGGCACGACGACCGCGACCGTGCTGGCGCAGGCGATCGTGCGTGAGGGTGCGAAGGCGGTCGCGGCCGGCATGAACCCGATGGATCTGAAGCGCGGCATCGACCTCGCCGTCGAGCGCGTCGTGGAAGATCTCAAGAAGCGCACGAAAAAGATCACGACCGACGCCGAAGTGGCGCAAGTCGGCACGATCTCCGCCAATGGCGAGCGCGACATCGGCGAGATGATCGCCAAGGCGATGCAGAAGGTCGGCAAGGAAGGCGTCATCACGGTCGAGGAAGCCAAGAGCCTCGAGACCGAGCTCGACGTCGTCGAAGGCATGCAGTTCGACCGCGGCTATCTGTCGCCGTATTTCGTCACCAACGCCGACAAGATGACGGTCGAACTCGACGATCCGTATATCCTGATCCACGAGAAGAAGCTGACCGGCTTGCAGCCGCTGCTGCCCGTGCTCGAAGCCGTGGTGCAGACCGGCAAGCCCTTGCTGATCATCGCCGAGGAAGTCGAAGGCGAGGCTTTGGCGACGCTGGTCGTCAACAAGCTGCGCGGCGGCTTGAAGATCGCCGCCGTCAAGGCGCCGGGCTTCGGCGATCGCCGCAAGGCGATGCTGGAGGATATCGCCATCCTCACCGCCGGCCAGGTGATCTCGGAAGATCTCGGCATCAAGCTCGAGAACGTCACTCTCGACATGCTGGGCCGCGCCAAGAAGGTCCGCATCGACAAGGACAACACGACGGTCATCGACGGTACGGGCAAGAAGAAGGACATCGAAGCGCGCGTCGGGCAGATCAAGGCGCAGATCGAGGAAACCACCTCGGACTACGACCGCGAGAAGCTGCAAGAGCGTCTGGCGAAGCTCGCCGGCGGTGTGGCCGTCATCCGCGTCGGCGGTGCGACCGAGGTCGAGGTCAAGGAGCGCAAGGATCGCGTCGACGACGCGATGCACGCGACCAAGGCCGCGGTCGAGGAAGGCATCCTGCCCGGCGGCGGCATGGGCTTGCTCTACGCGATCCGCGCCCTCGACGGCCTGAAAGGTGCGAACAACGACCAGCAGGTCGGCATCGAGATCGTGCGCAAGGCGCTGCAAGCGCCCACGCGCCAGATCGCCGAGAACGCCGGTGCGGATGGTGCGTTGATCGTCGGCAAGCTGCTGGAAGGCAAGTCGGCGACCCAGGGCTTCAACGCCCAGACGGGCGAATATGTCGACATGATCAAGGAAGGGATCATCGACCCGACCAAGGTCGTGCGTCTCGCCCTGCAGGACGCTTCGTCGGTCGCGGGTCTGCTGATCACGACCGAAGCGATGATCGCCGAAGCGCCGAAGCCCGAAAAGGCCCCGGCGATGCCGGCGGGCGGTATGGGCGACTACTAAGCCCGGCCGCACAACCCAACGCTATGGCACGCGGAACCCCCGGGGGCGACCCCGGGGGTTTTTCGTTGCGGGGCGGGCGGGGGCGAAATAGGGTCCGCCGCCATGCAACCCGTTTTCGACGTCGTCCTGCCGGTCTTCGGCATCATCTTCGCCGGCTATATGTCCGGCCGCGTGCGCCTGCTTGGCGCCGACTCGTCCGAAGCGTTGAATAAATTCTGCTATTGGTTCGCGCTGCCGCCCGTGCTGTTCATGGGCCCGGCCCGCGTACCCTTGGCGCAGGTTTTCGACCTGCCCTATATCGGCACCTTCGTCGGCGGCTTCGCGATTTCCTGGCTCGTCGGCCTCGCTGGATTGATGCTGTTCTTTCGCGCGGGCACCGCGCAAACCGCCTTGGCGTTGCTCGCCGCCACCTTCGCCAATGTCGGCTATATGGGGATTCCGCTGTTCCTGGCGGCGTTCGGACCTGCGAATTCGCTGCCCGCGATTCTGGGCACGTCGATCTATTCGCTCACCCTCGTCGCCGCGACGGTGGTGCTGGTCGAAAGCGGTTTGGCCGGGCAGGGCGGGGCACGCCACGCACTGGTCAACGTCGCCAAGGGTCTCGCCAAAAGCCCGCTGGTCGTGTCGCCCTTGCTGGGCCTCGCCTGGAATTTGACCGGCGTGCCGTTGCCCAAGCCGGTCGTGAATTTCGGCGAATTGCTGGGGGCCGCCGCCGGACCTTGCGCGCTCTTCGCGATCGGCCTGTTCCTGTCGGGCCGGTCGCTCGGCACGCTGGCGGGCGGGCGCAAATCGGTCGAGGTCGGCTGGCTCGTTTTCGTGAAGCTGATCGTGCAGCCGCTGGTCACGTGGTGGCTCGCGGGCCTGTTCGGCCTCGACCCGTTCTTGACGGCGGCGGCGGTGATCCTTGCCTCGCTGCCGAGTGCGGCGCTCTGCTTCGTGCTGGCGCAGCAATACAAACTCTATGTCGAGCGCGCCTCGGCCGCGATCCTCGTCTCGACCGTGCTATCGGTCGTGACGATCTCGTTCCTTATGATTCGCTTCGGCTCGGTGAAGCTGCCGCATTGAAAAAGCCGCGCGTCGCGGCGATCGCGTCGGCAAGCCCCATGCGCTCCACCGTCGTGCCCGGTGGAAACGCGCCGGCGAGCCGCGACGGGAAGCGCCCATCGAGCAGCACGAACACGCCCGAATCGTCGGCTTTGCGAACGAGGCGCCCGAAGGCCTGACGCAAGCGCAAGCGCACGATGCGGTCGTCATAGGCGCTTTTGCCGAAGGCGGCACGGCGCGCCTTGTGCAGAATATCGGGGCGCGGCCAGGGCACGCGATCGAACACGATCAAACGCAGCGCGCGGCCGGGCACGTCCACGCCATCGCGCACGGCGTCGGTGCCCAGCAGGCAGGAATCTTCCTCGGCGCGGAAAATATCGACCAGCGTGGACACGTCCAAGCGATCGACATGCTGGGCATATAGCGGCAAGCCCGCCGCCTCGATCGCCTTGCCGATACGCGCATGCACGGATTTCAAACGGCCGATGGCGGTGAACAGGCCCAGCGCCCCGCCGCCCGAGGCAAGGAATAGCTCCCGATAAGCCGCCGCGACGCGATCGGGCTCGTCGCGGCCCAGATCGTTGACGACCAGCACGCGCGTGCGCGACGCGTAATCGAAGGGCGAGGGCACTTGCGCGCGTACGTAATCGGGCATGTGGCGCGCACCCGTGCGTTCGGCGGCCGCCGCCCAGTCCTTGTCGACGTCGCCGGTCGCGTCGGTCAGCGTCGCCGATGTGATCAACGCGCCGTGGGCGGGGCGCAAAACGGTCGCGGCGAAGGGCACGGTCGGATCGATCCAGCGGCGGTTGAGGCCGACATCCGTGTCGCGCCCGTCGATACGATCGAGCGAGATCCAATCGACGAATTCGGGCGGCGTTTCGCTCGACAGCGATTTCAGCATCGCGCGCCAGCCGGCGAGTTCGTTATTGGCGCGGCGCGCCAAGCCCCGCGCCACCGCTTCGATGCGCGCGCGCGTGGCGGTGTCGAGCTCGGCGGCTTCGTCATCGAGTTTTTCGGCGAGGCGCTTGGCCAAAGCGATCAACGGTTCGGCGATGCGCGCGAGCGAGGCGTCGAGCTTGTCCGCCGCTTCGATCAAGCCGGGGATCGCCGGGCGCGGATCGGTTTCCAGCGAATAACCGTCATCCTCGCCTTCGGCGCGCGCGATGGTTTGCCGGCGCAATAGTGCGAGGAACGCTTCGGTCGTGCCGATCGTCTCCCCCGACAAACGCGCGAGCCAGCCTTCGCCCGGCAGGCTGCGCGCCGCGGCGATCGCGTGCTCGATCATCGCTTCGGCGCGTTCGTCGCCGGCGACCAGATCGTTGGCGCGCGCTTTAAGCCCGCGCGCGCGTTGGCGCCCGCCTTCCGCACCGACGATCCAGCGGCGAAGCTCGCTGGTTTCGAGGCCCGACAACGCCGAGCCGAACGCGGAATCCGCCGCTTCGAAAACATGGTGGCCTTCGTCGAACACATAGCGCAAAGGCTGGCGCGCATCGGTCGCCCCCGCCGTTTGATCGGCGGTCGCCGCCCCCAACGCGGCTTGGATCATCACCAGCGCATGATTGGCGATGACGATCTCCGCACGGCGCGCGCGCCGCACGCTCTTTTCGATCGGGCAGCGCGAATAATGCGCGCACGCCGCGTAAACGCATTCGCCGCGCCGGTCGGCCAGGCCGCGCGTGCGCACCTTGCCGACCAGATCGGGCAGCCACGCCGGGAAATCGCCGCCGACCATGTCGCCGTCGCGGCTCGCCGCCGCCCAACGCGCCATCAGGCCGAGGGGTACAGCGTCCGACGGGCGTGTGATGACGCCGCGCACCGCTTCCTCCATGTTGAGGAGGCACAGATAATTTTCGCGGCCTTTGCGCAGCACGACCTTGTTGCGCTTCTCGGCCGGTTCTTCGAACAGCCGATCAAGCTCGCGGTCGATCTGGTGCTGAAGATTCTTGGTGTAGGTCGAAACCCACACCGCGCCATTGTTCTTTTCCGCCCATAGCGTGGCGGGGGCGAGGTAGCCGAGCGTCTTGCCCACACCCGTTCCCGCCTCGGCGACGACAAGGCGCGTATGCTCGGGATCGTCCTTGGGCAGGAAGGCCGCACTGGCGGCGGACGCGTAATCGGCTTGCTCGGGGCGCGCTTCGCTGCCCTCGCCCAGCATATCGGCCAAGCGGCGGCGCGCTTCGCCGGGATCGACCGCGTCGTTGCCGGGGGCGGATTCCGGCGCTTGCTCTTCCCATTCGTCGAGACGGCGCCAAACTTCCAAGCCTTGCAGCGAGCGATCCTTCTCGAACGCGGTCGGATCGTCGCCCAACGCGGCGAGGACCGACGGCGCCCAGCGCCAGCCGCCGCGCGCCATCGCGCGCGCGACCGCCAGAATATCGGGGTTGCGCGCGGTCAGCGGCTCGGCGAGTTCGGCGAGGAGGGCGGCGACCGCTTCGCGCACCGCTTGCGCTTCGGCCGCCAGCGCGTGGGGCACGGTAATGCCCATCGCTTGCGCGAGGCCGCGCGGTGTCGGCACGCAAAATTTCGCGGGGCGCACGAAGGCATAGAGTTCGAGCGCGTCGATCGCCGCGATCCGGTCGAGGCCCAGGCGCTTGCTTTGCGCGGGCGCGTGGACCAGCAGCGGCGGTTCGGCCAAAGCGCGCGACGCCGCCTCGCGCAGACCGATCTCCTCGATCTCGCCATCGGCGGTCAGCCACGCGGCGCGCGCCACGCCGGCCACCAGGATCGGGGCGTCGGGCAGCCGTACCGCGCCGCTGGCGCGGCGGTTGAAAGCGACGATCGAGGGCGGCGAATCGGGCATTTGCGCCAATATAGGCGCTCGGCGGCGTTGACGCATCGAACCCGGGCGCCTAATTTCGCCGCCCCATGAATGAAACAGCCCAAATGCCGGTTTCCCGCGAGGATGCGCTCAAAGGGCGCGCCTGGCCCTTCGAAGAAGCGCGCAAGCTGATCGCCCGTCTGGGCGGCAAAGCGCCGGCGAAAGGCTATGTGCTGTTCGAAACCGGCTATGGCCCCTCGGGCCTGCCGCATATCGGCACGTTCGGCGAGGTCGCGCGCACCACGATGGTGCGCAAGGCGTTCGAAATGATGACCGGTCTGCCGACGCGCCTGTTCGCGTTTTCGGACGACATGGACGGTCTGCGCAAGGTGCCGGACAACATCCCGAACCAGGAAATGATCCGCCCGCATCTGGGCAAGCCGCTGACCCAAGTGCCCGATCCGTTCGGCACGCACCCGTCCTTCGGCCAGCACAACAATGCGAAGCTGCGCTCGTTCCTCGATTCCTTCGGCTTCGAATACGAGTTCGTTTCGGCGACCGATCGCTACAAGGCGGGTGCCTTCGACGAAACGCTGCTGAAGGTCTTGCGCGCCTATGACGAGATCATGGCGATCATGCTGCCCACTTTGGGCGAGGAACGCCGTGCGACCTATTCGCCCTTCCTGCCGGTCAGCCCCAAGTCGGGCCGCGTGCTGCAAACGCCGATCCTGGAGCGCAAGGCGGCGAGCGTCGTGTTCCGCGACGAGGACGGCGAATTGACCGAAGCGCCGGTCACCGGCGGTTCGTGCAAGCTGCAATGGAAGGTCGACTGGGCGATGCGCTGGGCCGCCTTGGGCGTCGACTATGAAATGTCCGGCAAGGATCTGATCGATTCGGTCAAGCAATCCTCCAAGATCGTGCGCGCCATCGGCGGCAAGCCGCCGGAAGGTTTCAACTACGAACTCTTCCTCGACGAAAACGGCGAGAAGATCTCGAAGTCGCGCGGCAACGGCCTGACGATCGAGGAATGGCTGACCTACGGCCCGCCGGAAAGCCTGTCGCTGTTCATGTTCCAGCAGCCCAAGGCGGCCAAGCGCCTGCATTTCGACGTGATCCCGCGCCATGTGGACGATTACCTGTCCTTCGTCGAGCGCTATCCCACGCAGAATTTGCAGCAGCGTATGGACAACCCGGTCTTCCATATCCATGGCGGCCATCCGCCGGCCCCGGAAGCCAACGCGCTGCCGTTCAACATTCTGCTGAACCTCGCCTCGGTCGCGAACACCGAGGACAAGTCGGTGTTGTGGGGCTTCATCTCGCGCTACGCGCCGCAAGCCAATCCCCAGGCGAACCCGATGCTCGACCGCTTGGTCGGGCATGCGATCGCGTATTTCCGCGACAAGGTGAAGCCGACGCGCGTTTATCGTGCACCCACCGAGGCGGAGCGTAAGGCGCTCGCCGATCTCGACACGATGCTGGCGGGCTTGCCGGCGGGTGCCGATGCGACGGCGATCCAGAACCACATCTACGAAATCGGCAAGCGGCCGGATTTCGCGGATCTCAAAGCGTGGTTCCAGTGCCTTTACGAAACGCTGCTGGGCTCGAGCCAAGGCCCGCGCATGGGCTCGTTCGTGGCGCTTTATGGCGTGCCCGAAACGCGCGCGTTGATCGCCAAGGCGCTGGCGGGCGAACTCTCCAAATAGTTATTGGCTGGCCCAGACGATGCGATGGATGAAGGCGACGCCGCCCGCATCCATCGTTTCGATCGCGTTGTCGCCGACCAACGGCAGCACTTCCACATGGCGCGGCAAGCGGCGCACGAATTCGCGCGCGACCAAGCGCCCGACGATGCTGCGCAAGATCACCCGATCGCCGCGCCTTGCCGGCGCGTTCGGGCTGACGATCAGCACATTGCCGTCCCGGTATAAGGGTTCGAGCGAATCCCCGTTGACGATCAGCGCGTAGGCGTCGTCGTCGAACAGATCGGGGAAGGCGAGTTCGTCCCACGCCGCCCCGGTGGGTTTGCCCACGCCATCGAACGCGTCGCGCAATTGCGCGTCGGAAATCGACAGCGACGGCAGTTTCTTGCGCGCCCCGATGCCGCCCGCCGACGGCACGACGCCGGCTTGCGCCAGGAAATCCAACGGGTTGGTCCCCGTGGTGTCGAAGATTCGCGCCAAGGATTCGAGCGAGGGGAAGCGCAATCGCCCGTCCGGACCGATGCGCTTGGAGCGATTGAACGCGCTGGGGTCGAGGCCCGCGCGCTTCGCGAGCCCCGACAGCGTGAAGTTATGGTCGCGCGCGACCTTGTCGATCGCCGACCAAATATCCGCATGACGCAACATAACGGTGAAATCTTCGCACGGCGCCGTCCCGAAGGCGACGGGAAAATAATCCTATCTCGGAAAAAATAGGAAAATATTCCTATTTAAAAATCCGTTGAGCGCGGCGTGCGCGAATCGTTATTCCTGGGATCGTCAAAGACGTTCGAAACCCCAAGGAACCGCATCATGGGCCTCGCCTTCGCCGACACGCCGACCGCCGAATTCGCGCTGATCCGCCCGGGATCGGAAGCTTTGGTCGTGTTCCGCGATCAGACCGAGATCGCATGGCTGCGCTGGTTGAAACGCGGCTTCCGCCATTGCGCGGTCGTCGTGCGGCTGGGGTCCGAATGGGTGATGATCGATTCGCTGTCGCACTCGATTTGCGTCGGTAAATTCGGGGCCGAATCGATGTCGCGTCTCGCCTGGCGCTATCGCAAGGCCGGCCACATCGTGATCGAAACGATCGTCGGCGAAGGCAAGGCGCGCATCGCCCCGCCGCTGCCCTTCACTTGCGTCGAGGCGGTCAAGCGCGTGCTGGGCATCCAAAGCTGGCTCGTGCTCACGCCCTATCAACTCCATCGCCATCTGCGCGCGCGCGACCGCGACCGCCGCCATGACATCGGCGGCGAAACGCGCCCCATCGCCGCCGAAGCGGCGTGAGAACAAACATCGATCTTTACCGTAACCGCCGCACGAAAAGGAAATCAGGAGATCGCCATGGGTTCCGTGTTTTCTTCCGCCCCGCCCGCACCGCCGCCGCCGCCCCCGCCGCCGCCTTTGCCGGACCCGGAGGTCGAGCGCCGCGAAGCGCGCATCAAGGCGATGCTGCGCCGCCGGCGCGGCCGTCAGGGTCTTTTGTCGACGGGCGAGCGCGGCGTGCTGACCGCGTCGGTCTTGCCCGATCAGACCCAAACCAAGCTGGGGGCGTGATCGTCATGGATTCCGCACCCGACGCTTCACCCGACCGGGCGCAGGAAATCCTGCGCCGCTATCGCCGCGCCAAGCAGGCGCGCGGGCCCTGGGAATCGATCTGGCAGGATTGCTACGACTTCGTCCTGCCGCAGCGTTCGGCGCTGGCGCCGTCCGTCGCCCCCGATCGCCGCGCCGATCGCCTGTTCGACGGGACGGCGCCCGATGCGGCCGACCAGCTCGCGGCGTCGCTGATGTCGCAGCTTGTGCCGCCCTGGACGCGCTGGTTCGGCTTGCAGCCCGGCGCCGATGTCCCCGAAGAAGTGCATGCCCAAGTCGGCGAGGTGCTGGAGAAGACCGCCGCCATCCTGCAAACGCATTTCGATCGCTCGAATTTCGCGGTCGAGGCGCATCAATGCTTCCTCGATCTGATCGTCGCGGGCACCGCGGCGCTGCAGTTTGAAGAGGCGACCCCTGGATCGGACAGCGCCTTCCGCTTCACCGCCGTGCCGTTGGCGCAGGTGAGCGTGGAGGAGGGCGGCGACGGCCTGCCCGACACGGTGTTCCGCACCAGCGAGGTGACGGCGACGCGTTTGCGCGCGCGCTTCCCGCGCGCCGAATTGCCCGAAGGCATTTTGCGCGAGGCGGAAGAACACACCAGCGAAGGTGCGGAGAAGCGTCACACGCTGATCGAAGCGGCGCTGCCCGAAACGTCGGGCGTGCGCTACGCGGCCGTGCTCGAAACCGGTTCGGGTGCGCAAACGCCCACGCTGCTCGCCGAGGGCCGCTTCGCGCAATCGCCGTTCCTCGTCTTTCGCTGGTTGAAAGCACCGGGCGAAACCTATGGCCGCTCGCCGGTGATGAAGGCGCTGCCCGACATCAAGACCGCGAACAAAGTGGTCGAGCTCGTGCTCAAGAACGCGTCGATCGCGGTCACCGGCATTTGGCAGGCCGACGACGACGGCGTGCTCAACCCCGCCAATATCAAGCTCCAGCCCGGGACGATCATCCCCAAGGCGGTGGGGTCGGCGGGTTTGACGCCGCTGGAAGCGCCCGGCCGCTTCGACGTATCGAACCTGGTGCTCTCCGATCTGCGCGCGCGCATCCGCAACGCGCTGCTTGCGGACAAGCTCGGCGCCATCGAAGGGCCGAAGATGACGGCGACCGAAGTGCTCGAACGCTCGGCCGAAATGGCGCGCGTGCTGGGCGCCACTTATGGCCGCTTGCAGTCGGAACTGCTGACGCCGCTCGTCGCGCGCTCGATCGCCATCCTGCGCCGGCGCGGCGAAGTGCCGCCGATCGTGATCGACGGGCGCGTGGTGGAGCTTCGCTACAAATCGCCGCTCGCGCGCGTGCAGGCCGAAAGCGACGTGCGCAATGCGCTGCTGTGGATCCAGCAGACCGCGATGCTCGGCCCCGAAGGCGATGCCGCGATCGATAAGCCCGCCGCCGCGCGCTGGATCGCGCGCGCGATGAACGTGCCCGCCGATCTGGTGAAGCCCATCCAAGCCTTGCCCGACCCCGCATTGCTCGCGGCGGCGTTGGGACTCGGGCCGCAAGCCGCACCCGCTCCCGTTCCCCAACTTCCGAACTGATCCCCGAAAGGAAAAATCATGACCACCGAAACCGCTGCGCCCGCCACGCCCACGCCGAACTCCGCGCCCGCGCCCGTGTCGCTGTTGCCGGCACCCGCCCCGGCCGGCGGCCGTCCGGAATCGCTGCCCGAGAAATTCTGGGACAGCGACAAGGGCGCGATCCGCACCGACGATCTCGCCAAGGCCTATACCGAGCTCGAGCGGCGCATGTCGGGCTCCGTGCCCGGCCCCGGCAGTGCGGAATGGGATTCGACGCTGCGCCGCGCGCTGGAGATCCCCGAAACGCCGGACGGCTATCAGATCGCGCTGAAGGACGATCTGCTGACGGTCGATCCCGCCGTGAACGCGCGCTTGCATCAAGCGGGTTTTTCGCCGCGCCAGGCGCAACTCGTCTACGATTTGGCGGTCGAACGCATCGTGCCGCTGGCGGCCCAACTCGCCGCCGATGCGCGCCACGAGCAGACGATGGAACGCCTGACCGAGGAATTCGGCGGGGCGGAAAAATGGAACGCGCTCTCGGGCCAGATCGCCGCCTGGGGCCAGCGCAATCTCTCGCCCGTGGTCTATGCGGCGCTGGCCGCGTCGCCCGACGGGATCCGCGCGATGCGCCGCTTGATGGATTCGGGCGAGCCGCCTTTGGGCATGCCCGGCGGCGCGCCGGCGCCGGCCAGCGAAGGCGATCTGCGCGAGATGATGAAGGACAAGCGCTATTGGCGCGATCGCGATCCCGCCTTCATCCGCGCGGTCACCGACGGCTATCGCCGCCTTTACGACGGCAAGGCCTGACGACATTCGGGGGCGCCGCCCGCCCGTGAAGCCCGCTTGCGACGCGGGGCTACGCGGATAACGGCACGGCACCCGAAGAACGCGCCGGGATAACCGTCGCACCCGGAAAGGCGCTTGGGCCGGTCGCACGGCCAAGCCTTTCCGGGACGGACGGCCCCGGCGCCGAACCCACCCCGCCGGTCGCAACGCGAAGCCGCCGGTCAACCTTTACGCCAGGAGACAATCTAAAGATGCCGAATATCGAAACCGCCTTCGTCAAAAACTACGAAGGCGAAGTCCATACCGCCTATCAGCGGCTGGGCTCCAAGCTGCGCAACACCGTGCGCTCGAAGAAGCAGATCGAGGGCGCTTCGACCGTGTTCCAGAAGATGGGCAAGGGCGCCGCGTCCACCAAGGCGCGTCACGCCCAGGTTCCGGTGATGAACGTCGACCATTCCACGGTCGAAGTGTTCCTCAAGGACTACTACGCCGGCGAATGGCTCGACGCGCTCGACGAGATCAAGGTCGGCAGCGACGAACGCCAAGCGGTGATCAATTCGGGCGCCTACGCGCTGGGCCGCAAGACCGACGAGCTGATCATCGACGCGCTGGGCGTGTCCAGCAACTATGCGGGCGACAACGTCTCGGGCCTCACCAAGGCCAAGGTGCTGACCGCCTTCGAAATGCTGGGCGCGGTCGACGTGCCCGACGACGGCGAACGCTACGCCGTGGTCGGCTGGGGCCAGTGGAGCGATCTGCTCGATATCGAGGAGTTCGCCAACGCCGACTATGTCGGGTCGGAAGACCTGCCGTGGAACGGCACGCAAGCCAAGCGCTGGCTCGGCACGCTGTGGATGCCGCATTCGGGTCTCGTCAAAACGGCCGGCGTGCGCTTCTGCCACTGGTACCACAAATCGGCGATCGGCCACGCGTCCGGCAAGGACGTGACGACCGACATCACCTGGCACGGCGACCGCGCCAGCTTCTTCATCTCGAACATGATGAGCCAGGGTGCCGGCATCATCGACGCCGAAGGCGTCGTCACCCTGCGTTGCGCCGAGTAACGGAAAGGAGACGCAAATGGCCTTCGTCCAGAAAAACCTCAGCGTGCTCGCCTACGCGAACGGCTTCACGCTTTGGCACTACACCACGCCCGACACGGCCGCGACGGTCGATACGACCGGCTATTTCAACGCGGCCGCGGACATGCTGCGCCCCGGCGACATGCTGCTCGCCAACACCTCGACCGGGGGAACCACGGTCAACGGGATCTTCGCGGTCGCGTCGAACGCGAGCGGAATTGTCGATACCGCGGATATGACGCGGTTCGATTCCGCCGACACCGACTGACGCTTGTAACCGCGAAGGGAAGGCGCGCCGGTTCCGGCCTCTCCGGAACCGGCGCGCCGGACCCGCCGACAGGAGTTTTCCGACATGGCCCTCACGCCCATCGCGCTGTGCTCGCGCGCGCTCATCAAACTCGGCGCCCGGCCGATCGCATCCTTCGTCGAAGGCACGGTCGAAGCCCAGGTCGCCGCCGCGCTTTATCCTTCCGTGCGCGACGCGCTGATCTCGGCGCATCCGTGGAGCTTCGCGACCGCGCAGGCGACGCTGCCGCGCCTGGCCGCCGCACCGGTCGCCGATCTGCGTTACGCGCATCAACTGCCCGTCGATTTCCTGCGCGCCTTGTCCGTGGGCTCGGGGGCGCGCGGGCGCGGGGCGGAATATCGCATCGTCGAATCGACGCTGCAGAGCGACCGCGACGAGGTCGTGCTCTCCTACATCTTCCGGCCCGACGAAAGCGGCTTTCCGCCGTTCTTCGATTCCGCGTTGATCGCGTCGCTGGCGGCGGAATTCTGCCTGCCGATCACCGAAAGCACGTCGCGCTCGGAACTTCTCTACAAGCTCGCCGACGGCGAATTCCGCCGCGCGCGCCTGATCGACGCGCAGCAGGACACGCCCGGCCGCGTCGAGGACTTCACGCTGGTGGAGGCGCGCCGATGAGTCTCGCCCGCACGGTCAAAACCTCGTTCGCTTCCGGCGAAATCGGCGACGCGATGCTCGGGCGCGTGGATCTGCGCGCCTACGAGAATGGTGCACGCGCCTTGCGCAACGTGTTCGTGCAGCCCACGGGCGGGGTGCGGCGCCGGCCGGGCCTTGCCTATGTCGGCGCTTTGCCGGGCAAGACGCGCCTCGTGCCGTTCGAGTTCAACACCGAACAGGCCTATCTGCTCGCCTTCGGCGACCTTGCGATGCGCGTCTACAAGGACGGCGTGTTGCAGGCGACGATCGCCACGCCGTGGTCGGCGGCGCAGCTTGCGCAACTCGCCTGGACGCAGAGTGCCGACACGCTGCTGGTCGTCCATCCGGACGTCAGCCCACGCAAGATCACGCGCCAGTCGCATGCGAGCTGGACGGTCGATGCGTGGAGCTATTTCGAAGACAAGGGCGCCATCCATCAGCCCTTCCATAAATTCGCCGGCGACGCGGTGACGCTGGCGCCGAGCGCCACATCGGGCACGGTCACGCTGACGGCGTCGGCCGCCGTATTCGACGCGGCGCATGTCGGCACGCGGATCCGCATCGCGCAAAAGCAAGCGATCGTCACCGCCGTCGCGTCCGCCACGTCGGCGACCGCCACGGTGCCGTCGGGCCAAGGCTTCGCGGATACCAGCGCCAACAAGGATTGGGAGGAGCAGGCCTTCTCCGCTTTGCGCGGCTGGCCGACCAGCGTCACCTTCCATCAGGATCGCTTGGTGATCGGCGGCTCGCGCGATCTGCCCAATCGCTTGTGGCTGTCGAAATCGGGCGATCTGTTCAATTTCGATCTGGGCTCGGCGCTGGACGACGAGGCGATCGAATTCGCGCTGCTCTCCGATCAAGTCAACGCGATCCGCGCCGTATTCTCCGGCCGGCATTTGCAGGTGCTGACATCGGGGGCGGAATGGATGGTCACGGGCGACCCGCTGACGCCGGAGAACGTCCAGCTCAACCGCCAGACCCGCATCGGCGCGCCGATCGACCGCTATATCAGGCCGCGCGACGTGGATGGCGCCACCTTGTTCGTCGGGCGCGGCGGCAAGGATCTGCGCGAGTTTTTGTTCGCCGAGGCCGAGCAGGCTTATCAATCCACGGATCTCGCCTTGCTCGCGTCGCATCTGGTGCGCGCCCCCGTCGATCTCGATTACGACCCGGACGATCGTCTCGTCCATCTCGTCAATGCCGACGGCACGCTCGCGACCGTCACCGTCTATCGCGCCGAACAGGTCACCGCCTGGTCGCTGCAAACGACCGACGGCGCGTTCCGTTCGATCGCGGTCGTGACGGGCGAATGCTATTTCGCGATCGAACGCGACGGCGTGTGGAGCGTCGAGCGCTTCGACAAAGCGAGTGCGACCGATGCGTGCGTGCGCGGCGCTTCCGTTCCGGGCGATCCGCCGCGCTTGGAAGGGCTCGGCCATCTGAACGGCCGGACGGTCGATGTGGTGATCGACGGCTTGCCGCTGGGCCAACGCATCGTCGCGGCCGCCGGCGTCGATCTGCCCGACGAAGCCGATCTCGCCGAGGCGGGCTTGCCCTTCGTCGCGACGATCGAGCCCTTGCCGCCGGGCGGGCCCGCCGGCACGCCGCGCTCCGTGCGCTTGATCGAAGCGTCGTTCCGATTGCTCGACACCGCGCAGATGCGCGTCGACACGGGCTCTGGCTTCGTCGATGTGCCGTTCCGCGGCTTCGGCGGGGCGAACGCCTTCGACTCCGCGCTGCAACCCTTCACCGGCGAGAAACGTTTCCGAGCACTCGGCTGGAAACGCGCGGGCGTCGAGCCGCTGTGGCGGGTCGAATTGCCCGCGCCGCTGCCCTTCCAGCTTCTTTCCGTAACCCAAGAGATGAAGGTGAACGACTGATGGGTGCCGCAACCGCCGTCACGCCCTGGCTCACGGGCGCCACGCTTGGCCTCGGGGCCGTCCAGACCGTCGCCGGTATGGCGCAGGCCAATTCCGCCGCGAAATCGCAGCAAGATGCGATGCGTGCGCAAGCCGAACAGCAACGCCAGCTGATGCAACGCCAATACGAAACCGAAGCGCGCCGGCGCAACGACATGCTCGAACGCGCCCAGGCGCGCGCCCGGGTGTCGTTCGGTTCGCGCGGCCTGTCGCCGGCCGACGGTTCGGCGGGCGCGCTGCTCGATTCGATCGAAACCCAAGCCGGCACCGAATCCGCCGAAGCGCGCTCGCTGTTCGATTGGCGCCTCTCCGGCCTCGATGCCGGTCTCGCGTCGTCGCTCGCCCGCATCGACGACCGGCGGCCCGATCTGCTGTCGGGCGCGCATCGCACGCTCGGTCAAGTGAACCAGCTGCTGCGCTGGGGCCGAGAAACGAATCTTTCCTGAAAGGAAACACCATGACCACGCATGTGCAGATCGGCGCGGAAAGCCCGCGCAAGGATTACATCGCCTCGGGCGCGCAAACCGTGTTCGGTTTCGATTTCGCGGTGTTCAAGCCCGAAGACGTCGAAGTGCGGATCGACGGCGCGATCGCCGCGTCCGGATTCACGACGAGCGTCAACGCCGACGGGCGTGGCACTGTCGTGTTCGCCGCCGCACCGCCGTCGGATGCGCGCGTCACGTTGTTGCGCCGCCTCACCATCCGTCGCCAATCCGATTTCCAGGAAGGCGGCGAGCTGCGCGCCAAGACGCTGAACGACGAACTCGACTTCCAGACCGCGTCGATCCAGCAAGTCGGCTACGAGATCGGCCGCGCGTTGCGTCAGGACGATTCCGATCCTTCGGGCATCGATATGCGTCTGCCGCCCAAGGCGACGCGCGCGGGCCAAATGCTCGGCTTCGACGCGAACGGCAAGCCCGTGGCGCTGGCGGTGCCCGAAGCGGCGCTCGAATTGCCGTTGGCTTTGGCGCTGGGCGGTACGGGCGGCACCGATGCGGCGAGCGGGCGTGCGGGGCTCGGTTTGGGTTCGGCGGCGTTGCTCAACGCGGTGCAGGCCTTCACGGCGGCGCAACGTTATGCGCCCGTCGCGTTGACCGATGGCGCGTCGATCGCCTGGGATCTCGACGCCGCACCCATGGCGCGCGTGACGCTCGCCGGCAACCGCACCATGGCCGCGCCGTCGCATCAGCGCGACGGCGGCATGTTCGCGTTGACCGCGATCCAGGATGGCACGGGCGGGCGCAGCCTCGCCTGGAACGTCGTCTACGATTTCGGCGCCGACGGCGTGCCGCTCCTGCCGACGGGGCCGGGCAAAATCGCGATCTTCGCTTTCCTGTCCGACGGTGCGGCGATGCGCTGCGTCGGCCGCTGGAGCAATTGAGATGGCGAACATCATTCTGCCGTTCGCGGCCGCCGCCGCGTATCGAATCGCGAAATCGTGGCGCGTGCGCGCCGCCGCCAGCGCGTATCTTTCGCGTACGCCCGCCGCGTCGAGCGCGACGCAATGGGCGTTCGGCGTTTGCGTCAAGCGCGGGACGATCGGCGCGCTGCAGACGATCCTTTGCGGGTGGCAGAACGGATCGAACTACGCGGCACTGGAATTCAACGCCGTCGGCCAGCTCGATTGCTACGAGTATGCGGTCGGCTATTCGGCGCGCAAGCTGAGCAACGCGGTTTTTCGCGATCCCGCGGCCTGGCTGGATATTCTCGTGTTCTTCGACAGCAACAACCCGACGGCCGCGAATCGCGTGCGCATCTGGGTCAACGGCGTCGAGATCGTTTCGTGGAGCGCAAGTTCCAATCCGTCGTCGGGCTACGGCAGTTTCATCAACCGCGCCGGATTGACCATGTATTTGGGGCGGCGCGGCGACGGCACCGGGCAGTTCGACGGTTCGATCGCCGAGCCGCGCATGGTCACCGGCGTGGGTTCCATGACGCAAGCGACGTTCGGAAAATTCGACGCCGTCACCGGCCAATGGACGCGCCTGCCCTATGGCGGCGCGCATAACACGAACGGATTCGTCCTGGATTTCGCCGACGCGACGAGTGCGACGACGCTCGGCCATGATCGCTCGGGCAACGGCAATAATTGGACGCCGAGCGGCATCAGCGTCGCGGCGGGAACGAATTTCGATCAGTCGAACGATACGCCGACGGATAATCACGCCGTCGTCAACGGGCCGGGTGCGCGCGTCACCGATGCGTCGGGTGTCGCGCTCGACAATGCGAATCTGCGGGTGACGACGAGCGCGTCGGCCTACTCGAATTCCTATTGGCCGTTGACGATCACGCCGCACGGCGGCGCCTATCACATCGAAACGATTTGGTCGGGTACGGCTATTTCGGGCAACGCGGCCGTCTGCCTGTGGCGCAGCGACGTCGTGAAATCGGGGATCGGCGACGTCAATCACTTGCCCACGGCGACCGGCGTTCTTTATCTCAGCAACGGGACGCGCACCCTCAACGGATCGAACGCCGCCTATGGCGCGTCGTGGACATCCGGCGACCGGATCGCGATGGAATGGGATACGGCGAGCGGCGACGTGACGTTCTTCAAGAACGGCGTCGGCCAGGGAACGATCGCCGGCGCGATTCCGCCCGGCGCGCATTACACGCCGGTCATCTACACCTTCAACAACGCCGATCCGCGCACGCCGTCCTTCGTGCTGAACGCCGGACAGCAGCCCTTCCTCGACGCGCCGACGAGCGGCTTCCGGGCGTTGAGCGCGCGAAATCTAGCGCCCCCGTCGATCAAGCGCGCGGCCGAAGGTTTGCGCGTGCTGCTCGATACCGGCGCCAATATCAAGACGGCGTGCGACGCCGCGTATCCGGCCGCAGATTTCCTGGCGCTGATCAAGGATCGCGCCAACGCCAATAACTGGCAGGCGATCGATACGCTGCGCGGCACGGGTGCGGCCCTGCAAACCAACACGACGGCCGCCGAGACGACGTATGGCGCGCCGTCGGGCAGCAGCGCCGGCTTCGTATGGAAACGGGGTGCGGCTTACGGTTTCGATATCGTGACCTATACCGGCAACGCCGTGGCGGGCACGACCATCGCGCACGCGCTGGGCGCCGTCCCGCATCTCGCCATCGTCAAGTCGCGCACGCTTGCGACCAATTGGTACGTCTATCACCGCAATCTCTCGAGTGCCGCGTATCAGCTCTTTCTCAACCTCGCCAGCGCCCAGGACAACGCGGTCACGACCGCCTTCAACGGCAAAGCGCCGACGGCGTCGGCCTTCGAATTGCCGGGTGCGGGTTTGGGATCGAACAACAACGGCGCGACCTATGTCGCCTATCTGTGGACCGAGATCCCGGGCTTCTCGCGTATCGGCGCCTTCACCGGTAACGGCACGACCGACGGGCCGTTCGTGTGGTGCGGGTTCAAGCCGCGCTTCGTGATGATCAAGCGGACGGACGCGGCCGGCGCCTATTGGCTGATCCGCGACGCGGCGCGGTCGCCGTTCAACCTCGTCAGTCTCGATCTGTTTCCCAACGCCACGGACGCCGAGAACAACGCCAGCGCCAACGATACGGACTTCCTGTCGAACGGCTTCAAGCTGCGAAACACGGGCGCCGGATCGAATATCAGCGGCGGCACGTATGTCTTCGCCGCTTTCGCCGAAGCCCCCTTCAAATACGCCAACGCCCGATAAGGAGAACCGACATGCGTTTCCAATTTCCCGATGGCCGGATCGTCGCGATCGATCAGGAATTCGCCCATGCCGGCGTCAACTACCCCGCCGATTGGCTGCGCCGCGCGTCGCTTGAGGATCGCGCCGCGCTGGGCCTTGAAGAATTGTCGCCCGAACCCGACTTCGACGAACGCTGGTTCTTCGCCCCCGGCGAGCCCCGGCCGCTCGCGGCGATCAAAGCGACGCGCTTGGCCGAACTTGCCGCGCTTCGTTTCGGACACGAAACCGCCGGCGTTTCGGGTTTGCGCAGCGACCGGGAAAGCCAAGCGCTGCTGACCGGGGCGGCCCTCGCCGCGACGCTCGATCCCGAATACACGGTCGATTGGAAAAGCGAGGGCGGCTGGACGACGCTCGACGCCGTGCAGTTGTTGGCGGCGGCGCAAACCGTGCGCGGCCATGTGCAGGCCTGCTTCTCCAACGAACGCGGTCTCGCCGCCGCGATCGATGCGGCCGGGGATATGGACGCGGTTCTTGCGATCGATCTGGGCCAAGGCTGGCCTTCGTCGAACTGACGCCGCCCCCATGGCCGAACCCAAAACGCGGCGCCGCGCGCCCGCGAAGGCGAAACCGCGTCCACGCGCCAAAAAGGCGGCGCCGGAAATCGTCGCGCGCCCCGCGGCCCCCGGTTTCGTCGCCTTCGTCGATGCGTGGAACGCGCTGCAAAACCAATCGACGCCGGCGCTGCACGGCCGCATCGCCGCGTGGCTGGAAGGTAGCCGCGTAGAGAAGCGCGATCGATTGGTGCTGCTTGCCTTCCGCTCCAGCGGCAAATCGACCTTGGTCGGCTTGTTCTGCGCTTGGCTGTTCGCTTGCGATCCCGATCTGCGCGTGCTGGTGCTCGCGGCGACGCATGCGCTCGCGCGCAAGATGGTGCGCAACGTCAAACGCATCGTCGAGCGGCACCCGTCTTGCGTTGGCCTCAAACCCGTGAAAACCGAGCAATGGGCGGCCGATCAATTCATCGTCGCGCGCCAAGCGGAATTGCGCGACCCGTCGATGGTCGCCAAGGGCATGCTCGGCAACGTCACCGGCAGTCGCGCCGATATCGTCATCTGCGACGACGTCGAAGTGCCGAATAATTGCGACACGGCGGCCAAGCGCGAGGATCTGCGCGAACGTCTGCACGAAATCGAATACGTGATCGTGCCCGGCGGCTTGCAGCTTTATATCGGCACGCCGCACGCGCATGAATCGATCTATGCCGAGGAAACCGGCGGCGACGGCGAAGCGCCCGTTTTCCTCGAAGGTTTCGCGCGCTTGCGCATTCCATTGCTGGACGCCGAAGGCCGCAGCGCGTGGCCGGAAAGATTCGACGAAGCCAAAATCTCGGCGATCCGCAAACGCACCGGCCCGCGCAAATTCCAGGCGCAGATGATGCTGGAGCCGTTGCCGGAAAACGGCGGGCGTCTCGATCTCGATCGCATGGTCCCGTACGAAGCGTCGCTGGTTTATTCGGAAGCCAATCGCATCCCGACGCTGACGCTCGACGGCAAGCGCTTGGTCTCGGCGAGCTGCTGGTGGGATCCGTCCTTCGGCAAACCCATGGGCGATCGTTCGGTCGTCGCGGTCGTGTTCGTCGACGAAACCGGCGGCTATTGGCTGCACGAGATCGCCTATCTCGCACCGCCCAAGGCGGGTGCCAAGGACACCGACGAGGCGGCGCATTATTGCCGCCAGGTCGCCGAGTTCGCGCGGCGCAATCACGTGCAGCGTTTGCATGTCGAGCAAAACGGGATCGGCGCGTTCCTGCCGGGCCTGCTGCGCAAGGCGATGGCCGAAGCGGAAATCGCCTGCGCCGTGACGCCGGTACACACACGCCGCTCGAAAGACGCGCGCATCCTCGACGCGTTCGATGCGCGCTTGGCCGCGCGCGCGTTGCGCGCCCATCGCTCGGTTTGGGCGTCGCCCTTCGCGATCGAGATGCGCGAATGGCGGCCGGGCGGGGGCGGGCGCGACGACGGGCTCGATGCGGTCGCGGGCTGCTTGCTGTCCGAGCCCGTGCGTTTCGGCCCGCCCGAAGCCACGCCCAAACGCAAGGATTGGCGCCCCGGGGCGGGCGGCCACGCCGCCAAAACCGAATTCGAACCCTAGAGAAGGAGCGCGCGATGCCCGCGATGGAATTTCCGCCCGATATGTTGTTCGGCGCCGCGACCAACACCTCGGCGCTCGGCGCCATGGTGTGGCTCGTCTGGCGGCATCGCCGCGACGCCGAACAAGCGATCGACGCCGCGCGCCGCGTGGCGGCGGAGGAAGCGCGCGAATTGCGCGAAGCGCTCGCCGATTTCAAACTGCAGGTCGCGCGCGGCTACGCGTCGATCGGTTATCTGAAGGATGTCGAGAATCGCCTGACGCGCCATTTGCTGCGCATCGAGGCAAAGCTCGACGGAGTCCAGCCATGATCCCCGCGCTTCTGTTGCAAGCGGGCGTGCCGTTGCTGGCGCGCTGGCTGGGCCAAGCTTTGGGCGGGATCGAGCATCCGGCGGCCAAGGCCGCGTCCAAAGCCTTGGGCGAGGTGGGCGAGGCGATCGCCGCCGAACGCATCGATCCCGAGCAGCTCGCGGCCGCGCAGCGCCATCTCGAAGAAATGGCGAAGATCGACGGCGAGAATTATCGCGCCACCTTGGCCGAGGTGAACGCGACCGCGCGCGTCGACGCGCAAAGCGACGATCCTTATGTGCGCCGGATGCGCCCGACCTTCGGCTACGTCATGGCGCTCACCTGGGCCGCACAAATGGCCGCCATCGCCTGGGCGATCGTGACGACGCCCAAGGACGCGGCGCAGATCGTCGAAGCGCTGGGGGCGTTGTCGCTGATGTGGTCGGTCGGGCTCTCGGTGCTCGGCGTCTATGTCTACAAGCGCTCCGCCGACAAGGCGCTCGCCGCCGGCGCAACGCCGCCCGAAGCCGCGATCGCGACGATCGCCAAAATCCTCAAACGCTAGAAAGGACGGACCATGCCGAACTATACGCTGGCGCAACTGCGCGCGATGCAGGCCGAACGCCGCTATTGGGACAAGCGCGACCCGGCGAACGCCGATTTCGTCGCGCAAGTCGATCGAGGTTATCGCGATCTGTTCGATGAACCGGCGGCGCTGGTGCCCACGCCGGAGCAGGAGGAGCAGTCGCGTCGCCTCGAAGAAGATCTGCGCCGCCGCATGGCGCGATCCGAGTATTGGAATCCGCGCCATGCGGATTACCGGCGCCTGCACGACGACGTCGCGCAAGGTTACGCGAAGCTCTATCCGGCGGCGGCACCGGTCTCACCGATGGCCGAGCCGGAACAAGCGCCGCCGCCCGAGCCGGTAAACCTGTTGGAACTGACGCAACAGATGATGCCTATAGGTTCGAGCTCAAGAATGAATCTGCAACAAGAGGAGAAGGAAAGATCGAAAAACAATCTGGTCCTCTCAACAAGCGGATCCCAAATTGCTCTATCGCCATTTTGGCAAAAACCTCCAACACCTGAACCAACTGTTCCGGAGCGTAGCCCCGTTCCCATGCCGCCAAAGGTAATTCACCCCGACATTTCGGCGCCTCCCAATAGCGATCCGAATTTGATCTATTCGCCGCTTCAAGTCGATCCTTCTCAAATTGAGAAGCTATGGAAATTTTTGGATGATCCGGAGTGGGGATATCAGAAGTTTCACGAAGCGTGGGGCGACAAAAAATGGACGAATCCCGTCACTGGGGAGGAGCGCCCATTCACGGAGAAGGAGCTTAGGGACAGTTTCGAGCGGTATCAGGACGAAACAAAAGAATTTATCTGGGACTACTATCACCGACGAGACTCTGTTTTTCCTGATGACAAGGAACGCGTATTCCCGCCTAGTATTAAGGAGCCTAACGAACGGTTCGAACGCGAAGATAAAGAGTTTGAGGAGCGCTTTGGTCGAACCGGATAAATAAATTCGTCGCAGTCCTGCGGTTGCGTTCACGACGCAACCGCAGGATATATTTCTAATATGACTTTGTTGATATTCGTTGATATTCTTTTTTACATGACGAATTGGCAATCTATCTTTGGAAAGCTTAATTGTGGTGGGCGCAGAAGATTCGCCGCATATCGGGTTGCATGTCGAATCGTGTTACCTATTTTTTTAGCGCCTTTATTGGCGTGCGCGCCATCGGGTACCTATGAGCCCAATGACTTACCGTTTGAAGTGTATTCGCGGTGCAATGAGGTCCCGCATTCCGGACCATCTGCTTGCGCGCGCGGTAGCGTCGGGCTGACCGATCCGCGCGGCTGCGTGCCCTATGCCGCGTCGCGCGAGACGATGCCCGCGCGGCGGGCGGCGGTCGAAACGCTGTGCCGCGACAATGTGCTCGATACCGAGGGGCGCGTGTTGGTTTCCAAAGCGCGGCTCGCCGATCGGATCGAGGCGGCGGAAAGCACGCGGCGCCTGTCGGGCGATCCGGCACGCCAAGCACGGGCCGTCGCCGATCTCGAAATTCTGCGCGAATTGATGACTGTCGCACCCGCCGAATAGCGATCTCGCGCGGGGCGCGGCGGCCTGCTAATTTCCCGCGCCATGGCGACTCCGATCTATCACATGTGCCGCGCCGACGAATGGGAAGATGCCCAAGCGTCGGGTTCCTATGCCGGCTCCTCGCAGGATAAAGCCGACGGCTTCATCCATTTCTCGAACGCCGAGCAGATCGTCGTGTCGGCGGCGAAGCATCGCGCGGGCCAGGATAACCTCGTGCTGATCGAGGTGCCGGACGCGGCGCTGGGCGACGCGCTCAAATGGGAAGTCTCGCGCGGCGGGGCGCTGTTCCCGCATCTCTACGGCGCGCTCGATGTGTCCAAAGTCGCGCGCCACGCGCCGTTGAAGCTCGGCCCCGATGGGCGTCACGTTTTCCCGTGGGGGCTGGGATGAGCGTTTTCTACAAACTGATCCGGCCGCTGTTGCACGCGTTCGACGCGGAGACGGCGCACGGGCTTTCGATCGCGGCGCTGAAGCATGGGTTGGTGCCGTTGCCCGCCCCGGTCGACGAGCCGAGCTTGCGCGTCAAACTCTGGGGCCTCGATTTTCCCCATCCGATCGGCCTTGCCGCCGGGCTCGACAAACATATCGAGGTGCCCGACGCGCTGCTCGCGCAAGGCTTCGGCTTCGTCGAAGTCGGCTCGGTCACGCCTAAGCCACAAACCGGCAATCCGCGCCCGCGTCTGTTCCGCCTGACCGAGGACGAGGCGGTGATCAACCGCTTCGGCTTCAATTCCTGCGGGCTCGACGAAGCGGCCGGACGCTTGGCCGCGCGCGCCCGGCGCGGCATCGTCGGCATCAATCTCGGCAAGAACAAGGAAACGCCCGACGCGGCCGACGATTACGTCAAGCTGATCGCCGGTTTGGGCCCGCACGCCGATTACGTCGTGTGCAACGTTTCCTCGCCCAACACGCCGGGCTTGCGGGCGCTCCAAAGCCGCGAACAGCTCGATGCGATCGTGCTGCGCGTGCAGGAAGCGATGGCGGCGCTGCCGGTCGATCCCAAGCCGCCGCTGCTGTTCAAGATCGCGCCCGATCTGACCGACGCGGATTTGGAGGACGTCGTGCGCGTGGCGCTCGATCGCGGCCTTGCGGGCCTCGTCGTCGGCAACACGACCTTGTCGCGGCCGGAAAGCTTGCGCTCGCCCCATGCCAAGGAGACGGGCGGGTTGTCGGGCAAGCCGCTTTTCCCGCTGGCGACGTCCGTGCTGCAAAAGACCTATCGTCTGGCCGGCGGAAAAATTCCGCTGATCGGCGTGGGCGGCGTGTCGGACGCGCGCACCGCCTATGCCAAAATCCGGGCGGGGGCGAGCCTCGTGCAGCTTTATTCCGCGCTGGTTTATCAAGGCCCGGACCTCGCCGCCCGCATCGCGCGGCAATTGCCTTCCTTGCTGAAAGCGGATGGTTACGCCCATGTGTCGGAGGCCGTCGGCGCCGATTGCCGTTGACCGAATCGGCCCGGCTTGGGATACCGGAACCGTCCCATGAACAAGATGCCCCATATTCTCGCCGGTCTCGCCTATCTGCTGGGCGGGGGTGCGCTTGCGCTGGGCGTAAGCCCGCTTTGGGGCCTCGCGGCCTTCGCGGCCGCCGTGGCGCTGCACGGGATCTGGTGGGGCCTGGTTCTGGCCGGGCATCTCGAGACCGCGCAAGCGCGGATCGGCGAATTGCGCCGCGACGTCAAATTCGCGCGCGAGGAAATCCAGAGCGTGCTCGAAGCCATCGAAAGCATGGCGAGCAAGAACGCCGAAATGGCGAATGTCTCGACCGAGCTGCGTTTCCTCAAAGGCCTGGTCGAGCAATTGTCGGGCAAGCCGATCACGCTGCCGGGCGAAGCGCCGCATCCCAAGGCGCCGGCCAAGCCCAATCTGGCCGACGCGCAGGTGCTGGACATCGTGCGCGAGGCGTTGCGCGAAGGCCGCGTCGATCTTTACCTGCAGCCGATCGTCGATCTGCCGCAGCGCCGCCGCCGTCACTACGAATGCTTCTCGCGCGTGCGCGGGCCCGACGGCACGATGATCGGCCCGGATTCCTATCTGGCGCTGGCCGAGGCGTACGGCCTCGTCGCCGCGATCGACAACATGCTGCTGTTCCGCGGCGTGCAGCTCGTGCGCCGCGTGCAAGGGCGCGGCGGTGCGGGGGCGGGGACGGGCGTGTTCGTCAATATCTCGCAGCACACGCTGGCGGATAAACGCTTCTTCGGCGAATTCGTCGCCTTCATGGCCCAGAACCGCGATCTCGCGCCCAATCTCGTGTTCGAATTGGCCGAGGCGCAAGCGCGCCGCCTGACCGAGGAGCAATGGAAGGCGCTCGGGCAATTGGCCGCGCATGGCTTCCGCTTCTCGATGGATCAGGTGGTCGAGCCCGCCACGCTCGATCCCGTGGCGCTCGCCCAGCACAGTTTCCGCTTCATCAAGGTCGAAGCGCGCAAGATGGTGGAATTCGCGTCCGCCGGCGGCGGGCTCGCTTTCACGCGATTGCGCCAGGGCTTGCTCGATTCGCGCGTCGACCTCATCGTCGACAAGATCGAAAGCGAGCAGGTGCTGCTCGAAGTGCTGGAACTCGATGCCAGCTACGGCCAGGGCTATTTGTTCGGCGAGCCCAAGCCCCTCAAGGAAGCGCAATGACGCAAGCGTTGGACGGTCTGGGACCGGTCGTCGACCGGTACGACGTGTTTTTGCTCGACATGTGGGGCTGCATCCATGACGGCGTGCATGTGTTTCCGGGTGTCGCCGATCTGCTGACGCGCATCCGGGCCAAGGGCAAGAAGGCGATCGTGCTGTCCAACGCGCCGCGCCGCGTGCCCGTGCTGGTGAAGCAAATGCCGGGCTATGGCGTGCATGCCGATCAGTTCGACGCGATCGTCACCTCGGGCGAAGATGCGTGGCGCGCGCTCGCCGCGAAGAAGCACGGGCTGGGCCCGCGCTTCTATCACATCGGCAACGACGCGAATTTGACCGACCCGGCGGAGATCGGCTTGCGCGAGGCGACCACGCTCGCCGATTCGGATTTCATCCTCGCCTCCGGCGCCGCGGGCGACGGCACGCTGGACATGGAAAAGCTCCAGCCCATCCTCGCCGACGGTGTCGCGCGCAACCTCACCATGGTCTGCGCCAATCCCGATCTGGAAGTGCTGCGCGGCGAGGAACGCTTCCTGTGCGCGGGTACGGCCGCCGCCGCTTACGAAGCCCTGGGCGGCACGGTGCATTATCACGGCAAGCCGCATCGCGGCGTCTATGAATGGGCGCTGGAACTCGCCGGCCATCCCGATCGCCAACGCGTGCTCGGCGTGGGCGATGCGATGCGCACCGATGTCGCCGGCGGGCGCGGCGCCGGAATCGATCAAGCTTTTATCCCCGGCGGCATTCATGGCGTGGCGTTGGATGCGCCGATGGGCACGCTGCCCACGCCCGAAAAGATGGCGGCTTTGTCGGCCGCGTTCGGCTTCGCGCCGACCTATATGTTGGCCGAATTGCGCTGGTAAGCCCGAGTCGTCGCGAATCCCCAAATATGGGGGTGTAGTGGCGACTTACCCACAAGCTGTCGATAAGTGGGATTCGCTGCGGCGAATCAACCCCTTGCCATCGCCGCGCCGTGTGTTCGAGTCGGAGCCCTATTTTGGGGCCCCGAACGCCCCTTAAGATCATGAAATCAGGGGAGTAGAGCCATGGCCGATTTCGCGCGTCCCGACCTGGCGCAATGGGAGAATTTGGCGTCCGCCGAATTGAAGGGCGCGCGCAGCGATTCGCTGACCTGGACCACGCCCGAAGGCATCAAGGTCAAACCGCTCTACACCCAAGACGATCTCGCGGGTCTCGAACATCTCGGCGGCATGCCGGGCTTCGCGCCCTATGTGCGCGGGCCCCGCGCCACCATGTACGCGAACCGCCCGTGGACGATCCGCCAATATGCGGGCTTCTCGACGGCCGAGGAGTCCAACGCTTTCTATCGTCGCGCGCTGGCCGGTGGGCAGGCTGGTTTGTCGGTCGCGTTCGATCTCGCCACGCATCGCGGCTACGACAGCGATCATCCGCGCGTCGTGGGCGATGTGGGCAAGGCCGGTGTCGCGATCGATTCCGTCGAGGATATGAAAATCCTGTTCGACGGCATCCCGCTCGACAAGATGTCCGTGTCGATGACCATGAACGGCGCGGTGCTGCCGGTCCTCGCCGCGTTCATCGTCGCGGGCGAGGAACAGGGTGTCGATCAGGCCAAGCTTTCCGGCACGATCCAGAACGACATCCTCAAAGAATTCATGGTGCGGAACACCTATATCTATCCGCCCGCACCCAGCATGCGCATCGTGGCCGATATTATCGAGCACACCGCGAAGCGCATGCCCAAGTTCAACTCGATCTCGATCAGCGGCTACCACATGCAGGAAGCCGGGGCGACTTGCGTGCAGGAACTCGCCTTCACGCTGGCCGACGGTCTCGAATATGTCCGCGCCGCGCTGTCGAAGGGCCTCGACGTCGACGCATTCGCGCCCCGCCTGTCGTTCTTCTTCGCGATCGGCATGAACTTCTTCATGGAGATCGCCAAGCTGCGCGCCGCCCGTTTGCTGTGGGCCGAGCTGATGCAAGGCTTCAATCCGAAGAAGGCCGATAGCCTGGCGCTGCGCACGCATTGCCAGACGTCGGGCGTGTCGCTGACCGAGCAGGACCCTTACAACAACGTCGTGCGCACGGCGATCGAAGCGATGGCCGCCGCCTTGGGCGGCACGCAGAGCCTGCACACGAACTCCTTCGACGAAGCCTTGGCGTTGCCCACACCCTTCAGTGCGCGGATCGCGCGCAACACGCAGCTCATCCTTCAGGAAGAAACCGGCATCACCAAGGTGGTCGATCCGTTGGCGGGTTCGTATTACGTCGAGAACCTGACCGCGTCGATCGCCGCCCATGCGCGCGCGTTGATCGGCGAGGTCGAGGCGCTGGGCGGCATGACCAAAGCCGTCGAAAGCGGCATGCCCAAGCTGAAGATCGAGGAATCGGCCGCGTTGCGCCAAGCGCGCATCGATCGCGGCGAGGAGACGATCGTCGGCGTGAACAAATACAAGGTCGAGAATCCCGAGAAGGTCGACATTCTCGATATCGACAATACCGCCGTGCGCGAAGCGCAGGTGAAACGCCTGAAGGACGTCCGCGCCAAGCGCGACGAGGCGAAATGCCGCGAGACGCTGGAAGCGCTGACCCGCGCGGCCAGTGGCGGCAACGGCAATCTCCTCGAACTCTCGATCGAAGCGATGCGCGCGCGCGCCACGGTGGGCGAAGTCTCCGACGCGCTGGAGAAGGTCTATACCCGCCATCGCGCGACGATCCGCTCGGTCACCGGCATTTACGGCTCGGCCTATGACGGCGACGAAGGCTTCGCCAAGATCAAGGCCGACGTTGCCGCTTTCGCATCCGAGGAAGGCCGCCGCCCGCGCATGCTGGTGGTGAAGCTCGGCCAAGACGGGCACGACCGGGGTGCCAAGGTGATCGCGACGGCCTTCGCCGATATCGGCTTCGACGTCGATGTGGGCCCCTTGTTCCAGACGCCGGATGAAGCGGCGCGCCAAGCGGTCGAAAACGACGTGCATGTGATCGGCGTGTCGTCGCAGGCGGCGGGCCACAAGACGCTGGTGCCGGCACTCATCGACGCGCTGAAGGGCCGCAAGGCCGACGACATTCTGGTCGTGTGCGGCGGGGTCATCCCGCCGCAGGATTACGACGCACTGCTTCAACAAGGTGTGGCGGCCATCTACGGCCCCGGCACCAACATTCCGCACGCGGCGGCCGAAGTGCTCGGCCTCATCCGGCGGCGCAAACGGGCGGCATAGAACATGAGCGAGAACGACAACAACTCCGGTCCCGGTTCCCAGCGTCTGCGCGTTTTGAGCGGAGCGGCCGAGCGCGAGCAGGAACGGTTGCGCGCGGCCAACGATCCCGCGGGCCCGGTCTACGAACCGCTCGCCCCCGCCGGCAAGCGCACGATGGCGGCGGCGTTGGCCGCGTCGGCCGTGTGGACCGTCGCCGTGCTGTGGTACGCGCTCGCCTATATCGGGCTGGGCGCCTTCGCCTCGATGCTGCCCCACGAGCTTGGCGCCTTCGTCGCCGGCGTGACGATGCCGCTGCTCGTGCTGTGGTTCGTGCTCGGCTATCGCGCGCGCGGCCAGGATTTGGTCCGCCATGCGCGCGCCCTCGAAGTCCGTCTGGGCGAGCTCGTCTATCCCGCCGATCAGGCGGATTCCAAACTGCAATCCATCGCCGTCACGCTGCACGATCAAGCGCGCGCGTTGACCGACGCGTCTGACGCCGCCACGCGCCGTTTGGCCGAAGCGCGCCAAGGTTTGGCGAGCCAGGCGGGCGAACTCACGACCGTTTCCGATCAGGCCGCGACGCGCGCCATGCAGGTGATGGCCGGTTTGCGCCGCCACGCCGAAGGGCTCGAACGCGTCACCGGCTTGCTGACCAGCCGCGTGCAGATCGTCGAAGCCGCCGTGCGCGAACAGGCCGAAGCTTTGTCGGGCGCCTCCGACCGCGCGATGTCGCAATCGCGCGAGATCAACGCCACTTTGCGCGAGCAAGTCGAACGCCTTGCCGCGACGAACGAGAAAACCGCCGCGAACGCGGGCGCCATCCGCGAAGCCTTGCGCGAGCAATCGCAGGATCTGGCCGAGACGACCGAGCGCGCGCGCAGCCGTGCCGCCGAAATCCGCGCCATTCTCGCCGATCAGACCGGCGCGTTGGTCGAGGCGACCGAGAAGGCGCTCGATCGCGCGCGCGAAGTGGGCGACATGCTGCGCCGTCAGGCCGAAGCCTTCGTCGACGCCACCGAAACGGCCGAAGGCCGCGCCACTTCGGCGTCGGTCGAAATCGGTTCGGCCAAGCGCCAGGCCGAAGCGGCGGGCGAAGCGCTGGAGAGCATCGCCGATCGTCTGGTCGAAACCGCGCGCGATCTCGCCAAGCAATCCGACGCCACGCAATCCACGTTGCGCAACCAGATCGAAGCCTTGGCCGACGCCTCGGGTGCCGCCGAAGGCAAGATCGTCGCGGCGGGCGATTTGATCCGCTCGCGCACCGAAGACGTCGCCAACGCGTCGGTCCGCATGAGCGAAGTCGCCACGACGCTGGGCGGCGAAACGCGCGCGATGCAAAGCACGCTCGAACGCCTCACCGCGCGCACCGAGGCTTCGACCGAATCCGTGCGCCGTCAAAGCCACGAACTCGCCACCGCCGCCGATCAGGCGGTCGTGCGCGTGCGCGCGGCGGGCGAAACCTTCCAAACCCAGTCGCGCGAATTGGCGGATGCGGCGGGCCAAGCTTTGGCGCGCGTCGGGGCGGCCAATGTCGGCTTCTCCGAAGCCGCGCGCGATTTGGCGCTGGCGGGCGAAGCCGCCGAAGCCAAGGCCGCCGCGATCGGCGAGGATTTGCGCCGCCACGGTTCGGGCCTGATCGAATCGGCCGATACGGCCGGGCGCGCGGGTATCGAAGCGGGCCAACGCCTGTCGCGCGAAGTCGAAACGCTGCTGCGCACCGCCGGCGCCTTGTCGGCCGAAGCGCAAGCGGCCGAAACGCTGCTGCAATCGGAAAATCACGCGCTGGCCGAGGCCGCCGCGCGCGCCAAGGCGACGGTGGATGCGGCGGGTGCCGCGTTGCGCGTGCGCAGCGAAGAACTCGACGCCGTCAATCGCCGGGTCGGCGAATCCCACGCCACGCTGGAAACGACCGCGCAGCGCGGCCAGGAAGCGCTGGATCGCGTGGCCTCGCGCATCGACGCGTCGGCCGAGGTCGCGCGCCGCCGCTCGGACGAGCTGGTCGTCGCCGCCGATCAAGCGGCACAGCGCGTGCGCGCCACATCGGAAGGGTTCCGCGTCCATACGCAGGACATGACCCATTCGGCCGAATTGTCGCTCGCGCGCGCGACGGAATTGGGCGAAACGCTCAAGCGCCGGGCGGACGAAATCGACGGGGCGACCGAACGCACGACCCAGCGCATGGACACGCTCGCCGCGACGTTGCGCGAGGGAGCGGTGGCGTTGGGCGATACGGCGGGCGAAGTCGCGCACAAGCTGGGCAATTCGGGCGAAGCGGTGCGCCAGCGCACCGAAGCGCTGGAGCGCGCGGCCGATACGGCGCTGGATCGCATGGGCGATGCCGCGGCCGAGATCGAGCGCAAGGCGAAGGATCTCGACGCGACCGCCCTGTCGGCGCAAGACCGCTTGAACGAAACCGCCGAAGCCTTGCGCGCGCGCGGCGCGGAATCCGAGAACGCCGTCGCGTCCGCCGTGCGCCGTCTCGACGCCGCCACGCAAGCCTTGGCCGACGATGCGCGCGAAGTCTCCGCCGCCCTCGACCGCACGGGGGCGCGGATCGAAGCCAATTCCGAGACCGCGAAGCGCGAGACCGAGCAGCTCGGCCTCGCCGCCGACCAAGCGGGTTCGCGCATGCGCCAAGCTGGCGAGACGTTCCGCGATCAGACGCTGTCGCTGACCCGTGCGGCGGAGCAGGGGATCGAGCGCGCCGACGCCTATGCCGACACGCTGCGCTTGCGCACCGAAGAACTCGCCGCCGCCGACCGGGCGACGGGCGAGCGTTTGGAAGCTTTGGGCGAAACCTTGGCGACGCGCACGCAAGCGCTGTCGGATGCGGCGGCCGAAACCGCGCAAACGCTCGACCGTTCGGGCGAAGCCGTGCGCCAGAAGACCGCCGCGTTGGACGATACGGCGGCGAACGCGCAAGCGCGCCTGTCGGCGGCGGCGCAGGATATCGACGCGCGCGCGCGCGAACTCGAAAGCACGTCGCACCGCTTGGACGAGCGTCTGCGCGCCTCGGGCGATACGGTGCGCGGGATTTCGCAAATGGCGGATTCCGACATGCAGGGTGTCGTGCGCCGTCTCGACGCGTCGGCCGAAGCCTTGGCGCGCGACAGCCATGAAGTGGCGCACGCGGTCGATCGCGCGTCGGAACGCATGCTGGCGTCGTCGGAAATCGCCAAGCGCGAGAACGCCGCTTTGATCGTCGCCTCGGACGCGGCCGCCCAGCATGTGCGCGAAGCGGGCACGAATTTCCGCCAGGAAACGCAAAGCCTCGTCCACGCCGCCAATCAGGGCCTGGATCGCGCCAATCTTTTGGAAACCGCGATCGCGCAGCGTACGGCGGAAACCAACGCCGCCGCCGATCGCACGCTCGCGCGTTTGGACGAAGCGGGCTTGGCCTTGCGCCAGCGCGGCGCCGATCTCGACGAAACCGCGACCGAATCGGTCAAGGCGATCGCCAATGCGGGCGATGCGTTGCGCCGCGAGACGAGCGAACTTCTGGCGACCGGCCAATCGGCTTCGGCGCGCATCAACGATGTGGCGGCGTTGCTCGATCAGCGTTCGGGCGAGTTGGCCTCCATCGCCGCGACGGCGACGCAGAAGCTGAAGGAATCGTCGGACTCGCTGCGCGCGCGCTCGGGCGAGCTCGATCAATCCGCCGATCGCGCGGCGCTGCGCGTGGGCGCGATCGATTCCGGCTTGCGCGACCAGTCGCTGACGCTGCTCAAAACGATGGAAGTCGCGTCGGGCCGGGCGGGCGAACTCGGCGCGCAATTGGAAACCCAGGCCGCCGCCGTGGGCCGCGCGTCGGACGATGCGGCGGCACGCCTGCGCGCCACCGCCGATGCGTTCCGCGACCGCGCGGTCGAAATGGGCAACGTCGCCGATATCGCGACCGGCAAGGTCGGCGATACGGGGGCGGAGGCCGAGCGTCGCTTGCAGGCGTTGTCGACCCATGCGGTCGAAACGGCGGGCCGTCTGGAAGAAAGCGGCGAGACCTTCCGCCAGCGTCTGGCCGATCTCAACCGCGCGGCCGGCTCGGTCGGCGCGTTGATGGCCGAGGCGAGCGAGACGTTCCGCCAGCGCACCGGCGATCTGCAAATCGCGGTCGATCAGGCCAATACGCGCGTCGCGTCGGTGGGCCAAGCCTTGCGCGAACGCACGGTCGATCTGGGCGGGGCGGCGGACGCGGCCGAAGCGCGCCTCTCCATGGTCGCGGAAATCCTGCGCGCCAACGCCTCCACGCTCGCCGACACGGCCGACCGTTCGTCGACCAAGCTCGACGCGCTGGGCGAAGCCCTGGTGCGCCGGGCCGCCGAACTCTCCGCGATGTCGGACGGCACGGCCGCGCGCATGGCGACGGTCGATTCCGAACTCGCCAAGCAGCGCGCGACCTTGGCCGACACGATCGAAAATCTCGGCAAGCGGTCGAGCGAGCTGGGCGCCATCCTGCGCGGCCAGGCCGATCACCTCAACGGCGTGGTCGCCGAAGCGGGCGAGCGTTTGTCGGAAGTCGGCGCGCAATTCGACCGGCAGGCCCGCGAAGCGGCCGACGCCGCGACGGTGGCGAGCCAGCGCATCGGTCAGACGGGCGAGTCCTTGCGCCGCCGCGCGGACGAGCTATCGGGGGCCGCGCAGGAAGGCGGCACGCGTCTCGAAGCGACCGCCGACAGCTTCCGCCGCCGCGCGGAGGAAGTCATGGCCGCCGTCGGTCAAGCCGCGGCGCGCATCGCCTCGGTCGGCGAAAGCTTCGCGCGCCAGTCGCGCGAATTGGGCGTGGCGATGGACGCGGCCGAGCGGCGTATCGCCGAGGCCGAGCGTCTTCTGTCGGTCCAGACCGACGCGCTCGACGCCGCCGCCGACAAGGCGACGGGCGAAGCCAATGCCGCGACCGAGGCCTTCCGCCGCCAAGCGGACGACCTCGCCGCCGCCTCGGCCGCCGCGAGCGAAGCGCAAGCGCGCCTCACCGCCAGCGAATACGAAGCCAAGCGCGGCCGCTTCCTGCGCGCCTCGCGTCTGGTCGTCGAAGGCCTCAATTCGCTATCGATCGATCTGGCGCGCACGCTGGACTCCTCGGTCACCGATCGCGTGCTGAAGGAATTCCTGGGCGGGGATCGCGGCGTGTTCGTGCGCCGCTTGCTGCGCCTCGATTGGGGCCCGACGGGCAAGACCGTGCAGCGCCGCTACGCCGAGGACCCGGATTTCCGCCGCTACGTGACCGATTATCTCACGCAATACGACCGCCTGATCGCGGACGCGCGCGAGGCCGATCCCGAAAACGTGCTGGTTTCGACCTTCCTGTCGGCGGATGTCGGCAAGCTCTATATGACGCTCGCCTCGATCGTCGGCTGGAAGAAGAATTGAGGCGCGGCCTCATGGTTCGACAGGCTCACCATGAAGCTATTTAAAGAGGCCTCACCCTGTGACCGTCAATGGACGCTCATGTCGAAGGGCGAGGCCGATGCGGGCCGCTAAACCGCGCCCTTGAGCTTGGCGAGCGCCCAGATCGCCAGCGTCTCGGCGTCATCGACGCGCCCGTCGGTCATCATGCGCTCGAACTCCGCGAGGGGTACACGCGCATGGACCATGTCGGACTCGGTCGCCTCGCGCGAATGCGCGCCTTGCGTCAGGTCCGTCGCGAGATAGACATGCATCGCCTGGCGCAGGAAGCCGTTGGCGATGGCGAGCGTGCCGAGCGGCTTCCAGGTTTTGGCGGTGAGGCCCGTTTCCTCGGCAAGCTCGCGCTTGGCGAGCGTTTCCGGGTCGAGGTCTTCGGCCTCCCACGAGCCTTGCGGCAGCTCCCACGCGCGCCTGCCCGTGGCGTAGCGATATTGCTCGACCAGATGGATGTGGCCATCGTCGATCGCAACGATGCCGATGCAATCCTTCTTCTCGGCGACGCCATAGATGCCGAGCGATCCGTCCGGAAACCGGACCTGATCCTCGCGCACGGTCATCCAGCGGTTTTCGTAGACGACCCGCGTATCGAGACGCCGGATCATGGCCGCTCCTTCGCGCCGAGGCGCATGCGCTTTCCCTTTCGATTCGTACGGAGGACGCGCATAAGATCATGGCTTGCGGTGCAACGGAAGCGGACGAAGCGATGGCCAGTGAAGCGCGATTGAAAGCGGCGCTGAAGCGTGTCGTGCCGCCCGTGTTGTGGGACGCATTGCGTTCCACGTTCAAAAATCATGCGCAGCAGATTCTGGAATTCGGCCCTTACGCGATCCGCTTGCCGGCCGATCATATGCTGCCTGCCAATCTGCGCGGTCATCCGCGTTACGACCGGTTTCTGCCGCATCTGGCGGCGCAAGTGGCGCCGGGCGCGGCGATCGTCGATATCGGCGCGAATGTCGGCGACACGCTGGCCGCGATGGCGGCGCGCAATCCGCGCGCGGCCTATGTCTGCGTCGAAGCCGATAGCGGGTTCTTCGACTATCTCGACGCCAATATCGCGGTGATGAAATCCGTTACGCCGGATTTGACGGTCCATGCCGTGCGGGCTTTGGCCGGACAAGACGAAGGCTTGGCGTCGCTCGAGGGGTGCTACGGCACGAAGCGCGCGGTGTTCGACGCGCGCGGCACGCTGCGTGCGCGGCCGCTCGACGCGATTTTAAGCGGGATCGACGGGCTCGGGCCGATCCGGCTGCTGAAGATCGACGTCGATGGATTCGATGCGTCGGTCATCGCATCGGGGATGGCGACGATCCGCGCCCATGCGCCGATGATCCATTTCGAATGCCAGTTCGACGACGATCGCGGGCGCGCGGCGCATCTTCGCGCGATGTCGGCGCTGCGCGACGCGGGCTACGCCGACTGGACCGTGTTCGACAATTACGGCGCGGCGATGCTGCGCGGCGGCGATCCGAGCGCCGTGGCGCAGCTACTGGACTATCTTGCGCGCCAGAACGAAGGCGCCGCCACGCGCACGATCGCCTATTACGACATTCTCGCGGCCTGCGCCGCCGATCGCGGCGCGGTCGACGCAGCACTTGCCGCCCATCGCTAGGCGTCTATCGCGGCGTTACGAACGCCCGTGGCAGTGCTTGAATTTCTTGCCCGAGCCGCAGGGGCAATTGGCGTTGCGCGGCACGTTGGCCCAGGTCGACGGGTCGTTCGCGTCCACGCCGCGCTTGCGCGCGGCTTGGGTGGGCGAGGCGGCATCGCGCATTTCCATGCCTTCGGGCAGCGGATGTTGGGCGAGCAGTTTGCCCATCTCCGGGTCCTCCGGCATCAGATCGGAGGCCGGGGGTGAATCGATGCGGATCTGCACGCGGGCCAGCAGCGTCGTCACGCGCTCGCGCAATTCGGCGAGCATCGCTTCGAACAGCTCGAACGCTTCCTTCTTGTACTCGTTCAGCGGATCGCGCTGCGCATAGGCGCGCAAATTGATGCCCTGGCGCAAATGGTCGAGCGTGAGCAGATGTTCCTTCCACGCATGGTCGAGCTCCTGCAACAGCAGGCTCTTCTCGACCTGGCGCATGATCTCGGGGCCGGTCTCGGCGGTCTTCGAGGCCATCTTGCGCTCGATCGCGTCGGCGATGCGCTCGTGGATCTGTTCCTCGGCGATGCCTTCTTCCTTCGCCCAATCGGCGACCGGCAGGTCGAGGCTGTAGAGACGCAAGATTTCCGCGTGCAGCGCCGAGGTGTCCCATTGCTCGGGATAGGCGTTGTGCGGAATGCAGCGTGCGATCAGCACGTCCAGCGTTTCACGGCGCATGTCCTGGATCTGCCCGGACACGTCGTCCTGGCGCATGATGTCGCGGCGCTGCTCGTAGACGACCTTGCGCTGGTCGTTCATCACGTCGTCGTATTTCAGCAGCTGCTTGCGGATTTCGAAGTTGCGCGCTTCGACTTTCTGCTGCGCCTTTTCCAGCGCCTTGTTGATCCAGACATGGACGATCGCTTCGCCTTCCTTGAGGCCGAGCTTCTGCAGCATGCCGTCCATGCGCTGCGAACCGAAAATGCGCATCAAATCGTCGTCGAGCGACAGGAAGAATTTCGAAGCGCCCGGATCGCCCTGGCGGCCCGAACGGCCGCGCAGCTGGTTGTCGATGCGCCGGCTTTCGTGGCGCTCGGTGCCGACGACGTAAAGCCCGCCGGCGGCCAGCGCCGTCTTCTTCATTTCCTCGATCTCGGCGCGGATCGCGGCGGCGCGCGCATCGAATTCCGGTCCCGGCGCCACGCCGGCCAACTCGGCCTTCACGCGCATGTCGTAATTGCCGCCGAGCTGGATGTCGGTGCCGCGGCCGGCCATGTTGGTCGCGATCGTGACCGCCCCCGGCCGCCCGGCCTGGGAGACGATCAGCGCTTCCTGCTCGTGATAACGCGCGTTCAGCACCGCGTGCGCGATGCCGCGCTTCTTGAATTCCTCGGACAGCGATTCCGATTTCTCGATCGACACCGTGCCGACCAGCACGGGCTGGCCGCGCTTGCGGCAATCCTCGACCAGATCGGTGATCGCCTTCGCCTTCTCGCGCGCGGTCCGGTAGACCTCGTCGTCGTGGTCCTTGCGCTTGACGTCGACATTGGTGGGAATCTCGACGACTTCCAGCTTGTAGATCTCGGCGAATTCCGGCGCTTCGGTCATCGCCGTGCCCGTCATGCCGCCCAGCTTCGGGTACATGCGGAAATAATTCTGGAAGGTGATCGAGGCGAGCGTCTGGTTTTCGCGCTGGACCTGGACCTTTTCCTTGGCTTCCAGCGCCTGATGCAGGCCTTCGGAATAGCGCCGGCCTTCCATCATGCGGCCGGTGAATTCGTCGATGATGACGACTTTGCCTTCCTTGACGATGTAGTCGACGTCGCGCGTGAACAGCTTATGCGCACGCAGGGCCTGGTTCGAATGATGGACGAGGTTGACGTTGGCGAGCTCGTACAGCCCGCCTTCCTTCAGAAGCCCGGCTTCGGTCAGCAGCTTCTCGATCTTCTCGCCGCCGGCCTCGGTCAGCGCCACGGTGCGCTGCTTCTCGTCCTTCTCGAAATCGGCGGCATCGAGATGGGGGATCAGCTTGTCGACGGCGATGTAAAGCTCGGACGAATCGTCGGCGGGGCCCGAGATGATCAAGGGCGTGCGCGCTTCGTCGATCAGGATCGAGTCGACTTCGTCGACGATCGCGAAATGGAACGGCCGCTGGACCATATGCGCGAGATGGAACTTCATATTGTCGCGCAGATAGTCGAAGCCGAATTCGTTGTTCGTGCCGTAGGTCACGTCGGCGGCGTAGGCGGCGCGGCGCTCGTCGTCGGTCAGGCCGTGGATGATCGTGCCGGTGGTGAGGCCCAAGAAGCCGTAGACGCGGCCCATCCATTCGGCGTCGCGCTTGGCGAGGTAGTCGTTGACCGTGACGACATGCACGCCCTTGCCTTCGAGGGCGTTCAAATAGACCGCCAGCGTGGCGACCAGCGTCTTGCCTTCGCCGGTCTTCATTTCCGCGATGCGGCCCTGGTGCAGCACCATGCCGCCGAGCAGCTGCACGTCGAAATGGCGCTGGCCCAGCACGCGCTTGGCGGCTTCGCGCACGGTGGCGAACGCGTCGGGCAGGATGTCGTCGGTCGTTTCGCCCTTCGCCAGACGATCCTTGAGCCACGCCGTGCGGGCTTTGAGGTCGTCGTCGCTGAGTGCCGCGACTTCCGCTTCCTTGGCGTTGATCGCGGCGACGTTCTTGGCGAAGCCTTTGAGGACGCGGTCGTTGGAAGACCCGAAAAGCGCGCGGGCGATGGCGCCGAACATGCGGAAAGTCCTTGGAAATCTGTAGCGCCGCGAAATCGCCGGCGGCGGACCGGACCCGGAGAGATAGGCCTATCGCCGCGCCCTGTCAACGCGACCCGAACCCCCGGATATCGCACGGGTTTCGCCTTGTTTGGGCCCAAACCTCGTGCCACTCTCCCGGCCGGATTTCGGGGCGATCGGCGCCCCAGGAAGGAACCCGCAATATGCGTGCGATTTTCGGGGCCGCTTTGGCCCTGCTTGTGACGGCCGCCCCCCTGGCCGCACAGACCCCCGTTCTGCCGGGCCCCGCCGGTGCCGAAGACACGATCGTCGCGCGCGTCGACGGCCAGCCGATCCGCCGCTCGGACGTTCTCGCCTTCCAGCGCTCGCTGCCCGCCCAGTTCCAGCAAGTGCCGATCGAAGCGCTGCTGGAGCCGATCGTCGAGCGCCTCGTGTCGCAAAAGCTTCTTGTTGCCGATGGCCGCAAGAAGAATCTCCAAGCCGATGCGGAAGTGCGCCAGCGTCTGGCGCAGGTCGAAGATCGCGCGATCCAGGAAGTGCTGCTCAACCGCCTGCTGGCCGACAAGGTCAACGACGCGGCTCTGCGCACGCGCTATGCCGCCTATCAGAAGGAAAACCCGGGCAAGGAGGAAGTGCGCGCGAGCCACATCCTCGTGAACTCGGAAGCCCAGGCGAAGGAAATCCTGACCGCGCTGAAGGGTGGGGCGGATTTCGGCAAGCTCGCCAGCGAGAAGTCGATCGACCCGGCGGGCAAATCCTCGGGCGGCGATCTCGGCTATTTCGGCAAGGACGAAATGGTGCCGGAATTCGCCGAAGCCGCGTTCGGCATGAAGCCGGGCGATACCTCGACCGCCCCGGTCAAAACGCAGTTCGGCTGGCACGTGATCCGCGTCGCCGATCGCCGCACGGTCGCCGAGAGCTTCGAGGAAGTGCGCGAGCGCCTGTCCTCGGAAATGTCGCAGGAGATCATGCAGAGCTACGTCGAAGGCCTGCGCAAGACCGCGAAGGTCGAATTGTTCGGCCTCGACGGCAAGCCGCTGCCCGCCGCCCCGGCCGGCCCGACCATCACGCCCGCCAAGTAAGAAAACGGAAACAAGACGAATGGCCCACGCCGTCTCGCCGCTCGCCCCGACCGCGTTCCCCGATCTGCAAGCCATCGGCGGTGTGCGCATCGCCGCCGGTCTTACGGGGATGCGCTACAAGAACCGCGACGACATCGTGATGTTCGCGTTCGACAAGGGCACTTCGGTCGCGGGCGTGTTCACCAGCAACAAGATGCCGGGCATGCCCGTCGATTGGTGCCGGAAATACGTGGGCAAGGGCAAGGCGCGCGCCTTGGTCGTCAACGCGGGCAACGCCAACGTCTTCACCGGCAAGCAAGGGCGCGACGCCTGTGCGGCCACGGCGAAGGCGGCGGCCAAGGCGCTGGGCTGCAAGGCCGAGGAAATCATGCTCGCCTCGACCGGCGTGATCGGGTTGATCCCGCAGGCCGATCTTCTCGCCGCCGCGGTTGCCGATTTGGGCGGCCGTTTGGGTACGGCGGATTGGACGCGGGCGGCGCGCGCGATCATGACGACCGATACCTTCGCCAAGGCCGCGACCACGACCGCCAAGATCGGCGGCAAGAAAGTGCGCATCTCGGGCATTTGCAAAGGCTCGGGCATGATCATGCCGCAGATGGCGACGATGCTCGCTTTCGTGGCGACCGATGCGGCGATCGATCCGGCCGTGTTGCGCAAGCTGGTGCGCGAGGAAGCGGATACGAGTTTCAACGCCGTGACGGTGGACGGCGATACGTCGACGTCGGACACGCTGCTCGCCTTCGCGACCGGGGCCGCCGGCAACAAGCCGGTCAAGAGCCTGACTTCGGCCGATGGCAAGGCGCTGCGCAAGGCCTTCGCGGTGGTGTTGCAGGATCTCGCCATCCAAATCGCGCGCGACGGCGAAGGGGCGCAAAAGCTCGTCACCATCGACGTGGCCGGTGCGCAATCGGATGCCGCAGCCCGGCGCATCGCCATGTCGATCGGCAATTCGCCGTTGGTGAAGACCGCCCTTGCGGCGGGCGACGCCAATTGGGGCCGCATCGTCATGGCCGTGGGCAAGGCGGGCGAGAAAGCGGACCGTGACAGACTTTCCGTTTCGATCGGCGGCATCACCATCGCGCGCAAAGGCGGGCTCGTGCCGGGCTATGACGAAACCCCGGTCGCCAAGCATCTTGCCGGGCGCGAAGTGTTCCTGAAGGTCGATCTCGGAATCGGCAAGGGCAAGGCGCGCGCGTGGACTTGCGATCTGACCCACGCCTATATCGACATCAATGCCGATTACCGGTCCTGACGCGGACCCGCAAGGCTGCGACGACCCCAAGCTGTCGGCGCTGTTGGCGGCTCCTGCCAAGGTCGTCACGGTCGTTGCCGCCGCGTTGATCGATTCCGACGGGCGCGTGCTGCTGGCCCAACGCCCGCCGGGCAAGTCCATGGCGGGGCTTTGGGAATTTCCCGGCGGCAAGCTGGAGCCGAACGAAACGCCCGAGGCCGCACTCACCCGCGAACTTCGCGAGGAATTGGGCATCGATCTGCGGCCCGCCTGTTTGGCGCCGCTGACCTTCGCCTCGCATCGCTATCCCGATTTCCACTTGCTGATGCCGCTTTACGCCGCGCGCAATTGGAAAGGCACGCCGCAGCCGAAGGAAGGGCAGAAGCTCGCCTGGGTGCGGATCGAGAATTTCAAAGATTATCCGATGCCGCCCGCGGATATCCCGCTGGTGGCGATGCTGCGGGATCTGCTTTAGCTCGGCCGCGCGCGGTCGCCGGTTTTGACCTCGACCGCGTCCAGCGCTTGGGCAAGCCGCGTCGTCGCCGAACCGGGGCGCAACGGCTTGGGCTGGTTCGCGGCCGGCGCCCAGGCGGTCAGCGTCAGCATCTGGAAGGTCGCGGGCATCCGGCCCGTGCTCTCCTTGCCGAAGCGATCTTCGTAGATCGCGGCCGCGCGCAAGATCGTCGAGCGGCGGGAGAAATCCTTGCGCCGTTCGACGACCGCGTTGCTTTCGCCCATGCCGCGCAAATCGCGCATCAGGTCCAGCGCGTTTTCGTATTCGACGGTGATCGTGTCGCTGTCGGCGACCGGCAGCGCGAATCCGGCGCGTTGCAGCAACGCGGCCGCGTCGCGCAGATCGGCGAAGGGCGAAACGCGCGGCCCCGCCCCGCCGGTTTCGGCGAGTTCGGCGTCGAGCAAGGCTTGGCGCAGCTCGATCAGGGTCTCGCCGCCCAGCAGCGTGACCAGGAACAAGCCATCCGGTTTCAACGCCCGGCGCGCTTGGATCAAGGCGCCGGGCAGGTCGTTCGTCCAATGCAGCGACAGGCACGACACGACCAGATCGAAACTGCCTTCGGCGAAAGGCAGAAATTCCTCGTCCGCGACCACGACCGCGCGATCGGCGTCGCCGTCGCAAGCCCGTGCGCGTGCCGCGCGCATCATCGCGCAGGACAGATCGCTATGGACGAGAAGCTCGACGCCCTTGCGCTGCGCGATCAGCGGCGCGAGCAATCCGGTGCGCGCGCCCATATCCAGCACGCGCGGGAAGACGCGGTTGATGTCGTCCAGCCGTTCGACCAAACGTTCGGCGGCTTCGCGGAACAGGAAATCGTGATCGGCGAAATGCCGCGCGGCGCGATCGCGATGCGCGCGCACGGCTTTGCGGTCGAAGACGATCGGCGATCCCATGACCGATTCCTAGCCCAACCCGCGCGCAGGCGGAAAGGGGGGATGTGAACTTCGCGCGATTGACTTGTGGATCGATTCCGTGTTGCGCTCGGCGGCCGTGGACTTCGCCGCCCGCATCGCCGGATTGATCGCGTTGAGCGCGCGTGCCGGGCGCGTCGCCCTTGATGCCGTCGTGCCACCGGTCTGCGTTGCCTGCCGCGAACCCGTTTCCGAACCGCATACACTCTGCGCATCGTGCTGGGCGAAGCTCGGCTGGATCGATCGGCCGTTTTGTACACGCTGCGGTTTACCGTTCGATTTCGCGGCGTTGACGCCGGGGCCGGTCGAATGCGCGCCGTGCCTCGCGCGCCCGCCCGCCTTCGCCAAGGCACGCGCGGCGTTGCGCTACGAACCCGCCAGCCGCGAATTGGTTCTGGCCTTCAAACACGCCGATCGCACGCAAAACGCGCCGGCCTTCGCCGCATGGATGGCGCGCGCGGGTGCGGAACTTCTCGACGGTGCGGATCTGATCGTGCCGGTCCCCTTGCATTGGACGCGGCTGATCGCGCGGCGCTTCAACCAAGCCGCCTTGTTGGCGCGCGGGCTTTCGAAACGCACGCGCATTCCATTCGATCCCCGGTTGCTGGTCCGTACCCGGCGCACGCGAACGCAAGGTGACCTCACGCGGTCCCAGCGCATGCGCAATGTGCGGGGCGCCTTTGCGGTACGTGCAAACGGGCGATTGAAATTGAAGGGCCGGACGATCGTTCTGGTCGACGACGTGATGACCACCGGCGCCACTTTGGAAGCCTGCGCCAAGGCTTTGCGCCGGGCGGGGGCCAAGGAAGTGCGCGTCCTGGCGCTCGCCCGCGTCGTCCGGCCGGGGGAAGGGACGGCGGTATAATTTCCCGGGACATACTGGTGTGCGCTGCGGCGATTTGCTAGTTTGGAAGCGTTCCAACAACGGAAACGGCCATGGCGACCAAGATCGAAATCTACTCCAGCCCGTTCTGCGGATATTGCGCGCGCGCGAAAAGCCTGCTGCGCCGCAAGGGCGTCGAGTTCGTCGAATACGACGTGATGGAGCGCCCCGATCTGCGCGAGGAAATGGTGAAGCGCGCGGGCGGGGCCTCGACCGTGCCGCAGATTTTCGCCGACGGGAAACATCTGGGCGGCAGCGACGATATCCATGCGCTCGATGCGCAAGGCAAGCTCGACCCGATCCTCGCGCTCTAACGCGTCAGCACGAATTCCAGCGTTTCGCGCGGGGCTGCCCGCGCGGGCTGGCTGCGCAGCAGCTTGCCGTTGGGCCGCATGCCGAGCTTGCGCGCGACGGCCAGCGACGGCGCGTTGTCGGGCAAAGCGCCGGCGGTGAGGCGCGTCATTTCCATCGACCAGCAGAATTCGACCAGCCGTGTGGCCGCTTCGAAGGCGTAGCCGTTCCCCTGATGCGGGATCGCGATCCACCAGCCCAGATCGCCTTCCTTGCCGGGCCCGTCGAGTGCGACACCCACGCCGCCGATCGCGCCCGCTTCGTCACGCCGTTCGATCACGAAAGTAAGCGCACGCGCCGCTTCGATCGACACGCGCACATCCGCGATCCAGGACCGCGCATTCTCGATCCCGTAGGGGTGTGGGATATTCGCGGTCCAGCGCGCGATCTCCCATTCCGCGAGCCACGCGGCCAGGGCTTCGGCGTCGCCGTCGCGCGGAACGCGCAAAATCAGACGCGGCGTTTCCAGGCGCAGATCGAGCGGATTCACGTCACGGTTGGACGCGCACGTGATTGACCACGGCGCGCACGTCTTCGGTCCCGCGCGCCAGCGTCAGCGCGTGATTGAGCTCGGCCTGGCTCAACGCGCGGCCGAACAGATAGACCGTGCCGTTGACCGCGCGCACGCGGAAATTCCCGCTGGTGAGGCCTTTTTCGGTCAGCAGCTTCACGCCCATCTTTTGCTCGATGGCGAGATCTTTGGCCGTGGCGCCGATGCCGCCTTGGTCGGTCACTTGAAGCTCGTTGATGACTTGGCTGACACCTTGGATGCCGCGCGCCAATTCCTCGGCGCGGGTTTTCATCCGCGCTTCCTTGACCGAACCCGTCAGCATCATCCGCCCGACATAGACATCGGTCGATACGTCGCGGAATAAGGCGCCGGATTCGCCGGCGACCGCGCGGTTGAAGGCCAGCAGGATGCGGTTGTCCTCGGTGATTTGCGACGTGGTGCGCGATTCGGTGGCGAGGCGCGCGACGGTCGACACGCCCGGCGGGGCGCCGCAGGCGGCGAGGCTCGTCAGGGCGGCGAAGGCGATCAGGACGGCGGCGATGCGGCGCATGGGCGTTCTCCCGGTTCGGTGAAACTAACCGTACAATGCTTCGAGCCTGTCGCCATAGACCCCGCGCACGACATGCCGGCGAACTTTTAATGTCGGGGTCATTTGCTCGTTTTCGATCGTGAAAGCCTCGCGTGCGATCAGGAAGCGGCGCACCCGCTCGGGCAGCGGCAATTTGGCGTTGGCGCGCTCCACCGCCGCTTCGATCGTCGCGATCAAATCGCGCTCGCCCGCCAAGGCGCCAAGATCGGCGGCAACGCCCTTGGCCTTCGCGATCGCTTCGATCGTCTCGGGCTTGGGCACGATCACCGCGACCAGATAAGGCCGCTTGTCGCCATGGACCATCGCCTGGGCGATTTCCGGTTCCATGATCAACGTGCCTTCGATCTTCGACGGCGACAGCATTTCGCCGCCGGAATTTTTGATGAAGTCTTTCTTGCGGTCGGTGATCTTGATCCGGCCCGCTTCGTCGATCAGGCCCACGTCGCCGGTATGCAGCCAGCCATCGACGATCGTCTTCTCGGTCCATTCGGGCTCGTTCCAATAGCCCTTCATGACCAATTCGCCGCGCACCAGGATTTCCCCGTCGCTGGCGATGCGCACATTCACGCCCTTCATCGGCGGGCCGACCGTATCCATGCGTTCCTCGCCCGGCCGGTTGGCGGCGATGACGGGCGCGGATTCAGTCTGGCCATAGCCTTGCAGCACGCGCACGCCCAACGCGTGGAAGAAAATCCCGATCTCGGGATTGAGCGCCGCACCGCCGGACACGAACGCCTTCAACCGCCCGCCGAACCGCGCACGCACCTTGTCGCGCACCAGTTTTTCCAGCACGTGGTCGGCGATCCATTCGAGCAGGTTCAAGCGTTCGCCGTTGTAGCGCTTGGTGCCGAGTTCGAGCGTCTTGGCGAACAGGAATTGCTTGAGTGGTTTTTCGCGCTTCAGCCCCTGGGTGATGCGCGCATGCAAGGATTCGTAGAGCCGCGGCACGGCGGTCATGATCGTGGGCCGCACCTCGACCATGTTGGAGCCGAGCTTGTCGATCCCCTCGGCGAAATAGATCGTGGCGCCGATGCCGATCATGAAGCCCATGCACACCGTGTGCTCGTAGGAATGCGACAGCGGCAGGAACGAGAGATAGGTTTCTTCGCCGGGATGAAGGGCGGTGAAGATGTCCCACGCCCCGTCGCAATTGCGCAGGATCGCGCCGTGATGGAGCATCACGCCCTTGGGCTTGCCGCCCGTGCCCGAGGTGTGGATGACGCAGGCCACGTCGTCGCGCATCAAGCCCGCATTCGCCGTGTCGGTCGGGTCGGGTGCCGCTTTGCCCATCGCCACGGCTTCGTTCCAGGACAGAATCTCAAGCCCCATATCCTGCGCGTAAGCGGGCTTCTCGATCGCGATGGCGAAGCGGCAGCCCGGCGATTGGCGCGCGGCGGCGACGGCCTTTTCGGCCAAAGCTTGGGTCGACACGATCACGCCCTTGGCGTGGACGTTCGACAGGATGAACAAATGATCCTCGACCGTGTTGGTCGTGTAGGTCGGCACGCTGATCGCCCCCGCCGCCATGATGGCGAGATCGGCGATCACCCATTCGGGCCGGTTTTCGGCGATCAAGCCCACGCGATCGCCACGCCCCACGCCCAGTTTCACCAAAGCGGCGGCCAGCGCACGAATCTGCGCTTCGGCCTGCGCCCAGGTCAGGGCTTTCCATGCGCCGCCTTGCTTGGCGATCAGGAAGGGCCGGTCGGCGCGTTTCTTCGCCTGGTCCAGAAAGGCCCTGAGCAGGCTGGGGCATTTGTCGAAATCGGTCGGGGGCGCTGTCATTCGCGGCATTCCTCGATGGCCAGGTCTTTTCTCGACGGTTCGACCGGCTTATATCCATGCAATAGCTTATCGGCCCGATTTCAGGAACCCTATCCATGACCGCTTCCGCCGCCGCCAAAACCGCACTGCCCGAATGGGATTTGCGCGACCTGTTTCCGGGCCGGGATTCGCCCGAACTGGCCGCCGCGTTCGCGAAGGCGGAGAAGGATGCCGAGGCGTTCCAGGCGCGCTACGAAGGAAAATTGGCGGGCTTGACCGGTGCGGCCTTGGGCAAGGCGATCGCCGAATACGAGACGCTGGAAGAATCCTTGTCGCGGATCACGTCCTTCGCCGACCTCACCTATGCCGGCAATCAGGCGGATTCGGCGATCGCGAAATTCTACCAGACGGTTCAGGAGCGGGTGAACGGCATCTCCAGCCGTACGCTGTTCTTCACGCTGGAGCTCAATCGCCTCGACGAGGCCGATATCGCCGCCAAGCTGAAATCGCCGGAACTCGCGCGCTACGCGCCGTGGCTGCGCGATTTGCGCGCCTTCCGCCCGCACCAGCTGGCCGACGAGATGGAAAAGCTGCTGCACGAGAAATACGTCGCCGGCCGTGCCGCGTGGACGCGGTTGTTCGACGAAACGATGGCCGGTTTGCGTTTCGACGTGAACGGCAAAACGCTGACCTCGGCGGAAGCGTTCCATCTTCTGTCCGATCGCGACGGCAAGGTGCGCAAAGAAGCCGCGAAAGCCGTGGGCAAGACGCTGGGCGACAACGGGCGCCTGTTCGCGCTGATCACCAACACGCTGGCGAAGGATAAGGAGATCGAGGACAAGTGGCGCCATTACGCGGCGCCGATCTCCTCGCGCAATCTCGCCAACCGCGTGGAGGATGAAGTCGTCGACGCGTTGATCGGCGCGGTGCGCCAATCCTATCCCAAGCTGTCGCATCGCTATTACGCGCTGAAGGCCAAGTGGTTCGGCGTCGACAAGCTGGATTATTGGGATCGCAACGCGCCGCTGCCGAGCGCCGACGAGCGCGATTTCGATTGGAACGCCGCGCGCGATACGGTGCTGACCGCCTATGCCGCGTTCAGCCCCGACATGGCGAAGGTCGGCAAGCGGTTCTTCGATAACGCGTGGATCGACGCCGGCGTGCGGCCGGGCAAGGCGCCGGGCGCCTTCGCGCATCCGACCGTGCCGTCGGCGCATCCTTATCTGCTGGTCAATTTCCAGGGCAAGACGCGCGACGTGATGACGCTCGCCCACGAACTGGGCCACGGCGTGCACCAAGTGCTCGCGGCCGGGCAGGGCCATCTGCTGGCCGACACGCCGTTGACGCTGGCCGAGACCGCGTCGGTGTTCGGCGAAATGCTGACCTTCCGCAAATTGCTCGACGACGCCAAGGATCCCAAGCGGCGCAAATCGATGCTGGCCGGCAAGGTCGAAGACATGCTCAACACGGTCGTACGACAAGTCGCGTTCTGCGAGTTCGAGCGCCGCTTGCACGCCGAACGCCGCCAGGGCGAGATGGAGCCGCAGCGCATCGGCGAGATTTGGATGGAAGTGCAGGTCGAAAGTCTCGGGCCTGCGTTCCGCTACGATCCCGAATATGCGTGGTACTGGACCTATATCCCGCATTTCATCCACACGCCGTTCTATGTCTACGCCTATGCGTTCGGCGATTGCTTGGTGAATTCGCTCTACGCGCTCTATGCGAAAACGCCGTCGGGCTTTGCCGAGAAATATCTCGATATGCTGCGCGCGGGCGGCACCAAGCGGCACAAGGAATTGCTCGCCCCGTTCGGCTTGAACGCCGCCGACCCGGCGTTCTGGCGCCAAGGCTTGTCGCTGGTCGAAGGCTTCATCGACGAGCTCGAGACGCTTCCGTAACCGGATGGCGGAGCAAAACTCCCTCGGCGGGCGCCTCGCGCGTTACGCGCGCGTCGGCACGGCGATGGGCGGGCTTGCTGTCCGCCTGGGGGCGGAGCGCGTGCTGGGCGTGGAGATGGATCGTGCCAAGCACGCCTCCGAACTGCGCGCGGCGTTGGGCGGGCTGAAAGGCCCGTTGATGAAAGTGGCGCAGTTGATCGCCACCGTGCCCGACGCTTTGCCCGACGAATACGTGCAGGAGCTGTTGCAGCTTCAATCCGATGCGCCCGCGATGGGCTGGCCTTTCGTCAAACGCCGCATGGCCGCCGAACTCGGGCCCGATTGGCAAACGAAGTTCCGCGACTTCCCGCGCGAAGCCACGGCCGCCGCGTCGTTGGGCCAAGTCCATCGCGCGACCTTGCCCGACGGGCGCGTCGCCGCGTGCAAGCTGCAATATCCCGATATGGCGTCGGCGGTCGAAGCCGATTTGAAGCAGCTCAAACTCGCCTTCGGCGTCTACGAACGTTACGACCGCGCGATCCGCACCGAACAAATCTTCGCCGAGATATCGGCAAGGCTGCGCGAAGAGCTCGATTACGGCCGCGAGGCGGCGCATATGCGCCTCTACGCGCATATTTTGCAGGGCGAAGATCTCGTCCATGTGCCCGAGCCGGTCGCGGAACTCTCGACCGGGCGCTTGCTGACGATGACCTGGCTCGACGGCGCCAAGCTGCTGACGGTCACGGAGCGCGACGCCGATTTCCGCAACAAGGTCGCGCGCGCGATGTTCCGCGCCTGGTATGTGCCGTTCTACGAAAGCGGCGTCATTCACGGCGATCCGCATCTCGGGAACTACGCCGTGCGCGGCGACGGCACGGTCAATCTGCTCGATTTCGGCTGCGTGCGGATCTTCCCCGCGAAATTCGTCGGCGCGGTGATCGATCTCTATCGCGCGATCCGCGACGGCGACGAAGCGCTCGCCGTGTCGGCCTATGAAAGCTGGGGCTTCACGAATCTCAACAAGGAGATGATCGAGTGCCTCAACAACTGGGCGCGTTTCGTCTATGCGCCCATTTTGGAGGATCGCGCCAAGCAGGTCGCCGAGACCAACGCGGCGGTGTACGGGCGCGAAGTGGCGGAGAAGGTGCATAAACGACTGCGCGAATTGGGCGGCGTCGCGCCGCCGCGCGAATTCGTGCTGATGGACCGTGCCGCGATCGGCCTTGGCTCGGTGTTCATGCATCTCAAAGCCGAGATCAATTGGTACCGCGAATTCCACGGCCTGATCGACGGCTTCTCGGTCGATCGCCTCGCCAAGCGCCAAGCGGCGTCGCTGAAACACGCCAAAGTCCCCAAGGCGGTGGGGTAAAGCTTGACGCCGCCGCACGCGGCGCGCTTCACTCCCGGCCAATTCGCCATTCGTCCGGAGGAAGCCCCATCGTGACCAAGACGCCAAAACTCGGCCGCCGCGCCATTCTCGCCGGCTCGGCCGCCGGTGCCGCGATTCTCGCGGCCCCCGGCATCGTGCGCGCGCAAGCGCCCGTCATCCGCGTGGGCATGTTGCTGCCGCGCTCGGGCTTCTTCGCCCAGGCCGGGCAAAGCTGCCATCGTGGTGCTTTGGCCGCCCCGCGCGTGCTGTCCGATCTCGGCTATCGCGTCGAGCTCGTGCATATCGACACCGAGTCGAACGCCGATATCGCCCGCACCCAGGCCGAACGCGCGATCAACGACGGCGTGCATTGCCTCGTCGGCTCGTTCGATTCCGGCCACACGCTCGCCATCGCCCAGGTCGCTGAACAGCGCCAAGTGCCGCTGGTGATCAACATCGCCGCCGCCCCGCCGATCACCGAGCAGGGCTACAAATTCCTGGTGCGCAACTTCCAGACCGGGCCGCAGCTCGTGACCAACGGTTTGCGCCTGATCGGCGAAACGATCACGGCCACGAAGATTTCGCCCAAGACCGCCGTGTTCCTGCACGCCAACGACACGTTCGGCCAGGCGCAACGCAGCGCGATGGACGCGCTGTTCCCGCGCGCCAATCTGCCCTTCACGCTGGCCGAGAGCATCGCCTACGATCCGCGCGCGCAGGATCTGTCGGTCGAAGTCACGCGCCTGCGCGCACTTCGCCCCGACCTCGTGCTCGTCGTCACGCGCGCGTCCGACGCGGTGAAGCTGGTGCGCGATATGGTGCGCCAGCGTTTCGAGCCGATGGGCATCGTCTCGCCCGGCTCGCCCGGCATGTATGACGAGGAATTCTACCAAGCGCTCGGGCCGCTGGCGGATTTTCACATCTCGAACCTGCCCTGGGTCAATCCGCGTTCGGCGATGACCAAGGCGCTGGAAACGGCGTTCCTCGCCGCGAACCCGGGTACACGTTTCGCGGCCGACGCGTTCAACGCGGGCTTCACTTTCGAAGCGATCCTGATCGCGGCCGACGCCTTCAAGCGCGCGGGCACCACCAACGGCCCCAAGCTGATGGAAGCGATCAAGGCCACGAATATCGTCGAACACGTGATGATCGGCGGCCCGATCAAGTTCGACGAAAAGGGCCAGAACCCGAATATCGGCTCGGCCGCGGTGCAAAATATCAAGCGCACCCCGACCGTGGTGCTGCCGGCCGATTCCTCGGCCGCCGCCCCGGTTCTGCCGATGCCGGGCTGGCAGGGCCGCACGTAAGCGGCTCTTTCCAAGCCGCAGCGGTTTGGGTAAAGGAAAACCCCCTTCGCCGGTCCCGGCGGAGGGGGTTTTTCTTTGGCCCCGACGACGCGCCCGATGCCCTTCGATTTCTACGTCAACGTCGCCCTGCAGGGCGTTTTGACCGGCCTGGTCTACGGGCTGATGGCGCTCGGCCTGTCGGTGATTTTCGGCGTGATCCGGCTGGTCAATTTCGCGCATGGCGAGTTCGCGGTCGTGGCGATGTATCTCGCCTTCGTGTTCTTCGCTTGGGCCGGCATCGATCCGATGATCTCGATGCTGCCCATTGCCGCGGGATTCTTCTTCATCGGTTATCTCCTCCAGCGCCACGCGATCGACCCGTTCGTCGGGCGGCCGGAACACGAGCAATTCATCCTGCTGGTCGGCCTCGCTATCGTCATGGTCAACGGGCTGCTGATGATCTTCGGCCCCGATCTGCGTCACGCGAATTTGTCCTACGCGTTCGACTCCTACGAAATCGGCACGCTGCTGATCGACAAGGTGCGCGTCTATGCGGCGGCCGCGTCGCTCGTCGTGTCGGCGCTGCTGTTCGCGTTCTTCCGCTTTTCGCGCACGGGCACGGCGATCCGCGCTTGCGCCGACAATCTGACGGGCGCGGCCGTCGTCGGGCTGGACGTCAAGCATCTCTACGCGCTGACCTTCGGCATCGGCATGGCTTGCGTGGGGGCGGCCGGCGCGCTGATGGTCGTGCTGGCGGATGCCACGCCGATGTTGGCGCCCGCGTTCACGCTGCTCGCCTTCACCATCGTGATCGTCGGCGGCATGGGTTCGATGGCGGGCGCCTTGGTCGCGGGCATCGTCATCGGCATGTCCGAAGCCTTCGCGAGCTTCCTGCTCGCACCCTCGATGAAAAGCATGTTCTCGTTCGGCTTGCTGATCGCCGTGCTGCTGTTCCGCCCGCAAGGCTTGCTGGGGAAGCGCAAATGAAGGCGTTGGCCCGCATCTGGAACGCGACGAACCCGCGTGCGCGCGCCGCCCTGGCGCTGTTCTTCGGCGCGTTGCTGGCGGCGCCCTTGTTCGCCGACCGCTATTTGCTGTCGGTGCTGATCCTCATCTTCTATTTCGCGTTCGTCGGCCAAGCCTGGAACGTGATGATGGGCTTCGCGGGCCAGCTCTCGCTCGGCCACGCGCTCTATGTCGGCATCGGCGCCTATGTTTCGGCGGCGCTCTGGGTGAAATTCGGTATCGGCCCATGGGCGGGCGTGCTCGCCGCCATCGCGGCTTGCGTGGCGATCGGCCTTGCGGTCGGCGCGCTCGGATTCCGCTTCGGCATCGAAGGCGTTTATTTCGCGATGCTGACCATCGCGATCGCCGAATTCGTGCGCATCGCTTTCGACCATATGGAATGGACGGGCAAGGCCGGCGGCTTCTTCCTGCCCGTACAGGCCGACGCGGCCGGTTCGTGGTGGAATCTGCGCGGCGGGCCGCTGCTGTTCTATTACGTCGGCCTCGCACTGATGGCGGGCGCGTTCGTTCTATGTGCCATGTTGCGCCGGTCGCGCATCGGGCACCAATGGCTGGCGATCCGCGAGGACGAACAAGCCGCGCGGGCGTTGGGCATCGACGTGTTCCGGGCGAAGCTGATCGCGGTCGCGATCTCCTCCGCGATGACCGGGATCGGCGGCGTGTTCTACGCCTTCTATTACAACAACCTGTTCCCGGCGCAGGTCTTCGATATTTCGCGCTCGATCGAGTTGATCCTCGGCCCCATCGTCGGCGGGCTCGGCACGTTGTTCGGGCCGATCCTGGGCGCCTTCATCCTCACACCACTGGGCGAGGTTTTGATCGGCGCCACCGAACGTCTGGGCGTGAACGTGCCGGGCGCCAAGGCTGTGTTCTACGGCGTGGCGTTGATGGCGATCATCTACGTGGCACCCTCGGGCGTGTGGCCGTGGCTTAAGAAAAAGCTGGGGCTCGCATGACCCAGCCCATCCTCAGCGTGAAGGGTGTGACCCAGCGTTTCCGCGGCCTCGTCGCCGTGGACGATGTCTCTTTCGAGGTTCCCCAAGGCCAGATCTACGCCGTGATCGGGCCGAACGGGGCCGGCAAGACCACGTTGTTCAACCTGATCGCCGGCGTCTACACGCCCAGTGCGGGCACGATCGAATTCGAGGGCGCGCGCATTTCCGGCCTGGCGCCCGAAAAGATCTGCGCACGTGGGATCGCGCGCACCTTCCAGATCGTGCGGCCGTTCCCCGGTTTGACGACGCTGGAGAATGCGACGATCGGCGCGCTGCTGCGCGACAGTGATCCCGACGCCGCGACGGAACATGCGGGCGACATCCTGCGGCGCTTGGATCTGTGGGACAAGCGCGACGCCCGTGCGGGCTCGCTGACGCTGCCCGACCGCAAGCGGCTGGAAGTCGCGCGCGCTTTGGCGACGAAGCCAAAGTTGCTGCTGCTCGACGAGGTGATGGCGGGCTTGCGCCCGACCGAGACCGACCGCCTTGTCGCGATCTTCCGCGATCTCGCGCGCGAAACCGGCGTGACGATCCTGCTGATCGAACATGTCATGCGCGCGGTGATGGCGCTGGCCGAATGCATCCTCGTGCTGCATCACGGCGCCAAGCTGGTCGAAGGCGCGCCCGCCGACATCGTGCGCGATCAACGCGTGCTCGATTCCTATCTGGGTGCGGAGGCGTTGGGCTGATGCTGGCCGTCCGCGACCTCGACGTGTTCCATGGCGACGCGCAAGCGCTGGATGGCGTGTCGCTGGACGTGGCGCAAAGCGGCATCGTCGCCATCGTCGGCGCCAACGGGGCGGGCAAGACGTCGCTGATCCGCACCATCGCGGGCATGTTCCGCCCGCGCAACGGCAGCATCGAATTCAAGGGCGAGAATATCGCCGGCTGGCCCAGCCATCGCGTCTGCGATCTGGGCATCGGCCAAGTCGCCGAAGGCCGCCAGGTGTTCCCGAGCCTCAGCGTGCGCGAGAATTTGGAGATGGGCGCGATGCTGCCGCGCGCCAAGGTGCATCGCGCGCGCAATCTCGAACGCGGCCTCGCGATGTTCCCAAAACTCAAGGAACGCTTCGCACAGGCGGCGGGCACGTTGTCGGGCGGCGAGCAGCAAATGCTGGCGATCGCGCGCTGCCTGATGGGCAATCCCGAACTCGTAATGTTCGATGAACCTTCGCTGGGCTTGTCGCCGGCCGTGACGCAAGACGTGCTGCGCGTCATCCGCGATTTGGCCGCCGATGGTTTGACCTGCGTGCTGGTCGAACAGAACGTCGCGGTGTCGCTGAAACTCGCGCACCACGCCTATGTGTTGGAGAACGGCCGCATCGTGCTGTCGGGCACGGGCCAGGCATTGCTGGCCGACGATCGCGTGCGCAAAGCCTATCTCGGGCTTTAGCGCGCTTCGAGCGTTTCGGGCATGGACCGGTCGAGCTTCGACAATATGTATTGTCGCGCGACGACCGGCCCGTATTTCGCCGGGTTCGCCGCCGATTGGCAGGTCGGCAGGCATTCGATCAGCGCGTCGTCGTTGGGGCCCGAAAAGAAGACCAGCGACAAACGCCGCGTGGCGATGTCGCCGTCGCGTGGCGGATTGACCACGCGGTGCAGGGTGGAGCGCCAGCGATCGTTGGTCCAGCGCGCGATGAGATCGCCGATATTGATCGTGAAGGCGCCGGGATGGGGCAATACGTCGATCCATTGCCCGTCGAGCTCGACCTGCAAGCCGCCGGGGGCGGCATCCTGGCGCAGGATCGTGAACCCGCCGTAATCGGAATGCGCGCCGTAGCGCAATTGGCCGGGTTCGGGCGCGTCCTTCTGCTCCGGGTAGTAGGCGAGGCGCAGCACGCCCTTTCGCTTGTCGATATAGGGCGCGAAGAAATCCTCGGGCAGATCGAGGGCGAGGGCGGAGAGCCGCATGAGATCGCCCGACAGATCGCGCACCGCGACGAAATAGTCGCGTAAGCTGGCCGCCAGTTTGGGCGGGTCGGCGGGGATGAGATTGCCGGTCGCCGCACTGGTACCGGGAAGCAAATCCGCCGGTTCCATATGTAGGGCGTAGAAGACCAGCGCTTCGACCAGATCGGGCGGCCGGTCGTCGCCCCTTGTCAGCGCCACGCTTTCCACGCCCGCGGGCACGTAGCCGCGATTCTTGACCCGATCGGGCAAAGCGCTGCGCATTTTTTCGTCGAGCGGCAGATCGAAGAACCGGTTGGCGAGTTCGTAGGCGCGCGCGGTGATGGCGGTATCCACGCCGTGGCCGACGATGGTCGCGAAGCCAAACCGCTCGAATGTATGCCCGAATTGGCGGGCGAGATCGCGCCGCGACGTGCCGTCGCCGTCGCGGAGCGCGCTCATATCGATGACCGGGATCGCTGGCATGGGCGTTGCTGTTCCTCAAGGAAAGGCGAGGAAAGCGGCAGCAAGCTGCGTGCCATCGCCGCTTAAACGAAAGGACCGGGTGCGATGGCGTGGAAGATTTCCCGATTGGCCGGCGGATTGGTTGCGGCGGTGGTGGCGGTGGCGGGCGCGCAAGCCCAAACGCGCGACAAGGTCGTGTTCGGCCTGTCCTGGCTGCCGCAGGCCGAGCATTGCGGATTCTTCCAGGCCCAAGCGACGGGCATCTACACGGCCGCCGGGCTCGACGTCGAACTCGTCCAAGGCGGGCCCGGCGTGAATGTCGCGCAGCTCGTGGCGGCGGGGCGCTATCACTACGCGATGGGCTCGGCGCTGACGACGCTCAACATGCGCGCCAATAACGTGCCCGGCGTCACCATCGCGTCGATGTTCCAGAAAAGCCCGCAGACTTTGGTGGCGCATCCCGACCAAGGGATCACGAAGCTCGAAGACCTGAAAAGCCGGCGCGTCGCGGTCGCCAATTTCTCGCGCACGACGTTTTGGGCGTGGCTGAAAGCGGCCTACGGCTTCGACGACACGCAATTGCGCCCTTACGTCTACAACCCCTCGACTTTCGTCGCGGACCCGAGCTCGGTGCAGCAGGGCTTCATCACCGAAGACGCGTTTTTCTTGGGCCAGGCTTTGGGCAAACCGCCGGTCACGCTGCTGCTCGCCGATTACGGCTATCCCGATTATCAGACGACGATCTTCGGCGTGGAGCAGGAAATCGCCGCGCGTCCGCAAGTGGCGCAGCGTTTCGTCGACGCGACGATCAAAGGCTATGCCAGCTGCATGACCGGCGATCCCAAGCCGGCTTTCGAGGCGATCAAGGCCGCGATGGCCGAACAATCGCTGGAGCTGTCGGCCTTCAAGGTCGCGCAGATGAAGAAATACGAACTCGTCAGCGGCGGCGATGCGGCCTCGCTCGGTATCGGCGCGATGACCGACGAACGCTGGAAGCGCATCTTCGACGTGATGTCCGACGCGGGCGTCTACGCCAAGGATCTGAATTGGCGTGCCGCGTATCGCCTCGACTTCGTCAACAAGAAGGTCGCGCAGTAAGCCCGAATCAAACCATCGGCCCATTACACCATCGGCAGGGCGCCCTCGGGCGAATCCTGCAGAATTTCGGCGAGGGTCGAGAGCGCGCGCTCCACGTCTTCATCGCGCTCGGGCTGGGTCAACGCGATGCGTACCGCGTGCGGCACGGGTGCCCGGCCCACGGCGAAGGCGTTGGCGGGCGCCACACCCACGCCGCGCCGCCGCGCAGTCTCGGTGAATTCCTCGCGCCGCCAGGGCTCCGGCATTTTCAGCCAGATATGAAAGGCGCGCGGATGGCTGCGGAATTCGTAGCCGTGCAGGATTTGCGCGGCGAGTTTTTGGCGCCGCTCGGCGAGTTCGGTTTGATACTTGGCGGCTTTATCCGCGTCGCCCGAGCGGATCAGGCGCGTGGCCAATTCCGCAATCATCGGCGTGGTCATGAAGGTGGCGGCCCGGATCGCCGCCGTCGCGCGCTGGATGATCGCGTCGGAAGCATGCAGATAGCCCAGCCGCAAACCCGGGGCGACCGTCTTCGACAGGCTGGTTAGAAACACCGTGATGTCGGGGGCGAGCACCGCCAGCGGGGTCGATGCGGGATCGAAACTGCCATAGATGTCGTCTTCGATGATCGTCACGCCGTGGCGGCGGCAAATCTCGACGATCGCTTGGCGGCGTTCCAGCGGCATGATCGTCGTGGTCGGGTTCTGGAAGGTCGGTAGCGCATAAAGCGCCTTGGGCGCGTGCTGGCGGCACGCGGCTTCCAACGCGTCGGGCAATAGCCCGTCATCGTCCATCTCGATGCCGATGGGCCGCACGCCCAGAAGATTCGCGATCGATTTGATGCCGTAGAAGGTCAGCGCTTCGACCAGCACCACGTCGCCCGGGCGGCACAACGCGGCGATCGCCAGCATCATCGCGTTTTGCGCGCCGGAGGTGACGGCGACGCGCGCCGGATCGGCGTTCAACCCGCGCCGGCGCAACCATTCGGCCCCGGCTTCGCGGTGTGCGGGCAGGCCTTGGTTCGACGTGTAGCCGAGCAGCGGCTGGATATCGCTTTGCGCGATGTCAGCCAGATGTTTGGCGACCATCGCGGCGGCGGGGCCCGAAGCGCTGGGCAGATTGCGCGAGAGATCGACGTAATCGTCGGTCGTCGGCGGCGTGGGCATCAAGGGCGGCGGGGCGTCGCCCAAGCGGTCGCGAATATAGGTGCCGCGCCCGACTTCGCCCGCGATCAGGCCGCGCCGCTCGGCTTCGGCATAGGCGCGGGTGATCGTCCCGACGGTCAAATGCAGTTTCCACGCGAGATCGCGATGGGTGGGCAGACGGTCGCCCGGCTTCAGCCGCCCCGCCGAGATATCGGCGGCAAGGGAATCGGCGATCGCGATATAGCGCGGGCCGGGGCGGGTTTCGATCTCGGGCTGCCAAGTTGTCATAGAGACAATGTAATTATTGACCCCGTATTGTGTCAATGAGATCGTGACAAAGCGAGACATTCAAACGGGATGTTTTGCGGACAAATGGAGGATTGCATGGATACAATAGCCCGGACCGGCCCGCTCGAGCAGATCGCTCGCGCGACCGTTTTCGCGACGTTGGAAGCCATGCGCGCGGTCGACCGCGTCCTTCTGCTCGCGGTCGAAACCCTGCTGAACTGGCAGGCCCGTGCGCGCATGCGCACCCAGATGGCCGAACTTTCGGATCATCTGCGAAAAGACATGGGGCTGACGGTCGGCGACGTCATTCGCGAATCCGACAAACCTTTCTGGATGAACTGAGCCGGGCGGGGGCCATGTCGGCGACTTTGGCCCTCGTTCCTTTGGCGATCTTCGCGTTGGCGGCGATGCGCGGGGTGCAATTCCTCGCCGCCGCCGCCTGTGCGGGCGCGCTCGCGGCGTTGCTGCTGGCGGGATTTCCCGCCGGCGTCTTGCCGCGCGCCTTCTGGATCGCCGCCCCCATGGCGGCCGTGCTGTTCGCGGGCGTTTTGCTGCGCGAGGTCGCGAACCCGCGCGTGAGCGCGCAAGCGCCGCGCGATGCGGCGCAGGCCCATCGCCGCTTGTTCGTCGCGTGTTTTCTGCTGGGACCGTTTTTCGAATGCGCGGTCGGATTCGGCATCGGCGCGATGTTCGCGCTGCCGTTCATCTTCGCCGCGCATCGTCAAGGGGCCAACGCCGCCGCCTTGGCGATGCTGACCCAATGCTTGGTGCCGTGGGGTGCCATGGCGATGGGCCCGATGGGCAGTGCGGATATCGCAAGCGTGAACGCCATCGCGGCGGGCCAAGCATCGGCCGCTGCCGTCGCGTGGATGCTGCCGCCGTTCCTGATCTGCTTTTGGTGGCTGACTCGCGATCTCGGCGTTTCATGGTTTCAGCGCGCGGCGGATGTCGCGTGGCTTGCTTTGTTGTGGCTCGTCCTCGATCTCACCTCGCCTTACGCGACGCCCGATGCGGCGGGGATCGCGGCTTGCGCCATCGTCGCCGGGTTGCGGCTCGTCTGGGACGAACGGCCCACACCCGCGCAAGCGGTCGCGACACTCACCCAGCAATGGCCCTATGTCGCGCTGACGCTGGTGCTGGCCGGATCGCGGCTGGTGCCGGAAATCGGTGCCGTCACCAAAGCCATCGCGATCCCAACCGCGTCGAATCTGCCCGAATTCGCACCGTTCCATCACGCGAGTTTCTGGCTGCTGGTCCTTGCGTTGTTGGCGGCACGCGGCAAAGACATTCCCGTCGCCGCCGCATGGTCGCAAAGCAAGCGCGCGATCTTCGCCGGTGCCGCGTTCATCCTGTTCGGCGAAGCGCTGGCGCAAGGGGGCTTCGCCGCCGCTTTGGTCGAGGCTTATACGCGTTTGGCCGGAACGGCGGCCATCGCGGTGGTGCCGATCCTCGGCGCGCTGGGCGGCATGGCGACCGGCTCGGCGCTGGCGGCGAGTGCCGTCAATCTGCCGCTGACCTTGCCGTTGATGGGCGACGATCCGCTGCCCGCGATCGGCGCGCATGTCGCCGTCGCCGCCGCCTTCACCGCCTTCTCGCCCGCGCGCGTGACGCTCGCGGCGGGGTTGAGCGGACTCGCGGGCGATGCGGGTGCGGTCTATCGTGAATTGCGCCCGCTGGTGGCGATGTTGTGCATTGCCGCCGCCGCTTTGTTCGCGTGGGGAGTCTGATCGCCATGTATGTGCCCGCCGCCTTCGCCGGAACCGACGCGCAAGCGCGCGAAATGATCGACGCCTATCCTTTCGCGACCGTGATCGGGCAGGGTGCCGGCGGCATGGTCGCGGCGCATCTGCCGCTGCTGCGCGACGGCGAGACGCTGATCGGGCATTTGGCGGGCCCCAATCCATTGACCGGTCTGCTGTTCGACGCGGCGAAAACCGCCACGGAAGTTTTGGCGATTTTCCACGCACCCCATTTCTACGTCTCGCCCACTTGGTACACGGCGAAAAGCGCCACGGTGCCGACGTGGAATTACGGGGCGGTGCATGTCTATGGCGTGCCGCGCCCGACCGACGACAAGGCGAAGCTGCATGACTTGGTGTCGCGCCTCGCCGCGCGTTACGAGAAGGGCGATTGGCGCTTCGAAGATCAGCCGCCGATCTTCGTCGACAAGATGCTGGGCGGAATCGCGGGCTTCGAAATTCCGATGACCCGCGTCGAAACCAAACTCAAATTGTCGCAGAACCGCGCGCGCGCGGATCGCGACGGCGTGCTCGCCGCGATCGACGGCGAAAACGCGGAATTCATGCGCCGCTACGGATTGCCGGAGAAGCAAGGATGAAAATCGAAACGGTCACGCTCGCGGGAAAACATGTGCGCCTCGTTCCGTTGGAAATGGCGCATGCGGAAGGGATCGCTGCAATCGTCGATGCGTCGTTGACGCAGTATTTCCCCAAGCCCTTCCGCTCGGTCGACGACGTGCGCGCGATGATCGCCGACGCGCTGAAGATGCGCGATGCGGGCAGCGCCTTGCCGTTCACGACGATCGAGATCGCGACGGGGCGCATCGCCGGCGGCTCGCGCTTCGCCAATATCCGCACGCACGACAAGGTGGCGGAGATCGGCTTCACCTATGTCGGGCGCGATTTCCAGCGCTCGCCCGTCAACACCGAAGCCAAGATCCTGATGCTGCGCCACGCCTTCGAAACCTGGAAGGCGAACCGCGTCGAGTTCAAGACCGATTCGCTGAACATCCAGTCGCGCACGGCGCTGACGCGGCTGGGCGCGGTCGAAGAAGGTACCTTCCGCAATCACATGCTGATGGAAGGCGGGCGCCTGCGCCATTCGGTGTGGTTCTCGATCATTCCCGACGAATGGCCCGCGATCCGCGCGCGTTTGGAATCGCGTCTGGCGCAAGGAGGTTTCAAGCCGTGAGCGAACTCGAATTGCCGATCTATCAGGTCGATGCTTTCGCCGACCGCCTGTTCGCGGGCAATCCCGCAGCCGTCGTGCCGTTGAAAGCCTGGCTGCCGGACGCGACCATGCAAACCATCGCGGCGGAGAACAACCTGTCCGAAACCGCGTTCTTCGTGGCGCAAGGCCCCGATTTCGGCCTGCGCTGGTTCACGCCGGTCTGGGAAGTGCCCCTGTGCGGGCACGCCACGCTCGCCTCCGCCTTCGTCATCGCGACGATTTTGGAAAAGGGGCGCAGCGCCATGCGCTTCAACACCAAATCGGGCGTGTTGCAGGTGACCAAGGCGGGTGAGCTGTTCACGCTCGACTTTCCCGCGCGCGATATCGTCGATGACGTCGCCGCCGACACCGACGCGGTGGCCGATGCGCTCGGCGCCAAGCCCGTATGGCTCAAGCGCTCGGCCTATCGCTATCTCGCCTTGTTCGAAACGGCCGAACAGGTCGAAAGCTTGAAGCCCGATTTCGGCAAACTCAAAGCCACGCCCAAAGGCTGCGTCATGGTGACGGCACCGGGCGTCGATTGCGATTTCGTGTCGCGTTACTTTGCTCCGATGGCGGGGATCGACGAAGATCCGGTGACCGGTTCGGCGCATTCCACGCTGATCCCCTATTGGGCGCAGGTCCTGGGCAAGAAGAAGCTGCATGCCCGCCAAGTCTCCGCGCGCGGCGGCACGCTGTGGTGCGAAGACGCGGGCGAGCGCGTCTATATGGCGGGCACGGCGAAGCTGTTCTTGTCGGGGACGATCCGCGTGCCGCAATGAAGCGGGTTCGCGACGATCGCTACGAAATCGACGACGACCGCGCCCGGATCGATGTGGCGCGCGCCCATCGCTGGATCGCCGAGGACGGCTATTGGGCGCGCGGCATGCCGTTCGATCTGTTCAAGCGTAGCGTCGAAGGCGCGCGGCCCTTCGGCATCTACGCACCCGACGGTGCGCAGGTCGGTTTCGCGCGGGTCATTTCCGATGGCGCGACGTTCGGCTATATCGGGGACGTGTTCGTCGATCCCGCCCATCGCGGCAAAGGCCTGTCGAAGTTTCTGATGACGGCGATCATGGAACATCCCGAATTGCAGGGCTTCCGGCGCTGGATGTTGGTGACCGCGGACGCGCACGGGCTTTACAAGCAATTCGGGTTCGAAGCATTGGCGAATCCCGATCGCGTGATGGAACGCCGCGTGGTGAATCCCTACGGCGCGGGCGCATGAACGATCCGCTGCTGTGGGCGCTGATCGGCTTCGCGCTGATCGCCGGTTGCACGCCCGGGCCCAACAACGCGATGCTCGCGGCGTCCGGCGCCAATTTCGGATTGCGGCGTTCGATCCCGCATATGCTGGGCATCAATGTCGGGTTTCCGTTGATGGTGCTGGCGATCGGCCTGGGCCTGGGCACCGTGTTCCACAATTATCCGTGGCTGCACACGGCACTGAAATATGTCGGGGCGGCGTATCTTCTGTTTCTCGCCTGGAAGATCGCCCATGCCGGCCGTGCTTCGGGCCGGGAAACCGCCAAGCCGTTCACGTTTTTGCAGGCCGTCGCCTTTCAATGGGTGAACGGCAAAGGCTGGCTCAACGCCGTGGGCGCCTTGTCGGCCTATACCGATCCGGCCGGCGATCCGTTCGGCGAGGCGAGCCGCGTGGCGCTGGTCTATGTCGGCGCCACGATCGTGTCGAATACGCTGTGGTGCGGCTTCGGCGTGGCGATCGGCCGCTTGCTGAAAACCGAGCGCGCGTTGCGCTGGTTCAACTGGATCATGGCGGCGGCCCTGGCGGCCTCGATCATTCCGGTTTTTCTGGTCTAGCAAGTTCCGGGTGGAGGCGGGGCCGTCGAGGGCCTAGATTTCCCGCCATGGACGATTACGCACGCATCGAAAAAGCCCTCGCCTTTTTGGAGGCGAGCCTCGACGACCGGCCGGAACTCGACGCCGTCGCCGCCCATGTCGGCCTGTCGCCGTTCCATTTCCAGCGTCTGTTCACGCGCTGGGTCGGCGTCAGCCCGAAAAAGTTCCAGGAATATCTCGGCCTCGACCGCGCCAAAGCGTGCCTTGCGCAAGCGGGCTCGGTGCTCGACGCGGCCTACGAGGCGGGCTTGTCCGGCCCCGGCCGCTTGCACGATCTTTTCGTGACGCATGAGGCGGTCACGCCCGGCGAATTCAAACGCGGCGGCGAAGGCCTCGCCATCGCCTGGGGTTGGGCGGACTCGCCCTTCGGGCCCGTGCTGGCGATGACCACGCCGCGCGGGATTTGCGGCCTCGCTTTCGCGATGGGCGAGGGCGAAGCCGCCAAGCGCGAAGCCTTCGACGATATGCGCCGGCGCTTTCCGGGGGCGACGCTGCACGAGGACCCGAAGCAAGTGCGCGATCTCGCCGCGCGGATTTTCGATGCGCGCGCGCAGAAGGGCGAACTCAAGCTGCTGCTCTGCGGCTCGCCGTTCCAGGTGCAGGTATGGAAGGCGTTGCTCGCCATCCCGTCGGGCGCGCTCGTCGCCTATGACGACATCGCCGCCAAGATCGGCAAGCCCACCGCCAGCCGCGCCGTGGGTTCGGCCGTCGGCGCCAATCCGATCTCGTTCCTGGTGCCGTGCCATCGCGTGATCCGCAAATCGGGCGCCATCAGCCATTACCATTGGGGCCGCCCGCGCAAGCTCGCGATGATCGGCTGGGAAGCCGCGCGCGCCGAGGGCGCAAAACCGCTGGCGGGCGTCGCGTAACGCGCTATCCTCGCGACCTCATTTGCGGGAGAGCGAGCGATGTCGGCGCGTATGGATTTTTATTTCGACGAATTGGCGCTCGGCCAGCGTTTCGAAAGTGCGGGCTATCGCTTCACCGAAGCGGCGATCATCGATTTCGCCTTCCAGTTCGATCCGCAGCCCTTCCATATCGATATCGACGCGGCGAATGAATCGCATTTCGGCGGCTTGATCGCGTCGGGCTTCCACACGCTGAATATCGCGTTCCGCATGCTCTATCAGACGGGTTTCATGCGGGGCGCATCGCTCGGCGGGCCGGGCATGGACGAATTGCGCTGGCTGAAACCCGTGCGCCCCGGCGACACGATCCGCGCCGCCGCCGAAGTGATCGAGCTACGGCCCTCGCAATCCAAGCCCGATCGCGGTGTGGCCAAGTTCCGCCTCGCCGCCCTCAATCAGGCGAACGCGGAAGTGATGACCGCGATCATGATGGTCATCATGAAGCGGGTGCGCGCATGAGTTTCAAACTGCGCGACGCCAAGCCCGGCGACGAAGCGGCGATCGTCGCGTTGATCGAAGCGCTCGCGGATTACGAGAAGCTGCGCCATGAATGCGTTGCGACACCCGACGCGATGCGCGCGGCGTTGTTCGGCGCCGAACCGTCTTGCGAATGCGTTTTGGCGGAACTCGATACGGGGCGCATCGCCGGTTTCGCGTTGTTCCACAAAACCTTCTCCACGTTTCTGGCGAAGCCGGGTTTGTGGCTCGAAGATCTGTTCGTCTATCCCGATCTGCGCGGGCTTGGTATCGGCAAGGCGCTGATCGCGCGCGGAGCCGAAATTTGCGCCGCGCGCGGCTACGGGCGCTACGAATGGTCGGTGTTGGATTGGAATGCGCCGTCGATCGCGTTCTACGAATCGCTCGGCGCCCGGCGCAAAGACGGCTGGTTCACGATGCGGCTCGACGGCGAGAAACTCGCCGCCCTTGGACGGAAGGCTTAAGCCGCGCGCACCTCGCGCAGGAAACGATCGACCTGATCGCGCAGCCGCGCCGATTCGTGGCCCAGCTGCCCGGCGGATTCCAACATCTCGTTCGCCGATGTGCCGGTCTGGCGTGCCGCATCCGTCACCGTCACGATATTCGACGAGACTTCCGCCGTGCCCGCCGAGGCCTGCTGCACGTTGCGCGCGATCTCGGCGGTCGAGGCGGATTGCTCCTCCACCGCTGCGGCGATCGAGCCTGCGATCTGGTCGATGCGCTGAATCGTATCGCCGATCGAACGGATCGCGGCGACGGCACCGCCGGTCGCGTTCTGGATCGCGGTGATCTGGCCGCCGATTTCCTCGGTCGCCTTCGCGGTTTGGGTCGCGAGATTTTTCACTTCCGACGCCACGACCGCGAAGCCCTTGCCCGCTTCGCCCGCGCGCGCCGCTTCGATCGTGGCGTTGAGGGCGAGCAGATTGGTCTGGCTCGCGATCTCGCTGATCAGCCGCACGACTTCGCCGATCTTGCCGGCCGCCACGCTCAACGCTTCGACCTGATGGTCGGTCGCCTTGGCCTGACTGACCGCGTCGCGCGCGATGGTCGCGGATTCGGAGACCTGCCGCGAGATCTCGCCGATCGAGGCGGAGAGTTCTTCGGCCGCCGAGGCGACGGTCTGGATATTGACGGCCGCCTGTTCGGAAGCGGCGGCGACCGCCGAGGATTGGCGCGTCGTTTCCTCGGCCGAGCCGCCGAGCTGCTTGGCGGTGTTTTCGAGATGGGCGGCCGCACTCGCCACGATCTCGACGGCGCCCTTCACGTTGGTCTCGAAATCGTCGGCGAGCTTGACCTGCTTGGTCACCACGCTCCAGCTCAACATCGGGCCGATATAGGTGCCGGCGCGGTCGTACATCGCCGACGCGCGCAGATCGAGCGTTTCGGTGCCGAGCTTGATCTTGGCGCGGTGGGGCAGATTGGCGGGGTTCGACAACATGCCGCGCTGATGCGACGGATCGCGGTGGAAATGGTCGATCGACGTGCCGACGATATCCTCCGCCTTCATGCGGATCAGCGATTCGAACGGCCGCAGCGAATCGACCGTCGCCTTGTTGGCGTAGTTCACCTTGAACTCGTTCTTGGGATCGGCGGTCATGATGGCGAGCGGCATGCCCTCGACCATCTGTTTGAGGCGGAACGCCTCGCCGACCGCGACGCAAAGCTTGGCCATCGCGGCTTGCAACGAGCCGATTTCATCCTTGCGGCCGTCGGCCGCGACGGCGACCGTGTCGTCGCCATCGGCCAGGCGCGTGGCGGCGTCGACGAGGCGGGCGAGGGGGCCTTTGAGGCTTGCGGCAAAACCCCAGGCGATCAGCAAGGCGAGCAACGCCGCCCCCGCGCCGATGATCGTCATCGTGCGTTGGCGCGCGACGAGTTCCGTATCGGCGGCGGCGATGGCTTTGCTTTCCTCGGCTTCGGCGCGTTCGGTCAGCTTGCCGGCGATGTCGCTCATCTTATCGCCGTCGACGCCGATGGCGGCGCGCCGGTCCCAGAACGCCTTCACGTCGGCGCGATAGCGCGCGTAGTCGTCGCGATATTTTTCGACCGCGCGGACGGAATCCGCCAAGCCGCTCGGCGCGCCCGGCATGCCGCGCGCGTTGGCGAGGGCCGTCAGCGCGTCGGCGAAAGCGCGATTGGCGCCGTCGATATCCCCATCGGCGCGGCTCGCGCGAAAGCGCATCGCGCGCACGCGGCCCAGCATGTAGTGCTCGGCGGCGAGATTGAGCTGGGTCGCCATATCGGTCTGACCCTGCCGCGCCACCGCGTCTCGCTGGTTCTGGATCGCCGTGCGGTTGGGCGGGCCGGTGCGGTCGAGTTCGGCCAGCGTGGCGCGGATGCGCGCGTCGAGATCGCGCAGATCCTTCCAGCCGGTGCCGGCATAGGCTTCGTAGAGGCGCGCCAGTTCCACGATGGAAGCCGTCTTTTCGGCGTCGAGCTTGCGCTCCTGCACGTCCTTCAATTCGCCGCGCGAAAACGCGACCAGTTTGTCGACATCGGCGGCGGGGGCGTCGGCGGGCATTTGCAGCCACACGTTCAACGCGCTGCTGAGCTGGGTGAGGCTGAGATCGAGCCCGCGCACATGGCCGGCGATGTCGGCGAATTCGGCCGCGCGATCGGACGATGCTTTCGTGTCGATCAGCGATCGCACCGCGTAAGCCGCCGTGCCGCCCAGGAGTGACCGGCCCCCACAGAGTGGCCCGTTACGAATGTTAGTTTAGTCGCTCGATCGGCGCCATCGCCGTGACCGCGGGCAAAACCAGAGCCTCTGGCGCCGGTGGCCGATATCCGAGCGAAGAGTGTGGCCTGACCGTGTTGTAGTGCCGACGCCAAGCCTCGATAACTGTCTTGGCTTCCTTCAGGCTGTAGAAGATTTCGCCGTTGAGCAGCTCGTCTCTCAGCTTACCGTTGAAGCTCTCGCAGTAGCCGTTCTCCCAAGGGCTACCGGGTTCGATGTAGGCCGTCTTTGCGCCGACAGCGGCAATCCATTCTCGCAGTGCCTGCGCGACGAACTCAGGGCCATTGTCAGATCGGATGTGCGCTGGGACGCCGCGCAGGATGAACAGGTCCGCCAACGCTTCGATGACGTCTGTAGACCTGATCTTGCGGGCCACCCGGATGGCGAGGGCTTCGCGCGTGAACTCATCGATGATGCACAGCATCCGGAAGGCCTTCCCGTCATGCGTACGGTCTGCGACGAAGTCGTACGACCAGACGTGGTTTGGGCGTAACGGTCGAAGGCGGACGCAGGATCCGTCGTTCAGCCAGAGACGCCCGCGTTTTGGCTGTTTCGCTGGTACTTTAAGCCCCTCACACCGCCAGATCCGCTCGACACGCTTCTTGTTCACCACCCAACCGGCCCCGCGGAGCATCGCCGTGATCCGGCGGTATCCGTAGCGGCCATATTGGCGAGCGAGCTCGATGATATCGGCTGTCAGAGCCGCTTCATCGTCGGCCGAGACCGGCTTCTTGCGCTGCGTGGATCGGTGCTGCCCCAGAGCGCGGCATGCCCGTCGCTCGGACACACCAAGTTCCGCCCTGACATGGTCCACGCAGGCGCGGCGGCGTGCGGGGCTTAAAAGTTTCCCTTTGCGGCCTCCGCCAGGATCAGTTTGTCGAGCGTCAGATCCGAGACCGCGCGGCGTAGCCGGGCGTTCTCCGTCTCCAGCTCCTTCAACCGCTTGACCTGGTCGCCTTTCAGGCCACCGTACTCATTGCGCCACCGATAGTACGTAACTTCCGTCACGCCTATCGATCGCACGGCCTCCGCGACTGGCCGCCCTTGGGCCATCAGCACATCGACCTGCCGCAGCTTCGTGACGATCTCTTCTGCCGAATGCCTTTTCCTCGCCATTTCCTGTTCCTCCGCTTCCAAAATCATACTTCAGGGAGGACCACTTCAATGGGGGCAGGTCAGTGGCGCTGCTGGGCACGGAATGGGCGGTTTCGCATTTGGGCGGCAAGCGCGGCATCCAAGCGTCGCGTCCGTTTCCGGCGACCTTGGTGCCGCAGACGCCGTCCTTCCGCCAACGTCTGGACGCGCTTCTGGCGCAGCTTCGCGATCCCGCGGCACCGGATCAGGAATTGACCGGTGCGGCCGAAGCCTATGCGCAGGAAGTGCTCGATATCTATGCGGGTCCCGTCGAAGCCACCGGGCCGGCTTTCGATTATCGCATCCGGCGCGCGATCCAGACGATCGGCCTCGACCCCGCCAAGCCGCCCTCGGTCGACGATCTGATCGCCGCGTCCGACCTGTCGCGCTCGCGCTTCTTCCAATTGTTCCGCGAATGCACGGGGCTGACGCCGCAAATGTATATCGACGCGCACGCGATCGAATCGGCGCTGGACGCGTTGACGCGCGGCGGCAGGCCGGTGGCGCGCATCGCGCGCGAGGCGGGTTTGGGCTCGCCCGAACGTTTCGCGCGCTACGTGAAACGCATGACCGGTTTGGGCCCGCGCGAATTCCGCCGCGCGGCGTTGCGCTTGGACGGCGCGCCGCAAGAAGCGCCGCGTTTCGATCACGCGGCGTCCGCGTCGATCAGCCCGGCCTGATATCTATTCCGCCGCCGGGGCGTAAATGCGGCAACAGGCGCTGCCAGTCTTCGTGGGCGACCGCCACGCAGCCGGCGGTCGGCGTCCAATCGGGGCGGGCGACATGCAGGAAAATCGCCGAACCGAGGCCCGGTACGGGCGGCGCGTCGTTCCACCCCAGCGGCACGATCCAATCGTAGACGGCATCGTCGCGCCATAAGCGCTCGGGATGTACCGCGGGTGCGGCACGGCGCAGCGTGTTGTAGTGGGGCGAGGCGGGATCGTCGTCCCACCACATATCGGGTTCGATCGCCTGGAACGGCAGCGGCGACGCGGCCGTTACGCGATCGGCGCGGAAAAACGCGAAGCGCAGCAAATGCCTTCCGGCGGGTGTGGCGAAATCGCCTTCGCGTTTCGCATTGGCGGCGACGATGCCGCCGCGTCCGACGGTGCAGCGAAGTTCGAGATCGGCGACGCGCAAGCGCCCGTTGCGGACCAGCAAGTCGGTCATCCGACGATGTTGTAGCCGGCGTCGACGTAATGCACGCCGCCGGTCATGCCCGCGGCGGCATCGCATGCCAGGAACGCGGCCAGCGCGCCGATCTCCTCGATCGTTACCAAGCGGCGGCCGGGGCTGCGCGCTTTCGCGCGTTCGACCAATTCGTCGAAGCGATCGATGCCCGACGCCGCGCGCGTCAGCAGCGGCCCCGGCGAAATCGCGTGGGCGCGGATGTTCTTGGGGCCCAGCTCCGCCGCGATCGCGCGCACGCTCGCTTCCAGCGCGGCTTTCACGGGGCCCATCAGGTTGTAGTTTTCGACCGCTTTCTCGGCGCCGTAGAAGCTGACGGTCAGCAGCGCGCCGCCGTCGCGCATCAACGGCTCGGCCAGTTTCGCCATGCGGATGAAGGAATGGCACGACACGTCCATCGCCTGCAGGAACCCGTCGCGCGAGGAATCGGTCACGCGCGCGTGCAGATCCTCGCGTGGCGCGAAGGCGATGGAGTGCAGCAGAATGTCGAGTTTGCCCCAGCGTTCGGTCACTTGCGCGAAGCAGCGTTCGAGGGCTCCGGGTTCGCGGACGTCGAGCGGGATCAGGAAATCGGTATCGAGTTTCTCGGCCACCGCGCGGACGTGCTTTTCCGCCTTCTCGTTCAGATAGGTGACGGCGAGGTCGGCACCTGCGTTGCGCATCGCGGCCGCGCAGCCCGCGGCGATGGATTGGCCATTGGCGATGCCGACGATCAGGGCCTTTTTGCCGGCCAGCGAGGCGGGAATGGACATGCCCTCACGATAGCGTCGAATTGTGACGCTTCCCAAGCGCCTCGGCGCGACGTTCGGCCGCATTCGTGAAATCCGGTTGCGCGAAACCGACCTCTCCTTTAGAACCTGCGGCGGGCCAGGATCCCCCAACGGATCCCGGACCTTCTGGAAGGAAGGGATTGAAAATGACGAAGCCTGCCACGCGCCCGAATTGCGCGAATTTTTCCTCCGGCCCCTGCGCCAAGCGCCCCGGCTGGAATCTCCAAGCCCTCGAAAACGCGGCCCTTGGCCGTTCGCACCGCTCGAAACTCGGCAAAGCCAAGCTTGCCGACGTGATCGAACGCACGCGCAAAATCCTCGGCATTCCCGCCGATTATCGCATCGGCATCGTTGCCGCGTCTGACACGGGTGCGGTCGAAATGGCGCTGTGGTCGCTGCTGGGTCAGCGCGGTGTCGACATGCTCAGCTGGGAATCCTTCGGTGCCGGTTGGGTCACCGACGTGGTCAAGCAGCTGAAGCTCAAAGACACGCGCAAGCTCGAAGCCGATTACGGCGCGCTGCCCGATCTGAAATCCGTGAACTTCGACAACGACGTCGTGTTCACCTGGAACGGCACGACCTCGGGCGTGCGCGTGCCGAACGGCGACTGGATTCCCGCCGATCGCAAGGGGCTGACGATCTGCGACGCGACCTCGGCCGCCTTCGCGATGAAGCTGCCCTGGGACAAGCTCGATGTGACGACGTGGTCCTGGCAGAAGGTGCTGGGCGGCGAAGGCCAGCACGGCATGCTGGTGTTGAGCCCGCGCGCCGCCGAGCGTCTGACGACCTACACGCCGGCCTGGCCGCTGCCGAAGATCTTCCGTCTGACGCAAGGCGGCAAGCTGATCGAAGGCGTGTTCAAGGGCGAGACGATCAACACGCCTTCGATGCTCGCGGTCGAAGATGCGCTCGACGGTTTGATGTGGGCGGAGAAGATCGGCGGCTTGGACGCGCTGGTCGCGCGTTCGGAAAAGAACCTCGCCGCGATCGAAGCCTGGGCCGCGAAGACGCCGTGGGTCGGTTTCCTCGCCGCCGACAAGGCGATCCGCTCCTGCACCTCGGTCTGCCTGGTCATCAAGGACCCGGCGGTGACGGCGCTGGATGCCGATGCGAAGGCCGCCTTCTCGAAGAAGATGGTCGCGATGCTGGAGGCCGAAAAGGTCGCCTACGACATCGACGCCTATCGCGATGCGCCTCCGGGCCTTCGCATTTGGGCGGGCGCCACGGTGGAAACCGCCGATCTCGAGGCGTTGTTCGGCTGGCTCGACTGGGCCTTCGCCGAAGCCAAAGCCGCACTGCCCAAAGCGGCCTGATCCTTTTTCCTGTTCCCTGAAACGGCGCGGCCGATCCGCGCCCGGAGACCTTCCATGCCCAAGGTTCTTATTTCCGACGCTTTGTCCCCGCGCGCGGTCGAAATCTTCAAAGAGCGCGGCATCGACGTCGACCTCAAAGTCGGCCTGAAGCCGGACGAGCTGAAAGCCATCATCGGCGAATATGACGGCCTCGCCATCCGCTCGGCGACGAAGGTCAACAAGGACATCCTCGCCGCCGCGACGCATTTGAAGGTCATCGGCCGTGCGGGCATCGGCGTGGACAACGTCGACGTGCCCGCCGCCACGGCGCGCGGCATCGTCGTGATGAACACGCCCTTCGGCAATTCGATCACGACCGCCGAACACGCGATCGCGCTGATGATGGCGCTCGCCCGCCAGCTTCCGGCCGCCGATAAGTCGACCCAGGCCGGCAAGTGGGAAAAGAACCGCTTCATGGGCGTGGAAATCACCGGCAAGACGCTCGGCCTCATCGGCTGCGGCAATATCGGTTCGATCGTCGCCGAGCGTGCGCTGGGCCTGAAGATGAAGGTCGTCGCGTTCGATCCGTTCCTGACGGCGGAGCGCGCGACGAATCTCGGCGTCGAAAAGGTCGAGCTCGACCAGCTGCTGGCGCGCGCCGATTTCATCACGCTGCACACGCCGCTGACCGAGCAGACGAAGAACATCCTCGACGCCAAGGCCTTGGCCAAGACGAAGAAAGGCGTGCGCATCGTCAATTGCGCGCGCGGCGGCCTGATCGTCGAAGACGATCTGAAGGCGGCGCTGGACTCCGGCCATGTCGCGGGCGCGGCGCTCGACGTGTTCATGGTGGAGCCCGCCAAGGAACACGCGCTGTTCGGCCGCGACGACGTGGTTTGCACGCCGCATCTGGGTGCGTCGACCAGCGAAGCGCAGGAGAACGTCGCGTTGCAGGTCGCCGAGCAGATGTCGGATTTCCTGCTGACCGGCGCGGTCACCAACGCCGTCAACATGCCGTCGGTCTCGGCCGAAGACGCGCCGAAGCTTCAGCCCTATATGAAGCTTGCGACCGATCTCGGCCGTTATCTCGGCCAGTTGCAGGACGAGAACGTCAAGGCGATCGCCATCGAATACGAAGGCTCGGTCGCCAATCTCAACACCAAGCCGCTGACGGCTTGCGTGCTCGCGGGCTTTCTCGGCGTGAAGATGGAGAGCGTCAACTCGGTATCCGCCCCGGCCGTCGCGCGCGAGCGCGGGATTGGCGTCACCGACATGCGCCACGACCGCACGTCCGATTATCCCACGCTGATCCGCGTGACGGTCGAATCGGAAGGGCAGAAGCGCATCATCGCGGGCTCGCTGTTCGGCCAGGCGAAGGCGCGCATCGTGCAGATCGCCGAAGTGCCGATCGAAGCCGAGTTCGCACCGCACATGCTGTACGTGCGCAACCAGGACAAGCCGGGCTTCATCGGTGCCATCGGTCGCCTGTTCGGCGATGCGGGCATCAACATCGCGTCGTTCCATCTCGGCCGCACCTCGGCGGGCGCGGATGCGATCTGCCTGATCGCGGTCGATCAGCCGCCGTCGGAAACGGTGCTGACCAAAATCCGCGCGCTGCCCCAAGTGCTGCGCGTGCGCGCGCTGGCTTTCTAAGCTTTCGCGTTAGGCTTGAACGGATGAAGGCGGGCGCCCCGGCGTCCGCCTTTATGCCGCCTGGAAGTCGATCTTGGTCAGGTCGGCGCCGGGCAGATTGCGCGTGACCGACAATACTTCGATGCCGACGACGCGGCCTTGCGCGTCGAGATCGAGATGCAGGCCCGCCCGCGCCTCCACCGTACTGTCGATGGCGGCGTCGTCGAGGCGGATATAAAGCGCGTCGGCGTCGCGGTCGAAGCGGATCTTCATGGTCTCTGCCGTCCCGGCGGTTTGGCGTCCCGATCAAGGAACGCCGTTACGATAACCCATTCTGCGGGCCCCTCGCTATAGACCACCCGCATATAGCGGTTGGCGCGCTCGGGCACTTGGGCGAATGCGCGGCGGAGAATCGGATCGGCGGGATCGTCCGCAATCCATTCCGGTTGGCGCAGGACACGCTCCACCCATGCGGGTTCGATTTCGCGATGGTCCATCGCATGGAGGGCATGCGCCGTGAATCGGATGGGTTTCGACATTCGCCGTCACAATTTCAGTGCGAATATCGATCTTTGCAAGATGCTAGTAGGCTTTCGCATAAGCGCACCGCTTAAGCGCGCGGGCGAGCAGCGCGTAGGCGGCGACCACGAACGCGGCTTGGATCGCCATCGCTTCGCGCGTTGGGTTGCCGGCGAGCGTTGCGAGCCAGGCGGGCACATCCGCGCCGATCGCCGACAGCAAGCCGAGCGTTTGGAATTCGCCGGCCGAGGCGCCGATCAAACGCAGCGCCACTGCGAAGAGGACGAGTGCCACGAAAAATCGCGCGGGCCCTCGGGCGCGATGGCGGAGCAATCGTGTCGCGGCCGCGAGCATCAGCGCCGCCCCGCTTGCCGCCGCGAAAGCGGGGGCGAGCGTGCCGAATTCCGTCGTCGTGTTCTGGACCGCCTCGACCATTTCCTCACTTCCTATGCAAATGCGACTTATTCGCAATATAGAATGATTCCGGCGAAATGCTAGGGCGGCGAGGGCGCGGCACTGGGCGGAGTCGGGTTCCGGATCGGCGCCGATCGCGCATAGCGGCTTTTGCCCAAGGCCAGCCAGATTTCGGCCGGCAGGGCCATCCGGCGTAACGATCTGAAACTACTACGAAAAATGCGGCCCGGCGGGACGGGACGACCCCGCCTCTCGCGGGTCTTGGCCGGGCGCCCGAAACCCGCTACACACCCCCGGAAAAGCCGGTCGGCCAAAAGGTCGGGCGCGTTTTTCGCCCGTCCGCCAAAAACGCCACCGCGTGGCTTCATCCCCACGCCCCGACATCGGCTCACGCTCCCATGAACGAATTGACGACCCGCGCCCTTCTGCCTGCCGGTCTGCGCGACGCGCTGCCCGCCGAGGCCGAACAAGAAGCCGAAATCGTCTGGCGCATCGCGCAGGTCTTCGCGTCCTACGGCTATCGCCGCGTCAAACCGCCGATGGTCGAGTTCGAGGATTCGCTGCTCGCCGGCAGCCAAGCGGCGCTGGCGCGCCAGACCTTCCGCCTGATGGATCCGGATTCGCAGCGCATGCTCGCCTTGCGCGCGGACATGACGCCGCAAGTCGCGCGCATCGCGGCCACACGCCTCAAAGGCGAAGCGCGGCCTTTGCGCCTTTGCTATGCGGGCCAGGTCATGCGCGTGAAGGGCGACGCGCTGCGCCCCGAACGCCAATTCGGCCAAGTGGGCGCCGAGCTGATCGGCGCATCGCAAGCGCAAGCCGATAGCGAGATCGTGACGATGGCGGCCGACGCGTTGACCCAAGTCGGGGCCGCGAACATTTCGATCGATTTGGCCATTCCCTATCTCGTGTCGGCCGTGCTCGCCGCCCATCCCGATCCGGGGCCGGTGGCGAAGGAAGCGATCCGCACGGCGCTGGAAAAGCGCGACGGCGAAACCCTGGCGCGCGTGGGTCGCGAAGCGGGGGCGGTGCTTGCGAAGCTCGTCGCCGCGTCGGGCCCGGTCGAGAAGGCGTTGCCCGCGTTGAAGGCGCTGGCCTTGCCCGACGCCGCCAAGCTTGAAATCGCGCGGCTGGAACAGGCCGTCGGTTTGATCCGCGCGGCGCGCCCCGATCTGGCGTTGACGGTCGACGCGGTCGAGCGGCGCGGCTTCGAATATCAGCAGGGGTTGAGCTTCACCGTGTTCGCGCGCGGCGTGCGCGGCGAATTGGGGCGCGGCGGGCGTTATCTCGCCGGCGAAGATTTGATGGAAGGGGCGGGCGAAACCGCGACCGGCGTCACGCTGTTCACCGATACGGTGCTGCGCGCCTTGCCGTTCCCGCCGCCGCGCAAATGCGTGTTCGTGCCGGTGGATGCGCCGGCGGGTACGGAAACCGTCTTGCGCCAACAAGGCGAAATCGCGCTGCGCGGCTTCGCCGCCGGGGCGGATGCGAAATCTCTGGGCTGCACGCATGTCTGGCGTGCCGGCGCCGTCGTCAAGATCGAAGGGTAAGCAACATGACCAACGTCACCGTCGTCGGATCGCAATGGGGCGACGAAGGCAAAGGCAAGATCGTCGATTGGCTGTCGGAACGCGCCGAGATCGTCGTGCGCTTCCAGGGCGGCCACAACGCCGGCCACACGCTGGTCATCGACGGTGTGACCTACAAGCTGTCGCTGCTGCCCTCCAGCGTCGTGCGCAAGGGCAAGATCGGCGTCGTCGGCAACGGCGTGGTCGTCGATCCCTGGCATCTGCTGAAGGAGATCGCTGCGATCCGCGAAAAGGGTGTGGATGTCGGTCCGCATAATCTGCGCGTGGCGGAAAACGCCGCGCTGATTTTGCCGCTGCATGGCGAGATCGATCGCCTGCGCGAGGAAGCGCGCGGCAGCGCCAAGATCGGCACCACCGGGCGCGGCATCGGCCCGGCTTACGAAGATAAAGTCGCGCGCCGCGCGATCCGCTTGTGCGATGTGTTCGACGGGCCCACGCTCGACGCCAAGCTCGAAGAATTGTGCCGCCATCACGACGCGCTGCGCAAAGGCCTGGGCTTCGAAACGGTCGATCGCGTCACGCTGCGCAAGCAATTGCTGGAACTCGCACCTCAGCTCGCGCCCTATGCCGATCCGGTATGGCCGTTCCTGGGCGATTCCAGCAAGGCGGGCAAACGCATCCTGTTCGAAGGCGCACAAGGCGCTTTGCTCGACGTCGATCACGGCACCTATCCTTTCGTCACCTCGTCGAACACGGTGGCAGCACAAGCCGCGACCGGTTCGGGGCTCGGGCCCCACGAAGTCGGCTACGTGCTCGGCATCACCAAGGCCTACACGACGCGTGTGGGCTCCGGCCCGTTCCCGACGGAACTGACCGATTCGATCGGCCGCCATCTGGGCGAGCGCGGCCATGAATTCGGCACGGTCACGGGGCGCGCGCGCCGCTGCGGCTGGTTCGACGCGGTGCTGGTGCGCCAGACCGTGCGCACCGGCGGCATTCGCGGCATCGCGCTCACCAAGCTCGACGTGCTCGACGGGCTCGACGAGATCAAGGTCTGCGTCGCCTACGAGATCGGCGGCAAACGCTACGACCGTTTGCCCGCCGCCCAGCATCTGCAAGCGCAGGCCGCCCCGATCTATGAAACGCTGCCGGGCTGGAAGGAATCGACCCAAGGGGCGCGCTCCTGGGCCGAGCTGCCGGCGGCGGCGGTCAAATACATCGTGCGGATCGAGGAATTGATCGGGGCGCGTGTCGCATTGCTGTCCACCAGTCCGGAACGCAACGACACGATCCTGGTCGAGGATCCGTTTGCCGATTGATTTCGTTGATGAAATCAGCTCGTTAACCAGTTTTCGACAAACACGGCTTAAATTCGGGGGATCGATCCGGACAAACGCGGAGGACGGTCTATGGCCGAGCCGGCCAATCAACGCGACGACGACGAAAAGGATGGCCCCGCTAAGGGACCGTCCGGAACGTCCGTGCCGCTCGCGGGCCGGTTCAAGATCTATCCGTCGTCGCCCGTCCCGGAAATGTCGACCGCCAGCGTTCGCGCTTATCTAACGGTCGACGAGCGCGACACGATCGGCCAGCGCGTGGCGCTGATCTGCGGCCCGGAAATTCCGCCGCGGCTGGAGATGGCCAAGAACATCAAGGGCGTCGAACGGCCGGGCCTGTTGCGGCTTTACGAATTCGGCTTGGTCGATTGGCCGGGCGCTTCGGCGCGACGCTTGGCGTTCATCTACGATCTGCCCGAAGGCGGCCCGCTGTGGCGCGGCAACACCGCGCGCGACGAATGGCCCGCACCGCGGTTGCTGACGCATTTTCTGCTGCCGCTCGCCAACGCGCTGGGCGAGTTGTTCCATCGCAACGTCACCCATCGCGGCATCCGCCCGACCAATCTGTTTTGGCTCGACGAAGCGCGCACGCGCATCGTGCTGGGCCCGTCCTTCCACGTGCCCGGCGGCTTCGAACAGCCAGCGGCGTTGGAACCCATCGAGCGCGCGATGGCCGATCCCGACGCGCGCGGCTCGGGTACGCGCGAAGACGACATGTTTGCACTCGGCATGACGTTGCTCGCCTTCGCGCAAGGCTTCATGCCGGGCCAGGGAATCGATGTGGACGAGCAATTCGCGCGGCGCGTGGATCGCGGCACGTTCGACTCGCTCGCGGACCTCACGCGCATCGCGCCGCAGGTGATGGAAGTGCTGCGCGGCCTGACCAACGATTGGGAAGCCGATCGCTGGACGTTGGAAATGCTCAAGGGCTTCCTCGACGGCAAGCGCCAGCAGGTGAACCCATCGTCGCCGCTCGTCTTGCGCGCGGCCAAGGGCTATCGCTTCGGCGGGCGCGAATACAAAACGCCGCGCGATCTGGCGCATGGGCTGGGGCGGCGCTGGGAAGCGGCCGCCGGCGAATTGCGCAACGGCAATATCGCGATGTGGATCCGCAACACGCTGGGCGATCAAAAGCTGCACGATCGCCTGAACGCGGCGGTGCGCGAACCCAGCGGCGATCCCAACCCGACCTATTCCGATGCGCTGACGGTGGCGCGCGCGTCGATCGTGCTCGATCCCTTGGCGCCGATCCGCTTTCGCGGCCACAGCGTCCATGTCGACGGGCTCGGCACGGCCATCGCCGTGGCGATGCGCAAACCCGGCGGCGGGCCGATTTTCGCGGACCTCATCCGCAGCCGCGTGATCGGCCTGTGGACGATGCTGCATAAATCGGCGGGCGGGCGCGGCCTGCCGCCGGCGGGCTTCGTCGAACGCTTGGGCAAATGGATCGAAGATCCCGCCCCCGGCAACGGCATCGAGCGCGTGCTCTACGAACTCAATCCCAATCTGCCGTGCTTCTCCGAACTCGCGGCCGGCATGTGGGTCTCCGAACCCGATCAGGTGCTGGAAGCGCTGGAAGCCGCCGCCGGCTCCGGCCACAAGCCGATCGACCGGCATATTGCCGCCTTCCTTGCCGTGCATGCGGGTGCGGACCCCGCGCAAATCCGCGTGCTGATGAATCCCGAGCAGGTCGATTTGTCGGGCGGCATGTCGATCCTGCGCATGTTGTCGGATTTGCAGGAGCGCTTCGGCCCGCCGATGGTGCCGCGCTTGACCGCGTGGTGCGCGACGCTGGTGCGCGGCTATGTCGACGGCATCAACCATTTGCCGCTGCGCCAATCGCAGATCGAGCGGTTGAATCAAGTCGCCGAAGAAGGAAGCCTCAAAGCGCTGCTCGAACTCGTCGACAACGAGAAAATGCGCGAGGTCGATCATTGGGGATTCGACGCCGCCAAGGAAGCCTATGTCGCAGCGGGGGCGGAGATGGTCGAAATCCGCGGCGGGGCGAAGCAACGCGCCCATGCCGCGATGCTCGCCGGCAAGGAAACGGCGGCGCTGACGTCCGCGTCGCTGTCGGGCGTCGTCGGTATCGGTTCGATCCTCTGGCGGATTTTGTTTTAGCCATGGCCAAGCAACCCAAATCCGCGAAGAAGGGCCCCAGCGCCATGACGCTCGCCATGGCGGGCACGGGCGTCATCGCGATCGTCGCGTGGCTTGCCTATAACGTGCCGTGGCTGTGCCTGTTCGTGGTCGCGGGTTTCCTGCCCACGCTCGCCGCCGCGATCGTCGATCCCACGCGCCAGAAACACGATGCGATCGCCGTGGGCACGATGAGCATGGGCGCCATGCTGCCCTTCCTGCTCGACGGGTTTTCGATGATGGGCCGCACCGGCGGGCGCGAAATTCTGGGCAACGCCTTCGCGTGGCTGTCGGTCTACGGGGCCGCCGTCTTCGCCTGGGGCCTGTGCTGGCTGTTCCCGATCGTCGCGAACATCATCTACGAAAACCGCGCGCAGGCGCGCTTGCGCCAATTGCAGCGCCGCCAGAACTCGCTCGAAACCGAATGGGGCGAGCGGGTGAAGGAACTCGCCGACCTGCCGCCGCAGTAATGGCCGTCAGGCCGCACCGCGTTCGACGGTCAGGCCCGCGTTTTCCAATTCGCCGACCAGCTTGTCGCCATGCGCGCGATCGACGACCTCGATCGTGGCTTCGACCGTCACCGCGCGCGCGGAGCGTTCGGTGAAGGTGCGCTGGTGCTCGACCTCGACGATATTGCCGCCCGCTTTGCCGATGCGCCCGGCCAGATCGGCGAGCGCGCCGGGGCGGTCGGGAATCTCGATCGACAAGCGCAGCAAGCGCCCGTCGCGCGCCAGGCCGCGCAGCAGCACGCTCGACAACACGCGCGTGTCGATATTGCCGCCGCACAGCACCAGGCCGACTTTGCGGCCCTTGAAGCGTTCGGGATGGGCGAGCAACGCCGCAAGCCCGGCCGCACCGGCCCCTTCGGCGACGGTCTTCTCGATTTCGATCAGCAGCACGATGGCGCGCTCGACGTCCAATTCGTCGACCACCACGACGTCGCGCACCAGCTTGTCGATGACCGGCCAGCATTGCGCGCCGACATCGGCGACGGCGATACCCTCGGCGATCGTCGTGCCGCCGGTATGGACCTTCTCGCCGGCTTTGCGCTGCGCGGCGGAGGCGAAGGCTTCGACCTCGACGCCGAAAATCTCGATATTCGGATTGATCGATTTGGCCGCGACCGCGCAACCCGAAATCATCCCGCCGCCGCCGATGGGAATGACCAGCGTGTCGAGATCGGGGAAATCGGCCAGCATTTCCAGCGCCAGCGTGCCTTGGCCCGCCATGATCGCCGGATCGTCGTAGGGATGGACGAAGACGAGATTCTCCTTCGCCGCCAGATCGCGCGCGAAGGCGGCGGCTTCGGTCAGCGCGTCGCCTTCAGGATCACGCGCGCGCCGTGATCGCGCGTGCGCGCGACCTTGGTGAAGGGTGTGGCCTTGGGCATCACGATCGTCGCGGCGATGCCCAGGCGCTTGGCGTGATAGGCGACCGCTTGGGCGTGGTTGCCCGCCGACATCGCGATGACGCCGCGCTGGCGTTCCTGGGGCGAGAGCAGCAGCAATTTGTTGAGGGCACCGCGTTCCTTGAACGACGCGACATATTGATGGTTCTCGAACTTGATGCGCACATCCGCACCGGTGACGGCGGAGAGCGTGGCCGAGCGCAACGTCGGCGTGCGCAGAACCTGGCCTTGGATGCGCGCGGCGGCGGCGGCGATATCGGCGGCGTTGATGCTGATCGGATCGGTCATTACTTGCGCCCGTAGGAATCTTCGAGACGTACGATATCGTCCTCGCCGAGATACGACCCCGACTGCACCTCGACGATATGCAGCATTTCCGTGCCGGGGTTTTCCAGGCGGTGGACGCAGCCGACGGGGATGTAAGCGGACATGTTTTCGCGCAAGGTCAGTACATCCTCGTCGCGCGTGACGCGCGCGATGCCTTGCACGACCACCCAATGCTCGGCGCGCTGGGCGTGTTTTTGCAGCGAGATCTTGGCGCCGGGCCTGACCGACAGGCGCTTCACCTGGAAGCGCGGCCCCAAATCGATCGTCTGATAGCTGCCCCAGGGGCGATGCACCTCGGTGTGCAGGCTCGCTTCGCTGCGGCCCGCCGCTTTCAGGCGGTCGACGATGCGCTTCACGTGCTGTGCCTTGTCCTTGCGCGCGACCAGCGTGGCGTCGCGCGTATCGACGACGATCAGATCGTCCACGCCGAGCGTCGCGAGCAAACGGCCTTCGGTGCGCAGATAGGAATTATGCGTATCCTCCGCGATCACGTCGCCGCGCACCACGTTGCCGTCGGCATCGCGCGTGCCCAAATCCCACAGCGCGTCCCAAGCACCCACATCCGACCAACCCATCGACGCGGGCACCATGGCCGCAAGGCTCGTGCGTTCCATCACCGCGTAGTCGATCGATTTCGACGGGGCGGCGGCGAAGGCGTCCTTATCCAAGCGCACGAAATCGAGATCGCGCTTGGCTTTGGCGACGGCGTCCTTCGCGGCGCGCGCGATGGCGGGCTCGAATTTCTCGGTCTCCGCCAGGAAGATCGCGGCGGGCAGCATGAACATGCCGGAGTTCCAGACCCAGCCGCCCTCGGCGAGATATTTCTTGGCGGTGTCGAGATCGGGCTTCTCCACGAAACGCTCGACCATATAGGCGCCGTCGAGGCCGGGCAGGGCCGCGCCGCGCTTGATATAGCCATAGCCCGTTTCGGGGCGCTCGGGCTCGATGCCGAAGGTCACGAGCTTGCCGGCACGCGCGCCGGCCGCCGCTTTCGCTGCCGCTTTGGCGAACGATGCGACGTCGGAAATCGCGTGGTCGGAGGGCAGCAGCATCATGATCTCGCCCGGCTCCAGCAACGCCGCGGCGGCCGCGGCGGCCGGGGCGGTGTTGCGCGCGACGGGTTCGAGGATCATCGCGCGCGGGGCGATGCCGATCTGGCGAAGCTGTTCGGCGATGGCGAAGCGGTGTTCTTCGTTGCACACGATGATGGGTGCGCCGAAGCTTTCGCCGCCGCACCGCGCGGCCGTGTCTTGGATCAGGCTGTGCGTGCCCGCCAGCGCCAGAAGCTGCTTGGGATAGGTCTCGCGCGACAAGGGCCAGAGTCGCGTGCCCGCACCGCCGGACAAAATCACGGGAACAAGGCGGGGCAAGGCGGCGGCGGTCATATGGTTTCTCCAATCGAAACAGGCGTTTGCTACCCCATTCCGGGGGGCTTGGAAAGCCGGTTGAGCCATATCAAAGCGTGCAAGCGGGCTTTCGGTCAGGTTGCGTCTCGAACCGACCCAAGGAGATCAACGTTATGACCCCATCGCGCAATCCATCCCCGACCCAAATCGCCGGCTTCCGCGACCTGGTCGTTTTCGCCGAAGCGGGCCCCGATATCGCGCCGCGCTTGGCCTTCGCGGCACGATTCGCCAAGGGGCAGGGTGCGCATTTGGCCACGATTCATGCGTTGACCGAGCCGGTGCTGCCGTCCTCCGCCCGCGCGATGGCGGGAAAATCGATCATGGAGGCGTTCCGCGATCAGGTGCGCGCGGAGGCCGCCAAGGTCCGCGACGCGGTCGCCAAGGCCGCCGTCGCCGAAGGCGTCGAGATCGAGTATCGCGAGGCTTGGGGCTTCGCCGAGGATGTGGCGTTGAACCACGCCCGCCATGCCGACGCGATCATCGTGCCGCAGCCCGACGGCCAATTGCCGCCCGATGTGGCCGCACTGGGCGAAGCGCTGGTGCTGAGCGCCGGGCGTCCGGTGATCTTCGTGCCGAACGCCGGCAATTTCGCGGGCACGGTCAAGCATGTCGTCTGCGCCTGGAACAACACGCGCGAAGCCGCGCGCGCGGTGGCCGATGCGCTGCCGCTGCTGCGCCTGGCGGAGAAAGTCTCGATCCTGTCGATCGATCCGGACAATGCGGCCAAGCGCCTGCCGGGGGCGGATATCGCGCTGCATCTTGCGCGTCACGGCGTGGCGGCGGAAGCGACGACGACCTATTCGGGCGATTTGTCGGTGGGCGATGCGTTGCTCAGCCGCTTGGCCGATCTCGGCGCCGATATGCTGGTCATGGGCGCTTATGGGCATAGCCGCGCGCGCGAAGCGATCTTCGGCGGCGCCACGCGCGACGTGCTCGACCACATGACCGTGCCGGTGCTGATGTCGCACTAAGCCTTGCGGCGGCGCGGGTCGAAGCGATCCTGAATGGCGTCGGCGAGAAGATTGATCGCCGCGACCGTGATCAGGATCGCGAGACCCGGCCACAGCGCCAGCCACGGCGCTTGGACGATCGTCTCCTGCGCGCCGGTCAGCATATTGCCCCAGCTCGGGATCGGCGGCTGGATGCCCAGCCCCAGGAACGACAGCACGCTTTCGTAAAGAATCGTGCCGCCGACCGCGAGTGCGGTCGCGATCAAAATGGGCGTGGCGCAGTTCGGCAGAATATGCGCCCACATGATCCGCCACGGGCCCGCCCCCAAGGCGCGCGCCGCGCGCACGAAATCGCGTTCGCGTAGCGCCAGCGCATGGCCGCGCACCAATCGCGCGACTTTGGGCCAGCCGAACGCCGCGACGATCACGACGATGCGCGCCAGGCTCGACGCTTCGCCTTCCGGCAAGCCCAGCTTGCCGAGATCGACGGCGGCCAGCACGATCAGCACCGGCAACACGGGCAGCGACAGCACCGCGTCGGTCGCGCGCATCAGGACTTGATCGACGCGCCCGCCGAAATAGCCGGCGATCAAGCCGATCGCAGTACCGATGGTGCTGGCGGCGAGTGCCGCCGCGAGACCGACGGCGAGCGACACGCGCGCGCCGAACAGCAACCGCATCGCCACGTCGCGGCCCAGCTCGTCCGTGCCCAGCGGATTGACGAAGGAGGGCGGCGAATAGCGGCGCAACAGATCCGTGTCGAACGGATCGTAGCCGACGCTCCAGCCGATCAACGGGGCGGCGAGGGCGGCGAGTGCTACGATCGCGATCACCGTTCCCGCCACTGCCAGGCGCTTTTCGGTGCCGGTCATGTGTCGTCGTCCCGCGCGCGCCCGAAGCCGATGCGCGGATCGAGGGCGGCATAGACCATATCGGCCGCGAAATTCGCCGCGATCACCAAGGCCGACGCCATCAGCAGACAGGCGAGTGCGAGATTGAAATCGCTCGCCATGATCGAATCGTAGATGAGCTTGCCCATGCCGGGATAGGCAAAGATCGTTTCGGTGACGAGGGCGCCGGAAAACAAACCGCCGAAGCCCAGCGCCGCCACGGTCGCGACGGGGACGAGCGCGTTGCGCAAGACATGGCCCAGCACCACGCGCGTTTCGGAAGCGCCCTTGGCGCGCGCGGTGCGCACCCAATCCTGCGCCAGCGCGTCGATGGCGGCGGCGCGCATATGGCGCGCATATTCGCCCGCTTCGACGATGGCGAGCGTCGTCACCGGCAGAATCAAATGGCGGATATTGTCCCAGATGCCGTCCTCGCCCGGCGGCGGCAACGCGCTGGCGGGCAGCCAGCCCAATGTCACCGCGAACAACACGATCATCAGCAATGCCAGCCAGAAGGTCGGCGTGGCGGCCGATACGAAGGCGAACGCATTGATCGCCGTGTCGATCTTGCCGCCGCGATGGGCCGCCGCCGCAAGGCCCAGCGCGATGCCGAGCACGAGGGCGAGCGCGAACGACACCAGCATCAACGCGGCGGTGTTCGCCAGGAACGGCGGGATCGTCGCCAGCACGGGCCGCGAAAAGGTTCGGCTATAGCCGAGATCGCCCGACAGCGCCGATGCGGCCCAATCCAGATAGCGATCGACCAGCGGCCGGTCGAGCCCGTGGAGCGCGCGCAGATTGCGCAGATCTTCGGGGGTGAAATTGGGATTGCCGGACGCGATCAGATCGACCGGGTCGCCGGGCATCAGGCCGAGCAGCACATAGATCGCGAAACTCGCGGCGGTCAGAACCAGCAGGCCTTGGATCAGGCGCGTGACCGCGTGGCGCAGCATGTCAGTCGCGCGGGCGCCAGTTTTCGACGCCGAGCGACGAATAATATTGATGCCCCGTCGGCTCGATCCCGGTCAGCCATTTGGGGATCACGAACGGATCGGCGCGGAAATAGAGCGGCAGCACCCAGGCGTTCTGGGCGTAGAGCGTTTGGATGCGCGCCCAGATCGGCTTGCGCTTGGCGGGATCGAGTTCGCGTTCCAGCGCGTCGATCGCCGCATCGATTTCGGGCTCGCGCACGCCGGGATAATTCTGGCCCTGCCAAGCATTCGCTTCGCTGGGGATCATCTCCGAATGCAATGTCGTGCGCGGCACCGCCTCGGGCGAGGAGAACCACGCATACATCGCCAGCTGGAAACGGCGCTTAGACGTGCCGTCGCCGAAGAACACGCGCGGCGGCTCGTTGCGGATGCGCACTTCGATTCCGGCGCGCCGCCACTGGCTTTGCAGCGCTTGCTGCACCGTTTCGCGAAGCCGGTTTCCGGCGGTCGTGCCGAATTCGAACGATAGGCGCTCGCCGGCGGCGTTTTGACGGATGCCGTTCACGACGCGGTCGAATCCCGCTTCGGCCAGCAGCGCTTGCGCGCGCGCCAAATCGAAGCCGAGCACGGGCAGATCGGCGGCGGACATCGGGTCGCGCGGCCCCATGAAGGAATGCGCCACCTTCTGCTTGCCTTCGAACAACTGGCGGGTCAGCGCCTCGCGATCGAGTGCGTGCACCATCGCGCGGCGCACGCGCGCATCCTTCAGGATCGGATGATCGAGATTGAAATCGATATGCTCGTAGAGCAGCGAGGGCTGGTAGTTGAAATCGAAACGCGCGGCCTGGCGCTTTTCCAAAGCCAAGGCCTGATCGAGCGTGAAGCCGAGTTCGCCCGCGACGTAATCGATCGAGCCCGAGAGCAGATTGGCTTCCAGTGCGGCCGAATTCTCGATCACGCGGACGAAGATGCGCTTGAACGCGGGCTTCTTGCCGGCCCAATGCGCATTGGGCTCCAGCGTGATCGAAGCACCCGGCTGCACATTGGTGATGCGATAGGGGCCGTTATAAAGGCCTGGATTGGCCGTATCGGTGTCGAAACCCGTGCGTCGGCGATAGCTCTCGGGGTCTTGCTCGAAGCGCGCGCGTTCCAGATGCGCCGGGATGAATTCGTATTGGCTGAAATCGTTGTAGGCGAAGGTGACGCGATCCGACGTGAAGACCAGCGTCTTGGGATCGGGGGCGTCGATCTTCAGGATGCGGCGATAGCCTTCGCCCGAGGTGACGCCCGAACGCGGATGCTTGCCGATCTCCCAGGTCAGGATCGCGTCGTCGGCGACGACCGGCTTGCCGTCGCCCCAAGTCGCGTTGGGCTTGATGCGGAAGGTGACTTCCATGCCTTCCTTGCCGTCGGGCAAGGTCACGCGCTTGGCGCCGCCGTTCTCGACGGTCGGCAATTCCACGCACATCAAGCAGACGAGCTTCCAATCCTTGTCGTAGGTCGTCATCGGACGGCGGGCCATGCCGAGCACGTAGCTCTTGGCCGCCATCGAATCGATCATCGGATGGAAAGTCGCCGGGAATTGCGAAAGGCCGACCGTCAAATCGTCCTTGGCTTTGGCCGGAAAAGCCAAAGCGAGCAGGGCGAAGGCGACGAGGGCGGCGGCGCGCATCCCGGAACTTTACTCGCCTTTCTTCTTGCCGTCGCGGCCCACGCCGCCATGGGCGTAGGACCAATCCGCCGGATTCTCGAGGAATTTGCGCACTTCGGCGAGCTCGGCGGCGGGGTAGACGGCTTGCGCCTCGGCTTCCTTCAGCACGTCCCACCACGTGGCGAGCTCATGCAAGGCGACACCTTCCTTGGCCAGCGCCGAGACGCTTTCCGGGAAGATGCCGTAATGGAACACGACGAAGCTGTGGGCGACCTGACAGCCCGCCTCGCGCAGCCCGTTGACGAAATGCAGCTTCGATTTGCCGTCGGTCGCGAGATCTTCGACCAGCAGCACGCGCGACCCTTCGACGATCTTGCCTTCGATCAGCGCGTTGCGCCCGAAGCCCTTGGGCTTCTTGCGCACATAGAGCATCGGCAATTCCAGGCGCTCGGCGATCCAGGCCGCGAAGGGGATGCCGGCCGTCTCGCCGCCCGCGACCGCGTCCAAGCTGTCGAAGCCGATCGTGCGCTGGATCGTCTCGACCGCCATATCCATCAGCTTGGCGCGCGCGCGCGGGAACGAGATCAGCCGCCGGCAATCGCAATAGGTCGGCGACGCCCAGCCCGAGGTGAAGATATAGGGCTTGGCGACGTTGAAATGGATCGCTTGGGTTCCGATCAGGATGCGGGCGGCGGTTTTGGCGATCTCGTCCTTGGTCATGGCGACTCCCGGAAATGCTGTCGCGCCTTTCTTATGGCATGGCACCCGCCTTGGCGAGACGGGGCAATAAGACGGCGGAAAATAATTCCCGGCGCCGGCCGGAAAGGGCCGTTCCGCCCCGGCAGAAACTGCCGATAGGCGATTGGGATATATTTTCAAGCTTTTGAAAAATAACGATTTTTAACCTGGCATGCGGGTTGCGAAGTCATCCCCGAAAAACAATTTCGCCGTCACGGAGCCTGTTATGTCCAACTCGATCAACACCAATCTCAGCGCGATGGTCGCCCTTGGGTCGCTGCGCACGGCGGGCGCGATGCTCGCGACCGCGTCCAAGCAGGTCCAGACCGGCTATCGCGTCGCCGATGCGATGGACGATTCCTCGACCTTCACGGTCGCGCAGGGCATCCGGGGCAATCTGCAGGCCTTCCAGGCGGTGCAGGCCTCGATCACCAACGGCACGGGTTTGGGCGCGGTGACCGATGCGGCGCTGACCAATATCTCGAACCTGGTCGGCAACCTTCAGGCCAAGATCACGCAGCTCGCCGACGGCGCGATCAGCAACGGTCAGCGCACGATCTACGCCGCCGATTTCAGCGCGATGACCAGCCAGATTTCGACGTTCATCAGCCAGGCCAACTACAACGGCGTGAATTTGCTGTCGAACAACTCGGCGGCCAAAACCTTCCTCGCCGACGTCAACGCGGCGACGATCACGATGTCGAGCCAATCGTCGGTTCACACCGCGTTCACGACCTTCGCGACCTCGTCGGTCTCGTCGGTTACGGCGGCGACGGCGGCCCTTACGTCGCTTTCCACCTTCGGCAGCGCCGTCTCGGCGGCGTTGGGCGGTGCGGCGGCCGATAGCCGCACGCTGCGCCTGCAAAGCAACCTGCTCAACTCGGTCGTCGACGCGACGACGACGGGCATGGGCGCCATGGTCGACGCCGATATCGGCAAGGCCTCGGCTTCCACGCAGTCGCTGCAGGTTCGCCAGCAATTGAGCGTGCAATCCCTGTCGATCGCCAACCAGCAGCCGCAGCTCATCCTGGGTATCGTTCGTAACTGACGCAGTCTGACTTCTCCTCTCCTCCTCTCCCAAACTTCAGGGCGGCGTTTCCAAGCGCCGCCCTTTTTCTTTAAGGTTGGGGCAGGGAGGACCATCGATGCCAGCCGCCAAACGAAGCACGCCGAAAACCGTCTCGACGAAAGACGGGTTGATCCTGGTCGATCGCGAAGCCGCGGGCGACAAGCGCATCGTGACCGTCACGCTCAACCGGCCCGAAAAGCTCAACGCGTTGAGCCAGGCGAGCTGGAAGGGCCTGGGCGAAACGATGCGCAGCCTTCATCGCGAGACCGATATCGGCTGCATCGTGCTGCGGGGGGCGGGCGAAAAGGCGTTCGGGCCGGGCGCCGACATCTCGGAATTCGAGCGCACGCGCGCGACGACGAAGCTTGCCATCGCTTACGGCAAGATCATGCACGCCACGCTGGCGGCGATCCGCGATTGTCGCCACCCCACGCTCGCGATGATCCATGGCCTATGCGTCGGCGGCTCGCTGGAGATCGCGTCGATGTGCGATCTGCGCATTTGCGGCGAGGCCAGCCGCTTCGGTGTGCCGATCAATCGCATCGGCGTGATCATGGCGTACCCGGAATTGTCGGCGCTGATCGATCTCGTCGGCCGGGCGACGGCGCTGGAAATCCTGCTCGAAGCGCGTGTGTTCGGGGCGGCCGAAGCGAAGGACAAGGGGCTCGTCACGCGCGTCGTGCCGGACGCGGCGGTGACGAAGGAGGCCTACGAAGCCGCAACGCGCATCGCTTCGGGGGCGCCGCTTTCCAATCGCTGGCACAAGAAATTCGCGCGGCGCTTGATGGACCCGCGCAAGCTTACGAAGCGCGAGCATTTGGAAGGCTTCGCGAACTGCGACACGCGCGACTATCTCGAAGGCTATCGCGCGTTCCTGGAAAAACGCCGCCCGAATTTCGAGGGCCGTTGAGATGGCGGGCGCCCTCGAAGGGATCCGCGTCGTCGAGCTTGCCCATATCATGGCGGGGCCGGTCGCGGGGTTGATGCTCGCCGATCTGGGGGCCGACGTCATCAAGGTCGAGAAACTGCCCGGCGGCGACGATACGCGGCGCATGCAGCCGCCGATGGTCGGCGACCAGAGTGCCGCCTTCCTGATGATGAACCGCAACAAGCGCGGCATCGCTCTCGACCTCAAAACCGAAACCGGCAAGGAAGCGCTGCGCCGCTTGCTGTCCACCGCCGACGTGCTGATCGAGAATTACCGGATGGGCACGCTCGACAAGCTCGGCTTCGGTTACGACGCGGTGCATGCGCTCAATCCGCGTCTCGTCTATTGCTCGCTGTCGGGCTTCGGGCGCAGCGGCCCCTACGCCACGCGCGGCGGCTTCGATCTGGTCGCGCAAGGCATGTCGGGCCTGATGGGCATCACCGGCGAAGGGCCGGGGCGGGCCCCCGTGAAAGTCGGCGCCCCCGTCACAGACATCACCGCCGGTATCCTCGCGGCGATGGGCATCCTTGCCGCGTTGCAGGCGCGCGTGCGCACGGGCGAAGGCCAGATGGTCGACACGTCGCTGTTCGAAGCGGGCATCGTGCAGACCTATTGGCAATCGGCGATCGCGCTGGCGACGGGCGCGTCACCGGGGCCGCTCGGTTCGGGCCATCCGTTGAACGCGCCCTATCAGGCTTTCGCCACGAAAGACGGCTGGATCAATGTCGGCGCGGCGAATCAGAAATCCTGGCTGAAGCTGATCGAGTGCTTGGAAGCGCCGCATCTCGCCGCCGATCCGCGCTTCGCGACCAACGCCGATCGCATGGGCAATCTTCCGGCCTTGGTCGCGGCGCTGTCGCCCTTGTTCGCCGCGCGCACGACCGCCGAATGGCTCGATCTGTTCGATCGGATGGGCATGCCGGCGGGGCCGGTGCTGTCGATCCAAGACATGCTCGCCGATCCGCAAACCCGCGCGCGCGACATGGTGGTGGCGACCGATCATCCCACGCTGGGCCGCGTCGAAACTTTGGGCGCGCCGGTCAAGCTTTCGGCGACACCCGCCGGCGTCACGCGCGCGGCGCCGACACTCGGCCAGCACACCGACGAGATACTGCGCGAGCTGGGGCTTTAGGTCTTCGCGGGGCGGTTGACGATCCAGATCCCGAACCCGACCAACGCAAGCGACATCACCAGCACGGGTTTCAATTCCTCGCCCAGCAGCAGATGCGCCGCCAGCACGCCGAAGACCGGCGTGAGGAACGAGAACGACGCCAGCGACGACGCGGGATAGAGCGGGATCAGCGCGAACCAGATCGTGTAGCTGACGAACACCACGATCACGATCTGGAAGGCCAGCGCCCCCATCACCAAAGGCGTGGGATCGAAGATGCCGCGCTCGCCCGTCGACAACGCGATGGCGCAAAGCATCACCGCCGAGACCGCGTATTGGTAAAGCCCGATCTTCTCGCCGCGCGCGGTGGCGAGCTTCGAGCGTTTGATGACGATGGTCGACGCGGTCCAGAACAGCGACGCGGCGAAGGCAAGCCCGTCGCCGATCAAGCCTTTGCGGTCGGGCAGGGTCAGCGAATCCGCGAACAGCAGGGCGACGCCCAGGAAACACGCGGTCAGGCCCAATATCTTCTGGGGCGTCAATCGATCGTTCTTCAGGAAGAAATGTGCCGCGATCGAAAGCGAGATCGGGGCGGTGTAGAGCAGCACGACCGACCGCGCGGCGGTGGTGAACTCGATCGCCCAATAGAGCAGGCCGAATTCGGTGCCGAACAACACGCCGGCCGCGATACCGCCCGCCAGCGTGCCGTCGCGCACGAAGATCGGAATGCCGCGCAGCCTTGTCCAGCCGAGCACCAGGATCGCCCCGCCGGCCGAGCGTATAGTCGCCTGCCACAGCGGCGAGATCCCGGCATTGCCGAACTTGATCGCAACCTGATTGACGCCCCAGATCGCGCAAAGCCCGACGATCAGCGCCATGACGCCGAGACCCGGCGTACGAGACGTGTCGTTCAACGTGCGACGCCTTCCAAGGTTTCGCTGCCGGGGCGATATTTATAGACGGCTTCGCCCGTCGCCACGGCCTTGCCTTCGTCGTCGACGATTTCGATCGTCGCGAAATAGATCGACTTGCCGCCGGGTTTGGTGCGTCCCGTCGCGATCAATGTGCGCCCGATTCGCGCCGGCCCGATGAATTGCGTGGTGAGCGACAAGGTGGAGGCGCGGCGCACGCGGCCGGGATGCGGGCAGTAGCAGCCCGCGAATCCGCCCGCGACATCGACCATCGTCGCGACCACGCCGCCATGCGCGATCCCGGAACGATTGCGGTGGCGTTCCTCCAGCTTCAGCAGCATTTCCACGTGGTTTTCGCGCCAAACGCGGGGAAAGTAGCCGATCAGGTCGCGAAACGCGCTATCGCCCGCGGGCGCCATCCATTCTGGTATCTCGTTCATCGCGGCAAAATAGCCCTGCGGCGGGCCTTGCGTCCATCGCGGCACGCTTGTTAACTGCCGCTCTGTTTTTCGGAGGTAGTGCGATGTCCCTCAAGCCCCGCAGTGGCGGCCGGGTTTTGGTCGATCAGTTGTTGATTCACGGCGTCGATATGGCGTTCTGCGTGCCGGGGGAATCGTATCTCGAAGTTCTCGACGCGCTGCACGACAGCCGCACGATCCGCCTGATCAACGCGCGCCACGAAGCCGGGGCGGCGAACATGGCCGAAGCCTACGGGAAGCTCACCGGCAAGCCGGGCATTTGCATGGTCACGCGCGGGCCGGGGGCGACGCATGCTTCGGTCGGCGTGCACACGGCGATGCAGGATTCGACGCCGATGATTCTGCTGATCGGCCAAGTCGGGCGCGACATGATGGATCGCGAGGCGTTCCAGGAAATCGACTACCGGCAAATGTTCGGCTCGGTCGTCAAATGGGCCGCACAGATCGACGATGCGTCGCGCATTCCCGAATATATGGCGCGCGCGTTCCACACCGCGACATCGGGCCGCCCCGGCCCGGTGGTGCTCGCCCTTCCCGAAGACATGCTGACCGATATGGTGACGGTGCGCGACGCCGAGCCTTATCGCGTCGCCAAGCCCGCCCCGACGCATTCCGATCTGCTGCGCGTGCAAGCCGCCCTCGCCAAAGCGCAGCGCCCGCTGGTCATCATCGGCGGGCCGGGCTGGCAGGACGAGGCGGGGGCCGCGATTCAGGCCTTCGCCGAAGCCAATGATCTTCCCGTGGCGGCGTCGTTCCGGCGCATGGACGCGATCGCACCCGATTCGCGCGTCTATGTTGGCGATCTCGGCACGTCGGGCCCGCCCGAGTTGATCAAGCGCGCCAAGGAAGCCGATCTGCTGCTGGTGATCGGTGCACGTTTGGGCGAGATGACGACGCAGGGCTACACGGTGCTCGACGCGCCCGAGCCCAAGCAAACTCTCATTCACATTCACGCCGATCCCGACGAACTCGGCCGCGTCTATCGCCCGGATGTCGGCATCGTCGCCGATGCGAATGCGTTCGCAATCGCGACCGCCGCGTTGAAGCCGCTCGAATCGCGGCCGTGGCAGACATGGACCAAGGAAGCGCGCGCCGATTTCGAAAAATCGCTCGTGCCCACGCCCTATAACGGCGAGCTCGATATGGGCCGCGCGATGCGCGAACTTGCGACGTCGGCGCATGTCGAAAGCTACGTCGTCACGGTCGATGCCGGAAACCATACCGGCTGGCCGATGCGCTTCCTGCCGTTCAAGCGGCCGGCGCGTTTGGTGGGGCCCACCTCGGGCGCCATGGGTTATTCGGTGCCCGCGGCCGTCGCCGCGTCGCTCGTCCATCCCGACCGGCTCGTGCTCGGCATGGTCGGCGATGGCGGGTTCATGATGTCGGGGCTGGAGATCGCGACCGCCGTGCAATACGGCGCTTCGCCGATCATCCTGGTGTTCGACAACGGCATCTACGGCACGATCCGCATGCATCAGGAACGCGAGCACCCCGCGCGCGTCGTCGGCACGGATTTGAAGAGCCCGGATTTCGTCGCGTTGGCGAAATCGCTGGGCGCCCATGCCGAAGCCGTGACGCGGACCGAGGATTTCATGCCCGCGTTGGAACGCGCCATCGCCGCGCGCCGCACGGCGCTGCTGGCGTTGACGATCGATCCCGAAATCATCACCACGCGCACGACGATGACCGCCATCCGCGAGGCGGCGTTGAAGCGCCAAGCCGCGCAAGCGCGCTGAGACAACGAAGGAAACGCATCCGATGTCCGATATCGAGATCGCCCGCAAGGCGACCTTGCGCCCGCTCGCGGAAGTCGCCGCCAAGATCGGCATTCCGGAAGCAGCGCTCGAGCCCTATGGCCGCGCCAAGGCGAAGATCGATGTTGGCCTGCTGCCCAAATCGGGCAAGCGCGGCAAATTGATCCTGGTCACCGCCATCAACCCGACCAAGGCGGGCGAAGGCAAGACGACGACCACGATCGGCTTGGGTGACGCGCTCAACCGCATCGGCAAGCGCACGGCGATCGCCTTGCGCGAACCGTCGCTCGGGCCCTGCTTCGGCCAGAAGGGCGGGGCGACCGGCGGCGGCCATGCCCAGATCGTGCCGATGGCCGATATCAATCTGCATTTCACCGGCGATATCCACGCGATCGGCACGGCGCATAATCTGCTCGCCGCACTGATCGACAATCACGTCTATTGGGGCAAGGCGCCCGCGATCGATCCCAAGCGCGTGGTGTGGCCGCGCGTGATGGATATGAACGACCGGTCGCTGCGCGATCTGGTGATGGGCTTGGGGGCCGGCAACGGCGCCGTGCGCCAAGGCCGCTTCGACATTACGACCGCGTCGGAAGTGATGGCGATTTTCTGCCTCGCCAAGGATATGGCCGATTTGCAGGCGCGCCTCGCGCGCGTCGTGGTGGCCGAGCGCAAGGAAGGCGGCTACGTCACCGCCGCCGATTTGAAGGCGCAAGGTGCGATGGCGGCGTTGCTGAAGGACGCGATCAAGCCGAATTTCGTGCAGACGCTGGAAGGCAATCCCGTGCTCGTCCATGGCGGCCCGTTCGCGAATATCGCGCATGGCTGCAACTCGGTCGCCGCGACGTCGACCGCCTTGTCGCTCGCCGATTACGTGGTGACGGAAGCGGGCTTCGGCGCGGATCTGGGTGCGGAGAAATTCCTCGACATCAAATGCCGCCAAGCGGGGCTTTCGCCCGATCTCGCGGTCGTGGTCGCCACCGTGCGCGCGTTGAAGCTGCAAGGCGGGGCGGATGCCAAGGAACTCGCGAAGGAAGACGTGGGCGCCGTCGAACGCGGCCTTGCCAATCTTCTGCGCCATGTCGAGAATTTGAAGAAATTCGGCCTGCCCGTACTGGTGGCGATCAACGCCTTCACGTCGGACACCGCCGCCGAATGGACGGCGATCGAGAAAGCCTGCGAAGCCGCCGGCACCAAGGCGATCCGCGCCAAGCATTGGGCCGATGGCGGGGCGGGGGCGGAAGACCTCGCGCGCGAAGTCGTCGCCCAACTCGACAAGGGCGAAGCGAAGTTCAAGTTCCTTTATCCCGACGACGCCCCGCTCAAGACGAAGATCGAAACCATCGCGCGCGAGATCTATCGCGCGGCGGGCGTCAGCTTTACCTCGGCCGCTTCGAAGCGCCTCAAAGCCATCGAAGAAGCGGGCTTCGGCAAATTCCCGGTCTGCATGGCGAAGACGCAATATTCCTTCTCCGCCGATCCGGATTTGAAGGGCGCGCCCACCGGCCATACATTGCCGGTGCGCGAAGTGCGCCTCTCCGCCGGGGCGGGTTTCGTCGTGGCGCTGGCCGGCGACGTGATGACCATGCCGGGCCTGCCGAAAATCCCGGCGGCCGAAGCGATCGGCCTGACGCAGGACGGCGAAATCGACGGTATCTTCTGATGCCGAAAACCGACGGCCTGCGCGCGGTCTTTCTGATGATCGCGGCGACGGCGCTGTTCGCATCGATGGACGCGGTCAACAAATCGCTGACGCAGGGCTACGCGATCCCGCAGATCATGGCGATCCGCTTCGTGCTGTTCATCGCCATCGCTTGCCTGATCGCCAAGCGCGGGCCGTGGCTGGTGTTCGAAAGCCGCGCACCCTGGTGGCAGGCGCTGCGCACGCTCGTGCTGCTGATCGAAATGCTGTGCTTCATCCTCTCGTTCAAATATCTGCCGCTGGCCGAGGTGCACGCGGTCGCGGCGTCGGCGCCGCTTTTCGCCACGGCGGCGGCGGCGCTCTTCCTCAAGGAGAAGGTCGATCCGATCGGCTGGGGGCTCGTTTTCGGCGGCTTGGCCGGCGCGTTGCTGGTGATCGGGCCCGCTTTCCAGAGTCTGGGGCCGGCGATGTGGATCGCCGTCGCCGCGACGGCCACCTGGGGCCTGTACCAGGCGCTGACGCGGATGATCGCCAGCAAGGATTCGACCGACGTGACGACGCTGCACACGCCGCTGGTCGGCTTCGTCATCGCCGCAATCCTCGCGGTTTTCGATTGGCGCGCGCCCGACGCGATCGGCTGGTTCTGGCTGATTTTCGGCGGTTCGCTCGGCGGGCTCGCGCATATCTGCGTGATCCGCGCACTCGCCTTGGCGCCGGCCAGCGACCTCCAGCCCTATAACTATCTGCTGGTGGTGTTCGCGACGCTGCTGGGCTGGCTCTTCTATGGCGACGTGCCCGGCCAATGGACGGTGATCGGCGCCACGCTGATCTGTGCTTGCGGCGTCTACGCGATGCGCCGCGCGGCAATCGCCGCTAAAGGGTGAAGCCGGGATCGTGCGCCGCGCGGGAATCCGTGGGCGCTTGATCGCGTTCGAACATGCCGTAATCGCGGATCACGCCGGCCACGCGCAAACGGTAATCGGCGAAGACGCCGGTGCGCCCGGCGGCCTGCGCCGCGCGGTGGCCGGGCCGGTTGCGCCAGGCTTGCACCGCCGCTTCGTCGCGCCAGAAGGACAGCGACAGAATCTTGCCGTCGTCGGTCAGGCTCTGGAACCGCTCGACCGAGATGAAGCCGTCGCTCGCCATCAAATCGGCGCGCAAGGCGGCGGCGAAATCGAGATAATCCTGTTTTCGCCCCTCGGCGGGCCGCACTTCGAAAATCACGGCGATCATGCGATCCCCCCGATGATGGCTTCGGCCTGTTCGGCGCGCGCCGACCAGCGATAGACGCGGTTGACCCAATCGACCTGCATTCGCAGCCTTGCGTCGAGCGCGGGATTATTCTGCGCGAAGGCGTCGATGATCATGCCGGCGGCATTCACATAAGCCTGAGGGTCGATATTTCGGTCGACCACGGGGGCGAGGATGCCGAATTCGCCCGTCGTTTCCGGCAAGGCGCCCAACGCCGTGGTGATGACGACGCAGCCCGACGCCATCGCCTCCATCGTCGCGATCGACGCGGTTTCCGCCGCCACGTTGGGATAGAACAGCAGCAGCGACGCCTTCAACGCCTTGGCGAGTTCGGCTTGCTTCACGTTGCCGTGCGACACGACGCCGGGCGTGTTCTTCGCCTCCTGGGCCAGGAATTTCCAGCTCGGCTGATGGCGGAAGAAATTATTCGCCGGGTAGAAATCGAAACTCGAAAACACGTCGAGCGATACGTCCGGCCGCGTCGCGTGCAATTCCTTGAAGAAGGCGAGCGCCTGTTTGAGGCCCTTATAGGGGACCGACGTGAACGCCGCGCGCGGCGGTCGGGCTTTGGCCGCGACGATGCTCTCGGCCGGTCCGAACATATTCTCGAAGGCCGGACCGATCGCATTGCCGAGCACGACGATGCGCTCAGGCGCCACGCCGTAATCGGTGAAATTGGTCTTGTGCCAGTTCGACACGCAGATGATGCGATCGCGCGGGCCGGTGATGGCTTTGAGCGCCGCGTCTTCCTCGGTGCCGGGCACGAATACGTTATGCGCCCAGGCGAAGATCGGCGGGTTGGGGTGCGCCGCGCGTAAGGCGGGGACAAGTTCGGGCGCCGAGGTCACGAAAATCGCGTCCCAGTCGCCGGGCAATTCGCCCGTCCAGCGCGCTTGATCGAGCCCGCGCAAGCGCCGGTCGCCGCGTGACGTGCCCGTAAACAGCGTCACGGCGTGGCCGCGCGCCGCTAACGCAAGGGCGAGATAAACCTGCGCCGATTCGGAGCCGGGCAACGGCGCCTCGAACGGCGTATCGGCGTCGTAATCGTGGGCGAGATTGGAATTCACGAAGGCGATTCGCATGACGGGGGCGAACCTATCACGAGTCGCATGTCGCCTCTTTTCATATGATGAATGACGGATTAGGATCGCCGTCGAAATCCCGGGGGGAAACATGGCCGACACGAAAAAGCGTCATTTCAAAAAGGGCGAACTGCGTTCCAAGCAATGGTTCGGCCGCACCGACCGCGACGGCATGGTGCACCGGTCCTGGATGAAGAATCAGGGCCTGCCGCATCATCTGTTCGACGGCCGCCCGGTCATCGGCATTTGCAACACGTGGTCGGAACTCACGCCCTGCAACGCGCATTTCCGCGATCTGGCCGAAAGCGTGAAGCGCGGCGTGCTGGAAATGGGCGGCTTCCCGCTGGAATTCCCGGTGATGAGCCTGGGCGAAACGCTGATGCGCCCGACCACGATGCTGTTCCGCAACCTCGCCTCGATGGACGTCGAGGAATCGATCCGCGCCAACCCGATCGACGGCGTGGTGCTGCTGGTGGGTTGCGACAAGACCACGCCGGCTCTCGTGATGGGGGCCGCGTCCTGCGATCTGCCTACCATCGCGCTGTCGGGCGGGCCGATGCTCAACGGCCGCTGGCGCGACCAGCAGATCGGCTCGGGCACGCATGTGTGGAAATTCACCGAGCTGATGAAGAAGGGCGAGATGGACACCAACGACATGGTCGAGGCGGAAGCCTGCATGTCGCGCTCCGTCGGCCACTGCATGACAATGGGGACCGCGTCGACCATGGCGTCGATGATGGAAGCGTTGGGTCTGGCGCTGCCGACCAATGCCGCGATCCCGGCGGCGGATTCGCGCCGCAAGGTGCTCGCCCACATGACCGGGCGGCGCGCGGTCGAGATGGTGAAGGAAAACCTCAAACTCTCGAAGGTGCTGACCAAGGAAGCGTTCGAGAACGCGATCGTCGCCAATGGCGCCATCGGCGGCTCGACCAACGCGGTCGTGCATCTGCTCGCCATGGCGGGCCGCATGGGCGTGGATCTCTCGCTCGCCGATTGGGATCGCCTGGGCCGCGAAGTGCCGTGCCTTGTCGATCTGATGCCGTCGGGCAAATACCTGATGGAGGATTTCTACTACGCCGGCGGTTTGCCCGTGGTGCTGCGCGAGATGGGCGACAAGCTCAACAAGAAGGCGCTGACCGTCAACGGCAAGACGATCTGGGAAAACGTCAAGGACGCGAAGAACTGGAACGAGAAGGTCATCACGCCGCGCAAGAAGCCCTTCAAGAAGCAGGGCGGCATCGCGGTGCTGCGCGGCAACCTCGCCCCCGACGGCGCGGTGCTGAAGCCGTCCGCCGCCACGCCCGCCTTGATGAAGCACAAGGGCCGCGCGGTCGTGTTCGAGGATATCGACGACTACAACCGCCGCGTCGACGATCCCAAGCTGGATGTCGACAAGAACTGCATCCTGGTGCTGAAGAATTGCGGCCCCAAAGGCTATCCGGGCTTCCCCGAAGTCGGGAATTTCGCGCTGCCGGCCAAGCTGCTGAAGCAGGGTGTGACGGACATGGTGCGCATTTCCGACGCGCGCATGTCGGGCACCGCCTATGGCACGGTCGTGTTGCACACCGCCCCCGAAGCTGCCGCCGGCGGCCCGCTGGCGCTGATCAAGAGCGGCGATATCGTCGAGCTCGACGTGTCCAAGCGCTTGCTGAAAATGCACGTCTCGGACGCCGAGCTCGAGAAGCGCCGCAAGAAGTGGAAGGGCCCGCCGGTGCACGAAGCGCGCGGCTGGGTGAAGCTCTATGTCGAGCACGTGAATCAGGCCGATAAGGGCGTGGATCTCGACTTCCTGGTCGGCGGTTCGGGTGCCCCGATCGGCCGCGAAAGCCACTAAAAGCGGCGTGCCGGGGGTGGCGCGGCGGTGTGACGGGCCCTATAAGAAGGGCCCGTTCCCGCCGACCCGGAAGCGCTCCGCACGATGCCCAATTTCCCGCTGCGCCCGAAATCCGAGAACCTGCTCGGCTCGCTGATCCGCGAAGTCTCCAAAGACGCGATGGATAAGCCCGGGCTGATTCCGTTGTGGTTCGGCGAGGGCGACCGCCCGCCCGCGCGCGCGGTCGTGCAGGCGGCGCATGACGCCCTCGACCAGGGCTATCACTATTATTCGTCGAGCCTGGGCCGCCAGGAGTTGCGCGAAGCCATCGCGGCCTATGTGTCGCGGTTGCGCGGCCTCAAGATCGGACCGGAGCGTATCGCCGTTACGTCGTCGGGCAATTCGGCGATTCAGATGGCGATGCAGTTGATCGTCGATCCCGGCGACAATGTCGTGTTCGCGGTCCCGTTGTGGCCCAACGCGGCCGATGCCTGCGATCATCTGAACGGCGAAGTGCGGCGCGTGGCGTTGCGCTTCACCGACAATGCTGGCTGGTCGCTCGATCTCGACAAGTTGTTCGCGGCTTGCGATGCGCGCACCAAGGCGATCTTCCTGAATTCGCCCGGCAACCCGACCGGCTGGCTCGCGACCAAGGACGAGCTCAAAGCCGTCGTCGAATTCTGCCGCGCGCGGAATATCTGGGCGATTGGCGACGATGTGTACGAGCGCTTGGTTTATGACGCGGATCATTCGCCTTCGCTTCTCGACTTCGCGCAGCCGGGCGATCCTGTGATGAGCGTTAATTCGTTCTCCAAAAGCTGGTGCATGACCGGCTGGCGCATGGGCTGGCTGGTTGCCCCGGAAGGCGTGGTCGACACGCTGGGCAAGATCATCGAGTTCAATACCTCCGGCGCCAACACGATGACGCAGCGTGCGGGCATCGTGGCGCTGCAACAGGAAGATTTCGTGCGCGATCTGCGCGCCCATTACGCCCTGGCGCGCGACATCGTGCATAACCGTCTGGCGAAATTCCCGAAGGTCCGCACGGCCCGCGCGCAAGCCGCGTTCTATAGCTTCTTCCAAGTGCAGGGGATGACCGATTCGGTCGAATTCTGCAAACGCGTGGTGCGCGAGACGAATGTCGGCCTCGCGCCCGGCCGCGCCTTCGGCCCGGAAGGCGAGGGCTGGGTGCGGCTGTGCTTCGCCATCGGGCACGATAAACTCGAAACCGCCCTCGACCGATTGGAGCCTTTGTTGAAATGAGCGGATTCGTCGCCCTCGATTGGGGCACCACCAATCTCCGCGCCTTCCGGATCGCCGCCGACGGCACGATGCTGGATCGGCGCGAGCGGCCCTTGGGCTTGCAATCGATCAAGAACGCCAATTTCGCCGGCGCCTTCCGCGATGTGGTCGGCGATTGGATGAACGATCCGTCGCGCCCGACCGCGCTGATGTGCGGCATGGTCGGTTCGGCGCAAGGCTGGATCGAAGCGCCTTACGCCACGTGCCCCGCTTCGGCCGCCGAGCTTGCGTCGGGCCTGGCGGTCGCCCCCGATCCGCATTTCGATATCCGCATCGTGCCGGGCCTGCGCTGCCAAGGGGCGGGCGGGCCCGACGTCATGCGCGGCGAGGAAACGCAGCTCGTCGGCACGGGGCTTGGCGACGGCGTCTATTGCCTGCCGGGCACGCATTCCAAATGGGCGATCGTCGAAGGCGGGCGCATCCAGCGCTTCGCCACCTTTATGACCGGCGAGTTGTACGCGACCGCGCGCAAGCACACGATCCTCGGCCGCTCGATGATCGACGCGACGCATGACCCGTCGGCATTCGCGAAGGGCTTCGTGCGCGCGCAAGCGCCGGGCGGTTTGCTCAACCATCTGTTCATGGTCCGCACGTCGGCCTTGCTCGAAGGGCTGAAGCCCGCCGAAGCGCCGTCCTATCTTTCGGGTCTGCTGATCGCGCATGAAATCGCGGCGGCGAAGGAATGGTGCAAGCCTACGCGCGTCGTCGTCGTGGGTGCGGGCACGCTGGTGCAGAATTACGCCGTGGCGCTGGCGATGGCGAATGTCGAAGCCGCCGCCGTCAACGGCGAACACGCCTCGGCCGCCGGCCTGTATGCGATCGCCAACGCGGCGGGCTTGCTCAAGCGATGAAAATCCTCGTCCCCGACGCGCAATTCGCCCTCGACCCCGACGTCGAGCGCACGGCGTTGCCGGAGGCCGAGTTCATCATCCATCGCGCGCGCGATCCGCTGCAGATCCCGGACTCGGTCTGGTCGTCGGCCGATGGCGTGCTGGTCTGGCAGGACATGCCGCTCGACCGCGTCGTCGCGCGCAAGCTCACGCGCTGCCGGATCGTCGTGCGCCATGGCGTGGGCTACGACAAGGTCGATCTGGAAGCCTTCGCCGAGCGCAACATCCCCGTCTGCAACGTGCCCGATTATGGGATCGAGGAAGTCGCGAATCACGCCATCGCTTGCGCGCTGAGCCTGCGCCGGGGTTTGCCGACCTATACCGAAATGCTCGCGCTCGATCCCGTCGCGGGCTGGCAATGGAACGTCGCCCCCTTGGTGCGCCGCTTGACCGGCCAGGCTTTCGGCATCGTCGGGCTGGGGCGGATCGGCCAAGCTGCCGCCGCGCGCGCCAAGGCGCTGGGCTTCGATGTCGGCTTCTACGATCCTTATCTGCCGGTCGACGTGCCCGCCGCACAGCCCTATCTGCGCTTCGCCGATCTGGGCGAAATGCTGGCGCAGGCGGATATCGTCTCGATCCATTGCCCGCTGACCCGCGAAACGCACGGCATGTTCGGCGAATCGACCCTGGCGCGGCTCAAAAAAGGCGCGATCCTGATCAACACGGCGCGCGGGCCCATCGTCGATACCGACGCGCTGCTGCGCGGGATCGAGGCCGGGGCGATCGGCGGCGCGGCGCTGGACGTGCTGCCCCAGGAACCGCCCGACCCCGACGACAAGCTGGTCGCGGCCTATCGCGTGCCCCCGTCCTGGCTGGCGGGACGCTTGATTTTGACCCCGCATGCCGCTTTCTACAGCCCCGAAAGCTGGTACGATCTGCGGTACAAGGCGGCGGACACGGCCGGGGACTGGCTCAAAAAGGGCAAGCTGCGCAATTGCGTGAACCGGCATCTGTTTCCGCCGGGCGCTTTGCCCGAATAAGGTTGGCCCGATAATCGGGCCAGAACAAAGACGCGACGGGAGGAGACGGTTTTATGAAGGCGGTCGTTACGGGCGGGACGGGTATGCTCGGCAAGAAGCTGGGCAAGGCGCTGCTGGCGCGGTCGGAAATCTCGAAGATCGTGCTGTTCGACGTGGTCGATCCGGGCGACGCGCCCAAGGACCCGCGCATCGAGGTCGTCGTCGGCGAAGTTTTCGATCCCGCGACCATCGCCAAGCTGATCACGCCGGATACGGGCGCCATCTTCCATCTCGCGGGCGTCGTTAGTGCAGGTGCGGAGCGCGATTTCGATTTGGGATATCGCGTCAATCTCGACGGCACGCGCATCGTGCTCGACGCCGCGCGCAAATTGCCCAAGCCCGCCAAGCTCGTCTTCGCCTCGTCGCTCGCGGCCTATGGCGGCGATCTGCCGGACGTGATCCCCGACGATTTCCGCCTGACGCCGCAAACGTCGTACGGCATCCAGAAGGCGATGGGCGAAATGCTGGTCGCCGACTACACCCGCAAGGGCTATCTCGACGGCCGCTCGCTGCGCCTGCCGACGATCGTCGTGCGCCCGGGCAAGCCCAATCTCGCCGCGTCGACCTTCGCCTCGTCGATCATCCGCGAGCCGCTTGCCGGCCAGAAGGCCGTATGCCCGGTTTCGCCCGATGCGTGGATGCCGTTGCTGTCGCCGCGCCGCTGCATCGAGGCGTTCCTGCGCGCCTACGATCTGCCGTCGTCGGATTGGGGCTGGAACCGTTCGCTGATGCTGCCTTCGCTCGACGTCACGGTCGGCCAGATGGCGGAAGGCTTGAAGCGCCATTCCGGCGCCAAGGCGTTCGACCTGATCGAATGGAAGCCGGACGAGATGATCGCCAAGATCGTCGCGGGCTGGCCCAAGCGTCTTGATTCCAAGCGCGCGCGCAAGATGGGCTTCCAGTCGGACACGTCGATGGACGAATTGATCCGCAACTATGTCGAAGACGACATGCCGAAAGCCGCCTGATGCGTAGACTCGTTGCCGGTTGGTCGACCGCCGCCCTGACCGCCTTCCTGTTCCTGCCCTGGCAAGCGATCGAAGACGGTTTCTTCGGTTTCGACTGGGTCCGGGATTATCCCGACGAGCGCAGCGCCAGCGCGTTGTTCTACGCGCTGCAGTTCGATCGGCCGTGGCTGTGGGGCGTGCTGCCCTTCGTGGCGCTGGGCCTGTTGGCGCTCGCCTTCCCGCGCGAGGATCGCCGCTTCGGTCAGACGCTGGTCTTCGCGGGCCTCGGCGGGCTCGGCTACACGTTCCTGCAAGGCTTCGCGATCGGCATCACCGGTTTGCAATGGACCTGGCTCGCCCCGCTGGTGGGCGATATCGACGCCTCGCAATACGGCTTCGGCTGGGGGGCGACGATCGTGCTGTTCGCCTTCCTGATGATGGTTTCGCTGGGCCTGGCCGCACTCGGCTATTTCCGCGGCGACGCCTTCATCGCGGGCTCGGTCATCGTTTCGACCGCATTGATCCTCGCCTTCGTGTTCTTCCCCATCGCCACGATGCTGGCCGGGGCGGTCACCGACGAACACGGCAATCTGGCGTTCGATCTGTTCTGGCGGCGCTTCTTCGCCGACGATATCTGGGAGCTTAACTGCCTGACGGGCGGCCAGCGTTGCGGCGTGGTGTTCAACACCGTGCTGCTCGGCGTGTCGACCGGCGCGTTGTCGACGCTGATGGGCCTCGCCTTCGCGCTGGTCGTGGTGCGCACGGGGCTGCCGTGGCGCAAGGGTTTGCGGGCGCTGACCATCCTGCCGATCATCACGCCGCCTTTCGTGATTTCGCTCGCCATCATCGTGTTGTTCGGCCGCACGGGCATCGTCACGTGGTTCCTGGAAGTCGCGTTCGGCATTCCGCCGTCGCGCTGGATCTACGGCCTGCCGGGCGTATTGATTTCGCAGCTTCTGTCGCAGATCCCGGTCGCCTTCCTGGTGATGATCGGCGTGGTCGAAGCGATCAGCCCGTCGCTGGAGGAAGCCTCGCAGACGCTGGGCGCCTCGCGCTGGCAGACCTTCCGCACGGTCACGTGGCCGCTGCTGCGCCCGGGGCTCGCCGCCGCCTTCCTGCTCGGCTTCGTCGAAAGCCTCGCCGATTTCGGAAACCCGCTGGTTCTCGGCGGCAATTTCGACGTGCTGTCGACTAAGATCTTCTTCGCCATCGTCGGCGCGCAGCACGATCCCGGCCGTGCCGCGGTGCTGGCGATCCTGCTGCTGTTCATGACGCTGGGCGCCTTCTGGATTCAGATGCGCTGGCTCGGCAAGCAAAGCTACGTGACCGTCACCGGCAAGGGCGATTCCGGCCTGTCGGCGGAATTGCCGCGCACGTTGAAGCGCGTGCTTTATTGGACGACGATCCCGTGGGCGGCGTTCACGCTGATCACCTACGCGATCGTCATCTATGGCGGCTTCGTGCGCGATATCGGCCGCTTCGATCTGGAATTCACGTGGCGCCATTATCTCGACGCGTTCCGCGTGGAGATGACCGAGCGCGGCATGTTCTTCTCGGGCTCGGCGTGGGATTCGCTGATCACGACGATCGAAGTGTCGGCGATCTCGGCGCCGCTCACCGGCATCATGGGCTTGCTCGTCGCCTATATCCTGGCGCGCACGAAATTCGCGGGGCAACGCACCTTCGAATTCCTGACCATGCTGTCCTTCGCCATTCCGGGCACGGTCGTGGGCGTGTCGTATATCGTCGCGTTCAACGTGCCGCCGCTGGAATTGACGGGCACGGGCCTCATCCTCGTCATCTGCTTCGTGTTCCGCAACATGCCGGTGGGCGTGCGCGCAGGGATGGCGGCGTTGTCGCAGATCGACAAGAGCCTCGACGAAGCCTCGCTGACCTTGGGGGCCCGCACCGCCACCACGGTGCGCCGCGTCGTGATGCCGCTGCTGCGGCCCGCGATCGTGGCCACGCTGGTGTTCAGCTTCGTGCACGCGATGACGGCCGTGTCGGCCGTGATCTTCCTGGTCAGTGCCCGCCACAACATGGCGACCGCCTATATCGTCGGCCGGGTGGAGGCGGGCGAATTCGCGCTCGCCATCGCCTATTCGACGGTGTTGATCGGCGTGATGGCGCTGGCGATCGTGATCATTCAGCTCGGCGTCGGACGCCGGCAGCTCGGCCGGCGCGGCCAACAAACGGCCGCAGCGCTCGGCGGACATTGAGGAATAGGGACGAACGATGACGAAATCCACGACCCAAAAGGGCCCGGCCTCGGTCGAGTTCCGCAACGTGACCAAGCGCTACGGCACGGTCGCGGCGGTCAGCGACGTGTCCTTCACCATCGAACCCGGCACGCTGGTCACGCTGCTCGGCCCCTCGGGCTGCGGCAAGACGACGACATTGCGTTTGATCGCGGGCCTGGAGATCGCGAGCGAAGGCCAGATCCGCATCGCGGGCGAGGACGTGACGAATTTGTCCGCCGCCGATCGCGACGTGTCGATGGTGTTCCAATCCTACGCGCTGTTCCCGCATATGAACGTGCTCGACAACGTCGCCTATGGGCCGACGGTCGCGGGGCAGAAGAAATCCGACGCCTACGATCTGGCACGCCAGAAACTCGCCCTGGTCGGCCTCAAGGATTACGATTTGCGCCTGCCGTCGGAATTGTCTGGCGGTCAGCAGCAGCGCGTGGCCGTCGCGCGCGCGCTGACCATGGAACCGCAAGTGCTGCTGTTCGACGAGCCGCTCTCCAACCTCGACGCCAAGCTCCGTCGCCGCGTGCGCGAGGATATCCGCGATCTGCAACGCGATCTCAATCTGACCGTCGCCTACGTGACGCACGACCAGCAGGAAGCGCTCGCCGTATCGGATCGCGTGATCGTCATGTCCAACGCGCGGATCGCCCAGATGGGAGCACCCCGCGAGCTCTACGAAGCCCCGGCCAGCCTGTTCGTGGCCGATTTCATGGGCGATTCGAATTTGATCGACGCGACGGTCGAACGCGTGTCGGGCGATCAAGCGATGGTAAAGATCGGCGTCACGTCGCTGGAATTGCCGTCGCGCGGCACCAAGCCCGGCCCGTGCAAAGTCTCGATCCGGCCGGAATCGCTGAGCGTGACGGCGTCGGTCCCGCAAGGCCCGGCGATCCCCGGCACGATCCACAAGGCCGCGTATCTCGGCACGCATATGGAATACACACTGGCGGCCGAGATCGGCGAATTGTTCGTCGTCGATCGCGACGTGGCGAACCCGAAACCCGTGGGGTCGACCGCCTATCTGGCGCTCGCCCGCACGGGTGTTTCGATCGTGCCGAGCGTGTGATCAGAACGCGACCGAAGTACCGCCGTCGACGATCAGCACCGTGCCGGTGACGTAGCTGCCGGCGGGCGAGCACAGCAGCAAGGCGGGCCCGGCGAGTTCCTCGGGCATGCCCCAGCGGCCGATGGGGGCGCGCGCTTCGACCTGAGCGCGGAACGCGTCGGTCTGGTGCAGGCCCTTGGTCAAATCGGTCACGAAAAAGCCGGGCGCGATGCCGTTGACCAGCACGCCATGCGGGGCAAGCTCGATCGCCATCGCGCGGACGAGGCCTTCCAGGCCCGTCTTGGCCGAGGCATAGGCCGCCTGTTGCGGGCGCACGGACCGCGCCATCAGCGACGTGGTGTAAAGGATGCGGCCCCATTTATTGGGCACCATGCGGCGTGCCGCCTCGCGCCCCAGCACGAAGCCCGCGCGCAAATGCGAGCCCAGAATCGCGTCGAAATCCGACGTGGGGTATTCGAGCAGCGGCTTGCGGATCGCGGACCCTGCGTTCGAAATCAGGATATCCAGCCGCCCGTGTTTCTCGACGATGCGGTCGAGGGCGGCGATCGCCGCTTTCTCGTCCGTCACGTCGAAGGCTTCGGCGTCGCCGCCGAGCTTGGCCGCCGCCGCTTTCGTCTCGGCTTCGTTGCGCGCGGCGAGCACGACCTTGGCACCGGCTCCCGCCAGCGCCGTCGCCATCGCGTAGCCGATGCCGCGCGAGCCGCCGGTGACCAGCGCCACGCGGCCTTTGAGATCGAACATTTGGGCGGGAGTCATGTTTCCATCCTTCGTTTTTATTCGTCGAGAAACGCTTTGAGCTTGTCGGCCACGCGCGTCAAGGACAGCACGCCGTCCAAATGGCCGCCATTGCCGGGAATGACGGCGATATCCGCCTGCTTGCCCTGGCGCTTCAGGATATCGACGGCCTTTTGCGCGTAGCCGGGCAACAGCAGCAAATCGCTTTCGGCGGGAATGAACAACGCGCGCGCTTTGATACGGCCCAGCCCTTCCTCCAGATTGTTCTGGTGTCCGGTCACGAACAGCTGGTTCGCGCGCACCAGATAGACGAAATGATTGGCGTCCGACACGCGCGCGCGGGCGAGCGAGACTTGATCGAGTGTCGCGTCGATCGCGAAGCGATTGTCCCACGACGCGAGCGGGTTCTTGGTCGTTTCCGCCCAGCGTCGGCCGAAGGTCGCGTCGGCCCAGCCATGGGCGCGCGCGTCCAGCGTGACCATCTTCAGCGCGAGGGCGAGGCCGGCCGTCGGTTCCGGGCCGCCATACCAATCGCCGTTCTTGAAATTGGGATCGAGCGTAATGGGCTGCGCCCACACGCCCAGCCGCGCGATCGTATAGGCGTCGGCCTCGCCGACCCCGATCACCGGCACGACGCGCTTGACGAAATCGGGGAAGGCGGCGGCCCATTCCAGCGCCTGCATCGATCCCATCGAAGCACCCACGGCGGCGTGAACGGACGTAACACCCAAGGAATCCAGCAGCGCCTTTTGCACGTTCACGAAGTCGCGGATCGTGACGATGGGAAAGCGCATGCCGTAGGGCTTGCCGGTGGCGGGATCGATCGAGGCGGGGCCCGTGGTCACGGTCGTGCCGTCGCGCGTGTTGAGATTGACCAGCGAATCCGCCGAGACGACGAAATACTTGTCCGTGTCGATCGGCTTGCCCGGCCCGATGATCGCATCCCAATAGCCGGGGGCGGGCTGGTCGGACCGGTAGCGCCCGGCGGCGTTGGAATTGCCGGAGAAGAAATGCGGCACGATCACCACGTTGTCGCGCGCGGCGTTGAGCCGCCCGTAGCTTTCCCAGCCGATTTTGACGTCGGGAATCGTGGCGCCGCCGGTCGTGGTGTAGCTCGCTAGCGCGAAAACCTTCTTTTCGACGATGCCGACGCTGCGTTCCTGCGCCTGAGCCCCGGCGCATAATTGGAATACGGCAAATGCGGCGATTAAGGCGAGTTTGCGCATTTTTCCCTCCCCGGTCGTTTTGGCGACTCTAGTCGCGCCGCCGCGCGCCGCCAAGCACTTGCATCCTTTACGTTCGCGCGCCAGGATCGCCGCTCACAAAATTCCAGGAGGAAGCGATGACGGGTCGGTTGGCGGGGAAGACGGCGTTCGTGACGGCGGCGGGGCAGGGGATCGGCAGGGCCAGCGCGCTGTCCTTCCATGCCGAAGGCGCCAAGGTGATCGCGACCGATCTCGACACCGCGAAGATGGCCGACCTCGCCGATAAGGGCATCGTCGTGCGCAAACTCGACGTCATGGACCGCGCTGCGATCTTCGCGATGGGCAAGGAATTCGCCGCCGTCGACGTGATGTTCAACTGCGCGGGCTTCGTCCATCATGGCACGATCCTGGACTGCGACGACAAGGCCTGGGATTTCTCGATGAACCTGAACGTCCGTTCGATGTTCTGGACGATCCAGGCCTTCCTGCCCGCGATGCTCGAACGCAAGAAGGGCACGATCGTCAACATGTCGTCGGGTGCGGGCCCGGTGAAGGGCCCGCCCAACCGCTTCGTCTACGCGGCGTCCAAGGCGGCGGTCGTGGGCCTGACGAAGTCGGTCGCCAGCGATTTCGTGAAGCACGGCATCCGTTGCAATGCGATCTGCCCCGGCACGGTCGATACGCCCTCGCTGCAGGGCCGCATCGGCACGGCGGCCGACGTCGAACAGGCGCGCAAGGATTTCCTCGCCCGCCAGCCGATGGGCCGCTTCGGCACGGCCGAGGAAATCGCCGCGTTGGCGCTGTTCCTCGCCTCGGACGAATCCGGCTTCATCACCGGTGCCGAGTTCAAAATCGACGGCGGCTGGTCGCTGTAACTTATTATAGAATGAATTGAAGTAAAAATTATTGCGAGGTAATCTTCGACTTAGGCGAGTTGATATATTGGAGGAATAAATGACCAAGGTCGTTTCGCTTATCAATATGAAGGGCGGGGTGGGCAAGACGACTTTGGCGTTTAATCTGGCTTGGTACGCTGCTTTTAAGGCTAATAAGAAAATTCTGCTGATCGATTTGGATCCTCAAGCGAATGCTAGCCAGTACCTAATGGGTGCGGCCAATTATAAAACTTTTCTTGATAATAAGAGGCCAACTGTTGCCGATTTATTTGAGCAGTACAGTCCGCCTTCGATGCACACCGGAGGCGCAACAAGGCTCGATCCGATGAGGCTAATTCATCGAATCAAAGCATGGAACGATGGTAGCAATATACATCTGGTTGCGTCCCGGCTTGAGCTGGCGCTGACCCTGAAAAATCCGACTGATAAAAGTCATTTATTGGCAAAATTTATTGCAAAAATTTCTGATAAATTCGATCTCATATTAATTGACTGCCCTCCAACGGAGTCAATTCTCACCACAGCGGCTTATCATGCCAGCCGATATGTTCTAGTGCCCGTGAAGCCGGAATTTTTGGCAGCAATCGGTTTGCCTTTGCTTAAGCGCTCGTTAGACGATTTTACCGAATCCTACGCAACCCACACCTTGGAGGTTGCGGGGATCGTATTTACCGATAGTGATCCGAACTGGAAAAAGAAAGAACATGTCGCTGCCCGAAAGGACATCAAGAAGCTGGCGGCGCTACATGGCTGGTATGTCTTTGAAAATGCATTGCCGCACTCAGATTCGTACCCAGGTGGCGCTAGGAGCGGGAAGCCTATTTTTTTGACAGATTATGCGCGGTGGTGGGTTAAGAGCGGATTTGATAAGATCGGAGCAGAGTTCTTATCTCAAATCGGTTTGTAGCGGCATGGCGTCTAAAGCAAGAGAGCTATTGGTCGAGCTTTACCTTCTAAAGCTAAAGTACTCGGCAGCGGATATTGCTTCGCTGTCTCGAGCTCCGTTGGCTATGATTGATGACGATTTAAGGCGGTTGATAATTTCGCTAGAAAAGCTCAGCCCTGATCGGGAGTCGTCTTCGTTACGAAGAGCACCTGATAGGCGGCGGGCCACTTTTCAGGCGAAAAAAATTCACGAGAAGGATGGTCCGGTTGATAGAGGTATCGATGAAGATGTATTGAGTTTTACGGAAGCGTTGCAGGAAAGAATTCTGCTTGGTTCTCCTGCGGAACTTAGAAGTTTTGCTAAATCAATCGGCGTTGAAGCGCTTGCTGAGCGAAGGAAGCAAGCGGTCGATCAAATTGGGGCCCGCTTGCGTGAAATGACACCGCGTCACGCTCGGCAGTTAATGTCCGCCGCACGAAATGTAGATCTTCGTGCATCGTCGCCGTACTTGGATCTCGCAAAGACGATCATCGGCGAATGATGCGTCGTGCATCGTCCAAATCGTCGACTACCACTGAGAGCTTCCATCCCGGCGTGCCGATCCATCCCGGCCGCATTTTGACGGCGGAGATGGCTGCGCGCGAACTCAATGCGCATGCGCTGGCGCTGCGTTTGCGCGTCTCGCCCGACCGCATCGTGCGGATCTGCAAAGGCGAGCGCGAGGTGAGTGCCGACACCGCGTTGCGGCTGGGCCGGTTCTTCGGAACCGGGCCGCAATTCTGGATGAATCTCCAGGCGAATTACGAACTCGCCGTCGCCTGGCGTGACGGCTACGCCAAAATCGCCAAGGAAGTCGAAGCGGCTTAGCTAATACGTACTGCGCCCGCCGGTGATGTCGAAGACCGCACCGGTCGAGAAGGAGCAGAGCGGCGAGGAAAGCCAGAGCACGAGGGACGCGATTTCGTCGACCTGGACGAAGCGGCCCATCGGGATCTTGCTCAGCATGTATTCGACATGCGCCTCGGTCATCTGCTTCAAGATGTCGGTTTCGGCGACGGCGGGGGTCACGCAATTCACCAGCACGTTCGACTTGGCGAGTTCCTTGCCGAGCGATTTGGTGAGGCCGATCAGCCCCGCCTTCGCGGCCGAATAGGCGGGGGCGTTGGGGTTGCCTTCCTTGCCGGCGACCGAGGCGACGTTGACGATGCGCCCCCAGCCGCCCTTCACGATATGCGGCACGGTCGCCCGGCAGCACAGGAAGGGTGCTGTCAGATCGACCTCCAGCACCTTGCGCCAATCGGCGACCGGGTATTCCCAGGTCGTCGCATTGGGGCCGGTGATGCCGGCGTTGTTGACCAGAATATCGATGCCGCCCATGGCGCCGACCGAACGGTTGGTCGCGGCGGCGACGGCGTTCTCGTCGGTCAAATCGGCTTCGGCCGTGTGCACGTCGCCTTGACCCGCCAGCCGCTTCACGGCGGCATCAAGGGCCGGCGCATCGCGGTCCCACAAGGTGACGGAAGCGCCCGCCGACAAAAGCTTGCCCGCGATGGCGAGGCCAATGCCCCGCGCCCCGCCGGTGACGATCGCGCGCTTTCCCGCAAGATCGATGGCAGCGCTCATGACGTTCCTCCTTACTTCAGTGACTGCGTGCGGCGCCCAGCCGCTTCTCCAGCGACGCCGACCAGCGCGACATCGCGAAACATGCGAACCAGAAAATCGTGCCGGCGAAGACATAGCCTTCGACGTTGTAGCCGACCCATTTGGGATCGGCCGACGCAGCATGCACGATGCCGAGCAGATCGAAAAGCGAGACGATCAGCACCAAAGTGGTGTTCTTCGACAGGGCGATAAATTCGTTCGCAAGGGCCGGTAACGAAATCCGCAAGGCTTGCGGCAACACGATCAGGATCGTCGCGCGCCAATAGCCCAGGCCCATCGCGGCGGCGGCTTCGTATTGGCCCTTCGGCACGGCCTGCAAGCCGCCGCGGATCGATTCGGCCATATAGGCGGCGACGACCAGCGTGAGGCCGACGACCGCGCGGATCAGGCGATCGACGTTCACCGGCAGAATCAGCGGCAGCAGCAGCGAAGCGAGGAAGATCACCGCGATGATCGGCACGCCGCGCCAGAATTCGATGAACGCGACCGAAATCGTGCGGATGACCGGCAGGCTCGATTGGCGGCCCAGGGCGAGCAGCACGCCCAGCGGGAAGGCGAAGATGCCGGCATAGACCGTCATGAACACGGTCAGCATCAAGCCGCCCCATTGGCGCGTCTCGACATATTGCAAGCCGCCGAACCCGCCGAGCAGCAGCCAGATGCCGACGAAGGGATAGACGACAAGCAGTGCCGGGATCGCGTAGCGCTTGCCCGGCAAACGCCGCCAGCCCGCCCACACGCCGAGGATCGCGAGCAGCGCGCCGGCGATATCGATGCGCCAGGTTTGCGACGACGGGTAAAGCCCGTACATGAATTGGTCGAAACGCGCGCGGATGAACACCCAGCACGCCCCGCCGGTGTGGCACACCGACCGGTCTTCGCCCAGCCATGCGGCTTTGAAGATCGTCCAGTCGAGCAGCGGCGGCAGGAAGCGCCATACGACCCAGATGCAGGCGAGCGTGATCGCCGCGTCGATCCAGGTCGCGAACAGATTGGTGCGGATCCAGGCGACGGTCTTCATCGCGTCACCAAGGCGATGCGCGCATTGTACCAATTCATGAAGGCCGATACGGCCAGGCCCGCGACCAGATAGATCGCCAGCGTGATCGCGATGATCTCGATCGCTTGGCCGGTGGCGTTGAGGGCCGAGCCCATGAACACGCTGACGATTTCCGGATACGCGATCGCCGCGCCGAAGGACGAGTTCTTCAGCAGGTTGAGATATTGGCTGGTCATCGGCGGTACCATCACGCGCAGCGCCTGGGGCACCACGATCAGGCGCAGCGTCTGGCCGGGCGTGAGGCCCAGCGACGACGCGGCTTCCTTCTGACCTTTGCCGACGGCGAGGATGCCGCCGCGCACGACCTCCGCCACGAAGCCGGCGGTGTAGGTCACGAGGGCGGCGAGCAGCGCCACGAATTCGGGCACCAGCACGAAGCCGCCGCGGAAATTGAATCCGCCGCGCACGGGCAGGTTCCAACTCGTCGTGAAGGCGATGACGATCGCGGCGGCGAGCGGCACGCCGACGATCAACGCGGCACCGACACCCCAGATCGGAAAGGTTTTGCCGGTCGCGGCCTGACGCTTGACGGCCCAGATGCGCAAGACGAGGAACAGCGCGACGCCGATCACGAAGGCGATCGACACGGCGGCGAAAGGATGGCCTTCGGTCGGGGCGGGCACGTAGAGCCCGCGATTATTCAGGAAGAACAGATCGAACGCGCCGAGGGAATCGCGCGGCGGCGGCAACGCGCGGATGACGCCGAAATACCAGAAGAAGACGAACAGCAGCAGCGGGATGTTGCGCACGAACTCGACGAAGCCGGTCGCGAGGCTGCGCAGCAGGAAATTATGGGAAAGCCGCGCGATGCCGATCAGGAAACCGAGAACCGTGGCGAGCGCCATGCCCAGCAGCGAGACCAGCAGCGTGTTGGCCACGCCGACCCACAGCAGGTCCAGGATGTTGTTCTGCGGCGTGTAGTCGACGATCTTGAACGGCACGTCGATGCCCGACGTGCGCCAGAGGAAGTCGAAGCCGGACGCGATGCCGGCTTTGACCATGTTCTCCGACGCGTTGGCGACGAAATACCAGATCGTCCCAAACATCGCGCCCGCGACCGCGGCCTGGGAGATCCAGGCGCGGACGCGGGCGTCGTAGAACCAGCGCCGAAGCGCTGCCGTCATTGGAACGGCGAGGTGAACAGCAACCCGCCCTTGGTCCACAATTGGTTGGGACCGCGGGGCAGCTTCAGGGGCGAATCCATGCCCACCGTGCGCTCGTAGCTTTCGCCGTAGTTACCGACCTGCTTGATCACGTTGTAGAGCCAGTCGTTCGACACGCCCAGCATCTGGCCGAAATTGCCTTCCACGCCCAGGATACGGCGGACTTCGCCGTTGGTCGAGGAGCGGCGCATTTCGTCGACATTCTTCGACGTGATGCCGAAATGCTCGGCGGCGATCATGCCGTTGAGCACCCAGCGCACGACCGCCTGGTAGCGCTCGTCGCCGTAGCGCACGGTCGGGCCTTGCGGATCGTTGGAGATCAGCTGCGTCAGGATGACGTGATCGTCCGGCGCCTTCAGCTTGGAACGCTGACCGGCCAACGCGCCGAAGCCGGCGGTGTAGGCGTCGCAACGCTCGGCGTCGTAGGCGGCGATGGCGTCGTCGTTGCGCTGGAAGTTGACGATCGTCACCTTCTTGCCGCGCTCGGCGAACCAATCGGTCGCTTGCTTTTCTTCGGTCGAACCGGCGGCGACGCACACCGTGGCGCCGTCCATCTCGTCCGGCTTGGAGATGTTCGCCTTCTTGCGGACGATGAAGGTCTGGCCTTCGTAGAAATTGATGCCCAGGAAGTTCACGCCCAGCGACGCGTTGCGCGAGAAGGTGATCGTCGTGTTGCGCGACAGCAGATCGACCTGACCCGATTGCAGGATCGGCCAACGCTGTTGCACCGAGGTCGGCGTGTACTTGACCTTGGTGGCGTCGCCCAGCACGGCGGCCGCCAGCGCCTTGCAGAAATCGACGTCGATGCCCTGCCACACGCCCTTGTCGTCGGCGAAGGAGAAGCCGGGCAGGCCCAGATGGACGCCGCATTCCAGATGGCCGCGGGCCTTGATGGCGTCGAGCGTGGGGCTCGGCGTCAATTGCTGGGCGGAAGCCGCACCGGCGAAGCAAAGCATAAGGGCGGCGGATGCCGCCAAACGACGAAGCATGGATAGACTCCCTGTTTGCCGGGCCGCGGGGTTCGTCCCCGGGACCGTTGAGGATGGCGGATATTGGCGCGGTGTCATCGCGGAAGCAAGGGAGTGTCTTTTAATTGTCACATTCCCTGCGGTAGGATCGGTTCCGGGGAGAACCAATACCTATGTCCGCACGGTTGGAGATCGACCGGGTCGAGGCCGCTTATGGCGGCACGCGCGTGCTGAAGGGCGTCAGCCTGGATGTCGCTCCCGGCGAATTCGTCGCATTGCTCGGCTCGTCGGGTTGCGGCAAGACGACGCTGCTGCGCTGCATATCGGGTTTCGTGCCGGTGGCGGGTGGGGCCATTCGCGTGAACGGCGCCGACATCACGCACGCGCCGCCCGACAAGCGCGAAATGGCGATGGTGTTTCAAAGCTACGCGCTGTGGCCGCATATGAGCGTGGCGCAGAATATCGGCTACGGCTTGCGCTTGCGCAAAAAGTCGCGCGCGCAAATCGCCGCGCGCGTCGCCGAAATGGTCGCGATGCTGAAGCTCGACGGACTCGCCGAGCGCAACGTGACGCAGCTGTCCGGCGGGCAGCGCCAGCGCGTGGCGCTGGGCCGTGCGCTCGCCGTCGATCCGCAGATCCTGCTGCTGGACGAGCCCTTGTCGAATCTCGACGCGCGGATCCGCGAGGATGTGCGCCACGAGATCAAAGCGCTCCAACGGCGCCTGGGCATCACCACGATCCATGTGACCCATGATCGCGAGGAAGCGATGGTGATGGCCGACCGGATCGTGATCCTCGATGCCGGGACGATCGCCCAAGTCGGCCGGCCGGAAGAGGTTTATAACCGCCCGGCCTCGGCCTTCGTTGCGTCGTTCATGGGCGCCAACAACGCGATCCGCCTGGACCTCGCGCGCGCGGGTACGAAGCTGCGCGTGGCGTCGGGCCCGCATAATCGCGAAGCCGAATTGCCGTATGACGGCGCTATCGACGGCAAGGTCACCGCGCATTTCCGCTCCGAGGCCGCGAAGCTGTCGCTGGCGGGCGATGCCGATCCGCAAGGCGCCTTGGCGCTGGAAGGCCGCGTCGTCCAGGCCGCCTATCCGGGCGGGTTCTGGCGTTACGCGGTCGCGGTGGGCGACCGGCAATTCATGGTCGACGACGCAAGACGGGTCGAGGTGGGCGTGAACGCGCGCGTCGTTCTGCCCGCCGAAGCGCTGCACTTCTTCCCTGCGGAGGGAGCGTAACGCAAACGTCGCAGAGCACGCGTATTGGAAAAAGCACCCGCCGGTCCGCCGGACGGCGGGTGCGATCAAGCCCGGCGGATACGGAGGAGAACATGCAACGACGGACATTGATCGCGGCCGCCTTGGCGGCGGGCGCGATCGCGGCGACGGCGCCCGGCGCCGTCAACGCCCAGGCACGCAACGTGACGATCAACGTGCTGACGGCCGGCGACCAGAACATGGTCGACTACATCACCGAATTCCTGGGGCCGCAGTTCGAGAAGGCCAATCCCGGCGTGAAGGTCCGCGCCGTGGGCACGGGCCCCGGCGACGCGGGCTCGCAGCGCATCTGGGAACGCCTGGAAGCGCAGAAGAAGGCGAACGCGGCGAGCGTCGATGTCGACGTGGCGATCGTCCACCAGAAGATGGCCGGCCAGATGGTGAAGGACGGCTTGCTGTCCAATTATCGCGGTCAGGTTTCGACCGGCAATATGGCGACCAACGCGGTCACCAAGAACGCGCTGGGCGTGAATGTCGACGGCTATGTGATGCCTATGTTCAACAGCCAGGTCGCCATCGCCTATAACCCGGCGCGCGTCGCGAACCCGCCCAAGAATTTCGACGAACTCGTCGCTTGGGCCAACGCCAACCCGAAGAAGTTCGGCCATAACGGCATTCGCGGCGGCATGTCCGGCGTGGGCTTCGTGTTCGGCTGGCTTTACGCCTACGCGCCCGATCAGAAGAAGCTGATCGAAGGCCCGTATGACGACGCGACGGTGCAGGCGTTGACGCCGGCGTTGCAGAAGCTGAAGGCGTTCAACAACGTGTCGACGATCACGCCGGGCAACGCGGGCACGCTCGACGCGCTGAACCGCGGCGAGATCGACATGGGCCCGGTGTGGATGGACATGTTCTATTCCTGGCAGGGCGAAGGCCGCCTGCCGCCGACGCTGAAGCTCACGCTGCTCGAAACCGGTTTGCCGGGCCAGCCGATGTACTACGTCATCCCCGACAAATCGGCGAATGCGGATGTCTCGCGCAAATTCGTCGAGATGGCGACGTCGCCGGTGGTTCAAGCCAAGGGCATCGTCGAGCGCTTCAACTGGCTGCCGGGCATCGACGCCCAGTACGTCCAGTCGCATCTCGACGCCAAATTGTGGGAACGCCTGTTCCGCGACGTGCCGCCGGACATGCTGAACAAGATGGCCCGTCCGATGCCGCAGGCCGACTACTTCACCAAGATCCAAGAGCAATACGAAAAAGTCGTTCTGAACTGACGTAAGGGACGGGGCGGCGATTTCGAATTTCGCCGCCCCGTTTATTTCGATGGGTCCCACACGCGGCATTTCCGTTCTGCTGATCTTCCCGGCGCTCGCCATGGCGCTGGCGCTGTTCATCTATCCTTTGGGCTACTCGCTGATCGGCGCGTTCCAAGACAAGGCGGGCGTGTGGACGCTCGGCAATTTCGTGCGCGCGTGGGAGCTTTACCGCCTCGACACGCTGTTCACCGTTTTCATCGTTGGGCTGTCGACCTTCCTGATCGCCGTGATTTCCGTGTCGATCGGCGGCTACCTGACGCTCGGCAATTCGCCGGTCGCGAAGAAGATCCTCGATTGGCTCTATCGCTGGCCGCTCTTCGTGCCGTTCATCGTCGCGGCGTTGTGCATGCGCACGTTCCTTGGCCGCAACGGGATGATGAACAACGCCTTCGTGTTCCTGGGTTTCATGGACCAGGAATCGGCGCAAAGCTTTCTCGATTGGCGCGGCATCGTCATCACCTTCGTGTGGAAGCAAACGCCGTTCGTCACGCTGATGGTCGCGGGCGCCATGGCCGGTCTCGACCGCTCGACGATCGACGCCGCGCGCAATCTCGGCGCCTCGCGCCTTCGCGTGCTGCTCGAAATCGTCGTGCCGCAGATCCGCCGCACGCTGGCGGTCGGTTTGATCCTGTCTTTCGTTACGATGATGTCGGTACTGTCGGTGCCGATCATGCTGTCGGGCCAAAGCCCGTCGATGCTGACGGTCAACATGGCCTGGCGCATCAATTCGGTCGGCGATTACGGCACGGCGAATGCGCTTGGCTTCGTGTCGTATCTGCTGACCGGCCTCGCGGCGTGGTTCTATTTGCGCGAAGCGGTGCGCGATAAGCAGCAGGGCCTGACGCGATGAAATGGGTTTTACGCGCCGGTCTGCTCGCGGTCTTCGCCTTCTTCGTGCTGGGGCCGATCGGCAATCTGATGATCTGGTCGGTGGCCGAACAATGGTTCTGGCCCAACCGTCTGCCCTCGCAATGGGGCTTCCGCTTCTGGGAAGTGGTGTTCCGCCCCACCGGCCGCGCGATGGAATCGCTGTGGCTGTCGATCTGGATCGCGCTGCTGACGACGGCGACGTGCCTTGTCGTGTCGGTGCCGGCGGGCTATGCGCTGGCACGCGGGAAGCTCCCGTGGCGGCCGATCGTGATGTTGATTTTCCTGCTGCCGCAGGCGTTTCCCAATCTGCCGGTCTATATCAACATCGCGCGCATCTTCTTCGAATACGATCTCAACGGCACGGTCGCGGGCGTCGTCATGGTCCACGCGGTGCACGGGCTCGTCTTCTCGGTGTGGATCGCGACGGCGGCGTTCGCGGCGATCGATCCCGAACTTGAGCAAGCCGCGCGCAATATCGGGGCGTCGGGCCCGCGCACGTTCTTCGAGGTGACGCTGCCCTTGGCGCTGCCCGGCATCGTGGCGAGTGCGATCTTCGTGTTCCTCGAATCGCTCGACGAATTCACCGGCAGCTATTTCGTCGGCGCGCCCGAAATCCGGACATTGCCGCTGATGCTCTATTCGGCGGGGGCCGGCGGCAATATCCAGATCGCGGCGATCTCGGCCCTCATCCTTCTGGTCCCGTCGATCCTGTTCATGCTGCTGGTCGAGCGGTTCCTGAAGGGTGAGGTCCTGGCCAAGATGGGGCGTTAGTTAAGTCACGTCCCCCAGATTTCGCGCGTGGCGCTCGAGTACCAGCCGCGCGTATAGGTCGCCTCCAGATGGCGGAACTGCGCGGCATCCGCCGGCGTGCGCGGGGATACGCCGCCCGCACCCTGCACCGCGACGATGCCTTGCGGCGTGGCGCGATAGATATCCGCGACCGAGATCCCGTAATCCGGCGCCAGCAGCGAATAGCAGGTATTGGCGTAGACGGGCGCGAAGGAAGGCCGGCCGTTCAGCGCCGCCGCGATCGCCTTGGCGACGAACTTGCCTTGGCTGTTCGCGGCAAAGCCCGATTTGGGCATCGCCCCCGCGATCGACGCGTCGCCGATCACATGGATGTCCTTGATGCGCGTCGATTCGAAGGTGATCGGATCGACCGGGCACCAGCCCGCACTGCCGCCGTCGGGATTGGCGAGGCCCGCATCGCGCGCGATCTTGCCGGCGAATTGCGGCGGCACGACGTTGATCACGTCCGCGCGATGGCGCTGGCCGAATTCGGAGACAAGCGTCTTCTCGCCCGCGATCACCTGGGTGATGCGGCCGTCCTTGTTCAGCGGCACCCATTCGATCATGCCGGGATAGAGCGCGTTCCAGCCGTCCTGGAACAGCGGCTGCTTGGAGAATGCGTCCTTGGCGTCCAGCGCCAAAATCTTCGAGCGCGGCTTGGTCGTCTTCAAATAATGCGCGATGACCGAGATGCGCTCATACGGGCCCGGCGGGCAGCGATAGGGGTTGGGCGGCAGCGCCAACGCGACGACGCCGCCATCCGGCATGGCTTCGAGCTGACGGCGCAGCAGCAGCGTCTGCGCCCCACCTTGCCACGCATGCGGCAGAATTTCGGCGGCGGCTTCGGTGTAGCCTTCGATCGCCCCCCAGCGGATATCGATGCCCGGCGACACGACCAGCTTGTCGTAGCGGATCGATTGGCCGGAACCCGTGCGCACCGTCTTGGTCGCGGGATCGATGGCGACGGCAATGTCGCGCACATGGCGCACGCCATGCGTGCCGGTGAGGGCTGCGTAGTTATGCGTGATCTCGCCGATCTGCTTGAACCCGGCGATGACGTAGTTCGAGAACGGGCAGGTGACGAACTCGGATTTCGGTTCGATCAACGTGACCGCGATTCCGGGATCTTCCAGGCGGATGAATTTGGCGGCCGTGGCACCGCCGAAGCCGCCGCCGATCACGACGACATGGGCCTTGGCGGGGGCGGTCTGTACGGCGCAAGCCGACAGCGCGGAGGTGGCGAGCAGCGCGCCGGTGAAGCCGCGGCGCGTGAGTTTCGTGCGGGTCATAAGCGTCATCTCCCCGTTAGCGCCAATTGGCCGAAATTTCGCGGGCGATGGCGGCGAGCTCGTCGTCGCTGAAACCCTTGGCGTGGCGGTTCATCATCGTCGCCGGCCGGCGGTCGTTCTTGAAATCGAGCAGGGCGGACAGCAGCTGCTGTTCCGTGCGGCCGTTGATCGGCGGAATCTCGGCCACACTGCGCCCGGCGGTGCCGTGGCAGCCCGAGCAGGTCGCGGCGAGCACGCTGCCGGGAATGGGGGCGGCTTGCTGGGCCTGCGCGGCGAAGCCCGCGAGCAAGCTGGCCGCGAAAGCGGCGGTGAGAATGGCGGAACGCATGTGACTCCCTTTTCGTTCGAGCCCCCCGGGCGGGGATTTCGTTTTGGCGGCGATTGGGCGCAAGTGTGGCGGCATCCCCGGCCGTCTGGCAAGTGACGGGGACTATTTGCGGGGCCCGTACGGCCCCGGCAACGCGTTTTATCTAAAAGGGTAATTTAGCGGCGTTTGATACCGCCGATGGCCGCGCCGGAACTTAAGCGACGACGCCCACGATCACATGCCCGTCGGCACCGGCGAGCGGAGCCAGCATCGCGACCCAGCCATTGCCTTCATCGGCAACCTGCATCGGCGTGGCGGTCAGCAGCGATTCAAGGGCGGCTTGCGCGATCGGATCTGTCAGCGGGACGGCCGCGTCGGGGGCGGCACCCAGAATGTCCTTCGCGGTGTTGCCGACGACCCGCCAGCGATAAAGATCGGCCCCCGCTTCGACGAACGGTACCAGCACGAACCCGGCTTGCGCGCCATGGCCGGGCAGGCGCAGCAGGTTGAAGGACGCGCGTTCGGGGATGGCGTCGTTGGTGCCGCGCGCACCCTCCCATGCCCAGACGAACTGCGCGAGAAGCTCGGGCAGATCGGCACCGGGGTCGAAGCGGCGAATGGACGGAAGCGCTTTGGCGATGGCGGACATGCGGCTCATTGTATGTACCGGTCCTGAGGCCGGACTTAAAACCGCTTTAGCCGAAATGTGTCAGGAAGGCGAGACGCTCGTCGAGCGCGAAGCCGAATTCCGCAAGAAATCCGGCCGCAATCAATACACCCGTCGCGATCAATACGAGCCCCGCGACCGCTTCAAGGCGGTGCAGGGCGGCCGGTCCCAGCGGCGATTGTCGCGCCAGAATGACATAGGCGACGGCGCTTGCGAGCCAGGCGGGCCAGCTCAAGAAAACGCCATAAGTTGTGAGCGCTACGCTCGACGCGGCTGCCGCCGCGGCAAGGCCCGGGCCGGGGATCGGCGTCCAGCCGAACGCAAAGGCGAAGCCCACGCAAATCGCCGCGATAAATTTTGCCGGCACGCGCCAGACGGGTGCACGCGCGGCGCGGCGCAAGCCCGGAATGGGGGCGGCGCCCAGCGAATGCAGCCCATAGGCGGCGATGATGGCGCCCGCCAACAACGTGAAGCCCCGTGCTTGGCGGATCAGCACGCCGTCGCCCGCGTTAAGGGCGGCGAAGCCGAGCCCGAAGGCGAGGGCGAACAAGGCGGCCGAAGCGGCGAGGCGCGCGGCGGCACCCGGCGGGGCGCCATCGGCGTCGCCCCATTCGTCGCGCAAGATCGCCGCCGCCCAGGCGATGAAAGCCGGCCACAAGGGCAGCATCGCGGCCCCCAAGGCGCCGCCCAATCCATCCGCCACGGCTTGCAGGATCGAAGTCATCCATCGGGAATCTAACAGAAACCGGCGCTTGATCCAGATCAATGCGCCGTGCGGCGTTTCGTCCAGAATGGCATCACCGGCAATCGCTTATATTGCCGGGATTGGAGCCCCCCGATGACCTGCACCCATGAATGCCGCCCGCAAGCCGATCAAGCGGCACCCGAATGCAAGCGCGGCTGCGGTGCGACCGCGCGGCGTTTGGCGGCGATGCTGGAACCCGATGTCGCGATGCGCAATCTGATGGGCGCGCAGCTCGAAATGCTCAGCGCGCTGGGCGGAAAAAAGCTCTGATCGACGCTTTGTAGCCGTCGGGCATATTCAGCGCGTCGATGTCGCCGGGCGCGAATAATTCCAATTTCTTGTGTTCGTGACTGATCCGCGGCGTAACACCCGTCAGCGGCGCGCACGCATAGGTCACGATCACGACCTCGACGCCCGGCGCAATGCGATAAAGCCAGGAATCGAGAATGCGCTCGGGCAATGCTTTCAGCCCAAGCTCCTCGTCGATTTCGCGCGCGAGGCATTCTTGCGGATCTTCGCCCGGCTCCAGCTTGCCGCCGGGCAATTCCCATTCGTCGCGTTCGTTGAACAACAGGCACACGCGCCCATCGATCGTGACGACGCCCTTCATCGCGACGGGAAAGCGCGGCGATTTGTTGTCGGCGGGCTCAGCCACGCGCGAACAGCGCTTTGACCGCCGCCCCCAACGATCCTTCTTCGAGATATTTGAGCGCCAGGATCGCGCCGAACACGATGCCCGCGACCGCGAGGAACGAACCGACCGCGAGCGTCGACAAGCCGGTGATGCCTTGGCCCACGGTGCAGCCTAACGCGCTCACACCGCCGATGCCCATCAGGATGGCGCCGCCCGCATTGCGCAGGAAATCATTCGCGTCGCGGAAACTTTCCAAGCGCCATTCGCCCGACGCTTTCGCGGCGATCGCGGATCCGATCAACATGCCGATCACGGTCGACACGCCGAAATTGATTTTCGTCCCCGTCCAGAACATCGCATAGAACAGCGTGTCGCCGACCGGGGCGACGAAGGTGAACGAGGCGAGCGGCGTGGGATCGAAATCGTCGCGGCCGAGCACGCCGGTGATCGCCCAGCCGAGCACGATCAAAGCGCCGACGCCAAGCCCTGCGATCACATCGCGCGCGCTGGCGCGGAACGCCCGGTCCTTGAAGCACCAGATCAGCAATGCGATGCCCAGCAGCGCCGCCAAGATCGGCCGGTCGATGCCGGCGAGCGTCGGCAGGCTTTGATCGGCGAAGCCGAAGCCGCGCAGATCGAGATTGAGCCGTTCCCAGGTGTTGACGCGCGCATAGCCCACGATGCCGCGCAGCGTGGCGTAAGCCGCGATCCCCAGGATCAGCAGCACGACGACGCTTTTGAGATTGCCCGCCCCGGCGCGCACCAGATTGCGCTGGCCGCAGCCGCCGGCCAACACCATGCCGAAGCCGAACAAGGCGCCGCCGAAGATGGCGCCCAGCCAGCCGAGATTGGGGGCGAGGTAGATCGATCCGCGCAGATCGACGGCGCCGGTCGCGTGCAGCGCATTCGCGCCGAGCATCGCGATACCGATGGCGGCGATCCAGGCGCGCAGGCGGCGCTTGTCGTCCATGACGACGGCGTCGGAGATGGCGCCCATGGTGCAGAAACCGGTGCGTTGCGCCAAAGCGCCGAACGCCGTGCCGGCGGCGAGCCCGGCGATTGCGACGACAAGATGTATCGGAAGATCGTGCATCGGGCGGGCAATCTATCGCTTGAAGCCCGCGGCTTCAAAGCCGTAATCTCGCGGCCCATGTCGACGACCGAACTCGATGTTAAGGGGCTAAATTGTCCCTTGCCCGTGCTGCGGGCCAAAAAAGCGATGGCGGGCTTGCCTGCAGGGGCCACGCTCAAGGTCTTCGCGACCGATCCCGGTGCCGCGAAGGATTTCGAGGCGTTCTGCAAGACCACGGGCAACGTCCTCAAATCGGCTTCCGAAGCCGATGGCGTGTTCGTCTTCGAGATCGGCAAGGCCGGTTGAACCGCACCCTCTCCCGCGAAGGCTTCTGGCTGCTGTTGACCCTCGCGTTTTTCTGGGGCGTCAACTGGCCGGCGATGAAGTTCTCGGTGTTGGAACTCCCGCCTTGGGTGTTCCGCGTGCTGTGCGTCTATATCGGTGCCGCGGGGCTGTTCGCCATCGCGGGACGCTTGCGCCTTGATTGCCGCATTCCGCCGGGGCGGATCGGGCAATTGGCGCTCGCCGGATTTTTGAACGTGACCATCTGGCACGTCTGCACCGCCTATGGCTTGCGCTATGTCGAAGCGGGCCGGGCGGCGCTGATCGCCTTCACCATGCCGATGTGGGTGTCGTTGTTCGGCGCGTTGTTCCTGGGCGAGACTTTCGACCGGCGGCGCGCGGCGGCGCTGGCGTTCGGCGGGGCGGGGCTGATGCTGCTGGCTTGGCCCGCTTTCGCAGGGCTCATCGACCGGCCGATCGGCTTGGTATTGATGCTGGCGGCGGCGACCGGCTGGGCGGCGGGCACCGTCTATACCAAGCACATGAATTTCCAGATGCCGGCGGTGACGCTGACCGCGTGGCAATTGGCGTTCGGCGGGTTGCCGCTGATCGCGGGGCTGATCTGGTTCGATCTGCCCGTGAAGCTATGGCCGGCGGACGGGTTGACGCTGCAAGGCTGGCTCGGCTTCGGCTACGCCGCCACCGTGCCGATGATCTATTGCCATTGGGCGTGGTTCCGGGCGCTGGAGATCATGCCCGCGTCGATCGCGTCGTTGGGGCTGCTGGCCGTGCCGGTCGTCGGCGTGGCGTCGTCGGCGTGGCTGACGGGCGAGCGTTTCGCCACACTCGACTATGCCGCGATGGCCGCGATCCTAATCGCGCTGTTCCTGGCGCTGGGAAGCTCGAAGCCTATTTCCGCCGGTTGACCCAGACCAAAATCGCGATCGCCAGCACGAAGGCGCCAAGCATCGCGAGCTGGAAATGGGACGCGAGTTCGCCGAACGCCGTTTCCAACGCGTGGCCGAACAGATACCCCCCGCCCGCGAACAGGATCGCCCAGACGAACGCCGCGACGAAGTTCAGCGCCGCGAAGCGCACCGGATTGATGCGCGCCAGGCCCATCGCGAAGGACGCGAAATTGCGCACGCCATAGATGAAGCGGAAGGTCAGGATGAACCAAGTGTCATAGCGCTCGAGCCAACCCATCGCGCGTTCCACACCGGGTTTCCAGGCGGGTTTGCGGGCGAGCAATCGCACGCCATAGGTCCGGCCGAGCCAGAACCACAATTGGTCGCCGCAGAAGCTGCCGAACCACGCGGCGAGCAGCAGCGGCAGGAAGGCGATCTTCCCCTGCTGGGCGGCGGCACCCGCGAAGATTACGAAAGTCTCGCCTTCGAAGAAGGTCCACAGAAACGTCGCGGCATACACCAGCGCCCCGTATTCCGCGATAAGCCGATCGACGTCCAACCCTGGGCGCTCCCTTGCGCGATGTGGTATAGTCACCACATACCCTAAGGAAGGGCGGAGAGGAACCGATGCGACGTTTTCTTGTTCTTGTGACGGTGGCGTTACTGGCGGCCGCCCCGGCCTGGGCCGAGGATACGCGTCCCAATTCGACGCCGCCCAAGTCCAATCCGGAAGCCGACAAGCTGAACGCGCGCAACCCGAATGTGTTCCATGCCGGGCCGGGCAAGCCGCTGGAAGGCAGCGTCTACGTGTCGCCGTCGCGCATTCCCAAGGCGCCGGCGGCGTCCGGCGGGCACTGATTCTCCGGGTTTATTCGGCGATCTGGTTGCACTCGGTGCCGCCGCCCAGCGTGCGCACGCAAGCGAATTTGGCGTTGGGATCGGGCTTGGCGGCCTTCGGCTCGTCCATGTAGCGCTCGCGCAGATCGCACATGATCTTGCGGTCGCCCGTCGTCCACATGCCGTCGCAGGCACCCGGCATGAAATGCGGCCCGATGATCGCGGTCGTCATGATCACGCCCGGGCCGATGACCGTGTTCACGGCCTTCTCGTAGGGCTTCAGGTAGGTCATCACCTTGTTCGGCGCGTTCGACAAAGGCGGGTTGCCATGGAACGCCGTTGTTTCGCCGCACGCCCCAAGGGCGGCGGCGAGCAAAGAAACGGTCAGCAGGGTGGCCGGGCTCTTCATGGGATAACTCCAATACCCATAAAATTTGAACCAAATTTACTAATTATCGGTGAAGACGGCAAGAAATAGCCTAATACGTTGATTAGGCTTTGATTTTTGTCGCCTGAGCGATCTTGCGGGCTTCCCCTTCGCCCAAATCCCAGTAAAGCCCGGCCATCAGCCGCAGTCCCTCGCGGGCGACCTCGGGCAGGATATGCTCGTTGGGCGCGTGCTGCGAACACGCGGGATAGGAATGCGGGACCCAGACGGTGGACAAGCCCAGCGTGTCGCTGAACACGTCGTTGGGCAGCGAGCCGCCGAGATTGGGCAGAATCGCCGGTTTTTTGTTGCTGGTCCGGCGCATGGAATCGACCGCGAATTTGACCCACGGATGATCGGGGTCGAGGCGAGTCGCGGCGAACAGCACGTCGCGCGCCGAAGCGATCTTCACGAACGGGAAGCCGTGACGATCCAGATGCCGGCGCAAGGCGGGCAGAATGCCATGCGGATCGATGCCGACGACGAAGCGCAATTGGCAGCGCGCCCAGGCGCGCGGCGGAATGGCGTTCACCGGATTGCGGGGATTGCCGGTCTCGTAGGCCAGCACCTCGAACGAACACCAGCCGAACACGCGCTCGGACGGCGTGAGGCCCGGCTCGCCCCACCATTCCTCGATCGCCGGGCCGTCGGCACCGCCATCGACCTCGCAATCGGCCAGCGCCCGGCGCACGGAATCCGGCAATTCGCTGGGCACCCATTCGGGGATGCGGATCTGGCCGGTCGGGCCCGCGATGGTCGAGATCGCGTGCGCCAATTGCAGGCCGGGATTGGAGATAAGGCCGCCCCAATTGCCCGAATGATGCCCGCCTTCGCGCGCGTCGATCCAAATGTCGAAATTGAAGGCGCCGCGCGAGCCCAAAAAGATCGTCGGGCGTTCGGCGCGCAAGCGCGGCCCGTCGGACGCCAGCAGCATATCGGCGGCGAACAGTGCCTTGTTGTCCTCGCACACTTCGCGCAAGCCGGGCGAGCCCGTCTCCTCGCCCATCTCGATCAGATATTTGGCGTTGAAGCCGAGCTTGCCGCGCGTGGCGAGCACGGCCGCCAAGGCGCCGATATTGATCGAGTGCTGGCCTTTATTGTCGGCTGTACCCCGCCCGTACCAGCGATCGCCCTCATCCTTCAATTCCCAGGGCGACAGGCCCGTGCGCCACTGATCTTCGAGGCCCCGGATCACGTCGCCATGGCCGTAGCCGAACACGGTGGGCAACGCCGGGTCTTCGATGCGGCTGGCCAGCAGGAACGGGCCCTTGGCTTTGGCGTGGGTCAAAATCCGGCACTCGAAGCCGAGCTTCGCCAGCGTGGGCACCATCTCGGCTTCCAGATAGCGCGCGAGTTCGCTCGCCCGGTCCGGGTTCTGGCTTTCGGTCTTGAAAGCGACACGCCGGGTGAGATCGGTCTTGAAGCCGCCCTGGTCGAAATAGGTTTCGGCGGCGGCGATGGCGGCTTCGCGGGTCATGGTGCTCGGGTCCTGGTTTCAGGGCCCGCCATCATGCGCCGCGCACCCGTTATACGGCAACCGAATGCTTCGCTTTGCCGTTCTCGATGTATTGATCGAACATCGACGCGACGACGCGCACGAAGTTTTGCGCGGCCTTGGGGATGGCGAGCTTGGTGCCGTCGATCGTGACCAAGCCGCCGCGCACCATGAAGTCGAGGCGGCCGATCTCGTCGCGGAAATGGTCGAGCGCGTGGTTCGTGACGCCGTGCGACCGGCAAATCGCGTCGAGATCGACTTCCATGTCGCACATCAGCCGTTCGATGACCGCGCGGCGCAGGCGATCTTCGTCGGTGATCTGGATGCCGCGCACGACGGGAACGAGATCGCGTTCGACCGCGTCGCGCCATTGATCGAGGCGCGTGTGGTTCTGCGCGTAGCCTTGCGCGTAGGCGGAGATCGCCGACGGGCCGAAGCCGATCAGCGCGTCGGCCATGTCGGTCGTGTAGCCTTGGAAATTCCGGCGCAGCCGTCCTTCGCGTTGCGCGCGCGCCATCTCGTCGTCGGGATAGGCGAAATGGTCGATCCCGATGCGCGTATAACCGCGTTCGTCCAAGCGGCGATGCGCGGCCTCGACCAGCGCCATGCGTTCGCGCATGCCGGGCAGGCCTTCGGGCTCGAGCAATTTCTGATGCGGCTTCATCCACGGCACATGCGCGTAGCCGAACAGCGCGATGCGCTCGGCCCCCAGCTCCGCCGATTGGTCGATCGTCGCTTCGATGGTGCGCGCGGATTGGTGCGGCAGACCGTAGATCAGATCCATGCCGATCTGCGCGATACCCGCCTTGCGCAATTTGGCGAGCTTCTCCGCGACCAGTTCGAAGGGCTGGATGCGGTTGATCGCTTTCTGCACGCGGGGATCGAAATCCTGGATGCCGAGATTGACGCGCGTGATGCCCGCTTCCTTCAACGCGTCGATCTGCGCGTCGTCCAGCGTGCGCGGATCGATCTCGATCTCGAAGCGCGTGTCGGAATCGAAACGGAAGGATTCGCGCAACACCCGCGCGAGGGCGGCCAGATCGGCGGCGTTCAGCGCGTTGGGCGTGCCCCCGCCCAAATGCACATGGCCCGCGCGGAGCGTGCGGCCGATCGCGCGGCGCGCCAGCGCGATCTCCTTCAGCAGCGTTTCGAAGTAATGATGGACCGGCCCGTATTTCGACGCGATCGAGGTGTTGCAGCCGCAATACCAGCACAGCTTTTCGCAGAACGGCACGTGGATGTAGATCGACACGGGCGCCGTGTCGTCAATCGCTTCCATCCAGCGGCTGGCATGGGCCGGACCGATCGCGGGCGAGAAATGCGGCGCGGTCGGATAGCTCGTGTAGCGGGGGACTTTGGCGTCGGCCAAAGTCAGGGCTTCGGGGGACAACATAATGTCCCTTGTTTAGGCGCGCCTTCGCGCTCACGAAATGATTTGGGTCAATTCCGCCCGAAGAGTTCGGCCGCTGCCGCAAAAAATCCCTCGATGGCGGGCTGGCGGCGGCGCTCGGCCAGGCAGGCGAGATACTCGCCCACGTCGAGTTCCGCATCGGAAAACGCCAGCTTGGCAAAGCGCGGATCGGGGGCGAGCTCGGATTCGAAAACGAGCCCGATGCCGAACCCGGCGGCGACCGCTTCGGCCACCCCTTCGCGCGTCGCGACCTCGACGGCGGGCCCGAGTTGCAGGCTGGCGGCGGCAAGTCCGGTCTCGAACCGCTCGCGCGTGACCGAGCCGCGTTCGCGCAGGATGACCGGGCCGGCGGCCGCGTCGGCCAAGCGCAAACGCTTGCGTTTGGCGCGCGGATCCGTGATCGGCACGAAGGCGACCAGGCGGTCGCGCTTCAGCGGTTCCAGCGTTAAACGCGGATCGGCGATGGCTTTGGCGAGGATGCCGACATCGGCTTCGTAGGCCAGCAGCTTGCGCGCCACGTCCTCCGAATTGCCGATCGCCAGCGCGAAGCCGAGATCGGGCAGGGTGGCGCGCCAGGATTTCAGCACCGCCAAAGCCGGGCCCGGCCCGTCGGCCGCGACGTTCAAGAATACCCGCGCCCCGCCGGACGTGCCTTGGATCGCGGCCTCGGCCTCGTCCGCCAGGGCCATGTAGCGCTCGGCCACGTCGAGCAAGCGCCGCCCGGCGGGGGTCAGGCGAATGGCGCGGCCTTGGCGCACGAATAAGGGGGTCGCATAGCGCTGCTCCAGCGCCTTCACCTGTGCCGACAAGGTGGGCTGGCTGACGCGCGCCTTGCGGGCGGCGCGGCTGAATCCGCCTTCCTTGGCGACCAGCCAGAAGGCGCGCAGCAGGATCGGGTTCATCTATAGATAATTCCGATTTGAAACATTATTATTATGTATTGGACCTATGGATAGGGCAAGGCCATGCTCCGCCGGTATTTCGGAGGAAATCCAGATGGCCAATGTTCCCCAGGGTCTTTCGCAAACCGGCGACAAGCTGCTGCTCACCCCCGGTCCGCTGACGACGTCCAAAGCGGTCAAGGAAGCGATGCTGCACGATTGGGGCAGCCGCGACGCGGTGTTCCTGGAAGCCAATAAGGGCGTGCTGCGCCGGATCGCGGAAATCGCCGAGCGCGCCGACAGCCATGTCACCGTGCCGGTGCAAGGCTCGGGCACGTTCGCCGTCGAAGCGATGATCACGAGCTTCGTGCCGAAAAACGGCAAAATGCTGATCTGCAACAACGGCGCCTATTGCGTGCGCGCCAAGCGCATCGCCGAAATCGCCGGCCGCGCGGTCGTGACGATCGACTTTCCCGAAGACAAGCCGATCGATCCCGCCGTGTTGGACGCGGCCCTCGCCAAGGACAAGTCGATCACCCATGTGTTCGCGGTCCAATGCGAAACGACCTCGGGCGTGCTCAACCCCATCGACGCGCTGGCCGACGTGACGGCCAAGCATGGCCGCCGCTTGCTGATCGACGCGATGAGCGCGTTTGGCGCGCTTTCGCTGTCGAAGACCTGCCGCTACGACGCGCTGGCCGCGTCGTCGAACAAGAATCTCGAAGGCGTGCCGGGTCTCGGCTTCGTCGTTTGCGACAAGGCGGCCCTCGCCGAAACCAAGGGCAACGCGACGACGTTGGTGCTCGACCTGCACGACCAATGGCAGGGTTTCGAGCGGACCGGCCAGTGGCGCTTTACCCCGCCGATCCACACCATCATGTCGCTCGCCAAGGCGCTGGACGAGCATGCGGCCGAAGGCGGTGTGGCCGGACGTGGCAAGCGCTACGCCAACAACTGCCGCGTGCTGGTCGACGGTTTGCGCAAAATGGGCTTCGTCACGCTGCTGCCCGACGCGGTGCAAGCGCCGATCATCGTGACCGTGCGCATGCCCGCCGATAACAAATTTGTCTTCCAGAGCTTCTATGATCGCCTGAAGGATCAAGGCTACGTGATCTATCCGGGCAAGCTGACGGTGGCGGATTCCTTCCGCATCGGCTGCATCGGCCGGATCGACGAAAGCCAGATCAAGGGCGTGCTCGCGGCGATCGCCGCGACGCTCGCCGAAATGGGTGTGGCGAGCGGCGCGCCGGCGCAATCGCAGGCGGCCGAATAAGGAGCTGACATGGGCAAGATGGACGTCAACGGCCGCGCCTACGCGCTGCCCTCGAATCCGGTGGTCGTCGTTTGCGTCGACGGTTCGGAACCCGGCTATATCGAAGCGGCGATCGCCAAGGGCCGTGCGCCCTTCTTCAAGCGCTGCTTCGAAAACGGCACGTCGTTGATCGGCCATTGCGTGGTGCCGAGCTTCACGAACCCCAACAATCTGTCGATCGTCACCGGCGCGCCGCCGTCGGTGCACGGGATTTCGGGCAATTACTTCCTCGATCCGGAAACGGGCAAGGAAGTGATGATGAACGATCCGAAATTCCTGCGGGCACCCACGCTGTTCCAGAAGCTGCAGGAACTGGGCAAGACGCTCGCCATCGTCACCGCGAAGGACAAGCTGCGTGCGCTGCTGGGTCACGGCGTGAAAATGGCGCCGGGCAAAGCCGTGTGCTTCTCGTCCGAGAAATCCGACAAAACGACGCTGGCCGAAAACGGCATCGAGGGCGTCAACGCGTTCGTCGGGATGGGTGTGCCGGATGTCTATTCGGCCGGCTTGTCGGAATTCGTGTTCGCCGCCGGCGTCAAACTGATGGAAACGATGCGCCCCGACGTCATGTATCTGTCGACGACGGATTACATCCAGCACAAGCACGCGCCCGGCACGCCGGTCGCCGACGATTTCTACGCGATGATGGATTCCTATCTCGCGCGCCTGGACGCGATGGGCGCGACGATCGTCGTCACCGCCGATCACGGCATGAACGCCAAGCATGGCGCCGACGGCAAACCCGTCGTCGTCTATTTGCAGGACGCGCTCGACGATCTGCTGGGCAAGGCGGCCGCGCGCGTCATCCTGCCGATCACCGATCCCTACGTCGTGCATCACGGCGCGCTCGGCTCCTACGGTGTCGTCTACCTGCCCGCGAGTGCCGACAAGGCCGCCGTTGCGCGGCACATCGCTTCGATCAAAGGCATCGACAGCGTGCTGACGAAGGACGAGGCGGCGGCGAAGTTCCAATTGCCGCCCGATCGTTTGGGCGAACTGGTCGTCGTGTCGTCCAAGCACGTCACGGTCGGCACCAGCGTCGAGCGTCACGATCTTTCGGGCCTCAAGGAACCGCTGCGTTCGCATGGCGGCGTATCCGAACAGAACGTGCCGCTGATTTCCAACCGCAAGCTGACGGTCGACGCCGGGCGGACCTACCGCAATTTCGACGCGTTCGACTTCGCCTTCAACCGTGTCGCCGAAAAGGTGCCCGCATGAACGCTCCCGTGAAATTCCCCCGCATCGAATTCCGCACGGAATCCTTGCGCATCGCCGGCAAGAAGGTCGCGGGCGATCTCGGCACGCTCGACGTGTTCGATCCCTATACCGGCGCCGTCGTCGGCACGGTGCCGCGCGCGAGTGCGGCGCAAGTCGCCGAGGCATTCAAGATCGGTGCCGCGTATAAATCGAAGCTCACGCGCTACGAGCGGCAGAAGATCCTGATGAAGGCGGGCGAGCTGATCGCATCGCGCAAGGAAATGCTCGCGCGCATCATCACCGCCGAAAGCGGCTTAAGCCTGAAGGATTCCTATTACGAAGTGGGCCGCGCCTACGACGTCTATACGCTGTCGGGCCAGCTTGCGATCCGCGAGGACGCCGAGACGTTCGCTTGCGACATCACCCCGCACGGCAAGGCGCGCCGCATCCACACGCTGCGCGAGCCGTTGCAGGGCGTCATCTCGGCGATCACGCCGTTCAACCACCCGCTCAACATGGTCTCGCACAAGATCGCGCCCGCGATCGCGACCAATAACCGCGTGGTGCTGAAGCCGACGGAATTGACGCCGCTGACGGCGTTGGCGCTGGCCGATATCCTTTACGAAGCGGGCCTGCCGCCCGAAATGCTGTCGGTCGTCACCGGCTCCCCCGCCGATTTGGGCGATGCGATGATCACCGATCCGAATATCGATCTGGTGACGTTCACGGGCTCGGTCGCGGTCGGCAAGATGATCGCGCAGAAGGCGGGGTATCGCCGCGTGGTGCTCGAACTCGGCGGCAACGATCCGCTGATCGTGCTCGCCGACGCCGATCCCGATAAGGCCGCCGAACTCGCGGTCGCGGGTGCGACCAAGAATTCGGGCCAGCGCTGCACGGCGGTCAAACGCATCCTGGCGGTCGAGAGCATCGCCGATGCGCTGGTCGAGCGCATCCTGGTTCACGCCAAGAAGCTCAAATCCGGCGATCCGATGGATCCCGAGACCGATATCGGCACGGTGATCCACGAACGCGCGGCGCAAAGCTTCGAAAAGCGCGTGAACGACGCGGTCGGCCTCGGCGCCAAGCTGCTGCACGGCAACAACCGCCAAGGCGCGCTGTATCCGCCGACGGTCGTCGACCATGTCCCCTACGATTGCGAATTGGTGCGCGAGGAAACCTTCGGGCCCGTCATTCCGGTCGTGCGCGTCAAGGATATCGACGACGCGATCCGCGTGTCGAACTCGACCAAATACGGCCTGTCGTCGGGCGTGTGTACCTCGCATCTCGACCACATCAATCGGTTCGTCAAGGAACTCAACGTCGGCACCGTGAATATCTGGGAAGTGCCGGGCTATCGCATCGAGATGTCGCCCTTCGGCGGCATCAAGGATTCGGGCCTGGGTCACAAGGAAGGCGTTGTCGAAGCGATGAAGTGCTTCACCAATGTGAAGACCTATTCGCTGCCCTGGACGGCTTCATAAGGGCCATGCACGGCCCGGCAGTTGCTGAGGTACAGCTAAACTAAGCTCTGCCGGGCTGTTGTGATTCCCATTGGGCAATGGATGCACGGATACTTGGAAGTTTCTCTTGCGGCACTCGGATCGCGACTGGGTAGAGGTTCTTGGAAAGCTTAAATGCCAAGGCGACGTGGCCCTCTGCAGAAGGGCTCGACGCAAAACCGAATGAAGCGAAGTCGAGCACATACGGTTCGGGCGCATAAGGCCCATGTTCGACTATTGCTTTGACTATTGCGGCCCCCGAGATGCTGTTTAAGTCGAGTGTTATTGATTCCGAGTTCTCCAGTGAAATCTCTAATTCAAGCGATGTTTGCGTGCGGTTTGTGACGCGGATTGCTTTGACCTGAGAAGCCATCTCAATTCCTCCTGCCTTTTGATCTACTCAAAAACTGTCCCATTCATAGATGGACCAAACAAGGTTGGAAGTAACTTCGGCCGCTAAGCGACTCTGAAAACAGGACTCGCCATTCGCCAAGTCCGGATCGTAATATTTCCGTCATAAAAACCCGGGGAGGGGAAAATGGCGGAGTTCGAAGACGATCCGGAATCGATCGGCATTGCGCGCCCGATGGGCCGCGTGTTCGGCGACATCGCGCAGGAACGGTTGAGCCGGCGCGCGTTGCTTGGCGGTGCGGCCGCTGCGAGCCTTGCGGCGGCATTGCCGGAAGAAGCCCAGGCGCAGGCCGGGCGCTCGTCGCTGAAATTCGCCGATGCCGATAGCGTGCTCAACGCGCAAGATCGCGTCGCCCCCGGCTATAAGCGCAGCTTCGTCATCAAATGGGGCGATCCGCTGTTCGCCGACGCGCCGGCATTCGATCCGCGCGCGCAAAGCGGCGCCAAGCAGGAACGCCAATTCGGCTACAACAACGATTTCATGGCGTTCTTCCCGCTGCCCTATGGCTCGCGCAGTTCGACGCGCGGTTTGCTGCACGTCAATCACGAGTACTGCAACGGGAACTTGATGTTCCCGGGCATCGGCGAGCGCGGCAACCAGACCAAAGAACAATGCGAAGTCGAGATGTCGGCGCACGGCCTGTCGACGGTCGAGATCGCCAAGATCGACGGTCAATGGCGCTATGTGCGCGACAGCAAGTTCAATCGCCGCCTGTCGGGCTCGGGCGAGATGTTCCATGTCTCGGGGCCGGCGGCGGGGCATCCGCGCTTGCGCTCCAACGAAGACCGCACCGGCACGTTGGTCGTCGGCACGCTGAACAATTGTGCCGGCGGCGTGACGCCCTGGGGGACGGTTCTGTCGGGCGAGGAAAACTTCAACGGCTATTTCGGCGGCGACGCGGCCAAAACGCCCGAGGCGCGCAACCACGCGCGCTACGGCGTGCAGGCCTATCAGGGCGCACCCTGGGCCAATTACTTCGAGCGCTTCAACGTCGAGACGAACCCGAACGAGCCCAACCGTTATGGCTGGGTGGTCGAATACGATCCCTACGATCCGAAATCCTCGCCGGTGAAGCGCACGGCGTTGGGCCGCTTCAAGCACGAGGGGGCGACCTGCGTCGTGTGCCCCGACGGTCGCGTCGCCGTTTATTCCGGCGACGACGAGCGTTTCGAGTATGTCTATCGCTTCGTCTCGTCGGGCAAGTTCGATCCCAAGAACCGCCGCGCCAATCGCGATCTGCTCGATGATGGCACATTGTCGGTCGCACGGTTCGAGGCGGATGGCACGTTGCGCTGGCTGCCGCTCGTTCACGGCCAAGGGGCGCTCACCGCCGCCAACGGTTTCGAAAGTCACGCCGACGTGTTGATCGAAGCGCGCCGCGCGGCCGATCTGGTCGGCGCCACGCCGATGGATCGCCCGGAGGACGTCGAGACCAATCCGGTGACGGGCCGCACCTATGTGATGTGCACCTATAACGAACGCCGTGCGGCGGCGGATGCGGCCGAGGCGCGTACGCGCGTGAACCCCGCCAATCCGCGCGTGGGCAGCCGCACGGGCCATGTCGTCGAGATGATCCCGCCCGGCGGGCGCGGGGCGAAGGCCGATCACGCCGCCGATGTTTTCCGCTGGGATATTTTCCTGATGGGCGGCGATCCCGCCGATCCGGCATCGGGCGCCAAATACGGGGCGGGCGTGGGGCCGAATGGCTGGCTCGCGGCCCCCGACAACGTCGCCTTCGATCCGAAGGGCCGGATGTGGATCTCGACCGACGGCATGCCCACGCAAGTCGCGCCCGGGCGCGCCGACGGTTTGTTCGGCACGGATACCGAAGGGCCGGGACGCGCGGTGACCAAGCGCATCTACGGCGCGCCGTCGGGGGCGGAGGTCTGCGGGCCGTGCTTCACGCCCGACGGCAAGACGCTGTTCCTCGCCATCCAGCATCCGGGCGAGGCGCGCGGCTCGAATTACGAAAACCCGTCGACGCGTTGGCCGGATTTCCGCGACGACATGCCGCCGCGCCCGTCGGTGATCGCGGTCGAGAAGATCGACGGCGGCGAGATCGGGTCTTAGCCCTCGTTCGCCGACAACTGGGCCTGAAGCTGCGCCGACAATGCGTTAGGTGCCGTTTCGGGCCGGCGGCCGCGCGCGACGACGATGCCTTCGGTGAATTCAGCACCCGACACGCGTCCGCGCGTGTCGGTGATGCCGTCGAGGTCGAGGCGTTGTGCGACTTCGCCCGCCGTGCGCGCGCGCTTGGCTTCGCGATCGTGGAACACCGCGCGGTTCGCCTTGGCGGCGACCGGCAGCACGCGATTGGCGGGTTGGTCGGGATTGGCTTCGGCGGCCTTGATCAGCCGCACCGCCCCCGAGGCGCCCAGGAAGTGTGCCGCGTAGACTTCCTGATAGGTCGGCTCGCGGCCCAGCGCCTTTTGCAAACTGTTGCGGTTGGTCTTCGACAATTCGCCCGCCATCGCGGCGGCGAGTTTGGCGTCCTTGCGCAGGGCAAGAATTGCCGATCGGTCGTCCGCACTCGGCACTTCGTTCCGGCCGGTGACGGGGTCCTTGGCGATTTTCGCGGCCGCGTCGCCCATGCCGTATTTGGCGCCGTGGCGGCGCACGAGCTCCATCCAGGTCTGCTCGGTGAACTGGAAAAGCCCCGTGGCGCTGGAATTCGGGTTCTTGGCGTCGGTTTTGAGACCGCTTTCGCGCCGCGCGGTCGCCAGCAGCTCGGCGAAGCCGGCCGTGCCCCGGCGCGCGGGCTCGGCCAAAGCCTGGCTGATCGCGGCGGAAGCGGGGCGGGGGACGATGGTTTCGACGGTCATTGCACGCAGGGTATCGCAACCCCCGTGCCAAAGTCTCGAGATCGCGGAAACGTGCTGTTTTCGGGCCCCAAACCGGGCCCGGAAAACCCGCTCCATCAATCGCTTGCGAAGGGCGGCCAGGGGCGGTATAGGGACGGCCCCGCACGGTCGGAGCGTAGCTCAGCCTGGTAGAGCACTAGCTTCGGGAGCTAGGGGCCGGAGGTTCGAATCCTCTCGCTCCGACCAGCGGATTTCCCGATTTTCTACACCTTTTCTACGGGTGCTCTACACCCGTAGAATCCCTCTGTGGCTTTTGTGGCTGCGGAGGCTTGGATGGTTTTGAAGCTTGACGGCGTTCAGGCCGTCAAAAAAGTGACGGCCTCCGGCCATATCAGAATCTATTACCGCCACCGCCGCAGCGGGATGAATCTGGGCTCGTCCGAGAACGAGACGGAAGTTCTCGCGCGCTACAAAGCGATCACCGCCCTAAGAAAAGGCGGTGCGCTTCGCGAAAGAATGCCAGGTTCGATCGGTGAAGGGATTCAAAAATATATGGCCTCGGTCGAATGGTCGGCGCTTGCATTAACGACCAAAGAACTTTGGCGGCGGAATCTTGGTCGCCTTGAGGAACTCTGGGGTGCGTTTCCATTCGCGGCGATCTCACGTGATGTGGCTGCCGCAGCGAAGAAGAGCTTCATTCGGTCGCATGGGCCAACCGGGGGGAAGCACATGATTGTGACTGCTCGGGCATTTTGGAATTGGCTTTTGCAGCAGGGCCTGACGAACGTTCAAAATCCGTTTACGAGTCCAGGTAAATTTGAGACCCGCGATCAACGGCGTAATCGGCGTGACAAAAAAAGAAATTCGATTTGGAAATCTGAAGATATCCAACGATTCTTAAACGCAAAACGTAAAATAAATGTTGGCGGCAATCCAAGCTTCACGAACGGTAAGCCTCAGATCCAAGAGAAATCAACACCCGACGATATGCGGCTTGCAATTCTGCTTGGGGTTTTTACCGTTCAACGACAAAGCGACATACTCGATATGCGCGGCGATATGATCGTAGAGCGGGGTGGAGAATGGTGGTTGCGTCTAAATCAAAACAAGACAGGCGAATTTATCGGATTTCCTTTGCACCCGACCCTACGTGCAGAGCTTGAGCGGCAAAAAATAAAGCCAGGTGATAAGCGGTTGCTAATTCAAAGTCCGATTTCGAAGGGCCGATATTCTCGAAGGCGCTTTATGCGTCGGTGGGCGGTTTGGGTAAAGGCGGCAAATCTCAAGCTGAATTTTCAGGCGCTTCGTCGCAGTGGAATGGTTTGGCTATCAGAATTGGGGGCGACCCCCCAACAGATCGCGGCAATCTCAGGCCATTCTCTTTCGGGGACTTCGGCGATCTTGGAGGAGTACATACCTCGAACCGAAAAAATGGCAGCCTCCGCAGTTAGAATTTGGAGGAGCGATACCGGACTGCAGCTTTGAGTGCAGCCTCTGACAGGCTTGAGGTCAGTGATCTCGTATCATCTTTGATATTTGACATTTGGTTGATCAATCGATCGAGTTGGATGCGATCAAACAAAGGCTGCGATTGGCGCTTCCTGTTTAACGGCGACGCAAGTTGAAACGGAGCCGCGAGTGGGACAATAAATTCCTGAAATTCAGACTCTGTTAGGCCCAAATATAGGGCCGCGGCGCGCGCATCGAGTAAGCGCGGCTGCAGAACAATTTTGAACTGTGATGATCGGAGGCTCACCTAAAGTTTGTACGGGTTTTTCCGTGCCAAACAAGGGGCAACTCTAAGAGCAAAGTCTTCTTATTGACATTCCTAGATTCAAAGGTGGGGCAATAGAACGAAACCCTCCTCAGTTGATTGCTGAACCTTGTCCGTATCGGTTCCGCGTATATAACCCGTAGTAACGGCAGGCGTTCACGGCTCTGAGAAAGGGGATTGGCTAGCGATGTCCTCGTTAGATGGCGAGACTCCGGGCTCTAGCAGTAAAATTCAGCAAGTCAAATTTGGCCTCGGCCAAGAACATCTCGCAATACTCGACGGTGAATTGCGGGATGGGGAGAGTAAATCAGAAGCCCTGCGGCGCTTGCTGTGCAAATTCAATGACCAGAAGACTTTCGATCGTTTCGGTCAGTTCTCCGGACAGAAGCAAATCGAGATAAAAATTGAGAGCCTGCTCAACCACCTTCAAAAACCAGATGAGCGATTAGAAATGCTGGCCAGGCAAGTCGAAAGACTTGCCGTGCAGCTTCGACAGTTCCGTCAGGAAAAAAATGTTCACAGTAAATGGACGCAAGGGGATCTAGTTGCAGTGCTAGTAGTGACCTTCTGTTTTGGCGGCATGCTAACTCTAATTCTCACTATGTTGTATCGGCCCTAAATGGGCCCTACTAGATATGTTGGGCCGCGATTGGACCTAGTCTTTGGCAATCACAATGATGACTTTTTAATTTCTGCAAACGTGTCGTCACTGATTCAGGATTTTAAATGTCTTCGACCACATGATTTTGCCGATGAAAGTCAGGATATTTGAGGGTTTAGCGAAAATCTATCACCTCGGTGGTTTACTCTTTGGTACTAAGATGGCTTTAAGAGCCACCTAATAAGAGCCATGGGAAGCTGACGAGTTCAATTTGAACGCCACAGAATGGGTCCAGATTGGGCCTACTCATTTTTCTGGTCATTTTTGATCACCCTGGCCTGAGCTGGAGTGGTCTGAGCCTCTGAAACCTGTCCCCCGTCAGCTTCCATAGGGCGGTTTGATCGATTTGCGTAATGGAGTGATTTCGGTTCATCGTCACCGTTGAGAGGGACGAGGATGAGACCGATGAAGCAGACGCCGCCGAACGGCACAGCCGAGCAGCATGTCCGCGAGATTCGCCGTCAGACGCGCAAGAAGTACTCGGCCGAAGAGAAGATCCGGATCGTGATCTCAGGGCTTCGGGGCGAGCACTCGATCGCCGAGTTGTTCCGGCGGGAAGGCATCGCGGAGAGCCTGTATTACGTGAGGTCGAAGGAGTTCATGGAAGCTGGCAAGAAGCGGCTGGCCGGGGACACCGAGCGTCAGGCGTCGTCGGGCGAGGTGATGGACCTGTGTCGGGAGATGGGCGCCTTGAAGGAGCTGGTTACCGGTCTGACGATCGAGAACCGCCCGCTCAAAAAAGTACCTTCGGGGATGGGGACGATCGCGAATGAGATACGCCGCCTCGGAGAAGCTCGAGATCATCCGGCTGGTCGACGAATCCCGGCTGCCGGTCAAGCGCACGCTTGAGAAGTTGGGCGTCTCGCGGTCGAAGTTTTACTGCTGGTACGACTTGTACCGGCGCTTCGGTGTCGTCGGCCTGGAAGATCGCCGATCCGCACCGGGGCGGATCTGGAACCGGGTGCTGGACGTCGTCCGAGGCCAGGTGATCGACCTGGCCCTCGAACGCCCCGGAACTGAGCCCCCGGGAACTGGCGGTCACGTTCACCGACGAGAAAGCCCAGTTTATCTCGGAAGCATCGGTATATCGACTGCTGCGGGCGAATGGATTGCTGACCAGTACAAGACTTTTTTTAGTCGCTCGCCGTGCTGCCATCGCCGCACGTTTGAATGCGTATCTTGGCGATGCGCCAATCGCGTCGTCTAGCTGAAGCTCCGCACAAGGTGTTGTCGCGAAATCAATGTTATTGCTGAATTTCGATTTCCTGATTGAGCACGGCGCTCTCGACGAAGTTGCCAAGCGCTCGGACAGTTGAATCGTGGATCGATTCGTCCCCGTCGGCTCCCCACAAGGTCAGCACGAACGACACTTCCTGCGGGCCAATCTCTTCAGCGCGGGCATGTCCAAACTGATACAGGTCCCGCGCGAACACCTGCGCAAAGAGGCGTAAGCTGTTGCCTTGAAACTTCAGGCCATCGAACTCTCTGCTATGACGCCGTACAGGCTGCCATTTCGCAAGCTCACGGCGCGCGTCCGTTTCGGGGAGGGACGATTCCTGCATCGTTCCGAGCAGGTTGTCCCACTTGTCCTTACCTTTGGGGTATTGAAGCGCCGTCTGGAGACGTGTCATGAAATAATTTGATGACGCATGCGGCGAAACCAGTGGCGACAGCACCGCCGTAAGGCGTCCGCGTCCTGATAACTTGCCGTCTTGCACCATTTCTGGCGGGATCGGTATACCGTTCCAATAATAAGCGGTGCCGGGCGTCAGCTTCGCGCGCCACGCCAGCGTGACACTTCCGTGCTGGCATTCCCACGGAGCCGCGCCGTTGAAAGGTGTGCCCCATCCCAACTTGGGATCATGCGCATCGCGCTCTGCGGCATTGATAAGTAAAGCCTTGACTAGATCTGGCGACGGGTCGCGAAGTTTGGCAAAGGTGTGAGCCGCCACTGCTGAGACAAGCGGAGTCGCATAACTGCTTCCGGTATCAATAATGCCACCCAGCATGCGGAGCTCGGAAAACCACGACAGATCCGGCTTGAGCATACCGTCGGGACCTGGCCCCAGAAGGCAGCGGGGGCATCCGTCGCCCGGTGCACCCGTTGGAGTGGCTACTCTGCCGCCTACGGCAATGGCAGCCTCGCAGTCAGCAGGAGCATTAGGGCCGGTACTGTTCGCGGCGCTGACATTGCCGATGGAAATGACGGGCAAGATGCCGTGCTGACGCGCCAGCAGCGTGAGTTCATGCCCAAGATAGCTGATATCGGTTGGATTGAATGGTGCTTCTTGGTTTGCTGAAATATTCCACACCCGCGTTTCCGGGTGATCGCGGAAAACTTGCGCCAGATAGTCGAGCAGCGCAGTTTCATTCAGAGGATGGCGGCTGTTCGCACGCGGTACCGCCTGCACCGTGCCCACGCGGCAGGTCAACGGAGGAAGAGGGCGATTGTTGTTCCACGCATGTGCATGAACGACCAGCGATGTCACACCGTTCCCGTGGACGCGATCTGCATGCGCGTCTGGAACTAACGGCATTGCCCGCCATGCCTCGGCGGGCGTGTAGCTGGCAGCGTTCAGGCCGCCGTCGATGACGCCAACGATCGGCGCATCCGTGAGATCCATCGGTACGTCCGGATGACGCCCGACTCCCGGCTGCGCCACGCGGATCGGACGGACAGGGTCAATCCGATATGAAGCGCCTGACGCAACCAGTTGATTAAGGCCTTCAAGCGAGGGAATGCGGATCATTGTCCGGGCCGCACCGTTGGCACGGTAGGATCTCATCGCGCGTGCGATGCTGGACTGACGCGCCTGAGCCAGCGGACGGGCGCGCGCAGCTTCCTCCGGCGTTACGAACAACTGCGGTGGAAGGTTGACAGTGGGCTGGATCGCGCCGCTCTCGGCCAAAGCGGTCACTTGACTCAGCAAAGCTGTCTGCGCCGCTTGGTCGCGGAAAGGCGCAAGCCAGACAATGAAGAGCTTGCCACCTTCGTCATCGTCCAGAGCAGCATCCCATATATCGTCAGTGCCGCGTCCGCGCAGCTTTTCTTCTGTCGTATATTTCCCCAACTCGCGGACATTGGAGATATCCGCCTGAATTTTGATGTTTGTCGGGTGTTCGATAGCGCTGTTCAGGCGTTCTAGCTGATCGATATCCGCTTCAATCAGATACCCATGCTTTAGCGGAGCCACCATCTGGCAGGCCTGCAAGGGATGAAACAGATCGTTTGGCGCTTTCGTCGGCGCTAGCGAATCCATAAACATCCTCGCCACGAGGTGCGTTTTGCCGCTGAAAGACGGAAGTTCTGCGCGGGAGGCCAGCAATGCGCGGCTGGCTGCACCGAGTATCCGTATCTGTCCGGGAAGTCGCTCAGTGTTGATGCTCTGGCGGCCTTTGCCACCACGGCTTCCTGCCTTCGGCGCAGGTTCGGTGCGCAGCAGAAGTACCGGATTGAGAAGGGGTGTTGGACGGTCGGCCATTATGCGTCCCCGTCATCGTGGAGGAAATAACTTCGCACGCCCTGCCGTGTGATACTCAGCAGGCGGCCGATGTCGGCATTGCTGAGCTCGAATTTGTCCTTCAGCACCGTAGCTGCGTTCTTCTTTTGCTCAGAATCCAGCGGTTGGCGTTGCGGCAGTGAGGATTTTCCGGACTGGCTCGCGACGATTGCCAAGGCGACGGTACCGATATCTACGGGCCGTTTGTCTATGATAGCGTGACGGCGAGCGGTAAGCCCCATGGACTCAATATCAGCGCCGGACAGCCCCGCCGACAGCGCAGCCAAAATGTGCGAGAGGTTTTCTTTGTCATCATCGGCGAACAGAAAATAACGCCACATGTCCGTGCGGACATTCGTGTCAGGCGTATTCAGCTCAATTTTGTAGGGGAAGCGCCGCCAGATCGCCGCATCAAGCAGGTGGGGGTGGTTTGTAGCGCCGACCACAATGGCCGCAGGATCTAATTCGTCCAGCCCTTGAATAACTGTATTGACCACGCGCTTGAGTTCACCGAGTTCGTGGCGGTCATCGCGCAGTTTCGCCAGCGTATCCATTTCATCGAGCAAGAGAAGCGCGTTCTTGCCTTGGACGTAGTCGAACACCGACCGGACGTTCTTGGCCGTATCGCCGAGAAGCGATGAAATGACGGAATCCAACCGCAACACATAGAATGGTCTGTTGAGTTGCGAGGCGAGGTGTCCGGCCAGCAACGTTTTACCCGTACCGGGCGGACCTGAAAGCAAAAGCCCCAGCCGCGTAGACAAGCCTTTATTGGAAAGATCATTAAGGTGCTGAACATCGGCAATGAAATCTGCGAACACGCGCGACGCGTCTTCATTCAGGAATATCGGCGTATCGGGCCACGGACGTTCCTCGACCAAAGGCAGACGCGACTTCGAATCCACCGGGAGCGTTTCAACGTATCCCGCCGCGCGCAGGGGCACGCCACGCTTGCGGATAAGCGCGCGCAGTTCTTTGGCCTCGCTTTCATGACCTGATTTCTCCAAGTCTTTGGCAATTGCCGTCGCGACGCGCCGAACGCGCGTGTAATCGGCGAACAATGCCGCATCGGTCAGTTCAAGAAGGCTTTTTGGGCTCGTGGGCACAGGTATTCCTTTCCAGAGATTGTTCAAAATATGTAAATCGATTTGTAATTCTTGACAAGTGAATTTCTATTATTGTAAAGTAAATAATAGAATACGGAAAGTCAAGATGGGTGTTTCGACTAACGTACTGAAAACATTAGAGATCGGAGATCACTATGAGCATTGCTAACTCGCCGGAACGCACTTCCGGCCACCATCAAGGCGAGTTCATCGCGCAAGTCGGCGACGAAGCCTTCAATTTCAGGGAAGCCGGATTCGATGACCGCAAGGTCACCGGGGCGCAAATTGCCGAAGCGGTGGGGGCGCACCCCCTGACCGACTTCGTAGTCATCCAGCAACTCGAAAGCCTCGAACTGGAAACGCTGCGTCCGACGGAATTGGCCGACCTGAAAAAGTCGACGCGGTTCTTCGTCATCCCGGGCGATGCGGTCTACGCCTTCGTCGTCGACGGCCTGAGCATGGCGTGGCCAAAAAAGACAATCACCGGACAAAGCATCAAGCGTCTCGTCGACAAGGATGACGAAGACACGGAACTGCTGCTGGAACGTGAAGATCAACCGGATAAGATCATCGGTGACAAGGACGAAGTACGCCTCTCGAACGATGGGGTCGAGAAGCTCAAGACGCGCCCTGCGCAGTTCACTGTGACCATCATCGTCGAGGGCACAGCGCACAAGTGGCACAATAAGAAGATCAGCTACACCGAGGTTGTGACGCTGGAAGTGCCGGACTACGCTCAGCACCCCGAGGTCACCTACTCGGTCAAATACACGAATGGACCGAACCATCACCCAGAAGGAACGCTGGTCAAGGGTGAGTCGGTGAAAGTCAAAGACGGGATGATCTTCAGTGTTTCAGAAACTGGTCAGTCATAACGACGAAATCAAGCGTCTTGTCGAGAAGGGATACGCGGTCGGCTTCGACAGCAACTACATGCTGGTCCGCGATATCCCTTATCTCGACGCCCAGGGCAACGAATGCTGGGGCGCCATCGTCACCAAGCTTGTCTTCACCGACCAACATCACGTTGCTCAGGAAGACCACCAGATCTTCTTTGCCGGGGCGCATCCGTGCAACATGGATGGTTCACAGATCCCGAATCTCGGCGGAGGTCCGACCACTCTGGCGCTCAGCGCTGCGGCATCCGACGTTGTGGTTCAGAGGCAATTCTCCAACAAACCACGCGTCGGCGGCCAACTCGTGGGGTTCAAAGACTTCTTCGACAAAATCGAAAGCTACGTCGGCATTATCTCTGGCCCCGCCCGCGCAAAATTCGCCAGCAACCCTCTGACATTCCGTTCTGTTGAGACGGTCGCTGAGGACGCCATCTTCAAGATCCATGACACCATGACCAGCCGAGCAGAGATTACGGAGCTCTCCGCCAAGTTCAGGGAAGATGTCGTGGCAATTATTGGCCTTGGCGGCACGGGTGCGTACGTCCTCGATTTTCTTGTGAAAACTCCGATAAAGGAAATTCGCGGCTTCGATCTCGACCCGTTTCACATTCATAACGCCTTCCGTTCTCCGGGACGCTTCGACGAAGCAGAATTCAAGCAGCCGAAGGCCGAAGTTTATCAGGCGCGGTATGAGAATTTGCGGCACGGGCTGACGCTTAAAGCGAAATTCATTGATGCCTCCTGCTCGGTAGATTTTGAAGGTGTAACGTTCGCCTTCGTCTGCGTCGACAAAGGCAGTTCACGTGCCGGCATCTTCGATTTGTTGATTGCGAAGGGAATTCCTTTTATCGACGTTGGTTTGGGCTTGAATCGTAAGCACGGACCTTTGTCGGGTATGATGCGAGCAACCTACTACGCGCCGGAAAATGCCGCGCAGGTCAAAGAAAAGGGCTTCGCGGAACTCGCAGACCGCCCTAACGAAGAGTACCGCGTCAATATCCAGATCGGCGAGTTGAACGCACTCAATGCTTCGCTGGCGGTTATCAAGTTCAAACGCCTTAAAGGCTTCTACGTCGAACCCGAGGCTGCGTTTCATTTCTTGTATGACTTGAACGACGGAAAAACTACATCGAGGTCCGCGCTTGACGAAGCTTAGCCGCATTGCGCTTCAGCGCGTGGAATACATGCCCAAGCAACTGGAGCCCGGCATTCTCTATGTTTCGGAGAAATTCGGAGCTGTAGCCCATCTTTGTGCTTGCGGATGCGGGGAAAAGATTCGCACGCCGCTCGGGCCGACCGAATGGGCTTTCACCGAAAGCGCCGCCGGTCCGAGCCTCTGGCCGTCCGTTGGTAATTGGCAAAAGGCCTGCCAGTCGCACTACATTATCGATGGCGGCGAGATCATATGGTGTGGCCGCTGGACGCCGGAACAAATCATGGCGGGCCGCTTGGCAGAGAAATCCCGCAGGAAAGCTTATTACGACGCGAAGTACGGCAAGCGCGGTCTGCTATCGCGGCTGTGGGATTGGCTAAAGAGCCTCTTTGGGTTCTAGGCTATGACGGGCTTAAATCACAATCGAACGCAATCTGAGAAAGTATTTTCCAGAATGTCTAGAGAATTCAGGCTGACGTGTAACTGATTGAGCCACGGCCAACCCGAACCAGCTCTGGCAGACCGACTTCACGTATCTGAAGGTGATCGGCTGGGGCTGGTTCTATCTGTCGACCATCTTGGACGACTACTCGCGCTTCATCGTCGCGTGGAAACTCTGCACGACGATGAAAGCCTCCGACGTGACGGCGACGATCGAGCTGGCGTTGACGACCTCCGGGCGCGACGGTGGGAGCAAGCGGCCGCGATTGCTGTCGGATAATGGCTCCAACTACGTCACGGGCGATCTGGCGACATGGCTGGGCAATCGGGGGATCGCGCATGTGCGCGGCGCGCCGAAACACCCGATGACCCAGGGCAAGATCGAGCGCTGGCATCAGACGATGAAGAACCGCGTCTTGCTCGAGAGCTACTGCCTGCCCGGCGATCTCGAGCGGCGCATCGGCGCCTTCGTTGATCACTACAATCACCGACGCCACCACGAAAACATCGGCAATCTGACACCGGCCGACGTCTATCTCGGACGCGGAGCCGCCATCTTGGAAAGGGGAAAAGCCATCAAACGAAAGACAATCGAGTACCGCCGCTTGATGTACCAGCAAGCCAACGCCTAAACTGCAAACCCAGGTGAGCCGAAGCCTCCGCTACAAAACCAGCGCCGCTGTCTCAAACAGTCTGAAGACGGATGCAGTAATAATTATCTGCGATTACAGCCGTAAGGAAGCAGATCAAGCTCTTCTAAACGCGCTGACTGAGGACAGTCATCTATGTCCATCCAGTTTTGCTCTGCGGACACGGGAAATTACAAACGCTGGAGCGTCACTTGCTATCAATGCATTCAAAAGAGAAGACTTGTTTAAACGCCAAACCGATTGTGTAGCGTTACGTTTTTCAAGAAAAGCTCGCGTCGCTGCTGATAGCGATACTGATCCGGTCTGATGATATCCCAATCTTAGTAGTGAACGGATATTCGACAAATAGTGCGCTTTAGACTTGCTCGAGAGGTTGGGAGCCCTTTTCACGATTAATTCTAAGATGTGGGAGGATAGCGATCTTATTTTCCTGACGTCATGCTGCCAAAGCTTAAGGTTATGATTGTCTACTTGGGATTTTGAAAACTTCATGGTTGCCTCCAGGTCTTGCGCCCTGAATTCTACCAAAACTTATCGGAACGTCGGCTAACCCGGCGTTGCTTAGTCAGCAAACATGTATTTCGTGCTTCGGCTTCTTATTGACATTCCGATCAGCACAATCTGACTTTGACCTGACCGAGTTTTAGACCAAGCCGAATGAGAGATTACTGCATCGCGGCGATCGGTTCGAGTGACTGGATCTGACCGAACGTTGCCGGCGCTGGCGGCAGATATCCAAGCGATGAGTGCGACCGTTTCTCGTTGTAGTGCTTTCGCATGTTTCGATGACGATCCTTGCCTCCTTCAGGCTGTAGAAGATCTCGCCATTGAGCAGCTCGTCCCTGAGCTTGCCGTTGAAGCTCTCGCAGTAGCCGTTCTCCCAAGGGCTGCTAGGCTCAATGAACAGTGTTTTCGAGCCGATCTGCGCGAGCCAGTCCCGGACGACCTTGGCCGTCATCTCCGGCCAGTAGTCTGAACGTATGTGAGCGGGAATGCCCCATCTCAGCATCGCATCGGCGAACGGTTCGATGACGCCGAAGCTGTTGATCCGCCGAGCCACCCGGATTGTAACGCGCTCTCGGGTGTACTCGTCGATCTGCGTCAGCAGACGGATTGATCGATCATCGTGGGTCTGGGCCGAGACGAAGTCGTAGCTCCAGACGTGCTTTGGATGTTCCGGCCGTAGCCGAACGCACGAGCCGTCGTTCAGCCAGAGTCGTCCCCTTGGGCGCTACTTCTTGGGTACTTTGAGGCCCTCACGGCGCCAGATGCGCTGAACCCGATCCTTGCCTACCTGCCAGCCACCGGACTGCAGCAGCGCGGTGATCCGGCGATAGCCGTAGCGCCCGTACTCGGACGCCAGGGTGACAACCGCTTTCGTCAGCACATCCTCGTCAGCACGGACCGTGGGGATGTAGCGCTGGGTTCCCCGCGGTTGGCTGACGATCCGGCAAGCATGGCGCTCTGACACGCGATATCTCCGTCGGATCGCCTCGACCGCCTGCCGGCGCCGATCGGGCGCTACAAGTTTCCCTCGGCGACGTCCTTCAGAATCTGCTTCTCCAGCGACAAGTCGGCGACCAGCCGCTTCAATCGGGCATTCTCCCGCTCGAGTTCCTTGAACCGCCTGGCCTGTTCGATCTCAAGACCACCGTACTCGTTTCGCCAGCGGTAGTAGCTCTGTTCGGCAATCTCGACTTCCTTGCAGGCCTGACCGATGGTCCGGCCCTGCGCCACCAGCACGTCGATCTGACGCAGCTTCGTGACGATCTGTTCAGCACTATGTCGCTTCTTCGGCATCTTCAGGTTCCCTTTCCAAACTGATTATCCCAATCAGCCTGGTTCAAGAAAACCCGGGCAGGTCATTAGATTTGCTCGAGAGACTGGGAGCCCTTTTCACGATTAATTCTAAGATATGGGAGGATAGTGATCTTATTTTCCTGACATCATCTTGCCAGAGCTTAAGATTTTGATTGTCTAATTGGGACTTTGAGAAGCTCATGGTCGCCTCCGGGTTTCGCGCCTGGAATTTTATCAAAGATTGCCGGAACGTTCGCGAGCCCGGAGTTAATTAGTCAGCAATATGTGTTTAGTGTTCCGGCTTCTTATTGACATTCCGATCAGCACGATCGGACCAGACCCAGTGGCCTGAGCCCGAGAACTCACCCGTTTGGAACTAGAGTCCGTTCGTCATTGCTCTGAGACCGAACTTTGGACCGCCGATGGGTAGAGTTTTCGGCGTCTTGCTCTGAGACCGAACTTTGGACCGCCGATGGGTAGAGTTTTCGGCGTCTGTCACGAAGGCGGGCCGTCCACGCCGTCGCAACCAAGCAGCGTTATCGGGGCTTTTTGCCCGATCGCCCCATGCGGGCGCTCTTCGTTATAGTACCTACGCCAATCCTCCATCTTTTCCTGCGCGTCCGCAAGGTTCAGGAACCAGTGGGCATTCAGGCACTCGACCCGGAAGCGCCCGTTGAAGGCCTCGATGAACGCGTTGTCAGTCGGCTTGCCTGGGCGACTGAAGTCGAGCGTGACGCCGTGCGTGTATGCCCAGAGATCGAGATCGCGTGAGATGAACTCGGAGCCCAGATCAACTCGGATCGTCTTCGGATAGCCAGTTCGCTTGCACACGTTCTCCAAGGTCCGAACGACATCCTCACCGCGATAGCTGAACCGAGGATCGAGTACCGGCACGTAGCGCGAGTACGTATCGACGATCGCCAGCACACGAATCTTCCTTCCAGTCGCGAGTTGATCGTGGACGAAGTCCATTGCCCAAGTCTCGTTCGGCCGTGTCGCCACTTGCCGATCTTCTCTCAGCTTCGCCTTAACCCTACGCTTTGGTGTTTTGTTCCGTAATTGCAGGCCTAACTCGCGATAGATCCGCCGTGTCCGCTTGTGATTGACCATCCAACCCTCACGACGCAACAGCACGTGCACGCGCCGATAGCCGAAGCGTATGCGCGTCTGGCAGATGTCTTTGATGCGCAGCTCGAGATCAGCCTGTCCGCGGCGACGAGACTTGTAATGATACGAAGACGTATCGACCAACAACACCCGGCAGGCTCGCCGGATCGAAACGCCCCACGTCCCACGCACCTCGTCAACCAGCCGGCGCTTGCGGACAGGCTTTACAGTTTTCGGCGTAGGACGTCCTGCAACATCTCCTTGTCGAGCGACAGATCCGCTACGACCTTGCGCAGCTTCGCGTTCTCATCCTCGAGCTGCTTTAGCCGCCTCATCTCGGTCGGTAGCAGGCCATCGTATTTGCGCTTCCAATTGAAGTACGTCGCCGGGCTGATCCCCGCCTTCCGGCAGATATCAGCCACAGGCATGCCATCCGACGCCTGCTTCAGAATGAACGCCTTCTGAGCCTCCGAAAACTTCGATGCCTTCATCGTTCTTCGCTCCTTCCGGCCGGAAACATCCCGCCGAAAACTCTAGCCAAGAACGGTCCAGTTTTCAGGTCTCAGACCAGTCTGTCACGAAGGCGGGCCGTCTTCGTCGCGCGCTTCCTGGGCGAGCCGGGAATGAATATGTTCGAAGGCAAGATCGCTGGCGGCGCGTTGCGCGCCGACGACGTGGCGATGCCCGCGCATTTAAGCGAGGGCCGCTACGCGGTCGCCGGCGTGCGACCGGAAGATCTCGTCGCCGTCGATCCCGCCAATGCGCCGATCAAGGGCGTCATCCGCACGGTCGAGTTCCTCGGCTCGCGCACGCTGCTGCGTGTCGATGTCGGGACCGTCGTCGTTGCGGCTTTCGTTCCGCTCGGCATGCCCTTCGCTGCGCGCGAAGCGGTCGGCTTGGCGCCGTCGTCGCCCGATCGCGTGCGCTGGTTCGCTGCCGATACGGGCATCGCCTTGGCTTAAGCTTCACTTTGCCGATGCCGATGTTATTGACGCTATTTTCCACAAAAGGCTTCGAAATGCTTCATACTTGTGGAAAATGACATTGATATAGAAAGATTTTACACGGTCTGGCGGACTGAACTCGGCGCAATGCCGCTCAGGGTTCGAATCCCGCCGCTCCGACCATTCTGTGAGAGACGAAGAAGCCCGCCCTGGAAAACCAGCGGCGGGCTTCAGTGTTTTGGATATGCGGGAATTCTTGTTTCTACGTTTCAACCGACCTTTGGGTATCGACACGCGTCAATCATCGCGGTTCCAACCGTACTTGCGGATAACTATCCCGCCACGTGGCGGCGCAGCCAAGCATTGAAATCCTCGCCGACAGCATTGGCGGGGAACTCGACATGTACGGCACCGTCAGGTTCGGGAACACGCACAACATAGGGAATCGAGGCGGCAAACCCTTCAAACCTTATCGTGCCGCGTTCTTCGCGATTCAGCTTCGCCTCTGTCCGGAAATGGGCGCCGCCCAGCGACACGTCGACGAGCGTCGCATCGATCCGTTTATTGGCTCCATTGATGACATCGATTTTCGCATCAACCGGATAGCGCACATGCTTACGACGGTCGGCATCGGCCGTTGATGTGCGCACGACACGCACGAGAATACGTTTCAATTCATCTAGGCTTCTTCCGACGCCACCGATCGCACCACGCACCTCGCTTGCACGCGCGCCTACATTGTCGGCCTCACGGCTGACATTCTGAATCTTCGATGAGACTTCGCGCGCTGCGTCGGCCGTTTGGCCCACGTTGCGCGCAATCTCCTGCGTCGCCGCACCTTGCTCCTCCATCGCCGAGGCGATCGCGGTGGCGACGGCGTCGATCTCGCGGATACGTTCGCCGATTTCGCTGACGGCCGCGACTGAGGCATCCGTCGCGGTGCGGATCTCCGCGACTTGCCTGTCGATATCTTCGGTCGAGCGGCCCGTCTGTGTGGCGAGGTTTTTAACTTCCGAAGCGACCACAGCAAAACCCTTGCCGGCTTCACCCGCGCGCGCGGCCTCGATGGTGGCGTTGAGCGCCAGCAGATTCGTTTGTCCGGCGATCTGGCCGATCAACTTCGCGACCTCCGAAATGCGCGCGACCGCTTCGGATAGCGACCCGATCGTCGTACGTGCTCTATCGCCGCTTTCGACGGCTTCCTTCGTCACACTGGACGCGCGCGCCACCTGCGCCGCAATTTCACGAATGGAAGCGGAGAGCTCCTCGGCGGAAGAAGATACCGTTTGAACATTCACGAGCGCCTCTTCCGACGCGGCCGCTACCGCCTGCGAGTCCATCGTCACTTCTTGCGCCAGGCTCGACATGCTTTCGGCTGCGCCATTGACCTGGAGGGTATTCTTGGAGATCGAGGCGAGCGCATTGGCCGTCTCACGTTCGACCGTCTCGGCCATATCCATCAGCGCCTGTTTCTTCTGCAGTTCGGCTTCCTCGGCAGCGCGCGCTTGCTCGGCACGCAGGCGACGCGCTTCCATCGCGTTTTCTTTGAAGACCTCGACGGAGCGCGCCATGGCGCCCAACTCGTCCTTGCGCGCGCGACCGTCGATCGCGGTATCGAGATCGCCGGCGGCGAGGCGTCCCATCGTGCCGGTCAGTGAAGTCACCGGCCCAACGATGCCGCGGCTGATAACGAAAGCGAGTAGTGCAACGAGCAGAGTCACGATCGCGATCGTCGTCCCGATCATCGCGGCCGTCGCTTCGCGCTTGGCGACCAGCTCTGCGCGCGCGGCTTCCTGTGCCGAAACGATGCGCTTGGCCATACGGTCGAGTTCGGGTTCGAGGGCCGCGTAGGCCTCGGACAATTTGCGTATGTCGGCACGGAGCTTCTGATCGGTCGACAGGAACTCCGCGAAATCGCGATGGTAGGCATCCATCAACTGAATGATCTGATCGCGCTCGGTGGCAGGTAGGTTCGCAGCGGGTAGCGCAGCCGCGAACTCGGCCGCGCGCTTCTTCATATCCTCGCCATAGCTCGCGGTGCCGCGAAGGATGTAGTCCTTCTCGTGTCGGCGCATCATTAGCATTGTGACCGCCAGGCGCGGTAAGTCGTGGCGCGCGAGCGCGGCCTCGACCGCCTGCACCGATCGGCGGAGCGTGCCCTGCAAGCCCGCATTCTCGTTCAGGCCGAGTTTTGTCTGCTCGGCGACGACCGTGGCGAATTGCTGGCGGTAGACATCCAATCCCGCTTGCACCCGCTGGGCGTTCGCGCGCAACTCGCCGTCACTCGTGCCCGACAGGATCGCGGCGATATTCTTAGCCGCCGCTTGCTGGGCGGCGACATGACGCGCGACATATGTCTCCTCGCGCCGAAGCAGGAAATCCTTCTCGTGGCGGCGTGTTTGCAACAGGTCGATATCAAGCGATTTTAGCGTATCATCGAGGGCGCTTTGCCGATCGGCGAAAGCTTGCGTACGTTGCTGATCGGCACTCCCCACGAAGTAGATCGCGCCGATCGCGACAATGCCCAGTACTCCGGCGACTCCGATAAGCGATACTTGAAACGCGATACGCAAACGCGAAAGCAATCCGGACATCCATTTCTCCCGACATACCAATGCCGCTGATTCGCAGCTTTCTTACATTTATATCAATCTAGCTGAAGCGAGTCTGATAGGTGCAGCTATGAGTGGCAGCGAATGCTGGGGGAGATGGTATCTTATTTCTCATTCTGAGTTGTGGTGGCTACCTTGTATCGCGATGATCCGAGGCCTATTTCATATGACGTACATTCAGTCTTGATCGAAGATCTGGATGGCGCAGGCAGCATTAATTTTGATTTACGTTATCCACTTAATTTTTATCGGGAATGGGCTCAATAAGCCTTTGCCGCGAGCGTTGGTATTTTCAGACCAGAGCGTCTATTAGCGTAGATCATCGAAGCGGGAATAGGCCCGGAGGCGCGCGATGTCTTCGATTTGGATGCGCTTACCCTTCGCAACCACGCCCTCAGGTTCGAGCTGCTTGAGCGCGCGCGACCATGTCTCAGGGCTCATTCCAAGACGCCCGGCGATGGCGCGATACTCGTCGCGGATGTCGAGCGCGATGGGCCCGCTTTGCGCATCACCGCTCAGCCCGCAAAGATGAGCGCCGACGCGTTCGGCCGTCGAGCGCAGTTTCAAGTCTTTGATCTGCCGGACGAGCACGCGCCAGTAGCGCGCGAGCTGCAGCGCAGCGGCGCGCATCAACTGGGGCTCCTTTGCGAAAGCGCGGCGCAGGGTCTCGGCGGGAATCATCGCGATGCGTGAGCTTTCCAGAACGCGCGCGCCCATCAGATAGGGCGCTTCGAGCAGGATGGCGGGGAGAATGAAGCAATCGCCAGCATGCATGATTTCGACGACGCATTCCTCGCCATCGGACCGGTTGCCGATCAAGCCGCATCGGCCTTCGAGGATCACGTGTAAAAACTCGGCGTCTTGTCCTTGATCGAATAGTAGCGTGCCTTTGGGCAATGTCTGGACGAAGGCGCCGATCGCGAGACGTTCGGCAATTTCCCGCGACGCGTCGCGGAACAGAGGTATGGCGGCAAGAGCGTCTCGGTCGGTTGGCTTCATTGTCGCCTCTTGGCCCGATGGAAATTGACTTTCGTCAAGTGATGGCTTGCCGAAGGTCTTGTTGTCTCGACTTTATGTTGTTGGCGCCTGTCCGACGTTGACCTGGATCAACCGCGCACGACGTCTCGCCCCCAATCATCCGCGTCATGGATCGCGCATCCGCGCGAGGGGGAGCCATGATCGTTACCGCCGAAAAACCCGCCGGGCAACAAGCCGCGTTGTGGATGAGCACGCTGGCCTTTACCGCATGCTTTGCGGTTTGGACGATCTTCGCCATCATTGGCATTCAGATAAAAAAGGACCTCGGTCTCTCCGACACGCAGTTCGGATTGCTCGTCGGGACGCCGATTCTGACAGGATCACTGATCCGTCTAATCCTTGGCATCTGGGCCGACCAGTATGGCGGCCGGGTGGTCTACGCCCTGGTGATGCTGTCGGCGGCGGTCATGACGTTCCTGCTGACCTTCGCCTATGACTACAAGACCTTCTTGATCGCGGCGCTGGGTGTGGGGATCGCCGGCGGATCGTTCTCCGTCGGCGTCGCCTACGTGGCGAAGTGGTTTCCGAAATCTCAGCAGGGCACCGCGCTTGGCATATTCGGTGCCGGCAATGTTGGCGCGGCCGTGACGAAGTTCGCGGCGCCTGTCGTGATGGTGGCCTATGGCTGGAGAACGGTCGCGATCGTCTGGGCGATCGGCTTGGCGGTCATGGCCGTGATCTTCTTTCTGACGACGAAGGACGATCCCGATCTCGCGCGCCGCCGCGCGGAGGGCCGCAAGCCTGAGCCGTTGTCGGCGATGATGGAGCCGCTGAAGAATATCCAAGTCTGGCGTTTCTCGCTCTACTATTTCTTCGTGTTCGGCGCATTCGTCGCGCTGGCGCTATGGTTGCCGCGCTATCTGATCGGGGTCTACGGACTCGACATCGCCACGGCGGGCATGATCGGCGCGGTCTACTCGATCCCGGCGTCGATCTTCCGCGCCTATGGCGGTCATCTGTCCGACAAATTCGGCGCGCGGCGCGTGATGTACTGGACATTCATGGTGTCGGTTGTCTGCACCTTCGTCCTGTCCTATCCGCCGACGCACTATGTCATCGAAGGCATCCGCGGGCCGGTCGAGTTTTCGACGCATATGGGTGTCGTCGGATTTATGGCGGTCGCGTTCGTGCTCGGCTTCTTCATGAGCCTGGGCAAGGCGGCGGTCTACAAGCATATTCCCGTCTATTACCCTGATCGCGTCGGCGCGGTTGGCGGTGTCGTCGGTCTGGTCGGCGGTCTGGGCGGCTTCGTACTGCCGATCGCTTTCGGCGCGCTCAACGATTTGACCGGCGTCTGGCAAAGCTGCTTCTGGCTGTTGTTCGCGATCGTCGCCGTGGCGCTCGTCTGGATGCACGTCGCCGTGCGCCAGATGGAACGTGCGGCCGCCGATGCCGGCATCCCCGCACGTAAACTGCCCGAACTGCCGGAAATGGCGCCGTTGCACGGCCCCGCACAGGAAGGTGCCTTGGCGGGGACGGGCGCGTTGCAGGACTGGCGGCCCGAAGACCGAGCATTCTGGTCGGAGACGGGCCGTGCGATAGCGCGCCGCAATCTTTGGATCTCGGTTCCGTGCTTGCTGCTTTCGTTCGCGGTGTGGATGGTCTGGTCGGTCGTCGTGGCGCGTTTACCCAGTGTCGGCTTCGCGTTTACGACCGAACAGCTTTTCTGGCTCGCCTCGCTTCCTGGCGTGTCCGGCGCCACGTTGCGCATCTTCTACAGCTTTATGCCCGCAATCTTCGGCGGCCGGATGTGGACGACGCTGGCGACATGGTCGCTGATACTGCCCGCAGTTGGCATGGGCATGGCGGTTCAGGACCCAGATACGCCGTACTGGATCTTCCTTGTCCTCGCGCTGCTCTGCGGCTTCGGCGGCGGCAACTTCGCCTCGTCGATGGCGAACATCTCGTTCTTCTTTCCGAAGGCAGAGAAGGGTAACGCGCTGGCCATCAACGCGGGTCTCGGCAATCTCGGCGTCAGCGTCGTGCAGTTCGTCGTGCCGATCGCGATCACGACGGGCGTGTTCGGTTGGCTGGGTGGCGATCCGCAGACTGCGACGGTTGGCGGCGTCAAGTCGACGCTCTGGCTGCAGAATGCCGGCTATGTGTTCGTGCCGTTCATTGCGGCCTCGGCGATCGCGGCGTGGTTCGGAATGAACGACATCGCCAGCATGCGGGCGAGCTTCGCCGATCAAGCCGTGATTTTCCGCCGCACGCATAACTGGATTATGTGCTGGCTCTATACCGGCACATTCGGGTCGTTCATCGGCTTCTCGGCGGCATTCCCGTTGCTGACCAAGATCCTGTTCCCCGAGATCAACGCGTTGCAATACGCGTTCCTTGGTCCGCTGGTCGGCGCGATCAGCCGCGTGATCGCCGGGAAGGCCAGCGACCGGCTCGGGGGTGGGCGCATCACGTTCTGGACCTTCATCGCCATGGGCTTTGGCGTCTTGGCGGTGTTGCATGCGATCGACCAGAAAAGCTTCGCGATCTTCTTCGCAGGTTTCTTGTTCCTGTTCTTTGCGTCAGGCGTGGGCAACGCATCCACATTCCAGATGATCCCCGCGATCATGCGCAAGGAAGTCGCGCGGCTTGAGCCTGGAATGTCGGCCGAAGCGCGGACGCGCGCCGCCGAGAAGGAAGGCGCTGCGATCATCGGATTCAGCTCGGCGATCGCCGCCTACGGCGCGTTCTTCATTCCGAAGTCCTTTGGCAGTTCGCTGGCACTGACTGGCGGCGCCGAATGGGCGCTCTACGGGTTCCTCGCGTTCTACGTGAGCTGCATCGCCGTGACCTGGTGGTTCTACACCCGTCGCGGCGGCCTTCTGTATGAAATCGAACGCGGCCTGGCCGCGAAGTAAAAAGGAGCGGAGCATGAGCCAATTCCTCGACCGCCTGAATTTTCTATCGCGCAACGTCGAATCCTTCAGCGGCGGTCACGGCACCGTCACCAATGAGAAGCGCGAATGGGAGGAGGGCTATCGCAATCGCTGGGCCCACGACCGGATCGTGCGCTCGACCCACGGCGCCAACTGCACGGGTTCGTGCTCGTGGAAAATCTACGTCAAGGGCGGCATCGTGACGTGGGAGACGCAGCAGACCGACTATCCGCGCACGCGGCCGGATATGCCCAATCACGAACCGCGCGGCTGTTCGCGCGGCGCGTCGTATTCCTGGTATCTCTACAGCGCTAACCGTGTGAAACGTCCGCTGATCCGAGGGCGATTGATCCGGTTGTGGCGCAAGGCCAAAACCGAGCATAGCGATCCGGTCCTGGCGTGGAAGTCGATCGCGGACGATCCCGCGAAGATGGCCCAGATACGCGGCAGCCGCGGCAAGGGCGGCTTCGTCCGGGCTACCTGGGACGAGGCGAACGAGATCGTCGCGGCGGCGAATATTCATACCGCGAAAACTTGGGGCCCGGATCGGGTCATCGGCTTTTCGCCGATCCCCGCGATGTCGATGATCAGCTACGCGGCCGGCTCGCGCTATCTGTCGCTGCTTGGCGGCGTGTGCATGAGCTTTTACGACTGGTATTGCGACTTGCCTCCGGCCTCGCCGCAAACCTGGGGCGAACAGACCGACGTGCCGGAAAGCGCCGATTGGTACAATTCGACATATCTCATCCTCTGGGGTTCGAACGTTCCCCAGACGCGCACGCCCGACGCACATTTCTTCACCGAAGTCCGGTACAAGGGCGCCAAGGCCGTCGTCGTCACGCCCGACTATTCCGAAGCGTCGAAATTCGCCGATATCTGGCTGCATCCGAAGCAAGGCACCGACGCGGCGCTCGCGATGGCGTTCGGTCATGTGATCTTGAAGGAGTTCCATCTCGACAAGCCGGATCCATATTTCCGCGATTACGTGACGCGCTATTCCGACTTCCCCATGCTGGTGAAGCTCGTCGCGCGCGACGGCAAGCTGGTCGCCGATCGGTTCGTGCGCGCGTCGGATTTCGACGGCGGGCTGGGCGAAGCAAATAACCCCGACTGGAAGCCCGTCGCGCTGCGAGAGACCGACGGCGGCTGTTATGTGCCGACGGGTTCGATTGGTTTCCGGTGGGGTGAAAAAGGAAAGTGGAATCTCGAAGGCCGCGATGCATGGTCGGGCACCGAGGTTCGCCCGACGCTTAGTCTGCTCGGGAGCGGTGAAACGGTCACCGTCGAGTTTCCCTATTTCGCCGCCGAAGACATGCCGCGCTCGCCCCATTTCAAGGGTTCGGCGCATAGCCGTACGATCGCGCGCAACGTGCCCGCGAAGCGCGTCGCGTTGAAGGACGGTGAGGCGCTGGTCGCGACGGTGTTCGATCTGTTCGCCGCCAACTACGGCGTCGATCGCGGCTTGGGCGGGGAAGTGGCGACAAGCTACGACGACGACCATCCTTACACGCCGGCTTGGGCGGAGAAGATCTGCGGCGTGCCGCGCGATCGGATCGTCGCCGTGGCGCGTGGCTTCGCCGACAACGCGGCGAAGACCAAGGGCAAGTCGATGGTCATCGTCGGCGCGGCGCTGAACCACTGGTATCACGCCGACATGAACTATCGCGGCCTGATCAACATGCTGGTCATGTGCGGCTGCGTGGGGCAGCCCGGCGGCGGCTGGTCGCATTACGTTGGCCAGGAGAAGCTGCGCCCGCAATCGGGCTGGCTGCCGCTGGCTTTCGCGCTCGACTGGGCCCGGCCGCCGCGTCAGATGAACTCGACGTCGTTCTTCTATGCGCATACCAACCAGTGGCGATACGAGAAACTCGACATCGACGAAATCCTGTCGCCGCTGGCGCCGGAGGGATTCGGCGGCGCGTTGATCGATTTCAACGTCCGGGCCGAGCGCATGGGCTGGCTGCCCTCGGCGCCGCAATTGGGCCGCAACCCGCTCGCCGTCGCGCGGGACGCCACCGCCGCCGGGATGGAAGCGCCCGCCTATGTGGCCAAAAGTCTGAAGGACGGTTCTCTGCGGATGTCGTGCGAAGACCCGGACTCGCCGGTCAACTGGCCCCGCAACATGTTCGTCTGGCGCTCGAACCTGCTTGGCTCCAGCGGCAAAGGGCACGAATATTTCCTCAAACATCTGCTCGGCACGCAGCACGGTGTTCTCGGCAAGGATCTGGGCGAAGAAGGCAGCGAGAAGCCGCGGGAGGTCGCTTGGCATCCGGTCGCGCCGGAGGGCAAGCTCGACCTGCTGGTCACGCTCGATTTCCGCATGTCCACGACGTGCGTCTATTCCGATATCGTGTTGCCGACCGCGACCTGGTACGAAAAACACGATCTCAATACTTCGGATATGCATCCGTTCATCCATCCGCTGTCGGCGGCGGTGGATCCGGCCTGGGAAGCGCGCAGCGACTGGGAGATCTTCAAGGGTTTCGCCAAGAAGGTGTCGGAACTCGCACCGGGCCATTTGGGCGTCGAGAAGGACGTCGTCCTTTTGCCGTTGCAGCACGACACGCCCGGCGAACTCGCCCAGCCCTTCGCGCCGAAGGAATGGAAGAAGGGCGAAACCGAGCCGGTGCCCGGCAAGACGATGGCCTCCGTCGTTACGGTCGAACGCGATTACCCCAATCTCTATCGCCGCTTCACGGCGTTGGGGCCGTTGCTCGACAAACTCGGGAACGGCGTCAAAGGCATCGCGTGGAAGACCGGCGACGAGGTCGAGTTCCTGAAGCATCTCAACGGCACGGTCGCGGAGGAGGGGCCGACGAAAGGCCTCGCCAAGATCGACAGCGATATCGACGCGACCGAAGTCGTGCTGGCGCTCGCCCCCGAAACGAACGGTCATGTCGCCGTCAAAGCGTGGGAGGCGTTGAGCCAAGCGACCGGGCGCGATCACGCGCATCTTGCCCGCCCGCGCGAGGACGAGAAGATCCGTTTCCGCGACATCCAGGCCCAGCCGCGGAAGATCATTTCCGCGCCGACATGGTCCGGGATCGAAAGCGAGCACATCAGCTACAACGCCGGCTGGACCAACGTCCACGAGTTGATCCCGTGGCGCACCCTGACCGGCCGCCAGCAGCTCTATCAGGATCATCCTTGGATGCTGGCTTTCGGCGAAGGCTTCTGCGTCTACAAACCGCCGATCGACACCAAGACGGTGACGCCGTTGCTCGAAAAGCGGCCCAACGGCAATCGTGAGATCGCGCTGAACTTCATCACGCCCCATCAGAAGTGGGGCATCCACTCGACCTATACGGACAATCTGCTGATGCTGACCTTGTCGCGCGGCGGGCCGATCGTCTGGCTGTCGGAGATCGACGCGAAGTCGATCGGCGTGGAGGACAACGACTGGATCGAGGCGTTCAACGCCAACGGCGCGCTGGTGGCGCGCGCGGTCGTATCGCAGCGCGTCGCCGCCGGCATGATCCTGATGTACCACGCGCAGGAGAAGATCGTGAACGTGCCGGGATCGGAGCTGACGCGCGCGCGCGGCGGCATCCATAACTCGGTCACGCGCACCTGCCCGAAGCCGACGCATATGATCGGCGGCTACGCGCAGCAAAGCTACGGGTTCAACTACCACGGCACCATCGGCACGAACCGCGACGAATTCGTGATCGTGCGCAAGATGGCGAATGTGGACTGGCTCGACCGGCCCGCGCCGGCCGTGGCCGAGTGACCGGCAAGGAGATCCCCCGATGAAAGTCCGCGCTCAAATCGCGATGGTCCTGAACCTCGATAAATGCATCGGCTGCCACACGTGTTCCGTGACGTGCAAAAACGTCTGGACGTCGCGCGAAGGCGTCGAGTACGCGTGGTTCAACAACGTCGAAACCAAACCGGGCATCGGTTATCCCAAAGAGTGGGAGAATCAAAACCGGTGGAAGGGGGGCTGGGTCCGGCAGGCAAATGGAAAGATCCGGCCGCGCCTGGGCGGCAAGTGGCGAATCTTGGCGCAGCTTTTCGCCAATCCGAACCTGCCGGAGATCGACGACTATTACGAGCCGTTCACCTTCGATTACGACCATCTGCAATCCGCGCCCGAGATGGAGGCGTTTCCGACCGCGCGTCCGCGCTCGTTGATCGACGGACGGCGGATGGAAAAGATCGAGTGGGGGCCGAACTGGGAAGAAATCCTCGGCACCGAGTTCGCCAAACGCTCGCGCGATGCGAATTTCGAAGGCGTGCAGAAGGAAATCCACGGTCAGTTCGAGAACACCTTCATGTTCTATCTGCCGCGGCTGTGCGAGCACTGCCTCAATCCGGCTTGCGTCGCGGCGTGCCCGTCGGGATCGATCTACAAGCGCGAAGAAGACGGGATCGTCCTAGTCGATCAGGACAAATGCCGCGGCTGGCGCATGTGCGTGTCGGCCTGCCCCTACAAGAAAATCTATTACAATTGGCAGAGCGGCAAAGCGGAGAAATGCATTCTCTGCTATCCGCGCCTCGAGGTCGGCGAGCCGACGGTTTGTTCGGAAACTTGCGTCGGCCGCATCCGCTATCTCGGCGTCATGCTCTACGACGCCGACCGGATCGAGGCGGCGGCTTCGGCACCGGACGACAAGGACCTCTACGGCGCGCAGCTCGACGTGTTCCTCGATCCACACGATCCCGCCGTGATCGAAGCCGCGCGCAAGGAGGGAATACCAGAAGCATGGCTTGAATCGGCGCGGAAATCGCCGGTCTACAAGATGGCGATCGACTGGAAGATCGCATTCCCGCTGCATCCGGAGTACCGGACCCTGCCGATGGTCTGGTACATCCCGCCACTATCGCCGATCCAGGCGGCTTCGGACGCCGGCAAGATCGAGGACGACGGCGGTATTCCCGACGTGCGGTCCTTGCGTATTCCGCTGCGCTACCTCGCCAATCTGCTGACGGCGGGCGACGAGGCACCTGTCGCGCATGCGCTCGAACGGATGTTGGCGATGCGCGCCTTCATGCGAGCGCGCCATGTGGAGGCGCGCGAGGCGGACGGCGTTCTGGCGAAAGTCGGTATGGACGCTGCGATGGTCGAGGACATGTATAAAATCCTCGCGATCGCGAACTACGAGGACCGCTTCGTCATCCCGTCGACGCATCGCGAGTACGCCGAGAACGCCTACGATCTGCGTTCGTCCTGCGGATTCACCTTTGGCAACGGCTGTTCGGAAGGGCCGAACGACGTTTCCTTGTTCGGCAAGCGCAAATCACGCGCGCCGGCGGAGGGTTGAGCCATGCGGATATACAAAGCACTCTCCGCGTTGGTCGACTATCCCTCTGCCGCGATGCGGGGTGCTCTGCCGGAGATAAGGGCGGCGATCGCCGAAGATGGCGTCTTAGGCCCGGCGGCGCTGGCGCGCGTCGATGCGGCGATCGCGATGCTCGCCGATCGCGACTTGCTGACGTTGCAGGAACGCTGGGTCGCGTTGTTCGATCGCATCCGGTCGTTGTCGCTTCATCTGTTCGAGCATGTCCATGGCGACTCGCGCGACCGGGGCCCGGCGATGGTCGATCTGATCGAGCATTACCGCAAAGCCGGATTCGCCTTGTCCGCCGAGGAACTGCCCGACTATCTGCCGGTCATTCTGGAGTTCGCGGCGCAGATCGATCCGGCCGATGCGCGGCGATTGCTGGCCGATCTGGCACCGCTGTTGGCGCCGATCCAATTGCGGCTTGGCAAGCGCGGTTCGCCTTATGCCGGGCTGATCGCCGTCGTGCGCGAGTTGGCGGGCGATAGTCAAGCGCCCGCCGACGATGGTTTGCCCGATCGCGATCCGACGCTGGACGAGATCGATCGCGACTGGGCCGAAGCGGAAGTCCGGTTCGGCCCCGGCGAGGCGGCGGCCGGTGCGGCGACATGCGGTAAGGCGACCGAATGGGTCGCACGAATGAACGCAGGTTGAGGGGGAGAGACCGATGCTCTGGATCCAAAAATTCCTATTCGAGATCTATCCCTATATATGCCTCAGTGTCTTCCTGATCGGAAGTTGGATCAGATTCGATCGCGAGCAATATTCCTGGCGCTCCGGCTCCAGCCAGATGTTGCGGGCACGCCAGCTTCGCTGGGGATCGAATTTTTTCCATGTCGGCATACTCGCGATCTTCGCGGGACATTTCGTCGGGCTATTGACGCCGCATGAGGTCTACACGTCGTTGGGACTGAGCGTTGAAGCCAAGCAGTTGCTGGCGATCGTGGCGGGTGGTGTGTTCGGCACGCTCTGCTGGATCGGCTTGACGCTGCTGATCCATCGCCGCCTGACCGATCCGCGTATCCGCGCCACGAGTTCGGTAATGGACGTCGCGATCGTCATACTGCTCTGGGTGCAGTTGACGCTTGGTATGGTGACGATCCCTTACTCGCTGCAACACCCTGATGGTTCGGTGATGCTGATCCTTTCCGACTACGTACAGCGGATCGTGACGCTGCGCGGCGGCGAAGCGCAAGCGCTTGCCGATCTCGCATGGCCTTACCGGCTGCACTTGGTGCTTGGCTTCACGATGTTCCTCGTCTTTCCGTTCTCGCGGCTGGTGCATATCTGGAGCGCGCCCGTGGGGTACGTGTTCCGGAGCTACCAGATCGTTCGTCGTCGGGGAGGCGGGCGCCATGCTTGAAGAACGCGACATCGCGGCGGAGATGCAATACGCGCCCGCTCCATCGCTAGACGCCGCGCGTGCGGCGGCCGAACGCAGCTTGATGATCCGCGGATTGCTTGTCGATCGCGCGCGCGATCTCGGCCTTCTGAAGGTCGAGAAGCCTTCCGAAAGCGAGATCGCCGACGCGATCGAAGCGGTGCTCGAGGCCGAGGTTACGGTACCGGCGGCGGACGAGACAGCGTGCCGCGCTTGGTTCGACGCCAATCCCGAGAACTATCGCAGTCCCGATCTTCTCGAAGCGCGGCATATCCTGTTTGCGGCGGCGCCGGACGATAAAGATGCGCGCGCGCGGGCTTTCGAGCAAGCGCAAGCCGCTTTGAAGGAGATCGAAGCGAATCCTGGTCTGTTTGAGAAGATCGCGCGGGAAAGCTCCGCTTGTCCGTCGGGTGCGAATGGCGGCTCGCTGGGGCAAGTCTCGCGCGGCACGACGGTGCCGGAATTCGAGACCTATCTTTTCGCGCTCGACGAGGGCGAGCTCTGTGCTGTGCCGATCCCGACACGGTATGGGTTTCATGTCGCCCGGGTGGATCAACGCGCGTCGGGCCGGTCCTTACCCTATGCGGCCGTGCGCGCGCGTATCGCAAGGCAGATTGAGGACAAGGCCTATCGCGAGGCCGTTTCGCGCTATCTTCGCGACCTTGCGGCGCGTGCCGGCGTCGCTCCGGAATAGGCATGTCATGCGATCGCCGCGCGATCCGGTGATCGAATCTGCCGATCTGCGCTTGCTGTCGGCGCCGCTCGACTTTCTTGAGGCGGAGCACTACCGGTTTCGCGCGTTTCTTGCACATCTCGAGCGGCTGGCGTCCGATCGACGCGTTGCGCGCCGCGCGGCCGCAGCTCGCCTTTTGTTGGCGTTCTTGCTGGGCGACGCGGCGCTTCATCTTGACGAGGAGGAGGAGACGCTTTTCCCGATGTTGCGTGCGCGCTGCCGTACTGCGGACGGCGTGGAGCGGATACTGGGACTGGTGGAGGGCGAGCGTGCGCGGGCGCGCGACTTATCGTTCGCCATCGTTGCCGGCCTGCGGGATTGCGCAAGCCAGGCCGTTCCCGACGCGGGCTTTGCCTCGTCTGTCGCGACGTTTGTTGGCGCCATGCGGCGGCACATCGATTGGGAGAATGCGCTTGTCCTGCCGCTCGCGCGCAAACGCTTGACGCCGGGCGATCTAGCGCGGTTAGCGGCGGGAATGGCGGAGCGTCGTGGCGGTGATGGAACCGGCGGCGCGGCTGGACATGGTTATTTCGGAGAATAATATGGCGCGTACGCTCGATCATCTGTTTGACAGGAACGTGGCGTGGGCGGCACGCAAGACGCGCGACGATCCGGATTTCTTTCGCCGGCTCGCGGAGCAGCAAACGCCCAATTATCTATGGATCGGCTGCTCCGACTCTCGCGTCACGGCGAACGACGTGCTCGATCTCGATCCGGGCGAGGTCTTCGTTCATCGCAATATCGCGAACTTCGTCCATACCAGCGACATGAACATTCTGTCGGTTCTGGAGTTCGCCGTTGACCAACTCGGCGTCGAACACATCGTCGTTTGCGGCCATTATGGCTGCGGCGGCGTCCGACGGGCGATGTCCGGCGAAATCGGCGCGATGCTCGATCACTGGCTTCAGCCCCTATCGACGCTATATCGCGGACACCGCGAGAAGTTCGACGCGATCGTCAATCCGGACCTTCGGCTCGATCGGCTTTGCGAGATCAATGTCGAGATGCAGGTGCGCCGGCTCGCTGCGACGCCGATCGTCGAACGCGCCTGGGCGTCGGGGAGACCTCTCAACCTGCATGGCTGGATCTACGCTATCCATGATGGTCTGTTGCGCGATCTAGGACCGCATCTATCCTCGGCGGCGGATCGCGACCGTTTGCCGCCGATCGATGCGCGCGTCGATCATCCTGCCGAGCCGATCAGCGCGAAGCGCCGGCAGACTTTCGCCGCGTTCGGGGCGATGGCAGCGTCGGGATGTTCCGATTGCCGATAGAGACGGCGGGCGCGCAGTCGGCGAGGCTCGTCGTATCGAGTGCCGCGAGAAATACGCCGCGCGCGCGGCGGAGGATTCCGCGCAGCGCACAGTCCGGCATCAGCGGGCACGCGCCGCCATCTGCCCTGTCGCATTCGACCAGGGCTTGCTCGGCTTCGAAGTGGCGCACGATTGCGCCGATCGGGATTTGCGCAGGCGAACGAAGCAGGCTCACGCCGCCGCCGCTGCCCCGCGTCGTCCGGACATACCCAGCGGCGGCAAGGCTTTGAACGATCTTGTGGACATGGTTGCGCGGCACGCCCGTCGCCAGCGCGAGGCCGGGCGTATCCAGCCGGCGGTCGGGTGCGGCGACGAGCCGCAGCAGAATTCTCAAAGCAAAGTCGGTCGAGGCGAGAAGTCGCACGGTGGAAACCTCCAATTGGTATTGACAATACCAGTATAGGGAGCGAACGTTAACTGGCTTTCGAAATACCAATTAAGGCCGGTGCGCCGGCGAAGGAGAGATCCAATGGAAAGCATCGAAACGACCCGCTTCGCCGACCGCCAGATCGGCGCGATCGCGGCCGAATTGCCGGGCGCTTCTGCGATATTCCGCCGTCACAAGCTTGACTTTTGCTGCGGCGGCGGCGTGTCGCTCGCTGAAGCTGCGGCCAAACGCGCTGCGCCCCTGGCGGAGATCGAAGATTCGTTGCGGTCCCTCGTTGCCGCACCGGCGGACTTGCCGGGGACGACCGTCGGCCTGATTGAGCATATCGTCACGCGCTATCACGAAGCGCATCGCCGGGAACTTCCCGAGTTGATCACGCTGGCTCGGCGCGTCGAACGCGTACATGCGGATCGGCCCGAAGTTCCGGCCGGACTTGCCGATCTGTTGACCGAAATGGAGCACGAGCTCGGCGCTCATATGGCGAAGGAAGAGGGCGTGTTGTTCCCGATGCTGCGGGCAGGCGGAAATCCGATGATCGGAATGCCGATCTCGGTTATGCGCGCCGAACACGACGCGCATGGCGCGCAATTGCGCGAACTGGCGCGGCTGACGGGCGAGCATGTGCCTCCGGACGGCGCCTGCAATTCCTGGCGTGCGCTCTATACCGGGACGCGCAAGCTGGAATCCGATCTGATGGAGCATATCCATCTCGAGAACAACGTTCTCTTTGCGCGGTTCGGGGCTTGAGCATGGCGGCGCCGGTGTCGATCGGAATCGTGACCTGCTCGGATCGCGCATCGGCGGGAACATATAAAGACGAGGGCGGTCCGGCGATCGAAGCATATGTCGGGCGCGTCCTCGCCTCGCCATGGACGCCGCATCGGGTCCTCATCCCCGACGATCGCGTGGCGATCACGCAAACGTTGACGCGGCTGATCGACGACATGCGCTGCGCGTTGGTGTTGACGACGGGCGGAACCGGACCGTCGCCGCGCGATGTTACGCCGGAAGCGACGGCGGATGTCTGCGACAGGATGTTGCCTGGCTTCGGCGAGGCGATGCGCATGGCGAGTTTGACCGAAGTGCCGACGGCAATTTTGTCGCGGCAGATCGCAGGGCTGCGTAGAGCGGGGTTGATCGTCAATCTTCCGGGACGACCGACGGCAATCGTCACCTGCTTGAATGCCGTCTTCCCTGCGATCCCGTACTGCATCGAACTCGCGGGCGGACCATCGATCACGACCGATCCAACGCAGTGCCGGGCATTCCGGCCGGGCGGCGGTTCCGCATCCTGACCGCGGTCGAAGACTTCACGAAGGAAAGTCTGGCGACGGCGCCCGATACCTCGATCACCGGACGACGCCTGGTCGCCGAACTGGATCGCCTCGTGGAGCGACGCGGCAAGCCGAAGCAGAACGCCTTCATTGAGAGCTTCAATGGCAAGCTGCGCGACGAATGCTTGAACGAGAGCTTTTTCGGCTCGCTCGTCGACGCCATCGAGAAGATCGAGGGTCGGCGGATCGACTACAACACCGTCCGGCCGCACAGCTCAATCGGCAACCAGACGCTGGCAGCCTTCGCTGCTGCAAGCGTCCTCGCGATGCAACGGGGCGAGACGCTACGATATATGCGGGGCTTCGCGCCTCGCCCCGTTGTCCAAACCGAACCGATAGGTTCAAATGACTAACGGACTCTAGTTCCAAACGGGTGAGTTCACGGGCCCAGGCCAAAGGAGGCTAAACCGATCTTGTCACACCTCACCGGCTCCGACGTTCAATCGATGTGGATAATTCAAGGTTAGCATAATTGCCGCAGCGCCGAGGATCGCTATAGCGGCGCGCGGCTAAACACGGCTGCCATGTATCACTTTTCTTCCCGGTATTCGCGATTTATCGCATAGCGGCTCGACAGGCCCCGTACCGGTTGAATGAGCATTCGATCGAGCCATAGATCGCGGCGCGTACGAAACTGCTCGATCCCGATGGTCATGCTGACATGCCCTTTGATCGGCTGCGACCGATAGGTGCCGAGTAACCGATCCCACCAAGGCAAGTTGAAGCCAAAATTGGAATTGGTCTCGCTTGGCAAAATCGAGTGATGTACGCGATGCATGTCCGGCGTGACCACGAACAGTCGCAGGATGCGGTCGATCCGCTCGGGGATGAGAATGTTGCCATGATTGAACATGGCGGTGACGTTGAGCAACACCTCGAATACGAGCACGGCGAGGGCGGGTGGACCCAAGACAGTAACTACGGAGAGTTTGATACCCATCGAGAGAAGGATCTCGATCGGGTGGAACCGAAGGCCGGTCGAGACGTCGAATTCCAAATCGGCATGGTGCATGCGGTGCAGCCGCCAAAGTGTCGGAACCGCGTGGAACATCACATGCTGGAGGTAGATGGCTAGATCGAGCGCAAGGACTGACAGGATAAAAGAAAGCCAGAACGGCACTTCGAACACGTTCAATAGGCCCCAGCCGCGCTCTGCCGCGAGGAGCGCCATCCCGACCGCAACAATTGGAAAGGCCAGCCGCACCAAAATAGTGTCCAGCACGACGACGCCGAAGTTGTTCGTCCAGCGAATGACACGCGGGATCTCCCGCCGACGCCGGGGCATCGCCATTTCCCAGGTCGCTACAATTCCTAGAATACCCAGAAATAGCGCCATGCGGATCAACGGCTCGTTCGCCAAGAGGATTTCGATCATTCTCAAGGACCTTGCGCAGCAAAGAGCAATTAGATATATTCAATTGATCGCTTGAATAATTTATCGTTAGATTTTCACGGATGTCAATCGCTCCTAAACAGGCGCTCTACGGCGAGTTCGCGCTTGTGGCCCGCGCTCTTGGGTCGCCGCACCGGCTGGAGATTCTCGAACATCTGGCCCAGGGCGAGCGCGGCGTGGAGGCACTCGCGGAACGGGTCGGCCTGACGGTCGCGAACGCCTCGCAGCATTTGCAACAGCTCCGGCGCGCGGGATTGGTCATGTCCCGCCGTAAAGGTAAGTTCGTTCTCTATAGCGTTGCCGACGACGCGGTGCTCAATCTGATAGCGGCCCTATCGAATGTCGCGGAACGGACTCTCGCAGAAGTCGACCGAATTCGACGCGCATATTTCAACGCGCGCGATGGCTTGGAGGCGGTTTCGCGCGAAGAGTTGCTGACGCGCATGCGTGACGGGCTCGTCACGGTGCTCGACGTGCGGCCGACGGACGAATTCGCGAAAGGTCATCTCCCCGGCGCCGTAAACATACCGCTTGGCGAATTGGATCAGCGGCTCTCCGATTTCGACCCCCAGCAGGAAGTCGTCGCCTATTGCCGTGGACCCTGGTGTATCCTGTCTTTCGAGGCGGTGGCGGCGCTGAGGGCGCGTGGATTCAAGGCGCGACGGCTTGAAGACGGTTGGCCGGAGTGGAGAGCCACAGGGCTTCCGGTAGAACAGGCTTGACGCATGCCCAGTGCAACGTAGCAATTGGCTATTTGGTCCTGGTACTTGCCCTATCCCGAGTTTGGTGGACTTCAAGTAGCATTGCCTCAACCCATGGCCGTGCAGATCGCGCCACATCTTCTGCGAATCGCTCGCCGTACTCGGTTTGTGAAGCTTGCGATTTGAGGGGGTAGTACTCAGGCCGTCACATAGCGGTCGCGGCCTTCGCGTTTGGCACGATAGAGAGCGTCGTCGGCCCGTTGCTGCGCTGCCGCGACGTCGGCGTCTACGGGATCGAGTGCCGAGATGCCGATGCTGACCGTCACGCCGATTTTTTCGCTATCGACGGAAATCGGTTGGTCGCGGACAGCGGCCAGAACACGGTCGGCAAGGATGGCCGCTTCCGCCACGCCGATACCGGGCGCGAGAATTGCGAACTCCTCGCCGCCAAGCCGCCCGAGCAGGTCGGTCGTGCGAAGGCAGCGTTGAACGCGCCGTGCAAACTCCACCAAAACGCCATCACCGGCCGCATGGCCATAGGTGTCGTTGACGCGCTTAAAATGATCAATGTCGAGTGCCAGGATAGCGCAAGTGCCGGCATAGCGCTTTGTTCTTGCGAGTTCGACGTCGGCACGCGCAAGGAAGGAGCGACGATTGGCGACACCGGTCAACGGATCGATCGTGGCAAGCCGTTCCAACTCGACGTTCAGCGCGGCGAGTTCGGCCTCCTTGCGTTTGAGCGCGGTTATATCTACCCGAGAGGTGATCCTATGTCCGCTCGGGGTGCGGATGTGCGATATTCGGTACCAGCGCCCGTCCGGCGCGTGCGCTTCACGCGGCAGGACGGAAGTGCCAAACGACGCAGCTTGTTCGCGAATATAAGCATCTTCGTGCCCTGCCGATTCCGGATAAAGGCCGGCCTCGATGCCGATACGCAAAACGTCCTCGAAGCCGAGACCCGGAACGATGCGCGCGGCCCAAGCACCAAATGGTTCGGGATACTTCGAATTGAACGTGATGATCTTGCCTTCGGGCGAGAATAAGCAAAACGCGTCGGTGAGCGATTCGATCGCCTCACGCAGACGCTCGTGCGCCTCGATCGACTTCTGACGTTCGCCCGCGAGCTGCTCGGCCAGTGCCGCCAAGTCCATCGCCTGCCGTTCGAGCCGTGCGCGGCTATCCTCCAACTCGGACATGGCGCGGCGCAGTTCCGCCTCGCTGGCCGCCAGCCGATCATAGGCTTCTTTGCGCGCCGTTATGTCGGACTGGATCGCCATGAAGCCGTTGAACTCACCCGACACGTTGGTCGTGGGGCGGATTTCAAGATCGACCCAGTATTGTCGTCCGTCTTTCGCCCGGTTGTGGATTTCGCCGCGAAAGGAACGCCGTTCGGCGAGCGCCGCCCGAATATCCTGGGCGCTTTCCTGCGACGTCCCTTCGAATCCGACCAACTCGCGCGGCTTTCGACCAATTGCTTCGGAAAGCGAGTAGCCGGTAAGCCGCGTGAACCCCTCGTTCACCCATACGATGCGCCGTTGCTCATCCGCGACGATGACGCCATTCGTCGTGCGCTCCACGACTTTGGCCAATCGGTCAAGATCTTCCGTCATCGCGCTGGCGAGCGTCATCGCGCGTGCGCGGCTCGTCAGCAGTAGCCATGCTGCAAACGACAGGGCGAACGATAGCAGCGCGATTCCGGCGAAGGCGACGATCGGCGTCGTGCGGTCGATCGTTGCGTCCCACGCGGGCGTCGCCCATGCGCGAACGACAAGCGGCCGTTCGGCGACAACGATGGGCAGAAAAAATGACACGCGATCTTCGGGCGCCTTGCCCGATATCGGAATGCGCGAACCTGGCGCGCGGTAGCTGAAGACCGGCTGAATATGCCCGTCGGGCAGGTCGTCGAAGAGGTCGAACTCCACGAGACCGTCGGCCACGGCAGCGACGCCGCGTACCAGTTCTTCCACGATCATCGGCACGTAAATTACACCGGTCGCGGCCGCCCGGCGCGCGGCGACCCCATCTGGTGCGTGGCCGCTACCATAAAGGGGAAAAACGAGCACATAGCCAGGTTTTCCGCTCGTGTCCTGCACGAGCTGAATCGTCTCGCTCAGCGCTGGGCCAGCCGTTTCGATCGCCGTGTCGATCGTCGTGCGCCGGACGCTTTCTGCGCCGATATCGTAGCCGAGTACGTTGACGTTGCCTTCCCGTGGCTCGATGTAGCTTACGACGTAAAGATCTATCGCGTCGCCATCGCTGCGAATCGAGAAATCCGGCGCGCCGTCGCGGCGGACCCGCTCGACGAAATCCGCGACGCGATCTCGTGCCACACGTTCGGCATAACCGAAGCCGCGCACACCCGGAAACTCGACCGGCAAATCGCGCGCTGAAACGAACGCGGCGAACTGCGCGCGGTTCGGTGTTCCGTGGGCTATGAAACTGGCTGCGAGACCGCGCAGACCATAGACCGGCAGCCGAAATCGTTCGTCGATTGTCGCCCGGATTCGACTGGCGAGCCTATCCAGGCGTATGTAGGATTCGTCGTCGATTTCTTCTGCGATCCACCGCATCGTCGCGAACGACGCCGCAAGACCGATGATCAGGATCGCCACAGCCGCGACCGCACTGATCAGTCTTTGCGTCCGTATCCGCGCGGCAAGCACCGCTTCTCTCGCCGTCGAGTAGTTCAATTACAAGGCCTCCGAGCAGACCTAGTTGATCAAACGGCTACTACTATAGCTATTCTCGTCCAGCGCGTTTAGGACAGATTGTTCGATTTGCATAAGGCAGAGTATTGGGTACACCGTCACTGTTGGAGAACCGCTCAGTTCGTCCTTTCCATAAAATTCGTGATTTGGGCGCGGTTAATCGAGGGCAGCGCGGTCAGGCTTACGATGCTCTTCCTGTGGCGCGTTTCGGGCCTATCTTCGGGCGAGGGCTTCGACGAACGGTCTTCTGAACTACGAGTCATCTGCCGAGGCGCGTAACTCGCGCCATCATCCCGGAACCACAGCCGACAGAATGCAGCATGAGGCGTATTGAGACCTTTTCTCAGCTTGTTACGCTGTACCAAACCCACCAAAGGAGTGAGCCTGCGGCCGCGATCCATATCGCAATGATGATCGCCAAGCCGGCACGGCTTATAGGCCGTTCGATCATCTCGGCAGCTCGGCTCCGGAACTCCTCGAGCAGAGTCATTGGGATGAGCCGAATGGCCAACATGATACCGAGCGGCACAATAACAATGTCGTCGAGATAGCCGAGTACAGGAACGAAGTCGGGAATCAGATCAATCGGAGAGAGCGCGTAGGCAGCTATCACTATTGCGATAACTTTGGCGGCAAGCGGCGTTCGAGGATCTCGAGCAGCTATCCATAATGTCATCACATCGCGCTTGATGACGCGTGCCCATTGGCGCACCCGCGCTCGCCAACTTAAGGCCGTCATCGCGTCGCAATCATGCTGGATACGCTCATAGCCGATCGCCCGTCCTTGCTTGGTTTCCTATCAGCACTGGATTATATGCCAACGGCAGTACTCGGCGATGCGGCTAATCGGATGTCCGGCTGCGAGGGCTTCGAGGATGAAAGTCAGGTGTTGATCTCCAACCAACCATTTAGTCTGACATAGATTCCGATCACGGCGATGATCGCGCCCGAGAAATACGTTGCTCGTTGCGTAATTGCCGAGAACCAGGAGAAGCGGTTGGTGGCGTGCGAAACACTCCACGCTGCGACCGCGCCGACGGCGACAATCTTCATTGCCAATCCGATCGAGAAGCATAGAACACGGGCGGCGCCGCGCGTGATCTCTTTCAATTGAAGGCAGAGCAGCAGAACAGTGATCCTCGCCGGACAGGGAATTATCCCTCCCGTTAGGCTGAATAGAAGAATCTGCCAGTTCGTCACCTACCGATCGGAGAAGCGTCGACGAATATCTGTCGCATGTGCGAGCTGATGCGCATCCTGATAACCGTCGGTCGCTATCGCGAGTCCACGCATCTCCTCGTGCACATGATCGTGCGCATGGCTGAGGCTCTCGACAAACGCAAAAGCATAGTCGTGCGTCTGGTTCTCGTAGACGAGGGAAACACGCGCGATGAATTGATGCGGCTCGGGGATTTCGTCGATCGATTCAAGATGCCCGTCGCGTGCGACGAGCGCGAAGCGTTGCTTCTTGTCATCGGGGCGCGCGGTCGTAACTGTGACATCCTTTGCGTGCCAAGCCGGCCCGGCGAACGTACGAAAACGCCAACGAGGCGGAACCCCATGCTCGAATACTTCGCGCGATACCAATCTGTCGCTGTCATCAATTCACCGCACATCACCGTGGTGATGGTCGTGATGCCTTTGATGGCCGTCGCCGGCAGCGAGCGTCACCCGACGACGATCGTTACAAACCTGTCGGATCATCTACAGCGCAATTGTGACAATGGTGATGCCTCATACTAACTGTTGCCAAGGTTCGACTGTCTCCGGTGCGATGTCGCGCCACAAATAGAGGCCGTCCGGCACGATCGACCAAACAATCGCCGTATGGGAAACGGTTGCTGTGAGGCCGAGCAGAACGGCTTGCGCCACGGTCCCGCGGGTCGCCACGATAAACGCGGCCACAATCATCTTGGAAAGGCCGGGCTCAAGCCCGTGCAGTGCGCCTAACAGAATCGCAGTCGGCACGAAAAGCCAAGCGTTGACAACGCCATGCTGCAGAAGTTCGGTAAAATGGCGTGATGCCCGTTCCTCAGAGGTACTTGGCGATCTGCTTGAATTCGTCTGTCGACGCCCGTCGATCCTTCGGCGACGGCCCGACCGCGTCTTCGAGGCAGTTGTCGAGATGGTCGCGGATCAAGGCACGCTTGGCTTCACCAACCGGCTTCTCGACTGCATGCAGTTGCTGCGCAATGTCGAGACTACCGCGATGCCCCTCGATCATCTTGATCACGCTTTTGTGGTGGCCGGCGGCCCGCTTCAAGCGCCTGGCGATCTCTGGGTTAGAGCGATGGATGTGCTTTTCAGAAATAGACATACCCGGTCTTCTAGGGGAGGATATGTCAAGCACGTAAAGCACATCGAAATATGGATTTGCGCAACGGCTTTCTGCTAGAAGCTGAGCGATGTGAGTCGTCGCGACATTCGTGTGACTTCGACGGCTGATTTTACGGATGGCGGGATTGGCTCTGTTTAACGCCATGCCGGTTGGCGCATTGACGCCGTCCACATTCGGTTCAACGACGCTGACGCCTAGCCTGCAGTCGGCCATGGCAAGCATCGACGTTGATCACGGCTGTCCCCGTCCGCGTGTTTAGGACAGCTTGAGCAGCTTGCGTGAGGTGAAGCCTTCGGCTCATCGTCACCGTCAGAAGGGACGAGGATAAGACCGGTCGAGCAGACGCCGCCGAACGGTACTGCCGAGCAGCATGTCTGCGAGATTCGTCGCCAAAACGCCCAAAAGTACTCGGCCGAGGAGGATATCTGGCTCTCGAGGCTCCGCAGGGAGCACTAGATAGCCGAACTATGCCGACGGGAAGGGATCGGGGAGAGCTTGTATTACGTGTGCTTCAAGGAGTTCATGGAAGCCTGGACGAATCGGTTGGACTTACCGCCGAACCTTGGCTTTTCTAATGTTTTTTGTGGCGATACCGACCGGACGATTTCCTGCTGATCCCGAATCTTTTGGGTAATCGCTCGGCTTCAATCGCTCGATCAGCAGAACGACATTTCGGGGCGGCGGCCTAACACCTTGCTCCCAGGTGCGGACGGTATGAACCGTCACACCAACAAGATCAGCCGCCTGATTTTGCGTCAAGCTGTGCTGAGCGCGCCATTCTCTAAAGGCTGATCCATCGAACTGTTTCATCGCAGTCATTTTGATATCGCGAGTCGCCCAAGCACGTGAAGCGAATTTGCTTGAAACTAGTATAAAATAGTAGTATAGTCTCCTCACTCAATTGATGAGGGGCGCTATGAGTGACGACATTCCATTCGGAGAGCCCCTCATCAATCGGCTTTGGATTGTGAAGTTTCCGGGCACCCTGAATCTAGGCCAGCAGCGACAGATCGCGCTGTTCCTTAAGGAAACTGCGGGTAGCGCGCTGTCTATTGATCCGAGTACCGACCTAACGAAACTCCAAACGAGTGATCTGTTGGCATTGGCTGTGCGAGCGCATCGGCGCGGCGCCGGTCCAAATATTGTCGGATCTCTCCTCTCGCTGTCCGCCGGACGAGGCTCGTTGATAGCAATCGCAATTTTGGCCCAGTTCATCGCAAATGAACTCCGGCGGGATGCCGGCTACGGCTATCTAATCGATGACCGTCGCGAAGCGTTGATCACACTTGGATATCTAAAGCGAGCGCTTGATAGCGCTCCATTCTTGGAAAAGCTTGAAAGGTATCGTGACGATATCGTTGAACTTGCGGACGCAGTTCAAAGCGATGAAATCTGGCAGAAAGTGAGTGGGTCGATAGGCGCGAAGGCTGACTATCGCGTGGTCGCTCCGAGCCTGAAGTCACTTGCGCATCTTGAATCCGGTGGAAAAGAATTTGAGGTACTGAAGAACCCTCTTCGCCTGTGGCAGACACAGGTCTCAACATCGGTGTTGAGTGAGGTACTGGCGGCCGAGTTTCCTCACCTTGCAGCGATCGCGCCCGATATAGCGCGCTTTGTAACAGGGGAGGCGACCGAATCTCATCGGCCAATATTGCTGGTTGGGCCTCCGGACGTCGGTAAAGACAGCATCGTTCGACGAGCAGCAGAACTCGTTGGGCGTCCAATTGGCGAGTACGATCTCGCGGGTACCAGCGACAATCGTATTGTAAAGGGAACTTCAAAGGGATGGAGTTCGGCGACACCGAGTCACCCTGCAACGGTATGTGCTCGGAGCCGTTGCGCGAATCCAGTCTTGCTATATAGCGAACTCGATCGAGCTGGCGGCAGTCGGCGCAATGGAAATATGCATGAGGCGCTGCTCGGTCTCGCAGAGCCGACAACCTGCCGTAATTGGTTTGATGATGGGCTCGGAGTGGGGCTTGATTTGAGTGCGATATCGATCGCGTTCACGGCTAATGGAATCTTGGCAACGCCGGCAGCGTTGTTAAATCGCTTACGGATTCTTCAAGTCGATAAGCCGCGCCCAGAACACGTACGCGACATCCTTAGGCAAGCGCAGCGACGTGTCGCTGAAGAGCAAGCCGTTAGTCTCGAGGCGATACTGGAACCAAGTCCTGTTGTGATTCGAAAGCTCGAATCGGCAGCTCGTCAGGGACGCTTCAATTTGCGTCTCGCTGATCGAATCGCGCGGTCTCTAAGCGAACTTCATTCTTCGATGAAAGTGCATTGACGAAGAAAACTAATCTTCCACCACCTGCAACCCGGGAGAAGTTCGATGTTGGAGCTATTGGTCAATGCATTCGAACCGCAAGCATTCTTCGGTAATCTCATTAGTGAAGTAGCTAATGACGGTTCCGCCAAAGCGGCTTTCTTTGCACTGAAGTCGCTAGGCGTTGCGATCTTCGGGATGGCATCGAATTCTAATTCTAATCGGACTCGCGCCGCAAAAAGGCAGCCCGCCCGAAAGAAGCGGCCGCGGAAGACGAAGTCTTCGTCGCGTTCACTGGTGCGGCGTCGCAAGTAAATCAGGCTTTCTTTTTCGGAGATGAGCGAGGCCCGGTATGCGCATAGCTTTCGTAGACTTTGAGGCTTCGGCCCTAGATGGTGGATATCCAGTCGAGGTTGGATACGCACGCTCCGACGGGAAGGTCGGCGCGATCTTGATCAAGCCGCGTTTCGAATGGCGTGGTCTTACCTGGAGTGCTGAGTCGGAGCGTATACATAGACTGTCGCGTTCCGTTTTGGATCAAGGTCAAAGCTCGGAAACCGCGCTACAAAGCCTGAATGATGATCTCGACGATTATGCGTGTTTCTCGAACGCGCCCACGTTCGATTGGCATTGGCTGAGGATGCTAGATCCGGAGCAGCCACTGAGATTTCGCCCGATGATGACTCCGGCAGACAGCTTGCTGATGACGGCTGCTGAGGAAGCCGGTGTGCCGGGGCCGGTCGCTGCTCGTGTCGTTGACCGCGCCATTCGACTAGGGGGTCATACTGCAGCCGGTGATGCCGCCGCGTTAGCAGCAGGATATGAGGTCCTTTGCCGCGGCGGCGAGATAAGGATGCGAGATGTCGAGGCCGGTTTCCGCAAATGGCAGGCGCAGGCAGTTACTGCCGCATATTGGCGCAAAGGTTAGAGCGTCATCATGTTCCTCGATGTGAAAAATATCATTGATTTTAAAAGATATTACCAAGTTTCGGGAGCTAGGGGCCGGAGGTTCGAATCCTCTCGCTCCGACCAGCGGATTTCCCCTCCCGAACCACGAAATACGGTGCGCGTTTCAGCGCGCCGATTTTGGGTCGATCCAGACCTTGCGCAAGATGTCGTACAGCACGCGCGCCGCGGGCGAGAGTGTGGCGTTGCGTTTGCGCAGGATGCCGACGCCGCGATAGAGCGTCGGCTCGACGATCGGCCGGAACACGATATTGGGATTGTGGTTGAGAAGTTTCAGCAGCGTCGACACGACGGCGATGCCGAGCCCCGCTTCGACCAGCGGCAACGACGAGCTTAGATGCTGCACCTCGTAGAGCCAGCTCGACGGCGATTGGCCGTGCAGCAAATTGAGGTCGATCATCAGCCGGTTGCCGTTCTTGTTGCCGGGCACGATCAGCGGATAAGGCTGTAGATCGGACCACGCGACCTTGCGCTTGCGCGCGAGCGCATGGTCGGGCGGGCAGGCGACGACATAGGGATCGTCCATCAACTCGTCGAAATCGATGTCGTCGCCCAGATTGCGCCCGAAGGCGAGGCCGATATCCGCATCGCCCGACAGCACGTTGGTCAGCACCACGTTCGCGGGCTCGTCGATGATCCGCACGCGGATGCGCGGATATTGCGCGGCGAAAGCGGACAACGCCTTGGGCATGAAGAAATGCGCGGCCGTCGGCACGGCGGCGACGGTGATTTGCCCCGCCGCCTTTTCCGCCATGCCCGAGATCGATAGCAGCGAGGAATCGAATTCCTCCAACAGCGCTTGCGCCTTGGGCAGGAATTCGCGCCCGACGGCCGACAGCGCCACGTTGCGCGTGTCGCGATCGAAGAGCTGCACGCCCAGCGTCTCCTCCAGCTTCTGGATGCGCCGCGTCAGCGTGGGTTGCGACACCGCCAGCGCCAGCGCCGCGTGATGATAATTGCCGCTATGCGCCAGCACGACGAAGCTGCGCAGATCGGGGAAGGAGATATTCATGCGCTATTGATACGGGATACGTATCAAAACTGCGAATAAATTCATTTCACATCGAAAAGGGACGGGCGCAGATTCGCGCGGCCATTCGGAATATCGCCCCGATGCCCGAATGCGAATGTATTCATGAAAACGAGACGCCGGCGAATCGGCGCGACCGTTGAGGAGACAAAGGACCATGGAAATTCTGAAGCGTTTGGCCGTCGCCGCACTCGCGATCGCGGCGACCCACGGTGCCGCTACGGCGCAGGATTGGACGCCCCGGCGCCCGGTCAACGTCGTCGTGCATACCGGCCCCGGTGCGGGGTCCGACGCGTTCGCGCGCGCCTTCGTCAACGTGATCGAGAAGGAAAAGCTGACGACCGCGCGCTTCGTGGTGCAGAACCGCACGGGCGGGGGCAGCATCAACGCGATCAACTACATCGCCGCGCAAAACGACGACGACACGACCTTGGGCGTCTATGCGAGCAACTGGACGACGGACTATCTCGTGCAGAAGGACGCGCAGACGTCGCTGCAGGCGCTGACGCCGATCGCCAATCTGATCTTCGAGCCGGCGCTGATCGTCGTGCGGCCGGATTCGCGCTTCAAGACGCTGAAGGATTTCATCGACACGGCGAAGGCCAATCCCAACCAGCTGAAGCAGGCCGGCGGCTCGCCGCTGGGCCGCGACGCGATGCTGCGCCATATCATGGTCGCGTTCACCGGCGCGCAATGGCCGCTGGTGTCGTTCCCGGGCGGCGGCGAGCGCTTGGCCGCGGTGATGGGCGGCCATGTCGACACGCTGGTGCTCGATGGATCGGAAGTCGGCGATTTCATCTCGTCGGGCAAGCTGCGTGCCCTGGCCCAAGTGTCGGATGTGCGCGTGCCGACCTTCCCGGCCGACGTGCCGACGATCAAGGAAGCCGGTTACGATATCGCCTTGCCGCTGCAGCCGCGCGGCGTCGTGGCGCCGCCGAAAATGTCGCCGGCCGCCGCCGAGTTCTATCGCAAACTGCTGGCCCGGATGATCGAAACGCCGACCTGGCAAAAATATGTCGAGGAAACGCGCGTCCAGACGTCGTTCATCGCCGCGGGCGATCTGTCGAAGTTCTTCGACCAGACGACCGAGCGCACGCGCAACGCGCTGAAAAGCGCGAATATCGAGGTCGTCCGCTGATCGCGGCGATTTAAAACCCGGCGCGCGGTTCCCCGGCGGGAGCCGCGCGTCCGACGTTTCAGCCTTCGCTTTCCGGATCCGATATGCCAAGCCGAACGCCCGCCTATGCCGACGTCATCACCGGTCTCGTGCTCTCGGCACTGAGCGTCTACATCGTCGCGCAAGCGCTGTCCTGGCCGCTTTTCGGCGCGTTCGGTCCCGGTCCCGGATTTTTCCCGCTGGTTTACGCCGCCGTGATGCTGCCCGCATCGCTGTGGCTGTTCCTGCGCGGCATGCGCGGTGGCTATGTCGCACCCGCATCGACCATCAACGAAGATGATGCGTCGGACGAGCCCGACGCGAGCCAGGGCGGCGGCACGCAAGCGGCTTTGGCGACCTGGGTTGCCCTCGCCTTGTCCGTGCCGGCGATGTCGGTGGCCGGGTTCGTGCCCGGCATTTTCGCGCTGACGCTATTCGTCGCCAAAATCGTGTTCCGCAAGTCATGGCTCGCCAGCTTGCTGACCGCTTTCGGCGTTTCCATCGGGTTGTTCGTGTTGTTCGAGCTGCTGCTCGACATCGAATTGCCGCACGGCCTGCTCGGCCGCGAAATCTTCGGAAGGCGCTGAACCATGGACGTCTTCTCCGGTCTCGCCCACGGCTTCGGCGTCGCATTGACGCCGATGAATCTGCTGTGGTCCTTCGTTGGCTGCTTCCTCGGCACCATCATCGGCATCATTCCCGGCCTCGGGCCAGCGGCGACGATCGCCATCCTGCTGCCGGTCACGTTCAACATGGATCCGACCGGCGGCATCATCATGCTGTGCGGCATCTATTACGGCGCCAAATACGGCGGCTCGACGACGTCGATACTGCTGAAAATGCCGGGCGAGGCCTCGTCGGTCATCTCGTGCATGGACGGCTACGAAATGGCGCGCAAAGGCCGCGCCGGCGCCGCCCTCGGCATCGCGGCGATCGCATCCTTCGTCGCGGGCACGGTCGGCGTCGTGCTGCTCACGTTCCTGGCGCCGCCGATCGCGGAATTCGCGTTGTCGTTCAGCTCGCCCGAATATTTCGCGCTGATGGCGATGGGGCTCGCGCTCGTCGTGCTGCTCGCGGGCGACGATCCGGTGAAGACGGTGCTGTCCTTGATGCTCGGCCTGTGGCTCACCAGCATCGGCACCGATCTGTTCACCGCCCAGCCGCGCTTCACCTTCGGTCAATCGGCGCTGCTCGACGGCATCGACTTCATGTCGCTGGCGATCGGCGTGTTCGCGATCTCGGAAATCATGCTCAGCATCCAAGCGCGCGAGCGCGTGCGCTTGCTGACCGTGCCCAAGGGCTTGCGCAATCTGCTGCCCAGCCTCGCCGAGCTGAAGGCGTGCCGCTTCGCCTTCCTCAACGGCTCGGTCACCGGCTTCATCATCGGCGTGCTGCCGGGGGCGGGCTCGACGATCTCGTCCTTCGTGGCGTATGGCGTCGAGAAGGCCGTGTCGAAGCATCCGGAGAAATTCGGGACCGGCGTGCCCGAAGGTCTTGCCGCCCCCGAAGGCGCCAACAACGCCGATACGGGCGGCGCGCTGCTGCCCGTGTTGACGCTCGGCATTCCCGGCGGATCGACGACCGCGATCCTGATGTCGGCGCTGGTGCTGTGGGGGGTGCGCCCCGGCCCGCTGCTGATGACCCAGCAGCCCGATATTTTCTGGGGCCTCGTCGCCAGCATGTATGTCGGCAACATCATGCTGCTGATCATGAATTTGCCGCTGGTCGGCGTGTTCACGCAGATCCTGCGCATTCCGCTTTACGTGCTGTTCCCGATCATCATGGGCGTGTCGATCGCCGGCGCCTATAGCGTCACCGGCAGCATGTTCGATGTCGGCGTGCTGGTCGCGTTCGGCTTGCTCGGCTTCGGCATGCAGAAGCTGGGCTTCCCCGCGGCACCGCTGATCCTGGGCTTCGTGCTGGGCGATTCGATGGAACGCGCCTTGCGCCAAGCGCTGACCATGTCGAACGGCGATCCGTCGATCCTGGTCAACCGCCCGATCTCGGCCGTTCTGCTCGCCCTTGCCGTATTGATCCTGATTTCGCCGTTGCTGCGCCGCAAGCGCAAGGCCGCGGCGCCTGCCGTCTAAACACCGTCTTCCGTTCCCGGAGTTCCCCGAATGCCGACCTATAGTGAAACCCTCGCGCGCTTCGCCGTCGATCTGCGCTACGAGGACATCCCCGCCGAGATCGTCGCGGCGGCGCGCAATGCCCTGATCGATTCGGTCGGCGTGATGGTGTTCGGCTCGACGCTGCCGTGGAGCAAGATCGTCATCGATTACGCCAAGGCCTATGGCGGCACGGGGGCGGCCTCGGTCATGGGCGACGGCGCCAAAATCGCGACACCGTTCGCGGCACTGGCCAACGGCACGCTGGCGCATGCGTTCGAGATGGACAATCTGCGCCAGCCCAGTGCCGGCGTGCATCACGGCTCCACCATCGCGCCGGCCTTGTTCGCGATGGCGCAGGAACGCGGGGCGAGCGGGCGCGACGTCATCGCCGCTTTCGTCGCGGCGTCGGAAGTCATGTCGCGTATCGGCCTTGCCGCCGACAACACGGCCGAAAAGCTCGGCTTTCATTCGCCGGGTTTGACGGGTCCGTTCGGCTCGGCGATCGCCGCCGGGCGCTTGCTGGGCTTGTCGGCCGCGCAAATGGTGCAGGCGTTCGGCGTCGCGGGCTCGCTATGCTCGGGTCTGCTGGCGTTTTCGAAGGCCGGCAATGGCGGCATGATCAAGCGCCTGCATACCGGGCGCGCGTCGGAAGGCGGCGTCATGGCGGCGCGCCTTGCCGCCGCCGGGTTCCAGGGCCCGACCGTCGTGTTCGAAGGCAAGTTCGGCTTCTTCGAAGCGTTCACGCGCCAGCCGAAGATCGACAAGCTATTCGACGGTCTGGGCACGAAATGGGAAACCGCGCGCATTTGCACCAAGCGCTATCCCTGCCACATCACGGCGCATACGCCGGTGCGCGCGTTGGACGAGCTGAAGGCCGAGCATAAATTCGGCGGCGACGACATCGCCGAGATCCATGTCGCGAGCAGCGAGAAGGTGATGAGCCATCACGTGCTGACCCAGGCGAACGACATCACCACGGTCCAGTACAGCCTGCCGTTTTGCTTGGCGACGACGGCTTATCGCGATCCGGGCGATCCGAATTCCTTCCTCGCCGATCCGCATCTCGATACGCGGATCGTGGCGTTGGCGCAGAAGGTTCATGTCACGCTGAACGAGGACAGCTTGAAGCCCGGTTCGGCTTGGGCCACGCGCATGCGCGTCGTGCTGAAGGATGGTCGCGCGTTCGACAAGGAACGCCGCGATTTCCGGGGTGCGCCCAGCGATCCGATGTCGGATGCCGAGTTCGACCAGAAATTCCTGGCCACGACCGGCAGCTTGGGTGCGGCTGCACCCAAGCTGTTGGCCGGTTTGCGGCGTCTGGAAACCCTCGCCGATATGCGCGGGCTGTTCGACGCCTGAGGTTTCGTCAGTTCGGGGCGTGCATCGCCGCCGCCACCGCCATGCGGGCGAGGGCGGGCAGGCATTTGACGCCTAGCTTCTTCATGATCGCGGCGCGGTGGCCTTCGACCGTGCGCCGGCTGATGCCGAGATCCGCCGCGATGTTCTTGCTGGGATGCCCCGCCAGAACCAGATCGAGGATCTCGCGCTGGCGCTTGCTCAGCCCGTCGAGGCGCCGCGCGGAATCGTCCGCATCGGGCATGCCGGCGGGCAGGGTGAGCTCGATCGTCCGGTCGTCGTCACCGGCCGTGTCGTCGAGGGCGTCGCCGTCGCGCGCACCCAAACGGCCCGCGAGCGTATCGAGTTTGCGATCGAGGCGTGCGAGGATCGCGCGCGCGCGGGCAGGGTCGTCGACGCGCGCCAGAAGATCGCGCATCGGCGTCAGGTGCCGTGCGAAGCGGCGCAGCGCGTCGCCGGCTTGGGAAAGATCCTGCGCTTGGCGCTTGCGCTCGCCGATATCCGCGAAGGTCACGACCACGCCGTCGACCGAGCCGGTCTGCGCGCGATAGGGCATCGCGCGGCGCGCGAGCCAATCGCCGCACGCCGTTTGGATTTCGCGCTCGACGGGTGCGCCGTCGCGCAGCACCGATCGCAGATCGTCCTGCAGATCGGCGTCGGCGGCGAGCGACGGCATCTCCGCCGCCGGCTTGCCCACGTCGCCCCGCAACAAGCCGAACAACACGCTCGCCGCGGGCGTGAACACGCGGATCTTCAACGCGCTGTCCAGAAACAGGGCGGGCACGTCCAAGCTGAACAGGATGTTGCGCAAATCGCGCGACACGGCGCGCTGATGCGCCAGATCTTCGCACAACGTCTCATTGGCGGCGATCAATTCGGCGGGGGAGGTGCCGTTCAACGCGCGGCCGCGCGCGCGGATGCGCCGTTGGCCGTTCGTCTCGTCCAGAAGAATGGCGGGCAGGGAAGCCGCGCTCGAACGCGCGATGGCGAAATGATTGATGTTCTTATTCATGGGAAATCGCTCCTTCGGTTTCGCCGGCGAGGGGGGCCGGGCCGTTTCTCGAGCTGTATGCGCCGACGGTGGAACCCGCCTTGATTGAAACGCAATAGTTGTATGACAGCCGATTGCGGCTAATTCGGGTCGAATAACGGCTTTCTAGAAGGCAAGTTCGTGGAAATGCGTACGTAACCGCGCGAATTGCGGCTTTCGCAGGCCCACGCGGGAAGAAATCCCGCGCAAGTAGTTTCCGGGGCTGACGGCGGCGGGGCCCGCCACTCTACCTTCAGCGCATCCCCCGGCGATCCGCGTTCCGCGAATCGCCGCCCCCGACGAAGGAGAAACACATGAGCAAGACCACCGAAACGGCGGCCCCCGACATGGCCGCGGACATCGCGGCACTGCGTGAAGACGTCGCCAAGCTCGCCAACACGCTGGGCAAAGTCGCCAAGGCGCGCGCGAGCGACGCGGGCGAAGCGGCCGCCGACACCGGCTCGGCCCTCGCCGAGAAGCTCGCCGGCACCGCGGCGGGCGCGCAGACGCAATTGCGCGTCGCGGGCGCCAAGCTCGAAGCGGGCATCGAACAGCATCCCATGGCGGCGATGCTGATCGCGTTCGGCGTCGGCCTGACGCTCGCGATGGCGACCCGGCCGCGCGGATAGCCATGTTGGCGCCGATGCTCGGCCTCGCCATCGATGCCGCGTCCCGCGGCGGTGCGCGCCCGTTGCTGACGGCCGCGGGCGCCGCCGTCGCACTCGCCTTCGCTTGCGTGGCGCTCGGCTTCGCCACGAAGGCGGGGTTCGAGGCGGCGCGCGCGACGTTTGGCGAGATCGACGCCGCGCTCTTGATCGCCGCGATCTATGCCGGGCTTGCGCTCGCCGCCTGGCCCGCGACGATGTTGGCGCGGCGTTGGGCGGATCGGCGCGATCCGCGTCCGGCGCTCGCCCAGGAAGACATCGACGCGCTCCTGCCGTTGCTGGAGCGCGGCGGCGGCGGATCCGCGGCTCTCGCCCAGATCCTTAAGGCCGGCCGCGGCTTGCCGCCTTTCCCGATGATCGCGTTGGCGTTGGCCGGCGGTCTGATGGCCGGGCAACGCGGCGCGAAATGAACGACCCAATCAACCATCGATACCGGAGATCCAAAACATGTCGCTCGGAACAATCCTCATCATCCTGTTGATCATCGCGCTGCTCGGCGGCTTCAGCGGCCGCTTCGGCGGTTACGGCTACGGCTTCGGTCATGGCGGCGTGGGCATTCTCGGCACGGTGCTCGTCGTGCTCGTCGTGCTCGCGTTGCTCGGAAAGATCTGACGCGCGACGGCACTGCGTAGTTTCCGGGGCTGCCGCCGCGCGACGGCGATGTCTAGGTTGCGGCATGGCGCGAGACCGCCCATCCATCCAAGGAGAATCCGAATGAAGATCCAATCCCCCATCCGCGTCGCCGCGACTTTCGCCGCGGTCGTCGTGACGGCGCTGACCGTCGCGGCCTGTGCGGGCCCCGCGGCACCGGTGCAGACGCAAGCGAGCAATCCCAGCGTCACCTATACCTACCGGTCCGACCAGGACCTGATCCAAGCCAACCGCGCCGCAGCGACGCATTGCGCGCGCTACAACGCGGTGCCGCAAACCGCGCGCTTCTTCGGCGAGCCCAGCGGCGAACGCAGCGTCGTGTTCGACTGCGTCCCGGCGGCACCGGCACCCGCGGTGGTGCAGGTCGTGCCGCAGGCGGCGCCGGGCCTCAACTTCACCTACGCGATGGATCAGGAGTTGATGCAAGGCTCGCGCAGCGCCCAGCTGCAATGCGCCAACGCCGGTATGCAGTACGCCCTCACCGGCATCGTGACCAACACCAACGGCACGAAGACGGCGACGTTCCAATGCACGCCGCGTTGAACTTCGCCTGAACCCAAAGACGGAGGAAAGCCATGAAACGCACCATTCTCGCGACCGGATTGCTGGGTGCCGCGTTGATGCTCGGCGCTTGCGGCGACACGACGGGTGACCGCGCGTTGAGCGGCGCCGGTATCGGCGCCGGCGTGGGCGCGGTGGGCGGCTTGCTGCTCGGCGCGCCGGTCGAAGGCGCCGTCATCGGCGGTGCCGCCGGTGCCGGCGTCGGCGCGCTGACCGACAAAGATAAGGTCAATCTCGGCCGCCCGGTCTGGCGCTGAGTCGCGACGCACGCACCGACGCTTTCGGAAGCGCGAACGAAAAAGGCCCGGCACCGCAAGGTGCCGGGCCTTTGTCTTTGGGGTCGCGGCGCGTTACTTGACGATCAGGTTGTTGTGCACTTCCTTCACGCCCTTCACGTCGCGGGCGATGCCTTCGGCCTTGATCTTGGCGAGATCGTTGTCGACGAAGCCGCTGAGCTGGACGACGCCCTTATGCGTCTCGACGCCGATATCGCGGATCGTCAGATCCTTGTCGCCGATCACGCGCGCGCGGATCGAGTTGCTGATGATCGTATCGTCCAGGAACTCGCCCGCGGTGACGCTCTTGTCGTTCGCCGCCTGGGCGTGAACGGCGGCCGGTAGGGCGAGGGAAGCGGCCAGCGCCGCGATCAAAGTGGTGCGTCGGAATCGCATGTTTGCCTCCTTCGAGGGTTGGAACGCCCCGAATTTATGCGGCGGCGGCGCCTTCCAGCAGGGCCGGAAACTACGTGTCGCGCATCGTGGGTAGATTCCGACGCTACCGCGCGCAAGGCGGCACCCTTAAATTGCACGCGTGACGCCGAGATGCGTCGCCACTCTCCCGACAATCGACGCAACAAAGGAGTTGAGCCATGGCCGACGAAACGAAAATCACCACGGGCAGCCTGATCGCCGCGGGCAAAGTCGACGGCACGACCGTCTACAACACGCAAGGCGAGAAGCTCGGCAATGTCGACGACATCATGATCGATAAGGCCAGCGGCCGCGCGATCTATGCCGTCATGTCCTTCGGCGGCTTCCTAGGCATGGGCGAAAGCCAGCATCCGTTGCCCTGGTCGCAGTTGAAATACGACACCGGGATGGGCGGCTATGTCGTCAATCTCGACAAGAAGAAGCTGGAGGGCGCCCCGACCTATGATCGCGGCACGCCGTTCGAATGGACGCCCGATTACGGCCGCAAGGTGGACAAGTACTACGATACGCCCAGCTACTGGGCCTGATCGTCCGACCTTGTTCGCAAGAATGCCCGCCGGCCGCCCCCGCCGGCGGGCATTTTGTTTTCAGTAGATGAGGTCGTCCGCACCGCCGGCCCCGCCCTTCGACAGGACGATTTCGTCCTTCGCGGCAAGTTCCTTGGCGGTGTTGACCATCGCGGTTTGCGCTTCGGCCACGTCCTTGGCGCGCACGGGGCCCAAGGCTTCGATTTCTTCCTTGAGCATTTTGCCCGCACGTTCCGACATGTTCGAGAAGAACAGGTCGCGCAGGGTTTCGTTCGCCCCCTTCAAGGCGATGGCGAGCTTCGACTTGTCGACCGCGCGCAGCAGCGTCTGCACGCCGCCGGGGTCCAGGCGCCCGAGATCCTCGAACTTGAACATCAGCGCCTTGATCTTCTCGGCCGAGTCCCGGTTGCGTTCCTCCAGCGCCGTCGTGAAACGCGCTTCGGTTTGCCGATCCAGCGAGTTGAAGATTTCGGCCATCAACTCGTGCGTATCCTTGCGCGTGGTCTTGGCGAGGTTGGACATGAACTCGTTGCGCAGCACGCGTTCGACGTCGTCGAGCACGTCCTTCTGCACCGTCTCCATGCGCAGCATGCGCATCACGACTTCCATCGCGAAGGCTTCGGGCAGCGTGCCGATGACGCGCGCGGCGTGATCGGCGCGGATCTTCGACAGCACGACCGCGACGGTTTGCGGATACTCGTTCTTGAGGTAGTTCGCGAGGACGCCTTCGTTGACGTTGCCGAGCTTGTCCCACATCGTGCGGCCGGCGGGGCCGCGGATGTCGTCCATGATCCCGGCCATGCGATTCTTGTCGAGAATCTTGCCGAGCAGGCGTTCGGTCGAATCGAAGGAGCCGACCAGCGAGCCGGTGGCCGAGATCTGGTCGGCGAATTCCACGATCAAACGTTCGATGATCGAGGAATTGACGTTGCCGAGGCCGGCCATCGACTGCGAGATCTCTTTGATCTCGTCGTCGGTCATCAATGCGAACAGCTTGGCCGCGACTTCCTCGCCCAGCGACAGCAGCAGGATCGAGGCTTTGTCCTTGCCGGTGAGGGTTCTGTAATCGTCGCGTACGCGCATGAAGCCATGTCCCTTGGGACGGCCAGCGCGTCGGCGCAGGAGCGCGCGTTCGAACGGGCGACGCAAATTGTAACAGAATTCGGCGCGATTCGTCACCAGACACGCCAAGGCGGCCCGCCGACGGTCTGGAAATTACGCCGCGATCGTGAGACTCTATAACGGAATAAAGCCGCACAAGGCGGCGCTGGAGGAAATATGCCGACGACGACCGTGCCGGGCGCCGCGCCCGATCTGAGCCTGACCCCCGACGAACTGGCCGCTTTCGCGCGCGACGGCTACGTGCTGCGCCGCGGCCTGTTCGCGGCCGACGAGGTCGAAATGCTGTCCGACGCGATCCGCAACGACCCGGCGATCGCCAAGGCCACCTATGTCCGCCCCGACAGCAAAGGGGCATCGACCGAGCTCGCCTTGTGGAATCACCCGGCGAACGACGTTTTCGGCGCGGTCGCGCGCTGCCGGCGCATCGTCGATTCGATGGAGAAGGTCCTCGGCGGCGAGGTCTATCACTGGCATTCCAAGCTGACGATGAAGCGCCCGAAGGTCGGCGGCGCTTGGGATTGGCACCAGGATTACGGCTATTGGTACCGCAATGGCTGCCTGTTCCCGGACATGGCCAGCGTGTTCATCTCGGTCGATCCCTCGACGCGCGAGAACGGGTGCCTGGAAGTGCTAAAGGGCTCGCATCTGCTGGGCCGGTTGGAGCACGGCACGGTCGGCGGCCAGGTCGGTGCCGATATGGAGCGCGTCGAAGCGGCGATGAAAGTGCTCGAGCACGTCTATGTCGAGCAAGCCCCCGGCGACGCGCTGTTCTTCCACGCCAATCTGCTGCACACCTCGGGTCAGAACAAATCCGACAAGTCGCGCAACGTGCTGCTGTGCTGTTACAACGCGGCGCGCAACAGCCCGTATAAATCCGTCGGGACGCATCCGCCCTATACGAAGCTCGACAAGCTGCCGGATGCGGCGGTGCGCGAAGCGCCGCGCGGCGTGGCGGCGGACGCCAAGTTTAATTCGCCGCAGCCCCACGCCGAGAAGCAGCCCGCGTAACGGCTAAGCCAACGGATCGGCGACGCGCTCGAACTTGTCGAACTCCACGCAAGCGAGCTTGCCGTCGATCCGTTCCGTGCGGCGCACATAGACGGTCTGGACGATATCGCGCGTCGCGGCCGAAATCTCGATGGGCCCGCGCGGACTTTCGATCTTGCGTCCCTTGATCGCCTCGATCAGCGCGTCGCCCTCGGTCTTGCCGCCGGTGGCGGCCAAGGCCGCGTCGAGCAAATTGAGCCCGTCCCACGCGGTCATCGCCATGTAGTTGGGCGGATAGGCGCCGTTGGCCGCCCGATAGTCCGCGACAAACTGGCGATTGAGCGCCGAGTCATGCGCCGTCGAATAATGATGGGTGGTGATGAGGCCCAGACCCGCATCGCCGGCGGCTTGCATATAGCTGTCGTCCATCGCTTCGCCCGTCGCGATCAGCTTGATCCCCGCGTCGGCAAGGCCGCGTTCGCGCGCGGTCTTGAGGAACGCGTTGGGCTGATCGCCGGAGGGGAAGAAGAAAAACGCCGCGTCCGGTTTCTCGTCGCGGATACGCTGCACGAAGGGCGAAAAATCGGGATTGGCGAGGGGGACACGCAACGCCGACACGACTTTGCCGCCGCCCGCCGCGAAGCTCGCGGTGAACGCTTTCTCCGCATCGTGGCCGGACGAATAATCCGACACGAGCGTGACGGCGCTTTTGATCCCTTGTTTCGCGGCCCATACGCCCATCGGCGCGCTGACTTGGCCGACGGTGAAGGACAAACGCGCGATATAGGGCGAGCGGCTGGGGATCACCGACGCGGCGGCGTTCAGCACCAAGCAGGGCAGCTTGGCTTGGGTCAGGACGGGCGCGATGGCGATGGCGTTGGGGCTGAAATCGAGGCCCATCACCACGTCGATCGCGTCGCGCGTGGCGAATTCGCGCGCGAACCGGATGGCGAGATCGGGGGCGGCCCCGGCGGTATCGCGCTTGACGAATTCGACCTTGCGCCCGCCGACCAGCCCGTTACGGCGGGCAAGCCACACGGCCATGCCGTTATCCATCTGGCGGCCGTAATCGGCATAGGCGCCGGTATAGGTCACGATCATGCCGACGCGCAGCGGGGCCGCTTGCGCGAGGGCGGGGGCGGCCAAGCCCACAGCGCCGGCCCCGGCGAATTTCAACGCGGTGCGGCGGCTCAACGGCGATTTGGACATGACGATGCGACCCGGTCGAAAACGATTCGGCCGGCATACTAGCTTAAATTTAGTCGCTCGCGAGCCTCGTCCAAGCGCCATCGGCGGCGGCGGAACGCACCGCCGCATCGATAAACGCCATGCCGCGCACGCCCTCGGTCACGCCCGGGAAGGTAACTTCGGCATCGGGTTTGCGGCCGTGGCGCTTGGCGTCGATCGCGCGCGCGATCTCGGCATAAAGTGTGGCGAAACCCTCCAGATAGCCTTCGGGATGGCCGCTGGGCACGCGCGTCACGCGCGACGCGGCAGGTAGGGCGGATGGCGAGGCGCGGGTGATGATTCGCGGCGCTTCGCCGAATTTCGCGAAGCGCAGCGTGTTCGGCTCTTCCTGGTGCCACTCGAAGCCGCCCGTCTCGCCATAGACGCGCAAGCGCAAGCCGTTCTCGTGGCCGACGGCGATCTGGCTTGCCCACAAGCCGCCGCGCGCGCCGCTTTTGAGGCGCAGCAGCATCTGCGCGTTGTCGTCCACGCGCCTTCCGGGCAACGTCGCTTGCGCGTCGCACGCGACCGCATCGACGAAGTCACCGGTGACGAATTCCAGCAGATTGAAGGCATGCGTGCCGATATCGCCAAGCGCCCCCGCTTTGCCGCTGCGCGCGGGATCGGTGCGCCAATCGGCCTGTTTCTGGCCGGTCGCTTCCAGCGTGGTCGATAGCCAATCCTGCGGATACTCGGCCTGCACGACGCGCAATTTACCGATCTCGCCGGCCGCGATCATCGCGCGTGCCTGCCGGATCATGGGATAGCCGGTGTAGTTATAGGTGACCGCGAAGACGCGATCGGATTTCGCGGCCGCCGCCGCCAGTGCACGGCCTTGCTCGAGATCCAACGCCAGCGGCTTGTCGCAGATCACGTGCAAACCGCCCGCGAGGCAGGCGAGGGCGGCCGGTGCATGGACGTGGTTGGGGGTGACGATCGCCACCGCCTCGATCCCGTCCTTGCGCTGGGCTTCGCCCGCGATCATCGCCGCGTAATCGGGATAGGACCGTGCTTCGTCCAAGCCCAACGCGATGCCGGAACGTTTCGCCTTGTCGGGCGTGGACGCCAACGCGCCGGCAACGAACTCGTAGCGGTCGTCGAGGCGCGCGGCGATGCGATGCACCGCACCGATGAAAGCGCCTTCGCCGCCGCCGATCATGCCCAGGCGGATACGGGTGGGCGGACGCGCGCTCATCGCTTCGCCGTCCCGATCAAACGCGCGATCTGATTCTTGTCGGTTTCCCCGCCGGCGAAATCGTCGAACGCCTTGTCGGTCGTGCGGATGATGTGGCGCTTGATGAACTCGGCCCCTTCGCGCGCCCCGTCTTCAGGGTGTTTCAGGCAGCATTCCCATTCCAGCACCGCCCAGCCCGCATAGCCGTGCGTCGCGAGGCGCGAGAAGATGCCGTTGAAGTTTATCTGCCCGTCGCCCAGCGAGCGGAAGCGCCCGGCGCGGTTGATCCAGGGCTGATAGCCCGAATAGACGCCTTGCCGGCCGCTCGGGTTGAACTCCGCGTCCTTCACATGGAAGGCGCTGATGCGTGTCGCGTAGATATCGATGAATTCGAGATAGTCGAGCTGCTGCAGCAGAAAATGCGACGGGTCGTAATTGATCTTGCAGCGCGGATGGTTGTCGAGTGCGGCCAGGAACATCTCGAACGTAATGCCGTCGAACACGTCTTCGCCGGGATGGATCTCGAAACCGACATCCACGCCGTTCTCGTCGAACGCGTCGAGCAGCGGCTTCCACCGCCGCGCGAGTTCGGCGAAGGCTTCTTCGATCAGGCCCGCCGGGCGCTGCGGCCAGGGATAGAGATAGGGCCAGGCGAGGGCGCCGGGAAAACCGACATGACCCGTGAGGCCCAAATTGCGCGAGGCCTTGGCGGCGAGGCGCACTTGGCGTTCGGCCCATTCGCGGCGCGCGGCCGGGTTGCCCTTCACTTCCGCCGGGGCGAAGGCGTCGAATAATTCGTCATAGGCCGGGTTCACCGCGACGAGCTGGCCCTGCAAATGGGTCGACAGCTCGGTGATCGTCACGCCGTGCTGGGCGGCGATGCCCGCGATCTCGTCGCAATAGGTTTTGGACGATGCGGCCTTTTCCAGATCGAACAGGCGCTTGTCCCAGCTTGGCACCTGCACGCCTTTGTACCCGAGCGAGGCCGCCCATTCGACGATGGCGGGGAAGGAATTGAACGGTGCCGTGTCGCCCGCGAACTGGGCGAGGAAGATGGCGGGGCCCTTCATCGTGGCTGGCATGAGGCATTCTCCCGATACCGGATCTTTTTATGAAATCGATTACGCCCGAGCGTATCCGGGCATTCGCCGGGCGCGCAAGGGGAGCCTTGTCAGGTTCCGCGTTCCCGGCCACATTCGTCGGAATATGGCCGCGAAGAAGAAATCCACCCGCCGGATCAAGACCGCCAAGATCGCCGATGTCGCGCGCGTCGCGGGCGTTTCGGTCGCGACGGTCAGCCGCGCCCTCGCCAAGCCCGGCATGGTCGAGGCGGCCACGCGCGCGCGCGTCGTCGCGGCGGCCAAGCGCCTGGGCTACACGCCCAATGTCGCGGCGCGAAACTTGCGCGCACGGCGCAGCCATATGGCGCTGGTCGTGGTGCCGAATATCGGCAACGCCTATTTCGGCGAATTGCTGCGCGGTATCGACGCGGCCCTCACGCGGCGCGGCTATGGCCTTATCATCGCCAATCTCGACCTCACCTCGACGCGGGACAATTCGCCCGACCACGAGGCGCGCTATGTCGACCTCGCCGCCGCCGGCCAGGTCGACGGCGTGTTGCTGCTCAACGGCTATGTGCCCAAAGGCCCGGTGCGCACGATGCTCGACGCGCGCCTGCCGATCGTGGCGGTGGGCGAGCGCATTCGCGGCGCCAAATTCCCGCAGGTCGAGGTCGACAACCGCGCCGCCGCGCGCGATGCGGTCGAACATCTGGTCGGCCTTGGCCATAAGCGCATCGCCTATCTGTCCGGCCGGCCGCGCAGCCATCTGGATTCCGCGCGCCGCCTGGGCTTTCGCGACGCGCTGGCGGGGGCCGAAGGCCTCGAATGGACGGGCGATTACTACTTCGCGTCCGGCGTGGCGGCGGCCGAAGCCATGCTGCGGACCAAGCCGCGCGATTGGCCGACGGCGTTGTTCGCCGTGTCCGACGAAATGGCGATCGGGTTCTTGAAAACCATCCACGCGGCGGGGCTTGGCGTGCCGCGCGACATGTCGATCGTCGGGTTCGACGGCATCGACTACGCGCGGTTCAGCGAGCCCGCCTTGACCACGGTTTTCGTGCCGCGCCGCCAGATCGGCGAAACGGCGGGCGAGATGCTGGCCGATTTGATGACCGGGACGGGCGATGTGCCCGCCCATGTGCGCTTGGCGACCGAATTGCTCGTGCGCGGCAGCACGGGGCCCGCACCGGCCCCGCGTTAACGTCGCTTCTTGGCCGACTCCTCGCCCAGAAAACTCGTGAGCACATCGGAAATATCGGCGACTTGGCGCGCCAGCGAACCGGCGGCGGCGGAGTTTTGTTCGACCATCGCGGCGTTCTGTTGCGTCGTGGTGTCGAGTTCGCCCAGCGCCTTGTCGATTTCGGCCATGCTGCGCGCCACTTCGCGGCTGCCGGCGGCGATTTCCGGCGCGATCTCGTCGACTTCCGCGACGACTTTGACGATGGCGCCCAACGCTTCGTTTGCCGACGTCGCCAGCCGCACGCCTTGCCCGACCTCGACCGAACTTTCGGCGATCAACTCGCGCACTTCCATCGAGGCTTGGCGCGAGCGTTCGGCCAGGGCGCGCACTTCCTGCGCTACGACCGCGAAGCCCTTGCCGGATTCGCCCGCCCGCGCGGCTTCGACGGCGGCGTTGAGCGACAGAAGCTTCGTCTGAAACGAGATTTCCTCCAGCGCTTGGCTGATCACGCCGATGCGCGAGGACGAGGATTCGATCCGCGTCATCGCTTGGGCGACGCTGGTCACGGCCTTGCCGCCGTCCTCGGCCAGCGCGCGCGCTTCGGAGGCGAGCGTGCTGGCGCGCGCGGCACTCTCGGCCGCCTGGGAGACGGCGGCGGTGATCCCGGCCATCGTCGCGGCGGTTTCCTGAAGCGCCGACGCCTGGCGTTCGGTCCGCCTGGCGAGATCGCCGCTCGCCTGCGAAATTTCGTCGGCCGCCCCGCGGATCTGCTCGATCGGCCCGGCCAGGCGCGTCGCCGTATCGACCTTGCCCTTGGCGATATAGACGGAGATCGCGTAGTCCATATCGAGCATCACGGCCTTGTTCAGTGCGCGCAACGCGGCCGTGCGCTCGGCCTCGCGCCAGCGCACCGTTTCGGAAATGACGGCCATCAATTCGCCCACCGCCATCGCGTAGCCCGAAATATACCAGCGCGGCTCCAGCCCGATGCGGTGATGCGCTTCGCCGATCCGCAAGGCGCGGCGCACGTATTCGGCGTCGAACCCGGCGTCGAACAGCTTCATCCAATGGTCGGCCTGGGCGGTGCGGGCATGGGCCACACCTTTGGTGCCGCCGAACATCGCCATCAAATTCGGATAGGCTTCGATATGGGCGTAGAACTTGGTCAGAATCCGCTGGAGGTTCTGCGCCAATAGCGGCTTGATCCGCCGCAAAGCGGCGGCGTCCGCCGGCCCGAAGCCGATGAATTTCAGACGCTCCTCGAGCGTTGCTTGCTCGCCCGTCACCCGTTCATCCGCCATAACGGCCGCCATCCCCTCGCGGCGCGCACGGCCCCCGCCGGGCGCAGCCTGGGCACTAAGCTAGCCCGAGTCGGGGCGGCGGCAAGAAAGTTTTTCGTCGCTGGGTGGATCGTTCCGGTTACCGGAAGCGCACGCAGATCGGCGTCCCCGGATCGACCACGTCGCCGGTCGGGTAGATTTTGCCGGTGGCGGGATCCAGGCGGAACAACAGCACGTTGTTCGTGTCCTGATTCGCGGCGGCGATGAACTTGCCGCACGGGCTGATCTCGAAATTACGCGGGATGCGCCCGCGCGTATGTTCGTGCCCCACGATCGTCATGCGGCCGGTGGCGGCGTCGAGCGCGTAGATCGCCAGCGAATCATGGCCGCGATTGGACCCGTAGAGGAACTTGCCGTCGGGCGTGATCTGCACCTCGGCGCAGGTCGAATGGCCGTGATAGCCGGGCGGCAGCGTGGGCAGGGTATGAAGCTCGGCGAGCGTGCCGGTCGCCGCATCGTAGGCGAAGGCGGTCATCGTCGAATTGAGTTCGTTGATCAGATAGGCGAATTTGCCGTCCGGGCGGAATACGAGCTGGCGCGGACCGGCCCCCGGTGCCGTTTTCACCAAAGCTTGCGTCTTGTGCGGCGTCAGCTTGCCGGTCTTGTCGTCGAACGCATAGACCACGACGCCATCGAGGCCCAGATCGGGCACGAACACGAAGCGGTTGGCGGCGTCGATGGCGACCGCATGGGCGTGCGGGCCAGCCTGGCGGCGCGGATCCACACCCGTGCCACCCTTATGCTGGATGAACTCGACCGCCTCGCCCAAGGACCCGTCCGCGGCGATCGGCAGCACGGCGACGCTGCCGCTGGCGAAATTCGCGATCAACACGAAGCGCCCGGTGGCGTCGACGATCAGATGGCACGGATCGGTGCCGTGGCTCGCCTTGGTGTTGAGATAGGTCAGGCTTCCGGTCGCGGGATCGATGCGGAAGGAACTGACCGCACCGCTCGCCTTGCCTTCGTATTCCTTGTACTCGTTCACGCAGAACAGGAAGCGGCGCTTGGGGTCGAAGGCGAGGTAGGAGGAATTCCGCACCCCCTCGGTAATGCCGAGGAGATGCAGCTTCCCCGCCTCGCGATCGAAGCGATAGCAATAGATGCCTTTGCCTTTGCCTTGCAGGATCTGGCCGGTGCCGAACAGAATCGGCTCGCTATAGGTGCCTACGTAAACCAATTCGTCGTTCGACATCGGCCTTCGACCCCTTTTCCTGCTTACTCGACCTTGATGCCGATCTCGGCGCAGATACCCTTGAGGTACTTCATCGCCAGCACCGTTTCCTCGACGAACTGGTCCGTCGCGGTCGGGTTGCGGAAGATGCCCGGCGCCGTCGAGGTCGGCCCGCGCGACGTGCCCGGCACGTCCTCGAGCTCGATCGACACCACGCCGTCATAGCCGACTTCCTTAAGGGCGATGAACATTTCCTTCCAATCGATCTTGCCCATGCCCGGACGCCAATGGACGTTCGTCACGCCGTCATTGTCCGACACGTGCAGATGCAGAAGGTGCTTGCCCAGGCGATAGACCGACACGTTCGGGAAATCGCCGACCGGGAAGGTGTGGCTCGGGTCGAGATTGACGCCGAAGGCCGGCGAGTTCACGTCCTCGATCAAGCGCAGCGCGCCGTCGGTATTGGCGAGATAGCGGAACGGGTGCGGCTCGATCGAGAGCTTCACGCCGGCCTTCTCGCACAATTTGGCGCACGCCTTCAGCGACGCGACGTAGTCCTGGTAGTTCTGATCCCAGTTCAGGCCCTTCGGGATTTTGTTGGTGAAGGTCTGGACCAGCGGCTTCGTGGTGATGCGCGGATACTCGGCGTCGCGGAAGCCGAACGGATAGGCGCTGACCATGTTGATGATCGGCGAACCCAATTCCGCGCCCACTTCGACCGCGCGCGCCCAATGATCGATCGCGGCGTCGCGCTTGGCCTTGTCGGGGCTCGACAGATCGTGCGGCGTCGACACGAATTGCGAGATCGACACGCCCTCGCCCGACAGAACCGATTTCAGGTTCTTGATCGTGTCGGGCGTGTAGTAGTCGCGCAGGTAATCCTTGTTCCAGCCGATCAACTCGGTCGCCTTGAACCCGTGGCGGGCGATGCGGCGGATGGCCTCGTCATAGGGCGGTTCCCACTGGAAGGGCCAGCAGCTGGCTCCGAACTTCATGATACTCTACTCCTCGTTGCGTTGGATTTGGTGGTCGGTGAATGCGACGGCGGGTATTAACCCTTCACGGCGCCGCCCAGCAGGCCGGCGACGATGAATTTCTGCATCAGCAGGAAGAAGAACAGGATCGGCAGGGTGATGATGCCCGCCCCCGCCATGATCAGATCCCAGCGGAAGGTGTATTCCTCCTGGAAGCTGGCGAGGCCGATGGGCATCGTGAACATCGTGCGCGATTGCAGGAAGACGAGCGCGAACAGGAACTCGTTCCAGCTGCGGATGAAGGCGAAGATCGTGACGGCCGCGAGGCCCGGCCCCGCCAGCGGCAGGATGATCTTGTGGAAGGTCGTGAGGATGCCCGCCCCGTCGACGGCGGCGGCGTCTTCGAGTTCTTCGGGGATCGTTTCGAAGAAGCCGCGCATCATCCACACCGTGAAGGGCAACGCGAAGGCCGCGTAGCAAACGATCAACGCGATATGGGTGTTCAGCAGGCCGGCCTTCTGCACGACGATGAACAGCGGGATCACCAGCATGATCTGCGGGAACATCTGCGCGATCAGCAGCAACATGCCGAAGGCGTAGCGGCCGCGGAACTTGATGCGCGCGATCGCATAGGCCGCGTACATGCCCACGAACACCGACAACGCGGTGGAGGCGACGGCGATCTTGAAGCTGTTGAGGAAATAGGTCGGGAAATTCGTGCCCTGCCAGACGGCGATATAGCTGTCGAGCGTCCATTTGACGGGCAGCAGCGTCATGTCGCGGGCGAACAGTTCCGATTGCGGCTTGAACGACGACGACGCCATCCACAGGATCGGGAACAGCATCACGATCGTCAGCGCGCTCAAGAACAGATAGAGCCCGAGGCGCATCAGAAATTCGCGCGAACGCCAGGCGTTCATGGCGGCTTCCGATCGCGGCGCGCCGCCGGGGTTGAGGGCGGTGTCGGTCATGTTTCTTCCCGTTGCGCGCGATAGACCAAAAGATAGGCGACGCTCAGCACCGTCATGCACAGCAGCATCAGCAAGCTGATCGCCGAGGCGTAGCCCAGTTCCAGACCCCAGAAGCCCTTCTCGTAGACGAGCGTGGGCAGAATCTTGGTCGCATCGGCCGGGCCGCCGCCGGTCAGCAGATAGATGATGTCGAAATTCTGGAAGGTCCAAATCGCGGCCAGCAGCGTGATGATCACGCTGGTCGGCCGGATATAGGGGAAGGTGACGTAGACGAAGCGCTGCCACACCGTGGCGCCGTCGATCTCCGCCGATTCGTGCAATTCGCGCGGCACGCTTTGAAGGGCTGCCAGCAGCGTGATGAACATGATGGGGTAGAGCTTCCAGATCTGCACGACGATGACGGAGGCCATCGCCGCACCGGGGCTCGACAGGAACAGGATCGGCGTTTCGAGCACGCCCAAGCGCATCAGCAGGAAATTGATGACGCCGAATTCGTCGCCATAGGACCATTTCCACAAAAGCGCGGTCGCGACTTCCGGGATCACCCAGGGGATCAGGAACAGCGCGCGGAAGAAGGTGCGGCCGGCGAATTCGCGGTTGAGCAGCAGCGCGATCGACAGGCCGACGATATAGGCGCCGCCGACCGAGCCGAAGGTCCATACGATGGTGCGCCACAAGGCGGCGCCGAAGATGCCGTCGTCGAAAATCGCGCGTTTGTAGTGGGCGAAGCCGACGAACGCGTCGGGATTGGGGCGCATCATCGATTGCGCCTGGAAACTGACCACGATGCCTTCGACGATCGGCGCCATTTTGAACGCGACGATCAACAGCAAGGTCGGCAGAATAAGCCAGAAGGCCATTCGCTTTCTTTGCTGGACCAACATGCCGCGTGCTCCGAAGTCGCTTTACCGGGAAAAGAAACGGGGTCCGGCGGCGCCGGACCCCGTGCGTGTCGTCGTCAAACGAACAGTTTCGCCATCGCGGCGTGCGCGTCGAGCACGGCCTTCTCCGGCGTCTTGGCGCCGACCACGACTTCGTTCACCGGGGCGGCGAACATCTTCTCGCCGTCGATGACGCCCATTTCGGGGCGGCCGAAGCCGGGATAGGCGAAGTCCGTCGCGTAGGGCACGACGTTGGTCAGCGCTTCGCGCAGCAGGCGGTTTTCCATCACGCGCGGCGTGTTGGCGTCGCGCTTGAAGATCGGCCAATGCTGGCCGGGGGCGGCGCGATAGAGCGGCTCCAACCGGCCCGGCTGGATGAACCAGCGGATGAAGGCCTTCGCCGCTTCCTTGCCCGGGCTGTGCTTCCACACGAACATCGGGTTGTAGAAGCCGGCACTCAAGCGGCCCGACGGGCCGGCGGGGCCTTCGAGCACTTCCAGAATGCCGGTCTTCTCGTAGAGTTCCGGATTCTCCTTCATCAAACGCGCGATGACGAGGCCCGTCCCCATGCCGAAGGCGGCGCGACCCTGGACGTAGAGCGTGTGCGGATCGTCGGTGTTGTAGGAGGCGATGCCCGGCGGCGTCACCTTGTGCTTCGTATGGAAGTCGGTGAGGAAGGTGAGGGCGCGGACATTCGCGTCCTTCGCCTTCGTGCCGAAGATCAGGTTGCCGTCCTTGTCCAGGATCGAGCCGCCCGCCTGGAACATGAACGCCATGTAGTAGTGCTGGGCGATGTGGAAATTGCCGGCCGGGAAGACGAGGCCGTAAATGCCCTTCGACGGATCATGCGTGGCGAGCACGGCCTTCTGGAAATCGTCCCAAGTCTTGGGCGGCTGCAAGCCCTTCGCTTCGAGAAGATCCTTGCGGTAATAGATCGCGCGGATGTCCAGATTATAGGGCACGCCCCAGTAATGGTCCTTCCACAGGAACTTCTTGTAGGCGAACTCGTTGCTGATATCGGCGAGCAGGCCGTTGCCCTGCCATTCCTTGATGATGTCGTCCATCGGCTCCATCTGGTCCGCCGCGGCGAACTGGAGCGGGTGGTAGGAATAGGCTTCGGCGATGTCGGGCATCGACTGGCCGCGAATCGCGGCCATGAATTTCGGATAGACGAGATTGCCGGACACCGGCTCGTGCGTGATCTTGATGCCGGGATTTTCCTTCTGGAACTGCTCCAGGATCCCTTTCAGCGCCGCCGAAAGTTCCGGCGTGTTGAGGCGCACCGACCAGAACGTCAGATTCGCTTGGCCTTGCGCGTTGGCGCCCTTGTAGCCGAGGGCGAACAACCCGCCGAGACCGGCGATGATGGTGTCGCGCCGGCTGAGACCGCCCGATTTCATCTCCATCTTGATTCCTCCCTTACATGCCGAATGGCGATCGCGCCGGTTGATCCGGGTCATCGATCCGCCGCGCATGACAATACATTCGACTGTCTTTGTCTACCGTAAAATAGGCATGTAATCGTTTTCAGACGTTTCACGCTGGCGCCTGCGGCCGGCGCGGATTAGTGTCGCGGACCAAGGGAAGGAAACGCGCCAAGTGGAGACGACCGTATCGGGCAACCGCAGCCTCGTGACGCGGACATGCTTGGTCTATCTGACGATTTTCGCGTGGTCGGGCCTCAACCAGCCCTATCTGCCGAGCCTGCTGGCCGAACGCGGGCTTGGCGAAGCGCAGATCGCACTGATCGTTGGTGCACCTATGTTCGCGCGTCTGTTCGTGACGCCGCTGGTCGGGCGCGTCGCCGATCGCGTGGGCGATACGCGCCGGATGATCCAAGCGCTGGCGCTCGTCGGCGTCGTGCTGGCGCTGATCCTTTGGCAAGTCTCGGGCTTCCTTGCGATTCTCCTCTTCTACGTCGCCATGATGATGGCGCTGCAAAACGTGCCGCCGGTGTTCGACGCCGGTGCCGTCGATCTTGTGCGGCGCGGCATCGTGCGCAATTTCGGGCGCTTGCGGATCTTCGGTTCGGCCGGATTCGCCGTGACCAGCCTGATCGGCGGGGTGCTGCTGGGCTGGGGCGGGTCGGGGGCCGTCTATGTCGCCTTCGTCCTGTCGGTCTGCGCGATGGGGTTGGCGTCGTTCCTGCTGCCGAAAACCGATCGCCGTCATTTCAACCGCGATGTGACACCCGAATCGGGCGCCTTACGCCGGCCCGCCGTGCTGGCGATGATGGTCGCCGCGGCGCTGGTCATGAGCAGCCACGCGATGTGGAACAGTTTCAGCGTGATCCATCTGCGCGAATTGGGCGCGCCCGAAACGATGATCGGCATGATGTGGTCGGTCGCGACGATCGGCGAAATGGCGATGTTCTGGATGGGGCCGTTCGTCGCGCGCTTCCTCGGCCCCGTCGGCACGCTGGCGCTGGCGGCGGGCGGGGCGGCGTTGCGCTGGGGCCTGATGTCGCTCGACCCCGGCCCGTGGCCGACCCTGTTCCTGCAAACCCTGCACGCGGTCAGTTTCAGCTGCGTGCATCTGGGCTTGCAGGCTTTCGTCGCCGTCACGATCAGTTCGGCGCGCGGCGCTTCGGCGCAAGCGACCTATGTGACGATCAGCGGCACGATGATGGGCTTCATCACGCTCGCCTCCGGCCCGCTCTATCACGCCTATGGCGGCGCTGCGTATCTGTTCGCCGCGGCGCTCGGGATCGCGTCGCTCTTTGTGTTGTTTCTATTCCGTCATCGCATTGCCGAAGAACTGGCGAAGGGGAGACGCCATGACGCCGTCTGACGTGAAGCTGCTTGCCGCCGCGATCGACCGGATCGTGCCGCGCGACAAGGATCCGGGCGCCATCGATCTCGGCACGCTGGCCTATGTGCGTGCGCGTTTGGCGCGCGAGGCGGCGGCCGATGCCGCCCCCATCGCTTTGGGCTTGGCGGCACTCGATGCCGCCGCAGGAAATTCCTTCGCCGATCTCGACGGGCCCGCGCGCGATGCGTTGCTGGCCGCGCAGGAAAACGCGCCGTGGTTCCGGCGCCTGTGCGAACTCGTGCGCGAAGGCTTCTATGCCGACGAAGGCAATGGCGGCAACGCGGGCAATGAATCGTGGCGCATGGTCGGCTACGAGCCGCGTTTGCCGGCAAAGCCTGTACCCCGCGTTTCCTACGCCCAGCATCGCGACGCGCGACCCGACGATATCGTCTACGACGCGGTGGTGATCGGGGCGGGGGCGGGCGGCGGCGTGGCGGCTTGCGTGCTCGCCGAGGCGGGCAAGCGCGTGCTGCTGCTCGAACGCGGCGATGCCTATGATTACGACCAGACCGGCCGGCGCGACCATCTGCGCAACCATCGCAATCAGGTCTATGGCCACAACACGGGGCCCGATCTCGACGGCAATCCGCGCGTCTTCGTCGATCCGGCGGGGGAAACGCATATCGTCGCCCCGCACGACAAACGCTATCACGCCAATGCGGCGGGGCCGGGCAGCGGCACCGCCGTCTATGGCGCGCAAGCCTGGCGCTTTCTGCCCGACGATTTCCGCATGGCCGCGCGCTATGGCGTGCCTTCGGGATCGTCGCTCGCCGATTGGCCGTTGAGCTACGCCGATCTCGCCCCCGATTACGAACGCGCGGAATGGGAAATCGGCGTCGCGGGCAGCGATACGGGCCATCCGGCCCCCCGCGAACGCGGCTATCCGATGCCGCCTCTGCCCGGCTATCGCATCCAATCGATCTTGAAAGCGGGGGCGGCGAAGCTCGGCTATTCGACCTTCAGCCCGCCGCTGTTGATCAATTCCAAACCCTATCAGGGCCGGGCCGCGTGCATCGAATGCGGAACATGCGCGGGCTTTGCGTGCCCCAGCGACGCCAAGAACGGCACGCAGAACACCGCGATCCCGCGCGCTCTCGCGACCGGGCGCTGCAATTTCATGGTGCGCGCGACGGTCGAGCGGATCGAGACGGCGGCGAATGGCGAGGCCGAGGCGGTCGTGTTCCGTCATGGTTTCTCGGCCGAGGCACCCCGCATTCGCGTGCGCACGCGCGCGGTCGTGCTGTCGGCGGGCGCCATCGAAACCGCGCGTTTGCTGCTGCTCTCGGCCGGCGGCAAGCACGCGCATGGTATTGGCAACGACCACGATCAGGTCGGCCGGCATTTGCAGGGCCATATCTATCCGACCGCGATCGGGCTGTTCGACGAGCCGGTCTACGATCCGCATGGGCCGGGTGTGACGATCGCGACTTGCGACTTCAATCACGGCAATCCGGGCATTATCGGCGGCGGCATGCTGGCCGATGATTTCATCGTCGTGCCCACGATCTTCGCGCAGACGATGTTCCCGCCCAAGGCGCCGTTCTGGGGGCGGGGTGCCAAGGATTTCATGCGCGACAATTACCGGCGCATCACCCAAGTGCGCGGGCCGATCCAAGAAATCCCGAACCCGCAAGCGCGCGTCACGCTCGACGATGCGGTGAAGGATCGCTTCGGCTTGGCGGTCGCGCGGCTTTCCGGTACGGCGCATCCCGAATCCTTCCGCACGGCCGAGTACATGCTCGGCAAGGCGGTGGCGTGGATCGAAGCGGCGGGGGCGAAGAAAATCTGGACCTCGCCGCAACCGGTGCGCCTGACCGGCGGCCAGCATCAGGCGGGCACGGCGCGCATGGGCGACGATCCGCGAAATTCGGTCACGGATTCCTATGGGCGTGTGTGGGGCTGTCCCAATCTGGTGGTCGCCGACGCGTCGCTGCACGTCACCAATGGCGGCTTCAACCCGGTGCTGACGATCTTGGCGCTGGCCTATCGCAACGCCACGAAGCTGGCCGCATCGCTCTAACGCCACACGGCATAATTGTATCGTAAATCTGGATACGCCTATAGGACATGCGAAAAACTCGCATTAATCCGGAATTATCGTGTTTTATTATTGGCTTACAAAAGAGAATGAGAGTGATTTGCATTTGAGTCGCGGTCCGATCTAGACTTGGCCTCCTTCGCACGAAGTTCCGTGCATCCTTGGCCGAGGCCATACACATGCAAGCGTTCAAATTCGCCTTCCGCGCCCTCGCGGCCGGTTCCCTGTTTCTCGCCGCCGGCGCGTTGCCGGCGCTGGCGCAAGCCGATGACGGCATCGTCGTCTACAACGCGCAGCACGACAATCTGACCCGCGATTGGGCCGCCGGCTTCACCAAGGAAACCGGCATCAAGGTCACGATCCGCAAGGGCAGCGACATGGATATGGCCAACCAGCTGGTGCTGGAAGGCGATCGCACGCCCGCCGACGTGTTCCTGACCGAGAATTCGCCCGCGATGCAGCTCGTCGCCAGCAAGGGCCTGTTCGCCAAGGTCGACGCCGCGACCAACGCGCTGATCCCCGCGCAATATCGCCCGGCCGATGGAATGTGGGTGGGTATCGCCGCGCGCTCGACCGTGTTCGTCTACAACAAGACGAAGCTGAAGCCCGAAGATCTGCCCAAGACGATGGCCGAATTGGCCGAGCCGAAATGGCAGGGCCGCTGGGGCGCTTCGCCGTCGGGTGCGGATTTCCAGGCGATCGTCGGGGCGTATCTTCAGCTGAAGGGCGAGGCCGCGACCGTCGCATGGCTCAAAGGCATGAAGACCAACTTCAAGCCCTATCGCGGCAACGGCAACGCGCTGCGCGGCGCCAATGCGGGCGAGGTCGACGGTTCGCTGATCTACCACTACTACTACTTCAACGACCAAGCGAAGATCGGCGAGAACAGCAACAACATCGCCTCGCACTACTTCCGTAACCAGGATCCGGGCGCTTTCGTCAGCGTGTCGGGCGGCGGCGTGCTCGCGGCCTCCAAGCGCAAGGAACAGGCCCAGGCCTTCCTGCGCTGGATCGCGGGCAAGGGCGGCCAGGAAGTGCTGCGCAGCGGCGATTCCTACGAATACGCGATCGGCGTGGGGGCGGAATCCAACGCGAAGCTCGAACCGCTCGCCAAGCTCCAGCCGCCGAAGGTCGAAGCCTCGACCCTCGACAACAAGAAGGTCACCGATTTGATGACGGCGGCGGGTCTGCTCTAAATCCCGTCGATAGGTTAAGCTGATCGCGCCCGGTCCCGTTTCGGGGGCCGGGCGCGAATTGCGTTTTGGGGCCTCGTTCTTGCGCGTCTTTCACCCGACCAGCACCGCCGGTTTCGCGCGCATTCCCCGTGCCGTGCTGATCGCCAGTTTCGCGATTTCGGCCGTATCGCTGATCCCGTTCGGCTTCGTCGTTTGGGTCGTGGGCGATACCGGCCTGCCGATGCTGCGCACGCTGCTGTGGCGCGCGCGCGTCGCGGAATTGCTGCTCAACACCGGCCTGCTGCTGGGCCTGACATTGCCGCTGACCGCCGCCTTGGCGGTGGCGCTGGCATGGCTGACCGAACGCAGCGATTTGAAAGGGGCCGGCTTCTGGTCGGCGATGGCCGCCGCCCCGCTCGCCATTCCGGCCTTCGTGCATGCCTATGCCTGGGTCGGCTTGTTCCCGACGATGCAGGGCTTGGCGGCGACGGTGCTGATCTCGGCCGCCGCGTATTTCCCCTTCGTCTATCTGCCGGTCGCGGCGACATTGCGCCGCCTCGACCCCGCCCTCGAAGATGTCGCGGCATCGCTGGGCCACACGAAGACGCGGATATTCCTGCGCGTCGTCTTGCCCCAATTGCGCCTGCCGCTTTGCGCGGGCTCGCTGTTGGTCGGCTTGCACCTGCTGGCCGAATACGGGCTCTACGCCACGATGCGCTTCGACACGTTTACGACCGCGATCTTCGATCAGTTCCAATCGGCCTATGCCGGGCCCGCCGCCAACGCGATGGCGAGCGTACTGATCTTGTGCTGCCTGCTGCTGCTGTGGCTCGACGGGATCGCGCGCGGGCATGAACGTTATGCGCGCGTGGGGGCGGGGGCGGCGCGCGAGATACGGCGCGTGACGTTGGGGCGCGTGGCCTTGCCCGTCTTGGCCTTCGCGCTGGCCGTCGCCGCGATTTCCGTCGGCGTGCCGTTTTTCACGCTGGCGCGCTGGCTGATCAAGGGCGGCGTGCGCGTTTGGGCGACCGACGAAATCGCGCGCGCGTTGATCGGTACGGCGTGGCTCGCCTTGCTGGGCGGGGCGGTGACGACGCTGGCCGCGGCCCCGATGGCGTGGCTGTCGGTGCGCGCCGATAATCGCGTCTCGCGCGTGTTGGAAGCGTGCCAATATTACACCGGCGCCTTGCCCGGCATCGTCGTGGCGCTGGCGCTGGTCGCCGTCACGATCCGTGTCGTGCCGCCGCTTTATCAAACGTCGGCGACGCTGATCCTGGCGTATCTCACGCTGTTTCTTTCCCGCGCGCTCTCCGGCCTGCGCGCGTCGCTCGCGCAAGTGCCCGTCGATCTCGAATGGACGGCGGCATCGCTGGGCCGGTCGCCCTTGCGCGCCATCGGCGAAGTCACCTTATGCATCGCCGCCCCCGGCATGGCGGTGGCATTCGCGCTCAGTGCCTTGGGCATCGCCAACGAATTGACCGCGACGTTGTTGCTCGCCCCCAACGGCGTGATCACGCTGGCGACCGAATTCTGGGCGCTGTCGGGCGAACTCGACTACGCCGGTGCGGCACCTTATGCGTTGTTGATGGTGGTTCTGTCAGTGCCGATGACCGCCTTGCTGCATGCCCAATCGAAACGGATCGCCGGACGATGAGTTTCCTTGCCGCCACCGCCTTGAGCAAAGCCTATGGCGCCGTGCGCGCCTTGATCGACGCCGATTTGACGGTGGCGAAAGGCGGGCGCACGGCGATCGTCGGGCCGTCGGGTTCGGGCAAGACGACGCTGCTGCGCTTGATCGCGGGGTTCGAAATCCAGGATGCGGGAAGGATCGCGCTCGACGGCGTCGAGCTTGCCAATGGCGCTGCCAGCATGCCGGCGCATAAGCGCAATATCGGTTTTGTGCCGCAGGACGGCGCGTTGTTCCCGCATCTCGACGTCGCGGCGAATATCGGCTTCGGCCTGAAGCGCGATTTCGCCGGCCGCGATGCGCGTATCGATACGTTGCTCGATCTCGTCGAACTCGGCAAGGCGATGCGCCATCGTCGCCCGCATGAATTGTCCGGCGGGCAGCAGCAGCGCGTGGCGTTGGCCCGCGCCCTCGCGCGCGAACCCAAATTGATGCTGCTGGACGAGCCGTTTTCGGCCCTCGATACGGGCTTGCGCGCGGCGATGCGCAAAGCGGTCGCGGAAGTTTTGGCCAAGGTCGGCGCCACGGCGATTCTGGTGACGCATGATCAGGCGGAGGCGTTGTCCTTCGCCGATCAAGTCGCGGTGATGCGCGACGGGCGGCTGGTCCAATCGGGCGCGCCGGAAGAGCTTTATCGCCGTCCCGTCGACAAGGGTGTGGCGACGTTCTTGGGCGAAGCGTTGTTCTTCGCCGCGAAGATCGACGGCGCTTTCGCCGATTGCGTGCTGGGCCGCGTGCCGGTCGAAAACGCAGGTGCTGCGGCGACGGGCGAGATTTTCGTGCGCCCCGAACAATTGCGTCTTGTGGCGCCGGGCGATCCCGCTTCGGTCGCGCGCGCGCGCGTGGCGGGCGTGGAATTCTCGGGGCCGAGTTCCAGCGTCACGCTGACCCTGGCGAATGGCGGCAATATCGCCGTGCCGTGCGCCAGCGCGTTCCGGCCCGATCCGGGCGACGCCGTGGGCATCGCCCTGACCGGGGCCGCGCGGCTTATTTGACCGACGAATACGCGGTCGGCTGCAAGATCGAGGATTCGACGCGCTCCAGAATCTGCCCGTCCTGCTCGCTGGCGGCGCGCGCGGCGATCCAATCGGGGTCGCTCGCGAAGGCGGCCCATTTCGTCTCGCGCTCGGCCAGGCTCTCCCAAGCGAGGAAATAGGTGAGCTTGGCGTTGCAATTGGTGCCGATGTAATCGGTGAAGAAGCCGGCTTGGCGGATGCCGTGCTTGTCCCACAATTTCAGCGCCGCTTCGGTGAAACGCTTGTTGAGGGCGGGCAGGCGACCGGGCAGACAATAATAAACGCGCATTTCGTAGAACATCGTCGCGATTCCTCCGGACGTTGAAGGTCCGAGCCTCGCCGCGCGCACGCCCTTCCGTCAAGCGAAGCTTCGCGTTACGAATGATGCGCCATGGCGACCAACGAACAAGGCGGACAGCCGCCGCTCTATCAACGTCTGCTCGATTCGCTGCGCGATAAAATCCGGCGCGGCGAATGGCCGATCGGCGGCCATCTGCCGACCGAAGCCGAATTGTCCGAGCAATACAACGTCAGCCGCATCACCGTGCGCCATGCTTTGGCGCTGCTGGAACAAGACGGCGTCATCCGCAAGGCGCGCGCGCGGCGCACCGAAATCGTCGCGACCGGTCCGGTCAAGCGCCTGGGCTATCCGATGGAATCGCTGGGCGACGTCGTCGCCATGGTGCAGGGCGCCACGCTCGCCGTCGAAAGCTATGCGCGCGAGCGCCGGCCCGAAGCCGCCGAGTTGTTCGGCGAAAAACCCGAGGCGCGGCTGCATTGCCTGCGCTCGGTCCTGAAGCGCGACGGGCGGCCTTACGCGCGCTCGACAATCTATTTCCCGCCCGCGATCGGCGGCAAAATGCGCAAGGCCGATTTCGACGACACGGTCGTGTTCCGCTCCATCATGCGCAAGACCGGGATCGGGATCGGCGACGTGTCGCACACGGTGTGGGCCGACGGTGCGAACGAGTCGGACGTGCTGCGTCTTGGTTGCGTTGCGGGAGAGCCGCTGCTCGTCACGCTTTTGCTGTATCGCGATGCCGCCGGCGTGCCGATCGAGGCCGCTTACACCCGTGCGCTGGCCGCCGATGCGCGCGTGACCTACACGTTTTCGCGCCGGACCGCTTGACAGATCGGTTGCCTTGAGTTGTCATAACAACAGGGAGAGCCGCCGCGCGAGGGGCGGAATGTGAAACGCTAGCGCTTCGGAGAAAGCGCATGAAACTCGATTTAGGCGGGCGCAACGCGCTTGTGACCGGGGCGGCGCAAGGGATCGGCCGTGCCATCGCCGATGGCTTGGCGGCCAATGGTGCGCGCGTCATCTACACCGATCGCGATGCGGCGGGCGCCAAAGCCGCCGCCGAAGCGGCGACCAAGTATCCGCAAGGGCATTTGTCGTTGGCGCTCGACGTTGCCGATCGCAAATCCATCGCCGACACCGCGAAAGCCGCCCTCGAGGCGACCGGCGGGGCCATCGACATTCTGATTAACAATGCCGGCATCGGCGTCAAAGCCGCCGATCGCAAACCCGCCGATCAATTCCCCATTGCCGCGTGGGACGAGATGCTCGCGATCGATCTGACCGGCGTTTTCCTGATGACGCAGGCGATCGCACCCGCCATGCGGGCGCGCAAATTCGGGCGCATCGTCAATATCGCCTCGGTGCTGGGCCTCGTGCCCATGCGCCTGCAATCGTCTTACGTGGCCGCGAAAGCCGGCGTGGTGAACCTTACGCGCTCGACCGCGCTGGAACTCGCCGCCGATGGCATTCTGGTGAACGGCATCGCACCCGGTTCGACCGCGACGGCGGGCTGGCGTTCGTGGATTCACAACGCGACCAGCGCCGAGCTCGATCTGCATGCGCGCTTGCTGTCGCATATTCCGCTCGCCCGCCCGGCCGAGCCCGAGGAGATCGCGCGCGGCGCGTTGTTCCTCGCCGATCCGGGCAACACCTATATCACCGGCCATATCCTCGCCATCGACGGCGGTTGGACGGCCGGCTTCGCACGGGATTTCTGATCGATGACGCCGCCCGCACTCGCCACGAAGCTGCCCAACCAGCAGCCTTTGCCCGAAGGCCTCGACGCCGAAGCGATGGTCGAGCTTTACAAGCAGATGGTGCTGCTGCGGAAATTCGAACTCGCGGCGCAGGTCGCGTGCCGTGCGGGCGAAACGCCGGGTTTCCTGCATCTTTATATCGGCGAGGAAGCGACCGCCGTCGGTATCTGCGCGCATCTGGTGCCGTCGGATTGGATCACCTCGACCCATCGCGGTCATGGTCACGCCCTTGCCAAGGGCATGGACCCCAAGATCCTGATGGCCGAACTCTACGGCAAGCGCGATGGCTGCTGCGGCGGGCGCGGCGGCACCATGCATCTTTACGATCCGTCGGTCGGTCTGTTCGGCACCAACGGCCTGGTCGGCGGCGGCTTGCCGTCGGCGGTGGGGGCCGCGTTCAGCGCCAAATATCGCAAGTCGCGCGGCGTGTCGGTCGCGTTCTTTGGCGATGGGGCCACGAACCACGCGGCGTTCCACGAATCGTTAAACCTTGCCGGCGTGTTCGACGCGCCCGTCGTATTCGTGTGCGAGAACAATCTCTACGCCACGGCGACGGCGCTGAAGAACGTCACGCGCAATCCCGAAATCGCGACGCGCGCGGCCGCTTACGGCATTCCCGGCGTGGCGGTCGACGGCAACGACGTCGTGGCGATGTGGCAGGCGGCCAACGAAGCGATCGCCAAGGCCCGTGCGGGCGGCGGGCCGACGCTGATCGAAGCCAAGACCTATCGCACCGTCGGCCATCACGAAGGCGATCCGCTGACCGGCACTTATCGCACGCAGGAGGAAGTCGATCACTGGAAGAAGAAGGATCCGGTCGACACGTTCCGCCGCCGTCTGATCGAGGATTTCGCGATCGTCACCGGCCGCACGCTCGACCAGATCGACGAACAGATCGACAAGGACGTTGCTGCCGCGATCGAATTCGCGCGCAACTCCGCCGAGCCCGATCCGTCGCTCGTGCATCTGCATGTCTTCGCCGAGCCGTTGAATCCCGGCGTCGCGCGTGCCGCCGCCGGAAAGGTGGCGGCCGAGGAAGTCGAAACCAGCTGGCTCGACGCCGTGCGCGACGGTATCGCCGAAGAAATGCGCCGCAACCGCAACATCGTCTATTTCGGCGAAGGGACGGGCGAGCGCGGCGGCACCTTCGCGCACACCAAGAATCTCTATCAGGAATTCGGCGCCGCCCGGATGGTCGATACGCCGATCTCCGAACTCGGCTTCACCGGTGCCGCGTTGGGCTCGTCCGCGACCGGCGTGCGCGCCATCGCGGATTTGATGTTCGCCGATTTCATGTTCGAAGCGGCGGGCCAGATCGCGTTGCAGGCGGCCAAGCTGCGCTACATGTCCAACGGCATGATGGAAGCGCCGATGGTGGTGCGCGTGGGCTCGGGCGCCGTGCGCTCGGCGGGCCCGCACCATAGCGGCACGTATCACCCCGCCTGGGCGCATATCCCGGGCCTGATCGTGTGCTTGCCGGCGACGCCGGCCGACGCCAAGGGCTTGATGAAGACGGCGCTGAACGGCCGCGATCCGGTGTTGATGCTGGAAACCAAAGCGCTGTTCGCGACCAAGGGGCCGGTCCCTAAGGGCGATCATTACGTGCCCTTCGGCCTTGCCCGCATCGCGCGCGAAGGCACGGACCTCACCATCGCCAGTGCGGGGCAGCTCGTCCATCGCGCGTTGGAAGCCGCCGAGATTCTGGCGGGCGAGGGCGTGTCGGTCGAGGTGATCGATCTGCGCACGATCCAGCCGCTCGACGTCGATACGGTCGCCGCCAGCGTGCGCAAGACGCATCGCTTGCTGGTCGTCGACGAAGGCTACGCGATGTTCGGCGTGGGCGCGGAACTCGCCCAGTCGATCAACGAACTCGCCTTCGACGAACTCGATGGCCCAGTCGCGCGCTTGCACACCGATCCGGTGCCGCATCCCTTCGCCCCCGTGCTCGAACGCGCGATGCTGGTCAATACCGATGCGATCGTCAACGCCGTGCGCCGCACGATCGCGGGCCATGCCGATCCGATCCGCCGCTTGGGCCGCGAAGCCGCCGGCATGGCCGCGCCAATCGCGGCACCGGTGAAGCCGGTCGCGGTCGCCAAAGCCGCCGCCGCTGCGCCGGAAGTCGCCGTCGATGGCGAGCCGGTGAAGATGCCCTTCGGCGATCTGACCGTCAGCGAAGGCAAGCTGATCCGCTGGGTCGCGGCCGAAGGCACTGCGGTCGCGCAGGGTGCGCTCGTCGCCGAAGTCGAGACCGACAAGGCGGTCGTCGAGATCGAAGCGCCCGTGGCCGGCGTCGTCGGCAAGCACCTCTTCCCCGAAGGCACCGTCGTGAAGATGGGCGCCACGTTGACCTCGATCCGGAGCAAGTGACGCGATGCTGGTCGTTCTCAGCCAATTTCCCCACGGCGCGCCGGATCTGGAAAAGCGCACGGCGCAAGGCCGCTGCGAGCTTTATATCCAGACCCGCGAGGAAGCGGACGCGAAGCCGATCCCGGCCGCGATCCGCGCCAAGGCCGACGCGATTATCCATTACCCGGCGGGCACGACGATCGAAGGCAAGACTTCCGATTGGCCCAATGTGCGCGCGGTGCTGCGCTCGGGCGTGGGCTACGACATGATCGACGTGGCGGCGTGGAGCAAGCGCAACGTCGCCGTTTTCAACGTGCCCGATTACGGCACGTCGGAAGTCGCCGATCACGCCATCGCGCTGATGCTGGCGCTGACGCGCGGCACGGCCAGCTATCACGACCTCATCCGCGCTAATCCGACGGCGAATTGGCATCACGCCAAAGCGCCGGTCGTACGCCGCTTGCGCGGCTGTACCTTCGGCGTCGTCGGCTTGGGCCGTATCGGCTTGGCCGCCGCCTTGCGCGCGCGCGCCTTCGGGATGGATATCGCGTTCTGCGATCCGTTCCAGCCGGCGGGCTACGAGATCGCGGTCGGCGCGAAGCGCGTCAAAACGCCCGCCGAGCTTGCGGCGATTTCCGACGTGTTGTCGATCCATGCGCCATCGGCGCCCGAAACCGCCGGTCTGATCGGCAAGGACGTGCTCGCCAAGGCCAAGAAGGGCATGGTGCTGATCAACACCGCGCGCGGCGCCATCGTCGATCTCGATGCGCTTTACGATGCGCTCAAATCCAAGCGCGTGGCCGCCGCCGGTCTCGACGTGCTGCCGGAAGAACCCGCCAATCCCAACAACCGCCTCGTGCGCGCGTTCCTATCGCGCGAGGCCTGGCTCGAAGGGCGTTTGACCTTGAGCCCGCACGCCGCCTTCTACAGCCCCGCCTCGCTGGTGGACATGCGGGTGAGCTCGCTCACCAACGTGCTCGCCCATCTCGAAACGGGCTCGCTCGCCGCCTGCGTCAACGCGGCGCAACTGAAGACCAAAAGCAAATAAACCCGAGGGAGGAAAGCCGTGAAACTCAAAGTCCTGGCACTTGCCGCTTTCGCCGCGGTCGGCCTCTCGGCCGCCGCCGCCGACGCGCAGCAAAAGACGACGCTCCGCTTTTCGATCGGCGCGCCCGATTCGATGGGCGGGGAAATCCTGGGCATGAAGGCGCTCAAGGAATATGTCGAGTTCCGCAGCAGCGGGCAGATCGAAGTGCGCTTGTTCTTCAACACGCTGGGCGGCTCGTTGCAGCTGACCGAGCAGGTGAAGAACGGAACGCTGGAAATGGCGCTGACCGACGATTCGGTCCTCGGCTCGTTCCACAAGCCGATGCAGGCGTTCCAGATCCCGTATCTGTTCCCGTCCTCGCCGGTCGCGTGGGAATTCATGACCAGCCCGTTCATGAAGGAAATGACCGAGGATATGCGCAAGGCGACGGGTATCCGCACGCTGGCGCTGTCGGAAAACGGGTTCCGCAACCTGACCAACAACGTGCGCGAAATCAAAGGCCCGGACGATCTCAAGGGCCTGAAGATGCGCACGATGCAAAGCCAGGTCTATGTGAACTTCATGAAGTCGATGGGCGCTTCGGCGACGCCGATCTCTTGGCCCGAACTGGTGCCGGCCCTCAAGCAGAACGTCGTCGACGGCCAGGAAAACGCCGCCGCGACGATCTGGGACGGCAAGCTGTTCGAAGTGCAGAAGTTCATGAGCGTGAACGAGCACATCTTCGGCATGCACCTGATCATCATCAACGATCGCGTGTTCAACAGCCTGTCGGCGGACAACAAGCAAATCCTGATCGACGGCGCGCGCATGCACGCCGAAGTCGCCAATTCGCGCAAGGCGATGGACTCGCTGCAGGCGATCGACAAGATCCGCCAGCAGGGCACCAAGGTCTACGTCAACACGCCGTCGGAAAAGGAAGCGTTCCGCAAGGCCTCGCAGGGTGCTGTGATCGAGTTCATCGCCTCCCAGGCCGGCAAGGACGTCGTCGACAAGCTGCTCGTGGCGGTCGAAGACTCCAAGCGCCGCGTCTACGGTCAGTAACGGAAAGGGCGCGGAATACATGAACGCGATCCGCGCATTCGCGAAAGGCCTGTCGGCGGCGTGCGATCACGCCGCCGGCTGGCTGCTCGCGGTTCTCGTCGTGCTCAACGGCGTCAGCGTCTACATGCGCTACGTCGCGGCCGATTCGATTTCGTGGAGCGAGGAGGCGATCCGCTATATCGCGATCTGGATCACCTTCCTGGGCTCCGTCGCCGCGAGCTGGGCGGACGAGCATCTCGACATGAACCTGTTCGGCGAGGTCGAGAACGCGACGTTCCAGGCGTGGCACAAAGCGCTGCTGCATCTCCTGAACGTCGTCTTTTGCGTCGTGCTGACTTGGCAGGGCTGGCTCTACACCTCGTATAACGGCGCGCAGACCGCGCCGACGACCGGCTTGCCGATGTTCTGGATCTACGCGTCGATCGCCTTCGGCGGGGCCGCACTCACCTTCATCCATCTCGTCAAAGCGGCGGATTCGCTGCTGTCGAGGCCCCGCCCGTGACCACGATCCTCATCCTTCTGACCGCGACCTTGTTCGTCGGCATGCCGGTGGCGTTCGCCTTCGGCCTCTCCTCCATCTTCGCGCTGCTCTACGACGGCTATGGCCTGTTGAATGTGCCGTCGCGCATGTTCGCCGGCCTCGACAGCTTCGTTTTGCTGGCCGCACCGTTCTACATTCTGGCCGGCGAGATCATGAATCGCGGCGGGATCTCGGAACGTTTGATCGAGCTCTCGCGCATTCTGGTCGGCCGCATCAAAGGCGGCACGGCCTATGCCGCCATCGTCGCGGCGGTGCTGTTCTCGGGCATCTCGGGCACGGCCGTCGCGGATATCGCGGCGTTGGGCCATATCTTCATCAACGCGATGCCCAAGGAAGGCTATTCGAAGGCCTTCGCGGCCGCCCTCATCACCGCCGCGTCGGTGATCGGGCCGATCATTCCGCCGTCGGTCATCATGGTGCTTTACGCCGCCGTCGCCGATATCTCGGTGTTGAATCTGTTCTTGGCGGGCGTGGTGCCGGGCTTGCTGCTGGGTGTCGCTTGCGGCGGCGTGGTGTTCTGGAAGGGCATTCGCGGCGAGTTGCCGGTATCGCAGCTTGACGTGCCGCGCGAGCGCTACGGTTCGATCGCGCGCGAAGGCGCGATCGTGTTGAGCCTGCCGGGCTTCATCGTGTTCGGCACCACGTCGGGCGTGTTCACGCCGACGGAAGCGGGTGGCATTGCGGTGATCTACGCGATCATCCTGTCGACCTTCGTGTTCCGTTCGCTCGACCGCAAAGGCGCGATGCTGGCCTTGCGCAACGCCGCGCGCCTGACCGCGTCGCTGTTCCTGCTGATCGCGACGGTGGAAATCGTCAACTACGTGCTGATCATGGCCGGGATCGGCGAATGGACGGCGGGGCTCGCCATCGCCTTCGCCGACAGCCCGAATTTGTTCATGATCGTGTGCGTGATCGTGTTCCTGCTGATCGGCTTGGCGCTGGATGCGGGGCCGGCCCTGCTGCTGCTCGCCCCGTTCCTGCTGCCGGTCACGCGCCAGATGGGCATCGACGACATCCATTTCTCGATGGTGATGATCGTCTGCTGCACGCTGGGGCTGATCTCGCCGCCCGTCGGCATCTGCCTGTTCGTCGCGTGCAAGATCGGCAATTTGACCTTGCGCCAGCTCTGGCACGAATTGCGCTGGTTCTTCTACGCGCAGATCGTCGCGATCTTCGTGATGGTCTATTTCCCGATCCTATCGACCGGCCTGCCGCGGCTGGTGCGCGGCTACGGGGGCGGTTAGCCTTTAACCGCGCCCGCCGTCAGCGCGTTGACGAGATGACGTTCAAGGAACGCGAACATCACCATCACGGGGACAGCGGCGATCATCGCGGCGGCCATCAATTCGTTCCATTGCACGCGATACTCGCCGACCATGTTGGCGATGCCGACCGACAGCACGAACATCGACGGATCGGTCGTCAGCACCAGCGCCCAGACATAGGCGTTCCACGAGATCAGGAACGTGAACAGCGCCACCGCCACCAGACCGGGCCGCGCCAGCGGCAGGATCACGCGCCACAACGTGGTGATGCGCGAGGCGCCGTCGACGATCGCGGCTTCGTCGATCTCCAGCGGGATCGAGCGGAAGAAGCCGATCAGCATCCACACGCTGAACGGCAAGGCGAACGAGCTATAGGCCAGGATCAGCGACAAATGGCTGTTGATCAGTCCCAATTCCGACATCAGGCGGAAATAGGGAATGATCAGCAGCGTCTCGGGCAGCATTTTCGTGAACAACAGGAACACGATCAACGCGCCCGCCCCCTTGATGTGGAAGCGCGTGAAGCCGTAGGCGGCGAAGGTCGCCAGCGCCACCGACAGCAGCGTCGAGCCCAGCGACACGATCAAGCTGTTCATGAAATAGCGCGCGAAGGGCCGCTCGACCAGCAGCGTGCGGAAGGCGTCGAAGCTCCAATTCGCCGAATAGAAGGCCGGCGGCGACAGGAATACTTCGCTTTGCGGCTTCAGCGCGGTGTTGAGCATCCAGTAGAACGGGAAGATCGTCACTACGGCCGCGATCAGGATCGCGATCCACAGACCCGCCTGCGTCAGGGGAGAGGTGCGGTTCATCGGCGGTCGTCCTCTTGGCCCACGCGGGTGACGCGCAGATATAGCGCGGCGAAGATCAGCACCATCGACAGCAGCAACACGCCGATCGCCGCCGCTTCGCCGAAGCGATTGGCGCGGAAGGCGGTGTTGTAGAGCAGGGCCGGCAGCACTTCGGTCGCCCCCGCCGGGCCGCCGCCGGTCATGATGCCGATAATGTCGTAGTGGCGGACGACGTTGATGATGTCGAGCGTCGAGGCAACGACCAGCAGATACTTGAGATTCGGCAGCGTGATGTGCCGGAATTTCTGGAAGCTCGTGGCGCCGTCGATCTCGGCGGCCTCGTATTGCTCGGCCGGGATCGTCTGGAGGCCCGCGAGGGTGAGCAGCATGATGAAGGGTACGCCGCGCCACACTTCGACCGTCGTGACGGCGGCGAAGGCCGTGCCCGGCGTGCCGAGCCAGGCGACGGGTGTGGCGATGATTCCGGCGGACATCAGAATGTAATTCAGCACGCCGAATTGCGGCTCGAGCAGCCACAGCCAAATCGTGGCGCCGACGGCCGCCGCGACCATCCAGGGCGTGAGGAACAGCACGCGCAACGCGGTGCGCGCGAAGGTGATCTTGTTGAGGGCCAGCGCCAGCAGCAAGCCGAGCACCACGTGCGCGGCGACCGAGATCGAAACGAAGCCGAGCGACACCCGCAGCGAATGCCAGAACGCTTCATCCTCCAGCACGCGCACGTAATTCGCGAAGCCGATGAAGGTCGAATTCAAGCCGCGGATGCGCTGGAAACTGGTCCAGAAGGCGTGGAACAGCGGCAGCACGATGACCGCCGCCAGGAACAGCAGCGTGGGCGCCAGGAACAGATAGCCGTGCCAGCGTTCGCGCGCGAGACCCCGCCCGGTCCAAGCCCGGGCGGGGATGTTCGTCGTGGTGGCGGTCGTATTCGACATTACTGGCGCAGCTTGCGCGTCACGCGCGTGTCGAGATCGCGGAAGATCTCGTCTGTGCGCGCGGGTTCCAGCAACGCCTTCTGCACCGCGTCGACCACGTCGTTGACGGCGATATCGGCCCAGGCCGGATGCGGCAACGGGTACGAACGCGCATTGGCGCCGATGCGCACGAACTCGGCCAGCATCGGATCGGCCTTCAATTCGGGTTCGTTCACCAGATCGCGGCGCAGCGGCATCCAGTTCGCCTTCACGGCGCGCTGGATCGCCCATTTCTTGTCCATGTCGAACTTGATGAAGCGCCACGCCTGTTCGGGATAGCGGCAGCTTTGCGAGATCGAATGCGCCGACACGCTGGCGAGCGTGGGGGCGTTGGGAATGTTCGCGGGCATCGGGGCCACGAACATCTTGCCTTCGATCGCCGGATTGTCGCCGATCACTTTGGCGATCGACCAATAGGCGTTGCGCATCGTGGCGATCTTGCCTTGCGCGAACAACACGGTCTGTTCGAGATAGTTGGTCGTCGTCGGGGCGGGCGACGCCACACCTTCCTTGGTGAACAGGCCGAGATAGAACTTGATCGCTTCCAGCGATTTCGGGTTCTTGGCGAAGGTCGCCTCGGTCATGTCGGCGTTGAACGCTTCGCCGCCATTGCCCCAAATCCAGGTCAGCAACACGCGCGTCGTCGTGTCGGTCTTGCCGCCCAGCACGCTGGTCGCCCAGCGATCGGGACCGGTCAGCGCCTTCGACCAGCGCAGATATTCGTCCCAGGTTTTGGGCGGGTTCTTGGGATCGAGCCCGGCCTTTTCGACGAGCTCGCGGTTATAGACTTCGGCATAGGTGCCGCCCCAATTGGGCAGGCCGTAAAGCTTGCCTTCCCACTTCGCGGCCGACAGCATTTCCGGCGCCCAGGCGTCGCGGAACGACGCGGGCTCCTTCGCCCACAAATCGTCCATCGGGCGCAGATAGCCTTCGGCGGCGGCGGTCGTCAGGTCCACCGCGACGACGCAAGGCGCCTGGCGCGCTTGGGCGGCGGCGACGAATTTCGTCCAATGGTCGCGGCGCGCGACCAGGATCGGCTCGACCTTCACGTCCGGGTTCGCGGCTTCGAATTCGGCGATCGTCTGTTTCCAGATCGGCTCGTATTGCGATTCCGTCAGGTTCGGCGTCTGCCATTGAATGGTGACTTGGGTTTGCGCGGCGGCGGGGCCGGCCAGTGCGATCACCGCGACGGCGGCGAGCAAAGCGTTACGCGACATGGGGTTCCTCCTTTTATGGATCGTTGGTTTCTTGGCGTTCAAGACCACAGCGCGCCGCCGCGCTCGACGCGCGACTGCGGCTGGTAGGGCTTGGATTTCAGGATCTCGAGATCGGGCTCGATGCCCCAGCCGGGGCCTTGCGGCAGGATGAAATGGCCGTTCTCGAACTTCACCGCCGGCAGGGCGGAGCGGTCGCGGAACTCGCGCTGCGGTTCCATCTGCTCGAGGATGTAGAAGTTCGGGATCGCGGCGGCCAAGTGCATCGACGCCACCGTGCAGATCGGCCCGCCGGGATTATGCGGGGCGACGGGGATGTAATAGGTGTCGGCGAAGCTCGCGATGCGGCGCACTTCGGTGAGGCCGGCGGCATGCATCAGATCGGGTTGGATGATCTTGACGCCGCCATTCTCGATCAGCTCGCGATATTCGTAGCGCGACAGCAAGCGCTCGCCCGTCGCGATGGGCGTGGAGATTTCGCGTTGCAGGCGCACCATCACCGCCGCGTTCTCGAACGGAACGGGTTCTTCGAACCAGCCCGGGCGATAGGGCGCGAAGGCGCGATCGAGCATCACCGCCGTGCGGGGGGAGAGCGATTCGCTGCATTCGATGAAGATGTCGACGTCCGGGCCCGCACCCTCGCGGGCGGCGGCCATCACTTCGGTCGCGCGGCGGATGGCGCCGCTTTCGTCGGCCTTCAAGGCCTCATGCGTCAGCGGCGAGAATTTGAACCCGGTGAAGCCGCGGCGCACCGCTTCCTTGGCACCCTGATGGGCTTCGTCGGGCGTCATCTTGGCGTTGAGCCAGTGGCTGGCATAGACGCGCAAGGATGTCCGATGCGCGCCGCCCAGCAGGCGATGCACCGGCACGCCCAGGCGCTTGCCTTCGAGATCCCACAAGGCGAGATCGATCCCGGCCAGCGCCGTGCTGAACACGGCACCCGCCCGCCAGCGCCATGCGTTGTACAGGCGATGCCAATGGCGTTCCGGCCCGGCGGGATCCTGGCCGATCAGATGCGGCGTGAATTCGCGGATCGCGGCCTCGACCGACTCCAGCGCGCCATGCAGCGAGGCTTCGCCCCAGCCGACCAAACCTTCGTCCGTTTCGATTCGGACGAACATCCAATTGCACCAATCCACCCAATGCTTATGGGTCTCGATTTTCGTGATTTTCATGACGCGTCGGACCGTTTCCCCGAGTTCCGGCGCTCGCGGCCGTCTTTGGCCTTCGATTGAACCGGTTCAATTATGTTAGGCTCCCTTCATGGACGACGCAAGGGATGATTCGGGGGGGCGGCCGACGATCCGCGACGTGGCGCGCCGCGCGGGCGTGTCGGTCGGGACGGTGTCGAACGTCCTCAACCGGCGCATCGCGGTCAGCGACCGTCGCCGCGCGGCGGTGGAGGACGCCATCGCCGCCCTGGGTTTCGTGCCCAACCGCAACGCCCAAAGCCTGCGCGGGCGGGCGTGGCGCGTGGTCGGGCTGGTCGTCCACGACACCAAAAGCGCGTATTTCGCCGCGATGCTCGACCGGTTCGAAACCATGGGCGGCGATCTCGGCTACGAGGTGATGCAGGTCCTCAATCGCGGCGATTCCGAGATCGAGCTTCGCCGCACGCGCGCCCTGATCGAACGTCAGGTCGACGGGCTGATCCTGGTGCCGACCGCGCATCCCAACGCGACGTTCGATCTGATCGCGGATTCGGGCGTGCCCGCCGTGATGATCGATCGCGGGATGGACGATCCGCGCTTCGATTACGTGACGATGGACAACGACGGCGCCATGACCGAGCTCGTCCATGCGCTCGCCGCGCGCGGGCGGCGGGACGTGCGCTTCGTCGTGCGCTGGCCCGAACTCGTCACCACGCGCCAGCGTATGGCGGCGTTCGCGCGCGAAGGGGCGAAAGCGGGGATCGCGGCGCAAACGCTGGTGCGCGACCCGGACGACGCGATCTTCGCAGGCCAGATTCGGGAATTGCTGGCCGGTGAGAAGCGCCCCGACACGATCGTGGCGTCGAACTCGACCATCGCGGAAGCGCTGTTGCTCACGCTGTCGTCGCTGGGGGTGAAGATCCCCGACGATCTTTCGGTCGTCGCCTTCGACGAGCCCGACTGGGCCGAACTCACCACGCCACCTTTGTCGGTCGTGCGCCACCCGATCGACCTGATCGCCCAAAGCGCTTGGGACATCCTGATCGACCGGATCGAAAACGGCACGCCGCCCGGACGGCGGGTGATGCACCCGGCACGCGTCGTGCTGCGCGGCTCGGTCAAATCAGGCTGACGCGCGAAATCACCGCGTAAACTTCAATCCGCCGAAATTCCGTCGCAATCATGCTATAGGTTGCGTAGCTGCCAGGGGTGGCCAAGGCGCGGGGGATTTCATGCGGATCGACGGGCGTGTGGCGTTGGCGGTCGGAGTGGCCGTCGCGATCGGGCTGGGTGCGTGGGGCAAGCATGTTTCGCAAATTCCGGCTGCACCGCCGGCACCGCCAATCCCGACGGTCAGCGCGCCGCCACCGCCGACCCCCGTTCCCGCCCGCATGGCCGCGACGAGCCAAGCGCCCGCCGCCAGCGAATTGCGCTACCGCTTCACCGATATGGAACGCGCGGGCGCCAACGAGGCGTGCCTCGTTTTCTCCGGCCCCCTGCAGGCCGCCGGCGCCGTCCGCTACGAGGATTATCTGAGCTTTGCGCCGGCCTTGCAGCCGGCGTTGCGCGTGGAAGGCGCGCGGCTTTGCCTGTCCGGACTTGAATATGGCACCAATTACACGTTGACCCTGCGCGCCGGCTTTCCCGGCGCCGAGGGGCGGCGCCTGCCCGAGAACGCGAATGTCGAACTCGGGCTCGGCGATCGCCCGGCGTCGATCAGCTTCGGCCCCGGTTTCGTGCTGCCGCGCGAGGCGATGGACGGTCTGCCGGTTTCGACGGTCAATGTCGAAGCGCTGGAGGTCTCCGTCTATCGTGTGGGCGACCGGCTATTGGCGCTCATGCGCGCCGATATGGTCGACGAAAAACAGGTATATCGCTATCGCGAGAACGAACTCGAAAGCGCCCAGGGCAAGCTCGTTTGGCGCGGGCGCCAGCCGGTCCAAAATCAGCGCAATCGACAGGTTTCGACGCTGATCCCGCTCGCCCCGATGATCGGAAAAGCCGAATCCGGCGCCTATTTGATCGTCGCGCGCCGGGTCGATCCGCGCCGCGACGCGGGTGCCGTCGCGTCGCGCGACGATAACGACTATTCGGAAAGCTATTACGCCGCTGCGGCCGCGCAATGGGTGGTCAGCACCGATATCGCGTTGACCAGCTTCACCGGCGCCGACGGGTTGACCCTGGTGGCGCGGTCCTTGGCCTCGGCCAAGCCGATCGAGGGCGTGCGCCTCACCTTGATCGCGCGCAACAACGACGAGCTGGGTGTCGCGACGACCGATGCGGCCGGCGTGGCGCGGTTCGATCCCGGCTTGCTGCGTGGGACCGGCGGCAGCGCGCCCGTCATGGCGATGGCCTATGCGGCGGGCGACTTCAATTTCCTCGATCTGCGCCGCCCGGCTTTCGACCTGTCGGATCGCGGCGTCGATGGGCGCCCGCCCGCCGGGCAGCTCGACGCTTATCTTTATACCGAGCGCGGGATCTATCGCCCGGGCGAGACGGTGCATCTGACCGGCTTGCTGCGCGATCCCACGGCGCAGGCGGTCGCGGGCCGCAGCCTGACGGTCAAATTCTTGAAGCCCGATGGCGGCGAATTCCGTCGCTATACGTTGCGCGACCAAGGCGCGGGCGGCGGCGCGATTGCCGTCGCCTTGCCCGCAAGTGCGCATCGCGGCAGCTGGCGCGCGACGGCCCATGCCGATCCCGAGGGCCCCGCGATCGGCCAGGTCGGCTTCGATGTGCAGGATTTCGTGCCCCAGCGCCTCGCGATCGATTTCGGCGAAAAGCCGGCGGCGCTGGTACCCGGCCAAGCCTTCGCGATCCCGTTGAACGCACGTTTCCTTTATGGCGCGCCGGGCGCCGATCTGGGAGTCGAGGGCGATCTGACCGTCGAACGCGATCCCAATCCGTACCCGCGCTATGCCGGGTATCGCTGGGGGCTGGTCGACGAGGCGGTAGCGGGCGAAAAGTCCCAGCTTTCCGCTCTTGCGACCGACGCCGAAGGCCGCGCGACGATCGCGGGCGAATTGCCCGCGAAGCTCTCCGCCGGCACGCTACCCTTGCGCGCCGAAATCGCCGTCTCGGTGCGCGAGCCCGGCGGGCGCGCGACGTCCGATCGCGTCTATTTGCCGATCCGCTTCCGCGACGTGGCGATTGGCGTGCGCCCGCTCGCGCCCGGCGGTGTTGCCGAAGGCCGCCAAGCGGTATTCGACATCGTCGCGCTGGATGCTGGCGGGGCGGCGCAGGAAAAGCGGCTCGATTTCCGCCTGATCCGCGAAAGCAATAGCTGGCAATGGTTCCGCGCGGGCAATTCCTGGCGCTATGAGACCATCAAGCGCGAGCGCGAGATCGAGGCGGGTACGCTGACGACATCGGCCGGCGCCGATCCGCTGAAATTCGCCCGCGATCTGCGTTGGGGCACTTATGTGCTCACGCTGCGCGATGCGGGCAGCGGAGCGGCGACCTCCGTGCGCTTCCATGTCGGCTGGTACGGCGCGGATTCGGCCGAGCGGCCGGATCGTCTGGAATTGGGCGCCGACCGCGCCGGCTATCGCCCGGGCGAGACGGCCAAGCTGCGCGTCGACAGCGATGTCGGCGGCGAGGCGCTGCTGGTCGTCGCCAACGAGCGCGTCCATTCGGTGCGCAATGTCGTGGTGCCCGCGGGCGGCGGCGAAATCGACGTGCCGATCGCCGGTGAATGGGGGCCGGGCGCCTATGCGCTGGTGACGCTCTATCGCCCCGTCGACGCCAAGCTCGGCCGCAATCCGGTGCGCGCGGTCGGCGTGGCGTGGCTCGGCCTCGATCCGCAAAGCCGCAGCTTCACCGTGTCGATCGATGCGCCCCAACGCGTGACGCCGCGCCGCGCGATCGATGTCACGCTGCGCGTCGCGGGCGGCGAGGAGCGCGCCTTCGTCACGCTCGCCGCCGTCGATCAGGGCATTCTGCAACTCACGCGCTTCCGCTCGCCCGCCCCGCAAAGCCATTATCTCGCCAAGCGGCGCTTGGGCGTGGGCATGGGCGACGATTATGGGCGCTTGATCCGCACCCAATCGGCGCAGGACGACGACCAGGGCGGCGATTCGTTCGGCGGGCGCGGGCTCGATGTCGTGCCCACGCGTACGGTGGCGCTGTTCTCGGGTGTCGTACCCGTCGGCGCCGACGGCACCGCGACGGTTAAACTGGATATTCCCGACTTCCAGGGCGAGTTGCGCTTGATGGCGGCCGCCTTCGGCGCGTCGCGCGTCGGTTCGGCCGAAGCGCGCCTGACCGTGCGCGATCCGGTCGTCGCGGAAACGATTCTGCCGCGTTTCCTCGCCCCCGGCGACAAGGCCGAGGCGACGGTGCTGCTGCACAATGTCGAGGGCATCGCGGGCGATTATCGCGTGTCGCTGCGGATGAAGGATGCGGTCGCGGGCGGCTTTGCGTCGCGCGACATCTTGTTGCCGGCGGGCCAGCGCGAAGTGTTCACGGTGCCGATCGAAGGCGCGCAAGCGGGGATCGGCACGGTCGAACTTGCGGTCAGCGGGCCGGGCGATTTCTTGGTCACGCGCGCGTGGCCCATCCAAGTACGGCCGGCGCAATTGCCAGAAACGCGTCAGATCGCCGGCACGCTGGCGGCGGGCGAAACGCTGACGCTGGGCAACGATCTGCTCGACGGCTTCATGCCGGGCACGGCGGAGGTCGCGGTGTCGGTTGCCCGCACGCCGGGCCTGGACGTGCCCGCTTTGCTGCGCTGGCTCGACCGCTATCCGTTCGGCTGTCTCGAACAGACGACCAGCCGCGCCTTCCCGCTGCTCTATTTCAACGACGTTGCCTTGTTCGCGGGCGCCCGGCGCGATCTTTCGATCGATGCGCGCGTGCAGGAAGCGATCGACCGCGTGCTCGACATGCAAACGCCCGAAGGCGATTTCCGCATGTGGGGCCAGTGGGGCGGCTCGGCCACGCAATGGATTTCGGTGTTCGCACTCGATTTCCTCAGCCGCGCGGCGGAGCGCAATTTCGACGTGCCGCAAGCCGCGCTCGTCGCCGGACGGCGCTGGCTTGCCTCGGTCGCGCAAGGGCGCGGCGACCGGGCCGAGCGCGACTACGCCGCCGCTTTGCTCGCCAAGCGCGGGCAGATCTCGGCCGCCGATCTGCGCTACTTCCACGATTCGGCCACACCGCAGTCGCCGCTCGCCTTGGCGCAGCTGGGTTTGGCTCTGGAATCGGTGGGCGAGCGCGCGCGCGCGGGTTCGGCGTTCGAACAAGCGCGCAAAGCGCTGACGGCGGGAGGTCCAAAAACGGCGCCCTACGGCAGCGATCTGCGCGATAGCTACGCCGCGGCGGTGGCGATGGCGCAGGCCGGACGCGCCAATCTGATCCCGGGCTTGCTCGATCATGTGCGGGGGCTCGACGCGCGCGTGCACAGCACGACGACCCAGGAAAAGGCATGGATGCTGTTGCTCGCGGCCGAATTCGCGCGCAATGCCGGGCGGCTCGCGATCGAGTTCGACGGCCAGCCGGCGGTCGGCACGGGCGAGCCCGTGTCGCGCGCCGTGTCCCGCGCCGAACTCGCCAACGGCCTGACGCTGCGCAACGCCGGAACGGGCGACGTGTTCCGCACCGTGTCGGTCGAAGGCGTGCCGCGCGAGCCGTTGCCCGAAGCGTCGGCGGGGATCAACTTGCGTAAACGTTTCTTCGCGCTGAACGGCACGCCGCTCGACGAGGGGGCCGCCGTCGCGCGCAACGCGCGCGTGGTCGTGGTGATCGACGGCGAAGCAACGCGCAAATTCGAAGGCGAGTATGCGATCCTCGATCTTCTGCCGGCGGGGCTGGAGATCGAAACGACGTTACGGCGCGGCCAGCCCGGCTTCGAATGGTTGGCCGAACTCAGCAACGTCCATATGCATGAAGGCCGCGATGATCGCTACGTCGCCGCCTTCGCGATGCCGCAGTTCTTCGAGATCCGCGATCCCAACGGAAATTCCGGGCGTTTCGCCGAGCCTTGGAAATTCGCTTTCGCTTACGTCGTGCGCGCGGTGACGCCGGGCGAATTCGCGCTGCCCGCGGCGACGATGGAGCATATGTACGTGCCGTCTTTGCAGGCGCGCACCGGTATGGCGCGCGTGACGGTGACGCCTTGAATTGGCGCCGCCGTATAGCGTGGGGAACGGGCGCTGCCCTCGCCGCGATGGCGGGGGCGGCTTTCGTGCTCGACCGCGCGATGCCGCTCGATCTCGCGCGCTACGAATCGCGTTCGACCGTGGTGCGCGACGCGCAAGGCGGCGTCTTGCGCGCCTTTCCCGCCCCCGAAGGCCAGTGGCGCGTCGAAACGTCGGTCGACGATGTCGATCCGCTCTATCTCGCCATGCTCAAGGCGGTCGAGGATCGCCGTTTCGACGCGCATCCCGGCATCGATCCGCTTGCGATCCTGCGCGCCGCCGGCCAATTGATCGGCGAAAGGCGGGTCGTGTCGGGCGCTTCGACATTGACCATGCAGGCGGCGAAGCTTCTCGATCCGCGCCCGCGCACTTGGCAAGCCAAAATCGCCGAGGCCGTGCGCGCATTGCGGATGCAAACCCGTCTCGGGCGGGATGGCGTGCTCGGCGTCTATCTCACGCTCGCCCCCTTCGGCGGCGCCATCGAAGGGGCGAATGCCGCGTCCTATGCCTGGTTCGGCAAGCGGCCGTTGAATTTGTCGCCGGCCCAAGCGGCGCTGCTGGTGGCCTTGCCGCAATCGCCCGAACGCTTGCGACCCGACCGCAATCCGGCGGCGGCGATGCGCGCGCGCGACCGCGTGCTGGATATCGCCGTCGCGCAAGGCGTATTGGGCCAAGGGGCCGCCGACGCCGCGAAGGCGGAGCCATTGCCCACGGCCTTGCTCGCGATGCCGATGTCGGCCCCCCATCTGGCCGAACGGCTCGCCGCGCGCGCCGAAAAAGGCCGCTCGATCGCGACGCATATCGATCCCGCGATGCAGGCCGCCTTGGAACGTTTCGCGCGCACGCAACGCGCGAAGCTCGACGACGGCGCCAATCTCGCGGCCATGGTCGTGTCCAACAAGGACCGGCGGCTGCTCGCGCATTTGGGCAGTCTCGATTGGCGCGACTGCCAGATCGACTTGACGCTGGCGGTGCGCTCGCCCGGATCGGCGATGAAGCCGTTCCTCTACGCGATGGGCTTCGACGATCTGGCGATCCATCCCGCGACGTTGATCGCCGACATGCCCCAGCGCTTCGGCGATTGGGCGCCGCGCAATTTCGATCACGATTTCCACGGCCTCGTCACCGCGCGCGAGGCGCTGCAACGTTCGCTGAACGTGCCGGCGGTGCAAGTGCTCGAGCGCATCGGCCCGGCGCGCTTCGCCGGGCGCTTGACGCAAGCGGGTGCCAGGCTTGTCTTGCCGGCGGCGGCCGAACCCGCCTTGCCCTTAGCGTTGGGCGGCGTGGGCATCCGGCTCTGGGATTTGGCGATGCTGCAGGCGGCACTGGCCGATGGCGGGCGCGCCTTGCCCATCGCTGCCGTGCCGGGGAATGCGGCCGCCCCGGTCGTGCTCGTCGGTGCCGCCGCCGCGCGCGCGACGATCGACGTGATGGAAGGCAGCCCCGCGCCCGACGGAATCGCGACCGGATCGGCGATCGCACGCACGCGGCGCATCGCCTTCAAGACCGGCACGTCGTTCGGATTCCGCGACGCGTGGACGATCGGCAGTTCGGCCGACTACACCGTCGCGGTGTGGGTCGGGCGGCCGGACGGCGCGCCGCGCCCCGGCGAGCTGGGCCGCAGCGCCGCCGCCCCCGTATTGTTCGCGATTTTCGATCTGCTGCCGCAAGACCGGGCCCCGCGCGCCGCCCCGGCCGAACCGGGTCACGCGTTGTTCCGCCGCGCCGCGCCGCCGGCGATCGCTCGGCTCGAAATGCGGCCGGAACTGGATCGCGCGGGCTTACGCATCCTGTTTCCGCCCGACGGCGCCACTGTCGAAGCGCTCGACGAGGGCATTTCCCTCAACGCCGCCGGCGGACGCGGGCCGCTGCGCTGGATCGTCGAAGGACACGAGCTTCCCGACGACGCGCGGTTCTGGAAACCGGACGGCGAAGGCTTCGCCAAGTTCGTGCTGGTCGATGCCGACGGCAAGCGTGTCGCCTCGACGATCCGGGTTACGATTCCCGGGCGTTGATCACCACGCCTCGTCCATCATCGCGCGATATTGGTCGGGCGTTGCGATGCGCGGGTTGGTGGCGTGGCAATGGTCCTTCATCGCCTTGCCGATGGCTTCGTCGACGAAGCCTTTGTCCACACCCATCGCGCCCAGACCCGACGGCATGCCGAGATCGCGGTTGAGCCCGGCGATCGCCTGATCGACCGATTCGCCCGGCGCGAGATCCAAGGCGATCCGCAGCCTTGCGTATTTGTCCTCCACCACGGCCGTCTCCGCACTTTCGTTGAAGCGCAGCACGGCGGGCAACAGCACGGCATTCAACGTGCCGTGATGCAGCGACTTGGCGCGATAGCTGCCCAAGGCATGCGATAGTGAATGGACGGCACCCAATCCCTTCTGGAAGCCCATCGCGCCCTGCATAGAGGCGCTGAGCATCTGCTTGCGTGCTTCGCGATTCTTGCCGTCAGTCACGGCGGTGCGGATCCATTTGATGCCGCGTGCCAAGCCGTCCAGCGCGATGCCGTCCGCCGGCGGGTTGAAGGCCGGGGCGAGGAACACTTCGATGCAATGCGCGATCGCGTCCATGCCCGTGGCGGCCGTGAGGCCGGCGGGCAAGGCGAGGGTGAGTTCCGGGTCGAGCACGGCCGCACGCGGGACCAGGAACCAGGAATGGAAGCCGACCTTGCGGCCGTCGTTCAGGATGACGATGGCGCCGCGCGCGACTTCGCTGCCCGTGCCCGCCGTGGTCGGGATCGCGATCAACGGCGCGCAATTCTTGGTGATCTTCGGCGCCCCGCCATCGATCGTGCAGTATTGGGCGAGCGGGGCGGGATGGCCCGCCAGGATCGCCACACCCTTGGCGAGGTCGATCGACGAGCCGCCGCCGATCGCCACGATGCCGTCGGCCTTGTGGTCGCGATAGAGCGCCGTCGCCTTATCGACGGCCGCTTCGGTCGGATTGCCCGGCGTCTCGTCGAACACCGCCAAGGGCAGCTTGCCCTCGATCGCCGCCAGCGCTTGTGCTGCCACGCCCGCCGCGATCACGCCCTTGTCGGTCACGATCAGCGGGCGCGCAATCCCGTGCGCGGCGCACAACTCGCCCAGCGCCTTCGCGGCGCCGAAGTCGAAATGGATGTCGGTGATGTATTTGATCAGCGGCATGGTCTTCTCCCTGGCGATTTTTCTACCAGGGCCGCGCGCGCTAGGGTAGCGTTCAAGTCATGGGTGAATATCTCTCCGAATTTAACGCGGTGGCGATGTGGCGAATTCGGGGGGCGGCGGCATGAATCGTAAGCGCCCCGTCCGCGACGCGACCTCGACCTTTCAGGCTTTGGATCGCGCCTCGCCGATCCCGCTTTACCTTCAGGTCCGCAACCGCCTGCTGGCGATGCTCGGCGAGTGGCACGATCCGGAAAAGCGCTTTTATTCCGACGACGAATTGACCGCGATGTTCGCCGTCAGCCGCGCCACGGTGCGCGAGGCGTTGAGCGAACTGGTCGCGGCGGGCGTGCTGCGCCGCCGGCGCGGCCACGGCACCGTCGTCAGTTTGCGCAAGGTCGGCGAGAAACTCGGCGTCGGGTCCCATATCGGCAGCCAATGGGATTCGGGCGACATGCCGGTCGATACCGCGCTGCTGGCCTTCGCGCGGATCGCCGCCCCGGCCGATGCCGCGCGCGCCTTGGACGTGGCGGCCGAAACCGAAGTGCTGTTCGTCAAGCGCCTGCGCACCACGCCGATCGCGCCGGTGTCGATCGACTGGCGCTATCTGCCGCTCTGGGCGGCCGAAGGGATCGCGCGCGAACAAGGCACGCAGCCGCTGATCAATCTGATCTGGCGGCGGATCGATCTCGATCACAGCGATCTGACGATCGAGGCGGCGTTGTCGGGGCCGGAGGAAATGGAATTGCTGCATCTGCCGGCGAATTCGCCGATCCTGATCCGGCATCTCGTCTATTACGACCGGCAGGGCCGCGCGGCGATGGCGGGAAAATCGATCCATCGCGCCGATTTGATGCGCTACACCGTGCGCGTCGATCAATCGCGCGACGGTGTGGGCGTGGCGCGCGGCCGCACGATGTATCGCGGGCGTTAGTTGCCGCGCACCGATCGCCAGAGCGACAGGCCGACCAGCCAGGCGCTGGCCGCCATCCAGGCGGCAAGGACGATAGGGTTTACTTCGGGTGCGAACCACAACAGCCACGCGGCACCGAACACCCAAACGCCGCTCGCCGTCAGCGTCAACGCGCGATAATCGCGCACGCGCAAAGGATGGATCGACTTCACCTTGGTGAAGCTGAACGCGCCCAGCACCGCGACCGCGATCAGGTTGAACCAGACCGGCGTGCCCAGCACGTAGATATACAGCGCCACGATGTTCCAGATCGCCGGGAAGCCGACGAAGTAATTGTCCTGCGTCTTGAGATCCAGATTGGCGAAGATGTAGAGCGAGGAAAACAGGATCCAGCCCGCGGCGGCCGAGGCGAGCCAGCCATCGCCCAGATATTCGAACTGCCAGAGCAGCACGGCGGGCACGACGACATAGGTCAGATAATCGACGACGAGATCGAGCAGCGCGCCGTCGAAGCGCGGCAGGCGTTCGGCGACGTCGAGCTTGCGCGCGAAGGGCCCGTCGATCCCATCGACGATCAGCGCCAAGCCCAGCCACAGCAACGCTTCGCGCGGCTTGCCTTCGATGACCGCGATCAGCGCCAGCAACCCGATGACGGCGCCCGACGCGGTCAGCGCATGCACCATCCAAGCCGCACTTTTGCGTCGGACTTCGACGATCTTCTCGGTCACGTCGTCGCCAAGCATCGGGATCACTGCGCGGTCCACCCGCCGTCGATCGAGAAATTGCTGCCGCGAATCTGGTCGGCGGCGGGCGAGCACAAGAACGCGGCGAGGCCGCCGATCTGCTCGGGCGTGGCGAATTCCTTCGACGGCTGCTTCTCGGACAGCAACTCGTCCTTCGCCGCCGCACCCGAAATGCCCTTGCGCTCGGCCAAAGCGTCGATCTGCTTTTGCACGAGCGGGGTCAGCACCCAGCCCGGGCAAATCGTGTTGGCGGTGATGGGCGTCGTCGCCGTTTCCAGCGCCACGACCTTCGTCAGGCCCACGAGCCCGTGCTTGGCGGCGACATAGGCGGCCTTGCCCGCCGACGCGACGAGCCCGTGCGCCGAGGCGACGTTGACGATGCGGCCCCAGCCGCGCTTCTTCATATGCGGGAGTGCTGCGCGGATCGCCTGGAAGCAGCTCGTCAGGTTGATCTGGATGACGCGATCCCACGCGTCGAGCGGGAATTCGTCGACATTCGCGACATGCTGAATGCCGGCGTTGTTGACCAGAATATCGACCGCGCCGAATTCCTTCACGCAGGCCGCGATCAACGCTTCCACATCGGCGGGCTTGGACATATCGGCGGCGGAGTAGCCGGTCTTGACGCCCAGCGTTTCGACCTCGCGGCGCACGCGGGCGATCGTCTCGCCGTCGCCGAAGCCGTTGAGCATAATATTGGCGCCTTGGGCCGCCAGCGCCTTGGCGATGCCAAGCCCGATGCCGCTGGTCGAGCCGGTGACGAGGGCGGTTCTGCCTTTCAACGACATGTCGTGCTCTCCGGGTTCTGGATCCTGTCCGGTTTTACCGCCGGAACGCCGCGGCCGCCGCTATTTTTTGAAAAAAGCGTCGGCGGCAGCCTTGTGGGAGCTCTTTTTGCCGATCTCGGCCTTGGCGCGGGCGATCTCGCCCTCCAGACGCGCTATATAGGCTTCGAGTTCCGCCACACCCCAATTGGACAGGTCCTTGGGCTTGACCAATTTGTGGCGCGGCTCGAGTTCGTCGAATTCCATAGAAGTCTCCCGTGCGAGGTCGCCAGTTTATGAGTCTGCCCAGCGTCATGGAAGCCGTCACGATGGCCGCCCCCGGCAAGCCGGAGGTTCTCGTTCCCGGTCGAAAGCCGGTGCCCGTGCCGCAGCCGGGGGAAGCGCTGATCGAGGTCGCCGCCGCAGGTGTGAACCGTCCCGACATTTTGCAGCGTTACGGCAAATATCCGGCGCCGCCCGGGGCACCCGATACGCTGGGCCTGGAAGTCGCGGGCACCGTCGTCGCTGTTTCGGCCGACGTAGCTTGGCCCAAGATCGGCGATAAGGTTTGCGCACTGGTCGCGGGCGGTGGCTACGCCCAATACTGCACGGCGCCGGCCGTGCAATGCCTGCCGATTCCGCAGGGCTTCTCGATGGTCGAAGCGGCGGCGGTGCCGGAGACGTTCTTCACCGTGTGGACCAACGTGTTCGAGCGCGGGCGTTTGACTTCCGGCGAAACCTTCCTGTGCCATGGCGGGGCGTCGGGCATCGGCACGACCGCCGTGCAGCTTGCCAAGGCGTTCGGCGCCAAGGTGTTGGCGACTTGCGGCACGGCGGAGAAATGCGCCGCCGTCGTGAAGCTCGGCGCCGACCGCGCGATCAATTATCGCGACGAGGATTACGTTGCCGTCGCCAAGGAATTCACCGGCGGCAACGGCGTCGATCTCATCCTCGATATGGTCGGCGGCGACTACATCGCGCGCAATATCGATGCCGCCGCCGTCGAAGGGCGCATCGTGCAGATCGCGTTCCTCAAATCCGCCAAGGCGGAATTGTCGTTCGATGCGATCATGCGCAAGCGCCTGACCTATACGGGCTCCACCTTGCGTCCGCGCAGCGTCGCGCAGAAGGGGGCGATCGCCGCGGCGTTGCGCGCGAAGGTCTGGCCGTTGCTCGATGCCGGCAAAGTGCGCCCGCTGATCCACGCGACCTTCCCGTTGGCGCAGGCGGCGCAAGCCCATGCGACGATGGAAGCCGATACGCATATCGGTAAGCTGGTGCTGACGCTTCGATGACCGACGCCGAACGCCCGCCCTCGCCGGAAGAATGGCCGCCCGAAGCGTTGATCGACGCCGGGCGTCAGTTGCGCGCGATGGGACGTGCTGCCGAAGCGCTGGCGGCGTTCGATATCGCGTGCCGCAAGGCGCCGAACGAAGTTTCGGCGTGGTCGGGGGCGGCCCTCGCGAACTACGATCTCGCGCGCTATCACCTGTCCGCCGCCGCGTTCGAACGCGCGGTGGAGTTGACGCCGAACGACGCCAATCTGTGGCGTAATCTGGGTCATGTGCGTTTGCTCGCCGCGTGGCCCGTACCGGCGGCGGCAGCATTGGAGCGCGCGGTGGCGCTCGATCCGGCGAATGTGGGTGCGTGGGACGATCTGGGTACGGCGCTGACCGGCGTTTGGGGTCGCGCCAAGGACGCCATCGCCGCTTATGACCGCGCGATCGCGCTCGATCCCGCACGCGCGGATCTTGCTTCGCGCCGTTTGATCGCGCTGGCTTTCGATGCGGATCTGCCGGCGGCCGATCTGTTCGCCGCACACCGCGAATTCGGCGCGAAAGTCGAAGCGCTTGCCGGGCCGGTCGATGCGAAATTCGCCAACGATCGCGATCCCGCGCGCAAGCTGCGCGTGGGCTATCTTTCGTCGAATCTCTACGCCCATATCGCCTCGGCCGAGATACGCACGGCCTTGCGCCGCCACGACCGCGCCGCGTTCGCCGTCCATGTCTACGCGACGATGCCCGAGCGCGACGCGATCACCGACGAGCTTCGCGGCTACGCCGATTTCTGGACCGATGCCGGCGCGCTCGACGACCGCGCCTTGGCCGCGAAGATCTGCGACGACGGCATCGATATCCTGGTCCATACGATGGGCCATTGGCAGCAGAACCGCCTAGCCGTGTTCGCGCGCCGCGCCGCCCCCGTGCAGGTCGAATATCTCTGCCAGTCGCCGTCGGCGGGTATCGCCGCTTGCGACGCGTTCATCGCCGATCGCTGGATTTCCGGCGACGGCGCCTTGGCGTCACTATCGGGCGATCGGATCGTCGATTTGCCGGGCGGCTATTACACCACGTCGTTCCTGCCCGATGCGCCGATCAAGCCACCGCCGCGCGCGCGCGGCGGCGCGCCGATCGTGTTCGGCAGTTTCAACCGCGTGGCCAAAATTTCGTTCGCGACGTTGCGGCGCTGGGCGCGCGTGCTGGCCGAAGTGCCGCAAGCGCGCTTGATGGTGAAAATCCCCGAGCGTTTCGACCGCGCAGAGGAAGCGCGCATGCGCGATGCCTGGGCGGCGTTGGGGCTCGACGTATCGCGCGTCGAAATCCGCGGTCATGCCGATGGCGGGGCCTATTGGGACCAGTTCGCCGATGTGGATGCGCTGCTCGATTGCGTGCCGTTCAATGGCGGGCGCACGACGGGCTCGGCCGCCTGGATGGGCGTGCCCACGATTTCCGAAGCGGGGCAGCCCGTCTATGGCCGCTTGGCGCTCTGCATCATGACGCGTCTGGGTCTCGGCGATCTGGTCGGTGCGGACGAAGACGGTTACGTCGCTGCCGCCGTCAAGCTCGCGCACGATCCCGCAAGGCTCGACGATATCCGCCGAACCTTGCGCGATCGCTTCCGCGCCTCCACCTTGTTCGAAAGTGCCGCGCATATCCGCGAGGTCGAGGCGGCGTATCGCCGCCTATGGCGCGATTGGTGCGCGCGTTAGACCTTTTCGAGCGCGAGCGCGATGCCCTGGCCCACGCCGATGCACATCGTGGCCAGCGCGCGCTTGGCGCCACGCTCGTGCAATTCGTACATCGCGGTTAGTGCCAGACGCGCACCTGAAGCGCCCAGCGGATGGCCGAGCGCGATGGCGCCGCCATTCGGGTTCACATGCGCCGCGTCGTCGGGCAGACCCAATTGACGCAGCACCGGTAGAGCCTGCGCGGCGAAAGCCTCGTTGAGCTCGATCACGTCGATATCGCCGATCTTCCAGCCCAAACGCGCGAGCAGTTTTTGCGTCGCCGGGACCGGGCCGATCCCCATGATGCGCGGCGGCACGCCAGCGGCCGCGGCCCCGATCACGCGCGCCTTGGGCGTCAGACCGAATTTCTTCACCGCGGCTTCGGACGCGATGAGCAAAGCGGCCGAACCGTCGTTGACGCCCGACGCGTTGCCCGCCGTCACCGTGCCCGAGCCGTCGGGCTTCACGAAGGCTTTGAGCTTCGCGAGCGTTTCGATCGTCGTGTCGCGCGGATGTTCGTCGCGCGACACGGTCACCATCTCCTTACCCTTGCGGGTTTCGACGGCGACGATTTCCTTGGCGAGGCGGCCCGACGCTTGCGCCGCCAGCGCGCGCTGCTGGCTGCGCAAGGCGAACGCGTCTTGGTCCGCGCGCGAGACGTTGAAATCGGCGGCGACATTCTCGGCCGTCTCCGGCATCGAATCCACGCCATGCGCCTTCTTCATCAGCGAATTCACGAAGCGCCAGCCGATCGTGGTGTCGTAGATCGCCGCGTCGCGCGAAAAGGCGGATTCCGCCTTGCCCATGACGAAGGGTGCACGGCTCATGCTTTCGACACCGCCCGCGACGATCAAATCCGCTTCGCCCGCTTTGATCGCGCGCGCGGCCGTGCCCACGGCGTCGAGGCCCGAACCGCATAGGCGGTTGATCGTCGTGCCCGACACGCCGACCGGCAAGCCGGCAAGCAACGCGGCCATGCGCGCGACGTTGCGATTGTCCTCGCCCGCCTGGTTGGCGCAGCCATAGATCACGTCGTCGATCGCCGCCCAATCCACGCCCGGATTGCGCTTCACCAAGGCGCGCAACGGAATCGCGGCGAGGTCGTCGGCGCGCACGCCGGAGAGTGCCCCCGCATAGCGGCCGATAGGCGTGCGGATCGCGTCGACGATATAGGCTTCGGTCATGTTGTCGTGTCCTTGAACGATGAAATCAGGATTCGCGCGCGACGAGGCGGCGCAGGCGCGACGCGACGCGATAGCGGTCCTCGCCGTAATGGCGTGCGAGGTTGTCGAGCGTGGCTTGGATATGCGGCAGGCCGACCGCGCGGCCCCAGGCGAACGGGCCCTTGGGATAATTGACGCCCTTGGTCATGGCGACATCGACACCTTCGGCCGAGACGACGCCGTGCTGCACGGCTTCCAGCGCTTCGTTGACCAGCATGGCGAGCGTGCGCATTACGATCAAACCGGGGGCGTCGTCGATCAGCGAAACCTTCATGCCGCAGCCTTGGAAAAACGCGGTGGCCAGCGCCGCCGCTTCGCCGCGCGATTGGTCGGCGACGGCGATCGCCATGCGCGTCGCGACGGCGTAGTCGAGCGCCAGATCATGCAGCACGAGTTCGCGTTCGCCCGTTTCCGCCGCGCGCAAAGTGGCCGTGCGCCCGTCGGAAAGGCGCAAGGCCACACCGTCGAGCAGGATCACGTCGCCACGTTCGCCCGCCGGGCGGCGATGCACGGGCAAGCCGCCATCCTTGGCGCGCTTTTCCAGCGCGTCGAAATGCTCAAGCTCGCCTTCGAACACGATTTGCTTCGGCGGGGCGGCGGCAGGTTCGGTCGCGGGCTCGGGCGCGGCGGCACCCTTGGCGTAGTCGTAGAAGCCGCGCGACGATTTACGCCCCAGCCTTCCGGCGGCGACCATTTCGGCTTGCATCGCCGACGGCGCGTAGCGCGGGTCTTTGAAGTAGGAATCGTAGACCGAATTCGTCACCGCGAAATTCACGTCGTGGCCGATCATGTCCATCAACTCGCACGGGCCCATGCGGAAGCCGCCGCAATCGCGCATCACGGCGTCGATGGTCGCGGGATCGGCGGCGCGTTCCGTCAGCAGGCGCCATGCTTCGGCGTAGAAGGGCCGCGCGCAGCGGTTCACGACGAAGCCCGGCGTCGATGTGGCGTGCACCGGCGCTTTGCCCCAGGCGGCGGCGGTGTCGAACGCGGTTTGCGCGATGGCCGGGTCGGTGGCGAGGCCCGACACGATTTCGACCAGCGCCATGATCGGGGCGGGGTTGAAGAAATGGAACCCGACCAAGCGGCCGGGCAGGCGCATGTCCTTGGCCATCGCCGAAATCGAAATCGACGACGTGTTCGTGCCGATGATGCAGCTATCGCCGACCACGGCTTCAAGCGCGGCGAGGAGCTGGCGCTTGACGGCGAGGTCTTCGACGATCGCCTCGATCACCAGATCGCAGACTTCGAAATCGATATAGGCTTCGGCCGGCTCGATGCGCGACAGGATGGCGTCGCGCTTGTCCTGGCCGATCTTGCCCTTGGCGACGAGACCGTCGAGCGCCTTGCCCATATTGCGCAGTGCGTCGTCGACCGCCCCTTGGCGCGCGTCGAGCAGCTTCACGCGATGGCCGGCGGCGGCGGCGACTTGGGCGATGCCCGCCCCCATCGTGCCGGCGCCGATGACTCCGATGGCGCGGTCGCGGGCAAGGGCGGTCATCGGGCGAATCCGTCGTTGATGTTGGGTGTCATGCGGGGCGGAGAGTGCCAATGTCGCGGGTGCGAGGCAATCATCGCCATTGCGCCCAAAATCCGGGCAAATGGGTCGAGGCAGCGATCCGGATACCGTGATTTGCCTAAAATCGAGTCTCAAACATATCTAATTACCATATTTGAGCGAGTCACGACCCGGCACGGTCTATGCAGATTTATGCTGCACCTGCGAAGACAGAAGGTCTTTTTGAGGAAACGCTCTCGAAACGCCGGAGGCGGCGCGGTCCCGACGACCGGGCTGGTTTTTGGGCCGCTTTAGGAGGGCGAGATGTGCAAGACGATCGGCGGAATTCTGGCGGGTCTGATGCTGCTCTTGGCGGGGGCGCCGATGGCGTTCGCGCAAACGCTCCCAACATTCGACTGGCTGACTTGGGAACGCCTGAGCGAGCGTCGCACCCAAGATCCCGTGCCGCAGCGCTTCACGTTGAAGGGGCATGTCTTCACGATCTACGCGGCCACGCCGGACCATCCGGCGATCTTCGTCGCCGAGCGGCGCGGAAGGATCGTCTATCTCTCGACCGCCGATCGCTACAGCGTGATCGCCTATCGCGAGCGCGATTGGGGCGAAGGGCCCGATCTGCTGGTCGATGCGCAGAACGCGGCGAACGGGCAGGGAGCGCGCTTACACGCCTTCGTACTGGCGCCCTATTTCTCGCTCCAGACGATCGGGCTGGGCGACACCTATGCGGGCTCGGATGAAAGCGGCGAGACGGCGGCGCTGCGCGTGCAATTCTCCGACTACGCCTTTATGGGCTGGAACGCGCCCTATCATCTGTCGCCCGTGCCCACGCTGCATCTCGGCTGGACCGGCACGCGCTACGAGGTCGAGCCCGATTCGCTTGGCCGCTACGCGCGCGATCCGGGTTTGATCGAACGCTGGACGGAAGACGCGCGCACGGCGTTGACGAAATGGCGGAACGCGGGCGGCGTCTATACGGCTCTCGCCGCGCGCGCGCCCGGCGAGAGCTTCGAGAACCCACCCTCGGTCGTGTGGCGCTACGCGCTCGAGCTCGTCTATTCGGGCGATGCGGCGTCGGCCAAAAAATTATTCGACGCGGCCTGGCCCGACGACGTCCCGGGAAAACGCGAATTCTGGCGCGATTTCCTGACGCAGCTGCGCGTGGGTCAGGCGTGGCGCGATCTCGATCTCGAGACCGCGCTCGACGCCCATGACCTGTTCAAGGATTTCGCCGGGCACCTGAACTGAGTATTCGGCCTCGCCCTTCGACAAGCTCAGGGTGAGGCCGAAGAAAAGACCTCATGGTGAGCCAGTCGAACCATGAGGTCTCGTGTCGTCAGCGCCCGACGGCGTAGGCCTGCTGCAAGCGCGGCGTGGCCGCCGCCTTCAACAGCTTGCCTTCCTTCTTCGCCGCCGCGTTGCGGCCCAGCGACCATTCGCCGCCGACTTCCACGTCGTGGCCCTTGGCCTTGAGCGCGTCGATCGTCGCCGCGGGGAAGCGGCTTTCGACCTGCACTTTGCCGGGGCGCGCCGCGCGCGGATAGAACGAGTTCGGCCAATGATCGGTTTGCAGCATCGGCGCATCCATCGCGGCCTGCATGTTGTAGCCGTGATCGACATGGCGGATGAAGAACTGCGCGATCCACTGGTCCTGGTTGTCGCCGCCGGGCGAACCGAAAGCGAGCCAGGGCTTGCCGTCCTTCATCGCCATCGACGGCGTCAGCGTCGTGCGCGGACGGGCACCCGGTTTCAGCGACGCGGGCAGGCCGTCTTCCAGCCAGAACATCTGCGCGCGCGAACCCAGGCAGAAACCCAGCTCCGGAATCGTCGGCGAGGATTGCAGCCAGCCGCCCGACGGCGTGCAGGCGACGACATTGCCCCAACGATCGATGACGTCGAGATGGCAGGTATCGCCTTCGGCGGGGCCGCGCGCCGCACGGCCCTGGCGCGCCATCGCACCCGCACCCGCGTTCATCGCGTCGGATTCGACGCGCGCGGGCTCGCCGAAACCGCCCATACCGGCGATCACGGGCCGCGCCTCGGCCGATTGGAAGGCGGGGAGTTTGTAATCGCGGCCGCCGGGCTTGCCGGGGCGCAATTCCTTCGACGCCGTATCGCCGATCAGCTTGCGCCGTTCGGCGTTGTAGGCATCCGACAGCAGCGCTTCGAGCGGCACGTCGGTGAAATTCGGATCGCCGTAATAGGCTTCGCGATCGGCATAGGCGAGCTTCTTCGCCTCGATCAGCAAATGGACGAAATCGGGGCCGGTCGTATCCATCGCGGGCACGTCGTAGCCCTTCAGCAGCGCCAGCAGCTGGAGCAGCACGGGGCCCTGGCTCCACGGGCCCGCTTTGCAAACCGTGATGCCGCGATAATCGTAGGTCGCGGGCGCTTCGACCGGCGCTTGCCAGCTCGCCATGTCGGCGGCGGTCAAGACACCCTTATGGCGCTTGCCCGACACGTCCATAATCGCATTGTTCGCACAGAACTTGCCGACCGCCTCGGCGACGAAGCCTTGGTAGTAGGCCTTGCGCGCCTTTTCGATCTGCGCTTCGCGGTTCGGCCCGGCGGAAGCGCCTTCCGACAGCAAACGCTTGAACGTCGCGGCGAGGGTCTTGTTCTCGAACAAGGCGCCGGCCTTGGGCAATTCGCCGTTCTTCATCCACAACGCGGCGGACGTCGTCCATTCGGTCTTGAAGATCTCGGCGACCGACGACACGGCACCGGCGGCACCGGGCAGCAGCGGGAAGCCGTTCTCGGCATAGCCGATGGCGGGCGACATCACTTCGGCCAGCGTCATCGTGCCGTAGTCGCGCAGCATTACCATCCACGCGTCGAACGCGCCCGGGATGACGGCCGCGAGCAAGCCCGTGCCCGGAACAAGATCGAGACCTTCGGATTTGTAATGCGCGATCGTCGCGCCGGCGGGGGCGGGGCCCTGGCCGCAAATGACCTTGGGCGTGCCGTTATGCTCGCACGCGATCAGTACCGCGTCGCCGCCCAGACCGTTCATATGCGGCTCGACGACCTGCAACGTCAAACCCGCCGCGACCGCCGCGTCGAACGCGTTGCCGCCCTTTTCCAGCACGGACATGCCGACTTGGCTGGCGATCCAATGCGTCGACGAAACGACGCCGAACGTGCCGGTGATTTCGGGGCGGGTGGTGAAGGTCGGCGGAACGGCTGGCGGCATGGTGCGGTTGGCTCCTTGAATGAAGCCGCGACTATGCCACGCGAAGAACGCCCGCGAAATAGGCCGATAATTCGTCGCTCGCCGTCACCGGTAACACATGGCCGACATACTGATCGGGCCGCACGACGACCAATGCGCCGCGCGACCGGTCGATCCCGCGCAGATCGAAAACATCGCAGCCGTTTTTAAGGTCGGGGCAGAACGCTTTCTCGTAATCGCGCAAACCAAATTTGCCTTTGGTCGGGAACAGCAAAGGCGGCATCGATGTGATGTCGAGCGTGCGATGGCCCGCTTGCAGGATCGCGCGGACATCGATTACGGAATCGATATCGGCGCCTTTCGGCGTGAAGCGCTTCACGACGCTGGTCAGATCGGCGCAAACGGCGTCGAGCTTCGTGTCCGTCCCGGCGAAGATCATCACCCGAAAACGCCCATCGGCGCGCACGGCATGGCCGAGTTCGACCGGCTTCGCGTCGCCCAGGCGCACGACCGGGGCGGAATGAAACCGCGTGCCGATCTCGAACCCGGCGGCGAGATGTTGATGCGTCGCCGTGCCCGTCAGCGCCGAGGGCGCATAGCGCGTGGCGGTGCCCGCCGTGTAGCGCCCGTGCTGGACGAAATAACGCTGCACTTCGGCCGGATCGATCGTGCTACCGGGCTTCGATGCGTCGTGCAGCAGCGTCGCCCATTCGCGATCGAAATCGATCAGCGTCTTGGCGATCGCGTGGCGCTCGCTCGAATAGCTGCGCAAAAGGCTTTCGTCGCTGCGCCCTTGCAGCACGGCGGCGAGCTTCCAGCCGAGATTGAACGCGTCCTGCATCGACACGTTCATGCCCTGACCGGCCTTGGGGCTGTGGGTGTGGCACGCATCGCCCGCGATGAAAACGTGCGGATCTTGCGCGTCGTCGTCGAAGCGCTCGCACATGCGCTGACCGATCTCGTAGACCGACCACCACGCGACATCCTTCACGTCGAGCGTATAGGGCGCGAAGACCTTCTGCGCGGCGGCGATCACGTCGTCGACGGTTAGTTTGCGGTCGGCGACGCGTTCGCGTGCGTCGAGCTTGTCCATCTCGACATAGACGCGAACCATATAGCCGCCTTCGCGCGGGATCAGCACCACGCTGCCGCCGGCGGGCGACTGGATCACGCATTTGAAGCGGATGTCGGGAAAGTCCGTCACCGCCAGAATATCCATCACACCCCAGGCTTGATTTGCGGAATCGCCTTCCAGCGTGCGGCCGATGGCTTTGCGCACGGCGCTGCGCGCGCCGTCGCAGCCCACGACATAACGCGCACGGATCGTTTCGATCTCGCCTTCATGGCCGGGATCGGTGCGCTCCAACGTCACCGTCACCGGGTGGGAAGCCGTGCGATCGATCGTCAGGCCGGCAAGCTTGCGCGAATAGTTCGGTTCGATGCGCGCAGGCGAATTGCGCATCACGTCGAGATAGAAATCATGGATGCGCGCCTGGTTCAGGATCACATGCGGAAACTCCGACAAGCCATCCTCGGTGTCCTGAATGCGGCCGCTGCGCGCAATGCCGTTCGCGGCGGGCTTCCAGAACGTGGTCTCGTTGACCCAATAGGCTTCGCGCACCACGCGCTCGGCGAAGCCGAAAGCCTGGAACATTTCGACCGTGCGGCAGGCGACACCGTCGGCTTGGCCGCGCAGCAGGCGGTCGGGCTTCTGCTCGACGATGCAGGTCTTGATATCGGCGAAGGCGGCAAGCTGGGCGGCGAGCGTCAAACCCGCCGGGCCGCAACCGACGATCAGCACGTCGGTCGTTTCGGGCGGCGTGCCGGGCGTGCCGGGTTTGCCCAATCGCGCCACCGGATCGGCGATATCGGGATCGCCGGGCTGAAATCCGTCGAGATGGAACTGCATCGCGCTTGCTCCCGGGAGAGAATTTAGTCATAATACTGATGATCAGTATGCTTGTCAATTTGACGCGGGGGAGAGCCGGCGATGATCGCGGAAGTTCTGAACAGGCCGGGGCATCTGGCGCGGCGCTTCCAGCAGATCGCCGTGTCGGTGTTCGTGGCCGAAGCCGAAGCGGCGGGCTACGATTTGACACCCGTGCAATACGCCGCGCTCGCGGCGGTCAAAGCGCATAAGGGCATCGATCAAGCGACGTTGGCGGGGTTGATCGCTTACGACCGCACGACGATCGGCGGCGTGGTCGATCGCCTCGAGCAGAAGGGCCTCGTCTCGCGCCGGGTGAGCAACGAAGACCGTCGCGCGCGGGTGCTGGAAATCACGGCTTCCGGCAAGCGCACGCTCGCCGGTATCGAACCGGCCGTCGCCGCCGCGCAGAAAGCCATGCTGCGTGGGCTCGACGCTTCGGAGTCCGCGCAATTGCTGCGGCTTTTGCGCAAGGCGATCGACGCGAGCAACGACCTCAGCCGCGCGCCGATGCGCGAAGGCTAAATCCCTTATCCGAAAACTTTGCGCAGCAATTCGGTCGTGCGCGCACCGGGGTTGGCGCGGATGCCGGCTTCCTCGCGCGCCACGTAGTGGAAGATGCCGTCCACACCTTTGTCGCGGGTCCAATCGGCAAGGTCGCCGCGCGCATCGGGCACGCCGGGAATGTTGCGATAGGCGCCCATCATCGTTTCGTAGGATTTGATCGCGCCGACGTTTTGCAGCGCGCGGTCGATCGGCGGGCGCATCAGATTGCCGATATCGCCGCCCGCCGTGCGGCGCAAATAGGCGGTCGCCGCGTCGTTGGGCCCGTTCAGAATGCCTTGCGCGTCCGACAACGTCATCGCGCGGATCGCGCGCAGGAAGATATCGCGCGCGACCGGTGTCGCCTGTTCGGCCGCGCGGTTGAGGCGCGTCTGCAGATCGTCGGCCATGCCCGAAAGCCCGACCGTTTGCAGCGCGGATTGAACCCGGGCGAGCGTATCGGGCAGCGGGATCTTGACCGCCGCGTCGCCGAGAAACCCATCCGCGCGGCCAAGCCGCGAAACGGCCGCCGCCGCGCCTTTTTCGAGCGCGTCTTTCAAACCTTGCGCGATCTCGCTCGCGGAAAGACCTTTGCCGCGCGCGCCGCCCGTACCCGGCAGGGAAACGCCGCCTTGGTTCAGCAGGTTCCGGCCCTGATCGAGCAGGCTTTGCGCTTGCGCGGAAACGGGCAAAGCGAGTGCGGCCAAAAGAATCGTGCGGCGGTTCATGGCGTGCCTCCGTGGGGGTGGGCCAGTCTATCGCCGATCAAGGCGCGGCGGCCATGATCTTGCCGGGAAAGGGTATACGGCGCCGGCCGAGGCGGGCATCGCCTTTCGTACTGACTTCAGTTATACTTCGTTAGTACTTTTTCCCGGAAGGCGAATTCCCATGGCGAAAGAAGCCGTGTTCACGATGAAGCTGGAACCCGAATTGCGCGCGCAATTCGTCGCCGAGGCGGCCGGCGAAGACCGGCCCGCGTCGCAGGTCATGCGCGAATTGATGCGCGACTATATCCGGGAACGCCGCGAGAAGCGGGAATACGAAGATCACCTGCGCCGCAAGGTGACCGCCGCGCGCGAATCGATGCGCGCCGGGCGCGGCCGATCGAACGCGGATGTCGATGCCGCGTTCGCCGCCAAACGCCGGAAAGCGGCAGACGGCAAGGCGTGATCGTCCGCTGGACGCCGGAGGCGGTGAAGGATCGCACGGCGATCTGGGACTATATCGTTGCCGAAAATCCGGGTGCGGCCATTCGAATCGACGAAGCGTTCGGTGCGGCTGCCGCGCGATTGGCTGCGCATCCGAAACTGGGCAAGCCGGGGATGATTTCGGGGACGCGCGAGTTGCTGCTCGCGCAGGCGACATATCGCTTGGTCTATGAAATCGGCTCCGACGCGATTTGGATTTTGGCCCTCGTGCACAATTCGCGTCTTTGGCCGCCCTAGATCTGCGACGGCAGCGCGCGTCCCGCGAACGGCATGCGCGCGGTCAGGATTTCGCCCGTCTCGCTCTCGGTCATGTAGAGCGTGCGCCGGTCGGGGCCGCCGAACGCCATATTGGTGACGAAGGCGCCGGGCTCGCCGATGAAATGCGTGGGCAGGCCCAGCCGGTCGAAACGCCACACGCCCATATTGAGATGCGCCACGACAAGGCCGCCTTCGTCGTCCAGCGCGATCCCGTCCGGCCCGCCGCCGCCGGAGAGTTGGATAAAGTTCCCGACTTTGGGCGAGGCGCCGCGTTCGAACAGCGGCAGGCGCCAAATCGCGTTGGCGCGCGTGACGGCGACGAACAACACGCGCTCGGCCAAATCCAGCGTCAGCCCGTTGGGCGAAGGGAATTGGCCGCACAGCAGATCGATCTCGCCCGACGCCTTCACGCGGAAGACGCGCCCCGTGGGGTCCTGCATGCCCGTTTGGCCTTGATCGGTGAAATAGAGATCGCCGTTGGCCGCGAAATGCAGATCGTTGACGCCCTTGAACCCTTCGGCGCGATAGCCGCGCAAGAACGGCGCGACGGCGCCGCTCGCGGGATCGATGGTCATGATCCCGTGCCGCGCGTCGGTCACGAAAACGCGGCCGTCGCGCGCGATCTTCAGCCCGTTGGGCCAGCCGTCGTATTCGGCGATCTTCGTCCATTCGCCCGACGGCGAAATGCGGAACACGCGCCCGAACGGAATGTCCGTGCACCAGAGATTTCCGGCCGCGTCGAAGCACGGGCCTTCGAGGAACGAGTGGACCTTCTCGCCGCGCTTGTTGGCGTCGGCCCATTCGCAATGCCGCGCGTCGCGAAACGCGTCGGGCAAGGCGGTGAAGCGCGAAACTTGAATGCGTTCGATCGGCGCGAAGGGGTTCATGTTCATCTCGGCGGGCCGAAGCGCACGATTTCCACGCGCGCGATCGCTTCGACGTCGCGCAACGGCGTGGGGTCGGGGAATTCCAGCGGGCCCAGCGGGCGCACGCGGCATCGGTCGGCGTTCGTTACGTTGCCCGCGCGCACGAACACGGTGCTGGGGGTGACCAGCAACACGCAGCGCGTGCGCGATTGGGTGGTGAAGCCGCTGGCGATCCCGCCGTAATTCTTGGTCTCGAGTTCGGCGAGGAAGCCGCCGCCCGTGCCCAGCGTATAGAGTGCCCGCGCATAGAGATACGACGCCCCCGGCCATGCGACGATCGCCAACACCGCGAGTGCGAGGCCGATGCGGATGGCGAGATCGCGCGAGAAACGGTCGCTGACCACGAGATAATGGAACGCCGCCGAGCCCAGCACGGCGAGCATGCCAAGCCACGCGAAGGCGCGCGGGCTCGACTCGAACAGCAGCACGCCCGCGGGAATGGCGAACACGGCGATCGAGATCGCGACATGGAAGGCGAGCGGCACGCCCAATTTCAACGTCGCGGCCATGCGCCGCAGCGCTTCGGCCGGGGCCTCGGGGCTTTTCAAACGGAAACTCGCGGCGATCGCCGCGGCGATCAACGCCGAGATCAGGAACCACAGCAGCAGCCCGTCACCTTGATTGCCGGCGAGGCCGCCGAGGATCGCGAGCGCGAGCAATGCCGCCCAATAGATCCAGCCGAAACACACGGCGAAGCCCTTGGCGTCGGCCCAGGCCCCCCAATGGCCGCGCTTGCGGGTGTCGGGCCCGGCGAGCGCCGCGCGCAGATCGGCTTGGTCCTGGTCATCGAGCCCGCCCAGCGCGATGAACGGAAAAAATGCGGCGAACTGGAACAGCGCCACCAGCAGCACCATGCCCGCGAACGTGACCACGACGAACGAGGTCGCGGCCAGCTCGCCCAGCAGCGGCACGCCCATGCGATAGCTGTACAGCACGTGGAAGATCGTCGCCGTCAGGGCCGAAATCGCCGTCACCGCTGGGGCCAAATCGCGCACCGTGTCGATCGCCCGGCGAACCGGCGGGCGGGGTGTACGAGGTGGCGTCGGGGATTCCGCGCTGCGGGACTTCATTTGCCTAATCCGCGTCCGGCTTGTTAAATAGACGTTCTAATGGGAAACCCATTCGGGCCCAAGGGGCGGCTCGCAACCTATGCTGTCTGCATCACCGTCGAAAATCCAGCGCCGCAAATATTCGCATGCGGAATTGGCGAATGTCGTCGCTTTGCACGAGCGGTTTCGCACGGGCAAGCCGGGCGGCGTGCGCGCGATGCTGGCCTTCGCCGATCTGTCGGGCATGGCGCTGGCGGGGGCCAATCTGACCGAAGCGGATTGCACGGGGGCTTCGTTCCGGGGCGCCATGATGTCCGATTGCGTGCTCGACCGCGCGCAGTTGTTCGCCTGCGATTTCCGCGAAGCGGATCTGGAGGGCGCCTCGCTGATGCGCGCCGATCTGCGCGGCGCCAGTTTGCGCGGCGCCAATCTCACCCGCGCCAATCTGATCCAAGCCGATCTGCGCGAAGGCTCGCTGACCCAAAAGGACAAGGGCGGGAATCTTCACGCGCTCAAGCTCGGTCATGTCGGCGCGACCGAATTGAACGACGCGAAGCTCGAAGCCGCGAACCTGTCCGAAGCGAATATGGACGGCATGACCGCTTCGCATGCCGATTTCACCGACGCCGTTCTGCGCGACTGCAAATTCGCGCGTGCCACACTTCAAAAAGCGAAGTTCCAGGGCGCCAATCTGGCGGGGGCGGATTTCACCGGCGCGAACTGCACGGGCGCCAGTCTCGCAGGCTCGGTGTTGTCGGGCGCCAAATTCGGCTCGGCCGTGCTCGACGGTGTGGACATGACCGATGCGGTCACCGACGCGCCGGCCGGCAAGCCGCTGTCCGAAGTCGGCATGGCGCCGGAAGAACTTCTGCGCCTGCATGCGTTGTGGGCCGATACGGGCGGGGCGCAAGGTCAGGTCGCCGATCTGTCGGGCGTGGATTGCCGCAGCCTTCCGTCCTTGCGCGGCAAGGTGCTGGTCGGTTTGCGCGCCGACCGTGCGACGCTGGTCGGGCTCGATCTGTCGGGCTGTCAGTTGCAGGGTGCACGTCTCGCCGGGGCCGATCTGCGCGACTGCAAATTCGCCGGTGCGGATCTGCGCGGCGTCAATCTCGCGGGCGCCAAGCTGACGCGCGCCGATTTGCGCGATTGCGATTTCACGCCGCTCGTTCCCATTCCGGGACGGTCGTTCCCGTCGAACCTCGCCGGCACGATCTTCCGCGCGGCCGATCTGCGCGGCGCCAAATTCGGCAACACGCCGATGCCGCAGGCCGATCTGCGCGACGTGCTGATCGACGATACGCAAATCATGTCGATCGATTTCGCCGACGTCACGCTCGACGCGCGTCTCAAGAAAAAGATCACGCCGGCGTCTTAGGAATTTCGTACGGGACGGGTGTGGCTTCGAAATCCTTGAACTGTTCGGGCCGCAAACCCACCACGATCGGGTCGGCGTCGCTGCGCCGCACGGCGATACGCGCGTTGAACAGATCGTGGTTGAAGCCGTGCTTGTCGACGATGCGGTAGATCAGCACGGGGTAGGGCGCCTCGCCGATCTTGCCGCCGGTCAATTGCGAATTGGCGGAAGCGATACCGTAACCGCCGATCGTCACGCCGGACAGCTTCTCCAGCATCTTCTCCACGCGCGCCAGAAACATCAGCGTGTCGAGTTCGCGCACCACCGGCGGCTCGGTCGGCCGGATGAAGCGCCCGATGCAGATTTGCCCCGGCTGCGCCTTGCCCACCAAGCGCGCAAGCTGGATCGTGACCTCGCCCACCAGATATTCGAAGCCGCGCGGCCGCGTTGTCGGCCAGGATCAGCACGAGGGCCGCGTAGAGGCGCATATCCGCCTCGAACCCGCGCGCGCGATTCCAGACATAGAACCCGTCGCCGGTGGTCGAGCGCGCGATTTCGACGTCGAGCCCGGCCTCGCCCAACTTCTTGGCGGCCGAATTGATCGAGTATTCGAGGCTGGCGAGCTGCGCGACCTGCTCCAGCGGATCGACCTTCGAGAAACCGACGATATCGAACAAGATGACGGCGCGATGCTCGGTGCGCGAGATCGCGTAGCGGCGCGCGACCTGATCGACGACGACCGGCTTCACCTCGCCCTTGCCGTCGCCGATGGTGAAGGGCAGATCGACCTTGATCGGGCGCGTCTTCAGGATTTTGCAGACTTCGGCGAAGGTCTTGGCGCCCATCAGACGCCCGCCGCCCAGGATGCGGTCGGCGTTGGGCGCTTCGGCCAGTACGCGCCAATTGGGCGCGGCGCACAGCGACACGGTTTGCCCGTCATGCGACCAGCCGACGACGATATTCTGGCCCAACTTCCAAGCGGCGTGGCAGGCGAAGTCGAGTTCGCGCAAGCCTTCCCGGATTTCGTCGTCGCTGGCCATGTCGCGGCGATCCTAGCAGAGTTGCGCGAAAGGGGGAGCGTTCGCGCGGCGACTGCCTGTATATAGCCGCCCCATGGATCTGCCCTCGGAAGTCTTCGTCGTCGGCTGGCTGTTCGTCGCGGCGATCGCGTCGGGCCTGTCGGGTTTCGCCTATGCGATGATCGGGGCCGTCGTGCTCTTGCATTTCCGCGATCCGGTGGACGCCACACCGTTGATCCAGGCGACCAGCGTGATCGCGCAATCGATGTCGATCTTCGCCTTTCGCGGCCATATGCGCTGGGACCGGCTGCTGCCGTTCCTGATTTGCGGCTTGATCGGCGTGCCGATCGGCGTGTTCCTGCTGGCGATCGTGCCGGCCGACCCGCTGCGCAAAACGATCGGCGCCATGATGATCGTCTACGCCACCTGGTCGCTGCTGCGTAAACCCGGCCCGCCGGTCACGTTCGGCGGGCGCGTGGCCGACGGTATCGTCGGCCTTTCCGGCGGCGTGATGGGCGGGATCGGCGGACTGGCGGGTGTGACCATCACGATCTGGACCGCGATGCGCGGCTGGCCGCGCGACGAACAGCGCGCCGTCTACCAGCCTTATATCTACATGATGCAAGCAAGCTCGGTGACCGTGCTGCTGGCGACCGGCGGTATCAGCCCGCGCGTCGTATCGGACTTCATGTGGGCGGCGATCCCGGTGGCGGCGGGGGCGTGGCTCGGCCTCAAGCTCTACGGCGCCATCGACGACGCCACCTTCCGGCGGACCTTGCTGATCCTATTGATCGTCTCGGGGATCGGCCTGCTATTCTGACGCCTCGGCGTTCAGGAGTTCGCAGATGTACGATATCGTCGTGACGGAATTCGTCGACCAATGGGCGGTCGACGATCTCGCCCGGGACTACAAGGTCCATTACGACCGCACTTTGGTCGACAAGCCCGAGGAATTGGCGAAGCTCGCGGCGCAAAGCCCCGCGATCATCGTGCGCAACCGCACGCAGATCCGCGGGCCCGTCCTCGCCGCGATGAAGAATTTGAAGGCGATCGGCCGCCTGGGCGTGGGCCTCGACAATATCGACATGGATGAATGCGCGCGCCGCAACATCGCCGTGTTCCCGGCGACGGGGGCGAATACCGCGTCGGTCGCCGAATACGTGATCGGCGCCACGCTGGTCGGCTTGCGCGACGTGTGGAAAGCCAACGCGGATGTGCTCGCCGGCAAATGGCCGCGCAACGATCTGATGCTGGGCGAAGCGTCGGGGCGGCGTCTGGCGTTGATCGGCTTCGGCGGGATCGCACGCGCGGTGGCAAGCCGCGCCAAAGCGTTGGAAATGAAACTTTCGGCCTTCGATCCGCATGTTGCGGCGGACGATCCGGCCTGGGCGCAATACGGCGTGGAGCGCGAAACCGATCTCGACGCGTTGCTGGCGAAGGCCGACGTGATTTCGCTGCATGTGCCGTTCACGCCGCAAACGCGCAATCTGATCGACGCCGCGCGGCTCGCGAAAATGAAGCCCGCCGCGCTGCTGATCAACACGGCGCGTGGCGGGATTGTCGACGAAGCGGCACTGGCTTCGGCGTTGATTTCGGGCAAGCTCGGCGGTGCGGTCTTGGACGTTTACGACCAAGAACCGCTGAAAGCGGGCTCGGTGCTGGACGGCGTGCCGCGTTTGTGGCTCACGCCGCATATCGCGGGCGTGACGGCGGAAGGCAATATCCGCGTCTCCACCGTCACAATCGCCAATGTGCGCCGCGAACTTCAGCGTTTGGGGATCAAAGGATCGCCGTGAGCGAGACCTATCCCGAAATCCGCGAGTCCGTTCGCGCGCTCTGCGCCAAATTCCCCGGGGAATATTGGCGCGAATTGGATCGCGCGCGCGAATATCCCGCCGCTTTCGTGAAGGCGCTGTCGGATGCCGGGATGCTCGCCGTGCTGATCCCGGCGGAATATGGCGGATCGGGTTTGCCGATTTCGGCGGCGGCCGCGATCCTCGAAGAAATCCACGCCGCCGGCGCCAATGGCGGGGCGTGCCATGCGCAGATGTACACGATGGGCACCATTCTGCGGCACGGCTCGGCCGAGCAGAAAGCGCGTTTCCTGCCCCAGATCGCTTCAGGCGAATTGCGCCTGCAAGCTTTCGGCGTGACCGAGCCGACGGCCGGTACGGATACGACCGCGATCCGCACCACGGCGGTCAAGAAAGGCGATCGCTATATCGTCGACGGCCAAAAGGTGTGGACCAGCCGCGCCGAGCATTCCGATCTGATGTTGCTGCTCGCGCGCACAAGCCCCCGCGATCAAGTCGCGAAGAAAAGCGACGGTCTGTCGGTCTTCGTCGTCGACATGAAATCGAAGGGGCTGACGATCAAACCGTTGCGCGCGATGATCAATCACGCGACGACCGAAGTGTTCTTCGACGGCCTCGAAGTGCCCGCCGAAAACCTGATCGGCGTCGAGGGGAAGGGCTTCCGCTACATCCTCGACGGGATGAATGCCGAGCGCATTCTGATCGGTGCCGAATGTATTGGCGACGCCAAATGGTTCACCGCCAAGGCCAGCGACTACGCCAAATCGCGTGTCGTATTCGGCCGGCCGATCGGTCAGAACCAGGGCGTCCAGTTTCCCATCGCGCAAGCCTATGCGCGCATGCGCGCGGCCGAATTGATGGTGCGCGAAGCCATCGGTTTATACGAAGCGCAAGCGCCCTGCGGGCCGGAAGCGAATATGGCCAAGATGCTCGCCGCCGAAGCGTCGTGGGACGCGGCGAATGCGTGCCTGCAAACCCATGGCGGTTTCGGCTTCGCCGAGGAATACGATATCGAGCGCAAATTCCGCGAAACGCGGCTCTATCAAGTCGCACCGATCTCGACCAATCTGATCTTGGCGCATCTTGCCGAGCATGTGCTCGGCCTGCCTCGGAGCTATTGATGGCGGCCCTCGACGGACTTCTTTGTCTTTCGCTCGAACAGGCGGTCGCGGCCCCGTATCTCACTTCGCGTCTGGCCGATAAAGGCTGCCGGGTGATCAAGCTCGAACGGCCGGAAGGCGATTTCGCGCGCGGCTACGACAAGGCGGCGAAGGGCCAGTCGAGCTATTTCGTCTGGCTCAATCGCGGCAAGCAAAGCCTGGTCGCCGACATCAAAAATCCGGACGACAACGCGCTGCTCAAACGCATCGCGGCGAAGGCCGATATTTTCGTCCAGAATTTGATGCCGGGGGCGGCCGCGCGTGCGGGGCTCGGTGTCGCGGAACTGTGCAAGGCCAATCCGCGTCTCATCTGCGTCGATATCTCGGGCTATGGCTCGCAAGGGCCGTATGCGCAAATGAAAAGCTACGACATGCTGCTGCAAGCCGAGACGGGGCTTGCCGACGTGACCGGGCGGCCGGAAGGGCCGGGGCGCGTGGGCGTGTCGGTCTGCGATATCGCGGCGGGCATGTACGCGCATCAAGCCGTGCTGGAAGCGCTGATCGAACGCGCGCGCACGGGGCAGGGGGCCCATATCGAAGTCTCGCTGTTCGACGGCATGGCCGAATGGATGGCCGTACCCCTGCTGCATTTCGATTATCTCGGCAAGGCGCCGTCGCGCGTGGGGCTCGCACACCCGTCGATCGCGCCCTATTCGGATTTCATGACGAAGGACGGCGTGCGCATCGTCATCTCGATCCAGAACGAGCGCGAATGGGCGGATTTCTGCGCGGCGGTGTTGGGCGAGCCCGGCTTCGCCACGCATCCGGACTACGCGACCAATGTGCAGCGGGTGAAAAATCGCCCCGCCCTCGACGCCAAGGTCGCGGCGTTTTTTGAAGCGCGCACGAAGGCCGAGATGGTGACGCTGCTCGACGCCGCGCGCACGGCCTATGGTGTCGCGAACACGGTCGCGGAATTCTCCAAACATCCGCAATTGCGCCGCGTGAGCGTGGCGACCGAAACCGGCGACGTGAATTTGCCCGCCCCGCCCGCGATTATCGACGGCGTGCGCGCCCCCGAATTGGGCCCCGTGCCCAAGATCGGCGAACATTCCGCCGCGATCCGCGCGGAATTCGCGTGAGCGATTTTTCCGCCTGGCTCGGCCGCACCGAAACGCGCGACGAGCGCGTCGAGGCGATGCAGGCCGTGAAAATGGCGGCGACACTGGATCGCGCGATCCCGCGCGACGGCGATGCGTTGCCGCCCGGCTGGCATTGGATGTTGTTCAATCCGGCCGAGCCCGCCGCCGCGTTGGACAGCGACGGCCACCCGAAGCGCGGCGGCTTCATGCCGCCGGTCGACTTGCCGCGCCGCATGTGGGCGGGCGGCAGGCTTACTTTCCATGCGCCGCTGCGTGTGGGGGCGAACGCGACGCGCCGCTCGGAAATCGCGAAGATCGAAAGCAAGACCGGCAAATCCGGCGCGCTGGTCTTCGTCGTGGTGAAGCATCGCATCGAAGCCGACGGCGTTCTGGCGATCGAAGAAGAACACGACATCGTCTATCGCGCGATGGGCGGTGGCGCGGCCGTGCCCGTGGCGCCGCCTACGGGCGCCGAAATCGTCAAGACGATTACGCCCGACCCGACTTTGCTGTTCCGTTATTCGGCGCTGACCTTCAACGGCCATCGCATCCATTACGATCAGCCTTACGCGACGACGGTCGAAGGTTACCCAGGACTCGTCTTTCACGGCCCGCTGACCGCGACCTTGCTGATGGCGCTGGCGGAGGAATTGGGCGGCGCCAAACTCGCGCGATTTTCGTTTCGCGGCGTGGCGCCGCTGTTCGACACGGCCCCTTTTACGATCAAGGCGAAGCGCGACGGCGACAAGATCGCGGCTTGGGCCGAAACGCCCGACGGCGCTTTGGCGATGATTGCGGAGGCGCTGAATTTCCGGTAATATTTCCGGAAATAGGAGATCGTTGTGAGCCTCGCCGGAAAGAGATCTTTGACCGCCTTTCGCAAGCGTCAGAAGCGCCAGGGCCGCGTGCGCATCGAAGTCAGTGTCGATCGCGCGGATGCGCCGCTGCTGCGCGATATCGCCGGCGCGTTGAGTGATCCTGCACGCGGTTCGGAGACGCGCGCGTTCTTGCGCGCGCGGTTCGAAAAATCCGCGGAAGGTTTCAAGGCGCTGCTGGCGCAAGCGCCGCTCGACGGGATTGATCTCGACCGGCCGCGCGACATGGGCCGTAAGGTCGAGCTTTGAGTTTTCTGCTCGATACCAATGTCATCTCGGAATATCGCAAAGGTACGGCTTGCGATCCGAACGTGGCGGCTTGGTTTGGCAAGGTTACCGATTCGCAATTGTTTTTGAGCGTCCTTGTCATGGGCGAATTGCGCAAAGGTGCGGAAGCCAAAGCGCGTCGCGATCCGGCGCAGGCCGAGGCGTTGCGCAAATGGATCACGTTGTTGGAGCGCGGTTATGGCGATCGCATTTTGCCGTTCGGGCGCGAAGAGGCCGATATTTGGGGGCGCATGAACGCGCTTCGTCCGCGCTCGACGGTGGATTCGATGCTGGCGGCGACGGCAAAGGTTCACGGCATGACGCTGGTCACGCGAAACGTAGCCGATGTCGAAGGCCTTGGAGTCGAAGTGCTGAACCCGTTCAAGCGCCCTTGATCGCGAAGCCCATGTAATTGACGTCCATGTCGCGGGCGAGGCGCCAGGTGTCGAGCAGCGGGTTGTAGGTCACACCCGTCAAATCGGTCGTTTCGAGACCGGCGCTGCGCAGGCCTTCGCACATCTCGGCAGGCTTCACGAATTTCGCCCATTCATGCGTGCCCTTGGGCAGCCAGCGCAGCACGTATTCGGCACCCACGATCGCGAGCAGAAACGCCTTGGGCGTGCGGTTGAGCGTGGCGACGACCATCGCCCCGCCTTGGCGCACCAACGCGCCGCAGCTCGCGAGGAATTCCTTCGGGTCGGCGACATGTTCGACGACTTCGAGCGACAAGACCGCGTCGAAGCTTTCGCCCGCGGCGACGAGATCCTCGGCCGTGGTATGGCGGTAATCGATGGCGAGGCCCATGCGGGCCGCGTGGTTCGACGCGATGCCGATATTCTTGGCCGAGGCGTCGATCGCGGTCATCGTGGCGCCCATCCGCGCCAATGGTTCGGCGACCAGCCCGCCGCCGCAGCCGATATCCAGAATGCGCAACCCGTCGAGCGGCTTGGCGCCCAGCGGATCGCGCCCGAAATGCCGCGCCAAACGGTCGCGGATATAGGTGAGCCGCACCGGGTTGAATTTATGCAGCGGGCGGAACTTGCCGGCCGGGTCCCACCATTCGTCCGCCATCGCCGCGAAACGCGCGATTTCGGCGGGATCCACGCTGGAACCGGGTGCGGCGTCGGGAAGGGTCACGATGTCGAAATCTCCGTTTCGCCGGTGGCCAGCCAACATGGAAGCCATGCTTGCTCCGCCGGGAAGATCACAGTAGATATGCCGCGCGCGCGCACCCGGCAAGAGTCGGGTTTCACGTATTCGCGCCAATGCGTTGGTTTAATTCGACTTTTACCGGAGTCCGGTCGCGGTTATGGCACGTCTGGTTCTCAAATTCGGCGGTACGTCGGTCGCAAATATCGAGCGCATCCGAAACGTCGCCCAGCGCGTGAAGCGCGTGGTCGAGGACGGCAACCAAGTTGCCGTCGTCGTTTCGGCCATGTCCGGGGTGACGAATCAGCTCGTCGCCTGGGTCAACGAAGTCTCGAAATTCTACGACGAGAAGGAATACGACTCGGTCGTGGCGACGGGCGAACAGGTCACGAGCGGCCTGACCGCGCTGGCGTTGCAGGAGCTGGGCGTCAAAGCGCGCTCCTGGCAAGGCTGGCAGATTCCGCTGCGCACCGATTCGACCTATTCCAAGGCGCGCATCGAAGGCATCGACACGACCGAGATGATCGCCGCGATGGAAAAGGGCGTCGTCGCGGTGGTCGCCGGGTTCCAAGGCATCAGTGCGGATAACCGCATCACCACGCTGGGCCGCGGCGGCTCCGACACGTCGGCGGTGGCGCTGGCGGCGGCGTTGAAGGCCGATCGCTGCGACATCTTCACCGATGTCGATGGCGTGTACACTTGCGATCCGCGCATCGTGACCAAGGCGCGCAAGCTCGATCAAATCGCCTACGAAGAAATGCTCGAAATGGCCTCGCTCGGCGCCAAGGTGCTGCAGACGCGGTCGGTCGAGCTCGCCATGAATCACCGCGTGAAGGTGCAAGTCCTCACCAGCTTCGAGGAAAAGCCCGGCACGATGGTCGTCGACGAGGAAGAAATCGTGGAAAAGCAAATCGTCAGCGGGATCGCCTATAGCCGGGACGAGGCCAAGGTGACCCTTACCAAGGTCTCCGACCGTCCGGGCGTGGCCGCCGCGATTTTCGGCCCCTTGGCCGACAGCGCGATCAACGTGGACATGATCGTCCAGAACATCTCCGACGACGGCAAGACGACGGACATGACCTTCACGGTCGGCCGCACAGATCTCGACCGCGCGGTGAAGTTGCTGAACGAGAAGAAGGCGGCGCTGGGCTTTTCGGAGATCAAGCCCGATTCCGGCGTCGTGAAGGTCTCGGTCATCGGCGTTGGCATGCGCAGCCATGCCGGCGTGGCGCTGACGATGTTCCGCACGCTCTCCGAAAAGGGCATCAACATCGAAGTGATCTCGACGTCGGAGATCAAGATTTCGGTGCTGATCGACGAGCAATATCTCGAATTGGCGCTTCGCGCCCTTCACACCGCTTACGGATTGGACGCGCACTAAGCCATGGATCGCATCGCCGCACGCCAGCGTCTCGACCGCCTGTGGGCGCGGGGAACCGCGTTCTTGGGCTGCGAGGTCGCGATCCTCGGCGGCGCGATGACCTGGGTGTCGGAACGCAATCTCGTCGCGGCGATCTCCAACGCCGGCGGGTTCGGCGTGCTCGCTTGCGGCTCGATGAAGCCCGACATGCTCGCCGCCGAAATCGCGGCGACGCATAAGCTGACCGCGAAGCCGTTCGGCGTGAATCTGATCGTGATGCATCCGCAGCTTTTGGATCTGGCGCAGGTTTGCATCGACGGCAAGGTCGGCCATGTCGTGCTCGCGGGCGGTTTGCCGCCCGCCGACGTGATCAAGAAGCTCAAAGCCGCCGGCGTGAAGGTGATCGGCTTCGCGCCCGCGCCCGTCATCGGCAAGAAGCTGGTGCGCGGCGGCATCGATGCACTCGTGATCGAAGGTATGGAAGCGGGCGGGCACACCGGTGCCGTCACCACCGCCGTGCTGGCGCAGGAAATCCTGCCCGTGATCCGTGACGTGCCCGTGTTCGTCGCGGGCGGTATTGGGCGCGGCGAAGCGATCTTGTCGTTCCTGGAAATGGGGGCGGCGGGCGCGCAGCTGGGTACGCGTTTCGTGTGCGCCAATGAATGCGTCGCGCATCCCGCGTTCAAGCAAGCCTTCATCCGCGCCGCCGCGCGCGACGCGGTGCTGTCGGTCCAGTACGATCCGCGCTTCCCGGTCATTCCGGTGCGTGCGTTGGCGAATAAGGGCACGGCCGAATTCATGGAATGCCAGCGCCGCGTGATCGCCAAGGTCGATGCGGGCGAACTCGACGCCAAGGCCGCGCAGTTGGAGATCGAGCATTTTTGGGCGGGCGCCTTGCGCCGCGCGGTGGTCGACGGCGACGTCGAAACCGGTTCGGTCATGGCCGGTCAATCGGTCGGCATGGTGACGCGCGAGCAAAGCGTCAAAGACATTCTCGACGAACTCGTCGCGCAGGCGGTGGACGCCCTCGTCGCGCGCGAGGCGGGAGCCGCCTGATGGCCGCGACGCTGGGCCCCGGGGCGACGCGCCGGTTGCTCAAGCGTCTGCGCGACACGATGGCGGCGGGCGGTACCGCCCAGCAGCGCCTCGACAAGATCGTCAAAATCATCGCGGGCGAGCTGATCGCCGAAGTCTGCTCGGTCTACATCACGCGCGCGGGCCAAGTGCTCGAGCTGTTCGCGACCGAAGGCTTGAAGCCGGAAGCCGTCCACAAAACGCGCTTGCGGGTGGGCGAAGGCATCGTCGGCGAAATCGCCGAGAACGCGCGGCCCTTGGCGCTGGCCGACGCGCAATCGCATCCCAACTTCGCCTTCCGCCCGGAAACGGGCGAAGAAATCTTCCACTCGATGCTCGGCGTGCCGATCCTGCGCAGCGGGCGCGCGATCGGCGTGGTCGCGATTCAAAACCGCACCTTCCGCGAATACGCGGACGAGGAAGTCGAGGCGCTGCAAACCGTCGCGATGGTGCTGGCCGAGCTGGTCGCGTCGGGCGAATTGGTGTCGCCCGACGAAATGCTGCGCACGGAGGATGCGGGGCTTGTCGCGTCCGAGCGCATCGAAGGCCAGAAGCTCAACGAAGGTATCGCCATCGGCATCGTCGTGCTGCACCAGCCGCGCGTGTCGGTGCGCCAGATGGTGGCCGACGATACGGCGGCCGAAAAGAAGCGCCTGCGCGAAGCCGCCGCCGGCATGCGCACCGATATCGACCGCATCTTCGCCGATGCGGGGCTGGAGGAGGGCGACGAGCGCTGGGAAATCCTCGAGACCTATCGCATGTTCGCGGAGGATCGCGGCTGGTTCAGCCGCATCGCCGACGCGATCGATACGGGCCTGACCGCCGAAGCCGCCGTGCAGCGCGTGCAGGAGGATAACCGCGCGCGCCTGGCGACGGTGTCGGATCCCTATATCCGCGAGCGCATCACCGATTTCGACGATCTCGCCAACCGCCTCGTCCGGCATTTGACCGGCGACCGCACGGCGGCGGCGGATACCGATCTGCCCGACGACATCGTGCTGGTCGCGCGCAATCTCGGCCCCGCCGAATTGCTCGAATACGACCGGCGCAAATTGAAGGGCGTGGCGCTGGAGGAAGGCTCCAGCACCTCGCATGTCGCGATCATCGCGCACGCGCTCGATTTGCCGATGGTCGGGCACGCCGTCGGGTTGCTGTCGCGCGCGGAGCCGGGCGATCCCGTCATCGTCGACGCGATGGGCGGTCAGATCATCCTGCGCCCGCGCGAAGACGTGCGCGACACCTATGCGGTGGCGTTGCGCGCGCGCCAGGAACGCCGTGCGGGCTACGCGGCGTTGAAGGATCTGCCCGCCGTCACGCGCGACGGCACGCCGATCTCGCTCAACATGAATGCGGGCCTCGTGCTCGATCTCGAGCATCTGGCGGAGAGCGGCGCCGACGGCATCGGTCTCTACCGCACCGAGATTCCGTTCATGATTCGCTCGACGATGCCCGACGTCGTCGAGCAGACGGATCTCTATCGCCGCATCCTCGATCGCGCCGAAAATCTGCCGGTGGTGTTCCGTACGCTCGATATCGGCGGCGACAAGGTGCTGCCTTATCTCGACGCCAGCCCGCAGGAAAACCCCGCGATGGGCGTGCGCGCGATAAGGCTGACGCTCGACCGCCCGGCGATTTTGCGCGAACAGGTGCGCGGGCTGCTGCGCGCGGCGGGGGGCAGGCGCCTCGACATCATGTTCCCGATGGTCGCCGAAGTCGCCGAGTTCGACGCCGCCAAGGAATTGCTGGAAATCGAGATCGCGCGCGAAGCCAAGCGTGGCCGGGTGCTGCCCGATCCCATCCGCATCGGCGTGATGCTGGAAGTGCCGTCGCTCTATTGGCAGTTGCCGCAACTGCTGAAGCGCGTCGATTTTATTTCGGTGGGATCGAACGATCTGATGCAGTTCTTCTACGCCTCCGATCGCGGCAATCCCGATATGGCCGATCGCTACGATCCGCTGTCGCCGGGCATGCTCAGCTTCCTGCGCGCCATCGCGCGCGATTGCGAAGCCACGCACACGCCGCTCACCTTGTGCGGCGACATGGCCTCGCGCCCGCTGGAAGCGATGGCTTTGCTCGGCATCGGCTATCGCCGTTTGTCGATGCCGTTCCCCGCGATCGGCCCGGTGAAGGCGATGGTGCGCGCCCTCGACCTGCCCCCGCTGGCCAAATATCTCGACGAGATTTGCCGCCTGGCCGATCACTCGGTGCGCAAGAAGCTCGGCGACTTCGCACGCGATCACAACATACCCGTGTAGTTTTTATTACTCCGGCGGAAAAATTGCGGCCGGCTTGCTGTTGGCGGTCCGTGCCGAAGGTGATAAGACTCGCCCCGGGATAACCCGCAGAGCCGAACGTGAAATTTCCGGAAATCCCATTCCGGATTATATTTCATAGGCTTAACGGAGGCTTCGGTGGCCGCAAGCCAACGCGACGAAGCACGGCTGAAGGATATGACGGCGTTCGAAACGCCGTTGCGCGCGCGCGTGGGCGAAACCCTGCGCGCGGAACGCGAACGGCGCGGCTGGTCGGTCGCGGACGTCGCCAAGCATCTCAAAATCCGCCGCGTCCAGCTCGAAGCGATCGAGACGAGCAATTACAACGAACTTCCGCGCGGCGCCTACGCCGCCGGGTTCGTGCGTTCCTATGCGGAATTGCTCGATCTGGACGCCGCCGCACTCAGCCGTCGTTTCAAGGAAGAAGCTTCGGGCATCGACGTGCCGGCGGAGCTGTCTTTCCCCACGCCGATCAACGAAAGCCGTTTGCCCGGCCGCGTGCTGGTGGCGCTGTCGTTGTTGCTCGCCGTCGGCGCCTACGGCACTTGGTACTATGTGACGGCCGCCGATCGCGCACCCCTGCCGCGCGTCACCGCCGTGCCCGAAACCTTGGCCGCGCGCGTACCGGCCCCCACGCCGGCCCCGTCGCCGGCCGAAGCGCAAGCGCGCGCATTGCCGCCCGTTCCGGCGCCGCATGTCGAGCCGGCTCCGGCTTTGCCGGCACCGCCGCCGCCGGTCGCTGCCGTTCCCGCCGCGCCGACGGCCCCTGCGCCCGCGGCGCCTTCTCCGCAAATCGCCGCCGTTCCGCCGGTCGCGACGCCCGTTGCCCCGGCACCCGCAACACCGGCCGCCCCCGTGACCGGTTCGGCGCCGGTATCGGAGCCCGGCACGCCGCGCGTGTTCGGCGAGGCAAATGAGGGCCGGATCGTCATTCGCGCGACCGGCGATAGCTGGACGCAAGTGCGCGACGCCAATGGCAATGTCGTGTTTTCGCGAATCTTGCGCGCGGGCGAGAGCTACAACGTGCCCGACCGCGCGGGCCTGACCATGTCCACCGGCAATGCCGGCGCGCTGGATGTGCGGGTGGACGGTTCGGCGGCCCCCGCCTTGGGCCGTCCGGGTATGGTGGAACGCGGTATCGCGCTCGATCCCGAAAAACTCGCGTCCGGTACGGCCAAGAGCGAGACGCCGGCCCCGCCGGCGCGCCCCGCCAGCCCCGGCTCGCAGGGCTGATCCGATTACGCTATATATCGGCGGGTCCGGGCGGTTCGGCCGCGCGGACCTGACCTTTCTTATTCGGGCTCGCCGATGACCGTTCGCGCCTATCGCCAAATCCTGCGTCGCAAAAGCCGGCAGATCATGGTCGGCAACGTGCCCGTCGGCGGCGATTCGCCGATCACCGTGCAGACGATGACCAACACGCCCACGCCCGACGTGGCCGCGACGGTCGAACAGATCCGCCGCGCGGAAGAAGCGGGCGTGGATATCGTGCGCGTTTCCTGCCCCGACGAGGAATCGACCGCGGCACTCGGCGCCATCGTGAAGGCCGCGAAAGTGCCGGTCGTCGCCGACATCCATTTCCATTACCGCCGCGCGATCGAAGCGGCGAAGGCCGGGGCGGCGTGCTTGCGCATCAATCCCGGCAATATCGGTTCCAAGGAGCGCGTGCGCGAGGTCGTGAAGGCCGCCAAGGATTACGGCTGCTCGATGCGCATCGGCGTCAACGCGGGCTCGCTCGAAAAGGAATTGCTCGACAAATACGGCGAGCCTTGCCCCGAGGCGATGGTCGAAAGTGCTCTGAACCACGCGAAATATCTCGAGGACGAGGATTTCCGCGAGTTCAAGATTTCGTGCAAGGCGTCGGACGTGTTCCTCGCGGTCGCGGCCTATCAGCAGCTCGCGGAAGTCTGCGACTATCCTTTGCATCTGGGCATCACCGAAGCCGGCGCCACGCGCATGGGCACGGTCAAATCGTCGATCGGCATGGGCTCGCTGCTATGGGCGGGCATCGGCGACACGATCCGCGTGTCGCTCTCGGCCCATCCGGTCGAGGAAGTGAAAGTCGGCTACGACATTCTGAAATCGCTGGGCCTGCGCCGGCGCGGCGTGACCGTCGTGTCGTGCCCGTCCTGCTCGCGCCAGCAATACGACGTGATCAAAACCGTCGAGCGTTTGGAAGAACGCCTTTCGCATATCACCGTGCCGATGACCGTGTCGGTGATCGGCTGCGTGGTGAACGGCCCCGGCGAAGCGCGCGAAACCGATATCGGCTTCACCGGCGGCGGCAACGGCACGCATATGGTCTATGTCGGCGGCGTGCCCGACCATAAGGTCAAGGACGTCGACATCGTCGAATATCTCGCCGAGATGGTCGAGAAAAAAGCGGCGGAAATCCAGGCGCGCGAAGCGCCCAAGGCCGCGGAATGAACCGGGGCCGACGCGGTTTTTCGCTTTAGCGACGCGAAATGTCGGCGCCATCCTCACGCCCCCGCCTCTGCGTGGTGGGGGCCAATCACAAAACCGCATCTTCTTCGCTCCGCGACGCGCTGTTCGTCCCGGAAGCGGAAATGCGCTCGCTTCTGGAAAGCCTGAAACGGGGCGGTCTTCGCCAAGCCGTGGCGATGTCGACCTGCGACCGGACCGAAGTGCAGATCGCGGCGGACGATCCCGACACGGCCATTGCCGCCGTGCTGGCGGCGTTGGCCCCGCGCGGCGGCATGGATGCAAGCGCGCTTCGCGAGTCTTTCTATGTCGCTTCGGACGACGACGCGTTGCGCCATGTCTTCGCGGTGGCGTGCTCGCTCGATAGCCAAGTCGTGGGCGAGCCGCAGGTGCTGGGGCAGTTGAAGGCCGCGCATCGTTTGTCGCGCGAGATGGGCCTCACGGGGCCCGAACTCGACGCGGCCCTCGAACACGCTTACGCCGCCGCCAAGCGGGTGCGCAGCGAAACCGCGATCGGCGAACGCCCGGTCAGCTTGGCGGCCGCGGCGGCGGAAGTCGCGCGCGACGTGCACGGCAATGTCGCGGCTTGCACCGGCCTGTTGATCGGGGCGGGCGAGATGGGCGAAACGCTGATCGAGCATTTCCAGCGCGCGGGTATGAAGAAATTGAACGTGACCGCGCCCAGTGCGGCGCGCGCGGGCGATCTCGCGCGGCGGCTCAACGGCACGGCCGTGAATTTCGAAACGCTGGACGAAGCCCTCGCCGCCGCCGATCTGGTGTTCTCGGCGTTGGGGCGCGGCCAGGAAACGCTGAACGCCGCGCGCGTCGAGGCGGCGTTGAAGCGCCGCCGCCGCCGTCCGATTCTGCTGCTCGATCTTGCCGTGCCCGAGGAGATCGCGCGCGCGGTCGAAAAGCTCGACGGCGCGTTCCGCTACGCGATCGACGATCTGGAAACCCTGGCGCTGAAAGGCCGGGCGGAACGCGAAGCCTCGCTCGCCGAAGCGTGGAAGATCGTCGACGGCGAACTCGACGCGTTCCGCCGCCAAGGGGCCGCGCGTGCCGCCGATCCCGCGATCGTGGCGCTGCGCCGGCGTTTCGAAAGCGAGCGCCAGCGCGTGCTCGCCGAAACGCAGGATCCCGCGCGCGCCACCGAATTGCTGATCCATCGCCTGCTGCACGCGCCTTCGGAAGAATTGCGCGCTTTGACCCAAGGCGATCCCAAGACCCGCGAATTGGCCGAACAACTGGTCGCGCGATTGTTTAGAACGGACGAGTCATGAGTTTCGCGGAAAAGCTGGACAAGGTGCTCGCGCGCCAGCGCGAATTGGGCGATCTGCTCGCCTCGGGCAATGTCGATCCGAAATCCTTCGCCAAATTGTCGAAGGAATTCTCCGATCTCGAGCCCGTCGTCGCCGCCGTCGAAAATCTGCGCAAATCGCAGGCCGAACTCGCCGAGCTCGAAACTTTGCGCAGCGAAGGCGACGCCGATATGCGCGCGATGGCGGAGGCCGAGTATTTCGACCTCAAAGCCAAGCTGCCCGAGCGCGAGCGCGACGTGCAGTTGATGCTGCTGCCCAAGGACGCGGCCGACGAGAAGAACGCGATCCTGGAAGTGCGCGCCGGCACGGGCGGCGAAGAAGCGGCGTTGTTCGCCGCCGCCTTGTTCCGCATGTATCAGCGTTACGCCGCGACGCGCGGCTGGCGGTTCGAGACGATGGAACTGGCCGAAACCGGCTTGGGCGGCTTCAAGGAAGCGGTCGCGAACATCTCGGGGGCGGGCGTGTTCGCGCGCCTCAAATTCGAATCCGGCGTGCATCGCGTGCAGCGCGTACCCGAGACCGAGACGCAAGGCCGCATCCACACCTCGACCGCGACGGTCGCGGTGTTGCCGGAGGCCGAGGAAGTCGACGTACAGATCAACGAGAAGGATCTGCGCATCGACGTGTTCCGCTCGTCCGGCCCCGGCGGTCAGTCGGTCAACACGACCGACAGCGCCGTGCGCATCACCCATATTCCGACCGGCGTCGTGGTGTCGCAGCAGGACGAGAAATCGCAGCACAAGAACAAGGCGAAGGCGCTGAAGATTCTGCGCGCCCGGCTTTACGAGGCCGAGCGCGAGCGCCAGGCCGCCAGCCGTTCGGCCGACCGCAAGGGGCAGGTGGGCACGGGCGATCGGTCGGAGCGCATTCGCACCTATAATTTCCCGCAAGGCCGGGTCAGCGACCATCGCATCAATCTAACGGTCTACGAGATCGACAAGATGATGGAAGGCGAAGGCCTCGACCGTTTCATCGACGCGCTGATCGCCGAAGACCGCGCGGCGAAATTGGCCTCGCTGCCGTGACCGATCTGCCGCCCGTTCCCGCCGGTGGGTTGTTGACCGAAATCCGCACGACGTTGACGGAGGCCGGCATCGACAATCCGCGTTTGGAAGCGCGGCTGATCGTCGGCGGCGCGGCCGGTTTGACGACCGAACAACTGATCGCGCGGCCCGAAGCGCCGGTCGACGCCGTGTCGGCCGCCTTCGCGCGCGCCTTGGCCGAACGCCGCGCCGACGGAGCGCCGATCGCCTATCTGCTCGGCAGCCGCGAATTCTGGAGCCTCGATTTCGCCGTGACCGGCGCCACGCTCGTGCCCCGCCCGGATAGCGAAACGCTGATCGAAGCCGCTTTGGCGCGTTGCGCCGCCTGGGACAAATCCTGGCGCGTGGCCGATTTGGGTACGGGCAGCGGCTGTTTGCTGCTCGCCTTTCTGTCCGAACGGCCTTTCGCGATGGGGATCGGCGTCGATCGCTCGGAAGAAGCGCTGGCCGTCGCCAAGCGCAATGCGCATGCGCTGCGCTTGGAAGGGCAAGCGGGCTTCGTGTGCGGCGATTGGGCGGCGCCGATTGCGGGGAAATTCGACCTTATTCTGTCGAACCCGCCTTACATCCCGACCGGCGATATCGAGCATTTGTCGCGCGAAGTGCGCGATTACGAGCCGTTCGAGGCGCTGGACGGCGGTTCGGACGGGCTCGACTGCTATCGCGCGATCATTGCCGACCTGCCGCGCTTGCTGGCGCCGGGCGGTGCGGTGGTGTTCGAAGTGGGCATGGGCCAGGCCGAAGACGTCGCCGATTTGTGCCGGGCGGCGGGTTTGACGGTCGAATCCATCCGCCGCGATCTGGCGGGGGTCGCACGCTGCGTCGTGGCTTCGCAAGCAAGCCTCTGAAACCCCTCGGCAAAAAACCGCTTGGAAAGAAATAGCGGGGGCTTTAGCTTGGGGAACGAATGAAGGGCGTCGCCGGGTTTAAGCCGGAAGCGCCGATGGGCCTGGCCCGATGGGCCGGCCGATTTAGCCATCGCGAAATCTCGATCCGACCGAAACGCCCCTGGGGGTGCCGGTGTCGCGGGACTCGCGGGTCACCCGAGGCTACGAAGGTGAATGGGCGAATCCCCGGAGGTCCGGGCGATTTCGCCGTTTAAACGTCAAGGAACCGGAGTTCGGTAATGAAGCGGCAGCGCAACAATCGCGGCGGGCATCACGGCGGCGGCCAGAACCACGGCAACATGCATCGTGGCGGCGGCGGCGGTGGCGGCGGCGGCGGGCAACGCTCGAACGTCCCGTTCCGCGCCCAGACCTTCGATTCGAACGGTCCGGAAGTGCGCATCCGCGGCAACGCGTTCCAGGTGCTGGAGAAGTATCTGGCCTTGGCGCGCGACGCGTCGTCGTCGGGCGATCGGGTGGCGGCGGAAAACTACTACCAGCACGCCGAACATTATTTCCGCATGATCAATGCGAACCAGGAACAGTTCCCGCAGCAGCGCCCGCCCCAGCAAGGCTATCAGCAGGGCCAGCCGCAGCAGGGCTTCGCGCCGTCCGAAGCCGGCCAGCCGGGGATGGAACAAGCCCCGGGCATGGGCCCGCAGCCGGTGGCGCCCAATAACGGTCCGCAAAACGGCCCCGTCGTGGTGCATGCCAACCAGCAGCATCTGCCCAACGTCGCGAGCGCGGCGCCGCAGGGTGCGATCCAACAGGGCGGTCCGCTGCCCTCGTTCCTCACCGCCCCGGGCAGCGGCGAGAACTAAGCTTTGCGCGTTAGGGGGCGCGCCTTGCGCGTCAGCGGAGTTGCAGCGCGTCCCCTTGCGCGATTTCGCCCGCGTTCAGGATTTCGGCGTAAACGCCGCAATCGATATGGCCGAACCCGTGCTGCAACAGGCGCGGGATCTGTAGATCGCGCTCGGCCGTCGCCGGGTTGACGGTCGTTGCCGCACAGCGGTCGATGCGCTTGTAGACCTTCAAGCGGACGTCACCGATCGCGATCTCGCGTTCGAGCCAATCGAACTCCTCCCACGGCTTGCCGCCGTCGAAATAGATATTCGCCCGGAAGCGCAGCGGATCGACGCTCGCGCGCGCCACGCGCTCCACATCCGCCACGCTTGCCAAGCCGATGATCGACACGACTTTGCGCGCGGTGTCGGAGAACATATGCCCCGGCGCCTCGACCACTTTGGGGCTGCCGCGCGTCTCGCCTTCCAGATAGGCGCCGAAAAACTGCTCGATCAAGGCACGGCCGGTCGGCGTGGTCAGGTCGCCGCTTGCGACCTTTTTGCCGCCGCGCTTGACCGTCAGCACGTTCGTCGCCCCGTCGAAGCCGGTTTCGAGCTTCGCCAAGCGCTCGTTCTTCGCCAGCATCAGGAAATTATGCTTGGGCATCCAGGCCGGGGCGGCCGGGTCGAAGGCGGTGGCCCCGTGTGCGATGGCGAAGCGCCGGTCGAGCGGCAGGCCTTCGCCGGGTGCGACCGATACGCGCGTCAGCGCCTCGGCGCTTAGACCTTTCACGGGATAGCGGTAGATTCGGGATATCTGCATGGCGGCAAACTAGGGCCGTGGCCCCGGCGGCTCAAGTGTCGCAGGGCTTGCGGGGCCCGGGGCGGGTGCCCAAATTTCGCATAGGGATGCTGGAATTCCGGGTCCCGAACAGTTTGTCGCTTCCGAGAAGGACAATCGAAACATGGATTTGAACAAATATACCGAGCGCGCCAAAGGCTTCCTTTTGAACGCGCAGACCTTGGTGCAGCGCTCGTCCCATCAGCGCTTCGTGCCGGAACACCTTCTAAAAGTGCTGCTCGACGACGAGGAAGGCCTCGCCGCCGGCCTGATTACGGCCGCGGGCGGCGACGCCAAGCGCGCGCGCGACGCGGTCGAAGCGGCGCTCGCGAAACAACCGCGCGTGGAAGGATCGGGGGCGGGCCAGATTTACATGGCCCCCGAAACCGCCAAGCTGTTCGAAACGGCCGAGGAGATCGCGCGCAAAGCGGGCGACAGCTTCGTGACCGCCGAGCGCCTGTTGCTGGCGATCGCGGTCAACAAAGGCAGCAACGCCGCCGATATTCTGGCCAAGGCCGGGGCGAAGCCCGAGGCGATCAACCAAGCGATCGAGACCGTGCGCAAGGGCCGCAAGGCCGACAGCGCCACGGCCGAAGATGCGTATGACGCGTTGAAGAAATATGCGCGGGACCTCACGCAGGCCGCGCGCGACGGCAAGCTCGACCCCGTGATCGGCCGCGACGAGGAGATCCGCCGCACGATCCAGGTGCTGTCGCGCCGGACCAAAAACAATCCCGTGCTGATCGGCGAACCGGGCGTGGGCAAGACGGCGATCGTCGAAGGCCTCGCGTTGCGCATCGTCAACGGCGACGTGCCCGAATCGCTGAAGGACAAGCGTTTGCTGTCGCTCGACCTTGGTTCGATGATCGCGGGGGCGAAGTATCGCGGCGAATTCGAAGAACGGCTGAAATCCGTGCTTCAGGAAATTTCGCACGCGCAAGGCGATGTCGTCCTCTTCATCGACGAGCTGCACACGCTTGTCGGGGCGGGCAAAGCCGATGGCGCGATGGACGCGTCCAACATGCTGAAACCCGCGCTGGCGCGCGGGGAGTTGCATTGCGTGGGTGCCACGACGCTCGACGAATATCGCAAGCACATCGAAAAAGACGCGGCTTTGGCGCGCCGTTTCCAGCCCGTGATGGTCAGCGAGCCCACGGTCGAGGACGCGGTGTCGATCCTGCGCGGTCTCAAGGAAAAGTACGAACTCCATCATGGGGTGCGTATCACCGATGCGGCGATCGTCGCGGCGGCGACGCTTTCCAACCGCTACATCACCGAGCGTTTCCTGCCCGACAAGGCGATCGACCTGGTCGACGAGGCGGCGAGCCGCTTGCGAATGGCGGTCGATTCCAAGCCCGAAGCGATCGACGAACTCGACCGGCGCATCGTGCAGCTGAAGATCGAGCGCGAAGCCTTGAAGCGCGAAACCGACGACGCGTCGCGCGAGCGTTTGCTGGCGTTGGAGGAGGAGCTTGCCGATCTCGAAGCGAAATCGGCCGATCTCACCCGCCAATGGAAATCCGAAAAGGAGAGCATCCAAGGCGGTCAGCGCATCAAGGAACAGCTCGACCAAGCGCGCGCCGATTTCGACGCGGCCCAGCGCAAGGGCGACCTCGCGCGCGCGTCGGAGCTCAAATATTCGACGATTCCCGAGCTCGAAAAGCGTCTCGCGGCGGCGTCGAACGATGCGGATAACCGCCTGCTCAACGAGGAAGTGACCGAGGCGGACATCGCCGCGGTTGTATCGCGCTGGACCGGCATTCCCGTCGACAAGATGTTGTCGGGCGAGCGCGAGAAACTTCTGAAGATGGAAGACACGCTGCAAACGCGCGTCGTGGGCCAAGACGAAGCGGTCGCCGCTGTCGCCGAAGCCGTGCGCCGCGCGCGGGCGGGGTTGCAGGACCCCAACCGGCCGATCGGCTCGTTCCTGTTCCTCGGGCCCACGGGTGTCGGCAAGACGGAGCTGACCAAAGCGCTGGCGTCGTTCCTGTTCGACGACGAGCGCGCGCTGCTGCGCATCGACATGTCGGAATACATGGAGAAGCACTCGGTCGCGCGGTTGATCGGCGCCCCGCCGGGCTATGTCGGCTACGACGAGGGCGGCGCTTTGACCGAAGCCGTGCGCCGGCGCCCGTATCAGGTGATCCTGTTCGACGAGATCGAGAAGGCGCATCCCGACGTGTTCAACGTGCTGCTGCAGGTGCTCGACGACGGGCGCCTGACGGACGGGCAAGGCCGCACGGTCGATTTCAAGAACGCGTTGATCGTGCTGACCAGCAATCTGGGCAGCGAGCTCATCGCGCAGCAGAAGGAGGGCGAGGATATCGATCTGGTTCGTGGGCCCGTGATGGAAGTCGTGCGCGCGAATTTCCGGCCCGAATTCCTCAACCGCCTCGACGAAATCCTGCTGTTCCGCCGTTTGAGCCGCGCGAACATGAAGGGGATCGTCGCGATCCAGATCAAGCGGCTGGAGAAATTGCTGGCCGATCGCAAGATCGCGCTGGAACTCGACGATGCCGCGTTGGCCTGGCTGGCGGAGGCGGGCTACGACCCGGTTTACGGGGCGCGGCCGCTGAAGCGGATCATCCAGCGCGAGCTGCAAAACGTGCTGGCGGGCAAGATCCTCGCCGGCGAGATCAAGGATGGCGGCAAAGTGAAGGTTTCCGCGGCTGCGAATGGCCTGGAGATCGGCGTTGTGCGCATGGAGGAAGGGGCCGAGACCCGCCGCAAACGCGCATAAACACGGGATCCGCCTGCAAACACCCGCCGGAGCCATGCAAAAAACGCATGAGCATCATGAAAATGCCCTCCGGCGGGTATAGCAGGACTTGGAACGAAGTCGAAATGATGACGTTTCAATGAGTTATCGAAGTTTTCCACCGCCCAAACCCCCCTGTTTTTTATTGTTTGACTTGGGGGGGGGAAACCAATAGAAACCCGGCCTCGCCACGAGGTCACCGGGACCGGCGAAAAACGGGCCCCGGGGAACTAAGGCGACGCGTCTCTGAAAAGGGGCTTCGATCCGTAAGGGTCGATCTTCGGACCAAGACGCGGTGTTGTTTGACAAGTGAATATGAATGGAAGGGATGCGCGGGCGGCGGCCGGGCTAACGTCTGAACGCT
>OZ245798.1:4275000-5343561 GCA_965228135.1 Tagaea sp.
ATAGACGTAGATCCCGATCTTCGGATCGTGATCTGCTTCGACGACTAAGAGATCAAGCGTGACAAGGGCATTTAGTGGATGCCTTGGCGGTAAGAGGCGATGAAGGACGTAGCACGCTGCGATAAGCCACGGGGAGATGCGAGCGATCGTTGATCCGTGGATTTCCGAATGGGGAAACCCCATCCGCAAGGATGATCCCGTCCTGAATACATAGGGGCGTGGAAGCAAACCCGGGGAATTGAAACATCTCAGTACCCGGAGGAAAGGACATCAACCGAGACTCCGTTAGTAGTGGCGAGCGAACGCGGACCAGGCCAGTGATTTTTGCGTAAGAACCGGAACGCTCTGGAAAGGGCGGCTATAGAGGGTGATAGCCCCGTACGGGTAGAAAGCGCAGAGATCCTTGAGTAAGGCGGGACACGTGAAATCCTGTCTGAAGATGGGGGGACCACCCTCCAAGCCTAAGTACTCCTTACCGACCGATAGCGAACAAGTACCGTGAGGGAAAGGTGAAAAGCACCCCGATGAGGGGAGTGAAATAGACCTGAAACTGGATGCCTACAAGCAGTCGGAGCGGGCTTGTCCCGTGACGGCGTACCTTTTGTATAATGGGTCAGCGAGTTAGTTTTAGTGGCGAGCTTAAGCCGATAGGCGTAGGCGCAGCGAAAGCGAGTCTGAATAGGGCGAGTAGTCACTAGGATTAGACCCGAAACCGGTCGATCTAGCCATGGGCAGGTTGAAGGTGCGGTAACACGCACTGGAGGACCGAACCCACTTCTGTTGAAAAAGCAGGGGATGACCTGTGGCTAGGGGTGAAAGGCCAATCAAGGCCGGTAATAGCTGGTTCTCCGCGAAATCTATTGAGGTAGAGCGTCGATTGATTACCCTCGGGGGTAGAGCACTGGATGGGCTAGGGGGGCGCAAGCCTTACCAAACCTAACCAAACTCCGAATACCGAGGAGTACAGATCGGCAGGCAGGCGGCGGGTGCTAAGGTCCGTCGCCGAGAGGGAAAGAGCCCAGACCGTCATCTAAGGTCCCCAAGTCCTAGCTAAGTGGTAAAGGATGTGGGACGGCTTAGACAACCAGGAGGTTGGCTTAGAAGCAGCCATCCTTTAAAGAAAGCGTAATAGCTCACTGGTCAAGCTGTCCTGCGCCGAAAATGTAACGGGGCTTAAGCTAGGCACCGAAGATACGGGTGTGCGCAAGCACGCGGTAGCGGAGCGTTCCGTAAGCCTGTGAAGGTGGACCGTCAGGTCTGCTGGAGGTATCGGAAGTGAGAATGCTGACATGAGTAACGATAAACAGGGTGAGAAACCCTGTCGCCGAAAACCCAAGGGTTCCTGCGCAAGGTTAATCCGCGCAGGGTAAGCCGGTCCCTAAGGCGAGGCCGAAAGGCGTAGTCGATGGAAACCAGGTTAATATTCCTGGGCCTGCTGGGTGTTGACGGAGATGGCAGCTTGTTCGCGGTTATTGGATTCCGCGGGCCGGTCAAGTCTTCCAGGAAATAGCCCCAGCGTATAGGCCGTACCCGAAACCGACACAGGTGGGTTGGTTGAATATACCAAGGCGCTTGAGAGAACGGTGTCGAAGGAACTAGGCAAATTGCTCTCGTAACTTCGGGATAAGAGAGACCCGGCTTAGCGCAAGCTTTGTCGGGTGGCACAGAAATGGGGGTAGCGACTGTTTACTTAAAACACAGGGCTCTGCGAACTCGTAAGAGGACGTATAGGGTCTGACGCCTGCCCGGTGCCGGAAGGTTAAGAGGAGAGCTGCAAGGCTTGAATCGAAGCCCCGGTAAACGGCGGCCGTAACTATAACGGTCCTAAGGTAGCGAAATTCCTTGTCGGGTAAGTTCCGACCTGCACGAATGGCGTAACGACTTCCCCACTGTCTCCGGCACCGGCTCAGTGAAATTGAATTCTCCGTGAAGATGCGGAGTACCCGCGGTTAGACGGAAAGACCCTATGAACCTTTACTGCAACTTCGCAGTGGTATTAGGAACTGGATGTGTAGGATAGGCGGGAGCCAATGAAGTTGGGGCGTCAGCTCTGATGGAGGCACCGGTGAAATACCGCCCTTACGGTTTCTGATATCTAACTTCGGCCCGTTATCCGGGCTAAGGACCCTGCGTGGTGGGCAGTTTGACTGGGGCGGTCGCCTCCCAAAGAGTAACGGAGGCGCGCGATGGTGGGCTCAGGCTGGTCGGAAATCAGCCCTCGAGTGCAATGGCATAAGCCCGCCTGACTGCGAGACCGACAGGTCGAGCAGAGACGAAAGTCGGCCATAGTGATCCGGTGGTTTCCATGTGGAAGGGCCATCGCTCAACGGATAAAAGGTACTCTAGGGATAACAGGCTGATGACGCCCAAGAGTCCATATCGACGGCGTCGTTTGGCACCTCGATGTCGGCTCATCACATCCTGGGGCCGGAGCAGGTCCCAAGGGTTCGGCTGTTCGCCGATTAAAGTGGTACGTGAGCTGGGTTTAGAACGTCGTGAGACAGTTCGGTCCCTATCTGCCGTGGGTGTAGGATACTTGAGAGGAGCTGTCCCTAGTACGAGAGGACCGGGATGGACGCACCTCTGGTGTACCGATTGTCGCGCCAGCGGCACAGTCGGGTAGCTATGTGCTGAAGAGATAACCGCTGAATGCATCTAAGCGGGAAACTCGCCTCGAAACCAGGTATCCCTGAGGACCGTGGAAGACCACCACGTTGATAGGCCAGGTGTGTAAGCGCAGTAATGCGTTGAGCTTACTGGTCCTAATAGTCCGATAGGCTTGATCTCCTCCGTCGTCGCAGTTTCGCACGCAGCGTTGAGGCCCCCGTTCAAGGGGCCCCGGCTTCCGGGTCATGGAAGCCAGCGCTTGCGCTTGAATTCTCCATCCGACACACGCGATACCCTCTGTTTTTCTTGCTCGTTCCGATGGGACGGCTCGGTGGTCTTAGCGAGAGGTGACCCACCCGATCCCATTCCGAACTCGGCCGTGAAAACTCTCAGCGCTGATGGTACTATGTCTCAAGGCATGGGAGAGTAAGTCGCCGCCGAGCCTTCTCATCGGAGCGATCGCAAGAAGATCAGAGACACATCGCACTGCTAACCGCATACCCTCTTCGACATGTTCCCTAACAGCGCCCACTTCGGTGGGCGTTTGTTTTTGGGAAAACGATTTTGACGCGGGGTGGAGCAGCCCGGTAGCTCGTCAGGCTCATAACCTGAAGGTCACAGGTTCAAATCCTGTCCCCGCAACCAAATCGAAAAACCCCGGTGCCGCAAGGTGTCGGGGTTTTTGCTTTTGGAGTCGTGAAAACTTCAGCCGGCGGCCGGGCGTAGATGTGCGAGCGGCAGGGCGGTCTGATAGCGCACCTGTTTCAGCGCGAAGCTCGATCGGATATTCGCCACGCCGGGAATGCGCGTGAGGTGCTGTTTGAGGAATCGCTCGTAGGCCGCGAGATCCGGCACGACGATTCGCAGCAGGTAATCCGATTCGCCGGTCATCAAATAGCATTCCATCACTTCCGGGCGCTTGGTGACGGCCACTTCGAACGCGTCGAGATTCTCCTCGATCTGCCGATCGAGCGTCACGCGCACGAAAACATTCACCGGCAAGCCGAGCTTGGCCGAGTCGGTCAGCGCCACATAGCGTGCGATGACGCCTTTTTCCTCGAGCAAATTCACCCGGCGCAGGCACGGTGACGGCGACAAGCCCACGCGCTCGGCCAGCGCGTTGTTGGTCAGCTTCCCGTCTTCCTGCAGCGCCTTCAGAATCTTCAGATCGATCGCATCGAGCTCGGTCGCGGTCATTTCGGCCTCGAATTGGCAGATTATGCCAACAGGCTCGGCTTTCTTGGCTGAAATGGCAAATTAATTCCGGCGAATCGGTGGCTTCATCCCCGTATTGGGAGGGGGCCCCGATGGCGGACCGGCTGGAAATTCTGCGCGACCTCGAACGCAAAGTGTTGTGGCTGTCGAGCTGGACGATTCACAACGCCAATCGCCTGCGCGCGAATCCGGATGGAATGAAGGTCGGCGGCCATCAATCCTCGTCGGCCTCGCTCGCCGCGATCATGACGGCACTCTATTTCGAAGCGTTGCGCCCCGAGGATCGCGTCGCGGTGAAGCCGCATGCGAGTCCCTGCTTCCACGCGATCCAATATCTGCTGGGCCATCAAACGCGTGCGAAGCTCGAGAATTTCCGCGGCTTCGGCGGGGCCCAATCCTATCCGTCGCGCACCAAGGATATCGACGACGTCGATTTCTCGACGGGCTCGGTCGGTTTGGGTGTGGCGCAAACCGTGTTCGCGTCGATCGCGCAGGATTTCCTGAAAGCGAAGGGCCGCGCGGCGGATCTGCCCGAGGGCAAGATGGTGGCGCTGGTGGGCGACGCCGAGCTCGACGAAGGCAATATCTACGAAGCCTTGGTCGAAGGCTGGAAGCATGGGTTGCGCAACACCTGGTGGGTTGTCGACTACAACCGCCAAAGCCTCGACGGCGTGATCCATGAAGGTCTCGCGGCACGGCTGGAAAGCGTGTTCGCGACCTTCGGCTGGGATGTCGTCGTGCTCAAATACGGCGCGTTGCTCGAAGCGGCTTTCGCCAAGCCGGGCGGCGCCAAGCTGCGCGCTTGGATCGACAACTGCCCGAACGAGCTTTATTCGGCCCTCACCTATCAAGGCGGGGCCGCCTGGCGCCAGCGCCTGCTCGCCGATCACGCGGGGGACAACGCGCTCGCAACTTTGATCGCGTCCTATGACGACGACGCGCTCGGGCGCTTGATGACCAATCTCGGCGGCCATGATTTGCCGAGCCTGCTCGACGCCTTCGCGAAGGCCCGCACGCATGACCGGCCGGTGTGTTTCATCGCCTATACGATCAAGGGCGCGGGATTGCCGCTCGCCGGCCACAAGGACAATCACGCCGGCTTGATGACCGATGCGCAGATGGATGTCTTTCGGGCCCGGAATGACATCCGCCCGGGCCAAGAATGGGAGAAATTCGAAGGCCTCGCGACCGGCGCCACGAAATTGCAGCGCTTCCTCGATGACGTGCCCTTCGCCGCGAAGGGCGTGCGTCGCTACACGGCCCCGGTGCTGGAGGTACCCGCGATCGTCCCGCCTTCGGAAAAGACGATCTCCACCCAGGCGGCGTTCGGCTTGATGCTCAACGAGCTTGGCCGCGGCGACAGCGCATTCGCCGATCGCGTGGCGACGATGTCGCCCGACGTGACCGTCTCGACCAATCTCGGGCCCTGGGTCAATCGGCGCAAACTCTTCGCGCGCGAAGCGGCGGAGGATCTGTTCCGCACCCAGCGCATTCCGTCGACCTATAAATGGGACCGCTCGCCCCAAGGCCAGCATGTCGAGCTGGGGATCGCGGAATCGAATCTGTTCCTGGCGCTGTCCGCGTTTGGCCTCACGGCCTCGCTGTTCGGCGAGCGTATCGTGCCGATCGGCACGGTCTATGATCCGTTCATCCTGCGCGGTGCGGATCAGTTGAACTATGCCTGCTATCAGGATGCGCGGTTCATTCTCGTCGCGACACCCTCGGGCATCACGCTCGCGCCGGAAGGCGGGGCGCATCAATCGATCGGCACGCCGCTGGTCGGCCTATCCCAACCCGGCTTGCTGTCGTTCGAGCCCGCCTTCGCCGACGAGCTCGCCGCGATCCTGCGCTTCGCGCTCGACTATACGCAGCGCCCCGGCAACGACGGCGGCTCGATCTATTTGCGCCTATCCTCGCGCGCGGTGGAACAGCCCACACGCCAGATCGACGCGGCCCGCGCGGCCGAAATCGTCGAAGGCGGCTATTGGTTGCGCCCGCCGGGGCCGGCGGCGCGCGTCGTCGTCGCCTATACCGGCGCCGTGGCGCCCGAGGCGATCGAAGCCGTCGGCTTTCTCGCCGAAGACCGGCGCGATGTCGGCTTGCTGGCCGTGACATCGGCCGACCGGCTGTACGCCGATTGGACGCAAGCCAGCAAAGCGCGCGAACAAGGGCAGGCGGATGCGCTCGCCCCCATCGAGCGCTTGCTCGCCGCCGTTCCCGCCGATTGCGCGCTGGTCACGGTTGCCGACGCGCACCCGGCGACGCTCGGCTGGCTCGGCGCCGTCGCCGGGCATCGCGTGCGCGCCCTTGGCGTCGACGCGTTCGGCCAGACCGGCACGCTCGCCGATCTCTATCGCCATTACGGCATCGATGCCGAAGCGATCATGCGCGCCGCGCAAGCCATCGCCCCCGGAAGGCCGATAAGGCATCTCGCGGGGGTGTAACGCGCGCGGCGACGCGCTATCCTTGACCTTATGGTCGAGGTCGCGCGGATCAAATCCGGGAACGCCGTGCTCGCCGCCGAGATCGCCGGCGTCGGCGCGCCGGTGATTTTTTTGCACGCGGCGGTCGCGGATCGACGGATGTGGCGCGATACGGCCGCGCAAATCGCCGCGACGCATCGCGCCATCGCCTATGACCGGCGCGGCTTCGGCGAAACCACGGCACCGGTCGAGGATCATTCGGCGGTCGACGATCTTCGTTGCGTGCTCGATGCGCAGACCGAAAAAGCCGTACTGGTCGGTTGCTCGCAAGGCGGGCGGATCGTCATCGACGCGGCGTTGCGCTTTCCCGAGCGCGTGCGCGCCATCGTGCTGATCGCCCCGTCGGTCACCGGCGGACCCGATCCCGTCTATCCGCTGGAGATCGCGCCCTTGATGGCGATCCAACCCGCCCCGATCGAACTAAAGGCGCGGCTGTGGCTCGACGGCGCATTATCGGCCGAGAATCGCGTGACCGGGGCGGCGCGCGCGACCTTCGTCGCGATGAACGAAGCGATCCGCCCGGCGGGCAAGGATATCGACGTCGCCCCCAATTACGACCGCTTGGCCGAAATCGCGGTGCCGGCACTCGTGCTGTGCGGCGATCTCGATTTTCCGCATATCCAGGCGCGCTGCCGGCATCTGGCCGCGACGATTCCGCGCGCGAATTTGCAGATGCTGCCAGGGCTCGGACATTTGCCGAGCCTCGAAGCGCCCGATGCGGTCGCGGGGCCGCTCGCCGAATTCCTCGCCGCGCGATGACGCAATTGGCGATCAAACTTCAGCCGGGCGCTTCGGCGGACCGGATCGATGGCTGGGATCTCGATCCTTCCGGCCGCGCGGTGTTGAAAGTGCGCGTGCGCGCGCGGCCGATCGAAGGCCAGGCGAACGAAGCGCTGGTCAAGTTCCTGGCCAAGGCGCTCGACCTGCCCAAATCGGCGGTGACGCTGGCGCGTGGGTCTCAGTCGCGGCTCAAAATGGTCGAAATCGCGGGGCTCGATGACGCGGCCTTGCGCGCGCGCATCGACGCGCGCTAACTGAAAGCCGAGATTTCGTTTCGAAGGAACGCCCATGTCCGACTATGTGATCGCCCCGCCGAAAATCAACGCCGCCCCGATCAAGGGCAGCGACAAGCTGTTTCCCGTCCGTCGCGTCTATTGCATCGGCCGCAACTACGCGGCCCATGCGATCGAGATGGGCCACGATCCCAACCGCGAAGCGCCCTTCTTCTTCCAGAAGAACCCGGACAGCATCGATTTCTCGGGCAAGTTTCCGTACCCGTCGAAGACCAAGGACGTGCATCACGAAATCGAGATGGTCGTGGCGCTGGCGAAGGGCGGCACCAATATCGCGATCGACAAGGCGCTCGACCATGTGTGGGGTTACGCGGTCGGCCTCGACATGACGCGCCGCGACCTGCAGGGCATCGCCAAGGATATGGGCCGCCCGTGGGAGATCGGCAAAGCCTTCGAGCATGCGGCGCCGATGGGGGCCTTCGTGCCGGCATCGCAGATCGGCCATCCGTCGTCGGGCAAGGTCGAGCTCAAGGTCAACGGCAAGGTCAAGCAGACCGGCGACCTCAACCAGATGATCTGGAAAGTGCCGGAGATGATTTCGTATCTCTCCGAGTATTTCGAACTCGCCGCCGGCGACATCATCATGACCGGCACGCCGTCGGGTGTGGCCGCCGTGGTCGCGGGCGACGTTATGGAAGCGAGCGTCGCGGGCGTGGGCGAGCTGAAGGTCGTCGTCGTCTGACGCGGCGGCTCGGCTTCGCCGATTTAGGCGAATCTGCGGCGAACGGAAAAAATTGCGTCGCGAAGACGCCCTATTCCGGCGGCACATTGATTGCGGCCGCCGGAATAGGCGATTCGCTTTTCGCGTTTTCCGGACGGCCCCAAAAAGGAGTCGTCCCGATGTTCAAACGCCCGCGCGCCCCCTTCGCCCTGATCCTCGCGGCCGGTTTCGCGGCCACGCCCGCTTTCGCCGAGCCGCCCTGGCGGCGCGGCAACGAGCAACGCGACGGCGGTTACGAACGCGGCGGGCGCGACGGTGTCTCGGTGTCGATCGTCATCGGCGATCCCGACCGGCGCGAGATCCGCACCTATTACGGCGCGCAATTCGCGCAGGGCCATTGCCCGCCGGGCTTGGCCAAGAAGAACAACGGCTGCCTGCCGCCGGGCCAAGCGCGCAAATGGCAGATCGGCCGTCCGCTGCCGCGCGATGTCGTGTTCCACGCTTTGCCGCGCGAATTGGAATTGCGCCTCAACGTGCCCGCCGGCGGGCGCTATGTGCGCGCGGGCGCCGATATCCTGCTGCTGGCCGTCGGTACGGGCATGGTGCTCGACGCGATCGAGAATCTGACCGAGGGCTGAGCCCTTGGTTGCGCGGCCGTTAACCTAAAATTCGGGGGCAGAGACTGCCGGGGCGGCAGATTGTGCCGTGTAACAAACGCCCGGACCCGTCGATAAACCCATTATAATCAATGGGATGAATGTGGCACGCGTTCTGCGAAGGACAGGTTGAAGCCGGACAAGAACAGCCCGGCCACAGAACTTAAGTCCGGGGTTTCGTATCGTGCAGATCAACACGTCTTTCGCCACCGCCGCGCTCGGCGATTACGCCGCCCGTCCCAAATCCACCGCCGCGACCGAAACCGATCCGGCGGCGCCCGAAGCGTCGCCGGGCCGCAAGCTCGATTTCACGTCGATGACCCGCAAGGAATTGCTCGATTGGGTCAACGGCGAGATCAAAGGCGGGCGCATGACGGTCGCCGACAGCACGCCTTTCGTCGGCATGACGATCAAGATCTCCGCCTATACGAAGCAGTCGGTCGATATCGAAACCGATACGACGCGCTACGACTTCACCGATATCGCCGCCAAGGGCGTCGAGGGCGCGCATTGGTTCGGCAACGAAAAGCTGGCCCAAGCGCTGGAATGGGCGATCGGCGCGATGGGCCGCGCGCAAGGCGGCAAAGCCGGGATCGATATCTCGACCTAGCGCGCCAACATCGACAGCACGAAATCGGCGCGCGATTCCGGCGCCGTCTTCGGCAATTCGACGATCATGTATCCGAGGCACGGCAGCGTTTCGGCGAGGCGGCGATATTCGCGCACCGCGTCGTCGAAGCCGTGGCGGCGTTCGGGATCGTTCGCATAGATCTCCGGCCAAGGCGGGGCGAGGAAGACTTCGCGGCGATAAAGTGCGGATGCATCGATGTCGTCCAAGACCGGCGCGTCGGTCAGTTCCTCGAGGCCCGACGCCGCGTCGATCGCGCCGCGATCGAAGAACACGAAATCCGTCGCATCGCGCACGCTGTAAAGGTCGCTTTGCGCCAATGCCAGCGCCCGGCGCAGGAACGCCGGCAGATCGATCCAGGGCAGGGCGGTGCCGCCTTGTGCTTGTTCCGCACGCACGATGCGCCGTCCGGGTTCTTCGATCGTGCGATAGCCGCGCGCACGCAGCGTATCGAGCAAGGTCGATTTGCCGCCGCCCGAGCAGCCGGTGATCAGAACGCGATTGGTGCGCATAACGACCTTTCGTTGTGGATGGCCCGGATTTAGCATCCTTTGGGGAAACAAGGGGGCCAAGTCATGATGCTGGGAATGTCGATCGAAACGTTTACGACGCTGCACGTGCTGATCAGCCTGGTGGCGATCGCGACGGGTGTCGCATGGCTTGCCGATCTGATCGGCAACCGGATGCGCGGCCAATTGACCGCCGCGTTCCTGGCGACGACGGTATTGACCAGCGTCACCGGCTTCATGTTTCCGGCCACGCAATTTCTGCCGTCGCATCTGTTCGGCGTGATTTCGCTGGTCGTGCTGGCGGCGGCGATCTATGGGCTTTATGGCGTCCATCTCGCCGGGCGGTGGCGCTTGGCCTATGTAATCGGCGGCGTGTTCGCGCTGTATCTGAACGTCTTCGTGTTGATCGTGCAAGGGTTCTTGAAAGTCCCGGCGTTGACGGCGCTCGCGCCCACGCAAGGCGAACCGCCTTTCCCCATCGCGCAAGGGATCTGGCTGATCGCGAGCGTGGCGCTGGGCTATCTCGCGGTCAGGCGATACCGGGTGTGACTTCGTGTCGATTCTGATTACGGGTGCGGGGCCGATCGGCTGCCGCACGGCGTCGCTATTGGCGGCGCGGGGCGAGAAGCCGATTCCGCTCGATCTGCGGCCCAACGCGGCGGCGATCGCGTCGCTCGTACCCGAAGGCAAGGCAACCGTCCTCGCGCCGGCATGACATTCGAGTGTAATTTTTAAGCGATATAAAATCCTTTATATTTTCTCGTTTAAAGAATAGTCTGCGCGGCGGTGGAGCGCCGACCGCCCGCGCTGTGCGGCTGGATGCGCGATCACCGGCACGGGGAGGTCGAAAATGGGCCCATCGCCAGTCACGGTCTCGCTCAACGGTACGCAAGCTTTCAATCTCAGCAGCTTTCCGAGCAACGTCGCGAAATTCACGCCGCCGCAGGACGGCGAGTATCTCGTTCAGGCCAATGTCAGCGTGAATTTTCACCTCGATAAATTGCCGCTGCGGCAGGTATTCCTGTTCAGTACGGCGCCGTTGACGACGGGGGACAGTTACAAATGGTACTTCGCCGTTGGCAGCGGGAGCGGAAGCGGCATCACCATCAAGTTGACTGCCAACAACCCCATCTATGTCTTTATCGTCGATCAAGTCGATTCGACGGACAATACCGGCACGGCCAGCGTCACTTTCACGTACTTGAGCTCTTGACGCTCCGCGGCGGCAGCGCGGCGTTGAAGACGCGCTGCCGCAAGGCGCAAAAAAAACGGCGCGGTTATCGCGCCCGGCCCATCGCGATCCATATGCCCGCCGCGACGGCGACGATCCCCAGCGCGATCTCCGGACCGGCGGGCTCGCCCAGCAATCCAGCACCGATCAGCGACGCGGCTATCGGATTGACTGTCACCGAGATCGCCACGCGCGTCGGTGTCGTTCGGCCCAGCGCGTAGGCCCAAAGATAGAAAGTTAGCGCCGCGCCGGCACCGCCGAGATAAAGCGCCGCGAACCACTGCGCCGCGCCGAAATGCGCCACGGCGGCGAAACTGCCTTGCGTCAGCCCAAGCGCGATCAATGCGACCGCCCCCACGCCCATCGCCGCGACGGTGAAGGTCAGCGGCCCGGATCGCCCGATGATCGGCTTCGACCAGATGCCGTATAGCGCCATGCAGAAGGCGGCCAAGACCATCAAGGAATCGCCGGCCCACGCATCCGGCGGCGCGTCGTGCAGTTGGGCGGCCAGGGCCGCCGCCACGCCGGCGGTGGCGAGCAGAACGCCCGCGAGCTTGCGCGATGTCAATGTTTCGACGCGCAGGATTGCCGCGGATAGCAGCGTCAGCAACGGCAAGGTCGACAAGGCCAATGCGCCGCGCGCGGCCGTCGTTCTTTCCAGGGCCGCGTTGAACAAGACGGGAAAAAGGAAAAAGAAAAGCAAACCCAGCAGCGCGCAGGCGAGGCGGTCGCGGCCGGCCGGCCAAACGCCGCGCGCCGTGACCGCGACGGGCAGCAGCAATACGAAGCCGATGGCGAAGCGGAACGCGCCGATGCCGAACGGATCGATGGCCCCCGCAAGAAACCGCGTCGCGCCGATCGACGTGCCGCCCAGGGCGCTCGACAGGATCGCCGCCGCCAGTCCCGAAATCTCGCCCATTCGCCCTCGATCGTCGTCATCTCGATTGTCGGCAGATTACGCGACGGCGTAACATCACCAAATCGCATTCATTTGATTACCTATATCAAGGATCGTGATGTCTTTGGCCGCACTGGATCCCGCTTTGCTCGAATGCTTCGTCGCGGTGGCGGAGCGTCGGTCGTTTTCGCGCGCCGCGACGGCGCTCAACCGAACCCAGTCGGCGGTATCGATGCAGATCAAACGCCTCGAGGCGCGGTCGCAAGTGCCGCTGTTCCGGCGCGGCCGTGCGGGCGTCGTCCTGACGGCGCCGGGCGAAGCGCTGCTCGACTACGCAAGGCGCATCCTGGCGCTGAACGGCGAGGCGTTGGCGCGGCTGCGCGCGAACGATGTCGAAGGCGAAGTGCGCCTGGGCGCGATGGACGATTACGGGACGCTGTTGATCCCGCCGTTGCTCGCGCGTTTTGCGGCGGCGTTTCCGTCGGTCCGCGTCGAGTTGCAGACGGGATTGACCGCGTCGATGCCGTCGCGCTTGGGATCGGATTTCGATCTCGTCGTCGCGATGCATCCGGCGGGGCAAGGGCGCGGCGAATTCCTGCGCCGCGAGACGCCGGTCTGGGCGGCGGGGGCGGGACATGCGACGCCGAAAACGCGGCCTTTGCCGCTGGCGCTCAATCCTCAAGGCTGCCTGTTCCGCAAATGGGCGATGACCGCGCTCGATCGCGCCGGCATCGCGTGGCGTCTCGCTTTCGTCGGATCGGGTCAAGCGGCGGTCGAAGCGGTGGCGGCGCAGGGCTTGGCCGTAACGGTGTTGAAGGCGGGCACGTTTCCGGCGCGGTTACGGCGGCTGGGCCGGCGCGATGGTTTGCCGCCATTGCCCGCGGCGGATATCCGTTTGCATCGCGCACCGCGCCTGTCGCGGGCGGGCGAGTTCCTGGCCGCGCATCTGGCGGCCGCCTTGCGCACGCCGGTGTGACCGCCGCCGCCGTCAGTCGCGGTCGGGCGCGCCGAGCGGGTAGAGGTGCCGATAGGGCCGCGCCTCGTCGACGATGCGCGCGAATGCCGGCCGTGCCAGCAAGCGCGCGCGATAGGCTTTGAGCCGCGCGTATCCGGCGGGAATGGGCTGCGTCCAATCGGCGTAGAACAATGACGGGGCCGCCGCGCAATCGGCCAGCGTGAAAGCGTCACCCGCCGCCCATGCGCGCCCGTCGAGTTTGGCGTCGAGCCAGGCATAGATCGTGTCGAGTTGCGCGCGCGCTTTGGCGACGCCGAAGGGATCGCGCGCATCGGCGGGGCGCAACGCCTCGAACACGATCGCCTGCATCGGCGTCATCACGTAATTGTCGAACACGCGATCCATGAAGCGCGTTTCCAGCGCTTGCGCCGGATCGGCGGGAATCAGCTTCACAGCACCCGGATAGGCGCGGTCGATATGTTCGAGGATGATCGAGGATTCGACGATCGTGCGCCCGTCCTCGACCAATACCGGAATGCGCTTCATCGGCCAGAGGCGCTCGAGTTCGGCCGCGTGGACCGGGTCGCCGAATTCGATCTTGCGATAATCGAAGGCGACACCGTTCTCGCGAAAGCCCAACAGGACTTTCTGGCAATAGCTCGACAGCGGATGGGCATGCAGAACGAGAGTCATCGATTTTCCTTCAGGCGACGCGGCGCAGCGATTTGCGCATGGTGTCGACCTGCGCTTCGCCGAGTTCGCGGTCGAGTTCGGCATGGGTCGTACGCCAGATCGGCACGGCGGCGTTGAGGGCGGCGCGGCCCGCCGGGGTGAGCGACGGCCGGCGCACGCGCTTGTCTTTCGCATCGGCCGCGATATCGACCCAGCCGCGCTGGGCGAGAACTTTGAGATAGGCGGTCAGCGTCGTGCGATCCATCGCCAGGAAGTCGGCGAGGGGCCCGAGCGGCGGCGGTTCGGGCCGGTTTAGCGCCATCATCAGCGAGAACTGGCCTTGCGACAGGCCGATATCGCGAAACGCCGCATCGAATCGCCTTGCGAGGGCGCGCGCCGCGCGCTGCACATGCAGGCACAGACACGTATCGCGTACCTCGATCGTCGTTTCGTGGCTTGGCCCGGTCCGGCTCGGCATCGCGCCGTTCACCCCTCGATTTGACTCTTTCGATATACGTTGATATCAACGTATTTGTCAACGAGGAGGAATGGACACATGACCGTCGCGCCGTATTTGTTTTTCGAAGGAAATTGCGAAAAAGCGCTCGAATTCTATCGTTCCGCTTTGGGCGCCGAGATCGGGATGGTGATGCGCTACGACGCCGCCCCCAAAGGCGGGCCCGAGCAACCCGGCTGCCCGATGCCGCCGCCCGACAAGATCATGCATGCCGAGTTCAAGCTGCGCGACACGACGATCTTCGCCTCCGACGGCGGGGCGAGCGGAAAGCCCGAATTCAAAGGCTTCGCGCTCAATATCCTCGCCAAGGATGCCGACGACGCGAAGCGCCTGTTCGATGCGCTGGCCGATGGCGGCAAGATCATGATGCCGTTCGGGCCGACCTTCTTCTCGCCCGCTTTCGGCATGACGTCCGACAAGTTCGGCATGAACTGGATGATCTACGTGCCCATGCCCGGGCAAGGCTGAGCCGCGCGCGGAACATTGGCCGCCCCCGGTCCCATCGCTTAATGTTGGCGATGGGATCGGGGGGTCCCGCAGATGAATTCACGCGCACCAAGCTTCGCCGAACTTTTCACGCCCAAACTCGTCACCATCCTGCGCGAAGGCTACGGGCCCGCGCAGTTGCGCAACGACGTGATCGCGGGGCTTACCGTCGCGGTCGTCGCCTTGCCGCTGTCGATGGCGATCGCCATCGCGTCGGGCGCCACGCCCGCCCAAGGCCTCGTCACCGCCATCGTCGGCGGGTTTTTCGTGTCGGCCCTGGGCGGCAGCCGCTTTCAGATCGGCGGTCCGGCGGGCGCGTTCATCGTGCTGGTGGGGGCGACGATCGCCGAACACGGCATGGATGGCGCGATCCTCGCCGTGCTGCTCTCGGGCGTATTGCTGGTGATCGCGGGCTATTTGCGCCTGGGCACCTACGTCAAATTCATCCCCTATCCGGTGACGGTCGGTTTCACCGCCGGCATCGCCGCGATCATCTTCTCGAGTCAGATCAAGGATCTTCTGGGCCTGACGCTGACGGGCGAGGAACCGCGCGCGATCCTCGAAAAATTCCCCGTGCTGTGGGATGCGTTGCCCACGCTCGACGCGACGACGGTCGCCCTCGCCTTCGCCACCATCGCGATCGCCGAGGGCATGAAACGCGCGCGCCCGCATTGGCCGGGCCTGTTGATCGCGGTGACCGTGGCCGCCGCCGCGACCGCGCTTTTCAATTTGAACGTCGCGACGATCGGCACGCAATTCGGCGGCATTCCCGCGTCGTTGCCCGCCCCGCATCTGCCCGATCTTTCCTGGGCGAAAATCGCCAGCGTGATGCCGTCGGCCGTGGGCTTCGCTGTGCTCGGCGCGATCGAATCGCTGCTGTCGGCCGTGGTGGCGGACGGCATGACCGGGCGGCGCCATCGCGCCAATTGCGAATTGGTCGGGCAAGGTTTCGCGAACGTGGCGAGCGCGTTGTTCGGCGGCATTTGCGTGACCGGCACGATCGCGCGCACGGCGACGAATGTGCGCTCGGGCGCGCATGGGCCGATCGCGGGCATCTTGCATTCGGTGTTCCTGCTCGCCTTCGTGCTGCTCGCCGCACCGTTGGCCGCTTATATCCCGCTCGCCGCGTTGGCCGGCGTGCTGGCGCTGGTCGCGTGGAACATGGTCGAGAAGCACGCCTTCGCCGTGCTGCTGCGCGCCTCGCCCGGCGACGCGGCGGTGCTGATGTCGACCTTCCTGCTGACCATGTTCCGCGACCTGATCGAGGCGATCGTGGTCGGCTTCGCGCTGGGCTCGGCCTTGTTCATCCATCGCATGTCGCAAACGACGGCGGTGGCGAGCGAAACGCCCTTCGTGTCGGAGGATCGCGCCGACGATGCGGATGGCGCGCGCCAAAGCTATGACGAGCGTACGGCCAACGATCCCGAAATCGTCGTCTACCGCATCACCGGCGCGTTCTTCTTCGGGGCGGCGGCGTCGATCGGCGCGGTGCTGGAACGCATCGCCGACACGCATCGCGCGTTGGTGGTCGATTTCGCGGCCGTGCCGTTCGTGGATTCCACGGCCGCGCACACGATCGAAGGCCTGATGCATCAAGCCGCGCGGCGCAATGTGAAGCTGGTGATTACGGGGGCGGGGGCGGCCGTACGCCGCGAACTCGCGGTGCATGGCATCGCGTCGCCCGCGGTCGCGTTCGAAGAATCGATCGAAACGGCCCTGGCCGGTTTGCGGGCCAGGCCCTTGGCGCCGATCAGCGCCGGCGAACCGGTACGCGGATCGGCCTGAGAACGGGCGGCGGCTCACCCAGATCGGCGATGGCCTCGCCGATCTGCTTCAGTGCGTCGATCACCCGGTCGAGAAGTTTCAACTGGAAAATCTGGCCCATGGCTTTCCCCTTGCGAGGATCATTCGCCATCGAGCTTAAGCCCGTGTGAATTATCCGTCTAGCGCGTCGCGAGCGGCAGGCAGATTTCCGTCAGCCATTCCGACGGCGGCAGGGTGCGGCAATCGTTCACGTACCATTCGAAGCACGGCCGGTCGGCGGCGGTTTCGCCGCTGGCGGGCAGCCATTCGCCGAACAACCAGTTGTAGGGCTTTTCCAATTCGGCATACGGCCCCTGGAAACGCAGCACCGCATGCCGCCCGCCGGCGAGGTCGAGCACGCGCAGATCGCCGTCGCCCTTGAAGTCGGGCCCGACCGAAATGCAGGCGTCGGCGCGCAAATCCTGGGGCGCGACGCTGCCGGGGTCGTCGTAATAGACCGCGAAGCTGCGCGTGTCCGGCGTCATCAGGCCCAGCGGGGCTGCGCGCACGGCCAAGCGCTCGAACGTGCCGCCGATTTCCATATAGGGACCGGTATGGCGCAAACCGGCGAGGCGGACCGGCGAAAGATCGCGGATTTCGACCTGGTACATGACGGGTTCCTCCTTGATGGCGGGGATGGGATCGACGAGATGGCCGCGTTTGCGATAGGCGGCGGGGGAATTGCCGAAAGCGGCGGCGAAGGCGCGGCCGAACGCGGCAAGGCTGCCATAGCCGGCGCGTTTGGCGATGCGCGCGACGGGATCGCGCCCGGTCACCAATTCATGCGCGGCGCGATGCAGGCGGCGGCGGCGCAGCGTGTCGTTGGGCGTTTCGCCGGTCGCCGCGCGATAGATGCGGTGAAAATGATGGGGCGACAGGCACGACGCCGCGGCCAGATCGTCGAGGCGCAGATCGCGGTCGAGATGCGCGTCGATATACGCGATCGCGCGTTCGATGCGGGCGGCGTGATCGCGTTGGCGATCGAAGGGGGCCGGCTTGTTCATGCCCGCGATCTTGCCTCAAGCGCGTTTGATCGCGCTTGCGGAAGTTCTCAGTGAAGTCCGCCGCTGAAGGATGCGGGCTTGGGCTTGTAGCCGCCGCCGCCGAACTTGCCGAACATGCGCTGCACGTCGGGGTGGTCGACCGGACCGTTTTCGGCATCGGGCAGCAAATTCTGCTCGCTGACATAGGCCTGATACGGCCCTTCGCGTTCGTTCAGCGCGTAGAGGTGATAGAATGGCTGATCCTTGCGCGGGCGCAGTTCGGCCGGGATCGAGCGATACCATTCCTCGGTATTCGCGAAGACGGGATCGACGTCGAACACCACGCCCCGAAACGGGTAGACGCGGTGGCGGACGATCTGGCCGATATGGAATTTGGCGCTGCGCATGGCGGGGGGGATTTTATTCGCGGTTGTCGGGCGATCAAGCCTTTCGAATTGCCGTAAAATCAGGCGAATTTCGCCTTGGTGGCGTTGCGCAAGGCGAGATTCATCGACGAGCGCAATGCCCCTTCCGCGCCCGGCGTCGTCCACACGCGCATCGTCAGCGTCACGCTGTCGGCCGCGTATTTCGACACGATCACTTCCGGTGCCGGGTCCTTCAACGAACGCGGATCTCCGGCGGCCAGCGCCAGAACCTTGGCGAAGGCGGCGTCGATATCGACCTCGTCGGGCACGGTCACTTCGAAGTCGAGCCGCTTGGCGTTGTAGCTGGAATGGTTGACGACCTTGTCGCCCCAAATTTTGCCGTTGGGCACCAGCACGCGGATATTGTCGTCGGTGCGCAGGTCGGTCACGAACAGGTCGATCGCCTCGACCTTGCCGTTGACGCCGCCCGCGTCGATGCGGTCGCCCACGCGATAGGGGCGGAACAGCAGCAGCATCACGCCCGCCGCCAAGTTGGACAGCGTGCCTTGCAGGGCCAAGCCGACGGCCAAGCCTGCGGCGCCGAAGACCGCGATCAGGCTCGCCGTCTGCACGCCGAATTGCGACAGCACCGCGAGGACGACGACCGTCAGGATCAGGTAGCGCACGAGGCTGCCCAGGAAGCGCGCGAGCGTCAGCTCGACCTTGCCGACTTGGCTCAGCGTGCGTTCGACCAGGCGCTGGGCGATACCGGCGAACCAGGAACCGACGATCAGGATGACGATGCCGAACAGGAAAGGCGGGCCGTAAAGCAGCACCATTTCATTGAGCTGATTGAGGAAATTCATGATCCGGCCCCTTTTTTTCGCGGCATCTTTGACGGGCTCAGGAATGGCGCCCCGCCGCGCCCAAGTCAAGTTTATCCCGAGACGGCGCCCGGGGGGCGGGGTGTAGGATCGGACCCATGGCGGCATCTTCCGGCAAGCCCGCATCCAAGCCCGACCCGAGCGCGAAAAAGCCGCCGCCGGCCAAGGGCAAGGCCGCCGCCGCGCCCGAAAAGGACGATGCGGCCAAGGCGCCGGCGGCACCCAAATCCGTCCTGCAGCGCTATCGGATATTTCTGTTCGCGGCGTTGGGCACGGCGATGCTGGTGACGCTGGCGACCGGGGCGTGGGTCGTCTATTTCCGCACGCCGGTGGAGGTCGATCCGCCGGCACCGCCGCCGCCCGCGTTGAAACCGACGCCGCCCACCGTGGTGCGCGAAGGCGATCTCGACGACGATTTATGGCGGCGGATGGGCGTGCGCCCCGGCGCGAATTAGGCGCCCCGGCTTTTCAATCGCCCAGCGCTTCGCCTTCGCGGCGCGGATCCGCACCGCCGACAAGGCGCGTTTGCCCTTGGCGGCGCACGACCTGGATCAGGCTCAACCCGCTGGTCTGCGAATTGAGCGACACTTCGTGGCCCAGCGCTTTGAGATCGGCGGCGATATTCGCCAGCGCCGTATCGCGCTCCAGCTCGATCGCGCCGTTGTTCATGCTGACCGCGTGGGGCAAAGCCACGGCGCGCTGCGCATCCATGTTCCAATCGATCGACGCGATCAGCGTCTGCACCACGTAAGGAATGATGCGCGGGCCGCCGGGCGAGCCCAAAGCCGCGACCAAGCGGCTTTCGCGGTCGAGCACGATGGTCGGCGCCATCGACGAGCGCGGGCGCTTGCCCGGTTCGACGCGGTTGATGTTGGGCGCGTCGCCGTCGCGCGGGCGCAGGGCGAAATCGGTCATCTGATTGTTGAGCAGGAAGCCGCGCGTCATCACGTAGCTGCCGAAGGCGCGCTCGACCGACGTGGTGAAGGCGACCGCGTTGCCGGCCACGTCGACGACCGACAGATGCGACGTCGCGGGAAGTTCGCTCAGCGTATCGGCCGCCCGGCTCGCGCGCGTGGCCACACGCCCCGGCTCCGCGCGGCCCGAGGCGCGCTCGGAATTCACGAGCTTGGCGCGGCCCGAAAGATATTTGCGGTCGATCAAACGTTCGACCGGCACTTGCTCGAACTCCGGATCGGCGAGGTAGCGGTTGCGATCGGCGAAGGCGAGCTTGGTCGCTTCCGCGATCAGATGCACCGCCGGCGCGGAATTGGGCTGCAGCCCGCGCAGGTCGAAACGCTCCAAGATCGTCATCGCCTGAAGGACCGCGATGCCGCCGGACGAGGGCGGGCCCATGCCGCAGATCTTGAGCTGACGATACGGACCGCACACCGCTTCGCGCTTCAAGGCGCGATAGTTTTTAAGATCGTCGGCGGTGAGCTTGCCGCCCTTGCCGGTTTCGCGCACGGCCTTGGCGACCGCGCGGGCGAGACCGCCATTGTAGAAGGCTTGCGCGCCGCCATTGGCGATCACGCGGAAGGTTTCGGCCAGATCGGGATTGGTCAGCCGCGTGCCCGCCGGCTTGGGATTGCCGTCGGCGTCGAAGAAATAGGCGCGCGTCGCGGCGAATTCCTTGAGCTGCGGCGTCTCGGCGATTTGCTTGGCCAAGCGCGGCGAGATCGGGAACCCGTCCAGCGCCAAGCGCATCGCCGGTTCGAACAGCCGCGCCCAGGGCAGGCGGCCATGTTCGTCATGCGCCAATTCCAGCATGCGCAGCACGCCGGGCACGCCGACCGCATGGCCGCCAAGGGCGGCGTCGTTGAACGCGAGCGGCTTGCCCTCGGCATCCAGGAACATGTCGGCGGTGGCTTTGGCCGGCGCTGTTTCGCGCCCGTCATAGGCGTCGACGCGTTTGCGCTCGGCCCCGTAATGCAGCAGGAACCCGCCGCCGCCGATGCCCGAGCTTTGCGGCTCGACCAGCGTCAGCACCATCTGCATGGCGATCGCGGCGTCGACCGCCGACCCGCCTTGGCGCAGGATCTGGCGTCCGGCGTCGGCGGCCAGCGGATTGGCGGCAACGACCATCTGGCGATCGGCCGTGATGGCGACGCGCGGGGGCGCGACGGTCGAAGCGCCTTCGGGCGCGCGCGGCACCGGCGCCTGCGCGAAGGCCACGCCGAAACCGGTGAAAATCAACGAACACGCGAATAGGCGCGCGCCGTGCCCAAGGGCACGCGCGAGATCAAAACCACGCGCGCGGCGTATATCGGGCACGGGCGACCTCGTCAGGCGGCCGCCTGTGGCGGCCGGAACACGCGAAGCCGGTAATCTAGGCGCGCGGCCCCAAGCCTAGCAAGAGACGAGTCGCGGTTTTCCGCCGTATTTAGGCCGTTCCGATGCCGGTCTCGGCGCCCACGGTCGTCAGCGCGCGGTGGACGCAGATATGTTCCCGGCCGCCGCCGCTGGTCATGCCCGACCGGAAGCGCCCGCCGCGCGACGCGGCCTCGGGCAGATGGACGACATAGCCCGGGCAATCCAGCTCGCGCGCGAGTTTGTCCAGCGCGCCGACCAGCGCCTGGGCGGGGATGTCGCCGTCGATCAGATCGAGCGCGACGAGATTGTCGATGGTGAGGCGCCTTCCGGTGCGCAGATCGGGCTCGACCGCGAAACTGCACAGCGCATGCAGATAGCCGCGCTGATCTTCGACACCCAGCAGCCCGCGTTCCGCCGGGGCGGCGGCGGCTTTGCGCGGCAGCTTCGTGCCCGGCGGTTTGGCGCCAAGGGCGGCCGCGAAGCGCAGCCACGCCGCGAGCGTCAAATGCCCGGCGGCCAAGCGCGCCAACGGATAGGCGCGCAGCACGTCGCGCCCGGTCAAACGCCGCACGCCATAGTTGCGCCCGCCGTCATTGGCGGCGGGCGGGGCGTTGACCGGATCGCGGGCGGCACGGGCGAATTCCTTCAGCATGCGCGCCAGCGTGCCAAAGCCGGGCGGGGCGGTCTTTGATTCAAATCAACGTGCGGCGGATGCCGCCAGATTGCGCCGGACGTAATCGATCCGGCCCCCGCGCGCCGCGAAGCTCAATCCTGTCCAATCGCCGCCGGGACCGTAGACAAGATCGGCTTCCAGGTCGCCCGCCAGGCGATAGCGCGTGCCGGTGGCATCGGCCGCCAGCGCCAGGGCCGAAACATCGATCAGTTTTCCGCTTTGCGTATCGAGCAGCGGCGAGCGCATCACCTTCTCGCGGTTCCAATAGCTGGTCGGCACCGTCTCGGCCGGGGCGACGTAGCGGCCGCCGCTGCCCTCGATCGCCAGCCCCGTATCGGTCGCGCGCGCGGCGACTTGGGTGCGCGTACCGTTGTCGTCGGTGCGCGCGTCGAGCGAAACGAGCTTGCCGCCGCGCCAGGTTTCCGTGCTGCGATGGGTGTAGCGATAGACGGTCACGAAGGCCAAGCGCACCGCCATATCGATTTCGATCGTCGCGCGGGTTTCGTCGCCGCTACGCTCGACCGTCACGCGATGCGTGCCGATGGGGGCGCCATCGCGCAGCACGTCGAATTCCAGCACATGCGGGGCGGTGGCGGCGGCGGGCCAGGACAGCACCAGGGCCGCGAAAAGGGCGAGAAGTTTGGACATTTGAAGCTGTGTACGTCGTTTCCCGCCCACAGGATCAATCGCCATCCCGTCCGACGGAACGAGATTTTGGAATATCAACGGCTTGGCGTCGGATTTAGGGCTGCCGGGCGGGCTTGCGCGAGGCCCTTGGCGGGTCCAATATCGCCGACGAAATTACGTTGATTGAGTGGGGGATTTCGGATGGCGGCAGGATCGGCAGCGGGCGGCGTGGCTGCGGCGGCGAAGCTGGCGCCGCGCGAATCGCCCTGCGACGATTGCGCGATCCGCGAGACCAGCGTGTGCGAGGTGCTGGAACCCGCCCAGCTCGCGCGCATGCGCGCCATCGCGACGATCATGTATCTGGAACCGGGCACGACCTTGTTCCAGGAAAGCGAACCGGCCGAGCATCTGTGCAACGTCGTCGAAGGGGCGGTGAAGCTCTACAAGCTGCTGCCCGACGGACGGCGCCAGATCACCGGCTTTCTGTTCCCCGGCGATTTTTTGGGCGTGGCGCTGAACAAAAGCTACGCCTATTCGGCCGAGGCGATGGGCAATGTGCGCCTCTGCCGCTTCCCGCGCCGCAAGCTCGAAAATCTGCTGACCGAGCTGCCCAATCTCGAGCATCGCTTGCTCGAAGTCGCGGGCAACGAATTGGTCGCAGCCCAAGATCAGATGCTGCTGCTCGGCCGCAAGACCGCGCGCGAGCGGCTTGCCTCGTTCCTGTTGATGGTCTCGCGCCGGGCCGCGGCGCGCGGCCGGCCGGACTCGCCGATCGAACTGCCGATGAGCCGGGCGGATATCGGCGATTATTTGGGGCTGACGACCGAAACGGTCAGCCGCACGTTCACGCAACTGAAAAAGCAGGGCACGATCGGCCTGCCGTCGCAGAGCAAGGTCGACATTCTGCGGCGCGAGGAACTCGAAGAAATCACCGAAGGCGGCTGATTACTTCGCGGCCACGATCGGGCGCACGAATTGCGGCTCGGTATCCCACGGGAACATGATCCAGGTGTCCTGGCTCGTCTCGGTCACGTAGGTGTCGACCATCGGCTTGCCCGCGGGCTTGGCGTAGACGGTGGCGAAATGGGCGCCCGGCAATAGTGCACGCACGATCTTGGCGGTGGCCCCCGTATCGACCAGATCGTCGATGATCAGCCAGCGCGGGCCTTCCTTGGCGTCGACCGTGCCTTCGGCCAGCGGCTTCAGCAATTTCGACGCGTCGCCGATCTGCTGGCCCTGATAGGTCGCGACCGAAATCGTGTCGATGATCCGCAAATCCAATTCGCGCGCGATGATGCCCGCCGGGATCAACCCGCCGCGGGTGATCGCGACGATGCCCCGCCACGGCCCGCCCGCGACCAGTTTCCACGCCAGCGCCTTGCAGTCGCGATGCAGCTCCTGCCAGGAGACGAAGAACATCTTTTTGTAGGTGTCGTCGGCGGTGGCCATCTGGGGCGTGCTCCGGTGGGACGGGTTTCCAGGGCTCTCTACCCCCGGAATCCGGACTGGGCAAGGCTCGTGCTTTGCATGATAGAACCGAACAAAGTTTCGGAACGGAGAGTCCTCGAAATGCTCAGCAGTCCCCGCGGCCATGGCGGCATGGTCACCGCCCCCCATCATCTGGCCGCACAAGCCGGTCTCGACGTGCTGCGCGAAGGCGGCAACGCGGTCGAAGCGATGATCGCGATGGCGGCGGCGATCCCGGTCGTCTACCCGCATATGACGGCGGTGGGCGGCGACGGGTTCTGGCTGATCGACGACGGGCGCGGCAAGCCGGTGGCGATCGACGCCTGCGGGGCGGCCGCCTTGGCGCTGTCGCCCGCCTGGTATCGCCGCCAGGGTCACGAGACGATCCCGTCGCGCGGGCCGCTCGCCGCCAACACGGTGGCAGGCACGGTGTCGGGCTGGGGGGCGGCCTATGCGCTGTCGCAAACCATGGGCGGCACGCTGCCCTTGTCGCGCTTGGTCGAAGCGGGCGTGCATTACGCGCGCGAAGGCTTCCCCGCGACCGATTCCCAGGTGCGTTTCACGACCGAGAAACTCGCCGAATGCGTCGACCAGCCCGGCTTCAAGGCGGCGTTCCTGCCCGGCGGCAAGGTGCCCACGCCCGGCCAGCGTTTCCGCCAGCCGGCCTTGGGCGAGACGATCGCCAAGATCGGCCGCGAAGGGACGGAGAGTTTCTATCGCGGCGAATTGTCGAAGGCGATCGCGGCGGATTTGAAGCGCATCGGCTCGCCGGTGGGGCTCGACGACCTCACGCGCCACAAGGCGAAGGTCGTGAAGCCGCTGACCGTGGGCGTGCCCGGCGCGCGGCTCTACAACATGATCCCGCCCACGCAAGGTTTGGCGTCGCTGCTGATCCTGGCGATCTTCGCGCGCATCAAGCCCGAACGCTGCGACGGGCCGGAATATGTGCACGCCCTTGTCGAGGCGACGAAGCTCGCTTTCCGGATCCGCGACAAGCACGTCAAGGATCCGGCCTATATGACCGTCGATCCGCAAAGTCTGCTATCCGACGCCAAGGTCGCGTCGCTGGTGAAGGAATTCGATCCCAATCTCGCGGGCCCGTGGCCGCAGCCGCCCAAGAAGGGCGATACGATTTGGATGGGCGCGATCGACGCGCAAGGGCGCAGTGCCAGCTTCATCCAATCGATCTATTGGGAATTCGGCTCGGCCTGCGTGCTGCCGGAAACCGGCCTGCTGTGGCAGAACCGCGGCACGTCGTTCTCGCTGGAAAAGGGCGCGGCGCAGGAATTGATGGCCGGGCGCAAACCCTTCCACACGTTGAACCCCGCGATGGCGTTCTTCGACGACGGCCGCTCGATGGTCTACGGCACGATGGGCGGCGACGGCCAGCCGCAGACGCAGGCGATGATCTTCTCGCGCTACGCGTTCTACGGCATGCAGCCGCAAGCGGCGGTAACCGCCCCGCGCTGGCTGCTCGGCCGTACCTGGGGCACGGCGACGACCAAGCTGCGGCTCGAGAACCGCTTCCCCGCCAGCACGATTTCGGCGCTGAAGGGCATGGGCCACGATCTGGAAGTCGCGGCGGCCGACTACACCGATCTGATGGGCCATGCCGGCATGATCGTGCGCACGCCGGATGCCGGCGGCGGCAAGGCGCTGCTGGAAGGCGCGACCGATCCGCGCTCCGACGGGCAAGTCGGCACGTTTTGATTGCGCGGGCGTTAGCGGCGGGCGCCAAGCATCGAATCATGAGGGGCGCTACGCCTGCGGTTGTTTTTCTCGTAATTTCATAGTTGACGTTACGTTCTTTTTGGACTAGTTTTGTACTCGTGCGGGGTGCCCGGGCTGTCTGCGGGCATTTCGCGACTTGGTTTCATCCTGCTGGGTCTCTCATGTCGTCTTAAACCTTGTGCCGGCGCATCCGCGTTGGCCGCAATCGCGGAGTCGCGCCCGATGTCTGCCCTGCCCCGTATGCCCTTCGACATGTCCGACGACGATTACGGCGTCCCGTTTCAAATGCCGGGACGCTCGAACGGGTTCTTCGACCTCGATGCCGATGTGGGGCTCGGCTATCCCACGCGCCGCGCCGACAACATCAAGGTCCAGACGATCCTCGGAAACGCCGGGGATCTCGACCTCGCCAAGACCGATGGGCCCACCGGCTGGGGGCTCTACACGTTGGACGACGCGATCCGGTCGTACCAGAAGCGCAACGATTTGAAGGTCGATGGCTGGCTGCGCCCGGGCGGGCCGACGATTTCCAAGATGCGCGACCAGTTCGGCGCGAGCCTGGGAAAATACCCGGCCCCGAGCCCGCGCGAAGTCGACGAACATCACGACCGTTTGGCCCAAGGCGAACCCGGTCTGCTGAACGGCACCTACGGCGAATTGAAACTCGCGCCGATCTCCGGCCTGCCCGCACCCGATGAAGATATGGTCGGGTCGAACCGCTCGATGGCCGAATATCTCCAGCGTCATCGCAGCGGTCTGGCCGACGCGCCGGATACGCTCGCCTCTTACATCCGCACGATGGGTGTGCCCGGCATCGTCCAGGCGCGCGACTTCGTCGGGCAATGGGACCAAACGAAACCCGGCCAAGGCGGCGACGCGATCCGCGCGATCCTGACCGCCCTGGGCGACGCGCCCGAGCTGCAACGGCAATTCTTCGGCGGCCCGATCGCCAATGACCGCCCGATCGGGATTCGGATCGACGATCTGGTGTACCGGCCCGGCGAAGACGAAAGCGTCGCGGTCCCGCTGCCATATCGGCCGGGCGAAATTGGGGCCCCGATTCGTCTGCCTTACACGCCGCCGCTATCGCGCGACGGGCTGCTCGATCCCGAATACATCAAGGCGTTCGGCGAACGCCTCGCGGCCAAGCGCGCGTTCGAGGAACAGGAGCGCGCCAACACGGTCTATGACGACGGCTTGCTCGACGCGAACAACTGGCCGCCGCATCTGCGCGCCCGCTTGCTCGGCGATACGCAAGCCAGCGACGAAACGAACCAGAACTTCAGCGGGAACGACCGGCTCCAACTCACCGACGCATCGGAAACGGCGGACGAGAACGACGCGGCGCCGGTTAAGATTGCTGATGCGCAGACCGGTGATGCTCCGCAGGAAGCACAAGCCAAGAACCCAGCGCATGTCGATGCGTTCTTCGAAAAATTCAATAAGGATGTCGAAGAAATGGCGAAGCGGCTCAATACCAAGCCGGAACACATTCTTGCTCTCTACTCCTTGGAAAGCGAATGGTTCACGAAAAAGGGCGCGGAGAAGAACAACCCGTTCGGATGGAAAGCGAATGGCGAGGTACTGTCATTCGACTCGCTTCAATCCGCCTTGAAGCGCTGGGAGGAAACGACCGGGCAGCGCATCAAAGACACGCAGACAATGGAAGATTTTATCCGGAAACTACAGAAAAACGGGAAGTATCCTTACAACTCTGAGGATTCGGAGGATAACCCCAACCGAACGCGGAAGTATGACGCAAATGGAAAAGAGATCCCGCCCTACGAAGAGTTGTTGCGAAGGCAGTACAGAACGATTCTCAACCGTTCCGGAATTTGGCGCGGTACGCGCTCATCAGGAGCATAAATATGCTTATTAAGTTGAAGAAAATCGTATTCTTTTGCGTCGCTCTGATATCCCAGGCCGGATTTGACTTCGCGGCGCGCGCTGAAGAAGCGCGCGTTTACACGAACGACTCTTATGGTTTGGAAGTGCGGCTGCCTGCGAACGCTGTCGTATGCACCTACGAGGAGCCGCAGGGGAACCATCAGGTCGATCTTATTCTGCGCGAGAACGCCGAATGCGGCCGGGCACGTGCCGAAGATATCAAGATGGAGATTTTCGCCGTCTTCAGCGATGCGGAGGTTCAGGATCTGCCGCCGATCCGGCGAGAGATCGCGCGCGAATATTGCAATATCTTTTCGCGTGGCGTTGAAGCGATCCGGATTGTCGACAGACCTCGGCGGATCGCCGGTTTACCGGCTTTCGAATGCCGAAGGATTGCCCCTGGTGTCGACGGCGCCCCCAACCTTTCCTTGACCTACTTTTTCTTTCGAGGGCAAGCCGAAACCGACGATCCTCGACGCAATCCATATCCGAGGATCATGTATCACTTGAAGGTCTTCGCACCGATGACCCGTGCGGCGGAGGCCGAGGCCGCGTTGGACGAACTCGCCGCCCACACGCGGCTGGTTCGGCCGCTGCTGTAAGCACATGAAATTGGGCTTGCCGCTCCTCGTTCTGTCGCTCTGGCTTGTCTGCGCGTCCGGCGCCCAGGCGCAGTCGTCGGACGATGAAATGCCGGAGATGATCACGGAATTGCGGTCGGGCGCGGTATGGAACGATGATTACGGATTCTATCTCCCCGTCCGGAACACGACCGTTTGCGCGAACAACATACCGAATGGCGGGCCGCAGTTCGTGGTTTTGCCGGAAGGCAGTTCCTGTGATCCGGCGCCCGAACGCCCGCATATCTTCATTCGACTTAGCTACGATATGACCGCGTATGATGAAGAATTGCCGCCGCGGTGGCGCATGATCGCACGGCATCGTTGCCGTACCAATGACGCGAAGCGTCCGAGCGAGTTCGGGCCGGCGCCGGTTCGCGTCGGCGGATTGCCGACCTTCATTTGCCGAACGCGGTACGAACTGGAAGATGGCACGAAATTCCGCGAGACCGCGTTGCTCGCCTATCGCGGCCCGGGACCCTATCCCAAATTCAGTTACTTCCTCTGGACGAAAGCGCCGGCGGACGAGATCGAACAGGCCGAGCGCGATCTGTTCGCCGTGGCGCGGCGCGTCCAATTGCGGCCCTACGATTGATAAAGGCCGTCGCCGTGCCTCAATCCCGCCGTGTCGCGTCGCTTTTGCCGACCGCGACGGATTTGAGGATCGCGTAAACCTGCATGCCTTCGCGCAAGCCCAGCTCCGCGACCGAGGCGCGGGTGAGGCGGGCAGCTATCGTCTGATCGCCCGCGATCAGGGCGAGTTCCGCGTCGGGGCCGTCAGCGTTCTGCGTCACGCGCGCGATCGTCGCTTGGATCGCGTTGCGCGCGGACAAGCCTTCGGGCTTTTTCGTCGCCACCATCACGTCGCGCGCGCGGACATGCACGCGCACGCGCGTCCCCGGTGCGGCGTCGAGTGCGGGTACCTCCAGCGTGCCGCCGGCGAAATCGAGCCGTGTGAGCGCGTATTCCGGCAAATGCGCGGCAATGGTGGTCTCCAGCACGCCGCCCGCATCGAACCGCCCGGCGATGGCGGTGAAATCCGGGTGCAGCGCCATTTCGGCGATCGTGCCCAACGCGCGCACCGCGCCGCCGTCGATCAGCGCGATCCGGTCGGCCAGGCGCATCACCTCGTCCGCCGCATGGCTGACATAGACGATCGGCAATTTGGTTTCGGCTTGCAGCCGGTCGAGATAGGGCAGGAGTTCGGCTTTGCGCGCGGCGTCGAGCGAGGCGAGCGGCTCGTCCATCAGCAGCGCGCGCGGGCGCGCCAATAACGCGCGGCCGATCGCCACGCGCTGGCGCTCGCCGCCCGACAGCGCAACGGGTTTGCGCGCCAGCAACGCTTCGATGCCGAGCAGCGTCACGATCGCGTCGATATCGGCGCGACGTTCGCCGCCGGGCGCGCGCTTGGCGCCGTAGCGCAGATTGGCCGCGACATCGAGATGCGGGAACAGCCGCGAATCCTGGAAGACGTAACCCAGGCGCCGCTTTTCCGCCGGCACGTCGATGCCCTTGGCGGAATCGAACAGCACCTCGCCGCCCAGCGCGATGCGGCCTTGATCGGGCCGCGCGAGCCCGGCGAGGGCGCGCAAGATCGACGTTTTCCCCGAGCCCGAGCGGCCGAACAGCGCCAGCACGCCGCCGGAGGGTGCATGCAGTTTCGCGTTCAGCGCGAAATCGCCCAGGCGGGTTTGGATGTCGAGCTCGATCATCTTCCCATCATCCGCTTCACGCGCCGGGCGAGATATTCGGACAGCAGCAAGCCGGCGAAGGCGAGCGTGATCGAGATCGCCGCGAGGCGGGCGGCCATCGCTTCGCCGTCGGGGCGCTGCACGGCCGAATAGATCGCGAGCGGCAGCGTCTGCGTTTCGCCCGGCACGTTCGACGCGAAGGTGATGACGGCGCCGAATTCGCCCAGGCTCGCCGCGAAGGCGATCATGCCGCCCGCCAAAATGCCGGGCAGGATCAGCGGCAGCGAGATCGTGAAGAAGCGATCGAGCTTGCCAGCGCCCAGCGTGCGCGCGGCTTCGTCAAAGCCCGGATCGAGCGCTTCGACCGACAGGCGGATCGCGCGCACCATCAGCGGAAACGCCATCGTCGCGGTGGCGAGCGATGCGCCCGCGGCCGTGAACACCAGGCGCACGCCGAAAGTCTCGTAAAGGAAGGCGCCCACGGGGCCGCGCACGCCGAAGGTCAGCAGCAGCAAATAGCCGACGACGACCGGCGGCAGCACCAGCGGCAGATGCACGATGCCGTCGACGATCGCTTTGCCGGGGAAATCATAGCGCGCGAGCAGCCACGCGACCGCGACGGCGAGCGGCAGCGAGAACGCGACCGCCTTGGCCGCGATCTCCAGCGACAGAAGCACCGCCGCCCATTCGGCGGGAGAAAGCATGCGCAAGGCTCCGTTCGACGCTGTATCCGAATGTATATAGCGCGAGCGGGCCCCGCAACGTCAACTATTGGGGGCGGTATTGCGCGATCCCGTGGCCGAACGACCAGTCGATGCGGTTGGTCTCGCTGAGCGTCACCATCACGTCTTCGGGGCGCAAACCGGGATCGGCGGCGAGGTTGCGCGCGATCGCGGCGTAAAGCCCGCGCTTGATGTCGTCGCTGCGCCCCACGCTCCAGAAGATCTGGACCAGCGTGAAGTCGGGCCCGCGCGCGATGTTCATATATTGGGGATCGGCGATCAGCCGGCCCGGCTTGTGTTCGCCGATCACCTGGAAGCGGTCATCCGCCGGCACGGTGCCGGTCGCGACGAGGGCGGCGTGCACGCCGTCGGCGACGGCTTTGATCCAGGCTTCCGGCTTGCCTTCGGGAATGTCGATGCGCACGAGCGGCATGGGCTTCTCCTGTCGTTGTCGGGAGAAGATGAGCGCGCTTCGCGCCGGCGCCTAGGGGGCGGCGCGGCGCAAGACTTGTGAACGCCCGGCGTAAAAGCCCCAGCTTAAAAGCGTAGCGCGGCGATGCTTTTCGGCACCGCCCGGCACTTCCGATCCGGCGGCCGCTCAGGCCTTTTTTACGAAGGCGGTTTTCAGCACCAGGCCCTTCACCTTGTCGGTGCGGCCCTCGATCTCTTCCGCGTCGGCGGTGAGGTGGATGTTCTTGATAACGGTGCCGCGCTTGAGCGTCACATTGGCGCCCTTGACCTTCAGGTCCTTGATCAGGACGACGCTATCGCCATCGGCCAGCGGATTGCCGTTGCTGTCTTTCACGTCCACGTCGTCGTCTCCTGAAATGCGGGTGTCGTTTCTCTTTAGCAGAGGGCGCGCCGTATCGGGATTTCTTCGGCCGCCCGGCGCGGCCCAAAACGCGAAGAGCGGCGACGCCTTTTCAGGCATCGCCGCTCCGCTGGATCGGCAGCTCCGCCCCGAAGGGGAGGCGGGACGGGACGGGCGCTTGATCCGTTAGGCGTTAGGCCGCGCGGGCCGCCGGACGGACCTGCACGACATTCGCCGCGTGGACCGCCGGGGCGGCCGAAGCGTCGAACGGCGCGTAGCCGTCGCGGACATAGTGGCCGGCCGCGATCTGGGCGATCTCGGCGCGGTTGATGCCGATATCGGCGAGCGTGCGGTCGTCGAGCGAGTCGAGCTCGGCGAGGGTCTGGCGACGCTCGTTCCAAGCCTTGAACTTCGTCACCAGCGCCTGCACGGCCTCATAGACCAGCTTGGCGCGCGCACGACGGGCCGCCATCGAGAGCTCCAGCTCGTCGATCCGGGCGCCGTTGGCGCCAAAGGACGGGACGGCATTGGACTGCGACTGGGCGGACATGATTTCGATCTCCTTATCAACTCGTTAGCGGTCTTGCCGACCATTCGGCAGATCATTCGCCAACGAACGAACAAGCTCAATGTAGGGGATCTTGTGCGCCGCAACATCAGATGATAGTGCGCCGCAGCAATGCATTTCGCGCATGCAGCATTTTGACATAATTAACAATTTCGCATGGCGGAACGAGGCCGCGCGCCCGGCTATTGCCGCAAGGCCTTGGCGTGCTTAGGTTTCCAACCATGCCGCCCCGTGATCAACCGACCGCCGCCTGCCGTGAAACCTATCAAGGCGATACCGCGCTGGCGGGGTTGCTCGCCAAGCACGGCGCCAAAATGGACGTCGCCGGGGTTCGCGCTCTGTTGGATGGCGTTCTGGCCGCCCCGCAAGGCGAGGATCCGCGCGCGTGGCAGGCGCTGGTTTGCGATACGCCGTCGGATGCGCTGCGCGCCCAACTCGATGCGTTGAAGGCGGAACTCGCCGCGAAAATCGCCTTCGGTTTGGGCGAAGGCGAATGGCGGACAACGCGCGTCGCCGATTTGCGTGCGGAACTCGCGCGGCGCGGCCTCGCCGGTTTCGTGCTGCCGCGCGGCGACGAACATCAAGGCGAATATGTCAGCCCGCGTGCGGAACGTCTGGCGTGGCTCACCGGTTTCACCGGCTCGGCCGGCGCGACGATCGTGCTCGCCGACAAGGCCGCGATCTTCATCGACGGGCGCTACACGTTGCAGGTGCGCGCCCAAGTCGACGGATCGATTTTCGAGTATCGCCATTTGGTCGAAGAGCCGACGCATGAATGGCTCGCGGCCAACGCGCCCAAGGGCGGCAAGATCGGCTACGACCCGTGGCTGCATGGCAGCGACGGGATCGAGCGTTTGCGCCAAGCCTGCGAAACCGCCGGCGCCACGCTCGTCGCCGTGCCCGATAATCCGATCGACCGCGTGTGGCCGGATAAGCCCGCCGCCCCGATCTCGCCGATGGTGCCGCATGAGCTCGCTTTCGCGGGCAAAGCCTCGGGCGAGAAGCGCGCCGAACTCGCCGGCGATTTGCGCAAGCGCAAGCTCGATGCGGCGATCGTGTCGGCGCCCGATTCATTGGCGTGGCTGCTGAACGTGCGCGGCGGCGACGTGCCCCATACCCCACTTGCTTTGGGCTTCGCCATTTTGAACGCGGACGAGCAAGGCTCGGTCGAGCTGTTCGTCGATCTGCGCAAAGTGCCGCCGTCGACCTATGCGCATCTGGGCAACGCCGTGCGTCTGCACGCGCCCGAGGCGTTCGCAGGCGCGCTTGCCGATTTGGGCAAGCGCAAGGCCCGCGTGCTGACCGATCGCGCGACCTCGGCCGCGTGGATCGATTCCACGCTCGCGTCGTCGGGGGCGGTGCTCACGCGCGATGCGTGCCTGTGCGCGCTGCCCAAGGCGCGCAAGAACGCGGGCGAACTGCAGGGGACGCGCGACGCGCATATCCGCGACGGGGCGGCGGTGGCGAAGTTCCTTGCCTTCATCGCGCGCGAAGGCGGTAAGGGCACGCTCGACGAGATCTCGGCCGCCGACCGCTTGCTCGAATTTCGTCGCCAGGGTGCGAATTTCCGCGACACGAGTTTCGACACGATCTCGGGTGCTGGTTCCAACGGCGCGATCGTCCATTATCGCGCGACACCTTCCACGTCGAAGCGCATCGCGCCCGACATGCTCTATCTGGTCGATTCCGGCGCGCAATATCTGGAAGGGACGACCGACATCACGCGCACGCTCGCCATCGGCAATCCGACGGAAGAGCAGAAGGATCGCTTCACCCGCGTGCTGAAGGGCCATATCGCGCTCGCCACCGTGCGCTTCCCCAAGGGCACGACCGGCTCGCAGCTCGACGCGCTCGCCCGTGCACCTTTGTGGGAAGCGGGGCTCGACTACGATCACGGCACGGGCCACGGCGTGGGGTCGTATCTGTCGGTCCATGAAGGCCCGCAGCGCATTTCCAAAATGCCGAACACCCAGGCGCTGCTGCCCGGCATGATCGTGTCGAACGAACCCGGCTATTACAAAACCGGCGAATACGGCATCCGGATCGAAAACCTGATTGCGGTGACGGAATTGCCGCAAACGCCGGGTGCGGAACGCCCGATGCTCGGCTTCGAAACGCTGACGCTTGCGCCCATCGCGCGCGAATTGATCGATTTGGCGCTGCTGACCGCCGCCGAACGCGCGTGGTTGGATGCGTATCACGCGCGCGTTTTCGCGACGATCGGGCCGTTGGTGGATGCGGATACGCGCGCCTGGCTCGAAGCGGCGACGGCGAAGCTTTAGGCGATCCCGGCGAGTTTCAGCCAAGAATCTTCGTCGATCACTTCCACGCCGTGCTTTTGCGCGTCGGCGAGTTTGGAGCCTGCCCCCGGCCCGGCGACGACCAGATCGGTTTTCTTCGACACCGAGCCCGCGACCTTGGCGCCCATCGATTGCGCGCGCGCCTTGGCTTCGTCGCGGCTCATCTTCACCAGCGTGCCGGTGAACACGATCGTTTTCCCGGCGACGGGCGAATCGGTGCGCGGCTTTTCGAGCGGCACGGGCGCGACGAATTTCGCCAGATCGTCGAGGGCTTCGAGATTGTGCTTCTCGGCGAAGAACGCGGCGATGTCGGCGACGAGCGCTTCGCCGACCTGATCGATCGCCAGAAGCTCGGCGTGTGCTGCCTCGTCGCCCTTGGCGACGGCGATCATCGCCTCGCGCCATTTTTCCAGCGTTTCGTAATGCTGGGCGAGCAGGCGGCCGGTCGCTTCGCCGACTTGGCGAATACCCAGCGCGAAAATGAACCGGTCGAGGGCCACGTTGCGGCGCGCCTCGATGGCGGCGAGCAATTTCTCGACCGATTTCTCGCCCCAGCCGTCGCGCTTGGCGAGGGCGGGGGCATGATTCTTCAAGCGGAACACGTCGCCGGGGCGTTTGAGCCAGCCGAGCGAATGCAGCTCCTCGACGTTCTTCTCGCCCAAGCCTTCGATATCGAAGGCGGTGCGCATGGCGAAATGGCGCAAGCGTTCGACGACTTGCGCATCGCAGGAAAGCCCGCCGGTGCAGCGGCGCACGACTTCGCCTTCGGGCCGCACGGCTTTCGAGCCGCAAATCGGGCAGAACTCGAAAGGCTGGAATTTCGGGCGCTTGTCATGCGCCTTGTCGGCGACGACCTCGACGATCTGCGGGATCACGTCGCCCGCGCGCTGGATGACGACCATATCGCCTTCGCGCGCATCCTTGCGGGCGATTTCGTCTTCGTTGTGCAGCGTGGCGCGCGCGACCATCACGCCGCCCACGTTGACGGGCTCGAGGATCGCGACGGGCGTGAGCGCGCCCGTCCGCCCGACCTGCACGTCGATCTTGATGAGTTTCGTCTGCGCGCGCTCGGCGGGGAATTTATGCGCGATCGCCCAGCGCGGGCTGCGCGCGACGAAGCCCAAGCGCCGTTGCAGATCGAAGCGGTCGACCTTGTAGACGACGCCGTCGATATCGTAGGGCAGCGTCGCGCGCTTGGCGCCGATATGGTCGTAGAACGCGAGCAGCGCTTCGGCATCGTCGCAAGTGCGCGTTTCGGGATTGGTGGCGAAGCCCCATTTGCCCAAAAGCCGGATCAACTCGGCTTGCGTTTCGATCGCCGGGCCTTCGTAACGCCCGATCGTATAGGCGAAGAAGCGCAAAGGCCGCTTGGCCGTGATCGTCGGGTCGAGCTGGCGCACCGCGCCCGCCGCCGCGTTGCGCGGATTGGCGAAAACCTTGTCGCCGGCTTCCTCTTGCGCCGCGTTCATCGCCAGGAAATCGGCGCGGGTCATGTAGATTTCGCCACGCACTTCGATGGCGGCCGGCGGATGCCCGTGCAGCTTCGCCGGGATTTCCTTGATCGTGCGCAGATTGGCGGTGACGTCCTCGCCTTCCTCGCCGTCGCCGCGCGTCGCGCCCTTCACGAACACGCCGTTCTCGTAGAGCAGCGAAATCGACAGACCGTCGATCTTCGGCTCGGCGGAATAAGCGAGCGGGGCGTCGTCGGCAAGGCTGAGGAAGCGCCGCACGCGGGTCACGAATTCGCGAAGGTCTTCTTCCGCGAAGGCGTTGTCGAGCGACAGCATCGGCACCGCGTGCCGGATCTTGGAAAAACCGGCGGCGGCGGGCGCGCCGACTTTTTTCGACGGCGAGTCGGTGCGCGTGAGCAGCGGAAAGCGCTTCTCGATCGCGTCGTTGCGCCGCTTCAGCGCGTCGTATTCGGCATCCGCGATCAGCGGCGCATCTTTGGCGTGATAGGCGAGGTCGTGTTTGATGATCGCCTTGGCCAAACGCTCGAGCTCGGCCTCCGCCTGGCCCATCGAAAGGTCATCGACGGCGACGGTCGAGAAATCCTTCGCCGCCGGCTTTTTCTTGCGGGCGGTCATGCCGCTTCGCCGGAGAGCAGCGCGTCGGCCGCGGCGCGCGCCGCGTCGGTGACCGTGGCGCCGGCCAGCATGCGCGCGATTTCCTCGCGCCGTGCGGGCTTATCGAGAACGGTGACGCTCGTCGCCGCCGATTTCGCGGTGGCGGTCTTGGCGACACGCAAATGCACGCCCGCGCGGGCGGCGACTTGCGGCGAATGGGTGACGACCAGCACTTGCGCATTTTTGGCAAGGCGCGCGAGGCGTTCGCCGACGGCGGCGGCGGCGGCCCCGCCGATCCCGCTATCGACCTCGTCGAAAATCAACGCGGGCATCGCACCGCGCTTGGCGCCCGCCTGGGCGAGCACGACTTTCAGCGCCAGCATCAGGCGCGAAAGCTCGCCGCCCGACGCGATCTTGGCAAGCGCACCCGGCTCGGCGCCCGGCAACGTGGCGATTTCGAACGCGACGCGTTCCAGGCCGCCCGCACTCCAGCTTTCCTCCGGCAGCGCTTCCAGCCTTGCGCGGAACCGCGCCTTGTCGAGCTTCAGCGGCGGCAATTCCTTGGAAATGGCCTTCTCGAATTTCGTCGCCGCGGCCGTCCGGCCCGACGACAACGCCTTGGCGGCGGTCAGATAGGCGGCTTTGGCGGTCTTTTCGGCTTGGGCAAGCTTCTTGAGATTGCCTTCGCCCGCATCGAGCGCCGCGAGCTTGGCGACGAAATCGTCACGTAAAACGGGGAGCGCGTCGATATCGACGCGGTGTTTGCGGGCGAGGGCGCGGAGTGCATGCAAACGCTCGTCGGTCTTTTCGAGATCGGCCCCGCCTTCGCTCAACGCCTCGCCCGCGTCGTCGATCGCGGCGGCGGCATCGACCGTCTGTTCCAGCGCTTGTTCCAGTGCGGCGATCGCCGCATCGAACTTGCCGCCGGCATGGGCGGCGACGCGTTCCAAGGCGCGCGCGGCGGTGCGCAAGGCACCTTCGACGCCCTTATGCGCTTCAAGCTCGCCCTTGGCTTCGGCAAGGGCATCGGCGAGTTTTTCGCGCGCCTGCAAAATCGCCCGGCGTTCGGAAAGTTCGCGTTCCTCGCCCGGCTTGGGATCGGCTTCGTCGAGCTCGCGCGCGGCGTGGCGCAGATATTCTTCCTCGCGGCGCGCGGCTTCGATCTTGGCTTGCTCGGCGGCGAGCGCTTTCTGCGCTTCGTGCCACGCGGCGAAGCTTGTCGCGGTCGCCGCGGCTTCCTTGGCAAGGCCCGCCCATTGATCGAGAAGCCCGCGATGCGTGGCGGCGTCGAACAGGCCATGTGTGTCGAACTGGCCGTGGATCTCGACCAGCAGATTGCCCAATTGGCGCAACAGCCCGACCGAGCAGGCTTGATCGTTGGCGAAGGCGCGGCTGCGGCCGTCCGCACCCAATTGGCGGCGCAGGATCAACGGCGCGCCGTCTTCGGGCGCTTCCAGGCCTTGCTCGGCCAGCAGCGCGAAAGCGGGATGGTTGGCGCCCAAATCGAACGCGGCGGCGATGGTGGCGGCGGTGGCGCCCTTTCGGACGGCGCCGGCGTCGGCACGCCCGCCCAAAGCGAGGCCCAGCGCATCCAGCAGGATCGACTTGCCCGCCCCGGTCTCGCCCGTCAACGCGGCGAGCCCGTCCTCGAAAACGAGGTCGAGCTTGTCGATCAATACGAAATCGCGAATCGAAAGCGTCGAAAGCATGGGTCTGCTTTCTATAGCCAAGCCCGGCGACGCGCTCAAGAACGAAGCGAAAACTTTAGAAGTAGTTGAGCGGGTTCAGCGCGTTCAGGGTGCGGCCGACCATGCCCTGGCGGTCTTCGCGCGGGTTTTCGCCGGTTCCGACCAGGGCGTAGGAGTCGCGATACCACTCGCTGCCCGGGTAGTTGTGGCCGAGCACGGCGGTGGTGCGGCGCGCTTCGTCCACCAGACCCAGCGCCATATAGGACTCGGTCAGGCGGTGCAGCGCCTCGGGCACGTGGCTGGTCGTCTGGTATTTATCGACGACGGCGCGGAAGCGGTTGATCGCCGCGAGCCATTGCTGGCGCTGGAGGTAGAAGCGCCCGACCTCCATCTCCTTGCCGGCGAGGTGATCGTAGGTGAGATCGATCTTCACCCGCGCGTCGCGCGCATAGGTCGTGTCGGGGAAGCGGCGCACGACTTCCTGCAACGCGTTCAACGCGTTCTCGGTCATGCGCGCGTCGCGCGCGACGTCGACGATCTGCTCGTAATAGCACAGCGCCTTCAGATAATAGCCGTAGGGCGTGTCGCGGCTGGACGGGTTCAGCTGGATGAAGCGGTCCAGCGCGTTGATCGCGTCGTCGTAGCGATTGACCTGATAGAGCGCGTAGGCGCCCTGCAACTGCGCGCGCGTCGCCCAGACCGAATAGGGATGCTGGCGCTCGACCTCGTCGAACAGGCGCGCCGCCCGGCGATACTGCTCGGTCGACATCGCGTTGACCGCGTCGTTGTAGATCTCCTCGACCGGGCGCTCGACATATTGGTCCTTGTCGTCGCCGCTGCACGCGGCGAGGGCGAAAAGGGCGAATGCCGCAAGGGCGGGGCGCAAGCTTCGAATCATAAGCGGAATATAGGCGAATCGCGGTCCGAACGCCAATCCGGGCAACCCGGATTATTACTGCCCGGCGTCGGCGTGGACGGGGGCGGCGGCGGGGGAAACGCCCGCAAAATGCGCCTCGGTCAGCTCGACCATGCGCCAATTCGCCGCGTCGGCGAACAAAGCGCGCAGCAGCGCGTTGTTGTGGCGATGGCCGGTGCGCCGGGCGCGGATTTCGCCCAGCAGCGGCGCGCCCGCCAGATACAGATCGCCGACCAGATCGAGCACTTTGTGGCGCACGAATTCGTCGTCGAAGCGCAGGCCTTCGGGGTTCAGCAAGCCGCCGCCATCGGCCGTGATCACGACCGCGTTGTCGAGGCTGCCGCCGCGCGCCAAGCCGGCCGCGCGCAACGCCGCGACTTCCTGCTCGAAGCCGAAGGTGCGCGCGCGCGCGATTTCCTGGCGGAACGCGTCGGGCCCCAGATCGAGCGACAGATTCTGGCGGCCGATCGTCGGCGTGGGAAAGTCGATTTCGAAGGTCGCGGCGAAACCGCGCCCGGGACGGATTTCGATGGCGGCACCGTCGCTGGAATCGGCGAGCGAAACGGGTTTGAGCACTTCGATCGCGCGGCGCGGGGCCGCTTGTTCGATCGTGCCCGCGCAATCGATCAGAAACAGGAACGGTGCGGACGAGCCGTCCATCACCGGCACTTCGTCGGCGTCGAGCTCGACGATCGCGTTGTCGATGCTGGCGCCGTAAAGGGCGGCCATCAGATGTTCGACCGTGCCGAAGCGCGGGCCGGGGGCGGCCCCCAGCAGCGAGCACAGGCGCGTATCGGTCACGTTGCGGTAATCGGCCTTCACCGCGATGCCGGTCACGGTGCTGCGGAAGGCGATGCCCGAATTCGGGGCGGCGGGCAGCAGCGACATCGTCACCTTGCGGCCGGAATGCAGGCCCGTCCCCGAACAGGAGATGGGCCCCTTCAACGTGCGCTGGGCGATCGTGCGCGGTTTCTGCTGACGCGGGGTGAACACTTGAACCTTGAACTCCGGCGGGGTGGTCGTCTTGCGTGGGGCCGCTTGGATTGAACGGCCCAGGGACGAGTCTCGTTCCCCGAAAAGAAAAGAGGCTCCGGAATGATTGGGTACCCAACCGGCTCCGGAGCCTCAAGTCACCTTTTATTTCACCATGTTGCAGGTGATTTTCACGCGGCCCTTAATTCGCCTGACGGCGCAGGAAAGCCGGGATTTCGAGGAGGTCGTCCTCGGCCTTCGGCGCCAGGCGATCGGTCGGGTCGAGCCCGCCCAAACGCGGCTGCGCCGGGGCGGGTGCAGGGGCGGCCGGGGCAGCGGCGACCGGCGCCGGGGCGGCCGGGGCCGCGACCGGCGCGGTGGCCGCCGTCGGCATGATGCCGCCCTGCGGGGCGACCAGCGTGGGCTGGGCGCGCGGGGCTTCGCCGTCCGTGCGCGCCATGCCCGAACGTGTCATCCGCTCGAACAGCGACGGGCGGCGCTTGGGCGCTGCCGTCGCGGCGGCCGGCTTGGTCGCGTTCATCAGCTCGGCTTCCGCGAAGGGATTGGCCGGGGCGGGGGCTTGCGCCGCCGCCGGGGCCACTTCGACGGGCTTGGGCGGGATGAAGGCCTCAGCCGGCGCCGCCGGCAATTCGGCCGGGGCGGGTTCGGCCAGGGCCGGGGCTGGGGCCGCTTGCGCGACGACCGGGGCCGGGGCCGGGGCGACCGGTGCGGCGACCGGTTCCATCTTCATCGCGACCGAACCCGTCATTTGCGGGGCGGCCGGGATCGACATCGACGCGGCCGGGGCCGACACCGCCGGAGCCGTCGCCGTCACCGGACGGATCGTCGGGCGCTGGGCGAGCTTGACGACCGTGGTGGCCTGCGGCGGGCGCTGCACGGCTTGCGCCGCGTCGATACCCGTCGCGACGACCGACACGCGCATGCGGCCGTTGAGGCTTTCGTCGAAGGTCGAGCCGAAGATGATGTTGGCGTCCGGATCGACTTCGTCGCGGATGCGGTTCGCGGCTTCGTCGACTTCGAACAGCGTCATGTCCATGCCGCCGGTGATGTTGATGAGCACGCCCTTGGCGCCCTTCATCGACACGTCGTCGAGCAGCGGGTTGGAGATCGCCTTCTGCGCCGCGTCGATCGAGCGGTTGTCGCCTTCGGCTTCGCCCGTGCCCATCATCGCCTTGCCCATTTCGCCCATCACGGAGCGGATATCGGCGAAATCGAGATTGATGAGGCCCGGCATGACCATGAGGTCGGTGACGCCGCGCACGCCCGAGTACAGCACGTCGTCCGCCATCTTGAAGGCGTCGGCGAAGGTCGTGCGCTCGTTGGCCACGCGGAACAGGTTCTGGTTCGGGATGATGATCAGCGTATCGACGTTCTGCTGAAGCTCCTCGATCCCCGATTCGGCCAGCTTCATGCGGTGCTGGCCTTCGAAGTGGAAGGGCTTGGTGATGACGCCGACGGTCAGCATGCCCGCTTCACGGCAGGCGCGCGCGATGACCGGGGCGGCGCCGGTGCCCGTGCCGCCGCCCATACCGGCGGCGACGAACACCATGTGCGAGCCCTGCACATGTTCCAGCAGTTCCTGCATGGATTCTTCCGCCGCGACGCGGCCCACGTCGGGGCGCGACCCCGCACCCAGGCCTTGCGTCACGCCCACGCCCAGCTGCAAGCGGCGTTCGGCGAGCGACTGTGCCAGGGCTTGCGCGTCGGTGTTGGCGACGACGAATTCCACGCCTTCGAGCTTGGCGCGGATCATGTTGTTCACGGCGTTGCCGCCGGCCCCGCCCACGCCCACGACAGTGATGCGCGGCTTGAGCTCGGCGGGCTGGTTCGATGCGAGAGTGATTGCCATTTTGCTTCTCCGATCTCCTTGGGTTCAGTTCGTAACGCGCCGGCGGCCGGTCCGATCCATGCCAGGCCTGCGCGCGGGTAGACGGGTGCTACGTTTTCGCTGTGGCATTGGGTCCCTTCCCGTCACAGGTTGTCCCTCAGCCACATTCTCAAGCCCCCGAAGACGCCCGCGGTCGGTGCCGCCGCGGTTTCGGGACGCAGGGATTCGGTTCCTTTCTGATGCGCGTGCAGGATCAAACCCGCGCACGCCGCGAAAGCGGGGCCGCCGGTTTGATCGGCGAGCCCCGTGAGATGCGTGGGCTTGCCCATGCGCACCTGCTTGTCGAGAATCATGGCGGCGAGTTCGCGCGTTCCTTGAAGCTGCGAAGCCCCGCCGGTCAGCACCACGCGCCGGCCTGCGATCTTGTCGAAGCCCGACGCTTCCAGGCGCGAACGCACCAGTTCGAAAGTTTCCTCCAAGCGCGGCGCGACGATCCCGGTCAGGATCGATTTCGGCACATGGTTCGCCTGGGTCTGCTCTTCCTCGCCGACCAGCGGCACGTCGACCAATTCGCGCTCGTCATTGGCCGAATGGATGCACGAGCCGTGCAGCGTCTTCATCCGCTCGGCATGCGCCAGCGGCGTGGACAGACCGCGCGCGATGTCGTTGGTCACATGGGCACCGCCGACATTGATCTGATCGACGAACACGCAATGCCCGTCGAAGAACACGGCGAAGGACGTGGTGCCCCCGCCCATGTCGATGACGCACGCACCCAGATCCTTTTCGTCCTGCACGAGGCAGGCGAGGCCGGCGGCATAGGCCGGCACGACGGGTTCTTCGATTTCCAGATGGCAGCGCGAAACGGCGGTTTCGAGATTGCGCACGGCGGCGCTGGACGCGCCGACCATGTGCATGTTCACGCCCAGGCGTTCGCCGCACATGCCGCGCGGATCGCGAATGCCCCGGCTACCGTCGATCGTGAAGCCGACGGGGAATTGATGGATGATGCGCTTGTCGGTGGCGGTCTGGGTCTGGCGCGCCTGTTCGATCACGCGGCGCAAATCCGCGTCGCCGATCTCGTGGCCGTTCAGCGCCACCTCGACGCCGAAGGTGCGCGATACGGGCGCCCCGCCGACCAGATTGACGATCACGCTTTTCAGCGTTTCGCCGGCCATCTGTTCGGCCGCCGACACCGCCGACAGGATCGAATCCTCGGCTTCTTCCAGATCGACGATCGTGCCGCCGCGCACGCCGCGGCTGATCTGATGTCCGATGCCGACGACGCGCGGCGCGCCGTCCCCGTCCGCTTTCGCGACGAAGCAGGCGACCTTGGTCGAGCCAAGATCGAGGGCGGCGATCGTTCCGTTCCGGCGGGCGCGTTTTTTCTTCGACATGGTGGACGAAGTGCTCCTAAGTCGGCCGGTTGTTGCGGCGGGCGGGCGCGTTGACCGGCGTCGTGGCCGGTGCGGCGTCCTTGGCACGCAGGATCAGGCGATCGGGCAAACGCAAATCGACCGAGACGAGATCGCGCTCGACCAAGCCGTTATTGCGTTCGAGTTCGGCGAGGCGCTCGTAAGCCGCTCCCGCATTCGCTTCGGGCAGGTTCACGACCACGCCGTTGTCGAGATTCAAATTCCAGCGCCGGCCACCGACGCGCACGGCCGCCGACACGCGGTTGCGCAAGGCGGGCTCGGTGTCGAGCAAGGCGATCAAGCCGCCGGCATGTTCGGGCGCGTCGTCGCCCACCACGATCAGCAGCTTGGCGAAATTGCCGGGATCCACCCCGGGGATTTCCTTGGCGTCCTGGTCGATCACCGCGAAACGCCCGCCGCGCTGCCACAGCGCCAGGGGCACGCGTTCTTCCAAGCGCACATGGATCGTGTCGGGCAAGCGGCGTTCGACGATCGCGCGGCGCACCCAAGGCAAGGTTTCAAGCTCGGCCTTCGCCTGATGCGGATCGAAGGTCAGGATCGGGGCGCCGCGGCGCGCGTCCAGCACCGCCAGCACGTCGCGCGAATTGGTGCGCTCGCGCCCTTCGACGAGCACGTCGTTGACCTGCAAGCCGGCGCGCGCGGTCGCGGCCAGCGTGCCGCGACGCATATCCAGCGCCATATCCTCGAGGCGATCCGCCCCGCCAGCGCGCCATGCGAGCAAGCCGCCGCCGCCGATCACCGCGGCGATGCCGATCGCGGTCATGAGCTTCGCGGACGACGCCGACGGGCGCCAGCCGAGGATGCGGCGCCAGCCCACGCGGCGCGCGGGCTTACGGGTGTTGCGTTTCGTGCGGCCGAACATCAGGCGGCCCTCCCTTTCGGCCCGTCATGCGTCGCGTGTTCGACCAGCCAGGCGCAAAGCTCGGGGAATTTCATCCCCGTCGCCGCCGCGATTTCGGGCACGAGCGACAGCGGCGTCATGCCGGGCTGGGTGTTGACTTCGAGCAGCACGACGCGGCCGGGTTCGCCGCGCGTGTCGTCGTAACGGATATCCGCACGGCTCACGCCCCGGCAGCCCAACGCGCGATGCGCTTCCAGCGCCACGCGCATCGCTTCGGCATAGGCGGTGCTGTCGATTGGGGCGGGGCACAAATGGATGGCTTTGCCGTCGGTGTATTTGGCCGTGTAGTCGTAGAAACCGTTATTCGGGCGGATTTCCAGCACGCCCAGCGCCTTCGCTTCGCCGTTGAAGCCCATCACCGCGACGGTCAATTCGCGCCCCGGGATATAGGTCTCGACCAGCACTTCCTCGTCGAACGGCCAAGGCTCGCGCGCGAGCGCGTCGAGATCGGCCTGTTCCAGCACGATCTTCACGCCGACGGACGAGCCTTCGTTCGCGGGCTTCATCACGAAGGGAAGTGCAATCGCGCGGCCCGCCAGCACGTCGGCGCGCTTGAACACGCCGCCCTCGGCGATCGGCAGATCGCGGCCTTTGAACACGGCGCGCGCCACGGGCTTGTCCATCGCCAGCGCCGAGGCGAGCAGACCCGAATGCGTATAGGGTACTTGCGCGAGATCAAGCACACCTTGGATCGTGCCGTCTTCGGCCCAGCGGCCATGCAGCGCGTTGAACACCACGTCGGGCTTGTCGGCGAGTGCGGCCATCAAACCGTCGAGCGAGACGAGATCGTGTTCGACCACGTCGTAGCCCTTGGCGCGCAGCGCCTTGGCGCATTCGTGGCCGGAGGACAGGCTCACCTCGCGCTCGGTCGACAAGCCGCCTTTGAGGAGCAGGACTTTCTTCATGCCCGCACCCCCACGCGCTTGATTTCCCAATGCAGGTCGACGCCGAACTTCGCGAAGACGCGCGCGCGGACGTCGTCGCCCAAATCCTCCAGATCGGCGGCGGTCGCTTCGCCGTCGTTGATCAGGAAGTTGCAGTGCTTCTCGCTGACCTTGGCGCCGCCGCGCGTCAATCCCCGGCAGCCGGCCGCATCGATCAATTCCCACGCCTTGGCACCCGGCGGGTTCGCGAAGGTGGAGCCGCCGGTGCGTGTGCGCACAGGCTGCGATGCTTCGCGCTTCGCCTGGATATCGCTCATGCGCGCGGCGATGGCGGCGATATCGTCGGGTTCGGCCTTCAGCTCGGCGCCGATGAAGATCCAATCGTCGGGCATGCAGCTCGACCGGTATTCGAAGCACAAGGCGCCGTTGGTCGCGTAATGCAGCGTGCCGGCGGCGTCGATCGCCTCGGCGGCCAGCACGACGTCTTTCATTTCCTTGCCGTAGGCGCCCGCGTTCATGCGCAAGGCGCCGCCCATTGTGCCGGGCACGCCGACCAGGAATTCGAGCCCGCCCAAGCCCCAATCGCGCGCCGCATTGGCGACGTTGACGTCGAGGGCGGCCGCACCGGCCTTCACGATATTGCCGTCGCGCGTCACCTCGGCGAAGCCTTTGCCCAGGCGGATCGTGACGCCGGGAATGCCACCGTCGCGCACCAAAAGATTGGAGCCCACGCCCAGCACCGTCACCGGAACGTCGTCGGGCTTGGCGGCAAGGAACGCGGCCAGATCGTCGCGGTCGGCCGGGCGGAACAGCACTTCGGCGGGGCCGCCGACGCGGAACCACGTCGTCGCCGCGAGGCTCGCATTTTCACGGTAGCTGCCGCGCACCTGCGGCAAGCGATCGATCAGCCGCATCGGCTTGGGGGAAACCATCATGCTTTCCCTCCCGCCGCCGCCGCGTCCAATTCGTCGGGCAAGGCATAGGCCCATTGCGTGATGTTGCCCGCGCCTAAGCACACCACCATGTCGCCGGGCTTGGCGATGTCGAGTACCGTGCGCGCCAAGGCTTGCGAATTTTCCAGCGCCATCGCCTTGCGATGACCGTGGCCGCGCAAGCCTTCGACCAGCGCTTGCTTGTTCGCACCCTCGATCGGCTGTTCGCCGGCGGCGTAAACATCCGCGACGATCACGGCGTCGGCGTCGTTGAAGCAGGTGCAAAACTCTTCGAACAGATTGGCCAGGCGCGTATAGCGATGCGGCTGTACGACCGCGATCACGCCCGCCGATGTCGCTTGGCGCGCCGCTTTCAGCACCGCCGCGATCTCGACCGGGTGATGGCCGTAATCGTCGATGACGGTGATGCCGGCCCCCATGCCGGTATTGGTGAAGCGGCGCTTCACGCCCTTGATGCTCGCCAGCGCCTTGCGGATCGTCGTTTCGTCGATCCCCATTTCGATCGCCACGGCGACGGCGGCCAGCGAGTTCTCGACATTGTGCCGGCCGACCAGCGGCAGATGCAGATTGCGGATCATGCGTTCGGCACCCGCACGCCCCGACAGGGCGACGTCAAAATGTCCACCCGAGGCGTCGAGGCGCAGATTGACGCCGCGCACATCGGCCTGCGGCGAGAAACCGTAGGCGAGGATCTTGCGATCCTGCGTCGCCGCGATCAGCGCTTGCACTTCCGGATGATCGACGCACATCGCCGCGAAGCCGTAGAAGGGCAGATTCGAAATGAAATTCTGATAGCCCTTCTTGGCGTTCTCGAACGTTCCCCAGTAATCGAGATGTTCGGGGTCGATATTCGTCACGACCGCGATGGTCGCGGGCAGCTTGACGAACGTGCCGTCGCTTTCGTCGGCCTCGACAACCATCCATTCGCCCGCCCCCAAGCGCGCATTGGTGCCGTAGGCGTTGAGGATGCCGCCATTGATGATCGTCGGGTCCATGCCCGCGGTTTCCAGCATCGCGGCGACGAAGCCGGTCGTCGTGGTCTTGCCATGCGTGCCGGCGATCGCCACCGCCCATTTGAGGCGCATGAGCTCGGCGAGCATTTCCGCACGGCGCACGACCGGGATCAGCTTTTCGCGCGCGGCGCGCACTTCGGGATTGTCGGGCTTCACGGCGGTCGAGACGACCAGCACTTCGGCATTGCCCAGATTCTCGGCCTTGTGGCCGACATGGACGGCGATGCCGAGATTGCGCAAACGCTGCACGTTGGCGCTGTCGGCTTGGTCGGAGCCCTGAACCTTGTAGCCAAGATTGTGCAAAATCTCGGCGATGCCGGACATGCCGATTCCGCCGATGCCCACGAAATGGAGCAGACCGATGTCGAGCGGCAGCGCTCTCATGCGCGCCCTCCCGTCGCCAGGCGCGCGACCAGATCGGCCAAGCGTTCGGCGGCATCGGGCTTGCCGAATTTCCACGCGGCTTGCGCCATCGGCGGCAGCGTCGACGGATCGGCGAGCAGCGAGGCGAGGTGCTTTTCCAGCGCCTGCGCCGTGAAATGCGGTTCGGGCAGCAGCCACGCCCCGCCGGCATCGGCGAGCGCGCGGGCGTTTTCGGTCTGATGGTCGTCGGTCGCGTGCATGTAAGGAACCAAAAGGGCCGGGCGGCCGATGCAGGCAAGCTCGGCCACGGTGGAAGCGCCGCTGCGCGCGATCACGAGATGCGCATGCGCGATACGCTGGGGCAGATCGGCGAAGAAGGGCGCCACTTCCGCCGCGATGCCGGCCTTGGCATAGGCGGCGGCGACGGCATCGACATCGTCTTTGCGCGTCTGCTGGACGATCGTCAGGCGCATGCGCGCCTCTTGCGGCAAGCGCGCGATCGCGTCGGGCACGACGCGGCCGAAGATCGACGCCCCCTGGCTGCCGCCGGTCACCAGCACGCGCAGCGCGCCGTTCTTCTCCGGCACCCAATACGGGCTGTCGCGCAATGCGATCACGTTGTCGCGCACCGGATTGCCGGTCAGCGTGGCGCGTTCGGCGTGGCGCGTGGTGACGAACGAACTCGCGATCGCATCGACCTTCGACGCGATCAGGCGATTGACGCGGCCGAGCACGGCGTTTTGTTCGTGCAAGGCGGTGGGCACGCGGCCGATCGCGGCCGCGACCGTCGGCAGGCTGGGATAGCCGCCGAAGCCGACAACCGCTTGGGGGGCGAGCTTGTTGATCACGCGGCGCGCGGCGAAATAGCCGGGGACGAGCGAGGCGAAGCCGCGCAGCTTTTGCGCGATCCCGCCGGTCATCTTACGCAACGGCAAGCGATGGGTTTCGAGCGTGCCCAGGCGCCCGCCATATTGCGTGCCGCGATCGTCGGTGACGAAGGCCAGGCGATAGCCGCGCTTGTCGAGCGCCCCCGCCAAAGCTTCCGCCGGGAAGACATGGCCGCCCGTACCGCCGGCCGCGAGGATGACGAGGGGTGCGTTCACAGCGTCTCCCCCTGGCCGAAGCGTTTGCGCGACAGCGCCAGCACGAAGCCCATGCCGAGTGCGATCGCCAGCAGCGACGAACCGCCATAGCTCACGAACGGCAGCGTCATGCCCTTGGTGGGGATGAGGTGCAGCGTCGAGCCCATATTGACCAGCGCTTGCACGCCGAACTGGACGCACAGACCGGCGATCGCCAGCACGATGAACAGATCGGTTTCCTGCAAGGCGCGCGCGAAGCCGCGCAGCACGATGAAGGCGTAGAGTGCGACGACCATCAGGCACAGGATCAGGCCGAATTCCTCCGCCGCGACGGCGAAGATGAAATCGGCATGCGCGTCGGGCAGGAAGGATTTGGCGGTCCCTTCGCCGGGGCCGCGCCCCAGCAATCCGCCATTCATGAACGCTTCCATCGCCATGTTCACCTGATAGGTGTCGCCGGAGGCGGGATCGAGGAAGCGGTTCACGCGGCTTTCGAAGTGGGGGAAGGTGAAATAGAGGCCGATCGCGGCGGCGGCACCCGCACCGCCCAAGCCCACGACCCACAACATGCGCAAGCCCGCCAGGAAGAACTGCGCGAACCACACGCAGCTCACCACGAAGGCCATGCCGATATCCGGCTGGCCCAGCAGCAGCGCCAGCGAGATTCCGTAAAGCGCGATCGCGAACAGATCGCCGGGGAAGTTTTCCTTCTTGCGGGCCAGGGCGAACAGCCATGCCGCGACGACTGCGAAGGTCGGCTTTAGGAATTCGGAGGGCTGAAGCGAGAAGCCGGGCAGGGAAATCCAGCGCTTCGCGCCCTTGATCTCCATGCCCACGAAGAACGTCGCGATCAGGAACAGGATCGAGCAGGCGAAACCCGCCAGCGCCAATTGGCGGACTTGCTTGGGGTTCAGCATCGACACGGTGATCAGCGTCAACGCCGCCAGCGGCAGCAATTGCAGCTGCTTGCGCACGAAATAGAACGTGTCGAGATTGACGCGGGTCGCCACGGCCGGCGACGCGGCCATGATCAGCACGGCGCCCGTGCCGATCAGCAAGGCAAGCGCCGTCAACAGCCACTTGTCGACGGTCCACCACCAGCGGGCGATGACGGAATTATCGGCGCGCGCGAAACTCATGCGGCCGCACTCCCTTGTTGGGCGATGTCGCGCGCGAGATCGCGGAACGCGTCGCCGCGATGCTCGAAACTTTTGAACTGGTCGAACGACGCGCAAGCCGGCGACAGCAGGATCACGCCCTTGTCCTCGCCGCGCGCGTCGCTCCAGGCGGCGGCGACCGCTTTGTCGAGCGTGCCGGATTTTTCATGCGGCACGTCGCCCAGGGTCGCGGCGAAATCGTCCGCCGCTTCGCCGATCAGATAGGCCTTCGCGATGCGCGGGAAGAAGCCGCGCAAGCTGTCGATGCCGCCCGCCTTCGCGCGACCGCCCGCGATCCAATGGATGCGCGGATAGCAGCCCAAGGCTTTCGCGGTCGAATCCGCGTTGGTCGCCTTGCTGTCGTTGACGAATACGATGCCGTCGCGTTCGGCCACGCGTTCTTGGCGATGGGCCAAGCCGGGGAAGCTTTTCATCGCCTCGGCGATGATCTTGGCCGACACGCCCAATTGCAGCGTCACGGCGGCGGCGGCCGCGGCGTTCTGCGCGTTATGCGTGCCGGGCAACGCCGGGCAATCGGCGAGCGAGGCGAAGCGCACCGGCTCGCCATGGCGCGAATCCCAAAGACCGCCACGCTGCGCGTACACACCGCCTTGCACGCCGCCTTGGCCCGAAATCGGGATGACGATGCTGTCGCCGGCTTCGACCAGATCGGCGTAGATCGAAGCGCTGATATCGTCGTCGATGCCGACGACGGCGAAGCGCGGGCTTTTCTGATCGCGAAAGATGTTCCGCTTGGCGGCGACGTAGCCGTCCATCCCGCCGTGACGGTCGAGATGATCGGGCGAGATGTTGAGCAGCACGGCACCGTCGAAACGCGCGGTGGGCACGAGTTCGAGCTGATAGCTCGACATCTCGATCACATAAATGCCGTCTTGGCCGAGCGGCTCGAGCGACAAGGCCGCCGTGCCGATATTGCCGCCGATCTGCGTCGCGCGCTTGGCGGCGTTCAGGATATGGCCGATCAGCGCGGTGGTCGTCGACTTGCCATTGGTGCCGGTGATGCCGATGAACGATGCGTCGCGCCGGCTGCGCATCAGCAACTCGACGTCGCTGATCAGGTCGAGGCCCAGCGCCTTGGCGCGCGCGGCCACGTCGTGCGGGGCGGGGAAGCTGTGCGGAATGCCCGGCGACATCACCAGTGCGGCCATGCCCGCGAGATCGGCGGTCCGCAAATCGGCGAGCGGGATCTGTGCGGCGATCGCGGCATCGCGCGAGGCCGCGTTGTCGTCCCATGCCAGCACCTTCGCCCCCGACGCGACAAGGGCGCGCGCGGCCGCCAGTCCGGATTTACCCAGACCGAGGACCGCCACGTGCTTGCCCGCGAAGGAGGCGATGTGGATCACGCTTTCTCCCTCACCGCAGTTTCAGCGTCGCGAGACCCGCGAGCGCCAGAATGGAGGCGATGATCCAGAAGCGGATCACGATGGTGGGCTCGGCCCAGCCCTTCTTTTCGAAGTGGTGGTGCAGCGGCGCCATCAGGAACACGCGCTTGCCGGTCAGCTTGAACGACGCGACCTGCACGATGACCGACACGGCTTCCAGCACGAACAACCCGCCGACGATGGCGAGGGTGAGTTCGTTCTTGGTGATGACGGCGACGGTGCCCAGCGCGCCGCCCATGGACAGCGAGCCCACGTCGCCCATGAACACCATCGCGGGCGGGGCGTTGAACCACAGGAAGCCAAGTGCGGCACCGACCAAGGCCGCGCACAGCACGGCGAGTTCGCCGGAGCCGGGGACGTGATGGATTAGCAGGTAATTCGCGAATACCGCGTTGCCCGCGACGTAAGCGAAGGCCGCGAAGCAGCCCGCCGCGATCATCACCGGCACGATGGCGAGGCCGTCGAGCCCGTCGGTCAGGTTCACCGCGTTGGAGGAGCCGACCATCACGAACATCGCGAAGGGGATGAAGAACATCCCCATATCGATCAGCAGGTTCTTGAAGAACGGAATCGCAAGCTGGGTGGAGAGCGGCTCGCGCGTGAGGTACACGATCCACATCGTCGCGGCGAAGGCGATCAGGAACTGCACGACCAGTTTCCAGCGGCCGGGCAAGCCCTTGGAATTGCGCTTGGTGAGCTTGAGGAAGTCGTCGCAGAAGCCGATCGCGCCGAAGCCGAACGTCACCGTCAGCACGGCCCAGACATAGCCGTTGGAAAGATCGGCCCACAGCAGCGTCGAGATGCCCATCGACAGCAGGATCAGCACGCCGCCCATGATCGGCGTGCCGCGTTTCTTCAGATGCGTCTCGGGCGTATCGGCGCGCACGCCGACATTCGGCTGTTTGGATTTCAGCCACCGGATGATCGGCTCGCCCAGCAGGAACGACACCACCAGCGCCGTCATCACCGCGCCGCCCGACCGGAAGGTCAAATAGCGGAACAGGTTGAAGAAGCCGATTTCGTCGGACAGCGGGACGAGGAGGTTGAAGAACATGCTCTGCCTTACCTTCCGGCCGCCGCGTGAGGGCGCAGCGCCAGCAACGCGTCGACGATCGGCCCCATGCGGCTGCCGAGCGACCCTTTGACGGAAACCGCATCGCCCGCGCGAACGGCGTCGAGAACGATCGGCAGCAACGCGGCCGAATCCGCCGCGTAGGCGCCGCGCTTATCTTCGGGCAATGCGTCGAAAAGACGGCGCATCAAGGGCCCGCAGCAGAAAACCAGATCGATTTTTTCGGCCAAGATCGCTTCGGCCAAACCGGCGTGAAGTTCTTCGGCCTGCGGCCCCAATTCGCGCATGTCGCCCAGCACGGCGATGCGCCGCGTGGCGTCGGTCAGCGACAGCACGGCGAAGGCCGCGCGCATCGACGGCGGGGAGGCGTTGTAGCTTTCGTCGAGCAGCGCGAAAGCGCCGCCGCCGGGCAGTTCTACGTCGTGACGCGCACCGCGCCCTTTGGGCGGGGCGGCGGTGGCGAGCGCTTCGGCCGCTTGGCGCCAATCGGCCCCCAGCGCATGGGCCCCCAGCAGCACGGCCAGCGAATTCAGCGCCCAATGCTTGCCGGGCGCACCCACGCGCCACGTGGCGCGCGTGCCCAGCACATCGGCCGTGACGATCGAGCCGCCGGCATCGCCCGTCCATTCGATCAAACGCGCATCGGCGCCGGCTTGGGTGCCGAAGCTCAACACGCCGCGCCAGTTCCACAGATGCGCCGCTTTCGCGAGCATCTCGAAATAGCGATTGTCGAAGGGCAGCACGGCGGTTTCCCCGCCGTGGCCGGTTTCGAAAATCTCGGCCTTGGCGCGCGCAACGCCGTCGATCCCGTCGGGGAAATATTCGGCGTGGACCGCTTCGACCGTCGTGACGACCGCCACATGCGGGGCGACCATCGCGGTCAAGGGGGCGATCTCGCGCGCGTGGTTCATGCCGATTTCGAACACCGCGTAGCGCGCATCTTGCGGCATCCGTGCGAGCGTGACCGGCACGCCGATATGGTTGTTGAACGAGGCCGCCGCCGCATGCGTGGGCGCTTGCTGGCCGAGAACGAGGGCGAGGCCTTCTTTGGTCGAGGTCTTGCCGACCGAGCCGGTGACCGCGACCACGCGCGCCTTGGAACGTGCGCGCGCTGCCATTCCCATTTGGCCGAGCGCTTCGAGCGTATCGCCGACGACGAGTTGCGGGCCGCTCGCCGCGATTTCGCGCGCGACCAACGCCGCCGCCGCCCCTTGGGCGAAGGCGGCGCGCACGAAATCATGGCCGTCTTTTTCGGCTTTCAACGCGACGAACAGATCGCCGGCTTTCAGCGTGCGCGTGTCGATGGATATGCCGTTGGCGTTCCACGGCGTTCCCGCCAGGCGGCCGCCGGTTGCCTTGGCCGCATCCGTCGAAGTCCAAAGGGCGCTCATGCCGCACCCCCGTCGGCGAGGGCAATCGCCTTGCGCGCTTCGTCGCGGTCGTCGAAGGGCAAAACCTTGTCGCCGACGATCTGGCCGGTCTCGTGGCCCTTGCCGCAAATCGCCAGCACGTCGCCCGGTTCCAACGCGGCCACCGCCTCGCGGATCGCGATTTCGCGCGGGGCGATTTCGATGGCGCCGGGCGCTTGCGCCAGCACGGCGGCGCGGATCGCGGCGGGATCTTCCGAACGCGGATTGTCGTCGGTGACGATCACGCGATCGGCATTCTCGACCGCGATCTTGCCCATCATCGGGCGCTTGCCCGCATCGCGGTCGCCGCCGCAGCCGACGACGACATGAAGCTTGCCGCTCACATGCGGGCGCAACGCGTCCAACACGGTCGCCAGCGCGCCGGGCTTATGCGCGTAATCGACGTAAACGGCCGCACCGTTTTTGCGGATACCGGCGCGCTCCAACCGGCCGGGCACGCCCTGCAGCTTGGTCAGCGCTTGCAGCGCTTCATGCGGTGCCGCACCCGTACCGACGACCAAGCCCAACGCGGCTAGCGCGTTCATCGCTTGGAAGGCGCCGGCCAGCGGCAGCACGAAGCTTTGGCGCACGCCATAGGCTTCGATGTCGATCGCCTGGCCTTGCGGCTGGGGCGTGGCCGAAATCAAACGCAGGTCTTTGCCTTGGCGGCCATAGGTGACGACGCGAAGCCCGCGCAAATCGCACGCCCCGCGCAGTGCCGCGTATTCGGGAATATCGGCGTTCAACACCGCGACCGCGCCGCGCGGCAGCAGCGTATCGAACAGACGCCGCTTGGCGGCGAGGTAGCTCGCCATATCGCCGTGATAGTCGAGATGGTCGCGGCTCAAATTCGTGAAAGCGGCGGCTTTCAACACAACACCGTCCAGACGATGCTGATCGATGCCGTGGCTCGACGCTTCCAGCGCCACGTTGTCGATGCCCGAATGCGCGAGCTCGGCGAGATCCTTGTGCAGCGCCGCCGGATCGGGCGTGGTCAACGACCCGTAGCGTTCGAAATCCGGCCCGACGATGCCGAGCGTGCCCATGCTCGCGGCCTTGCGGCCCAGTATCGCCCAAATTTGCCGCGCGAAGGCGGCGACCGAAGTTTTGCCGCTGGTGCCCGTGACCGCGACGATCGTCGCGGGTTGGGCACCGTAAAAACGCGCGGCCGTGCGCGCGAAGGCGCGGCGCGGGTTCTTGGCGGCGAGATAGGGAATGCCGGCGGGAAGGTCGAGACCGGGCGAAGCGAGAATCGCGGCCGCCCCCTTACGCAATGCGTCGCCCACATAAGCGCGGCCGTCCTGCTTCACGCCCGACAAGGCGGCGAACAGAAAACCTTTGGTCACGGCGCGCGAATCCGACGTGACGCCCGCGATGTCCGGGTCGTGCCCGGCGGCGTTCGTCAATTCGATCTCGGGGTCGAGAAGCAGGCTCAAGCGCATCGCCCCTACCGGAGATTGGCCGCCGCGAGCAGCGGCTTGGTGAGGTCGGCGGGCAGATCGTCCATCGGTGCGACGCCCAGGATCGGGGCGACGCGCGCGATGATGCGCCCGGCGGTGGGCGCGGAAACGACGCCGCCGGTCGCGTAGCCGCCGGTATCGCGACGGCCCTGCGGCTCGTCGACCATCACCAGCAGCACGTAGCGCGGCTTATGCGCGGGGAACGAGCCGAAGAACGACGAGATACGCGCGTTCTTCTTGTAGCCGCCATTGGCCTGGACCTTTTCGGCCGTACCCGTCTTGCCGCCGACGAAATAGCCCGGCACTTCGGCCGATTTGCCCGAGCCTTTTTCGGCGTTGAAGCGCAGCAACTGGTTGAGCATGTCCGACGCGCGCTGGCTCATCACGCGCTCGCCCTGCACGGCGGTCGCATCGTCGCGCGCCAGAATGGTGGGGGCGCGATAGATGCCGCCGTCGACCGCGGCGGCCCCCGCCGCGACCAATTGGATGGGCGACACCGAAATGCCGTGGCCGAAGGAAATCGTCAGCATGTTGATCTCGCGCCACGGGCGCGGGATCAGCGGATGGCCGATTTCCGGGAGTTCGATGGGCGACGGCTTGAGGAAGCCGAGGCGCTCGAGGAAGTCGCGCTGACGCTGCGGACCGACCAGCAGCGACATGCGCAGCGCGCCCAGATTCGACGAGTAGATGAACACTTCCGGCGTCGTCAGCCAGCGGTTCTTGCCCTTGAAGTCGGAGATCGAGAAACGACCGATATGGTAGGGGCGGCTGGCGTCGAAGGAATCGGTCATGCGCAGGGTACCGTAGTCGAAGCCCATCGCGACCGTGAACATCTTGAACGTCGAGCCCATTTCGTAGGACCCGAGCGTGTTGCGGTTGAAGCGCGAATCGGCGTCGGCAAGGCCCGGCGCGTTGGAATCGAAATCGGGCAGCGAGACCATCGAGATCACCTCGCCGGTCTCGACGTCCATCATCACCGACATGCCGCCGATGGCGTTGAAGTTCTGGATCGTGTTCTGCAATTCCTCGCGCACCGCGTGCTGCACGCGCAGATCGATCGACAGGCGCAAGGGTTCGTTCGACGTCTTCAAGCGTTCGTCGAAGCTCTGCTCGACGCCCGCGAGGCCGCGATTGTCGACGTCGGAGAAGCCGACGACATGCGAGGTGAGATTGCCGTGCGGATAGACGCGGCGTTCCTCGCGTTGGAAGAACAGGCCCGGAATGCCCAGGCGGTTGACTTCGAATTGCTGGCGCGGCGTCAAATTACGGCGGATCCAGGCGAAGGACCGGTTCTCGCCCGACAGGCGATCGCGCAATTGCTTCTCGTCCACGCCCGGCAACGTCGCGGCGATGCGCCGTGCGGCGTCCGCCGGGTTGGCGATCATCTGCGGATTGGCGTAGAGCGATTGCGTGACCAGCGACGTCGCCAGCAGCACGCCGTTGCGATCGACGATATCGGCGCGCGCAAGCTCCAACGGCCCGGTGGCCGGAGCCCGCGTCGCGCGCGGCTCGCGCGCTTCGGACAGCAGCGTCACGTCGACCAGGCGTATGCCGACCACCGCGAAGCACACGGCGAACAGAATGCCGCCGATGACGAGGCGATGGCGCGCCGTCTCCATCGATTGCTTGGCCGCACTTTCCACCCGCAAACGGGCGGGGAAGCCGCGCACGATGTCGAGGAAGTTGCTCGCCATCAGCGCCGCTCCTGCGCGATCGCGCGCGGTTGGGGCGGGGGAACTTGCGGCGATTGCGCGGGCACGGCATCGACGCGGCCGAACTGGCCGGGCTTCATCGGCTGAAGATCGAGATGGCGTTCGGCCAAGGCTTGCAGGCGCTTGGGCTGGTTCACCAGGCTCCATTCCGCGCGCAGCACATGGATCGATTCCTGTTCCTGCACGATCGAACGGTTGAGCCGCGCGAGTTCGCGCTCCTGCGCGATCACCTCGTGCTTGATCTGGTAGAGCGCCAAGGCGCCGACGCCGGCGATCAGGATCCACAACAGGGTGACGAAGCGGCTCATGCGGCTTCACCCCAGGCGGGCGCTTGGGTGCGTTCGGCGACGCGCAGCATGGCGGAACGCGCGCGCGGATTGCGCGCGGTCTCGGCGTCGCTCGGTTTGACGCCCTTGCGTTCGACCAGCTTGAAGGACGGCGCGCGCTCGACCCCGCGTGCCGGCAGATGGCGCGAGCCGCGATCTTCGTTGCCCGCACGGCGCTTCAGGAAATGTTTGACCGCGCGGTCTTCCAGCGAATGGAAGGACACGACCGCCAAACGCCCGCCGGGCTTCAGCAAACGCTCGGCGGCGGCAAGGCCGCGCGCGAGTTCGCCCAATTCGTCGTTCGCCGCCATGCGCAAAGCTTGGAAGGTGCGCGTCGCGGGATCGATGCCGTCTTTCGAGCGCGGCACGCATGCGCGCACGATCTCGGCGAGTTCCGACGTGCGCTCGATGCGCTTTTCGGCGCGTGCCTTGACGATGTTCTTGGCCACACGTCGCGCGTGGCGCTCGTCGCCCAATTGATGGATCGCGTCGGCCAAATCGCGTTCGGGCCAGTCGTTGACGATATCCGCTGCCGAGAGCCCGGCTTTTTCCATGCGCATGTCGAGCGGCCCGTCGGCGCGGAAGGAAAAGCCGCGCGCGGCATCGTCGATCTGCGGCGACGACACGCCAAGATCGAGCGCGATGCCGTCGAGATCGCGTTCGGGCGAGAGTTGATCCATCTCGCCGAAGCGGCCTTCGACCAGCGTCAGTCGCGGCCCGTATTTCGCTTTCAACGTTGCACCGCGCGCGATCGCTTCGGGATCGCGGTCGAAGGCGACAAGCTTGCAATCGGCAGCGTCGAGGATCGCGGCCGCATAGCCGCCCGCCCCGAACGTGCCGTCGAGATAGGTGCCGCCGTTCTTGATCGCCAAGGCGGCCAACACCTCGGCGAGCATCACGGGGACATGGATTTGCGGACCCGTCATGCCGGCGCGCCGCCCAGGATCGCGCGGCGCTTTTCCGCCTGGTCGGCGGCGAAGGCCTCGGGATTCCAGATTTCGAAGAACTGAATGCGGCCGGCGAAAAGGGCGGTTTCGCCCAAGCCGCAATGCGCGATCACGGCTTCGGGAAGGCCCACACGACCTTCGGAATCGATCTGCAAGGCGACCAAATCGGCGGCCAGAATCGCGGCATGGTCCAGGGACGAGGGACGGAAAGCCGCGAGCGGGTCGGCGGTTTGGCCGATTTTGGCGAGGACATCGGTGCCGATCGCACGCACCGCTTTCAGGCCCGAAAGCGGCAGCACGTTGAGCCCGTCTTCGCCTTTTGCAGACATGACGGCACGAAAATCGGCCGGAACGGAGACGCGCCCCTTCCGGTCGATCTTGAACGTATAGGTCGAAATGAACGCGGATTTGGCCATCGCCCGCGTTGACCCTCTCGTGCCGTCCCCATTGTTCAACCCATTGGAAAGACGAGGAGTTCTCTTCCCTTTGGGGTCCCCGGATACCCGCCTTCGCGAAAGGCGGTTTTCGTGGGACAATATGGGATATCATGGGTGTATATGGGCGTCAACGACCTAAGTGCTTGTTTTGTAATGGACACGGTCTGTTCTCTCGGCGCGCGACGCCGCCAAATTTACCGAAAATTGGGAACAAGCCCCCTTAAGCTACTCGGGCTTTTGGGCGGAACCGCGACCAAGAGTCTGATCCCAGGGAATTGATCCGCCTGCGTTGGGTTTCCGGCGTGTGCGATGCCGCGAGGCGTGTCCCCGACGCCGATAGTGGTTCTATCGGCGAGGGGCACAACGAAGCGGGCGTCCGCCGGAACCCAACCCGAAGGGCCGCGTTCTTTTGCGCCGCAGAGGGCGTCGAAGGGCTTGCGCGTAGCACCACTACGCGCCGCGCCCTTCTCCTACCCGCGCCGCAAAATCCCTGCGGCGCAGGCGGTTCAATTCCCCGGGATCAGACTCTAGATGTGGAAAAAGCCAGACGGCCTGTAAGCCGGGTTCTGTGACGCCCGTTGCCGGGCGACGACGACCATTCCTCTAGGACCGCCATTGCTGGCGGCCTCAAGCAACCGACCCGGGCGGCGGTCCGGAAACCGACCTGCGAAAGTTGCCCTTCGCGTGCCGCCCCTATTTGGTCTTGCTCCGGGTGGGGTTTGCCATGCCGTCCGCGTTGCCGCGTCCGCGGTGGTCTCTTACACCACCGTTTCACCCTTACCGGCCCGGCCGACCCGAAGGCAGACAAGGCTTTGGCGGTCTTTCTCTGTTGCACTGTCCCTGGGCTCGCGCCCGCCGGGCGTTACCCGGCACCCTTATCTCCGTGGAGCCCGGACTTTCCTCGCGATGCTTGCGCATCCCGCGGTCGTCCGGCCGTCTGGCGGGGCGGATATGCGCGCGTTCGGCCTGCGCCGTCAACCCGCGCGACGGCGCTTGGGCTTGGCTTTGGATTTCGCTTTGGCGGCGGGCCGGGCAACCTTGGCCGCGTCGCTGCGAATCAACGACGCAATGTAGCCAGAGCGCGTGTTGCCGTTGGCGGCCGCGCGCCGATCGGCCTGGGTGACCAGGGCTTCGTCGAGGCTGATATTGAGACGCACGGCACGCGTGCCGACCTCGGCACGGACCAGCAAACGCGCCACGACCTTCACGCCGCGCGGAATCTCGAGCTTGTCGAGCGGGGAGGGGGTGGGCAGCGGATCGTCGTCGGCGATCATGCCGCTCAAATGCAGCGTCAACGCTTCCTCGGCATTGCGCACGGCATCGACCACGTCGTCACCGGCACTCACGCAGCCGGGTAAATCGGGAAAGAAAACGCCAAGATTGCTCCCGGGTTCACCCGCTTCCACGACCGCTGGATAGTAGTAGAGCTTCGTTGCCATGGCGTCCTATTTACGAAGTTTAAGGCCCGATTGCCGCTCGATCGAAATCAAAGTACCGAGCGGCATATCTTTACGCGGTGTGGGTACCGTCGCTTTGCCGGGCTTCGTAGGATGCTTGAACTGCGCGTGGCTGCCAGTTTGCGACACTTGATACCAGCCGTCATCGATCAGGGCGCGGATAATCTCTTTACTGGAAGGTGGCATTCTTCACTCCAAGTGAACGGGCCAAATCCTTCCGCTGCGAGTAAGTAAAAATTACACATGATCTGATGGTCCGTCAACCCGCGTCCGCCGCGTCGACCAGCATCCGGCGCATGATCAGGCCGGGTTTGTCCGACGGCATGTGGCGCTCGGCGGTCAGGTAGTCGCGCAAGGGCACATAGGGATCGGTCGCTTCGAGGATGTCCTTATCCTCGAGCGTCACCGCACGGTCGAAGGCGATGGCCTTCTCGGCGGGCACGTCGGCGTCGGTATCGTTGCGATAGACCCATTGCACGAGGCGTGTGCGCGCATCGTCCACCGGCACGGTCGCGGTCACGATGCGATGGCAAAGGCCGTTCGGAAAGGTGAGTTCGAGTTTGCGCAGGAACGGAAACCAATAGCGATGCACGGTCGTGCGCGTGGTGAGATCGCCCGTCGCACCGGTGTAATCCGCGCCGATCTTTCGATTGGCCGCGCGCACCACAGCGCGTGCGACGAACCCGCCGGCGAATTCCTCGATCTCGTTCTCCGCCGGGATCGGGTCGCGCGTATTGCCGAAGGTCGCTTGGTGCACATATTCGATATGCGCGTTGTCGAATTCGTTCTCCATCACGCGCAGTGCGCTGCACGCCCAGTTCTCGACGAATTCGGGAATGCGTCGCCACGAAGGATCGCCGTCTTCGGCAAAGACGGGAATGTCTTCGACCGGATTTTCCAACGCGACCCACACATGCCCGCCATAGGTCTTGGCGTGGAACGCCTCGACGCGCATTTTGCCGGTGGCGGTCGGATCGGCGCGCTGCGGAATCTTCAGGCACTTGCCTGCGCCGTCGAACGCCCAGCCGTGATAGCCGCAAACGATCGCGCCATTTTCCACGAAGCCGCGCGACAGTTTGGCGGTGCGATGCGGGCAGCGATCGCGCACGGCGTTGGGCTTGCCGTCGTCGCTTTTCCATAAGACCAGATCGACGCCGAGCAAGCGCTGAGCGAGGGGGCCTTTATCGAGATCGGAATCCTGGCAGAGCGGATACCAGTACCGGCGCAGCGCGGGAATGTCGGTCAGATTCATGATGCGGGGAGGGCAAGCAACCCGCGTGCCGAAGTTCAGAGCATCGCCACCAGTGCGCGCAGCCGCGCATGGGTTTCGCCGTCGAGCCGCCCGTCGAATTTCCACGGCCGGAAGCGGCGCTGGAAGGCGACCAGAACGGAATGCGTCGCGTTGTCGAGCGTGCCGGTCGCTTCGATATCGTAGCCGAACCGCGCCAGCAGATTTTGCGCGTCCGTCACCGCGTCGTCGCTGACACCCGGGCCGAAATCGCGCGTCGTGCGATGGCGGCGCGCGACGTTGGACGGATAAAGCCCGATACCGGCGGCGGCGAGGCGTTCCCACGGGAAGAGCTCGCCCGGATCTTTTTTGCGGGCGGGCGCCACGTCCGAGTGAGCGACCACATCGCGCGGCGCAATGCCGTGCCGTTCGACGATCGCGCGGCAAAGTTCGATCACCGCATCGATCTGCGCGTCCGGAAAATCGCGATAGCCCAGACGATGGCCGGGATTTTGGATCTCGATCCCGATCGAGCGCGCGTTGACGTCGCGCTTGCCCCGCCAGCACGACACGCCCGCATGCCAGGCGCGCTGATCTTCGGGCACGAGGGCGAGCGCCGTACCGTCCTCGTCGACCAGATAATGCGCGCTGACCTGTTTGGCGGGATCGAGCAGATAGGACAGGCTTTCGGCGCGATCCTTCGTGTCGGTGTAATGCAGCACCAGGAATTCGGGCGTCACGCCGTCGGGCCGCGCGTCGAAATTCGGCGAGGGCAGCTTCTCGATCTTCACGACATCTTGCTCGTCGACTCGCCGCCGACATCGGCCGGGCGGCGTAGCACGATGATGCCGACACCCGCGATGGTCGCGGCGGTGCCCGCGATCATCCGCCAGCCCAGCGCATCGCCGTTGAAGATCACGCCGAACATGACGCCGAACACGGGCACCAGCAGCGTATAGGGAATGGTGACGTTGACCGAGTAGCGGCGCAGCAGCCGATACCAAAGCCAATAGGTGCAGATCGTAATGATCACCGACATGAACACGACGCCGGCGTAAGCGCGCCACGACGCGTTGAGGAAGGCTTCGATCTGCCCGGTTTCCAGCATCGCGGAAAAGACGAGCTGGAACGGCACGGTCCACAACGCGGTGTAGGCGTTGAGGGTGAAGCCGTCGATATGGGTCAGCGACTTGAACTGGAAATTCGCGACCGCCCACATGAACGAGGCGAACAGCACGAGCCCGACATAGAAGGGCGCACCGCCGGTGACCGCCCCGCCGGTCGCAAGCCAGATACCGAAGAACGCGAGCCCCATGCCGGTCCAGCGCCGCCAGCCGGGATAATCCTTGAGGATGACGGCGGAAAGCAGGGCCGCGAACGGCACTTGGCTTTGGGTCGCGATGGCGGCGAGCCCGGCGTCGAGATTCTTCATGCCGGTGAACATCGACGAGAAATGCAATCCGCCCAGCGTGAAGCCGAGCAACGCGATCGCCTTCATGTCCTGGCGGCTCGGCATCTTCACGAAAGGCAGCAGCAGAATCGCCACCAGCGTGAAGCGCAGCGCCATGGTGAAGATCGCGGGCATTTCCGCGAGCGCCAATTTCGCGACGACGAAATTGAGGCCCCAGACCAGCATGATCCCGACTGTCAGTGCCGCGTCGATCGGTCTCATGCCGCTTTCCGTCGCTCGAGAATGGTTTCGTAGGCGGCGTTGATCGCGGCCAAGCGTTTCTCGGCCAGCGCCACGAATTCGGCGGGCATGCCTTGGCCGGTCAGCAAATCCGGATGATGCAAGCGGGCCTGTTCGCGCCACACGCGCTTGATCTCGTCGAGATCGGCGTTGGGCGAAACGCCCAGCGTTTCGTAGGGGTCGTTCGCGTCGGGCCCGAGATGCGCCTGGCGAATCGCGCGATAGACGCCTTCGTCGAGACCGAGATGGGTCGCGACCGCGCGCAGATAATCGAGCTCGTCCTCGGTGATCGTGTGATCGGCGCCGGCGATATGGAAGAGGCAGTCGAGCAATTCCTCCAGCGCCGGGGCGCCTTTGTCGAACAAACCGGCCACTTGGCGCGCATAGGCTTCGAATCCGTAAGTCGAGCGCGCGGCCAAATCGAAAACGCGTTCGACATTCGCGCGCTCGGCCGGGTCGAAACGGAAGATATGCGCGAACGCCGCTTTTTCGCGTTCGCACACCGCGCCGTCGGCTTTCGCCATTTTCGCGGCCAGCGCCACGGTCGCGATGGTGAAGGCGATCTTGCGCTTCTCCTGCTCGCTCTCCGGCGATTTATTCGCGCGCAAGACGCGATCGACCGCGTGGCCGGCGGCGAGTCCGATCAGCGCGCCCAAAGGCCCGCCCAGCGCGTAGCCCGCCGTTCCCCCCAACAAACTTCCCCAAATCGACATCGACCGTATGATTTCCGAATCATTCCGCGCGAAGATCGGCGCCAGCGCAGGGTGCCATAACTCCGCAAGCTATTCGCCGTTGCAAAAAGGAACAAGGCGCCGTTCCGCAGATCGGACTGGCGGCCTTCGGGGGTGGCATCACCGGGGTGTCCCGTGCTAGGGATCAAAAAAACACGATAAATGCGAACAGTCGAGGCGCCCGCTTTGAGCGATTCCAACGTTCTGTTGTCGGTCGAGGATCTGCACGTCCATTTCGTCACGTCGCGCGGCGTCGTGCGCGCGGTCGAAGGCGTGTCGTACCAAGTCCGGCGCGGCGAAGTCCTAGCGATCGTCGGTGAATCGGGCTGCGGCAAATCCGTGTCGTCGCTGGCGATCATGCGCTTGCTGGCCAAGCCCGCGGGCCGCGTCGTCCACGGCAAGATCATGTTCGAGGGCGTGAATCTTCTCGACCTGTCGGACGAGGAAATGCGCGAACGGCGCGGCCGCGACATTTCGATGATCTTCCAGGAGCCGATGACGAGCCTCAACCCGGTCCTGCCGATCGGGCTGCAGATCATGGAGCCGCTGTTCATCCATCTGAAGATGACGGAGGAACAGGCGCGTGCCCGGGCGGTGGAATTGCTGTCGCTGGTCGGCATCACCGATCCCGAACGCCGGCTCGACCAATATCCGCATCAATTTTCCGGCGGCATGCGCCAGCGCGTGATGATCGCGATCGGCCTTGCCTGCAACCCCAAGCTCATCATCGCCGACGAGCCGACCACGGCACTCGACGTCACCATCCAGGCGCAGATCCTGGAGCTGATGAAGGAGCTGTCGCGCAAGCTCAACATCGCGCTGGTCATCATCACGCATAACCTCGGCGTCGTCGCGCGCTACGCCGACCGCGTCAACGTGATGTACGCCGCGCGCGTCGTGGAAAAGGGCACGGCCGACGACGTGTTCCTGCGCCCGCGCCATCCTTATGCGATGGGCCTGATGCGCTCGGTGCCGCGTCTCGACCGGCCGCGCGGCGCCAAGCTCGAAACCATCGAAGGCCTGCCGCCCAATCTTCTCGACCCGCCCAAAGGCTGCCGCTTCGCCGCGCGCTGCCAATTCCGCACCGATATCTGCGCGCAGGATCCGGCGTTGGAGGAGATCGAGCCCGGCCATTTGTCGGCGTGTTTGCGCGCCAAGGAAATCGCCGCGGGCGAAATCGGCCGCGAGAAACCGGTGGTCGAAGCGGGCGGCAAGCGCGAAGGCCGCGCCGGCGAAAAACTTCTGTCGGTCAGCGGCCTCAAGAAATTCTTCGAGGTGACGCGCAAGACCGGCACGTTCAGCTCGGTCAAAAGCGAAGTGCGCGCGGTCAACGACGTGTCCTTCGATATATCACCGGGCGAAACTTTGGGGCTGGTCGGCGAATCCGGCTGCGGCAAAACGACCGTCGGCCGTTTGATCCTGCGCCTGGAAACGCCGACCGAAGGGTCGATCACGTTCAAGGGCCAGGATATCTCCAAGCTCGGCGCGGCCGAGCTGCGGCCCATCCGCCGCAAGATCCAGGTGATCTTCCAAGATCCGTATTCGTCGCTCAATCCGCGCATGACGATCGGCCAGATCATCGCTGAACCGCTGCTCGTCTATAAAATTGTGCCCGATGCCGCCGCCGCCAAAAAGCGCGTGGCCGAATTGCTCGAGGCCGTCGGCCTGTTCGCCTATATGGCCGAGCGTTATCCGCATGAGATGTCGGGCGGCCAGCGCCAGCGCGTGGGCATCGCGCGCGCGCTGGCGATGGAACCCGAATGCATCGTCTGCGACGAGCCCGTTTCGGCGCTCGACGTGTCGATCCAAGGCCAGATCATCAATCTGCTGGAGAACCTCCAGAAGAAGCTCGGCCTCACCTATTTGTTCATCGCGCATGATCTGGCGGTGGTGCGCCACATCTCCGATCGCGTCGCGGTCATGTATCTGGGCCGGATGATGGAGCTTGCCGACGGCGACGCGCTTTATGCCGAGCCGTTGCATCCCTATACGAAGGCGCTGCTCGACGCCGCGCCGATCCCCGATCCGTCGATCGAGAAATCGCGCGCGGCGCGCACGCTGGGCGGCGAAATCCCGTCGCCGCTGCGCCCGCCCTCGGGCTGCGTGTTCCATACGCGCTGCCCGCTGGCCGATGATGCCTGCAAAGCCACCATTCCCGAAATCCGCGAGGTCAAACCCGGCCATCTTGTGGCTTGTCTGAAAGTCTGAGCGAGGCGCCGCAGAGCGCCCGTTCCATCGAGTCCATAAAAATCAAAACAGGAGGAACGTCATGCATCGGGATCATTCGAGTTTCGGACGCCGACAGTTTTTGCAGACGACGGCGCTCGCCGCAGCGACTGCCGGTCTCGGCCTTTACGACGCGGCCCCCGCATCGGCGCAAGCCGCCCCCAAGCGCGGCGGCAATTTCACCTTCGCGATTTCGGCCGAAACGCCGCATTACGACGCGCATGGCTCCGACACTTTCGCCACGCTGCATTTCGGCGCGCCCTTCTATTCGACGCTGCTGCAGTTCAACCTCGCCGATTATCCCAAGGTGAAGGGCGATCTCGCCACGGCGTGGGACGTCGCGGCCGACCTCATGACCTACACGTTCAAGCTGACGCCGAACGTGACCTTCCATGACGGCACGGCCCTGACCTCGGCCGACGTGAAGGCGACCTACGAGCGGATGCGCAACCCGCCGACCGGCGTCGTCTCCACCCGTCAGGCGACGTTCATCGACATCGATACGATCGAAACGCCCGATCCGCTGACGATCGTGTTCAAGATGAAGAACCCGAACCCGGCGATGCTCGAACATTTCGCCAGCCCCTGGAACTGGATCTACGCCGCCAAGGATCTGGCCGCGAACGCGAACGCCCCGCGCACCGCGATCAACGGCACGGGCCCGTTCCGTTTCGGCGAACATGTGCGCGGCAGCCACATCACGGGGACGCGCAACGACAAATACTTCCGCCAGGGCCGCCCCTATCTCGACGGGTTCCGCGGCGTGTTCATGACCCAGCCCGCCGCGATGATGAACGCGTTGCAAGGCGGCCAGGTGATGGCGGAATTCCGCGGCATCTCGCCGGCCGAGCGCGATCGCTTGGTGCAGGTCATGGGCGACAAGATCCGGATCGAGGAATCGAGCTGGACGCTGAACCTGATGGTCGTGTTCAACACCGAGAAGAAGCCGTTCGACGACGTGCGCGTGCGCCGTGCGTTGCATCTCGCCATCGACCGGCGCGGCGGCGCGCAAGGTTTGGCGCGCACGGCGACGCTGCGCGATCCGGGCGGCTTGGTCCGTCCCGGCTCGCCCTTCGCGATGAAGGACGAGGATCTGTTGAAGGTCCCCGGCTTCGGGCGCGACATCGCCGCGGCGCGCGCGGAAGCGCGCCGTCTGCTGCGCGAAGCGGGCGTGCCGAACCTCACCTTCGTTCTTCATAACCGCAATCTGGCGCAGCCTTACACGCCGGCCGGCATCTTCCTGGTCGACCAGTGGCGCCAGATCGGCGTCAACGTCGAACACCGCCAGTCGGAGACGTCGCCCTATCTCGCGGGCATGTCGAGCGGCAATTTCGACGTCGCGGTCGACTTCTCGAACCTGTTCATGGACGAACCCTCGCTGGCTTTGGCGAAGTATCTCTCGTTCAACAAGGCGCCGGAAAACCGCAGCCGCGCGATCGACGCGGAGATGGACCGGCTTTACGCCGCCCAAAGCCGCGAGCGCGATTTCCAGAAGCGTTTCGATCTGATCCGCCAGTTCGAGAAGCGCGCCCTCGATCAGGCCTATCAGGTGCCGCTGCTGTGGTGGCACCGCATCGTGCCGACCCATAAGGTCGTCATGGGCTGGCAAATGTCGCCCAGCCACAATCTCGGCCAGGATCTGGCCGATGTTTGGCTGAACGCGTAAGGAAAGATCGATGTTCGGCTACCTCGTCAACCGCGTACTTCTGATGATCCCCACGCTTTTGGGCGTGGCGGTCCTCATCTTCTTCATGCTCCGGGTGGTGCCCGGCGACATCGTGGAAGTGAAGCTGCGCGGCGACGGGGGCGCCGTGACGCAGGAAACGATCGACGCCGAACGCGCGCGCCTCGGTCTCGATCGGCCGCTTGCGGTGCAGTTCGGCGATTGGATGGTCGGTCTCGTCACGCTCGATCTGGGCACGTCGATGTGGACCGACCGTCCGGTGATGGAGGAGATCGGCTTACGTCTCGAACTCACCATGCAGGTCGCGATCATGGCGACGATCTTCGCCGTCCTGATCGCGATTCCGCTCGGCACCATATCCGCGTTGTTCAAGGACACCTGGATCGACTACGCGGTGCGGCTCGTCACCATCGCCGGACTCGCCGTGCCCAGTTTCTGGCTCGGCATGATCATCATTCTGGCGCTGCTCTATTGGTTCAATTGGCTGCCGCCGATCACCTACACGCCGATCTATGTCGATCCGGTCGCCAATATCAGCCAGCTGATTTGGCCCGCCATGGCGGTCGGCTATCGCTATTCCGCCGTCGTCGCGCGCATGGTCCGCTCCTCCATCGTCGAAGTGATGAAGGAGGATTACATCCGCACCGCGCGCGCCAAGGGCGTGTACGAGAAGCTGGTCGTCGCGCGCCATGCGATGCGCAACGCGCTGCTGCCCGCGATCACGGTCATCGGCCTCGAATTCGCGTTCCTGATCGGCGGTCTGGTCGTGACCGAGCAGGTGTTCAACCTGAACGGCATCGGCAAACTGTTCGTCCAGGCGGTCAGCCGCAACGATTTCACGCTGATCCAGGCGATCGTCATGCTGATCGCGGTGGTGTTCATCGTGACCAATCTGATCGTCGATCTGCTCTACGCGCTGTTCGATCCGCGCATCCGGCTGGGAGGGAAGTGACATGGCCGAAGCCGTCTCCCAACCCAACATCACCTATGCCGCCCCCAAGCGCCGCTCGGCGCTGGCGATGTTCTGCTTCGCCCAGCCGCTGGGCGCGATTTCGGGTGTCGCGATCCTGATCATGCTGTTCGGCGGCGTGTTCGCCGATCTGGTGGCGCCCTACGATCCGCTGACGATCGATTTCGGCGCGATGCTCGCTCCGCCGTCCTGGGAACATTGGATGGGCACCGACGCGTTCGGGCGCGATATTTTCAGCCGCGTGATCTATGGCGCGCGCACCGCGCTGACGATCGGCTTCTTCGCCTCGCTGTTCGGCAGCGTGTCGGGCGCCATGATCGGCGTGGCGTCGGCCTATTTCGGCGGCAAGATCGACATGGTCGTGCAGCGTTTCATCGACGTGATGCTGTCCTTCCCGATCATCGTGCTGGCCCTGGTCGTCGTCGCGATGCTGGGCCGCAATCAGCTGGGCGGGATCGACATCAATCTCGTCTTCGCCATCGCCATCCCGATCGTGCCGAAGGTCGCGCGCGTCGTGCGCTCGGCGGCGTTGTCGATCCGCGAAATGCCCTATGTCGACGCCGCGCGCGCGGCGGGGTTCGGCCATTTGCGGATCATCTTCCGCCATATGGTGCCCAACGTCGCGGCCCCGTTCCTGATCATGTTCACGGCCTTCATCGCCCAGGCGATTTTGCTGGAAGCGTCGCTGTCGTTCCTGGGGCTGGGCGTGACCGAGCCCACGCCCGCCTGGGGCTTGATGCTGTCGGGCAACGCGTCGGATTTCTATCGCGAGGCGCCGTGGATGATCCTGTTCCCGGGCCTTGCCATCTCCGTCGCCGTTTTCGCCTTCAACCTGTTCGGCGACAGTTTGCGCGATTGGCTCGATCCCAAATTCAAGGTTTGATTTTTGGCGCGAATTCCCTTTAACTCTCGCGCCATGACGATGTGGATCGCCATTTCCGCGCGACGACGTAGCACCCGGGTGCCGGGTGCGCTTGCGTTCGTGCGTGGTTAAGGTCCCAACGTCCTTTTCCTTCCCTCGCGAATAAGCGTCCTCCGCAGCACCCGTTCCGGTGACCTGCAACGCTTTGTTTTCGCGAGGAAAGTTTCATGTTCGACATCACCACCGAGCGGCCCGGCGACGGGATCCGGATCGAGCTTCTGCTGAACCGGGCCTTCGGGCCGGGGCGGAAAACGAAGAAGAGCTATCGCTATCGGCAGGGCGTGGACCCGCTCGCCGATCTGTCGTTCGTCGCGCGCGCCAAGGACGACGGGGCGATTCTCGGCACGCTGCGCTTCTGGCCGGTCGCGATCGGCGCGCATGGCGCGCTGCTGCTCGGGCCGCTGGCGGTCGAGCCCAAACTCAAAGGCCAGGGGATCGGGGCGGCGCTGATGTTCCACGGGCTCGACGCCGCCGCCTGGGCGCGGCATTCGCGCGTCGTTCTGGTCGGCGATCTCGACTATTACGCGCGCTTCGGTTTCGCGCCGGCGGCCCCGATGGGCTTGGTCATGCCGGGCGAGCAACCGCATCGGCTGCTGGCCTGCGAATTGGCGAAGGACGCGTTCCAAGGGGTGTCGGGCGAGATTCGCCGCCACCCCGGGAGGCTGGTTCGCGGGTGCCGCCGATTGATGGCGGCCTAGGTCTGGGTGATACTCCGTCGATAAATCGTCGACGGAGTGTCGCCTTATGGCCAAGCGCAAGGACAAGCCCGCGCCCAAAATCGTGTCGTCCGCGCATCTCGCGGGCAACCGCGTGGCCGAATTGTCGGAGTTCGAATTCGCGCTGACGCCGATCTTCCACGCCTATGGGCGCTGGATCGTGCGTTGCACGGCGGCGGCCGGGCAGGGCGACCTCTCGCCGCTCGACGTGCTGATCCTCCATCATACCAATCATCGCGACCGCGCGAAAACGCTCGCCGATCTCGCCTTGGTGCTGAATGTCGAGGACGACCACCTCGTCAATTACGGCCTCAAAAAGCTCAAGCGCCTCGGCCTCGTCGCCGGCGTGAAGCAGGGCAAGGAAGTCCATTGGGGCGCCACGCAAAAGGGCCGGGCCTTGTGCGACCGCTATCGCGCGATCCGCGAAACCTGCCTGGTCGACGCCGTGGCGCGCATCGGCGAGCCGCATGACGCGATCGCCCAGGTCGCCGCGTTGATGCGCGCTTTGTCGGGGCTTTACGACCAGGCCAGCCGGTCGGCCGCGACGCTCTAGGAACGTTGACGATTCGTCAACGTTTTGCCATAACCGAGGCCGGAGGAATTCCCGATGACGGCGCAGTGGCAATTCTGGATCGATCGCGGCGGTACGTTCACCGATATCGTGGCCAAGCGCCCGGACGGCACGCTCGCCACGCATAAGCTGCTGTCGGAAAACCCGGAGCGCTACAAGGATGCCGCGCTGCAAGGCATCCGCGAGCTTCTGGGCCTCGCCAAAGATGCGCCGCTGACCGGCGCGCCGGTCGAAGCGGTCAAGATGGGCACCACCGTCGCGACCAATGCGCTGCTGGAGCGCAAGGGTGAACGCGTGGCGCTGGCCATCACCAAGGGTTTCAAGGACCAGCTGCGCATCGCCTACCAGAACCGGCCCAAGCTGTTCGTGCGCCGGATCGTGCTGCCCGAATTGCTGTACGAGAGCGCCGTCGAAATCGACGAGCGGATGGACGCGCAAGGCAATGTGCTGCGCGCCTTGGACGAAGCCGCCGCCGAGCGCGATCTGCGCAAGATCTACGATCAAGGCATTCGCGCCCTCGCCATCGTGTTGATGCACGGCTATCGCTATCCAGCACACGAGAAGGCGCTGGGCGATATCGCGCGCAAAATCGGCTTCACGCAGATTTCGATTTCGCACGAAGTCTCGCCGCTGATGAAGATCGTCGGGCGCGGCGACACGACCGTCGTGGACGCTTACGTCTCGCCGATTCTGCGCCGCTACGTGGATCGCGTCGCGGGCGAATTGGGCGGCACGCGGCTGATGTTCATGCAGTCGAATGGCGGCCTGGTCGACGCGCGCTATTTCCAAGGCAAGGATTCGATCCTGTCGGGCCCCGCTGGCGGCATCGTGGGCGCGGCGCGCACCGCCGCGATGGCCGGGTTCGACAAGATCATCGGCTTCGACATGGGTGGTACCTCCACCGACGTGACGCTCTATAACGGCGAATACGAGCGCACGTTCGAGACGATCGTCGCGGGCGTGCGGATGCGCGCGCCGATGATGAAGATCCACACCGTCGCGGCCGGCGGCGGCTCGATCCTGTTCTTCGATGGCACACGTTTCCGCTGCGGTCCCGAAAGTGCCGGCGCCAATCCAGGCCCGGCCTGCTATCGCCGGGGCGGGCCGTTGGCCGTGACCGACGCGAACGTGATGGTCGGCAAAATCGTGCCGGAATTCTTCCCCGCCGTATTCGGGCCCAATGGCGATCAGCGCCTCGACGCCGGGATCGTGCGCGAAAAATTCGCCGCCCTCGCATCGCAAGTCGAACAGGCGACGGGCGAGAAGCGCAGCCCCGAAGCCATCGCCGACGGGTTTCTGAAGATCGCGGTCGAGAATATGGCGAACGCCATCAAGCAGATCTCGATCCAGCGCGGCTACGACGTGTCGGGCTACGCGCTCAATTGCTTCGGCGGGGCGGGCGGGCAGCATGCCTGCAAGGTCGCCGACGCGCTGGGCATGACGACCGTATTCGTCCATCCGCTGGCCGGCGTGTTGTCGGCCTATGGCATGGGCCTCGCCGATCTGCGCGTGATGCGCGAGAAAGCGGTCGAAGCCAAGCTCGCCGACGCGATCCTGCCCACGCTTGAAAAGGAACTCGCGGCGCTCGCCGAAGAAGGCCTTGCGGAGATGCGCCGCCAGGGCATCGATCCCGCCAAGATCGAAGTGCGGCGCAAGCTGCATCTCAAATACGAAGGCACGGACTCCGCACTGGTCGTCGATTTCGGCGGCGTCGATGCGGCGAGTGCCGCGTTCGTCGAGCAGCATCGCCAGCGCTACGGCTTCTCGATGCCCGGCAAGGCGGTGATCGTCGAAGCCGTCGCGGTCGAAGTCGTCGGCCATACGGAATCCGCCGACGATGTCGTGCGCGAAGTCGGCACCGCCGCGCCGCCCGCCCCGGCGGCGACGGTCAAGATGTACGCGGATGCGGCCACGCACGACACGCCGGTTTTCTTACGCGACGCGCTGAAGCCGGGCATGAAAGTGCCGGGCCCGGCGATCGTGTCCGACCGCAACGCGACCACGGTGATCGAACCCGGCTGGGCTGCGGAAGTCACCGCGCGCGACCATCTGGTGCTGCGCCGCGTGGTCGCGATCCAACGCCAGCACGCGGTCGGCACCAAGGTCGATCCGGTGATGCTGGAGGTGTTCAACAACCTGTTCATGTCGATCGCCGAACAGATGGGTGTGGCGCTGCAGAACACCGCCTATTCGGTCAATATCAAGGAACGCCTCGATTTCTCCTGCGCATTGTTCGACCGCCAGGGGAACCTCATCGCCAACGCGCCGCATATGCCCGTGCATTTGGGCTCGATGGGCGAAAGTGTGGCCGCCGTCACGCGCGCGCGCGAAGGCACGATGCGCCCGGGCGACGTGTTCGTGCTCAACGCGCCCTATAACGGCGGCACGCATTTGCCCGACGTCACGGTCGTGATGCCGGTCTTCGACGAAGCGCAGAAAGACATTCTGTTCTTCGTCGCGAGTCGCGGCCACCAAGCCGATATCGGCGGCTTGACGCCCGGTTCCATGCCGCCCGGCTCGACCACGGTCGACGAAGAAGGCGTGTTGATCGACAATTTCCTGCTGGTCGAGCAGGGCCGTTTCCGCGAAGCGGAAATGACCGCGCTGTTGAAATCGGGCAAATACCCCGCGCGCAACCCGGCGCAGAATATCGGCGATCTCAAAGCCCAAATCGCGGCGTGCGAGAAGGGGGCGCAGGAGCTGCGCAAGATGGTGCGCGAGTTCGGCCTCGATGTCGTGCGCGCCTATATGGGCCATGTGCAGGACAACGCCGAAGAACAGGTCCGCCGCGTGCTCGACGTGCTGAAGGACGGCGAATTCGCCTATCCGATGGACGATGGTGCCGTCATCAAGGTGAAGGTCTCGATCGACAAGGCGACGCGCAGCGGCATTCTCGATTTCACGGGCACGTCGGCGCAGCGGCCGAACAACTTCAACGCGCCCGCATCGGTCTGCATGGCCGCCGTGCTCTACGTGTTCCGCACGCTGGTCGAGGGCGACATTCCGATGAACGCGGGCGTGATGAAGCCGTTGAAGGTCATCATCCCCGAAGGCTGCATGCTGCGCCCGCAATATCCCGCCGCCGTCGTGGCCGGGAACGTCGAAACCTCGCAAGCCGTGACCGACACGATCTATGGGGCGCTCGGCGTGATGGCGGGTGCCCAAGGCACGATGAACAACTTCACCTTCGGCAATGATCGGCATCAGTATTACGAGACGATCGCCGGCGGTTCGGGGGCGGGGCCGGGCTTCGACGGCTGCGATGCGGTGCAAACGCATATGACCAATTCGCGCCTGACCGACCCCGAAGTGCTGGAATGGCGCTTCCCCGTGCGCGTCGAAAGCTTCGAAATCCGGCGCGGCTCGGGCGGCAAGGGCGAGTGGCGCGGCGGCGACGGCACGATCCGCAAGGTGCGCTTCCTCGAAGAGATGACCTGCGCGATCCTCGCCAATCGGCGCAAGGTCGAGCCGTTCGGCGCGGCGGGCGGCGGCAACGGCAAGCTCGGCCGCAATTGGGTCGAGCGCACGAATGGCACGGTCGAGGAAAAGGGCGCCACGGCCCAATGGGACGTGAAGCCCGGCGACATGTTCGTGATCGAAACGCCCGGCGGCGGCGGTTACGGCAAGGCGTAATTCTCCCGCGCGGCGGCCGATTGATCATATCGCGGGCGATATGATAGTCTGCGCTCGTTGAAGATCGTATTCGACACGGATGTGCTTTACGCCGCGCTCAAAAGCCCGACGGGTGCCTCGCGCCTTTGGCTCGGGGCGGCGTTATCCCGTCGCGTCGTGCCGGTGATGACGACCGCCTTGTGGCTGGAATACGAGGCGGTGCTCAATCGCCCGAAAAGCCTCGCCGATATGGGGGCGAGTCGCACGGATGTCGGGCTGGTTCTCGACCGGTTGGCGAACGTCGCCTTTCCGGTTGATCCCGAACCCGGGTTGAGGCCGGCGGCGAACGATCCCGACGACGATTTCGTCGTCGAGGCCGCGGTCGGCGGTCGGGCGGATCTGCTGTTGACGTTCAACGTCCGCGATTTCGCCGTCGCGCGACGTTTCGGATTCGAGATTTCGACGCCCGGGGCCGCATTGGCACGCTATCGCGCGTTGTTGGAAGGAGAATGACGATGGCCAGTTCGAATTATGCGCTGCGCTTGCAAGGGTCGCTCAAGGACGAAGCCGAGAAAGCCGCGAAGTCGGAGGGAACGACGCTCAACCAGTTCATCAATGTTGCGGTCGCGGAGAAACTCGCGACGATCCGCACGGCCGCATTCTTCGAGGCGCGGGCGCGTGGGGGCAATTTGCAGAAGGCGCTCGATGCGCTTTCCCGTTCCGGCCGACCGGGAAAATTGCGCAAGGGCGACGAGATTCAAAAGCGCAAGTCGCGCGCGTCGGCAGCCGAGTAGCTAAAGCCATTCCGGCTTCGATGTGCCGAAAGGCTCGGGCGGCCGAGCGTAGAAGCCGGGTGTGCGATCGAGTTCGAGCACCGGCTTGAAATGGCCGATGCGCCCGAACGGCGAGTCCGTTTCGGTCATCAGTTTCGCGATTTCGTCCGGCGGCAGATCGGCTTGGGCGGTGCTCGCATCGATCGTGCCGAGGCGCGCGAGGAAATGCCCGATCTGCGCGAGCGAGGTGCGCACGCGCCACGTGCCACCTTCCTGCGCTTGGCGCGCGAGCGCCAGCATCGTGCCGAGTGCGGCGACATAGCCGCCGATATAGTCGAGCGCTTGGACGGGCATATTCTTGGGCGCTTCGAGCGTGCTTTGCGTCGCCGCCAAGCCCATCGCGTTCTGCACGATCGAGTCGAAGCCGCGCCGCATGGCCCACGGACCTTCATGGCTATAGGCGCAAAGCTCCGTCACCACGATGCCGGGCCGTAAGCGTGCAAGGTCGTCGGCACCAAATCCACGCTTGGCCAGCGCCCCGGGCCGATAGGATTGCAGGAACACATCCGCGCCGGCCACGAGATCGCGCAGTTGCGCGGGGCCTTGCGCCGTATCGAGATCGAGCCACGCGCAGCGCTTGCCGGGGCCGGTGTCGTAAAGCAATTCGGTCTGATAGGGCGTGTGCGGGGCGGCGAGATGGAGCGCCTCGCCGCCATGTTCGGCGAGCAAACGCCCCGTCGTGGGCCCCGCGAGCACGCGCGTGAGGTCGAGCACGCGGATGCCGGATAAAGGCCGCGCCGCTTCCGGCAATTTGCGCGGCGGCGCATCGCCGATCCTGTCGATCGTGAACAACGGCAGCGCCGCGACCGCCTTGCCTTGCGCCGAGATGTTCCACTCGTCGCGCGTGCGGGTGACGGCGCCGATCCCGTCTTCGGCGGCAAGGGCAGCCTCGAATTCGAACGCGTCGCGCTTGGCGACCGCCGCCTCCAGATCGGCGCGGGTATCGCCCGTGGCGCCTGAAAGCCGCAACGCCGCCGCGCGGTGATGCGGGTGATTGGTGTGCAGGAAGATTTGCCGGCCGTCGCGCGTGCGGTAATGGCCGACGAGCGGGTCCCAGAATTTGGGTTTCACACCGTCGCGCGTGACATAGACGGATGAGCGCAAACTCGCCGCCGCCGAATTTGTATCGATACGCACGCATTGCGCCGCATGGCCGCGCAGGCGCCATAGATCGCTCAGCGCCAAGCCGGCGGCTCCCAGCACCGCGCTTGCCGCCAGGGCGATGCGAAACGGTGTGGGGAACACCGGATCGCCGGTGCCGGAAATCGCCAAGCTGTCGTCGTCGCGCGGCGTACGGCCGCCGAGCTTGAGAATGGAATGCGTCAGCGTCGGGACGTTCATGCGCGATCTCCCGAGGTTTCGAGCGTCGGATTCGAGTATAGACGGGGCCGACATGACGAACCCCGCAACGCCAGCATCCCAGACCCCGACGCCGCGCAGTGGAATCGGCCGCGCCGACCGTCCGCTTTTGGGGATCGCGTCGATGGTGTTCGGCGTCGTGCTGCTGTCGGTGATGGACGCCGTCACCAAATACGCGATCCTGCATTTGCCGACGGGGCAGCTGATGGCGATCCGCTCGGTGATCGTGCTGCTGATTCTCACACCCTTCGTGATCCGTGCGGGCGGCCTCGTCGCGTTGCGCACCAAGCGGCCGCTCGGCCATTTGCTGCGCGCGGGGCTGTCGGTCTGCGCGATGTACAGCTTCTTCGAAAGCCTGCGGCATTTGCCGCTCGCCACCGCCATCGCGATCGGTTTCGCCGCCCCCTTGTTCATGACCGCGTTCTCGGTGCCCGTGCTGAAGGAGAAGGTCGGCATCCATCGCTGGTCGGCGGTGGCGATCGGCTTCGTCGGCGTCGTCGTCATCATCGGCCCGGGCATCGCCGACGGCGAATTCGGCATCGGCGCGATGCTGGCCCTGTCGGCGGCGGTGTTCTATGCGGGCGGGATGACCTGCGTGCGCTGGCTTGCCTCGACCGAAACAGATCTCACGATGATGGTGTCGCAAAACACCGCGATGCTCTTCGCCGGTGCGGCCGGGGCGGCGATCGTTTCCGCACCCGTACCCGGCCATATGTGGCTGGTCATCGTCGCGATGGCGGTGCTTGTGCTGCTCGGGCAGTTGTTCACCATCCGCGCCTTCCGCCTCGCGCCCGTCGGCGCGGTGGCACCGTTCCACTATACCGAGTTGATTTGGGCGGCGATTCTCGGTTGGATCTTCTGGAGCGAATGGCCGTCGGACAACGTGTGGTGGGGGGCGGCGATCGTTGTCGCGGCCGGGCTTTACACGATCTGGCGCGAACGCATCCGGGCGGCTTCTGTTGCCGCCAACGCGCCGGCGGCGTAGTTTCGTCGCCCTAAGGGAGAAGGAACGCCATGGCCAGCGCCGCCGAAATCACAGCGACCGAACCCGCCGCGCGCGATGCGGCGATCGCGGAGATCCGTGCCGTTCTCGGCGACCGGCTGACGATCGCGATGGCGGTGCGCGAGCAGCACGGCAAGGGCGAGGCCTATCACAAGCCCGCCCCGCCCGACGCGGTCGCCTTCGTCGAAAGCACCGAGGAAGTCGTCGCGGTGGTGAAGGCCTGCGCCAAGCATCGCATTCCGGTCATTCCGTTCGGGGCCGGCACCGCGCTGGAAGGCCACACGGCGGCTTTGCATGGCGGCATTTGCGTCGACGTCACGCGCATGAACAAGGTGCTGGCGGTCAACACCAGCGATCTGGACGTGCGCGTGCAACCCGGTGTCACGCGCAAGCAGCTCAACGAATATTTGCGCGATACCGGCCTGTTCTTTCCGATCGATCCGGGGGCGGATGCCTCGATCGGCGGCATGACCGCGACGCGCGCGTCGGGCACCAACGCCGTGCGCTACGGCACGATGCGCGAGAACGTGCTGTCGCTGGAAGTCGTCACCGCCGACGGGCGCGTGGTGCGCACGGCGCGCCGCGCGCGCAAATCCTCGGCCGGTTACGATCTCACGCGTTTGTTCGTCGGCTCGGAAGGCACGCTGGGCGTCATCACCGAAATCACCGTCAAGGTCTACGGCATTCCCGAAGCGACCAGCTCGGCGATGTGCGCCTTCCCCGACGTCAAATCGGCGGTCGATACCTGCATCGCCACGATCCAGGCCGGCATTCCCGTGGCGCGGATTGAGCTTGCTGACAAGCTGCAGATGGAAGCCATCGCGGCCTATTCGAAGCTCAATATTCCGGCCGCTCCCACGCTGTGGCTGGAATTCCACGGCAGCGAAACGGGTGTGAAGGAGCAGGCGGAATTCGTGCAAGCCATCGCGGCCGAACATGGCGGCGAGGATTTCCGCTGGACGACCGATCCGGCCGAACGCAAGAAAATCTGGCAGGCGCGCCACGACGCCGCCTATTCCTGCAAGGCGCTGCGCCAGGGCTGCTCGATCTGGGCGACCGACGTGTGCGTGCCGATTTCGCGCCTGGCCGATTGCATCGTGGAAACCCAGGCCGATCTGGATGCCTCGTTCATTCCGGCACCGATCGTGGGCCATGTCGGCGACGGCAACTTCCATCTCTGCTTCGTCCTCAACATGGACGACCCCAAGGAAGTGGCGGAGGCGAACCGCCTCAACGACCGCTTGGTCGCGCGCGCATTGTCGATGGACGGGACCTGCACGGGCGAGCACGGCGTGGGCTACGGCAAGATCGACTTCCTGACCGCCGAGCACGGCGAAGCCGTGTCGCTGATGCGGATGATCAAGAAGTCGCTCGACCCCGACAACATCATGAACCCGGGCAAGATCGTCCGCGTCTAACCGCGTTTCCACAAAACCGGAAACAGCTGATCGCGCGCCGATAATGGTGCGCCGTCGGGTAGATCGGCTTTGCGCAAGCGGCCGAAGGTCGAAATACCGCGCCGCCAGCTTATGTCCTCGCCCGTGAATCGAAGGGCGATCGTCCGGCGCGGCCGGTCGGCGCTGGGATTGCCGGGGGCGCCGTGCACCATGCGGCCGTGGAACACGACCGCGTCGCCGGGTTCGAGTTTGAACGATATCAGCGTGGCCTCGTCGGGCGCTTCAACGACCGGCAGGGCCGAGCCCGCATAACGGACCGCGTTGTCGGCCCCCGACCGGAACGGGGCGGGGCGGAAATCGCGACCGGGCAAATGGCTGCCGCGTGCATAGCGCACGGCGCCATTGCCGTCGTCGATGGGATCGAGGGCCAGATAGACCGTGCACGCCATCTCGCCCGCAATCGGCCAATAGGGCCCGTCTTGGTGCCACGGCGTTTCGCGTGGCGTGTTCGGCGCTTTGGCGAAAATCTGATCGTAGAACAGCCGCACCTCGGCCGCGCCCATCGCGCGGCCCGCGATTTCGGCGCAGGGCGTTTTGAAGAAGAGTGCACGAAAATCGGCGTCGCGCCGATGCATGAACATGTCGCCGAAGAAGCGCCCGTCCTCGCCCGGCGGCACGAACTCCATCGCGTCGTTGGAGGGCACCGTCATCGCGCGATCGACGGCCGCGCGCATGCGGTCGACCCATGCGGGGCTCAGGGCGCGCGGCACATGCACGACACCGTCGCGCGCATAGGCGGCGGCGAGGGCGGCTTCGTCGATGTCGAAACGCTTGGCCATTTCGTCCTCGGATAGCACGCTTCCCCCCCGGGGATCGACGCTTGCGCGCGGGGCGAAAATTCGGGCAAAGTCGATGGCAACAAGGCCGGCGCAACGCGGAACAACGCGCGCGCCGCACGGGAGGAGTTAAGCCATGGGCGTTGCCCAGATCGCTGCGTCGTCATCCGTTTCGCGTAAACCCGCGCGCGCCGTGCGCAAGAAGCCGGCGGCCGCAAGGCTCGCCCCGGCGGTCGAGTTACTGGTCGAGGTTTGGCGGCGTGCGCGCACCGTGCGCGAAATCCCTGCGGCCTGCCGTCCGCGCGATCTGGACGAAGCCTATAAGCTGCAAGCGCGCGTCGCGGCGAAACTTGGCCTCACGCGCGCGGGCTGGAAGATCGGCTGCACCAGCGACGCGGCGCGCAAAATCATGAAATCCGACGGGCCCTTCGCGGGGCGCGTGTTCTTGTCGCGCTGCTTCGTGTCGGGCACGACGCTCGATGCCGCGAAATACGCGCTGCGCGGGATCGAGGGCGAATTCGCCTTCGTGCTGGGCAAGGATTTGAAGCCGCGCAAGACGCCCTATACCCGCGCGGAAGTGCTGGAAGCGATCGACGATCTTTATCCGGCGATCGAGGTGGTCGACAGCCGCTACGACGATTTCCGCAAGGTGACCTTGCCCGAGCTCGTCGCCGATATGGGCTGCAACGGGGCGCTGATCGTCGGCGCGCCCGTCAAGAATTGGCGCAAGCTCGACCTTGCCAAGGCGAAAGTCGCGATGCGCGTGGGCCGCAAGATCGTCGGCAGGGGTGCCGGGGCCGCCGTGATGGACGAGGATCCGATCGCGGCCCTCGTCTGGCTCGCCAACAACCCGTGCGCGCCCGAAGGGCTGAAGGCGGGCGAGATCGTCACGACGGGGACATGCACGGGCCTGCATATCGCCGCTGCCGGCGACAAAATCGTCGCCGGCTTCGACGGTATCGGCGAGGTGACGCTGAGCTTCGTCTAGCCGTTAAAGACCCGCGACGGCGGCGAAGACTTCGTGCCCGCCGTCCCAGATCATCTTGACGGAGATATAGAGGATCAGCACCAGCCCGACATAGGCGATCCAGCGGTGCTTCTCGATCAGCTTGGCGATCGCGGCGGCCGCGATGCCCATCAGCAGGACCGAGACGATCAAGCCGACCGCCAGCACGAACGGGTCGCTGCGCGCGGCCCCGGCGACGGCCAGCACGTTGTCGAGCGACATCGACACGTCGGCGACCAGGATCTGCCACAAGGCTTCGCCCATCGTCTTTTGCGGGCCGGCATGTTCGACCATTTCGCCGCCGAGCAGGGCGGTGCCTTCCGCTTCCTCGACGTCGTCGGCGGGCGAGAGTTCGCGATAGAGCTTCCACGCCACCCACAGCAGCAAAATGCCGCCGGCCAGCAGCAGGCCGACGACTTGCAGAAGTTGCGACGCGAGCAGCGCGAAGGCGACGCGCAAGACGGTGGCGGCGATGATGCCGAACCACAAGGCTTTCTGGCGCTGTTCCTTGGGCAGGCCCGACGCGGCCATGCCCACGACGACCGCGTTGTCGCCCGACAGCACGAAATTGACCATGATGACGGTCCCAAGCATCGTCCATTGCGCGATGCTCAGACCCAAAAGCAGATTATCGGCATCCATTCTTTTCGACTCCCCCTCGTGGAACCGAAAGTAGCGGGCCGGCCGAAAATAGCCAAGCCCGGCAGGGGTAAGGCAGACCTGCGCCGGGCTTGGGGGTGTGCTTCAGACGGCGTTCAGATTCAGGCCATGCCGACCAAGGTCAGGATTTCCGGCAGCCCGTCCCACATCATCTTCAGCGAGACGTAGAGGATCAGCAGCAGGCCGACATAGGCGATCCAGTGATGCTTTTGCAGCATGCGCGCGATGTAGACCGCGGCGATGCCCATCAGAATGACCGAGACGCCCAGGCCGAAGATCAGGATCAGCGGGTAGTCGCGCGAGGCGCCCGCGACCGCGAGAACGTTGTCGAGCGACATCGACACGTCGGCCAGAATGATTTGGATGACGGCGGCGCGGAAGGATTTACGCTCGGCGGTCGGCGCTTGCTGACCTTCGAGGGCGGCCTCGCCCTCCGCCTGGTCGTGGGTTTCCTGCTCGCGGATTTCGCGCCACAGCTTCCACGACACCCACAGCAGCAACACGCCGCCCGCGAACAGCAGGCCGACCACCTCGAGCAATTGCACCGTCACGCTGGCGAAGGCGATGCGCAGGATCGTCGCGGCGATGATGCCGACCATGACGACCTTGTTGCGTTGTTCGGCCGGCAGACCCGCCGCCGCCATGCCGATCACGACCGCGTTGTCGCCCGCCAGAACCAGGTCGATCATGATGACCTGCCAGAGCGCGAATGCCGCATCCCAGGTGTAGTAAATCGAGAGATCGGCGAACATTTTTCCTCCAGCGGCGCTGTTTGGGGGGTGACGAAAAACAACGCGACATAGCATGCAAACCCCGGACGGTAGAAGGAAAACCGGCCGGGACTTGAACGGTTCGACGGACCCGCCCAACTGCTTGGCATTATGGTGAAATTCGGCGATTCCCAAACCGATGTTCGGATGGGCGAAACGGTGCCGCCGCATTTGGTCGCGGCGGTGGACCGTTTGGCGCGTTTCGCGCGGGTGATGGACACGGCCGTCCGAATTCCGGGGACGCGCCGTTATATCGGCCTCGACGCGGCGATCGGGCTTGTCCCCTTGGCGGGCGATGCTTTCACCGCCGCCGTCGCGACCTGGATCGTGATCGAATCCGCACGGCTGGGCGTGCCCAAGCGCAAACTCGCGCGAATGATGGCGAATGTCCTGATCGACGCCGGGGTGGGGATCGTGCCGGTCGCGGGCGATATTTTCGACGTCTACTTCAAGGCCAATTCGCGGAATCTGGAAATTCTGCGCGATCACCTGCGCGCAGGCTAAACTCCCGCCCATGCGCCGGACCTTGCTGCTGGCGGTGCCGGCGCTGTTCCTTGCCGGCATCGCGATGTTTTTCCTGTCGCGTCCCGATCCGGTGACGCGCGCGGCCGAATTCGCGGCCGCCTTGCGCCGCGAGACGGGGCTGGACACGCGCATTGTCGGCAAGCCCGAACTGCGCGGCTGGTTCGACGTCGTGCTGCATGTGCCGCAGGTCGAGATCGCGGGCATCGGCGCGCTCGACGATTTGGTGCTGGCGGCCAACGGCACGGGTACGGCGCGCGCCGCCTTATGGGGGCGCGACGGCACGTTGATCGTGTCGCCGGACAGCGCGCGTTTCGCCGCATCCGATCTGACGATCGCGTTTCAGCGCGACACCAAGCGCTTGTCGATCGCCGCGTCGGCGGCGGGCTTGCCGTTGACGCTGGACGGCCGCGCGGCGCTGGGCGGCCTTGCCGATCTCACCGTCGCATGGGCGGGCATCAAAGGGACGGGCGGCATCGATCCGACCGGCGGCATTTCGCTGGGCGGTCCGAATTGGCATCTCGACGGGCGCATCGGCGCCGACCGCGTGTTCCAAGGCCGCGCGCATATCGTCGATGCGGCGTTGGGCGCGTTCGATGCCGATCTGCGCCTGGACGGCGAAAGTTTCGACGTGCCCGATCTGCGGTTCGCGGGCGGCGGGGGCACGCTCGCGCGCCAGAACGGGCGCTGGGCGCTGGATCTGCGCTTCGGGGAAATCGAACTCGCCAAGCTCGCCGATTTGCTGGCGCGCGGCGGCGACGTGCTGGCGGGCGATCTGGATCTGCGCGCGCGCATCGGCACCGCCACGTGGAAATCGGGCGAAGCGCAAGGCGGCATCCTGACCGCGGGTCGCGAGAACGGCGTTTGGGCGATCGACGAATTGGCCGTGCGCGATGTGGGCGGGGCCAGCTTGCGCGTGCGCGACAGCCTGATCGATTTGCGCAGCCCCGACGCGCAGCGTTTCTTCGAGGCGTTGGGCGTGCCGATCGCGCGCCATCTGGGCGAACTCAGCTTGCGCGGGCGGATCGATCCGGTGGCGATGCGCGTGGCGCCACTCGAATTGGGGCTCGCCGGGCAGCGCGTGGCGGGGGCGATCCTGTGGCGCGACGGGCGCTTGGTCGCCGAATTGACGGGCGAGCGCGTCGACCTCGATCCCTTCTTCCTGCGCGCCTTGCCGCGCCCCGCCCAGCGCGGGCCGTTGTTGACGCGCAGCCAGCAAGCGCAGGCGACGCGCGCGGCCTTGGGACCGGCCCCCGGCCCCGGCGGGTGGAGCCGCGTGCCCTTGGCCTTCGACCTTGCGGGCGCCATCCCGCTCGATCTTTCCTTGCGCGCGCGCGAATTGATCGTGGGCGGCGCCACGTTGGGCGACGCGCTGGTGCAAGCCGGGTTCGGCGACGCCGGGATCGACGTGCGGCAACTCGCAGGCTCGCTGTGGCGCGGCCGGTTCGACGCCAAGGGCAAGCTCGCGGGCGGCGAGAATCCCGGCTTCGTCGCCGAATTCGCGGTGACGGATTTCGAACTCGGCGAAATGCTGACCGCCTCGGGCCTCATGCCCGTGCTGCGCGGGCCCGCCAAATTGTCGGGTCATGTCGAATCGCAAGGCGGCACTTTCTCGATCTGGGCCGGCAATCTCAAAGGCGATGCGATACTGACCGCCCCCGGCGCCATCATCGACGGGCTGGACCTTGGCGCCATCGCGCGCCGTTATGCCGCCCCCGGCAATCCGCCCGATATCGCCGAACTGGCCCGGCTTGCCGGTCGCGGCGGGCGCAGCATGCTCGACGAATTCGACGCGCGTTTGCGCATCGATCTTGGACATGCGCGGGTCGAACGCTGGCGCGCCGCCGGGGCGGGGGCGGCGATCGACGGTTCGGGGCAGATCGATATCGGCGCCTGGGCGCTGGATCTCGTCGCCGAGTTCGCCTTCGCGGGCAAGAAATCCTGGCGCTTCGCCGCCCAAGGCCCGTTCGCCAATCCGCGCCTCAACTTCCAGCCGCCGGTCCAGGCGGCTAGTTCTGCCGGCGTGGCGCCGACCCCTAATTCTGGCGGCGGGGCGCCGCAGGCGGGTTCGGCCGCACGGTCGCGGCCGGCGGGGCGTCCGGCGTCTCGATAACCGTACGCGCCCGCCCGCCCGCCAAAGCCGTTTCCACCCGGCTCAGCGCTTCCTGTGCGCGTTCGTGACCGCTGCGCGCCGCGCGCGCGTACCATTGGCGCGCTTCCAGCAGATCGGCGGGGACGCCGTTGCCGGTCTCCCACACCACGCCCAATTGATATTGCGCTTCGTCGAAGCCTTGGGCCGCCGCCGCTTCGTACCAGCGGCGCGCTTGCACCAAATCGCGCGGCACGCCTTCGCCGCGCCGATACATCTGGCCCAGATTGAACTGCGCCTCGCGGTCGCCCATGCGCGCCAGGCCCCAAAAATGGAACCAAGCGCTTTCGAAATCGCGCGATTGGAACGCCGTCACGCCCTGATCGAATTCGGCTTCGCGATCGAAGGCGCGGGACGGCGAAAAGGCGCTCGCGGCAATCAATGCCGCGAGCGCGATAGCCTTCAGAGCGGTTTTTGCGCCGGCTGTGCCGTCGCCGCGGCCGCGACCACGGGGGCGATCGCCGGCAGCGTGCCGGTCAGCGCCTGCAACACATAGACGCGTAACGCGCTCGACAGGTTGCCCGCCTGGTCGCGTGCCGCGCGCATCTTGTCGATCTCGGTCACGAGATCGTTGATCGACGCGTTGCGCTTGCGCGCGATGTCTTTGAGCGCGGTCCAAAATTCCGGCTCCAACGAAATGCTCGTCCGGTGTCCGGCGATAACCACCGAGCGTTTGCGAATCGATCCGGCCATTTTTTACTCCCCCGATTGTTTTTTGTCCCGCGGGCTCAGCATATCGATCGGCTGAACCCAACGGTCGAAATCCGCTTCTGTGACGAGACCCAATCCGACGGCGGCTTCCTTGAGCGTCAGGTTATGGGCATGGGCGTGTTTGGCGATTTTTGCGGCGTTGTCGTAGCCGATATGCGGGTTGAGCGCGGTCACCAGCATCAGCGAACGCTCGAGATGGTGCGCCACCGTCGCCGGGATCGGCGCCATGCCCGCGATGCAGTTCTCGGCGAAGGACGACGCGGCGTCGCCCAGCAACCGGATCGATTGCAGCACGTTATAGGCGATCACCGGCTTGAAGACGTTGAGCTGCAGATGGCCGCTGGCACCCGAAATCGTGACGGCGACATGGTTGCCCATCACTTGGGCGCAGACCATCGTCAGCGCCTCGGCCTGGGTTGGGTTGACCTTGCCGGGCATGATCGAGGAGCCGGGCTCGTTCTCCGGCAAGGCAAGCTCGCCCAGCCCCGAGCGCGGGCCCGAGGCGAGTAGGCGCACGTCGTTGGCGATCTTGAACAGCCCGGCGGCCAGGGTATTGAGCGCCCCCGAGCATTCGACCATCGCGTCATGCGCGGCGATCGCCTCGAACTTGTCCTCGGCCGGCATGAAGGGAAGATTGGTGAGCCTGGCCAATTCCTGCGCGAAGCGCGCGGGGAATTGCTTATGCGCGTTGAGGCCGGTGCCGATGGCCGTGCCGCCTTGGGCGACGCGATAAAGCCGCGGCATCGTCTGCTCGACGCGCACCATCCCCAATTCGACCTGGCGCGCCCAAGCACCGATCTCCTGGCCCATCGTCATGGGCACGGCGTCCTGCAAATGGGTGCGGCCGATCTTGATCAACCCGGCCGTTTCCGTCGCTTTGGCGAGCAGCACTTCGTGCAAACGCTGGAGCGCGGGCAGCAGGTGGTCGTGAATTTCCGCCACGACCGCGATGTGCATCGCGGTCGGGAACGAATCGTTGGACGATTGCCCGCGATTGACGTGGTCGTTGGGGTGAACGGGCTTCTTCTCGCCGAGCTTGTGCCCCAGCAATTCGTTGGCCCGGTTCGCCACGACCTCGTTGGCGTTCATATTGGTCTGGGTGCCCGACCCGGTCTGCCAGACGACGAGCGGGAAATGATCGGACAGCACGCCCGCGATCACTTCGTCGCAAGCCTTCAGAATCATCGGCCCGAGCTCGGCCGGCAATTCGCCCAAGGCGATATTGGCCAAGGCCGCGGCCTTTTTCTGGGCACCGAAAGCGCGGATCAGCGGTTCGGGGATGCGCTCGTCGCCGATTCGGAACAGCTCGACGCTGCGCTGCGTCTGCGCGCCCCAATACCGGTCGGCGGCCACTTCGATGGGCCCGAAACTGTCGCGTTCGATCCGCGTCGCGGCTCGGTCCGCCATGACGGTCTCGATCTCCCCCAAATCCGGTTCGTGCCGGGCGGCCAGATTGATATGTCAGTTAACCGCCCGCGATTTAGGCACGCGCACAGCGGGTTATTCAATAGGTATTCGTATGACAAAAGGGCATAGCGACCCCGATGCCCCGGGTCGGCGCGGCGGGGCTTGTCACGCGGCCCCGCCAAACGTATGAGATAACCTAAGTTTTACTGCCGCCCTCCGTGATTCGGTCCGATGCCCGAAAAGATCGATTTCAGCAAAATCCGCTTCCTGATCTGCGACCCGAACGCGCTGTCGCTGACGATGCTGGGCGATATCCTGTCCATGCTGGGGGCGAACTATGTCCGCCGCGTGAACGATTTCGAGAAGGCGATGGGCGTGCTCAAAGAGGGCAATATCGACATCGTCATCACCGAATACGACCTGCCCACCGAGGGCGGGAACAAGCTGTGCGACTATATCCGCAACGATCCCGCCTCGCGCGACCGCCTGATGCCGATCATCATGCTGACCGCGCGGTCGGAGGAGCAATACGTGGTCGAAGCGCGCGACCACGGGGTGAACGAGTTCGTCGCCAAACCCTATACGGTCGATTCGCTCTATAAACGCTTGTCGTCGGTCATCGCCTATCCGCGGCCGTTCATTTCGGCACCCGGCTATTTCGGGCCGGACCGGCGGCGCAAGCAGATGCCTTTCAACGGCAAGGAACGGCGCGGGGTCGATCCCAACGCCAAGCCGAGCTAAGCTCGGCCGGTCCTCGCGGAGAATCCGAACGTGGCCAAACCCAAAGTCCAGATCATTCAGCCGTCGCTGGACCTGCGCAAACGCGCGGTCAATTTCAAAACCGGCTTCGGCGTCATCCTCACGCCCGAGGAGACCGTGAAGCTGCAGACGGTGGTCGAGAAATCGTCCGACGGCTTCGTGCGCCAGATCGCCGCCAAGCTGAAGCAGCTGCGCGAAGCGCTGGCGGCGTTGGACGACGGTGCCGCCCCGCATCCCGGATTGATCCATCGCGTCGCGGCCGACGCGCTGGAGATCAAGGGACTCGGCGGCACGTTCAAGTTTCCGCTGCTGACGCAGATCGCCAAGTCGCTGCACGACTACGCCGCCCAGATCAAAGACGCGAATGTGTGGCACGGCGTGATCTTCGCCCATCACATCGACGCGCTTTACGTCGTACTCGCACAACGCATCACGGGACTCGGCGGCAAGGTCGAAGCGGAACTGCTCAAAGCGCTGCGCCAAGCGTCGACCAAGTATAAGTAAGCGGCGCCCGCCCGCGCGCGGGCGAAGCGATGCGTTCGCGCAACACGCCGCACCCGACTTCGTGAAATTTTCCCCGCAGCCGCGATTTTCACTTGCGCGCCCCCGCGTTTGTGTTATTTGCGGTTTTACGACGCACGCACGTGCCCCAGGCCCACGAGGCAGCGCTAAGAGGCAGGGCGGGAAGTTCGCGAAGAACCTCCACGTCTCTCGGTCCCAAGCGCTCGAGGTCAAGCAACGACAAGCGTCCTTTTCGGTACAAGCCGGTCGCCAGTGGGCCGGTGTCCTTAAGGGGTGTTGACGATGGTTGCGGCCAAGGACGGGGCTTCGCTCCCTCCGCTTACGCAAGGATAACCGCCGCAGGGCGGCGACGCGGGCTTTCCGGTCCGTTTCGTCCGCCCCGCCGGTGCCGCCGGGAAACGGTCCTTCGGGACCGAGGCGGGCCGGAACGGCAGGGTCTCTTGCGGAAGGCGGATGCGATCGGAGCATCGACTTCCCGACAAGCAGCAGAGTGGAACAGCCGCGATGGCCGATGCGCCCCCGGGAGGGATGGTCGTATCGCCCGCGGGTAAGGCGCCTCACCGGGCGCCCGTGGAGAGCGATACGCGTCGATGACCGAGTACAAGAAGCATGTGACGTTCGGCGGCAATCTGGTGATGGTGGGCTTCGGCTCCATCGGCCAGGGCGTGCTGCCGCTCATCCTGCGTCATATCGATATGCCCAAGGACCGCATCGTCATCGTGACGGCGGAGCCGCGCGGCATCGAGGAAGCGGCCGAGTACGGAATCGAGTTCGTCCAGACCGCGCTGACTCCCGGCAACTACCGTGCGGAACTGACCAAGCGCCTGGGCAAGGGCGACTTCCTGCTGAATCTTTCGGTCGACGTGTCGTCGCTCGCGTTGATCGAGCTCGCGCACGAGCTGGGCGCCTTCTATCTCGACACCTGCATCGAGCCCTGGGCCGGCGGCTATACCGACCCGTCGCTCACGCCCTCGCAGCGCTCGAACTACGCGCTGCGCGAGAAGGCGCGCAAACTGCGCGACAAATTCGCCGGCGGCCCGACCGCCGTGCTGACCCATGGCGCCAATCCGGGCCTGGTGTCGCATTTCGTGAAGGAGGCGATGCTCAAGATCGCCGCCGACACCGGCCGCAAGGCCGCCGTGCCGACGACCCGCGAAGGCTGGGCGGCGTTGGCGCAGGATCTGGGCGTCAAGACGATCCATGTCGCCGAGCGCGACACCCAAGTCGCGGCCGTGGCCAAGCAGCCGGGCGAATTCGTCAACACCTGGTCGATCGACGGCTTCGTGGGCGAAGGCCAGCAGCCGGCGGAACTGGGCTGGGGCAGCCACGAAAAGCGCCTGCCCGCGGACGGCCGCCGCCACGATTTCGGCTGCGACGCGGCGATCTATCTGATGCGCCCGGGGGCGGCGACGCGCGTGCGCACCTGGACGCCGAACGAAGGCCCGTTCAACGGCTTCCTGATCACGCATAACGAAGCGATCTCGATCGCCGATTACTACACGGTCGCGCGGAACGGAAAGCCGGTCTACCGGCCGACCGTCCATTACGCCTATCACCCGTGCGACGACGCCGTTTTGTCGATCTACGAGATCGAGGGCAAAAACTGGCGCATGCAGCCGGCCAAGCGCTTGATGATGGAAGAAATCGTCAAGGGCGTGGACGAGCTGGGCGTGCTGCTGATGGGCCATGAAAAGGGCGCCCTGTGGTACGGCTCGCATCTGTCGATCGACGAAGCGCGCAAGCTCGCGCCCCACAACAACGCGACATCGCTTCAGGTCACGGCGGCCGTTCTGGCCGGCATGGTCTGGGCGTTGGAGAACCCGACGGCAGGCGTGGTCGAAGCCGACGAGATCGATCACGTGCGCTGCATGGAGATTTGCCGCCCGTATTTGGGCGAGGTCTCCGGGACCTACACCGATTGGACGCCGCTGCAGGACCGCGAAAAGCTGTTCCCCGAACAGATCGATCGCGAATGCCCGTGGCAATTCGAAAACTTCCGCGTCGCTTGACGCGTTTTCCTGGGAAAGAAAAGGGTACTGGGAAATGACCACCAAGAAGATCCAGCGCTTCCTCGCCGAACGACGCGCGACGCCCTATCTGGTCGTCGATCTCGATCTGGTCGCGGATAACTACCGCAAGCTGAAGGACGCTGTGCCGCAGGCGGGGATTTATTACGCCGTGAAGGCCAACCCGGCGCCGGAAATCCTGGCGCTGCTGGCCAAGCTTGGCTCGGCCTTCGACACCGCGTCGGTCAACGAGATCGACATGGCCCTCAAGGCCGGTGTGGACGGCAAGCGCATCTCGTTCGGCAACACGATCAAGAAGCAGAGCGACATCGCCGCCGCTTATGAGCGCGGCGTGCGCCTCTACGCTTTCGACTCGGAAGCCGAGCTCGACAAGATCGCCAAGGCCGCCCCGGGCGCCAAAGTGTTCTGCCGCATCCTGACCTCGGGCGAGGGGGCGGATTGGCCGCTGTCGCGCAAATTCGGCTGCGACGTCGAAATGGCGCGCGATCTGTTGATCGCGGCGGCCAAGCGCGGCGTCGTGCCGCACGGCGTGTCGTTCCATGTCGGCTCGCAGATGAAGAACGTCGACGCGTGGGATTCGGCCGTGGCGCAAGCCGCGTGGATCTTCCGCGAATGCGAAGCGGCGGGCGTGCAGCTCAACATGCTCAACATGGGCGGCGGCTTCCCGACCAAGTATCGCAAGGACATCCCGGCGATGGGCTCCTACGGCGAAGCGATTCACGCGGCGTTGGGCAAGCATTTCGGCAACCGCATTCCGCCGGAAATCATCGTCGAGCCGGGCCGCCAGATGGTCGGCAATGCCGGCGTGATCGACACGGAAGTCGTGCTCGTCAGCCGCAAGTCGGCCAAGGATGCGCGCCGCTGGGTCTATCTCGACATCGGCAAGTTCGGCGGCCTCGCCGAGACGATGGACGAAGCGATCCAATACCCGATCGTCTCGCCCAAGAAGGGCCCGAGTGCGCGCGTGGTCATCGCCGGCCCGACCTGCGATTCGGCCGACGTGATGTACGAGAAGGCGGATTATCGTCTGCCGCTCGATCTCGAAGCGGGCGACCGTTTGGAGATCCGCGCGACCGGCGCCTACACGACGACCTATGCGGCCGTCGCGTTCAACGGTTTCGAGCCGATCAAGACCTACTGCATCTGAACGCTTTGTAGCCGCCGCGTTCGGCGAGACGCTCGACACGGGTGAACACCGTGTCGAGCGTTTTTTCGTAGGGCAAATGCGCATTGGCGACGGCGTAGAACGCCCCGCCCGGTTTCAACGCCTCGGCCGCGACGCGCGCGAAAGCGGCGGCGAGCGAACGGTTTTCGCCGCGCGCATCGTGGAACGGCAGGTTCGAGACGATCGAATCATAGCCCTTTTGCGGCAAACCCTTCGTCACGTCGTACCACTGCGCGCGCATGCTTGGCAGATTGGCGCGCAGGCAGGCGACGGCAACCGCATCGGCCTCGTAAGCGTCGAGCGTGGTGCCGGGATTGCGCGCCAGGATCGCGCGGGCCAGCGCCCCCCAGCCCGCCCCCAGATCGGCGATGTGCCCCGTCAGTGGCGGCAATGTTTCGAGCAGCAAATTCGTGCCGGGATCGATCCGGTCCCAGGCGAATACGCCCGGCGCGCTTTCGGCGCCGATCGCGGGGATCTCGCGCGGCGCATCCAGATCGACGAAACGCGCGAGATCGAGTTTCGCGGGCCGCGTCGCCACGACCAGCCGGCATTTGTGTTTGGAGGTGGATTTCCCCTCGACCCCCATCTCGGCCAGATCGTCGGCGAGGCGCGCGCCGCCCATCGCATTGGGCCCGCACACCGCCAGCATGCCGCCGGGTTTGATTGCGCCAAGCGCCCGCGCGAGCGTGCCCAGATGGCGCTGGCGCTGGCGTTGCAGGCGCACGAAGGCGGCGTCGTAGGGGCCTTGGGGCGTCTCGACCAAAATCGCCTTGCTTTCGATCAGCGCGTCGGCGTCGGGTTTCCAAGCTTGCAGGCAATCGAGGTGCGGCCCCCACGCGGCGAGGGCCGGATGCAATGCGGCATTGGCGAACAACGCGCGCGCATCGTCGCGCGGTTTGATCGCCGCCAGCAGCAAATCCAGATCGTCGCCGTTCTCGCGCATTGTCCCGTGTCCGATTTCGGCCCACATTAGCCGAACATGGCCACGATCCAACAATTCGGCGTCGACGTCGTCCCGGTCGAAGACCGGCTTTTGCTGAAAATGAACGCTTCGGGCGAGGCGACGATGCGCTTCTGGCTCACGCGGCGGTTTCTGGCGCTGTTCTGGAAAGGCCTGACGGACGAGCTGCGCAAGACGGTGGCGGAGGCGAAATCCCCCGCCGCGCGCGACTTCCTGCTCGATATGGCCGAAACGCGCCTGACCGCGAAGGCCGATTTCGCCACCGCGTTCGAAGATCGCGCGGCCGTGCGCCCGCCGCGCCAAGCGTCGGCCCCGGCACCTTCGGCACCCGCCGAACCGGCCCCGCCGCCGCCGGCCGCCGCCGCCGCCACGAACGCCTTGCCGCCGCCGCGCTTGCTGTGGGGGTTCAACATCAAGCGCCAGGCCGATGCGCGCACGACGATCGTGCTGATCGCGACCGACAATGCGCGCATCGATATCGCCCTGGCCGATGACGGGATGTTCGGCTTGATGCGCATTCTGCGCGACGCGGCCGCGAAGGCCGAATGGGAATTGCCGCTCGCCTGGGGTGCGGGCCTGCCGGGTTCTTTGGCGCCCGGCGAAACCCGGCACCTCAATTAGACGCGCGCCATTTCTGCCAGCCCGCCGCGCGCAATTCGCACGCCGGGCACACGCCGCAGCCATAGCCCCAAGCGTGGCGTTTGGTGCGGTCGCCCGCGTAGCAGGAATGGGTGCGCTCGACGACCAGATCGACCAGCGTGTCGCCGCCCAGCTCCCGGGTCATTTCCCAGGTCGCGGCCTTGTCGATCCACATCAACGGCGTTTCGATCACGAGGCGTTTGTCGAGGCCGAGCGACAAGGCGACTTGCAGCGCCTTCATCGTGTCGTCGCGGCAATCGGGATAGCCCGAATAATCCGTCTCGCACATGCCGCCGACCAGACGCTTCAGGCCGCGCCGATAGGCGATCGCCGCCGCGAAGGTGAAGAACAGCAGATTGCGCCCGGGCACGAAGCTATTGGGCAGGCCGCCGCGTTCGTATTCGAACGCCGTCTCGCGCGTCAGCGACGTTTGCGAGATGGCGCCGAGGGCGGCGAGATCGACGTGATGGTCCTCGCCCAGTTTGGCGGCCCATTCGGGAAATTCCGCACGGATTGCGGCCAGCACGTCGCGCCGGCAATCGAGTTCCACGCGATGGCGTTGGCCATAGTCGAAACCGACGGTTTCCACGCGGTCGTAACGGCGGAGCGCCCAGGCGAGGCAGGCGGTCGAGTCCTGCCCGCCGGAAAACAGAACGAGGGCCGAGTGAGACATAGGTAATCCTTCGCGAACGGGTCCGATCCTAACCTTTTATTAAGCGGCGGGGAGAAACCATTGCTGCCCTTTCGCGGAGACGATTCTTGGATTTGAAGGCCGAAATCGACGGGCTGCCGGCGGAAGACGCGCTCGATTCGCGCGGTCGGCGCTTGTTCGATTATTGGGCCGCCAAGCGGGGCGCGCGGCGAATGCCCGCGCGCGCCGATCTCGAACCCGGCGACATTCCCGGCCATCTGCCCGATATCGGCCTGGTCGATGTGCTGGGCGACGATCCCTATTTTCGCTATCGCCTGCTCGGCACGCGCCAAGTCGCCGCGCGCGGCTTCGATCCGACCGGGCGGCCGGTGGTCGAAGGCTATCTGGGCCAGGATCTGCCCGGGATGCGCGAACAGGTGCTGACGAATTATCGCCGCGTGATCGGCAATGGCCGGCCGTTGTTCCGCGACACGTCGATCCACGGCCAGGACAATCGCGGCGACATGCTGTGGGGCGGGCGCTATATCGCGCGCTACACGCTGTTCCTGCCGCTGGCGGCCGACGGCGAAAACACGGACATGGTCCTGTTCTTCACCAATTTCGAGAATTGTTAGGTCTTCGCCCGCTTACGACGGCGGAATGAAGACCTGCGAAATTTCCTGGAACACCGGCAACGCCTCGCAACGCTGCGCATGGGCGGCGAGGGCGGGCAGGCGGTCGAACGCGATCAAGCCCGGATGCGCGTCGCGCGCATGGCGTAGCGCGCAGGCGACCGCGATATCGGCATGCCCGATCGCATCGCCGAACCAATAGGCGGTGGTCCGCGCCGCGCGATCGGATTCCAACGCGTTCAACGCGCCCGCGATCTGGTCGCGCCAGCGCGTATCGATCGTGGTCGAGGCCTTGTCGTGCAGCACTTTTTCGTAGAACAGGCTGACCGCCTTGTCGGCGATACCTGTGGCCAATGCCGCCACCTTGATCGCGCGATGGCGGTCGGGCTCGGCCACGGGGTACAGGCGCTTTCCGGCCGGCACCAACGAATCCACGTAATCGAGGATCGCGTGGCTTTCGATCAGCACGTCGCCATCCGGCAGCACCAGCGTGGGCACGCGCAGCAGCGGGTTATAGGCGCGGATCTTGTCGGCGTCGCCGAAGGTCGACCACGGCCGATGCTCGAATTCGAGGCCGTAGAGCTTCAGCGCGATGCCGACCCGGCGCACATAAGGCGAATCGAATTGGCCGATCAGGATCATCGCGATCAGCCGCTCCACTTGGCGAAGAAGTCGTTGCCCTTGTCGTCGACGACCAGGAAGGCGGGGAAATCGACCACGTCGATCTTCCAAATCGCTTCCATGCCGAGATCGGGATACGCGATGCACTCGACCTTCTTGATGCAATGCTCGGCCAGCAACGCGCCTTCGCCGCCGATCGAGCAGAGATAGAAGCCGCCGTGCTTCTTGCAGGATTCGGTGACGGTCTTCGATCGGTTGCCCTTGGCGAGCATGACGTAGCTGCCGCCGGCGGCCTGGAACTGCTCGACGAAGCTGTCCATGCGCCCGGCCGTCGTCGGCCCGAAGGACCCCGAGGCATAGCCCTGCGGCGTCTTGGCGGGGCCGGCGTAATAGACGACGTGGTTCTTGAAATAATCGGGCAGGGGATTGCCCTTCTCGAGCTCCGCACGCAGGCGCGCATGCGCGAGGTCTCGCGCGACGATGATCGTACCGGTGAGGTTGACGCGCGTGGTGATCGACAAGCGCGACAGCGTTTCACGGATGTCCTTCATCGGCCGGTTCAGATCGATCTGCACGGGGGCACCCGCGAGTTTCGACACGTCCAATTCCGGCAGGAAGCGGGCGGGATCCTGTTCGAGCTGTTCGAGGAACACGCCGTCTTTGGTGATGCGGCCCAGCGCCTGACGATCGGCCGAGCACGACACGCCGATCGAAATCGGCAAGCTGGCGCCGTGGCGCGGCAAGCGCACGATGCGCACATCGTGGCAGAAATACTTGCCGCCGAACTGCGCGCCGATGCCGTTCATCTGCGTCAGCTTATGGACTTTTTCTTCCATCCCGCGATCGCGGAAGGCCTGGCCGTGCTTGTTGCCCGAATCCGGCAAACCGTCGAGATAATGGCAAGTCGCGAGCTTCAGCGTTTTGAGATTTTGCTCGGCCGACGTGCCGCCGATGACGATGCCGAGGTGATAAGGCGGGCAGGCGGCGGTGCCGAGCGTCTTGATCTTGGCGTCGAGGAAATCGAGCATGCCCTTTTCGGTCAGGCGCGACGGCGTTTCCTGGAACAGGAACGTCTTGTTGGCCGACCCGCCGCCTTTGGCGACGAACAGGAATTCGTATTCGTCGCCTTCGGTGGCGTAGAGGTCGATCTGGGCGGGCAGATTGTCGCCGGTGTTCGTCTCCTCGAACATGCCCAGCGGTGCGACCATCGAATAGCGCAGATTGCGCTCGTCATAGGATTGCCAGACGCCCTTGGCGAGGGCCGCGGCGTCGTCGCCGCCGGTCCACACATTCTGGCCCTTCTTGCCCATGACGATGGCGTTGCCGGTGTCTTGGCACATCGGCAACACGCCGCCCGCGGCGATATTGGCGTTCTTCAGCAGATCGGCCGCGACGAATTTGTCGTTGGCCGAGGCTTCCGCATCGTCGAGGATCGCGCGCAATTGGCCCAAATGGCCCGGGCGCAGCAAATGCGCGATGTCGATATAGGCTTGGCGGGCCAGCAGCGTCAGCACCGCCGGATCGACCTTCAGAATATCGCGGCCTTCGAATTTGGCTTTGGAGACGGGCCCGTCGGCCAATTTGCGCATCGGCACGTCGTCATGCGCCACGTCGATCATTTCGCGATATTCGAATCCAGGCATCCTGTCGGCTCCCCAATCTCAAAGGTCGCCGCACTCTACCCAAACGCCTCCCCCCGCGCAAAGCGGGGGGAGGGTAACCCGGTTACATCGCGCGGACCGTCGCCACGAAGGCGTCGACGCGGCCCGAAAGATCGCCCGTTTGGCCCGCCAGCGTCTCGGCCAGCTTCTGCATGGACACCAGCGATTCGCTGGTGCTCGCCGCCGATTGGCTCACACCCGTGATGTTCGACGAAACTTCGCGCGTCGCGGCCGATTGTTCCTCGACGGCGCCCGAGATCGAGGTGCTGATCCCGTTCACCCGGCCGATGATCTCGCCGATCTCGCGGATCGCGTCGGCCGTGGTGCGGCTCGCGTTCTGGATGTCCGCGATCTGGGCGGCGATTTCCTCGGTCGCCCGGGACGTCTGGTTGGCGAGCGATTTGACCTCCGACGCGACGACCGCGAAGCCCTTGCCGGCATCGCCGGCGCGCGCGGCCTCGATCGTGGCGTTGAGGGCGAGCAGATTGGTCTGGCCCGCGATATCGGTGATCAGCTTCGTCACGCTGCCGATCTTTTCGGCCGCCGCGACGAGCGTGGCGACCATCGACTCCGACTGCTTGGCGCGATCGACGGCGGCGCCGACGACGTTCGTCGATTCGGCGATCTGGCGGGCGATTTCGGCGCTGGACGCCGAAAGCTCCTCGGTCGCCGCCGACACCGTCGAGGCTTGCGAGTTGGTTTCCTCGGCCGCCGACGCCAGACTTTGCGTCGTGGCGCGCATGTCGCCCGTCGCGTTGGCGAGCGTCTGGACCAGCGATTTTACGTTGGTTTCGAAATCGTCGGCCAAGGCGCGTGTCTGCGCCTTGCGCGGCGACAGATCGGTCGCGAATTTGACGACCTTATAGGGCCGGCCCTTCGCGTCCATGATCGGGTTGTAGGACGCTTCGATCCAGACTTCGCGGCCGCCCTTGCCGATCCGCTTGTATTGCGCGGCTTGAAACTCGCCGTTGCGCAGTTTCGTCCAGAACTCCTTATACTCGGCGCTCGCGGCGAAGGCGGGCTCGACGAACATCGAATGGTGCTTGCCGCGGATCTCGTCCAACGTGTAGCCCAACGTCTTCAAGAAATTCTCGTTCGCCGTGAGGACTTTGCCGTCGAGATCGAACTCGATCGTCGCCTGCGAGCGCCGCAGCGCTTCGATCTGGCCCGCTTGTTCGATCGCCGCCGTCTTCGTCGCGGTGATATCGGTCGCGAATTTGACGACCTTCACGGGCTTGCCCATGCTGTTGCGGATCGGGTTGTACGACGCTTCGATCCAAACTTCGCGCCCGCCTTTGGCCAAGCGCAGATACTGCGCCTGCTGGAATTCGCCGCGATTGAGCCGCGCCCAGAATTCCTTGTATTCGGGACTCGCCGCATAGGCCGGTTCGACGAACATCGAATGATGCTTGCCGCGCACTTCGGCCAGCGTGTAGCCCAGCGCCTTCAGGAAATTCTCGTTCGCCGTGACGATCGTGCCGTCCAACTCGAACTCGATGATCGCCTGCGATCTATCCAGCGCCGCCAAGGTGGATTTCGCGCTGGACGCTTGTAACCCGAACATTTGGTTTTTCTCCCGCCTCGGCGAAATCGCCGTCTGCGATCGCTGGATTGCGACTGCGTTACATGCGTGAGAGTGCGACCGCCGCCTTAGTTTTGCCTTAATGGTATCCAGGGCGTTTTTGCCGAATCATCTTCCGTTCCCATGAATTTCAGGATGAATCACGAGAGGCGGACGATAAATCTTGAGATAGTCCGATTTAATGCCACGGTCACATCGCGCGGACGCTGGCCACGAACCCGTCGACGCGGGTTTCCAGATCGTGGGTGCGTTCGCCGAGCGACTTCGCCAATGCCTGGATCGCCGCGGCGGATTGGCTGGTATCCGCCGCAGCCCGGCTGACGCCGTCGATATTCGACGCGACTTCGCGCGTCGCCGCCGATTGCTCCTCGACGGCCCCCGAGATCGACGTGGAGATGCCGTTCACCCGGCCGATGATCTCGCCGATTTCGCGGATCGAATCGGCCGTGGTGCGGCTGGCCGATTGGATCTCGGCGATCTGGGCGGCGATTTCCTCGGTCGCGCGGGACGTCTGGTTGGCGAGGTTCTTCACTTCCGAGGCGACGACCGCGAAGCCCTTGCCCGCTTCGCCCGCGCGCGCGGCCTCGATCGTGGCGTTGAGGGCGAGTAGATTCGTCTGCCCCGCGATATCGGTGATGAGCTTCGTCACGCTGCCGATTTTTTCGGCCGCCGCGACGAGCGTGGCGACCATCGACTCCGACTGCTTGGCGCGATCGACGGCGGTGCCGACGATCGCGGTCGAATCCGACAATTTGTTCGCGATTTCGCCGCTCGCCGTCGCAAGCTGCTCGGCTGCCGCCGAAACGACGGCCGCTTGCTCGGTGCTCTGGCCGGCGGCGGCGGCGAGTCCGGAGGATGTGCCGCGCAAACCTTCGACCGTTTCGGACAGCGCCGTCACCATCGTTTTGACGTTGGCGTCGAAATCCTGCGCGAGCGCTTGCGTCTGCGCTTTGCGCGGCGACAGATCGGCCGCGAATTTCGCGATTTTCACCGTTTTGCCGCGCGCGTCGAGGATCGGGTTGTACGACGCCTCGATCCATACGGGCTTGCCGCCCTTACCGATGCGGTGGAATTGCCCGGCTTGGAACTGGCCGCGGCGGAGATTCTCCCAGAAATCCTTGTAGTCGCGGCTGGCGGCGTAATCGGGTGCCACGAACATCGAATGATGGCGGCCGCGAATTTCGTCCAAGCGATAGCCGACCGTCGCCAGAAAATTTGGATTGGCGTCGAGGATATTGCCGTCGAGATCGAATTCGATCGTCGCTTGAGATCGGTTCAACGCCGCGATTTGGCTCTCCCGCGCAATCGCGGCGTTCTTCGTCGCGGTGATGTCGGTCGCGAATTTCACGACCTTCACGGGCTTGCCGGACCGGCCGACGATCGGGTTATAGGATGCCTCGATCCACACTTCGCGCCCGCCCTTGGCGACGCGGGGGAATTGCGCCTGCTGGAATTCACCGCGCGCCAGACGCGCCCAGAATTCCTTGTATTCGGCGCTCGCCGCATAAGCGGGCTCGACGAACATCGAATGGTGCTTGCCGCGTACTTCCGCCAGCGAATAACCCAACGTTTTTAGGAAATTTTCGTTGGCCGTGACGATCGTGCCGTCCAGCTTGAATTCGATGATCGCTTGCGAACGATCCAGTGCCGAAAGTATCGCGGCGGCGCGGCCGCTGCCGAAGCCAAACATCAAACCTACCTCAAGCTACAAACAAGCGCGCCCCATCGACGCACGCCCCTATTTAGGGACTACAGATGAATGCCGACTGAAGCGCGCGTCCCGGTTCAACGCGCGGCGAAGTTTAAAGGATTCAATGTCGCCAATCGGCATGATCGGCGGGAACGACGCCAGCATCGCCATTCGACGGCATCGCGCGGCCGAAATGCGAGTCAGTTTTTCTTGCGGAACGCGTCGAGCGCCACGACGCGCGCGCCCGGTTCGGGCGCTTCCGCCGGCGTTTCGCTTTTTGTGTCGCTTTTCGCGACGTCCTTCGCGGGTTCCGGCTCGGTCTTCGCGGCGGGCGGCGTGCTCGCCGGGAATTGCAGGCCGAACTGCACCGACGGATCGACGAAGGCGGTGATCGCCGCATAAGGAACGATCAGGCGTTCGTGAACGCGATCGAAGGACAGCGTCACGCCGAAGCGATCCGCCTCGACCTTCAAATCCCAAAACTGGTGCTGCAGCACGATCGTCATCTCGTCGGGATGACGCTGCTTCAAACGCGCGGGGATATCGACTTCGGGAAAATCGGTGCGGAAGGTGATGTAAAAATGATGCTCGCCCGGCAGGCCGGTCGCGGCGGCCGTTTCCAACGCTTCGCGCACCACGCCGCGCAGCGCGTTCTCCATCATCCGGTCGTAGTGCAGTTTGTCGTTCTTCTCGCTGCTCACTGGCCGCATCCCTTGCGTCGGGTAGCCCCTTGGGTCGGGCTTCGTCGTTCCGCCCGGCGCCGTGCCGGTCGAAAGTGGGGGGCTTCTGTTGCCCGGCGCCCCCCGAGCCGCGCTTATGGACTTACGTCAAGTCGCCGTTAGGCGGCCAGACGCGCTTCCGAAGCGAGAGCCACGTTGTCGTTGGCATCTCTAGAATGGCCCGATATCGGCGGTACCATGCCGAGCGAAAGTCATACCTTTACCCGCGCGTCGATCCTGGTTCGCCCCCGTAGATGGTGGAGGCGCCGGGCACTGCCCCCGGGTCCGCATCGGCTATTACGTAAGCCGTTTATCGCCATAGCCGGTTGCCCGGCACCCCGAATATAGGCGTTCGGCGGTTCCGGGGAAAGGGGGCGAGCGGTAAACTCCGCCCCCGTCAAAAAGCCACCCCGAGTCGCGCCGATGTCCAATCTGAACGCCGAACAACAAGCCGAGATCGACGCCGCCCGTGCGGCCCAGGCCACCACCCGCCGTCCGACCGTGCCGGCCCTCGAGGAAATCCTCTATTCGGCGCTGCCCGTGCTCGATAGCGGCTTCGTGCGGGTGATCGATTATTTCGGCGACGATGCGGCGATCGTGCAGGCCGCGCGCGTGTCCTACGGCAAGGGCACCAAGAAGGTTTCCGACGACCGGAACCTGATCCGCTACCTTCTGCGCCACCGCCACTCGACCCCGTTCGAGATGTGCGAGATCAAGCTGCATGTGAAGCTGCCGATCTTCGTGGCGCGCCAGTGGATCCGCCATCGCACGGCGAATGTGAACGAGTATTCGGCGCGTTATTCGATCCTCGACCGCGAATTCTACGTGCCGGTCCCGGGCCAGCTCGCCGCGCAATCGACCGTGAACCGCCAGGGGCGCGGCGATTTGCTGCAAGGAGCTGACGCCGAAAAGGCGCTGTCGGCGATCGAGAACCTCTCGGCCGAAGCCTATCGCGTCTACGAAGAATTGCTGAACGAGACGCGCGACGGCACGACGATCGTGCCGGGCAAGCCGGGTCTCGCGCGCGAACTCGCGCGCATGACCTTGCCGACGAACTACTACACGCAATGGTATTGGAAGGTCGATCTCAACAACCTTCTGCATTTCCTGTCGTTGCGCGCCGATGCCCACGCGCAATACGAAATCCGCGTCTATGCCGACGAAATCTGCAAGATCGTCGAGCGCTGGTGCCCGATCGCGTTCGAGGCGTTCCGCGATTACCGGATGACCGGCACGTCCGTGTCGGGGCCGGGCATGGCGGTGATCAAGCGCTTGCTCGCGGGCGAGAACGTCACGCAGGAAAACTCGGGTCTCGGCAAGCGCGAATGGACCGAGTTGATGGCCACGCTCGAGCGCTAATTCCGGCGCCGAAACGTATTTTAAAAGCCTGGAATCGGCGTTTTCATCGCCCCATATCCCGCGTCATGGTCGACGATCGGGAATTCCGTTGCGCCGATATCCACGAACGCAACCGCCGCTTGGCGCGTTGGGCCGGCCAGCATATGGGCTTTTCCGGCGCCTGGATGGACGCCTACGAGCAAGAGGTCGTCACCGCCGATTACGAGGCGCCGGGCTGCGAAGACGTGGTCCGCAAAATCGCGGCCGATTTCGCCAACCACAATATCGCGATCGACGCGGCGGAGATCCGCGCGCAAATCCGCCGCTTCGGCGGCTGATTTACTGCGGAATGCCCGTGTTGCTGGGCTGACGGCGCGGCGGTAGCGGCGGCGCCAAGGGTGTGGGCGCGCCGTTGGCCGCCGCCGGTGCTTGCGGCATCGGGGCGGGCTGCATCGTCGCCGGCGCGGGCGGTGGGGCGGTCATTGTCGCGGCGGGTGCGGCCGGGGCGGGGGCTGCCATCGGGGCCGGCGTCGGCGCCGGTGCCGGCATTTCCGCCGCCGGTTGCGGCGTGCCGCGCGGCTGGCGCTGGCGCTGCATCGTGCCGGAACCCGGCGTCGCGGCGGGGGAAGCGGGAGTTGCGGCCGGGGCGTTCGCGCGCGGCATATGCGCGTTGGGCTGGTTCGCCGCCGCGACGGGCATCGGCACGCAATACATGCGGTTGGAACGCGCCCAATTGCAGAAGCGGTTCACTTCCTCGGCGTTCGGGAAATCGCCGGCGAGCAATCGGATCCACGGCTGGCCGTTGATCGTGACCGGCACGAAATAAGGCTTCAGCGTCTGCAACGCGGGCTGCTGGCGGACATATTGCTGCCAGCCCGCTTGCGCGCTTTCCGCCGTGCGATAGGACGCAAGATGCCCGGCGAGCACCATCGACGGCGCTTGCATCGCTTGCGGGGCGGGGGCCGTCGCCATCGGGGCGGGGGCCATCGGCGCCATTTGCTGCGGGGCTGCCGAGCCCATCGCGCTGGGCGGCGGGGGCGGCGGGGCGACGACGATGGCGGGCTGGGCCGCCGGCATGCGCGCGGAATCGTCCGCGCACGCCGCCAACGCGACGAGGGCGACCCCGGCCAACAGCATCGATGATCTACGCGCGCGAATCGTCATGAACCGATCCCGAATCGGACTGGACCCGGATTGTACCCGCGAAATCGCGGTTACTGAACGACGATGCGCGGACCCGCCGGCCGGGAAGATTTGACGCCCGGCTCGACCGCCGCCCAAACCTTATCGGCGATGGCGCGATAGGCGGCGGCATGCGCGCTGTCTGGCTGGCTCGCGACGATCGGCGTGCCGCCGTCGGAGGTTTCGCGGATCGCGATATGCAGCGGCACTTCGCCCAGGAACGGCACGCCCAGCTTGTTGGCCTCGGCATGCGCGCCGCCATGGCCGAAGATGTGCTCGCGATGGCCGCAATTTGAGCAGATGTGATAGCTCATGTTTTCGACGATGCCGAGCACCGGCACGTCGACCTTGCGGAACATGTTGAGGCCCTTGCGCGCGTCGAGCAATGCGATGTCTTGCGGCGTCGAGACGATGACCGCACCCGCCAACGGCACGCGCTGCGCCATGGTGAGCTGCGCGTCGCCCGTGCCCGGCGGCATGTCGACGATCATGATGTCGAGCTCGCCCCACGCCACGTCGCGCAACATCTGTTCGAGTGCCCCCATGACCATCGGCCCGCGCCAGATCATCGGCGTATCTTCGGGCACGAGGAAGCCCATCGACATGCACGCGACCCCGTGATTGCTCATCGGCGCCAAAATTTTCCCGTCGGGCGAATCCGGCCGGCCCGACAGGCCCAGCATGCGCGGCTGCGAGGGGCCATACACGTCGGCATCGAGCAAGCCGACCTTCAAGCCCTTCCGCGCCAGCGCCACGGCGATATTCGTCGCGGTCGTAGATTTGCCCACGCCGCCCTTGCCCGAGGCGACGGCGACGATTGCTTTGACGCCGGGGACAAGCTGCTTGGCGCCGGCACCTTGTGCCGGACCGTGGCTATGCCCGTGGCCCTTTTGCGCGGCCGGTGCCGCCCCTTTCTGGGCGGTCAAAACGGCCGTGACCGAAAGTACACCGGGGATTTTTTCGACCGCTTGTTCGGCCGCTTTGCGCAACGGCTCGAGTTTCGGGCCCCGTGCGGGATCGACTTCCAGCGAGAAACCCACATGCCCGTCGCGTACCACCAGACCTTGCACCATGCTCTGGCTCAGAATGTCCTTGCCGGTGTCGGGGTCGATGATTTTCTTCAGGGCTTCGAGGATTTGGGCTTGGGCAACGCTCACGGGCGGGGGTCCTTCGTCCGGTGGGAACTTGAATCGCTGTAAAACTTGCTTAAATCCGTCCGCGTCCTGATTTGATCCGGGACGCTTCGACGTTTATATAGGCCCGCACTCAATCCGGAGCCACTTGTTCCGGGAAAAGCGGTTTTAGGCACGGGCCGTTGCGGAACATTCGCAACGCCTCACGACAGGGAAAGGAAGCACATCTCCATGCCGTGGAATCAAGGTGGTGGCGGCGGCCCATGGGGCGGCGGCGGTGGCGGCAGCAATGGCGGCGGCCAGCGCCCGAACAACCCGTGGGGCGGACGTCCGCCGGGCGGCGGGGGTGGCGGGTCCAAGGGCCCGGATTTCGAAGATCTGGTCCGAAAAGGCCAGGAACAGCTGCGCCGTTATTTCCCGGGCGGACCGGGCGGCGGCAGCCAAGGCCTGTCGGCCAAGGCGCTGGCGCTGGGCGCCATCGTGCTGGTCGCGGGCTGGATGGCGACCGGTTTCTACCGGGTCGAGCCCGCCAATGTCGGCGTCGTGCTGCGTTTCGGCGAAATGGAACGCATCACCTATCCCGGCCTCAACTGGCACATGCCCTATCCCGTCGAAAGCGTGATCCAGACCAACGTGCTGGCGGTCAACCAGCTGACGGTCGGTTTCCGCGAAGGCAACGAGGCGCGCCGCGATCGCGCGATGCTCGACGAATCGCTGATGCTGACCAGCGACCAGAACATTCTGGACGTGCGCTTCACGGTGCAATGGCGCATCGCCGACGCGTCGAAATTCCTGTTCAACGTCGCCTCGCCCGAAATCACCGTGAAATCGGTGGCGGAAGCCGCGATGCGCGAGACGATCGGCCTCACGCCCATGCAGCCGATCTTCCAGAATCGCAACTCGGTCGAAACGCGCGTGAAGGCGGCGATGCAAAGCCTGCTCGACTTTTATGAAGCAGGTATCGCGGTCGATCAGGTGCAGTTCCGTGCGGTCGAACCGCCGCAGCAGGTGATCGACGCGTTCCGCGACGTGCAGCGCGCGATCCAGGATCGCCAACGCGCGCAGAACGAAGCCGAATCCTACCGCAATGACATCGTGCCGCGCGCCCGCGGCGAGGCGCAGCGTTTGGGGCAGGAAGCCGAAGGCTATCGCCAGCAGATCGTGGCGCGCGCCACGGGCGATGTCGCGGGCTATCAGGCGCTGCTCGAAGCCTATCGCACGGCGCCCGAAGTCACGCGCCAGCGCCTCTATCTCGAAATGATGGAGAACGTGCTGCGCGGCAACCAGAAGGTCATCATCGACCAGAACGGTGGCGGCGCTTCGAACGGTTCGGGCGTGGTACCCGTGCTGCCGCTCAACGAATTGCTGCGCCGGCCCGCGTCTCCGGCGGCACCCGCCGCCGGTCAGCCCCAGCAGCAAGGAGCGGTGCGATGAGCCAAGTGAAACTCGCGGCGATCGCCATCGTTCTCGGCGGCCTCGCCATTCTGGCGTCGTCGGCCTTCTTCACGGTCGGGCAAGCGCAGCAAGCGCTGGTCCTGCAATTCGGCGCGCCCGTGCGCGTGGTGCAGGAGCCGGGTCTTCAAGTGAAGATCCCGTTCGTGCAGAACGTGCTCTACTTCGAAAAGCGCTTGCTCGACTTCGACGACACGCCGCGCGAAATCGTCATGGGCGATCAGGCGCGTATCGTGGTCGACGTGTTCGCGCGCTATCGCATCCGCGACCCGCTGATGTTCTTCACGTCCGCGCGCAACGAAGTCGGCATGCGCCAGCGTTTGGCGAACGCCGTGCAGTCGAACCTGCAAAACACGTTCGGTTCGGCGCCGCTGGGTGCGTTGTTCAACGAGCGTCGCGCCGCGTTGATGCGCCAGATCACCGAAGGCGTGGTGTCGGAAACCAAATCCTTCGGCATCGAGGTGGTCGACGTGCGGATCATGCGCGCCGATCTGCCGACCGACAACTCGAACGCCATCTTCGCGCGCATGCAGACCGAGCGCGTGCGCGAAGCGACGTCCGAGCGCGCGCAAGGTGCGGAATCGGCCCAGCGCATTCGCGCCGAGGCCGATCGTGAGCGCACCGTCGTGCTGGCCGACGCCCAGCGCGACGCGGCGATCACCCGCGCCAAGGGCGATCAGGAAGCGGCGGAGATCTACGCGAAGACCTACGGGGCCAACCCGGAATTCTTCGCGTTCTGGCGCTCGCTGGAGGCCTATCGCAAGTCGTTGTCGGAATCGAACTCGACCATCGTGCTCTCGCCCGATAGCGATTTCTTCCGCTACTTCCGCGAACAGCGCCCGGGCGGGGCACCCGCCCCGCGCCGCTGACCGACGCCACGCCGTCGGACCAAACGACGCCCGGCCGGGGTTCCCCCCGCGCCGGGCGTTTCTTTTTTTGAGCGTAACGCCGGGTAACCCCGGGGGCGCCGCCGCGATTTGGCCGTAATCCATCGGCAAAAATGCGAGGTCCGGGGCTCCCGCTTGAACCGCATCGTCCGCCGCCTAACTCCCTTGAAGGGCCGGGCTGGTGCTGTGTCGAGTGGCCCGGCATAATCGGCCGCAAGGCCCCCTCCACGATCCGAGGATCAGAACCTTGGCCCAGTCCTTCGCAGCGTCTTCGTTCGCAGCTTCCTTCCGCATCGCCGCCGTCGCGGCGTTGACCGTTACGGCAATTCTGCCGGCTTACGCCCAGGCGCCGCAGGCCGTACCCGCCCCGTCGCCGTCGCTGGCCGCACCTTCGCGCCCGATCGCGACGACGCTCGCCCCGTCGACCTTCGCCGATCTCGCCGAGCGTTTGCTGCCGGCGGTCGTCAATATTCAGGTCGTGACCGCGGCACCCGCCCAGGCGCAAGCGCAGCGCCCCGGCCAGGGTCCGGGGCAGCAACAGCCCCAGCAGCGCCGCCCCGACGCGCCGCAATTCCCGCCCGGCTCGCCGTTCGAGGAATTCTTCCGCGACTTCTTCGACCGCCAGAACCCGCAAGGCCAAGGCCCGCAGGCGCAGCGCCGCGGCCAGTCGCTGGGCTCGGGCTTCGTCGTGACGGCCGAAGGCTACATCGTCACCAATAATCACGTGATCGACGGGGCCGAGGAAATCAGCGTCGTCTTCCACGACAATCAAACGCTCAAGGCCAAGCTGATCGGTAAGGACCAGCGCACGGATCTCGCGGTGCTGAAGGTCGAAAGCCCCAAGCCGCTGCCCTTCGTGCGCTTCGGCGATAGCGATCGCGCGCGCGTGGGCGATTGGGTCGTCGCCATCGGCAACCCGTTCGGTCTGGGCGGTTCGGTGACGCAAGGCATCATCTCCGCCCGCCAGCGCGACATCAACGCGGGCCCCTACGACGATTTCATCCAGACCGACGCCTCGATCAATCGCGGCAATTCGGGCGGGCCGTTGTTCAATCTCGCGGGCGAAGTCGTCGGCGTGAACACGGCGATCTATTCCCCCACCGGCGGGTCGGTCGGCATCGGCTTCTCGATCCCGTCGGCGATCGCGCGCAACGTGGTCGAGCAATTGCGCACCCAGGGCCGCGTGCGGCGCGGTTGGCTGGGGGTGAATATCCAAAGCGTGACGGACGAGCTCGCCGAAAGCGTGGGGCTCGACAAGGCCCGCGGCGCCATGGTCGCGCGCGTGCCGGAAAGCGGCCCGGCCGCGAAGGCCGATATCAAGGCCGGCGACGTGATCGTGAAGTTCGACGGCAAGGACGTGACCGATATGCGCCGCTTGCCGCGTCTGGTCGCGGAAACGCCGGTCGACAAATCGGTGAAGGTCGAAGTCTGGCGTAACCGTTCCACCGTCACGCTCGATGTGAAGCTGGGCGAGTTGGAGGAGGAGCAGGCCCAAGCGGCGGCACCCGCCCAACGCACGCCGCAGAACCCCGCTGCCCCCGCCGGGCAGATCGAGCTTCTCGGCATGACCATCGCGCCGATCACGCCGGAAACCAAGCAGCGCTTCAACCTGGGCGACAAGGCCAAGGGTGTGGTCGTCGTGACGGTGGCCGAAGGTTCGGTCGCGCAGGAACGCGGGATTCGCGCGGGCGATTTGATCGTCGAGATCGCGCAGACCGAGATCGGCACGCCCGCGCAAGCGCAGGATAAGGTGCGCGAGCAGCGCAGCGCCGGACGGCGCTCGGTGCTGATCATGGTCGAACGCGGCGGCGAGCAGCGCTTCGTTGGCTTGCCGGTCTCGCCCGGCTGATCGGGATTTCGCCTCACCCTGAGCCTGTCGAAGGGTGAGGCGATTTTGAAGACCTCATGGTGAGCTTGTCGAACCATGAGGCCGATGCTCAGCGCTTTGATTTGGGCCCCGACTTTTCGCCCCAGCGTTTGACGCGGCCGGTGTCGATCTCGAACAGATCGAGCGCGCGGCCGACCGTGTGATCGACGATATCGTCGATCGTCTTGGGCTTCGTATAGAAAGCCGGGACGGGCGGCACGATGATGGCGCCGATTTCGCTCGCCTGCGTCATCGCGCGCAGATGGCCCAAATGCAGCGGCGCCTCGCGCGCCAGCAGCACCACGCGGCGGCGTTCCTTCAATTGCACGTCGGCCGCGCGCGTCAGCAGCGTCGTCGTATTGCCGTAAGCGATTTCGGAAACCGAGCGCATCGAGCAGGGGGCGACGATCATCCCCAGCGTCTTGAACGAGCCCGACGAGATCGCGGCCCCGAGATCCTCGTTGGCGTGCACGACGTCGGCGAGCTTCTTGACGTCCGCGAGCGACAAATCGGTCTCGTAGGCGATGGTCATCGCGGCGGTACGAGTAAGGACAAGGTGCGTTTCGATCTTGGCCGCACGCAACGCTTCCAGCGCGCGGATGCCGTAGATGACGCCCGACGCGCCCGAAATGCCGACGATGATGCGGTTCTTTGCCATAGGCCCGAGCCTACGCCACGAACATGTCGGCGGTATAGCCCTGGAGGAACAGCAGCGCCGTCAGATCGCCGTGATCGATCCGGAAACGCGCCTGGGCGGCGACCATCGGCTTAGCGCGGAAGGCCACCCCCAATCCGGCGGCCCCCAGCATTTGCAGATCATTGGCGCCGTCGCCCACGGAGATCGCATCCGCGACGCCAATACCGATTTCGGCGGCGAGATTTTCGAGCGTGGCGAGCTTCGCCTCGCGGCCCAGGATCGGCTCGGCGACCGAGCCTTTCAGCTTGCCGCTCTCGATCTCCAGCACATTGGCGTAATCGCGATCGAAGCCCAAAGCCGAGCGCACCCGCGCGGTGTAGTAGGTGAAGCCGCCGGAAACGATGGCGGTGAGCGCACCATTCGCCTTCATCGTGCGCGCGAGTGTGGCGCCGCCGGGGATCGCCGCGATCCCTTCGCCGGCTTTTTCGAGAATGGATTCGGGCTGGCCTTTCAGCAGCCCGACGCGCTCGGCCAAGGCCGCGCGGAAATCCAATTCGCCGTTCATCGCGCGGCGCGTGATCGTCGCCACGCGCTCGCCAATACCCAGCAGCGACGCGATATCGTCGAGCATCTCGTTCTGGATCAGTGTGGATTCCATATCGGCGACGAGCAGCTTTTTGCGCCTTCCGGCCAAGGGCACCGCGTTGACGTCGATCTTGCGGTCGCCGATCAGCGTTTGCGCGAAGGCGATCAGGCGTTCGGGATCGCCGCCGCCGGGCAGGAATTCGGCCGCCGAGTTCGCGTCCAACCGGCGGGGCGGGGCCGCCTCGCCGAATTCGGCCGCGAGCGCTTCGCGCAAATTCCGGTATATGTCGTCGGCGAGTTCCCCCGCTTGGGGGTTCGAGGTGAGAACGAGTGCGTGGGTCATGGGGCCGGGATCATGGTCGGGCCGCTAGCTGAAGGCAAGAAAGCGTTGATCGTCGCGGGGCCCACGGCGTCGGGCAAATCCGCGCTCGCGGCCGCGATCGCGCGCGAATTCGGCGGCGTGGTGATCAACGCCGACGCGATGCAGGTCTATCGCGAATTGCGCGTCGTGTCGGCGCGGCCCACGGCCGAGGAAGAAGCCGCAGTGCCGCACCGGCTTTACGGCGTTTGGCCGGCCGCCGAACACGGTACGGTCGGCAGATGGCGCGATGCGGCCTTGACCGAAATCGCCGCCGCGCATGAAGCGGGCAAGCTACCCATCCTGTGCGGCGGGACGGGCATGTATTTGAAGCTGATCGTCGAAGGCTTGTCGCCGGTCCCGCCCGTGCCGCCGGAAATCCGCGACCGCGCGCGCGCACGCCACGAAGAACTGGGCCCCATCGCGTTTCATGCGGAACTCGCCAAGCGCGATCCTGTCGCGGGCGCCAAGCTTTCGCCCAACGACACGCAGCGCGTGCTGCGCGCGTGGGAAGTGGTCGAAGCGCATGGCGCGGCGCTGTCGGATTTCCACGCGGCGGCCCCGTTGGAAGATTCGAGCTGGCCGACGCTGCTGCTCGACCCGCCGCGCGATCTGTTGGGCGAACGCATCGATATCCGCGTCGATCGCATGATCGCCGACGGCGGGATCGACGAAGTCCGCGCCCTTTTGACCCAGAATCTGCCCGACACGCTGCCCGCGATGCGCGCTTTGGGCGTACCGGAGCTCGCCGCGCATATCAGGGGCGCGTGCGATTTACCGAGCGCAATCAACGCGTTGAAGGCGAGTACGCGGCAATTCGCCAAGCGCCAGCGCACGTGGTTCCGCAACCAGCTCAAGGCTGCCACAAGGCTCGATGCGCAATTTTCGGAAAGTCTGCTTCCCGAAATTCGCATGTTTATTAGAAAAATGGGTTGACGGGTTCCGGGTGTCTCCCTATTTTGCGCCGCCTTGCCATACCGCAAGTTCGCAAAGGAGAAGACAATGTCGACCGCCGCCAAAACCGCCACGACCCAGGACACCGCCCAGATGAATGGCGCGGAAATCGTCCTCAAGGCGCTGGTGGAGCAAGGCGTCGACGTTATCTTCGGCTATCCCGGCGGGGCGGTATTGCCGCTCTACGACGCGATCTTCCTGCAGAATTCCGTGAAGCACATCCTGGTGCGCCAGGAAGGCGGGGCCGTGCACGCGGCCGAAGGTTACGCGCGTTCGACCGGTAAGGTCGGCGTGGTGCTCGTGACCTCGGGCCCCGGTGCGACCAATGCCGTGACCGGCCTTGTGGACGCGCTGATGGATTCGATTCCGATCGTGTGTCTGACCGGCCAGGTGCCCACGCATCTGATCGGCAACGATGCTTTCCAAGAGGCCGACACGACCGGCATCACGCGCCCCGCGACCAAGCATAACTATCTGGTCAAGGACATCACCAAGCTCGCGCAGACGGTGCACGAGGCGTTCCATGTCGCACGCTCGGGCCGTCCGGGCCCGGTGGTGATCGACCTGCCCAAGGACATCCTGATGGGCAAGGGCGAGTACAAGAACGCCGAGGCCTTCAAGCGCGTCTCGTACGCGCCGCGTCTGGATCCGGACCCGAAGGCGATCGCGCAAGCGGTCGATCTGATGCTGTCGGCCAAGCGCCCGATTTTCTACACGGGCGGCGGGGTGATCAATTCGGGCCCCGAAGCCTCGGCCGCGCTGACCAAGTTCGTGCGCCACACGGGCTTCCCGATCACCAACACGCTGATGGGCCTGGGCGCCATGCCCGCCGCCGATCCGCTGTTCCTGGGCATGCTGGGCATGCACGGCACGTACGAAGCCAATCTGTCGATGCATGGCTGCGACGTGATGGTGAATATTGGTGCACGTTTCGACGACCGCGTGACCGGCCGTTTGAACGCCTTCGCGCCGAATTCGAAGAAGATCCACGCGGATATCGATCCGTCGTCGATCAACAAGAACGTGCGCGTCGAGGTGCCGATCGTCGGCGACGCGGGGCGCATCATCGCGGCCTTGGCCGCCGAATGGGATCGCCGCATCGCGGCCGGCGCCAAGCCCGACAAGAAGGCGCTGGCCGAATGGTGGGCGCAGATCGAAACCTGGCGCAAGCGCGATTGCCTCGCCTATCGCAAGTCGGACACGATCATCAAGCCGCAATACGCGCTGGAACGCTTGCAGGCGATCACCGCCAAGCGCGACGACGTGTTCATCACGACGGAAGTCGGCCAGCACCAGATGTGGGCCGCGCAGTATCTGAAGTTCCAGAAGCCGAATCGCTGGATGACCTCCGGCGGTTTGGGGACCATGGGTTATGGTCTTCCGGCGGCGATGGGCGTGCAGATCGCGCACCCGGATGCGCTGGTCATCGACGTCGCGGGCGAAGCCTCGACGCTGATGAACATCCAGGAATTGTCGACGATCGCGCAGTACCGTCTGCCCGTGAAGGTGTTCATCCTGAACAACCAGTATATGGGCATGGTGCGCCAGTGGCAGGAATTGCTGCACGGCTCGCGCTATTCGGAAAGCTACACGGCGTCGCTGCCCGATTTCGTGAAGCTCGCCGAAGCCTTCCATTGCGTGGGCCTGCGCGCGACGAAGTTCTCCGAGGTCGACGACACGATCAACGAGATGATCGCGATCAAGAAGCCGGTCATCGTCGATATGTGCGTCGACCAGATGGAAAACTGTTTCCCGATGATCCCGTCGGGAGCGGCGCATAACGAAATGATCCTGGGGCCGGACGACAAGGGCAACAAGGGCGGCGGTGCCGGCCCGATTTCGGAGGAAGGGATGGTTCTGGTTTGAGGCGCACCCGCTTCATCCGTTAGAACCCTTCCGTCGAAAGAGAATTCCCATGTCGAAGAACGACCCCATCGAACGCCACACCATCGCCGTGCTCGTGGACAACGAGCCCGGGATTCTGGCGCGCGTCGTCGGCCTGTTTTCGGGCCGCGGCTACAACATCGAAAGCCTGACCGTCGCCGAGACGGATGCCGAAGGCCATCGCAGCCGCATCACGATCGTGACGCGCGGCACGCCGATGGTGATCGAGCAGATCAAGGCGCAGCTCGACCGTCTGGTGCCTGTGCATCGCGTCAGCGATCTCACGATGGAAGGGGCGCATGTCGAGCGCGAATTGGCGCTGGTCAAGGTCGTGTCCGCCGGCGAGAAGCGCGTCGAATCCTTGCGCATCGCCGACATTTTCCGGGCGAAGGCGATCGATTCGACGATCGGCTCGTTCACTTTCGAGATCACCGGCTCGGGCGAGAAGATCGACGCCTTCGTCGGACTCATGAAACCGCTGGGGCTGGCCGAAGTAAGCCGCACCGGCGTCGTTGCCATCGCCCGCGGCGAACGCGGGATGTGATTTCCAAACCAAGAGGAAGAAGAAGATGCGCGTTTATTACGATCGCGATGCCGATGCGAACCTGATCAAGGGCAAGAAGGTTGTCGTCGTCGGCTACGGCAGCCAGGGTCATGCCCATGCGCAGAACATGCGCGATTCGGGCGTCAAGGACGTCGCCATCGCGCTGCGTCCCGGCTCGGCCACGATCAAGAAGGCCGAAGCCGCGGGCTTCAAGGTGATGAGCCCCGCCGACGCCGCCAAATGGGCCGACGTCATGATGATCTGCACGCCGGACGAACTCCAGGCGCAGCTCTGGAAGGACGATCTCAAGGCCAACATGAAGCAGGGTGCGGCGATCGCGTTCGCGCACGGCCTGAACATCCACTTCAACCTGATCGAACCGCGTCCCGACATCGACGTGTTCATGATCGCGCCCAAGGGCCCCGGCCACACGGTGCGTTCGGAATACCAGAAGGGCGGCGGCGTGCCGTGCCTCGTGGCCGTGCATCAGAACCCGTCGGGCAACGCGCTTGAAATCGCGCTGTCCTACGCGTCGGCCATCGGCGGCGGTCGCTCGGGCGTCATCGAGACGACGTTCAAGGAAGAATGCGAGACCGATCTGTTCGGCGAACAGGCCGTTTTGTGCGGCGGTTTGTCGGCGCTGATCGTCGCGGGCTACGAGACGCTGGTCGAAGCCGGCTACGCGCCCGAGATGGCGTATTTCGAGTGCTTGCACGAAGTGAAGCTGATCGTCGACCTCATCTATGAGGGCGGCATGGCGAACATGCGCTACTCGATCTCGAACACGGCCGAGTACGGCGATTACACGCGCGGGCCCCGCATCATCACCGACGAAACGAAGAAGGAGATGAAGCGCATCCTCGACGACATTCAGTCGGGTCGATTCGCCCGCGACTGGGTGCTCGAGAACGCCGCCGGCCAGGCTTCGTTCAAGGCGATGCGCCGCCGCAACGCCGCCCACGACATCGAAAAGGTCGGCGAACGCCTGCGCGCCATGATGCCCTGGATCGGCAAGAACAAGCTGGTCGACAAGGCCAAGAACTAAGCCTTCCCGCCTTCGGGCGTTTGGCTTTGGGAAACCCCGTCGGTCCGCCGGCGGGGTTTTTCTTTGCCCGGACGGTAAAATTAAACCCCTGATCCGATTTGGTTATCCGGCTTGCCTAGGCAGTCGCGGGGGCGATCTGATACCTTGGTCGGATCGTCGCCCGGCGGGACTTATCCACAAGCTCCGACGGGCGGAACAGGGCTTCATCAGGGGCGCGAATTATGGCGCAAACCCAAGCCGGAAATTTGTCGGCGCCGATGGCGTCGCGCGGTCGCTTTATGCGGCGGCGCAGCGCAGTCGACAAGTCCGGCGCTTTGGGCTTAATTGCGCCGAATTCCGCTTGTATGGAAGGGAGTTAGCGCCGGGCAATCGGGGCACTTCCCAAGGTTTCTTCTGAAAGGCACTTCGTTTCGATGTTTTCGCGACTTCTCGGAATGCTCTCGGCCGATATGGCCATCGATCTCGGCACCGCGAACACGCTCGTGTACGTGAAAGGCCGCGGCATCGTTCTCAACGAGCCGTCGGTCGTCGCGATCGCCGACGTGAAGGGCAAGAAGCAAGTGCTCGCCGTCGGCGACGAAGCCAAGCTGATGCTTGGCCGCACGCCCGGCAACATCACCGCCATTCGTCCGCTGCGCGACGGCGTCATCGCCGATTTCGAAGTCGCGGAAGAGATGATCAAGCACTTCATCCGCAAGGTTCACAATCGCCGCTCCTTCGCGTCGCCGCAGGTGATCGTGTGCGTGCCGTCGGGTTCGACGGCCGTCGAACGCCGCGCGATTCAGGAATCCGCGGAGAGTGCCGGTGCGCGCCGCGTGTTCCTGATCGAAGAACCGATGGCCGCGGCGATCGGTGCGGGCTTGCCGGTGACGGAACCGACGGGCTCGATGGTCGTCGATATCGGCGGCGGCACCACCGAAGTCGCCGTGCTGTCGCTGGGCGGCATCGTCTATTCCAAATCCGTGCGCGTGGGCGGCGACAAGATGGACGAAGCCATCATCGCCTATATCCGCCGCAACCATAATCTTCTGGTCGGCGAATCCTCGGCCGAGCGCATCAAGAAGGAAATCGGTTCCGCCGCCCCGCCCGAAGAAGGCGAAGGCCGCGTGATGGAAATCAAGGGCCGCGACTTGATGAACGGCGTGCCCAAGGAACTCGCGATTTCCGAACGCCAGATCGCCGAATCGCTGTCGGAGCCGGTCTCCGCGATCGTCGAAGCGGTGAAGGTGGCGCTGGAACACACCGCCCCCGAACTCGCCGCCGACATCGTCGACAAGGGCATCGTGCTGACCGGCGGCGGTGCGTTGCTGGGCAATCTCGATTTCGTGCTGCGCCATGCGACCGGTCTGCCGGTCTCGGTCGCGGACGATCCGCTGTCGTGCGTCGCGCTCGGTACGGGCCGCTGCCTGGAAGAGATGAAGACGCTGCGCAACGTTCTGATCACGATGTACTGAGGCTTCGCCGATGGCGCGACCCGGCACGACGCTGAAGCTGACGGCACCGCTGAAGGTGCTGCTGCAGCGCATGGCGTTTACCGGGTTGATCGGCGCGTCGGTGGGCTTGCTCGTGCTCGGCAAAGCGGAAGCGCCGGTCGTGGAGCGTGCGCGCATGACGGTCGTGGATGCCGTCGCCCCGATGCTCGACGCGATCGGCAAGCCGATCGACACGGCCGCGCGCATGATCGACACCGCGCGCCACTACGCCGACGTGCACGAAGAAAACCGCCTTCTGCGCGAGGAGAATCTCCGCCTGCTGCATTGGCAGCAAGTCGCGCGCAATCTCGAAGCCGAAAACCGCGCGATGCGCGACATGCAGCGCGTGGCGACCGAGCCGGGCTTGACCTTCGTCACCGCGCGCGTGATCGCGGATGCGGGCGGCGCTTTCGTGCGCTCGGTGCTGATCGCGGCGGGAACGCGCGACGGCATCGCCAAGGGCCAGCCGGCGCTGGTGCCCGACGGCCTGGTCGGCCGCGTGGGCGAAACCGGCGATCGCGCCGCGCGCGTGCTGCTGCTGACCGATTTGAACAGCCATGTGCCCGTGCAAATCGAAGGGACGCGCGATCGCGCGATCATCGACGGCGACAACTCCGATATGCCCAAGCTCACCTTCCTGTCGTCGGGTGCGAGGCCCCAACTGGGCGACCGCATCGTGACGTCGGGCGATGGCGGCGTGTTCCCGCCGGGGCTGCCGGTGGGCATCGTGGTGCAGACGGGCGAACACGGCGTGCGCGTGCGCCCCTTCGTCGATTTCCATCGCCTGGAGGCGATCCGCATCGTCGATTACGGCCTGGCCGGTACGCTGCCGGTTGCGGCCCCGCCGCCGCAGCCCCGGCGCGGGCGTTAGGGCGCGACGATGGTCGGCGCTGTCTTCGCCCAGCTCGACCGGTCGTTGAAGCTGGCCTTGCCCGTCGTATCGACGGTGCTGGCCGTGCTGCTGTCGGTCGTGCCGCTGCCGATCCCCGAATATTCGATGGTGGCGCCCAATATCGTGCTGATCTGCGCCTTCTATTGGATCGTGCATCGGCCCGATCTGTTTCCGGCGTGGGGCGCCTTCCTGGTCGGCTTGCTCGACGACGCGTTGTCGGGGGCACCGCTCGGCCTCAACGCGCTGGTGCTGCTGCTGGTGCACTACACCATCGTCGTGCAGCACAAATTCTTCCGCGGCAAAGCGTTCTGGCTGATCTGGGCGTCGTTCGCGCTGATCGCGGGCGGTGCTGCGGTCACCACCGCCATCGTCGCCTATGCGGCGGCTCATCTCTCGGTCCCGTTCGCCTTGTTCGCCACACAGCTCGCCTTGACCATCGCGATCTATCCCGCGATCGGTGCGGTGCTGGGCCGCGTGCAACGCCTCTTCCTGACGGCGGGGTGAGGGGGCCATGAACCGCCTCATGAACCGCGATCATCGCGACGCCGCGCGGTCCAAGCTGTTCACGCGGCGCTTGGCGCTGCTGGCTGGCGGCAAGATGGCGCTGTTCGGCGTGCTCGTCGGGCGCATGTATTATTTGCAGGTCGTCGAAGCGGACAAGTACCGCACGATGGCCGACGACAATCGCATCAATCTGCGCCTGCTGGCCCCGCCGCGCGGGCGCATCGTCGATCGCTACGGCAAGGTAATCGCGGAAAACCAGCTCAACTATCGCGTCGTCGTCGTCGCCGAGCAAACCGGTTCGGTTACCGCCACGCTCGACGCGTTGTCCGAGATCGTGCCGATTTCCGAAACCGAACGCCGGCGCATTTTGCGCGAAGTGTCGCGCAAGCGCCGCTTCCTGCCGGTGACGGTGAAGGACAATCTCGCCTGGGACGACGTCAGCCGCATCGCGGTGAACTCGCCCGATCTGCCCGGCGTGTCGATCGACGTGGGCTCGACCCGGCTTTATCCCTTCGGCGACACCACGTCGCATCTGATCGGTTACGTGGCGCCGCCCGCCGAAAGCGATTTGACCGGCGATCCGCTGCTGGAACTGCCCGATTTCCGCATCGGCCGCGGCGGAATCGAACGCGTCTACGACCTCGCCATGCGCGGGCGCGCGGGCAACACCCAGATCGAGGTCAACGCGCTGGGCCGTCCGATCCGCGAACTCGCGCGCAACGAAGGCGAGCCGGGGCACGACATCGTGCTCACGCTCGATACAGCACTTCAGGAATTCGCGGCCAAGCGTTTGGCGCGGGAGGAAAGCGCCGCCGCCGTCGTGATGGACGTCACCAACGGCGACGTGCTGACGATGGCGTCGCACCCCTCCTACGATCCGCACGAATTCGCGCGCGGCATTTCGGGGCCGGCATGGCGCGCGTTGCTTGCCAATTCGAAGGCGCCGCTCACCAACAAGGCGATCTCCGGCCAATACGCGCCGGGTTCCACCTACAAGATGATGGTGGCGCTCGCGGCGATGGAATCGGGTATCTCGCCGGATTTCCGCGTGAGCTGCCCCGGGCATATGGAATTGGGCGACAACAAATTCCATTGCTGGAAACGCGGCGGTCACGGCCCGATCGACATGGTCGAGGCGCTGTCGCAATCCTGCGACGTCTATTTCTACGAAATGGGCCGCCGCTTGGGGCCCGAACGCATGGCGGAAATGTCGCGCCGCTTCGGTCTGGGGTCGACATTGTCGATCGATCTGCCGGGCGAGCGGCCGGGACTGATCCCGACGCGCGCGTGGAAACAGGCGCGCACCGGCAAAGGCTGGGCGACGGGCGAATCGCTTGTCGCGTCGATCGGCCAAGGCTACGTGCTCGCCACGCCCTTGCAGCTCGCGACGATGACGGCGCGGCTGGTGAACGGCGGCTTCGCGGTCAGCCCGCATCTGACGCGCGATCTGGTGCAGGAGCGGCGCATCGCCGAACGCCCGCAAGGCAGCTTCCCCTCGATCGGCGTGCCGCAGGCCAACCTCGCGGTCATGCTGCGCGGCATGCGCGCGGTGATCAACGATCCGCGGGGTACTGCATTCCGCCAACGCATCGTCGATCAAAACTGGTCCTTCGGCGGCAAGACCGGCACCTCCCAGGTGCGCCGCATTACCGAGGAGGAGCGCCGCGTAGGCTTGCGCAAACCCGATCAAGTGCCGTGGCGCGAACGCGACCACGCGCTATTCGTCGGCTACGCGCCGCTCGAATCGCCGCGTTATGCGGTGTCGGTGATCGTCGAGCATGGCGGCGGCGGCTCGGCGGTTGCGGCCCCGATCGCGAAGGAAATTTTAAGCGAAGCGATGCGCCTGGAACGCGAGCGCGAGCGCACGCGCCCGCAAGGCCCGGCGCGCGTCGCGGAACGGAGCGGCTGATGCCCGCGCACTCCGCCCTCGGCCAGTCGAACAAACGCTTGAGCCTCGGCGAAAAGCTGCGCCAGATCACCTGGGGCTTGGCGCTGACGATTCTGGCGGTGTCGAGCATCGGCTTCGTGATGCTCTATTCGGCCGCCGGCGGCGATTGGGACCCGTGGGCGTCGCGCCAGATCTCGCGCTTCGCCATGGGCTTTGCGATCATGATCGCGGTCGCGACCGTCGATATCCGCTTCTGGATGAAGGCGGCGTATCCGTTCTACGCGCTGTCGGTCGTGCTGCTGGTCGCGGTCGATCTGATGGGCGAGGTCGGCATGGGGGCCCAACGCTGGCTCGATCTGGGATTCGTCCAGATCCAGCCGGCGGAGCTTGCCAAGATTTCGATCGTGCTGGTGATCGCGCGCTATTTCCACGGCATCAATCACGAGCAGATCGGCAATCCGCTGTATCTGATCTGGCCCATTCTGCTCACGATCGTGCCGGCTTTCCTGATCTTCAAGCAGCCCAAGCTCGGCACCACGCTGGTCGTGCTGACGACGACGGCGATCATCTTCTTCATGGCCGGGGTCAGGATGTGGAAATTCATCCTGGTCGCGGCCTCGGCGGCGGGTGCGGTGCCGATCGCGTGGAGCCTGCTGCGCGACTATCAGCGCCAGCGCGTGTTGACCTTCCTCAACCCCGAAAGCGATCCGCTGGGGGCGGGCTATCACATCATCCAGTCGAAGATCGCGCTGGGCTCGGGCGGCATTTGGGGCAAGGGGCTGGGCGGGGGCACGCAAAGCCATCTGCAATTCCTGCCCGAGAAGCAGACCGACTTCATTTTCACCATGCTGTCGGAGGAATTCGGCTTCGTCGGCGGGCTGGTGCTGATCGGGCTCTATACGGTGATCGTGCTCTACGGCCTCGCCATCGCGTTGCGCGCGCGCAGCCAGTTCGGGCGTTTGGTCGCGGTCGGCCTGCTGTCGGGCATCTATCTCAACGCGCTGATCAACATGGCGATGGTGATGGGTTTGGTGCCGGTGGTGGGCGAGCCGTTGCCGCTCGTCTCCTATGGCGGCACGTCGATGCTGACCTTGCTGTTCGGATTCGGAATCCTGATCGGCGTCTATGTGCATCGCGATGTCGTGGTTCCCCGAAGGGGCGATACGTAAGCCCTCAAAAGCGTTTATCCACAGGCACTTGGCCCTATGCAAACGGGGCTCGACAAAGCCCGGGGGGCTTGCTACACAGCGCGCCTCTCGATGCCGAGAGGGCGATTAGCTCAGTTGGTAGAGCAGCTGACTCTTAATCAGCGGGTCGTAGGTTCGAGCCCTACATCGCCCACCATCGGCCCCGACGAATAAAGGCCCCGGTTTTCGACCGGGGCTTTTTCATTAATCGCACGCGACGAGAAGTCACTATTTTCCGTCGTCGCGCGAAGAACGAATTGACGATGTGTTCACCGAACTGCTGTCGCGAAAACAGTTCGAGGATCAGCACCAGTGGAGCAGGCCTTCGCGCGTCCAATGAAGAAATGGCGAACGATCAGTTTCCACGTCGATTGGTGGACGGCGCTGGTGAGCCCCTCGGTTAAACACCGTGCACAAGGCGCCTGACGCGATGATGCGCGTCGTCAGGCGTGCGCGCGCTTCGCGCTAAACTCGTCGCAAGCGGCAGATGCGCTCGCTCGTCAGGAAGCTCTATTGGAGCGGTTGCACCAATGCGCCGTCATGGACGGCGCAATCTCTCGATCGCCGCACCAGTCAGGCGTGGAATGTCCGTCCTGCTTTCATATAGACGACTATGGGCTGCAACAGCTCGATCTTCCCTGCTCAGGCACGATATCTTCGTGCCGAGGACCGAATGATGCAGATCGGTCGCCTGCTGGCGCATCCAAATGTACAATGCGTTCCCGTTGATTTCGATATCCCGGTAAGTTCGTACGACCGACACTCCACATTTTTCGCAGGACGAATGGTCACGATTTTAAAGGTCCCGCGTGAAGTTCCTCTTCGATCCCGTTTCGTCGATGCCGTTGCTCGGAGATGAACGCATCGGCGAAAGCTGGCGCCATTCATATATAAAACGTTTCCAATATTCGGTAATTTCGTAGCACTCAGGAGGGCTTATCCTATTATTTGCCTATTAAATATGCGGGTATCATGTTGGATCTTAAATGAAACGTTTCCATTGACAGCCCAAATCCGACTGATATCGTGAAGACAGAAAAATCAAACGGAGGCTCAAATGATTTGGGGTTCGGCGTTCAAATTCGAAATGGTTCAGGGGCTCGCAGGCCTGCGGCGGGTTGTGGCAAGGACTTCTCTGGCGGTGACTCTTGCGACGTGCCTTTGCATATCGCTCAACAGCTCTCCTGCGTCGGCGCAGGGTACGCCGCCGACGAAGCTCGACTTCGCCGGTTCTGTCACGTGGATCGGCATGGTTCCGATCATGATTGCGGTGGAGAAGGGCTTCTACAAAGAGGTTGGTCTGGACGTCACCTATCGCGTCGTCTTGAACTCCAGCGATCGCATTCGCGCCCTCACGGCTGGCGATGTCGCATTCTCGAACGTCGGATCCGTTGCCGCGATCAGCGAGTTGTCCCGCGGCAATAATAGCTTTTACATCACCGGGAACGTGGACGATTCCCCCGGAAACGAAGGGTGCTGGGCCCGCCCGGCCTTCAAGTCGATGGCAGATCTGAAAGGCAAGACGGTCGCCTCGAACGCTTCGGCCGAAATCACGATGCATGGCGTCCTCGCGGCGAACGGGATGAGCGTCAAGGACATCAAGTTCGTCAGTCTGTCGCCGAACGAATTCGCCGGCGCGCTGAGCAAAGGCGACATCGATGCTGCGTGTGTATGGGAGCCTCTTCTCACCGGATTGAAGAAAGCCGTTCCGGAAGGGCACCTCGTCGGGATGGATACCGACACGGCTACATTCAAAAAATACGGCACGATGTCGGCGCCGGACATTCTGATCATGTCAAAAACGCTGATCGATCAGCATCCGGCTCAGGCGGCGAAGCTCATGATCGCTACCTTCAAAGGCGCGGACTACGCGACGACGAACCCCGAGGATACGGCCACCGTGCTCGCTCCGATTTTCCGACGTGAACGCGATGATGTTCTGGCGGGAATCAAGGGCTTCAAGTTCTTTGGGCGAAAAGGTTGGGCCGAGCACATGAAGCTCTACTCGGGCCAGCTCCAGGAATTGAGCAGTTGGCTCAGCGAAAACAAGAAGATCGACCGCGCACCAGACATTGCTACGGCGATCAAGACGGATTTCATCCCAAATCCTTGATCTCAAGCCAGCCAAATTTTCCGCCTGGCAGGATCCATCGCATCGCTATACCCGCAGTACGGGCGATGCGATGGATCTCGATACCCTAGAAAATCAAAATTGGGGCGGTCACAATGTCGTTGGTTTCAACGAAGGTCGAAATGATGGATCACGATCCCAGCTACCGGGGCCTTCTATGGCGCGTAGCGTCCCTGTTCTCGCCGACGATTCTGCTCAATCTCCTTGGCGTTCTGACTTTCGTCACCGCGTGGTCGATCAGCACCGAATTCGGATACATTCCGGCGATCTTTCTGCCGTCGCCTACATCGGTCATGGCCGAGGCGCAGAAGCTCGTTGAATCAGGCGAGTTGTGGATCGCGATTGCGGCTTCGTCTCGGCGCGTGTTTCTCGGGTTCGCACTCGCTTCTGTCGTCGCGGTGCCCTTGGGCATTCTTATGGGGGTGTGGAAGCCCGCGAAAGCGGTCATCGATCCGCTCGTTTCTCTATTGCGGCCGCTACCCTCGATTACTTGGATCCCAATGACCATGTTGTGGCTTGGGATCGGCGAATCCCAAAAAATTGCGATCGTTTTCATCGGCTCGTGGATCTACATCCTGCTCTACACGGTCGAGAGCACCAAGCGAGTCGATCCCCTTTTGATACGGGCTGCGAGAAATCTGGGCGCCTCCCAATTCGCCATCATGAAGGAAGTCGTGCTGCCGGCCTCTCTGCCCGGAATCATAACTGGCCTCAAGGTCACGCTCGCAATTTCCTGGTCTTGCGTGCTTTCCGCCGAGATGGTCGCCGCGCAGACGGGATTGGGCGCTTTGATTTGGATCGCGAAAGATTGGGGAAATCTTCCGCTCGTTTTGGTGGGAATGGTCTGCATCTCTTTGACCGTCCTTGTTGCGGATGCAATCGCCAACAAACTTGAGCAGCTTCTTCTGCCTTGGGAACGCAACAAGCGTCATTGATCCGGAACTCGCGAAAAGAGATTGCAATGCCCAATATTCTGGAAGCAAAAAACATTACAAAGATCTATCACGTACCGCGCGGGCGCGATGTGGTCGCCATTCGGGACCTGTCGCTTGCCGTCGAGGAGGGGGAGTTTCTCTGTCTTCTCGGCGCGTCAGGCTGCGGCAAGTCGACGATGATCAATATGTTCGCCGGATTCATTCAACCGACGGCCGGCGAGGTGCTGCTTCGCGGAAATCCCATTTCCGGTATCGAGCCCAAATGCGGCATGGTCTTCCAGTCCTATGCCCTCTTTCCTTGGAAAACCGTCCGAGGGAATGTCGAGTTCGGATTGAAGATGAAAGGCGTCGGCAAAGGCGAACGGCGGGATATCGCCGAGAAGTTCATCAGATTGGTCAAGCTCGACGGTTTTGAAGATCACTATCCGACCGAGCTTTCCGGCGGAATGCAGCAGCGCGTCACGTTGGCGCGGATCCTCGCCGCCGACCCCCAGGTTCTGCTGATGGACGAACCGTTCGCCGCACTTGACGCGATGACGCGGCAGGTGATGCAGGAGGAACTTCTCCGGATTCAGGAGCAGAGCAAAAAGACGATCGTCTTCATCACGCATAACATTGATGAAGCGCTCGTCCTGGCCGACCGCGTGATCGTACTTTCGTCCCGACCCGGGCGCGTCAAAGCGGTCATAAAAAACAACTTGGAGCGGCCGAGGCATGTTTCGGTTCAGCTTTCGCCCGACTACGCCAGCTTGAAGTCGGAAATCTGGAGCCAAGTCGAAGATGAAGTCCAAAGGCATGTCGAAGCGGATCGCTTCGCTTCTGCCGGCGGAAGTTGAGAGTTTCCCGGTCGCAGCGAAGCTATTCCGGATTCGATGCGGCGGGGGGGGGATATGCGCGACGTCCTTAGCGATATCTCGGACTGGATCAATTCATTCGGCGCCGAGGCAATCCCGAATAATGTCGCCGATGCATTGAAAAAATGCATCCTCGACACGGAAGGCGTGACGATCGCCGGTCGTCTTCACGAAGTCAGTCGCCACGCTTCCAAGTACATTGAGTTGGAAGAATCGGCGGGCGCCTCATCGCTGATTGGCGGCGGAACGACGTCGGCTAGAAATGCCGCTTTCGTTAACGGCGTTTCGGCGCATGTGTACGATTACGACGATACGAGCTATGCCGGAATTGTCCATGCCAGCTCGATCGTCTGGTCCGCAGCCCTGGCCGTCGCCGAGTCGCACGACCAATCGGGCCGGGATTTGTTCTCCGCCTTCGCCGTCGGAGTCGAAGTAATTTACGCGATCGGTAAGTCGATCGGCGCAAAAGGCTTCGAACTCGGCCATTGGAATACCGCTCTGCTGGGGCCTTTAGGTGCGGCCGCCGCGGCCGCGTTCCTGCTGGACCTCAGTAAAGAGAAGATCATGGCCGCGATAGCCCACGCGGCAGCCGGAGGGTTCGGGATCAATACCGTTTACGGCAGCGATGCAAAGCCGATCCTTGTCGGCGTCGCGGCTTCCCGTGGTGTCGATTCGGCCGAGTTCGCGAAGTGCGGCCTCAGCGGCCCGCTGCGGATATTCGAGGAAGGGGGAAGCTGGTCGAGGCTTCTGGCGCACAACGCGATCGAGTGCGGACCGGTCGCCGATTTGGGAAGAAAGTGGTCGATCGTCGATCCGGGGGTGGTCGTGAAGCGCAGCCCTGTGTGTTCCGCGGCGGCCAGTGCGATCGACGCGGTGGAGACGATCGCGAAGGAGAGCCGGATCGACTGTTCTGAAATCAAGACAATTGATTGCTTGGTCGCAGAAGTCGGAAGGGCTTGTTTGTCGGGCTCCGCACCCGCGACACAGGCCGAAGCGCAGTTCTCGATTCCGTTCATCTTGTCCTGTGTTCTGGTGCATGGCGGCGTTGGTATCGATCACCTGCGCGACGAAGCTTGGCGCGACGAGCGTATCGGAAAGCTGATGCGCCTGGTCCGCCTTTCGTTTGACCACGCTTTCGAGCGGCAGATGAGGGATGAGAACGCCATCGAGGCCGCCGAAGTCTCGATAACGACAGTCCGAGCACGATACAGGAAGCGGATCGCATTCGCCGCCGGCAGCCCTCAGAACCCATTTACTTCAAGCGATATGCGCCGGAAGTTCTTCGACTGCGCGAGGGCGGGGCGGATGTCGGATGAGAATGCGAACGCGCGTTGGAGTTCAATCGATGGGATTCAGAGGCTTGGATCGGCGAGAGGCGTAAGATCGTCGTCGTCCGTAGCCGATATTGGAAATGGATAAGCCTGTGCAGAAAGTGGCTATCGTCACGGCGGCCGGCAGCGGCATCGGGGCTGCGGCCGCGCGACGCCTCGCAAGCGATGGGTATGCGGTTGCGATACTTTCTTCCTCGGGGAAAGGCGAAGCTCTTGCGAAGGAGCTTGGCGGCATCGGGGTGACCGGTTCGAATCAATCCAATACGGATTTGAAAAAACTCGTGGACGGTGTCATTCGGAAATGGGGGCGCATCGATTTGCTGGTCAACAGCGCCGGACATGGGCCGCGCAAAGCATTGCTTGAATTGTCCGACGACGATTGGCATCGCGGTTTCGACGTCTACTTTCTTAGCGCCGTCCGTCCGTCGCGTCTCGTTACACCGATCATGCGACAGCAGAAGTCCGGCGTGATCATCAATATATCGACGGCCTGGATTCGGGAGCCCGATGGACGATTTCCGACATCCGTCGTGGCGAGATCGGGCCTCGCCGCATTCGCCAAGATCTATGCCGACACCTATGCCGGCGACAATATCCGTATGAACAATGTCCTTCCGGGCTGCATCGATGATCTTCCGGTTGGCGACGATCGCCGAAATCGCGTGCCGCTCGGGCGATGCGGAACCGCAGAGGAGGTGGCGGCCACGATCGCGTTCCTCGCATCCGACGGCGCAGGGTACATTACCGGTCAAAATATTCGGATCGATGGCGGCGCAACCCGCGCCATCTAACGAAAATCGGGAGTTGCGGACAGAAGCCCGCCGTTGGCCGCCCGCATCCGGGAGGCGGCGCCGGAAAGCTCGGCGCCGCGTTTTCCGGTGTCCGCTCAGTAGCCTTTCAGGAAGTCGACGACATTCAGAAGAGGGCGGCCGCTTCTGAACCGGCGCACGTTCTCGACGAACGCGTTCACGATCGTCTCAGGGCTGGGTGTGCTTGAGCAATGCGGCGTCACGTTGACTTTCGGATGATCCCAGAAGGGATGAGCTTCCGGAAGCGGCTCTTTCGGGAAGGCATCCAGCGTCGCGGCGCGCAACTTTCCGCTCTCGAGCGCTGCCAGTGTATCCGTTTCGTTGAGATGGCCGCCGCGTCCAGCGGAGATTACGATGCTGCCGTCCGGCAGATGGTCGTAGGTCGATTTGGAGAGGATGTTTCGCGTTTCGGCGGTAAGCGGAAGTAGATTTACGAGGATTTCGACGTTCGAAAGGAAGTGCGGTAGCTCCTTCGCGCCGGCGTAGCAAGGCACGCCGTCGATCGTATGCGGCGACCGTGCCCAGCCGCTGACCGAGTAGCCGAGCGACGCTAGGCGCTTTGCGGTGAGGCCGCCCATTTGACCCAAACCCATTACGCCGACACGAACGTCTGCAGCCGATCGGATAGGCTTGTAGGCCCATTCATGCCGACGTTGGGCCGCCTGGAAATGGGCAACCTCTCGATGGTGGAATGTCACCCATGTAAGGACGTAATCGGCCATACGCGCCGCGAAGTCGCCATCGAGTACGCGGACCATCGGGATATGGCGAGGCAGGTCGGGATCGAGCAGATAATGATCGATGCCGGCGCCGGTCGTCGAAATCATTTTCAGGTTCTTGAAAGGCTTCAGATAACCTGGCGGCATGCGGAAAATGATGCAGATGTCGATATCTTCGACATTGCCCACATCCGGATACTCGCGAATATCTTCCTCCGGCAGTCCGGCACGAATGCCCTTAATGAGCTTGTCGCCGTAAACATTGTGCAACCAGCACAGAATTGCCATCTCTGACCCCTTCTTTCGCGGATGCCACGAGGCATCGTCGGCCGACTAAAACACAGGATTTTCCGATATTCAATGAATCGTTTCCAAACGTATCTGAATAAAACAAAGAATATTCATCCTATCTATCTGTTATAAAACGAATAAAATAACAGAGAAAAAGATTCGGGATATCACCATGCGGAAATATGAAACGTTTTCTTGACAGTTCGACTAATCCAACAAATCATCGAGTGATTGGGGGCCATCTTCCGTGACGTTGGGCAAGCATATGGAAAACGCTGGCAACGAAGTTCGCAAACCGCGCGTCGCTGTGCGCGACGTCCCGGGCGAACATATGCCTCGGACCGCCTACGCTATCGACGCCGCGCCGGCGCCGGCTTCTGAAAGACTCGCGGGCGATATCGACGCGGAGGTCGTTGTCGTCGGTGCCGGCTATTCGGGGCTATCGACCGCGCTGCATGTCGCCGAGCTGGGGCTGTCCGTTGTCATTCTGGAATCGCAAGAAGTCGGCTATGGCGCGTCCGGTCGAAATTTTGGGCAAGTTGTTCCCTATTTGAGGCATTCCGGCCAACACGCGCTAAGTCGTCTTGGCGCGCATTGGGGCGAGCGTCTTATCGATAGCGCCGCAAATGGGGCGGAACTCGTATTTTCCTTGATCGAGAAATATGCGCTGCGCTGCGCCGCCCGTCGTGGAGGGTTGATGTTCGCCGCTCATAACCAAAGACAAATCAAAATGCTCGAAGGACGCGTTGGGTTCTGGTTGAACCGTGGCGTAAACCTTCGAATGCTCGGCGAGAGAGAAACGTCAGAGCATGTCGGTGGTGGGCGCTTTCCGGCTTCAATCCTCGAACATAGGGGAGGGACGATCAACGCGCTGTCGTTCGCTCGAGAATTGGCGAGGGCGACGCTGGAAAAAGGCGGAAGACTGTTTACGAATAGCCCGGTCGATTCGGTCGTAAAAAGAAACGGCCGATGGATAACCAAAACGAACGCCGGATCGGTCACATCGAAATGGGTGGTGATGTGCACAGGCGCGTATACTGATCCGAAGTTTCTCCGTCTGTCCCGTACGTTCCTTCCGATTCGCGCGTATCAGTTCGAAACGGAACCACTACCGACCGACTTTCGACGAAAGGTGCTTCCAGGCGTCACGGCGTTGACCGACACGCGCCCGATGATTTCCGGCATCCGCATATACGAAGATGGACGCCTGCATCTCAGCAGCGACGGCGCCGCGTTTGGCAGTGTGGATCGTCCTCAAAACGATTTCGCGATCCGAAGACTTAAGGAAATATTTCCGTTCATCGAGGACGTTCGAATCAGATCGCAATGGGCCGGACTGATCGATTTTGTGCCCGATCAGTTTCCGAAGATACTTGCGTTGGACGAGCAGTTCGTTGCCCCGATCGGATTCAGCGGCCGCGGCATAGCGCTCGCTACGATGGCGGGACGCGAGATCGCCAAGCTGATCGATGGCCGGTCACCTGAGAATCTAAACTTCATCTACGCGCGTTCCGGCGAAATTCCCTCGAAGCTGCTGATGCAAGCCGCGATTGGTTCAGGAATGGCCTGTTTTCGAATGATTGATCGGATTTCCAATCTATTCCAGAAAAACGGTATCGCCGGCTAATCCGATCCCCGCCATCGCGGGCCTCCTTCAATCGAACTTCTATGGATCCTGAAAGGCACGGAATTTCGCGATGAAAGTGCTGGTCGCGGTCAAGCGGGTCGTCGATTACAACGTCAAGATCCGCGTGAAGGCCGACAAGACGGGCGTCGAGCTCGCCAACGTCAAAATGTCGATGAACCCGTTCGACGAAATCGGCGTCGAAGAGGCGGTCCGTCTGAAGGAAAAAGGCGCGGCGACGGAAATCGTCGCCGTGTCGATGGGCCCCACACAAGCCCAGGAAACGCTGCGCACCGCGCTGGCGATGGGCGCCGATCGCGGCGTGCTGGTGCAGTCGGATGCCGAATTGCAGCCGCTCGCCGTCGCGAAGCTGATGAAGGCCGTGGTCGACAAGGAAGCGCCCAAGCTCGTCATCCTCGGCAAGCAGGCGATCGACGACGACAGCAACCAGACCGGCCAGATGCTGGCGGCGTTGCTGGGCTGGCCGCAGGCGACCTTCGCGTCGAAGCTGACGATCGAGGGCGACAACATGACCGTGACGCGCGAAGTCGACGGTGGTCTCGAGACCATCGCCGTCAAGCTGCCCGCGATCGTCACGACCGATCTGCGCTTGAACGAGCCGCGCTACGCTTCGCTGCCGAACATCATGAAGGCGAAGAAAAAGCCGATCGATACGCTGACGCCCGATGCGCTGGGCGTGGACGTGGCCCCGCGCTTGGAAACGCTGTCGGTGGAAGAGCCGCCCAAGCGTTCGGCGGGCATCAAGGTGCCGGATGTGGCGGCACTGGTCGAGCGGCTCCAGACCGAAGCCAAGGTGATCTGACATGTCGATTCTCGTTCTCGCCGATCACGACGCATCGGGCCTGAAGCCCGCTACGCTGCACGCCGTCTCGGCCGCCGCCAAGCTGGGCGGCCCGGTCGATATCCTCGTCGCCGGTGCGGGTACGGCGGCCGTCGCCGCCGCCGCCGCGAAGATCGCCGGTGTCGCCAAGGTGCTGCACGCGGATGACGCGTCGCTCGCCAACGCGCTTGCCGAAAACCTCGCCCCGCTGATCGTCAAGCTCGCCGCCGGCCGCACCCATGTGGTCTCGGCCGCGACCGCGCAGGGCAAGAACACGCTGCCGCGCGTCGCCGCGTTGCTGGACGTGGCGCAGATCTCCGACATCGTCGGCGTGGTCGATGCGAACACCTTCGTGCGCCCGATCTATGCGGGCAACGCGCTCGCCACCGTGCGCTCGAAGGATGCGGTGAAGGTCATCACCGTGCGCACCACGGCGTTCCCGCCGGCCGCCGCCGAAGGCGGTTCGGCGGCGATCGAAGCCGTGTCGGGTGCGGGCGATTCGGGCCTGTCGAAGTTCGTCGGCGCCGAGCTGACGAAATCCGAGCGACCGGAACTCACCGCCGCACGCATCGTCGTGTCGGGCGGACGCGGCCTCGCCTCGGGCGAGAACTTCAAAACCTATATCGAGCCCTTGGCCGACAAGCTGGGTGCTGCCGTCGGCGCTTCGCGTGCCGCCGTCGACGCGGGCTACGCGCCCAACGATTACCAAGTCGGCCAGACCGGCAAGGTCGTGGCGCCCGATCTTTACGTCGCCGTCGGTATCTCGGGCGCCATCCAGCATCTGGCCGGCATGTCCGCGTCCAAGACGATCGTCGCCATCAACAAAGACGAGGAAGCGCCGATCTTCCAGGTCGCCGATTACGGCCTGGTCGGCGATCTGTTCAAGCTCGCCCCCGAACTCACCGCCGCGCTGCCGGCGAAGATCGTCCGCTAAGTGCGTAGAAGCGCGGCGAGGTTAGGAAGACCGGAAGTCGCCGATGGAGAAGAGAAATCGCGCAGGCGTAATCGCCATGACGTTCTCAGTCGCCTTGGGGACGTTCAGCGACGTGATCATGCGCGTTACGTCGACATCGGTGCCGACCAGTCAAATACTTGTCGTTCGTGGCGTTTTGATCAGCGTGCTATTGGGCGCGATTTGCGGCGTCACACTCTCAGTATCGGCGTTCAAGCTGTTTGGAAGCCGGCTGATCCTGCTTCGCGCCATGGCGGACGGACTGATGACATTCCTGTTTTATCTTTCTCTGCCGATGCTTCCGTTCTCCAATCTCATGGCGATCATTCTCTCGGCGCCGATTTTTGCCTACGCGATATCGATGCTGGCGTATCGGGATCGGATTTCGGCGGTTAAATGGACGTTCATGTTGGCGGGATTCGTCGGCGTCGCAATCGTCGTTCGGCCGTCGACAGCCGGATCGATCGCCGGGACATCGCTTGCCTTGGGCGCGGCACTCGCGATCGCCGTACGTGATCACATCACGCGTGCGATCAACAGCTCGATACCGAGCTTTGCGGTTTCCCTTCTAAGCTCGATATCCGTCCTGGCGTTCGGATTGATCTATCTGTTGTTCGACCGGGATTGGGTCGTCATGTCCGCCGGTGACTGGAGAAACCTTCTGACGTCGATCGTTCTGGTTTCCGCCGGGAACGTTTTCGGGGTCATGGCGTTCCGAGCTTCGGACATCGCGCTCGTCGCGCCAATTCGGTTCGCCACATTACCGATGGCGATGGCATTGGGATATTTGATGCTGGACGAAATTCCCGATGTCTTCGGGATAATCGGTGGTGCTGTGATCTGCGCTTGCAGTCTAAGTCTTGCAATTCAGTTCAGGGACAGGGCCGGTTCTTGACTTCGGGGAACCATCGAAGCGGGATCCGACGGCATGTCCGAAAATGCGGCGGCGCCTCACGTTGGCGCGGGGCCGCATGAATCGCGCATGATGAAATGGCTTGGAATGATTATGCGCTGCGCTTCTTTTTGATTGGTATCGTTGAGCCGGTTCAAAGCCAGGTTTGCCGCGAGGCTGCCGAGATGCGCATAGTCCCAATCTTCGACGCTGATGGATGGGTTCAGCAAATCGGCGAGATCGGAATTCATCGCGGCGACGACCGAAATATCCTTCGGCATGGAGAGATTGTGTACCCGAAGCGCTCGAAGCACTCCGGGAAGCATCTCAATTCCACCGGCGATGATCGCCGTCGGCCGAGAAGCCATCGCGAGCAAAATCGACGTCTGTTCGAACGCATATGCAGCATCGAAGCTTCCCAAGCGCAGAAAATTCGGATCGACCTTCAGGCCGTGAGCGAGAAGAGCCGCTTCGTAGCCGGCCACGCGTTCCCGAGACGGGAACAGGTCTTTTTTACCCGTCAATAGCGCGATGCGCTTATGTCCTAACTGAATCAATCTCTCCGTCGCTTGGCGAATGCCCCCGCGATGGTCCACCATAACGGCATCTGCCCAACTCGGTTGTTCGCGATCGATCAGGACGATCGGAATCTGCAGATCCTTCAACAGAGAGTCCATTTCTCGATCCGTCTCGGTCGATGGCGCGATCAACAGCGCATCCACTTTTCGGGAGACGATCACTGACAGCAGATCGCGTTCCCGATCGAGTCGACCTTCGGAATTGGACACGAACAACGAATATCCGGCGCGCATAAAAACTTCGTCGGCGGCGCGCACGAAGCGCGCAAAGCCCGCGATCTCGATATCGCGAATGACGCATGAGATCGTTCTGGAAACGCGGCTCCGCATTGTCCGGGCGGCGCTGTTGGGGCGGAAACCAAGTTCCGTAATCGCTTGCTGGACCTTGACGCGGACCTTGTCCGAAACGGTGGAGTTGCCATTGACGACGCGTGAAACGGAACCGAGCGACACGCCGGCGTGGCGTGCGACATCCTTGATGGTTGCGATAGAAAGTGGATTGCTCTTGGCCATACTGGCGACGCGCCTTGTCTAGATTCCCGAACCAATGAGCCGGCCCAATAGGGAAGATTAGGTACTATATCAGTGGCTTCAAATCCATGAATCGTTCTTACGGCGATTGTTGTGAAACTAAAGCAGGTCGCGTTACGCCATTTTCGAGTCATTGCGTTTCAATGCCGCATTGTCGCGTAAAGCCGAACATTGGCTTGTCTTTTTAACGATGCGTCCATTGAGGATGATATCGACGCGTTGTCCCGCCAAAGCGCCGCAGATCGCGTGGAATTCAGCGATGTTGTAATCACGATCCGAGAATCTCGATCGAAAAGTGAAACGTTCCCGCAAATTCAACATTCTGAGATTACAAAAAATGAGTAAATACAACATATTATATGAGGACTGCTTAGTTATTTGGCGTTAGTCATCCAATAAATATGAAACGTTTCCTTGACAAGCGGAACTACGAAGCGCATCGTGCAAACGATCGCCGACGGGCATGCCGTCGAAGAGGGCGTCCGGGTAAATTGTCAGGATAAGGGCTGGAGATGAAACGCATTGCGCAGAGGTTGAGCCAAGTCAAGCCGTCGCCGACCGCATCGCTTTTCGGCAAGGTTGCCGAATTGCGCGCGGCCGGTCGATCCGTCGTCGGTCTTGTCGCCGGTGAGCCCGATTTCGATACCCCTGACAACATCAAGCACGCCGCAATCAAGGCGATCCAGAGCGGCCATACCAAGTACACCGCGGTCGACGGCATGCCGGAGCTGAAACAGGCGATCCGGGCAAAGTTCGCAAGGGAGAACGAGCTCGATTACGCGCCAAATCAGATCATCGTGTCGGTCGGCGGCAAACACGTCATTTTCAACGCGCTTCTCGCCACGCTCAGCGACGGAGACGAAGTCGTTATTCCCGCGCCGTATTGGGTTTCATATCCGGAAATGGTGCTGCTCTGCGGTGGTGTGCCGGTGACGGTTCGGACCGACGCGGATGGCGGATTCAAGCTGAACGCTCCGGAATTGGAACGCGCCATTACTCGGAAAACGAAATGGCTGATTCTTAACTCCCCATCGAATCCTTCCGGAGCCGCCTACACAAAGGACGAATTGATCGCGATCGCGGACGTCGTCCGCCGGAATCCCCACGTGATGGTACTCAGCGACGAAATCTATGAGCACCTCGTCTACGGCGAGTTCAAGTTTTTTAGCTTCGCATCGGTCGCCCCCGATCTCAAGGATCGGATCCTGACGATGAACGGCGTTTCTAAGACGTACAGCATGACAGGGTGGCGCATCGGTTACGCGGGCGGTCCCGCCGACATCATCAAAGCGATGGCTGCGGTCCAGTCCCACTCCACGACAAACCCGACATCGATAAGCCAAGCCGCCGCGATCGAAGCGCTCAACGGCCCTCAAGACTATATCCCGAAGAACGTCGCGACGTTCTCAAGGCGGCGCGAGCTCGTTCTCGGACTCTTGAACGCGATCCCGGGGATCCATTGTCATCGCCCAGAAGGCGCGTTCTACGTCTATCCGTCTTGCGAGGGGGTAATCGGCAAGAAGCGCCCCGACGGTGCGACGATCAAGACCGATGAAGATTTCATCATGTATCTGTTGGAGGATGCCGGTGTCGGTCTTGTATTCGGCGGCGCATTTGGCATGTCTCCTTACTTCAGGGTTTCGTACGCGGCGAGCGACGAGATTTTGAAAACAGCGTGCGAAAAAATCGCCGCAGCGGTTTCCAAGCTCAAGAACTAGAGTCGTCATAAGGGGACTGCCATGATTACAAATTCAAAGCCGCCCCAGAGTGCCGGTCCGAGAATGAACACACGGCTGACGGACCTCGACGACATTACGTCTTCCCGGGAACCGATCGTGCTGCGCTCGCTTAGGGCGCTGGACGACTTGAAGGCGCGCAAGCTCACCGTCGATCAGTTCCAGGAGGATATACACAAGCTCTACGAAGAGTTGGACCTCGTCGCGGCGCTCAAGCCTTGGATCGATCGAGCGCTGAACGAGAAAAAGGATCAGGTGCTGTATCGCAAGACAAACCCGGACGGACGAATTGCGATTCAGCTTTTCTACATTGAGGCGTTCGAAGTTCATCCACCTCATTGCCATCACAATATCGTCTCGACGCAGGTGGTTCTGCATGGACTCCTGCGGATCAGGGAGTTCGATCGGATAGCTCGAATCGGTGAAGACCAAGTCCTCATGAAAATGAAATCCGACGGCTGGTGCGCCGTGGGTCACGAGATGCGGACGACGGAGACTTCCGGAAATTGCCATTGGTTTGCCGCCGGGGCCGCGCCGGCGATAATGCTGAATTTCAATGCCTATGGTTATCAGGACTGGACTTTCGATCCGTCCGATACGCCATTTCGAAGGAAGCTCGTCGATCCGACTTACGGCAAGAATCCGGATGGCCTCATCATTGCGCGAGAGGTCGGCGTCGAAGACGCCTATAAGAAATTCGGCGGGAAGCCTCTGACCGATTTCCAAATCTAAAAGGATTTCGGCGAGAGGTCGGATAGATACAATGAAACCACTTACGGGTGTTACAGTACTGGAATTTTGCCACAGCGTGGCCGGCCCCTACGCAGGCCTTGTGCTCGCGACGCTTGGCGCGAACGTAATCAAGATCGAAAACCCCCGCGGTGGCGATCATGCGCGCAGTTGGGGCCCGCCCTACTGGCAAGGCACGTCCTCCATATTTCAATGCCTGAACGTGAATAAGCGAAGTGTTGCCGCCGACCTGGAGAATCCGGATCACGCGGCGCAAATCAGAAAATTCATCGTCGAAAAAGCGGATGTCGTCATACAGAATCTGAGACCGGGATCGATCGCCAAATACGGCCTCGCGGGACCCGATCTGCTGAAGGAAAAGCCGAGTCTGATCTATTGTAACCTTGGTGCTTTTGGGGCCGTAGGTCCTTTGAGTGCGAAGCCCGGTTACGATCCCTTGATGCAGGCGTTCGGCGGCATCATGAGCGTAACTGGCGAAGCGGGACGGGAGCCTGTTCGGGTTGGGCCGGCGGTTGTCGATCTGGGCAGCGGCATGTGGTCCGTGATCGGAATTCTTGCCGCCCTTCAGCACCGAAATATCGCCGGAAAAGGCTGCAATGTCGACACGTCGCTCTTCGAAACTGCGCTCGCTTGGATGACGGTTCAAATCTCGAGCTTCCTTACGTCGGGCATCGAACGAAAGCCGATGGGCTCAGGAACCGCTGAAATCGTACCGCACCAGGCTTTCAAAACTTCGGACGGATACATCATGGTCGCCGCCGGTAACGACGGACTGTTCGCGAAGTTCTGCACCGCCCTCGGAATTCCCGATTGGGCGGGCTTATCGAAATTTTCGACGAACGACGGACGGGTCAAGAATCGATCGGAGTTAATTCCAGGGTTGCAGCGCATCATCGGTGAAAAAACCACCGAAGAATGGAGGGAATGCCTGGATCGATTCGAGGTACCTAACGCCCCAATCCAATCAATACAGGAAGTGCTCGAAAACGAGCAAACAAAGGCTCTTGGCCTGCTCCAGGAGATTCCGGAAAAAAATATGCGGGTCGTCTCGGTGCCGCTGACGTTCGACGGCGTGCGCAACAGAATAGAAATGAGAGCGCCCGCTTTGGGCGAGCACACGGCGGAAATAATCACGACAAGCATCGGAATCGGAGCCTGAAATGAGCGCCAGCGCCGTTTCGATGGAACTTGGGCGGGATTTTCCCGAACTCCGGGAATCCGTATCTTCACTCTGCGCGAAATTTCCTTCGAGTTATTGGCGTGATCTCGATCAACGGGATGAATACCCGACGAAGTTCATCGAAGAACTGACGGCCGCAGGATTTCTTGCGGCGCTAATACCTGAGGATTTCGGCGGCGCGGGACTGCCTTTACGCGCCGCTGCGGTTATTCTTGAACAGATCAACGCCTCGGGCTGTACCGCCAGCCAAGGGCACGCTCAGATGTACATCATGGGCACCCTACTGAGACACGGTAGCGAGAGTCAGAAAAGAGAATATCTTCCGAAGATCGCGAGAGGCGAACTCCGACTTCAGGCGTTCGGCGTCACCGAGCCGACTTCGGGGTCCGACACAACCAGCCTGAAAACGAAAGCCGTTCGAAAAAGCGACAGATACGTCGTCAACGGACAAAAGGTATGGACATCGCGGGCGCTTCATTCGGATCTGATGCTGCTGATAGCTCGGACCACGCCTTTGAGCGAGGTGCGGAAAAAAACGGATGGCTTGTCCGTCTTCCTGATCGATATCAAGGCCAACCTGGGGAAGGGTCTCGAGATTCGACCGCTTCCAGCGATGATCAATCACAATGCCACCGAAGTTTTTTTCGACAATCTCGAGCTTCCGATCGAATCTTTGATTGGAGAGGAGGGTTGCGGATTTCGTTACCTCCTCGACGGATTGAACGCCGAACGAGTATTGGTCGCCACTGAGGCGGTCGGTGACGGCCGCTGGTTTATCAGGAAAGCAGTCGAATACGCGAATACGCGGAAAGTCTTCGATCGGACAATCGGCCGCAATCAAGGCATTCAATTTCCGATCGCACGGGCTTATACGGAGATCGAAAGCGCGGATCTTCTTTGCCGCCGCGCTGCGGCGCTCTATTCCGCCGGCATGCCGACCGGCGAAGCCGCGAATATCGCTAAGCTCGCCGCATCGGAGGCGTGCTTCAGGGCCGCGGATGTCGCGATGCAGACGTTCGGCGGATTCTCATTTGCCCGCGAATACGATGTCGAACGGAAGTGGCGCGAATCGCGTCTCTATCAGATCGCGCCCATTTCGACGAACCTGATTCTCGCGTTTGTCGCGCAACATGTTCTTGGAATGGAAAGATCCTTCTAGCAGAGGCCGAAATGGAAAGATTGCGTTCTTGGATGTTCGTTCCGGGTCACTCGGAGAAAATGCTGAAAAAATCCACGCAAACTGCCGTGGATGTGACGATGTTCGACCTGGAGGACGGGGTCGTTCCGAACTTGAAAGAAATGGCCCGCCACCAGGTCGCTCGTCAGCTTTCGCAGGCGCGGGTGCCTACGGAGCCGAAGCGATATGTGAGGGTCAATTCCGTTCGTACGAATTGGTTTCGCCTCGACTTGGACATGATTGTGTTTTCGGGCTTGGACGGAATCGTCGTACCGAAGCCCGAGCAAGTGGAGGATGTTCTTGCGGCCGATCAGGCACTTGAGAATTTTGAACAGGCGCGGCAATTGCCTCGCGGTTCGGTCAAAATGGTCCTGGCGATCGAATCGGCCAATGCCGTCATCAACGCACCGATGCTGCGCGCTGCGTCGAAACGCGTCGTCGCGTTGATGTTCGGTGCCGAGGATTTCAGTAAGGACATCGGTTTGCCAGCCGAGCGAGTGGGGACCGCGCAAGAGTTTATCTATGCGCGTTCGGCGATAGTGATGGCCGCCGCGTCCGGACAGATCGCCGCGGTTGATGGGGTCTGGCCCGCGATCGCTGATGTCGAAGGTTTGACTCGAGATTCTGTTCTCGCTCGCTCCCTGGGATTCGTCGGGAAGTCGCTTGTGCACCCCGGCCAAATCGCGACCGTGAACTCGGTGTTCAGTCCAACCGTGGAAGAGATCGAATTCTCAGCCGACTTGGTCGGCAATTTTGAGAAGGCGATTTCCCATGGGGAAGGAAGTATCAGCTTCCGCGGGCGGCTGGTGGATCGGCCAATCTATGAGCGCGCCAGAGGGACGCTACGCCTTGCGGAGCTCATCTCCGTGCGTGGCTCGGCGCAATAGCAGCCGTTCGGGAGATCAGCATGACCGTTAAGCAGGGTTGGGTCGGACGATTCTTCGAGGATTTCAAGGTTGGCGACATTTACCGATCCCGAATGGGCAGGACCGTAACTGATTCGGACAATTTGCTCTTTACGCTTATGAGCAACAACACCAACCAGATTCATTTTAACGCGGAGTACGCGAAGCACACCCAATTCAAGAAACCGCTGATGAACAGCATCGTTACCCTCGCGATCGTCGCCGGGCTAGGAGTCATCGACGTCAGCGAGAACGGATTCGCATTGGGTTGGGATTCGATCGTATTGCCGACGCCAGTATTCTCGGGCGACACGCTGTACTGTGAGCAGAGGGTCCTGGAGTGTCGTGAATCGAAATCGCGAGCAGGGCAGGGAATCGTCAAAATAAGGACCCTTGGGGTAAAGCAAGACGGATCGATCGCCATCGACTATGTGCGGAGCGTGATGGTCTGGAAGCGTGACGCGGCGCCAAGCATCGACATTTTTCCGAATCCAGTCGCGTGAGTCGGCGTAGCGTTCCGAGATCGTCGGGCTTTCCGTCGCCCGGCGAATCTCCTTTGGGGTTCAATGGGGCTCTATGGGGTTCGGGCGACGGAAAACCGTAGGAATATCAACACCGCTTGACAGCTCTTAATCAGCGGGTCGTAGGTTCGAGCCCTACATCGCCCACCATCGGCCCCGACGAACAAAAGGCCCCGGTTTCCGACCGGGGCCTTTTTTCGTTTTGGGGCGAGTGCGCGCGTGATCGCCTATCCTTGGGCCGCGCGGTCGATCATTTGCCCGATCGTCAGATCGATTGCTTCGCCGCTGATCGCACGGGCGCAGAAGGCAGCCAAGCCGGGCATTATCGGCGCCGAAAGCTGCGCGATCTTCGCCAGGATTTCCTCATCCGCGAACGGGCGATCGATCCCGCCGCGCGCGCTGCGGATTTCGCACGCGTGAACTTCGCCGTCGTCGAGTATCCAGCACAGTTTCGCGGGCCGGTCTTCGGGCCAAACGCCGACATCGCGGTGCGGTGAAATGGCAACGCGCCGGCGCAAGCGGGCGATCCTTTCGTCGGCGAGGGTCGCATGCTCGAATGCCGCCGCGCCGACATGCCCGAAGATCGCAGCCGCCGCCAGAACATGCGAAAGCGAGAATTTCGCCGCGAGGACCGTCGCCGGTTCGACGGTATCGAGGGGGCGTGCGAGCGGGTGCACCTCGACCTCGATCCGCGCGATCCGCCGATCGATGCCGGGATCGTCGAGGCGCGCGCGCAGTTCGGGCGCCGCTTCGGCCGCACTATGCGCGTACTGGCAACAGGCATAGAGCTTATGGAAATTGCCTTCGATCGCCCATCGCCCTTCGGGTCCTGGCGTGAGTTGCGCGACGTCGATATCGCGCCCGAATGCCCCGGCATAGACATCGTTAAGCGCGCTTGGCAGTCCTTCGATACCGGCCGCCGCCGCTTGCGCGGCCCGCAAGCCCGAAACGGCACCGATCGCGGTCCAGAGATTGCGGGCCAACGCGCCTTCGAAGGCGTGACTGAAGGGGCCTGGATTGACCAGCGCCGCCGCCGTCGTAACGGTCCGAAACAACGCCGCCGCGTCGTAGCCGCGCGACACTGCGACGCCGATGGCGGCGCCGATGGCGTTGTAAGCGCCGTGCGGGTGGACGCGCGGCGTTTGCTGCGGGAAGGCGAGGGCGATACGCGCCGTCGCTTCGTAAGCGATCGCGAGCGCTTTCAGCGTGGCTTCGAGGGACGCGCCGCGCGCCTCGGCATCCGCAAGAAGAGCGGGGAGGATATAGGCGCCCGCATGGCAGGGCGTTGCGCGAAAGCCCTCGTCGAGTTCGCTCCAGACGACCGCCAACCCGTTCGCGAGGGCGGCGTCGTCGCGACGCGCGCGCGGCAAGCCGGTCGCGAAAATCGTCGCTTCGCCGGACGAAGATCCGGACGTCGCCGGAATCCAGTTCCGGCATGTCGCCCGGACATGCGGATCGCCGCCGGCGGCCAGCATCGCGGCGATGTCGTCGAACAGAACGAGGGCGGCGCGGCGGCGAATGTGGGACGCAAGCGGCGCGCCGCTCGCGGCCGCCATCCAGTCACAAAGCGAACGCAGCGCGGATACGGCGCGGTCGCCCATGGTCGGGTCCCTTAGATGCGATATTTCGCGTCCAAGCGGTCCCAAAAATCCTTCGAGACCGCTTGCTGACGCTCGTCGAACGTCGCAAGGCGGTCGGCGACCGCCGACAACGATCCGGTCCGCTTCAGCGAACCCAAGACATCGAACGCCGCGCGGATCGACGCTTGCAGCGCCGCGTTCGCGAACAGCACGCCGCCGAAGCCCATCTCCTTGAGCGCGGCGTTGCCGGGATCGGGCGTCTTGCCGCCGAACACGATGTTCGCGATCTGCGGAACCTTAATTTCATCGGCAATGCGGCGCATTTCATTCGTGTCGAGCGGCGCTTCGACGAACGTCACGTCGGCCCCCGCTTCGACGAAGCGCAATGCGCGCTCGATCGCGCTGTCGATTCCGTCGATGGCGCGCGCGTCGGTCCGCGCGATGATCTGCAAATCGCCGTCGAGTCGCGTATCGACCGCCGCCTTGATCTTCTGGATCATCTCGTCCGTCGGGATCACCGCTTTGTCGGCGAAATGCCCGCAACGTTTGGGGAAGATCTGATCTTCGAGCTGGATCGCGGCGGCACCCGCGCGCTCCAGCATCCGAACCGTGCGCACGACGTTCAGCCCGTTTCCATAACCCGTATCGGCGTCGACGATCAAAGGCAGCGCGCAAGCGCCGGCGATACGGAACGTCGCGTCGACGATCTCCGTCATCGTGGCGAGGCCGAGATCCGGCGCGCCGAGATTCATGTTCGAAACCGCGGCGCCCGAAACGTAGACCGCTTCGAAGCCCATGTCCTCGATGATGCGGGCGAACAGCGCGTTGCCCGTTCCCGGCAGCATGGTCGCGTCGCGGCGTTGGAAGAGTTGCTTGATGCTTTGCGTCGGGCGCATGTCGATGCCGAATTTAGTTGTCGATTGCCTCGCTTTTATCGGCCAAGTTACATGCTGTCAACAGTCTGCAAGAAATACAAAAATGACGACCCATTGGTGATTTTCTCGAATTTTCTTCGAGATCCCGGGCGAAGCGTGTAAAATCGCAGACATATCGATAATCAGTTCGACCCGACGGACAAATGATCCAGCCCATTTCCACTCAGTCGCTTGCCGACGAAGCGTTCAACCGCATCGTCGAGGCTATTTGCGGCGGGCATTTCGACGTGGGCGAGCGTCTTTCCGAGGCGGCACTGGCGCGGGAATTGGGCATCAGCCGGGGGCCGTTGCGCGAAGCCCTGGGACGCCTGGAAGGCAAGCTGGTCGTGCGCACGCCGCGAATCGGCGTGCGCGTCATCCAGTTCTCGCAAAGCATGATCGAGCAGCTTTTTTTCGTGCGCGAAGCGCTCGAAGGAATGGCCGCACGTTTGGCCGCCGAGCGGATCACGCCGGCGGAGCTGGACGAGTTGGCCAAGCTTCTCGACGAGCACGCCGCGCAGCCCGAACTGGCGTCGGGTGCTTCCTATCCGGCGCGCTCGAAAGACGACGATTTCCACTATGCGATCGTGGCCGCCGCCCGCTGCACGCAGATTGAGCATTTGCTGCTCGATCAGGTCTATTACCAGCTTCGAATCCACCGCCGCCGGTCCGGTCGGCGTCCGGGCCGCGCGCGTGCGGCGCTGGAAGAACATCGCGAGATCCTGGCGGCTTTGCAGTCGGGCAATCCCGATCTGGCGGAGCGTGTGATGCGCAGCCACATTCGCAACGCGCGCCACAGCGTCGTGTCGGCCATGTCCGTGGCCGCCGAGGAAAGCGAAGCGGCGCCCAGCCGCCGTCGGCGCCGTAGCGCCGCCTGACGCCAAAGCCGCGCGCAAGCCGGCGCTGATCCGAATTTTCGATTCGTTTTCGCGGGCCCGAACGCCGCGCGCCGGGATGACGCATGTCCTGCGCTCCGGCCGCGCGAGTCGCTGGCGCAGTGCCCATTCCGCGTTCAAATGGGTCAAAAATCGCCAATCTGAAAATTGTTGACAGCTTGGCGTCATAAAACATAAAACGAGCCAACGACACCTTCGAGGGGCCGATGTCCAAGCTCGAAATCGCAGTTCTCGACGACTACACGCAGCAGGTCGCGGCGCTTCCGGTTTGGAACGCATTGCGCGCGAAGGCCGAGATCACCTTCTTCAGCGACCATCTCGAGGACGAGACCGCGCTGGCCCGCCGTCTCGAACGCTTCGATGTCGTCGTTCTCGAGCGCGAGCGCACGAAAATCCCCGGCTCGCTGATCCGACGCCTGCCGCGATTGACGCATATCGCCGCGACCGGCCCCGTGAACTGGAATATCGATTATGCCGTCACCCGCGAGCGCGGGATCGTCGTCAGCTGCACCGAAGGCAGCTACGACGAGACGCCGGAACTCACCTGGGGTCTCGTGCTCGCTTTGTCGCGACGCCTGGTGTGGGAGGAACGCGCGGTCCGCGAAGGCCGTTGGCAGACCGGCCTCGGCCAGACGTTGCGCGGCAAAACGCTGGCCTTGATGGGCCTCGGCAATGTCGGCAAGCGCGTGGCGGAGATCGCCAATCTGTTCGGGATGAAGGTTATCGCGTGGAGCGAGAACCTGACCGACGAGCGCGCGCGCGCCGCCGGCGCCGAGCGCGTGACGTTCGACGAGATGATCGCGCGCGCGGATTTCCTGTCCGTGCATGTCGTTCTGAGCGATCGCACGCGGGGCCTTGTGAACGCCGCCGCATTCGCCCGGATGAAACCGACGGCCTATCTGATCAACACCTCGCGCGGGCCGATCGTCGACGAAGCGGCGCTCGTCGACGCGTTGCGGTCGAAGCGCATCGCCGGCGCGGCCCTCGACGTATTCGATGTCGAGCCGTTGCCGACGAACCATCCGCTCCGCGCCTTGGACAACGCGATCGTCACGCCGCATCTGGGCTACGTCACGATCGAGCAGTACCAGCTGTTCTACGGTCAGGTCGTCGAGAACATCGCCAACCAGATCGCCGGCCGGCCGATGCGGCTTATGCCGCAAAGCGTGTGAGTCGCATCCTTTCAACGATACAAAATTCCAACAGGAGGTCTGCAAGATGAAATCGACGAACTCCGTGCCCGGCGCGTTCGCCAGGGCGCTCAAAGCGATCGGCGCGGCCGCCGCCATCGCGGCGCTGGTTGCGGGCCCCGCGGCCGCGCAAACGAAGGAGCCGTTCACCTTCGGCGTCGCGCTGCCGATGACCGGCCCGGCCGCACCCGGCGGCTTGGACCAAGTCCAGTCGCTGCAATGGGCGGTCGACGAGATCAACGCCAAGGGCGGCGCCAACGGCCGTCCGCTGCGTGTGGTCGCCGTCGATACGCAAGCGCGCCCGCAAGTCGGCGTTGATGCCGTCACGCGCCTCATCAGCCTCGAGAAGACGCCGCTGGTTATCTCGGCGTACAGCGCCGTCGTCGCGGCGATCGCCCCGATCGTGAACCGCACGGAAACGCTGATGCTCGTGATCGGCGCCAACTCGCCGCGCATCGCGTCGATGGGCGATTACGTCTACACGACCTATCCGCTGGCCGACGTCGACGTGACGCTAATCTCGAAATACGTCCGTCTCGAGATGAAGAAAGAGCGCGCGGCCATCATCTACATCAACGACGAAAGCGGCGTGTACGGCGCGCGTATCTTCAAGGAAAACTTCGAGAAGCTGAACGGCAAGGTCGTGGCGTTCGAAAGCTACGAGCCCGGCTCGACCGACTACACCGGTGCGATCCTGAAGATCCGGGCCGCGAATCCCGAGATCATCCATTTGCACGGCAACGCGGGCGATTCCCCGCAGGTCGTCCAGCAGCTGCGCCAGTTGGGCCTCAGCGTGCCGATCACGTCGTACAACGCGGCCTACAGCCCGCAGCTGATCAACCAGGTCGGCCCGCCGGCCGACGGTTTGATCGTCGCGGCCTTCGCGCCCGGGCCGTCGGACAATCCGAATGTCGGCCCGTTCATCGAACGCTGGAAGCGCGAGAAGGGCCGCGAGCCGAACCTGCTGGCCTCCAGCCAGTACGTCGCCGACGGCGCCTATATCGTCAAGGATCTCGTCGAGTATCTCGACAAGCGCGGCGAGCCTTTGACGGGTGCCAATATGCGCAAGGCGCTGCTCGCGGTCGGCGAATTCAAGAACATGCCGCTGACCGGTCCCGTGAAGATCGACGACACGCATCGCGTGACGAAGCCGGTCTATCTTCTCGAAGTCCGCAAGAGCAAATTCGAGCCGCTCGCCAAGTACGAGTGACGTTCGGCAGAGTCTAACGTAGGAACGGGCGATACCGATGATCGGGCAGATCCTTTGGACCAGCATTGCGAGCGCGGGCTTTCAAGCGCTGCTTGCGCTCGCATTCTCCCTGGTCGTGAGGGTCATGGGGATTTGGAATTTCACCCAGGCCGCGATCATGGGTATCGCCTTCTACGGCACGTATGTCGGGACCAATAAGTTCGGCTTGCCGATCTTCTGGGCCTGGCTGCCGGCATGTGCGCTCGCGGTGGCGGCGGCGGTCGGCATCGAGCGCTTCGCCTTCCGCACGTTGCGCGAGCGCAATTCGGAAGCGCTGCTGTTCTTCATCTTCACGCTCGTCTTCGCGCAATTCGTCACGTTCACGCTGACGCTCGCCTTCACGTCGGAGCCCTACTACATGGTGCCGCGCATCGACACGGCGCTATTGATGCTCGATCCGATCATCGTCAGCGCGTGGGACGTCAAATCGATCGCGATTTCGTCGATCGCCGTCGCGGCCGTTGCGCTATTCCTGCGCTACTCGGTCTACGGCCAGCACTTGATCGCCGTGGCCGACAACGCCGACTTGGCCGAGGTCTACGGCATCTCCAAACGCAAGATTTACATGGTCACCATGGCGATCGCCGGCCTGCTGATCAGCGTCGCCGCGTTCGTCTACGGACAGAAGCTGGCGTATTATCCCGAGATCGGCTTGCAGTTGCTGATCTTCGCGGTGACGTCGACGATCCTCGGCGGAATCGGCCGGATCTTCGGCGCGGTCTGGGCGGCGATCGGGATCAGCCTTCTGCAGCAATTCAGCGTTCTGTTCCTCAGTTCGCGCTGGCAGCCGTTGATCGTCTACGGCGTGCTTTTCGTCGCCATCATCGTTTTCCCCAAAGGCGTGCGCTGGCCGAGCCCCAAATTGCGCCGCGCCGATCAGTCAAAGCCGGCGATCGGCGCGAAGGCGGGAGCCTGACATGGAATTCATCAGCGCCGCGATCGTCGCGATCGGCATCTCCGTCATCCTCGCGTCGAGCTTCAATCTGATCCTTGGGTATGGTGGGCTCATAAGCATCGCGCATCCGATCTTCTTCGCGATCGGCGCCTATACGTCGGCCATCGTCTCGATGGAGTTCGGCGTGCCGATCCCGATCTCTGCGATCGCCGGCATGGTCGTGGCGGCGCTGTCGTCGATCGTGCTGGCGCTGCCGTCGTTGCGCGTGTCGGGCGACTATCTCGTCATCTCGAGCATGGGCTTCCAGCTCGGCATGCTGCAGGTCATCAAGAACGCCGAGTTCACCGGCGGCGCCGGCGGCTTGTCGAACATCCCGCCGCTGCTGCCGAGCTACTCGGCGGGCAACATGGCGATCTACTGGGCGATCATCTGGTCGGTCGCGGCACTTTGCATCTTCGTCGTCAGCGTGATCGTGCGCGGCCACTACGGACGCGCGATCACCGCGATGCGCGACGACGAACAGGCTTTCGTATCGGTCGGGCGCAATCCGACGCGCATCAAAGTGGCGTTGTTCGCGATCGGCTCCGCCTTCGCCGGGCTGGCGGGCGCGCTCTACGCCCATTATGTCCAGTTCCTGGCGCCCGAGCAGTTCGACATCGCGATGTCCGGCGCACTCTTGACGATGGTGATCGTCGGTGGCGTGCGGACCGTTATCGGGCCGCTGGCCGGCGCGGTGATGCTGGAATGCGTGCCCCGTCTGATCAATCTGCTGGAGCTTCCCAATTCGATCATCGGGCCGCTCCAGGGCATGATCTACACCGCGCTGGTGCTGGCGTTCCTGTTCTTCAAGCCGCAAGGCTTCATCGATCAGAAGCGGCAGGATCGGATTCTCTCGCTGTTTTTCGCGCGTAAGGTGACGAAATGAGCGCGATCATCGAAACGGCGCGCCTGTCGAAGCGTTTCGGCGGCATCGTCGTCGCCGAAGACATCAATATCGCGCTCGACGGGGGAAAGATCGTCGGCCTGGTCGGGCCGAACGGTGCGGGCAAAACTTCGTTGATCAATCTGATCTCCGGCATCGTCGCGCCCGACGAGGGAACGATCACGTTGTCCGGCCAACGGATCGAAGGGTTGAAGGCCTACGAGCGCGCGCGTCGGGGCATCGTCCGGACGTGGCAGCATATCCGGCTGTTCCCGTCGCTTTCGATTCTGGAAAATCTGCTGGTGTCGCCGCGCGAGTATTTCGGCGAATCGCTTAAGGGCGCGTTCTTGCCGGAATCGAACGAAGCGGCCGCGATCCGCGAACGGGCGCTTCATCAACTGGCGCGCGTGCGCATGTCGGATTTCGCGCACCGATATCCCAACGAGCTTTCGCTCGGCAAACAGAAGCTGGTGGCGCTGGCGCGCGCGTTGATGAACGACGGAAAATGCCTTCTGCTCGACGAGCCGATGGCGGGCGTCGAGGCGGGCGCGTTCGACGTGATGAAGGATATCGTGCGCGAGGAAGCGCGGGGCGGGCGCGCGGTCTGCGTGGTCGAACACAACATCTCGTTCATCTCGGATCTTTGCGATTCCTGCGTATTCCTGTTCAACGGCTCGGTCGTCGCCACGGGGCCGATCGCGGACATGATGCGCGACAAGCATCTGACGAACCTCTATTTCGGGACGCATTGAGGATGGCTCCGATCATCAGGATCGACAATGTCGACGCCTATTACGGCGCCTTCCACGCATTGCGCGGCGTTTCGATCGACGTGGCGCCGGGCGAACGCTTGGGGCTTTTCGGCCATAACGGTTCCGGCAAATCGACGCTGATGAAATGCTGCGTCGGCGCTTTGCCGCGCGTAACGGGCGCGATCGAGTTCGACGGGAATCCGATCGCACCGGGTTATGTGTCGGAGAACGTGAAATTCGGCATCGGCTACGTCGCTCAGTCCCGCAACGTGTTCAAGGAATTGTCGGTCGAGCGCAATTTGCTGATCGCCGGCTTGCGCGCCAAGAACGACGATATGTCGCCGGTCTGGACGCGATTCCCGAATCTGCGCACGCGCGGTCGTCAACAAGCGGGCTCGATGAGCGGCGGCGAGCAGCAAATGCTGGCCTTCAGCATGGCGCTGATGACCAAGCCCAAAGCGCTGCTGCTCGACGAGCCGACGACCGGGCTTTCGCCCGCGATGGCCGAAAGCGTTTTGAGCGCGATCACGGAAGTGAGCCGCGATCTCGGCCTCGCGATCGTCGTCATCGAACACAACGTGCCGCGTACGCTCGCCTATACGGACCGCGCCGTGATCCTCAAAGGCGGGGTGATCGTTCAGGATTGTTCCGCCGAGACGCTGCGCGAGCGCGACGATTTGTGGCATTGGTTCTGACGCCATGCGCCGGCGCGTTCTCGTCACCGGCGGCGGCAGCGGAATCGGCGCGGCGATCGCGGGACGCTTCGCCGAAGCGGGCGACGAAGTTCTCGTCGCCGATCGGTTGAAATCGGCGGACGGTAACGGCTTTATTTTCGACCAAGGCGATCCCGCGTCGATCGAGGCGCTGGTCGCCGCGGTGGGCGAGATCGATATCCTCGTGGTATCGGCCGGCGTGCTGGTCGACAAACCCGTCGTCGAAGCGGACGCCCTCGAGCTCGAAACGATGGTTCGGGTCAATCTTCTGGGGCCGATACTGCTCAATCGCGGTTTCACGGCGGGCATGATCCGTCGCAACAAGGGCGTCGTTCTGAATATCGGGTCGCAAACGGCCTTCGCGGGAGCGGCCGGGCGTGCCGCCTACGCGGCGACCAAGGCGGGCCTGTCGCAATTCACCCGCGCCGTGGCGGGCGAGTGGGGTAAATTCAATATCCGGGTTCTGGCGCTGGCGCCGGGGCGGATCCGCACGCCGATGACGGCGGCGATCCGCGCGGCGCAGGGCGAGGCGGCGATGTCGGCGCGCGTACCGATGGGCCGCTTGGGCACGCCGGAGGAGATCGCGCGGATCGCGTGGTTTCTGTGTTCGGACGACGCGGCTTATATGACCGGCACGACGGTGGTCGCGGATGGCGGGTATCTCAGCGTTTAGGGGCGGATCGTCGGCGATGGATATCGAGGAAAGACTTCCCTATTCGGCGATCGTCGATCGGCCGAAACTGACCTGGCCGAACGGCGCTCGCGTCGCGCTGTGGATCGTCCCGAATGTCGAGCACTACGAATATCTTCCCCGCCGCACGAAGCCGCGCAATCCCTGGCCGCGCACCCCGCATCCCGACGTGCTCGGCTATTCGTTGCGCGACTACGGCAATCGCGTCGGGCTGTGGCGTATGTTGGACGTGCTCGACCGCTACGAGATGCCGTGTTCGGTGTCGCTGAATATTTCCGTCTTCGAGCGTTACCCCGAAATCATGGCCGCATCCGAAGCCCGCAAATGGGACGTGTTGTGCCACGGCATGTACAACACCGAGTATCTTTGGGGCATGTCGCCGGACGAGGAGCGCGCGCTGATCGGCGAATGCTGCGAGACGTTCCGGCGATTGACCGGCCGCTCCATCCCCGGTTGGTTCTCGCCGGCGGCGACGTTCACGCACAACACGCCGGATTTGGTCGCCGAAGCCGGGATCAAATACTACAGCGACTTCTATCACGACGATCAGCCCACGCTGCTGAACACCAAGCATGGCGCGCTCGTCAGCGTGCCCTATCAGATGGATATCAACGACGCGATGGTCTACCGCCATCATATCGAGGCGGATCAATTCGCCCGTATGATCGTCGATCATTTCGACCGGCTATATGCGGAAGGCGGCGACAACGGCCGCGTCGTCTGCATCGCACTGCATCCCTACATCATGGGCCAGCCGCACCGGATCAAAGCGCTCGACAAGGCGCTGAAATACATCGCCGGGCATTCCGACGTTTGGAAGGCGACGGGCTTGGAGATCGCGGAATGGTATCGCGGGCAGGTCGCCGCGCGGGGGACGCCATGAGCCCGCGTGCCGCCCGCATGGATCACGCGCATTACGATTTTAGCCCGATCGTCGATCGCCCGAAGCTGACATGGCCGGGCGGGAGGAATCTGGCGCTGACGGTCTTCCTTTATCTCGAGCATTGGGATCTGGATAAGCCGGACGACGGCATCCAGGATCCGCGCCTCGGCGATCCGTTCGGCAGTTTCAGCCCGGATTATCGCGCTTACACGATCCGGCAATACGGGCTTCGGGTCGGTATTTTCCGGATCATGCACGCGCTCGATAAGGCGGGCATGAAGGTGACCATCGCCGCCAATGCCAAGGCCGCGACGAAGTACCCGAATTTGATGCGCGAGTTCGTCAAGCGCGGCTACGAGATCGCCGCGCACGGCATGTCCGCGCGCGAGATGGTTTCGAGCGCGATGTCGCCGGATCGGGAGCGGACACATATCGAAGCGTGTCTTGCGGCGGTCGAGAGCGCGGCGGGAACGCGGCCGCGTGGCTGGATCGCGCAGGATTACGGCGAGTCCGCGATCACGCCCGAGATTCTATCGAAGCTCGGGCTGCTATATCTGGCGGATTGGGCGAACGACGACCGCCCCTATCGCATGAAGCATCGGCAGCCGATCGTTTCGCTGCCCAATCAGGCGGATCTCGACGACGTTCAGCTTCTGTGGCTGCGGCGATTATTGACCCAGGATTATCCGCGCGTGTTTCTGTCGGCCGTGGAAACGCTGGAGGCCGAGCCAGGCCGGTTTTTGGGTCTGCATCTTCATCCTTGGCTGTTCGGCATGCCGCATCGAATTCGATATCTCGAGGAACTGCTGGAAGCGCTCTCGTCGCGTGATACGATTTGGCGCGCGACCGCATGCGAAGTCGCCGACGCGTTTTTGGCGCAGGGCGGCGAATGACCGAAGCGCTTCGATATCTGCCGATCGCCGAGATCCGGCGGCGCCTCTCGGACGGAACGTTGCGGCCCGAAGCGTTATTGGACGCGCATCTGGCGGCCTGCGCGGCGCAGAACGGCGCTTTGTCGGCCTTCGTCCATATGACCGACGCACGGGCCCGCGCGCGTCTGCTCGAGAATCGCGACGGCCCGCTTTCCGGCGTGACCTACGGCCTGAAGGACAATATCGACGTCGCGGGCGTGCCGACGACGTCGGCCTCGCGGCTTCTGGAAGGCTACGTGCCCGGCGAAGATTCGTTCGTCGCGGCGCGGCTCGAAGCGGCCGGCGCGCTTCTTCTCGGCAAGCTGAATACCTACGAATTCGGCACGGGCACGGGCGCCATGGTGCCCGATCTGATGTTCGCGCCCGCGCGCAATCCCTACGACCCCGCGCGTTTCAGCGGCGGTTCGACCACCGGCGGCGGTGTCGCCGTCGCCGCCGGGTTGGCGAATTTCGCGATCGGAACCGACACCGGGGGATCGATCCGCTTGCCGGCGGCGGCCTGCGGCTTGGCGGGATTGAAGCCGACCTTCGGATTGGTCGGCCGATCCGGCGCGCAGCCGAATTGCCCGGCCTTCGATCATGTCGGTCCGATCGCCCGCTCGGCGCACGACGTGGCGGCGGTGCTGCAGATCATCGCGGGCTTCGATCCGCGCGACGGCGCTTCCCAGGTGTCACACAGCACCGACTTTCTCGCCGGGATCGATGCGCCGATCGACGGTCTGCGTATCGGCGTGATCCGGCGCTTCTTCGACGGCGACGTGGAGTGCGAGCCCGCGATCGTCGACGCGGTGGAGAACGCGGCCGCCGTGTTCCGCTCGTTGGGCGCGCGGGTGACGACGATCGAACTGCCTTACGGCTTGCTGGATTTCCGCGCATGCTCGCGGATCATCAACGTCGCGGAATCCTTCGACGTCAATCGCGGCTATTTCGAGCGCGATCGCGCGAAGATGGGGGCCGCGCTGCGCGATAAGCTGATCGCGGGCAGCCTCGTCGCGGCGGGCGACTATTTGCTCGCGCGGCGGCGCATGGCCGAGATGGCGCAAGCGGTCGACGCGGCATTCGCGAACTGCGATATGCTGTTGACCATCGGCACCAGCCTTGTGGCGCCGCGTCTCGATGACGCGCAGAAAGTCGTCGAGTTCACGACCAAGTCGGCGATGGCGGCGTTCAATATCTCGGGACATCCCGCGATTTCGCTGTGCGGCGGCTACGACGCGGCGGGTATGCCGACGAATTTCCAGCTGGCCGCACCGCATTGGTCGGAGGCGCTGTTGTTGCGCGCGGCGCATGCCTACGAGAACGCGACGCGCTGGTTCCGCCGTCCGCCGGAAACGACGCAAACGCCGCCCACCTATGTGGCGGCCGGGCACGAACTCAAGGCGGAGGCCGAAGCGGCCAAGATTCAAGGCGCGTTGAACGACGCGGCGCTGGAACGGTTGCGTCGCCTCGAAGGGGCAGGCGCGGCACGGTCGGCGATCGCATCGTCGGTTCCGTTGAAGCCGCTTTCCGGCGCGGTCGCGCTGGTGACCGGCGGCGCGCGCGGGATAGGTGCTGCGATTTGCGCGGCACTGGCACAAGCGGGGGCCACAACAATCGTCGCGGATGTCGATCTTTCGGCGGCGGAAGCGACTTGCGCCGCGTTGACGGCGGCGGGCGGAAAAGCGACGGCGCTGGTTCTCGATGTCGCCGACCGCGCGGCCTGCGATGCGGCGTTCGAGCGCGTGAGGGCCGCGTACGGCGACATAGCGATTTTGGTCAACAACGCCGGCATCAACCGCCGGGTCGGCTTCGACGATCCGGCGGCGCCCGCCGCGTGGGACGCGGTGATGGCGGTGAACGTCACCGGCATGTTCAACGTGGCGCACGCCGCGCGCGACCAGTTGAAGCGGACGCGCGGGGCGATGGTCAATCTCGCGAGCATCCAGTCTTTCATCGCGTTTCGGAATTCGGTTGCTTACACCGCATCGAAGGGTGCGGTGATGCAGTTCACGAAAGCGCTGGCGCTCGAATGGGCGCCGGACGGTGTGCGTGTGAACGCCGTGGCGCCGGGTTTCGTGACGACCGATATGACGCGGCCGACGCGCGAGAACACCGCGCGGCATTCGGAAGTTTTGCGTCAGATCCCGTTGGGACGATTCGCCGATCCGGCCGAGATCGCGGCGGCGGTCGTCTTCCTATGCGCGCCGGGTTCGAGTTACGCGACGGGCACGACGCTTCTCGTCGATGGCGGCTTCGTCGCGATGTAAGGGCGCGCATTTTTGAGATGCGCATCGGCTGATCTTGACGGTCTTTACGGAAAACCCACCGCGTTTCAACGCGGCTTGACGGCGCTCAATCAGCTTGTCGTAGGTTCGAGCCCTACATCGCCCACCATCGGCCCCGACGAATAAAAGGCCCCGGTTTCCGACCGGGGCTTTTTTCTTCGATTATCGCGCAAACAACGGGCTGGCCGTTCTCGGTCAAAAACCTGCTTTGGCTGAACTCTGACGTCTGCGAAGTTCCGCCGCGGTGGAGCGGCTCGACCTTGAGTCCCCGCAAGTCAGGTGGTCTTCCGTTCGGCGAAGACCGGGGGAAGAGCGATCCCGGTCGAACCCGAGAGCGCTGTTAGCGCGTCGTAGACCGACTTGCTGACGGCAACACCGCTGGCTTGGTTGCGCGGGATCGCTTCGCCTTCGCGTTGTCCGGGATAGGTGACGCGATCGAAACCGGTCGCCGGTTCCGTTGCGTTGACCTTATCCAGGAAGCTCTCCGACTTGCTACGGAACATTTCGATGTCGCCGAAACTGTCGAGCCGGGTCGCCTGAAGGAACCAGTTGAACTCTCCGGCTTCGCCGAGCAGCGCATAGCCGATCAACTCGGCGATGATCCCCAGGCCCGTGCCTTTCGCGCCCGCCACGGGCAGAATACTGCCGTCGTCGAAGTAATCCTTCGGATCTCTGCTCGGCCGTCCGTCTTTGGCGATGATTTGGCCTTCGGGCAGTTCAAGCCCGTTATCGCGGGCGAAGCGAAGCTTGCCGCCCGCCGTCGTGGCCGTCGCGAAGTCCACGCAAACCGGAATATCGGCGCGGCCGGGAATGGAGAACGCGACGGGGTTGGTGCCCATCACGCCGCGCCGGCCGCCGAAGGGCGCGACGGAATGATGCTTCTCGTGACCGCCGCCGCCGAAGATGACGGCCAAGCAGTTTTGCGCGGCAAGCTTTTCGGCGTAATAGCCGATCCGGCCGGTATGGCCGACCCGGATCACCGTTGCCGCCGCCATGGGGCGGGTTTTGAGCGCCTCGATCATTTTGTCGACGGCGGCCATCATCGCCACCTGACCGAGGCCATATTGACCGTCGACCTGGAACACGCCGGGCGACGGCTCGCGCACGATCGGCTCCGCATTTCCTTTTACGGCGCCGCTCATCATGTGTTTGGCGTACTCGGCGATGCGGAAAATACCGTGGGCTTCGAGATCCCGAAGCGAAGCATCGACCAAGTGATCGGCGACGATCGCGGCGTTCTTCGCGCTTGTGCCGTAATGCATCATGACGTCGGCGGAGAACCGCCGCATGTCGTCGGCCTTCATTCGGAACATTTTCCGATCCGATCCTATGCGGTGGCGAGAACGGCTTTACGGGCCGCGATTGCGTTCAATTCCGCCAGCGGGGCGCGGCGTGCGATGGAAGCGGAAAGCGCCTTGTCGATGGCGTCGAGATCCCGGACTTGAAGCAGAACCTCGTCCGCGATCTCGGACGGGATCACCACGATTCCGTCGCTGTCGCCGACGACGATATCGCGATGCTTGACCTTCGCGCCGGCGAAGCGGGCCGGACGGTTGATCGCTTCCAGCCAGATCGCGCTCGAATACGGCCGGGCGGATGCGGAACCCGCGAACACCGGCAGATCGATGGCTTTGATGTCGTCGGTATCGCGCGCGCCGCCGTCGACCACGATTCCCGCCAGATCGAAGTTCTTGGCGTAGTTGGCGACGTTGTCGCCGATCAGCCACGCGTCGACGCCCAATGCGGCGTAAATCAAGACATCGCCGTGCCCGCACGACGCGATGACGTCGAACTGACCCGTGGCGTTCCGGCCGGATCCGGTGCCGACCCGCTCGTAATTAAGGATCACGGCCCGGCCGATCATCCTGTCGCCCGGCAAGGAGAAACGCGAAATGCCGGTCGTCCACGCATCCTTCGCTTTCAGGCGCTTGAGCGCATCGGTGATTAGCGCCGTCGAGAAAGGCCGCAAGGCTTCGACGTCCGGATCGGGTTTCATATCGGTCATAGTCGGGCACTCTTTACTGTTTGGAAGGTTCGCGGACTCTGGCAAGGAAAGACTGGGTAAGGGCCTGATGGGGCCGGTCGATGACGTCGCCGGCGGGACCTTCTTCGACGATGACGCCGTCGCGCATGAAGATGACGGTATCGGCGACGTCCCGGGCGAACGCGATTTCATGCGTGACCAGGATCATCGTCATGCCTTCCTCGACAAGCTGCCGGATGACGTGCAGCACCTCGCCGACCAGTTCGGGATCGAGCGCAGACGTCGCCTCGTCGAACAACATCACGCTCGGCTGCATCGCGAGCGCGCGGGCGATCGCGACGCGCTGCTTCTGGCCGCCGGAAAGATTGTCGGGGTGGCTGTGGAGCTTGTCCCCAAGACCGACTTTCGAAAGATTGGCCTCGGCGATCTCCCGGCATTCCTGGCGCGGAAGCCCCTTCACGGTCCGCGGGCCTTCCATCACGTTCTCCAACGCCGTCATATGCGGAAAGAGATTGAAGTGCTGGAAGACCATGCCGGTGGATTTGCGCAGGCGCGTGGCCTCGGCGGCCGGCACCGCGCGGCGTCGGCCCGAAAAATCGAAATGGACGTCGCCGACCGTCAGCTTGCCGCTATCGGGAATCGTCAGCAGATTGAGGCATCGCAGAAACGTCGACTTTCCCGAACCGGAAGGCCCGATGATGGCCGTTACCGTGCCCGCCTGCCGCTCCATCGAGATCGACTTCAAAACCTCAAGCTTGCCGAAGCTTTTGGAGATGCCGGCCGCCTTTATGATTTGGTTCAAAGCTCAGCTTCCCTTCGACAGGCGCCGTTCCAGCCGCTGCACGGCGACCGTGAGCGGAAAGAGAACGACGAAGTAAGCCACGGCGATGAACGTATAGACTTCAAGTGGCCGATAGGTGTCGTGGGCGACGACCTGCCCCTGATACAGAAACTCCGGAATGGCGAGCGTCGAGAGCAGGGACGTGTTCTTGAACTGCAGAATGCTCTGGCTGACGATCGGCGGGATCATCCGCTTCAGCGCTTGCGGCAGAACGATGCGGCGCATCGTCTGGAATCGCGACATTCCGAGCGCCTGACCGGCTTCGGATTGGCCGATGTCGATGGAAACGATGCCGGCGCGAAAGATCTCCGCATAGAACGCCGCGCCGTAAAGACTGAGCGAGAGCGCGCCCGCCGTTATCGCGGACATGTTGATGCCCGTCAGGATCGGCAGGGCGTAGAAGAACCAGACGAGCTGGACGAGCAGCGGCGTGCACCGGAATCCTTCAACGAAAAACCGGCTGCCGAAGCGCACGACGGTGACGTTGGATATCCGGCCGAGTCCGACGACGAGACCGATCAACAGGCCCGCGATCACGATGCACACGGTGAACGCGAGGCTCACGAGCAAGCCGTGCACGAATATGTCGCCGTATCGCGAAAGGAACGTGAAGTCCCAGCGGTACATGTATCGCCCTCCGTTAATTCCGAGGTTTCGGGCGATGCCCTTAGATGGGGATTTCGCTGGGCCAGTCCTCGGGCTTCAGGCCGAGCAGCGTGAGATTGTTCAGCAGCATCTCGCGGACGACGCCGTTGGCGCGATAGTAGCGGACGAAGTAGTTCATGAAGTCGCGGAAGGTGCGATCGTCCTCCCGCATGAGGCCGCCGGCGGACTCGGCGCCGAATTGCGGCTCGAGCAAAACGATCTTGCCGATCTCGGGAAACTTGCTGCGCGCGCTCATCGCCAGAAGGATCGCCACGATCTGGCAATTGGCGCGTCCGCTCTGAAAGGCGATCGTCGCCTCTTCGACGGATTTGAACCGGAGAATCGTCGCTTTGGGCGCCATGCGGACGGCCGCTTGCTCGTGCGAAGAACCCGTATCGACGGCGATCGTCACTTCGGGCTTGTTGAGATCGGCCCAGCTCGAATAGGTCGCGTTCGACTTGGTCAGCCCGACCACAACGCTTCGGAAGATCGGATCGGTGAAGTCGATCGACAGGGCGCGCTTGGGCGTCGCCGAAAGGCCGAACATGATGTCGATCTTGCCGGACTGGATATCGAGCACGCCGTTGCCCCAGACGGTCTCGTAAACCTCCAGTTCGACGCCGATATCCGAAGCGAGCAGCTTGGAGAGTTCGTAGTAGAAGCCCTTCCACTCGCCCGAGCGGATGTCCTTCGAATAATAGGGTGCGCCGCTGGCGACGGCGCCGACCACGAGTTTCTTGCGCTGCAGAATGCGCTGCCAGGTCGACGAGCGGGCAACCGCTTGCGCGTTGGCGCCCGATGCGAGCGTCACTCCGGCGGCGGCGCCAAGGGCGCCGACGGCGAACATGTTACGACGAGACAGCATTGGATTTCCTTCCTTCTTGTCGGGCGGATGCGCATTCAAGGAACGCGCGCGTCGGTTCCCGGCGGCGGAAACCGCGATTTCGCGGCCGCATCGCCTCGCGCTGCGTTGGGAGATGACGGAAACTTAACAAATGGGTCGTTTCCCCGTTCGATAACAAATGTAAGCACCGCAGATTTCGATATGTATATTAGAATGTTTAGAATGGTACCGTGCTTTTTTTAGAAGGGAAGCCATGCTGAGCTCGACCGCCCTTAGGTATTTCCATGTGGTCGCCGATGTCGGTTCGATCGCCGTGGCGGCCGAACGCCTGAACGTCGCCGGGTCGGCGGTCAGCCGCCAAATCAAGCTGCTCGAGGCGCAGGTGATGGCCGAACTCTTCGAGCGTCGGCCGCGCGGCATGAAACTGACCGCCGCCGGCGAAAATCTCGCGGCGTATGTCCGTCGTTCGGTCCTGGAACAGAACGACGTCATCGCGGATATCGGATCGCGTCGCGGGGAGTTGTCGGGCGTGATCAGCATCGCGGCGGCCGAAGGGCTGACGACGAGCTTCATCCCGCGCGTGGCGACGAAATTCCAGGCCCTGCATCCCGCGATCGTCATTCGCAGCGTCGCGCTCGGCCATGAGGATATCATCCGCAATATCCTTTACGGCCAAAGCGATATCGGGATGTCGTTCGAGACGAAGCCGTACAGGGATATCGCGACGCTGTATCGGACGAGTTTCGATTCCAAGGTCTTTATGCGTCCCGGCCATCCGCTCTCCACCCGGAACGCGGTCGGCCTGCGGGAAATATCGGCCCATCCCATCGCCACATCGCCCGGGACCGTGACGCGGCAGCTGATCGAGCATCGCGCGGCGGTCGAAGGCGTGAATCTGGATATCCGATTCGAAAGCAACAACAGCACGAGCATTTTCAACTATCTCAAATCTTCCCAAGCAGTCGCTTTCGGGATCGAAATCTCCGCGCAAGAATGGAAACTGCGGCGGGAACTCGTCAGCGTTCCGCTCAACAACAGCGGATTCTTCAAGCGCAGCATCTATATCAACGTCCTGTCGGGCCGCGCGCTTCCGCAGAAGATCAAAACGTTCACCGCTTTCTTGCACAAACATTTGCAACGCGCGGACGCGTAACCGTCGCGCTGCGAAAAAATCATATTCGGGCTGGCGCGATTTTTCCGTTTGTCATACGCATATGCGAAATCGATCCCGCCCGCGCATGCGCGGGCGTTCGAATGTCTCGCGACGAAACGATTTGGCGATCGGCGGAATAGCCGATCGAGTGGAGAAGACGATGAACGACGAAGCGCTTTTCGCGCGTTTGGGACTCACGGCGGCCGAAATCCAAAGCGGCGACATCGCCGTGCGTTCGCCCATCGACGGCGCGGCGATCGCGCATATCGCCTCAACGCCCGCTGCGGCGATGCCGGCGGTCATTGCGCGCTCCACGGCCGCATTCCGCGCTTGGCGCGACGTGCCCGCCCCCCGGCGCGGCGAGTTGGTGCGTCTGCTGGGCGAGGAATTGCGCGCGGCGAAGGCCGATCTCGGCGCGCTCGTGACGCTGGAAGCCGGAAAGATCGTTTCCGAAGGGCTCGGCGAGGTCCAGGAGATGATCGACATTTGCGACTTCGCCGTCGGTTTGTCGCGTCAGCTTTACGGGCTGACGATCGCCTCGGAGCGTCCCGGCCATCGGATGATGGAAACCTGGCACCCGATGGGGCCTTGCGCGGTGATCACGGCGTTCAATTTTCCGGTCGCGGTTTGGGCCTGGAACGCCGCCCTGGCGCTGGTCTGCGGCGACAGCGTGATCTGGAAACCGTCGGAAAAGACGCCGCTCTGCGCGCTGGCGACGATGCGGATCTTCGAACGCGCGCTCGCCCGTTTCGGCGAAACGCCCGATGGCCTCGCGCAGCTCGTTCTCGGGCGCGCCGAAATCGGCGAGGCCTTGGTCGCGTCGCCCGATGTCCCGATCGTGTCGGCGACCGGATCGACGCGTATGGGCCGTATCGTCGGCCCGAAGGTCGCGGCGCGGTTCGGCCGTTCGATCCTGGAGCTGGGCGGCAACAACGCGATGATCGTGACGCCGTCGGCCGATCTCGACATGGCCGTTCGCGCCATCTTGTTCTCGGCTGTCGGCACGGCGGGGCAGCGCTGCACGACGCTGCGCCGTCTTATCGTGCATCGCTCGATCAAGGACGATGTGGTCGCGCGCCTGCGCAACGCCTATGCGAGTTTGCCGATCGGCGACCCTCGGCGGGACGGCGTGCTGATCGGACCGTTGATCGATTCGGGTGCCGCCGAGCGCATGGCCGCGACGATCGCGCGCGCGCGCGCCGACGGCGGCGTGGTTCACGGCGGCGCGCGCGTAACGAAGGACGTGCCCGGCGGTGGCGCCTATGTGCGCCCCGCCATCGTCGAGATGCCGGGCCAGACCGATATCGTGCGCGAAGAAACGTTCGCGCCGATCCTTTTCGTGCTGGGCTACGAATCCTTCGACGAAGCGCTTGCCCTTCAGAACGACGTCCCGCAGGGTCTGTCGTCCTGCATCTTCACCCTCAATCTGCGCGAGGCGGAGGCGTTCCTTTCGGCGTCGGGCTCGGATTGCGGTATCGCCAACGTCAATATCGGCCCGTCGGGCGCCGAGATCGGCGGTGCGTTCGGCGGCGAGAAGGAAACCGGCGGCGGGCGCGAAAGCGGTTCGGATTCGTGGCGCGGCTATATGCGCCGCCAGACCAACACGGTGAACTACTCCGCCAAGCTGCCGTTGGCCCAAGGCGTGAAGTTCGAAATCTGATGCGGCGCGGGACGACCGATCGCCGAGACGAAGGACGGTTAAATGGCGCGAACGGCGGATAGTTCGAAGGACGAGCAGCTTCTCGGCATTCTTCGCCAGAACGCGCGCACGCCGTTGTCGGAGATCGCGGCGCAACTCGGCGTCACGCGCGCCACGGCCCAGTCGCGTCTGCGCCGTTTGGAACGCGACGGCCGCATCCGTGGCTACACGATCGTCGAGGGCGCCGAGACGCCCGAACTTTCCGCCATCGTGCTGGTCGAGTTGGAGGCGCGCCGGCAGGCCGGCGTGATCGCGGCGTTGCGCAAGATCCCGGAAGTCGCGGCGTGCCACACCTTGAGCGGCCAATTCGATCTGTTGGTGCGGATCCGTTGCCGCTTGGCGTCGGAGATGGACGCGCTGATCGATCGCGTCGCGGAACTCGACGGCGTGCGCCGGACGACATCGTCGATTCTGCTGAACCGGAAATTCGAACGCTGACGGCGCGGCCGCATTTCTCGTCGGATTTGCGAATTCCCCATCGAAATTGATCGACAATCGCGCAAGACGGCGCGGATCGCAGATTTTGTCTGGCGCGCCGGCGCCGCAATCTCGGCCCCATCGAAAAGGGGTCAGCAATGAACGGTGCCGCCGCTCTCGTCCGCATGCTCGCCGATTACGGCGTCGAAGTCGTCTTCGGCGTTCCGGGCGATACGAATGTCGCGCTCTATGAAGCCTTGCGCGACGGCGACGGCGCGCCGCGGCACGTGACCTGCCGCGACGAACGCTCCGCCGTTTTCATGGCGGATTGTTACGCGCGCTTGACCGGCAAGCCGGGCGTGGCGGAAGTGCCGAGCGGGGCGGGCGCCATGTACGGGCTGCCCGGCGTGGCGGAGGCGAATAAATCCTCGGTGCCGTTGATCCTGCTGGTCAACGATATTCCAAGGCCCGGCGTGGGGCGCGGGACGCTGACCGAATTGCCGGTCGAAGCGTTGTTCCGGCCGATCTCCAAACATACCGAGACGCTGGCGCATATTTCGAAGCTTCCCGAGCTCATGCGCCGCGCGTTTCGCGAGGCGACGGCCGGTCAGCCCGGCGCCGTCGTTTTGGCGCTGCCCGAGGACATTCTTTACGAAGCGTTGTCAGCACAGAACGTATCCTTGCATGTCGAGCCGCAATGCAAGGCGGCGCCGGCCACGCGCGTCCGCCCGCCCGATGCGCAGATCGATTTGGCGCTGGCGGCCATCCTCGCGGCGAAGTCGCCCCTGATCGTCGCGGGCGGCGGCGCCAATCGCTCGCGCGCGGGCGCGACGCTCACCGCCTTCGCCGAGCGGCTGGGCATTCCCGTCGTCACCACGATCACCGGGCAAGGCGTCGTTCGCGACGATCACGACCTGGGTATCGGCATCATCGGCGACAACGGGTTCCATCCGCATGCGCTATGGGCGTTGGCGCGCGCGGATCTGGTGGTCTACGCCGGCTGCCGCATGGGATCGGTCGCGACGATGAATTGGCAACGCCCGGCCCCCAACGGGGCGGCGAAGATCGTGCAGATCGACATCGATCCCGAAACGATCGGCAATACCTACGCGATCGGCTATCCGCTGGTCGGCGACGTCCAGGCGGTGCTCGAGGCGATGCGCGCGCGCATTCCCGCCGAATTCCGGGCCGCGACGGCGGGCTGGGTGGGCGCCATCAACGCGCGGCGCCAGGAATTCTGGGCGGAGATGGAGAAGCCGCTGTCGAGTACCGAAACGCCGCTGCGGCCCGAGCGCGTCATCGAGGCGCTGAATCGCGTGTTGCCGCATCCGTGCTACGTCGTATCCGACGCCGGGACGGCCACGCCCTACGCGACCCGTTTCCTGCGGATGCGCCACGCGGATTCGAAGATCGTGATTCCGCGCTTCTTCGGCGGGCTCGGCTACGCGATTCCCGCCGTCGTGGGCGCGTGGTTCGCCGCGCCCGATCGCCGGCCGGTGGGTCTGTTCGGCGACGGGTCGCTCGGCATGTCGGCGGGCGAACTCGAAACGCTCGTGCGCTTGCGCGTGCCCGCCGTTCTGATCCATTTCAACAACGCGTGTTTCGGCTGGATCAAGGCGCTGCAGCGCGTGACGGATCGCTACAAGGCGGGCGCCAAGCCGGCGCCGCAAGACGCGGCACGCGTCAACGATCCGACTTTCGGCGTCGATTTCGGCGCCTACGACATGAGCAAGCTCGCCGAGGTCTACGGGATGCGCGGCATCCGCGTCGAGACGGCGGCGCAGCTCGATGCGGCGCTCGCCGAGGCCTTCGCGCTGTCGGAGCCCGTCTTCATCGACGTCGTCGTCGAATCCATCGCCGATCGTTTGCCGCCGGTCCATTCCTGGCTTCGGAAGGCCGGGGTCGATCCCGAAGCGCTCGGCGTCCAAGCGCAATTCTAGAGGAGACCGACATGAGCAATCCCGCCAAGCGGATCGTCGTTCTCGGCGCGGGCCAGATCGGCGGCGTGATCGCCGACATGCTGGCCGAGCAAGGCCATTCGGTGACGCTCGCCGACGCCGCCGTGAAGCACCCAGCTTCCGCACGTCGCCCGGGCTTGACCGCCAAGGTCGTCGACGCGGCGGATGTCGATGCGCTCACTCGATTTTTACGCGATTACGAAATCGTCGTCAGTGCATGCCCCTATTTTCTGAACAAGGGCATCGCCAAGGCCGCCGTCGATAGCGGGACGCATTATTTCGACCTGACTGAAGACGTCGAGACCACGGCCTATATCAAAGGGCTGGCCGCCGATGCGCCGGTGGCGCTGATGCCGCAATGCGGTCTTGCGCCGGGATTCGTCTGCGTGCTGGGGGCGGACATGGCCGCCCATTTCGAGAGCGTGCGCACGATCAAGCTGCGCGTGGGCGCATTGCCGCTCTATCCCACCAACGCGCTGCGCTACAACGTCACTTGGTCGATCGACGGACTGATCAACGAATACTGCAATCCTTGCGAAATCCTGCTCGACGGCAAGACGACATTGGTGCCGGCACTCGAAGGTCTGGAAAGCGTGATGATCGACGGCGTGGCGTACGAGGCGTTCAACACGTCGGGCGGGCTCGGCACATTGACCGAGAGCTTGGCGCCGAACGTCGCGAATTTGAGTTACAAGACGCTGCGCTATCCAGGCCATGCCGAGATCATGAAGCTGCTGCTGCAAGGGTTGGACTTGACGCATGACCGCGAGACGATGCGGCGCGTGCTCGGCCATGCGGCGCCGTTCACGCGCAAGGACGTCGTCGTCGTGTTCGTGACGGGTGTCGGCGAAAAGAACGGCCGCTTGGAAGAGGAGAGCGTCGTGTTGCGCTATATGGGCGAGCCCGAACGCAGCGCGATCCAGGCGACGACGGCCGCCGGCTGCGTGGCGATGGTCGAGCTGTTCCTGTCGGGCCGGTTGCCGCAGCGCGGATTCGTGCGCCAAGAGGAAGCGTCGCTGGGCGCGCTGCTGTCGACGAAGGCGGGCGCTTTGCTGCGCCAGGGCTTCGGCACGGCGGACGCCGAGCGGCAAATCGCGTAATCGTCGCGCTGCGGTTCGCAATGCAACTCGACTCTATGCGCATATCGTTCGAGCGTTCAATTCGTTCGCGGCGGCGCGAAGAGAGATGAGCGCGATGTCGTCGGAGCACCAATTCTTCAATACGGGCTTAATCCTCTAGTAGGTTCTGTGCCCTGCTCCAATCGACCACGATGTCGAGGCATTCGCGCATTTTCTCCGGCTGGCCGCGATAGTAGTGATTGGCCCCGACAATTTGATGGAACGCCTTGTTCGGCGTCGCCAGCGCCGCGCGGATCGTCGGATTGTGGGTGGCGGGAACGGCATCGTCGGCTTCGTTTTCGATCTGCAGAACCGGCGTGCGATTGACGCGTGCCGCGTTGCGCGGTCCGTTCATCTGCGAGAGATCGAAGCTCCATTGGCTGAGCCAGGAGCGCAACGAGCTGTAGCGCGCGAGGCCGACGGGGGCGACATTGACCGTCCGGGGATCGCCGAGATAGCAGCTGTTCGGCGGACGACCGTTGGGATCGATCGTCGCGTCGATCCAGCGGACGTCGCACATCGTGCGCTGGACGACGAAGGCCTTTTCGATCTCGGCCGTGCCGCGCTTGCGCAGCGTCGCGAGCCATTCCTGCGCCCAAGCGGTTATCTTCCGGTTGCGCGCGATCTGCGCCGCGCGGAAACGCGCGACGAATTCGGCCGAAAAGGGCGGACGGTTCGGGCAGCGCGGATCGTAGATGTCGAGCTCGAGATCGCGCTTGTCGGTATCCGCCTCGTCGAGCACCGAAGGATCCATCCATTCGGTCAAGGTTTGCGCGCGCGACAGATGCGCCGCAATGAAAATCACGCCGTCGGCCGGCGTCAGACCCGCCGCCGCGAGATCGATCGGATCGCCCGCGGGCGTGGCGGTGACGCTCGGGGCCTCGGCCTCCGCCTGGTAAAACAGCGAAAGCGACCCGCCGCCGGACCATCCGACGAGAACGACTTTCTCGTATCCGCGCTCGCGCGCGTCGCGCACCCATGCGCCCATATCGACGGCGACGTTCTCCATGATCAGGCCGGCGTCGTTCTTCGGATAGCGGCTGGCGGCGCAAAGAACGTGCAACCCCGCATCGGCCATCGAAGTCGGCATCGGCAGAAGTTGAAGCGTCGTCGTGGGATGCATGAAAATGAAGACGGTGCGCGAAGGCCGGCCGCGCGGAATCAGATACTGGCCTTCCAGAAAGACTTTGCCGGTCGTTCCCGCGAAGCCATAGGTCTCGGTGTATTTCGAGGGATTCGGGAACGAAACGATCGCTGCGATGCGATCCCACGCGACGGATGGTTGGGTCATTCTTTGAACTCCAGACTGGACGATGTTTCGGCCGCGAGAACGTCGCGGTCGCGGCTCATTGATGGGGCTCGAACCCGAAATTCGGCGGACAAAAGTCGGTCGGCTCCAGAAGCCAAGAATCGTACCGACCGACGACGTAGGTTTTGAGTTCATCGGCTTCGGCGGCCCGCGCGCGCGAGACGCCTTCGTCCGCTTCGAAGGCGCGAAGCCCTTGCGTTCGCGCGTCGAAGCCGTCCCAGGCGAGGAAATGCGCGAAGCCGGGCGTTACCGGGCCGCTTTGAATATCGAACACGCCCAGCGTCGTGGCGCCGGCGCGTTTGAGCGCCGGAAGGTCGGTCTGCGAAAGCGTGGCGTTCGCTTGGCCCGCGCGGCCCGGATAAATCTGATGCAGGCGCAGCTCGTGAAGGCCGCGCGCCGGACCGCGGCGGTCGGCGTGCAACTGCCGGGCGGCGGCGCCGGCGGGCGTATCGCGCATCATCGCGATATCGTAGGCGAGGACCATTTCGCGCGAGCCGTTGGTCTTCACGCGCAGCTGTTGCCAATCGGGATCGCCATACAGGCTCGCGAAGGCTTGCGCGCGATACTCCGAATCTGGCCACGCGAGAATCCAGACATACATCGGCAGCTTGGCCCCGGCGACGGCACGCCATTGGCCTAACGGTGCGACGAAATTGTGCTTGGCGAAGAGGGCGGGCACCTGATCGCGCATGCGTGTGGCGATGTCGTCGAGCCGGCCCGGCCCGGCGTGATACATCCGCAACTCGTACAACATAACGCGTTTCTCCCAAGGGCTTGTCTTACCCTGATTTCCTCAAATCGTATGCAATGTTCTCCAAACTTGTCAATGCTCCCCAAAAATTCCTTGATTTCTATGGCAATCGATTCTAAAGAAAACAAAATTGCATGCAAAAAGTCATCCGACGCCTCGGAAGCGAGGCTCGAAGAAGGCGATCAAAAGGGGGAGGAAAAATGAAAAATCTCATTGCGGCATTGACCTTTGCCGTCGCGGCGACCGGGATGTTCAATGCGCCAGCCAATGCGTTCGGCGTCAAAGCGGCGCCGCCCGGCGTCGCCTATCCCGATCCCGGCGTCACCGACGACACGATCAAAATCGGTCTGTTCGCGCCTATGTCGGGTCCGGCCGTTGCCTATGGCGCGGACAATATTCGGCTCGCGACCGCCTGGTTCGACATGATCAACAAGTCGGGCGGCGTGTGGGGCCGGAAGATCGAATACATCGTCGAAGACGACAAATGCAGCGCCAACGACACCGTCGCCGCAGTCAAAAAGCTCGTCGAGGAAGACAAAGTCTTCATGCTGTTCGGCGGTTCGTGCAGCGCCGCCGTGGTGGCGGTGCGCGAATATGTCGAGCGCGCGAAGATTCCCCTAGTAACGCTGAACGCCTCGGCCGACGGGTTGGCGCTGCCGCCGTCGCCCTACATCACGACCGCGCTTCCTTTGTCGCAGCATGCGGTGGGCGGCAGCGCGATCGACTTCGCGGTCCGCCATCTCAAGGCCAAGCGTATCGCCTATATCCGCCACAACGACGCCTACGGTCAGTGGAACACCGACGCGGCGGAATTGCAGCTGAAGAAGACGGACGCGCAGATCGTGGCGATGGAATCGATCGATGCGGCGATCACGGATATCAGCGCGCCGATGCTGAAGGTCCGCGCGGCCCGTCCCGATGCGGTTCTGCTGCTCACCTACGCGCGCCCCAGCGCCTTGGCGATCCGCAAGGCGCATGAATTCGGCATCACCGCGCCGATCGTTCTGACCGCCAACGGCGCCGCCGATCTGCGCGCGCTTTACGACAACGTCGCGACGCCCGAGGCGTTCAAGAACCTCTATTACCAGGACACGATCAACGACGTGCCGCGCGGCCCTGGTCAGAAATGGCTCTACGACATGTGGGCGGCGAAATATCCCGATCTCGCCAAGCAACCCGGCCACCCGACCGACTATTTCAGCAACTCGGCGGGCTCGTTCCAGATGGTCACTTACGGCCTGATGATGAGCGGCCCGGTTCCTACGCGCGAGAGTTTCACCAAGGCGACCGCGAATATGTGGTTCCTCACGGGCTCGCTCGCCGGACCGATCGATCTTACGACGATGGATCGCATGGGCAACAAATCGTCGATCTTCCTGAAGTTCGACGGCAAGGAACGGACGCTCGTGCCCGGTCAGTGGACCAGCGATTGGCGTTACACCCCGCCGAACTGAGCCGCGTATGGACCTCGAAATCGCCTGGATCTTCGTGCAGCAGAGCGTGGCCTCCGGTCTCGTGACCGGCAGCGTCTACGCTTTGCTCGCCGTCTCGGCCGTCATCATCTTCAAGGCGACGGAAGTGCCGAACTTCGCGCTGGGGGAGATGATGATGGCCGGGGCGTTTTTCGCGCTGCTCGGCTTGGTACGGCTCGGCCTGCCTTATCTGCTGGTTCTGCCGGCGGCGGCATTCCTTTCCTTCGCGCTGGGTGCTGGATTCAACGCGGTGGTGATGCGGCCGATCGAACGGCGCGGCGGCGCGATCGTGACGCTGGTGATCGCCACGCTCGGCTTCGCCTTCGTGCTGAAAGGCGCTGCGCGCCTCTCCGGACTCGCGAACGAACCGCGCAGTTTTCCGTCGCTCTTCGGCAACACGCCGGTGTTCCTGGGCGACGCGGTGCTCACGCGCCAGGACATTTCCGTGCTGATCCTGGCGGTCGCGGCGATGCTGGCCTTCTACTTTCTCTTCAACCGAACCCGGATGGGGCGCGCGATGCGCGCGGCCGGGATGAATCCGCGTGCGGCCACGCTGGTCGGGATCGACCTTCCGCGCGTGCGGGCGATGATCTGGGGGCTTTCGGGGTTGCTGTCGGGCGTCGCCGCGATTTTGATCGCGCCGAAGCTTCTGGTCACGCCGGATATGGGCGGCGTGGCGATCCTCGCCTTCTCCGCGGCGATCATCGGCGGGTTCGGCAATCTGCCGGGCGCCGTGCTCGGCGGCTTCGTCGTGGGCATCGCGGAAAACCTAGTCGGAACGTTCATCTCCTCGAACGCGATCGTGGTGACGCCTTTTGTGGCGATCATGATCGTCCTGTTGCTGCGGCCTCAAGGGTTGTTCGGCGGCAAGCCCGTGGACAAGAAGGTCTGAAGCCGTGCGCGTATCCGTTGTTCTCATCGCTCTCATGATCGGCGCGCTCGCCTGCGCCCCGTTGTTCGTCAGCGGTTACTATCTCTATCTGCTCAACGTCGTTTTCGTGAACGTGATCCTGGCGCTCGGCCTCAACATTTTGATGGGCGAAGCGGGTCTGTTCGCGCTGGCGCATGCGGCGTTCTACGGCATCGGCATCTACTCGGCCGGCCTGCTGACGAACCGGCTGGGCGTTCCGATCCCGATCGGAATGCTCGCCGGCGGGATCGTTGCGGCCGCGCTCGGCTACGTCATCGGGCGGATATCGGTGCGGCTGCGCGACATCTATCTGGCTTTGTCGACCTTCGCTTTCGCGCAGGCGGCGCATTGGGTCTTCGTCAACTGGACGTCGGTGACGGGCGGGCCCAACGGCTTCCGCCTGAAGCCCGCCAATTTCTTCGGCTTCGAAATGATCAACGACCGCGACGCCTACTATTTCGTGATGGCGAGCTGCCTTGTCTTCGTATGGCTGTCGATCGCGATCGGCCGCAGCGGTTTCGGCCGCGCCATGCGCGCGATCCGCGAATCCGAACCGGCCGCGGCGGCTGTCGGCATCGACGTGCCGCGGACGAAAGCCATCGCCTTCGCGATCTCCGCCTTTTTCGCGGGGTGTGCGGGCGGCGTGTTCAGCTCCTTCTTCTCCTATGTTCACCCCGAGCAGCTCGACTTCAATCTGACGGTCGTCATTTTGAGCATGCTGGTCGTCGGCGGGATCGGCACGATCGGCGGGCCGATCGTCGGCGCGATCGCATTGGGCCTGCTGGCGGAGGTTTTGCGCCGGACGACCGCGTATCAAGAGGTGCTGTACGGCGCGATCCTCATTCTGTTCATGATCTTCGCGCCGAACGGCTTGGCTGGGGTGTGGGCGCTCATTCGCGCACGGCGAGGGGCCCATGGTTGAACCCATGCTGCGCGTGTCCGGATTGACGATGCGTTTCGGCGGTTTGTTGGCGCTCGACGATTTTTCGCTCGACGTGGCGCCGGGCACGATCCATGCGGTGATCGGCCCGAACGGAGCCGGCAAATCCACCTTCTTCAACTGTGTGTCGCGGTTCTATACGCCCAGTTCGGGCACGATCCGCGTCGGCGACGACGAATTGACGGCGGTTCCGCGCGCGCGGATCGCCGGGATGGGGATCGCGCGTACGTTCCAGAACCTGGAGCTGTTCGAGCGCTTGCCGGTGATCGATAACGTGCGGATCGGCATGTACGCGCGTTCGGAACGGCCATTCGCCCTGTTACCGACGTTTCGGCGCGCGGCGCAAGACAAGCGCGAGATCGCCGAGGCCGAGGCGATCCTCGAACGCGTCGGATTAAGCGGCATGCGCGACAAGATCGCGGGCGAACTCGACTTCGGTTCCCAAAAGCTCGTGGAACTGGCGCGCGCGCTGGCGGTCCGGCCCAAACTTCTGCTGCTCGACGAGCCGGCCGCGGGTTTGAGATCCCGAGCGATCGAAACGATCGACCGTCTGCTTGTCGATCTGTCGCGCCGCGAAGGCATGACGATCGTGCTGGTCGAGCATGTCATGTCGCTCGTCATGGCGATCTCCGACCGCGTGACCGTTCTCAATTTCGGCCGGAAAATCGCCGAAGGCGCGCCCGCGGCGATCCGCGACAACGATGCGGTCATCGAGGCGTATCTGGGCAGAAAGGCGCGCCATGCTGGAAATTAGCGGGATCGTCGCGGGCTATGGCCGCATCACCGCGCTGCACGGCGTCGATCTGCGCGTCGCGGAAGGCAGCGTGGTCGCGTTGCTGGGCGCCAACGGTGCGGGCAAGTCGACGACGCTCAATTGCGTCAGCGGAACCGTGCCGCTGCGCGGCGGCGAGATACGTTTCCGCGGCGAGCGGATCGACCGGTTGGCGCCGCATCAGATCGTCGCGCGCGGCGTCGCGCAAGTGCCGGAAGGCCGCGAGATCTTCGCCCAGATGAGCGTGCAGGAAAATCTGCTGATCGGCGCGCATCGACGCCGCGATCATCGCGCCGTCCGCGACGATATGGATCGGATGCTCGACTTTTTCCCCGTGCTGCGCAGCCGGCTCGCGCAAATGGCCGGAACTCTGTCGGGCGGCGAACAGCAGATGCTGCTCGTCGCGCGCGCGCTGATGTCGGCGCCGAAGCTATTGATGATCGACGAGCCCTCGCTGGGGCTTTCGCCGATCATGGTCGAGCAGATTTTCCAGATCGTCGGACGGATCAAAGAATCCGGTGTCACCGTCCTTCTTGTGGAGCAGAATGCCCAGGCGGCGCTGGAGGCGGCGGCGGAAGCCTACGTCCTCGAGAATGGGGAGATCGTCGCCCATTCGCCCGCCCGCGACATGCTCGAATCCGACGAATTGAGAAAGGCGTATCTGGGATGACCGGCCGATTGGAAGCTGCGAAGGAACGCGCCTACGAAGCCATCCGATCCGGGATCATCGGCGGCGAGTACGCCAATGGCGCCCACCTGAACGCCGAGGATATCGCGATCGCGCTCGGCATCAGCCGCACGCCGGTGCGCGAGGCGTTCAGCCGCTTGCAGGCCGAAGGCTTGGTCACGCTGATCGCCAATCGCGGCGCTTACGTTACGCCTTGGACGCGCGAGGACCTCGACGAAGTGTTCGGTTTGCGCGTGTTGCTGGAAAGCCATGCCGCCGCCGTCGCCGCACGTCGCATCGCGCCGGAAATGGTGGAGGTTCTGCGCGGTCTTGCCGATCGGATGGAAGAGGCCGAGGCGGCGAAGCGCGACGGCTACGTTCAGACGATCATGGAGCTGAACGGCGAATTCCACCGCGGCATCGTTGCCGCGACGAAGCAGAAGCGGCTGTCGAACATGATGGTCAGCATCGTCGAAACGCCGCTGATCCTGCGCACCTTCACCGTCTATTCCGACGAGGATATGCGCCGTTCGATGTCGCATCACCGGGAGCTTGTCGCCGCACTCGCGGCGCACGATCCGGAATGGGCGGCGTCGGTAATGCGCAGCCATCTACTCGCGGCGCATCACGTCATGTTGCGTCAACGCGAATCTTCGACTGAGGAGCAGGGCGGCTGACGCCCGGCCGGTCATCGGCAGAACGAGGGGGAAACGGATATGCTTCAAAAACTGCACCATGTCGCCTATCGCTGCGCGGACGCCGGCGAAACTGTCGAGTTCTACACGAAGGTTCTCGGGCTCAGTTTCGCCCATGCCCTGACCAACGACTATGTGCCGTCGATCAAGGAATACAGCCCGCATATCCATATCTTCTTCGAGATGGCGGACGGCAGCTACATCGCGTTCTTCGAAGTGCCGAAATCGCCAGCACAGCAGAAGGACCCGAACACGCCCGAATGGGTTCAGCATCTTGCGCTGGAAGTCGCCGACGAAGCCGCGTTGCTCGAAGGCAAGCGGCGGCTCGAAGCGGCGGGCGTGGCGGTCGTCGGTCCGGTCGACCATCACTTCTGCAAGTCGATCTACTTCTTCGATCCGTCCGGGCATCGCCTCGAGATGTCGATCCGCACCGAGGCGCCGGGAGAGATGGAGCGCAATCGTTCGGCGGCGATGGACGTGCTGCGCGGATGGCAGCGTCGCGCCGTCGTCGAGAACTGGCCCGTCCGGCGCAAAGTGGCGTGACGGAACGCAGCGCGATGGCCGGCATCACCGGGAACGGCGGCGGCGCAAAGTCGGCGACGCTCGGTCTTGTCCGCGCCCCGGCGCTCGAATGGGGCGGGCGCGACTACGCTTCGATAAGGATGCTCGACAGCGGGGCCGATGCGCCGCCCGGCGCGGCCGGCGAGTAAGAAGGCGGACGAAATGCAAAAGTTATCGCAAAGACTGAAACTGCCGGGGCTGATCTCGGCGCCCGGCGTGTTCGATATGATTTCGGCGAAGCTGGCCGATACTTTGGAGTTCGACGCGCTCTATATGACCGGATATGGCGTGGTCGCATCCAGCCTCGGATATCCCGACGCCGGTCTGGCGACCTATTCCGATATGCTCGGACGGGTGACGCAGATCGCCCGCGGGACGAAGACGCCGCTGATCGCCGATGGCGATACGGGCTATGGCGGGCTTCTGAACATCGAGCACGCCGTGCGCGGTTACGAAAATGCGGGCGCGCAGGCGATTCAGATCGAGGATCAGGAGTTCCCCAAGAAGTGCGGGCACACGCCCAATCGCCGCGTGATTGCGATCGAAGACGCCGCGATGAAAATTCGCGTCGCGGCGGATTCGCGAAGCTCGAAGGATTTTCTGATCGTCGCGCGAACGGACGCGCGCGCCGCGCATGGTCTCGACGAAGCGTTGCGGCGCGCCGAAGCGTTCGCAAAGGCCGGCGCGGACATCCTTTTCATCGAGGCGCCGGAAAGCGTGGCGGAAATGGAGACGATCTCGCGCGCTTTCCATTTGCCGCTGCTCGCCAATATGGTCGAAGGCGGACGCACGCCGATTCTGTCGCGCGCGGAATTGGAGCGGTTGAATTTCAAAGTCGCGATTTTTCCCGTCGCGGGATTCCTCGCGGCCAGTGCCGCGATGATGTCGGCCTACGAGAGCTTGCGGCGTTCGGGATCGACGAAGGATTGGCAAGGCGAGCTCTTTCCCTTCGACAAGTTCTCGCTGCTGATGGGATTCGACAAGGTTTGGGCGTTCGAGAAGCGGTATGCGGTGGGAAATCCGGAAAAGTGAGTTTGCGAATCAAGTGAATCCATTTTTCCGTCGCGCGACAAATCTCCCTTGGGGTTCAATGGGGATCTATGGGGTTTGCGCGACGGAAAACCCACCGCGTATCAACGCGGCTTGACGGCGTTCAATCGGCTTGTCGTCGGTTCGAGCCGGCTTCGCCCACCATCGGCTCTCGTGAATATAGTCGCTGCGGCAGCCATCCGCCCGATCGCCGCCACGGCGTATGTTCCCATTGCGGATGCAGGCGGCGGATCTGCGTGCGATGCAGGCGCCGCCGCGCGGTCGCGTCGAACGCGTCGCGCCGGTGCATTGTGGCGACGTTGTTCCAGAGCAGCAGATCGCCCGGCCGCCAGACATGGCGATACACATGCGCCGGCCGGTCGGCGATGTTCCATAGCTGGTCGAGCTGCGCGGTCGCGTCGTTTCCGTCGGCGGCGCGCGCTTGGCTGTTGCGGCGCCGGCCGAGGAACAGGACTTCTCGGCCGCTCAACGGGTCGCTGACGGTTGCGCGATGCCACGTGCCGTCGCCCGCTTTCGCACCCAGGCGTGGCGTGCCTGCGCTGGTGTAAGCGCGATCGTGCAGGATCTCGATCCTGTCCGCGATATTCTCCAGATCGGACGGTAACGCCGCGTGCGCGGCGCGCAGATCGAGAAACAGCGTGTCGCCGCCGGTCGGCGGCAGCTCCTGCGCGTGTAGCGCGCAGGCGGCGGGCGGAGCGGGCACATAGGTCATGTCGCTATGCCACGCGAGCTCGCCATTGCCGAGCCCGCCGATCGCTTCGCCTTCGACTTTGATGTTCGAGACCACGGCGATCTCGGGATGACCGGCGAGTGCGGAATTCTTCGTGTCGAAAGCGGGCGCCGGATCGAGCGCGCCAAGCCGCCGGCTGAAACGGAGCTGCGCCTCGGGCTCGAGCGACTGATCGCGGAACACGATTACGGCATGGCGGGCCCACGCCGCGACGACCTGCGCCAACTGGTCGTCGTCGGTCGGATCGCGAAGGTCGAGGCCGGTGATCTCGGCGCCGAGGGTCGGATGCAAGGGATTGATCTGCATGGCCGGATCATTGAACGCTGCGCGCGGCCCGAACGCATTTGAGAAAGTCTGAGGGCCGTCGGAAATTAATTGAAGTGCTTTTAATCGACGGTTGTCTAGCCTCCCCGGCCTGTCGCAGGGACATCTATGGAGGCAACGATGCGTATCGGTGAAACGGGCGGTAAGGTCCTGGCGGTTCTCGCGGCCTTCATGATTGGCGTGACGTCTTTTGCGGGTATGCGGCCGGCGGCGGCCGAGATTTCCGAAGTGCGCATCGCCCAGCAATTCGGCCTGACCTATCTGCCGCTGATCATCGCGCGCAATCAGGCTTTGATCGAAAAGCGCGCGGCGGCGGCGGGCGTGCCGGTGAAGGTGACGTGGAGCCGTTTCGGCGGCGGTGCCGCGATGAACGATGCGCTGCTTTCGGGCGGCATCGAATTCGCGACCGCCGGCCTCGGGCCGCTGCTGACGATCTGGGACAAGACGCGCGGCAATATCGACGTGCGCGGCGTGGCCGCGCTCGACGCTTCCGCTGTCTATCTCAATGTGAACCGTGACGATCTGCGAACGCTCAAGGATCTGAAGCCGACGGATCGCATCGGCCTGCCGGCGGTCAAGGTGTCGCACCAGGCCGTCTTGTTGCAGATGGCCGCCGAGAAGGAATTCGGCGTCGGTCAGCACGAGCGTCTCGACAGTCTGACGGTCACGCTGCCGCATCCGGAAGCCTACGCGGCGCTGATCTCCCGAAAGACCGAACTCACCGGTCATTTCGGCAACTCGCCGTTCATCCATCAAGCGCTCGAACAGCCGGGCATTCATCGGCTGTTGTCGTCGGAGGAGATCCTGGGCGGGCTCGGTACCGTCACCTCGGTCTACACGACCGCGCGCGTGCGCCAACAGAATCCGAAGGTCTATCGTGCGGTGCTGGATGCGCTGCGCGACGCGCAGGATTTGATCGCGCGCGACAAGGCCGCCGCGGCGCGGATCTATGTCGAAGAGGAGAAACCCTCGCTGTCGCTCGAGGCGGTGCAGAAACTATTGGAGGCGCCGAACTCGCGCTACAGCCTGGCGCCGATCAACAGCGAGAAATTCGCGGATTTCCTGTTCCGCACCGGCGCGCTGAAGAATAAGGCGACGTCCTGGAAGGATTATTATTTCCCCGATCTGCACGAAACGCCGGGCAGCTGAGAGGAGCGATGGCCGTTTCCAACGCATTGCTGTCGCTGCGCGGCGTGACGATCCAGTACGAGACGCCGGATCATCGCGTGACAGCGACCCAGAATGTCAGCTTCAACGTGTTCCAGCGCGATCGCTTCGTGCTGTTGGGGCCGTCCGGCTGCGGCAAGTCGACCTTGCTGAAATCGGTCGGCGGTTTCCTGCGGCCGACGTCGGGCGAGATCACGCTGGATGGCAAGTCGGTCACGAAGCCCGGCGCCGATCGGCTGATGGTGTTCCAGGAATTCGACCAGCTTTTGCCGTGGAAGACCGTGCTGGCCAATGTGCTGTTCCCGCTGCGCGAGAACGGTGTGGGTGCGGCGAAAGCGCTTGATCGTGCAGCCAAGCAGCTCGACCGCGTGGGGCTGGGCAAATTCGGCCATCTTTATCCGCATCAGCTTTCGGGCGGCATGAAGCAGCGTGTGGCGATCGCGCGCGCGCTCGCGTTGGAACCGCGCGTTTTGCTGATGGACGAGCCCTTCGCGTCGCTCGACGCGCTGACACGGCGCAAGATGCAGGACGAGTTGTTGCGGCTGTGGCAGGACATCGGCTTCACGCTGTTGTTCGTCACCCACTCGATCGAAGAGGCGACGCTGGTCGGCAGCCGCATTCTGCTGATGTCGCCCCATCCCGGCCGCGTGCGCGGCGAGTTGAACGTGCCGCCGCTGCAGAACGGACGCCCGACCGAAGCGCATCGCCATCTCGAACGGCGGATCCACGATCTGCTATTCGGCGAGCCGTCGGCCGAAGAATTGCCGGTGGCGGTCAATGGCTAACGCCGTGCTCAACTTGCCGCTGGAGCGGCCGGAATTCCTGCACGAACCCGAAGCGCCGATCGCCGATTGGCGCAGCCCGCGCAAGCTGTCGGCGTGGGAGCGGGTGACTGGGATCGCCGCGATCCGTCAAGCGACGCTTCTGGTGCTGCTCGCCGCGATCTGGCAGGGCTATGCGATCTGGCTCGCCAACGATCTGTTGCTGCCCAGTTTCGCAAGCACCCTCCGCGCCTTCTGGATCGGCATCGTCGAGGGTCCGCTGCTGATCCGCGCGTGGACGTCGGTCAAGCTGCTGCTCGCGGGCTACGGCATCGGTGTCGCCTTCGCGCTGGCGTTGACGCTGCTGGCGGTCGCCACGCGCGTCGGTCGCGATCTGCTGAGCCTGTTCACCTCGATGTTCAATCCGCTGCCGGCGATCGCGCTGTTGCCGCTCGCCTTGCTGTGGTTCGGCCTGGGCGAGAAAAGCGTGATCTTCGTGCTGGTTCACGCGGTGCTGTGGCCGCTGGCGTTGAACACGCATACGGGCTTCCGGGCGGTGCCCGAAACCTTGCGCATGGCTGGGCGCAATATCGGATTGGGGCCGCTGCGTTACGCGTTCCTGATTCTCGTGCCCGCCGCGTTCCCGTCGATCCTGACCGGCCTCAAAATCGGTTGGGCCTTCGCGTGGCGCACGCTCATCGCCGCCGAACTCGTCTTCGGCGTCAGTTCGGGGCAAGGCGGGCTCGGCTGGTACATCTTCCTGAATCGCAACCAGCTCGAGATCGCCAACGTCTTCGCCGGCCTGCTCGCGGTCATCGTGATCGGTTTGATCGTCGAAAGCATCATCTTCCGGACCGTCGAAAGGTTCACCGTCCAACGTTGGGGAATGCAGAAATGAGTGCCGAGTTGCTCGCGGACCAGGAGTTCACGTTCCGCCGTTTCGAAACGGCGCTGGGCGCGGAGATTCTCGATCTCGATTTGTCGCGCCCGCTCGACGACGCGACCTTCGCCGCCGTGCGCCGCGCCTTCCTGGCGAGCGAGGGCGTGCTGGTGTTTCGCGATCAGAGGATTACGCCCGCCCAGCATGTCGAGTTCAGCCGCCGTTTCGGGAAGCTGCTCATCCACGTGCTGCGGCAATACGCGCATGCCGAGCAGCCCGAGATCCTGCTGATTTCAAACGTCATCAAGGACGGCAAGCCGGTCGGGATCGGCGATGCGGGGCGCGATTGGCATTCCGACCTGTCTTACGTCGCCGAGCCGTCGCTGGGCTCGCTGCTGCACGCGCAGGAATTGCCGCCGGAAGGCGGCGACACGATGTTCGCCAATATGTACGCGGCTTATGAGGCGCTGCCCGATACGATCAAACGCCGCATCGACGGCCTGCACGCCGTCCATTCCTACGAATACAGCCATAACCGCTTCCGCAACGCGGGCTCGAAATTCCGCCCGCAATTGACCGAAGCGCAGAAGGCGGAAGTGCCGGACGTCACGCATCCCGTGGTGCGCACGCATCCCGAAACGGGCCGCAAGGCGCTGTTCGTCAATGAAGGCTTCACGTCGCGCATCGCCGGAGTTCCCGACGACGAAAGCCGGGAGCTGCTCGACTTTCTGTTCCGGCACAGCGTCGAGGACCGCTTCACCTATCGCCATCATTGGCGCGATCACGATCTGGTGTTCTGGGACAATCGCTGCGCCATGCACAAGGCGCTGGGCTGCCCGCCGCATCTGCGCCGGCATATGCATCGCACGACGGTGAGCGGCGACAAGCCTTTCTGACCCCGACCGGAGAGTTCCATGCGTATTCTGAAAATGCTGACGGCGGCGGCCTTGGCCGTCGTGCCTTCGCTTTCGTCCGCCGAAGTCTCGGAGGTCCGTTTCGCCCGTCAGCTCGGGCTCGGCTATCTCCAGCTTTACGTGATGCAGGAAAAGCAGCTCGTCGAGGCACAGGCCGAGAAGCTCGGCATCAAGCTCTCCGCCAAGTACACGCCGATCGGCAGCCCCGCGGCGATCAACGACGCGCTGCTGACGGGCTCCGCCGATTTCGGCGCCGCCGGCGTGCCGCCCTTCATCCTGCTGTGGGATAGGACGCGGTCGAACGTCCAGATCCGCGGCGTCGCGGCGTTGAACGCGCAGCCCGCCTTCCTCAACAGCAACAATCCGGCGATCAAGACGGTCAAGGATTTCACCGAGAAGGACCGCATCGCGTTGCCGACCGTGAAGGTCGCGTTGCAGGCGATCCTTCTGCAAATGCACGCCGAACAGATCTTCGGCCCCGGCCAGCACGAGAAGCTGGATCATCTGACCGTATCGCTCGCGCATCCCGACGGGACGGCGGCGTTGCTGACGGGCCGCACCGAGATTACGGCGCATTTCACCAGTCCGCCGTTCCAGTATCAGCAATTGCAGGATCCCAAGATCCATCGCGTGCTGAACTCCTACGACATCACCGGCGGCCCGGCGTCCTTCAGCGCGCTGTTCGCGACGTCGAAGTTCCGCGCCGACAATCCCAAGGCGTTCCAAGCGGTCCTCGCGGCCGTCGAGGAAGCGACGCGTTTCATCAATACGAACCGCGCCGAAGCCGCGCAGATATTCCGCAAGGTGGACGGCTCCGCCTTGCCGCAGGATTTCGTCGAAAAACTGCTGGCGGATCCGGAGATCATTTATTCGACCACGCCGCTCGCGGTCACGAAATTCGCCGATTTCATGGCGCGCACGGGCGGCATCAAGACGAAGCCCGAGCGCTGGCAGGATTTGTTCTTCCCGGATATCGCCGACAAGCCGGGTAGCTGAGACGCCGTCAAAAACCTTGCGCGTGCTTCGGAAAGATTGATTTGCCCGAAGCGCGAACGGCGCCCAAGATTCCGCCCGTGACGCAATGTCGGAGGCGGAAATGGACGCCAGCCAAAGCACGCAAACGGATGCCGCGGGCGATTACGACGGCTCGGCCTGGGTCATCGAACTCGACGACGAAGCGGCCGGCGTGGCCTTCGTCGTTCGCGGCGGCGTACGATTCGCCGCCGCCGATACGCGGTTCTGGGCGCTCGATGGCGAACGTTTCGCCAGCGTCGCCAAGGCGCATGCCGCCGTGCGGCGGGTGGCGCGGGCGCGGCCGCAAGCGGGCGCCGTCGGGCGATTCTGGAACGCGGCTGCCGAGGGCTAAAATTTCTTCCGGCGATCGAAATTAAACTTGTTTGCGCCGAGGCGCCCCAGCGCGCGTCAATGCCTGCTATGACGCGCACCGAACGAACGACGCGGATTGTAACGGCCGTCCTCGGCCTCGTGCTGCTGTCGATGGGGCTGGAGCGCTTGTTCCATGCCGGCGGGCCGCATTGGGATTCCGGTCTCGCGCTGACCGTGGCGGCGCTGGCGGCATTCTACTCGGCCTTGTTCGGCCGAACCGTTCTCGACCGCGCGGACGGCCGCGCGCGGGATTATTTCTGAACCCGCGCGCGGCGCCGTCGTCGTCACGCGGCGGTGACGAGGTTCCATTTCTGGGCGATCTCGTCGAAGAACCCGGCCGCCTTGCGGATCCGGATCCAGTTGTTGACGAAGTTCAGCCAGACGATGTCGTCGATCGGCGTGATGAACGACATCGGGATCGCGTTGCGCGGCTTTTCCGGGAACAGCTTCACGATCTGCGGATATTCCTTGGTCAGGAACGCCGCCTCGATCAGGCTGGAGATCGTCACGTCCACGCGGCCGGCGATCAGTTCCTGCCAATCGCGCGCGGGCGATTCCACGCGCCGCGCCGTGGCGTTGGGCAGGTCCTGCTGGACGAATTGCTCGAACGTCGTGCCCAGATTGTAGCCGATCGTCACGTCCTTGCGGTTCAGATCGGTCCAATCCTTGAACTTGGCCGCGTCGGCCTTGCGCGCCAGCGGCACGAAGGCGTTTGTGCCCCAGGTATCGGTGAAGGCGATCGCCTTGGCGCGCGCCACGCTCATCGACGTGCCGGTGAACACGATATCGAATTGATTGGAGGTGATGCCGGCGACCAGTGTGCGCCAATCGGTCGGCACGAAGCGCAGTTCCACACCCAGATCCTTGGCGAATTGGCGGGCCGCGTCGATCTGATGGCCGCGCAACTCATTGGATGCGGGATCGCGGAAGCTCATCGGGTTGAAGTCGCCCGTGGTGCCGACGCGTAGCACGTTGGTTTCCTGCACGCTCAGCAGGCGCGATTTGGTCGCGGACGACGCCGGTGCCTGCGCTTGGGCGATGGCGGGCAAGGCGGTTGCGGCGGCGGCCGTGGCGGCGGCGCCAAAAAGGTGACGGCGATCCAGCATGTCGGTTTCCTTCGGGTTATGGGAAGCGCGGCGACGCTAGGCGCCGCATGCTTTGCCGGTCCATTTCGAAAAACTGCGCGCGTGCGGAACTAATTTGTATGCCGCGCGCCGGCGCGCCGCCGCTAGTGTCGCCCGCGATTTCGGGGCGGAAGGACATAAACGGACGATGCGCGCGGCAGTGTCACGTAGGATCGTGGTGGCGATGGCGGGGTTTTCGCTCGCCGGCTGCGCGAACGATTTCGGCTGGGGCTGGCACGTCGTCTCGCCGACGAATCCGGCCGGTCTCAACAATCTGAAATTCCTGGCGAGTGGCTTCGTGACCACGGTGCAGATCGCGGTCTGCGCCGCGATCGGGTCGATGGCGCTGGGTTTGATCGTCGCGGTCTGCGCCTTCTTGCGCCATCCCGCCTTGCGCGCGTTCAATCGGACCTATGTCGAGATCTTCCGCGCGGCCCCCGTGCTGGTCGTGGTGTTGTGGATTTTCTACGGTCTGCCGGTCGTGCTCGGCATCCGGCTCGACGTATTCGCCGCCGCCACGCTGGCGCTGTTGCTCTGCGATAGCCCATTCGAAGCGGAGATTTTCCGCGGCGGCATCCAATCGATCGATAAAGGCCAGCGCGAGGCGGCGTTGTCGTTGGGCCTGTCGCCGGCGCAGGCCTTCATCACCGTGATCCTGCCCCAGGCGATCCGCCGCGTGCTGCCGCCGATCGGCAATCAATTCGTCTATCTGGTGAAGATGTCGTCGCTCGCCTCGGTCATCGGGGCGACGGAGCTTACGCGCAAGGCGAACGAATTGACGGTGACGGTGTTCCGCCCGTTGGAGATCTACACGATCCTGCTGCTCGAATATTTGGCGCTGGTGCTCGCGATCTCGTGGGTTGTGCGCCGTCTCGAAACCTATCTCGCGGCGTCCGATCGCGGCGCCGTACCGAAGCGGGCATAGCAAGGAGGGGTGATATGATGGTGAATCCCTATGGCGGCTATTTCAAGCCCAAGCATGGCAAAGAAGACGTGGAGCTGACGCATACCGGGCCGGGCACGCCGGCGGGCGAGTATCTGCGCAGCGTCTGGCAGCCGGTGTGCCTGTCCGAACAGCTCGGCGATCTGCCACTCGCGTTGCGAATCCTGGGCGAGGATCTCGTCGCCTTCCGCGACAAAAGCGGTCGTATCGGCGTGCTCGACCGCCATTGCAGCCATCGCGGCGCCTCGCTCGAATTCGGCGTGATCATGGAGCGTGGGATTTCCTGCTGCTATCACGGCTGGCATTACGACGTCGACGGCACGATCCTGGAGACGCCGTCGGAGCCGCCGGAATCGCGCATTCGCCATAATCTCTGCCAGGGCGCCTATCCCGCCTATGAGCGCGATGGCTTGGTCTTCGCCTATCTGGGCGAGCCTGCGCATATTCCACCCAAGCCGGATTTCGATACGCTGCGCGATCCGCGCACGACGCTGAAGCCGTTCTCGCTGGCGATCCCGTGCAACTGGCTGCAAGTCTACGAGAACAGCCAGGACCCCGTGCATGTCGTGTGGTTGCACGCGCGCATTGCCGGCGCGCATTTCGACGAGTCGAACGCGGCGGCGCAGGAACTCGATTTCGTCGAAACGCCGCTCGGCATGACGAATGTGCAGACGCGCCGCTGGGGCGATCACGTGTGGACGCGCACGGTCGAATGCATCCTGCCCAATGCGAACCAGACCGGCGCCATCTGGGAATCCGCCGACGCGGAGAAGACGTTTCAGCGCGTTGGCTTGACGCGCTGGATCGTGCCGATCGACGATACGCATGCGTTGCAGATCGGCTGGCGCCATCTGGGCGATCATCTCGACCCCAAGGGCAAGGACAAGCCCGCCGAAATCGGCGTCGAGAAGATCGATTTCGAAGGCCAGGACGCGGGCCGCCCCTATACCGAGCGGCAGCGTCGCCCCGGCGATTACGACGCGCAAGTCTCCCAGCGACCGATCGCGATCCATGAATTCGAGAATCTCGCGTCGTCCGATCGCGGCGTGGCGCTGCTGCGCCGTTTGATCCGGCGGGGCATTCGCGCCTTCCCGGAAGGTACGCGCCCTTCGGTCGCGCGAGACGGCGGCCGATCGACCTTCGCGCAGGATACGATCACGCATCTGCCTGAAGGGCCGGGCGACGACCGCGAAACATTGCGTCGTCACGGCAAGGCGGTCGCTTCGGCCGTGATCGCGACGGCGGGGCAGGGCGACGATGCCCGCACGCAAGCGATCCGCGACGCGGTGGCGGCCGAACTTCGGAAGGTGGAAGCGCAATGACCGAAATCGTTCTCTACGCCAACCAGATCAGCAATTATTGCGCGAAGGTACGCATCGTTCTCGAATATAAGCGCATCCCCTTTACGGTCGTGCCGCCACCCGACGGTTACGGCTCACCCGCCTATAAGAAGCTCGTTCCCCAAGGCACGATCCCGGCGATCCGGCACGGCGATTTCGTGCTGAGCGAGTCCGAAGCGATCAACGAATATCTCGAGGAGGTTTTCCCCGAACCCGCCTTGTTGCATGGCGATGCGCAAGCGCGCGCCCGTCAGCGCGCCTTCGCGCGTTATCACGATTTGACGCTGGAGCCGCCGCTGCGCGCTTTGTTCGGCCATGTGGCGCCCGCGAACCGCGACGGCGCGGTGGTCGCGGCGGGAACCGCGAATATCCAGCGCCGCGTGAACGATCTGGCGGCGTTGGGTGCGTTCGAACCCTTCATCGCTTCGGCCCAACCCAGCCTGGGCGATATCGGCTATCCCGCGACATTGCGCCTGGCTGAATTGATGTTCGAAGCCTTCGGGCGCACGCTTTCGATCCCGCCCGAAATCGCCGCGTGGCGCGCGCGTCTCACGGCGATCCCCGCGATCACCAAAGCGGTGGCGATTTCCGAACCTGCGAGCGAAGCCTGGATCCGCGACAAGCTCGCGATCGTCTAAGCGACGAATATTTCTCATCGTTGCGGAAAGAAATTCTCGCCGCTGCGATTTATTTGAACGCCGATCGAATTCTATTCAATTGAGATGTGTGCGGCGCAGCATCGATAGTCACCTTCCATCGTTGGAAGGAGTCAACGCATATGACGATCAATCTTACCCGCCGCGCTTTCGCGCTCGCCGGTGCCGCCGCCATCGCCGGCGCACCCGCCGTTCTTCGCGCGCAAGCGCCGGCGCTTCGCGTCGGCGTCACCGCCGGGCCGCATGCCCAGATCCTGGAGATCGCGGCGAAGAACGCGAGCGCCTTGGGCCTCAATCTGCGCATCGTCGAGTTCACCGATTACATCCAGCCCAACGCGGCGCTGGCGGCCGGCGATCTCGACGCCAATAGCTATCAGCATCAACCTTTCCTCGATCAGCAGATCAAGGATCGCGGCTACAAGATCGTCTCGATCGCGCAGACGGTCGTCTTCCCGATCGGCATCTATTCGCGTCGCTACAAGACGCTGGCTGAAGTTCCGGCGGGCGGGCGCATCGCCCTGCCGAACGACCCGACCAACGGCGGCCGCGTACTGCTGCTGTTGCAGCGCGACGGCTTGATCAAGCTGCGCGCCGACGCGGGGCTGCGCGCCACACCCGCCGACGTCATCGAAAACCCGAAGCGCCTGCGTTTGATCGAGCTCGACGCCGCGCAGTTGCCGCGCTCGCTCGACGACGTCGATGCGGCGGCGGTCAACACGAACTTCGCCGTCCAGGCGGGTCTGTCGCCGAAGAAGGACGCGATCGCGATCGAGGCGTCGGAATCGCCCTACGCCAACGTTATCGCGGTGCGCGAAGCCGATCGCGCCAAGCCGGAATTCGCAACATTGGTGCGCGCCTATCGCTCGCCTGAAGTGCGCGCCTTCGTCGAGACGGAGTTCCAAGGCGCCGTCGTCGCGACGTGGTGAAGCATGACCGCCGCCCTTGAGTTCGACGCCGTCGTCAAATCCTACACCACGCCTTCGGGCGTGGTGGAGGCTTTGCGCGGTGTGACCTTCACCGTCCGGCGCGGCGAGATTTTCGGCGTGATCGGCCGCAGCGGGGCGGGCAAGACCACGCTGATCCGCTGCGCCAATCTCGTCGAACGGCCGGATAAGGGCGCCATCCGCGTTGCCGGCACGGCGCTGACCGATCTTTCGGGCCGGGCGCTCGACACCGCGCGCCGCGGCATCGGCATGATCTTCCAGCATTTCAATCTGCTGTCCTCGCGCACGGCGCTCGACAACGTGGCGCTGCCGCTGGAGATCGCCGGCTGGGGCAAGGCGGATGCGCGCAAACGCGCGGCCGAACTGCTCGCGCGCGTGGGCCTCGCCGACAAGCTCGATGTCTATCCCGCCAAGCTCAGCGGCGGACAAAAGCAGCGCGTTGGCGTGGCCCGCGCGCTTGCCAACGATCCCGCGATTTTGCTGTGCGACGAGGCGACGTCGGCGCTCGACCCCGAAACGACGGTGCAGATCCTCGATCTGCTGCGGGATCTGCGCGACGACCGGGGCCTGACGATCGTGCTGATCACGCACGAGATGGGCGTGCTCAAACACGTCGCCGATCGGGTTGCGGTGCTCGACGGCGGCAAGGTCGTCGAAAGCGGCGACGTCTACGACGTATTCGTCGCCCCGCAAAGCGACATCGCACGAAAATTCGTCGCCGAGGTCGCGGGCGGCATCGTGCCCGCCCGTTACGCCGATGCGGCGAAACGCAATCCGGGCTTCGGCGAACGCACGCTGATCGATCTCACCTATGACGACCGTGTGGCGGGCGAATCGGTTCTGTCGATCCTATCCCGGCGTTTCGGCCTGGACGTGGAGATCGTCGGCGGGCGCGTCGATACGATCGGCAAGCGACCCTTCGGTCGTCTCGCCTTGCTTGTCGCGGGTGCGGAAGACCGCGTAATTCAGGCATTGGGAAGTTTGCGCGCCGAAGGCGCCAAAGCGGAGGTACTGGGCCATGTCGGCGCGGATGTTCGAGCTGTTGCTTGAGGCGTTTTTCGAAACGCTTCAAATGGTCGTGATCGCGGGCGGCTTCGCCATTCTGGCGGGCTTACCGTTGGCGGTGCTGCTGCTGGTGACGTCGCCCGGCCATCTTTGGCCCCAGCGATCGGTCAACGCCGTGCTGGGGGCGGTCGTCAACGCCGTGCGCTCGACGCCGTTCATCATCCTGATGGTCGCGATCGTGCCGCTGACGCGCGTGATCGCGGGAACCTCGATCGGTACGGCGGCGGCGATCGTACCGCTGGCGATCGCGGCGACACCCTTCGTCGCGCGGCTGTTCGAAACCGCCTTGCGCGAGGTCGATCCCGGCTTGATCCAAGCGGGGCAGGCGATGGGCGCCTCGCGCCGCCAGATCGTGGTCAAGATTCTGCTGCCCGAGGCCTTGCCCGGCCTGATCGCGGCGACGACGGTGATGATCGTCAGCCTGATCGGCTATTCGGCGATGGCGGGTGCCGTCGGCGGCGGCGGCTTGGGCGATTTGGGTATCCGCTACGGCTATCAGCGCTTCCTACCGGAAGTGATGGCGGCCGTGGTCGCGATCCTGATCGTGCTCGTCCAGTTCATCCAGTCGCTGGGCGACAGACTGGTGCGGGGCATTTCGCGCCGTTAAAGTTTCTCGACCGCCAAGCAAAAATCCTAACTGGCCGATGTCGCCGATGTCCGTGTAGCGTATCTCCTATGCAAAGCGAGCATCCCATCACGCGCGATCCGGCCCACGCGACCTATCGCGCTCCCGCCGCTTCCCATGAATCGGGCGCGGCGCCATCCGGTCCCGGCGAAACCCGCCAAACGCCGCATCTCTGGCGCCGCGTGCAAGACGGTGCGCGCAACTTCATCGGCAATCTCGCCGGCTGGTGATTCGAATTTTCTGCGTTGCGCGTCAGTATAATTGAGATGCGCCCGCGCGGGCCGCACCGCAAAACCGGTCGGCTATGGCCGTTGAATTCACGGAACTGACGCGGCGCTTCGAAGGCTTGGCGGCGGCGGATGTCGTCGCGCTGGCCGTGCGCGATGTTTTCAAAGGACGGATCGCATTGGCGACGTCCTTCGGCGCGGAATCGGCCGTGCTGTTGCACATGGTCGCGCGCGCCGATGCCGCCACACCGGTGCTGTTCGTCGATACGGGCAAGCTGTTCGGCGAGACGCTGCGCTTGCGCGACGAACTGACCGCGCGTTTGGGCCTGCGCGATGTGCGGAGTTTGCGCGCCGACCCTGCCGCCGTGCGTGCGGCCGATCCCGACGGATTCCTGTTCCGCGATGATCCCGATCGCTGCTGCGCCGTACGCAAAGTCGAACCTTTCGCGGCGGCGCTGGCGGGGTTCGACGCTTGGATCAACGGCCGTAAACGCCATCACGGCGGCGGCCGTGGGGACCTTGGCGTCGTCGAGCAAGACGGGGCGCGCATCAAGCTCAATCCGCTGGCCGATTGGGGCCCCGCCGAAATCGACGCCTATCTCGATCGCTACGATCTGCCGCGCCATCCGTTGGTTGCGGACGGATTCGTGTCGATCGGCTGCTTCACCTGCACCGAACGCGTGGCGCCGGGCGAAGACCCGCGTGCCGGGCGCTGGCGCGGCACCGCCAAATCCGAATGCGGCCTCCATACCGACGCGCGACCCAAGGAAACGGCCTGACAACATGGACGATCTCGACCGCCTCGAAGCCGACTCCATCCATATTCTGCGCGAAGCCTACGCCTCGCTGCGCCCGCTGGTGATGCTGTGGTCGCTGGGCAAGGATTCGAACGCGATGATCTGGCTCGCGCGCAAAGCCTTCCTGGGCGAGGTGCCGTTCCCGGTCGCGCATCTCGACACCGGCCTCGAATTTCCCGAGACCTATGCGTTCCGCGAACGCTACGCCAAGGAATGGGGGCTCAAGCTCATCGACGATGCGTGCCCGCCGATCGAGGAGGTCGATCCGAACCTGCCGCCGAACTCGCGCTTGGCAGCGCGCAAGAGCCTGGGGCTGCGCCAGGCGTTGACGCGCTACGGCTTCAAAGGCGTAATCGCCGGCATCCGGCGCGACGAACAGGCGACCCGCGCCAAGGAACGCGTGTTCAGCCCGCGCGGCGCCGACGGCGCTTGGGATTTCCGCGACCAGCCGCCGGAATTCTGGGACAGCTATCACCCGGCACCGCCGCCCGACGGGCATGTGCGCGTTCATCCGCTGCTGCGCTGGACCGAGCTCGACGTGTGGCGCTACATCCAGCGCGAAAACATTCCCGTCGTGCCGCTCTATTTCGCCACGAACGGCAAGCGCTATCGCTCGCTGGGCGAAATCGGGATCACCTTCCCGATCGACAGCGACGCCGCCGATATCCCGTCGATCCTGGCTGAACTTGCCGCGACGCGCGCCCCCGAGCGTGCGGGCCGTGCGATGGACCACGATTCCGAGGACGCGTTCGAGCGTCTGCGCGCCACCGGCTATATGTGAGATCATTGCGATGACCGCTGTTTTGGCGCAAGCCGCTCGCCTGCCGGATACGATTCCCGCCAACGCCAATGGCGAGGCGCCGTTGCCGATCGTGTTCGTCGGCCATGTCGACCACGGCAAGTCGACTTTGCTCGGCCGCATTCTCCACGACACGGACTCGCTGCCCGATGGCAAGCTGGCGGAGCTGCGTGCCATCTCCGCCAAGCGGGGGCTGGAGAACGAGTGGTCCTTCGCGCTCGACGCGCTCCAGATCGAGCGCGATCAGGGTATCACCGTCGATACGACGCAAGTTTGGTTCCGTACGCGCCGGCGCACCTATCGCGCGATCGACGCGCCGGGCCACGCCGAGTTCGTGCGCAATATGGCGACGGGCGCTTCGGCCGCCGCCGCCGCCGTGCTGGTCGTCGATGCCAAGCAAGGCATCGGCGAGCAGACACGCCGTCATGCCGCGATCCTCGATCTGTTGGGCCTGAAGCGCGTCGTCGTCGCGGTCAACAAGATGGATCTCGTCGATTTCGCGCAAAGCCGCTTCGGCGAGTTGGTGCGCGAGATCGGCGCGTTGTTCGACGCGCTGGGCGGTTCGGTCGCCGCGATCGTGCCGATCGCCGCACGCACCGGCGACAATATCGCCACGCGCAGTGCCGCGACGCCCTGGTATCGCGGCGCGACATTGCTGGACGTGCTCGACGGGTTCGACGCGCCCAAGCCCTTGTCCGATGGGCCATTGCGCTTTCCGGTGCAAGACGTCTATCGCCGGGGCGACAAGCGCTTCGTCGTCGGGCGCATCGAAAGCGGCCGCTTGGCGGTCGGCGACGGCATCCGTATCGTGCCGGGCGGGCGTTTGGCGCGCGTCGCCGAGTTCCACGATTGGAACCGGACGACGCCGCGCATCCGCGCCGAAGCGGGCGAGAGTGTGGCGATCGCCTTCGATACCGAAATCTTCGCCGAGCGCGGGGCCTGGATCACTACGCCCGACACCTCGCGCGATGCGGGCGATATTCTGCGCGTGCGCCTGCTGTGGCTGGGCGCCGAAGCGCTCGCCCCCGGCAAAGTCTTGCGCGTGGCTTTGGGAACCGCGCAGCGCGAAGCGAAGGTGACGCGGATCGGCCAAGTGATCGAGCCCGGCCATGGAACGGCGAAGCCCGGTACGCTGGGCCGCAACGGCTTGGCCAGCGTCGATCTCAAGCTTGCGGCACCGATCGCGGCGGATAGTTTCGCCGAGTTGCCGGCGACTGGGCGCGGGATCGTGGTGGAGAATGGCCGCGTCGTCGGCGGCTTCGTCGTCGAGCGCGCGACGGATGCGGTGATCGCAGCGTCCGAGAAACTCATCTTTCCGATCGACGATCCGATCGATGCGGCGGCGCGCCACCGCGCCAACGGCCATCGAGCGGGTGTGTTTTGGCTCACCGGCCTGTCGGGGGCAGGGAAATCCACGCTCGCCCAAGCCGCCGCGCGCCGTCTGTTCGAGCGCGGCCGCCAAGTTCGCATTCTCGACGGCGACGATCTGCGCAACGGGCTTAACGCCGATCTCGGATTCACGCCCGAGGATCGCGACGAGAATGTGCGCCGGACGGCGCATGTGGCACGATTGTTCGCGCAAAGCGGCTTCCTGGTGATCGTCGCGTTGATCTCGCCGTTGCGTACGCATCGCGACCTGGCGCGTAACGTCGTGGGCGAGGATTTCCACGAGATCCATATCCGCGCGGATATCAACGCGTGCCGCCAGCGCGATCCCAAGGGCCTCTACGCGCGCGCCGATGCCGGCAAGATCGGCGGTTTCACGGGCGTGTCGGCGCCCTACGAAGATCCGGCGTCGCCCGATCTCGCGCTCGATACGGTGGCGTTGTCGCCGGCCGAAGCGGTCGAGCGTTTGGTGGCTTTCGTCGAGAGCCACGCGACTTAGCCGCGTTTCACGCGTGAAATAGAATTGCTCACTTGTCGGCGGGCCCGGCGCGGCGTTCAATCGTCGCGTCGGGCCTTCGTTCGACCGCGGCAATTTGCGACCCGCTTGCGCCGCGTCACCAAACGCTAAGATAGGTCAATCCATGTCGAAGATGACCGTTTTTCCCCATCGGCGCGTCCGTCTGGACGATCCGGAACCCGCGATCGCCGACCTGCTGGACGATCCCGTCACGCATGCCGTGATGCGGCGCGACGGCGTGTCGCGGCAGACGATTCTGCGCACGATCGAGGCGGCGCGCGCGCGCCTGGGTCTCGTTCGTGTGGGGAACGAGCTTTGTTGCGCGGCCTGAATAGGCGCACCGAATGCCGCTAACGACGGCCGGGCCCTTCGCGGGGTCCGGCCGTTTCGCTTTTTTTGGGGGGCGTCGGGTCAGGCTGCGTCGGGATAAGCGCGCAAGCGTCGCGCCGATAGCGCAAGCTCGTGGCCGACCGTCAGCGCCTTGTCGTCGGCGGCGTGACGATCGAACTCGGCGACCAGCGTGGCGCCAGCGCCTGGAACCTGGACGACGACGCCGACCGTCGGCCCGCTCGCGACGACGTCGCGCACGATCCCGGTCAAGCGCGGTCCCTCGGCCTCGTTGCTCGCGATCGGCAATAGATCGGTATGGCGGATATAGGCGAGTGCCGGCCCATCGGGCAGATGGGCGGGGGCGCGAATTTCCAAGCGCAAGGCCGGGATCGTCAAGCGGCCCGCCGCGACGGTGCCGGCGAAGCGGTTCGCTTCGCCCAAAAACTCGTGCACGAACGGCGTCGCGGGGTCGTCGTAGATCGCTTGCGGCGTGCCGACCTGGACGATCTTGCCGCGATCGACGACGGCGACGCGGTCGGCGAGTTCGAACGCTTCCTCTTGGTCGTGTGTGACCAGAATGGAGGTGAGGCCGAGCTCGGCGTGCAGCGCGCGCAGCCAGCGGCGCAGTTCCTTGCGCACGCGCGCGTCCAGCGCGCCGAAGGGTTCGTCGAGCAGCAGCAGACGCGGCTCGACGGCGAGGGCCCGAGCGAGCGCCACGCGCTGACGCTGGCCGCCCGAAAGCTGGCTCGGGTATCGGCCGCCGAGATCCTTAAGGCCGACGCGGGTCAGCAATTCCTGCACGCGTGCGGCGATCGCCTCGGCCGAGGGCCGCGTGCCGCGCGGACGCACTTCCAGCCCGAAGGCGATATTCTTGGCGACCGTCAGATGGCGGAACAACGCGTAGTTCTGGAACACGAAGCCGGCTTTGCGCTCGCCGGCCGGCAGATCGGTCGCGTCGACTCCGTCGATCGCCACGCTGCCCGTATCGGGAAAATCGAGGCCGGCGACGATGCGCAGCAAGGTCGTCTTGCCCGAGCCCGAGGGCCCGAGCAGCGCCAGGAACTCGCCCGGCTCGATATCGAGCGACACGCCGTCGAGCGCGCGGAACGCGCCGAAGGATTTTTCGATACCGCGAAGATGGACGGACATGGGGGGAAACCTCAATGGCGATGGGCGGCGGCGAGATCGTCGGCATGCCGCCATTCGAGATAGGATTTGGCGCCCAGCGTCACGAGGGCGAGCAACGCCAGCAGCGAAGCGACGGCGAAGGCGCCGACGAAATTGTACTCGTTGTAGAGAATCTCGATATGCAGCGGCATCGTCGTGGTCTCGCCCCGGATGCGGCCCGAGACGACGGAGACGGCGCCGAATTCGCCCATCGCGCGCGCGTTGGACAGCAATACGCCGTAAAGCAGCGCCCAGCGGATATTCGGCAGCGTTACGCGCAGGAAGGTCTGCCAACCCGACGCGCCCAGCGACAGCGCCGCTTCTTCTTCGGTCGTGCCTTGATCCTGCATCAGCGGGATCAGTTCGCGCGCGACGAAGGGGAAGGTCACGAACAGCGTGGCCAGCACCAGGCCGGTGACGGAGAAGACGAGCTGGATATCGTGTTCGCGCAGCCAGGGCCCGAAATAGCCCTGGGCGCCGAACAGCAGCATGTAGACGAGGCCCGAGATGACCGGCGACACCGAGAAAGGCAGATCGATCAGGGTGATCAAAAAGCTTTTGCCTTTGAAGTCGAACTTGGCGATCGCCCAGGCGGCCGCCAAGCCGAAGACGAGGTTGAGCGGGACGGCGATCGCCGCGACCAGCAGCGTCAGTTTGATCGCGAGCCACGCGTCCTCCTCGACGATGTTGTCGAGATAGACGGTCCAACCCTTGCGCAGCGCCTCGCTCAACACTGCGAAGAGCGGCAGCACGATGAACGCGGCGAGGAACACGAGGCCGATCGCGATCAACGCGACGCGGACGACCGGCGCTTCAGTCGTCGCGCGGCGTGTGCGTGTTGCGCCAACGGTGAGGCTCAACGCGCCCATTTGCGGCTCCAGGCTTGCAGCAGATTGATGCCGAGCAGCGCGACGAACGAGAAGATCAGCATCATGACGCCGATCGTCGCCGCCCCGGCGTAATCGAATTGCTCCAGTTTCACGACGATCAGCAGCGGTGCGATCTCCGACACCATCGGCTGATTGCCGGCGATGAAGATGACGGAGCCGTACTCGCCGACCGCGCGCGCGAAGGCGAGGGCGTAACCGGTGAGAATCGCAGGGATCAGTGTGGGCAAAATTACCCGGCGGATCGTCTGCCAGCGATCCGCACCCAGCGTCGCAGCGGCCTCCTCGATATCGGGCTCGAGATCCTGCAGGACCGGCTGGATCGTCCGCACCACGAAAGGCAGGCCGATAAAGATAAGCGCGACGACGATGCCGATCGGCGTGAAGGCGATGCGAATTCCGGCCGGCGCGAACCACGCGCCGATCCAACCGTTCGGCGCGTAGATCGCCGTCAACGCGATGCCCGCGACGGCCGTCGGCAGCGCGAAAGGCAGATCGACGATGCCGTCGAGCAGGCGCCGGAAGGGAAAATCGTAGCGGACGAGCACCCAGGCGAGAATCGTGCCGAACACGGCGTTGACGGTCGCGGCGATGAAGGCGGCGCCGAAGCTCAACCGCAGCGACGCCCAGACGCGCGCGTCCAGAACCACGCGCCAGAACCCGTCCCAGCCGAGTTCGACGGGCTTGATGACGAGCCCGGCGAGAGGGATGAGCACGATCAGGCTCAGATAGGTGACCGCGAAGCCGAAGGCCAGATTGAAGCCCGGCAGGATCGACGGCCGCCGAAAAGAAGCGCTGATCGTGCTCATCGCGTTCAGCCGGCCGGCTTGTAGAGCTGGTCGAACGTGCCGCCGTCGCCGAAATGCGTCGGCTGGGCCTTGGACCAGCCGCCGAACACTTCGTCGATCGTGAACAGCGGCACCTTCTTGAAGACGTTTTCGTTCTTCGCGATCAGGGCCGCGTCGCGCGGACGATAGAAGTTGCGCGCAGCGATTTCCTGGCCTTCCGGCGTGTAGAGATGATCCAGATACGCCTTGGCGAGCGCGCGGCTGCCCTTGCGGTCGACGTTCTTGTCGACGATCGCGACGGGCGGCTCGGCCAGAATCGACACCGATGGCACGACGATGTCGAACTTGTCCTCGCCCAGTTCCTTCAGAATCAGGAAGGCCTCGTTTTCCCACGACAGGAAAACGTCGCCCACGCCGCGCTGGCCGAAGGTCGTGGTCGAGCCGCGCGCACCGGTGTCGAGGACCGGCACGTTGCGGTAGAGGGCGCGGATATATTCGCGCGCGGCATTCTCGTTGCCGCCCGGCTGGCGCAGCGCGTAGCCCCAGCCCGCGAGATAGTTCCAACGCGCCCCGCCCGACGTCTTCGGGTTCGGCGTGACGACCTGGACGCCCGATTTCACGAGATCGTTCCAGTCTTTGATATTCTTCGGATTGCCCTTGCGCACGACGAACACGATCGTCGAGGTGTAGGGCGACGAGTTTTGCGGAAATTGCGCCTGCCAGTCCTTGCGCAGAATGCCGCGCTCGGCGATCGCGTCGATGTCGTAAGCCAGCGCCAGAGTCACGACGTCGGCGTCCAGGCCGTCGATCACGGTGCGGGCTTGGGTGCCAGAGCCGCCATGCGAGGTGTTGATGCGGATCGCGGGATTGCCGCGCGATTGCCACAGCTTGGCGAAATTCGCGTTGAACTCGCGATAGAGCTCGCGCGTCGGATCGTAGGACACGTTCGTCAGCGTCGTCGGCGCCTGCGCGGCGACGTCGCGCGGCAGGAAACCGGCGGCGATGGCGCTGGTGCCGAACGCGAGGGCGGAACGGCGGGAGAGGGATTCGAGGGTCATGTCGGGCTCCTTCACGTCGGATGACGTTGGGGCCAAACTGGCGTTAGGCCGTTTTGGCCGCCATTTAGAAGTTCTCGCCGGAGAAGCGGGAAAGTTTAAGCCCGTGCGCGGTTAGCGACGGATTTAGAAAAACGAAGCCGCGATTCAAATTTTCGAAACGATGGCGATGCCGGCCGCAAAAGAAAAGGCCGCGCGAGGGACGCGCGGCCCAAGTTGGGGAGGAAGCCGGACGGCGAGCCGTCCGGAGCGCGCCGCCATCCATCGGGCGCAGACGGGTTTTCGCGCGAGCGATCGGCGCCGCGCCAGTCAATCTTTCTGAAGGTCTGATGAGAAACGCTTGTTATTGGCTCGAGTTCGGAACGGGCTGCCCCGATAATCCGAGCGCAACTACGGAATTCGTCGCGATGAGCAATCAACCAATACTGGCGTTCGCTCAGAGTTCTCGCGTCTTGGTGTATTTTAAATCAGTCAGTTGGCGTGCTAAAGGGAGCTCGAGCCCGTGTGGCTATAGCGAATTCGGCAACTGACGTCCGCATCCCATTGGCGACGGTCGATCGCAAGGTACCTAACATTTGTGTCTCCAGAACTTGGATTTGAACCGGCGACGACGAGCGCCGATCGATCGTTCTGGTGCATCGTAATTCCGGCGCGCCGCCGATTTCCTCTGGGGCTCAATGGGGCGCGAGCGTCGGAAAACTTTGAGAGAATCAACGCGACTTGACGGCCTTTAAGCAACTTGTGGCCGATTCGAGTTCGGCTTCGCCCACCATCTGCCCTGACGAGCAAAAGGCCCCGGTTTTCGACCGGGGCTTTTTCGTTATCCGCGCATTGCTACTCATACCGGCAGGGCCGCAGTGCCGGCGGGCGTGCGAGAACTGGCCGCACTGCGTGGCGAACATCCCGGGCGGTGTGGCGCGCGCCTCGACCTTGGCGCTGACCAATGCGACCGTGCCGCATATCTTGGCGATCGCGAACAAGGGGGCGGCGAAGGCGCTGACCGACGATCCGCATCTGCGCAACGGCCTCAATGTCCATGCCGGCCGCGTCGCGCATGACGGCGTGGCCCGCTCGATCGGCAAGGCGTTCGTCGAACCGCTGAAGGCTATCGCGGCGTAGCGCAATCGAGAATTTCCCCGAGGTCGATATCCGATCGGCGGGAAATTCCGCCATCAACGGATCCATTCGGTGGCGTCCGCCGTAACGACGGCGCAGATCGCGCCGAGTCATTTCCCGGCCGGCCGCGCCCTATCCGAAATGATCGGGCCGACCGTCATCGTCAGCCCCAGCATATGTTTCTTCATCGCCGACGTCGCGCGTTCGGAATCGCGGCCGATAATCGATGAGATGACCGCCAAATGCTCGTTGACGTAACGGGTCATGATCGCGGGGTCGAATTTAGGCGCCCGCTGCACCGACCAAAGCGGATGGCTCTTGATCCGCAATAGCTGATCGATCGTATTGATCATCAATCCGTTGCCGCTCGCTTCCGCGATCGCGCGATGAAGCAGATTGTCCCAATGCTCCCATTCCGCCCAACTCTTCGACTTGGCGGCGGTGACGGCATATCGATTGATCATGTCGATGTCCGCTTGCTCGGCGCGCATTGCGGCGAGGCCCGCGACCATCGGTTCGACGAGCGAGCGCGCCTCAAGTATCTCCGACAACGTCGTCGCGGCGCCTAGCGTTTCCGGTTGGGAGCGGATCGAACGCGGCCGGCTGCCGACGAAGGTTCCCATGCCGACACGTCGCCAGATTCGTCCCTCGCCTTCGAGCACATCGAGGGCCTCGCGCAATCGGCCGCGATGGATCTGGAAATGCGCGGCCAGCTCGCGCTCCGGCGGCAAGCGGCTATGCAGCGGATACTTCGCGCTGTCGATCCATTTGCCGATCTGTCTGGCGACGGATGCGGCTTGCTCGCCGTCCGGCTTTCCGAGGGAAACTGACTTACGCATCGGTTCGGTCCTTCGCACGCCGCACGACGATATCAAACCGCAAGCGAAAGCGAATGCGCGAATGTTGGACCAATGGCGCGATTGGCCCATCGAAAACGGAAAAATCGTTTGTATTCAATCGGCTGTCCGGGGTCGCCCGTTTTGGGCACGTATGCGGCTTCCTGCTAGCTTCGGCCGGCGATGTCGTTCGGCGTTTCCAACGCGCGACGCCTCGACGGGAGAGTTAAATGGAATATCGCATGCTCGGCGCCTCTGGACTGACGGTTCCCGCCTTGAGTTTCGGCACCGGCACGTTCTATCCGGAGGGGACGTCCCAGCGAACCGGCGCCACATCGGAAAGCGACGCGCGCCGGATCGTCGACATCTGTCTCGACTCGGGAATTACGATGTTCGACACCGCCACCAGCTATGGCGGCGGACACGCCGAAGAGTTGCTGGGCGCCGCGCTCACGGGTCGGCGCGACAAAGCGATCATTTCGACCAAAGCCGGAATGCCGAGCGCCGGCACCGCGGGCGGTCCGGGCTCCAACGCGATCGGGACCTCACGCCACAATCTGACGAATGCGATCGAGAAATCGCTGCGCCGGCTCAAGACAGACTATATCGACGTATTCCAGCTTCATACGTTCGACGCGTTGACGCCGGTCGAGGAAAGTCTATCGACGCTCGACGCCTTCGTCCGCGCGGGCAAGATCCGCTATGTCGGCGTTTCCAATTTCGCCGGCTGGCAATTGATGAAGTCGCTCGCCGTCGCCGATCGCCACGGATATGCCCGCCATGTCGTTCATCAGGTGCATTATTCGCTGCTGGGCCGCGATTACGAGTTGGAGCTCATGCCGCTCGCGATCGATCAAGGGATCGGCGCGCTCGTTTGGAGTCCGCTCGGCTGGGGGCGGCTTACCGGAAAAATCCGTCGCGGGCAGCCGCTTCCCGCATCGAGCCGGTTGCATAAAACGGCGGAGGACGCGCCGCCCTTCGACGAGGCGCGAATGTTCGACGTCATCGACGTCTTGCTGGCGATCGCCGCCGAAACCGGAAAGAGCGTGCCGCAAGTCGCGATCAATTGGATCTTGCGCCGTCCGACCGTGTCGTCGGTCATCGTCGGCGCGCGCAATGCCGACCAGCTCAACGAGAATCTCGGCGCGGTTGGTTGGTCGTTATCGACGGAGCAGATCGCGCGGCTCGATGCGGCGAGCCCGCTCTACCCGCTTTATCCGATTTGGCATCAGCGCGCCTACATGCCCGTACGGATTCCCAAGCCGGTGTAAGGCGATCGCGTCGCTCGAACCAACATAGGAAAGGTAACCGGAATGAGCGTTGGAGAACTTCAACACTATACGATCGAGCCCGCCGATCTCGAGGCGACCAAGGATTTCTACTGCGACGTTTTGGGTTTGACGGTCGGGCCGAGGCCGCCGCTCGGCTATCCCGGTTACTGGCTTTATACGTCCGCGGGCCCTACGGTTCATCTTCTGGGGCTGCGGCCGCAAGAGGACGGAATCGTCGTGCGCGGGCCCGACGCGAAGTTCGAGCACACGGGGCGTTTGGACCACATCGCGTTCGCGGCGACGGATATCGATGGCGCTCGCGCACGCCTTACGGCCAAGAACGTCAAATTCCGCGAGGCGCCGATCCCCGGCACGAATCTCGTGCAGATATTCGTCTTCGACCCAGACGGCGTCGGCGTCGAGCTGAACTTCGAGGTTTGATCGGAGACTTGGCGCGTGCTCGCCGGCGTCGGGGATCTTTTTAAGATCGGGATCGGGCCGTCTTCGTCCCACACGATGGGGCCGATGACGGCCGCCGCGAGTTTCGCCGATTCCTTGGTGTCGCTTCCGGCGGGGAATGTGACACGGGTCCGCGCGACGCTTTTCGGTTCTTTGGCCTGGACCGGAAAGGGGCATGGGACCGATCGCGCGGTCCTTTTCGGATTGATGGGGTTCCGTCCGGAAGCGATCGACCCGCCGTTCGCGGCGGCGATGCTTGAAGCCGCACGCCGCCGCGGCGATCTGCCGATGGCGAACGGCCTTGTTGTCGCGTTCGACGAGAAACACGATCTCGGTTTCGATTTCGAAACGGGCCTCACGCGTCATCCGAATGCGATGCGTTTCGAGGCGTTCGCGGCCGATGGCCGATGCCTCGCGGAAGAGATTTGGTTCTCGGTCGGCGGCGGCTTTGTGGAGCGCGCGGGCGCCGCGTCTTCGTCCGTAGCGGCCGGCACGGCGCGCTATGTTTTCGAAAATGCCGCATCACTGCTCGCATTGTGCGACGCCGAGGATCTTTCGATTCCGGAGATCGTCCGGGCCAACGAGGTCAACCGTTACGGATCCGACCGCGCGGCGACGATCATCGACGGCATCCTCGGCGCGATGTTCGCCTGCATCGATCGCGGATTGGCGACGTCGGGCGTTCTGCCCGGGGGCTTGGCCGTCGTCCGTCGGGCCAAGTCAATTTTCGAACGCCTCGAAGAACGTCGATATGCGAATGCGGCGTCGCCGACTTTGGCGCTGGAATACGTCACGGCTTTCGCGATTGCCGTGAACGAGGAAAATGCGGCGGGCGGGCGTGTGGTTACGGCGCCCACGAACGGCGCTGCGGGCGTCGTGCCGGCCGTTCTGCGCTACTACCGCGACTTTTGCGTCCAGGCGACGGCCGAAGGGCAGCGAAGGTTCCTGCTTGCGGCAGCCGCGATCGGCAGCATTGTCAAGCGCAACGCGTCGATTTCGGGCGCCGAGGTGGGGTGCCAGGGCGAGGTTGGCTCGGCCGCCGCGATGGCCGCCGCCGGCCTGACCGCGGCCTTGAACGGCACGGATCGACAGATCGAGCACGCCGCCGAAATCGCGATCGAACACCATCTGGGAATGACTTGCGATCCGGTCGCCGGCCTCGTTCAAATTCCTTGTATCGAACGCAACGCTTTCGGCGCCGTCAAAGCGATTACGGCCGCGGGATTGGCGCTGAACGGCGATGGCGAGCACAAGGTGACCCTCGATCAGGCGATCGAAACGATGCGCCAGACCGGTCTCGACATGAACGAAAAGTATCGCGAGACCTCGCGTGGCGGATTGGCGGTCAACGTTCCGGCTTGCTGAGCATTCGCCGCTCTTCGACGACCCGATCCAGGATCGACCCGATAAGTTTTTCGAGCATCGCCGCGTCGAGACCGAGATCAAGCCCCGTGTCGATGAAACCGCGCGTTTGATCGCGGATTCGCGTCGGATCGAAGATTGGCATTCCCGCCGCGACCTTGACCCGGCCGATCTCCCGCGAGAGCGAGAATCGCGCGGCCAGCAATTGCAGCAAGGCGGCATCGATCCGATCGATCGACTCCGACATCCGGGGCAGGGAACTGAACTCGGTATCGAACGCCATCGCGATGACTCCCGCCGTATGTCTCACGCCTTCATGATAGCCGGTGCCGCGTCCGTGTCGGAATTCGCCGGCGTGACCGGAAATGGCCCGGGATTCGAGCTTGTCGCGACGCATGGCTCGGCCAAGTCGTGAATTGGTTTCACGATGACCCTGTCGAGCTTGCGTAAAGGGCCGATGGGGCGACGCCGTCGCACAAATGGCGGCCCTCGCCGGGGCCGATTGACCCGGCGACGTGCCGCCTCTCCCATGGGCGGATGAGTATTCGAAACCCTGTGGAAGGAAGCCCCATGTCGATCCTGTCCTCTCTCGCCGATCCATCTTTATTTCGTCGACAGTGCATTATCGACGGAACTTGGATCGACGCGGACGACGGCGCGACGATCCCGGTTGACGATCCGGCGACCGGCGCAGTCATCGGCACGACTCCTTTGATGGGCGTCACGGAAACGCGACGCGCGATCGAGGCGGCATCCCGCGCGTTTCCGGCCTGGCGGGCGACACCGGCGAAGTCGCGGACCGCGATTTTGCGCCGCTGGGCGGAGTTGGTGACGGCGAACGCCGACGATCTCGCCCGGTTGATGACCGCGGAGCAGGGCAAAGTTTTCGCCGAGGCGAAAGGCGAGATCGCCATGTCCGCCGCCTATCTCGAATGGGCGGGAGAGGAGGCGAAACGCAGCTACGGCGACGTCATCCCGACCGTCTCTCAGGATCGACGTTTACTCGTCGTGCGCGAGGCGATCGGCGTCGTCGCGGCGATCACACCATGGAACTTTCCGTCCAGCATGATCGCGCGCAAAGCCGGCCCGGCCATCGCCGCCGGCTGCACCGTCGTTCTGAAGCCCTCCGAGTTCACGCCTTACTCGGCTTTCGCACTGGCGGCTCTGGCCATGCGGGCGGGATTGCCCGCGGGCGTTTTTAACGTCGTGACGGGCGACGCACCGGCCATCGGCAAGGAACTCACCGCCAATCCGATCGTACGCAAACTCGGCTTCACCGGGTCCACGCCGGTCGGGAAAATGCTGATGGCGCAATGCGCGTCGACGGTGAAGAAAGTTTCGCTGGAACTTGGCGGCAACGCGCCTTTTATCGTTTTCGACGACGCCGATATCGACGCGGCGGTCGATGGCGCGATCGTCTCGAAGTTTCGTAACTCCGGTCAGACCTGCATCTGCGCCAACCGGATCTATGTCCAGGACGCGATATACGAAGCGTTCGCGGAAAAGTTCGCGGCGGCCGCCAAAAAGCTGAAAGTGGCGCCGGGGATGGACGCCGATGCGACAAATGGTCCGCTGATCAATGCCAAGGCGATCGAGAAGGTCGAGTGGCATATCAAGGACGCCGTCGCGAAAGGGGCCAAGCTCGTTTTGGGCGGAAATCGGCTGATGCGGCCCGGCAACTTTTTCGAGACGACGATCTTGCGCGACGTTACGCAGGCGATGGCCGTCGCGAAGGAAGAGACGTTCGGGCCGTTGGCGCCCTTGTTCCGGTTCGCAACGGAAGCGGATGCGATCCGTCTCGCCAACGAGACCGAATATGGATTGGCGGCCTATTTCTACGGCCGCGATATCGGTCGGGTGTGGCGCGTGGCCGAGGCGCTGGAGTACGGCATGATCGGAATCAATACGGGCGCGATTACGACCGAGGCCGCGCCGTTCGGCGGCGTGAAGGAATCCGGGATCGGACGTGAAGGCTCCAAATACGCGCTCGACGCGTTTATGGAGCTCAAATATCTCTGCATCGGCGGTGTCGTTTGAGGGCGCGACCAATCGGCAACTTGGTTCCGTCCGGCCGCGCAATCGGCTGAAAGCCCTTTCGATTTCACGGCCGCGCCGAATTCGAACGTGCCATACCCCGTGTTAGGATTCTCGCCGCGTGGCGTAAATGAAGCGCCCGACAGAAGGAGACATGCGCGATGGATTTCGGATTGAAGGACCGCCACGTCGTGATCGTCGGCGGCAACAGGGGGATCGGGCTGGAGATCGCCAAAGGTTTCCAGGCGCAAGGATCGAGAGTCACGGTCACCTCCGAGCATCCCAGCGTTTTCGAGGCGCAAGCCACGTTGAACGCATTGAAGGGACCGAAAGCGGAGGCGTTGCAGTTCGATCTTACCGATCGCGAACAAGTGACCGCCGCTTTCGCCAAGCTCGGAACGATCGACGTGTTGATCAACAACTCGGGCGTATTCTGGGATACGCCGTCGAGCAATCGCTCCGCCAAAAACTATGACGTCTTCGCCAAGCAGTTGATGATCAACGTCGTCGGCACGTGGTGGTGCGCGATGGAGGCGGTACCGCATATGAAGGACGGCGGACGGATCATCTTCACCGCGTCGATTTCCGGACGTCTGGGTTCGCCAAACCATGCCGGGTATGCGGCGTCCAAGCACGGCGTTCTGGGTATGGTCAAAAGTCTGGCGAAGGACCTCGGGCCGCTCGGCATTTCGGTCAATGCGGTGTGTCCGGGCAGTTCGGCGACGGAGACGAATCTTCACTCGCTGCCGCCCGCCCGGCAGGAGCTGGCGGTACGCAATATGGTTTTGCATCCGGGATTGCTCGATCCCGCCGATCATGTGGGCTCCTATCTGTTTCTTGCCTCCGAAGCGGCGGCGCACATCACCGGGCAAACGATTACGGTCGATCGCGGGCAGACCTGCATCTGATATCTGCGAGCCGCCGAACGGGACGGCCGATCCGCCGGAGCGGGTCGGCCGTTTTCGTTTCCGGCGCCTGCCAGCGGTTCCGGTCCGCGCGGCCCTGTGATCCAGGACCAATCCAAAACTTGGTCGAAAACATTGATGCTAAGCGATTGATTCCTTGAAAGTAAAGACAGGCGGGGGGTGTTTGTTTCCCCAAAATCCCGGTGTTAGTCATGCGTAGCGGGCCTGCAACTGTGGCGGTCGCGCAAGTCAACGGATCTCCCCCCGAGTGATCTCGAAGGCAATCGGTTGTTCTGGGAATTCGCTCGACTTGTATGCCGGTGCGGCGTCTTTGACGGCCGACCAGCAGCACGCCGCCACGATGCGTCGCCCACACGGAATTTGAGCAAAGAAAATGTCGAACATGGGAAGCAACAACAAGATGGCCTCATCCGGCGCCGAAGTTGCCGTCGAGAACCTGCGCAAGGCCTTCGGCGCGGTGGCGGCGGTCGACGATGTCTCCTTAACGGTCGGTCCCGGCGAATTTTTGGCGCTGCTGGGGCCGTCCGGCTCGGGCAAGTCGACGGTTCTGATGTGTATCGCCGGGTTCGAGATGGCGACCGGCGGCCGCGTGCTGATCGATCGCGCCGATTGCACGCGCATTCCGCCAAATCGGCGGAACATCGGCATGGTCTTCCAGAACTATACGTTGTTCCCCCATCTGTCGGTTCTCGACAACGTGGCCTTTCCGCTGAAGATGCGCGGGATCGGCAAGGCCGAACGTCATATGCAAGCGCAAGCGGCGCTGAAGAGCGTGCGTTTGGAAGGCTACGGCGCGCGGAAGCCGAGCCAGCTTTCCGGCGGACAGCAGCAGCGCGTGGCGCTTGCCCGCGCCATCGTCTACAAGCCGCGGCTTTTGCTGATGGACGAGCCGTTCTCCGCGCTCGATAAGAACCTGCGCGAAGAGATGCGGCTGGAGACAAAAAGGCTGCACGCGGATCTGGGCATTACCGTCGTATTCGTCACGCACGATCAGGAAGAAGCCTTGACGATGGCCGATAGGGTCGCCGTCCTGAAGGATGGGCGGCTTCAGCAGATCGGATCGCCGCGCGAGTTATACGAGCGACCGACGAATCTGTTCGTGGCGGGATTCATCGGTAACATGAACTTCATTCCAGCGATATTTCTCGACGGCAAGGCGCGTCTTGGCGACGGCACCGAGTGGAATTTGCCGCCGGACCTCGTGGGGAATTTGACGACCGGGCCGATCACGCTGACCGTCCGACCGGAGCGACTTTCGATGACCGGCCGGAGCGGCGATCTGCGTGCGACCGGGCGCGTGCTGGACGTCATCTATTCCGGCGCCGATACCGTTCTTATCCTGACCATGGGCGGCGGGACGGAAATCCGTATCCGGACGAACGGTGCCGAAGCGCAGGCGTACCGGCCGGGGCAGGATGTCGCGTTTTTCTGTCGGCCGGGCGAATTGCTCGCCTATTCGGGCGCCAAGGCATGAGCGCGGTCGCCCGTTTTTTCGAGCCGAACGGCCGGCATCTGTCGGGCGGAAGCGTCGCGCTTTTGCTGGCGCCGTTCGTTTTGCTGATGATTTTCGTGTTTCTGTATCCGATTGCCGATCTTCTTTTGATATCGGTGTTGGAGCCCGAGCCAACCCTGGCGAACTACGAGCGTGCGCTTACGGATAGCGTGTTCGTCGGCATTCTATTGCGGACATTGACGATCTCACTGACGGTAACGACCGTCAGTCTGGCGATGGCTTTTCCGGTGGCACTTCTGATGTCGCGCTCCAGCGGTGCCAAAGCCACTTTGATCACGGCGTGTATCGTTCTGCCGCTCTGGTCCTCCGTACTCGTGCGCACGACGGCGTGGGCCGTGCTGTTGCAACGCAACGGCCTCGTTAACGAAGCGCTCCAATTCCTGCAGTTGACCGATCAGCCGGTGCGCTTGCTGTTCACCCGCACGGCCGTCGTGCTCGCCATGACGCATGTTTTGCTGCCGTTCATGGTGCTCCCGATCTACAACGCGCTCAAATCGATCCCGCACGACTACGACCGCGCTGCCGAAATCCTGGGGGCAGGGCCGTTCCGCCGACTGATCGAGGTGACGATCCCGCTCGCTCTGCCGGGCATTCTGAGCGGAGCGTTGATGGTCTTCCTGACATCGCTCGGCTACTTCATCACGCCAGCCCTTTTGGGATCGCCGCGGGAGATGATGGTCTCCACGCTGATTTCGCAGCAGATCATCGCGCTGCTCGATTGGCCTTTCGGCGCTGCGCTCGTCGGCGTCCTCACGTTGTTCGTGCTGGCGGTGGCGCTCGCCTTCGGCAAGGTCGCGCGCTTCGGCCGCCTGGTGGGAGCCGAAAAATGAACGGCCGGTCCCATCTTCTCAACGCCTATGTCTACACGGTGCTCCTGTTCGTCGTCGTGCCGTTCTTCGTAATTCTGCCGATGGCGTTCACCGAGACGTCCTATCTCGTGTTTCCCCCGAAGGGGTTTTCGTTGCGATGGTTCTCCGAGTTCTTCACCAACCGTCGATGGATCGACGCGGCCGGATTCAGCTTCGCCATCGCCGCGCTTGTGGCGCTGACGACGTCGGTTCTCGGCACCATGGCCGCCTACGCCATGGTGCGCGGCGGCGGCAGATTCGCGACGCTGTTCCAAAGCCTGTTGATGCTGCCGATCATCGTGCCGCACATCGCCCTGGCGGTCGCGCTGTTCATGTTCTTCGAGCGGATCGGTCTGATCGGTTCGATGGCAGGCTACGTGCTCGCGCATTCGGTGATCGCGATGCCGTTCGCCATTTTCACGATCTCGGCCGGTCTTTCCCGAATCGATCCCGCGCTTGAAAGCGCCGCGATGAGCTGCGGCGCATCGCGCTTCGCGGCTTTCCGGCTCGTGACGTTGCCGAACATCTGGCCGAACGTCATCTCGGGCGCGCTGTTCGCCTTCATCATCTCGTTCGACGAGCCCGTCATCACCTACTTTCTGGCGGGCATTCGCGACAAGACGCTGCCGCGCCTGATGTTCGAGGATATCCAGATGAACATCACGCCGATCCTCGCGGCGATCGCCGTGCTGCTGACGGGGCTGTCCGTCGCCGTGCTTCTACTGACGACGCTTCTCCAGCGCGGGATGCGTCGATCTGGTTCCCCCGCAAACGACCAACGCTAACAGGGAGTAGGAAAGATGCCATCCGTTAAATCCATACTGCGATCCGCGGCCTTCGCGGCCATGCTCGCCGGCGGTGCTGCGGCGCAGGCCGACGAGATCGTCATCGCCGCGAATGGCGGCACGATGCGCGAGGCGCGCGAAGTCTCGTACTATAAGCCGTTTCAATCGAAGACCGGCACGCGCGTTGTTCCTTTCGATATCGAGATCTATGACCAATGGGCGCGCGTTCAGGCGATGCAGCGGACCGGTAAGATCGAATTCGACATCGTCAACGCGTCGGCCGCCGACCTCATTGTTCATCGCGATAAGTTGTCGCCGATGAATTGCGAAGCGCTGCCCAACGTGAAGAACGCGCTGCCCGGCGCGTGCGACCCTTATGCGATGTCGAGCCACGCGGGCGCCCTGCTGCTGATCTTCAGCAAGGAGGCTTTCAAGGAGAAGACGCCGCGCAATTGGGCCGATTTCTGGGACGTAAAGAATTTCCCCGGTCCGCGCGCTTTGCCGGATTCGGGCGATCGGGCGTGGTGGGTGCCCGCGGCCGCGCTGCTCGCGGACGGCGTGCCGCGCGACAAGCTTTGGCCGCTCGACCTCGATCGCGCCTACAAGAAAATGGACGAGATCAAGCCGCACATCACCGTGTGGTGGAAGACCGCGGCCCAAATGATGCAGATCGTTCGTGACAAGGAAATCGTCATGACGATGGGCTTCTCGGGGCGCGCTTATTCGGCGATCCGGGAAGGCGGCGCACCCTTCGATATCGCATGGGAGGGCGCTTTGCAGGATCAAGGATATTTGGCGGTTCTGAAAGGCGCGCCAAATCGCGATAAGGCGATCCAGTTTCTCAACGACATGATCGGGAACGTCGACGGGCAGGTCGAGTTTATGAATCGGATTCATTACTCGACCTTCACCCAAGCGTCGTTGGAGCGCGTGCCGCCGGAGGATCTACGTTTCTACGCGACGCTTCCCGCCAACGCGGCGCAGGTCAATCGCGCGGACTGGGCATGGATCGCGCAAAACCAAGCGATGCTGAACGACCGCTTCAATCGCTGGATCACGCGCTGACCCGGAAGATCGATGGCGATGACGTGCTCGAGGCCCGGCGCCATGCGCCGGGCCTCTGTTTTGACTCTGCTTTTCGTGAGTGAAATTCTTGTCGCGGCTCTTCGCTAGTCCAATCGATCGCGCCGGTCTACGCTTTCCGTCGGCCCGCGAATTCTCTTTGGGGTTCAATGGGGCCCCAGCGATGGAAAACCTTCGAAACATCAACTTCGCGTGACGGCTCTTGATCAGCTTGCCGTAGGTTCGAGCCCGACTTCGCCCACCATCGGCCCCGACGAATAAAGGCCCCGGTTTCCGACCGGGGCCTTTTCGTTGTCCGTGCGTTGCTACTCAGACCGGCAAGGCGGTGGTGCTTTTGACCGTGCGCAGCGTGATCGTCGATTGCAGGCGCACGACATGCGGTAGCTTGGTCAATATCTCGGCATGGATGCGTTCGAGATCGGCCGAATCGCGATACACGACATGGACGAGATAATCGGCCGCGCCGGCGACCAGATGGCACGTCAGCACCTCGGGCACTTTGGCGATCGCCGCTTCGAACGCATCCAGGATTTTGCGCCCTTGGCCGTCGAGCGTGATCTGCACGAAGGCGTTGCCGGGCAGGCCCGCCGCCTTGGCGTCGAGCCGCATCGCGTAGCCGGCGATCAGCCCTGACTCTTCCAGCAAACGCACGCGGCGCAGGCAGGCCGAAGGCGACATGCCGACTTTTTCGGCCAGCGTCGCATTGGCGATTCGGCCATCCTGTTGCAGCAGGCGCAGGATCCTCCGGTCGATCGGGTCCGCAATCATATTCGATGAATCTCCTGTGTTGCCGAATTTTATGCCGATTCTGCCGCGCAACATCGCGGGAAAGGCGGGAAATTGCGCCGATCTTCACGAATTATCCTCGGACAATCAATCATTCAACGGGGATCCGGATAATGAAGATCGGTGTGCCGAAGGAAATCAAAGACAACGAGTTCCGCGTGGCGGTGGTGCCCGCGGGCGTGCGCGAACTGGTGGCCGCGGGTCATCATGTGCTGGTCGAAGCCGGTGCCGGCATCGGGGCGGGCTTCGATGATGCGGCCTATGTCGCGGCGGGTGCCGCGATCGTGCCGAGTGCCGAGGAGACTTTCGCCGGCGCCGATCTGATCGTGAAGGTAAAGGAGCCGCAAGCAGTCGAGCGCAAGCGGCTGCGCGCTCACCAGGTGTTGTTCACCTATCTGCATCTCGCCCCCGATCCCGCGCAGGCCGACGATCTGGCCGCGTCGGGCGCCACCTGCATCGCCTATGAAACCGTGACGGCACCTGACGGCAGCTTGCCGCTGCTGACGCCAATGTCCGAGGTGGCGGGGCGCATGGCGATCCAGGTCGGCGCGTCGGCGCTGGAGCGGCCGCGCGGCGGCAGCGGCGTGTTGCTCGGTGGTGTGCCGGGCGTTGCGCCCGGCCATGTCGCGATCCTCGGGGCGGGTGTCTCCGGCAGCCATGCGGCCGCGATGGCCCTGGGGCTGGGTGCGCGCGTGACGATCGTCGATCGCTCCTTGCCCGCTTTGCGCCGCGCGGTCGATCGCTTCGGCACGGCGATTGAGGCCGTCTATTCGACACGCGACGCGATCGACAATCTGGTGCGCGACGCCGATCTGATCGTCGGTACGGTACTGATCCCGGGCGAGACGGCACCCAAGCTGATCACCCGCCGGCATCTGGCCGAAATGCGCAAAGGCTCGGTCATTGTCGACGTGTCGGTCGATCAGGGCGGCTGTGTGGAGACGACGCGCGCCACGACCCATGCCGCACCGACCTATATCGTCGACGGAATCGTGCATTACTGCGTGGCGAATATGCCCGGCGGTGTGGCGCGCACCTCGACTTTGGCTTTGACCAACGCGACCTTGCCGCATGTCTTGGCGATCGCGAACAAGGGGGCGGCGAAAGCGCTGACCGACGATCCGCATCTGCGCAATGGTCTCAACGTCCATGCCGGCCGCATCACGCATGACGGCGTGGCCCGATCGCTCGGCAAGGCGTTCGTCGAGCCGTTGAAGGCCATCGCGGCATAATCCGGGCGCATTCATGGGCTGCGTCGGCGTCGCTGGATATGGGGCTGAGGTCCAGATCTTTGAAACGATAGGCCCAGAACGCTATTCCCACTTACCAGACGGTCGTACGTCGATTTGAATGCTTCTCAAGCGAGCCGTAAGCGTCGCTCGAGTGGAAACATAAAATGGCGTACGACTTTCATGGCCTCGAAGTAACCGCTTCGACACCCAGCGTAGAGTCGCCCAACAAGGCCGTCGTCGATTATTTTTGGTGGCGCACGGCATTACGCCCGGCCCCCGATTGATCATGGATCATTCGGATATCGTCTGGGGGCTGATCATGAGCTTCTGGATCGGCAACATCATGTTGCTGTTCTTGAACATTCCGCTCATCGGCCTGTGGGTCCGGCTTCTGCAAATTCCGATTCACTATCTCTACCCGTTGATCTTGATGTTCATCTGCATCGGCACGTTCGCCGTCCGATTGAGCGTGTTCGATCTCTGGCTCGTGATCCTGGCCGGCATCTTCGGGATCCTCGTCAGGCTCGCCGGACTTCCAGTCGGTCCGCTGCTTCTCGGTTGCGTTCTCGGGCCTTCTTCGAAAGTCCCATTTCGATCGACATTTGCGTGATCGTGGGCGCGTTCAACTCGGCCGGCCGGCGCTGCATGGCGATCGCCGTTGCCGTCACCGTCGGCGACTCGCACGCGAGCTTCGTTTCGAAGCTGCGTCAGCGCTCAGAATTTCGAACGCGAAATTCAGTGCGGCATGCCGGGCGTGAATGTGCCCGTACCGTCGCCCGTGGCCTATTGCTCGTTCGGCGGCAGCAAGGGCTCCATATTCGGCGACCTCGCCGCGCATGGTCCCGACGCCATAAGGTTCTACACACGCACCCAGGTCCTGACGACGCGCTGGATCTGATCGATCGCATTCTCGACGCCGTTCGAAGGGCACCGACGGCCGCGGCCGGGCGGTAAAGGCTTCGGTCGTCAAAAATCGCATTGAATGCAAGTGCATGCAAATGTACTTGACGCGTCATTGAGATGCATTAAACCTCCGAAGTGTCGCGCGACGGCCGGAAACGCTGCCGTTTGCGCAAGGGGAGGCTATCGATGGAAGAGCAGAAACTCGAACGCGACCGTTCCGCCAAGCTTGCGGCGTTCATCGCCGGCGCGCGCGGCATGACCTTGCCGGAGCCGGTGCGGGAGGTCGCTCGACAAGCGCTCGCCGATTTCATCGCGGTCTCGGTCGCGGGGCACGCGGATGGCGCCGTCAAGGCTTTGCGCAATGTCGCGGCCGGATGGGGCGCGCCGGGTGGCGCGCGCATCTTCCTGGGCGGCAAAACCCAGCCGGCGATCGCGGCATTGCTTAACGGCACGATGACCCACGCCATGGATCTCGACGACGTGCACTATGCGGGCGGCGGGCATCCCAGCGGCCCGTGCTGGTCGTCGGCGCTGGCCCTCGCCGAACATCACGCGGCGGACGACGAGACGGCCTTGCGCGCGTTCGTCGCCGGCTACGAAGTGATGGCGCGGCTTGGCGGCGGCGGGCAGCAAGGTGTCGGCCGCACGCTGCAGCATCACGGTTTCCATCCGACATCGATGTTCGGCCGCGCGGGGGCCGCCGCCAGTGCGAGCGTGATCCTCCGCCTCGATCATGATCAAGTCGCCAACGCGCTCGGCGTCGCGGCGACGACGGCGGGCGGGCTCGTCGGCTCGTTCGGCACGCATTCGAAGCCGTTCCACGCCGGCAAGGCCGCAATGGACGGCGTGATGGCGGCCGAAATGGCGCGATCGGGCTTCGTCGCCGGGCAGAATCTCTACGAGCGCGACAAGGGCCTGCTACCGAGCTTCCTGAAAGGCGCCGAGTACGTCGTGCCCGAACTGGATTTCGACAAGCAATGGTACGTCTTGCGCAACGGCTATAAGCGTTTCGCGAGTTGTCGCGCTACGCATGCGGCCGCCGAAGCCGCACAGAGCGTCAAAGATCAGATCGGCAATCGGACGGTCACGAAGATCAAAGCCTTCGTCAATCCGATCGCCTTGGTCGCGGCGGGCAACCCCGCACCCAAGACCGGTCTCGAAGCGCGCTTCAGTACCTATTGCTGCATCGCCATGGGGCTTGCGGGATACCGGCTTTCGGCGTTCGACTTCACCGACGAGATGGTCGCCGATCCCGCCATCGCGGAGATGTTACCCAAGATCGAGTGCATCCCGGTCAAGGGACAGTCGGAAGTGGCGGCGAAGCTGCAGATCGATTTGTCCGACGGGCAACAGATGGAAGCGTCGGTCGATATCGTGCTCGGGCATCCCGACCGGCCGCTCAGCTGGGCGCAAATCCAAGACAAGTTCGAAGGGCTTGTCGTGCCGGTGCTGGGCGACGCGAAAGCCAGCGACCTGTTCAAGGCGGTGACGGGTTTCGCGGCGGGCAAGGGGCAGTCGATCCCCCAAATCTCGGCATTGCTCGCCCCGCACCTGCACTAAAATTCTGAAATAACAATGCGTTGTCGGTCACGGGAGGTCGCGACTGCCATCAATGAATTCATTTGAATTCATTTGCATGCAAATATGGACAACAGACTTCATGTGCGTATATGAATTCGGCGCACATGGTTGTCGGCGCCAATTCGCCACCCGGAGATTTGCGGATGCTAGTCCAGCGCATTGCGGCGCGTTCCGTTGCCCTCGATCCGCGCGGCTTCGATCCGATGGCCCGCAAATGGGCCAAGGACGCGATCGCCGACATGATCGGCTGCGCCTTGTTGGGCGCGCCGACCGCGACGACCGATATCGCCCTCGCCACCGCCAAGAATAGCGGCGACTGCCTCGTGCTCGGGCGCAAGACGCGCATCGGCAGGCGGGAAGCGGCTTATGTCAACGCGACGTCGGGGCACGCGCTCGACTACGACGACACGAGCAAATCGCTGTCGGGCCATCCGACCGTCATCATCATTCCCGCCTTGCTCGCCCTCGCCGAACAGCGTGACGCCAGCGGCGCCGACGTGCTCGACGCCTATATCGTCGGCGTCGAGACCGCGACGCGCATCGCGCGCGGCGTCAATTTCCATCACTACGAGAAGGGCTGGCACCCGACCGCGACGCTCGGCGTTTTCGGCGCGGTCGCGGCCTGCGGGCGGCTGCTGGGCCTGTCCGCCGATGCGCTCGCTTATGGCCTGGCGACGGCCGCGTCGTTCTCGGCCGGCGTCAAAGCGAATTTCGGCACCCAGACCAAGCCGCTGCATGCCGGGTTCGCGTCGCGCAACGGGCTGTTCGCGGCCCTGCTCGCCGAGCAAGGTGTCGAAGCCGCGCGCGAGGCTTTCGAGCATCCGCAAGGCTTTCTCGAAGTGTTCAACGGGGCCGGCAATTACGACGCCGCGCTCATGCTGGAAGGCTGGGGCGAACCGCTCGATCTTCTGGCGCCTGGCATTTCGATCAAGAAATATCCCTGCGTCTACAGCGTGCATGGCGCGATCGATGCGGCCATCGAATTGCGCCGCCGCGAAAACCTGAACGCCGACGACATCGAATCCGCGACCGTGTGTATGCATCGCCGGCGCCTGCTGCCGCATGTGCGCAATCCGGCGACCAGCGCGCTCAACGCGAAATTCTCGATGCCTTACGCCGTCGCGCGCGGCCTGGTGAACGGCGCCGTGACGCTGGATCATTTCGAGGACGCGGCACTCCACGATCCGCAGGTCACGCGCGTGATGGCGTTGATCGGCATCGAGGAACACGCCGACGATTCCAACGATTACGGCGCCGAAATCCGCGTCGTCCTGAAAAGCGGCGTCCAACATGTCGCGTCGGTCGCATCGCCGCTCGGCCGCGGACCGGAAGCGCCGCTGCCCGACGGTATGCTGCGCGCCAAATACGCCGATTGCGCCGGCCATGCGCTGACGGGGGCGGGGATCGACGCGAGTTTCGACATGCTCATGCGCCTCGAAACGCTCGCCCGCATTCGCGACCTGACCGCGTTGATCGAGAAAACCAGCCGCGCTTGAGCGCGGATTTGAGCGACGAGGACTCCATGAGCTTCGCATTCGAGCTTGCAGCGCGCGCCGGTGCCGTCACCGTCGAAACCATGCCCGCCGAAGCGCGCCGCATCGCGTCGCGCGCCTTCGCGGATACGATCGGCGTCGCGCTGGCGGGCTGCAAGGCGGGCTTCCTGGACGGGATCGAACGCGCACTCGACATCGCGCCCGATGCGGGGCCTGCGACCAAGATCGGCCGGGCCGGAAGCTGCAACGCGCTGCAGGCCGCGATCATCAACGGCACGGCCGCGCATGCGCTGGATTTCGACGATTGCAGCACGACGATGGGCGGTCATCCGTCCGCACCGGTCGTGCCCGCGTTGCTTGCCCTCGCCCAAGAGCGCAGCGCTTCGGGCAAGGCGGTTCTGTCGGCCTATCTCGCGGGCGTGGAGCTTGAGCTGCGATTGGCGCGCGCGGTCATGCCGCATCATTACGAGAAGGGCTGGCATCCCACCGCGACGCTGGGCGTGTTCGGCGCGGCGGCGGCGTGCGCGCATCTTTTGGGCCTCGATCGCGAACGCATGGCGACGGCGCTGGCGATCGCCGTGTCGATGGCCAGCGGCCTCAAAGCGAATTTCGGCACGCCGGTCAAGCCGCTGCATGTCGGCCACGCGGCCTATAACGGGCTGCTCGCGGCGACGCTTTCGGAGAATGGCGTGACCGCTTCGCCGAACGCGTTCGAGCACGAATACGGCTTCTTCCGGGTCCTGAACGGGGCGGGGAATTTCGATCCGGAACGCGCTTTGGGCGACTGGCTGTCGGCACCGGAAATGCTCGCCCCCGGTATCGCGATCAAGCAGCACCCGTGCTGCGCCAGCGCGCATTCGGCGATCGACGCGGCGCTGGCGCTGCGCGGCAAGCACGGTCCCTTCGCGCCGGGCGACATCGAAGCGATCGAGACCTGGACGCATTCCCGCCGTCTCGCGCATACGAACCGCCCGCATCCCGAAACGGGACTCGCGGCGAAATTCAGCGTTCAGTTCCTGACCGCCAAAGCGTTGACCGCCGGCATCATCCGTCTCGCCGATTTCGACGACGCGTTCGGGCAAGACGACGCGATCGCAGCCTTGTCGACGCGCGTCGCGTCGCATGCGCATACCGAGGCCGACGAGTATCTGGGCCGCGTCAAAGTCACGTTGCGCGACGGCCGCGTCTTCGAAGGTGCGGCATCGACCGCATTCGGCCGCGGGCCGCGCAATCCCATGTCGGACGCAGAACTGGCGGCGAAATTCGTCGATTGCGCCGCCGCCGAAATGACCGAGCCGCACGCTTCGGCGCTGTTCAATGCCATTCTGGCGCTCGACGGCGCGCCCGATGTCAACGCCATCATGGCGGCAACCCTGCAAGGATGATCACGATGTTGAAGATCTATGGACGCCGGGATTCGTCGAACTGCGCGAAAGCCTTCTGGGCGCTCGACGAACTCGGGCTGCAATACGCGCTGATCGATTGCGGCGGGCGCTTCGGCGGCACGGACACGGCGGAATATCGCGCGCTGAATCCGCACGGCAAGGTGCCGACGGTGATCGACGACACGGCCGTCGTCTGGGAGTCGAACGCCGTTCTGCGCTATCTTGGGAATCGCTACGCCAAGGACGCGATTTGGCCGATCGATGCCGCCGGCCGCGCCGCAGCCGATCAATGGATGGATTGGGGCGCGACCGCCCTCGTTCCCGCGACGGGCAAGGTTCGGACCGCGTTGAAAGCGGGCGACGCAGCGGCGGCCGAGGCGGCCTTCAAGGCGCTATCGGCGCATGTCGCCTTGCTCGATCGGCATTTCCAGAAGAACGCGTATCTGGCCGGCGGATCCTTCACGCTCGCCGATATCGCTTTGGCGCCGGCGATCCATCGCTGGTTCCTGATCACGCTCGCGCGCCCCGACCTTGCGGCGCTGACGGCGTATCGCGATCGGCTCGCCGGCCGCGAGGGCTACAAGCGGCACATCCGCGACGCGCTGGCCTAACCCAGACCCGCCTTGCTGTGGGCGCGCAGCATGATCCCCATGCGATGCTGCTGCGACGCCCGCACTTGCGCTTTCACCAGGCTTTCGGCGGCGGCCCCGTCGCGGCGCAACAAGGCTTCGGTGATCTCGCGATGCTGGCGGTGCAACACCACCGCGCGGCCGTTCTCGCCGATCATCGTCGGCAGCAGCGACATCGTGACGGAAAGCTGGCTCAAGCTGCGCAGCAAGTAGCGGTTATGCGACGAAAGCGCCAGCAAGTGGCGGAAGTTGCGGTTGATCTCCGACATGCGCTTGGCGTCGTCCAACGCCTCGGCCTCGGCTTCGACCAGCCCCGCGAACGTCGCAAGCTCGATCTCGCTGGCCGCCTGGGCCGTCAGCCGTGCGGCCGCACCTTCGAGCACCTCGCGCATGTAGTAAAGCTCGACGATCTGCTGATGATCGAGATTGGTCACGATCAATCCGCGCCGCGGCTCGTTGGTCAGCAGACCATCCATCTCGAGTTTGGCGATGGCCTCGTGCACCGGCGTGCGCGACATGCCGAGCTTCGTCGCGAGGCCGATTTCCGTGACCCGCTCGCCGATCGCGAGTTCGCCGGTCTGGATCAGGGCGCGGATGCGCTCATGGGCCTCGAAGACAAGGTCGCGACCGCCGGTCGAGGCCCGTTTTGGCGACTTGGTCATTCTTCGTCTCAGCTCCGTTGACCGCGCCCGAATCGCGGCCCTGGGTTCTTTGTCTTGGTAAGCCAAAAGACGGCGTTTCTGAACGAAGAAGAAGCGGCCGAGCGCGTGTCAGCGTCAATAAAATTTTGTTGCACTCCAATAAATGCATCTGTATGCATTTACATGCTGGGCATCAAGGCGCATCGCCACGCGCGTGTTCCGGCGTATCAAGAAAGTGTGAGGCATGAGCCTTTCGTCCCCATCCGATACCGCCGTTCAGACCGCCGCGACGGGAGACCGTCGTAACGATAAACTCGGCCAGGACACGGTCCTTTGCCACGCCGGGCGCGACCCGGCCGCGCATTTCGGCGCCGTCAATCCGCCGGTGTTTCACGCCTCCACGATTCTGTTTCCGACGCTGGCCGCACTCGACGCCAAGGCCGACGCGAAAATCCGCTATGGCCGGCGCGGCACGCCGACGACATTCGCGCTCGAAGATGCCGTCGCGGCACTGGAAGCGGCGGCCGGCGTGGTGCTGACGCCGTCCGGCGCGAACGCGATTTCCACGACGCTGCTGGCCTTTCTTTCGCCGGGCGATCACGCGCTGATCGCCGACAACGTCTACGGACCGTGCCGGCATTGCGCCAACGAAGTGCTCCGGCGTTTCGGCGTCGAAGTCGATTTCTACGACCCGCAGATCGGTGCCGACATCGCGCGGATGATCAAGCCGAACACAAGGCTGATCTGGATGGAAGCCCCCGGATCGCTGACGTTCGAAATGACCGATATCGCCGCGATCGTCGCGGTGGCCAAGCCGCGCGGCATCGTGACCGTCGTCGACAACACCTGGTCGGGCGGCGTATTCTTCAAGCCGTTGACGCTGGGCGTGGATATCTCCGTCCAGGCGGGTACGAAATACATTTCCGGCCACTCGGATCTGATGCTCGGCACGATCGCCTGCGCCGAAGGCAGTTACGGGCGCGTCAAATCGTTCGCGCAGCGCATGGGCATTTGCATCGCGCCGGACGACGCCTATCTCGCCCAGCGCGGCCTGCGCACGATCGGGGTGCGGATGCGTCAGCATCACGTCAACGCGCTCCGGCTCGCACTTTGGCTGGAGAAGCGGCCCGAGGTCACGCGCGTCATGCATCCCGCACTCGCGACCGATCCCGGCCACGCGCTTTGGAAGGCGCATTTCACCGGCGCGTCGGGCCTGTTCGGCTTCGTGATCCGCGAAACCGATCGCCGTAAGCTCGCGGCGATGGTCGACGGGTTGCGGCTGTTCGGCATGGGGTCGAGCTGGGGCGGCTATGAAAGCCTTATTCTGCCCACCGATCCGCGCACGTTGCGCTCGGCGACGTCCTGGAACGAGCCGGGGCAATGCATGCGCGTGCATGTGGGCTTGGAGGATGTGGCCGATTTGATCGACGATCTGGAGCGCGGTTTCGAGCGGCTCGGCCGTTGAGGGAATGAAATCCGCGCGCGGTCGTGTGCGGGCGATGCTGCTTCAACGAGAATAGGGAGGTTGGAACATGCGTTTCGTATTCGGTCTAGCCGGCGTTTTCGCCGCGCTGCTCTGCGCCGCGCCGGCGCCCGCCGAAGCCGCCCAAGGCGACACGCTCAAAGCGATCCGCGAGCGCGGCGAAGTTCTTTGCGGCGCGCATCCGGGACGCTACGGCTTCGCCGCCCCGGACGATAAAGGCCGCTGGTCGGGGTTCGAGGTCGATCTGTGCCGGGCACTCGGCGCCGCGATCTTCGGCAGCGGCGAGAAGGTCCGCTTCGTCGCCTTGTCCAGCCAGCAGCGTTTCCCCGCCCTTCAGGCCGGCGAAGTCGACGTGCTGGCGCGCAACACGACCGCCACGCTCACGCGCGACACGGCGCTGGGTTTCAACTTCTCGCCGCCGGTGTTCTACACGGGCCTCGGCTTCATGGTCCGCAAGGATTCGGGCGTGAAGTCGGTGGAGGATTTGAACGGTGCGGCCATCTGCATGGCGCCGGGCAGCACGACCGAACAGGCGGTGGCCCGGTTGTTCACGCAGCGCGGCCTGAAATACACGCCGATCGTTATCGAGAACAACAAGGAGCTCGCCAGCGCCTATGTCGTCGGCCGCTGCGACGCGCTCGCCAAGGATCGCGACGCGTTGCCGGGCGTGCGCATGTACGACGCGCCCCATCCCGAGGAACACATCATTCTCGAAGCGACGTTCTCCAAGGAACCTCTGGCGCTCGCCGTCCGCCACGGCGACGATCAATGGTACGACATCGTCAAATGGGTGATGTACGGCCTGATGGAAGCCGAAGAGAACAACATCACGCAAGCCAATGTCGACGAGATGACCAAATCCAAGGATCCCTATATCCAGGATCTGCTCGGCGTCACCGGCGATTACGGCCCCAAGCTCGGCCTCGACAAGAAATGGCTCTATTGGGTCGTGAAGTCCTTGGGCAGCTATAAGGACATCTACGAACGCCATTTCGGCGCCGATACCAAGCTGCCGCTGCCGCGCGGCTACAACAAGCTGTGGACCGACGGCGGGCTGCTCTACGGGCTGCCGATCAAGTAGTCGTCGCCGCGCAAGGCAGGTGGAATGATATGACGCGCATCAATCAAAGCCGCACGACCGCGGCGCCGCGCCGCAGATTGAGCTGGGGCGACCCGTTCACGCGCGGTCTCGTCTATCAAACCGGCCTTGCCGTGCTGCTCGTGTTGGGCGCCTACGCGCTCTACAGCAACGTCGCCGAGAACCTGCAACGGCAGAACATCGCGACGGGTTTCGGATTCCTGGAGCAGCTGGCGCGTTTCAATATCGGCGAGACGCCGATCCGCTACAGCGCCAGCGATTCCTACGGCCGGGCGTTGCTGGTTGGCGTGCTCAACACCATTCGCGTCGCCGCCGTGGCGATCGTCTTCGCCACGATTCTCGGCGTCGCGGCGGGCATCGCGCGCGCCTCGCGTAATGTCGTGATCTCCTCGCTCGCGGGCGCCTATGTCGAACTCGCCCGCAACGTGCCGATCATTCTGCACGTGCTGCTGTGGTCGTCGATCATCCGCAATCTGCCGCAACCGCGGCAGGCGATCGATCTGCTCGGCGTCGGCTTCATCAGCAATCGCGGATTGACGCTGCCGGTCCCCGGCTTCGGCACGGCGGATACCGTCATCCTGATCGCGCTTGGCGTCGGCATCGTCGGGGCGTTCGTCGCGGCGCGGCTGGTCCGGCGCTACGGCGAGCGCACGGGACGCTATGTCGAACCGGTGGTGCCCGCACTCGCCGTGCTCGTCGGTTTGCCGCTGCTCGCGTGGCTCGCGACGGGCGCGCAATTCACCCCCGACATTCCCGAACGCCGCGGCTTCGGCTTCGCCGGCGGCACGACATTGTCGCCCGAATTCTTCGCGCTGGGGCTGGGGCTGACGATCTATACCGGCGCGTTCATCGCGGAGATCGTGCGCGGCGGCATCCAAGCGGTCCCGAAAGGGCAGGTGGAGGCGGCGCGCGCGCTCAGCCTCTACCCGTTCTCGATCATGACGCGCATCGTGCTGCCCCAGGCGTTGCGCGTGATCGTGCCGCCGTTGTCGAGCCAGTATCTCAGCCTGACGAAGAACAGCTCGCTGGGCGTCATCATCGGCTATCCGGAGATCGTGAATATCGGCAACACGATCATGAATCAGACGGGGCAGGCGATGGAGATGGTCGCGATCATGATGATCATCTATTTCGGGCTTAGCCTCGTCACGTCGCTGCTGATGAATTTCTACAACAGCCGCGTCGCGTTGAAGGGGCGCTGAGATGGCGAGCGCAACCTTGAAGCTGTCGCGCGGGCGCTGGAACGCCATCGATTGGTGGCTGCGCGAACGCGTATGGCCGTCGAAATTCCATGTCGTGCTGAGCGGCGCGACGCTGGCGCTGCTCGCCTATATCTGCGTCAAGATCGTCAATTGGGCGATTCTCGACGCGGTGTTCGTTTCCACCGGCCCGGATAGCTGCCGCGCCGTCGTCGGTGCATGCTGGGCCGTGATTGCCGAAAAACATCGCGTCGTGCTGTTCGGGCTTTATCCCTACGACGAGCAATGGCGCCCGACCTTGGCCGTGGCGGTCTATCTCGTCGCCGTCGTCGTGACATTGGCGCCGCGCTTTTGGTCGCTGCGCTTGCTGACGCCGCTTTGGGCCGCGACGATCCTCGCCATCGGCGTTCTGATGTATGGCGGCATCGGCTCGCTGCGCGTCGTGCCGACGACGGAGTGGGGCGGTCTCGCGCTGACGATGATCATGTTCTCGGGCACCGTCATTCTCGGCTTTCCGATCGCCGTGCTGCTGGCGCTCGGCCGGCGCTCGGACATGGCGCTGCTGCGCTCGGTCAGCGTCGTGCTGATCGAAACGTTGCGCGGCGTGCCGCTCATCACCATCCTGTTCGTCGCGGTCAATGTTTTCCCGCTGTTCCTGCCCGCGGGCACGAATATCGACAAGCTGCTGCGCGTGACCGTCGGCATCGCGATCTTCTTCGCCTGCTATCAGGCCGAGACGATCCGCGGCGGCTTGCAAGCCGTGCCGGACGGCCAATACGAGGCCGCGAAGGCGCTGGGGCTGCGCTATTGGCAGATGACCGGCCGCATCATCCTGCCGCAAGCGCTGCGCATCGCCTTTCCCGCGATCATGAACCACGTCATCGCGGCGCTGAAGAACACGTCCTTCGTGATGATCATCGGCCTGTTCGACATTCTGACGGCGACGACGGCGGTCATGCAGGATCCGGTTTGGCGCAAATACTACGTCGAGGCCTATACCTTCGTCGGCTTCGTCTATTTCGCGTTCGGCTTAGCGCTGTCGCTTTACGCCCGCTTGATGGAGCGTCGGATGAACAAAGGATACGCCGCGTGATCGCCGTCGAAAATCATACGCAAGCCGCCCGCCCGGCATCCGCGCTCGCCGTCAGCGTTCAAGGCTTGTGCAAATGGTATGGCGCGATGCAGGTATTGCACGACGTCGATCTCGACGTGGCACCCGGCGAGAAGATCGTCATTTGCGGTCCGTCGGGTTCGGGGAAATCCACGTTGATCCGCTGCATCAACGGGCTGGAAGCCCACCATGGCGGCCGGATCTTCGCCAACGGTGTCGAGCTCGACGGGCGCACGCGCGGCCTGGAAGCCGTGCGCCGCGAAGTCGGCATGGTCTTCCAGAGCTTCAACCTGTTTCCGCATCTGAGCATTCTCGACAATCTGACCATCGCGCCGATGCTGGCGCGCGGCATGCCGCGCCGCGAGGCCGAAGCGCTCGCCATGAATTATCTCGAGCGCGTCCATATTCCCGAGCAGGCGCGGAAATTCCCGCTGCAGCTCTCCGGCGGCCAGCAGCAACGCGTCGCCATCGCGCGGGCCTTGTGCATGCAGCCGAAGATCATGCTGTTCGACGAGCCGACCTCGGCGCTCGATCCCGAGATGATCAAGGAAGTGCTCGACGTCATGCTGGAACTCGCGGAGACCGGCATGACGATGCTGGTCGTGACCCACGAAATGGGTTTCGCGCGCACGGTCGCCGATCGCGTCGTCTTCATGGCGGAGGGGCGCGTCGTCGAAGCGGCACCGCCCGGCCGGATCTTCGATCGTCCGGAATCGGAACGCGCCCGCACCTTCTTCAATCAGGTGCTGAAGCACTGAGATCGGCGCGGCGCGGGGTCGCTACTTCGATCCCCATTCGTCGATCAGCAGCTGGCGGAAACGCTCGGCGGCCGGGGTGAGCCGCGCGCCGTGCCGCTCGACCAGACCGATCGTGCGGCTGACCACCGGATTTTTCAGCTTGATGGTCGCGATGACCGGATGCTCGGTCTGCGGCGTGGCGAGTTTCGGCAGGACCGAAATCCCGAGCCCCGCTTCGACGAGGCCCAGCGACGTCGACAGATGCGTCACTTCGTAGAACCAATCGAGCTTCACCTTGGTTCGCCCTAAAGCCTGGTCGAGCACCGCGCGATTGCCGCTCGATTGGCTGACGCCGATCAGCGGATAGCCGGCGAGATCGCGCCAGCGCAGTTCGCGCGACTTCGCCAAGGGATGGTCGCGGCGACAGGCGAGCACGAACTCGTCCTGCAACAACGGCGTGAACAGAAGATCGGGCCGCGTCGCACCGGTGAAGTTGATGCCGAATTCGACTTCGCCGCGCGCGACCGCTTCCAGTCCTTCATTCGCCGATAGATCCAGGATCCGGAACCGGATCCCGGGGAAGCGCTGGTTGAACGCGCGCACGACGCGCGGCAGGAAGTAGAACGCCGCCGTCGGCACCGACGCGATCGTCACTTGCCCGGTATAGCGCCCGCCCAAGCCGCCGATCGACAGGACCGAATCCTCGAACTCGTCGAGCAGACGGGCGACCAGCGGGCGCAATTGCTGGCCGATCGCCGTCGGCGCCACATGCCGGGTGGAGCGTTCGATCAGCGTCGTTCCCAGTGCGCGCTCCAGCCCCTGGATCCGCCGCGACAGCGCCGGCTGCGAGATGTTCAGCTCCTGTGCGGCGCGATGGAACGATCCGCAAGCCAGCACGGACAGGAAGGCGCGAAAATCGAGGAGTTCGGCATTAATCCGCATATCGGAATAATAACGTCGATATTTGCATTTCACAATAGGACGATTGTTCCATAAGTAGGCTGAAAATCGTCAAACGATGCGTTCAGCGCATCAATTTTCAGAGGACGCCCCGGTTCGTCATGGACGATCTCATCCGCATTCCTTGCGTATTGATGCGCGGCGGCACGTCGAAGGGGCCGTTTTTCCTCGCCAACGATCTGCCGATCGAACCCGCCGATCGCGACCGCGTGCTGATCGCGGCACTGGGGGCCGGGCATCGGCTCCAGATCGACGGTATCGGCGGCGGAAATCCGCTGACGAGCAAGGTCGCGATCGTCGGGCGTTCGCGCCGCGCGGATGCCGATGTCGATTATCTCTTCGCCCAGGTGAAGGTCGCCGAGCGGATGGTCGATACCTCGCCCAATTGCGGCAACATGCTGGCGGGTGTGGGGCCCTTCGCGATCGAGGCGGGCTTGGTGCCGGTCGAAAGCGGCGAGACCACGGTGCGCATCCACAACGTCAACACCGGCAAGATCATCGTCGCGCGCGTGCAGACGCCCGAAGGCCGGGTCAATTACGGCGGCGACATCGCCATCGACGGCGTGCCGGGCACGGCGGCGCCGATCCAGATGGCGTTTCTGGACGCCGCCGGCGCCAAGACGGGGCGTTTGCTGCCGTCGGGCGCCGCGATCGAGCGGATCGGCGGCGTCGAAGTTTCGTTGATCGATGCGGCGATGCCGCTGCTGCTGCTCGACGCGCGCGACCTCGGCAAAACCGGGCATGAATCGCCGGCGGAGATCGATGCCGATCGCGCATTGCTCGAACGGATCGAAGCGCTGCGCCTGGAAGCGGGACGGCTTATGGGGCTTGGCGACGTGTCGTCGAAGGTCATTCCCAAGCCCGTCTTGATGTCGCCGCCAGCGCAGGGCGGTGCGGTTTGCGTGCGCTATCTGATGCCGCATTCGTGCCATACGGCGTTGGCGATCACCGGTGCCGTCGGGATCGCGACCGCCATCGCCACACCGGGCACGATCGCCGAACGGATCGCGGGCGCGCTCTCGCTGCCCGGCGAAATCCGGATCGAGCATCCGTCGGGCCAGCTGGGCGTGCGGATCGAACGCCCCGATCCGGCGGCCGCACCGGTGGTTTACGTGCTGCGCACCGCGCGGCGGTTGTTCGAAGGCGCCGTTCTGGTGCCGTCCGAAACGTTCTCACGAAACAAAGAAACCAAAATTTTGGAGGAAACAGCATGTTGAATCGTCGCTCGGCGCTCGTACTCGGCGCCGCCGGTTTGCTCGCGGCCCCCGCAACGTTGCGCGCGCAAGGCCGCTATCCCAACAAGCCGATCACGCTGATCGTGAGCTACGCGGCCGGCGGCGGCACCGACGCCGTCGCGCGCATTTTCGCGGCGCGGATCGAGAAGGTGTTGGACGGCCGCGTGCTGGTCGAGAACCGCCCCGGTGCGGCGGCCAATCTCGGCACCGAGGCCGTCGCCGCGGCCGCACCCGACGGCTACACGCTGCTGATCGGCAATCAAGGGCCGATGGTCGTCAATCCGCATCTCTTCAAGCGCCTCAAGGCCGATCCGGCGACGACGCTCGACCCGATCGCGCTGATCGCGGACGCGTCGCTCGCCGTCGTCGTGGGCCCGCGTCTGCCGGTCGCCACGCTGCCCGAGCTCGTCGCCGCCGCCAAGGCGAAGACGCTGGTTTACGGTTCGGCGAGCAACGCGTCGGCAAGCCATCTCGCGGCCTTGCTGCTGGGCCAAGTCGCGGGCTTCGAAGCGCGCCACGTGCCGTATCGCGGTGCGGGCCCGGCGCTCAACGATCTCGTCGGCGGTCATATCGATTTCATGGTGACGACGATCCCGTCGGTCACCGGGCTTATCGAAGGCAAGAAGGTCACGGCGCTGGCCGTGACCGGCACGTCGCGCTTCGCCGGCCTGCCGGCGATTCCGACCGCGATCGAAGCGGGGCTGAAGGAATACACGGCGTCCGCGTGGTACGGGCTGCTGGGGCCGCGCGGCTTGCCCGCACCGATCCGCGCGCAGCTGTCGCAAGCCACGCGCGAAACCTTGCGCGATCCCACGGTCATCGACCGCCTGAAGGACGATGGCGCGACGCCGGCCGACCTCGAGGGGCAGGCTTTCGCCGCGTTCATGGCGAAGGAACGCGCGCGCTGGGGCGAGATCGTTCGCGCCGCCAACATCACGCTCGAATAGGGTCCGCATATGATCTCCGGTTCCAAGCGGGCCGGCACCAAGCTTCGCGATCGCGAGGTTTGGGCCGGTATTGCGCTGATCGCCGTCGGCGCGGTCGCGCTGTTCGGCGCGTCGGATTTGCCGTTCATGACGCGCCAAGGTGTCGGCGCGGGATTGCTGCCGCGCGTCGTCGCGGGCTTCATCGTCGTTCTGGGCGTCATCCAGACGGCGATCTCGTTGCGATCCGCCGGCCCCGATGCGGGCGGCTGGGCGTGGCGGGAGATTTCGATCGTGCTCGGCGCGGTCGTTCTGTTCGGCTTGGCGATCCGCGGCGGCACGCTCGCGGGCATCACGATCCCGCCCTTGGGCTTGGTCGTCGCCGGACCGCTTTCGGTGATCGTCGCGGGTTTCGCCGATCGCGCGTCGCGCCCCGGGGAACTCGTCGTCTTCGCCGCGATCATTTCGGCGATTTGCACGGCGGTCTTCCGTTTCGGGCTCGGCATTCCCGTGCCCGTCGCTCCTTGGCTGATCGGATACTGATATGGGCGATATGTTCTCCAATCTGGGGCTCGGGCTTCAGGTCGCGATGACCTTGAAGAATATCGGCCTGTGCTTCGTCGGCTGCCTGATCGGCACGCTGGTCGGTGTGCTGCCGGGCGTGGGGCCCGTCGCGACGATCGCGATTCTTTTGCCGGTGACGCTAACGCTCGATCCGACCGGGGCACTCATCATGCTCGCGGGCATCTATTACGGCGCGCAATACGGCGGCTCGACGACCGCCATTCTCGTGAACATTCCCGGCGAAGCCACGGCCGTCGTCACGGCGATCGACGGCCACGAGATGGCGAAGAAGGGGCAGGCGGGTTTGGCGCTGGGCCTCGCGGCGATCGGCTCCTTCATCGCGGGCACGATCGCCACGTTGCTGATCGCGGCCCTCGGCGCGCCGATGACGAAGCTGGGCCTGTTGTTCGGGCCGGCCGAATATTTCTCGCTGATGATCATGGGGCTCGTGCTCGCCGTGGTGCTGGCGCGCGGTTCGCTGCTGAAAGCGATCGCGATGATCGCGCTCGGCATTCTTCTCAGCACGATCGGCACGGATATCGAGACGGGCCGCGAACGGCTGACCTTCGATCTCGAAATGCTCTATGACGGGCTCGAATTCTCGGTCCTGGCGATGGGGCTATTCGGCTTCGCCGAAATTCTGAAGAACCTGCAGAACCCCGAAGCGCGCGACGTCGTGCGCGCGTCGATCGGCCGGCTTATGCCGCGGTGGCGCGAGATCCGCGAGAATCTGCCCGCGATCTTGCGCGGCACGGGGCTTGGGTCCGTGCTCGGCATTCTGCCGGGCAACGGCGCCATTCTCGCCCCCTTTGCGAGTTACGCGCTCGAGAAGCGCATCGCCAAACAGCCCGCGAAATTCGGCCATGGCGCGCCCGCCGGCGTGGCGGGGCCTGAGTCGGCGAACAACGCCGGGGCGCAAACGTCGTTCATTCCCTTGCTGACGTTGGGGCTGCCGCCCAACGCCGTGATGGCGCTGATGGTGGGTGCCATGTTGATCCAGGGCGTCATTCCGGGGCCGCAGGTCATCGACCGGAATCCGGAGTTGTTCTGGGGCCTGATCGCGTCGATGTGGATCGGCAATCTGATGCTGCTGGTCATCAATCTGCCGCTGATCGGGCTGTGGGTGAAGCTGTTGCGCGTACCCTACCGGCTGCTGTTTCCCGCGATCGTGCTGTTCTGCTGCATCGGGATTTACTCGATCGGCAACACGGCCGACATGGTCTACCTGACCGCCGTGTTCGGATTGGTGGGCTATGTGCTGCACAAGCTCGATTTCGAGCCCGCACCCTTGGCGCTCGGCTTCGTGCTTGGCCGTTTGCTAGAGGAGAAGCTCCGCCAAGCGCTGATCATCTCCGACGGCGATCCGATGGTGTTCTTGCGCTCGCCGCTGTCGCTCAGCCTGTTGCTGATCGGCGCGGTGGCGCTCGTGGTCTCGGCGCTGCCGGCGCTGCGCGCGCGCCGCGACGAGGTGTTCGCCGAGGAGTGATTGGATTGCCGGCGGCAGCGGCGCGATTGGGCTTACGGAAATTCGTCGGCGTTCAAATCGATCGACAGCCGATAGTCGACGCGATCGCCGGCGGCGACAAGCCGTGCACCGGGGCGCCGCGAAAGCTCGCCGTCGCTCGCTTCGGTGTCGGCCATGCCTTGCCAGGGCTCGATGCACAAGAACGGCGCACCCGCGCGCGTCCAGAGACCAAGCTGCGGGCTGTCGGGGAATTTGACGTCGATACCTTTATGGCCCGGGCGGCCAAACCAAATCCGCCGCGATCGGTTCGCTTCGAATTGTAGCGAGCCTTGTTCGAACAATGCGTCGGAAACCGCCAGCGTGTGACCGTCGAATTTCAACGGGAAGCGCTCGGTCCGTAGCAAGCCGTTCGCGCGATTGACACGGCGAATTTCGCCCGATTCAAGCGCGTCGAACTTACAAACGAAGCTCGCGCGTTCCTGCGGCGTCGGCGCCCAAATCAACGCGGGGTGATAGCCGAACGCGAAGGGTGCGGTTTCGGTACCGGTATTCTCGATCGTTGCGTGGAAGTCGATGCGGTGGGCGGCGATCGTCGCGGCGATGGTCAGCCGGAACGGGAAGGGGAACATCGCGCGCGTTTGCGCATCGTCGATCAAACGGAACACGATCCGTGCGGCGCCATGTTCGGCGATTTCGAATTCGCGACTCAACGCGAAGCCATGCAACGGCATCGGATAGGGAACGCCACCGACTTTAATATGGTCCTGCGGCGAACGGCCGACGACCGGAAACAGGATCGGCGCGCTGAAGCCCCACCACGCCGGATCGGCATGCCATAGAAACGCGCGATCGCCATGGCGCAGACCGATCATCTCCGCGCCGCGCGTCGAGAATGTCGCGACCGTCTCGCCGCTGGCGATCGTCGGGTTGGCGTGCGTCGCCATTTTCACCACACCGGATCGCCGGCCGGCGCGAGCGTCGCATGGCGGAGGCGGGCGGCGGCGTCCTCGGCGATCGTCTCGGGCGTGTCGACGATCGGCGCGCCATCTTGCGGCGCGTAGCCGATCGCGCGCCTGGTCGCTTCGATGTCCCAGCGCATGCCGGGATTGTCGCTCATCAGATTCAGAACCTCGAAGCCGATGCCCTCGGCCGCGATGGCGCGCTCGACGCCGTGACAGAAATCGCGATTGGAAAGCCACATCGCTTGGCCCCATCGCCCCATGCCCATTTGCGGGCCGGGTAAATTCTCGCCGCGCTGGCAAAAGCCGATGCGCAGGCACACGACCGAAAGCGCCCAGCGCTGATGGTAGGAAAGACCCAGGCGCTCGCCGACCAACTTCGACACGCCGTAAGGATTGATCGGGTGGGGTGTCGTCGCGGCCGAGAGCGGGCCTTGCGCAAAACGGTGACCGGCGACGACCCAATTGGAACTGGCGAACACGAAGCGGCGCACGCGTGCGCGTGCGGCGGCTTCATAGGCGTTGATCGTCAGATCGATATTGAAGGGCACGATCTCGACCCAGGGCGTGCGCGGGCTCGGCCGCCCGGCGAGATGGACGACGGCGTCGACGCCCTCGAACTGCGCTGCCCAGCGATCGTTCCAAATCGACAGATCGGCGCCGACGATCGCGGGGTCGTTGCGCGGGTCGATGTCGAGTAGGCGCAGCGTCCAGCCCAGCGTCGTGAAATGGTCGCGCAGCTTCTTGCCGAGATTGCCGCTCGCCCCCGTGATGAGCACTGTTCTGGCCATGGCGTTTTGTCTCCCGGATTTCGTTTCCCGATTTGTTTCCATCTTAGGCATGGGAAAAACGGTTGTTAATCAACAAAGTTGATAATTGACAATCAAAATTCAAATTTGATAGATCATTTTGAGCGGCATGTGGCATCATAAGCGCCACGCCAGGATCGCGAAATGCCTCCGCTTGGGGCAGGGCGCGCTCCAAGAATAATAAAAACACCAATCGTTCCAACGATTTCGGGAGAAAACGATGACGATCGAAACCGTATCGCTCCGGCGCCGCACCTTATTGGCGGGCGCCGCCGCCGCATCCCTGATGCCGGGCGTCACCTTCGCCCAGGCGGGGCTCCCGCAAGTCGCGCGCAACCGCACTTATATCGTCGCCGCGACCGGCGACGGCCCGGTGCTGACGAACGTCAACAACGCGAATTTCTATGCGCCCGGCGTCGATCTGCGGAACGGTTTCATGTTCGCGACCGAGCCGCTGTTCTGGTTCAACATGTTCAAGAACGAGCACATTCCCTGGCTCGCTGAAAGCTACAGCTACAACGCCGATTTCACCGAGATGACGATCAAGGTGCGCAAAGGGGCGGAGTGGAGCGACGGCCATCCGTTCACCGCGCGCGACGTGGCGTTCACCTACAACATGCTGATCGAGAACGGTCAGACCAAGAAGAACATGCGCACGGCGATCCTGTTCGCCGATCGTGTGAAGCGGGCGGAGATCGTGGACGATCTGACCGTCCGCGTGATTTTGACCCGCCCCGATCCGCGCCATGTCTTCGCGGTGACCACCAGCTACTTCTCCTACGGCCCCGTTTGGATCGCCGAGCATGTGTGGAGCAAGGTCGAGGACAAGGCCGCCTTCACCAATTTCGATCCCGAAAAGGGTTGGCCGCTGACGACCGCCGCGTGGAAGGTAGTCGCGACGTCGCCGACGCAGATCGTGTGCGACCGCCGGGCCGATTGGTGGGGCGCCAAGACCGGCTTCCGTAAGCTGCCGGCGCCGGAACGCATCATCACCGTGCCCAGCGTGTCGCGCGATCGCATCGCGCAGATGGCGGTCTCGAACGCGATCGATATCTCGACCGATATGCAGGATGTCGGGCTGCTAAAGGAGATCATGCAGCGCAATCCGAAGATCACCACCTTCACCGGCGACAAGCCGCCGATGGGCAATCTCGATTGGTGGCCGATCTCGCTGTTCTTCAACAGCACGGATGCGCGCTGGGACGACGTGCGCGTGCGCCGCGCGATGGCCTATGCGTTGAACACCAAGCAGATCGTCGACGTGTCGTCGGGCGGGGCGAGCGAGGTGAGCCTGACGCCGTTCCCGAACTTCCCGCCGCTGGTCGAGTACATCAAGGGCTTCCAGGATGTGATCGAGAAGAACCGCGTGGGCGTGTTCGACGCGGCCGAAAGCGAGAAGCTGATGCTCGCCGCCGGCTATCAGCGCGATAGCCAGAAATTCTGGGCGAAGGACGGCAAGCGCGCGGGCGGCGAGATCCACGGCATCTCGATCGTCAACCAGATCGGGCCGCTGGTGCAGCAGCAGCTGCGCCGTGCCGGCTTCGAGGTGACGTTCTATTCGACGCCCGACTCCTCGCGCATCATCGCGAACGGTCAATGCCCGCTGGTCCTGTCGGGCCATTCGGGCAGCAGCATCTTCGACCCGCTCGCCACGCTGGAGACGTTCCACTCGAAGAACTTCTCGCCGGTCGGCAGCCAGACCTTCTTCTTCGCCCGACAGCGCAACGCCGAATACGACGCGGTGGTCGACAAGATCGGCTTGCTGCAACCCGGCGATCCGAAGATCGGGCCGCTGGTGCGCGAAGCGATGGCGATCTGGTACGCGCTGGTGCCCGAAGTGCCGATCCAGCAGTACTATCATCGCCTGCCGATGAACCAGACCTACTGGAAGAATTGGCCGAGCGACGCCAACCCCTATATGCCGCCGGCGCCCAACCATGTGACGACGTCGGCCTATATCGCGCACATGATCGAACCGACGAGCTGATCGATGCTGCGTATGGTCTGTACGCGCATCGTGCTGCTGATCGCCATGTTGTGGACCGCGGCGACGGTGAACTTCATCGTTCCCCGTCTGACCGACCGCGATCCGATCGCCGAACGGCTCATGCAAATCGCCTCCCAAGGGGGCGGTTCGCTGGCCGGGACGCAAGACATGGTGCGTTCCTACCAGGCGCAATTCGGGTTGGATCAGTCCTTGTGGTCGCAATATCTCGGCTATATCGGGCGGCTCGCGTCGTTCGATCTGGGCTATTCGATCACGAACTATCCGACCCGGGTCAGCGAGCAGATCGCCTACGCGCTGCCGTGGACGATCGGCTTGCTGGGCACGTCCACGATCATCGCCTTTCTGCTCGGCACGTTGCTGGGGGCACTCGCCGCATGGCCGCGCGCGCCCCGCATCTTCAAGGCGATCCTGCCGATGATGATGGTGTTCTCCGCCATCCCCTTCTACATCGTCGGCTTGGTGCTGGTTTACTTCTTCGCCTTCCGTTTGGAATGGTTTCCCAACGGCGGCGGCCACACGCTGATGGCCGTGCCGGGATTCACCTGGACGTTCATCCTGGACGTGCTGTCGCATTCGCTGCTGCCCGCGATCTCGATCGTGCTCGCCGCGATCGGCTTCTGGGCGGTGGGTATGCGCGGCATGATGGTCAGCGTGCAAGGCGAGGATTACATGGCCTTCGCCGACGCCAAGGGCTTGCGCCCGCGCCGCATCTTCTTCTCCTACGGCGTGCGCAACGCGATCCTGCCGCAGGTGACGGCGCTCGCCCTTTCGCTCGGCAAACTCATCGCCGGCTCGGCCCTGGTCGAGATGGTCTTCGCCTATCCGGGGATCGGGACGTTGCTGTTCGAATCGATCAAACTCTCCGACTTCTTCACGATCTATGGCTGCGTGCTGGTGCTTGTGCTGGCGACGGGCCTGTCGATGATCGTGGTCGACATTCTCTATCCCATCCTCGATCCGCGGGTGAGGGCCGGTCATGGCTGACGCAACCGCGCCGATCGCTCCGCCGTCGCCGCGCGCGTCGCATGGAAGGCGGAACATCGATTACTTGCTGTCGAGCCCGACCTTTCTCTGCGGCGCGGGCTTGCTGCTGCTGCTGGTGTTGTTCACCGGCGTGGGCCGCTTCGTGATGGATGCCGATCTGGCCGAACCCTTGTCGGCGATGCCCAATCAGCCGCCGTCGTGGGAAACGCCGTTCGGCACCGACAGCCAAGGGCGCAATCTACTCGCCGTGTTGATTCTGGGCACGGGCCTTACCTTGAAGGTCGGTTTGCTCGCAGGGCTTATGGGCATCGTGATCGGCGCGTCGGTCGGTCTGATCGCCGCCTATTACGGCGGCCTGATCGACATGGTGCTGCGTTGGGCGATCGATGTCGGCTTGACGATCCCGCCGCTGTTGTTGCTGATCGTCATCGCCTCCAGCTTTCAAGGTCAGTTGAGTTCGACCGGCATGGCGCTGATCATCGGCTGCTTGGCGTGGTTCGGGCCGGCGCGCCAAGTGCGCGCGCAAGCGCTGGTGCTGCGCCGCTCGGGCTATGTGCTGACCGCGCGGCTCAGCGGCATGGGCGGGCTGGAGATCGTGTTCAAGGAAATCCTGCCCAATCTCCTGCCGTATCTGATGGCGGCGCTCGTGCTCGCCACGTCGGCGGCGATCCTGTCGTCGGTCGGCCTCGAAGCGCTCGGCCTCGGGCCCAAGGACGAGCCGACTTTGGGCATGACCGTCTATTGGATGCTCTACTACACCGCGTTCATTCGCGGCTTGTGGTGGTGGATCATCGCGCCGATCGCGATGCTGATCATCCTGTTCATCGGCCTCTATCTCGTGAGCCAGAGCTTGGACGAACTCGCCAATCCCCGTTTGCGGCAGCGCACGTCATGAGCGACGGTTTGGTGGTCGAAGGTTTGACGGTCGAGTATCCGACCGCCGGCGGGCCGATCTACGGCGCGCGCGATGTCGGCTTCACGCTGGCACCTGGCGAGCGATTGGGCATCGTGGGCGAGTCCGGCTCGGGCAAGTCGACGACGGCGCTTGCCTTGCTGCGGCTGATCCGGGCACCGGGCCGCGTCGTCGCGGGCCGCGTCGTGCTCGGCGGTGTGGATCTGCGCGCCCTCGACGAAGAAGCCATGCGCCGCGCGCGACTGCGGCTGGCGAGTTACATCCCGCAAGGGGCGATGAACTCGCTCAATCCCGTCAAATCGGTCGCCGCCCAGATGATCGACGCGATGGACGATCACGACATTGTGCCCCATCCCGACGGCAAGAAAGCGGCGGTGGTTGAGGCGCTGCGCGGTGTGGATTTGCCCGCGCGCGTGGCGTCGCTTTACCCGCACGAACTCAGCGGCGGTATGAAGCAGCGCGTGTGCATCGCCATCGGCATGCTGCTGCGCCCGCAATTGATCGTGGCGGACGAGCCGACCAGCGCGCTCGACGTCGTCACCCAGCGCCAAGTGATGGCGACCTTGGGCAAGCGCCAGAAGGAAACGGGCTCGTGCCTGATCCTGATCGGCCACGACATGGGTTTGATGGCGCAATTCGTCAATCGCCTGGCGGTCATGTATGCGGGCCGCATCGTGGAGATCGGGACGATCGCGGAATTGCTGGAAGCGCCGCGCCATCCCTATACCCGCATGCTGATCGATTCCGTTCCCGGCTTCGCCAATCGCGGCCGTTTCATCGGCATTCCGGGAACCGCACCTTCGCTGGCGAATTTGCCGCGCGGCTGCAGCTTCTCGCCGCGCTGCCGTTACGCGAGCGATATCTGCACCGCGTCGCGCCCCGAATCCCGCGATGTGTCGCCCGGACGCGCGGTCGCTTGTCACTTTGGAGATGCCGCCCTTGTCAGCGCTCATTGAACTGGCCGGCGTCGGGAAGACCTATGGCGGCGGCGGATTGTTCCGCCGCCCCGGGCCGCCGGCCTTGCATCCGCTCGATCTGACGATGTCGCAGGACCGCCCGCCGGTCATTGCGCTGGTCGGCGAAAGCGGCAGCGGGAAGACGACGCTGGGCAATATTCTGCTGGGCCTGATTCCGCCCAGCACCGGCCAGTTGCGCTTCGCCGGCAAGGATGTGTGGGCGATGGACAATGCCGGAAAGAAGGATTTCCGGCGCAACGTTCAGGCGATCACGCAGGATCCGTTCGCGGCCTATAACCCGTTCTATCCCGTCGATCACGCATTGACGGTGCCGATCCAGAAATTCGGCTTGGCGAAATCGACCGACGACGCCTATCGCCTGATGGCGGAATCCTGCGAGCAAGTCGGCCTCAACCCGCGCGATACGCTTGGCCGCTTCCCGCATCAATTGAGCGGCGGTCAGCGTCAGCGCTTGATGGTGGCGCGCGCGTTGCTGCTAAGGCCGCGTTTGCTGGTGGCGGACGAGCCGGTATCGATGGTCGATGCGTCGTTGCGCGCGACGATCCTCAACAACATCGTCGAGCTCAACAAGAACCACAAGATCGCGATCGTCTACATCACGCACGACATCATCACCGCCTATCACGTGGCGGACGAGGTGCTGGTGCTGTTCCGCGGGCATGTGGTGGAGCGGGGAACCGCCGCCGCCGTGATCGGATCGCCCAAGCATCCCTATACGCAGTTGCTGGTGTCGTCGATCCCGCATCCCGATCTGAAGCGCAAATGGGGCGAGTCGGATCTCGGCGATCCGGCGAGCGAGGCGCCCTCGACGATCGGCTGTCCCTTCGCGTCGCGCTGCCCGAAGGCGACGGAGATTTGCCGCGAAACGATGCCGGAAACGATCGTGGTTTCGGCGGACCAAACGGCGAAATGTCACCACGCCGCCGTTTGATCCGGCCCGACGTTACTTCCCCCAGCGCAGGACGAGCGGGTCGAGACCGCGCGCGATGTCGAGAAGCTCGGCACGCGTCGCCGGGTGCATCTGCACTTGCGGCCGGCGCGTGGCGCCCGACTTGATCACGCCGCCCGCTTCCATCAGCACCTTGGCGGCGGCAAGCCCGCATTGCCGGTTCTCGAAATTGATCAACGGCAGCCAGCGCGCATAGGCGGCCGTCGCCGCCTTGCGGTCGCCCGCCGCGTGCGGATCGAAGATCGCGCGAATACCGTCGGGATAGCCGCCGCCGGGCATCGTGCCGGTCGCGCCGCCATTGAGATCGGCGAGCAGCGTGATGCCTTCTTCGCCGTCCCAGGGCCCGACGATCGGCGCACCACCTTCGGCGATCAACGCGCGCAGCTTGTTCGCCGCTTGCGGCACTTCGATCTTGAAATAGCTGACATTCGCGATCTCACGCGCCATGCGGGCGAGCAGGGGCACGGATAACGGCGTGCCCGCGACGGGCGCGTCCTGGATCATGATCGGAATCGTGATCGCATCCGACACGCGCTTGAAGAAATCGTAGATCGCGGGCTCGGGCGCGCGGATCGTCGCACCGTGATAGGGCGGCATGATCATGACCATCGACGCGCCGGCATCCTGTGCGCGTTTGCTGCGCTCGGCGCAAGCGTCGGACGAGAAATGCGTCGTGGTCACGATGATCGGCACGCGGCCGGCGTTATGCTTCAGCACGCAATCCATCACGGTTTCGCGCTCGGCGTCGGTCAGCGCGAATTGTTCGGACCAATTGGCGAGAATGCAGATGCCGTGCGAGCCCGCATCGATCATGAAATCGATGCAGCGCTTCTGGCCTTCCAGATCCAAACGCCCATCCGCATCGAACACCGTGGGCGCCACCGGAAACACGCCGCGATAGATCATCGTCTCGTTCCTTTTCGTCTTTTGTGATTGCGCGATCAGCCGACGCCGAAAACGGGCTCCGGCAATCCTTCGACACCCGGCTTGAACGCGAAGACCGAGCCGGAGAGCGGATACTGCGCACGTTCGTCGTCGGGCACGTTGATACAGGCGGATGTGACGAACAGCGTATCGAGCGCGTCGCCGCCGAAGCAGCACGCCGTCGGCCGGCCGACGGGCAGGGGCACGACGCGATCGATGCCGCCGTCGGGGCGGAAGCGCGTGATCCGTGCCCCGCCGAAATGCGTCATCCACACGCCGCCTTCGGCATCGACGACCGCGCCATCGGGATTGCCGGGTGGTTCGCATTGCGCGAAGACGCGCCCGTTGCGCAACGCGCCGGTCGCAATGTCCAGATCGAAGCATTGCAGGATGCGCGTGGGTGTGTCGCAGAAATACATCCTGCGTCCGTTGGGGCTGAAGGACAGCCCGTTGGGAACCTCGATATTGTCGAGCATGCGCGTCAGCGTGCCGTCGGGATCGTAGCGATAGAGCGCGCCGCGGCCTTGCGGCGTGGAGCGATCCATCGAGCCGACCCAGAACCGCCCTTGGCGGTCGCAGCGCCCGTCGTTCAGGCGGCTGGTCGGGATATCGGCCTCGATCGACTGCAATGGCGTGCGAATGCCGGTGCGCGGATCGAAGCGGTTCAAGCCGCTGGCCAACGCGATCAGCAAGCCGCCGTCGCCATGCAAGGCGACGGCGCCGATCGCTTCGGGCATCGGCCAGACTTGGTTATGTCCCGTCGCGGGGTCGAGCGCGTTGAGCGACGGCAGGCGGATATCGACCCAATAGAGCAGGCGATCCGTGGGCGACCAGAGCGGCACTTCGCCCAGCTTCGCCTCGATCCGCAGAACGCACTCGACCGGCGACATGGCGTTACCAGTTGGTGTGCGACCCGTCCGAGCGGCGCAGATGCGGGAACTCGTACATCTGCTTGGGCGTGGCCGCTTCGAGCTTGCTTTCGTCGACGTCGATCCCCAGACCCGGCGTGGTGGGTACGGGATAGCGCGCCCCGTCGAGCATCATGCGGTTGACGAACACCGGCGAGTCTTGCGTGCCGGTGTATTCGCCCGGCGTTTCGCGGCATTCGGCCCAGGCGAAGTTGGGAACGGCCGCCGCCAGATGCACGGTCGCGGCGGTGCAGATGGGTCCCAGCGGGTTATGCGGCATCAGATCGACGTAATGCGCCTCGCACCAGCCGGCGACCTTCATGGCCTCGGTGAAGCCGCCGACATTGCAGATATCGACGCGGGCGTATTGCAGGATGTCGCGTTCGACATAAGGCAGGAACTGCCATTTCGACGCGAATTCCTCGCCCAGCGCGAAGGGAACCGGCGTCATGCGGCGCAAGGCTTCGTAAGCTTCGGGCGTTTCGTCGCGGATCGGTTCTTCGATCCAGTCGAGCGTGCCCAGCGGCATGCGCTGCAACAGCGACGCGGTTTCGGCGACGTTCAAGCGATGATGGATATCGATGCCCAGGATCGCTTTGCGGCCGACGGATTCGCGGATCGCCATCAGCCATTCCGACGTCGCGATCAGCGACTTCCACGGATCGAAACGGCCCGGCACGCCGGCGGGTTCTTCCTTGCGCGGCAGGCGCACGCATTCCCAGCCCGATTCCAGCAACAGATGCGTGAGTTCCTTGGCGCGGCCCAGATCCGTCGCGCGGACGGAGGCGAATGTATCGACGAAGTCGCGATGCTTGCCGCCCAGCAGTTGCCACACCGGCACGCCCAGCGCCTTGCCCTTGATATCGTGCAGCGCGATGTCGATCGCGGAAATCGCCGCCGTCAACACGCGGCCGCCCTCGAAATATTGGCTGCGATACATTTCCTGCCACAGCGCGCCGATATTCATCGCGTCGCGCCCGACCAGCCAGCCCGCGTAATGCTCGACCGCACCCGCGACCGCGCGGTCGCGGCTGGTGAGGCCGGATTCACCCCAGCCGTGCAGACCGTTATCGGTCTCGACTTTGACGAGAAGCTGGATGCGTTCGCCGACGGCGACGGGGACGGGTTTGACCGATTTGATTTTCATTTGCTGGTGTCCTTTAGCCTTTGACGGCGCCGGCGGTCATGCCGGCGACGAATTGCTTGGTCATTAGGATGTAGGCGATAACGGCCGGCGCCGTGGCCATCACGACGCTCGCGAAGATGAGGCCCCATTCGGTCGAGTACATGCCGACGAACGACATGATGCCGACCGGCAGCGTCTGCACGCCGGGCTGGATCGCCAGCACCAGCGGAATGAACAACTCGTTCCACATCCACACGCCGTTGAGGATCATGACCGAGGCGAGGCCCGGCCGGATGATCGGCATCACGACGCGCAGGAAAATCTGCCATTCGTTGGCGCCGTCGATCAGCGCGGCATCGCTCAATTCGCGCGGCAGTGTGGCGATCAACGGCGTCAGGATCAGCACGCCGATCGGTAAGCCCATTGCGGTGAACGGAAAGATCAGCGACAGCAGCGTGCCGAGCAGACCCAGATCGCGCATCAGGATGAACAGCGGCAGCACGACCATCTGCACGGGCACGAGCATGCCGCTGACGAACATCGTGTAGAGCAGCATCGCCAGCGGCCGTTCGCGCCGGCTCAAGCCATAGGCGATCAGCGCCGAAAGGAACGTGCTGGCGCAGACGGCCGCGACGGTGACGATGACGCTGTTGGTCAGCGATACGTCGAGCCGCGCTTCCTTCCACGCGTTCGAATAGTTGCTCCACGCCCAATCCTCCGGCAGGCCATAGGGATTGCCGAAGATTTCCGGAATGGTCTTGAGCGAAGCGATCAGCACATAGCCGATCGGCACCAGAACGACCAATGCAGAGGCGATCAGCACGAAATGCCGTCCGCCGGCGACCGCGCGGTTGCGCGCGCGCATGGTTTGGGCGGGTGTCACGATTCGACCTCGCGCCGGCGCAATCCGTAGATCAGGGTCGAAACGCCGATCAGCATGATGATGAAGACGACGACGGCGATGGTGACGGCAAAGCTCATCCGGATATCGGCGGAGGAGACGCCGGTGGCGCCGAAGGCGGAGCGATAGATGAACGTGCCGAGCACGTCGGTGCGGCCGGCCGGCGCGCCGATCGGGCCCGCCAGCACGTAGACCACGTCGAAAATCTTGAAGCTGTGGATGAAGGTGATGACCGTGACGCTGGTGAAGGACGGCGCCAGCAGCGGGAACACCACTTTGCGAAAGCTTTGCCAGGGCGAGGCGCCGTCGAGTTCGGCCGCTTCGTGCAATTCCTGGGGAATGTTCTGAAGCCCGGCGAGATAGATCACGATCGCCCAGCCGAGATGGTTCCAGGTCTGCACCGCGATGATGCAGGGCAGGGCCCAGAACATGTCGTCGAGCCAGGACTTCGTGAAGAAGCCGAGCCCGATCGCTTCGAGCGTGGGATTGAGGATGCCGATATTGGGGCTGAGGATCAGCGTCCAGATGAAGCCCGTCGCGACCAGCGACAGGATCACCGGCAGGAACAGGATCGCGCGATAAACTTCCATGAAGCGCGGGCGCGCGTTCAATTGCACGGCCAGGAACAGGCCGATCGTGTGCTGCGCGATCAGGATCGCGATGAAGATCTCGAGATTGTGGAACGCCGCGTTATAGAACTCGGACGAGCGCAGCACGTCGATGTAATTGGCGAGCCCGACGAAGTTGCTCGTCTTCCCCATGCCCGTCCAATCGGTGAAGCTGATGCCGAAGGCCGAGATCGTGGGATAGATCGTGAAGGCGCCGAACACCAAAAGGCCCGGCACCACGAACTGAAGATGCGAATACCGCCGCCGCCAGCTTTGGCTGGGTGCGGCGGCGTTCGTGACGGTCGAGCTCATGCCGCGCTTACCACGTCGCGCTGGAGTCGATAACGTTCTGCAGCGACTGCGCGAATTGTTCGGGCGTGATCTCGCCGATGAACAGCTTCTGCGCCAGCGGGCCGGTCGCGGCATAGGTCTTCGCGGTCTCGGGCAGTTCGAACCAGACGCGGACGTCGTTGATCGTCGCGGCTTCGACCACGTCCTTCATCACGCGGTTGTCCGACGGCGTGATGCCCTTGATGGTCGCCAGGGTGATCGTATCCATCACCATCTGGCCGACTTCCCGGCGCAGCATCCACTGGATGAAGGCGAGGCCTTGCGCGGTCGATGCCGTCTTGGCGTTGATGCCGAATACGCCCTGCATGCCCGTCACCGTCGACGGTTTGCCGCCGGCGGGGGCGGGGAAGGCGATGACGCCGAGATTGATCTTCGGGTTGGTGGTCGTGAAGCCCGCATTGTCGGCGGAGCCCGCGACCATCATGGCGCCGCGGCCCAATGCGAACAGCGCTTTGCCTTCGGTATAAGCGGTGCCGATCGCGCCGGGCTGGTAGTACTGGTACATTTCCTTGAAGAAATGCGCGGCCTTCAGCAGGTCGGGATCGGTCAGCTTGCGCTTGCCCTTGCGCAGATCGGCGAAGCCTTCGGCGCCGAGAATGCCCGAGGCGAGCAGCATATAGGTGTAGGCGGGGATCGAGGAATCCTGCGCCGGACAGATCAGCGGCACGACGTTCTTGGATTTGAGCGTCTTGCACGCGGCGATCAGCTCGTCCCACGTCGTCGGCGGTTTGATCGCGTGGCGATCGAGAATGTCGCGGTTGTAGAACAGCGCCACCGTGAAGGCGCCCATCATCGGCACCGCAACCAGCTTCTCGCCGTAATAGGCGGAGGCGAGGGCCGACGGCGTCAGCTCCGACAGATCGAGCTTGCCGCTGAGATCGTGGAGATAGCCGGCCTTGGCGGCGGCGGCCACGTCGGCGCCCGCGCGCAGGGTGATGATGTCCGGCGCCTCGCCGGCGGCGAGGGCCGTGTGCATGCGCGGCACATAGGCCGAGCTCGGCATTTCCTGGAGGTCGATCTTGACCGACGGGTTCTCGGCCTCGAACTTCTTCAGGATCGCGACGACGCGATCCTTCCATTCGGGATGGTTATGCCAGAACGAAAGCGTGGTGGCCCCGGCCTGGGCGTTCGCCACGCCCGGCAACAGGCTCGCCGAAAGGGCGGAAATCAGGGTTTGACGCCTGGAAAGTGCCAACATCGTTCTTCCCCTTTGATTTTTTGTCGGTAATCTTCCGCGAAGATTCGCCAAATTGTTGGTCAAATCGACTGCACGATAATGCGTATCATAAAATGATCGAACAAAACAAGGTTTGATCGATCATACTGGAGAACGTCATGAAACCTCAGGTCACGACCGGGGAAAACGAGATTGCGGTCGATGCCGACGACGCGACGTTGCAGTACCAGCGCATCGCCAATCAGCTGCGCGAGGACATCGTCGAAGGCGTGTGGCCGCAGGACAGCCGATTGAAGGTCCGCGACCTCTCGGCTCATTACGGGATCGGGATCGGCCCCGTCCGCGAAGCGCTCCAGCAATTGCAGGGCGAGGGGCTGATCGTGCTCGAGCCCAATCGCGGCGCGCGCGTCCGGCCGATCGACGAGAATATGCTGATCAATATTTTCGACGTGCGCGAAGCGCTCGAATCCTTTTTGACCGAGAAATTCGCGCGCGCGGCGTCGCCGCATCAGATTTCGGTGCTGCGCGCGATCCAGGCCGAGCACGACGTCGCGGTCGACGCGATGGATCCCGCCGCCGCGTTCGATCTCAACCGGCGTTTCCACGTTTTCATCAACTCGGCCGTCCGCAATCCGGAAGCGGTCGCGGTGATCAACCGGCATCTCGATCTGTCGCGCGCGTTGCGCCGCGAATACGGCTTGTCGACGGCGCGGCTGCGCGACGTGCAGAAGGATCACCATATGCTGATCGACGCGATCGCGCGCGGCGATCACGACGCGGCGCGCCGGATTTCCGCCGCGCATGTGCGCTCCTCGCGCGACGATCTGCTCGAGAAAATGCAAACGCGCCGCAACGGAAGCTGACGGGATCGTCTGTTTTCGCCGCCCCCAAGAATCTGCCTTGGGGATGCACGCTCGAAGGTCGGTCGTGTCAGCCGAAGATCGGCAGGCGCGGATTGTACGGCGCCTTGCCGATTTCGCCGGGGGCGAGGCGCTTGGGGCGCGCCCATTCGCGCCGCGCCGTTTCCGACAACACCAAGCCGTGGCCGGGGCGATCGGGCGCGTAGGCGTAGCCGTCGCGGATTTCGATCGGCGTCTCGACCAAATGGTCATAGTTCTGGAAGGAGTATTCCAGCCACTCGACTTCGGGCAACGCCACGGCCATATGCACCCCGATTTCGAGGAACGTGTTGCCGAGACTGACCGGCACGCCGAGTTCGGCCGCGAGCCAGCCGATCCGCATCACGTCCGTCACTTGGCCGTGCACGTTCAGGATATCGGCGCCGTGATTGGCGAGCAGGATGCGCTTGCCCGCCGCGTCGAGATACTCGCCGCTGTTGATCTGCGTCCAGTTGACGGCATGGCGCAGCGTGCGCAGCCCTTCGAAATCGTGGCGCAAGATGGGATCTTCGACCCACAGCAGCGCATGCCCCGCGTCGCGGATCGCGGTGAGCTTCATCAGCGCTTCCTTCGACGACCACGCTTCGTTGGGATCGATCATCACTTGCGAGCCCGCCGGCACGCAGGATTTCAGCAATTCCAGGCGGCGCAGATCGCGCGAAAAATCGGGATGGCCGACCTTGATCTTGAACGCCCGGTAGCCGAGCGACGCGGCATGGGTGAACAGCGCGACGAATTGCTCGTCGCTCAAATGGAAGTCGAGACCGCTGGCATAGGCGCGCACCCGATCGCGCCGGCTGCCGAGCAGGCGATGAAGCGGCAGCCCCGCCTGTTTGGCGGCAAGATCCCACAGCGCCACTTGCAGCGCTTCGTGGAAGGGCAGGGAGAAGGCACGTTGATTGCCGCCGCGCGGCCGGGTCACCCGATGGACCAGCGCGATCGCCGGCTGGCCCTTGATCCCCGGCCAAACCTCGTTCGCGAAAACCGTTTCGAGCTCGGTCTGATCGGGCAACGGCTCGAACAGCGCCTGCGCGAAGCCCAGGCCGACCTGCCCGTCGCTGCCGATCAATTCCAGCGCCGCGGCGTGGACGGCGTCGGCGCGCACTTGGCTGTCGCCGATGATCCGGTCGCGGGCGTATTGAAAGCGCGTTATACGGAATCCCGACAGAGACATGACACCGGCTCTTTGATCGTTTAGTTATTCACATCTGATAGATCAGATGTAAGCTGTGATACGCGACATCAGGGGAGATTGCAAGTGCCGCCCAAAGCGAAATCCGGCGCGACCAAGTCCGGCACGATCCGGCTCAGCGATGTCGCCTATGAACGCATTCTGGAAAGCCTGTACGACATGAAGCTGCCGGTGGGCGCGTTCATTTCGCAGGCCGAGTTGTCGGAAATCGTCGGCGTTCCGGTGGCACCGTTGCGCGATGCGCTGCGCGTGCTGGAGGTCGAGGGGATCCTGACCATCCATCCGCGATCGGGCATTCAGTTCATCCGGCCCGGCCTGGAATTGACGACGGCGACGTATCAGTTTCGGCTGATCGTCGAACGCGCGGCGATCCGCGTTTTCGCCGAGCAGGGCGACGAAAACATCATGAATGCCCTGGAAGTAAGGCATTCGCGATTGGTTCGCCGGCTCGAACGCGACGGACTTGGCACCGAGCAACTCGACGAGCTCGACGCGCTCGAACAGGAGCTCCACGGCGCGATCATCAAGTCGATGCACAACCCGTTGATCGAAAGCGCCTATCGCCGCATGCACAATTATCTGCGGCTGTTGCGCTTGGAGCGCAAAGTGACCGTGCCGATGGTGCTGCGCACGCTGAAGGAGCATCTCGACATCCTCGAGGCTTGCGCGACGCGCAACGCCGATTTGGCCGAGAAGGCGCTGCACGCCCATTTCCAGGCTGCGATGCAGCGCAATTTGGGGCTGATCTAGGCGCACGGCGATTCCCGCCGCCGGCGGATATTGCCGAGCGAAGGGAACGATGTTATACCTCCGACTGATCGATCAGATCCACAAACTGATATACTCTCGGAGGGCGCGATGAAGATGAACAAGAGAGAGTTCCTGACCGGGGCCGCCGCACTGGGCCTTTTGAGCCAAGCGCGCGGCGCGCGGGCGGCGACGGCCGTGAACTACTGGCACCATTTCGCCAGCCAGTCGGAAATGGCCGGTCTGCAAAAGATCATGGCCTTGTTCATGGCTTCGCAGCGCGACGTGACCGTCACGCAAGAAGGCATTCCGCAATCCGAGTATATGGCGAAGATGTCCTCCGCCGTGCTCGCCGGCGGGCGCCCCGACACGGGCATGGTCGTCGCCGAGAAATTCGCCGATCTGAAGGCGATGGGGGCGCTCGTCGATCTCACCGCGCGCGTCAAGAATTGGAGCGGGCGCAGCACGCTGCCCGACAATCGCTGGACGGCATTGTCGGAAGGTGGGGCGATCTACGGCGTGCCGGCTTTCGCGATCGTCGACTGGATGTATTACCGCGCCGACTATTTCGCCGAAGCCGGGCTGTCGGGCCCGCCCAAGAATTTCGACGAGTTCGTCGTCGCGTGCCGCAAGCTGACCGATCCCGCCAAGGGGCGTTTTGCCTTCGGCATGCGCGGCGGCGCGGGTGCGCATAAATACGTCGTCGACGTGCTGGAAGCGTTCGGCTCGCCGATCGTCAAGGACGGCAAGGTCGCGATCGATCGCGCGGCGGCGGTGGAAGCGATCACCTTCTATTCGAACCTGTTCCTCAAGGACAAGGTCTGCCCGCCCAGCGCGCCCAACGACAGTTATCGCCAGATCATGGAAGGGTTCCGGACCGGTCAGACGGCGATGGTTTGGCACCATACGGGCTCGCTCAGCGAGATCTCCGCAGCACTGACGCCGGGCACGCAATTCGCGACCGCGCCGATGCCGGCCGGGCCGAAGGCGCATATCTCGCGCGTCGCCTATGCGGGCAACGCGATCATGAATCCGAAGAACGCCGACGCCGCGTGGCAATGGATCAGCTATTGGGGCCAGGCCGACGCGTCGATCGCGTTGCTCGACGCCACCGGCTATTTCCCGGCGTCGACGGCGGCGCTGGAAGATCCGCGCGTCAAATCGAACCCGATCTACGCCGCGGCGACGCAGACGTTGGAATTCGGCCAGATGCCCAACAGCTTCGTCGGCGCCGCCGGCTGGCAGGAGAATATCGTCAACCCCGCCTTCCAAGCGGTGCTGACGGGCCAGATCAATCCGACCCAGGCGGTCGATCGCATGATCCGCGGTTTGGAAGCCGCGATTCGTTGAACGCTTCGGCGCGGCGTCCCCAGCGGCGCCGCGCCGATGTATCTTGAGCGCGCGACACCGATTTCGCTGGGGCGCCATGTCGTCAAATTTCTTCCGCCATCCGTTACGCCAGCTCGGCGAATTGTCCGAGACGCGCTACTGGGTCTATTTGCTGCTGCTGCCCAGCATCGCGCTGTTGTTGCTGGTCGTGGCCTATCCCACGATTTACGGTTTCGTCATCGGCTTTCGCGAAATGCGCCTGACGCGGCCGGGCCTGGTCGGCTGGGTCGGCTTGAAGCATTACGCCGCGATGATGACCGACCGGGTGTTCTGGCTCGCGTTGCAGAACACGGTCGTGTGGGTCACCTGCGCGGTCGTGCTGGAAATGGCGCTCGGCTTCGTCGCCGCCTTGGCGTTGAACCGGGGTTTGCGCGGCACGAAGATCTTCGCCGTTCTCATTCTGCTGCCGTATTTCCTGCCCAACGTCGTCGCGGGGCATATGTGGGCGCTGCTGCTCGACCCGCGCTTGGGCGTGATCAACGACGTGCTGGTCCGTATCGGCGTGCTCGACACGTATATGGCGTGGTTCGCGGTGCCGAGCACGGCGATGGCGGCGGCCATCCTCGTCGAGGCGTGGCATGGCTTCCCGTTCTTCGCGCTGCTGTTCCTCGCCGGGCTTAAAAGCATTCCCGACGATCTTTATCGCGCCGCGTCGGTCGACGGGGCGGGGGCGTTCGTCCAGTTCCGCTACATCACCGTGCCGATGATGAAAAGCGTGATCGCGGCTTCGGTCATCTTGCGCGTCATCAGCCTCGTCAACTCGCCGGATCTGCTGTTGATCCTGACCGGCGGCGGGCCCGGCGACGCGACGCAGGTGCTGTCGCTCTACGCGTTCCAAATCGCCTACAAGGATTTCAATTTCGGTTACGCCAGCGCGCTCGCCACGGTGATGTTCGCCATCCTGATGCTGTTCGCGGTCGCCTATATCCGCATCTCGCGCGTTACGAAGGATTGACGCCATGTTGCGCAGTAAAGCCGGACGGCGTCTTTGGACGGATATCGCGACCTACGCGATCCTGATCGGATTGGCGGCGTTCTGCATGGGGCCGATCGTTTGGATGTTCCTGACCTCGCTGAAGGCGGAGTCCGACATCGTCACGCGCACGATCCAATACATCCCGTCGCGGATCACGTTCGAGAACTACGCCGCGATCTGGACGCAGTCGAACTTCCCGGTGTTGATTTTCAACTCGATGGTCGTGACGGGCATCACGGTGGCGATTTGCGTCGCGACCGGCACGCTGGCGGCGTATGCCTTCTCGCGCATCGCGTTCCCCGGCCGCAACCAATTGCTGCTGGGCTTCCTGATCGTGCGCATGTTCCCGGCGGTCACGATCGTCATTCCGCTTTATGTCGTGCTGCGCAGCGTCGGGCTGGTCGATAGCCGCCTGGGCCTCGCCATCGCCTATACCTGCTTCCTGCTGCCGCTGTTCGTGTGGACGCTGAAAGGCTTCTTCGACGCAGCACCCAAGGAACTTGAGAACGCGGCGCGTATCGACGGATCGACGCGCCTGGGCGCCATGGTCCGCATCGTCATGCCGCTGGCGCGCAACGGTTTGGTCGCCAGCTCCGTGTTCATCGGGATCGGCGCTTGGAACGAATTCCTGTTCGCGCTGATGCTGACGACGGGGCAGGGCTCGCGCACCTGGCCCGTCGGGCTGCAATTGATGGTGGGCGAGTTCCAATTGCCGTGGGGCGTTCTCGCGGCCGGCGGCATTCTCAGCATTCTGCCGGTCATGCTGCTGTTCGCGATCGTCCAACGCACCATGGTGCAAGGCCTGACGGCCGGCGCCGTCAAAGGTTAAACGGAGTTTTTCGGCCAGATGGCGACGCTTTCCCTGCGCAATATCCGGAAATCCTACGGCAGCGTCGGCGTGCTGCATGGGATCGATCTCGAACTCGAGGATGGCGGCTTCCTCGTGCTGCTCGGCCCGTCGGGCTGCGGCAAGTCGACCTTGCTCAGTATCATCGCGGGGCTGGAGGATTCGTCCGGCGGCGAGATCGCGATCGGCGGGAATCCGGTCGGCGATTTGCCGCCGAAGGACCGGAATATCGCGATGGTGTTTCAATCCTATGCGCTCTATCCGACGATGACGGTCGAGCGGAATATCGGCTTCGGCTTGGAAATGCGCGGCATGGACGCCGATGCGCGCGCGGTGGCCGTGCGCAAAGCGGCGGAGCTGTTGCAGGTCGAACATCTGCTCGACCGCAAGCCGGCCAATCTTTCCGGCGGGCAGCGCCAGCGCGTCGCGATGGGCCGTGCGATCGTGCGCGACCCCGCCTTGTTCCTGTTCGACGAGCCCTTGTCCAATCTCGACGCCAAGCTGCGCGTCGAGATGCGCACCGAGATCAAGCGCCTGCACGAGCGCTTGGGCACGAGCATCGTCTACGTGACCCACGACCAGATCGAAGCGATGACGTTGGCGACGAAGGTCGCCGTCATGCGCGGCGGCTATATCCAGCAGCTCGCCGATCCGCGCACGATCTACGAGAAACCGGCCAATCTGTTCGTCGCGGGGTTCATCGGCTCGCCGGCGATGAATTTCCTCAAAGGCACGCTTACAAACGACGCTGATGGCTGGCGCTTCCGCTGCGACGGCGTCGATCTGGCGCTCGGCGGCGCGCCGGGCCCGCAATCCGAACGCGCGGCGATTTTGGGCGTGCGGCCGGAAGCGATGGCTTTCGTGGGGGCCGGCAAGGGCGCCATTCGCGGCACGATCGACGTCGTCGAGCCGACGGGGGCGGACACGATGGTGACCGCGACGATCGGCGCCGTCACCGCGATCGCGCGCGGGCCGTCACGATTCGCCGGGCGCCGGGGCGACCCGATCGCCTTCGACGTCGATCCGGCGAGCGTGAGCGTGTTCGATCCGCAGACCGAGGCGCGGATCGAAATTTCCTAGCCGATAGTCGCTTCGAGCGATCGGCGCGGAATAACGGGATCGCGCCGCTTCACCCGATCGGTTTCAAGCCCTGGGCGTAGCGGCGGCCATTGGCGACGTAGCCCGACGCCGAGGCTTGGATCATCGCGATGTCGCGCTCGGTCAGCGGGCGCATAACCTTCGCGGGTGCGCCGACGATCAGCGAAAATTCGGGAAATTCCTTGCCCTCGGTCACCAGCGCGCCGGCGCCGACGATGCAATTGCGCGCGATCTTCGCGCGGTTGAGGATCGTCGCGCCCATGCCGATCAGGCAATCGTCCGCGATCGTGCAGCCATGCGCCGTCACGCGATGGCCGATCGTCACATTGGCGCCGATGGTCAACGGCGCGCCCGCGTCCGAGTGAAGGACCGCGTTGTCCTGCACGTTGGCGCCGTCGCCGATCACGATTTCCTCGTTGTCGCCGCGAATCACCGCGCCGAACCACACGGTGACGCGTTCGCCCAAGCGCACATTGCCGATCACGTGCGCGCCCGGCGCGATCCAGAAATCGCCCGATTTCGGAAGCTTCGGCGTTACGCCGTCGAGCGAATGGATCGGCATCTTGAATTCCTTCCGGCTTGTTTGCCGCGCGATGTTAGCGGCGGCGGCGGTGCCGCCCGGCGCGCCATCGGGAACGATTTCGCGCGTTGAAATTGGGCTTCGGCCTTGTGTTCAACGCGCGCCCGGCGGTGGGACACTCGCCGCCGGCCCGATTTCGCGCGGCCAGCTTCAAGAGGAAAGCATGATCCGGCGTTTCGAACAACGTATGCGCATCACCGATGCCGATCACGGCGTGGTCTATCGCAACAACGCCGAATTCTGCGGCTGGCCCTTCGTCAGCGGCTTTTGGACGACCGCGCGGGGCCATCACGTCGTCGCCTTCATGAAAAAGCCGAGCAGCTATCGCGAAGCGTCGGAAGTGAACCACGACGAAGTCGCCTTGGTCGGGCCGCAGATGGTCACATTGCGCTCGCAAGACGGCGGCTATTCCTGGGACCCGAAATCGATGCGGCTGCTGTTCGACCTGTCGGCCGATCAGAACGCGATGTTCGCGAAAGTGCGCACCGATTATTCGGATATGCCGCCGATCGATTTCACCAATCGCGACGTTCTGGTCGCGTCGGGCGGCACGCCCGATTATTTCCGCCCGCATAGCCGGGCCTGGATCCGCGTATCCACGGACGGCGGCGAGAGCTGGCGCCCGCCGCTGCTCGCCCCCAATCTCGGCTGGCCGTCGCTGTCGGGTCATGCGTCCGCACTGGTGCGCCCGGACGGCGTCAGCCTCGTCTTCCTCACCGCCGTCGGCGCCGATGGCTGGGACCGCCGGCCGGTCGTCTATGCCAGTATCGACGACGGCACGTCGTGGACGTTCCTGTCGGTCATCACGTCCAAGCACGACGACGGTGCGGCCGACGGCGACCGCAACGTGCCGCTGCGCTTCGGCCCGCATCGCTATTTCTATCCGCGCGGGATCACGCTGCCCGACGGGCGCATCTTGCTGTCGCTGCGCTGCCAGCGCGATCCCACGTCGCTGCTGTGGACCGAAATCTTCCAAAGCGACGATGGCGGCCTGACCTGGCGCTTCCTGTCGCGCGTCAACGATTGGGGTGCCCCCGGCGATCTCGTGCGCCTCGCCGATGGGCGCATCGCCTGCGTTTACGGCTATCGCTTGCCGCCCTTCGGCGTGCGCGTGCGCTACAGCGAGGACGAGGGCCGCAGCTGGGGCCGCGAATGGGTGCTGCGCGACGACGGCGGCAGCTGGGATCTCGGCTATCCGCGCGTCGCGGAAATAGCACCAGGCAAGCTGATGTGCGTCTACTACATGAACACCAAGGACGATCCCATCCAGCTCAACGGCGGCGTGCGGCATATCGCGCGCAGCGTGTTTTCGGCGGAATAGGAGGGACGTCATGGCCAATCCGCGCCCGTCTTACGAGGATTTCTGCCGCCGCCTGCGCGCGCGCGAGCACGTTCTCGGCACCTTCGTCAAAACGCCGACCACGCATGCGATCGAGATTCTCGGTCTGCTCGGCTACGATTTCGTGGTCATCGATCAGGAACATGCGCCCATCGATCGCTGGCAGATCGACACGATGGTGCTGGCCGCGCGCGCGTCGAACATCGCGGGCATCGTGCGCGTCGGCGATCCGGGCGACGCCAATATCCTGTCGGTGCTCGATTGCGGGGCGGCGGGAATTCTCGTGCCGCATGTCGACAGTGCCGCCAAGGCGCGCGACATCGCCGCCGCGTGCCGCTATCGCAAGGGCCGCCGGGGCTTCGCCAACACCACGCGCGCGGGCGGCTTCGGCGAAGCCACCTTCGCCGGGCATATCCAGGCGCAAGACCAGCGCGTCGTCTGCACGGCGATGATCGAGGATCTGTCGGCACTCGACCATTTGGACGAGATCGCCGCCGTCGAGGGCATCGACGCGTGGTTCGTCGGGCGCGGCGATCTGACGGCCGCGTTAGGCGCGCCGTCGATGACCTCGCCCGAAACCCGCAAAGTGGTGGAGCCGATCATGGCGGCCGCGCGCAAGGCCGGTATCCCCGTGATCATGCTGTCGCCCGACCGCGCCGACGCCAAGGCGATGGCCGAGCTCGGCGCCAGCGCCTTCATGGTTTCCAGCGATCACGGATTCCTCAAACAAGCGGCGCGCCAAGCGCTCGCCGAATTCACGCCGCCTATCGCCTAAAACAAGGGAAAGAACGACAATGCATATCACGCCCGAACGCATCGCGCTGACGCACACGCTGCACGCCCTGCTGGTCGACTATTGGCACGAGGTCGACAGCAATTGGGGCCGCAACGCGCCCAACTACTACACGCCCGACGGCGTGTTCCAGGGCCCGGCCGCGTCCTATGCCGGCCGCGACAAGATCCGCCAATTCTACAAATGGCGCGAAGACCGCGGTGCGCGCACCGTGGTCCACAGCGTCATCAACTTCCAGGCGATCCCGCAAGGGGACGACAAGGCGCTGTGCCACTGGTTCCTGATGCTCTACGCCGCCGACGGCAAGCCGCCGCTGCCCACGCATCCGCCGATCCAGATCGCCTATATGACCGATCACATGGTCCGCGACGCGAACGGCGCTTGGCTCGTCGCGCATCGCAAATTCGAGAATTGGTTCGAAGGCGGCACGCCGACGACCAATCCGAAGCTCGACGATAAGTAAAACCGCAGGCGCGGGCCGGGATTAAAATCCCGGCTCGACGCCCGTTGTCGCGCGCGCTCGTCCGTCGTCGCGCACCAGCGCCAGCGCGCGGCCGATCGCCGCCGTGGTTTGCTGCAGCGGGCCGACGATCTTCTCCGCGAGGTCCCGGCGTTCGATCGCCGATTTGAACAGGCTGATGCTGATCAGCCCATGAACGGCGTCGCCGATCTTGATCGCCGTCGCCAGCGTGATGGTGCAGAACGGCTTGGTCGCCGGATCGCGCATCGCGTAGCCGTCCTTGCGGATGCCGGCGAGCAAGGCATGCAGGCGCCGCTCTTCCGCCGCGCCGAATTGCAGGTCCGGCGTGGCGCGCAGGCGTGCCACGTGCGCGCGCATCTGTTCGGCCGGGCAAAACGCCATGAAGGCGCGGCCCATGGCCGAGTGCAGCAGATCGGCGCGTTGCCCCAGCACCGTATTGGTGTGGGCGAGGGGACTGACGGCGCCGGTCCAGTAGCGCACGGCGATCGCATCGCCATCGAGCACGCCGATGCCGATCGGGCATTTGGTGCTCGCGGTCAATTCCAGCGCGTGGGGGCGCGCCACTTCGATCATCTGGGCGATGCCGTCGCGCCCGGCGGTCAATTCGTGCGTGCGGCAGGTGACGTGATAGCCACCGCACATATTGTCGCGCGCGACATAGCCTTCGTGCATCAGCGTTTCCAGCATCCGCACGATGGTGGATTTGGGAACGCCCGTTTCCTCGTAAATCTCGTTGACCGAGGCGATGCCGCGCTTGTTCACCGCGCGCAGCACCTTGAAGGCGCGGCCGACGGAATCGACCGGCGCGTAGGAACGCTGCTCGGGATCGGTAAAGCCGCGGCGGGAATTGGTCCGGCATCGCGATCGCGCCGCAGCGCCTTGCCAGGCGCCGTCCGCGACGGAATGCGTGAATGCGCTCGCTTCGGTCACGTCGTCCCTCCCTGCGTTCGACTTCTGGTCGAACTCGCCGCTTGGCGGCATTGACGCGTAGTCTATCCCTTGCGGCGGCCGGACGCCACTGGCGGTGTGTTTCCGCACCCGCCCGCGCCGCCGCAAGGTCCGGTCGCGGCTCAGAAATTGACCCTGTCGGCGCCCTTCAACGCCAAGGTTTTGCGGGCGTCGGCGGGGGTGGCGATCTCCAATCCCAGCCCTTCGATGATCTGGCGGACCTTGGCGACCTGCTCGGCGTTGGTCTTGGCGAGTTTGCCGGGCCCGGCCCAGAGCGAGTCTTCCAGCCCGACGCGGACATTGCCGCCCATGGCGGCGGCTTGGGCGGCGATGGGCAACTGGTTGCGCCCGGCGCCCAAAACCGACCAGTGATAAGCGTCGCCGAACAGGCGGTCCGCCGTGCGCTTCATATGCGCCACATCCTCGGGATGGGCGCCGATCCCGCCCAGAATGCCGAACACCGACTGCACGAAGAACGGCGGCTTGACCAGGCCGCGATCGACGAAATGCGCCAGCGTGTAGAGATGCCCGATGTCGTAGCACTCGATCTCGAAGCGCGTGCCGTTCTCGGCGCAGGCGGTCAGGATGCCGGCGATGTCCTTGAACGTATTCTTGAAGATGCGGTCCTCGGATTCCGCCAGATACGGCTTTTCCCAGGCGTGCTTGAAGTCCTTGTGGCGCGCCAGCATCGGGTAGAGCCCGAAATTCATCGAGCCCATGTTGAGCGACGCGACCTCGGGCTTGAAATAGGTGCAGGGGCGCAAGCGTTCCTCGATCGTCATCGTCGGAGCGCCACCGGTGGTGATGTTGATCACCGCGTCGCAGCGTTGCTTGATGACCTTCAGGAATGGTTCGAACGCCTCGGGCGACTGGTCGGGGCGGCCGTCGGCGGGGTTGCGCGCGTGGACATGGACGAGGGCGGCCCCGGCTTCGGCGGCCCCGATCGCCGCTTCGGCGATTTCCGACGCCGTGATCGGCAAATGCGGGGACATCGACGGCGTATGGATGGCACCCGTCACGGCGCAGGTGATCATGACTTTCCGGGCCACTGTCTTCCTCCCTGTTTGAGCGTCCGCCGTGATTCACACGGGGTCGGCGACGATTCCACCCAACCGCGCGTGGATTTCAATGGGCGAAAAGGGGCCGCAAGCCGCGGGCGGTTTGGGTTCCCTTGTGTCATGGAATCGGCCGGTCGTGTCGGCGCGATCGTCGGCCCGCTTGACGGGCGCCGCCGCGCCGAATAGAACTCGCTTCCCTGGATTCGATATCATATAGGATATGATACAGAAAGTTGCCGCCAGCGAGATCCGTCGAATTTGCGCCGCAGCCCTGCTGCGGGCGGGCGCGCCGGAATCCCATGCGCGGCTGCAGGTCGATTTGCTGCTGGAGGCGGAATTGCGCGGCCGTGCGTCCCACGGGCTGTTGCGCCTGCCGCGGATCGTCGCGCGCATCCGCAACGGTGTCGCCGATCCGCGCACGTCGGGCCGCCACGATTGGCAAGGCGACGGGTTGTTGCATGTCGACGGCGAATGCGGGCTGGGTCCGGTCGTGGCTTGTGCGGCCCTCGACGCGTTGATGGATCGCGCGGCGACGACCGGCGTGGCGCTCGCCGCCATCGCCAACAACAACCATATCGGCATGCTGGCGTTCTATGCCGAGCGCGTGGCGACGCGCGGGGCCATGCTGATCGCCTTGTCGACGAGCGAGGCGCTGGTCCATGCCTGGGGCGGGACGAAGGCGATGCTCGGCACCAACCCCATTGCGATCGGGGTGCCCGCGGCACCGCTGCCCTTCGTGCTCGACATGGCGACCAGCGTCGTATCGATGGGCCAGATCCACGATCACGCGTTGCGCGACACGCCGATTCCGTTGGGCTGGGCGCTCGACGCCGCCGGCCGGCCGACGACCGACGCCAAGGCCGCGTGCGGCGGCGCCATCGCGCCGTTCGGCGAAGCGAAGGGCTACGCGCTCGGCCTCGCCTTCGAAGTGCTGGTGGCGGGGCTGACCGGGGCGGCTTTGGGCCGCGCGGTGCGCGGCACGCTGGACGCGACCGAGATTTGCAACAAGGGCGACGTGTTCATCGTGATCCGCGCCGCTCAGATGGAAGCGATGGCCGCATCGATCGCGCTCTATCTCGACGAAATCAGGGACGACACGCCGGCCGAAGGGTTCCGGCGTGTGGCGATTCCCGGCGACCGGGCCAACGCGGTGCGCGCCGAGCGTTTGCGCGACGGTGTGCCGGTCGCGGGCAATGTTTGGGACGACATCGTGGCGCTGGCGCGCGCATGACGGACGGAGGCGAGAGAAGCGTATGAAGAGTTTCGGCCTGCTTCGCACACCGGCGAAGATTCTGTTCGGGCGCGGCCAGCGCGCCGCGTTGGGCGCCGTGGCGCGCGGCTTTGGTGCACGCGCTTTCGTGTGCACCGACGCAAGGCTCGCCGCCGATCGGCATTTCGCCGCGATGATGGACGATCTGAAGGCGAGTGGCGTCGCCGTGCTGGTGTTCGACCGCACCGTCGCCGAATTGCCGCTCGATTGCGTCGCGCAATGCGTCGCGGCCGCCAAGCCCTTCGCGCCCGATATGGTGATCGGTATCGGCGGCGGCTCGTGTATGGACCTCGCCAAAGCGGCGGCGGTGATGCTCGCCCATGGCGGCGACATCCGCGACTATTACGGCGAGTTCAAAGTGCCGGGGCACGTGCTGCCGCTGATCTGCCTGCCGACCACGGCGGGGACGGGATCGGAAGTGACGCCGGTCGCCGTGCTCGCCGATCCCGACAAGACGATGAAGGTCGGCATCGCCAGCCCGCATATCATTTCGGCGGTCGCGATCTGCGATTCCGAACTTACCGACACTTGTCCGCCGGGTCTGACCGCCTTGTCGGGTGCGGATGCGATGACGCACGCGATCGAGGCCTATACCGCCATCGCCCGCCCGGCGACGGCCGCGTTGTCGGCGGAGCGCGTGTTCGTCGGCAAGAACGCGCTGTCCGATCAGCAAGCGCTTTCGGCGATCCGCCTGATCGCGGGCGCCTTGGAAGCCGCGTGCCGCGACGGCGCCAACACAAGCGCGCGCGACGATCTGATGCTTGGCGCCTTGCTCGCGGGGCTCGCCTTCGGCACGGCGGGGACGAGTGCCGCGCACGCGATCCAATATCCGGTCGGGGCCTTTACCCATACGCCGCACGGCACGGGTGTCGCGCTGCTGTTGCCCTACGCGATGGATTTCAACCGCGAAACCCGCATTGCGGAATTCGCCGAGATCGCCGTCGCGATGGGGGCGGTGCGCCAAGGCCATAGCGCCGAGGATTTGTCGCGCGATGCGGTGCGTCGCGTTGCCGCCTTGTTCGGCGCGGTCGGCATTCCGCGCACGCTCGCCGATCTGGGCCTGCCCGAAGCGAAGATCGATTGGGTCGTCGAACAATCGGCGACGATCCAGCGCCTTGTCGGCAACAACCCGCGCGAACTCGATGTCGCGGGCCTCGCATCGATCACGCGTGCGGCCTATGCCGGCCGGCTTTCGGCCGATGCCGCCTGAAGGAAGGACGACGCCTATGCATGACTCGACCGCTCCCCGTTCCGCCGCGATCGATCCGGCCGCGATTCCGCGCGGGCTGTTCATCGGCGGCGTGTGGCGCGACGCGACCGGCGGCAAGACGATCCCGGTCAGCGATCCGTCGACCGAGGAATCGCTCGGCACGATCGCCGACGCGACGGTGGAGGACGGGCTCGCCGCCGTCGCGGCGGCGTCGGCCGCCGCGGCCGATTGGGCCAAGACGGCACCGCGCAAGCGCGCCGATATTCTGATGAAGGCCTTCCACCTGATGCTCGCCAAGGCCGATGGGCTGGCGGAGCTGATTTCGCGCGAGAACGGCAAGGCGCTGGCCGACGCCAAGGGCGAAGTGAACTACGCCGCCGAGTTCTTCCGCTGGTATGCGGAGGAAGCCGTGCGCATGATCGGCGATATCAGCATGGCGCCGGGGGGCGCCAACCGGATCGTCGTGCAGTATCAGCCCGTCGGCGTCAGCGTCCTGATCACGCCGTGGAATTTTCCCGCCGCGATGGCGACGCGCAAGATCGGCCCCGCATTGGCGGCCGGTTGCACCTGCATCCTGAAGCCCGCGACCGAAACGCCGCTGACCGCACTCGCGATGGCCGAGATTCTGGCGGAAGCGGGCGTGCCCAACGGTGTGGTCAACGTCGTCACGACGTCGAAGCCCGGCCCGGTGATCGGCGCCATGCTGCGCGATCGGCGCGTGCGCAAACTCTCCTTCACCGGCTCGACGGAAGTCGGGCGGCGCCTGCTGGCCGAAGCGTCGCAATCGGTCGTCAACTGCTCGATGGAACTGGGCGGCAACGCGCCCTTCGTCGTGTTCGAGGATGCGGATATCGACGCCGCCGTCGATGGCGCGATGATCGCCAAGATGCGCAATGGCGGCGAGGCTTGCACGGCGGCGAACCGCTTCTATGTCCACGAAGCGGTCTATCGCGAATTCGCCACCAAGCTTGCCGCCCGCATGGGCGCGATGCGCGTCGACGACGGCCGCTTGCCGACCACGGCTTGCGGGCCTTTGGTCAACCGTTCGAGCCTGGCGAAGGTCGTCGGCTTCGTCGACGATGCGGTCAAGCGCGGCGCCAAGGTTTTGACCGGCGGCAAAGCGCTCGACCGGCGCGGCTTCTTCTATCCGCCGACGGTGCTGACCGACGTCGCCAAGGATTCCGCGTTATTGCACGACGAAATCTTCGGGCCGGTCGCGGCCCTCGTCGCGTTCAAGACCGAAGACGAAGCGGTCGCGATGGCCAACGACACGGAATACGGCCTCGTCTCCTATGTCTACACCAAGGATCTCGCGCGCGGCATGCGCGTGGCCGAGCGGCTGGAGGCGGGGATGATCGCGCTCAATCGCGGGCTCGTTTCCGATCCGGCGGCGCCCTTCGGCGGCGTCAAGCAAAGCGGCCTGGGGCGCGAAGGCGCCCATCACGGGCTGCTGGAATTCGCCGAAGCCAAATACATCGCGACGAGCTGGTAGGGGAAAATGCCGATCCGCGCGCGCTTAAACCGGCAGCAGCGTCAGCACGCGATCGCGCGAGGCGGTGATATGCGCGCGCATCGACTTCTTGCTGGCGGCCGCGTCGCCGCGCAGCAAGGCGGCGAGGATCTCGGCGTGCTCGTCGATCGCTTCGGTCGTCACGCGCGTATGGAAGACCAGCCGGAAGATGTGCACATGCGTGTGCAGCTTGGCGAGCGATTCGGACAGGAACATGTTGCCGCTCGCCTCGGCGATCAGCGCGTGGAACTCGGCGTCCTTGCGCGCGAACTCGCTATAGGTCGGCGTCGAACGGCCGGGCATGCCGCTCATCTCGGCGTGAAGCCGATTGAGGGCGTCGCGCGTCTTGGCGTCGAGATTGCGCGCCGCCATCGCGGCGCCGGCCGGTTCGATCAGCAAACGCAGTTCGAACAATTGCTCGATCTGGGGCCGCGTCAATTGCGGGCTGGCGCGATGGCCGATCAGATGGGTCTTGATGACCAATCCTTCGGCTTCCAGCCGGCTCAAGGATTCGCGCACCGGCGTTTGCGACACGCCCAATTCGCGCGCCAGCGTATCGACGTTGATCCGCGCATCCGGTGCTATCTGCATGCCGGTGATGCGATCGAGGATCGCGTTGTAGACCTCGCTCGTCAGCGCCGCCGGCCGTTGCAATGTGCCGCCCGAACTCATCGTGTTCCGCTCCGTTACATCTTCCGTGTCGGGATTTCGTCCCTGCGGACGAATCCGTCTTGACCCGGTGCCGTGCCTAACATAAACGCACCTTAGATCAAATTTAATATCCTATAGGAAATATAAAACCTATGGGCAATGACAACAAAGGGAGGATCAAATGACCGTTTTCCGCCGCATGGTCCTGGTTTTCGCCATGCTCGTCTCGACCGCCGGCTTCGGCTGGGCGCAGGAATATCCGACCCGGCCGATCACGTTCGTCGTGCCCTTCGCCGCCGGGGGCGGGGTGGACGCGATCATGCGCCGCATGAGCGACGAACTGCAGAAATCGCTGGGCCAGTCGATCATCATCGATCCGCGTCCGGGTGCGAACGGCGCGATCGGATCGACCGCCGCGGCGCGCGCGACGCCGGACGGCTACACGCTGTTGGCGACGGCGAGCTCGACCTTCTCGCTCAATCCCAATCTGATGAAGGAACCGTCCTACGATCAATTGAAGGAGCTGGTGCCGGTCGCCACGATCGGTCGCTCGCCCTGGCTGCTGGTCGTCGCGACGGATAGTCCGTTCAAGACGGTCGCCGACGTGGTCGCGTTCGGCAAGGCCAATCCCGGCAAACTCGCCTTTCCGTTCTGGCAGTCGAGCGTGCTGGTCACGGGCGAGACGTTCGGGCGCGTCATCGGCGCGCCGATGCGCAAGGTTCCCTATAAGGGCGCGGTCGAATCGATGACCGATCTGTTGGCCGGCCGCTTGCCGATCATGTTCACCGACACGATCGGCGCGCGTCCGCAGATGGCGGCGGGCAAGATCCGCGTCTTGGCGTCGACCGTCGAAAAGCGTCCGAGCTACTTCCAGGACATTCCCACGCTCAAGGAACTCGGCTTCGATGTGGTGACGGATTCGATGACGGCGATCTTCGCGCCGGCGGCGACGCCCAAGCCGATTCCGGAGCGCCTGAACAAGGAATTCACGCGCATCGTCGGGACGAACGAGAATATCCGCGAGCGCCTGCGCGAACTCGGGCTCGATCCGACCACGATGACGCTGGCCGAGTTCGATGCGTTCGTCCGTTCCGAAATGACGCGTTGGGCGGATATGATCGAGAAGGCCGGGCTCGAAAAGAGCTGAACGGCGTGCGAGCGGGGGGAGGGCAAGAGGCATGCGGCTGGCGAAGGATATCGTCGCGGGAATCGGTACGATCGCGCTTGCGACCGGCGTGCTGATCGCCCTCTCCAAAATCCCGCGCACGTCCTATCAGACGATCGCACCCGATCTGTTCGCGCGGCTTTGCGCCTACGCGATCATCGCCGGCGGCGTGCTTCTGATCCTTCGCGGGATCATGCGCGGCGGCGACGCGGTGACGTTGCCGCCGTGGCGCGCAATGGCCGCCGTCTTCGCCGGCGTGGTGGTCTTCGGGTTGGTGGCGCCGCGTTTCGGCTACGCGCCCGCCGGATTGCTGACCTTGATCGTCAGCGGCCTGGGCGCCCCCGATCTGAAACCGAAGCAATTGCTGCTGATGTCGGCGGCGCTGATCGCGTTCTCGGTGGGTTTGTTCAGCTACGTGCTGAAGCTGCCGATGCCGTTCTTCGTCATGCCCGGTTTCGTTTCCTAAGGGGCCGATATGCTTTCCGATCTGGCGCTCGGCTTTTCCGTCGCGTTGAGCCTCGACAATCTTCTGCTCTGCCTGCTCGGCTGTTTGATCGGCACGCTGATCGGCGTGCTGCCCGGCATCGGGCCGATCGCGACGATCTCGATCCTGTTGCCCTTCACCTTCGGCATCACGCCGGTCGGCTCGATCATCATGCTCGCCGGCATCTATTACGGCGCGCAGTATGGCGGCTCGACGACCGCGATCCTGGTGCGCATTCCCGGCGAGGCGAGTTCGCTGGTCACGATCATCGACGGCAACGCGATGGCGCGCAACGGGCGCGCGGGTGCGGCGTTGGCGCTCGCGGCCCTCGGCTCCTTCGCGGCGGGCACGGTCGCGACGATCATCATCGGTGCGGCGGCCGAACCGCTCGGCCGCATCGCCTTCCTGCTCGGCCCCGAGGATTATTTCGCGCTGATCGTGCTGGGCCTCGTCTTCGCCATCGTGCTCGCCAGCGGCTCGATCCTGAAGGCCGTCATCGCCGCGTTGATCGGCGCCATTCTGTCGACCGTGGGTACGGATATCGAAACCGGCGTCCAGCGTTTGACCTTCGGCATCGGCTCGCTGTTCGAAGGGATCAACGTGTCGATCCTGGCGATGGGCGTGTTCGGCGTGGCCGAGATTTTGCGCAATCTCGAGGAGCATCAGTCGCGCCCGGTGATCGAGCGCAATATCGGCCGTCTGTGGCCGAGCGGCGAGGAGATGAAGCGCGCCGCCGGGCCGGTCGTGCGCGGCACGTTCCTGGGCTCGCTGCTGGGATTGCTGCCGGGATCGGGCACGCTGCTGGCCCCGTTCGCGTCCTATGTGATGGAAAAGAAACTGTCGAAAACGCCCGAGCGTTTCGGCAAAGGGGCGCCCGAAGGCGTTGCCGGGCCCGAAGCCGCCAACAACGCCGCGGCACAAACCTGCTTCATTCCGCTGCTGTCGCTGGGCTTGCCGCCCAACGCCGTGATGGCGCTGATCCTGGGCGCCTTGACCGTGCAAGGGATCGCGCCCGGCCCGCAGGTCTTCACCAAGTACCCCGAACTTTTCTGGGGCATGGTCGCGTCGATGTGGATCGGCAACCTGATGCTGCTGGTCATCAACCTGCCGCTGATCGGGCTGTGGGTGTCGCTGTTGCGCGTTCCCTATCGCTTGCTCTATCCCGCGATCCTGCTGTTCTGCTGCATCGGCCTGTTCTCGGTGAACCGCCTGCCCGAAGACATCTATTTCATGGCGCTGTTCGGCGTGGTCGGGATGCTGCTTCACAAATTCGGGTTCGAGGCGGCGCCGCTGATCTTGGGCTTCGTGCTGGGCGATTCGCTCGAATCGAATTTCCGCCGCGCGCTGATTCTGGCGGACGGCGATTGGTTCACCTTCGTCGAAAGCCCGATCGCCGTGGCATTGTTGCTGTTGGCGGCCGCGATGCTGGCCGCGACGTTGTTTCCGAAATTGCGCAAAGGCCGCGAGGAAGTCCTCAAGGACGATTGAGCGCCAAGTACGGGAGTATTGAAGATGTCGGATGTCGTGATCGTCACCGGTGCCAGCACCGGAATCGGGGCCGCGACGGCGCGCCTGCTGGGCTCGCAAGGGGCCAGCGTCGTCGTCAATTACAACAGCTCCACCGAAGCCGCCGAAAGCGTGGTCGCGGAAGTGAAAGCGCTGGGCGGCAAAGCGATCGCGGTGCAGGCGAATATGGGCTCGCAAGCCGATATCGTGCGCATGTTCGCCGAGACCGACGCGGCGTTCGGGCCGGTCACGGGTCTGGTCAACAACGCGGCGACCAACACCACGCATCGCAAGATCGAGACCTACGATTTCGACGAGGTGATGGGCGTTCTCGCGGTCAACACGGCGGGCTTGCTGATCTGCTGCCGCGAAGCGGTCAAGCGCATGTCGACCAAGAACGGCGGCAAAGGCGGGGCGATCGTGAACGTTTCCTCGATCGGCGCGCTGACCGGATCGCCGGGGCGCTTCATCCATTATGCCGGCTCCAAGGGTGCGGTGGATTCGATGACGCTGGGCATCGCCAACGAGGTCGCGCGCTGCGGCATCCGCGTCAACGCGATCCGGCCGGGCATGGTCGACACACCGATTCACGCCAAAACGGGCCAAGCCGACCGCATGGCGGATGCGGCGCTCGCCACACCCTTGGGCCGGGCGGGACGGCCGGAGGAAGTGGCGGAATCGATCGCCTGGCTGCTGTCGGACAAGGCGTCGCTCGTCACCGGCGCCATCCTCAACGTGATGGGCGCGCAACGCTGATTGTGCCGCTGTTTCAGGCTTTGAAACAGCGGCGAATATGAATGGGCCGCCTTTGGGCGCCTTCGTACTATCCGGGCATTGGCTCGACCGGCGGCGCTTTTCCAAGCCCGCCGGGACCGCCGAGCCCCCATCGTCGAAGAGGTCGCCCGCCATGTCCGGCATCGCCGCACGCCAAGCCACCAAAGCCGAATTCCGCAAAATGCCGCCGCAGCTCGTCGAATCCGGCGGCAAGGCGAAGACTTGGATCACGCGCGGCGGGAATTTCGCCGTCGTCGTCTCGGAAGTCGAACCCGGCGCGGTTTTGTCGCGCGCGAACAATCCCGAAGAATACATGATCATCCTGCCGCCCGAGGGCGCGTCGGCGACGATCGAAGCGGGCGGGCGCAAGGTCGAAGCCAAGCCGGATTCGCTGACCATCGTGCCGCCGGGGGCGAGCACGCTCACCGCCACGACGAAGGGTCTGGTCGCGCGCATCTTCTCCAAGGCGTCGGACGACATCATGGCGAAGGCGTCGAACGCGGCGTCCTATGCCGACGGCGCGCCCGAATTGGCGCCGCCGGATTTGTGGCCGGAACCCTATGACGGCTATCGCCTGCGCCATTATCCGCTGGCCCAATACGCCAAGCCGGATGGCGACCGCATTCAGCCGCGCGTCTTCCGCTCGACCAACATGCTGGTCAATCTGTTCGTCCACTACAAGACGCGCCGCTCGACCAAGGCGTTGAGCCCGCATTGGCACGACGATTTCGAACAGGCGTCGCTCACCCTCAGCGGCAAGTGGGTCCACCATATGCGCTATAATTGGGGTTCGGATCTCGATACCTGGACCCCCGACGATCACGGCGAAATGGGCACGCCGTCGGTCATCATCATTCCCGCCACCGTCGTGCACACCAGCCGCGATGTGGGCGACGGCGAATCCTCGCTCTACGACATCTTCTGCCCGCCGCGCATGGATTTCGCGGCCAAGAAGGGCTTCGTGATCAACGAGGACGAATACCCGCTGCCCGCGACCAACGCGGCGGCGACGCCGGGGGCACCGGCTCCGAAGACCGGCGGGACGTTGCTGTCCTGGCAGAAGCCCGGTTGAGCGGCGCCAGGCGTCGGGCGCAATCATGACGCGACGGGGCAATCTCCAGGATCTGGCCGCGGGCGGCGTGTTCGTCGCCATCGGCTTGTTCTTCGCGCTCGGCGCTTGGTTCGACCTACGCATCGGGTCGGCGTTCTCGATGGGGCCGGGCTATTTCCCGCTGCTGCTCGGCGGGTTGCTGACGGCGATGGGGATCGCGATCGTGATCAAGGCATCGATCGCGACGCGCACCCCGTTCGACGCCACGTCGTGGCGCGGTTTGATCATGACCATCGCGGCGATCGTGTTCTTCGCGGCGACGGTGCGCGGCCTCGGCCTCGCGCCGTCGCTGTGCATCGCGACGATGATCGCGGCCGGCGCGTCCGGTCAGGTCAGTCTGCGCGTCGCCGCGTTGCTGGGCCTGTCGCTGACGCTCCTTTGCGTCGCGATCTTCATCTGGGGGCTGGGTCTGTCCTACGCGACGATCGGCCCGTGGCTCGGGGGACAATAGACGCCGTCATGGAACTCATCGACCATCTGGCACTCGGTTTCAGCACGGCATTGTCGCTCGATAACGCGCTTTATTGTCTGCTCGGCGCCGTGATCGGTACCGCGATCGGCGTATTGCCCGGGATCGGCCCGACCGCCACCGTCGCGGTGCTGCTGCCCGTGACCTATCACCTGACGCCGGTCGCCTCGCTGATCATGCTCGCGGGAATTTATTACGGCTCGCAATATGGCGGCTCGACGACGGCGATCCTGGTCAATCTGCCGGGCGAAGTGTCGTCGTCGGTCACGGCGATCGACGGCTATCAGATGGCGCGCAAGGGCGATGCGGGTAAGGCGCTGGCCATCGCCGCGATCGGATCGTTCGTCGCGGGCACGTTCGCGACCTTCGTGATCGCGTTGGTCGCCGTGCCGCTGTCGAAGATCGCGCTGCAATTCGGCCCGGCCGAATATTTCTCGCTGATCCTGACCGGCCTCGTCACGTCGACGGCGCTTGCGCATGGCTCGATGCTGAAGGCGGTCGCCGCGATCGTCGCGGGCATGTTGTTCGGCCTGATCGGCATCGACGTCGATAGCGGCGCGTTCCGCTACAATATGGGCCTGATCGAAATGTCCGACGGGCTGTCGATCGTCGCTGTGGCGCTGGGCATTTTCGGCGTCTCGGAAATCCTGCGCAATCTCGACGACCCCGAACGCGCCCCGTCCGGCATGGCGAAAATCACCACGCTGATGCCCACGCGCGACGATCTGCGGCGCAGCGCCATGCCGATCGTGCGCGGTTCGATCCTGGGTTCGGCCTTGGGTACGTTGCCGGGGGCGGGATCGATCCTGTCCGCTTTCGCGGCCTATATGCTCGAAAAGCGCCTGTCGCGCACGCCGTCGCGCTTCGGCAAAGGTGCGATCGAAGGCGTGGCCGCACCCGAGGCCGCGAACAATGCCGGCGCGCAGACCTCGTTCATTCCGATGCTGACGCTGGGCCTGCCCACCAATCCGCTGATGGCGCTGATGATCGGCGCGTTGATGCTGCACGGGATCACGCCGGGGCCGGACGTGATCGACCGGCGGCCCGAATTGTTCTGGGGCTTGATCGCGTCGATGTGGGTCGGCAACGCGATGCTGGTGGTGTTGAACCTGCCGCTGGTCGGGTTGTGGGTCAGCTTGCTGCGCATTCCCTACCGGCTGCTGATGCCTGCGATCGTCGCGTTCTCGATCATCGGCGTGTTCACGGTCGGCGGCAGCGATTTCGATGTCTACGTCTTGGCGGCACTCAGCCTGTTCGGCTATTTGCTGTCGAAGCTCGGCTGCGAGCCCGCCCCCTTCCTGATGGGCTTCGTGCTGGGCGCACCGCTCGAGGAACATATGCGCCGCGCGCTGGTCTTCTCCAACGGCGATCCCAGCATCTTCGTGACCCAGCCGATCAGTGCCGCGTTCCTGGTCTGCGCCGTGTTGATCCTGATCGCGATCCTGCTGCCCGGCGTGTCGCGCAAGCGCGAGGAAATCTTCGCGGAAGACTCGTAACGAAAAACCCGCGCTTCCCGGACGACACCGGAAAGCGCGGGCGATTTCGTGCCCGCCGGAAAGGGCCCGGTCAGTTGATCGGGCCGATCTCCTTGGCGAATTGTTCGACCATCGCGATCTCGGTCTTCAGGACCTTGGTGAATTCCTCGATCGAGACCGGGGCGGGCGTGGCGCCGCCGCGCTGGAGCAGGGCGACGAAGCTCGGCTCCATGATCGCTTCGTTGAGCACCGCATTGATCCGCTCGGCAAGCGCGCGGGGCAGGCCGGGGGGCGCGAAGAAGCACCACCACAATTGCGCGGATTCCATGCCCGGCACGCCGGCCTGGGCGAAGGTCGGCGCCTCGGGCGAGCCCGGCGGATAATTCGAATCCGCGTAGGCGAGCAAACGCAGCTGGCCGCTGGTGATCTGGCCCAGCGTGCTGGAAACCGAAACGATCATCATGCCCAGGCGCCCGGCGACGAGGTCGGTCTGCGCGTCGGCCGAGCTTTTGTAGTTCACGCCTTTGATCTTCAGGCCGGTCTGCGTCTTGAACAGCTCGCCCTGCTGATGCTGGGTCGTGCCGATGCCGGCGAAGCCGTAGAACACCTTGTCGGTATTCGCCTTGGCGTAGTCGACGAATTCCTTGACCGTCTTCACCGGCAAGGTCGACGGCACGACCATCGCGGCGGGCGAACGCGCGATCATCGACAGCGGCGTCAGATCCTTCAGCGGATCCATCGGCACTTTCATGATCGGCTTGTAGCCCGCGATGCTGCTGGGGCTTTCCAGCAGCGTGTAGCCGTCGGGTTGGGCGCGCGCGACCGAATTTGTGCCGGTGAAGCCGCCGGCACCCGGGCGGTTATCGACCAGGAAAGGCTGGCCGAATTTCTTCTGCAGAATTTCGGCGATGGCGCGCGTGAAAGTGTCGTTGCTCGCCCCCGGCCCGTAAGGCACGACCAGCGTCACCGGCCGGCTCGGCCAGGCGGGCGTTTGCGCCAAAGCGGGGCTCGCCAAGGTGGCGGCGGCGGCGGTTTTCAAAACGGTACGGCGGGTTAGGCGGGGTGATGTTGCGGACATCGGCTATTCCTCCCGGCTGGGCCGATTGATAGGCCTCGGCGCTTGCGAAAACGCTATGCCAGCGGACGAATCGCGGCGATGGCGTTTTGATGCAGTTTCGCCGGGTGAAACCCGTCGCTTTTGTTGGCGGCGGCGCGAATTGCCGCGCGCGCGGCACGACCGCCACTCGGCCCGAAATCTCCCGACGACGGAAACCGCAGGAATATCAACGCTGCGTGACGGCCTTTATGCGGCGGTCGGCGTTCGGCTAATCGGCCATTTGAATAAAGCCATCCGCGCCCAAAACCTCGGACGCGGTCGGCGCGCTGCGGGCGACGATCTTGCCGCGCCGGATCACTTGGAGGCGCGGCGGACGGCGGCGAAGGGCATCGACGGGATCGCCGGCTTGCAGGATGACGAGATCGGCGTTGCGGCCCGGCGCGATGCCATAACCGTCGAGCCCGAGTATCGCGGCGGGGGCCGCGGTCACGGCGTCGAAACAGCGCCGCATCGCGTCCGTGCCCGTCATTTGCGCGACATGCAGGCCCATATGCGCGACGTCCAGCATGTCCGCGCGGCCCAGCGGATACCAAGGGTCCATCACGCAGTCATGGCCGAAGGCGACGGTCAAGCCGGCCGCCATCAGCTCGGGCACGCGCGTCATGCCGCGCCGCTTCGGATAGGTGTCGTGCCGGCCTTGCAGCGTGATGTTGATCAGCGGGTTCGCGACGACGGAGAGCTTGGCTTCCGCCATCAACGGGATGAGCTTGCTGACATAGTAATTGTCCATCGAATGCATGGACGTCAGATGCGAGCCCGTCACGCGGCCTTGCAGGCCGAGGCGGACGGTTTCGGCGGCCAGCGTCTCGACATGGCGCGACAGCGGATCGTCGCTTTCGTCGCAATGCATATCGACGCGCAGGCCGCGCTCGGCGGCGATCGCGCACAATTCCTGGACCGATGCCGCGCCGTCGGCCATCGTGCGCTCGAAATGCGGAATGCCGCCGACGACATCGACGCCGAGATCGAGCGCGCGCTTCAAGTTTTCGGGTGCGCCCTTCGATCGCAGAAAACCGTCTTGCGGAAACGCGACGAGTTGCAGATCGAGATAGGGCTTCATGATCCGGCGAACGTCGAGCAACGCCTCGACGGCAAGAAGCCGCGGATCCGAAATATCCACGTGGCTGCGGATCGCCTGAATTCCCTGCGCGATCGCGAGACGGCAATAGCGCAACGCGCGATCGCGGATCGCCTCGACGGTCAGCGAGGGCTTCAACTCGCCCCAGATCTCGATGCCTTCAAGCAACGTGCCCGACCGGTTGAGTCGCGGCATGCCGAGGCTGAGCGTCGAATCCATATGGAAATGCGCATCGACGAAAGGCGGGGTCGCGAGATGACCGTGCGCGTCGATTTCCTGCGGCGCTTTCGCCGCCAGCGCGGGACTGACGGCGACGATGCGCGTGCCGTCGATGCCGATATCGATGTTGGTTCGGCCGTCCGGCAAATTGGCGCCACGAATAATCAGATCCATGCCACACTCCATTGGAGCGGGTATTCTAGTGACCTCCGCGGCGGAACGGAATTTGCTTTCGATGCGCCGATCGGAAATCGACGGGCGCATCAGTGATGACGGCGGACAAGCGGCTTGGAATTGCGATCATCGGTGCCGGGGCAAGCGGCACGCTGCTGGCGGTGCATCTCCTCCGGCAGCCAAATCTTCCGGCGGATATCACGTTGATCGAACGCGCCGCCGAATTCGGGCGCGGGGCCGCCTATGCCAGCCCCAATCCCGATCATACGCTCAACGTCATGGCGCATATGATGGGGGGCGAAGCCGAGGCCGATGCCGAAGGCTTCGCCGATTGGTTGGCGCGGCAGGCCGGGCTGACAAATACGGCGTCGATTCGGCATACATATGCCGCCCGGTTTCAGTTCGGCACCTATCTCGGGCATTTGCTGGCGGCGGCCGAACACGAAGCACCCGGGCGTTTGACGCGAATTCGCGGCGAAGTGGTGGAAGCCGTGCCGCATGGCGATCGGCGCTATGCGCTGCGTCTCGCCAACGGCGATCGCGTCGAGGCGGATATCGCCGTGCTTTGCTTGGGCAATCTCGATCCCATGCCGTTCTTGCCGCAAGGCGAAGCGCGCTGCATCGACGATCCGTGGCGTCCGGGTGCCTTGGAGCCCATCGGGCCGACCGACCGGTTGCTCGTCATCGGCACCGGGCTCACCATGGTGGACACGGTGCTCGATCTTCTTGCGCGCGGATATGGCGGTGCGATCACCGCCATTTCGCGTCACGGCGTTCTGCCGCTCGAAGATGCGATGCCCGTACCCTATGCCGACTTTTTTTCGCCGGATATCGCGTCGCAAGGCATTCGCGCGGTCATGCGCGCGCTGCGGCGCGAGGTCGCGATCGCTGCCGCCAAGGGGATCGGGTGGCATTCGGTCGTCGAAGCGTTCCGGGTGCATACATCCGCGATCTGGATTCGCTTGGACGACGCCAATCGGCGACGCTTCATCCGCCATTTGCGCAGCCTGTGGTTCGCCTATCGCCATCGTTTGCCGCCGCAGCATATGCGCCGGCTGGACGCGCTGCGCAAAGAAGGACGCCTGGAAATCCTGGCCGGCCGCATCGTCGAAATGTCACCGAACGCGGATGGCGTGCGCGTCAGCGTGCGCCGTCGCGGCCAGCAAGCCATCGAAGCAAAGCCGGTCGATTGGGTGATCAATTGCACCGGCCCCGAAGGCGATTATTCGCGCAGTCGACTACCGCTTGTCCGTTCGCTGATCGGTCAAGGTTTGGTACGGCCGGATGCCTACCGGCTTGGCATCGATGTCGATGCGGATTTCACGGTGCTGCGCGCCGATGGCAGTCGTGCGGAAGGATTGGTGACGCTGGGGCCGCCGACGCGCGGGCGCTTCTGGGAAGTGACCGCCGTGCCCCATTTACGCCGACAAGTTGAAGCTTTCGTCGCGCGCTTGGTCGCGTCGCGCGGAACGCCGGGCGCCGGATTTTGAATGCGGCGATGAAAATTTTTTGGCAGGAAAATTGCTTCCGTTTGAGGCATACAATGCTAATCCGTTCATGAAGAGGTGAAGCCGATGGATAAGTCGTCCCGTTCTTTCCAATCCTCCCGCCGGACGTTCTTGGCCGGCGCGGGTGCCGCCTCTTTGATGGCGGGTTCGGCGCGCGCGCAGACCCTGCAGAAATCGACTCTCGCTTACGGCAGCACCGGTTACACCTGGGCGACGACGTTCCTGGCCGAGGCCCTCGAGACGTGGAAAGCCAACGGCGTCGATCTCTCGGTGTTCGATTTCCCGACCGGTCGGGAATCGATGCAGGCCTTGCTCGGCGGCTCGGCGGATTTTTCGACCTCGACGGATACGCCGTTCGTTCTGTCGGCGCTTCAGGGCTTGAAGCCCTATGTGCTGCTCAATTACAGCCGCTACACGCACGACATGAAGATCGCGATCCGCAAGGAAGGCGCGGTCGACGCCAGCAAGCCCGCCAGCCTCAAGGGGCGTAAGGTCGCGACCCGCGTCGGCACCAGCGGTCAATACATGCTCGCGAAATATCTCGAGATGGGCGGCCTTACGCTGAAGGACGTCAGCGTCGTCGACCTTTCGCCCAACGATATGTCGGTCGCGCTGATTCGCGGCGATATCGATGCGTTCGCCTGGACCGGTCAAGCGGCCCTCGCGGCGGAAAAGCAATCGGGCGGCAAGACGACCGTGATGAATCAGGACGGCCTGGAGAAGTTCTTCCAGAGCCATCAGACGATCCTCACCTCGGAGAAAGTCATCAAGGAGAAGCCGCAGCTTCTGGATGCCGCCGTGCGCGCCATCTTCGCCGCCGAGGATTACATGGCGAAGGATTCCAACTGGGCGCAGAAGATTTCCGCGCGCGTCCGCGCGACGCCCGAGGAAATCAAATCGGCCACCGAATCGTTCCAGTTCCGGACGGAGTTCACGCCGCGCTTCCTCGACGATCTCGTCGCGCAGGCGGAATGGGCCATTTCGGCGGGCTTGGCGCGGCGGCCGTCGCAGGATCTGCGCGCGTTGTTCGCCGGCCTCATCTACGCCGAACCGGTTCGCAAGTTCCGTCCCGACCGCGTGACGCTCACGGGCGTATAAAGGATTTCGCCCAAGGGCGTGCAGCCCTTGGGCGACCTTGCTATAAGCGAGCCCATGTCTACGCCGTCCCCATCGCCGTTGATCGAGGCGTCATCGGTCACCCAGATCTTTGCCGCGAGCGACGGCGAGCCTTCATGGGCCCTCAAGAACGCGTCGCTGGCCGTGGCTCCCGGCGAGTTCGTCTGCATCATCGGACCGTCCGGCTGCGGCAAGAGCACCTTGCTGCACATGATCGCCGGCTTTCTGAAACCGACCGAAGGTCGTGTCAGCTTTCGCGGTCGTCCGATCGAAGCGCCCGGCCCCGAACGCGGCGTCGTTTTCCAGGAATACGCGCTGTTCGCGTGGATGACCGTTCGCCAGAACGTCGAATTCGGCCTGAAGATGCGCGGCATCGGCAAGGCCGAGCGCCGGAGCAAGGCGGGCCGTTTTCTCGATGTCGTCGGCCTCGCGAAAATGGCCGATCGTTATCCGCACGAGCTTTCGGGCGGTATGCGCCAGCGCGTCGCCGTGGCGCGCGCTTTGGTCAACGAGCCCGAAGTCCTGCTGATGGACGAACCCTTCGCGGCGGTCGACGCGATCACGCGCGCGACGCTGCAGGACGAACTGCTGCGCCTTTGGCAGGAATTCGGCATCAGCGTGATCTTCATCACCCATAATATCGACGAGGCGATCTATCTGGGGCAGCGGATCGTCGTGATGTCCGCGCATCCCGGATCGATCCGCAGCGATCTGCGCGTCGATTTGGCCTATCCCCGGGATCGCGGCTCGGCCGAATTCGCGCGGCTTTATGCCGAGATCGGCGCCGAGCTTTACGGCAAAGGCGGACCGAGCGCATGACCACCGATTCCAAAACCGTATCGACCGACGACGCGCATTCGCGCGAGCTTGAAGCGCGCTTCCGCCGGAATCTGAAGGCGCAGAAGCGCAACGCGGTGATGATGCGCGTCGGGCTCAACATCGCGGGCGTTATCGTCGCGCTCATAGCGTGGGAGCTCACCCGTTTCCTGCCGGGCGTGAACGAGGTTCTGTTCCCGCCGCCCTCGATCGTCGCGTCCGAAGTGATTCCGATGATCGTCTCCGGCGAGATTCCCAACAATATTTTGGTGAGCTTGAAGCGCGCCGGGCTTGGCTTCGCGGTCGCAGCCGTTTTGGGTGTGGCGACCGGCGTGCTCACGGCGCGCCTCTCGGTATTCAACTTCCTGACCGAACCCTTGTTGCACGGGGCGCGGTCCTTGCCGGCGATCGCACTCGTGCCGATCTCGGTGTTGTGGTTCGGGATCGGCGAAGCGGCGAAAATCGCGCTCGTCTGCTGGGGCGCTTTCTTTCCGATTTGGGTCAGCACGTTCATCGGCGTTCGCGACGTGCATCCGATCTATCTGCGTTCGGCGGCTTGCCTTGGCGCGGGGCGCGCGCAGACGCTGCTATGGGTGATCCTGCCCGCCGCCCTTCCCATGATTCTTGCCGGGCTGCGGCAGTCGATCGCGATTTCGCTGATCGTGCTGGTGGCCGCGGAGTTGTCGGGCGCCACGTCGGGTGTGGCTTATATGATGTCGATGGGGCATCAGCTCTTCCGCGTCGACATCATGTTCATCGGCCTGTTCCTGCTCGCGGCCCTCGGATTCTTGGCCGATCGACTGTTCGTGGCGCTCACGCGCAAGCTTTTCCCCTGGTACGCCAGTGGCCATTGAGCCGGCGTCGATCGTCCTGCGCGGCGGCAATGTCCTGACATTGGATGGACAGGGCCGCAAGGCGAGCGCGGTCGCCGTTCGTGGCGATCGGATCGCGGCGGTGGGCGACGATGCGGCGATTGCGTCGTCGATCGGGCCGTCGACCAAGATCGTCGAGCTTGACGGCCGCACCGTAATTCCCGGCTTCAACGACGCCCATGCCCATATGGATCGCGAGGGCTTGAAGCTTCGGCGCTTGTCGTTGACCGGCTGCCGCTCCGTCGCCGATATATTGGCGCGCATCGCCGATGCGGCGAAGACGCGCAAAGTCGGCGAATGGATCGTCACCATGCCGGTGGGCGATCCGCCGCATTATTTCGATCCGCTGAAAACGCTCGCCGAAGGGCGCTTGCCCGACCGGCACGAGCTCGACCGCGCCGCACCGGACAATCCCGTCTATATCCAAGGCGTGTTCGGCAACTGGGGCAAGCCGCCCGGCTATTCGGCGCTGAATTCGCTCGCACTTCGCCTCAACGGCGTCACCCGCGAGACGCGGCCGCGCTATACGGGAATCGAGATCGAGAAGGATGCGGACGGCGAGCCCACGGGCATCATCGTGGAAAACAATCCGCGCCCGGCCGTCGAATTCGATCTGTTGCGCGCCGTGCCGCGCTTCACACTCGACGATCGGGCCGAAGGCATCGTCGATTCCATGCGCATCTACAACGCGGTCGGCACGACCAGCGTGTATGAAGGGCACGGCGTGTCGGCGCTGACCTTGGCGGCCTATCGCCGCTTGTGGGAAGCCGGGAAACTGACCGTGCGCACGGCGCTGGTGCTAAGCCCGACTTGGGCCGATTTCGCCGAAGCGACGCGCATTTGCCGCGACTGGCTCGCCTTCGCGCGCGGGCGCGGCTTGGGCGACGAATGGCTTAACGTTTCGGGCGTCCATATCGCGTGGGGCGGCAGCCGGATCCTGGCGGATATCGCGCGCACCGATCTGCCCAACACGGGATGGTCGGGCTTCGTCGAGCAGGCGAATTCGCCCGCCGAGTTCCGCGATTATTGTTTCCTGCTGGCCGAGAACGATCTTCGTTTGAACGTCATCGTCTCCGACCAGCTGCACGAGATCATGCCGATCCTCGAAGAAGTCGCGGCGCGCTATCCGCTGGCGGCGCGGCGCTGGGTCATTCAGCATGTCGCGCGCGCGCGGCTGGAGGATTTGCGGAAACTCAAATCGCTCGGCCTGATCGTCACGACGATCCCGGTCTACTTCCTGTGGAAGGGCGGCCATTGGTATCTCGACGATGCCGATGGCGGCGATCGCGTCGTGCCGCATCGCGACCTGATCGATTTGGGTATCCCGACCGCGACGGCGACCGACAACATTCCCTACGATCCGTTTTTCACGCTATGGGCGATGACCGCGCGCCAGGAACGCGTGACGGGCCGCGCGATCGGCGATCGGCAGCGGATCGGCAACGACGAAGCGTTGCGCATGTTGACGGTGGCGGGCGCGCATCTGACGTTCGAAGAGAATAAGAAGGGCCCGCTGCGGCCCGGCAATTTCGCCGATCTGGCGGTGCTGTCCGCCGATCCGACGGCGCTCGCCCCGGCGGAGCTGCTGACGATCGGCACATCGCTGACCATGGTCGGCGGCCGGATCGTTCATGACGCAAGTGCGTCCGGCAAAGCCTGACCTAGGTTCGATCCCGACTTCGCCGTCGCCTTTTACGCGCGTTCGAAAATCGCGGCGGGGATCCCGACGATTCGCGCCGCAAGTTGCTGGCGGTGACGAAGCTGGGCCGCGAAAAGCATGACGCGATCATGGCCGTCGCGCGCCAGCGCCAGAAACGCCGATTGGCGGCTTTACCGCCGAACATGGCCGAGGCGTTCGGCGCTTGCCTCGATCGGCTGCAGCGCGAGGCGGAAACGATGCTCGAGGAGTTGGGCCCGCGTCGCCGCGATCAGCTTTCCTGGCGCGTGGGGCGGAACAGGATTTCGTTCACGTCGACGTCTTCGGGCTGGCTGATCGCGAAGGCGACCATCCGCGCGAAAGTGTCCGCCGGCACCGCGAAAGTCGTGCGCGCGCGCACCGCCGATTGAATATCGGCCTCGCTGATCTGGTCGATCAATTCCGTCGCGACGGCGCCGGGCGAGATGATGGTCACGCGGATATTGTGTGGCTTCACTTCCTGCCGCAAACCTTCGGACAGCGCGCGGACGGCGAATTTCGTCGCGGAATAGACCGCGCCCGACGACAGGATCTTGTGCCCGGCGACAGACGACACGTTGATGATCTGGCCGGATTTCTGCCGCTGCATATGCGGCAATGCGGCCGCGATGCCGTACAACACGCCCTTGATATTGACGTCGATCATCCGGTCCCATTCGTCGACCTTCAGGCGTTCGATCGGCGATAGCGGCATTAGGCCGGCATTGTTGAGGATCACGTCGATACGGCCATGCGTCGCGACCGTCTTGTCGACCAGGGCTTTGACCTGATCCTTGTTCGTGACGTCGGTCTCGATCGCCAGAACGCGGCGTTCGCCGGTCGAAAGCTCGTTCGCCAGCGCTTCGATCCGGTCGCGCCGGCGCGCCGCCAGAACGACGATGGCGCCTTCGTTGGAAAGGCGGCGGGCGGTCGCGGCGCCAAGCCCGCTGCTCGCACCCGTGATGACGACGATCTTGCCGCGAATACCTTCGGTCATGTTGCTCCTGGATGGTTCCGCGACGAACGGCGGTTCATTCGGACGTATCGACCGGCGTGTCGTCGAACTGCAGCTGGTCGGCGAGATTGGCGCGGATGAAGCGCACGATGCGCGCCTGGAAGGCGCGGGAATGGTCTTGGGCCAGCTTGTCGGCGGCTTGCGCGTCGCGCCGTTCGATCGCGTCGATCATCTGATCGTGCTCGGCGATGATGTGATCGAAATAGGCGCGATGATGCCCGGTGATCAGCGTCGCGTTGGCGAGCGTGATCGTGGCGATGCGCAGCGTGCTGCTGAGCTGCGAATAGTAGAACTTGGCGACGTGACGGTTGCCGCACGCGTTGGCGATCGCCATGTGGAATTCGAGATTGCTCTCGACCATCCGATAATAATCGTGCTCGTTCGCCGCGTCGGCGAAGGCCTTGGCCGTGCGGCGCATCTCGTCGAAGGAATCGTCGGCGCGGCGCAACGCCGCCCAGCGCGTCGTCGCGCGTTGGGCAAGTTCGAGGCTTTCGAATTGTTCCTTCGTGCCGATGATGTCCATCGGCGCCACGCGCGGGGCTTGGTTGGGATAAAGCAGGATCAGTTCGTCCGACGCGAGACGGATCAGGGCTTCGCGGATCGGCGTGCGCGAGACTTTGAACTCCTCGACCAGCGCGAATTCGTCCAGCGCGCTGCCCGGCGGGATTTGCAGGCGCAAAATCTTCTCGCGCAGCCGCGCATAGACGAGCTGGCTGCCGGTCCCGCGGGGACGGCCGACGGCGCGTTCCGAATTGCCTTTGCGCTTGGCACTCATGCGCCATATCCTTCAATGGGTTGCATATAAGTATACTCAGTGTATAAATCAATCGAAATCACTGAATTCGAAGGGATTGAAGCCATGGATTTGGGCCTGCAAGGAAAGCGCGTTTTGATCACGGGGGCGTCGAAGGGCATCGGATTGGCCACGGCGCTGCGTTTCGCCGAAGAAGGTGCGGATCTTTGCCTCGTGGCCCGCAACGTGGCGGACCTCGACGCATCCGTAGCGCAGATACGCGCCCGTCACAACGTCGCGGTGCGCGGTATTTCGGCCGATCTGGGCATCTCGGCGGAAGTCGACCGGGTGGCCGAGGCCGCCGGTCCGCTGGACGTGCTGATCAACAACGCCGGCAGCATTCCCGGCGGCACGCTGGACGAGGTGCAGGAGGAGCGCTGGCGCCAAGCGTGGGATCTGAAGGTTTTCGGCTATATCAACCTGACGCGCCGCGTGCACAAGCAGATGGCCGAGCGTAAATCGGGCGCGATCGTCAACGTGATCGGCATGGCGGGCGAACGGCCCGACGCGCCCTATATCGCGGGCAGTGCGGGCAACGCGGCGTTGATGGGTTTCACGCGCGCCTTGGGCGGCCCCAGCACCGGCTATGGCGTGCGTGTCGTCGGCGTCAATCCGGGCCTGGTCGCGACCGATCGTCTGAAGGGCTTGCTGCGCCCGAAGGCGGAGAAGACCTATGGCGATCCGGAACGCTGGCTCGACTTCATGGGCCATCTGCCGCCCAAGCGCGCAGCCGAGCCGGACGAGGTCGCGACGGTCGTCACGTTCCTGGCGTCGCCGCGCGCGTCTTACGTTTCGGGTACGATCGTGACCGTCGATGCGGGCTTCGCATCGCTCGGTCATATCTGGGGCGCGCCGTAACGCATCCAAGATCGCGGAGAGTTACCAGCTCTCCGCGATCATCGCGCGATATTGGTCGGGCGTTGCGATGCGCGGGTTGGTGGCGTGGCAATGATCCTTTATCGCCTTGCCGATGGCTTCGTCGACGAAGCCTTTGTCCACGCCCATCGCGCCAAGACCCGACGGCATGCCGAGATCGCGGTTGAGCCCGGCGATCGCCTGATCGACCGAGGCGCCCGGCGCGAGATCCAAGGCGATCCGCAGCCTTGCGTATTTGTCCTCCACCACGGCCGTCTCCGCACTTTCGTTGAAGCGCAGCACGGCGGGCAACAGCACGGCATTCAACGTGCCGTGATGCAGCGACTTGGCGCGATAGCTGCCGAGTGCGTGGGAGAGGGAGTGAACCGCGCCCAATCCCTTCTGGAAGCCCATCGCGCCCTGCATGGAGGCGCTGAGCATCTGCTTGCGTGCTTCGCGATTCTTGCCGTCAGTCACGGCGGTGCGGATCCATTTGATGCCGCGTGCCAAGCCGTCCAGCGCGATGCCGTCCGCCGGCGGGTTGAAGGCCGGGGCGAGGAACACTTCGATGCAATGCGCGATCGCGTCCATGCCCGTGGCGGCCGTGAGGCCGGCGGGCAAGGCGAGGGTGAGTTCCGGGTCGAGCACGGCCGCACGCGGGACCAGGAACCAGGAATGGAAGCCGACCTTGCGGCCGTCGTTCAGGATGACGATGGCGCCGCGCGCGACTTCGCTGCCCGTGCCCGCCGTGGTCGGGATCGCGATCAACGGCGCGCAATTCTTGGTGATCTTCGGCGCCCCGCCATCGATCGTGCAGTATTGGGCGAGCGGGGCGGGATGGCCCGCCAGGATCGCCACACCCTTGGCGAGATCGATCGACGAGCCGCCGCCGATCGCCACGATGCCATCGGCCTTGTGGTCGCGATAGAGCGCGGTCGCCTTATCGACGGCCGCTTCGGTCGGGTTGCCGGGCGTCTCGTCGAACACCGCCAAGGGCAGCTTGCCCTCGATCGCCGCCAGCGCTTGCGCGGCGACACCCGCCGCGATCACGCCCTTGTCGGTCACGATCAGCGGGCGCGCAATCCCGTGCGCGGCGCACAACTCGCCCAGCGCCTTCGCGGCGCCGAAGTCGAAATGGATGTCGGTGATGTATTTGATCAGCGGCATCGATCTGCTCCGCGCATCAATTGAACAAACGCGGTGCGATCAACACGATGTCCGGCCATACGGTAATCATCGCAATGCCCACGATCATCAGAAGGAAGAACGGCATCGATGCGCCGGCGATATAGAAGATGTCGCGTCCCGTCATGTGTTGGAGCACGAACAGATTGAAGCCGACCGGGGGGCTTAGCTCGGCCATCTCGATCACGATGATCAGGAAGATGCCGAACCAGACCAGATCGAACCCGGCATGGGAGATGATCGGCAGCACGACCGGCAGCGTCAGCAGGATCATCGACGCGCCGTCGAGGAAGATGCCCAGGATGATGTAAATCACCGTGAGCACGACGACGAGCATGTAGGGATGGAGTTCCATTCCGTTCACGGTCGTCGCGATGGCGCGCGGAATGCCGGTCAGCGCCATCATCGACGACATCGATGCGGTCGCGACCAGAATGATCATCACCATGCAGGTGATGCGGATCGTGCTGTCCAGACCGTCGCGGAAGCTCTGCCAGGTCAGCGAACCATTGAACGCCGACAAGGCCAACGCGCCGACGACGCCGCAGGCGGCGGTTTCGGTCGGCGTGGCGATACCGGTCATCAGCGCGCCCATGACGAAGGCGAGCAGCAGCAACGTGGGCGCCAAATCGAGCGTCGCGCGCAGCTTGTGGCCCAGCGTGGTGGGCGGCAGTGGGGGTTCTGTCTTCTCTGGATTGAAGATCGCCCAGATCACGATATAGGCGGAGAACAGCAGCATCAGCAGCGCGCCGGGCAGGAAGCCCGCCAAGAACATATCGATGAGCGAGACTTCCGCCGCGATCGCGTAGATCACCATCGTGATCGACGGCGGGATCAAGATGCCCAGCGTTCCGCCGCTCGCGAGCGCGCCGATAACCATCTTCTGGTCGTAGCCGCGCCGATCGAGTTCTGGGATCGCGATCTTCGACATCGTGGCGCAGGTCGCGGCCGAGGTCCCGGCGACCGAACCGAACACGCCGCAGCCCAGCACGATGACATGCAACAAGCGGCCGGGTATCCAGGATATCCAAGGAACGAAGGCGCGGAAGATCTGATCGGACAGGCGCGAGCGGAACAGGATTTCCGCCATCCAGATGAACAGCGGCAACGTGGCGATCTCGTAGCTGCTGGCCATACGCCAGATCACCGGCTGCAAGATAAGGCCGATGCGTTCGAAACCGAATCCGTTGATGACGTTCAGCGAGACGATGCTGACGGCGAGCACGGCCGCAAAAATCCACATTCCGGCGGCGAGAGCCACGACGACGAACGCGATCATGGCGATGCTGTAGAGGACGAGAGATTCCATGTACCGCGTTCCTTAGATCTGGGATTCGCCGTCGACGATCAGCGGGCGGCCGCGGAACAATTCGACGATGTAGCTGCAGAGATCGAGCGCGAACAGCGTGAGACCGGCAAGCGCCGCGCAAGGCGGCAGCCACAGAGGGATCGGGACATAGCTGTCGGTGCGCGCGCCGCGCATGAAGTTGCGCGCGATGTCGCGATACACGAAATAGGCGATGTAAATGACGATCGCGAGCGTGGCCGCGACGACGACGATCTCCAGCGTTCGGCAAACTTTCGGCGGCAAGGCGGCGCGCAGCGACTGAACGCGCAGCAATCCGCCCGATCGAAACGTGTAGGGCAGGCCGAAGAAGGTGATCGCGGCGAGCGCGTAACCGCCGACTTCGTCGAGCATCAGCGTCGAGGCGCCGAACAGCGCGCGCAGCAGAACTTCGGCCATCGTGTGGATGCAAACATAGACCAGCAGCGCGCAGGAAATGGCCGCGCCGGCACGGGAAAGATAAGCGATCATGGAGGCCTCGAACCCGGCGGCGATGTGCGAGTGAATGGCGCCGCGGCTCGCCGGATGCCGCGGCGCCTTGCGCTTAGTTGATTCCCGCGCGGCGGCGGTACTCGGCGAGCAGATCGGAACCCGACTTGCCGGCCTTCTGCAGCCAAGCGTCCACGATCGGTTTGCCCAGTTCGCGGAACTTCGCGATTACGGCGGGATCGACCTCCTCAAACTGGCGGATTTTGCCGCCGTTCGAGGCGATGATGCCATCGTTCTTCTTCGATTCCGAAACCAGTTCGCTGCGCCACCAAGCCTCGGTTTCCTTCGCGGCATCCATAACGGCGGTCTTCTGCGCCGGCGTCAACTTGTCGAACGCGTCTTTGTTCATAACGGCCGCATTAACGGCTAGCACCATGCCGATGTCGGTGTAGTGCTGCAGCGATTCCCACAGCCGGCCCGAAACGCCGGTGGCGTTCGACGTATGGACCATGGTGACCGCACCGGTCTGCAATTGCGGCATCAAATCGCCCCAGCTCATTTGCACGGGCGACGCGCCGGCGGCCTTGAAGATGTCGGTCGCGACGGCGTCGTTGGTGCGGATCTTCTGGTTATTGAACGCCGCCATCGAGGTGATCGGCGTCTTGGACCACACGCCGCCCGACGGCCAAGCGGTCAAGTAAAGAAGGATCTGGCCTTCCTTGGCGAGTGCGCGTTCAAGAGAAGGGCGCATCACGTCTTGCAGCACGTGCGATTGCTGCGCCGTCGCCGCGATGAAGGGCAAGCTGGACATCAAGAAGATCGGATCGACGCCGGCGGCAACCTGGATCGGAAAATTGCCGAGCGGCACCGCACCCGTGCCGACCGCGTTCATCATCGCGCGCGAGTTGATGTTCAGCGAGTTGTTGAGGTGGTTGACGACGTCGATCGAGCCGTTCGTCTTGGTCTTCATCAGACCTGCGAAGTATACGTCCGCGGCGCCCAGCGGGGTGCTTTGGTTGTATTCGTTCGCCATGTCGAGCTTGACCGTTTGCGCGGTCGCCGGGGCGACGGCCCCCAGGGCGCAGACCGCCCCGATTGCGAGCCAACGAGCCGAAAATTTCATCCCTGTCTCCATTTGATTTGGTTCGATCGGTTCTTGTGTATGGCCGTGAAGCTCTAATATACACACAGTGTATTAAATTCACCGTTTTGCCATTCCGTCAAGGCGCCTTTCGAAAAAATCGCTATTTAACGGCTGTTTATCGAATATCCGATCGACGAGATTCAGATTGACGCATTCAAAATACTGTATGTATAAAACATTAAGCGCACATTATTTGAGGCTTGGAATTCTTCGCCAATGTCGGCCCTTCCCGACTTCCGCAGCGACAACCTTGCCCCCGCTTTAGAAGCGGTCGTGCGCGCCGTCGCCGACGACCATCTCGCGGCCTTGCGCACCAATGTATTCGCGGGCTCCCGCTTTCTGGAGTCCGAACTCGATGCGGGCTTGGGCGCTTGTTTCGCCCGCGACGTCGAGTCGATTCCCGTCGTCACGGGCACGGCGGCGAACGCGCTGGCGCTGTCCGCACTCGTGCCCGGCGACGGCGCGATCTTCTGTCACGAACATGCGCATATCCGCGGCTGGGAAGCCGGCGCCTATGCCTTCTATTCGCCCGGCACGCGCTTGATCGCGCTGCCGGGGGCGGGCGCCAAGATCGATCCCGATGCGGCGCGGGCAACGATCGCCGCGTTTCGCGCGAAGGAACCCGCGACGCGCGCCGCACTCAGCCTGACGCAATCCACCGAACGCGGCGCCAATTACACGCCCGCCGAAATCGCGGCGCTGAGCGCCCTCGCGCATGACGCGGATATCGGCGTCCATATGGATGGCGCGCGTTTCGGCCATGCGGTGGCGGCTTTGCGCGTGACGCCGGCCGAGACGAGCTGGCGGGCGGGCGTGGATGTGTTGAGCTTCGGCACGTCGAAACTCGGCAGCCTCAACGCCGAAGCGATCGTTCTTTTCGGCCGTGTGCGCCGCGAACAACTCGCCGACCCGGTCAAGCGCGCGGGCCACAAGCTTTCCAAGCGCCGCGATCTGGCGGTGCAGATTCTGGCGATGCTGGACGGCGATCGTTGGATCGCTTCGGCCGCGCACGCCAACCATCTCGCGCGCCGTTTCGCGGACGGTCTGGCCGCGATGGGCTTGCCCTGCGCCGAGCCCGTCGATGCGAACCAGATCTTCGTGCCCTTGCCGGCCGCCGTCGTCGCCCGCCTGACGCAAGCGAAGCTGCCGCTGCTCGAATGGACCGAGCCCGGCCTTTACCGTTTCGTCTTCGCCCATCATCACGCCGAATCCGACGTCGATCGCGCGATCGATCTGGTTCGGCGTTGCGCAAATCCCTGATCACCCGAAAAGCGAGCCAGGAAGAATGAACCGAACGCGTACCCGTAAAAGCCGCACCGAGACCTGCCGCATCGGCGTCGATGTCGGCGGCACGTTCACCGACGCGGCGCTCGAAATCGGCAGCCGCCGTTACACGACCAAGGTGCTGACGACGCCGCGTGCGCCCGAACAAGGCGTGCTCGAGGCGATCTCGGTCGTCATCGCCGATGCGGGCATCGCACCCGGCGATATGGGTCTGATCATTCACGGCACGACGCTGGCGACCAACGCGCTGATCGAACGCAAGGGTGCTCGCACCGCTTTGGTCACGACCGAAGGCTTCCGCGACGTGCTCGAGATCCGCAGCGAGGATCGTTACGAGCAATACGACCCGTTCATCACGCCGCCGGCGGTGCTCGTCCCGCGCCATCTGCGCTTCGTCGTCGCCGAGCGTATGGACGCGCGCGGCAAGACGCTGCTGAAGCTGGACGAGGCGGGCTTGCGCAAGGTCGCGCTGGAACTGCGCGCCGCGAAGGTCGAAGCCGTCGCCGTCGGCTTTCTGCACAGCTACGTCAATCCCGCGCATGAAATCCGTGCGGGCAAGATCCTGCGTTCGATCCTGGGGTCGGTGCCGATCTCGCTGTCGCATCAGGTGTCGGGCGAAATGCGCGAATACGAGCGCTTCTCGACGACCTGCGCCAACGCCTATGTCCAGCCGAAAATGGCGGGCTATCTGGAACGCCTGTCGCGCGAATTGAAGGCGCGCGGCTTCGATTGCCCGCTGCTGTTGATGCAGTCGGGCGGCGGTCTGACGACCGTTCAGACCAGCATGGATTTCCCGATCCGCTTGGTCGAATCGGGTCCGGCGGGCGGCGCCATCTTCTCCGCCCATGTCGCCGCGCAATGCGGGCTCGACAACGTGCTGTCCTTCGATATGGGCGGCACGACGGCGAAGGTCTGCTTGATCGACCACGCCAAGCCGCAAACTTCGCGCACTTTCGAAGTCGCGCGCGAATACCGGTTCAAGAAGGGCAGCGGCTTGCCGCTGCGCATTCCGGTGATCGAGATGGTCGAAATCGGGGCGGGCGGCGGTTCGATCGCGCGCCTGGATAAGCTCGGCCGCATCACGGTCGGTCCCGACAGTGCGGGTTCCGAGCCGGGGCCGGCGTGCTACGGCCGCGGCGGCAAGGATGTCGCCGTGACCGATGCGGACGTGCTGCTCGGCCGCATCGACGCCGACAATTTCGCGGGCGGGCGGATCAAGCTCGATCGCAAGGCCAGCGCCGACGCCGCCGCGAACAGCGTGGGCAAAGCGTTGAAGATCGGGCCGGAGATCGCGGCTTATGGCATCGCCGAGATCGTCGACGAGAATATGGCGAGTGCCGCGCGCGTCCACGCCATTGAAAGCGGCAAGGACGTGACCGATTACACGATGATCGCGTTCGGCGGTGCGGCCCCGCTGCATGTCGGCCGCATCGCGGAAAAGCTGAATGTCGCGCGCTTCATCGTGCCGAGCGGCGCGGGCGTGGGCTCGACGCTGGGCTTCCTGCGCGCCCCCGTCGCCTATGAAATCGTGCGCAGCTTCCCCGCGACGCTCGACGGCTTCGATCTCACCGCCGTCAATCGCACGCTCGACGAAATGCGCGGTGAAGCGCGCGAAGTCGTCGCCAAGGCGGCACTGGGCGGCAAGCTGGTCGAACAGCGTTTGGCGTTCATGCGCTATGTCGGCCAGGGCCACGAGATCCCCGTGCCGTTGCCGGCCCGCACGCTGCGCGCCAGCGACGTCGTCGAATTGCGCAAGGCCTTCGACAAGCTTTACGGCCAGATCTACAGCCGCGCCATTCCCGACCGCGCGGTCGAAATTCTGACCTGGGCGCTGACGGTCGGCACCGAGACCAAGAAGGTTTCGGCGGTGCGCGATCCGCGCGGCGGACGCACGGCCAAGCCCGATGGCATGCGCCAGATCTTCGATCCCGCGAAGGAAGATTGGATCAAGGTGCCGGTCTACGAGCGCGACAATCTGTCGAAGGGCGACAAGGTGAAGGGCCCGGCCGTGATCGTGGAACGCGAAACCTCGACCTTCCTGCCGAAGGGTTACGACGCCGTGATCAACGGCTTGGGTTACATCGATTGCCGACGCGCCACCGCGTCGGCCCGTATCGGAGGTCGCGCGTGATGAAGAAGAAGGATACTTCCCGGATCCGGGTCCAGGTGATGTGGAACCGGCTGATCTCCGTCGTCGAGGAACAAGCGCAGACGCTGATCCGCGCCGCCTTCAGCACCACGGTGCGCGAAGCGGGCGATCTTTCCGCCGGCGTGTTCGACGTGAAGGGCCGCATGCTGGCCCAGGCCGTGACCGGCACGCCCGGCCACGTCAATTCGATGGCCGCGTCGGTCCATCACTTTCTGAAAGTGTTTCCCGCCCACACGATGTCGGAGGGCGACTCTTTCATCACCAACGATCCGTGGATGACGTCGGGCCATCTGCACGATTTCACGGTCGTGACGCCCAGCTTCCTCGACGGCGAGCTGGTCGGCTTCGTCGCCGAAACCATTCACGTCGTCGACGTGGGCGGGCGCGGCATGGGCCCGGACGCGCGCCAGGTCTACGAAGAAGGTCTCTACATTCCGATCATGCGCATCGCCGAGAAGGGGCGCATGAACGAGGATCTGCTGCATATCCTGCGCTCCAATGTGCGCGAGGCGGTGCAGGTCGAAGGCGATCTGTTCTCGATGGTCGCGAGCTGCGACGACGGTGCACGGCGCTTGGCGCAGATGATGCGCGAGTTCGAGATGACCTCGCTCGACGATCTGGCCGAGCACATCATCGAATCCTCGCACGCGGCGACGCTGGCGGAAATCCGCAAGCTGAAGCCGGGCGTCTATCGCAATTCGATGACCTGCGACGGTTACGACGGCGAGGTCACGATCGTGGCGGCGCTGACGATCACCAAGAACGGCATCCATGTCGACTACACCGGCTCGTCGCCGATGAGCCGCTTCGGCATCAACGTCGTCGCCAACTACACGGCCGCCTATACCTGCTTCGGCGTGAAATGCATGTTGACGCCCGACATCCCGAACAATTTCGGCTCGATGCTGCCGATCACCGTGTCGGCGCCGGAAGGCTGCATTTTGAACGTGCAGCGTCCGGCCCCGGTGGCCGCGCGGCACATCGTCGGCCACATGCTGCCCGACGTCGTGCTGGGCTGCTTGCATCAAGCGGTCAAAGGCGGCGCGCCGGCCGAAGGTTCGATGATGTGGAACCCGCAATTGCGCGGCAATCGCTGGTTCGACGGCGAGAAGCGCGTGTGGGAATCGTTCATGTTCAAGAACGGCGGCACAGGCGCGCGTCCGCAAAGCGACGGCATGTCGGTGACGGCGTTCCCGGCGGGCGTGAAGCTCGTGCCGGTCGAGGCGGCGGAAGCCGTCTCGCCGTTGACGATCTGGCGCAAGGAATTCCGTCCCAACTCGGGCGGTGCGGGCAAGTTCCGCGGCGGTCTGGGGCAGATCCTGGAGATCGGCTCGGCCGTCGGCGAAACGATGAACATCCAAGCGATGTTCGACCGCGTCGATCACCCGGCGCGCGGGCGCGACGGCGGCCATAGCGGGGCGGGCGGCTTGGTACAGCTCGTCTCCGGCAAGCCGATCAAGCCCAAGGGCTTCCAGGAAATTCCGGCGGGCGATCGTCTGCATCTGGAATTGCCCGGCGGCGGCGGCTTCGGCAATCCGTTCGAACGCGATCCGGCACGCGTCGTGTCCGACGTCGTCAATCAGTTGATCGACCGTGCGACGGCGCGCCGCGACTACGGCGTGGTCGTCACCGCCGCCGGCAAGCTCGACGAAAAGGCGACGGCGGCATTGCGGTCCGGCAAAGCCAAGTTGAAGCGCAAGCGCGCCGGTTGAACCGGCACCGGCGCTGGGAGGGAACATGAATCTAGCTCGGCTCCTCGAAGGCACGGCGCGTCGCATCGGCGATGCGCCGGCCATCACCATCGGCGGCGATACGTGGAGCTATGCCGAGCTTCGCGCGCGCGTACGCCGTCTGGCGGGATATATGCGCGCGCGTTTGCCCGACTCACCCGGTGCGCGCGTCGCGATCGCGATGGATAACTCGCCGGAGTATCTGTTGGTCATGTTCGCGGCCTGGCAGGCCGGCTTCGCGATCGTGCCGATGAACGCCAAGCTGCACGCGCGCGAATTCGCCTGGATTATGGAGAATTCGGGCGCGCTTATGTGCTTCGCCTCGCCGCGCATCCATGCGGAGCTGAAGCCGGAAACGGCGCATCTCGAAAAGCTGATTCTGATCGAGACGGCCCCCGGCGCCATCGACAGGCTGGACGGCAAGCCGATCGACGATCCCGTCGAAGTGGGGATCGACGATCCCGCCTGGCTTTTCTACACCAGCGGCACGACCGGCCGGCCGAAGGGCGCCACGCTCACGAACCGCAATATGCTGTTCATGACGAATTGCTATTTCGCCGATATCGACCATCTGGCGGGCGAGGATACGCTGCTGCACGCCGCCCCGATGTCGCATTCGTCGGGACTTTACGCGCTGCCGCATATCGCGCGCGGCTCGCTCAACGTCATCGCGCAATCGGCGTCGTTCTCGGTCGACGAGGTGATCGAAATCCTCGGTCGCCATCGCAACGTTACGGCCTTCGCGGCCCCCACGATGATCGTGCGCCTGCTGCAAAGCGCGTCGGCGCTGCGCGACAAGGCGTCGAATATCCGCACGCTGCTTTACGGCGGCGGGCCGATGTATGTGGCCGATCTCGAACGTGCGCTCGACACGATGGGCCCGCGCCTGTTGCAGCTCTACGGCCAGGGCGAATCGCCCAACACGATCACGTGTCTCTCGAAGCCCGCACACGCGCAAGCGCGTGCGCAGGGCGACGTGGCGCGCTACGGCTCGTGCGGCGTGGCGCGCACCGGCGTGGAAGTGCGCGTCGTCGATCCCGACGGCAACGACGTGAAGCCCGGCGAAACGGGCGAGGTCATCACGCGCAGCGACTGCGTCATGCGCGGCTATTGGAACAATCCGGAAGCGACCAAAACCTCGATCCGCGACGGCTGGCTGTGGACGGGCGATCTGGGCGCCATGGACGATCAGGGCTATCTCACGCTCAAGGATCGCTCGAAGGACCTGATCATCTCGGGCGGGTCGAACGTCTATCCGCGCGAGGTCGAGGAAGTGCTGCTGCGCCACCCCGGTGTGGCGCAGGCCGCCGTTATCGGCCGGCCGCATGCCGAATGGGGCGAGGAAGTCGTCGCCTATGTCGTCGCCAAGCCCGATGCGGCGGTGGAACAGGCGGCGCTGGACAAGCTCTGCCTCGACAACATCGCCCGCTATAAGCGCCCGCGCGAATACGTGATGGTGCCCGATCTGCCGAAGAACCATTACGGCAAGGTTCTGAAGACCGAATTGCGGGCGCGCTCGACCGAGAAGGGAACGCCGAAATGACGCGCGAGGTTTTCGTCGCCGGGATCGGCTCGACCGTTTTCGGCGTCCATAAGGGCACCTCGCCGGTCGCGTTGGCGTCGCAAGCCGCACAGCAGGCGCTGGCCGAAGCGAATTGCGCGCCCGATCAGATCGGCGCGCTCTATCTCGGCAATTTCGTGTCGGGCGTGTTGAACGGCCAGGAAGTGCTGGCGGGGCTCGTCGGCGATCGTATCGGTCTGGGCCCCGTGCCGTGCACGAAGGTCGAAGGCGCTTGTGCGTCGGGCGGCATCGCGTTCCGGCATGCTTATCTTGCCGTCGCCAACGGACTGTGCGATGCGGCGATCGCCGTCGGTGTCGAAACGATGACCCATGCGGCGACGCCGCAAGTGACCTCGGCGCTCAATTGCGCGCTCGATCCCGGCGACGATGTGGCGGCGGGTTTGACCTTTCCCGGGCTGTTCGGCCTGATCTGGAACGCCCATGCCGCGCGCTACGGCACGACGCGCGAGCAAGTCGCGGCGATCGTCACCAAGAACAAGGCGAACGGGGCCCGCAATCCGCTGGCGCAGATGGGCGGGCAGATCGGTTTGGACGAGATCGTCCAATCGCCGTTGATCGCCGATCCGTTGCGCCGTCACGATTGCAGCCCGATTTCCGATGGTGCGGCGGCGGTCGTGCTGACGACCGAAGCGTTGGCGCGCCGCGCGGGCGCCGAACCGGTGCGCGTGCTCGCCAGCGCGCAATGCCGGGGCACGCCCTATGTCGGCGGCCATGGCGACTTGACGTCGTTCGGCGCCACGGTCGCGGCGGCCAATCGCGCCTATGCCGATGCGGACATCTCGGCCCGCGATTTGAGCTTCGTCGAATTGCACGATTGCTTCTCGATCGCGGAGATCGCGGATTGCGAAGATTTGGGCATCGTGCCGCGCGGGCAAGGCGGCCGCTGGGCATTGGAAGGGCGTACCGCCGTGGGCGGCGAAATGCCGATCAACCCGAGCGGCGGCTTGCTCGCCAAGGGCCATCCGGTCGGCGCCACGGGCTTGGGCCAGGTTTACGAATCCGTCCTGCAGTTGCGCGGTGCGCATCCCAATCAAGTCGCCGGCGCGCGCACGGCCGCGACGCATAATTTGGGCGGCACGGGCGTCGTGTGCGTGGTGAACATCCTGCAACGGGGCGGCGCATGACCACGATCATCGAATGCGCGGCGTGCGGGCGACGCTCGTTGCGCGATGCGGGTCCGTGTCCGGCTTGCGGTGCGACGCAGGTGACGGCCAAGCAAGCCGCCGATCGCGGCGTGCTGGTGTCGTGGACGGTGATCCGCCGTCCGCCGAAAAACTCGACCGAAACCGGACCTTACACGGTCGCGGTCGTGCGCTTGGGCGATGGACCGACCGTTTGCGGCCGGATCAAGAACCCGGAATTCGCGGGCCCGGTCGGCATTGCGTTGGATCTGCGCGCGATCGAGAACGGCGTGCCGGTGTTCGAACCGGCGGGCGCCGCGCGATGAAAGCCTGGCGCGTCGAGGCGTATGGCCCGGTGGAAAACGCCGTCTATGGCGATTTTCCCGATCCCGTGCCCGGCGACGGCGAGGTGCTGATCGATGTCGCGGCGGCGTCGGTGAATTTCCCCGACCTGCTGATGATGCAGGGCCAGTATCAAACGAAACCCGCTTTGCCCTTCGTGCCGGGCCGCGATGCGGCGGGCATCATCGCCGTGCTGGGCAAGGGCGTGCCGAATCTTCGCGTGGGCGACCGTGTCGCGACGATGGCGGTGCATGGCGCGTTCGCGTCGCGTCTCGCCGTTCCGGCTTGGCGTTGCTATCCGATCCCCGACGATCTTGGCTTCGATGCCGCCGCCGCGATGGTCACGGTCTATGCGACCGTGCTGGTGGCGTTGCAAAAGCGCGCCAAGGCGCAGCCGGGCGAACGCGTTCTGGTGCTCGGCGCCGGCGGCGGTGTGGGCATCGCGGCCGTTAGCTACGCGCGCCTGCTCGGCTGCAGTGTCGTCGCAGTGGTGTCGTCGGCCGAGAAACAGGCTTTGGCGCTTGAGGCCGGGGCGGATGCCGCGATCGTCGCCAAGGATGCCGACGCGATGCGCGCCGAAGTGCTGAAATGGAGCGGCAATGCGGGCGTGGATGTCGCGATCGATCCCGTCGGCGGCGACATGTTCGACGCGGCGCTACGCTGCATGGCGCCGCAAGGCCGCTTGGTCGTCGTCGGTTTCGCGGCGGGCCGCATTCCGACGATCCGCGCCAATTACATCCTGCTCAAAGACATCGCCGTGATGGGCTCGTCGCTGGAGCGCTGGGTTCAAGCCGAATCTGCGACCCTGGCGAAAGAAATCGGCGACATCTTCAAAGCCGGTGCCGCCGGCCGCTTGCCCGCTTGGATCACCGATCGATTGAAGATCGAAGACGGCATGGCCGGATTTCGCGCGATCGCCGAACGCACGGCGCGGGGCAAGATCGTGCTGGAGATCGGCGCGTCGCGCTAGCGCGCCTGTGCCGCTTGGAACATCGGCCCGCCTTTATGGGCGGGGAAGCCGTAGCCGTTGACCATGACAAGATCGATATCGGCGGCGCGCGCGGCGATGCCGTCTTTGAGGACGGAATCGGCCTCGGCCGTCATCGCGGCCAGAACGCGCGCGACGATCCGGTCGGCCGGGATCGGCGTCGCCTTGCCGCCCAGTTCGCGGCGGCGTTCGTCGATCATCGCGGCGACGATCGGCGAGGGCGACCCCGCCGGATAATCGTACCAGCCGCCGCCGGTCTTGCGGCCCAGGCGCCCGGCTTCGTATAGCCGGTCGAGCAACGGCAAGGCGCGCGCGGGCGCCTTGCCTTCGGCGATCAGGCGCTGGCGCGTATGCCAGGCGATATCCAGGCCCGACATGTCCCACACCGCGAACGGCCCCATCTTGAAGCCGTAGCCGGTCAACGCCGCGTCGATCTCGGCGGGGGCGGCGCCATCCTCGACCATGATTTCGCATTCCCGGCGATAGGCCGAATAGATGCGATTGCCGATGAAACCTTCGCCCACGCGCGCCACGACCGGCAGCTTGCCGAGCTTCTTGGCGATGGCGAGTGCGGTGGCGAGTGCGGCCGTGCCCGTCTTCGCGCCGCGCACGATCTCCAACAGGCGCATCACATTCGCCGGGCTGAAGAAGTGCAAACCGACGACCGATTCCGGCCGCTGGGTCGCGGCGGCGATGGCGTCGAGATCCAGATACGATGTGTTCGACGCGAGGATCGCGTGCGCGGGCAGGATCGCGTCCAACTCGCCGAACACGCGGCGTTTGATCGCCATATCCTCGATCACCGCTTCGATCGCGAGATCGCAATCGGCGGCATCGGCGAGCGCCGTCGAGGCGATCAGACGTGCGGCGCGGTCGGCGGCGGCATCGGCCGTCAAGCGCCCTTTGGCGACGTCCTGGGCGGCGATATCGGCGATACGCGCGGCGCCGCGCGCGAGCGATGCGGCGTCGATATCGATCAATCGGGTTTCGTAACCGGCGGCAAGGCACGCGGCGGCGATACCCGCCCCCATCGTGCCGGCCCCGATCACGGCAATGCGGCGCAGCTCGATCGCGGCATCGGACGAAACGCCGTCGATGCGCGCGGCCTCGCGCTCGGCGAAGAACAGATGACGCAACGCGGCCGCTTCATCGCCCTGGCGCAATTCCTGGAACGCGGCGCGTTCCAGGGCCAGCGCATCGGCGAACGGCAAGGCGATCGTCCGGCGCAACGCCGCGATGGCTTCCGCGACCGGTTTGCGGCCGGTATTGCGTTTCAATGCCGCCGCGGCGGCCGCATCGAAACGCGCGGCATCGCCCGGCCGGACGGGCAGATCGCGCAGCCGCCGCTTGGCGGTGGCGGGCGAGCGCGCGAGTTCGATTGCGGCCAAGCGCAGATCGCCGGTCGAGATCGTGTCGATCATGCCGAGTTTCAGCGCATCGGGGGCGGGCACACGCTTGCCGGTGACGACGATATCGATCGCCTCGGCGGGATCGACGATGCGCGGCAAGCGCACCGTGCCGCCCGCACCGGGGATCATGCCAAGCGTGACTTCCGGCAGGCCGAGTTTCGCGTCCGGCGTGGCGACACGCAAATCGCAACCCAACGCCAATTCATAGCCGCCGCCCAACGCCGCACCATGGATCGCGACGACGACGGGCTGGGGGCATGCCTCGATCGCCGCGATGACGGCGGGCAATTGCGGATCGGCGAGCGGCTTGCCGAATTCGCGGATGTCGGATCCGGCAACGAAGGTGCGGCCGGCACCGATCAGCACGGCCCCGATCACGGTCTTGTCGCCGGCGATCTTGGCGAAGGCATCGAGCAGGCCTTGGCGCACGGCGAGCGAGCCCGCATTGACCGGCGGATTGTCGATCGTCACGACGGCGACATTGCCCTCGCGTTCCAGACGGACGGCGTCGGTCATCGGATCAACGCTTGCCGAAGACGGGTTTGCGCTTCTCGGCGAAGGCGCGCTGCGCCTCGCGCGTGTCCTCGGTCAGCGACAATTCGGCCGAAACGCCCTGCTCGAAGCGATAGCCTTCGCGCAGCGACATTTCCTCGACCGTGTTGAAGGCGTGCTTGTTGCGCGCCAGCGCCACGGGGCTTTTGGCGGCGATCTCGGCCGCCATCGCCAACGCGGCGGGCATCAACGCGTCGGGGGCGAGGCATTCTTCGACGATGCCCAAGCGATAGAGTTCTTGGGCCGGCACGCGCCGCCCGGTGAAGAACATCATCCGCGCCTTGGTGCGCGGAAAAAGCTCCAGGAACTTCGCACCGCCCGCGAGGCCCACATCGATCTCGGGCATCTGGACATAGGCGGTTTCGGACGCGAGCAGAATGTCGCAGCACGCCATCAGCGCGTAACCCGCCCCGATCGCGGCGCCGTTGACCGCACCGATCACCGGCTTGGCGCAATCGCGGATCGCGTAGAAGCTTTCGCGCGTCACGCGGTTATGGCGGATATAGTCGCCACGCTGCGCGGTCATGCTCCGCCGTTCCTTGATGTCCGCCCCGGCGGAGAAGACCTTGCCGCCGCCGGTCAGGATCACGCAGCGGATATCGGGATCGTCGCTCAGCGTGTCGAACACCCAGGTCAGTTCCGTGCGCGTGCGCAAATTCTGCGCGTTGACCGGCGGACGGTCGAAAATGACGGTGGCGATACCGTCTTTGCGGTCGATGCGGAATTGTTCGAGATCCATCGGCGTTCCCCTGCTGCGGCCTGGAAAACTAGCAGCGGGGCGGGGGCCGGACCATCCGCCCGCGTGAAAACCAACTATCGAGCATATGAAACGTCGTGCGGCGGCCCGACGCCCTAAAATGGCGCCGTATTCAGCAAGGAGGTTCGGGTGTCGGGGATCGAGATTACGCGCGATGGGCGCGGCGTGGCGACCGTTTGGCTCAGCAATCCGGGGCGCTTGAACGCGTTGTCCAACCGCATGGTTCACGGGCTGAAGGCGGCGATGGACGAATTGGCCGCCGACGGCGAATGCCGGATTGTGGTGCTGCGCGGCAAGGACGGCGTGTTCTGCGCCGGGCGCGATCTGAAGGATCTCGGCGCGCTGCAGGACGCCCCGCCGGCCGAGATCGACGCGATGTACGACGCGCTGGAAGCGATGCATTGGTCGGTGCAAAACTTCCCCAAGCCGTTGATCGCGGCGGTCGAACGCTACGCGCTGGGCATCGCCACGATGATCGTCGCCTGGACGGATATCTCGATCGCCGAGGACGGCGTCAAATTCGGCTTTCCCGAAGTGCGCAAGGGCATCACGCCCTATGGCGCCATTCCGACCTTGCGCCGCGTGATGCCGCTGCGCGCGATGATGGATTTGATCCTGTCGGGCAGGACGATCGAAGCGCCCGAAGCGCGCGAATACGGGCTCGTCAGCCGGGTCGCGGCGCCGGGCACGCTGGCGGCGAGCCTCGCCGGGGTGATCGACGAGCTTTTGGCGGGCAAGCCGGGGGCGCTGGAGAAGATCAAGCGCTTCGCGTTGGAGAGCGAAACCCTCGACCAGCGCGCGGCGGCGGCGTTCGCCACCCGCCTTGCCAAGGCCGGGACGGGCAACCCGGAGACCAAAAGCGGTATCGGCGGGTTCCTCAAAAGCTGATTGCCGAATGACAAACAGGTTTGCACTTCCGGCAGGGCATCAACCCGCCGGTACGCGCTTAAGATAGCGTCGGAATTTCAACGCAATACGGGATCTTGAAAAGATGAGCTCGCAAAATCGCGCCCCGCAGCGCGTCATCCATGTCGGCGTGGGCGTTTTCGGCAAGCGCTGGTGCAGCGACTTTCTGCGCAGCAACGTGGTCGACGGCACGATCCAGGTCGTCGCCCTGGTGGACCGCAACCCCGAAAACCTGAAAGCCGGGCAAACCGCCTTGGGTTTGCGCGACGATCAGTGCTTCACCGATGCGGCGCAAGCCTTCAAGGCGGTGAAGGCCGATTTCTGCACGGTCGCGACCACGCCGGCGCATCACGAGGAAGTGATCGACGCGGCGATCGCCGCCGGGCTCGACATTCTGTGCGAAAAGCCGATCGCCGATACGATGGCCGCCACGCTGCGCATCGCGCAGAAGGTGAAAGCGGCGGGCCGCAAGATGGCGGTGACGATGAGCCACCGCTACGACCAAGACAAGACGACTTTGCGCCGCGTGGTGAAATCGGGCCAGCTCGGCAAAATCAACGCGATCGGCATGCGCTTCCAGGGCGATATGCGCCAGCACATGGCCTGGAGCTCGCTGTTCCGGCACGAGATGGAACACCCGCTGCTGATCGAAGGCTCGATCCACCACATGGATATCCTGGCCGATCTGGCCGGGGACAAATGCGAAAGCGTCTACGCGACGACGTGGCGCCCGTCTTACGCGGCGTATAAGGGCGACACCGACGCGGTGGTCGTGCTCGGCTTCGCCAATGGCGTGAAGGCGGTGTACGAGGGCACTTGCGCGCATTCGACCGGCCTCAACACCTTCTACAAGGAATATATCCGTGTGGATGGCGAGCACGGCACGGCGATCCTGACCCATCGCACCGTGGAATTGTTCATGCGCCAGGACATTTGGCGCCAGCAGCATCGCGAAGGCCAGGGGCAGAAGATCGATCTGCTGGTCCAGCCCAAATGGATCAACAACTGGCTGATCGAACGCTTCGCGCAATGGCGCGCGGGCGGGGCACCACTGGAAACCGAAGTCGCGAACAACGTGCAGACCTCGGCGATGATCTTCGCGGCGATCGAAAGCCAACGCACCGGCGCGCCCATCCAGCTCGCGCCCTTCATCGCCGCCGTGGAGCGCTGATCCATGCGGCTGAAGGGCAAGACGGCGCTCATCACCGGCGCGGGTTCGGGTTTCGGCGCGGAAATGGCGCGGCGTTTCGCGCGCGAAGGCGCGATCGTGATCTGCGCCGATCGCAATGCGGAGAACGCGCAAGCGGTCGCGTCGTCGATCGGGGCGGCGGCCTATGCCGCCGCATGCGACGTGTCGAATTCGGATCAGGTCAAGGCGCTGGCGGAGAAGGCCGCCGCCGTGACCGGCCGTATCGACGTACTGGTCAACAATGCCGGTATTTCCCAGCAGCCGCGGCGCATCGCCAAGCTGCCGGAAGCCGAGATCGACGCGATCTTCGCGGTCAACGTGAAATCGCTCTACCACGCGGCGGCGCATATCCTGCCGATCATGGTTGCGGGCGGCGGCGGGTCGGTCATCAATATCGCCTCGGTCACCGCGATCCGGCCGCGCCCCGGCATGACTTGGTACAACGCGGCCAAGGCGGCGGTGATCTCGATCACGCAATCGATGGCGGGCGAGTTCGCCGAGAACCGCGTGCGCGTCAACGTGATCGCACCGGGCGTGGGCCGCACGCCGATGTTCGACGCGATCTTCAAGGATCCGAAAAAGGCCGACGAGGCGCATGACCGCCTGGTCGAAACCTTTCCGCTCGGCCGCTTGTCGAAGCCGTCGGATATCGCGGGCGCGGCGCTTTATCTCGCCTCCGACGACGCGGAATTCATTACCGGCATCGTGCTGCCGGTCGATGGCGGCCGCTTGATCGCCTAGCGCTTCCAACCGCGCAAGCGAAAAGGGGCGGCCTTGCGGGGCCGCCTCTTTTTTTGTCGCCGTTGGGCGGGGGGTTACTCCTCGCGCAGCACCGGCGGCTTCGCGCCGGAACCTTGGCGGATCACCGACCAGACCGTCAGCAGCAGGAACAACGCCGACAGCGCCAGCAGCGTGCCGCTGATCGGGCGCATGATGATTTCCATCGGATCGCCGAACCCCGCGATCATCGCGCGGCGGAAATTCTCCTCCAACATCGGTCCGAGAATGAAGCCGATCAGCATCGGCGTGGGTTCGAAGTCGAGCAGGCGCATCGCGTAACCCATCGCGCCGATCCCGAGCACGAGCCAGACGTCGAGCAGCTGGAATTTGACGCTATAGGCGCCGATGCAGATCATCACCATGATGACCGGGTAGAGCAGCCGATAGGGAATGCGCAGCAGCCGCACCCACATGCCGATCATCGGCAGGTTCAAGATCAGCAGCATGATGTTGCCGATCCAGAAGCTGGCGATCACGCCCCAGAACAGATCGGCGTGTTCGGTCATCAAACGCGGACCCGGATTGATGCCCTGCATCATCAGGGCGCTGAGCATCACCGCGGTCGAGGCGGTGCTGGGAATGCCCATCGTCAGGATCGGAATGAACGCGGTCTGCGCCGCCGCGTTGTTGGCCGATTCCGGCCCCGCGACGCCCTCGATCGCGCCCTTGCCGAAGCGCGAGGGATCTTTGGCGACGCGCTTTTCCAGCGCATAGCTCAGGAACGACGCGACGGTCGCCCCCAGGCCCGGCAACGGCCCGATCAGCGAGCCGACGCCGAAGCCCCGCAAGGTCGGGCCGATCGAGCGTTTCAGATCGTCGCCGGTCGGGACCATGGCGCGCAGCGGGATCGATTGCTTGGCGCCTTCCGATGCCGAATTGCGGATCGAGGCGATCACTTCCGACACGCCGAACAGGCCCATCGTCACCGCCGCGACGTTGATCCCGTCGTAAAGTTCGGGAATGCCGTACATGTAGCGGTTGGCGCCGCTGATCACGTCGGTGCCGACCAGGCCCATCAGCAAACCGACGCTGACCATCGCCAGCGCCTTCAACGGCGAGCCGCTGGTCATGAACGACAGCGTGACCAGCGCGAACACCATCGCGGCGAAGTACTCGGCCGCGCCGAACGAGAAGGCGATGGCCACGACCGCCGGGCTCAACGCGATCAGCACCAGAATGCCGAGGCTGCCGCCGATGAACGAGGCAAGCGCCGTGATCGACAGCGCCACGCCCGCGCGGCCCTGCTTGCTCATCGGATAGCCGTCGAGGCAGGTGACGGCGCTGGAAGCGCCGCCGGGCAGGTTCAGCAGGATCGACGCCGTCGAACCGCCGTATTCCGAGCCGTAATAGACGCCGGCCATCATGATGATCGCGGGCGTGGGATCGAGATAGAACGTGATCGGCAGCAACATCGAGATCGTCGCGAGCGGTCCGATCCCGGGCAGAACGCCGACGGCGGTGCCCAGCGTCACGCCGATGAAGCAGTAAAGCAGATTCTGGAACGACAGCGCGACGCTGAAGCCCATCATTAAGTCTTCCATCGCACTACCCCGCCAGGAACGCCGGAATCACCCAGCCGGGCATTTGCAGGCCCAGCAAAACCCGGAACAGCAACCAGCTGCCGATCGCGGTGCCGACCGCCAGCCACAGCGTTTCGCGCTTTCGGAAATCGAGATCGCCCATCGCGGCGACCGCCACGCACGCGGCGGTCGCGAGAATCAATCCCGTCGTCTCGAGCAACGCGCCGAAGGCGAACACGCTGCCCAGCGACGCCATCGCGGGGGCCCATTCGGGCTTTTCGATCTCGCTCGCGCGCACCATGCCGACCAGCGTGATGGCGAGGCCCAGCACGATCGCGATGATCGAGGCGAGCATCGGGAAATAGCCCGGCCCCATTTCGATCGCGTCGCCGATGCGCATTTTCATCGCGCCGACGAGAAATACGACGCCGATGAACACGACCGACAGGCCGCCGACGATGTCTTTGTTAGCCAATCGCATGGCGTTCGCGCTCCCCCGAGACGCTTCGCGTCCGCCGGCGTCGGCCGGCGGACGCGCCGTTGTCGATCAGTCCGCCAGCGAGATGTTCGCTTCGGTGGCGACCTGTTTCCATTGGTTGAGCTCGTCGACGACCAGCTTCTTGAAGTCGTCGCCGTTGAGATAGGCCGGCGTGTAGCCGAGTTCGTTGAGGCGTTTGACGATCGCCGGATCCTCGAGCATGCCGCGGATCTCGTTGCGCAGGCGATCCAGGATCGGTGCGGGCGTGTTCTTGGGGGTCATCATGCCGTAATAGACCGTCAATTCGACGTTCACGCCGGATTCCTTGAGCGTGGGCGTATCGGGATAGAGCGGGTGGCGATCCGGGCCGGTCTGCGCGATCGCGCGGATCTTCCCCGATTGCACATGCGGCGCGCCGGTCGTCGGGGTCAGCCACAGCATTTCAGTGTGACCGCCGATCAAATCGGTCAACGCCGGACCGATTCCGTTGAACGGCACATGCGTCTGGCGCACGCCCGCACGCATGCCGAACAGCACGGTGCCCATATGCGGCGCACCGCCCACGCCCGACGAGCCGTAGCGGATGCGGCCCGGGCGTTCCTTCGAAATGGCGATCAGCTCGGCCAGGTTCTTGGCCGGGACCGAAGGATGTACCGCGACGACGAAGGGCACGTGGACGATACGCGCCAGGAATTCGAAATCGTCCGGCACTTTGTAGGGCACGGTCTTGCGCACGGCGGGCAGCACGCTCATGCCGTCCGACGGCGACCACAGCAGCGTGTAGCCGTCCGGCTTGGCGCGGGCGGCTTTGTCGAGGCCGATCGCCGAGCCGCCGCCCGCGACGTTTTCGACCACGACCTGCTGGCCCAGGCGCTTGGTGAAATACTCGGCCGTCATACGGCCCAGCAGGTCGTTGCCCGCACCGGGGGCGAACGGCACGATGATGGTGATGGGGCCCGCTTTGGGCCATTCCTGCGCGGCCGCGCCGGACAAGCCGGTCGCCGTCAACGCGATTGCGGCGAACGCCGCCGTGACGATGCGTTTCATGATGTTCCCTCCCAGGACTGCACCCCCCGTGCATTGTTTTGCGGGGCGGCATACAAATTCACGTCAATACCGCCGGCAGGCTAACACGCGAATTTTATTGGTCCCGTCAAACGTCCGTTGCGCGCGGCGCAAAGGATCGCCGTTTTGCCGCACCGCAACGACGGGATTTGGCGGGTACATGTTGCAATGGTTGCAAATCAGCTTGTCGCGACCGCCGGCGTGACGGCCCGCCCGACGCATGGCACTTCCGACGCGACACACGGGAGGACACATGGACGGATCGTTGCGGCGGGACATCGAAGCGGATTGCCGGGCATTGCTCGCCGATTACGCGGTCGCAGTCGACAAGGGCGACGGTGCGGCGATGGCGGCGATGTTCACCCCCGACGGCGTGCTGCGCCGGGGCGATACGGCGCTGACCGGCCCCGCCGAAATTCCGAAGATCATCGGCCAGCGGCCGGACGATCTGGTCATGCGCCATATGGTCACGACGATCTCGGTCCAGGTGCGCGACCAAAACAGTGCGACGGCTTTGGCCTATTACATGGTCTACAACGCGCGCGGCGCCGCTTTGCCGCTGCCGATGGCGCAGCCGTTCAGCCTCGGCGAATGGCATTGCGCCTTCGCCAAGACGCCGTCCGGCTGGCGTCTGTCGTCGTTCGAAATCAAGCGCGTCTTCGTGCGCGACGCGCCCAAAGCCTGACGCGATGGTCCCCGGGCTTCTCGACGGTTTTCGCGTCATCGATTTGGGCAGTTTCATCACGGCGCCTTTCGCGGCGATGCTGCTGGGCGATCTCGGCGCCGAGGTGATCAAGGTCGAACGGCCGGGCGGCGGCGATCCGTTCCGCAATTTCGAAAGCGGGCTCTACGGCCCGCAATTCAAGGCGTTCAATCGCAACAAGAAGAGCCTCGTGCTCGATCTGACGACCGAGGGCGACCGCAAGCTACTCGCGGAGCTCGTGCGGCGTTCGGATGCGTTGATCGAGAATTACCGGCCCGGCGTGATGGCGCGCTTGGGGCTCGACGCGGCGGCCGCGACGTCGCTCAACCCGCGTCTCGTCTATTGTTCGATCACCGGCTTCGGCGCCGATGGCCCGTCCGCGGGCATGGCGGCTTACGATACGGTGGCGCAGGCGGCGTCGGGCTATCTCAGCCTGTTCGTGTCGCCCGGCGATACGACGATCAAAGGCCCCGCCGCCGCCGATGCGGTGACGGGGCTTTACGCCGCCTATGGCGTGCTGGGCGCGTTGCTGTCGCGTGAGCGCACCGGGAAGGGCCGCGTGCTCGACGTGCCGATGATGGCGGCCGTCGCGCATTTCGCCAGCGAGCCCTATCAGCATTATTTTACGCGCGGTATCGTGCCCGCCCCGGTGCATCGTTCGCAGATCTCGCAATCCTTCGCCTTCGCCTGCGCCGACGGCGCGCTGCTGGCCGTGCATCTGTCGTCGCCGGTCAAATTCTGGGAAGGCTTGATCGCCGCGACGGGGCGCGATGATCTCGCCGCCGATCCGCGCTTCGCCGGCCGCATGGACCGCGTCAACAATTACGCGGCGCTGGAAGGGGAACTCGCAGCGACCTTCGCCGCCAAGCCGCGCGGCGAATGGATCGAGTTGCTAACAAGCCACGACGTGCCGCATGCGCCCGTGCTGTCGCTGGCCGAGGTCGTCGACGATCCGCAGGCGCGGCATATCGGTCTCGAGCAGCGCGCGACGCATCCGGTTGAAGGCGAAGTGCGCGGGATCCGCAATCCGATCGGTTTCGCCGGCGCGCCGGAAAGCTTCGCCGCCCCGCCCGTGCTGGGCGAGGACAACGAAGCGCTCCGCGCTTGGCTCGCCGCGCCCGACGATCAGCGCACGAAGCCGAAATAAGTCGGCAGCGCCAGCGAGAACCACGGCACATAGGTCAAGATCGCGAGGGCCGCGATCAACACCGCGATGAACGGCCAGATCTCGGCGAGGATATCGCGGATCGGGATTTTGTTCACGCCGCTGACCACGAACAGCACCATGCCATAGGGCGGCGTCACCAAACCGATCGTCACGTTGAACGTCACGACCAAGCCGAAATGGATCGGGTCGATGCCCAGCGATTGGATTGTGGGCAGCAGCAGCGGCACCATCACCAGGATGATGGCGGCGGCGTCCATGAAGCAGCCCAGGATCAGCAGCAGGATGTTCACGGCGAGCAGGAACATGTTCGCCGAGACATCCGCATGATCGAAGAACGTGGCGATCGCCGCCGGGATCCGTTCGACGGTCAAGATGTAGCTGAACACGAAGGCGCCGAAGAACACGCAAGTCACGGTCGCCGTGACGCGCGCCGTATCGGTCAGCGCTTCGACGAATTCCTTGAAGCCGAGGGTGCGGTAGATCGCGGCGGACAGGATCAATGCGTAGAAGCTCGCGACGGCCGCGGCTTCGGTCGGCGTGAACGCGCCCGAATAGATGCCGCCCAGCAGGATGGCGGGCATCAGCATGGGCAGAATCGAACGCCCGACGATGCCGAGCACTTCGGACGTCGGGGGCGGGGCGACCGTCGGATAGTTCCGCTTTCGCGCGATCCACGCGACCATCATCATCATCATCGCGGCCATCAGCAGGCCGGGCAGCACGCCCGCCATGAACAAGCCGCCGACGGACGCCGAACTCGCCAGCGCGTAGAGCACCATCAGAATCGAGGGCGGAAAGATCGGGCCGATCGTGGCCGCGGCCGAGGTGACCGCCGCCGCGAAGCCCGGCGAATAGCTGCCGCCTTTGGTCATCATGCGGATCAGCACGCGACCCACGCCGGCGGCGTCGGCGGTGGCCGAGCCGCTCATCGCCGCGAAGACAAGCGAGGTCATCACGTTGACCTGGGCCAAACCGCCGCGATGGCGGCCGGCCAGCACGATGCACAATTGCAGCAGACGTTCGGTGATGCCGCCGTCGTTCATCAGGCGCGCCGCCAGCACGAAGAGCGGCACGGCCAGCAGCACGAAGGCGCCGAACAGCCCGTGCAGAATCAGTTCGCCCGCCAGGCTCGGGTCTTGCCCCGTCAGAATGAAATAGAAAATGCCCGAGCCGAATAGCGCGAAGCCGACGGGAAAGCCCATGGCGGTGGTCGTCACCAGGGCGACGAGCATGTAGATCAACGGCGTCGACATCAAAGGCTCTCCCGCCAGTCGCGTCCCAGCAGGCTCAAGATCGTCACGGCGATCTTCAGCGGGAAGACGGCGAAAAAGATGAAATAGGGGAGGAAGGCGATCTGATAGGAAATCGCGAGCGAAGCGGTCTTCTCGAGCTCCAGGAACATGAAATATTCCAAGGTCGCGGGCATCGCCCGGACGAAGATCGCGAGATAGAAGAGATTGACCAGGATGGACGTGACGCGCCGGCCTTGTTCGGGCAGCGCGTTGTAAACGATGTCGAAGCGCACATGGTGCTGGAGCGCGATCGACGAGCCGGCGAGCCAGAACACCAGCCAAAGGAACGAGACGGTCGCCAGTTCCTGCGACGTCGATAGCGGCGAGCCGAACACGTAGCGCATGGTGGTCTGCGCCACGAGTGCCGCGAACACCACGAAAAGCATCGCGCCGGCGGCCCAGTCGGCCGCCAGCGCGATCTTACGAAGGGTACTCTTGTAGCTCACTTGATCTTGCATTCCGGATCGGACGGCATCGCCGCGATCTGGTCGTAGAGACCGGCGGGCCAGCCTTGCGCGAATTTCGACGCGAGGTACTTCTCGCGCATATGCGCGCGGAAGGGGGCGACGTCGGGCGTCGTCACCGTCATGCCGTCCTTGGTCAATTCGGCGACGGCGTTGGCTTCGGCGCGCGTGCGGTTGGCGATGGTGAACTCGGATGCGGCGTTGGCCGCTTCGCGCACGACCTGCTTTTCCTGGTCGTTGAGCGAGTCCCAGAATTTCTTGGAGACCGAGATCATATCGACGCCCAGCAGATGGTTGGTCTGCACGAGCTGTTCGGTCACTTCGTTGAACTTCGTTGACTTCATCGCGGTCGAGAAGCCCGCGAACGCGTCGACCGTGCCGGTTTGCAGCGCCAGATACAGCTCGCCGAACGCGATCGGCGTGGGCTTGGCGCCCAAAGCTTCCGCCAGGAACTGGAACGCCTCGTTGCCGACTTCGCGCATCGTGATGTTGGAAAGATCGGCGGGCGTCTTCACGTCCTTCTTCTTGCGCAGCACCAGCGTGCGGTAGCCGATCATCGCCTGGTTCAGCATGACGATGTTCATCTTCGATTCGACGTCGGCGCGCACCTTGCGGCCGAATTCGGAGTTCATGACCACGCAGTTATGCGCAACGTCGCGCACCAGATAGCCGGCCGTGAGGATCGAGGCTTCGGGCACGCGCGGCGATACGTCGAACATGTTGACGAAGCCGATATCCAGATTGCCGCGCTGCATCGCGGGGATCTGCTGCGATTGCGGGAACAGCGTGCTGTTGCCGTGGACGGCGATGTCGAAGCGGCCGGGCAGCGAGCGCTTCATGTAATCGGCCATGATGAACATCGACTGGCCGAGGATGTCGGCGTCGGGCACGACATAGGCGATGTTGACCTTCTGCGGCTGCTGGGCGGCGGCCGTGCCGCAGCCGAGCGCCAAAGCGGCGCCCGCACCGAGCAACGTTTTCCAAATTCGATTCTTCATGGGGTTCCTCCCGTTTTGATTGGTTTCGATCAGACGATGGCGGCGGGTTCGGCCCAGGGCTGATCCCACACGACCGGCGCCCAATCCGGACTGACGAGACGCTTGCCGCCGCGAAGCGCGCCGATGCGCGCCATCTCGCCGGGGTCCAGCGCGAAGTCGAAGATCTCGAAATTCGCCTTGATGCGCGGATGCTGGCCGGATTTGGGTATCGCAAGTACGCCGCGTTGCTGGATCAGCCAGCGCAACGTGACCTGGGCGACCGTCTTGCCGTATTTGGCGCCGATCGCGGTCAGTACCGGATCGCCTTCGATCGCGCCGCGCGCCAGCGGAATGCAGGCGGTCAGCAACATGCCGGTCTTGCGCAGCTCGGCCAGCACGGACGATTGGTCGAGATAGGGGTGATACTCGACCTGATTGCCGAACAAGGGCGCGCCGAACGCGGCGACCGCATCGCGCATCACGGCGACGGGGAAGTTGCTCATGCCCACTTGGCGTGCCCAGCCTTTTTCCTGGACTTCGCGCAGCGCCTTCATCACTTCGCCGATCGGGAAGGTCGGGCTCGGCCAATGCGGCATGATCAGATCGACATAGTCGAGGCCCAGGCGATCCAGGCTTTCGCGCATCCGCGTTTCGATCTGGTCGGGCGCGAGCTCGAGATAGCGGATCTTGGTGGCGACGAAGAGCTCGCTTCGCTTCAGGCCCGACGCCGCGATGGCTTGGCCGACTTCGACCTCGTTCTCGTAGCGCGAGGCGGTGTCGATGCTGCGATAGCCCACGTCGATCGCGTAACGCACGGCGTCGCGGCCCGAATCGCCGCGCAAATGCCAAGTGCCGAAACCGAGGACCGGCACGCGCGCGCCGTTGATCGTCTGATAAAGCATGTAAGGCGTACCACTCCCGTTGAATCGGCGATTGCGCGCGATGCTAGACCGCGCTCAACCGCCGCTGAACGGACAGGAGTCGAACGCCATCTTCTCCGCCGGTGAAAACAACCCGGACTAGAGCCGCTGGCGGATGCCGGTATCGGACGCGGTTTGCACCGCCGCGAGCAGGCGGTGGGTTCTTGCCGCATCCGCGAAGTCGGGCGCGGGCGCCGCCCCGCCATCCAGGGCGTCGAGCAGGCGCAAGTAAAGTTGCGCGGTATAGAAGGGCGGACCGGAAAGGGTCTCCGGCAGGCGCGGATCGCGGGTTTCGACAGCGACCGGCTCGAATGGCTTCTTGCGCCGCCGCGCGATCGAAACGTCGAGTTCCACACGCTGGATGCCGACCGGCGCCACGCCGACCGGCGGTCGGGTGACGGCGACGATATCGCCGTCGGTGCCGTTAATCTCGAAGCGCACGCCGGTCGGGTTGGCCATATCGGCCTTCACATGGACGGACGCGACCGCGCCGCTTTCCAGGCGCCCGCTGACCAGCACCTGATCGGGGGCGGTCACGTCCATGATCTCGCCGGTTTCGACGATCTCGCATTTCGTATGCTGCGTCGTGACGACGGCGGCCAATTCGACGAAGGGGCCGACGCAATGGCAGAACGAATCGAGCGAATGCCCGCCGGGCACGGTCAAGCCCGTGGCGCCGCTTTCGCGCTTGGTGCGATAGGCTTCGGCCGCCGGCAAACGCGGGCCCCAGTTATTGAGCGAGGAAACCAGTGTGGTGGACAGGATTTTCCCGATCGCGCTGCTCGCGACCAGATCGCGGATGGCGTTGAGATAGGGCGAGGCGCGACCCTGCAGGCCGACGATCGCTTTCACGCCGCGTTTGGCGGCGGCGTCGCGGATTTCCTCGGCCTCGCTCACGGTCAACGCCAGCGGCCATTCGCAGAACAGATGCTTGCCCGCCGCGATGGCGCCCAGCGCGATTTCGCGGTGATGCGCGACCTTGACGCAAATCGCGATCACATCGACCGCCGGATCGGCGATCAATTCGCGCCAATCGCCATAGGCGCGCTTGGCGCCGAATTTCTCGGCGGCGAGTTTGGCGGTTTCCAGGCGCGTCGTCGCGACGGCGGCGAGGTCGTAGCGCGCGAGGGCGCGCAATGCGGGCAAATGCGCCGCCAAGGCCCAGCCGCGCTCGGGGCTCGCCCCCACCACACCCACGCCGTAAATCCGTTCGCCTTGCGCCATGTCACCCGTCTTTCGCTCGTTGCAAGCACCGAGTGTAGCAACGTCGCGGGTGCCGCATCGTTTCGGCGGACGGGAAGCTGCCTGTCCGGGCGCGCAAGCCAGCGTGGGTTTATACTCCCGCCAAACGATGACCGAGGGATCGATGGGCTTGGAAAAGATCGAGGCGTTGCTGGCGGACGCGGTCGCGACCAACGCGGCGTCGGGGATTGTCGCAGGCGTGACCACGCGCGAGGGCACGGTTTTGCGTGCCGCCGCCGGGAAGGTCGCCACCGGCGGCGAAGCCGCGATGAATCCGGACAATATTTTCTGGATCGCCTCGATGACCAAGGCGATCACCTCGATCGCCGCGATGGGACTGGTCGAGAAGGGCGTCATCCGCACCGACGAGCCGATCGCGCGCATTCTGCCGGAACTCGGCAATCCCCAAGTGCTCGAAGGCTTCGACGCGGCCGGCAAGCCCAAGCTGCGCCCCGCACGCGGCGCGATCACGCTGGGCCAGTTGCTGTCGCATTCGTCGGGTTTCCCCGAACATGTCTGGCACGCCGACACGCTGCGCTATCTGACCGCGACCGGCATGCCGCCGACCAGCACCGCCAAACGCGCGGCGCTGAACCTGCCCTTGGTCGGCGATCCCGGCACGGTCTGGCAATACGGCATCAGCCATGATTGGGTCGGCCAGTTTATCGAGCGCGTCAGCGGGCAAACGATCGACGCTTATCTGCGTGACCATGTTTTCGCGCCGCTGGGCATGAAGGATTCGGGCTACGAGCTGAGCGCCGCACAGCGCGCGCGCATGGCGACGGCGCATCGGCGCGAAGCCGACGGACGTTTGACGCCGTTCGAACGCGGCGCCGTGCAAGGCCGCGAATACTGGCCGGGCGGCGGCAGCCTCAATTCAACGCTCGACGATTATCTCGCCTTCGCGCGAATGATCCTCAACGAAGGCCGCGTCGGCGACCGGCAATTCCTGAAGCCGGAAACGGTGCGCCGCTTGCCGGAGAATCAGACCGGCACGTTGCCGGTGTCGAAGCTGGAGCCCGCGTTGCCGGAATTGTCCAACCCCGCCGATTTCCTGCCCGGTATTCGCAAGGGCTGGGGGCTCGGCTTCATGGTGAATTTCGCGGATGTGCCGGGGGCGCGCAAGGCGGGCAGCCTCGCCTGGGCCGGGCTCAGCAATTGCTATTACTGGATCGATCCGGCCAGTGGCGTGGCGGGCGTGTTGCTGACCCAGATTCTGCCCTTCGCCGACAAGCAGGTGCTGGACGTGTTCGACCGGTTCGAACGCGCGGTCTACGCCGCGCGCTGAACCGGTCGAGGCGAAGGCGCGATCAGTAGGTCGCGCGCCCACCCGAGATGTCGAACGTGGCGCCGGTCGAGAACGACACATCTTCGGACGCCAGCCAGGTGATCATCGCGGCGACTTCCTCGGGCAGGCCCGCGCGGCCCATCGGCACGCGCGACACCCACAGCTTCTTCATCTCCTCCGGCATGTCGTGGAAGAGATTCTTGGTCGCGATGATCGCCGGGGCGACGGCGTTGACGCGGATATTCGTCGCGGCCAGTTCCTTGCCGAGCGACTTGGTGAAGGAATGCACCGCCGCCTTCGAGGCCGAATAGCCCGACGAGAACGGATTGCCTTCCTTGCCCGAGACGGAACCCAGATTCACGATACGCCCGTAATTGGCCTTCTGCATATGCGGCACGACTTCGCGGCTGCACAGGAAGGTGCCGGTCATGTTGACGTCGAACATCTTGCGCCACAGGGCGAGCGAATAATCGACGACCAGCGTGCGCGGATTGGTGACGCCCGCGGCGTTCACCAGAATGTCGATCTTGCCGTGACGGCGGATCACTTCCGCCACGCCGGCCTTGACCGAATCCTCGTCCGTCACGTCGACGCGGATACCCGTGACGCCCTTCGCCTTGGCGACCGCGTCGTCGATCGACTTTTGATCGAGATCCCAGATCACGACCGCGGCGCCGGAGGCGATGAAACGCTCGACGGTGGCGAAGCCGATGCCGCCCGAGCCCCCCGTGATGATGGCGATACGGTTCTTCAGATCGATCTGGTTCATGGCGCGTATTTGTCCGGTTGTTGAGGTTGTCGAAACTTAGGCGGTCGGGTTCTTGGACCCGACCTCGCCCGCGAGCACCTTCTGCACGCCGAACAAACGTTCGATCAGCAGCACGAAGGCGGCGGAGAACAGGATCATCGCGACCGAAACGGCGGCGATCATCGGCGTCAGGTCGAACGCGGCGAAGGCATAGAGCTCGACGGGTAGCGTCTTGTAGGCGGCACCCGTCAGGAAGATCGAAATGCCGACATCGTCGAACGAGATAATGAAGGCGAAGGCGGCACCCGCGATCACGCCGGGCAGGATCTGCGGCAGCGTCACCTCGACGAAGGCGCGAAACCGCGACGCGCCGAGATTGAGGGCCGCCGCTTCCTGATTCCAATCGAACCCGGCGAGCGACACGCTGACCATGCGCACGATGTAAGGCAGCGTCAGGCAGATATGGGCGACGAGCAGGCGTTGCGCAGGCCCGCCCGTACCGATCGCGGAGAAGAAAATCAGGATGGCGAGGCCCGTCATCACCAGCGGCACGAATAACGGCGCCCCCGCCAGCATCAAAACGATGCCGCGTCCGGGAAAACGATAGCGCGTGACCGCGATCGCCGTCGCCGTGCCGATAACGACCGAAATCGCCGTCGCCTGGCAGGCAAGGATGACGCTGTTGATCGCCGCGTCGATGAACACGCTCTGGCGCAGCATGTCTTGGTACCAGCGCAGGCTGACGCCTTCGTAAGGCAGGCTGATATAGCCCGACGCGGTGACGGAGATCGCGAACATCACGACCAGTGGCCCCAACATGAACACGCTGATCAACGCGGTCCAAGCGCCCAGGATCAAGCGTTCGGCATTCGGGATCATTGGAAGATCACCTTGCGCTTGCCGCTTTCGGCCGCGCGCGTGACCGCCCAGACGATCGCCGCGATGACGACGAACAGCACGATCGAAATCGCCGCCGCCTCGGGCCAGTTGAAATAGGTGATGGCCTGGTTGAACACCTCGACCGCCAGCATGCTGATGCGCAAGCCGCCGAGCAGCGATGGCGTGGCATAGGCGCTGGCGCTCAAGATGAAGACGAGCAGCGCGCCGGTCAGCACGCCCGGCAGGCTCAAGGGCAGCGTGATTTCCAGATGCTGGCGCCAGCGGCTGGCGCCGAGATTGGCGGCGGCGGTGTAGAGATTCTCATCGATCTTGCGGATCGACGTCATCAGCGACACGACCATGTAGCCGAAAAAGACATGGACGAGGCCTAGAATGACCGCGCCTTCGACGTAGAGCATGCGCATCGGCGGCAGGCCGACGCCGGTGAAGGCTTGATTGAGAATGCCGCGCTGCGACAGCAGCACGACCCAGGCGAGGGTGCGCACGACCACGCTGGTCAGCAGCGGCGAGACCATCACCAGAATGATCGCCGATTGCCAGCGCGGGCCGACATTGCGCAGATGCAGCGCCACCGGATAGGCGATGATCACGCTGAGAACGGTCGTGATCAGGCTGATGCGCAAGGTGCGGATCGCCACGCGCTGATAGAACGGGTCGGCCACGACCGAGAGGATGAGGTCGAGCGAGTAACCCTCGCCCTTGGGCGATAGCGCCAACCCCAGCATCTGGCCGACCGGCACGATGAAGAAGATGCCGAGAAAGGCCAGCATCGGCAGGCACAGAAGCCAAGCGGCGCGGCGTGCGGCGCGATCCATCGGCCTAGCTCCGGCCCGCCGGAATCGCGGTCACGTCGCCGGCATCCCAGGCGGCGTTGACGCGATCGCCGGCGGCAAGATCGGCAAGTTCGGCGGTCGAGGGCGAATAGACCTCGAAGGCCGTGCCGGCGATCTCCAGCCCGATCTGCATCGCGGGGCCGAGGAACGTGACGCTCGTCACTGCGGCGGTGTAGGCATTGTCGCCCGCCACGGGCCCGCGCGAAATGCGCACGCGATGCACCGGCACGGTGACTTGCACGGGACCGTTCGCTGTGCCGGCCGGCATCTTCATCGCCAAGGCGCCGGCGGTCAGCGTGCCGTTCGCGACGTCGCCGGAGATCAAATTCTTATGGCCGACGAAATCGGCGACGAAGCGCGAGCGCGGCCGCGCGAAAATCTCGACCGGCGAGCCGATTTGCTCGAGCAGGCCGCCATTCATCACCGCGACCTTGTCGGAAATCGCGAAGGCTTCCTCCAGATCGTGAGTCACGAAAATCGACGTGATGCCGAAGGCGCGATGCACTTCCAAGAATTCGACGCGCAATTGCTTGCGCAGCTTGGCATCCAAGCTCGAGAACGGCTCGTCGAGCAGCAGGATTTTGGGCTTGATGATGAGTGCGCGCGCCAGCGCCACGCGCTGCTGCTGGCCGCCGGAAAGCTCCTTGGGGTAGCGCTCGGCATAGGGATCGAGGCGCACGCGCGCCAGCATCTCGTCGACCTCGCGCGCGATCTGGGCGGCGGGCAGTTTCTGCATCCGCAGACCGAACGCGACGTTGCGGCGCACGGTCATATGGGGAAATAGGGCGTAGTTCTGGAACACCATCGCGGCACCGCGCTGATGGCTCGACAGCGCGTCCACGCGCTTGTCGTCGATCGCGATCGAGCCTTTATCGGCCGCCAGGAAACCCGCGATCATTTTCAGCGTCGTCGTCTTGCCGCAACCCGACGGCCCCAGAATGGTCAGAACCTCGCCGCGCGTCACGCCGAAGGACACGTCGTTGACGACGGGGATGCCGCCATAGAGTTTCGTAATGCCGGAAAGGCGCAGATACTGGGCGTCGGTCGTGGGAAGTGAAGTCATGCCGTCCTCGAAATGGATCCGGCGGCCGTGCAAGGCCGCCGGATCGTCGCTTCGTTCGAAAGTTACTGCGCCATCGCCCGGACGAATTGCTGCGTCAGGCGCGCGCGATCGGGCAGGAGCTGGGCCCCGTCGATCGCGATGAATTTGGACACGTCGGCCGGATCGGGGGCACCCGCCGCGATCAACGCGGGCGGAACGGGCACGCCGGTGACGACCGGGCTCGCCTTGAACTGCTCGACGAACATCGCTTGCACGCGTTCGGACAGCAACTCGTTGACGACCTTCTGCGCCATCGTGGGGTTCGGGCTGTTCTTGGCCACGGCCATCGTCGTGAACTGAAGGATGCCGCCTTCCTTGGGCGTCACGAATTTCAGCGGCGCGCCGCGATCGGCGAGCGAGACGACCAGCTGGTGGGCCAGCACGCCGATGTCGAAATCGCCCAGCTGCGCGCGTTCGACGTGCTTGGCGCCCGACGGATCGACCGTTTCGATGCAATCCTTGAACGCAACGACCTTGTCGATGCCCTTGGGAATGTCGGCGCCCTTGCCGCCGCCCAGCATCATCAGCGCGTAGTAGCTGAACGAGACGCTGGGATGCATGAAGCCGACGCGGTGGCAGAGCTTGCGGTCGACCAGATCCATCCACGAGGTCGGCGGCTGCAACCCGGCCTTTTGGAAATTGGCCGTGTGATAGAACAGGCCGATGCTCTGCATGATGACGCCCACGCCCGTGCCGTCGCCCATTTTCGCCGGGCCCACGGCCTTGGCGAGGTTGGGGATCAAAGCGGGGTCGAGCTTGGTGAAGATTCCGGCCTGAAGACCCTGGGCGAAGGTCATTTCCTCGCCCATCACGACGTCGACGTCGGGGCGGTCCTTGGCGGCGATGGCGCGGGTCACGTTGTCGGCCGAGCTGCCGGCGGTGAAGCGGACCTTGACGTTGTTTTCCTTCTCGAACGGCGCCAGCGCCTTTTCGAGGACTTCCTGCCACAGGCTGCCGAACGAGGCGACGACCACCGTCTGCTGCGCCATGGCCGCGTTCGAGAACAGCAAGGCCCCGCCCAGTACGGCGGCACGGCCCATTTTACCGATCGATTTCATCTTTGCGTTCCTCCCGGATCGGCCCTGCGCGATCGCGCGAACCAAGCGCGACCATATTCCCGGGTATCGGCGCCGCAAATGCCGGGGGGACGCAAACCAGTTTTTCGTACGACGTAAGCGCGAAGCGCATGCGGCGGCACGGATTACATTTCGTGCAAGGTCGTCCGCCCCGGCGACGGACGCAAGTGCGAAGAAACCGCGCCCGGAGCGGGGGAGGGTTGCAAGCGCCGGAAAGCTGCTTATTCGCCGCCGGGGTGGCTTCCCGGCGCGCCGCCCGGTAGTGATTTCTCCGGCGGCGGAAATACGATGCCGCGCCGCTTCGTCAGGGAGGAATCGGACGGGATGCGCCTTTTCGGAAATGCCATGTCGCCCTATGGCCGTAAGGTCCATGTGGTGATTCACGAACACGGTTTGGCCGACAAGGTCGCCCTCGTCGACGTCAATCCGCGTCAGAAGCCCGAAGCGGTGATCCCCGTTAGTGCGCTGGGGAAAATCCCCATTCTGGTGTTGGACGACGGCACGGCGATCAAGGACAGCCCGATCATCGCCGAATATCTCGACGCGGAATTCGGCGGCGCCAAATTGCTGCCGCGCACCGGCCTCGCGCGCTGGAAAGCGCTGACCCGGATGGCCGATTGCGACGGGATCATCGAGGCGTCGATTCTGGTACGCAACGAGCGTTTGCGTCCCGCAGCGCAGCAATCGCCGGAATTCATCGCGTGGAACCTCGACAAGGTGAAGCGCATGATGGCGGCGTTGGAAGCCCAAGCCGACGATCTCGACAAAAGCTTCGACCTCGGCACGATCGCCGTCGCCTGCGTGCTCGGCTACGTGCCGCGCCGCTTGCCGGAATTCGAAGGTCTCGCGAATTCGCATCCGGGCCTGACTTCGCTGCGCCAGCGCCTGCTGCAACGCCCCTCCATCGCCGCCACCGAACCCGCCTGAGGATCACGCCGTCATGAATCTACGCAATCTCGGGGCTTCGGGCCTGCGCGTCTCCGCCGTCGGACTGGGCTGCAACAATTTCGGCGGCCGGATCGGCCTCGATGCGACGCGCGCGGTGATCGATCGCGCGATCGAACGCGGCATCACCTTGTTCGACACGGCCGACGGTTACGGCAATCGCGGCGGTTCCGAGACGCTGATGGGCGAAGTGCTGGGGGCGCGCCGCAACGCGATCGTGCTGGCCACCAAATTCGGCTGGCCGATGGACGATGTCGGTGTGCTGAAGGGCGGCTCGCGCCGCTATGTGATGTCGGCAGTCGAAGCGAGCCTGCGCCGCCTCAAAACCGATTGGATCGATCTTTATCAGTTCCACGTCACCGATCCGTTGACGCCGATCGAGGAAACGCTGCGTGCGTTGGAAGACCTCGTCCGCCAGGGCAAAGTGCGTTACGTCGGCTGGTCGAACACGACCGGCTGGCGTTTGGTCGATGCGGCGTGGACGGCCAAGAACGCCGGCGTTTCGGAATTCATCTCGGTGCAGGCCGAATACAGCCTGCTCGATCGCCGCGTGGAAAGCGAACTCGTCCCCGCCGCGCGCAGCAAGGGTGTCGGCTTGCTGCCCTTCTATCCGCTCGCCGGCGGTTTGCTGTCGGGCAAGTATTCGCGCAAAGGTCCGATGCCGGAAGGGGCGCGGCTTTCCAGCACCCCCAAACTCGCCGAGCGTTACATGACCGGCGCCAATTGGGACGCGATCGAGAAGCTCGAAGCCTTCTGCAAGGCACGCGGCAAAACGCTGCTCGATCTCGCTTTCGCGTGGCTGCTCGCCCAGCCGGTCGTCGGCAGCGTGATCGCCGGGGCGACGAAGCCCGAGCAGGTCGACGCCAATGCCGCCGCGGCCGCGTGGTCGCTCTCGGCGGCCGAGCTCGCCGAGATCGACAAGATCATCCCGCCGCCGCCAGTTCCATAACCGGTTCGGTGCGGCGCGCCGGCTCGCCCAGCCGCTCCTTGAAATGGGCGGCGATGTAGTCGACGAAGACGCGGACTTTGCTGGGGATCTGCGTCGCGTGCTGGAACACGGCGTAGATGCCGTTGTCGAATTCGATATGGCTCGCCTGATAGCCGGGCAGAACGCTGACCAGCCGCCCGGCGGCGATATCGTCTTTGACCGCCCAATCGGGCATGACCGAAACGCCCACGCCCGCGAGCGTGGCGATGAGCAAAGCCGGACCGTTGTCGGATTGCAGCGTGCCCGCCACCGGCACCTCCAGCAGCTTGCCCGCCTTGTCGATGAAGCGCCATACCGGCCGGCCCAGATTGATCCGGTAGGTCAGGCAATTGTGGTTCGTCAGGTCGATCGGTTTTTCGAGCGGCGGGCAGTTCTTCATATAAGACGGTGCGGCGCAAACGATGCGATGGGCACTGGCCAGTTTGCGCGCGACCAGCGAGGAATCCTCCAGCTTGCCGATGCGGATATCGACGTCGACATTCTGCGCGATCAGGTCGATCGCATAGTTCGACAGCGTCAGATCGACGCTGATCTCGGGATAGCGGCGCATGAATTCGGGCAGCGCCGGGGCGATATATTGATTGCCGACCAGCATGCGCGAATGGACGCGCAGCGTGCCGCGCGGGTTGGCCTGCAAGCGCGCGACGCTGTCGTTCGCTTCTTGGATTTGATGCAGGATCTGATCGATCCGGCCGTAATAGAACTCGCCCGCTTCGGTGAGGTTGAGCTTACGGCTGGTGCGGTTCAACAACCGCCCGCCGACATCCTCCTCCAGCGAATGGATGATGCGCGACACGGTCGCGGGCGACACGCCGCAACGCCGTGCGGCGGCCGAAAGACTGCCCAATTGGACGACGTTGACGAACAATTCGGCGGCGCGCAGCCATTCCATCGCTTCCTCCTGATCTTTTCCTCTATTGCAACGAAGGCTAGCGATCCGGCGACGAAGCGGCAAGGATTGAAAGACCGAACCGGCGTCGCAACACAAAGCGGCACGCCGCATCGCGTGTCGGAAAGACGTTGAACTCGAACGTCTTACGGATCGTTTGCGGGCGGTGAAAAGTTCCTAATCGCCGGTTACGGCTTATCCCGCAGCCCCCGTCTTGTTATTTCGCGATTGAGGCAACACGAACGGGAGGGGATGCGCTTTGGCGATCGGCGGATATGTCTGCGACTTGGAAGTCGGCGATCGGATCGGTCCGGTCGAGTACACGATGAGCGCGTTCGTCGTGCGCGAATACTCCCACGCCAACGAACTGCATCACGATTTTCTGCAAGGCATCGACGATCCGCTCGCACCCCCGACGCTGATCCATCTCGACAAGCTGCGCCTCTATCGCCACGGCTGTCCGAAGGGCACGGGGCCGAGTGCCCGCATCCATTACGAATACGACGCCACGGTCCACGGCGAAGTGCGCGTGGGCGACAAGCTCAGCGTGTCGGGCGTGGTGAGCGAACGCTACGAGCGGCGCGGGCGCGAATACGTGGTGATGGAGATGGAATTGCGCCGCGCGGCGGATAACGCGCTGCTGATCGTCTATCGCGACACGTCGATCCTGGCCTACGCGCAGAAATCGGAGAAGAAGTGATGAGCGGCGCTTCCATCGTCGAGCTCAAGATCGGCGCCGAATTGCGCTCCGCCCCGCGGCCGATGACGCGCGAGCGTATGCGCCGATACGTCGACGCGCAGCCGACCGTCGCCATCGACGACGGCCGCATCCATACCCAGCCGCCGACGATCCACGACGACGACGCCTACGCCAAGAAGCAGGGTCTGCCCGGCATCATCGCCGACGGCATGGTGTCGACGAACTGGATCCAAGGATTGCTGTTCGACGTGTTCGGCCGCGCGCTCGCCCGCAAGGGCCGTCTGCGCACGAAATACATCGCGCCGATCTACGAGGATCAGATCGTCATCTGCGTCGCCAAGGTCACGGCCAAAGCGCGCACGGAGACGGGCGAGACCGCCTACCAGTTCGACGTGTGGTGCGAAGACGATACCGGCAAGAAGCTGACGGTCGGCGAAGCGCTCGTCTACGCGCCGGCGGCGTGAAGCGACAACATCGGGGTGATTGAATTGGTCGGCGCACTCGACGGTATCAAGGTTCTGGATTTTTCGCGGGTTTTCGCAGGGCCCGCGGCGGCGCAGATCTTCGGCGATCTCGGCGCCGACGTGATCAAGATCGAAACGCCGGTCGGCGGCGACGAAGCGCGCCATCTGGGCCTGACGGAAGGCACGGATCCGCGCTTGGGTGTGAGCGCTTCCTTCCTGGCGCTGAACCGCAACAAGCGCAGCATCGCGCTGGATCTGCAAACGCCCGCGGGCCGCGAAGTGGCGTGCCGTCTGATCGAAAAATCGGACGTGCTGCTCCATAATTTCCGCCCCGGCGCCATGACGAAATGGCGCATGGATTACCCGGCGATGCGCGCGCGCAATCCGCGCCTCGTCTATGGCGAGTTCTTCGCCTACGGGCCGACCGGCCCGTTGCGCGATTTCGGCGCCAACGATTTGGCCCTGCAGGCGCATAGCGGATTGATGAGCCTGACGGGCGAGCCCGACCGTCCGTCGGTGCGCGTGGGCAGCGCCATCATCGATCTGCATGGCTCGCTCGCCATGGTCAGCGCGGTGCTCGCGGCGTTGCTCAGCCGCGAGCGGACGGGCCAAGGCCAGCGCGTCGAAGCCTCGCTGCTGCTCAGCTCCGCGCATCTGGTGAACTATTTCTATTCCGAATATTGGATCGACGGCGTGGTGCGCAAGGCGATGGGCACGGCGAACCATCTGAGCGTGCCCAACCAGGTTTTCCCGACCGCCGACGGCAACGTCGTGATCATCGCGCCCAGCGACGCGATGTGGGAGCGCTGCGCAAAGGCGCTCGATGCGGCGCTGTTGGACCGGCCCGAATATAAGACCGTGCGCGATCGCCAGACGCGCCGTACCGAGGTGATCGAGGCGATTTCCTCGGTCACGCGACGCATGTCCAGCCAGGACGTGGTCGCGCGGCTGGGGGCGGTGAAGGTCAACGTCGCCAAGCTCAACAATGTCGGCGAAGCGGCGGAGCACGAACAGCTTCAAGCCGCGGGCGGCGTGGCGTCGTTCGAGTTCGGCGGCGAAACCGTGAAAGCGGTGGCGAGCCCGTTCCGCTTGGAAGACACGCCCACCCAAGTCTATCGCGCACCGCCCCAGCTCGACGAACATCGCGACGAAGTGCTCGCCGATTTCGGCTATGGCGGCGACGAGATCGCGAAGCTCGCGGCCGACGGCGCTTTCGGCGCGCCGGCGCTTGCGCGCAAGACCGGCACGAAGGCCTGAACGCCGCGCGGATCCCGACGTAAAAAAGGCCCCGGGTCGCCCCGGGGCCTTTTCTTTCGCCGTTTGGGTCGCGCTTAGCGCACCATATCGACGTCGCGAATGCCGTCGGCGTGCAGTTTCAAGCGCACTTGGTGGCCGTTGGCGTCGGTCGCCAACGCTTCGTAATGGCGCGGATGCGGCTCCAGCGGGCCGGTGATCGTGTAGCCGCCGGTTTCGGCGAAGCGGCGCGCCTCGGCCTCGCTGGGGCGCTCGTCGAAGCCGCGGCCGCGATCCCAAACCTCGCGATAGACGCGCCCGTCGAGATCGGCGTGCACGCGCACGCGTTCACCCTGCGGGTTGGTCGCATTCACTTCGAAATGGCGCGGATGGCGCTCGGGCGTGCCTTCGGGCTTGTAGCCCGCATCGGCGACCGCCTTCAGAACGCCGTCGGGCGAAATCGACGCGGCCGGCATCGGCGGCGGCGGGCCGCGGCGCGCTTCGCGCTTCGGGCCCGGGCCGTCGCCGCGTTCCTTCGGACTTTCGGCATGCGGACGCGGCTTCTTGTCGTCGTCCTTGCGCACGACGATCTCGCTGCCGTCGCCGCGCCGGATGGTGAAGGCGTCGAACCCGCCATCGTCGGGCTTGCCGACGACGCGCAGCTTCTCGCCCGGCTTGATGTCCAAGCGGCGATTGCGGTCGGGACCGGTTTCGACCAGCACGCGGCCGCTGTCGTCCTGCAGCACGAAGCGATTGCCGAACACGTCGGTCACCGTGCCTTCGATGGTCATGCCGCCGCGTTGGGGCAGGCTGCCGATCGGCGTTTGCGCCATCAGCGGGGCGGCGGCCAAGGTCAACAAAGCGGCGGTGGTTGCGAAACGGATCATCTGTCTTTCCTTTGCGTGAGGCCGCGAAGCGCGACCGGACGCCCCCTTCATGCTACAGATGGCTTGAACCCAGCCGGAACCCGGCCGTTCAAGTACCGTTCAGCTTGCCGCGTGCAAACAAGCGTCATCATGCAGCGTCGCGCCTTCCTTGCAATCTCGATTTTCGCCCTTGCGGGTGCGGCCGCCGCCTTGGCGCCGCTGCTGACCTTGCAGGAAGCCGTGAAGCGCGTCGAAGCGCGCTATCTCGGCCGGATGATCGACGCCGATGTCGTGCCCGGCCGCCCGACGGAAGCCAGCGCCATCGTCTACAGCCTGCGTTGGCAAACACCGCGCGGCGACATTCTGCGCATCCGCGTTTCGGCGATCGACGGCGGGCTGCTCGACGTCGACGGGCAGGGCATGTTGGAGGCGCGGCGCAAATGAGAATTCTCGTCGCCGAGGACGACGTCACGCTCGCCGATCAATTGAAGCGCGGCCTGGAAGCGGGCGGCTTCACCGTCGATATCGCCGGGAACGGCGAGGATGCGGCCCATCTGGGCACGGAGGAGCGCTACGCGGCCTGCGTGCTCGATTTGGGATTGCCCGAACTCGACGGGTTGAGCGTACTCACGCGCTGGCGGCGGGCGGGCGTGGCGATGCCGGTGCTGATTTTGACCGCGCGCGAAGCCTTCGCCGACAAGGTCGCGGGTTTCCGCGCCGGCGCCGACGATTACGTGACCAAACCCTTCCGGGTGGAGGAAGTCGTGCTGCGCTTGCGCGCGCTGACGCGCCGCAACGCGGGCCATGCCGCGCCGGTGCTGGAATGCGGGCCGCTCAGCTTCGACACCGCGACCGGCGATTTCTCGCTCGAAGGCCTGCCGCTGCGCCTCACCGCGTTCGAATCGCGCATCCTCGGCTATTTGCTGCATCACGAGGGCCGTACGATCAGCCGCACCGAATTGTCCGACCAGCTTTACGGGGCGGGCAGCGAACGCGATTTCAACGCGATGGAAGTGCTGGTCAGCCGCCTGCGCCGCAAAATCGCCCCCGTCGGCATCGCGACCTTGCGCGGCGAAGGCTGGCGCTTGACCAAGCCATGATCTTTTCGCTGCGCGCGCGGTTGATCGCGGTTTCGCTGCTGACCATCGCGGCGGCGTTGGGCGTCGCGGGTTTCTCGATCGCGGATATTCTGCGCGCCTCGGCGACGGCGACGTTTACGGCACGGCTCGACGTGACGCTGACCTCGATCTCGGCCGCGTTGTCGCGCGACGAAACGACGGGGGCCTTGACCCTCGACGCGCCGCCTGTCGATCCGCGTTTCGATCGGCCGCTTTCGGGCTGGTATTGGCAGGTGGCTGGCGACGATGGCCGCGTGGCGCTCGCTTCGGCCTCGTTGTGGAACGCGAGTTTGAGCGAGGCGGGGCCCGGTCCCGACGGCGGCGATCTCGTGCGCGTGCGCCGCGCGTTCACGCCGCCGGGGGCGGGCGGGGCGGTCGCCGTGACGGTCGCGGCCCCGGCGACGGCCTTGGCGGAGGAGGTCGCGGCCCAAACGCGGCCGGCTTTGTATGCCGTCGGATTGCTGGGGCTTGCCTTGGCGTTCGCGGCGATCGTGCTCGTGGCGGTGGGCCTGCGTCCGCTGGGCGGGTTGCGCGACGCCGTCGCCAGCGTGCGCGCGGGCCGGACGAAAAAACTACCCGCGATCCGCATTGCCGAGATTGAACCATTGGTCGACGATCTCAACGCGCTGTTGGCGCATAGTGCGGCCAGCGAGGAACGCGCGCGGCGCAACGCGGGCGATCTCGCCCATGGTCTCAAAACGCCGCTCGCCGTCATCGTCAATGCGGCACGCGATGAAGGCCGCGACCCCGACGGCGTGATCGCCGGCGCCGCCGCGCGGATCGAACGCCAGTTGCGCCATCATTTGCAACGCGCGCGGATCGCCGGTGCGGCCGGCGTGCCGGGCGCGCGCAGCGCGGTCGGGCCGGTGCTCGACGATCTCGTTTTCATGATGCGCCGCGTTTATGCCGAACGTTCGCTGGATATCGCCATCGATGCGCGGGACAATTTGGTTTTCGCCGGTGCGCGCCAGGATTTGGAGGAGATGGCGGGCAATCTCCTCGACAACGCTTGCAAATGGGCGCGCGCGAAGGTGCACGTGACGCTCGCGGCGGCGGGCGGCGAAATTCGCTTGATCGTGCGGGACGACGGGCCGGGCATGCCCGCCGAAAGCCGGGCGCTCGCGTTGACGCGCGGCGGGCGGCTCGACGAAAGCAAGCCCGGCCATGGCTTCGGTCTCGCCATCGTCGCGGAAACGGCGGCGCTTTATGGCGGGCGCTTGGAATTGGACGACGCGGCACCCGGCTTGCGCGCGACGCTGATCCTGCCCGCCGGAAACTAAGCGCCGAGCAACGCGCGCAATTGCGGATCGAAAACGCGATGCGCTTCGCGCGCGATGGCAAGCTCGCCCGCACAACGCTCGCGGAAATCCGCCGCCGCATCGGCCAATTCGCGGCGGATATTGGTTTCGTCGAAGGCCAAGACTTTGCCGTCGCGATAGACCCAAGCGCCGCCGACCATCGTGGCGCGCACGGCGGCGGGCCCGCAATGGCGCACCAGCGTTTCGACACCGGGTGCCTCGGTCGAGGCGGCACCCGCCATATCGACCAGGACGAGATCGGCGAGGCGCCCGGTTTCGATCCGGCCGATTTCGTCGCGCAATCCCATCGCGGCGGCGCCGCCTTCGGTCGCCATCGCGAAAGCGGTTTCCGCGTCGAGCCACGACTCCCAATCGTTGCCGACACGACCGATCATGGTCGCAAGGCGCATTAGCTCGAACGGATCGGCCGAGCCGCCGGTATTGGCGGAATCGCTGCCCAGCGCCATCCGCACGCCGCGCCGGCGCAGATCCGCGGCGGGCAGAATGCCGGAGCCGAGCATCAGATTGCTGGCGGGGTTATGCACGACCGTAACGCCGCGCGCGGCGAGCAGATCGCGCTCTTTCGGTGTGAGCCACACGCCATGCGCGACGGCGAGGCGTTCGTCGAGCAACCCGCGCCGATCCATCTCCGCGACGATACCGTCCGGCCAATGCCGCGCGCAGGCGATCGCTTGCGCGCGCGTTTCCAATAGATGCGTGTGGCTGCCGAAACCGTGCTGGTCGCGCAAGCGCGCCCACAGATCGAGCAGGCCGGGCGAGCAGCGCTGCGGCGCGTTGGGGCCGAGCAGAATTTTCACGCGGGCCCCGCCGTCGGCGGCGGCAAGCTGCGCGAAGACATCGCCGACCAGATCGGCCGGCGGAAAGCCGAGCCCTTCGACGCCCGCGCGCAGGGCGGCGGGTATTTCGAAACCAAGCAGATCGTGGTCGTGCGTATCGTGGAAGAACGGCGCGAAGCCTACGCGCATGCCGCTTTCGACATGGGCGGCCAACGACGCGGGCGCACGACGCACCGGCGGCGAATGATCGATCACGCCGGTCACGCCATTGCGCAGCATTTCGGCCGCGCCGGTCAGGATCGCGAGGCGCAGCAGCTTTTCGTCGATATTGCGGCCATAGGCGACGGTGTAGAGCGCCCAAAGTTCCAGCGGCAGCGCATTCTCCGTTCCGCGCTGCGCGTTTGCGTAAGAATGGTGATGCGCGTTGACGAAACCGGGGATGAGCGCGCGGCCGTTCGCATCCGTCGTCGTGGCCGCGCGCGCTTTCAATGCGTGTGCCTCGTCGCCATAACCGATCGCGGCGATACGGCCGTTCTCGATCAGCACGCTGCCGCGCCGGAATTTGGCTTTCGCATCGGTCAGAATATCGGCGTTGGCGATGCACAAGCTCATGGCGTGCTTTCCAGGCGCTTGAGCTCGTCGATCAAGCGCTCGGCCAGCGATTGCGCGACCGAGGGCAGTTTGCGCGCTTCGGGCACGATCAAGCCGAGCTTCAGCGTGTTGATGCGCCGCGACGCGAAGGGGCGCCACGCAAGATCGCCGTCGGCGATTTCACGCAGGAAACCGAAGCGCGTGAAAAAGGCGATGCCCCAGCCTTCGCGGATCACGTGTTTGAACACCGGGATCGCGTTCGATACGAGCTTGGGCTCAAGCCCGTCGCGAAACGTCGCGAAATTCGGATCGATATCGGCACTTTTGGGTAGCGGTCCTTGCTGGCCCAGAAAGGGGAAGGCGCGCGCCTCGTCGAAGCGCACCGTGCGTTTGCGCGCGAGCGGATGCGCCGGCGCCATGATCACGCCGATGGGGGCGGCGATCGACGCGACGAAGCGCGTTCCCGCTGGCGGGTCGGATACGAAGGTGAGGCCGAGATCGGCGCGGCCGGCGGCGACATCGCCGGGGATGCGGGCGGGCTCGACCGCCAGCATGGTAAAATTGACCGCCGGGAAATCGGCGCGGAAGCGGCCCAAAGCCTGCGGCAGGAATTCGACCAGCAGCGAGTCGACCGCCGCGATGGTGACGTGGCCGGTCTTCACGCCGCTGAGGTCGTCGATCTCCGCGCGCACGCGGTCGAAATCGGCGAGTGTGCCGGAGACGTGCTGCAACAGGATTTCGCCCGCGCGGTTCAAACGCATGCGGCCCGGCAAGCGGTCGAAGACCGGCACGCCGAGTTCGGCTTCGAGCTTCAGAAGCTGGCGATCGACGGCGCTGGGTGCGACGTGCAACGCGCCTGCCGCCCGACGGATCGAGCCGTGGCGCGCGATTTCACGGAAATATCGAAGGACGGCCGCATGCATCGCGCGATGTTAGCGGCGCGGCCACGCCGCGACCAGCGGATGATCGCGCTCGGTCGTGTGTTTGGCGTCGGCCCCGCCGGGCGAGCCCCAGCCGGTCACGTCCGCGCCGAAGAATTCGGCGTTGACCGCCAGGAATTGTTGCTCGGCTTCCGGCAACGCGTCGTCGGCATGGATGGCGTCGGCGGGGCACACGGTCTCGCACAAGCCGCAATCGATGCATTCGGTCGGGTGGATATAAAGCGTGCGTCCGCCTTCGTAGATGCAATCGACCGGACAGACTTTCAAACAGGCCTTGTCCTTCACGTCGATGCAGGGCGAGGCGATGACGAACGGCATCAGCGGCCTTTCCAGACCGGTTTGCGCTTTTCGCGGAAGGCGGCGACACCTTCTTCGCTATCTTGGGAGGTCAACGCCTCGACGACGGCCGGTAAGCGCAGCGCCTGCGCCTCGACGGCCGTCAAATGCGCGGCGCGCCGCACGGTTTGCTTGATCGCGCGCACCGACAAGGGCGCGCAAACGAGAATTTCGGCGATCCAGCGATCGACGGCCGCATCGAGCTCCGCGCGCGGGACCACTTCGTTGACGATACCCATGTTCAACGCTTCGGCGGCATGAATGCGCCGTCCGGTGAGCAGCACGCCCATCGCTGGGCGGAAGGGAATCTGGCGCTGCAGCAGCGTCATGCCGCCGTCGAGCGGCAAGCGCCCGACGCGCGCTTCGGGCAAGCCGAAACTCGCTTCCGCCGCCGCGACCACGATATCGCAGCCGAGCACCATCTCGAATCCGCCGCCCAAAGCATGGCCGTTGACGCGCGCGATGACCGGCACGTCGAGCGTTTGGCGCAGCGCGATTCCGCCGAACCCTCCGGGCCGTTCCTGCGCCCAATATTCCAGGCCCGATTTGCCCGAGCCGCCTTTCATGTCCGCACCCGCGCTGAAGGCGCGGTCGCCCGCACCCGTCAGCACCACACAGCGCACGTCGCGATCCGCTTCGATCCGCGCCCAGATCGCCTGCAACTCGGCCTCGGCGGCCGCGTCGATAGCGTTAAGGACTTCTGGCCGGTCGATCGTGACGCGCGCGACGTGATCGACGAGGTCGAAGCGGATCGGCATCAGACGGCCTCCGCCTTCAACGCGGCGAGAACCTCGTCGGTATGCTCGCCCAGGCCCGGCGGCACGATGCGGATCGTCACGGGCGCTTCCGACAAATGCACGGGCGAGCCGACGACGCGCATCTTCTCGGTCGGGCCTTGCGCTTCCAGCACCATGCCGTTGATCGCGGTTTGCTCGTCGGCGAGCGCCGTCGCCAAAGTGCGCACCGGCGCGCAGAGCAAATCCTGCTCCTCCAGACGTTCCAGCAAACGCGCGGTCGTGTAGCTCGCGAAGCGCTTGCGGAAAATGTCGTGCAGTGCCGCCTTATTGGCGACGCGCAATTCGTGCGTGGCGAAGCGCGGATCGTCGGCGAGGGCGGGGATTTCCAGCGCGTTGGCGATATCGCGCAGCGGATCGGCCTTGAACGCGCCGACCAGCACGACGGCACCATCGGTCGTGGGGAACACGCCCGAGAGCGGCATGGCACCCCAATTCACTTCGCGTCCGCGCATCATATGCGCCGTCGCTTCCTGCATCTGCGCCGCGATCATCGAATCGAGCAGCGAGACCGAGACGAGCTGGCCGCGCCCGGTGCGTGCGCGCTGCAGCAACGCCAGCAACACGCCCTGGACCATATGCATGCCGGCCGAATAATCGGCGAAGGTCGTCGGGTAGATCGACAGCGGCAGCGATTCATCGGAGCGGCGCATCATCGTGCCGCTCATCGCTTGGGCGAGAACGTCCTGGCCGCCTTTATGCGCGTAAGGCCCGGTCAGGCCGTAACCGGTTCCCACCGCATAAATCAAACGCGGATTGCGCTTGGCGAGGTCTTCGTAGCCGAAGCCCATGCGTTCCATCACGCCGGCGCGGAAATTATTGGCGACGACGTCGGCACCGTCGATCAAGCGCAACACGACTTCGCGCATCTCGGGCTTGCGCAAATCGAGCGCGATCGAGCGCTTGTTGCGATTGAGCGAGCAGAAGACCGGGCCTTGCAAGCCGGCGGGATCGTTCGGGAAGGCGGTGCGCGACAGATCGCCCGCCCCCGGGCGTTCGATCTTGATCACGTCCGCACCGTAATCGCCGAGCATCTGCGTGGCGCACGGCCCCATCATCACCTGGGTGAAGTCGATGACGCGAATGCCGTCGAGCGGCAGGGGGGACTTCGGGCTCAAGACTGGACCTCCAACATACGGGCGTTGGCCGACGGCTTGTCGCCGGGATCGCCGCCTTGCTCGCGCACCGCGCGGCAGATCTCGGCCGCGGAAACGTCGCGCAAAGCGACACCTTGGTTAAGCGACAACGCGGCGGCCACACCGGCCGCTTGGCCCATCGACATGCAAGGCGGGATTTCGCGCGACAATTTCTGCGCGGCTTCGGTCGCCGAATAATGACGGCCGGCGACGATCAAACCGTCGACGCCCTTGGGCAGCATCGACCGGTACGGCGTGTAGTAATCGCGCCCGCGCGCCACCGTGTCGGCGAAATGGACGCGATCCATCACGTCTTCCTTCGTCACGACGTATTCGCCGTCGAGCAGGCGCGTCGTGCGCACGCCGAGCTGCGGCGCGACGTCGACGACGAAGCAATTGGCGAAGCCAGGCATATTGGCGCGCACGAAATCGACCAGCGCGTAGATGCGGTTGCGGCCTTCGAAATCGGCGCGCGTCTGATCGACGACCGACAATGCGTCGAAGCCCGGCATATGCGGGCAGTTGCACCAGACGATGCCGGGCAGCGGCGTTTTCAGCCACCAATAATCCCAGCTGCCGCCCATCACGCGCTTGGCTTGGCGGTCGATCTTGGCGAAGGCTTCGGGTTCCTCGTATTGGAAGCGCTCGGCCTCGACCGTATCGACACCGCCCAGGCGGAACACGGTCGTGACGATGTAGTTGCCCTTGGTGAAGGGTGCCCCGGCCGATGCCGCAACGTCGAGATCGCCGGTCGCGTCGACGATCACGTCGCCCAGGATCGCTTCGCGGCCCGATTTGGTTTCGCAGACCACGCCCTTGGCGCGGCCGTCCTCGACGATGGCGCGCGAGAACCAGGAATGCAGGCGCACGTCGATCTTGGCTTCGGCGACCATTTCGTTGGATGCGCGCTTCCAGCCATCGGGATCGAAGGCGGCGGCGAAGACGATCGGCTGCGGCTTCGATTGCGCGCGGAAATCCTGCGCCCCCCAGCGCGACCATTTGCGCCAGGCTTCCCAGCTCGCCACGCGGTCTTCCTCGGGCGGATAGATCGCGTGGCCGCGCTTGGCCATGCGGTCGATCATTTCCATGCAGGTGCCGGTGACGGTGATCTCCTGCCCGTTGGTCATGTCGTCGAGGACGAGGACCATGCCGCCCGCGGCGAGCCCGCCGAGATAGGGGTAGCGCTCGAGAAGAACGGTCTTGGCGCCCTTGCGCGCGGCGGAAACCGCGGCCGAGAATCCGGCGGGGCCGCCGCCGACGACGACAACGTCCGCGCGCGCCGCAACGGGCACGCTGCCGCCTTGTTCGGCGATGCGATCGGTGGACATGGGCAACCTCCCTTAGGCGACGACCGGCGCTTGCCAGCGCACGACCATTCTTTCGAGCAGCGAAATCGCGAAGAAGAACAGGACCGAGAAGCACGACCCGACGACGACGGTCGCGTAAAGCAGCGCCGTGTCGAAATTATAGGTCGCTTGGATGATCAGCGCGCCGATGCCCACGGTCGACCCGATCCATTCGCCGACGATGGCGCCGATCACGGCGGTCGATGCGGCTATTTTGAGGGCGGAGAAGAGATAGGGCAGCGAGTTCTGGACGCGCAGCTTGAAGAAGATCTCGCGCGGGCTGGCCGACAACACGCGCATCAATTCCATCGCCTGCGGGTTCACGGATTCAAGCCCGCGAACCATGTTGACCAGCGTGGGGAAGAAGCAGATCAACGCGGCGATCGCGATCTTGGGCTCCATGCCGTTGCCCAGCAGCAGCACCAGGATCGGCGCCTTGGCGACGACGGGCACGGTGTTGATCAGCACGACCACGGGGAAGAAGGCTTCCTCCGCCGATTTCTTGTGGACGAACACCGTGGCGATGGCGATGGCCGCGAGATTGCCGAGCGCAAATCCCGCCAGCGCTTCCATCGCGGTGACGGCGAGGTTGCGCATCAGCATGTCGAACTTCGCGATCAGCGTGGCGATCACCGCCGTGGGCGAGGGCGCCACGAAAGGCGGCACTTGCAGCACTTCGACCAAGAAGGCCCAGCTCAGCAGGAATGCGGCAACGCCGGCGAGCGGCAGCAAACGGCGGCGCCAGAGTTTGCGCCGCTGTGCGGCGCGGAAGGCGGCTTCGGCGGCGGCGACACCGGCGTTGGGAGTTGTGCCGTCGGCCATGTCAGCAGCTCCCCAACAGCGCGCGAAGATGGGCGGCGATGCGCACGAATTCGGCGCTGTCGCGGATCGCGAGGTTGCGTTCGGCGGGCAGGTCGATATCGACCATTTCGCGCACGCGGCCGGGATTGGCGGCGAGCACCAGGACCTTCTGGCCCAGGAACGCGGCCTCGTAGATCGAATGGGTCACGAACAGGATCGTGGTCTTGGTCTCCTGCCAGATGCGCAGGAGTTCTTCGTTCAAACGGTCGCGCGTGATTTCGTCGAGCGCGCCGAAAGGTTCGTCCATCAACAGGATCTGGGGCGAGCCCAACAACGCGCGCGCGATCGACACGCGCTGGCGCATGCCGCCCGACAGCTCGTGCGGGAAGGAATTTTCCCAGCCTTCGAGGCCGACGAGGCGCAGCAATTCGCGCGGCGTGGGCGACGAGCCGCGCTTGATGCCGCCGCCCACTTCCAGCGGCAATTCGACGTTCTGGATCGCCGTGCGCCAGGGCAGCAGCGCCGCGTCCTGGAACACGAAGCCGAGCTTGCGCTCGCGCCGCGCCTGTTCGGGAGTGCCGCCGAGCACGTCGCACGCACCTTCCGATGCGTTGACGAGATCGGCGACGACCCGCAGCAGCGTGGATTTGCCGCAGCCCGACGGCCCGAGCAGCGACAGGAAGGCGCCTTTCGGGATCTCGAACGAGACGTTTTCGAGTGCCGTCACCGTGCGCCGCTCGGTCACGAAACGGACCGAGAGCGCACGGCAAGCGACGGCGGGTGCGATCGTCTGGGCGTTCACGTCAGCCCAGACGCGGACGCGCGTTGCCGGTGGCGTTCAGCACGTCGAGGGTCATCACCTCGTCCAGCGCCGGCACGCGCTTGGAGAACTGACCGAGCTGGGCGTAGAGGTCGATCTGTTCCTTCCACACCTGCGGGTCCATCGCGCCCCAACCGTTGACCTTCGTGTTGTCGCTGAACGCGTATTTTAGCATCACGTCGGCGGCTTCGATCTCGTCCGCGCGATTGAGGTTCGGGAATTCCTTGATCAGGAAATCGACGGCCTTCTCGCGGTTGGCATGGGCGTATTCCCAGCCCTTGCCGGTGGCGCGCACGAAACGGGCGAGCGCGTCGGCGTTGGTCTGCAACGTCTTGGTCGTCGCGTAATAAGGCAGGGCGTAGAGGCGCACGCCCGTATCCCACAAGCGCAGATCGACGCGCTGGTCGCCCAGCACCTTCAGCGCGGTGGTGTTCGTGAGCCACCCGGTGACGACATCGACTTGGCCCGTCAGCAGCGGCGCCATGTCCGCACCGATCGTGACGATCTGGACCGCACTTTCGGGAATGTTGTTCTTGGCGAGCAAGGCGCGCAGAAGAATGACGCCGGTCGCCTGAATGCCGACCTTCTTGCCGACCATGTCGGCGGGTTTCTCGACCGCCTTCTTCTTCAGCGAGAAGAAGCAATAGGGATGCTGCTGCGCGCCGACGGCGAAGCACTTGATCGGCAGATCCTGCGACGAGGCCAGCATCAGCGAGGGACTCGACGAAACCTGGCCGACTTCGAAGCGGCCGGAGGCGACGACGGCCACACCGTCGATATTCGGGCCACCCGCTTGGAAGCGCATATCGATGCCTTCCGCGTCGTAGAAGCCCATATGCTTGGCCGCGACTTCGCCGAGCTGATTGCCCGACAACAGCCAGCCGAGCTGGAGATTGACGACCGCTTTCGATTGGGCGCCGGCTTCGACCGAGACGAGACCGCTGCCCGCCGCTAAAGCCGCACCGCCCATCGCCAGCGCGCTGCGCCGCGTCATCCGCATTCCGCCGCTATTCGACATTTTCGGTGCCTCCGTTCATGGATTTGATCATTGGGTCCCTGCGGGCCGTTCCGCCGCGCTTTTGAGCGGTCGGAATACAGCAACTATTGCGCCAATTCGGTGTTCACCAAAGATCATAAAAAACGACGGGTCGTTGCCAAAACGGCAACGTATCGGCGCGCGCCTGACGCCACTTCGAGGCCGCCGTGGTATTTCGTGGGCTCCGCCAAACGTTTAGGTCGGATCGGCGTTCGGGCGGATAGGCCAAGCCGGTGCGATTCCTTAACGTCGGACGCTCACGACTAGGGGCGGATTCGATGGATGGATTGACGCAAGCGCTCGACGGAATCGCGATGGGCGACGATCCCGCCCTGCTTCGGCAGAAGAGTCGTGACTATTTTTGGTACAGCCCGATTCTGCGCGCGAAGCTCGATCACGCCCGCGCCGATCTGATCGCAAGCCCGCGCGACGAGGCCGAAGTGATCCGCATCCTCGCCGAATGCCATCGCCGCCGCGTGCCGGTCACCGTGCGCGGGGCGGGGACGGGCAATTACGGTCAGGCGATGCCGCTGAACGGCGGCGTGGTGCTCGACATGACCGCGATGACCAAGATCGTATCGATGTCGCCGGGCCGGGTGCGCGCCCAAGCCGGCATTCGCCTGCTCGATCTCGATCGCGCCTGCAAGCGCGAGATCGGGCATGAGCTGCGCCTGTTTCCGACGACCGTGCGCACTTCGACGCTGGGTGGTTATATCGGCGGCGGATCGACTGGGATCGGTGCCGTCGCGTGGGGCAATCTCGCGGACCCCGGCAATATCCTGGCCTTGCGCGTCGTGACGATGGAAGCCAATCCGCGTGTAATCGAATTGCGCGGCAAGGATATCCAAAGCGTCAATCACGCTTACGGCACCAACGGCGTCATCACCGAGCTTGAGATTCCCTTGGCGCCTGCCGTCGCGTGGCAGGACGTGCTGATCGGCTTTCCCGATTTCATGGCGGCGGTGCGTTTCGGCAAAGCCTTCGGCGACCAGCCAGGCATCGACAAGCGCCTGTGCACCGTGATCGCGTCGCCCATCCCGCAGCAATGTTTCGGATCGTTGGGCGCGATGTTGCCCGATGGCCATCACGCGGTGCTGGCGATGGTGGCGGAGAACGGGCTCGACGCGCTGCGCGATCTAGCCGACGCCGAAGGTGGCAGCGTGCATGTGCTGGGCGAAACCCCCGCCGATGGTTCGCGCAAGCCGATCTACGAATATTCGTGGAACCACACCACGCTGCACGCGCTGAAGAAGGACAAAAGCTTCACCTATCTCCAGGTGCTTTATGGCGGGCCGGATTACCTCGCGAAGATCGAGCGCAGCTTTCGGGAATTCGGCGACGAAACCCCGATGCATCTGGAATTCGTCAAAGTCGACGGGCAACTCGCCTGTTTCGGGCTTCAACTGGTGCGTTTCACCACGCCCGAACGCCTGCAAGCGATCATGGATGCGCTGGAAGCGGCCGATTGCCCGGTTTTCGATCCGCACGCCTTCACGATCGAGGAAGGCGGCATGAAAAAGGTCGATTCCGGGCAGCTCGATTTCAAGCGCCAAGCCGATCCCGAAGGGCTTCTCAACCCCGGCAAAATGCTGGGCTGGGAGCGGCCGGATTGGCGACCCGGCGAACCGCTTAAACCGGTGGCCTAAGGTAGCGATTTTCCTGCCGGATACCGGCGCGCGCCCCCTATTGTAGGCGCATAAATTGCAGATCCGTGGGCGATTCCCCCTTGGATTAAATCAAAAGGAGTGAGGCATGGCGCGGGTTCTGAATTCCGTCGTCGCGGTCGCGGCGCTGATGACGATGTCGGTCATGGCGTCGGCGCAAACCGCCGTCACGATCGCGCATGGCAGCAACCAGGTCGAGATCACGCATCCCGGCCTTTATCTGCCGCGCACCCTCGGCTGGGCGAAGGAAGAAGGGCTGGACGTCACCGTCCAGACCACGGCGGGTTCGCAACAGGCGTTGCAATTGCTCGCCGCCGGCCGCGCCGATTTCATTTCGGTGAACCCGGAAACGATCATCAACGCCCGCGACCAGGGCGTGAAGGCGAAGATCGTCTATTCGATGGTCACCAAGTATTCGGCGCAGATCGCCTCACTCGCCGACGGCCCGATCAAGACGGTCGCCGATATGAAGGGCACGCAGATCGGCGTGTTCAGCTTGCAAAGCGGCGGCGTGCCGTTCCTGAAGGCGGTGCTGCGCGAAGCGGGTCTCAACGCGGATACCGACGTCAAGATGGTGCCGACCGGCGCGGGTGCCCCCGGCTTGCAGGCGCTGAATTCGGGCACGGTCTCGGCGATCGCTTTGTGGGCGGGCGCTTTCGCCGTTTACGAGAACCAGGGTGCGAAGCTGCGCATCTTCACGTCGAGCCGCCTGTCGGTCGCACCCGGCTATATCCTGGCGACGACGGAAGAAATTCTCGCCACCAAGCCCGAACTCGTCGCCAAGATGGGCCGCGTGTTCGCTAAGGCGGGCGTGTTTGCGTCGACGAATTCCAACGCCGCGGTCGAAGCCTATTGGGTCGCCTATCCGCAGGCGAAGCCCATGCCGATGTCCGATAAGGCCTTCGCCGACGCCAAGCATGTGCTGGAAGTGGGCGTGCGCGACATGGCCGTCGCCGATCGCCCGGACAAGCGCTGGGGCTGGACGAACCCGCAGGGCATCGAAGTGTTGCAGACCTATCTGGTCGAAAACGGTGCACGCCAAACGGTGCTGCCGGGCAGCGATATTTTCGCCAACGATCACGTCGCGGCCTATAACCAGTTCGATGCCGCCGCGGTGCAGAACCAGGCCAAGGCCTATAAGCCGTGACGGTGAAGCGCAAGAAGCGAAACTGGGACGCCGATAGTTTCGGCGACGAGCGCTGGACCCGGAAGGACGTCGTCCTTTCCGGGGCCATGCTCGTGCTGTTCTTGCTGCTGTGGGAAATCGGCATCCGGGTTCTGAAAGTGCCCGAGCTGATCGTACCGGCCCCCAGCGCCGTGTTCGAAGCGTTGCGTCTGTCGCTGGTCTCCGGCTTCTTGCTGCCGCATATCGGCGTCACGTTGTTCGAAGTCGTCGCCGGCTATCTGATCGGCGCCGTCGCCGCCTTGGCGCTGGGTTGCGCCGTGGCGCAGTTCCGCATCGTCGATCGCGTGATCTATCCCTATATCGTCTGCTTCCAGGCGGTGCCGAAAGTCGCACTCGCGCCGCTGCTGGTCATCTGGTTCGGCTTCGGCCTGTCGTCGAAAGTGTTGATGACGGCGATCATCTCGTTCTTCCCGATCCTGGTGAACACCGTCGTCGGCGTGAAGACGGTGGAGCGCGAGCGCATCGAATTGATGATCGCGCTCAACGCCACACGCTGGCAGACCTTCATGCAAGTACGCCTGCCCTCGGCCTTGCCGTTCATCTTTGCGGGGCTCGAAATCGGCGCGGTGATGGCCGTGATCGGCGCCGTGGTCGGCGAATTCGTCGGCGCGGATGGCGGGCTTGGCTACATGCTGCTCGTCTATCAGGCCGATCTCAAAAACGCCTTCGTGTTCGCGATCCTTATCATCCTTGCCGCGATGGGCATGATCCTGCACGCCTTGATCGTGGCGGCGCATCGCCATTTCGTTTTCTGGACGCGGACCGGCGGCGACCGGCCGACGGGAGTCTGACGTGTCGGCGAACAACGCGATCTCGATTCAAAATCTCGGCAAGGCCTATGCGGGGGCGGCCGGGCCGATCCGCGCGCTCAACGACATCAGTTTCGATATCGCCCCCGGGGAGTTCCTGTCGGTCGTGGGCCCGTCGGGCTGCGGCAAAAGCACGATGCTGAAAATCCTCGCCGGCATCACGCACAAGACCGAAGGCGATATTTCCATCGACGGCGAGGCGCATGACGGCCCGTCCGACAAGGTCGGAATCGTGTTCCAGTCACCCGTATTGCTGCCCTGGCGCACGATCCTCGACAATGTGCTGCTGCCGGTGGACGTGGCCGGAAAGCGCGGCGACGCCGATCGCGATGCGGCGATGAAGCTGCTCGACCTCGTCGGCCTGAAGGGTTTCGAAGCGCGTTATCCGTTCGAGCTGTCGGGCGGCATGCAGCAGCGCGTGGCGATCTGCCGCGCGCTGATCCGCGATCCCGCGATCCTGCTGATGGACGAGCCCTTCGGCGCGCTGGACGCGCTGACGCGCGAGCATATGAACGTCGAGCTTCAGCGCATTTGGATGGAGCGGCGCAAGACCGTGCTGCTGATCACGCACTCGATCCCCGAAGCCGTGTTCCTGTCGGATCGCGTGCTGATCATGACCGAACGGCCGGGGCGCATCGACGAGATCGTCGAAATCGACCTGCCGCGCCCGCGCCGCATGGATGTGGTGGCGGACGAGAAATTCGCGGTCTACGCTCACCATATCCGCTCGCGCTTCGCGAGCAAGGCGATGTTCTGACATGTCCAAGATCCGCGAGATCCGTCTGCTCGGCCATCAATTCGACGTACCCAAAGGCGGTGCCTACGGTACGGCGCGCGGGCTCGTCGGCCGGCGCAATTGCTCGCTCGTCGAAGTGACGCTGGAAGACGGCGCGATCGGCTACAGCGAAATCGGCGGCCCGGTGCGCCAGCTCGCCCAGCAAATGGCGCTGGTGAAGCCGTTCTTCGTCGGCAAAAGCGCCTTCGATTTCGAGATCGTCGCTGTACAGACCGCGCAGAAGCTCTATCATTTCGGCATCCAGGGTTTGCTCACGCCGTGCATGACCGGCATCAGCATCGCCAGCCTCGACGCGCTGGGCAAATTGCTGAAGCAGCCGGTTCACAATTTGCTCGGCGGCAAATCGGTCGATCGCGTGAAATGCTACGCGACCACCGCCTATTTCAGCGAAGGCGGGATGAAGGATTACGCCCGCCAGCTGGAAGTCGCCGCCGAACGCTTCCCGGCGGTCAAGATCAAGCTGGGCGCGGGGCCCAAGGACGATCTCGCGCGCGTCGAACTCGCGCGGCGCATCCTGGGACCGGACGCTTTGCTGATGGTCGACGCCAATTGCAATTACACGGTCGATACGGCGCTGCTCAGCATGCGCGCGATCGCGGATCACGACATCTATTGGTACGAAGAACCGCTGCCCACGACCGACGAGCGCGGCTACGGCGAGTTGCGCGCGCGCGCCCCCATGCCGATCGCGACGGGCGAGGCGCTTTATACGGCGCATGATTTCAAGCGGCTGCTGGATGTGCGCGGCGTGGATATCCTTCAGCCGTCGATGATCGTCGGCGGCGGATTGGGCCAGGCCAAGGCGATCGCGACGCTCGCGCAGTACAATAATCTGCGCATTTCCCCCAGCGTTTGGGGCGGCAGCGTGGCGCTCGCGGCGGCGTTGCACTACACCGCCAGCCTGCCCGAATGGCCGCATACCGATCACGCCGCGTTTCCGGTGCTGATCGAATACGATCTGGGCGCGTCGGCCTTCCGCGAAGGTTTCACGTCGCTGGTGCATCCCGATAAGCAGGGCGAGATGCCCGTGCCGACGGGGCCGGGGCTCGGCATCGAGATCGACCTTAAAGCCATCGCGGCCTATGCGGTCGATCTCTAAGCCTGTCGCCCTGCGCGCGCGCCGATGCTAGTGCTTGCGGCCGGAGGCGGAGACGTGCAGGCGCCCTGGGATAGCGATTCCGAAACCGGCCGTTCGCTGCTCGCGCTGATCGCGCGCGAGACGAACGACGGAATCTGGGCGACCGATATCCGCACCAACGCCGCGTATTACTCGCCCAAATGGCTGGAGATGCTGGGCTACGCGCAAGGCGAATTGGCGCCGGTCTACGCGTCGTTCTTCGACCGCGTCCATCCCGACGAGAAGGATTTGGTCGACAAGGCCTATAGCGATTATCGACGCGGCAAGACGCCGATCTATCGCTTGAAGCTGCGCATGCGCCACAAGGACGGATCGTGGCGCAATACGCTGACGCGCGGCGTGCTGACGCGCGGGCCCGACGGCGAGCCGTTGCAGATCGTCGGCATGATGACCGATCTCGACGAGCAATCGCAGGAAGCGCGGCGTTTGGAAGGCTTGGTGCGCCAGCGCACCGACGAACTCGCCCGTGCTTTGGAGCGTGCTGAGTTCACCGCCGCCGCCGCGATCCGGTTCCTGGCGACCGCCAGCCACGATTTGCGCCAGCCTTTGCAGGCGACGGCATTGCTGCTGGGCGCCTTGCCGCGCGAACAACGCTCGGCGCGCGAATTCGACGTGTTGGGCGCGATCGACGGGGCGCTCAGCGTCAGCCTTGAATTGCTCGACACGCTGCTCGAATTCGGGCGGCTCGACGCGGGCGCCACCAAACCGTCGATCGGCCCCGTCGATATCGGCGCGTTGATCGCGCAGGCTTGCGGCGCATTCGCGGCGGAAGCGCAAAGCAAGCGCGTGCGTTTGCGCTGGGTGAATACGCGTCTGCGCGTGCGCAGCGACCGCAACATGCTGGGCCGCATTCTGCGCAATCTTCTGTCCAACGCGGTCAAATACGCGCCGGGCGGGCGCGTGCTGGTCGGCTGCCGGCGCTTGGGCGACAAGGCGATCGTCGAAGTGTGGGACACCGGCCCCGGCATCGACGCGGCCGAGCACGAGCGCATCTTCTGGGAATTCTATCGCGTGCCCGCCGCCCCCGGCGCCAAGACCGCGACGGGGCTGGGGCTTGGCCTGTCGATCGCGCAGCGTTTGGCGGCCGTGCTCGATCATCGCTTGGCCGTGCGCTCGTGGCCGGGCGAGGGCAGCGTATTCTCGATCCAGATGCCGATCGTCGAGGGCGAGGCCGTTCCGGCGGCGGAAGCCGAGACCCCGCGCAACGACGCGCCGTCGCGGCTGATCGGCAAGCTGGTCGCGGTCATCGAAAACGACGCGACCGTTTCGGTCGCTTTGGCAAGGCTTCTGGAAAGCTGGGGCGCCGAAGCGATCGCGGCCGAGGACGACGACGCGCTGCTCGCCAAGCTCGGCGGGCGTTGCCCCGATCTTTTGATCCTCGATCGGCATTTATCCGGCGGGAAAGACGGGTTTCAGGCGGCCGAGCGTTTGGAGCGCGAATTCGGGCGCGATCTGCCGGGCATCATGCTGACCGGCGATTACGATCTGAAAGGTCTCGCCGAACTCAATCGGCGCAAGCGGCGGATCTTGCAGAAGCCGGCGATGCCCGCCGTGCTTTACGCTTTGCTGGTGGCCGAGCTCGGCGCGTAGTCGCGCGCGTCGAAGCCTTGATTGCGCAATTCCAGCAGCAGGCGCACGCGGTTATTGACGCCGAATTGGCGCATGATGGCGCTGAGATGCGCCTTGATCGTGCCGGGACTCAAGCCGAGCTTGCGGCCGATTTCCTTGTTCGAACCGCCGGTGACGACGAGCATCAGCACCTCGCGCTGGCGCGCGGTCAGATGCGGCAGCTTCTTGGCGTTGCCGGACGCCTCGTTCGCGGCGACCAATTCGCGCGGCACATAGACGCCGCCGACCATCATCAACTCGGCGACTTCCAGCAGCTTGGTGGCCGAGGCGGACTTGCTGAGATAGCCCGAGGCGCCCGCTTCCAGCGCCTGATAGACGTCTTCGCTTTCCTCCGACGCCGACAGCGCCAGGATGGGCGTGGCCGCATAACGCTGGCGCAGATTGCGCAAGCCCACGAAGCCGTCGCAATCGGGCATGCGCAGATCGGCGATGATAAGGTCGGGGGCGGCACCCGCCTCTTGCCCGTCGACCGCATCGGCGAAGCACGCGGCCTCCAAAATCGTCGCCTCGGGCGCATGTTTCAGCAGCACGGCGCGCAAACCCTGCCGGAACACGGCATGGTCGTCGGCGATCAAATAAGTGGCGTTTCCGGCGGGCATGGGGGTGTCCTCAAAATACGCCGATTTCGCAGCAAAATCCAAGCCACTCGCCCCGGTCCTGGCGCGGCTGCGTCATACAAACGGCATATAAAGCCAATCAGGACGTCACCCGGCCGCGATCTTTCCGTCATCGTCGGGGACTAGCGTCGCTGTTCTTCGCTCTATGGAGACAGCCGCCATGACCCTGGATCTCGGACGCCGCAGCTTTTTCGGGGGTGCCGCGGCACTCGCCGCCGCAGGTTTGCTCGACCACGTGCCGGGGATGCGCCTTGGTGCCGCGCAGGCGCAAACCGTGCGGACGGGCACGCTGAAGATCGCGCTGCTCGGGCTCGACACGTCCGACCCGCATCGCCATACCGGCTCGATCTCGGTGCAGCAGGTCTATGCCGAAGCGCTGACCAGCATCGCCGACGACGGCAAGGCGATTCCCTATCTGGCCGAATCTTGGACGATCAGCCCGGACGGCAAGGTCTACACCTTCAAGATCCGCCAGGGCGTCAAGTTCCATAACGGCCGCGAACTCACCGCCGCCGACGTCAAGGCGAACGCCGAGCGCGTGCGCGATCTGCGCCGCGGCTGGCTGGCCGCCCCCATGCAGCTCGTCTCCGGCTTCGCGGCCCCCGATGCGCGCACTTTCGTGATGGAAATGAAGGAGCCCTACGGTCCGTTGCTGAACGTGCTGTCGGAATTGTGGATCGTGGCACCGGAAAGCCCGGGCTGGGCGGCGACGGTGCAAACGCCGATCGGCACGGGCCCGTTCAAATTCGGCACGTGGGTCCCGAACGAACGCCTGCTGTCGCCGGCACACGACGCTTATTGGCAGCCGGGCTTGCCGAAGGTCGCGGCGGTCGAGTTCAACCTGCGCGACACGGTCGATTACACGCTGGCGCTGCGCGCGGGCGATCTGCATATCGCGCGCGCGTTGACCGAGCATATCCCGACGCTGAAGGCCGATCCGAATATCGAGATCCAGTACATGAAGGATACGAGCTGGATCTTCTGGTCGTTCAACAACCGCAAGCCGCGCGCCCCCTTCGACAACGTCAAGGTCCGCGAGGCGATCGCCTATGCGATGGACAAACCCGCCCTGCTGAAGGTCTGGGCGGGCGAGGCGGGTGTGGCGACCAACCAGATGGCGGCCCCTGGCAATTTCTATTGGGACGAAGCGCTGCATAAGGCTGACAAGCACGCCAAAGCCGATCGCGCCAAGGCTTTGGCGATGCTGAAGGCGGAGGGCGTCGATCCGGCGCGCACGCCTTTGCGTATTGTGTCGTGGCAGAACGACTACTCGCAGGCTTGCGCGCAGACGATGCGCGAACTGGGCTTCCAGGTCGAACATCTGGCGCTCGACGATATCGGCGCGCAGCGGCGCTTGGGCCAATACGATTGGGATCTGGCGCCGTTCGGCAGCGGCCCGCGCGCCGACATCTTCCTGCGCTATGTGCGCTTGCTGTCCGACGGGCCGAACACCGTTCTGTGGGGCAGCCCGCAGGACGCCGGCTTCGACGATCTGGTCAAGAAGGCGGTCGCCGCCGTCGATCTCGACCAGCGCCGCGCGTTCTATCTGCAAGCTTGGCGCCATGCGATGGATAAGTACTGGACGGTCGTCATCGGCCATTCGGCCGAAGCGATCGCCAATCGCCGCGATGTGAACGGTTGGACTCCCGGCTTCACCTGGGGTTCGGCGCGCGTCGATGGCGGAGCGGGTTATGCAAGCCTCGTTCGCGGCAGCTAAGCCCGCCACGAAGCCGATCGCGTTCCGCGCCGAGATCGTCGCTTATACGATTCTCGGCGCGGTCGCGTTGCTGGCGCTGACGGGGCCGACGCTCACCGGGCTCGACCCGATGACGCAAAGCGTGACCGGATCGCATGCGGGCCCAAGTGCCGCGCATTGGCTCGGCCAGGATCATCTCGGCCGCGATATCTTCACGCGCCTTGCGGTGGGTGCGCGCCTCACCATGACGGTGGCGCTCGCGTCGACCGCGACCGCTATATCGTTCGGCGCGGTGCTTGGCCTGCTGGCCGTCGCCGCCGGGCGCTGGGCGGAATGGCCGGTCTTCGGCGCGTTCGATCTGGTGCGCGCGATGCCGTCGATCCTGCTGGCGATGACGCTGCTGGTCGCGCTGGGGCCGGGCGTGCCGTCGGTCACGCTCGCCATCGGCATCGCCTTCGCGCCGACCTTCGCCTATGTCGCGCGCGCGGCGTGGACGCGCGAAACCAGTGCGGGCTACGTGGCGGCCGCGAAGGTGATGGGCTCGCCGCCCTTGACCACGCTTGTCCGGCACATCGCGCCCAACATCCTGGGCGCCATCGTCACCCAAGCCGCGATCGTCATCCCGCGCGCGATCACGACGGAATCGGTGTTGAGCTTCTTCGGCATCGGCGTGGCGCCCGGCACGCCCACCTGGGGGCGGATGATCGCGGACGCGGTCAAATACGTCGAACGCGCGCCCTTTGCGGCTCTGGTGCCGGTGCTGGCGCTGTCGCTGGTGACGCTCGCCTTCGCGCTGCTGGGCGACGGGCTGCGCTTGCGCTGGGACCCGTTACGCAAAGGAACATCGTCGTGATCCGCGCTTTGGGCGTGCCGCTGCTGCGCCAAATCGGCTTGATCTGCGCCATCGTCGTCGCGGTCTTTCTGCTGATCCGCGTCGTGCCCGGCGACGTCGTCGACGTCATGTCGACCGAAGGCGACATGACGGAGGCGGAAATCGTCGAACTGCGCGCCGAACTCGGCCTCGACCGGCCCGTACCCGAACAGCTCGTGCTGTGGCTCTCGCGCATGGCGCAGGGCGATCTTGGCATGTCGCTGCGGTTCGAACGGCCGGTCGCGCAGATGATCGAATACGCGATCCCCACCACACTGGCGCTCGCCGCCAAATCGTTGGCGATCGGGTTGCTTCTGGGGATCGGCATCGCGTCGGCGGCGACGATCTGGCCGCGCGGGCCCGCCGCGTGGCTGGTCGATTTCGTGAATCTCTGGTCGATCGCGATCCCGACATTTTGCGTGGGGCTTGCCGCGATTTTGATTTTCGCCATCGGGCTCGGCTGGATGAAGGTTCTGGGCAACGGCTTCGTGCCCGCCCTGGTCATCGGCATCGATATCGCCGGGCAGATCGTCAAGCCGCTGCACGAGGAATTGAAGGAAGCGAGTGCGGCCCCTTACGTGCGCGCGGCCAAGGCGCGCGGGGAGTCGCCCGCGCGCATCGTGCTGGCGCATCTTCTGCCCAACGCGGCCCCCATCGCCATCGCGTTGTCCGGTTTGATCCTGGCGGGCCTGATCGGCGGCACGCTGACGATGGAAGTGCTGTTCGGCCTGCCGGGCCTCGGCACGCTCGCGCTTCAAGCGATCCAAGGCCGCGACTATCCGGTCATCCAAGCGGCGATCCTGTTGTTCGCCGTTTCGATCGTCGTGGTCAACGCGGCGACCGACCTTGCCCAACGGCTTCTCGATCCGAGGCTGCGCCGATGACCCTGCTGTCGCTGGAGAATTTGACCGTCGCTTTCGGCGAGAAGCGCGTTGTCGATGGCGTGAGCCTTTCGATCGCCAAGGGTGAAACGTTGGGCTTGGTCGGCGAGTCCGGTTCGGGCAAGTCGATGACCGCCGGGGCGCTTGCGGGGCTGTTGCCGGCGGCGGCGCGGGGCACGGGGCGTTTGCGCTTCGGCGAACACGCGCTCGATATTGCCAACGAGGCTTCGTGGACGAAACTGCGCGGGCGGCGCATCGGCTTCGTGTTCCAGGACCCGTTCGCGAGCTTCGATCCGCTGATTTCCGTGGGCGCGCAAATCGCGCGCGCGAGCTTCTTGGCGCCGGAAGCCGCGATGCGCCGCGCGGTGGCGCTGCTCGAGGAATGCGGCCTGCCCGATCCGGCGGGTGCGGCGCAGGCCTATCCGCATCAGCTTTCCGGCGGCCAGTTGCAGCGTGCGGGCATCGCCGCCGCCATCGCCGCCGAACCCGATCTGCTGATCGCCGACGAGCCGACGACAGCACTCGACGTTTCGGTCCAGGCGCAAGTGTTGCGCGTGCTGAAAGCCGCGCAAGCGCGCTACGGCATGGCGATGCTGTTCATCAGCCACGATCTCGCGGTCGTGGGCGAGGTGGCCGATCGCGTGGCGGTGATGCGCGACGGGCATATCGTCGAAACCGGAGCGGTCGCGCGGGTTCTGCAAGCGCCCGCGCACGACTATACGCGCCTGCTGCTCGCCTCGCGCCCTTCGGGCAAATTGCCGGGATCGGTCGCGCTGGGGCAGGGCTATGCGATGGAGGCGAAGGGGATCGACTTCGCTTACCCGGCGCGCCGGCGCGGGGCCGTACCGGCGAAGGCGCTGGACGGCGTGTCGCTCAAAATCCCGCGCGGCTCGTGTTTGGGGCTGGTCGGCGAATCCGGCTCGGGCAAGTCGACCTTGGGCCGCATTGCGATCGGCTTGCTGCGCCCGGCGGCGGGCACGATCCGCGTCTGCGGTCTCGATCCGCTGGATCGCGACCGCATCGCCGAACGCGCGCGCAAGGCGCAGATGGTTTTCCAGGACGCGGCCGGCAGTCTCAATCCGCGCCTGACGATCGAAGCCTCGCTGTCGGAACCGTTCGCGCTGCATCGCATCGGCGCGCGGTCGGAATGGCGCGAGCGTGCCGCATCGCTGCTCGGCGAAGTGGGCTTGGCGCGCGAGCATTTGGCCCGCTATCCGCACGAACTTTCGGGCGGGCAGCGCCAGCGCGTGGCGATCGCGCGGGCCCTGGCGCTCGATCCCGAATTCCTGGTCTGCGACGAGCCGGTGACCGCCCTCGACATGACGATCCAGGCGCAGATCCTGGCGCTGCTGCGCAAGGTGCGCGACAAGCGCGGGTTGTCGATGCTGTTCATCGGCCACGATATCGGCGCCATCGAAACGCTGGCCGACCGCATCGCGGTGATGAAGGACGGGCGCGTGATCGAGGAAGGAACGGCGGCGCAGGTGCTGAACCACCCGCTCGGCGCCTATACGCGCACGTTGCTCGACGCGGTGCCGCGTTTCAAATCGATCGAAGCCCCGGCGACGGCCGCGCGCGAAGCGATCGACGCCTAAGCGAAGTCGAGCGCCTTGCCGTCCATCCCGGCCGCGTCGCGGCCGAGATGGCGCAGGATCGTCGGCGCGATATCGACGATGCAGGTCGGCGCCGTCACGACCGCGCCGGTCGCGGGCACGGCGCCGCCTTGCGCGACCAGGAACGGGCTTTGTTCCCAGCGCCCCAGCCCGCCATGCGAGCCGAGGCCCGCTTTCACGCGTTCGTCGCTCGACGCCATGACGATCGGGCTGTAGCCCGGCACGCCGTAGCCATTGGTGCGGCCGTCGCCGCGCAAGGTGAAGGCGAGGGCGAGCCCATGCGTCGGCGCCTGGCCGATCTTGGAGAGATCGGCCGCGTCGAACACCTCGCCGATCCAATCCTGGCCGCGCAGGAATTTCGCGATATCGGCGGCGCGCGCTTCGAGCCCGGCGGCGAGCGAGACGAGGCCGCTGAAACCCTGCGGCGCGATGGCGACATCGGTGGAGGTCAGCGAATCCTTCAGGCCCGCCTCGACCAGCAGGGCATCGAGCCGGATCGTCTCGCCGACCGTTTCCTGCCCGTGATCGGAGCCGACGAGCAGCAGAATATCCTCGCCCTCGGCGCGCAGCGCGTCGACCGTCTCGGCGACGCGCCCGACGCAAGCATCGGCCGCACGGATCGCGGCGAGATGATCGGGCGAGCCCAGTTCGCTCGCATGCATCGTGTGATCGGGTTCGCACAGCCACAGCACCGATACGGTCGGGCGGCGGTCACGCAGGATTTCGCGGCAGAAGCGTTCCGTCATCGCCGCGTCGCCGGCGGCATCGTGCGAAACCTTCAGCGGATCGGCGACGTCGCTTTCGCCCGGCCCGTAGGAAATCGCGCGGTGATAGACATGACCATAGCCATCGGGGTCGTGGAAGATCGCCGCCCCCGGCGATACATTGGAAAACACGATCTGGCCGCGCAGATCGGCGACGCGCTCGGCGGTCGTGGGCACGCGCAGCGTGGCGCCGGTCGCCTTGCGCATGCGCGCGCGGAAATCGGGATTGCCGACGTCGCGCGTGACCAGGCCGTCGCCTTCGTCCAACGCCATCGTGTTGCCGTGCAGGCCGTGGCGGCCGGGATGGCAGCCGGTCGCGATGCTGGCCGACGATGTGCGCGTAACCGACGGGAAAATCCCGCGATGCTCGGCAAAGCGCCGGCCGCGCGCGGCGAGGGCGCAAATATTCGGCGTCAAATCCGGCCGCACGAAATCGGCCCGATGGCCGTCGCAAATCACCAAAACCGCCCGCCGCATCGCTTGTTCTCCGAAGAGCTTCGAGATCAGATATGGCATACAATATTGGCCGCAGCGGGATGACGGTTCCGCGACGTTTGCGTGAACTCAGAAGCTCGGCGGCGTGCAAGCGCTGACGACTTCGCATTCCTCCTTGCCGGCGTTGCGGAAGCGGTGGGGCAGGCGCGAGTCGAAGTAATAGGCGTCGCCCGGCCCCAGCACGCGCTTCTTACCGTCCACCGTGACTTCCAGCCGGCCTTTGACGACCACGCCGCCTTCGAACCCGTCATGGCTCAGATGGTTGCGCCCGGTATCGGAGCCGGGCTGATAGCGTTCATGCAGGATTTGCAGCGGGCGCTGTTTCAAATTCCGCCCGACCTGACGATAGGAAATGCCCTTCTCGCCGATCTCGGTCAGCTCGCGCGCGCGATAGAAATGCTCGGTCTCGACCGGAATTTCGCGCGCGAAGAAATCGGCGAGCGAGATATCGAGCCCGTCGAGCACGCGTTTGAGCGTGCCGACCGACGGCGAGGTGCGTCCCGATTCGATCATCGAAATCGCCGGTGCGCTCAAGCCGACTTTTTGCGCCAAAGCGCGTTGCGATAGTCCCGCGCGTTCGCGCAAACCCCGCAACACATCGCCGATTTCGATCTCCATCGTCCGTTCCTTCGTAAAGCGCGATAAGTATTCTTATCACCCGGGGCGAAGTTCGCGCAATTTCAATGGGATCGACCCCGGGTGCTTTCGATTGCGGCTTGGGTTCCCGGCGCCTAGCATCGCCGCAAACCCAGGAGGGACGCCTTATGACCGCCGCGATCAAAACCGCCGATCCCAACAATCTCGAAGCGCTGTGGATGCCGTTCACCGCGAACCGGCAATTCAAGAAGAAGCCGCGCATGTTGGCGGGTGCGAAGGGCATGTTCTATTCGACGCCGGACGGGCGCGAGATTCTCGACGGCACGTCGGGCCTGTGGTGCGTCAACGCCGGCCATGGCCGCCAAAAGATCGTCGACGCGATCGCCAAACAAGCCGCGACGATGGATTACGCGCCCGGCTTCCAGATGGGCCATCCGATCAGCTTCGAATTCGCCTCGCGCTTGCAGGCGCTCCTGCCCGGCGATCTCGACAAGGTGTTCTTCACGAACTCCGGCTCGGAAAGCGTCGACACGGCGCTGAAGATCGCACTCGCCTATCACCGCGCGAAGGGCCAGGGCCAGCGCGTGCGCTTCATCGGGCGCGAGCGCGGCTATCACGGTGTCGGCTTCGGCGGCATTTCGGTCGGCGGCATCGTCGCCAACCGCAAGCAGTTCGGGCTGCAACTGCCGTATACGGATCACCTGCCGCACACGCATCTGCCGGAGAAGAACAGCTTCGTGCGCGGCCAGCCCGAACACGGCGCCGAGCTCGCCGACGCGCTCGAAAAGCTCGTCACGCTGCACGACGCCTCGACCATCGCGGCCGTGATCGTCGAGCCGATGGCGGGGTCGACCGGCGTGCTGATTCCGCCCAAGGGTTATCTCGAACGCCTGCGCGCGATCTGCGACAAACACGGCATCCTGCTGATTTTCGACGAGGTGATCACCGGTTTCGGCCGTTTGGGTTCGTCCTTCGCGGCCGAAAAGTTCAACGTGATCCCCGATCTGATGACCGTCGCCAAGGGCATCACGAACGCCGCCGTCCCCATGGGGGCCGTGTTCGCGCGCAAGGAAATTTACGACGCGATGATGACGGGCCCCGAGAACCTGATTGAGCTGTTCCACGGCTACACCTATTCCGGCCATCCGCTGGCTTGCGCCGCCGGTCTCGCCACGCTCGACATCTATCGCGAGGAAGGCCTGTTCCAGCGCGCCGCCGAATTGGCGCCCTATTGGGAGGACGCGGTGCACTCGCTGAAAGGCAAGCGCAACGTGATCGATATCCGCAATATGGGCCTGGTCGCGGGCATCGAGTTGTCGTCGCGCCCCAATCAGCCGACGGCGCGCGCTTACGACATCCTGGTCGATTGCTTCGAATCCGGGTTATTGGTGCGCACGACGGGCGACATCGTGGCGTTGTCGCCGCCGCTGATCGTCGAGAAGCCGCAGATCGACCGCATGATCGATACGCTGGGCAAAGCGATCGAGCGCGCGGCCTGAGTTTTAAAGAAGAAGGAAGAAAATCATGAATCGTATCGGCCATTTCATCGGCGGCAAGGCGGTCGCGGGCGGGAGCCGCGTCGGCCCGGTCTACAACCCGGCGACGGGCGAACAGGCGGCGGAAGTCGCCTTGGCCTCCAAGGCCGAAGTCGATGCCGTCGTCGCCAACGCGGCGGCCGCGCAACTCGCTTGGGCCGCCACGCCCGCACTCACCCGTGCCCGCGTGATGTTCAAGTGGAAGGAATTGCTGGAGACGCATCGCGACGCGATCGCGAAGCTGATCACGCTCGAACACGGCAAGACGCACGAAGACGCCAAGGGCGAGATGGTGCGCGGCATCGAGGTCGTCGAATTCGCCTGCGGAATCCCACATCTGCTGAAGGGCGATTTCACGCCCGACGTGGGCCGCGGTATCGACGCTTATTCGATGCGCCAGCCGCTCGGCGTCGTCGCGGGCATCACGCCGTTCAACTTCCCGGGCATGATCGGGTTGTGGATGGCGCCGATGGCGATCGCCACGGGCAACGCCTTCGTGTGGAAACCGTCGGAGAAGGACCCCTCGACGTCGCTTCGCATCGCCGAACTGGCGCTCGAAGCGGGTTTGCCGGCCGGCATCCTCAACGTCGTCCAAGGCGACAAGGAAGCGGTCGACGCGCTGCTGACGCACCCGACGATCCAGGCGATCAGCTTCGTCGGCTCCACGCCGATCGGCGAATACGTCTACAAGACCGGTACGGCCAACGGGAAGCGCGTCCAGGCTTTGTGCGGGGCCAAGAACCACATGGTGGTGATGCCCGACGCCGATCTGGATCAGACGGCCGATGCGCTGATGGGTGCGGGCTACGGCTCGGCGGGCGAACGCTGCATGGCAATCTCCATTGCGGTGGCCGTCGGCAATGTCGGCGATCAGCTGATCGAACGCCTGGCGCCGCGCGTGGCCAAGCTCAAGGTCGGACCCGGCCTCGACCCCGATAGCGAGATGGGCCCGCTGGTCACCAAGGAACACCTCGCCAAGGTGAAGGGTTACGTCGACACGGGCGTCAAAGAAGGCGCCAAGCTGGTGGTCGATGGGCGCGGTCTCAAGCTGCAAGGCTACGAGAACGGCTACTTCATGGGCGGCTGCCTGTTCGACAATGTCACCGCCGATATGAAGATCTATAAGGAAGAGATCTTCGGGCCCGTCCTGGGCGTGGTGCGCGCCAAGAACTACGCCGAAGCCTTGAAGCTGGTGAACGACCACGAATACGGCAATGGCACCGCGATCTTCACCCGCGACGGCGACGCCGCGCGCAGCTTCGCCAACGACGTGAAGGTCGGCATGGTCGGCGTCAACGTGCCGATCCCCGTGCCCGTCGCCTATCATTCCTTCGGCGGGTGGAAGCGTTCGGTGTTCGGCGACCGCAACGCCTATGGTGCCGAAGGGATCGGCTTCTACACCAAGGTCAAGACGACGACCGTGCGCTGGCCCACCGGCATCAAATCCGGTGCCGAGTTCGTCATGCCGACGATGAAATAAGGATCAAGCAACCGCCTTCGGCGTTCGGCCGAAGGCGGTTTTATCCGTGCCGCAATCCGGGCAACGCCAATTCGCCGGCAGATCGGCGAATTTCGTGCCCGGTGCGATCGCATCGGGCGCGTAGCCTTTGTTTTCGTCGTAGATGAAATAGCAGCCGCGACAAATGAAGCGGCCCGGCCCGCTGGATGCGACAGGCGCCGCGGGAAAGGGTGTCGTGGCCGTCCCTTCGGGCAAGGGGACGGCGATTGGATCGCCGACGACGACCTTGCCGCCTTTCTGCACCGTCAAATAGACGCCGAGATCCTTGTGCCCGAACGCGGCGCGGAGTGCGCCCGGGATATCGCGATCGCGCGCGCCCGTTGTGGGGTTGACGTTGGTGGCGCTGCACCGGCCGTTGCGACGATCGACGCGGAACACCGCATCGCCCATGCGAATGTCGCAGCCGATCCATTCGAATTCCTGCCATGGCCGCAAACCGTCGACGTAGAAATTGGCGCGGAAGCGCAACGGATCGATCGCGTAGCCCCATTGTTCCGACAAGGCGCGCAACGTCGCGAGATTGATGAGCGACACGACATTGTCGGGCTTGTCCATGAAATGGCCGGCCGTACTGCGCACCAGCTTGGGCGCTTCGCGTAGATTGGGCGCCAAGCGATGCACGAAAGCCTCGCACGCCGCGCGGCCCTCGGCGGTCGCGAGATTGGCGGCGAAGATTTCGCGCTCGCCCGAATATGCGCGCAAAACATCCGTCTCGGGATCGAAATGCGTGCGGACCTTGGCAAGGCCTTCGTCGAGCATCAGCATGACGAACAAGCCCTTCTTCGCCCATTTGGGATCGTGCTCGTCGACCGGCACGCCGGGCCGCGCCAGCGCAAAAATCCGATCGATGGGAAAGGGCTTGCCCGCTTCCAGCGTCACGCCGTCCAGCTGCTGGGCGCTGAGGCCTTTGATCGGATAACGATAGATCCCGTGGACGCACTGCATCGGCCTCTCCGCGAAAGCGTTGGCCCCGGACTCTGCCCGAAGGCGCGGGGCGGCGCGTAGGGCCGGTCTGCGGCGATTGCGGGGAGCCAGTGCGCGAACGGGGGCGAGCGGTTCGTGGAGCAGCAATTCGTCGACGAAAGCGGGACTGGCGTCGAGCGTGTCGTCGATCGCGTCGGACAGGCGCGCGATACCGGTCTCGATCTGTTTGGGATTGAGGGCGGTGTAGCCGAGCACGAGGGCGCGGCGCGAAAGATTGCTCGTCAGCGCGTCGTGCGCCCCGGCGGACGCCAGCGAATAGACGCCGATGCGCGCCTTGCGCGCGATGCCTTCCAATGCGGGGGCCGACGGCACGCCCGGCGGCAAATGCCAAAGCAAATGCAGTCCATGCGTGGCGCCGCTCGTCACCACATCGCCGAAGCAGCGGCGCAAGGCTTCCAGCAGCGCGTCGCGATTGGCCTTGTAGAAGGCCTGGGCGCGCAGCAGATGGGCGGCGAAACTGCCCGCCGCGATGAACTCCGCCAACGCGGCTTGTTCGAGCCAGCTTGTCCCGCCATTGAGCAGCGCCTTGGCCGCCGTCGCCGCTTCCACCAGATGCGGCGGCACGATCATGTAGCCCAAGCGCAAACCGGGCCCGAGCGTTTTCGAAAAACTGCCCAGATGCGCGACGCAATCAGGGGCGGCCCCGGCGAGAGCGGCGGGCGGCGCACCTTCGTAACGGAAATCGCCGTCGCGATCGTCTTCGACGATCAATGCGCCGTGGCGCCGCGCGAAGTCGATCAATGCGCGCCGGCGCTCGGGCGACAGCGTGACGCCGGTCGGAAATTGATGCGACGGTGTTACATGGATCAGCGCGAACCGCCCGGCGGGAATGCGCTCGACGATCAAGCCGTCCTCGTCGACGGGTACTGAAACGAGCCGCGCCCCCGTATCGGCATAGGCGAACGCGGCGGCCTGATCGCAGGGATTTTCGATCAGCACATTCGCGTCGGGCCCGGCGAACAGGCGGGCGAGCAGACTCAATCCTTCTTGCGCGCCCGACGTGACGACGACTTGGCTGGGGTCGACGGGCATGCCGCGTGTCGCGGAAACATGGATCGCGATCGCTTTGCGCAAACCCGGCAAGCCCGCCGGATCGGCGCCCGCGACGAGGCCGGCGGCACCGCCGCGCGACAGAATGGTTTGGATCAAGCGCCGCCAGATCTTGGTCGGGAACAGCGCCGCCGCCGGCCGGCCGGGGCGGAAATCATAGGCAAGGCGCGCGCTGGCCTGCGGCGCCAGACGCGGCATGCGTGCCGCACCGCGTGGGGCCGGCGGGGAAAGCGCTTCGTCGCGCGTATCGGGCACAAGGGCGAGTTTGGGCGGGACGGGTGCGCGCGGGGCGAGGACGAACACGCCCGATGCGGTGCGCGCTTCCAGCAAGCCTTCGTCGACCAATGCGTCGAACACCCGCACGATCGTGTTGCGCGACACGTCGAGTTGCTCGGACAAACGTCGCGACGACGGCAGGCGCGTGCCGGCCGCGAGCCGACCGCCCTTGATCGCATCGCGGATCTGGCCCGCGATCTGCGTCGCGATTCCTTCGGGGCGCGTGCGATCGACCAGAAGCGGGATCTGGGTCGCGTAGGCGCGCGATGCGGCGGCGTCGTTGGCCATGATCGGCCCTAGCACAGCATTCGGCGTGCCAGCGATCCAGGGGGCGGCCGGGCTGGCACCCCGGAAATTCCCGGCACTGGCTCCCTGATCGTGTGCGCGACGATGGCACGCGGCGGCGTCTGCCCAGTTTCCGGTCGCGGCGGCGCCTTTATGGCGCAAGCGCGGGCAATCGGGGGCGATGGCGCGCGCGCGACGGACGGGTCCACTGGAAATGGGAATAAACAGCGCGCGGCTCTCCTAGGCGCGGACATTGATCGGCACGCTGAGATCCGACCGGGAGGAGCGAGGACGCGCCGCTTCCATTCGCCCGACCTCCCGTCCCGCGCCGAAGAATCAAGGAGAGTCCGCATGAAGCTCACCCGCCGCACGCTGAACCAGGGCTTGGCGACCCTGGCGTTGACAGCGCCTTTTGTGTCGCCCGTGCGCGCCGCCGATCCGATCAAGATCGGCGTGCTGCATTCGCTGTCGGGCACGATGGCGATTTCCGAAACGATCCTGAAAAACCTGATCCTGTGGCAGGTCGACGAGATCAACAACGCGGGCGGCCTGCTCGGCCGCAAGATCGAGCCGGTCGTCGTCGATCCCGCGTCGAACTGGCCGTTGTTCGCCGAGAAGGCGCGCGATCTGCTGACGCGCGAAAAGGTCGCCGCCGTGTTCGGCTGCTGGACGTCGGTCAGCCGCAAATCGGTGCTGCCGGTGTTCGAGGAATTGAACGGGCTGCTGTTCTATCCGCTCGAATACGAAGGCGAGGAGCAGTCGAAGAACATCTTCTACGGCAGCTCCGTCCCCGACAACAAAGCGATCCCGGCGGTCGAGTATTTGATGGGCAAGGACGGCGGGTCGGTGAAGCGCTTCGTGCTGGAAGGTACGGACTACGTCTATCCGCGCACGTCGAACAAGATCATCCGCGCCTTCCTCAAATCCAAGGGCGTGGCGGACGAGGATATCCGCGAGAACTACACGCCTTTCGGCCATTCGGATTGGCAGACCGTCGTCGCCGAGATCAAGAAATTCGGCAGCGCCGGCAAGAAGACGGCGGTGATCTCGACCATCAACGGCGACGCGAATGTGCCGTTCTACAAGGAACTCTCCAACCAGGGCGTCAAGGCGACCGACATTCCCGTCATCGCCTTCTCGGTCGGCGAGGAGGAGTTGAAGGGCCTCGACACGTCGAACCTCGTCGGGCATCTCGCGGGCTGGAGCTATTTCCAGTCGATCGACACGCCGCAGAACAAGGAATTCATCGCGAAGTGGCGCGCCTATATGAAGGATCCGCGCCAGGTGACGAACGATCCCGTCGAATCCGCCTATATCCTGATCAATCTTTGGGCTAAGGCGGTGAAGAAGGCGGGAGCGACCGACGTCGCGTCGGTCAGCAAGGCGATCATCGGCGAGAGCATCGTTTCGCCCGGCGGCAACACGGTGACGATGAACGCCAACCATCACGTCACCAAGCCGGTGCTGATCGGCGAAGTGAACGCGCAAGGCCAGTTCGACATCGTCTTCGCCAGCAAGCCGATCCCGCCGAAACCCTGGAGCCCCTATCTGCCGGAGAACGCCGGCAAGCAGTGAGCGAGGGCCGGGACGGGCGGGGCGCCCCATCGCCCCGCCCGGTTTTTCCAAGCCCGATCGCGCGTCGCCATGTCAAACTCGCCCCGAATCGTTCGGGAGCATCGGTCATGGCGGAAGCGGCGGGTTTTGGCGTGGGGCATGCGGTCGTCCTGTTGGGGGCGGCCGTGGTCGCGGTACCCTTGTTCCGGCGCGCCGGCTTGGGCTCGGTGCTCGGTTATCTCGCCGCCGGCCTCGTCATCGGCCCGTTCGGCTTGGGTCTGTTCGACGATCCGGAAACTTTGCTGCATATCGCCGAACTCGGCGTGGTGATGTTCCTGTTCATCATCGGGCTTGAAATGCGCCCGTCGAAACTATGGCGCCTGCGCAAGCAGATTTTCGGGCTGGGTGTCGCGCAAGTGCTGACCTGCGGCGCGTTGCTCACCCTCGTCGGTATGGCGGCGGGCTTGCGCGTCGAAGTCGCGGCGGTGGGGGCGATGGGCTTCGTGCTGTCGTCGACCGCCGTGATCATGCAGATGCTCGACGAAGCGGGCGAAACCCAAACGCCGGAGGGCCAGAAGGCCGTCGCGATCCTGCTGCTGGAGGATTTGGCGATCGTGCCGCTGCTCGCCCTCGTCGCCGTTTGGGCGGCATTGAACGGACGCGCGGAAGCCGCCGCGATGCCCGCGTGGCAAAGTATCGGCATCGCGCTGGCGGCGCTGGGCGTGCTGATCGCGGCCGGGCGCTGGCTGCTCGATCCGTTCTTTGGCTTGATCGCGCGGGCGGGGGCCCGCGAAGTTTTGACGGCCGCGGCCTTGCTGGTTGTGCTGGGATCGGCACTCGGCATGCAACTCGCCGGTCTATCGATGGCGATGGGGGCGTTCCTCGCGGGCGTGCTGCTGTCGGAATCGAATTTCCGCCATCAGCTCGAAGCGGATATCGAGCCGTTTCGCGGTTTGCTGCTCGGGCTGTTCTTCCTCAGCGTGGGCATGTCGCTCGATTTGTCGGTCGTCGTCGCCGAATGGCGGATGGTGTTGGGCGGCGTGATCGCCTTCATGGCGGTGAAAGCCGTGGGCATCTACATGATCGCGCGGCTCGCGCGTTCGGGCCATGCGGCGTCGGCCAATCGCGCGGGCCTGTTCGCGCAAGGCGGCGAGTTCGCCTTCGTGCTCTACGCCGCGGCTTTGGGCGTGGGCCTGTTCGATGCGCGCATCTCCGCGATCATGAGCGCCATCGTCATCCTGTCGATGGCGCTGACGCCTTTGGTGTTGATCGCGCAAAAGCGCACGCGGCGCGAAGCGCCGGTGTCGATGGAAGGGATCGAGGTCGCGAACGGCTTGAAGGGCCGCGTGTTGTTCATCGGCTTCGGCCGTTTCGCCCAGGTCGCCACCCAGGCGCTGCTCGCGAACAAGGTCGAACTCTCGCTGATCGAAACCGATGTCGACATGATCCGCGCCGCCGGAAATTTCGGCTTCAAGATCCATTACGGCGACGGCACGCGCCTCGATGTGCTGCGCGCGTCGGGCGCGGAAACGGCGGAGGCGATTTTGGTGTGCGTCGACAAGCCGGACGTCGCCGACAAGATCGTCGAGCTTTGCCGCCACGAATTCCCGATGGCGAAGCTTTACGTGCGCGCCTTCGATCGCGGCCATTCGCTGCGCTTGATCCGTGCGGGCGTCGAATTCGAGATTCGCGAGACGTTCGAGTCAGCGCTCGTTTTCTCTTGCGCGGTGCTCAAGGGGTTGGGCTTCGACGCCGAACTCGCCAAGGAATCGACGCAGGAAGTGCGCGACCGCGACAAGCAGCGCGTCGAGCTCGAGTTGATCGGCGGGTTGGAGGCCGGACGCAAGCTATTCCGCGGTAACGCCGAGACGCCCGAGCCCAGCCCCTTCTTCCCCAGTCCGAAGACCGGGACGAGCGCTCAGACCCAGCCGCCGTCGACGATATAGTTCTGATTGGTGCAAGCCGACGCTTCGTCCGATGCCAGGAACAGCGTGAACTTGGCGAGTTCCGCCGGTTGCAGACGGCGCTTCAGGCATTGGCGCTTCATCAGCTCCGCTTCGCCTTCGGGGGTCAGCCATTTCTCGATCTGACGCTCGGTCATGATCCAGCCCGGCGCCACCGTGTTCACGCGGATGTTGAATTGGCCGTAATCGCGCGCCAGCGAACGCGTCAGGCCCAGCACCGCGGATTTCGCGGCCGTATAAACGGCCATGCCGCCTTGGCCGATCATCCACGACGTCGATCCGAAATTGACGATCGAGCCGCCGCCCGCGGCCTTCATGCCCGGCAGCACCGCTTGTGCGGCGAAGAACTGATGCTTCAGATTGACCGCGATGCGATCGTCCCAATATTCCGACGTGACCGTATCGGTTGCATGGCGCTCGTCATGCGCCGCGTTGTTGATCAGCACGCCGATGGGGCCGAGCTTCGCGGCGAGATCGCCGATCGCCTTCTGCAAGGCGGCGGTGTCGGTGACGTCGACCGGCGCGAAGTGGACGCGCTGACTTTGCGCGGTCAACTCGGCGGCGAGTTTTTCGCCGCGTTCCTTTTGGATGTCGACGAAGGCGACGACGGCTTTCTGTGCGGCGAAGGCGCGCACGATGAACTCGCCGATGCCGGCGGCACCGCCGGTCACGAGAACGACCTTGTCGGCGAGATCGGGATAAATGGCGGCCATCGCGAAGTCTCCGTTACTGGAAAGGCTTAGGGATACACCCCTTGGCGTGAGGCATTAAATACCAAAATTTGAGTTGCGTACGTCAAATTTCTCACGCAAGGTTCGGGCAAGGCCGGAAAAACAATCGGCTTCCTGGGAGGTACGCATGAACGCCATCAAGCATTCGCTGTTTGCCGCTGCCGCCGTGCTCGCCGTTTCGGCGGGGCCTTCGCTGGCGCAAACCACCGTCAAATGGATGCATCTCGAGGTCAACCCGGCCCAAATCAAGATTTGGGAGGAAGTGGCGCGCGAGTTCGAGTCCAAGCATCCCGGTACCAAGATCGAGATGCAGTTCCTCGAGAACGAGTCTTATAAGGCCAAGCTGCCCACGCTGCTGCAATCCAACGACCGGCCGCACATCATCTATTCCTGGGCGGGTGGCGTGTTGAAGGCGCAGGTCGAAGCGGGCGTGCTCGCCGACATCACCGACCAGACCAAGGATACGGCCGCGACGATATCGGCCGGCGCCATGTCCGCGTTCACGCGCGACGGCCGCGTCTATGGCTTGCCCTTCGCGCAGTCGCAGGTCGGCATCCTTTACAACAAGGAGCTGATGGCCAAGGCCAATATCGACGGCAGCGCCATCAAGACCTGGGACGATTGGCTGAACGCCATCAAAGCGTTGAAGGCCGCAGGCGTCACGCCGCTGACGGTGGGCGGTGCGGACAAATGGCCGCTGCATTTCTATTGGACGTATCTGGCCGTGCGCCTGGGCGGCAAAGCCGGGTTCGAAGCGGCGTTGAAGGGCCAGGATGGCGGCTTCGAAGGCGAGACCTTCCAGAAGTCCGGCGATCTGATGAAGCAACTCGTCGATCTGCAGCCGTTCCAGAACGGCTTCCTCGGCTTCAAGAATCCGCAATCGACCGGCTTCTTCGGCGACGGCAAGGCAGCGATGTCGCTGGTGATCAGCACCGTCTACCACCAGCAGAAGGCGCTGGCGGCGGATAAGGTCGGCATCAGCGACGACAAGATCGGCTGGATCAACTTCCCGGCCGTGCCGGGCGGCAAGGGCGAAGCGACCGACACGCTGGGCGGCATCAACGGCTGGCTCGTCACCAAGGGTGCGCCCAAGGAAGCGGTCGAGTTCGTGAAGTACTTCGTGTCGAAGGACGTGCAGATGCGTCTCGCCGGGGCTGGCTTCCTCATTCCGGTCGTGAAGGGTGCGGACGAAGCGATCACCAACCCGTTCATGCGCAACATCGCGCAGAATCTCGCACGGTCGAACTACCACCAGAACTTCTACGACCAGGATCTCGGGCCCTCGGTCGGGCGCGTGGTCAACGACGCGACGGCCGAACTCGCCGGCGGCAGCATGACGCCGCGCCAGGTGGCGAAGGCCGTGCAGGACGCGTTCAAGCAGGGTAACTGAAGGGTTCGGGCGCGGCGGTCGACGTCTTTGCCGCCGCGCCCGATTTTTCACGACGATGTCGACAGCGATATTCAGCCGGGCGGCGGCAAGCGGGAAGCTGACCGCCGTCGTTTTGTTTCTGCCCCCGGCTTTGGTGCTGTTCACGCTGTTCGTGATCCTGCCGGTGGGCGAAGCGGCTTGGTATAGCGGCTTCAACTGGAACGGCTTCGGCCGGCCGACCAACTGGATCGGCTTCACCAATTACGATTATGTGTTCGAAGCGCGCGCCTTCGGCTTGGCGCTGCGCAACAATCTGCTGATCATCGCCGTTTCGCTGGCGATCCAGCTTCCTTTGGCGCTGACATTGGCGCTGCTGCTGGCCGAGAAATTCCGCGGCGCCGTGGCGCTGCGCATGTTGTTTTTCCTGCCTTACGTTCTGGCCGAAGTCGCGACCGGACTGATCTTCAGCTTCGTCTATGACGGCGATTACGGCTTGCTCGCGGGCATCTGGCGCTTCTTCGGCGCCGAGCCGCCGCATCTGCTGGCCAGCACGCAAACCTCGATGCTCGCGATCCTGATCGTCGTGGTGTGGAAGTATTTCGGCTTCCACATGATGCTGTTCATCGCGGCCTTGCACGGCCAAGACCAGCATCTGGTCGAAGCCGCGCGTATCGACGGCGCCTCGCGCTGGCAGGTGCTGCGCCATATCACCATCCCGCTGCTCTACCCGACGATTCGCCTGTCGGTGTTCTTTGCTGTCGTCGGGTCGTTGCAATTATTCGATCTGGTGATGCCGCTCACACGCGGCGGGCCGGCCGATTCCTCGCAGACGATGGTGAGCTTCCTTTATTCCCATGGCGTGACGCGCATGCGCATCGGCTATGGCAGTGCCATCGGCGTGATCCTGTTCGTGATCTGCGTCACCTTCGCGGTCACCTATAAACGCTGGTTCATGCGCGATGACTGACGCCGCCGCAATCTCCCGCCCGCCGTTCGATCGCGCGGCCTTGTATCGCTGGCTGTTCCTGCTGTTCGTGGCGGGATTCGTCGCGGCGCCGCTGATCGCCACGTTGCTCGGCGGCTTCAAATCGCTGGGCGATCTGCGCACCAACCCGTTCGGCCTGCCGCGCGAATGGGAATGGGCGAACTACGCCGACATTCTGCTGTCGAAGCGCTATTGGCAGATGTTGTGGAATTCCTTCGTCATCTCCAGCCTGACGACGATCATCACCCTGATCGTCGCGGCGATGGCGGCCTTCGTGTTCGCGCATCTGCGCTTCTTCGGCAGCCGCATGCTGCTGAATTATTTCACGATGGGCCTGCTGTTTCCCGCCGCGACCGCAATCCTGCCGCTGTTCATCAAGGTGCGCGATCTGGGCTTGCTCGACACCTATTTCGGCGTCGTGCTGCCGCAGGTCGCCTTCGCACTGGCGATGAGCATATTGCTGTTCCGGCGCTTCTTCCGCGACCTGCCGCACGAACTGCTCGAAGCCGCGTTGGTCGACGGCTGCTCCTATCCGCGCTTTTTCCGCTTCGTGACGCTGCCGCTGTCCACGCCCATTCTGGCGACGGTCGGCACGATCACCTTCGTGCATAGCTGGAACTCCTATCTGCTGCCGCTCGTGATGCTCAACAGCGACGCCATGTATCCGTGGCCGCTGGGCATCATGGTCTATCAGGGCGAATTCACGGCCGATTGGCATCTGATCCTGGCGTTCATCACGCTGACGATCTTGCCGACCTTCCTGCTGTTCGTTCTGGCGCAAAAACATATCGTCGCCGGCCTGACGGTCGGCGCGGTTAAAGGCTGAACCGGGCCCGCGAGGGCCCCCAACGACGGAGTACGCGACGTGGAGAAAGTCGGTATCGGCATCATCGGATGCGGCGTGATCAGTGCGGCCTATATCAAGGCGTCGAAGAATTTCCCGATCCTGGAGATCCGGGGTTTGGCGGATATGCGCACCGAAGCGTCGGAAGCGCGCGCGGCCGAATTCGGCCTCACCTCGATGCGCATCGACGCGATGTTGAAGCGCGACGATATCGACATCGTGCTGAACCTGACCGTGCCGCTCGCGCATACCGATGTCGACCTCGCCGTGCTGAAAGCGGGCAAGCATGTCTATTCGGAAAAGCCGCTGGGTGTGAATCTCGTCGAAGCGCGCAAGGTGATGGATCTCGCCAACGAGAAGGGTTTGCGCGTCGGCTGCGCGCCCGACACGTTCCTGGGCGGCGGGCATCAGACCGCGCGCGCCTTGATCGACGGCGGCGCCATCGGCAAGCCGGTCGCGGGCTCGGCCTTTTTCATGTGCCCGGGGCATGAGCGCTGGCACCCGGCCCCCGGCTTCTATTATTTGCGCGGCGGCGGGCCGATGCTCGATATGGGCCCTTACTACATCACCGACCTGGTGCAGTTGCTGGGGCCGGTGGCGAGCGTGATGGGCTCGACCGCGCGTCCGCGCAACGAACGCATGATCACGTCGAAGCCGTTGAACGGCACGATGATGCCGGTCGAAGTCTCGACCCATGTCGCCGGCATGCTGGAATTCCGCAGCGGGGCGGTCGTGTCGATCGCGATGAGCTTCGACGTGCCCAAGCACAAGCACACGCCGATCGAAATCTACGGCGATCAGGGTTCGATCCTGGTGCCCGATCCCAACCGCTTCGGCGGCGAGGTGCAGATCGCCAAGACCGGCGGCGAGTGGGAAGCCAAGCCCTTCACCCATGGCTATACGGAGGGCGAATTCCGCTCGATCGGTCTTGCCGACATGGCGACCGGCATTCGCAAGAAACGCGATCATCGCGCCAGCGGCGCCTTGGCCTTCCATGTGCTGGAGGTGATGGAAGCGTTCCAGAAATCCGCCGACGAAGGCAAGCGGATCGAGATCGAAAGCAGTGTCGAGCGTCCGGCCGCCCTGGCCCCCGGCCAGTCCGGCGGCGCGTTGGAGTGATGGCGATGGCGAAGAAAAAACCGACGGCGATGATCGTGTGGGGCGGCTGGCACGGCCACGATCCCGATCTTTGCGCTTCGATGTATCGCACCTGGCTAACGGCGGCGGGTTACGACGTGCGCGTCGAAACCAAGACATCCGTCTTCGCCGATCCGGCGATTCACGATCTTTCGCTGATCGTGCCGATCTTCACGATGTCGAAGATCGAACGGGCGGAGGCGATCAATCTTTGCGCCGCCGTGCAGAACGGCGTGGGCGTCGCCGGGCATCACGGCGGGATGAGCGACGCGTTCCGCGATTCGATCGAATATCAGTTCATGTGCGGCGGCCAGTGGGTGGCGCATCCCGGCAACATCATCGATTTCCGGGTCAATATCGCCAAGCCCGACGATCCGGTGATGCAGGGGCTGAAAGACTTCGATTACAGATCCGAGCAGTACTACATGCATGTCGATCCGAGCATCGAAGTGTTGGCGACGACGACGTTTTCGGGCGAACATGCGCCCTGGGTCGAAGGAGTCGTGATGCCCGTCGTCTGGAAGAAGCGCTACGGCAAAGGCCGCGTGTTCCATTGCACGCTGGGCCATCGTGCCTATGAACTGGATATTCCGCAGGTGAAGCAGATTCTGACGCGCGGAATCGAATGGGCGACGCGGGACTGAGAGTTCGATGGCGGGGCAAGCGGGTAAAGTAACGCTGGAGGACGTGGCGGCGGCGGCCGGGGTTTCCCTCGCCACCGCCGATCGCGTCGTCAACAAGCGACCGGGCGTGCGCGACAAGACCGCGGCGCGGGTGAACGAGGCGGTGTTGAAGCTCGGCTACCGGCCGGATATCGCGGCCGCCCGCCTCGCGCGCAATCGGTCGTTCCGCTTCGCCTTCATCCTGCCGGTGGGCGACAACACCTTCATGACGCAATTGACCGAACAGGTCGGCGTCACGGCGGCGTGGCTCGCGGGCCAGCGCGCTTTCATCGATACGCTGCATGTCGATGTGTTCGATCCCGACGTGATCGGCCGCACGCTGGAACGCCTGCCGCGCCATTACGACGGCGTTGCCGTCGTCGCCCTCGACCATCCGCGCGTGCGCGCGGCGATCGACGATCTGACCGCGCGGGGCACGACGGTCGTCACGCTGGTGTCGGACGTGCCAAGTTCGCGGCGCTTCCACTATGTCGGCATCGACAATCCGGCGGCGGGCCGCACGGCGGGCACGCTGATGGGACGGTTCCTGGGCGGCAAGAAGGGCAAGATCGGCATCGTCGCGGGCTCGCTCGCCTTGCGCGACCACGCCGAACGCTATTTCGGTTTCAATCAGGTGATTACGGGCGAATTTCCGAAGCTCGAAATCCTCGCCCCCGTCGAAGGCCGCGACGAACGCGCGCGCTCGGAAGCGGTCACCAAGCGGCTGCTTGCCAAACATCCCGATCTGGTCGGCATCTATAGCGTGGGGGCCGGCAATCGCGGCATCGCTTCGGCGATCGACGCGAGCGGACGCGGCGGCGATGTCATGTGGATCGCCCACGAACTCACGACCTATACGCGCCGCTTTCTGGTGTTGGGCACGCTCGATGCGGTGATCGGCCAGAATGCGGGCCACGAAGCACGCTCGGCGGGCCGCGTGCTGCTTGCACAATGTTCGGGCGAGCGGATCGTGCCTGATCAAGAAACGATCGGCATCGATATCTTCGTGCGCGGCAATATTCCCGCCGAACCCGCTTTCGCGGCACCGGTCGAAACGCGCGGCCTCGTCGCCGCCGCGCGCGGCTGATCCCCGCCGGGGATTCTTGTCCCGGCGGGGTCGCGCGCGTTCGCCCTATTCCAGCGTGCGGGCGGCGGGCGAGATCAGATCCTTGGCGATATCGATCTTGGTCTTGAGCATTCCGGCTTCGATCATGAAATCCTGATCGGCACCGAGATTGGCGATATCGCGGTCGGTGACGCGCAGCGCGAAGTCGTAATAGGTCATCATCTTGCGCGCGTCTTCGAGGTCGATCTTCTGATCGGCGGCGGCGATCTTCAACGCTTCCTCGGGATTCGCCTTCATGAAGGCGAGCGCCTTGCGATGCGCCGAAAGATAGGCGGCGACGATTTGCGGGTTCTTTTCGATCAAATCGCCGCGCACGCCGATGACCGATGTGGGATCGAGCAAGCCATCGCCCGAGGCGAGCAGCTTGCCGTTGGCCTTTTCGACCGCGAGGGCGTTGTTGCCCGCGAGCGTCGCCGCATCGACCTTGCCCGCCAGCAACGCCGCGCGCGCCGAAGGCAGGTCCATATTGACATGCTCGACATCGGAAAGGCGCAGACCGTTCTTGGCCAACGCCGCCGCGAGCAATTGATGCAGCACCGTGCCCTTGGGGCCGGCGATGGTTTTGCCCTTCAGCGATTTGATGTCGGCCGGACCGTTGGGCATGGCGAGAATCATATAGGCCTTCGCACCCCGGCTATAGGTCGCGACGACTTTCACGTCGATGCCGTTGGCTTTGCCCAGGATCGCCGACGAACCGCCGAGTACGGAGGCGATATGGATCTCGCCCGCCGCCAGCGCTTGCATCTGTTGGGCGCCGGAGGTGATCTCCGGCGATTCGACCTTGATGCCCATCGGCGCGTAGGCTTCGTCGAGATAACCCTTCGCGCGCATCACGATCGACGGCACGTTGAAGGGCGACGCGACATAGGTGACGCGCAGGATTTCGATCTTCTGCGCCATCGCTTGCGGGACGGCCGCCAGCAGCGCCGCCGCAGCGATCGCGGCGAAACGGATGGAAATTCTCATATCGGTGACTCCTTGGGTGTGCGGGCTTTTCGAGCCTCGCCGGCTTCGAAACCGGCAATGATGGCGCGCCGCAAGGCGACGATCGCCGGATCGGTCGGATCGCGCGGGCGGGCGATGGGATTGGCGAAGCGCTCGGCGATGACGCCGTTTTCCATCCGGCAGACTTCGTCGCCGAGCAGCACCGCTTCTTCGATGTCGTGGGTCACAAACACGATGGTCGGGCGGAAACGCTGCCACAGCGCGACGAGTTCGTTTTGCAGCCGCCGGCGCGTCATCGCGTCCAGCGCCGCGAAGGGTTCGTCGAGCAGCAGCAATTCGGGCTTGGTGACGAGGGCGCGGGCAAGCCCCGCGCGGCTCGCCATGCCGCCGGAAAGCTGATCGGGCCGCGCATGGGCGAAATCATGCAGGCCGATCACATCGAGGATTTCGGCGACGCGTTTGGCGATTTCGGGCTTCGGCGCACGGCCTTCCAGCGCGAAGCCGACATTGCGCGCGACGCTAAGCCACGGCATCAAGCGCGGTTCCTGGAACACGTAGCCCACGCGCGCGGCATCGGCACCACGCGCGATCGTGCCGGTGCTTGGCGTTTCGAGGCCGGCGAGCAAACGCAGCGCCGTCGTCTTGCCGCAGCCCGAGGATCCGACCAGCACGGTGAAGCTGCCCGGCGGCAAAGCGAGATCGAAGTCGCGCAACGCCGCGACGTCGCGATCCTTCAGCCGATAGGTTTTGGAGACGCCCCGGCATTCAAGCATGGGTCTCGGCCCCATGCTCGACGCGCACCCATGGCCAGGCGGCGGCGATGGCGCGGCGGAACAGCCAATCGGTGGCGAGGCCCAGCACGCCGATCACGATCACGCCGACGACCACGATATCGGTGCGCGCCAGATTCTGCGCGTCCTCGATCATGTAGCCGAGCCCGGCGGAGGACGCGACGAGCTCGGCACCCACCAATGCGCGCCAGCCTTGGCCCAACGCGATGCGCAAGCCGATGACGACCGAGGGCAGTGCGGAGGGCAGCACGATGCGGCGCAGGATTTCGCCCGCCGACAAACCGCTGACGCGCCCGACCTCGATCAGCTTGGGATCGCATTGCGCGATGCCGCCGGTGGTGCCCAGGAAGATCGGGAAGAAACACGCCAGCGTGATGATGCCGATCTTTTGCGCTTCGCCGATGCCAAGCCACAGGATCAACAGCGGGATCATCGCCAGCGGCGGAATCTGGCGCAGGAATTCGAGCGGCGGTTCGACGATCCGGCGGAGCAACGCGACGCGCGCGAAAGCGAAGGCGACGATCAGCGCCAGCGCCGTCGAAAGCGCAAAGCCCCACGCAAGGCGCACGACGCTGATCCGCACATGCTTGGCGAGCGCGCCGTCGTCGATCAACTCGCGCGCGGCGTCGGCGACCAAGGCGGGCGAGGGCAGCAAGGCGCGCGAGACGCCCGTCAGTTGCACGCCCAAGGCCCAAATCGCGACGATGAAGAGCGCAACCAGCGGCCAGATCGGTGCTGCGGCGAATAGACGCTTCATCGTGCGCGCGGGCGGGGCGGGAAGTTCATGGGCACGAGATTTCTTTCGATCCGTCAATAGGTTGTCGCGGTGGCCGGGTGGCGGTCGCGGCCGCGCGCAGGCGTCTAACACGCCAACCTATGTATTGCAAATGACTCGCATTAGCACTAGGTGTCAAGTCGTCGCGGCGATCGGACACAACGCGCGCGCCAGAGCTCGGTATCGGTTCCACATGAACTCGCATCTTCCGCTTCTCGTCCTGTCGCATCACGGCGGCGTGCCCGGTCCCTTCGCGCGTTTCGTGCGCGAAGGGCGTCTCGCCGCCGAATGGGAATGGGACATCACGGCCGCGCGCATCGCCGCCGCGCGCGGCGTGATCCTCACGCTGCATCTCGACCAGATCCGCGCGATGGAATGGCGCGATGGGTTCGACGCGATGCTCGCCAAAGGCGGGCGCGTGCTGCTCAACGGCCATGCCGAGCGGCCGTTCTTGCCGGGCGTGGGACATTTCGTTTTGGGCGGGAAGCAACGCCGGCACCTAACCTTGTCGGTGCTGGGCGATCATCCGTTGTTCGACGGCGTGGATCGTTTGACGTTCGAAACGCGGTGCGGCGTCGCCGGTTTCTATGGGCGCGGCCACAATGCGATGCCGGCGGGTGCGCAGGCGCTGACCGGTGTGGGCCCCGACGCCGCACCGCTCGATTGGGTGTGGCGCCATGATGGCGGCGGTGCCGTGCTGTCGCATGCCGGCAACGATCTGTGGACGGGCAGCGAGGATAGGACGCTGATCGACCGTCTTCTCGACAACGCGGTGCGTTGGCTCGCGCACGAAACGAAAGCCTGACCATGCTCGCCACGCTGCAACCCGGTGCGTCCTATCAAATCGAAGCGCTCGAAGGGCCGCGCTACGGCGCGTTATTCCAGCGCCGCATCCGGCCCGAAGCGTTGAACGCGAACGCGCTCGATGGCGTGCGCGTGTTGTTCGTGCCGTGCCGTACGCATCCCCGGCGCCTCGCGCGGCACTGGCCGCTCTTCGCGGATTTCCTGCGCCGGGGCGGCACGCTGGTGGCGATGGGCGAGACGTTCCAAAACGAATGGATCCCGGGTGTTTCGTTCCATCCGGAGGAAACGAATTTCTGGTGGTGGCTCGAGCCGGGTGCGGATCTCGGCGTTGCGCGCACGGGCATCGCGCATCCGGCGCTGAACGGCATCGGCAAGGCGGATGTCACGTGGCATCTGCACGGCTGGTACGATCCGCCGCCGGGCGCGCAAACGCTGATCGCCGATCGCGACGGCAAGGCGCTGATGTACGAGGACCGCGTCAGCTTCGGCGGCAGTCTGATCGTGACGAGTCTCGACCCCAGCTATCACCACGGCTCGCATTTCATGCCGGCGACGACGCGCTTCCTCGACAAATTTCTGCCGAATCTGGCGGCGCTTTAGGCGAGCCCAATATCCAAGCGATAGGTCGCGATTTCGCGCGGGGCCAGCATGCGCGTGCCCGGACGTTTCGTCATGTCGCCATCCGCGCCGTCTTGCTCGGCCAAGCCCTGCCACGGCTCGATGCACAGATAAGGTGCTCCCGGCTTGGTCCAGATGCCGAGCTGCGGGGAGTCGGGGAACGCGACGTCGATCCCCGTTTGACCTTCGATACCGAACCACACGCGGCGCGAATTCAGCGTTTCGAAATGGAACGCGCCTTCGACGAACATATCGTCCTGCGGCTTGAGACGCCGCCCGGTGATGGGCGTGTCGAAATACTGCTTGTGCAGCAAGCCCGTCGTTTGACTGGCGCGTCGCACTTGCGCCGTCTCTTCCTTTTCGAACAGGCAGACATATTGCCCGCGCGTCGCGGGATCGAGCGGCCAGATGAAAGCCGGGTGATAGCCGAACGCGAAGGGGAAGGGCTTGGCGTCGCGGTTCTCGATCGACGCGGTCGTATAGAGCTTGCCCCCGCGCGCGGCGAATTCCAGGCGCAATGCGAAGGCGAAGGGGAAGCTCGTCCGCGTCGCCGCATCGTCGGTCGTTTCGAACACGACGCGGTCGGCTTCTCGCGCGATGACCGCGAACGCCCGCTCGCGCACGAAACCGTGGGGATTCATCGGATAGGCCCGGCCGTCGATTCGAACCTGGCCATCCGGGGATTTGCCCACGACCGGGAATAGAAGGGGCGCCGTGCTCGTCCACCAGCGCGCGTCGGGCCGCCACACCAAGTCCTGCCCGTTGATTGCCAAGGCGGCCAGTTCGGCCCCCTTGGGCGCAATGCGCGCGACGACATCGCCGCCGGAAATTTCGATGGAATTCTCGATCATTAACCTGGCTCCTGGGGTCCGGCTGGCAGTGTCGCACAGGGCGTTACGATTTCGCCGCCCGGAACTTTCATCTGCGCGTTGACAGGCGCAATCGGGCACCGTAAAGAAGACGGCAACTGAAATATCAAATCTCAAAAGGGGAGGCGCCGCTTGTCGGCTAACGTGGCGGAACACGCTGTAAATGCGTCGAATGTGGCCGATTTGGCCGCCGGCGATTTGCGTGTGACCATCGCGCCCGAAGCCGGCGGGCGGATCGCGAAATTCTGGCGCGAAACCCCGAAAGGGCAAGTCCATATTTTGCAGCCGATGGGGCCGGACGCGTTCGACCCGTTCAACTGGCCCAAGGCCGGCTGCTATCCGCTCGTGCCGTTCTCCAACCGCATCCGCAACGGACGCTTCGTTTTCGAAGGCCGCGAACGCCGCTTGCCGCTGCATCCCGGCACGCCCGACGCGCTGCACGGCTTCACGCAGCGCCGGCCCTGGACGGTCGGGGCGAAAACGGCGTCGTCGCTGACGATGACCCATATCCACACGCAAGACGAATGGGATTGGACGTTCACCACGTCGCAGCTTCTCGATCTCACGCGCGATGCGCTGACCGTCACGCTGACGGTCAAGAATCTGTCCGATGCGCCGATGCCCGTGGGTTTCGGCCTGCATCCTTATTTCGCGATCGCGCTGGGCGATCGCATCGCCTTCGACGCCGCCTGGAACTGGGCGATCGACGACGGCTTCATCGCGACGAAGCGCGACGCCAAGATCACCCATTACGACGCGCGCCAGAATACGACGGGCCGCACGGATTATCTGTCGGGCTGGTCGCGCAAGGCGACGATCGCGCGCCAAGACGGCACGACGATCCGCATGAGTGCGAGCGAAGCGCTCGATCATTTCGTTTTCCACGTGCCGGAGGGCGGGGCCTATCTGTGCCTCGAACCCGTCAGCCATGTGGCGGATGCGTTCAATCTCGCCCCCGCGGGTCATGCGGGGACGGGATTGCAAGTGCTGGCACCGGGGGCGTCGGTCGAAGCGTCGGTGCGGATGGAGATCGAGACGAACAACTAACAAGACGGCCCCGGCGCGACCGGCCGGGTTTCAAAACACCACATCGGGAAAACACCGAGGGAGGAAAACATGAGCGAAGTTTCGAAGAATGGCGGAATCGGCCGCCGTTCGATTCTGAAGGGTGCGGCAGGTGCCGCCGCCCTTTCGTCGGTCCCGGGCGTCGTCTTCGCCCAGGGTGCCGCGAAGGAAGCGCCGGATCTCGCCAAGCTCGTCGCCGAAGGCAAGCTGCCGCCGCTGGCGCAGCGTCTGCCGTCGTCCCCGCTGGTCGTGACGCCGCTCGAAAAGACCGGCGTTTACGGCGGTTCGTTGCGCCGCGGCCTGCGCGGCTCGGCCGACCATAACGGCATTCTGCGCATGGTGGGCAACCAGGGCCTGGTGCGCTGGAACCTCGCTTTCACGCAAGTCGAGCCGTGCGTCGCCGAACGCTGGGACGTCAACGCCAACGCGACGGAATTCACCTTCCATCTGCGCACGGGCATGAAGTGGTCGGACGGCAAGCCCTTCACCGCGGACGACGTCGTCTTCGCGATCGAGGATTGCTGCAAGAACTCCGACCTCTACAAGTCGGTGCCGTCGGTGCTGGTGATCAACGGCAAGCCCGCGATCGTGACGAAGGTTTCCGACACGGTCGTGAAGTTCGCCTTCGAATCGCCCTACGCGATGTTCTTGGAAAATCTGGCCACGCCGCTCGGTCAACAGCCCACGCTGTTCCCCAAGCACTATTGCAGCCAGTTCGTGCCGAAATACAATCCGAACGTCGGCGACCTCGCCAAGGCCGCCAACATGTCGGATTGGCCCTCGCTGTTCCGCGCGCGCTGCGGCGACATCGAGATCCCGTCGCGCTGGGGCAACGTGGACAAGCCCACGCTCGATCCGTGGGTGGTGCGCGAAGCCTATACGGGCGGCGCCACGCGCGTCGTGATGGAACGCAATCCGTATTTCTGGCAGGTCGACACCCACGGCGCGCAATTGCCGTATATCGACCGTCTGACGTTCTCGATCTCGCAGGACGTGGAATCCCTGATGCTCGACGCGGTCTCCGGCCGTCTCGACATCCAGGATCGCCATATCGACTCGCTGCAGAACAAGCCGACGCTCTCGCAGAACATGCAGCGCGGCGGCTATCGTCTGCTCGAGCTGATCGCTTCGGGCGCGCAGCAATGCCAGATCTACTTCAACATCACGCATAAAGACCCCGCGATGCGGGCGATGTTCTCGAACAAGGAATTCCGTCAGGCCTTGTCGCTGGGCATCGACCGCAAGGAGATCATCGATCTCGTCTATCTCGGCCAATCGGAGCCGTACCAGACGGGCCCGCGCCCGGGCCATCCCTGGTATCACGAGAAGCTCGCCCGTCAGTTCACGGATCACAACGTGAAGCAGGCGAACGAGATGCTCGACAAGCTCGGCTACAACCGCAAGGACGCGCAAGGCTTCCGTCTGCGTCCCGACGGGCAGAAGGTGTTCTTCGCCATCGACGTGATCCCCACGCTCTATCCGGATCTCGTCGACACGCTGGAACTCGTGCGCCGTCACTGGGTCGCGATCGGCGTCGACATGAAGGTCAACACGATCGAACGCGCGCTCTACTACACGCGCGGCGACAACAACGACCACGACGCGGCCGTGTGGCCGGGCCCCGGCGGGCTCGATCCGCTGCTCGATCCGCGCGACTACCTCGCCCAGCATCCGCAAGGCTCGCGTTACGCGATCCCCTGGACGCTGTGGTACGTGTCCAACGGCAAGGACGGGCAGGAGCCGCCCGAAAGCCAGAAGCGCCGCATGCAGTTGTTCGACGATGCGCGCGCCACGGCCGACCTCGCCAAGCGCGGCGTCATGGTGAAGGAGATCATGGATCTCTGCGCCGACGCGTTCGAAACGGTGGGCGTATGCCTGGCCGTCAACAACTTCGGCGTCGTGAAGAACAATCTTCAGAACGTGCCGAAGGGGTATCCGAACTCGTGGTCCTGGCCCAATCCGGGACCGTCGATGCCGCAGCAGTACTTCTTCCAGTCGTAAGTCGACGGGGGCCGGCGCCGTTCGCGGCGTCGGTCCCTTTCTTTTCCTTCCTCGCGCGTTCCGGAAAACCGATGCTCCGTTTCCTCGTCACGCGGTCCTTGTGGATGGTGCCGTCGCTGTTCGTGATCAGCTTTTTGGCCTTCGTGCTGATCCAGCTGCCGCCCGGCGACTACGTCACGACCTATATCGCGACACTCGCCGCCTCCAACGAGATCGTCGATCAGAACCAGGCCGCCGATCTGCGTCAGCGCTTCGGTCTCGATCAGCCGATGATCGTCCAGTACTGGAAATGGATCACGGGCATTCTGTTGCGCGGCGATTTCGGCCTGAGTTTCGAATGGCAGCAGCCGGTGTCGGAGCTGATTTGGGAGCGCATGGCGCTCACGCTCGTGCTCACCTTCTCGACGTTGCTCGCCACTTGGGGCATCGCGCTGCCGGTCGGCATCTACTCGGCCGTGCGCAAATATTCGATCGGCGACTACGTCGCCACGTTCTTCTCCTTCCTCGGTCTCGCCATTCCCTCGTTCCTGCTCGCCCTCGTGCTGATGTACGTGGCGGCGGTCGAATGGGGCCAGGAAGTCGGCGGGCTGTTCTCCGAGAAGTATCAGACCGCGCCCTGGAGCTGGGGCAAGGTCGTCGATCTTCTGTGGCATCTTTGGATCCCGGTCATCATCCTGGCCGTGTCGGGTACGGCGAGCCTGATCCGCGTGATGCGCGCGAATATGCTCGACGAATTGAACCGCGCCTATGTGACCACGGCGCGCGCCAAGGGCTTGTCGGAATTCCGGCTGCTGATGAAGTATCCGGTGCGCTTGGCGCTCAATCCCTTCATCTCGACCATCGCGTGGCTGCTGCCCAATCTGGTCTCGGGCTCGATCATCGTCGCGATCGTGTTGAGCTTGCCGACCGCGGGCCCGCTGCTGCTGCAGTCGCTGATGGCGCAGGACATGTACCTCGCCGGCGCCTTCATCCTGCTGATCTGCGCGCTGACGCTGATCGGCTCGCTGATCAGCGACATTCTGCTCGCCATCGTCGATCCGCGCATCCGCCTGGAGTAGAACATGACGGACGTCACTTTCGCCGCGGTCGATAAAAGCCGCCTTGCCGTCGCCTCGCAATGGCAGTTGATGTGGTGGGCGTTCAAGCGCCACCGCCTCGCCATGGTGGGCTTGTGGGTGGTCGGGTTCTTCTACCTGATCGCGCTGATTCCCGGCTTCTTCTCGGCCAACGATCCTTCGGCGCAGAACGCGCGTGCGGCCTATCATCCGCCGCAGCGCGTGCACATCATCGACGAAGCGGCCGACGGATCGTGGAAATTCAATCTCCATATCCGGCCCTATGTTCTGCGTCGCGATCCCACGACGCTGGCCGCGATCTATGTCGAGGATCCCAACCGCAAGGTCGATATCCAGTTCTTCACGCAAGGGTATGAATGGTCGTTCTTCGGCCTATTCAAATCGAATCTGCATCTGCTCGGCACGGGCGATGCGCGCCAGCCGCTGTTCCTGCTGGGTGCGGACCGTCTCGGCCGCTGCGTGTGGAGCCGCATCATGCAAGGCACGCAGATCTCGCTGTCGGTCGGCTTGGTCGGCGTGTTCCTGTCGCTGTTGCTGGGTATCGTGCTCGGCGGCATCTCGGGGTATTTCGGCGGTAAGCTCGATTTTTCGATCCAGCGCGTGATCGAATTCGTGCTGTCGCTGCCGACCATTCCGATTTGGCTCGCGATGGCGGCGGCTTTGCCGCAGGATTGGCCGGCCACACTCAATTACTTCATGATCACGCTGATCCTGTCGCTAACCGGCTGGGCGCAGTTGGCGCGCGTCGTGCGCGGCCGGTTCTTGAGCTTGCGCACCGAGGAATTCGTGACCGCGGCGCGCCTCGACGGCGCCTCGGAAGGGCGCATCATCTTTCGGCACATGCTGCCGAGCTTCATGAGCCACATCATCGCGTCGATCACGCTGGCGATCCCGGCGATGATCCTCGCGGAAACGTCGCTCTCCTTCCTCGGTCTCGGTCTTCAGCCGCCGACCATCTCCTGGGGCGTGCTGCTGCGCGAAGCCCAGAACATCCGCTCGATCGCGACCGCACCGTGGCTCTTCGCCCCCGGTGTCGCCGTGGTCGTCGCGGTCATCGCCCTCAACTTCCTGGGAGACGGGTTGCGCGACGCCGCCGATCCGTACAACAAATGACCGGCAGCAACGTCGTTCTCGAGGTCAAGGATCTCGTCACCCATTTCCCGACGCGTACGGGCGTGGTGAAGGCCGTCGACGGCGTCTCGTTCAAGATCGAACGCGGCAAAACTTTGTGCGTGGTGGGCGAGTCCGGCTCGGGCAAGAGCGTCACCGCGCGCTCGATCCTGCAGATCGTCGACACACCCGGCCGCATCGTGTCGGGCTCGATGATTCTCCATCGCCCCGACGGCACGACCACGGATCTCGCCAAACTGAACCCGCGCGGTCCCGATATCCGCGCGGTGCGCGGCGCCGAAATCGCGATGATCTTCCAGGAGCCGATGTCCTCGCTGTCGCCCGTGCATACGGTCGGCGACCAGATCACGGAAGTGCTGCGCCTGCATCTGAAGATGTCGAAGGCGGATGCCCGCGCGCGCACGATCGAGCTGTTGAAACAGGTCGAAATCCCCAATCCCGATCGCGCGATCGACCGCTACACGTTCGAATTCTCGGGCGGCATGCGCCAGCGCGTGATGATCGCGATGTCGCTCGCCTGCAATCCGTCGCTGCTGATCGCGGACGAGCCGACCACGGCGCTGGACGTGACCACGCAGGCCGAGATTCTCGACCTCATCAAGCGCCTCCAGGAACGCCACGGCATGGGCGTGATGTTCATCACCCACGACATGGGCGTGGTGGCGGAAATCGCGGACGACGTGCTGGTCATGTATCACGGCAAGGTGATGGAGGAAGGTCCGGTCGACCGCATCTTCCACGCCCCCCAAGACGCCTATACGAAGATGCTGATCGGCTCGGTGCTGAAGCTCGAGCGCAAGGCCGATATCCGCCTGAAGCGTGCACCCATCGACGACAAGGCGCCGCCGGTGGTCGAGATCAAGAATCTCGTCATGCATTTCGGCTCGGGCGCCAATCTCGTGAAAGCTGTCGACGACGTTTCCTTGTCGGTGCGCCCCGGCGAAACGCTGGGCATCGTCGGCGAGTCCGGCTCGGGCAAGACGACGATGGGCCGCTGCCTGATGCGCGTCTATCAGCCGACCGGCGGGCAGATGAGCTATCGCCGCGCCGACGGGTCGGTCGTCGATCTGGTCGCGGCGGACAAGCAAAAGCTACGCGAGTGCCGGCGCGAGATCCGCATGATCTTCCAGGATCCGGTGGGCTCGCTCAATCCGCGCATGACCGTGGCGCAGATCATCGGCGAACCGCTGCTGGTCAACGAGATCGCGAAGGGGCAGGAGCTCGACGACCGCGTCGCCGATCTCATGCGCCAGGTCGGGCTGGAGCCGGCATGGCGCGAGCGTTATCCGCACGCGTTCTCGGGCGGCCAGCGTCAGCGCATCGGCATCGCGCGCGCGATCGCGCTCAATCCGCGTTTGATCGTCGCGGACGAAGCGACCTCGGCGCTGGATGTTTCGCTGCGCTCGCAGATGCTCGACCTGATGATGAACCTGCAGGACAAGCTGGGCTTGAGCTACGTCTTCATCAGCCACGATATCGGCGTCATCCGCTACATGTGCGATCGCATCGCCGTCATGTATCGCGGCAAGGTCGTCGAAACCGGCGAGACCGAACAGGTCTGCGATGCCCCCAACCACGCCTACACCAAGGCGCTGCTCTCGGCGATTCCGCGGCCCGATCCGCGCGCACGTCGGATGGGCCAGCGCCATCGCTATGTCGCGTAACGGAGCACGAACGTGAAGATCACCGACGTAAAGACGTTTCTGATGAATGCCGGGCGGCCCGGCGCCAAGTTCTGGGCGTCCGACGGCTCGTTCGGCCCCGAAGGCGATTATTCGAACAATCTGCGCGGCGCGCGCCATTGGCTGTTCGTCAAGATTTACACCGACGAAGGCATCACCGGCATCGGCGAATGCTCGGGCTGGCCGAAGGTCATCGACACGGCGATCCACGATCTGAAGTCGCTGCTGATCGGCGAGGACCCGACGCATATCGAGCGGCTCAATCAGAAAATGATGATCGCCATGATGGGCCACGGCCTGCTCGGCACGGTCGGCGGCGGCGCCATGACCGGCATCGACATGGCCTTGTGGGACATCAAGGGCAAGGCGCTGAACGTGCCGGTGTGGAACTTGCTGGGCGGCAAGGTCCGCGACCGCATCCGCATCTACGCCCATGCCAACGCGCCCGAAGTGGCGTTGAGCTGCAAGGCGCGCGGCATCACGGCCGTGAAATGCGGCGGCGTGTCGAATCCCGTGCAGAAGATCGCGGCGCTACGCGAGGCGATCGGCGCCGAGATGGATCTGATGATCGACATGCACGGGCCGCCCTGGATGACGCCGGCGGACGCCGCGCGTCTGGCACGCGCACTCGAGCCCTATAATCTGATGTGGATCGAGGATCCGATCGCGCCGGAAAATCTCGACGGCTATAAGCGCATCCGCGACGCGGCCCATGTGCCGCTGGCGGCGGGCGAACGTATGGCGACGATTTTCGGCCTGCGCGATCTGATCGAGCAGGATCTGATCGACGTCGCCCAGCCCGATACGGGAAGGGCCGGCGGCATCACCCAGATGAAGAAGATCGCCGCGATGGCGGAAGCCCATCACATCATGATGGCGCCGCATTCGGGCTCGCTGGGCCCCGTCGCGGAATACGCGGCGTTGCATGTGCTCGCGTCCATTCCCAACGCGTTGATCCTGGAGCGGATCGAGGACGATTGGGACGGCCGCGCCAAGACCGTGATCCCGCATCCGCAGCAAAAGGACGGGTATCTGAGCGTGCCCGACGCGCCGGGTCTGGGTGTCGATATCGACGAGGCCTTCGTCGCGAAATTCCCGGCGGCAAACAACGTCGCGGTGCCGATCGGCGAGGATTCCAACAGCTACGCCGAAGGCACCTATCGCGAGCATGTCTATGTGCAGACGCGCTTCAAGCGCGGCCAGTACTTCAAGGCGGGCGAGTAACGCAAGATGGCACTGAAGATCGAACGTTTGCGCGCCTTCATGACGCGCGACAAGGACCGGCCCCGGGTGATCGTCGCGATCGACACCGAGGACGGCGTGACCGGCTGGGGCGAATGCTACAATCACGGCCCCGACAAGGCGCTGCTGCCGCTGCTCGACTATCTGTTCGGCTTCATCAAGGGCCAGGACGCGAGCCGCGTCGAGTACCTGATCAACATTCTGATGCAGCAATCGCGTTTCCCCCCGGGCGCCTTGGGCCTCGCGGGTATTTCGGCGATCGATCATTGCTTGTGGGACATCGCGGCAAAGGCCGTGGGCGTGCCCGTCTACAAGATGATCGGCGGCAATGTACGCGACCGCGTGAAGGTCTATGCGGGCGTCTATACGGCACCGGACCCGGCCGCCGCGCGCGACGAGTTCGACAAGCTGAACGCCGATTGGGGCCTGACCGCGTTCAAGCTGTCGCCTTATCGACTGGACATGCATCGCCATCGCTGGGGCGAAGTGGTGCGCGAGGCGGCGGAGTATTTCCGCAAGCTGCGCGAGACCGTGCGCAGCGATTACGAGATCGCCTTCGACGCGCATGCCAAGATCTTCGAGGTGAGCCAGGCGGCGCAACTTGGCAACGCGCTCGCCCCGTACGATCCGATGTTCTTCGAGGAGCCGCTGCGCCCGGAGAATTTCGACGCGTGGGGCGAGTTGAAGCGCCAGTTGAAATGCACGCTGGCGACGGGCGAATCCTATTACAGCCGCTTCGAATATCTGCGCCTGATGCAGGCGCGCGGCTGCGATATCGTGCAGCCCGATATTTGCGTCGTCGGCGGCATCACGGAAATGAAGCGCATCGCCGCGATCGCCGAAGCGCATTTCGTGTCGATCGCGCCCCATAATCCGATGGGGCCGCTCGCCTCGGCCGTAAACCTGCATTTCTGCGCCGCGCAGACGAATTTCCGCTTTCTGGAATATCGTCTGCCGCAAGGGCCGGGCTATGTGTTCGGCACGGGCAAGATGGAAGCGCCGCCCGAAGAGCAGCGCTTGCAGGGTGCTTGGTACGTCAAGGATCCGTATCTGCCCAAGGACGGGCATTTGGAGCTGCGGCCCGACCGGCCGGGCTGGGGCGTGGAGATGGATATGCAAGTCCTCGGCAAGGAGGACTATGTCCATTGGCAGCGCAAAGTGCCGGTCAAGCGCGACGGCTCGACCGGCTACGTTTGAGGGACGATGCGCGAACCCCGATCACATTTTGAGAGGTTCGCCGAACCGCGCGATCGGGGCGCCGGGCACGTCCACGCGGAACGAGATCAGCGTGCCGCCTTCCTTGGGGCCCAAGCGGTCGCTGGTCAGCGACGTGACGTAGAGCGTTTTGAGGTCGGGTCCGCCGAAGCACGGCATCGTCGGGGCGGCGACGGGAACGGGGATGCGCGAAACGATCGTGCCGTCCGGGGCGATGCGGTTCAGCACGCCCGCCGACACGCCCGCCGACCAGTAGAAGCCTTCCGCGTCGCACGCCGCACCGTCGGGGCGGCCTTCTTCTTCCGTCATCGTGCGGATGACGCGCTTGTTGGTCGCGGCACCGGTCTTCGCATCGAAGTCGAATTTTTGGATGAAGCGATGGCGACTGTCCGAATGGAACATCGTGCGGCCGTCGGGCGACCACGCCAGCCCGTTCGACACGATCAGACCGTCAAGCAGCCGCGTGCAGCTTTTGTCGGGGCCGACGCGGAAGAGCCCGGCACGCGGTTCCTTCTCCGGCCGGTCGTCCATGCTGCCGATCCAGAAATAACCGTCGGGGCCGATCTTGCCGTCGTTCAGGCGATTGCCCTCGATCCCCGGCTCCGGGTTCACCAGGAAGTCGAGCTTCTTGGTCGCGAAGTCGAAATAGTAGACGCCGTCGACCAGTGCGACGATCGCGCGCCCGTCGGGGCACAGGCCGAACGAGCCGATCTTGCTCGGCATATCCCAGCGCTGCAGCGCCTTCGTCTTGGGATCCAGGCGGAACAGGGCCGGGGCCAGAATGTCGATGAAGTACAGGCTTTGGCTTGCCGCATCCCACAGCGGGCCTTCGCCCACGCCGAGCGGGAAGTCGATAAGCCGTTCGATTTGAAGCGTTTCCTTCGTCACGTGAGACCTTTCTACGCGGAGTTGCGAGACGGGAAACCCCTTGATATATCAGGCGCTGCCGAATGACCACGCCAAAGACCGGAGCCCAAGTGGAATTGCCCGCCCGCAGCCGTTTATCACCGGTGGACCCCGCTTATTTGCGGGGTTTGCGCGAGCATGTCCATGACGTGCTGCGCCGCGCGATCATCGGCGGCGAATTGCCGGCGGGCTCGTGGCTGATCGAGCGGCAATTAGCGGCCGAGTTGGGCGTGAGCACCACGCCGTTGAAGGAAGCTTTGCGCCGTCTCGAGCTCGAAGGCTTGGTCGCGACCGAGCCGCGGCGCGGCGTGCGCGTGACCTTCGATTCCAACCAAGCCTACGAGATGGCGCTGGCGCGCGCGGCGCTGGAAGCGATGATCAGCCGCATGGCGGCCGAGCGTATCGACGCCGAAACCATCGCCGCTTTGCGTGCGATCGTGGCGCGGATGGAAGCGGCGACCAAGGTCGGCGATGTCGACGTGCTGATCGCCGCGAACGAGGAATTCCACGATCTGATCCACACCGCGTCGGGCTGCCGCTACATGCCGCGTTTGATCGAAACGCAGCGCGTGTTCGTGCACACCGCGCGCTACGTGATTTTGTCGGACGTCGAAGAGCGCGGCCGCGCCTTCGCCGAACATCGCGCGATTTTCGAAGCGCTCGCCGCCCATGACGGCGACGGCGCCGAACGCGCGATGCGCGACCATGTTCTGCGCTCCGCGCGCCAGCACGTCAAAACGGCGTTCGAACGCCGGGAGGAGACACCATCATGAAAGCCAATCTGCGCCAAGCTCTCGCCGGTATCTCCGGCGTCCATGTCACGCCCTACACCGCCGATGGCGGGATCGACGGCGCGTTGCTCGCCAAGGTGATCGACCGTATCGCGGCGGCCGGCGTGCACAACATCGTTTCGGCCGGCAATACCGGCGAGTTCTACGCCCTCACGCTCGACGAAGTGCGCCAGGTCCATGACGGCGCCATCGAAGCCAACAAGAACCGTTCGCTGTTGACGGCGGGCGTGGGCCGCTCGCTGAAGGACGCGATCGAACTGGGCCGGCGCGCGAAAGCCAACGGCGCGCATGCGCTGATGGCGCATCAACCGCTCGATCCGTTCGCGGCACCCCAAGCCCAGGCTGCCTATTTCAAGGCGATCGCCGACGGCGTGGACCTGCCGCTGGTCGCCTATGTGCGCTCCGACGCGATGGGCCGCGCCGATCTGCTGGGCATCGCCGATCATCCCAATGTCGTCGCGGTGAAATTCGCCACGCCGAACATGATGCTGCTGGCCGAAGTCGTGCGCGAAAGCGGCGCCAACACGGCGCTGTGGGTTTGCGGTCTTGCCGAAGGCTGGGCGGCGCCTTTCTATGCGGCGGGTGCGCGCGGTTTCACCTCGGGTCTCGTCAATGTCGATCCCAAGCGTTCGCTGGCGATCCATGCGGCGCTCGAATCGGGCGACTTCGCCAAGGTGCGCGAACTCGTCACCACCATCGCCGCGTTCGAAACGATGCGCACCAAGTTCCAGAACGGTGCCAACGTGACCGTCGTCAAGGAAGCGATGACGCAGATCGGCTATCCGGTCGGCCCCGTGCGTTTGCCCGGCCTCGCGGCGCTCGACGCCGAAGACCGCGCCAAACTTTCCGGCATTCTCCAATCCTGGGGCGTGCTGCCGGCGCAACGGGCGGCGGAATAGGGCCCGGCTTACGGGCGTTCTCCGGCATCGAGCTTCGCCGGAGAACGTCCATGAAGCCTTTCGTTACATTTGCCGTGCTGGTTCTGACCGCCGGCTGCGCGCACGCCCAATATCTCGATCCGGTCGGCCAGCAGGCGTTGGAGAGTGCGCGTTCCGGCACCGTCGTGCGCTGGGACGATCCCGATGGCCGCAGCGGCACCTTCGTGCCGCAACCGGCGTTCCAGAATGCGGCGGGCGAAATCTGCCGCGAATTCCAGCAAAGCATCGTCATCGGCGGGCGTTCGGAACAGGGCTGGGGCACGGCGTGCCGCAATCCGGACGGATCATGGCGCTTGCAGCGCGCGGCGACCGTTGCCGAACCGCTGCCGCCGCCGCGCTATGTGCCCGCGCCGATCTATGTGCCGGCCCCGCCGCCGCCCGTGATCTACAGCTATCGCCCCGCTTATTTCCCGCCGGGCTATTACTATTCGCGGCCTTACTATCCCGGCATCGTCGTGCGCGTCGGCCCGGGCCCGCGCCGCCATCACCATCGTCACTGGTAAGGCGTTAAGCGCCCCTCACATCGGTCTTGAGGAAATCCGAATTGCGGCGTTATCTGCGCCGGGCGACAAACGCGCGCGCGCATTTGCGCGGTATTACGGAGGAGACGCGATATGACCGGCAAGAAACCCAATCCCGAGACCTTGGCCCTGCATGCGGGTTGGCGTGCCGATCCCGCGACCGGTGCCGTCGCGGTGCCGATCTATCAGACGACCTCCTACCAGTTCCGCGACACGCAGCATGCCGAGAACCTGTTCGCGCTGAAGGAACTCGGCAACATCTATACGCGCCTGGGCAACCCGACGACCGACGTGCTGGAAAAGCGCGTCGCCGCACTCGAAGGCGGCGTGGCGGCACTCGCCGTGGCGTCGGGCCAAGCCGCGTCGGCGTTCGCGATCCAGAATTTGGCGCGCGCGGGCGACAACGTCGTCAGCTCGACCGATCTTTACGGCGGCACGTGGAACCTGTTCGCGAACACGCTGAAGGATCAGGGCGTCGAAGTGCGCTTCGTCGATCCCGCCGATCCCGAAGCCTTCCGCCGTGCCACGGATGCGTGCACGCGCGCCTATTACGCCGAAACGCTGCCCAACCCGAAACTGACCGTGTTCCCGATCGCGGAAGTCGCGGCGATCGGCCGCGAATTCGGTATTCCGCTGATCGTCGACAACACGGCGGCCCCGCTGCTGGCGCGGCCCTTCGATCATGGGGCGGCGGTCGTCGTCTATTCGTCGACCAAATATCTCGGCGGCCACGGCACGTCGATCGGCGGCGTGATCGTCGATGGCGGCAATTTCGACTGGGCGAAATTCCCCGAACGCCAGCCCGCGTTGAACACGCCCGATCCCAGCTATCACGGCGCGGTGTGGGTCGAAGCGGTGAAGCCGCTCGGGCCGATCGCCTACATCATCAAGGCGCGCACGACGCTGCTGCGCGATCTGGGCTCGGCGCTGTCGCCGTTCAACGCGTTCCAGCTGCTGCAAGGGATCGAGACGCTGCCCTTGCGCATCGAACGCCATGCGCAGAACGCGCAGCGCGTCGCCGATTTCCTGGCCAAGCGCGGGGAAGTCGCGGGCGTCATCCATCCGTCGGCGCAAAGCGGTGCCGCGCGCGCGCGGGCGGATAAGTATCTCAAGGGCGGCTATGGCGGCTTGGTCGGCTTCGAACTGAAGGGCGGGCGCGATGCCGGGCGGCGCTTCATCGACGCGCTGGAGCTGTTCTACCACGTCGCCAATATCGGCGACGCGCGCAGCCTCGCCATCCATCCGGCGACGACCACGCATTCGCAGTTGAATGCCGAGGAGCAGAAGGCCGCCGGCGTGACGCCGGGCTATGTGCGCCTGTCGATCGGCCTTGAGCATATCGACGATATTCTCGCCGATCTCGATAAGGCGCTCAAAGCCGCCGGCTAAGTCTCGAACACGTAGGCACCGGGTGCCGCCGCCAAGCCCTTCGACGGGGCGGGCGGCGGCACAGCCGCACCGCCGCGCGCGGCAAGCCATTCGTCCAACGCCGTCCACCACGAGCCGTCGCGCTGTTCGGCGGCGGCAAGCCATGTGTCGGGATCGACGAAGGGCGCGCCCGCATGCAGCGTGCCGATCCGGTAATGCCGCTTGGGCACGCCGGGCGGATTGACGATGCCCACATTGTGGCCGCCGCTGGTCAGGGCGAAGGTCAGCTCCGACGACGCGAACAGCCCGATCTTATAGGCCGAGCGCCACGGCGCCACGTGATCGCGTTCGGTGCCGACGGCGAAAATCGGAATCGCGATATCCGACAGCGCAATGGGTCGCCCGTCGACCAGGAAGCGCCCGCCCGACAGATCGTTGCTCAAGAACAGCTTGCGCAGATATTCGGCGTGCATGCGATAGGGCATGCGCGTCGCGTCCGCGTTCCACGCCATCAGATCGGAGGGTGCGGCGTCCTCGCCCAACAGATAGGCGCGCACCATGCGCGACCAGATCAGATCGTTGGAGCGCAGCAGCTGGAAAGCACCCGCCATTTGGCGCGTGTCGAGATAGCCGTGGCGCCACATCATCGATTCGATGAAGTTCACTTCGCTATCGTCGATGAACAGCGAAAGTTCGCCGGGTTCCGAGAAGTCGACTTGCGCGGCGAGCAGGATCATCGACCTCAGCCGCGTGTCGCCGTCGCGCGCCATCGCGGCGGCGGCGATCGCCAGCAACGTGCCGCCCAGGCAATAGCCCAGCGCGTCGATCGGCGCGTTCGGACAGATTTCCGAAATCGTATCGAGGGCGGCCATGACGCCCAGGCGCCGGTAATCCTCCATCGACAAATCGCGGTCGCTTTCGTCCGGGTTGTGCCAGGAAATGGCGAAAACCGTGCGGCCTTGCGCGACGAGGTGGCGGATCAGCGAATTCTCCGGCGAGAGATCCAAAATGTAATATTTCATGATCCACGCCGGCACGATCAGCAGCGGCGCTTCGTTCACCTCGGGCGTGACCGGATCGTAGCGGATCAACTCGATCAGCCGGTTCTTGAAAACGACCTTGCCCGGCGTGACGGCGACGTCGCGCCCCGGCACGAAATCGTCGCGGGGAGCGGCTTTGCCGGCGAAGGCGGCCGCCATGTCGCGCTGCAGGTTGGTAAAGCCGCGCAGGAAATTATAGCCGCCGGTGCGGACCGTCTCGGCCAGCACTTCGGGGTTCGTCGCGACGAAATTCGACGGCGAGAACACGTCCAGCATCTGGCGCGTGGTGAAGTTCACCACGTCCAGACTATGCCGGTTGGCGCCGGGCACGTGGTCGGTCGCCACATGCATCCATTGCTGGGCCAGCAGAAACGCCTGGTGATAGATGTCGAACGGCCAGCGCCGCCACGCCTCGTCGCGAAAGCGCGAATCGCCGGGCAGCGGCTCGATCACCGGCGGGGTGGGCGACCACGGATTGTCGTAGGCGAGCAGCGAGCCGAGGCTCGCGAGCTTGCGTTGCGTCTTTTGCAGCAGATGCAGTTGCGTGCCCGGCGAGCCGAGCAGATGCAAGCCCCAATCGGCGAACGCCAAGCCCAGGGCTGCGGGCGAAACGCCCATCGTCGCGCCGGCGATGTTCGCCTGCACGAAACGGTCGAGTTCGATCAGCGATTTGGGCTTGTCGCCGGTGTCGTTGGCGTCGGTCATTGCGTACTCCGTCGGTCAAGGACGCAGGATCGCCTTGCGTTACCGCAACCGCATTGAGATGGGTCAATTCACGCGGTTGCGCAAGTTGAGGCTGCCGGGCAAACTCGGAACCGAACGCGGGGAATTCCGCGATGTTTAGGGAGCGAGACGATGGCCGACAGTCACGACACGAAAGATTACAAGCTGCGCTCGAATGCCTGGTTCCGCCAGGATCGCGACGGGTTCGGCCGCCGTTCCTGGATGAAGAATCAAGGCCGTGCCGATCATCTGTTCGACGGCCGCCCGATCATCGGCATCTGCAACACCTGGTCGGAATTCACGCCCTGCAACGGCCATTTCCGCGAGATCGCCGAATATGTGAAGCGCGGCGTCTATGAAATGGGCGGGTTCCCGTTGGAATTTCCGGTCATGTCGCTGTCGGAAATTCTGCTGCGCCCGACCGCGATGCTCTATCGCAACCTCGCCTCGATGGATGTCGAGGAATCGATCCGCGGCCAGCCGATGGACGGCGTGATCCTGCTCACGGGCTGCGACAAGACCACGCCGTCGCTGGTGATGGGGGCCGCGAGCTGCGATATCCCGACACTGGTCGTCTCCGGCGGGCCGATGCTCAATGGCCGCTACAAGGGTGAACTCGTCGGCTCGGGCACGCATACCTGGCTGTTCACCGAACGGCTCAAGACCGGCGAAATGACGATGGCCGACCTGTCGCAGGCCGAAGCGGCGATGTCGCGCTCCTCGGGCCATTGCATGACGATGGGTACGGCCTCGACCATGGCGTCGATGGTCGAAGCGTTGGGCATCGCGTTGCCCAGCAACGCCGCTATTCCGGGTGTGGATGCGCGCCGCTACGCGCTCGCCCACATGGCCGGCCGGCGGATCGTCGAGATGGTGAAGGAAGATCTTCGCCTGTCGAAAGTGCTGACCAAGAAGGCGTTCGAAAACGCGATCATGGTCAACGGCGCCATCGGCGGCTCGACCAATGCGGTCGTCCATCTGCTCGCCATGGCGGGCCGCATGGGCGTGGATCTGACGCTCGACGATTGGGATCGCCTGGGCCGCGACATGCCCTGCCTCGTCAATCTGATGCCGTCGGGCAAATATCTGATGGAGGAGTTCTACTACGCCGGCGGCATTCCCGCCGTGATCGCCGAGATCAAGCACAAGCTGCATCTCGACGCGCTGACGGTCACCGGCAAGACGATCGGCGAGAACAATGCCGAGGCGAAGAATTGGGACCCCGACGTGATCTTCCCGTTCGACAAGCCGTTCAAGCCGCAAGGCGGCATCGCGGTCGTGAAGGGCAATCTCGCGCCCAACGGCGCGGTGTTGAAGCCGTCGGCCGCATCGCCGCATCTGCTCAAGCATCGCGGTCGCGCCGTGGTGTTCGAATCGATTGAGGATTACGACAAGCGCATCGACGATCCCAATCTGGATGTCGACGAGAACTGCATCATGGTGCTGAAGGGGTGTGGGCCCAAGGGCTATCCGGGTTTCCCGGAGGTCGGCAATTTCGCGCTGCCGGCGAAGATCCTGAAAAAGGGCGTGCGCGACATGATCCGCATTTCCGATGCGCGCATGTCGGGCACGGCCTACGGCACGACGGTGCTGCACACCTCGCCCGAAGCCGCGGCCGGCGGGCCGATCGCGCTGGTGCGCGACGGCGACATGATCGAGCTGGATATTCCCGGGCGTCGTCTGCATCTCGACGTGTCGGATGCCGAGCTTGAAAAGCGCCGCAAGGAATGGAAGGCGCCGGAAGCGCCCAGCGAGCGCGGCTACTACAAGCTCTATGTCGATCACGTGCAGCAGGCCGATCGCGGCGCCGATCTCGACTTCCTGGTCGGGAAATCGGGTGCGCGGATCGTGCGCGAAAGCCACTAACCCCGTCGGGGCCGGTGCGGCTGAAGGATTACTCCTTCACCGCGCCGGTTAGCGACGAGACGTAGTAGTCGACGAACAGCGAATAGAACAGCGCGACCGGCACCGATCCCAGCAGCGATCCGGCCATCAGCGCCCCCCATTGATAGACGTCGCCGGTGACGAGTTCGGTCAGGATCGCGACCGGCACGGTCTTCTTCTCGCTCGATTGGATGAAGGCGAGCGCGTAGATGAACTCGTTCCACGACAGCGTGAAGCTGAAGATGCCCGCACTGATGAGGCCGGGTACGGCCAGCGGCAGCGTGATCTCGCGCAGGATCTGAATGCGCGTGGCGCCGTCGATCAGCGCGCATTCCTCCAGCTCGTAGGGGATCGACTTGAAATAGCCGATCAGCAGCCAGGTGCAGAACGGGATCAGGAAGGTCGGATAGACCAGGATCAAGGCCAGCGATGTGTCGAACAGCCCCAGCCAGTTCACCATCATGGCGAGCGGGATGAACAGGATCGACGGCGGCACGAGATAGGCCAAGTAGATCGCCAAGCCGACGTATTGGCTGCCCTTGAAGCGCAAACGCTGGATCGCATAGGCGGCCAGCGTGCTCGCGAACAGCGACAGAAAGGTCGAGCAGACGGCGACGATCATCGTCGTCCACAGCCAGGTCGGATACGCCGTCTTGAACAACAGATGATAGATGTGGTCGAGCGTGGGCGACGTGATCCAGAACGGATTGTTGGTCTTGAAGTCGTAAAGCTCGGCGTTCGGTTTGAACGCCGTGACCGTCATCCAATAGAACGGGAACAGCAGGATCAGCACGAAGCAGGCGAGCGGCAGGTAGATCGTCACCATGCGGCGAGAGCGCGTATCCCACGCCATGCGTTCGGCCGCGGCGGCGGCCGAAACCTTGCGCGCGAGGGCTTGATCGACGCCCGCTTGATCGTCGGCGGCGTTGATGCGGGCGTCAGTCATCGCTTTCTCCCTGCTGCCACTTGCGCCGCGCGAGGGCGTAATAGCTGAACAGCGTCGCGAACACGAGGAACGGGATCATCGATACGGCGATGGCCGCCCCTTCGCCCAGCTGGCCGCCTTGGATGCCGCGCTGGAAGGCCAGCGTGGCGAGCAGATGGGTCGAATTGATCGGGCCGCCGCGCGTGATCGCGTAGACGAGCTGGAAATCGGTGAAGGTGAAGATGATGCTGAAGGTCATCACGATCGCCAGGATCGGCAGCAGCATCGGGAAGGTGATGTAGCGGAAGCGCTGCCAGGCGGTCGTGCCGTCGAGCATCGCGGCCTCGTAAAGCGAGGGCGAGATGGTCTGCAACCCGGCGAGCAGCGAGATCGACACGAACGGAATGCCGCGCCACACATTGGCCCAAATCAGCGACCAGCGCGCGGGCCAGGGCGTGTTGATGAAATCCACGTTGGTGTCGCGCAATCCCAACTCGATCAGCATGTAGGAGATGATCGAGAATTGCGGATCGTAGATCCACCAGAAGGCGATGGCCGACAGCACCGTGGGCACGATCCAGGGCAGCAGGATGATGGCGCGCAGGATGCTTTTGAACGGCAGATGGTGGTTGAGCAGCAAGGCGAGCCACAGGCCCAGCCCGAATTTCAAGATCGTCGCGATGCCGGTGTAGAACACGCTGTAGAACACCGCGTTCCACCACAATTTGTCTTCGAGCAGGAACTCGAAATTCTCGAGCCCGATCCAGCGGCCGCTGCGCCCGATCGTCGTGTCGGTGAAGGCGAGCCAGATGCCCAAGCCCAGCGGATAGGTGAGGAACACCAGCAGCAGCCCGACCGCCGGCAGCAGGCAGATGAACACGAGGAAGGGCTTCCAATCGAACAGCTTGGCGATGGCGCCAAGCTCGCGTTTGGGGCGGACCCATCTCGTGGGCGGGTTGGCGGCCATATCCATGGCGCGTCTCCGGTCGGGCGGGGGGAAGGGAAAGAAGGGGGCGGCGCCGAGTATGGGGACCCGGCGCCGCCCGTCAGGCTTGCTCAGCTACGGAAGATGCGGCGCGCGCGGCGCTCGGCTTCCTGGGCGGCTTCTTGCGGCGTCGATTGGCCGGACGCGACCGCGGCGCACATCTGCACCGTGACGTATTCGGCGTTGGCCTGACCCGAGGCTTCGGTGATCGGGCCCTTGTAGCCGTTCCAGAACGGCGAGCGCATCGTGTCCTTGAAGATCGACACGCGCGGATCGCCCTGCCACACCGCGGCCGCGTCGTAGGCCGCGAGCGGATGCGCCCAGTAGCCGAGATTGGCGTTGAGCCACGGCTCGTGCTGTTCGTGCTCCAGCATGAATTGCAGGAACGCCTTCGACGCGTTGGGGAATTTCGAGTGGCGGAAGACCATCGCGTTGAGGGTGAGGCCCGTCATCGCCGGCAGCGACAGCCGGCCCTTGGGCATCAGCTGGTGCTGCGTATCCTCGGCGATCGCGGCGGTGGCCGGGTCGTTCTTCAGCGCGAAGTACAGCGACACGCCGTTCTGCGTGAGCCACAATTCCTGCGACGCGTAGGCGCGGTTGTTGGAAATGTCGTTCCACGCCGTCGTGCCGGGAATGAACGTCGCGTGCAGCTCCTTGATGTAGTTCAGCGCGTCGATCGTTTCCTTGCTGTTGATCGCGACCTTGCCGGCCTCGTCGACCAGATAGCCGCCGAACGACCAGATCAGCCAGTTGCAGAACGAGTTGCCGTCGCCGACCGCGTTGCCCAGCGCGAAGCCGGAGGGCTTGCCCGCCGCCTTCAGCTTCTTGCACAAATCGAGGAAGCCGGCGTGATCGTCCGGCACCTGTTGGAAGCCGGCCGCGTTGACCGCCGATTTGCGGTAGACGAGCGGGCCGCCCGACGCGCCGAAGGGCAGGCCGATCCAGTTGTTGGTGCCCGAACGCTTGCCGTATTTCTCGGCCATGGCGAGCCAGCCGCCGTAGCGCTTGCCGACATAGTCGGCGACGTCGGTCAGGTCGATCAGCTTCGACGTGAAGATATGCGGCGCGTCGGAGAAGCCCATGATCAGATCGGGGCCCGCACCGGTATTCGCGGTGACGGCGGTCTGCTGGTTGATATCCTCCCAGCCGACGAAATCGACGCGCACCTGCACGCCGGTCTTCGCGGTGAACTTGGCGGCGTTGGCGCGGAACACGTCCTCGTCGGGCTGGACGAAGCGCACGGGGCGCAGCATGCGCAACGTGGCGCCGCTTTCGATGGGAAGATTGGGCGGCGCGACGTTGGCCGCCTGAACGCGGCCCGCTTGCGCGAAGGCCTTGTGCGCGCCGGCCGACATGGCCGCGAGACCGGCACCGGCCGCGAGAACGCCGCGGCGGGTAATGCTGCGACGAGTGATGATGTTCGTCATTTCGCGTCTCCCCTTTTTTGCCTGGTTATGTTCGAGTGGTTATGCGTTCGCGTAAGGCTCCTTAGATGCGTTTGCCCGACTCACGGTCGAACAGATGCACGAGCGCCAAATCGGGCGCGATGCCGAGCGGCTCGCCGCGCTTGGCGGAAATACGTTCGCGGAAGGCGCCGATAACCGTGGTCTCGCCGATCTTCAGCATGACTTGCGTTTCCGAGCCCGTCGGCTCGATCACATGCACGCGCGCCTGGACGCCGTTGGGATCGAGGGCGAGATGCTCGGGCCGGATGCCGTAGACGACCGAAGCGCCTTCGGCGACTTTGTGGCCCGGCGGCAAGGGCCAGCGCGCCCCGCCCGCGTCGACGAAAGCGCCGCCCGAGATTGTGCCCGCCAGCATGTTCATCGCCGGCGAGCCGATGAAGCCCGCGACGAACAGATTGGCGGGGCGGTCGTAAAGCTCCAAGGGCGCGCCGATCTGTTCGATCCGGCCTTGATGCATGACCACGATCTTGTCGGCCATGGTCATGGCTTCGATCTGGTCGTGCGTGACGTAAACGGTGGTGACGTTCAGGCGCTGATGGAGATCCTTGATCTCCGAGCGCATCGCCACGCGCAGTTTCGCGTCCAAGTTCGACAGCGGCTCGTCGAACAGGAAGACTTGCGGATGGCGCACGATCGCGCGGCCCATCGCCACGCGCTGGCGCTGGCCGCCGGAAAGCTGGCGCGGAAAGCGCTCCAGCAGCTGGTCGAGGCCGAGGATTTTGGAAGCGCCTTTGACTTCGCTGTCCAGCACGTCGGGCGGGGCGCCGGCGAGCTTCAGCGAAAAGGCCATGTTCCGCATCACGGTCATATGCGGATAAAGCGCGTAGTTCTGGAACACCATCGCGATGTCGCGATCCTTGGGCGGCACGTTGTTGACCACGCGCCCGCCGATCGAGATTTCGCCGCCCGTGATGTTTTCGAGGCCCGCCAGCATGCGCAGCAGGGTGGATTTTCCGCAGCCCGACGGCCCGACCAGAACGACGAACTCGCCGTCGGCTATATCGACGCTCACGCCGTGCAGCACCGGAAAGCTGCCGAACGATTTGCGCACGTCGCGGATTTCGACCGACGCCATGCTCCCTCCCTGTTTCGCCGGGCGGCGCATCGTGGCGCCGCCTCTGACGATCTCACCTTGCCACGTTCCGGTCCGGAATGGGAACCCCGGCCGGATCGCACATGATGGGGGGCAGCTAAAACGATTTAGCCGTCGCGTGCAACGGGAAGTTTCGGCCGTCGTTCGAAGGATTTACGGCCGCGCCAAGGCTACCCATTTGCCGGACTCGGCCGATGCCACGCAGGCTTCGCAAAAAGCCAGGCCTTCGGCACCGTCTTCGCCGGTCGGCAAACTGGTCGCGAGCGGATCGGGCGGCGTATTGGCCCGGCGCGACGCGGCCAATTCGGCGAAGTCGCGGTAAAGATTGGCGAAGCCTTCGTGGAACGCTTCGGGATGGCCCGCCGGCAAGCGCGCGGCCGCGCGCGCCAGCGGGTGCAACGTGGGCAGGCCACGCGTGCGGATCTCGGCCGGGCGCGCGTGGCGCATCACGCGTAACTCGTTCGCCGCCGCGTGATGCCAATAAAGACCGCCGGCTTGGCCGTAGATCTCGATCGACATCGCATTCTCCGCCCCCGTCGCGGCTTTGGTGATGAACAACGGCCCGCGCGCCCCGCCTTCCAGGCGCACGATCACCGACGCCGTGTCGTGGGCCGTGCGGCCCGGCACGGCGGCACCCACATCGGCGAGCACGGCTTCGATGCGCTGGCCCGCGACGAAATTCACCAATTGATGCGCATGCGTGCCGATATCCGCCAGCACATGGCTGGGGCCGCCGCGCGCGGAATCGAGCCGCCAGCGCGTGCGCGAGGACATTTTCTCGGGCTCGGCTTCGACCAGCGTGCCCAGCGATCCGCTGACATAGGCGGCGTGCAGCGTCTGCGGTTTGCCGATTTCGCCCGCCGCGATCGCCGCGCGGGCTTCGCGCAGCATGGGATAGCCCGAGTAGTTATAGGTGACGGCCAGCACCAAGCCCTTGCTTCGCGCCAGGACCGCGAGCGCCTTCGACGAGGCAAAATCGTTGGTCAGCGGCTTGTCGCAGATGACGTCGAGCCCGGCGTTCAATGCCATCTCGACATAGCGCGCATGGCTGTCGTTGGGTGTCATGATCGCGACGGCGTCGATCCCGTCGGCGCGCGAAGCTTCGCCGGCGATCATCTCGGCCAAATCGCCATAGCCACGGGCGATGTTGAGGCGGGCGGCCTCCGCCTTCGAGCGCACGGGATCGGACGACAACACGCCGGCCGTCAATTCGAAGCAATCGTCGAGGCGTGCGGCCAAGCGATGCACCGGGCCGATCAACGCCCCGCCCGCACCGCCGACGAGCCCCAAACGCAAACGCCGGCCGAGTTTTTGAATCGAAGCTGTGCTCATATCGTGTTTCCTTCCCTGGAGCGGCCATTATGGCGCTTCCAGCATCGGTTTTGCATCGTCCCGCGCATGAAAATCGTCACGATCCGCGAAACCACCCTCGATATGGCCGAAGCGACGCGCAACGCCGCCGTCGGCTATGCCGGCATGACCGCCAGTGTTGCGGTGGTCGAGGTCGAAACCGTCGCCGGACACCGCGTTCGCGGCTTCGCGATCGACTCGCCCGGGCGCTATGCGTCGGGTGCCGTCTTGCGCGAACGTTTGGCGCCGCGTGTGTTGGCGGCGGACCCGGCCGCGTATCTCGATGCCTCGGGCACGCTGCCCGATCCGTGGAAGATCCGGGCCCTTGCGATGCGCGACGAGAAACCCGGCGGCCACGGCGAACGCGCGGCGGCGATGGGTTTGCTCGATGGTGCGATCTGGGACCTGATCGGCAAATTGCAGGACAAGCCGCTTTGGGCCGTTTTGCGCGGGCCCAAGCCGGGCGCGCCGATCGTGCCGGTCTACGCGACCTTCGGCTTCTATCGCGACGAAGACGATCTGCCCCGATTGGAAGACGAGCTCGAACGCGCGATCGATCTCGGCTTCGACACGGTGAAGATCAAGGGCGGGGCCCTCGATCTCGATGCCGATCGCCGGCGGATCGATTTGGCGCTCGAATGTCTCGGCGGCAAGGCGAAGCTTGCGCTCGATTGCAACGCGACGATGACGCTCGACGAAGCGCGCGCGTTCCTCGGGATCATCGCCGATCTGCCGATCGCCTGGGTGGAGGAACCGGTCGATCCGCTCGATTACGACGCGCATCGCGCCTTGGCGGCGGAGTTCGCCGTGCCGCTGGGCACGGGCGAGAATCTTTTCTCGGCGGCCGATGCGCGCAATCTGCTGCGCCATGGCGGCTTGCGCCCGGATCGCGACGTGCTGCAATTCGATATCGGGCTTGGGCATGGCTTGGTCGAGTATCTGCGCATCGTCGCCGAGGCCGAGGAAGCGGGGTGGACGCGCGAACACTTCGTGCCGCATGTCGGCTATCGCTTCGCGTTGCAGGTCGCCGCGGGGCTCGGCCTCGGCCGGCACGAAGTCGGGCCGTTCCAGCGCGTCGCCTATCGGCCGGCGATGATGGGGGCCGGCGCGTCGCCGGGCGAGGCCCCCGGGATCGGCTGGGAAGCCGATCCGGTTTTCGCCGATCTGTTCGCGGCCCTCGATCGCTGATGCGGACTTGACGATCGGCCCATCGATATCGTTATATCCATTCGTATATAGCGACGAAGGGGATCTCGATGCGCCGCCAATTCCTGAATTTGATCGCCGCCGCCGCGTTGACGGTTGGTTTCGCCGTTTCCGCCAAGGCGCAGGAGATCACCGTTTACGCCGCCGCCTCGATGACCGACGCGCTGGAGGCGATCGCCGCACCGCTGCGCGCCAAGGGTGTGGCGGCGAAATTCTCCTTCGGCTCGTCCTCGACGCTCGCGCGCCAGATCGAAAACGGCGCGCCCGCCGACGTGTTCGTTTCGGCGGACGAGGAATGGATGAACTATCTCGCCGCGCGCAATCTGATCGTGGCGGAGTCGCGGAAAGTCTTCGCGGGCAACGATCTGGTGCTGATCGCGCCCGCCGATAAGCCCGCGAAGATCGAGATTTCGCGCACGACCGATTTCCCCGCACTGCTGGGGCCGCAAGGGCGCATCGCGACGGGCGATCCCGCCCATGTGCCGGTCGGGCGCTACGCCAAGGCGGCACTCGAAAATCTCGGGCTGTGGGGCACCGTCGGTCCCCGTATTGCGGGTGCGGAAAACGTGCGCGTCGCTCTGGCGCTGGTCGAGCGCGGCGAAGCGCCGCTGGGCATCGTCTATGGCACCGATGCGAAGACGAGCCCGCGCGTCGCGGTGGTCGGCGTGTTCCCGGCGGGAAGTTATCCGCCCGTTACCTATCCTGCTGCGATCGTCGCCAAGCGCGACGCGAAATCGGCGCGCGACTTCGTCGCTTTCCTGTCGAGTGCAGAAGGCAAGGCGATCCTGCAGCGCTTCGGCTTCTCGACGCCGAACTGACGATCAATCCTTCGCGCTGCGCGCCGCGCGCACGGCGGCGATAAAACGTTGCCCGACTTGCGACAGCCGATCGCGCCGCCAAACCAGCGACAGCTTCACCGGCGGCGTGGGGTCGGAGATCGGCCGGAACGCGATGCCCATGCCGGTGAAGCGGCGCGCGAATTCCGGCACCAGCGCCACGCCGAAGCCGCTGGCGGCGTAGCCGAGCTGCGACAGGATCGTCGGCACTTCGTATTCGATGCGCGGCGTGATGCCTTCGGCGGCGAAGGCCGCGACGAACTGGCTATAGTGATAGGGCGAGATGTGACGCGCGGGCAGAATCAAAGGCTCGGCGCCCAACGCCGCGATACTCACCTTGCGCCGTGCCAACAGGCGATGGCCTTCGGGCAAGGCCGCGACGAAGCGTCCGCTTAGAACGGCCAGATCGTCGAGCTCCGGCGTTTCGCGATTGGCCCAGGCGAGGCCGAAATCGAGCCGGCCATCGGCCACACCTTTCAGGATTTCGGCGGTGTGATCCTCGCCCAGGATCAGATTGACGTTGGGATTGGCGGCGCGGAATTGCCGCGCGATCGCCGGCAAGGCATGGAACAGCGCGAACGGCACGCAGCCGAGATAGAGGCTGCCCGCTTCGCCGGCCCCCGCACCATGGATCGCATGGCTGACGCGCGCGGCGTGGTCGAGCAGGCGGCGCGCTTCGTCGAGCAGCACGCGGCCCACGGGTGTCATCGCCACCTTTCGCCGGTTGCGCACGAAGAGCGGTGCGCCGCATTGGGCTTCCAGCGCTTGGATCTGCTTGGTGAGCGGCGGTTGCGACAGACCGAGCCGTGCGGCGGCACGCCCGAAATGAAGCTCCTCGGCGACCGCCACGAAATAGCGCAAGCGCGTCAGGCTGAGGCTTGCGCTGCCCGTTTGCCAATGCGGGAGCTCGTTTTTTCCGGCGGCCATGCGCACGACTATGAGTCCGGCACGCCCGCCGCGCAAGGTTTCGTCAATCCTCGCGGAACGCTTCTTGACGCAAGCGGCGCAGATTGGGCAGGAAGGCGAGGATCAGCAGCGCCAGCGACAAGGCGAGCAACCCTGCCGAGATCGGATGCGTCACGAAGATCGCGAAATCGCCGCGCGAGACGAGCAACGCGCGCCGGAAATGATCCTCCAGCATCGGACCCAAGATGAAGCCGAGCAGGAAAGGTGCGGGCTCGCATTCCAAATACGAGAACAGATAGCCGAGCAAGCCGAATGCGACGAGGACATAGACGTTGAAGACCGAGTTGCCCACGCTGAATGCCGCGATCACGCAGATCACCACGATCGACGGGAACAGATAGAAATACGGCACCGAGATCAGCCGCACCCACAGCCCGATCATCGGCAGGTTCAGCACCAGCAGCATCACATTGCCGATCCACATCGATGCGATCAGGCCCCAGACGAGCTCGGGCTGCTTGTCCATCACCTGGGGACCGGGCGTGATGCCCTGCATGATCAGCACCGCGATCATCAGCGCCATCACCGGATTGGCGGGGATGCCCAGCGTCAGCATCGGGATGAACGAGGTTTGCGCGGCGGCGTTGTTGGCGCTTTCCGGGCCGGCGACGGCTTCGATGGCGCCTTTGCCGAAGCGCTTGGGATCGCGCGCGAGCGACTTTTCCAGCGAGTACGACGCGAAGGACGCGACGGCCGCCCCGCCGCCGGGCAGCACGCCCAGCACGGAGCCGAGGCCGAAGCCGCGCAGCACGGGCATCGAGATCGTCTTGAGTTCCCGCCAGCCGAGCCACAGCCCCGACAATTTGCCGGTCACCAGATCGCGCTTGGCGTCGGATTGCAGATTGCGGATGACTTCGGAGATGCCGAACAAGCCCATCGTGACGGCGATGAAGTCGAAGCCGTCTGCAAGGTCGGGCAGGCCGAAGGTCAGGCGATATTCGCCGAAGAACACGTCCTGGCCCGACAGGCCCAGCGCCAGACCCAGCACGACCATCGCCAGCGCCTTGACGACCGAGCCCGACGACAACGTCACGGCGGCGACGAGGCCCAGCACCATGACGGCGAAGAATTCGGGCGAGCCGAAATTGATCGCGAAGGCCGCGAGCGGGGCCGAGAACGCGGCGAGCAGGATGACGGCCGCACTGCCCGCCAGGAACGAGCCGATCGCGGCGGTTGCCAGCGCTTTGCCCGCTTCGCCTTTCTTGGCCATCTCGTGGCCGTCGATCGCGGTCACGACCGACGATGTTTCGCCGGGCAGTTTCAGCAGGATCGCGGTGGTCGAGCAGCCATATTGCGCGCCGTAATAGATGCCGCCCAGCATGATGAAGCTCGAGACCGGCGGCAGCGCGAAGGTTAGCGGGATCAGCAGCGCCACCGTGGCGGCGGGCCCCAGGCCCGGCAACATGCCCACGAAGGTGCCGATCAGCGCGCCGACGAAGCAATAGATCAGATTGTCGAAGCTGAGCGCGACGGTGAAGCCATAAAGGAGATTGTCGAGCATGGCGCGGCGTTTCCCGTTCGCGTCAGAATCCGCCGAAGACCGGCACGGGCAGACGCAAGCCCACGATGAAGATGGCCCAGCAGAACAGCATCAGGCCGCAGATCAGCCCCAAAATGCGCAAGGGGCGCAGATCGGCGCGCGGTGCCGCGAAGGTGCAGACGAGGGCCGCAATCGCGACCGCCGGCAGGAAACCGAGCGGCTTGATCGCGAAGCCGAACGCGAGGATGCCGAGCATCACGAACAGCGCTTCGCGCACCGGAATGCGCAAGGGCGTTTCGTCGCCGCGCGCGCGCAAGGCGCGGGCGAGAACGCCGAGCGAGAGAAGGCCGAGCGTGACCGCAAGGACGAGGGGGAAGTACCCCGGCCCCATCCGTCGCGCCGTGCCGATGGGCAAGGACAACGCGTCCCAGCCCAACACCAGCGCGAAGGCCAGGAACAGCAGACCGGCCCAGAGGTCCTTGTTGTTGCGGATTCGGTTCACGCCCGGCACTCCCATCGATCAGGGGACTTGCAGCTTCAAGCGGCCGGGGAATTCCGCCCACAGCTTCGTGTTCTTCACGAGCCAGTCGCGGAACTGATCGGGCGAGCTCGCCACGATCTGCACGCCCATATTCTCGATGAACTTCTTGGTTTCGGGCTCGTTCATCGCCTTCGTCCATTCGCGCAGCCAGAAATCGACGAGCTCCTTCGACATGCCCGCCGGCCCCGCAAGACCGTAGGACGCCGAGTCCTCCAGATTCACGCCCTTCTCCAGCAGCGTCGGCGCGTCGGGATAGAGCGCCAGACGCGTCGACGTGGTGACGGCGATCGGGCGCATCTTGCCGTCGGCGACGAAGCCGCGGATCGGGATCGGCGTGGCGACGACCGCCTGCACTTCGCCCGCCATCAGCGCGTTGAAGGCCGGCCCGCCGCCCGCATAGGGGATGACGTCGAAATCGATGCCGGTCTCGAGGCGGTAGCGGCGCGCGATGATGTCGGATTGCGACAACGCGCCGTAGGAACCGAAGCGCACTTTGTCGGGATTGGCCTTCAGATAGGCGTGGAACTCGTCGTAGTTCTTCACCGGCAAACGCGTGTCGATCAGGATGATGTAAGGCGCTTCCGCGTAATACGAGATCAGCGTGAAGTCCTTCATCGGGTCGAAGGGCAGGTTCTTGTAGAAGGCCGGTCCCGCGACCAGTTCGGGCGGGCTGGAGATGTAGATTTTGTAACCGTCGGGTGCGGCGTCTTTGATTTGGCGGCTTGCGACTTGGGTCGAAGCGCCCGGCACGTTCACGATCACCAGATCCTTGCCGATATTCTTCGCCATGGTCGCGGCGATGCGCCGACCCAAGGCTTCCGATCCGCCCGGCGGATAGGGGATCACGACCTCGACCGGCCGGTTGGGATAATTGGCGGGCTGCGCCAGTGCGTCGGTGACGGGCTGGATCAGCGGAATGCCCAAAAGCGCGAGGGCGAGCATGCGTATCTTGCGCATCGTCATCGGCGTTTTCCTCCTTCGGTGATGGCGGATCCGGCCCCTTTTCGGGGCATTCGACCGCCGGTGCCGCATGTTCGCGGCACCGGCGGCGGATCTCGCCGGGGTTTGCTTAGTAGATCTTCGAAACCAATTGCGGAATCGTCATGCCGTTGCGAAGCCCGTCGATCCAGCCGTCTTCCTTGTTCTGGATCGCCTCGCACTCGGCGAGCACTTCTTCGACGATCGCGGCGGGCACGAAGCACAGGCCGGTTTCGTCCGCGACCACCAGATCGCCGGCATCGACTTGGCAGCCGTTGATCGTCACGCGGCCGTTGATTTCCTCGGTCACCGCGCGCCACTTGCCGGTGACCGGCGAGATGTCGCGCGACCAGATCGGGAAGCCGAGCGAGCGCGATTGGCCCACGTCGCGCACGCCGCCGTCGACGACCGCGCCGGCCAGCTTCTGCACGTGGCAGGTCGTTGCCATGACGCCGCCCATGTTGGAGATGTGGCGCAGACCCTGAATCACCAGCACGTCGCCGGGATCGGCCTGATGGATGCCTTCGATCTCGGTCATCCGGTTGTTGTTCTGGGTCAACGCCACGTGCATGTCCTGGCGCTGGGGCACGTTGCGCACCGTGATGGCGCGGCCGACGATGCGCGAACCCAGAATGGTGGGCTTCAATTCGTGCGAGCCGAATGCGGCGACCAAGCCGCGCTTGTCCAGCACGTCCGACACGGTACCGGTCATGTCGGTCAGTTTCATGAAGCGGTCGATGATCGATTTGGCGATGGGGGCCGGCGAAGGGCCGATACGTTCGGCCGGCAATCGGCCGGCGGAGCCTTTGTTGCGACGCGTCTCTTGCATGGTTCCTCCGGAACGGATGAAGCGACCGTTGATCGGCCGCATATCGTGTCCCGATTGGGAGCCGTCGCGTCTTTTATGTCCAATACCGAGTTTCTTGTCCTGTAATTCCGTTTCGGAAACGAAAAGATTCGCATGCGAATGGATGTCGGCACCCCGATCTTGGATCGGGGTTTCGCTTCACCCCGTGTTGCGCATGCCCGCGGCGATGGCGTTGACCGTCAGCAGCAGCGGGTGGCGCCAATCGGCACCGCCGCCATCGCGCAGCTTGGTGAGCAGCACGGCCTGCAACGCGTTCATCGCGTCGAGATAGGGTTTGCGCCGTTCGAGCGAATGCGCGAGTGACGGGTTGGCGGCGAGCGGCGACGCCCCCGCCACGCGCTTCAACGCCTTCGCGGTCAAGGCGAGCTCGTCCGAAATCATTTCGAACACACGCTTGGCGCTGGCGGCATCGCGCGCGAGCGGCTGGTAGAGTTTGGCGACCGGCAGCGAGGCTTTGGCTTCCGCCATCGCGACATTATCGACGAGATTGCGGAAGAACGGCCAATCGCGATGCATGCGCTTGAGCAGGCGGAGATTGGCGGGCGATTCCTTGGCGAAGGCTTCGATCGCCGTGCCGATGCCGTACCAGGCGGGCAACGCGAGGCGCGCGAGCGACCAGCCGAACACCCACGGAATGGCGCGGATCGCGCGGATATCGCGCCCGGCTTGCGGGCGATGCGACGGACGCGAACCGATATTGAGCCCGCCCAATTCGTCGACCGGCGTGGTCTCGTAGAAATAATCGAGGAATCCCGGGGTCGCGACCAGATCGCGATAGGCGTCTTCGCCCAACTCGGCCAGGCGCGCCATCGCACGTTCCCAATCGGCGGGGCGGGCCCCCTTGCGATAGGGCGGGCCCAAGGTCTTTTTCAGCAGGCCCGACAGCGCGACGGTGAGTTCGTAGGAAGCCGTGTCGCGGTTCGAATATTTGAACGAGAGCACTTCGCCCTGTTCGGTGAATTTGATGCGCCCGTTCGCCGCTTCGCGCGGGCCGGCCAGGATCGAATCATGCGTCGGGCCGCCACCGCGTGCATGGCTGCCGCCGCGGCCATGGAACAGCACGTAAGGCACCTTTGCCGCGTCGAACACGCGCGCGAGTTCGGTCTGCGCGGAATGCAGCGCCCAGCCGGAGGCGAGAATGCCGCCGTCTTTGCACGAATCCGAATAGCCGAGCATGATTTCCTGCGTGCCGCCGGCTTGCGCCAGCAGCGCGCGATAGCCGGGGCGCGCGAGCAACGCGCGCAGGATGCCGGGCCCGGCGCGCAGATCGGCGATGGTTTCGAACAACGGCGCCACGCGCAATTTGCCCGCGAGGCCGCTGAGCTTCGCCAGGAACTGCACCTCCAGCACGGCACTGGCGCGATCGGCCATCGAGATCACATAGGTCTCGATCGACAACGGCCCGAGTTCGGCATGCAATGTGGCGACGGCGTTCAACGTCGCCAAAATCTCCTCGGTCTCGGCCGAGAGCTTCGGGCCCATCAGCAGCACCGGGCCGGGCCGCGCGATCAGATCGTCGAGCAGATCGAGGCGTTGCTCCTCGTCGAGCGCTTCGTAATCGGGCAAGCCCGGCAGACCGGCGACGAGTTCGGTCACCGCCTTGCGGTGGCGCTTCGATTCTTGGCGTATGTCCAAACGCGCCAAATGGAAGCCGAACACGCCGACGAGCCGTTCGAGATCGAGCAACGCGCCCGACGAGAGATAGCGATCGCCGTCATGCAGCAGCGCCTTGCGCAACGCGCTTACGTCGGCGGCGAAGCTGGCGGCGTCGGGATAGGCTTCGTCGGGTAAGGGCAGATCGTCGTTGCCCGCGATCTTCGCTTCGGTCCAGGCGAGGCGCTTGGCGAGACGCAATCGCATATAGGCGATCTTGCGCCGATAGGGCTCGCGCGCCAGCACATGCGTCTGGCCTGCGAACGTCGCGGCGGCGTAGCGCTTGTCGTCGGCGGCGAGGGCTTTCGCGAAATCCTCGGGCAGGCGGATATAGGCCTGCGACTGCGTCAGGCGTTCCGCCGTCGCATCGACTCGGCGCAGATATTCGCGCAAGACCTCGCGCGACTGGGCGCGCATCGCGAACAGCGTGGTGCGCGAGGTGACGTTCGGGTTGCCGTCGCGATCGCCGCCGATCCACGAGCCGAAGGCGATCAAGCCCGGCGGCGCTTGGCCGGTCGCGGCGTCCAACGCGCGCAAGGAATCCGCGACGGCGTCGTAGAGCGCTGCGCGGAAGAACAGCAAACCATTGGCGACCTCGTCGGCCACGGTCAGCTTGTCGGCGCGCACCGTGTCGGTCTTCCACAAGGTCGCGATCTCGCCCTTGATGGCGTCCAGCGCGCGCGCATGCCGCACCGTGCGTGGATCGAGGGCGACCAACTGTACGACCAGATCGTAAAGCCGGCGATGGCCGCGCTGCACCGATTGGCGGCGCGCCTCGGTCGGATGCGCGGTCATCACCGGCATCAGCGACATTTTCGGCAGGGCGGCGGCGATTTTCTTGGCGCTGGCATGCGCGCCGAGCTGGGCGAGCGTATCGGGGAAGGAGCGCGGCCACGCCTCGGCCGTGTCGCCGCGCTCGGCGGCGCGCCAGGCTTCCTCGGCGATATTCACGACCGCGAAGAACAGCGCGAAGGCGCGGGCCAATAACGTGGCATCCGTCGCCTCGATTTTGCGCAAGCCCGCCGCCAAACGGGCGACATCGGCCGCTTTGGGCTCGCCGCCGCGCCGCAATTCGACGAAACCGGTGCGCAAGGATTCGACGGCGGAATACGCCGCTTCCCCGTCATGCGCGCGAACCGTTTCGCCGACCAACCCCCCGAGCAGCTTCACCAACGCGCGAAACTGCCGGTCGCCTTCCGAACTACGAATAACCATGGCCGCACCTACCCCACTCGATGCGGTTCTCGCAAGTGATGTGCCAGGGGTTTATAGGTGTACGAACATGGTTTTTCGTTTCGACCCCACCGCCAAGGGCGCGACGCTCGCCGCATGCGAAGATGCGATCGCGGACGCGTTTCCAGAGTTGAAACATATCGCCGCCGCCGACCTGCCGCCGGGCGCTGCGATCTACGACGTGCGCGAGAAAGCGGAATACGAATTCTCGCATATTCCGGGTGCCATCCATGTGACGCCGGGCGATGTGCCCGATCCCGGCGGCTCACCCGATGCGCGATTGATCGTCTGCGCGTGTTCGGTGGGATTGCGCAGCGCCAAGCTGGCGGCGGCGTTGCAAGCACGCGGCTGGACCGGGGCGGTCAATCTGCGCGGAGGGCTATTCCGCTGGGTGCGCGACGGCCGTGAAATGGCGAATGCGACGGGCCCGGCCCGCGACGTTCACCCTTTCGACAAGCGCTGGGGCCGTCTATTGGACGAGGGCGCGTAGCGCCGCGACGAAACGCGGGTTTTTCGGCAATTCCGTGCCGAACACCGCTTCGCAAGCCAGGAAGTCGTCGAGCCCGCGCAAGCCGGTCAACGTCGCGGCCAGCGGATCCTGGAGCTTCGCACCCTCGCGGCGCACATGCCCGATCCACGCGGCGACGGCTTTGATCGCTTCGGGCGCGTCGCGTCCCGCGGCCAGCGTTTCCGAAATCGTACCGAGCAAACGCTGCGGCAATTTTTGCGAGCCATCCATCGCGATCTGGATCAAACGATGGCGGATGCCGCGATTGGCGAAACGCGCGCACAGCGCCTCGGCATAGGAATCGAGATCGAGCCCGGGCACGGGGGCAAGTGTGGCCGCCGCTTCTTTCATGATTGCGCGCGTCGCGGCGCGCAATTCGGGATCGGCGATCGCTTCGGCGACGGTCGTATGGCCCTTGGCGAGACCGCGATAAGCGAGTGCAGAATGCGCACCATTCAGCAGGCGCAACTTGGCGCGCTCGAACGGGGCGACATCCGGCACCACTTGCGCGCCGACCTTGTCCCAGGCGGGGCGGGGGCCGCCGAACTTGTCCTCGATCACCCATTGGGCGAAAGGCTCGGCGACGACCAGGCCTTGATCGTCGACGCCGGTGATCGCGGCGGCGGTTTTGCGCTCGTCGTCGGTCGTCGCGGGCACGATGCGGTCGATCATCGTGCAAGGGAAGGCGACGTTGCGCTCGATCCAGTCGCGCAAGCCAGCATCGCGCAACCCCGCATATTGCGCGGCGAGCTTCGCGACCACGCGGCCGTTGGACGGCAGATTATCGCAGCACAGCACGGTCGGCGGGGCGTGGCCCGCATCGCGCGCGCGCGCCAAACCGGCGACCAGAATGCCGATCGCCGAGCGCGGGCTTTCCGGGTTGGCGAGATCGGCGACGATATCGGGATGCTTAGCGTCCAAATCGCCGGTCGCCGGGATGTGGCAATAGCCTTTCTCGGTGACGGTGGAGGACACGATGCGCGTCGATGTATCGCCGATGCGCGCGATCAACGCGGTAGGATCGCTGGGCGCGTGCAGCACCTCGCCGATAACGCCCATGATCTCGATCCGGCGATCGGCGCCGTCGAGGACCAGCACGCCATAGAGCCCGTCTTGCGGGTTCAATTGATCGGGAACGTCGAGCCCGCGCAGACTCGCCCCCATAATGCCCCAATCGCCGCCCGAAGCTTCGATGGCGCGCTGCGTGTACCAAGCCTGATGGGCGCGGTGGAAGGCGCCGCAGCCCAGATGAACGATGCCGCGCGCGAGCTTGGCCGGATCGAATTTCGGCCGCGAAACCTCGGCCGGAAGATCGGCAAGCGTCGCGCGCGACAGGCGTTTCATAGCGCGATGGGCTTCCCGGAAGCGGCGGAGGAAATCATCGCTTCCAGAATGCGCATCGCGGCCACACCGTCCGCAATGCCCGGCACATCGACCTTCTCGCCGCGCACGGCGGCCAGGAAATCGCCCAGGATGGCGTGATAGCCCTTGTGGTCCTCGTTCGCCGCGACCGTCAGGTTCGGTTCCCACACCAGCGTGTCGACCGCGTCGTCCAGCGTGGCTTCCTTGCGCGAGACCTTGAACTCGGGGGCGCGGAAGTAACGCACTTCGTGGACGTTGCGCACTTCGACGCGCTTATGGTCGCCCATCACCTGCCACCATTCCATCGGCGTGGCGCGCGATTGATGCGTGCCCATCACCAACGTGGCGAGGCCGCCATTGTCGAATTTGAAATCGACATGCAGCAGCAGCTTGCCCGGTGCCATCTCATGACGGCGGGCCAGCAACTCGACCGGCTTGCCCATCAGATACGGCACCAGATCCATGTAGTGCACGCAATGATGCAGATAGAAGCCGGTGTAATCCGGGTCCTTGGTGAAATAGGTGGGCGCCGTCATGTACTGGCCCAGGAAGCTCGCCGTCGGGCCGAATTGGCCACCCTTCACGATATTGATCGCGATGCGGTTGGCGGTCGAATAGCGCTTCATGAAGCCGAGCACGAGCGGTTTGCCCGATTTCTCGGCCGCCGCTTGCAGGCGTTTCGCACCCGCCACGTCGCCGCCCGGCGGCTTCTCCATGAACACCGGAAGTCCGCGCGCCAGCGCCGCGCAACCCAACTCGACATGCGCGGCCGGGCCGATCGCCATGCCGATCGCGTCGATATCCTTGCGCGCGATCAGCTTGGCCGCGTCGTCGGTGCAATTCTCGGCCGCCACGCCGTAGCTGCGCGCGATCTTGGCGAGATTGTCGGGGCTTTTGTCGCACAGCCCCGCCAGAACGACGTTATGCCGCACGAGATGGGGCAGCAGCATTTCGCCGGCATGCGTGCCGCAGCCGATCCAACCGATCCGTAGATTGCTCATGCGGCCCTCCTGGCCGAGTCCAATGCCGCGCGCAAATAGGCGCCGCTCGCGGCCAATTCCGCGTCTTCGTTGCGATGGGGGGCGCGCCATTGCGCGACGCAAGTGCCCGCCGGCACGTCGTCGCGGCGGAACGGCTCCAGCGTGATCGGCCCCGTATAGCCGACCGCGACGATGGCGCGCGCGACCGACGGCCAATCGATATGGCCGTCGCCCACGAAGCCGCGATGGTTTTCGTTCGCCTGGAAATGGACCATGCGCTTGCCCGCCTTGCGGATCGCGGCGGCGATGTCGCGGTCTTCCATATTCATATGGAACGTGTCGAGCATCGCGCCCAACGCCTTATTGCCGACGGCATCGACGATTTCCAGCGCATGCTCGGTCGTGTTGGCGATATCCGTCTCGAAGCGGTTGAGCGGTTCGAGACCGAGGATCACGCCCTTGTCGGCGGCATAGGCGGCGGCGTCTTTGAGGCCGTTCACGACCCAATCGAAGCGGCGCTTGCGCGCTTCCGCATCGACCGGGGCGGGCGGCCGGCCCGCGAACACCAAGGGTGCGCCATAAAGCGGCCCGCCGACGATCTTGACGCCATAGGCGACCGCTTCGTCGATGCAAAAGCGCAGATAAGCGAGGCCGGCTTGGCGCGCCGCTTCGTCGGGGCTGGACAAGTCGCGCTGAAGATTGACGCGCGCCGCGAAGACGAGGTCGAGCCCGTGCTCGGCGGCGGCGGCTTTGGTTTCGCGCGCGTCGAGTTCGCCGGGCTCGGGCACCAGCAGTTCCATGAATTCCATGCCCGACGCGCGCGCTTGCGCGAAGGTGCCGAAATTCGCCCGGCCGAAGGGCCGCGCGTAGAACATCGAGATTACGCCTATTTTGTTCGTCATGATTTCACGGCCCCGGCGGTCAAGCCGCCGATCAAGTGTCGTTGCACGAAAAGGAAAAGAAGTGTGACCGGCAGCGCCACCAGCGTGCCGCCGGCGGTGAGCAGGCCCCATTGGATCGTGTATTCGCCGATGAACATCTGAAGCGCGACGGTCACGGTGCGCACGTTCTGGCCCGACAGCATCATCGCGAACAGATACTCGTTCCACGACGCCACGAAGATATAGATGCCCGTCGACACGATGCCCGGGGCGGCGAGCGGCAGCAGGATTTTCACGATCGTCTGCACGCGGCTGGCGCCGTCGACCATCGCGGCTTCGTCCAATTCCTTCGGGATGCCGTTGAGGTAGCTCGTCAGCATCCAGATCGCGAAGGGAATGGCGAAGGTCGCGTGACCCAGCACGACGCCCGGCACGGTGTCGAGCAAGCCCAAGCTGCGCATCGCCACGAACAGCGGAATGATCATCAACACGATCGGGAACATGTTGATGGTCAGGAACTGCGTCATCAAAAAACGGCGGCCAATGAAGCCGAAGCGCGAGAAGGCGTAGGCGGCGGGCACGGACAGCCCCAATCCCAACAGGCAGGCGCTAACCGCGACGATCAGCGAGTCCATCAGGTTCTTCGGGAACGTCGTGCGCGCCAGCAGATCGGCGTAGTGGATCAGCGTGGGCTGGTCCGGCCAATAGACCACCGGAAAGCGCGCGATATCGGCCGTCGGCTTGATCGACGTGATCGCCATCCACGCATAGGGGGCCAGCGCGATGACGATCAGGAGTGCCGCGGGCAGTTCGATTTCGAAGAAGCGCTGCGTGCGCGTGCGGCGGTCGATCATCGGAAGGCCTCGCGCATCGTACGATGGACGTAGAACGCCGCGACGGACATCAAGAACAGCGTCAACACGACGGCGAGCGCCGAGCCGTAGCCGAATTCCATGCCGCTATAGGCGCGCAGGAACGCATAAAGCGGCAGCGTGTGCGTGGCGTAGCCGGGACCGCCGCCGGTCATGACGAGGATGACGTCGAGCGAATTCGCGACCCAGATCGTGCGCAGCAGCAGCGCCGTCAGGATCACGCCTTTCAGGCCCGGCCAGACGACATGGCGGAAGCGTTGCAGGCGCGTGGCCCCGTCGATTTCGGCGGCTTCGTGCAGATCGCCGGGGATCGCTTGAAGCCCCGCAAGAATGATCACCGCGAAAAACGGAAAGCCTTGCCAGACGAGGGCCGCGATGACGGCGTAGAGCGCGAGATCGGGGTCGGCGAGCCAGGCGACGGGCGATTTGATCAGCCCCAAGCGCAGCAACATGTCGTTCAGCAGGCCGAGATTGTAGTCGTAGACCCAGGTGAACATCAGCCCGATGATCACCGACGGCAGCGCCCAGGGCACGACGACGAGCGCGCGCGCCAAAGAGCGGAACGCGAAACTCTCGTTGAGGATCAGCGCCGCCGTCATGCCGAGCGCGAATTGCAAGCCGACCGCGAGCCCGACCCAGACGAAGGAATTCCACAGCGAAATCCAGAAGGCTTCGTCGGCGAGCAGGCGTTCGTAATTGCGCAAGCCCGTGAACGGCACGTCGAACGGCCGGAACAACACGAAATCGTGGAAGCTCATCCACAATGTCGACGCGACGGGATAGAGCACGATCGCCGCCGTGGCGAGCACGGCGGGTGCCAGGAAGTAGTAAGGCGTAAGGCGGGAGGAGACCATTTTCGCTTTCGCGGACGACGAAAAGGGCGGGCCGTTGCGGGCCCGCCCCGATCCGTCAGCCGTTGTAGTGGCGTTCGATGGCGCGCATCATGTCGTCGGGCGTGATCTGGCCCAGCAACGCGCGTTGCATGTTGGTCGGCCACACCGTGCGCAGGAAATCCGCCGTGGCGGGCACGTTGGGCAGCGTGTCGGCGATCGGCAACGACTGCGCCGAGGCGTCGACGAAGCGCTTCGGGTGCAGCGTCCAATTGGCGGCCCCCTTGTTCGACACGGTCAGCTGGCCGGTGAACTTGTTGAACTCGACGTTCGACTCGTTCGTCGACAGCCAGCTGATCCAGCGGAACGCCGCCGCCTTGTTGCGGCTCGACGCGAAGATCGCGTTCGATTCGTCGCCGAACGACGTCCAGCCCTTGCCGTCGGCCGCGCGCGGCACCGGCACGGCCGAGACCTTGTCGCCCAGCGCATCGACCATTTCGTTGGCCGAGCCGACATGGTGGATCGTCATCGCCGTGCGCCCGGCCTTGAAGTTGTCGACGATCTGACGGAAGCCGTCATTCGGCGCCGACGGCGGGAAGACCTTGTGGTCGCGGCCCAACGCTACGAACCAGCGATTGGCTTCCAGCGCCTTGGGCGTGACCATGCCGCCCTTTTCGAAGGTGGCGCCGCCGCCGAGCACGAAGCTGCCCCAATGATCGTGGCCGCCCGCACCGCCGCGCATGCCGAAGCCGAACATGTCGCCCTTGGTCGTCGCCTGCGCCGCCTTCAGGAATTCGTCGAAGGTCTTCGGTGCGGCAACGCCCGCCTGCTGGAACAGATCGACACGGTAATAGAGATAGAGCACCACGTATTGCAGCGGCACGTAATAACGCTTGCCGTCCGGCGCCTTGTGCAGATTCCACAGATTGGCGGAGATGTCCGACGCGTCGGCCCAGCCGCCGATCTGCTGGTCGAGCGGCTCCAACGCGCGCATTTCCAGCAGGCGCGACATGTTGGCGAGCTTCACCATCGCGCAATCGGGCGCGTTGTTGGCGACGAGGGCCGCGTAAAGGCGCGTGTAGTAGTCGTTGCCACCGCCCCAGGGAATGCTTTCCGCCTGGATCTTAATGCCGGGATTGGCCGCTTCGAACTTCGCGATCAATTCGGCGGGCGAATGCTGCGGATTGTCGAAATGGTACCACCAACGCACCGTCGTGGTGCCTTGCGCGTTCACGATCGCCGGGGCGGCGATCGCGGCCGTCGTGGCGGCGAGGAAGGTTCTACGTTTCATCGGCGTTTCTCCCGTTGTTTTATTTGAGGGCTTCGGCGAGGAATTGCCCGGCGACGCGATGCGCTTTGCGCGCCGGTTCCAGTTTCGACGACATCTGCATGAAGCCGTGGCAGACGCCCGCGAACACGTCCAAGCGGACGTCGTTGCCGGCCTCGGCCAATCTGTTGGCGAGGTCGGGCGTTTCGTCGCGCAGCGGATCGAGGGCCGCCGCGCTGAGATAGAGTTTGGGCAAGCCGGTCAGATCGGGCAGCGTCGAAGGCCCGCGCCAATTGTCCCAGTACCAGCGCATGCGCGCGGAGGTGAGGCCGTAGCCGCCCGGCCCGAATTTCGCGTGGCTGGCCGTGTCGAACATCGGCGTGAAGCAGCCGTAGAACAGACACGCGGCGCGCACGCGTTTGCGCCATTCATGGCCGGCGAGGCTCAGCAACGTGATGCCCGCCCCGGCGGAATCGCCGCCGATGGCGATGCGCGACGCATCGACCGCATCGCCCAGCAAGCCGCCGGCGATGGCGTCCAACGCGGCGTGCGTATCCTCGATCGCGGCGGGGAAGGGATGTTCGGGCGCGAGGCGATAATCGATGCCGAGCACGGCGGCCCCGGATTCGACGGCCAGGCGCGTCATCGATCCCAAATGGGAGTCGATCGAACCGAAGGTCCAGCCGCCGCCATGCACGAATAACAGCACGGGCAGGTTTTTCGCCGCGGTCGGACGCAGCAGGCGCGCGCGCATCTTGCCCCAGGGCCGGTCGATCGAAAGATCGCGCGTCTCGGCGACCGGCGGGCGCTCGGCGTTCCAGCCTTCGCCGAGCTTCAGGAAAGTCGGGCGCGCTTCGGCCAGCTTCATGTTCGGATAATCGGGGGCGGGGCCGCCGGCGGCCATGATCGCCGCCATCTCGGGATGGACGAACGCGTTGCTCATGCCGCACTTCCTTTGCGGCTCGTTGCCGCGGGCAATTCGACGATGGTGTCGAGGTGGTGGGCGATTTCCTGCGCCAGACGCTCGCCGTCCTGCGCCTCGAGCGCCTCCATGATCGTGTCGTGGCGGTCGGCGGTGCGCGTCAGGCTGCGGCGATGGCCCGGCGCCCAAAGCTTTTGCCGGTGCGAATGCAGCATGCAGCGGATCAGGATTTGCTCCAGCACCGGCGGGCTCGCCAGGCGGAAGATCGCCGCGTGGAAACGCATATCGAGTTCGATCAGGCCATAGGCGTCGTTGCGCTTGGCCGCCGCCGCCATGCCTTGACGCAACGCTTTCAACTCGGCGGCGGCATCCGGCGTATAGGCGCGCACGGCACGAAGGGCGCCGCGCGTTTCCAGCCGCTTGCGCAGGTCGAGGATTTCCTCCGCCGCGTCGGGATCGAGCGTGGTGACCATCGTGCCGCGATGGCCCGAACGCTGGACGAGGCCGTCTTCCTGCAAGCGCAGCAGCGCTTCGCGCACCGTGCCTTGGCTGCATTCGAGTTCGTTCGCGAGGCCGAGCTCCGTCAGCGGTTCGCCGGGACGGATCTCGTTCAGCACGATGCGGCGCTTGAGCGCGGAATAGACGATATCGCGCGGACGCGCGGTCTTCGCCATCGGTTTGATTCCTCCCTTGGACGGGCACATTATCGATATCGATAATTGAAGGCAACCGGATTCCATCCCGGGCTTGACGCGGACCCGCACCGCGCCAAGTTCCGCTCTCCATGTCGCGGCGGATGCCGATGCCCAAGATGCGCAAGAAATCGGAATTGCCGGCGAAGATCTGCGTCGTTTGCGGCCGGCCCTTCGTTTGGCGCAAGAAATGGGCGAAGGATTGGGCGCAGGTGAAGTACTGCGCCGAGCGTTGCAGATCGAACGCGAAGAAGCCGCCGGCTATATGACGGCGTTACGGGGTGTAGCGAAATATCGCCCCGTAACTTCCGTTCACCCGGCATGGTTGCGGCCATGAAACCGCTCTATCTCAAGCTCCATCGCTGGACCGCCCTCGCTTTCGCCTTGCCGCTGCTTGCCGTCTTGGCGAGCGGCTTGATCTTGTCCTTCGAGCCGTGGGCGATCGACGCGTCGATCGTGCCGGGCTCGCTCGATGTCGCGCGCGCGGGCGAAATGCTCGACAAGCACGATCCGCGCGGCCAAGCGCGCGCGCTGGTCGTTCGCAGCTATGACGGCACGGTGTCGCTGGGAACCGGGCGCGGCGGCGGCGTGGTCGTCGACCTTGCGACGGGCGAAGCGCGCGCGAGCGCGTCGGTCCTTGCGCAGATTTTCGGTCTGATGCGCGGGTTGCACGAGCGCCTGTTGCTCGATCTGGGCTGGCTGGTGATCGCCTCGACGGCGGCGATGCTCGCGATTTCGCTGATCGGCATCTTGATGGGCTGGCCGCGTTTCGCGAATACCGTGTCGGGCTGGCACAAGGCGATGGCGTGGCTGCCCTTGCCCTTGATCGTCTTGTCGCCGCTGACCGGATTGTTCCTCGCCTTCGGCATCAATTTCGCCGGGCCGCCGCCGGAATTGCCGCAAGCCCCGCCGCTCAAACTGCGCGAGGCGGTCGATACGCTGGGTGCCGATCGCGATTTGTCGGCGCTGGTCTGGCTGCGGCCGCAAGGCGGGCGCTATCTCGCGCGCATCGTCGAGGGCGGGGAATTTCGCGTCTACGCCGTCACGCGCGATGGCGCGGTGCCGATGCCGCGCAATCTGCCGCGCCTGTTCCATGAAGGAAATTTCGCGGGCGCGTGGTCGGCGCTGATGAACGTGGCCCTGTCCTTCGCCATGCTCGGCCTGCTCGGCACGGGCGTTTGGATCTGGGCCAAGCGCCGCTTGATGCGCCGCAATCTGCGCCGTCAGCGCGCGTCCCACGCCTGACCCTTTCGTTCGCGCGCCACCTCGCCTAAAACAGGGCGCCGGCATATCGAAAGCCGGGACGAACGAAGGGTTGGGAAACGATGGCGTGCGATATCCTCGCCTATGGCGAGCCGATGATCGAATTCAACCAGACGGGCGGTGCCACCAGCCGCACCTATCTGCAAGGCTTCGGCGGCGATACGTCGAATTTCGCGATCGCGGCGGCGCGCTCGGGCGCCAAGGCGGGATACATCTCGGCGCTGGGGGCGGATATCTACGGCCAGATGTTCCGCGATCTGTGGCGCTTCGAAGGTGTCGACGATTCGACCGTGCGCGAGGACAAGGGCGCGCCCACGGCCGTCTATTTCGTCACGCATGACGAGAAGGGCCATCATTTCTCGTTCTTCCGGTCGGGCTCGGCCGCCAGCCGCTACGCGCCCGCCGATCTGCCGCTCGATGCCATCCAGGAAGCGAAGGTGCTGCATCTGTCGGGCATCTCGCTGGCGATCTCCAATTCCGCCTGCGACGCAGGGTTTGCGGCAATGACCACGGCGCGCGCGTCGGGCTGTCTCGTGTCGTTCGACACCAATCTGCGCTTGAAGCTGTGGCCGGTGGCGCGCGCCAAGGCCGTGACCGCCGAGGCGATCGCCAATTGCGATATCTGCCTGCCCAGCCTCGACGACGTCGCGACGTTGTTCGGCGTGGACGAGCCGGACGAGCTGGTCGATCTGATGCTGAAGCTCGGCGCCAAGGTCGTGGCGCTGAAGCTCGGCGCGCAAGGGGCGCTGGTCGCCGACGCGAAAACGCGCACGCGCATCGCGCCGCATAAATGCAAGCCGGTCGACGCGACCGGGGCGGGCGATACGTTCGGCGGCGCCTTCATCGCGCGTTTGGTCGCGGGCGATAGCCTGGAACAGGCCGGGCGCTACGCCGCCACGGCGGCGGCGTTGTCGACCGAAGGTTACGGCGCGGTCGAGCCGATCCCCGATCGCGCGCGCGTGCTGCGCGCGATGGAACGCGCGTCGTGATTCCGGCGGGCAAGATCTTCGATCCCGCCCGCGCGTTCTGCGCACGCTTCGGGTTGCGTCTGCCGATCTTGCTTGCCCCCATGGCGGGCGTGCCGGCACCCGCGCTTTCCGCCGCCGTCGCGCGTGCCGGCGGCATGGGCGCGTGCGGCGCGCTTCTTATGAAGCCCGAGGCGATCCTCGGCTGGGCCAACGATCAGCGCGGCCGGTCGAACGGCGCGTTCCAGCTCAATCTTTGGATTCCCGATCCCGCACCGGTTCGCGACGCCGATCACGAGGCGCGCTTGCGTGCGTTCGTTGGCCAATACGGCCCCGAAGTGCCGACGGACGCCGCCAACGCCGCGCCGCCCGATTTCAAGGCGCAATGCGACGCGTTGCTATCCGCCGGGCCGGCGGTCGTGTCGTCGATCATGGGCGTTTATCCGCCCGAATTCGTCGCCAAGCTCAAGGAACGCAATATCGCCTGGTTCGCGAACGCGACGACGGTGGCCGAAGCGAAAGCCGCGGCCGAAGCGGGGGCGGACGCCATCGTCGCGCAAGGGGCGGAAGCCGGCGGCCATCGTGGCGCCTTCGACGCATCGAAGGCCGAAGCCGAAGCGATCGGTCTGTTCGCGTTGCTGCCCGCGATTCTCGATGCGGTGAAAATTCCAGTGATCGCCACGGGCGGGATCGGCGATGCGCGGGGCATGGCGGCGGCGTTCGCGATGGGGGCCTCGGCCGTGCAGATCGGTACCGGCTTTTTGCGCGCGCCCGAGGCGGGCATTCCCGCAGCTTGGGCCGATGCGCTGGGTCAAACGCCGCCGGAAGCCACGCGGCTCACGCGCGCGTTCTCCGGCCGGGCGGGGCGTTCGATCGCGACCGAGTATGTGCGCGCGGCCGCCGCACCGGATGCGCCGACGCCCGCACCCTATCCCGTGCAGCGCGCGATCACCCAAGCGATGCGCGACGCCGCCAACAAAGCGAACGACATCTCGCGCATTCAGGCCTGGGCGGGGCAGTCGGCCGCGTTGGCGCAAGCCAAACCGGCGGGCGATCTGATCGCGGAGCTTTGGCAGGAAACCTGCGAACGGCTTGGGGCTTAACCCCAGACTTCCGCGTCGGGCGGGTGAACGCGGCTGCCTTCGAAGCGCAAGCCCGGGTCGCGATCATGGCTCAGCAGCAACGGCCCGTCGAGATCGACCCACGCGGCACCTTGCGCGATCAGATGGGCCGGGCCCATCGATAGCGACGTCGCGACCATGCAGCCGACCATCACGCGATACCCGGCCGCGAAGGCGGCTTTGCGCAAAGCCAGCGCTTCGGTGAAGCCGCCGGTCTTGTCGAGCTTGATGTTCACGGCTTCGTAGCGGCCCGCGACATGCGGCAGCGACGACGTATCGTGGCAAGATTCGTCCGCGCACACGGCGACGGGGTGTTCGCGCCCCGCGAGGCCGCCGTCGCGATCGGCATGCAACGGTTGTTCGATGAGGTCGACGCCGAGATGGGCGAGATGCGGCGAAATATCGTCGAACAAAGCTTCGTCCCACGCCTCGTTCGCATCGACGATCAAGCGCGAGCCGGGGGCGGCTTTGCGCACCGCTTCGACGCGCGCGAGATCGCCAGCCCCGGTGAGCTTCAACTTCAGCAGCGGCCGGTGGGCGGCGGCGCGCGCCGCCTCGGCCATCTTGTCGGGCTCGTCGACCGACAGCGTGTAGGCGGTGGTCAGCGTTTGGGGTGCGGACATGCCCGCCAATTGCCACACGCGCTTACCGGCGCGCTTGGCTTCGAGATCCCACAACGCGCAGTCGAGCGCGTTGCGCGCGGCCCCGGCGGGCAAAGCATGTTGCAGCTCGTCGCGGCTGCCGCCGCGTTCGATCAGCGCGCGCGCGCTTTCGATCTGCGCGAGAACGGACTCGACCGTTTCGCCATAGCGCGCATAGGGCACGCATTCGCCGGCACCCGCCGCGCCATCTTGAACGATGCGCGCGACGACGACGATTGATTCGGTCTTGGCGCCGCGCGAAATGCGGAAAGCGCCGCGCAGCGGCCAAACTTCACGGGCGACGGACAGCGTGCGCGTCATTTGATTTTCGCAAGCTGCGCCGCGATCGCGGCCACGCCCGTGCGGCTCGGGTCGACGCAAGGCAGGCCGTATTTGTCGGCGGTCGATTTGATCGCGCGTTCGGCCGCTTTGGCGCCCATCTTCGACGTGTTGAGACTGATGCCCACGCATTTGGCCTTTTTGTTGGTCAGGCGCGCATGGGCGACGTTGACGTCGATGCAGGTTTGCAGGTCGGGCAGTTTGTAATGGGGCAGGCCGCGCATATGCGGCCGGCCGGGCTCGTGGCACATCACCAGCGCGTCGGCCTGCGCGCCGTGGATCAGCGCCATCGTCACGCCGGCATAGCTCGCGTGGAACAGCGAGCCTTGGCCTTCCACGACGTCCCAATGATCGGGATCGTTGGCGGGGGCGATCGTTTCGACCGCACCGGCCACGAAATCCGACACGATCGCGTCGATCGACCAGCCGCGACCGGCGATCAAAATACCGGTCTGGCCGGTGGCGCGGAACGTCGCCTTCAGCCCGAGCGACTTCATCGCCGCTTCGAGGGCGAGCGAGGTGTACATCTTGCCGATCGAGCAATCGGTGCCGACGGTCAGCACGCGCTTGCCCGGGCGCTTGATGCCCGTGGCGATCGGAAATTCGCGGTCGGGATGGCGCACGTCGTGCAGCTTGCGGCCGTTGCGCTTGGCGGCGGCGGCGAGTTCGGGCACGTCCGACAATTTATTGTGCAGACCCGAGGCGAGATCCAGACCCGCATCGAGTGCGGCGGTCAGGACCTTGATCCAATCCTTGGAGATCACGCCGCCGCGATTGACCGTGCCGACGATCATCGTCTTGGCGCCCTTGGCGACGGCTTGCTTCACGGTCATATCGGGAAAGCCGCTATCGGCGTTGCAGCCCTTCAGGCGCAATTGACCGACGCATTTTTCCGGGCGCCATTGCGCCACGCCGATGGAGGTTTTGGCGGCCAGCGCGTCGGGCGCGCTGCCCAAAAAGAGAAGATAGGGTGATTTGATTTCCATCGTCATTCCGTCCGATACCGCGACCCGTCCGGTTCTAGCATCGGCTCCGGCATCAAGCTAGAGTGCGGGCATATGGACGACATCGCCGGGCGCCGCGTTCTTATCGTCGACGATCAAGCCTTCATCCGCGCTTTGCTGCGCCGATGCTTGGCGCGGCTTGCCGTCGGCGAGATTCACGAGGCGGCGAACGGCGCCGACGGTTTGGCCGAGCTCGACACGTTCAAGCCCGAACTCGTGCTGTGCGATCTCAACATGCCCGGCATGGACGGAATCGAATTCCTGCGTTTGGCCGCGACCAAGGCGCCGCAAACGCCGATGCTGATCGTCAGCGGCGAGGATAAGCGCACGCTGGACGGCGCGTTGCGCATCGCGCGCGGCTATGGCCTTGCCAGCGTGGGCGCCGTCGCCAAGCCGATCGAAGCCGAGCGCCTGACCCAGGCGATCGCGCGCTTGCAGCCCGCGGTGGAGACGGCGGCCGCGACCGCGCGCGCCATGCCGCGCGTGGGCGAAGCCGATTTGGCCGCCGCGATCGAGCGCGGCCAGATCGCGGCGGTGTTCCAGCCGAAAGTCGATGTGGCCAACGGCCAAACGCGATCGGTGGAATGTCTGGCGCGCTGGTCGCATCCGATCCATGGCGACGTGTCGCCGGGCGTGTTCGTGCCGCTTGCCGAAAATTGCGGGCTTGTCGACCGGATGACCGAAGCGGTGGTCGAAGCCGCCGCGCGCGATATGGAACCGGTCTTCGCCGCCCATCCCGATTTGCGCTGCGCGGTGAATTTCTCGTTCGACACGCTGGGCCGGACCGATGCCTTCGCGTGGATCACCAACGCGCTCAACCGGTCGGGCATGCCGGCCGAACGCCTGATCGTCGAAGTGACCGAAAGCCGCCTGGGCGAAGACGATCGGCGCACGCTGGAGACCCTGGCGCGGCTGCGCATGAAGCGCGTGCGCGTGTCGCTCGACGATTTCGGCACCGGCTACGCGTCGCTGGCACGCCTCGAGGCTTTGCCCTTCGATGAACTCAAGATCGATCGCGGCTTCGTGTCCGGGGCGGCGGAAGCGCCGGCCAAGCGCGCGATCCTGGAATCGGCCGTGGCGCTGGCCAAGCGCATGGATCTCGTTTCGGTCGCCGAGGGCGTGGAAACGCAATCGGATTTGGATACGGCGCGCGAAGCGGGGATCGACCTTGCGCAAGGCTATCTGATCGCGCGGCCGATGCCGGCGGACAAACTGCTCGCCTGGCTCGCGCGATGAAGCACGAATTGGTACTGAAAGGCGGGCGCGTCGCCGACGGGTCCGGCATGCCCGCGATCGAGGCCGATATCGCCATTGCCGGAAATCGCATCGCCGCGATCGCAGCACCCGGCACGTTGGAAGCCGCGGCGGCGCTCGATTGTTCCGGGCGGATGATCGCGCCCGGCTTCATCGACGCGCATACGCATGACGACGCGATCCTGTTGGATCTGCCCGACATGCCGATGAAGACGAGCCAGGGCGTCACCACGGTCGTCGCCGGGAATTGCGGCGTGTCGGTCGCCCCGATGACGTTGGCGGGCGATCCGCCGCCGCCGCTCGATCTGCTGGGCGGACGCGGCACCTATCGCCACAAACGCTTCGCCGATTGGACCAAAGCGCTCGCCGCCGATCCCGCTGCCGTCAACGCAATTGCGCTGGTCGGGCATTCGTCATTGCGCGTGCAGACGATGGATCGGCTCGACCGCGCGGCGGACGAAGGCGAGATCGCGCGCATGCAAGGCTTGCTCGATCAAGCGATGGGCGAAGGCGCGCTGGGCCTGTCGACCGGCTTGTTCTACGCGCCCGCCAAGGCGGCCCCGACGGCGGAGATCGCCGCGGTCGCCAAAATCGCGGGGCGGCATGGCGGCGTCTACGCCACGCATCTGCGCAACGAAGCCGACGCGCTGGAGGATGCGGTCGCCGAGGCGTTGCGCATCGGGCGCGAAGCGAACACGCCGGTCGTGTTGTCGCATCACAAGGCGATGGGCAAAGCCAATCACGGCAAGACCGCGCGCACGCTGCCCTTGATCGACGAAGCGCGCAAAACCCAGCGCGTGGCGCTCGACGTCTATCCCTATATCGCGTCCTCGACCGTGCTGACGATCGATCGCATCGCCGCGTCGTCGCGCATTCTGATCACCTGGTCGAAAGCCGTGCCCGAAGCGGGCGGGCGCGACCTTGCCGACATCGCCGGCGAATGGCGCGTCGATCTGGAAGAGGCCGCACGGCGCTTGCAGCCCGCCGGGGCGATCTATTTCGCGATGGCGGAGGACGACGTGCGCCGCGTGTTGTCGTGGCCCGAAGCGATGATCGGATCGGACGGTTTGCCGCACGACACCCATCCCCATCCGCGCCTGTGGGGCACGTTCCCGCGCGTGCTGGGCCATTACGCGCGCGAGGTGGGGTTGTTCCCGGTCGAGGAAGCGATCCGCCGGATGACGTCCTTGCCCGCCAAGCGCTTGGGCTTGCGCGACCGGGGCGTGCTGCGCAGCGGCGCCTTCGCCGATATCGTCGTGTTCGACCCCAAGACGGTGATCGACCGGGCGAGTTTCGCCGCCCCCACGCTGCCCGGGGCGGGGATCGACGCCGTGTTCGTCAACGGCCGCGCGGTGTGGAAGGCGGGGGCGCCCACGGGTGCGCGCCCCGGATCGTTTCTATCGCGCGATACGGGTGCGATGGATTACTCTGCCTGAAACCCTTCGAGGAGTCCGCATGGCCCAATTGCCGCCGCATCCCTCGATCGTCCTGGTGCGCGAGTTCCTCGACGCGATCGACAAACTCGATCCCGGTGCCGCGCGCCGTTACGTGGCGGCCGACGCGCGCTTCGTGACGCCCGGCGGCGCGGAAACCGGCTCGCTCGACGAAATCGTCATGCGCCTGGGCCAGCGCTTCCGCCAGATCGGCAAGAAGATCGAACGCTACGACCGCGTGGAGATGCATGATGGCGACGTCGTGTTCGTCTCCGGTGCGCTGCACGGTGCTTGGGAGGACGGGGCGCCCTTCGACAATCTGCGCTTCGTCGATCGGTTCGAAATTCGCGGCGGCAAGATCATTCTGCACGAAGTGTGGAACGATACCGGCGAGGCGCGCGTCAAGCGCGCGGCGGCCGCCGCTCCGGCGGGCGGGCGGGGCAATGCCGATCGCGCGTTGCTGGCGATGGCGTCGGAGGTCGAGCGGTTGCGCGAACGCCTCTACAATCTCGAACGCTTGCTCGCGGCCAAGGGCCTCGTCTCGGCGGTCGAGCTGGAAGCGCACGGGCTCGACGATTCCGAAACCGTGCCCGACGAAAACGATCCGCTGGCCGGCATGCCCGATTTTCTGGGTGCCGCCGAGGAAGAGCAAGGAAGCCGCCGCCGATGAAATTCACGCTTTACGGACGCCCCGGCTGGGGCTCGGTGTTGATCGAGCCGCAATTGGCGCTTTACGGCTTCGACTACGAGATGGCCGATTGCGGCGATCTGTTCGGCGACGAGGAAGCGCGCCAGCGCCTCGCCACGGTCAATCCGCTGATGCAGGTGCCCACGCTGGTGCTGCCCAACGGGCAGATCATGACCGAGAGTGCGGCGATCACGCTGCATCTGGCCGATCTCGCCAAATCCAACAAGCTGGTGCCCAGCCCCGACGATCCGACGCGCGCGGCGTTTCTGCGCTGGCTGGTTTATCTGGTCGCGAATATCTACCCGACCTTCACCTATGCCGACGTTCCCGGGCGCTTCGTGCCCGATCCGCAAGCCGCCGAAGCCTTCAAGACGAAGGTCGGCGAGTATCGCGAAAAGCTGTGGCATCCGGTGGAGGCCGCCGCCGGCGCGCCGTGGTTCCTCGGCAATCGGTTCTCGGCGCTCGATCTTTATATCGTCGCGATGACCTATTGGACGCCGCGCCGCGAATGGTTCGCCGCCCACGCGCCAAAGCTGACCACGATCGCGAAGACGACCGAGGGTGCGCCCAAGCTTTCCGAAATCTGGAAGCGCAACTTCCTCAGATAATTTGCGCGGCGATCAGGAAGGCGAAGATCGCGAGCAGCGCGGCGGCACCGCGATTGATGATCCGCGTCGCATCTGCGTCGATGCGCGCGCGCAAGGTGGAGACCGCACCCGCGAGCAAGACCCACCAGCCGAGCGAGCCCAGGAATACGCCCAGCACCAGGACGACGACCTCGCTTTCGTCCGCGCGTTCGATGCCGAAGCCGGTGAAGATCGTCAGGAAGCTGACGATGGTCATCGGGTTGGTCAGCGTCAGCATGAAGGTCGCGGCGAAGGTGGCGGCCAGCGTGCGCGTATCGATTTGCGCTTCCTCGACATCGGCGGGCGTGTTCCACGCTTGCCAGGCGAGATAGAGCAGCATCATCGCGCCGAACTGGCGCACCCATGTATTCGCCTCGATCCAGTCGGCGAGCAGCACGGCGAAGCCGAAGGCGGCGAGGGCCGCGTAGAACGCATCGGCCAAGGCGGTGCCAAGCCCGCCGGCGAGCCCGGCCGCGAAGCCATGCGTCAGCGACCGGCGGATGCACAACACGCCGATCGGCCCGACCGGGGCGGCGATGGCGAGGCCCAGCAGCAGGCCCTTCAACAGAAACGTATCGGCTTCCATGACGTCACTCCGGCAGGCAGGCGAGGGCGGGATCGTCCTTGGCGGAGGACAACGCGATAACCGTTTGGCTGCGCGCGACACCCGGCAGCGTTTTGATCTTGCCGGAGATCACGCGCTCCAGCGCGCTTGTGTTGGCGACGCGGATTTTCAGCAAATAGGACCAGTCGCCGGTGACGTGATGGCATTCCTGCACGTCGGGCAATTCCGCGATGGCGGCGAGGAAGGGCGCGTCGTGTTCGGGCCGCTCCAACAGCACCGATACGAAGGCCAACAGATCGCGCCCCACGGCGGCGGGATCGATCAGGCCTGCGAATCGCTTGATCGCGCCGGTCGCGATCAGCTTTTTCAGCCGGTCGTTGACCGCCGAGACCGACAATCCCACGGATTTGCCGATATCGGCGTAAGAATCGCGTCCATTTAGCTGGATATGCGCCAGGATTTTACGGTCAATCTCGTCCATAGCCGGAAAATCGCTTTGTCTGGCCGGAAAGTCAATCCCCGGCCTATTCTTAGGTCATGGATTTGCTCGTCTGGGCCCTCGACGCGGTCTGGCCCCTGATCGTTCTGGGGCTGGTGCTGGTCTATCTGTTCGTCATGGTGCGGATGGAAGATCGCGCACCCCAAGGCATGCCCGAGAAACCCGCGGAGCTTGCGGGCTACGACGTCGAATATTGCCCGAATTGCTCGGTTTGGGTGCCCGCCAAAGCGCCGTGGTGCGGGATAAAAGGCTGTGCGCGGCCGCATCGTTCGGGCTAGCAAAAAACAACGCCGAGTCGCGTGAAATCGGGCGTTGCTCCGAGGTAGCCCGATGGATATGTTGCGCCGCATCAGACCGGCACTAGAATCCGAGTCAAACGCGCGAGAACCATGTCCGTATCCGGCGCCAAAGGCCTGAGCTTTCAGGACCTCATCCTTAAACTACATTCGTATTGGTCGGCCCAAGGCTGCCTGATCCTGCAGCCTTACGACATGGAAGTCGGGGCCGGCACGTTCCACCCCGCGACTACGCTGCGCGCGTTGGGGCCGAAGCCGTGGAAAGCGGCTTACGTGCAGCCTTCGCGCCGCCCGTCGGACGGGCGCTATGGCGAGAACCCGAACCGCTTGCAGCATTATTACCAGTATCAGGTGATCCTGAAGCCGTCGCCCGCGAACAGCCAAGACCTCTATCTCGGCAGTCTCAAAGAAATCGGCCTCGATCCCGCCAAACACGATATCCGCTTCGTCGAGGACGATTGGGAAAGCCCCACGCTGGGCGCCTGGGGCCTCGGCTGGGAAGTGTGGTGCGACGGCATGGAAGTCACGCAGTACACGTATTTCCAGCAGGTCGGCGGCATCGAATGCGATCCGGTGGCGGTGGAGCTCACCTACGGCCTCGAACGCCTGTGCATGTATATCCAGGGTGTCGAGAACGTGTACGACCTGCGCTTCAACAACGACGGCGTGAAATACGGCGAAGTGTTCCTGCGCGCGGAGAAGGAATACTCCGCCCATAATTTCGAACACGCCGACACCGACGCGCTGTTCCAGCATTTCGCCGACGCCGAGAAGGAATGCCAGTCGCTGCTGGCACACAAGCTCGCGTTGCCCGCTTACGACCAGTGCATCAAGGCGTCGCACCGTTTCAATCTGCTCGACGCGCGCGGCGTGATCTCGGTCACCGAACGCCAAGCCTATATCGGCCGCGTGCGCGCGCTGGCCAAAGCCTGCTGCGAAGCGTGGCTGGCGGGGGAGGGCTCGAACAATGTCTGAGCTGCTCCTCGAACTCTTCTCCGAAGAAATTCCCGCGCGCATGCAGGCGCGCGCCGCCGAGGATTTGAAGCGCCTCGCGACCGAGCGTTTGATGGCTGCGGGATTGAGCTTCACCGAAGCCAATGTGTTCGTGACGCCGCGCCGCTTGGCGTTGGTGGTCGATGGTCTCCCTGCGCGCACGCCCGATTTGAAGGAAGAAAAGAAAGGCCCGCGTGTCGGTTCCCTCGATCAGGCCATTCAAGGCTTCTTGAAGGGGGCGGGGCTTGCCTCGCTCGACACTTGCGAAAAGCGGATGGTCGGCAAGGCCGAGTTCTGGTTCGCGATCGTCGAGAAGAAGGGCCAAGCGACGTCCGATCTACTGCCCGGATTGATCGCCGAGACGGTAAAGGCGTTCGGCTGGCCCAAATCGATGCGCTGGGGCGCCAATCGCTTCGCCTGGGTGCGCCCGCTGCAAAGCGTGCTGGCACAGTTCGACGGCAACACGCTGGCGGGCGGCGTCGATATCGGCGGCTCGACGATTTCGTTCGGCAACACGACGCAAGGCCACCGCTTCTTGGCGCCAGCGCGCTTTGCGGTGAAGGGCTTCAACGATTATCAAGAGAAGCTTGCGGCCGCGAAGGTGCTGCTCGATCAAAGGGTGCGTCGCGACACGATCCTGCTCAATCTCGAAGTTAAGGCCAGAGTGTTGGGCCTGACCTTGCGCGACGATCCGGGCTTGCTCGACGAAGTGACGGGGCTGGTCGAATGGCCGGTCGTGCTGACCGGCGCCATCGACGCGAAATTCATGGACGTGCCGCAGGAAGCGCTGATCACGTCGATGCGCGCGCATCAGAAGTATTTCGCGTTGCTCAACGCCGACGGCTCGCTCGCCCGCCAATTCGCGCTGGTCGCGAATATGGAAACCGACGATGCGGGGGCGACCATCGTCGCGGGCAACGAGCGTGTACTCCGCGCGCGCCTGTCCGACGCGAAGTTCTTCTGGGATTTGGATCGCAAGACGAAGCTCGCCGATCGCTTGCCCGCTCTGGCCCAGCGCGTGTTCCACGCCAAGCTCGGCACGATGGCGCAGAAGGTCGAGCGCCTCGAAAAGCTTTCGGCGTTCATCGCGACGAAGCTGGGGGCCGATGCCGCCGCCGCGTCGCGCGCGGCGAAACTCGCCAAGGCCGATTTGTCGTCCGGCATGGTCGGCGAATTCCCCGAGTTGCAAGGCATCATGGGCCGCTATTACGCGCGGCACGACGGCGAGACGGCCGAAATTGCCGACGCGATCCGCGCGCATTATCAACCGCTGGGCCCGTCGGATGCGTGCCCGTCGGCCCCGGTCTCGGTCGCGGTCGCACTCGCCGAGAAACTCGACACGCTCGCCGGCTTCTGGTCGATCGACGAAAAGCCGACGGGTTCGAAAGACCCGTTCGCGTTGCGCCGTTCGGCTTTGGGCGTGATCCGCCTGATCGTCGAGAACAAGCTGCGCTTGGGCTTGCGCGCGGTATTCGACGCGGCCTTCGCCGCTTACGGTGCCGCGAAGCCCGAATTGAGCGCCGACCTGATGCATTTCTTCGCCGACCGTTTGAAGGTCGTGCTGAAGGAAAAGGGCGTGCGTCACGATCTGATCGACGCGGTGTTCGCGCTCGGCGGCGAGGACGATCTGGTGCGCTTGCTGGCGCGCGTGGATGCGCTCGATGCGTTCCTGAAAGGTCAGGACGGCGCCAATCTGCTGATCGGTTATCGCCGGGCCGCCAATATCGTCGCGATCGAAACGAAGAAGGACGGTGCCGCGCCAACCGGTGCCGCCGATCCCGCCTTGTTCGCCCAACCGGAAGAAAACGCCCTGTTCGCCCGTTTGGGCGAGGTGGGAACGAAGCTCGACGCCGCCTTGAAGACCGAGGATTTCGCCGCCGCGATGGGCGCCCTCGCCGCGCTGCGCGGGCCCGTCGACGCGTTCTTCGACAAGGTCACCGTAAATGCCGAGGATCGCGCCTTGCGCGCCAATCGGCTCAAATTGCTTTCCGCGATCGGCGCCGCACCTGCACGCGTCGCCGATTTCTCCAAGATCGAAGGCTAAAGGGATCGCGCCATGGCCAAGTGGGTTTACTCGTTCGGAAACGGCAAGGCCGAAGGCAAAGCGGAGATGCGCAATCTCCTGGGCGGGAAGGGCGCCAATCTCGCCGAGATGAGCAATCTCGGTTTGCCCGTTCCTCCCGGCTTTACGGTGACGACCGAAGTCTGCACCCATTATTACGCCAATAAGCGCGAATACCCCGCCGATCTGCGCGCGCAGGTGAACGCGGCTTTGGGCCAGGTCGAGAAGATCACGGGGCGTAAATTCGGCGATCCGGCGAAGCCGCTGCTCGTGTCGGTTCGCTCGGGTGCGCGCGCGTCGATGCCGGGCATGATGGACACGGTCCTCAATCTCGGCCTCAACGACGTGACGGTCGAAGGCCTCGCCGCCGAAAGCGGCGATGCGCGCTTCGCCTACGATTCCTATCGCCGCTTTATCCAGATGTATGGCGACGTCGTGCTCGAAGTGGATCACCACCATTTCGAGGAATTGCTGGAACAGGCGAAATCCGATCGCGGCGTGTCGCTCGATACGGATATGACTGCCGAGGATTGGAAGGCGCTGGTCGCCGCCTATAAGGCGATGGTGGCCAAGCAGCTTGGGAAGCCCTTCCCGCAGGATCCGCAGGAACAGTTGTGGGGGGCGGTGGGTGCGGTGTTCGCCAGCTGGATGAACCAGCGCGCCAATACCTATCGCCGCTTGCACCAAATCCCCGAGGAATGGGGCACGGCCGTCAACATCCAGGCGATGGTGTTCGGCAATATGGGGCCGGACTGCGCCACGGGTGTCGCGTTCACGCGCGATCCGTCGACCGGCGAGAACGAGTTCTACGGCGAGTTCCTCATCAACGCGCAGGGCGAGGACGTCGTCGCCGGCATCCGCACGCCGCAGCAATTGACGATCCTGGGCAAGGATCGTCAGAAATCGAAGCTGGCCTCGATGGAAGAGGCGATGCCCGAGACCTTCGCGCAGCTTTGCGATATCCGCGTGAAGCTGGAGCGCCACTACCGCGACATTCAGGACATCGAATTCACGGTCGAGAAGGGCAAGCTCTATATGCTGCAAACGCGCAACGGCAAGCGCACCGCCGCGGCCGCGTTGCGCATCGCCGTCGAGTTGGCCGAGGAAGGCTTGATCGATCGCAAGACGGCGGTCGGCCGCATCGATCCGGCATCGCTCGACCAATTGCTGCATCCGACACTCGATCCCAAGGCCGCGAAGTCGATCCTGACGCGCGGGCTGCCCGCATCGCCGGGGGCTGCGTCGGGCATCGTGACGTTCTCGGCCGACGAAGCCGAAACGCTCGCGGGTGAAGGCAAGGCCGTTATCCTGGTGCGCGTCGAGACGAGCCCCGAGGATATTCACGGCATGCATGCGGCGCGCGGCATCCTCACCACGCGCGGCGGCATGACCAGCCACGCGGCGGTCGTGGCGCGCGGCATGGGCCGGGCTTGCGTCGCCGGGGCGGGCGAAATCCGTGTCGACTACGCCGCCAAGACGATGAGCGTGCGCGGCACGGTCATCAAGGCGGGCGAGGCGATCACGATCGACGGCGGCACGGGCGACGTGTTCAAGGGCGAAGTGCCGACGGTGCAGCCCGAACTCTCCGGCCATTTCGCGACGATCATGGAATGGGCGGATTCCTTCCGCCGCATGAAGGTGCGCACCAACGCCGAAACGCCGCTCGACGCGCGCACCGCGCGCCGTTTCGGGGCGGAAGGTATTGGCCTTTGCCGCACCGAACATATGTTCTTCGATCCCTCGCGCATCACCGCGGTGCGCGAGATGATCGTGGCCGACGACGCGGCGCAGCGCGCCACGGCGCTCGCGAAGATCCAGCCCTTCCAGCGCGACGATTTCGCCGAATTGTTCCGCATCATGGACGGGCTGCCGGTGACGATCCGTTTGCTCGATCCGCCCTTGCACGAATTCTTGCCGCATTCGGACGCGGATTTCGCCGAGCTTTCCAAGGCGACGGGCAAGAGCCTGGACGAATTGAAGGCGCGCGCCGAGAAGCTGACCGAGATGAACCCGATGCTGGGCCATCGCGGCTGCCGCCTCGCGGTCACCTATCCCGAAATCTACCAGATGCAAGCGCGCGCGATTTTCGAAGCCTGCGCGATCGTGGGCAAGGAAACCGGCCGCAAGGTCGAGCCCGAGATCATGATCCCGCTGGTGGCGATGAAGCGCGAGCTCGACCTGATGCGCGATCACATCGCCAAGGTCGCGGACGAAGTGCGCGCATCGTCGGGCGTCGAGATTTCCTACATGCTCGGCACGATGATCGAATTGCCGCGCGCGGCGCTGCGCGCGGGCGAGATCGCGGAGACGGCGGAGTTCTTCTCCTTCGGCACCAACGATCTCACGCAGACGACGTTCGGCCTGTCGCGCGACGATTCGGCCGCGTTCCTCGGCGCCTACGAATCGCAGAAGATCATGACCCGCGATCCGTTCGTGTCGATGGATATCGACGGCGTGGGCGAACTCGTCGCCATCGGCACGTCGCGCGGGCGCGCCACGCGCAAGGATTTGAAGGTCGGCATTTGCGGCGAGCATGGCGGCGATCCGGCGTCGATCCATTTCTGCGAACGCACGGGCCTCGATTACGTTTCGTGCTCGCCCTATCGCGTGCCCATCGCGCGTCTGGCGGCGGCGCAGGCCGCGTTGCAGGCCGAGCCCGCCAAGGCCGCCGCGAAGCCGACGGCCAAGCCCAGCACCGAGCGCCATAACCGCGTGCTGATTTCGGCGGGCCGCCGTGCCGCCGGTTCGCGCGTTTCGGCCGGGCGCAATTTCGCCGCCCCGACCGCGCGCCCCGGCAAGAAGAAGCAAGCGCCCCAGCCCGTCGTGAAAAAGCCCGCCGCGAAGAAAGCCGCGCCCGCCAAGAAGAAGGCGGTGCCGGTGAAGAAAGCGGCGGCGAAGAAGCCGGCGCCGAAGAAAATCGCGAAGAAGCCCGCGCCGAAGAAAAAAGCGCCGGTCAAGAAGCCGGCGAAGAAGTCGAAGAAGCGCTAAGGCTTAGAAATTCGCCCAGGCGGGTTTGTGCGGCGTCAGCGTCGTATCGCCCGCCTGGAGCGGAATGCCTTCCGCCTTCGCTTTTTCCATCGCTTCCAGGCGCAGCAGCGCCAAGCCCATGGCGCCGGCGGCGGAGCGCATCTCGCCCGCTTCCGCGTCGCCGAGTTTGACGATCGTGCCGGGTGCCGGAACCGGGCCGTCGATCGCGACGGGTACCAGGCGCTTTTTGACCAGCCCGCGATACTTCATGCGCGCGGTCAGTTCCTGGCCGATATAGCAGCCCTTTTTCCAATCGACGCCGGACAACTCGTCGAAGCCGTTTTCCAGCAGCAGCGCGTCTTCGACTTGCAGATCGCGGCTGCCGTCGGGAACGCCGAGCTTCACGCGCAGCGCGTCGTAATCGCCCGCATCGCCCACCGCGAGACCGGCGGCCGATGCGATCTCGGCGAAGTGACCCTTCGGCAAAATCGCGCGCAGGCCCAGATCGGCCAAGCGCGGATCGACGAAGATCGCGCCGCCGCCTTCTTCCCGCGCCGTGCCGGGGGCGGCGTCGAGACCGAATCTGGCGGCGACACCGTCGCCCCAGGCGATTGCAATCTCGAGATCGGGGCGGGGTTGAATCGTCACTTTCGCGCGCAGCTTGTAAAGCTTCAGCCGCTTGGCGAGATCGTCGATGCGCGCCGCCTCGACATCGAGCAGGATCGCGTCGCCCGCTTCGACCAGCGCGAATTCATGCAGGAAGCGGCCTTGCGCGGTCAGGAAACCGCCATAGCCCGCGCGCCCCAGCGAAAGCTTCAGCACATCAGCCGAAACCAGGCCTTGCAGGAAGGTTTTGCGGTCCTCGCCCGAAACGGCAAGGACGGCGCGGGCGGGCAGGGCGGCGAACACAGGTGCGGTCATGGGCTGAAAATGGGGGCCCCGCCCGGCCTTGGCAAGCCCCAGGGTGCGGCCTATAAGTCCCTATGGGAAAAAGGATTTGTTTCGTCGAATCGTCGGTGCCGTTCGACGGTTTCGGCCCCACCAGCCGGCCGCTGGATGCCGGCCCCCGCGCGCTCGCCTATTTGGCGGCGTCGTTGGCCCAGCGCGGGCACGAGGTCAGCGTCATCAACAAGGCCGATTTGCCGGCTTTGTGCGACGGTGTGGATTGGCTCGGCTGGACGCAAGAGCCCAAAGCCAATCCCGACATCGCCATCGCCATCGACGATCCCGCCTTGCTCGCCCACACGCCCCATGCGGAAAAACGCTTCGTCTGGGCGCAAGGCACAACTGCGTCGCTCGACGTGCCCGCCGCAATCTCGTCCTTCGGCGCGTGGCGCCCGGACGTGGTGTTCCACACCAAGCCGCAGCGCGACCGCTGGCTGAACGCCAACGGCCTGACGACGCATGTCGTCGAGCCCGCCCCGGGCCATGCCTTCCTCGACGACTTTCCCGTCCATCCGGCCGAGCCGCCGCGATTGCTGACCGTTTGTCATCCGCTCGGCGGGCTCGAACGCCTCGTGCGCTTGTTCGCCGAACGCATCCGCCCGGCGGTGCCCAATGCGGAATTGCGCGTCTATTCGGCGCTGCTCGATCGCGGCCGTTGGGGCGGCGATGTGCCCGAAGCCGTGCGGCCGGTTCACGAACTTTGCCAAACCTGGTCGAGCGCCGGCGTGACCGTGCATCCGCCGCAGCCCGATCCGCAAATGGCCGACGCCTATCGCCAAGCGCGTGGCTTGCTGCACCCCTCGCTGGCGGAAGAACCCGCCGCGATCGTGCTGATGGAAGCGCAGGCGGCGTGCCTGCCGGTGATCGGCTTTCTGCAAAGTGCCGTCGCGTTCGAACGCGTGGCGGATGGCGTGACCGGCAAGCTCGCGGCATCGGACGATTCCTTCGTCGACGCGGCGGTCGAGCTGCTCACCTCCGCCGACACGCATGCGCGCTACTCGGGCAATTGCAAGACGCTGCGGCGCGGCCGCAGCTGGGCGATCGCCGCCGCGGAATGGGAAGAGCTGTTCGCGTGAAGGCGCTGTTCGTCACCTCCAACCGGATCGGCGACGCGGTTTTGACCTCGGGTGTGCTGGCGCATATGATCGACACGCATCCCGGCTTGCGCGTGACGATCGCCTGCGGGCCGCATGCAGCACCCTTGTTCGACGCCGTGCCGGGCCGCGCGGCGACGATTGCGTTGACCAAATCGCCGTTCAAAGGCCACTGGCTTTCGCTGTGGGCGAAATGCCTGCCGCAATTCTGGGACATCGCGATCGATATGCGCGGCTCCGGCCTTACCTGGTTCTTGGCCGCCAAGAAGCGCGCGATCCTGTCGGGGCGCGACGACGCGCTGCACCGCGTCGAGAATGCCGCGCGCGTGTTGAATCTCGTGCCTGCGCCGAGCCCGCGTCTGTGGCATTCGCCCCAATCGCGCGCGCGCGCCGAAGCGTTGATGGGCAACGGCAAGTGGCTGGTGCTCGGCGCCACGGCGAATTGGCCGGGCAAGGCCTGGGCCGCCACGCGCTTTCGCGAACTCGCGCTGCGTTTGATCGCACAGGGTGCGGCGTTGGCCGGCGCGCGCGTCGCCATCGTCGGCGGGCCGGGCGAGCGTGAGATGGCGGCACCCTTGTTGGGCGGCAACGCGCTCGACCTCGTCGGCACCGAAGATCTCGGCACGGTCGCGGCGGTTATTTCGCGCGCGTCGCTTTATGTCGGCAACGATTCCGGCTTGATGCATGTCGCCGCCGCGTCGGGCGTGCCCACGCTCGGGCTGTTCGGCCCGTCGGAGGATCGGCATTTCCGCCCGTGGGGCCCGAATGCCGCCTTCGTGCGCACGCCCGAAAGCAAAGCCGAGTTGTTCGCCAAGATCGATTTCCAGCCCAAAGGCGCCATCGGCTTGATGGACTCGCTGAGTGTCGAGATGGCCGAACGCGCGGCCAACGATCTTCTGTCGCGCGTGCAGGCGAGGGCGGCATGACAAAGCTTTCCGCCCTGATCGTCGCCCGCAACGAGGAAGCGCGCTTGCCCGCGTGTCTCGCGGCCGTGTCCTTCGCCGACGAAATCGTCGTCGTGCTCGACCGCACGACCGATGGCAGCCGCGCGGTCGCCGAGAAGTTCGGTGCGAAAGTCATCGAAGGCGGGTGGGAGGTCGAAGGCGACCGCCGCAACGCCGGGATCGCGGCCTGTACAGGGCCATGGATATTGGAAGTCGATGCGGACGAGATCGTGCCGCCGGAACTCGCCGTCGAGATCCGCGCGACCGTGACGAACTCGAGCGCTTCGCGCCATCTGATCCCGGTCGACAATTATATCGGCGAACGCTTGGTGCGTTACGGCTGGGGGGCCTCCTTCGGCAAGAACGCCTATCCCGGCCTGTTTCGCAAGGGCGCCAAGATTTGGGGCCGCGAGCGCGTGCATCCGTCGTTGAAATTCGACGGCGTCGAGGGCGTGCCCTTGACCGCGCGTTTGATCCATCACGTCGATCGCAATCTCTCCGAAACGATCCGCCGTTTGGATCGCTACACCACCGCGCGCGCGGCCGATCTGCGCGCCAAGGGCGACCCGGATCCCACGTCGCGCTATGTGCGGCGCTTCTTCTCGCGGTTCTGGAAATGCTTCGTCGCGCGCAAGGGCTATCGCGAGGGCGGTTACGGCCTCGTTATCGCCGCATTGGCGGGTTTGTATCCGCTCGTGTCGCATCTGAAAGCCAAGTACGAGAAAGAATAGCGCCGTGGCCCGCATCGTCCTGGCCGATGACGGGATCGCGTTCGACGGCCGCAGCCGGACCGGGCTGGGCGGGGCGGAGACGGCGTTTGCGCGCCTCGCCGAAAGCCTGGCCGCGCGCGGTCACGATGTGGCGGCGTTCAGCAACACGACCGAACGCAACACGATCGGGGGCGTCGACTGGGCGCCGGTGTCGGGCACAATGCCGGACGATGCCGATCTCTATATCGCCAATCGCGGCGACCGCGTGCTCGACCTTGTGCCCGGCGCCAAGCGCATCGCGTTCTGGCTGCACAACGACGCGGCGTATTTGAAGAAGTTCCGCTATCTGCGCCGCTTGTGGCGGCGCATGCCGACGCTGGTCTTCGTCAGCGAGTCCCATCGCCGCTTGGCGCCGTTCTGGCTGCCCGATGGCGGGCGCGTGGTGATCCCGCTCGGCCTCGAGGATGCCTATCGCCACGACGCCGAACGCGTCCCGCCGCCGCCGCTGGCGCTTTACGCCGCCAATCCGCTGCGCGGCTTGTCCGAACTCGCGGCACTCTGGCCGAAGATCGACGCGCCCGGCGCCAAGCTGATCGCGCATTCGGGGGCGGATCTCTACGCCGCCAAGCCGCGCACGCGGGCGGCGATGGAACACGCCCTTGCCAGCGTCGACGGGGTCTCGGGTATCGAACTTCGGCCCATCGTCAAGCGCGACGCGTTGATCGACGTGCTGCGCGGGGCGCGCGTATTCCTCTATCCCGGCGATCCGACCGAGACGTTTTGTCTGTCGGTCGCGGAAGCGCAAAGCCTGGGCGTACCCTGCGTCGTCTATGCGCGCGGCGCCTTGCCCGAACGCGTCATCGACGGCACGACCGGCTTCGTCGCGAAATCCGACGCCGAATTCGCCGCCGCCGCGCGGCGCTTGTTGACCGATGATGCGCTGTGGCTTGCCCAGCATCGCGCCTGTTTGGCGATGCAAAACAAGCGCGGCTGGGCGGACATGGCCGCCGATTTCGAAAGGCTGCTGCCATGACGCGGCTCGTGTCGTTGATGGCGGGCGCCAAGGTTGGCGGGGCGGAAGCGTTTTTCGAACGCTTGGTCGCGGCGTTGCAGGCGAACGGCGTCGCGCAGCGCGTCGCGATCCGCGCCGATGCGGACCGCGAAGCGCGCTTGCGGGCGAAAGGCGTTGATCCCGTCGCGCTCTCCTTCGGCGGCGTGTTCGATCTCGTCACACCCTGGCGCTTGAAATCGCTGTTGGACGAGTTCGATGCGCAAGTCGCCCTTGCCTTCATGAGCCGCGCGGCGGCGAAACTGCCGCCCAAGGCGTTGACCCGTTCGCGTCCCGCCTATGTCGGGCGGCTGGGCGGTTACTACGATCTCAAATACTATCGCCGCTGCGATCACCTGATCGGCAATACGCGCGATATTTGCGATTGGATCGTCAAGCAAGGCTGGCCTGCCGCGCGGGTCGATTATCTGCCGAATTTCGTCGATGCCGCGCCCGTCGCACCCGTGTCGCGCGACGGCGCGGCGAAGATCATCCTGGCGCTCGGCCGGCTTCACGCGAACAAAGCGTTCGACGTGGCGATCGCCGCGATGGAAAACGTGTCGGGTGCGCAATTGTGGATCGCCGGGGCGGGGCCGCTCGACGGCGACCTTAAAGCCCAGGCCGCGAAGCTCGGCGATCGCGTGCGCTTCCTCGGCTGGCGCGCGGATTCCGCCGCGCTGATCGAGGCGTGCGACGTGCTGGTTTGCCCGTCGCGCCACGAACCGCTCGGCAATGTCGTGATCGAAGCCTGGGCGCGCGGCAAGCCCGTTGTCGCCGCCGCAAGCCAAGGACCGGCGGCGTTGATAAATTCCGGCAAAGACGGCTTGCTCGTCCCCGTCGACGACGCCAAATCGCTGTCGCAGGCGCTGAACCGGGTGCTTGCCGAACCTGCGCTGGCGGCCGATCTGGCGGCGGCTGGCAAAGCGCGCCACGCGGCCGAATTCGGCGAAGCGCGGGTGATCGGCGCCTATAAGGATTTTATCGCCCGCGCGGCGAAGGAGTACGCCTAGATGTGCGGCATCGCCGGGATGATGACCAAGGATGGCACGCGGCCGCCGCAATCGGCGCTCGACGCGATGCTCGCCGCCATGGCGCATCGCGGGCCCGATGGCACGGGCACGCATGTCGCGGGCGATACGGCATTGGCGCATGGGCGACTGTCGATCATCGATTTGGCGACCGGCGACCAGCCCTTATTCGCGCCCGACGGCACCGCGCTGATCGGCAACGGCGAGATCTATAATTACGTCGAGCTGCGCGCGCAGCAGCCGGATTTTCCCTATCGCACGAAGTCCGATTGCGAAAGCCCGCTGGCGCTTTACCTGCGCGACGGTGCGGATTTCGCGACCGCCTTGCGCGGCATGTACGCGATTGCGATCCACGACCCCGGCGCCAAGCGGCTTGTGCTGGCGCGCGATCCCTTCGGCATCAAGCCACTTTACTACGCCGAGGATGCGCGAGGCTTCGCGTTTGCGTCCGAGCCGCAATGCTTGCGCGCCGCCGGGTTCGGCGGCGAACCACCCGAGGCGAATGCGCGGCTCGAACTCCTCCAGCTTCAATTCACCACCGGCCGCGACACGATCTTCCCCGGCATCCATCGCTTGGTGCCCGGCGAAACGCTGATCGTGCATGGCGGCAAGATCGTCGAGCGCCGCCGCCGCGAAGCCTTGCCTTCGGGCGGGCCGGTCGCGAAAAGCGAGCGCGACGCGGCTTACGAATTCGACCGCGTGTTCGAGGAGAGCGTGCGCCTGCATCAACGTTCCGACGTGCCTTACGGCATGTTCCTGTCGGGCGGGATCGATTCATCCGCCGTGCTGGCGATGATGGCGCGCTTGAACGAACGCCCGGTCACGGCGTTCACCGCCTATTTCCCCGAGACGGGCGCGGCGGACGAGCGCGAGGCCGCACGCCGCGTGGCCAAAGCCGCGCGCGCCGAGCTGATCGAAGTTCCTGTGACGCGCGCGGACTTCCTCGCCGATCTGCCCATGATTGCGGCTTCGATGGACGATCCCGCCGCCGATTACGCGATCGTGCCGACTTGGGCGCTGGCGCGTGCGGCGCGCAAGCGCGGCTTCAAGGTCGTACTGTCGGGCGAGGGCGGGGACGAATTGTTCGGCGGCTATGGCCGCTATCGCAGCGCCATGCGGCCGTGGTGGATGGGCGGGCGCGCGATGCGCCGCAAGGGCAGTTTCGACGGGCTCGACGCGCTGGCGATCCCGGCGGCGACGTGGCGGTCGGGCATCGCGGCGGCGGAATCGCTGGCCTCGGGCAATGGGCGCTCGCGCTTGCAAGTGGCGCAAGCGGTCGACGTCGCCGATTGGCTGCCCAACGATCTGCTCGGCAAGCTCGATCGCTGCTTGATGGCGCATGGCGTGGAAGGGCGCACGCCGTTCCTCGATCCTTCCGTCGCCGATTTCGCGTTCCGTCTGCCGGATACGCTGAAGGTCCATAAGCGCTGGGGAAAGTTCCTGCTGCGCAAATGGCTGTCGACGGCGCTACCCGCAGCGAATTCATTCGCGCCCAAGCAGGGCTTCACCGTGCCGGTGCAGAGCTGGATTGCGGCGGACGCAAACCGGCTCGGGCCCTTGGTCGCGGCCAATCCGGGAATCGCGGAGATCGTCAAGCCCGGCGCCGTTTTACGCCTGTTTTCGGCGGCTTCGGAGAAGCGCGCGGGCTTCGCCTGCTGGACGCTGCTGTTCTACGCGCTGTGGCATCGGCGGCATGTGCGATGCATGGCCCCCTCGGGCGACGTGTTCCACGCGCTCGACACGGCGCGCGAGCCGTGATCTAAGCCCTCGCTTCGGTTTAAGGGACGAAAAAGTATGCTGGACTTGGATGGCGGCGCGTCGGCCGTCGTGTTGCTGTTGGCGGTGATCGCGGTTTCGGGTGCGATCGCGGGGTTTCTGGCGGGGCTTCTGGGCGTGGGCGGCGGGATCGTCGTGGTGCCCGCGCTGTTCTGGGTTCTGACCCATGCGGGCATCGACGCGTCGATCCGCATGCAGGTGGCGGTCGCGACGTCGCTCGCGACCATCATTCCCACCTCGATCATTTCGGCGCGCGCGCACCGCAAGCGCGGCTCGCTCGACGAAGCGTTGCTCAAGCGCTGGTTCGTGCCCGCGATCCTCGGCGCGATCTTGGGCTCGGCCTTCGCATCATCGGTCGATGGCCGCTTGCTCGCCGGGATATTTGGGGGCGTGGGCTTGATCGTCGCGATCCAGATGGTCGCGTTTCCGGGCGGTGTGGCGCTGCGTAAAGAGCTGCCCGGCCCGATGGGCCAGCGCGTGATGGCATTGCTGATCGGCGGCTTGTCGTCGATCATGGGGATCGGCGGCGGCACGCTGGCGGTACCCACGCTGTCGCTGTTTTCGTTTCCGATCCGCATGGCGGTGGGAACGGCGGCGGGCATGGGCCTGTTCATCGCCATTCCGGCGACGATCGGCTTCATCGCCGGCGGCTGGCACGTCGCCGACTTACCGCCGCTGTCGATCGGCTATGTCAGCCTGCCGGCGGGTTTGGCGATCCTGGCCGCCCAATTGCCGTGTGTGGGCTACGGCGCCAAGGTCGCGCATTCGATCTCGCAACCCGCGTTGCGCCGCGCGTTCGGCGTGGTGCTGGCGATCGTGGGCTTGCGGATGCTGTCGACGCTCTTCTAATGTCGATCTCCTGAAAGGGAGAAAACGTGACCGACCGCATCGTCATCGCCCGGCCCGACGATTGGCATGTGCATCTGCGCGACGGCGCGATGCTCGACGCCGTCGCCCCCTATACCGCGCGCCAATTCGCCCGCGCGATCGTGATGCCCAATCTGGTGCCGCCGGTCACGACCGCGGCGGCCGCGTCGGCCTATCGCGACCGCATCCGCAAGGCGGCGGGTCCGGGCTTCGAGCCGTTGATGACGGTGTATCTGACCGACGGGATCGATCCGGACGAGCTCGAGCGCGGCTACGCCGAGGGCGTGTGGGTCGCGGCGAAGCTTTATCCCGCCCACGCGACGACCAATTCCGCGCATGGCGTGACCGACATCGCCAAGATCAAGGCGGGGCTCGAGCGCATGCAGAAGATCGGCATGAAGCTGCTGATCCACGGCGAGGTCACGGATAAGGCCGTCGACATTTTCGACCGCGAGAAGACCTTCATCGACCGGGTGATGGCGCCGTTGCGCCGCGACTTCCCCGGTTTGAAGATCGTGTTCGAACACATCACCACGAAAGAAGCGGCCGAGTTCGTCTTGGCGCAAAAGGCCGATACGGCCGCGACGATCACGCCGCATCATCTGATCATCGACCGCAATTCGATCTTCGAAGGCGGTATTCGCCCGCATCTCTATTGCCTGCCGATCGCCAAGCGCGCCATCCATCGCGATGCGTTGCGTAAAGTCGCGACGTCCGGCGATGCGCGCTTCTTCCTCGGCACCGATACGGCACCGCATACGGTCGAGACGAAGGAAGCGGCATGCGGCTGTGCGGGCGTTTTCAACGCGCCCGCGGCGCTCGAAGCCTATGTGCAGGTCTTCGACGAGGCGAAGGCGCTCGATAAGTTCGAGGCCTTCGCGAGCTTGAACGGCCCGGCCTTCTACGGTCTGCCGGTCAACAAGGCGAAGATCGCGCTGAGCCGTACGGCAAACGCGATCCCCGATCGCGTCGCGGCGGCGGGCACGGGCGTCGTCGCCTTTCTGGGCGGCAAGACGATCCCCTGGCGTTTCGACGGCGCGGTCTGATTACTCCACGCGGAAGCTGCGCTGGCGGACCATTTTGCCGATCTCGTCGGCGATCACGCCCGCCATCGCGGCGAAGGCGGTCTGTTCCTCGGCCGGCGTGCCGTTCAGCGTGGCGCTCGCCTGCCACAGGCGGCTGCCGCTCGCATCCTCGATGATCGCGGTCAGCATATAGCGCACGCTCGGCGTGCCGCCGTCGGAACGGCGTGGGCCCGCGGCCAGACTGTCCTGCGTCGTCGAATAGAGGTTGAGGCGCACGCGCGATTCGTCGCGATTGCCTTCGATCACGCCCAGCGTTCCCGACGACGGGCCGGGCCGGCCGGTTTGCGTCACCTCGGTCGTGAAGCTCAACGACAGCGCGCCGCCGCGCGGATCGACCTTGCGCCCGTTGCGCTCCAGCGCGCGTTCGAACGCTTGGGCGAGGCGGCGGTTCTCGCGCGAATCGTCGAGCGGCGTGATCTTGATCGCCGCCGTCGTCGGCACGTCGCGATAGACGAAGGCGGTCAGGCGGCCGGGGGCGGCCGGATCGAAGGCCGGCGGTGCTTGGGCGTGGGAGAGCCACGGCGAAAACGCCAGCATGGCCGCGACGAAAATGGCACGCATCGTGAAGTCTCCCGGAATATCAGGCTCGCGTTTCGGCGGCGTTGCGCCCGCGCGCCGGTTTGGCGCGGGCGGCCGTCACGGCCGGCGCGCAGTAAAGACCGTAAAGCGTGGCGAGCACGGCTTCGACCTCGCCGCTCGACAGGCGGTAGCGGATCGATTGCGCCGTGCGCCGCGTGTCGACCAGCTTGTCGCGGCGCAGGCGCGCCAAATGCTGCGACAACGCCGATTGCGACAAGCCGACCAGCGCTTCGATCTCGCCGACATTCTTCTCGCCCGTCGCCAAATGGCACAGGATCATCAAGCGGCGCTCGTTCGCCATGGCTTTGAGCAGCGCCGACGCGCGGCGCGCGCTCGCCTGAAGTTTGGCCACATGAAGATCGGCGGTATTCATCGCGCCCCCTTATAGCGCGCGAGGCGGGCGGGGGCGAGTTCCGCCGGATCGACGCCGTTCTCGGCCAGATCGCGCGGCAGATCTTGGCCCAGGACCAGCGCGGCGCAAAGCCGGCCCAGAGCGGGGCTGGTCATGATGCCGTAGCCGCCCGGCGCGGCGAGCCACATGAAATTTTCCGCCGCCTTATCGCGGCCGACGACCGGCTTTTTGTCCGCGACGAAGCAGCGCAACCCCGCCCATTTGCGGCGGATGCGGCGGATTTCGAGCGTCGTCGCTTCCTCGATCCGCGCGGCGCATTCGGCGATGTCGAGTTCCTCGGGCTGCGCGTCGCATGGCGGGGACGGCGTTTCGTCGGCGGGGGAGGCGAAGATCAGTCCGGCATCGGGCTTGAAGTAGAATTTCTCCGCGATTTCGCACACGAAAGGCCAGGCGGCGGCTTCGTGCGCGGTTTCGAACACGAAGGCGGTGCGCCGCTTGGGGACGATATGGATGGGGTCGATCCCCGCCAACGAGGCGACCGCGTCGGCCCAGGCCCCGGCGGCGTTGACGAAATTCGCGGCCGTGAAAACGCCGGCGGCGGTGTCGATCCGCCAGAAGCCGGTTTCGCGCGCGAGGCCGCGCACGCCCGCATCGCATAGAAGCGTGCCGCCCGCCGCCTTGAACCCGCGCAAATAGCCTTGGTGGATCGCGGCGACATCCATGTCCTCCGCGTCGGCGTTATAAAGCACGCGCCTCGTCCATTCGGGGCGCAGCACGGGGCATAGTTCCAGCGCCGTGGCGACGGAAATCTCGGCGACCGTGCCGGGCAATGCTTCCGCTTGGGCTTGGTCGAACGCGGCCGCACCATCGGGCCCGGCCACGAACATCGTGCCGCGCGGGGTCAACAGCTTATGTTCGGCGAAGCCTTGCGGCGGCGCGCGGAAAAACGGGCCCGACGCGACCGTCAGGCGGCGGATGATTTCGGGGCCGTAGGCGGTTTCGTAAAGGGCGGCGGAGCGGCCCGTGGTGTGATACCCGGGCCGCGCCTCCATTTCCAACAGCAGGGTTTTGACCCCCGCTTGCGCCAGCCGCCACGCGGCCGACGCGCCGAGGATTCCCGCCCCGGCGATCGCGACGTCGTAACGCGTCACTCGGCCGCTTGCGGTTGGCGGCTTTCGTGCGCGCGTTCCTGCTGGGCCAAGCTGGCGGCGATGGCGCCGATCGGCTTGGTGAAGCGCGCGAGCAGCAGGTACAGCGCGGGGATCACGAAGATCGTCAGCAGCGTCGAGAACGACACGCCGCCGATGATGACCCAGCCGATCGCTTCGCGCGATTCCGAACCGGCACCGTTCGCATCCGCGAGCGGGACCGCGCCGAACACGGTGGCGATCGAGGTCATCAAGATCGGCCGCAGACGCGCGACCGAAGCATCGAGCACGGCCGTGCGGATGTCGCGGCCTTCGTCGCGCAGCTGGTTGGCGAACTCCACGATCAAGATGCCGTTCTTCGCCATCAGACCGATCAGCAGGATCATGCCGATCTGGCTGTAGACGTTGAGCGAGATGCCCGTGAGGTACAGAATCCCGAGACCGCCGGTCAGCGCCAGCGGCACGGCCAGCATGATGATCAGCGGGTGGATCCAGCTTTCGAACTGCGCGGCCAACACCAGGAACACGATCAGCAGCGCCATCGCGAAGGTGAAGTAGAGCGACGAGGCCGATTCCTTGAACTCGCGGCTCTGCCCTTGATACGAGATGCGCGCTTCGGGCGGCAGCTCGGCCGCGGCGATCCTCTCCAGCTCGCTGATCGCCTCGCCCAGCGTGAAGCCGGGGGCGAGCGAGGAGGTGATCGTGATCGACCGCAGACGGTCGACGCGGTTGAGTTCGGCCGGGCCCGCGGCTTCGGCCATCGTCACCAGCGAGGAGAGCGGGATCAGCGTCTGCGTCGTCGCCGAGCGCACGAACAATCCGGCGAGATCGGCCGGCGTCGCGCGGTCCTGCGTGCGCGCTTGGAGGATCACGTTGTATTCCTCGCCGCGATCGACATAGGTCGACACGTTGCGCGATCCGAACATCGTCTCCAGCGTGCGGCCGATCGTTTCGATCGACACGCCCAAATCGGCGGCGCGGGCGCGGTCGATGCGCACGCGCAGCTCCGGCTTGGTGTCGCGGAAGTTGGAGTCCATGTTGAGGAAGCGCGAATCCCGGCTGGCGCTTTGGATCACGCGGTCGCGCCAGTCGCGCAGCGTGTCGTAGCTCGACCCGCCGATGACGAACTGGATCGGCGGCTGGAAGCCGCGCTGGCCGAGCGAGGGCGGATTGACCGGTGCGGCGCGCACGCCGGGGATGCCGGTGATGCGCGGGAAGATCTCGCGCACCACGTCCTGCTGCTTGATCTCGCGGCCCGGCGGCTTGGGCGCGCCGTTTTCAGAATCCTTGTAGCGCTCGCCCCAGGGCTTCAAGCGCAGGAAGACCAGACCCGAATTGACCGGGGCGGGGCGCGAGAAGCCGGGCGCGATATTGCCCATCATCGTGGCGGCCGCACCCGATTCCACATACGGGCGCAGCACGTTCTCGACCTGGGCGACCGAATCGCGCGTGTAGTTGTAGGAAGCGCCTTCGGGGGCGGTGATCGGAATGATGATCGTGCCGCGATCCTCGACCGGGGCGAATTCCTTGGGCAGCGCCGACCAGAAACCATAGGCGGCGGCCGAGATGATCACGCCCATCGCCAGCACGACGATCGGCGCGCCCAAAGCGCGGTCGAGCAGCCAGCGATAGCCGCCGTTGATGCCGACGAAGACCTTCTCGGTCATCAAGTAGAGTTTGCCTTCGCCCGAATGCGAGGTGAGCAGCTTCGAGCACAGCATCGGCGTCAGCGACAGCGCGATGAGCCCCGAGAACAGCACGGCGGCGGCCAGCGCGATGCCGAATTCGGTGAACAATCGGCCGGTATTGCCTTCCATGAACGAGATCGGCACGAACACGGCGATCAGCGTCGCCGTCGTCGAGATGACGGCGAAGGCGATCTGGTTCGAACCGCGCATCGAGGCGAGCAGCACGGGCTCGCCTTCCTCGATGCGGCGGTGGATGTTTTCGAGCACGACGATCGCGTCGTCGACGACGATGCCGATGGCGAGCACGAGGGCGAGCAGCGTCAGCACGTTGAGCGAATAGCCCAACGCCGCCAGCACGGTGAACGACCCGATGATCGAGACCGGGATCGCCAGCGTCGGGATCAGCGTCGCGCGCCAGGAGCGCAGGAACACGAAGATGACGCCGATGACGAGGCTCACGCCGATCATCAGCGCGTGATAGACCTCGAAAATCGACTGCGAAATGAAGACGGATTCGTCGTAGCCGATCGTCAGTTCGACGCCTTCGGGGAAGGTTTCCGAAATGCGCGTCATTTCCTTCTTGGCGCCGTCGGCGACGGTCAGCGTATTGCCGGTCGACTGGCGCACGACGCCCACGCCGATCGCGGTCTTGCCGTTGGCGCGAATGCCCGAGCGTTCGTCTTCCGGGCCGACCTCGACGCGCGCGACTTCGCCCAGGCGGATCTGGTAGCCCTGGCGCGCGACGATCACGATGTCGCGGAACTGATCGGGGCTCGACAGGCGCGAATCGGTCTTCACCGTCAATTCGCGCTGGGTGGATTCGATGCGGCCCGACGGCAATTCGATGTTCTGGCGGCGGATGGCGTTTTCGACGTCGTCGACCGTCAGCTGGCGCGCGGCCAATGCTTGGCGATCGATCCACACGCGCATGGAATAGCGCCGCTCGCCCGAGATCGACACCTGCGCCACGCCCGGCACGATCGACAGGCGATCGACGATGTTGCGCTTGGCGTAGTCGGTGAGCTCGAGCTGCGAGAAACGGTCGGAGGCGAGCGTGAACCACACGATCGCGCGCTGGTCGCCGTCGACCTTGGCGATGATCGGATCGTCGACACCCGTGGGCAGGCGCGAGCGGATGCGCGCCACGCGGTCGCGCACGTCGGCCGACGCCGCGTCGATGTCGCGGCCCAGGCGGAATTCGATCGAGACTTGGGAACGTTCTTCGCGGCTGTTCGACGTGATCGTCTTCACGCCTTCGATGCCGGCGACCGCCGATTCCACCAGCTCGGTCACGCGGCTTTCGACGACTTGGTTCGAAGCGCCTTTGTAGATCGTGGTGACCGACACGATCGGCGGATCGATCGCGGGATATTCGCGCACCGGCAGGCGCGAATAAGCGGCGAAACCCAGGACCAGGATGAGAAGCGAAATGACGGTCGCGAAGACCGGACGCTTGATCGAAACTTCGGAGAGGATCATCGGGGGGAGAGCCTCAGGAGGTGGGGGCGGATTCGGCGCGGAACGGCTGCGCGCGGACGGGGAGATTGTGGCGGATGCGTTGCTGGCCGCGCACGACGATCTGTTCGCCCGGCTTCACGCCGTCGCGAATCTCGACCTCGCTTTGCATGCGCAAGCCCAGCTGCACCTCGCGGCGCAGCACGCGGCCGTCGGCGACGACGTAGACGAATTGGCGCGTGCCTTCGGCGACCAGCGCGTCCTCGGGCACGACGACGGCATTCTCGCGCGTGGTGACGGCGAGGGCGACGTTCAGGAACATGCCCGGTTTCAGCGTGCCGTCGGCGTTGTCGAAAGTGGCGTTGAGGCGCACCGCGCGGGTCAGCGGGTCGACGCGCGTATCGACCGCCGTGACCTGACCCACGAATTCGCGGTCGGGATAGGCGGGCGTGCGCGTGGCGACGGGCAGGCCCTGGCGCAGCACGGCAAGGAATTGTTCGGGGATCGAGAAGTCGAGCTTGATCTTGCTGACGTCGTCGAGCGTCGTGACGACCGTGCCGGGCTGCAGCAACGCGCCCACGCTGACTTGGCGCAAGCCCACGCGGCCGTCGAAGGGGGCCGTGATGCGGAAATCGTCGAGGCGGGCGTCGGCCGCGCGCAGGCGGCTTTCGTTCTGGCGGATACGGCCTTCGGCGGCGCGTAGCTGGCTTTCCAGCTGGTCGACGCGCGCTTCGGGCGCGTTGCCCGTGGCGCGCAATTGGCGCGTGCGGTCGAGCTGCTGGCGGATTTCGTCGGCGACGGCGCGCGCCTGGGCGATTTCGGCGCGTACCGAGTCGAGATCGGCGACGCGTTCGCGGCTTTCCAGTTCGACCAGCGTTTCGCCCTTGCGGACCATCTGGCCTTCCTGGAACACGATGCGGAACACCGTGCCGGACTGACGCGCTGTCATCGTGACCGATTCGTTGGCGCGGGCCGTGCCCACGGCCTCGGCCCGTTCGACGACCGTCATCGATTTGGGCGTCACGAACTCGACCAGCGGCGCAGGGGCGGCTTGGCGCTCGGCCGCGACGCCGGTGCCGTTGGCATACGACTTATAGGCGTACCAGCCGCCAACGCCCGTAGCGCCGAGAACAGCGACGACGACCAACTGACTTACGACACGCATGCCCCAGCAACCCCACCCTGTTTTTCGATCCGGCGCGCCCGGATGCCGGAACGCGTAACACGATCGTATGACCGGACGATTTTCGTCCGTCTTCTTTCAATAGCCAAACGTGAGCAAAAACCCGGCCATGCGCGGTCTTTTCCGAAATCGGAGGAACGGACCGTGCCGCCAAGCTTGCGAAGTTCAATTTAGACCGGGGGTTGGCGCGAGGAAAGTGCCCGGCTGTTACACTTCGTCACCGCCCGGAATCGTATCCCGTTGCCCCAATCCGGGCGGATGTATGCTCGCCTAGCGGGCGAAACGGCCGCCGGTAAGCGTTCGACGCGGGTGGTCCGGCCATGCGAAGGTCGCCCCGGGAGCGGTGCCGGTCCGGCAGCGCAAGGCGGGGATTGTCGCGATGGTCGATGCGTTATACCGCCGTCGGGTGGCGGCGGGGACGCTGCTGTTCGACGAAGGCGACGAAGCCGATTGCGCCTATATCGTCGAGCGCGGCCAGGTCGAGATCGCGGCGACGCGCGCCACCGGCAGCGTCGTGCTGACCCGGCTCGGCCCGGGCGAGATTTTCGGGGAAATGGCGCTGGTCGACGGAGCGCCGCGTTCGGCCAGTGCGCGCTGCTTGGGCGATTGCGTGTTCGTTGTGGTGGGGCGCGACCAGATCCATCGCGAGATCGCGGGCGCCACGCCGCTGATGTCCATTCTGCTGCGCACGTTGATCCATCGCTTGCGCGTGGCGACGTCGCGCGTGCTGTCGCCCGCGTTGCCGATCGGCATGGACGAAACCGCGCGGATCGTCGCGCGCATCGAAGGCGAACACGAATTGCGCCGCGCGCTGGAAAACGGCGAAGTCGTCGCTTTTCTCCAGCCGATCGTGGCGCTGGAAAGCGCCGTGCCTGCGGGCTTCGAAGCCTTGGCGCGCTGGGTCCATCCCACGCGCGGTTTGTTGCCGCCTGCGGCACTTCTGGGGCCGGCGGCGGAAGCCGAATTGCTCGAAACGCTCGATTTCGCCGTGGCGGGTGCGGCCGCGCGCCGGGTGGCGGCGCTCAACCGCGATCTTGCGGCGGCGGGCCGCGCCCCGGCCTTCCTGTCGGCGAATTTCTCGGCGCCGCATTTCGCCGATACGCAGCTTGCCGGGCGGCTTGCCCCGCTGCTCGAAGAAGCCGGGCTCGATCCGATACATCTCAAGGTCGAAATCACCGAGACGACGCTGATCGTCAATCCGCACGCGGCGGAGGCGCTGGCGCGCGTCAAGGCGCTAGGCGCTTGCGTCAGCCTCGACGATTTCGGAACGGGCTATTCGGGCTTGTCGTATCTTTCGCGCTTCCCCATCGATCACATCAAGATCGACCAGAGCTTCACGCGCCGCTTGGTCGAAGATCGCCGGACGGCCGAGATCGTGCGCTCGGTCGTCGATCTCGCGGGGCAGCTCGATATCAGCGCGGTCGCCGAGGGGATCGAAACGCAAGAGCAAGCGCGGCGCTTGGCCGGGATGGGGGTGGGTTTCGGCCAGGGCTATTTGTTCGGCGCGCCGGTCCCGGCGGAGGCGGCTTGCGCGGCTTTTTTAGCCGCGTAGCACGCCCAGCACGAACACGAATCCCAGCACGAAAATCGCCGCCGCGACGCGCGCATGCACCGACGCCGCCGGTAGCAACGTGCGAATTCGCAAGATCGGGTCGGTCTGGGCTTTCATAGCGTCGATCAAGTTACACGCCGGACGCGCAGCGCGCGCCGTGGGCGAAGGCCGCGCGACGCCATGTCGCAGGGCGGTACGCCCTCGACCTGAAATGCATCGCAGGGCGGTACGCGTTGGTGAGACACCGATTGGCGGCAGCACTTTGGCGCGGCACAATGGACATAAGGAGAGGGCGCCTTATGACCACGCAACTGATCACGCATCCGGCCTGTCTCGACCACGATCCGGGCCCTTACCACCCGGAAAACCCGCGCCGGCTGGAAGCGGTTCTGGCGGCCTTGTCGGAACCGGCCTTCGCGCGCCTCGAGCGCGTTTCGGCGCCGCGCGCCAGCGACGATCAGCTCTGCCTCGTCCATCCGCGCAGCTATGTCGACGGCGTGCTCGGCTCCATCCCGCCGCAAGGCCGCCATCAGCTCGACGGCGATACGATCGTCTCGCCGGGCTCGGGCGATGCGGCGTTGCGCGCGGCCGGTGCCGCCGTCGCGGGCGTGGATGCGGTGTGCGCGGGCAAGGCGCGCAACGTGTTCTGCGCCGTGCGCCCGCCGGGGCACCACGCCGAAGCCGAACAGTCGATGGGCTTTTGCCTGTTCAATAACGTCGCCGTCGCCGCCCTTCACGCGCGCGTGAAGCACGGGCTGCGCCGCGTCGCCGTGATCGATTTCGACGTCCATCACGGCAACGGCACGCAGCATATGTTCGAGCGCGACGCAGATCTGTTCTACGCCTCGACCCATGAATGGCCGCTTTATCCCGGCACCGGGGCGGCGCAAGAACAGGGTGTCGCGCATAACATCGTCAATGCGCCGCTCGCCGGCGGCGCGGGCGGTGCGGAGTTCCGCGCGGCCTATACGGGCAAGATCCTGCCCGCGCTCGATGCGTTCCAGCCCGAACTCGTCATCATCTCCGCCGGGTTCGACGCGCATGAGAACGACCCGCTCGCGGGGCTTCGTTTGCACGAGGCCGATTACGCTTGGGTCACGCGCGCGCTGATGGAAATCGCGCGCAAATACGCCAAGGACCGCGTGGTGAGCTGCCTGGAAGGCGGCTACGACCTGGACGCGCTGGCCGCATCCAGTGCGGCCCATGTCGAAGCGCTGATGGCCGACTGATCTGAAATTCTAGCGATATCAAAATCTTAACCGATCCCGGTCATATTTGCTGCTAAACTGCGGCGAACAACCGGGTTCGGGGAATGGCGGACGGCAAAAAGCATATCACGCTGGCTTTGCAAGGCGGCGGGGCGCATGGCGCCTTTACCTGGGGCGTGCTCGATCGCTTGCTCGACGATGATCGTCTTCTCGTCGAAGGTATTTCGGGCACGTCGGCGGGGGCGATGAACGGCGCGCTGGTCGTCTGGGGCATGGCGCAAGGCGGGCCCCAAGCCGCGCGCGCCTTGTTGGAGAAATTCTGGCATCGCATCGGCGAAAGCGGCCGCTTCTCGATTTTCCAGCCCACGCCGATGGACCGGCTGTTCGGCAATCCCGCCAATCTCGATCTCTCGCCCTTCTATCAGGGCTTCGATCTGATGACGCGCTTGCTGTCGCCCTACCAGTTCAATCCGCAGAACAAAAATCCGCTGAAGGAAGCGCTGGCGGAGATGATCGACTTCGACAAGGTGCGCGAAGGCGAAGGCGTGAAGCTGTTCATCTCCACCACCAATGTGCGCACGGGCAAGATCCGCGTCTTCCGCAATCACGAGCTGACTGCCGACGTGCTGCTCGCCTCGGCATGCTTGCCGCATCTCTTCCAGGCGGTCGAGGTCGAGGGCGAGCATTACTGGGATGGCGGGTTCATGGGCAATCCCGCCATGTTCCCGCTGATCTATAATTGCCGCGCGTCGGACATTCTGCTGATCGAGATCAACCCGATCCGCATCGAGCAATTGCCCGAAACCTCGCGCGCCATCGCCGACCGCATGAACGCGATCAGCTTCAACGCGACGATGATGCGCGAAATGCGCACGATCGCCTTCGTCACGCGCTTGCTGGAACGCCATCGCTTGACCGCGCGGTCGGGCCTGCGACGCATCTTCTTCCACATGGTGCAGGCGGAGGAGGAAATGGCCGCCTTCGGCGTGTCGTCGAAATACAATCTCGATTTCGACTTCCTGTTGACCTTGCGCGATCTCGGTCGGCGGAAAGCCGACGAATGGCTCAAGGTCAATTTCGATCAGCTCGGCCGCGATTCCTCGGTCGATCTGGAAAAACTCTTCTTCTAACGGGGCGGGAATGATCCAGGCCGAACGCACCGTCATCCCGCATGCCGTCAGCGAGCAAAGCCTTGCGACGCTGGAGCCGTCCGCGACCGTGCTCGAAGCCGCGCGCATGATGGCGTATTTGCGCATCGGCGCGCTGCTGATCGTCGAGGACGACAAGCTCGTCGGCATCTTCTCCGAGCGCGACGCGCTGACCCGCGTCGTCGCCAAGGAGCTCGATCCCGCGACGACCACGATCGCCGACGCGATGACCCCCGATCCCGTGACCATCGCGCCCGACGCGACCGTGCAACAGGCGCTCGACATCATGGCCGAGCGCGGCTTCCGCCACTTGCCGGTGGTCGAAGACGGCAAGATCGTCGCCATCGTGTCGATCCGCGATCTCTATCGCTGCGTGAAGGACCAGATGGAAAGCGATCTGCTCCTGCTCGCCGAAACGCTTCTCCAAGGATGATGCCATGAACGCCGCCGCCGAATTCGATTACGACATGATCGTCATGGGCTCGGGTCCCGCCGGCCAGCGCGCCGCGATCCAGGCCGCCAAGCTCGGCAAGAAGGTCGCGGTGATCGAGCATAAGGCCGTCGTCGGCGGGGCGTGCATCAACACCGGCACGATCCCGTCGAAAACGCTGCGCGAAGCGGTGATGCATCTTTCCGGCTATCGCGAGCGCAACATCTACGGCGCTTCGTATCAGGTGAAACAGAACATCACGATCGACGATCTGCTGTTCCGCGCGCAGTTCGTCATCCAGGCCGAACTCGACGTCGTGCGCCATCAGCTTCAGCGCAACGGCGTGGAGATGATCGCCGCGGAAGCGAAATTCGCCGGGCCCGATACGGTGGCGCTGATCGGCCTCGACGGGCGCGGACGTCGCGAAGTGCGCGCGCGCCGCATCGTGATCGCGACGGGTACCAACGCCACGCGCTCGGGCCGCATTCCCTTCGACGCGCAGAACATCTTCATTTCCGACGACGTTTTGGGCCTGAAGCGCCTGCCCAAATCGCTGTGCGTGATCGGGGCGGGCGTGATCGGCGCGGAATACGCGACGATCTTCGCCACGCTCGGCGTGCGCGTGACGGTCGTCGACAAGCGCGATCGCTTGCTCGATTTCGTCGATCACGAAATCACCGATGCGCTGGTCTATCAGATGCGCCAGAACCGCGTGACGTTCCGTTTGGGCGAGGAAGTCGAAGGTCTCGAATATTCCGACGACGCCGAGCATGGCGCGCGGGTCAAGGTGAAGCTGCAATCGGGCAAGCAGATCGTCACCGAAAAGGCGCTTTATTCGATCGGCCGCACGGGTGCGACGGGCAATCTCGATCTCGCCACGGCCGGCCTCGCGGCCGACGAGCGCGGGCGCATCAAGGTCGATGCGCATTACCAGACCGACGTGAAGGGCATCTACGCCGTCGGCGACGTGATCGGCTTCCCGGCCCTCGCCTCGACCTCGATGGAGCAGGGGCGCTTGGCCGCCTGCCATGCCTTCGGCGTGGACGCGACCTCGGTGCCCGAGCTGTTCCCCTACGGCATCTATACGATCCCGGAGATCAGCACCTGCGGCAAGAACGAGGAAGAGCTGACCGAAGCCGGCGTGCCCTACGAAGTGGGCAAGGCGCGCTATCAGGAAATCGCGCGCGGCCAGATCATCGGCGACAAGACGGGCTTGCTGAAACTCGTCTTCCACGCCGAAACGCGCCAGTTGCTGGGCGTGCATATCATCGGCGAGGGCGCGTCCGAACTCGTCCATATCGGCCAGGCCGTGATGGCCTTCGACGGCACGGTCGATTACTTCGTGCGGACGGTGTTCAACTATCCCACCCTCGCCGAATGCTACAAAACCGCCGCCTTCGACGGGATCAATCGGCTGGGGTAGATGCGGTCGCCTGCGCGTGCCGCGTTGAGTCTGAGACTTAAATTCCTCTGTAGTTATTTGTTCATTGGCAGAGAAATCGGTTAAACTACTTTGTAATGAAATTATTAACGTTAAAAACTGCTTTGTGTGTTTGGCTGTTGGCCGCCCCCAAACCAGTTACGGCTCAAGATCGGCCGAGTTGGTGGGGCGACGATAGGATTGGCCGAACTCTATCTGGGCCTACATCTGGCTGCTGGTGGCCTAGAATTTCGATCTACTATCCAAACGATTTCACTCCTTGTTTTCGGACTGAACAAGAAGCAAGTCTCGCCTTTCCGCGAGCCCGTGATGAATTAGAACGACGTCGCCTAGCAGAGATACTCGAACTTCCTTCTTCCTGGCATTCGCTCGTTAGACAACGGTCTTTGCCCCTCGGTGCGCCCAGGCGAGCAATGGAGTTGGCATGGGGGCAGCCAACGCGATGCACTCAGTCCATGGCCCTGGGAAGGCCGACAATTGAAACTTGCTGGTTTGATTTGACGATGGTTCAGTTGGAGGCTGGCGCTGTGGTTCGTATCGATAGGCGCCAATGAGCGATCTCTGCGTCGAATGAGCAAGATCGCAAGCGCCGTCGGTTGCGATTTAGAATCATGTTGAATTGTCTAAAGCCACTACTTTCAACGAGATTAAACGGCTAGTTTAATTTTCAGTGTTTTCTTTCGAGAACACATCTTCACCAAGATAACGCTTGATTGGCTTTCGCAGTTGTTCGCTTGCAGCCGTTAATGCCGCGACAATTTTTTCTTCATCGCTAGCATCTGTCGCTATCGCTCTCGTTGTTAGAGCTTCTCGGAGATCTCTTTTTGCCGCGATAAGCTTATACCAAGTTAAATGGGGTCCCTTTGGGGAGCCGGCGGCAATCCAGTTTTTCTTCGCATCTGCAACACCTCGGGTCGTTTCATACACTTTCCGTGCGAATCTCTCGATTTTCTCGTCGTCGGCGCCCATTGGTCGTGCATTGCCGAGCGATGCGCGAATTGATCTAACAGCGAACCGGATAAATTTCTCTGTAGCCTCGGGCGATACCGTGTAGCTGTAAATCCAAAGAAAAATCCGCACCATTTTATGATCCTCAGTTGATGCTTCTCAGCTTTCTGCTCGCCGGGACTGCGGCATGTTGAGTTTCGCGAGCAGCAAATAGAGGAGCAACGTTGCATTTTGCGATAAGAGTGATGTTCTTTTGAGTAAAACTATAAGTGAAGTGCGAGAGTTCTATCAATCATTTGGTCTAGAATATCTTTAATAAGACGCGTTAATATTTTAAATTGACTAAAGATTTTTTCCTATGAAACAAGGTCTCTCAGCGGACATTTCCGGCCTTCCGGCGCCCCATTGGGTCCGGAACGATCCCCAAGCGGCGGGGCCCGGGCGGGTCGCCCGACCCCGTTGCCCTTGCGTTCCAGGCCGCCTATAAACCGGGCATGACGCAAGGGACTCCGGCCGATATCGCCAAACTCTCCTTCGAGGACGCGCTTGCGGAGCTCGAAGGGATCGTGCGCGCGCTCGAACAGGGCAAGGGCAAGCTCGACGAATCCGTCGCCGCCTACGAGCGCGGTGCGGCACTCAAAAAACATTGCGAGAAGAAGCTCGCCGAAGCCGCCGCGCGGATCGAGAAGATCCAGATTTCCGGCGGCGAGGCGAAAGCCGCCCCCTTCGACGCGGATCGGTGAAAGCCGCGCGATGACCGACACGTTGGCCGTCGCGTTGACCGAGACCGCCGCCAAGGTCGAGGCGGCGCTGGACGCGTTTCTGCCCAAGGGCGACGGGCTCGAAGCCGATCTGCACGAAGCGATGCGCTACGCCTGCCTGGGCGGGGGCAAGCGCATGCGCCCCTTCCTGGTAATGGAAACGGCCAAGCTGTTCGCGGTCGACGAGGCGTGTGCGCTGCGCGTCGCCTGCGCGATCGAGTTCGTCCATTGCTATTCCCTCGTCCACGACGATTTGCCGGCGATGGACGACGACGATCTGCGCCGCGGCCGGCCGACCGTGCATAAGGCGTTCGACGAGGCGACCGCGATCCTGGCGGGCGATGCGCTGCTGACCAAAGCCTTCGAAGTCCTCGCCCATCCGCTGACCCATGCCGATCCGCTGGTGCGCTCGGACCTGGTGCTCGCCCTCGCCTTGGCGTCGGGGGCGGACGGCATGGTCGGCGGCCAGCAGATCGACCTCGCCGCCGAAGGTCAGAGCCTCGATATCGGTCAGATCACGCGCCTGCAGCGCCTGAAAACCGGCGCGCTGATCGCCTTCGCGGCGCAATCGGGCGCCATTCTGGGCAAGGCGCCGGCCCATATCCGCCATACCCTCGTCGCATTCGCCCACGATCTTGGTCTCGCGTTCCAGATGGCGGACGATCTGATCGACGTGGAGGGTTCCTCGGTGGATGCGGGCAAGGCGACGGGCAAGGACCAGGCGCGCGGCAAGGCGACTTTCGTGTCGATCCTGGGACCAGAGCGCGCGCGCGCGCAGGCGGCGCTACTGGCCGAGCAGGCGGCCAAGCATCTCGACCTGTTCGACGCGAAGGCCGACAATCTGCGCGCGCTGGCGCGCTGGACCGTGGCGCGCAAGGCATGAGCGGCCCCGGCCATAATTCGGGTGCGACGCCGCATCTCGACCGCGCTTGCGACCATGCCCAATTGCGCAAGATGGATGCGGCGGAGCTTAAACACGTCGCCGAAGAATTGCGCCGCGAGACGATCGCCGCCGTCGCGGGCACGGGCGGGCATCTGGGTGCCGGCCTTGGCGTGGTCGAGCTGACCGTCGCCTTGCATCACGTCTTCGACACGCCGCGCGATCGGCTGATTTGGGATGTCGGCCACCAAGCCTATCCGCACAAGATTCTGACCGGCCGGCGCGACCGCATTTCCACGCTGCGCCAGGGCGGGGGCTTGTCGGGCTTCACCAAGCGCAGCGAGAGCGAGTTCGATCCGTTCGGGGCCGCGCATTCCTCGACGTCGATTTCGGCGGCGTTGGGTATGGCGGTCGCGCGCGATTTCAACGGCGACAAGCGCCATTGCATCGCGGTCATCGGCGACGGCTCGATGTCCGCCGGCATGGCCTACGAGGCGATGAACAACGCGGGCGCGATGCGCGCGCGCCTCATCGTCATCCTCAACGACAACAACATGTCGATCGCACCCCCGGTGGGTGCGATGAGTTCCTATCTTTCGCGCCTCATTTCCTCGCGGCCCTATGTGGGCCTGCGCAGCTTGGCGCGCGAAGTGGCGAGCCATTTGCCCAAGCCCTTGTTCCAAGCGGCCGAGCGCGCCGAGGAATTCGCGCGCGGCATGGTCGCGGGCGGGGGCACGCTGTTCGAGGAGATGGGTTTCTATTACGTCGGTCCGATCGACGGCCATAATCTCGACCATCTGCTGCCGATCCTGCGCAACGTGCGCGACAGCCGCGACGACCGGCCCGTGCTGATCCATGTGATCACACAGAAGGGCAAGGGGCACCCGTTCGGCAAGGAAGCCGAGGACCGCTACCACGCGGTCAATAAATTCGACCTGCAGGTCGCCAATGACGGCGTCTTGAAAGGTGCCGCCAAGCCCGCCGGCGCCAAGGCGCCGACCTATACGCGCGTCTTCGCCGACGCGCTGATCGACGCGGCCGACAAGGACCCGAAGATCGTCGCGGTGACGGCGGCGATGCCCTCGGGCACCGGCCTCGATCTTTTCGCCAAGAAGCACCCCAAGCGCTGCTTCGATGTCGGCATCGCCGAGCAGCACGCGGTCACCTTCGCGGCCGGCATGGCGGCGGATGGGTTGAAGCCGTTCGTCGCGATCTACTCGACCTTCCTGCAACGCGGCTACGACCAAGTCGTGCACGACGTGATGCTGCAAGGTCTGCCGGTGCGCTTCGCGCTCGACCGCGCGGGGCTGGTCGGGGCGGACGGCGCCACGCATGCGGGCATCTACGATCTCGCCTATCTCGGTTGCCTGCCCGATTTCGTCGTGATGGCGCCGGGCGACGAAGCCGATCTCGCGCGCATGGTCGCGACCTGCGCCGCCTACGACCAAGGCCCGATCGCCGTGCGCTTCCCGCGCGGCGAAGGAATCGGCGTCGCGATGCCCGAAGCGGGCGAGACGCTGGCGATCGGCAAAGGCCGCGTGTTGCGCGAAGGTAATGCCGTCGCGATCCTCAATCTCGGCGGCCGCTTGGCCGAATGCCACAAGGCGTGCGAGGCGCTCGCCCAGCAGGGTTTGAGCGCCACGCTCGCCGATATGCGGTTCTTGAAGCCGCTCGATCTCGATCTGGTGTTGCGCTTGGCGCGGTCGCACGAGGTCGTGCTGACGGTGGAGGAAGGCAGCCCCGGCGGGTTCGCCGCCGCCGTGCTGCAAGCCCTGGCGAATGCGGGGGCACTCGACGCCGGCCTCAAAATCCGTGCGCTGACGCTGCCCGATCGTCTGATCGACCACGATACGCCCGAACGGCAATACGCCGAAGCCGGTCTCGACGCGCGCGCGATCGTCGCTTCCGCGTTGACGGCGCTGGGCCGCGCCGAAAAGCGCGCTTGAAGAAGCGTCTCGACCAATTGCTGGTGGAGCGGGGCTTGGCCGAAAGCCGGGCCAAGGCGCAGGCCGCGATCATGGCGGGCTTGGTTTTCTCGAACGAAAAACGCCTCGACAAGCCGGGCACGCCGGTCGCCGAAGATGTGGCGCTGGAAGTGCGCGGCCAGCCCCATCCCTGGGTCAGTCGCGGCGGCTTGAAGCTCGCCCATGCGATCGACGCGTTCGGCATCGACGTCGCGGGCAAGATCGCCATCGACGTGGGCGCTTCGACCGGTGGCTTCACCGATGTGCTGCTGACCAAAGGGGCCGCGAAGGTTTATGCGGTCGATGTCGGGCACGGGCAGTTGGCGTGGAAGCTGCGTAACGATCCGCGCGTGATCGTGCTCGAAAAAACCAACGCGCGGCATCTGACGGCGGATGTGATTCCCGAAGCACCCGACATGGTCGTGTGCGACGCGAGCTTCATCGGCCTCGAAACCGTTTTGCCCGCCGCGTTGGCGCTGGCGAAACCCGGTGCCGTCGTCGTGGCGCTGATCAAGCCGCAATTCGAAGTCGGCAAGGATCGCGTGGGCAAAGGCGGCGTGGTGCGCGAGCCCGAATTGCATGCGGAAGTGCGCGCACGCATCGCGCAATGGCTGCCGCGCATCGGCTGGACCGTGTTCGGCGAAGACGAAAGCCCGATCCAAGGCCCCGAAGGCAACCGCGAATTCCTGATCGCGGCACGCAAGAACGCTTAGTACAGCACCGCCGCCATCGCGCCCATCACGCAGGTGGCGAGCGTGCCCGCGACCAGCGATTTGAGACCGAGTTCCACGATCTCCGGCCGGCGCGCCGGGCACATCGTCGCCATGCCGCCGATCATGATGCCCAGCGATCCGAAATTCGCGAAGCCGCACAGCGCGTAGAGCATGATGAGGCGCGTGCGTTCGGATAACCCCGCGCCGCCGTCGCCCGCGAGCGACAGATAGGCGACGAACTCGTTGAGCGCGGTTTTCTGACCGAGCAACGCGCCCGCTTGCGGCGCTTCGCTCCAGGGAATGCCCATCAGCCAGCAGATCGGCGCGAAGACCCAGCCGAGCATGCGCTCGATCTTCAACGGTGCGCCGAAAATATCGGGCAGCAGGCCGAGCCCGGCATTGACCAAGGCGACCAGCGCCACCAGCACGATCAGCATCGCGCAGATATTCAGCAGCAATTCCAAGCCCGCCGACGTGCCTTTGACGATCGCGTCCATCGTGCCGTTGGCGACGGGCTCGAGCGGCCCGAGCTCGCCTTCGGTCGCCCCCGGCGTGGTTTCCGGCACCATGATGCGCGCGATCAGGATCGTCACGGGGGCGGAGAGCAGCGAGGCGATCAGAATATGCGCGAAGGCGTCGGGAACGATGCGCCCGATCAGCGTGGCATAGAGCACCATCACCGTGCCCGCGATCGACGCCATGCCGCCGACCATCACGATGAAGAGTTCGGCGCGCGTGAGCTTGGCGAGATAGGGGCGGATGAAGAGCGGCGCCTCGACCATGCCGACGAACACGTTCGCGGCGGTGGAAAGGCCCACGGCTCCGCCCACGCCCATCGTGCGGCGCAAGGCCCAAGCGATTCCGCGCACGATCGCGGGCATCACGCCCCAATGGAACAGCAATGTCGTCAGCGCCGACACGACCAGCACGATCGGCAAGGCCTGGATCGCCAACACGAAGGACGCACCCGGGAATTTCTCGTCGAAGGGTAACGCGCCGCCGCCGAGATAGCCGAAGACCAATGTGGTGCCCGCGCGCGTCGCGTCGGCGATCGCTTGCACGGGCGCGTTCAACAGCCCGATCGTCGTCGCGACGTAAGGCAGTTTCAGGAACGCGACGGCGCAGGCGAAGGAAACGGCGAGGCCCAGCAGTGCGGCGCGCAAGCTCACATGGCGGCGGTTTTCGGCCAGCGCCCAGGCGATGCCCAGGATCGCGAACATGCCGATAAATGCCTGCACCCGCTCCATCGCGCTATTCCTTGGGGGCCATTTCCGCCGGCGGCCAATGGCGGGTGATCGCTTCGAAAATCAGGCGCGCTTTCGCGTCGAGCGCGGCGCCCAAAATCGTGAAGCCGGGGCGCATGCCCATACGCTTGACGATCGGATCGCCCATCCAGCGATTGCCGAGCTTCAGCGTTGCGAATGTGGGCGCATCGACGAACACGTCGAGCCGCCCGCCGCCGAGCGCGCGCAAGCCCGTGCCGACCGCGAATTCCTCGATCTTGTCCCAAGGGATCGTCGCCGGCGCGACGCCGGGCAATTCCAGCCCGTCGCGGCCGACGATCACTTTGGGTTCGGTGTCGCGGAATTGCTGGCCCATCAGCACGCCCCAAAACGCGGCGACGGCCAGGAACACAAAAGCGGCCGTCGGGGACTCGCCTTCGCGCCAAGTCTGCCACGCGACAGCGACGGCGAGCCCGAACAGGCAAGAGGCGAAAAGGAGGTTGAGGCCCGCGACCTTGCGCGAGCGGCGCACGATCAGCGTCTTCAGATCGAGCGCCACGGGATCAACCGCATTGCGCGCGGTGGCGCAGGAAATGATCGGCGAGCACGCAGGCCATCATCGCTTCGCCCACCGGCACGGCGCGGATGCCCACGCAGGGATCGTGGCGGCCCTTGGTGACGATCTCGGTCTCGTTGCCGTCGATATCGATCGTGCGGCGCGGCGACAGGATCGACGAAGTCGGCTTGACCGCAAAACGCACGACGACCGGCTGGCCGGTGGAAATGCCGCCCAGAATGCCGCCCGCGTGATTGGACAGGAAAGTCGGCCCGGAATTTCCGGCGCGCATTTCGTCGGCATTCGCTTCGCCCGACAATTCGGCGGCGGCAAAACCGTCGCCGATCTCCACACCCTTCACCGCGTTGATGCCCATCATCGCGGCGGCGAGATCGGAATCGAGCTTGCCGTAAATCGGCGCACCCCAACCGGCGGGCACGCCTTCGGCGACCACTTCGATCACGGCGCCGACGGAGGAACCCGCCTTGCGCGTCGCGTCGAGGAATTCTTCCCATTTCGCGGCCATGTCGCGATCGGGACACCAGAACGGGTTCTCGGCGCAGGCCGCCCAATCCCATTTCGTGCGGTCGATCTTGTGCGGGCCGATCTGCACGACCGCACCCCGGATCGTCACGCCATCGCCCAGCACGCGCCGCGCGACCGCACCGGCGGCCACGCGCGCCGCCGTTTCGCGCGCGGAGGAACGCCCGCCGCCGCGATAATCGCGAATGCCGTATTTGGCCCAATAGGTGTAGTCGGCATGGCCGGGGCGGAACTTCGCCGCGATCTCCGAATAGTCCTTCGAACGTTGATCCTCGTTGCGGATCATCAGCGACAAGGACGTGCCAGTCGTTTTGCCTTCGAACACGCCCGACAGAATCTCGACCGTGTCGGATTCCCGGCGCTGCGTGACGAATCTCGACGTGCCGGGCTTGCGCTTGTCGAGGAAGCCTTGGATGAAGGCCTCGTCGAGTGCCAAGCGCGGCGGCACGCCGTCGACGACGGCGCCCAACGCCGGGCCATGACTTTCGCCCCAGGTCGTGACCCGGAACAGCGTGCCGAAGGAATTGGCGCTCATACGCCCTTGTTCTTGAAGCCGGCGAGCAGATCGGAAAGCTCGCCCGCCGATTCCGTCGCCATCATGCCGACGACGTGATAGCCGCTATCGACATGCAGAACTTCGCCGGTGACGCCCGAGCCCAGTTCCGACAGCAGATAGAGCGCCGAACCGCCGACGTCTTCGATCGTCGTGCCGCGACGCAACGGCGCGTTCAGCTCGTTCCATTTTTGGATGTAACGGAAATCGCCGATGCCCGAGGCCGCGAGCGTGCGGATCGGGCCCGCCGAGATCGCGTTGACGCGGATATTCTCCGGCCCCAGATCGGCGGCCAGCGCGCGCACCGACGCTTCGAGGGCGGCCTTGGCCACACCCATCACGTTGTAATGCGGGATGATGCGTTCGGCGCCGATATAGGAAAGCGTCAGCATCGAGCCGCCTTCCTTCATCAAGGGCCGCGCGCGGCGCGCCACGTCCGTGAACGAGAACACCGAGATGTCCATCGAGTTCAGGAAGTTCTCGCGCGTCGTGTCGACGTATTTGCCCTTGAGCTGGTCCTTGTCGGAATAGGCGATGGCGTGGACGACGAAGTCCAGCTTGCCCCAGCGCTTGGCGATCTCGTCGAACGCCTTATCCAGCGAGGCGGCGTCGGTAACGTCGGCCGAGACCATAAAATCCGAACCGAGTTGTGCCGCCAAAGGCCGCACGCGCTTTTCCAGCGCCTCGCCCTGATAGGTAAAAGCGATTTCGGCGCCGTGTTCGACCACCGCCTTGGAGATCCCCCAGGCGATGGAACGATCATTGGCGACACCCATGATGAGGCCGCGTTTGCCCTGCAACAGGGCTTTGGATTCCGACATGCGTTTCTAAGTCCGCGTTTCGACTGGCGAATTGGCCGGCATCCTACACGAAAGTCCGGGGCAGGCAACGCCGGGATGGCGCGATTATGTGCGGAGCAATAAAAAACCCGGCCCCGCAGGCGCGGGACCGGGTTTGATGTCGTACGACGTGCGGGAAGGTTAGTTAATGACCTTCCAGCTGCCGTCCTGCTGGCGGCAGGCGGTGCCATAGGCCTGTTCCTGCTTGCCGCCGACGGTGACGGTCGTCTGGTATTCGCGGCACTGGTTACCCGCCTGATCGCGGCCTTCGCGCGTCGGCGTGACCGAGCCGGAATTGCCCGAATCGGGGTTGCTCCAGCTGATGCGCTGGCCGACCGGCGCGGTCTGCGCGGCCGTTTCGGCGCGCTGCATATGGGCCTGATCGGCCTTGTCGAGCGACTTGCCGACTTCGCGGCCCAGGAACGCGCCGGCCAGCGTGCCGAGCGCCACGCCGACGAGCTGGCCGCGGCCGCCGCCGAATTGCGAGCCGACGACGGCACCGCCGACACCGCCCAGAATCGTACCGATGCCCTCCTTCTGTCCGCCTTCCGCGCAGGCGGCGAGCGAGAGGGCGATGGCACCGACGGCGAAAATCTTGATCCCACGCATTTTTCCGTCCTCCTTAGACGGTTCGACGGTTTGCGAAATTCCGTCCTGAAACGATAACGATTCCCGTTCGCACTCTATTCCAAACACGGCCTTGGTCGAAGCGTTGGCTAGGTCTATTTAGGGGACATGGAAAGCGAATCCCAGTCCCCGGACGAACTCGATCCGGCCGTCGATCCCGTCGCACGTTTTGCGGCCTGGCTCGACGAAGCGCGCGCGAAGGAAATCAACGACCCCGAAGCGATGGCCGTCGCGACGGTGGGTCAAGATGGCATGCCCAGCCTGCGCATGGTGCTGCTGAAAGATTTCGATACACGCGGCTTCGTGTTCTACACGAATTTCGAAAGCAAGAAGGGCACGCAGCTTCTGGCGCATCGCAAGGCGGCGCTGCTGTTCCACTGGAAATCGCTGCGCCGCCAAGTGCGCATCGAAGGCGACGTCGAGATCGTGACGGAGGCCGAGGCCGATTCGTATTTCGCGTCGCGCCCGCGCGGCAGCCAGATCGGCGCCTGGGCCTCGCAGCAATCGCGGCCGATGGAAGGGCGTTTCACGCTCGAGCGGCGCGTCGCCGAGTACACGCTGAAATTCGGGCTGGGTGCTGTGCCGCGCCCGCCGCATTGGTCGGGTTTCCGCGTGAAGCCCGTGACGATCGAATTCTGGCACGACCGCCCGTTCCGCCTGCACGAGCGCTTGGTGCATCGGCGCGAGGGCGACAAATGGCGCACGGAGCGTCAATTCCCGTGACCGCCGCGACAGCGACAATCGGCCCCGAGGAACGCGGCGCGCTGATGCGCCGCGCGACCTATGCCTCGGTCGCGGTCGCCGGGATCCTGATCGTCGCGAAAACGGGCGCTTGGGCGATCACGGATTCGGTTTCCGTGCTGTCGAGCCTGCTCGATTCATTGCTCGATGCGGCCGCTTCGCTTGTGAACCTGTTCGCCGTGCGCCACGCGCTCGCCCCGGCCGATGCCGAACACCGCTTCGGCCACGGCAAGGCGGAAGCGCTCGCAGGTCTCGCCCAGGCGGCGTTCATCGGCGGTTCGGCGCTGTTGCTGTTGTCCGAGGCCGTGCATCGCTTGTGGACGCCCGTCCCGGTCGAAAGCGGCGAGGTCGGCATCGCCGTCATGGCGTTGTCGATGGCGCTGACCTTCGCGCTGGTCCGCTATCAGATGTATGTGGTCGCGCGAACGGGATCGCTGGCCGTGGGTGCCGACCGTCTGCACTACGCGTCCGATTTCCTGCTCAATGGCGCCGTCATCGTGTCGCTGCTCGCGTCGATGGTGTTCCGGATCGACACCCTCGATCCGCTCGCCGGTTTGGCGATCGGCGCCTACATCCTGTGGGGGGCCGCGAAGATCGGTCGTGGCGCGCTCGATCATTTGATGGATCGCGAATTGCCCGAGGAAACGCGCGAAAAGATCATCGCTATCGCGCGCGCCAATCCGCTGATTTTGGATGTCCATGATCTGCGCACGCGGGCGGTCGGGCCCAATATCTCGGTGCAGATGCATCTGGAGATCGACGGCAATCTCACGCTCAACCAGGCGCATGCGGCGGCGGATTCGGTGGAGGAAGCGGTGATGGCCGCCTTCCCGGGTTCGGACGTGATCGTTCATATGGATCCCGCCGGCATCGTCGAAAACCGGCGCGACGTGCATTGAAGGGCGCGATGGGCCAGGACCGCGCGATCGCGATCCTTGCCGATTCCGCCACGCATGGCGGCGATACGCCCGCACGCATCGACACGCATATCTCGGCCGTGTTCCTGACGGCCGCGCGCGCCTACAAGCTCAAACGCGCGGTCAAATTTCCGTTCCTGGATTTCTCGACGCCGGAATTGCGCGCGAAAATGTGCGGCGCGGAGATCGCGGTCAATCGCGCCTGGGCGCCCGATCTCTATCTCGGCGTCGAGAAAGTGACCGAAACCGGGATCGGCGGATCGGGTGACGCGCTCGATTGGGTCGTGGTGATGCGCCGTTTCGACGGCGACGGCTTGTGGGATGCGCGGGCGTCGCGCGGGCATTTGGGCCCCCGCGACATGCGCCTTCTCGCCGACGTTCTGGCGCGCGTGCACGATGCGGCGGAACCCGTGACGTCGCATGGCGGTGCGGACGATCTGCGCTGGGTCGAAGACGGCGATGCCGAAGATCTCGCCAAGCTGTTCGACAAAAGCGCGGTCGAAGCGCTCGACCAAGCGACGCGGGGCGAGATCGCACGTCATCGCCGCTTGATCGAGACGCGCCGGACGGGCGGTTCGGTGCGGCGCTGTCACGGCGATCTGCATCTGCGCAATATCTGCACGATCGACGGCGAACCCGTGCCCTTCGACGGAATCGAGTTCGACGATCGCGTCTCGTGCATCGACACGCTCTACGATCTCGCCTTTCCGATTTTCGATCTGATCCGCATCGGGCGGCGCGATCTCGCCAACGCGTTGTTCGCGCGCTATCTGCAGCGCCGCCCCGACGAAGCGGGTCTCGCCTTGCTGCCGTTGTTCTTGTCCTTGCGCGCGGCGATCGCGGCCAAGACGCGCGGCTTTTCCGCCGCCAATCAAAAGGACGAAATGCGCGCGCGCGGCGAACGCGAAATCGCCGCGCAGTGTTTTGCGATGGCGCGGTCCTTCCTGGCGGAGCGGCCCAAGCCGATCCTCGTCGCCGTCGGCGGTCTGTCGGGATCGGGCAAGTCGGCGGTCGCGTCGGGTATTGCGCCGTTTATCGGGGTCGCACCCGGCGCCGTCGTCTTGCGCACGGATGTCGAGCGCAAGCGTTTGGCCGGAATCGAGCCCGAAGCGACGCTGCCGCCCGAAAGCTATACGCGCGAGGCGAGCCGCGCGGTTTATGAAAGCCTGTATGCGCGCGCGCGCCTAGCTCTTGCGGCCGGGCATTGCGTGGTGGTCGACGCGGTGTTCGCCGACCCGGCCGAGCGTCATACGATGCGCGACATCGCCCTTGCCGCCGGTGTAGAATTCCGGGGTCTGTGGCTCGATTGTCCGGCGCAAACGCGGCTCGCCCGCGTCGCCGGACGCACGGACGACGCGTCGGATGCCGGTGTCGCCGTGGCGGCCGGGCAGATGGCGCGGGAATTGGGGGAGATCGATTGGCGGCATCTCGATGCCGCCGCCGCGCCGGCGCAGGTAATTTCCGAAGCGCGCCGCGCGGTTGATGCAGGTCAATCCCATACCGATATCTAGGGTGTAATCTCCTTCGTGAAATGGAGGTCGCTATGGGCTTCAAGGTCGTACTCGTTCCGCTGTCCGGTTCCACTGCCGACGAACGCGCGCTGGCGACAGCCGCCGCCGTCGCGCGCAAATTCGGCGCGCGCGTCGAAGCGCTGCACGCCGCGGGCGATCCGCGCGACGCGGTACCCTTCGTGGGCGAAGGCGCCTCGGGCGCGCTGGTCGAACAGATCGTCGGCGCCGCCGAGAAGGATTTGAAGCGCCGCGCGGAAACCGCGCGCGCAACTTACGATGCGTGGAGCAAATCCGCCGGCGTGTCTTGCGAACTCATCGAACCGGAAGGTTCGGAGGAAGACGCGATCGCGCGCTATGGCCGCTTCGCCGATCTGATCGTGCTGCCGCGCCCGTCGGAGGATGACCAGATCGCCTCGACCGTCGCGTTCGAAACGGCGCTGCTGGAAACCGGCCGCCCGGTGATGGTCGCCCCGCTGTCGGGCGAGGTTTCGTTCGACGGCCCCGTCGCCTTCGCCTGGAACGGCAGCCGCGAGGCCGCGCGCGCGTTGGGGGCGGGCATGCAGTTCCTCAAAGGCGCCAGCAAGGTCGTCGCGATCGTCGCCGGCATCAAAGTCGCCGAAAACGATCAAGTGCCGCTCGAAGCCTATATGGCGAGCCACGGGCTGAAGATCGAAATCGCGCGCGCCGACGTGCCGACCATTCAGGCCGGCCCTCATGTGCTCGCGGAATCGGTCAAGGCCGGCTGCGGCCTGCTGGTGATGGGCGCCTATACGCATAGCCGCCTGCGCCAGCTCGTGTTCGGCGGCGTCACGCGCCACGTTTTGCAGAACGCCACATTGCCGGTGCTGATGGCGCATTAACACCGCGCCACGAACGGCACCGGTAAGCCCGCCGGGGGGAGGGGCTTGCCATGTTGACCTGGGTGGATTGCCTGTCGCTCGCCGAGTTGACGGCGGACGAGGTACGCGCGATCGCGGAGCACGAGCATATCTCCGAGATGGCGGCCGTCGAGCTCGGCGCCTTCCTGTGCCAGGATTCCGCCGGCGTGAAGCATGTGAAGGCGATGATCCTCGACGACATCGCCGGCGCGATGAAGCGCAGCGACCATGTCCGCGCGGCGACGCTCAAACTCGCCTTGCGGCATTTCTGCCAAACGCATCCCGACAATCCGGAATGCGGCAAGCCGAACTGATCTGAATTGGGGAACACGATGGCCTTGAAACATATCCGCCTCGAACTCGCGCGCACCAAGACGAAGCCGGACGGCGATTCCGGCATCGGCTACGAGTTCGCGGCACCGCTGACGGCGGACGGCCATCTCGATCCCGAGGGCTGGAAGAAGGACAAAGACCGCTGCACCGTGCGCCGTTTCGCGCGCGACGGCGCGGACGAAACCGGCCTGCTGATCCACGGGCGCGGCGGACGCTGGGCGTTTTCCTATGCCGCCGGCGCGGACGACGACGAGCCGATCTTCAAATTCGACCGGCATCGTTTCGCGCCGGGCGAATACGTGTCGATCACCGAACACGACGGCGAAACGCTGCCGTTCAAGGTCGTTTCCGTCCGCTGAGATTGCGCGCTACACTCCGCCTATGGCGGAAATTCAAAAAACCCTCGTCCTGACCGGCGCCTCGCGCGGGATCGGCCACGCGACCGTGAAGCGCTTCGCCTCGTCCGGCTGGCGGTTGTTCACCTGTTCGCGCGAGGTGATCCCCGCCGATTGCCGGGTCGATCCCAATTGGGCGCATCATGTCGCCTGCGATTTGTCGGTGCCCGCCGATCGCCGCCGCTTCGTCGACGAGGTGAACGAGATTTTGGGCGACGGCCCGTTGCACGCGCTGGTCAACAACGCCGGCGTCAGCCCCAAGACGCCCTACAAGGAACGCTTGGGCGTGCTGCATGGCGAGCTCGACGCCTGGCACAAAGTGTTCGAGCTCAATTTCTTCGCCGCCCTGGACCTCACGCGCGGCTTTGCGGCCGCCTTGGCGCGTGCGCGCGGCTGCGTCGTCAACATCACCTCGATCGCGGCGCATCGCGCGCACCCGTTCGCGGGCTCGGCCTATTCCACGTCGAAGGCCGCACTTTCGGGCCTCACGCGCGAGATGGCGGTGGAGCTCGCCCCGCTCGGCATTCGCGTCAACGCCGTGGCGCCGGGCGAGATCGTGACCGAAATGATCTCGCCGGAATACGAGCCGCTGATCAACCGCATCCCGATGCAGCGCATGGGCACGGCGGCCGAAACGGCCGACGCGATCTTCGCTTTATGCTCGCCCGATTTCGCCTATGTCACCGGCGCCGAAATCCCGGTCAATGGCGGACAGAATCTGGTCTGACCGGGGTTGACGTTTGTACCGTACAACGGTACAATTCTTGGCATGATCGATAGCTTCCGGGACCGCGCTTTGGCGGAGTTTTTCCGGACGGGGCGTCCCGCGAAAGGCATACCCGCCGACGCGGCCGATCGGCTGTTCAGGAAGTTGCAGTTACTCGACGACGCCACCTGCGATCTCGATTTGCGTTCGCCGCCATCGAATCATTTCGAGAAACTTTCGGGCCGTCTGGAAAACCTGCACTCGATACGCGTCAACGGCTTCTGGCGGCTCGTATTCGCCTGGGACGGATCGACCGGCAAAGCGCGCGACGTACGGCTCGATCCGCATCGCTATAGGGGATGAAGATGATTGTTACGCAACGCAAACCCGTCCCGCCGGGTGAGATGTTGATCGAGGAATTCATGGTGCCACTGGGGCTCACACAAACGGCGCTGGCACGCGCGATGGGTGTGGAACGTCGCTTGGTCAACGAAATTTGCGTCGGCAAGCGCGCGATTACGGCCGACACGGCGCTGATGCTCGCTCGGGTCTTCGGCAATACCCCGGAGTTCTGGCTCAACACCCAGCGCCGGACCGATTTGTGGGAAGCGCTGAACGACACCAAGCGCCGCAAGCGGATCGAACGCGCGAAGCCGCTGACGCGCGGCCGTATCGCCGCTTAGTTCGTCACGCGCGGCGGCGGGTCGGGCAGGGTGCGCAACGCCGCGACGACCGCGTCGTCGCTTGCGTTCGTCGCGCACAGACCCAGCGCCGTTTCCGCGAAATCGACCAGATCGTGGTGGCGCGCATCGCTCGCGCGCGCGAGCGGGATCAGCGTCGCCGCGTGCCCGCGCGCGACCAAGCCGTCGTAATAGCGTTTCTGCGTGGCGAAGGGCACGTTCGTCTCGCGCGGATCGCCGATCACGAAAACGCGCCGCGCCGGGTTCTTGGGCACGCGGTCGAGCGAAACATAAGGATCGAAGCGCGTCAGCGTCGCCCCCGGTTTGATCAGGCCGCGCGCTTCGAGATAGGCGCGATAGGCGACGGCGCCCGACGAAATCACGGCGCAGCGTAGATCGTCGCGGCGGGCAAGCATTTCGCCGACCAGCGTGCCGCCGCCGCTATGCCCACCCAGCGCCCATTCGCGAATGCCGTAGCGGGATTTGAGCGCGTCGATCGCGGCCGCGATCAGCTCCGCTTCGATCTTCCGGCCGCGCATCGCGTGATGCTTGCCGGCGCTGCCATAGGTGCCGGGACGGCCCAGGAAGATCGCCGGTACGCCGAAGCGGCGCGACAGCGCATCCATCTGTGCGGTCATCGTCGCGGGGCCGATGCCCTTTTGGCGCTTTTCGGCGTTGTCGCCCTTCGGGCCCAGAATGTCGCCATTGAGCCAAAGCGTGGCGATCGGATTGGCGCGCTGCGCCAAGCCGGCGGCGTAATAGCGCAGGCAATAGCCGTCGACCCAAATGGCGGTCTCGGCGCGTTCGAAGGCGGCGCATTGGCGCTTGTCGATCGCGATCCCCGCGACGACGGCGTCGGGATCGAAGAGTGTCGCTTCGGGACGCGATTGCGCCATCGCGGCGCCGGGGCCGAGAAGGGCAGCGAAAACGACGGCGAAAAGGCGCCGCGCGATCAAGCTTGTTGGGCCGCGCGCTTGGCGGCGTACCAATCGCGCCAGCGTTCGGATTGGGCGATATCCTGCAGGAGCCATTCGCCCATCAGCCCGTCGGCGCCGCGCGCGACGAGGTCTTTGAGGCGCGCGATCTCGCTTTCGGCAAGTTCGACAAGCTGGTCGAGTTGCGCCGCGCGATCCTCGGGCGGCAGCAATTCCAGAAAGCGCAGTTTGAGCGCCACGATCATCTTGGAAAGATCGGTCATCGGCCCGCGCACGGGCCCGCGCAGCAGGTCGCGCAAAGCCTCGCGGCCTTTTTCGGTCAGCGTCAATTCGCTGTCGGCCGTCAGGCTTTGGCCCGCGCCTGCGCGCCGCCCGACCGTTTCGATCATGCCGTCGTAGCGCAATTGCTCGATCGATACGCCCAGCACGTCGAGCGACGGGCCCATCAGACGCGAGACGAAACCGCGCACCGACATCGACAAGGCGCCGAGTGTCACGTTCCCGCGCGACAACTCGCCCAACGCCGCCAGGCGCACCGCCTCGGCCGGAATCAGCGAACGGTCGCCCGGGCGCGGCATCAGGGCAGATCCCGGATGCGGTCGAGCGGATAGCGGGAAACCTCGTCGAGCAGCTTGACGAGCTTCGCCGCCGCGTGATCGACGACCTTGCGCCCGCGCTCGGCATCCGCGTCGCGCGCGTTGCCGACCGCGCCGGAGATATGGATGTCCTGCGCCTGCCAGGCGAGCGCGCTTTGCCCGGTGAAGGTCAGCAATTCGAATTCCTTGGCGAGCGCGAACTGGCCGGGCACGAAATTATCGATCTTGGCGTCGCGCACTTTCTCGGGCGCGAGATGCATCATCATCGACGTTTCCACGCCGCCGGCATGGATGCCGAATTTCGCTTCCTTCGGGTCCCATAAACCTTCGGGCATGCCGAAGGCCCACCACGACGTCGCGACCGCCGCCATGCCCAGGCGCACGCGCAGATCGCGCGCGACGATGTCCATGATCTGCGGCTGGCCGCCATGGGAGTTGTACATGACGAACTTGCGAAGCCCCGCGCGATGCACGCATTCGCCAAGCTCGGTCCAAATGCGGATCAGCGTTTCGGCCGAGAACGAGAGCGTGCCGGGATAGGCGAGATGCTCGTTCGACTTGCCCACGTCCTGCTGCGGCAGCACGACGACCGGCGTGGCGCTGGTCATGCCCGCCGCGCGCGCGACGATGCCTTCGCACAGGACCTGATCGACCGCGACGGTCAGATGCGGCCCGTGCTGCTCGACCGCCGAGACCGGCAGCAACGCCACGGTCTTGGCGGGGTCGAGGGTGCGGAACTCCTCGGTCGTGAGATCCAGCCAATTGCGCCAAGCGGAGGTCATGTCGAACTTCCCCGAAGTGTTTGTCGCCGGATATATAGTGGACCCGTCCCGTTCGCGCCAGAAGGCGAGAGGTTTAGTCATGAAACGCCACAATCCGCCGGAACTCTCGGCCCCGTTCGCGCGCTATTCCCATGCGGTCGAGGTGGATATGCCGGGGCGTTTCCTGTTCACCTCGGGCCAGCTGGGCCTCGCCAAAGACGGGACGCTGCCGCCCGATTGTGCGGGCCAATGCGCGGTCATCTTCCGCCATCTCGACGCGATGCTGGCGTCGGCGGGTATGGCGCGCGCCGACGTGGTGCGCATCAACGCCTTCGTCACGTCGCGCGAGGAAATGCGCCCCTATATGGACGCGCGCGACGCGTGGCTCGAAGGATTGGAACCGCCGGCCTCGACGCTGGTGATCGTATCGGGCTTCACCAAGCCCGAATTCAAGGTCGAGATCGAGATCGTCGCCGCGAAACCGCGTTAGTTAGACCGTGCCGTCCGACTGGCTGTTGAGCGACACGTCGAGGCGCTTCAACATTTCCTCGAGCTGGTCGAATTGCAGGCGGTTCTGGATGGCGCCCTGCATGAAGCGGTCGAAAATGCTCGACGCGTGCAGCACGGCCATCGAGCAATAGCCGAGCACCCAGTAGCGGCGATAGACGCCGGCCAGGAACTGGCGGAAGGGCTTGGGATCGCCCTCGTTCATGAACTTGCCGTGGCAGATCGTATATTCGCCGAAGATCGCCGACACGGTGGAGATGATGTTCCGCAGCTTTTTGATCACTTGCTGACGGAACATATCCTGCTGTTCTTTGTAGTGTTTGTATTCGCGGATATCGAGCGGGATGGCGTCGGGCGAGTTGAGCCACGACAGCACCTTGGCGGTCGCGGCCTTGTTGCGGTTGAACGTGTGCTCGTAGAACGACACGCCCTTCCAGCCTTCGAAAATCTGCTGCGCCTGATCGCCCGAAATGCCGAAGGCGGACACGAACAGCTTGGCTTCCGGCATCGTCGGGTCCCACAGCGCTTGCAGGAAGCGCGCGGAACGCTCGTTGACGTCGTTGGCGGAAGTAAGGCCCAGCGCCTTGGCGACGATCGGGTTCACCTTGCCCGCGATCAGCGTTTTGATGCCCGCTTCCTCGACCTCGGAGATCGAGAAATAGCCGGGATGGACCTCGTCCTGGAATTTCGACAAGGCGCTTTTCAGCAGGAACGGGTCGAGCGACGGAATCGAATCGATCAGCCGCAGGATTTCGACGTCGCGCTCGTAGGCCTGCGAGATCTGGCCGATGTCGATGCCGACATGGTGCTTGATCAGATTTTCGAAGTCGCGCTGGCGCAGATAGATCGCGTAGCCGCCGGCGGCGACTTCCTCCGCGTCATGGGGAATGTAGATCGCGGTTTCGATCGGCCGATCGGCTTTCTTCGGCCCGTCGCCCTCGCCGGCCGCGGGGCTGGCGGCCGGCGTTGCGTTCGCCGGCGGCGGCGTGGGTTGATCGGCGAGCTGCTGATCGAAATTCGGGTATTTGAAGATGACCGTTTTGTTGAGACTGGGCGACCGGAACAGCGCCCGATCGCCCGCGATCGCCTGCATCTTGATCAGACTCAGCGCCACCGACGAACCGCCATACACGATCTGATCGAGGATCGGGGATAGCGACTTCTTCTTCTTTTTCGGTTCGGGTTTTTTGGCCGGCGGGGCGTTCAATTCGGTCACGCGAGTCGAAGGGTGAAAAACGAACGGCAACAATATTCCACCTGCGAGGGCGGTGCAATCGCCGCGTCCTTCCCGTTCCGGGCGCAATTCGGGTTACTATTCGCAGGCTTTCCCATCGATTCCGAAACGCACGGGCCATCGTCGTGACAATTGCCAGCGCCGGCCATCTTCCGCGAATCCTGACGCTCGAGGCGGGCGATCTGACGCTCGACCTCGTGCCCGAAATGGGCGGAATCATCGGCGCGTTTCGCACCAAGGCGGGCGGCGGCTTCGATCTGATGCGCCCGATCGGCGAAGCGGCCTTGTCCGCGCGCAACACCGGTGCCGCGGCAAGTTATCCTTTGATTCCGTATTCGAATCGAATGCGCGACTGCACATTGTATTTTTCGAAACGCAAATTCCGCTTGGCCCCCAATTTCGGCTCGCACCCGCATTCGATCCACGGCAATGCCTGGCAGCGCGCCTGGACCGTGGCCGACGCGAGCGCCACGCAGGCGACGCTCACACTCGATCACGATGCGGGCGGCAGCCGTGCGGCGGAATGGCCTTTCGCCTATCGTGCGGAACAGCACTTCCGGATCGATGCGGGCGGCTTCGCGCTGGCCTTGTCGCTGACCAATACGGGCGATGCGCCTGCCCCCGCCGGGATCGGCATCCATCCGTTTTTCGCGCGCACGACGGGGGCCAGGCTTTCCACCCAGGCGGCGGGCTATTGGCGCAACGACGACGGGATGATGCCCGTGGCGTTCGAGCCTATTCCCCCCGCTTGGAATTTCGCCGAAGGCAAGCTGGTGGCCCCGCTCGCGATCGACAATTGCTTCGCGGGCTGGACGGGGTCGGCGCGGATCGAATGGCCGGAAGCGGGGCTTGTGCTGCACATGGCGGCCGACCCGGTGTTCGGCCATGCGGTGATCTATGTGCCGCCGGGAAAACCCTATTTCTGCGTCGAGCCGGTCAGCCACGCGAATGACGGCATGAACCGCATGGCGAAGGGGGCGGAAGATTCGGGCGTGCGCGTGCTTGCCCCCGGCGAAACCTTGTCGGGCGAAATCCGCTTCGCCGTCGAGCCCTTATGAAGGCGCCGATCTTCGACGCCCATTTCCATATCGTCGATCCGCGCTTTCCGCTGATCGCCGTCGAAGACGCGCCGCCCGAAAGCTATACGAGTGCGGATTATCGCCACGCGATCGAGGGTTTGGGTTTCGCGGGCGGCACGATCATCTCGGGCAGTTTCCAGGCCTTCGATCAGGAATATCTCGTCGCCGCCTTGGCCGAGCTGGGGCCCGGCTATGTCGGCGTGACGCAGATCCCGCAATCGATGCTCGATCACGAAATCCTGCGCCTGCACGAAGGCGGTGTGCGCGCGGTGCGCTACGACCTGCGCCGCAATCCGACCGAAGGTTTGGCGCGGATCGAGAGTTTCGCCCGGCGTCTCGATAAACTCTGCGGCTGGCATGTCGAGATCTACGCCGATCTTTCCAAGCTTTCGTCCGACGAGCTTGCGATCCTCGCGCGCTTCCCCAAACTCGCGATCGATTATCTGGGATTCAACGAACCCAGCCTCGGCCATGTCGTCGAACTCGCGCGCCAGGGCGCGAAAGTGAAGGCGGCGGGGTTCGGGCGCGTGCAACTCGATCCCGTGAAGGCGATGGAGAAGATCGCCGCGGCATCGCCCGACGCGCTGATGTTCGGCAGCGATCTGCCCGCCACGCGTGCGCGCCGCCCGTTCGAGCCGGCGGACCTCGCCTTGATCGAGAGTGCTTTGGGCGCAGAGCTGGCCCGCAAGGCGCTGTATCAAACGGCGCTGGAATTCTACCGCCCGGCCGCGTCACAATCGCCCGCGTGACGAACGCTTCCACCATATCGCCATCGCCGGTGCGCGAAGGCTTGATCGCCGGCGCCAAGGTCGGGTTCGGGATGCCGGCCCTCGTGCTCGGCGCCTCCTATGTCGGGTTCGGCGGCTTCGTGCGCGACAACGCGCTCGGGCTCGATATCGCGATGTTCACGACGTTCACGGCCTGGGCATTGCCGGGCCAGCTGGTGATGGTGGAGCTTTATCTCGCCGGCGCGCCGTTGCTGGCGATCGCCTTGGGCGTCGCACTCGCCAATATGCGCTTGGCGCCGATGTGCACGGTGATGCTGCCGGTCGTGCGCGTCGAAGGCCGCCCGGCGTGGCGGCTTTATCTCGCCGCCAATATGGGTCGCGATCACCTGCTGGGCGCTGACGATGCTGCATGCGCCCAATGTTCCGCGCGAGCAGCGCCTGTCCTGGTTCATGGGCTGCGCGCTGACCCTATGGGCGGCGTCGCTCGCCGGTTGCGCGATCGGCTATTTCGCGGCGGGCGTGTTTCCGCATCCCGTGTCGCTGGCGCTGGTGTTCCTCAATCCGCTCTATTTCGGCCTGCTGATGTTGCAGGATCTGCGCAATCGCCAGCGCGTATTGTCGATGCTGTGCGGGGCGGTTCTCTGCGCGATCCTGCATCCTTTCGTGCCGGAATGGAGCTTGCTGATCGCGGGTGTGGCGGGCGGAACGCTCGCCTATCTTCTGTCGATACGGGGCAAGGCATGAGCCCGCTCGGCATCTATATCGCGGCCGTCGTCACCGCGCTTGCCACCTATTTCTGGCGCGCCTTCGGCGTGGCGGTGGGCGGAAGGCTCGATCCGCAGGGCCGTGCCTTCGAATGGTTCTCCTGCATCGCCTATGCGGTGCTGGCGGCGCTGGTCGTGCGGCTGGTCGCCTTTCCGGCGGGCGGCTTGCTGGAGTTGACGCTGCTTGTGCGCCTATCGGCCTTCGCGCTGGCGATCGGCGTGTTCTTCCTGGCGCGACGCAACGTCTTCCTGGGCTGCGGGGCGGGAACCGGCGCCATCGCACTGGCGGCGTGGCTGACGTGATGTAGAATTGCGCATCGTGACCCGCCTCTTCGCCCTTTTCTTGTCGATCGTCGCTGCACCCGTTCTCGCGCAGTCGCCGACGGCACCGGTACCCGCCCCGGCACCGGCGGCGGCCGAATGCACGGCCGACGGTCTGGCGCGCGACAAGATCGACCGCATCACGTCGACGCTGCTCGATATGGGTTTCGTCGGGCTCGACAAGATGGAGCTCGTCGACGGCTGCTATCGCGCGACCGCGCGCAACGGGCGCGGCGAAGTGGTGATCCTGACCTTCGACGCGGCCGGCGATTTGATCGGCCTGGGCGTGGGCAGTGCCGCACCGCGCTTCGCCACGCCGCGCGACGGCTTGCGGCCGGCGGATTGATGTCCGGCGAGCGTGGGGCATTGGCGCGGTGGTGGGACGGCAAGGCCGAAGCGCGCGCCAAATTCCACGCCTGGTGGGAAGGCTACGAATTCCGCGTGCGCGCGCGCAACGCCGACACGGCCGAAACGCCGCCGCCGCCCGTGATCGCGGCGCCACGTCCGCGCGTCAAACACACGGGCAAGGTTTTGGTGCGCGAAACCTGGCCGCCGGAGCGCGTGAAGGTCGCGCAGATGGTGTGGGGCGACGGGTTCTCGTTCCCCGGCGGCATCGACTACACGGTCACGATCGCGCAGGCGTTGAACCTGACGCGCGATTCGCGCGGTCTGGATATCGGCAGCGGCCTCGGCGGCGGGACCCGCGCGATGGCCTGCGCCTTCGGCGCGATCGTCGACGGGTTCGATCTGTCGCCCGATCTCGCCCATGAAGGCCACGGCTTGTCGATCGCCGCGTCGCTGGGCGATCGCGCGCCGATCGACTTCCTCGACATCGACCGCGACATGTTCAAGCACAAGCATTACGACGCGGCGCTGATCCGCAACACGCTGTCGCTGATGTCGGACAAGGTCGTGCTGCTCAAACGCGTCGCGGCGTCGTTGAAGCCGGGCGGCCGCATGCTGGTCGTCGAGTTCTGCCTCGCGCGCGACGATGCGCATGGTGCGGCGTTGGACGCCTATCGCTTGGGCGAGGCGACGGCCCCGCGGCTCGCGACCTTGCCCGTCCTCGCGTCGCGCCTCAAAGAAGTGGGGCTCGCGGTTCTGGGCGTCGAGGATCACACCGAGACCTTCATGCGCACGGTGCTGATGGGCTGGGCGAAGATCGACGCGCTGGTCAAGCGCGGCGAACTGAATGCCGAGGAAGGCCGGGCGCTGATCGGCGAGGCGGAGTTGTGGCAGCGCCGATTGGCCGCGCTGCAATCGGGCGATCTGCGCGTCGCGCGCATCCTCGCGACCGCCGCGCAGACTTAAGCGGGCGAGTTTTCGATCGCTTTGGCTTCGGCCGCTTCGCGTGCGGCGGCTTCGGCCACTTTGCGCTTGTTGGCGCGATGGGCGCGGATCGCCAGCGTGATCAGCGTGGCGAACAGGCACAGCACCACGATCTTGATCGGCCATGCGGCCTTGGTGAACACCTCGCCCAGCAGATAGCCCGCACCCGCGAAAGTGCAGGACCACACGCCCGCCGCGATGAAGTTCAGCACCATGAAACGCGGCCAGAACAGATTGCTCATGCCGCAGGCGAAGGAGCTGAAATTCCGCACCACGTAGATGAAGCGGAAGGCCAGGATGAAGCCGGTGTTGTATTTGTGCAGAAGGTCGAGCGCCACGTCGGTGCCGGGTTTGAGGCGCGGGAAGCGCGCGATCAAACGGTGGCCGTAGCGCCGCCCGAGGAAGAAATAGAGATTGTCGCCGCAAAAACTGCCGATCCACGCGCAGGCGATCAGATAGTCGACGCGCAGGATGCCGAAAGCGGGGCTCGCCGCGATGCCCGCGAAGATGACGAAGGTTTCGCCCTCGAAAAACGTCCAGGCGAACGTTACAAGGTAGAACCAATCTCCGTACCCGGCGATCCAGTCGATCCAGCTTTCGAGTGACATTGGCGGCGTTTGAAGCGTCCCTGAAAGCGCGCACTGTACGGGCGGGTGTGCGGCCTGTCCATGGTGCTAAAGCACGGCAGGGCACGGGAAATTAGACATTTCCGTGTACGTGCGGGCCCCGATATTCCGCCGCCCGAGACCTTGGTTGACAGGGGCGGGGGATGTCCCTATGTTCCGCGCCTCATTCGGCCGGGGGCGACCTCGGCCGAACCCGTATTTCACTCTCGGACGGAAGCTTGCCATGAAGGTCGTGAACTCGCTGAAGTCGGCCAAGAAGCGCGACAAGGACTGCAAGATCGTCCGTCGTAAGGGCCGCGTCTACGTCATCAACAAGAAGAACCCGCGCTTCAAGGCCCGCCAGGGCTGATTTCGCGCGAATCGGCGGGAAATTCTCCGCCGCTTCTTGGGGAACGAAAAACCCTCGGTACCGGATCCGGTACCGAGGGTTTTCTTTTTGGCGCCCGCCGTTTTACAAGGAAACGAAGTCCAGGGAGCCGCCCATGCTCGTGATGCCCGCACCCGACCGGGAAATCCTCGCGCGCCGCGAATCGATCGTCGCCGCCTTGCGCGACATCGTGCCCGGCGACGGCGTGATCGATTCGGAGATCGGCCGCCGCCCGTTCGAATGCGACGGTCTGGCGATGTACCGGCAATTGCCGATGGTCGTCGTCCTGCCCTCGACCATCGAACAAGTCGCCGCGATCCTCAAATACTGTCACGCGGAAGGCATCAAAGTGGTGCCGCGCGGGGCGGGCACGGGATTGTCGGGCGGGGCGTTGCCGCTGGAAGACGGCGTGCTGCTCGGCATGTCGAAATTCAACAAGGTGTTGGAGATCGACTACACCAATCGCTGTGCCCGCGTGCAGCCCGGTGTGACGAATCTCGGCATCAGCAACGCGGTCGCCCATGCCGGCTTCTATTATGCACCCGATCCCTCGTCGCAGATCGCCTGCACGATCGGCGGTAACGTTGCCGAGAATTCCGGCGGCGTGCATTGCCTCAAATACGGCCTGACGACCAACAACGTGCTGGGCGTCGAGATGGTGACGATGGACGGCACCATCGTCCGCCTCGGCGGCAAGCATATGGATGCGGGCGGCTACGATCTGCTCGGTCTCGTCGTCGGCTCGGAAGGTTTGCTTGGCGTCGTCACGGAAGTGACGGTGCGTATCCTGCGCAAGCCGCAAACCGCGCGTGGCGCCTTGATCGGCTTCCCGACGGTCGAGGATGGCGGCAATTGCGTGGCGCAGATCATCGCCGAGGGCATCATCCCCGGCGGGATCGAGATGATGGACAAGCCCGCGATCCATGCGGCTGAGGCGTTCGCGAAGGCTGGCTATCCGCTCGACGCGGAAAGCCTTCTGATCGTCGAACTCGACGGGCCGCAGGCCGAATGCGACGAATTGATCGCCACGGTCGGGCGCATCGCGAAGGAAAACAACGCGACCTCCATCCGCATTTCGGAAAGCGAGGAGGAACGTCTGCGCTTCTGGGCCGGGCGCAAATCCGCCTTCCCGGCGGTCGGGCGCATCAGCCCCGATTACGTGTGCATGGACGGCACCGTGCCGCGCAAGAAACTCGCCGAAGTGCTGACGCGTATCGGCCAGTTGGCCGACAAGCATGGGCTTCGCGTCGCCAACGTGTTCCATGCCGGCGACGGCAATCTGCATCCGCTGATCCTGTTCGACGCCAGCAAGGACGGCGAACTCGCCGCCGCCGAAATGCTGGGTGCCGATATTCTGCGCCTGTGCGTCGAGGTCGGCGGCGTGCTGACCGGCGAGCATGGCGTGGGCATCGAAAAGCGCGACCTGATGCCGACGATGTTCGACGAGACCGACCTTGCGCATCAGCTGCGCGTCAAATGCGCGTTCGATCCCGACGGCTTGCTCAATCCCGGCAAGGTCTTCCCGCAGCTGCATCGCTGCGCGGAAATGGGCCGGATGCATGTGCAGCGCGGCGCCGTTCCTTTCCCCGATCTGCCGCGGTTCTGACATGCAAGTCTTCAAGCCCACGAACGCGGCCCAGTTGAAGGACGCGATCGCCGCCTGCGTCAGCAACGAGCGTTCGGTGGACGTGCGCGGCCTCGGCACCAAGCGCGGCTTGGGCCGGCCCGTCGCTTCGTCGCTGGTGCTCGACACGTCCGAACTGAAGGGCGGCATCGATTACCAGCCCGAAGAACTCGTGCTGACCTGCGGTGCCGCGACGCCGATGCGCGACATTCTGCTGCTGCTCGAACAACGCGCGCAGATGCTGGCTTTCGAGCCGCCCGATCTCGCCCCCCTCTATGGCGGCGAAGCGGGCGGGGGCACGATCGGCGGGGCGCTCGCCGCCAATCTCGGCGGACCGCGCCGCGTCAAGATCGGCTCGGCACGCGACCATTTCCTCGGCTTCTCCGCCGTGTCGGGTCGCGCCGAAGCGTTCAAGGGCGGGGGCAAGGTCGTCAAGAACGTCACCGGCTACGATCTGCCCAAGCTGATGGCGGGCTCGATGGGCACGCTCGCGGTGTTCGACACGGTGACCGTCAAGGTGATGCCCGCCCCGCCCAAATCGCGCACCGTTCTCGCCTTCGGCCTGTCGCCGGAGGACGCGATCGCCGTGCTCGCCGACGCGTTGAATTCGCCGTGGGAGGTGTCGGGGGCGGCCTATTTGCCCGCCGCCACGGCCGCGCATTCGGGCGTCGATCATGTGAAGAACGCGGGCGCTTCGGTCGCCGCGATCCGCGTCGAGGGGACCGCCGTGTCGGTCGCCGCGCGCTGCGAAGCGTTGCGCAAAGCCTTGCCCGACAAAGCGGGGCAGGAGGAGCTGCATTCGATGCGCTCCAGGATTTTCTGGGAGGAGGTGCGCGACGTGCGCGCCCTGCTGCCCGCCAACATGGCGCTGTGGCGCGTGTCGCTGGCCGCGACGAAAGCCCCCGATCTCGCCGCCGCCTTGCCCGACAGCGCCTATTATTTCGATTGGGGCGGCGGGCTCGTGTGGCTCGCGATGGACGACGCCAAGGTCGGCGCCTATGCCGAGGCGCTGCGCGCCGCGATGGGCCAAGGCCACGCGACGCTGATGCGCGCCTCCGACGCCGCGCGCAAAATCGTGCCGGTGTTCGAACCCTTGTCGGCGCCGGTGATGGCGCTGACGCGCGGCCTCAAAACGCAATTCGATCCGGCCCGCATTCTCAATCCCGGCCGGATGTACGAGGGCGTGTAGAGATGCAAACTCATTTTTCCCTCGCGCAATTGGCCGATGCGGATACGAAGGAATCGGAAACGATCCTGCGCAAATGCGTGCATTGCGGTTTCTGCACCGCGACCTGCCCGACTTACGTCACGCTGGGCGACGAGCTCGACAGCCCGCGCGGGCGCATCTATCTGATCAAGGACATGCTGGAAGCCGGGCGCGATGCCGATGCGCGCACGGTCAAGCATATCGATCGCTGTCTTTCGTGCTTGTCGTGCATGACGACCTGCCCGTCGGGCGTGAACTACATGCATCTGGTCGATCATGCCCGCGCCCATATCGAGAAGACCTATACGCGCCCGTTCCTCGATCGTGCATTGCGCAGCGTGCTCGCGGCGATCCTGCCCTATCCGGGGCGCATGCGCGTCGCGTTGATCGGCGCGTTGCTGGCGAAGCCCGTCCGCGCGCTGCTGCCGTCGAAGGGTTTCTTCGGCCGGATGCGTGCACTTCTCGACATGGCGCCGTCGCGCATTCCGTCGCCCTCGCCGATGGAAGGCATCAAGCTATTCCCGGCGGAAGGCGGCAAGGCGCGCAAACGCGTGGCGCTGCTGCAAGGCTGCGCGCAGCGTGTGCTCGCTCCGCAGATCAACGACGCGACGATCCGCTTGCTCACGCGCCTGGGCTGCGACGTCGCGATTGCCGACGGCTCGGGCTGCTGCGGGGCGCTGGTCCATCACATGGGTAAGACCGAGGCCAGCCACGAAGCCGCCGCCGCCAATATCCGCGCTTGGATGAAGCTGTGGAACGGGGCGGGGCCCGACGCGATCGTGGTCAACGCTTCGGGCTGCGGCACGACGGTCAAGGATTACGGCTTCATGTTCCGCGAGGATGCGCATCTGAAGGCCTTCGCCGAGGATGTGTCGCGCCGCACGAAGGATATTTCCGAATTGCTGACCGAGTTGGGCATGGGTGCTGCGAAGGCGCCGGAAAAACTCGTCGTCGCCTATCACTCGGCCTGCTCGCTTCAGCACGGGCAGAAGCTGGGCGGCGTGCCGCGCAAGCTGCTCGCCGATGTCGGGTTCGAGATCCGCGATCCCGCCGAGGGCCATCTGTGCTGCGGTTCGGCCGGCACCTATAATTTGATGCAGCCCGAACTCGCCCAGCAGCTTCAGGCGCGCAAAGTCGCCAATCTGCAAGCGCTGAAGCCCGATCTGGTCGCGGCCGGGAATATCGGCTGCATCGCGCAGATCGGCGCGGCGGCGTCCGTGCCGGTCGTCCACACCGTCGAATTGCTCGACTGGGCCGCCGGCGGTCCGAAGCCCGAGGCATTGGCGTGAGCAAGGCGTTCACCAAAGAGAACGACGATGCGGACGACGACGACGGCCCGGAAGTGCCGCCGCTGCCCGGCGGGTCGCGCAATCTGATCACGCCCGAAGGCTGGCAGAAGCTGCAAGACGAGCTCAAGCATTTGCTGCGCGTCGAGCGGCCCAAGGTCGTCGAGACCGTGTCCTGGGCGGCGGGCAATGGCGACCGTTCGGAAAACGGCGATTACATCTACGGCAAGCGCCGCTTGCGCGAAATCGACCGGCGCATCCGCTATCTCACCAAGCGGCTGGAAATCGCGGAGATCGTCGATCCCGCGCGCCAGACCAACCGCGAACAAGTGTTCTTCGGCGCCCGCGTCACCTATGCCGATGGCGAGGGCGAGGAACGCAAGGTGCGCCTCGTCGGTGTGGACGAAACCGACGGCGAGAACGGCGCCATCGCCTGGGTCGCCCCCGTCGCGCGCGCGTTGCTGAAAGCGCGCGTGGGCGATTTGATCGACGTGCGCACGCCCAAAGGCGTGGAAACGCTCGAAGTCCTGAAGATCGAGTATTAGACCGTCAACCGCGCCTGCAAGCGCGCGATGGCGCCGGCGAAAGCGGGCGGGTTGTCGGCGGCGCGCGACAAGGCGATTGCGCCTTCGATGCCCGCGACAGCGTCGAAGGCTTCGGTGCGCGCATCGGCGGGCGCACGCCCCGCGACGACCAAGGCGCGCGCGATCGCTTCGATCCAGCGCTGGAAATAGCCGCGGATGCGCGGCGCATAGGCTTCGCGCGTATCGGCCAGCGCGAAGGCGCCGAACAGGCACACGCGCCGCCCCGATTTGAAATACGCGTCGAGCGCTTTGCACATCTCGGTCAGCCGTGCGCGCGCTTCCTTCGCATCGCCCGCCGGGATCGATCGCAACGGCGCGAAGATATTGCCTTCGAACCACGCATCCATCTCGGCGAGCACGTCCTCCGCCATTTGCGGTTTGCCGCGCGGGAAGAAGTGATAAAGGCTGCCTTTGCTCAAGCCCGTCGCCTTGCCGATTTCCGACAAGCTGGCGCCGTCATAACCGCGCTTGCGGAAGATTTCCGCGAGCTTGGGCAGCACGTCCTGGCGTTCGGCGACAATTCGGGGCATGGCGGTAAAATTCTGTAGACCGATAGGTATAGACTAAACCAATCGGTCCAAGAAAGCGAGGCGGAATCGCTTGGCGAGTCGGCGCTGCCGATTCGCGGTGCATGGAAATTAGCGTGATTTCAGCAAGTTACGGGCGGCGTATCCGGGCTTGACCAAAGCTTGGGCAGGCGCCTAGACCCGCCGCCGATCGCCAATTCAGGAGGCCCGCATGGTCAGCGCCACCCGCACCCTCACGAAAAACAAGGCGGGGATTCCCGCCGGGGCGACCGCCGCTTTGGTTCTCGCCGACGGCACGATCTTCTGGGGCCGCGCGATCGGCGCACCCGCCCGCAAGAGCGGCGAGGTTTGCTTCAACACCTCGATCACCGGCTATCAGGAAATTCTGACCGACCCGTCTTACGCGGGGCAGATCATCGTCTTCACCTTCCCGCATGTCGGGAACGTGGGCACGAATGTCGAAGACATCGAAACGATCACGCCGGCGGCGCGCGGCCTCGTGCTGCGCGAGGAGCCGACCGAGCCGTCGAATTTCCGCAGCGATAAATCGCTCGATGCGTGGCTGAAATCGCACGGGCTGCCCGGCATCGTCGGCGTGGATACGCGCGCATTGACGCGCCATATCCGCGACGGCGGGGCGCCCAACGGCACGATCGTGACGGCACCCGACGGCAAGTTCGACGTCGAGGCTTTGCGCGAAGAAGCCAAGGCGTGGCCGGGGCTGGAAGGCATGGACCTCGCCAAGGACGTCACGACGCGCCAGTCCTATCATTGGACCGAAACGACCTGGGTGCTGGGCAAGGGCTACGGCACGCAGGACAAGCCGCGCTTCAAAGTCGTCGCCATCGATTACGGCGCCAAGCGCAACATCCTGCGCTGCCTCGCCGCCGCCGGTTGCGACGTGACCGTCGTGCCCGCCGATGCGTCGGCCGACGACGTGCTGCGCCACAAGCCCGACGGCGTGTTCCTGTCCAACGGCCCCGGCGATCCCGCGGCGACGGGTGTTTACGCCGTGCCGACGATCAAGGCGCTGCTCGACAGACGCATGCCCATCTTCGGCATTTGCTTGGGCCATCAGATGATGGCGCTGGCGCTGGGGGCGAAGACCACCAAGCTGCCGCGCGGCCATCGCGGGGCGAATCACCCCGTGAAGGATCTCGACACCGGCAAGGTGGAGATCACCAGCCAGAATCACGGCTTCGCGGTTCAGGCCGAAACGCTGCCGAAGAACGCGCGCGTCACGCATGTGTCGCTGTTCGACGGCACCAACGAGGGCATCGCCGCGACCGACCGACCTGCCTTCTCGGTGCAGTACCACCCCGAGGCGAGCCCCGGCCCGCAGGACGCCCATTACCTCTTCAAACGCTTCGTCGATTTGATCGCGAAGGAGAAGGGGCGGTGACGCGGACGCTCCGCGCCGCCCGGTCAAGGCGGACCTGCACTTTTATGGAGCTATGGAATTGGGTCGCGGCGGGCCGGTTTCATGTTTCTGAAGAGCTTCGAAATCAGTTGGGTGAGGAAGCGTTCGACGAAGCGCGCCGGGAAATACTTGCCTCACTGAGAGATGGAGGGATTCAACCTCTGGGATATGTCATCGATCAGAGAACGGAGGAGCAATTTATTGCTTCTTCGGGTGGCCCAATGAGGGCATTAGAAATTCTGGCCGCATCGAAGTCAAACGCTCCACACATTGATGCAGAAGGTTTTTCTAGAATCCCTCCTTCATTTTGGCGTAGGTCCGAGATTGATTGGCATTCAGAACAGGCTAACTTCCAGGGACTTCAGTACACGCACATCTATTGCCTGATGCAGGAAGTTCTTGAGCAATGGCCTGACCCCGAGGGTCAAAAGTTCGATGCGTCTGAAGAATTAGCGCCTGCCTCCGATCGAATTGTTCGTCGGGACGACAATAGTGCCGCCTTCGATGAAGCGGTTAACGCGCTGGACGAAGCAATCTCAGTTGTCGCAAAAGCCAATGACATCGGCGATTTGAATGCCGGGGAGAGAATGGCCGTCTTGTCGCAGCTGCGGGAGAGTCAGAAGCTCTTTGCACTACCCGAAATCAAGGTCAGTGCGATTAAGGCGTTGATTGAGCCAGCGCTTCGTTGGCTTGCCGATAAAGCTGCCGGTGGCCTCGTCGGGAATGCAGCGGTAGCGGCACTGGCCGCTATCGCAAAGCTGATGGTGATGTAGCGATGAACTACACCCCATCCTTCGCGCGCTGCAATCCGAACTCCAACGACACCGTCCGGCGCGCGGCGACATCCGCGCGGGCCTTTGCCCGTAACGCCTTTAGCTGCGGTGTCGTGGCGCGCTCCGCCGCCTTCGCTTTCGGAATTTTCGCGACTTTCTTCATGCCTCTCAATCTATCGCAGACCACGACGCGTCGCCAGATCGCGCGCGCAGCCGGAGCCTGACCCATGCCGAAACGGACAGACATTTCCTCGATCCTCATCATCGGCGCCGGGCCGATCGTGATCGGCCAGGCCTGCGAATTCGATTACTCGGGCACGCAAGCCTGCCGCGCGCTGAAGGACGAGGGCTATCGCGTCATCCTGGTGAATTCCAACCCCGCGACGATCATGACCGATCCGGGCTTGGCCGACGCCACCTATGTCGAGCCGATCACGCCCGAGATCGTCGAGAAGATCATCGCCAAGGAGCGCCCCGACGCGCTGCTGCCCACGATGGGCGGGCAGACCGCGCTCAACACCGCGATGAAGCTCGCCGAGATGGGCGTGCTGGAGAAATACGGCGTCGAAATGATCGGCGCCAAGCGCGACGCGATCGACAAGGCCGAGGACCGTTTGCGCTTCCGCGACGCGATGGCGAAGATCGGGCTCGATTGCCCGCGCTCGATGCTCGTCACGTCGATGGACGAGTCGAAAAAGGCGCTCGACCTTGTCGGCTTGCCCGCGATCATCCGCCCGTCGTTTACGATGGGCGGGACCGGCGGCGGCATTGCCTACAACGCCGACGAATACGAACAGATCGTGCTGGGCGCGCTGCGCGCGTCGCCCGTCGGTTCCACGCTGGTCGAGGAAAGCGTCCTCGGCTGGAAGGAATACGAGATGGAGGTCGTGCGCGACCGCAACGACAATTGCATCATCGTGTGTTCCATCGAAAACGTCGATCCGATGGGCGTGCATACCGGTGACAGCGTGACCGTGGCGCCCGCGTTGACGCTGACCGACAAGGAATACCAGATCATGCGCGACGCCTCGCTGGCGGTGCTGCGCGAGATCGGCGTGGAAACCGGTGGGTCGAACGTGCAGTTTGCCGTCGATCCCAAAACCGGCCGCATGATCGTGATCGAGATGAACCCGCGCGTGTCGCGTTCGTCGGCGCTCGCGTCCAAGGCCACGGGCTTCCCGATCGCCAAGGTCGCGGCCAAGCTCGCCGTCGGCTATACGCTGGACGAATTGTCCAACGACATCACCAAGACGACGCCAGCATCGTTCGAGCCGACGATCGATTACGTCGTCGTCAAAATGCCGCGCTTCACCTTCGAGAAGTTCCCGGGCACGCCGGCGTTGCTCACCACCGCGATGAAGTCGGTGGGCGAGGCGATGTCGATCGGCCGCAATTTCGCCGAAGCGCTGCAAAAGGCGCTGCGCTCGATGGAGACGGGCCTGAACGGCCTCGACGAGATCGATGTGCCCGGACAGGAACCCGGCAAGGAGCGCATGGCCGCGTTGGCCGCGCTGTCGAAGCCCACGCCCGACCGCCTGCTGGTGATCGCGCAGGCGCTGCGCTTGGGCCTGTCGGTCGAGGAAATCTGCCGCGCCTGTTCCTATGATCCGTGGTTCGTGCGTCAAGTCGCCGTCATCGTCGCCGCCGAAGCCGAGGTGAAGCGCAAGGGCTTGCCGAAGGACGAGGCGGGCTGGCTCGAGATCAAGAAGCTCGGCTTTGGTGACGCACGTCTCGCGACGCTCACGCGCAAGAGCGAGGCGGATGTCGCCGCCGCGCGCCGTGCCGCCGGTCAGTTGCCGGTGTTCAAGCGCATCGATACTTGTGCAGCCGAATTCGCGTCGGGCACGCCCTATCTCTATTCGAGCTACGAAACGCCGTCTTTCGGCGTGGCGCAGAGCGAGGACGAGGCGACCGACAAGCGCAAGGTCGTGATCCTGGGCGGCGGGCCCAATCGCATCGGCCAAGGCATCGAGTTCGATTATTGCTGCGTGCATGCGGTCTATGCGCTGCGCGAGGCCGGGTTCGAGACCATCATGGTCAACTGCAACCCGGAAACCGTCTCGACCGATTACGACACGGCCGATCGTTTGTATTTCGAGCCGCTCACACCCGAAACGGTGATCGAGATCGTGCGCCGCGAGCAGACCAACGGCGAAGTCGTCGGCGTGATCTGCCAATTCGGCGGCCAGACGCCGTTGCGCTTGGCTTCCGCACTGGAAGCCGCGGGCATTCCCATTCTCGGCACCTCGCCCGATGCGATCGATCTGGCCGAGGATCGCGAGCGCTTCGCCAAGCTCCTCGACAAGCTGAAGCTCAAGCAGCCGCCCTCGGGCACGGCGTTCTCGCTGAAGGAAGCGGAAGCCGAGGCGACGCGCATCGGTTATCCCGTGCTGCTGCGCCCGTCTTACGTGCTCGGCGGGCGCGCGATGAAGATCGTGCACACGCCCGACGCTTTGCGCACCTATATCCACGAAGCGGTGCGCGTCTCGGGCAAGAACCCGGTGCTGATCGACAGCTACTTGACCGACGCGATCGAGGTCGATGTCGATGCGCTCGCCGACGGCAAGGAAGTGCATGTCGCCGGCATCATGGAGCATATCGAAGAGGCGGGCATCCATTCGGGCGATAGCGCGTGTTCGCTGCCGCCGTATTCGTTGCCCAAGACGATCATCGCGGAGATCGAGCGCCAGACGGTGGCGCTGGCATCGTCGCTCGGCGTCGTCGGCTTGATGAACGTCCAGTTCGCGGTGAAGGACGGCGAGGTCTATGTGCTGGAAGTGAACCCGCGCGCCTCGCGCACCGTGCCCTTCGTCGCCAAGGCGACCGGGGTGGCGATCGCCAAGATCGCCGCGCGCGTGATGGCGGGCGAGACGCTCGCGTCGTTCAAGCTCAAGAAGAACCGCAAGCTCGACCACGTCGCGGTGAAGGAAGCCGTGTTCCCCTTCGCGCGCTTCCCGGGCACCGACACGCTGCTGGGGCCCGAGATGAAATCGACCGGCGAGGTGATGGGCATCGACGCCGATTTCGGCCACGCCTTCGCCAAGTCGCAGCTCGGGGCGGGTCAGCGCCTGCCGACCAAGGGCACGGTGTTCCTGTCGGTGCGCGACGGCGACAAGAAGATCGCCGTTCAGATGGCCAAGCGCCTCCAGGAGATGGAGTTCAAGATCGTCGCGACACGCGGAACGGCGGCCTATCTCGCAAGGGCCGGGGTCGAGGGCATCACCGAGGTCAACAAGGTCCTGGAAGGCCGCCCCCATATCGTGGATGCGATGAAATCGGGCCAGATCGACCTGGTTTTCAACACCACCGAGGGGGCGCAAGCCGTTGAAGATTCATTCAGTTTGCGGCATACGGCGCTGATGTCCGGCATCGCCTATTACACGACCTTGGCGGGGTGCCGGGCGGCGGTGGAGGCGATCGGGGCGCTGCGCGCCGGCAGTCTTGAAGTGGCTCCCCTCCAGGCGTACTTTAAAGGCGCCTTCTGAAGGCGCCTCCCGAAACGCGTTGCGGAACGGGCGGCCGGTTCCCCCGGAACCGACCGCGGGCGTGCGATTTTGCCGAAGAGGGCGAGGTATAGGAAACGGACGAGAGTTCGCGATAAATGGACAAAGTTCCGATGACGCCCGAGGGCTATGAGCGCCTCGAAGCCGAGTTGAAGAATTTGAAGTCGAACGAGCGGCCCGCGATCATTCGCGCGATCGCCGAGGCACGCGATCACGGCGACCTCTCGGAAAATGCCGAGTATCACGCCGCGCGCGAGCGCCAGTCGTTCATCGAGGGCCGGATCCTGGAGCTCGAGGACAAGATCAGCCGCGCCGAGATCATCGACATCGCGACGCTGTCGGGCAAGCAGGTCAAGTTCGGCGCCAAGGTCACCTTGGCCGACGAGGATACGGACGAGGAATCGACCTATCAGATCGTCGGTGCGGACGAAGCCGAGATCGAGAAGGGTCGCATTTCGATCACTTCGCCGCTCGCGCGCGCGCTGATCAACAAGCAGGCCGGCGATTCGGTCGAGGTCGCCACACCGCGCGGCCACAAGGCCTACGAGATCATCAAGGTCAAATTCAAATAGACGGGGCGCCTGGCCCCGTCTTAGGATTTGGCGATATTCGGGGCTTGCGGCAGTCGCCCCGGTCTTGAGAGGGAAACCTCCAAGCACTGCCTTCTCGACGCGTTCGAGGAGGGATACTCGTGACCGCCATTTCCATCGCCGAATTCTCGAACCTGCCGGGGGCCGCGTTATACGACGTGCGCCGCCGGCCGGTGTTTCGCACCGCCGCCGATTCCATGCCGGGGGCCGAATATCGCGATCCCGCCTTGGTTCATCGCTGGATGCGCGAATTGCCGGATAGCGGGCCCATCGTGGTGTTCTGCGTGCATGGCCACGCGGTCAGCCAGGGTGTCGCGGCCGCGTTGCGCGCCGGCGGCCATGACGCGCGCTTCCTCGACGGCGGGATCGAAGCTTGGCGCGACGCGGGCAAGCCGATGGGACCGAAGCCTGCGACGACGCCCACACGCTGGGTGACGCGCGAACGGCCGAAGATCGATCGCGTCGCCTGCCCTTGGCTGATCGCGCGTTTCGTCGATCCGTCGGCCGAATTCCATTTCGTGCCGCCGGACGACGTAGTGGCGGCGGCCGCACGCCTCGACGCCGAGCCGTTCGACGTGCCCGGCGTCGCGTTCTCGCATGACGGCGAATATTGCAGTTTCGATGCGTTTTTGCGTCGCTACGGGCTCGACGATCCGAGCCTGCGCGCGCTTGCCCCGATCGTGCGCGGGGCCGATACGGGGCGGCTGGATTTGGCGCCCGAAGCGGCCGGGCTGCTCGCGATGTCGCTGGGCTTGTCCGCGATGAATCCCGCCGACGATCATGCGATGCTGCGCGCGGGATTCGCGCTCTACGATGCGCTATATGCCTGGGCGTCGACTGCCCGCGCGGAAAAACACGGCTGGCCGCCGCAGCAAGGATGACGACGATGCCCGACGCGAATGCGCCCGCTTTTCCCGATCGTCCGAGTTTCGGCGAAGCCTTCGTCTATTGGCTGAAGCTCGGCTGTCTGTCCTTCGGCGGGCCGGCCGGGCAGATCGCGATGATGCAGACCGATTTGGTCGACCGGCATCGCTGGATCGGGCAGGGGCCGTTCCTGCGCGGCCTGTCCTTCGCCACACTGCTGCCGGGGCCCGAAGCCCAGCAGCTTGCGACCTATATCGGCTGGCGCTTGCACGGAACCTGGGGCGGCATCGTCGCGGGCGGCTTGTTCGTGCTGCCCGGCGCCTTGGCGATGTTGGTGCTGTCGTGGATCGCGGCGCATTACGGCGACACGAAATGGGTGGGGGCCGTGTTCGACGGGTTGAAGCCCGTCGTCGTCGCCATCGTCGCGCATGCGGTGTGGCGCATCGGCAAGAAGGCGCTGACGACTTGGCAGGCGACGGCGCTCGCGGGCTTCGCCTTCGGCGCGTTGCATTTCGCCGGCATCGATTTTCCCTGGGTCGTCGCCATCGCGGCGGCGATCGGCGCGTTCACCTCGCGCTGGGGCAATTTCTTCGCCCCCGCCGGGCATGCCGCCAAGCCCGGCGAGGCGGGCGAATTGCCGCGCAACGGTGCTGCGCGCATCGCCAAGCTGGTCGCAATCTTCGCCGTGCTGTGGGCGATCCCGGTCTACGCGGTCATCGCCATTTTCGGCGCCTATCCTTTCGCCGATCTCGCCGAGCTGATGACCAAGGCGGCGTTCGTAACTTTCGGCGGCGCCTATGCCGTGCTGCCTTATATCGCCGACGCGTCGGTCAATCTTTATGGCTGGCTGTCGGCGGACGACATGCTGAACGGCTTGGCATTGGCGGAATCGACGCCCGGCCCGTTGATCCTGGTGCTGCAATATGTCGGCTTCTATGCCGGCTGGAACGGCGGTGCCGCCGATCCCGCGACGGCAGCGGTGGCGGGCGCGTTTCTGGCGACCTACTGCACCTTTCTGCCGAGCTTCCTGTTCATCCTGGCCGGGGCGCCTTACGTCGAAGGCCTGCACGCCAATAAGGCGGTGTCGGCGGCGCTCGCGGCGATCACCGCCGCGGTCGTCGGCGTGATTTTGAATCTCGCCGTGTTCCTGGGCCAAGAAGTGTTCTTGCCGAAGACCGGACCCGATTACGTCGCCATCGCCGTGGCGGCGATCGCCTTCGTCGTGTCGGTGCGCGTCAACCCGCCGATCCATTACATGGTGGCGGGCGGGGCGGCTTACGGTGTTGCGCGGATGCTCGCCGGGCTATGAGCGGTTCCTTCACCCGCCGCGTCGAGGATTTCGTGTGCGTCAAATGCGGCGCCAAAACGCGCGGCGATGGCTACACCAATCATTGCCCGAAATGCCTGTGGTCGCTGCATGTCGACGTTTCGCCCGGCGACCGCGCCGAGGATTGCGGCGGCGCCATGCGCCCCGTCGCGGTCGAGGACAAGGGCGGCAAACGCTCGATCGTGCATGTGTGCGACAAATGCGGCATCACGCGCCGCTGCCGCACTTCGCCGGGCGACGACGCGGATGCGATCTACGCGCTGGCGCGCAGTGCGGCCGAAGGCGTCATAGGAAGAAGACGAGGTCGACCAGAATGAAGCACGGGATCAGGAACGCGATCGACCACAGCATGTAGCCGAAGAAGCTCGGCATCTTCACGCCGTTTTCCTCCGCCACCGCCTTGACCATGAAATTCGGCGCGTTGCCGATATAGGTGTTGGCGCCCATGAACACCGCGCCGGCCGAAATCGCGGCGAGCGTGGTGGCGAGCGGGCCCATCAGCGTCGCGGGATCGCCGCCCGCCGTGTTGAAGAACACGAGATAGGTGGGCGCGTTGTCGAGGAAGCTCGACAGAATGCCGGTCAGCCAGAAATACATCGCCGCGTTGGGCGTGCCGTCGGGGTTCGTCACCGCGGCCACGACGCCCGCGAAAGCGCCGTCCTTGCCGGCTTTCAGCATCGCGATGACCGGCACGATGGTGACGAAAATGCCGAAGAACAGCTTCGCCACTTCCTGGATGGGGCCCCACGAGAACGCGTTCGCCTCGCGGCAGCCCGGCGGCGTGATTTTGAGCGACAGCCACGCAAGCGCCAGCAGGATAACGTCGCGTGCCACGCCCTGCAGCTCGATGACCGTGCCCGCGATGTTCCACGAGATGCCGGGCTTCCACAGCCCCGACATCAGCACGGCGGCGACGACGCCGCCGAGCAGCAGGATGTTCACCTTGCCCTCGATCGACAGCGGCGCGTCCGGCGTGGGGTCGTACTTGGCCTTGAAGTTTTCGTCGCGGTGATAGAACCAGCTGTCGAGCAGGTAGAACGCGACCAGCAAAATCGCGGTCACCGTCAGCATCGGCAGGAACAGATGGACCGTCGGCCAGAAGAAGCCGACACCCTTGAGGAAGCCGAGGAACAGCGGCGGGTCGCCGAGCGGCGTCAAGCTGCCGCCGATATTGGCGACCAGGAAAATGAAGAAGATCACGACATGCGCGTTGTGGCGGCGTTCGTCGTTGGCGCGCAACACCGGGCGGATCAGCAGCATCGCGGCCCCGGTCGTGCCGGTGAAGCTGGCGATGCCCGTGCCGACGGCCAGCAGCGCCGTGTTGGTCTTTGGGCTGCCGTGCAGATTGCCCTTCACATAGACGCCGCCCGCGATGGTGAACAGCGAGCCGAGCAGAATCAGGAAGGGGATGTATTCGGCCGCCATCGTGTGCCAGATCGCGGCGAAGGCGGTGCCGAACCCGAACGACGCGATGAACGGCACGATCACGCCCAGCGCCCAGGCCAGCGCGATCTTGCCGTAATGATGGTGCCACAACGACGGTGCGGCGAGCGGCAGCACGGCGATCGACAGCAGCAGGCCACAGAACGGAATGGCCCAGGGCCAGGCGAGGGCGGCCCCGTTCAAATCCGCCGCGAACACCGTTCCCGGCATGACGGCCAAAATCGCCGCCGTCACAAGCAACCGAATCGACATACCAAGCTCCCCGCCGCATTTCGTATAGGCGGTGGAACTTGGCCGGGGGCCGAGGGCCCGTCAAGCGAAGTCGAACCGAAGCGGATTCGTGATTTTCCGGCTTTCGGGGGTTCCATTGCGGCAGCCGAGTTCTATATCGGGCGCATGTCGACGCTCGAAATCGTTCGCCTGAATTTACTGTCGCCGATGGTGTTGTCCTTCGCCCTCGGTGCCGCCGCCCAATGGGTCCGTTCGGACCTTAAATTCCCCGACCAGATCTATACGGTCATGTCGATCTATCTGCTTTTCGCCCTCGGGCTGAAAGGCGGGGTGGCGCTGTCGGATGCGCCCTTCGCGGCCGTGGCGGGGGCGATGGCGGCGGGCATCGGCCTCGGCCTCGTCATTCCGTTTTGGTCGTTCCACATCCTGCGGCGCTTGGGCCGCTTCGGCGTGGCGGACGCGGCGGCGATCGCGGCCCATTACGGCTCGGTCTCCGCCGTCACGTTCATCGCCGCGATCGCCTATACGCAAGCGCTCGGCCGCCCGGCGGAAGGTTTCATGCCCGCCGTGCTCGCGGCGATGGAAGTGCCCGCGATCGTCGTGGCGCTGATGCTCGCGAAGATCGCCGCCCCCGGCGGCGGGGCCGATTGGCGCGCGGCGCTGCCCGAAGTGCTGGCCGGCAAAAGCATCGTGCTGCTCGCGGGCGGTCTGGTTATCGGCTTCTTGACCGGGGCCGCGGGCTATCGCGCGGTGGAGCCGTTCTTCGCCGCGCCGTTCCAGGGCGTGTTGTGCCTGTTCCTGCTCGACATGGGCATGGTCGCGGCGCGCCGCTTCGCCGATTTCCGCCGCGTGGGCGTGTTCCTGTTCGGCTTCGCCATCGCGATGCCGCTGCTGCACGGGGCGCTCGGCGTGTGGCTCGGCGGGATCGCGGGCCTGTCGGTCGGCGGGGCGACGGTGCTGGGCGTGCTGGCGGCGAGTGCGTCCTATATCGCGGCCCCGGCGGCGGTGCGCATCGCCTTGCCGGATGCGTCGCCCGGCTACTACCTCACCGCGTCGCTGGCGATCACGTTTCCGTTCAATCTGCTCGCGGGGCTACCGCTCTACGCGGCCTTCGCGCAATATCTGGCCGGAGGACGCTGATGCTCACGCCGCTCAAACTCGTCGTCATCGTGGCCGAGGAAACGATCGCGCCCAAAATCCTCGCCGATGTGAAGCGCTTGGGGGCGAGCGGCTACACGACCAGCGAAGCGCAAGGCGAAGGCTCGCGCGGCAAGCGCGCGGGGCGCGTGGGCGAAACCAATCTGCGCATCGAAGCCGTGGTCGGCGCCGACGTGGCCGCGCGCATCATGGCGCATCTGGCGGAGGCATATTTCCCGCATTACGCGACGATCGCGTGGACCAGCGACGTGGACGTGGTGCGCGGCGAAAAATACGTCTGACGCGCGACGTCACTCGGCGGCTTGGGCGGCGCCCGCGGTTTCGCGTAGATCGTTCTTGAGATGCGTCAGCGTATCCAGCGCACGATCGACCAGATTGGCGATGCGCTGCGTCGTTTCGGGCGTGGGCGGCTGCTCGGCCTCGGCGACGGCGCCGGCGACCGCACCCAGTTCGCGCGTCGCTTGCGCCACGCGCCGCAAGGGATCGGCCGCGCGATGCGCGCAAGGTCCGCCCAGCTCCGCCACGCGCGCATCCAGCGCCTGACGATAGGATTCGAGGATATGCGCCCGCTCGCCCGCGACCACGCAGGCCGCGTCCAGCGCCACGGCATCCTCGGCCTGCAGGCGATGGCGCTTGTTGTCGGGGTCGGCGCATTTGCGGAACAGCGACGCCGATTTGCCCGTGGCGGCGGCGATGCGGTCTTCGGGCAGCAGGCCCAACGCACGGTGCAATCCGGCCCGGATCGAAGCGATATCGCGCGGTTTTGTCATCGGATCGGTCCTCCTTAATAACCACATTATTTCTGTGTCATTTATGCGCACGATTTGGACGCCGTATGCCCGGCGAATTGCCGCATCGTCAAGCCCCTGATAAGATGCGGAAATTCGATACGGTGAAATTCGTCCGAGGAGGGCGCCATGGCGGGATGCATCGTCGGCTGGTCGCACGGCAAGTTCGGCAAGCGCGAAGGGCTCGACCTCGAAGCGTTGATCGCGGAAGTCGCGGTTCAGGCGATGGACGATGCGGGCGTGGCGCCCGGCGACGTCGACGAAATCTTCGTCGGTCATTTCGGCGGCGGCTTCGTGAAGCAGGATTTTCCGGCGTCGCTGGTGTTCCAAGCTTCCGACGCGTTGCGCTTCAAACCGGCGACGCGCGTCGAGAACGCCTGCGCCACCGGTTCGGCCGCCGTGCATTTGGGGCTGACGTCGATCGCCGCCAAGCAAGCCCGCGTTGTGCTGGTCGTCGGCGTCGAGAAGATGACCGAAACGCCCGGCGACAAGATCGGCGAAATTTTGATGAAGGCCTCCTACGTCAAGGAGGAGGATCGCCCCGGCATGAGCTTCGCGGGCGTGTTCGGCCATATCGCGCAGCTTTACGCGCAACGCTACGGCGATCCTTCCGATGCGATGGCGAAGATCGCCGCGAAGAATCACAAGAACGGCGCCGTGAATCCCTATGCGCAGTTGCGCAAGGATCTCGGCTACGAATTTTGCCGCACGGTGTCCGACAAGAATCCGCTGGTCGCGGGCCCGCTGCGCCGCACCGATTGCAGCTTGGTCTCCGATGGTGCCGCCGCTCTCGTGCTCGCCGATTTGCCGACGGCGTTGGCGCTGGGCGGCAAGGCGGTGGCGCTGCGCAGCGTCGCGCAAGTCAACGATCTATTGCCGATGTCCAAACGCGACATCGTCGATTTCGAAGGTTGTGCGCGCGCGTGGCAGAAGGCGCTGGGTGCGGCGAAGCTCACACTCGGCGATCTCGCGGCCGTCGAAACGCATGACTGTTTCACCATCGCCGAGTTGATCCAATACGAAGCGATGGGCCTCGTGCCCAAGGGCCAAGGGGCGCGCGCCGCGTTGGATGGCCTCACCGAAAAGGACGGCAAGCTGCCGGTGAATGCGTCGGGCGGGCTCAAAGCCAAGGGCCATCCGATCGGCGCCACCGGCGTTTCGATGCACATCATGGCCGCGATGCAGGCCACGGGCCGCGCGGGCGACATGCAAGTGCCCAAGCCCGGCATCACCGGCGTTTTCAACATGGGCGGGGCGGCCGTCGCGAATTACGTCTCTATCTTGGAGCCGTTGCGCAGCTGATGGTATTGGGCCCCGATAGGGGGCTTGTCAGGACAACAGGGGCGCGGTAAGTGCCCCGGGCCATGAAAGGTCCCATTCTCATCGTCGACGCCTTCGAAGAATCGTTGCAGGCGCTGGCGGCCGGTCTTTCCGGTAAAGGCTATCAGACGGTGACGGCGCGCACGCCCGGCGATCCTTCGGTCGCGGGCTTGGCGATGGCGCCGAAAATCGCCGTGGTCGATGTCGATGGGCTCGACGACGAAATGATCGCCGACATGCCGCGTTTGAAGCAGCGCTGGCCGCATATGGGCGTGATCGCGCTGGCCCAGCCCCAGCGCGACAAGACCGACACCGAAATGCTGGCGGGGGCGCGCGCGGCCGGTGCCCACTTCCTGTCGATGAAGCCCGTGTCGCACGACGATCTTGCGCGCCGGATCGAAGATCTCATGCGCAAGGGCTTCGGCGCCAAGCGCAAGCCGATGGCGCTGGTCGTCGACGACAGCGAGACGATCGGCGAAATCCTCAAAGCGTACTTACGCAAGCGCGGCTACGATTCGGTCGTGAAGCCGACTTGGGAACAAGCGCTCGCGGGCTGGGACACGCTGGGCGCCGATATCGTCATCACCGATATCTTCATGCCCGGCATGGGCGGCGTGGCCGGCATCAAATACGTGCGCGAGCATTGGGGCCATCTGCCCGTGGTCGCGATCTCGGGCGGGCTCGACACGCGCATGACGCCCGACGACGCGCTGCTCGCCGCCAAGAAGATGGGGGCCGACGCCGCGATCTCGAAGCCGATCTCGGAGCGCCAAGTCGTCGACGCGCTCACGCGGCTTCTGCCGGCGTTTTGATCCGTTTTAAGGTGGCGATTTCGGAGAACCCCGCTGGTGCTGCCGCGGAGGATTGAACTCCGGACCTCGTCCTTACCAAGGACGCGCTCTACCACTGAGCTACGGCAGCGCTCGGGGCCTAGAGCGGCCCCGAAAATCAGCGCGGGGCCGGGTCTATGCCATAGACGGGCGCGGGCCGCAACTCGCCTTGCGCGGGGGCCCCAACCGGCCCAAAATCGGGGTATGGCGGCCCCGCCCAAGATGCTCTCGCCCGAACTGGCCGAACCCCTGATCCGCGCCGCGGTGAAGGGCAAAGGCACGTTTTCGCTGGGCCAGATCGCCGATGCCGTGGGCGCCCCCACGATGCAGGTTTTCTCGGTGCTGGAGCGGATGGTGACCGAGGGCAAGTTGCGCCGCCTGACCGACGGGCGCACCGGCGGTGCGGCGGGCGGCATGGTGCCCACGAGCGCCAAGCCGCCGGCGATGGCCGGCGCCCCGCGCTGAAATATCCGGCGTTAAGGCTTTTTCCGGAACTTACTTGCGGCGCGAATTCGCGTCGGCGAGGCGCGTCGACGGGCGGCTTTGCGCCGGGCCCAGCGTCATGCAGTCCATATCGCGCTTGTCCAGCGCCCGGCACGCTTCGCGCGCTTGCGCCTGGGTGATGCCCAACAGGCGCGCGCGATAGCGCTTGCCCGCTTCGCTGATGTCGACGGTGGCGTCGCTAAGATAGGTGGGCGCGATGCGCTGTGCGGCGGTGGCGGCACGGCGCGCCGCGTCGAGCTTCGCGAAGGCGCCGACCTGCACGCCCCATTCTTCGGGCTTGTCGGCATGTTCGACGGCGGAGGTTTGCTGCGCGCGCTGCGGCGGGTTGGCGCGCTTTGCGGGCGTATTGCTGGGGGCCGCACTGGAGATCGAAGCTTGTGCACGCGCCGGGGCGGCTTTGCGCGCCTTTTCCGGTGCGGGGGCTTGCGCCACGCGCGTCGTCGCGACGGGCCAATCGCCGCGCCCGAAGCCGGCGTCGAGCAGCTTGCCGGTATATTGATCGCGCTCCGACGGGTTCGGCCCGCCGATCACGGCGGCGACGATGCGCCGCCCGTCGCGCACGGCCGACGCGACCAGATTGAAACCCGACGCGCGGATATAGCCGGTCTTGATGCCGTCGGCGCCCTGGTACCAGTTCATCAGCCGGTTATGGTTGGGATACTTGCGGCCTTCGAAGGTGAATTGCTGGGTCGAGAAGAACGTGTAGTGATGCGGATAGCGCTTGATGATCTCGCGGCCCAACGTCGCCATATCGCGCACGGTGGTGATCTGCCCGTCATTCGGAAGGCCGTGCGGGTTCTCGAAATTCGAGCGCGTCATGCCGATGTCGCGCGCGCGCTTGTTCATAAGGTCGGCGAACTTGGCTTCCGAACCCGCGAGATTTTCGGCCGCGACCATCGCCGCATCGTTGGCCGAACGCGTGACCATGCCCAAGATGATGTCGCGCACCGCCACGCGGTCGCCCGCCTGGAGATTGAGTTTCGTCGGCGCCTGCGCGGCCGCGTATTCGGACACGTTCCAACGCGTGTTGAGCGTGATCTTGCCCGCATCGATCGCTTCGAAGATGAGGAACAGCGTCATCATCTTGGTGAGCGACGCCGGATGGCGGCGCTCGTCGGCCCCCTGTTCGGACAGCACGCGGCCCGATTCGAAATCGATCACGATCGACGCGTAGCGCGCTTGCGCGGGTGCCGCATTTCCCAGCACGATCGCCGCCAGCACGGCGAGGACGGGGAACAAGCGGGCGAGGCGGCGCGTTAGGCGAGAGGCGCTTGGAATCAGGGCAGGGGTCACGCGAAAAGTTTCCTGAAGCGAGTGGTTTTCGTGGCCCGAGTCTGGAGGGTGCGACTCGACGAATGTTTCAATTCGTTGCAGTCCGAACGATAATCGAGAGCGAATCTTTATGTCCATAAAAAACCGCGATTCCATGCGATTGGCGTCGTACATTCGACTCGAATCGAGGAGACACATGAAACGCGTCGCATTGTTGGGGATTGCCTTGGCGTTGGCCGCTTGCGCGGACACGTCGCGAGTCAACAACCCGGTCGTCGGGCGGCTTTCGTATTTCCAATATCTCGCCGGGCAAGACATCAAATCGGCCTGCACGGCCGATGCGCCCGCGCGTTATCGCTTCGTCTACAACGCCGTATTCGACGAACAAGTCCGTAGCTACGATCTTTTTCAGACGACCGACGGCGCGAAACTCGCCGTCAATGTCGGAAACTCCGAGATCCGCGTGTTCGAATTTCCGCTGGCTTGGCCGATCCGGCCCGAAGCGGTGCGGCGCCAGGCCGAAGCGACGCTGGATCGCGCCGATTATCTCGCCTTGATCCGCCAGGTCGAGGCCGACGGGTTCGGCGCCCCGGCGCAGGAAGGTTTGCGCCTGCAATCCTATGATTTCTATTGGGCCGTCAGCGCTTGTGCGGGCGGCAAATTCCATTTCAACGCCTGGGTCAACCGGACGCCGGGCTTCGCCGCCTTGCGCTTCCCGCAGCTGCTTTACAGCCACGACACGACGACCATTCCGCCCGCCAAGCCCTTCGCCAACACCTATGGCGCCCATGTCGACCGGCGGCGCGACGATCAGAACCCCGACCGGAATTTCGAGATGATCGTGCGCAATGGCGAACTCGGGAACATCCTGACGCTGTTCTGATCAGCGGAATACCGCCGGCCGGATTTCGGCCCTAAAAAAATCCCGCGTCGTCGCAAGGGTTTATGTTGCGGTGCGGGGGATTTTTGCTGCGCCGCACAAAACTCCCTTGACCCTCGCGCGCGAGTGGCTATATTCACGGCATGTTGCGCTGCACAAAGCGGCACAACCCCACTCGAGGACGACGAAGCGAAGGCGACCAAGATGGGCAAAGGCAAGTCAAAGCAACCGAGCAAAGCCGCGCCGAAGAAGGCGCCGGCCGACGCCGTTGCGGCCCCTGCCAAGCCCGTCCCGGCCGCGAAGCCAAGCCTTCCTCCCGTCCATGTCGCGGCCGCCCCGGCGGCGCCAGCGGCCAAACCCGTCCCAGCCCCGGCCACCGGGGAACAGTTCGTCAAAGGAACATTCGCCATGACCGACCAGTTCAAAGCGTTCTTCGACGTCAAGTCGTACGACAAGTATTTCGGCGACGCCAAAGCCCAGGTCGAAAAGGCCTCGGCGCAGACGATGAAGGCGTATGAAGACGCCGCCAAGTTCAACAAGGAAAACCTCGACGCGTTCGTCGTGGCCTCGACCACCTACGCCAAGGGCGTGGAATCGGTGTCGAAGTCGTGGGCCGCATTCGCCCAGGAGACGTTCGAGGCTTCGGCCAACGTCGCCAAGGCGATGCTCGGCGCCAAGACCCTGAAGGAAGCGGTCGACCTGCAGACCGATTTCGCCAAGACGACGTTCGACAAGTTCGTCGCCGAAGGCACCAAGGTCTCGGAAGCCTCGATCAAGGTGACGAACGAGGCGCTCGAGCCGATCAACGCCCGCGTCAACGTCGCGGTCGAGAAGATGCTGAAGCCCGCGCTGGCGGCCTAAAAGCCCCCTCGGCGCTTCAAGCCGGCAAAGACCCGGTCGCCCGCAAGGGCGGCCGGGTTTTTCTTTTGCGTTTCCAGCCCCTTTATTCCCCCCGCCCGGATGCCATATCATCCGGTTGAAAGAGGGTTTCGGATTTCGGCATGAGCGAGGACAAAGACAACGATCGCACCGGCGGCGGCGACGACGGCTCGGGCATTGCGCTGCAAACGCGCACCCGCACCAAGAAGCCGGCGATGTACAAGGTGCTGATGCTCAACGACGATTACACGCCGATGGAATTCGTCGTGCACGTCTTGGAGCGGTTTTTCGGCAAATCCCGCGCCGAGGCGACGACGATTATGATGCATGTCCATCGCCGCGGCGTGGGCGTGTGCGGCGTGTTCACCTATGAAGTCGCCGAGACGAAGGTCAACCAAGTGACCGAGTTCGCCCGGCGGAATCAGCATCCGCTGCGCTGCACACTGGAAAAAGAGTGACGGGTTTTCCCGCATTCGCGGTCATTCGCCGCCCATCACTGGCAAAGCCGCTCCGGCGCACTTACATTTATACTCTTAGGACTCGCGTCGGGCGTCCCGGCGCGAGGCTTGCAAAGCCCGGTTTGTGGGCCGCTCCGCCGCAATTGCGCGACGGGGCGTGACGGAAAGGGAGCGGACCTCTCGATGCTGTCGCGCAATCTCGAACAGAGCCTGCACCGCGCGCTCGCCCTCGCCAACGAGCGGCGTCACGAGTATGCGACTCTCGAACATCTTCTGCTGGCCCTGACCGAAGATCAGGACGCGATCGCGGTCTTGCGCGCCTGCGGTGTCGATCTCGACAAGCTGCGCCGGGACCTGACGCAATATCTCGACAACGAACTCGCGGGGCTGGTCACCAGCCGCGGCGGCGAGGCGAAGCCCACCGCCGGCTTCCAGCGCGTGCTGCAACGCGCGGCGATCCATGTTCAGTCGTCGGGGCGCGAGGAAGTGACCGGCGCGAATGTGCTGGTCGCGATGTTCTCCGAGCGCGAGAGCCATGCCGTCTATTTCCTGCAAGAGCAGGACATGTCGCGGCTCGACGCGGTCAACTACATCAGCCACGGCGTCGCCAAGGTGCCGGGCAAGTCCGAGCCGCGCCGCGTGCGCGGTGCGGACGAGGAACAGACGACCGGCCAATCGGGCGAGCGCGGCCCCGCCGATCGCGGGCCCGAGCGTCAATCGGGTGGCGGCGAAGGCAAGCAAGGGGCGAAGCCCAAGGAAGGCGCGCTCCAAGCCTACTGCGTCAACCTCAACAAGAAGGCCGCGCAAGGCAAGATCGATCCGCTGATCGGCCGCGATGCCGAAGTCGAGCGCACGATCCAGATCCTGTGCCGGCGCTTCAAGAACAACCCGCTTTACGTGGGCGACCCGGGCGTGGGCAAAACGGCGATCGCCGAAGGCCTCGCGCGCAAGGTCGTGAAGGGCGAAGTGCCCGAAGTGCTCCAGAACGCGGTGATCTACGCGATCGACATGGGCACGCTGCTGGCGGGTACCCGCTATCGCGGCGATTTCGAGGAACGGCTGAAGGCCGTTCTGTCCGAACTCGAAGCGCAGGAAAACGCGATCCTGTTCATCGACGAAATCCACACCGTGATCGGTGCGGGCGCCACCTCGGGCGGCTCGATGGATGCGTCGAACCTGTTGAAGCCGGCCCTCGCCTCGGGCGGTCTGCGCTGCATCGGCTCGACCACGTATAAGGAATACCGGACCTATTTCGAGAAGGACCGTGCGCTGGTCCGACGCTTCCAGAAGATCGACGTCAACGAGCCGTCGGTCGAGGACGCGATCAAGATCCTCGAAGGCATCAAGCCGTATTACGAGGAGCATCATAAGGTCCGCTACACCAAGGACGCGGTGCGCGCGGCCGTCGAATTGTCGGCGCGCTACGTCAACGACCGCAAGCTGCCCGACAAGGCGATCGACGTGATCGACGAGGTAGGAGCGGCGCAAATGCTGCTGCCGCCGGCCCGCCGCAAGAAGACGATCAACGTGAAGGACGTCGAGGCGGCGGTCGCCAAGATCGCGCGCATTCCCCCGAAATCGGTTTCGACCGACGACAAGGAAGTGCTGCAGAATCTCGACAAGCAGCTGAAGGGCGTCGTGTTCGGCCAGGACAAGGCGATCGAAGCCTTGTGCGCGGCGATCAAGCTGGCGCGCGCCGGTCTGCGCGAACCCGAAAAGCCGATCGGCTCGTATCTGTTCTCCGGCCCCACGGGTGTCGGCAAGACGGAAGTCGCGCGCCAATTGGCCTTGTCGCTGGGCGTCGAGTTGAAGCGCTTCGACATGTCGGAATACATGGAGCGCCACACGGTTTCGCGTTTGATCGGCGCGCCGCCGGGCTATGTCGGCTTCGATCAGGGCGGTCTGCTGACCGACGCGATCGACCAGCATCCGCATTGCGTGCTGCTGCTCGACGAAATCGAGAAGGCGCATCCCGATCTCTACAACATCCTGCTCCAGGTCATGGATCACGGGAAGTTGACGGATCACAACGGCAAGAACGTCGATTTCCGCAACGTCATCCTGATCATGACCACGAACGCCGGTGCGGCCGAACAGGCCAAGCCCGCGATCGGTTTCGGCAACGAAATGCGCGTGGGCGAGGACGAGGAAGCGATCAAGCGGATGTTCACGCCGGAATTCCGCAACCGCCTGGACGCGACGGTGGCGTTCGCGCGGCTGGCGCCGGAAGTCATCAACAAGGTCGTCGACAAATTCGTCGGCGAGCTGGAACGCCAGCTGACCGACCGTCAGGTCGTGCTGTCGGTGTCGGACGAGGCGCGCACCTGGCTCGCCGAGAAGGGCTATGACGAGCTCTACGGGGCGCGTCCGCTCGGCCGCGTGATCCAGGAGAACATCAAGAAGCCGCTGGCGGACGAGTTGTTGTTCGGCCGTTTGGCGAAGGGCGGCAAGGTCCGCGTGAAGGTCGAAAACGGCAAGCTCGCTTTCGACTTCCCGCCGCCGGCCAATCCCGAAAAGGACGTTCCCAAACTCCCCGCCATGGTGGTGGAGTGATCGGATCGGGCGGGGGAAACCCCGCCCGTTTCGCTTTTGGCCGGAATCGCGCGATACTCGCGGCCATGTCCCAGCAAACGATTCTTCCCCGCAAGCATTTCGCCAATGGACGGACGATCTTCCGCACCGGCGACGCGGGCGATGCCGCTTACGTGATCGAAAGCGGCACGGTCGATATCGTGCGCAATGTGGGCGGCCAGACCAAGCGCATCGCCCAGCTCGCCGCCGGCGAGATTTTCGGCGAGATGGCGCTGGTCGACGGCAAGAAGCGCATGGCCGATGCGGTCGCCTCGACCAACGTGACCGTCATTCTCGTGTCGGCCGATCAATTCACCGAGAAGATGCGCGCGGCCGATCCGTTCGTGCGCGCGTTGCTGCGCATGTTCGTCGAGAATTTGCGGGTGATGACGCGCAACGCGTTGATCTCGCAAACCCAGAACGAAGTGCTGCGCGCCAAGCTCAAGGAAATGGGCGTCGAAATCAAAAACGACGTCGATCCCAAAGCGCCGCCGGCTTGAAGCTCAGCCCGCGCGTTTGGCCTTGAGGGCGCTGGCCGCGCGCCAGAATCCCAAACCGTCGCCATCGACGAAATGCACATGCCGGTCGGCCATGAAATCGCCGACCAGGCAGGTGATCGTCGTGCTATCGGCGCGTGCCGTGCCGAAGGCGATGGCCCCGGCGGCTTCCTCGCGCGCCAATGCCGCTTGGATCGCTTCTTCCTCGGCATCCGTCACGTCCATCACGAAGCGCGGGCCGCCGGCGAGTTTGCGGTGGTCGGAACGTTCGGCAATGCCGCGCGTGTAGTTCTTCGTGTCGATGCGGCCGAGTTTCCCGCCCAGCGCATGGACGGTTTTGAGGAACATCATCCCGCCCAAGGCGGCCGCCAAGCGCTTGAGCCGGGCGCCCGGCTTCTGCGCGCGCATTTCGTTGCGCAAGGCGCGCCAGGCGGGGATGCCTTTGGGCTCCAGCGCGTCGCCATTGCCCAGTGGGGCGGCGGTCGCCCCCGGCACGACGCGCTCGAAATCCGAGAGCAAGCGCACGAGGGCCGCTTCGCCCGCCGGACCGGGGGCAGGATCGACGATCACGCACAGCACATGGCCGCGCCGTGCGGGTACGGGTTGCCAGCGGCACGACAGGCCTTCGATGCCCGGAAGTTCGCCGGGGGCCGGGGCGATCCGCCATTTGCCATCGGCTTTGACCCAAGCGTCGGCGGCGGCGATGCCCGACCCCAGGAATTGGCCGAACACGTTGCCGCCGCCGAAATCCTGCAACGCCGCGCGCGCGTCGTGGCCCGCATCGATCAGCGCTTTCACCGGCACGAGGCCGACGCGCAAGGGAATATCGATCTCCGCCGCCGCCCAATGCGCCAGTGCTGCCAAAGCGGCGCGCGTCGCGGCTTCGCAGCCCGGCGACACGGCGGCGATGGCGCCGTCGCCGCCGAATTGGCAGGCGGTCATGTCCGGCGGCTTGGTCGCGACGGTCGACAGCACGGCGACGGCGGCCCCGGCGACGAAATTCACGTCGCGATCGCGGCCCGCCCCGGCGAGCTTCGTGCTCGCTTCCACATCGGCGACGGCCAGGAACCAATCGGGCCCCAGCGTTTGGTAACGCGCGGGGTCATAGCCTTCGCGCGCGAAATCGCGGATCGCGGGCAGGCTCATTTGTAAGGCCCCTCCGCCGCGAGTTCGTCGATATGGGCGCGCATCGCGTCGTCCTCGGCGCGGCAGAATTCGCGCACGGCTTTCTCGAAGCCGGGATCGCGCAGCGCATGGGCGCTCCACGTCGACACGGGCATATAGCCGCGTTGCAGCTTGTGCTCGCCTTGGGCCCCCGCTTCGACGCGCTTCAAACCGCGCGCGATGGCGAAGTCCAGCGCTTGGTAGTAGCACGCCTCGAAATGCAAAAAGGGCAGATCGACCGAGGCGCCCCAATTGCGGCCATAGAGCGTGTCGGCGCCGATAAGGTTCAACGCGCCGCACACCCATTCGCCGTCCTTGCGGCCCAGGATCAGTAGCACCTTGTCGGCCAAGCGATCATGCAGCAGATCGAAGAAGCGCCGCGTGAGATAGGGGTTTCCCCATTTGCGGTCGGAGGTCGAGATGTAGAACGTGAAGAATACGTTCCAATGCTCGCGCAGCAGATCGCCGCCGGTCAGCGCTATGAATTCGATGCCGGTCGCGGCGATGTCGCGCCGCTCGCGCTTGATCGCCTTGCGCCGCGAATGCGACAGCGCGCCCAGAAAATCGTCGAAGCCGGCATAGCCGCGATTTTCCCAATGGAACTGCACGCCGCGGCGCAGTGCAAAGCCGTTCTCGGCGAGCAATTCGGCGTCGCTTCGGTCGCAGAAGGTGACGTGCAGCGACGAAACGCCGGACGAGCGCGGCAGCTCCGCCAGCGTGCGCGCCAAACCGTCGCGCACCGCATCGCGGCTCTCGCCGGGCCTTGCGAGCAATCGTGCCCCCGGAACCGGCGTGAACGGCACGCAAGCTTGCAGCTTCGGATAATAGCGCCCGCCCGCGTTCTGATAGGCCTGCGCCCAGCTATGGTCGAAGACGTATTCGCCCTGGCTGTGGCTTTTGGCGTAAAGCGGCACGGCGCCGACCAGCGTGCCCGCCTCGTCGCGCGCGATCAGGTGATGCGCCGCCCAGCCGGTGCGCGGGCCCACGCTGCCCGAATCTTCCAGCGCCGACAGGAAGGCGTGGCTGAGGAACGGATTATCCGCACCTGCGCACGCATCCCATTCGGCGGGGGTGATCGCGGCCAGGCTTTCGACCGCGTCGATTTTCAGCGTCAGCGCGCCATCGGGCATGGCACCAGGATAGACCTATTTCGCGGTCAGGCGAGTTCGAAGATCGCGTCGATCTCGACCGCCACGCCGCGCGGCAGCGACGAGGTGCCGACGGCCGCGCGCGCATGCTTGCCCTTGTCGCCGAAGATCTCGACGATCATATCCGAGGCGCCATTGATCACGGCGGGGTGGTCGGTGAATTCGGGTGTCGCGTTGACGAAGCCGCCCAGGCGCACGCAGCGCACGACCTTGTCGAGATCGCCGCCGGCGGCGGCTTTCACATGCGACAGGATGCTGAGCGCGCACAGGCGCGCGGCTTGCTGGCCTTCCGCCACGCCGAATTCGCGGCCGAGCTTGCCCAAAAATTCCGGCTTGCCGTCCTTTTGGGAAATTTGGCCGGCGACGAACACGAGCTTGCCGGTCACGACATAGGGCACGTAATTCGCCGCCGGGGCCGAGCCGGGCGGCAATTCGATGCCGAGTTGCTTGAGGCGGGCGTCGATCGTGCCGGTCATGGGTATTTCCCTTCGCTGGAGGCGGAAAAGGGCGCGACGATAGCCGCAGCCTCCCGATTGCGCCAGGGGGCTTGCCGGGCGGGCGCGGCTCGCCCATCATCTTGCCATGCGCTCGAAACTTCTCCGCTTTGGCGTCGCGGCCGGGCTGGCGTTGGCCTTGGGGGCCTGCGTCGCCAATTCCGGCGCGGCACCCGGCCCGCAATCCGCCGCCGAAGAACAAAATCTGCGCTCGACGCCCGAAGGCTTGGCGCTGGTGCGCTTGGCCATGATGCATCGGCGCGGCGAAGGTGTGGCCCAGGATCTGGGCGAGATGCGCAAGCTGCTGGTCCAGGCGATGGGCAAGGGCGAGCCGGTCGCCTATGTCGAGATGGGCTTGCTCGCCGCCAATGGCGATGCGGGCGTGCCGAAGGACGAAGCCTCGGCCGTCAAGATGTTCGAGCGCGCGTGGTCCGCGCGCTTGCCGTCGGCCGCGTTTTTTCTGGCGCAAGCGCATTACAACGGGCGCGGCGTGACGCGCGACCTCGCCTCGGCGCGCGAATGGAGCTTGCGTAGCGCGGAGCTTGGCGATCCGCGCGCGCAATTCATGTTCGGCGTGATGAACGATATCGGCGAAGGCGGCCCGCAAGACCCCAAGATCGCCGTCGATTGGTATCGCCGTTCGGCCGCGCAGAACAACGCCGCCGCGATGAACAACCTCGCCTCGCTGTTCGCCGCCGGGCGCGGGATCGATCGCAACGACCCGGCCGCCTTCGCGCTGTATGAACGCGCGGCCGCGCTCAACAACGCCTCCGCGCTCAACAATATGGGCCGCTGGTATCGCGACGGGCGATTTGTCGCGCGCGACGATGGGCGCGCGGTCGATTTCTTCCGCCGCGCGGTGCGCCTGGGCGATCGCGGGGCGATGAACAACCTCGCCGGCATGTACGAAACCGGGCGCGGCGTGACCCGCGATCCCGCCGAAGCCGCCCGGCTTTATCGGCGCGCCGCCGGGCTCGATCCGGAGCGGGGCTCCTGAGCTTGATTTCGCGTCGAAGCGCTTTGGCGGGGCTGGCGTTGTTCGCAAGCCCCGCTCTCGGTCAAGCGCGCCCGTCGTTGTTCGCCCCGCAGATCGACTACACCGCGATCGGCTGGTTCGGGCGCGACACCAAGCGTTCGGCGCGCATCCATCGCACGCGCGACGCGATCCGCTATCACGCGACCGACGGGATCGAGCATGTCGTGATCGCCAGGCTCGACCGCGACAAGGCGTGGCTGTTCGCACCCGCCTTGCGCCTCGCTTTCGAAACCGATCTGACCGGGCTCGGTCTGCCGCCCGCGATTTTGCGCGGACGCGGCTTCCAGGAATCGGCGATCCGCAGCACGTCGATCGACGGCGTGCCCGCGTCGCAATTGCGCGTGAAGCGCGATGCGGCGGACGTGGCGCTCGACGCGGTGGCGCTGGTCGATCGGCGCGGCGTGTTGTGGCGCCTGGAAGGAACCGGCACGATCGGCGGTCAGCCCGGCCGCCTCGATTGGAGTTTCGAGGACGTGACGCCGGGGCGCTTCGATGCGAGCCTTTTCGAGGCACCCGGCGATATCCGCGTGGTGCCGGTCGCGGGCGAAACCTTGCTCGCCACGCTGCGCCGCTTCGGGATGATTCGCTAGTTCTTGGCGCCTTGCGGTGCGCCGATCGCGCGCGGGGCGGGGCGCGACAACACGTCCTTCACGCCCGCCAATGTGGGGGCGAGAAGATTGGTCGCTTCGCCGATCGAGGCGGTTTTGGGCATATGCGTCCAGGCCGCCGACCAGCCGTTGACCTTGACGTAGATCTCCTCGACCACCGGCCGCGCCTCGCGGATATAGAGGATGGCGGGCATCGCCTCGACGTAGAAATTGACGCCCTTCACCGCGCGGTCGTAGAGCATGCTGGCGTTGTAGACATGCGTGCCGATGATTTTGCCGGCACGTTTCAACGCGTCTTCCAGGTCGCGCACCTGGGCGGAGAGCGGCTTGTCCGACAAGATCGCCGGGATGGGGCGCAGATCCTGCACCTTCACCGCGCAATCGATCACCCAGCGCCACAGCTTGCGCCAGATTTCGACCTTCACCATGCCGCGCAGCATTTCCTGCTGCAGCGTGTGCTGCATGTCGATGGGGTTGAGGCGCGACGGCGGCACGCCCGATTTCGCCAAACGCTGCACGAGGCGCGCATAGGCTTCGTTGAACGCCTGCTTGTTGCGGATCGGCTGGGGCTTGTAGTTGCCGATCGCGGTGACGATGTCGTTGATGAAACGCTCGCAGCTTTCTTCGGGCTGGGGCAGCGGGCGCAGATAAAGAAGCGACGCCTCGGGCAGCTTCTGGCCGAACACCACTTCGTCGACGATGCCCAGGCCCAGCACCTGCGAGACGAGTTCGACGAGGCGGCGGTTATAGTCTGAGCCGGGGTCGTAATCGCGCATCAACGTCGCGTCGGAGCCCGAGCGCACGAATTGGATGCCCGTCTCCTGGCCCGTCTGGTTGAGGTTCATCACCACGTCCAGGCGGCCGCGCTCGGCGTCGAAGCGGATCGGCGCGTCGGCGAAGGCGCCGGTCGATTCCTTGAAGCGGAAGCAACTGTTGCGCCCGATATCCTCGAAGATCTCGCGATCGATATCGCTTTCCTTGCCGGGCACGTGGCGCATCAACAGGCCTTCGACGCCTTCGGCGGCCAAGCGCAGCATCTCGCGCAAGCCGCGATCGTCGTATTTGTCGATATCCTCGCCCGGCCGGCGCGGATCGTTACCCTGGATTGCCATGGGAATTAGGTAGCAAGGGGTGTTCCACCCAGCAAGCTAATCCGGAAATTTTGCGGTTATAATTTTGACGCGGGCTATTTATGGGCTGGCCCGCCGCCCAACGAAAAAGGGCCGGGATTTCTCCCGGCCCTTTCGCGTTTCGCGTTTTTTTGCGCGCGGCTTACGAGCAGCCGCTGGTCGAGCCGCAATCGATGCACTTGGTGCACGTGCCGTTGCGCACCATCGCCATCGAACCGCAGGTCTCGCACGGATCGCCCGTGTAGCCCTTCATGCGCGCTTCGCGGATCTTCTCCATCTTCGAAGCGCCCTGGGCCGGTGCGGCTTCCATCGCCGTACCGATCGCCGCGGCGACCGCTTCGATCGCGAAGCCGATCGGCTGCTTGTCGCCTTCGGCCTGGGCCGGCGCTTCCGCCGGTTCGGCGAGACCGACTTCCGCTTCGGCTTCCGGTTCGAGCAGATCGACATCGCCCGCCAGCGCCACGGCCGAAGCCGAGGCGGGCGCACCGCCCGGCAGCACCTTGAAGCGCGAGCGCACGAAGCCGGTCGACGCGACCTTCTTGACCGCGTCGAGGGCGGCGGCCGCGGCGGCCGAACCCGCACCCGGCAGGGTCGAATCCTTCTCGCCCTTGCCCATCGAATCCGGCTCGAGATCGTCCTGCACCACATGGGCGAGGTCGTCGCGGCCGAGATACGACACGGCGAGTTCGCGGAAGATGTAGTCGAGGATCGACGTCGCGTTCTTGATCGCGTCGTTGCCCTGGACGATGCCGTTGGGTTCGAAGCGCGTGAAGGTGAACGCCTCGACGTATTCTTCCAGCGGCACGCCGTATTGCAGGCCGATCGACACGGCGATGGCGAAATTGTTCATCAAGCTGCGGAAGGCGGCGCCCTCCTTGTGCATGTCGATGAACAGCTCGCCGACCTTGCCGTCTTCGTATTCGCCGGTGCGCAGATACACCTTATGGCCGCCGATCACGGCCTTCTGGGTGTAACCCTTGCGGCGGTTGGGCAGGCGCGCGCGGGCGGTCGCCGCCACGCGTTCCACGATGCGCTCGACGATCTTCTCGACCTTCACGATTTGCGGCGCGGCGGCGATCGTCTCGACTTCCTCGTGCAGGTCGATGTCCTCGCCCACGATCGAAGCGAGCGGCTGCGACAGCTTGGAGCCGTCGCGATAGAGCGCGTTCGCCTTGAGGCACAGACGCCACGACAGCAGATACGCGTCCTTGCAATCCTCGACCGTCGCCTGGTTGGGCATGTTGATGGTCTTGGAGATGGCACCCGAGATGAACGGCTGCGAGGCCGCCATCATGCGGATATGGCTGTCGACCGACAGGTAACGCTTGCCGTTGCGACCGCAGGGATTGGCGCAGTCGAACACCGACAGGTGTTCTTCCTTGAGATGCGGCGCACCCTCCAGCGTCATCGAGCCCGAGCACCAGGTGTTCGCGGCTTCGACTTCGGCCTTGGCGAAGCCCAACGCGGCCAGCATATCGAACGCCGGATCGTCGAGCTGTTCCTTGGAGAGCTTCAGCGTGTTGAGGCAGAACTCCTCGCCCAGCGTCCACTTGTTGAAGGCGAACTTGATGTCGAACGCCGACTTCAAGGCGCCTTCCAGCGTGTCGATCTGGGCCTGGCCGAAGCCCTTGGCCTTGAGCGCGCCGTGGCTGACGGCGTTGGAGCCCTTCAGCGTGCCGTGACCCACCGCATAGGCGATGATGTCGTCGATCTGCGACTGGGTGTAGCCGAGCGTCTTGAGGCCGACGGGCACGACGCGGTTGATGATCTTGAAGTAGCCGCCGCCGGCCAGCTTCTTGAACTTCACCAGCGCAAAATCCGGTTCGATGCCGGTCGTGTCGCAATCCATCACCAGGCCGATCGTGCCGGTGGGCGCGATGACCGTGGCTTGGGCGTTGCGATAGCCGTGGGCGACGCCCAGCTCCAGCGCGTCGTCCCACGCCTTGCGCGCGGCGTCGACCAAGCGCGCGTCGGGGCAATCCTTCGCGGGCAGGGGAACGGGGAGGATCGTCAGGCCTTCATAGCCCGCCGTCTCGCCATACGCCGCACGGCGATGGTTGCGGATGACGCGCAGCATGTGCTCGCGGTTGGGCTCGTAGCCGGGGAACGGCCCGAGCTCGGCGGCCATCTCGGCCGACGTGGCGTAGCTCACGCCCGTCATGATCGCCGTGATGGCGCCCGTGATCGCGCGGCCTTCGTCGGAGTCATAGCCGAGGCCCATCGCCATCAGCAGACCGCCGATATTGGCGAAGCCCAGGCCCAGCGTGCGGAATTCGTAGGAGAGTTCCGCGATGCGCTTGGAGGGGAACTGCGCCATCAGCACCGAGATTTCGAGCGTCACCGTCCACAGGCGGCAGGCATGCTCGAAAGCCGGCCCGTCGAACGAGCCGTCTTCGCGGCGCAGGGCCAGAAGATTGACCGAGGCAAGGTTGCACGCCGTGTCGTCGAGGAACATGTATTCCGAGCACGGGTTCGACGCGTTGATGCGCCCCGAAGCCGGGCAGGTGTGCCACTCGTTGATCGTCGTGTCGTATTGCAGGCCCGGATCGGCCGAGGCCCAAGCGGCTTCGCCGATCTTGTCCCACAGCATCTTGGCGTCGACGCGGTCATGAACCTTGCCGTCGGTGCGGCGGATCAATTCCCACTTGCCGTTATCGAGCACGGCTTGGAGGAACGCGTTCGTCACGCGCACCGAGTTGTTCGAGTTCTGGCCCGAAACGGTCAGATAGGCTTCCGAATCCCAATCCGTGTCGTAGGATTTGAAGTCGATCTTCTCGAAGCCTTGCTTCGCGAATTGGATGACGCGCTGGATGTAGTTCTCGGGGATCAGCGATTTGCGCGCGCCCTTGATGGCGTTGCGCAGGCTCGTGTTCTTCTTGGGATCGTAGCCGGCTTCGCCCGCCGATTTGTCGCACGCGGCCATGATCTCGTTGAGATGCTTGGCGGCGAGACGCGAGCCCGCGACGAGGGCCGCGACCTTCTGTTCCTCGACGACCTTCCAGTCGATGTATTTCTCGATATCCGGATGGTCGATATCGACCGTCACCATCTTGGCGGCCCGGCGCGTGGTGCCGCCCGACTTGATGGCGCCCGCGGCGCGATCGCCGATCTTCAGGAAGCTCATCAGGCCCGACGACTTGCCGCCGCCCGACAGCTTCTCGTTCTCGCCGCGCAGGCGCGAGAAATTGGAGCCGGTACCCGAGCCGTATTTGAACAGGCGCGCTTCGCGCACCCACAAATCCATGATGCCGCCCTCGTTGACGAGGTCGTCTTCCACGGATTGGATGAAGCAGGCATGCGGCTGCGGATGCTCGTAGGCCGAGGTCGACGCCGTCAGCTTGCCGGTGCGGAAATCGACGTAGAAATGGCCCTGGCCGGGGCCGTCGATCCCATAGGCCCAGTGCAGGCCGGTGTTGAACCATTGCGGCGAGTTGGGGGCCGCGATCTGGGCCGCCAGCATGTAGCGCATTTCGTCGAAATAGGCGCGCGCGTCGGCTTCGGAATCGAAATAGCCGCCCTTCCAGCCCCAATAGGTCCACGTACCGGCGAGGCGGTCGAAGACCTGCTTGGCGGAATTTTCGCCGACGTTGCGCGCATTCTCCGGCAGTTTCGCGAGGGCCGCGTCGTCGGCCTTCTTGCGCCACAGCCACGACGGCACGTCGTTTTCTTCGACCGCTTTCAGCGCCGCGGGCAGGCCGCGCTTGCGGAAATATTTCTGGGCGAGCACGTCGCAGGCGACCTGCGACCAGCTGGCCGGAACATCGATGTCCTTCGCCTGGAAGACGACCGAGCCGTCGGGGTTCTTGATTTCGCTGTTCGTGGTCGTAAACGCGATGCTCGCGTAAGCATCGGCCCCGTCCGTCGTAAAGCGCCGCTCGATCCGCATCCTAGCCTCCAGCCGTCTTCGATCCCGATGTGCGCGGCCTCTCTCGGCCCGCTTCATCGCCTGATTGCTTGAGCCGATCGCGCGTGACCCGTTGTCGGAACACGCGCAGAATCAGCCCCCGTCTTCGCCGACTCGTCCCCCGATCCCGGATGTTGCGGGTGAAAACCGCTCACTAGATTTCGTGGTGGATGGCGAAGCTCGTTACCAGATGTTGAACAAACCCCGGAATCACCCGCAACAGGATTTTGGCAAGATCGCGGCAGGAACCACAAAATGTAGTTACGACAACTAGATACAGGGGGTGTGCCGACGGGAAACCGCTAAAATCCAGGGCGAAAACCGTCAAGCTCTTATTTTCAACGTAATATCAATGCGCTAACAATGGGTTCGAATATGCCCAAGGGGTAGTGTGCAGTGCAGCATCGACTATTACAAACCCGTCATATTTCGGATTTTTTCAATTAATTTCAGCGCTCTAATTATACACCGGGTAAAATGTACAATTCCGAAATTCATGGAAAGACGGCATCGGCCGCGCGACGCGAGGAATTTGCGGTGTCGCGTCGCGCTCGATCCGGCTTCGGCGGACCCGAAACGGGGATGCGACTCCCCCAAACGCTTGATTCCGTCATCTTCGCGCGGCGGGAGAATCGAAGCGCCGCGACCGGCGGAATCGGCCGCACGTCACGCCCGCCATTCTGGACGACTCGCGAAGCCGCATGCGATAGTCCGCCCGCTTCAAGGGACGGGTAGTAATGACCATCGGGACGTTGATCTATACGTGGCTGCGCGGCGAAGAAATGGGCCGCGACGAATTCGGCAATCGCTATTACCGCGACAAGACCGGCTTGCAACGCGCGCGGCGCGAAAAGCGCTGGGTCGTGTACGAGGGCGAGGCCGAGGCGTCGAAAGTGCCGCCCGATTGGCATGCGTGGCTGCATCATCTGATGGCCGCCCCGCCGCCCGCGTCGGGCCTGCCCACGCGCAAACCCTGGCAAGCGCCGCACCAGCCGAATTTGACCGGCTCGCCCCAAGCCTATCGGCCGCCGGGACATGATTTCCAAGGCGGTCAGCGCGCGAAGGCGACGGGCGATTACGAACCCTGGACGCCGAACTGATTCCGCCGCATAGCTGAGGCGGTCATTCGCGAATCGGATCGAGGACTATGGGCAAGAATCTGGTCGAAACCCTGATGGGCGCGCTCGTGCTGGTCGTGGCCGGCATGTTCGTCGTGTTTGCCTATTCGACGGCCGATCTCCGACCGGTGCGCGGCTATCAGATCACCGCGAAGTTCCAGAGCATCGACGGCGTGCGCGTCGGCACCGACGTGAAGCTCGCGGGCATCAAGGTCGGCTCGGTCCTGGCGCAGAATCTCGACCCCGACACCTACGAAGCGGTGCTGACGCTGACGATCGATTCCCACGTGAAGCTGCCGCGCGACACCTCGGCGCAGATCACCAGCGAAGGCTTGCTCGGCGGCACCTATCTCGCGCTGTCGCCGGGGTCGGACGACAAGATGCTGGCCGCCGGCGGCGCGATCCAGTTCACCCAATCGCCGGTCAATCTCGTGCAACTGCTCGGCCGCTTCATCTTCAATTCGGCCGAAAGCGCCACCCAGCAACCCGCCAAGCCGAACTGACGCGCGGGAGCGGCCGCTTATGAGCGCGCCCGCCAAAGGCCGCGACCAGCGGCTGGATTTCTTCCGCGGCCTCGGGCTGCTGTTCATCTTCATCAATCACATTCCCGACAACGCGTTCTCGTTCCTCACACTCGCGAATTTCCTGTTCTGCGACGCGGCCGAGATCTTCGTGTTCCTGTCGGGCTACGCGGCGGCGTTGGTGTTCGGCCGGCGCGCGCGCGCCGACGGCACGGCCTATGCGGTGGCCAACGTGATGGCGCGCGTGTGGACGCTCTATGTCGCGCATATCTTCCTGTTCGTGATCTACACGGCCCAGGTCGCGTGGACGGCGCAGAATTTCGACAACCCGCTATTCATCGAGGAAATGCAGATCGCCGCGTTCCTCGACCGGCCGCATGTCGCGATCGTGCAAGCGCTGCTGCTGGCGCATCAGCCGCTGTTCATGAACATCCTGCCGCTCTATATCGCGCTGCTGCTCGGCTTCGCGCTGTTCTTGCCGCTGATCCCGCGCTACGGCCGCTATCTGCTGGTGCTGTCGGCGGCGGTCTATATCGGCGTGCCGATCTTCGATTGGAATTTGCCCGGCTATCCCGAAGGCGGCTGGTTCTTCAATCCCTTCGCGTGGCAGTTCCTGTTCGCGTTGGGGATTTTCTGCGGCTGGCGCGCGGGCGTGGACGGCGAACCGGTCGGCGTGCCGAAATGGGTCTTCTGGGCGGCGGCGATCTTCCTGGCCGCGACCATCCCGGTCCGCACCTGGATCACCATCGGCTATTATTTCGACACGGTGCCGGTCGCGTTCGCCGAAGCGATCTATCAATTCGCCGACAAGACCAACGAAGGGCCGTTGCGGCTCCTCAGCATTCTGGCGCTGTGCGCGGTCGTGGTGTGGCGCGTTCCGCGCGACGCCGCCTGGCTCAAACTGCGCTGGGCGCGGGCCATCACGCGCTGCGGCACGAACTCGCTCGCCATATTCTGCCTGGGGATTTTCCTCTCGGTCCTGGGACATGCGGCCCTGGTCGAGTATGGCGCGTCGGTCGCCAATCAAGCCGTGGTGACGGCGGCGGGATGCTTCATTCTGCTGGCCCTCGCCAAGCTGTTTTCTTGGTATAAGGCGCAAGGAATGCCGCGCAAAGGTGAGGGCTGATCCATGGCGGGGCGTGGGTCGCGATTGAGGTTCTGGGGGGCGATGGGGGTGGCGTTGTTCGCCGCGTCGCTGTCGTATGCCCAAACCCCGCCGGCCGCAGCACCTGCGGCATTGGTCATGCCCGAGGCCTGCCGCGTGCCGGCGTCGGTGTTCGTCGCCGACGCCAAGCTCGTGCATTCGGCCAAGCGCGTCGTGCTGGAAAAGCGTCTGTCGATCGTCGCGATCGGCTCGTCCTCGACGATGGGCACGGGCGCGACGTCGGCCGACGCGGCGTGGCCCGCCAGGCTCGAAGCCGATTTGCGCCGCCGTTTGCCGAATGTCGCCGTCACGGTGCAGAACCGCGCCAAACCGCGCGAGACCGCCGAACAGATGGCCAAGCGCATGGCCAAGGACGTGCTGTCGCTCAAGCCCGATCTGGTCGTCTGGGAAACGGGTACTGCCGACGCCGTGCGCTCGATCGATCTCGATCAATTCGGCACGACGTTGGAGGACGGGATCGCGGCGATCGCCGCCGCCAAAGCCGATACGCTGCTGGTGACGCCGCAATACGCGCGCGACACGGTGCGCCTGATCGGCTTCCAGCCCTATATCGACGCGATGAACCAAGCGGGCTTGCGGCACGACGTCGTGATCTTCCCGCGCTACGAGACGATGCGTCATTGGATCGAAAGCGGGCAGATGAAACTCGAAAACGTGCCGCGCGAGGACATGACCAAAGTCGCCGACATGCTTTACGACTGCCTGGGCCGGCAGATCGCGCGCGTCGTGCTGCGCGCGATGAATCTACCGAAAGATTTCCTTTCCACACCGGCGCGCTGACGAATTCTTGCGTCGTAATATGTCGGGCTGTGACAGGTGTCACTGCGCGCCATATTTCGGCCACGCCATATTGACATCGTGGAATTCGACACGATGTGACTGGTGGTGGAGGACAACGATGCGAGACGGAATTTTATTCGCGCCGTTCGCGTGGCTGTGCCGGACCTTCGGACAATCGGCCTGCGTGCTGGCGGTGGTGGTGTTCGTCGCCGCGACTGGGCAGGGGGCGGCCATCCTGTTGCGCGACGCCCATAATCCGCCCGCGGCCGCCGGCCCGGTCGCCACGGCGCCGGTCGAGACCGGCTTGCGCCAGCCCGGCCAGCGCGGCTTCCAGGAAGTGCCGCGCCGCGCGGATACCGGCCTGCCCGAAGATTCCTACGACGCCGATACCGCCGATCAATACGACCGTTAAGCGGGTCCTTGCGCGCATGCCCGCAAGGGGTTAAGTCCGCGCTGACCATGCGCGTCCTTTCCGCCCTCGCCGCGATCCTGTTCGCCATCGCCGCCCCGGCTTGGGCGCAGACGGCGCCCGCCGCCAATTGGCGCACGCTGGAAACCGCGCAGCTCCAGACGCTGGATAAGGTCACGGGGCGCGTGCGCACGCTCGAAGCGCCGGTCGAACGCGAAGTGATGCTCGGCACGCTGTCGGTCGTCGTGCGCGCCTGCCGCAAGCGCCCGCCGGAGGAACCGCCCGAGAGTGCGGCCTATCTCGACGTGGTCGAACGCAAATCGGGCGAGCAGGCGCAAAGCGTGTTCCGGGGCTGGATGTTCGCCTCCGCCCCCGCCGTGTCGGCGATGGATCACCCGGTCTACGACATCTGGCTCGTCGGCTGCCGTTAGGCTTTTCCGATCAGCTTCGCGAATTCGGCGTCGATGCGCGTTTGCGGGATTTCCGTAAACGGCGCGACACCCTTCAAGGCGCTGGCCAACCGGCGGCGATATTCGGCGCGCGAAATCTCGACCGTGCCGAACCGCGCCATATGCTCGGTCGTCATCTGCGTGTCGAGCAGCACGAAACCGCCCGCGCGTAGCCGCGCGACCAGATGGACGAGGGCCGCTTTCGACGCATCGTCTTTGCGCGCGAACATGCTTTCGCCGAAAAACGCCGAGCCCAATCGCACGCCGTAAAGCCCGCCGGCGAGCTCGCCGTCCGCCCACGCCTCGACCGAATGCGCGTGACCGGCTTCGTGCAGTTCGCGATAGAGATCGCGGATCGTCGTATTGATCCAGGTCGAGGGCCGCGCGGCGCAGCCGTCCATCACCGCGGCGAAGGCGGTATCGATCCGGAATTCGAACGGGGCTTTACGCAAGCGCTTGGCGAGCGAGCGAGGGATATGCACGCCGTCCAACGGCAGCACGCCGCGCGGATCGGGATCGTACCAGCCGATCGCCGGGTCGTCGGCGGTCTGCGCCATCGGGAAAATCCCGTTGGCGTAGGCCCACAGCAGATGGCGGTAAGTCAGTTCCTCCATCGCCGAACTCGCGCCGACCTCATGGTTCGACAGGCTCACCATGAGGAGTGCGCATAGGCCTCACCCTGAGCCCGTCGAAGGGCGAGGCCGATCGACGGCTATTTCTTCAGACCCATCCAGCGTTCGAGCCAATGGATGTCGTAATTGCCGTCGATGAATTCCTGCGAGCGCGTCAGGCGGCGATGCAAGGGCAGCGTCGTCTGGATGCCGCCGACCACGTATTCGTCGAGCGCGCGGCGCAGGCGCATCAAGCATTCGTTGCGGCTGGTGCCGTGGACGATCAGCTTGGCGACCATCGAATCGTAATGCGACGGCACGCGATAGCCCGAATAGAGGCCGCTATCGACGCGCACGCCCAAGCCGCCGGGCGTGTGATATTCGGCGATCAAGCCCGGCGACGGCGCGAAGGTCTCTGGATCTTCGGCGTTCACGCGGCATTCGATCGCGTGGCCTTGCAGGCGCACTTCCTCCTGCGTGAAGGCCATCGGCGCGCCCGACGCGATGCGGATCTGTTCGCGCACGAGGTCGAGGCCGCAGACCATTTCGGTCACCGGATGCTCGACCTGCAGGCGCGTGTTCATTTCGATGAAATAGAACTCGCCGTCCTGGTAGAGGAATTCGAGCGTGCCGGCGTTGCGGTAGCCGAGCTTCTTCAGCGCGTCGACGACGATCTTGCCCATCTTCTCGCGCTGCGCGGAATTGAGCGCCGGCGACGGGCTTTCCTCCAGAACCTTCTGGTGCTTGCGCTGCAACGAGCAATCGCGCTCGCCCAGATGCACGACGTTGCCGTGCGTGTCGGCCAGCATCTGGAATTCGATGTGGCGCGGATGGCCGAGATATTTCTCGATATAGACGACGTCGTTGCCGAAATTGGCGCCCGCTTCGGCGCGCGCCCCGCGATAGGCTTCTTCCAGTTCGGACGCCGAATTGGCGACGCGCATGCCTTTGCCGCCGCCCCCACCCGCCGCCTTGATCAGCACGGGATAGCCGATTTCCTTGCCGAGTTTCAGCGCCGTTTCCATATCGGTGACGGGGCCGTCGGAGCCGGGCACGCAGGGCACGCCCAGCGAGATCATCGCGCGCTTGGCTTCGATCTTGTCGCCCATCATCGCGATATGTTCGGGCGTCGGGCCGATGAAGGCGATCCCGTGATCCTCGACCATCCGCGCGAAATCCGCGTTCTCGGACAGGAAGCCGTAGCCGGGATGGATCGCGTCGGCCCCGGTGATGACGGCGGCGGAGATGATCGCGGCCTTGTTGAGGTAGCTGTCGCGCGCGGGCGGCGGGCCGATGCACACGCTTTCGTCGGCCAGGCGCACATGCATCGCGTCGGCGTCGGCGGTGGAATGCACCGCGACCGTGTGGATGCCCAGCTCCTTGCACGCGCGATGGATGCGCAGCGCGATTTCGCCGCGATTCGCGATGAGGACTTTTTCGAACATCGCGCGGGGGCCTACTCGATCACGATCAGCGCTTCGCCGTATTCGACCGGCGCGCCGTTCTGCACGATGATCCGCGCGATCGTACCCGAACGGGGACTGCGGATCGGGTTCATCACCTTCATCGCCTCGACGATCAGCAGCGTCTGGCCTTCCTTCACCTTGTCGCCGACGCGCACGAACGCGGGCGCGCTGGGTTCGGGCGAGAGATAGGCGGTGCCGACCATCGGCGAGGTCACGGCGTTTTCAAGGCTCGCCTCGGCGGCGGGGGCAGCGGCGGCCGACGCGACCGGCGCAGCGGCCGCGACGGGCGCCGCGGCAGGCGCCGTCGCATAAGCCACCGCACCGCCGCTGCGCGACAGGCGCAGGCGCTTGTCGCCTTCGCGATATTCGAGTTCGACGAGGCCGGTCTTTTCCAAGAGCTTGGCCAGGCGTTCGACGTCGGCCGAGGACGGGCCGAAGCTCGGCTGTGCCAGCGCGGCGGCCTTGGCCGCCGGCTTGGCGGCTTGTTTCTTGACGGGGGCGGGTTTCGATTTCTTGGCTGCCATGATTTTACTCGAGATCGGGATCGACGATGCGCGCCAACGCTTCCAGCGCGAAGAGATAACCTTGCGGGCCTAAACCCGCGATAACGCCCTTGGCCACGCGGCTGACATAGGAATGGTGCCGGAATTCCTCGCGCGCGTGGATATTGGTGATGTGGACTTCGATGACCGGCAGATCGGCGGCGGTCAGCGCGTCCATCAGCGCCACGGACGTATGCGTCAGACCGCCCGGATTGATGATGATGCCGTCGGCGGTCCGGCGCGCTTCCTGGATCCAGTCGATAAGCTGGCCTTCGTGGTTCGACTGGCGGAAATCGAGCTCGACGCCCAGATCCTCGGCCAACGCCCGGCACTCGCCTTCGACGTCGGTCAAGGTCGTGCGGCCGTAGATTTCCGGCTGTCTTGTGCCCAGCATATTGAGATTGGGCCCGTTCAGAATCAGCAGAGTTGGCTTGGGCTCCAAGGGCGTCGGGCCTCCGATGGGGGACGAGTCGCTAGGGCGCGGTTATAGCAAGGGGGGAGGGGGGCGCAAATCGCTCTTTTCGGCCGAATCCGGCCGGGATTTCCGGGCCTTGCATGGTGCGCAGGGGACGGTTGCGGGTGTTTTACGTGGCCGCGGGCGATTTGCCGGGCATGATGCGCCCCGCATGCATAAGGAACACGTCGCCGTTCTGCTCGCCGCTTTCGCCGCCATTCTGGGGGGCACCGCCTTCGTCGCGTCGCGCTATGCGGTTGCCGAAAGCGAGCCGATGACCGTCGCCTTTCTGCGCGCGTTGGGGGCGGGGGCGGGTCTTGCGGTCATCGCCTGGGGCGTGCCGGGCCGGCGTGCGGGCTGGATCGCGCGCGCCGATGTGCTGCCGATCTTCCTGCTGGGCGCCTTGATGTTCGCCGGGTTCGGTTGGCTGTTCGCGACGGGTACACGCTACATCCCGGCGGCGCGCGCCGCCCTGATCTTGTCGCTGATGCCCGTGCTCGCCTTGGCGTTGGCGGCGGCGATGGGGCAGGAGAAATTGAGCTTCAACAAGGTCGCGGCCTGCGTGCTCGCGGCGTTGGGTGTGGCGGTGGCGCTGGGCGATCGGGCGGGCGGCGGGCCCGAGGCGTGGAAGGGCGATCTGGTCATGCTGGTCGCCGCCGTGGTCGGGGCGACGCATACCGTGCTGTCGGCGCGTTACGTGCGCCGCTACAAGCCGATGTCGCTGACCGCGTTGCAATGCCTTGCCGGCTGCACCGCGCTGGGGGCGGCACTGGTCGTACGCGGCGATTTCTCGGGCTTCGGGCATTTCAGCGCGTCGGGCTGGTTCGCGATGTTCTGGCTCACCTTTCCCGCAGGCCTCGTCGGCTATTACCTGTGGTTCTTCGCGTTGACGCGAATTTCGGCCTCGAACGTCACGTTGTTCGTGACGCTCAACCCGATCGCCGCCGCCGCGTGCGGTGCGCTGGTGCTGGGCGAGGTCGTGGATTGGCGCTTGGGTGCGGGCTTCGCCTGCATCGCCGCGGCGATCGCACTGGCCAGTCGGCGCAAACCCAACGCCGGTTAGCGCCGCGCGCCGGCGTGCAAAATTTCCCGTCCGAGGCTATCTTCGCGTCCAAATTGTCGGGAAGACCGGACATGAAACTTTGGGGCTATTTTCGTTCGTCGGCCACGTTCCGCACGCGCATCGCGCTCGGGTTGAAAGGCCTGCCCTACGACAACGAATTCGTCCATCTGCGCAAGGCCGAACAGCGCACGCCTGCGTTCCTCGCGCGCAATCCGCAAGGCCTGATTCCGTATTTGCAGGACGGCGATCTCGGCCTCGCGCAGTCGCTGGCGATTTGCGAATATCTCGACGAGGCCTATCCCGAAAAACCGCTGCTGCCGCCGGATATCGCGGCGCGCGCGCGGGTGCGCAACCTCGCTTTCGCGATCGCGTGCGACATCCATCCGCTCAACAATCTGCGCGTCCTCAATTATCTCGCCGACACGCTGAAGCTCGACAAGGCGGGAGTTGCGTCGTGGTACCGGCATTGGATCGCCATCGGCTTCGACGCGCTGGAGACGGAATTCGCGGCTCCCGAAACGGGGAAATTCTGCCACGGCGACGCGCCCACGCTCGCCGATATTTGCCTGGTGCCGCAGGTCTTCAACGCCAAGCGTTTCTATGCGGATGCGGAACTCGACGCCGCCTGGCCGCGGTTGATGGCGATTTTCAAAACCTGCATGACCGTGCCCGCGTTCGACGCGGCGCGGCCCGAAAACCAGCCGGACGCGGAACCGTGATTGGCGGCGAACCCGGCGCGCTTGATCATGTGCCGGCTTATGCCGATCCGCGCGTGCGCGCGTTCCACGAATATTGGCGGCGCCTATCGCCGGGGCCCGGCCTGCTGCCCGCGCGCCGGCATTTCGATCCGACCGCGATGCCCGAACTCATGCCGAATATCTGGCTGCTCGACATCGTCGGCACGCCGCCGCGCTTTCGCTATCGGCTGATCGGCACCGCGCTCGATGCCGGCCCGCTCGCCGGCGCCACCGGGCGTTTCATGGACGAGGTTTCGCCCGATTTCGCGGTGAACCCGACGCTGCCGGATTATTGCGCCGTGGCGAAAGGGGCGATCAGTTGGCGGCGCGGGGCGCCCGCCTTCAGCTTTATGGAAATGTGGCGCCATATCGAACGCGTCATGCTGCCGCTCGCCGAAGACGGCAAGACGCCCGATATGATGCTGAACCTTACTTTGGTGCTGGAGCGCGCGCCGCCGCGACCAGATTTTTAAGCGTGCGCAGATCGACCGCACCGGGCACCAGGGTGTCGCCGATGGCGAAGCCCGGCGTGCCGGTGAAGGCCAGCGCGCGGGCGAGCGTATCGGTCTTTTGAAGGATCGCGGCGATGCGCGGGGATTCCATGTCGCGGCGCAGACGATCGGTGTCGAGCCCGGTTTCGCGCGCGATCCGGAAGATCGAATTTTCGTCGATCTGGACTTGGGCGGTCATCAACGCTTCGTGGAAGGCTTCGTAACGCGCGTCGCCTTGCGCGCGCGCGGCCAAAGCCGCCCGGCTCGCCGTCACCGAAGGCGGACCCAGGATCGGCCAATCGCGGCGCACGAGCTTCACGTCCTTTTCGGCCGCGAGCAATTCCTTGAGCGGCTCGGCCATGCGCCGGCAATAGGGGCAGCGATAATCGAAGAACTCGACCAGCACGACGGCCCCGCGCGGATTGCCCGCGACGGGCAGATCGGGATCGTTTTCGAGCTCGCGGCGGCGCTCGCTCAACGCTTGCTTGGCCGCGTCGCGTTGCTGGGCTTCGTTGCGTTTTTCGAGCGCGTCGAGCGCTTCGAGAACGATCTCCGGCTCGCGGCGAATGAGATCGCGCACGATCTGTTCGATCGCCGCGCGATCGGGGGCCGGCGCCTGCGCTTGCGCGGGCCCGATCAAAGCCAGCGCCAGCGACGCGGCGGCGAGGATGCGCTTCATCGCGTGAGATACGCTTCGGAGATATAGCCGATGGCGCCGGGCACGCCTTCGGGCACGTTGCCCGAGAAGCCGCCCAGACCGACCATGACGATGCGCATTTTCGTCGGATCGCCGTTCGGCCAGAAGCGCTTATAGAGCTCGTTCAGATCGATCGCTTCGACATGCCAATTGCCGGCCTGTTCGGCGCGCGGCTCGCGCAGCACGATGCGCCGGCCGGATTCGTCGGCGGTCCATTTGCGCTGCTGCGCCATTTCCGCGCGTGCCGCCCCGAAGCCGCCGAACGAGATTTCGACCCAATGATCGTATTCGGCGGGTGCCACGAACGCCCACGAAGCAAGACGCTCGCTGAACGGCCGATCGACCGAGCGGAAGAACACGACCATGCGAAGCCCGCGCTCCTGGCCCGTCCCCGGCCCGCCGCCGAACACGCTGGGTTCGAGATACCAGCTCCAGCGCAGGAACGGCGTGGCGGCGAGGCTTGCGTCCACGCGGCGCGCCATCAAGGAACCGCCGGGCGCGTCGGGGCGGATCGCCAGCGTGCCTTGCAGATCGACGACCGTCAGCGGGCCTTCGTTCGCCTGGCGGCGCGTCCACCATTGTTCGGGGGCCGGATTGGCTTGGGCGCCCGGAATGCGGTCGAGCAAACGGATCGCGCCGTCGACGACCGAGGCGCGCGTCGCTTGGGCGGGGGCCGGCGCTTGGCCGGAAGGCCCGCTCGCGCAGGCGGCGAGAAGGAGAAGGGCGGCGGCGAGGGCGATGTGTTTTTTCATTGGCGGGGCGGATTCGGCTCGATCGCGTTTTTGATGTCTTGGGCGCGCAGGATATAAGTCGAACCCGCCGGGAGCAAACGTTCCGCCCGTTCGGCGAAACCGCGCGCCGCCACGCGCTGGCCCATCAGCAGCGCGTATTCGGCCTGCGACAACGCCGCCATGCCCATTTGGCCGTCGCGGCCATAGGCGACGGCGAGCTGGCGGTGGATTTCGGCGGTCTCCGGTTCGCGCGCCTGGGCGGCGATCAGATTGTCGATCGCGGCTTTGAGCAGCGCCGTATCCTCGGTCGCGATCTGCGCGGAAGCAAGTTCCAAACGCAGCAGCGCGTTGCCCGGCACTTTCGCGACGGCTTTTTCGTAATACGGGATCGCGTCGCGCGGGCGGCCGTTTTCGTAGGTGAACTGGCCGCGCGATTCGGCGAACCACGGATCGTCGGGATAGTCCTTCAGCAACCCGTCCATCAACGGGATCGCGCGCATCAGATCGCCGCGCCGGTAATAGGCCCAGCTGCGCGCGTAACGCGCTTCGAGCGCGGTGTCGCTCTCGCGAAACTGGGACAGCGCGCGCGCGGGCTCGATATAGCCGGTCAGCTTGGCGCGCATGCGCTTGTGCATCTCGATGAATTCGGGCCGCGTGGGCGCGTTGGAGAAACGCGACCCGGCGACGAAATTCTCGATGAAGTCGATGCGCTCGCGCGTCACCGGGTGGGTGCGCACGTAAGGATCCTGGCGGTCGGCCATCGCGAATTCCTGGTCCTGCAGAATTTGCATGAACTCCAGAAAGCCGCGCGCGGATTGCTGCGAGCGATCGAGGAACGTGGTGCCGGCCTGATCGGCGGAGGATTCGAGCGCGCGCGAATAGCGCAGAAGATTGCGCTCCGCGATCTGTTGCCCCGCCAAGATCGACGCCATCGCCGCGTCGCCGCGCCCGGCGACGGCCGCCGCCGCCGCGCCCAGCAGCGAAATGACCGACGCCGTCCACGCGTCGCGCATCGCTTCGGGCAGGCGCGCCAAATGTCCGCCCGCGATATGGCCGGTTTCGTGCGCGATCACGCCGATCAGCTGGCTGGGCGTTTCCGTGCGCATCAGCAGGCCGGTGTGGAAGAACATATTCTGGCCGATCGCCACGAAGGCGTTCAGCGTGCGGTCGTTGATGAGATGGACGTTGATGTCGTCGGGATTGAGACCGGCGACGCGGAAAATCGGCGTCGCATAGGCGCGGATGATGGTTTCGGTTTCCGCGTCGCGGATGAACTGGATGCGCTGCTGGGCTTGGGCACCCGCCGGCGGGGGTTGCCAGAGTGCGACCGAAAGAGCGATAACGCCCGCGAGGCCCGCTTTTCCGGCGGCCCGCAAGAATTTCGCAAAATCGAGCAGTTTCAAGCGCATGACCCAGTTTCCAAGCTCGACGCACGGCGTGCGGACCCAAGCTAGGGCCACGCGCCCGGCAAATCAATCGCCCAAGCGCGGCCTTTTCATGGCGGGCTTGCTCGCGACCGGCATGGCTTTGTCGGGCTGTTCTTGGCTCGGGATGGGCGGCACGAAGACCGAGGATTTGGGCGTCGTCGGATCGGTGCGCGGCTTCTTGGGCGGCGCGTCATTGGCCGAGCCGCGTGCGGCGTTGGTCGCGCGCGACATCCTTTCCGCCGGCGGATCGGCGGCCGATGCGGCGGTCGCGGCGGCGCTGACGCTGACCGTGACCTTGCCGAGCCAGGTGCCGCTGGGCGGCGGCGGGTTCTGTCTGATCACGACGGGTTCCGGGCGCGCGCGCGCGGTCGAATCGATTTCGTTCCCCGCGACGGCGGCGGGCGAAGACGCGCAAGTCGCGATCCCGGGAATTCCGCGCGGGCTGTTCGCGCTGCATGCGCGCTATGGCCGCCTGCGCTGGGAACAGGTCGTCAGCCCCGCCGAAAGTTTCGCGCGCAACGGCACGGAGGCGACGCGCGCCCTCGCCATCGACGTCGCCGCGAACGCGCAACGTTTGGCCGAGGATCCGGGCTTGCGCGCGATCTTCCTGCCGCAAGGACGGCCGATCGCGGAAGGCGAGCGCATGGTCCAGCCGCAAATGGCGGCGGCGTTGGGCGTGTTGCGCAGCCGCGGCCCCGGCGATCTGCATAACGGACAGTTCGCGCGTGCGATGCTGCAATCGCTGAGCGCCGCGGGCATTCGCCTGACGGCGGCGGAATTGGCGTCGGGCATGGCGCAGATCCAGCCGTCGATCCGGGTGGGCGAAAGCAACGATCTGTTCGTCGGCACGACGCCCGCCGCCGGCGCTTTGGCCGTGGGGCAAATCTTCGGCGCGCTCGAATCGCGCTGGCGGCCGACCGCCCCCGATGCGCGCTTGCCGCTGCTGGTGTCGACCGCCGCCGCCGCATCGCGCGATCGCGCGCAATGGTTGCAAGCGGATTTGTCGTCGAGCTTGCCGATGGGCGAAGCGATGGCCTCCGCGCGCATTCGCGGCTTCGCGGGCGGGGGCGGCGAGTTCGCGCCCGAACCCGAGACGGCGTCGGGAACGGGTTTCGCGATCGTCGATCGCGACGGCGGTGCCGTCGCCTGCGCGTTGACCGGCCATGCGCCGTTCGGGATCGCCAAGCTGCCGCAAGGCACGGCGTTTCCGCTTGCCCCGGCCCCGCGCATCGGCGGGCCCGATGCGCGCTGGCTGACGGTGGCGATCGCGTTGCGCGAACGCAACGACGTGACCTTCGTGGGCGCCGCGTCGGGCGGGGCGGCAGCGCCCTTGGCGCTGGCGCGCACGGCCCTCGATACGCTGCAAGGGCGCGAAGGATTGGCCGCGTCGATCGACGCGCCGCGCGCCAACTTGCCGGCGAACGGCGAAGCCGCGCGCGTGCAGGCGATCCATTGTGCCGGCGGTTTGATCGCCGAGAGCAACACGTGCCGGATCGAAACCGACCGGCGCGGTGCGGGCCTCGCGATTGGTTCCAATTGATGACGCATAAAATCGCCAAGCGTGCCGACGTGGCCGCGTTCATCGTGATGGACGTGATGCGTGCCGCCGCCGCGCGCGATGCCGCCGCCAAGGACGCTTCGGGCAAGGCGGTGCATCTCGAAGTCGGCCAGCCCGGCACATCCGCCCCGCTTCTGGTGCGCGAAGCGGCCAAGCGCGCGCTCGACAACGACAAGCTCGGCTATACGCTGGCGCTGGGCATGCCCGAATTGCGCCAGGCGATCGCGCGGCATTATGCGCGCTGGTACGGCGTCGATTTGCCGTGGGAACGCGTCTGCATCACCGTGGGTTCCTCGGCCGGGTTTCTGCTCGCCTTTCTCGCGGCGTTCGATGCGGGCGACCGCGTGGCGCTCGCCGATCCGGGCTATCCCGCCTATCGCAATATTCTGAAGGCGCTGGATTGCGTGCCGGTCGGTTTGGCGGCCGAAGCGGGTACCAAGTTCCAGCCCGATCCCGCGTCGCTCGACGAATCCATGGCGGGTTTGATCGTGGCAAGCCCCGCGAACCCGACGGGCTCGATGCTGTCGCCCGGCGATTTGAAGATTCTGGTCGAGACATGCCGCGCCAAAGGCATTCGCATGATCTCCGACGAGATCTATCACGGCGTCGTGTTCGAGAACCGGCCGCAGACCAAAACCGCTTTGTCCTACGGCGACGACATGTTCGTCGTGAACAGCTTCTCCAAATATTTCTCGATGACCGGCTGGCGCCTGGGCTGGCTGATCGTACCGCCCGACATGGTGCGCGTGGTCGAGCGCTTGGCGCAGAATCTGTTCATCGCCGCGCCCACACTCGCCCAGCACGCGGCGATCGCCGCGTTCGATGCGACCGAGGAATTGGAATCGCATGTGCGCAACTACCGCGCCAATCGCGATTATCTTTTGGCCGAATTGCCCAAGGCGGGCTTCGCCGAATTCGCCCCGCCCGACGGCGCCTTCTATCTTTATTGCGACGTCGGCCACATGACCAACGACAGCGCCGAATTCTGCAAGCGCATGCTCGACGAAGCGGGCGTGGCCGCGACACCGGGCAAGGATTTCGATCCGCAGCGCGGCCATCGCACGATGCGCTTTTCCTTCGCCGGCACCTTCGCCGATATGCAGGAAGCCGCCGCGCGCCTCAAAGCCTGGCGAAAATAAACGCCGCACAAACAAAAAGGACGCCGGAACGAAATCCGGCGCCCTTTGTCTTTGACCTTGGCGAGCCTTAGCCCGTCAGGCGATTCCACCAGCCGCGACGCTTGGGCTTGTTGGGATCGTCTTCGGGCGGCGGCGGTGCAGGCTCGGCGGCCGGTGCCGCGGCGGCGGGGGCCGCCGGTGCGACCGGTTCTTCCGGCTTGGTTTCCGCGACGATCGGTGCGGGCGCCGAAACCGGCGCCGCGACGTTGACCGCCGGGGCGGGCTGATCGACGCGACGGTTCCACGGCCAATCATGCGCATCGCCGGGACCCGCAACGCGCGGCGGCGGCGGGGCCGAGGCGAAGCCGGGCCGGTCGAGATCGTCGCCGGGGCCGGGCACGCGATAGGGGGCGGGTGCGTAGGTTTCGGCCTGCGGCGCTGGCGCGTCGTTGCCATTGCTATTGCCGTTGCCGGGCTCGACCGCCACGCCACTCTGCGGCGTTTGCGGCGCGCCGGCTTCCATGCCTTCGCCGCCTTCGCCGCGACGGCGACGGCCGCCGCGACGGCCGCGACGACGACGACGGCGCGAATCATCGCCTTCGCCGGCCTCGCCGCCCTCGCCATTGGGGGCGCCATTCGGCACGGGGCGCGGTTCGCGCGGGCGATGGGCTTCCGTGCCGCCGGGGACGAGGTCCATCGGTGCCGCTTCCACCGGCGTGTCGCCGGTGGGGGCTTGCAGTGCTGTGGGTTCGCCGCCGGTTTGCGGCGCTTCGCCGTTGGCGACGTGTTGGGGGCGATCGCCGCGTTCGCGGTCGCGATCGCGCCCGCGACGGCGGCGGCGACGGCCCCGGCGTTCGCTGTCGGTCTCGCCATCGGTTTCGGCACGGCTCTCGCCGCGGCCTTCGCGGCGGTTGGGCTCGCGTTCGCCGCCTTCGTCGCCGTCATCGCCGCGCGAATCGGTGAATTCCTCGCGCTCGCGAACCGGCGGCTCGCTGGGCGTGAAATCTTCGACATGGCGGATGGGGGCCGGGCCCGCTTCGCCGCCCTGCTTGGCGCGCACGCGCTCCACGCGATAGGCAGGCGCGATCAGCTTGTCGTCGGCCTGGAAGGTCAAACGCACGCCGTGGCGGGTTTCGATATCCGCCAGTGCCGCGCGCTTGTGATTGAAGATGTAGAGCGCCACGGAAGCGGGCACATGGACGACGAACTCGCCCGTGTTGCGCGCCTTGGAGATTTCCTCCTCGATGCCGCGCAGCACATGCAGGCCCGTGGACTCGGTCGAGCGGATGCGCCCCGTGCCTTCGCAATGCGGGCAGACCTCGAAGCTCATTTCCGCGATCGACGGGCGCAGGCGCTGACGCGACAGCTCCAGCAGGCCGAAGGCCGAGATGCGCCCGATCTGGATGCGCGCGCGATCGGACTTCATCGCTTCCTTCAGACGGCGTTCGACCGCCGCCTGATGGCGATGGTCGTCCATGTCGATGAAGTCGATGACGATCAGACCCGCGAGATCGCGCAACCGCAGCTGGCGCGCGACTTCGTCGGCGGCTTCGAGATTGGTCTTGTACGCGGTCTCGTCGATATGGCGCTCGCGCGTGGCGCGGCCCGAGTTGACGTCGATCGCGACCAAGGCTTCGGTCGAGTTGATGACGATATAGCCGCCCGATTTGAGGCGCACCGTGGGCTGGTGCATCTCGTCGAGCTCGTTCTCGACCTGGAAGCGCTGGAACAGCGGCGCCGTGCGATCCTCGTAAAGGCGGATCTTGGCGATGTCCGAGGGCATCAGCATCGACATGAAGGATTTCGCACCTTCATAGCCGGTCTTGCCTTCGACCAGGATTTCGCCGACATCGGCCGAATAGATGTCGCGCATGGCGCGCTTCAACAGCGTGCCTTCTTCGTAGATCAGCGCGGGCGCCGACGAACGCAAAGTGAGATCGCGGATCTCCTCCCACAGGCGCATCAGATATTCGTAGTCGCGCCGGATGTCGGAGGTGTCGCGCTCCATACCCGCCGTGCGCAGGATCACCGCCATGCCTTCGGGCATGTCGAGTTCCTCGATCAGGCTCTTGAGGCGCTTGCGGTCCTGCTGCGAGGTGATGCGGCGCGAAATCCCGCCGCCGCGCTCGGTGTTGGGCATCAGCACGCAATAGCGGCCGGCGAGCGAGAGATACGTGGTCAGCGCGGCACCCTTGGTGCCGCGCTCTTCCTTCACGACCTGGACGAGCAGCACCTGGCGGCGCTTGATCACTTCCTGGATCTTGTAGTGGCGCTGCGGACGACGGCTGCGGCGCGTCTCGTGCGCTTCCTCGACCGTGTCGCCGCCGAGGTCTTCGACGTGATGCTGGCGCGGCTCGGCATGTTCTTCGAGCGGCGGCAGATCCGCGCCGCCGGCTTCAACGGTGACCGCTTCGCCGGTGGCGCCGTCGATCGGCGTGGCTTCGACCGGCGATTGCGACGGCGCGCCATCGATCGGGGCGGGTGCTGCGAAGGGCAGCTCCGGTGCGGAATCGCTCGCGGGTGCGGCCGCTTCCGGGGCGGGGGCTTCGGGCAGATGCGGGGGCGGCAGCAGATCGATCGGGCCGGCGTTTTCCGTCGGCGTCACGTTGATCAGCGTGGGATCGATCGGCGGTTCGTCGCCCGGGACATCGATGATGGCGGGGGCCGGCGTTTCCGGTTCCGCGTGCCGGACATCGTCGTGATCGTGATCGTCGTGCTCGGCGTCCAGCGCCTCGCGATCCGACATCGGAATACGATAATAGTCCGGGTGGATTTCATTGAAGGCGAGGAAGCCGTGGCGATTGCCGCCGAACTCCACGAACGCCGCTTGAAGGGAGGGCTCGACGCGCGTGACGCGCGCCAGATAGATGTTGCCCTTGAGTTGTTTTTTGCTCGCGATCTCGAAGTCGAATTCCGCGAGACGGTTACCATCGAGCACGACGACCCGCGTTTCCTCGGGGTGCGTCGCGTCGATCAACATACGCTTGGTGGCCATACTGCCGCTCCGAACTTATCTGGGGGACGCCAGATCGCGCGAGAACCACGCGGGTTCGCGTCCCAAAAAATCAAAGACCGGATCGAAGTCGCGCACGGCCCCAAGGGGAGTTCGCGTGTCGCGCGCGGGTTCCTTGGCCCGCGCCGCGGGGTAATCCGAATTCCGGGGATGCCGCGCCGGGGGTCTTTCCCGAAGGAAAGCCAGCCCGGGCATCGAACCCGAAACCCTGGGGCGTCGCGCGGGAGATGACCCGGCCGCCCTGGCGCGTCCGCCGCGAGACGGTCCCAGGCACCGAACCCGGATCGTCCCCAAAAGGGTCGGAAGCCGGGAGGCCACGAGGCCGTTCGCACGGTGGAGGGCACTCCGGTCTTAAAGGGGCCCCCACCAGCGGACGAATCCACCATACAGACCGGGTCCCCTGGTAACAATCGGAAATTCCATCCGAGTCTTTCGATGCTTGTCGGTCGCTCGCGTCGCGGGATATAGCTGGCGGGATCCAGGCACGGAGTTGACAATATGTTGTGGGCCCGGCGCTTCGGCGCCGTCTTTATAGCGCTGGCGACTTTCTTGGCAGTGGCCGCCGCCCATGCCCAGGGTACCGCGCGTCCGGCCTCGGGACGGGAAATCGCCGTCCAATCGGTTAATTTGACGGACTCCCCTTGGGGTGTTCGGCTGACCGTCGAGATCTCCCGCCGCGTCGAATATCAGGTGTTCTTCCTGTCGGAACCGATGCGCGCGGTCGTCGATCTGCCGGCGGTCGCCTGGCGTCAGAACGCCGGCAACCCGCCGCCGCGCGGGCTGGTCGCGGGGCTGCGCTATGGCGCTTTCGACGCCAAGACCGGGCGCCTTGTTCTCGACTTGGCCGGCCCGGCGCGGGTGCGCGAGGCGCGCTTCGAGTTACCGACCCGGCAAGGGGCGGGGCAGCGCCTGATTATCGAGTTCGAGCGCACGACCCCGGAAGCCTTCGCCCAGGACGTCCAGCCCTGGAGTGCGTCGGGCGTGTTGCGCGCCATGCAGGCGAATATGCCCCCGCCGGTTCCGGATGCGCCGGCAACGACACCTTCGCCGCCGCAGACGCTATCTGCGCCGCGACCCGCCGCCGCGTCGCCGCATATTCAAACGCCCACCGTGCCGCAAGTGGCCGCCCCCGCCCCCGTGGCACCGTCGACCCAGGTCGCGAGTGCGGCCCCCGCACCGCGCGCGGCCGTTCCGGCGGCGCCGTCCGCGCAAGCGCCGCGCCGGATCGAGCGGCCGATGATCGTGCTCGATCCCGGCCATGGCGGTGTGGATCCCGGTGCCATCGGCATCGGCGGCACGCACGAGAAGGACATCACGCTGGCGATGGCGCGCGAGATCCGCCGCCAATTGGAAGCGACCGGCAAATATCGCGTGTTCCTGACGCGCGATCAGGACGTGTTCATCCGCTTACGCGATCGCATCGCCATCGCGCGCCAGCAATCGGCCGATCTATTCATTTCGATCCACGCGGATTCGATGGGCAATCGCGAAACGCGCGGGGCGTCGATCTACACGCTGTCGGAAAACGCGTCGGACTCCGAAGCTGCCGGTCTGGCCGCGCGCGAAAACCGCGCCGACATCATCGCGGGCGTCGACCTTAGCCGCGAAAGCCGCGACGTGACGTCGATCCTGATCGATCTCGCCCAGCGCGAAACCTCGAATCATTCGATCTCGCTCGCACGATCGCTGGTGCAGGAGATGGGCCGCGAAGTTCAACTGCTGCCCGTCAATCCGCATCGCTTCGCGGGCTTCGCGGTGCTGCGCGCCCCCGACGTGCCGTCGGCGCTGATCGAGCTTGGGTATCTCTCGAACGCGCAGGACGAAGGCCAGCTCAACAAGCCGCAATATCGCCAGCGCGTGGCGAGCGGCATCGTGCGCTCGATCGACGCTTACTTCGCGCGCAATCCGCGGCGTTGATCGCTTAGACGGCCTTCACCAGCGCGTGGCGCTTCTTGCCGGCGGTGAGTTTCACCGTGCCGCCATCGAGCTTCACGATCAGCGTATCGCTTTCGACAATCGCGTCGTCGATCTTCGCACCCTTGCCTTGGACGAGGCGGCGCGCTTCGCCCTTCGATGCGGCCAAACCGGCGCGCACGAAAAGATCGAGCACGCCGATCCCGGCGGCGAGTTCGGCCTTGGGCAATTCGACCGTCGGCAAGCCTTCGGCCGATTGGCCTTCCTCGAACGCGCGGCGCGCGGTCTCGGCGGCTTCGGTCGCGGCGGCTTCGCCGTGGCACAGCTTGGTCGTCTCGAAGGCGAGGATCTTCTTCGCCTCGTTGATCTCGGCCCCCTGCAGCTTGGCGAGCTTCTCGATCTCGTCGAGCGGCAGATCGGTGAACAGCTTCATGAAGCGGATCACGTCGGCGTCTTCGGTGTTCCGCCAATATTGGTAGTAATCGTAGACCGACAGGCGCTGCGCGCTGAGCCACACCGCACCCGCCGCGGTCTTGCCCATCTTGGCGCCCGAGGCGGTGGTCAGCAGCGGCGTCGTCAGGCCGAACAACTGCTTCTCGGCCACGCGCCTTCCGAGCTCGACGCCCATGACGATGTTGCCCCATTGGTCGGAGCCGCCCATCTGCATCGCGCAATCGTAGCGCTTGGCGAGCTCGACGAAATCGTAGCTCTGCAAAATCATGTAGTTGAATTCGAGGAACGACAAAGGCTGATCGCGTTCCAAGCGCAGCTTGACGGAATCCATCGTCAGCATGCGATTGACCGAGAAATGGCGGCCGATATCGCGCAGCAGCGGAATATAGAGCAGCTTGTCGAGCCATTCCGCGTTGTCGACCATCAGCGCCTTGCCGTCGCCGAAATCGAGATAATTGTCGAAGCTGCGCTTGATGCTGGCGACGTTCGCCGCGATATCGGCTTCGGACAGCAGCTTGCGCGCTTCGTCCTTGCCCGAGGGATCGCCGATTTTGGTCGTACCGCCGCCCATCAACGCCAGCGGCCGGTGGCCGCAGCGTTGGAACAGGCGCAGCGTCATGATCTGGAACAGATGCCCGACATGCAGCGAGTCCGCCGTCGCATCGAACCCGATATACGCGACCATTTGCTTGCCCGACGCCAGACGCGCGTCGAGACCTTCGGGGTCGGTGATCTGGTGGATGAAGCCGCGCGCTTGCGCCGCTTGCAGGAATTCGGAGCGGAATTTCGTCATGGCGGCGGCGCTATAACACGCCGAGGCCGTGTCCGTCAGCGTTTCGCTTTGGGCGCGGCGGCTTTCTTGACGGCGGCCTTGGGGGCCGCAGCCTTGGGCTTCGCCTTGGCGGCGGCGGCCTTCTTCGCTTCCGCACGGCTGGGCGCGTCGGGCGGCAGGGAAATCGCCGGCGGCTTGCGCTCGGGCTGCGGCGGCGGCGGGGGCGCCATCACCGGCGGCGGCGGAGCCGCGTCGCGCATCGTCGGCAGGGCCGAGGCGGCGTATTCCGCGACCATGGCGTCGAGCCTGTCGAGCCGATCGGCGAAGAAATGGTTGGCACCCTTGATGACGCGGAAATCGACGACGATGTCCTTTTGCTTCGCCAGCTTCTCGGAAAGCTTGAGCACCGATTCCTCGGGCACGATCTCGTCCTTGTCGCCCTGAACGATCAGGCCCGAGGACGGGCAGGGAGCGAGGAACGAGAAGTCGAAAATATTGGCGGGCGGGGCGACGGAGATGAAGCGGTCGATCTCCGGCCGGCGCATCAGCAATTGCATGCCGATCCAAGCGCCGAACGAGAAACCCGCGATCCAGCAGCCGCGCGAATTGGGCAGGTTCTGCTGAATCCAATCGAGGGCCGAGGCGGCGTCCTGCAATTCGCCTTCGCCGCGGCCATAGCAGCCTTGGCTGCGGCCCACGCCGCGGAAATTGAAGCGCAAGGTCGAGAACCCGGCCTTTTGAAAGGCCAAGTTCAGCGTGTACACGACCTTGTTGTGCATCGTGCCGCCGTGCTGCGGATGGGGATGCAGCAGAAGCGCGATGGGTGCGCGGTCGCCCGCACTGGCGGGCGCGAACTTGCCCTCCAGCCGGCCTTCGGCACCGTTGATCGTCACATCCGGCATTCCCGGGTCCTACTCCACGAAGTGAACTGTTTTGGCAAATCCGCGGCGATCGAGCCCAAAGTCGGATTTGTTTAAATTTTGGTGCTGTACGAAACGACGACTCGGCTTCCGGCGGCAAGGGATAAACAAACTTGACCGATTTGCTCGGTCTCCCTAAATTCCGACTGCGTTTCTCGGGTATGGCGGGCAGGAACGGTTTCTTGTTACCGCATACTCGAGGCAGTCCTGAATGTTAGTTGGTTAAGACAATGAGTTTCAAGGCAATTCGCGCGGATATGGAGGCCATCTTGGCCCGCGACCCCGCCGCCCGTTCGCGGCTGGAGGTTGTGCTTTGCTACCCGGGCTTCCACGCGGTGCTGCTGCACCGCTTTGCCCATGGGTGTTGGGCGCGCGGCTTGAAACTGCTCGCCCGCGCCATCGCCGTGTTCGCGCGCTTCCTGACCGGGATCGAGATTCATCCCGCCGCGCGCATCGGCGAGCGCTTCTTCATCGATCACGGCATGGGTGTCGTGGTCGGCGAGACGGCGGAGATCGGCAACGACGTGACGCTCTATCAGGGTGTGACGCTCGGCGGCACGTCGCTCGAGAAGGGCAAGCGCCATCCCACGCTGGAAGACGGCGTGATCGTCGGCGCGGGTGCCAAAATCCTCGGGCCGTTCACGGTCGGCAAGAATGCGCGCGTCGGCTCCAACGCCGTGGTGCTCGAAGCGGTCCCGGCGGGCGCGACGGTGGTGGGCATTCCCGCCAAGATCGTCGGCCGGCCGAAGAACGACGATTTCTGCGCCTATGGCATGTCGGGCGAGGTGCAAGACCCCGTCGCCCGCGCGCTCGATCGGTTCGAAGGCGATCTCGGCATCCTGCGCGCGCGCATGGCCGAGCTCGAAGGTCTCGTCGCCGCCCAGCGCAAGGCGCTGGACGAACGCGATGCCGCCCCGCTGCGCGTTTACGCGAATGATCGCGTTTGAGATCGGAAGGTTGATCCCATGAAGCTTTCCACCAAAGGCCGCTACGCCGTGATGGCGATGGTCGATCTCGCATCGACCAGCAACGGCAATCCCGTGGCGCTCGCCGATATCGCCGAGCGTCAGGAGATTTCGCTCTCCTATCTCGAGCAGCTTTTCGCCAAGCTGCGGCGCGGCGGGTTGGTGCGCTCCGTGCGCGGGCCGGGTGGGGGTTATCTGCTCGCCCATACCAGCGATCAGACGCGCATTTCCGACATCATCCTCGCGGTCGACGAGCCGATCCGCGCGACGCGCTGCGCGCCGGGGTCGCCCGTCGGTTGCCGCGTCAACAAAGCGCGTTGCTTGACGCATGATTTGTGGGAGGAGCTGGGCAACCAGATCCATCTCTATCTCTCGTCGGTCACGCTGGCGAACGTGGTGTCGCGCCGCGTGCTCGGCACGGCGGGCGTGATCGACGGCGTCGAGGCCCAACTGGCCGAGCCCATGGTCGCGGCGCAGTAACGACGATGCCGACCGCCTATCTCGACTGGAACGCGAGCGCCCCCGTTCGGCCCGAAGCGGCCGAAGCGATGGCGCGCGCGTTGGTCGCGGCGGGCAATCCGTCGTCGGTCCATAACGCCGGTCGCGCGGCGCGCGCACTGATCGAGAGGGCGCGCGAACAAGTCGCCGCCCTGGTCAACGCGCCGGCCGAGCGCGTCGTGTTTACGAGCGGCGGGACCGAAGCCAATGCGCTCGCGCTGTCGGGCTTCGGTGCGGACGCCGCCTATTCGGCCGTCGAACACGATGCCGTGCGCGCCAATCTGCCCGATGGCCGCGTGCTGCCGGTCACGGCGGACGGCGTGCTGGATTTGGAACGCGCGGATATCGCGGGCGTGAAGCTCGTCGCCGTGATGCTGGCGAACAACGAAACCGGCGTGGTCCAGCCGGTGGCCGAGATCGCCGCGCGCGCGCATGCGGCGGGCTTGCGCGTCCATTGCGACGCGGTGCAAGCCGCCGGCAAAATCCCGGTCGATTTCGTGGCTCTCGACGTGGATACGCTGGCGCTGTCCGCGCATAAAATCGGCGGGCCGATGGGTGTGGGCGCCCTGGTCGTGCGCGAAAAACGCGCGGTTTCGCCGCTGTGGCTGGGCGGCGGGCAGGAGCGCGGCTGGCGCTCCGGGACCCCCAATCTGCCGGGCATCGTCGCGTTTGGCGCGGCGGCCGCGCTGGCGGCCCGGGAAATCGACGCTTGGTCAAAGCTTTATGCGGCGAGAGACCATGTGATCGACATGGTTGATTCCGCGCAAATAGAGGCCATCTTCTATGGCAGGAAGGCCCCCCGCCTGCCCAACACGTTGAGCATCGGTCTGCCGGGCGTTCCGGCGCATACCCAGGTCATGGCGCTCGACCTTGCCGGGTATGCGGTGTCGGCCGGTTCGGCGTGTTCGTCGGGCAAGGTCGGCCCCAGCGCCACGTTGCTGGCGATGGGCGCGGGGGACAATGCGGCCGAGGCCATTCGGGTCTCGTTCGGACCGGCGACGACGACGGCGGGACTGGAAGGTTTCGCCAACGCCTATATCGAATTCGCCCGGCGCCGGCAGGCGGCGCGGGCAGCTTAGGTTTCGGGTACGGGAGCGAGAGATTTTATGAGCACGCAAACGACCAACGACAGGCTGGCGAACGCGCCGACGAAGCCCGTCTATCTGGATTATCAGGCGACGACGCCGATGGATCCGCGCGTGCTCGACGCGATGATGCCGTTCTTCATCGAGAAATTCGGCAACCCGCATAGCCGCAACCATCATTACGGCTGGGAAGCCGAGGAAGCGGTCGAGATCGCGCGCAAGCAGGTCGCCGATCTGATCGGCGCCGACGAGCGCGAGATCGTGTTCACCTCGGGGGCGACGGAATCGAACAACCTCGCCATCGCGGGTGTCGCGCATTTCTACAAGGACCAGAAGAACCACATCGTCACCGTGGTGACCGAGCATAAATGCGTGCTCGATACCTGCCGCCATCTGGAGCAGGAAGGCTTCACGGTCACCTATTTGCCGGTGAAGCAGGACGGCCTCGTCGATCTCGCCGCGTTGGAAGCCGCGATCACCGACAAGACCGTGCTCGTCTCGATCATGGCGGCGAATAACGAGATCGGCGTGATCCAGCCGCTCGCCGAGATCGGCGCGCTGTGCCGCAAGAAGGGCGCGTTCTTCCACACCGATTGCGCGCAAGCCTTCGGCAAGATCCCGCTCGACGTCGAGGCGATGAAGATCGATCTCATGTCGATCTCGGGCCACAAGATCTACGGGCCCAAGGGCATCGGCGCGCTGTTCGTGCGCCGCAAGCCGCGCGTGCGTTTGCAGGCGATGATCCATGGCGGCGGGCAGGAGCGCGGCATGCGCTCGGGCACGCTGCCCACGCCGCTTTGCGTGGGCCTGGGCAAGGCCGCCGAAATCGCGCGCCAGGAAATGGCGTCGGAAAACGCGCGCCTCACCACGTTGCGCGATCGCTTCCTGAAAACGGTTCACGGCAAATTGCCGGAAGTGTTCCTCAACGGCGATTTCTCGAACCGCCTGCCCGGCAATCTCAACCTCTCCTTCGCTTATGTCGAAGGCGAGGGGCTGATGATGGGCATCAAGGATTTGTGCGTTTCCTCGGGCTCGGCTTGCACATCGGCGTCGCTGGAACCCAGCTACGTGCTGCGCGCCTTGGGCGTGGAGGAGGAGCTTGCGCATACCAGCCTGCGCATCGGCTTCGGCCGTTTCACCACCGAAGCGGAAGTCGATTACGCGGCGGATCGTATCGTGGAGGCCGTTTCCAAGCTGCGCTCGATGAGCCCGCTATGGGAAATGGCGCAAGAAGGCATCGACATCAAATCGATCCAGTGGGCGGCCCATTGAGGTTTCGTCTATAAAGGATCGCGAAGGAGAAACACCTATGGCCTACAGCGAAAAGGTCGTCGACCATTACGAGAACCCCCGCAACGTCGGTTCGTTCGACAAGAACGACGCCGCGGTCGGCACGGGTCTCGTCGGCGCGCCCGCGTGCGGCGACGTGATGAAGCTGCAGATCAAGGTGAGTGCCGACGGCATCATCGAGGACGCGAAGTTCAAGACCTTCGGCTGCGGCTCGGCGATCGCCTCGTCGTCGCTCGTGACCGAATGGGTCAAGGGCAAGTCGATCACCGAAGCGGCGACGATCAAGAACACCGACATCGCCAAGCATCTGGCGCTGCCGCCGGTGAAGATCCATTGCTCGGTCCTGGCCGAAGACGCGATCAAGGCCGCAATCGACGACTACAAGCGCAAGCACGGCGCATAAGCGAGGGTACCCGCGATGACCGAAGCCGCCGCCACTTCTGCTCCCGCCAAGCGCGCCCCGCGCGCGCGGCCGCCCGCCATCACGGTGACGGAAGCGGCGATCGGGCGCGTCAAGGCGCTGCTCGCCCAGCGCGGCAAGCCGTCGGCGGGCGTGCGCGTGGGCGTGCGCACGCGCGGCTGCTCGGGCCTCAGCTACACGCTCGAATACGCCGATGCGAAGGGCCCGGCCGACGAAGTGGTCGAGCCCGAAGCCGGTATCGCGATCTTCATCGATCCTAAGGCGTCGATGTTCGTCTTCGGCACGGAGATGGATTTCGTCGAGGAGAAGCTGCAATCGGGCTTCGTCTTCCGCAATCCGAACGAAAAGGGCCGCTGCGGCTGCGGGGATAGTTTCCACGTCTGATCGGGCGCTGGTTCTAATGCTCGATGACGAACGCGCCCCAAACATCCGCCTCGACGAATAACGGTCCCGCTTTGGCCGTGTGCTGGTCCTGCAAAGGGCCGGTCGCGTGGGGCGGGCTGTTTTGCGACACCTGCAAGGCGGTGCAGCCACCGGTCCCGCTCGATCATTTCGCGCGATTGGGGCTGAAGCGCGATTTCGACATCAAAGTGCCGGTCCTCGACCAGCTCTATTTCGGCTTTCAGCGCCAGCTGCACCCGGATCGTTTCGCGGCCGCTGCACCCAAGGCCAAACAGATCTCGCAGAGCCAAGCCGTCGCCTTCAACGACGCCTACGAGACGTTGAAGGACCCGCTGACGCGCGCGGCCTATCTGCTCGATCTTCTGGGCGAAAAGGTCGAGGGCGAGGGCGCGCATACCATCGCCGACGAAGAATTGCTCATGGAGCAATTAGACCGTCGCGAAGCCTTGATGGAGGCCGATAATCCGGCCGCGGTCGAGGCCATTGCGCGCCAAGCCAAACTCGATGCCGAGGCCGCCCTTTCGGCCCTTGCGTCGGACTTCGCTTCGGGCGACAAGATCGCCGCCAAACGCGGTTATCTGCGCCTCAAATACTTGGTCAAATTGGGCGAAGAGGCCCGCGCGCGGCGCGCACGCCTGACCCTGGCGCGCTGATTGCTAACCCGCTGCTTCCTTTAACGGCTAACGGCCGCGCTCGACATGTTGTTGCAGATTCACGAACCGGGCGAGACGCCGCTGCCCCACGAGACCGAAAAGGGTCTCGCGGTCGGCATCGATCTCGGCACGACCAACTCGGTGGTCGCGTTTTCGCGCGACCAGAAGGCCGAGATCGTGCGCGACGCGCGTGGCGTGGGCCTCGTGCCGTCGGTCGTCGCCTATTTCGACGACGGCGATCCGCTGGTCGGCGAACGCGCGCGCCTGGAACTGCTCGACAATCCCGAAGTGGTGGTTTCGTCGATCAAGCGTTTGATGGGCCGCGGCATCGATGAACTCGCCAAGCTCGGCGATGCGTTGCCCTACGAATTGGGTCCGCCAGCCGAAGGCGGGATGGCGCGCCTCAAGATCGGCAACCGTCTGCTCACGCCGGTCGAGATCAGCGCCGATATTCTGCGCGCGGTGAAGCAGCGCGCGGAAATCGCCTTGGGCCGCGCCGTCGATCGCGCGGTCGTGACCGTGCCCGCCTATTTCGACGACGCCGCGCGCACCGCGACGCGCGATGCCGCGCGTCTCGCCGGTCTCGAAGTTTTGCGCCTGGTCGCCGAGCCGACGGCGGCGGCGTTGGCTTACGGCCTCGATAGCCAGGCCGAAGGGCTTTACGCCGTCTATGACCTTGGCGGCGGCACGTTCGATTTCTCGCTGCTGCGTTTGGAGCGCGGCGTGTTCCAAGTTCTCGCGACCGGCGGCGACGCCGCATTGGGTGGCGACGATTTCGACAACGCGATCGCCCAGCGTTTCATGGGCGAGCGCAGCGACAAGCTCGACCGCGATCATGTGAAGCAAGCGCTGGTCACCGCGCGCCTCGCCAAGGAATGCCTGACCGATCGCGACGATTGGGACGGGTTCCTCGATCTGGGCGAGGCGGAAAGCGAACACAAGCTGACGCGCGCCGCGTTCGAAAAGCTGATCGCGCCCTTGGTCGATCGCACGATCCAAATCGCCGCCGCGACGCTGGAAGATGCCGGCGTAACGCCGGATCAGCTTGGCGGCGTCGTGCTGGTCGGCGGCTCGACGCGCGTGCCGTTGGTGCGCGCACGCGTGGCCGAATTCTTCGGCAAGCCGCCGCTCACCGATATCGATCCCGACGAAGTCGTCGCGGTGGGTGCCGCGTTGCAGGCCGAATCCCTGACCGTCGGGTCGGACACGCTGCTTCTCGACGTGCTGCCGCTGTCGCTCGGCCTCGAAACGATGGGCGGCATCGTCGAAAAAGTGGTCGAACGCAACACGCCGATCCCGGTCAGCCGCGCGCAGGAATTCACGACCTATCAAGACGGCCAGAACGCCATGGCGCTGCATGTCGTGCAGGGCGAGCGCGAGATGGTCGATCAATGCCGATCCTTGGCGCGGTTCGAACTCGACGGGATCCCGCCGATGGTCGCGGGGGCGGCGCGCATCCGCGTGACCTTCTCGGTCGATGCCGACGGCCTGCTGACCGTGTCGGCCAAGGAAGCGACGACCGGTGTGGAATCGCGCATCGAAGTGAAGCCGTCCTACGGCCTCACCGAGGACGAAATGGCCGCGATGCTGCGCGCGTCGATCGACAACGCGCAGGACGATATGGAGCGCCGCCTGTTGACCGAAGCGCGCGTCGAAGCGCGCCGTGGCGTCAACGCGGTGCAGGCCGCCTTGGGTGTCGATGCCGATCTTCTGTCGGCCGACGAACAGGCGCGCATCAACGAAACGATCGATGTGGTCGAGCGCGCCATGTCGGGCACCGATCGCGCGGCGATTCAAGGTGCCGCCGAAGAACTCGAACACCGCACCAAGATCTTCGCCGAGCGGCGGATGGATCGCGGAATCCGCAAAGCGCTTGCGGGCCGCGCCGTCGCCGATATCGGCGGATAGGAACTTCAGGAAAAAAAGAGAAGACCATGCCCAAGATGTTTTTCGTCTATCCCGACGGTACGAAGAAGGAAGTCGACGCTCCGGTCGGCCTCTCGGTGCTCGAAATCGCGCATCGCAACGACGTGCCGCTCGAAGGCGCTTGCGAAGGCTCGCTCGCCTGCTCGACCTGCCACATCGTCGTCGACAAGGACGATTACGAGCGTTTGCCCGAAGCGTCGGAGGACGAGGAAGATATGCTCGATCTCGCCTTCGGCCTCACGCATACCTCGCGCCTGGGCTGCCAGATCACGATGACCGAGGAACTGGACGGCCTGACGGTCGCCCTGCCCACGGCCACGCGCAACATGATGGTCGATAAGGCCTGAATGCGATGAAGAAGCTGCGCTGGACCGATGTGAACGACATCGCCATCGAGTTGGAGGACGCGCATCCCGACGCCGACGTCGAGAATCTGCGCTTCACCGATTTGTGGAAATGGGTCCAGGCGCTGCCAGGCTTCGACGACGACCCTAACAAGTCGAACGAGAAGATCCTGGAAGCGATCCAGATGGCGTGGCTGGAGGAACGGCGATGAGCGTCGTGCTGTGGCAGAAGGACGGGCTGTTCGAACGCCTGCGCGACGCATGCCGCGATTCGTGGGACGCCTACACGACCCATCCCTTCACCACGGGTTTGGGCGATGGCACGCTGCCGGTCGAAAGCTTCCGCCATTATCTGATCCAGGATTACCTGTTCCTAGTGCAGTTCGCGCGCGCCTGGGCGCTGGCGGTCTATAAGGCCGACAATCTCGCCGACATGATTTTCGTGAACAACAGCGTCAAAGCCATTCTCGACGGCGAGATGGCGATGCATGTGAAGTATTGCGAAAGCTGGGGCATTTCGAAGGACGAGATCGAAAGCTACGAGGAATCGGAAGCGACGATCGCCTATACGCGCTTCGTGCTCGAAACCGGCATGCAAGGCGACATCCTCGATCTCGTGACGGCGCTCGTGCCGTGCACCGTGGGTTACGCCGAAATCGCGATGCGCCTCGAAGAAGCCGATTGGCGCCGCGAGGAAGGCAACCGCTACAACGATTGGATCGCCGCCTATTCCAGCGACGATTATCGCCGCATCGCGCGCGGCAAGGCCGATTTCGTCGACCGCCTGTGGCATACGCGCGCCGGCGGCGGGCGTTTTGAATCGCTCGCGACGATCTTCGATCGCGCCTGCCGCCTGGAAACCTCGTTCTGGCGGATGGGGCTGGAGCGTCTGCCGTGACCACGCAAGACGCAATCGGTCTGCGGCCGGGTGCGCGCGTCGTCGTCGCGATGTCCGGCGGGGTCGATTCTTCCGTCGTTGCGGCCTTGATGAAGGAAGCGGGCTACGACGTCGTCGGCGTCACGCTCCAGCTTTACGATCATGGTGCGGCGGTCCAGAAGAAGGGCGCTTGCTGTGCCGGCCAAGATATTCACGATGCGCGCAACGTCGCCGATCGGATCGGCATTCCGCATTACGTGCTCGACTACGAAAGCCGTTTTCGCGACGCGGTGATCGACGAATTCGTCGATAGCTACACGCGCGGCGAAACGCCGATCCCGTGCATCCAGTGCAACCGCACGGTCAAATTCCGCGATCTGCTGGCGGTCGCCAAGGACCTCAACGCCGACGCGCTCGCGACCGGGCATTACGCACGCCGCGTGGCGGGGCCCGAAGGGGCGGAGCTTCATCGCGCCGAAGACGATACGCGCGACCAGAGTTATTTCCTGTTCGCGACGACGCGCGAGCAGCTCGACTTTTTGCGCTTCCCCTTGGGCGACATGCCCAAGACGCAAGTGCGCGCGGAAGCCGAACGCTTGGGCCTGCCCGTCGCGGCCAAGCCCGACAGCCAAGACATTTGCTTCGTGCCCGACGGCAATTACGCCAAGCTCGTCGAGCGCTTGAAGCCCGGTGCGGCGGAGCCCGGCGACATCGTCGATCTGCAGGGCAACGTGCTGGGCCGTCACGAAGGCACGATCCATTACACGATCGGCCAGCGGCGCGGCCTTGCCTTGTCGCAATCGCGCGGCCCCGATGCCGAACCGCTTTACGTGCTGCGCGTCGATCCCGAATTGAAGCGCGTCGTCGTGGGCCCGCGCGACGCGCTGGCCGAGCGGCGCGTGGCGCTCGCGGGTGTGAATTGGCTGGGGCCGCGTGCGACCGACAATGCCAGCGTCGCCGTCAAAATCCGCTCCACGACGTCGCCCAAGCCAGCGCATTTGGAGCGTGGCGAAGGGGACAAGGCCGAGCTCGTCCTCGCCGAGCCCGAATATGGCGTGGCCGCCGGCCAGGCCGCCGTGTTCTATGACGGCAACCGCGTGCTCGGCGGCGGCTGGATTCAGCGCAAGCAAAAGTAAAAAACCGACGCCTTTTTAGAAGGTTAGGGGCGTTACAATCTATATTGAGAATGCTAGTGCGAATCATTTGCATTTAAGATTCTCAGGTGCTATTTCACCCCCATGCGTCGCAGCAACACGACTGCCCCCGTTGCCGCGCCCGCCAATCCGCCGCCCGACGCCGAAATTTCGGTCGACAGCCGCGAATTATTGGCCGGCCGGACCGAAGTGAAGATCGTCCATGCCGGGGCGATCTATCGGCTGAAGGTGACGGGTGCGGGAAAGCTGCTGCTGACCAAGTGACTTAAACAACAATCTTCGACCCAGCCAGCCAGCCAAGCGGGGCGTACCCCGGATAAGCCAGCCAGCAACGGTCTCCATGTTCAAGGAGTCCGCCTTTATGTTGGCACGCCGTCCGGCGCTGAGCTGCGCCATTCCCGCTTTGCTCGTCTTCACCGCCGCCGCGCATGCGCAGACGGCACCCGTGACGCCGCTCGACGCCGTCACCACCTCCGCCACGCGCACCGAGAAAGTCGCGGGCGATGTCGCCGGATCCGTCTCGGTCGTCGACCGCGAGGAGATCGAACGCCGTCAGCCGCAAAGCATCGACGATCTGGTCAAGGACATGCCCGGCGTCGAAACCAACGGCGTGCCGCGCAACTCCGTGCGTCAATTCACGGTGCGCGGGTTGTCGGACGAACGCGTGGTGCTGCGCGTCGACGGCGTGCGCAACAATTTCAACGCCGGCCATCGCGGCCGCGTGTTCCTCGAGCCCGATCTGCTGAAAAGCATGGACGTGTCGCGCGGCCCCGGCTCGCTGTTGTTCGGCTCGGGCGCGCTGGGCGGTGCCGTCAATATGCGCACGGTCGACGCCGAGGACATTCTGAAGCCGGGTGCGAATTTCGGCGGCCGGGCGCGCGCGGGCTATCAGACGAATAATTCCTCGCGCCTGGGAAGCCTCACCGGTGCCGCACGCGGCTATGGCGGCGAGATCGTCGGCAACGTCACGCGCCGCACCAACGGCAATTACACCGACGGCCGCGGCATCGACATTCCCTATTCGGGCGACGAAGTTTGGAGCGGCTTGCTCAAAGGCGGTTACGACATCGGCAACGGCCATAAGATCGGCATCTCGACGCTGGTCTATGCCGACGATCACACGATCCCGCGCGACGCCAATCTCGGCAACGCGACCACGACCAGCACGATCGTCGATCGCGACACCAAGCAGCGCAGCTTCTCGGTGAACTGGGCCTATGCCGCGCCCACGACGCCGCTGATCGACCTGAAAACGGTCGTCTATCGCAACGAAGTCGATATCTACGAAAAGCGCGTCCTGCCGGCGACGGCGATCGAAAAGGACGATACCGATCTGCGCACCAACGGCTTCGACATCCAGAACACGTCGCGCTTCTCGCTGTTCGACGCGGAAAAGAACGCGCTGACGATCGGCGTGGACGGGTATCGCGACGAACAATCGAGCCGGCGCAACGGTGCACGCCGCACCGAATATCCCAACGCCGATCAAACCGTATTCGGCACGTTCATCCAGAACGAAATCGAGATCGGCAAGGTTACGGTCGTGCCGGGCGTTCGTTACGATCGCTTCGAACAATCGTCCTTCGGCAATCCGACGCAAAAAAGCGACGAGCGCCTTTCGCCCAAGGCGTCGGTCGCCTATCAAGTCGTGCCCTGGGCGGCGCCTTACGTGTCCTACGCCGAAGCATTCCGCGTGCCGTCGTTGACCGAGCGTTATGTCAGCGGGCAGCACTTCCCCGGCAACAATTTCGTGCCCAATCCGAATTTGAAGCCGGAAACGTCGTTCAACAAGGAAGGCGGCGTCAATTTCCGCTTCTCCGACGTGTTCGCCGCGCGTGATCGCCTGCGCGTGCGCGCCGCGTATTTCGTCAACGATCTGGAGGATTACATCCAGCAGGTCGTCGGCAGCACGACGACGACCTCGACAAACGTCGCCAAGGCCCGCATCCAAGGCTTCGAGGGCGAAGCGCGCTACGATTCGGGAAGCTGGTTCGGCTCGGTCGGCACGTCGATTCTGCGCGGCGACAACAAGGTCACGAATCTGCCGCTCACCGATACGCCCGCCGACAAGGTGACGCTGGGCCTCGGCCATCGCTGGCTCGACTGGGGTTTGACGCTGGGCGGGCGCGTGACCGCCAGCGCGCGTCAGGACCGCGTCTCCGGCACGCAGCCGGTGACCGGCGGCTATGCCGTGTGGGATCTCTATGCGAGCTGGACGCCCGAAGACACCTTCCTGCGCGATTTCACCGTCGATGCCGGCGTGGATAACGTCTTCAACAAGGTCTATCGCCGTTCGAACTGGAACTCGGCCACACCGGCGGCGTTCTACGAAACTGGGCGCAACGCGAAGATCGCGTTGACCTACAAGTTCTGACGCGATGGCGATGACGGCGACATCGCGATCCGGATTGGACCCGCGCGCGGCACTGGGTTCGCTGCTCGCGCACGGGCTCCTGTTCGGCGCGGTCGCCGCCGCAGCCACGCTGGGGGGCGTGGCCGCACCGCCTGCCGAACGCGCGATCGAGTTGATCGAGATCGCGATCGCCGCCCCGATCGAAGCGCCCGTGGCGGCGCCCGTCGAAGCGCCGGTCTTCACGCAAGCGGCTTCGCCCGAGCCCATTGTCGAACCGGTTGCCGTCGAACCGCCGCCGCCGGTGCTTGAGCCGATCCTCGAGCGGGGCGAGGACGCACCCGAGCCGCCGCCCGTCGTGAAGCCCGTGCCGAAACCGCGCCCCAAACCGATCGCGCGCAAACCGGTCGACGTGCCGCCCGCATCGGTGCCAGCGCCCGAACCCGTTCAAGCCGCCGCACCGGTGCCGGACCCGGCACCGGTCATGGCCGCACCCGCACCAAGTGCCGCGCAAGAATCCGTATCGCAGACCGCCGCCGTATCGGCGCCGCCGGCCGACGCCATCATGGTCACGACCGATGCGCGCTTCCGCGCGAAGCCTGTGGCGCCCGAATATCCGCCGCGCGCACGCCACATGGGCATCGAAGGCACCACGGTGCTGCGCGCCCTTGTCGGCGAGGGCGGCGACACGCTCGAACTGATCGTCTGGCAGGGCTCCGGCATGCGCCTGCTCGACGAAGCCGCTTTGGCCGCCGCGCGCCAATGGCGGTTCGAACCGGCCCGGCGCGGCGATCGGCTGTTGACCGCCTGGGTCGAAGTGCCGGTGCGTTTCATTTTGCGTTGACGAAGGGAGTGACCATGTCCGTCCAACCGATTCAAACCGATCTTGCCGCGCGCCGCGACGCGTTGCTGGCCGCCGAGCCCAAACTGCGCGCCTACGATGTGGCGCAGAAGCTCGGCGTGGGCGAAGCCGCGTTGCTGCCGATCGACAAATCGTCCGTCGCGACGCGCCTCAAGCCCGAATTCGCGGCGATGCTCGCGCGCTTCAAGGAACTTGGCCGCGTGATGGCGCTGACGCGCAACGAATCCGTCGTCCACGAGCGCAAGGGCGTATACGAGAATTTCTCGGCCGAGGGCGGCCATGTCGGCCTCGTGCTCGGGCCCGATATCGATCTGCGCCTGTTCTTGGGCCAGTGGAAATTCGGCTACGCCGTCGCGCCGAACGACGCGCAGCGCCGCCCCAGCCTGCAATTCTTCGACGCGGCGGGCGATGCCGTGCACAAGGTCCACGCGCTCGAGGAAACCGACATGGCGGCATGGAACCGCTTGGTCGCGGATTTCGCCGCACCGGCCGGAACCGAGGCGCCGGTCTTCACGGCACGCGCCGCGAAGAAGGCGGAGAAGCCCGACGCCGATATCGACGCCAAAGCGTTGCGCGAAGGCTGGAAGTCGCTGAAGGACACGCACGACTTCTTCGGCCTGGTGCGCAAGGTGGGCGCTTCGCGTCTGCAAGCGATGCGCTTGGCGGGCACGGAATTGGCGCAGCCTTTGGCGCCGTCCGATCTGCGCGCGACGCTGGAACGCGCGTCGGCGAGCGGCACGCCGATCATGGTGTTCGTCGGCAATCCCGGCTGCATCCAGATCCATACCGGCCCCGTGTCGAAGATCGTCCCGATGGACACGTGGATCAACGTGATGGACCCGAGCTTCAATCTGCATCTGCGCGAAGATCGCATCGGTTCGGTGTGGCTGGTGCGCAAGCCCACCGAAGACGGCGTGGTCACGTCGGTCGAAGTCTTCGACAAGCAGGGCGAGAACATCGCCATGCTGTTCGGCGAACGCAAACCCGGCAAGCCGGAATTGCCGGCGTGGCGCGAGCTGGCCGAATCGCTGGTCGGCCGCGCGGCCGCTTGACGCGATGCGCAAGCTTCTCCTCGCGGCGGCGCTGGTCGTATCCGGCGCGGCCGTCGCGTTCGCCGAACCGCCCCAGCGCATCGTCGTCGCCGGCAACGGATTGACGGAGATCGTCTACGCGCTGGGGGCGGGCGACCGCGTCGCGGCCGTCGATACGACCAGCCTTTATCCCAAGCGCGCGCAGGATCTGCCGAAGGTCGGCTATCTGCGCGCCTTGGCGGCGGAAGGCATTCTGTCGCTGAAGCCCGATCTGCTGCTCGTGACCGACGATGCGGGCCCGCCGGCGGTGTTGACGCAACTGGCGGGGGCGGGGTTGCGCGTGGTGAAGGCGCGCGAAGGACATTCGGCCGAGATATTGGCCGAACGCGTTCGAATGGTCGGTGCGATCCTCGAACGCGGCGATGCGGCGGGCGAATTGGAACGGGGTCTCGCGGCCGATTTCGCGACGCTCGCCCAATCGCTCGCCGCATCGCCGACGCATCCGCGAATCGTGTTCGTGTTGTCGGCGGGCGGCGGCGCGCCGCTCGCGGCCGGGGCGGAAACCTCGGCCGAAGCGATCTTCAAACTCGCCGGGGCCGTCAACGCGATCGACGGCTACAAGGGCTTCAAGCCGCTCTCGGCCGAAGCTTTGGCGGGATCGGGGGCGACGGTGATCGTCACCGTCACACATTCGCTGCAAGCCTTGGGCGGCGAGGCGGCGATGCGCAGCCTGCCGCAATTCGCAGGGGCGAAGAACATGCGTATCGTCGCGTTCGATGCGGATTATCTGCTCGGCTTCGGGCCGCGCACGGCGCATGCCGCGCGCGACCTCGCGGCCGCGTTGCGCCCGAACGAAACGATCGCCAAGCTGCCCGAACGCCCCTGGGTCGCCGCGCAATGACGCTGCGCCCGGCCTTCGTCGCAAGCGCGTGGCTGCTGGCTGCGTGCCTGGCGGCATTGGCGCTGGGCCCGTCGCGCATCCCTTTGGGCGACGTCGCGGCGGCGTTGCTGCACGGGGCCGGGCTCGATTTCAGCGTCGACGACCGCACGCTTGCCATCGTCGCGTCGCTGCGTTTGCCGCGCATGCTGATGGCCGCGTTGGTCGGCGGCATGCTCGCACTCGCGGGCGCCACGTTGCAGGGCCTGTTCCGCAATCCGCTCGCCGATCCGGGCGTGCTCGGCATCACCGGCGGCGCCACGCTGGGTGCGGTCGCCGCGATCTTCTTCGGGGCGAGCGCGATGGGCGGTGCCGTGCTGCCGTTTGCGGGATTCGCGGGTGCCCTTGCCGCCGCCGTGGCGGTCGATCGTTTGGCGCGGGTCGACGGGCGTATTCCCGTCGCGTCGCTGCTGCTCTCGGGCATCGCGCTCGAATCGCTGTCGCGCGCGCTGACCGGCGTGTTGATCTACGCCTCCGACGATCGCCAACTGCGCGACATCACGCTGTGGCTGCTCGGCAGCTACGCGGGCGCGTCGTGGGATCGCCTACTGCTGATCGCCCCCTTTGTGTTCTTGGCCTTCTGCATGCTGCCCTTCTTCGCGCGCGGGCTGGACGCGTTGATGCTGGGCGAGCGCGAAGCGGGGCATCTGGGTATTCCCGTCGAAACGATGAAGCGCCTCGCCGTCGGCGTGGCGGCGTTGGGCGTGGGCGCGGTCGTCTCCGTCGCCGGGCCGGTCGGCTTCGTCGGCTTGGTCGTGCCGCATCTCGTGCGGCTCACGCACGGGCCCGGCCATCGCCGCTTGATCCCGCTCGCGGCGGCCTATGGCGCGGCATTGTCGGTCGCCGCTGATACGCTCGCGCGGATCGTCGTGGCACCTGCGGAACTTCCGGTCGGCCTCGTGACCGCGGCGATCGGGGCGCCGTTCTTCGCCTTCCTGATCCGGCGCGAGAAGCGCCGCTTGGCCGCGTGATCCGCGCGACCGACATCACGGTGCGCCGCGCCGGGCGCAATCTCGTCGATGGCGTGTCGCTAGCGCTGGGCGAGGGCGAATTCCTCGGCCTGCTCGGACCCAACGGGGCGGGCAAGTCGACTTTGCTGCGCGTGCTGGCGGGCGAGTTCGCGCCCGAAAGCGGTAACGTCGCAATCGATGGCGCCGACCTCAAATCCTGGACGCGCGCGGATCTGGCACGCCGCCGCGCGGTGCTGCCCCAGCATGCCGCCGTGGCGTTCGATATCGACGCGCGCGCGATCGTCGAGCTGGGCCGTCTGCCGCATGAGGGGCGCACGACCAAAGCGGCCGACACGCACGCCGTGAACGCGGCGCTGGATGCGTGCGACGCGATCCCGCTCGCGTCGCGCGGCTATGCCGCGTTGTCGGGCGGCGAACAACAGCGCATTCAGTTGGCGCGCGCCTTGGCGCAAATCGACGGCACGGCCAAGCCGCTGCTGCTGCTGGACGAGCCGACATCCAGCCTCGATCTTTCGCACCAGCACGCGGTCTTGAGCCTCGCCAAGCGCGTCGCATCGCAAGGCGGCAGCGTGCTGGCCGTGCTGCACGATCTGTTTTCGGCGTCGCTGCATTGCCGGCGCGTCGCCGTGCTGGAGCGCGGGCGCTTGGTGGCGCAAGGCACGCCGGAGGAAGCGCTCACGCCCGATCTGGTGCGACGCGTCTTCGGTGTGGACTCGCGCTGGATCGATCTGCCGGGCGGACAGCGCGCGCTGGCGACCTATCCGATCGCCGCTTAGACGAAACTTTCGCCGTAAGCGAGGGGCTTCAAGCCCAAATGCGCGGCGATGCTCTGCCCGATATCGGCGAAGCTCGATCGAATGCCGATATCCTTGCCCGCGACACCGGGTCCGAACCACAGCACGGGAATATGCTCGCGCGTGTGATCCGTGCCCTTGAAGGTCGGGTCGCAGCCGTGATCGGCGGTCAGCACGGCGATATCGCCCGGTTTCATCGCGGCGCGGAACGCGGGCAGGGCGGCGTCGAATTCGGCCAGCGCACGCGCATAGCCCGCCACGTCGCGGCGATGGCCGTAGAGAGAGTCGAAATCGACGAAATTGGTCATCACGAAGGCGCCGTCTTGCGCGCTTGCCAATGCGTCCATCGTCGCCGCCATCAACGCCGCGTTGCCGTCGGCTTTGATTTCCTGCGTCGGGCCGCTATGGGCGTAGATGTCGCCGATCTTGCCGATCGCGCGCATCTCGCGCCCCGCCGCCTTGGCGACGTCGAGCAGCGTGGGGGCGGGCGGCATCACCGCGTAATCCTTGCGATTGCCGGTGCGCTTGAAGGCGCCGGATTTCTCGCCGACGAAAGGCCGCGCGATCACGCGGCCGATGCGATAGGGCTGCACCAGCTCGAACGCGATCTTGCAGACCTCGTAGAGACGTTGAAGCCCGAAATGCGTTTCGTGCGCGGCGATCTGGAATACGGAATCGGCCGAGGTATAGACGATCGGCTTGCCGCTACGGATATGTTCCTCGCCCAATTCGTCGAGGATCGTCGTGCCCGACGCGTGGCAATAGCCGAGTAGGCCGGGCAAGCCCGCCTTGGCGATCAGATTTTGCGTGAGTTCGGCGGGAAACGTCGGCACCGTATGCGGGAAATAGCCCCAGTCGAATTCGACCGGCACGCCCGCGATTTCCCAATGGCCCGAGGGCGTGTCCTTGCCGTGCGAGCGTTCGCGCGCGGCACCGTACAATCCTTCGGGGACGGGCCCCGCATAAATGCCGCCCGTCGCGCGCGCGTGGGCGGCGTCGAGGCCCAAGCGCACGAGATTGGGAACGGCGGGCGCGTGCGCCTTCTTGATGCTGCCCCAAGTATCCGCACCCGCATCGCCGAATTTCGCGGCGTCGGGGGCGGCGCCGATGCCGAAGGAATCCATCACCAGAACGAAAGCGCGCGCCATCACATCCCCAAGGTTTCGCGCACGACCGGCGATGGCTCGGGCGCGTCGCCCGAAGTATACGCCGCGATCAGCGTGCGCGCCGCTTTTTCGGCCGAAGCCTCGTCGCGGGCATGGAGAATCGCGATCGGCTGGGCGGGGCCGATGTCGGCACCCGTGCCGGCGATCTCGGTGAAGCCGACGGCAGGGTCGATGGCTTGAGTGGGATCGACGCGCCCGCCGCCCAATTCCAGCACCGCGATGCCGATTTCGCGCGTATCTATCTTCGCGACGATGCCTTTTGTTTCTGCAAATACCGGCCGAATGATCGGCGCCTTCGGCAGATAGGAATCGATGCGCTCCAGAAAATCCGCCGGTCCGCCAAGACCGGCGACCATGCGTGCGAAACGCTCGGCCGCTTGGCCCGACGCCAAGGCCGCTTCGATCTTCGCATCGGCTTGGGCGCGCGGTGCCGCCCCCGATAGATCGAGCATCTCGACCGCCAGCGCCTTAGTCACATCGTGCAGGCGCGCATCGCGATCGCCTTTGAGATACGCGACCGCCTCGCGCATCTCCAGCGCGTTGCCCGCCGTGCGGCCCAGCGGCCGGTCCATATCGGTGAGCAGCGCGCGCGTGCGAAGCCCGGCGCCGTTCGCGACCTCGACGATGCTCTGCGCCAGCGCTTTCGCGTCGTCGAACTTCGCCATGAACGCGCCGGAGCCGAACTTGACGTCCATCACCAGCGCGTCGAGGCCGGCGGCGAGTTTTTTCGACAGGATCGACGCGGTGATGAGGCAGATCGATTCGACCGTGCCGGTCACGTCGCGGATCGCGTAGAGGCGTTTGTCGGCGGGGGCGAGATCGGCGGTCTGGCCGATCACGGCGCAGCCCGCGTCGCGCACCACGCGGCGGAACAGCGCCAAATCGGGCTTGGCGGAATAGCCGGGAATGCTCTCGAACTTGTCGAGCGTGCCGCCGGTATGGCCGAGACCGCGGCCCGAGATCATCGGCACGAAGGCGCCGCACGCCGCGACCATGGGGGCGAGCATCAAGCTCACCTTGTCGCCCACGCCGCCGGTGGAATGCTTGTCGACGATGGGGCCGGGCAGGTTCTCGCCCTTCCACGACAGCACTTCGCCGGAATGCGTCATCGCGCGGGTCAGCGCGATACGCTCGGCGGCGTCCATACCGTTGAGGAACAGCGCCATGGCCAGCGCCCCGACTTGCGCATCGGCCAAGCCTTTGCCGTCGGCGATGCCCTTCACGAGGAATTCGATTTCGGCATCGGACAAGCGTAAGCCGTCGCGCTTCTTGCGGATCACTTCCTGCGGCAGCATGTCAGTAGCCTTTGGCGGGGGCCGGTGCCGCTTCGCCGTCGAGAACCGCGAGCAACGCGTCGAGCAAGCCCGACGCGCCGAAGCGGAACGTGGCGGGGGTGGCCCAATCGGGGCCGCGCATTTCGTCGGCGAAGGCGAGATACGTGGCGGCGTCGGCGAGCGTGCGCACGCCGCCCGAGATTTTCACGCCGACGTCGCGATAGGGATTGCGCGCCGACGCTTCGAGCAGCACGCGCGCCGCGTCGGGCGTCGCGCCGATTTCGATCTTGCCGGTCGAGGTCTTGAGGAAATCGGCCCCCGCCTCGACGATCTCGCCGCAGGCGCGGTCGAGCTTATCGAGCGCCGGAAAAGCGCCGCTTTCGACGATGACTTTCAGCGTGGCGTTGCCGCAGGCCTCGCGCACGCGGGCGACGACCGTGACGGCGGGCACTTTCTCCCCGCGCAGCCAGCGCTTATAGGGAAAGACCAGATCGATCTCGTCGGCGCCATCCGCCAGCGCCGTCTTGGTCATCGCGACCACGTCGGCGGCCGGTTCCAGACCGCCCGGGAAATTCACCACAGTCGCGATCTTCACGCCCGTCTCCGCCAATGCGGCCTTCGCTTGCACGACGAATTTGGGCCACAGGCAGACGGCCGCGACGGGCCCGTGTCGGGTCACGGCGCGCGCGCACAGCTTGGCGATCGCGGCTTCGTCGTCGCCGTCGTTGAGGCTGGTGAGATCGAGGCAGGCAAGGGCGCGGCGCGCGAGTTCGCTCATGCGCCCACCAGATCAGCCAACGCGGCCGGGATCAAGCGGTCGAGCTTCTCGGCGCAGCGTTTCGCGATACGCTGCGTATGATCGTGAGACAGATGCTGGTTTACCCGCATGCCGGCCGCGAGATTGGTGACGGCGCTGATCGTGGCGACGCGAAGCCCGCAATGGCGCGCGACGATCACCTCGGGCACGGTCGACATGCCGACGATATCCGCGCCCAGCCCGCGCAAAGCGCGAATCTCGGCCGGGGTTTCGAAATTCGGGCCGAGATACCAAGCGTAAATACCCTCGGGCAGCGCGATACCGAGCTTCGCCGCCTGCGCCTTCAGAACGGCGCGCAGTTTGGGATCGTAGGCGTCGGTCATCGCCACGAAGCGCGGGCCCCATTCGTCGTCGTTGGGGCCTTGCAGCGGCGACCAGCCGGCCCAGGAAATATGATCCTCGATCAGCAACAACGAGCCTTCGTCGTTCGCGGGGTGGAACGAGCCGGCGGCGTTGGTCAGCAGAATCTTCTCGATGCCCAGCGACTTCAACGCGCGGATCGGCGTTTTGATCTGCGAGGCATCCGCACCCTCGTATACATGCGCGCGGCCTTGCAGCACGATCGCATCCACACCCGCGATCTTGCCGGCGATCAAGCGGCTGGAATGACCTTGCACCTTGCTGACCGGAAAACCCGGGATGTCGGCATAGGGCAGCATGCGCGCATCGGCGATCGTCTCGGCGATGCCGCCAAGGCCCGAGCCGAGCACGATGGCGATCTTGGGCGAAAGCCCCTTCAACAACGGGCGGATCGCGTCGGCGGCTTTTGCGGGGGACAAACTCACTTCTCCTTGGCGTAGGGGATGCCGCTGGCTTTAGGCGCCACGGCTTTGCCGACGAAGCCTGCGAGCAGCAGCACCGTCAGCAGATAAGGCAAGGCTTGGATCGCCTGGACGGGCACGACGCCCACGACCGGCAGGGCGACGCCTTGCAGGCGGCCTTGCAGCGCGTCGGCGAAAGCGAACAGCAAACAGGCGAGCACGGCGGGGACGGGCATCCATTTGCCGAAGATCAACGCGGCCAACGCCAAGAACCCGCGCCCGGCGGTCATCTCGCGCTGAAAGGCCGACGCCATCGCCGTGGCGAGATAGCTGCCCGCCACACCGCACAACACGCCCGTGCAGATCAAGGCGCGATAACGCAGTCCCGCGACCGAGATCCCGGCCGTGTCGACCGCGTGCGGATTTTCGCCCACGGCGCGCAAACGCAAACCGAAGCGCGTCTTAAAGATGACGAATGACACGAGCGGCACGATCGCGACGGTGAGATAGACCAGCGCATTATGGCCGGAGATGAGCCGCGCATAGATCGGCCCGATGATCGGCACTTGGCCGATTGCGCCGGCGAAAGGCAGGGTGATGGGCGCGAATCTGGCGGCACCCGAAAGCGCCGGCGTCTGGCCGCCTTCGCGGAACCAGGCGAAGGCGAGAACGGCGGTGAGGCCCACGGCCAGCACGTTCAGCGCCATGCCCGACACGACCTGATTGCCGCGATGGGTGATGCAAGCGAAAGCGTGGATCATCGAGAACGCGACCGCGACGATAATCGCCGCGAGAAGACCGATCCAGGCCGAGCCCGACAAGGCCGCGACCGTGCCGGCGGCGAAGGCGGCGGCGAGCATCTTGCCTTCCAGGCCGATATCGACCACGCCCGCGCGCTCGGCGAAGAGCCCTGCGAGCGCGCACAGGATCAGCGGGATCGACAGGCGTACGGTCGAGGCGAGCAGCGAGACGAGTTGAACGAAATCGTCCATGTCAGGCCGCCTTGCGCCGCGCGAACAGCGCCGCGATCCAGGGCCGGAACATGTTTTCGAGCGCGCCGCAGAACAGGATGATCAGCCCCTGGATGACGACGACCATTTCGCGGCTGATCGCGCGCATCTCGAAGGCGAGCTCGGCGCCGCCTTGATAAAGCGCGCCGAACAATAGCGCGGCGAGGCACACACCGAGCGGATGGTTGCGGCCCATTAGCGCCACGGCGATGCCCACGAAGCCGAAGCCGCCGGTGAAGGCGACGAGCAAGCGTTGATGCGCGCCCATGATTTCGTTGACGCCCATCAATCCGGCGAGTGCCCCCGAAATCGCCATCGCGACGATGATCGTCTTCGCCGGGTCGATGCCGGCATAGCGTGCGGCCTGTTCGTTCTGGCCGACGACGCGCAAGGCATAGCCCCAGCGCGTGCGCCAGATATAGACATAGACGAGGAAGGCGGCGCCAAGCGCCATGAAGAATGCGAAATTGAGCGGCGAGCGCGGCGCGTCGATGCCGATCCAGCCCAGCATCGTCTGCATCGACGGCAGCGTCGCGTTCGCGATAAAGCGCCGCGTTTCGGGCGCACCCCGGCCCGGTTCCAGCATCACGTTGCTAAGCAGATAAGTCATCAGCGCGGCGGCGATGAAATTGAACATGATCGTCGTGATAACAACATGGCTGCCGCGCTTGGCTTGCAGCCAGCCCGGGATCGCCGCCCACACGGCGCCGAACGCCATGCCGAGTGCTATGGCGCCGACGAAGATGACCGGCCAGGGCAGGAAATCGAGATAGAGGCACACCAGCGCCACGCCGAGCCCCGCGACGTAAGCTTGGCCTTCGCCGCCGATATTGAACAAGCCGGCATGGAAGGCGAGGGCGACGGCGAGGCCGGTGAAGATGAAATTCGTCGCGTAATAAAGCGTGAAGGCGATCGCCTCGGGATAGCCGACGGCGCCCTCGATCAGAATGCGCATCGCGCGGATCGGGTCTTCGCCGATCGCCAGCACGACCAGCCCCGACAGCACGAAGGCGAGGAATAGATTGATCAGCGGCAGCAGAACGTAATCCGCCCAGGCCGGCATATCGCCGCGCGAACTCATGCCGCGATACCCGCCATCATCAAACCGAGGCGGCGTTCGTCGGCCGTGGCGCCGTCGGCCTCGCCGATGATCTTGCCGCCGCACACGACCAGAATACGGTCGGCCAGCGCCAGGATTTCGTCCAACTCGCAGCTCACCAACAGGATCGCCTTGCCGCGATCGCGCATCTCGACGATGCGTTTATGGATGAACTCGATCGCGCCGATATCCACGCCGCGCGTCGGCTGGCCGACGAGCAGCAAATCGGGGTCGCGGTCGATCTCGCGGCCCAGCACGATCTTCTGCTGATTGCCGCCGCTGAACTGGCCGGAGCGCAAGCGCGGATCGGCGGGGCGCACGTCGAACTGGCCCATCAGATCGCGGCAGCGTTCGACCGATCGGCTTTCCGACAGCAGCGGCCCGCGGCGCAACGCGTCGTCGTCGTGATAGCCGAGGATCGCGGTTTCATAGGCCTCGAAGTCCGTGACCATGCCCATGCGATGGCGGTCCTCGGGCACGTGGGCGATGGCCACACTGCGCGCGAACTTGGCGCGCGCGGGTACGCCCGGCGGCGGCAAGGCCTCGCCTTTGTAAAGAATGCGGCCGGACGCGACGGGACGTAAGCCCGCCAGCGTTTCCAAAATCTCGGTCTGACCGTTGCCGGACACGCCGGCGATGCCGACGATCTCGCCCGCACGGACCGAGAAGGAAATGTCTTGCAGCCGGGCGGCGCCGCGCTCGTCCACACAGCTCAAATGTTCGACGCGCAGAATTTCGGCGCCCGGTTCGGCGGTGCCTTTGGGCACGCGCGTCGCCACACGGCGGCCCACCATCAATTCGGCGAGCTCGGCTTGGTTCGTGTTCTTGGTTTCGCGCGTGGCGACGATCGCACCCTGACGCATCACGGTGACGCGATCGGTGATCGCCATGATCTCGCGCAGCTTGTGCGTGATCAGCAGCACGGTGCTGCCTTGCTCACGCCACAGCGCCAAAAGCTCGAACAGCTTGTCGGCTTCTTGCGGCGTGAGGACGGCCGTCGGCTCGTCGAGAATCAGAATGCGCGCCCCGCGATAGAGCGCTTTGAGGATTTCGACGCGCTGCTGCGCGCCGACATGCAGGTTTTCGATCTTGGCGTCGAGATCGACGTCGAGCCCGTAATCGCGCGCGAGGCGTGCAAGCTCGGCGCGCGCGGCGGCTTCGCCCTTGGCGAGCAACGCGCCGCCTTCCGCCCCCAGCAGCACGTTTTCGAGCACGGTGAAATTCTCCACCAGCATGAAATGCTGATGGACCATGCCGATCCCGGCGGCGATCGCGTCCTGCGGCGAGGCGATGTTCACGCGCTTGCCGTCGATCTCGATCGTGCCGGAATCGGCTTGGTAATAGCCGTAGACGATGCTCATCAGCGTCGACTTGCCGGCCCCATTCTCGCCCACGATGCCGTGGATCGAGCCTTTGGCGACCGACAAGTCGATGCCGCGATTGGCGTGCACCGGGCCGAAGCGCTTGTCGATGCGCGACAAGCGCAGGGCGGGTTGCGTCACGATGCCGCCGTCAACGCATCACGTCGGTGACGACGATCTTCCCGTCGATGATCGCTTGGCGCGCTTCGTCGATGCGCTTCAGCAATTCGGCCGACAGCAGCGCCTTGTTGTTGTCGTCGATGGCGACGCCGACACCTTCTTCCTTGAGGCCCAGCGCCCGCGCGCCCGGCTTCCACGTGCCCGCGCGCGCCTGGGTCATCGCTTCGTAGACGGCGACGTCCACGCGCTTGACCATCGAGGTCAGCATCGTACCCGGATGCAGATGGTTCTGGTTGCTGTCCACGCCGATGGCGAATTTGCCCGCGTCCTTCGCGGCCTGATAGACGCCCGTCCCCGTGGCGCCGGCGGCGGCGAACACGACGTCCACGCCGCGATCGAACTGGCCGCGCGCGAGTTCCGCCCCGCGCGTCGGATCGCGGAAGGCGGTCGGCGTCGTGCCGGTCATGTTCATGAACACTTCGACGGAAGGCTTGGCGTATTTGGCGCCTTCCTCGTAGCCCTTGTAGAATTTGCGGATGATCGGCACGTCCATGCCGCCGACGAAGCCGACCTTCGCGGTCTTCGAGGTCAGCGCCGCCGCCATGCCGACGAGGAACGAGCCTTCATGCTCGCGGAACGTCACCGACTGCACGTTGGGCAGATCGACGACCGAATCGATGATCGTGAATTTGACGTTCGGGAATTCCTTGGCGACGGTTTCGATCGCCGCGTGGTTGTTGAACCCGACCGCGATCACGACCGAAGCGCCGCGTCGCGCGAGGTTGCGGATCGCCTGCTCGCGCTCGGCGGTGTTGGTGATTTCGAATTCGTTGTAGCTGACGCCCGTTTCCTTCTTGAAGCGCTCCGCGCCGTCATAGGCCGCTTGGTTGAACGAGCGGTCGAACTTGCCGCCGATGTCGAACATCACGGCGGGCGGCGTCTGGGCGGCGGCCGAACCGGCGATCGCGAGCGCGAGGGCCGCGGCGAGGACGGGGGTCTTCATGGTTGTCGTCTCCCTGGGGCGAGAATGCCCGGACGGACTCTGGCAAAGCCGTTTCGCCGGATCAATGGCCCTATGCTAAAGGGAGCTCGGTTTGCCGGTTTTGCGGTGGAAAAAAGACCATGAATCTCGAAATTCTCGATACGCCCGCCTTGGTTCTCGATCTGGATGCGATGGGACGGAACATCGCCAAGATGGCGGCATTCGCCCAAAAGGCGGGGGTAATGCTGCGCCCCCACGCCAAGACCCATAAAAGCCCGGCCGTCGCCCGGCGCCAAATCGCCGCAGGGGCGGTGGGCGTGTGCTGCCAGAAGGTCGGCGAGGCCGAGGTGATGGTCGAAGGCGGCGTGACCGACGTGCTGGTCACGAACGAGATCGTCGGCGCCACGAAAGTCACACGGCTCGCGGCGCTGGCGCGCCTTGCGACGATCCGCACCGTGGTCGATCATCCCGACGGGCTCGATGCGCTCGCCGCCGCTTGCGTCGCCGCGGGCGTGGAGATCGGCGTGCTGGTCGAATGCGATCTCGGCATGGGCCGCTGCGGCATCGCCGATCCGGCGACGGCCGTGGCGTTGGCCAAGCGGGCGATCGCGACAAAGGGCGTGCGCTTCGAAGGCTTGCAAGCCTATCACGGCAAGATCCAGCACATCGCCGGCTGGGCGCAGCGCCGGGCGGGGGCGGAAGCGTGCAACGCCAAGCTCGCCGAATTCCGCGCCGCCTTCGCCGCCGCCGGGATCGCCACGCCGATCATCTCGGGGGCGGGAACCGGCAGCTACGAATTCCAGACGAATGCCGGCTACACCGAATTCCAGTGCGGCACCTATGTGTTCATGGACAAGCAATATCGCGACGTGGGCGACGAAGCCGGCGAGCGCTACGGCCGTTTCGAACAGGCGCTGTTCGTGCTCGCGACGGTGATGAGCCTTCCGTCCAACGATCGCATCGTGCTCGATTGCGGTTACAAGACGCTATCGGTCGACGGCGGCATGCCCGAAGCGATGGATCTACCGGGCTGGAATTTCGGCTTCGGCGGCGACGAGCACGGCATTTTGCGCCGCGCCGACGCGACCGCGCGTTTGCCCAAGCTCGGCGAGAAATTGCGCATCGTGCCTGCCCATGGCGACACGACGATCAATCTGCACGACGAATATCAGGTGCTGTCCGGCGGCAAGCCGACGATGGCCTGGCCGGTCGCCGCGCGGGGCAAGATTCGCTAAAGCAGTTTTTCGCGGGCGTCGTAGGAATCGAGATCGGCAAGCAGACCGGGCTCGATATCGCGGAATAGCCCGCGCGTGATCCCGGCCACGAGGCGCGGCAATGCATGGCGATGCCCGCTGACCGACGCGCATTGCGCGCCGTGGCTCAAGCCCGCCGCGAAACCGAATTGATGGATGCGCGAAAGCGCTGACGCATTGCGCCCCGGTTTCGGCGTGAACTCGAATCCGGTCCCGAGATAGGGCCACGACGCCAGCACGGGATCGGGATCGTCCGTCGTATGGATGTCGCCCCAGCGCGCGATATCCGCTTCGATCGTCGATAGTTCGGGGCGCGAAGCGAGATCGACGCGCATGCCGGTCGCGAAGATCAGGTAATCCGCGTCGAGCGGGCCTTGCGGCGTGTCGATGCGCACCGTGTCGCCGATGACCGTGGTTTTCGTCCAAGGCCGTCCGGGATGGGCGGCGAAATTGGCGAAAGCCTTGCAGCCATTGACGCCATCGGCGGTCGGCGGCTGATCCATCAAGCGAAAGCGCCGCATGATCGCCCATTTGGTCGCGTCGGGCAGTTCCGGGTAATGGCGCAGATAGCCCGCGAACTCGGCCCAGCGATGGGGATTGATCTCCGGCAGGGTTTCGCGCCGGAAACAGAGATCGACGCGCGCGGCTCCGGCTTTCAATGCCGCCAGCGCATTGTCGAAGGCCGACGCGCCATGACCCAGCACGGCGACGCGCTTGTCCTTGAGTGCGGCGAAATCGACCGGTCCGTTGGAATGCGCGCGCAGATGCCGGGGCAAGGCTTCGGCCCAATCGGGCAAAGTCCATTGTCCGGCGTTTTCGAAGCCATGGGCGAGCACCACGCGCCGCGCATATTCGCGGACCGGCTTGCGGTCGATGGCGAGATCGGCGGCGATCCAGTCGCCCTGCGGCTCCAAGCGCAAAAGTTCCACGCCATTGCGCACCTGGATCGCGGCCGTATCGCGGAACCAATCGAGATAGGCGGCCCAGTGCGCGCGCGGGATGCGCACGATCTTGTCCCACGCGTCGGGGCCGAAAGCGGCGTCGTACCAGCTGCGCACCGACAATGACGGCAAGCCGCATTCGAGCCCGACGAGATCCTTGGGCGTGCGCAAGGTCGCCATGCGCGCATAATTGAGCCACGGGCCTTCCGCGCCGCGCGGCGCCTTGTCGATGACCGACACGCCCGCCACGCCGTCGCGCGCCAATTGGAAGGCCACGCCCAATCCGCTTTGCCCGCCGCCCACGACCAGCACATTGTGCCGGTCGGCCTCGGCCGGGGCTTGCATCCAGATACGCGCGGGATAGGCCATCGCGGCCATATCGGCGCGGGCTTGGGCGGTGAGGGCAGAGAGCGCTTCGCGGTTCATGCCCGCGAAGTCAGCAAATATCGGGCCGCCGCAAAAGAAAACGGCGGGGCCCGGCCGGACCCCGCCGTAAACGCTGCACTGCCGCTCGAGTTTATTTCTTAACGAGCGCGCATTTGCTCTCCGACAGCGGCCACACGGTATCTTCGGGGGCGATGTCGCGCACGATTTCGAAATAGTCCCACGGCGCCTTCGATTCCGACGGCTTCTTCACGCGGGCGAGCTGCATCGTGCGGGTGACGCGGCCGTCGGCGCGAATCTTGGCGTCCTTCGAGAAGATGTCGTCGATCGGAATTTCGCGCATCGCGGCGGCGACCTTGTCGGAATCGTCCGAGCCGGCCTTGGCGACGGCCTTGAGATAGTGGCGCACCGCGCCGTAGACGCCGGCATGCAGCATCGAGGGCATCATGCCGGTCTGGGCGAAGAATTCCTTCGACCACGCGCGCGTCGCGTCGTTCGTGTCCCAATAGGACGCGGTCGTGAGGTAGGTGCCTTGCGCCGAGGCGAGGCCCAACGAATGCACGTCCTGCAGGAAGAAGATCAGCGCGGCCAGGCTTTGTCCCGCCTGGACGATGCCGAACTCGTTGGCCTGCTTCATCGCGTTGGTCGTGTCGTTGCCCGCATTGGCGATGCCGATGACCTTGGCCTTCGACGCCTGCGCGCGCAGCAGATAGGACGAGAAATCGGGGCTGCTGAGGGGATGGCGGACGGCGCCCAGCACCTTGCCGCCGGCGGCCGTGACGACGTCGGTCGTGTCGGCCTGCAATTGATGCCCGAAGGCGTAGTCCGACGCGATGATGAACCACGAATCGCCGCCCGCCTTCACGACCGCCGACGCCGTGCCGTGCGACACGGCATAGGTGTCGTAGGTCCAGTGGAAGCCATAGGGCGAGCATTGCTCGTTGGTCAGCGCGGTGGTGCCCGCACCCGAATACATCACGATCTTCTTCTTCTCGCGCGCCAGATCCTGGATCGCCAGCGCCACGCCGGAATTGGGCACGTCGAACACGGCGTCCACGCCGTCGACGTCGAACCAGCGCCGCGCGGTCGTGACGCCGACATCGGTCTTGTGTTGATGGTCGGCGGCGACGATCTCGATCGGCTTACCCAGCACCATGCCGCCGATTTCCTTGGCCGCCATTTGCGCCGCGACGACCGAGCCCTTGCCGGTGATGTCGGCGACGACGCCGGTGAGGTCGGTCAAAACGCCGAGCTTCACGACGTCGCCGCTGATCTGGGCGCTGGCCGCGAAGGGCAGCAGCGCGCCGAACAGCGCGCCCGCGATGGTTCCGGATTTCATGTCGAGTTTCCTCCCTTGGATGGTTTGGCGCGCGCGTTCAGAGTCCTTTGGCGTCGAGCCAGTCGAGAATCAGGCGCGCGATCGCGTCGCTGTTGTCTTCGATCATCAGCATGTGGCCGTTGCCCGCGATGCCGATATCCGGCAGCCACACGAATTCGGCGCCCAGATAGCGCGCCGTCGCTTCGTCGACCGCGCGCGGATGGCGCGGATCTTGTTCGCCGGTGACGATCAGGATCGGATGGCGGGCGAGATTGCGCGGATCGTCGATCTTCAAGCCCCGGCCGCCGATGTTGAAGCGCTCGTTCAGCACCCGCGCACTTTCCGGCACGATGCCGCGCCGGTAATTCTCGAACGCCGCCTTGGGAAAGCGCGGCGCGTTGGCCCAGAACGCGGCGGCGAAGGCGGCGTCGAAGCGGATGGCGCGGTCTTCGGGCGAATACACCGGGCAGCCCGCACTCGCGTCGTCGCGCAACGCGGCGATCGCGGCGGGATCGTCGGGCAAGTCGCGCTGCAGATTGGCGGGCGGGCCGGGGGCGACGCCGACGATGGCGACGACCAGATCGGGGCGGCGTTCGGCCACCCACCACGCGATCGGGCCGCCGGCCGAATGGGCGAGCAGCACGGCGGGGCCGGTCGTCTCCAGCAGGACGATCAATGATTGGGCGATGTCGCGCGTGCCGAGACTGGGGAAATCCGGCCCCATCGGCGAACGGCCATGGCCGGGCCAATCGGGCACGAACACGTCGCGGCCTTGCGCGGCGAAAACGGGCGCCCAGCCCGGGCGGCCGTCCGGCGTGGCGAGGTAGCAAGCGCCCGTATGACCGCCGCCATGGATCATCACGACGGGCGCGCGGCCAGCTTTACCGCCCGTGGCGCCCAGCCGATCGACGAAGATCGGATGCGCCTTCGTGCCGGAATAGAAGCAGGGCGCGCGCATGCGCGATCCCGAAAGGGGCGTGCCGTCCATGATGGTCCTTGCCGGCAACAAGCGCCGGCGTTTCTCCCGCGCGGGGTCCCCGCCGGTTCGCGGGCCCCATTGCGATCATGGTAGGGTCGCTTCCGCTGACAGGCAAGAAGAAAGTCACATATGAGACTATCTGCAAAGAATCCCGAAAAATCGCCGAAAACCGCCCCCAAATCGGACGCGTCCGGGGTTTTGGGCGGGACGGAAATCAAGATCGCCTACAAGATCGGCTACGTGCTGAACTTCTATCGCGAGCCCGCGTTCCGGAAGATCGAGATGGAACACGGCATCACGCGGCCGGAAATCATCACGCTGATCTTCCTCACCTATCGCGACGGCGTGACGGCGAAGGACATCTGCGAATTCTCGGGCCATCTGAAGGCGAATATCAGCCGCGGCATCATCGCGTTGGAGAAGAAGGGCCTGCTGCGCCGCGCGAAGGACGCCGCCGACAACCGGCTGCAGAAGCTGCACATCACGCCGGCGGGGCGCGCGCTCTATCAGCGCTACATTCCGCAATTGCGCATGCGCGAGGAAGCGATGCTCGCCTGCTTAAGCCGCGCGGAATTGAAAACGCTGGAAGGGCTGCTCGACAAGCTCGCCGCGCATGTGCCCGAATGGTCGAGCACCGACGAGGTTTAGCGCGGCGCTAGGATTTCGCGCGACAGCCGGGCGTGGTGCAGGTCAAGCCCGCCGCGATGAACGTGCCGCAGCGCGGGCAGGCGCGCATCGTGGTGGCGCTCGAATCGAGATCGGCCTTGGCGACGTCGCGCGACTTGGCGCGCTGCGCGGCGATATCCGCTTCCTTTTCCCGGATGCGGAAATAGCGCCAGCCGAACCACGCGACCATCACGACGATGACGAAGATCAGAATCTTGGCGATCGAACCCATGGCGTTCTTATAACCCGAAACGCGCGAAAGCGGCGCGCGCTTCGATCGCGTCCAATGCGTCGCCCGCGTAATCGGCTTGGGTGGACAAGCCCAGCAGGCGGCGCAGGAAACCCCCGCCTTGCAGCGCGAAACCGCGATAGCGGACTTTCTCGCCGAAGCGCTTGCGCAGATCGGCGCGCGCGTCGCCGATCGCGTCGATCAGGCCGAGCTCGAGCGCCTTCGTGCCGGTCCAGAACTCGCCTTCGAACAAAGTGGCGTCGTCGGCCTTGAGCTTGGCGCCGCGCCGCGCGCGCACCCAATCTTTGAAATTCCCGTGCAGCTCGATCTGGATGGATTTGAGCCGCGCGAGATCTTCGGCTTTCTCCGGCCCGAACGGATCGAGCAACGATTTGCGTTCACCCGACGTATGCAAGCGGCGCTCGATGCCGAGCTTGGCGATCATCTCCTGAAAGCCGAACCCGGCGGAGATGACGCCGATCGAACCGACGATCGAATTCGCGTCGGCGATGATCTCGTCGGCCGCCGCCGCGATCCAATAGCCGCCGGACGCCGCGACATCCTCGACATAGGCGTAGACCGGCAGTTTTTCCTGTTCGGCCAGCGCCCGGATACGGGCACCGATCAAAGCGCTCTGCGCGGGCGACCCGCCGGGCGAGTTGATCACCAGCGCCACGGCCGCAAGACCCTTGGTCTTGAACATACGCTCCAGCGGCCCGGCCAAGCGTTCCATCGACAGGCCGCGTCGTCCGCCCATGCCGATCGGGCCTTGCAGGCGCATGACCGCGACGATCGGGGCGGGCGTGCGGCCGAGGAGGCGCGCGAAAGCGGGGCGAAGCCGGTCGAACATAGATGTTCTATACCAAGGGCAATTCGCCGCCGTCGCGCAGAATCGAATCGGCGGCGGCGGAGAATTTCCCGTCGCTCCCGTGCAATACCAGCCCGCGCGCGAGTGTGAGCGGCGCTTTGGAGCCCAGCTTCGCGCGCACCAGCACGCGTTTGGCGGGCTCGCCCGCTTTGGGCCACAGCGGAAACACGACGAGTTCGCCCAAGCCTTTCATCGCCGCGAGCAGATCGGCGAGCCGGTCGGCGCGCTGCACGAACAGGATATGGGCTTTGGGGGCGGCCGCACGCTTGGCGGCCTTGACCCACGCGGCGAGGTCGAGTTCGCCTTCCATATCCGCCTTGCGTTTGCGCGCATGCGGCGACGGATCGGCGCGTGCGGGATCGAGATAAGGCGGATTGACCATCACCAGATCGAAGCCGGTTTCCGCGAACGCGGCGGCGTCGCCTTCGACGATACGCGCGCGCGCGGCGAAATCGTTGGCGGCGAGATTGTCGCACGCAAGCAAGGCGAGATCGGGGTCGATCTCCACGCCAACGGCCTGCGTGGCTTCCACGCGCGCCAGCAGGCACAGCATCGCGGCCCCGGCGCCGCAGCCCAGATCCAGCGCCTTGACCGGTTTGCCGGCGGCGGCGGCGAGCAGGACGGGATCGATCGCGGCGCGGTAGCCGTCGGCGGGCTGCGTGAAGCGCAGTCTGCCGCCCAGCAGCTTATCCTGCGTGGTTTCGATCATCGTATTTCGTCCAATCCCGCCTGCTTCAAAAGGTCGCTCGCGGCGGGGTAGTCGGATTCGTCGACCGCCAGACGGCGCGGAAACGCGCCGATCGCGCCTTCGATTGCCGAAATATGCGCGTCCAACGTCGCGAATTCGATGCGCGCGTCGCGCAAAAGCGCCTGCGCGAATGATAAAGCGACCGCATCTGTGGTTCGCAGGACTTCGCGCATCGAGTGTTGATTCCCCGGTCGAGGGCTCTATGCTCGCAACCAGCGGGCGCCGTCGTCAAGCGTGTCCGCCCTCGGACTAGGCAGGAAGGAACACTGGACGTGGCCGTCGTCGTCAATCTCGAAGGCGAGCGCAAAAATCCCCGCCCCAGCGGTGCGAAGAACGCGCTTCAAAACCTCCTCGCCCTCGTCGATGGCGATCTGAAGGCCGTCAACGAGACGATCGTCCGGCGCATGCATTCCTCGGTCGATCTGATCCCGCAACTCGCCGGGCACATCATCGCGGCGGGCGGCAAGCGCATGCGCCCGATGCTGACCCTCGCGTCCGCGCGCATGTGCGGCTATCGCGGCCAGCGCCATATCGGGCTTGCGGCCTGCGTCGAATTCATCCACACCGCGACGCTGCTGCATGACGACGTGGTCGATGCCAGCGATCTGCGCCGGGGCCGCGCCACGGCCAATGCCGTTTGGGGCAACAAAGCCTCGGTCCTCGTCGGCGATTTTCTGTTCAGCCGCGCCTTCCAGGTGATGGTGGAGGACGGCTCGCTGCCCGTGCTCGCGATCCTGTCCAACGCCTCGGCCGTGATCGCGGAAGGCGAAGTGCTGCAGCTCACCACCGCCAACGACACCGAGACGTCGGAACAAGCGTATCTGGAAGTCATCCGCGCCAAGACCGCGGCCCTGTTCTCCGCCGCCTGCCGCGTGGGGGCCGCCGTCGCCGACCGCCCGAAGGCGGAGGAGGACGCGCTGGAGGCCTACGGCCTCAATCTCGGCATCGCGTTCCAGCTGGTCGACGACGCGCTCGACTACGCGTCCGACACCGCGACGATGGGCAAGGAAGTCGGCGACGATTTCCGCGACGGCAAGATCACGCTGCCGATCGTGCTCTCGTTCCTGCGCGGCGACGAGGAGGAGCGCGCGTTCTGGCGCCGCACCCTCGAAGATCTCGACCAGAAGGACGGCGATCTTTCCCGCGCGGTCGAACTCATGCGCAAGCACAACGCGCTGGCCGACACGATCGAGCGCGCGCGCCATTACGGGCGCATCGCCAAGGACTCGCTCGGCATCTTCGCCGACGGGGCCGAGAAGCGCGCGCTGATCGATCTGGTCGATTTCGCGATCGAACGCGCGTATTGACGCTTAAGCGGCGCGCGTCAAGGCGCCGTCGATCGCCTCGTTGAGCGCGGCGGCCCCGCGCGCCACTTCCTTCGACATCTCGGCGAGTTTGGCGCTGGTTTCGTCCGCTTGCGCGGCCGCATTCGCGACGGCGGCGATGCGCGCGGAAACGCCGCGCGCGGCGTCGGTCGTGCCCGCGATGCCGCGCGAGATTTCGCGCGTCGCAGCCCCTTGTTCCTCGATCGCCGCGGCGATGGCCGCGGCCGTGCCGTCGATCGCCGCGATCGTCGTTTCGACTTCGCCGATCGCGCGCACCGCGGCTTCGGTCGACGCGCCGATTTCGGCGACGCGCTTGGAGATATCCTCGGTCGCGCGCGCGGTTTGCCCGGCGAGGCTTTTGACCTCGCCCGCCACCACCGCGAAACCTTTGCCCGCTTCGCCCGCGCGCGCCGCCTCGATCGTGGCGTTCAGCGCCAGAAGATTGGTCTGCGCGGCGATCTCCGCGATCAGCTTGGTGACGGTACCGATCTGGCTGACCGCTTCCGACAGCCGCGCGACGGTGGCGCGCGCCGCCCCGCCGCGTTCGACGGCGACGCGCGTGGTTTGCGCCGTGGTCGCGATCTGGCGGCCGATTTCCTCGATCGCGCCGGACAACTGGCTCGTCGCCGCCGCGACCGTTTCGGCGTTGCGCAAAGCCGCGTCGGCGGCTTCGGCCACGTCGCGCGAATCCGCCGCCGTGCCGCGCGCGGCGCGCGCCAGCGCGCCCGCCAGCCCCGTCATCTCGCCGGTCTGTGCCGTCGTCGCGTCGGCGGTGCTGCGCGTGGCGCCGCGCACCGTTTGCGCCATCTGGGCCAGTGCGTCGCGCCGTGCCGCTTCCGCCTGCGCGCGATCCTCGGCTTGGCGCATCCGGGCGCGCTCGGCCTCGGCCAATCCATCGCGCAAGGTCGATAGCGCGCGCGCCGCGTCGCCGATTTCGTCGCGCCGGGCGGATTGGGCGATCTCGCCCGCATAATCGCCGGCTTCGACGGATTTCATCCGCGCGACGATGGCCGCCAGCGGATTGGCGATCCCGCGTCGGCCAATGGCGAGCCCCGCGATCGCGCCGATCGCGGCGGCGGCGATCGACAGAATCGGCAGCCAGACCACGAGGCGGTCCAGCAAACCCACGACCGTTCCGGTCGCCGCGTCGGCCGCGCGGGCGTTGCGGTCATAGAGATCCGTCAGCGCGAAAATCGCTTCCAGCACCAAGCCGCCGCCCTCGACCGCCGCCGCACCGGCCTGTTCGCGCGCGCCCGCCTTCGCCAAAGCGACGACCTTGTCGGCGACGGGCTTATAGGCGTCGAGAGCGGTACGTGCTTTGGCCGCCGCGTCGCGGGCGGGCGCGTCGAGCAGATAGGGGGCGAGGGCGGCGAGATTGTCGCGGATCACCTCGAAATCCTTGGCGGCGGATGCGGCGAGTTCGTCGCGCCGGGCCGCCGGCAGGTCGAGCCCCAGCGCCTCGACGTTGCGCGCGAACGAGATCGTCGAGGCGCCGATATAGCCGGTGGTTTCGACATTGCGGGCCGCCGCGTTGATTTCGCGGGCGGAATCGACCGCCTGCGACAGGCTCCAAGCGGCGCCGGCCGCCATGGCGAGGGCGAGAAGGCTGGGCGCCATCACCGCCAGCAAGATTTTGCGGGCGATCGGCAGGTTGGCGAGACGCATTGCGAATTCCCCGGAGAGTTCGAACCGGTTTCGCCCTCGGCGGCGGGAAGGTTACCGGCGTAACCCGAAAGCACCGGCGTGCGAAACGGGAGGGTGATACGGGTTTCGCAAAGGGAGCCGCCGATGGCGCGTTCGGGTCTGATCGTCCGGGTAATTCCATGGGTTCTGGCCCTATGGATCGCCTATATCTTCATTTGGTACCTGCAATACAAATTCACCGGCGCCGACGGGTCGGTCTGGCTGTTCACCGTCTTGACCGACTGGCTGGGCTTTCCCGGCTACGAAAAGCCCATGCGCATCGGCGTGGGCTCGGCCGAGCTCGTCGCGGGCATTCTGGTGTTGATCCGCCGCACGCAGGTTTTTGGTGCTGCGATGTCCGCCGGGATCATGACCGGGGCGATCTTCTTCCACGTCGTTTCGCCGCTGGGCATCGACCCCTATGACGACGGCGCGGTGCTGTTCAAGGAAGCCTGCCTTGTCCTGCTCGCGGCCCTCGGCATTTTGTGGCTGCGGCGCGACGAAGCACTCGATCTCGCGCGCCATCTGCCCGTGGTCGGCCGCTACGCATGAGCGCGACCGCCAAAAAGCCGCGCGATCTACGCCTCGACTTCTTTCGCGGCCTGTCGCTGGTCGCGATCTTCTTCGCCCATGTGCCCGGCGGCTGGGCGCGCGAAATCATTTGGGCGCGCTTCGGCCTGTCGGACGCGGCACACGTATTCGTGTTCATCTCCGGCTTTGCCGCCGCGATCGCCTTCGGCGGCACGTTCGGCCGGATGGGTTTCGCCACCGGGACGGCGCGCATCGCGTGGCGGGCGGCACAGCTTTACGGCTGCCATATCGCGCTGTTCTTCGTGACGCTGTTCATCGTCGCGGCGCTCCAGCCCGGCTACGCGGATTTTTTGGGGATCGACGGATTCTTCGCCGATCCCTTACGGCACATTGTCGAGCTGTTCACGCTGCGCTACGTGCCGACCTATTTCGACATCCTGCCGCTTTATATGGTCGTGCTTGCCGCCGTGCCGCTGGCGATGGCGCTGGCGCGCGTGCATCCGGGGTTGGTGATCGCGGTCAGCGTCACGCTTTGGGGTTTCGTTCAGGCGACCGGCTTCAATCTGCCGGCGGGCGACGGACGCCTGTGGGGTTTCAACCCGCTCGCCTGGCAGATGCTGTTCTTCGCCGGGTTTGCGCTGTCGCGCGGCTGGATCGTCCCGCCAAAGCCGACGCGCGCCGTGCTGGCGCTATGCCTTGCCTATCTCGCCTTCGGTTTTGCCGTCGAGTTCCGCGCGATCTGGGCGCATGTCCCCGGATTGGCGGCGTTGCATGATTGGGCCTATGCCCACGCCAACAAGCCCAATCTCGACGCGCGCCAATTCGCGCATTTCGTGGCCTTGGCGGTCGTGGCGCTGTGGGGCGTGCGCCAGCGCCCGGCGATGCTGGGAAGCACGCTCGCAAGGCCCTTCGTGAAGCTCGGCCGGCAAGCGCTGCCGGTGTTCTTCGCCGGCATGGTGCTGTCGCATCTGGGCGGCATCGCGCTGGCGATCTACGGCACCGACATCGAAGATCAGATCGCGGTTCATGGCGTGGGCGTCGTGGCGATGTTCGCGGTCGCGCATATCGCGGCTTATGTGAAGAACGCGCCATGGAAAACCGGCGTCAAACCGCCGCCGCCGGCCGCGCAAACGCAAGCCACGTCTATCGTGCCCAGCGTCGTGCGATGAATTCCAGCGCCCGGGGCAGGGCGCGTTCCCACGTGCCCCATTCGTGGCCGCCTTGGGCGGTCTCGCTTTCGACGTCGAAGCCCTTGTCTTTCAACATGCGCGCAAGGTCTTCGCTCTGCGCTTGGATCGACCCGAAATCCGTCGTCCCGGCGGTCAGGTAAATCGCGGGCTTGGGCATGGCGGCGGGTAGCGCGACCGCCAGCGCATGGGCGCTGTGTTTGAGGAAATTCGCGCGCGCGAAAGGTGCCCCGAACGCGCCGTCGAACACGCGCGCGATGCGCGCTTGCATCGCCTCGTCGAGGGGCCCGTCGTTTTCCAAAATCGTCCAGAACGCGCCGGACATCGACGCGGCGGCGACGAAGCGTTCGGGATAGGCGAGTGCTATCCCCAGCGCGCCGAACCCGCCCATCGAATTGCCGGCGATCGCGCGCTGGCCGCGCGACGGGCTCGCCGCGAAGCGCCGTTCGATTTCGGCGGGCAATTCCTCGGCCACCGCTCGGGTCATCGCGCCTGCGTACCAGCTATTGCCGCCATCGGGCAGCACGATGAAGCAGGGCGGGATCTTGCGTTCGGCGATCAAACGGTCGGCGGTTTGCGCCGCATGCGCCATGTCGAGCCAATCGGCGGGTTGGCTGTTGCGCCCATGCAGCAGATAGACGACCGGCAGATCGCGCGCGGCATTGTCGGGCTTATAGATCGAATAGATCAGCGGCCGGCCCAGCGCCGCGCTGGGCATCGACAAATCGCGCAGCACTTCGCCCGCCCAGGCGGGGGCCACGATCAGGACGGCCAGCAGGGCGACGATGGCGCGCATATTGCCAGCCTATCGCGGCGCTAAGGCGGACGCTACATTTCCGCTTTCGTAAGTATGCCCGGTATCCCGAGGATCGAAGATGCAGCTTCCCACGCATGGCCGTTACGAGTATTCGCCGATTTCGACGCGCAAGCCTTACGAATGGCCCAACGGCAAGCGGCTCGCGGTTTATCTCGGGCTCAATCTCGAACATTTCGCCTTCGGCGAAGGCCTGGGCGCGGAGCTCGCCCCCGGCGGCCCGCAGCCCGACGTGCTGAACTACGCGTGGCGCGACTGGGGCAATCGCGTGGGCGCTTGGCGCATGCTGGAACTGTTCGAGGAATTGTCGCTGCCCGCTTCGGTGCTGATCAATTCGTCGATGTACGATTACGCGCCCGAATTGCTCGCCGCCTTCCGCAAGCGCGGCGACGAATTCGTCGGCCATGGCCGCACCAACGCCGAACGCCAAGGCACGTTGCCGGAGGCCGAGGAAGCCGCGTTGATCGCGGAATCGACCGCCGCGATGCGCGGCCATGAAGGCAAGGCGCCGCAAGGCTGGCTCGGCCCCTGGATCAGCCAAAGCCGCGTAACCCCCGATCTGCTGCACGAGGCGGGCTATAGCTACGTGCTCGATTGGTGCATGGACGATCAGCCGATCTGGTTCAAGACGCGTAAAGGTCGGATCCTGGCCGTGCCCTATCCGCAGGAATTGAACGACATCCCGATGATCGTCGGGCGCAAGATCGGCGGCGACGCCTTCGCCGACATGATCGTCGATGCGTTCGACGAGATGCTGCGTCAGTCGAAAGACCAGCCGCTGGTGATGGGAATCGCCCTTCACGCCTATCTCGTCGGCCAGCCGCATCGCTTGAAGCATCTGCGCCGCGCCCTCGCTTATATAAGGCAGGCATGGCCCGAAATCTGGTTCACGACGTCGGGCCGGATCGCCGCGCATGCCGCCAATTTACCGCCGGGCGTCGTTCCCTGATCCGTATCGCCTGCCGAAAAGGCGGGACGGCGCAAATTTAAGCATATGCCGGCGGCGGATGACGATCGGTGCGAAAGCAACCTGCGCGGCGCTATCGTATCGGTTGCGTGCCCCGCGATCTTGTCCGTCCGCGCGTGGTATCCCGGCGCGCCGGGCGTTGCGGCGATATAAGGGCTGTCGCGTATGGCATGAGGCTTGCTCCCCCATGAATTCGGCCGATCGGCCGCGCAACGAAACATGGGGGTTTCGCGAAAATGGGTATTTCTCGTCGTCGTCTATTGGGTTCCGCCGTCGGCGGTGCCGCGATTCTGCACTACGGGCGGATGGGCGCTTTCGCCCAGGCGCCGACGATCAAGATCGGCATTCTCCACTCGCTGTCGGGCACGATGGCGATTTCGGAGACGACGTTGAAAGACGTCATGCTGATGCTGATCGAAGAGCAGAACAAAAAGGGCGGCGTGCTGGGCCGTAAGCTCGAAGCGGTGGTCGCCGATCCCGCGTCGAACTGGCCGCTGTTCGCCGAAAAGGCGCGCGAACTGATCGCGCGCGACAAGGTCGCCGCGACGTTCGGCTGCTGGACCTCGGTCAGCCGCAAATCGGTGCTGCCGGTGTTCAAGGAACTGAACAACATCCTCTTCTACCCCGTGCAGTACGAGGGCGAGGAGAGCGAGCGCAACGTGTTCTACACGGGTGCCGCCCCGAACCAGCAGGCCATCCCGGCCGTCGATTATCTGATGTCGAAGGACGGCGGCGAAGTGAAGCGTTGGGTGCTCGCGGGCACGGACTATGTCTATCCGCGCACGACCAACAAGATCCTCGAGGCGTATCTCAAGTCGAAGGGTGTCGCCGACGCCGACATCATGATCAACTACACGCCGTTCGGCCATGCCGATTGGCAGACGATCGTGTCGAGCATCAAGACCTTCGGCGCCGCCGGCAAGAAGACCGCCGTCGTCTCGACGATCAACGGCGACGCCAACGTTCCCTTCTATAAGGAACTCGGCAACCAGGGCATCAAGGCGACGGACATTCCCGTCGTCGCGTTCTCGGTCGGCGAAGAGGAACTCGCCGGCATCGACACGAAGCCGCTGCTCGGCCATCTCGCCGCCTGGAACTACTTCCAGTCGGTCAAGAACCCGATCAACGACGCCTTCATCAAGGAATGGCAGGCCTTCACCAAGAATCCGAAGCGCGTGACCAACGATCCGATGGAAGCGCATTTCATCGGCTTCAACATGTGGGTGAAGGCGGTCGAAGCGGCCAAGTCGGTTGATCCGGACGCCGTCATCAAGGCGCTGCCCGGCACCAAGGCGCCGAACCTGACCGGCGGCATCTCCGAAATGCTGCCCAACCACCACATCACGAAGCCCGTGATGATCGGCGAAGTCCGCGCGGACGGTCAGTTCGACGTGGTGTGGCAGACCAAGGATCTGGTCCCCGGCGACGCGTGGTCCAAGCATCTCGACGGGTCGAAGGACCTGATCGGCGATTGGGTGACGCGCAACTGCGGCAACTTCAACACCAAGACCAACACCTGCGGCAGCTGAGAAGCATCGCGGTGAATCGACGTTACACGACGTTGCGGGACCGGGCGCGCGCTATCGCGCCCGGTCTTTCGTCCCCGGTGCTTCTGGCGCTGGCCGTCCTCTTCCTTTTGACGTGTCTGGCGGCCTTGCCTGCGCGCGCGCAGGATTACAACGCCGCCCTCGACAAGTTCCTGTCGGATTCCTTTTCGGACACCGAAGCGGGTATCGCGGGCGTGCAAGCCGCCGGCGATCCGCGCGGCGTTCCCGTCATCGAAGCGCTGCTCGACCGGCGCTTGCTGGTGAACGAAGCGGCCAAGGCGATCGTCTATCGCGACCGCGAGGGCAAAACCTTCGACGCGCGCACCGGCGAACCGGCCGCCGCCCCCGATAGCCCCACGACCGTGCGCCTCAACAACCGTTTGCGCGGCATCGCGCAAGCCGCGATGGGCGCCATGACCCTTTTGTCGCCCGATCCCGCCCGCCGCCGCCAAGCGGCCGAGGCGGTGTTCCGCTCGCGCGACGCCTCGGCTTTGCCCGCGATCGATCAAGCGCTGGCGCGCGAAACGCTGCCGACGGTGCGCGAGGCGCTGCGTCTGGCGCGCGCGGCGATCGTGTTGACCGACGACGCGACGCCGATTCCCGATCGCATCGCCGCCGTCGAGATACTTTCCGTCACGGCCGATCGCGATCGCATCGGCTTGCTGCGCCAAGTCATGGCGCGCGCACCGGCCGAGTTGAAACCGGCGCTCGAAGCCGGGATCGCGAAGATCGAGAACGTGCTGAAGATGCGCGAGATCGCGCAGACTTTCTGGTTCGGCCTGTCGCTGGGCTCCGTGCTGCTGCTCGCGGCCATCGGCCTTGCCATCACTTTCGGCGTGATGGGCGTGATCAACATGGCGCATGGCGAGATGGTGATGATCGGCGCCTACGTCACCTTCATGGTGCAGGAGACGATCCGCGGCTCCGCCCCGCAGCTATTCGATTATTCGCTGCTGATCGCGTTGCCGCTGGCGTTCTTCGTCGCGGGCGCGATCGGCGTGGCGATCGAACGCGGCATCATCCGCTTCCTGTATGGCCGCCCGCTGGAAACGCTGCTCGCCACGTTCGGCGTGTCGCTGTTCCTGCAACAGGGCGTGCGCACCATCTTCGGGCCGACCAACCGCGAAGTCGGCGCGCCCGGCTTCATGTCGGGCTATTTCGAATTCTTCGGCCTGCAGATCACCTATGGCCGTTTGTGGATCATCGTATTCGCGTTCTTCGTTTTCGCGATGCTGCTGCTGGTGCTGAAGGGCACGTCGCTGGGCCTGCATATGCGCGCGGTCACGCAGAACCGGCGCATGGCGGCGTCGATGGGCATTCGCACCGGCTTCGTCGACGCGATGACCTTCGGCCTCGGCTCGGGCATCGCCGGGATCGCGGGCGTGGCGTTGAGCCAGATCGACAATGTCAGCCCCAATCTCGGCCAAGGCTACATCATCGACAGTTTCATGGTCGTGGTGTTCGGCGGCGTGGGCAATCTGTGGGGCACGCTGGTCGCGGCGTTGTCGCTGGGTGTCGCCAACAAACTGCTCGAACCCTTCGCGGGCGCGGTGCTGGGCAAGATTCTGATCCTGGTGCTGCTGATCCTGTTCATTCAAAAACGTCCGCGCGGTTTGTTCGCGCTCAAAGGCCGGGCCGTCGAACAATGATCGCCGCGTTGCTTGCCGAAAAACTCGATGGGCGCGGGAAGATCTTTCTGATCTTCCTCGCGCTGCTCGCCATTCTGGTGCCGATCTGCAATCTGGTCGTGCCGGCGGGCTCGGCCTTCCATATCGGTACCGGCACGATCGTGCTGATGGGCAAATGGCTGTGCTACGCGATGCTCGCCGTCGCCCTCGATCTCGTTTGGGGCTATTGCGGAATCCTGTCGCTGGGCCATGGCGCGTTCTTCGCGTTGGGCGGCTACGCGATGGGCATGTATCTGATGCGCCAGATCGGCACGCGCGGCGTCTACGGCCACCCGATCCTGCCCGATTTCATGGTCTTCCTGAATTGGACCGAACTTCCCGTCGCGTGGTGGGGCTTCCAGAATCCCGTCTACGCGATGTTCATGGTGCTGGCGGTGCCCGGCGCACTCGCCTTCGTGTTCGGCTGGTTCGCGTTCCGCAGCCGCGTCACTGGCGTGTATCTGTCGATCATCACCCAGGCGCTGACCTACGCGTTGCTGCTCGCCTTCTTCCGCAACGACATGGGCTTCGGCGGCAATAACGGCCTGACCGACTTCAAAGACATCTTCGGCTTCAACGTGCAGTCGGGCGGTACACGCATGGTGCTGTTCCTGGCGAGCGTCGCGGGGCTTGCCGCCGCCTTCCTGATCGCGCGCTTCATGGTGAGCTCGACCTTCGGCAAGGTGCTGGTCGCGATCCGCGACGGCGAAAGCCGCACGCGGTTCCTGGGCTATCGGGTCGAGCGCTTCAAACTGCTGGTCTTCGTCGTCTCGGCGATGATGGCGGGCGTGGCGGGGGCGTTGTACGTGCCGCAAGTCGGCATCATCAACCCGTCGGAGTTCTCGCCAATCAACTCGATCGAAGCGGTCGTGTGGGTCGCGATGGGCGGGCGCGGCACGCTGGTCGGGGCCGCGATCGGGGCGGGGATCGTCAACGCGTTGAAGACGACGTTCACGACAGGCGCGCTGGCGCCCTATTGGCTGTTCGTGCTGGGCGCCTTGTTCGTGCTCGTCACCGTCGCGTTGCCGGCCGGTATTCTGGGGGCGGCCGAAAGCCTCATCAAACGCTTGCGCGGATCGGGTTCGCCCGCCCGCAAGCCGGCCGAGTGAGGGCACGGATATGAACACCCCAGTCGTTCGCGCATTGCTTTATCTCGATGGCGTCAACGTCACCTTCGACGGTTTCCGTGCTTTGCGTTCGCTGTCGCTGACGGTCGAAACCGGCGCCATGCGCGCCATCATCGGCCCCAACGGGGCGGGCAAGACCACGATGATGGACGTCATCACCGGCAAGACGAAGCCCGACAACGGCGACGTGTTGTTCGCCGACGGCACGGTGGATTTGACGCGCCACGACGAAGCCGCGATCGCCGAGCTCGGCATCGGGCGCAAATTCCAGAAGCCGACCGTATTCGAAAGCCACACGGTGGCCGACAACGTGTTGCTCGCCACGGCGGGCCCGCGCGGCGCGTTCTCGTCGCTCTGGGGCGCGCGTGCGCGTGTCGAACGCGAGCGCATCGACGAAGCGCTGGAAACCGTGCGCCTCTCCGCCCATCGCGAGCGGCGGGCGGGCGAATTGTCCCACGGGCAGAAGCAATGGCTCGAAATCGCCATGTTGCTCGCCCAGAATCCGAAATTGCTGCTGGTCGACGAGCCCGTCGCGGGCATGACCGACGCGGAAACCGAAACGACGGCCGAGCTGCTGCGCGAGATCAACCGCGACCACACCGTGGTCGTGGTCGAGCACGATATGAGCTTCGTGCGCGCACTCGATTGTCGCGTGACCTGTCTGCACGAAGGATCCGTGCTCGCCGAAGGCTCGATCGACACGGTCGCGTCGAACGAGCGCGTCATCGAAGTCTATCTGGGGCGCTAGCTCGCATGCTTTCCGTCGACAAGATCGATCTTCATTACGGCCAGGCGCAGGCCTTGCGCGGCATCTCGATCGAAGCGCATTTCGGCGAAGTGTGCTGCGTGCTGGGCCGCAACGGCGTGGGCAAAAGCTCGCTGTTGCGCGCCATCACGGGGCAACGTGGAATCTCCGCCGGTTCGATCACGTTCGAAGGCAAGCGGATCGACGCGATGGCGCCCGAAGACCGCGCGCGCGCCGGCATCGCTTACGTGCCGCAGGGCCGCGAGATTTTCGCGATGCTGACGGTGAAGGAAAATCTCGAAACCGGCTTCGCGCCGTTGCCGCGCGGCCAGCGTTCGATCCCGGACGATCTCTACGATCTGTTCCCGGTGCTGAAGGAAATGCTCGGGCGGCGCGGCGGCGATCTGTCGGGCGGCCAGCAGCAGCAATTGGCGATCGGCCGCGCGTTGACGATGCGCCCGAAGCTGCTGGTGCTGGACGAGCCGACCGAAGGCATTCAGCCGTCGATCATCAAGGATATCGGCCGGACGATCGCTTACTTACGCCAGCGCGGCGACATGGCGATCGTGCTGGTCGAGCAGTATTTCGACTTCGCCAAGGAACTCGCCGATCGCTGGTACGTGATGGAGCGCGGCGAGGTTTCCCTCGCCGGCACCAAGGCGAATATGGACGAGGACGAAATCCGCCGCCGGATGTCGGTTTAGGCCGTTTTCGCCTTCATGCGCGAGGGCTGCGGCGGCAGGAAGATCGTCAGCAATCCGATCGCCGGCAGGAATGCGCAGATCGCGTAGACGGTGTCGAGGCCGTAGATATCCGCGACCTCGCCCAACGCGGCCGCACCAATACCACCCAGCCCGAACGAGAAGCCGAAAAACACGCCCGCGACCAGGCCGACGCGGCCGGGGATCAGTTCCTGCGCGTAGACCAGGATCGCCGAGAACGACGACGACATGATGAAGCCGACGATGAAGGCGAGGATCAGCGTCGTCTGGAACCCGACATAGGGCAGCACCAACGAGAAGGGCAGCGCGCCCAGGATCGAGAACCAGATGATCGGCAAGCGGCCGATGCGGTCGCCCAGCCATCCGCCGACGAGCGCCCCGATCGGTGCGGACAGCAGGAACGAGAACAGCGCGTATTGCGCGGTCTGCACGTCCACGCCGAAACGGCCCATCAAATAGAAGGTGAAATAGGACGTGAACGCCGCCATGTAGAAGGTCTTCGAGAAGATCAGCGCGACCATCACGCTGACCGCGATCGCGACCTTGCGCTTGCCCAGGGCCGCCGCCATGTCGCCCGCCACGGCCGACGCCGCGCGGCCGTGGCGCGGCTTCATGTTGCGCGCGTACCAGCCGCCGATCCAGAACAGCACCGCCATGCCGACGAAGGCGGCGGCGGAGAACCAGGCGATGCTGCCTTGGCCTTGGGGCAGCACGATCAACGCGGCGAGCAGCGGCCCGATCGCGGATCCTGCGTTGCCGCCGACCTGGAACAGCGACTGCGCGAGGCCATGGCGCCCGCCCGAGGCGAGGCGCGCGACGCGCGAGGCTTCGGGATGGAACACCGCCGAGCCGAGGCCGACCAGGCAGGCCGACAACAGGATCAGCGGATAGCTATGCGCCTGCGACAGCAGCAGCAGGCCGATCAGCGTCGAGCCCATGCCGATGGCGAGCGAATAGGGGCGCGGATTGCGGTCGGTCACGAAGCCGATCACCGGCTGGAACATCGACGCGGTGAATTGGAAGGCCAGCGTGATCAGGCCGATCTGCCCGAAATCGAGACCATGCGCTTCCTTGAGGATCGGGTAGATCGCCGGGATCATCGACTGCATCGTATCGTTCAGGAAGTGGCAGAACGACAGCGAGAACACGACCGCGAAGGCGCCGTTGGCGGCGGTGGGGGCGATCTTCGGGGCGGCGAAATCGGCGGGGGAAGCGGTCAAGGCGGCGGCTTGGCCGCGCGTATCGTCGGGCATGGGCTGTTTCTCCAGAGCCCCAACGATTAATCCCGGCGGCGTTCGCGCGTCGACAGCTATCGGCGCAAGGCTGGTCCGCGCCGATTTATATATTAAATTCAGATGATTATGCGGTTGGCCGCCAGCCCAGCAGGCGCAGCGCATTGAGCGTGACCAGCACGGTGGCGCCGGTATCCGCCAGAATCGCGGGCCACAGGCCGGTGATCCCCGCGATCGTCGTGCCCAGGAACACGATCTTCAAGCCGATGGCGATCGCCACGTTCTGCTTCACATTGGCGAGCGTGCCTCGCGACAAGCGCACCAGATCGGCGATGCCGGTGACGCGGTCCTTCACGATCGCGGCATCGGCGGCTTCGAGTGCCGCCGCCGTACCGCCGCCCATCGCGATGCCGACATCGGCGGCGGCCAAAGCGGGCGCGTCGTTGATGCCGTCGCCGACCATCGCCACACCGCCATCGCGCTTCAGCGCGTCGATCTCGGCAAGCTTCTGCGCCGGCGTGAGCTGCGCCTTGTAGTCCATCCCCAGCGTCGCGGCGATGGCGGCGGCGGTGCGCGGATTGTCGCCCGTCAACATCATCGCGCGCACGCCGAGATCGCGCAGATTCGCGATGCCGTCTTTGGCTTCGGCGCGCGGCTCGTCGCGCATCGCGACAACACCCAGCGCCGCACCGTCGCGATAGACGATGGCGACGGTCTTGCCGTCGCGTTCCAGCGCTTCGATCCCGTCGGGCACGGTGCGGTTCGCCTCGGCGGCCCAACTGGGACTGCCGAGTTCGATCCGCGCGCCATCGACATGCGCGGCGACGCCTTTGCCGGGGATCGCGCGCGCGGCGCGCGCTTCGGGCACGGTGACGCCCTTGGCTTGTGCCGCCGCCACGACGGCTTTCGCCAAAGGATGGGCGGACCCTGATTCGACGGCGGCGGCGAGCGACAGCAACTCGGCTTCGGTGATGCCCGGGGCCGGAATCGCATCGGTCACGCGCGGGCGACCTTGGGTCAGCGTGCCGGTCTTGTCGAAGGCGATCGTCGATGCGTGGCCGATCGCTTCCAACGCCGCGCCGCCTTTGATCAACAGGCCGTTGCGCGCCCCCGCCGACAATCCCGACGCCATCGCGGCGGGCACGGAGATCACCAATGCGCAGGGGCAGGCGACGAGCAGAACGGCAAGGCCGCGATAGATCCAGGTTGCCCATTCGCCGCCGCCGACCAGCGGTGGCAGAACGGCGACGACAAGGGCCAGCGCCATCGCGGCGGGCGTCCAAATCTCACTGAAACGTTCGATGAAGCGCTGCGTGGTGCCGCGCGAGGCGGCGGCGTCCTGCACCATGCGCGCGATCCGAGCGAGCGTGCTGTCCGCACCCGCTTGCGTCACGCGCAGGACGAGGGCCGCGTTCGCGTTGACGCTGCCCGCGACGACGGGGTCGCCGGGGCCGCGCGCGACGGGAACGGACTCGCCGGTGACCGGGCTTTCGTCCAACGCCGAATTGCCTTCGACGATCTCGCCGTCGCAGGGGACACGCTCGCCCGGGCGCACGCGCACGATATCGCCGGTTCGCAAGGCTTCGGCGTCGACCGTTTCGTAATTGCCGTCGGCGGCGCGGCGCTGGGCCTCGCGCGGCATCATCGCCACCAGCGATTGGATGCCGGCCCGCGCGCGTCCGGCGGCCACCCCTTCCAGCCATTCGCCCACGGCGAACAGCAGCACGACGATCGCCGATTCCGCCGCCGCCCCGATGATCACGGCGCCGATCGCGGCGACGCACATCAAGGTTTCGATCGAAAAGGGGGACCCGCTGCGCGCCAGCGCGATCGCGCGCCGCCCGAACGGGATCAGCGCCAGCAGCGTGGCGCCGAGATAGAGCGTGTCGGCCCATTCGGGCAGCGCGTAGGACGCGCCATAGGCGGCGGCGACCAGCGCGCCGAGCATCGCAACGAGCCGGAGCTTCGAATTGCCCGTCTCGGCGCCATGATCGTGATGGTCGCCGTGATCGTGCCCGCCATGTTCATGATGATGATGCGCGCGGCGTTTCGCGGCCGGGGCTTCGCGCGCCACGCGATAGCCCAGCGCCGTCACCTGCGCCTCGACCGCGTCGGCTTGCCCATCGGGCGCCAGGTCGAAGCGCATACGTTCGGCGATCAGATTGACCTCGACGGCCGAAACGCCCGGCAGGCGTTCGACGGCCTTGGTCACCTTGGCGACGCAGGACGCGCAATCCATGCCGCCGACATGCCATTCGTGTTTCGCCGTCGCACCCATCGCCGTTCTCCTTCAACATATGAATAGCTATTCATATGTTGTCGAGTCAAGCGCCGCCGAACGTCGGGACGGGCTTGACGGGCCAGCGCTTTGATAATATTGAACACTTGTTCATTCGTTGGAAACAAAAGATGGCCCGCCCCCGCATCGCGATCCGCAAAGCCCAGGACCACGCCGCCGAACTCGCGGATCTGTTCCGCCTGCTCGGCGACACGACGCGCTTGCGCATCGTGCTGGAATGCACGGCCGCCGAGCGCCCGGTGAACGAGATCGCGGAGCGCCTCGATCTATCCGCCTCGCTCGTCAGCCACCATCTGCGCCTGCTGAAGGCCGCGCGCATCGTGCGCGCCGACCGCCAGGGCAAGCAGGTCTATTACTCGGCCGCCGACGACCACATCACTTGCGTGGTGACGGATATGCTCGAACACGTTCGCGAACCGCGCCACGACGAGCCATGAGCGAAGCCTTGTCCGGAACGTTCCGGCGCCAAGCCGGCGCCGCCGCTTTCGCCGCGTTCGCGTTCGACCAAGCCATAAAGCGGCTGATGATCGATGTCGTGTTCGCGCAAACGCGCCATATCGAAGTGATGCCGTTTTTCGATCTGACGCTCGGCTTCAATTTCGGCATCAGCTTCGGCCTGCTGCGCGATACGTTCTTCGACGCGGTGTGGATTCTGGTGGCGCTGAAGTCGCTGGTGCTGGCGGCCGTCGGCTGGTGGGCGTTCACCACGCGCGACGCGGGCGAGGCCTCGGGCTTCGGCCTGATCCTGGGCGGCGGGCTCGGCAATCTCCTCGATCGCGTGCGCATCGGCGCGGTGATCGACTTCCTCGATTTTCATGCGGGCGACTGGCGCTGGCCCGCGTTCAACACGGCCGATATCGCGATCGTGCTGGGCTGCGCCGTCGTCGCTTTAAGGGCGTTCCGCCGATGAATATGTTGCGCACGATCCGCATGGCGGCGTGGTTTCTGGTCGTCGTTCTCGCCGTTTTCACCGGCGCCATCTGGGCGACGCGCGCGTTGAAGCCGGAGCCCGAGATGGTGCCGATTTCCAGCGCCTTGTCGCAATTCGGCGGCACGTTCTCGATCGCCGATATGAACGGCAAGCGCGTGACCGAGCGCGATCTCGGCGGGCATCCGTCGCTGATGTTCTTCGGTTTCACCTATTGCCCCGACGTGTGCCCGACGACGCTGACCGATATTTCGGGCTGGCTCGATACGCTGGGCGACGAAGCCAAGGATCTCGCCGTCTATTTCGTGTCCGTCGACCCGGCGCGCGACACGCCCGAACAGCTGCGCGACTATCTGGCCTCGTTCGACGGGCGGATCATGGGGTTGGTCGGCACGCCGGCCGAGACCGCGCGCATCGCGGACGCTTGGCGCGTCGTCTACAAGAAGGTGCCGCAAGGCGACAGCTACGTGATCGACCACACCGCGACGGTCTTCATGATCGACAAGACCGGCCAATTCGCCGGCACGATCGATTTCCACGAACAGCGCGAGACGGCGCTGGCGAAGCTGACGCGACTTCTTCGCAGCGCACAAAATTCTTGACCCCATCGAACGGCGCTGCTACGCGTCAGTTCTCCTTGGGGAGTAGTCGGCGTTCCCGAAACGCGTTCGCGTCAACACACTTGGTTCTTCTGAGCCATGGCGCGATCGGCCCGCAAAAGCGGGCTTGGCAAGACCACGGACCTTCGCTTTGCCGGTACGGCCGGGGAAAGCGCAAGGTCGCGTTGTGTCTGGCCGTGGGAGCGTAAATCAGTGGAAGCCTTTCTCGTCTCGACCAGCGCCGTCGCCCTCGCCGAAATCGGCGACAAGACGCAGCTGCTCGCTTTTCTGCTCGCCGCGCGGTTCAAGAAACCTTGGCCGATCGTCGCGGGCATCGTTGCCGCGACGATCCTCAATCACGCCATTGCGGGCGCGGTCGGCGCGTGGATCGCCGAAGCGCTCGGCGGCGACATCCTGCGCTGGGTGCTGGGCCTGTCGTTCATCGCCATGGCGGTGTGGACGCTGATCCCCGACAGCATCGAGGAAGAGGAGACGAAGATCGCGCGCCAGATCGGCGTGTTCGGCACGACCTTCGTGACCTTCTTCATCGCCGAGATCGGCGACAAGACGCAGATCGCGACCGTCGCGTTGGCGGCGCATTACGCGCAGGCGGTCGCCGTCGTCGCGGGCACGACGTTGGGCATGTTGATCGCCGACGTGCCGGCCGTGTTCCTGGCCGACAAATTCGCGGCGAAGATCCCGACGAAATTCGTGCATCGCGTCGCGGCGGCTTTGTTCCTGGCGCTGGGCCTTGCCACGCTGCTGTCGGATTTCAAACTGTTCTAAACGCGCGCGAGGAATGCGTGGAAGCGTGCGTCGAAGTCGGCGGGCGCTTCCACCATCGGCGAATGGCCGCATGAATCGAGGATCAGCAATTCGCTGTCCTTGATGCCGCGATGAAGCGTTTGGGCGTGATCGACCGTGCGGCCGCCGTCGAGGCGGCCATGGACGATCAAAGCCGGGCAGGCGATCGCGCCGAGACGATCCTCGAGATCGGTTTCGATCAGGCTGCGCTGGACGTCGACGATGGCGTGGCCCGGCGCCAGCACGGCTGCTTCGACGTAACGCTCGAAGAAATCGCGCGGCGTGGTCGCGAACCAATGTTCGCTGGTCTTGCGGATCTGCGCCGGGTTCACGCCATCGCGTTCCATCTCCGCCAGAAGTCCGCGCGCCAAGCCATGCCCGCGCACCGAAGCACCCGTGCCGATCAGCACCAGCCCGCCGATCTTGTCGGGGGCGGCGAGGGCGGCGAGCTGGCAGACGACACCGCCCATCGAATGCCCGACCAGCACGGGCTGTTCGAGGCCGAGTGCTGCGGCGAAACGCACCACACGGCGCGCGAAGCTATCGACCGAATAGCCATCCGGCGGTGCGTCGGACCAGACGAAATTGTTGATCGCGTAGCCCGTATGGGTCGCGGGCAAGCGCGCCATCGTCTCGCGCCACAAGACCGACGACGAGCCGAAGCCGCCATGGACGAAGATAACGGCGCGCGGCCCCGCGCAAATTTTCTCGTAAACGACGTTGCGCCCTTCGATGGCGACGTTCAGCATTATTGCGCCGCCAGCGGCGGGCGGACGATCGCCGCGGTCGTTTGGTCGAGATGGCGGGGCTTGGCCGGCGGCATCTCCTGGATCGCGTGCACGGATTGGCCCCAGCCTTTCGTGTCCGCGATCAGTTGACGTTCGCGCACGACGAAGCGCCCGCGCACCAGCGTGTGGACGGGCACGCCGCGCACCGCGCGGCCGTTCCACGGCGTGATCTTGGCGCGGGATTGCAGATCGGCGTCGCAGATCATCGACGAGCGGCGCAGATCGACCAGCACGATATCGGCGTCGGCACCGGCGCGTAGAATGCCCTTCCTGGGGAACAGGCCCCAGGCGCGCGCCGGGTTGTAGGATGTCCAGCGCACATAGTCGCTGATCGACATGCGCCCGGCGTTGACCTCCGTCAGCATCAGCACCATTTGCGTTTCCACGCCGGGGAAACCGCAATCGCAATCCCAGATCGCTTCGCGCAATTTCTCCTCGGGCACGTGTGGCGCATGGTCGGTCGCGATCATGTCGATCGTGCCGTCCTTCAGCGCTTCCCAGATCGGGCCTTGATTGCGCGCTTCACGCACCGGCGGGTTCACGCGGATACGCCCGCCCAGGCGGCCATAATCCTCCGCACCCAGCAACAGATATTGCGGGCAGGTCTCGCCGGTTACGTCCACGCCGCGCGCTTTGGCGTCGCGCAACGGCTTGAGTTCGTCGGCCGAGGAAATATGCAGCACATGGATGCGCGCCCCCGTCCATTCGGCGAGGATCGCGGCACGGCTGACGGCCTCGATCGCCACGACGGCGGGGCGGGCGGCCAAATGCGCCAAGGGATCGTTGCGACCCGCCGCCTGCAAATGCTTCTGGCGGCGCGCCATGATCGACGCGGTTTCGGCGTGCAGCGAGATTCGCTTGCCGTGGCGCGCCACGATCTCGAACCCTTCGAGCATCGCGCCGGTCGAGGGGGCGGGTAGATTGCCGAAGGTATTGCCCATGAAGCATTTGAAGCCGATCACGCCGCCCGCGATCAGATCGTCGAGATTGGCAAGGTTTTCCTCGCCCAGCAGACCGTAAAGCCCGTAATCGACATGCGCCTTGGCGGCGGCGAGCGCGTGTTTTTGCGCAAGCTCGACCTTGCCCGCCGTCGGCGGATTGACGTTGGGCATTTCGAACACGGTGGTCACACCGCCCATCGCGGCGGCGGCGGTTCCGGTCTGCCAATCTTCCTTATGCGTATAGCCGGGTTCGCGGAAATGCACATGCGCGTCGATGGCGCCGGGCAGGATATGCATGCCCGTGGCGTCCAGCGTTTCGGCGGCCGGGGGCATCGCCGTGTCGTCGCCGATGGCGAAGATCTTGCCGTCCTTGATCGCGAGGCTGCCTTCGCGCACGCCGTCGGGATAGACGAGCGTGCCGTTGCGCAAGACGATATCGGCGGTGACGGTCATGATCGTTTCCTCGTTATCTTTAAAGCGCGGCCCAGCCGCCATCGACCGGCAGATCGACGCCGGTGATCTGGCGCGACGCATCGCTCGCCATGAACAGGCAGGCATTGGCGACGTCGGCGTCGATGGTCACGCGGCGCAGCGCGTAATCGGCGGCATGGCGTTGGGCGGCTTCTTCCGGCGTGATGTTCAGGCGCCGCGCCATTTCCGCGCAGACTTTCTCGCGGAAGCGCGGCCCGTCGACCATGCCGGGGGCGACGTTGTTGACGTTGATGTTGTAGGGCCCCAGCTCCAGCGCGAAGCTTTTGGTGATGCCGCGCAAGCCCCACTTGGAGGCGGAGTAGGCAAGGCGCCCGGCGCGGCCGCGCATGCCGAACGTGCCGCCGACATTCACGATCTTGCCGGAGCGCTGCTTCATCATCGTTGGCGCCACGGCATGGATCGTGTGGAAGCACCCGTTCATGTTGAGGGTGACGATCTCGTCGAATTCCTCGGAAGTGGTCTCGACGCCGGTTTTGCCGATCGGGCCCGAGCCGCCCGCGACGTTCACCAGCACGTCGATCCGCCCGAAGGTCGCGAGACACGCGCCGACTGCGTGCTCGACGGCCGTCGAATCGGTCAGGTCGCAAGCCTCGACCTGAACCTTGCGGCCCGCCGCGCGGGCGGCTTGCGCGACGGGTTCGATCGCCGCGACGTCGCGGCCGAGAAGGGCGAGATCGCACCCCTCGGCCGCGAACGCGGCGGTGATGGCGGCCCCCATCCCTTTGGCGGGACCGGTAATCAGGACGATCTTGCCGTTGAGTTGGAGGTCCATCTGGCTCACTTCATCGACGAGGGGCGTTCGGCGCGCGGCGGCAGGAAGGAACGGTTGAAGACCTGCTCCACCGGCGGCTTGGATTTGAGGTCGAACGCCATCGCCAGAATGTCGATCGACGCTTTGAGGCGCGCATCGTCCACGTCGCCCAAGCCGATCTTCGCGATCTCGGGATGGTTCATCTCGTCGAGGATCGTGGCGTCGAAGCGCTCGCGCTCGATCTTCAGATCGATCAATTGGTCGCGCTTGGCGACGGCGGCGACCGCGGCGGTCGGGTCCTTCAGCGCGTCGACGACGCCCTGGTTGATCGCCTTCAGCAGCCCGCGCACCGCTTGCGGATTTTCCTTGGCGAGCTTCTGCGAGACCATGATGACGTTCGAGTAGAGATCCATCCCGAAATCGCCGAACTTGACGAAGCGCAGCTCCTTGTCGGGATCGATGCCGATCAGCTTGGCCGAGAAGCGGATCGTGTTGACGAAGCCGAAGGCGCCGTCGAACTGGCCTTGCATCAGCAATTGTTCGCGCAAATTCGGCTGGATGTTGGTGATCTTGACGCCCGCGCAGTCGATCTTCGCCAGCGTGCAGAAGGCCGGGAAGAGTTTCAGCGCGCCGTCATTGGCGGGCCCGCCCAGCGTCTTGCCTTCCAGATCCTTCGCGGTCTTGATCGGCGAACCGGATTTGACCGCGATGGCGAAGGGCGGCTGGTTGAACATCGCGTAGACCGCGATGGGGGCGACATCCGGCTTTTGGGTCGCGAAATCGATCAGCGCGTTCATGTCGCCGAAGCCGATATCGTAGGCGCCCGACGCGACGAGCGTGATCGGCGCGCCCGAGCCCGTGCCCGGGTCCATCGTCACGTCCAGGCCTTCGCGTGCGAAATAGCCTCGGTCCTGCGCCAGGAAGAAATAGCCCTGCGGGCCTTGATACTTCCAGTTCAGCACCATTTTGAGCTTGGTCTGCGCGTCGGCCGGGGCCGACAACGCCGCACCGGCCAGCGCGAGGATCGCGGCGGCGAGATAACGGAGTTTCATTCGGACTCTCCTGTTTGGGGTTTCTTGTCGATATCGGACGTGAAGGCGCGCGCGATCGCGGGATTGCCGGCGACCGCGCCGTAAAGCAGGCGCACGAGGAAGGGGATCGCGTCGGCGACGTATTGCGGCGACGTCGTGGCGCACGCGTCCAGCGCCAGCACGACGTCGTAGCCGAGATAAGTCGCGTCGCTCAGCGTCGCGAACACGCAGCGATCGGTGTTGATGCCGGCGAAGACCAGCGTGGTGATTTGGCGGCGGCGCAGAATGGAATCGAGTTCGTTGTCCCAGAAGCCCGACAGGCGATGCTTGTGGACCAGCACGTCGCCCTGCTCGATCGGCAACTCGGCGATATTCGCGGCCCCCCAATCGTCGGCGACCAGCGTGCGGCCCTTGCCCGAGATCGCGGGATCGCCATAGGTCGGGCGGTTGCCGTTGTCGCGCGCGCGTTCCAACGCGAAGGCGGGGAGATTCGCGGCGTCGGGGCGCACGCCCCAATTCACCCAGAAGACCGGCACGCCGCCGCTGCGCGCGGCTTTGGTCAGCGCCTTCACCGGACCGATCGCGCGGCGCACCGGGGCGGGATCGATGCCGGACGCGGCGAACCAACCCTCGTCGTGCAGAAAGTCGTTCTGCATGTCGACGACCAGCAACGCGGTGCGCGCAAGGTCGATTTCGACGGCTTGCGGATCGGTTTCGATAACCGCGCGGCGCGGGGCGGGGGCCTCCCGCACGAAACTCGTAAAAATGCGCCGTTTCTCGCTTTCCATGGGGAAAGCCTAGGCGCGGTTATTGCTTCCAAAAACTGTCGCTTTCGAAGGAAAGCGGTTCGAAAAAGGACACGGTCCCTTGGCGCTGCCCGGTGTTTAGGCGCCATGACCCGCCGGAAGCGAAAGCCTGCCCAATGAAGTATCAGCGCATTCTGTCCTATTTCGACGCGGTGGCGCGGACCGGCTCGTTCCGCAAAGCCGCCGAGCGCGCGAATATCACGGGCTCGGCGCTGGTCCGGCGCATTCAGGATCTGGAGCAGGAATTGGGCGCGCCGTTGTTCGAGCGGCGCGCGCGCGGCGTGGGGCTGACGACGGCGGGGGAAATGTTCCTCGCCTATGCCCGCGCGCAAAATGCCGAGGCGCAGCGTCTGGCCTCGCAGATCGAGGATATGCGCGGCGTGCGGCGCGGCGCCGTGCGCATCGCGTGCAGCCAGGCGGCGGCCCCGCATCTGCTGCCGCTCGCGATCGCGCGCTTTACCGAGAAGCACCCGAAAATCTCGTTCCATGTCGAAGTGCTGGACCGCGAGGCGGCGGTGTCGGCCTTGGCCGATTATCGGGTCGATCTGGTGCTGGTCTATCGCCCCGCTCCGGCGGCGGGCGTCTTGCATGTTTTGAAGCGCCTGCCGCAAAAGCTGGTGGCGCTGCTGCCCGAACGGCACGCGTTGGCGGGCAAGGGCCCGCTGCGCTTGCGCGACTGCGTGCGTTATCCGATGGCGCTGCCCGAGCGCCCGCTGGGGGCGCGCGTGCTGCTGGAGGAATTCGCGGGAAGGTCGGGGATCCGCATCGCGCCCGCGGTGGAATCGAACTCGTTCGAGATGCTGCGCGGCTGCGTGCGCCATACCGGCGTCATCTCGTTCCAGATCGAGGCGGGCGTTGCCAAGGCGCGCGCCAAGGCGATGGACGGGATCGTCGCGCGCCCGATCGACGAGCGCGACGCGCCGCCCGCCGATTTGATCCTGGGCCAGTTGCGCGGACGCAATTTGCCGGTCGCGGCGGCGTCGTTCGCCGAGATGTTCGCCGAACAGCTCGGGACGTTCTAAGATCGAGGCTCAAGAAACGAAGAGAGGCAGGGTATGGAGAAGTTGAAGATCACCGCGGGCGGTTTCGTGTTCGGCGCGAAGTTCGAGGATGCCGCACCCAAGACGGTCGCGAAGTTCCGCACGTTGCTGCCCTATCGCCAGAAGATCATCCATGTGCGCTGGAGCGGCGAAGGCTGCTGGATTCCGCTGGGCGATCTCGATCTGGGGCTCGGTTACGAGAACCATACGAGCCATCCGGCCCCCGGCCATTTCCTGCTTTACCCGGGCGGGATCAGCGAAACCGAAATCCTCGTCGCCTATGGCGGCGTCGCCTTCGCCAGCAAGATGGGCCAACTCGCCGGCAACCATTTCATGACGATCACGGACGGGATCGAAAACCTCGTGACCCTCGGCAAGAAAGTGCTGTGGGAAGGCGCGCAGCCCATCGTGATCGAAGCGGCTTGAGCGAAAAGGGGCGGGCTTGTTCGGCCCGCCCCCGTTCGTCTCAGGCGACCATGCCGGGCTCGGCCGATTCCAAGGCGAAATTCGCCGTCGGCGGCGGGACGGGCGAGGTCAGCGCCGGCAACGCGCGCAGCGACGCCGGCAACAGACCGCGCGACTGATCGCGCAGGAAACCCTTCAAGGGCGTTTCCGCTTCGCAGAATCCCGGCATCGCCGCGGCGGTGATGAGTTCGCGGCGCGACATGCTGGCCAGCAGGAATTCGTTCTGGTCGCGCCACACGCCCAATTCGCAGCGCGTGAAGCCGTACCAGTCGAAACCGTGCAGGCGGAAGGTCGAGCCTTCGACGATCGCCGCGACCGCTTTGATCTGCCAATGCGTGGCGACGTAGAACAACGCCGCGCGCGCCAGCGCCTTGTAGATCTTCGTGTCCTTCGACACGTTGATGCCGCCGCCGAACCACCCGAGATGCGAGGATTCGAGCTCGTAGGCCGCGGGTGCCGACACGGCACAGGTGCGGCCTTCGCCCGCCATCGTCTGCGCTTGGTCGCCGTACCAGAAAGTGAGATCGCTCATCATCTCGGCGAGCGAACGTTCGAGCCACACGCGGCGCATGCCGATCGTCGCGACCGGGCCTTCGTCGGGTCGCGACGCGGTGAACACGATCACGTCGGCTTCGGCGGGATCGTGGAAGCGGCTGTCTTGGGCGGGCGGCATGCGCACCTTGGCGCGCTTGTCGTCGGGCAGCGATTCCCAGAAACGGCGCACGTCGTCGAGACGGTGGCTTACGTCGATATCGTAGCCATGCGCTTCGAACCACGCGCCGAGCTGCATCCAGCGCGTGAAGGCGATCTTGGGATCGAGAACCGATTTGTCCGGGCGTTGGAAGACGTCGAGGAATTTCATGGCTTGTACCTCCGGGAACGAAAAGGGGAGGCAGCCATTGAACACGATTCCGGGTTAAGCCGGAGCTACGTCGCGCGTCAATTCGGCGGGCGCGACGAACTTTCTTCGAGCACGACGGACGTTGTCGCTACGAAGGTAGCGTCGTCGAGCCGGAACGGCAAAATTAACTTTTGGTAGGCTGTCCAGTGCGTGCCGAAATCGACCCGCAGCACCCGCGCTTCGGGCTGGGCGCGTTCGGCCGCTTCGCGCGCGTGGCGGTCGATCATCGCGGCGTAAGGGACAAGCTGCGTGCGGTCGAGCACGCGCGAACCGATCCAGCGGCGCGTGGGCACGTTGAAGCGCGAGCCGATATGCAGGCACACCGCTTCGCCGTCGACGATCTTGAACAGCGACGTGGTGCCGCCCTTCAACATCTCGACGAAGTAATGCGCCATGTCGCCGGCGGCCCCGCTGTCGAGCACCGAGCGCAATTCCGGCTTCAACTCGCCATAGGGCATGCGCATATCGACCCAGCCCTTCGGGATGGGCGTGCGCGCGCGGATCATGCGCGCGACGACCGCGCTGAGTTCGCGGGTATCCTCGAATTTTTGAAGCGGCGCGTTCGGCTCGCCCATGCCGACCAGCGCGAAACGCGCGCGGCTGGCATGGATCGCGTCTTCGAGTGCGACGGCCGCCGCTCCGGTCAGCGCCATGCGGTCGAAGGTCACGCGCATGCCGTCATGGCCGACCGGTTCGATCCCCGCCCAGCCGAAGCCGCGCGCCACGAAAGCGCGCACATCGCCATAGCCTTCGCCCGGCGTGCCCAGGCGCCGGCGCGCTTCCTCGACCAAGCCATCGGGGGCGGACAGGAACTCGCCTTCGTCGGAAATCCAGCCCGATTCCACGCCGGCCAGGCGCTCGCTCGATTTCACGTCGGGCGAAAGCATCACTTCGCGCAGGAAGGCCAAACGGTCGGTCAGCGGCAGCGACGCGGCGATGGCTTGCAGCCAATCGGCGTTGACCTTGCGGGTCAGCCCCGCGCTCAAACGCTCGAACGTGTCGGCGCTGGTGCCGCAAATGCGCGCGGCATGGGCCAGGCGGATGCGTCGCCGGGACAATGCCTCCAACAATCTTTCGCGCACGTTCGGCATACAATTTTCTCCATACCCGCAGAACTGCGGGTGCCGGACGCCTAGGATTTCCGTCGAACAGTCCGGTCCACCCAGGCCGGCATACAATAGCGCGGCACGGCGTTCCGGCCTAGTGCTCCCCGAATTCCGCGGGGGGTTCGGGGTGGGGGCGGTGGCCGGAGACGAGAAAGGCGAGCCCGACCCATGGAAACGACCACGATCCCCGTCATCGTCCCCGCGAATTCGACCATCTCCCTGCCGCTGGGCCCTCATGCGCGGGCGAAGGGGCGCAAATCCCGGCCCTCGCCGCGGTCCTACAAGATCGGCGCCGAAGGCGGGCGCACCAGCCTGCGCCTGGAAGCGGAATTCCAGGCGGCGCTGCGCGATATGTGCCGCAGCGAAGGCATCACCATGTCGCGCTTCCTGTCGGAACTGCGCCAGGGCCTGTCGGACGAGGCGAATTTTTCGTCGCGGGTGCGCTGCGCGGTATTGAGCTGGTACGCCCAGCGGGTCGTGCTGCCGCAGGGGCGGCCGGAGCGCAAACGATGAGCGGACGCAATTGGCAGAATTCGGCACGCAGCCTGACGCTGGTCGTGCGCGGTCCCGGCGGTCCGCCGACGGCGGCGGAGATCGCCGCATTGTTGGCGTCGATGCCGGCGACGACGGGCGGCGGCGGCGAAGGCGGCGGGGCGCGGCTGCGGGTCTATAACGTCGATTATCCCGAAACCGCAGCCGTTGTTTTGCGCCGGGAAGGTGCCCCCGCCGCCGTCGCGACCGTGGTTCAGCCCAGATTGGCTTCCGCGAACTCGTAATTGGCGAGCTTATCGAGGAAGTTGGTCGTGAAATCCGGCCGGCGGTTGCGGAAATCGACGTAGTAGGCGTGTTCCCACACGTCGATGACCAGCAGCGGCTTGCCTTCGCCGGTGGCGATCGGCGTGCCGGCATTGGCCGATTTCGTCGTCTTCAGCTTGCCGTCCTTGCCGAGGATCAGCCACGCCCAGCCTGAGCCGAATTGCGTGGTCGCGGCGGTCTTGAACGAATCCTTGAACGCGTCGACCGAACCGAAATCGGCGTCGATCTTCGCCTTCAGCTTACCGGGCATCGCACCGCCCTTGGGCGACAGCGACTTCCAGAAGAACGAATGGTTCCAATGCTGGCCGGCATTGTTGAAGACCGGCGTCAGGGCCGCGTCGGTGGCCGACAGCTTCACCAGTTCTTCGAGCGACTTGCCTTGCAGCGCCGCGTTCTTCTCCACCAGGCCGTTCAGCGCGGTGATGTAGGTCTGGTGATGCTTGCCGTGATGCAGTTCCAGGGTTTCCTGGCACATGCCGCGCTCGGCCAACGCGTTCAGCGAGAAGTCCAAAGCGGGAAGTTCGAAAGCCATCTTGTCGCTCCTTCGTACGGATGATGCCGGGTGCCCCGCGATGTCGAGCCGGGGGCGATCCGGCCGGCACTATTTTACCCCTTCCGGCGGCCTGTCAACCTTACGGGAATTACGTGTTTTCGGATTTCCGCCGTCCACCGTGCCGTCGGTCCGCGACGAGACGAAGATCTCGTGCGCGGGCATCAATGTCGCCAGAAGCGGCGCGTAAAGCGGGTTCGCGACGAAAGCGCCGTCGATATAGAGGCGCGTCGCGGAGCCGGTCGGATCGAGCGTGTCGCGCGGCATCACCGTGAGCTAGAGCGTCGCTGCGGCGGCCCGCTCGCCCGGCGTATGCCGCGAAACCGGATGCGTCGCCTAACCCGGCAGGTTGATCGCATCTTGCGGTTCATTACTAAGGTTGTCGGACAATCTGGAATACTTACCGTAAATTATTCGGCGGCTCGTATATCATCGTTCGAGGCGTGTAAAATATGCGCGAAGTCTTTGATTCATCGTAACAAATATTCACCGTCTTTAGGTCGTTGAAGCCCTATACAAATCATTACGTATAGGTAAATCTTATCCGGAAAGCCGCAACTCGCAAAATCTGCGGAATGCCCAGGAACAGGGGCTTGGCCGGATGATGTCGGAAACGCAAACCAGCGGTTTGAGGCGTGCGGCACATCGCCGTCGCGCGCGCTGGGGGCGTTTTCGCCGTTGGGGTTTAGGGGCGGCCGCACTGGGTCTGCCCTTCGCGGTGCTGCCGACCGACCCAGCCAAGGCGCAAGCGCTGCCGACCGGCGGCAATGTCGTCGGCGGCTCGGGCACGATCTCGCAGACCGGTGCGAACCAGCTCACCATCAATCAGAACTCTTCGACGCTGTCGATCGATTGGCAAAGTTTCTCGGTCGGTGCGGGCAATATCGTCCGCTTCATCCAGCCCGACAGCAGCTCGTTGGCGCTGAACCGCGTCATCGGCCCCGACCCGTCGATGATCTTCGGCTCGATCCAAGCCAATGGCCGGGTCGTGATCATGAACCCGGCGGGCATTTTCTTCGGGCCGACGGCGATGGTCGACGTGAACGGCTTGGTCGCGACCACGTCGCGGATGAACCAAGCCGACTTCCTCGCCGGCAATCTCAATTTCTCGATCGCGGGCGACGTCAACGCGCGCGTGATCAACGAAGGCTTCGTCAACGTGGCCCTTGGCGGCTTCGCCGTGCTGTCGGCGGCGGCGGTCGAGAACAAGGGCACGATCGTCGCGCAAGGCGGCACAGTGGTGCTGGCGGGCACGCCGACCTTCACGCTGGATTTCTTCGGCGATGGGTTGCTGAAGTTCGCATCGACCGGCACGGTCAATCAAGCGCCCACGGGTGCGAACGCGCTGGTCGAGAATAGCGGCACGATCCAAGCCGATGGCGGGCGCGTGCTGATGACCGCGCGCGCGGCGCGCGACGTGATCAACAACGTGATCAACGTGACCGGCATCGTCGAAGCGCGCTCGGCGCGGGTCGAAAACGGCGAGATCGTCATCGATGGCGGCGAGAACGGCATCGTGTCGGTCAACGCGACGCTTGATGTGTCGGGCCAAGCGGCCGACGCCAAAGGCGGCACGATCAAGGTGCTGGGCGAGAAGGTCGGGCTGTTCGAGAACGCGCGCCTGGACGCGTCGGGCGATGCGGGCGGCGGCACGGTGCTGGTCGGCGGTAACTATCAAGGCAAGGGCCCCGAAGCCAACGCCAAGATGGTCTATATGGACGCGCGCGCGGTGATCGACGCGTCGTCCGCGCTGGCCGATGGCGGGCGCGTGATCTTGTGGTCGGACGACGCCACGCGCAACGCCGGTCACATCGATGTCTCCGGCGCCGTCAATGGCGGCTTCATCGAAGTTTCGTCGAAAGGCTTTCTCGACTTCCGCGGCACGGTCGGCTTGCAAGGAACGGCCGGCAATGCGGGCACGCTGCTGCTCGATCCGACGGATATCACGATTTCCGGAAGTGCAAGCTCCGGCGACATGTCGGGTAGCTCGCCATTCGCCGGTACGAATGCATCGTCGAATCTCGACGCGTCGGTTCTGAACGCGGCGTTGGCCAGTGGCGACGTCACGGTCACTACCGCATCGGCGGGCGGCGGTACGGGCAATATCGACGTCACGGCGACAATCGTGAATGCGGTCGCCGGCCGGACGCTGACCTTGCGCGCGGACGGCGCGATCACCATCGGCAGCGGCGGCTATATCAGCGGCAGCGGCTACGCGTTGAACGTTTCGTTGCGGGCGGGCGGGAACATCACGGTCGGGGGTCTCGGGATCAGTACTTCCGGCGGCTATATCGAGACGACCGGAACGACGGGTTCGGGCCTGGCGGGCGGGAGCTTCGTCAGCACCGCGAGCATCAACACGACCTCGGGGCACGTCACGCTCCAGCAGACGGGAACGATCTCGATCGGCGGCACGCTCAACACCTCGGGCATCGTGACGCTCAATGCCGGCGGCACGACGACGCAAACTTACGCCATCACCGGCAGCGGATCGCTTTTCGTCGGCGGCACGGGTGCGGTGACGCTGAACGATCCCGGTAATACATTCACCAATATCACCTTGAACCGGACGGGTACGTCGACGAACGTGTCGCTCAACACCAGCGTCTCGCCGACCCTCCTGGCCTCGACGCTCGGTACCGGCACCTATTTCATCGGCGGCGTGGGCTTCGGGCAGAGCGGCGCGATCACGCAGGATGCCGGCGGCGGTGCCGTCACCATCCAAGGCAATACGGGTACGGTGACGCTGTCGGGCGGCAATGCGTGGACGGGCGCCCTGACCGCGCTGGGCGGTACGATCAACGTGACCAGCGCCCAGACGGCGACGGGGGCGGGTTCGATCGCGCTCGACGCGACGCGGGACGTCGCCATCGGCGCGAATTTGACGACCGCGACCGGCGATATCCTGATCAAGGCGAATGTCGCGAGTTGGTCCGACCCCGTCAACGGCACGCCGACCTTCGCCGCGAACAGCGGCGATTTCAAAGGCGTGCATATCTTGCCGAGCGTGCTCGTATCGACGAGCGGCGGCGACATCTACATCGCGGGCAAGGGTGGCACCAGCGCATCGAACAACGGCGTGCTCGTCGATCAAGGCGACGTCAATGCGGGCGGGGGCGGGAATGTCCGTATCTTCGGCGCGGGTCCCGCGACGGGCGCGCATGGCGTCGAGGTGTTCAACGGCAGCGTCGTCGCGGGCGGTGCGATTACGATGACGGGCGGCAACGGTGCGGGCGGCGACGCGGACTGGTTCGGCATCGCGCTCAATACGGCGACGGTGTCGGCCGGCGGCGACATTTCGCTGGAAGGCCGTGGCGGCGCCAACGGATCGGGCACCGGGTTCTATTTGCTGAACGCGTCTTCCGTCTCGTCGTCGGGCGGCGCCGTCACGATCGTCGGCGAGACGGCGTCGGCGGGGTCGGCGGGCGTCAGCATTTCCGGCACGGTGAGTACCTCGGGGGCCGGCGCGTTGACGATTTCATCGGCGAAGAACGTAACGATCGACAATTCGTTCATCACCACGAGTACCGGCGATCTCGTCATCACCGGCAACGTCGCGTCGTGGTCGAACTACGCGACCAATGCGCCGGTCTTCGGGACGACCGCCGGCAATTTCATGGGCGTGAAGATTACCGGCGGGACCGATATTACGTCGTCCGGCGGCGATATCGCGATCGCCGGCAAAGGCGGCACGACGGGCAGCTACGACTACGGCGTCAATATCGACGCGACGACCGGCAACGGTTCGCCGATTTCCACGACGGGTGGCGGCAATATCACGATCTACGGTCAGGGCGGTCCGTCGACCACCCATATTTCCGGAAATGGCGCGCATATCGGCGTCAATATCGTCGGCAACCCGGCGGTCGGGTATACGTCGCGTTACGCCGAAGTTTACGCGGCCGACGGGGCGGTCAAAATCGTCGGCATCGGCGGCGGCGTCGGCGCTTCCGACAACAATCCCGGGATCCAGATTTTGGGCGCGAATGTTCGCACGACGGGGACCGGCAACGTCACGGTGGATGCGACCGGCGGTGCGGGCGGCAGTCGCGCGCTGGTGCTCCAAAGCGTTACCTATTCATCGACCAATATCGGTGAGATCAGCGTCGTCGACGGCAATATGTCGGTGACCGGCACCGGCGGCGCCTACGACTATGCTTCGGGCGACGGGCAATTTTGGCGCAGCCCCGGAATCACGATGTACACCAACTTCGCGATCCGTTCGACGGGGCTGGGCGACATCGCGATCACCGGCACCGGCGGTTCCGCGTCGGGCGCCGACGGCCGCCAGGGCGTCGTGATGACCGCCGGCAATTCGATCACCGCGACCGGTTCGGGAAATATCTCGATCATCGCGAATTCGGGCAGCGGCACGCCGGGCAGTTCGGCGACGATGATCGGGTTTTCGACGGTCGCGGGAACGACGATCACGTCGAATGGCGGCGATATCTCGATCGTCAGCAATCGATCGATCTACCTTGCGAGCGATATTTCCAGCGGTGGCGGCGATATAACCCTATGGGGCAACGCGGCGGGCGGCACGCCGAGCGGCACGGCCACCTCGGGCAACTCGATCGGCGTCGATCTCAAAGGGGCATCGACGACGTTGAACGCCGGCGGCGGCAACATCAGTATCGCCGGCCGCGGCGGCGATGCGGGCAACTACAATCACGGCATTCTGGTCGACGGGATGTCGCTGGTGACCTCGGGTGCGGGCGGCATCACGCTCGTCGGGACGGGCGGTGCCGCAGCTTCCGGCCTCGAACAAGTCGGCGTTTACATCAACGGCGATTCCGCGCTGGGCGGCGGCTATTCCGTCGGTACGGCGGTCAATGCGGGCAGCGGCGGCGTGTCGATCACGGGCGTTGGCGCCCCGTCGGGCTCGGGGGGATCGAATATCGGCGTGCGGATCGCACGGACATCTGTGACATCGGCCGGCGGCAATATCGCGATCGGCGCCCAGGGCGGTGCCGGCTCGTCGAGCGATTCGATCGAGATCGCCGGCGCTTCGGTGACGGCGACCGGTGCGGGAATCATTACGCTCTCCGGCGCCGTGCCCGTGGGCACGGGCGCCGGCATCGATTTGCGCGACAGCTACGACGCGGCCTCGACGTCGATCACGATCGGCGGCGGGGCGTTCACGGGCGAACTGAGCCTTCGCGCCAACAGCTTCACCAAATCCGTCGCCGCGCTTTCGTTGCTCGGTCAGACCGGCGGCACGATCAGCTTCGCGGGCGCGCTCGACAGTACGACGATCGGCATCAACGGCGGGAGCGGCACGTTGCAGATCGCGAGCCCGATCCTTTCGACCGTCAGCGGCTTCTCGACGTTGCAATTCGGCTCGGCCACCCAGACCGGCGCGATCGAGATCGATAGCTATACCTTGGCCCGGAACACGACTCTGCGCGGCAACACGGCGCCGGTGACGATCGTCGGATCCGTCGATCTCGGCGGCAACACGCTGGACCTCTCGACCGGCGGCGCGATTTCGCAGGCGGGTTCGTCCCCGATCGTCGGCTTCGGCGATTTGGTCGTGTCGGGCAGCGGCGGCGGCACGGTCGCGTTGACCGATCCGGGGAATACGTTTGATTCGGTCGCGCTCAATCGCGGCGCGTCGAGCGGCAATATCACGATCTCGACGACGTACAGCCTCGACCTCGCCGGCAACTCGGGCAGCGGCGCCTTGGCCGTTTCCGCGCCGAACATTCTGGTGTCGGGCGCGCTGACGTCTTCGGGCGGATCGATCCGGTTGACGGCGACGAGTGGCGTGGATGTGCAGGAAAACATATCGACATCCGGCGGCGATATCGTGCTGCTCGGGAATGCCACGTGGGCGGGCGCGCCCACGGGGACGCCGACCTTCAACGGCGCGTCCGGTAACTTCAACGGCGTCACGATCGGCGGCGGCGCGATCGTCGATTCCGGTTCGGGCGCGATCGCGATCGCCGGCCAGGGCGGTGACTCGGCGGCCGGCAGTCAGAACGGCGTGGTCGTCGAGGCCGGCGCGCAAGTCGTCGCCACGACCGGAACCCTCGCCATTTACGGAAAGGGCGGAACGAATACCGGCGGCAACAATCGCGGCGTGACGATCACCGGCGCCGGATCGACGGTGACCGGCGGTGCCGGCGGCGTGACGGTCGTCGGTACGGGCGGCACGGGCGCCGGCGGCTACGAGAATCACGGCGTTTTCGTGGAGTACGCGGGCACGCTCGCCGCCACCGCCGGCGGCACGCTGCAGATCACCGGCACCGGCGGCGCGACGGGCACGAATTCGGCGGGGCTTTACCTCAACGACGGCGGCGTCGTGTCGTCGACATCGGGCAACGTGACGATCACGGCGTCGGCGATCGACTACGACGCCGTCTCCTTGCCGAACGGCACCCTGTCCGTCGGCGGTGCGGGCACGCTGACGATCAACGCCAGTGCGCCGTCGGCGACGAGTGTCGCGATCGGCTCGTCCGGCACCATTACGACCGGCACCGGGACGACGACCTTGAATGTCGACAGCGATATCTCGTTCACCACGGGACCGTTGTCCCTTGGCGGCGCGTTGGACATCGTTTCGACCGCGACCTCCGGCGGCATCAGCATCGATAACGCGGCCAATTCGATCGCGGGGACGACGACGATCGCCGGGCCTTACGTCAATTTGACGTTCCGGAATTCGGCGTCCAACGCCGATCTGATCGTCAATGGCAGTGGTGTCGTCACGCTCGGTGCGATCAACGTCCAAGGCGCGCTGACGGTGAATGCGGTGGGGGCGATCACGCAAACCGGCGCCATATCCTCGGCCGGGCTCGCGACATTCGACGCCGACGGTGCGGGCAACGTGACGCTCGACAACCTTTCCAACGATCTCGGCCATTCGGCCTTCGGCGCAACGGTCGTCTTCACCAATGTGAACAACGCGACGATTTGGAACGCGAACGCGATCGCATTCGGGACCTCCAACACCGCGGGGATGCTCGACGCGAAGACCGCCAGCGGGGGCACCAGCCAAGCGACCGGCGCCACCATGAGCGTGGCCGGGACGACCGCGTTGACGGTGAATTCGGCGGGCGGTTTCGTTTTCAACAATGCCGGCAACGATTTCGGCGGCGCCGTCAGCATCGCCACCCCGTCCGGTTGGGGCGGCACGATCCGGACGACGAACGACCTGCATCTCGGCACGATCAATGTCGGCGGCGCGTTCTCGGCGTTCGCCGGATCGGGCATCGATCAATCGGGCATCCTATCGATCGGTGCTGGGTCGAGCTTCGCCTCGACGACCGGTACGATCACGCTGACGAACGCCGGCAATAGCTTCGGCGGCGCCGTCGCGCTGACCGCGGCCGACAACACCGCGATCGCATCGAGCGGCGCATTGTCGTTCAACACGGTCGGCATCTCCGGGACCGGGAATCTCACCGTCGACGCCGGCGGAAGTATCGCCCAGACGAATTCGATGTCGGTCGCGGGCACGACGACGCTGACCGCGGGCGGCGGCATCGATCTTTCGGCGGGCGGCAACATGTTCACGGGCGCCGTTTCGTCGACGAGCACTGCGGGCGGCACCATTCAATTGACCGGCGATGCACTCTATCTGGGGCCTACGGTTTCGGATGGAAACCTGATTTTGAGCGCGACATCCGGCGGAATCACCCAAAGCGGACTGCTTACCGTGAGCGGCAATTTGAACGCATCCGCGACGGGCGGCCCTGTCGGGCTTGCGACCCACAACAACGTCGTCGGCGGTTCGGTTTCGCTGGCGACGTCAGGCGGGTCGAATATCGCGTGGAGCCAGTCGGGCGCGATGAGCATCGGCAGTATATCCTCGAGCGGCACGCTGGACGTCAGCGTCACCGGCGGCGCCGTCAGTCAAGTGGGGGCGGTCACAACGGCGGGCGCCGCCTCGATCGGCGCCGATACCGGCAACATCACTTTGACGAACGCCTCCAACGCGTTCGGCGGCCCGCTGACGCTTTATGCCGCATCGGGTTCGGCGTCGGTGACGAATGCGGGCGCGCTGACGATCGCGTCGATCGATGTCGCCAACTCGTTGGCGCTAACCGCAGGCGGAACGATCACGCAATCCGGCGCGATCCAGGTCGGCACGGGCACGACCAGTTTGTCCGCGACAGGCACGATGACGCTGTCGAATAGCTTCAATAACTTCGGCAGCGCGTTGGCGCTGACCGGCGTGGGCGGCACGATCGTGGGTACCGCGCCGGCCGTGGCATCGGTGACGGCGGTGGGCAATGGTTTCAATTTCAACAGCACGGCGATCGCCAATTCGGCACCCGCTTCGTCGGGCAGCAACGAAGGCACGACGCTGACATCCGTCACGACCGAAACGCTCGCACAGATCATCACGCAAATTTTGACCTCGACGGTCACGCAACCGTCGTCCTCGACCGGTCCGACCGACGCGACGACCGTCAATCCGGTGAGCCCTGCGGCGGTGCAGGCGATGCTGATCGCGATCCTGGCCGAGGCGGCCGGGCCCGCCGGCGGCGGAACGGGCGGCGGCGAGAGCAACAATACGCTGCCCGGCGGCGGTACGGGCACGCCGAGCGGGACCGGTGCCACGACGCCGGCCGTCGGGACCGGCACGTTCGCGGCGGGCACGACGATCACGATCAATACGTCGGGTGGCACGGTCCAATCGATCACCGTGACGCCGGTCGGCGGCGGCGCGCCGGTGACGATCCTGCCGGGTTTGCTCAACCTGACGCCGCCCGCGATCCCGACCGCGACTGCGACGGGCACGCCCGGCATCTCGGGCAATTTCCCGCTCAGCTGGCGCCGATAGCGCCACAGGTATTTCCGAAAAATCCGATGAAATCCAGCGCTTTAGCGCTGGCACGGTATTGATGGTAGCAGCGGAGGGATTTGAACCCCCGACCAAGGGATTATGATTCCCCTGCTCTACCACTGAGCTACGCTGCCGCCGAAATCAATCCGCGCGGGTCGTGGTGTCCCGCAAGGCCGGGTCATGTAGCCCACCTCGGGGCGGAAGGCAAGCTTGCGGGAAGGGATTGGTCTTGCCAGGGTGGCCGGGCATGAACGTCTTGTTCGTCCATCAGAATTTCCCCGGCCAATACCTGCATTTGGCCCCCGAATTGGCGCGGCGCGGGCACCGCACGATGGCGCTGGCGATCGAGCGGGGCGGGCAGGCGGGCGATACGGCGATTCGCCGCTACGTGCCGGCCCGGGGCACCACGCTGGCCGCGCATCCGTGGAGCCAGGATTTCGAGACCAAAATCCTGCGCGGCGAGGCCTGCGCGCGCGCCGCGTTGGATCTCGCGCGCGAAGGCTTCGTGCCGGACGTGATCTGCGCCAATCCCGGCTGGGGCGAATCGCTGTTCCTGAAAGACGCGCTACCGCGCGCGAAGCTGCATCTCTATCTCGAGTTCTTCTATCGCGCCGAAGGCGGCGATTTCGGCTTCGACCCGGAGTTCCCGCATCCGGAATTCGACGGGCCGGCGCGACTGCGCGCGCGTTCGGCCGCACAGTTGCTCGCCCTCGACGCGATGGATGGTGCCGTGGCGCCCACCGCATGGCAGCGCGATCGCTTTCCGGATGTTTATCGGCCGCGTATCGAAACCTGTTTCGACGGGATCGATGTCGATCGCGTCGTCGCCGATCCGACCGCCGTGTTGGAGATCGCGGGAACGCGTTTCGCGGCCGGGCAGAAGATCGTCACCTTCGTGAACCGCAATCTCGAGCCCTATCGCGGCTATCACGTGTTCATGCGCGCATTGCCGCGCTTGCTGGCGAAAATGCCGGACGCGCAAGTGCTGATCGTCGGCGGCGACGGCGTGAGCTACGGCATCAAGCCGCCGGACGGTATCAGCTACAAGGAACGCTATCTGGCCGAGATGCGCGATCAACTCGACCTCGCCCGCGTGCATTTTCTCGGCCGCGTGCCCTACGAGACCTATTTGAAGGTGCTGCAGGTTTCGGCGGCGCATGTGTATTTGACCTATCCATTCGCGCTGTCGTGGTCGCTGCTGGAGGCGATGGCCGCCGAATGCGCGATAATCGCCTCGCGCACCGGCCCGGTGCCGGAGGCGATCGAGGACGGCAAATCGGGCGTGCTGGTCGATTTCTTCGACCGCGACGCGTTGGCCGATGCGGTCGCGGCGGTGCTGGAAAAGCCGGCGGCCTATCGCGCGATGCGCACACGCGCGAGGGCGAAAGTGCTGCGCGATTACGCGCTGGGCGCGTGCGTGAAGCGCCACGCGGATTTGGTCGAGCGTTATTGAGCGGGCTTGGGCGCGTCTTTACAGATCAGCGCGTGGGCAATGCGCCCGACCGAGCCGTCGGGCTCCATGCCGAATCGCACTTCGCGCTCCTCGCGCGAGATGGCGAGGTTTTCGCCCGCCTCGTCCTCGTACATCAGCACGCGAATACCCGCGTTCTCGCCCGAGGCGCAGTCGAAATGCGCGAGCGCTTGCATCGACGCGACGCGCGAATTGCCGGCCTGGATCGGCGCCTTGTAGACGACGCGAATCCACGCCGTGTGCATTTGGCCGGCCGAGCGCATGCCAGCGATATCGACATAGACGGGATTGCCGCTCGCGGTTTCGCCCGCACTCGTCCATTCGGCCGCGCGCGCGGGCGCCGAAGCGACGATCGTCGCGGCGAGCAACAGCGATAGGGCGATGGCAAAACGCATGCGAACTCCCCCAGGGCCAAACGGCATAGCACGGACCGGCCGGATTTGGCACGCGCAGGCTTGCGCGCGAAGATGGCGAAAACACGGCGCGGTCATGGTACTTTGCCGCCGTCCCGATTCAGCCGTGCAGGAAAAAATATGACCGACGCCGCCAACGCCCAATTGCCGGTGCTTTACTCGAAGCCGATCCCGGTGGATCGCGTCGCGCATGCGGGGAAATTCTACGCGGCCCCGACGAATTTACGCTTCGCGCGCGCCGCGTCCTTCGTGCCGCTGGGCATGGCGGAGATGGCGTTCGCCGCACGCCATTATCCGATCGTGTTCCCGGCCAACGCGCAAGGCGGCCCGCTGGCGGTGCTGGGGCTGGAGAACGCGCATAATCTGTTCGTCACGGCCGAAGGCTTCTGGGCGGACGATCATTACATCCCGGCCTATATCCGCCGCTATCCCTTCATCTTCACCCAAGCGCCGGACGGGCAATTCGTGCTGTGCCTGGAAGCGGGGGCGAACGCCATCGCCGATTCGGGCGACAAGCCCTTCTTCGAAGCCGACGGCAAGCCCGGCAAGGTGATCGACGACGCGTTGCGCTTCTCGGGCGATTTCCATGCGCAGCACGATTTCGCCGTGGCGTTCGTGAAGGCGCTGGCCGAACAGAATCTGCTGATGGACAACAACGCCAAGGCGCAATTGCCCGGCGGCAAGGATCTGACGCTGCAAGGCTTCCGCACCGTCGATCCCGCGAAATTCGACGCGCTGCCCGACGATATCTATCTCGACTGGCGCAAGAAGGGCTGGATCGCCGCGGTCCATTGCCATCTGATTTCGCTCGGCCATTGGCAAACGCTCGCCAACCGCGCCGCCCGCGAAATCGCCGCGAAGAAATCCGCCTAAGCCAGCGCGCGCGCCAAGACCTGCGCGACGTGAACGGCTTCGCGCCCGCCCAGATCGGCGATCTGATGGCGGCACGACGTGCCGTCGGCGACGATCAACGTATCGTCGCCCGCCTTGCGGATCGCGGGCAGCAACGACGCTTCCGCCATCGCTTTCGACGCGTCGATATTCGCCGCCTCGTAACCGAAGGCGCCCGCCATGCCGCAGCATGAGGATTCGATCAGGCTGGGGGCGAGACCAGGGATCAGCTTCAGCGCATCGAGCGTGGCGTTGGCCGCCCCGAAGGCCTTCTGATGGCAATGGCCGTGGACGAGGGCTTTGCTCTCCGGTAACGCTTTGAAGATCGGCTTCAAGCGGCCGGCCTTCGCTTCGCGGGCGAGGAATTCTTCGAACAACATCGCCGCCGCGCCGATTTTCGCGGCATCCGCGCCCGGCAGCAGCGACGCCAACTCGTCCCTCAGCGCGAACAGGCACGAAGGTTCGAGGCCGACGATGGGAATGCCCCGTTCGGCGAAGGGCAGCATCGCGTCGATCAGGCGCTGCGCTTCGCGCTTGCCTTCGTCGACCAAACCCGCCGACAGGAAGGTGCGACCGCAGCACAAAGGCCGCCCGCCATCCTTGGCGGTCGGGACATGCACCTTATAACCGGCGGCTTGCAGCACGCGGATCGCGGCGCGCGCGTTCTCCGGCTCGAACCAGGTGTTGAACGTGTCGGCGAAGAAGGCGATTTCGGCGTTTTGCGATTGTGCCTCGTGCGCGCGGAACGGCTTCGTGGCCCAACGTGGCAGGCTGCGCGATGCGGCGAAACCGGTCAGGCTTTCCGATAGGCGGGCGAGGGCGGGGATCTTGTCGCGCAACGCCAGCAACGGCCCGAACTTCGACGCGAGCACCGCATAGCGCGGTAGATAGCCGACCAGCTTGTCGAACATCGTGTGACCGTGGCGCGTTTTATAGTGATGAAGGAACTCGACCTTCATCTTGGCCATATCCACGCCCGTCGGGCATTCGCGCTTGCAACCCTTGCAGCCGACGCAAAGCCGCATCGTTTCGTACATCGCGTCGGAGGTGAGCGCATCGGCGCCCAACTGGCCGGAAATGGCGAGGCGCAGCGTATTCGCGCGCCCGCGCGTCAGATCCTTTTCTTGGCGCGTGACGCGATAGCTCGGGCACATCGTGCCCGCGTCGAATTTCCGGCAATGGCCGTTGTTGTTGCACATCTCGACCGCACCGGCGAAACCGCCCCAATCCGACCAGTCGAGCGCGGTTGGAATCGCTTGCGCCTTGTAGCCGGGCTTGAAGCGGAACAGCGTGCGGTCGTCCTGGCGCGGCGGCTCGACGATCTTGCCGGGGTTCATGACACCCTTGGGATCGAACAGTTTCTTGATCTCGCCGAAGGCGCCGGTCAGTCGCGGTCCGAAGAACGGTGCGATCCATTGCGAGCGCACCAGACCGTCGCCGTGTTCGCCGGAATAAGCGCCCTTGTATTCGCGCACGAGGGCGGCGGCTTCTTCGGCGATCGCGGCCATCTTCGCCGCACCGTCCTGCTTCATGTTCAGGATCGGGCGCACATGCAGGCAGCCGACCGAGGCGTGGGCGTACCAAGTCCCCTTCGTGCCGTGTTTGTGGAACACCTCGGTGAGGCGCGACGTGTAGTCGGCGAGGTGTTCGAGCGGCACGGCGCAATCCTCGATGAACGAGACGGGTTTGCCGTCGCCTTTCATCGACATCATGATATTGAGGCCCGCTTTGCGGACTTCCCATACGTCCTTTTGCAGGGCGGCGTCGGGAATCTCGACGACCGAATCCGGCAAGCCCAGATCGGCCATCAGCGTGACGAGGTCCTTGAGTTTGCGGACCTGCGTGTCCTTGTCTTCGCCCGCGAATTCGACCAGCAGGATCGCGTCGGGCGCGCCTTTCAGGAATTTCGCGACGATGCCGGCATAAGCGGGGATCGAGCGCGACAGTTCGATCATCGTGCGATCGACCAGCTCGACCGCGACGGGGCCGAGCTTGACGATATGCTGCGTCGTCTCCATCGCCTGGCGGAAATGCGGATAGTGCACGACGCCGAGCGTCTTGTGCTTGGGCAGCGGCGAGAGTTTGAGTTTGAGGGCCCGCGAATAGGCGAGCGTGCCTTCGGAGCCCACCAGCAAATGGGCGAGGTTGTGGCCCGTGGGCTTGACGGTTTCGAGATTGTAGCCGCCCACACGGCGCAGCAGTTTGGGATAACGCGCTTCGATTTCATCCGCTTCGCGCGCGGCGATGTTGCGGATCGCGCGCACGATATCGACGAAGCGCGACGGGCCGCTGAGGCCTTCCAGATTGCCGCCCACGGGCCCGAAATGCGCTTGCGTGCCGTCGGCGAGCAACGCGTCGATGCCCAGCACGTTATGCACCATGTTGCCGTAGGCGATGGAGCGTGAGCCGCAGGAATTGTTTCCCGCCATGCCGCCGATCGTCGCCTGCGCCGAGGTCGAAACGTCGACCGGAAACCATTGGCCGGTGGATTTGAGCTGCGCGTTCAAATGGTCGAGCACGATGCCGGGCTCGACCGTCGCGACGTCGCCCTCGACCGACAGCAGCTTATTGAGATACTTGGAATTGTCGATGACCAGCGCCGCGCCGACCGTCTGGCCGCATTGCGACGTGCCGCCGCCGCGCGGCAACACGGGCACGCCCATTTCCGACGCGATCTGAATCGCGATGCGCGCGGCTTCGGCGTTGCGCGGGATCACGACGCCGACGGGATCGATCTGATAGATCGACGCGTCGGTCGCGTAGCGGCCGCGATCGAACGCGCCGAACAACACGTCGCCGTCGACTTCGCGTTTTAGGCGCGTTTCCAGATCGGATGCGAGCGGGGCGTCGAGCGGCATGTTTCTTCCCTCGGTTTCGTTTTCTTAGTCGTAGGCTTCGGCCGTACCCGAAAAGGCGGCGAGAACGGATTGGCGTTTGCCGGCGAGATGCGCTTCCAGAATCGCGCGCAACGCGGCCCCGTCGCGCGCGTCCAATGCGGCGATCATGCGCTCGTGTTCCTCGACCGCCTTGGCCCAGCGTTCTTGCGTGAGATTCGCGGCGTAGCGCACGCGTTTGACGCGCGCGTTCAAGCGCTCGAACGTCTCGACCAGCACCGGGTTCGCGGCGGCGGCGGCGATATGGCGATGGATATCCTGGTTCGCGCGGAAATAGGCGGCGCGATCGCCGCGCGCGTGATGGGCGCGCATTTCGAAATGCAGCGCCTTGATCTCCGCCAGTTGCGCGTCGTCGATGCGCTTGGCTGCGAGTTCGCCCGCGAGACCTTCAAGGGCCGCGAGCAATTCGAACGTCGCTTCGATATCCGCGCGGTCCAAGGGCGCGACGACCGCGCCGCGATTGGGCTCGTGCCGCACCAAGCCTTCGCTCGCCAGCATGCGCAAGGCTTCGCGCAGCGGCGTGCGCGACACGCCCAAGCGTTCGCCCAAAGCGCGTTCGCTGAGCTTGGCGCCCGGTGCCAATTCGCCGTCCAGGATCATCTGGCGCAGCGCATCCACCGCCTTGGCGGGCAGGGTGACGGGAAGGGAGGAATCGTCCGGCATTCCTTATTGGTATACCGAAAACACGTCTATGAAAAGCCTGATTGACCGGGTCATGCCCTGTTGGTATACCAAATCAACCAAGCCCTGGAGGATCGCCCCCATGATCAAGCTGAGCAACGCCGCGTCCGGCCGCCATTTCCTGCAGATCCCGGGGCCGACCAACGTGCCCGAGCGCGTGTTGCGCGCGATCGACAACCCGACGATCGATCATCGCGGGCCGGAATTCGGCGCGATCGGGCGCAAGGCGCTCGCCGGCATGAAGACGATCTTCAAGACGACCGAAGGCCACGCGATCATCTTCCCGGCCTCGGGCACGGGGGCGTGGGAAGCGGCCCTCGTCAACACGCTGTCGCCCGGCGACAAGGTGCTGATGTTCGAGACCGGCCATTTCGCCACGCTGTGGCGCAAGATGGCGGGCAAACTCGGCCTCGAAGTCGAGTTCGTCGACGGCGATTGGCGCCATGGTGTGGACCCCGCCGCGGTCGAAGCGAAGCTCGTCGCCGACAAGGGCCATGCCTATAAGGCCGTGATGGTCGTCCATAACGAAACCTCGACCGGCTGCACCACGCGCGTGGGCGAGGTGCGCAAGGCGATGGACCGCGCCAAGCATCCGGCGTTACTGATGGTCGATACGATTTCCTCGCTCGGCTCGCTGGATTATCGCCACGACGAATGGGGCGTGGACGTTTCCGTCGCGGGCTCGCAGAAGGGCTTGATGCTGCCGCCGGGTCTGTCGTTCAACGCCGTGTCGAAGAAGGCGCTGGAAGCGGGCAAGACCGCGACGCTGACCAAATCCTTCTGGGCGTGGGACGAAATGATCGCCGCCAACGCCAACGGCTATTTCCCCTATACGCCCGCGACGAACCTGCTTTACGGGTTGTGCGAAGCGATCGACATGCTGCACGAAGAAGGGCTCGACAACGTCTTCGCGCGCCATGATCGCCATGCCGAGGCGACGCGCCGCGCCGCGCGCGCTTGGGGTCTCGAAATCCTGTGCTTGGAGCCCAAGGAGTATTCGTCCGCGCTGACCGCGCTGCTGATGCCCGTGGGTCACGACGCCGACAAGTTCCGCAAAGTGGTGCTCGACGCGTTCGATATGTCGCTCGGCCAAGGCCTGTCGAAGGTCTCGGGCAAGGTGTTCCGCATCGGGCATCTGGGCTCGTTCAACGATCTGATGCTGATGGGCACGCTGGCGGGCGTGGAAATGGGCCTGACGCTGGCGAACGTGCCGCACAAGAAGGGCGGCGTGGATGCGGCAATGGCGTATCTGGCCGAAACCGCAGGCAGGAAGCCGGTCGCGGCGGCAGCCCAGTAAGTCTGGTCAGACGGCGAGGGCGGGGGTAGTTTTCGCCCATGACCGAATTCGATTGGGCGACGCTCGACCAGCTGACCGAGGAAGTAGGCGCGGATATCCTGCCGCGCCTGTTGCGCACCTTCTACGGCGAGGCGGTCGCGAAGATCGCGGAGTTCGAGGCTTTGTCCGAAGCGAACGGCGACACCACCGCGATGCATCGCGCGGTGCATTCGCTGAAAAGTGCGGCGGGCAGTTTCGGCGCCACGTCGCTCGCCGCCCTCGCCGCCGAAATCGAACAGCGCATCGAAGACGGCGCCTATGCGCATGACGTGCCCGCGATCGCCGATCTGCGCGCGCGCTTCGCCGCGTTCAAATCGGCCGTCGCCGCGCGCGGTGTCAGCGTTTAGGCGCGATAAGGTCGATCTCCGCGTCGGCGAAGCCGAAATGCCGCATCATGGCGCGGTGTTCCGGCGAGCCGAGATAGGCATCCAAGGCGCGGTCGATATCGGCGACGAAGGCGCGGTCGTCTTTGGCGAAGCTGAACGCTCCGAATGCGGGCGGGCGTTCTTCGGCCGGGATCGTGACGACTTCCATATCGACCTCGGATCGCCCTTCCAAGAACGCGCTATGGGCGCGCGCGACGCTCGCATAGGCGTCGGCGGCGCCCTTGGCGACGGCATCCGCGGCTTGCGCGTAGGTCGCGAATGCGGCGATCCGATCCGCCGGGATGCCCGCTTCGATCGCGGTGCGATGCTGCAATTGATCGGCGACGACGGCCAGTACGCAGCGCTGCTTGGCGACCGATTTGTAGCCACCAAGCCGCAACGGATTGTTGGCGCGCACGAGCAGCCCATCCGGCAACGCCCAGATTGGCCTGCTGAACGCGGCGATGTTTCGGCGTTCGTCGGTCGCGAAAAGCCCCGTCGTCATCCGCCAGCGGCCTTGCGCAAGCCCGGGAAGAAGCTCCGCGAACGTCGCTTCTATCGGCCGAAACGCGCGGATACCGATCATGCCGAGAACCGTGCGCGCCAGTTCGACATCGCAGCCGGAGACCGCGCCGTCCGGCGTGCGATGATTGAACGGCGGTTCGATCAGATACGCGAAGTCGACCATGGCTGAGCTGCGCATCAAGATACAGCACGCCGACGGACATGCAAATCTGCGCTTGTTCGGGTGCCGGCGGCATTTCGGTCGCTTGAGGTCGCGCGCAAGAAGCGGGTGGAACGCCGCCTTGCTTCGCCGCAAAACACGCCCATGAAACTGGACGGCAAAGCCTGGGCGATGCTGATCGTCCTGTCCTGCTTGTGGGGCGGGTCGTTCCTGTTCGCCAAGATCGCGGTCGATACGATCCCGACCTTCACGCTGGTCGCGTTGCGCGTCGGCCTCGCGGCGGCGGCGCTGTTCGCGTGGCTGCGCATGCAAGGCCTCGCGATCCCGAAGCGCATCTGGCTCGCGTGTCTGGTGATGGGCTTCCTCAACAACATCATTCCCTTCGGCCTCAATTTTTGGGGCCAGAAGGAATTGGGCGTGAGTGCCGCCGCGATCGTCAACTCGACCACGCCGCTCTGGACGATCCTGCTCGCGCATGTCGTCACCGATGATGAAAAGCTCACCGGTTTGCGCCTCGCGGGCGTGCTGGTCGGGATCGCGGGTGTCGGCTTGCTGATCGGGCCCGAGGCTTTGGGCGGGCTCGGCACGGCGGGCTTGTCGCAGCTCGCCTTCCTCGCCGCGACGTTCAGCTACGCGATCGCGTTGATGTGGGCGCGGCGCTTTCGCGGCCTTCCGCCGGTCGTGCCGGCGGCGGGGCAGTTGATCGGGTCGAGCCTGCTCGCGATTCCGATGGCGCTGGCGATCGACAAGCCGTGGACGCTGCCGATGCCGTCGCTCGAGGTCATTGCCTCGGTGATCGCTTTGGCACTCGCATCGACGGCGCTTGCCTATCGCATCTATTTCGCGCTGATGGCGCGCAACGGGGCGGGCAATGCGGCGCTTGTGACGATGCTGATTCCGCCCTCGGCGATGCTGATGGGCTGGGGCGTTTTGGGCGAAACGCCGACGCTGCCGGCCCTTGCCGGCTTCGCGGTGATTCTGCTCGGCCTCGCCTTGGTCGATGGACGGCTCTTCCGGCGTTAGTCGACGGTGGCGAGATCGGGCAGGCCGCGCCATTGCTGGGCGTGGTCGAGGCCGTAGCCGACGACGAAGCGGTCGGGAATTTTGAACGCGACGAAATCGGCCTCCAGCGGCACGACGCGGCGCGCGGGCTTGTCGGCAAACACCGCGATCTTGACCGGCGTGCCGCCCAGGCCTTCCAGCAATTGCTTGGCGAAGGACAAGGTGCGCCCGGTATCGAGAATATCGTCGATCAGCAGCACCGGGCGGCCCTTCAAATCCTCCGGCAGCGTGCCGGTGACCCGGACCTGGCCCGAACTGGTCGTCGCGTCGCCGTAACTTTTTAAGTTCACGAACTCGACGCGCGGATGGACGCCTCGCTTGGCCAAAGCCCGCATCAAGTCGGCGGTGAACACGAAAGCGCCGTTCAAAACCGAGATAATGGTGAACTCGCCCGGTAATTTGACCGCGATCTCGCCCGCCAGGGCCTCGACGCGGGCGGCGATTTCCGCCGCCGAATGAAGGGTTTCTTTGGGAGTCAGGGCCATGACGGGTCCGAAAATAGGGGTTGAAGCGGTATCCTCCGGGGGCGTACCAAGCCCCCATGCTTGTGGACCAACCCGCCCCGGCGGCGCAAGAGCCCCCCGTGGCCCCGGCCTCGGCCGCCCCTCGGGACCCTTCTTGGACGATCGACCTGCTGCTGGTCGCCCTGATCGTGGGAACGTATTTCCTGCTGTTTCTGGGCGCGCGGCCTTTGGCCGTGCCGTCGGAGGCGCGCTACGCCGAACTGGGCCGCGAGATCTTCTCAACCGGCGACTGGGTGACGCCGCGCATCAACGGGGTGAAATACTTCTTCAAGCCGCCGCTGTTCTACTGGATGCAGGCGGGCTTCATCCATCTGTTCGGCCTGACCGAATTCGCCCTGCGCTTGGCGACGGCATTGATGGCGGCGGGCGGCGTGGTCATCGCCTATGCCACGGGGCGCTTGGTCCACGACCGGCGCACCGGCTGGCTCGCCGCCACGATCATGGCGACGACGCTGCTGTGGTTCGCGCTGTCGCGGGTGATCCTGCTCGACGTGCCCGTCGGCGTGTTCATGAGCTTCGGCTTCATGGCCTTCCTGTTCGCGGTCAAGGCGCCCGAAGGCAGCGCCACGCGTTCGCGCTGGCTTTACGCGATGTATGTCGCGGCCGCCGCCGCGACGATGACCAAGGGCCTGATCGGCATCGTGCTGCCCGCCCTGGTCATCGGGCTTTGGATCGTGCTGACCTGGAATTGGCGCCTGCTGCTGCAGGTCAAGCTGATCCAGGGCTTGATCCTGTTCCTGGTGCTGACGGTGCCGTGGCATGTCGCGGTCGGGATCAAATCGCCCGAGTTCTGGCATTTCTATTTCATCCGCGAGCATTTCGAACGCTTCACCAGCACCGTCCATGGCCGCACGCAGCCCTGGTGGTTCTTCGCGGCGGTGATGGTGCTGGGCTTCTTCCCCTGGACCGTGATCGTCTTCCAGGCGCTGTGGGGCAATCTGCGCGCCATCGCGGCACGAACGGAAAACTGGCGCGACGAGCTGTTCCTGGCGCTGTGGTTCTGGGCGATCTTCCTGTTCTTCTCGGTGTCGGACTCCAAGCTCATCCCGTACGTGACGCCGATCGTCGTGCCCGTCGCGGTGTTCGCCGGGCGCTATGTGGCGGTGGCGCTGGATACCGGCGCGAAGTCGCTGCGCGTTGCGCTGCTGACGGTGGCGGGGCTGGCGGGTGTGCTCGCCGCCGCGGCGATTGTCGTGGCGCTGGGCCATGCGCGCTTCTTCTCCGGCGACACGGCGCTCGATGTGGCTGACGCTGCACCCGCCTTGCCGTGGCTCGCCTTGGGGGGCATCGCCACATTGGCCGCGCTGATCTGGACGCAGCGCCGTTCGCTCGCCGCCGCCTTCGCGGTGGCGTGCATCGCCTCGGCCGTGTTCCTGCACGGCGTGGACGCGACGATGGCGAATTTGCAGCCGCGCTCGGCCAAGCCGATCGCGCAGGCGATCAACCAGACCGCGTCGCCGGCGGACGAGGTCATCGCCTTCCGCGCCTATCCGCAGGATATGCCGGTCTATCTCGGCCGGCGCATCTCGGTCTTCCAATGGTCGGGCGAGCTCGATTTCGGCCGCCAGTGGGAGGACACGACCGCTTGGATGTTCGACGATCCCGAGGAATTGTGGCGCCGCTGGCAGGCGGACCGGACGGTCTATATGATCGTGCCGCTGCAATTCGAATCGGAAGTCAAGGAAGCGGTCGGGACAAGGTTCACCGAACTCGCGCGTACCCGCCGCTTCATGCTGATCGTTAACCGAACGCCCTGATGGTCCAATATCTGCCGCTGATCCTGACCGGAGTCCTGCTCAACGCCGCGGCGCAACTCGCGCTGAAGGCGGGGATGACGCGTATCGGCCATTTCGAGTTCGCCGTCGCCAATCTGCTGCCGATCGGCTGGCAGGTCGGCACGAACCCGTTCGTGGCGCTGGGCCTCGCTTGCTATGTCGTCTCCGTCGGCGTGTGGCTCTTGGTGTTGAGCCGCGTCGATGTCAGCCTCGCTTATCCGATGCTGTCCATCGGTTACGTCGTCAACGCGCTGATCGCCTGGTGGTTCATGGGCGAGCCGTTGTCGGCCATGAAAATCGCCGGGATCGCCACGATCTGCGCCGGCGTCTGGATCCTGTCGCGCGCGTGAACGAAATGTCCCAGCAGCCGAAAATCTCGATCGTCGTTCCGGTGTTCAACGAACACCTGAACCTGCCCCAGCTGCACGAGCGCCTGACCAAGACGCTCGACGGCACGGGCAAGAGCTGGGAAATCCTCTACACCGACGACGGCAGCAAGGACGGCTCGATCGATCTGCTGAAGCAATTCCACGCCGCGCGGCCGGCGGAAGTGCGCGTGATCGAATTCGAGCGCAACGCCGGCCAGCATATGGCGATCATGGCGGCGTTCGAACGCGCGCGCGGCGACACGGTCGTGACGATCGACGCCGATTTGCAAAACCCGCCCGAGGAAATTCCGAAGCTGCTGGCACTGGCCGATCAAGGGCACGACGTCGTCGGCTCGATCCGCAAGAACCGCCAGGATGTAGGCTGGCGCGTATGGGCGTCGCGCGCGATGAACTGGGTACGCGAGCGCATCACCGGCATCCGCATGACCGATCAAGGCTGCATGCTGCGCGCCTATTCGCTGCCCGTCGTGCGCTTGATCGTCGCGACGGGCGAACAATCGACGTTCATCCCCGCGTTGGGCCAGCATTTCGCCGCCAACCCGGCGGAGGTCGAGGTCGAACACGCCGCGCGCCATGCGGGCGAAAGCAAATATTCGCTCTACAAGCTCGTGCGTTTGAATTTCGATCTGATGACCGGCTTCTCGGTCGTGCCGCTGCAATTGTTCACCATCGTCGGCATGTTGGTGACGCTGGGCTCGCTCGGCCTCGTCGCGATCATCCTCGGCCGGCGCATCATCATCGGCTCGGAAGCCGACGGTGTGTTCACGCTGTTCGCCTTCCTCTATTTCCTCGCCGGCGTGATGATTATGGGGATCGGGCTGTTGGGCGAATATGTCGGGCGCATCTATCAGGAAGTGCGCAAGCGGCCGCGCTTCCAGATCCGCGCCGTCCACGAAAAGATCGACGGCTGATGCCCGGCATCGTCGTTTTCGCCTATTCGGAAGTCGGGCATGCGTGCCTCGACGAATTGCTGAAGCGCGGTCACGACGTGCGCCTCGTCGCCACGCACGCGGACGATCCGGGCGAGAACAAATGGTTCCGCTCGGTCGCCGATCGCGCGCGCGAAGCGGGGATCGAGACCACGATCCTCGAAGCCAAGGACGGTCCCTGGCTTCAAAACCGCGTCGCGGAGATCGCACCCGATCTGATCCTCTCCGCCTATTACCGGCGGATGATCCCGATGCGCATCCTCGATCGCGCCACGCGCGGGGCCGTCAATATGCACGGCTCGTACTTGCCCAAATATCGCGGCCGTGCGCCGGCGAATTGGGCGATCCTGCATGGCGAAACGCAGATCGGCGTCACACTCCATCACATGGTCAAGCGCGCCGATGCGGGCGATATCGTCGATCAGGAAGCGGTCGCGATCGGGCCGGAGGAAACCACCGCCGACGTGACCGTCAAATGCGTGGCCGCCGCGCGCCTGGTTCTGGCGCGGCAGATCGACGCGCTGCTGGCGGGGACGGCGCCGCGCATTCCGCAAGACGAGTCCCAGGCGAGTTATTTCGGCGGCCGCAAGCCCGAGGACGGGCGGATCGATTGGACGAAGCGCGCCGCCGATATCGTCAATCTCGTGCGCGCGGTGTCGGAGCCTTATCCCGGCGCGTTCAGCGATGTTAACGGCTCGCGCCTGTTCGTCTGGCGCGCGAAAGCCGTGGCCGGCCAAGGCAAGCCCGGCACGCTGATTTCGGCCGTTCCGCCGGTGATCGCGGCCGGGCAGGGGGCCGTCCAGCTGCTGCGCTGGAACTGGGCCGACCAGCCCAAAGCCGAGGCCGGGGGGCTGGGGCTGGAAACGGGCGCCTCTCTGGGCTAGAAAGCCCGTCTTGTTCACTTTTTCCTAGGCCGTCCTCGTGAGCCTCAAAGTCCTGATTCTCGGCGTCAACGGATTCATCGGTTCGAATCTGTCCAAGCGTATCCTCGAGACGACCGATTGGTCGATCTACGGCATGGATGTGCAGCGCGACAAGATCGAGGAGTTCCTCGGCAATCCGCGCTTCAACTATGTCGAAGGCGACATCACCATCAATCGCGAATGGATCCAGTACCACGTCAAGAAATGCGACGTGGTTCTGCCGCTGGTCGCGATCGCCACGCCGATCTCCTATGTGCGCGAACCGCTGCGCGTGTTCGAGCTCGACTTCGAAGCGAACCTCGCGATCATCCGCGACTGCGTGAAGTGGAACAAGCGCGTCGTGTTCCCGTCGACGTCGGAAGTCTACGGCATGTCGGCCGACACGCCGTTCGACGAGGAGACGTCGAATTTCGTGCTCGGACCCACGGGCAAGCAACGCTGGATCTATTCCTGCTCGAAGCAGCTGCTCGACCGCGTGATCCACGCTTACGGTCTCGAAGGCAAGCTGCGCTATACGCTGTTCCGCCCGTTCAACTGGATCGGGCCCAAGCTCGACAACATCTGGGCGGCGAAGGAAGGCTCCTCGCGCGTGCTGACGCAGTTCGTCGGCAACATCGTGCGCGGCGAGAATATCAGCCTGGTCGCCGGCGGCGCCCAGCGCCGTTGCTTCCTTTACATCGACGACGCGATCGATTGCCTCGTGCGCATCATCGCCAACAAGGATGGCTGCGCCGATCAGCGCATCTTCAATATCGGCGAGCCGAAGAACGATTGCTCGGTGCGCGAATTGGCCGAAGCGCTGCTCGACGAAATCGCGCTCTATAAAGGCTTCGACGACGTGCGCAAGAAGGTGAAGCTCATCGACGTCGATCCCGGCGCCTATTACGGCAAGGGCTACGAGGATATCCAAGTCCGCGTGCCCTCGGTCGCGGCGGCGGAGAAATATCTCGGCTGGCGCCCGACGACCGATCTGCGCACGGCGCTGCGCCTGACGCTCGATTATTACCTTCTGTCGAAGTCCAACGACGCGGGCGATCTGTCGTCGTCGCCGGTGCAATGACGGGGCGTCCGCGCCTCGCCATCAAGATCGACGTCGATACCGACCGGGGCACGCGCGAAGGTATTGCGCCCTTGGCGCGTGCGCTCGAGAAGCACAACATCCTCGGCACATTCCTGTTCTCGATGGGGCCCGACAATACGGGCCGCGCGATCAAGCGCATTTTCCGGCCCGGCTTTTTCGCAAAGGTGAGCCGCACCAGCGTCGTCCAGGTCTATGGCCTACGCACGCTGATGAACGGCGTGCTGCTGCCCGGCCCGGACATCGCCAAGCGCAACGCCAATATGATGCGCGCCATCGCGCTGTCGGGGCACGAGACCGGCATCCATTGCTGGGACCACGTCTTCTGGCAGGACGGCTTGGCGACGATGAGCTTGGAGCGCACGCGCGCCGAGTTCGCCAAGGCGCGCGACGCCTATGTGCGGGTGTTCGGTCACGCCGCACGCACGGCGGGCTCGGCGGGTTGGCAAGCGGACGCCAAAAGCCTCGAAGCCTATGACGAAGCGCGGCTCGACTACGCCTCCGACGCGCGCGGGACGGGGCCGTTCATTCCGCGCGTGGGCGACAAGGTGTTCCGCACGATCCAGATCCCGACCACGCTGCCCACGCTCGACGAGCTGCTCGGCCGTCCGGAATATCCGGAAGCCGAACTGGTCGACCGCTATATCGGCTGGCTGAAACCCGGCGCCCTCAACACGCTGACCGTCCATGCCGAGCTTGAAGGCATGCGCTATGCGGAATGGTTCGAAAAGCTGCTGGCGGCGGCCGCCGCGCGCGACGTGGAATTCGTCAACCTCGCGGCCGAGGCCAAGAAGCTCGACCCCGCCAAGCTGCCGGTCGCCGAGCTGATCCAGGGCACGGTCGACGGAAGGTCCGGCACGATGGCGGTCCAGGGAAGCTGAAATCTATTCAAAACCGCGGGAATTGCTCTATACTGCTTTTTTAAGCGGAGCCGCTTCCGATGACCACCGGTACGCAATCCCCGCCGAGCCCCGGACCTGCCGGGGCGGCCCGATCCACCCACATCACCCTGACCTCGCACCCGCCCAAAAGCGGGCCGTTGCCCGCGCGCATCGAATGGGGTGCGCCGGGTGCGCAAGCGCGCGGGGCCGTCATCGGGTCGACGACCGACCCGACGGTGCGCAACGTCATCGGCACGCATTCGGGCAGCTATATGCTCTATCGCGCGCTTGCCGTGGCTGCCGGCGCCTTGTCGCCGCTGCACAAGCCCGATCTCACCAATACCTCGCCGCCCGATCCGATCGGCCCGTTCCCGCAATGGGGCGATCCGGAAAAGATCGTCAGCCTCGATCCTTATGGCCACATGGTGGGCGAGGTGTTCGCGGCCGAGTTGGCGCGTGGGCTCGATATCCGTCCGACCATCGCCGTGACGCGCGCGCATATCGACATGCCCGAAATCCGCGCGGCCTTGGCGGCCGGGCGCTTGAAGATCGATGGCACCATCGTCCAGAAGGACGGCACGGTGCGCACGACGAAAGTCGCGATCGAGCCCGTGTGGTTTTTGCCCGGCATCGCTAAGCGCTTCGGCATTTCCGAAACCGATCTGCGCCGCGGCTTGTTCGAATATACCGGCGGCATGTTCCCCGAACTCGTGACGCGGCCGGATATGAAAGTGTTCCTGCCGCCCATCGGTGGCACGACCGTCTATCTGTTCGGCGATGTGCGCGGGCTTGGCGATCCCAAGACCAAGATCGGCGGGCGCGTGCATGACGAGTGCAACGGTTCGGACGTGTTCGGCTCCGACATCTGCACTTGCCGGCCCTATCTCGCGCACGGCATCGAAGTCGCCGTCGAAACGGCGCAGCAAGGCGGCGTGGGCTTCATCGTTTATAACCGCAAGGAAGGCCGGGCGCTGGGCGAAGTCACCAAATTCCTGGTCTACAACGCGCGCAAGCGTCAGGAAGGCGGCGATCAGGCCGCGACCTATTTCAAGCGCACCGAATGCGTCGCGGGCGTGCAGGATATGCGCTTCCAGGAATTGATGCCCGACGTGCTGCATTGGCTCGGCATTTCGCGCATCGACCGTTTCGCGTCGATGAGCAACATGAAGTCCGAGGCGATCGAGCGTTCGGGAATCAAGATCGTCGAACAGGTCGAGATTCCGCCCGATCTCATCCCCGCCGACGCGTCGGTGGAGATGGAGGCGAAGAAGGCGGCGGGTTACTTCACCGGCGGGCCCGCACCCGACGCCGCCAAGCTCGAATCCACTAAAGGCCGCGATCTGGATTCCTGATATGGCGGACATGCCCGAACTTGGCCTGCCATCGGCCCGCGTACGCCATTTGCGCGACACCCGCACGATCCGCGCGCGCGCGCGCGAAGTGTTCGACGCGGCTTGTGCGGGATCGACGCCGCATTTCGCCGTCGATTTGGATAAGCTCGACGACGCGGCCGCGCGCACCGTTGCCGTCATCCGCCGCGACTATCCCGATCTGAATGTGCCCTATCATTCGCGCTGGCGGCATTTCGACGTCGGCGGGATCGACCGCTGGGGCAAGTTCGCCGCGCGCGTGGACGACAAGCTCGAACGCAGCCGCTTGGGCGTGGATCTCGCCGTCACTTCCGTGCTGCTCGACGCGGGCTCCGGCCCCGATTGGAAATACACGACGCCGGACGGCGTGTTCGCGCGCTCCGAAGGTTTGGCGGTCGCGAGCTTCGATATGTTCGCAAGCGGCGCGCTCTCGGGTTCGGCCAAGACGCTGCAAGCGCTGACGGGCGAGAAACTCGCCGCCGGATTCCAGGTTTCGCCGACCAACCCGTTGGCGGGGGCGGAGAGCCGTGCCGCCTTGCTGCGCCGTTTGGGGGCGGCCATCGCCAAGCGCCCGGATATTTTCGGGCCTCAACCGCGCCTCGGCAATCTCGTCGACCGGCTGATGTTCGATGCGCGCGAAGGCAAGCTGCCCGCCGCGCGCGTGCTCCATCATCTGCTCGACGGTTTCGCCGATGCGTGGCCCGCGCGCGTGGTGATCGACGGCGTGAATGTCGGCGATGTCGGCCGCCATCCGGCCGCGACCGACGGGCTCGTCCCCTTCCACAAGCTCAGCCAATGGCTCGCCTATTCGCTGCTGGAGCCGATGGAATGGCTCGGTATCGAGATCGTCGAGATCGACGCGCTGACGGGTTTGCCCGAATATCGCAACGGCGGCTTGTTCCTCGATACCGGCGTGTTGGCGCTGAAAGATCAAGCGCAAGCGACGCGCCGCCACGACGCGACGTCCGAACTGGTCGTCGAATGGCGCGCGTTGACGGTCGAATTGCTCGATCTGGTCGCCGAGCGCGTGCGCGCGCAGCTCGGGCTCGCCGCGAAGGATTTCCCGCTGGCCAAAGTGTTGCAAGGCGGCACGTGGACCGCGGGCCGCGTCATCGCGGCGGAGAAACGCGCCGGCGGCGGACCGCCGCTCGCCATCGACAGCGACGGAACTGTTTTCTAAGCGAACGGGGAAGAAGAATGACGGGCACGCTCAACGTCGTCGGCCATCCGCTGATTCAGCACAAGCTGACCCAGATGCGCCGTAAGGAAACCGAGACGCGCGATTTCCGCCGCTTGGCGCGCGAGATCGCGATGCTGCTCGCCTACGAAGTCACGCGCGACCGCGCGCTGACGACGCTGGAAATCGAAACGCCGCTGACCAAGATGCGCGCCCCCGTTCTGGCGGGGAAGGAAATCTGCCTCGTCTCGGTGCTTCGTGCGGGCAACGGCATTCTCGACGGCATGCTCGAAATCCTGCCTTCGGCGCGCGTCGGCTTCGTCGGGCTCTATCGCGATCCCGAAACGCTCAACGCGATCGAATATTACTGCAAGCTGCCCGAGGATATCGCCGAGCGCGAGACGATCATCGTCGACCCGATGCTCGCGACCGGGCATTCGGCGTCGGCGGCCGTCGGCCGGATCAAGCAGGCGGGGGCGAAGTCGCTCAAATTCGTTTGCCTGCTCGCGGCCCCGGAAGGCGTGAAGGAGATGCAGGAACACCATCCCGACGTGCCGATCTTCACGGCCTCGCTCGACTCCCATCTCAACGACCACGGCTATATCGTGCCGGGCCTGGGCGACGCGGGCGACCGCCTGTTCGGCACGAAGTAGCCGCGCGTCAGTCGGGCTCGACCACGCCGGTCTGTTCGGCGATCAGGCCGTAATGCTCGATGCGGCGGTGTTTGCCGAAGGCGAACACCGTCTCCTTGCCGTAGCTGCACAGGCTGAGATCGCAATCGGCGACGATCAACTCGTCGGCGACCGAGCGTGCCAGCGCCACGATCTCGCCGGTCGGTGCCACGATGCAGCTACCGCCGATCAGCGAGCAGCCTTCCTCGATCCCCGCCTTCGCGGCGGCGACGACCCAGGTCGAGTTCTGATAGGCGCCGGCCTGCATCACCAGATGATTGTGGAACTGGCGCAGATGTTCGGGCTCGGGTTCCGAATGCACCATCGCCCAGCCGTTGATCGCGGGCGTGTTGTAGCCCAGCAGCATCAACTCCATGCCTTTGAGGCCCATCACGCGATAGGTCTCGGGCCAGCGGCGGTCGTTACAGATCGCCATGCCGACGATCCCGCCCATCGTGCGCCAGACCGGAAAGCCGATATCGCCCGGCTCGAAATAGCGTTTCTCCAAATGCTGGAACGGCCGCTCGGGCTCGTTCTCCGCATGGCCGGGCAGATGGATTTTCCGGTATTTGCCGACGATGGCGCCTTCGCGGTCGACCAGCACGGCGGCGTTGAAGCGCCGTCCTTCGGGCGTTTTCTCGGCGTAGCCGAGATAGAACCCGATCTTCAGGCGCTTGGCCTCGGCGAAAAGCGGCGCCACGGCGGCGTTGGGCATTTCCGTTTCGAAGAACGTATCGACCTCGCGCCAATCGGGCATGAACCAGCGCGGAAAGAACGTCGTCAGGGCGAGTTCCGGAAACACGACCAGCGTGCAACCCTTGGCGTGCGCGGCACGCAGCAGGGCGATCAAACGTTCGACGCATTGGGCGCGGGTTTCGGCGCGGGCGATCGGGCCCATCTGGGCGCAGCCGATCGTGACGATCCGGGGGATAAGTTTCTGGGGCGGCATGGCGGAATCCCGTGTTGATTTCCCGGAAACCATAGCGGTCTCCCGCGCCCAGGCGAAGGGCGGTTATGATGGGCGCATGACTCCAGGGTTGTGCCGGGATTGTTTTGCGCGGATCGAGGACGCGGCGGCGTTGCGTTGCGCGGCCTGCGGGTCGGCGCGCATCGTCCGCCACCCCGAGCTTGATACGCTGAGCCTTGCGCATATCGATTGCGATGCGTTCTACGCTTCGGTCGAAAAGCGCGACGATCCCAGTTTGCGCGACAAGGCGCTGATCATCGGCGGCGGACAGCGCGGTGTGGTGTCCACCGCCTGCTACATCGCGCGCAAATTCGGCGTGCGCTCGGCGATGCCGATGTTCAAGGCGCGCGAGCTTTGCCCGCACGCCGTGATCCTGCGCCCCGATATGGCGAAATACGCGGCCGTGTCGCGCCAAGTGAAGGCGATCTTCGAGGAAGCCACACCTTTGGTCGAAAGCCTGTCGCTGGACGAAGCGTTTCTCGATTTGGCGGGCACGGAGAAACTGCACCACGCCACGCCGGCGGCGACACTCGCGCGCATCGCCAAGCGGATCGAGGTCGAGATCGGCATCACCGTGTCGGTCGGCTTGGCGCCCAACAAGCTGATCGCAAAACTCGCCTCCGAACTCGAAAAGCCGCGCGGCTTCGGCGTGATCGGGCGGGCGGAGGCGCATGCGTTTTTGGCGACGCGCTCGATCCGCGTGCTGCCGGGCGTGGGGCCGAAATTGGGGGCGCGCCTGGCCGAGGACGGTTTCGTGTCGGTCGCCGATTTGCAACGCGCGGGCGAGCGCGAACTTGCCGCGCGCTACGCCGATACGGGCAAATGGCTGTTCGCCATGGCCGAAGGGCGGGACAACCGCGCGGTCGAGCCCGAACGCGAAGCGAAGTCGATCTCGGCCGAGACGACCTTCGCCCGCGACCTGGGCGACGCGGAGGCGTTGTCCGGCGAGCTTTGGCCGCTGGCCGAGGAAGTCGCCTATCGGCTCAAAAAAAATCATCTGGCCGGGCGGACGGTTCAGCTGAAGCTGCGAACCTCGAGCTTCCAGATTTTGACCCGCCGCACGACCCTGCCGGCGGGCACGCAATTGGCCGATACCCTGTTCCGCGCTGCGGACGAGATGCTGCGCAAGGAAGTCGCCCGCGACCGCCAGCGCCGGTTCCGCCTGATCGGGGTCGGGGCCAGCGAATTGGCCGAGCCGGGGGTGGAACCGGTGCGCCAGACCGACCTTTTCGGGACGGAACCCGTATCGGGTCCTGACGACCCAAGATCGGCGAAGGTCGAGAAGGCGATCGACGCCGTTCGCGATAAATTCGGGCTGGAGGCCATCCGCAAGGGCCGGGGCCTGGGCCGGGGACGCTTGCCGCCCCGCCGAGGGTGAATTAGGGTCTTTGAATCGTCCTAGTTTCCGCTTAAGACCAATACATGCCGGGTCCGCTTAGTCCGCAAGAAATCGTCAAGATCCTTTCGGACCACGAGAAATTCTTGAACAGAAAGCCGGGGGGCGTGCGCGCCAACCTGACGCTCGCCGATTTGCATGGCGTGTCGCTGACGCGCGCCAATCTGCGCCAAGCGAAGCTGCCGGGCGCCAATCTCTCGCGTGCGGTATTGGCGGGTGCGGACCTGTCCGAAGCCGATCTGTTCGCCGCTAATTTCGATCGCGCGGATCTGAGCCTCTCCAACCTCGCCAAGGCCGATCTGCGCGGCGCCTATCTGCGCGGCTGCCGTCTGCGCGGCGCCAATCTGCGTGGCGCCGATTTGCGCGGCGGCACGCTGATGCAGTCGCGCCGCGGCGACGGGATCGCGCTGGTCTCGGCCGATCTGCAAGGCTCCGATCTCGAACAGGCGATCTTGGCGAAAGCGAACGCGCAGGGTGCGGATCTTTCCAAGGCGAATTTGACCGAGGCGGATTGTACGGGCGCCAAGCTCACCGGCTGCAATCTCGAACTCGCGTCGATGCCGCGCGCCAATATGGAAGGTGCGATCCTGAAGGGCGCCAATGTGATGGGCGCCAATCTCGCCGGCGCGAATCTCAAGGGCGTGGATCTATCGGGCGCCATCATGGACGGTGCCGATCTGCGCGACGCCAATCTGATCGGCGCGATCCTGGCGGGTGTCGATCTGTCGCGCGCCAATACCCAAGGCGCCAATATGGCGGTGGAGGCCGAACAGCTTTCCGACGCCGTGCAGTCCCAGTTGCGCGATCACGCTTTGTGGATCAAGTCGGAAGGCCGTTTGGGCCGCCGCGCCGATTTCACCAAGGCCGATCTGTCGGGCCTCGATTTCTCCAACGCCAATCTCTCCGGCGCCACGCTGACGGGCGCGCGCCTTTCCGGCACCAAGCTCGTGCGCTGCCAGATGATCATGAGCGATCTGTCGGGCGCCGATCTCAAAGGTGCGAACTGCGCGGAAGCGAATTTCAACGGCGCCAATCTCAGCCATTGCGACGCGCAAGGGGCGACGTTCACGAAGGCGTCGCTCGCCCCGGTCAATATGCCGATGCCCAACGGCCAGCCGTCGGGCCGTTTGTGGCCCGCGAATTTGGCCGACGCGAATTTCCAGGACGCCGATTTCGCCGGCGCCAATCTTCACCGCGCCAATGTGCTGGACGCGAATTTCACGCGCTCGATCCTGCGCGACGCGATCCTGCTCGATGTCGACCTGTCGCTCGCCAAGAGCGACGGGGCCGACATCGCCGGCGCGATCATGCGCCGTTAATTAGCGGATATAGGCGGCCGCGAAAGCGGGCAGGGCGAAGCAGCCCGCGTGGATTTCGGGCGTGTAGTATTTGGTCTTGATGCCCGCTTTGGCGAAGCGCTTGGCGATCGTCGCCACCGGCAGCTTCGACGCTTTCGCATCGTCCGTCGCCCAGCCCAACGCCATGAACCCGCCGTAATAGGACGGGATCGCCGCGACGTAGAACGACGCGACCTTGAACGCCTTGCGCCGGCGGCGATAGGTCATCGTGATCTCGTCGCCTTGCAGGAAGGGCACGCCGTTCTGATTGACCAGAATGCCGCCCTTCGTCAGCAGCTTGGCGCAGGCCTTGTAGAAGCGTTCCGTGAACAGCACTTCACCGGGGCCGATGGGGTCGGTCGAATCGACGATCACCACATCGAACTTCGCCGTCGTTTCTTCGACGAATTTGGCGCCGTCGGTGATGACCAGATTCACGCGGCTATCGGCGAAGGATTTGCCCGCGATCGACGGCATCCACTCGAGGCACATATCGACCACGGCGCGGTCGATCTCGACCATCGTCACGTGCTTGACCGTTTTGTGGCGCAGCGTCTCGCGCAGAATGCCGCCGTCGCCGCCGCCGATGATCAGCACGCGCTTGGCCTTGCCATGCGCCAGGATCGGCACATGCGTCATCATCTCGTGATAGACGAATTCGTCGCGCGTGGTGACCTGAATGGCGCCGTCCAGCGCCAGCACGCGGCCATAGACCGCGTTCTCGAAGATCACCAGATCCTGATGCGCCGAACGCTCGCGGAACAGCACCTTGTCCATCGCGTAGGTCTGCGCCACGGACGGGTACAGCGTTTCCTTGAACCAGGGCTTCTTGTCGGACATCGGGCAACTCCGGAAACGAAAAGGGCGACCGTCACCGGCCGCCCCTTCCAAGTTTTTAGACGGGACGCCGATCAGGCCATGATGCCGCGGCGGCTTTCGACGACCTGGATCGAGGCCGGTTCGAAGGCGCGCTTGATCGCGGGGATCGCCTGATAGGGATCGCACACGCCGCACATGAACACGTCGATCGCGGCGTATTCGCGTTCCGGCCAGGTGTGGATCGAGATATGACTCTCCGCCAGCACCAGCACGCCCGACAGGCCCGCATTCGGCCCGAAATGGTGCAGGTGGCAATGCAGGATCGTCGCCCCGGCGGTGACCGCACCTTCGCGCAGCGCCGCTTCGGTCAGCGCGCTGTCGCCCAGGTTCTTGGCGCCCCACAGCTCGATGAGCAGATGGGTACCGGCGTATTTCACGCCGTTGCGCTCGATGAAGTGATCTTTGGCGACCGTTTCGACGGGAGCGTGTGTGGACAGGACCGGCTGATCAGCCGACTGCGCCTTGAGGGATTTGGGGGAGGCGTCACGGGCATCACCGGTGACGACCTTCAAATTGCGCAGTACGGAGTTTTTTGCCATTCCTTGCCCACACCTCCAAACCATCCCCATCGGACGGGGACACGATTGAAAAAACGGGGCGGCCGACTCCAACGCCGGCCACCCCGTGCTTATGACCCGGTTTTTGAACGCAAATTCCCCGGGGTTCAAGAAAATTTTGAACCTGTCCCCAAGATTCCTCGCACGCTGTGTCTAAAAATCGGCCGCCTGGGCCGCCAGCACGGCCGCAGCGCCGTCGCGCACGCCGTGCAGCGCGCCCGGCACCTTGGACAGAAGCTGGTCGGCGAAATGCCGCGCCACAAGTAAGCGCCGACGCGTATGCGGATCGGCGGGGCGCGATGCGGCCAGAAGGGCGCCTTTGGCGAGCAACGCACCGCCCGCCAGCGTGCCCAACATGTCGAGGAACGGCACGGCGCCGGCGGCGACCTTGTCGGGTGCGGCCTTCGCCGTCTCGACGATGAAGTTTCCGGCGGCGGCGACCGCTTGGCGCGCCGGCGCCAAGGTTTCGCGCAAGCGGATCAGATCGGGATGCGTCGCGGCCGCGAGATCGGTTTCGAGTGCCGCGATCTCGTCGAGGAGCGTTTTGAGCGCGGCGCCGCCGTCGCGCGCGATCTTGCGGAACACCAGATCGTTGGCCTGGATGCCGTTGGTGCCTTCGTAGATCGGCGTGATGCGCGCGTCGCGATAATACTGGGCGGCGCCTGTCTCCTCGATATAGCCCATGCCGCCATGGATCTGCACGCCCAGCGACGCGACCGTCACGCCGATATCCGTCGACCACGCTTTGACGATCGGGGTCAGCAGATCGACGCGCGCCTGATGGTGTGCGCGGGTCGTGGTGTCGGGCGATTTCGCCGCAAGATCGAGCGACAAATGGGCGGCGTAGGTAAGGGCGCGCGAAGCGTCGAGCCGCGCTTTCATGTCGAGCAACATGCGCCGCACGTCGGGATGTTCGACGATCGCGACGGGGCCGGGCGCCTTGCCCGTGAGCGTACGGCTTTGCACGCGCGTCTTGGCGTAGGCGGCGGCTTGCTGATAGGCGCGTTCCGCGATCGCCACACCTTGCAGGCCGACGGAAAGCCGCGCGTTGTTCATCATGATGAACATGCATTCGAGGCCGCGATTTTCCGCGCCGATCAGCCAGCCGAGCGCCCCGCCGTCGTCGCCGAACGCCATGACGCAGGTGGGGGCGGCGGAAATGCCGAGCTTATGCTCGAGCGAGACGCAGCGAAGATCGTTTTTCGCGCCGAGCCCCGTGCCGTCCGCGCCGGCGGGCAGGAATTTCGGCACCAGGAACAGCGAAATCCCCTTCGATCCGGCGGGCGCGCCGGGCGTGCGCGCGAGCACCATGTGGACGATGTTGTCCGCCATGTCGTGCTCGCCATAGGTGATGAAGATTTTGTTGCCGGTGATGCGATAGGCTTTGCCCAGTGCCCCGTCATTGGCGGGATCGGGCACGGCGCGCGTTTTGATGGCGCCGACGTCGGAGCCGGCTTGCGGCTCCGTCAGATTCATCGTGCCGCTCCAGGCACCCGAGACGAGTTTGGGCACGTAGATCCGGCGCTGGTCCGCCGTGCCGTGCGTCGCCAGCAACTCGACGGCGCCATGCGACAGCAGCGGGCATAGGCCGAACGCCAGATTGGCGGATTGCCACATTTCCGTGACCGCGACGGCGAGCGACCAGGGCAGGCCTTGGCCGCCATGTTTCTCGGCGAAAGGCACGGCGTTCCAGCCGTTGGCCACGAAGCGCTTATAGGCTTCGGCGAAACCCGGTGCGGTGCGTACGACGCCGTTTTCGAGCTTGGCGCCCGCCTTGTCGCCCGAGTGGTTCAGCGGCGCCAATTCGCCCGAAGCGAAGGCCCCGGCGGCGTCGAGAACGGCATGCGCGGTTTCGGCGTCGAGATGCTCGCCGCCCGGCACGCCGGCCAGCGCCTGGGGCGCCCCCAGCGTTTCGAGCACGAACAACATCTCGTCGATCGGGGCCGTATAGTCCATGTGAGCCTCGCGCTTCGTGCTTCGCCGTTCGAAATCTATGGCAGAGCGGCGCGAATGAGGCAATGCACTGACGCTATGCGCGCGGCGTAGCTCGACTATGCGCAGCGACGGCGGTTCCGTCGGCGCGCGTATAGGCGGCGACTTGGATCGGTCCGCCGTTCGAACCGCCGAAACGCCGTTTATAGGAATCCTCGACGCGCGCGGCGATTTGCGGATCGCGCCGCCGCGAATTCCAATATCGCGGATCACTCATAACGTGTCGCGCTTCTTCCTCCGTCCAGGCGTCGCCGGATTTGCGCAGGATGGCGTCCGTCCGATGCGATAGGGGCGCGGCTTTGCCCGCGTCGGCGCCATCATCTTTCCAATCCTCCGGGATCGGCCGCGGGTCATGCTCGCCGTTCGGATCTTTCCATTCCGAAGGTGCGAGCCAAACAGGCCCGCCGTCCTTGCCGCTTCCTTGGTTCGTGATATCTTCCTGGACAGCTTCCTTGGCGCGCTCGATGATCTCCTCGATCGACTTCGCGTCGCGCCCGATCTTGATGCCGATCTCGTTGTTGTGCCGGTCCATCGCGGCGTCTTCTGCGGGTTGCGGCTTGGTGCCGAGTGGGGCGCTATTGCTGGCTTTTAGCTCGTTGAACTCCAACATTGCCCAAGCCGGCAAGGGCCCATAGTTCCGCGTTAGCTCCGCCGAACCTATGATGTGACGCAGGGCATCGTTCGGCCCGCTGACATGGCCCGGCAGGCCAGTGCCGTCGGCAATCTTCGTCGCTTCTTCTTTGATTTTTGCGATATCACTGAACATGAGCCATCCCTTTTCATTTAGAACAGTGCTTTGATTTGTTTGACGCAACCTCGATTGATCGGTCCCTCGGCGGTAAGGATAATTTCGCTCAAGCAGTGGCGGCTATGATCGATCTGCAATTCGATTGAGGCTTGAACAGCTGGAGACTCGGGGGACAGTTGATAGACGAATGTCAGTATCGAGGTGCCTTCGCGCGTCGAGACCGCGTTGGTCAGAATGAAATTCGCGGTCACAAATCGATGTTCAAGAATTTGCCCAGCGACGCGCATCGTGCGAATCCTCGCGTTTGGCAGGTCTTGTTTAATGAACATCACGCGATGCCAGTGATTGTTGAACACGGCACCGTCGAGTGCGGTGAGTAGCGAGCGGCCCGCTACCGTTCCGATCACGAGCCCCGTCACGAACAGAAGCCACGGTAGAAACCGTCGGCCGCGTCTTGGGGCGATATCCAAGGATTTCTCCATTTGTTCCAGTGCCTTGCTGCGGGGTGGGCGGAATTCGGGCGATCGGGGAGGATCAATAAATAACATATGCAACCTAAGCCAACAAGAACAAAATTGGGTTCTTATAAAATCTAAAAATAGAAATATTAAAACAAGATGCGCTAGAACAACGGCCGCGCCGGACCGGTCCGCAGCAAAGCGCGCGAATACGGCGCCGTCAGGGCAGCAGCTTGCCGGGATTGAGGATGTTGTTGGGGTCGAACGCGGCTTTCAGCGTGCGCATCAATTGAAGCGCGGTCGCGTCCTTGTAAAGCGGCAGCTCGTCGCGTTTGAGGATGCCGATGCCATGTTCGGCCGAGATCGAGCCGCGATACTCGGCGACGATCGCATGCACGCGCGCGTTCATCTCATGACGCACGGCCTGGAACTTGTCGTCGGCCCAGTCGAGCGGGCGGCTGACATTGAAATGGATATTGCCGTCGCCGGCATGGCCGAAGGCGCAGACCCGCGCGCCGGGCACGAAAGCCTCGACCGCCTTGGCGCCGCGCGCGAGGAACTCCGGCACCGAGGAGACGGGCACGGAGATATCGTGCTTGATCGAAGCGCCTTCGGGCTTCTGCGCTTCGGTCATGCTCTCGCGCAGTTTCCACAGTGCCTTGCGCTGCTGCTCGGACGATGCGATCGCGGCGTCGAGGATCAAGCCGTCCTCCATCGCGCGCTCGAGCAGGCGTTCGACCATCGGCTTCAAGGCGCCGCCCAAATCGCCGGCGGCGAATTCGATCAGCGCGTACCAGGGATATTTCTCCGCCAGCGGATCGGCCGTGCCCGGAATATGCGCGAGCACGAAATCGATCAGGCGGCGCTGGGTAAGCTCGAACGCCTGAACGTTACCGCCGCTTTCCGCCTTCGCGCGGCCGAGCAAATCGATCCCGGCTTTGGGATCGGGCAAGGCGACGAAGCAGGTCTCGACCTCGCGCAACGCGGGGAAGAGCTTCAGGACGGCGGCGGTGATGATGCCGAGCGTGCCTTCCGCACCCAGGAAAATCTGTTTGAGGTCGTAGCCGGTATTGTCCTTGCGCAAGCCGGTCATCGTGTCGAGCACGCGCCCGTCGGCGAGCACGACTTCCAGGCCCAGCACCAGATCGCGCGCCATGCCGTAGCGCAGCACGTTGATGCCGCCCGCGTTGGTCGACAGATTGCCGCCGATCCGGCACGAGCCTTCGGCCGCCAGCGACAGCGGGAACAGCCGATCGGCTTCGGTCGCGCGTTTCTGGATGTCGGCAAGGATGACGCCCGCATCGACCGTGATCGTATCGTTGACGGGATCGAGGGCGCGGATCTTGTCGAGGCGATCGAGCGACAACACGATCTGCGTGCCGCTTTTGTCGGGCACGCCGCCGCCGACCAGACCGGTATTTCCGCTTTGCGGCACAACGGCGATTTTCGCGGCGTTACAAATTTTCAACGCCGCGGCGACTTCGCGCGTGTCGACCGGGCGCAAGACCGCGCGGGCTTTGCCGTGGAACAGGCCGCGCTGTTCGCGTTCGTAAGGGGCGATATCGGCGGGCGCGTTGAGCCAGCCTTTGGGGCCGACGAGGTTACGCAGGCGGGTGAGAGCATCGTTCATGGGCGCGCGATCATAGCGCCCTATGCGATGTCGGCAACGCATACGATTTCGCCTTGGTCTTGGCGCGAGCCGGGGCTTATAGTCCCTGCCGCAGTCGCGAAGGCGACGGCACCGGTTTCGGGGGAAACCCGTGTTTCAAGGCGGGGCCCACGCAACGAAATGAGTTCAGGCTTTCGCGGGACCGTGACGGCTTCGGCCGTCCGCTCGCGGAAAGGGCCGCCGCTCCGGGGGGTGCGGCGGCCCACCTTTTCCACGGATTTGCAGGCTCGTGACCCTCATCGTTCGTCCGTCGCGCGACAGCGACATTCCCGCGATCGCCGCCATCTACGCCCATCACGTGCGCCATGGTCTGGCGAGTTTCGAAGACGTGCCGCCAAGCGAGGCCGAGCTCGCCAAGCGTCGCCTCGACGTCGTGACCAAGGGGTTCCCCTATCTCGTTGCGGAATCGGAAGGGCGGCTATGCGGCTATTGCTATGCCGGGCTCTACCGCACGCGCGTGGCCTATCGCTTCACGCTGGAGGATTCGGTCTATGTGGCGCCCGACGCGATCCGCAAAGGGGTAGGCCGCGCCTTGCTGGGCGCGTTGATCCCGGCTTGCGAAGCGACGGGGGCGCGTCAATTGATCGCCGTGATCGGCGACAGCGCCAATCATTCCTCGATCGGTTTGCACGAAGCGTTCGGCTTTCAACGCGTCGGCTTACTGCCCTCGGTCGGCTGGAAATTCGGCCGCTGGGTCGACTCAGTGCTGATGCAGCGCGCGCTGGGTTCGGGGGATACGAACGCGCCCTAAACCCGTTTGCGCGTGCTCGCGATATGCGCGGCGATGGCGAGGCTCGCGAGGCATGCGAGCGTGACCGGGAGCCCCAAGCGCGGGCTTGCCTCCATCGCGATCCCGATCAGCGTAGGTCCCGCCGTGCAGCCGATCGTGTAGCCGGACACGACCGAGGCGGTCGCGCGCAGCAACGCCGTGCCCGAGAAACCGTGGCCCACGCGGATCATCGCCAGCGTGTAGAGCATGCCGCCGGCACCGCCCCATAGGAACGCGGTGAACATCGCGCCCGATGCGCTTGTCGCCAAGAACGGCGCCGCGCAAGACGTGACGATCAAGCAAACCAGCGCGCCGCGCACCGTGCGATCGACCGAGATTTTGTCGGCGAGCCAGCCCGCCGGATACTGCGCCATGAACGAGCCCGCGCCCAAGGCGGCGGCGAGCAAGGCGGCCTCGGCGGCCGTCAGACCGATCGCCAAACCCCAATAGGTGCCGATGCCGGTCAGGCCCGTTTCGAAGGCGCCGCCGACCACGGCCGCGACGATCGCGGCGGGCACGGCGCGCAGCACAAGGGCGAAGCTGCTTTCGCGCGGGCGCTCGTCGCCCTCGCGCACCGGTGTCGCGGGCAAGCCCGAGGCCAGCAGCCAGGACAGCGTCCACAGCCCAATGGCGATGAAGGCCGGGATCGGACTGTCCGGCGCAAAGGGTGTCAGCAGCAGCGGCCCGCACATGAACGAAAAGCCGAGCGAGGTTTCGTAAAGCCCGACCGCGCGGCCGCGCCGGTCGGCGGGGACGAGGTCGACGACCCAAGCTTCCGACACGATCCAGCGTAACGCCGCCGCCACGCCGATCAGGAAATTGATCGCGCACCAGACGAGGTAATTCTCGGTCAGCGCGAAGACCAGCGGGAAGGGGGCCGAGATCAACGCCGCCTGCACATACATCGTGCTGCCGCCGATGATCTGGGCGAGCCTGGCGATGAACGGCGCCAGCGCCAGCACGGCGAGCCATGGGATGGCCGAAAACACGCCGATCGCCGTCGCCGAATGGCCCAGCCCTTCCAGACGGATCGCCGTATAGGGGATCAGCAGCGAAAAGCCGATAACGGCCGCAACGCCGGAAGCGCCCAGGCGCCAGACGGAAAGGGGGACGGTCGCGTTCATGACCGGCGTGGTATAAAGCGAATCGGAGGGGAGGCCACCCGCAAAATGAATCCCGCCATTCCCGCTTGGCGTCCGATGCGCGAAGCCGATTTGGGCTTCGTCGATCGGCTCGGCAATTCCATCTATCCCGAACACGTCGAAAGTTTCGCGGCCTTCGCGGCGAAATTCCGCGCCTCTCCGGAATCCTGCATGGTCGCCGAAAAAGGCGGGCGCGGGGCCGGTTATTGCTTGGCGCTGCCCGCCGATGCGGGCAATCCGCCGCGCCTCGATCAAGTGCGCTACGCGCCCGCCAAGCCCGTATTCATCCATCTGCACGACATCGCCTTGTCGGAAGCGGCACGCGGGCATGGGCTGGTGCCGCTGGCGATCGATCGTCTGGCGGACGTCGCGCGCGCCAAATCCTTCGCCGGGTTGTCGCTAATCGCGGTGATGGGGACGGAAACGATGTGGCCGCGCTACGGCTTCAAACCCGCCCCCTGCGATCGCGCGGTGATCGCCAGTTTCGGCGGCGGCGTTTATATGACGCGGCCGTTTTAGGGCCCCGACTTTCTAAGGTCTAGGTGCGGCCGCGCGGCGCAGGCGATCGTTGATCGCGCGGCCCAAGCCCTTTTCCGGAATCGTGGCGACGGCGATGCGGGGGCTCCCGCGCCCATCAAGATCGCGCAGCGCGACGAACAGATTGCGTGCGGCTTCCGCCAAATCGCCGCGCGGGGAAAGATCGATCCCGTCGGCCCCTTGCGGCAGGCCGCCAAAGCCCAAATAAAGTTCGTGCGCTTCGGGCCCGCCGGCGTTCAAGCGCAGCTTGGCGCGCGGGGCGTAATGGCTTGCCAGCATGCCCGGCGCTTTGATCGTGCCGGTTGGCGCGGTGAGATCGCCGATCAATGCGGCGATATCTTCCGCCGCCACGCCGCCCGGGCGCAGCAAGCGCGCTAGCGCGCCCGTCAGATCGACGATGGTCGATTCCACGCCGACGGCGCAGGGGCCGCCATCGAGCACGTCACCCGGAATATGCGCAAGGCCCCGCGCCACGTCGATCGCGCGCGTGGGCGACAAGCGGCCCGATGGGTTGGCGCTGGGCGCGGCGATCGGCACGCCTGCCAAGCGCAGCAAATCGCGCGCGGGCTTTGGGGCGGGCACGCGGATCGCGATGCTGGGCAGGCCCGCGCGCGCCGCTTTGCAAATACGCGCATGCCCCCGCAACGGCAGCACCAGCGTTAACGGACCGGGCCAGAACGTGCGCGCGACCAGTTCGGCGCGCGCGTCGAAAACCGCGATGCGCTTGGCGGCGGCGAGATCGGGCACATGCGCGATCAACGGATTGAAACGCGGGCGGCGCTTGGCGGCATAGATTTTGGCGACCGCGCGCGGATCGTCGGCGCGCGCCCCCAGGCCATAAACCGTCTCGGTCGCGAAGGCGACGAGCCGGCCGGCGCGTAAAGCGCTTGCCGCGCGCGCCAAGCTCGCTTTGGTGATCTTCCGGGGCCGCATAGGGGCGGTTGCTAGCATGCGCGATGGGCCCGCGCTATGTTCGGCTTATGGCCGGTCGGATCGTCGTCGTCGCACAACAAAAGGGAGGGGCGGGCAAAACCACGCTCGCCGCACATTTGGCCGCGTATTTCGCGGGGCGGGGTTTGCGCACCGCCGCCGCCGATATCGACCCGCAAGGCTCGTTCACGCGCTGGACCGAATTGCGCTTCAACGCGCGCGACGGGCAGGGGCTGGGCTTCGGTTTCGCCCAGCTTTCGGGCTGGCGCTTGCCGACCGAGCTCGACCGCATGGCGCGCGAACACGACATCGTGATCGTCGATTCAGCGCCGCACGCGATGACGGATTCCCGCACGGCGATCCGCCACGCGCATTTGGTGCTCGTACCCGTTCAACCTTCGCCGATGGATTTGTGGGCCACGGGCCCGACGCTGGCGCTGGCGCGCGAAGAACGCCGCCCGTCGATGCTGGTCATCAACCGCATGCCGCCGCGCTCGACCCTCGCCGCCGATATGGTGGAGAAGCTCAACGCGCTCGACGCGGGCGTGTGCCGCGTGGCGCTGGGCAACCGCACGGCCTATGCGTCGAGCTTGGGCGTGGGCTTGGGCGTGACGGAATTCGAGCCGGGTTCGACCGCCGCGCGCGAATTGGCGGCGGCGGGCGACGACGTGCTGGCGGCGCTAAGCCGCTAGACGCTACTGCGCCGCGTGGGCGGCCGCACCTTCTTCTTCGATCCCCAAAGCTTCCGAGAATTTATTGAAGAACGTCGTCAGCGCGATGCGCAAGGTGAGCTCGACCACCTGCGCTTCGGTGAAATGCTTGCGCAATTCGGCGTGCATCTTGTCGCCGATGCGGTGCGGGTCGTTGGTGACCGCGACCGAATAGGCGATGACGAGGCGGTCGATATCGGTGAGGGCGGGATGATCGACCTGATCGGGGATCTGGGCGACGGCGTCCTCCGGCACGCCTTCGACTTTCAGCATCGGCACGTGGTGCCCGACGCAGTAATGGCAGGCGTTGAGCTTGGAGACGACGACGATCGCGATTTCGAGGTAGCGGCGCGGCAGCGTCTTGGCCGCGCGCAATTCCATCAGCATCGGCATGATGTGACGCAAGGCGGCGGGTACATGCGCGACGATCGACGCCTGATTGGCGAAGGGCCCGTATTCGGACGCGTATTTGCGGAAGATGGCCGCCAGATCTTGCGGCAAATCGTCGGGTGTCAAATCGCGAACGCGGGCCATTGCTTCCTCCGGTTTATCGGCGGAACTTTACCACGCCCCGCGCGCGACGAAATCGGGATTGCGAAAGCCCGGCTTGCCGTAAACCAGCGGCGTGCCGTCGAGTTTTTCGACATGGCCGCCCGAAGCGACCAGCAAGGCTTCGCCGGCCGCCGTATCCCATTCCGACGTGGGGCCGAGACGCGGATAGAGATCGGCCGTGCCTTCCGCGACCAATCCGAATTTCGCGGCCGAGCCGACTTTGCGATGTTCCTTCACCGCCATGCCGTCGCAATAGGCGCTTTCGGCCCCCGAGCTATGGCTTTTGGAGGTGACGACGATCAAGCCGTCGGCGGGTTTTCCGCGCGCATGGATCGGTTTTTCCGTGCCGTCTTTTTCGGTGCGGATCGCGCCAAGCCCCGTGCCGCCCGACCACGCCACACCGGAGACGGGATGCAGCACGACGCCGAGCGCGGGCCGCCCCTCGACGACGAGGCCGATATTGACCGCGAAATTATCGCTGCGATCGCAGAACTCGCGCGTCCCGTCGAGCGGATCGACGAGGAAGAATTCGCGTGGCGCCGTGGCGGGCCATGCGACGGCGCCGCGCGCGACGGCTTCCTCCGCCACGGCCGCGATACCGGGGGCGAGTTTCGCAAGACCGGCGAGGATGATCGCCTCGGCGCGTTCGTCCGCTTCGGTCACGGGCGTGCGATCGGCCTTGGCGCGTATATCGAAATCCCGCGCGTAGATACGCAGAATTTCCGCCGCCGCATCGCGCGCCAGTGCGATCAGCGCGGGGCGCAAGCCAGCGAAATCGAGGCTCACTCCGCCGCGGCCTTGGCCGAGCCCGCTTGGATCAAGCGCCACACTTTCTCGGGCGTCGCGGGCATGTCGATATGCTTCACACCGTATTCGGCCAGCGCATCCACGACCGCCGCGATGATCGACGGCGGGGCGCCGATCGCACCGGCTTCGCCCGCCCCCTTCACGCCCAGCGGATTGTTGCGGCACGGCACTTCGTTATAGGCGAAGCGGATCGGCGGCAAATCGTAGGCGCGCGGCATCGCGTAATCCATGAAGGACCCGGTCAGCAGCTGGCCCGTTTCGGGATCGTAGACGCAGTTTTCGAGCAGCGCTTGGCCGAGACCTTGCGCCACGCCGCCATGGACCTGGCCTTCGACCATCATCGGGTTCATCACGTTGCCGAAATCGTCGACGACCGTGTAGTCGAGCACCTTCACTTCGCCGGTATTCGGGTCGATCTCGACCTCGGCGATGTGGCAGCCGTTCGGATACGTCGCACCCGGCGGCGTGAAGCTGCCGGTTTCGTCGATGCCGATGCTCATATCGTTGGGCAGCTTCGCGGTGACGAAGCTGGTCTTGACGATATCGACGAAGCTTTTCGCCTTGTCGGTGCCCGCGATGCGGAAATCCTTGCCGTCGAATTCGATATCGGCTTCGGCCGCTTCCAGCACATGGGCGGCGATCTTCTTGCCCTTGGCGATCACGCGTTCGACCGCCTTGCCGACGGCCGAACCCGACACGGCGAGCGCACGGCTGCCGCCGGTCATGCCGGGATAGAGCACCGTGTCGGTGTCGCCCTGGATCACGCGCACGCTGTCCATCGGCACGCCCAGGCGTTCCGACACCATCTGCGCATAGGCGGTTTCGTGGCCTTGGCCGTTCGATTGATTGCCGATCAGGATCGTGGCGCCGCCGCTGGAATCGAAACGCAGCTGCGCCGTTTCTTCCGACCCGCCGCCGCACGCCTCGACATAGGTGATCAGGCCGCGTCCGCGCAGCATGCCTTTGGCCTTGCTGGCGGCCTTGCGCGCCGGGAACCCGTCCCAATCGGCGAATTTCATCGCGTCGGTCAGGTTCTGCGCGAACTCGCCGCTGTCATAGGTCGTGTCGAGCGCCGTCGTATAGGGCATCGCCGACGGCGGAATGAAATTGCGGCGGCGCAATTCGTCCGGCGCAATGCCGAGTTCGCGCGACGCGACGTCGACGATGCGCTCGGTGACGTAGTTGGCTTCCGGCCGGCCCGCACCGCGATAGGCGTCGACCGGGGCGGTGTTCGTGAAATAGCCGACGACGTGGCAGTAAACGGCGCCGAACGTATAAACGCCCGCCAGCATCGCCGTGCCCGCGAAGGTCGGGATGAACGGCCCGTAATGCGAGAGATACGCGCCCAGATTTGCCTGCGTATAGACCTTCAGCGCCAGGAACTTGCCGTTCGCATCGACCGCCAATTTGGCGTTGGTCAGATGGTCGCGGCCATGCGTGTCGGCCAGGAAGGCTTCGCTGCGATCGCCGGTCCATTTGACCGGGCGGCCGAGCAGCTTGGCGGCGAACAACACGCCGATATATTCGGGATAGAGGAAGATCTTCATCCCGAAGCCGCCGCCGACATCGCCCGAAATCACACGCAGCGAATTTTCGGGGATCTTGAACACGTAGTTGGTCAGCACCTTGCGCAGGCCCGCACCGCCCTGGCTGCCGCAATGGAGCGTCATGCGCTGCAAGCTCGAATCCCATTCGCCGATCGCCATGCGCGGTTCCATCGACGACGGCGCGAGGCGGTTATTGACGAGGTCGAGCTCGATCACGCGCGCGGCCTTGGCGAACAGCTCGTCCGCCTTGGCCTTGTCGCCCATGTCCCAGTCGAGCGCCACGTTGCCCGGCGCCTTCGCCCAGACTTCCGGCGCGCCCTTGGCGGCGGCGCGCGCGATGTCGCCGACGGCGGGCAATTCCTCGAATTCGATCTCGACCATTTCGGCCGCATCGCGCGCCTCGGCCAGCGTCTCGGCGACGACCAGTACGATCGGGTCGCCGACGAAGCGCACCGTATCGGTGGCCAAAGCCGGGCGCGGCGGGACCCAGGTCGTCGACCCGTCGCGATGCTTTTGCGGCGCCATGCAGGGCAGGTGACCGATACCAGCGGCTTCGAGATCGGCCCCCGTCACGACTTCGAGCACGCCCGGGGCGGTTTTCGCCGCCGTCACGTCCAGGCGCTTGATCTTGGCGTGCGCCTGGGGCGAGCGCAGGAAATAGGCATAGCTCTGCCGGGGCAGCAGCGTGTCGTCCGTGTAGCGGCCATGGCCGAGCAAAAGACGGCGATCTTCGAGGCGACGCGGGGACTGACCGACACCGAACTTCATGGACGAGGCTCCCTGGCAATATTGGCCCGGGAGAATAGCATCCCGGACGACGCAATTGCCAAGCCCCGGCGCAAGAGGGATAACCGGTTTATGTGCGGCCGCTACTCCATCACCACCCCCGTCGAAGCGATGCGCCGGGTCTTCGGATTCGACGGCCCATTGCCCAATCTTCAGCCACGCTGGAACGTGGCCCCGACCCAGACGGCCCCGGTGATCCGCCGGGCGGCCGATGGCGGGCGCGAATTGGCGATGCTGAGCTGGGGGCTCGTGCCCTATTGGGCCGAAGACACGAAACTGCAAAGCCATATGATCAATGCGCGCGGCGAAACGGTGGCCGAGAAGCCCGCGTTCAAGCAGGCCTATCGCCAGCGCCGCTGCCTCGTCCCCGCCGATGGGTTTTACGAATGGCAGACGCTGGGGGCGAAGACCAAGCAGCCGCTGCTGTTCCGCATGACGGATGGCGCCCCTTTCGCCTTCGCCGGGCTATGGGAGCGCTGGGTCCCGCCCAAGGGCGAGGTGTTGGAGAGTTTTACGATCGTCAACACGGCGGCGAATTCGCTGATGGCGCAATTCCATGACCGCGTGCCGATCATTTTGGCGCCCGAGGATTGGGCGGCGTGGCTCGATCCCGCGGTCGAGCCTGCGTCGCTGGTCAAGGCGCCGCCGTCGGAGTGGCTGACCTATACGCGCGTATCGACCTATGTGAACTCGGTCAAACACGACGATGCGGGGTGTTTCGAACCCGCACCCGATGCCGAGCCGAAACCCGAGCCGCCGAAAAAAGCCAAGGCCGTCGACGGGCGTCAAGGCTCGCTGTTCTAGAACTTCTCCGCGCGGGGTTTGAGCCCCGGCACCATGCGCGTCAGGATCGGATCGCGCCGCACGATATGGTGATAGAGCGCCGCCCCGGCATGGACGAGGATCGCGGCACCCATCGCATAGGCAAGCAGCGCATGCGCGCCGAGCAGGATTTCGCCCAGGGCGTCGCTCTTCGGCAGCGGATTGGGCAGCTGGATCACGCCGAACCACATGACCGGAAAGCCGTAGGCGTTGGAGCCCATCCACCCCAATAGCGGCATCGCGATCAGGCAGAAATAGAGGAACCCATGCGCCGCATGCGCGGCCATGTGTTCGACCCAGGGGGCCGGCGGCAAGGGCGGCGGCGGCGAATATAGCCGCCAGCCCAGCCGCGCGAGGGTGATCAGGAAGACGAACACGCCGATCGTCTCGTGCCAGACCGTGACGCGCAGCTTCCAATCGGTGTAGTCGAGCTGCGCCATATAAAGCCCAAGCACAAGCATGGCGACGACGAGCAGCACCGTCAGCCAGTGGAAGATCCGGGCGGGCGCGCCGTAGCGCGTGGGGGTATTGCGCATCACCATCTGGCGGGTAAGCTAGTCTTATGAGCGAGATCGTCAACCTCAACCGTGCGCGTAAAGCCAAAGCACGCGAAGATCGTGCGGCGCAGGCCGACATCAACCGCACGAAATTCGGCCGCACCAAGGCCGAACGCGAGCGCCAAGCCGCGCAGGATGCGCTGGAAGCCCAGCGTCTCGACGGCCATAAACGCGAGGAGTAGCGCCGTGCTGTTCATGGTCGTCGAAACTTTCACGGGCGGCGATATGGTGCCGATCTATCGCCACATGGCGGAAAAGGGGCGCGGCCTGCCCGATGGCGTCGAGTATGTCGATTCCTGGGTCTCGATCGACATGACGCGCTGCTTCCAGCTGATGCGCGCCGACGACGCGGCGAAGCTGCAGCAATGGGTGCTGCATTGGCGGGGCTTGGGTGTGGGGTTCGAATTCGTGCCCGTCGTACCCGCGAAGGACACGCGCGCGCTACACGAGAAAGCCCAGTTAGCCTAAGCGCGCCGCAAGCGCTTCGGCCCAACGCGCTTCCCACGGATTATTCTCGAAATCCGCGACGCTGCCGTCCGGCGCGTAGAAGCGATTGGGGATTTGGAAAATCGCCAGCGTCATGCAGCCGTTGGGCGTCCATGCTTCGTGCCGGCTGCCCGCCGGGCGCCAGACGAATTCGCCCGCGCGTGCCACGCCGTCGCGGTCGTGCAACTCGCCTTCCAGCACATAGGTCTGCTCGACCAGCACATGCTCGTGATCGGGCAGTTTGGCGCCGGGGGCAAGGCGCGTCAGCACCGTCGCCATGCCGGTTTTGGCATCGAAAAACAGCGATTTGGTTTCGACGCCGGGAAAGCGCGACGGACGCCAAGGGAGGTCCTTAGCGGCGACGAAATGGGAAATCATGGCAGCGCCTCAGTACAGGACGATCGCGTAGTCGCCGACGACCCGGAAGCCCAGGCCTTCGTAGCAGAACTTCGCCGCTGCATTTTCAATGCCGGTGAACAGGATCGCGTTCGTCGCCCCCGCTTGCTTGGCCGACGCGAGGGCCGCGCCGGTCGCGAGCCGCCCGTAACCTTGGTCGCGCTCGGCCGGGGGCACGTAAACGCCGCCGATCTGCACGATATCGGGCAGGCGCGCGTTGATCCCGGCATAGGCGACCGGCGCGCCCGCGCGGCGCAGCACGAAGCCGAGCCCGTCGTCGAGCGTGCGGTCGATTTCCTCGGCCGCGCGTTGCTTGGATTCCGCGCTATCCGGCCAGGACAGAACTTCGCGGCAATAGGCGTAGCGCCAGTCGCGCAAAATCGCGCGGTCGTCGCCGGTCGCCGGCCCGAGCGCGAAATCCGCCCCCGGCAATGCGGGCGTTTTGAGATCGGCGAGCGGGAGTGCGAATAAATCCTGGCGCGCGGCGAGGCGCGCGCGGCGCAGCGAGAAGGGCGGGATCTGGATCGCTTCTTCGACCTGCGCCGACGGGCCCATGATGCCCGACGCCGCGCGCGGCAAGCCGGCGGCGAGCGTTTCGGCGACCAGCCCGGCGGCGTGCGCGGCCGGGCATTGGATCATCAGATTGCCGTTCCAATAAAGGGCGGCGGCGCCGATCAGCGCGCCGTCTTCGAACGTGCCGGCATAGCTGCCCTGGAAGCGTTCGCCGCGATCGACGATCCCGGCGGCGCGTAAGTTGGAACGCAGAAACATCGAGCTTTCGGGCGTTTGCGCCAGAAAGAACTCGAGCTTGGCTTCGTCGCCCGGACCGAGCGCACGATGAACGATGCCCACCATGCGCTCGATCCTAGCCCGGTTATCCCAAGAACGCGAACTTCAAGACGAACAGGATCGCGATGGTCCAAACGGCACCCGAAACTTCGGAGGCGCGCCCGGCCAGGGCCTTGATCGCGGCGTAGGAAATGAAGCCGAACGCGATCCCATGCGCGATGGAGAAGGTGAACGGCATCGCCATCGCGGCGATCATCCCCGGCGCGTATTCGGTGATGTCGTTCCAGTCGAGATCGACCAAGCCCTTGGTCATGTAGCAGGCGACCAGGATCAGGGCCGGGGCGGTGGCATAGGCCGGGACCGTGTTCGCCAAGGGGGCGAACACCAAGGCGGCGATGAACAACACGCCGACGACCACGGCGACGAGGCCCGTGCGCCCGCCGGCTTCCACGCCCGCCGCACTTTCGATGTAGCTCGTCGTGTTCGACGTGCCGAGCAGCGAGCCGATCAGCGAGGCCGAGGAATCCGCGACCAGCGCTTTCTTGAGGCGCGGCAACTTGCCGTCCGGCGTCATCAGCCCGGCGCGTTGGGTGACGCCGACCAGCGTGCCCGCCGTGTCGAACAGATCGACGAACATCAGCACCAGGATCGTGGCGATGACGCCGCTTTGCAGCGCGCCCCAAATGTCGAGCTTGAAGAAGGTCGGCGCGATCGACGGCGGGGCGGAAACGACGCCCTGGAACGTGGTGAGACCCAGGATCACCCCGACGGCGGTGGTGCCCAAGATCGAGATGATGATCGCCCCCGGCACTTTGCGCGCTTCCAGCGCGACCATGACGGCGAATCCGATCGCCGCCAGGATCACCGGGCCGGTCTTGACGTCGCCCAAGGTCACCAGCGTGGCCGGATGTTCGACGACGATGCCGGCGTTCTTGAGGCCGATGATCGCCAGGAACAAGCCGATGCCGCCCGCGATCCCGTATTTGAGGGCGCGGGGAATGCCGTCGAAGATCCAGGCGCGGGCGGGGCTGAGCGACAGCGCCACGGTCAGCACCGAGGAGCAGAAGATGGCGCCCAACGCCGTTTCCCACGACATGCCCATGCCCTTGACCATGCCGAAGGCGAAGAAGGCATTGAGGCCCATCCCCGGTGCGAGCGCGATCGGGTAATTGGCGTAGAGCCCCATGATGAAGCAGGACAATGCCGCCGCGAGACAGGTCGCGACGAACACCGAATTCTTGTCCATCCCCGCGATCTCGAGGATCGAGGGATTGACGACGATGATGTAGGCCATCGTCAGGAAGGTGGTGACGCCCGCCAGGATTTCGGTGCGGACGGTGGTGCGGGCCTGCGTGAGGCCGAAATATTGATCGAGCATGGACTCCCCCTACGGCCGCGTTTGTCCCGCGTGCCGGAGGGGAAATCTAACGTGGCGTCCCGAGTCGGGTTAAAGCGGCTTTTTGATCTTGGCCGCGATCTCGCCCACGATACCGCGCCGGAAGGCGAGCACGCAGACCACGAAGATCACGCCCTGCACGACCGTCACCCACTGGCCCAACTCGGCCAGATAGTTCTGCATCGACACGATGACGGCGGCCCCGATCATCGGGCCGAACACGGTGCCAAGCCCGCCGACCAGCGTCATCAGCACGACTTCGCCCGACATCGACCAATGCACGTCGGTGAGGGACGCGAGCTGAAACACGATCGCCTTGGTCGCCCCCGCAAGGCCCGCGAGCGTGGCCGACATCGTGAACGCCGCGAGCTTGTAGTGATCGACGCGGTAGCCGAGCGAGATCGCGCGCGGCTCGTTCTCGCGGATCGCCTTCAGCACCTGGCCGAAAGGCGAGTGCACGATGCGGTAGATCAGCAGGAACGCCGCCAGGAAGATCGTCGCGACGACGTAATAGAGGACGTAGTCGTTGCGCAGATCGAGGATGCCGAACATCGTGCCGCGGGGGACGCGCTGCAAACCGTCCTCGCCGCCGGTGAACGGCGCTTGCAGGGCGAAGAAGAACGCCATCTGCGCCAAGGCCAGCGTGATCATCGCGAAATAGATGCCTTGGCGGCGGATGGCAAGCGCGCCCACGACCAAGCCCAGCACCAGCGCCATCGCCGCACCGGCGAGGATCGCGAGTTCCGGCGGCCAGCCCCACACTTTCGCCGAATGGGCGGAAACGTAAGCCGCCCAGCCGAAGAACAGCGCGTGGCCGAAGCTCAGCAGCCCGACATAGCCGATCAGCAGGTTGAAGGCGGTCGCGAACAACGCGAAGCACAGCACCTTCATCAGGAAGACGGGGTAGAGGATATAGGGCAGCACGATCAGCGCGGCGACCAGCCCGCCCAGGATCAGGCGCTGGTGGCGCGGCATGGCCGTATCGTTGGAGGCTTGCGCGGGTTCGCCCGACATCAGCGTGCCCTCCCGAACAGACCGGCGGGTTTGATCAGCAGCACGATCACCATGATGACGAAGATCACCGTCGAAGACGCTTCGGGATAGAACACTTTGGTCAGGCCTTCGATGATGCCAAGGCCGAAGCCCGTGAGGATCGAGCCCATGATCGAGCCCATGCCGCCGATCACGACGACCGCGAACACGATGATGATGAGGTCGGCGCCCATCAAGGGGCTGACCTGATAGATCGGGGCCGCGAGAACGCCGGTGAAGGCGGCCAGTGCCACGCCGAAGCCGTAGGTCAGCGTGATCATGCGCGGCACGTTGATGCCGAAGGATTGCACCAAGGCCGGGTTCTCGGTCGCGGCGCGCAAATACGAACCGAGCTTCGTCTTCTCGATGACGAACCACGTGGCCAGGCACACGACGAGCGACACGACGACGACCCAGCCGCGATAATTCGGCATGAACATGAAGCCGAGATCGGTGCCGCCGCGCAATTGCGCGGGGATTCCGTAGGGCAGGCCGGAGGAGCCGAACTGGTTGCGGAACACGCCCTGGATGATCAGCGCGATGCCGAAGGTCAGCAGCAGGCCATAAAGATGGTCGAGCTTGTAGAGCCGATGCAGCATCGTGCGCTCGATCACGATACCGGTAAGGCCGACGGCGACGGGCACGATCAGCAGCGCCCACCAATAGCCGATGCCGAGCCAATTCAGCAGCATCCAGGCGATGAACGCGCCCATCATGTATTGGGCGCCGTGGGTGAAGTTGATGATGTTGAGCAGCCCGAAAATCACCGCGAGGCCGAGCGACAGCAGCGCGTAGAACGCGCCGTTGATCAAGCCCAGCAACAACTGGCCGAACAGTGCCTGGGGCGGAATTCCGAAAATATCGGGCATGCTTTTCTTTTCGCCGTGATCGAAGAACGGGGAAGGGGGCGGGCGATCCCGCCCCCTTCGTCGTTACGTCTTCAGCCGCCGACCAGCGGGCACTTGCCCTCGGCGAGCGGACGGAAGGCCTGCGCGGCCGGGATCGTCGCGCGGGTCTTGTAGTAGTCCCACGGCGCCTTCGACTCTTCGGGCTTCTTCACCTCGAAGAGATACATGTCGTGGATCTTGCGGCCGTCCTTGCGGATTTCGCCCTTGCCGAACAGCGGATCGTCGGTCGGCATGGCCTTCATCTTCTCGACCACCGCCTTGCCGTCGGCGGCCGATTTCGTCGCTTCGATCGCCTTCAGATAGTGAAGCGTGGAGGCGTAGACGCCCGCATGCACCATCGTGGGATGGATGCCCTTGTTGGCGGCGGCGAAACGCTTGGCGAAGGCGCGGCTGGCGTCGTTCTGATCCCAGTAGAACGCTTCCGTCATGATCAGGCCCTGCGCCGTATCCAGGCCCAGGCCGTGCACGTCGGTCAAGAACACCAGCAGCCCGGCCAGCGACTGACCGCGCTTGACGATGCCGAATTCGGCCGCCTGCTTGATCGAGTTGACCGTGTCGCCGCCGGCGTTGGCCAAACCGATGATCTTCGCGCGGCTCGACTGCGCCTGCAGCAGGAACGACGAGAAGTCGTTCGTGTTCAAGGGCGCGCGAACGCCGCCCAGAACGCGCCCGCCCATCGCCTTGACGACGTTGGTCGTGTCGGCTTCCAGCTGATGGCCGAACGCGTAGTCGGCGGTCAGGAAGAACCACGTGTCGCCGCCGGTCTGCACGATCGCCTTACCGGTGCCGTTGGCCAGCGCCCAGGTGTCGTAGGTCCAGTGGACGGTGTTGGGCGAGCATTGGTCGCCGGTCAGCGCCGAAGTGGCCGCACCGGAAACCAGGAACACCTTGTTCTTTTCGCGCGTCACGCCGTTGACGGCGAGCGCCACGCCCGAGTTCGGCACGTCGACGATCATGTCCACGCCGTCGCGGTCGAACCACTGACGGGCGATGTTGGAGCCGACATCGGGCTTGTTCTGGTGATCGGCCGACACGAACTCGACCTTGAGGCCCTTGGCGGCGGCGCCGAAATCGTCGGCGGCCATGCGCGCGGCGAGCACCGAGCCCGCACCGGCGAGATCGGTGTAGAGCGACGACATGTCGGACAGCACGCCGATCTTCACGTTGGTTTGCGCCATGGCCGGGGCCGCGGCGAATGCCGCCAGGGCGACGGCCCCCAGCAGCGCGGATTTCAGTCTTTTCATGGTCGTTCTCCCTGTTTGTGGTTAGACGCCGAGATATTCGTGGAGCTTGCCCATATTCGCTTCGAGCGCGTCGTTGGCGATTTCGTCGACGATGCGCCCATGCTCCATGACGTAATGCCGATCCGCGACCGTGGCCGCGAAACGGAAATTCTGTTCGACCAGCAGGATCGTGAACCCGTCGCTCTTCAGGCGGCGGATCGTACGGCCGATCTGCTGGACGATGACGGGGGCGAGGCCTTCGGTCGGCTCGTCGAGCAGCAGCAGCTTGGCGCCGGTGCGCAAGATGCGGCCGATCGCCAGCATCTGCTGTTCGCCGCCCGACAGTTTCGTGCCCTGGCTGGTCAGGCGTTCCTTGAGATTGGGGAACAGCTCGAAAATCGTGTCGACCGACAAGCCGCCCGGTGCGACCGCGGGCGGCAGCAATAGGTTTTCCTTCACGTCGAGCGAGGCGAAGATGCCGCGTTCCTCGGGGCAAAAGGCGATGCCTTGGCGTGCGATGGCGTAGGAGGGCAGGCCGATCGTCTCGGTTCCCTTGAACGTCACGCTGCCTTTGCGGCTGCCGACGATGCCCATGACCGATTTCATGGTCGTGGTCTTGCCCGCCCCGTTGCGGCCGAGCAGCGTGACGACCTCGCCCTCGCGGACCTGGAAATCGACGCCGTGCAGGACGTGGCTTTCGCCGTACCAGGCGTTGAGGCCGGAAACGTTCAGCATCGCCTCAGCCATGGCCGGCCCCCATATAGGCCTGCACCACGTCCGGGTTTTTCGACACCGTCGCGTAATCGCCTTCGGCCAGAACTTCGCCGCGCGCCAGCACGGTGATCGTGTCGGAAAGATCGGCGACGACGGAAAGATTATGCTCGACCATCAGCACCGTGCGCCCTTGCGCGACGCGCTTGATAAGGGCGGCGATGCGGCCCACGTCTTCATGGCCCATCCCGGCGGTGGGCTCGTCCAGCAGCATCATCTCGGGTTCCAGCGCCAGCGTCGTCGCGATTTCCAGCGCGCGCTTGCGCCCGTAGGGCAGCTCGACCGCGACCGTGTTCGCGTATTCCGTCAGGCCGACCCAGTCGATCAATTCGCGCGCGCGATCGTTGTAAACGTCCAGCACCGATTGCGAACGCCAGAAATCGAAAGAGTCGCCGCGCTTGCGCTGCAGCGCCACGCGCACGTTTTCGAGCACCGACAGATGCGGGAACACGGCCGAGATTTGGAAGGACCGCACGAGACCGAGCCGCGCGATATCCGCGGGCTTCGTGGCCGTGATGTCGCGGCCGTTATAGGCGATCTTCCCGCGCGACGGGGTCAGGAACTTGGTCAGCAGATTGAAGCACGTCGTCTTGCCCGCGCCGTTCGGCCCGATCAGCGCGTGGATCGAATGGCGGCGGACGCGCAGTGCGACGTTATTGACCGCGACGAAGCCGCGAAATTCCTTCGTCAGCCCATCGGTCTCGAGAATGTTGTCGGCCAAAAGGCGTACTCCCTGTCAGGCGTACTTTTGTTTGTTGGTTTGAGACGTATCAGGTTGCGGGGTACCCTTGCAACCGCCCCAACCGCAAAGACAGAGATATTTCTCGATAGTTTCGTTGGGAAGAACGTAATTCTGTTGCGGGGCTTAGAATGAAGTTAATCGAATTTTAGACGTTTTGCGGCTAACCTCGGCAGGTTGGGAACCGAGAACGGTCGACCCGCCGTTTCATTGGATCACGACGCTCCCGAAGACGGATCGAAACGCGCCATGACTACGCCCCCGAACCTGCCGCAGATCCCCGACCCACCGGTGCCCGAAAGCCCGTGCAAGGTGGCGCTCGTCCAGATCAACAACTCGTTTTCGGGGCAGAACTACCTGCCTTACGCGTGCGGCCTGATGGAAGGCTATACGCGCAAATATTCGGGCCGCCCGGAGCGCTATACGTTCCTGCCGCCGATCTATAAACGCCTGCGCGTGGAAGCGGCCGTCGAACATCTGCTCGACGCCGATGTCGTCGGCTTCTCCTGCTATGTGTGGAACGAGAAGCTCTCGCTCGCCGTCGCGCGCCGCCTGAAGGAACGCAAACCCGGCGTGATGATCGTGTTCGGCGGTCCGCAAGTTCCCGACCGCACCGAACATTTCCTGCGCGACAATCCGTTCATCGACGTGGCCGTGAACGGGGAGGGCGAAGCGCCCTTCACCAAGCTGCTCGACCGGTTCCCGTCGCGCGATTGGACCGGGATTTCCAATCTTTCTTATATTCGCGACGGCAAGTTCGTCGTGCACCCGAAGGGCAATCGCATTCGCGATCTCGCGGATTTGCCCTCGCCCTATCTCGACGGCACGTTCGATCGGTTGATGGCGGCCAACCCGCAGGAAAACTGGATCGTGCTGTGGGAAACCAACCGCGGCTGTCCGTTCCAGTGCACGTTCTGCGATTGGGGCTCGGCCACGCAAGCCAAGGTCTATCAATTCGATCTGGAACGCGCCTTCGCCGAAATCGATTGGTTCGCGCTGAAGAAGATCGAGTTCATCTTCTGCTGCGACGCCAATTTCGGCATCCTGGCGCGCGACATCCAGATCGCCGAAGCCTTGGCGAATTCGAAAGCCGCGACCGGCTATCCCAAGGCCGTGTCGGTGCAGAACACCAAAAACGCGACCGAGCGCGCATATCTCACGCAGAAGATCCTGTCGGATGCGGGCATGAACAAGGGGGTGACCTTGTCCATGCAATCGCTCGATCCGGGCACGCTCAAAGCCATCAAGCGCCAGAACATCGCGCTGGGCACGTACGAGGAATTGCAGCGCCGCTTCACGCGCGATCGGGTCGAAACCTATTCCGATTTGATCCTCGGCCTGCCGGGCGAGACCTATGATTCCTGGGTCGAGGGCGTGGCCAAGCTGATGGAGACGGGCCAGCACAACCGCATCCAGTTCAACAATCTGTCGATCCTGCCCAACGCCGAAATGGGCGATCCCGAGTATCAGAAAAAATACGGGATGGAGACGGTCGTCAATCGCGTGGTGAATATCCACGGCGCGCTGGAGATCGATCCCGACGGCATTTACGAGATGCAGGATCTGGTCGTCGCGACCGAATCCATGCCACGCCCGGATTGGCGCAAGGCGCGCGCCTTTTCGTGGATGGCGGCCCTCGTGCATTACGACAAGCTGCTGCAAGTGCCGATCCTGGTCGCGCACGCGCAATGCGGCGTGCCGTTCCGCAAATTGCTGGAAGCGTTTTTCGACGCCGATCCGGCGAAATATCCGGTGTTCGGTTCGATCCGCGCCTTCTTCGACGATTACGCGATGCGCATCCAGAACGGCGAAGTCGAATACGTCTATTCGCAGGAATGGCTGGGCATTCACTGGCCGGCCGACGAATTCGTGTTCATCGATCTGGTCGTGCGCGGCAAGCTCGGCGCGTTCTACGCGGAAGCCGAACGCCTGACCTTCGACGTGCTGTCGCGCGACCGCGCGCTGCTGCCGCGCGAGCGCATCGCCGACGCGTTCAAGCTCAACCGCGCGATGGTCAAGGAGCCGGGCGCGCTGGGCGATATCGAAGTGACGCTCGGCAGCGACATCTATCCCTATTACCGCGCGCTGCTCGAAGGCCGCGACGAGGAATTGCTGGTCGAGCCCGTGACCTATCGCATCGAACGCTCGAAAGAGGCGTGGCCCGCTTTCGAAGATTGGTGCCGCGAAGTCGTATGGTACGGCAACAAGAAGGGCGCCTATCTCTACGGCAACAAGGCGATGGCGCGCCATCTCGCCGGTCATTTCTGACGCCGTGGCGAAGCCCGCCTATCGCCGCCTTTTGATCACCGGCGCCACGGGCGTGCTGGGGGCGGGGTTCCGCGCCCTTGCCGGCGAATATCCCGATTGCGAATTCCGTTTCGTGTCGCGCAAGGACGTCGATCTGCGCGACGCCGCCGCCACGCTCGCATTGGTGCGTGACGCCAAACCCGATGCGATTTTGCATCTGGCCGCGATCTCCGGCGGCATCGAGCTTGCGCGCCGGTACCCCGCGCGCATCCTGCGCGACAATGTCGCGATGATTTTCGCCGTGCTCGATGCGGCGGTCGACGCGAAAGTGCCCAAGACGGTGATGACGTTGTCATCGGGCATGTATCCGGCGTCGGCCCCGCAGCCCAATGTCGAAGATCAGATCCACGACGGCCGGCCGCATGACAGCGCCTATTCCTATGCGATGGCCAAGCGCCTGATCGAACCGGCCGTGCGCGCCTATCGCCAGGAATTCGGCATCGATGCGATCGGCCTGGTCCCGTCCGGCATTTTCGGCGAGGACGACAATTACAATCCCGACGATTGCACCTGGATCGCCGGTCTCGTGCGCCGCTTCGCCGAATGGACGCCGGACGCGGGCGACATCTCGATCTGGGGCGACGGCGCGCCGGTGCGCGAGATCACCGATGCGCGCGACATGGCGCGCGCTTATCTGTGGGCGCTCGACAATTACTCGGACGCCGCCCCCTTGAATGTCGGCTGCGGCGAAGGCCATAAAATCCGCGACGTCGCGATGTTGCTGGCGGAGATCGCGGGCGTTCCGGAAGCTCGCGTGAAATTCGATCCCGCGCGCGCGCGCGGCATCGACAAGCGCGTGACGGATTCCACACGCCTCAAGAATCTATCGGGCATGAAGTTCACGCCGTTGCGGGATTCCCTCGCGCGCGTGTTCGCCTGGTACAAGCGCACGCATGAATCCGATCCCGGCGCCATCAGGCGCCAATCGCGTTTCGCGCCGGAGTGATCATGGACAATCTGCTCGACCGCTATTGGTATTACGCGATCGAAATGGCGCCGGGCGTGATCACGCCGGGCAAGCGTTTCCCCAATGTCGCGATCACGCGCGATCTGCTGTCGCGCATCGACGTGAAGGGGCAGCGCTGCCTCGATATCGGCACGATGGAAGCGCTCGTACCCGTGATCCTCGCCAAACGCGGGGCGTCGGGCGTGGTCGCGGTCGACGGTCTCGATTTCGGCGAGAAGGTCGCGGCGGTGCGCGAGGCACACAACGTGTCCTTCGCCTATGTGCCCGGCGTGCTCTCGGGTTCGCTGGTGCGGTCGATGGAAGAACGCGTCGCGGGCGACATGACCGAGCATCGCTTCGCGGGCGGGCCCAAGCCGCGCCTCGATTTCGACGTCGTCGTGCTGTCGGGCATGCTCTATCACGTCCATTCCCCGCTGCATGTGCTGGCGGCCGCGCGCAGCTTGCTGCGCCCCGGCGGCTTGATGATCGTGGAAACCGCGATCATGCCGATGGACGCCTATTTGATGCAGTGGAATTTCGCGGGTACGGGCTACGTCTACGGGCCCACGGATACGTGGTTCATGACCGTGCCGCTGCTCGATCATTTCCTGCGCTTCCTCAAAATGATGCCGCTCGACGCGCGTTGGATTCCGGCGGGCACGGGTGTCGCGCGTTTTGCGTGCGTCGCGCGCGCGGTCGATTACCGGCCGCGTCTGCCGGCCGAAACGCTGATGGAAGAAGCGCCGTGGAATCTGGAACACGCGGCTTTGCATCGGGAAAATCTGTTCCCCGATCCCAAGCTGCCGCCGGTTCCCTATACGACCGCGGCGAAGCCCGTGTACCGGCCCGGCGTGGGCTCGTGCGATCTGTTCGCCACGATGCAGGCCTCGCAGCCCTTGAACGTCACGCCCGAACTTGTCGAACTGCGATTGGGCGCGACGATATGAAGGATCTCACCGTCGCCGCGATGTGGCGCACGCCGATCTTCCAATGGCTCGGCGGCGACCATCCGATGATGACGAGCTTGCTGGCCCCGCGTGCGGGCTACGACTTCAAGCTCGATCTGCCGGCGGCGGACGCTGCCGCGCGCGCGAAGGCGGAACGGGGCCTCGCCAATCTTTCCGCCAAATTGCGCAAGGCCGTGCCCGACATCGCGGACGACGTGCTGGCGGAATTCGTGAAATCCCGCGATCTCGAAAGCCAAGCGCAGGTAGCGGCGGCCGAACCAGATCTCGTGTTCCCGCATTCGATGCCGTTCACCGATATGGAACGGCCGTGGATTTCGCATCTCGAGGAATTGCTGGCGCTGTTCGCACCTTTCTTTTGGCACGGCACCTCGGCCGAGCGCACCGCCTATGGCACGCCGGTGTGGCGGCTGGTGAAGGCGATGCTGGAGGACCCGTCCTGCCGCGCGCTGTCGGCGCATCTGCGCCACACGGTCGATTGGATCGGCAAGCTGTTCGACAGCCCGACGATCGCGGCCAAAACGCGCTTCATTCCCTTCGGGCACGCCTTTCCCCCGGCGATCGAGGCGCGCGTGCGCGAAGCGCAAGACGCGCGTACAAGCCGCAAGGGCTGTACCTTCCTGTTCACCAATTCCTGGTTCCAGGCGGAGCCGAGCTTCGTCTTGCGCGGCGGGATGGAAACGCTGGCGGCCTACGGCAATCTCGTCAAACGCCGCCCCGATTGCCGCCTGATCCTGCGCAGCAAATTGCCGGTGTCGATTTTCGGCGAAGGCTTCGCCGATTTCGTGCGCGCGCTGCCGAATGTCGAGATCGTCGACGGCAAGCTCGACTATCCCGATTTCGTCGATCTGTTTTTGCGCGCGGATGCGTTCCTGCTGCCGTCTTGCGGTTTGCACACCGTGTCGCTGCTCGAAGCGATGGCGTCCGGCACGGCATTGATCGCGTCCGATGCGCCGGCGGTCGACGAATTCGTCACGCATGGCGAAACCGGGCTTGCCGTCGAAGGGCGGCGCAAGCTGTCGTGGTACGACGAGTATGGTTTCCTGCGCCAAACCTTCGAGCCGTTGAAGAAGGATTTCGACGCCGCCTTCGCCGCCAATCTCGAAGCCGCGATGGATCGCGTAGCGGGCGATGTCGCCTATCGCCTGAAATTGGGGCGTGCGGCGTTCGCGCATGTGCGCCAAAATCACGCCATGGAACCTTGGATCGGCGGCTTCGGCCAATTGCTCGACGACGTGCGCGACGGCTTGCGATGAGCGGCGGCGCCTTCGATCCGCGAACCATGCTGGGGCGCGGCGGCTTCGACACGCATGCCACGCTCGATCTGCGCGGGCTTAAGCGCGAGGAAGCGCTCGCCAAGCTGCAAGCGTTGATCGGCACCCATGCCGCACCGGCCCCGCATCTTTACGCGGTGCTGATCGACCCGGCGATTCCCGGCGGCGGGGAAACGTTGTTCCAGCCGGTCGGGCGCTATTTGCTCGACGCCAAGCGGGCGGGGAAGATCTTCGCCGTGACGCCGCTTGCCGATCCGCCGGGCGGCGGTTTCGCGATCGATTTGGGCGCGACATGAGCGTCGATCAAGCCGCCCTCGCGGATTTGGCGCTGCGCCTGGCCGAGAATTTCGGCAGTCATTCCAAGCTGGTCGAATTGGTCGCGCGCGCGGCGCGGACCGGCGACGAAACCGTCGCGGCCCAGGCGTGGGACGAGATCGGCAAATTGCCGCCCGATATCCGCGCCGCGATCGCGAAATGGCTCGCCGAATCCCGGCCTGTACCGGCGAACGACCGTTAGACCTTAGATTTTAACGCCCATTGGCACGCCGATCGGGCAGGAAACGCCCGTCCCGCCCAGGCCGCAATAACCCGCCGGGTTCTTGGCGAGATATTGCTGGTGATAGGCCTCGGCGTAATAGAACGGGCCCGCGTCGACGATCTCGGTCGTGATCGGACCGTAGCCGGCCTTGGCCAACGCCGCCCCGAACGCCGCCTTCGACGCTTCCGCCGCCGCGCGTTGGTCGGGCGAATTCACGTAGATGCCCGAGCGATATTGCGTGCCGACGTCGTTGCCCTGGCGCATGCCTTGGGTCGGGTCGTGGCTTTCCCAGAACGTCTTCAGCACCGTTTCCAGGCTGAGGCGCGCAGGATCGAAGGCGACCAGCACAACCTCGTTATGGCCGGTGGCGCCCGAGCACACTTCCTCGTAGGTCGGGTTCTTCGTGTAGCCGGCGGCGTAGCCCACGGCGGTCGAAACCGCACCGGGCAATTGCCAGAATTTGCGTTCGGCGCCCCAGAAGCAGCCGAGACCGACGACGATGGTTTCGGTGCCAGCCGGGAAGGGCGGCTTCAACGGCGTGCCGAGCACGAAATGGCGGGTGGGAACGGCGATCGCTTCGTCGCGTCCGGGCAGCGCCTCGGCCGGCGACGGCATCACGGCTTTCTTACGGGCGAAGAGATACATGGCGAACCTCGCTTTCGCCGATTAATTCGCCGGCGCGGCCCCGAAGGTTACACGCCCTTGAGGTGCCGGTCGATCCGCATGCGCTCGCCGTCGGACACCGCGACCTCGAAGCTGTGGCGCAGCGACATCATGGTTTCGAGCTGCTTCATCGATCCGAAAATGCGTCCGGCCGCCAGCTGGCGGGCGACCGCGCCCATGTGCTTGGGCGCGTCGATGAACACTTGATGGGCGAGGAGCACGGGCTTGCCCTCATGCGTGCCCAACGTCACGAACCACTGCGCGACGGAATTCGAGCCGATGAAAATGCGATCGTTGATCAGCGTGCGCGGGGCCTCCGGCGCGTCCGGTGCGGCGGTTTGGGGGCTTTGCGGAGCGGGCGTGTTTTCCATCGGCATGATCCGTTCGACTCGTAGAGTGCTGACCTGCGAGTCAATTTGAGGGTTGCCGGTGAATCAAGCGTTAAACTCGGACGCGGAAATTAGACGATGCGCGTTTTAATTGTTAACGCGTTGCGGAATGTAAAAATTGCGTCATGCGGAATCGCGATTTGCATCGCGTTGCGAAGTTCGGACGCTACGATTTGCGGGGTTATGGATAAGCCGCGAACCGCTGGGGTTCGAAGGGGCCGGATGGTGGGCGCTGCAGGGATTGAACCTGCGACCCCTGCCGTGTGAAAGCAGTGCTCTCCCGCTGAGCTAAGCGCCCGTCGCCATCGGCCAAAAGCGGCGGTGGGGCAGGGGTATAGGGCGGGCGTTTCCCCCTGTCAAGAAAGGCGCCTTGGTAACCGGCCCTTGGCGCCGGGTCGAAATGCCCTATCTTATGGACATGCTTAAGGGACTCCGCCCCGCTGCCCTGGGATTGGCCGCCGCCTTGTTCGCGGCCCCGGCCGGTGCGTTCACCGCCGGCGACCGCTACGAGGTCGATTTCGACGTGACGGCGGGCGGGCGGATCGCCAGCCTGACCTTGGCCTTCGCGATGGTCGGACAGAATTACCAGTTCGTCTCGCGCCAGGAATCGGCCGGGATGCTCGATTGGCTTGTCTCCTGGCGCTCGCAGACCGAAGTCACCGGCTTCTTTCGTGGCGCCGATCCGGTCCCCACCTCCTATCGCGTCGACGGCGTTTTCCGCGGCAGCCCGCGCAAAGTGGAACTCGTGTTCGAGGACGGTCGCGTCGTGCGCATGGACACGGTGCCCGAGGCGCGCGACGACGACCGCGACGAAGTTCCGCCGGCCTTGCGCGAAGGCGCGGTCGATCCCGTGTCGGCGCTGGTCTACGCGTTGCGCAGCGTGAACGAGACCGGCAAATGCGACGCGCATGTGAAGGTGTTCGACGGTCGCCAGCGCTACGACGTGGCGTTCACCGACAAGGGCATGCAGCGCGTGGCGCGCCATCATGCCTCTAATTTCGAAGGCGAGGCGCGGGCCTGCGAATTCGAATGGATCCCGATCGCGGGCCGCAAACGCAATCCGGCGATCCGCGTGTCGGGCGAACAGCGCAGCGGCACGGTCTATCTCGCCCCGGTCGCCGATGGCGCGGTGCTGGCCCCCGTGCGCATCGAATTCACATTGTGGTTCGGGACCGTCGTCGGGCATCTGCGCGACGTGCGCCGCATGCCCGCGCGCGCGGAGATCGATTAAGGTTTGTGTTCGATATCCTCGGTCTCGCGGCGCAAGGCGCGGATCGAGACATAGACTTCGATCAGGAACAGCCCCAGCGCCAGGATGACGGCGACGACCGCTGCGGCGAAAAAGCCGATCGGCACCGTGCTGGCGATGCCGCGCGACACGCCCACGACGAATAGCGCCAAAATCGCGCAGCAGGTCAGGAAGGTCGACACGGTCAGCAACGCGATCGCCGCGTTGACCACGCGTAAGCGCGTGCGCTGGATCGCCAGCTCGCCGTGCCATTGGCGCATCCGCTCGGGCTCCGCCAGGCCGCGCAATTCGCGCGACAGATTGCGCGTGCGGTCGACGACGCGCGCCAAGCGCCCGGTGAACACGCTCAGCAGAATGCCCAAGCCGTTGAGCAGGAAGACGGGCGCGATCGCCATCTGAATGAGATGCGCGATGCTTTCGATGGTCATGTCGCCGGTCATGCGATCAGCTCCGCGATCTGGGCGAAATCGCGCACCAAAACATCGGCGCGCAGATTTTCGACCGGCCCCAGCGAATAGCCATAGGGCACGGCGATGAAGGGCAGGCCCGCCGCGCGCGCCGAATAGGCGTCGTTGGGCGAATCCCCGACGAAGGCGGTTTCGCCCGCCGTCGATCCCAGTGCGGCCAAGCCGACGCGCACATGGCGCGGATCGGGTTTGCGGAACGGCACGTCGCCGCCAACCACGGCGCCGAAATATTTCCCGAAGCCGAGCGCCTTCAGCAATTTCGCCGTCGGCCGGTCGGCCTTGTTGGTGACGATGCCGAGCTTGAGGCCACGCGTACGCAGCGCGTCCAGCGTCGCCTCGACGCCCGGATAGGGCTTCGATGTGCGCGCGATATCCGCCTCGTAGATGTCGAACCAGCGCGCGGTCAGTCTGTCGAGCGTGGCGGCGTCGGGGGCGGGCGCGCCCGCGACCCTCCAGCCCTTCTCGATCAAAGCGCGCGCGCCATCGCCGACCAGGCCGCGCGCGGTCGCTTCGCCCAGCGCCGCTTGGCCGTTTTCGACCAGCAGCGCGTCCAGTGCGGCACCGATATCGCCGGCCGTGTCGACCAGCGTGCCGTCGAGGTCGAAAAGAATCGCGGTCGCGCGGAAAGGGGCTTTCATCCCTTGGATTTAGCGGGCCTTGCCACAGGTCGCAACAATTCGTGACTGGGGTCGCGGCCGGGGTATATGGAATGGTCCGACCGTTACAAATGGATTCGCCCGAATGAGCCGAAAAATCGCCGCCATTGTGCTTGCCGCCGGTCTGGGCACGCGCATGAAATCGGCCCGGCCTAAGGCCTTGCTCGAAGTGGGCGGGCGGCCGGTGATCGGCCATATCGCGGCGGAGCTCGCCAAGCTCGGTGTCGTCAAGGTCGCCCTGGTTTTGGGGGCGGGCATGGACGACGTGCTCGACGCTGCGCGCGCGGCCGCCCCCGGTCTCGATATCGTTTCGGTATTGCAAGTCGATCGCCTGGGCACGGCGCATGCCGCGTTGCAGGCGCGCGCCGTGCTCGACGGGTTCGACGGCGACGTGCTGGTGGCGTTGGGCGATGCGCCCTTCGTGTCGGCCGAAACATTCTCGCGCTTGGCGGGGGCGTTGCGCAGCGAACCCAAGCCCGCCTTGGCGGTGCTGGGCGTTCGCGTACCCGTACCCAATTCCTTCGGCCGCCTGATCGTCACCAATGTCGACGCCGAATTGGTGCGCATCGTCGAAGCGAAGGAAGCCACACCGTCCGAACTCGCCATCGACTTCGTCAATTCCGGCGTCATGGCGTTCGACGGCAAGGGCATGTTCGATCTGATCGCCAAGATCGGCAACGCGAACGCCAAGGGCGAATATTATTTGACCGACGCGGTGGAGATCGCGCGCAAGGCGGGGCGCAAAGTCGTCGCCGCCGAAGGCTCGCGCGACGAATGGCGCGCGGCCGACGACAAGGTGCAGCTCGCCGATCTCGAATCCTGGTTCCAGGCCAAGAAGCGCGACGCGGCGATGCGCGGCGGTGTCACGCTGATCGATCCGTCTTCGGTGTGGTTCAGCTACGACACCGAAATCGGCGCCGACACGGTCGTCTATCCCGGCACGATTTTCGGGCCCGGCGTCAAGATCGGCCGTGACGTGCAGATCAAAGGCTTCTGCCATCTCGAAGGCGCCAACGTCGCCGATGGCGTGCTGATGGGCCCCTATGCGCGATTGCGCCCCGGTGCGGTGATCGGCGAGGGCGCGCATATCGGCAACTTCGTCGAGATCAAAGCCGCGCGCGTCGAAGCGGGCGCCAAGATCAACCATCTTTCCTATATCGGCGATGCGCGCGTGGGTGCGAAAGCCAATATCGGGGCGGGCACCATCACTTGCAATTACGACGGCTTCTTCAAATCGCATACCGATATCGGGGCGGGCGCGTTCGTCGGCTCGAATTCGTCGCTCGTGGCGCCGGTCACGATCGGCGATGGCGCTATCGTCGGGGCGGGCTCGGTCGTCACGCGCGACGTGCCCGCCGATGCGATGGTCGTCGTGCGCGCCGCACCGGTGGTGAAGGACGGCTGGGCGAAAATGTTCCGCACCCGCCGGGCCGCCGAAAAAGCGGCGCAAAAGAAAGGTTAGATTCGCATATGTGCGGCATCGTCGGAATCGTCGGCAAGGGCGCGGCCACGCCGCTTTTGGTGGATGGCCTCAAGCGCCTAGAATATCGCGGCTACGATTCAGCGGGCGTCGCCACGCTGGTGAACGGCCATATCGAACGCCGTCGCGCGTCGGGCCGGATTGCGGCGCTCGAAGACCGCGTGAATGCCGAGCCGCTAGGCGGGCGCACCGGGATCGCCCATACGCGCTGGGCGACGCATGGCGCGCCGGTCGAGAACAACGCGCATCCCCACGCGACCGACAAGGTCGCGATCGTCCATAACGGCATCATCGAGAATTTCGCCGAGCTGAAGGCGGAACTCGCCGCCAAGGGCCGCGTCTTCGCCAGCGAAACGGATTCCGAAGTCATCGCGCATTTGCTGACCGTGATGATCGAGGAAGGGATGACGCCGGAAGCCGCGTTCGGTGCTGCGTTGAAGCGCTTGCACGGCGCTTTCGCCGTGGCGGCAATCGTCGCCGGTCACGAGGATTTGCTGCTCGCCGCAAGGCGCGGTTCGCCGCTTGCCATCGGCTATGGCGACGGCGAGATGTTCGTGGGCTCCGATGCGTTGGCACTCGCACCGCTTACGCGCAAGATTTCCTATCTCGACGACGGCGATTGGGTCGTCGTCACGGGATCGAGCGTCACGATCCACGACAGCCACGACAAGATCGTGACGCGCGCGATCAAGGAAACGGCGTTGTCCGGCGCTTTGATCGGCAAGGGCAATTTCCAGCATTTCATGCAGAAGGAAATTTTCGAGCAGCCCGCCGTCATCGGCGACACGCTGCGCGTCTATGTCAATCCGGCGACACGCGCGGTGGTTCTGCCCGAATTGCCCGTCGATCTCAAAACGCTGAACCGCATCCAGCTCGTCGCTTGCGGCACGTCGTATTACGCGGGGCTCGTCGGCCGCTATTGGATCGAGCGTCTCGCGCGCTTGCCGGTCGATGTCGATATCGCGTCGGAATTCCGCTACCGCGATCCGATCCTGGAAAAGGGCGGATTGTCGATGTTCGTGTCGCAATCGGGCGAGACGATCGACACGCTGTCGGCCCTGCGCCACGCCAAAGCCCAAGGCCAGAAGATCGCCGCGATCGTCAACGTGCCCGAAAGCTCGATGGCGCGCGAAGCCGATGTGGTGTTGCCCACCCATGCGGGGCCGGAAATCGGCGTCGCGTCGACCAAAGCGTTCACGACGCAGTTGTCGGTGCTCGCCGCCTTCGCCTTCGCCGCCGCCAAGGCACGCGGCACGATGTCGGCCGCCGCGTTGAACGAACTCGCCGGTGCGATCTACGAAATCCCGGAAAAAGTCTCCGCCGTGCTGGCGATGGACGAGGCGATTCGTGCGGCGGCCGAAATCGTCGCACCCGCGCGCGACGTGCTCTATCTCGGCCGGGGTACCTCCTATCCCATCGCGATGGAAGGGGCGCTGAAGCTCAAGGAAATTTCCTATATCCATGCCGAGGGCTATCCCGCCGGCGAGATGAAGCACGGGCCGATCGCGCTGATCGCGTCGGACGTGCCGGTGATCGTTCTCGCCCCCAGCGACGAATGGTTCGAGAAGACCGCGTCGAATATCCAAGAGACGAAAGCGCGCGGCGGGCAGGTGATTTTGATCGCCGACGCCAAGGGGATCGCGAAGGCCGGGTCGCTCGCGACCGCGACGATCGAAATCCCCGAAAGCCATCCATTCGTGACGCCGATCCTCTATTCGATCCCCGTGCAATTGCTGGCTTATTACGTCGCCGTGCGCAAAGGCACGGATGTCGATAAGCCGCGCAATCTCGCCAAGAGCGTGACGGTGGAATAAGCGCGAAGGGCTGCCTATATATTCTCCCTCGAATTCGTTTTTTGGGAGAAAGATCCATGGCCGAGCCCGCCCGCAACATCCGCTACACCGGTGTGGCGCTGAAGGATCCCAAGCTGTTCCGCCAACAGGCCTATATCGACGGCCAATGGGTGGATGCGGATTCGAAGAAGACCTTCGACGTCGACAATCCCGCGACCGGCGAATTCATCGGCCACGCGCCCGATATGGGCGGGGCGGAAGCCAAGCGCGCGATCGACGCCGCGAACCGCGCTTACCCTTCGTGGCGCCGCACGCCCGCGAAGGCGCGGTCGGCGATCATGCGCAAATGGTTCGATCTGATGAATCAGCATGCCGACGATCTGGCGTTGCTGATGGTCGCCGAGCAAGGCAAACCCTTGGCCGAAGCGAAGGGCGAGATCGGCTATGCCGCCTCGTTCCTCGAATGGTTCGCCGAGGAAGCCAAGCGCGCCTATGGCGACGTGATTCCGTCGACGTCGAACGATCGCCGCTTCATCGTGACGAAGGAGCCGATCGGCGTCGTCGCCTGCATCACGCCGTGGAATTTCCCGGCCGCGATGATCACCCGCAAGGCGGGTCCCGCCATCGCCGCGGGCTGCACCGTGGTGCTGAAGCCTTCCGAACTCACGCCGTACTCGGCCTTCGCCCTCGCCGAGCTCGCCGAGCGCGCGGGCCTGCCCAAGGGCGTGCTCAACATCGTGACGGGCGATGCGCCGTCGATCGGCAAGGAACTGACCTCCAGCCCCATCGTGCGCAAGCTCGGCTTCACCGGTTCGACCGAGATCGGCAAGCTGCTGATGGCGCAATGTGCGGGCACGGTGAAGAAAGTGTCGCTGGAGCTCGGCGGCAACGCGCCGTTCATCGTGTTCGACGACGCCGATCTCGACGCGGCGGTCGAAGGCGCCATCGCGTCGAAATTCCGCAACACCGGACAGACTTGCGTTTGCGCCAACCGCATCTATGTGCAGGACAAAGTCTACGACGCGTTCGCGCAGAAACTTGCGGTCGCCGTCGCCAAGCTCAACCCCGCCCCGGGCACCGAGCCGGGCGCCACGCAAGGCCCGCTGATCGAAGATTCGGCCGTCGCGAAGGTCGAACGCCATCTCGCCGATGCGTTGTCGAAGGGTGCGAAGGTTCTGACCGGCGGCAAGCGTCATGCGCGCGGCGGGCGGTTCTTCGAGCCGACCGTCGTCGCCGACGTGACGCAAGCGATGGCCGTGGCGCGCGAGGAAACCTTCGGCCCCTTGGCGCCGTTGTTCCGTTTCAAGACGGAGGAAGAGGCGATCCGCCTCGCCAACGATACCGAGTTCGGTCTCGCCGCCTATTTCTACGGCCGCGATATCGGGCGCGTGTGGCGCGTCGCCGATGCGCTGGAATACGGCCTCGTCGGCATCAATGCCGGCGTCATCGCGACGGCCGAAGCGCCGTTCGGCGGCATGAAGGAATCGGGCATCGGGCGCGAGGGCTCGAAATACGGCCTCGAGGAATTCATGGAGATCAAATATCTCTGCATGGGCGGCATCTGATGACCAGCTTCGACTACGACCTGTTCACGATCGGCGCGGGCTCGGGCGGTGTGGCCGGTTCGCGCCGCGCGGCGTCGTATGGTGCGCGTGTGGCCATCGCCGAATCCTGGCGCATCGGCGGCACCTGCGTGTTGCGCGGCTGCGTGCCCAAGAAGCTGCTGGTCTACGGCACCCATTTTGCGCACGAGATGGAAGACGCGCGCGGCTATGGCTGGACCGTCGACGGCGCGCTCGATTGGGGCAAGCTGATCGCCGCCAAGAACCGCGAGACCGACCGCCTGGAAGGGATCTACAAGAACCTTCTGTCGGGCTCGAAGGTCGAGCCGATTTTGGGCCACGCCAAGATCGTGGCGCCCAACACGGTCGAAGTCGCGGGCCGCACGGTCACCGCCAAATACATCATGATCGCGACGGGCGCGAAGCCGGAGCTTCCCGCCATTCCGGGCATCGAACACGCGATCACGTCGAACGAAGCGCTGGATCTGCCGGCGTTGCCCAAGCGTGTCGCCATCGTCGGCGGCGGCTTCATCGCGGTCGAGTTCGCGGGGATTTTCCGTTCGGCCGGTTCGGCGGTGACGGTCTTCATTCGCGGCGACAAAATCCTGCGCGGCTTCGATATCGATCTGCGCGACCATCTGACTTCGGAGATGACCAAGCAAGGCATCGCCATCCGCCCCGGCAACAAAGTCGCGCGCATCGATCGCGACGGCGCCATTCTGCGCGTCACGACCGAAGCGGGCGAGAAGCACGAGGTCGACGCCGTGCTCTACGCCACCGGCCGTTCGTCGAATACCGGCGGGCTGGGCCTCGAAACCGTCGGCGTGCATGTCGACAAAGCGGGCGGGATCGCGGTCGACGAATGGCAGCGCACGACGGTGCCGGATATCTACGCCGTCGGCGACGTGACCAATCGCGTGCAGCTCACGCCGGTCGCCATCGCGGAAGCGCGCGGCATCGCGGAAACGCTGTTCAACGCCAATCCGACGCCGACCGATCACGGCGAGATCCCGTCGGCCGTGTTCAGCCAGCCGCCTTGCGGCACGGTGGGCATGACCCAGGAAGCGGCCGAGCGGCAATTCGGTGTGGAGGGCGTCGACATCTATCGCGCGACGTTCCGGCCGATGAAGCACACGCTGTCGGGCCGCGACGAGCGCACGATGATGAAGCTGGTCGTCGAGGCGGGCACGGGCCGCGTGCGCGGCATCCATATGGTGGGATCGGACGCGCCCGAGATCGTCCAGGGCCTCGCCATCGCGGTGAAAGCCGGCCTCACCAAGAAGGATTTCGACCGCACGGCCGCGATCCATCCGACCGCGGCCGAGGAATTCGTGCTGATGCGCGAGAAGGTAAAGCGCTAGCGGTCAAGGGCCGGCAACCACGAATCCACGCGGCCCGTCAGGCGATAGTAGAACAGCCCGGCGAATTCGCGGATCGCGGCGTAGAGATGGAAAAGCCGCCCGTCGAAGGTGAAGGCCGGCCACCAATCCGTGCCCACATCCGGCGGCGTCAAATAGCCGACCGGGTAGGGGATGAAGCCCGTCCATCCGGCCATGCGGAAGCAGCCGACCGCGCGCGGCATGTGAGCCGCCGACGTCACCAGCAGCCAGGTCTCGCCCGGCTGGGGTGCCCCGAGTTCGCGCGACAGCGTCGCGTTCTCCCACGTGTTGCGCGAGCGGTCTTCGAAGATCACACGCGCGGGATCGAGGCCGAGCATCGGCAGCAGTTTCTTGGCCGCGTCGGAATCCGTGTCCTCGCGATCGATCAATCGGCCGGAGCCGCCGGAATAGACGAGCTTGGCGTCCGGGTAGCGGCGCGCCAAATCGGCGAAGGCGATCTGGCGCTGCGCATCGTTACCCGGTGTCGCGTTGCGCAAGCGCATCATGCGCGGATCGACATCGCCGCCCAGCACCACGATGCCGTCGATCTTGGCGGGCAAGGCGGCGGGGGCGGGGATGCGGTTCTCCAGCGCATTCAGCGCCAGCGATCCCAGCGGCGACGATCCGATCGCGAGGCTGAGCCCAAAAGCGAGCGTGGCCAGCACGCGGCCCGTGCGTTTCCACGGGCTCCACAGCAGCGCGATACCGGCGAGCAGGACCCAATACAGGGCCACCCGCGGATCGAGCAGCGGGCCCAGCACCTTGGAGGCGGCGAACAAAATATCCTGCAACATGGGTGAAAACCCTTGTGCGCAGAACCGGCCCGATCCGTCAAGCCTTTGAACGATATCGGAAATTCACGGGCCGTTGCGGATGCGAAAGCCGCCTTGTAGGGTGCTCGGCCAAGTTGGGGACAAACAATGCCTGCGAAATGGACGCCCGATAGCTGGCGCGCGCGGCCCGCGCGCCAAATGCCGACTTATCCCGATGCCGCCGTGCTGGCGAGCGTCGAAAAGAAACTCGCGTCCTATCCGCCGCTGGTTTTTGCGGGCGAGGCGCGAGACCTCAAGAAGCAGCTCGCCGCCGTGGCGGAGGGCAAGGCCGTTCTGTTGCAGGGCGGCGATTGCGCCGAGAGCTTCGCCGAATTCTCCGCGAACAATATTCGCGACACGTTCAAGGTCATCCTGCAGATGACCGTCGTGCTGATGTATGCGGGCGGCCTGCCCGTGGTGAAGGTCGGCCGCATGGCCGGCCAGTTCGCCAAGCCGCGCTCGGCCGACGACGAAACGATCGGCGGCACGACTTTGCCCGTCTATCGCGGCGACATCATCAACGGCATCGAGTTCGAGCCTTCGCGCCGCGCGCCCGATCCCGAACGCATGATGCAGGTCTATAGCCAGTCGGCGGCGACGCTCAACCTGCTGCGCGCTTTCTCGCGCGGCGGTTACGCGGATCTTCATCGCGTGCATGGCTGGACGCTGGGCTTCGTCGACCGTTCGCCGGCCGGCGAGCGCTTCCGCGAACTCGCGGATCGCATTTCGGATTCGCTGCGCTTCATGGAAGCGTGCGGCATCACGCCGGAATCGACGCCGCAAATCCGCGAAGCTTCGTTCTTCACCAGCCACGAAGCGCTGCTGCTGCCCTACGAGGAATCGCTGACGCGCGTCGATTCCACGACCGGCGATTGGTACGACACGTCGGCCCATATGATCTGGATCGGCGATCGCACGCGCCAGCTCGACGGCGCGCATGTCGAATTCTGCCGCGGCGTGAAGAACCCGATCGGCTTGAAATGCGGGCCGACCTCGGACCCGGACGAGCTGATCCGCCTGATCGACGCGCTGAACCCGGAAAACGAAGCCGGGCGTCTGACGCTGATCGCGCGCATGGGCGACGACAAGATCATGCAGAAACTGCCGCCCTTGATGCGCCGCGTGGCGCGCGAAGGCCGTAAGGTCGTGTGGTCGAGCGATCCCATGCACGGCAACACGATCAAGTCGGCCTCGGGCTACAAGACGCGGCCGTTCGATCGCATTTTGGGCGAAGTGCGCGGCTTCTTCGACGTGGCGCGCGGCGAAGGCGTTCACGCCGGCGGCGTGCATTTCGAGATGACCGGCCAGAACGTGACCGAGTGCACGGGCGGCGCCGAGGCCATTCAGGACGCGTCGCTGGGCGATCGCTACCACACGCATTGCGATCCGCGACTCAACGGCGCGCAGGCGCTGGAGCTCGCCTTCCTGCTCGCCGATCGTTTGCGCGATCGCGCTGTGCCGATGCGCGCCCTCGCCGCCAACGACTGAGGTCAAAACCGCCATGGCCGATGGCCGTGCACCCGCACCGCCGCCACCCCCGCATCCCGCCATCGGCGAGATCAAGGGGCTAACCGACCATTACTTCGTCAAGACGAAGGGAACGGTCGAGCGTTTCGGCGACAAGCGCGTCACCTACGCGGTGTTCATGCGCCGCCCGATCATTTGCGCGCCGCGTCTGGCGATCGAATGGATCCGCGGCATCGCGGCCGCGCGGGGGACGACGATCGATATCGATCTGCGCCACCCCGAAGGCGATTGGGTGGGGGCGGGCGAGCCGATCCTCTATCTCTCCGGCTCGCTGTTCCATCTCGTCGATTTGGAAACGCTCTATCTGCAGAAGCTCGGGCCGGCTTGCGTCGCGGCCTACAACGCCTATCAGATGTGCGTCGACCTGCCGCGCACCGCTTTCCTCGCCATGGACGCGCGCCATTGTGCGGGCGGCGAAATGGCGGAGATGATGGCCTATGCCGCCTCCGTCGGTTCCAACGCCGCGAAGAAGGAAGTCGGCGCCAAGGGTTTCATCGGCAACGCGACCGACGCGACCGCGCATTATTTCGGCCAGCCCAGCGGCTACGGCACGATGCCGCACGCGCTGATCGGCTACGCGGGCTCGACGATGCGCGCGGCCGAAATGTATCGCGAGGTCTATCCCAACGATCCGATCACCGTGCTGGTCGATTATTTCGGCAAGGAAGTGTCGGACGCGCTGGAAGTCTGCCGTCGCTTCCCCGATCTCGCCGCGGCGGGTGGCATTTCCGTGCGGCTCGACACGCATGGCGGGCGCTATATGGAAGGGCTGGACCTTCAGGTCGCCTATGCGGTGCTGGAACGCAACGCGCCCCTCAGCTTGCGCGGCTATCGTACCGAAAGCGAATTGCGTCATCTGACGGGAACGGGCGTGTCCGCCGCCGCGATCTGGTATATGCGCGAGCAGCTCGACCGCGCGGGGTTCCCCAAGGTCAAGATCGTCGCTTCGTCGGGCTTCACGCCGGCGAAGTGCAAATCGATGGCGGTGTCCAACGCGCCGATCGACGTCGTCGGCACGGGTTCCTATCTGCCGGAGATTTGGACCGAGACCTACGCCACGGCCGATATCGTCGAATACGACGGCGTGGCCTCGGTCAAGGTCGGTCGCGAATTCCTTCTGCGCAAACCCGGTTGATCCGATCATGCTCGAACGCTTCATCGAACGGCTGATCTTCGCCAGCCGCTGGCTTCAGGCGCCGCTTTACATCGGCCTCATTGCGGTCATGGCGCTGCTCGCGGCGAAGTTCTTCCAGGAACTTCTCCATCTGACCGCGACGTTGTGGACGTTGAACGAGTCCCGTCTCGTGCTCGCGGTGCTCGGCCTCGTCGATATGGTGATGGTCGCGAACCTGATCGTCATGGTCGTGATCTCGGGCTACGAGAATTTCGTCAGCCGCCTGGAACTCGATGGCGTCAAGGAACGTCTGTCGTGGTTCGGCAAGCTCGACGCGGGCTCGCTCAAGATCAAGCTTGCCTCGTCGATCGTCGCGATCTCGTCGATCCATCTGTTGAAGGCGTTTCTCGACGTCAACGATATTCCGACCGATAAGCTGATCATGCTGGTCGTGATCCATCTGACCTTCATCGTATCGGCGCTGATGCTCGCCTATCTCGACAAGATGCTCGGCCATAAACACGCCGACAAGGACGCGGCGTGACCGGCGAACTCGCCATTGCGTTGGCGCAGACCGATCCGAAGGTCGGCGACGTCGCGGGCAATATGGCGCTGGCGCGCGACGCGCGCGCGAAGGCGGCCAAGCTCGGCGCCGATCTGGTCGTGTTCTCCGAACTCAACATCGCCGGCTATCCGCCCGAAGATTTGGTGCTGAAGCCCGCCTTCCAGGAAGCCTGCCGCGCGGCCGTCGAAACCCTCGCCGCCGACACCGCCGATGGCGGGCCCGGCGTGATCGTCGGCGCCCCCTGGATCGAAGCCGGGCGCCTGCACAACACGGCGCTGTTGCTCGACGGCGGCAAGATCGCCGCCCTTCGGCACAAACACGAATTGCCGAATTACGGCGTGTTCGACGAGAAGCGCGTTTTCGCCGCTGGTCCTTTGCCGGGGCCGGTCGTGTTCCGGGGCGTGCGTTTGGGCCTCATGATCTGCGAAGACATGTGGTTCCCCGACGCGGCCGAATGCCTGGTCGAAAGCGGGGCCGAGATTTTGGTCGTGCCGAACGGCAGCCCGTTCGAGATCGACAAGCTGGACGAGCGCATCGCGCTGGGCGTCCAGCGCGTGGTCGAAACCGGTCTGCCGCTGATCTATGTGAACCAGATCGGCGGCCAGGACGAGCTGGTGTTCGATGGCGCCTCCTTCGTGCTCAACGCCGATCGCCAGTTGGCGGCGCAGATGCCGGCTTTCGTCAGCGATCTCGCCATCACCAAATGGCGACGCAATGCCGGCGGTTGGGCCTGCGTCGAGGGACCGCGCGCGAAGCCGCCCGAAAAACTCGAAGCGATCTACGCCGCGCTCGTGCTGGGCTTGCGCGATTACGTGACGAAGAACCGGTTCCCCGGCGTGATCCTCGGCCTGTCGGGCGGCATCGACTCAGCGCTCACTGCTGCTATCGCCGCCGATGCGCTGGGGGCGGACAAGGTCCGCGCGGTGATGATGCCGTCGCGCTTCACCAGCCAGGAAAGCCTGGACGACGCGGCCGCTTGCGCCAAGCTGCTCGGCATCAAATACGACACGATCTCGATCGTGCCCGCGGTCAACGCCTTCGCCGAAATGCTCGGCCCCGCTTTCGAAGGCACGAAGCCCGACACGACGGAAGAAAACATTCAGTCGCGCGCGCGCGGACTGACGCTGATGGCGCTGTCGAACAAGTTCGGCCACATGGTCGTGTCGACCGGCAATAAAAGCGAGATGTCGGCGGGCTACGCCACGCTCTATGGCGATATGTGCGGCGGTTTTGCCGTGCTGAAGGACGTCTACAAGACGACCGTGTTCGATCTGTCGCGCTGGCGCAATTCGCACAAACCGGCGGATGCGCTGGGCCCCAAAGGCGCCGTGATGCCCGAACGCGTCATCGTCAAGCCGCCGACGGCCGAATTGCGCGAAGGCCAGACCGACGAAGCCTCGCTCGGGCCCTATTCGCGGCTCGACGCGATCTTGCAGGCGCTGGTCGAAGGCGAGGGCAGCGTTGCCGCCGTCGTCGCCAAGGGCTTCGCCGAGGACGAGGTGCGCCGCATCTGGCGCATGCTCGATCTCGCCGAATACAAGCGCCGTCAGGCGCCGCCGGGCGTCAAAATCACCCGCCGCGCTTTCGGGCGCGAGCGCCGCTATCCCATCGTCAACGGTTTTAGAGGTTAGTCATGACGGTGCGGACCCGTTTCGCGCCGTCCCCGACGGGGCGGCTCCATCTCGGCAATGTGCGCGCGGCGCTGTTGAACTGGCTTTTCGCCCGCAAGACCGGCGGCAAATTCCTGTTGCGCCTGGACGACACCGATCTGGAGCGTTCGCGCCAGGAATATGCCGACGGCATCGTCGCCGATATGAAATGGCTCGGCCTGCACTGGGACGAATTCGCGCGCCAGTCCGATCGCCTCGCGCGCTACGACATGGCGGCCGAAAAGCTCAAAGCCGCCGGGCGGCTTTACGCTTGCTACGAAACGCCCGAGGAATTGAAGCTCAAGCGTTTCAGCCAGGTCTCCGAAGGCGGCGTGCAGGTCTATGACCGCTCCGCGTTGCGCCTGACGGATGCGCAGAAGCAAGCCTACGAGGCCGAAGGCCGCAAACCGCATTGGCGTTTCCTGCTCGACGCCAAAGACGTGCGCTGGATCGATTTGATCCGGGGCGAATGCAGCTATCACGGCTCGCGCGTGTCGGACCCCGTGCTGATCCGCGAGGATGGCTCGCCGACCTATACGCTCGCCTCGGTCGTCGACGATATCGAACTCGACGTCACGCATATCGTGCGTGGCGAGGATCACGTCACCAACAACTCGGTGCAGATCCAGATTTTCGAAGCGTTGGGCCGCGATCCGGCGACGCTGTCTTTCGCGCATTTCACGCTGATCGGCGATATCGGCGGGCATAACCTTTCCAAGCGCGAAGGCGGCTTGTCGGTCGCCAATCTGCGCGATGACGGGTTGGAGCCCGAGGCGATCGCCTCCTTGCTCGCGCGCTTCGGCACCAGCGATTCGGTGGAGCCCGTCGCCAGCCTCGATGCGCTCGTGCCCGGTTTCGCGTTCGAGAAGTTCAGCCGCGCGTCGCCGAAGCTCGACCCCGAAGATCTGCTGCGCCTCAACGCCAAGATCGTTCACGGGCTCTCGTTCGATGCGGCCAAGGCGCGCTTGCCCGACGGCGCCGACGCGGCGTTCTGGGAGGGCGTGCGCCCGAACCTGACCAAGGTGCTCGACGCGCGCGAATGGTGGGCGCTGACCCATCAGCCGGTGGCGCCGGTCCTCGGCGATCCGGCGTTCTTGGCGGAAGCCGCGAAGCTTTTGCCGGCCGAGCCGTGGGATGCGACGACTTGGGGTACATGGACCAAGGCGCTGGGCGCCGCGACGGGCCGCAAGGGCAAAGAATTGTTCATGCCGCTGCGCCTGGCGTTGACGGCGCGCGAACATGGGCCCGAGCTCAAGAGTCTGCTGCCGATGCTGGGCCGTGCGCGCGCACTGGCCCGTTTGGAAGGGAAGGCCGCGTGAAACTCCAGCTGCACAACACGCTCACGAAACGGAAGGAGGAATTCGTTCCTCTCGATCCCGCGAACGTGCGCATGTATGTGTGCGGACCCACGGTCTACGACTTCGCGCATATCGGCAACGCGCGCCCGGTCGTCGTGTTCGACACGCTCTATCGCGTGTTGAAGCGGCTGTTCCCGCGCGTCACCTACGCGCGCAACATCACCGATATCGACGACAAGATCATCGCCCGCGCGCTCGAAGCGAAACGCACGATCGAGGCGATCACCGAGGAAACGACGCGCGCTTATCACGAGGATATGGGGGCGCTGGGCGCCTTCCGTCCCGATCACGAGCCGCGCTGCACGCAGACCGTGCCCGAGATGGTGGCGATGATCGCCAAGCTCGTCGCGTCGGGTCATGCCTACGCGGCCGAAGGGCATGTGATGTTCAACGTGCCCGCTTACGCCGATTACGGGCGTTTGTCGGGCCGCTCGCGCGACGACCAGATCGCGGGCGCGCGGGTCGAAGTGGCACCCTACAAGAAAGACGCCGCCGATTTCGTGCTGTGGAAGCCGTCGACGCCGGAACAACCGGGCTGGGAGTCGCCCTGGGGGCGCGGCCGGCCGGGCTGGCATATCGAATGCTCGGCGATGTCCGAAAAGCTGTTCGGGCCGACTTTCGATATCCATGGCGGCGGGCAGGATTTGATCTTCCCGCATCACGAGAACGAGATCGCGCAATCGGTCTGCGCGCATGACGGCGTCCAGTTCGTGAAGTACTGGATGCATAACGGCTTCGTGATCGTGAACGGCGAGAAAATGTCGAAGAGCCTCGGCAATTTCTACACCGTGCGCGATCTGCGCGGGAAAGCGCCCGGCGAAGCGATCCGCCTGCTGTTGCTCAAGACTCATTATCGCGCGCCGCTGGATTTCACCGATGACGGCTTGAAACAGGCGAAAGGCGAGTTGGACCGTTGGTACCGAGCGCTGGCGGCTGTTCAAGATGTTGCAGAAGAGCCTTCGGATGTTCCCTTGCCATTTGAGCAAGGCGGCGTACTCGGGGATTTGATGGACGACCTGAACACGCCGATGGCGATCGCCAGAATGCATGCTTTGGCGGATTTTGTGTTGAACCCGACTCCTCACGCTCATGTCCCATCGGGGGCTCCCGCGATTTATTCGAAAGGGCAGTTGAAGCATCGTCTTCTCCTAAATGCCCGTTTGCTTGGAGTTCTAACGCAAACGCCGGATGCTTGGTTCAAGTGGACCCCAGCGGGCAATGAAGGCCCGAGTGCGGCGGATATCGAAGCCGCCATTCAAGCGCGTCTCGATGCGCGCAAGGCCAAGAACTTCGCCGAAGCGGATCGCATCCGCGACGATCTCAAAGCCAAGGGCGTGATATTGGAAGACGGGCCCAAAGGCACCACCTGGAAACGAGGCTGACCATGGCCGATCGCGTTTATCTCTATGACTCGACTCTGCGCGACGGTGCGCAGACGCAGGGCGTGGATTTCAACCCGGCGGACAAGGCGGCGATTTCCAAGGCGCTCGACAAGATCGGCATCGATTACGTCGAAGGCGGCTGGCCGGGGGCGAACCCGACCGACGACGCGTTCTTCGCCGATCTGCCGAAGCTGGGTTTCGCGCGCATGTCGTCCTTCGGGATGACGCGCCGCTCGGGCCGCTCGGCCGCCAACGATCCGGGTTTGCAGGCCGTGCTGGGTTCGGCTGCCCCCGCCGCCTGCCTCGTCGGCAAGACCTGGGATTTCCATGTCGAGCTCGCCTTGGGCGTGTCGTTGACCGAGAACATCGACATGATCGTCGACAGCCTCGCGGAATCGATCAAGCGCGGCAAGGAGACGATGCTCGACGCCGAGCATTTCTTCGACGGCTACAAGGCCAATCCCGGCTTCGCGCTGGATTGCGTGAAAGCCGCGCGCGACGCCGGGGCGCGCTGGATCGTGTTGTGCGACACCAATGGCGGCACGCTGCCGCACGAGATCGAGCGTATCGTCGGCGAAGTGACCAAACACGTGCCCGGCGACAAGCTCGGCATCCATTGCCACAACGACACGGAGAACGCCGTCGCCAATTCGCTGGCGGCGGTGCGGGCGGGCGCGCGCCAGATCCAGGGCACGATCAACGGCCTGGGCGAGCGTTGCGGCAATGCGAACCTGATCCCGATCATCCCCAATCTGATGATCAAGATGGGCTACGACACGGGTGTATCGGCGGCGCAGTTGACGCAGCTGACGCATGTCTCGCGCATGTTGGACGAGCGCCTCAACCGCGCGCCGGCGCGCAATGCCGCCTATGTCGGCGACAGCGCCTTCGCACATAAGGGCGGGTTGCACGTCTCGGCGGTCGAGAAGGACCCACGCACCTACGAACACGTGCCGCCCGAAACGGTCGGCAATAAGCGCCATATCGTCGTGTCGGATCAGGCGGGCCGTTCGAACGTGGTGTCGCGCTTGCGCGATATCGGCGTCGAGATCGATCCGAAAAGCCCGGCGCTGGGCAAGTTGCTCGACGAGATCAAGAATCGCGAGCACGAAGGCTTCACTTATGACGGCGCGGACGGTTCGTTCGAGTTGCTGGCGCGCCGCCAGATCCATGGCGTGCCCGATTATTTCAAGCTGGTCAGTTTCCGCGTGATCACCGAGCGGCGCTACAACGCGCGCGGCGATCTGGTGACGATGTCGGAAGCCAGCGTGAAGCTCGACGTGGGCGCGCATCGCCGTTTGACGGTGGGCGAGGGCAACGGCCCCGTGAACGCGCTCGACGCGGCACTGCGCGCGGCGTTGCTTGAGTTCTATCCGGGCCTCAAAGATCTGCGCCTCGTCGACTACAAGGTCCGCATCCTGGCGCCCGAGCGCGCCACGGCGGCGGTAACGCGCGTGATGATCGAAAGCGCCGATGGCCACGAGCATGGCGACGTGCGCAGCTGGGGCACGGTCGGCGTGTCGGAAAACGTGATCGACGCGTCCTATGGCGCGCTGCACGATTCGATCACCTGGAAGCTCTATCGCGACGGCGTCGCCGCACCCTGAAATGACCGAGCGCGGCCCCGCCATCGTTCTCGTCCGCCCGCAATTGGCGGAGAATATCGGCATGGCGGCGCGCGCGATGCTGAATTGCGGGCTGACCGACATGCGGCTTGTGTCCCCGCGGGTCGAGCCGACGGACGAGCGCGCGCGCCGGTCTTGCTCGGGCGCGGATACGGTGCTGGAGCAGGCGCGGGTGTTCGACGATCTGGGGGCGGCGATCGCCGATCTCACGCGCGTCTATGCGACCTGCCCGCGCGATCGCGACATGGTGAAGCCCTATTTCGTCCCGCGCGAGGCGATCCGCGTGACCGCCGAAACGATCGCGGCCGGGCAGGGGGCGGGTTTCCTGTTCGGGCCCGAGCGCACGGGGCTGGAGAACGACGAGATCACGCTCGCCGACGCGATCGTGCCCTTTCCGGTCAATCCGGAATTCAGTTCCCTCAATCTCGCCCAAGCGGTGCTGGTCGTCGGCTACGAATGGATCAGCCGTCAATCATCCGAAGCACCCGCGCGTCATTTGCGGCTGGGCAAGGCCGAGCCCGCGAACAAAGGTGAGGTCGAAGGTTTATTGAAGCGCCTGGAAGCGGCCCTCGACGATTGCGGCTTTCTGCGCAACGAACAGATGCGCCCGGTCATGGTGCGCAATATCCGGGCCTTCCTGTTGCGCGCGAACCCGATGTCGCACGAGATCCGCACCGCGCACGGCATGTTGTCGGGGCTTATCGACCGGCCCCATGATCCGGCGCGAGCCGGTAAATCGAAGCGCCGGAATCCCGCCCGCGAAGACTGAACTCGCCTTGCGCGATCCAGCCTTCGGGCTTGCCGGCGGCGTCGAACGTGTCGCCGCTTGCCAGCACGCAGCAGGTTTCGGCGGGTTTCATGATTTCCTTGCCCAATTGCTCGATGCGCTGGGTCGCGTTCACCGCGTCGCCGATGATCGTGTAGTTGAGGCGCCCGGTCGTGCCGACATTGCCCACGACGACGCGGCCCGTATGCACGCCGATGCGCACGCGCAAACCCGTTCCCGCCATCGCCTGGGCGATATCGGCCGCGCAATCCAACGCCGCGCGCGCGTGGCCGGGCAGATTGTCGGGCGCTCCCCAGAACGCCATCGCGCCGTCGCCCAGGAATTTGTCGACCGTCCCGCCGGTCGCCTCGACCGCGCGGATCACTTGCGCGAAATGGGCGTTGAGCATTTCCGCGACGCGCGTGGGCGGCATGTCCTGCGTCAGCGTCGTGAAGCCGGCGATATCGGTGAACATGATCGTCAATTCGCGTTCCGAGGATTCCGGCGGCGCTTCGCGCGCGAGGCGGCGGACGAGCCCCTTGGGCACGTAGGATTCGAACCAGCGCAGCGCGCCGAGCAATCGGTTGAAGGCGTGAGCCTGCTCGTCGAGTTCGCGGATGCGGCTGCGCGGCAAAGGCTGCGTTTTGGAAAAATCCAGCTCGGCGAGTTCGGCCGCCGCGCGCGCGAAGCTGCGCGTGGGGGCGGCGAGGCGGCGCGCCAGCAGGATCGCGACGATGATCGACGCGACGAGCACGCCAAGGCCCGCGACACCGGCCATCACCGCCGTGCGCAAGCCGCCCGCGATATCGTCGACGCGGAAATAGGCGCCGACATACCAGGGCGGATCGCCGAATTCGGGCATCGCGCGATAGAGGTAGAGATAGGGCACGCCGTTCACGTCGGCGGCGTGCGATGTGGCGGACAAGCGGCCGAGGAACGGCGCCGAGCGCTTCGCGGTCCAGATCTGCGCGAGGACGGGATCGTCGATCTCGGCGAGATCGGGCAGCGGCTTGGTGGGCGACAGGCCGGGGAAGTGATCGGCCAAGCGGCGATGGGCGAGCACGTGATCGCGCCCGCGCAGCACGAAAGGATGGCCGCCATATTGGATGGCGGTGGATTCGTCGATCACGCGCGAGAGTTCGCCGAGCAAAACGACGGCGCCGATGACGCCGATCAGCTTGCCGTCGCGGCGCACGACTTGGCGGCGATTGACCACGGGCCCGTCGTAACGGCGCGCGAAGAACAACTCGCCCCACCAGCCGCCGTCGCGGGGTTGCGCATCGGCGATGCCCGCGAGCATGCCCGCATCGATGCGCGCGTCGATATGCATCACTTCGGCACCCGCTTCGGTGCGGTTGACGATCGTCGCGATGCCGCCGACGGGGATATAGGCGAGCGCTTGGATCGCCGGCACGCCGGCGAGCGCCCCGGTCAGCAGATCGGACATACGCTCCGATCCCTGATCGGGCGGCCCGTCGACGGGCAGCACGCGCGCGATATAGTCGAGCTGCGCGGAGGCGGGCTCCAGATGTTCGCGCACTTGGCGCGACACAAGCTCCACCATCAGGTCGGCTTTTTCGCGAAACAGCTCGCGCGCCCCGCCGCCGCCGATCAAAACCTGGATGGCCAAAACGACCGCGAGGGCGAGTCCCACCAGCCCGGCAAGCGCCACCGCCAGCAGGGGACCGATGCCGAAGCCCATTAAGCGGCGTTCAGAAGATTGATTCAAAAGGGGAAACCCGTGTTTGACAGTCCGTGTAACTCTAGTATATTCCGCGCCCTTCGGACACGTCATTCCTGCCTGGCAAGGCTTTGCCCCGTTTCGACGGGCCATTACCGGGAACTGACGGGTCCAATCTTTCCGGTGTCGCGTCAAGGGGTTCGCCAGGCTCCGCGACGATGCCAGGGGAACCTGAGTTATGTCGAAACGCCACGAGTCTAAGTACAAGATCAATCGCCGCCTCGGCGAAAATCTGTGGGGCCGCGCCAAGAGCCCGGTCAACAAGCGCGAATATGGCCCCGGCCAGCACGGCCAGCGCCGCAAGAAGCCGACCGATTACGGCATTCAGCTGCTCGCCAAGCAGAAGCTGAAATTCTACTACGGCAACATCACCGAGCGTCAGTTCCGCAACACCTACGAGGAAGCGACGCGCAAGAAGGGCGACAACTCGGAGAACCTCATCGGTCTCCTGGAGCGCCGCCTGGACGCCGTGGTCTACCGTTTGAAGTTCGCGCCGACCGTGTTCGCCGCGCGCCAGCTGGTCAGCCACTGCCACGTCCTGGTCAACGGCAAGAAGGCGAACATCGCCTCGATGCAGATCAAGGAAGGCGACGTGATCGAGCTGAAGGCGAAGATGCGCGAGAACGTTCAGGTTCTCGAAGCCGTCTCGTCGCAGGAACGTCAGGTCCCCGACTATCTCGAAGTCGTCGACCAGAAGGCCTTCAAGGGCAAGTTCGTGCGCGTGCCCAAGCTCGCCGACGTGCCGTATCCGGTGAAGATGGAACCGAACCTGGTCATCGAGTTCTACTCGCGCTGATCGCTCGGTCCCCTCGGGGATATCGAAAGGCCGGACCCTCGGGTCCGGCCTTTTTCGTTACGCGGCCTTCTTGTCGCGCTGTTCGTCTTCCGCGCGCCAGCGCGTGGCGATCGCGTTCAGACTTTCGAACACGTCCGAGAGTTCATGGCCGCGCGCGGTGAAGGCGTAGGTCACTTGCGGCGGGATCGTCGGCTCGTAATGGCGCGAGATGATCTCCGCACTCTCCAACAGGCGCAGACGTTCGGTCAGCACCTTGGCCGACACGCCGCCCACTTTGCGCTTCAACTCGCCGAAGCGCGTCGGGCCGTTCGATTTCAGCACCCACAGGATATACGTCGTCCACGGTCCCATCAGGACGCGCAGGATCGAATCCATCGGGCAGGCTTTGGGGCTTTCGGGCAGGGGCATGGCGCTCTCCTTTACCGTCGTCTGAATGAAAGTGGTTACCGAGAGGTACCTACTTTACGAAACTAACTACTTACATCATATCGTATCGGTATTGATTTGTAACCACCCCCTCGATGTTCAAGAGGGCAGAGCGGAGTTCCGAAAATGGCAAAGGTCGCAATCGTCTATCACTCGGGCTTCGGCCACACGAAGGTCCTGGCCGAAGCCGTCGCCAAGGGCGCGGCGTCGGTCGCCGGCACGACGGTCGATCTGGTACCGGTCGAGGAAGCCGCGGCGAAGGTCGAAACGCTGAACGCCGCCGACGCGATCGTGTTCGGCTCGCCCACGTATATGGGCGACGTGTCGGGCCAATTCAAAACCTGGGCGGACACGACCGCCAAGATCTGGTTCGGCCAAGGCTGGAAGGACAAGCTCGCGGCCGGCTTCACCAACTCGTCGGGCCCGTCGGGCGACAAGGTCAACACGCTGCAATCGATCTGGACGCTCGCCATGCAGCACTCGATGATCTGGATCAGCCAGGGCATCATGACGGGCACGCAGGACGGCGACGTCACGCTGAACCGCCTGTCGTCGTGGGGCGGCACGATGGCGACGTCGTTGAACGAAGCGGCGGGCCCGAACAACCCGTCGAAGGACGATCAGGCGACGGGTGCGGCGCTGGGCCGCCGTGTCGCGGAGATCGCCAAGAAGTTCAAAGGCTGAAGCGGGACGGGGCGGATGGAACGCCGTCCGCCCCGGATTTCAGGAAGATCGGATCATGGCCAAAGCGCCCGCGTTTTTCGTCAGCCACGGCTCGCCCACGCTGCCGTTCGAGAACGTCGCCGCGCGCGATTTTCTGCGCGGGCTCGCTTCGGGATTCGAAAAACCCAAGGCGATCCTGATCGCCTCCGCGCATTGGGAAACCTACGAACCCTTGGCGTCGACGGCCAAACGGCCCGAGACGATCCACGATTTCTACGGCTTCCCGCCGGAGCTTTATAAGCTCGCCTATCCCGCACCGGGCGCGCCCGAAATCGCCGCGCATGCCGCCCAAACCCTGCGCGAAGCGGGCTTCGCGGGCGCCGGCACGGATCCCGGCCGCGGGCTCGATCACGGCGCATGGGTGCCGCTGTCGATGATCTACGACGACGCGGACGTGCCCGTGTTCCAGCTGTCGATCCAGCCCGATCGCGATCCGGCGCATCATCACAAATTGGGGCAAGCGCTGGCGAAACTGCGCGACGACGGGATCGCGATCGTCGGCTCGGGCTCGGCCACGCATAATCTGCGCGCACTGGCCTGGGGCCGGCACAACGCCGTCGCCGATTGGGCCAAGGAATTCGACGATTGGTTCGCCGAGAAGATCGCGGCGGGCGATATCGACGCGTTGCTCGATTATCGCGCGCGGGCCCCCAACGCCGCGATGGCGCATCCGACCGACGAACATCTGCTGCCGATTTACGTCGCGATGGGAGCGGGCGGGCAGGGCACGCGCCTGCACCATTCCTTCACCCATGGCAGCCTGTCGATGGCGGCCTATCAGTTTTTATGATTTAATAATTGTATTCCCTTGAATTGATTGCTTCCAAAAAGTAACCTCATCAAGGAGATTAAGAAATAACCTTGGAGCACTCGTGCAGAGCCAAAGTTCAATTCTTGAGCAATTGGCAGCATTTTTTTTGACGAGCTTTGGCGACGTCAATTGGAATGATTTATTTGGTTTTAGTCTGCGGTGTGGTGTTTTCTCCGCTGGTATTCTTGCTTTGGATTGTTTGTCTAGCTGGGCTGGATATGGTTCAATTTTCAGGATTACTCACGGCATAAAAACTTTTTTATACTTGCTGGTTTATTTTTTAGGAGCGTCAATCGCTGGGTTTTTAGGGCTGTTTCTCAATATCTATCAGCCGTCAAACGTTGCTGCTATACTCGTTGCAGTCTCATGGCCGACTTTGATCCGAGCGATCAAGCGAATGGCACAGTCCAAGTCGGAAAGTGAGGATGATTGAGATGTTTTTTTTCTTTGCCGATGGAGTGAAAAAAGTCGTTGATGAAGCGTCCGACTATCGTCGGCACTTATCAACCGAAGCTTTGCTTGAATGGTTTAGAAATTCTGTTGGGCAGGATATCGACGGTAATGTCGGCGATGTTTCAGCCAAGAATGTGATTTTGATGTTTTCTTCTGAGCTTCAACAGTCGTGGTTAGTGGTCGCTGGAAATGACGTTTTTTGTGTAATTGACGACATCAGAAAATCTGATCCAAAGATTAAGTGGCGGAAGAAGGATTTTGTAGAGGGAAACCTAAATCTCCGTGTGGAGTCACTCACTGACAATACTGGTCGTATTTTTTTTGATGAAGATTCAAGGATGAAATTCTCAAAAAAATTCTTTTCGGACTTAAGTGTTATCGAAAGGGTCTCCGCGCTCATTCAACGATGCGGCGCATCGCGACGAACGCGACCTACCGTGTCTGGAATATCTAGATTCGCGCAAGATTGACAATTAATCGTTCAAGTTTTTCAAAGTGGCTTGAGGCCAATCTATCTTAATCGGGACTAATAATAAGAATTAATCAATTTAAAAAGTGTTGTGTTCAAATACCGTTTTGATCTTATCTCTCTCCATCAATTCGCCTGAATCGAAAAGGCCCCGCCTTTCGGGCGGGGCCTTTTGCGTTCGGCGGATTGCGCGAAATCAGGCCGCCTTGGTGGCGATGCCCTTGGTCGTCAGCAGATCGGCCAGTTCGCCGGTCTGGTACATCTCGCGCACGATGTCGCAACCGCCGACGAATTCGCCCTTCACGTAAAGCTGGGGGATCGTCGGCCAGTTGGTGAATTCCTTGATGCCCTGGCGCAGTTCCGGGTCCTCGAGCACGTTGATGCCCTTGAACTTGACGCCCATGTGGGTCAGCACCTGAACCACGGCGGCGGAGAAGCCGCATTGCGGAAACACGGGCGTGCCCTTCATGAAGAGCACGATGTCGTTGGCCTTGAGATCGGCTTCGATGCGTTCCTTGACGGGGTCCATGGCGGATACTCCGGGGGAGGAGGAAGGGGTTCAGGCGCCGGCGGGCAACGCGGTCTGCAACGCCATGGCGTGCAGCTCGCCGCCCATGCGGCCTTTCAGGGCAGCATACACCATTTGGTGCTGCTGGACGCGGGACTTGCCTTTGAACAGCGCCGAGACGACGTGGCAGGCGTAATGGTCGCCGTCGCCGCGCAGATCGTCGATGCGCACATCCGCGTCGGGCAACGCCTCGCGGATCAGCTTTTCGATATCGGCGGCGGCCATCGGCATTCCGGAAAATCCCCTACGCCTTCAAAGACAACTAGTGTTTCTGCGACATATAGGCGGGCAGCCAGTTTTCGTGCACGGCCCGCAGCGCTTCGAGGGATATAAGAACCCGACCCGTCAGTGTCAACGAGGCCCCGGCGACGGTCCGGCCGACGATTTCGGCGTGGACCTTGGCCGCCTTGGCGCGTTCCAGCAGTTTGTCGGGCTTGGACGTGGAAACGACGTAGCGCGCCTGGTCCTCGCCGAACAGGAAGGCGTTGTCGGTGCGCTTGGGCGCCAACGCGGCCCCCAGACGCCCGGCCAGCGCCATTTCCGCGATCGCGCAGAGCAAGCCGCCGTCGGAGAGATCGTGGCAGGCGGTGACGAGGCCCTTGGCGATCAGCTTGCGCACGAAATCGCCGTTGCGCCGTTCGAGCTTCAGATCGACCGGCGGCGGCGCGCCGTCCTCGATGCCCTCGATCTCGCGCAAATAGACGGACGAACCGAGCCAGCCTTCGGTCTTGCCGATCAGCACCAGCGTTTCGCCCGGCGCCTTCAAGGCGAGATCGACGCGCTTGTCCGCATCCTTCAACACGCCGACCGCGCCGATGACCGGGGCGGGCAGGATCGCGTTGCCGTTGGTCTCGTTGTAGAGCGACACGTTGCCCGACACGACCGGATAGTCGAGCGCCAGGCACGCCTTGCGCATGCCCTTAATCGCGCCGACGAATTGGCCCATGATCTCCGGCCGTTCCGGGTTGCCGAAATTCATGTTGTCGGTGATGGCGAGGGGCGTCGCCCCCACCGCCGTCAAATTGCGCCACGTCTCGGCGACGGCTTGCGCGCCGCCCGCTTCGGGATCGGCGTGGACGTAGCGCGGCGTGCAATCGACGACCATCGCCAGCGCCTTCTTGCGGCCAGGAATGCCGACCACGGCGGCGTTGCCGCCCGGGCGTTGCAGCGTATGGCCGCGCACGAGGTGATCGTATTGCTCCCAGATCCAGCGCTTGGACGCGAGATCGGGCGAGCCCATCAGCTTGGGCAGCACGGCCGACGGATCGCGCTTGGGCAGGCGTTTGGGCGAAATCGCCTTGCGCTTGGGCGATTTTTTCCAGGGCCGCGCATATTCCGGGCTCGCCTGGACCATCGGGGCGATCGGCATATCGGCGTCGACCTTGCCGTCTTTTTTGACGACCAGATGGCCGGTCTTGGTCAGCTTGCCGATGACCGCGAAATCGAGACCGTATTTGTTGAAGATCGCCGCCGCCATCTTCTGGCGCGACGGCTTCAAGATCAGCAGCATGCGCTCCTGGCTTTCGGAGAGCATCATCTCGTAGGACGTCATGCCGGTTTCGCGCGCCGGCACCTTGTCGATGTCGAGCTCGATGCCGAGGCCGCCTTTGCCCGCCATCTCGACCGAGGACGAGGTGAGGCCCGCGGCCCCCATGTCCTGGATCGCGACGATCGCGTCGGTCGCCATCAGCTCCAGGCACGCTTCGATCAGCAGCTTTTCGGTGAACGGGTCGCCGACCTGCACGGTCGGGCGTTTCTCGTCCGAATTGTCGTCGAATTCGGCCGAGGCCATCGTGGCGCCGTGAATGCCGTCGCGCCCGGTTTTGGCGCCGACATAGACGACGGGATTTCCCGCACCGGCCGCCGCCGAATAGAAGATCTTTTTCTTGTTGGCGATGCCGACCGTCATCGCGTTGACGAGGCAATTGCCGTTATAGGCGGAATGGAAATTCGTCTCGCCGCCGACGGTGGGCACGCCCACGCAATTGCCGTAGCCGCCGATGCCCGCGACCACGCCCGCCACCAAATGGCGGGTCTTGGGGTGCTTGGGATCGCCGAAACGCAGCGCGTTCAAATTCGCGATGGGACGTGCGCCCATGGTGAAGACGTCGCGCAAGATGCCGCCCACGCCCGTCGCCGCACCCTGATAGGGCTCGATATAAGACGGGTGGTTGTGGCTTTCGATCTTGAAGATGCACGCGTCGCCGTCGCCGATATCGATCACGCCGGCGTTTTCGCCCGGGCCGCAGATCACCCACTTGGCCTTGGTCGGCAGCGTCTTCAGCCATTTCTTCGACGATTTGTAGGAGCAATGCTCGCTCCACATCACCGAGAAAATGCCGCGTTCGGTATAGCTGGGCTCGCGGCCCAGGATGTCGCACGCAGTGTCGTATTCGGCCGGCGACAAACCCATCAAATCGTTGGGGCGCTGCCAGGATTTCTTCGGCTTCGAATTCTTCTTCATTTGGAAACGGCGTCCACGATGGCGTCGAACAAAGGCTTGCCGTCCAGCGAACCGCCCAGCGCGCCCACGGTGGCGGGATCGGTCGCGTTTTCGGGATGCGGCATCAGGCCCAGCACGGTCTTCGACTTGTTGTACACGCCCGCGATGTTGCGCGCCGAGCCGTTGGGATTGCCTTCGGCGTTGGTCTCGCCTTCGGGCGTGCAATAGCGGAACGCGATCTGGTCGCGATCTTCCATGCGCTTCAGCGTGTCGTTGTCGGCGAAGTAATTGCCGTCGTGATGCGCCACCGGATAGCGCACGACCTGGCCCTTCTCGTAGCGATGCGCGAACATCGTCTGGCTGGTCGCGACCTTCAGATGCACGTCGCGGCAGATGAATTTGAGGCCCGCGTTGGACAGCAACACGCCCGGCAGCAGGCCGCTTTCGCACAGCACCTGGAAGCCGTTGCACACGCCAAGGACGGGCGTGCCGGCATTCGCGCGCGCGATCACGTCGCGCATGATCGGGCTGCGTGCGGCCATGGCGCCGCAGCGCAGATAGTCGCCATAGGCGAAGCCGCCGGGCAGCACGATCAGATCGAGCTTCTTGGGGAGCGACCCGGTCGAGTGCCAAACGATCTCGGGCCGCTTGCCCGAGGCGCGGTGGATCGCGTCGGCGACGTCGCCTTCGCGGTTGGAGCCGGGGAATACGACGACGGCGGATTTCATGTGCCGATTACTCCGCGATCTCGACGCGGTAGTTCTCGATCACGGTGTTGGCCAGCAGCTTTTCGCACATGCGCTTGGCTTCGGCTTCGGCCGCGGCTTTGTTCTTGGCGTCGAGTTCGATTTCGACATAGCGGCCGACGCGCACGTCGCCGACACCCTTGAAGCCGAGACCGGCGAGCCCGGCTTGAACCGCTTTGCCTTGCACGTCGAGCACGCCGTTCTTCAGCGTGACGTGAATCTTCGCTTTCATGCTGTCTCGATCCCCCGGGATCACTGCATCGTTTCGGGGCCGCGCAGATCGCGCGGGCCGCTTTCGGGCAGGATGCCCAGACGACGGGCCACTTCCTGATACGCTTCCTCGACCTTGCCGAGGTCGCGGCGGAAGCGGTCCTTATCCATTTTCTCGTTCGTCTTGACGTCCCACAGACGGCAGGAATCCGGGCTGATCTCGTCGGCCAGGATGATCCGCATCTCGTCGTGTTCGTTCCAGTGGCGGCCGAACTCGATCTTGAAATCGACGAGCTTGATGCCCACGCCCAGGAACAGCCCCGACAAATAATCGTTGATGCGCAAGGTCAACGCCATGATGTCGTCGAGGTCGCGCGTATCGGCCCAGCCGAACGCGGTGATGTGCTCTTCCGACACCAGCGGATCGCCGAGCTCGTCGTTCTTGTAGCAATACTCGATGATCGAGCGCGGCAGCGGCGAGCCTTCCTGCAGGCCGAAGCGCTGGCAGAACGAGCCGGCGGCGACGTTGCGCACGATGACTTCCAGCGGCACGATCTCGACTTCGCGCACGAGCTGTTCGCGCATGTTGAGGCGGCGGATGAAATGGGTCGGAATCCCCATCTCCTCCAACCGCGTCATCAGAAATTCCGAGATGCGGTTGTTGAGCACGCCCTTGCCGGTGATCGTGCCCTTCTTCTTGTTGTTGAACGCGGTCGCGTCGTCCTTGAAGTACTGGATGATCGTGCCGGGCTCGGGGCCCTCGAACAGAGTTTTGGCTTTGCCTTCGTAGATTTGCTTGCGGCGGGACATGCCCAACCCCCTGACGGCGCGACGGGAAATGCGGGCCCCCCTATAGCCCAGCGCATTCCCCCTCGCAATGCGGGGCTAAGGCACTGATTCAAGCGAGGGAAACGGCGTCGTAGACGATCTTGTCGGGGTGGCCGTGCGCGAAGCGCCAAATGGGCCGCGTTTCGAGTCCCAGCTGGCGGGACGGCAACGCGATCAGCGACGTCGACGACGTGCCGAAACCGGAGGGCAAAGCGATGTTCATCGCCCCTTCTTCGCCGGCATCGGGTCCGCCTTGGCGCGCTTCCATCAGCTTTTGCCAGGCGGCCCAATCGCCGGCCGCGGGATCGGGCGGCGGAACTTCGCGAAACAGCGGCAAAAAATGGCGGGTGCGCGGCGAGGCCATATCGTTGAGATCATAGGCGGTGAGCAGCGAAATCCCTTCGCCGATCGGCATCACTTCGGGTGCGCCGCTTCCCGTGGCGCGCACCCAGAACGCGTCGCGATCGTCGCCGACGAACAGGTTGAACGGGCGATAGGCGCCGGCATCCAACGCCCCCACCATCTCGGCGGCGTCCTTCGCGTCGGCGAAATCCAGCGCGTCGAGCACCAATTCGCCCCGGCTGCGCTTGCCGTCGGCCGGCCCCAGCGTGCCGCGCCGGTTGAGCACGCAGGCGATCACGCCGGTGTCGTTCAGGCCGATCCACGATCCGCCGGCCAAATCGTCGCGGCCCCCGATCACGTTCGGCCGGTCCGGCCAATGGCGGGCGGGCGCGGTCCAGGGGCGCGACTTCATTTCGTCGCGATTGCCCGCGACGATCAGCGGCCAAGCGTGGCCGGGACGGCGCAAAATCGCCAAAGTGCACATGAATATGGGATGTCCGGTTGCGATTGACCCGAGCGTTGCGGTCGCCTATGTCATGGGCAACGACCCATCCACGAGGGCCCAAATATGACCGGCTTCGACGACCGCAAAAGCGCTTTCGAAAACAAGTTCAAGCACGACCAGGAAGTGCAGTTCAAGGTGAACGCGCGGCGCAACAAGCTCGTGGGTCTGTGGGCGGCGGAAAAGCTCGGCAAGACCGGGCCGGACGCCGATGCCTACGCCAAGGAAGTCGTCGCCTCGGATTTCGAGAAGGCGGGCGACGACGACGTGATCGAAAAGCTGGAAGCGGATCTGAAGGGCAAGGGCGTGTCGGTCGCCGACATCAAGGCCCAGCTCGCGCATTTCATGCCGATCGCCAAGCAGCAGATCATGGAGCAGGGCTGAGAGCCCTTCGCCTCATGGTTCGACAGGCTCACCATGAGGCCCTTCTTTAGGCCTCACCCTGAGCTTGTCGAAGGGCGAGGCCGGTCCCTCGACGGCCGGCATTTAAACCCAGATCAGCTCCGCCGGACGGCCGCGCGCGATCGTAACGATCGCGAGCTGGCCGAAGGCGCGCGCCAGATTGCGTGCGGTCTTCGCACGCATATCCCGCACGAAAAATCCGTCTTCGGCCCACGCGCCGTCGCGGCCGATCCCTTGATGGGGCAGCGTTCGATAGCCGCGTGCGGCCAGAATGCGCGCCATCGCCCGGTTGCGCGCGTCGTTGGCGGCGGCGCTCGCACGCTTGCCGAACGGGTTCCAGCCGGTGATGAACACGCCGGTCGATTTCACCAAGGTTTCGATCCTTGGATGCCGTTCGCCGATCCGCACGACGCGCCAAACGCCGCCGTCGCGCACGGCGTAATCGGTGTCGAGAAAGGCTTCGATCAGGCGGCGAGTCTTGCGCATATCGCCAAACTAGCCCCGCCGCTCGAATCCCGGCAAATCTGATCCATGGAATGGACCGACGAAGCGATCGTGCTGGGGCGGCGCACGCATGGGGAGCATGCGGCGATCGCGACCTTGTTCACGCGCGCGCATGGCCGGCATTTGGGGCTGGCGCGCGGCGGCGGGCACGGCAAAAGCGCTTCGGTGTTCGAAACCGGCAATCTCGTCTCCGCGTTCTGGCGCGCGAGGCTTGTCGAACATCTGGGCAATTGGACCTGCGAACTCGTCGCCGCCAATTCCGCCGCGTTGATGGACGCGCCCGCGAAGCTCGAAGCGCTGTCGGCCTGTGCGGCGATCCTCGACGTGGTGCTGCCCGAACGCGAGCCGCATGAAGGCCTGTTCGATGCGACCAAGGCGATGCTCGATCGGTTCGATGCGCCGACATGGCGCGAGGCTTACGTGCTGTGGGAAGTCCGCTGCCTTGCCGATCTCGGCTTCGGGCTCGATCTCGAATCCTGCGCCGCGACCGGCGTTGTCGACGATCTGCGCTATGTCAGCCCCAAAACGGGGCGCGCCGTCTCGGCCGAGGCCGGGGCGCCCTATGCCGACCGGTTGTTCGTGCTGCCCGGTTTCCTGCGCACCGGCGGGGCCGCCGGAAACGCCCGCGAATTGGTCGAAGCCCTGGAAATCACCGGACATTTTCTCGACCGTTATGTTTTGGCCCCGCAGACGAAGACCTTGCCGGGGGCCCGAGTCCGGCTTTATGAGCGCTGGCGACGGGAGTACCGCCGTCCCGAGGAAAGAAAATGACCGCGTCTTTTGCTGCCGAAATCAAACCCGTTGCGCTCGCCGATGCGTTGGGCGAGCGCTATCTCGCCTATGCGCTGTCCACGATTATGGCGCGCTCGCTGCCCGATGTGCGCGACGGCTTGAAGCCCGTCCATCGCCGTTTGCTCTGGGCGATGCAGCAGCTGCGCCTCGACCCCGAGACCGGGTTCAAGAAATGTGCGCGCGTCGTCGGCGACGTCATCGGTAAATATCACCCGCATGGCGACCAGTCGGTTTACGACGCGCTCGTGCGCCTCGCGCAGGATTTCGCGCAGCGCTACACGCTGGTCGACGGCCAAGGCAATTTCGGCAATATCGACGGCGATAACGCCGCCGCGATGCGATACACCGAAGCGCGCCTCACCTCCGTCGCGGTCGAATTGCTGCGCGGCCTCGACGAAAACGCCGTCGATTTCCGCGCGACCTATGACGGCGAAGGCGAAGAACCCGTCGTTCTGCCCGCCGCCTTCCCGAATTTGCTCGCGAACGGGGCGGCCGGCATCGCCGTCGGCATGGCGACGAATATTCCGCCGCACAACATCGTCGAGATCTGCAACGCGCTTTTGCATCTGATCAAGACGCCCAACGCGCGCGTGGCGACGCTGGTCGATCTGATGCCGGGCCCGGATTTCCCGACCGGCGGCACGCTGGTCGAAAGCCGCGAAACGCTGGTGCAAGCCTACGAGACCGGCCGCGGTTCGCTGCGCGTGCGCGCGAAATGGGCGGTCGAGGAATTGCCGCGCGCGGCGTGGCAGATCGTCGTCACCGAAATTCCCTATCAGGTCCAGAAGTCGAAGCTGATCGAAAAGGTCGCGGAACTTCTGCAAGCCAAGAAGCTGCCGCTGCTCGCCGATATCCGCGACGAATCGGACGAGAATGTGCGCCTGGTGCTGGAGCCCAAGAGCCGCAACGTCGATCCCAAAGTGATGATGGAATCGCTGTTCCGGACCTGCGATCTGGAAACGCGCTTCGCCCTCAACATGAACGTGCTCGACGCGGACAACGTGCCGCGCGTGATGGATCTGAAGGAAGTGCTTCAGGCCTATCTCGACCACCGCCATGTCGTGCTGACGCGCCGGTCCGAGCACCGTCTTGCCCAGATCGACAAGCGCCTGGAAATCCTCGGCGGCTTGCTGATCGCGTATTTGAACATCGACGCGGTCATCAAGATCATCCGCAACGAGGACGAGCCCAAGCCCGTCATGATGAAGAAATGGGGGCTGACGGAGCTTCAGGCGGAGTCGATCCTGAACATGCGTCTGCGCTCGTTGCGCAAGCTCGAGGAATTCGAGATCCGCAAGGAAAACGACGCGCTGACGAAGGAGAAGAAGGAGCTTCAGGGCCTTCTCAAAAGCGAAGACAAGCGCTGGGCCGCGATCGCGACCGAGATCCAGGAATTGAAGGTCAAGTACGGCCCCAAGACGGCATTGGGCAAGCGGCGCACGGAAGTGGCCGACGCGCCCGCCGAATTGATCGTGCCGGTCGAAGCCTTCATCGAGCGCGAAGACCTGACCGTCGTCGTGTCCGACAAGGGCTGGGTGCGCGCCTTCAAGGGCCATCTCGACGACGCGGCCGTGAAGGAGATCCGCTACAAGGACGGCGACAAGCAGCGCTTCGTCGAGCGCACGAATTCGGCCGACAAGCTGATGGTGTTCGCGACCAACGGGCGCTTCTACACGCTGGGTTGCGACAAGCTGCCGCGCGGGCGCGGCGACGGCGAGCCGATCAAGGTGACGCTGGAACTCGGCAACGACGTCGATCTGGTCGACGTGTTCATCCACAAGCCCGACCGCAAGCTGGTCGTCGCGTCGTCGGCCGGTTACGGCTTCGTTGTACCCGAAGCCGAATGCGTCGCGCAGACCCGCCAGGGCAAGCAGATCCTAAACGTGGGCGAGGGCGGGGAAGCCGCCGCCGTTTGCACGGTGGAAGGCGACACGCTGGCCGTGCAGGGCACGAACCGCAAGCTGTTGCTGTTCCCGTTGTCCGAATTGCCGGAAATGGCGCGCGGCAAGGGTGTCATCCTGCAGCGTTATTCGAAGGACGGTGCCCTCTACAAAATCCGCACGTTCAATATCGCCAAGGGCTGGCCCATGGGCTTCGCCAATTCGGATGCGCGCGAAAACGCGCCCAAGCATTGGGTGGGGGCGCGCAGCCAAGCGGGCCTTCTGCCGCCCAAGGGCTTCCGGTTCGATTAAGCGTTACGGCGCGCGCAGGATCGCCGCGCATTGCGCGGGGAGTTTGGGGCGCGGCGGGCCGGTCTGGACCTTGGGTGCCGCGCGCTGCGCTTCCTCGTCGCGCTTGCGCCGTTCGGCGGCGTCGAGGAACCACCAATCGAGTGTGGCGTCGCAGCCGTCGCCCGCGGCGATTGGCGCTTGGGGCGCGCAATCCTTGTTGTCCGGCGGGCAGCTTAAGCGGACATGGAAATGTTCATTATGCCCGCGCCACGGGCGGAGTTTGCGTATCCAGGCGCGATCCGCCGCCGGCAGCGTTTCGCAGAGATGCTTCTTGATCGCGTAATGGACGAGGATGCGGTCGACGCGCTTGTCCTCGGCCGCGAGCTTCAGCAAGCGCGCATGATCGCTGCGCCAGGTCGCGGGATCGACGTGGCGCTCGTCCGGCGTGGTCAGCGTGACGATCGCGATCTCCTCGCGCGCGGGCGGTGCCAAAGCGGGCTTGGGATCGATATTGAACCAGATATCGGCGTCGAGCCCGTTTTGGTGGCTGCCATGCAGCGACGCCATCGGCCCGCCGCGCGGCTGGGCGACGTCGCCGATATAAAGATCGGCGAAACCCGCCGCCTTGGCCCGCGCGCCCAGATCGCGGATGAAGGATATCGTCGCGGGATTGCCCCATTGACGATTGCGCGACACGCGCACGGCTTGATAGCCCGGGCCATCGGGGGGCAGAAGTTCCGCACCCGCGATGCAGCCTGTCGCGGGGCCGCCGATCGAGCGCGCGGGCCCCGATGTCGGCAAGCGCATCTCGCCCCATTCTTTGCCAATGGCGGGCGATGCGAATAACGCCAATGCTGCGATCAGCGCCTTAAGCCGCATCGGCTTCCTCCAGCGCTTGGGCGGCCGCGAGCCAGCGCGCTTCCGCCGCATCGACGCGTTCGACCGCATCCTTGTGGCGCTTGGCGAGATCGGCCGCCTTCGCCGGATCGTTGTAGACGTTGGGATCGGCAAGGGCCGCGTCGAGCTTCGCCTTCTCGTCGGTGCGCTTGGCGAGTTCGGTTTCGGCGGCGGCGAGTTCCTTCTTGAGCGGCCCCAAAGCGGGCTTGGCGCGGCGCGGGGCCGGCGCTTCCGTCTTGGGTTTGTCGTCGGCGCTTGAACGCTGCGCGCGCCGCTCGGCCAGGCTGAACGCGCGATATTCCTCGAGATCGCCCTCGAAAGGCTGCACCTGACCGTTCGCGACCAGCCATAGCCGGTCGCAGGTCAGTTCCAGCAAGCTCCAGTCGTGGGTCACGAGGATGACCGCGCCGGCGAAATCGCCGATCGCGGCGACAAGGCGCTCGCGGCTCGCCATATCCAAATGGTTCGTCGGCTCGTCGAGGATCAGCAATTGCGGGCGATGCGCGGTGGCGAGCGCGAAGGCAAGCCGCGCCTTCTCGCCGCCCGAGAGTTTGCCGGTCGGCGTTTCGGCCTTGATGCCGGAGAAGCCGAAGCGGGCGAGGCGCGCGCGCAGTTGCTCGTTATTGTCCGTCGGGCGCAGATCGGCGAGGTGCAGCAGCGCCGAGCGCGACAGATCGAACTCCTCGACCTGATGCTGCGCGAAGAAGCCGACTTCCAGATTGCGCGCGCGGGTTTCGCGCCCTTCCATCGGCGCCAAGCGCCCGCCGAACAATTTGGCGAGCGTGGATTTGCCGTTGCCGTTGGCGCCGAGCAGGCCGATGCGGTCGTCGGGATCCAGGCGCAGATCGATGCCGCGCAGGATCGGCTTGCCGGGCACGTAGCCGACCGACGCCTTGTCGTAGGTGATCAGCGGCGGGCGCGGCATGTCGGGCTCGGGGAACTCGAAGCGCACCGATTCCTCGTCCTGCTCGACCACGATGGGCGTGAGCTTGGCCAGCGCCTTCAAGCGCGATTGCGCCTGGCGCGCTTTCGTCGCTTTGTAGCGGAAGCGATCGACGAACGCCTGCATATGCTTGCGCTGCGCGTCGACCTTCGCGGCCATCGCCGATTGCTGGGCGAGGCGTTCCTGGCGCTGACGTTCGAAGGAATCGTAATCGCCCGCGTAGAGCGTCAGGCGGCGGTGTTCGAGATGCAGGATATGCGTGCAGACGGCGTTCAGCAGGCGGCGATCATGGCTGACGACCAGCAGCGTGCAGGGAATGCGCTGCAGATAATCCTCGAGCCACAAGGCGCTTTCGAGATCGAGATGGTTCGTCGGCTCGTCGAGCAGCAGCACGTCGGGCCGCGAGAACAGCACGGCGGCCAGCGCCACGCGCATCCGCCAGCCGCCGGAGAAATCCGACAAAGGCTGCGCCTGTTTGCCCGCGTCGAAGCCGAGACCCGCCAGGATCGACGCGGCGCGCGACGGGGCGGCATAGGCGTCGATCTCGGCCAAGCGCGTGTGGATATCGGCGACGCGCTCGCCGTCCGCACCCGCTTCCTCCTCCGCCAGCAACGCGGCGCGCTCGATATCGGCGGCGAGCACGAATTCCAGCGGCGTCGTGGGGCCGCCGGGGGCTTCCTGCGCCACCCAGCCGAGCTTGGCGCGCTTGGGCAGCGCGATCAGCCCCTTGTCGGGTGTGGCGACACCGCGCAGGCAGGACAGCAGGGTGGATTTACCCGCCCCGTTGCGGCCCACAAGGCCGACGCGCTTGCCGTCCGGCACCTGGACCGAGGAATCCTCGATCAAGGTCAGGCCGGCGACGCGCAAAGTTAGGGAGTCGATTGTGATCATCGCGCTTCCCTATAGCCCATAGGGAACGTAATTTCAGCGCCCAATGACCGATCAAATCGCCACCCGTACCCTGGCCGCCGCGGCGATCGCGCGTGCCGCCGGGGAATTGCAGCGCAAATTCTTCGCCGACCGCGCCTCCATCGGCATGACCTTCAAGGGGCCGCAGGATTACCTGACCGTCGCCGACGGGGCGGTCGAAAAGCTGGTCATGGGGCTGATCCGGGAGGCTTTCCCCAAGGACGAGGTGCTGGGCGAGGAAACCGGCGGCAGCAAGGATACGCGCGCGCTGTGGGTCATCGACCCGATCGACGGCACGGCGAATTTCGCCAACGGGATCGCGCATTTCTGCATTTCGATCGCCTATGTCCATGAAGGGCAGGCGGAAATCGGCGCGATCTACGACCCGATGCGCGACGAGATGTTCTTGGCGCGGCGGGGCAAGTTCGCCACCTGCAACGGCCGCCCGATGAAGGTGACGGCGGTCGACGATTTGAAGCGCGCGCAGATCGAGCTTGGCTGGTCGACGCGCCGCCCGGTCGAAGCCTATACGGGCATGATCGAGCGCACGGTGAAGGCCGGGGCGTCGTTCCGCCGGGCGGGCTCGGGTGCCTTAGGCATCGCCTATGTCGCCGACGGCCGCGCCGACGGCTATGTGGAACTCCACATCAATTCCTGGGATTGCCTTGCGGGCATCGTGATGACGCGCGAAGCGGGCGGGCGCGTGAACGACTTCCTGGGCGAAGGCGGCATCGAAAACGGCGCGCCGGTGCTTTGCGCCAACCCGGCACTCTACGAGCCGATCCGCAAACTCGCCGGCCTCTAAGATGCGGCTTGCGCATGCGGGACGCGGCGGACGACCGGATGCGACGGCGGCACTTCTTCAACGCCTGACCGCCAAGCCGGGGCCGCATTGTCTGGCGCTGCGCGTGGGCTTGCGCGAGGTCGAGCGCGCACTCGAACCCGTGCTGATCGCGTGCTTGTCGGGCCGCGTGCGGCTGGCGATCGAAGTGCCGTCGGGCGAGCCCGCCCCGGTCGCGCATGCGATCACCGGACTTGCGGCACGCCTGGGCCGCCGCCGGCCGCGCATCGGCTTGGTCGAAGGTCACGATCTTCTGGCGACGCAATCGGGCGCGGGCTTGCTCGGCACGCCGTGCGATCCGCCGCCGCCGCCGGATTCGACATTGATCGCCGCAAGTGTGCGCTTCGGCGCCGCACCCTTGGTGGGGCTATTCGCCAAGGGGGCGGAGATCGTGGTCAGCGGGCCCTTGGCGCCGTCGGCGACGGCGATCGCTTTTGCGCGCTATGCCCATCGCTGGCCGGTGGAAGACTACGCGCGGCTCGCTTCCGCCGCCGCCGCCGGACGCATTTTGTCCGCGGGTGCAGGAGCGGCGGGCGGCGATCTCTACGATCCCGCCTTCGACAAGCTGCCCGAAACGGGTTTGCCGCTGGTCGATATCGCCGAAGACGGCGCGCTGATTTTCGAGACCTCGACCGGTGCGCCGCCCGCGCATGCGGCGCTGTCCTTGTCGCTGCTCGATGGCGTCGAGAACCCGCGCGAGATCGCCGATCCCGATTTGACGCTCGACCTCGACGATACGACGTTGATCGGCGGCAAGCTGACCGGCGTCAAAGCCAGTGCCGCACCCGATTATTTACCCGGCACGCTGGTGTTCGAAACGGGTTTCGCGGGCGAAGGCGAACTCGCCTATGGCGGCACGGGGGCGGCGGGGCGGGCAATGGCGGCCGCGCGCGAATTGGAAACGCGCTTGAAGAAATTGCTCGGCGACGAGCGCTTTCGGGTGGAGATCGTCGGCGTGGAATCCGCGACGCGCGGCGCCATCGATCGCGCGGCCGATCTCGCCGTCATGCCCGGCAAGGACGTGCGCTTGCGCTTGGCCTTGCGCGCGATGGCGAAGGAAACGGTCGAGGCGGCGCTGGCCGAATTCGCGTCGCTGTCGGGTTTCGGGCCCGCCGGTGCGGGCGGCGTGCGCCTTGCCGTCCATCCCGAACGCCGCGTCAGCGCCGCGAAAATCCCGGCGCATTACGTGCGCCCGCGCGTCGGCTTGCTGGAGAGCGAGGCATGAGCGCGCTCGTCCAGCTTCGCCTGTTGGCCCATGCGCGCGCCCGCGTGACCGGGAGTTCGCTGAACGTCGTACTGGCCCTGCGCGATCCCGGCGATTGGCGCAGCGTGCGCGCCGGCGCGACGGCGGCGAAGGTCGGCGCGTGGTTCTCCTTCCTGCGCCCGCGCATGGTGCGCCGGGTGGAACTCGCGGGACTCACCTCGTTCCATTACCGTTTCGAGAACGTCGCCGGGGCCGGGCGCGGCCATGATCTCGCCTTCGATCTCGACGGGCGCGCCTTCGCCCAAAAGCTGTTGGACATGCCGGTCCAGGTTCAAGCCGAACGCGCGGAAGCGTTGACTTCGCGCCTGCTTGACCCCATTTGATCGGTCCCATGGATCTCCAGCAAATCCTCGACCTGGTCCGCGACAACGGCAACGCCGTTTACACCCTGGTGGCGACCGGGGCGTTCTGGAACTCCATGCTGATGCCGTTATTCGCGGGCTACGCGGTGCAGCTCGGCGCGCTGGAATATTGGCCGACGGTCGCGGCCGTGTTCGCCGGCGGCGTGGTGGGCGACGAGGTGCGCTTTTGGCTCGCGCGCCGTTTCGGGCCGCAGTTGTTCGATTCCATGCCGCGCTTGCGCAACGGCATCCAGCGCGCGGCGCGCGTCGTCGACAAGCATCATTGGTGGATGATGTTCGTCTATCGCTACCCGCACGGCATTCGGGGATTGGCGGGTTTCGCCTTCGGCCTGTCCACCATGCCGCGCGGCCGGTTCCTGGCGCTCAATCTCGTCTCGGCGGCGATCTGGTCGAATCTGTTGGTCGGCATCGGCTACGGCTTCGCCCATGTCTCCGACAAGGCGTTGGGCGAAACCGCGACGACCACGGCTTTGGGCCTGCTGGTCGTGTTCATGGCGCTGGCCTGGTATTTGTCCAAGCGCCTCGAAGCGTCGATCGAGAAATCCTAAAGCGCGCTGTCGAGGCCCGTCGTGCCGCGCGTATCGGCGCCGGTCAGGTCCGCACCGCGCAGATCCGCACCCGAGAAATCGCAATCCAGCAGGATCGCGTCCTTCAGATTGGCGTTGCGCAGATCGGCCCGGCGCAACACCGCCGCCGCCAAATCGGCCTTGTGCAGATTGGCGCCGCGAAGATCGGCGCCGGTCAAATTGGCCTCGCGCAGGCGGGTGTTCCAGTTGCGCTGGCTCATCGTATCGACGGGCATGGGCGAGAGGTCCGCGTCGCGCAACTTGGCGCCGGTCAGCGTCGCCTTGTCGAGCTTCGAGCCCTGGAGCTTCGCCGACACCAGATCGCAATTCGACATGAAGGCGGAGGAGAAATCCGCCATCTGGAAATAGCCGCCGGTCAGCTTCGCATCGCGCAGGATCGACAGGCCCAGACGGCCGGCGGAAAGATTGACGCCCGGCGCGTTGAGGCTGGCGAGGTTGACGCGCTCGAAATCGGCCTGCGCGCCGTTGCGCCCCTCGGTCTTCAGCCATTCCAGATGATCGATGAAGATCTGCTGGATCGACTTTTCCAGGCTGTCGATATTGACGGGCAGCACGGCCTTGGACGTATCGACGCGCGCCAAATCCTTGGTGCCGAAATTCGACGCGGTCAAATCCGCCCCGTCGAGATTGGTGTTCTCCAGCAAGGCGCCCGACAACGTGGCGCCGTGCAGGATGCAGTTGGAGAGATTGGCGTTGGTGAGATCCGCCCCCGTCAGCACCACGCCCGACAGATCCGAATTCGATAGATCGGCTTCGCGCAGCACGGCGCCGCGCAGAATGCAGCCGGTCAAATCCGTGCGCGGACCGAACACGCGGCTCATCTTCGCGTTGGTCAGATCCGCGTGATTGAACTTCGCGTCGGTGATGACCGCACCCTGACGCTGGTTGTTGTGATACGAGAAATTCCCGTCCTTATCGCGCACGATGATGAAGCCGTCGCGGATATCGGCCCCGGTCAAATTCGCGCGTTCCAGATTGGCGCGCTTCAATTGGGCGCCGCGCAGATCGGCCTTGGTCAGGTCGGCCTCGTGCAGGTCGCAGCCCGACAGATCGGCGCCGAACAGATTGGCGCGCATCAGCTTGGCGCCGCCGAAATCGGATTCGCACAGATAGGCGCCGACCAGCTCCGCTTCCGAAAGATTGCGCCCGCGCATATTCATGCGCTCGGCGATCTTGAAGGACAGCACCAGGCGCATGCCGCCCGTGATGCCCTTCACCATCTTTTCGTGAAGCGTGACCGCCTGATTCAGTTCCTGTTGGCTGACCTTGCTGCTGGCCATAAAGCGTCCCGTCCGAGTTATTCTTGGATAATGCGTCGTCCGCGCGCGGTGGTAAAGTCCCGTGCGGAAAGGCTCTTTCGGCTCGGATGACGCACCTCAAAGTTTTCGCCCTGGCGGCTATCTTCGGGCTCGGCGCCTATGCCGTGATCCTGGGCTTGATCCACGTCACCAAAGCGCTGGGTTTCATCGATTGGGTGATGCGATGAACCTCGCCGCCCATTTGCTGCGCAACGCCAAGCGCGATCCGAACGGCCCCGCTTTGGGGCGCGGCGACGCGATCGTCGCCGACTGGGCGTCCATGGCCGCCCAAGTCGCCAAACTTGCGGGTGGGTTGCGCGGACTGGGATACGCGCCGGGTACGCGCATCGCCCTCGCCGCCGCGAACGCGACCGACTACGCCGTCGCGATCTACGCGATTTGGTGGGCGGGTTATGCGGCAGTACCCGTCAACGTGAAGCTCCATCCCAAGGAGCTCGCCTATTGCCTCGACCATTCGCAGGCCGCACTCGTGTTCCATTCGCGCGACATGGGCGAGAACGTCGCCGCGAGCGGCACGCGTGCGCGTATGGTTGAGATCGGCGGCGGCGATTGGCGCCGGCTTTTTGACGAGCCCATCGCCCTTGCGCATGCCGCGCCCGACGATTTGCTGTGGCTGTTCTACACCAGCGGCACGACCGGGCGGCCCAAGGGCGCGATGATCACCCATCGCAACGCGCTGGCGGTGGCGACGAGCTATTACGCCGATATCGACCCGCCCGAAGCGGGCGGCTGTTTGCTGCACGCCGCACCCATGTCGCATGGCTCGGGGCTTTATATGTTTCCCACGCTGGCGATCGGTGCGACGCAAGTGGTGCCCGAAAGCGGTGGCTTCGATCCCGCCGAAATCCAAACGCTGTGGCGGCGCTGGAACAAGGTCACGATGTTCGCCGCACCCACGATGGTGAAGCGCCTCGTCGAGCATCCCGGCATCGAGCCCTGCAATCTGCGCGTCATCGTCTATGGCGGCGGGCCGATGTATGTGGCCGACCTCAAAGCCGCGATCGGCAAGCTCGGCTATCGTTTCGCGCAACTCTACGGGCAAGGCGAAAGCCCGATGTGCATCACCGGTATGACGCGTGCGACGATCGAGGCCGCGCACAAGGCGGGTGACGACGCGATCCTGGGCTCGGTCGGCATCGCGCAAACGGTCGTCGAAGTGCGCACGGCCGCGGACGGCGAAGTGCTGGTGCGTGGGCCGAGCGTGATGAAGGGCTATTGGCGCGACGACGAAGCCACGGCCAAAGCGCTGAAGGATGGCTGGCTGCACACGGGCGATGTCGGCGAATTCGACGCGCGCGGCTATCTCACGCTTAAAGATCGTTCCAAGGACCTCATCATCTCCGGCGGATCGAATATCTATCCGCGCGAGGTGGAGGAAGTGCTGCAGCGCCATCCGGGCGTGGCCGAAGTCTCGGTCGTCGGGGCGATCGATGCCGAGTGGGGCGAAAGCGTCGTCGCTTTCGTCGTGCGCCGCGACGACAGCGTCACGCATGAAACGCTCGACGCGCTGTGCCTCGACAACATCGCGCGCTTCAAACGCCCGAAACGATATATCTTCGTCGAAGCGCTACCGAAAAACGCCTACGGCAAAATACTGAAAACGGAACTGCGCCAACGCCTTTCGTAAACGGGGAGGGGACATGGGCCGGCTGACGGGCAAGACCGCGATCGTAACGGGGGCTGGCGCGTCCGGTCCCGGCTGGGGTAACGGCAAGGCGGTGGCCGTGCTCTATGCGCGCGAAGGGGCGAAAATCGCTTGCGTCGATTTGAACCATGATGCGGCCGAGGAAACCGCCGCGATCATCCGCGCGGAAGGCGGCGACGCGCTGGTCTTCGCCGCCGATGTCGGCGCCAAGCGCGATGTCGATGCGCTGGTCGGCGAATGCCTTGCGCAGTGGGGCCGCATCGACATTCTGCACAACAATGTCGGTATCGTCGCCAAAGGCGGGCCGGTCGATCTCGACGAAGCCGATTGGGACCGCGTCGTGCGGGTCAATCTCAAAAGCATGTTTCTGACCTGCAAGGCCGTACTGCCCGCGATGGTCCGCCAGTTCGAGACGAGCGGGAAGGGCGGGGCGATCGTCAATATCGCGTCGATCGCGGGCATTCGTTATTTGGGCGTACCCTATATCGCCTACAGCACGACCAAGGGCGCCGTCATCCCGTTCACTCAAGCGGTGGCGCTGGAATACGCCGCGCGCGGGGTGCGCGCCAATTGCGTGCTGCCCGGCTTGATGAACACGCCGATGATCGTCGAACCCTTGAAGGGCGCTTATGGCGACGGCTCGGTCGAATCGATGATCGACACGCGCAACCGCCTATGCCCGACGGGCAAGATGGGCGACGCGTGGGACGTCGCCTACGCGTCGCTGTTCCTGGTGTCGGACGAAGCCAAATACGTGACCGGCGTGGCGCTGCCGGTCGATGGCGGCATCACGTTGAAGATTTCATGATCTTGCGCCGGAATATCAAAGGCGCCAGCGTGATGATGAAAATGATGCGGAACAGATGATGCGCCGCGACCAACGCCGAATCGACAGATAGCGCCAGTGCGACAAGGCTCATTTCCGCGAAACCGCCGGGGGCATAGGCGAGCACGAGCGCTTCGAAGCTTTCCGGCGTGACGCGCGCCATGATCGCGGCGAACACGATCGCCAAACCCAGCATGATCAGCGTGACGATCAGGCCGTGGCTCGCGTGGCGCGCGATGACGGAAAGCTTGGAGCCTGCGAAACGCTGGCCGATGGCGCAGCCCAGAACGACCTGCGCGGCGGCGACGATTTCGTAGGGCGGCTGGGCTTCGCTGAAACCGCCCAGATGCACCGCCATCGATACGCCCATCGGCCCCAGCATCGTGCCCGCCGGCAAGCGGAACTTGATGCCGATGAAGGCGCCCACCACGGCGCAAGCGGCGAGGATGCCGTAGTCGCGCAAGGCGACTTCCAGAATGCCGATCGTCGCCTTGGCGGGCAGCGGCCCGACCAAGCCTTCCAGCCGGAACCAGATCGGCACGATCAACACCGTCGCCATGACGCGCATGGTGTGGATCAGCGACAAAACGCGCGGATCGGCGCCGTATTGGCTGCCGATCAGCGTCATCTCGGCGAGGCCGCCGGGTGTCGCGCCGAAAAACGCGGTCGTCTTGTCGTGCTTGGCGACGCGGCGCAGATAGACATAGGCGACACCGCCCGCGACGAAGACCCACACGACCAGCGCCGCCAGCGTGAAGACCCAATCGCCCATGCGGCCGAGCACGGCGGGCGTGAAGCCGGAGCCGAGCAGCACGCCCAGAATGGTGACGAAGCCGTTGCGCAATTGGCGCGGCATCGCGACCTTGACGCCGGACATGGCCGCGATGGTGGTGAAACACATCGCGCCCAGCATCCAGGGCAGCGGCACGGTCAGATATTTGAACAGCGCGCCGCCGATCGTACCCAGAACGACGGCGATGCCGATCGCGCGGAAATCGAAATTTCCCATCAACCGACGTAGCGGCCGAGGCGAACCGCCGTCTGCCCCTTGCCCAACCGTTTCGACGGCATGATCAGAACGCAATTGTCGTAAGGCGTGAGAACCTTCTCCGCGCCGTCCGTCGCCAGCAGCGTGCCGGCCTTGGGGATCGTCTCAAGCCCGATATAAGGCTGCGCGAAGGTGAAGTCGTCGCTGCGGATCGTCACGGCTTGCGTGACCTCGACGATTTTCTGCTTCACGGGCTTGGGCGCCAAACGCGGTTCGATCCAATCGCGCGACACGGCACCGGTCGCCAGCAGGAAACGCAACGCCGTTTCCTTGGCCACGTCGGCGGATTTCTTTTCCCAATGCTGGCCGCATTCGACCAGCAGCGCGTTGCGCGGGGACGCGGCATCGCCGAAGCCGGCGTAATCGCGCATCCGCTTGCCCGCCGCGTGACCCGCATCGGCGACCACGAATTCGGGCACGGACACGTCGCGCGCGAATTGTTTGCCTTTGTCGAGCGCGCCGCACAGCATCAACGGCGGTGTGGCGTGCTGCATCGAATGGATATCGAGCAGCAGATCGACCGTATCGACGAACGGCCTTATGGCGCGCGCGCGGGCGAGCTCGGCCGAGCGGCGCGGCCCGTCGAGCGTTTCCTCGTTCCACAGGCGGTTGAAATCCTCGTCGACGAAGCGCGAGGCTTGCGGGTTCTTCGGATCGAACGACAGATACGCGCCGATATTGCAGAACAGGAACGAAAGCTTTCCGCGTGCAGGCCGCACATCTTCGCGCATCAGCCAATCGGCGGCGATGGCGCCGCAAAGCTCGTTGCCGTGCACCAGCGCGCTGACGCACACATGCGGGCCCGCTTTACCGGAATCGATCGTCGTCGCGTATTCGATCCCGGTATTGCCCTTGGCATAGGCCGAGATATCGGGCGGGGTCAGTTCGATCGGATAATTGTTTTCGTCGGTCAAGGCGCGCACTCCTTACAGCAATCCGAACGCCTTGAGATCGGCTTCGAGTTTCGCGGGCGATTGGAAATGCACGGCGTGCATGCCCACCGCCTTGGCGCCGTCGACGTTCTTCAGCGAGTCGTCGATGAACAGGCATTGTTCGGCGGGTGCCGCGATATGCTTCAGCATCGTGCGATAGATCGCGGGATCGGGCTTGATCAATTTCTCGTCGCCCGACACGACGATATGGCGGAAGCGTTCCATGAACGCGAAGCGCCAGCGCGAACGCGGGAAGGTTTCGCCCGACCAGTTGGTGAGGCCGTAGAGCGGCACGTTCTTCGCGTGCAGCCGCTCGAGCAGATCGACGGTGCCTTGGACGGCGCCGCCGACCGCGACCTCATGGCCCGCGTAATAGGCGCGGATCAAATGCGCCTTGTCGGGGAAACGCGCGATCAACTCGGCCTCGGCGTCCGCGATGCTGCGGCCCGCGTCCTGTTTCACGTTCCATTCGGGCGTGCAAACGGTCGCGAGAAATTCCTCGATCGCCGCCATATCGGGCAGCAAATGCCGGTAGACGCGGCGCGGGTCCCAATCGACCAGCACGCCGCCGAAATCGAAAACGACGATGGAGGGGTTCATGCGGCTTTCGCTTCCAAACGTTCGACCATGCGGCGCAGGAATTGTTCGCACAACGCGATCTGTTCCAGCGCCACGAATTCATCGGGTTTATGGGCCTGATCGATATCGCCGGGCCCGCAAATGACGGTGGGAATGCCGGCGGCTTCGAACAAGCCGGCCTCGGTGCCGAAGGCGACCTTGCCGGTCGCGTTGCCGCCCGACGCCGCTTTGGCGACTTGCGTCACCGTCGCGTCTTCGTCGCCCTTCAAGCCGGGGAAGGCGGAAATCTGTTCGAAGCGCACGCCGGTATCGGCGTGGACCGCTTGCATCTTCGGCTCGATCTCCTTGCGCACCCAGGCTTCCAATTCGGCGAACAGCGCCTTGGGATCGTGCACGGGCAGATGGCGGAACTCGAAATCGAAGCTGCAATCCTTCGGCACGATGTTGAGCGCCGTGCCGCCGCGGATCACGCCGGTATGGGCGGTGGTGTGGGGAATGTCGAACTCGTCGTCGAACGGGCCGTCGGCGGCGAATTTCTCGTTCATCCGCGCGACGTAGTCGACGATGCGCGCCGCGTATTGCACGGCGTTGACGCCGCGCGGGGCGAGCGAGGAATGGCATTCGAAGCCGCGCACATGGCCGCGGAACGAGAGCTTGCCCTTATGCGCGCGGATCACCTTCATGCTGGTGGGTTCGCCCACCACGCAGCCGACGGGCGCGAGGCCGCGCTGCTTGATGTCGGCGATCAGGCGGCGCACGCCGATGCAGCCCACTTCCTCGTCGTAGGAAAACGCGAAATGGATCGGCGTTTTCAATTTCGCCTTCTGGAATTCGGGGGCGAGCGACAGGCACACGGCGACGAAACTTTTCATGTCGGTCGTGCCGCGTCCGTAGATACGGCCGTCCTTCACGACGGGCTTGAACGGTTCCACCGTCCATTCCTGGCCGTCGATCGGCACGACGTCGGTGTGGCCCGACAGCACCAAGCCCGGCTTGTCGGCCGGACCGATCGTCGCCCAAAGATTCGCTTTCTTGCCGGTCTCGTCGAATACGAGATGCGAGTCGATGCCGAGTTTGCCGAGATAGCCGCGCACCCAATCGATCAAGGCGAGATTGCTGTCGCGGCTGGTCGTGTCGAAGGAAACGAGCGTTTTGACGAGTTCGAGTGCTTCCGGACTGGGGTCGCGGCTCATGAAAAGGGGCATCCGTCGTGCGGGTTGCGAAGTTGCGGGCGAGTATGCCCAAACTGCGCCGTCGGCACAAATTCACGTCGCGCAATTCAGGACGGCGAAAAATGGGTACGGAAAACGCGGCACGGCGTATCGCGCTGATCGGCTTCCATCTGGAGAGCAACGCCTTCGCGCCGCCCACGACGCCGGAGGATTTCCGGCGCCTGTGCTATCTGGAAGGCGAGGCGCTGGCGATCGAAGCGCGCAAGGCCGCCCCTTCGTGCCCGCTGGAGTTTCCCGGCTTCTTCCGCGAAATGGACCGCCTGTCGCCGGGTTGGACGCCGGTGCCGATCTTCTGCGCGGCGGCCGAGCCGGGCGGGCCGATCGAGCAGGAATTCTTCGACGCGTGCCTTGCCAAGATCGAGGGCATGTTGCGCCAAGCGGGCCCGGTCGACGCGGTCTATATCAGCAATCATGGCGCCATGACCGCGACCGAGATTTTCGATCCCGACGGCGCGTTATATCAAACCGTGCGGCGCTGCGTGGGGCCCGTCCCTGTGGTCGCTTCCGTCGATCTACATGCCGCGATTTCGGATGCGATGATCGATGCGGTGGACGCGTTCGTGTCCTACCGCACCAATCCGCATGTCGATCAGCGCGAGCGTGGGGCGGAATGCGCGCGCCACCTCGCCGAGTTGATGGCGGGCGGCAAAAGCCATCTCGCTTTCGTGCGCCTGCCATTGACGCCCGCCTCGGTCACGCTGCTGACGGCCAGCGGGCCCTACGCCGATTTGATGAACGAAGCCGAAGCGATCATGGCGAAGGACGATCGCTTGATAAATCTCTCGGTCGTCGGCGGTTTCGTGTTCGGCGACACGCCCAAGAACGGCATGGCTTTCGTCGCCACGTCGCGCGACAGCAAGGAACATGCGTTTGCGGTGGCCGAAGATTTGGCCGCGCGCGGCTGGAATGATCGCCATCGCTTCGTGAAGAAGCTGACGCCGATTGCCCAAGCGCTGGAACTCGCGCGCGACGCCGCGGCGGGCGGAACGGCGCCGGTGATCTTCTCCGATGCCGGCGACAATCCCGGCGGCGGCGGACGCGGCAACACGACCGAATTGCTGCTCGCGTTGCTCGACGCCAAGGCAACCAACGTGCTGCTCGGCAATTTCGTCGATGGCCCTTTGGCGCAAGAAGCGGTCGCCAAAGGGAAGGGGGCCACGTTCCGGGCGCGGTTCAATCGCGCGAACGCCGATCAATTCGGCAAGGCGTTCGAACGCGAGGCGACGGTGCTGTCCGTTCATGACGGCATGATCGTCGGGCGGCGCGGGATTTTCGGCGGACGGCAGCTCGATCTCGGCCCCACGGCGGCGCTCGATCTGGGCGGCGTCACCGTGGTGGTGACGACCGCGCGCAAGCAATGCGCCGATCCGGCGTTTTTCGAGATGCACGGTCTCGACATCGCCAAGGCGGCTTGCGTGTGCGTCAAATCGCGCGGGCATTTCCGCGCCGGATTCGATGAATTCTTTCCGCCCGAGCGCGTCTACGAGGTCGATACCGGCGGGCTGACGGCGCCGGTGCTCGAGCGTATCGCGTTCCGCAATCTGCCGCGCCCGGTTTACCCGCTGGACGCGCATACCCAATGGGCGCCGAAAGGGCGGGGCTGAACGCTCGCCGCGATACCCCGACGCCGGGGCGGAATGCCGCGTCCGGACGCGAAACGCGCGGGGGCTTGCCAGAAAGGGCCCGTTTCTGCGAACGTCGCAGCGGAACACCAATGCATGCGCCGCTCATGACCCGATGCGGTCGCGGATGCGACGTCTGAAACGGGAAGGATTTCCGGAAATGCACGTTAAAGTCTTCCGCCTCGCGCGCTTCGCCGCCATGGCGCTGGTGGCGTTGCCGCTCGTCGCCGGTACGGCGCGCGCGCAAGACCTGACGATGGGCCTGGGCGGAAACATCACGTCGATGGATCCGCATTTCCACAATCTCGCCCCCAACAACGGCATCGCGGTCCATCTGTTCGATCGCCTCGTCCATCAGGACGAACAGCAGCGCCTGATCCCCGGCCTCGCCGAATCCTGGAAGCCGATCGACGACACGACGTGGGAATTCAAGCTGCGCCGCGGCGTGAAGTTCCACGACGGTTCGGATTTCGACGCGGCCGACGTGGTCGCGACGATCAAGCGCGTACCGTGGGTGCCGAATTCGCCGTCGTCCTTCTCGATCGCGACGCGCCCGATCACCGAAACCATCGTCGTCGATCCCTATACGATCCGCTTCAAGACCGCGCGGCCCTATCCGCTGCTGCCCACCGATCTGTCGATCGTCAACATCGTCAGCCGCAAGGCGGTCGAAGCGCCGACCGCCGAATTCAATTCCGGCAAGTCGGCGATCGGCACCGGCCCGTTCAAATTCGTCGAATTCGTGCCGGGCGACCGCGTCGTCCTGCAACGCAACGACGCCTATTGGGGCCCGAAGCCGCATTGGGCGAAGGTGACGGTGCGCATCATCACCAACCCGTCGGCGCGCACGGCAGCGTTGCTGTCGGGCGACGTGCAGATCATCGATCAGGTGCCCACGCAGGATCTGGCGCGCGTGCGCGCCAACGCGCAGACCGCCGTCGCCAAGATCGGGTCGAATCGCCTCATCTATCTCCATCTCGACCAAGCCCGCGACCAAACACCGTTCGCCACGGATAAGCAGGGCGCGGTGCTGCCCAACAATCCGCTGAAGAACAAGCGCGTGCGGCAGGCGCTGTCCAAGGCCATCAACCGCGAGGGCATTGCCCAGCGCCTGTTCGACGGCGAAGCGATCCCCGCCGGCAGCCTTCTGCCGCCGGGCTTCTTCGGCGCCCCCCAGAACCAGAAGGCCGACGCCTTCGATGTCGAAGCTGCGCGCAAGCTGCTGGCGGAAGCCGGCTATCCCAACGGCTTCGGCTTGACGATTCACGGCCCCAACGACCGTTACCCGGAGGACGAAAAGGTCCTCCAGGCGATCGGCCCGATGTTCAGCCGCATCGGCATCGATACGCGCGTCTTGACCCAGCCTTGGGCGACGTTCTCCTCGCAAGCCTCGGCGCCGAATTATTCGTTTTCGGTGATGCTGGTCGGCTGGGGGGCGGGTACGGGCGAAATGTCCAACCCGCTGCGCTCGCTGCTCGCCACGGTCAACCCGCAGACCGGCTACGGCCCGTCCAATCGCGGCCGCTACTCGAACCCGCAGATGGACGAGGTGCTGACCAAGGCGCTCGCCACGGTCGACGATCCCGCGCGCGCCAAGCTGCTCGCCGAAGCCGCCGATATCGGCGTGGGCGATGTCGGTTTGATCCCGCTTTATTACCAGGTGAACCTGTGGGGCCATCGCCGGAGCGTCGCTTACGCGCCGCGCGCGGACGAGTACACGCTCGCCCACATGGTTCGCCCCGCCAACTGACGCGGCGAAATTGAAACTTCGCGCGCTGCGGGTTTTGCGCGAAGTCGCGGCGAGCGGCAGTCAGGCGTCGGCCAGCCGCACGCTGAACATCGCGCCTTCCGCGATCAGCCGGACGATCGCCCAGCTCGAAAACGAGCTGGGCTTTTCGTTGTTCCGGCGCGAAAAGGGGCGGCTGATCCCGACGCAGCCCGGACGCGCCTTCGCGGCCGAGGTCGAGCGCGTGTTCCGCGAGATCGACGGGCTGGGCGATACGGCGACCCATCTGCGCCTGCAAGGCGGCGACCGTATCCGCGCGGTGTTTCCGCCCAGCCTGTCGCAGCGCTTCCTGCCCGATTGCATCGTGCGCTTCGCCAAGTCGCATCCCGACACGATGCTCGACATCGATTACGGCTCCGCCTCGGCGGGCGTGGCGGCCGTGAAGGACGGGCGCGCCGATGTCGTCATCCTGACCTTGCCCGCCGATGTCGGGGATTATGAAACCGTTCCGCTGCTCGACATTGAAACCGTTTGCCTGATCCCGCGCGGCCATCGTTTGGCGCGGCTTGCCGCGATCGAGGCCAAGGATTTGGACCGCGAGCCGATGGTGCTGATCAACCGGCCTTTCGCCTTGCGCGGCCGGCTGGAAGAATTGTTCCGCCGGGCGGGCGTCGCCCCGAAAGTGCGTGTGGAAACCTCCTCCGGCCAGGCGGCGATGGGCTGCGCGCGCGCGGGCATCGGCATCGCCGTGGTCAGCCGCTTGACGGCCTTGCAGGCCGAAGCGGATGGCGGGATCGTCGCGCGGCCGTTCCGCCCGACGCTGTGGCAGAAATTCGTGGCGGTGCTAAGCCCTTCGGCCAAGGGCCCGGCGGTCGACGGCTTCGTCAAAGCCTTGAAGGCGACGGCCGGCACCTATCGCCGCTTGGCCGCCGGCGGGCGTTAACCGTTCGTCGTTACCCGGGCGGCAAGCCCCCTTGACCAGATTCGAAGCGACAAGCCCCGGCCGCCCGGCCTAAAGTATCGCCCTGCCGGGGGAACCGCCCCGGCACAGGGAGACCTATATGAAAAGACCGACTTTGACGGCGCTTGCGCTGGCCGCGGCGCTTGGCCTCGCTTCCGCGACCGATGTCAGCGCCCAAGCGCTCACGATCGGCGTGGGCGGCAACATCACGTCGATGGATCCGCATTTCCACAATCTCGGGCCCAACAACGGCATCGCGCAGCATTTCTTCGACCGGCTCGTCCATATGGACGAGCGTCAGCGCCCCACGCCGGGCCTGGCCGAATCCTGGCGCGCGACCGACGACAACACATGGGAAATCAAGCTGCGTCGCGGCGTGAAGTTCCATGACGGTTCGGATTTCACCGCCGCCGACGTGGTCGCCACGTTCAAGCGCGTGCCGTGGGTGCCGAACTCGCCCTCGTCCTTCGCGGCGATGGTGCGCGGGCTCGACGTCAGCGTGCCCGATCCGTACACGCTGATCATCAAGACGCCGGCCCCCCGCCCGATGCTGCCGATCGACCTCGCGGTCGTGAACATCGTCAAGGGCAGCAACGTCGAAGCGCCGACCGCCGATTTCAACGCCGGCAAGGCGATGATCGGCACCGGCCCGTTCAAATTCACCGGCTTCGTCCCGGGCGACCGCGTGACGATGGAACGTAACGACGCCTATTGGGGCCCGAAGCCGCATTGGGCGACCGCGACCGTGCGCATCATGACCAACGCCTCCGCGCGTTCGGCCGCGGTGCTGTCGGGCGACGTGCAGATCATCGACCAGGTGCAAACCGCCGATCTGCCGCGCATGCGCCAGAACCAGTCGATCGGCATCGAGACGATCACCTCGACGCGCTTGATCTATCTGCATCTCGATCAGGAACGCGACGCCACACCGTTCGCTTTCGACAAGGCGACCGGCCAGCCGCTCGCCAAGAACCCGCTGAAGGACAAGCGCGTGCGTGAAGCGTTGTCCAAGGCGATCAACCGCGAGGGCATCACCCGCCAGATCTTCGACGGTCAGGCGATCGCGGCGGGCGGTCTGCTGCCCGACGGCATGTATGGCGTGTCGCCCAACCTGAAGCCGGACGCGTTCAACACCCAAGCCGCGCAAGCGCTGCTGCGCGACGCCGGGTTCCCGAACGGCTTCAAGCTGACGATCCACGGCCCCAACGATCGCTATCCGGAGGACGACAAGGTCCTGCAGGCGATCGGCCCGATGTTCACGCGTGCGGGCGTCGAAACGCAGGTCGTGACGCTGCCGTGGGCGACCTTCGCGACGCAGTCGAACCGTCCGACCTACGCCTACTCGCTGATGCTGGTCGGCTGGGGTTCGGACACCGGCGAAACCTCGTCGCCGTTGCGCGCCTTGCTCGCCACGGTCAATCCGGACGCCGGCTACGGCGCCTCCAACCGCGGCCGCTACTCCAACCCCGCGATGGATGCGCTGCTCGCCAAGGCGTTGCAGACGATCGATCCGGCGGCGCGCGAGAAGCTGCTGATCGAAGCCTCGGAAGTCGCGGTCCGCGATTACGGGCTGATCCCGCTCTACTACGCCGTCAATATCTGGGCGTTGCGTTCGAACCTGACCTACCAGTCGCGGACGGACGAATACACGCTGGCGCAGTTCGTCAAACCGCGCTGAATTGGGGACGGGGGCCCGGGATATCCGGGCTCCCGTTTTCGTTCATACGTCTGTATCCTCGCATTAAATGACCGTTTTCATCATCCGCCGATTGATGCAAAGCAGCCTCGTGCTGCTGCTGATGTCGTTGCTCGTCTTCTTCGGCGTGTTCGCGATCGGCGATCCGATCGAAATCTTCATCGCCCCCGATGCCGACCAGGCCGAACGCGCGCGCGCCATCGCCGCTTTGGGCTTGGACAAGCCGATCTGGGAGCAATACGTGATGTTCGTCGTGAACGCGGTGGCGGGCGATCTCGGCCGCTCCTTCGTGTTCAACATCCCGTCGATCGATCTCATCCTCCAGCGTATGCCCGCGACACTCGAACTCGCGATCGTCGCGGTCACGATGTCGGTCGTGCTCGGCGTGCCGCTGGGCATGTATGCGGGCTACAAGCCCGACGGGACCGTCGCCAAGACGATCATGGCGGGCTCGATTTTCGGTTTCTCGCTGCCCAGCTTCTGGGTCGGGCTGATGCTGATCCTGATCTTCGCGGTCGAATTGGGCTGGCTGCCCTCGACCGGGCGGGGCGATGTCGGCACGTTCCTGGGCATCCATTCCAGCATCTTCACCCTCAACGGGTTGAAGCATCTGCTGCTGCCGGCCTTGAACCTCGCGCTGTTCAACATCTCCCTCGTCATCCGTTTGACGCGCGCGGGCATGCGCGAAAACCTGCCGATGGATTACGTCAAATTCGCGCGCGCCAAGGGCCTGTCGAAGCGCCGCGTGATCATGGTCCATGTGCTCAAGAACATCCTGATCCCGATCGTCACGGTCGTCGGTCTCGAAATCGGCTCGGTCATCGCCTTCGCCGTGGTGACGGAAACGATCTTCGCGTGGCCGGGCATGGGCAAGCTCATCATCGACAGCATCAACAATCTCGATCGGCCGGTGATCGTCGCCTATCTGATGATCGTGGTGCTGATGTTCATCGTCATCAATCTGGTGGTCGATATCCTCTATTCGATCCTCGATCCGCGCGTGCGGCTCGGGGATATGGGCAAGTAAGCGATGGCCGGCGTGACGCAAGCAAGTGCCCCCGCCAGCGAAGGCACCGCCAAGGTCGAAACGCCGTTCCGGCGCTTCGTCGCGGATTTCGCGGAAAGCAAGTTGGCGCTGGGCGGGCTGATCGTGTTCGCGATCGTGTTCGTCGCGGCGATGCTGTGCGCCGCCATCTCGCCGCAGAACCCCTACGATCTTCGCCAGCTCGACATCATGGACGGCAAGCTGCCGCCGGGCTCGATCTCGGGCGATGGCTTGATGTTCTGGCTCGGCTCCGACAGCCAAGGCCGCGACATGGTCTCGGCGATCCTCTACGGGCTTCGTACGTCGTTCCTGGTCGCCGTCACCTCGGGCTTCATCGCCGCGGCGGCGGGCACGACCGTCGGGCTGATCGCGGCCTATTACGGCGGCAAGATCGACACGTTCCTGATGCGCACGGTCGACATCAAGCTGTCCTTCCCGGCGATTTTGATCGCGCTGATCCTGCTGGCCTTGCTGGGGCAGGGGACCGGCAAGATCATCCTGGCGCTGGTCATCATCCAATGGGCCTATTACGCGCGCACGGTGCGCGCTTCGGCGCTGGTCGAACGGCGCAAGGAATATGTCGAGGCCGCGCATTGCTTGGCGCTGCCCAAGTCGCGCATCCTGTTCCGGCATATCCTGCCCAATTGCCTGCCGCCGCTGATCGTCGTCGCGACGATCCAGATCGCCAATTCGATCGCACTGGAAGCGACCTTGTCGTTCCTGGGCGTGGGCTTGCCGATCACCGAACCGTCGCTGGGCCTGCTGATCGCCAACGGCTTCGAATACATCCTGTCGGGCGTCTATTGGATCAGCTTCTTCCCCGGCGTCGCGTTGCTGGTCACCATCGTGTCGATCAATCTGGTCGGCGACCAATTGCGCGACGTCCTCAATCCCCGGCTCCAGAAGTAATCCCATGGCGGCGACGCTCGAAGTCCGCAATCTCCAAACCCATTTCCACACCAAGGCCGGCGTGTTGCGCGCGGTCGACGGCGTGTCGTTCGAAGTGGGCGAGGGCAAGATCCTCGGCCTCGTCGGCGAGTCCGGCTCGGGCAAGTCGGTCACCGGCTTTTCGATCATGGGCCTTGTCGATCCGCCGGGGCGCATCGTCGGCGGCGAAGTGCTGTTCAAGGGCAAGAACATCGCCGGCATGGCGGAAGACGAAATCCGCAAGCTGCGCGGCAATCGCATCGCGATGATCTTCCAGGACCCGATGATGACGCTCAATCCGGTCCTCAAGGTCGAAACGCAGATGATCGAGGCGGTGCAGGCGCACGACAACGTCGACCGCAAGACGGCCTGGACGCGCGCGCGCGACGCGCTGGGGCAGGTGGGCATCCCGAGCCCCGAGGAACGCCTCGCCTCTTATCCCCATCAATTCTCCGGTGGCATGCGCCAGCGTGTGGCGATCGCCATCGCGTTGCTCAACAAGCCCGATCTGATCGTGGCCGACGAGCCGACCACGGCGCTCGACGTCACGATCCAAGGCCAGATCCTGTACGAGGTGCAGAAGCTCGCGCGCATCACGCGCACGGCGCTGATCTGGATCACGCATGATCTTTCCGTCGTCGCTTCGCTCGCCGACGAAGTCTGCGTGATGTATGCGGGCCGGATCGTCGAACGCGGCTCGGTCGACGACGTGCTCGACCATCCCGCCCATCCTTATACGGCCGGTCTGATCGGCTCGGTGCCCAGCCGCAACGCGCGCGGGCGCCCGTTGACGCAAATCCCCGGCGTGATGCCCTCGATGCTGAACCTGCCGTCGGGCTGCGCGTTCCGGATGCGCTGCCAATATGCCGACGATGCGTGCGCGAAGACGCCGCCCGAACCCGTCGGCAAGCGCGGGGTGCGCTGCGTGCGCCCGCTGGCGGAGGTCGCGTGATGAGCCAAGCGACCGAAAAACCGCCGCTGATCGAGTTGCGCAAGGTTTCGCGCCGCTTCGTCAAAAGCCTCGATTTCGCGGCGAAGATCGCCGCCAAGCTCGGCGCCGACGTGAAGGAGGAAATCGTCCACGCGGTCGACGGTGTGGATCTCGCGGTGCGCGAGGGCGAGGTCGTGGGCCTGGTCGGCGAGTCCGGTTGCGGCAAGTCGACACTCGGCCGCGTCGTCGCGGGCATCCTGCCCGAAAGCTCGGGCGAGGTGTTCTATCGCGGCCGCAAGCTCGACACGCTCAAGGGCAAGGAACGCATCAAGGCGGCGCTCGCCGTGCAGATGATCTTCCAGGACCCGTTCGCCTCGCTCAATCCGCGCATGCGCGTGCGCGACATCATCGGCGAAGCGCCGCTGCATCACGGGCTCTGCTCTGGCGCCGAGTTCGAAACCTATGTCGACGAGACCATGCGCCGCGTGGGCCTCGATCCCGGCTATAAGCGCCGCTATCCGCATCAATTCTCCGGCGGGCAGCGCCAGCGTATCGGCATCGCCCGCGCGCTGGCGGTGAAGCCCGATTTCGTCGTCTGCGACGAATCGGTCGCGGCGTTGGACGTGTCGATCCAAGCGCAGATCCTGAATCTGTTCATGAAGCTGCGGGCCGATCTCGGCCTTACCTATCTGTTCATCAGCCACGATCTGGGCGTGGTGCGCCATCTCTCCGACCGCGTCGTGATCATGTATCTCGGCCGCGTGGTGGAGGAAGGCCCGACCGAGGAACTCTTCGACAAGCCCAACCATCCCTATACGGTGGCGCTGCTGGGCGAGATTCCGCGTTTGGATACGCGCCGGCGTCAATTCGTGCCGGTGAAGGGTGAGATCCCGTCGCCGCTGAATCCGCCGACGGGCTGCCATTTCCATCCGCGCTGCCCGCATGCGATGGCGCGCTGCAAGGCCGAAATTCCAGCCCTCAAGAAAATCGCGCCGGGCCGTTTCGCGGCCTGCCATTTGAACGATGCCCAGTAAACCCTTCGACGTGCATCTGCCGCCGGCGGGCCGCGACATCCCGCTGGTGCTGGATTCGCCCCATAGCGGCACCGACTATCCCGCCGATTTCGGCTATGCCTGCGATTTTTCGCTGATCCGCAAATCGGAAGATACGCATGTCGACGCGCTGTTCGCCCACGCGCCGTCGCTAGGCGCACCGTTGCTCGCGGCACGCTTCCCGCGCGCCTATATCGACCCCAACCGCTCGCCGCTCGACATCGATCCCGAATTGATCGACGGCGTGTGGCCGGGCCAGATCGTGCCGGGCGAGAAGACGAAACTCGGCCTCGGCCTCATCTGGCGCAAGATCAAGGCGGGCACGCCGGTCTATGCGCGCAAGCTGACGGTCGGCGAAGTGTGGAAGCGCATCGACGAATGCTATCTGCCCTATCATGCCGAATTGCAGCGTTTGACCGATCGCGCCTATGCGCGCTGGGGCCGCGTCTACCACATCAACTGCCATTCGATGCCGGCGGTGGGCGATCGCGAAACCTCGGCCGACGGCGAATCCGTGCGGCCGGATTTCGCCATCGGCGATCGCGACGGTACGACCTGCGATCCGGCCTATACGAAATTCACCGTCGATTTCCTGGCGGCCAAGGGCTACGACGCGCGCGCCAACGATCCGTATAAGGGCGTGGAACTCGTGCGCCGCCACGGCCGCCCGGCCGAAAAGCGCCACGCGATCCAGATCGAGGTCAATCGGCGCCTCTACATGGACGAGGAAACGCGCGAACGGAACGCCGAATTCGCCAAGACCAAAGCGGTGCTCGACGAATATCTCGAAGCCCTCGCCGCGTGGATCGCGAAACGATGAGTGCGGCGCCCCGCCTTTCCAAGTTGAAGCCGGGGCGCGAATTCGCGTCGAAGGCCGATTACGAAAAGACGCTCGAGAAATTGCAAAAGCGCCTGCTGACGATCCAGCAGGCTTACTATCATTCCAAGCGCCGCGCCGTGTTGGTGTTCGAAGGCTGGGACGCGGCGGGCAAGGGCGGGGCGATCCGCCGCTTGACCGAAACGCTCGATCCGCGCGGCGTGCATGTCTGGCCGATCGGCGCGCCGACGGCGGAGGAGCAAGGCCGGCATTATCTCTATCGCTTTTGGCGGCGTTTGCCGGCCCCCGGCACGATCGCGATTTTCGACCGGTCCTGGTACGGGCGCGTGCTGGTCGAACGCGTCGACAAGCTTGCCCCGGAAAAGGCGTGGAAGCGCGCCTATCGCGAGATCGTCGAGTTCGAGCGCATGCTGGTCGACGACGGCGTGCGCGTGGCGAAAGTGTTTTTGCACATCACGCCGGAGACGCAGCTCGAACGCTTCGCCGAACGTTTGGAAGCGCCCGAGAAGCGCTGGAAGCTGACCCAGGCCGATATCGATGCGCATCTGCGCTACGACGATTACGCGGCGGCGGCGGACGATATGTTCGCCAAGACGTCGTGGAAGGGCGCGCCGTGGAAGGCGATCCATGCCGATTCCAAATGGAACGCGCGCGTCGATGCGCTCGCGCATATTTGCGACGTGCTGTCGGCGGGCGTCGATTTGAAGCCGCCGCCGCTCGATCCCGATTTCATCAAGGCGGCGCGGCGCCTGCTCGACGGGCAGCGCAAGAAGCGCTAGCCGCGTTTCGCCGTCAGCGACAGCAGCGCCGATTTGCCCGCGTGCTTGGCGAGCTTGGGTATGGCGCCGACATGGTCGTCCGCGCGCCATTCGACGAATACGGCATCCGTGAATCCCGCCGCATTCAACGCCGCGTCGAACTCGGCGCGATCGTGGCCGTGGCTGGGCAGGGCATGGCGCTTGCCGTCTTTCTCGAAATGGGCGCCGGTGCCGCCGCGCGCGAGGTCTTCATGCATCTCGGCGATGAACAACATGCCGCCGGGGGCGAGTGCGGCGGCGGCCTGCGCGATCAACGGCGCGACTTTCGGGAAGTGTTCGAGGACGAGCGAGATACAGGCGATGTCGTGCGATGCGGGCGCCAAGCCCCAATCGCCCGACAGATCGCGCTCGATCAGCGTGGCGCCCGCGCCCAGCTTCGCGCGCGCTTGGTCGAGCATGCCGGGCGAGCCGTCGAGGCCGGTGACGTGTGCTGCACCCTTGTCGCGCGCCCAAGCGAGATTGCGGCCCGTGCCGCAGCCGATATCGAGAAAGCGCTTGCCGGAAACGGGAAGGGCGGCCGTGTCGATGGCGCGGCTCGCCAGCGCGATCATCGGGTTGTCGAACCCGTCATACGCGGGCGCCCAAAGATCGTAGCCTTCGCGCGCGCCGATCACGGCGCGAATTGCTCTTTCAGCACGCGCTCTTCGAGATTGTGCTCGGGATCGAACAGCAGCGTGAGGCGCTTGGTGCGATCCTCGGCGACCTCGACGCGCACGACATCGCGGATTTCGGTGTGGTCGGCGGTGGCCGAGACCGGGCGCTTGTCGGCTTCCAGGATTTCGAACGCGACTTTCGCGGCCGCCGGCAGAAGCGCGCCGCGCCAGCGCCGCGGGCGGAAGGCGGTGATCGGCGTCAGCGCCAACAGCTCGGCGCCCATCGGCACGATGGGCCCGTGCGCCGAAAGATTATAGGCGGTCGATCCGGCGGGGGTGGAGACGAGCACGCCATCGGCGATGAGCTCGTCCATGCGCACCACGCCGTCGACCAGGATGCGGATCTTCGCCGCCTGGCGCAGCTGGCGCAGCAGCGACACTTCGTTGATCGCCAGCGCTTGCGCCTTGCGGCCGTTGGCGCGCGTCACGGTCATGCGCAGCGGGTGCAGCGTTTCGCGCGTCGCCTTGGCGATGCGCGATTGCAGGCCCGTCAGGCGGTAATCGTTCATCAGGAAGCCGATCGACCCGCGATGCATGCCGAAGACCGGCGTGCCGCGCTCCATCACGCGGTGCAGCGTCTGCAACACGAAGCCGTCGCCGCCCAGCGCCACGACGACGTCGGCGCGGTCGATATCAATATGGCCGTGACGGCGCTTTAGCGCGGCCAAAGCGTGGCGGGCTTGCGGGGTGGGGGCGGCGGCGAAGGCGAGTCGAAGGTTCGACATGGGCCCCCTTGTACGACGTTCGGGGCTCGGCTGTCAGCCGCCGGTCACGCTCATATGCCGGGGGACCGCCGGGCCGGAATGGCGCCGGTCGATGACGAAATCATGGCCCTTGGGCTTGCGGGCGATGGCTTCGCGGACGGCGCCGTCGAGCAGCGCGTCGTCGTCCGAAGCGCGAAGGGGGCTTCGCAGATCGGCGGCATCGTCCTGGCCCAGGCACATATAAAGCGTGCCGGTGCAGGTGAGGCGCACGCGATTGCAGCTTTCGCAGAAATTATGCGTCAACGGCGTGATGAAGCCCAAACGACGGCCGGTCTCCTTCACGTCGAAATAACGCGCCGGGCCGCCGGTGCGATAGCCCGTTTCGTTCAGCGTCCAATTCTGCTGGATGCGCGCGCGCAGCAGCGACAGCGGCAGATATTGGTCGAGGCGCGCCGCGTCGCCGATTTCGCCCATCGGCATCACTTCGATGAACACCAGATCGAAGCCTTCCTCGCCGCACCATTCGATCATGCGGTCGACTTCGTCTTCGTTCTGGCCCTTCAACGCGACGGCGTTGATCTTGACCGAAAGCCCCGCGCGCTTGGCGGCTTGCAACCCGTCGAGCACGACATCGAGCTTGCCCCAGCGCGTCAGCTTTTCGAACTTCGCGGGATCGAGCGTGTCGAGCGACACGTTGATGCGCTTCACGCCGGCCTCGGCCAAGCCTTCGGCGTGCTTGGTCAATTGCGAGCCGTTGGTGGTGAGCGTGAGTTCCTCGAGCGCGCCGGTCTTGAGGTGCCGGCCGAGATTGCGGATAAGCTGCATCACGTTGCGCCGGACCAAGGGCTCGCCGCCGGTGAGGCGCAATTTGCGCACGCCCATCCGCACGAAGGCCGTGCACAGCCGATCCATTTCCTCCAGCGACAGCATTTCCGCCTTGGGGAGGAACGTCATGTCCTCCGCCATGCAATAGACGCAGCGGAAATCGCAGCGATCCGTGACCGACACGCGCAGATACGAAATCGCGCGGGCGTAGGGGTCGATCAGCGGCGCAGAACCGGGGGGAATATGGTTGCCGTCCATCCCCGTTATATACGGCCGGGAATAGGGCGGCTCAAGAGGCCGCCACCTTCGCAATTGCGAAATCGGGCCAAGAAAGGGCATTTTGAACCCGATGAACGCAAATCGCCCCGAAATCGCCGGTGTCGTGCTGGCCGGCGGCCTGTCCCGGCGCATGGGCGGCGGGGACAAAGCGCTGCGCCTGCTGGCCGGCAAGAAGATGCTCGCCCATGTGCTGGATCGCGCGGCTCGCCAAGTCGGCGCGCTGGTGTTGAACGCCAATGGCGATTCGTCGCGCTTCGCCGAATTCGGTCTGCCCTGCGTCGCCGATTCGGTGTCGGGCTTCGCCGGGCCCTTGGCCGGGATACTCGCCGGACTCGACTGGGCGGCGGCGAACGCGCCCGAAGCCGAGTTCGTTGCGAGTTTTCCGAGCGACGCGCCGTTCCTGCCGCGCGACATGGTGCAGCGCCTTTATGACGCGCGCGACGGGGCGACGATCGCGATCGCATCGTCCGGCGGGCGCACGCATCCTGTGTGCGGGTTGTGGCCCGTGGCGTTGCGCGAGGATCTGCGCCGCGCGTTGACGGTCGAGGATATCCGCAAGGTCGAAACCTGGATCGCGCGCCATAAAAGCGTCGTGGTCGATTTCGCGATCGATCCGATCGATCCGTTTTTCAACGCCAACGCGCCGGACGATCTGGCGCGCGCGGAAGCGTTGTTGGGTCGTTAGTCCTCGTCCGGATCGGCGGGGCGCAGTTCGATCGTGCCCGCATCGATCAGCAGCTTGCCCGCATGTTCGAAATTCACCGTCACGCGGTTGCCGATGGCCGATTGAACTTGGCCCAGGCCCCAGTCGGGCTTGTCGGGGTGGCGGACATAATCGCCGGGTGCCAGACGCGTCATGATGCGGGCGAGAATAGCGCTACCGTCCAGAGGTTGCTAGGTTGCGCCCATGGATGAGTCGGAACTTCGTTTGCTGGAATTGATCGCGGCGCGCATGTGCCACGATCTCGTGGGGCCCGTGGGCGCGTCGGTCAACGGGGCGGAATTGCTGGCCGAGGGCGAGGCGGCGGACGCCGAAGTCGTGCGCCTGATCGGCCAATCGGCGCGCCAGGCAAGCCGCCGCTTGCAGGTGTTCCGCGTCGCCTACGGCACGCCGGGCGCCTTATCGGGCGGGCGGCCTTTCGCGCAAGCCGGGCAATTGCTCGCGGCGATGCTGGAAGGCGAGAAGGCCGCCATCGATTGGCAAGTGGATGCGGCGTTGGACGCCGCTTGCGGGCGCGTGGGCGCAAGGCTTGCGCTGCTGGTGGGGATGATCGGCGTGGAAGCGCTGGCGCGCGGTGGCGTGCTGCGCGTCTCGGGCGTGGTTTCGGGCGCGCGCGCGACGATCGAAGCGCACGCGGCCGGTCCCAACGCCAAATTCCCGGACGAAACGGCAGCGGCGTTGCAAGGGCGCATACCGCTCGCCCAGATGACCGCCAAAGCCGCACCCGCGGAGCTCGCGCGGCGTTTGGCCGCGGCGGCGGGCGGGAAGCTGGAATTGGCGGACACGCCGGCGGGACCGGCGTTGCGCGCGACGCTGACGGCGGAGCTTTCATCTTAATTTAAGCCGTTCTCGGCAAAACTGCCGGTCGTCGGGTTTTCCCCGCCGTGCCAACGCTTTGCGGTTGGCGCCGGCAGGTGCCCATGTATATTCCTGGTTCGTCCCGAAAGACCTGACGGGACGGAGGTGGGCCGGATGAAAACATTCCTCGTGGTCGACGATTCGCGCGTCATTCGCAACGTGGCGCGGCGCATTCTGGAGGCGCTGTCCTTCAAGGTGGAGGAAGCGGCCGACGGCCAGCAGGCGCTTGATGCGTGCAAGCGCGCGATGCCCGACGCGATCCTGCTCGACTGGAACATGCCGGTGATGGACGGCATTCAATTCCTGCGCGCGCTGCGCGCGTCTCCGGGCGGCGATGCGCCGATCGTGTTGTTCTGCACGACGGAGACGGAGCTCGCCAAGATCCAGACCGCGATCGAGGCCGGGGCGAACGAATACATCATGAAGCCGTTCGACAGCGAGATCGTCGAATCGAAACTTTCGCAGGTAGGGCTGCTGTAGATGTCGATCGGCGCCGACGCGACGAAGACGGCCGCGCCCGGCCCGTCGCCCGTGCGGGTGATGGTGGTCGACGATTCCGCCGTGATCCGCGGCCTCATCACGCGCGCGCTGGAAACCGATCCCGGCATCCAGGTCGTCGCGACGGTGGGTAACGGCCAGCTGGCGGTGTCGCAGATGTCGCGCAGCGACGTCGACGTGATCGTGCTCGATATCGAAATGCCGGTGATGGACGGGCTGACGGCGTTGCCCGAATTGCTGAAGGCGGCCCCCGACGTCAAAATCATCATGGCATCGACGCTGACCCAGCGCAACGCGCAGGTCAGCATCGAGGCATTGCAAAAAGGCGCCTCCGACTACATTCCCAAGCCCAGCTCGACCGGCGAAATCCACGGCTCGGCCGATTTCAAACGCGACCTGATCGACAAGGTCAAGGCGCTGGGCCGTGTGCGCCGCGACCGTCGCGATCGCAACAAGGCCGCCGGCATTCCGGAATCCAAACCCGCCCCCGCCGCGCGCGTCGCACCGGGGACACGCCCGTCGCTGCTGTCGCCCACGGCGCCGATCGTGCTGCGGCCCTTCGCGCGCTCGATGCCGCAGATCGTCGGCATCGGCTCCTCGACCGGCGGTCCGCAGGCGCTGTTCACGGTGCTGGGCAATCTGCCCGCGTCGTTCAAATTGCCGATCGTCATCACCCAGCATATGCCCGCGACCTTCACGACGATCTTGGCCGAGCATATCGCGCGCGTCGCCAAACGCCCGTCGGCCGAGGGCCGCGACGGCGAGCCGATCGAGCCCGGTAAGATCTATCTCGCCCCCGGCGACAATCACATGGTCGTCGAAACGCAAGGCACGCAGAAGATCATTCGCCTGAACAAAAACCCGCCCGAAAATTTCTGCCGCCCGGCGGTCGATCCGATGTTCCGAAGCCTCGCCGCCGCCTATGGGCCCAGCGTGCTGGGCGTGGTGCTGACCGGCATGGGATCGGACGGCGCCAAAGGCGGGCGCGTGCTGGTCGATGCCGGCGCCAACGTCATCGCGCAGGACGAAGCAAGCTCCGTCGTCTGGGGCATGCCGGGGGCGGCGGCGAATGCGGGCATTTGCGCGGCACTGTTGCCGATCGACAAGGTCGCGGGCGAGATCGCGCGCATCGCGGGGGCGCGGCCATGAAGCCCGACGATTTCGCCTTCTTCACGAAATACATCTACGACCAGAGCGGCATCGTTCTGGGGGCGGACAAGATGTATTTGATCGAAAGCCGCCTCGCCCCCGTCGCGCGTAAGTTCAATCTTGCGACGATCGATCTGCTGGTCGCCCAGTTGCGCGGCGCGCGCGACGCGACCTTGCAGCGCGAAGTCGTCGACGCGATGACGACGAACGAATCGTTCTTCTTCCGCGACGGCAAGCCGTTCGATCAGTTCAAAGCGGTGGTGTTGCCCCAATTGCTCGCCAATCGCGCGGCGAAGAAAAGTTTCCGCATCTGGTGTGCTGCCGCGTCGACGGGGCAGGAGCCCTATACGATCGCGATGATCCTCAAGGAAGCCGCCTTGCAGCTGACCGGCTGGCGCTACGAGATCGTCGGCACCGATCTATCGACCGAAGCGCTCGACCGCGCCAAAAGCGGCATCTACACCCAGTTCGAAGTGCAGCGCGGCCTGCCGATCCAGTTGCTGGTGAAGTATTTCAAGCAGCAAGGCGACAAGTGGCAGATCGCGCCTGAAATCCGCGCGATGGTGCAGTATCGCAATTTCAACCTGCTGCACGAATTCGCGGGGCTCGGCGGGTTCGACGTGGTGTTCTGCCGCAACGTGCTGATCTATTTCGATCAGAAGACCAAGGGCAACATCCTCGACCGCATCGCCAAGTTGATGCCGCCCGACGGCCTGCTCTATTTGGGCGGGGCGGAAACCGTGCTCGGCGTCACCGAGAAATTCCAGCCGATGCCCAACCAGCGCGGCATCTATCAGCTGACGCCGGGGAAGTAGGCGCCGCGTCGTGACGGTTGCCCGCGCTCGCACCCTTCGCGCGCGGATGACAGATGCCGAACGTGCGTTATGGAAGAAAATCGCCTTGTCGGAGTATTTTGAATCAAAATTCTAAAAAACCGATAATATATGTGCCTTCCGCTCGAGATCAGTCCGTCAATCGCGGACTGACTCAGAAATAATAGGGGGGCAAATGGTCGTGGAAGTAATTGGCGGTTTAGCAGCCCTTAAGAACGCGGTGGATATCGCAAGGGCTATAAAGGGTATGAGCGATGCGGCGGCTATCAATGCGGCGGTCATAGACCTTCAAGGTCAAATTCTTACCGCTCAATCCGATCAACTCGCGCTTCTTGAGCAAAAGCGTGCGCTCGAAGAAAAAATTGCAAAGCTCGAAACTTGGGAAAGCGAGAAGAAGCGCTATGAACTTAAGCCAATACGAGATGGTGAATCCAAATTCACCTACTCGCTGAAAGAAGCGATGGCGGAAGGCGAGCCGCCTCATTCTATTTGTCCAGACTGCTATCAACGTGGAGTTAAGTCGATCCTCAATCAGGATACGCGGGTCCCTGGTATGTGCCGCGTTTTGGTTTGTCAGAGTTGCGGGTGGGAAGTGTACACCGCAGGCCAATGGATGCCGGAACATAGTGGACGATCCACCCCGCGACGTCGAGGTTGACGATCCTTACAAATTGTTTTGCGCAGAAAAGTGGGTGGATTTTACCCACACGTCGATGATTGAAAGTCTTGGATACTGTATCACCCGGCGCTGCGCGCCGACCTCCCCCCTCAAGGGGGAGGTGAGATCGTTCCCTCCCCCCTTGTGGGGGAGGGTTAGGGTGGGGGGATCGGCGCGGCCCTCAGGCCGCTTTGCCGCCCTTGGTCGGCTGCGGATCGCGCAGCACATAGCCGCGGCCCCAGACGGTTTCGATGTAATTGTCGCCCTCGCAAGCGCCGGTCAGCTTCTTGCGCAGCTTGCAGACGAACACGTCGATGATCTTGAGCTCGGGCTCGTCGATGCCGCCATAGAGATGGTTCAAGAACATCTCCTTGGTCAGCGTCGTGCCCTTGCGCAGCGAGAGCAGTTCGAGGATCGCGTATTCCTTGCCGGTGAGGTGCAAGGGCTTGGCGCCCGCATCGACCGTGCGCGTTTCGAGATTGACGGTCAGACGGCCGGTCTTGATCGTCGATTGCGAATGGCCCTTGGCGCGGCGCACGATCGCGTGGATGCGCGCGATCAATTCGCGCTTGTCGAACGGCTTGGTCAGATAATCGTCGGCGCCGAAGCCCAGGCCCTTGATCTTGGCGTCGAGGTCGGCGAGGCCCGAGAGAATCAGCACCGGCGTTTTGATGCGCGCCTGGCGGAAGCGGCGCAGCACCTCGTAGCCGTCCATGTCGGGCAGCATCAGATCGAGCAGGATGATATCGTAATCGTAGAGCTTGCCGATTTCGAGCCCGTCTTCGCCCATGTCGGAGACGTCGCAAACGAAACCTTCTTGCTTCAGCATCAATTCGATCGACTTGGCCGTGGCCTGATCGTCTTCGACCAGCAGGACGCGCATGAGCGGGACTCCTTATTGCCGGTTCCCTTGGGGGGCTTGCCGGCAGGTTAACATCTTGGGCAAATAGTTAACAAAAAAGGTTAACGAATTACTGTCTGCGGAACGGTTAATCGTGATTCGCCGCAAAATAAATGCCAATGTTTTCAATGAAATGGCCCCGGCTTAGGGCTTCGTTAATCATCCGGGATTAAGCTCGAATTCGAGCAAAATGCGGATTAACGAACCATGCCCGCTGCCGAGCTGATTGCCTCCATCGGGCAGATCCCCGATTATCGCTACTACGGCCGCGTCACGGCCGTGCAAGGCATGCTCGTCGAAATCGGCGGCGTGGAGGACATGCTCGCCATCGGTTCGCGCTGCGCCATCTCCACGCGCGACCGCCGCCGTGTGCCCTGCGAGGTGGTCGGTTTCCGCAACGGCAAGGCGTTGATGATGGCCTATGGCTCGGTCGACGGCATCGGCGTGGGTAGCCGCGCCGAAATCGTCGATAGCGAGCCGGTCGTCTATCCCCATCACGGATGGTTGGGCCGCGTCGTCAACGCGCTGGGCGAGCCGGTGGACGGCAAGGGCCCGCTGCCGATGGGCCCGGCCCCCTATCTCATCAAAGCCGCTCCGCCGTCGGCGCATCGCCGCCAGCGCGTGCGCGGCAAGATCGATCTCGGTATTCGCGCCATCAACACGTTCCTGACCTGCTGCCGCGGCCAGCGCATGGGTATCTTCGCGGGCTCGGGTGTCGGCAAATCGTCGGTCATGTCGATGATGACGCGCTTCACCGCCGCCGACATCGTGGTGATCGGCCTGATCGGCGAACGCGGCCGCGAAGTGCAGGAATTCATTCAAGACGATCTCGGGCCCGAAGGTTTGGCGCGCTCGGTCGTCGTCGTCGCCACGGGCGACGAAAGCCCGTTGATGCGCCGTCAGGCGGCGTATCTCACGCTCACCGTCGCCGAATATTTCCGCGATCACGACCGCGACGTGCTGTGCCTGATGGATTCGGTCACGCGCTTCGCGATGGCGCAGCGCGAGATCGGCTTGTCGGCGGGCGAACCGCCGGCCTCGAAAGGCTATACGCCGTCGGTCTTCGCCGAATTGCCGCGCTTGCTGGAGCGCGCGGGGCCGGGCATCGGTCACGGCTCGATCACCGGCCTGTTCACCGTGCTGGTCGAAGGCGACGACACCAACGAGCCGATTTCCGATGCGGTGCGCGGCATTCTCGACGGACATATCATCCTGGATCGCGCGATCGGCGAGCGCGGGCGCTATCCCGCGATCAATATTCTGCGCTCGGTCTCGCGAACCATGCCGGGCTGCAACACGCCGGCCGAAAACGCCGTCGTCCAGCGCGCCCGCGCGTTGATGTCGCAATACGAAGACATGGCCGAGATGATTCGCCTCGGCGCCTATCGCCGCGGCTCCGATCCGATGGTCGACGAGGCGATCCATTTCAACCCGTCGATCGAGGCGTTCCTGAAGCAAGGCAAGCGCGAACATTCGCTGCTGCAAGACGGCTATAGCCAGCTTGCCGATATCCTCGGCATGGACGATCCGATGGTCGTCGGCGGCGACACCGAAGAACGCGCGCACGCGCGCTGACGCTTTCCCGGCCTCGCCCTTCGACAGGCTCAGGGTGAGGCCTCATGGTGAGCCTGTCGAACCAGAGGCCGAACCAAGACGATGGCCGGGAACTATAAAGGCCTCAATTCGCTGATCCGCCTGTCGGACGCCGCCCTCAATGATCGGCGGCGCGAACTCAACGCGTTGCAGGAACGCGAGGAGGAGATCAAGCGCAAGCTCGACGAACTCGAAGAGGAAAAGCGCCGCGAGCAAGCTTTGTCGCGCGAGCTGGAGGCGGGGGCCTTCGCCTATTCGGGTTACGCGCAAGGGACGATCCATCGCCGCAAGGAGATGGAGCGCCAGATCGCCGCGTTGCAGCCGATGCTGGAACAAGCGCGCGACGCGATGGCCGAGGCGTTTCAGGAATTGAAGCGCTATCAGATCGCGCTCGATTTGCGCAAAAAGTCGGACAAGGAAGCCGCCGATCGCAAGTCGACGATCGCGATGGACGAAATCAGCCTCAACATGCATCGCCGCAATCAAGCCGAGCCCGTGTGACATGATCGCGACGCGCCGCACGTTTCTGGGCATGGCCGTCGCCGCCGCCGTTGTTCGGCCGAGCGCTGCAGCCGGACCTTACGCAATGCTTGGGCCCGAACAGCTTGGCGCCTTGCGCGGGACAAGCGCTTCGCTGCGCGGTTCGCTGACGCGCTGGGCGGACCGGTCTCTTGGCGCCTCGTCGAAGGCACGCGCAAGCGTGCATGTCGAAGGCGGCATCGCCGGGCGCGGCGATTACGACGCGAGCGCCGAGGCCTTGCGCGAGCTATCGGCGATCCGCGAATTGGCGCTGGCCTCGGCTTTCGGCAACGAAGCCTACGCGACGAAGGCAGCGATGCTGCTTGCGCGCTGGCTTGAAATCTACCGCCCCAATTTCAACCCGATCGACGAGACGGGTTTCGAAAATCTGTTCGTCGCGTGGGACGCGTTGCCCGAAGCGGCGCAGGCACCGCATGCCGCGCGCTATGCTGAATTCGCGCGCGGTTTCGTGCAAGGCTATCTCGACCGCTTGCCAAGTTTGCGCGGCAACACGGCGATCAACAATTGGCACAGTCATCGGGTCAAGATCATGGCCCTGGCCGCTTTCGCGACCGGCGATACCCGCCTGATCGGCGAGGTCCGCGCCGCGTTCGAAGAACACCTCGCGCGCACGCTGATCCCCGACGGGCCGACGAATGATTTCGCCGAGCGCGACGCGATCCATTACGTCGTTTACAATTTGTTGCCGCTCTGCACCGCGTGCCTGGCGGCGAAGACGCATGGTCAGGATTGGTATGCGACGCGGGCGGCGAACGGCGCCACGATCGCGGGCTCGCTCGATTGGACGCTGCCCTACGCGACCGGCGAGAAAACGCATGCGGAATTCGAGCGCAGCAAGGTCCGCTTCGATTTCGAGCGGCGCAACGCGGGTGTGGCCGGGTTCAAGGGCGATTTCGAACCGGCCAAAGCGCGCGATTTGTTCGTCGTCGCGGCACGGCTCGATCCTCGCTACTGGCCGATCGCGCGCAAGCTCCAGCCCGGCAATATCTGGTACGACGCGCCGTTCCCGCGACCGGCGGGTTAGGCCATCATCCCGCGGTCTTGTTTGGCGATTTCTTCGACCGGGTTGACCGGGAATTTCGCCATCGCTTGGAAATAGATTTTCCCCGCAAGGCCGGCGAGCGAGCAGCCTTCCAGGAACACGATTTCGATCTCGTCGCGCATATCGGGCGGGATCTGCGTATGCGTGCGCAAGATCAGATCGAGCGTGGGTTTGCGCATCAAACCGTCGACCTGCACCTCGCCGAATTGGCTGTAATCGAGCTCGACGATAAAGCGCTCGGTCTTGCGGCCTTTCGCGTCCTTCTTGGTTTCGCGGCGGGAGAAAAGCCGCATCTGCGACAAATTCTGTCCGTCCCACACCGGCACGTAAGCCGCGCGCCAATCGCCCGGCGCATTGGCTTGGCGCTGCATTTCTTTGAGATCGCCGTCCAGGCGTTGCAGCACATCGCCGCGCCCCGCACGCTCCAGTGCCGTCGCCACCTGATCGCCAAGCAGGGCACGCGCATCGGTGCGCTCGCCCGACAGGAAAGACAGAACTTGCGTCGCAAGCTTCGGGCCCGGTCGCGGCAAGCCGTCATCCATCACGCGCTTGGCGAGGCCGGGATCGGTTTCGCTCAGCACTTTGATCGCGTCTTTGAGCGAGGGCCAATCGCGCGACAACGCCGCCCCCGATTTGAGCGGCACGTCGCCCGCGACGGCGGTCCGCGCAAGCTGGGGCAGCGTCACTTCGACGGCGAGCCTTGCGCCCTCGGCGGGTTTGGGCACGCCTTGCGGCCATTGCAACGCGAAGCGGCCCATCGACGTTTCCAGCATCGTCTGGCCGCCGCTCGTATGCGCCACGACGCGCGCGGTCAGCGTCTGGCCGAAATTCGACGCGGGCGCTTGCGGTGTCGCTTGCGTGGTTTGCGCCGCCCCTTCGGGCAGCACGCGGACTTGCACGCTTTGCCCGACCTGCACGGTCTGGGCGGGTGTCGCGGCCGCTTGCGGAGCGGACGGCGAAGGCTGCGGATTGGTGGGGGCGGCGATCAGCGTCGCCTTCGTCTGCACGCTGGGCTGACTTTGCGTGGCGCTTTGCGCGATCTGGGTGATCGGCGCTTGCGGGGCTTGTTGTGCGGCTTGCGCGGTTTGGGCGGGCGGTTGTTGAACCTGCTGGATCTGCGCTTGCGGGGCTTGCGCATTGCCGCCCAGCGCCAGTGTGACCGTCGCACCCTGTGGCAAGGGCATGGGCAGCTTGACCGCCAACTGGCCTTGCGCGGTTTGAATGAGCGTCGCGCCGCTTTGGTCCGTGCCCTGGACCTGGCCTTGGACGACCGGCATCTGCGCCGGCATTTGGCCGATCACCTTGGCCAGCGACATTTGCTGGTTCGCCGACATGATCGCGTTGCGCAGCTCGGCGGGCAGCTGCGTCACTTGCGCGACGACGCGCTGGAAATCCTGCGCGCTGACCGTCGCTTGCGGCGTAGCGGCGGCCGCACCCGTCCCCGGCGGGAGGATCGAGCCGCTCACCGCGATCTCAGACGCGGTCGATCAGGCGCTGCGCGATCGCCTCGACATCGACCGCCGCGTTGGCGCCGGGATGGCGCACGGGCAGCGGCGTCTGGGCGTGGATCGCGTCGCGCACGCGCCCGTCGCGGCGCACGGTGCCGAGCAGGCCGGGCTCGAATTTCAGGAATTCGCGGCAAGCCTTGGCGAGCGTTTCGTGGATGCGTTGGCCTTGCGTCGGGTTCGAGGTGCAATTCACCACGACGCGCACGTCGGTGCGCTGGCGGTTGATCGTCAGCACCTTCACGAAGGCGTAGGCGTCGGTGAGCGATGTCGGCTCGTCGTTGGTCACGATCACGCAAGTGCGCGACAGGGCCGCGAGACCGCGCGTATGCGCCTCGATGCCGGCACCCAGATCGATGATCGTGGCGTCGTAATCGGCCGAGAGTTCGTAGAGATCGCGGACCAATTGCGCGAAGCGCGTTTGCGGCAGCGTGGCGAGATTGCCCGAGCCCGAGCGCCCGGCCAGGATGTCGAACTTGCCCGCCGGATAGGCGGTCACGCATTCGCGCAACGGATGCGAGCCCGAGAAGTAGTGGCCGAGATCGCGCTGCGGGAACAGGCCGAGCTGGATGTCCACATTCGCGAGACCCAGATCGCCGTCGAACAGCAGGACCTTGAGGCCTTTGCGAGCGAGCGATGCGGCCAGCGTGATCGAGAACCACGTCTTGCCGACACCGCCTTTGCCGGACGCGACGGCGACGATGCCGAGGCCTTGGCGCGCTTGCGGCGTCGCCGCCGGATCGGCGGCTTCGCGATAGGCGAAGTTCAGGGCATGGACGGTGCTCACGATACGGCCTCCGTTTGGGCTTCGCGCCGGATCGCATTGGCGGAAGCGACGAGGATGCGGGCAAAACGCTCGGCATCGAGCGTTTCGAGGGCGTCGGCGGGGGACGGCGACACCGCCGCCTCCGCGAAGGAATAGGTGCCGGAGGCGGCGGCGGCGAGCAGGCCGCCCATGCGCCGTGCGGCGTCGAGACGCGTGGGCACGAGGCGTGTCGCGCCTGTCTTGGCGAAGGCTTCGCCGATTTCCACGCTCTCGATCGGATCGAGCCCGGCGGGCAAAGCGAGCAACGCGTCGCCGCCGGAAGCCACGACGAAGCGCGCGGTCGCGGCGATCTCGGCTTGCGAGAACGGGTTCGCGGCGGCCGTATCGACGATCAGCAGCGCGTCGTCGCGCGAGGCGCGCACGAAACGCGCGAGGTCCTCAGGCGTTTCGGCGATGTCGAATTCGACGCCGAGGATATTGGCGAAGGACGCCAGCGCCGGCACGCCGCCCGCCGAATTGCGATCGCAGGTGATGAGGCGCACCGGCTCGCCGTCGAGCACGGCTTGCGTGGCGATCTTGGCGGCGACGAGCGTTTTACCCGCCGCCGGCGGACCGACGATGACGAGCGGTGCGCCCGAAATACGGCGCATCAGCGGATCGAAGCGATAAAGCCCGGCAAGTCGCTTGGCGAGGGTCGCACCCACGCTGGGGATCCCGGCGCGCCTTCCCAGCGACGGGCCGTCGAGCACGCGCCGGCGCAGCATCGGCGGCACGTTGTGATAGGCCAAGATCTGATCGATCGGATCGGCTTCGGGCGGCTGGGGCCGCGCGCGCCCGAAAGTCGGGTTCTGCGGCGCTTCGAATTCGTCTTCGAGCTCGGCCACGTCGCGCGGTTCGTAGGCGGGCTCGGGCGCGTCGGGCGCGACCTCAAGGGCCGCGACGACGCGCACCAGATCGCCTTGCGTTTCGGTCGACACCACCAACGCTTCGTCGCCCAGTTCGCGGCGGATCTGGGCGATCGCGTCTTCGGCGGTGGCGGCGGTGTAGGATTTGAGGCGCATCTACATTCGTCCTCAGATCGAGCCGACGGTTTTGATCCGCGCGCGCGGATGGATTTCGTTCTGCGACATCACGACCGTCGCGGGACGGAATCGTTCGATGATCGAGCGCACGAAGGGCCGGGCCAGCGGGCTGGTCAGCAGCACCGGGCTTTCGCCCATCAGCGCGTGGCGTTCGAACACCGTCCGCACCGATTGGATGAATTCCTGCAAGCGCGAGGGCGGCATCGACAATTGGCGGTCGTCGCCCTGGCCGACGATGGATTCGGCGAAGCTCTGCTCCCATTCCGGCCCCAGCGTGACCAGCGGGATGAACTGGCCGTCGGCCGAGTTCTGCTCGCAGATCTGGCGGGCGAGGCGCGCGCGCACATGCTCGGTGATCGCGGTGATGTTGCGCGTGTGGCCGGCCGATTCCGAAACGGCTTCCAGGATCGCGGGCAGGTCGCGGATCGAAATGCGCTCGGCCAGCAGGTTTTGCAGCGTGCGCTGCAAACCGCCGACGGTGATCGACGAGGGAATAAGCTCCTCGACCAGCTTCTTGTGTTCCTTGGGCAGATCGTCGAGCAGTTTCTGCGTTTCCGAATAGGAAAGCAGATCGGACATATGGTCCTTCACGATCTCGGTCAGATGCGTGGTGATCACGGTCTGCGGATCGACGACCGTCAGGCCCTTGAACATCGCTTCTTCGCGCAAGGCTTCGTCGACCCACATCGCGGGCAGGCCGAAAGTCGGTTCCTTCGTCGCTTCGCCCGGCAGCGGGATCGCGTCGCCGCGCGGGTCCATGATCAACAGTTGACCGGGACGCAAATCGCCGCGGCCGGCGACGATTTCCTTGATGCGGATGCAATACTCGGTCGAGGGCAGCTGCATATTGTCTTGGATGCGCACCGACGGCATGACGAAGCCTTGGTCGGCGGCGAGCTGGCGGCGCAGCGCCTTGATCTGATCCGTCAGCTTCTGGCCCTTGTCGGCGTTGATCAGCGACAACAAGCCGTAGCCGAGTTCGAGACGGATGAGGTCGATATGCAGCGACGCCTGGATCGGCTCTTCGGGCGGCGGCGGGGGCGTGTCGGCGATCTGCTTCTGGATCGCGGCCTCGACTTCGACCTTCTTCACGTTCTCGAGCATCACGTAGCCGGCGTAGCCGGAGGCGGCCGAGAGGATCGCGAAAGGCAGGAAGGGCAAGCCCGGCATGACCGCGAGTGCGCCGGTCAGGATCGAGCACAGCACCAGCGCCTTGGGATAGCCGCCGAGCTGGCCGATCAGCGCCTTGTCGGCGGCCCCGCGCACGCCCGACTTGGTGACGAGCAAGCCCGCGGCGATCGAGGTGATGAGGGCGGGGACCTGGCTGACCAGGCCGTCGCCGATGGTCAGCAGCGTGTAGTACTGCGCGGCCTGGGCGAAGTTGAGGCCGTGCGCCGTCGTGCCGATGATCAGGCCCGCGACGATGTTGATGAAGGTAATGAGGAGTGCGGCGACCGCGTCGCCGCGCACGAACTTCGCGGCACCGTCCATCGAGCCGAAGAACTGGCTTTCGTCCTCCAATTCCTGGCGGCGCTTGCGCGCCGTGCCTTCGTCGATCAAACCCGCCGACAGATCGGCGTCGATCGCCATCTGCTTGCCGGGCATCGCGTCCAAGGTGAAGCGCGCGGACACTTCCGCGATGCGCCCCGAACCTTTGGTGATGACGACGAAGTTCACGATCACCAGGATCGCGAACACGATCACGCCGATGATGAAGCTGCCGCCCATCAGCAACTTGCCGAAGGCTTGAATGACCGCACCCGCCGCTTGCGGGCCTTCGTGGCCGTGGCTGAGAATAAGGCGCGTGGTGGCGAGGTTCAACGCCAAGCGCATCAGCGTGGAAATCAGCAGGACGGTCGGGAAGGAGCTGAAATCCAGCGGCCGCTGGATGAACAGCGAGACGAGCAGAATGAGGACCGAGAAGGTGATCGACAACGCAAGGAAGATGTCGAGCAGCCAGGTCGGCAGCGGGATCAGCAGAACCAGGACGATGCCGAACACGCCCAGCGCCAGCATAATGTCCGTCTGACGGCCAAGGCCGTTCAGTCGGTCCATCAGGCTCGGGCCTGGCGCGCCGCCCATGTCGGGTGGCGGTGCTTCGGCGGCGGCGGGTTCTGCCATCTGGATTTATCCGATCAGAACGCCGCGCGCGGCTCGCCGCCTTGCGGGGGCGGCGGCGCGAAGCCTTGGTCGGAATAGATCTTCAGCTTGTTGCGCAGCGTACGGATCGAGATGCCGAGGATATTGGCCGCATGGGTGCGGTTGCCCAGGCAATGGCTCAGCGTGTCGATGATCAGCTCGCGCTCGACGTCTTCGACCGTGCGGCCGACGAGGGCGGGTTTGGGCCCGCCCGGCGTGGCTTGCGCTGCCGCCGGCGCGCCCGAATAGGCGGCGGCCGGGGCGGGACGGTCGTCGGCGCGCGTGGCGCCTTGCAGGACGATCGCGTCCGCGCCGATGGTCGGGCCCTTGGAGAGCAGCACCGCGCGATGGATGGTGTTTTCGAGTTCGCGCACATTGCCGCGCCACGTATGCGCGCGCAGCATCGCCTTGGCTTCGGGGGCGATCTCGCGCGCTTCGGCGCCGTTGGCTTCGGCGTATTTGCGCAGGAAATGGTCGGCCAGCACCTCGATATCCAACGGGCGCGCGCGCAACGGCGGCAGGCGCAGCGTGACGACGTTGAGGCGGAAATAGAGATCTTCGCGGAAGCGGCCGGCGCGCACTTCGGCTTCGAGATCGCGGTTGGTCGAAGCGAGGATGCGGATATCGACCTTGATCGGCGTCGTGCCGCCCACGCGATCGATCACGCGTTCCTGGATCGCGCGCAGCAGCTTGGCCTGCAAGCGCATATCCATTTCGCCGAGTTCGTCGAGGAACAGCGTGCCGCTATCGGCTTCTTCGAACTTGCCCACGCGGCGCGCGACGGCACCGGTGAAGGCGCCCTTCTCGTGGCCGAACAATTCGCTTTCCAGCAGATTGTCGGGGATCGCGGCGCAGTTCACGCAGATGATCGGGGCGGCGTTGCGCTTGCTTTTGGCGTGGATGTAGCGCGCCATCAATTCCTTACCCGTGCCGCTTTCGCCGGTGATCAGGATCGACGCGTCGGACGCGGCCACGCGGTCGGCCAGGCGCAGCGTGTCGCCCATCGCCGGATCCTTGAACACGATCGCCGAGCTTTCCTCGGTGACGGCCGCCAGCACGGCGGCGATCAGCTCGGGCTCCGGGGGCAGGGGGATGTATTCCTTCGCCCCCGCCTTGATCGCGCGCACGGCGGCGGCGGAATCCGTGCCGATGCCGCAAGCGACGACCGGCACGTGGATGCGCTCGGCGCGCAGGCCGTCGACCAAGGCGCCGACGTCGAGGCCGACATCGACCATCACGAGATCGGCCCCCTTGCCGCCGCGCAAGGCTTCCATACCCCGCTCGACGCTGTCGACCTGGCTCACCTTCGCGCCGCGCGCGATGGCGATTTTGGCCGCGGTGGAGACCTGTCCCGAAAGTGTGCCGACGATCAGCAAGCGCATGGTGTCTACTTTCGGCTTAGGAGCGATCGACCTTGACGATTTCTGTCATGGTCACGCCCAGGCGTTCGTCCACGACCACGACTTCGCCGCGCGCGACGAGCCGGTTGTTGACGTAGATGTCGATCGCTTCGCCGACCTTGCGGTCGAGTTCGACGACGGCGCCGCGGCCCAGCTTCAGCAGCTGGTTCACTTGCATCGTCGCCTTGCCCAACACGGCGGAAACCGTGACGGGAATGTCGTAGACGGCTTCCAGCTCCTTGGCGGTGCGCGCCTGGCGCTGGGCGTCGCCGCCCGCCGCGTTCGCCGCGGCGGCGGCCATCGCGGGATCGCCCGCCATGGCCTTGGCCATGTCGAGATCGTCGAAATTCGGCTTTTCGTCGGCCATCGTTGTTCTCCTTTATGGGTTCAGGACGCGCCCGCACCCGGCTTCATCGCCAGGTAGCGTTCGATCGCGTCTTCGATTTCCTTCCAGATGTCGGCGACGTTGCGTTCGGCCCCGCCGTCGGCCCATTCGATGCGCGTGTCGGTGATCGGCAGACTCGGATCGGGCATGACGACCAGGCGTCCGGCGAACCCGTACTGGGTGCCGAGCGTTTCGAGCTTGGCGCGCACCGTCTCGGCGAGATCGGCGGCGACCTTGACGACGATGCGCGGTTCCTCGGCCAAACGCGACAGGCAATCGCGCGCGAGCGCTTCGATTTCCTCGATCGCGCGTTGGTCGGCCATCGCGGGCAAAAGCTTGCGCGCGATGGCGCCCATCGCGGTGACGGCCCCGGCGGCGGCTTCCTCGCGCGCGCGGTGGGCGGCTTCGACCGCTTCGGGCAGCGTGGCGCCGATGGCGGCGAGCGCTTGCGCCGTCAGCGACGCGGCGTCGGACAACGCTTCCGCCTTGCCTTGTTCGTAACCGGCGAGCTTGCCTTCCTCGAACGCGTTCTTCTTGAAGATGTCGACTTCGGCTTCGGAGAAATGCTTGGGCTTGCGGCGCACGACGACCGGCGCGGGCTGGCCGTCTTCGCCGACGGCGCCCGTGAATTCTTCTTCGAACAGGAATTTGCTGATGGCGGGCATCGCGTTTCCTTAGACCGAGAGCCGAACGGCGGTTTCGTTGGCGAAGCGGTCGATCAGCGCTTCGAGTTCAGAGGCGTCGAGCGGTTCGAGCGTTTTCATCGCCCCCGTGAGTGCGGAGAGCTCGTTCGCGTCCAACGCGGCGGCGAGGCGCGCGGCCGCGCCTTCGTCGAGGGCGAGCAGCAACGCCGCGGCGCGCTGCGCCCCTTGCGGGTTCACGCGGCGGCGCGGGGCCGAAGACGGGGTGCGATATTGCGGTAGGGTCATGTGTCTATGCGCCTATCCGATCAGGTTTCCTGGTACATCCAGGTCCGAAGAATGGCGACGGCCTCTTCGGGATGCTTCTCGACGATCTCGCCGATTTTCTTGATCGACGACGCGCGCACGCGGCCTTCGACCTGGGCGATGTCGATCATCTGTTCGATCTCGCTGGGGCCTTCCATGCCGGGGGCGGGACCGCCCAAGGCGCCGGGCATGCCGCCCGCACCGCCGGGCAGCAGCTGGGCTTGCGCCGCCGCTTGCTCGGCCGCCGCGCGTTCCTGTTCGCGTTTCTCCTGCGCCGATTTCAGCACGTGGTTGATGATCGGGCGCGCGACCAGCAGGATGACCAGCAACGCGACGATCGCCATCACGAAGACTTCGGCGATGCGCATGATGTCCTGTTTCGAGAAGTCGAACAGGCCGGGTTCCTTCGTATCGACCGGCAACTCCTCGGGCGCGTAGAATTGCAGATTGACGAGTTCGAGCGTGTCGCCGCGCTTTTGGTCGTAGCCGACGGCGCTGCGCACCAGCGACGTCAAACGCTGCATTTCCTCTTCCGAGCGCGGCTGCCATTGGCGTTCGCCGCCGGTCCCGGTCGTGTTGCCGTCGACCAGCACGGCGGCGGTCAGGCGGCGGATCACGCCCTGCTCGCGCACATGCTGCGTCGTCGTCTTGGTGATCTCGAAATTCGTCGTTTCCTCGGTGCGCGTGCCGCGATTGGTGGTCCGCGGCCCGCCCGAATCCTGGCCGCTATCGGGCAGGTTGTTCTGCACCGTGACTTGGGCGGCTTGTTCCGAGGCTTCGTTGTTTTCGCTGACCGTCTGGGTCGAGCGCACGACCTGACCGTCCGGATCGAAGCTTTCCTTGTTGGTGACGATGCGGTCGAAATCGAGATCGATCGACACTTCCGCGCGCACCTTGCCGGGGCCGACGACGCGCTCAAGCACCGTTTCGATGGTGCGCGACAAACGCTGTTCGTAGCCGCGGCGCAATTCCTCGGCCGAGTTGTTGAGCGCCGACGGATCGTCGCCTTCGGCTTGACCGCGCGCCAGCAGATTGCCGCGATCGTCGATCACCGAGACGCGCACGGGACGAAGCCCCGGCACGGCGGCGGCGACCAGCGACTGGATCGCCTGGACCTGTTGGCGGGGCAGGCGGCTATTCGCGTCGCGCATGCGGATGACGACCGATGCGGTCGGTTCCTGGCGCTCGCGGTTGAACAGATCGCGACGCGGCACGACCAAATGGACGCGCGCGTTCTGCACGGGCTGCAACGCGCTGATCGTACGCGCGAGCTCGCCTTCGAGCGCGCGCACCTGATTGAGCTGCTGCATGAAGTTGGTCTGACCGAGCGCTTCGCCGCGGTCGAAGATTTCGTAGCCGATCGAGCCGCCGCGCGGGATGCCCGTTTCGGCAAAGCTCAAACGCAAGCGCAGGACCCGGTCGTCCGGCACCATGATCGTGTTGCCGCCATTGCGCAGCTCGAACGGAACCTGTTGCTGTTCCAGGCGCGCGGTAATCTGTGCCGCATCCTGGGGCGCCAAGTCGCTATAAAGGAGACCCATCGGCGGCTGGGACAGCCGCATGGAAAAGAAGAAGAAAAATCCAAGCAGGCCGACCGCTACCGCGCCCAGCAAGGACAAGCGCAGCGGCCCTAATTGCCGCAAAGTCTCGCCGAATCCGCCCATTTTGCTCTTCCCTCGACCGGCTGGCCCGATTTCGCGCGAAATCGAGCTAACTGCCCGAAAAACCAATCAAAGTTTGGAAAACGATGGCACCGGAATTGGCGCAATTTTATCCAAACTTTGATAAGTATCGTAGGGAAGATGCGTGAAGAGAAGGTTAAGACCCGGCAGAATTTTCCCATCACTAGGAAATTTTTGCCGATTCACGAGGACTCTAGCAGCGAAAGCTAGAGTCGAATCCGAGCGTTAACTTTCGTCCTTCGCCCGGTACTCCTTCAGCCGCGTCGTCCGCAGGCCGCTTGTCCCGTGGCGTTCGATCAGGCGCTGCCACGACTGGAACTCCTCGGCCGACAGCGAATAGGTCCGGCAGGCTTCTTCGGCGGTCAATTGGCCGATATTGACGGCCTCGACGATCGCGGCTTTGCGGCGGACCACCCAGCGCTGGGTGCCGGGGGCCGGCAGGGCGATCGGCTTACGGTTCGGCTGTACCGCTTTTTGTTCCGTTGAGCGGAACGACGGGGCAGCAAACGCGGGAAGGGGGCGGGCTTGGGTGGCGGTCATGAACTCGGCAGGGGCGCCGTAATAGGAACGGCAACCGTCGGACTCTAGGGGAAGCGCACTTAAGCAATCGTTGACGTCGTCGGTGTTCATCCGGGCTCTCCGGGCTTGAGGCAATCGTGTGGGCATAAAAGCAAAGTCAGCGTCAAATCGCGGCGGCCGATCGTGTAGCGCTTGCACCGTCCGCAGTCGCGCAGCCACGCGGAAGGATCGCGCGCCACGATGGGGTCGAGTGCGCCGCTCGCCGCGAACGGCGCGGGGCGCACGCGCGACATGGCCGGTTCGTCGGCGTGCCGGTCGGGATCCGACCGCCAGCCGATGCCGGGCATGAAGCGCCACAGGAATTCGTATTCGGCGCGCACGCCGCCGTCGTCCATGACCGCGAAGCCGGTGGCGACGGGTTTGCGCGAATTTTCGTCGGGGGCGGGCAGCAGCCTTTCCCAAGCTTGTGCGGAGTGGCGCAGCAGAAGCGGTTCGACGACCAGCGGCTTGCCGCCTTGCGTCGCGCGCCACACCAGCACATGCGTTTCGCCGTTGCGCGGCAGTTTGACTTGATAGGTTCCGTCCGTCCGCCAATCGCCGCTGGCCGCGCGATGCGCGTTCGCGTCGGTCCACAAGGGCTCGGTGAAACGGTCGAGCAGCTTGGCGAAGGACGCACCGCCCAGACGCCAGCCCGCCGCCTCGCGCGAGGCGAGGCTGGCGGCGGCCAAAGCCGCGGCGTGGGCGATGCGCGTGGACATCTTCTAGGCCTCCGTTCAGCTCGACGTGGCGGCGTTGCCGCGCACGGCGCCAAGCTGGCTCAGCGGCAAGGTCACGCCGTCGACCGTCAGCATCGTGGCGCCGTTGATGAAGCGCACGTCCGACACGACGCCGGTGATGACCGTCTTGACGTTGATGTTCTGCGTCGCCGAGTTTTGCGCCACGACTTCGACCTTGTAGTCGCCGTCGGGCAACTTGGCGCCGGTATCCGACGTGCCGTTCCACTCGACGGCGTTGCGGCCGGCCTTGTTGGTGCCTTCCATGCGACGGACGAGTTTCCCGTCCTTGTCGTAGATGTTGATGGTCGTGCGCGACGCTTCTTCGGGCAGTTCGTAGGTGACGACGCCGGCATTGTCGACGAGGCCGACGACGCTGCCGTTGAGATCGACCGTCTTGCCGATGTAGCTGACGGCGTTGCCGGCCTGCGAGCTCTTCTGCAGCGCGATCAGCGTTTCCAGATTCTGGTTCTGGCGGATCGACTGTTCGACCGACGAGAACTGGACGAGCTGCTGGGTGAACTGCGTCGTGTCCATCGGCGACAGCGGGTTCTGGTTCTGCAACTGCGAGGTCAGCAGTTTCAAGAACGTGTCGAAGTTCTTGCCGAACGTCGCGGCCGAAGCGGTCGCCGAACCCGATGCGGCCGAGGAGCCGCCGCTGGCGTAGTTGGTTGTGACGGCACCGGACATGGTTCTATCTCCTTAAAATCAGACGGCCAGATCGAGGCCGCCGGCGGCCCGGCGGGCCGCGCGGTAATTGGCTTGGATGGGAGCGGGGGCGGCGCCGGCCGTCTTGTCGGCGGTATCGTCGCCCCAATTGGCGCGGCCGCGCTGTTCGCGGCCGAGATCGGCGAAGGCTTGCGCGTTTTCGCGATTGTCGCCGCGCATCGAGAAGTTGAGACCGCCCGCATCGGGCTTGAGACCGGCTTCCTGCAACGCGCGTTCGAGCTGGCGGCTGTCGTTGCGCAAGGCTTCGAGCGTGTGGGCCTGTTCGGCGGCGAAGGAGGCGCGCAGCGTGCCGTCGCGGCCGACCTCGAGCTTCACGTCGATACGGCCGAGCTCGGTCGGGTTGAGGCGGATGGTGATCTGGTTGTGGCCGTCGTCGACCGCCTTGCGCACATGCACGGCGACCTGCTCGTGCGGCGGGACGATCGGCGCACGCGGCTTCGTTTCGGCCGTCGCTTGGGTCGATTGCGCGTTTTGCGCGCGATCGAGCGTTTGGCCGAACAGCGGATTGGCGTCGGCGGGCTTGGCGTTGGCCTTGGCCTTGTCGTCGCCGGCGAGGGCGGCGTTCGCGGCCTTGTCGGCATCGAGCGAGATTTCGCCCTTGCCGGCTTGCGCTTGCGCGCTCGCCTGCACGGCCAGCGCCACGACCGGGGCCACCGGGGCGGCCATCGCCATCGGCTGGGTGATCGAGACGATCATCTGGCCTTTGTCGGCGGCTTTGGCGTCGGCCTTGGCATCGGCTTTGGCGTCGCCGTCGTCGTTCGCGGCGGCGGCGGCCATCGCGGCGGGGTTGGCGGCACCGCGCATGACGAAGTCGGCGAAATCTTCCTCGACCGCTTCGGCGGTTTGCGGCTTCACGCCGGGATGGGCGCCGGCGGCGAGTTCGAGTTGTTGCTTGGCGGCCTTGGCGTCGGCGCCGGCAGCGGCGACGGCTTCGCCGCCATCGGCCGTGACGTCGCCCGCATCGCCCTTCATCTTGGCCATCATCAGACCGATCTGATGCGCGGCGGCGAGGGCCGACATCTTCACGAGTTCGGGCGACACGCCGGTCGAGGCGTTCGCATCGGCATCTGCGGTTTCGGTCTTGGCTTGCGTATCCCGATCGACGCTCGCCTCGTCGGCGGCGGCGTTGTCGGCCGGCTTGGCGGCGACGACATCCGTATCCTTCGCGTCGCTATCCTTCGCCGGCTCGGCCTTGTCGGCGGTCGTTTTGTCGGCGGCGGCTTTCTCGCCGCGCATCTTTTCCGCCTGGGCCTTATCGGCCTGCGCCTTATCGGCATGGGCGGGACGATCGCTCTTCTCGGGGCGCTCCGCCTTTTCCGGACGCTCGTTGCGCTCGGGCCGCTCGGCGCGTTCCGGGCGCTCGTTGCGGTCGTTGCGCTGCGGGCGGGCGGCGAAATCCTCGTTGCGCGTTTCACGGCGCGCGTGGCTGGGGGCGGCCGACCGCGTCTTGCTTTCCGCCTGGCCCAACAACTGGGCGAAGCGCTCGCCCGAATTGTCGGCGAAGCGGCGGGGTTGGTTGGCCGTGCCGTTGTCGGTGCGCAGCAGGCTCTCGAGGGCGGACAAATCCATTGGTGCGGACTCGCGTTCGGGGTTTTGGTCTCCCCCTTCTCAGCAAGCCCGAGGCCAAATACTAACGCATTGAAATATCTCGATTTATGGTTCGGCCAAGGCGGCGGAAATGGCCTGCGCGGAAGAATTCACCCGGCAGTTTTTTCCCGTTCTTGCCGATCGGCCATCGCCAGAAATGCGTCGTCGAGATCGCGCGCGAAGCGTTGCGCGTCGCAAAGCGCGCTTGCGCATATTTCGTTACGCAATGTCGCGCGTTTGGCCTTGTCGCGCGCGAGATCGACCGCGAAACGTATATAGGTGTCGGGATCGCGGGCGATCCATTCGGGATGACCGGCACGGGTTAGAAGTGACGCCGCCGTGCGTCCGGCGGGCCGCGCGCCCAAAAGCGTGACGACGGGCACACCCATCGCCAAAGCCTCGCAGGTCGTCGTCACGCCGTTATAGGGAAACGTGTCGAGCGCCACGTCGATGCCGTTATAGAGGTCGAGATGGGCGCGCGGATTTTCGACCCGCGACAGCAGCGTCACGCGGGTACGCGCGACGCCGCGTTTTTCGAGCTGCGCATGCGCGGCCTCGGCGACCGCCCGGTCGGCCAGCGCGCGGTTCTTCAAAACGAGCGTCGCTTCGGGGATCTGGCGCAGGATTTCCGCCCACAGCGCCAAGCAAGGTGCGGAATGCTTCGGCCAGATATTGAACGAACCGAAGACCGGCGCGGGATTGGCGCGTGCGTTCGGCTCGGGCGTGCCCTCGGGCAGCGCATAGCAATGAATGCCCTGCGGCAGCAGCCATGGCGCTTCCGGCCCGGCTTGCGGTTCGGGATCGCAGATCGCATCGCTCAAACGCCAATCGATCGCGGGCAAACCGGTGGGATCGGCATAGCCAAGCCAGCTGGCCTGCACGCGGGCCGGGCGGCGGGCGAACACGTCCAACCGATTGCCCGAAGTATGGCCCGCAAGATCGACCAGCACGTCGATCCCGTCTTCGCGGATGCGCGCGGCGACGGCGTCCGCACTTTGGCCGATCGTCCTGCGCCAGACGTCGAAGCCGGGTTTCAGCTTGGCGCTGATCGCGTCTTCGTTGGCGAGTTCGGAATAGGCGTAGAGCGCGATCTTGTCCTTCGCGCGCGCGGCAAGATAGGGCAGCAGGAACCACGCGACCGAATGCGAACGCAGATCGGGCGAGACGAATCCCACACGCAATTTGCCGTCGCGCTTGCGCATCGCGGGGGCGGGCGGCGTTTGCGGATAGTAACGCGCCGCCCATTTGGTCGCGGCGGTGTGCGCTTGTTCGCGCGTGATCGCGGGATCGAACAGCCTGGCGTAAAGCGCGTTGGCGCCGGCGATCGGATCGCCGTCGATCGCTTCCCATTCGGCGCGCGCCGTGACGGCATCGCCCGCATCGAGAATCGCGGCGGCGAAGTTGGAGCGTGCCGGCCCGTGGCCGGGATCGGCCTTCAACGCGGCAAGGCAGGCCGCGCGCGCAGCCGAGATATCGCCGCGCTCGGCCAGCATGGCGCCGAGATTGGCGAGCGTGATTGCGTTGCCCGGTTCCAGTTCGGCCGCGCGTTGCAACGCTTCGATGGCGCCGTCGATATCGCCCATCGCGCGGCGCGCATTGCCGAGATTGGCGACCAGCGGACCCCAGCCGCATTCGGCAGCGGGGGCGAGCACGCCCAAGGCTTCCGCCGCGCGACCGAGATCGAGCAGGGCGGCCCCCAGGCCGTTGATCGCCGCGATTTCGCCCGGCGCCAAGGCAAGCACGCGGCGGTAATCGTCGATCGCGGCGGCGGCATCGCCTTGCGCGTGCTTGGCCAGCGCCAAGCCCAGCCAGGCTTGCACGTCGCCCGGATTGCCGGTGGCGAGGATCGTGAAATGCGCGATCGCGGTCGCGTTGTCGCCGCCGGTCAAAGCGGCGCGGGCCAGCATCGCGCGGGCGGGGGCGAGATTGGGATCGAGCGTCAACGCCGTGTGCGCTGCGGCGAGGGCGGCGGTATTCTGACCCAACGCGATCAGCACATTGGCGCGGTTGAGATGGAAGGGCGCTACCCGGGGCGACAGCCCGATCGCCCGATCGATCTGGGCAAGGCCTTCGACCGCATGGCCCGCTTGATAGAGCAGCACGCCCAGCAAATGGGGAATGGCGGGATCGGACGGGGCGGCGGCTTGCGCTTCCATATAGAGCGCATGCGCTTCGTTGAGACGTCCGGCCTGATGATGGGCCATCGCCTGCGTAAGAATCGATTCGGCCATATGTCGATTATAAGGACGGGTGCAAATTCCCGCGCTTTCCCTTAAGCTTATCGTTAATCTATTCGCGCATTGTATAGGCGCCGGAATCGGGGGCGGGCGCCCTCGGTGACAGAACGGGATCCAAGGGGTCGAAGATGAGCGGCTACCAGGCTTACGGTAAAGTGCAGAACGCCACCGAGAATCCGCGTTCGCTGGAATATCGGCTGTTGGGGCAGGTTACCGCCGCCCTGACCAAGGCGCGCGACGGCGGCAAGCGCGGCACGTCGGATTTCGTCGACGCCATGCTGTGGAACAAGAAGGTGTGGGACGCCTTCATCGTCGACCTGTCGAGCGAGGGCAACAAGCTGCCCAAGGAATTGCGCGCCCAGATCATCGGGATCGGCCTGTGGGTCGGCCGCGAAACCATCCAGGTGCTGGACGGCACGGGCGATATCGACTCCCTGATCAACGTCAACAAGACGATCATGGAAGGCCTCGCCCCGCAAACCGGGGCCGCGGCGACCGCCGCGCCGGCCTCGACGGCGGCCCCCGCCGGCCGCCCGGCCGCAGGCATGGGGTCCGTCAGCGCCTAAGCGCATCGCCCCCAAAAGCATCGAAAAGGCCGCCGGCATCCCCGGCGGCCTTTTTCATTTGGGCGTTTGGTTAACCGGGCAATCCCGGCCCTACGACCGGCAATTCCTGCCGGGCTGGACCTGCAGATTTGGCCCTGAATGGTAAATCGCTATTAACCAGCCCCTTGAAATATAACGATTTGTCTCCTGGCACGGACGTTGCGAATTCCTTGGCAAGCCCGACGGCGGATCTTCCGACCGGCGGGCGCTTTGGAGATCGAAAATGTCGTTGTCCGCCGCCCTTAACTCGTCGCTGAGCTCGCTGCTGACCCTGCAGCAGCAGTCGCGTGTGGCGTCGGCCAACGTCGCGAACGCGCAGACCGCCGGCTACACCCGCAAGAACGTCAACCTGATCACCCCGGCGGTCCAGGGTCTGCCCACGGGCGTCGCCGTGCAGTCGGTCACCCGCGTGGTCAGCCAGACGCTGCAGAACGAACTCTACGCGCGCAATTCCGAAGCCGCCGCCAACGCGGTGCAGCAGCAGTATCTGGAGCGCATCGGCTCGTTCCTCAGCGTGCAGGACGGCACGCCGCGCGTGACCACCACGTTCCAGGCCTTCCAGCAGGCGTGGAAGGATTACGAAGCCAACCCGGAAAACGCGACGCTCGCGCGCGCGGTTTCGACGCAAGGTCAGTTGCTGGCGACGGAGGTCAACAACCTCGCCGCCCAGCCCAAGCAGATCGACGCGCTGATCCAGACCGACATCAACCAGAACCTGACGCAGCTCAACCAGCTCGTCACGCAGGCTTACTCGATCAATTCGCAGCTCGTGAACCAGTCGTCCACGGGCCAGCCGATCGGCGAGCTGCAGGACCAGATGGACCAGATCGTCTCGCAGATCTCGAAGATCACCAAGGTCCAGGTGCTCGGCACCGGCACCGCGGCGTTGCAGGTTCTGACGGCCGGCGGTCAGACGCTGGTGTCCGGTGCCGTGCCGCCGAGCTTCACCTACAATCCGAACACCAACCAGATCCAGGTCACGGTCAACGGCAACACGCAGCCCGTGCAGAACACGGCCTTCGCCGGCGGCCAGCTCGACGCCCTGCTGCGCTTGCGCGCGGGCTACGAAAGCCAAGCCTCGACCTCGACCTTCTCGCAGACCGTGATGAGCTCGAGCGATCCCACGGACGGCGCGCTGCGCAAATACGTCAACCAGATCGACGCGCTGGCCAATCAGATCGCGTATACGGTCAACTCGACCTACAACAAGAGCGCTTCCTACGGCAACGAACTGGCCGCGAACTTCTTCACCTTCTCGACGCTGGCGGTTCCCGCCGCGACGACGACGGCGACGACCGTGGCGACGGGAACGGCGTCGACGGGTACTTCGGGCAGCGGCCTGACCGACGCCGCCGCGGCGTTCGGCGCGTTGACGCCGACCGCGACGAACTACTACCGCGTCACGATCACCGACGGTTTGGGCAAGGGTTCGTCCGCCATCATCACGGCGAACACGGCGACGTCGATCACCGCCCCCGGCCTGGCGGCGACCGACACGACCAGCCGCTACACCATCCAGCAGGTCACCGGGCCGTTGATGACGAACGCCGCCACCGCGGCGACGACGACGACGCTGACCGATACGACCAACACCTGGACCGCCAACGCGTTTCAGCCGACCGCCTCGGGTGTCGCCTATCAGGTGCGCATCATCTCGGGCACGGGCGCGGGGCAGGTGGCGCAGATCACCAGCAACACGGCGAACCAGCTGACGCTCAGCCCCGCTTTCACGACCGCGCCGGGTGCCGGCAGCGTCTACGTGATCGAGCCCGCTTACGGCAGCAATCCGCCGTCCGCCTCGATGCTTCAGATCAACCCCACGCTGGCCAACGGCGCGGTGACGACGAAGCGCGGTGCCGCCGGCGACATGTCGCAGGCCCTGAACCTGACCGCCAGCGCGACCTTCGATCCGATCCCGATCCCGACCGGCGTCGGCGCGCTCAACAACACCGGCATCGTGTCGGGCGCCATGACGATCGCCAACACGATCGGTTCGGCGGTGTCCTACACCGCGCGCTCGATCGCGGGGTCGCAGAACACGGCCGACTATTCCGAGACCCTGCGTCACCAGACCGATCAGAGCTACCGCAATACGGTGGGCGTCTCGATCGACCAGGAAATGGCCAATCTGGTGACGCTGCAGAACGCCTATCAAGCGTCGGCGCAGGTGCTGCAAACGGTGCGCACCATGTTCGACACGCTCATCAATCTGGGAAGGGGCTAATCCATGGCCGGCAGCATCACGGGCGTGACCAATCTGGCGCAGCTGCTTGATACGCAGCGCATTCTTTCGAGCCAGCAGACCGAACTCGGTCAGTTGCAGAAGGAATTGTCCACGGGTCGCAAGCGCGACGGCCTGATCGGCGTGGCCTTGTCCAGCTTCCAGCAGCAGGGCCTGGCTTCCGACACGCTGCGCTACCAGCAATATCGCCAGATCACCGTCCAATCGACGATCTACACCCGCGCGATCGACGCGACGCAATACCGCACCGATCTCTACGCGAAGTCGATCCAGTCGATGCAGGACATCGGCAACGACATGCGCTCGGAACTGCTGAAGGCGCAGTCGACGACGCCGGCGACGTACGGCGTGCAGGCGGCGTTGATCGACGGCGCGCTCAACCGCATCCAGTCGATCCTGAACACGACCGACGGCCAGCGTTACGTCTTCTCGGGCAACGCCTACAGCACCGCGCCGATGAAACAGTTGAACGGCCTCGACAACGCGGCCCTCGTCAACGGCGTCAACGGTTTCGCCGCGGCGACGAACTCGCCGCCGCGCAACGCGACCTACGCCAACGCCGTGCAGCGCGTGCCGTTCACGTCGCCGGTCAACACCGCGCAGTTCGCGGGCGACGGCAATACGAACGTGCCCGGCTACATCAACAACTCGCTGGATCTGGCCTCGCCGTCCACCGCGACGGGCGAATGGGTCTACACCCAGACGCGCATCTCGGTGTCGGACAGCCTGAACGTCGATTTCGGCATCAGCGCCACGCATGGCGCGTTCCAGAACCTGATCAACGGCCTGCGCAATTTCAAGATGGCGCTGCGCTGGGCGCAGAACACGCCGAACACCTACTTGCAGCAGGATCCCACGGGCAACGCGCAGCAATATTACGCGCAAGCCCAGGCGCAATTGCAGCAAGCGGTGCTCGATCTCGGCAACGTCGCGGGCGTCAACGGCGCCAACCAGGCGCTGCTGAAGGACATCCGCTCGATCCAAGAAGACAGCGTCACGTCCACCACGATTTCGGCCGACAAGATCGTCGCCGTCGATATCGGCGAAGTCGGCACGCGCATCAAAGGCGTGCAGGCCTCGCTCGAAGCCAGCTACATCACCACCCGCGACTTGCTCAATCTCAACCTCGCCAAATTCCTGCGATAACGCCGGATATATATTCAAAAAATAGGAGCACGAAACCATGGCAACCGTAGCAATGAATTCCGCGATTAGCGGATTGAACGCCTTCCAAACCGCGATCAACTATATTTCCGACAACGTCGCCAACTCGCAGACCGTCGGCTTCAAGCGCATCGACGCCAATTTCTCGAGCTATGTCTCGGCGTCGTCGCAACGCTTCTTCAATCCGGGCGGCGCCACGGCGCGCCCCGACTTCGTGAACTCGTTGCAGGGCACGATCATCCAGGACGCGTCGCCCACGTCGATCGCGATCGCGGGGGCCGGCTGGCTGCCCGTCGAAGACGGTGCGACCAACGCCTCGGGCTTCAGCGGCAACAACATCCGCCAGTTCACGCGCCGCGGCGACTTCTCGCTCGACCAGAACAGCTACATGGTCAACGGTGCGGGCAAGTATCTGTTCGCGCGCTCGGTGCCGCGTCCCACGACCGCGGTGCCCAACCCGCAGCCCAACCAGGGCTCGCTGGTGCCCGTGCAGATCAACACCTCGCAGCTGCCCGCCCTTGCGACGGCCAACGCGACCTACGCCGCGAACATCCCGTCCAACGCGGTGGCCGGCACGACGTTCAACGGCGGCACGATCACCATCACCGACGCCAACGGTGCGGCACAGCCCGTGTCGGTGACCTGGTACAACCGCACGACCGCCGGCGGCACGCTGCCCGGCGTTGCCGCGAGCACGACGACCGGTACCAACGCGATCGCCGCGTCCGCCGCCGGTACGGTGCCGCAATGGCGCGCGGTGCTGACCGTGCCGACCAGCTCGCCCAACAACTACGAATCGATCGCGCTCGATTTCTCCTTCGGCACGACGACGACGACGGCGGGTCTGCTCACCGGCATCACCGTCGCGGGCAACACCGCGCCGGGCACGCAGTTTTCCGCCGCCGTCACGGCGGGTACGGGCCGCGTCGTGCTCAGCTACGGCGCGCCCTCGCTGACGGCACCGCCGCCCGCGCAGTCGATCAACGTCGAGTTCGGCGCCCCCAACGCGACGGCGGGCTCGGCTTCGCAGCTCAACGTCGCCGGCGGCACGACGCAGTTCGGCGGCACGTCGATCTCGCTGTCGAACATCCTCGCCGACGGCTACTCGGCGGGTTCGTATAACGGCCTGGCGATCGACACCAACGGCAACGTCTACTCGACCTACAGCAACGGTCAGCGTCTGCGGCAGTATCAGCTGGCGCTCGGCACGTTCAACAACGCCGACGGTCTGGTCCGTCAGAACGGCGAGGCGTTCCTCGACTCGCCGGCGGCCGGCTTCATCGGCTATCAGGCGGCGTTGACCGGCCAAGCCGGCGGCGTCAACCCCAACGCATTGGAGAACTCCAACACCGATATCGGTCAGGAGTTCACCAAAATGATCGTGGCGCAGCGTTCCTACTCGGCGAACGCCCGCATGATCACCACGGCCGACGAGATGCTCCAGGAAGTTGTCAACCTGAAGCGCTGATATCGCGTCGACCGTTTCGGCTCCGTGAACTTGGGGTCGCCGGATTTCCGGCGACCCCTCTTTTTTTGTTCAGCGCATCCGATAGAAATAGCGATAGACGGTCGCAAGCCCGAGCTTGCGGTAGAGCGCGATCGCGGCGGCATTGCTCGCGGTCACTTGCAGATAGGCGCGCGTCGCCCCTTGTGCGGCCGCCCAGGCGCAGCAAGTTCGCAGCGTGCGCCGGGCCAAGCCCTGGCCGCGCGCTTGCGCCACGGTCAGCACTTCGAAAAATCCCAGATCGCCGTTCTCGGGCACGGCCATCGCGAAGGCGAGCGGCGTGCCGTTGCGCGTCAATCGCGCGAAACCCGTTCCCGTTACGCGGTGCGCGAACATGTGCGCGAGCGTCGCCAGCGATTTGGAATCGGCTTCGGTCGCGCGGCCGAAATCGGCAAGCCAGCCCGACGCGATCGGATCCGCATCGATCGTCACCTCGGGATCGGCGGCGCCCGGGGGCAGCGACCCGGCCATCACCAGGCTTTCGTCGAAGGCGGCATAGCCGCGCGCGGCGAGCGCGTCGTCGAGGCCGGCCTCGGCCAAGGGCGTGATGCGGAACACCGGCGGCAATCCGGCCGCCGCGTAATCGGCTTCGGCCGCCGCGATGCGGGCGGCCAGATCGCCGGGTCCGGCGGCGACGGGGTTGATCGAGTTCGCGCGCTTGGTATGGCCGGCGGCGAAGCGCATCACCCAGCCGTCGCGCGTGACCGTGCGCAAGGCGGGCCAGGCGGCGAAGGCGCGGCGCTCCAGCGTTTCGATCCCGCTAATGTCCATATTCGCGAATCCTCTCAATCGCTAGACTAGCGCGATGACGACGAACCTGCCGCCGGAGATCGCCGCCGCGTTCGACGCCGCCAACGCGATCGCCTTGTCCGGCGATTGGCGCGCGGCGGCCGAAAGCTATCGCGCGCTGATCGCGGCCGCACCGGATTTTCCCCCGGCTTACGTCAATCTTGCCTCCGTCCTGCTGGCGGGGCGCGAGGCCGAGGCCGCGCTGCTTGCCGCCGCCAGCGGCGCCACGCGCTTCCCCGGCTTCCTGCCGATCTACGCGGTGGCGGGCGAAGCGGCGTTGCAGTTGGGCCAGCCTTTCGCGGCGTCGAACGGTTTCGCCGCCGCTTTGTCGGGCGGGGACGACGCGAATTTGCGCGCCAAGTTCGCCTTGTCGCTGCAAGCGCAAGGCCGCGCGGACGAAGCCGCCGCGCAATTCGCCCAGGCGCGTCGCCTGGCGCCGGGCGATGCGGCGATCGCATCGGCCGCGTTGTTCTCCAGCCATTACGATCCGCAAATCTCGCCGGCCGAGGCGTTGGCCGATGCGGCGAATTGGCCAAGACCCGCCGCGCGTGCGGCACGTCCGAACCCGCGCGATCGCGATCCCGAACGGCGTTTGCGCGTGGCCTATGTCTCGCCCGATTTCGCCAATCACTCTTGCGCCTATTTTCTCGCGCCCTTGCTGGCGTCGCATGATCGCCAGGCAATGGAGGTCTTCGCCTATTCGGATGTCGCGTCGCAAGACGGCGTGACCGCCGCGTTCAAGGCGCTGGATCTCCAATGGCGCGACATGGCGGGCAAAAGCGACGACGCGTTTATCGCGCAAGTGCGCGATGACGGCATCGACGTGCTGGTCGATTGCGCGGGGCACACGACCGGCAATCGCCTGACGGCGTTCGCCCGCCGGCCGGCCCCCGTGCAGGCGACATGGCTCGGCTATCCCGCCAGCACGGGCCTCGATTGTTTCGACGCAAGGTTCGTCGACGAAATAACCGACCCCGACGGCGCCTTGGCGAGCGAGAATTTGGTGCGCATCGCGGGCGGGTTCCTGGCCTATCTGCCGCCGCCCTTCGCGCCCGAGCCCGGGCCATCGCCGTTCGAAGCTTCGGGGCGGATCACGTTCGGCTCGTTCAACAACCTGCCCAAGATCACGCCGCGCGTCGTGGCGATGTGGGCGCAGGTCTTGCGCGCCGTGCCGGACTCGCGGCTGGTCGTGAAGGCCAAGGGCCTGGACGAGCACGCGACGCGCGAACGCTACGCGGCGATGTTCGGGGCGCAGGGGCTGGACGGCTCGCGCGTCGAGTTCGTCGGCTTCGTCGGCGACATCGCGGCGCATATCGCGCGCTATCGCGCAATCGACGTGGCGCTCGATACATTTCCTTACAACGGCACGACCACGACTTGCGAAGCCTTGTGGATGGGCGTGCCGGTGGTGACGCTGGCGGGCGACCGCCATGCCGCCCGGGTGGGGGCGTCGCTGCTCGATCGGGTCGGGCTGGGGGCGCTCGTCGCCGGCGATCCCGCCCAATTCGTTCGGCTGGCAGCGGATTTGGCGGCCGACCGGCCTCGACTTGCGGGGCTGCGGGCGAATTTGCGGGCGCGCATGGCGGGGTCGGCGTTGTGCGACGGGCGGCGTCTGGCGCGCGAATTCGAAACGGCCTATCGCGCCCTATGGCGGCGGGTTGTCAGCGCGGACGGGATGCTATAATCCCCCGTTGGCGCCATCGCCGAGGAGTCCCCATGCCGCTCGTTCTTCGTCTCAATCCCGCCGAAAAGATCATCATCAACGGGGTGGTGATCGAGAACACCGGCGGTCTGGCCATGCTCGCGATCCGCAATCGCGGCAACATCCTGCGCCAAAAAGATATTCTTCAATTGGACGAGGCCGCGACGCCGGCTTTGCGCGTCTATTACACGCTGCAATGCCTTTATCTGTTCCCGGACGAGATCAAGGCCTATTCCGAAGCGCTGCACCAGTTCATGAACGATTTCGAGCAGGCGGCGCCCGCCTCGAAGCCGATCATCGACGCGCTGCGCGCGCGGGTCGAAAAGGGCGAGCTTTACCCCGGCCTTAAAGACGCCAAGCGTCTGATCAAGTTCGAGTGGGATCTGGTCGGCACGACGACCGAGAAGGGCAAGATGCTGTTGCAAGGCTCGGAAGGCAAATCCAAGCAGCGCGCGATGGCCGATAGCGAAGAAGTCGAGTAACTGTGTTTTCCTAAGTCATTGATTTTAAATATATACGGAAATATATTGAATTTTATCTAATTTGTCGGCACTTGCCTTGGCCGATAAACTTCGTTACATTGCCGTCGTCGATCGAGAACGATCGCGAAGGAGGATGACATGGCCGGTTCTATTTCTGGTGGAATGACCGCCGTCGTCGCCTGGAAGCAGCTCGAGAAAACGGGCGAGGCCCAGCGCGCACGGTGGGAAAAGCAGCCGTCGATTCAGCGGGAGATCGAGTACGTCAAAGCCTTCGCGTCGAAGGTCAAGGACGTCGATCAGCTGCTGAACGATCGCCGATTCATGAATTTCGCGCTTTCCGCGTTCCAGCTGGAAAGCGAGGTCGACAAGAAGGGCTTGCTGCGCAAGGTCCTGACGTCGGATCTCAGCAATATCGATTCCTACGCGAACCGCATGAACGATCCCCGGTTCGTCGAACTCACGCAGCGTCTCGACCTCAAGAATATGGGCGTCAAGAACGTGAAGGACGAGGCGGTGATCAATTCGCTGATCACCCGTTATATGAAGAACGAATTCGACAAGGCCCAGGGCAACGCCACGCCGGGCTTGCGCGAAGCGATCTATTTCAAGGAGAACGCGGGCACGGTCAAAAGCCCGTGGGACGTGCTCGGCAACAAGATCCTGCGCGAAGTCGTGACCAAGGCCTTCGACATTCCCCGGGAATTCGCGGTGCAGGGCGTGGAAGCCCAGGCGACGGCGCTGGCCCGCAAGGTCGACATCACCAAGCTCAAGGATCCCAAATTCGTCGATCGGGTCATCCAGACCTATCTGATGAAGGTCGATCAGGAGACGTCGGCGGCCAACGGTACGGGTGCCTCGATGTACGCGGGGCTGTTGACGCCGCTGATGGATGGCGGCAACGGGGTTCTCGACCTGCTTCAAGGGCTCGCACGCCGCTGAACTTGACCGTTCGTGGTAGAATCCTTCGATTCGCACCACGGGCCGGGCGGGATCGTCCGGTCCAAAAGGGATACGCCGATGTCCGATGAAAGTTTCAACGTCGCGAGTACCGACCAGGAACGCCTGGCGGCGCTGAGGGTTATCGCCGACGCGCTGGAAGAAGGCATGCGCCAAGGCATGGGCCGCGACACGCTGAGCGTCGCGTGTTTCACGGTCGTGCTGCAGATGCTGGTCGAAGTCTATGGCCGCGACGCGGTCCGCGTCGTGCTGCGCGACATGAACGACCGCGTGGGTGCGGGCGAGTTCGGCTGAGCCGCTTCGCTCACGCTTTCTCCGCCCAGGCGATCGCGCCGGGAACGGCCGCACCGCTTTCGCTGCGGGTCGATTCCGGTTCGATCGCGATTTCCGCGAAGCCCGCCGCGCGCAACAGGTCGGGCAGCGCCGCCGCCGCGTGGGCGTAACGCCCCGACGGCCGCACGCGCCATGTTTCGTCCGGCCGCGCGTCGATCAATCGCTCGAGGCTGAAGGCGAGCCCGCCGCCGGCTTTCAACGCCGAAGAAGCGGCCGCGATCACATCCGTTAGATCGCCGAAATAGCAAAGCACGTCGGCCGCGACGATCAGGTCGTAGGCGTCGCGATGCGCGCGCAAATCGGCGATCAACTCCCCCACGCGAAGTTCGTCGTAGAGTTTGCGTTCGTGCGCGCGCGCGACCATGCCGCCCGATAGATCCACGCCGTCGAGGATCGCCGCGCGGGCGCGCAGCATCGGTGCGGCCAGGCCCGTCCCGCAGCCCGCATCGAGCACGCGCCCGACCGGCAAGGGGCGGTTCAAATGCCGGGCGAGCAACCCGTCGAGCACTTGCGGGGCGCGATAATCGAGCTTGGCGAGCGTGGCCTCGAAAGTGGGTGCGAACATATCGAACGCGTCGCGGACATAGGCGTCGGGTGCCCGCGCCGCGACGTCGCCGCCGGCGAGCGCGCTGGCGATATGCCGCGCGGTCGCGCTGCCCGGATGCGCATCGGCCCATTTGCGCGCGAGCGTCGCGGCCTTGGCGCCGTCGCCCGCGCGCTGCAACGCATAAAGCGCCGTGCCGTAATTGGAATGCGCTTCGCGATGATGCGGATCGGCGCCGATCGCCGCCTCGTATTCGCTTAAAGCTTCGTCGATGCGCCCTTGGCGCTGGAGAAGATTGCCGAGATTGTTGCGCGCGTCGACCGCGCCGGGGGCGAGCGTCAACGCGTGGCGATAGTCGCTTTCGGCGTTCGCATCGTCGCCCAGCGCCGCGCGCGCGACCGCGCGATTGATCCAGCCCGGCACATGTGCGGCGTCGGCGGCGATCGCGGCTTGGGCCGCGTCGCGCGCGGCGTCGAAGGATTTGGCGTCGAGCAGGATCGCGGCGCGGTTGGCATGGAAGGCGGCGTTGCCGGGCAGGGCGGCGCAAGCGCGCGCGGCGAAGTCGAGCGCTTCGTCGAGCCGGCCGAGAGCGCGCAAGGCCTGCGCGCCCAAATTCAACGCGTCGGGATGGTGGGGCGCTTGCGCCAGCACGGCGCGATAATCGGCGAGTGCGCCGGCCGCGTCGCCCGCCTGATGTTTGGCGAGCCCCGCGAGCATCGTCGCATGAAGATGGGCCTGATCGGACATCGGCGGATAAGCGTGTCCTGGAATCAAAACGGCGCCGGCATGTCCGGAACGATCCGGTGGGCGCGGCGCCGTCGAAAGGCGGATGGAAGGGCGTCGCCGTTCAGGCGGTGCCGCGCAACCCGTCCATCACGTGCTTGTTGATGGCGATCAGCATATCCAGATCGCCGTCCGTGTGCCCGTTGATGATCATGTCGGAGTTCTTGTTCACGTAAGCGGCCAGATTGATCAGGAGCACTTTCAGCTCCTTCGGCAGCTTGTTGCGATCGTCCGACACGTCGTTAACGAAGGCGTTCCAAACGTCGCGATTATGGAAGATCGCGTCGCAGACTTGGCCGACCGATTGCGGGTCGAGCTGTTGGACGACCGTTTTCGCGTCGTTGAGCTTCTTGGTGACCAAGGTCAGCAAGCGGTACTCGCGGTCGCGGTCGTTTTCGCCGGGTTTTTGAGCGGGCTCTGTCACGGGGCCTCCCTCGGGCGTTGAGTCGCCCGAATCGACAATTCCTTCGATCTTTTACCCCGCTAGGGGGAGTCGCGCCAAGTTCTGCCGCATGTTCTTGGAGAAATAGGACGCGATATCCGTTCGGGGCACCGAAAAAAGAACGGGGGCGGCTTGCGCCACCCCCGTTTTACCTCCCCGAAGGGAAGATCGCTTAGCGGAACAGGCCCAACAGAACCGAAGGCTGCTGGTTGGCGATCGACAGCGACTGGATGCCCAGCTGCTGACGAACCTGCAACGCCTGCACCGAGGCCGAAGCCTTGCCGATATCGGCGTCGACGATGGCGCCGAGGCCGGTCGTCGTGGCGTCGACCACCGAGTTCACGAAGTTCGACTGCAGCGTCATCGTGCGGGTATCCGCAGCGTTGGCGCCCAGCGAGGCCGCGACCTGGTTGGCGAAGGTGGTGAGCGAGGTCAGCGACGCGGTGGCCGCGGTGACCGAGGACACCGAAGACTGCGCGAAGGTCGTGAACGCCGTGTGGACCGAGGACTGGCTGGTCATCGTCAGCGTTGCCGCCGAGGTATCCGCCAGGAAGGTCTTGGCCGCCGAGTTGTTCGACAGCAAGTTCACGCCGTTGTAGCTCGCCTGCGCGATGAAGTTCGAAATCTGGTTCGTCATCGCGCTGAAATCGGCGGCGTAAATCGTGCGCTGCGAGTTGCCGATCGAACCGTCGGCGAGCTGCGTGATCTTAGCCTGGAGGTTACCGACCAGGTTGGAGATGTTGGTCAGCGCGGCCTGGGTGACGGTGCCGAGACCGACACCGTTCGCGAGCGAGCCCTGCACGGCCTGGAAGGCCTGGAGGTTGCCGCGGATGCCCTGGGCAACCGAGAAGGTGGAGGCGTCGTCTTGCGCATCGGACACGCGATAGCCGGTCTGCACCTGCTTGGAGGCGACGGACAGAGCCGACTGCGTGGTGCGCAGCGAGGCGAGGGCGACGAGGGCGCCGACGTTGGTGTTAATCGAATTCGACATGATACGTGTTCCTTCCTTTCTAGGGTCTCTCCCGGCATTCTGCCGAGATAGCCAGCGAGCGCTTCCGGGATGGAATGCCCGCTCGCAAGGATTACAATACTTAAAGCTTTTCGATCTGCCAAGCGAAATTCTCTAAAATTAGAAGAAAAGTTTTGACGAATACGCCGGGCATTCGATATTCGATCCGTCGATAATCTTTGCCGCATTCAGGGCCGGGGGCCGGAATTGGTCCCGTTACGACACGGTCGATCTGGTGTATGCTCAAGTAATGGAAGGGATTTCGGCGATTCTGGCGGCTGCTTCGCGCAGTCACGCGCAAGGCGATTTCGCCGATGCGGTTTCAAGTTACCGTAAACTCGTCGCGGCCGGAATCCGCGTGCCGATGTTGTTTCAAAACCTCGGCGCGGCCTGTTTCGCATTATCGGACTGGGCAGGGGCCCGCGATGCCTTCGCGACGGCCCTCGAGCTGGCCGGCGACTCGCCCGACTCCGCCAAGCTGCATCTCAATCTCGGCGAAGCGCACGGCAAGCTCGGCGATTGGAACGCCGCGTCGCGCGAATTCCTGCGCGCGTCGCAGCTCGATCCCGCGGATGCGGGCGCGTTTGCACTCGCCGGTCTCGCGTTTCATCGCGCACGCGATCTCGCCAAGGCGCAGGAATTCTATCGGGCGGCATTGAAGCTGCTGCCCGACGACGCCGCCCTTTGGAACAATTTGGGTGCGGCCGCGCAGGAAAGCGGCAATCCCGACGCCGCGATCGCTGCGTTCAAACGCGCGATCGACATCGATCCGTCGCTTGCTTCCGCGCATGCCAATCTCGGTTCCGCACTTGCCGATACGGGCGAACGCGAAGCCGCACGCAATGCCTATGCGCGCGCGGTCGAACTCGATCCGGCGAATGCCGGTGCGCGATTGGGCGCCTGTTTTGCGGAACTGCCGATCCTTTACGATAGTGCGGAACAGATCGACGTCGCGCGCGACAATTACGCCGCCGCCCTCGATCGCTTGATCGCGACCAGCGACACGACGGATCCGGCACTTGCCGCCGCGATCGGTCAGCATCATCCGTTCTATTTGCCTTATCAGGGCCGCGACGATGCGGATTTGCAGCGCCGCTATGGGCGCTTTGCGGCGCAAGCGATGGCGAACGCCTATCCGCAATGGGCCAAGCCATTGGCGATGCCGCCGCGCGAACCGGACGGACGTTTGCGCGTGGCGTTCGCCACCGCCTATTTCCGCAACCATTCGGTCTGGAAATTGTTTCGCGGCTGGATGGAAGGGCTCGACCGCAAACGCTTCCGCCTGATGGGCTATTGGACGTCGCCCGCACCCGACGCCGAAACGCCCAACGCGCGCGCATGCTTCGAACGTTTCGTCGAAGGCGGGTTCGAGACGATCGCGGCCGCCCTCGAAGCCGATCGTCCGCATGTGCTGATCTATCCCGAGCTCGGCATGGATCCGATCTGCCATCGCTTGGCGAGTTTGCGCTTCGCCCCCGTCCAGGCTTTCACCTGGGGGCATCCTGAAACAACGGGGTTCCCGACGATCGATTGGTTCCTGACCAGCGATTTGATGGAACCGCCGGGCGAGGGCGCGCGCTATACCGAACGCGTCGAACGCTTGCCGGGCTTGTCGATCGACTACGCGCCGCCCGAGACGCGCGCGACACCCGATCCCGCCGCGTTCGGCTTGCGCAGCACGGCGACGAAATATCTCTGCTGCCAATCGATCTTCAAATATCTGCCGCAGGACGATGTATTGCTGGCGCGCATCGCGACGCGTATCCCGCATTCGCAATTCGTGTTCGTCGGCCATCCGACGTCGCCCGCCCTTGCGGCGCGTTTCGCCGATCGCTTGCGTAAAGCGTTCAAGACGCAAGGCGTGGACCCCGCGCGCCATCTCGTGTTCCTGCCCTGGCTCGACCGCCAGCGTTACGCGACGCTCAACGCGTCTTGCGATTTGTATTTGGATTCGTTGCGCTGGTCGGGCGGCAACACGGCGCTGGAAGCCTTGGCGCAAGGCGTGCCGCTGCTGACCTGGCCGGGCGACACGATGCGGTCGCGCCATAGCTACGCGATCTTGAAGCAGCTCGGTCTCGAGGACGGGATCGCGACTTCGCCCGACGATTACGTCGCGCGCGCCGTGCGCTTCGGGCAGGACGAAGCGGCGCTGGCCGCGTATCGCGCGGCAACGCAAGAAGCCTTGCCGCGATTGTGGCGCGACAAGGCCCCCGTTGAATCGCTGGCCGCTTTCATCGAACGCGAGGCCGCGTCCGCGCGATGAGCGCCGAAGCCCTTCATGCCGAAGGAACGGCGCTGCTCGCCAAGCTGGATCGCGACGGCGCGATCCTGAAATACGAAGCCGCCCTTGCGCTCGATCCGTTGCATCTGCCGTCGCTCGTCGACCTGGGCGTGGCCAAATACTGGAAGCGCGACTATGCGCGCGCGATCGAATTATTCACCGCGGCGCTGACGCAACGCCCGAGCGACCGGGCCATCGCAATCAATCTCGCCCATGCGCTGGCCGACGATATGCGCCATGTCGCGGCCGAGCGTTTGTGGCGCGCGTTGATCGCCGACGACCCGAGCCTTGCGCATGCGCATTACCAGCTCGGTTCCGCCTTGATGTGGCAGATGCGCCATCGCGAGGCGCGCGAGGCGTTTCGCCGCGCGATCGATCTGTCGCAAGGGCCCGTGCGCCGCAAGATGTGGCGGGCCTATCTCAACGCGTTCCTCTACGACGATGCGGTTCATCCGCAGGAAATCCGCAGCCGCAACGCCGAGTTCGTCGCCGAATTGCCCAAGCCCGAAACGCCGATCGTCTTCGCCAATCCGCGCGATCCCGGGCGCAAACTGCGCATCGGCTATTCGAGTGCCGATTTCCGCGCGCATTCGGCGGCGCGTAGCTTCCGGGCGCTGTTCGAATTCCGCGACCGCGCGAATTTCGAGATCCATGTCTATTCCGAAGCGGCGGCGGAAGACAGCGTGACGCACGAGTTCCGCGCGCTGGCCGATGGCTGGCGCTCGACCGTCGGTCTGGACGGGGCGCAAGCCGCCGCGATGATCCGCAACGACGGCATCGACGTGCTGGTGACGATGGCGCAGCATTTCGACGACAACCGGCTCGACATTCCGGTGATGCGCGCGGCCCCCGTGCAGATCAACGCTTTCGATGTCGCGACCAGCGGCAGCGACGTGTTCGACGCGTTCCTGGCCGAGCCGACGATGGCCGCCGCGCGCGGCGACGCGTTCACCGAACGCGTGATGCGCTCGCGCCGCGTTTATGTTCATGCCCCCCTTGAAGCGGCACCGCCGGTCGCAGCTCCGCCAAGTGCCGCGGGGGCCAACATCGCGTTCGGTTCGGCCAATAACCCGATCAAGATATCGAGCCGCGCGATCGCGCTGTGGGCACGCGTTCTTGCCGCGGTGCCCGGATCGACGCTGCGGCTCAAATTCTATAACGCCTATCGCGAGGAGGCGACGCGCCTCGGCCTGCTCAACCGTTTCGCGGCGCATGGGATCGGGCCCGACCGGATCGTGTTCGAACTCGGCGGGGTGGAGACGGACGGCCATCTGCGCTTCTACGAACGCGTCGATGTGGCGCTGGACGCGACACCCTTCACCGGCTCGACCACGACGTTCGAAGCGCTGTGGATGGGCGTGCCGGTCGTCACGCCGCCGGGGCGCACCATTTTGTCGCGTTGGACCGCGGGCATGCTGACGCGCGTGGGCCGCGCTGATCTGATCGCGACCAGCGACGATCATTTCGTGGCGCTGGCGGTCGAGCAAGCGGCGAAGGCCAAGCACCAAGATCGCGCGGCCTTGCGCGAAGCGGTGCGCAACTCGGCCTTGTGCGATCCGCGCAAACAGGCGCGGGATTTCGAGCGTATCTATCGCGCTTTGTGGCGGCGCTATTGCGCCAAGGCCGGCGCGTGAACGTCGTCGAAACATTGCGCGAAGGAATTGCCGCGCATGGGCGCGGCGACAAGCCCGCGGCCTTGGCATTGTTCGCGCAAGCCGCCATCGCCGAACCCGGCAATGCCGATGCCGCCTATCTGCAGGGGTTCGTGTTGTCGGAATTGGGGCGCGACGGCGAAGCGCTTGCCCCTCTGGAGCGCGCGGTGGCGCTCCTGCCCGGCAACACCGCCTATCGCGGCGCCTTGGCGCTGTGCCTGAAAGGCCTCGGCCGGATCGCCGAGGCGCGCGCCGAGTTCGAGCGCGCGTTGGCTTTGGCGCCGGGCGATATCGGCATCGCATTCAATCACGCGAATACGCTCGACGGCGAGGCGGCCGTCGCGGCTTATGCGCGTGTGCTCGCGCTCGATCCAGCGCATGCCGGCGCCAGGCTCAATCGCGGCAATGCGCTCGCAGGGCTGGTGCGTTGGCGCGAAGCCTTCGACGACTACGCGCAACTGCCCGGCGATAAGCGCGCGTTGATCGGCTTGGCGGGGGCGGCATTGCATCTCGGCCGTGCCACCGTCGCGCACGATGCGGCGCAAGCCGCAATCGGCTTCGGCGACGATCCGAACGCGTGGTTCAACCTCGCCGTGGCTCTCGGCATGCTCGGCCGCACGGACGAAGCCCTCGCGGCGTTCGATAAGGCCGGGATCGATCCCAAGATCGCGCCGGCCAAAGCGACGGCGTTGAACCGCGCGCATCGCTATGACGACGCATTGGCGGCGCTGACGGGGGCCGCACCCAGCTTCGAATTTTGGATGGCGCGGGGCAACGCGCAGGCGGGCAAAGGCTTCTATGCCGCCGCCGCCGACGCCTTCGCGCAAGCCGCCGCGTTGCGTCCCGACGATGCGGATGCCGCCACCAACCGTGCCAACGCGCTGCTCTATCGCGGCGAAGCCGATCAGGCCTGTGCGCTGCTCGCGAAGCTGCCGGTTTCGTCGAGCGCGCTTTATGCGCTGAGCTACGCCGATGCGACGACGCCCGAAATGTTGCTGGCCGCGCATCGCGACTGGGCCCAACGCTTCGCGGCCGTCGCGGCGCCCGCCATTCGCAACGCGCGGCCGCGTATCGGCTATGTCTCGGCCGATTTCTGCGCCCATTCCTGCGCGCATGTCTTGCGCGCCGTGTTGCCGCAGCACGACCACAGGAAATTCGAGATCCACGCTTTTTCGAATGTTGCCGCTGCGGATTCGGTGACTGCCGAACTCAAAGCGCATTTCGACCATTGGCACGATATCGCCGGGCTCGACGACGACGCGGCGGCCGAAGCGGTTCGCCGTGCGAGTATCGATCTGCTGATCGATCTGTCGGGCCATACGGCCGGCCATCGTTTGGGTGTGTTCGCGCGCAAGCCGGCACCTCGCCAGGCGACGTGGCTCGGCTATCCCGCGACGACCGGCCTCGCGCAAATCGATTTCCGTTTGGTCGATCGCGTCAGCGATCCTGCACCTTCGATGACCGAGGCGCCGGTCTTTATCGATGGCGGCTTTCTGGTCTACGCGTCGCCGCCGAATGCGCCCGATACGGCGCGCAATGGAACGGGGCCGGTCTTCGGCTCGTTCAACAATCTCGCCAAGCTGTCGCCCGCCACAATCGCGTTATGGTCGAAGCTGCTGCGCGCGATGCCCGAAGCGAAGCTAATCTTGAAAGCGCGCAGCTTCGAAGAAGCGGCGATACGCGACGCGATCTTGGCGAAGTTCGCCGACGTCGCGTCGCGCGTGGAACTGCACGGCTGGCTGGGGGCGCATCTCGACCTCTATCGCAAGATCGACGCCGCACTCGATCCTTTGCCCTATAACGGCACGATCACGACGTTCGAAGCGCTGTGGATGGGCGTGCCGGTCGTGACCTTGCCGGGCCGCACGCATGCCGCGCGCGTGGGTGCTTCGATCCTGCACCATGCCGGTTTCGCCGAGTGGATTGCGGCGGACGAAGCCGCGTTCGTCGACACGGCGATGCGCTTGGCGAAGGCGCCGCCGCCGCGCGAACAAATCCGCGCGCGTTTTGCGGCGTCGTCCTTGATGGACGGCAAACGGATCGCGCGTGCGATCGAAGCGCTTACGGGCGGTCCTTGATATAGACGGCGGGCACGCCGCCCCAGATCTGATAGGGCGGAATTTCGCCCGACACGACCGATCCGGCGGCAACGATCGCACCCTTGCCGATCTTGGCGCCGTCGAGAATCGTCGTGTTGGCGCCGATCCACACATCGTCGCCGATCTCGACCCCGCCTTTGGACGGCGCGAAGCCTTGATGGCGGATTTCGATGTCGCGCCGCGCGTAAGCGTGGTTCGACGGCACGACGCAAACATGCGGGGCGAGCAGCACGTAATTGCCGAGCTTGATCCCATTGCCGGAATAAAGCGTGCAATGCGGATTGATGTAGCAATGTTCGCCGATCGACACGTCGCCCGATCCGCCCACGGCGCGGATCACGACGAAATCGTAAATCTGGCTCTGCGCGCCGATGCGGATCTTCGTGCCGCGCGTCGACGCATGGATGCGCGCGTCGGGCGAAACATACGCCGTCGGGTCGATCGACAGCGCGTCGCTCATGTTTTGATGCCGAGCTTTTGCAAGACGAAGGGCAGCAGCTCGGCGATCTGGCGGGCATTGGGCTCGTCCAGCCAGAAATAGCCGTCATAGCCGCGCTTGGGGCCGTCGCCCAGCAATTCGACCTTGTCGTAGCGTTTGGCGAGCGAAGCGGCTTTGGCGAAGGCCGCGTCCCAGGCGCGCGTGGACAAAGCCGCCCAATGCCAGCGCATCCAATCGGCGACCCATTCGGCGACGCAATGATCGAAGACCACGTCGCCGCCCTTGTCGAGTTCGGCCGCGTGCAGATCGAACAATTGCAGGCGCAGCTCGGTCTGCAGATCGCGCGGCACTTCGTACATGGTCTGGAAGCCGCGCGATTGGACGAGCGCGCGGCCGGGATCGGCGACGATGCGCGCTTTGCCGACGGCGAGTTTCGTGGCGACGGCAGCGCGGTCGATCGTGGGCGCGGCGGCGATGGCGATGATCATGTCACTTCACCCGCTTCAGGAAGCCGTGCGGCGACAGCGTCATCAGATATTTCTCCGGCAGCCGCAGATCGGGCACGAACGCGTCGGTCTCGGTCAGGAATTGCTTGGCGGCGGCGAGCGGGCCTTCGTTGGGCACGGGATGGTAGCCCATCAGATCGTTCAGCGAATCCTCGACGACGTAGTAGGAGCCGACATTCACGAATTTGGAATAGAGCCGGATTTCCTTCAGCACGTGCTCTTTCTCGTGATCGCTGTCGGCGATGACGAAGACCTTCTTGCCTTCGCAGCGCCGCGCGACCTCGTCGAGGATGCGCGCCGAGCCGCTATCGCCTTCCAGATAGGTGATGTTCCCGGCGTCGCGCGGATCGTGCTTCAAATTCTTGAAGGTGATGTCGATGCCCAGCACTTCGCCGTGGCCCATCAGCTTCAGGATATTGGCGAGGAAGACCGAAGCCCCGCCGAACATCAGCCCGAGTTCGAGCACGATGTCGGGCTTCGTCGCGTAAAGCAGTTCCTGATAGACCCAGCAATCCTCGGGCGACTTGATGATCTGGTGGCCGAGCCAAGTCTGCTGCATCTCGGGGATGCCGTATTTGTAGGCCTGGTGGACGTAGTAATAGTGATAGCGCAGATATTCGCGCACGGTCATGTTCGCCACGCGCTCCATATTCGTGCGCTTGGCGAAAATCGACGCGATCTGGTTCACATGCGGATTGTTGTAGAGGAGCTTGGGCGCGACCTGCGCCGTGCGGCAGAATTCCGCGCGTGCCGCATCGTCGTCGTCCAGGCGCCGCTCCACCAGGAACGACACATAGGCCTTGGCGATGGCGTGATCGGTGGCGGCGGTCTCGTCGAATTTCATCTTCTTCCATCCCGTTCGGCCACGAGCGTTTGCAGCATGCCGGACAAAAACCCGTCGAGATCGTCCTGCGCGGCACCGGTCTCGCCCCAGCTTGTTTCCAGCGCCAAAGCGGGCGGGGCTTGGATCGGCGGCGGTGCCTCGATCGCGATGTCGCGCCCCAATACGGTCCGGGCGATCCCGGCGACTCGGGCGGCGAATTCGCGCACATTCATGGTATCGCGGCCCACGGCGTTGCGCACACGCCAGGGCTCGGGCGGCAAGGCGAGCGTCGCGACGGCGATCTCGCCCAGGCGACGTGCCGCCAGGAAATTCCGCTGCTGCACGCCCGGCGATTTCAGCACGATCTTGCCGGTTTCGACCGCCTCGCGCGGGAAACCATAGGGGATCAACGCCCAGCGTTCGAAGCGTGCCAAATCGGCCGGGCGGCCATAGAGATTGCAGGCGCGGATCGTGTCGCCCGCAATGCCGGAACTGCGCAGCACTTGTTCGGCCGCCAGATGCAAGCGCGCGTAGTCGTTCGCGGGCTTGGGGAAGGCGTCTTCCTCGATGCGCCCCTCGAGCGGGCCGTAGACATGCGCCGACGAGATATAGACCACGCGCGCAAGGCCCGCGCGCTTGGCGGCGTCCAACACCGTGCGCCAGGATTCGATCGCGATGCGCGGTCCCAATTCGGGATCGCGCGCGGTTTCGTCGGTGATGCCGGCGGCATGGACCAGCGCGTCGATGCCGCGCCAATCGATGCCCATGCCCGCCCCTTGCTGGGCGAGATCGATATGCCGGCCGAGTTTTTCGCGCCGTCCCCACGCGACGATCTCATGGCCCGCCGCTTGGATGGCGGCGGCAATACCTTGGCCCGCGATGCCGGTGGCGCCGATCAGGGCGACGCGCCGCTTCACCATTCGATTTCGTCGGCGAAGGGCGAAACGATATCGCGCAAGCGCGGTGCGGCGCGGTCGCGATCCGACAGGATCGGCTCGCGCGTCGGCCACTCGATGCCGAGATCGGGATCCGCCCAGGCAATGCCGGCCTCGGCTTGCGGCGCGTAAGGTGCGTCGACCTTGTATTGCACCAGCGTATCGGGCGTGAGCGTGCAATAGCCGTGGGCGAAACCTTTGGGGATCACGACCCAGCGCGGCTCCGCCGCCGACAGCACGATCGAATCCCAGCGCCCGAAGGTCGACGAGCCGATACGCAGATCGACGAACACGTCGAGCACGGCGCCGGCCGCACAACGCACGATCTTGGTTTCGGCATGCGGCGGGCGCTGGAAGTGCAAGCCCCGCAGCGTGTGCTTGGCCGCCGTGAACGCCTCGTTCTCCTGCGCGAATTCGACGGGCAATCCGTGGGCGGCCCAAATCTCGGCATCGAACAAGCGGCCGAAAGAGCCGCGCGCGTCTTTGCGCGGCGACAAGTCGATCGCCATCGTGCCTTGGAGTTTGAGCGGGCGGATTTCCATCGCGGATCAGACCGGCGGTTTGACGATGACGCCCTGGCCCGTGGGCAGGCCCAGGATCGGCACGTTCCATTCCTTCGCCAACTCGTCGAAGGCGCGCTTCTGGTTGATATGCGGCGTCCAATTATAGTCGTCGAGCAGGATCACGCCGCCCGCCGACAGCATCGGCCAGAAATGGCGCGCCGCCGCGATCTCGGGGAACGCGATATTCATGTCGAGCGACAGATAGGCGACGCGCGTGGTGTGGATCTGCGCCAGCGTATCGGGTACCGCGCCTCGCACGATGCGCACATTCGCAAACTTCGCGAATTTATCGACCACGATGTCGTAGGCGCCGCCGCCGCGATATTCGGCGTTGTAGCCTTGCAGGCCGATGGCGCGCTCGGCCTCGTTGATCTGATCGTCGGGCAGGCCGTCATAGGTGTCGGCCAGCCACATCGTGCGATCGGTCAATTTGCCGAAGCCGGTCCAATCGACGATCGTGCCCGCCAGGATGCCGGTATTGACGCCGCATTCGACGAAATCGCCGGGCACGCGCAACGCCTGTTCGGCCGCCCAAATGGCGATCCAGGCGCGCCATTCGATATGCAGATCCAGCATCCGCGTCGCGGTCGTGCGCATGCCGAAGCGATAGGCGCGCACGAAACGCGGATCGCGCAGGAATTCGCTGTTGTGGATCGTCGCCAAGCCGTCGGCGTTGAACTGGATTTCGTCGGCCATGCGGTCTCCGATTCGGCGCTGATGGCGCCATGGTGGTGCACGCCCCGGCACGGCGCAAGACGAACTATCCGCAGGCGGCTTCCCAAGCGCGGCGGATCGCGGCTTCGAATTCGCGCACGAAACCTTTCCCGTCGACCAAGGCGGAGCGGCGCAAATGGTCGCGCATTCCGGCGCGCCGTCGTGACAATGCCGCCGGATCGCGCACCGCTTCGACCGCGCGGGCAAGATACGCGTCGTCGTCGGCGGCGATCCAATCGCCAAGCCCGGCGGTTTCCAGGATCGAAGCGCCCATGCGTCCCAAAGGCGGGGCGGCCAGTTTGGTAACCACGGGCACGCCCAGCCATAACGCTTCGAATGTCGTGGCGCCGGCGTTGAACGGGAAGGGATCGAGCGCCACGTCGACATGGCTATAGGCCGCCCAGGTCTTGGGCTGCGGTGCCGTGGCGGCGAGATCGAGCCGCGATACGTCGCCGCCGACATTCGCGAAACGCGCGATCACGCGCGCGCGGACATTCGCGTCGTTCAGCGACAGCGTGTTCAGGAACAGCCGCGCCGTGGGGATGCTGTCGAGCACGCGCGCCCACAAGCGCAGCACATCGTCGTTGACGCGTTGCAGCCGGCCGAAATGGCCGAAGGTCGGATAGCCTTTCGCCAGGATCGGGGCGGGCGCCACATCGGGCAGCGCTTCCTGGGGTTCGAACGCGTAAGCGTGCTTCATCCGCCAGATCGTTTCGGTGAACGCAATGTCGTGACCGTCGGGCACGATCGTCGCGTCGGTCAGGAAACCGTCGATCGCTTTGATCCCCGTCGTCGTGCAGTAGCCAAGCCAGCTTGCTTGCAACGGGGCGGCTTTACGCGCGAACACGCCCAATCGGTTGCCCGAGGTATGCGCGGAAAGATCGATCAGCACGTCGATGCCGGCGCTGCGGATCAACGCCGCCGCCGCATCGTCGTCGAGGGCGTGGATCGGATGCCACGCATCGGCGAGCGCGGCGAGCCGCGCGGTCTCCGCATCGGGATTTTCGACGTTCGAAAACCCGTGCACGTCGAACGATGCGCGATCGTGATGGCGCAGCAGCGTGCGGATGAAGGGGGCGACCGAATGGGTGCGGAAATCGGCGGAGACATAGCCGATCTTCAAGCGCTTGGCGGGTTCGCGCGCGCGCGGCGGTTCGGCCGGCGCGAAGCGATCGACGAATTTCGCGGCCCAGGCTTCGTGAAGTTCACGCCGTGCGACCGGCGTCACGGCGGGATCGTAATTCGACAGATAAAGCCGGTTGATCCAGGCGGGCTCGTAATCCGGCTTGATCGCCAAGGCGCGCGCATAGGCGGTGCGCGCGGTGGCGTAATCGCCTTCCTCCAGCGCGCAATTGCCCCGGCCGAATTGCGCTTGGGCCGAATTTGGATCGAGTTCTGCGGCGCGTGCGAAGCCCTTCGCGGCTTCGTCCAGGCGCCACACTTTCTGTGCCAGCATCGCGTGGATGAAGGCGGCGTTGGGGTGATCGGGATGGCGGTCGCGCGTCGCCTTGGCGGTTTCGTAGGCCGCACCAAGATCGCCCGCGCGTTCCGACAGCAGCGCACCCATCGTGCCGAAATCGACGCGCTCCGGATGCCGAGCGAAGCCTTCGCGCGCGGCGGTAATCGCCCGGGGCAGATCGCCCGCCGCTTCCCACGCCAGCACCGTCAGCCAGCGCGCATCGGCGAAATCGGGTTGTAACGCGCAGGCGCGCTCGGCGGATGCCGCGGCTTCGGCCCCGCGCCGCAGGCCGAGGCAAGCCACGCCGCGCAAATAATGCCCGGGCGCGAAACCCGGCATCGTGGCGAGCTCCGCGTCGATACCGGGCAACGCCTCGGCGCCGCGCGCTTCGCGGACCAAGGCGGCGAGCGCGTCCCAGCGTTGGGCGATGGCAGCGGGGTCGGTCATGGATACGGCCATAAGCCTATTCGGATTCGCACCGAAGCGGGCATGTCGCTTGCGCTATGCCGGATATCCGCCGATGGACTATGCTGTCCGCCGAACATGCCCAAGGAAATCGTTCTGCTGACCGGGGATCGCGAGGCGCCGCATTTGGCGGCGCATCTGCGCGGTTTTGCGCAGACGGTGAATGTCCGCCACGTCGCCACACGCGCCGCGCTCGACGAAGCCTTCGCCGTGCCGGTCGCGGGACGGCGCCTGATCGCCTTCACCACCAACGTGATCGTGCCGGGGCGTTACCTCGCCGCGTGCGACCATGGCGGCTATAATTTCCATCCCGGCCCGCCGAGCTATCCGGGCGTCTATCCCGAAAGCTTCGCGGTGTGGGAGAAGGCGGCGCGTTTTGGTGCGACCGCGCACCGGATGCTCCGCCAGGTCGATGCGGGGCCGATCGTCGCGACCGAATGGTTCGACGTGCCGCCCGATTGCGGGCGCATGCATCTCGCCACGCTCGCTTTCGAAGCGCTGGTGCGGATCTTCGGCGATCTTGCCCCCGCGCTGATGAATTCGGACGCGCCGCTACCCGAAAGCGGCGAGGCGTGGACGGGGGCGACGCGCCTGCGCAGCGAGTTCGACGCGTTCTGCCGGATCGAGCCCGGTATCGGCGCCGCGGAATATAAGCGCCGCTATCGCGCGTTCGGCGAAGGGCCGTTCCAGGATTTGCACATGCTGATCCACGGCCATCGATTCAAAATCGACAATCCGTGGACGGAAGCGGATCTCAAACGCGAAATGGGGCGTTAGCGCCGGCGCTCGCGTTCGCGCTCGCGTTTGCGCCGGTCGGCGGGTTCGCGGGGGCCAAGGCGCGGCGCGAAATTCGTTTGGCCGCGCACCGCACTGGCCGCCGCCAGGGCCGCGACGAAGGGCGCGACATTCGCGTTCGACGGCGCGTCGCTCGGCATCGGCGAAGGGGCGGCCCCTTTCGGCAAGGCGAGCGCCTTCAATACCAACGCGGCGAGCGGGAGCGGGGCGGGGCTCAGCACTTTTCGTCCAGCACCATCGGCTGATAGGTGTAGGCGGCCTTCTTGGCCAGCGGCTGCGGGCGCGTGCCGGCCTTGGTGTAGCCCGCCGCATTGACGCGCTTCTCGTTGATCGCTTCGGCGATCGTCTTCATCACTTGTTCGTTCACTTTGCGCGCCGAATGGATCGCGCGCTCGTTGCGCCGCGCGGTCTCGTCGACCTTGTCCATCGCTTCCTGCACTTCGGCGAGGACCGCCGGGCCCAGCGTCTTGTATTCGGCGGCGCGTTCCTTCGCCTGGCGCACGCACAGCACGAAATTGCGGGTGAGATCGGCCTTCTCGCCGGAGATTTCGGCGATCTCCTGCATCTTCATGTCGATGAGCAGGGCGGTTTCGCGTTCCAGGCACGAGACCAGACGCGCGGCGACCGCGATCAGCGTTTCGGCGGGGCTGGCGATCGGGGTCTTAACGGGCGATTCCATCGGCCTTCTCCTGGAGCTTGAGGATTTCGTTGGCGATATGCGGGGCGAGCCCGATGCCGCCGGCCTTGACCATCTGCTTGGCGTAGGCGCCGGTGAGGAACGAGCGCATCGTTTCCTCGCCCTGGCCGCCGCCGAAGGTCGAGTTGACGGGGATGGTCGCGAACATGTGATTGAACATCTGCTCGAGGAACATGCTCTCGAAATCGGTCGCGGTCTTGTTCGCGGATTCGCGGGTCACCGCTTTGCTGCCGGTGCCTTTGAGCGCGATCGACTTCTGCGACATGGCGCCGTCGATCGCGAATTCGCGGGCTTGGGAGATGTCGAGGGCGAAGCCGGCGCTCATGTCACATCACCGCGATTTCGGCCTGCAACGCGCCGGCCGCTTTGATGGCTTGCAGGATCGTGATCATGTCGCGCGGCGTGATGCCCAGCGCGTTCAGACCGTTGACCAGTTCCTGCAACGTGACCGAGCCGGGCAGAACCGCAAGGCGGCGGCCCGTGCCTTCGTCGACCTGGATATCGGTGCGCGGCACCGTGGTCGTCGTGCCGGTCGAGGAGAACGGGTTGGGCTGGCTGACCTGCGGCGTCTCGGTGATGCGGATCGTCAGGTTGCCCTGGGCGATCGCGACCGTGGAGATGCGCACGTTTTCGCCCATCACGATCGTGCCCGACTTTTCGTCGATCACGACGCGCGCCTGCTGGTCGGGCTGGACCTGCAGCTGTTCGATATCGGTCAGGAACCCGACCAGATCGTTCTGACGGCCGGGCGGGGGCACCATGATGACCGTGCCGGGATCGCGCGGGCGCGCGACCGGGCCGCCGGCGAAGGCGTTGATCGCCTGGGCGACGCGCCGCGCCGTGGTGAAATCGGGATTGCGCAGGGTGAGGTTCACCGACTGCATCGCCGCGAGTTCGAAGCCGAGTTCGCGTTCGACGATGGCGCCGTTGGAAACGCGCCCGCCGGTCGGCGTGCCGCGCGTCACCGAAGCGCCCTGGCCGCTGGCGGAGAAGCCGCCGATCGCCATCGGGCCTTGCGCGACCGCGTAGACTTCGCCGTCCGCACCCATCAGCGGGGTGACGAGCAGCGTGCCGCCTTGCAAGGAGGTCGCGTCGCCCAGCGCCCCGACATTCACGTCGATCCGGCCGCCCTGGCGCGCGAAGGCGGGCAGGGTGGCGGTCACCATCACGGCGGCGACGTTCTTGGTGCGCAGCGTGTTGGCGATGTCGCGGGTGTTGACGCCCAGGCGTTCCAACATGCCGATCAAGGATTGCTGGGTGAACGGCGAGTTGTTGATCGTGTCGCCCGTTCCGTTGAGCCCGACCACCAGGCCGTAACCGACCAGGATGTTCTGGCGCACGCCTTCGAAGTCGGCGATGTCCTTGATCCGCACGCGGCCTTGGGCGGCCGCATCGGCGGGGATAAGGGCACCGGTCGCCGCGAGGAGGGCGGCGAAGCAGGCACCGATCAGGGTCTTCATTCGGCTCGTCATGGCGTTTTTTCTTCCCACGGACGGGGTTGGTCCGGAACAGGTGTTGCGAGGCGCGTGCCAGTCGCCGCGCCACCCCAAGCCAATGAAAAACAACGATTTTTCATTTTCGGGAATGGCCGGCGCCCGGCCATTTCTCCCCTGTCCCCGGCAGAATTTGCCGATTGCGCGAAACCCGAACCAAGCCCATCTTGATCGCAAGGGTTCCCGGCCATAACGGTTGGGACGGAGCGTTTTTGCCATGAAGATCGGCGAAACAAGCGGATCGCGGAATATCGGCGGGGCCGGCGGCGTCAAGCGCGGCGGCGGCGCCAAGGGATCCGATTTTTCGAAATTTCTCGACGGCGATAGCGGCAAGGGCGTCGACGGCCCGTCCGGGACGGCGCCCACGCAGCTCGTCGGTGCGGTGCTGGGCGCCCAGGAAGTCGAGGATTCGACCTCCCAACGCGCCAACGGCAAGGCCCGCCAGCGGGCCGAGGAAATGCTCGAACGCCTGGAGGAACTGCGCACCGGCATCGTCACGGGCACCGTCTCGCGCGCCCGGCTGGTGGAATTGGCCCAGATGGCCCGCGCCCGGCGCGAAACCGGCGCCGACCCCAAATTGCTGGAACTCGTGGGCGAAATCGAGCTGCGGGCCGAGGTCGAACTGGCGAAACTCAGCCAAATCGACATCGTCCGGTAACAGACCTCCCCTAGATATTTTTTTGCTGGCAAACGGTGCTTGTCGCGCTATGTCCTGGCCCGCCTGGGCGGGACCGGCGGGCCAGCGAGCATGCTTGCTTTGGCCGCCGGTATTCCGATACAAGCCGGGCCAACGGAACGCGAAACTCGGACGTTGAGCCGATCGAAAGCGAAAGACGGATCACAGTGAAAAACGGGGAAGCGATGACGTATCCGCTGTTGCCGCCGGATTATAAGCCGACGGAAAAAGAGGAATTCATGAACCCGCAAATGCGGGAATACTTCCGGCAGAAGCTGCTGAACTGGCGCGCCGAACTGCTGAAGGAATCGAGCGAGACGTTGCACCACCTCCAAGAGGAAACGGTGCCCGAGGCCGACGTCACCGATCGCGCCTCGACCGAAACGGATCGCTTCACCGAACTGCGTACGCGCGATCGCGAGCGCAAGCTGATCGCCAAGATCGATTCCGCGCTGCGCCGGATCGACGACGGCGTCTACGGCTATTGCGAGGATACGGGCGAGCCGATCGGCATCAAGCGCCTGGACGCGCGCCCGATCGCCACGCTGTCGATCGAAGCGCAGGAACGCCACGAGCGCATGGAGCGCACGCAGCGCGAGGATTGATCCTCGCCGCTTCGTTCCAAGCCCAAATGAAAAAGCCCGGATGGTTTCATCCGGGCTTTTTTGTTGCGGGGGGTGCTGCCGGGTTTTATTCGGCGGCCGCGGCCGTCTGCTGTACGCAAGGAATGTATTCGCGGTCCTTGGCCGTCGACAGCGCGATCATCGCGTGGCTGCGCAGCACGCCCTGGATCGTCTTGATCCGGCGCGCGATCAGATCCTCGAGATCCTCGGGATCGCGCGCGCGCAGCTTCAGCATGTAATTCCACTCGCCCGTGACGTGGTGGCATTCCTGGACTTCGGCGATCGCGCGGATCGCCTCCAGGAATTGCGGCTCGTTTTCCGGGCGGTCGATCGACACGCTGACGAAAGCCAGGACGGGGTACCCCAGCTTTCTGGCGTCGAGCCGCACGGTCCAGCCGCGCAGCGTGCCCGACGTAACGAGCTTCTTGATGCGCTCGTTGGTGGCGGAGATCGACAGACCAATGGTCTTGCCGAGTTCGGCGAGGGAAGCCCGGGCGTCGGCCTGGAGTGCTTCCATGAGGGCGTAATCGATCCTGTCCATAACGCAAATTTCGCGAAGCAAATTGCGAATGTCAAAGATTTCTTTGGGTTAGCCGCCTTAAATTTGCCTTACATCAGAAAGACTAATGGGTTGTTTACCATCTAAGCCCTTGTCCAAAAACCAAGACCCCGCCCAAAGGGCGGGGTCTGATTAACCACTTCGTATGGGGTATTTTTAGAAGGGCGAGATGATATCGATCATCTGGTAACCCCAACGCGGCTGCTGGAGGTCGCTCAGCGTGCCGCGACCGCCGTAGGCGACTCGCGCTTCGGCCAGACGATCGTGACGGATGGTGTTGTCCGACAGGATGTCCGAAGGCCGCGCGACGCCGGTCACTTGCAGCTGGCGCGCTTCGTAGTTCACGCGCACTTCCTGGGTTCCGTAGAGCACGAGATTGCCGTTGGGCAGAACCTGCGTGACGACTGCGGCGACCCGCATCGACACCGACTCGTTACGGGCGATCGAGCCCGTCCCGGTCGAGTTCGTCGTGCCGTCGACGCCGAGCAAGTTGCCGGTACCCGCCGAACCCTGCTGGCCCGGCGTGCCGATGGCGTTTTGACCGCCCGGCAGACGGGCGACGAGCGAAGTCGGGTCGTAGCCGAACAGGCCGGAGATATTGGCGCCGTCGTTCGACGTGCGGCCGCGCGTCGAGGAGTTCGACAGGCTGGCATTGTCCGACACGCTGATCACGACGGTGACGACGTCGCCGATCTGGTTGGCGCGCTGATCCTTGAAGAAGGCGCGGGCCCCCGTGCGCCACAGCGAAGCGCCGGCGCGTTCGGGTTCGGGGCGCGGCATCGGCATCGTGATCTTGGGCTGCGCGTCCTGGGGATTCTGGATCGGCGAGAGCGAGGGCTCGCGGCCCATTTCCGAAAGGCGGCTCAGCGTATTGCCGCAAGCGCCGAGGCTGAGCGCCGAGGCGGCGACGAGGGCGATGCGAAGGGAGCGGTTCATAATGATCTCCGTGAATTCGGCTTTATGGGTTCGTTTTTATTGGGCGGATTTGTGCGGATCGAGATAGGCGAGCGGGCGGCCGAGCTGGACGAGCACCGTGTCCGGGGCGACGACGGTCCCTTCGATCGTGCGGTTCGACTGCGTGTTGACGATGCGGATCGTGTCGCCGCGCGCACCGTCTTCGGTGGCACGGCCTTGGGCGCTGAGTTGCAGGCTGCCGGTCTGCAACACGATCGTGACGGTCGAGTTGCGGGTGACCAGCGTGGGCGCACGGACATCGCTTTCGCGCACCGGTTCGCCGTCGCGCAGGCGCACGCGGGCGGTTTGGCCCACCAGGCGCTTCGGGTCGGCGATCAGGTCACGCTTGTTGGCGTCTTCGCGCACTTGGACGAGTTCGATGTCGTTGGCGCGGATCGTTTCGCCGGTGTTCACCGCGCGGCGCAGGACCGGCAGGCGGGCGGTGGCGAAAAGACGGCCCTGGATCTGCACGCGCTGCGCGCCGGCATGGCCCGCACCCGCGATGATCGACGCGGTGAAGCGGTTGGTGTTGCGGTCGATGCGAACCTGCTGGACGTCGACATGCGCGGGCGCTTCGAGCGGCAGGTAGATCGCGATCGCGCGGCTGCCGAGATCGATTTCGTCGCCGTCGCGCATGCCTTCGGCCTTCAGCGCCTCGCGCAAGGGCGGCAGGATGTCGTTCTGGTCGAGCGTGCGGCCGGCGCGCTCCAGCACCACGCGGTCGAAGCGCGTCTGCGGGCGCCAGGCCACGCCGTTGGCGCGGGCGATATCGACGAGTTGCGTGACTTCGACCGAAATGCGCCGGCCCGGGGCGGGGCTGCGCAGCACCGCGCGGTCGGCGGTGACGCCGTCGAACAAGTCGGAGAGACGCACGAGATCGCCTTCGACCGTGACCACGTCGGTGCGCAGCGACTGCGCCGGGGCGGGGGCGGCGGCCGCGACGATCGACGCGGCGAGGAAGACGAGGAAGAAGACGAAACTTTTCATGGCGATTCTCCGGCGACCCGATCGATCAGCGCATCTGGTTGACGACGTTGAGCATCTGGTCGGAGGCCTGGATGACCTTCGAGTTCATTTCGTAGGCGCGCTGCGCGGTGATCAGCGTCGTGATCTCGTTCACCGAGTTCACGTTCGAGGATTCCACGAAGCCCTGCTGCAGCGTGCCGACACCGGCGGTACCCGCCGTGCCCACCGTCGCCTGGCCCGACGCTTCGGTCGGCAGGAACGAGGTGTTGCCGATCGGCTGGAGGCCCGCTTCGTTGACGAACGTGGCCATCTGGAACTGGCCGATCTGCTGCAACGCCGTCTGGCCGGGGATGCGCACGAAGACCTGGCCCGACTGGTTGACCGAGACTTCGACCGCGTTGTTCGGCACGTTGCCGGGGCCCTGCACCGCGAAGCCGTCGGCGGTGACGACCTGGCCTTGGTTGTTGAGCTGCAACGAGCCCGCGCGGGTATAGGCGGTTTCGCCGGTCGGCAGGGTCACCACGAAGAAGCCCTTGCCCTGGATCGCGAGATCGAGCGGGTTGTCCGTCTTCAGCAGCGAGCCTTGCTCGTGGATGCGGTAGACGGCCGTGGGCTTGACGCCCAGACCGATCTGAATGCCGGCGGGAACCGTGCCGCCCGTGTCCGACGCGGCCGTGCCCGCACGGCGCTGGCCCTGATAGAGCAGATCCTGGAACTCCGCGCGCTGGCGCTTGAAGCCCGTCGTGTTCAAGTTCGCGATGTTGTTCGAGATGACTTCGACGTTCAGCTGCTGGGCCAGCATGCCGGTGGCGGCGGTGTTGAGGGAGCGCATGGGTTTTCTCCTTCGGGGTCCGGTTAAGCGACGCGGGCGAGGCGTTCGATCGCCTTGCGCGCGCGCTCGTGTTCGCTATCGATGACGCGTTGGGCCGACTCATAGCGGCGGGTGATGTCGAGCATCGTCGTCAGCTCCGTGACCGAGACCACGTTGGAGCCTTCGAGGATGCCTTGATGCACTTCCGCGCGCGGATCGGCGGGGATGGGATCGCTGTTGGAAGCGTAGAGACCGCCGCCCAGACGCGTCAGCGCCTGTTCGTCCTGGAACTGGACGAGACGGATGCGGCCCACGTTCTGGGTGCCGGCGTAGACCTCGCCCTGGCGGGTGATTTCCAGGCCATTGGCTTCCGGCGGGACGCTGATCGGCTGGTTGTTCTGGTCGAGGAGCGGGAAGCCCTCGGCATTGACGATGCGGCCCTGGCCGTCGAGGCGGAAATTGCCGTCGCGCGTGAAGCGCTGGCCGACCGGCGTGTCGACGACGAAATAGGCGTTGCCGTGGATGGCGACGTCGAGCGGGGCGTCGGTCTTGATCATCTGGCCGCCGCGCAGATCGCGATAGGTGCCGATGCCCTCGACGAACGCGACCTTGTTGGCGCCGTCGCCGCCCACACCGGGGTTGCCGGCCTTGGGGGTGAGGTACGAGGCGAACAGCAAACGCTCGGCGCGATAGCCCGTCGTGTTGGCGTTGGCGATGTTGTTCGCCACGGTCTCCATCTGACGGCGCAGCGCGAGCTGGTTCGACAGTGCGAGGTAAGTGGGGTTTTCCATCGTCGTTCGGTCCGTTCGTCTCAAGGTCGCCCGTCGATCGGGCAGATCAGGTATCGCAACGCCCGTGCCAGGGCGTATTCCGATATAAATCAATGACTTGATCCGTTCGGTGGGGCGTGGAAATCTGTCCTCCGGCAATTCTTGCCGGGCTGTTCCTGCCGCGAACGGGCCAAAACGGGAGGGGGGTGGCGATGGACGCGCACAAACTCAAACGCGAGCTCGACGACGCCTATAAGGCGCGCGCCCGGCTTTATCGGGCGGTTCTCGACGAGCTAACGGTCGAAATCGGCGCCGAACGCGCCGAGGCGGTCCTCGGCCGCGCCATCGAAAAACGCGGGATCGCGGCGGGGACGGCGTTGTTCGGCGCGCTGGAAAAGCCGACGGCCAAAGACGTGGCCGATCGGTTCCTGGCGGTGAGCCCGGCCGACGGAACGCTTTATCCGCATACGCGCGCGGATCGCGACGGCGCAAACGGCGAACCGGGCGTCACCGTGAAGGTCCGGCGCTGTCCGTTGCAGGAGGCGTGGCGCGAGGATGGCGCGACGGACGCGGAGATCGAGCGGCTGTGCCGAATCTCCGGCCGGTTCGATACGGGCTGCTTCGGGGCCGCAAGCGGTGTGGCCTTCGAAGCGACGACCTGGACGCCCGGAAGCGACGGATGCTGCACGCTTTTTCTGGGATCGGCGGCCTCGGCAGGGAAGCGTTGAATCCCGGAACGGGGTGGGGCATAGTCCGCGCCCGTTCGAGGCCGGCCCGCCCCAGGGCCACCTATACTTATATATAGGTCGCGCCGCGAACCCGTTCGGAGCGTAGCGCAGCCCGGTAGCGCATCAGTCTGGGGGACTGGGGGTCGTGGGTTCGAATCCCGCCGCTCCGACCACTACTCGAGAGAGACGAAGAAGCCCGCCCTGGGAAACCAGCGGCGGGCTTCGGCGCTTTGAGGGCATGCAGCATGCCTTGAAGAGACGGAGAGCGAATCAGTTCCGTTCTTGTGGCGCTGCAACTGCGGCGGCTTTGTTCAGCGTCGCTTCGATGCCGTCGTCGTAGAGCGCGGTGAGCCATCGTTGCGTCGCCGCGATCAAGGTGGTGTTGTGTCCGAGCGCGCCGAATAGCGTTTCGATCCCAAGAAGCGGTCTCGGGTCGGCGCCGCCTTCGTTCGCCTTTTCGCGTAACGACGCGGCATGCGGATGTGTGACGGTCAAAGGGTTTCCATGTCCGTCGGTGCCGCGCACGCGACGCAGCCACGCCGCGAGCGCCAGAGACAGGAAGGTGATATTCCCGCCGGTCCGCAATCGGTCGCGGATCGGATCGAGCAGATAATTGATCGGTGCGTCGGTATTGACGCGTTGAACCGTGTCGCGGATCGCGGGGTTCGCGAAGCGCTGGATCAGCCGCGCTTTATACGTGCCGAGATCGACGCCCGGAATCGCCGGCAATGTCGGCCCGGTTTCGCGGTCCATGAGGGCAGCCATCACGGCGCGGATGCGCGGATCGGCGAGCGATTCGTCGATCGTGACATAACCCGCCAATTGGCCGAGGCCGGAGACCGCCAAATGGCTCGCGTTCAAAAGGCGCAGCTTCATTAACTCGTAGGGCGCGACGTCTGCGACGAATTGCGCACCGACATCCTCCCAGGCCGGCCGGCCTTGCGGGAAACGATCCTCGATCACCCATTGACTGAAACTTTCGGAAACGACGGGCCAGCGATCGGCGATGCCGTGGCGCGCCGCGAGATATTCGATATCCGCCGGCGACGTGACCGGCGTGATCCGATCGACCATCGTTGAGGGGAAGGCGACCTCGCGTTCGATCCAGGTGGCTAGTGTTTCGTCGCGCAAACTGGCCAAGGCGAGGACGGCCGCACGCAGCACCTCGCCGTTATGCTGAATATTGTCGCAGCTCAGCAGTGTCGGCGGCGCTTTGCCGGCGCGCCAACGCCGGCGGAGCATCTCGACGATGACGCCGATGGCGCTGCGCGGCATCTCGGGTGATCCCAGATCGGTGCGGATCAATGGATGGTCGGGATCGAGGCGCTTGGTCGCGGCGTTCAGGCAGTAGCCATGCTCGGTGACCGTCAGGCTGACGATGTGGATCGCCGGATCGTCGAGCCGCGCCAGAAGCGGCGTGCTCGATGCCGTCGCGTCGACAAGACCCGCCAGCGACGCGATGATGCGCACGCGCTCTTGCGTGCCCTCGCGTTCGATCAGCGTGTAGAGATTGTCCTGCGGCGTGAGGCTTTCGCCCATGCGGCGGTCGCTCGGCATCAGCAGGCAGCCGAGAATGCCCCAGTTGAGCGCTGCTGGGTCGCGTTCCATCAATTCGTGCGTGTAGCGCGCCATATGCGCGCGATGGAATCCGCCGAGCCCGAAATGCGCGATGCCGGCCGTGACACTTGCGGGCGCGAAGCGGGGGGGGGCTGCGGCGGCGCCAAGCGATGCAAAGGTGCTGCGATTGAGCGCAATCGGTTTCATGGTGAAAACGTCCTGATTTCCGTCGATCTTGGCGGATCGGCGCCGAGACGCGTACATGTTATCGCGGATGCGGCCACGGCGAAGGCCAAAGCGTCAGACAGGCGCGCCTCGTCGAGGGTGGCGATTGCTTGGCGCGAAAGCACATCGACGCGATGCAAGCTTGCGAGAAACGCCGCGTGAAAGCTATCGCCGGCGCCGACCGTATCGACCTGGCGGATGGGGCGGCCGCTTTGGACGATCGGCTCGCGGTCCGGCCGCCACGCGACGGCGCCATTAGCACCATGGGTGACGACGCAGAGGGCGACGCCCGCCGCGAACCAGCCTGCCACAAGATCGCGATGGGCGATGCCGGGGAATGCGATATCGAGATCCTCGTCGCTGGCCTTGATAATGTCTACATAGGGTACGAACGCTGCAAATTGGTGTCGCCATCGATCGATATCGGGCGTGACCGTCGGTCGCAGATTGGGATCGATCGAGATCAAGCGCCGGCCCGCTTCGCGCCGCGCTAGGGCGAGATGCGCTGCGGCGACGGGCTCGACCGCAAGCGTGTAGGAGCCCATGACGAGGGTGCCTATGTCGTCGGCGAGTGTCGCCGGAAGATCGGCGATCCCCACACTTCGATCGGCTTTGCCTTCGCCGTGAAACGCGTAGGCCGGGCGGCCCGCCGCATCCGTGCCGACGACGCTGATCGTGGTCAGGCGATCGGTGGCGACGGTGTAACGTGTGTCGATCTTCTCGGCCAGAAGCCGCGCGCGGATCGCCGCGCCAAATGAATCGTCGGACAAGCCGCCAAAAAACGATGTCGGCACGTCGAGCCGTGCCAGACCGATCGCGACGTTGAAGGGCGAACCGCCGAGCACCGGCTTCGCGCGCATCTGGCTATCCGCGACATCGACGAACAGATCGACGATCGCCTCGCCGCAGACGAGGACGCTCATCCTTTGACCGCGCCCGCCGTCAACCCTGCGACCAGGAAGCGTTGCAGGGCCAGAACGACGATCAGGATAGGGACGAGTTGGACGGTCGCGGCGGCGAACAGGATGCCGTAATTGGTGCCGGTGACTGAATCCATCAACTCGCTCAGGATCAGCGGCGTCGTCTTCGCGTTCTGGATGGTGAAGATGAAGGCGTAGACATATTCGTTCCAGGCGAAGACGAACACGAACACCGCGCAGGCGACCATCCCTTGCTTGGCGAGCGGGGCCACGACATAGCGCAAAATCTGGCCTTCGCTGGCACCGTCGACCGTGGCGGACTCGTCCAGCTCCTTGGGAATCTGATCGATGAATTCCTTCATGATCAGCACGTTCAGCGGCACCCAGAAGGTTGCGTAAAGCAGGATCAAGATCAGATGGCTGTCGGCGAGGCCGAGCTGATTGACCCAAGGGAACAGCGGAATCGTGATGACGAGGGGCGGCAGCAAGCGGACCGCGATAAGGTAGAACGCCGATGCCGACAGGGCCGTGGAACGAAAGCGCGAGTAGACGTAACCCGCACACGCGGCCGCGAAGACCGATAGCAAGGTCGCGAGAACCGCGATGAACAAGCTGTTGGCGACGAAGCCAAAGAAATCGGGGTATTTGCTCAGCAGGTCGGCATAGTTGCCTAAAGTCGGCGTGAAGAACGCGCGGGGCGGAAAGGCGAAGATGTCGCGCTGGAATTTGAAGGAGTTCAGCACGACATAGGCGACCGGAAAGATCGACCACACGACGATCAGGCAAATCAGGATCGCCTTGCCGGCGATTTTGAGGAATTTAGTCATTGGCGAACGAAGCCCGGTACATAGTCCGCAGATAGAACGACGCCAGCACCAGCGACGCGATGACCATCAGCCAGCCGGTCGCCGCGGCGGCGCCGAAATCCGAGAATCTAAAGCCGACGCGATAGAGATAGGTGCCCAACACTTCGGTCATCCGTACGGGGCCGCCGGCGGTGACGAGCCACACCTCGCTGAACATGCGGAAGGCGAAGACGTAGCGGAACAGGATGGCCAGCACCGCCGCCGGCATGATGAGCGGCAGGGTGACGTTCCAGAACGATTGCAAGGCGGTTGCGCCATCAATGCGCGCGGCTTCGTAAAGCTCGCGCGGCACCGAAATGACCGCGGCGTAGAGAATGACGAATGTGAACGGCAAATGATGCCAGATGCTGATCGTGCAGATCAGCATCAAGGCGTCGGACACGTTGCGCGACCAATTGAAATTGCCGCCGAACGAGCGAAAGGCGTTGGCGAGCAGGCCGATGTTGGGGTCGGCCAGGAAGCGCCACGACAATACGCCGACGACTTCGCTGATGCCGTAGGGCACCAGGATCACGGCGAAGAGGATCATCCGCCACCGGCCGAGGCTTGCGACCAGCAAGGCCATGCCCAGCGCCAGGACGAGTTCGACGTAGACGACGATATTGACGATCAGAAACGTGTTCTTGGCCGCCGTCCAGAAATGGCGATCCGTTAGAACGTTTTCATAATTGGCGAAGCCGACGAATTGCGGATCGAGGCCGTAATTGGAAGTCGTGAAGCTGAGCCACAGGACATAGACCGCCGGGCTCGCGAGCATCAGCGTCGTCAGCGATTGCGCCGGGGTCAGCAGCAGAAGATGGAAGAAGGAAAAGCGGCGCATGGCTCTGCCGATCGGTCGCGTCGCTCGACGCCGGGAAGAAGAGGGCCCGGCGGTGTTTCGCCGGGCCCCGGTAGATTACTGCTTTTTGGGCAGCAACGGTTCGATGCGGCGCTGGATATTGGCCGCCGCTTTCTCCGCCGTCTGCTGGCCGAGCAGGAAGGAGTCGGCTTCCTCGCTCAAAATCGCCTGGGCGCGCGTGGTTTCGTCGAAGCCCGGCAAGGCGAGGCTCGCCGAGGCGACCGAGCGGGCCTGCTCGGCGGCCGAGGCCAGTACCGCTTGCACGCGAGGGTCCTGATAGGCCGCGGGCCGCGTGGCGCCGTTGCCGTTCAAGGTCTCGCGGATCGTCGCTTCAGGGGCCGAGAGCGTGCGGATGAGATCCCACGCGCGGTCCTTCTGCTTCGAGTTCTTCGGGATCACGAGATACCAGACCTCGGTCTGGGCGCGCAGAACGCCGTTCGGGCCCATCGGCACCGACGTCACCTTGAACGAGCCCGGATAGCGCGACAGCTTCGCGTCGTTCAGCACGATCTCGCGGTTGAAGGGGCTCAAGCTCATCACCGCGCGGCCGTTCTGCATGTCGGAGATCAGCGAGTCCAGCGGCGTGCTGAGGTAATTGTCGATCAGGCCGCCATTGTCGTAGAGGTCCTTGAGCGTCTTCAGTGCCGTGACGAATTCGGGCGTGTTGGCGTTGAGCTTGTAATCGAGATCGAGCAGCTGCTTCCCGCTCGCCAGCATCAAGCTCAGCAGAAATTCGGGCGAATCGCCGACTTGCGACAGACCGTAGACCTTCTGGCCGTTCTTGTCGGTGCGATGGAGCTTCTTCGCCATATCGACGAGTTCGGCATAGGTCTTCGGCGGCCCGTTGAAGCCGGCCTCCTTCAGAAGCGTCTCGTTGTAGACCAGCGCCGTCGTGCTGTGGCGGAAGGGAATGCCGTAGAGCTTCCCATTGTAGGTCATGCCTTCCAGCATGCCCTTGCTCAGCCCGGCGAATTCCTGGATCGGCTTGGCGGCTTGGAAGGCGTCGAGCGGTTCGAGCTGCTCGAAGACCTTGGGCGAAGCGTAACGATTGAGGAAGAAGGCCGCATCGATATTGCCCGACGGCAGCGTCATTTCGCGGCGGATGCGATCATGCAGCGGCGTGACGTCGGCCGTGATCCAATTGATGGTCCCGTTGGCGGCCTGCCATTCGGCGGTGATGTCGCCGCCGGTCGTGCCCGGCGTAGCGCCGGTCGACACCACTTGATGGACCCTGTGGCCCAGAACGTTGATCGGCGTGTTCTGCGCGAAGCCGGGCGCCGATACTGCGATCGCGGCCGCGGCCGCGGCCGTGATTGCGGCGATGACGAATTTCATTCCACTTCCTCCCTTGGATTTTGCCTTTGATGATCGGTTCGTGCCCGGACCCACAGTCGAACCGGTTCGCGTCCCGCCAGATAGACGTTAACAATATCGCTAATGTGATTCTGCATGGCGTTGATTGAGCGTCAATATCCTTTTCTCTTAATATTGATTTTATTATATTTATTCGTATCTACTTGATATCGAGAAGGTAATTTTTGTTTCAAGATTGTCGAAGATATAGATATCGTTAATGAGGCATTGAGGTGCGATTGCCGAGCGTGTTGGTCGGGCGTGTGGCCGCCGCTAGATTCGATGGCGCACTATCAGTCGAGGAGTCGGGAACATGACGAATGCAGCGACCGGCCGCCGGCCGACCACACTTCAGGATGTCGCTGACGTCGTCGGGCTTACGCCGAACACCGTCTCGCGTGCGCTCAACGATCGGCCGGGCGTTAATCCGACGACGCGGGCGTTGATCAAAGCCGAGGCCGAGCGGCTGGGTTACGTTCCCAATGTTCACGCGCGTTCGCTCGTGCTCGGTTCGCGCAAGACGATCGGCGTCATCGTTTCCAATATCTCAAACCCCTTTTTCTCCGATCTCATCAGCGAGGTCGAGCTGCGCGCGCGCGAGGCGGGTTACACGGTGGCGTTGCTCCTGTCTTACGAATCGGCGGAGCGGGAGCGCGAGGCGATCGATCGCGCACTCCAGGCGGGACTGGATGGATTGATCGCCGCCCCCGTGCAGGAACGTTCGAATGCTTGGGCGCCGGTCATCAAGGCGGGCATTCCCTTGGTGCTGGTTAGCCGCGAATTGCCCGAGCTTGGCGTCGATTTCTACTCCACCGACAACGAAGCCGGCATCCGCCTGACGACCGACGCTGTCTTGTCGCTTGGCGCGAAAGACGTCGTCTTGATCGACGAGGACATGCCGTTCTCCACGATCCGTCTGCGCTTGGACGGCTTTCGCAAATCCCTTGAGCGCCACGGGCTGCCGTTCGATCCAAGGCAGAATCTGGCGCTCGTGCCGCCGCCGCGATCGTTTCGCGTTTCCCAATCCTGGCACGCGGACGACGCCTATCGCGTGGCGAGCGATTTCCTCGATCGCAGGCGCCGGCCCGACGCGTTCGTCGTCGGCGACGATTATTACGCGCTCGGCCTTTATCGCGCGCTGCGCGATCGCGGCATTCGGGTGCCCGACGATGTGCTGGTGATGGGGTGGGGCAACCACCCGTTCACGCGCTTCATGGAGCCGCCGCTTTCCACGCTGCTGCTTCCTTTCCAGGAAGTCGCGAGCCGTGCGACGCGCCGGCTGCTCGACCGAATCCAGGGGCTGGCCGACGGCCCGGCCGTCACCGAACGCATCGTCCCCGAGCTCGTTATCCGCGCCTCGACAACGCGCTGATCGGCTTCACGCCGCGCCGTTTCGACTTGCGAGGGGAAAACACATTATCGCTATTTTTATTGTTTTATTGACGCGCCATATATTCAAATGACACGATACATTATCGTTATTGTTTTGGAGCTGCGGGAAGCATGACATCTGGTCATTCGGCGACAATTCGGGAGCCCGCCAAGGATTTGCGCGTGGCCGGCCATTACGACGTCGTCGTTTGCGGTGGCGGTCCTGCCGGCCTTATCGCGGCCGTCGCGGCAGCGCGCAACGGCGCCAAGACATTGCTGATCGAGCGCTACGGTTTCGTCGGCGGCATGTCGACGAGCGCGCTGGTCACGCCGATCAGCGAGTTCCGCCATTTCGGCAAACAGCATATCGGTGGAATCCCGTTCGAGCTTTTGAAGAAGGCGGCCGATCTCGACGGCGCCAACGTGGCGTTGGAAAGCGGCAACTTCCCCGTGAACGACGAGATACTGAAGCTCGCCGCGCAGCGCCTGCTGCTCGAAAGTGGCGTGACGCTGCTGTATCACGCCTGGTTTTCGGATTGCGTGATGGATGACGGGCGCATCACGCATGTCATCGTGCAAAACAAAGCCGGCCGCGTGGCCTACGCGGCGCGCGTCTTCATCGACTGCACCGGCGACGCCGATCTCGTGCGCGCGGCGGGTTTCCCGACCGTGAAGGGCGAGGTGCTGCAGCCGGCGACATTGTGGTTCCAGCTCGGCGGCGTCGATACCGATGCGCTCGACTATCTGTTCCGCGACGCGGTCGACGGGATGCTTCCGGTTTCGGCGGTCATCCGCAACCGGCTGCTCGAACTCAACGCGCACAACGAGATCCCGATTTTCGGCGGCCCTTGGATCAACAAGTTTTTCCATGACGGCATGGTGAGCATCAATCTGCTCCGCGAGGCGACCGACGCGAGCGATCCGGAATGGTTCACGCGCACGGAATGCAGTCTGCGCGAAAATCTCCATCTGATGATCGACGTGCTGCGCCGCGAATTTCCGGAATTCCGGAATTGCTGGCTGGCGAAGTCGGGCATTCAGACCGGCGTGCGGGAATCCTATCACATCGTCGGTCTCTACCAGCTTCAGAAGGACGACATTCTCGTCCCCAAGGCGTTCCCCGACACGATTGCCAAGGGCGCGCATGTCATCGACATTCATTCCAGCAGCAGCAACGAACAGGATGGGCTTGTCGTACCGCGCCAGGAATACAACGTTCCTCTGCGTTGCCTGGTGCCGCAAGGCAGCATCAATCTTGTGACGGCGGGCCGCTGCCTCAGCGCCGACGGGCCCGGCTTCGGTTCGGTGCGCGTGATGGCGACCTGCATGGCGATGGGGCAAGGGGCTGGGACGGCCGCGGCCCTCGCGGTCAGCCATGGCTACAGCATGTCGGAAATGAATTTCGAACATCTGCGCGAGACGCTGATCGCGCAGGGCGCGGTCGTCGATTTCGACAACGTCGTCAATCCGCAAGCACCGATCGAAATCGTCGATTATCCGGCGGTGGGAAAAGCGCCGGCGGCGCTGGAAACCACGTAACGCGCGGGATCGCGCGTTGTTTCGCGTGGTGCAGATCTCCGATACCCATATCGGGCGCACCCGCGCACGATTCGCGCGCAACTGGGCGCCGCTACGCGATTGGATCGAAGCGCAGAAGCCGGATCTGGTCCATCACGGCGGCGATCTCACGCTCGACGGCGCCGATGACGAAGCCGATTTCGAGCTTTGCGCGCGGCTTGTCGGTTCGCTGACGGCGCCGTTTCGGGCCGTTCCCGGCAATCACGATATCGGCATGCCGCGTAATGCCCGGCAGATCGTCGACGATGCGCGGCTGGCGCGCTGGTGTCGTTACTTCGGCGCCGATCGCTGGTTTCTCGACGCCGAGGATTGGCGCCTGATCGGCTTCAACGCGATGCTTCTGGGCAGCGGCCACGCCGAGGAAGAGGCGCAGTATTCCTGGCTCGTGGCACGCATGGCGGACGCAGGCGAACGCAAGATCGCCTGGTTCTGCCACCAGCCCCTTTTCATTCATGGCTTCGACGATCCCGACAACGGCTATTGGTCGGTGGCGCCTGAACCGCGCGCGCGCCTGAAGGCGCTGTCGAAGCGCTTCGATCTCGGCTTGGTTTGCAGCGGACATTTGCATCGCGAACGTCATGCGACGATCGGCGGCACGCAGTATGTCTGGTGCCCATCGACATCCTTCACGGTCGGAGATGCGCAATCGCATCTGCCGGGGGCGGCGGTTCTCGGCGCCGTCATCCTCGACTTTGAGGGGCGGTCACTGAACGTCCAGCATGTTCGGCTTCTGGCACTGCCGCATGTCTGGATCGAAGACGTGGCGGCCGAAATCTATCCGCGCTGATCAGGTGCCATCCGAAAGGATATGATCGGCGATCTTCTCGCCGATCATAATCGTCGACACGTTCGTGTTGGCGCGCGGCACGGTTGGCATGATGGAGGCGTCGGCGACGCGCAAGCCTGCGATTCCGCGCACGCGGCCGGCGGGATCGACGACCGCTAGGCGGTCGTTGGCGGCACCCATGCGGCACGTGCCGCAGGCATGCCAGTTGCCGAGCACCGTTCGCGCGATCCAATCGTCGAGCATCGCGTCGTCCGTCGCCATCGCGTGAATATCGTCGCCCTGCGGAAATGCGAGGCGCATGAGCGAACGGCGCGCGATCGCGCTGGCGTCGAGGGCCCCGGCGCCAAGCGTCAGGATCGCATCGCCGATCGGTCCGGCGGATCGCAATGCGCGCAGCAAATCGGTATAGGCGCCGGCGAAGATCTGATGGCTGACGCGCCGGACATGGTCGCTCGTCAGCATCCGATGGACGAAGCGCACGCCGTCGCGCATACGCTGACGGTCGCGTCCGTCGCCGAGCAGATTGAACGCGACGAACGGTTCCTCGCGCGCATCGGCGCTGCGCAGTTTCACGTAGCCGCGCGAGAACGCCTTGTCCGGCCCGACGCGCACGACCGCGAACTGATCGCCGATGGCGCTGGGATCGAAGCGGTTCGCGACCGAGATCTTCATGTCTTGCGCTGGACAGTCGGCAAGATGCGAGCTGAAGCGCGCATAGATCAAGAAAGGGTTTCGATGCTGCGGATTCATTCGGCCTTCGGGCTTCAGGTGAACGCCGATCCCGACAAGCGGATGATCCTGCAGATTGCCACCGACACCGGGCAGATCGGCCACGGGCACGATGCCAAGCGTTTTGAGATCTTCGGCTAATCCGATGCCAGAGCGTAGCAGCAGGGCGGGGGAATGGATGGCGCCGGCGGAAACGACGATCTCCCGCGCTTCGATCCGGCGCGGCGCACCGGCGATGTGCGCGTGAACGGCGACGGCGCGGCGCCCGTCGAATTCGATGCGCGCTACCGCCGCATCGGCGATGACGGTTAAATTGGGCCGCAGGCGCGCCGCGTTGTCGAGATACGCGACAGCCGTCGTAACGCGCCGCCCATAGACGTTGTTGCGCGGGAACGGGAAGCAACCGTCGCCGGGCTCCGCGTTGGCGTCGTCGTGATAGGCGATGCCGGCATCGGCCAGTGCGTCGCGGAATGCCAAGGCGAAGCCGCCCCAATCCTTGGGAAAGGTCCGGCGGATCGGAAATGGACCGTCTCCGCCATGCAGCGGGCCGATGAAATCCATGTCGCGCTCGAGCTTGCGGAAATAAGGCAGGCAGTCGCGCCAGCGCCAACCGTCGGCCCCCATCTGCGCCCACTCGTCGTAATCCGCGGGAATGCCGCGCAACGCGATCTGACCGTTGACGCTCGATCCGCCGCCCATCACGCGCGCTTGTTCGTAACGCATCGGCTGCATCTCGGCGGCGATCTCCGCCGTCGAGCGATTGCCGATCGGGCCCCGGAATACGGTGAGATCGGTCCAATACCGGCTCGGCTCGAAATAATCGGGTAGGTACTGCGCGCTGGAGATCGTTTCCGGCACCGCCTCGGGCGGCGTATCGGGGCCGGCCTCGAGCAGGCAGATGCGAAATCGCCCGTTCGCGGAAAGACGATTGGCAACGACGCAGCCAGCCGACCCGCCGCCAACGACCAGATAATCGTATCGATCAGAGTTGTTCACCGGCATATCCCGCTAACGCATTGATTTCTCGTCGAGCGATTTACATCTTCAAATAATAAATTACAACGTTGACATTTTTGCCGGGAGCGATAATTTAAGCCTCGGTTCCAAGCCATCGCGGAGCGCGCGCATGACGAACACGCTGGACGATCTTCCGCCCGACGATGCGGCGCTTTCCGGCCGATTGGCGAGCGCCGTCTACGAGCAGATCGAGCGTCTGATCCGCCGCGGCGAGTTTCCTAAAGACGTGAAGCTGCCGCCGGAATCGGAGCTCGCGCGCCGCTTCGGCGTTTCGCGGCCGGTGGTGCGCGAAGCGCTGGCGCGGTTGCGTGACGAAGGGATCATCCGCTCGCAAAAGGGGGCGGGATCTTTCGTCATTCGCGGCATGACGCCCAGCGCCACGGCGCTGCCCACGATCCGCACCGTCGCGGATCTGCTGCGCTATTACGAATATCGCATCGATGTGGAGGCCGCGACGGCGGGGTTGGCTGCGGAACGGCGCGGTGCGGACGACGTGGCGGAGATGGCGAAAGTTCTGGCGGGGGCGGAGGAGATGCTGCGCCAAGGCCAGTATCTGCTGCTGTCGGACGCGAACTTCGCCTTCCATCGCTCGGTCGCGCAGCTGACGCGCAACCCCTTCTATGTCCGCACGCTGGAGATCATGCCGAACTTTATCGGCAGGAATCCCTTCGATCTCGTGACGTCGGATCGCAGCAACAACGAAGCCCATCTTTGGCGGATCCATCGCGAACACGTCGCGATCTTCACCGCGATTGAAGCGGGCGATCCCGCGCGCGCGCGGGTCGAAATGCAGCGGCATATTCTTGCCGCGCGCGATGAAGTCCTAAATCGCCAGGCGCTTATGCAGAAGCTGCAGATCGATCTGCCGAAGATGTGACCGCGCCGGCCGCGTCGGGCCGATCGACGAAAACAAAACTCAAAAACGGGAGGATAGAATGCTGACGAGGCGTAACGCCCTTATCGGGGCGGCTGGTGCTGCGAGCATCGCGAGTTTCCGCGTTAAGGCGACGGAAAAGATTTCGATCGTATCGCACGCCGTCCATCGAAACGCGGCGACGACCGGGCTTGGCGGCGACGTGACCGCGCCGTGGTGTGCCGCGAATAACGCGACACTGGAATGGCTTACCTTCGGCGTCGAAGCGACCAACGAACGCGCGCTGCGCGAAGCGAGCCTTGGCGAAAGCAGTATCAGCCTCGCTTTCGTACTCAACGGTCTCATCTCGCCGCAATCGGCCAAGTTGTTCGAGGATTTGGGCGAATGGCAGGCGCGCGATCCGATCGCTGCGTTCGACGAGATTCCCAAAGCGTTGCTCGCGACCCATCTCTATGATGGCGTATTGCGCGCCATGCCGTTCCGGCATGCGACGCACGGGCTGCATTACAACGCCGATATCTTCGCCGAACGCGGGATCGCCGGGCCGCCCAAGACGATCGAGGAAGCGATCTCGAGTGCGGAAAAGCTGAGCTTCGAGCGCGGGGACGGGACGCGGGTCAACGGCCTTGCCCTGATTATGGAGGATATCGGCTGCCTGATGGATTGGATTCGCGGCTTCGGCGGCGACTTCATCACCGCGGACATGAAGGTCGTGATCGACCAGCCGGCCGCGGTGCGCGCCGTGGCGTTGCTGCGCGATTTCATGCGCAAGAACGTGCTGCCGCGCAACACGATGAACTTCAAGAACGAGGACGTTATCAGCGCCATGCAGCAGGGGCGCGCCGCGATGACGAACGGGCCGTTCGGACGCTTCCAAACCTTCAACGATCCGAAGGCGAGCAAGTATCCGGGCCGCATTCTGCCCGTATCGCTGCCCAAGGGCTTCGACGGCAATCCGATGCCGGCGAAAACGTCGATGTGGGCGATGGCGATCCCGCGCAACGCGAAGAACAAGGCGCTTGCCTGGAGCTTGCTCAAGCATCTCAGCGCGCCGGAAAGCACGATCCTCGCGACGCTGAACGGCAACGGTCCGGTCCGGCCGTCGGCCTATGACGACGCGCGCGTGCAGAAGCTGCTGCCCTACGCGTCGGCCGAACGCGAAGCGCTGGCGTCGGCGCGCTTGATCACGCCGAGCTTCCCCAACGCGCAACGCGCGATGGATGCGTTGATGGAGGAGGTCGGCCTTGCTCTGCTCGGCCGTAAGGAGCCGCAAGCGGCGTTGACCGACACGAAGAACCGCGTCGTTCCGCTGCTGGCGGGTTGAAGCGTAAAGCGGCGGGCGCTTCGTGCGTCCGCCGCCGTTTTCGTCTTAAGCGGGGTTCTTCAGTTTCGCGGCGATGCTCGCGAAACAGGCGGCAGTCAACGCCTCGAATCCTTCGATCGACGCGCCGCCGATATGGGGCGTGGCTAATACGCCCGGTTGATGGGCGATCGCCGCTTCGGGTAGCGGCTCCACCGTGAAATTGTCGAAACTCGCGGCGGCAAGATGACCGTCGCGTACCGCGTCGCGCGCGGCGCGCTCGTCCACCACATCCGCGCGCGCGATCGACACGAGAACGGCGCCGCGCTTCATGCGGGCGATCCGTGCCGCATCGACGGCGCCTCGCGTTTCGGCATTCGACGGGAGCGATACGCAAACGATATCCGCGCTTGCCATGATTTCGTCGATCGGTAGGGGACCGCGTGTCGCGTCGGAGACACCGTCGGGCCTGTGCAGATCGTGGAAGATAATTCGGACACCGAAAGGGGCCAGCAAGTTCGTGAGGTCGCGCCCGATCGCGCCGAATCCGAGCAGCCCGACGGTCTTTCCGGTCAATCGGCGATGCGGCAATCCCGGGCGTGCCGTCAACCAGGTGCCGCGCGACCAGGCGATGGCGATATCCGGCAGATGGCGCAGCGCCGATAATATTGCGAGCAAAAGGAATTCGGAGACGCTGCGCGTATTGGCGCCGGGCAACTCTGCCGTCGCGATACCGCGTCGCTCGACGGCGGCGACATCGATATTGTCGCGCCCCGTTCCCCAACGTTGGATCAGACGCAGGCGCGGGGCCACGTCGAGCAGCGCCTCAGGCACTGGCTGCGTGCCGACGACGAGCGCTTCGAGTGCGCCGAGACGTTCGGGCGTCGTAAAACCCGGATCCAGGAATTCGATTTCGAAATCCGACGGGCAGGCGGTGGCAATGTGCCGCCGCCCTTCCGCCGGCAGATCGAGGGCGAACCCGATCTTGTACATCACGCGTGAAGGCTCCGACGCGCGCGTCAGATCTTTGCGCCTTGCGCGGTCAACGCGGCTTGTAGATCGCCGATCGGCACTTTGCGCGCCTGGATCTTGCGATCCGCGGCGATCGCGGCGGCGACGCCCGCCGCTTGCCCGGTGACGATGCACCCGGCCTGCTGGCGCACGGACCCGCACGCCACGCGATCGGCGGAGACGCAACGGCCGGCGACCAACAGCCCGTCGACCGATTCCGGCACCAGGATGCGATAGGGGATCTGGTAGAGACGCCCGCCCCGGATCGCCGACATGCGGGTCGTATTGCTGCCGTCGATACTGTGTACGTCGACGGTGGCGCCGCAATAGCCGATGCTGTCGGCGAAGCTGCGCGCGTCCAGCACGTCTTCGCCCGTCAGCATGTATTCGCCGACGATACGCCGCGTTTCGCGCACGCCGACATTGTCGGCGATCTGCAGCACGAAGGAGTTTTCGTAGCCGGGGACGTATTTCTTGTAGAACTCGCCGATCTTCAGCGTGAAGTCGCGCATCGAGCCGATCGCTTCGCTCAGCGTCTTGTTGTCGGTCGCGTCGACCTTGTAGGCCATGTCGACGTTATGCATGGTCGTGTCGCTGACGACGCGGCCGTTGCGGAAGATCGGACGCAGGATGTTGTTGTGCGCACGCGGATTGAGCGTGGTCGATCCGAAGGCGGTCGGATAGTCGCCCGCCTGCGCCGCGGCTTCGCGCAAGCGCGGGAAGCCCGGAATCGTCAGCGGTTTGCCTTCGGCGAAAAGTATCTTCAGTTTTCGCATATAGCCTTCGGAGAATTCCTCCCGGCCGCTGCAGGCGTAGTCGACGGTTTTGGCGAGATCGACACCGCCCATCAGGAAGTAGAGCGTGATCGGCTGCACATAGGTCGGGTCGCCGTTCTCGCCTTGCTCGTAGCGCGCACCCGCCAGCCAGGCGACATGACCGTCGCCGGTCGCGTCGATGACGACGTCGGCGGCGATCTCGTTGCCGTAATTCGCCTTGATGCCCGTCACGCGATTGCCGTCGCGCATGATGGCCGTCACCTTGGTGTTGTACTCGATCGACACGCCCGCTTCGCGGCACATCTTGTCGATGACGACCTTCATGATCTCCGGATCGAACGCGACGCGGATCGTGGCTTTGCCTTTTTCGCCATAGGCGCCGCCGGCGGCGACGAGACGATCGATCATCTCCTGCGCGATGCCTTGCACGACCTGATCGCCGGAATAGGACGTCTCCATCTCGACCAGGGTTTCCTGATCGCGCCAGGGCTGATGGCGCAACGAAACGATTCCGGGAACGAGTCCGCCCGTCATGGTGCCGCCCAGATAGCTCGATTGTTCGAGCAAGGTCGCATGCGCACCCGCGCGTGCGGCCGCGATCGCGGCGGCAAATCCGCTGGTTCCGCCGCCGACCACCACAACTTCAGACATCGTCTCGATCTCCCATGAAAACAAATGGCCGGTCGAATGCCGGCCGCGTGAACTTACAAGGCTATAATTCAAAATTACAACGTTGACAACATGGATTCGACGATTTACACAAACACATCTGCCGCGCACGCCGAGGGGAGCGACGTGAGACGAACGAATCAAAGATGCCGTTTTGCGCCAAGCGCGTCGTTTCGATGATCGCCGGGACGGATCGTAAGGCGAGTTATCGCTCGGATAATCGGCACGGCGCCTATGTGCTGCTGCTGTTGCCCGCCGTGCTGCTGTTGCTCGGCTTCCTGGCCGTGCCGGCGGTCTATATTTTTTGGCTGAGCTTCCAGAAATCGACGTTCGGCGTGGATCCGGAATTCGTCGGCTTGGCGAATTACTGGGGGCTGGTCGCGGATCGCGCGTTTTGGCGCGCGTCGTGGAACACGATCGTCGTCGTCAACGCCATCGTCTATGCCGAGCTTGCGCTGGGGCTGGGCGTTGCCGTGCTCGTGCGCGGCATTCGCAGCGGACGCAAGATCGTGATCGCCGCGATCCTGTTGCCTTACATCATCACCGAGAGCAGCGGGATCGTGATGTGGCGCTTCATGATGGAGCCGGAATTCGGCTTGCTCACGCGCCTCATCGATCGCACCGGATTGCCGCCGCTGCCGTGGGATTTCGAGCCGTGGGCCGCCCTCACATTGTCGGGCACCATCGCGATCTGGCACCACATGCCGTTCACTTTCTTGATTCTCTATGCGGCGCTGTTGGCCGTGCCGAAAGATACGCTGGAGGCCGCGTCGATCGATGGCGCCGGGCGCTGGCAGAGCTTTTGGCGCGTCGAGGTGCCGATCATCATGCCGGCGATCTTGGTCGCGATCCTGTTCCGCTACATCTTCGCCATTCGCTTGTTCGGCGAAGTCTGGCTGCTGACGCGCGGCGGTCCGGCGCGATTGACCGAAGTGCTCGCGATCTATCTCTATCGCGAGACGTTCCAGTATCGGAATTTCGGTTCGGCGTCGGCGGCGGGCGTATGCATGTTGCTGCTGTCGCTGGCGATCGCCACACCCTATCTCATTCGCATGGCGCGCGAGGTGCGGCGCGATGCATAAGCGGAGCCGCATTTCCGCGTTGGCGCGGCTTGTCGCGCTGTTCGCGGTGCTCGCATGGAGCGTCGGGCCGATTGCCGTCGTGGCGCTGTCGTCGTTCAAGGAACCGAAGGATATCTTCGAGATTCCCTTCCGGCTGTTCTTCGTTCCGACCTTCGACAATTACCGGATGCTCGCCCGGTTCAATCCGGAGTTTTTCGCCGGATTGGTGAATAGCCTGATCGTCACGGGATTCGCGGTGCTGGTGACGTTACTCGCGTCGTTCGGTGCGGGCTACGTCTTCGCGCGGGCGAAGGCGGCGGGCTACAAAGCCTCCGCTTTGTTCATGATCGTCGTGCGCATGCTGCCGCCGATCGTCGTGACCGTGCCGCTTTTCCCGGTCTTCAACCGGCTGGCGCTCAATGACACGCATCTGGTTCTCGTACTTCTCTACGCGGCGTTCTATGTCAGCCTCGGCGCCTGGATGATGCGCTCCTTCGTGGCGCAGATCCCAGTGGAGCTCGAGGAAGCGGCGGCGATCGACGGCGCCACGTTGTGGCAGACGCTGCGCATCGTGATCCTGCCGCTTTGCGCCCAAGGTCTGGTGGCGCTGACGCTGTTCGTCGTCGTCTTCGCGTGGAACGAATACGTCTTCGCGATGATCTTTACGACGACGCAGGCGCGTACGGCGCCCGTTGTGATCGGCGAAATGCTGAGCACCGCCGAAGGGGTCAAATGGGGCGCCGTATTCGCGGCGGCGACGATCCAGTTGGTGCCCGTCGTCGTCGTCGTCTTGGCGCTTCAGCGTTTCCTGATCGCCGGCCTCACCGCCGGCAGCGTGAAAAGCTAACGATATCGCGCGTCGAGAATTGATCCGCAGCTTGTGGAGTTTTCCAACTCTCCAGCATGAGGTACTTGACGTTTGTTAGGTCATCATTTTCCACAAAAGGCCTCAAAATGCCTCGTAAGTATGGAAACCAATATTGAAGTCAAGCGACTTTATACGGTCTAGGGGACTGGGGGTCGTTGGTTCGAATCCCGCCCCTCCGACCACTATTCGCGAGAGACGAAGAAGCCCGCCCTGGGAAACCAGCGGCGGGCTTCGGCGTTCCGGCGAAGCGAATCAGAGCGCGTGGACGGGACTCGTATCCGCCTTGGCGACGGCGAGCATGTTACGCAACGGCTTACCGAAGACCGGCACGTCGATCTCGAATAGATCGCCAGGCCTGCAGCGGATCCCGTGGGCGAAGCTGAACACCGCCGCACCGAAGAAATGGCAATGGACGTCGCCGGGCCGGCGGAACATCGCATATTTGAAGTGATGATGTTCCAGATTGGCGATCGAATGCGACATATTGGCTTCGCCGCTGAAGAACTCGCCCTCCCAAAGCTTCTTGCCATCGCGTAGCACGCGCGAATGGCCGCGCACGTCGGCGGGCAGCTCGCCCAGCAACAACTCCGGCCCGATCGAGCAGGGACGCAGTTTCGAATGCGCGCCGTAGAGATAATTTTGTTGCTCGACGACATGGTCGGCGAACTCGTTGCTGATCGCGAAGCCGATCCGGCGCGGTGATCCGTTGGGGGCGACGACGTAGATGCCGACGATCTCGGCTTCTTCGCCGCCCGCTTCGGCGAAATCCGGCATCGCCAGCTTCGCACCGGGGCGGACGATGCAACTGCCGTCGCCTTTGTAGAACCATTCGGGCTGCACGCCGACTTTGCCGGTAGGCGGCTTGCCGCCGTCGAGCCCCATCTTGAACATCTTCATCGAGTCCGACATCTCACCCGGCGCCGTGCCACCGAGCTTGGCGTGCAGCGCATTGCGCGCCTCGGCACTGCCCAGATGCGTGATGCCGGTGCCCGTCACGAAGCAGCGCGCGGGCTCCGGGTGATCGATCGGCGCCAGCAAGCGGCCTTCGGCGGAAAGTTTCTCGACGTCGACGGCGTCGCCCTCCGTGGCCGCCGCGACGATCTCGGCGATCGACTTGTCGGCGGCGATCGCTGCGTTGGCGAGATCGAGGACGGTCGTGTAGCCGGTCACGACATGGGTGCCGGAGGGCGTCGTCGCCGCGACGGCGCGCGCGCCATTGTCGCGTTCGAATTGGATCAGTCGCATCGTCATGCTCTCCTTTGAACTTTCTTCATGACCAGCCGGCATCGACGACGAAGTTCTGCGCCGTGCACATACGGCTGTCGTCGGCTGCCAGGAACAGCGCCATCCGCGCGATATCGGGCGGATAGAGTTTTTCCTTGAGGCATTGGTTTTCCTGGATCTGGCGCTCGCCGTCGGCGTCGAGCCATAACTCGACCTGCCGGCGGGTCATGACCCAGCCCGGCACGATCGTATTGGCGCGGATGTGCTGCGGCCCGTAATCGCGCGCGAGACCGCGCGTAAGGCCGTGGATTGCCGCTTTCGCGGCCGTGTAGGCGGGATAGCCGCCTTCGCCGTTCATCCAACTGACCGAGCCGAAATTTATGATCGAGCCGCCGCCGGCGGCAATCATCTGCGGGATCGCGGCCTGTGCCGCGAAGAATTGATGGCGCAGATTGACCGCCATGCGATCGTCCCAATACGCGACCGTGACCGTTTCGACCTTGTGGCGATCGTCGTTGGCGGCATTGTTGACCAAGGCGCGAACGGGACCGAGTGCGCGCCCGATTTCGGCGATGATCGCCTGCAGTTTTTCGATATCGCGCAGATCGCATTCGTGAAAATGCGGCCGCGGATGGCCCGCACGTTCCATCCGGTCGGCAAGCTCGCGCGACGGGCCGGCCGCGATGTCGACGAACGCCACCTTGGCGCCTTGGGCGCAGAAATGCTCAACCACGCTTTCGCCGATGCCCGAGCCGCCGCCGGTCACGAACGCCACGCGGCCACGCAAAGAGGGATAGATCGCGAATGATTCGCTCATGTGCCGTACCTCAATGGGATTCGCGCGGAATGCCGGCGCCGCGCCGCCCGACCAGGAAGTCGAGATCGCAGCCCTTGTCGGCCTGCATGACGTGATCGACATAGAGTTTCTGATAGCCGCTGGCGGGCGCTTCGGGCGGGCGCCATTTGGCGCGCCGGCGTTCGAGCTCGGCGGCCGAAACGTCGAGGTGCAGGCGGCGCTTATCGACGTCCAGCTCGATCATGTCGCCGTCGCGCACCAGAGCAAGCGGCCCGCCCGCCGCGGCTTCGGGCGCCGTGTGCAACACGACCGTGCCGTAGGCGGTGCCCGACATGCGCGCGTCGGAGATGCGCACCATATCGCGAATACCTTTTTTCAGCAGCTTGACGGGCAGGGCCATGTTGCCGACCTCGGCCATGCCCGGGTAGCCGCGCGGCCCGCAATTCTTGAGCACCAGCACGCTCGACGCGTCGACGTCGAGTTTGGGGTCGTCGATGCGAGCCTTGTAGTGCTCGATATCTTCGAACACGACGGCGCGACCGCGATGGCGCATCAATTCGGGCGTGGCGGCTGATGGTTTCAACACCGCGCCGTCGGGCGCCAGATTGCCGCGCAGCACCGCCACGCCGCCATGCGGCTTGAAGGGGGCGTCGATCGGGAAAATCACGCGGCGATCGTGGCACACGGCGTCGGCGATATTGTCGGCCACGCTGCGCCCGGTGACGGTCAGCGCTTTTCGGTTCAATCGCTTGCCGAGTTCCTTCATCACCACGGGCAACCCGCCGGCGTAGTAGAATTCCTCCATCAGGAATTCGCCCGACGGCATCAGGTTGACGAGGCAGGGGATGTCGCGGCCGAGCCGGTCCCAATCGTCGAGCGTCAATTCGACGCCCATGCGGCCCGCGATCGCGAGAAGATGGATAACCGCGTTGGTCGATCCGCCGATAGCACCATTGATCTTGATCGCGTTCTCGAACGCCGCGCGCGTCAGGATCTTCGACAGGCGCAAATCCTCGCGCACCATTTCGACAATCCGCCGGCCGGCGATATGGGAAAGCGTATAGCGGCGTGAATCGACCGCCGGGATCGCGGCGTTGGACGGCAGCGCCACGCCCAATGCTTCGACCATCGACGCCATCGTCGATGCCGTGCCCATGGTCATGCAACTGCCCGCCGAGCGCGACATCGCGGCTTCGGCACTTTCGAACTCGGTGCGCGACATCTTGCCCGCGCGCACGTCCTCGGAATAGCGCCACATATCGGTGCCTGAGCCCATCAACTCGCCCCGGAAGCGGCCGTTGAGCATCGGCCCGCCGGAAACGACGAGCGTGGGCAGATCGCAGCTCGCGGCGCCCATCAGCAGCGAGGGCGTGGTCTTGTCGCAGCCCGCCAGCAGGATCACGCCGTCGATCGGATTGCCGCGGATCGATTCCTCGACATCCATCGCCGCGAGATTGCGGAACAGCATCGCGGTCGGACGAAGATTCGATTCGCCCAAGCTCATGACCGGGAATTCGAGCGGGAATCCGCCCATTTCATAAACGCCGCGCTTCACATGCTCGGCGATCTTGCGCAGATGTCCGTTGCACGGCGTCAGTTCCGACCAGGTATTGCAGATGCCGATGACCGGGCGGCCGTCGAACAGATGATGCGGCAGGCCCTGGTTTTTCATCCAACTGCGATGGGCGAAGCCGTCGCGGTCAGACTTGCCGAACCAAGCGGTGGAGCGCAGTCGGCGGGTCTTCGTTGTCACGTCTTCGTACTCCCGATAGGCGGGGTTGTTCAGCGGCGGAGTTTGGCGGGGCTCCGGGCGAGAGCGGCCATCGCTTTGAGCACGTCGCCTTCGGAATCGCCGAGCAGCGCTTCCATGGCGCGGCGAGCCGTTTCGGGATCGCGCTTGCGGATCGCGTCGAGCACCACGCCGTGCGTTGGCAATGAATGGCGCTGACCGTCGGGGTTCGTATCGGACAGGCGGAAGCTCATCGTCAACGCGGTTTCGATGATCGCGGCCAGCGAATGCAGCAACTCGTTGCCGGTCGCGCGGATGATGGCCTGGTGGAACGCAAGATCGGGAACGGCGAATCGCGCGCCGTCGTCGCCCGCTTCGCCCATTTCGCGAAACGCCCGTTCCATCGTCGCGATATCGGCGCGCGTCGCGTGCAGAGCGGCGAGCGATGCGGCGAAAGGTTCGACCATTCGGCGCAGCTCGAAGACTTCGCGCACGTAGCTCTCGACCGGGGCGGCGGCAAGGCGCCAAGCCAGCACGTCGGGATCGAGGAAGTTCCAGTATTCGCGCGCACGCACGCGCGCACCTGTTTTGGGCCGCGATTCGATCAGGCCCTTTGCGGCGAGAACCTTGATCGCTTCGCGCATCGCCGTGCGGCTGACGCCAAGCTCGACGCTCCACGCTTCTTCGGTCGGCAGTTGTTCGCCGGGCACGAGTTTGCCTTCGACGATCTGCATCCCGATCTCGTGCACGACTTGGCCGTGCAGCGAGCGTGCGGAGAAGGTCCGTTGCTCTTTGGGGGCGGACGCCAGAGCGGTTTCCGCAGCGGATGATTTTTGCGTCTTGCTATTCCTCATACAATAACACTAATATCATTTTCATCGGCGGCGCGTCAAGCCACGCCGAACAAGGAACGGGGAATGGAAGTCGGAATTTCCGCAACGCGCAGCGCCGAACGCACCCGGCTGAGGGCCGGTGCCGCGACGCTCGACGTGTTTCCGGAAATCGGCGGCGCGATCGGTGCGTTCTGGTCGTCGGTGAACGGCGCGCGGATCGACTGGCTGCGTCCGGCGGACGATGCCGCGATCGAACGCGGCGATGTCGAGGCGATGGGATGCTTCCCGCTCGTGCCGTTTTCCAACCGCGTGCGCAACGGCTGTTTCGTATTCGATGGCGTCGCAGCGTTCATTCCGCCGATTTCCGGCCCGCATGCGGAGCACGGCCATGGCTGGCGCCGCCCCTGGCGGACGATCGCGCAAGATCTGGCGACGACGACGATCGAATTCGAGATGCGCGACGCCGATTGGCCGTTTCCCTATCGCGCGCGCCAGAATTTCCGTCTGTCGGCGGACAGGCTCGACGTGACGCTGTCGATCGAGAATTTGGGAAAGCGCGCGATGCCGGTCGGGCTGGGCTTGCATCCCTATTTTCCGCGCCAATCCGATTGCCGTCTGACCGCCAAGGTCGAGGGCATGTGGAATGTCGATACGGAAGTGATGCCCATCGACCTCGCGGCGCCGCCGCCGCGCGACGCCGATCCGGGGCGGGGCCTGATCCCCGACGACATCGAGCTCGATAATTGCTTTACCGGCTGGGACGGCGCGGCGCGCATCGATTGGCCGGCGCGCGGCACTTGGCTCGCGATGCGCGCGAGCAAAACGCTGCGCCATCTCGTCGTCTACAGCCCGCGCGGCGAATCTTATTTCTGCGCCGAACCGGTCAGCCACTGCACCGACGCGTTCAATCTTGCCGCCAAGGGCAGAACCGATACCGGCGCGCTTCGTCTTGAACCCGACGAAGCGATTGCCGCGACGACGATCTTCCAAACAGGGATGATAGGAGAAAAAGAATGAGGAAGTTACGCGATTTGATCTGTTCCGCGGCGGCTTTGGGCGTCGCGATGCTGGCCGCGACGGCGCCCGCCTCGGCGCAGGTCGTGGTCTACAACACCGTCGGCACGAAGCTGATGCAGGCCTTCGTCGAGGGCTTCGAGAAGGTCAATCCCGGCATCAAGGTCGACGTCATCAGCGGCGGTGCGGGTGAATTGCTCACGCGCGTGAAGGCGGAGCGCAATCGTCCGCAGGGCGACGTGTTCGTCGGGCCCGATGCCGATTCTTTCGACGCCGAACTCGATCTTTTCGACAGCTACAAATCGACCGAGGACGCGGCCTTCGATCGTGGCGTCGTCCACAAAGATTTCAAGTATTATGGCTTCTCGATGAACTTCCAGGCGTTCATCGTCAACACCAAGATGATGCCGCTTTCGGCGGCGCCGAAAAGCTGGACCGATCTCGCCAAGCCCGAATACAAAGGCAAGATCGTGATGGCCAATCCGGCGCAATCGGGCTCGGCCTATTCCCAGCTTCACCAGATCGTCCAGCTCCACAACTGGGATCTGGTCGGCAAGCTGGTGACCAACGCGACCTTCGTGAACAGCTCGCGCTTGGCCTTCCAGAATGTCGCACGCGGCGAGGCGCCGATCGGCCTGACCAGCGAGTTCAATATTCTGGTGCAGAAGCTGGAAGGCCAGCCCGTCGATGGGATCTACCCGGCGGACGGCACGGCGCTGGTGATCGATGCCAGCGGCATCATCAAAGGCGGACCGAACCCCGCCAATGCGCGCAAGTTCCTCGACTTCATCAACTCCAAAGCCGCGCACGAAATCCTGGTCGCGGTCGACAAGCGCCGCTCGGCCCGCAGCGACGTAGCACCGCCCCAGGGCCTGCCAGCGATCGCTTCGCTGAAAACCTTCCCCTATGATTCGGTCGGGGCGGCCAATAACCGCAAGGCGACGTTGGAGCGTTTCGACAAGCTCCTCGCCACGAAGTAACTCGGTCTTGCGCAGCGGCCGCGCGCCCTGACCGGCGCGCGGCCGTTTCTTTGATCCGCGGAGTATTTGGAAGTATGTCTGATCACCTTCTCGCCGTGCGCGGCCTCGAAAAGCGGTTCTCCGTCGACGGTGCGGATGTCGCCGCGGTCGATGGCGTTTCCTTCGATGTCGCGGCGGGCGAGTTTTTCACGATGCTGGGGCCGTCGGGCTGCGGCAAGACGACCACGTTGCGCATGATCGCGGGGCTCGAAACCGTCAGCGGCGGCTCGATCGTGTTCGATGGCCGCGACTACACGACCTTTCCCGCCCAGCGCCGGAATATCGGCATGGTGTTCCAGTCCTACGCGCTGTTCCCCCATCTGACGATTTTCGAGAACGTCGCCTATGGTCTGCGTCTGCGCGGCGTCGCGGCGGACCAGATCGAACGGCGCGTGGCGCGCACGCTCGATTTGCTGCGCCTTTCGCCCTATGCGCGGCGCCTGCCGGCCGACCTCTCGGGCGGTCAACAGCAGCGCGTATCGATCGCGCGCGCACTGGTCTACGAGCCCGCGATGCTGCTGCTGGACGAGCCGCTGGCCAATCTGGACGCCAAACTGCGTGTGCATATGCGCGAGGAGATCCGCCGGATACAGCGCGAGCTCGGCATCATGACGCTCTATGTCACACATGATCAGGAAGAGGCGATGTCCGTTTCCGACCGGATCGCGGTGTTCGATCGCGGGCGGATCCGCCAGATCGGACGGCCGCAGGAAGTCTATGACCGTCCGGCGGACCTGTTCGTTGCGGATTTCATCGGCAAGGCGAATTTCATCCGCTGCACGATCCTCGCGCGGGACGGCGCTGTTGCGCGTGCGCGGATCGACGGGCTGGGCGAGTTCGCCGCGCGCGCGGCAGATGGCGCTGATGCCGCGGACGGCAGCGTAACGATGCTGCGGCCCGAGCGTTTGATCCTGTCGCGCGACGGTGCCGGATTCCGCGCGAAGGTGACGCGAATCCAGTATCTGGGCGCGATCGTGCGTTATTCGCTGGCAAGCGATTTGGCGCCGGCAGGATTGACGGCTGATCAGTCGCGCGCGGTCGCGGGGTTGGGCGAGGGCGATGACGCGAACGTCGCTTTCGATCCGGGCGACGCGTGCGTTTATCTCACCGGGGCGGGGCGATGATGACGCGGCTCAAGCGCGACGCCGATCCGCTTGCGCTGCTGATTGGTGCCGTCGCGATCGCGGCAGCGATGGTGCTGCTCATCTACCCGATCGGCCGTTCGGTCTTGATCGCTTTCGTGCGCAGCGACGAGGATCTCGAACTCGCCAATCTGACCTTCGTCAATTTCGAGCGCTTCTTCATTTCCGCGAGCTATCAGCGCGCGTTCTGGAACTCCTTGTGGACCGGTGCATTATCGACCGTTCTCGCGACGGCGCTGGCGCTGCCCATGGCCTATGCCGTGGCACGCGTCGCGATTCCGTTCCGCGCGCTGATCATGGCGATATCGGTGGTGCCTTTAATCTCGCCGCCGTTCATCGGTTCCTATGCGTGGATCATGCTGCTCGGCAATAACGGCATTTTCAGCCGATTGCTGCACGATTATACCGGCATCGATCTGCCATCGATTTATGGGCCTTTCGGCGTCGTGTTTGCTTTGGCGACGGGCTATTTCCCCTATGTCTTTCTGATCGCGCAAGGGGCGCTCGCCGGCGGCGATCCGCATGTCGAGGAAGCCGCGCGGATCATGGGCGCCTCGCGCTGGCATATCGTGCGCACGATCACGGTGCCGTCGGTTCTGCCGTCGATCGCCGCGGGCATGCTGATCGTCTTCATCAAGGCGATCGGAGATTTCGGTGTGCCGTCGATTTTGGGCGGCGAGTTCCAGGTTTTGCCGACGCTGATCTACTATCAGATCCACGGTTTCCATAATCTGAGCGCCGCGTCTGCCATCGCGATGGTCAATGTCGCGATGACGTTGCTCGCATTATGGGTGCTGGCGCGCATCAACCGGCGGCGCGGTCACGCGACGATCACCGGGACGGCGCGTGCCTCCGCGCGCCTCGATGGCAAAGGAGCCAAAATTTGGGGCAATGCCTATGTCTGGTTCGTGCTGTTTGTCGGCACGCTGCCCCAGATCGTCATTCTCTACGCGTCGTTCGCGGTCGAATGGCCGGGCACGCTATTGCCCACGCGCTACGGCCTCGACCATTACATTGGCGTTGCGGGTTATCTGACGCAACCGATCTACAACAGTCTGATTCTATCGGGTGCCGCGACGGCGGTCTGCGTGGTGTTCGGTAGCATCGCCGCCTATGCGGTCGTGCGCAACAAGATCGTCGGGCGCTGGGCGGTCGATGCCGTTATCATGCTGCCCTTCGTGCTGCCCGGGCTGGTCGTCGGCGTGGCCTATCTGACGGCGTTCAACGACGGCTGGTTGATCCTGACGGGGACGGGCACGATCATCGTGCTCGCCTATTTCACGCGCCGCGTCGCATTCATTTTCCGCTCGGCCTCCAGCGCCATCGGGCGCATCGATCCGAAGATCGAAGAAGCCTCGACGATCTGTGGGGCGGGCTGGGGCACGACGATGCGCCGGGTGACGGCACCGCTCATCCTGCCCGGCGTGTTCGCCGGCGCAATCCTGGTCTTCGCTACGCTGATCGGCGAGATCAGCGCCACCGTGCTGCTCTATTCGGCGCGCTGGAAGACCGTGTCGATCGCGATCTACGAGTTCGTCCTCGGCGGCGAGTTGCAACGCGCGAGCGCGTTGGGCACGATCGTGACCATGCTGACGCTCGCCTTGGTGCTGATCGCCAGCCGGCTGGTCGGGCGCAACATGGCGGACATGTTCCGATGAACGAATCCGAAATCGCAACGCGGCTGGATTTCGCGCGCACGCTGGGCGGCGAATGCGCGGCGCTGGCGCGCGGCTATTTCGCACGGATCGGCGAGATCGCGGTCTCCCGCAAAGGCCTGCAGGACGTGCTGACTGAGGCGGACGGCGCGATCGAGCGCCATATGCGCGCCCGCATCGGCGCGACATTTCCGGGCGATCATGTGTTGGGCGAGGAGGAGGGCGGCTCGGCAGCACCCGCGCTCTGGGTCGTCGATCCGATCGACGGCACGGCGAATTTCGCGCGCGGCCTGCCGCATTATTGCGTGTCGATCGCTTATATGGCCAACGGCGCTACGCAGATCGGCGTGATCGACGAACCCGCAACGCAAACCCAGTACTGGGCGCGAAGGGGCGGCGGGGCCTTCCGCGACGACAAGCGGCTCAAGGTTTCCGCGATCGCCGATCCCAAAATGGCGATGGCGGATATCGGCTATTCGCGGCGCCGGCCGATCGCCGATTACGTGGCGTGCACGCGACGCTTCCTGGATGCCGGGTTCGACGTGCGCCAAGCGGGATCGGCGGCGCTGGGGCTGGCGCAGGTCGCCGACGGCCGGATCGATCTCTACTACGAAAGCCATCTCTATCCGTGGGATGTGCTGGCGGGCGAGTTGCTGGTAACTGAGGCGGGCGGCACGACGAGCGGCTTTCTGACGCCGCAAAGCCTTGCGCAAGGCGGCCCGGTCCTTGCTTGTGCGCAAGGCCTTCGGGGTATCGCCGACGACATTCTTTGCACGGGATAAACCGTGGTGGGCGACGGATGACGTTCGTCCATGTGCCGTAGCAATGCTCCGACATCGAAAGGCGATCCGTCGAAATTCACGTCGATCCGATCCGCGACAGGCTGCGGAATGGCGGGGACGTGACGTTTCTCGCACTCGCGCTTGCGGCCTGGTTGCGCCGCGTGCGCGGCACCGACGAGCGTGGCGAGGTTTTGAAAGTGACCCACCCGCTCGCGGAATTGCTCCGCGAAAAGGCGATCGAGGGGCGGGGCGATCCAAGGCCGCTCCTGTCGATCGGTTCGCTTTTCGGGGAGCTTGGCGACAATCCCGCTCTGGTCGAAGCGACCCGCCATTGGCTGACGTCGCTTAATGATCGCGGCATCGCCGCGACGCTGGACAATGCGGCGGCGATGGCTGCGAGCTAGGGCGGCGCCCGACATATATAAAGTTGGCGCTTGAAGGGCACATGCCTAGCGCACGTGAAGAAGTGCCTTGAAAGCCAAGCGCCAGCTATCGAGAGTCAGATAATCTCATTTTCCATAAAAGGCCTCGAAATGCCTCGTAAATGTGGAAAACAGCATTGATATAGAATGATTTTATACGGTCTGGGGGACTGGGCGCGACGCGATGCGTCACGGGGTTCGAATCCCGCCGCTCCGACCATCACGAGAGACGAAGAAGCCCGCCCTGGGAAAACTCGCGCTAGTTTCAGAATTTAGCCGGCTGAGAGAAGGCTGAATCGCAGCGATAGGTTTGAGTTGCGGAAGCTAGCCTAATGGCATTTCGCGACGATCATGTTGTGCCCGGGTCCTGGGCCTTCCTTGCCATACCGACTAATTTGACGAGCCCAGCTCACGAAAATCTGCCAAGTCGTTGGCGTTAAAATAATGGACCCATCAAGCAATCATTTTTTATAAAAATGGATATTCCAATTGTTAGCGTCGGCGTCGCCGAATATCGTGCGGACCGGTCCCAGTTCGGGACGGGGATAGCGGCATGAAACTCGGGATGATCACGGACAGCTTGGCGACGATGCCTTTTGGCGAATTGCTCGAAACATCGTCCCGGCTGAAGCTCGACGCACTCGAATTTGGTTGCGGCAACTGGTCCAGTGGCCCGCATCTGAACTTGTCGAAGATGCTGGAGAGCACCTCGGCGCGCAACGAGTTCAAGGCCGCTCTTGCCGACCGCGGGATCGAGATCAGCGCCCTCAATTGCTCAGGAAACCCCGTCCATCCGGGCGAGGCCGGTAAGCAGCATGACCGCGTGACGCGCGATACGATCCGCCTCGCCAGTCTGATGGGTGTCGATCGTGTTGTGATGATGTCGGGGTGCCCGGGCGCCCCCGGTGACAACCACGCCAATTGGATCACCGTCGAATGGCCGCTGGAAATCCGCGACGCGCTGCGTTGGCAATGGGACGAGGTGTTGATTCCCTATTGGAAGGATTTGGTCGCCTACGCCAATAATCTCGGTATCCGTAAACTCTGCCTGGAGCTGCATGGGTTCCAGAACGTCTATAGCGTGCGTACCCTGCAACGGCTGCAGAATGCCGTCGGCGACACAGTTGGCGCCAATTTCGATCCCAGCCATCTGATGTGGATGGGCGCCGATCCTCTGGTCGCGATCCGCGCGCTTGGTAAGTCGGTCTACCACGTCCACGCCAAGGACACGCGCATCGACCCGACGTTCGCGCCGGTCAATGGCGTGCTGGAGACAGTCGCAGGTGACCGCTTCCAGGAGCGTGCATGGAATTACATCACGCTGGGTTACGGTCACGGCGAGCAATGGTGGGGCGAGTTCTGCGCGGAGCTCGCCGCCGTCGGTTACGACGACGTGCTCAGCATTGAGCATGAGGATCCGATGATGCCCGCACTCGAAGGCGTGGAGAAAAGCGTGGCGCTGCTCGATCGGGTGGCGTTCAATCGGCCCCGTCGCGCCAAGTTCGCCTAGATGTCGATGCGTTCGATCGCGGTTTTCGACCTCGGCGGCGTGCTGATCCGCTGGAATCCGCGCAATCTCTATCGCAAGCTGTTCGCCGGTGACGCCGCCGCGATGGAGGATTTCCTCGCGACGATCTGCACCGAGGACTGGAACGAGCGCCAGGACGCCGGGCGCAGCTTCGCCGAGGCCGAAGGCGAGTTGATCGCGCGACATCCGGAAAAAGCGGAGATGATCCGCGCCTTCGGCGCGCGTTTCGACGAAATGATTCCCGGGGCGCTCGACGATGTCGTGGAGATACTGTCGGCGCTGAAGGCGCGGGGCACGCCGCTTTATGCCATCAGTAACTGGTCGGCCGAGACATTTGTCTCGCAGCCCAAACGCTTTCCGTTTTTGAATTGGTTCCGCGACATCGTCGTGTCGGGCCGCGAAGGCGTGATCAAGCCGGATCCGCGAATCTTCGAGATATTGCTGGCCCGTAATGGGATCGCGGCTCGCGATGCGGTTTTCATCGACGACGCACCGGACAACGCGGCCGCCGCGACGCGGCTCGGCTTCCACGGCATCCCTTTCATCGGCGCAGCGGCACTGCGTGCCGAGCTTGCCCGCGTGGGACTTCTCTAGTCGGCAAACGGAGTACGACAACGATGCGCGTTAGCCTCGGGATCAATCCCATTACCTGGACCAATGACGACATGCCCGATCTCGGCGGCGATACGCCACTCGAGCAATGCCTCGCGGAAACCAAGGTTGCCGGCTATTCGGGCACCGAGCAGGGCGGGAAGTTCCCGCCGCGCGCGGCGGCGTTGCGGCCCATCCTCGACAAGCACGGTCTGCGGCTCGTCTCGGGGTGGTACAGCGCCAAGCTGTTGGAGCGCGATGCCGCAGCCGAGATCGCCGCGATGGCATCCCATCTTGACCTGATGGCCGATATGGGGTGCCGGGTCATGGTGTTCGCCGAGGGCTCGGGCGGTACGCATGGCGATCGCACGCAGCCGGCCGGCGCGCGCCGCGCGATCGTCGACGGCGAATGGAAAACCTATGCCGAGCGGATCGGTGCGGTCGCACGGCATATGCGCGAACGCGGCGTGCATCTTGCGTTCCATCATCATATGGGGACCGCGATCCAGACGGCGGCGGAGATCGATCGGTTGATGGCCGCGACCGGACCGGAAGTCGGGTTGCTGCTCGATACCGGTCACGCGACTTACGCCGGCGCCGATCCGGCCGCGATCGCGCGTCGCCATGCGGCACGCATCGTCCATGTTCATTGTAAGGATGTGCGCCGTCCGGCGCTGGACAAGGCGCTGCGCGCGAATAGCAGCTTCCTCGATGCCGTGCTCGATGGTGTGTTCACCGTGCCGGGTGACGGCAGCGTCGACTTCCCGGGGGTTCTCAAAATTCTGCACGAAGCGGACTATGAAGGCTGGCTGGTCGTGGAGGCCGAGCAGGACCCGGCGAAGGCCCATCCGCTGACCTACGCCAAGCTAGGTTTCGCTAATCTCCACGCGATGGCTGGCCGTGCTGGATTCGCGGTGGTGTAGTCAACAAACCGAGACGAGGACGATATGCGTTTCTGTCTGATCGGCGCCGGGTTCATCGGCCCTGTACATGCGGCCAATATCGCTGGCCATCCCAAGGCCGTGCTCCATTCCGTTTTCGATCTCAACCGTCAGGTCGCGGCCGACGTCGCTGGGAAATACGGCGCGACGGTGCCGGATTCGCTGGAGACTGCCCTTGCCGATAAGGCGCTCGACGCGGTCGTGATCTGCACGCCGCCGCGCAGCCATGCGGCGATCATCGAAGCGGCGGCCAAGGCAGGGAAAGCGATTTTCTGCGAAAAGCCGATCGATCTCGATCTCGCCAAGGTCGCGGCGTGCGGCGCCACGTTGAAGCGGACGGGCGTGCCGTTCTTCGTCGGCTTCAATCGGCGCTTCGACCCTACGCACGCGGCGATGCACGATGCGATCCGCGACGGGCGGATCGGCCGCCCGGAGATGCTGGTGATCTCCAGCCGCGATCCTGAGATATCGCCGCCTGACTACGTCAAGGCGATGCCCTATGGCATTTTCTACGACACGATGATCCACGATTTCGACATCGCGCGCTGGCTGACCGGCCGCGAACCGGTCGAGGTTTTCGCACGCACTTCGGTGATGCTCGACGACGCGGTCAATCCCGTGCGCGATCCCGATACGGCGATGGTCGTGCTGACGATGGACGATGGGCTGCTGGTGCACGTCAATTCCAGCTTCCGCGCTGTCTATGGTTATGACCAACGTATCGAGACCTTCGGCGAGAAGGGCATGCTGGTGTCCGGCAACCAGCATCCCACGACCTTGGCGCATTACGACGCCAAAGGCGTGCATGTCGATCCGTTGCATTATTTCTTCATCCAGCGATACGCCGCCGCCTATGCCGTCGAGATCGATCATTTCGTGGGCGCCATATCGGCGGGCAAGGCGCCGTCGATTGGTTTCGAGGATGGGCGGCGTGCGCTGGAAGTCGCCTATGCGGCGATGGAATCGGCGAAGACGGGCACGCCCGTGCGCATCGGGAAGTAACCCGGCCGTGACGCCCGATCCGGCCCTGGCATCGGAGTATCGGCGCGATCCGTTCGCCGAACCTTCGCCAGCGCTGCGCGAACTGCTCGATCTGCTGCGCGACGAGCCGCCGGACGAAAGGTTGGTGCTGATCGAAGCGGTTCCGGGCCGGTTATGGTGGCTCGCACAGATGACTGGTGTTCGCGGCGAGGCGCCACGTCTTCTTCCAGCGCCGCCGCTGACCAGTCGCGCAGACGGTGCACGCGCGATTTTCGTGCGGCGATGGGAACGCCGCTTTGGTCCGGTCCCTACACGATGATGGAGATCTTGGGTTACGCCGATCGTTGGAGCATCAAGCAAGGCGATCGCCTGACCGTTCATGTGAGTTGCGCGCGGCCGGGCCGGTTTCGCGCTGATGTCGTGCGGCTGCTCGGTGGTTCTCCCTCGGGCGATCCTTATGCGCATATCGAAGAAGACGTGGCGAGCGCCATCGCCGGGGAATATGACGGATATCCGCAGCGATCGATCGCGGGTTCCCATGCGATCGTGCCGTCAGATCCGTGGTTCGACGATCCAATGGGGCTGGCGCTGGATGTTTTGGTTTGGCCGACGCGAACGACGGACGATACGCGCCTGATTTTTGCGCGTTGGCACAACGATGCGGGTTTCGCATTGTCGCTTGACGCGGGGCATCCGGTGCTGCGTATCGGAAAAACTATTGCGCTGCGCGCACCCGTCGCGTTGACATGTCGCCGTTGGTATCAATTGCGTGCGTGCATCGATGTAGTCGCCGACAAGCTGACGCTTGCGATCGCGCCGCTCGCTTTGGATGAGGCTTCATGGTCGGGTGAGGCTATGGGGGCGGCGTCTTATCGCCCCGCCTTGGATACACCGCTGTCGATCGCACGCGGCTTCGATGGCAAGATCGAAGCGCCGGCCCTGACGTCGCTCGGCGGTGCTTCGATCGCGCGTTGGGATTTTGCGCAGGAAATTCCGGGCGGCCGCATCATCGATGTCAGCGGCAACGGCCTCGACGGATCGCTCGTCAATCGGCCTTTGCGCGCGGTCACTGGGCATATTTGGGACGGCACGACGCAGGATTGGCGCCAGGCCCCGGACCAATATGCCGCGATCCATTTCCATTCGGACGATCTTGCCGATGCGGCGTGGCGGCCGAATTTCACCTGGGATTTGCCGCGCGATCTACCAAGTGGCGTCTATGCTGTGCGGCTCGAGATGGACGGCGCGCAGGATCGTATCCCGTTCTTCGTGCGGCCGCGCGACGGCGCATCGGCACCGCTCGCCTTTCTGGCGCCGACGGCAACTTACCTCGCCTATACCAACGATCACCAAGCCCTCGACAAGCCCGCACCGGAGATCGGCGTGGGACGGCCGATCATTCTTCAATCCCAGGATCTGCATCTCCATCTGCATCGCGAATTGGGCCTGTCGCTTTACGACCGGCACACGGGCGGCGGCGGCGTACATCACGCATCGCGATTGCGGCCGTCATTGACGATGCGCCCGGCCTATCGCCGCTGGGACGGTGCCGACGGGTTGGGCCATCGCTGGCTCGCGCTCGATCTTCAATTGGTCGGTTGGCTGCATCGCGCCGGCATCGCCTTCGACGTGATCACCGACGAGGATCTTGATCGCGAAGGTATTGCGTTGTTGACGTCGTATCGCACGGTACTGACCGGTAACCAGCCCGAATACGCCTCGTCGCGCATGCTTGATGCGCTCGACGCCTATGTCGCGCGCGGCGGACGGCTTGTCGCACTCGGCGGCAACGAATTCTACTGGCCCGTCGCCTACGATCCCGCCGGTTCGGGCGCCATCGAGTTGCGACGCGGTAATGATGCGGCAGGGCCGTGGGAATCCGAACCCGGCGAGGCGCATTTCTCGACGACAGGCGAGGGCGGCGGGACGTGGCGCACGCTTGGCCGGCCGGCGCAGAAACTGATCGGGGTAGGATTCGTCGCCGAAGGCTTCACGCGCGGAGGCCCGTACGAGCGTCTACCGGCAAGCGACGCGCCGGAAGTCGCCTTCGTGTTTCGCGGCGTCGAAAACCGGCGGATCGGTTCGCGAGGTTTCTCCGGTGGCGGTGCCGCGGGGATCGAACTCGATCGCACGGATGCAGGGCTGGGAACGCCGCCGCAGGCGATCGTGTTGGCGCGCGCGGCGGCGCCTTCGGTCTTTTACGCGCCGGACGTGCTGGAGACCCGGCGCGGCACACAAGATTTGATCTGTGCCGAGATGGTGTTCGTCCCGCAAGGCTCAGGCGGGGCGGTCTTCGCCACCGGCTCGATCTCCTGGATCGGCGCGTTGGCCGCCGATGACGACGTTTCGCGGATCACCCGCAATGTGATCGAGCGCTTCCTGGATCCCGCGCCCTTCGCCTAACGCGGCGGCAGGATCGCGATCCCGGACGGCGCGAAACGCAGCCGGACATCCGTGCCGGACGCGATGGGTTCGTCCGCCGCGCGGTCGACGACGTACAGCTCGCCCATCTCAGTTGTGATGACATATTCGAGATGATCGCCGAGGAAATTGGCGCGCTTGACCCGACCGGGCAGTCCGTCTTCGGTGCTGCCGACCGAAATTTGGATCGCCTCCGGTCGGATCGCGATTTCGGTAGGCCCCATGAAATCGCGATCATCGCGCAAACGTAGTTCCAGCCCACCTAGTTTCATCCGCGCGTCGCCATTCGCGCGCGCGATGATTTCCGCTTCGACGACATTCGCTTCGCCCATGAAGCCCGCGACGAAACGACTGGCCGGGCGGCGATAGAGTTCAAGCGGCGAGCCCTGTTGGGCGATGCGCCCGCTTTCCATCACCACGATGCGATCGGACACCGCGAGCGCCTCGATCTGATCATGCGTCACGTAGACTGCCGTCAGGCGCAGGCGTTGCTGCAACTCGCGAATTTCGTCGCGCACGTGCCGGCGCAGCCGCGCGTCGAGATTCGATAAGGGCTCGTCGAACAGCAGTACGGCAGGTTTCAGAACCACGGCGCGAGCGACGGCGACACGTTGCTGCTGACCGCCGGACAATTCGCTGGGCAGACGTGCCTCGTAGCCTGACAAACCAACGGTCGCCAACGCCGCGCGGGCTTGATCCTCGGCGGCGGCGCGCTTCATGCCGCCCGACACCAGACCGTAGGCGACATTCCGCAGTACGTTCAGATGCGGGAACAGCGCATAGGATTGGAAGACCATGCTGACGTCGCGATCGGCGGCGGAAAGCTCCGTGACGTCCGTGCCGTTGATCAGGATGGTGCCGTTGCTCGCGCGGTCGAGCCCGGCGATAAGCCGCAAGGTCGACGTCTTGCCGCAGCCCGAGGGCCCTAGCAGCGTAACCAGCGTGCCTTTCTCGATTCGGAAGGAAACGCCGTCGACTGCGGCGACGCGGCCGTAGCGCTTGCTGACGGAACGGAACTCGACGGCGGGGATTGTGTCGTTCGTCATTTGCGGGTTCAATCCGGATTGCGGCGTTTGATCTGACGTTCGCCGACCAGCAGATTGATGGCGGCGATGGCGCCGGCCATCAGCACGATCAGCAGGGACGAATAGGCGATTGCCATGCCGTAGGTGCCTGCCTCGGCAAGATTGACGATATAGACGGTCGACAGCATGACGCCGGGGCTGACCAGGAAGATCACGGCCGAAACGGATGTCATCGCCGAGACGAAACCGTAGATCACGCCGGCGACGATCGCCGGGCGCAACAGGGGAATGAGCACGCGGCACGCGGTCGCGAAGGATCCTGCCCGTAGCGTCAACGACGCTTCCTCCAGGCTGCGATCGATCTGTTCGAGTGCGGCCATGCCTGCGCGCACGCCCGGACCCATATTGCGCACGACGAAGCTGATCACGACGATCAAGCCCGTCTGCACGAGGTCCAGCGGCGGATTGTTGAAGGCGAGAACATAGGCGATACCAAGTACCGTGCCGGGCACGGCCGCGGCGGACAGCGTGCCGATTTCGAACGCGTCGCGCCCGACGAAGCGTCGGCGCGCGAGAAGATAGGCGGTCGCCAGCCCCAGGATCGCCGTCAACGGTGCCGCGATCAGCGATAGGCGCAGCGTGGTGAACAGCGAGTCCCAGGCCTGACCGACGAACTGCACGCCGCCGCTCTCGAACGTCACGCGGAACGCGCCAATATAGTGGCGCAGCGTCATCGCGTGGTTGAGGCCCCAATTCTCGACGAAGCCACCGAACAGGATCATCGCGTAGATCGCGAGCGTGAACGCTGCCCATGGCAAGGCGAGGGTGAGACTCGCCGCCTTCACGCTAGCAGGCAGGTGCATCGACGTGCCCGTCTGGCCCTTGCCCGCGATGGTCACGAACGCCTTGCCGGCGAGCAGATGACGTTGTGCGTAGAACACCACCATCATGATCGCGAGCAGGATCAGCCCTTGCACCGCCGCAGCCCCACGATCCTGCCGTGCGCCAACGATTGAAAAGTAGATGCTGGTCGCCAGCACCTGATGATCGCCGCCCAGCAGCAAAGGATTGCCGAAATCGGCGAGGCTTTCGATGAATGAAATGAGGAAGGCGTTGACGATGCCCGGCAGTGCCAGCGGCAGCGTGACCGTGCGAAAGATGCGATCGCGTCCGGCGCGCAGTGTCTGTGCCGCCTCCTCGATCGACGGATTGATGCCCTGGATCACGCCCACCAGCACCAGATAGGCGACTGGCGTGAAGGACAGTGTCTGAGCGAGCCACATACCCGGGAAGCCGTAGATCCAGCGTCCGCCTTCGATCCCGAACAGAGCTTCCAGCGCTTTGTTCACGGCACCGCTGCGTCCCAGCAGCAGGATCAATGCCAAGCCAACGACGAAAGGCGGAGCGATGATCGGCAGGATCGAAAGATAGCGAAGCAGCTTCCGGCCGAAGAACTGCGTACGATCCGTCACCAAGGCGAAGGCGAGGGCGAGCAGCGTCGATGAACCGGCCGAAGCGAACGCGAGCACGATCGTGTTGGCGACCACGCCGCCCGGCGCCCAAAGCCGTTCGTCGGCCAGGCGTACGAACAGCAATTCGGGTGCGAAGGCACCGCGCGGCGTCTGTATGGCGCCCATGCCCATTGCGACGAGCGGATAGACGACGAACACCAACAGCGTGGCGGCGATGGTCCCGAGCAACGCTGTCGTGAAGAAATCGCCATCGCATGCACCACGTGCGGCCGCGCCCCGACACAGCAGCATCAATGCGGCGAGACCATATACCAGAGCGCCGAGCCCCAAGCCGGGGTTGCGCCGCGGCAGCGGACCGAACAACGCTTGCGGCAAATCCCAGGTCCAGCCTCGCAGGCCGATGGAAAAGGCGACGAGGGTGAGAACGCCCAGCGCGGCGACACCGCACAGGATCAGATGCAAGCCGTGGCGCCGATCGACGCGGCTTTGCAAGGCCGCGGGTATCGCGGCGCCGATCGGTAGTGCCAGCAGCAGTAGCCAGGGCCGCCCACCCACGACGGCTTGGCCTAGCGCCGACCCGCCGATTCCGGCTGGCCATGTCGCGATCCATTCGAAGGCGAGGAGGCCTGTGTCGTCGCCCTGCCAGGGAAGCAGGGCGAACGCGCACCAAGCAAGCGCCAGCCAAAGGATGCCGGTTATGTGTCGATCGGCCGGTCGCATACTGAATAGACGAAGGGGAGCCGGATCACTTCGGCGCCGTCTTCACTTCCTTTTCGAAGCGGGTGAGGACCGCGTTGCGGGCATCGTCGGTCGCGTATTTCAGGATATCGTAGTCGATCAACTTGACCTGGTCGACGCGCGGCGCCAGTGGATGGACCTTGGCATTCTTGTTCGACTGGATCTGATACTTGCTCATGTCGAACGAGATGTTTTGGCCTTCGGCGCTAAGTACGAAATCGGCCCATTTTTTTGCGCCATCGGGATTGCGGGAATCCTTTATCAGAGCGACACCCGGCATCTCGAAGCCCGTTCCTTCGCAGGGCGCCACCGATTTTACGGGGAAGCCTTCGACCGCCTGCGCGACGGAATCGTGCAGGAAGGCGATACCGATCCCGGTTTCGCCACGCGCGGCAGCCTTGATGCCGGCCGTGCCCGAGCGCGTGTACTGATTGACGTTCTTGTGCATTTCCTTAAGGAAGGCGAAGCCCTTCTCGTCGCCGAAGATCTGCAGAATCGTCGTGACCATCGTGTAGGCGGTGCCCGACGTCGACGGATCCGCCATCTGGATCTCGCCCTTGTAGGCGGGGTTGGTGAGATCGGCCCAGCATTTGGGCTCGGGCATGTTCTTCTTGGCGAGCAGGTCGGCGTTGTAGCCGAAACCGATCACGCCAGTGTAGATCGGCGTCAGCATGTAGTTGGTGGCCGCCGCGGCCTTCGTCGCCCACTCGTGCAGCTCGGAGAGGCGCGGCGAGCGGTAGGCTTCGAGGAAGCCTTCGCGCGCGGCGATCGCGCTGACATCAGGGCCGGCGGAATGCCACACGTCGAAGCGCGGATTGCCCGCTTCGGCCTTCAACTGGGCGAGCACTTCGCCGTCGGTCTTGCGGCTGATCGCGGCTTTGACGCCGGTGGCCGCTTCGAACTTCACGCGGATCGCTTCGCACCATTCCAATTCAAAAGTGCAGTTCACCACGACCTGCTGGGCGGATACCGGGCCGGCCTTCAGCAACAACGCCGCGAAGCCGATCGCCGCGGCGGCGGATACGACGTATTTCGTCATTTGAAGCCCCTGTTTTATGGGTTCGCGCGAAGGCGAACGGATGCAGCGTCAACGACGATAACAACAAAATGGTCTTTTCTTAAGATCCAATACCCGCTATTCGATGGGATCATTATTTTTTGCGCGAAAGACGCCCAAAATGCCGAAACGGGCCTACCAATCCGAAGTCGTGCCGGTCCAGCTTGATCGCGCCGACCCTGCGCCGTTGTTTCGCCAGCTTTACATCGGTCTGCGCGACGCGATTTTGTCGGGAGCATTGGTCGCTGGTGCAAGGCTGCCGGCGACGCGCGCAATGGCCGACAGCCTTGCGATCGCGCGCAACACGGTCATCACCGCCTACGAGCAATTGCGCGTGGAAGGTTATCTCGAAGGGCGCGTCGGTTCGGGGACCATTGTGGCGCGTAATCTTCCCGTCGATTATCCTGTCGCCGTGCGCCCGATCGCGGCGGCCGACAGATCGGCGGTGCCCGCACCGCGCCGGCGGCGGCTGACCGCACAGGCCGAGATCGCGCAGAACTTCATCGGTGCCGCGACGACGCGCGCGCGCGGCGCATTCGAGATAGACACGCCGGCGCTCGACGCGCTGCCGCAGGAAACGCTGCGCCGTTTGCTGACGCCCAAGCTGCGTAAAGGATTCCGCGAACTTCTCACGCCGTCTGAGACGGCGGGAACCGAACCGCTGCGGCGCGCGATCGCGGAATGGGCGCAAGCCTCGCGCGGCATCGCGTGCACGGCCGATCAAGTCGTCGTCACCGCCGGCGGCCAGCACGGCATCGATCTGGTCGCGCGCGCGCTGCTGGTCGCGGGCGACGTCGCGTGCGTGGAGGATCCCGGCGATCCTTTCGTGCGCACGCAATTGATGGGGTTGGGAGCGGAAGTGCACGGCATTCCGGTCGACGACGAAGGGATGATGGTCGAAAAGTTCCTCGACATGCGCGCAACGGCGCGGCTCGTCCATGTGACGCCGTCGAATCATCTGCCGCTGGGTGGCACGATGCCGATGGCCCGGCGCATGGCGCTACTCGATTGGGCGCAGCGGACCGGCGGCGTGATCCTCGAGGACGATTGCGACAGCGAGTTCCGCTATTCCAGCCGCCCGCTTGCTGCGTTGAAGGCGCTCGATCGCGCGGACAACGTCGTCTATGTCGGCACGTTCAGCCGTATCATCCTGCCGTCGCTGCGCATGGGGTATCTGATTTTGCCGGAGGATCTGGTCCGGCCGGTCGTCGCAATCCGTGCCATGACCGATCGCCATCCGCCGCCGCTCGAACAATCGCTCGTCGCCGATTTTCTGCTAAACGGACATTTCTCGACCCATGTCCGGCGCATGCGCAAGCTCTACGCCGACCGTCAGCAGATGTTGGTCGATGCGTTGACGGCGGAGTTCGGCGACCTGTTCGATCTGCGCCCGGCGGGGGCGGGAATGCATCTCATCGGCTGGCTGCCGAAGGGATGGGACGACCGGGAATTCGGCGCGGTCGCAGAGAAATACGGCATCATCGTCCGGCCGCTATCGCCATACTATTATAAGCGGCCCCCTCGGAACGGTCTTCTGCTGGGGCACGCCAGTCTGACATCCGGCCAGCTGCGTTTCGGGGTACGCCAACTCGTCAAGACGGTGCAGGCGTTCAAGGTGACCCGCGTCCGCGGTTAGCGACTATCGGCGATGTATTTTAGATCGGCCCTTGCAGGTCTCTATTACGTCGATGCGCGGGATTTCATTTTCCACATAACACCTCAAAATGCTTCACTTACGTGGAAAACAGTATTGAAATAATTGAATTCAATACGGTCTGGGGGACTGGGCGCTACGCGATGCGTCACGGGATTCGAATCCCGCCGCTCCGACCACTATTCGCGAGAGACGAAGAAGCCCGCCCTGGGAAACCAGCGGCGGGCTTCGGCGTTCTCAGGCGATCCACTGACCGATTGCTTCTCAATAGATTGTTATACCGGGGAAATGTCATCGCTAGCGGGCTGGGCATTGCCGGCGTGCGACATGACGGTTGCGTGTCGCGCCAAACCTGCTAAAAGGATGTTCGATTATTTGATCAAACGAGCACTAATGGTGGGGCATGGCGCGGCGCGCGATATATTCGGGATCGAAGTTCGAAGACTTGGCGGGCTATTCGCGCGCCGTGATCGACGACGAATGGGTTTTCGTCTCCGGGACCGCCGGGTTCGATCCGAAAACAGGCGCCTTCCCTGACTCGGCCGAGGACCAGACGCATCGCGCGTTGAAGACGATCGCCGAGGCGCTGGCCCAGGCCGACGCGACGCTCGCCGACATCGTGTCGCTGCGCGTCTTCCTCTCGTCGCGCGACCACGTAATGCCGGTCTCGAAAGTGCTGGGTGCCACGTTCACCGATCCGCGGCCGACCAACACTACGATCATCTGCGGCTTCGCCGTCGACGAGATCAAGGTCGAGATCGAAGTCGTTGCGCGTCGCACGGGCGGGCGGCGATGAAGCGCGTTGCGCGGCGCATCTCGGACACGCCGAGAAAATCGTTCGGCATGTATCAAAAGGCCGCCGCCTTGCGCGATAGCGGCCGTGATCTGATTCATCTTGAGTTGGGGCGCCCGGCGGCGGATACGCCCGAGCACATCACGCGCGCGACGATCGATGCGATACGCGCGGGCGACGTGCATTACAGCGATCTGCTGGGGATTGCCAAGCTGCGTACGGCGCTGGTCGAAAAGCTGCGCACCCGCAACGGCATTCCCGCGACACCCGAAACCATCCTCGTCACGAACGGGCTGACGCATGCCGCTTTCGCCGTTCTCATGGCCACGCTCGATCCGGGCGACGAAGTTATCCTGATCGATCCGCACTATCCTCAGCATATCGGAAAGATCGAACTCGCCGGCGCGGTTCCGGTCTTCGCGGCCCTCGATCCCGCCGACGATTTCCGCCTGACGCCGGAACGGATCGAAGCCAAAATCTCGTCCCGCACGCGCATGATCGTGCTGGTCAATCCCGTCAATCCGACGGGGCGGGTGTTTTCGAAAGCCGAGCTCGAGGGGCTCGCGGATATCGCGTGCCGGCACGATCTTCTGGTATTCGCCGACGAAGTCTACGAAGACATCGTCTATGACGGTGCGGCGCATGTCAGCATCGCATCGCTGCCCGGCATGGCGGAACGGACCTTCTCCGCTTACGCGTTCACGAAATCCTTCGCGATGGATGGTTGGCGTATCGGCTATCTGTCCGCGCCCGCTTGGGCCATGTCGGGGCTCGTCAAGATCACGGCGAACGATGTGACGCATGTGAACACGTTTATTCAAAGTGGCGCGCTCGCCGCGATTACCGGCCCTGGCGAGGTTCTCGCCGCATTGGTCGACGAGGACCGCCGCAAGCGCGACTTCGTCGTGCAACGCCTCAATCAGATGCCGGGTGTGCGCTGTGCGTTGCCGCAAGGCGCCATCTATGCCTTTCCCGATATTTCCGGCACGGGCGTGCCCTCGCAGCAATTGGCCGATATGATCCTGGAGCGCGCGGATGTCGTCGTCGAAGCGGGTAGCTTCTACGGTGCCGCGGGCGAGGGTCATCTGCGTATCTGTTTCGGCTCCGAAAGCCTCGCGCGGTTGCAGGAAGGCATGGACCGCTTGAGCAAGTTCTTCAATCGGATGTGATCGCGACGATGGATAAAATCATCCTCACCACGCAGGGGCTCCGCCGGAATTTCGGCGCGTTGCGCGCGGTCGATGGCGTCGATTTATCGGTGCGGGATGGCGCGATCACGGGGCTGATCGGCCCGAACGGGGCGGGCAAAAGCACGCTGTTCGGCCTGATCGCGGGCGAGGTGAAGCCGAGCGGCGGCGAGATCGCGTTCGACGGCAAACCGATCGCCGGATTGTCGCCAGATCGGATTTTCCATGCCGGGCTCGCGCGCACGTTTCAGATCCCGCGCCCCTTTCCGCAGATGACCGTGCTTGAGAACGCCATGCTGGCGCCATCCGGCCAATCGGGCGAGCGGTTCTGGAACAACTGGTTCCGCCCGTCGCTGATACGCGAGGAAGAGCGAAGCTGCCGGGAACGCGCGATGGAGGTGCTTAGTTTCACCGGCCTTGCCGCCAAGGCGCAAGATCCCGCCGGAATCCTGTCGGGCGGTCAGCAGAAGCTGCTGGAACTTGCGCGGGTCATGATGGCGCAGCCGCGGCTCATTCTGCTCGACGAGCCGGCGGCCGGCGTCAATCCCGCCTTGCTCGAAACCTTGATCGACAAAATCCTGGCGCTCAACGCGCGCGGCATCGGCTTCCTGATCGTCGAGCACAATATGGATATGGTGATGCGCATCTGCGGCTCGATCGTCGTGATGGCACAAGGGCGCTTGATCTTCTCCGGCAGCCCGCAGGAAGTCGTACGCGAGCAACGCGTCATCGACGCCTATCTCGGCGACGTTTCGGATATCGCGCTATGAGCACGCCGTTCCTCGTCGCCCGCAATCTGCGCGCGTCCTATCGGCGCGGTCTGCCGATCGTGCACGACATTTCGGTCGACGTCGCATGCGGCGAGATCGTAACGCTGATCGGTCCCAACGGTGCCGGCAAATCGACTTTCATGAAGGCGCTCGCCGGTCTCGTTCTGATCGAAAGCGGCGAGATCCTTCTCGGCGACGTGAACCTCGCCGGACAATCGACCCATGCGATCGTCGGGGCGGGCGTGGGTTTCGTGCCGCAAACCGGCAACGTCTTCGCCAGCCTGTCGATCGAGGATAATCTGATCGCGGGCGGACATACGCTTGCTAAGCCGGTGCTGCGCGAGCGTCTTGCGCGCGCCTTCGACCGGTTTCCCGCACTCGCCGCGCATCGCCGCTCGATGGCCAATGTGTTGTCGGGCGGTCAACGCCAGATGCTTGCCGTCGCCCGTGCGTTGATGACCGAACCCCGGTTGATCATGCTCGACGAGCCGACGGCTGGACTGGCGCCCAAAATCGCGCAGGAAGTATTCGCCGATCTGCGCAAACTCGCTGGCGGCGGGGTGGCGGTGCTGATGGTGGAGCAAAACGCGAAGGCAGCGCTGCGCGTATCCGATCGCGGCTACGTTCTGGTCGAAGGCCGTAACCATATTTCGGGGCCTGCAAGCGCGTTGCTGGAAGACGCAGCGGTCGCGGAAGCCTTTCTCGGATCGCGGAGGCATTCATGATCGGGCAGGCGCTGGCCGACGGGATTTTGACCGGTGGCATTCTGGCTCTCGGCGCGATCGGCTATTCGCTGAGTGCCAAGATCCTCAAGTTCGCCAATTTCGCGCATGCGGAATTCCTGACCGTCGGCGCGTATCTAGCACTGACGCTGGCGGCGCTGATGGGGGCGGGTACGCCGATCGACCCGTTCTCGTTCGGCGTGCCGTTGATTGTCGCCACGATCGTCGCGGGTGTGGCAACTGGCGTGATCGCGATCCTGGTCGATCGGCTCGTCTTCAGCCGGTTGCGCGCGCGCCGCGCGGCGGCCTTGACCCTTGTCTTCGCCAGCTTCGGGATGGCGCTGGTCTTGCGCAATCTCGTGCTGCTGATTTGGGGGCCGAACGCGCATTACTACGGACAAGAATTGCAGATCGCGATCGAAGTCCTGCCGGATGTGCGGATGTTGCCCGATCACGTGTTCGTCCTGGTGTTGACGTTCCTGCTTGTCTTGGCGCTGCACTTCTTCCTGCAAACCAGCCGCGTGGGCGTGGCGATGCGCGCGATGGCCGATAGCCCGGCGCTGTCGCAGGCTTGCGGCATCGACACGGCCAGCATCATTCGTTGGACCTGGTTGCTGGCCGGTATGTTGGCGGCGTGTGCGGGCGTGTTCGCGGGGTTGACGGTTCAGATCCGGCCCGAGCTCGGCTTCAACATGCTGCTGGCCGTGCTGACGGCCGCCGTGCTGGGCGGGGCGGGCAATCTGTTCGGTGCGGTCGTCGGCGGGTTGATCGTCGGGCTCGCGGAAAGCCTTTCGGTTCTGATCATCCCGGCGAGCTTCAAGCCGGCGATCCCGTTCCTGCTGCTTCTGATCGTGCTGTATGTCCGGCCGCAGGGGCTGTTCACAAAATCCGTGCGCGCGTGAGGAACGAATGATCGGCATCCTGTCCTATTTCGTGTTCTTCTGCAGCGTGGCGCTGATCCTGGCGATCGTCGTTCTCGGCCTCAACCTGCAATGGGGCAATACCGGTTTGTTCAATGCCGGGATCGCCGGCTTCTACGCGATCGGCGCCTACGGCTTCGCGATTTTGACGGCCGCACCGCGCGCCGATCTGATCGGCAATTTCGGATTGCCGTGGATCGTGGGCGTCGCGGGCGCCATGGCAGCCTCCGGCTTCATCGCCTTGGTGATCGGGATCGCCACGCTGCGCCTGCGCGACGATTATCTCGCGATCGCGACGTTCGGTATCGCCGCGACGATCCAGCTTCTGGCGCTCAATCTCGATCCGCTGACCGGCGGCGCCATGGGAATCTCGTCGTTGCCCAATCCGTTCCGCGGTCTTTTCCCGGCGCCGATCCTCAACAATCTTTGCTATCTGGCACTGATCGTGGCGCTGGTTGCCGTCGTCTATACGGGGCTGCAACGGATCGTCGCGTCGCCGTGGGGGCGAGTGCTCAAGGCGATCCGCGAGGACGAGATCGCTGCGCGCACGCTCGGCAAGAACATCGACATGTTTCGCCTTCAAGCCTTCGTGCTCGGCGCGATGCTGATGGGCCTGGGCGGCGCGCTTTACGTCAGCTTCATCGGCTTCGTCAGCCCGGCCGACTTCATGCCGATCCTGACTTTTCAGGTTTGGACGATGCTGATCATCGGCGGCAGCGGCAACAACAAGGGCGCCATCCTCGGCGCGGTCGTCGTTTGGGGCTTGTGGAGCGTGATCGGCGCCGTGACCGTGCAGTTCCTGCCGCCACAATTCCAGATTTACGGCGGCGCCACGCAGGCGGTTTTGATCGGCTTGATCCTGGTGCTGACGCTGCTGCTGCGGCCGCGCGGTTTGATCGGCGAGCGCGCGACGGCGTCGCGTCACGCGGCGTAGATCAAACGTCGCGCCGTCGGCGCGTCGGCGCGTCTTCGACCAAATTCCGGCACAGACGGCGCAGCAATCCTTGCGTCGTTTTGATATCGCCTTCGATCGCCTTGACGGCGGCCCTTGAATCGTCGGCCTCCATCGCGGCGATCAAATCGCGGTGATGGGAACTCGGCCGGTAGCCATCGGCGACCAGCAGCGGCTCGATATAATTCGACAACATGCGCATATAGGGGCCGAAGCGCAGCCACAGCGTCTGGATAAACTGGACGACCACGGGCGATCCGCAGGCTTCGTAGATCGCGAAATGGAATTCCTGATTCTTCGCCAGCATCAACGCGAGATCGCGCGCGGATGTCGCGGCTTCGTGTTCCAGCATCAGAGCTTTGAAGCGTTCGCGTTCGGCGGGGGTGGCGCGTTCGGCGGCGAGTTTCGTCGCGAGCGATTCGAGTGCTATCCGCGTCAGGCAAAGATCGTTGAGTCCGTCGAGACTGACCGTCGGCACTTTGGCCGAGCCGTTTGGCACGACGACGAGCGCGTTTTCCGCCGTCAGGCGGCGCAGCGCTTCGCGCACCGGCATATGGCTGGTTCGGAACGTCTCGGCGAGGAACGCGATGGTCAGCGTTTGGCCCGGTTCGAAATGCCCGGACATCAGAGCATGCCGCAGGCGCTTGTAGACTTCGTCCTGAATCGTCGAACGCGACGATACCGGCTCGAGGAAATCGACGGACATTTCAGCCTGCTTTTTGATCAAACGATGTTTAGATTTTCAACATATTTGGACGGGCTATTCAAGGGTAAGTTCCCCGAATTTGGAAAGGGAGGGCGGCCATGGCAATTATCCATCTCCGTCGCCGCGTAAGGGGGCGAATATCGATAAAACATAATATAATTCAGTGAACTACAATAGCCCTGATGGATCTTGTCGGGACGTATCGCGGCGCTTTACCGGAATTCTTTTTTATGCTCTTATGATCAAATGATGTAACGCGCACTCGGGCGAATTCGCCGGATATCAAGCTCGCGCCGCGCATCGCGACCAACGAAAAGAAGGGAAGCTTCATGTCCTACGGAATTCGCTCTTTGCTGACGGCGTGCGCCGTTGCCGCATTGCCGGCGTTGATGGCGGCGCCCGCTGCCGCGCAGGCTGTCGCTTGCCCGGTGAAAATCGGCGCCGTTCTTTCGTTGACCGGCTCGATGGGCGCCGTCGGCAAGAACATCGCCAACAGCGCGCAGCTCGCCGTTCGCCATATCAACGAAGGCGGCGGCATCAAGGGCTGCCAAGCCGAACTGGCGTTGCGCGACGATCAGGGGCAGCCCAGCGTCGGCGTCGACGCCGCGAAATTCCTGGTCGAGGTCGAGCGCGTGTCGGGCCTTGTCGGCGCGATCTCGAGCGGCGTTACCATCCCGGTGCTGACGTCGGTCGCGGCACCGTCGAAGATTCCGCAGATTTCGTGCTGCTCATCGGCGCCAATCCTGACGACGATGGCGCAGGAAGGGAAGACCGGCGGGTTCTTCTTCCGCACCATCCCGACGGTGAAGAGCCTCGCTTATTTGCCAGCGGCCCTTGCGGCCGAACGCGGCTGGAAGCGCATCGCGCTGATCTACGTCAATACGGATTACGGCACCAGCTTGGTCAAAGATTTCACCAAGGCCACGGAAGTTTCCGGCGGCAAGGTGGTGAAGGCCGTCGGCTTCAACGAGAACCAAGCCTCGTACCGCGCCGAAGTCACGGCGGCGCTGGCCGAAAAGCCGGACGCGTTGTTCCTGGTCGCCTTCCCGCTTGATGGCGCCACGATCGCGCGCGAGTGGATCTCGCTTGGCGGCACGCAGAATCTGATCCTCAACAACGCGCTGCGCAGCCCCGATTTCGTCAAAGCCGTGGGCGAGCGTTATCTCACCAAGGCGTTCGGCACCGACAACACGACGACCGGCGGTCCGTCGGTCGAGACGTTCAAGCAAGCCTTCGAGACGGAATACAAAGCGAGCGCGTCGGGCCCCGGCATCTACAACATCTACGACGCCGTAATGGCGCTTGGTCTCGCGATGAACATCGCGCCGGATTTGTCGGGCACGTCCGTTCGTGACGCGATCCGCAAGATCCACACGCCCGGCGGCGAGAACGTGGCGACCGGCCCGGCGGAGTTCAAAAAGGCACGCGAATTGATCGCGAAGGGTACCGCCATCAAGTATACCGGCGCGACCGGGCCGATCGAGTTCGACGCCTATGGCGATGTCAGCGGCCCCGCGATCTCGTGGCGTATCGACGGCCAGAACATGGTCATCGATAAGGGCTACTCGATCGAGGATATGCTGAAGCTGTTCAAGCGCATCGACGGCTGACGCACCGCGCCCGTGTCGGTCCCGATCCGGATCGACGCGGGCGAGGAGCCGAGCATGACGAACTACACGTTGTCGCATTGGGGGCTTTACGAGGTCGCGCGGGCCGGCGATGCCGGTCCCGCACTCGTGCCGTTTCGTGACGATCCGGACCCGAGCCCCATCGGCTTGCACGCGCTCGATCCGGATCTCGCGCGGTTGCGGGTGCGGCGTCCCGCAATCCGCGAAAGCTGGTTGCGTGGCGGGCCCGGCACGGCACCCGATCGGCGCGGCCGGGATGCGTTCGTCGAGGTGAGTTGGGACGAGGCGCTGGATTTCGTCGCGGGCGATATCGATCGCGTGCGCCGCCAATTCTGCAATCGATCGATTTTCGCGGGCTCCTATGGCTGGTCGAGTGCCGGCCGGTTCCATCACGCCCAAAGCCAAGTCCATCGCTTCATGAACGCGGCGGGCGGTTATGTCCGGCATGTCGATTCCTACAGCTTGGGCGCGGCCAACGTGATCTTGCCGCATGTCGTCGCCGGCATGGATGATCTGATGGCGTCGCACACGTCGTGGGACGTGATGGCGCGGCATACGGAACTATTCGTCACCTTTGGCGGCGTGCCGGTGAAGAACGCGCAGATGAATGCGGGCGGTGTGGGGCGCCATGGCGTGGCGCAAGGTCTTGCCGCGATGCGCGACGCCGGCGTGCGTTTCGTCAATATCGGCCCGGTGCGCGACAATATCGGCGCCGCCGGGCCAGATGCCGAATGGATCGCGTGCCGGCCAAATACCGATACGGCGGTGATGTTGGCGTTGGGCTACGTCCTGATCGCCGAAGCGCTTCACGACAAAAAATTTCTCGCGCGTTGCTGCGTCGGATTCGAGAAGTTCGAGGCCTACCTGACCGGTGCCGCCGACGGCGTGGCGAAGACGCCGGAATGGGCCGAAGCGATCAGCGGTGTGCCGGCGGCAACGATCGCCGCACTCGCCCGACGGATGGCGGCATCGCGCACGATGCTGAATGTTTCGTGGTCGATGCAGCGCGCCTCGCATGGCGAACAGCCCTTCTGGGCGGTGGTTTCGCTCGCTGCGATGCTGGGCCAGATCGGTCTGCCGGGCGGCGGCTTCGGTGTGGGCTACGGTGCAGCCAATCTGGTCGGTAGCTCCCACGCGCGCGTGAAAGGGCCGACGCTGTCGCAATTGCGCGCTGGCATCCCCGATTTCATTCCGGTGGCGCGGATCGCCGATATGTTGCTCCGGCCGGGCGCGACGTTCACCTATAACGGCCAAAGCCATGTCTATCCCGATATCCGGCTGATCTATTGGGCGGGCGGCAATCCGTTCCACCATCATCAGGATTTGAATCGTCTGCGCCGCGCTTGGCAAAAGCCGGAGACGATCGTCGTCAACGAGCAATATTGGACCGCGACGGCCAAGTACGCGGATATCGTGCTGCCCGCGACGACGACGCTGGAACGCGACGATATCGGTTCGGCCACACTTGAAGCTTATTTCGTGGCGATGAAGCGCGCCGTTCCGCCGGTGGGCGAGGCGCGCGACGATTACGACATCTTCGCCGCCCTGTCGGCGCGTCTTGGCTGTGCCGCGACCTTCACCGAGAATCTCGACACGATGGGTTGGTTGCGCCGGCTTTACGCCGAGTGCCGGCAGATCAATCAAGGGCGTGGGATCGATCTACCTGATTTCGACGATTTCTGGTACGCGGGCATCGTCGACCTCACGGCGCATGATCGCCCGGCGACGATGCTCGCAGATTTCGCCGCCGATCCGCAAAACCATCCGCTCGGCACGCCGTCGGGCCGGATCGAAATCCATTCCGATCGCGTCGCCGGTTTCGCGCTGCCTGATTGCCCGGGGCACGCCGTTTGGCGCGAACCGGCGGAATGGCTGGGCGGCGAAACCGCCAAACGCTTTCCTCTGCATCTGCTGACGGATCAGCCCGCGCGCCGTTTGCACAGCCAGCTCGACGCAAGCCCGCATAGCCTTGCGGGCAAGATTGCGGGGCGCGAACCGATCTATCTCAATCCCGCCGATGCCGCAGCACGAAGCATCGCGCAAGGCCAGATCGTCGAGATCTTCAATGATCGCGGGCGCTGCTTGGCGGCGGCGATCTTGACCGATGACATCATGCCCGGCGTCGCACGGCTCAGCACCGGCGCTTGGTACGATCCCGATCCCGCGACGGGGCTAGACCGCCACGGCAATCCCAACGTACTGACATTGGATGCGCCCGCATCTTCACTGTCGCAAGGCTGCAGCGCGCAGACATGCCTTGTCGAGATCGCGGCGTGGCGCGGGGAATTGCCGCGCGTCGGCGCATTCGATTTACCGGATTTCGTCGGCCGATGAGTATCGCGCAATATCGCCGCACGGTTTGGTTTCCGACGGCGGGGCAACGCCCGGCGGCGACGCCGCTCGGCCCCAATATCGCCGCCGATGTTGCGATCATCGGCGCCGGGTTCACCGGTTTGACGGCCGCGCTGCAGCTTGCGCGTCGTGGCGCCAAGGTCGTCATACTCGAGGCCGATTCAGTCGGTGCGGGGGCAAGCGGTCTCAATGCCGGGTTCGTCGTGCCGAACTTCGCCAAGGCGGATCCGGACGCGGTGATCGCGCGCCTGGGGCAGGAACGCGGGGCGCGTTTGTTGAACATGATCGGCGTCGGTGCCGATCGCGTCTTCGCGACGATCCGTGATAACGCCATCGCCTGCGATGCCGAACAGAATGGCTGGCTGCATGTCGCCCATTCGCCCGCGATGCTCGACTTGTTGGCACGGCGCGCGGCGGCGTGGCGGGCGCTGCGCCGGCCCGTCGCGATACTGGACGAAGCGCAAGCGCGCGCGCGCACGGGACTGCGCCATTGCGTCGGCGCATTGATCGACGAAAGCGGCGGGATGCTGCACCCGCTGAACTACGCTTATGGCCTTGCCTCGACCGCAATCGCGGCGGGCGCAACGCTATACGAGAACACGCCGGTCGATCGGATCGCGCGCGTCGGGAGCGTCTGGCAGCTTGAGTGCGGCGGCACGACATTGCGCGCCGACAAGGTTCTGCTCTGCACCAACGCGTTCACGCAAGGTGCGGCGCATCCGCTCGGCCGCTCGACCGTGCCGCTCGTCGTCTATCAAATCGCGACACGCCCGCTTGATGCGGCGACCGTTCGACGGATATCGCCCCATCGCAATCCGGTCGCCGACACGCGCGCCAATCTGCTGACTTATCGGCTGGATCGCGACAACCGCTTGATCAGCGGCGGCATGTCGATGCTGCCGATCTGCGCCGAAGCGCGCATGGCGCGGATGATCGCCGCGCGTTTGCGGCATGAACTATCGTTGCCGGAAACGCCGTCAGTCGATTTCGTCTGGCGCGGCACGGCCGCGATGACGATGGATTTTCTGCCGCATCTTCACGAGTTCGGGCCCGGCTTCCTGGGCGGGATCGGTTGCAACGGGCGGGGGATCGCCCTGACCGCGATGCTGGGCGAGGTCCTTGCCGACGCGATCTCCGGCGCCGATCCGCGCGATCTGCCGATCGGAATCACGAAGCCGGGTGGCGTGCCGATGCGCATGTTGGCGGCGGCCGCACCGTCTTTCGCGATCGCACAGGCGCGTTGGCAAGATCATCGGGCGGGGTTGTGACGATGTTCGTTCTGAACGGAAAAGACGTGCGCGCGGCGTTGCCGATGGAAGATTGCGTCGCGGCGGTGCGCGACGGATTGATCGGCCTGGCGCGCGGCGAGAGCGAGCAATTCGCGCGGTTCCAGCTGAAACCCGCATCCGCCGGGCCATTGATGGGATTGATGCCGGTATTCCGGGGCGGTGTAGAGCCTGTCTGGTGCGTGAAGGACGTCCTGGTTGCGCCCGACAACCGCATGCGCGGTTTGGACACGCACCAAGGTGCGATCCTCGTTCATGACGGCACGACGGGCGAGTTGCTGGCGCTGGTGGATGCGAGCGCCATCACCGCCTTGCGCACGGCGGCGACCAGTGCCGTCGCCACGCTTGCTTTGGCGCGCAAGGATGCGCGGCGTATCGCGGTGGTGGGTGGGGGCACGCAAGCTCGCGCGCATGTCGAAGCGTTGCGCCTGGTTTTGCCGCAAGCGTCGATCGTGTTGTGGGCACGTGAATCCGACCAACCCGAGCAAGTTGCGGCAAGCCTGGGCGTTGCTTGTGCAGGCGATATCCAAAGCGCGGTCGCCAACGCCGATATCGTCTGCACGACGACGGCGTCGCGCGAGCCGTTGCTGAAGCGCGAATGGATCGCACCGGGCTGTCACATCAACGCGGTCGGCGCCAGTTCGCCGGTTTCACGCGAGATCGGCACCGATATCGTCGCGGCATCGGAATTCTTCGTCGACTCGCGCGCGCAAGCACTGACCGAATGCGGCGAGTTGTTGCTGCCGATCGGCGAGGGCGCCATCGACGCCGCGCATATCCGTGCCGAGATCGGCGACGTGCTGGCGGGCACGCATCCCGGACGGTCAGGGCCCGAGGCGGTATCGATATTCAAGTCGCTTGGTATGGCGGTTGAAGACATGGCCGCAACCTTACGCGCCATCGCCAACGCGCGGGATATGGGGCTGGGCCAGCACGTGATTTGGCGCCCGGCGTAAACGCATAAGACCTGAAAAACCAACAGGAGGCTTGAAGATGTCGAATAACTTGCTCGCGGATTTCGCCAAAGCCATCGCCGCCCGGAAAATCCGGATCGTCGATCTGACGCAGACGTTGAGGCCGTCGACCCCGGTTATCGCGCTGCCGCCGGAATTCGGCCAGACGAAGCCCTTCGCGACCGAAGCGATCTCGAATTTCGACGATCGCGGCCCGGCTTGGTATTGGAACAACATCGCGTGCGGCGAGCATACGGGCACGCATTTCGATGCGCCGATCCACTGGATCAGTGGCAAGGACATGAAGGACGGCGCCACGGATACGGTCGATCCGCAGCGTCTGGTCGCCCCGGCTTGCGTGCTCGACTTCTCCAAGGAATGCGTCGAGGACGAGAAGTTCACCGTCACCGATGCGCATATCAAGGCGTGGGAAGCTAAGCATGGCCGCATCCCCGCCGGCTCGTGGGTGCTGATGCGCTCCGACTGGTCGAAACGCACCGATCCTGCAGCCTTCCTCAATATGAAGGAAGACGGCCCCCATGTGCCGGGGCCGGCGGCGTCGGCGATCCGCTTCCTGGTCGAGGAGCGCAACGTCAACGGTTGGGGCGTGGAAGCGGTTGGCACGGATGCGGGCCAGGCGTTCTCGTTCGAACCGGCCTTCCCGGCGCACGCATTGATGCACGGCGCCAACAAGTTCGGTCTGGCGAGCCTCACCAATCTCGATCAATTGCCGCCGACCGGTGCGGTGTTGATCACGCCGCCGTTGAAGATCGAACGCGGCTCGGGCAGCCCGCTGCGCGTTCTGGCCCTCGTCGCCGAGGCGGCGTAATGGCCGAGCGTTCCTTCGCCGAGGAAGTCGGCACGCTGCGCTTGGGCGATGGCGACGAGTTTCGCGGCGAAGGAATTCTGGCGATTACCAAGGCGCTGCTCGAATCGGGTGTCGCTTATGTCGGCGGCTATCAAGGTGCGCCGATTTCGCATCTGATGGATGTGCTCGCCGACGCGAAGCCTGTGCTCGACGAACTCGGTGTGCATTTCGAATCGAGTGCGAGCGAAGCGACGGCGGCGGCGATGCTCGCGGCGTCGGTGCATTATCCGATCCGCGGCGCCGTGACGTTCAAATCCACGGTCGGCACCAACGTTGCGTCGGACGCGCTCGCCAATCTCGCCTCGTCGGGCGTCGAGGGCGGCGCGTTGATCATTGTCGGCGAGGACTACGGCGAAGGCTCCTCGATCATGCAGGAGCGCAGCCACGCCTTCGCGATGAAAAGCCAGATCTGGCTGCTTGATCCACGTCCGAATCTGCCGAAGGTCGTGGAATGCGTCGCCAAGGGCTTCGAGCTTTCCGAAGCGTCGAACACACCCGTGATGCTGCAAGTCCGTATCCGCACCTGCCATCTGCATGGCCGGTTCGCAACGAAAGCGAATAAGCGCCCCGCTTACGACATGAAGCGCGCGGCATCGGCGCCGCGCCGCGACGTGAGCCGCATCGTTCTGCCGCCGGCGAGTTATCAGCATGAGAAGGACAAGATCGAGCGGCGCTGGCCCGCCGCCGTTCGGTTCATCGTCGAGAATAAGCTCAACGAATTTTTCGATGGCGATATCGACGATATCGGCATCGTGGTGCAAGGCGGTATCTACAATACGGCATTGCGCGCGTTGGAACTGATGGGTCTCGCCGGGCCGGATGGGGCGTCGCGCGTTCCGCTTTACGTCCTCAATGTCGCCTATCCGCTGGTCGACGACGAGCTCGTCCGTTTCGCAAGCGGCCGGAAGGCGATTATCGTCGTCGAGGAAGGCCAGCCCGAGTTCATCGAACAGGCGCTCGGTACTATCCTGCGCCGCGCCGGTGTGCAAACGCCGTTGCACGGCAAAGACATGTTGCCGATGGCCGGGGAGTATTCCGGCCAAGTTCTGCGCGACGGGTTGACGAAGTTCGTGCGCGCATATCGACCAGAGCTTTTGCCGGCAACCGCGGCGCCGGGGGCGGGCGACAATCGCCTGAAAACGGCGTTGTCGCGCATCGACGGCCAAGTCCATGCGCGGCCGCCATCCTTCTGCACGGGCTGCCCCGAGCGGCCGATCTTCACCGCGATGAAGTTGATCGAGCGCGAGCTTGGGCCCCATCACGTCGCCAGCGATATCGGCTGCCATCTGTTTTCCATCCTGCCGCCGTTCAATATCGGCTCGGCGACGATGGGTTATGGCCTTGGCGGTGCCGCCGCGTCGGCCTGGAACGGGCAGGGTGCTTTGAAACCCGACAAGCGAGTGATCGCCGTGATGGGCGACGGTGGCTTCTGGCACAATGGTCTGACGTCGTCGATCGGCAACGCGGTATTCAACAAGTCGGACAACGTCTTCATCGTCGTCGACAACGGGTACTCGGCGGCAACGGGCGGGCAGGATATTCCGTCCTCGCATCAGCCCAGCGCCACGCGGCAAACCGGCAATGCGATCGAGAAGGCCGTGCGCGGCATCGGCGTCAATTGGGCGCGCACGATCAATCCGACCTACGACCTCAAACGCATGATGGCGACCTTGCGCGAGGCGTTGACCACGCCCGACGCGGGGCCGAAGGTCGTGGTCGCACAATCCGAGTGCATGCTCAATCGCCAGCGTCGCGAAAAGCCGCTGCGCGATCGTGCGTCGCGCGATGGCAAGCGCGTCGTTCGTGAACGCTTCGGCGTGGACGCCGATACGTGCACGGGCGATCGATCCTGTATCCGCCTGTCGGGCTGTCCGTCGCTGACGATCGCGCCCCATCCCGATCCGTTGCGCACCGATCCCGTCACCAAAGTGATCGAGTCCTGTGTGGGCTGCGGCTTATGCGGCGAAGTTGCGCATGCCGCCGTGCTGTGCCCGTCCTTCTATCGTGCGTCAATCGTTAGCAACCCGTCGCGCTGGGAACGCTTCAAGGCAGCGGTGACGCGCCGCGTGATCGGGTGGTTGCAGAATCAAGTGGCGGCGGCATGAATACGATTCGTATCGCGATCCTCGCCATGGGTGGCGAGGGCGGCGGCGTTCTGGCCAATTGGCTGGTCGATCTCGCCGAGCACAACGGCCATCTGGCGCAGATGACGTCGGTGCCCGGCGTTGCGCAGCGCACCGGTGCCACGATCTACTACGTGGAGATGACGGCCGCACCTTGCGCGCCGGACGACGGCCCGAATATGGCGCTGATGCCGGTGCCGGGCGATGTCGATCTCGTGATCGCCTCCGAACTGATGGAGGCCGGGCGCGCGATCCAGCGTGGCTTCGTCACTGCCGATCGCACGACGCTGATCGCATCGACGTCGCGCGTGCACGCGATGACGGAGAAGATAACCGTCGCCGACGGGCGCGTCGACGAAACCGCCTTGCGCGAGGCGTGCGAGATCGCCGCGAAACGTTTCGTCGGGTTGGATTTGGCGCTTGTCGCGCGTGAGACCGGCAGCGTGGTCTCCGCCGCGATCTTCGGCGTCGTCGCGGCGACGAATGTTCTGCCGTTCGGCCGTGCGGTATTCGAAGCGACGATCGAACGCGGCGGGATCGGCGTCGCCGCGTCGAAGCGCGCTTTTGGTGCGGCGTTCGAACGCGTCACGGGCAAGCCCCCCGCAGTTGCTTTGCCGGCCGTCGCAGAAGAACCGTTGGAACCCCGCGACATTCCCGCACCCGCCGCGAGATTCGCGGCGATCGGCGTCGAACGGCTGACGGATTATCAAGACGCCGCCTATGCCGCACTTTATCTCGAACGCTTGCGGCGTATCGCGCGGGTGGATTCGGCGTCGGGGGCGGGAAAATTCCAACTGACGGTGCTAGTCGCGCGGCATCTCGCGCTCGCCATGGCCTACGAAGATATCTACCGCGTCGCCGATTTGAAGACGCGCAAGAGCCGCTTCGACCGTGTCGCGACGGAAGTCGGGGTGCGCGACGGGCAGGTCTTGCGGATCGCCGAGTTCCTGCATCCGCGCGCGCAGGAAATCGTCGAAAGCGTTCCCGCGTGGCTCGGACGGTTCCTGGCATCGAATACCGTCGCGCGACGCGTTCTTTCGGCTTGCACGTCGAAAGGCCGGATCGTCGCGACGACGTCGTTGGCGGGGTTCCTGCTGCTGTTCCTGACCGCCAGATTGCGCGGGCTGCGTCCGTCGTCGATGCGCTTCGCCGAAACGCAGGCCGATCTCGAGGATTGGTTGGGCCGCATCGCGCGTGCGGCCGAAAGCGACTATGCGTTGGCATTGGAGATCGCCGAGTGCCGGAACCTGGTGAAGGGCTATGGCGAGACGTTCGAGCGTGGCCTGTCGAATTATCGCGCGATTTTCGCGGCGATGGAGCGTCTGACACCGGAGATGCGCAAATCAAGCGTCGTCGCCGCTTGGCGCAAAGCGGCCGTTGCCGACGACACCGGCGAGAAACTTCGCGCTGCGATCACATCGGCTACTTGAGGGAGCTAAATATTTTTCATGAAATCCGGTCAGTTAATAACTGATCTTATTTTCCACGAAATACATCAAAACGCCTCGATATTGCGGAAAACAATATTGAATTAATTGATTTCTGTACGGTCTAGGGGACTGGGTTCGCGGCGATGCCGCTCAGGGTTCGAATCCCGCCGCTCCGACCACTATTCGAGAGAGACGAAGAAGCCCGCCCTGGGAAACCAGCGGCGGGCTTCGGCGTTCGAGGTCGATCCCCACATCGTTGCGCGGATCATTCGTCGATCGCCGGTACTTTCGATGCCGGAATTGAGTTGTCGAAGCGATCGGTGGCCGGGTTTCCGATCAGGAAATAGATGCCGCGCCGGCTTTTGCTTGGAAGCGTATCAACGTCTGGGATTGGTCTTCGGCTTGGCCTTGCCGTCGAACGCGGCGGCGACATCGGCCTTGGTGATGCGGGCGGAGGGATTTCCCGGCTGGTTGAGGTTCTGCTCCTCGGTGCCGTCGCCCATGACGCCGGGTTGCGAGGCTGCGGCCGGGTTCTTAACGAGCTTGAGATCGGGTTTTGCGGTCATTTGAGGATCCTTTGAGCGGCGATACGAAAGGCAAATCCTATTCGTTCGTCGCGATGGTCCGGAAGAATCGGAAACTACCCATCGGCAATCGAAGCGGCGGGCGTTGCTTGGTCAAAGGACGCCCTCGTCAACGAGCCATTCGTTCGTTCGGCGCTTCGAGGCGAGGTGCCGCATTGTCGAATGGCCTGCGGCATTGAGTAGTTTCCGAATCTGACGCCGGGGGCGATCGCCGCATAAGGTCGATGAGCAAGATGATCGGGGCGGCTTCCGGCGGCAATCGCGCTGACATTCGGTGCCTGCCGTCGGACCGTCCGGAGATAACCATGAATTTCACGACAATCCTTCTCGTCGTTCTGGCGCTGATGTTGATCGGCGTATTGCCCGCATGGCCGCATAGCGCCGGCTGGGGCTACTATCCTAGCGGCGCGCTTGGCGCCGTTCTCACCGTATTGCTGATCCTTCTCGTCCTTCGCCGAGTTTGAGCGGCGCGTCGGTGCCGGACGAGGACGGGTATGCCGAAACAGGAATACGTCGCCTCGACGCGGGTTCCGCCACCGCGAATTTTTGGAGGATCGGCGGCGCGTTTCTCACCGGACGCAAAGCGCGCGCCGCACGGCTCTTGGTTTTGGCTCTCGCGGTTCTGGGGATTCTGCAAGTCGGCGTCCAGCTGCTGGTGAATTTCTGGAGCGGCGCGGTTTTCGACGTGATCGAACGGCGCGACGTCGACGGCATGATCGTACAGATCGCCGCTTTGGCGGGGCTCGCCGTCGCGTACTTCGTTTTCTCCGGCTATCACATGCATACGAAGATGCGTCTTCAGGTCGACTGGCGGGTGTGGATCACCGATCGCCTGATCGCCGATTGGCTCGTTGCGGGTCGGCCGGGACGGCTTGTCGCGATGGGGCCCGGCTACGACAATCCAGATCAACGGATCGCTGAGGACGTCCGCCTCGCCACCGAATCCGCCGTCGACTTCGCGGACGGAATCTTTTCGGCTCTTCTGACGCTCGCTTGTTTCGTCGGCGTGTTGTGGAGCCTGTCGGGATGGCTGCGGGTTGAAATAGGACCTTGGATCGCGGTTTCAATTCCGGGCTATCTGGTATTCGGCGCGGCCGTCTATGCCGCCGCCGGCACGTGGTTGACGCATATTTTCGGCAAACCATTGGTGCGATTGAACCAGATCCGGCTGGGTCGGGAGGCGGATTTCCGCATCGGTCTCTCTCATGCGCGCGAGGATGGCGCGTCGGAAGACTCATACGCCATACAGCAGCGCGATATCTCGTCGCGCTTCCGTAATCTCGCGGCGCTTTGGGACATCCTTATCCGACGCACGCGACGCCTGACCTATGTGACCGAAGGCTATGCGGTGATCGGCGCCGGGGTGCCGGTCCTGCTCGCCGCCCCCCACTACTTTTCCCACACGATCACATTGGGAGGTCTTATGCAGTCGACAGCGGCGTTCGTCACCGTGCAGATGACGTTAAGCTGGTTCGTGAACAACTACGCGCGTTTCGCGGATTGGTCGGCGAGCGTGGAGCGCATATTCGCACTGCGGCGCGCGCTCGACGTCATGATCGCCGAACGGACGGTGGCGGGTTTCGTGCCGAGCATGCCGCCGGCCGGATAGCCGGCCGGCGGTAAGCACTGGACTTAGGTTTTGTATTTGAAGTCCGGCAAGGATTTCAGACCGTCCTTCGTGGCGCCGCGCAACAGCATCTGCGTGCCCTTCACTTCGAGCGAGTTGTACGGAACGACGACGTAGCGCGTGCCCATCCCCAGGAACCCGCCGACCGAGAGGACGGCGAAGGGAACGCGGTCGTTCGGCGTGACGATCAGATCGTCGATCGTGCCCACCGTCTCGTTGGCTTCGTTGACGACCGAGCTGCCGACGACCTTCGACGTGCGATAGCCGGTCGCAAGCGACTGAGTGTCGACGCGCATCAACGTGATGGTTTGCGGAACGCCTTGCGCGTGAGCCGGCGCGCCGGTCGAGACCGCGGCGAAGACGATCGCCGCGAGAAGGCTTGATTTCATAATCATGTGAACTCCTTGAAGATCGAGTAAACCGCCTTTGTCGCGACCGGGATTGGACGCATCGGCAAGATGGCGGCGGCGTAACCGCTGTGGCGCCGTCGGCGCTACCAGCGGGTCATTTCGGGGCAATGTGCGACCATGAGGTCGATATGCCGCTTGATCGAGAAGATGGCGCGACCGTTGCAGACGATCGAGACGCGCTCGTCGGTGGGCGTTCGGAATCGCATTTCCACAAGCCGCGTATCGAGATCGGCGACGAACGCCATCGAAGCGGCGCGATATCGGACACGGCGGGCGGTCGTGGTCATGATTCACTCCGAAAGACGTTATGCCTAGCCTTTCGTCGGGACGACGGGAGGCGTCTTGGCGTTCTTCGCGGCGCTATCGCGAGGCGTCGCGGGGGGCGGGGTAACGTCGCGCGCGGGGCCGGCTGTGCCGGTAACGATCGCGTTCACCTTCATTTTCGAATTGGCGAAGTCCGGGCCGGATTTATGCGTAGCGGTGCGGGGAGGCTGTTGCGACATTTGCTTGTTTCCTTTGGTCTGCGCCGTTCGTTCGCTTATGGATTGCCAGCGTAGGCGAGGGCGCACGACTTCGGCAGACTCGGCAAACACCTAACGCGCATCAGGGGGGCGCCTCCCTGCGCCGTATGGGTAGATTCCGAACCTGCGCCACGGCCGCGCCCCGCATTAGGCTTCGCTCGACGTCGGGCGAATCTTTCCGGCGCGGTAAAGTCGGAAAAGCGATGGACATTCAGTACGGATTTCTCGGCCTGCTTCTTTTGGCGCTCGACGTTTGGGCCATCGTTTCCATCGCGCGCAGCGCGGCGGCCCCCGTAGCGAAGCTCGCGTGGATCGTGGCGATCCTGCTTTTGCCGCTGGTCGGGCTGATTGTTTGGCTGATCGCCGGCCCCGGCGGCGCCCGCGCCCGTCTCTAGTTCCGGCCCATCAACGCGTCGCGTCCACGAATCAAGTAACCGGCAGAAGGAATCGAACGATGGACAAGGACCGCGTTAAAGGCGTGATCAAACAGGTCAAAGGCGGAATCAAGGAAGCGGCCGGAAAGATATTCGGCGACCGCAAACTCGAAGTCGAAGGCAAGGCGGATAAGGCGACGGGCAAAGCGCAAAACGCGGTCGGCGGCGTCAAGGACGCGATGCGCGACGCCACGACGAAGAAATAGCCCGCCGCAAATCGGAAATCAGGAACCGGAGATTCTCAAATGTCGAATACTCGACGATTTGCGGCCATCCTAGCGCTGGCGCTTGCCGCCGGTGCGATGACCGCCTGCAATGCGACCAGCACCACCGAGAGCACGGGCGAATACATCGACGATTCCGTCATCAGCAACAAGATCCGCACCCAGATCATCGGCGACAGCACATTGAAGCTTTCGCAAATCGACGTCGAGACTTTCAAGGGCGTCGTGCAACTAAGCGGTTTCGTCGATACGGAAGCCGCGAAGACGCAAGCGGGCAATGTCGCGCGAAACGTCGCCGGCGTGGCGCGCGTTCACAACAATATTATCATCAAGTAAATCATGCGCCGAAAGGTCATTTGCCGGACGGCGATTTCTCCGGCGGGCTGCCGCCCTCGTTCGTCCAGCGATCCTCGGGTTCTGTTGGCGCAGATGCGGGATCGGGCGCTTTAGGGGCGGTGGGAAAGCGTGCCCCGGGTATTCCGGACGGTGTCCGGTTGCGTCGATCGTCTTGCATGTCGCTCCTCCGCGTTCCGGGATGTTGCGGAATCGCGAGCGGATCATACGGATCGGATCGTTTGGTTGAAGCCCCGGAAACTACCCATCGTCGTGTGAATCGCGATATGTTAATGTTCTTCAGTTGCCGCTTCGCGGCGACGACCTCGGAGACGCGCGCGACATGAAGCCCGTTTCTTCAAGAGGTCGCCATTCCAAGTCGATAAGCGACAAGGCGCCACGCCGCCTTCCGCCCGCTGCGGTGATCGGCATCGGCGCGTCGGCCGGCGGGCTCGAAGCGTTTCGGCGATTGGTGTCGGTTCTGCCGGCGAATTCCGGTATGGCCTTCATTCTCGTCCAGCATCTCGATCCCACGCATGAAAGCTTGCTCGTTGAGCTGCTGGCGCGCGACACGTCGATGCCGATCCGCCAGGCGGCCGACGGGATGCGGATCGAGCGCGATACGATCTACGCCATCGCGCCCGGAACCTACCTTTCGGTCGCGGGCGGCTCGCTTCGACCGTCGCGGCCACGCGCCAAGCACGGTGCGCGAATGCCGTTCGATTTCCTGCTGCGCTCCCTTGCGCGCGCCTATAAGCGGCGCGCGGTTTGCGTCGTGCTATCGGGTGGCGGCGCGGACGGCAGCGCGGGTCTGAAATCGGTCGCGCGTGCGGGGGGGCTCGTCGTGGCGCAGGATCCCGGCGAGGCCGGCCATCCGAGCATGCCGCGTAGCGCCATTCGCACGGGTGCCGTTGACAGAGTTCTGAAAGCCACCGCGATTCCGGCGGCGCTGATCGAATTTCGCGATCAGCTTGCCCGGCCGGTGAAGGCCAAGAAACCGGTCGGCACCGATGCGCTGCTCGCCGGGATCGTCGAATTTCTGCGTGCGAACGCCGTCCATGATTTCACGCTCTACAAACCGGGCACTTTGCTCCGGCGCATTCAGCAACGCATGGCCATCGCATCGATCGCGTCCGACGATATGGGCGCCTATCTTCGTTTGCTGCGTAAGGACGGCGCCGAGGTCCGGCGACTGGCCGACGACTTGCTGATCAACGTCACCTCGTTCTTCCGCGATCTCGACGTATTCGCCTATATCGGCGAGAAGATCGCGCCGAAAATCGCGGAATCCTGTCCAGCGGACGGGCCGATCCGCGTCTGGGTTGCGGGATGCAGCACCGGCGAGGAAGCTCTCTCCCTCGGTATGATCTTCCACGAGGCACTCGGCAAAGCCAGGCACGACGTCGGTCTGCAGATGTTCGCCACCGACATCGACGCACCGGCGATCGCGCTGGCGCGTGCGGGCGTCTATTCGGAAACGATCGAAACGCAAATCGGCGACGCGCGGATCTCGAAATTTTTCTTGAAGACGGAACGGCATTATCAAGTCCTGCCGGAACTGCGAAGTTCCATCCTGTTCTCCGTACACGATCTTCTCGCCGATCCGCCGTTTTCTCGGATCGATCTCATTTCGTGCCGGAACCTATTCATCTATTTGCGTCCGGAGGCGCAGGCGCGGGCGCTCGAAACGTTCCATTTCGCGCTCCGGCCGGGCGGATACCTGTTGCTCGGGGGATCCGAAACAACGTCGGCTCTCGACGGTCGCTTCGAACTCGTATCCAAGGCGGCACGGCTCTATCGCCGTATCGGCCCGGAACACGCGATCGAGCTATCGGCGCGCGCGCGGCCGATTGAACCGGCGAGCACGCCCGTCTCGTCCGTCCGCGCGCTTGCGAACGATCGGCAGCTCGCGCTGGCCGAACTGTGCCGGCGCACGCTTCTGGAGATCTACGCGCCCGCCGTGGTGCTCGTCGATGCGAACGACGAGATTGTCCATTCGATCGGCGCGGTCGATCGCTATCTACGTTTGCCGCCGGGCGCCCCGTCGCGCGATTTGCGCGCTGCGGCACGCGAAGGTGCGCGCGCAAATCTGGTCGTCGCGATGGCGCGCGCGCGTAAATCCCGTTCGCCGTTGCGGGTGGAGGATGTGCGGATCCGCGGCGCGGACGGCGACATCGTTTTCGCCATCGAGGTGCGTCCGGTATCGGATGCCGGCCGAGATCTACTTCTGGTGAGCTTTATAGATGTGCCGTTGTCCCGCGGCGCCAAGGTGAGACCCCCGAAACGACGGGAAATTTCGCGCGTCACCGAGTTGACGCGCGAACTCGAAGCCAGTCGAAACGAGCTTCAAGTCGTTGCCCGCGAACTTGAGCTTTCATCCGCCGAGCAGAAAGCGGTGAACCAAGAAGTTCATGCGATCAACGAAGAGTACCAGTCGGCCAACGAAGAACTCGTGACGTCGAAAGAGGAGTTGCAGTCGTTGAACGAGGAGCTGACCGCGCTCAACGGCCAGCTTCAGGAGACGCTGGAGCGACAGCGGACGACGGCCGACGATCTGCAGAATGTCTTGAACAGCACCGACGTCGCGACGCTGTTTCTCGACACCAGACTGAATATTCGACTTTTCACGCCCGCCAGCCGGCTGTTTTTCAATATTCTGCCCGGCGACATCGACCGGCCGCTCGCAAGTCTCGGTGGGCGGGCCGCCGACAACGAGTTGTCCGCCGACGCGCGTCGCGTGTTGCGCGAGCAGACGCCATTCGAACGCGAAATCGCGGGGGGTGCGGGCGGCTGGTTCATGCGCCGGATATTGCCCTACCGGACGGCGCGCGGCGGGGTGGAGGGCGTCGTCGTAATTCTCTCCGACATTACGGAACGGCGGCGCGTCGCAATCGATCTCGAAAAGGCAAAAGCGGCAGCCGATGCCGCCGTCGTCGCGAAGTCGCGTTTCCTGGCGGCGGCGAGCCACGATCTGAGACAGCCCCTGCAGACGCTCACTTTGATTCAGGGCTTGCTCGCCAAGTCGGTCCGGACGGAGGAAGCGTCGCGTCTCGTGGCGCGGCTGGACACGACGCTCGGTTCCATGTCGTCGATGTTGGATACCATTCTTGACATCAATCGCATCGAGGCCGGCGTGGTGCGGCCCGTTCCGACCGCCTTCCGCGTGGGGGATATGTTGGCCCGTTTGAAGGGCGAGTTCGAGTATTTGGCGCAAGCGAAATATTTGTCGCTACGCGTCGTGGATTGCGGGTTGACGATTCGCAGCGATCCGACACTGCTCGAACAGATCGTACGGAACTTGCTGTCCAATGCCATCAAGTACACGTCTGCGGGAAAAGTTCTTCTCGGCTGCCGGCGCCGCGCGGGCGGGCTCAGCATTGAAGTTTGGGACACCGGAATCGGCATTCCCGAAAACGAGTTCCGCTCGATTTTCGACGAGTACCGCCAGCTCGACGGCATCGGGCGGCATCGGCGTTTGGGCCTTGGGCTCGGCCTCGCCATCGTCGAGCGGCTCGGCGTGGCGCTAGGGCATCCGATCAGCGTCCGGTCGCAAGTCGGCTTGGGTTCCGGGTTCGCCGTTGCCGTGCCGACGGTGGAAACGGCGCCCGCGCAACGGCGGCGGATCGGAATCGAGTCCACGCCGTCGACCCAAGGTAAGACGCGTACGGGCGCGATCTTGATCATCGAGGACGAGCCGATCCTGCGCGATCTTCTCGAACAGTTCCTGGTCGCGGAAGGCCATCGAACGCGCGCCGTACCCGACGGGCCTTCGGCCGTGGAACTCATCGAAAAAGGCGGGTTCGATCCCGCGCTTATCCTTGCCGATTATAATTTGCCGCGCGGCATGGACGGTCTCGAAGCGACGGAGAAGGTACGCGCGATCATCGGCCAGCGCATTCCGGCGGTCGTATTGTCGGGCGACATCTCGACCGATGCGCTGGGCGGCGACGAGGGGCGCGACTTCGTCAGGCTGAATAAGCCGATCAAGTTGCCGGTTCTCGCGAACGAGATTCGCCGTTTGCTTCCCCCGATTCCCGAGACGGCCGCGGCGGACGACGACCAACGGCCGCTGATTGCCGTCATCGACGACGACGCTTCCGTTTGCGCGATGATCTGCGAGACGCTGGCGCACGCCGGAATGCGTGGCGAAGCCTACGGCTCTTGCGAAGCGTTCCTCGGCGCCCGCCGACCGGATATTTGCGCGTGTCTCGTTCTCGACGCGTATTTGCCGGGCATCGCGGGACTCGAACTTCTGAGGCTGCTGCGTGCGCGGGGCGAGACGGTCCCCGCGGTGATGATCACCGGCTTCGGCGATGTTTCCATGGCCGTCCAGGCGATGAAAGCCGGTGCGGCCGACTTTATCGAGAAGCCGGTTTCGAGCGCCGATCTGGTCGCATCGATCGGACTTGCAATGGAGCGCGCACGCGACGCGACGAAGGCCGATACATGGCGGCGCGCGGCGACGGGGCGATTGGCCGTCCTGACGGCACGCCAGCGGCAGATTCTGGCGCTGGTCCTGGCGGGTAGCCCCAGCAAGAACATCGCGGCCGATCTGGGCATCAGCCAGCGAACGGTCGAGAACCATCGCGCGACGATCATGCGCCGAACGGGCGCCAAATCGTTGCCGGCTTTGGCGCGCCTGGCGATCGCGGCGGCGCCGGAGGGAAACACTGGGTAGTTTCCGAACCTATCCGACCGCGACGGCGGTTTCCTAAAATCGTCGCGCATGTCGCAGTGGCGCCTCGCCGCCCCGGATATTTCGGAAAGGTCGCGCGTATGAATACGGCAAGAATCGTCGGAATGGTTTTTATCGCCGTCGGCGTCGTTTTGCTTGGCTTCGCCTACAACGCGACCGAGGCGCCGGTCGAGCAGATGGCGAATACGCTGACCGGCCGCTATCGCGATCAGACCATGTGGTACATCGCCATCGGTACTGCGGCAATTATCGGCGGTGGTCTGCTCGCATTGTCCGGCAATCGCGGATAACGCGCCGTACCCATCGAACGGGATGTCGGAAACTTGATACGGATTGTCGCCCTCGTCGCCGGTATGGCGATCGTTGTTGCGGCATGCATCGATACGGCGCAGGCGCAAGGTGTGCCGTTGCTGTCGCCACCGAAACCCGCCGTACCGGCGACAGGACAATCGACGCCAAAGGCGGTGCCGCTCGTCGCAGTCAAGCCGTCGGACATCCGGGTGGCTCGCGACGGAAGCCGGCTCACGAAGTTCGTCGGTATCGGCGTTTTCGACGAAGCAAACGATCCGATCGGAACAATCCGCGATATGATAATCCTCTCCGATGAGAGTACCGCTTTCGCGGTCGTCTCGGTTGGCGATTTTCTCGGCACGGGCTCGCGTTACGTTGTCGTGCCCATTAGCGCGCTGCGGATATACGGAAAACGAATCATTCTCCGGGGCTCCACGAGGAAATCGTTGATGGCGCTGCCCGAGTACAGATACCCGCTGTGATGTGTATTTTATATCGTAAAATAATAAAATAATTATAGTATCGATTTGATCGCGTATCGGGGCGTAGTGCCGGCAAATGATAGCGACGACAGGCCGGATATATATGTTTAAGTGAAATCCGAGTCTGACGGCGCGTCCTAAGTTTGTGGCCGCCGGAATATGTTCTCTCGGCATTTGGCGCTATCAAGTCGGTGTCGTCTGCTGTAAGGTGCCGGCTTGTTTCGAGCGGGATGATCCCTGGGACGATCATCGACGCCCTCAACGGCCAGCCAGTGGCCGACTGCAGCATTCAAGGGCGGTTTTCGGCGGCGGCTTTCGGCCCCGTCTTGCGCCGATTCATGCGGGCGCAAAGCCATTCCGTATCGTATCGCGACGGCTTCCCGCCGGTCGTGTGTCACTTCACTTCGAATGAAATTGACGGGTCTGCGAGGCGGGGCAGTCGCTATCGAAGCGCGCGCGTGAAACATCGCGGGCCGAGGATCACAAAATGTTCAAGTTCAAAATTCCCGAACAAACCAAGCCGTTCGTCTGGGGCGCCGTCGCCGGCGCCGTCGCGCTCGCGGTCATCGGCTTCGGTTACGGCGGCTGGGTGACGGGCGGTTCGTCGCAGCAAATGGCCAGCAGCGCGTCCAATCAAGCCGTCGTCGCCGCGTTGGCGCCGATCTGCGTGAGCGGGTTCAAAGTCCAGGACGATGGCGCGCGCAAAGTCACCGAGTTGCTCGCCATCAGCACCTGGTCGCGCGGCGACGCCGTGGAAAAGAGCGGCTTCGCGGCGATCCCCGGCAACGAAGCGCGCAAGGGCGACATCGCGCGCGCTTGCGCCGAGATGCTCAGCCGCACTTGAAACACGTGCGGCGCGGGCTTCGACCTTACGGTCAATGACGAAGTCGAACAGTTGTGCGAAGGATCTCGCGAGGCGATCGCGCGATGCCGATGCCTCGACTTTCCCGCCCGATACGTGAACGTTCATTCGCACGATATCGCCGTGCCGGTCGTCGCGCTGATGCATTTCAGCGCCTGGATTGAGGTGTTCCTCAACGGCGGATGATGGATGGACGAAATCTCTGAAAACGCCGGACGCGTTTGAGCGCCAGTCGCTCGTCGGCGCATCGAAAGGACATCTTATGCCCATTCGGACCAACAGAACGGCCGCGGTCGCGCTGATCGGAAACGCGCCGCCGCGCCGTTGCGGTATCGCGACGTTTACGACGGATCTTCAACGAGCATTGCAGAATACAGGGCTCGGAATTCGAACCGGGATCGTCGCGATGAACGATCGCGCGGAGCGATACGACTATCCGGGGTCCGTCATTCGTCAAATTGAAGCCGACCGCCTCGACGACTATGCGACCGCCGCCGCTTTCCTGAACGGCGGCGCATACGAAGTGGTCTCCTTGCAACACGAGTTCGGCATCTTCGGCGGCGAGTCCGGCGGGCATATCAATTCGCTCCTGGCGCATCTCGATGTTCCGGTCGTCACGACATTGCATACCGTGCTTGGGAATCCGACGGAATCGCAGCGGCGTGTTATCGCCGCCATTGCGTCGAAATCCGCCCGGATCGTCGTGATGGCGGAAAAGGCGCGCGAGTTCCTTACGAAGACATACGGTGTTGCGCCCGAAAAAATCGCATGCATCCCGCATGGAATACCTGACTATCCATTCGGGTCGCCGGATGTCGCGAAGCACCGGCACGGCTTCGTCGGACGCCCCGTCGTGCTTACCTTCGGATTGCTTTCGCCGAACAAGGGCATCGAAGTGATGATCGATGCGATGCCGGACGTTCTCGCGCGCTGCCCGATGGCCGTTTACGTCGTTCTTGGCGCCACGCATCCAAATCTCGTACGCGATCAAGGCGAAGCGTATCGACGGGGGCTGATGGCGCGCGCGCGCGATCTCGGCGTCGAGTCAAGCGTCGTATTCGTCGACGGTTTCGTCGATCAAGCGACGCTCCTATCGTATATCTCGATGTGCGACGTCTACGTGACTCCGTATCTGAACGAAGCACAAATGACGTCCGGCACGTTGGCGTATAGTTACGGTCTTGGTCGTGCGGTGGTTTCGACACCGTATTGGCACGCGCGGGAACTCTTGGCCGACGGTAAGGGCGTGCTGGTACCGTTCGGTGACGCCCCGAATACGGGGCGTGCCGTGTCGGATCTGCTGGTCGACGACGGCGCGCGGGACTCGATGCGCGCGAGCGCCTACCGCGCGAGCCGTTCGATGATATGGCCCCGCGCCGCCGAGCGCTATCTCGACCTGTTCGACGACGTGCGCCGCTCGGCACGTCTCCGTATTGTGGCGCCGGCGCCACCAGCAGCACGCGGCGCGCCGCGAATTCCAGCGTCGCTTCCCGACATCGCCACCGCGCATTTGCAAAGGATGTGCGACGATACGGGCCTGCTGCAACATGCCGTGCATTCCGTGCCGCATCGTGGCCACGGTTACTGCGTCGACGACAACGCGCGTGCGTTGCTGCTCGCGACGGCGATCGCACGATCGAACGCGACGGCCTTGCCGGAGAACCTGGTCTATCGCTTGGCAGCTTTCGTCCAGCACGCGTGGAACCCAGCCAACGGCCGATTCCGGAACTTTCTCGGATTCGATCGACGCTGGCTCGAAGAAGCGGGTTCGGAGGACAGCCATGGTCGCGCTCTATGGGCGTTGGGCGTTTGCGCGCGCGGCGATCTGTCGGCCGCGTTGCGCCGCTGGGCGGCGGCGTTGTTCGTGGAATCGCTGTACGTCGTCGAAAGCTTCACGTCGCCGCGCGCTTGGGCCTTCGCCCTTTTGGGCGTCAACGCCTATTGCCGCGACGCGCCGGCGGAGCCGGGCGTCATTCGTCTGCGCGATACGCTCGCCGACCGTTTGACCGCGCTACTCGCGATCGGCGAGACGCCGGAGGAATGCTGGTTCGAAGAGGGTCTCGCTTACGATAACGCGCGTCTTTGCCAAGCGTTGATCGAGACGGGTTCCGCGAACGAGAACGAACGCCACATGAGCGCGGGTTTGCGTTCGTTGAGATGGCTGAATCGGCGTCAGGCCTCGCCCACCGGCGTTTACCGGCCCGCCGCGACCGCCGGCTTCGGACTTCGTCGCGATTCGCTTCATATCTTCGACCAACAGCCGGTCGATGCCGCGGCGACGATCGCGGCTTCGTTTGCCGCTTGGCGGACGACCGGGGAGCGGGATTGGATCGACGATGCGACGCGCGCGTTCGCCTGGTTTCAGGGGCGCAACGATCTTTCCGCGCCGCTCGTCGATGCCGCGACCGGCGCCTGCCGGGATGGGTTGCACGCCGATCGTCCGAACGAGAATTGCGGGGCGGAGTCCGCGTTGTCCTATCTCCTCGCGTTGCTCGATTACCGCCGGCTCGTCGCCGAAAGCGGTGGCCGCGCGCTTTCGATGCCAGGTGCATTATGATCCGGACCGGCACCTGTTTCGAGACAAGCTTGCTCGACATGGAAGATCAGACGGATCGCAATCCGATACTGCGCCCGGATTCCGCACGCGTCGTCTTGAGGCCGTTCCGGCCCGCGACCGAGCCGCGGGATTTGACGCCGACGGACAAGGCGCGCGCCAATCGAATCGTCGAGCATGTCGCGGCGATGAACGCGAGCGACGCCGACTGCCTGTTGACGACGGTGGTCGAGGGGTTCTCGTCAAGGCATCGCGATTTGCTCGCCGTTTTCGAATCCCGTGCCGACGGGATGGAGGACGCGTTCGCCAGTCACCGCCCGTTCACGACGACCCAACGCCGGCTGGTCGGCGCCTACTTCATGCATGAATACTCCTTCGAAGCGTCCGCGCTTTTCAATCCGAGTATCGTTCTCGCTCCGTCGGCGACGGATTGCGCGGATGGCGGATGCCGATTCATACTCAGCTTGCGCGCCGTCGGGGAAGGTCACGTTTCCTCGGTGACGTTCCGATCGGGAAGAATTTGCGACGACGGCAGCGTCGCGCTGGATCCTCGATCGAACCTGGCGACGATTCCGGATATCCGAAGCCGCATTTCCGGCCCTTACGGCGACGATGTGGTCGTCGCATTCGATCCGGCGATCGACATCAGCGAACGCGTCATTTTCCCCGTCACCGACGCGCAGTCCAACGGGATCGAAGACGCGAGATTCGTTCGCTTCGTCGATGAGGGACGGGTCCGTTATCTGGCGACCTACACCGCATATAACGGGCGGGCGATAAGATCGGAGATGATCGAGACCGCCGACTTCGTCACGTTTCGGATGACGACCCTGCGCGGGGCCGCGGCACGCAACAAAGGGATGGCGCTGTTTCCGCGCCGGATCGGCGGCCGTTACGCGATGATCGCCCGTCAGGACAACGAGAACCTGCATCTCTGCTATTCCGACGACCTGCATTTCTGGGAGGAGGGGCGTACGATCCTGCGGCCCGAGTTCGCCTGGGAGTTCGTTCAGATCGGCAATTGCGGCGCACCCATCGAACTCGACGAGGGATGGCTGCTGTTGACCCATGGCGTTGGACCGGTTCGGAAATATGCGATCGGGGCGGTCCTCCTGGACAAAACGGACCCATCGATCGTCCGCGGGCGAATGCGGGAACCTTTGATCCGACCCGGCCCTTCGTCGCGGCAAGGTTATGTGCCGAACGTCGTTTATACCTGCGGCGCGATTCGACATGGTCCGCTTATCGTCGTCCCCTATGCGGTGTCAGATACGTTCACGCGCTTTGCGGTCTTCTCGATCGACCGCCTTTTGGCGCAGATGTCGTAGTCCGCGCGCCGCAATGGCGCCTATCAATTTCGCCTTGATAGGCGTAAGTTCTCACTCGTTCGGGATGAAACAGCGGCGCAAGGATTTGCCGGTCCAGGACAAGTTTTCAATTTGGAATCTTCGCCGGCGCGCCGCATCCGCGGCCGCGACCGGACGGTTCGCATACTCCGGAAAGGACTTACGAACATGGCCAAGGGTCAGAAGCGCAGCAATCGCGAGATGAAGAAGCCCAAGCAGACAAAGCCGCAGCCGATCGCCGCGCGGGCGTCGGTCGATCCCGTGAAGCGCGTCGTCGGCGAGTACGCACAACGGCCGAAGGGAAAAATCTGAGACGGCGGACTTCGCGGATCGCCGGAAGGCGTCGATGAAGTTCACGATCGAGTTCTACCGTATTCGCGATCCCGACGGCGCGCACGCGGTCGTCGGCCGGGAAACGACGTTCGCGGAAGATCCGGCGACGGCGATTGCGGATGCGCGGCGTCTTGGCGGTACGCTCGATATGCCGCAGCGGCCGGATTCGTTTCGGATCAAGGATCGCAATGGAACCGCGTTGTTCGCGTGCCGACTGGACGGCGGCCCGGACCCTTCCGCGACTTAGTGTGCCGTGCCCAACGAGGATGCCATGACGCTTTCGTTTCCCAATGAAAGTCGATATTTCGACCGGCAGCAGAACGCCATCAGTTTCGTCGGCCACGACGGAATGTTCGAGATCCGCTTCCTCGTGGATATCGGCGCATTGGCGAGCCCGGGGGCGTCCGTCGATCAATGCCTCGGTGCCTTCGAGGCCGCACGCGCCGTCATCTACGGCGCCGCGAGCAAGGCGTATGCCCACAGCCGCCGGAGCGGCTATCGATTGACGGCGGCGGATCTCCGGTGAACGTGGCGTCCGCGAGCCTCTTCGGCGCCGCAAGGCTCCGTTCGAGGTGAACGATCCGCTATCGCAACTGCCGAGGGAACGTTCGGACCAGGTAACGATGCTATTCGAGCGCTTTTCGCGCGTCGAATCGATGGGCGGCGTTGCGCTGCTTTTGGCCACGACGGCGGCGTTGCTGATCTCGAACTCGCCGTGGGCATCGGCCTACGATCGCTTCTGGGACACGATGATCGATATCCGGATCGGCGACGCGTATTTTTCCCATGCTTTGAAGTATCTCATCAACGAAGGGCTGATGACGCTGTTCTTCTTCGTCATCGCCCTCGAGCTGAAACGGGAGATTGTTCTCGGCGAGTTGAACGATTTTAAAGTAGCGGCGCTGCCGATCGCCGGCGCCATCGGCGGCATGTTGGTCCCCGTCGGAATATTTCTGTCGATCATCGGCACGGGGAAAGACGCAAACGGTTGGGGAACCGTGATGTCCACGGACACCGCTTTTGTCGTCGCGTGCCTGGCTTTGGTGGGGCGGCGCGCATCGGGAAGTCTGCGCGTATTTCTTCTCTCCCTCGCGATATTCGACGATATCGGCGCCATCATGGTCGTGGCGATCGGCTATGGCGACGGCGTTAACTGGTCCGCATTGGGCGTGGGGGCGATCGGTGGCGCCGCCGTGGCTGTCGTCGCCTATCTCGGCGTGCGTAGTTTGGCGGTCTATGTCGGACTTGGTGTTTGGATATGGCTGGCGTTGGATGCGTCCGGGATTCACGCGACGATTACCGGAGTGTTGCTCGGGCTCATGGCGCCGACGCGAAGCTGGGTCAGCGACAAGCGCCTGCACGTCATTCTCGGCAAAGTGATGTCGCGTCCTCTCGATGCGGATTGGAAGGGGAACGCCGCGGCGCGTGGCGACTTGCGTCGCGCGGGGATCGCGGCTCGCGAAGCGTTGTCTCCGGTCGAACGTCTCGAGACCTCGCTTCATCCGTGGGTCGCGTTCATTGTGTTGCCGTTATTCGCGTTCGCGAACGCCGATATCCGGCTTGATATCGACGGCATCGACTTGCAGCTCGTCGCTGCGATTTTCTTCGCTTTCTCCATGGGCAAGCCGATCGGCGTCTTCGTATTCTGTTATCTCGCGGTCGGTTCCGGATTGGCGGTCTTGCCCGGACGGTTGACTTGGTCGCAGCTCTTCGCGGGGGGCATTTTGACGGGAATCGGATTTACGATGTCTCTATTGATCGCGGGGATCAGTTTTGAAACGTCTGCGCTTGCCTCTGTAAAGCTCGGTGTGTTCGTTGCGTCGATCGCAACGGCAGCGCTTGGTATTTCGCTTCTGTGCATGTTGGCCGCTTATCGATCTGGCACCGTATCGAGCGGTCGCGCGCTACTCGGCAACAGCGCGGAGCATGATTGACGCTACGTTTTCCGATGTCCTGGGGCCATATCTCGATAGATCTTATTTTCCGCAAAAGGCCTCAAAATGCCTCGATATTGTGGAAAACGATGTTGAAATAACTAAAAATTATGCGGTCTGGGGGACTAGGCGCGACGCAGTGCGTCATGGGGTTCGAATCCCGCCGCTCCGACCAAGAAAGAAGCCAGATAAATCGATGATTTAGCGGGATTCATCTTTTTCGGCCTTGCTTCCGTTTCCTAAATATTTTCCGCAGAACGCTTCCGAGTTCATTGATTACGCGATTCCAGTCGGCCTGAGGGCCGGTCGCCCCTCGAACGACTTCTCGATTAAATTGTAATAATTGTTTCTGGGTTGTTCTGTCGTCGTATCGACGATATCGCCTTGGATCGGAGGCGAGGCGACGCGTCGTGCGCGCGCCCATGTAAAAAGTCACATTGGCTATACGCGTCTTATGATTCGGCGACCGTAAACCGCCGCAGATGATCGTAATTTATTTCGAAGCCGAACCCCGCTTGCGATGGAGGGGTAAGTCCACCGGGACTTCGGGCCAATGTCTCGGGCGTGAGGAAGGGAACGGTAACGTCGTCGCAGAGTCCTTGCGATGCGGGGCATCTCGTGGTTTATCGCTCGCAAGCCGCGCATGATGCGGAGAATGCCGCTTGGCGCAAACGCGCCGATCTTGGCTTTGCTTCGTCCTCGGTCGATGCGGACGAACTTGCATCTCTCGAACCCGCGCTCGATCGCGGGTTCGTCGCGGGGCGTTTGATCGATGGCAACAGCCAAATCGCCGATCCGCTCGAGCTTTGCCGCCGGTTGGCGGCCGCGATTGAACGTAACGGCCGGATCGTGCGCGACGAAGTGCGCGGCTTCGAATTGAAGGACGGGCGCGTGATCGCGGCGCGCGGTGCACAGGCGGTCTATCCCGCCGATCTCGTGGTGCTCGCGGCGGGCGCCCATTCGGCCAAGCTGGCGTGCCAGCTCGGCGACGATATTCCGCTGCAGCCCGAGCGCGGCTACAACGCGACCCTGCACAAGGCCCCCTTCGCGCTGGCCCGGCCGATATTCTCGCCCGGCGACAAGCTCGTCGCTGCCAGCGTGACGCCCGGATTGCGCCTCGCAGGCACGGCCGAGTTCGCGGGGTTCACCGCCGCCCCGAACTATGCGCGCGCCGACTCCCTGGCGCGATTGGGGCGTGGCATGTTTCCCGCCTTGCGCGACTATAATGGCGCAAGAAGCGCATGGGCCGGATTCCGGCCCAGCACGCCCGACTCCTTGCCCGTGATCGGCCCCGCATCGCAGGCGCGCGGCGCGATCCTGGCGTTCGGACATGGGCATGTCGGCCTGACGACAGCGGCGGTTACCGCCGATATCGTGGCCGCGTTGGCCATCGGCGCACCGCCGCCGATCGATATCGCCGCCTTTTCGCCGACGCGTTTTTGATGCCGGCGCGCGGTCGCCGAACTACGACGGCGCCTCGGCCTCCAGCTTGTCCTTGAACTCGCTGTAGGGCAGCCAGAAATACGGGCCGAGTGTCGCGAAGACGCGCAGCGGCACGGGATCTGGCTTGGTGATCGGCACGACGAAATCGTCCGCCGTCACCTGCCCGGCAAGGAACTTCGCCAATTCGCGTCCGAAGGCGGCGGTTAGCGCGATCCCGCGTCCGTTGCAGGCGATCGGCGCCCACAGGCCGGGCGCGAGATCGAACAGGCGCGGCAGGCTGTCGAGCGTGACCGCGACGGTGCCGACCCAGGCGTACTCGGCGCGGATCGGCCCGAGCTCAGGCAGGAAGCGGGCGAAGCGCGCTTCGAAGCGCCGCCGGGCGCGCGCCATCCGGAAAGGGCCGGGATAGACGAGGCCGCCGCCGACGATGCGCCCATCCGGCGACCAGCGCGCGGCGAACAGGTGCCGCCGGCTGTCGGCGACCGGCGAGCGCGACGGCAGAATGCGCCGCTGCATCTCCGCATCGAAACGCTGCGTGGCGATCTGAAAGCTGAGCGTTGGAATGATCGCGGCGTCGACGTCGCGGCAGAGCTTGCCGACCAGCGCGTTGGTCGTCAGCACGACCTGCTTGGCGCGGATATGGCCGCCGGCGGATTTCACGCGCCAAGCGGCCCCGTCGCGTTCGATCCCGGTCACGGGCGAGGATGCGAAAAGGCGCACGCCGTTCGCCACGCAGGCACGCGCCAAACCGCGCGTATAGGCGAGCGGATTGATCTGGCCGCCGGTCGGAATGCGCATGGCGCCATGATAGGCGGCCATGCCGGTCTGCCGCTTCGTTTCGGCCGCATCGAGCAGTTCGACACCGTAGCCGCGCTGTTGCCATTCCTTCGCCTGCGCGGCGCAGGCCGCCAGCGCGTCGCGCGAATGCGCGGGCTGCAGCCAGCCGGTTTGCTCGGCGGCACATTCGATCTGATTGTCGCGGATCGCCGAAAACAGATGCGTGCCGGAGCCGCCGATCATGCCGTTGAAGATCTCGCCGCGGCGTTCGCCGAATTTCTGCACGACGTTCGACGGCGACAGCGCATGCTTGAGCGTCGGCACGACGAAGCCGGTATTGCGGCCCGAAGCGCCGAACCCGGGCTCGGCCGCCTCGACGAGAACGACGGAAGCGCCGGTACGCGCCAAGTTATACGCGGTGTTCATGCCGAGATAGCCGGCGCCGACCACGGCGAAATCGGCTTCGTGCTCGCCGATCAGTTTGCCATAGGCGGCACCCGCCGGCGTGATCGCCGACCAGAGGGAGTCGTTGAAGGTTTCGGCGACCATGGTTCGTCCTAGCGGCTGCGCATCGCGCGCGACAGAAATGCGCGCGTGCGCTCGTGTTGGGGATTGCGCAAAACGTCGCGCGGCGCGCCGTCCTCGAGGATCGCGCCGTCGGCCATGAAAATGACGCGATCGCCGACGTCTTCGGCGAAAGCCATTTCATGCGTCACGACGACCATGGTCATGCCGCCTTCGGCCAGTTCCCGCATGACCTTCAGCACCTCGTCGACGAGCTCGGGGTCGAGCGCGGAGGTCACCTCGTCGAACAGCATCAGCTTTGGCTTCATCGCCAGCGCACGGGCGATGGCCACGCGCTGCTGCTGGCCGCCGGACAATTGACTCGGGTAATGACCCGCGCGTTCGGCGAGGCCGACGCGTTCGAGCAGCGTCATCGCCATGTCGCGGATTTCGGTCTTGGTGCCGCGGCCATGCGCGAGCGGCGCTTCGCAGATATTCTCCAGCGCCGTCATGTTCGGGAACAGATTGAAATGCTGGAAGACCATCCCGACTTGGGCGCGCTGTTGGCGCAGCGCGCGGCCGGATATGCTGCTTGGATCGTCGCCGCCGATCTGCTGCCCGTTTATCAGGATTGTGCTGCCGGGATCGGGCGTTTCGAGATAGTTGATACAGCGCAGCAGCGTCGATTTTCCCGAGCCCGACGCGCCGATCAGCGAGACGACTTGACCCGGCGGCACGCAAAGATCGATGCCTTTGAGCACCGTCTTGTCGCCCCAGGATTTACGCAGCGCCACGACCTCCAGCATGAAACGGGGGGCGGGCCTCTCCATCGGCGTGTCCTTCGAAGCGATCATGGCAGGTTCACGCGGCGTTGCACCCACGACTGCAAGACGGCGAGGACCGAGCTTAGCAGCAGATAGGCGATCGCGGCGAAAGCCAGAAATTCGACCGCGCGATAGGTCTCGGTGATCTTCGACATGCTTTCGGCGGTCAATTCGCCGACGGCGACGATCGAGGCGAGCGACGTCGCCTTGACGGTCACGATCGCGCGGGTGAAGTAGGGCGCGCAGATGACCGGCAGCGCCTGCGGCACGAGGACGCGGCGCACGAAGCGCCACGGCGGAATGCCCAGCGCGTCGGCGGCTTCGAACTGTCCTTTGGGAACGGCCATCAACGCGCCGCGCAGATCCTCCGACAGATAGGCGGTCGTCACGATGGTGAGGCCGATCATCGCCGCGGTGAAGGGCGAGACGAAAATGCCGATCGCGGGGAAGCCGTAGAAGGTGAAGAACAGAATCACCAGCAGCGGCAAGGAGCGTATCGTGTTCACGTAGATCGCACCGGCGTTTCGCAAGGCCCGGTTGCGCGACAGTCTTGCGAGGGCCACGAGCAGCGCGAGCGGCGTGCACAAACCCATGATCGCGAAGAACAGCCGGATCGTCGTCTCGACGCCGCGCAGCAGCGGGCCGAGATTGGCGAGCACGATCGCGAGGTCGAAGCTCACGACGCGCGCCTCTTTGCCCGGCCCCAATGGTTCTCGGACCACGCCTGCACGGCGATCAGGACGGCATCGATCAAGCCGTAGATGATCGCCACGCCGATCAGGATCTCGAACGGACGATTGGTCGCGACCACGGCTTGGTTCGCGCGGGTGACGAGTTCCATGACACCGATCGAGCCCGCGAGCGCGGTGCTTTTCACCATGTCGGTGGCGTAGGAAATATAGGGCGGCACGATCACGGGCATCGCCTGGGGCAGCACGACCCGGCGCAGCGCGCGCAACGGCGGAATGCCCAAAGCGGCGATCGCCTCGATCTGGCCGCGCGGCACGGCGCGCAAGCCCGCCGCGACGACTTCGGCGAAGATAAAGGTATTGTAAAGCGCGAAGCCGGCGATCGCAGCCGGCAAAGGTTCCAGGCGCAGATCGAGCGCCATCGGCAGCACGTAGTAGGCGGCGAACAGAATGACGAGCGGCGGCACGCCGCGCACCAGCCAGCTGGCCGATGCCGCGGCGATCCGCACCCAGCGCGTGCGTGCGACGAGGGCGAGACCCGCCATCAGCGCCAACGGGGCACTGATGGCGAGGACGGCCCCGATCAAGGCGAGCGTCAGCCAGAATCCGTCGAGAATATACGGACCCCGTGTGAGCCAGATCGAGAAGTCCAAGGTCTTCGCCCGCCGGGTTCGATCAGTAGCCGAGCTTGCCGAGCAGTTCCGACGTGTCGGGCAGGCCCCACTTGTCGTTCAGCGCTTTGATCGTGCCGTCGGCGCGATACTGCGCGATCAGGAAGTTGACCGCGTTCAGCAAATCGGGTTCGCGGCGGTTGACGCAGAAGCCGCCGACGCCGACCGACGTCGGCTCCGAGACGATCTCGAACTTGCCGCCGTCGGGGCTTTCCATGACGGCGACGGCCGCGTGAAGCCCCGTGCCATAGACGTCGATCTGCTTGTTCATCAGCGCGAGCCGCGATTCCGTGACGCCGGGCAGGGCGAGGGCTTTGTCTTCCGTCACGCCGACCTTGTCGACCAGCGTCTTCAGCTCATTCTCGCCTTTGACGCCGCCGAGCTTCTTGCCGGCCATGTCGGCGAAGGTCTTGATGCCGGAGTCCTTGCGCACCAACGCGACGTTCACCTGAACCTTGATCGGGCGCGTCATGAAGAAGTCGGACGAGGTCAGGCGCTCGTTCGTCCAGCTTGCACCCTCGCAGCCCAGATCGAAGCGATTGGCGGCGAGGCCCGGGATCACGCCGGCCCAATCGAGCTTGACGAATTCCGGCGTGAGGCCGAGGTCGACGGCCATCTTCGTCCAAAGATCGATGCGCGCGCCCTGCAGCTTTCCATCGTCGCCGATGAAGGTTTCCTTCTGGGTCTTCGCGGTGGTGGCGATGATCAGCTTACCCGGCTGGATCAAATTCTTCATCGGCCACGGTTTCGGCATCGCGAGGCTGACATTGAGCTTCGAGACGTCGATGCTTTCGGCCTTGGCCGGCACGGCGTTAATCGCGAGGCACGCGGCGATGGCAATGCCGGCGGCGGCCGTTTTGAAGATCGTTTTCATGTTTGATCTCTCCTGTCGTCGTGTGCGCCGTTCGGGCGGGCGCCGCGGCGCGATGGCGGCCGCTTCTTCTGAAATACTAACTAATATATCAGTTGGAACAGAAGGATTATTTCGTTCCATTTATTGGGCAAACCGCCTCGCGGATTGCCTGCGGGACATGCAAATCCCGCAGGCGCGCCGATGAGCGGCATCACATGTCGCCGACTTCCTTCGACGGGTTCGCGCAGACCGCGACGACCAAGCCCGCCTCGCCGATGATATGGCGATAGCGGTAGTTTTTGGGCAGATACATCGCATCGCCCGGCTTGAAGATGCGTTCTTCGCCAGTCGCCTCGACGATCTGGCGCGACCAGCCGTGCAAGCAATACAGAACGACCTCGTTGATGCCGTTGCCTTCGACCATCACGTCGAAATTCGGCATATAGGTGGTGATGTGGAACGAGAAGCTGCAGCCGTTGCGCTTCTTGGTGATCAGGCGATGGCTGAATTCCTGGCCTTTGTGGACCCAGGTCATCGGCACTTCTTCCTGACGGGACCATTGGATTTTTTCTTCCATGCGTACTCTCTCCTTCGGATGAGGGGGGTGGGTCAGAGGGCGATCGCCGCTTCGTAGCCGTCGAGGATCGCGGCTTCGATATCGCGCGGCGCGTAGGCGTCGCCGATGGCGCGCAGCTGTGCGACCCGGCCGTCGAGGGCCGCGAAAAGCTCGTCGCGCGGCAGGCCGGGATCGGCCCAGACGATCGTGTCGTATTCGCGCGGGGGCAGGGCCTCGCGGCTGAACACATGCGTCAGCGTCACCTTGCCGCCGTCGAACGCGGTGGGTTTCGTCGCGGGCAGGAAGGTCACGCCGTAGCGTGCGGCCTCGCGCCAGAAATAGGTCAGATTCTGGATGACGAGATTGTGCCCGGCATAGAAGCCTTGCGTGCTCATCTCCACGCGCCGACCGTGCCGGGCGAGGTGGATCGCGGTCGCCATCGCCGGTGTGCGGTTGATATTGTCGACGACCAGCACGCGTTGGCCGCAAAGTTCGGGATTGGCGGCGGCGGCATCGACGATGACGATCGGCGCCGTCGCCGCACCGTCGATGTGGATCGGTCCCGGCCGCGAACCGCAGGCGAGCAGCACCGCATCGGGGCGCTCCGCCAGAATCAGCGCCGCGTCCGCCTGGACGCCGAGCCGTTGGGTCACGCCGAGACGCGCGATCTCCGCCGCTTTATGCGCGATCAAACGACCCCATTCGGAGCGTCCCGCCGGCAGCTTGGCGATATTCATCCTCCCGCCGAGTTCGCAGCGCACGTCGAACAGCACCACGTCGTGGCCGCGCAAAGCGGCCATACGCGCGGCTTCCATGCCCGCAGGGCCGGCGCCGATCACGCAGACCTTCTTGCGCGCAGCGATTTTGGGCAATGCTTCCCAGCGGATTTCGCGCCCCGTCGTCGGATTGCCCACACAGGAGATGTGCCGCCCGCGATAAAGCCGGCCGAAGCACGCTTGCTCGCAAGCGACGCAAGGCACGACGCGATCGCTTTCGCCGCGCCGGGCTTTGGCCGGCAGATGCGGATCGGCGATCAGCGGCCGGACCATCCCGGCCATATCCGCATGCCCACGTGCCAGCAACGCTTCCGCTTCCTCGGCCGTATGGATGCGCGTCGCATGGAGGATCGCGACCGTCGGGCAGGCGCGCTTCAGCCGGCCGGCGAGGCCCGCATAAGGAGCGGGCGGCAAGCCCATCGGCGGCTCGTGCAGCATGTTCGACACGTAGTCGCCGTCGCTACCCGCACTGACGTCGATATAGTCGAGGGCACCCGCCGCGACGAGCATCGGGCAGATGATCTCCATGTCGTCGATCGTCAAGCCGCCGGGAACGAGTTCGTCGGCCGAGACGCGCACGCCGAGCGGCACGTTGGGGCCGATCGCGTCGCGCACCGCCGCGAGCACTTCGCGCGGCAGGCGCGTGCGGTTTTCGACCGAGCCGCCATATTCGTCGTCGCGGTGGTTGAACAGCGGGGACATGAACTGCATCAGCAGCAAGCCGTGGCCGCAATGGACTTCGATCCCGTCCATCCCGGCGGCGAGATTGCGCTTGGCGGCCGCGGCGAAGGCCGCGATCAGCGTGTCGATCTCGGCCTTCGTCATCGCATGCGCGACTTCGCCGTATTTATGCTCGAAGACCGGGGAGGCCGACCATAGCGGCAGGGGCCGCGCGGAGGTGGCAACCCCCATATGGCCGAGATAGCCGAAGATTTTGGCGCCGTGCTTGTGAACCGCGTCGGCGACGCGCTTCAGCCCGGGCACGATACGTTCGTCGTAGTTGCACAGCAGCCCCGTGATGCCCGGCGACGAGGGATGGACCTGTTGGGTCCCGAGCATCATCAGGCCGACTTCGCCTTTCGCGCGCGCCGCGTAGTACGCGACCATCTGATCGTTCGGCGTGCCGTCGGTCGGCATGCCGGTGCCGTGGCCGGTCATCACGATACGGTTGCGTATGCGGCAGCCGTTGATTTCGAGCGGCTCGAAAAGGAGCGCGAAATTCGGCTGCGGCGGCGAGGGCGGGGCGGCGGCTTCGGTCATAATCTGATATTGCAACGAATATATCAGTTGTGCCAATCCGTTTTCGCGCCGCCGCCGCCGGGCCGGGAATCTCGCGTCAGAAGATGTCGGAGATATCCTCCGTGAAGATCGAGCGGCCGACGGGAACCGCGGCGCCGGGCTTCTCCTTCGGCAGGAATCTGCCGCGCCCCGGTTTGGCGAGCGGCTCGCCCTTGATCGACACGATTTCGCCGCGCGAGATCGTCGTGTCGATCCAGCCTTTGACCTTCATCCCTTCGTAGGGCGTGTAGTCCATGTTGTCGTGCAGGATCGACTGCGACACGGTCACTTCGCGTTCCGGATCCCAGATCGCGATATCGGCGTCGGCGCCGATGGCGAGCGAGCCTTTGCGCGGATAAAGGCCGTAGATCTTCGCGGCGTTGGTGGCGGCGAGGGCGACGAAGCGTTCCAGCGAGATGCGGCCTTTCAGCAGACCTTCGGCGTAGAGCAGCGGCAGACGCACTTCCAGCCCCGGCACGCCGTTGGGGATCATCTTGAAATGCGCGTCCGGTCCGCCGCGCATCTTCCCCTCGGGATCGTCGAAGCGATAAGGCGCGTGGTCGGAGGAAAACACGTCGAACAAGCCGTCGGCGAGGCCGCGCCAGACATAGTCCTGATTGATCTTGTCGCGCGGCGGCGGCGAGCACATGCACATGCGCCCGAGCAGACCTTGCTTGTCGAGATCCTCCTGCGTCAGGAACAGGTATTGCGGGCAGGTCTCGGCGAAGACCTTGAGGCCCTTGGCGCGGGCGCGGCGGATCTCCTCGATCGCTTCGCGGCCGGAGACGTGGACGATCAGGATCGGCTGGTCGATCATTTCGGCGAGCGCGATCACGCGATGCGTCGCCTCGCTTTCGACCGTCATGTTGTGCGCGAAGCAGTGATAGACGGGGCGCTTGCGGCCCGAGGCGATGAGCTTTTCCGCGAGCCACGACATCGCGTCGTGATTCTCGGCGTGGATCATCACCATCGCCTGCTTGCGCCGCGCGAGCGCCAGAACGTCGAGCACCTGACGGTCCGAAAGCTTCAGCGCGTCGTAGGTCGTGTAGATCTTGAACGAGGTGTAGCCGTCCTCGATCAGCGCCGGCAATTCCTGGCCCAAAGCCGTTTCGTGCGGATCGGAGACGATCAAATGGAACGAGTAGTCGATCGACGTCTTGCCTTCGGCGCGCGCGTGATACTCCTTCACCACCTCGCGCAGCGATTGACCGCGATGCTGCGCCGCGAAGGGCACGATCGTCGTCGTGCCGCCGCACATCGCCGAGCGCGTGGCGCTTTCGAAATCGTCGGCGGTCCACACGCCCGTCGAGGAAATCTGCGCGACATGGCAATGCGCGTCGATCCCGCCGGGGGTCACCAGCTTGCCGCGCGCGTCGATCTCCTTGGCGCCCTTGGGCAGATCGCGCCCGAGCGAGGCGATCGACCCATCCTTGATTCCGATGTCGCCGACGAAGCTCTCGCCCGCCGTCGCCAGCGTGCCGCCGCGGATCACCAGATCGTAACTCGTCATTCTTGTTTCCTCTCTTGCGGGAATGTCATACAATTGTGTCCAACCGAAAGGTCGGAAAGGTAAAACACATGTCCAAGCTGCTCGACGAAACCGCCAAGGGCGTCTACATCATCGCCGCCACGCCGTTCGCGGATAACGGCGAACTCGATCTGCCCAGCGCCGAACGGATGGTCGATTTCTATCTGGAATGCGGCGTCACCGGAATCACGATCCTTGGCGTGATGGGCGAGGCGCCCAAGCTGTCGCCCCAGGAATCGGCTTCGTTCGCCGAGACCTGCATCAAGCGCGTCGCGGGCCGCGTGCCGGTCGTCGTCGGCGTATCGGCGGCGGGCAACCGCAATCTTGGCAATTTCGCCAAGAAGTCGATGGATCTGGGGGCGGGCGGCGTGATGGTGGCGCCGATCGCGGGCCTGAAGACCGAAGAGCAGATCGATGCCTATTACGGCGCGATCGCCAAAGAGCTCGGCGACATTCCCGTCGTCGTGCAGGATTATCCGCAGCTGACCAACGTCCATATGTCTGTCGCGCTGATCAACCGGCTGTTCGCGCAGTTCCCGAGCTTCAAGGTGCTGAAGCACGAGGATATGCCGGGCTTGCGCAAGCTTTCGAAGGTCCGCGCGGCGGACAACGACGGCAGCCGCAAGCGACGCATCTCGATCTTGGTCGGCAATTCGGCGCTGTATCTGCCGCAGGAAATGCGCCGGGGTGCGGACGGCGCCAATACCGGCTTCGCCTATCCCGAAATGCTCGTCGAATGCGTCAATCTGTTCCTGGCGGGCAAACCGGAAGCGGCGGAGGATCTCTACGACCTCTATCTGCCGATCGTGCGCCACGAACAGCAGATGGGCATGGGCCTGTCGGTGCGCAAGGAAGTGCTGCGCCGGCGCGGTGTCATCAAGTCGAACCATGTCCGTGCCCCCGGCTACGCGATGGACGCGGCCGATTACCAGGAGCTGGACGAGCTGATGGCGCGCGTCGAGCGCAAGCTCGCCGCCGTGGGCCGCAAGACGAAGTCGATGGCGGCCTGAAGCGGCGTCGGCTTGCGTTAGAGGTTGATGCTGCCGAGATTGCGGGACTGCGACAGGGCGTTGAACAAGCCCTGTCGCGTCACCTCGTTGTGGTGAAGCATGATCTTGCGCGCGGCGGCAGGGTCGCGTTTGCGCAACACCTCGACGATCGCCAGATGGTCGTCCTGCGTCTCGCGATTGATGTCGCGCTTGCGCGCGCCCAGATAGAAGAAGCGCTCGAGCTCGTCCATCTGCTTGCCCAGAATGGCAAAGAGCCGATCGTTGCCGGAGGCTTTGGCGATCGCGACATGGAAGTCGCGATTGGCCTGGATGAAGCGCTTCAAGCTCGGCTGCTCGGCGCGGTCGTAGACGACCTCCGCCAATTTCTGCAGCGCGTCGAGTTCCTGATCCGAGATGCGTTGGCAGGCAAGCTCCGCCGCGCCCGCTTCGAGGATCATGCGCAGATCGAATAATTCGTTCAGATCGCCGAAGGTCATCGGCACGACCTGATAGCCCCGTCGCGGGAAGGTGCGCACCAGCCCTTCCAAGCGCAGCGTCGCCAGCGCCTCGCGCACCGGCGTTTTGCTGACCGCGAAACGCGCGGCGAGTTCCGCCTCCGAAATCTCCAATCCCGGCTCCAGCGAGCAGGTCAAGATTTCCGCCCGCAGCAGTTGATAGACGCGCTCGGTCAGCGATTCCGATTTCTTCGTCTTGGCGCGCGGCGCCGTGCCGCGGCTTGCGGCTTTGGATTTGCGCGCGGCCGTTGCCGCTGTGCTTGCTTGCCTCATAAGGGTTCCTCGCGCATCCCGGGATCGGTGCGGCATTTGCCTTTTGACGTTCCGACTCGGAGGCGCCCATCTTCCTGTGCCGCGCTGATATTGCCAATCATATTGTTCCAAACGGCGAATTAGGATTTTCGCAGCCCGGAAAACCTGCGCCGAACCGCATGGTCCGGCATGTCGAGGCTTGTAAACTATCTCATCTAATATATCATGTGGAATACCTCATTTCGACGAACGATGCGCGGGAGTACGGGTTCATGTACGGAATTGCGATCGATCCGATCGCGCCATTCTCGGAGGATTACGGCGCCGCGCGGATGAAGTTTCTGGCGAAAGCCGCGGCCAAGGGCGGCGTTTTCCGGCGCTACGACAATCCGAACAAAGGGCCGAACGGCGAGGCGCTGGCGACCGACGTCGCATGGTTCGGTCCGGTGGATGCCGCGCATGTTCTGCTGATGGTTTCCGCGACGCACGGCGTCGAAGGGTTCTGCGGTTCGGGCGCGCAGATCGACTGTTTGGATTACGGCATCGACGCGTTGGTCGGTCCGGATCTCGCCGTGATGATGGTTCATGCCATCAATCCATTCGGTTTCGCTTGGCTTCGCCGCACGACCGAAGAAGGCGTCGATCTGAACCGAAACGCGATCCTGTTCGAAAACGGAGTGCCCGAGAACAAAGGTTACGCCGAGCTTGCGGATGCGTTCCTGCCGCGCCGGATCGACGCCGAAGGGATCGCCGCCGCCGAAGCGAAATTCGCGGAGTGGCGCGCCAAGCACGGCCAATATGCGTTCGACGTGGCGCGCAGTGCCGGCCAGTACACCCATCCCGAAGGCTTCTTCTATGGCGGCACCGCGCCGACCTGGTCGATGCGCACGATCGGCGCGCTATGCGCCGATTACGCGCTGTCCTCGCGCGCGAACGTCGCGGTGATCGACTATCACTCCGGCCTTGGGCCGTTCGGTTACGCCGAACCGATTTGCGGCCATCGTCCCGGCACATCGGGACAAGCGCGTTGCCGCGCCTGGTACGGTGAAAGCCTGGGCGAACCGCTGCTCGGCAAGTCGGCCTCGGTGCCGATCGCCGGCCTCACGCAATACGCCTGGGCGCGTCATATCGGCGACGAGCGTCTGACATTCATCGCGCTGGAATACGGCACCTATCCGTCGGAGGAGGGGATGGCCGCCTTGCGCGACGAGCATTGGCTGCACGCTTATGGCCGGATCGATTGGGCCGCATCGGCGACCCAGCGCATCAAGGCCGCGTTGCGGCGCTACTACTACCCCGACACACGCGACTGGAAGGAAGCGGTGCTGTTGCGCAGCCGTCAGGTGATCGACCAGGCGGCGCGCGGCATGACCGGCCGATAAATCCACGCCCATTCCACAGGTTCGACAAACATGACTCGCATTCTCGTCGTCAATCCCAACAGCACGATCGCCGTCACCGAAAGCATGAGCGCGGCACTCGACATCCTGCGCACGCCTGACGCGCCCGAGATCGTATGCCGCACGCTGACCGGCACGCCCGCGGGGATCGAAACGCAGGAGGATGTTGAATCCGTCGTCCTTCCGACATTGCGCTATCTGCGCGAGAATCCCGCCGACGCCTATGTGATCGGCTGCTTTTCCGATCCCGGATTGGCCGTGTGCCGCGAAGCGGTGAAGGGGCCGGTTCTTGGTATCGCCGAGTCTGGCTATCTGACCGCGGCGGGGCTCGCCGACAAATTCGGTGTCGTGTCGATCAAGAAGGGCTCGATCGCGCGGCATTTGCGGCAGATTCGCCTGCTTGGTCTCGAAGGCAAACTCGCCGCCGATCGCGCGCTCGATATGGGGGTGCTGGAGCTCGCCGACCGGAAACGGTCGATCGCGCGGATTATCGAAGTTGGAACGGAACTGCGCGACCGCGACGGGGCGGGCGCGCTGATCTTGGGCTGCGCCAGCATGGGCACTTATCGGGCTGAAATCGAAAAGGCGCTGGGGCTGCCGGTCGTCGATCCGACGCAAGCCGCCGTCATGCGCGCGGAAGGATTGCTGCGCCTCGGCTATTCCAGGATCGCATGACGTAAGCCGCGTTAACTGGCGCGCCATGTGCATTGACAGCGGCGAGCGGCATACATTCTAATATAAGAAATCTTACGTAAAATATCACAAGGGGGCTTCAATGTCGATACGGCGTATCCTGGTCGCGGCTTTGTTCGCGGCGCTCTCCGCCTTCGCGATATCCGCGCAGGCACAAACGGTTCCCGCTTCGGCGTTGCTGAAGGCGGGTGAGATCGGCTTCGCGGCCGATTTCGGCGCGCCGCCCAACCAGTTCATCGACACGCAAGGAAAGATGGACGGTCTCAACGTCGATATGTGCGGCGAGATCGCCAAGCGGATGAACCTGAAGATCAACTGGACCAATCTCGCCTTCCCGGGCTTGGTGCCGGGCCTGCAAGCGAACCGCTTCGACGCGTTGTGCACGGCGATCTTCATCAACCCGCAGCGCTTGGAGATCATGAACATGGTCGCCTACGTGCAGTGGGGCGAAGGCATGATGATGCGGGCCAACGATCCCAAGATCGCCAATTGCACGCCGACAAGCGGCGACGCGGCAAGCTATTCGCCGTGTTTCGACCAGCTCGCCGGCCGCACGGTCGCGGTCGCGTCGGCTGGCACCACGCACCAGAACTTGCGCGCGCAGAACGAACGTTTGAAGGCCGCCGGCAAGCCGGAAATGACGTTGCGCGCCTTCGATACGACGGGTGACGTGTTGCAGGCCGTCGCGTCGGGACAGGCGGAAGCGGCCTATCTCAACGATCCGCAGGGCGCTTTCTTCATCAATCGCGACGCCGCCAACAAGGCCGCGTACAAGATGGCCTTCGTCGGCTTCAACCCGAACAAGCTGGCCATTGCCACGCTGAAGCCGAACCGCGCGCTCGCCGACGGAATCAAAGCGGCGCTGGAAGCGATGAAGACCGACGGCAGCTACGCCAAGATCGTCGAGAAATGGGGCGTGGCGGGCGTACCCGAATTCACGATCCAACCGTAACGGGCCGGGCGTGAGCTTTTCGGGCGGCGTCTTTCTCCAATACCTGATCGATCCGCGTTTCGCGCAAGCGGCGCTGACCACGATCTGGATCGCCGTCCTGGCCCAAACGGCCGGGACGGCGGTAGGGCTTGCGGCGGCCGTCGCCCTCGACAAGGGGGCTTGGCCGTTGCGGGTGATCGCGCGGATCTACGTGCAGATCTGGCGCGGCACGCCGCTGCTCGCCCAATTGCTGCTGATCTATTTCGGGCTGCCGCAATTGGGTTTGCGCCTGGGCGTGTGGGAGGCGGGGCTTATCGGCCTGTCGCTCTACGCCGGCGCCTATATGACCGAGATCGCGCGCGGCGCCATGCGCGCGGTCGATCCGGGGCAGAACGAAGCGGCGCGCGCGCTCGGCATGAACGCGCGAACGGCCTTCGGATCGATCCTGCTGCCGCAGGCGATGCGCCTGATGCTGCCGCCCGCGGGCAACGAATTCAATTCCATGCTGCGCACGACGTCGCTTCTGTCAGTCATCTCGGTCGAGGAGCTGCTGCGCGTGACCAATCTCGCGATCAACGAGACCTTCCGCTCGGTCGAGCTCTATGCCGTCGCGTCGCTCTACTACCTCGCCATGACCACGGTCTGGACGTTCGTCCAGATCGCGATCGAACGCCGCTACGCCGCGGGCACGGCCAATGCCGCGCGCGTCGGCACCGCCTGAATTCCATCCGAAGGAGAGTCGAAGAATGCGTAATCGTCCCGCGTCGAAAGACGGCAAGCTGCGCGTCGTATTGTGGGGCTTGGGGGCCCTTGGCACGCAGGTGATGAAGGCTTTCGCGGCGGGCGTGCCCGATATCCGCGTTCTCGGCATCGTCGATCACGCGCCGCATCTGGCCGGCAAGAAGGCGTCCGATGTCAACGCCGAGGCCAAAGCGCTCGGGCTCGACTTCGTCATCCAGCCGACGATCGAAGCGGGCCTCGACGCGCTGAAGGAGCCGGTCGACGTCGTCTATCACATGACGGAATCGGTGCTGTCCGCGATCGAAGGGCAGCTCACGCTGCTGCTCAATCGCGGCATCGACGTGATCTCGGCGTCGGAGGCGATGTTCTATCCCAATATGCGCGCGCCCGAATTCTCCGCGCGGATCGACGATGTCGCCAAGCGCAACGGTGTGGCAGTCACCGGCGTGGGCATCAATCCCGGCTTCGTGTTCGACGCGCTGGTCCTCACGCTCGCGCGTATCACCACCGCGGTCAAAAGCGTGCGCATCCAGCGCTGCATCGACGTCTACGGCACGGGCGCCCACGACATCGACCATGTCGGCTACGGTCTGACGCCGGAGGATTTCCGCGCCAATATCGCATCGGGGCGGATCGTCGGCCATATGGGCATGCCGGACTCGATCGCACTGGTCGCGGAGCGTCTGGGCATGTCGATCGACCGGATCGAGGAAAGCTGGGACATCGAAACCGCGGATTATCCCGTCGATTCCGGCGCGCCCGCGCTCGGCATCCTGCCGCCCGGCCGCGTGATCGGCATCACGCAGCACGGCTTCGGCTACGACGGCGACGTCGAGAAGATCCGCATGGATCTGGCGATGTATTACAGCCCCGAGAAGTTCGGCCTGACCGAAAGCGACGATATCGTGATCGACGGCAGTCACCGCGTCCATTGCGCGCTGACGCCCGCCGCCGTGTCGATCCAGGGCGCGGGCTTGCACATCGCCAACACGACGCATGACATCGTCGCGGCGAAGCCGGGCCTCGTGAACATGATGGATTTCGGCATGGGCGGCCGTCCGCGCGGCATGTTCCGCTACAAGCTCGATCCGAAGCGGGCGCCGCAGCCCGGCAAGACCTGGCTGGTCAAGGCGCCGCTTTGAACTGGAACTGGGCGATCGTCTGGCAGACGGCGACGTCGCCGCTGCTGCCATGGGCGTTGTTGACGACGGTGTGGGTCGCGATCGTGGCGCAAGCTGCGGGAACCGCGATCGGCTTCGCCGTCGGGCCGATGACGCTTGCGGCGGGCCGCTTACCCCGGACGATCGCCTGGATTTACGGCTGGCTGTTTCGCGGAACGCCGCTGCTCGTCCAGATACTCTTCTTCTTCGCCATCGTGCCGCAGCTGGGCCTCAAGCTCGGCATCATGACGACGGGGCTGGTCGGGCTGTCGCTCAACGAGGGCGCGCGCATGGCGGAAATCGTACGCGCGGGCCTGATCGCCGTGCCCAAAGGGCAGACGGAAGCCGCGCGTTCGCTCGGTTTGCGGCGGTTGCAGGTATTCCTGTTCGTGACGGCGCCGCAGGCGATCCGCGTGATCGTTCCGCCGCTGGGCAATAATTTCAACTATATGCTCAAAGCGACGTCGCTGCTTTCCGTCATCGGCATATCCGAATTGCTGCGGACCAGCCAGCAATTGGCGCAGGCGACGGCGCGGCCGCTGGAAGTCTACGTCGTGGCGGCGTGCGCCTATCTGCTGGTGACGACGAGTTGGGACATCATCCAGCGCCGGATCGAGAAGCGGTTCGAGCGCGGTTTCGCGGCAATGCCGCCGGTGGCCGTCGCTTTCGACGTGCCGCCGCGCATGCGCGACGAACCGAAACAGGGCGCCGTCGCGGAACTGCGCGACATATGCGTCGATCTCGGCGGGCGGCGCGTCCTCGATCATGTCGATTTCGCGGTGATGCCGGGCGAGGTCGTCGCGATCGTCGGCGCGTCGGGCTCGGGCAAGACGACGCTGCTGCGTTGTCTCAACGGTCTCGCCGCCCTCTCCGCGGGCGAGGTGATGTTTCAGGGACGCAAGCTCGGTGCTCCGGGCGCGGCGCTGGATGCCGATCGCCGTGCGATGGGCTTCGTGTTCCAGCGATTCAATCTATTCCCCCATCTGACCGCGCGCGCCAACGCGGCGATCGGGCCGCGCAAGGTATTGGGGTTGTCGCACGCGGAAGCGAACGCGCGGGCCGATGCGTTGCTCGATAAGGTCGGACTCGCCGATCGCAAAAACGCCTATCCATCGGCATTGTCGGGCGGCCAGCAGCAGCGCGTCGCGATCGCCCGGGCGCTCGCCATGCGGCCCGCTTTGATGTTGTTCGACGAGCCGACCTCGGCGCTCGATCCCGAGACGGTGGGCGAGGTGCTCGACGTGATGCGCAAGCTCGCGGCCGAAGGCACCACGATGATCGTGGTCACGCACGAGATGGGATTCGCACGCCAAGCGGCGGATCGGATCGTCTATGTCGATGGCGGGCGCATCGTCGAGGAGGGGGCTCCGGCCGAATTTTTCACGGCGCCGAAGACCGAACGCGCGCGCGCATTTCTGGGCAAGCTCGCGCGTTAGTCGATCACCAGCAATTCCCGCCGCTCCGACCACTATTCGAGAGAGACGAAGAAGCCCGCCCTGGGAAACCAGCTTCGGGCTTCGGCGAAATATCGCCGTCAGCACTCGATAAGAATTTTCGTCGTCACGTCGCGGTGTTCGAGCCAATAGGGAAACGCCGCGGCCGCATCATCGATCGCGAAGCGCTTGGTGATCAGTTCGTCGGCTTTCGCACCGAGCGTTTCGAGATAGGGGATCGTCGCGACGAAATCCTCGGGCAGGGCATTGCGCGAGCCGAGTATGTCGAGCTCCTTCAAATTGAAAAGCTGCGTCTTATAGGCGACGGGTTCCTTCGCGTAACCGACATAGACGACGCGCCCGCTGAAGCAGACGAGATCGACAGCCTGCGTGAACGTCTCGGGCGTACCGACCGCTTCGATCACCACATCGGCCCCTTGACCGCCGGTCAGATCGGCGACAGCTTGCGCGATATCGGCGCTGGCGACGGCGTGCCTGGCGCCGAGCTCGAGCGCCGCTTTGGCTTTCGCCGCCGTCACGTCGACGGCGACGACCGTGGCGCCGCGCGCGGCGGCACCCGCGACGACGCCAAGCCCGATCATGCCGGTCCCTAGTACGACCACGATATCGCTCGATGTCACGCGGCCGCGCCGCGCGGCATGGAATCCGACCGATAGCGGCTCGACCAACGCAAGATGGGCGGCGGGAAGTGTGTCGTTTAAGATCAGCTTGGCGTGCGGCAGGACGATGTAGTCGGCAAGCCCACCTTCCTGCTGAACGCCGAGTGTGCGGTTGTCGCGGCAGGCATTGACGCGGCCTTGGCGACAGGAGCTGCATTTGCCGCAGCTCGTATAGGGTACGACGATCGCGCGCTTGCCGCAGCTATAGGCGCTGGGAACATTCGCGCCGATGGCGGCGATCTCGCCGCCGATTTCGTGACCGGGCACGCGCGGATAGCTCGCCAGCGGATTGAGGCCGCGATAGTTGGCGAGATCGCTGCCGCACAGCCCGACATGCCGGACCTTCAGAAGCACCTCGCCGTCGCGCGGCGTGGGTTGCGGAAGTTCGACCAAACGAACCTCGTCCTTGGCTTCGATGCGGATGGCTTTCATGGCGTCCTCTCGAAAAATCGCAATGCGTTGTTCGCAAACAAGGCGGGTTCGTTGAGGCTCGCCATTCGCGCAAGGTTTCGCAACCGCGCGAAAGCGGCGCCATAGCGTTCGCCGTCGATCCCGGCGACGGGCCAGTTCGATCCCGCGATCAATCGATCCTGGCCGAAATGCTGCGCGACATGGGCGACGATCTCAAGCGCGACATCGTCGGCCGGCGGATTATTGGCCCCGATCCGAAAATCGCAGAGTTTGCAGACCGCATACGTTTCGCTCGCGATGGAGGCGATCGAAGTATGCCACGCGTTGAATTCGGACCCGTGCATCGCAGGCGGATTGGCGGCGTGATCAATGATCGCGGCAAGCCTCGGGCGTGCGGTAAGAACGCGCCCGGCAGCGTCGAGATGTTTCGTCTCGGCAAGGATCTCGGCGATCAACCCCGCCTCTGCGAGGGCGTCGAGCGCCCTCAGCACCGGTGGCGTTTCTATCCAGGCCGGATCGTCGAACACGACCAGCGGCAGACGCAGCCCCTTGAAGATCGGACGCTGGCACCATTCGGCCAAATGCGCGGCGAAATCCGGCGCGAAGGGATCGAGGAAACCGATGACCGCTAGCACCGTCGCCGGGTTCGCCTCGGCGATGGCGAAGAGCGCTTCGGTCTCGCCCGGCGATTGTGCGGCGCTGACCAGAACGGCTTGGCTGACGCCGGCTTGCGCGAAACCGACGGGCGGGAAGCGGAAATCGGCATCGAGGGCGGGCACACGTGTGCGGATGCGCACGGGGAACCCGTCGCCGCAACGCCAGCTATGGCAATGCGTGTCGACGATCATCGCCCTGCGCCTTCGGCTTCAAGATCGCGCCACAATGCGTCAGGCAAAGGCGTTTCGAGAAGATCGAGCGTCTCGTCCAGCTCCGCGATCGTCTTCGCGCCGATTAGCGTCATCGAAACGCCCGCGAAGCGCGCCGGAAAATGGAACGCGGCGGCTTTAAGCGTCGTGCCGTGATCGCGGCAGATATCCGAAAGCCGGGCGACGCGCGCCGATATCGCCGCCGGCGGCGGCCGATAATGGAATTTGTCCTGGCCGCCAAGAATACCGGAATTGAGCAGGCCCGCTGCGATGAACGCGACGCCCTTCGTGCGGCAAGCGGGCAGAAGTTCGAGCGCTGCGCTCGCATCCAGTAGCGTCAATCGCCCGGCAATCAGCACCGTGTCGAGGGGGACGCGCGCCACCAGGGCAAGCGCCGTCTCGGCGCGATTGACGCCCACGCCGATCGCACCGATCACGCCTTGTGCTCGCAAACGCAGCAAGGCGGGGAAGGCTTGCTCTATCGCCATATCGAGATACTTGTCGGGATCATGCAGCAAGACGAGATCGAGACGTTCGCGGCCCAGGCGATTCAAGCTCGCGGACACGCTGGCTTCAATCGCGCTCGCGCTAAAATCCTGCATGCGCGCGTCGCCCGGCGCGTTGGTGCCCCAAGCGGACGTCAGTAGATAGCCGGCTTTGGTCGATATCTGCACCGGCGCGTCGCTCAAGGCGCGGCCGAGAAGGTCTTCGGAGCGGCCGCTGCCATAAAGCGGCGACGTGTCGAACCACTGGATCCCGCGCGCGCGAGCACGCCTCACCAACGCCAAGACCGCGTCGTCCGACGTGTCTGGGCTCAGCGTCGCCGGTGCCGCCATCCCAAGGCCGAAGCGCGGCAGGGCCAGCATGGTCAGCCTTTCAACGCGCCGGCGGACAGGCCGTTGACGATCCAGCGTTGGAACAGCAGCGCCAACAAGAAGGGCGGCAGAGCGGTGATGACGCCCGCCGTCATCACATAGTCGAACTGGATCGAGGCCGTGTCGACGAAGCTCGCCGCCACGACCGGCAGGGTCTTGCTGGCGGCTGTTTTCGAGAATACGACCGCAAACAAAAACTCGCTCCACGACGCCATGAAGGCGAGGATGGCGGCGCAGGTGCAGCCGGGGACCGCCAGCGGCAGCAGCACATGACGCACGATCTGCCAGCGCGAGGCGCCGTCGATGAAGGCGGAATCCTCCAGCTCGGCCGGAATCGTCTTGAAATAGGCCTGCAGCAGCCAAACGGTGAAGGGCAGTGTGAACACGCAATAGGCCATCACCAGCGCGAAGGGCGTATCGATCAGACCGAGATTGCGCATGATCAGGAACATCGGCACGACGAGCATGATCGGCGGAAGCATTCGCGTGGCGAGATAGATCGTCAGTATCGGCAAGGCGCGACGGTAAGTGATGCGCGCGAAGGCGTAAGCCGCCGGAATGCCGGCCAGAAGATTGACGATCGCGACAACGATGGCGACGATCAGACTGTTCGTCAGCGCCGGGAAGATGTCGAACACGGCGGGCGCGCGATTGCGGGCGAAGGCGAGGAATTCCGGATCGCCGATCCCGAGCACGGTCTGGTAGTTGCGCAAGGTCGGTTCGCTGGGGAAGAAATGCGGCGGGATCGCCAGCATTTCCTTCTCCGTCATGAAGCTCGTCGCCGTCATCCAGTAGATCGGCGCGAAGATAAAGACGAAAAACGCGAGAGCGCTCGCCATCAGGAAAGCTTGGCGCAGTAAGCGCTGACGGGCGGTGATCATCGCGCCAGCTCCCCGCGCTTCCACAACACACGGATATAGACGATCGACAAGGCCAGCGTCGTCAACGCCAGAATATAGGCGTAGGCGCTGCCCCGGCCGAAATCGAGGAAGTTGAACGTCGTCACATAGGTAAGCCAGGCGAGCACCGTCGTGCTTTTGCCGGGGCCGCCGCCGGTCAGCACATAGATGATGTCGAAGGTCCGCAAAGCAACCATCGTCTGGGTGATGAGGACCAGCAACAACGCATGGCTCAGCCACGGGAAGGTGATGTGGCGGAAGCGCTGGAACACGTTGGCACCGTCGATGCGCGCGGCTTCGTGGAGTTCTTCCGGCACTGTCTGCAACGCCGCAAGCACGACGATGGCCACGAACGGCACGTGGTTCCACACCTGCGCCACGATCAGCACCGGCAAGGCGGTTGCGTAGTCGCTGAGCCACGCATGTGGTGTGTCGAAGATGCCGAGCGACACGAGCACGCCGTTGGCGAGGCCGTAGCGGCCTTCCAGGATCCACTGCCAGATCAGGCCGTTGACCACCGGCGGAATCGCCCAGGGGATCAGCATCACGGCGCGCAGGATCGAGCGGCCGGGAAATCTCTCGTTGAGAAGCAGGGCGAGCAGCGTGCCGAGTGTGAGCGTCAGCGCGATCGAGCCGACGCTGAACAGCACGGTCACTTGTGCCGCCGTCCAGAACTGCTCGCTGCCCAAGATATTCGCGTAGTTGTCGAGCCCAACGAAGCGGAAACGGCCGGGCTGTCGCAGATTGTAACTGTGCAGCGACAGATACAGCGAATAGACGATCGGATAGAGGACGAGGCCGAGCAGGATCAGCGCCGCGGGCGTGTTCATCAGGAAGAACAGGAAAGGCTGTTCCTCGCGCGGGGCGCGCCAGTTGCGCTTGGGGCTCGCGGTCGCGGCGGCGGTCGCCATGGTCGTCCTCAGCCGCGCAACGACAGATACACGATCACTTTGACCGATCCGTTGCGGACCGTGCCGCTCAGCCGCTGCCAAGGCCCGGGCAGATCGACGGCGATGCTCGCCATGCCTTTGCCGTTGATCGTGGCTTTGCGGCTTTCGTGATCGCACCAGGTCAGGCTTTCGGGCGAGACCTGCGCGCCGAATTCGATCTCGGCGCCGGGCGTCGCGTCCAGCACATGGACGAACCAGCGCGCGTCGCCGGCCCAGGCGGTTTCGTAGGGTTCGGTCGTGAACGCGCCGTCGAAGGTGACGTTGCGTTCGATGACGGCGGTGAAAGCGCGCGGCAGCATGGGACTCACCAATCGACGGAAACGAGGCAGGTGTTGAGGAACAGGAAGTTTCGCACCGGGCGATGCGTGCGCACGTCGATGGAGAAGTTCAGCAACCGCTCCAAGCCCCAATAGCCGTGCGGGAAGCGCGGCACGGGGATATCGCGCAGATCCATGATCTTGTCGTTCACTTGAAGCTCGACGTTGCGCCCGGCTTCGGTATCGAATTGGTAGCGCAGATAGTGCCAGTTGATCTTCGTCGGCACCTCGTTGTAGCAAAGGTTATGTTCGCCGTTGGGGACGGGCGCCCAATCGTTTGGATGCGCGACGTGATAATCGCTGACCGCCGGGCTGCCCGAGACTTCCATCTTGGTCGTCGTCTGCACCGACGTTTTGTAGTACCAGCGGCGCTGCAAGTTTCCTTCGGCATCGGCATTCACGTAACGCAGCGCACAGTGATAGCGCCGGCCGAATTCACGATCGCACACATCGTTGCCGATGCAGAACTCGCCGAAATCCGAAACGCTGGGATCGATATTGCCGTCGTGCTTGCCTTCGCGCGCGCCGATCCAGGCTTCTGATTTGACGGTGAAGTAAGTTTCGAGCTGCACGAGGCCCGGCTTCTGAAACGTCGCGCGCTTGATCGCCAGCGCCATATGGCCGGGCTTGGCGCGCGTGGCGAGCTTCAGCGCGTAGTTGCCGCTTAAAGGACCATGCGTGCCGATATCGAAGAAGCTGCAGGTCGAAATCTGCGGCGGGCGCGTGTCGGACAGCACCGGGCGAACCGTATCGAGATCGCCGTTGTGATTGCCGATCAGTTCGCACCAGCCCTGGACGCCGTGGTCGAAATCGTCGTGGAAAAGGATGCGCGGCAGCGGATTGAAGCGGCTTAACTTTGGATCGGCCGCGCGAATACCTTCGCGCACCGCCGAAGCGAGGTCGCTTGCCGTGTAGAGCCGCGTGTCGGCGCCCCGCGATTGCGGAGCGCCCGTCGTACCGGTGTCGCTCATCGTCGTTCCGTTCGTGTCGTTGTGCCGATCAAGCCTTGCGCAGGCGGCGCGCTTCATCGGCCGTGCGGCGGATCGCCGTGCGGACGTCTTGGCGCTTGGTCAGGACTTCCTGGATTTGCGTCATCCAGAAATCCTCCCATTCGGGGAACCACACCGCCTTGATGCCTTGCTTCTGCTTGGCGGTGGCGGAGAGTTTCAGGAACTCGTCCATTTCGCCGCCGGTCATCTTGCGCACCAGGTCCTGCACCGCCGGATCCTGATAGAGGGCGGGGAACGGGCTGCGCCCGCCTTCGCCGATCAAGCGTTCGCGCGGCAGCGAGAACACGCCCGACGCATCGGGACCGGCATAGAAGCGCAGCGCGTCCCACGCGGCTGGCTTGTTCTTCGACGCGGCGGCAAGGCCCACGCTATGCGCGTAGCTGACCGCGTTGCGGTTATTGGCGTCGAGCCCCGGCACCAGCGCCATGCGGATGCGGCCCGCGACCTTCGAGTCCGGCCACACGTTGAACTCGGCCAGCGCGTATTGCGCCATATAGCCGCATTTGACGATGCCCGTACGAATGCCGGTGCGCGAGGCGCCCCAGTCGCGTTGCAGATCTTCCGGCCCGACGATCTTCCAATCGTTGGTCGCGGCGACGTACCATTCCAAGATCGCCTGCAACGGATGGCCCGGCTTGTCGAAGACCGGCTCGTTGTCGGGCGCGAACAGATCGCCGCCGGACGCATAGAGCGTTGCCCACAGGCTCCAGAAATTTCCGGGCTGCTTCTTCATCGCGAGGCTGAGCGGATATTCGTCGAGCCCGGCCTTCTTCATCGCCTCCATCTGCGTGCGCAACTCGTCCAGGCTGCGTGCGGGCTTGGTGAAACCCGCCTTGTTTAGCGCCTCGACGTCGTAGGCGAATCCGAAGGAGTCGCTGAGATATGGCAGCGCATAGGTCTTGCCATCGACACCCTTGGTCGCTTCGACCGAGGCGGGCGTGGCGGCTTGCATGATCTGGGCGAGGCCTTGCATGCCGTCGAGCGGGGCGAGCCAGCCGCTATCCGACCACGCGGCGAGTTCGGTTTCCGGAATCTGGACGATATCCAGCGGCGTGCCGGCGATGAATTCGGCGACCATGCGGTCGCGATAGCGCGCGAAGGGCGCGCTGACCCATTCGATCGATGTGCCGGCCTTGCCGTCGAGATAGCGGTTGAGGCCGGGAATATCGGCGGCCGGATAGCGTTCCCACGCGCGGAGTTGCAGCGTGGTACTACCGCCGCGCTTCAGGCTTTCGGGCGCGTTGCGGTCTTGCGCGAAGGCGGGCAGGGATCCCGCCGCGAACAGTGCTGCACCGCCGAGGATGAGCCGACGGCGCGACGGTCCGTTCGCCGCGATGCGCATCGCGGCGTTACCAGGCAGTTTCGACATGGACGTTACTCCCGATTAAGGACCGCCTCTTTTTCCGGCGGCGTTGTTGGAGAGGTTGCGGCGGCGCGGCGTCACTTCCGCGCCGACGATTTGGGTCAGCGGCTTTTCGGCCTCGAACAATTCGGGGCGCGCCGCTTTCAGCAACTCGACGCGCGGCAGCACTTTTGCGATATGGTCGTGCATTCCGCCGCTGGCGGCGGCGACATCGCCGCGCGCGATCGCGTCGGTGATCGCGGCATGTTCGGCGACGACGGCTTCGAAGCGATAATCGGGGCCGAGATCGAGGTGCGCGCGGCGCATCCGGTCGAGATGGAATTTCGAATCCTGCACGACCTGCCACACGCTGGGCACGCCGGCATGGCGCAGAATGATCTGGTGGAAGCGATTGTTCTCGTCCCAGAACTTCGCTTCGTCCCAATCGGCGAGGATGACGCGTTGACGTGCGATGCTGTCCTCAAGCTCGTCTTGCGCGGCCTTGCCGGAAATCCGCGCGGCCTCGGCGGCGGCGCAGGATTCCAGCGACGCGCGCACGAAATAGGCGGCGCGGAAAGTTTCGAAATCGAGCGGGGCGACGATCGTGCCGCGTTGGGGCAGGACGAAGATCAAGCCTTCGCGCTCCAAGCGCTGCAACGCTTCTCGGATCGGCGTGCGGCTGGTGCCGAGTTGGGCGGCGAGCGCGTTTTCGGAAAGGGCGGCGCCCGGCTCGAAACCGAGGTCGAGGATCGCTTGGCGAATCACCCGGTAGGCGGCTTCGCCTGCCGGCAATGTCGTCGTGTCGCTGGCCAATCGTAGATGCGCCATGTGGCGTTCGCCTCCCGAACGTTCCGATTCATATTTAAATGCGTACTTGTATGCAAGATGATTCTAGCGGTGTGTATAAATCTATTAAATGATTGTTATTTATAAGTTTTGTATGCTTGTTGCGTCTGCGTGATCGACGTCGCAGGACGAAACTCGGGTTGGCGCGGCGGTCGAGTCCGGCTGCGCCGGCGGTCGCGCGCGACGAAAAGCCCGCCCCGGATAATCCGCGGCGGGCTTTGGCGCCATTCGGCCGATAGCGCTGCCTATTGCGGGTAGAGCCAACGGCTTGCGCTGAACAACAGCGGCAGATTGACCATCAGATTGAACGGGAACGTGACGCCCAACGACGCGGTCAGATAGATGCCGGGGCTCGCCTCGGGTAGCGAGGCGCGGCATGCGGCGGGCGCGTCGATATAGGACGAACTGGCGCAGACCGCCCCCAGTACGAACGCCCCGCCTTGCGAGAGGCCAAGCGCCCAGCCGGTGAGCAGGCCGACCGCGCCGAAAATCAGCGGTGCGACGATCGCGAAGCCAGTCATGAAGATGCCGACCTGCGCGAATTGGCGGATCTGGCGCGCCGCCGTCATGCCCATTTCCAGCAGGAACAGCATCAGGAAGCCGCGGAACAGATGCTCGTAGAACGGCGTGATACGTTGCCAATCCGCGTCGGATGCGACATAGCCGATCGTCATGCCGCCGGTCAGCAGCAGAATGCCGCGCCCGCGCAAAGTATCGAGCATCATGTCGCCGAGCCGGAATGCGCCGTTGGTGCGGCTTTTACCCCAGCGCGCGATGGCGAGGGAAATGATCACCGCGAACTCCATCAGCGCGACCACGGCGGTCAAGTAACCTTCGCTCGGCCGTTCCATCGCCCGCGCGAACGATAGAGCCGCGAAGAACGTAACCGAGGAAACCGAACCGTAATGCGCGGCCACGGCGGCGGCGTTTGCGACGTCGAAGCCGCCCAGACGACGCAGTACGGCATAGGTGGCGACGGGAATGGCGACGGTCAGCGCCGCGGCAGCCGCGAATAGCGCGGAGACGTCGGCAAAACGGACCTGGGCCAGTTCCCGCCCGCCGGTCAGGCCGATCGATAGTAACAGATAGATCGAGATGAGCTTGAGCACCGCCTCGGGCAACTCGAGCTCGGATCGCACGAAACCGGCGATGGCGCCCAGCGCGAAGGCCATGACGATGGGGGAGAGAAGATTGGCCGTTAAGAGATCGAGACCTGGCATCGCGCCGCTCCGTTGATGGGTTCGGCGGTTCGATATCAACGTATGGCGAGAATATAAAAGACATTGTTTATGACTTATCGTTCTATAAAATAGAACGAATGGCGGCGATCAATTTCAAGCACCTGATGTATTTCCGCGCCGTCGCGCATGACGGCAACCTCACGCGCGCGGCCGCGAAGCTCAATCTTTCGCAATCCGCGCTGTCGGTGCAGATCCGCGCGCTGGAAAAGCGCTTCGGTCATGAGCTATTCGAACGCAAGGGGCGCGCGCTACGGTTGACCGAAGCGGGGCGGATCGCGCTGGACGGCGCCGACGCGATCTTCGCTGCGGGCGAAGAAGTCGCGGCGGCGTTGGCGGGCGCGGGCACCGCGCGTTCCGAGCTTCGCGTTGGGGCATTGGCGACTCTGTCGCGCAATTTTCAGCTCGACTTTCTGCGCCCGGCGCTCGTGCGCGGCGATGTACGGATCACGCTGCGTTCGGGCGGCGAGGCGGAATTGCTCGGCGAACTCGCCGCCTTAAATCTGGATGTCGTGCTGCTCAACCATCCGCCCCGGCGCGATGGCCCAGTGCGGCTCGTGACCCACCGTCTGGCGCATCAGCGCGTCGCCTTGGTCGGGGTTCGCAAGCGCGTGCGCGGCGAGCGGAATGCGGCGGCACTGCTGGCGCGCGAACCGATCATACTGCCGACGGCCGATAGCGGCGTGCGCGCGGCGTTCGATGCGCTGGCGGATCGCCTGGGCGTCGTTCCGCGTATCGCGGCGGAGGTCGAGGATATGGCGATGATGCGATTGCTCGCGCGCGAAGGTGTGGGGCTTGCCGTGCTGCCGCCGATCGCGGTCAAGGACGAGCTGGCGTCCGGCGCGCTGGTGGAGGCTGTCCGCCTTTCCGGCCTTGCGGAGAATTTCTACGCCGTCACCGTGCCGCGCCGCTTCCCGAATCCCGCGTTGCGCGCGCTGTTGCGGGGCGATATCGCGGCTTGATTTACGCCGGCCGCGATCCAGTTTCCGATTTCTCGAAATCGGATGCGGGATTTGGAATGCCGGGCAAACTTCTTATCGTCGGCGGAACGGGTGGGATCGGGGCGGCGATCGCGCGCCGCGCGGCCGCGCAAGGTTACGAACTTCACCTCGTCGCCCGCGATACGGCGAAGCTTACCGGATTGGCCGAGGAGTTGGGCGCGGGCTTCACCGCTTGCGATGTTGAGAACGCGGATCGCTTGCGAGATGCGGTTGCGGCGGCGGGGCCGTCACTCGCGGGGCTCGTTTACGCCGTGGGAACGATCCGTCTCGCACCCCTCGCCAAGCTCTCCCCGGGCGATATCGAGCGCGACTTCCGCATCAACGCGCTTGGTGCTGCGATCGCCGTCCAATCGGCGCTGCCGGCCTTACGCGCGGCCGGGGCGAGCACTTCCGTTCTGTTGTTCTCCAGCATCGCGGCGCGCCAGGGCTTCACGGCGCATGCGTCGGTGGCGATGGCCAAAGGCGCCATCGAAGGCTTGACGCTGTCGCTTGCGGCAGAGCTTGCGCCGGCGATCCGCGTCAATGCGATCGCGCCATCGCTAACCCGAACGGGGCTGTCGGAGAAGCTTACCTCGAACGCGCAATTGGCGACGGCGATCGCGCAGCTGCATCCGATCCCGCGTTTGGGCGCGCCTGACGACATCGCGTCGCTCGCCATGCATTTGCTGTCACCCGAGGCGGGGTGGATCACCGGACAAATCATCGGCGTCGATGGCGGGCGTTCGACCCTGCGAGTGAAGGGTTAGGCGCATGGACATGCGTATTCAAAGGCGGGCATTGATCGGCGGTGCAGCGGCACTGGCCCTGACGGGCCCTGCCTTCGCCGACGCCGATCCGTGGGGCGTTCTTCGCGCGGGCGCGATCGTCTTGTTCCGGCATGCGAATGCGCCCGGCGTGGGCGATCCGCCGGGCATGCGGATCGACGATTGCGCGACGCAACGCAATCTCGATGAGATTGGCCGCGATCAGGCGCGGGCGATCGGTCGCGAATTCGCCGCGCGCGGCATCGATGTCGGCCGCGTGTTGACGTCGCGCTGGTGCCGCGCGGTCGATACGGCGGAACTCGCTTTTCCGGGGCGCCCGGTGCGGGAGTCTGCTTTCGATTCATTCTTTGATCGGCGCGAAGAACGCCTGCGCCAAACCGCCGCAGCCTTGCGCGTTTTGGGGGAATGGCGCGGCCCCGGTGCGCTCGTCGTCGTGACGCACCAAGTAAATATTGCGGCGCTGACGGGCGTTTCGCCCGCGTCGGCGGAAGGCGTGGTGGCGATCCTTGATGCCGGAACGCTACGGCAAGCGGGCCGCATTCGGATCGAATGATCCGGCGAGGCGGAGCGGGCGTATCGAGCCCGCTATGGAAACCAACGAAGCTGTCATCGATCCCGCGGCGCGTGTGCCGCGCGCGACCCCGGATCGCTTCGACTTCACGCATCCGGCGTTGACGCGGCCGGATTTGAAGTTCGTGCGCGACGACGACCGCCGGCCGACGCTGACCTTCGATCTGGGCGGCGTGCGCGCGGCCGTGCCGTTGCGCCAAGTCGCGGCGAACTATGGAATTCCCGATCACCATCCCGATCTCGGCCTTTTAAACAGGATCGAGGCGGCGCTGCGCTTCAGTCGCGCGATCGCGCCGGGCGATCCGATTCCGACGGAGATCGTCGATGCCACGCCGTCTTGGACGCCGCGCCCGCCTTATCTATGTCGCGCGGCGCTGAAGCTTGGCCGTGCGCTGGGTGCCACTTCCTCGGCGGGCTGCGACGATCCGGCGGCAATGCTGCGCGATTTGGAACACGCCGTGCGGGCGAACGCGGCCGGTTCGGTCCCGGACGCCGCCGCGATGGCCGAGCTGACGCGCGACGTGGCGCGGGTCGAATGGCTGTGCCGCGCCGTCGTCTCGGCGCAACGTGTGCTCGGTGGCTTGGCGAAAGCCGGGGCGGAGCGGGGCATGCGCTCGATATCGGAGACGACGCGTGCGGGCGCGGTCGCGTTGCGCGCACCCGCACTCTGGGCGTCCGACCTTGCGATGCGTGCCGACACGCTGGCTGCGGATCTGCGCGCCGCTTGCCGCGCGGTACCGGCGTTTCGCCGCCGCCTTAACCCGATCGTCGCGGCTTTGCGCGCGTTCGCGTTGGATATCGAACCGCTTGTGGCGATGTGGAATGCGGAGACCGTGCGCAGCGGCGGGCCGTCGGCGCTCGGGCTCGAGAAGATCGCGACGATGGCGATCCGGCGCTACGGCAAGTTCAAGCCGGCCGATTTCGAATGGACGGCGCCGGCGGCGCGTCCGTCCCCTCACGTATTCGATGTTTGAACCGCCGATGCAAAGCGAGCCCTCATGACCGATACGCTCTCCATGTCGCCGAACCCGGAAGACCGGCATCGCGACCTCGATCTCGCCGAACTCGACTCGTATCCGGCGCTCGCGGAATGCGTGCGGATCTGGCGTAACGCTTGTCGCGATGGCGAATTGCCCGCGGCATTGCCGGCCGACGAAGTGCCCGAGGCGGTGAAGCCCTTCACGATGCTGCTCGACTATCTGCCCGAGCGGCGGGACGCGCGCGTGCGGATGGTCGGGCATTATGTCGGCGAGCGCGCCGATTTCGAGACGATCGGCCGCAATCTGCGCGGCTACTTCAACGAAGACGATGCGCAAATCGTCTATGCGGGGTTGGAACGCGCGGCAACGACGCGCGAACCCAGCCTCGCAAAGCGCGATTACGTGTCGATCGAAGGCAAGCGATTTCGCTATGTGCGCCTGATCCTTCCGCTGGCGAGCGACGGGCGCAATGTCGACGGGTTCTTCAAAACGATCGAGCCGTCGACCTTGATCGCCAGTTAGGTGCGTTGTTCTGAACTTGCGTGCCGGCTCTTCTTCGTCGCCCGCTTCTCTGTCAAAGCTGACTCCAACGCCTATCGGGATAAATCCACGGACTCAGGCCAACGCGCGTGAATGTCGATCGACGAAAGTAGAAAATCGGAGATCTCATTTTCCACAAAAAAAGCCCCAAAATGCCTCGATACCCTGGAAATCAGTATTGAAAAAATTGAATTCACTACGGTCTGGGGGCAGGGTTCGCGGCAACGCCGCGCGGGGTTTGAAACCCGCCGCTCCGACCAAGAAAGAATCCCGCCCTGGGAAACCGGATTCGGCCTTCAGCCGAATCCCGAGATGCTCAAATGGCCGCCAGTTGGCTCGTCACAACGAGGCGCCCTTGCACACGCGCGCGACTTGCTCGTGCGTGGCGAACCAGCAGCCGCCTTTCGCCTTCATATGCGCGATCAAGTCCTCGAGGATGAAGATCCGCGAGCGATAGCCGATGACATGCGGGTGCATGGTCAGCAGGAACAGACCGCCTTCCTCCCACGCGCGATCGAACTCGCGCCGGAAAATGTCGAGCACGGCGGGCGGCGGCGTATAGGGGCGCAACGCGGCGAAGCGGTTCATGTTGAAATAGGGCGCGTCGTCGCGGATCCACTCGACGGGCAGTTCCACGATTCCGGTCGGCGCGCCGTCTTCGATCAATTCGTAGGGATCGTCGTCGGCCATCAGCGAGGAATCGTAGAGCAGGCCCATCTCGCGCTGGATCTTCAGCGTCGCTTGCGAGAAATCCCACGACGGCGTGCGCATGCCCACGGCGCGCTTGCCGAGCAGTTTTTCCAGCGTGTCGGCCGAGCGCAAATGCAGATCGCGCTCGATCGCTTCGGGCAGATTGGAATTGAGCTCGTGAATCCAGCCATGCAGGCCGATCTCGTGCCCTTCGCCGATCACGCGATGCTGTTCCTCGGGATGCAGCAACGCCGCGACGGCGGGCACGAAGAACGTCGCCGGGACGTTCGCCTTCGCCAGCGTCGATAGAATGCGCGGCACGCCCTGACGCACGCCGTATTCGCCCCACGACATGCGGCCGATGGAAACGCCGCCGTCGCGCAGTTCGTTGGTTTCGTGATCGCTGTCGAAGGACAGCGCCACGGCGCAGCGCGCGCCGCCGGGCCACGCTTTCGGCATCAGGCGGCGTCCGGCGCGGACTTTCGCCACGCGTTTGCGCCACTCGGCTTCTTCCCATTGCCACGGTTCGGTCATGACGGAACTTCCTTCAGCGGATGATGGCAGGCGACGCCGCCGGTCAAAACCGGCGCCTCGACGCGGCATTTCGCGTCCGCATGGGGGCAGCGCGCGTGGAAATGGCAGCCCGGCGGCGGGTCCATGGGCGAGGGCAACTCTCCCTGGATCGGTTTGAAGCCGACGGCGTCTTCGCCGTCGAGACGCAAGGCGGGCGCGCTGTCGAGCAAGGCGCGCGTATAGGGATGGCGGGGTGCGGCGAAGATATCCCGCGACGCGCCGATTTCGACGATGCGGCCCAGATACATGATCGCGACGCGGTCGCTGACATGGCGCACCAGCGACAGATCGTGGCTGATAAAGATCATCGTGAGCCCGAGTTCCCGGCGCAGCTTCAGGAACAGATTGACGATCTGCGCCTGGATCGACACATCGAGCGAGGCGACGGGCTCGTCGCAAATCAGCGCGTCGGGCCGCATGGCGAGGGCCCGCGCGATTGCGATGCGCTGGCGCTGCCCGCCGGAGAATTGGTGCGGGTAACGTTGCGCGGCCGACTTGTCGAGCCCGACGGTCGCGAGCCAGCGCGCCGCATCGGCGGTGGCTTCGCCCAGTTTGATCAGGCCGTTGGCCACGGGGCCTTCGGCGATGATGTCGCCGATGCGCATGCGCGGGTCGAGCGAGGCGAAGGGGTCCTGAAACACCATCTGCACGCGCGTGGTCGTTTTCACGGGGCGTGCACCACCCGACATCGCGGGCGCGCCGTCGATCAGCGCGACACCTTCGCTGGGCGGCAGAATACCGGCGATCATCCGGCCAAGCGTGGATTTGCCGCAGCCGGACTCGCCGACGAGGCCCAGCACTTCGCCTTTGGCGACCGACAGCGAAATGCCGTCGACCGCGTGCACGGTACGCTCCTCGCGGCCCGCACCGATCAGCCGCGCGATACGCTCGCCGAAGCTGGGCGCCTCGCGGAAACGTTTGGCGACGTCGCGGGTTTCGATCAGCGCGGTCATGCCGGCACCAGCGGATGATGGCAGCGCCAGCCGCGTTCGCCGTCGCGCTGCGTGGGCGGCGCGGCCGAGCACGCGGCGTCGGCATGCGTGCAGCGCGGCGCAAATGCGCAACCCGGCGGCAGATTGGCGAGCGAGGGCATGCTGCCGGGGATCTGGCGCAATTCCTGGCCGGGGGCCGCCATCGAGGGCAGGGAGTCGAGCAGCCCGCGCGTATAGGGATGGCGGGGGGCCCGCAAGATCGCGCCGATCGGTCCGTCTTCGACGATGCGGCCCGCATACATCACGATCAACCGGCTGGCGAGCGCCGATACGGTCGCGAGATCGTGGCTGATCCAGATCAGCGCGGTGCCGAAATCGCGCGCCAGATCGCGCATCTCCGCCAGGATCTGCGCTTGGATCGACACGTCCAGCGCCGTGGTCGGCTCGTCGCACACGATCAGCGACGGGCGGTTGAGCAGCGCGATCGCGATCGCCACGCGCTGGCGCATGCCGCCCGAAAGCTGATGCGGATAGGCTTCGAGGCGCTTGGCGGGTTCGGGAATGCCCACGCGCGCCAGCAGATCGCGCGCGCGCGCATCGGCGGCCGCGCGGCTCACGTTTTCATGCGCGGCTAAGGCCATGCGCATCTGCTCGCCGATCGACAGCACGGGATTGAGCGCGGTCGACGGATCTTGAAACACCATCGCGATCCGCTTGCCGCGCAGCTTGCGCAACTCGCCTTGCTTCAGGCCGACGAGTTCGCGGCCTTCGAGCTTGATCGAGCCCGCGACGATGCGCCCGGGCGCGTCGATCAATCCCAGAATCGAGAAGCCGGTGATCGTCTTGCCCGAGCCGGACTCGCCGACGAGACCGACGATCTCGCCCGCATGCACGTCGAACGACACGCCGTCGACGGCTTTCACGATGCCGGTCGCCGTCGCGAAATGCGTCGCGAGATCGCGGATTTCCAGAAGCGCGCTCATCGCCGCAGCCTCGGGTTCAACTGATCGCGTACCTGATCGCCGACCAGATTGATCGCAACGATCAAGATGATCAGAGCCACGCCCGGATAGATCGAGATCCAGTAGCGGCCCGACAGCAGCACCTGGAAGCCGTTGGCGATCAACATGCCGAGCGACGGCTCCGTCACCGGCAGGCCGAGGCCGAGGAAGGAAAGTGTCGCTTCCAGCGCGATCGAGTTGGCGACCTGCACGGTCGCGACGACGATCAACGGCGGCAGGCAGTTGGGCAGGATATGCCGGAACACGACGCGCGCCGAGGAGAGCGGCGTGGACAACGCCGCCGCGACGTAATCCTTGGCGCGTTCGGCGGTCGCGGCACCATGGGCCGTGCGCGCGAAATAGGCGTACTGCGCGGTGACGAGCGCCGCGATCAACTGCCACTGGCCTTGGCCCAGCAATGCGACGAGGACGAGTGCCAGCAAGATCGCAGGGAAGGAAAGCTGCAGATCGACGATCCGCATGATCAGGATTTCGATCTTGCCGCCCATGAAGGCGGCAATCGTTCCCAGCGATGCGCCCAGCGCGAACGCGACGGCCCCCGCCGCCAAACCCACCTGCAACGACACGCGCAATCCGTAAAGGATCGCGGACAGCAGATCGCGGCCTTGCGCGTCGGTGCCGAGCCAATGGGTGAAGCCTTTCGAGCCGACATAGCCCGGCGGACGGCGCGCATCCATCAGCACGAGATTGGCGAGATCGTAGGGGTTCTGCGGCGCGTAGAGCGGCGCGAACACCGCGAGCAACACGATCGCGATGACGACGCCAAGCGCCACGACCGCGATGCGGTTGGCGCGGAACTCGGCCCAGAACCGGGCGAGGGGCGATACTTCGCTCATCGCTTGGCACCGGCGCGCAAACGCGGATCGAGGGCCGCGTAGGCGATATCGACCAGGAAATTGATCATGATGAACAGGAAGGCGACCAGCATCAGATAGGCGACCATCACCGGCCGGTCGAGCAGCGAGATGCTGTCGATGATCAGCTTGCCGACACCGGGCCAGGAGAAGATCGTTTCCGTCACCACCGCGAAGGCGAGGGTGGAGCCGAATTCCAGGCCGAACACGGTGACGATCGGAATGGCGATCAAGCGCAGCACATGGCGGCGCAGAATGGTCGCCTCGCTTTCGCCCGCCGCGCGCGCGAAACGTACGACATCGCCCAGGATCGCTTCGCGCGTTCCCGCGCGGGCCAAGCGCACCATCATCGCGAACTTGAACAGCGACAGGTTCAAGGCGGGCAGCAGCAAATGCGTCAGGCCTTCGCGGGTCAGGAAACTCCATTCGGCGCCGAACAGCATCGCCGTGGCGCCGCGCCCGCCGGCGGGCAGCCAGCCGAGCTGTACGGCGAAAGCGAAGATAAGGACGAGGCCGATCCAGAACGTGGGCACGGAAAAGCCGAGCACCGACACGGTCATCACGATCCGCGCGAAAGCGGAATCGGGTTTGTAGCCGGCATACATGCCGAGCGGCACGCCGAGCAGCGTGGCGCCGAGAACGGCGGCGAGGGTGAGCTCGAGCGTCGCCGGCAGGCGCGAGAAGATCAGCTCCAGCACCGGCATGTTGAAAATGAACGAGCGGCCGAAATCGCCGGACAATAGCCGCAGCAGGAAATCGCGGTATTGGATCCACAACGGCTGATCGAAGCCATAGGCGCGGATCGCCGCTTCGCGGATGGCTTGCGTCGCGTCGGGCGAGATGACGACGTCGATCGGATTGCCGATTCCGTAAACGCCGATGAAGACCAGCGCGGAGATGACGAGCATCACCACGACGGCCTGCAAAAAGCGCTGGATGACGAAGCCGAGCATTTCCGTCTTCCGCCGTGTCCCTCAGCCCCAGCCGCCGAGAATGGCTTCGCGCGTTTCGTCCACGCCCGTTTCCCAAAGAGCGAGCATGTCCGCGTCGTCGCGCTGATAATAGCCGCCGAAATTGCCGTCGCCGAGCAGGCGCTTCTTCTCGCCCGGATCGAATTGGGGCAGGCGGGCCAGATCGACCATCGGCTTCTGCGTCGACGGCATCGCGACATTGCCGATCCGCGTCCAGGGGAAGTTCTCCATCCAGGACGCGTGCGAGGCGACGGGGTCGATCGCTTTGACTTTCGCCCAGGTTTTGGGCGCGTTCCACCAATTATGCCACTTAACTTGGCAGCCGCGATTGCCGCCGAGCCATTCCAGGACGGCGCCCTTGGCCGGGTCGTTACCGCCATGGCCGTTGACGATCACGATGCGCTTGAACCCCGCGCGCGCGATCCCGTCCAGCACGTCCTGAACCAGTGCGATCAACGTCGTCAGGCGCAGCGTGACCGTGCCCGGATAATCGACGAAATTCGGCGTCAATCCGTAGCTTAGCACCGGGTAGACCGGCGTGCCGACCGGGGCGGCGGCCTCGATCGCCATGCGTTCGGCCAGGATCGCGTCCACGCCCAGGCTCAAATAGGCGTGCTGTTCGATCGACCCGATCGGCAGAACGGCGCGGTCGTCGGCCTTGGCGCGCGCTTCGAGCTGCATCCAGTTCATGTCGACGACGCGCATTTTTCTAAACGCTCCCCGGAAGAAAAATTGGTTCCTTGTGGAACCAGTATCTTGACGGCGCGTATTGCGGTGCGTCAAGCTGAGATCGTTCCTAAGCGGAGGTTCCATGACCGCGAAGCCGGCGCGAACGGCGAAAAACAAGGGGACGGGGAAGGTAAAGCGGGCGTCGGGACTGCACCCGATGCTGGCCGCAAAGCTGTGGGAAAATCCCTGCTGGCTGTCCTTCCGCGTCAATTTCGTCGCCCATCATTTCAACCAGCCGGTCTACGACTGGATCGAGGCGGTGCATGGCATGTCGGCGCCCGAGCATGTCGTGCTCTACGCGCTCGCGCTGAAGGACGGCATCACGGCGGACGACATCGTCGCCTCCACCGCGCGGCCCAAGAACACGTTGAGCCGCGGCGTCGCCGGCCTCATGCAACGCAAGATGATCACGCGCCGCGCCGATCCCAAGGATCGCCGGCGCTTGATCCTGTCGCTCACGCCGCGCGGCCGTCAGATGGCCGACATCACCGTTCCCGCCCTCGTCGCGCACGAAGCGGCGATGGCGTCGTCGTTGAGCCCGGCCGAACGCCGCACGCTCAAAAAGCTGCTCGACAAAGTCATCCTCAATCAAAGCAACTGGCCCACGATCATCGCATGAAACCCCATCGCCTAAAAAAGGAGTCCACCATGTCCAACCTCGCCAAATGGGCCCGTCTCGCGGCCCTGGGTGTGGCGCTCGCCGCGGGCAACGCGGCGGCGCAAACGCTCACCATCGGTGTCCGCGGCGGTCCCGATTCGATCGATCCGCATTTCACCGCGACCGGTTCGCACGCCGAAGCGCTGAAGCATGTGTTCGACACGCTGACCTGGTCGGGCAGCGGGCTGGAGGTCGAGCCGCGTCTGGCGGAAAGCTGGAAGGTGATCGATCCGACGACGTGGGAATTCAAACTGCGCCGCGGCGTCAAATTCCACGACGGTTCGGATTTCACCGCCGAGGACGTGAAGTTCTCGATCGAGCGCATTCCGGTCGTCGCGGGGCCGAACCCGACCACGATCTATGTGCGCCGCGTGAAGGAAGTGAAGATCGTCGATCCCTACACGGTTCACATCATCACCGACGGGCCGGCGCCGATCCTGCCGAACGACTTCATCCGCCTGTTCATCGTGTCGCATCGCGCGGCGGCGGGGCTGACGAAGGAAACGGCGAACGAAGCGTTCAACACGGGCAAGGCCGCGATCGGCACGGGTCCCTATAAATACGTCTCGTGGAGCCCGCGCGGCGATCTGGTCCTCGACCGCAACGACGCCTATTGGGGACCGAAGGAACCCTGGGCGCGTCATGTCCGCCGCGAGATCCCGAACGATGCCGCGCGCGTGGCGCAGCTTCGCGCGGGCCAGCTTGACCTGATCACGCGCGTGCCGGCGACTGACCTCGCCACGCTGCGCAGCGATCCGCGCCTCAGCGTGTCGACGATCGACACGGTCTACGTCTTCAACGCGGAACTCGACATGCGCGAAACGCCGCCCGCCGGCCAGCTTTTGGCCAAGGACGGGTCGCCATTGCCGGCCAACCCGCTGCGCGACGTTCGCGTGCGTCAGGCGATCGACATGGCGATCGACCGCAAGGCGCTGGCCGAAATCGCGATGGAAGGTCTTGGCAAGCCGGTCAACCAGCTGGTGACGCCGTCGATCTTCGGCTTCAACACCACGCTGCCCGAACGCGTCTACGATCCGGCGGCTTCGCGCAAGCTGCTGGCCGAAGCGGGCTTCCCGAACGGTTTCCGCATGCGTTTCGCCTTCACCAACGATCGTCTGCCCGGCGATGGCGCCGTCGGCACGTCGATCGCGCAGATGCTGGCGGCTGTCGGGATCGACGCGACCGCGGCGGCCACACCGGCGGCCGCGTTCTTCCCGGCGCGCACGCGCGGCGAGTTCTCGGCCTCGATGTCGGGCTGGGGCACGCTGACGGGCGAAGCGCATTACACGCTCTCGTCGCTGATCCACTCCAACGATCCGGCGGTGCGCATGGGCGCCTTCAACGTGCTCGGCTATAAAAACCCGCGCGCGGACAAGCTGCTGCAGGACGCGGCGGTGGAGCTCGACGAAGCCAAGCGCCGCGCCCAGCTCGCCGAAGTGAACGCGATCGTGCTGGAGGATCGTCAGCGCCTGCCGATCGTCGCGGTCGGTTCGGCCTGGGCGATGCAGAAGGCCAAGGTGAAGATCGCGCCGCGCGTCGACGAGGACACGCTGGCGATGGACATCAAGCCGGCCAACTAAGCCCGAACGACCGGGCCCGTTCCGCCCTCGCCGGGCGGGGCGGGCCCGGATTTTATTGAAGGAGAGTGAAGCGTCATGGCGGGACCGATCGGCATTTGCATCCATGGCGGCTGCGGCACGCTGGATAAATCCCTGCTGACGCCGGCCGAATGGGCCGAAACGCGCGCGCATCTGGCCGCATCGCTGCGCGCCGCCTGGACGATCCTGCACAAGGGCGGGTCGGCGCTGGATGCGGTCGAGGCCGCCGTCGTGGTGATGGAGGACAGTCCCCATTTCAACGCCGGGCATGGCGCTGCGCTGACGGCGGACTCAACGCACGAGCTCGACGCGTCGATCATGGACGGCGCCACCAAGGGCGCGGGGGCGGTCTGCACCGTCAAGCGCATCCGCAATCCGATCAAGGCCGCGCGCGCGGTGATGGAGCGCAGCGATTGCGTTCTCATCGCGGGCGATGCCGCCGACGATTTCGCCAAACGCGAAGGTCTGGCGATCGTCGAGAATTCCTATTTCACGACTCAGCGCCGGGTGGACTCGCTTGCCTCGCTTAAGCGCAGGGCGGCCTCTGGCACGTTGCGCGCAGCGAGCGAAGCCGAGCGTCACGGGACCGTTGGTGCGGTGGCGCTCGATCGCGCGGGCAATCTCGCCGCCGCGACCTCGACCGGCGGTTTCAACAACAAGCCGGTCGGCCGCGTGGGCGACACGCCCATCGTCGGCGCCGGGACTTACGCGCGCAACGGCGTGGTCGCCGTGTCGGGCACCGGGCAGGGCGAATTCTTCATCCGCAATGCGGCGGCCTACGACATCGCCGCGCGGATGGATTACGGCAAACACGAATTCAAAGCGTCGGTCGACGCGCTGGTTTTCGATGTGCTGAAAAGCCACGGCATCGGCGCCGGGTTCGCCGCGATCGACGCGAAGGGCCAAGTCTACGCGCCCTATAACACGCTGGGCATGGCGCGCGGCTGGATCGGCAATGACGGCCGTCTGGTCGTCGCCACGCATGCGGACGAATTCGTGGAGGCGGCATGAGCGGCGATCCGATCCTGATTTGGGGTGCCGGCGCCATCGGCGGCACGCTCGGCGCCTATTGGAAGCGCGCGGGCCATGACGTGCTGCTCGTCGATATCGAGAGGGCGCATGTCGAAACCTGCCGCACGCGCGGGCTTCACATCTTCGGCCCGATCGAGGATTTCACGGTCGTCGTGCCCGCCGTCACGCCCGACGAATTGAAGGGAACCTATTCGCGCATCGTGCTGGCGGTGAAGGCGCAAGCGACCGAAGCGGCCCTCGACAAGCTGCTGCCGCATCTGGCATCCGACGGCTATATCCTGTCGGCGCAGAACGGCCTCAACGAAATCGCCATCGCCAAGCGCGCCGGGGCCTCGCGCACGATGGGTTGCTTCGTCAATTTCGGCGCCGATTGGCATGGGCCGGGCGAAATCCTGTTCGGCAATCGCGCGGCCGTCGTCGTCGGCGAGATCGACGGCAAGAACGGCCCACGCACCCAAGCGATGTTCGAATTGCTGAAGGGCTTCGAGCCGGGCGCGGTGCTGACCGACAATATCTGGGGCTATCTGTGGGGCAAGCTCGCCTACGGCGCCATGCTGTTCGCGACGGCGCTGACCATGGACAGCATGACCGCGAATTTCGAGGATCCGCGCCGCACGCCGGTCTTCGTCGCGCTGGGCCGCGAAGTGATGGCCGCCGCGCGCGCGCGCAAGATCGCGCCCGTCGGGTTCAACGGCTTCGATCCCGCCGATTTCATGCCCGAAGCGCCGCTCGACCGCGCGCGGGATACCATCGCGCGCTTGGCCGAGCATAACCGCTACACCGCGAAGACCCATTCGGGCATCTATCGCGATCTGGCGGTGCGCAAACGCAAGACCGAAATCGATCCGCAGATCGGCATCATCGTCGAATTGGCGCGCGAGGTCGGCGTCGATACGCCCGTTCTCGCCAAACTGGTCGAACTGATCCATGCGATCGAAGACGGCAGAAAGCCGATGGCCTACGAAACCTTCGCGGAGTTGCTGGCGCTATGCTGATCCGCTTCGAGGGCAAGACCGCGCTCGTCACCGGGGCCGCGCAAGGGATCGGCCGCGCCATCGCCGAAACGCTGCAGGCGGCGGGCGCCAAGGTCCATCTCGCTGATATCGCCGCGATCGATTGGGCCGATCCCGCGTCCTATACGGCGCATCGCGCCGATCTCGGCAGCCGGGCGGCGTGCCACGATCTGGTCGCGAAGATCGGTCAGGTCGATATTCTGGTGGGCGCGGCCGGCGGCGTGCGCGGCCAAGTCGGCGGGCCGATCGACAAGGTCGACGAGGCCGGCTGGCGCGCGATCTTCGAAGCGAATGTCGACGCGCAGTTCTGGCTTGCTCAAGCCGCGTCAGTGCCCATGCGCGCGAAGGGATGGGGGCGGATCGTCACGATCTCCTCCGGTGCCGGTTTGCGGCCGAGCCTCACCGGCATCCAGGCCTATACGGCGGCCAAACACGCGCTCGTCGGCCTGACGAAGCAATTGAGCCAGGATTTGGGGCCGTTCGGTATCACCAGCAATTCGGTCGCGCCGGGTTTCGTGCGCTCGAACCCGACGACCGAGCGGCAATGGGAAGCTTACGGCGCCGAAGGGCAAGCGCGGCTGGTGCAAAGCATCCATACGCGCCGGCTCGGCACCGCCCAGGACATCGCGAACGCGGTGACCTTCTTGGCGAGCGATCAGGCGGCGTGGATCACCGGACAGATATTGTCGGTCGACGGCGGGCGATCCTGAGCGCGTTCACCAATCGCGCCAAGCGTCGCGCAACGCCCCGAAGGCGAGCTTTTTGGTCGACTTGTCCTCCGCGATAAGGCCCTTACGGTTCCAGCCGCGCTGAAAGCGCGTCTGGCGGCGTTCCGACCGGAAATCGTAAAGCAGCCACGCGGCCAGACCTTGGACATAATCGCAGCCGCGAAGGGTCGCGATTTGATCGGCGTAGAAGCGGGCTTGCTTGTCCTCCGCGAACAAGCGGCCGTCATTTGCGCGCAAGCCCGCGACGGCATCCGCCCCCGTCTCGCTGACGATCACCGGCTTGCCGGGTGTCGAATTCGCCAGAAGCCGCGCGAGGTCGCGGATATCGGGCTCGTACCAGCCGAAATACTCGTTGAGACCGATGATATCGAGCGCGTCGGCGAGACGATCCTCGATGCGGAATTCTTGCCGGTTGACGAGACATGCCGCCGAGACGAGGCGGGTGGGGTCCTCGCGCTTAGCGGTGGCCGCGAGCCGCGACATGAAAGAAAGCCGCGCGTCGGTATCGGCATTCTCGTTGCCAACACCCCAGAGAATCACGCTCGCCCGATTGACGTCGCGGACGATTAACTCGCGCAGTTGATTCTCGGCGTCGGCATAGGTGTCGGGATTGGCGAAATCGATCGCCCAATAGACCGGGATTTCCGCCCAGAGCAGAACGCCGGCTTCGTCGGCCATGCGCGCCACGCGCGGATCGTGCGGATAATGCGATAGGCGCAGGAAATTGCCGCCGAGCTCCTTGATATGCGTAAGCCGCCGCGCGATATCCACGTCGTCGCTGCAACGGCCTTTGGCGACATCGTCCTCGTGGACGCAAGCGCCCTTCAAGCGGATCGGCGCGCCGTTCAGCAGAATGCGCGTGCCGTCGACGCGAATATCGCGAAAGCCGACGCGCTCGCGACAAATATCGCCGTCGAGCGAGACGTCGACATCATAGAGTTTCGGTCTGTCCGGCGACCACAAAATGGGATCCGCCGCGATGGCGCCAACGCCGCCGTCGAGCCGGGCGTCGATCCCGAGTTCGGGAATCCGCAAGCGCGGCGAAGCGCCGCCGCAATCGGCTTCCACCCGGATCACACCGTCGCGCCAGGCGACGCGGAAGCGGCGGATATGCCGGTCGGGAAGATCGAACAGCGTCACGCCGCGATGCAGGCCGCCATAGTTGAACCAATCGAAATGCGACATCGGCACGCGATCGTCGCGGCGGCGGTTCTCGACATGGACCATCAGGCGATTGACGCCCGCGCGCAGCGCCTTCGTCGCGTCGAGCGAGAAGGGCGTCGAACCGCCGCGATGGGCGCCCAGGAACCGCCCGTTGAGGAACACGCGCGCGGCGTAGTTCGCCGCGCCGAAATGCAGGATCGCGCGGCGCCCGGCTTGCACGCCCGCATGATCGAAATCGCGCGCGTACCAAACAGCACCCTCGTAGTGCTTCCATTCGGGCTTCAGAAAATTCCAGCACGAGGGGACGGGCACAGGATCGCCGCCGCCGGGGTCGTAGTCGCGCGGTACGGTCCAGCGTTCGGGCGGCGCGTCGTCGAGCTCGAACCAGCGCTGGCGCAAGCCTTCGTCGAACGGATCGAGCGTCATCGTCCATTCGCCGTCGAGGCCGGTTCCAGCGCGTCCGGCGGGATCGAGCAGCGTGTCCGCGCCAATCCAGTCGCGCGAAAACGCGTTCGCGTAATCTTCGTCGTGCAGATGGGCGAAGGGATCGTCCGCTGTCATGGTGCTGGCGCCCGATAGCCGATGCCGATCGACCGGCGGAATCGCCAGTTTCGCAGATCCGGAATCAGAATCTCCGCCGCCATCGCGATGGCGATCCAGCGGAACCATGTCGCGAACGTATTCGACAGGCCTTGCGGCTCGGCATAGCCGCCGACCCAGCCGTCCTGTCGGCGCGTGCCGGTGCGGACATCCGCGAAGCCGCCATCGGGATTCTGATCGTCGAGGATCGCTTCGACGATTTGGATCAGCCATTCGCGCGTGGCCGCGACCGGCGCCACGTTTGCGCGTAGCCCGTGAACGAGAACGTCGACGATATCGACGTCGATGCAGGCGCTATCGACGCGCGGCGGCAATCCCAGGCAGTAGGCGACGGCCTTGTCGAAGTAAGGCAGGGTGCGGCCGCGCGCGTACCAGAGGTGATAATTGTGCATCGAGCCGGCCATGGCGTGCAGCAGCCGCAGCGGCGATTCGTGTTGCCCCACGCCCCAGAAACCGGTCGTCGGCTCCTGCAAACGGTCGTGCCAATCGAACAGAATGTCCAGCGCCGCCGCGACCGACTGGCGGTCGGCATCGTCGCCGTGACGCTCGAGTGCGAGCAGAAAGCCCGCGAGGTTGACGATATTGTTCCCTTCCTGCCAGGGATCGCGCAGATCGCGATCGGCGAGCCACGCCTTCAGGTGTCGTGGATCGAGATAGGGACGGACGAAATCCAAAACCGGCGCACGCGCGGGGGCGAGCGCTTCGATCGCGCCAAGCGTGTAGTTGCTGACATGGAAGTCGATATAGCGCCATGTCTCGCCGCGGTCGGGTTTCTTGTAGACGTCGGCGTCGCGCATTTCGGGAATGCGGAACACGCCGTCCGGGCGCCGGAAGGATTCGAGCCAGGCGACAAGCGCGTTCGCCGCGCGCGCATCGCCGATGCCGATCGCGGGCAGCGCATCGATCAGATCGGCGCACATCACGCCGTTATAGGTTCCCGGCAGCAGCACGCCGGGCCAAGCATTTTCGTCGTGCGCGGACGAGATCCGAAGTACGCCCGCCGGATGGCCGGGCGCGCGCATGGCGGCGAGCCACTCGATCGTCTTCGAACGCGCGGTCTCGATCCGCGTGCGCAGCGTCGTCAGCCGTATATCGGTTCGGCTTTGATCGTTCATCCTTTGACCGCCCCCGCCGCCATGCCTTCCATCACCCGGCGCTGCGCCAGCACGAACGCGATCGCAACGGGCAGCGTCGTCACGAAAGCCAGCGCCATGATCGCCCGGAAACTGGCGCCGAGCTCGCCGTTCATCGACAGCAACGCGACCGGCAAGGTGAACGTGTCGGGCGAGCGCGAGATCACCAAAATCGGGAACCATTGCGACCAGTTGATCAGGAACGTGATCAGCGCGACGGTCGCCAAGACGGGTTTGGCCATCGGCAACACGATGCGGAACAGGATCTGCGCTTCCGACGCGCCGTCGCAGATACCGGCTTCGATCACCTCGCGCGGAAGGGTGCGGAAGAACCGGTCGAACAGGAAAAATTGGATCGGCCCCAGCGCCAGGAACAGCACGATGCCGGCGTAAGAGCCGAGCAGGCCGAGCTTGAACACCACGATATAGACCGGGATCACCAGCAGCATATAGGGGTACATGATCGTCAGTAGGAAGCCGAAGCGCAGCCAGCGGAATCCCGGCAGGTCCGGCCGGCGGCACAGCGCATAGGCGCCCATCGCGGTGACGGCGATACCCAGCACCGTCGAAGCCGTGGTGATCGCGAGGGAATTGAAGACATAAATCCAGATATCGACGCCGCCGATACGCGCGATCTCGGCGAAGACGGACAGGTCGAATTGCTCGGGCCACATCCGCAGCGGATCGCCCAGAACCTGGCGGGCGTTGCGGAACATGCCGAGGCACATCCACCAATAGGGATAGAGAAAGACGAGACTGACGGGGATCGCGATCGCGTAGAGAGCGGCGGTCGTGGCGCCGGAGCGCAGGCGATGGTTCATCGCGCCACCTCCCGATCGACCAGCCTGAACGCGCCCAGCGACAAGGCGATCACGCAGGCGAACAGGATCGACGCCATCGCCGTCGCTTCGCCGTAGCGGGCCTGATCGAAAAGTTGATAGGCGTAGTAGCTGACGAAATTCGTGCGATCGGCGGGACCGCCTTTCGTCATGACCACGACGACCGTGAAGGTCTTCAGGAATTGGATCGTGGCGTAGACGAGATTGACGACGATCGCCGGGCGCAGCTGCGGCAGAATCACATGGCGCCATGTCTGCCATGCCGTCGCGCCGTCGATCGCGGCGGCTTCTTCCAACGCCCGATCGCGCATGGCGAGATTGGCGAGGAAGATCGTCATGTAGAAGCCGGCGTGATGCCACAACTCGGCGATCAGGATCGCGGTCGTGACGGTGTCCACGCTGGCGATGCCGCCGAATTCGGGCAGGCCCAGCGACCCGAGCGCCGCGTTGACCGCGCCGAAACTGCGGTCGAACAGCCAGCGCCAAACGACATAGCCCGCGACATCGGGCGTGACCACCGGCAAGAACAGCGCAAGCCGGAAGAACATCGACCCGATTTTAAGGCGCGGGCTGTCGATCAACATCGCCATCGCCAGCGCGAAGGCAAGATTCGCGATGACGGCAAGCACGGTATAGAGCAGCGTGCGCGCCATCGACGTCAGGAAAAGAGGATCGGCCAAAACCGTCGCGTAGTTGGCGAGGCCGACATAGGTGGGCGCGGCGCTCAGCGCCGTGCCTGATGCGGTGAACGATACTTGGATCGACAGCGCGATCGGCCACAGGCCGAACACCGCCGTCAGCGCCGCGAAAGGGGCCGCGAACAGGTAGAAGACGCGGTTGCGCCAGGCGAAGTCGATGGTCGCGGCAAAGGCCATTTTGATGCTTCGAATATCCGGCCGGCGGGACGATCCCGCCGGCCGGCTCTCGACGATTGGATCAGTTTTTCAGCTTGGCGGCGAGCTCGCGCATTTCGCGCGCCGTTTCGGCGATGAAGGGCTTCCAATCGGCCGGCGGGTTGGCGATGCCGGCGAGCAGCTTGCGATGGAACGCCGCCTCGAGCTCCGGATAGAACGTGTGAACCGATTCCGGGAAATCGTAGGCGGCAAGGCGGTGATTGGCGCGGGCGAAGAATTGCTGGCGCGGCGACAAGGCATCGACGTTCAGATCCTTGCGCACCGCCGCCCCAACCAATTCGAGCGACGCTTGCTGCGCTTCCTTGCCCAGCAGGAACTTCGCGAACTCGAGCGCCAGCGCCTTGTTGGGCGAGTTGTCGGGCACCGCGACGCCGCGCATACCGCCGATGACCACCGAATTCGGGCGGCCGCCGAACGCGGGCCAAGGTCCGGACACGAAATCGCCGTTCAGCGCGTTGGCGCCGTCCCAGCCGCGCACGTTCCAATCGCCGACGCGGAACATGCCGCCGCGCCCGCCCAGGATCACCTGGTACATCTCGTTGAACGAGTGGTTGATCGTGTCGGGCGCCACGAATTTGTACTGGGTATAGGTCTTGAGGAATTCCTCCAGCACCTGGGCATGTTCCGGGCGGTCGATCGTGATCTGCCCTTGCGGATCGATCAGCGTATGGCGCAAACCCGAGCCGAAGGTGAATAGATCGAGCATGTGGATGAGATCGCGCGGCTTCGCGGCCTGAAGGGCGAGACCAAACGTATCCGCGCGGCCGTTGCCGTCGGGGTCGTTGTCGCGGAACTTGTCGGCGATGCGCTTCACGTCGTCCCAGGTCTGCGGGAACGACTCGCCGACCTTGTTGAGCCAGCTTTGGCGCACGCCGAAGGCCATCTGGACGCGTTGGATGGGCAGAATGATCATCGCATTATCGAACGTGGCGACGCGCAGATCGTCCTCGCCCAGGAAGTTCTTGTCGGCGACGTCGTTCAGCGTGCTGCGCAGATCCATCACCTTCTTGGTTTGGGTCTGAATGCGGATGACGCGCTCGTAGTTGTTGAAGATCAGATCGGGTGCGGTGTTGGTGTTGATCGCCGAGATCACCCGTCCGAACCATTGATCGGTCGGATAACTGATCGAGCGGACGCTGACGCCGGGTTTGGCTTTGGCGAATTCGGCGCCCGCGCGCTCGAACCACGCCACGCCGTTGTCGCCGAGATCGTGCCAGATGACGAGCTGTTGGGCCGTGGCGGCGCCGGCCCCGGCCAGGGCGGTGACGGCCGCGACGGCCGCCGCGCCCAGGAAACGCGCGAAACGCATGAGTTCCTCCCTTTGTCCGTTTTCCGAAATTAGGTCAAAATGGGAAAACGTTTACCCATGCAGTATACGTCCGGACGTTCGGATTCTCAAGCGGGAGAAAAATGTGACGCGTAACGTCTCCATCGGCGACGTCGCCAAGCGCGCGGGCGTTTCGATCGCGACGGTGTCGCGGATCGTCAACGGCATCGCGAAGAAGGCTTCGCCCGAAACGGTCGAGCGCGTGCGCAAGGCGATCGCCGAGACCGGCTATCGCCCGACGGGCGCGGGGCAGGCACTGCGCAAAGGGCATAGCCGGCTGGTCGCGGTGTTCGCCGCCAATCTTGCCAATCCGACGATGGCGGCGGTCGCCGCGTCGATCGAAACGGCGTTGCGCGATGCGGGGCTCGCGATGGTGCTGTGCGACACGCATGACCGCGCCGATCTGCAGGACGAGTATCTGCTGGAGATGCGCGCCCAGGCCGTGCGTGCTTACGTGCTGCTTGCCGCCGTCGCGAGCGACGGTTTGCGCGCGGCCCTGGCGGGGCCGATCCCGACGCTGTTCGTCAATCGCCGCTGTCCCATCGCGGGCAAAGCGGCCTTCGTAGGCATCGACAATCGTGCGGCGGGCCGCGATGTGGCGCGCGCCTTGGCAAGGGCCGTACCCAAGGGCCGCCTGGCGCTTGTCCATGGCCCGCTCACGTCCTCCGCCACGGCCGACCGCGTCGCCGGTTTTAGACGCGAACTCGCGAAACTCGGCCGTGATCTGGCACCCGAAGATTTGGCGACGGGCCCCGGGCTCGATCATTTGGAGATCGGATACGCGAGTACGACGGCATTGCTGTCGGGACGAGCGCCGAAAGGGATTTTCTGCGCGTCAGATTTGATCGCCTACGGCGTCCAGCGCCGGTTGCGAGAGGCGAAGCTGAGCGTGCCCGATGACGTCCGCTTGGTCGGCTTCGACGACAACCCTTTGAACGATTGGGTTGCCCCGTGGCTGTCGTCGGTGCGCGTGCCGTATCGCGGGTTTGGCGAGGCGATCGTCGGCGTTCTCGGTGAATTGTGGCGCGGAGAGCCGCCGCGCGCCGAACTGCTGGCGCATGCGTTGATCGACCGTGATTGGCCGGCAGCGGACAGCGCGTAATTTCGCGAGCGTTTATGCGCTCTCAGTTTCCGCAAAAGGCCTCGAAATGCCTCAATATTGTGGAAAACAATATTGAAGGAATTGGCTGTTGTACGATTTGGGAGACTGGGTTCGCGGCGATGCCGCGCGAGATTCGTCTTTTTCGGCCTTGCTCTTGGTTTTCAATCAACCGTCGCGGGCACTGAAGCGGCGGGGCTTGGCGGTGTGCGGTTTTCCGGATCCGGGACCGGCCAGAGTGCCGTTCGCTCCATCTGGCGACGAATAGACGCTGTTGGCGCAATCCTTCAGTGCGCTTCAACCGGCGTGGTTACCGGGCAGCGCACACCGTGTTCCGAATGAAATCTCAATTCCGGTTCCTTGATCCGGCACGCATCCTCCGCGAGCGAACAGCGCGCGTGGAACCGACAGCCCGTCGGGAGATTGATCGGGTTGGGAACTTCGCCGGATAGCACTTCCGAACGGCGGGCATGGACGCCATCCGTGAAGTCTCGCCGGACGGAGAGCGCCGCATTGAAGAGGGCGCGCGAATAGGGATGGCGCGGCGAATTGCCGACCGAATCGGCATCGCCGATCTCGACAATCTGCCCGAGATACATGACCGCGATGCGATGGGCGATCCGTCGCGCGAGATGCAGATTATGCGTGATGAACAGAAGCGCGACGTTGGTGCTGGCTTGGATGTCCCGCAGCAGATTCACGATCTGGGCCTGAACCGATACGTCCAGGGATGAGACGGCTTCGTCGCAAACGATAAATTCGGGCGAAGGCGCCAGCGCGCGCGCGATCGCAACCCGCTGGCGTTGACCGCCGGAAAGCTCGTGCGGATACCTGTTGAGGAACTCGGCGGGAAGGCCGACTTGCTCAAGCAGGTGCCGCGCCTTTGACAGGCGCGAAGATCCGTCTCCGCCGCTATGGATGCGGAGGGGATCGTTCAACGTGGCGCCGATCGTCCGGCGGGGGTTGAAACTGGCATACGGATCCTGAAAGACGATTTGGGCCGCGCGGCGGAAATCGAGCGGATTCCTCTCCAGCAGCGCGTCGACACGCGTGCCGTTCAAAAGGATCTCGCCCGATGTCGGCTCCATGAGGCGGACGAGGCAACGCCCAAGAGTCGACTTGCCGCAGCCGGACTCCCCGACGATCGCGACGGTTTCCCCGCGGGATATCGAGAGGGAAACGTCGCTCAGAGCCTGCACGGATTGAGGGTTGCGGGCGAAGAGCCCGCCGACGCGAAACACCTTGGAAAGACCGCGCGCCTCAAGGAGTGGTGTCTGGGCGGCGGTCATCCGGCCGCACTCGCGGCATAACAGGCGACCTGCCCCGATCCCGGTCGTGGAGTTCGAATCGGCGGACGCGTACGGCATTCGGCGCGGACCGCATGGCATCGCGGCGCGAACGTGCAACCCGACGGATGCTGCCCGAGCGGCGGCACGATTCCGGGAATTTCGCGCAAGCGCTCGGTTCGATCCCCGCCCCAATCGGAGGCGCCGAGCAAGCCTTGCGTGTAAGGATGTGCCGGCGTCGAGAAGACATCCGAAACCCGGCCATCCTCGACCACCCGCCCGGCATACATGACGGCGACGCGATCGGCATAATTCGATACGACACCGAGATCGTGCGTGATCAGCAGAACCGCCATTCCGAATTTTTCCCGCAACGTGTCGAGCAGATCCAGAACTTGGGCCTGGACGGTGACGTCGAGTGCGGTCGTCGGTTCGTCCGCGATGAGAAGCGCCGGCCGCGCGGCCAGCGCGATAGCGATCATGACGCGTTGACGCATTCCGCCAGAGAGACTGTGCGGGTACTCGCGCACCCGGCGCTCCGGCGCGGGAACGCCGACCGTCGCCAGAAGTTCGATGGCCCGCGCGATCGCGTCTTTGCGGGAGATCGCCTCATGATGCATCGCCGATTCGGCGATCTGATCGCCGATCGTGTGCACCGGGTTCAGCGCCATCATCGGATCTTGGAATATTATCGAGAGCCGGCGCCCCCGAAATCCCCGCATCTCGGCATCGCTCACGGATGCGAGATCGCATCCGTCGAGTAAGACCCGGCCGCCGGAAATGCGGCCCGAATCGCGTGTAATCAAGCGCATCAAAGCGTGCGCGACCGTGCTTTTCCCGGATCCGGACTCGCCGACGATCGCCAGCGTTTCGCCGCGTGCGATCTCGAAGCTGACCGAGTCGACCGCCCGCAAGGCGCCGTCCGACGAAAAATAGTCGATCGACAGATCCTCGACGCGCAACAGGCCGCTCATCGCTGCCTCATGCGCGGATTGAGCGCTTCATTCAAACCCTCGCCGGCGAGATTGATGGCGAGAACCGTTATGAGAATCGTCACGCCGGGAATGGCGGACATCCACCATGCGGTACGCAAGACCGTGCGGCCGACCCCGATCATGTACCCCCATGAAACGATATTGGGGTCGCCGAGACCGAGAAAGGACAGTCCCGCTTCCGTCAGGATCGCGGTTGCGACGGTCAACGATGCGATGACAACGACCGGGGGAATGGCATTGGGAAGAATCTGTCTGAACATGATTTCCGCGCCGCCCATTCCCATGGCGCGACAGGCTTCGACGTAGTCGCGGTTCTTCTGGGAAATGAACTCGGCGCGGGCAAGCCGGGCGACGGACGGCCAGGATACGGCCGCGATCGCCAGCGTAATCGTGAGGACGGAAGGTTGGAATATCGCGACGATCAGGACCGCCAGAACGAACGACGGGATCGTCAGGAAGAAATCCGTCATGCGCATCAGGACGAAATCGATCCAGCCGCCGACATATCCGGCGCAAGCGCCGACGACGAGCCCGATCATCGTGGCCGCAAGGCTCGCCGCAATGCCGATCAGAAGCGACACGCGCGCGCCATGGAGCAGGCCCGCCAATATGTCCCGGCCGGAGACGTCCGTTCCCAGCGGAAAACGGCCGAAGGGCGGCATGGCGGGGCGGCCGAGCATGTCGAACGGATCGACGCCGTAGATTTCCGGACCGATCGCGGCGGCGATGGCAATTCCGGCAAGTGTGGCGATCCCGGCAAGTGCGGCGCGGTTCCGGCCGTAGCGGCGGATAAGAGTGTCCCGAGCGCTCATCGGCGGCTGAGCCTCGGGTCGAGGAAGCCATATGCGACGTCGACGGCGATATTCGTGGCGACGACCACGATCGACGATATGAAGAGGATTCCGAGGAGCAGGACCAAATCGCGCTGAATCAGCGCGTCGAGAACAAGCCGTCCGAGGCCGGGCCAACCGAACACGGTCTCGACGAGGATCGAACCGCCAAGCAGATGTCCGATCTGGAGCCCCATCATGGTGACGACCGGCAGAAGCGCATTCCTGGCGGCGTGCCGGACGGCGACGGTGAACTCCGAAAGTCCTTTCGCGCGGGCCGTCTTGATGTAGTCGAGCGTCAGGATATCGAGCATCGCCGTCCGCATCAGGCGCGTATATAGCGCGACGTAGAAGAGCCCGAGCGTCGCCGCGGGCAAAGCCAGATGGCGGGCGATGTCGAGCACGGACGCGATGGCGCCGAACTCGGCCCCGATGGTGCGCATGCCGTTCGAGGGAAACAGTCCCAACGTCAGCGAGAAGCCGACGATCAGCATCAGTCCAAGCCAGAATTGCGGCGTCGCATAGACGACGAGCGCCGCAACCGTCAGTGCGCCATCGAGCCAGGTTCGATGCCGGAGTGCCGCAAGAATACCCAGCGCGACGCCGACGAAGACGGCGATGGATATCGAACTCAACATGAGAATCAGCGTGGCGCCCAGCCGCTCGCCGATCAGCTCGAGAACCGGGCGGTTCTGAATGAGCGAAACGCCGAGATCGAATGTCAGGATCCGCCCGATATAGACCGCGAACTGAACGTGCAGCGGCTGGTCGAGACCGTATGACCGGCGCAGTTCCGCGACAAGCTCGGGCGATCCATGGCCCGACGACGCGACGATCACATCCGCCGCGTCGCCGGGCGCCATATGCAGCAAGGCGAAGTTCAGTGCCGCGATGGCAAAGACAGCCGGAACTGCCTGAGCGAGGCGCAACAATACGAAACGGGTCCGCTCAAGCATTCTCGGCGAGGCTTTCGATCAGGGCGTCTTCCAGACGGTTTCCCATCCGGAATACATGGATACACCGTTCGTGATCAGTCCGTGGACCTTCTTGTTCCACAGATGCACGTATTGCATCTCCATGAGGTAAAGAACCGGCATTTCGTCGTGGATGATCTGCTGGATCTCGTCGAACTGGGCCTTGCGTTTGGCCGTGTCGATCTCCTGCCGCGCAAGGGCGAATAGCTCGTCGACGCGCGGGTTCTTGTAGGCCATCGAATTCATGAAGGCCGCACCCGGCTTGATGTTCGAAGAAAGATAGCTTCGCTCGACCCCGATCGTCGGATCGGCATAATTGTGCTGGAACGTGCTCGTCATCTGGAACGACCAGTCGGTGTAGACGGCCTTGAGCCAGCCGGCGAGATCGGCGCTTTTCGTTTCGACGGGGATGCCCAGGCGGCCGAATTCCTGCTTCACGTATTCGGCCAAGCGGGTCCAGTTCTCGCCGTACGGCAGAACGTTTTGCGTCATTTTGAAGCGAACGCCGTCGGCGCCGCGCTTGTAGCCCGCGGCATCAAGAAGTTCCGCCGCTTTTTTGGGATCGTAGGCGTACGGCTTCAGCGCCTTGTTGAAAAAATTCGGATCGGAGCTGACGATCGGGCCGATCCCGGGCTTACCGTATCCATACCAGATGACGTCGATGATCTTGTTCCTGTCGAGCGCCATGCTGAGCGCCTGACGCACCCGGACATCCGACAGGGGCGGCTCGCGCAAGTTCAACTCGAGCCACATGTTGGGGCCGAGCGCCTCGGTGCCGAGAGCGGATGTCTCGATCATCGGAAGTTTGGAAAGACGCTGAATTTCCGCCTCGGGCAGCGCGCTCTGCGGCGCGAGATCGACCTCGCCCTTTTCGATCGCGATGGCTCTTGCGGCGCCGTCGGGCAAAACGCGAAGAATGATCTGATCGAGATAGGGAAGGCCGGCCTGCCAGTATGTGGGGTTGCGTTCGAGGATGATGTGGCTGCCGCGTTGCCATTCCTTCAGCCGGAAGGGGCCTGTGCCGACGGGCTGGCGCGTCAGGACTTCGGCTTGGCGTACAGCGGCGGCTTGCGTCAGGTCGATCCCTTCGAATTTATGCTTCGGCATCATGGGCGCTTCCGTCGGCTGGAAAGCCTTCAGGAAGTAGGGGACGGGCGCCTTCAATCGGAAAACGACAGTAAGCGGGTCCGGCGTTTCCACGGCTTCGACGTTGCCGAAAAGTGCGGAACCCCGCGAGTGGTAGGGCCGGATAATCGATTCGATCGAGAATTTGACGTCGGCCGACGTGAAGTCGACGCCGTCGTGCCATTTCACGCCCGGCCGGAGTTTGAACGTGAACGTCTTGCCGTCTTCGGTGCGTGACCAACTCTCCGCGAGACCCGGCCGCGGGGTCATTTCGGCGCCCTGCCAATTGAGCAGGCTTTCGTAGATTTTCGTTGCGACGAGCGCCACCGGAACGGCCGTCGTCGCGATGGTCGACATTGCCGTCGGCTCGGGATGATACGTGTAGCTGAGCGAGCCGCCGCGGACCGGCGTTTGGGCCGCGGTGCCCGAGATCGTCGCCGCGAGAAAGGCGACGCCGGCTGCGATAGCTCGAAAGGTTAGGGCCTTCATTTGCGAACTCCCTGAAACGAATTTCAAAACCGAGGCGGTTGGCTGGATATGACGCCGTCTTCGTTGCACCAGTGGTAGATGAACTCAATCAAGTGTCCGATGGACGCGAGATACTCATCGACCGGAATATGCTCGTCCGGCTTGTGCGCTTGGGCGATCGTCCCGGGGCCGAACACGATTCCGGGAATGCCGCCCTGATTGACGAGATGGCGCATGTCGCAGCAGAAAGGGCCGTGCCTGACCGCGCCATCGGCGCCGCGCCGCGCCAAATTTTCCGACATGCGAACCGCGACGGGAATGTCGGCGTTCTGCATCGTGCTGTCGTCGTGATGGAGAAACGTGAGCCGCGCGGGGTTCGCGCGCAGGAACGGGTCGCGCCGGTTCGGCTCGTCGACGGCAACCCGGAAGCGCCGCATGACATCCTGGACATCGCCGACGCGGGCCGAGAAATATGCGCCGCCTTTGAGGACGACCTCGGCGGCCGTGACCGTTTCGTAATGGCCGCCGGAAATGCGCCCCATCACGAGCGCGAAGGCCGCACCGTCTTTGTCGAGGGGGTCGTTCGATTGTATCGCGTTGTATTCGCGTTCCATGGCGACCAGCGAATCGATGATCGCGGGAAGTTTCTCGATCGCGCTTACGCCGTCTTGTCGAGCGCCCACCCACCGGGCGCCGGGCGAACGGGGCACACCTGAAACCGCGACCTGCCAGTAAAGGCCGCCGGGATGCGTCACGAAAATCTGGTTCTCGGTCGGCTCCAGCACGATCGCCGCATCCGCGCGAATTCCACGGCGCACCAAATCCAGGGTGCCGTTCCCGGCATGCTCCTCGTTGACGACGGACTGGAATATCAAGTCGCCTTTGAGGCGCACGCCCGCTTCGCGAAGATACGTCATCGCAAGAAGCGCGGCCATGAGCCCGCCCTTCATGTCCGATGTTCCGCGGCCATACATACGGCCGTCGATGATCTCTGCGCCGAACGGGTCTTGTGTCCAAGCGTCGGATGGTTCGATCGTGACGGTGTCGATGTGGCCGTTCAGGATCAAGGAGCGGCCGCCGCCGGTTCCTTTCAAGACGCCGACGACGTTCGGACGATCGCGATAGTTGAGGACGTCCTCGAGCCCGCTTTCGCGTAGCGCTTCGTATGTCGGAAGATTCTCGTAGGGCAGAATAAGATCGTGCTGCCAATGGGTCGGATACTGCGCGATTTTGGGGAATTGCTCGAACATCGCGCGCACGTCGGGCTCTTCCGCCAGAACGTCGGCGCCGATCCGCGTCAGCAGTTCGGCGATATGCGCTTGCGCCTTGCCCTCTTCGCCGGTGAGGCTCGGGATCTTCACGAGTTCCGAAAGTGCGCCGATGCTCCGCTGTTCGCTTCGACGCGCGAGATCGAGAGCCGCCTCGAGTGGCGATTGTGCCGATTGTTTTTGCACGTCTGTCATTCGCATCGACCCAAAAGCTTGCCCTGTTGAAGGAACCCTAGAAGGACCAAGCGGCGGGAATCCAGCAAGATCCCGGATAGGCCCATAAATGGAGATTATGGAAAATTCGGGTTGCCGTAGACCAACTCTCGCAATTTCCGCCTGTATCTCAGACGTATGTCGCCCGGTGCTTGCGCCATGAACACGACGCTGAGATCGTTTGTCGGATCCACCCAAAACGCCGTACCGGCGGTGCCGGCCCAGAAAAACTCCCCTGGCGAACCCGGCAGATTCGCGACCGTTCCGGCTAGCCGAACGCCGACCCCAAATCCGTATCCGTAGCCTGGCGATTGCATCGAAGCTTGCCCTGGATCAAGAGGGGCGCCGCCGCGGCCGCGGAGTTGATCGGTGGTCATTCGTCTGGCCAACGCGCCGGAAAGCGACGGGATGCAGTCCCGATCGCGTGACCGCGCAAGCCAGCGGATGAACTTCATATAGTCATCGGCCGTCGAGAGCAGTCCGGCGCCGCCGACATCCATTTCCGGCGGCACGAATGCGGGAAAGCTTTGAGCGGGGATGGATATCGGTTGTCCGGTTTCCGGATCGGCGGGGAACGGCTCCGCGACGCGGCCGGCGTTGCGTTGCGAAACGCAAAACGACGTATCGTTCATCTCGAGCGGCTCGAACAAGCATCTCGCCAGATAGTCGCCCAGGCGCTGCCCGCTTACCGTCTCGATGACGATTCCCAAAACGTCGGACGCGTTTCCATACTCCCAGACCGAGCCGGGCTGGGAACTGAGCGGCTGCGCGCCCAGCCGCTCGATGAACTGCTGGGACGTCAACGATCGTGGATTGACGCCAAGATCGAGCGATCGCGCTTGGGCGCGGACGCGCGGATCGCCCGAACGGTCGCCGTAGGCGAGGCCGGCGCAATGACACAGGAGATCCTCGACCGTCGGCTCGCGAAGCAGCGGTTCGATGCGATCAGACCGGCGGACGCCGGGCGGCGAGAAGGCCGGAAGAATCGACCTGACGGGGGCATTCAGGTCGAGATCGCCGCGATCGACGAGCAAAAGTGCGCCCGCCGCCGTCACCGGTTTGGTCATCGAGAAGATGCGGAATATGGCGTTCGCCAGCATCGGATCGTTGCCGGCGGGGCTTCGGCGACCTTCGGCCGTCTCCCATACGGTCCTGCCGCCATGTGCGACGAGAACGACCGCCCCGGGGATCAAGCCTGCGGCGATGTCGGCACGAAGCAGATCTCTTATGGCGTCGAATCTCATTTTGGGCGCAGACCGTTTCTATCGGCTTTTGAGCGCGGTCTGGGCGACGCCGATAGCGGCTTCGAGGATGTCGAGCGCCTTGTTCATCTCGGGAGCCGTGATCGTCAGCGGCGGCGTCAGCGAGAGGATGTTTCCCATCGTCGTCTTCAGGGAGAGCCCCATGTCGAGCGCCGTGTACAGGACGCTTTCGGCCAGATCCGGGTCCGGCGTCTTGTCGATCTTGCTTTTGACCAGCTCGACGCCGATGAGAACGCCCCGGCCACGGACGTCGCCGATCGCGGGATTTCGCCGCTGCATGTCGCGAAGCCGGGCGATCGCAATGTCGCCGACGCGCGCGGCGTTCTCGACAAGACCTTCGTCTTCGATGATTTGAATCGTCGTCAGCGCCGCGCGGGCGCCGATCGGGCTTTTCTCGTGCGTGTAGTGCCCGAACGCCCAGTTCGCGCCGACATCCAATTCGGGCCGCGCGAGCACCGCCGCGATCGGCAGGATGCCGCCGCCAAGGGCTTTCCCGATGACAAGAATATCCGGCACCACATCCTCGTGTTCGCAGGCGAACATCCGGCCCGTCTTGCCGAGCCCGGTTGGAATCTCATCGAATATCAGAAGCGTGCCGTGGCGATCGCAGGCTTCCCGGACGATTTTCCAGAAGCCCGGCGGCGGAAGATATGGAAGCGCTCGGGCGGGCTCCGCGATCACGGCGGCGACGTCGGTCTCCCGCGAAAGGACGTAGTCGACCATTCGGGCGCACTGGGTATTGCATTGGTCGAGCCTTGGGCGCCCTTGATCGTCGCAGGCATATCCGTAAGGGCAGCGATAGCAAGCGAAAGGGGCGATATGTTCCGTTCCCGCGATCAATGGTGCCGCGGGTCCGGAACGAAACAGCGATTCCCCCGAAAGGGCGGAAGCGCCGACGCCTGCGCCGTGGAACGCATCCCAAAAGGAAAGCGTCTTGTGCCGTCCGGTGGCCGTCCGGGCGATTTTGATCGACACTTCGACCGCATCCGACCCGCCCGTCGTGAGGAGCATTTTCGAGAGCGAGCCGGGTGCGATTTTGGCCAGCTTCTCGCCGAGCTCGATCGCGGGTTCGCACGCATAGCGCCGTGGCGCGAACGGGAGCTCGTCCATCTGGCGGATGATCGCGGCTTTCAGCCTGGGGTGGCCGTATCCGATATGATGGGCGTTGTTGCCGTGGAAATCCATGTATCGGCGGCCGCGAATGTCTTCGATCCAGATTCCTTCGGCCTTCGCAATGGCGTTAAGGCAAGGGGTCGAGACCGATTGATGCAAAAACACCTTGGCATCGCGATCGAGTATTTCCCGCGTCTTTCGATCGAGCGCCTTCGTCTGCCATGCGGCCCGCCGATCGGAATCGTTGACTTCGCTTTCGGAGAGTTGCGGCCTTTGGGTTGTATTCTTGCCGACACGATTCATGATTGCTCCCGTCATCCGCCATATCCCCGAGGCCTCGATTATGTCGGCGCGACAAAAAATCCGATAATTATTTCCTATAAACCGGCATAAACTGCATTTATGGAATAAGGGAAGGCGGCGCGATGCTTTATACGCAGTTACGGGCATTCGATGCGGTCGCGCGGGCGGGCAGCTTCACGAAAGCGTCGGCCTTGCTTGGGCTTTCGCAGCCGGCCGTATCGGCGCAGATCCGCGCTCTCGAGGTGGCATATGGTATCCAGCTTTTTCACAGGCGCGGGCATACGATCCGGCTTACGCGCGCCGGCCGAGAGCTGGTTCCGCTCTGCCGTAGCGTCATCAGCGGCGAAGAGCAGGTGCAACGCTATCTCAACGACAAACGCGAAGACGGGTCCGGCACGCTCCGGATCGCATTCGATGGGCCGCACATAACGATCCCGATCTTGGCTCAGTATCACCGGAAGCATCCGCGCGTCTCGCTGGTCGTTTCCATGGGAAACACGCGCCTCGTTCGTCAGTCGCTGCTGGACCGGCAAGTCGATCTCGCGGTGCTTCCGCGAGCGATGGAGGATCCGCGCTTTCACTCGGTTCCCATCAAGCAACATGAGCCGGCGGTGATCGTCGGAAAGGGTAGTCGCTGGTTCGGTCAGCGATCGATCGCGATGCGAGATCTCGTCGGCGAGCCAATGATCGCGAGGGAAGTCGGGTCGAATACGCAACGCTGCATCGACGAAGGATTCGGCGGGAGCGGGCTTGTTCCGAATATCGTCCTGCGTCTCGGTAGCCGAGAGGCGGTGAAGGAGGCGGTGGCGGCCAATCTCGGCTATGCGATCGTCTGGCAAAGCGAAGCGCATAGCGACACGCGCCTGCATTCGATGCGACTGACCGATAGTTCGATACGCAGCATCGACTTTCTCGCCTGCTTGAAGGACGAGCGACATCGCCGCGAGATTCTCGGATTCTTCAAATTGGCGGCGCAGCAGAAGATCTAAGAATCACGACGGCCCTTATCCCTGGAAGTTCGCGGTTCGCGTTTCGGTGCGAAAGTTTCTGCATCGAGAATCACACCGAATTCCCTTGCGACTTTCCACGAGAGTGAGACAAGTCGCATAGTCTCGCGCCCTGGACGTTCGAGGCGCAATTATTTTCCGCGCTTCTTGGCGGCGATCTGCGCGGCCGTTTCCTGCGCGCGGGCGAGCGCGTCCTCCAGCCCGTATTCGATATGGTGGCTCAACGCCGCCATCGCGCCTTCGCGGTCGCGCTTGCGCAAAGCCGCGATCACCGCGTCGTGATCGGCGACGATCTTGTCGATATTCGACGGGCCTTGGCCGGTCAGCGTCTGCGAAATGCGCTGGTGATAGGCGAGGCGCTCGTAGGATTCGATGATGAACGGGTTCGCCGTCAGACCGACGATGATGCCGTGGAAGCGCGCGTTCAAATCGATGAACGCCTTGAAGTCCTTGAACTGCACGCCGTAGCGGCCCTTCGCGATCAACCGGTTGACGAGATGCAACTCGTCGATCGTCGTCTGGTCGATACGCGCGAAGCCGTGGCGTAGCGCGCCGACCTCGATCACCACGCGCGCCTCGAACAGATTGCGCATTTCGTCCGCACCGGGGCCCGGCGCGACGCGATAGCCCTTATTCGCTTCGTGCGCCAGCAAGCGCTCGGCGTGCAGGCGCGCCATCGCTTCGCGCACGGGGATCAGGCTGGTGCCGAACTCCGCGGCCAGCTGATCGATCACGAGGCGCTGGTCCGCGACCAAAACCCGATCCGTGATGCGTCGGCGCAATTCCTCGTGGATCAGATCGACGAGGTTGTTGCGCCGGAACGGCAAAGCGGGCTCCGCAGCCGGCGTCGAAGCCGGTTCCGGCGTTTTGATTTTCTTCGGGCGGGCAGGGGGCATCGCGCGTCGTCGTGTCGTTCGTCCGAAAGAAGGGGATTCGCGGCGGCGAGTGTAACCCGCAACGCGGGGGCACCGGCATTTCATCTTGCAGTCATAGATCATATATGATCTATTCACGATTAACGAGACCTTATTCGGGGAGCGGGACGACCTGCCCATGAGCAAAGCGAAGCGGAAAAGTGCGGTTCTGAAGGGTGTGCGCGTTCTCGATCTGACGCTCGCGATGGCGGGGCCGCTGGCCACGTCGCGGCTGTCGGATCTGGGTGCCGAAGTGGTGAAGGTCGAATCGCCCGCCGGCGATTTCTCGCGCCTGTGGCCGATCGACGGTTTCTGGCACGGCAACGAGTCGAGCGCCTATCTGATGCTCAATCGCGGCAAGCGCTCGCTTTGCCTCGATCTGAAAAAGCCGGAAGCGGCGGCGGCGATCCGCAAGCTGATCGAAACCTCCGACATCCTGGTGCAGAATTTCCGCCCGCGCGTCGCGGCGAAACTCGGCATCGACTACGCCAGCGTCCACAAGATCAATCCGAAGCTGGTCTACGTATCGATCAGCGGCTATGGCGATACGGGCCCGATGGTCGATCGACCGGGCCAGGATCTGCTGGTGCAATCCTTCTCGGGCCTGACCTTCAACGGTGGCTCGGGCGATGGTCTGCCGGTCCCGTCGCCGATCTATATGGTCGATACCTGCGCCTCGCATCTCGCCAGCGAAGCCGCACTCGCGGGCTATATCGAAGCCCAGCGCACCGGTATCGGTCGCCAGTTCAAAGTGTCGCTGCTCGCGGCGGCGCTGGAAATCCAAATCCAGGAAGTCTCGACCTTCCTCAACACCGGCCGCATGGCGCCGCGCTCGGGCTATCCCTTCGCCAGCGTCTATATGGAGCCGCCTTACGGCATCTATCGCACGAAGGACGGTTTCATCGCGATCGCGCAGGCGAAGTTCCCGGCACTCGCCGAGGCTTTCGGCGATCCCGAGATGGTGAAGCTCGGCGAAGCGGCGCCGGCGCATGCCGATGTCGAGGCGCGGCGCAATTGGCGCGATTCGGTGGCGTCGCGGGTCGCGCCGTATTTCGCGGCGAAGACGACGCAGGAACTGATCGATCTGCTGACGCCGCGCGACATCTGGGTCAATCCGGTGCAGACCTACGCCGATCTCGCCAAACATCCGCAGTTCGAAAACTTCGTGACCGAAATCGATCACGCGGGCGGGCGCTACAAAACGCTGGCCCCGTCGATCGACACGGGCGAGACGCGCGATCTGGAGACCGCGCCGCGCCTGGGCGAGCACAGCGACGCCGTGCTCGCGGATCTGGGTTTCGCCAAGGACGAGATCGCCGCGTTGCGCGCGGCGGGAGCCGTGAAATGAGCAAGGGCCTGATCTATCTGGAGCGCGACGGCAATGTCGGCGAATTGGTGCTGAACCGGCCGGAGAAGCTGAACGCGTTGACGCCGGACATGTTCCGCCTGCTGCGCGATTTGTCGACCGAAATCAACGAGACCGACGACATCCATGTCGTCTTGTTCCGCGGCGAGGGCACGCGCGCCTTCTGCGCGGGCACAGATATCAACACGCTGAAGGAATATCCCGATTTCTGGGCATGGCGGAACCGCGTGGATTACGTCACGCAAATCCGCGCGATCCGCAAGCCTGTCATCGCTTGCGTCCACGGCTACGCCTTGGGCGGCGGGCATGAGCTTGCGGTTGCGGCCGATATCCGCATCGCCGCCGCCAATGCGGTGTTCGGCGCGCCGGAAATCCGCCTCGGCTGGGTCGGGGCGGGCGGGACGTCGCAATATCTGCCGCGCCTCATCGGCTACGGCCAGGCGATGCGCATCTTGCTGACCGGCCAGCGTATCGACGCGCAGGAAGCCTTGCGCATCGGCTTGGTCGAAGAAGTCGTCGAGACCGGCAAGGAGCTCGACCGCGCGCGCGAATTGGCGCGCGAGATCGCAAGCTATTCGCCCATCGCCACCCAAACGACCAAAGCGGCCGTGCGCGCGGGCATGAACGGCAATCTCGAGCTCGGTCTGCAAATCGAAAACGAGTTGATGGCGCTGTGCTTCGCGGCGGGTAACGACAAGGCCGGCGCCAAGCTGTTCGGCGACAGGAAGCCGAAATGACCGGCGCTGCGCGCACCGTTCTGCGCGGCCTCACCTGGGGCCATCGCCGCGCGATCGCTCCGCTGCGCGCCAGCGCCGCGGCGTTCGCGCGCGAGAACCCGTCGATCTCGGTCGAGTGGGACGTGCGCAGCCTGGAAGCGTTCGAGCATCAGGCGTTGCGCGATGCGGTCGTCGGTTACGACTATGTCGTGTTCGATCATCCGTTCATCGGCACGATCGCGCAGGCGGGAATCTTCGCCCCCCTCGACGATATTCTCGGCGGCGCGAATTCGGCGCAATACGCGGGCCCGTCGCTCGACACCTATCGCTGGAAGGGCAAATTGTGGGGCGCCCCCGTCGACGCCGCCACGATGAATGCGATCGGCCGTCCCGATCTGCTGGCCTTCCCCTGGCCGGAGAACTGGGACGACGTGATGGCGTTGGCCGCGCATCTGCGGCGCAAGGGCCTGTGGATCGGCCTCGCCAATGGCGACCATCACGGGTTTCTGTTCGCGGGCAGCCTGATGTACAACGCCGGCGCGCCGTGGCATCGCGGCGATGGCGCGACGCTGAATTTCGATGCGCACGCATTCGAAGATGCGCTCGAACGGTTGATGTCGCTGCGCATCTTCGCGCACCCGGACTGCGAAAAGTGGAATTCGATCCGACTGCACGACGCGATGACGCAGGCCGACGACATCGCCTATTGCCCCGGCACTTACGGTTACGCGACCTATGGCGAGGCCGATTTCGGGACGCGGCGTCTGGGCTTCGGCCCGTTCCCCGGCACGAAAGCGCCCTATTGTGCGGGCACGTTGATCGGCGGCGCGGCGGTCGGTCTGACCGCGCATTCAAAGAACGTCGCGGCGGCGGGCGCCTACCTGCGCCATCTGATCGATCCGCGCGTGCAAATCGAGATCTTCGGCATGAATCACGGTCAGCCCGGCGTGGCGGCGGCGTGGGACGATAAGAGCCTCGACGCCCGCTTCAACGGCTATTACGCGGCCGTCGGGCCGACATTGCGCGCCGTCGGCGTGCGGCCGCGCTTCGCGGGCTTCGGTTTGTTCGAGCGCGCGGCGGGCAAGATCACGGTGCGTTGCACGGCGGGCGAGATTTCCATCCGCGACGCGGCACGCCAAGTTTCGGAACTGGCGGAGAAGACGTTCGCGGCGATGGCCGCGGCGGTTTGAGACGAATCCAACGTAACGTGCGAGACCCGGAGCCGGGCGCGCATCGATAAAAGGAGGAAACGATGAAAAGACGGGCTTTCATGGCGACGGTCGCAGGCGCGGGTGCGGCGTTCGTGACGTCGCGGTCGCAGGCGCGCACGGTGTTGCGCGTGGGTACAGGCCAAGCGGCCGCCGATCTTCAGGTGACCATCCTGAACGAGGTCGCCGAGCGCGTCGCCAAGCGCACCAACGGCGAATTGACGCTGCAGCTTTTCCCCGGCGGGCAGCTGGGCAGCGAGCGCGACGTGCACGAGCAGGTGAAGCTCGGCGCGCCGATCCTGACGATCGTCGATTCGGGCTACTTTGCCAACTACACCAGCCGCGACGTCGGTATCCTGTCGGCGCCGTTTGTGTTCATGAGCTATGACCAAGTGCGCCGCGTGCTGGCGTCCGACCTCGCGCGCGACTGGTTGCAGCGGGCGGAAGGCAACGGCATCCGCATGTTGTCGTTCAACTGGTTCTTCGGCGAGCGCCACATCGTGGGCAAGAAGCCGTTCCCGGAAGTGGCCGATCTGCGCGCGGTCAAGTTCCGCCTGGCGCCGATCCCCATCTATATCGACTCGTTCAAGCAGCTCGGCGTATCGCCGGTGACGATCGATTTCGCCGAAGTCTACGGCGCGTTGCAGCAAGGCGTGGTCGATGCGGCCGAAGGCCCGCTGGCGTCGATCTTCTCCTCGAAGCTCTACGAACCCGCACCCAACGTGTCGCTGACCGGCCACGTCAAGCAGGTGCTGGGCGTCATGATGAACAAGGGCGTGTTCGACGGTTTGCCCGCCGCGCATCGGACGGCCTTGGTCGAAGAAATGACATCCGGCGGCGATCGCTATTCCGAGCAGGGCTTGGCGAAGGTGGGCGATATCCGCGCCCAGATGGAACGCAGCGGCGTGCGGTTCGTCAACGCCAACGTGGCTGCCTATTCCGCGACGGTCGTGCCGATGTATCAATCCTACAAGGATTGGACGCCGGGCCTGATCGATCAAGTGCGCAAGATCGCGGGCGCCGCGGGTTGATCTGAACGCAGGACGCGCCCGTTGCCCGGCCTGGGCGACGGGCGCCATCCGCTATTCCGGAAAACGTACTCATGTTCGCTGCCGTCCGCTGGTTCGAAGACAATGCGCCGGCCATTCTGTTGGCCGCGATGACGATTTTGGTCGTCGTCGACGTGACCTGCCGCTACTTCCTCAACGTCGCTTTCGCGGGCTCCAGCGAGCTCGCGACCGCCATGTTCGTCTGGCTGGTCTTCGTCGGCGCGGCTGGGGCAACCCGCAGATTGCAGAATATCGCCGTCGACGGCGTCACGCTGCTGCTGGGCGAGGCCGTCAAACGCCCGCTCGAAACGGCTCTGCATGTCGCCACGGTCGCGGGCTGCGCTTACGTCGCGTATTTCAGCACCAAGCTCAGCCTTGCATCCTGGGAGCGCGAGATCGACATGCTCGGCGTGCCCTACACCTTCGTCTATGCGGCGATCCCCATCGGCTTTGGATTGATGGGCATCCACTCGGCAATTCACGCCGTCGATCGTGCGACCGGCCGCAAGCCTGTCGAACCCGCCGCCGCCAAGCCGGAGAATTTGGAATGATCGCGCTCGCCGCCGGAATCATTTTGCTGATCGCGCTGGGCATGCCGATCGCCTTCGCGATCCTAGTTCCTTCCGCCGTCTACTTCCATACGACCGGACTGCCGGAGGCGATCTTCGCCCAACGCGTCGCCAGCGGGACCGTGTCGTTCCCGCTGCTCGCCATTCCGTTCTTCATCCTCGCCGGCAGCATCATGCATCGCGGCGGCATCGCGCGCCGCTTGATCGATGTCGCGGTGGTTTCCGTCGGCCATTTGCGCGCCGGCCTCGCCCAAGTCGGCGTTATCGGCGGCACGCTGATCAGCGCCGTGTCGGGCTCGGCGACGGCCGACACCGCCATTCTCGCCAAGACCGTATCGCTGCAAATGGTCCGCGAAGGCTATCCGCGCGGCTTCGCCGCCGTTGTCGCGGCCGTATCGGGCGTCTTGGGGCCGATGATCCCGCCGAGCATTATGATGATTCTCTATGGCCTCGCGGCGGAGGTCTCGATCGGCAAGCTGTTCGTCGCCGGCGTGCTGCCCGGCCTGCTGATCGCGGCCTGTTTGCTTGTCGCCAATCTCTCGGTGATGAAGCGGCATAATATTCAAATCCCGTTGCGCCCGCGACCGACGGTGGGCGATGTGATCGGCGCGATCAAGCGCGGCTTTTGGGCGCTGATGTTTCCGGTGCTGGTCTGGGTGGGGTTGCGCGGCGGGTTCTTCACGCCGACGGAACTTGGCGCGTTCGTCGCGGTCTACTGCCTTGTCATCAGTCTGTTCGTCTACAAGGAGATCGGCTGGCGCGACCTGCCGGAAATCTTCCGTGAGTCGGCGCTGCTGACGGCGCTGATCATGATCATCCTAGCATCGAGTGCAGCACTCAACTACGCGGTCGCGTGGGAACGCATGCCGCAGGCGATATCGACATGGCTGCTGGCGTTGTCGGACAACAAATACGTCCTGCTGCTACTGATCAACATATTGCTGCTGGTGCTCGGCACGGCGATGGAAGGTCCGCCGCTGCTGATCATCCTGACGCCGATTTTGGTGCCGGTGATGAAGGCGCTCGGCGTGGATCTTGTCCATTTCGGCGTCATCCTCACCTTCAACCTCGTGCTGGGGGCGCTCACACCGCCGGTCGCGACGCTGATCTTCGTGGCGAGTTCGATCGTCGGCTGCACGTCCGCCGAGTTCATGAAGTATTTTTGGCTCGTCTTCGGCTATCTGATTCTGGCGCTGCTGATCATCACCTTCGTACCCTGGTTCAGCTTGGCGCTGCCGAATCTGATGTTTTGAACCGACGGCATTTGCGGCGGCGGGCAGGCGTCGCCTGCTTTTCTTGACGGATCGGCGCGGGAGATTTAGCGTAACGGTCATAGGTCAGACCAATTGCCGAGCAATGCCAGCTTGAAACGTTCAACCGCTCTGAAGCCGATCGCCAAGCCGCGCAAGCCCGCCGCGGGCGCGACGTTGTCGCCGCTGCGCGAAGGCGGCTTCGCGACGCCGCCGGAAGGCCCGCGCAAACGGCTTTACGAAGAAATCGCGGCGCGCATCGAGGCGCATTTGCGGGCGCGCAAGTTCAAGCCCGGCGACCGTTTGCCGCCGGAGCGCGAGCTTGCCCAACAGCTTGGGGTTAGCCGCCCGTCGCTGCGCGAAGCGATGATCGCGCTGGAAACGGCGGGCCTCATCGAAGTTCTGGTCGGCAGCGGCACCTTCGTGCGCGCTTTGGCGCCCGACGGCTTCAAACTACCGTGGTCGAACGCCGGCGATGCGGGGCCGGGCGTGCGCGAACAATTCGAAGCGCGCAAGCTGGTCGAGCCCGAGCTTGCCGCCTTGGCGGCCGAACACGTCACCAAGGCGCAGATCGATACGATGCGCCGCGCCGTGTTCGAAGCGGCGGCGAAATTCGCCAAGGGCGAATTGGCGGAGGCCGAAGATTACGCATTCCACGTGACGCTCGCGGAAGCTTCGCGCAACACCGTTCTTGCGGCACTTGTGCGGCATTTGTGGGATCTGCGGCGCGGCGAGATGTGGTTCAAACTGCGCGCGCGTGTCGTGCTGCCCGAACACCGCATGCAAGTGATCGCCGACCGGCGTGAGATTGTCGAGGCGTTGGAGGTGCGCGATGGGGCGGCCGCGCGCGCGATTATGATCCGCTACATGCAGCGGGCCGAGAAACGATTCTTCGATTGATTCGGCCGTTTGGCCTGACCAATCCACAGGTTTCGCCGGATCGCCGTCGCCGCTAACCTCGATTTTTCAGCAGTTTAAAGCGTGCTCGCGCGATGCGCGGCAATCCTGCTTGACTCTTGGTCGACCATTCCGGTTTATTGGTCTGACCTATTGTCGAGATGCGCGCGCCGGACCAACCGCCGCCGCCGGTTCGGGAAGGAAGTTCGCCTTGGCTTCGACGCGTATCGAAAAGATCGAGTGCATCCCGGTGACGGTGCCGGTGGAGGCGCCGATTTTGACCTGTTACGGCTCGCTGGGTGCTTATCCGCGCGTGCTGATCAAGGTGGTGGGGGAGAACGGCAAGATCGGCTACGGCGAGGTCGCGGCGCGCTACAAGGCCGAGACGTTCCGGATGTTCGAGGCGATCTTCAAGGGCGAGAACCCTTTGGACACGAACCGCCTGATCGGCCGCATCAAGCACTGGAACTACTACCCGTGGCAGAAGCCGGAGCCATTGATGGCGGGGCTGGAGATCGCGTGTCTCGACCTTGCGGGCAAAACGCTGGACGAGCCGGTCTATCGTTTGCTCGGCGGCAAGGTGCATAACGAGGTGCCGGTCGCGTCCTATCTGTTCTATCGCCACAACAACGCGCAAGGGCAGGGACAGATCCACGACGTCGCCGCCGTGGTCGACTTCGCCAAGAAGCAGGTCGCCGATTACGGCTTCAACGCGCTGAAATTGAAAGGCGGCTATTTCGCGCCGGAGATCGATCGCGATGCGATGGAGGCGTTGCGCGAGACCTTCGGCCGGGACATGCGCCTGCGCATCGATCCGCAAGGCTGCTGGACGCCGGCCACCGCCGTGCGTATCGGCCGCGACCTCGACAAGATTGGCCTCGAATATTACGAGGACCCGTGCTGGAACGCCGCCGGCATGGCGCAAGTCCGCCGTTCCGTGACCACGCCGATGGCCACGAATATGTGCGTGACGACGTTCGAGGAGTTCCAGCCCGCGATCCAAATGGGCGCCATCGACATCGTGCTGAGCGACGTCTGGTACTGGGGCGGCATGCGCGCGACGATGGCCGTCGATCGCATGTGCCAGGCGGCCGGTATCGATCTCGGCATGCATTCCAGCGCGGAACTTGGTGTTGCCTGGGCGGCGATGATCCATGCCGCCAGTGCCATGCCCAATCTCAAACTCGCGATCGATTGCATGAATCTGCATCTGGCCGACGACATCATCGTCGGCGGCAAGATCGTGCCGAAGGGCGGCGTCGTGCGCCCGCCCGAAGGACCTGGCCTGGGTGTCGCGATCGACGAGGCGAAGCTCGCCAAATACGCGGCCCTCGCGTCGTCGGGGGCCGCCAGCGACCGCTTCCTCAATCCGGGGCTGGCCGATAGCGGCCGCCCCGGCTGGTATCCCAAAAGCCCGGCGTGGTGAGAATGATATGACCATCAAACTTGCCGATCTCGACTGGGCGTCGATCGCCGCGCGCTTCAAGCGGCTCTATACACCCGCCGTGTGCGACGTGCTCGACGGCTACGAGCTTCGCCATCAATACGTCCATCACTCGATCAAGCCGCTCGACCGCACGCTGATGATCGCGGGCCCGGCCTTCACGATCGTCGGAATGCAAAACTCGACGCGCGACAAGGCCAAACGCATGGGACCGCGCGTGATCGACAGTTTCGTGCCGCATGTCGTGGCCTGTTACGACACGTCGGGCGACGAAACGACCGGCGTGTGGGGCGAGTTGTGGAGTGCCGGTGCGGCCAAGCGCGGCTGCGTGGGCGCCATCGTCGATGGCGGAATTCGCGACACGGCCTATATCCGCCGCGCGAAATTCCCCATCTTCCACAAGCACACGATCCCGGGCGACGCGATCGGCCGCTTCAACATCGTCGATTTCGACTGCCCGGTGAATATCGGCGGCGTGCGCGTCAACCCGGGCGACTACGTGTTTGGCGACGAGGACGGCACGGTGATCGTGCCGAAGGCGCTGATCCTCGACGTGCTCGCGAAGGCCGAAGCCGTCTGCGCAAAGGAGAACAAGATCCGCGACGCCATCGAAGACAACGCTTCGCTCGCCGATCTTTACGAAAAATACGAGCGGTTCTAAGGCCATGACCCCGGATTCCATTCCGATGACGATCGTATCTCGCGGATGCGAAGAAACCACGTTGGAATGGGCCTTGAGTCAAAGTCATCATACGTCTTATGATCCGCCGATAGGGGAGGATCGTATGACCGGATTCAAGGTCGCCAAGCCGGCCGAAACGGGACGGCGCGATTTCGTCGTGCGCCAGCTGATCGGCATCATCCGCGAACGCAAGATCGCACCTGGTGCGCGACTGCCGGCCGAGCCCGAGCTTGCCGACATGTTCGGCGTCAGCCGCACGGTGGTGCGCGAGGCGATGCAAACGCTGCAGGCGACCGGCACGATCCGCATCGAGCAGGGGCGCGGCACGTTCCTGGCGGAGAACCCGCTGGCGCAGCCCTTCAGCGTTTGGGCGACGATGAACACGCATCGCGTGGGCGAGTTGTTCGCCGTGCGCTCGATCTTGGAAGCGGAGGCCGCGAGCCTCGCCGCCGGGAATCGCACCAAGGCGGATCTTTCGCGGATGAAAGCCGCCCTCGATGCCGGCCAGGAAGGTGTCGATGCCGTCGATTGGCGCGCCACGATGGCCGCGGACGTCGAGTTCCATCGGGCGGTCACGCAAGCCGCAGGTCTTGCCTTGCTGCGCGAGATGCTGGAGGTCGCGATCCCCGTATGGATCGACATGACGGCGGACGTGTCGCGCGAGCGCCGCCGCGCCGAGCGCTTGCAGCTGACGCTCGACGAGCATCGTGCGGTCTACGACGCGATCAAATCCGGCGACGGCGACGCGGCGCGCAATGCGATCCGCGCGCATCTCGAAAACTCGCGCGACCGGCGCATCGCCAATGACGGCGGACACGCATGATCCGGCCGCCAGGGCCGGCGTTGAAACGACCGAAGAACGAAAAAGGGAGGATATTGCGATGATCAGCAACAAGGGTTCGATGACGCGCCGCGCGACGCTCGCGGCCGCCGCCGCTTTGGCGGTTTGTTTGCCGATCGCCGATGCGGCCGCGCAGACGACGATCACGTTCTGGAACGGCTGGGACGGCAGCCGCCGCCCACAATTGCGTGCCGTGCTCGACGAGTTCGAGCGCCGCAACCCCGACATCAAGGTCGAAAGCCTGACGCTGAGCAGCGACACGACCGCGCAGCGCTTCCTGACCGGCATCGCTTCGGGCGCCGTGCCCGATCTCTATATGACTCAGGCGGGCGATTTCTCGCGCTGGGGTTCGCTCGGCGCCTTCATGCCGCTCGACGATTTGGTCGCGCGCGACAAAATCGACCTCAACGCCACCTTCTTCCCGAGCTCGACCGAAGGTTCGCGCGTGAACGGCAAGCTGCTGCAGTTCCCGTTCAAGGTCGCGACGTCGATGCTCGTTTGGTACAACAAGGATCTGTTCCGCCAGGCTGGGCTCGATCCCGAGAAACCGATCCGCACCTGGGCCGAGTTGGAGGAAGCCGCCGCCAAGACGACGAAGCGCAGCGGCACCACGATCGAGCAGCTTGGTTTCAATACCTGCCTCAATTGCTCGATGGGGACGGGCTCGGAAAACCCGTTCGTCGAATGGATGTCGCGCAACGGCGGTTCGATCCTTTCGCCCGACGGGCGCAGCGTCGCGTTCGACTCGCCCCAGGGCGTCGATACGCTGAAATGGATGGCGGGCTTCTCCGATCGTACCGCCGGCGGTTGGGGCAACGTGCTGCGCCAGTTCGGCTCGACCTGGAAGGATCTGCGCACCAGCTTCTATACCGGCAAGATGGCGATGATCCATGACGGCCCGTTCCTCTACAACATCATGGCCAACGACGCGCCGCATATGCTCGACAAGGTCGGCGTTTTCGTCTCGCCGATGAACGCGGCCAATTCGGACGCCAAGCAGCGCTATATCGGTTACGGCGTGCCGGGCTACGGCATTCCCGCCAAGGCGAAGAACGTCGAAGCGGCGTGGAAGCTTTTGAAATTCATCGCCATGGAAGACGCCGGTGCGTGCGAGTTCTTCCGCCAGCAAAAGCGCGCGGATACGGCGTTGCGCAACTGCAAGGTCGATCTGCCGCCGACGGTCGCTTCGGCTTTCGTGCAGAACGCCGAACTCGTCGAGGGCCACGCCGCCCCCGGCGTGTGGTCGCAGATCCATGCGCGCCTGCAGCAGATGTCCGAATCCGCGTTGCTGGGCCAAGCCACGCCCGAAGCCGCGATCAAGGCGGCGGCCGACGACGTTCGCCGCTTGCTCGCACGCCAAACGAACTGACTTGAAAAGGTAAGGCCGGCGCTCCCGCGAAGGGGCGCCGGCCGCTCGCCAGCATATGAATTCCAGTACGCATAGCCGCCTGACGATGACGAACCGCCGGCGCGAAGCCCTGTGGGGCTTGTTGTTCGTGTCGCCGTGGATCTTCGGGTTCGTGATCTTCTCGGCGGGGCCGATGATCGCCTCGCTCTATCTCTCCTTCACCGAATACAACGTCGTGCAGGCGCCGATGTGGATCGGATGGGAGAATTACGAGCGCTTGTTCACCTCCGATCGGCTCTACATCAAATCGCTCTGGGTCACGCTCGAATATTCGATGGTGCGTGTCCCCCTGGTGATCATCGTCGGCCTGACATTCGCGATGCTGATCAACGCGCGCCTGCGCTTCATGTCGGTTTTCCGCGTCTCGCTCTATCTGCCGTCGGTCGTGCCGTTGGTTGCGGCATCGGTGCTGTGGCTGTGGTTCCTCAACCCGCAGCTTGGCTTCCTCAACCCGCTGATCCGCGAAGTGACCGGCTGGTCGCCGCCCAACTGGCTGCGCGATCCCGATTTCGCCCTCTACGCCATCGTGGCGCTCAGCGTCTGGCAGGTCGGCCACACGATGATGATCTTCCTGGCGGGCTTGCAGGAGATTCCGCGCGATCTCTACGAGGCCGCCGAGATCGACGGCTGCGGCCCGATCCAACGCCTGCGCCATGTGACGCTGCCGATGATGACGCCGACGATCTATTTCAACCTGATCATCGGCGTGATCCAGTCGTTCCAGGCCTTCGCGGCGGTATTCATCCTGACGCGCGGCGGGCCGGCCAACGAAACGCTGATCTATGTCGTCTATCTCTACCGGCGCGGGGTCGAATACATCGAAATGGGTTATGCCTCGGCGATGGCCGCGATCCTCGTGCTCGCGATCCTGGCGCTGACGGCGCTTATCATGAAAACATCGGACAAATGGGTGACCTATGACCGCGTCTGATGCGGCGTATGAGCCCTGGCGGCCGCATATCGGCCGCTACATCGTGCTGTTCGGCCTATCGGCGATCTGGCTGTTGCCGATCGTGTTGCTCGGCACCACTTCGCTGAAGACGCAGCCGCAGGTCTACGACGCCACGCGCATCTTCCCGTGGCCGCTGGCGTGGGAGAACTACAAGCTCGTCCTGTTCGAAAGCTTCCCCTTCGCGCGCTACGTGTTCAACAGCATCGTCGTCGCCGTCGCATCGGTCGCGGGCGACGTGCTGTCCAGCGCCTTCATCGCCTACGGCTTCGCGCAACTGCGCTTCCCCGGAAGGCGGCTCATGTTCCTGCTGATGATCGGGACGATGATGTTCCCCTTCGCGGTGCGCATGATCCCGCTGTTCCTGATCTTCAAGGAACTCGACTGGATCAACACGTGGTATCCGCTGATCGCGCCGTCGTTCTTCGGGACGCATGCCTTCTTCATCTTCCTGTTCCATCAGTTCTTCCTGGGCATGCCCAAATCGCTGATGGAGGCCGCGCGTATCGACGGCGCCAACGAGTTGCAAATTTGGTGGCGGATCGTCATGCCGCTGTCCAAGCCCGTGGTCGCCGTCGTCGCGGTGCTGGCGTTCGAACAGAGCTGGAGCGACTTCATGTCGCCGCTGCTCTATTTGAACGATTCGAAGATGTACACGTTGCCGATGGGGCTCTACAGCCTGATCAGCGGCGACGATGTCGCGAGCAATTGGCATCTGGTGATGGCGGCGACGGTCACGATGATCTTGCCGGTCGTCGCGGTATTTATCGTGGCGCAGCGCTTTTTCGTGCGTGGCGTCACGGCATCGGGAATCAAAGGTTAAACGGGGGAGATGCGTCATGGCGTCGGGCTATAGATTCGAGCGTTCGCTGGACGTGATCGCGCGCGTGGACGTGCTGGTTTGCGGGGCGGGCTGTGCTGGGACGGTCGCGGCGATCGCGGCGGCGCGCGAAGGCGCTTCGGTGATGGTGGTCGAGGATCGCGGCTTCGCGGGCGGCTATATCACCGGCGTGATCGGCGCGTCGTTCGACGGGTGGGTCGATCTGCGCAGCGGCTTGCCGGTGGTCGGCGGTGTGGTCGCGGAATTCGCGCGCGCGGCGGCGGGCCGCGACGATGCGATGGACGTCGCCTTCAGTCCCAGCAACGAGTTGCGCGAGATGAAGGAGACACCGGACAAGGGCAAGATCCGCTTCGGCATCGAAGCCTTCAAGCGCCAAGCGGACCGCATGTTCCGCGAGGCGGGTGTCAAGGTCCTGTACTACACCCGCGTTTGCGATGTTATCCGCAACGGCGATCGCGCCGAAGCGGTGGTCGTCGCGACCAAGGCGGGGCTGGGGATCATTCACGCCAAGACGATCGTCGATGCGACGGGCGATGCCGACGCGGCCGCCTATGCCGGGGCGGCGTTCGACATCTCGGACGAAATGCAGCCGATGAGCCTGCATTTCTGCATGGGCAACGTAAAGGTCGACGCGAGCACCCGCGATCAGGCGAGTGCCGCCGTTGCCAAAGCCCATGCGCGCGGCGAGTTGCAGGTCTATGGCGGCCCGTGGATCGGGCGTCTGGAGGACGATACGCATGTTTACGTCAATGCGTGCCGTGCGCCCGGCTCGGGCATCGACCAGAACGATCTGACGCGCGCGGAGATCCAGGGCCGCCTCGACGCCAAGACGATGTTCGACGCGTTCAAGCGCGAAGTGCCGGCCTTCGCCGACGCCTATCTCGCCAGCACGGGCCCGTTCGCGGGCGTGCGGGAGACGCGCCGGATCGTCGGCGACAAAACGCTGACGGCGACGGACGTGGAGGAAGAGCGTCCGCAAAGCGACGTGGTGGCACTGGGGGCTTGGTATCTCGACCGGCATCCCAAGCATCAATCGGGCTATCACATGCACACGGTCGTGCGGCCCTACGACATCGCCTTCGGCACGCTGTGCCCGAAGGGCCTGTCGAATCTGATGGTCGCGGGCCGCTGCCATTCGGCCGATAGCGTGGCGCTGGCGTCGAGCCGCGTGACCGTCACCTGCATGGGCATGGGCCAAGCGGCGGGGACGGCGACGGCGATGGCGCTTGCAAATGGCGGCGACGTGCGCGCGGTCGGCATCACGAACTTGCAGAACCGTTTGCTCGATCGCGAGGCCATCATCCTCGACCGCGCGGAGAAAATCCTGCGCGTCGGCGACAAGATGGAGAACAAGCCCGTCTCGGCGGTTCGCTAATCATGGCCGACACGGTGCTGCGCGTCGGCCTTCTGGGCGTCGGCGGGGTCGCGTCGAAATACGCATCGCTCTACGGCGAGTATCCGCGCAGCAAGCTCGTCGCCGTTTACGACACGGCGCCGGCTCCGGCCGAGGAACTGCGCGCGCGTTTCGGTTGCGCGGTGGCGCCCAGTACCGATGCGTTGATTGCGATGGATCTCGATGCCGTCGTGATCTCCACGCCCAACAATCTTCACCATGCGCAGACGCTGGCGGCGCTTGGCTCCGGTAAACACGTGCTGCTGCAAAAGCCGATGACGCTGAACGTCGCGCAGGCGCAAGACCTCGTCGCCGCTTCGCATCGCGTCAAGCGAACGCTCGCGATGTATATGAACTCGCTCGACCATCCGCTGATGCGCGACATCAAACGGATGATCGAAAGCGGGGCGCTGGGGCGTGTGGGCGGCTACGAAGCGAAACTCGCCAACGGCATGGGGCATGTCTGGGCGAACACGCCCGCGAATTTCTGGCGCGGCAGCAAGGCGGCGACCGGCGGCGGGTGTTTTACGATGCTCGCCACGCATTACCTCAATCTCGGGCAATGGCTGCTGGGTTCGGATATCGTCGAGGCCGCCGCCGATGGCGGCAATCTGATGTGCGAGCATATCGAGGGCGAGGATTTGATGACCGCGTTGGTGCGATTCGCAAATGGCGCCCGCGGCGTAATCGGCGCGTCGTGGTGCGTGAAGGGCGAACAAATGTCCGTCCACGGCAGCGAGGGGTTCGTGAGCTACGTCGACAACGCGACGCTGACGATCCGCGGCACCAAGCCCTTCGACGGCGAGACGATCCAGTATCGCGAGCCGGGCAAGCGGCTAGTCGTCTCCGACTTTCTGCCGCCCGCGATGGGCGATTGGAAGAACCCGTATAACCAGCATCGACGCTTCGTCGATGCCGTCCTTGATGGCACGCCGCCTGACGTGCCCGCCGAAGCCGGGTTGCGCGATATGCGCGCGCTCGACGCGGCTTATCGTTCGCTTCTGAGCGGCAAGCGCGAAAAGGTGGCTGCATGAGAAACGCCCTGGTCACCGGCGGTAGCGAAGGGATCGGCTTCGCCACGGCGAAGCTGTTGCTCGCGGCCGGGCACTCGGTCACGATCTGCGGTCGTCGCCGAGCGAAGCTCGACGAGGCGGTCGCAAAGCTCGAAGGCGGAACGCGCGTTCGCGCCTTGCAAATGGATGCGGCGGACGGCGCGAGCATCGCGGCTGGTCTGGCCACACTCGACAAGGCCGGGTTCTCGATCGATATCCTGATCAACAACGCGGGCGATATCGGCAATGCGGGCGGCATCGGTCCCGAGTTGCCGGCGAAAATCCGCGCATCGCTTGACGGAAATTTGCATTCGGTTGCGCAATTGAGCGTCGCCGTGGCGCCCGCGATGGCCGCGCGCGGCTGGGGACGTATCGTCAATGTCGCGTCGCTCGCTGGGCTCGGCGGACCGTTGGGCGTGATCCCTTATGCCGTGTCCAAGGCGGCGGTGATCGCACTGACCCGCGCGATGGCAAGCGAGCTTGGGCCGAAGGGCGTGACCGTCAATGCCGTCGCGCCGGGTGCGGTGACGACCGAGGCTTATGTCGCACGCAAAGGCGAAGCGTCGATCCGGGCGCGCGCGCGCTCGATCCCGACCGCGCGCTTGGCGACACCCGAAGAAGTTGCGGCTGCGATCGCCTATCTCTGCGGCGAGAACTCGGGTCAGACGACCGGCCAGATACTGGCAATCGACGGCGGCGAGCAGGGGGCGGGACCCTACACGTCGATGTGGAGCGATCGCCGCCCGGTATAGCGGGCTCGAATTTGTTGTGGCGTCGAGTCCTCTTAGCCTTCGCCCGATAAGCTCTCATTTTCCACGAAAGGTCTCAAAACGCCTCGATATTGTGGAAACCAATATTGAAGGAATTGGCTTTTGTGCGATTCGGGACCGGGTTTGCGGCGACGCCGCGCGAGCTTCAAATCCCGCCGCTCCGACCATTATTCGAGAGAGACGAAGAAGCCCGCTTTGGGAAACCAGATTCGGGCTTCGGCATTTCTTATGTATGCCGCATTGAGTGCGTCTGTTGTCGACGATAGGCGCCGCGCCGATAACGAGCGTTAGCTCGCCGTGCCGATCAACCGCGCGGCGCCAGCGCCGAAGGCCTCGAAGATCTCCTCCGAGATACGATCTTGCCGAACCCGCTCGGCGTCGCGGGCCAATCGTTCGATCGTTTCGTCGGCGCGCGCGCAGGCCGCATCCATGCGCGCGAAACGCGCGGCGGTCTCGGCCGCCAGGCTTTCCGCCGCGAAGCGATAAATCGCGGCGAAACGGGCTTCGCCTTCGATCGCCGATCCCAAAGCTTCCGGCGTTTCTTGGCGCAATGGGCGCTTGGCGTAGCGGTCGCAAGCGCGCCCGGCGACCCGCGCCCGATCGCGCGGCGATATGTTGCGCGACAGTAGGCCGGCCGTTCCCGGCTGCGAAGACCACGCGAACAGCGTCAATGGTGCCTGCGGATCGATCTCGCACCGTATCCGCGCGATGCAATCGTCGAGGCCGGCCGAATGCGCGGCCATCGCGACGCCGCGCACCGACTTGCCCAGCTCGCGCATGCGCCGTGCACCTCGGCGGCCGACCAGGAGCGGCGGCGACGCGTCTTGCGCGGCGGTGAAAGCGGCGGTCAGCACGGGCTCGTCGAACGCCGCGCAGAATCCCGTTTCGGCGACGAAGGCGACGATCTGCGCGTTCGGGCCGGCCGCGGCCGGCGCGGGGCCAAGGATGGCGTCGGCGATCTCCGCCAGGCGCCGGTCGTAGTCGCGTGCGGCCGCGCACGCGCGCTCCGCCGCCTGCAATTCGCCCGCCGCGATCGCGCGCATCGCCGAGGCGACCTCGCGAAAGCGGCGCAGTGCCGATAGGCGTGCGGCGGGATCACGCGCCGCTTGCATCGCCCGACCCGCGCGCGACGAACGCCGCCAATGCCGCACGCAGCCGATCGATATCGGCGCGCGTGGGCGCGGCACCGGATTCCAGCGTATCGCAAAGCTCGGGCAACGCACCGCGCAGCCATTGCTCGGCGCGGTCGCGCAATCGTCCGACCTCCGCGACGGGGCGATCGTCCATCAGCCCGCCGTCGACGGCACTTAGCAGCGCATATTGGGCGGGCAGCGTCAGTGGGGCGGCGGCCGGCTGAGCGAGGGCGGCGCGCAGGCGCCCGCCATGCGCCAGACGCGCGCGGGCCCCTTCGTCGGCCAGGCCGCCGAAACGCGCGAATTCCTCGAGCTCCAGAAATTGCGCGTAGGCGAGTTTCAGCGGTCCCGCGAGCGCGCGCAACGACGGCGGCTGGGCGCGCCCGCCGACGCGCGACACGCTGCGCCCCATATCGATCGCCGGTTTCCGGCCCAGCGCCCAAAGCTTGGCGTCGCACACGATCTGGCCGTCGACGATCGAAATGAGATTGGTCGGAATGTAGCCCGCGATGTCGCCGGCCTGGGTTTCGGCGATCGCGAGAATGCTGAGCGAACCGCCGCCGCGCTCGGGCGCCAGCTTCGCCGCGCGTTCGAGCAGGCGCGCATGGAGATAGAACACGTCGCCCGGATAGGCCTCGCGTCCCGGCGGGTCGCGCAGCAGAAGGCCGATCTGACGATGCGCGGCGGCGTGTTTGCTGAGGTCGTCGATGACCAGCAGCGCGTCGCGCCCGGCGTCGCGGAAATACTCGGCGATCGCGCAGGCGGCGAACGGGGCGAGCCATTGCAGTCCCGGCGGATCGTCCGCCGCCGCGACGACGAAAACGCAGTTTTGCGCAAGGCCGCGCGCGCGCACCGCTTCGATCGCGCGCAACGTCGCCGCGGCGCGCTGACCGATCGATACGTGCACGCACACCACGTCGCCCGGCCGCTGCGCCAGGATCGCGTCGAGCCCCAGCGTCGACTTGCCGGTCCGCCGGTCGCCGACGATCAACTCGCGCTGGCCGCGCCCCAGCGGGATCAGCGCGTCGATCGCGGTCGTGCCGGTGTGCAAGGCGCGATCGATCGACGCGCGCGCCAGAATGGCGGGTGCCGGACGATCGGCGGGCAGGCGCGCGCGCGTTTCGGGAACGGGCAAGCCGTCGAGCGGAACGCCCAGCGGATCGACGATGCGGCCGAGCAACGCATCGCCGACCGGCGTTTCGATCGGCCGGTCCTCGACGCGCACGCGCGCACCCGCGCGCAGCGCGCCGGCGGGGGCGAGCAGCACGCAGCCCGCTTCGCCACGATCGAGGCTGTGTACCATCGCGGGCACGGGCGGCGATCCGTCGTCGGGAAGGCAAACGGCGTAAGACCCCGCGCGCGCATCGCGCAGTCCCGCGACGATCGCGATCCCGTCGAATACGCGCGCCACCCGGCCGGCGGGGGCGAGGCTGGGAACGAACGGCGACGCGGCGAGCTTCGCGGCCGCGCCGCGCGCCCAAGCGCCCAACGTCGCTTCGAGCGTCTCAGTCATCGGCGGCCGCGTCCGTGCGCAATTCGGCCGCCGCCGCGCGCAGCGAGAAGCGCGCCGAGCCGCCCGGGAAATCGATCTCGACGCCGCCGCCGATCGCGGGATCGACGACGAAGATCGGCGGCTTGGCGGCGCCGGACACGCGCGAGGCGAACAAGTCGATCCAGGCGGTGCGCGACGGCGCGTCGAGCTCCGCCGCCGTCGCGATACGCGCGGGCGTGGTCCCCGTCAGAAGATCGGCCGCTTTGTCGCGCGGCAGCGCGTCGAGCCATTTGCCCACCGCGTCGCGGAAACCCGCGTCGAGCGCCGCATCCGGCAACCCCGCCATAACGCGGCGCGCCAACGCTTCGGCGAGGGCGGCGGCGTCGGCGCGCAGCGTGTGCGCGGCTGCGCGGCGCTCGCCGGCCAGGCGCGCCGCGGCCGCTTCCAGGCGTCCTTGCGCTTCCCGATGCGCGCCGTCGACGATCCGCTGGCGCTCGGCCAAGGCTGCCGCGCGCGCGTCGTCGATCAGCTTGGCGCGTGCCATCTCGGTTTCGCGCGCTTGCGCCCGGGCCGCATCGGCGGCGGCGTCGGCCGCCAGCTTCGCGGCCCGCGCGGCGTTCTGCGCTTGCGCCAGCTCGTCGCGGCGCGCGTCGATCGCGGCGAGCAGCGGGGCGTATAGGAAGCGCTTCAGCAGCCAGACCAGAAGCGCGAAATTCGCGATCTGGAAGGCGAAGGCGAGCGGCGAAAAGGTCATCGCACGCCGGCGAAGGGATTGGCGAACAGCAGCAGCAGCGCGACGACAAGGCAGTAGATCGCCATCGTCTCGATCATCGCCAAGCCCACGAAAAGCGTGCGCGAGATCGGCCCGGCGGATTCGGGCTGGCGGGCGATGCCTTCCAGCGCTGCGGCCAGCGCGCGACCCTCGGCGATGGCCGGCGCGATCGCGCCCACGCTGACGGCGACGACGGCGCCGATGATGCTCCAGATTTCGACGGTCATGTTTTGCTCCCTTCCGGCCGCGCGACGGCGGCCGCGATGTAGACGGCGGCGAGGATGGTGAAGATGTAGGCTTGGACCGCGCCGATCAGCAGGCCCAGCGCCAGGAACGGAATCGGCACGATCAATCCGGCGACCGACGCGACGATCGCCAGGATCAGGCCGTGGCTCATCATGTTGCCGAACAGGCGAACGGCGAGCGACAGCGTGCGCGTGAACTCGGCGACGATATGGAACGGGACGAACAGGACGTTCGGCGTCGCGAAATGCTTGAGATATCCAAGAAACCCGTGTTCGCGCACGCCGTAATACTGGACCGCGGCGAACACCGCGACCGCGAGTGCGGCCGGCGTTTCGAGGAACTCGGTCGGCGGACGCCATCCGGGCAGCACCGCGCTCCAATTCGCCGTCAGCACGAACAAGAACAGCGTGGCCAACAGCGGCAGGAAGGGCGCGGGATCGCGGTCGAACACGCCGGCCAGCTCGCGCTCCACCATCGTAAGGATGGCCTCGGCGGCGATCGCCACACGCGAGGTCGCCGGAATGCGGCCGACCGCGAGCTTCGCGCAGACGACCAACAGCAGCGATACGGCGGCGCCACCGGCGATCGCGGGATGGATCGGCAGACCGGCGATCGTGAACCATGCGTGGGCGGCGAGCGGGTTTTCCATCGTCCTACCCTTTCCAAGCGGCGGCGGCCGTCAGGGCGAGACGCGTGGCGCCCAGTCCCGCCGCGCCGGCGATCAAGGGCGCCGCGCCGGCCTGGACCAGCGCCAAACCGCCGGCCAGCGGAAGCGCCAATCCGGCGAGTGCCGCAAGGATCGCCGGCGCCGCGCGGCCTTCGAGCGAGGCTTGCACGCGCCAAGCCAGCAGGTGTTGCAGCGCGACGCCAAGGCCAGCACCCGCCAGTGCCGCGCCGAAAAGAAGGGGAAGGCCGCTCATCGTGAAATGCTCCGCCAAAGCGCCGCGAAACCGCCGGCGCCCGCGACGACGATCGCGGCGGCGGCGATCTGCACGCCGGTGCCGAAGCGCTCGTCCAGCGCGTGGCCCAGCCAAGCGGCGGCGACCAGCGGCAGCGCCACCATCCAGCCGAGCCGTCCGCCCAGCGCCAAAAGCTGACCGGCACTTGGCATCCGCCAATAGGGATCGGCCGGATCGCGCGTGCCGTGCCGTTCGGCTTCGCTTGCCAGGCGCGCCTTGTCGGGGTCGATCTCGGGCCCTTGCGTCATGGGGCGGTCCCTTCCGCTTTCGGCGCCGTCGTCAGGCGCCGGACGAGATGACCCGCGATCTCCGCTTCGAGCCGATCGAGCGAGCGGCGGCGGTCTTCGTCGGCCTGACGTTCGCCGTCGCGCGCACGCCGCAGCGCCCGGGCGACGTCGCCGGGGGTATCGCCCGCGTAAAGGCGACGGGCGAGAATCTCGACGGCATGGCCGTTCGACACGCGCAGCACGCCGCCCGGAACGCCGGCGAAATGCGTGCCGCCGTCGACGGCGACCCATTCGACGAGCGATGGCACCAACGCGGCGACGAGATCGGCGTGTCCGGGCTGAATGGCGAAGGCGCCTGACGCGTCGCGCGCGCGTACCAAGCGCACGTCGATCGGCGCGGCGTCGGGTTCGGCGAGATCGCGCAGAACCAGGGAGAGCTGGCGCTTCATGCGGCCGCCTTCGCCTTTCGCGCGGCGTCGTCGAGCGTGCCGGTCATGTAAAGCGCGGTCTCGGGCCAGGAATCCGTCGCGCCGTCGAGGATCGCTTCGCATCCCGCCAGCGTGGCCTCGAGCGGAATCGACGCGCCGGCGAGCCCGGTGAACGCCGTCGTGACGCCGAAAGGCTGCGTCAAGAAGCGCTGTAGACGACGTGCGCGTGCGACCGTGCGGCGGTCGTCCTGCGACAACTCCTCGACGCCGAGCAGGGCGATGATCTCCTGAAGATCGGCGTAACGCGCCAACGCGCCGCGCACGGAAGCCGCCGTTTCCGCGTGGCGCCGGCCGACGCTTTCGACGACGAGCAAGCTCGACGACGAGGCGAGCGGATCGACAGCCGGATAAAGACCTTCCGCCGCCATCGCGCGCGACAGCACCAGCGTGGAATCGAGATGCGCGAAGGTCTCGGCGACGGCGGGGTCGGTGAAGTCGTCGGCGGGCACGTACATCGCCAGGATCGCGGTGACGGCAGCTCCGCGCACCGAAGCGATGCGGTCTTGGAAGGCGGCGATCTCGCTCGCCAGCGTCGGTTGATAGCCCACGCGCGTGGGCAGGCGCCCGAGCTGGCTGGAGATTTCGCTGCCGGCTTGGACGAAACGGAAGAAATTATCGACGAGCAGCAGCACGTCCTCGCCGAGCGCGTCGCGGAAATACTCGGCCATCGTCAGCGCCGTGAAGCCGGCGCGCCAGCGTGCGCCGGGCGGCTCGCCCATCTGGCCGAAGACGAAGGCGGCGCGATCCATGATGCCCGCCGCCTTCGCTTCGACCAAGAGTTCCTGGCCTTCGCGCGAACGCTCGCCCACGCCCGCGAAAACGGCGACGCCCGAATGGTGGCGCACGACCGCGCGCATCAATTCCATCACCAGCACCGTCTTGCCGACGCCCGCACCGCCGAACATCGCGGTCTTTCCGCCGCGAACGAGCGGGGCGAGAAGATCGACCACCTTGATGCCGGTGACGAAGGGCGATTGACGCGCATCCTGGCGTCCGAATTCGGGCGGCGCACGGTGGATCGGCCATTCGGGACCGTCGACTGCGGCGCCGTCCATCGGCTTTCCGATCGCATCGAACACGCGGCCGAGCACCCCGGTGCCGACGGGAACGCGCAGCGGGCCGTTCAGCGCGCGCGCGGGCGCGCCTTCGACGAGCGTCCAGGCCGGGCCCAGCGCCACGGCGCGGACGGTATGGTTGTCGAGATGGGCCAGAACTTCGGCGGCGACGGCGCCGTCGCCGGTTCCCAAGATCAATCCCGCCTGCAACGCGGGCAATGCGCCCGCCGGAAACACGACATCGACGGTTGAGCCGCGGCACGCGACGACGCGGCCGGCGATGTCGGCGGTCGGTGTCATCGCGCTTGGCCCGCATCGCGCCCGGCGAGCAGCGCGCGCGAGCGCCGTTCGGCGAACAGCGCGTCGGCGCCGGGGCCGGTGATCCGCACGAAACCGGCCTCGACCGCCGCTTTGGCGCGCGCGAGGTCAGGCAGGTCGTCGGCGACGCAACGCGCCGCGCCGAACTTCAGCAACGCGTGCGCGGGCGACACGGCGGGATCGAAACGGCCTTTGAGCCAGTCGACCCCCGCGACGAGGGGCTCGATCTGATCGGCTTTCGACCACGGAACATGCGAGAGCGCGACGCGGATGCCGCTCGGCCGCAAGACGCCCAGCAACGCCCCGAAACGGTCCGGGTTCGCGTGGACGTCGCCGATCGTGAAGTCGAGTATCAGCCGATCCTTCGCCGCCGGCGGCAATTCGAAACGGATCGCGGCGAATTCCGGGCTTTGCGCGAAGCGCGTCGTGACGCGCAGGCAGATCGGCCGGACGCGGCTTGTGTCGCCCGCGAAATCGCGCAGCGCGCGCCGCTCGATCAGCGACGAAGCGCACTCCACGAGCCACGGATTGCCCGTGATCGCGACGCCGGTCGCCGCCGACGCGGCCGCGAGATCGACGTCGGCGTCTTCGAAGGCGATCGTGTCGCCCTCGGGCGCGATCTCGTAAACCGGCCATTGGCGCAGGAACGCCGACGGATCGGCGTTGTCGAGGACGTTTTGGAGACGCAACGCGTCGTCGGCGGGCGAGGGGCCGTCTTTGGCCGGCGCCGAGCGCGCCGCCTCGATCACGGCCATCAGCGCCTCGCGTTCCGCCGGCAGATGGAACAGCCGCCAGCGTAGATCGCCGAAGCCCAGATGCTCGACGTTTCGCGCCAGATCGGCGCCGATCGCCGCGGCGCGCGCGCTTTCGTGCGGATCGGTCAGCACGAGATGGACGCGTTCGGCCACCGACGCGAAATCGTGTTTGCCGCCGTCGAGCCGGTCGTGGACGAATTGGGCGAAGAACCGCGCGAGGGTCGGTATTTCGCGCTCCGCCGTATGCCGCGCATCGAGCAGCAACGCGCCGCCGATATGACCCACACCGCTCGCGCGCATCATTTCATCTCCCAGGAAAGAACGATCGGCTCGCCGCCGGCCCGTCCGTCGCGCCCGCCAAGATCGACCGCGAACGTCAAGGCGCGCGACGGGATCCCCAAATCGACGAGCACGCGCGCCACGGCGCCGGCGCGGACGAAGCCCGTATTCCATTCCGCCGCTTCCGCGGCGATGCGGATTCCGGACTGCGCGGCCAAAAGGGGGTAGAGACGCGCGAGGACGCGGCGCCCGTCGTCACCGACCTCGCCGTTGCTCGCCGGCCGCGCGCCGCGCGCGCCGAACAAAGCGCGCGGATCGATCGCCAATGCGGCCCGCCCGTCGGACACGGTCAGAGCGGCGAGATCGGTCAAACCCATCGACGCGATGAACCCGGCGGCGGCCGGCGGCACGTCGCCGGCGCGCGCGCCCAGCGTTGCACGCTCGTCCGGCGCGCGCTCGCCGGCGGCTTGCCCCGCGGGCGTGTCGTCGCGCGGGATCAAGCCGGCGGGCGGGGTGCGATCGAGGCGCGGTACGACGAACCCCGACGTTTCCGGCGCCCCCAAGATCAACGGTTCGGACAACGGCGCGAGTTTGATCGGCGGCGGTGGCGGCGGTGTTATGTCGGGGCCGCGCGTGTCTTGCGGCGAAAGTCCCACGATCGACACGACGATGACGAACACCGCGAACAGCAGCGTCATCATGTCGGCATAACTGATCAGCCAGAGATCGCCTTCGCCGTCGGCCTCGCCCGACGGCAGACTCGGGGTCGGAATCCGCGCGCCGCGCGTCGCCGAGCGCACGAGATTGCGCGCGCTTTCGTCCGACATGGGTTGCGGCGCCGCCGGCGCCGGTGGGGCGTCATTCGGCATTGCCGACCTCGTCGCGCACCTCGCGCAGCATCGCGTCGAGCGCGTCTTGGATCATCGCCGGCGACTTGCCGACGCGCAGCAACACGATGCCCGCGAGCATGATGTTGAGCATCTGGACGCGGCGCTGGGTGCGCTGCTCGAGTTTGATCGCGACGGGCTTGAAGATCAGATTGGCGAGGACGAGGCCGTAGAACGTCGCAAGCAGCGCGATCGCCATGCTGGCGCCGACGGCGCGCACGTCGGCGGTGCCGAGCTTGCCCATCATGCCGATCAACCCCGTCAGCGTCGCCAGAAGACCGAAGGCCGGCGCGAACCCGGCGAGCGTGCGATAGAGCCGTGCCGGCACGGCCTCGCGTTCCGCGAATTTCTGCACGCGCCAATTCATGACGGTCAGGATGTCGTCGGTCGGCGATCCGTCGAGGCACATTTGCAGTCCCAGACGCAGGAACGGGCTGTGCATCGCCTTCAACCGCGCTTCCGCGTCGGCGATCGCATGGCGGCTGGTCGCGCGCGCGAACGCGATCAGTTCGGCGAGATCGCGGTCGAGCGAGTGGTCCTCGCGGAACACATCGACGGCGGCGATCAATGCCTCGCGGATCTCGGCGAGGCGGAAAGCGAGGAATGCGGCGACGATCGTGCCGCCGAAGACGATGGCGATGCCCGTCGCGTCGATGAACCGGCTATCCCGGCCTTCATGCAGGACGACGAAGGCCAGCAAGCCGATCGCGCCCGTTAGGCCGATACTGGTCGATATAGTTTGTCCGCCGCTGGTGCGCGGCTGGGTGCGGGAGGGGGTATCGGCGGACACGCGAGACGAAACTCCTGTTTACGACCGCCAGTTTACGCGCCCGGGGAGCGGCTTCATTGATTTGCATCAGTAGGGGTGTAGATTTGTGACATTGTCTCAATGCCGATTTGTATCCGGTGTAACAGTCGGTGTCGGATGTCCGGAACGGTGCGATGCCGGAGCGCGGGGATCCGTCATTTTGCTTCGCATTCGGGGAAACGGTGCCGGCGTGAAGCGGATCGATCGCCGCGTTGCCCTAGGGCGGCGGTGGAGCGTCGCGAAATCTGACGCGCGCGCTGTGATTCTATCGAATAGGGGGCTGGGGTCGCGGCAATGCCGTTCGGGATTCGAATCCCGTCGCTCCGACCATCACGATGAGAAACGAAGAAGCCCGCCCTGGGAAACCAGCGGCGGGCTTCGGCGTTTTCGGCTTTACTTTTAGTTTTCGCGTCGTCTTCGTCGGATGCAATTCCGCATAACGGTTAATCGTGCGGAGACTTGATCAACCTGCGCTGCGGTTTTTGACGCCGGCGATCTTCATTCGAACGCACCGGTCAGCCCGTTGGCCGCGCCATCGGCGCTGCCGAGCGGCGCCAGCCCGTGGCGTAGTTCGATGAATTTCAGCACCGACGTCGTGTCGTACTGCGTGTGGTCGACATGGCCGCGCTTCGCGAAGGGCGAGACGACGAGTGCCGGCACGCGCACGCCGGGTCCCCAGCGGTCGCGCTTGGGCGGCGTTACATGGTCCCAAAAGCCGCCATTCTCGTCGTAGGTGACGATCACGGCCATCTTCCCCCATTGCGGGCTCTTCTCGAGCTTTTCGAGCAACTCGACGACATGCGCGTCGCTGTCCTTGATGTTGCTCGCACTCGGATGCTGATTGATGCCTCGGCGCGGTTTGTAAAAGCTCACCGGCGGCAGCGCGCCGCGCGCGATATCGGCCTCGAAATCGGCGAGATCCTTCAGATGCCTGTCGCGATCGGCTTTGCCCTTTTGGAAGCGGTCGAAGAACGCGAAGGGCTGATGATGATAGCTGAACGTACCGGGCTTCTCCGCGCCCGCTTCGGCCTCGCGCCAGCCGCCCGTGTACCAAGCCCACGCGATCCCCTTTTCGCTGAGACGATCGCCGATCGTCGTCTGGGTCTGTACCGGCAGTAGCAACTCGGGCTTGATCTTCGGATCATGCGGCCCGCCGACGGGCTCCATCGTATTGACGGCATAGCCATCGGCGGTCGCGTAACCTTCGTCGACCAGACGGCCTTGTGCGTCGAACTTGACTTGGATCGATGCGGGTGGGCTCGGATAGATCGGCGTGCAGGCGCAGACGAGCCAGAAGTGGTTGAGGAACGAACCGCCGAACGCGGCATGGAAGAAATTGTCCGCCAGCGTATAGCGCCGCGCGTAGTTCCACAGGCCCTGCTTGGAGCCGTCCCATGTCGCCATCGCGTATCCTTTGGCGTCGGACTCGGCCGCGAAGCGGTTCATCTTGCCGCCGGCGATCTGCAGTTGCTGCGTATGGAAGGCGTGAATGAGACTGCCCAAAACCTCGGTCTGCGCGTAGAAGTCGTCGAGGCGGAACGGCGCGTTGGGCAGTTCGGCCGGAAGTTTCGCGTAGCGCGCAGGCGGGCGTTGGCGCAAATCGAGCGGATCGGGCAGCTTTGCGTAGGGTTTGCCGCTTTCGTCGACCTGTATGGCGGCGGCGCCCGCATTGTCGAGCCCGTTGGCGCCCGGAAACTTTCCGTAGAGATGGTCGAAGCTTCGGTTTTCGAGATAGAGCACGACGATCGTGTCGATTTTGTCGATGCTCGGCGGCCGAGCCGTCTGCTGCGCGCAGCCGCTTAGGCCGGCTGACAGTAAAACGGCAGCGATCGCAAGCGCGCGGCGGCGCTTTAATTCGGTCATTTGGAGCCCCCCCCTGTTTGTATTTTTGTGTTCGTCGTTACTCGAAAACCTTCATTTCGTAGTTCCGCGTCCGGGCATCGCGTGATCGATCAGATGATTCGCGAACGGATGAAACTCGTGACGATCTCGGTCGCGATCACGACCAGAAAGATCACCGCAAGGATCAGCCCGACCTGGTCCCAATAGAGATTGTTGAGGGCGGCATCGAGCGCCACGCCGATTCCACCAGCGCCAACGAGGCCGAGCACGGCGGATTCACGAATATTGATGTCCCAGCGCAGCAACGCGACAGACCAGAACGAAGGCTCGACTTGCGGCCAATAGCCTTTGACCAAAATCATCGCGCGCGGCGCGCCCGCGGCCGTCAAAGCTTCGATGGGGCCCGGCTGGGCTTCCTCCAGCGCTTCGCCGAAGATCTTGCCGACGAACCCGATCGAGCGGAATGCGATCGCAAGCGTGCCCGCGAGCGGCCCGGGGCCGAAAACGGCGACGAACAGCAGCGCCCAAATCAACGAATTGACCGATCGCGAGGCCACGAACACGAAACTCGCGATCCAATTGAGGAAAGGCGAGCGCGTGAAATTGCGCGCGGCGAGGAACGAGAACGGGATCGCCAAAAAAAGCGCGATGATCGTGCCGAGGGTCGCGGTGTGGAAGGTTTCGATCAGCGCTTCGTGGATGGCCTTGGGATAGAACGCCCAATCGAACGGCCACATGCGCACGAACAGATCGGCGGTCTGTTCGGGCGCGTCGTAAAGAAACTCCGGAATAATCTCGACCGTACGCAGCGACCAGGCGACCGCCGCCGCCGTCAACATGTAGACGGCGAGCCGCGCCATTCGCTCGATCGGCGTGAAGCGCTGCCAGCGCGATCCGGACGTGAGGCGGGTCATTGGAATATCCGCCGCAGCCGGGCGGCGACGAACTCGGCCACCATGATGACCAGGATGATCGCCAGCAGGATCGTCAGGACGAAGTCATAGTCGAAGCGCTGATACGCCGTGAATAGCGTCGCGCCGATGCCGCCGCCACCCACCAAGCCGACCATCGTCGAGTTACGAAGATTGGAATCGAGCTGGTAAGTCGCGAAGCCGACGAAGCGCGCCGCGACCTGCGGAAATACGCCCATCGCGAGCACGCTCATGAACGACGCGCCGGTCGCGCGCACCGCTTCGACCTGCTTCATCGACATTTCCTCGATCGCGTCGGCGAATAGCTTTGAGACGAATCCGATCGTTGCGACGATAAGCGCCATCACGCCGGCGAGCGCGCCGAAACCGATCGCTTTGACGAACAGGATCGCGACGATGACGCTGTGAAACGATCGGCAGACGGCGATCGCGATGCGCGCGGCGGCCGAAACCCAAGCGGGCGTCAGGTTGCGCGCGGCGAGGAGTCCCAGCGGCAGCGACAGCAGGACGCCGAAGAATGTCGAAAGAACCGCGATCTGGATGCTTTCGACCATGCCGGTCCATAGCAGCTCCATTTTATCCGGCGCCGTCGCGGGCGGGAACATGCGGCCGAGAAAACGCGCGCCGTTGTCGAGCCCTTGCAGGAAGCGCGGCCACGTCACGTCGAGAATGGAACAGGCGTAGAGCGCATAGACGGCAAGCCCGATCCACGCGATACGCGACGGCCAATTCGCCGGAAAAGCGCGCACACGCGATGACGTCGTCACGACAGCCAGCCCTGTCCGCCATAGATCGCGGTGAGGTGGCTATCGCGAAGATCGCCGGGCGGACCGTCGAAAATCACTTCGCCTTGCGACATGCCGATCACCCGGCCTGCGAAACGGCGCGCCAAATCGACATTGTGGATATTGACGATAATGGGGATTCCGCGCTTGGCCGAAAGTGTGGCCATCAGCTCCATGATCTCGACCGACGTCTTAGGGTCGAGCGACGATGTCGGCTCGTCGGCCAAAACCAGGTCGGGCCCTTGCATCACGGCGCGTGCGATGCCCACGCGTTGGCGCTGGCCGCCGGATAGTTTGTCGGCGCGCCGCGTGGCGAAATCGGCGCCAAGGCCAACCTGATCGAGAAGTTCGAACGCGCGCTCGATGTCGGCCTCCGGGAAGCGCCGCAAAAACGCGCGCCACGCGGGCAGGTAGCCCAGGCGCCCGCACAATACGTTCTCGATCACGCTCAGCCGTTCGACCAGATTGTACTCTTGGAACACCATTCCGATGCGCCGGCGCGCGACGCGTAATTCCGTGCCGCGCAGTTTCGCGAGATCCCGTCCGCCGAACAGGATCTCGCCGGACGTCGGATCGACGAGGCGGTTGATGCAGCGGATCAACGTCGATTTGCCGGTGCCGGACGGCCCGATGATAGCGGTGATGCCGGTGCCGCCGATCGTCAGCGAGATGTCCTTAAGGACGGGCTGTCCGGCCCGGTACTCCTTGCGCAGGTTGCGGATCTGCAACGTCGCCCGCGCATCCTTCGGGCCGTCGGCGGAACCATCCATCATCGCGTCGCGCGCTCCCGGTACTGCTGGCCCATCACGGCTTGGCCGCCGCTTTCTTGGCGGCTTCGTCCGCTTCGCGCTTGGCTTCCGTATCGTAGGCCGACTTGTTGTAGGGCGTACCGCTTTTTTCGGCCACTTCGCGGACCACCGCCCAAGTCTCCTTGTAGTTGATAGGCAGGAAGCGATCGTCGCCGTTGAATTCCTTGGTCATCGCCGCGGGGAAACGGAATTCGAAGAAGCAGCTTTTCAGCTTCTCGGCGAGTTCGGGCTTGAGGTCGTGCGCGTAAGCGAAGGACGAGGTGGGGAAGACGGGGCTACGGTAGATGACCCGCAGATCCGGCCCCTTGATCGTGCCGCGGTCGATCATCCGGTCGAACACGTCCGACGCGACCGCCGCCATGTCGTAATCGCCGGAGACGACTCCCAAAAGCGACTTGTCGTGCCCGCCGGACATCAGCGGCTTGTAGTCTGTATCGGGCGACAGACCCAGCGACGGAAACAATACGCGGGGGGCGAGATTGCCGGAGTTCGACGAAGGCGATGTATGCGCGACGCGCTTACCTTTGAGATCGGTAAGGGTTTGATAAGGGCTCGACGCCTTGACGACGGCGACGAGATTGTAGCCGCGTACTTCGCTGCCGAGCCCTTTCGCCGCGAATGGCACGGCACCAGCGAGGTTGACCGCAAAGCCCGTGGGGCCGGTCGAGAAGCCTGCGAAATGCAGACGACCCGAGCGCATCGCTTCGATCTCGGCGGAATTCGACTGAACCGGATAGTAGACCACGCGTTTGCCCACGCATTGCTGCAGGTGGTCGGTGAACGGCTTGAATACGTTGGCGTAAACGGCGGGATCTTCGACGGGCGTGTAGGCCCAGACGAGCGCCGACGGGTCGCGCCACTTCTTGGGATCCTTGGGCGCGTCGGCGACCAGATCGTTGTTTTCGTCGCAATAGAGCGTGTCGAGCTGGCCGCGATGCGGGCAGGTGGCGTCTTGCGCGCGGGCGTCGCCCGCCGAATAGAAGGCGAAGATCGCTGCCGCGGCGGCGAACATAAATTTGAGAGGCGTCATTGGTTTTCTCCCGTCATTGGCCGCGTTTCCGGCCGTTATTCGTTTGAGATCAGGGTTTGGGTGCCGTTGCCGCTTTGGCGGCTTCCTCGGCGGCTTTCTTCGCCGCCGCATCGGCTTCGCGCCGGGTCTGGGCTTCGTAGGCGGCCTTGTTGTAGGGCGTACCCGATTTCTCGGCGACTTCCCGGATCGGGCGCCACGTATCCTTGTAGGTCATCGGCAGCAGCCGATCCTCGCCGACATATTCCTTCTTCAGCCCATCGGAGAAGCGATAATCATAAAAACACTGCCGCAGTTTCGCGGCGAGCTCCGGCTTCAAATCGTGCGGCATCGACCAAGACGAGGTCGGGAAGGTTTCGCTCTCCCAGATCACGCGGATCTGCTCGGCCTTTACCGCATTGCGCGCGACCATGCGCTCGTAGACGTCCGACGCGACGGGCGCCATATCGTAGTCGCCTTGCGCCACGCCCAGCACCGACCGGTCGTGACCGCCCGACATCAGCGGCTGATAGTCCTTGTCGGGCACGAGCCCCAGATCGGGGAAGAACACGCGCGGGGCCAGATTTCCGGAGTTCGACGAAGGGGCGGTGTGCGCGACGCGCTTGCCCTTCAGATCGGTCAGCGTCTTGTAGGGGCTGTCGGCCTTGACGATCGCGAATAGCTTGTAGCCGGCGGGCCCTTTCTCGGAACCGATAACGGCGAACGGAACCGCGCCGGCAAGGTTGACCGCGAACCCGACGACGCCCGTCGCGAAGCCCGAAATATGCAATCGGCCCGAGCGCATCGCTTCGACCTGCGCCGCGTTCGATTGGACCGGGAAATAGACGACTCGTTTGGCGGTGCAGGACGCCAGATAGTCCATGAACGGCTGATAGACCGCCTGATACACCGCCGGGTTTTCGACAGGCGAGTAGGCGAAGATCAACGTCGCGGGATCTTTCAATTTGGTCGGATCGGTCGGCGTATCGGCGACCAAGTCGCCGTCCGCATCGCAATAAGCCGTATCGAGCTGTCCTCGGTTGGAACAGTTGTCTTGCGCCTTCGCCGCCCCGGGCGCGCCGAACGCACCACCGGCAATGAGAACAAACGCTGCGATTACGGCACGACCGGCCAACGTTGCGGACATCCAGTACCCCTGTCGCGATATTTTAGTGACGGTTTTATTACAGACGAGATTGCGCAATCCGGGACGCGATTGCAAGGACGCTAGCGCCGTTCGTGGGCGGCATGGCTGTCCTGGGACGTCAGCCTTGGGCTTTGGCGTATCCGTTTCGGGCTAGATTTGGTCGATCGCCGCCCGCCATTCGGCGGCGTAAGCGTCGAGGTCGACGTCAAGCGGCATGGCGCGTTTGGCGTCGAGTTGCGTGGGCGGCGGCGCGTCGCCGGTCCAGCGTGCCAGGATCGCGGCACCCGACGCCGTGCCGTCGATCCGCGACGAGACGAAGATCTCGTGCGCCGGCATCAATGTCGCCAAAAGCGGCGCGTAAAGCGGGTTCGCGACGAAAGCGCCGTCAATATAAAGGCGCGTCGCGGGGCCGGTCAGATCGAGCGTTTCGCGCGTCATCAACGCGAGATAAAGCGTCGCCGCGGCGGCGCGCTCGCCCGGCGTGTCGAGCTTTCCGATGATCTGTCCTTTGCGGCCGGGGAAGGGTCCGCCGGTTTGCGCGAAACTCGGCAACGCCATCGCGCGGCGTTCCACGATGCGCGCGAGATCGGCTTCGGTCGGCGTCGCAGGGCCGGCGATCGTTTCGTATTCGCGCCCGCCCATGAAGCGCGCGCAAGCCACGGGGCGGCCGCGTGCATCGACATTGACCAGCGTATCGCGCGCGGGATCGAGCTTGGCGGGATTGCCCTGGCCGTTGAAACACACGACCCAGGTTCCCGTGGAGACGACGGCAAAGGGCGGTTGTGCGCCCGCGAGGTATCCCAAATAGGCGGCATTGCTGTCGTGAATGCCGCAGAGCACGTCGCAGGACGGCAGGCCAAGCTCGGGCCGCGTCTTGCCCAAGCGGTCATACGCGCGGCGCAATGGCGGCAGCAAACGCGTCCAGCCTTGCCGGGTGACGAGGTCGGAGGGCGCGGCGATATCCGGGCGCCACAGATCGGTATGGCAGCCGAGCGAGGTCGCCTCGCTTGCCGCCGCACCCGATAAGCGCCACGCGAAATACTGCGGATAGGTCAGGAACGCCGTCGCGCGTGCCAGCGCGTCGGGCGCGGTTCGCGCAATCCAGTACAGCTGACGCCCCAGATTAAGGCCGGCGGGCAAACGCGGCGAAAAGGTCTGCGCGAAAGCGGGTCGTAGCGCGTCGTATTCGGCGTCGATCGCGGCGGGCGGGATCGCTTCGTAGTCGACAGCGGGATGCACAGGGCCTTGCGCATCGACCACCACGCCGGCGGCCCCGTGAGCCACGGGTACGATCGCCGTTATGTCGAAACGCGTCGCGAGATCGCGCAAACCGGCGAGAGACCATTCCCAAACCGCTTCGCTGTCGAGCGCGCCATTGACGGCACGGCAGACGCGAATCGTCGCGGCGAGCGTGCGGCCATTGGCGTCGATCGCCAGCAGCTTGGCGTTCGTCTTGCCGATGTCGAGAACGGCGATGGCTTGTTCGCGCATGCCGTTCGCGCCGCCCGCTTTACCGGGGGAATGCGGCGGCAATACCGCCATCGACGGCCAGCATGGCACCCGTGGTCTTCGACAAGGCGCCGCCGACGAAGCACAACGCCGCTTCCGCGATATCCTCGGGCAGCACTTCGACGTTCAGCAGCGTGCGCTGGGCGTAATGCTGCGCCAGCTTGTCGGGCTCGACGCCATAGGCTTTGGCGCGATCGGCGGCCCAGCCTTTATCCCAAATGCCCGAGCCGCGAATGACCGCGTCGGGATTGATGGTGTTGACCCGGATGCCGTACTTGCCAAGCTCGGCCGCCAGCAAACGCGCTTGATGCGCTTGTGCGGCCTTGATGCTGCCATAGGCGGAGTTGCTGGGGCCCGCGAACACCGCGTTCTTGCTGGCGATATAAAGAATATCGCCGCCCAGCCCTTGCGCCTTCAGGCGTTTGACGAAAGCTTGGCTCAGCAGCAAGGCACCACGCGCCATCACGTTGTGCATCAGATCGTATTTCTCGATGCTGAGCACATCGACATCGCCCGCGATCGACAGCCCGGCATTGTTGACGAGCAGATCAATGCCGCCGAACGCGATCGTGGCGGTCTCGACCGCGCGCTCGATCGCCGCCGCATCCTGCAGATCGGCGACGATCGCGATCACGTTATCGGCGCCGAAGGCTTTGGCGAGATCGGCGCGCGCCGCCTCAAGCTTCCCGGCATCGACATCGAGCAGCGCCACGGCGGCCCCTTCCGACAGGAAGCGCCGCGCGATGGCAAGGCCGATTCCGCTGGCGCTGCCGCTGACCAAGGCCGCGCGCCGCGCGAGTTTGCGCTCCGGCGGCTGGCGCTTCAGCTTGGCTTCCTCCAGCACCCAATATTCGATGCTGAACGCATCGGCCGGCGGCAAGCCGACATAACCGCCCAGGCGCTCGGCACCCTCCATCACGTTCACCGCGTTGGTGAAGTATTCGCCCGCGATACGCGCGGTCGCGGCGTCTTTGGCGAAGGTGAACATGCCCACACCCGGCCACAGCACGACGACCGGCTGCGGGTCGCGCATCGGCGGCGATTCCGCGATCGCGTGTTTTTTGTAATAGGCGGCATGTTCTTCGGCGTAGCGATCGAAGAGCGGCCGCACGAGATCGGCCAGCGCCTTCTCGTCCGTCGGCAGATCGGCCGGCAGCAGCACGGGCGCCACCTTGGTACGCAGGAAATGGTCGGGGCAGGACGTGCCGATGGCCGAGAGCCGCGCACCATCGGCCGAACCCGCGAAGGTCAGGATCTGGTCGCTATCGACGAAGCGGCCGATCTTGCGCGTCTGGCGCGAGGCAAGGCCGCGCAGCACGGGCATTGCGGCCAGTGCTCGCGCGCGGCGCGTGGCGGCATCCGGCGTTTTGGCCAGCAGCGGCCCGCCGAAGCGCGGCTTGCCCGCGCGCGACGATAGGAACTTCGCCGCACGGTTGATGAGGTCGATGGAGCGGCGATAGCACGCCTCGGACGTATCGGCCCAAGAGATGATGCCGTGCCCGCCAAGCATTACGCCGACCAGCTTGGGATTGGCGGCGGCGAGTTTGGAAATCTGCAAGGCGAGTTCGAAACCAGGGCGGATCCAGCCGAGCCAGCCGACTTCGCCGCCATAGATTTCCTTGGTCATCGCTTCGCCGTCCTTTGCGGCGGCGATGGCGATCACGGCGTCGGGATGCAGATGGTCGACATGACGCGCGGGCAGAAAGGCGTGCAACGGCGTGTCGATCGACGGCGCGCGGCTTTTGGGATGGAATAGGCAATGGTCGTAGAAACCGACCATCGCGTCTTCGTCTTGCGGCCCGCGATAGCGTTCGCGCAAGGCAAGCAGGCGTTCCATGCGCAACTGCGCCAGCCCGTCGCGGGTGAGCGTGCCGATATCGCCACCCGAACCCTTGACCCACAATACGGTGGTCGTCTGGCCGGTGACGGGATCGCGCTCCTCCGATTTGCCGCTGGTGTTGCCGCCCGCGTAGTTGGTGATGCGCAGATCGGCGCCGAGCAGATTGGAGCGGTAGAGCAGCAGCGCCACTTCGTCGCCCGCCAGCGTCGCCGCGTGCGCCGCATCCCATCTCGACTCAACCGTTTCGTCGATCGTCGCCATTTTACTAAAGCCCCGTCGCTTGCTGGAAACCGCGTTTATGCGCCACCGCCTGCCGGTAGCCGGACAGGCGGAAGGCGGAGATGGGATCGAGCGCGCCGCCCTTGCGCCGCCGCGCCTCGCGCACGAGTGCACGCACATCGGTGCGGAAAGCGTCTTGCAGCGCTTCTTGGGCGCCCGCCGGATCGTTCTCGGCGCGCGCGATGTCGAGCTTCGCCGCATCGACCGTCATCGCCTGGGCGTAGGCGATTAGGATCGCTTCGGTCGATTGCAGCACGTCCTCGATCGGATCCTTGAAATTGTGGCTCGCGTCGATCATCAGATCGGGCGCGTGCGCGGCGAAGGCGCCGTCGCGCTCGGCGTCGACCAATTCGCGGCAGATCAAGAACAGCTGATAAGGCTGGATCGAGCCGGTCGTCAGGTCGTCGTCGCCGTATTTCGAATCGTTGAAATGGAAGCCACCCAGGCGCCCTTGATGGACAAGCATGGCGACGATCTGCTCGATATTCGCATTGGGCAGATGATGGCCGAGATCGACGAGGCAGCGCGCGCGGGGCCCCAGGCTGCGCGCGATCAACAGGCTCGCCCCCCAATCGAAATTGACCGAGCTGTAGAAGGCGGGCTCGAACGGCTTATGCTCGGTATAGAGCGACCAGCCGTCGGGCAGCGTGGCGTAGACCTTGGCGAGGCTGTCGATCGTGCGATCGAGCGCGCCGCGAAAACTATGTTGGCCGGGATGATTCGTGCCGTCCGACAGCCACACCGTCAGCGCTTGGCTGCCCAGCGCCTGGCCCAGCGCCACGACGCCGACCATGTGATCGACGGCGCGCGCCCGCGCTTCGTCCCACACATTGCTGACCGAGCCGAAACGATAGGACGCGCGCGGATCGTTCGGCCGCTCGCCATCTTGGAACGTGTTCGAATTGATCGGGCCGCAAGCGATGCCGCTTTCGGCGAGATAGGCGCGCAAGCCCTTGGGATCGTCGGTGCGGTCCCACGGGATATGCAGGCTGATCTCGCCATTCGCGCGCGTGAGCTTCTCGATGGCCGCGACGTCGGCGACCTTCTCGTTGATGTCGCGCGGTTCGCCCGCTTGGGTGAAGCGGCCGAAGCGCGTACCACCGGCCCCCAACGCCCAGCTCGGCACGGCGATGCGCAATTTCGACAGGCGCGCCACGATCGTTTCGGGATCGACGCCGCGCCGCGCGAGCTTCGTCGCGATATGGGCGAAATCCGCCTCATGCGCCGCCGCCTCGTCGCGGCGCTGGCGTTCGATCGCGTCGGTCAGGCGCGCGGTTTCGCTCATACCAACGCTTCCTCCTTCTTGCCCAAAAAGGCGAACAGGATCACCAGCGGCAGGAAGGTCAGCAGGATCAGCACCGTGCCCAGCGCCGACGCGATGCCGAAATTGCCGTTCACCACTTCGTTGAAGATTTCGATGCTGAGCGTGACCGTGTTGCCCGATTGCAGGATCAGCGTGGCGCTGAGCTCGCGGATCGTGTTCGACCAGGTCAGCAGCACCCCCGACAGGATCGCCATCGACAGCAGCGGCACGGTGATGCGCAGGAAGGTGCGCCCCGGGCCGGCACCCAGATTGATCGACGCATCTTCGGTGTCGCGCGACAGCTGTTGCAGCATCGACACCGACGAACGCACCGAGAAGGGCAGGCGGCGGATGAAGAAGGCGAGAATCAGGATCGCCGAGGTGCCGGTCAGGATCAGCGGCGGCTCGTTATAGGTGACGACGAGGCCCACGGCCAACACAATGCCGGGCACGGCGTAGGAGAACATCACCACGCCGTCGAGCCAGCCGCCCAAGCGGCCGGGGCGGCGCACGATGATGTAGCCGACGGCCGTACCCACGACCGCGCACATCGCGGTCGCGACGGTCGTGTAATACAACGTGTTCGACAGCGGCGTGCCGATCGTGCGCCAGACGCGATGATAATTCTCCATCGTGAATTCCGCGATTAGCAGCGGGCCGTTCGCCTTCAGGAAGGACGAGATCACGATATTGATGACCGGCAGCAGCGCCAAGCCGACGAGCAGCAGCACATAGGTGCTGGCGAGCGCACGCTTCGCCGTCGATTGTTCCATCACCAGCAGCGGGCGGATGGCGGAGGTGCCGTAGGCGTGGCGTGCGGCGTACCAGCGTTGCAGCAGCAGCGCCGAGGTCGTCACGGTCAACAGCAGCACGGCCAGCGTGCTGGCAAGGATCGGCCGGCCGCCGAATTCGTTGACGAACTCGCCAAACACCAGCACCGGCAACACGCGGAAGCGCTCGCCGATGATGATCGGCGTGCCGATATCGGTGAAGGCGGCGACGAAGACGAGCAGCGCGCCGGCGCTGATCGACGGGATCAGCAGCGGCAGCAGCACGGTGAAGAAGGTGCGCAATTCGCTGCTGCCCAGATTCCGCGCCGCATCCTCGACCGATTGGTCGATCGATTTGAGGCCGGAGGACACCATCAGGAAGACGAAGGGGAAGAATTGCAGCGTGAACACAAGCACGATGCCGGGCGCGCCGTAGATCGACGGCAGATTGATCCCGATATCCGCCAATGTCTGCGTGACGATGCCGCTGCGCCCGAACAGCACGACCCAGGAATAGGAGCCGATGAAGGGCGGCGACACGAAGGTCAGCACCACGGCCGCGCGCACGAAGCTGCGTCCGAAAATCTCGTAGCGCGTGGCGAAATAGGCGGCCGGCACGCCGACCAACACGGCGAAGAACGTCGCCGCGACGCTGACTTGCACGCTGTTGATCAGCGTTTGGTAATAGAAACGCCGCGAGAAGAACTCGACGTAATTGGCGATGACGCTAGAATTCGGGTCCTTGCTCGACAGGCTCATGCCGATGATGTTGACCACCGGCATCAGCAGCAGGGCGATCAGCGTCAGGAAAACCAAAAGGGTGATGATCGGCCAGAAGCCGATACGGTGCGCGACCCACGCTTGCATGGCTTGCATCAGCGCTTTTCCGGGAAAATCCAGAACGCATCGGGCGGCAAAGCAAGGCCGACGCGCGTCCCCACCGGCGGCGGCACGCTGCCCGCATGGCCGGTCGACGCGGCTTGCACGGTCTTGCCGTCGCCCAGATCCAGCACCAGGCGCGTCGTGGCGCCATAGAACTGCGCGTCGACGACCGTCGCGGTCCAGCCGCCATTGATCGGTGCGCCGATCGTGATGTCATGGCTGCGGAAGGCGATCTCCGCCTTGCGGCCCAGTTCGGCGGCGCGCGCGGCGGGCACATTGAAACGGCCGCCGCCGGGCACGGCGTAAACGCCATCGGCCACGGCTTCGGCCGGCACGAAATTGCTTTCGCCGATGAACGACGCCACGAAGCGCGTGCGCGGGCGATAGAAGATGTCGGCGGGCGAGCCGATCTGCTCGACATGGCCCGCACTTATCACCGCCACGCGGTCCGACATCATCAGCGCTTCTTCCTGATCATGCGTCACGTAAATCGTGGTGACGCCGATCTGGCGCTGCAGGGTGCGGATTTCACTGCGCAGATGGATGCGCATTTCGGTATCGAGATTCGACAAAGGCTCGTCCATCAACAACACGTCGGGCTCGATCACGATGGCGCGCGCGAGCACCACGCGCTGCTGCTGGCCGCCGGACAATTCGCGCGGGCGGCGATGGCCCAAATGCTCCAGCCGCATCATGGCGAGCATCTTGCGCACGCGCTCGTCGACCTGGGCGCTGGGCAAGCCGCGCGCGCGCAGGCCGTAGGCGATGTTGTCGACCACCGTCAGGTGGGGAAAGATCGCGTAATTCTGGAAGACCATGCCGGTGTTGCGCTTATGCGCGGGCACGTCGTCGATGGGTTTGTCGCCGAACAGGATGCGGCCGGAAGATTGCTGCATGAAGCCCGCGACGATGCGCAGCAACGTGGTCTTGCCGCAGCCGCTGGAGCCCAGCAGGGTGAAGAATTCGCCCTTCGCGATCGAAATATCGACCTTGTTGACCGCGGTGAAATCGCCGAATTGTTTCGTGACGCTTTCGATATGTACCGACGTCGATGCCATAACCAACCGATCCCCGAGACTTTAAATTCCTTCGCTGCCGTTCGGCCGCCGCCCGCCGGTTGCCCGGCGGACGGCGTCGATCGCGATCGTCATCCCTGCGTGCGGATGATGATCTGCTGCATCTTGTCGAGGATTTCCTTGCGATTCTGCGCGGCCCAAGCCTCATCGTAGTCGATGATCTTGAACTTCTCGGGCGGCAGCATCTCGGGATGCGTCTTGATGTTCTTCACCGTCGGACGGCGGCCGGGGAACTTCTCGGCAAGCTGCGTCTGCGCATCGACCGTCAGCAGATAATCGGCGAACAGGCGCGCGGCCTTAGGGCTCGGCCCGCCTTTGACGATGAACATGCCTTCGGGCTGCAACAATGTGCCGTCGGCCGGATAGACGATGCCTGCCGTGCCCGCGAGCACGTAGCTGAACGCGCCTTCCTCATACGTGATGCCGACAGGGTATTCGCCGCGGCCGACCTGCTGGAAGACCAAGCTGGAGCGGATGACGATGCTCTGGTTGCGCGTCATCTCCTCCGTCAGTTTCCAAGCGGCGTCGCCCTTGCCGTAGATTTGCAACCACGTCGTGAGCGCCGCGAGCGACGAGCTCGACTTCGACGGATCGGTGTGGACGACCTTGCCCTTCCATTCGGGCTTGGCGAGATCGGCCCAGGTCTTCGGCGCCTTGTCGGCCGCGACCAGGCGCTTGTTGTACATGATGACCATCGTGCTGGCGCCGAACGGCGTGTTGTAGCCGGCCGGGTCGATCATCTTGGGCTCGACATTGGCGAGACCCGGCGAGCGATATTGTTCGAACAGGTCGGGGGCGGAGGAGCCGGTGTCGGAGAAGCCGCCCCACATCACGTCGGCGGCCGGGCGGCCACGCTCGGCGCGAATGCGGTTCAGCAATTCGCCCGTACCCGCCTTGATGGTGGTGACGCGCACACCGTATTTCTCGGAAAATTCCTTGGTGAAGTGGTCGACCATCTCCGACGGATGCGACGCGTAGACCACCAATTGCTTTTCGTAATCCTGCGCCCACGCGCCCGCAAGCGCCACGGCGGACAATGCGCCGGCCATGGCCAAGACGCGAAGAGACTTCATCGACATTTGCGATTCCCCCTTGTTTCCCGTGTTCGGGATTTGCGGCCTGCGCGTTTTCACGATGACCGTTCCATGTAATTTTTATTACAATAGAATGACAGAGGCCAGGGTTTAATCCGAAACTGGCGTTTAGATTCGCGCCGTTCCGCAAGGCGAAGCGGCGTTCGCAGCGACGGCAAAAGCCGAAACAAGATGGGGGAAACGATGAAGACGCATTTCGCTTTGGCCGCCGCGGCGTTGACCGCCGCAACGTTTGGATGGACTTCACCCGCCGCCGCGCAAGGCACGCTGTCGATCTATTGCGGCGTGCCCGAGGAATGGTGCCGCGCCACGTTCAACGCCTTCACCCGCCAGACGGGTATCCGTGTTGCGATGACGCGCAAGAGTGCGGGCGAGATTTTCGCGCAAGTGAAGGCCGAAGCGTCCAACCCGCGCGGCGACGTGTGGTTCGGCGGCACGGGTGACTCGCATCTTCAAGCCGCCGAGGAGAACCTGACGCTCGAATATCGCTCGCCGATGCTGCCCCAGCTTCACGCCTGGGCGACGAAGCAGGCGGAGCAATCGAAATTCCGCACCGTCGGCATTTTCGCGGGCGCGCTGGGCTTCGGCTTCAACACACGCGAATTCGCCAAAATCGGCGGGGCGGAGCCGCGCTGCTGGTCGGATTTGCTCGACCCGCGTTTCCGCAATCAGGTTCAGTCGTCCGATCCCAACGCGTCGGGCACGGCCTATACGCATATCGCGACGATGGTGCAGTTGATGGGCGAGGAACCGGCTTTCGACTATATGAAGAAGCTCCACGCCAACGTGAACCAGTACAACCGGGCGGGTGGTGCGGCCGCGCGCAACACGGGCACGGGTGAAACGCTCATCGGCATCACCTTCATCGACGACATGGTTGCCGTGCTGGTCGACGGCGCGCCGGTCAAGGTCGTCGCCCCGTGCGAAGGGACCGGCTATCAGGTCGGGTCGATGAGCATCATCCGGGGCACGCGTCAGCTCGACCTCGCCAAGAAGTTCTACGATTGGGCGCTCACACCCGAAGCGCAAGTCGCGGCGGCGGAAGCCAAGTTCTTCCACGTTCAATCGAACCGCAACACGCCCGTACCGGCGGCGGCCCCCAAGCTCGACGTGAAGCTCATCGATTACGATTTCACCAAATACGGTGCCGCCAGCGAACGTCGCCGTTTGCTCGCCCGATGGGACGCGGAAATCCGCCCGCTCGCCCGATGACCGACGACATCTACGCGCCGCGCCTCGATTTCGCTCGCAAGTTGGGCGGTGCGTGCGCGGCGATGGCGCGCGATTATTTTGCCCGCCTCGACACGATCGCGATCTCGCGCAAAGGCCTGCAAGACGTGCTGACCGAAGCCGACGGCGCGGTCGAAAGGCTGATCCGTCAACGCGTCGCCGAAGCGTTCCCCGGCGATTTCGTCCTGGGCGAGGAGGAAGGCGGCGGCGGCACGGGCGATTTTCTCTGGGTCGTCGATCCGATCGACGGCACGGCGAATTTCGCCCGCGGCGTGCCGCATTATTGCGTGTCGATCGCCCTCGTCGCGAAGGGCGTGACCGAGATCGGCGTGATCGACGAGCCGTCGGCCGGCGTTCAATATTGGACGCGGCGCGGGCAGGGTGCTTATCGCGACGGGCGGCGCTTGCGCGTTTCGCCGGTCGACGATCCGACGATGGCGATGGCCGATATCGAGTTCACCCGCAAGCGCACGGTCGATGCCTATGTCGCCGGGGTGAAGCGTTTCCTCAATGCCGGATACGAAATGCGCAAGGCGGGCTCGGCCGCACTCGCCCTCGCGCGCGTCGCCGATGGGCGCCTCGATCTTTTCTATCACGGCCATCTCAGCCCTTGGGACGTGCTGGCGGGCGAGTTGATGGTGCGCGAGGCGGGCGGCGTCACCAGCGGCTTCGGTGGGCCTGAGAAAATGGTGCGCGGCGGTTCGATTCTCGCCTGTACCCAGGGGCTTTGGGCGTCGGCGATCGCGATCGCCGATCTTTGAGCGCAACCGCGCGCCGCGAAAATCGAGTGCGAACAAGCCGCTAAGGCGATCGAATTTCCGCGCTTGACGATGATCGTATTCACTCATACTGTGAGTGATAACAGTCAAATTCGTCGAAAAGAGCGGAAATTGGGCGAGGAACGCGTAGATATTGAGCGATATCGATCGGTGCCGCAGCGTCAGGCACGGTTGCTCGATTTGCTGCGTTCCAACCTTTTCACCGACATCCAGTTGCTGCGCGAACATTTGGGCGTGTCGATCGCGACCATCCGGCGCGATCTGAGCGAGCTTGAAAATCGCGGCTTGTTGAAGCGCACGCATGGCGGGGCGACGGTCATCAATCAGGTGACGCGCGATGCCGTCGCGGCGGTGCGCGAAACATCCTATGCCGCCGAGAAGCAGCGCATCGCCAAAGCGGCGGCCGAGCTGATCGTCGAAGGCGACGCGGTGGTGATCGATAGCGGCACGACGTCGCTCGCCGTCGCGCGCGAGCTTGCGTCCAACCGCTCGCTGACCTTCGTCACCAACGGCACCGACGTGCTGGCGACCCTCGTTGCGGGCGGGGCGCGCAACGTCCATTTCATCGGCGGCGAATATGTCGACATTAACCATTCGACCGGCGGGTCGATGGCTTGCGACATGGTACGCCGCTTCAACGTCGACAAGGCGATTCTCAGCGTCTCGTCGGTCGACCTCAACCGCTCGCTGTTGTGCACGCTGCTGCCGCAAGTCGGGTCCGTGCAGCAGGCGATGATCGACATCGCGCAGACCGTGATCGTCGTCGCCGACAATTCCAAATTCGACCGCACGGCCTTGTGCGTGATCGCGCCGTTGTCGGAGGTCGACTACATCGTGACCGATACGGGCACGGCGCAAGCGGCCGAAGAACTGCCCGACGACATCAAGCGGAAATTCGTCTTCGCCTGACCGGCGCGGACATGAAGGGGGAAACGTGGCGCGTATCCGCGTGCGAAATCTGGTGAAGGCGTGGGGCGATTTTCGCGCCGTCGACGATATCGATTTCGAAACGAACGACGGCGAGTTCGTGGCGCTGCTGGGGCCCAGCGGCTGCGGCAAGTCGACGACGCTGCGCTTGATCGCGGGGCTCGATCAAGCGACGTCGGGCCAGATTTTCATCGACGACCGCGACGTGACCCAGGTCGCGGCGGCCAAGCGCAATCTCGCATTGGTGTTCCAATCCTACGCGCTGTTCCCGCATTTGAGCGTCGCGGACAACATCACCTTCGGCTTGTCGGTGCGCGGCGTGTCGCGCGCGGAACGCGAGCGGCGTTTGGAAAAGACGGCGGCTTTGCTGGGCGTGACCGCGTTGCTGGGCCGCAGGCCCAGCCAATTGTCGGGCGGTCAACAGCAGCGCGTGGCGCTGGGTCGCGCGTTGATTTCCGAAGCGCCGGTTTGCTTGCTGGACGAGCCCTTGTCTAATCTCGACGCAAAGCTGCGCGCGGAGATGCGTAACGAGATCCGCACGCTGCAGCAGCGCTTGGGCATCACGATGGTGTTCGTGACGCATGACCAGACCGAAGCGATGAGCATGGCCGACCGCGTCATCCTGATGAAAAGCGGCAAGGTCGAGCAATGCGGCACGCCGGCCGAGCTTTACGAGAATCCGGCCTCGACCTTTGTCGCGGGCTTCATCGGCACGCCGCCGATGAATCTGGTCGCGGCGTCACCCAAGGACGGGCGCTTGGCGGTAGCACCGGCCGGTCACGCAGATAACGGCTTGATGTTAGGCGTGCGGCCCGAACATATCGAATTCGCCAGCGAAGGCCAGGAAGCCATCGTCGCGGGCAGCGAATATTTCGGTGCTGACACCGTCGTCGCGTGCCGGATCGGCGAGCAGAAATTGATGGTCCGCGTTCCCGGCCGTCCGGGCCTGGGGGCGGGCGCCCAAGTGCGTTTGGCGTGGGCGGCCGCGAACGAGCACGCATTCGACGCGCACAGCGGCTTACGCAAAAGCGCCTGAGTTTTCACGACACCAACGACAAGACCAACCGAAGGAGGAACCGATGACTTCGATCACTTTGAAACGCAGAACGGCGCTGCTGGGTGCTGCGATGCTGGGCGCGCTGGCGGCGATGCCGGCGTCGGCCAAGACGACGCTCGATTTCTACTATCCGATTCAGGTCGGCGGTCCGCTGACCAAGGTCGTCGACGGCTATATCGCCAAGTTCAAGGAAGCGAACCCGGATATCGAGGTGAACGCCGTTTATTCGGGCAACTACACCGACACGACGACCAAGGCGCTGACTGCGGCGAAAAGCGGCGCGCCGCCCGCCGTCGCCGTGCTGCTCGCGACCGATATCTTCACCTTGATCGACGAGGACGTCGTCGAGCCATTCGACGCGTTCGTGAAGAACGATGCCGACAAGGCGTGGCTCGCCGGCTTCATGCCCGCCTATCTCAAAAGCGCGCAGGTCGGCGGCAAATTGTGGTCGATCCCGTTCCAGCGTTCGACCGCCGTGCTTTATTACAACAAGGATGCGTTCGCCTCGGCCGGGCTCGATCCCAATAAGCCGCCGAAGACCTGGGCCGAGATGGTCGCCGCCGGCAAGGCCGTGACGCAGAAGGATGCGTCGGGCAAGGTCACGCGCTGGGGTGTCGGCATTCCCGGCAATATCGGTTCCTCGCAATGGCTGTTCGGCGCGCTGGTCGCGCAGAATGGCGGGCGTCTGATGAACGACGAGGGTACCGAGACGTACCTCACCGACCCGAAGGTCGTCGACGCGCTGCAATTCTGGGTCGATCTCAGCACCAAGGAAGGCGTGCATCCGCCGGGCATTCAGGAATGGGGCACGACGCCGCAGGACTTCCTGGAACAGCGCATCGCGATGATTTGGACGACCACCGGCAATCTGACCAACATCGCGCGCAACGCGACGTTCAAATTCGGTCTCGCACCTTATCCGGGCAACCCCAAGCCCGCTTCGGTGCTCGGCGGCGGCAATTTCTACATCTTCAAGAAAGCGCCGCAGGACCAGAAGGACGCCGCGTTCAAGCTCGTGAAGTTCCTGACGAGCGACGAGCTGCAAGCCGATTGGGCGATCCAGACCGGCTACGTCGCGCCGCGCGACGGCGCTTGGAACGTGCCCGTGCTGAAAGAGTACACGGCCAAGATGCCGGATGCGCTGGTCGCCAAGAACCAGATCCCGGACTCGGTGCCCGAATTCTCGACATATGAGAATGCGCGCACGACCAAGATCCTCAACGACGCGCTGTCGGCCGCGTTGACCGGCAGCAAGACGCCGCGTCAGGCGCTGACGGAAGCGCAAGCCGCGATCGACCGCATCCTGCGGCCGCATCGCCGCTAAACGACGCGTCAAGCAGGGAATAGGGTGAACATGTCCATGACAGGCCATCGCACGATGCTCTACAGCGCGTTGCTGTTGCTGCCGGCGACGGTCCTGTTGTGGGTGTTCACCTACCAGCCGATCTTCACCACGATTCTCAACAGCTTCTACAGCACGCCGCGCGGCCGCCGGCCGTCGGTATTTGTGGGGCTCGAGAATTACGAAACGATGATCGCCGATCCGATTTTCTGGAAGGCGATGACCAATAATCTGATCTATGCGCTGACGACGATTCCGTTTTCCATCGCGCTTGCGTTGGCGATGGCGCTGCTGGTCAGCGCCAATCTGCGCGGCAAAGGGCTGATGCGGATGGCGTTCTTCACGCCGACCGTGCTGCCGATGGTGGCGGTCGCCAATATCTGGCTGTTCTTCTACGCGCCCGATTACGGCTTGATCGACAAGTTCCTCAGCCTGTTTGGCATGGGCGGCAATAACATCCTGGGCTCGGTCGAAACCGCCTTGCCCGCCGTGATCGCGATCACGGTGTGGAAGGAAGCCGGCTTCTTCATGATCTTCTATCTCGCCGGCTTGCAGCAGATTTCGCCGACGCTGATCGAAGCCTCGCGCCTCGAAGGGGCGGGGTTCTGGCAGACGCTGTGGCGCGTGCAGATCCCGCTGTTGATGCCGACCACGCTGTTCATCTCGATCAACGCGGTGATCGGCGCGTTCCGCTTGGTCGATCACGTCGTGGCGATGACCAAAGGCGGGCCCGACAACGCGACGACGTTGCTGCTGTTCTATATCTATCAGAACGGCTTCGCGTTCTGGGACACGGCCTATGCCGCCGCGTTGACCGTCGTGCTGCTCGCCATCCTCGCCGTGATCGCGCTGTTCCAATTCGGCTATGCCGACAAGCGGGTGCATTACCGATGATCGAAACCCGCAATTCACCCGCCGAATTGATCGTCGCGTTCGGCGGTTGGGTCTTGGCGCTGATTTGGGTCTTGCCGTTGCTCTACGCCTTCTGGACCGCGTTCCACCCGGCGGCGTTTGCGGTGCGCTTCGATCTGTTGGCGCCGTGGACGCTGGAGAATTTCGCGCGCGTCTGGCATGCCGCACCGTTTCCGCGTTACTTCCTCAACACCTTCCTGCTGGTAACGCTGATCCTGGTCTGCCAGTTCGTGATCTGCACGCTGGCGGCCTATGCCTTCGTCTGCTTCCCGTTCAAAGGCTCGGACGTGTTGTTCATGTTCGTGCTGCTGCAATTGATGATCATGCCCGAAGCGCTGTTGGTCGAGAATTACAAGACTGTCGCCCAGCTCGGCTTGCTCGATACGGTGCTGGCGATGGGCTTGCCCTATCTCGCCTCCGCCTTCGGCATCTTCTTGTTCCGGCAGACGTTCAAAAGCATCCCGAAGGAATTGGAGGAAGCGGCCCGCTTGGAAGGGGCGAATATGTTCCAAGTGCTGCTGCGCGTTTTCGTGCCGGTGGCCAAGCCCATTTATATCGCCTACGGCCTCGTCACCGTCAGCTATCACTGGAACAATTTCCTATGGCCGCTGGTGGTGACGAACTCGGTCGATACGCGGCCCATCACCGTGGGCTTGCAGATTTTCGCGACGATCGAGCAAGGTGTTGATTGGAGCCTGATTACCGCCGCGACGATCCTGTCGGTGTCGCCGCTGCTCGTCGCCTTCCTGCTGTTCCAGCGTCAATTCGTGCAAAGTTTCATGCGCGCCGGTATCCGTTGAGTCCCATGTACGAAGCCCTCGAACCCATCATGCGCGAAGCGGGCGCTTTGGCCGCCAAGTATTTCGATCGTCTGTCGGGATTGACGATCGAATCCAAGGGGCATCTCGATCTCGTGTCGGAAGCCGATCGCGAAGTCGAGAAGCTGATCGGCGAACGCTTGCGTGCGGCTTTTCCGGGCGACGGGATCTTCGGCGAGGAAGGTGTCGCCGAGCCTTCGCGCACCGGGCGCGCTTGGATCGTCGATCCGATCGACGGCACGTTCAATTTCCTGCGCGGCAACGATCATTGGGCCGTGTCGATCGGGTTGCGCGACGGCACGCAGCCGCGCTTCGGCGCCGTCTTCGTTCCCAAGCGCGATCAATTGCTGATCGGCGGCGCGGGGCAAGGCGTGCGGTTGAACGGCAAGAATCTGTCGAAGCGCGCCGGGCTCGACCGTGCGAAGGCGGCGTGCAGCGTGGGCTTCCATCCCTCGATCCCGACGGCAGAACAGACCGAGGCGCTGCGTTTCATCCTCGACGAAGCGCGGATGACCTTCCGCAACACGGGCTCCGCCGTCACCGGCTTGATCGACGTGGCGACCGGTGCCGTCGACGGCTATCTCGGCCTTGGCATCTCGACCTGGGATCTGATGGCGATGGTGCCGATCCTGGCCGAAATCGGCGCCGAAACGACGCTCGAGTGGAACAAGATCGCGCTCGACGACAAACTGCGTTTCGCCTGCGGTACGCCCGAATTCCTTGAGATATTCGCGTTGCTGACGGGCCGGTGGTAATTCAGAAGTTGTGATGGCTGAGAACGGCGCGCAGACACAGTATTTGCGACGCCGCATTTTCCACGAAAGGTCTCAAAACGCCTCGATATTGCGGAAAACAATATTGAGATAATTGGATTTTGCGTGGTCTGGGGGCCTGGGTTCGCGGCAATGCCGCTCAGGGTTCGAATCCCGCCGCTCCGACCATCACGATGAGAAACGAAGAAGCCCGCCCTGGGAAACCAGCGGCGGGCTTCGGGGCTTCAGGCGGCGGGGGTGCGCAAGATCGCGCGCAGCGGCGCGCCGTCGCTGCTTTCGAACTTCAGCGGCAATGCGATAAGTTCATAGGGCCCGGCCGCGATCGCGTCGAGCACCAGGCCTTCGACGATCCTGATATCGTGCCGGTCCATCGCGCGATGCGCGTCGAGCGTTTTGGACGTCGCCGCGTCGACCGACGCCGCGTCGATACCGATCAGTTTGACGCCGCGCGCGGCCAATGCCTCGACCAGCGCCGGATCGATCCCCTTGAATTTCGGATCCCACGCTTCGGGATAGCGATCATATTGGCGCAGCAGCACGCGTTCGACGCGGGCGGGAACTTGCGTGAGGACTTCCAGCCCGATCGTCGCCCCCGTCGACGCGCGGGCATCGACGACGACGCAGGGCCCGATATAGGGCTCGAGCGGCAATTCGGCGGCGGCGCGCCCGTCGGCGCGATAATGCAACGGCGCATCGGTATGCGAGCCGACTTGGCTGGAGATCGTCAATTGCGCGACGTTGACGGTCGACCCGTCGGCGATGCGCATCACTTGTTCGACGCGATAGGGCATGTCGCCGGGCCAGCACGCCATGCCCGGGCGGAAGACCGGCGAGATGTCGAAAATCTTCATGTCGATCCGCCGCGTTTCAGCTTCTCCGGGATCAGCCCCTGCGGGCGATAGAGCAGCATCACCACCAGGATCAAGCCGACGAAGACGACGCGGATCGCCGCGACCTGGCGCTGCAATTCGGGCGGCAGAAAGCCGCTCAAAACCGTTTCGGTCAGCGTCCACAACGCCCAGATCGCGACCGCGCCGACGATGGCGCCCAGATTATTGCCGCCGCCGCCCACGATCAGCATCACGAAGACCTGGAAGGTGAAGATCGGCAGCAGATCCTGCGGGCTGACGAAGCCCATGAAGCTGGCGTAAAGCGCGCCCGCCAAACCCATCAAGGTCGAGCCGATGACGAAGCTTTGCAGCCGGTACGACGCGGCGTTCTTGCCGAGCGCGGCGCTGGCTTCCTCGTCCTCGCGGATCGCGCGCAGCACGCGGCCCCAGGGCGAATGGACGAGCCGTTCGAGCGCCCAGTAGAGAACCGCGATGATCGCCGCGACCAGCAGGAAGAAATAGAGATTGGCGAGGAACGGCGTCGCGGCGAGGCTGGCGAAGGGGCGCGGCAGGCTGTGCAAACCGTCGAAGCCGCGCGTCAGCGGCTTCAGATTCATCGCCAGGATTTGGATGCACACCGCCACGCCGAAAGTGCTGAGCGCCAGGAAGTCGTGGCGCAGGCGGATCGTCAGCAGGCCGACGAATAGCGCCACGATCGCGCTCGCAAGCATGGCGCCCAGATAGCCGATAAAGGGGCTGAGGCCCAGCCCGCCGAGGGAGTCGGGATAATCCGGGCCGGTCAGCAGCGCCCCGGCATAGGCGCCCACGCCGAAGAACCCGACCACGCCGATATTCATCATGCCGGTGAAGCCCCATTGCAGATTGAGGCCGAGTGTGGCGATCGCGTAGATGCCCGCGACCGCCAGGAAGAAGACGAGATAGGCGGCGATATCCATTACGCCTTCTCCCCCGCGATGCCGTGCGGGCGGAACAGCAGCACCAGAATGATCAGCACGAAGGCCGCCGCTTGCCGGTACTCGGCGCCGATATATTCGACCGTCAATCCCTCCGCGATGCCGATCATCAACGCGCCGAGCAGCGCGCCGTAGACGCTGGTCATGCCGCCGACGATCAACGCGGCGAACATCGGCAACAGCAATTCGAATCCCATGCCGGGATGCAGCTGAACGGTGAGCCCCAGCGTCACGCCGGCGACCGTCGCCATGACGGTGCCGATGATCCAACTCGCCCGGATCACGCGGTCGACGTCGATGCCGTTGACGCGCGCCAGCGACGGGTTCTCGGCGACGGCGCGCATCGATTTGCCCAGGCGCGTGCGCGTCAAAAACACGTGCAAGCCGAGGACGAGCGCGAGCGTCACGACGACGACGATCAGCTCGTTCATCGCGATGCGAATGCCCCAGAACCGCAAGGCGGGCTGGATCGCGAAGGTATAGAAATGCGGGTCTTGGCCCGCGAACACGACGATGACGTGGCGCAGCATCAGCGATACGCCGAACGACGCCATGATCAAGCTGATGCGCGAGGCGTTTTTTGCGCGCAAGCGCCGGAAGACCGCGCGGTCGATCGCCAAGGCGAGGACCGCGTTGAGCGCGGCGGCGCAGATCAGCGCCAGGATCAGCGTCCAGCCGAAGCCCAAATTCGCGACCGCGCCGATCAGGCCGGCGAAGGCCATGACCGCGAGCGCCAAATAGGCGCCGCTGGCGATCAGATCGCCTTGCGCGAAGGAGGGGAAGTTGAGGATGTTGTAGACCATGCTCAGGCCCACGACGCCCAGCGCGATATACGATGCGGCGACGATGCCGTCGACGAGAAGCTGCGCGATCACGACGCCAGCCTCGAATGCGCGCCGAGATAAAGGGCGCCGATCTCCGGGCTTGCGAGCAAATCGGCGCCGCTGCCGGTGAAGCGTTCCTTGCCTTCCGCCAGCACATAGCCGCGATCGCAGATCGACAAGGCCGCCTTCGCGTTTTGCTCGACCAGCAGCAGGCTGACGCCGCCCGCCCGGATCTCCAACAATTTCTCGAACACCATCTGGGTCATTTTGGGCGATAGGCCAGCCGACGGTTCGTCGAGCATGATCAGTTGCGGGCGCGCCATCAAAGCGCGGCCTACCGCCACCATCTGGCGCTGGCCGCCGGAGAGTTTTCCCGCCGGCAGGCCGCGCAGCCGCGCGAGATCGGGGAACAGGCGATAGGTTTCCTCGATCCGCACGCGCGTTTGGGCGGGTTCCGCGATGCAGCCGAGTTCGAGATTTTCCGCGACCGACAATCGCGTGAACACGTTGTTGGTCTGCGGCACATAGGCGACGCGCGCTTCGATCAAGCGATGCGTGGCGATGCCGCGGATGCTTTTGCCCGACACGCGGATATCGCCGGCACTCACCGGCACCATGCCCGCGATCGCCTTGATCAAGGTCGATTTGCCCGCCCCGTTGGGGCCGAGCACGGCGACGAGTTCGCCCGCGTTCACGCGCAAACTGGCGCCGCGCAAAATCGGCACGTCGGGGACGTAGCCGGCGACGATATCCGTGACTTCGAGATGGGGGAGGGATGCGCTCACGCGGCGCTCCCCAGATAGGCTTCCAGCACGCGCGGATCTTGGCGCACCGCTTCGGGTTCGCCTTCCATCAGCAGCTTGCCCGCCGCCATCACCACGACCGGCCGGCACAGATTCATCACCAGATCCATATTGTGCTCGATGATCAGGAAGGTGACGCCGCGCGCGTTGAGCTCGGCGATCCGTTCGATGATCTCGCCCAGCAAGGTCGGGTTGACGCCCGCTCCCGGCTCGTCGAGCAGGATCAGGCTGGGATCGGACATCAGCGTGCGGCCGAGTTCGAGAAGTTTCAGCTGTCCGCCGGAAAGGTTGCGCGCGGGGGCGTCGGCCAGGCGATCGAGCTTCACGAAGGCGAGAATTTCGCGCGCCTTTTCCCGTGCGGCGCGTTCCTCCGCCTGAACCCGGCGGTTGCGCAGCAGCGGGTTCCACACGCGCTCGCCGCTTTGGCCCTTCGGCGCCAGCATCATGTTTTCCAGCACCGACATGCCGCCGAAGGGGCGCGGGATCTGGAAGGTACGCGCGATGCCGCGGGCGTAAATTTGGTCGGGGCGCAGCCCGTCGATGCGCTGCCCCATAAAGGTAATCGTGCCGGCGGTGGGGCGCAGCGCCCCGGCAATGGTGTTGAACAGCGTGCTTTTGCCGGCCCCGTTGGGACCGATCAGGCCGGTGATCGTGCCTTGCTTAAGCACGAAGCTGACCCCATCGACCGCCCGTAAGCCACCGAAATGCCTCGCCAAATTGGCCAGTTCCAGCATCCGTCCCCGCACAACGATCTTGCGCTTTGCTTCTCTATCTTTTATTTATGATCAAATCTCAAAGATAGCAAGACGGGTTTTGGAGGGCGGGGGCGTGAGTTTGGGTCGCAAGGAATCCCTGGGCGTCGTGCCGGTATCGCGCGAACCGGTGCATCAGCGCGTCTACGAGCAGCTGCGCAATCTGCTGATGAGCGGGCATTTCAGCCCCGGTCAGCCGCTGACCATCACCGAACTCGCCAGCGCTTTCGGCACCAGCGCCCAGCCGGTGCGCGACGCGATCCGCCAATTGGTGGCGGAAAAAGCGCTGACCGCGTCGCCCAATCGCAGCGTCGTCGTGCCCGTGCTCGACCGCGCGGCGATGGAAGATCTGCGCGCCGCGCGTTTGGCGGTCGAAGGTCTGGCCGCCGAACTGGGTGCCGCGCGCGCCACGAAGAGCGATATCGACGAACTCGACCGCTTGGTCGCGCACGAAACCGAAGCCGACAGCGCCGACCGCATCGAAGAAGCCGTCGCGCAGAACCGCGCCTTCCATACCAAGCTCTACAGCCTATCCGGATCGCGCGTCTTGCCGCCGATCGTCGACTCGTTGTGGCTGCAAATCGGTCCCTATATCCGCCGCACGCTCGACTATATCGACGTGCAAGGCGGCCCGTCGCTGCACCATGCCGAAGCGATTGAAGCGCTGCGCGGCGGCGAGCCCTTGAAGGTGCGCGCCGCGATCGAACGCGATATCCGCCGCTTCTTCGAAATCGCGCTGGAGGTCGTTGCGACGGAGGCGGATGTTTCGCGTCCGGACGTCGCCTGATGACTGCCGCCCCCGACGACGAATTCTTCGAACTCTACGACCTGAAGGTCGAAGTCGTGGCGCCGCCCGGCGCCAAGCTGTGGTGCAACGCCAAGCCCGGCGATCATTTCGAGCTGCGCGGCGAGATGTTGCATCTGCCGCCGGGGCAAGGATTCTCGATCTATTCGCTGTCCGCGATCATGCCCATGCTCGCGGCCAAGCAGCGCGAAACCCATCCCAACGATTGGATGACGACGGATACGGAGGTCGCGTGCCCCGATCCGAATTGCCCCAGCCGGTTCCGCATCACGCGGCTGGGCAAGCGCCGCTTCGCCCATTCGGCGTCGACGGCGGTGAAGCTGCCTTCTTCGAACGACAGGAAATGAGCCGTTCCCCATGACCATCGATCGCTACGACGTTCGGCCCGGCTACAGCATCTCGCGCATCCTCAAGGGCGGCTGGCATTTGTCGGCCGGCCATAACGCGGAGGTCGATCGGGCCAAGGCGATCGAGGATATGGCGGCGTTCGTCGAGGCGGGCGTCACCAGCTTCGACTGCGCCGACCATTACACGGGCGTCGAGGAGATGATCGGCGATTTCCGCAAGGCGTATCCCGAACTCGCCGGCAAGGTCCAAATCCACACCAAATACGTGCCCGATTACGACGCGCTGCCCACACTGAAGCGCGCCGACACGGTCGCGATCATCGACCGGTCGTTGAAGCGCCTGGGCGTCGATACGCTCGACGTCGTGCAGTTCTTTTGGTGGAACGGCAAAGTGCCCGGCGAAATCGAGACGGGCCAAGTCCTCGCCGATCTGCGCCGCGAAGGGAAAATCCGCCATATCGGCGTGACCAATTTCTCCACGCCGCGGCTGGCGGGTTTCGTCGAAGCGGGGGTGCCGATCGTGATGAACCAGTTGCAGTATTCGCTGGTCGACGACCGCCCAGAGCGTTTGCAACTCGATTTCTGCCGGCGTAACGATATCGCCGTCGTCACCTACGGCCATCTGCTGGGCGGTTTCGTGTCGGCGGATTGGATCGGCAAGGCCGAGCCTTTCGATCCCTTCGCCAATCGCAGCCAGAAAAAATACAAGCTGATCATCGAGGATTTCGGCGGCTGGGATTTGTTCCAGGAATTGCTGCTGGCGCTGCGCGCGATCGGGCAACGTTTGGGCGTGGGGCCGGGCGAAGTCGCCTTGCGATGGACGCTCGACCGGCCGGGCATCGCGGGCTGCATCGTCGGCGCCACGTCGACGCGCAATCTGGCGCGCAACGCCAAGGTTTTCGATATCGCGTTGACCGACGCCGACCGCGCGACGCTCGACGCGATCCGCGCCAAGCGCCAGGGCCCACTCGGCGATTGCTACGCGCTGGAAAGCGACAAGACCGGCCGCCACGGCAGCATCATGCGCTACAACCAAAACGAGATGGCGGCCCGCGCTTAAGCGCCAAGCCGCCCGAACCCCCACGCGAAACAGGCGAAGCTTCAACGAAGGAGATATCCGATGAAACTGCGGAACTTGATGTTGGCGGGCGTTGCGGCGCTCGCTTTGCCGGCGGCGGCGCAAGCCTGCCCCGCCAAGATCGGCGCGGTCCTGTCGCTGACGGGATCCTATTCCAGCTTCGGCCCGCCGATCAGCGACGCCTCGGCGCTGGCGGTGGAATTGATGAACCAAGCGGGCTGGCAGGCGGCCGGTTGCGGTCAGCTCACCTATGTCGTGCGCGACGACCAGACGCAGCCGTCGGTCGGTGTCGATGCCGCGCGCCGTTTGATCGATCTCGATCGCGTGGCCGCGATGGTCGGGCCGATCTCCTCGGGCGTCACCGGGCCGTTGCTGTCTTCGGTCACGGTCGATGCGGGCGCACTCGTCGTCGCCTCGGCCTCGTCCTCGCCGACCTTCACGGAGATGGCGCGCCAAGGCAAGCTCAAGGGCTTGTTCTTCCGCGTGCAGCCGTCCGACGCGCTGCAAGCGGTCGCGGCCGCCAAGCTCGCCTGGGATTCGGGGCTTCGCAAGATCGCGATCGTCAATCTCAACAACGATTGGGGCAACAACCTGTCGCGCCAATTCGCGGCGACGTTCGCGAAGCTGGGCGGACAGATCACCGAACAGGTGACCTATAACGCCGAGCAGCCGGCTTATCGCGCGGAAGTGAACCGCGCGCTGCGCGGCGATCCGCAAGGTGCCTATATCGCCGCATCGCCGATCGACGGCGCGAAGATCCTGCGCGATTGGATCGCGCTGGGTGGGCCCGATCGTTACGTGTTCCCGCTGGGCATGAACGATTCGAAGCTTGTCGAGCAGGTCGGCCAGCAATATCTCAAGAACGCTTGGTATCTGACGCCCGGCGCGCCGCAGCCCAACAGCCGCGCGGTGTTCTACGAAACCTACGAGAAGCGCTACAAGTTCGAACCCGGCAAGGGCGTGGGCCCGGGCCGCGACACCGGCTTCGACGCGGCGAGCATGATCGCCTTGGCGATGGTGGCGGCGAACAACTACACCGACGGCAAGACGATCGCCGCCGCGATGGCGAAAGTGACCGACCCCGCCGGCACGCCGGTGACCGCGACGGTCGAGGGCTTCAAGGAAGCCATCGCGCGCCTGAAGGCGGGCGGCACGGTGCGTTACGTCGGCGCGGCGGGTGCGTTGCGCCACGACGAGTTCGGCGACGTCAGCACGCCGTTCGTCGGCTGGCAGGTCGAGAACGGCAATTTCGTGCAGAAGAAGAACATCACGGCCGAAGAAGTGGCCGAGATCAAGGCGAAGACCGGCACGTAAGGCCGGATCGATCCGCGACGCGCCCGGCGGCCCAATTCGGCGGCCGGGCGTATCGCGTTTCAAGGCGGGGGATGGCGATATGTCGAGCGATTTGACCGAGAACCAGTTCAGCTACCAATCGCATCTGCAGCTCGATCGGCTGCTGACATCGATGCGTCCGATCACCGATCATCCCGAAGAACACGTCTTCATCACCACCCACCACTCGCTGGAGCTCTGGTTCAAGCAGATCCTGTTCGATCTGCGCCGCACGATCGCGCATCTCGACGCCGGCGAATTGGCGCAAGCCAACTGGCTGCTGAAGCGCGCGGGCGAGATCATGCGCCTGGCTGAGGCGCATTGGACGGTGCTGGAGACGATGTCCTCCGCCGACTTCCTCGAATTCCGCAAGCGGCTGACGGGGGCCTCCGGCCTGCAATCGCGCCAGTTCCGCGAACTTGAAATCCTGTGCGGCCTGCACGAACTCGCCAGCGAGGATTACATTCGCGGCGTGCGCAAAGCATGGCCCGGCTTGATCGAAGGCACGGCACGGACATTGCGCGCGTCGTTCTTCGACGCGATCAAGCGTTCGGGCCTGTCGCTCGCCGAGATCTATCTGACGCGCTGGAGGAATTTCGAGTTGTTCACGCTGGCCGAAAGCGCCATCGAATTCGACCGGCGCATGTCGGCGTGGCGGCAGAGCCATATTCTGATGGTCCGCCGCCAGATCGGCATGCGCACGCGCGGGACGGGCGGCACGATCGGCAAGGATTATCTGGCCGCTGCCGCGAACCACATGTTCTTCCCCGAGCTATGGGAATTGCGTCACGACATGGCGGCCCATGCGGGCGGCGAAGTGACCAAGGCGGAAGGCTGATCGCGGTGGAAGCGTTCTTCGCCGCCGCCCGCCAAGAGGCGCAAGTGCTGGATGCCGCCGATCCGCTGGCCGCGATGCGCGACCGATTCCAGTTGAGCGACGGCACGATCAATCTCGACGGCAATTCGCTGGGGTCGATGCCGCGCGCGGTGGCGTCGCGCCTCGATCATGTGATGCGCCGGGAATGGTCGGAAGGGCTGATCCGCAGCTGGGGCGGGGCCGATTGGTTCCGCCTGCCGGAGATCGTCGGCGATCGTATCGCGCCGTTGATCGGGGCGGGGCCGGGCGAAGTGGTCGTGGGCGACAGCACCTCGGTCAATTTGTTCAAATGCATGGCGGCGGCGCTGGCGCTGCGCCCGGATCGGCGCGTGCTGCTGATCCAGGAAGACAATTTCCCGACCGACAATTACATCGCGCAAGGTCTGGCGGCTCTCGTGCCGGGTGTTGAATTGCGCGCCGTGAAAACCGGCGATGCGTTTCTGGCGGCGATCGACGACAAGGTCGCGGCGCTGATCCTGAGCCACGTCCATTATCGCAGCGCCAAGATCGAAGACATGGCGGCGATCAACGCGCGCGCGGCCCAAGCGGGCGCGCTGACGATTTGGGATTTGTCGCATTCGACCGGGGCCGTGCGCGTCGATCTGCGCGCTAGCGGTGCCGATTTCGCGGTGGGGTGCAGCTACAAATATCTCAATGGTGGACCCGGGGCGCCGGCCTTCGTCTGGATCGCCGCGCGGCATGTCGCGCAAGTGCGTCAGCCTTTGTCGGGCTGGATGGGGCACCGCGCGCCCTTCGCGTTCGATTTCGACTATCGCCCGGCCGACGGGATGCGCCGCTTCGTGTGCGGCACGCCGCAGATCTTGAGCCTGTCGGCGCTCGACGAAGCGCTGAAACTGTGGGCCGAGGTGGATCTCGACGCGTTGTTCGCCAAGTCGCGCGCGATGACCGATCTGTTCATCGCCCTTGTCGAAAGATCTTGCGCGGAGTTCGGCCTGCGCCTCGACACGCCGCGCGATCCCATGACGCGCGGCAGCCATGTCGTGTTCGGCTACGCGCACGGGCTTTCCGTCGTGCGTGCCATGGCCGCCGAAGGGATCATCGGCGATTTCCGCGCGCCGGATGCGATGCGCTTCGGCTTTGCGCCGCTCTATATTCGCTTCGTCGATGTGGTGCGCGCGGCCGAAACCCTGCACCGCATTCTGTCGACGCGCGGCTGGGACCGCGCCGAATTCCGCGGCGACAGCGTCGTCACGTGACTCGGCGCTACGCGATCATCGGCGCGGGGCGGATCGGGTCGCTGTTCGCCGAACTCGCCGCCGAACTGCCGGGTTGGACGCCGACCGGCGTGTTCCGGCGCGGCGACGATCTCGACAGATTCATCGCGGCGAAGCCGGAAATCGTGTTCGAATGCGCGTCGCGTCATGCGCTGGCCGAATTGGCGCCGCCGTTGTTGCGCGCGGGCATCGACGTGGTGCCGCTGTCCTCGACCGCGTTCTGCGATCCCGAGATCGAGCGGCGATTGCGCGCGGCGGCCGAAGCCGGGCCGGGCCGCTTGGAGATTCCGCCCGGGGCGATCGGCGCCATCGAAGCCCTGGCGACCGCGCGCGAAGATCGGCAATTGCGCGGCGTGGTCTATCGTCAGGTCAAGCCGCCCGCTTTGTGGCAAGTCACACCGCTGCGCGATCTCGCCGATCTCGACGCCGTCAGCGCGCGCCAAGTCGTGCTGGCGGGCAGCGTGCGCGAGATCGCGGCGCATTTCCCCGACAATCTCAACACCGCCGTCGGCATCGCCTTGGCGGGGTTGGGGCTCGATGCGACGCGAATGGAACTGGTCGCGGATCCCGAATTGCGCGCGACCGCGCACGAGCTCGATGCGGATGTCGGGACCGGTTTCTATCGCGTGCGCATCGGCGGCGCGCCGCGCGAGGGCGGGCGTGGTGTGACCTCCGGCGGCGATCCGGTCGATTACACGACCTTCGGTCTGCTGCGAATTCTGCGGCGGCGCGGGTTGCGACTGGTCGTTTGATCGCCGCGCCACGGGCATCGCGCTCGGGCGCGATCTCTATCACCCGATCGGCCGTCACGAGCGGCATCGGGGCATGGGCCCGTCGATGCGCATGGACGTCTTGCGCCGGCGCGGTATGATCACATCGAACCATTGCCGCGTGCCCGCATTTACGATTGACGCGGCCGACCACAGGAAATGGGACGCGTTGACGGTGCGGGATGAGCGCAAGCGTGCCGCGGCGGTCCGCAAAGCGATATCGACGGCGGCGTGACGAAAGGTCAAACTCCTCCAATGGACATATATCTCTTCCTTATTTTCCTGGGCGCTACGTTCGGCGCCGGCGCGACCGGTGCTTTGTTCCCGACCGGGTCGTGGTACGCGAGCTTGCGCAAGCCGTCCTGGGTTCCGCCCAATTGGCTCTTTCCCGTTATGTGGACGTCGATCTATTTGCTGATCGCCTTCGCCGGTGCACGCGTGGCGCCGTTGGAAGGTAGCGCTTACGCGATGGCATTTTGGGCACTGCAGATCGCATTCAACGCGTTGTGGACGCCGGTCTTTTTCGGACTGCGCAATCTGCGCGCCTCGATCCCCGTGATGGCGTGTTTGTGGTGCGCGGTCCTGGGCGCGACCATCACCCATTGGCAACTCGATAGGTGGGCGGGGCTCGCTTTCGCGCCCTATATGGCATGGGTCAGCGTCGCGGCGGTGCTGAACCTCGCCATGCTGCGTCTCAATCCCGATCAGAAGCCGCTGGATTTGGCGAATACGTAATGGGGGCGCCCAAGCGCGTTTTGCTGCTGGGGGCTACCGGAACGATCGGCCGCGCGACGCGCCGCGCTTTGATCGATTGCGGACATGACGTCGTTTGCTTCGGACGGAAAGTGATCGACGGCACCTTCCGCGCGGGCGACGTGACCGATCTTGCCTCGATCCGGCGGGATGGGTTTCGCGGCGAACGTTTCGATGCGGTCGTTTCGTGTCTTGCCTCGCGCAACGGCACCCCGAAAGACGCATGGGCGATCGATTATCGCGCGCATCAGAATTTGCTGAACGCCGCGCGCGAGGCCGGCGTGGCGCAATTCGTGTTGTTGTCGGCGATCTGCGTTCAGAAACCCCTGCTCGCGTTCCAACACGCGAAGCTGGCTTTCGAGAACGAGTTGATCGGTTCGGGCCTTCGCTATTCGATCGTCCGGCCGACGGCCTATTTTAAATCCCTGTCGGGGCAAGTCGCGCGTGTGAGCGCCGGCAAGCCATACCTGCTATTCGGCGACGGCACTGCGACCGCGTGCAAGCCGATCAGCGACGTCGATCTGGGGCGCTATCTCGCCGATTGCCTCGACGACCCGGCGCGCGCGGATCGCATTCTTCCCATCGGCGGGCCCGGCGATGCGATTACGCCGCGCGAACAGGGCGAGTATCTGTTCCGCCGTTTGGACAGGCGGCCGCGTTTTAAATCGGTGCCCGTGCGCGTCCTCGACGTAATCGTCGCGACGCTCGGTTTCGCCGGGCATTTCATGCCCTTCTTGGCCGACAAAGCCGAGTTCGCGCGGATCGGGCGCTATTACGCGACCGAGTCCATGTTGGTCTGGGACGCGGCGGCGCGGAAATACGATGCCGCCGCCACGCCGTCGACCGGCACGGAAACGCTTTTCGACTACTACGACAAGCTCGTTGCCGGGACCGCGACGGCCGAACGCGGCGACCACGCCGTATTCTGAAGAACCGGGCCGTCTCGGCGGTCAGGCCAAGGATCGGATTGGCGAAAGCGTCCGAAACTCCCGCGCCACGTTGCCTCAGGCGACTTCGGCGGGCAGGCGGAAGCGGATCGATTCTTCGATCCCGTCGAGCGCTTCGATATCGACCGGCACGCGTGCGGCGATCGTTTCAAGCAGTTCCGTCACCAGCTTTTCGGGTGCGGAGGCGCCGGCAGTGATGCCGAGTGTGCCCACGCCGGCGAGCCAATCCCAATCGAGGGCGCGCGAATCTTCGAGCAGCACGCTCGGCGTGCCGGATTCGGCCGCCAACTCGCGCAGGCGGTTGGAGTTGGAGCTGTTGGCGGCCCCGATCACCACGACCGCGTCGCTGCGCCGGGCGAGTTCGCGCACCGCCGTCTGGCGGTTTTGCGTCGCGTAGCAGATATCCTTGGTGTCCGGCCCGACGATCGCGGGGAAGCGCCGGCGCAACGCCGCCGCGATATCGCGCGTTTCGTCGACGCTCAATGTCGTCTGGCTCACGAAGGCGACGTTATCCGCATCGGCGACGTCGAGCGCTTCGACGTCGGCGGATTCGCGCACCAGATGCACGCGGCCCGGAATTTGGCCGAGCGTGCCGACGACTTCGGGATGCCCTTCATGCCCGATCAGCACCACGTCGCGGCCTTGCGCCGCGTAACGCCGGCCTTCGAAATGGACCTTCTTCACCAGCGGGCAGGTCGCGTCGATGACGTCCAGATTGCGGCGCGCGGCATGCGCTTCGACGGATGTCGCCACGCCATGCGCGCTGAAAATCGCGACGGCACCTTCGGGCACTTCGTCGAGCTCGCCGACGAAAACCGCGCCTTTTGCGCGCAGCGCGTCGACGACATGGCGGTTATGGACGATTTCGTGCCGGACATAGACCGGGGCGCCGAATCGGGCAAGCGCGCGCTCGACGATTTCGATCGCGCGAACCACACCGGCGCAAAATCCGCGCGGCTGTGCGAGGAGTATCCGCATCCGTTCCCCGGTCTTCTTAGCCTCACGACGCGCAAACTGTCACATGAAATTGACACTTCCGCAAGTTCGGTGGCCTAATGTCGCCGGTGTCGTGCCGATCCTCGGTCCGGCGCCGGGAGGAGCATTCGAAAAGCGATGGCGCAGGCGTTCCCGTTCTCGGCGATCGTCGGGCAGGACCGGATGAAGGAGGCGTTGTGCCTTCTCGCCGTCGACCCCGGTATCGGCGGCTTGCTGGTGTTCGGCGATCGGGGGACGGGCAAGTCCACGGCCGTGCGCGCTTTGGCGGCACTTTTGCCGAAGATGGAAGCAGTCGATGGCTGTCCCTATTCCTGCGATCCCGCGTCGCCCGGCGGTGCGTGTGCCGCTTGCGCCAAGCCGGGGGCGGCGCGCGGCAAGACCAAAAGCATTCCGGTCCCGGTCGTCGATCTGCCGCTCGGGGCGACCGAAGATCGCGTCGCGGGGGCCCTGGATATCGAGCGCGCCTTGACGCGCGGCGAGACGGCGTTCGAGCCGGGATTGCTGGCGCGCGCCAATCGCGGCTTCATCTATATCGACGAGGTCAATCTTCTCGAAGACCATCTCGTCGATCTGCTGATCGACGTCGCGGCGTCGGGCGAGAACGTGGTCGAGCGCGAAGGCCTGAGCGTGCGCCACCCCGCGCGGTTCGCGCTGATCGGTTCGGGTAATCCGGAGGAGGGCGAGTTGCGTCCGCAATTGCTCGACCGGTTCGGCCTGTCGCTGGACGTGCGCACGCCGACCGATCTGCCCATTCGCGTGGAAGTCGTCAAACGCCGCGACGCGTTCGAGCGTGACCGTGCGGGCTTCGTCGCGCGCTGGCGCAATGCCGACGCCAAGCTGCGCAAGCGGATTGTCGACGCGCGCGCGCGTTTGGGAGATATCGCGGCCCCCGACGCGGCGTTGACCCGTGCGGCCGAGATCTGCGTGAAGCTCGGCACCGATGGTTTGCGCGGCGAGATCACGCTGATCCGTGCGGCACGCGCCTTGGCCGCATTCGAAGGCGACGACACGGTCGGCGACGCGCATATCCGCCGCATGGCACCACCGTCGCTGCGCCATCGCCTGCGGCGCAATCCGCTGGACGATACCGGCGCCGAGTTGCGCGTCGAACGCGCGCTGTCGGAGATATTCGGGGCATGAACGACGCCGCGCGCGCGCAGTGGTTTCGGGCACTGCTCGCCGCACGGCTGCTGGCGATCGATCCGCACGGGCTTGGCGGGGCGCGGTTGCACGGGCCCCCGTCGCCCGCGCGCGAGGCCTGGCTTGCCGCCCTCAAGCGCTGGTCGGCGAAAGCCGCGCCCTGGCGGCGCATTCCCGCGCAGATCCGCGACGACGGTTTGCTCGGCGGGCTCGATCTGACCGCGACATTGTCGACCGGAAGGCCGGTGGTGCGGCGCGGGGTGTTGGCCGAAGCCGATGGCGGCTACGCGATCCTCGCCATGGCCGAACGCTTGCCGGGCTTCGCAGCGGCGAAAATCGCGGCGGCACTCGACGACGGCCAAATCCAATTCGCGCGCGATGGCGTGCAACGCGCCGACGCCGCGCGGATCTGCGTCGTGGCGCTGGACGAATCGGGCGACGACGAAGCGCCGTTGAACGCGATGTTGCGCGAACGCCTCGCCTTCGATCTCGATTTCCGCGCATTGCGGCCGGAAGATATCGCGTTCGACGAAGAATCCGTCGCGTCGAACATCGTCATCGAGGGCAAAGCCATCGAAGCGTTGTGCGCGACGGCGGCGGCGTTAGGCATCGCCTCCGTGCGCGCCGAAATTCTGGCGCTGCGCGCGGCATGCGCGCATGCCGCATTGCGCGGTGCCGCAGCCGTCGAGCAAGAAGACGTCACCATCGCGGCCGAACTCGTTCTAGCGCCGCGCGCGACGCGGATTCCCGAAGCGCCGCCGGAACCGCCGCCGCGGAACGAGGCCGAACAACCGCCGCCGCCCGACGGCGAAAGCGAGACCATCGACGCCGACAAGCCCTTGGCGGATGTCGTGCTCGACGCCGCCGCCGCCTGCATCCCGCCCGATCTGCTGGCGCGCTTGGCGTCGGGTATCGCGGGAACGCGCGGCGCGTCCGATGGAAGCTCGGGTGCCGAGAAAAAATCCGGCGCGCGCGGCCGGCCGATCGGGTCGGTCGCGGGCGATCCGGGCCAGCGCGATTCGCGGCTCGATCTGATCGCCACGTTGCGCGCCGCAGCACCCTGGCAAAAACTACGCGCGGCCGACGGGCGAGAGTCGCGGGTGCGGATCCGCATCCGCAAAGCCGATTTCCGCTTGCGGCGGATGAAGCCCAAAACCGCGTCGACGGTGATCTTCGCGATCGACGCGTCGGGCTCGGCGGCGCTGCATCGTTTGGCGGAAGCCAAGGGGGCCGTCGAGTTGCTGCTGGCCGATTGCTATGTGCGCCGCGATCGCGTCGCGGTGCTGGCGTTTCGCGGCAATGCGGCCGAACTCGCTTTGGCGCCGACGCGCTCGCTGGTGCGCGCCAAACGCGCCTTGGTGGGCTTGCCCGGTGGCGGCGGCACGCCGATGGCGAGCGCGCTCGACGCGGCTGGCGATTTGGCGCGCGCGATCCGCCGCCAAGGCGGCACGCCTTATTTGGTCGTGTTGTCGGACGGCCGGGCCAATGTCGCGCGCGACGGTACGGGCGGGCGCGAGACCGCCGCCGCCCAAGCGCAGGAATCGGCTCGCCGGTTGCGCGGCGATCGGATCGGCGCGTTGTTCATCGATACGGGAGCGCGCCCCGCGCAAGCCGCGCGTGATTTGGCCGACGGGATGGGGGCGGGATATTTGGCGCTGCCGCAGGCCGATGCCGCACGGATCGACCGCGCCGTGCGCGCCAATATGCGCCGTTAGACTTCGATCCCGGAATCGCGCGCGCGCGCCAGGATCAGCGCCGCCGTGCCGGTGGGGTCTTCTTCGTGCGCGAGATGACCAAGGCCCGGCTGGATATCGATCGTCGCGTGGGGAATCAGCGACCGCACGCGCCGCGCATCGTCGGGCGGAATGGTCAGATCGTTGCCGCCGACGATCAACGCGAGTGCCGTTTCCAAACGCGGCAATTCGCGTTCGAGCCCGGGTAAATCCCAGCTCGCCATCATGTCGAGCGTCGCGCCGATATGGCTGGGCATCGCCATCAAGCGCCGATAGAATTCGAGCCCGGCATCGTCGATGCGCGAGCCGGTCTGGCGCAGCAAGCGTTCGACCGCGCCGCGATCCCGGCCGCGCCGCGCCAGGATCGACGGCAGTAAGGGCAGGGAGGCGAGTAACTTTGCCGCCGGTCCGAAGAATCGTGCCCCGCCACCGCGCATCGCCAGCAAGGCGCCGTTGAGCGACGCGATCGCGCGCAGGCCGCCGGCACCGTCGAGCGCCCGGCGCACGAGCACCGCCGCCCCCGCCGAATGGCCGACGCCCAGAACGGGCGCGATCTTCAGCTCCGCGCAAAGGGCGGCGACCAGCCTTGCCATGCCCGGCAGCGACATGCCGCCGGAGGGCGGCGCGCCGGTGAAGCCGTGCCCCGGCAAATCCGGCGCGACCACGGTGAAATGCTTGGCGAGCAGCGGGGCGAGATCGCGCCAGCTATGCGTCGCCGATCCGGTCCCGTGCAGCAGCAGCGCGCAAGGCCCCGTGCCCATGATCTGGACATGCCAACGCAAGCCGCCGGCGGCGGCGAAACGGCTCGCTTGCCGGTTCGGCCAATCGGCACCGGCATAGCGCCAAGCGGGCGGGGCGGAAGATTCCATAGGTTCCTTGACGGATATAAGTGTAAACTTAGCTTGTCATTCGGTCCGGCGCGAGTGCCGATACCGCAGGACGGGAGGATAGCGATTTGCCCTTCGAGGCGGTAATGCCCGCGGTGCAGGATACCGATCCAAGGCCGCACGCGGTCGTGATCGGGGCGGGATTCGGCGGCTTGGCCGCCGCGATCCGCCTGGGTGCACGCGGCTGGCGGGTGACGATCCTCGAGCGGCAAGACGCGCCCGGCGGGCGCGCGGGCGTGCTGCGCCAAGGCGGTTACACGTTCGATCGCGGGCCGACAATCATCACCGCCCCGCATCTGCTGTCCGATCTTTGGGCGTTGCGCGGCCGCACGATGGACGTGGCACTGCGCCCGCTCGATCCCTTCTATCGCATCCGGTTCGACGACGGCCGCCATTTCGACTATTCGGGCGATCCGCAGCGCATGCGGGCGGAGATCGCGCGGTTTGCACCAGGCGACGTCGACGGCTTCGACCGCTTGATGAAGCTATCGGGCGAGATTTTCCGCATCGGCTTCGAAGGCTTGGTCGATAAGCCGTTCTCGTCGTTCCTCGACATGGTGCGCGTGGCGCCGGATCTGTTGCGCCTGCACGGCTATCGCAGCGTCCATTCGGTCGTCGCCGCGCATATCGAAGATCCGTCGCTGCGCGCGGCGTTCAGCTTCCATCCGCTGCTGATCGGCGGCGACCCGTTCCGCGCCAGCGCCATCTATTGCCTGATCGCGTTCCTGGAACGCAAATGGGGCGTGCATTTCGCGATGGGCGGCACGGGTGCTTTGGTCGACGGTTTGGCGCGGCTGGTCGCCGATGGCGGCGGCCTGATCCGCTGCGGCGCCACCGTTTCGCGGATCGACGTGGATCGCGGCCGGGCGACCGGCGTGACGCTCGAAAGCGGCGAGCGCATCGCCGCCGACATCGTCGTGTCGAACGCGGATTCCGCCTGGACCTATCGCGAGCTGCTCGCCCCCGAGCATCGCCGCCGCTGGACGGACGCGAAGCTGGATCGCGCGCGTTATTCGATGGGGTTGTTCGTCTGGTATTTCGGCACGAAGCGCCGCTACGACGATCTGCGCCATCACACGATCCTGATGGGGCCGCGCTATCGCGAATTGCTGCGCGATATCTTCGATCGGCATGTGCTGGCGGACGATTTCAGCCTCTATCTGCATCGCCCGACCGCGACCGATCCGTCCTTGGCGCCGCCGGGCTGCGACACATTCTACGCCTTGTCGCCCGTGCCCAATCTGCGCGGCGATATCGATTGGAACGTCGCGGGCGAAGCCTATCGCAAGCGGATCGAAGAATATCTGACCCGCCATTTGATGCCGGGGCTCGGCGACGAGATCGTCGTTTCGTCGATCGCCACACCGCTCGATTTCCAGGATCGTTATCTGTCCTGCGAAGGGGCGGGGTTCGGCTTGGAGCCGACCTTGCTGCAAAGCGCGTGGTTCCGGCCGCATAATCGCAGCGAGGAGGTCGATAATCTCTACCTCGTCGGGGCGGGCACGCATCCGGGGGCGGGCGTGCCGGGCGTGATCGCGTCGGCCAAAATCCTCGACACGCTGGTGCCGCACGGGACGGCGTTCGCCCATGTCTGAGCTGCGCGCGCGCGCCGATCTCGCCGCCTGCCGCGAAGCCTTGCGCGGCGGTTCGCGCAGTTTCTTCCTGGCGTCGCTGGTGCTGCCCGCCGCCTATCGCACGCCGGCGAGCGCGCTTTACGCCTTTTGCCGCTCGGCCGACGACGCGATCGATCGCGCTGCCGATCCCGCCGCGTCGATGGTCGTGCTGCGCGAACGCCTCGATGCGATTTATGCGGGGCGGCCCGGGGACGATCCGGCCGACCGCGCCTTCGCGGCACTGGTCGCGCGGGGCGGGCTCGCGCGCGCCTTGCCCGAAGCATTGCTCGAAGGCTTCGCGTGGGATGTCGAGCGGCGGCGCTATCCGGATTTCGAAGCGCTCTGCGATTATGGCGCGCGGGTCGCGGGCACGGTCGGCGTGATGATGGCGGCGATCATGGGGGTCCGGGACCGGGCGGCCTTCGCGCGCGCGGCCGAACTGGGCCTTGCCATGCAGCTCACCAATATCGCGCGCGACGTGGGCGAAGACGCGGCGATGGGCCGGCTCTATCTGCCGCTCGATTGGATGCGCGAGGCGGGTCTCGATCCCGACGCGTTCCTGGCGCGGCCCGTAGCGGATGCGCGCCTTGCCTCGGTCGTGCGGCGTTTGCTGATCGAAGCCGACGCGATCTACGCGCGCGGCCGATCGGGAATTTCGGCTTTGCCCGCCGGCTGCCGTCCGGCCATCGCGGCGGCGGCGTCGCTCTACGCCGAGATCGGGCGCGAGGTCGCGCGCCGCGATTACGACAGCATCGCAACCCGGGCGGTGGTTTCGCCCGCGCGTAAAGCCGGGGCACTGCTGCGCGCCGCGACCGAAGGCGCGGCACAAAAATTCCGCCATGCGCCGCCGATGGACGCGATCGCCTTCCTGGTCGATGCCGCCGCGGCCGTGCCGCCGGTGCGGACCGAAGCGCGCATCGCGTGGTGGCGGCTCGACGCGCGTGCGGCGCGCATGGTCGAGCTTTGCGAGATATTGCAGCGGCGCGAACAGCTCGGCCGCGAAGGCGGCTGACGATGGACGACGGATCGGGCTTTGGGTCGAGCTGGGCGGGGCTGGTCGAAGTCGCGTTCGTGTTCGCGTTGGCGCTGGGCTTCGGCATCCATCAAATGCGCGATCTGCGCCGCGAACGCCGCCGCCGCGCGGCCGAACGCGAAAAACGCTAACCGCGCAGCCGGGGCATCCGGAACGGCAGCAACGTGCGCACCCAGCGCGACGCGAAGCGATCCAGCGACAGCGATTCGTGCATCGCGCGCACGCGTGTACCATTCCATGTGCTGTCGATCGTCGAACGCGCGTAGAAGGGCGTGTCCTCCAGCGTTTCGACCGCGCGCGCTTGCGTACCCGTATCGGCTAAGGCCGGGCGCGCGATACCCCACCAAGTGCGCGGCAGATCCGTCTCCGGCGGCGGCGGGAATTCATGCGATCCGGCGGCGTCGAACGCGGCGGCGATGGCGTGACGCGTGCCGTCGCGCCGCTCGACCGAATAGACGATCCTGGCGCCGTCGTCGGTCGCCGCGCGCGCCCAATGCCATTGCTTGAACGCGCTTTCCAGCGGCGTGTCGCCCCAATTGGTGTCGAGATAGCCTTCGCCGCGCCAGCGCAAACCCGGCAACGGCAGATCGACCTCGATCTCCGCCAGCGGCGCCAAAGGCCGCCAGCGATGCGCGCCGTCGGCATCCAGCGCGAAGATCGGCCCGGCGGGAATTTTCGGGCGCACGCGCACGGTTCCGCGCACGCGCTGCGGCACGGGTATGCCGATCTCGTCGATCTCGAAGATCACGTCGTCGCCGTCGCGGCGCACGGCGCTCGGGCCGATCCGTAGCTGCGTGGCGTCGCGCGACAGCGTGCGGCGGCCGCGTTCGGTCATCGTCCAGCGGCGATGCGACCGGCCGTAAAGCGCCACGTTCAGCGCCACGTGGTTTTCCGGATCCGCCGGACCCTTGGCGCGCGCGCGCGCGTAGTAGGGCGAGAATACGCTGCCGATGAAGGCGATCAGCGTGATGCCGTGACGCCTGTCCGCGCTCCAGCCATCGGCATACCACCACGCGTAACCGTCGTGCGGAACTTCGATATCGAAGCGCGGTGCGCCAACGCCGCCGCCGCCGCCAAGCGTCCCGATAGTGTGGCCATCGGCACGCCCGCCCCCGGATGCGCGCTGCCCCCCGCCAGAAACAGGCCCGCGAGCCGCGTCGTCGTTCCGGGGCGATTGAACGACGCCATCCAACCGTGCGAGGCCTGGCCGTAAAGCGCGCCCCCCGTCGCCGGGAATAGGCGGTTGAAATCCCTTGGCGTCGTCAACACCGCGCCCGGCGCCGTCAGATCGATCGAAGCGGAACATCGCGACAAAACCTCCTCGACCGCGGCGCGCGCGCGCGGGATCGTTTGCGGATCGCCGACCGGACCGTCGCCGTCGGCGGGCGCGTTGGCGAGCACCAAGAAACGCTCGGGCGCCTTCCCCGCGATGTCCTCGTCGGCGCGGTCTTGCGCGCAGACATAGACGGTCGGATCGGCGGGCGGGCGGCCGTGCATGAAGATATCGGCGAACTCCGCGCGATAATCGCGCGCGAAGAACACGTTATGCCGCCGGAACGGAAATCGGCCGGGGGCGGCGCTCAGCGTCCACACCAAAGCGGAGAGCGAGCGTTGCCGGCGATGGATCGCGGGCACGGCGCGGCGCGCCGCGTCGCCCAGATTTCCCGCCGAAAGGGCGGCGGCGTCGCCGTTGAACACGATCGCGTCGGCGGCGAAACGCCGCCCGTCGCGCAAGGTGACGCCGGTCACGGCATCGCCAGCCGTTTCGATCCGTGCCGCATCGGCGCCGTAGACGAAACTTGCACCGCGCTTGGCGGCGAGATCGGCGACGGCACGCGCCAGCGCATGCATCCCGCCCGCGACGCTCCACACGCCTTCCTGTTCGACATGCGCGATCAGCATCAGCGTGGCGGGGCAGGCGAAGGGCGAGGCGCCCACATAAGTCGAATAGCGCGCGAAAAGCTGGCGCAAGCGTGGATCTGCGAAATGCTTGCCCAGCGCGCCCCACAAACTGGCGAAAGGCGAGCCCGCCAACAGCCCCGCGACACCCGAGATGCCTAGATCGCGCGTCAATCCCCACGGCGTGGGCAAGGGTGCTCGCATAAAAGGCGTATCGAGCGCTTCGAAGACGCGTTTCGTGCGCGCGCAGAATTCTAGATAGCCGTGTGCGGCATCAGCCCCCGCGAATGTACCGATGGCATCGGCACTGCGCGCACGGTCGGCGAAGAGGTCGAGTGTGGGACCACTGTCCCAGGCATGGCGGGCGAGGGTGTCGAGCGGGCTGAGCTTCACGGCGCCCGCGAAGTCTCCCCCGGCGGCGGCGAACAACGCGTCGAACACGCCGCGCAGTGTCAAAACCGTCGGGCCGGCGTCGATGGAGCCGGCGGCGGACTCGATCGCGCGCATTTTTCCGCCCGGGGTGGGGGCGCGTTCCAGCACGGTCACGGCGCATCCTGAAGCCGCCAATTCGGCGGCGGCGGCAAGCCCGCCGATACCCGATCCGACCACGATGACGCGGAATTCCGACACAGAACGCCTCCCGCCGCGACGGATTGGGTTGACTTAAGTGTCAATATAGCATGACACTATGCCCTGTCATAAAAGATGACAGCGCCGACGCCGAAAAGGAAACCTCCATGGCCGTCACCGCCGCTTCGTCGACCGATCGTATCGAAAAGGCGCTGGAAAGCGCCCTTCACCGCACCCAAGGGCCGGGCGTGACCGGCCCCCACAGAGTGGCCCGTTACGAATGTTAGTTTAGTCGCTCGATCGGCGCCATCGCCGTGACCGCGGGCAAAACCAGAGCCTCTGGCGCCGGTGGCCGATATCCGAGCGAAGAGTGTGGCCTGACCGTGTTGTAGTGCCGACGCCAAGCCTCGATAACTGTCTTGGCTTCCTTCAGGCTGTAGAAGATTTCGCCGTTGAGCAGCTCGTCTCTCAGCTTACCGTTGAAGCTCTCGCAGTAGCCGTTCTCCCAAGGGCTACCGGGTTCGATGTAGGCCGTCTTTGCGCCGACAGCGGCAATCCATTCTCGCAGTGCCTGCGCGACGAACTCAGGGCCATTGTCAGATCGGATGTGCGCTGGGACGCCGCGCAGGATGAACAGGTCCGCCAACGCTTCGATGACGTCTGTAGACCTGATCTTGCGGGCCACCCGGATGGCGAGGGCTTCGCGCGTGAACTCATCGATGATGCACAGCATCCGGAAGGCCTTCCCGTCATGCGTACGGTCTGCGACGAAGTCGTACGACCAGACGTGGTTTGGGCGTAACGGTCGAAGGCGGACGCAGGATCCGTCGTTCAGCCAGAGACGCCCGCGTTTTGGCTGTTTCGCTGGTACTTTAAGCCCCTCACACCGCCAGATCCGCTCGACACGCTTCTTGTTCACCACCCAACCGGCCCCGCGGAGCATCGCCGTGATCCGGCGGTATCCGTAGCGGCCATATTGGCGAGCGAGCTCGATGATATCGGCTGTCAGAGCCGCTTCATCGTCGGCCGAGACCGGCTTCTTGCGCTGCGTGGATCGGTGCTGCCCCAGAGCGCGGCATGCCCGTCGCTCGGACACACCAAGTTCCGCCCTGACATGGTCCACGCAGGCGCGGCGGCGTGCGGGGCTTAAAAGTTTCCCTTTGCGGCCTCCGCCAGGATCAGTTTGTCGAGCGTCAGATCCGAGACCGCGCGGCGTAGCCGGGCGTTCTCCGTCTCCAGCTCCTTCAACCGCTTGACCTGGTCGCCTTTCAGGCCACCGTACTCATTGCGCCACCGATAGTACGTAACTTCCGTCACGCCTATCGATCGCACGGCCTCCGCGACTGGCCGCCCTTGGGCCATCAGCACATCGACCTGCCGCAGCTTCGTGACGATCTCTTCTGCCGAATGCCTTTTCCTCGCCATTTCCTGTTCCTCCGCTTCCAAAATCATACTTCAGGGAGGACCACTTCAATGGGGGCAGGTCATTGCCGTACCAGCCGTTGCGCTTCAAGCGGAAGGGCGGCGCGCTATAGGCCCAAGCGAGCGCCAAGCCGACGCAGGTCGCGTAGAATCCCCATGTGCCGAGCAGCCAGCCCACGCCGAGCGACACGATCGTCCAGCCGATCGCGATATAGAGGCCCCAATTGCCGGGAATACGGCCCGACGGGATCGGCCGCATCGGCTCGTTGATCGCGTCGACATGGCGATCGAACCAATCGTTGACGGCCTGGCTCGTCGCGCAGACGAGCGGGCCGCACAGCACGATGCCGAGAATAATCAGCCCGGGCGCTTCGAAGATCGGCCGGCCGGCGGAAACGACGCCGCAGGCATAGGCCCACATCGACGCGAACCACGTGATCGGCTTGAACAGCTCGAGGATCGCCGACGGCCGCGGCAAATTCGATACGGTCGGCGACGCGTCAGTCATTCTCGACGTCGCTGGGATCGTCGAGCGCGTAGCGGCGGAGCTTCACGTAAAGGCTTTGGCGGCTGAGGCCGAGCATTTCCGCCGCCGAGGCGCGATTGTCGCCGGTCAGTTCCAGCGCCGCCTCGATGCACATCTTCTCGATCGCGTCGGTCGATTCGCGCACAAGATCCTTGAGCGAGACGCGCCCGATCAGTTCGGCCAGCTGCTCGGGCGTGCGCGAGCTCGACCCGCCCGCACCCGGCTGAGCGATGCGCCCTTCGATGCTGCGCACGGCGAGCACGATCCGCGCATCCTTGCCGCGGCCTTGCAGAACGCCGTTGATCTCGATGTCCGTCAACATGCCCTTGTCGCCGCGCAGCACGGTCGCGAAGTTCCGCACATGGCCGCGCTGGCGCAGATTGGCGAGCAACACGTCGCAATCCACGCCGTCGCGCCCGATCCAGCGTTCCAGCGGATGGCCCGTCGCGGCTTCGGGCGCCGAGACTTGCGCCAGCTGCATGAAGGCGGGATTCGCCTGGATGAGGTTGCCGTCCGTATGGGCGACGACAAGGCCGTCGGGCGAGTCCGTCGACGGTTCGACAAACCCGTTACGGCCGTTGGCGCCGGCACCGACCGTCGTTTTGGCGAGCGCGACATAAAGCGGGGCGTCGGTCGCGTCGCCGACGACGGCGACCGTCAAGTTGAGGGCGCCTTTTTCGCCCGCCATTTCGGCGACCGTCGTCTGTTCGCGACCGGTGGCGCGCATCCGTGCGACGGCGCTTTCGAAACTCTTGCGGCCGGCGGCGGAAAGCGTGTCGACGAAACCGCGCGAAATGCCGCGCTTCAGCGCCGCACCGAGCAGGCCTTGCGCGGCGAGATTGGCCTCCGCGATTTTGCCGCCGGGTTGTTCGACGACGACGATCGCGTTGGGCGAATTCTGGAACAACAGGCGATAGCGCGTTTCGGTCTTCCGCACGCGCGACAGGTCGCGCTCCATCGCGAATTGCGCGTCGGTCAAACGCTGCTGCAACGCCGAGACGCCGCGCAGATCGCGTCCGAACACCAGCGTGCGCCCGCTCTCGGGCAGCGCGACCGCCGCGTGCTGGATGGGGATGTCCGAACCTTTGCGCGTCGGATAGTTGACGTGACGCCATTTCGGTTCGAGGCCATCGGCCGCCTCGCGCAGCATCAGCGAGATTTTCGTGCGGCTTTCCGACGTCACGAGATCGGACAAGCGCTTGCCGATCCATTTTTCGGGTTGCCCGAATTGCTCGCCGAGTCCCGGCGGGCGGATGCTGACGTCGCGCACGATGTCGCGGCCGTCGATCGACAGCACCATGTCGCACGCCGCCGAAACCAGGCGCGCGGCGGTTGCCGCGGACAGGCCTTCAAACGTTTTCGAGGGCGTAGCGAACTCAAACATCCGGCGCGATTCCTTCGAGTCAGCGCGTTTCATCACGGTTTACCCGCAGCCCTGATTCGGCGCAACGCCAGTGGAAAGATTTCGGACAATCAATGTGTTCACGTAAGTTTACAGTTTTTATCCCTGTTCTCTTTTGCGGCGCAGCAATTGGTTCGCCGTCCGCCATCGTCGTCCCGCCAACTGTAAGGTTTACGAGACGCTCGATGCTTCCGCGATGCGGAACCCGCAGCGCGCCGAATGGACCGTTCGGCCCCGTGTCTTGGAAATTAGCTTGCTGCGCTCCGGTGGATGTGTCAACTTTGATTGACGTTCGGATAAACTTACATACTGATATCCGGACCTGCTGACGAAAGCGCGCCCAACATCGAGGCGCGCCCGGCAAGAGGGAGCACGCGATGCACACCCTTCCGAGACGCGTTCCGGTTGGCGACACGATCGCCCGTTCCGCTGGCCGATATTTGGTCCGGGTGCGCCAATGATCGGCCGTCTTGTCCTCGACCGTGTCGTTGAACGTTTCGATGGTTGCCCGTGGTCGTCTGTCGCCGGACGCCGCGCCGAATCGAACGTTCCGGACCGGATGCCGCTTTATACGCCCGAAGAACGTCGCCGGCGCGACGCGACACCTTGGACCTTGGTGCAGGGCATCCTGGCGCCGGTCCAGTTCGTCATCTTCCTGATCAGCCTCGGGCTGGTCTTGCATTATCTCACGACGGGCGAGGGGCATACCGCCGCCGCCGCGTCGGTCGTCGTCAAGACGATGGCGCTCTACGCCATCATGGTCACCGGCGCGATTTGGGAACGCGTCGTCTTCGGCCGTTATCTCTTCGCGCGCGCCTTCTTCTGGGAGGACGTGTTCAGCATCCTCGTGCTGGCGCTGCACACCGCATACCTCGTGGCGCTGATGGGCGGTTACGGCAGCCCGCAGGATCAAATGACGCTGGCGCTGGCGGCTTACGCCACCTACGTGATCAACGCGGCGCAATTCCTGATCAAGCTGCGCGAGGCGCGGCGCGACGCGGCGTGGGGAACGCACGCGCCGGGCCGGATCGGCGGCTTGGCGCAATGACCCCCGAAACGCGCGAGGTCGAAGTCCTGCGCGAGCGCGGTCAGCGCGAAGTCTTCTGCGGGCTGACCGGGATCGTGTGGCTGCATCGTAAGATTCAGGACGCGTTCTTCCTGGTCGTCGGTTCGCGGACTTGCGCGCATCTCGTGCAATCGGCCGCCGGCGTGATGATCTTCGCCGAGCCGCGTTTTGCGACCGCGATCATCGACGAGCGCGATCTGGCGGGCCTCGCCGACGCGAACGAGGAACTCGATCGCGTCGTCGGCCGCCTGTTGGAGCGCCGCTCGGACATCAAGATGCTGTTCCTCGTCGGGTCGTGCCCGTCGGAAGTCATCAAGCTCGATCTGGGCCGCGCCGCACAACGCCTATCGCGCATCCATTCGCCGCGCGTGCGGGTGTTGAACTACTCGGGCAGCGGCATCGAAACGACCTTCACCCAAGGCGAAGATGCGTGCCTTGCCGCGCTGGTGCCCGAGATGGCGGCGAGCGACGCGAAGGAATTGCTCGTCGTCGGCGCGCTCGCCGACGTGGTCGAAGATCAGTTCCGCCGCTTGTTCGCGCGTCTGGGCGTGGGGCCGGTGCGCTTCCTGCCGCCGCGCCAATCGGGCGATCTGCCGGGCGTGGGGCCGGGGACGTGTTTCATTCTCGCGCAGCCTTTCCTTGCCGATACGGTCGTCGCGCTCGAACGGCGTGGCGCCACGCGCATTGCCGCCCCGTTTCCGTTGGGTGTGGAAGGTACCACCGGCTGGTTCCAAGCGGCGGCGGCGGCCTGGGGCAAAGCGCCGGCCGACGTCGAACGCGAGTTGGCGCCGGAGATCGCGCGTGCCAAAGCGGCACTCGCCCCGAAAGCGGCGGCGCTGGCGGGCAAGACGATCTTCTTCTTCCCCGACTCGCAGCTCGAAATTCCGCTGGCGCGTTTCCTCGCCCGCGAAACCGGCATGCGCCCGCTGGAGATCGGCACGCCGTATCTCCATCGCGCGCTGCTCTCCGAAGAACTGAAGCTGCTGCCGGCCGACGCCATTCTCAGCGAAGGCCAGGATGTCGAGCGTCAGCTCGACCGCTTGCGCGCCGTACGCCCCGATCTGACCGTGTGCGGATTGGGGCTCGCCAATCCGCTGGAAGCCGAGGGCCTCGCGACCAAATGGTCGATCGAGTTGTTGTTCACGCCGATCCACGGCTTCGACCAAGCGGCCGATCTCGCCGAACTCTTCCGCCGTCCGCTCGAGCGGCGGCGCCGGTTGGCGGCCTAGCGCCATGCAACTGACCCTTTGGACATATGAAGGTCCGCCGCATATCGGCGCGATGCGCGTGGCAACCGCGATGCGCGATCTGCATTACGTGCTGCATGCGCCGCAGGGCGACACCTACGCCGATCTGCTGTTCACGATGATCGAGCGGCGCGACCGCCGCCCGCCGGTCACCTACACGACCTTCCAGGCGCGCGATCTGGGCGGCGATACGGCCGAGTTGTTCAAGACGGCGGCGCGCGAAGCCTATGAGCGCTTCCGCCCGACGGCGATGATCGTCGGCGCCTCGTGCACCGCCGAACTGATCCAGGACGATCCGGGCGGTTTGGCGCGCACGCTGGGTTTGCCGATCCCGGTCGTGGCGCTCGAATTGCCCGCCTATCAGAAGAAGGAAAACTGGGGCGCGGCCGAGACGTTCTATCGCCTCGTGCGCGGGCTTGCGGGCAATGCGCCCGTCGTGCCGCCGCGTGGCGAAGGCCGTGCGCCGACCTGCAATATCCTCGGGCCCACGGCGCTGGGCTTCCGCCATCGCGACGACGTCGCGGAGATTTCGGCGCTGCTGCGCAAGATGGGGATCGAGGTTTCGATCGTGGCGCCGCTGGGCGCGTCACCCGCCGATCTCGTCAAGCTGGGCGAGGCCGATTTCAACGTCGTTCTCTATCCCGAGATCGCGTTGCCGGCCGCGCAGTGGCTCGAACGCAAATTCGGCCGGCCTTATACGCGCACGATCCCGATCGGCCGCTTGGCGACGGCGGAGTTCGTCGCGGAGGTCGCAACGCTCGCCGGCGTCGATCCGGCCTTGGGCCAGGGCGGCGACGAAGCGCGGTCCGAGTGGTACGCGAAATCGGTCGATTCCGGTTATCTCACCGGCAAGCGCGTGTTCGTGTTCGGCGACGCGACGCACGCCATCGCCGCCGCGCGGATCGCGGCGGAGGAAATCGGCTTCGACGTCGTCGGCCTTGGCACTTACTCGCGCGAATTCGCGCGCGAGACGCGCGCCGCCGCGCAGCGTTACGGCATCGAAGCGCTGATAACCGACGATTATCTTGATGTCGAAGCCGCCATCGCTGCGGCCCAGCCCGAATTGGTGCTGGGTACGCAGATGGAACGCCATATCGCCAAGCGCTTGGGCGTGCCGTGCGCGGTGATCTCCGCCCCCGTCCATGTGCAGGACTTCCCCGCGCGCTATTCGCCGCAGATGGGCCACGAAGGTGCGAACGTATTGTTCGACACCTGGATCCATCCGCTGATGATGGGGCTGGAGGAACATCTGCTGGCGATGTTCCGCGAGGATTTCGAATTCAACGATCGCGCGGCGCCGTCGCATCTGGGCGCCAAAGCCGCCCCGATCGAAATCGCCGCGAAGCCCGTCGCCAGCGCAATCCCGCCGCAAGCGGCGGTGGACGACGCGATCCTCGCCTGGGCGAACGACGCGGAACTCGAGCTCAAGAAAATTCCGTTCTTCGTGCGCGGCAAGGCCCGCCGGAACTGCGAATGCTATGCGCGCGAACGCGGCGTGCGCCTCATCACCGTGGAGACGCTTTACGATGCCAAAGCGCATTTCTCCCGCTGACGCCACACCCATTCGGGTGGTGCTGGTCACGATGGACAGCCATCTGACCGGGGCGGCGATGGCCGCCGCCGCGGGCTTGCGCAAGGAATTGCCGGGGCTGCAACTCGCGGTCCATGCCGCCGATCGCTGGGACAACGATCCCGCGCTGTTGGAGAAATGCAAAGCGGATATCGCGTCGGGCGACATCGTCGTCGCGACGATGCTGTTCCTCGACGATCATATCCGCGCGGTGCTGCCCGCGTTGACCGCGCGGCGCGCGGATTGCGACGCGATGGTCGGCTGCCTGTCGGCGGGCGAGGTCGTGAAGCTCACACGCCTGGGCCGCTTCGATATGTCGGCGGAAGCGCTGGGCATCATCGGCTGGCTCAAGCGCCTGCGCGGCGCCAAATCCGCGAACGGCGAAAGCAGCGGGCGCAATCAAATGGCGATGTTGCGCCGCATGCCCAAGCTGCTGCGCTTCATTCCGGGCACGGCGCAGGACGTGCGCGCCTATTTCCTGACCCTGCAATACTGGATCGCCGGATCGCAAGGGAACTTTGCCAACCTGATCCGCATGCTGGTCGAGCGCTACGCCCAAGGCCCGCGCAAGGTTCTGCGCGCGGCGGTGAAGGCGCAAGCGCCGATCGAATATCCCGATCTCGGCGTCTATCACCCCGCGATGCGCGGCCGTATTTCGGAAAACGCCGACGATCTGCCGCGCGGTCCGGCGGGGGCCGCCGGTACGGTCGGCGTGTTGGTGATGCGCTCCTATCTGCTCGCGGGCAATGCCGGCCATTACGACGGCGCCATCGCGGCGCTGGAAGCCAAGGGCCTGCGTGTGATTCCGGCATTCGCCAGCGGACTCGATTCACGGCCCGCGATCGAAGCGCATTTCCTGCGCGATGGCCGCCCGATCGTCGATGCGGTCGTGTCGCTCACCGGTTTCTCGCTCGTCGGCGGGCCCGCCTATAACGACGCGCGCGGTGCTGAAGATATTCTGGCGCGCCTCGACGTGCCCTATCTCGCGGCGCATCCGCTGGAATTCCAAACGCTGGAGGATTGGGGCGCTTCCGATCGCGGCTTGATGCCGGTCGAAAGCACGATCATGGTCGCGATCCCGGAACTCGACGGGACGACCGGCTCGCAGGTTTTCGGCGGCCGCTCCAACGGCACGGGCAAGCCCTGCACGGGTTGCGGCCAAGCTTGCGTGTTTCCCGCCACCGGGGCCGGTCTCGATATGCGCGTCTGCGCCGAGCGCGCCGAAGTTCTGGCAGCACGCACGCGCAAGCTCGTCGATCTGCGCCGCGCCAAAGCGGCCGAGCGCAAGCTCGCCATCGTGCTGTTCAATTTCCCGCCGAATGCGGGTAACGCCGGATCGGCCGCTTTCCTGTCGGTGTTCGAATCGCTGCATCGCACGATGATCGCGCTGGCGCGCGAGGGTTACGACATCGAGGTGCCGCCGACCGCCGAGATTCTGCGCTTGCGCTTGCTGGGCGGCAACGCCGCGCGCCATGGCACGGTCGCAAATGTTCATGCGCGCGTCACCGCCGAGAGCCATATCCGCCGCGAAACTTGGCTGGCACCCATCGAGCGTGCCTGGGGCCCGGCGCCCGGCAAGCATTTGACCGACGGCGCGTCGCTCTACGTGTTGGGCGAGCGTTTCGGGAATGTGTTCGTCGGCTTGCAGCCGGGCTTCGGCTACGAAGGCGATCCGATGCGCATGATGTTCGAAAAGAACATCGCGCCGACCCACGCCTTCGCCGCGTTCTATCGCTGGATCCGCGAAGATTTCGCCGCCAACGCGGTGCTGCATTTCGGCACGCATGGCGCGCTCGAATTCATGCCCGGCAAGCAGACCGGCCTGTCGGGCGATTGCTGGCCCAGCCGCCTGATCGGCGATCTGCCGCATGTCTATCTCTACGCCGCGAACAACCCGTCGGAAGGGACGATCGCCAAGCGCCGCTCCAACGCGACGCTGGTGAGCTACCTCACGCCGCCGTTGTCGCAAGCCGGTCTCTATCGCGGCCTTGCCGATCTCAAAGCCTCGATCGCGCGCTGGCGCGTGCTGCCGCCGGAGAACGTGGCCGAGCGCCTGGATCTCGCCGAGTTGATTCAGGCTGAAGCTTCCGCGCTCGATCTCGCGGAACTCGAGCCGCTGTGGAACGAGGCGGCGGATACGACCATCGCCGCGCTGTCGGCGAAGATCGCGGAAATCGAAACGACGCTGATCCCGCAAGGCTTGCATGTGTTCGGCGCACCACCGGACGCCGATCGGCGCATCGATACGTTGAGCGTGCTCGCCGATGCCGCCCCCGGCGGGCCGTCGCGCGAAGCGATCGAAGCTTTGGTGCTGGGTGGGCCGATGCCGGTTGATCGCGGCGATCCGGCGCGCTTCGCCGAAATCGCGCGCGTCGACAAATTGCTCGCCGACAATCGCGAGATGGACGGGCTGTTGCGCGCGCTGGCCGGGCGCTATGTCCGTCCCGCACCGGGCGGCGATCTGCTGTCGAACCCCGACGTGCTGCCGACCGGGCGCAATCTGCACGGCTTCGATCCGTTCCGCATCCCCAGTGCTCACGCGCTGGTGTCGGGCATGCGCCAAGCCGATCGCTTGCTCGCGCGTCACGCCGCCGAACATGGCGCGCTGCCGGAATCGGTCGCGATCGTGCTGTGGGGCACGGATAATCTCAAAAGCGAAGGCAACCCGATCGCGCAGGCTTTGGCGCTGATGGGCGCGAAGCCGCGCTTCGACTCCTATGGCCGCTTGGCAGGTGCGGAACTGGTGCCGCTCGACCGTTTGGGCCGCCCGCGCATCGACGCGATGATGACCTTGTCGGGCATTTTCCGCGATCTGCTGCCGCTGCAAACCAAAGTGCTGGCCGAAGCCGCTTGGCTCGCCGCCGCGGCCGACGAACCCGAAGACCGCAATTTCGTGCGCAAGCACACGCTCGCTTACATGCGCGACACGGGCTGCGATCTGGAAACGGCGGCGTTGCGGGTGTTCGGCAATGCCGAAGGCGCCTATGGCGCCAACGTCAACATGATGGTCGAGAACGGCGCCTGGCAGGATGGCGACGAACTTGCCGACGCTTTCACCAAGCGCAAGGGCTTCGCCTATGGCCGCGACGGCAAGGCGCGCCAGGAAGCGGGTTTGATGACCCGCGCTTTGGCCGACATCTCCGCCGCTTATCAAAATCTCGACTCGGTCGAGCTCGGCGTGACGACGATCTCGCATTATTTCGACACGCTGGGCGGCATCAGCCGGGCGGCGCAGCGCGCGCGCGGCGGGGCGGGGCCCTCGGTCTATATCGGCGATCAGACGCATGGCGAGGGCGCGGTGCGCACGCTGGGCGAACAAGTGGCGCTGGAAACGCGCACGCGCGTGCTCAATCCGCGCTGGTACGAAAGCATGCTCGAGCATGGCTATGAAGGTGTCCGCCAGCTCGACGAGCATCTGACCAACACGATGGGCTGGTCGGCGACGACCGGCCAAGTGGCGCCCTGGGTCTACAAGCGCATCACCGAAACCTTCGTTCTCGATCCCGCGATGCGCGAGCGCCTTGCGGTTCTCAATCCGGCCGCATCGGCCAAACTCGCCGGCCGCCTTTTGGAGGCCGAAGCACGCAACTATTGGACCGCCGACGACCGGACCCTCGAAGCCTTGCGCCGCGCCGGCGACGAGCTCGAGGACCGTCTCGAAGGCGTGTCGGGAGGAGTCGCCGCATGAACGCCGTAACGCCCGTCAAAACGCGCCCGTCGCGCGCGGATGGAGAAGGATCGCTGCAGGTCCATCTCGATCCGTCGATGAAGATCGAAGGCGCGAAAGTCTTCGCCGTTTACGGGAAGGGCGGCATCGGCAAAAGCACGACGTCGTCCAATCTTTCCGTCGCCTTCTCGAAGATCGGCAAGCGTGTGCTGCAGATCGGCTGCGATCCCAAGCACGATTCGACATTCACGTTGACCAAGCGCCTGATGCCCACGGTCATCGACGTGCTGGAGCAGGTGAACTTCCACGCCGAGGAGCTGCGCGTCGAAGACTTCGTCTTCGAGGGCTATAACGGCGTGATGTGCGTCGAGGCGGGCGGTCCGCCGGCGGGAACCGGTTGCGGCGGCTATGTCGTCGGCCAGACCGTGAAGCTCCTCAAGGAACACCGCCTGCTCGACGATACCGACGTCGTGATCTTCGACGTGCTCGGCGACGTGGTGTGCGGCGGCTTCGCCTCGCCCTTGCAGCACGCCGATCGCGGGCTGGTCGTCGCGGCCAACGATTTCGACTCCATCTTCGCGATGAACCGCATCGTCGCGGCGATCGCGGCCAAGGCGAAGAACTACGACGTGCGCCTGGGCGGCGTGATCGCCAATCGCAGCGCCGGGGTCGATCAGATCGAACGCTACAACGCGGCGTCGGGCATGCGCACGCTGGCGCATTTCCCCGATCTCGACGCGATCCGCCGCTCGCGCCTGAAGAAGGCGACGCTGTTCGAGATGGAGCGCTCGCCCGAACTCGACAAGGTTTGCGAGTCCTATATCGAGCTCGCCGAGAACCTGTGGAAGGGCACCGACATCCTGGAGGCGAAGCCCCTCAAGGACCGCGAGATCTTCGATCTGTTGGGGTTCGACTAATGCATACCTTGACCTATCGCGAAGCCCGCGACCGCATCGAAACCTATTTCGACCGCACCGCCGTGCAGGCGTGGATGCGCCTGACGTCGGACGCGCCGGTGGGGCGCATTCGCGCCACGGTGCGCGCGGGTCGCGATCGGATGCGCTCGACGCTGCTCGACTGGCTGCCGGGTGATTTGCGCGGGGCGCGCATTCTCGATGCGGGCTGCGGGACCGGTGCTTTGGCGGTGGAAGCCGCACGGCGCGGGGCGCATGTCATCGCCGTCGATCTGTCGCCCACACTCATCGCGCTCGCCCAGGAACGCGCCCCGCGCGATCTGGGCCACGGCAAGATCGAATTCCGCGTGGGCGACATGGCGGCCGCCGCCGCCATGGGACCGTTCGACGCCGTCGTGGCGATGGATTCGCTGATCCATTATCGGATGGACGACGCCGTGCGCGTACTCGGCGCTTTCGCCGGCGCCACGCGCGGCAACATCGTCTTCACCTTCGCGCCGCGCACGCCGGCCCTTGCGGTCATGCATGCGGTCGGACGCTTGTTCCCGCGCGGCGACCGCGCCCCGGCGATCGAACCGGTGCGCCCCGATAGCCTGATCGCGTCGCTGACGAAGTCGAACGAGTTGAACGGCTGGCGCACCGGTCGCACGCAGCATATCGCCAGCGGCTTCTATCAATCCCAAGCGATGGAGATCGCGCGCGCATGATCCCCGTCGTCCGCCGTTTCGCTTGGATCTGGTCCGCGCTGGGGCCGCGCTTCCTGCCCTTCGCGGATGCGGCGAGCGCCGACCTGCCGCTGGGCCGGTTGCTGCGCTTGTCGCTGTTCCAGATATCGTGCGGCATGGCGGTCGTGTTGCTCAACGGCACGCTGAACCGCGTGCTGGTCGTCGAGATGGACGTGTCGGTGGCGCTCGTCGCCGCGATGGTGGCGTTGCCGCTGGTCTTCGCGCCCTTGCGTGCGCTGATCGGCTTCCGCTCCGACACGCATCGTTCGTTCCTCGGCTGGCGGCGCGTCCCCTTCGTGTGGACGGGCACGCTGCTGCAATTCGGCGGCTTCGCCATCATGCCCTTCGCGCTGCTTGTGCTGTCGGGCACGGGCGAGGGGCCGGTCTGGGTCGGCCATATCGGGGCGGCGATCGCGTTCCTGCTTGTCGGCGCGGGGCTCGCGATGGCGCAGACGGCGGGACTCGCCTTGGCGGGCGATCTCGCCCCAGCCGACAAACGCCCGCGCGCGATCGCCTTGCTTTACGTGATGCTGCTGGTCGGCACCGTCGCGAGCGGCATCGTGTTCGGGCTCGCCCTTCGCGATTTCGGCCCGATGCGCTTGATCCAAACGATCCAGGGGGCAGCACTCGTCACGCTGATCCTCAACGTCGTCGCGCTGTGGAAGCAGGAAGCGCGCGATCCGTCGCGCAATCGCGGCGGCGACGAACAACCCGATTTCGCGCAAGCCTGGGCGCGCTTCGCTGCCGTGCCGGGCCTGCGACGCTTGCTGGTGGCGGTGGGTTTGGGCACGGCCGCGTTCAGCATGCAGGACATCCTGCTCGAACCCTATGGCGGCCAAGTGCTGCATATGACGGTCGGCGATACGACCGAACTGACGGCACTTGCCGCCGTCGGGGCGTTGATCGCGTTTGCGCTTGCCGCGCGCCGCTTGGAGCGCGGGGCCGATGTCTTCCGCCTTGCCGCATTGGGCTTGATGGCGGGGATCGTCGCGTTCTCGGCGGTGATCTTCTCCGCGTCGTTCGAATCGCCATGGCTATTCCGCCTGGGCGCTTGCGCGATCGGTTTCGGCGGCGGCTTATTCACCGTCGCGACGCTGACGGCCGTGCTCACGTTCCCCGACACCGGCGGCAACGGCTTGGCGCTGGGCGCTTGGAGTGCGGTGCAAGCCACCGCCGCCGGGCTCGCCATCGCGGCGGGCGGTTTCCTCGCCGATGGGATCGGCGGGCTGGGCGCGCGCGGCCTTCTCGGCCCCGCGATGCTGGGGCCGTCGGCCGGCTACGCGTTCGTCTATCACCTCGAAATCTCGCTGCTCTTCGTCGCGCTTGCGGTCATCGGGCCGCTGGCGGGGCGGTTGCGGCGCGATCCTCAAACATCTTCGGAACGGTTCGGTCTCGCCAGCTATCCCGGCTGATCGAACCCAGGAAAGGAGTCGTGTGTCATGGAGGCAGGTTCGGTCACTTCGTATATCGACGTGGCGCAGATCGCTCTCTACGTGTTTTGGGCGTTCTTCGCGGGTCTCATCTACTATCTGCATCGCGAGAATAAGCGCGAGGGCTATCCGCTCGAATCGGATCGCTCCGGTCTCGTGACCGTGCAGGGTTTCCCCGCGGTGCCGTCGCCGAAGGTCTTCCGTCTGCACGACGGCACGACCATCTACGCGCCGCGCAAGGAAGCGCCGGAAACGGTCAACGGCACGCCGCTCGCCAATTTCCCCGGCGCGCCGCTGGTGCCGAACGGCGATCCGATGACCTCGGGCATGGGGCCGGGCGCTTACGCGCGCCGCGCCGACAAGCCCGACCTCACCGCGCATGGCGATCTGAAGATCGTGCCGCTGCGCGCCGATCCGAGCTTCACCGTGGCCGAGGAGGATCCCGATCCGCGCGGCTTCGCGGTCGTGGGGGCCGACGGCAAGGTCGCCGGCACGGTGAAGGACGTCTGGGTCGACCGGATGGAAGTCATGTTCCGCTATTTCGAAGTGGAACTGCCCGGCGGGTCGGGCGTTCTGCTGCCGGTGATGTTCTCGCGCATCATGACCGGCGAGAAGCGGATCTACGTCAACTCGATCCTCGCCGCACAGTTCGCGGGCGTGCCGCGCACGGCCAAGCCCGACAGCATCACGCTGTTGGAGGAAGAGAAGGTCGCGGCTTACTTCGGTGCGGGCACGCTCTACGCCACGCCGCTGCGCCAGGAAGCGCTGCTGTGAGCCACGACGATTTCGACTTCGAGCCGGTGCCGGGCCTGCCCCGGCATCTACCGCCGGGCGAGCGCGTGTTGTGGCGCGGCCGCCCCGATGCCAATGCCTTCGCGTGGCGTTTCCTGAAATTCGGCCATCTGACGGCGTATTTCCTGGCGCTGCTGGTCTGGGTCGTCGTTTCGGGAATGCTCGACGGCGCGGGCCTGCACGAACTCACCGCGTCCGCCGCCACGTTCTCGGCGCTCGCCCTCTCGGCCCTCGGCCTGTTCCGCGGCTATGCGGCGTTGGTCGAGCGCACGACGATCTACACGCTGACCGACAAGCGCTTGGTCGTGCGCGCGGGCATCGCTTTGCCGATCACGATCAACCTGCCGTTCAAGCAGGTCGCCGCGGCGGCGATGCGCGAATGCCCGGATGGCACGGGCGAGATCTCGCTGACCCTCGCCAAGGATCAGCGCGTCGCCTACGCCGTGCTGTGGCCGCACGTGAAAGCCTGGCATTTCGCCGAGCCCGAGCCCGTGCTGCGCTGCGTGCCGCAAGTCGGGAAGGTGGCCAACGCGTTGGCCCAAGCTTTGGCGGCCAGCGCGCAAGGCGGCACCACGGCGATCGCGCCGATCGCCTCGGCCGAGCCTGCACCGGCGCGCGACGTGATCGATGTCGGGCTGGAAGGTCGGGTCGCATGAGCACGCAAACCCCCATCGTGGCCGAGAACGCCTTTCCCCGCCCGCCGCTGATCGCGGCGGCGGTGATGATCGCACTGGTCGTGACCGGGGCGGCGGCATCGCGGCTGATGGGGCTGTCGGGCGGCGAGAAAGCGGCCCTGCCGTCGGGCGTGCCGGCCGCGATGCGCGACGTGCGCTTTGTCGACCGCGACGACGGCGGAATCGACGTCTCCGATGCCGCCGACGATCGCGTGTTCGCGGCCTATGCGCCCGGTGCCGACGGTTTCGTGCGCGCCACGTTGCGCGGTTTGGCGCGCGACCGGCGCAACGCCGGCCTCGGACCGGAAACGCCGTTCCGCGTCGCGCGTTTCGGCGACGGGCGGATCGTTCTCGAAGATCCCGCCCTTGAGCGGCGCATCGACCTTCGCGCCTTCGGCGCCACGAATGCGGCGTCGTTCGCCCGGCTGTTGCCGCGCGACGCGATCGCCATGGGAGAAGCGAAATGACCGACATGACCGCCGACACCGCGTTGAACGCGTCGACCGCGCTCGCCAAGCGCAGCACGGTTCTGACGCCGAATTTCTACAGCACCGACTACGCGGCCATGGATCGGATGGATTTCACGCCGATCCGCAAGGATTGGGACGCGCTGATCGCGGAATTCCGCGCCGACGCGAACGAGGAGCATTTCGAGCGCGACCGCGATTTCCGCAAGGAAGTCGACGCGCTGTCGCCGGCCTTGCGCGAGGAATTCTTCGATTTCCTCGTGAGCTCGTGCACCGCCGAATATTCGGGCTGCATCCTCTACACCGAGATCATGAAGCGCGCGAAGAACCCGGACATCAAGGAAGTGTTCGAGTTCATGAGCCGCGACGAGGCGCGCCACGCCAACTTCATCAATTATTCGCTGCGCGATCTGGGGCTCGGCATCGACCTCAAGCTTCTGCGTCAGGTGAAGAAGTACAAGTATTTCAGCCCGAAATTCATCATGTACACGGTCTATCTGTCCGAGAAGATCGGTTACGCGCGCTACATCACGATTTTCCGCCAGCTGGAGCGCAATCCGCATCTGCGCTTCCATCCGATCTTCCTGTGGTTCCAGCGCTGGTGCAACGACGAGTTCCGCCACGGCGAGGCCTTCGCGCTGATGATGCAGGCGCAGCCCGAATTGCTGCGCGGGCGGAACAAGCTGTGGATCCGCTTCTTCCTGCTGGCCGTCTACGCGACCATGTATGTGCGCGACCATATGCGCCCGCAGATGAACGCGGCGTTGGGCTTCAATCCGGACGATTACGACTTCCAAGTCTTCCGGATCACCAACGAATGCTGCAAGCAGATTTTCCCGCTGGTGCTGGATGTCGAACATCCCAAGTTCAAGCCGCTGCTCGACAAACTGGTGGCGTTGAGCGCCATCAACTCCGCGGCGAAGGCGCGCGGCGGGATCGGCGGCGCGTTGACCCGCGTGGGTGTGGCCGCGCGTGCGGCCGTGACGATCGCACGGTTGTTCGTGCTGCCGGCGGTGCATGTGGCGCCGCGCGAAAACGTCCGCATGGCGCCGGCTTGGTGATCCGATGGATTCGTGGTTCGCATTGCTTCCGCCGATCGGCTGCGTCATCGCCGCTTGGTGGAGTGCGACCGCGCTGATCCTGCGTCTCGACCGCTTGCCGAGCCGCACCTTCCCCGCGAGCCTCGCTTGCGCGGCCATTCTCGCCGTCGCCGGCCTGGCGCTGGTGATGTGGAGCGCCGATCGGCCGACCACGATGGGCGCCTACGCGGCCTTCGCGGGCACGCTGGCGATCTGGGGTTTCGTCGAACTCGCCTTGCTGACCGGCTTCGTCGTCGGTCCGTTACGCGGGCCGTGCCCGCCGTCGCGCGGGCTCGCGCGCTTCGGTTTCGCGGTGCGGGCGATCCTGCACCACGAGCTCGCGTTGCTCGCGGCCGGGGTCGCGATCCTCGCCGCCGTCTGGTCGGGTGACAACAAAGTGGCGCTATGGGTTTTCGCGGTGCTGTGGGTGATGCGCCTACTCGCGAAGCTCAATCTGCATTTCGGCGTGCCCAATCTCGGCGACGAATTGCTGCCGCCGCGCTTGCGCTATCTCGGCACGTATTTCTCGCGCGGGCCCGCGACGCCGCTCTTGCCGGCGACGGTGGGTCTTGCGGCGCTGGCGGCATTGCCGCTGTGGAAATCCGCTTTCGCGCTCGAGGCGTCGGGCCATGCGGGCGTCGAAGCGGTCATTCTGGCGACGCTGCTCAGCCTCGCCATTCTCGAACATCTGATGATGGTACTGCCGATTCCGCAGTCGCGGCTTTGGGGTGCCGGGGCGAAAGACGTCAGCGCGGCGAACACGCCGGCGGCGTCGAACGGGGAGGAAAGAGCGTCATGAACTACGAAGCGTTCTTCGGTGAAAAACTCGACGGTCTTCGGGCGGAAGGCCGTTATCGCGTCTTCGCGGATTTGGAGCGGCGCCGCGGCGAGTTTCCGACGGCGACGTCCTATATCGACGGCGAAGGCAGGCCGGTCACGGTCTGGTGCTCGAACGATTATCTCGGCATGGGCCAGCATCCCGCCGTTCTCGCCGCGATGCACGAAGCGCTCGACCGCTGCGGCGCGGGCGCGGGCGGTACCCGCAACATCTCCGGCAACAATCATTATCATCTGCTGCTCGAGCGCGAGCTCGCCGCGATGCACGCCAAGGAATCGGCGCTGCTGTTCACGTCGGGCTACGTCTCCAACTGGGCGAGCCTGTCGACCTTGGCGTCGCGCCTGCCGGGCTGCGTCGTGCTGTCCGACGCGGGCAACCACGCTTCGATGATCGAAGGCATTCGGCATTCGGGCGCGCCGCGGCGCATCTTCGCGCATAACGACCCGCGCGATCTGGAGCGCAAGCTCGCCGATCTGCCCACGGGCATCGCCAAGCTGGTGGCGTTCGAATCCGTCTACTCGATGGACGGCGATATCGCGCCGATCGCGGAGCTGTGCGACGTGGCCGAACGCTACGGCGCCATGACCTATCTCGACGAGGTTCACGCGGTCGGGCTTTACGGGCCGCGCGGCGGCGGCATCGCCGAGCGCGAGGGCCTGTCGCATCGCCTGACGGTGATCGAAGGCACGCTCGGCAAGGCGTTCGGCGTCGTCGGCGGCTACATCGCCGCGTCGGCCGCCTTGTGCGATTTCGTGCGCAGCTTCGCGTCGGGTTTCATCTTCACCACGTCGCTGCCGCCGGCGGTGGCGGCCGGGGCGCTCGCCAGCATCCAGCATCTGCGCAACAGCGACGCCGAGCGCCAATTGCAGCGCGCGCGCGTGGCGGAGTTGCGCGGCAAGCTCGCGCGCGCCGGCATTCCGGTCATGGAAAACGAAAGCCATATCGTGCCGGTGATGGTCGGCGATCCGGTGCTGTGCAAGCGGATCAGCGACGAGTTGATGACGCAGTTCGCGATCTATGTGCAGCCCATCAACTATCCCACCGTGGCGCGCGGCACCGAACGCCTGCGCATCACGCCCACGCCTGCACACAGCTCGGCCGATATCGATCATCTCGTCGACTCGCTGTCGGCGATCTGGTCGCGGTTGACGTTGCGGCGCGCGGCCTGACGGTCCTTTCCGGATCGTCGAACGAAGGGAGGCGGACTTGACCCAGACTCCATTGCTCGACACCATTGGCGGTCTCGACGATCTGCGGGCCTTGCCCGATGCGCAATTGCCCGAACTTGCCGATCAATTGCGGGCGGAGACGGTGTCGGCCGTCTCCGTCACCGGCGGCCATCTGGGGGCGAGCCTCGGCGTCGTCGAGCTGACGGTGGCGCTGCATCACGTGTTCGACACGCCGCGCGACAAGATCATCTGGGATGTCGGCCACCAGGCCTATCCGCACAAGATCCTGACCGGGCGGCGCGATCGTATCCGTACGCTGCGCCAAGGCGGCGGGTTGTCGGGCTTCACCAAGCGCAGCGAAAGCGAATTCGATCCGTTCGGCGCGGCGCATTCCTCGACGTCGATCTCGGCGGGGCTCGGCATGGCCGTGGCGCGCGATCTCGACGGCGGCGACAACAACGTGATCTGCGTGATCGGCGACGGTGCGATGTCGGCGGGCATGGCCTACGAAGCCATGAACAACGCGGGCGCCATGAAGTCGCGCCTGATCGTCATCCTCAACGACAACGACATGTCGATCGCGCGTCCCGTGGGCGCCATGAGCAATTATCTCTCGCGCCTGCTGTCGTCGCCCGGCTTCGTGCATCTGCGCGAAATCGGCAAGCGCGTCTCCGCGCATCTGCCGCGCCCGATCCACGAAGCGGCGCGCAAGATCGACACCTATACGCGCGGCATGGCGATCGGCGGCACATTGTTCGAGGAGCTCGGCTTCTATTATCTCGGGCCCATCGACGGCCATGATTTCGGCCATCTGCTGCCGATCTTGCGCAACGCGCGCAACAGCGAGCGCAAAGGCCCGATCCTGATCCATGTGGTGACGCAGAAGGGCAAGGGCTACGCGCCCGCCGAAGCGGCCGCCGACAAGTATCACGGCGTCGCCAAATTCGACGTCGTCACCGGCACGCAAGCCAAGCCGAAAGCCGGCCCGCCCGCCTATACCTCGGTCTTCGCCGATGCGCTCTGCGCCGCAGCCGATCGCGATCCCAAAATCGTCGCGATCACCGCCGCGATGCCGACGGGCACGGGCTTGGATCGTTTCGCCAAGCGTCACCCGACCCGCAGTTTCGATGTCGGCATCGCCGAGCAGCACGCGGTGACGTTCGCAGCCGGTTTGGCTTGCGAAGGCTATAAGCCCTTCGCCGCGATCTATTCGACGTTCCTTCAGCGCGGCTACGACCAGATCGTGCACGATGTGGCGCTGCAGAAGCTGCCGGTGCGCTTCGCGATCGATCGCGCGGGGCTGGTCGGCGCCGATGGCCCGACGCATGCCGGATCGTTCGATCTCGGCTTCCTCGGCGCGCTGCCCGGCTTCACGATCATGGCGCCCGCCGACGAGGCGGAACTCGTTCATATGGTCGCGACGGCGGCGGCGATCGACGACGGCCCTAGCGCCGTGCGCTTCCCGCGCGGCGAGGGGACGGGCGTCGCGCTTCCGGCCGTCGGCGAAGTTCTGCCGATCGGCAAGGGGCGGATCCTGCGCGAGGGCACACGCGTCGCGCTGTTCTCGCTCGGCACGCGGTTGGGCGAATGCTTGAAAGCCGCCGACGAATTGGGCGCGCGCGGTTATTCGACGACCGTGGCCGATGCGCGCTTCGCCAAGCCGCTGGACGAAGCGCTGCTCGCCCGGCTGGCGCGCGAGCATGAAATGCTGATCACGGTCGAGGAGGGCGCGCTGGGCGGTTTCGGCGCCTTCGTGCTGCACACGCTTGCGCGCGACGGCCTGCTCGATCGGGGTTTGAAGATCCGCACGCTGACGCTGCCCGATCGGTTCATCGACCACGACACGCCGGCACGCATGTATGACGAGGCCGGTCTCAACGCCGCGCAGATCGTGCGCGCGGCGTTGGACGGGTTCGGCCGGGAAGCGGTGGTCAGGTCCTTGCGGGCCTGATCCGACGCAAGGTCACTTCAGGGTTTGCAGATACGCGATGACGTTCGCGCGATCGGTGTCGTTCTTGACGCCGGCGAAGGTCATGATCGTGCCGGGAACGACGTCTTTGGGGTTCGTCAGATACTTGTCGAGGATCTCCGGCGTCCACGTGATGCCGGAATCCTTATTGGCGTTCGAGTAACGGAATCCGTCGACCGAGCCGGCCTTGCGACCGACGACGCCGAACAAAGTCGGGCCGACGCCGCGGCGGCCTTCGGCCGTCGCGATATGGCAGGCGGTGCAGAAGCGCTTGAAGACGGTTTCGCCGGCGGCGGCGTCGGCCGCTTGGGCGTTGGAGGCGGGAAGCCACAGGGAGGCGGCAAGGAACAGGCCGAAAGCGACGCGTAGCATGGCGGGCATCTCCTCGTGTTTTTGTAGGCCGAACATGGATTACATCGGCCGAAAATGTACAATTTCAACTGCGCTGAAACACATTGTTGCGAGATTGCAGCGTTTAAAATATTCAAACAAAACAGCTACTTATTTAGGGGCTCAACGGAATCCCTTTCACGGGGCGTTTCGCTGTGAGTTCCATTCCTACGCCAATTGGATCGTCGCGCAGGCGACCGATTATTTGCGCGGCGACGTGGCGGTGAAGGGCGGTCTGACCGGCGTATTGAAGGCGGCGACTTTGGCCGACGGGTTCCGCATGAACTACGAAATCCATCACGGCGGAAACTCGCTCAACAATCTCGCGCAGCTTCACGCCGCGCTGTCGATCCGCAACACGCAGTATTTCGAAGTGTTGCTGCCGGCCGCCGCGCAAAAATACGGTCTGGTCGAAGATCTGGAGATCGACGCCGAGGGATGCCTTGCCGCCCCGCAAGGGCCGGGCCTCGGCGCCAAGATCGATTTCGATTTGATCGCGGCGAATAAGATCGAAGTGTTGCGCTAGGCGGGCATCAGATCGAGTGCGGCACCCGCCACTTGCGCGTCTTGCGCGGCGGCGGCGCCGCTGACGCCGACGGCGCCGATCAATTGCGGGCCGACGAGTAGCGGCACGCCGCCCGCGAAGGGCAGGACATTGGGCAGTTTCAACAGCCCGATCGTGCCGGCGGCGACGGATTCCTCGAATTTCGCGGTCGGGCGTTTGAACATGACCGACGAACGCGCCTTACCGATGGCGAGTTCGATCGTGCCGGCATGCACAGCGTCCATGCGCGAGAACGCGATCAGATGGCCGCCGTCGTCGACGATGGCGATCGTCATGGCCAGCCCCATCGCGCGGGCTTTGTCCTCGCACGCGGCGAGCATGGATTTGGCGAGCGTGTGGGGCAGAATGGATTTCGTCGGCAAGCCGGTCATCGTGTTCCTCCGTCGGCCGCGAGAATGCCATCCGCGATCTTCTCGGCCAGCATGATGACGGGAATATTGGTATTGGCGCGCGGCACGGTCGGCATCACCGACGCGTCGACGACGCGCAAACCTCGCACGCCGTAGACGCGCGCGGAATGCGGATCGACGACGGCGAACTTGTCGGCCGCGTCGCCGATTTTGCAGGTGCCCGACGCGTGCCAGCCGCCGATCGTGTGCTTGCGCACCAAATCGTCGAGCTTCTCCTCGTCCTTCAGCGCGTCGTCGAGCGGGCCGTCTTGCGACAACATGCGTTCGATGAACGCTTGCCGCAAAGCCGGGACCATATCCATCGCGAGGGCGGGAATTCCGGTCATCAGCCAATTGCGAACCGAGATTTGACCGACCAAGGCCGCGAGCGTGCCATGCGTCGCCACGAACGGGGCGGAGGCCGCCGCGCGCATCGATGGGGCCGCGAAGAACCCCGCCATCCGGCGCACGCAATCACGCATGCGCACGAAGTCGCGCGGATCGGACAGCAACTCAAACGCCACGTCGGCATAGTCGTCGGGCGACGCGGATTTCAGTTTCACGCGGCCGCTGGAATAGGGCTTGTTGATCCACGAGAACAGCGTACCGATGCGCACACCGATCGGATGCCAAGCCGATTTGGCGACCACGACGGTGAACATGTCGTTGGGCGGCATTTCCGGCAGGCCGGAGGAATAGCGCAGCGCCATCTGCACATGCCGGCGCGGCGTGGCGCCCATGCGCGCGTGCGGCTTGATCCAGGCCGACATCGCGATCGACGGATGTTCCTGAAGATTGCGGCCCACACCGGGACGATCGGCGATCACGTCGATGCCGAGCGATTTGAGATCGCCGGCGTCGCCGATCCCGGCGCGCAGAAGCATTGCGGGCGATTGCAGCGCGCCGGCCGCGACGACGATCTCGCGCCCGTCGATCGTGCTGCCGTCGTCGAGCTTGATCCCGACCGCCGCACCGTCGCGCATGACGATGCCGCTAACGCGCGTGTTGGAACGGATCGTCAGGTTCGGCCGCGCGCGGGTTGCGGCGTCGAGATAGCCCATCGCGGCGGAAATGCGCTGATGGCGGTTGGTCGATAGCGACATGGCGAACCAGCCATCGTCGAACACGCCGTTCTGATCGCCGATATCGCGATAATTCTCGCCGGCGAAGGCGTCGGCGGCGGCGCGGGTGAAGCCCGGCCATTCGCGGTTCATCACGCGGCTGATCTTGATCGGCCCCGCATCGCCATGCAGCGGGCCTTGGAAATCGAGATCGCTTTCGAGCTTGCGGAAATAGGGGAGGACGCCGTTCCAGCCCCAACCGGCCGCCCCCAGCGATTCCCATTCGTCGTAATCGTCGGGCGTGCCGCGATTGGCGAGCTCGCCGTTGATGCTGGAGCCGCCGCCCACGACCTTCGCTTGGCCATAGGGACGCAAAGGCGAAGCGTCCGGCCGGTTATGCGGCACGGGCTGGAAGCGGACCTTCAAATCCTGCCACTGATAGCCCTTATTGAACGACGCGCGATAAGGATAGACATCCTTGATCTCGGCGGGCTCGCTTCCCGGCGCGTAATCCGCGCCGGCTTCGATCAGCAGAACTTTGTTCGTGCTGCGCGCGGAGAGACGATTGGCGAGCACGCAGCCGGCCGAGCCGCCGCCCACGATGATGTAGTCCCATATCTGCGGCATGACGGTCAGCGGCGGAAGGTCTGCAGCGAGACGCGGTTCTTTTCGATGAAATCCCAATCGTATTCGACGCCGAGGCCGGGGCCTTCGGGCACGCCGAAGCACCCGTCCGCTTCGATCGCTTCGAGTTCGTCGCTATAGCCCGAGCCGAAGACCGGCGGCACGGGGTTGCGCACGCCCGGGGCGACGAGCGACAGCTCGTACCAATTGGTGTTGCGCATCGCCGCCATGCAATGGCGCTGGGCGGGGCCGGCGGCGTGGACTTCGCAGTCGAGGCCGAAGGCCTCGGCCAGATGCGCCGTCTTCATCGCACCGGTGATGCCCATGTCGTAATCGGGATCGGTGCGCACGAAGTCGGTGGCGCCCGAAACGAGCCACGGCACTTTGGTTTCGAGGCCGCGCACATGCTCGGTGAGCAGCAGCGGCGTCTTGACGTGTTCCTTCAATTGGCGCGCGGCGTGCGGCGACCAGCCCGCATCCATGAACGGGTCCTCGTACCAATAGTATTTCGCTTCGTCGCAGGCTTTGCCGACATAGATCGCATCGGCAAAAGTGTGCAGCTCGCTCGCCGCGTCGTACATCAGCTCCATGCGGCCGCCGAGCTTTTCGGCGACATGCAGGATCACGCCGGCTTCCTCCTTGCGGTCGCCTTCGCCCCAGCCATGGATCTTGAAGCCTTTGAAACCGAGCTCGGCGCAATGGCGCGCGTAATCGGCATAGGCTTCCTTGCTGTCGAGAATGCCCTGACGCCCGCCGTTCAGCGTGCTGGCATAGACGGGCAGGCGGTCGCGATAGCCGCCGAGCAGACGCCACACCGGGCGTTTGGCGACTTTGCCGGCGAGATCCCACAGCGCGATATCGATCGCCGAATGGCCGACGGCCATGAAATGGCGATGCGCGCGCTTCAGCTTGTTGAAGATCGCTTCGCGCGCTTCGGGATCGGCGCCGAGGATCAGCGGGACGAGGCCGCGAACCTGACTGACAAGTACGCCGCTTTTGCCGCTATGGACGCTGACATATTCGCCGCGCGCGCCATTCTTGGTCGCAATGACGAGGGCGAAGGCCTTGAACTCCGTCTTGGCGCCAAGCGCGACAGCGCGGTTGCCGCTGACATCCGTTCCAATGTTATCGACGGTATATTTGAACTCGTGAAGTTCGACCTGGTCGATTTGGTCGCCATGTGCGGTCGTCGTTGCGGCCATGTCGGTAGCGTCCCTCGTTTGATTTTCCGTCTTGACAAGCTGTCAGACAAGTTGATATTAGTCTGACTATGAAGTCGATGTCAACGGCAACCCGTGATCAATTCAGCCGCGCCGAGCAGGCGTATCGGCATGTGCTCGAATTCATCGAAAGCGGCCAGATCGTCGCCGGCGATCGCTTGCCGTCGGAGGCGGAGCTCGAAGCGCAGCTTGGATTGTCGCGCGCCAGCGTGCGCGAGGCCTTGGCGCGGTTGCGTGCCGAAGGTCGCGTGCAATCGCGGCGCGGTTCGGGCTCGTTCCTGACCGAAGGCCGTCCGGCGGAGTTGGTGCGCCTGTCGACGATCACATCGATCCCCGAACTCATCGAGTGGCATGAATTCCGTCTGGCGCTGGAAAGCGAAGTCGCGGCATTGGCGGCGGACCGCGCGACCGACGAAGACGTCGCGCGTATGCGTGCCGCCCAAGCGCTGTTGATGGAGCGACTGTCGGCGGGCTCGGCGAGCCGCGAGGACGCCGCCTTCCATCGCGCCATCGCCACGGCGTCGCGCAACCGCAAGCTCGAAGATGCGATCGCCGCCTTGGCCAACCACGTCATCGAATGGACCCGCATGGGTCAAGTCAAAGGCGTGATGTCGGCCGCCGATCGGCGCGAGATCCTCGCCAGCGAACATGGCGAAATCGTCGACGCGATCGCCGCACATAACGCGGAGCGCGCGCGATCGGCGATCCGCCGGCACCTGCTGAACGGGCGGGCGCGATTGCTGAGCGCGATCGGTCCTTGATCGATAGCGCTTCGAACGAACGAAACAAAAAGCCTGGAGGAAATGCGATGACCGAGAAGAAGACGGGATTGACGCGCCGGCATGCGTTGGCCGGAGCCGCGGGCCTTGGATTGGCGGCACCCTTCGTGAACCGTACGGCGCTGGGCCAAACCCCGTCGGGGCAGATCCGCGTTTGGACCTTCATGAGTGCGGCGGGTTCCTCGCCGCGCGAGAAGGTGCTGAAATCGATCATCGACGATTTCCAAGCGAAGCACCCCGGCACGACCGTGGTCGTCGAATCGCAGCCGTTCCAGGAGCTGGAAACGCGTTATGTCGCCGCGATCGCGCAGCGCCGTGCACCGGACCTCATCTGGATGCGCGATACGTTCCTCAGCCTCGTCGTCGATCGCAACGCGCTCGCCAATCTCGACGAGGAATTGACGCCGGAATTCCGCCGCGAGGCGATCCCCGATCTGTTCGAAGCGTTCGCGCGCAAATCGATGTTCGCCGGCAAGCGCGTGTCGCTGCCGCTGTGGCCGTCGCCCGCCCAGATCGTGTTCTATCGCCGCGATGCGCTGCGTGAGATCGGCCTTACGGCGCCGCCGCTGGAATGGCCGAAATTTATCGACGCCGCGGCGAGCCTGACCAAAGGCCCGCGCTTCGGTTTGGGGCTGCCGACGTCGGACAATAGCGTGTCCGCCTTTCTCAACATCATGACCGGCTTTGGCCCCGGCATTTTCGACGAGGCGACGGGCCGCATCGATCTCACCGGCGCGCAAGCGCTGGAAACGGCGGAGGTCGTTCGCCAACTCGTGTCGCGCAAGGCGGTGTCGAACACGCTGCTCAACGCGATGGGCGACGACATCCAGGACCAATTCGCCGCCGGCCGCTTCGCGATGGCGCAAGCCTTCGCCCCGCGCTTCCAGCAATTCCAGCAGATCGCGGCGGGCTATGACGGCAAGGAACTCGCGGTCTCCGCGTGGCCGTCCTTTGGCGGGCGTCCGCCGGCGGTGCTGCTCGGGCCGTACTGGACCGTCGGTCTGTCGCCGCAATCGCAGAACAAGGCGACGGCGGTGGCCTTCCTCGAAGCGCTGTATTCGCGCGACGCGTCGCTGCGCTGGGCGCGCGATGCGGGATTGGTGCCCGATCGCCGTTCGGTTCTGGCCGATCCGTTCTTCCAACGGCCCGAAGCCGCCGTGTCGAACGAGTTCCAGAAATTGCTGGCGGGGCAGGGTGCCTTCACCTTCCCGCAGCGCATTTCGGACATCACGCGCATCTTCACCACGCTGAATATCGCGTTGCAGAAGCTGATCGGCACGGACGCGCCGTCGCGCACCATCCTGACCGAAGCCAAGGCGACGCTGGGGTGGTGAACGCGTCGACGACACGGCAACGTCCGGCGGCGGGGGAAAGCGACCCCGCCGCCGCGGCGCGGCGCGCAGGCCTGGCGCTGGTCGTGCCGGCCCTGGGCGTCGTCGTCGCGGTCAACGTCCTGCCGGCGTTTTTCGGCTTCTATTCGAGCCTGCGCGCGATCTTCTTTTTCGGCGACGACGGGTTTATCGGCTGGCGCAATTACGCCGAGTTGTTCGCGGATCCCGCGACTTGGGATGCGATCGGCCGGTCGATGGTCTTCACGTTCGGGTCGCTGGCGCTGGCCGTTCCGTTGGCCACGCTCGCCGCGATGGGCATTCGCAAGCTGGGCGCTTGGGGACGCCTGTTGCTGACCGTGCTGCTCGTTCCCTGGGCGATGAGCCCGATCGTCGTGGCGTTGCTATGGAAATGGATTCTGCTGCCGTCGCCCGGCGGGTTGCTCGCCAGCATTCTCGCGCATTTCGGCATCGAGCCGATCAATCTTCTCTCCCATCCCGATTTCGCGATGCCCACGGTGATCGCCGTGGGCGTGTGGCGCACCTTCGCCTTCGCCGCGATCATCCTCACGGCCGGGATCGGGCAAATTCCGGCGGATCTTTATCGTGCCGCGTCGGTCGACGGGTTGACGGCGATCGAACGCTTCCGGCGCATCACTTTTCCGCTGCTCGCCCCGTCGCTGTTGATCGTGCTGTCGGTGTTGACGATCAGCTATTTCAACGAAGTGCAGATCATCATCGGCCTGACCGCCGGCGGGCCGATCCATTCGACCACGACGCTCGGCTATCAATTGTTCGAGGTCGGCTTCGTCGAGCTCAATCAAGGCAAGGGCAACGCGATCGCGATCGTGATGTTCCTGATCAATTTGATGCTGATCGTCGGTTATGTCCGCCTGCTCGGCGGCGGAAAGAAGTAGCGCGATGCGTTACGTCACCCGCATCCTCGCGGCGATTTGCGCGCTCGCGGCCGCGATCGTCGCCGTCGGGCCGATCGTCTGGGCGGTCTCGACCTCGATCAAGCGCAACAACGAGATTTTCGCCGTGCCGCCGACGCTTGTCCCGGCCGCGGCGACGCTCGAGCATTACGGTCGCTTGATCGCCGAGGGCGTGCATTGGAGCTTCGTCAACAGCGCGATCTATTCGGTCGTCGCGGTTTCGTCGGCCGTGGCACTGGGCACGCTCGCCGGCTACGCCTTCGTGCGTTTCGAGTTCCGTGCGAAGAACGCGCTGCTGCATCTGTTCATGGCGGCGATGGCGATCCCCAGCTACGCGTTGCTGTTGCCCACGCAGATCCTGTTCGTCGAGTTGGGGTTGTTCAACACGCCGGCGGCGCTGCCGATCCTTTACGCGGCGCACGTGATCCCCTTCGCGGTGTGGATGACGCGCGCCCATTTCGCGTCGGTGCCGATCGAGCTTGAGCACGCGGCGGCGGTCGACGGCTATACGCGTTTCGAGGCCGTGTGGCGCGTCGTGCTGCCCGGCGCCAAGCCCGCCTTGATCGCGGCGGCGGCGTTCGGATTCCTCTACGCCTGGAACGACTACATCACCTCGACGACGATGATCGACTCGCCGGAGTTGCGCACGCTGCCGGTGGCGCTGATCTTCTTTCAAGGATTCCACGGGCGCGACTGGGGCGCGTTGATGGCCGGTGCGGTCATCGCGACGATCCCGCCGGTCGTGCTGTTTCTCGTGTTCCGCCGCTATCTGATCGGCGGCTTCTCCGAAGGTTCGGTAAAGGGCTAGGCGTTATGGTGCAGGCGGCGAATTCGGGCGGCTCGGTGGCGCAATCGGTCGTCTTCGACGGGGTGGCCAAGCGCTTCGGCGCGGTGACGGCGGTGGAACGCGTCGATATCGACGTGAAACCGGGGCAGTTCGTCACGCTGCTGGGGCCCTCGGGCTGCGGCAAGAGCACGACGCTCAATATGATCGCGGGTCTGGAGCGTCCGACGGAAGGCCGCATTCTGATCGGCGGGCGAGACGTAACCCATCTGCCGCCGTCGGAACGCGATATCGCGATGGTGTTCCAATCCTACGCGCTCTATCCGCATCTGTCGGTGTTCGAGAACATCGCGTTTCCGTTGCGCGCGCGCCGCCGGCGTACGGCGGAACCCGAATTGCGCGAGCGTGTGCGCCAGGTCGCGTCGGCGCTGGGGCTTGCCCCGCTGCTCGACCGTCTGCCGCGCGAGATTTCGGGCGGTCAGCGCCAACGCGTGGCGCTGGGGCGCGCGATGGTGCGCACGCCGACCGTCTATTTGCTCGACGAGCCGCTGTCCAACCTCGATCAGCAATTGCGCGTGCAGATGCGCTCGGAGCTGAAGGACATCCATCAACGCCTTGGTGCCACCATGATCTACGTGACGCATGATCAGGGCGAAGCGATGACGCTGTCCGACACGATCGTCGTCATGTCGGGCGGGCGGGTCGAGCAGCTCGGCAGCCCGCGCGATCTTTACGACCGTCCGGCGAATGTCTTCGTCGCGCGATTCCTGGGCGAGCCGGGGATGAATCTGTTCGAAGGCAAAGTGGCGGGCAGCGTCTTGCGCGCCGACGGCGTGGCGATGCCGACGCAGCTGGGCGAAGGCCGTAACGCGATCGCGGGCGTGCGGCCGGAGGATCTCGTTGCCGTCGATCCGGCAAGAGCGCCGATCCAGGGGATCATTCGCACGGTCGAATTCCTCGGCTCGCGCACGCTATTGCGCGTGGATGTCGGCGGGGCTGTGGTCGCGGCGTTCGTGCCGCTGGGCATGCCGTTCGCGGCGCGCGAGGCGATCGGTCTGGCGCCGTCCGCGAAAGACCGTGTGCGCTGGTTCGCCGCCGATACGGGTGTTGCTTTGACGTAAGCAACGCCGTGTCGATGTCAGAAAGATCGCGCACGCACTGCAAATAAGCTCGAAATGCCTCGGCGCTATTGCGCCGTCGGCGCAGCGTCTTCGCTGGGGATCAATCCTCGTGCGCGATGCGCGCGGCAAGGGCCGGGGAAAGACCCGTGCTCGGCTTGGCACCGGGGCGGCGGAAGCCGCCCGCGCTCGCTTTGCGCGGCTTAAGTGTGACCAGCGCTTCGGCTTGTTTGACGGCGGCGGCGGCCTGATCGACCAGCGGGACGTTCACGCGATCCGCGACCTTGGCGGCGAGACCCGAGAGCGGTGCCCCTGCCAGGATGATGACTTCCGCACCGTCGAGCGCCACGGATATATTGGCAAGCTCGATCAGCGCGTTTTCCTTCTCGTCCTGCACGTCGTCGATCGAGCGGAATCCGCCGTCGAGGCAGCGAATGCCGGCACAGCGATGCGCAAGCCCGTGCTGCTCGACGCATTCCCGGTACCAAGCTTCCATCGCCGCGGCGAAGGTGACGATGCCGAATCGTTTGCCGAGCATACAGGCGGTAAGCATCGCGGCTTCGGACATGCCGATGATCGGCACGTCGAACAACTCGCGCGCGGCGAACAGGCCGGGATCGCCGAACGCGGCGATGATGGCGGCATCGTAGCTCCCCGCGCGTTCGGCGAGTATTTCCAGCGCGATGGCGCCGCCGATCTGCGCTTCGGCGCGGCTGGAGATATAGGGCACGCCGCGCGGCGCGGTGACGGCGACGATCTCGGTCCCCGCCGCCGCCGCCGGAATCGCCGCACCCGCGAGAAGCTCGGTGATCGATTGCGACGTATTCGGATTCAGCAGCAGGATGCGCAAGGGATCAGTCCGTATCTTCGGGAACGGGCAAGGCGCGCGCCGGATCGAAGCCGATCGCGACATGCGTCCCCGGTTCGGGGATCGGCGCACCGTGCGGCACTTCGATCGATACGGTCAAGCGCCCCGCGATATCCAATTCCAGAAGATCGGCATGCCCGCGATAGCGCACGGATTTGACCGTCGCGGGGAAGCCGACGCCATCGCCCAAGCGCGGTTTCAGGCTTAGCGCTTCGGGGCGCAGCATCAAGCCATAGCGTGCGGCGGAGAGATAAGCGGGTGCGCAGCGTAACGTGAAGCCTGTATCGGTCACGAAACGCGTGCCGTCGAGCTTGCCTTCGAGCCACAGCGACTTGCCCAGGAACTCCGCCACGAACCGCGTCGCGGGCTTCTCGTAGACTTGGCGCGGCGTGCCCAGTTGCAGCGTGCGGCCGTTGCGCATCACCGCGATTCGGTCCGCCAGCGCCATCGCCTCTTCCTGATCGTGGGTGACGATCAGCGTCGTCGTTCCCACGCGGGTCAGGATTTCGCGCAGCTCCGTCTGCAACACGCCGCGCAATTTGGCGTCGAGATTGGACAACGGCTCGTCGAGCAGCAGCAGACGCGGGCGGATCGCCAATGCCCGCGCCAATGCCACGCGCTGCTGCTGGCCGCCGGAAAGCTGGGCCGGGCGGCGCGCTTCGAGACCGGCGAGGCGCACCGTTTCCAGCGTTTTCTGGACGGTGAGGTTGCGTTCGAGCTTCGGCACGCCGCGCCGCTTGAGGCCGTAAGCGACGTTGTCGGCCACACTCATATGCGGGAACAGCGCGTAGTCCTGGAACACGAGGCCGATATCGCGCTTATGCGGCGGCAAGCGGCCGATTTCTTCGCCGCCGAGCATGACATGGCCGGAATCGGAATTCTCGAACCCGGCGACGATGCGCAACGTCGTGGTCTTGCCGCAACCCGAGGGCCCGAGCAGTGCGACGATTTCGCCGGAATTCGCGTCGAGGCTGGCGCCGTCGAGCGCCAGCGCGTTGCCGAAACGGCGGACGAGATTTTGAACTTCGAGTTTCATCCGCGTGCTCCTACGTCGCCGGCGAGCCGTTCGATACCGAGCGTGCGGTCGAGCACGAAAAGCAGCGCCAATGTCGCGGCGAGAAAGACGGTCGACACCGCCGCGATGGTCAAATTCAAATTCGCGCGCATCTCGGCGACGAGCGCGATCGGCAGCGTTTGCGTGAACGCATCCGACAGGAACAGGCTGACCGCGACCTCGTCGAAGGACAGCACGAAAGCGATGGCGCCGCCGGCGACGATGCCGCTGCGCGCGGCGGGCACGGCCACGTCCCACAGGGCGCGCGGCTCCGACGCGCCGAGCGACATCGCGGCTTCGATATGGCTGCGTTTAAGCGCCACGAGGCTGGCCGACACCGCGCGAATGGTGAACGGGATCGTGATGATCGTGTGGCCCATGATAAGCCGCACGAAAGGATCGTAGATACCGATGAAGGCGGTGAAGACGAGCAGCGAGAAGCCGATCACCACCGTCGGCACGAATTTGGGCGACAGGAACACGGCTTCGATCGCGTCGCGGCCGGGCAAGCGCGGATCGGCCAAGGCCAGCGCCGTCGCCGTACCGATGGCGGTGGAGATGGCACCCGCGATGACCGCGATATGCACGCTGATCCAAAACCCGTCGAGATAGGCCGGGTTGTCGAGGAAGGAGCGATACCAGCGCAGCGAAAAATCCTTGGGCGGGAAGGGGCCCAGAAAGCTGCGATTGTCGAACGACAGCAGACACGCGACCAATAGCGGTGCCAGCAGGAAGGCGACCGTCGCGACGACGACGGCAAGCGTCGCGATGCGCAACGGCAGATCGAGCGGCTTCATCGCGTTTGCACCACGCTCGGCAGCAGCTTCTTCGCGAGGGCGGCAAGGCCGTAGACGACCGCGAAACTGGCGATCAGCATGAATACGCCGATCGCGGCACCCGCCTGATAATTCCCGATATCGGTGAAACGCGTATACATGAGGTTCGTGGTGAACACGACAACGCCGCGCCCGAGCAGCAAGGGGGCCACGAAATTGCTGATGCACATGGCGAGCGACACGAGATAGGCCGACACCATCGCGGGGGCGGCGAGCGGCAGCACGACGGTCAGGATCGCTTCGCTACGCGTCGCCCCCAGCGACGCGGCGGCTTCCTCCAGGCGCGGGGAGAGGGCGCGGAAAGATCCCACCAGCATCAGCGCCACGATCGGGATGGTGAAATGCATCAGGCCGATGGCGACCAGCACTTCGGCGTAGCGCGGGCTGCGCGGGGCGAGGCCGCTGACGAAGGCGCCGAGGAAGGCGAGGGGGCCATGCGTGCCCCAGGTCATCTCGATCGCGTAAAGCCGCGCGATCAGACTCATGACCAGCAAGCCGACGAGCAGTGTGAGCAGACCTTTACGCACGATCTCGCGTTGGCTACGCACGGCGACATAGGCGAGCGGCGCGCCCATCGCGACCGAGAAAGCGGACACGATCAGACCGATACGGAACGTTTCGTAGGCGTAGTTGAAATAGGCGGGTTTCGCGAGGTCGAGGTAATTCGCGAACGTATACCCGTCACCCGCCCGGATGCTGCCGGGAATATATGGGCGCAAGGAATCGATCGTCAGTACCGCGACGGGTCCTCCCATCAGGAAGACCAGCGCCACGGCACCGGGAACGATCAGCCAAACCGCAATCGGTAGACGCTTCATCCTTGGCGGACGAGCGGCGTGATTTCGGTTTCCCAACGCTTCGTCCACGCATCGACTTGCGTCGACATGTAGCTGTAGTCGGGGATGTAGGCGTATTTCGTGAGTTCGTCCGGCTTGTAGAAAATGTCCTTGATCGCGTCGGCGGGCTTGGCGTTGACGTTGGTCGGGCCGGAGCCCAGCGGCATGTTGTAGCGCGAGTTGATTTCGGCGGTTGCGAAATGGTTGGCGAAGCGCTTGGCCGCGGCGATCTTCGCCGGGTTGTCGCCCTTCATCACGACATAGCCTTCGTTGAACAGGAAGCCCTTGTTGTCGTTGAGGCGCGTGAGCAGGCGCGTGGGGAAACGCTCGCTGACCGCCTGCCAGCCGCCGGTGTTCCAGAACGCGACCGACAGATCGCCCTGGCTCATCGCGTTGATCATCTCGCTGTTGTTGGCGACGACGCGGCCGATATTGCCGCGCTGGGCGAGTTCCTTCAGGAACTGCCAGCCCGGCTCGATGTTGCGTTCGTTGCCGCCGCGCTGAATGGCGAGGCTGACCATCAACAAGCCCGACAGGTTGACGGGCACGGGCACGCAGAGCTTGCCCTTGAAGCGCGGTTCGAGCAGCTGCTCGATATTCTCGAGCGGCTTGTCGAGCAGATCGGTGCGATAGCCCCAGAACGCGCCGGCGGTCGACAGCGGCACGGTGATCTTGCGGCCCTGCTTGTCCTTCTTGAAGAAGATCTCGGGGATTTCCTTCAGCGCCGGCATTTCGGTTTCGCTGACGGGTTCGAGCCAATCGGCCTCGATCATCGCGTCGAACACCGGATCCCAGGCCGCAACCAGATTCTGCTGGATGCGCGGGAATTGCGGGCGCATGCGGCCGACGATGCCCATCGCGCCGCCGGCATGGAGTTCCCATTGCACGCGGTCGCCGGTGGCGCGCAGCCATTCCTCGCCGATCGGGCGGCAAACTTCGATCCATTGCGCGCCCCACATGACGACAAGGATCTGCTCGCCGCGCGCCTGACCGAAGACCGGCCCGGCGGAGGTGGCGGCCGCCGCGCTCATCGCGGCGAGAAGGGATCGGCGATTCATCGAAACGGTCATCGGGGTCTCCCGGTTGGGGGTCTGTCGAAGGGATGCCGTCAAGCGCTTTGTCGGCATATAAAGTGCATTGTCGACAAAATCCTTGCACGCGGTATGCCAAGCGGAGAGACGTCCTTGAAACCCGACCTGATCCTGACCGATGCGACAATTGTAAGCCCGGGCGTCGCCCCCATCGCGCGCGGCTGGCTGGCGCTGAGCGGCGAAAAGATCGTCGATCTGGGGCCGATGGCGACGCTGCCTTCCTTCGACGGACGGATCGAAAGCCTGGCGGGTCGCGTGCTGACGCCGGGTTTCGTCAATATTCACACGCACGCGATCCTCAGCCTGATGCGCGGCATCGCGGTCGATATGGGCTTCGCGCCCGCCTATACGCGCGGCGTGCCGCATGGTCACGAAGTGGGGCCGGCGGAATCGGTTGCGCTGGCACGGCTGGGCGCCTTGGAAGCGCTGCTCGCCGGATCGACCGCGATGGTCGATAGCTACGTCCATGGCGAACTGACATTGCCCGCGATGTGCGATCTGGGGATGCGCGTTTGGGCGTGCGGCCGTTTGCACGACGTCGATTTTTCGCGCGTCCACTTGTCCGACTGGGAACATAAGGACGAAATCGGCAAGTTGCGCTTGGGCGAGCTTGAAAAACTCACCCGCGATTTCAACGGCGCTTATGGCGGCCGGGCGCGCACCATCGCCATTCCGCACGCGCCCGATACGTGCTCGGCCGATCTATTGCGGCGGGCGGGCGAGTTCGCGCGCGCCAACGGGTTGAAAGTCTCGACGCATCTGTCGCAGTCGAAATTGGAGAACGCGCAGATCCAGAAGCGCGACGGCTGCACGCCCACGCAATTGCTGGAACGCGTCGGCCTGCTCAACGAAGATCTGATCGCCGCGCATTGCATTCATATGACCGAGGACGACGTGAAGCGCTTCGGCGGCGCGGGGGCGACGGCCGCCCATGTGCCCAAGGGCAACGCGACGGGGGGTGCCGTCGCGCACACGCCCAATTTGCGCGCGGCGGGGGCGAATATCGCGCTGGGCACCGATAATCTGACGCAAGATATGGCCGAGCAGATGCGCTGGGGCTTGGCCAATGCGCGCGTGCATTTGGGCCGCGTCGCCGAGGATTGGCAGCCCGAAGACGCGTTCCAAATGGCCACGAGCAACGGCGCCAAGGCGTTGGGCGTCGATTCATGGCTCGGAAGTTTGGCGCCGGGCTATGCCGCCGATATCGTCGCCTGGGATTTCCGGCGCGCGCATCTCACACCGCTGCTCGACCCGCTGGGCACGCTGGTTCACGACGCCAACGGGCGCGACGTGCAGCATGTGTGGGTCGCCGGCCGCCAGGTGGTGCGCGACGGCGAAGCGTTGTTCGCCGATACGAACGCCGTTCGCGCGGACGCGCAGAAGGCCGCCGAAGCTTTGTGGGCGCGGGCGGCGGCAGATGCGTGAGTTAAGGGAGCAACGCCGCGCGCAGATCGGCCGTCGGCATGGTGGTGCCCGCGCGCAGCCGCGCGCGATTGTCCATCATGTGTTGGGACGCCAAACGCTGGGCCAGCGCGCCGTCGCCCTTGGCGAGCGCGTCGACCATCGCGACGTGATCGTCGATCGCGCAGATTTGCGTCTGCGGCGGAAACAACGCGGTCATAAAGCTTGTGCGCGCGACCAAGCGTTCCAGCGTTTCGGTGACGACCGGATTGCCGTGCAGCGTGGCGAGCAGCGTGTGGAAATCACCCATCAAGCGCAAATGCTCGCGCCGCTCGCCGCTGTCGTTGGTGCGCCGCTGCGCGCCGATATGTTCGCGCAGTTTGCGGATATCGGCGGCGGTGATGTGCTGGGCGAGATCGGCGGCCATCGCGCCCTCGATCAGCGCGCGCGCGGCGTAGGTTTGCGTGACTTCGTCGTCGGTGGGCGAAGCGACGCGGGCCCCACGATTGGGCTGCAACACCGCCACGCCGCGCTCGGCCAGCGCTTTCAATGCCTCGCGCACGGCCGCACGGCTCGCACCAAAAATCCCGGCGATTTCCTCCTCGCGCAGGCGCGTGCCGGCGGTCAAACGCCCATGGGCGATCGCCTCCAAAACCGCATCGACGATCTTGGCGGAGACCAGGGCGGCTTGCAGCGGGCGCGGGGCGAGCGTGTCAGCGGGCATGTCCGCCCTTTAGCACATTCCCGGCAATTTGCCCTAATGGTCAATCTTTGTGCTTAATTGTCGACAAAATGACTAATTCGTCAGCAAAGCAGGAAGCATGAAAACGACAGCGATACGCCCGATCCGCTTGCCCATGCGCGCACCCGACGATCTCGCCGGTTTCGCCGCAATTCTGGATAGCGGAACGATCGATCCCGCCGGCATCGTCGGCCTGTGGTGCAAGACGCGCGGCAACGGTTTGCGCAACGACTTCACCAAACCGTGGATCGACCTGTTGCTGCGTTCGATGCTAGCCAAACGACTGGGCATCGACGAACAGGTCGTCGCCGAGCAAGTGCCGATCCTGGTGTCGGGTGGATCGGAAGGATTGGTGTCGCCCCATCTTGTGATCTGGGCGAAAGGCCAAGCGTCGGGCGAACGCGGCTTGCTGGCGGGCATATCGCGGACCGAGATCGCGCCCGCCGATCACGGCACGGCGAAGCATCGCGACGCGACCGCGCGCCAGCTCGCCGATCTGATGGCGGCATCGAATTGGCGCGCCGAGGATGTCGGGCTGGTGATCGTGCGCGCACCGTCGAATTTCGAGGATCCCGCCGCCGATCCGGCCGTGCGCAAGCAAGCCGCACTGGGGGTCGCGCAAATTCTCGACGGCAAGGACGCGGCTTTCGCCAGCCGCGCTTTCGTCGTCGCGCGGCATGACGGGCCGGGCCAGCAGATCTTCGTGCTGGCGAACGGGAAGGGCGGCGATTCCGCTTATGCCGTTTCCCATGCGGTGCTCGCCGATCCGCTCGATTCACCATCGGTCGCCGCCGCCTTGGCGAAGTTTGGCTTCGCCGCGTCGCCGCAATTGCCGCCGGCGCAATCCAAGCGCTTGATCGCCGCGATCTCCAAAGGCGATGCGCCCGCGAACGGCACGATCCGTGGAATGCCGCACGCGATGAATCTCGACAACGACATCGCGATGCATCGCCATTCGCGCGCGGCCTATGGCGCGATGATCGGTTCGATGATCGGTCACGGTGCGGTGCTCGTCTCGGGCGGGGCGGAGGCCCAAGGCCCGGACGATGGCGGCTTCGCGTCGTTCGTCGCCCAAGTGAAAGCGGAAGGAAACCAAGTATGAGCGCCGTCCCCGTCGTCGATATCTCGCCGATCCGTTCGGGCGATGCCGCCGCAATCGCGGTACTCGGCCGCATGATCGACGAGGCTTGCCGCAAGATCGGCTTCCTGGTGATCCGCGGCCACGGCGTGCCCGCCGATCTGATCGCCGAAGTGCGCCGCTTGTCGTGGGCGTTCTTTGCACTGCCCGAGGCGGAGAAGGAAAAGCTGCGCCCGCCCAAGGGCACGATGCTGCGCGGCTATACCCCGCCCGAGACCAATACGCTGGCGCGCTCGCGGGGCGTGGAGACGCCGCCCGATTTTCGCACGCTGTTGAGCTTCGGCCGCCCCGAAGTGACGGGCGTGGAATACGCGCAATTTGAAAACGCGGCGCCGTTCTACAAACCGAATATCTGGCCCGCGAGGCCCGACGGCTTGAAAATCGTCTTCACCGCCTATTTCCGCGAAATGGAGCGTCTGTCGGGTGAGGTGATGCGCTGCTTCGCCGCCGCGTTGAATCTGCCGATCGGCTTTTTCAACGACAAGATCGACAATCACTTCGCCGCGTTCCACGCACTTCATTACCCCGCGTTGGACAAGCCGCCGGTCGAAGGCCAATTGCGCGCCGGCGCGCATTCGGATTTCGGCAGCCTGACCGTGCTGTTGCCGCCGGAAGAAGGGGGCATGGGGTTGGAAGTGCAGACGCCCGACGGCGCGTTCGTGCCCGTCGATCCGCCCGCCGACGCCTATGTCATCAATATCGGCGATCTGATGCAGCAATGGACAAACGATCGCTGGGTCAGCACCGTCCATCGCGTGCAGAACCCGCAAGGCGATGCGGCGAAGCGCGCACGCCTATCGCTCGGTTATTTCTGCCATCCGAATTTCGATGCACCCGTCGCCGCGTTGCCCGGCACGGTGCCGCCGGGCGAAAGTCCGCGTCACGAACCGATTCTCGCGGGCGAGTACATGCATAAAAGGATCAGCGCCGTACGCCGGTATTGAGGCGACGGTACTGGACACCAAGAAAAAAAGACGAAGCCCGCCGTTGGGATCCAGCGGCGGGCTTCGGTGTTAATGGTTTCGCGTTAGGCCGTCAGTTTACGATAGCCGTCGATAATCGCGCCGTGATCGGCGGCACTCAACGCATCGAACGGCGGCAACAGCTTCGCGATCGCGTCGTCGCCCAGGATATGCGCGGTCAACGCCTTCACGCCGGGGACGAGCGGCTTGCCGTCGAACAGTTTGCGGATCGCGACGGCCGTTTTATGCGCCGTCTCATCGCCGTCGCGGAAGGCGCGGCCGCAATAAGGCGCGTTGGTGTTGGCGGTCGCCGAAATGCAGCCGGCGAATTCGCCTTTGCGCGCATCGAGCAAACAGGCTTCGTTCGACGGGAATACGTCGAGCGATTTCGACAGCGCCACGACCGACCGCGCATAGGGCATGTCGCCGGAGGAATCCTTCAATCCGGCGATCCGTTCACCGAACGCCGCGATCAGACGTTCGATCAGCGCCAGCGTGTAGGGCACGCCCGATTGCGCGGGGAAGTGATAGAGATAGAGCGGCACGTTGCTTGCCTTCGTGGCCGTCGCAATACGATCGAAATAGCGCACGATGCCGCTTTCCGGCACGCCCTTGTAATAGAAGGGCGGCAGCAACAGCGCACCCGCGAAGCCGAGGTCGCCGGCGAGGCACGACAAGGCGGCCGCATCCTCGACGGCGGCCGCACCCGTGCCGACCATCATGCGTGCGACCGGCAATGGCGAAGCGGCGATCTTGCGCATCAATTCGGAACGCTGGCGCAGCGAGAACGACGTCGCTTCGCCGGTCGTGCCGAGCACGTTCAACCCGTCGCAACCATTGTCGAGCAGATGCTTGGCGACGCGCGCGAAACGGTCGAAATCGGGCTCGCCTTGGGCGTCGATCGGCGTGACGATCGCGGCGACGACGCCGCGCAGCTTCTTGGACAAGGTTCTCTCCCTAGGCGGATGGGTCATTCGACCGACAGGTCGATAATGTTCTGCGGCCGATCGGTGAACAAGACCGAATATAGGATCTCCTGACCGCGCCGTTGCACGTCCCGGCAGGCCTCCGGCGAGCAAAACGCCGCATGGGACGTCACCACCCAGCGTCCCTCGACCCAGGTTTCGCGCTCGCGATAAGGGTCGAGCAAGCGCGGTAACGGCTCGCGCGGCGGTTCGACCAGCGCGCCGATATCCGGAACGGGGCTGCGCGCGGTATTGACGATAACCGCACCGCGCGTCAGCGGCGTGTGGATCGACGATATGTCGGCTGCACGCAGCAACGCCGCCAGCGTCTTGGCGCGCAAGGCGGCGGGCGATCTCGATCTTGGTCGCGGCACCGACGTCAACGATTCGACCGGCGGTTTTTGAAATCGATCTGTCCGACCCTTGGCGATATTCGAAAGCCGATCGGTATGTCTCGACTTTGGGCGAATGACTACAAATCCATCAACGCAATGCTCAGCGACGCGCCGCCCGTGGAAATCGAACGCCGTGCTCTCGAATTGTATGCCTGCGTTCCCGCAATTCGAGCGGCGTGAACCGACCATTCGTGGATATGCGAAGCGGCGAGCCGTAAGCCAATAGTTTGAATTGGCGAAAGATATTCGTCCGGCTTCGCCGACATCGACACTTGTCGGCGCGCCAATCGGAACGCCAGCGCATTTTCATCGCCATGCGTTCCTCAAGTCCGTCGCTGGGGGCTTGGCACAAAGTGTGCTTTGCCAGATGAATTGTATGCGTTATCCGGGATTGTATGCGAGGCGCGGGTCGGTGATGTCGCAAGGGAGTGGAGCGAGTTGAGCGCGTCTCGGTCACCGATCGAACGATTGTCCGATCGCGCGTTTCGGGCGTCGAGAGGTGCCGCAGCGAAACAGAACGTGACTGACGAGTCGGTCCGCATCGAACTCGCCGCGGCGTATCGATTGGTCGCGCGTTACGGCATGGACGATCTCGTGCAGACGCATATTTCCGTCCGGCATCCGGAACGTCCGGAGAATTTCCTCATCAATCCATTCGGGATGCTGTTCGGCGAAATCACGGCTTCGAGCCTTTTGGAGATCGATGGGGACGGCAACGTCGTGTCGCCCGGCGAGGCGCCGATCAATATCGCGGGCTTCGTCATCCATAGTGCCATCCATCATGCGCGGCCCGATATCGCCTGTGTGATGCATACGCATACCCAGGCCGGGATCGCCGTTTCGGCGACCAAGACGGGGTTGTTGCCGCTCTCCCAATGGGCGATGGTCTTCCATGAACGGGTCGGCTATCACGAATACGAGGGCGTGGCGCTCGAGATCGGCGAGCGCGAGCGGCTGGCGGCGGATTTGGGCGGCCATCACGCGATGTTCTTGCGCAATCACGGCCTGATAACCGCCGGCCGGTCGATCGCGCACGCTTTCTACTTGATGTACTATCTCGATCGCGCATGCCGCGTGCAACTCAGCATGCTGGCGGCGTCGCGCGATCTCGTGCTGCCGGATGCGGCGACTTGCGAGAAGGCGGCCCGTCAATTCTGGGACGATCCCGTACCGATGGGCGACCGGGAATGGCCGGCGCTGCTGCGCGACCTCGACAAGACCGATATCGGGTATCGGTCATGAGCAACGTCACGGCGTTTCTGTCGGAGCGGATCGCGGCCGCGAAAGCGGCCGGGTCCGAGAATTGTTCGGATGAGGAATGGGCGTTGCGCGTCGAACTCGCGGCGGCCTATCGGATCATCGACCATTTCAATTGGACGGAACTGCAATCCGGCCATGTGACGATCCGCGTGCCGGGGCCGAACCGGCACTTCCTGATCAATCCGTACGGCCTGCTGTTCCACGAGGTCACGGCGTCGAACCTCGTCAAAATCGATATCGACGGCCGCATCGCGGCACCGACCCCGCACCAGATCAATCCGGCCGGCTTCGTCATCCACAGCGCGATCCATCAAGCCCGCGCGGACGCGCATTGCGTCTTCCACATCCATACGGTCGCCGGAATGGCGGTTGCGGCGCTCGAAGATGGGTTGCTGCCGATCAGCATGCCGGCGACGGGCTTCTATGGGCGCGTCGCGTATCACGATTTCGAAGGGCCGGGCGGCGATCTTTCCGAGCGCGAGTCGATCGCCGCCAATCTCGGCGATAAAGACGTGTTGATCATGCGTAACCACGGTCTGCTCACCTGCGGCCGCACCGTCGCCGAAGCCTTCATTCGGATGTATCGGCTGCAGCGCGCTTGCGAAATTCAGGTGGCGGCCTTGGCCTGCAACGCGTCCATTCGGCTCATTCCGAAAGACATTTCCGAGCGCTCGGCGGGGCAAATGAACGCGTTGCTCGACCGCGGCCGGGACGGCGTCATGGGCGGCGGCGTCGGTGAGTTCGATTTCGCGGCGATGATGCGTTTGATGGAACGAAAAGATCCGTCGTTCATGACGTAACGGATATTTGAGGGATCGACGACCAAATGGAAAACTTCGACATTCGTCCGCTCGACGGCGCTTTCGGCGCCGAAATCATCGGTTTCGATATTGCGCGCCCCGCGAGCGCGGAGGCGGTGGCGCGCATCAAGCAGGCGTTGCTGGATCATGCTTTATTGGTCTTTCGCGATCAGAATATGACGCCCGGGGAGCACGTCGCTTTCAGTCGCCGTTTCGGCGAGTTGGAGGAGCATGTTCAAAAGCGGTTTTTGTTGAACGGCCACCCCGAGATCTTCGTGGTGTCGAACGTCACCGCGGGCGGGAAGGATATCGGCGCCAAGAATTGCGCGCTCAGCTGGCACTCCGATCATTCCTATATGGCGCTGCCCAGCCTGGGCTCACTGTTCTACGCGGTGACGATCCCGAAGGAGGGCGGGCGCACGTGCTTCGCCGACATGCGTCTGGCTTACGACGATCTATCGCAGGCCGAGAAGCAACGCCTTTCCGGCATTCGTGCCGTGCATGACTACTACAGGCTTCAGCAGACGCAGTTTCCCGATCGGCCTTTGACGCCCGAACAACTCGCCGCGACGCCGCCCGTCGCGCATCCGATCATCCGGACGCATCCGGAATCGTCGCGCAAGTCGCTTTTTCTCGGCGGCAACGTCATCTCGAAATGCCTGGACGAGAACGGCAAGGAATTGCCGCGCGAGATCGCCGTCGACCTTTTGGACGCCGCGACGCGGGCGAAGAACGTTTACGTCCACGAGTATCGCCCCGGCGATCTCGTGTTCTGGGACAACCGTTGCACGATGCATCGCGCCGAGACCTACGACGACGGCACCTATCCGCGCATCATGCATCGGACGACGATCCTCGGCGACAAGCCTTTTTGATCGCCGCCGCAGAACTCGCAACCTCGAAAGGAGCAACAATGACAGCCTCCGGCCCCATGCCCAACAGAGCCCGCCGTTTCGTGTCGCTTGCGCTTGCCCTCGTTGCCGTCGGCGGTCTCACCGCGATGGCCGGCGTCTCGCCGGCGGCGGCGCAGCAGAAGGAAGTCTTGCTCGTCGGCACCAGCTTGACGCTTGCGCCATTCTCTTTCATCAACGAGAAGGGCGAGAATGTCGGCTACGAGCTCGATCTTCTGAAGGAAATTGGCGTCCGGAAGAATTATAACGTTCAGTTCGTGCGCGTGCCTTTCGCGCAGAATTGGCCGGCGTTGAACGCCGGCGTGTTCCGCGTCAGCGCGTCTTCCGCCTTCATGACCTGCGAGCGGATGAAGAATCCGACGGGTGTGGGCGAGTTCACGGTTGCGACCTACAACGCCGGGCAAGCCGTCGCCACGCTCGCCAAGAACGCCACCGCCATCAAGAGTCCCGCCGATTTCGCGGGCAAAAAGATCGGTATCGAATCGATCGGAACCACCGCCGATCGCGTCGCGGACGAGTTGGCTAAAACGATCCGGTTCGAGAAGGTCGTTTTCCCCGACAATCCGACGCTGTTCCTGGCCCTCGAGCAAGGGCGGGTGGACGCGGTCATCCAAGGCGAGTTCTCCGCGATCTGGCAGACGCGCGGCAACAACAACATCGTGATCTCCGGTCGGCTCACCGATACCTATGTTCCGGTCGGCTTCCTTTTCAAACAAGGCGATCCGTTGCGCCTCGAGTTCAACAAGGTTCTCGACGAGATGAAGTCCGACGGAACCATGGCGAAGATCTACAAGCAGTGGTTCAACACCGAGCCGCCGGCCGATAGCCCGGCGGGCAAGGTGGTTCCGCCGGAAACCCTGGCCTCCCGCGGTTGCACGTGAACGCGACGGGCGCCGGCCTTCGGGCCGGTGCCCGTCCTCCACGTCGGGAGCACGCGTGTCATATCTCCTTCAGTATGTCGACGTCAGCCGCCTCTGGCCGTATCGCGCCATGTTGGCGGAAGGTCTATGGATTAGCTTCGCGCTGACGGCGTCGACCTTCGCGATTTCGATCGGTCCCGGCTTGCTGTTCGCGTTCGCGCGACGCTTCGGGCCGCGTTGGCTGGATAGGATTCTCGGCGCTTCGGTCAATTTTTGCCGATCGGTGCCGACCGTTCTGTCGGTTGTGTTCATCTATGTGGCGCTGCCCTTCGCCGGATTGACTTTCAGTACGTTCGTTTCCGTACTCATAAGTCTGACGATCATGCAGATCGCTTACTTCACCGAAGTGTTCCGCGGCGCGTTGACGGCCGTGAACAAAGGGCAATTCGAAGCGGCCTATGCCTGCGGCCTGCGGACATCCGTCGTGCTGCGGAAGGTGATCCTGCCGCAAGCCGCGCGCGTCGCGGCACCGGCGTTTGTGAACAGCATCGTGCTGCTCGTTCACAACACGTCGATCGCTTCGGCCATCGCGCTGCACGACATTCTGGGCGCGGCGCTGACGATCCAGACCATAAGCGGCGCGCCGGTCGCCCTGATCGCGGCGGCGGCGGGATACTTGCTGTTGGTCCTGCCGTTGGTCCGTTGGTCGCGCAATTGGGAGCGGCGCATGGCGTCGGCGAATTAAGTCGTGGAAGCGCTTATCAGGCATTTCGCGAATTTCGACGCCTTGTGGAACGCGCGCGTCGTTTTGCTCGAGGGTGCGCTCGGCACGCTCAAGCTCGGGGCGATCGCGCTGATACTCTCGATGCTGGCGGGGGCGGCCATCTTCGCCATCCAAATCTCGGGCGGCGATCGGCGGCGGAAGCTTGTGGAGTGGTATATCGACGTGATGCGCGCCATTCCGCTGATGGTGCTGCTGGTCGTCGTGCACTACGTGATTATGCCCTTGCTCGGCCTTCGCGTGGATCCGTACTACGCGGCGGCCTTCGCGTTCTTGCTCAAGCACGGCGCGTATTTCGCGGAAATATACCGAAGCGGATGGTTGGCGATCGAGAAGGGGCAAATCTTGGCGGCGAACGCCCTGGGGCTGCGTCAATGGCGGATCGTCCAGATGGTCGTCGTCCCGCAGCTTTCCCTGATCGTCATTCCGGCGATGACCAGTCAGGCGACCCTGCTCCTTCGCGATCTGCCGCTGGCCTTCGCGATCGGCTATTTCGAAATTCTGACGAGTGCGCGCGCCGCGCAGGTCTTCACGCGCAACTCCACGCCGTTGCTCGGCGCCGTCGTCGCATATTCGGTCACATTGCTGCTCCTGCAGTGGCTGACCGGACGTCTCGAACGCTACAGCCGTCGCCGCTTGGAGGCGTGACCAATGACAGTGCCGGTTATGCGACTGCGCAACATCAGCAAGACGCTCGGCGGAAAACTGATTCTGCCGCGGATCAATATCGACGTACCCAACGGACAGGTTCTGGCGATCCTCGGTCCTTCCGGCGGCGGCAAGTCCACCATGCTTCGATGCATGAACCTGCTGGAGGTGCCGGAGACCGGCAGCGTCGAGCTGGATGGGGTGAACCTGGTTGGTATGAAGCACGCGCAGCTTGCCGCGATGCGCGCCCGGATCGGCATGGTCTTCCAGAGCTTCAACCTCTTTCCCCATTTCACGGCGCGGGAGAACGTGACGCTTGCGCTGCGCTTCGCGCTCGACGTTGCGGAAGACGAAGCCGCCGCGCGCGCGTCCGACGCGTTGGCCCGGGTCGGCCTCGGGCACAAGCTCGATTCCTATCCGCGCCATCTTTCCGGCGGCCAGCAACAACGCGTGGCGATCGCCCGCGCGATGGTGATGAAGCCCCGGCTGATGCTGTTCGACGAGCCGACCTCGGCGCTCGACGCCGAAATGGTGGCCGAGGTTCTCCAGGTCATGCGCGACCTCGTCTCAGGCGGCATGACAATGGTCGTCGTCAGCCATGAAATCGGGTTTGTCCGACACGCGGCCGATCGGATCGTCTTTCTGGCGGACGGCACGATCGTCGAAGACCGGCCGGCGGCCGAGTTCCTCGACGATCCGCAAGAGGAACGTTCGCGGAAATTCATTTCCGCGATTTTGTAGTTCTTTCGTCGAAACCGGAGGAAGGGGCGATGGCTGTCGTCGAGATTATTCCGTTCGAACGAGATGTCGGAGCCGAGATCCGTGGGGTCGATGCCCGACAACCGCTCGACCCGGCGACGTTGGCGCGGCTGCGCGCTGCGGCCTCGACCTACGGCGTTCTTATCTTTCGCGATCAGGATCTGACGCCAGCGGAACACGTTGCGTTCAGCCGATTCTTCGGCACGCTCGAAATTCACATCAAAAAGGAGTTTACGCTCCCGGAGGCGCCCGAGGTTTTCGTCCTGTCGAACATCGTCGAGAACGGGCGCGCGATCGGCGTCACGAACTTCGCCGAGAGCTGGCATTCCGACGGCTCGCATGCCGAGCATCCGCCGATCGGCGCGTTGCTATACGCGCTCGAAGTTCCTCCCGAAGGTGCCGATACGCAGTTCGCGAATATGTATCTGGCGTATGAAGCGCTCGATGCGGCCACAAAGGCGAAGATCGACGGGCTCGCCGCGATCCACAGTTATCAAACGCTGCAGGCCGCTCTATATCCCGATAAGCCGCTGTCCGAAGAAGTCAAACATAAGACCCCTGATCGACACCAAGCTATCGTGAAGACGCATCCCGAATCAGGACGCCGGACGCTTTTCCTCGGGGACGAAATCGTGACGGGCGTCGTCGGTATGTCCGAACCTGAGGGGACCGAGCTGGTGAAGAGATTGCTCTCTCACGCAACGGCGGAGCGGTTCGTTTATACGCATAACTGGAAGGTCGGGGACCTTCTGTTTTGGGACAATCGATGCACGATGCATCGCGTTCTTCCGTTCGATCAGGCGCGATACCGTCGGCGTGTTCATCGAACGACTTTGTCGTCGGTCATAGGATAAATCGCATAAGCCATGAACTCGACGAGTTCCGTTTTCCGGCGGCGGTCAGCCTAGAAGCCGGATCAATCGCTCGACAAGATCGGGTTGCCCGACGATCAGCGGCTGGCGGATCGGAAATCCGTAATCCGGCTTCAGTAACGCCCCGACATCGAAGGGCGATCCGTCGAGATAGCGCTCGACATGGCCCAAGGCGCGCGTGAAGGGCAGGGCCGGCGCCATATCCCACAGATAGCAGGGACCGGTAATGATCGCCTCGCAGCGACCGGTTGCGAGCGCCATCAGGTGATAGAGGTTCGATCCCAGATTATGCAGCCGGTGGTCGCGCACGCGCCGCACGTCGACATAGTCGTGGATCGCCGTGATCATGATGTTGCGCGTGTCGTCGGCGATGCGCGATTTCGGCATGCGCAAAGTCTGGCCGTTACGCGTCGCGACGCCGTTCTCCCAGACGTAAGTCTCGCCCACGACCGGGAAATGCAGATAGCCGGCGACGGGTTCCGGCCCCCGCAGAAGCCCCACGCCGACGCCCCAGACGGGCAGGCCGCGCGCGAACGATGCGGTGCCGTCGAGCGGATCGATCGCCCACTGCCATTCGGCATCGGGCAGATACGAGGTGTGCTCCTCCTCCGAAATGATTCCGTGGTCGGGCGTGTGGCGCTTCAGCAGGGCAAGCGCATGCGCCGAGGCGCGCTGGTCGGCGATGGTGACGGAGGAGCCGTCCTGCTTGTCCTGCGCGTCGATGGCCCCGTGAAGCGGTCGCGTGATCGCGTCGTAGTCCCGGAAATAACCGGCCATGAACCCGGCATGGTCGAGTGCCACTAAGACATTCCTTTCACGAGAAACTTCTGCGTCACGAAGCACAACACGATGACCGGCAGGATCGCGACGACGCCGAGAGCCGAGACTTCGCCCCACAGGATTCCGCGCTCGGTCTTGAAGAAGACGACGGCCGTCGAGATCATGTTGACGTTCGACGCGCTGAGGAACAGCGCGTAGGTGAACTCGTTCCATGCGGCGAGAAAGCACATCGTGCCGGTCGCGAAGATGCCCGTCTTGACCTGCGGAAGCACGACGCGCAGCAGGGCCCCGAGCCGGCTGCAACCGTCGAGCATCGCCGCCTCCTCGAATTCCGGCCCGATAGCGGCGAAGTAGCTGCGCATCATGATGACGACGAAGGGCAGGTTGAAGACCATGAAGGCGAGCACGAGGATCGTGTACGTATCGAGCAAATGGAACGCGATGCCGATGATGTAGAACGGGATGACCAGCGCGATCGACGGAAAGATCCGTGACGAAAGGATCGTAAAGACGACGGTTTCCTTGTGCCGGAACGTGAATTTGTGGATCGCATAGGCCGCGATCGTGCCGAGCGAGAGGCAGACCGCGACGTTCGCCACCGACACGATCAGACTGTCGACAACGAATTTGTGCAGGCCGTACTGGACGATCGCGGCCGTGTAGTTGTCGAAAGTCGGTTCGAACAGGATTCGCGCCGGTTCGTACAGCATCGCGCGCGTCTTGAACGACGTCAGCAACATGAAGACGATCGGGAACGCGGAGAACAGGCAGGCGAGCGCCAGCAGAGCATGTTCGACGATACGCGGGGTGGGCTTGTTCATCCTTGATGTCCACGTTTGCCGATGAGCATCATCGCGACGGCCAGCGCCGTCGTGATCGCGACGAGCACGATCGCGGCCGCACCCGCCAGACCGACCGAGCCGATCGTGAAGGCCGTCTTGTAGACGAAGAGCGGCAGGATCGTGGTCGCGCTGCCCGGGCCGCCGTCGGTCAGCGTGTAGATCGGGCCGAATGCCTGGAAGGCGAGGATCGCCTGGAACAGGCTGCTGCCCACGAGAACCGGCCAGAGTTGCGGGACGACGATCAACCAAAAGACCTGGCGGTTGGAGCAGCCGTCGAGGCGGGCGGCCTCAATCGGCTCGGGCGCGATGTTGCGCAAGCCCGCCAGCAGCATCAGCGCCGAAAGCGGAAAATGCATCCACACCAGGACGACGACGACGGATGTCAGCGCCCAGCTCTGGCCGAGCCAGACGATCTTGTGGCCGAGCAGGGCCTGTGCGGCCGCGTTGACGATGCCGAAATCGTAGCTCAGCATCAGCTTCCACATCAGGCCGGCGATGGCCGGGTTGACCGCCATCGGCATGATGATCAGCGTCGTCGCGATGTATTCGAAGCGAAGCTTCTTGTTCAGCAATACGGCGACGCCGAGCCCGAGGCCGGTCTTCAGGATCACGCTGATCAATGTGACGATCAAGCTCAGCCGGATCGACGGCCAGAACTCGACCTCGCGCCCGGAAAACAGGCGTTGGTAGTTCGCAAAGCCGACGAATTCGTGATCGGCCCAGTCGTAGCCGATCTCGAACGACGTGAGGCTTATGTAGCCGAGAAGCGCAACCGGGATGCTGCTCAGCAACAATAATGGAAGGGCGGTAGGCGCAATCCAGAACCAGATCTTTGATTTTCCGACCATCGCCCTTCCATCCGCTGACGCCCGCAAGCGCCGTCAGCTGCCTTTCTTGATGCGCTGGGAGATTTGCTCGAGCTCGGGCACGGCACCGGCCAGTGCCGCTTCGGGCGTCATCTTCTTCAGCAATGCCTGTCCGGCGTAGTACCCGGCGACCTGATGGATCTTTGTCGATTCCATCGTCGCGGGCACCCAGTTGCGGCCGATTGCCAGCAGGTTGCCGGCGGCGTCGAGGCTATCCTTCAGCGCCTTGGCGAAATCGGGGTCCGCGTTGACGAAGGCGGCGTCGGTGAGCACCGAGAGGCGCGAGGGAACGCCGCCCTTGGCGAGGTTTTCCTTCGCCTTGGCCTTCGATGTCATCCACGCGACAAACGCCCAACCGGCGTCTTTCTGCTTGCTGTTGCTCGGCAGGCCGAGGCTCCAGCCCCCGATCGGACCGAAACGGCCTTCGGGACCGCGCGGTGGTGCGACGTAGCCGATCTTGCCGACGATCTTCGACTTGGTCGCGTCGACGAGCCACGGTTGCAGCGACGTCGCATCGAACCACATCGCGGTCTTGCCCGACGCATAGGCCGAGACGGCGTTGTCCCATGTATAGGTTTCGATATCCGGCGGTGCGTTCTGCAGCAGGTCGAGGAGGTATTTGAGCGAGGTCAACGTCTGCGGCGCGGTGACCTTCACGTCCCAGGTTTTCTGGTCGAGGATCGCGCCGCCGAACATCGGCGTGAACAGATCCCAGCTCAAGGCCAGCGTACGCCCGGTCTCCGCGCGCATGGAGATGCCGTAAAGACCCGGCTCCTTGTTCTGGAAGAAGCGCGCGGCTTCGAGCAGGTCCTGCGTGGTTTCGGGCGGCTTGCGCCCGTATTTATCGAACAGGTCCTTGCGGTAGGAAACGAAGAAGGTCTCGCCGGCGATCGGCACGCCGACGGTCATGCCGCCGATGACGCCGAGGCCGTTGCGATAGGCGACGTGGATGTCCTCGAAATCATAGTCCGACGGTGTCGCGTCGGGATTCTTCAGGAAAGGGGACAGGTCCGTCAGCATCCGCTTGGCGCCGTATTCCGCCAATGCCGTGCCGCGCACCATGTAGACGTCGTATGACGAATCGCGCGCGGTCTGTGCCAGCAGCTGCTTGGACATGATCTCGCCGCCGCCGACCGTTTCCCAGACGACCTTTATGCCGGTCGCGCGTTCGAAGTCGGGCGTCATCGCCTTCATCGCGTCGGACGCGGGATGCGAAATCGCCAGGATCCGGATCTCGCGCGCGGGCTTTGTCTTCAGGCCGGCTTCCCATTCGGCGAAATTGGCCGCGCGAGCGGACCTCGCGGCCGCGCCGGCCAGCGCGATCGTTGCGCCTGACAGCAGGACATTGCGACGTGACAGCACCATGTTTTCCTCCCTGGTCAAAACGTTCTTGCCCATTTGAGCGAACCAACGCACATATGAGCAGTTCGGTCAAGGCCCTGAAAGCCGGAAGCTTTTCGGACGGCGCGGGCCGGGAGACGGGATGCGGTGCGCACCGCTTTCCGCGACTATGCGCAAGGCGATTCCCGGGCTGAGCCGGGAATTGTCCCGGCAAGGATGGAGGCGATCATGAGGGTGACGCATCGCGAAGACGTGGCGCCGAAGCGCAAGCAATCGGGCCGAACCGCCGCGCGCACGATCCAGCTTCTCGAGGTGGCGCGAAGCTTTTACGTCGACGAGGAGTCGAAGGTCGTGATCGCGAAGCGGCTCGGCATCAGTCGCTTCGCCGTTTCGCGTCTGCTGGAGCAGGCGCGCAGCGCCGGGCTGGTCCGCATCGATATCCGCCCGCCCGCCGATGTCGATTTCGCGCTGTCGTCGGAGCTGATGCGAAAGGCCGGCCTTCGGCGCGCGATCGTTCTGCCTTCCGCCGACCCGGCTTCGGAGCTCGGTATTTTGGCGGACGCCGCCGCTTCCTACCTGGTCGAGGCCGGGGCGGCGGACGACGTTCTGGGGCTCGCCGCCGGGCGGACGACAAGCCTCATCCTCGATCGCATCGGCGAATTGCCGGGACAAGCGATCGTGCAACTGACCGGCGTCAGCCGGGCCAACTATTTCAAGCACAACCCGGCCGAGATGATCCGGGCGATGGCGATGCGCTTTCGGGGCCAGACATTTCCGATCTATGCGCCACTCCTGCTCGACGATGCTGCGCTCGTCGCCTCGCTCCGCGATCAAATCGGCATTGCCGACAGCATCGCTCAATTCTCGAAGCTGACGCGTGTCCTGTTCTCGGTCGGCGCTTGGAAGCCCGACGGATCGGGCGTGTTCGAGAGCATGGACGAGCGCGGACAACGGCAAGCCGCCCAAGCGGGCGCCGTCGCCGAGATATTGGGACATATCTTCGATGCCGATGGCCGCCGAATCTGCCAGTCCTTGTCGGATCGCTGCCTGACGATTGGCTTCGACGCTTTCAGCGCGATCGCTGACCGCGTCGCCGTCGGCGGTCAAGCGCGCGCCGAAGCCGTACTGGCCTGCGTGCGCGCCGGGGCCGCAACGACGCTCGTGACCGATGCGAGAACCGCCGAATTCGTTCTCGAAAGGCTGGATTGATCGCGATGGCGTGCAGCGCGCGGCAAGTTTCCGGCGCGGCGCCATGAAGCCGCGGGGGCGTGTGCGATGACCATCCTGGTCTGCGGCGAAGCCATCGTCGATATGTTCGTCCGGCACGAGGCCGGGACGATGCGGGCCGAGCCGGCACTCGGCGGCTCCCCTTTCAATGTCGCCGTCGGTCTCGCAAGACTCGGCGTCCCGACGTCTTTTTTTGGCGGCCTATCGTCGGATGTGTTCGGCGTCGCGATCCGCGAGCGTCTGCGCGCCGAAGCGATCGATATCACCCATGTCGTCGCCACCGACCGGCTGACGACGATCAGCGTGGTCGGTACCGACGCGACGGGGCATCCCGCCTATGCGTTTCACGGCGAGGGCAAGGCGGATCGCAGCGTCGATATCGCGGATGTTCCGGCAGCATTGGACGCGGATATACGCGCCATCGTCATGGGTTCCTATACGCTGGCGGTCGAACCCGTCGCCGCCGCGCATCTTGCGCTCGCCCGTCGCGAGGCCGGTACAAGGCTGATTTCCCTCGATCCCAATCTACGGCCGACCGTGACGCCGGATATCGCAAGATGGCGCGGGCAATTTGCGGCGTTCTTACCTTGCGCCGGGATCGTCAAGGCGAGCGACGAGGATCTTGGCGCCGCCTTTCCCGGAACGCCGCATCGCGAATTGATGGAAAGTTGGTTTGCGGCCGGTGTGGCGCTCGGCGTCGTCACGCACGGCGCCAAAGGTGCCGTCGCCTGGCGCCGGGGACGGGAACCGATTGTCGTGCCCGGCCTGCCGGTCGCCACGGTGGATACGGTCGGGGCCGGCGACAGTTTTCACGCGGCGTTGTTGGCTTGGCTCGACAGATCGGGCGCATTGTCGCGCGAAGCCTTGCCGGCGCTCGACGACGCGCGGGTGTCCGAGGCGCTTGCGTTTGCCGTGGCGGCGTCCGCCATCACCTGTTCGCGCCGCGGCGCCGATCCGCCGCGCGCGGCGGAGATGCCGGCGGCAAGCCTTGGCGGATAGCAAACCCATCCACTTTCACAAACGAGACGACTCTCCATGAACCCGATCGCGCTCAACCGCCGCGCCCTTGCAGCACTGCCGCCATCCGTCGCGGCGCCACGGTTCGACCCCGCTCGCATCGGTGCCGGGATCGCCCATTTCGGCCTCGGCGGTTTTCATCGGGCGCATATGGCGCGCTATACGCACGAGCTGATGGAACTGGACGGCGCGGCGCTCGATTGGGGCATCCTCGGCTGCTTGCTTGTTCCGGGGGATCGCCGCATGGGCGACAGCCTCGGCCCCCAGGAGGGTCTCTATACGCTGATCGAGCGCGAGGGTGCCGAGGAGCGGGTGCGGATCATCGCGGCTCTGGCGGGCCTTATCGACGCGACGCAGACCAGCGCGCCGCTGCTCGCAAAGCTCGACGATCCGTCGATACGGATCGTCAGTCTGACCGTGACGGAGAATGGCTATTGCCTGAATGGCGCGACGAAGCGCCTCGATCCCGATCACGCGCTCATCCGCGCCGATCTCGAGACGCCCGACACGCCGCGCAGCGCCATCGGCGTGATCGTCGAGATGCTGCGCCGTCGGCGGCTGGCCGGCACGGCCGCCCCGACGCTGCTGAGTTGCGACAACATCCAACATAACGGCGAGGTGCTTCGCGCGGCGGCCATCGCACTGGCGAGCCTTTGCGACGACGCCTTGGCAAGTTGGATCGAGCGGGAGGTCGCATTCCCGTCCACGATGGTCGATCGGATCACGCCCGTGACGGCGCAGTCCGATATCGACGACCTGGCTCGAAGACATGGCATTGCCGACCGTTGGCCCGTCATCAGCGAAACTTTCAGCCAATGGGTGATCGAGGATCGCTTCCCGCAAGGCCGGCCGGCTTGGGAGAGGGTCGGCGCGCAATTCGTCGCCGACGTCGCGCCATACGAGTTCATGAAGCTGCGACTGCTCAATGGCAGTCATCTCGCCGTGTCGGGGCTCGGCCAGCTCGCGGGCTATGTCACCATCGACGAATCGCTGGCCGATCCTCGGATCCGCGCCGTCATGCGCGCCTTGATGGATCGCGAGACGGGCCCAACCCTGCCCACGATCGCCGGCGTCGACCTCGCCGCCTATAAGGCAAGGCTGATCGAACGCTTCGCCAATCCCGCCATTCGCGACACGGTGCAGCGCGTCAACTCGGACGCGCCCATCAACATTCTCGTCGATCCGATCCGCGACAGGCTGCGGAATGGCGGGGACGTGACGTTTCTCGCACTCGCGCTTGCGGCCTGGTTGCGCCGCGTGCGCGGCACCGACGAGCGTGGCGAGGTTTTGAAAGTGACCCATCCGCTCGCGGAATTGCTCCGCGAAAAGGCGATCGAGGGGCGGGGCGATCCAAGGCCGCTCCTGTCGATCGGTTCGCTTTTCGGGGAGCTTGGCGACAATCCCGCTCTGGTCGAAGCGACCCGCCATTGGCTGACGTCGCTTTATGATCGCGGCATCGCCGCGACGCTGGACAATGCGGCGGCGATGGCGGCGACCTAGAGCACGACGCCCGACTTCTATCGAGTTAACGCTTGAAGGGCGCGTGCCGAGCGCGCGTGAAGATGTGCGTGAAAGCCAAGCGCCGGAGAATCCGGCAATCTCATCTGCCGCCAAAGGCCTCAACAATACGGAAACCGGTATTGACGCAACGCGTTTCCGCACGGGCTTCGACGTTTCTTATGTACAATGCTGGCATCCGGGCGATGTTCGACATCGGTGTTCCGATAGAACGCACGTTTATGGGCGATCGACGTCAACTCGCGTGCGCGGCCTGTATCGGCGGCAAAGAGCGCAGCGCATCCGGCGAAAGTGCGGCGAACGAATTCATGCCGATCAGCCCCAGCGTCGTGCGGATCTCGATCTCCAGAATTTCCAGCGCGCGGATCAGGGCGGGTATGCCGCCCGCCGCCAGCGCGTAGGCTTGCAGCTTGCCGAGGCCGACGGCATCTGCCCCCAGCGCCACGGCCTTGATCACGTCGCTGCCACGCATCACGCCGCCATCGACGATGAGACGTGCGCGATCTTTCACGATCGCTGCGATCTCCGGCAGCATCTCGATCGTCGCGGGCGCGTAATCGAGCTGCCGCCCGCCGTGGTTGGAAATATAGATCGTGTGGACGCCCGCATCGACCGCGCGGCGCGCGTCGTCGGGATCCATCACGCCTTTGAGCACCACGGGCATTCCGGCGATCGACACGATATAGGCGAGCATGTCCCAATCGACGGCGGCTTGATGCAGATCGCCGTCGCGGCCCAGCAAATGCGCGACGTCCGGCCGGTCGATCGCCGACGCGGGCGAAAACCGCGCTTCGAGATCTCGTTCGCGCCGGCCGTAGAGCGCGGTGTCGACGGTCAAGCACAGCGCGCGGAAGCCGGACGCGCGGGCGCGCGCGACGATGTCGGCGACCCAGGCGCGATCGCCGCGCACGTAAAGCTGGAAAACCGGCTGCACCTTCGTATTCGCGGCGACGATCTCGAGGGCGGGGAATCCCATCACGCTGACGAAGGGCAGGATGCCGAACGCCTCGGCGGCCTTCGCGGCGGCAAGCCCGCCTTCGGGATCGACGAGCGCAAGCCCGCCGATGGGGGCGAGCACCACCGGCAGGCGCCAATTCTGGCCGAATAGATCGACGCGGCAGTCGATCTTCGAAACGTCGCGCAGGATGCGCTGGCGAAACCCGATCGCGTCGAGGGCCGCGCGATTGCGGCGCAACGTCGCCTCGCTATCGGCGCCGCCCGACAGATAGTGCCAATGCGCCGGCGGCAGTTTCGCGATCGCCGCTTTGACGATCTCCGGGATGGTCAGGAATTCCACGGGCGACCTCAATAGGGCTTCGCGCCCTTGGTCTGGGTCCGCCACATGATGCGCCGCTCGACCGTCTCGTCGTAGCCCGTCGCGCGATGCATCAAGCAGCGATTATCCCAAACGACCAGATCGTCGCGCTTCCAGCGATGGCGATAGACGAATTCCGGCCGCTCGAGGAAATCGAACACGAAGGCAAGAATTTCGTCGCTCTCGTCCTTCGCCAAACCTTCGACGGCGATCGCGGAATCGGGATCGATATAGACGGATTTGCGTCCCGTCGCCGGATGGGTACGCAAGGCGGGGTGGGGGATATCGGGATTGGCGGCGAGGCGTGCCGGCGTGAGCGGCTCGGCCTCGATGTAATTCTTCTCGTAGCTCGCGCGGAAACTATGGACGACGTCGCGCCCCGATAGTTTTTCGCGGATCGGGTCGGGCAAGGCATCGTGCACCGCGCGCATGTCGGAGAATAGCGTGTCGCCGCCGTCGCGCGGCACTTCGTGGCCGTAGAGCAACGTGTAGGTCACCGGAAGCGCTTGGTGGATCTGATCCGAATGCCAGAAGATGCCGTTATTCGGCGCGCCCAAGCGCTTTCCGTCGGCGTCGAAATTATTCGACAGGATCATGACTTCCGGATTGTCGCCGGCGAGATACTCGGCGACTTGATGGCGCACCGGTTCGCCGAATTGCCGCGTGAACGCGACGAGCGTGCCGCGTTCGAAATGCTGACCGTCGATCGCCACCAAACCATATTCGTCGAGGGCGGCTTGGATCGCGGCGCGTTGGCGATCGTCGGGCAATTGCGCGAGGCCGAGAATGCGCGCGCCATAGCCCGCGTCCAGCGGCCGAATCTCAAGTCCGTCGCGCAGATCGGTCATGTGGCCGCGTCCTTTTCGCTTACGACGGCTGACGTAGCAAGCGCTATGCCCGACATTTTCCGGGCATACATTTCGATTGCGTGGCGCGCTTGCGCCAAAAATATGCATGGCCTGCCTCGACGCCTAAATTTGCGCCAAGAAAACGCCCGAATAAACAAACTAAATCCCTGCATGAAATAGCTAAATCGATTTCTGAATTCATCATTCAGTATGGTTCGGGAGCGCTTTCCGGCGCGCATTGCGGCGATGGCATGCTCCTTGCGGAGTACCCCTTCGTTTCGGTGTCCCGATCAATACCGGAAGGGGGAATTCTTTCGTCGCCATGAAAGCGCCGGCGTTTCGCTATCACCGTCCGAATTCGCGAACCGAAGCGCTGAAGCTGCTGTCGGCGCTGCCGGCGGCGCGAATTCTCGCGGGCGGTCAGTCGCTGATGCCGATGCTGAATTTCCGCGTGGCGCAGCCCGACGATCTGATCGACATCAATCGGATCGCCGATCTGGCCGGTATCGTCGAAACGCCCGATGCGATCGTCGTCGGTGCGATGACGCGCCAACGCGCGTTGGAGAAATCGCCGGCGATCGCCGCGCGATTGCCGCTGATGGCCGAGGCGATCGCGCAGATCGGGCATGTCGCCACGCGCGGGCGCGGCACGATCGGCGGCAGTCTTTGCCATCTCGATCCGGCGGCGGAGCTGCCGGTCGTCGCCCTCGCGCATGATGCGCGCCTGCGCGTGGAAAGTACGCGCGGTGCGCGCGACGTCGCGATGGCCGATTTTCCCGCGGGGCTTCTGACGCCGTCGCTCGACGGCGACGAGATGCTGACCGCGATCGAATTTCCGCTGTGGCGCGCGGGCCATGGCAGCGCCTTCGTCGAATTCGCGCGCCGCCACGGCGATTTCGCGATCGTCGCCGGCGGCGTGTTGGTCGAGCGCAACGCCGACGGCGCCGTTTCGCGTATCGCCATCGCGATCGGCGGTTTGGCGCCCACGCCGCTGCGTTTGACGAGAGCCGAAACTTTGTTGACCGGGATCGTTCCGGACGCCGCGCGGATCATCGACGCCGCGAATTTCGCGCGCGAGATCGACCCGCTCGACGATCCGCAAGCACCGGCGGCCTATCGCCGTCGATTGGCGCCCGCCATCTTGCGCCGTGCCATCGATATGGCCTTGTCGCGCGCGACATGGGGGGCGGCATGAGCGTGCCGCGCACCGCCATCGCATTGACGGTGAACGGCAAGCCTTGTGAAGGAACGGCAGAGCCGCGCACGCATCTCGCCGATTTTCTGCGCCACGATTTGGGGCTGACCGGAACGCATGTCGGCTGCGAACACGGCAGTTGCGGCGCTTGCACGATCGTCGTCGACGGTGTGGCGGCGCGCTCCTGCTTGATGCTGGCGGTTCAAGCCGACGGCGCGTCGGTCGAGACGATCGAAGGCTTGGCGACGGACGATCAATTGAACCCGCTGCAACAGGCGTTTTGGGAGCGGCACGGGCTGCAATGCGGCTTCTGCACGCCCGGCATCCTGATGACCCTCACCGCCTATCTGCGCGAGGACCCGACGCCCGATGCGGAAACGTTGCGCGTCGTGCTGTCGGGAAATCTTTGTCGCTGCACCGGCTATCAGAACATCGTCGCGGCGGCGTTGGATGCGGCGGCGCAAATGCGCAAAGGCGTCGCGGCATGACCGAGCCGATCAAAATCGGCGCGCGGCTGCGGCGCTTGGAGGACCGGGCCCTGCTGACCGGGCGCGGGCGATTCGTCGACGATATCGCCTTGCCGGGCGCGCTGCACGCGGCCTTCGTGCGCAGCCCGCACGCCCATGCGCGGATCGCGTCGATCGATACGGCGGCGGCGGCGAAACTCGACGGCGTGCGCGCGATCTTCACCGAGGCCGATCTCGCGCGTGTGCTGACCGCGACGCGGTTGCCGATCGCTTTTCCGGAAGGCCAGATGCCGGCCGAGGCGATGCCGCGCATCCTGCCGGGCGACGAAGTTCTGCATGTGGGCGAGGCGGTCGCGATCGTGATCGCCGAAAGCCGCGCGATCGCCGAGGACGCGGTCGATCTGGTCGCGGTCGACTACGCGCCGCTGCCGCCGGTCGTCGATCCCAATGCGGCGTTGTCGGCGGACGCACCCGTCGCTTGCGCCGGCGATCGCGACAATGTGTTCAAGCGTTTCGTCACCGGCTATGGCGATTGCGACGCGGCCTTCGCCAAGGCCGCGCATGTGATCCGCACCGATTTGGTCCAGCATCGCGGCAGCGCGCAGCCCATGGAAGGGCGCGGAACGCTGGCGCGGTTCGATGCGGCCGCCGATCTGCTGACGATCTGGTCGTCGACCCAGATGTCGCATGAATTGCGCGATACGGTCGCCCATCTTCTGGGTCTGTCGGAAGATGCGGTGCGCGTGATCGCGCCCGACGTTGGCGGCGGGTTCGGCGCCAAATACATGGTCTATCCCGAGGATATCGCGGTCGCGGCGGCGGCGAAGAGTCTCGGCGCGACGGTCAAATGGATCGAGGATCGGCGCGAGCATTTCGTTTCCGCGATCCAGGAACGCGATCAGCATTGGAAGCTGGCGATCGCGGTCGACGCGGATGCGCGGATTTTGGGAATTCGCGGCACGCTGGTCCACGACCAGGGGGCTTATGCGCCGCACAGCATCAACGTGCCGTTCAATTCCTCGGTGTCGCTGCCTGGGGCCTATGTCGTGCCGGCCTATCGGCTGGAAGTGTCGCTCGCGCGCACCAATTTGCCGCCGGTCATTCCGGTGCGCGGGGCGGGCTACCCGCAAGGCTGTTTCGCGATGGAACGGTTGATGGATCGCGTCGCGCAAGCGCTCGGTCTCGATCGGGCGGAAGTGCGCGCGCGCAATCTCGTCCGCGCGGAGATGATGCCCTACGCCACGCCGATGAAAACGCGCGCGGGTGCGGCCATCGTCTATGACAGCGGCGACTATCCCGCGTGCCAAGCGAAGGGGCTCGCCGCGATCGATTATGCGGGCTTCGCCGCGCGCCGCAACGCGGCGTTGGCGCAAGGCCGGCGTCTGGGGATCGGCATCGCGCATGCGGTGAAGGGCACGGGGCGCGGGCCGTTCGAATCCGGCTTGGTGCGCGTGATGCCGGACGGGCGCGTCTCGGTCTATACCGGCGCGCTCGCCATGGGGCAGGGGTTGAAAACGGCGCTGGCGCAAATCTGCGCCGATACGCTGGATGTGAATCCCGACAAGGTCGACGTCGTGACCGGCGATACCGGTTTCGTGTCGATGGGGTTCGGCGGTTTCGCCAGCCGTCAGACCGTGACGGCGGGATCGTCGGTGCTGCTCGCCACGCGCGAAGTCCGCGCCAAGGCGATCAAAGCCGCTGCGGGCATGCTGGAAGCGGCGGAAGCCGACATCGTCATCACCGAAGGTTACGCGCATGTCGCGGGCGTGCCGAAGGAAAGCGGCGTGTCGCTGGGCAAGATCGCCAAAGCGCTGCGCGGCCTGCCGGGTTATGCGTTTCCGGCGGGGCTGGGGGCGGGGCTCGAAAACGAAGCGCATTTCCGCGTCGATCCGCTGGCCTTCGCCAACGCGTTCCACGCCTGCGAGGTCGAGGTCGATATCGAAACCGGGGCGGTGCGCGTCGCGCGCTATGTCGTGGTCAACGACAGCGGCAAGCTGATCAATCCGCCGATCGTCGAAGGTCAGATCCAAGGCGGCGTGGCGCATGGGATCGGCAACGCATTGTACGAGCGCATGCGCTACGACGATCAAGGCCAGCCGATGAGCGCGACACTCGCCGATTATCTGCTGCCGACATCGACCGAAGTGCCGGACATCGAAATCCTGATGCATGAAAGTCCGTCGCCCCATAACCCGCTGGGCATCAAGGGCGTGGGCGAGGTCGGAATCATCCCCGTCGCGGCGGCGATCGCCTCGGCGGTCGAGGACGCGCTGCGCGAGTTCGGCGCGCGGATCAACGCGGTGCCGATCGAGCCCGCGCGCATTCTGGAGATCGTCGATGCGGCGACGACGGGGGCGGCGGCATGAAACTGCCCTGGAACTGGATCCTGATCCCGCCGCTCGTGCTGTCGAGCCTGTTGCTGATCGCGTCGCAAGCGGCGTTTCTGCGCGGTTCGTTGCATCGGGATATCGGGCTCGGGCGGCTCGATCCCGTGTTGACGCTGTCGAACTTCGTCGAGATCGCGACGGACGATTATTTCACCCACGCCTTCTCGCTGTCCTTCGGCGTGTCCGCGACCGCGACGTTGCTGACGCTGCTGATGGCCTTTCCGATGGCCTATCTGATCGCGCGGATGGAAAGCCGCTGGTCGATGCCGCTGCTCGCGGCGGTCGTGGCGTCGTCCTTCGTCACCATCGTGATCAAGGTGCTGGGCTTGCTGCTGATCTTCTCCAGCAACGGGCCGCTCAACAAATTCCTGACCGGCTTCGGCTTGACCGACGCGCCGATGTCGATCGTCGGCACGTTGCCGGGCGTCGTACTCGGGCTCATCTACTACACGTTCGGCTTCGCGGTGCTGCTGTTCTACAGCTTGATCGTCACCATTCCGCGCTCGCTGGAGGAAGCGGCCGAAATCCACGGCGCTTCGCGCTGGCAGGTGATGCGCCAGGTCGTGCTGCCGCTTTGCGTTCCGGGCCTCGCCGCCGGCACGTTGATGATCTTCAACGTCAATATGGGCGGCTTCTCGTCGACCGCGCTGATCGGGGCGGGAAAAATATTGACCGTGCCGATCGTCGTTCAACGCACCGTGTTGCTGGAAACCAGCTACGGCATGGGGGCGGCGGTCGCGACGGTGCTGCTGATGGTCGTGTTGTTGACCAATGTCGCCGCCGTCGCGGTCATCGCGCGCGGGCGGAAAGGCATCGTGACATGACGGCGATCGCCATGCCGGCCTACAAGCTGCGCCGGCGGATCGCCGCTACGGCGTTCCTCGCTTTCGGCTATCTCGTGCTGCTCGGGCCGGTCGTCTACGTGGCGCTCGCGTCGTTCGATTACGGCCAGCGCGCCTATGTCGTGTTCCCGCCCGAGAAATTCACGATCGAAGCCTATCTGCGCATACCGGCGCGCTATTGGAACGCGCTGGGCGTGTCGCTGATCGTGGCGCTGGCGACGACGGCGATCGCGTGCTTGATCGGCATTCCCGCCGCGATGGGCATCGTGCGGGGGACGTTCAAAGGCAAATCGCTCGTGCTCGCGATCCTGCGCGCGCCCTTGCAGATCCCGGCGGTCGTCGCGGGTGTGGCGTTCTTGCAAGCCTATTACGTCATCGGGGCGGCGACCGGCTGGTACGGGGCGAGCACTTTCGCGGGCTTGATCGTCGCGCATGTCTTCGCGGCGACACCCTATCTGATCGGCACGTTGGTCAGCTCCCTGCAACGCTTCGATTCGAGCATCGAGGAAGCGGCCTTGATCCTGGGCGCCACGCCCTTGGGCACGCTGCGCCAGGTGACATTGCCGATGATGCGCCCCGGGATATTCGCGGGCGCGCTTTACGCCTTCATGATCTCGTTCGGCGAAGTGCCGATGTCGGTGTTCCTTACCAGCGGGCGGCTGGTGACGTTGCCGGTCGAAATCTTCAACTCGATGCAATTCGATTTCGAACCGGTGATTTTGGCGATTTCGACGCTGGTGACGATTTTGTCGCTGGCGATGGTGTGGATCGTGCAGCGCGCGATCGGGTTGGACATTTTTATCAATAAAGGAGCGGCGGAATGAAAAAGATGGGCATTGTCAGAAGCGCTCTCGCAATCGCGTTGACCGCGATGATCGGCATCGGCGACGCATCGGCCGGGCAGTTCGACGGCGTGACGCTGCGCCTGGGCACGTTCGGCGGCAAATGGCGCGACATCGTCGAGGAACACGTCGCCAAGGCCTTCGCGGCGGAAGGCGGCAAGATCGAATACGTGCTGGGCCAGCCGGCCAACAACATGGCCAAGCTGATCGCCGCGCGCGGCCAGGAAGCGCCGTTCGACGTGCTCGAGGTGCTCGACAATCTGCTGCCGTCGCTGGTCGCGGGCGAATTTTTGGCGCCGATCGATCTGTCGAAGGTGCCGAACGCCAAGGACCTCGACCCGTCGATGTACGATGCGAACAAGGTGATGATCTGGATCACCCAGGAAGGCATCATCTACAACAAGAAGATCTTCGCCGAGCAGGGTATCCCGGTTCCGACGAGCTACGCCGATCTCGCCAATCCGAAGCTGAAGGGCAAGGTCTCGCTGCCCGACATCAGTGCGGGCGGCGCCATGCCCGCCATCGTGGGCATGACGCGCGAGACGGGCGGCACCGAGATCAACATCGATTCCGGCCTCGACCTCGTGCGCAAGATCGCGCCCGCGAATTTCTGGTCGTCGTCGGCCAATCTGCAAACCGCTTTGGTCGGCGGCGATGTATGGGCGGCGGCGGCGCAGGCCGGCAACGTCCAGCGTCTGCGCGGTCAGGTCGATCTCGGTATCGTCTTCCCGCCGGTCGGCGGCAAGCAGGGCGTGTTGAAACAGGGCTATCTGGTCAAGATCAAGGGCACGAAGCATTCGGCCGCCGTCGATTGGCTGATCAACCAGTTCCTGTCGACGCCGATGCAGGAAGCGACGTTGAACGAAGGCGGTCAGGTGCCCGTGGCGAAGACGGCCCTCGCCAAGCTCGCGCAGGATCCGCAATACGGCTTCCTGCGTCTGAAGCCGGAGGAACTGGCCGGCATGTACCAGATCGATTTCAGCAAGGTGGACGAGGCGGCCTATGTGCAGCGCTGGAACCGCCGGATCGTGCGTTAACCGGTGAAACGCGAGAACGCGATGTCCGCGCCCAAAGTCGCCTTCGAAAAGGTCGAGCGCCAGTACGGCAACACGACGGCGCTCGCCGCGCTCGATCTCACGATCGGGGAGGGCGAGTTCTTGACGCTGCTGGGGCCTTCGGGTTGCGGCAAGACGACGACGTTGCGCATTCTCGCGGGCTTCGTCGATCCCACCTCGGGGCGCGTGCTGATCGACGGGCGCGACGTCGTCGCGTTGCCGCCGAACAAGCGCGACGTGGGCATGGTGTTCCAGAACTACGCGCTGTTTCCGCACATGACCGTGGCCGAGAATATCGGCTTCGGCATGAAGCAGCGCGGTGCGGAACCCGCGGCGATCGCCAAACGCGTGGGCGAATTGCTCGAACTCGTCCGGATGTCCGCTCTCGGCGGGCGGTTGCCGGGCGAGCTATCGGGCGGCCAGCGTCAACGCGTGGCGATCGCGCGCGCGGTCGCACACCCGCCCAAAGTGCTGCTGATGGACGAGCCGCTGGGGGCCCTCGATCTCAAGCTGCGCGAATCCATGCAGCACGAATTGCGCGCCATCCAGCGCGCACTCGGCATCACCACGCTTTACGTGACGCACGACCAGACCGAAGCGATGACGATGTCCGACCGCATCGTCGTGATGAATGCGGGCCGGGCGGAACAGATCGGTGCGCCCGCCGATATCTATATGAAGCCGGCGACGCGGTTCGTCGCGTCCTTCGTCGGGCGAATCAACGTGCTGCCCGATCGCGGCGGACCCGCGACGGGCGTGCGCCCGGAATGGATGCGGCTGCTGCCGAAGGGTGCCGCCGTCAACGGCTACGACACGATCGAAGGTCGGCTGGCCGATCGGATTTTCGTCGGCACGCATGTGAGTTTGCTGGTCGATGTCGGGCAGGGGATCACCTTGTCGGTCGATGCCCATCCCGGCGACGCGCTGCCCGATCCCGGCGAGACGGTGCGCGTTTCGTGGGAACCCAAAAACGCGATCGTGCTGAATTGACGCCGCTAACGAAGCGCGGAGAAGGAAACGAACGATGACGGATGTCCGCGAAGCTTGCGCCCCGACGACGCCGCGGATCAGCGAGGCGGAAATCCGCGCGCTGGTTCGCCCCGATCGCATCCATCGCCGGCTTTATACCGACCCCGATCTGTTCGATCTGGAGATGGAGCGGGTGTTCGGCCAAGCCTGGATTCTGGTCGGCCATGATTCCCAAGTGCCCAATCCGCATGATTTCGTGACCACGCGCATCGGCAAGGAGCCGGTGATCATGTCGCGCGACGCGAACGGCCAAGTTCACGTCGTCGCCAATCGCTGCGCCCATCGCGGGTTGCAAGTCTGCGCGACCGAATGCGGCTCGACGCGGCATTTCAAATGCCCGTATCACGGCTGGGCCTATCGTTCGGACGGCTCGCTCGCCTCGATGCCGAATGCGGTCAGCTATGGCGGTAAGGCGGCGATCGCCGATCCCGACAACGGCCTGCGTCCGGTCGCGCGCATGGCGATCTATCGCGGCTTCGTCTTCGCCAGCCTGTCGCCGACCGGCCCGTCGCTCGACGAATATCTCAACGGCATCAAGACCAGCATCGACGATCTGGTCGATCGCGCGCCGGACGGCGAGATCGAATTCGTTGGCGGGTGCAGCCGCTACATCGTGCGTGCGAATTGGAAGACGCAGATCGACAACGGCGTCGATCTCCATCACGCGACCTATACGCATGTCTCGACGCTCGACGCCGACGGGCGGCAGTTTTCGCGCCATGGCGGCGGCCCGCGCATCCTGATCGACGGCAAGCGGTCGATCGACTGGGAACCGTTCGGCGTGGTCGGTTTCCCTTATGGCCATGGCTATCAAGGCCGGCCGCCGGTCGAAACGCTGCCCAGCGGGCCGGTCTACGAGGATTACGTGAGCCGCCTCGTCGCGCGCCACGGCGAGGAACGCACCAAGGCGATCCTCAAATACGACCGCTTCAACAGCGTCGTCTATCCGAGCTTCACCTTCCAAGCCTTCGGCCAGCATGTGCGCGTCGTGCGGCCGATCGCGGTCGACAAGACCGAAATCCGCGTCTACCCCGTCGCCCTCAAAGGGGCGCCCGAGGCCTATAACCGCGCGGCGATCCGCTCGCTCGCGGCGACGCATTCGGCCGCATCGATGATCCAAACCGACGACATCGAAGTGTTCGAACGTGCACAGCGCGGCCTTGCCAGCACCAGCAACGATTGGGTGCTGTTCGCGGGGCATCCGGGCAAGGGCGAGCCGTGGCACGAGGGCGGCTGGCGCGGCTCGGGCACGTCGGAATTCGTCTCGCGCATCCAATACGCTGAGAATTGGGTTTCCTATATGTGCGGAGGGCAAGGCAATGCTGTCGCTTGAATCGGCGCGCCGCCACGATATCCGCGCGGTCGAGCAATTCCTGTTCGCCGAGGCGCGGTTGCTCGACGAGCGCCGCTTCGAGGAATGGGCGGAGCTGTTCACCGAGGACGGCGCCTATTGGGCGCCCACGCGCCACGATCAGAAAAGCCCCGAGGAAGCGGTTTCGCTGTTCTACGACGATCGGGTGACGATGGCCGCGCGCGTCAAGCGCTTGCGCCATCCCGACGTCCATATCCAGATTCCGATTTCGCGCACGACCCATCTCGTGACGAATATCGAGATCGATCCAGTCCCGCCCGACGACGCGGATCTGCGCGTCTTCGCCGCGTTCATGGTGGCCGAGTATCGCGAAAACGCGGAGCCGCGCTGGTATGCGGGGCGCTACGAATATCGTCTCAAAAGCTTCGGCGCCGGTTTCCGGATCGCCCTCAAGAAAGCCACGTTGGTGAATTGCGACGGCGCGTTCACCTCGATGGCCGTCTATATCTGAATTCCGTATCGGGAGGTTCCCTCATGTCGTCACTCGCATTGACCGCCGCGCAGGTCGCCGACTATCACCGCGACGGTTTCGTCGTCGCGCGCGGAATGTTTTCGCCCGAGGAAGCGGCGTTGATCCGAAAGACCGCCGAGGTCGACGACTCGCTGCACAAAGCGGCGTATTTCCGCAGCGATTCGACCGGGTCCAAAACGCGCATGACCGTGTGGAACGAGCCGGGCGACGATATTTTCGGCCTGTTTTCGCGCAGCGAACGCATCGTCGACAGCATGGAGACGCTGATCGGCGAGGAGGTCTATCACTACAATTCCAAGCTCAACGCCAAGGAGCCTTTCGAAGGCGGCGCTTGGGAATGGCACCAGGATTACGGCTATTGGTACGCCAGCGGCTGCCTGTTCCCGCGCATGGCGACATGCATCCTGGCGCTGGACGCGAGCACCAAGGAGAACGGCTGCTTGCAGGTGCTGAAGGGTTCGCATCTGGCCGGGCGCATCGATCACGGCCTATCGGGCAAGCAGGTCTCCGCCGATCAGAAGCGCATCGAATATCTGCTGGAGAAGCTCGAACGCGTCTATGTCGAGCAGCAGCCGGGCGACGTGCTGTTCTTCCACGCCAACATGCTGCACGCTTCGTCGGCGAACACTTCCGCGATGCGTCGCTGGGTGCTGATCTCGTGCTACAACGGCCGTTCGAATTCGCCGGTGCTAAAGCATCACCATCCGGAATATTCGCCGCTGCACAAGGTGCCGGATTCGGCGATCCTGGAAGCCGGGATCAAGCCGACGGCGGGCAAGAAGTCGTTCCTCGAGAAAGCCTATAACCCGCTCGAGCACCAGGAAGGCTGAATGCCGACGGGCTCAACCCACGCGATGGCGGGCGCCTTCGCTTGCGGGCAGGCGGCGCAGCGCGTCGATCGCGGCGTCGCCGGTCTTGCGGCTATGCTCGGCGAGGCGTTCGGCGGTGCGGCGCGCGTCGCGCTTGCGCAAGGCGGCCATGATTGCCTCGTGCTCCTCGACCGATTCCTGCCAACGTTTGGCGTCGTAGTTCACCAGCGAGCGGGCGCGCACCAACTTGGTGCTGCACGTCGCGTAAGTGGCCTCGAGCACGGGATTGGCGGCGAAGGCGACGAGGCGCGCGTGGATCTGCCGGTTGACCAGGAAATACTCGTTGCGCTTCCCCGCGCGATGGAAGGCGACGAGCTGAGCGTGGAGCCCTTCGAGCTCGGCGAGTTCGGCGGGGCCGATATTGGCCGCCGCAAGTTCGCCGGCCAGTCGCTCGAGCGCATCCATCAATTGGAAGATATGCGCGATCTCGGCATGGTCGATCGGGGCGACGATCGCGCCGCGATGGGGGCGCAGTTCGACCAGCCCTTCGGAGGCGAGAACCTTCAACGCCTCGCGCAACGGCGTGCGCGAGATATCGAAGGTTTCGCACAAGGCGGCTTCGTTGATCTTGGACCCGGGGGGGAGTTCGCTGGCCTGAATCATCGTGCGCAACTCGCCCACGATCGTGTCGTGCAGCGGCAGGCGCCTGATCACCCGCACGATCGGTCTTCCCGTTGTGACTTTCCGCACTTTGGCGCCCCGAATTCGCGTCAACCGGCCTCTCAAATCTTTAGCTAAGTACCTGCCAGAATGCAACGTTCCGGAAACTGCATATTTCATTCAACGTCCTTGGAGGGGCCCCGGGAAACCGGGCAGCCGGAAAACCCGTCGCCATGAACAAATCGATCCGGATCGGCATGCTGACGCCGTCCTCGAACACCGTGCTGGAACCCGTCTGCGCGGAGATGCTGCGCGGGCTGCCCGGCGTCACCGCGCATTTCGGGCGTTTCGAAGTGACCGAGATTTCGCTGGGCGAACGCTCGCAACGCCAGTTCGAGATGAGCCCGATGCTCGCCGCCGCAAGGCTGCTGGCGGACGCGCAGGTCGACGTGATCGGCTGGAACGGCACGTCGGCGAGCTGGCTCGGTTTCGAGCGCGACGCCGCCTTGTGCAGCGAGATCGAAGCGGCGACCGGCATCAAGGCCGTCACCTCGGTGCTGGCGCTGGTCGAAATCTTGAACGCGATGGGTGTCACACGCCTCGGTCTCGTCTCGCCCTATATCGACGACGTGCAGGCCAAGATCATGGCGACATTCGCGGCATCGGGGATCGAGGTCGTGTCGGAGCGCCATTGCGGCATCACGCGCAATTTCGCCTTTGCCGAAGTGCCACCGGCCGAGATCGCGCGGATGACGCGCGAGGTCGCCAAGGATCGCCCGCAGGCGATCACGGTGCTGTGCACCAATCTGATGGGCGCCCCGCTCGCCGAAGAACTGGAACGCGAGATCGACGTGCCGATTCTCGATAGCATCTCCGTCGTCGTCTGGAAGGCGCTGAAGACGGCGGGCATCGATCCCAAGCTCGTGAAGGGGTGGGGGCGGCTGTTCCGCGAATTGCAGTGACCGACATCGCCGCGCGCTTGATGGATGAGCAAGGCGTGACGGTTTCGTCCGACCGCGCCGCGCAACTCTTCGCGGTCGCAAGGCGGCTCAACGACGCGACGCGCGTTGCCGCCGACCGACATGCCGCACGCGCCGATCCCGCGACCTATCTCCATACGCTGGCGGCACTGCGCCAAGACGACGCCGGATGAGCCTCGGTCTCGTCGCGATGGCCGAGGCGATCGCGCGCGGCGAGATGTCGTCGCGCGCGGCAGTCGGGGCATCGCTAAATCGGATCGATGCGGTCGATCTCCGGCTCGGCGCGTTTCTGTCGGTCGATCGCGATACGGCCTTGGCGATGGCCGAAGAACGCGACCGCGAGCGCGCGGCCGGGAAACGTCGCGGCAAGCTACATGGCGTGCCCTTCGCCTATAAGGATATTTTCCGCCGTGCCGGTTATCGCGCCACGGCGGGCGCGATCCCGCCCGACGATGTGGCGAACGAGACCGCGCATGTGCTCGAGAAATTGATCGGGGCCGGGGCCGTGCCCATTGGCGCGTTGAACATGGACGAGCTCGCCGCGGGCGGAACTGGGATTAACGAGCACTACCGGCGCTGCGCCAATCCCTATGCGCGCGATCATATCGCGGGCGGCTCGTCGAGCGGTTCGGCCGCGTCGGTCGCCGCCGGGTTGGTGCCGGCGAGTTTGGGGTCGGATGCGGGCGGGTCGATCCGCCTGCCGGCGGCGTTTTGCGGCGTCGTCGGCTTGAAGCCGAGCTATGGCCGCGTCAGCCGGCACGCGACACTCGCGCGCAGCTGGTCGATGGACAGCACGGGACCGTTGGCGCGCGACGCCGCCGACTGCGCTTTGCTGCTGTCGATCGTCGCCGGGCGCGACAAGCGCGATCCGACGACGGCCGATGTGCCGGTCCCCGACGATGCCGCCACGCGCTTGGATCTGCGCGGGATGACGATCGGCTTGGCGCTCGACGGCGTTTACGCCGAGATCGACGACGAAATGCGCCGGGCGATCGCGGCGGCGTGCGACGCGCTGCGCGATCTCGGCGCGAGGCTATTGCCGGTCGAGATTCCCGATGTCGGATTGCTCAACGATCTGCAGCAAGTGCTGGTGAAATGCGAAGCGGCGGCGCTGCACGGCAAGCGGTTGCGCGACGATCCCGACGGGATCGGTTTTTCCGCGCGCAGCGTGATCCAGGAAGGCCTATTGATTCCCGCGACGCGCTATATCGAGGCGCTATCGCTGCGCGGGCCGTTGCTGGAAGCGCATGTCGCGGCCCTTTATCGCGGCACGGCGGATATCGTATTGGCGCCGGTCATTCCGGGGCCGGCGCCGAGCGTGGCGGCGATGGCGACCGACGATTCCGGAACGGTCGAACGCCTGTTCACCCGGACCGCCCGATTCACGCGGGCGGCGAATTATCTCGGCACGCCGGCGATCAGCGTGCCGTGCGGATTGTCGCGATCGGGTTTACCGCTGGCGTTCCAATTCATGGGGTCGCCTTTCGCCGAAGCGAAGCTTCTCGCCGTCACGCAGGCCTATCAGCGCGCGATCGGCCTGTTGCCGCCGCCGACGCTCACATCTTGAATTCGGGAATCGCCTTTTCGGCGAAGGCGTAGAGTGCGCGCCAATCGCGGCCCTCGGCGGAAACCACGCCGCGCCGCGCCATCTGTTGCGCGCCATGCTCGCAGATCTCGTCCGACGGCAGGATCAAGCTATCCGGCCCGCCGGCGGACAACGCCGCAATCTGCGCGCGGCACGCCATTTCCAGATAGTGATGCAGGAAATAGGCTTCCGGCACGGTGCGCCCGCAGGCCAGCACGCCGTGATTGCGCATGATCATACACAGATGCGGACCGAGATCGGCGACCAGCCGATCGCGGCCTTCCATGTCGAACTCGAAGCCTTTGAAGTCGTGATAGCCGATGCGGTTGTGGAACAGCAGCGAATGCTGCGACACCATCAGCAAGCCGCATTTCTGCGCGGCCACGCCCATATTCGCGGGCGTGTGGACATGGAACACGGCCTGGATGTCGGGCCGCGCTTCCAGAATGCCGCCATGGATGACGAGCCCGCCCGGCGCCACCTTGTGCGGTGACGGGCGCAGTTTGCGCCCGGCGGAATCGTAGAGCACGAGGTTGGAGGCGGTTACCTGCTCGAACAGTTGATCCTCGCCTTTTATCAGAAACCGGTCGGGCGCGTCGGGGATGCGCGCCGACAGATGGTTATAGGTCATGTCGTGGAAGCCGAAATGCGCCATCAGGCGGTACGACGCCGCGAGTTCCAGGCGCGTGCGCCATTCGGCGTCGGTCATGTTGCCTTCGGCGAGATAGGTCTCGGCTGCCATCGTGGTCATCGGCGTATGCTCCCCCAAATCCTTATTCCGGCAGGACGACCGCGCCGTCGACGGGCCAGCTGACCATGACGGCGTCGCCCGGTTCGGGCGGCACGGCGCGCGGCGGGAAGTCGAGCAGGATCGGTTCCGCGAGCCCGACATCGATCCAAATTTTCATCACGTTGCCGGAAAACTGGCGCGACGCGACTTTTCCCGGCAGCGCGTTGTCGCCCGACGCGATCGCTTCGTCCGCGCGCCGCAGCGCGACTTGCTCGGGCCGGATGCCGATGGTGATCGGCAATCCCGGCATCATCGTTTTGGCGATGCGCGCTTCGCGCCCGGCGATCGTCACGGTCGAAGTTTCAAGTCCCGCGCCGGCCGTGACGGCGGCCACGAGATTGATCTGGCCGATGAAGTCGGCGACGAAGCGCGTGCTCGGCCGCTGATAGATATCGACCCCGCTGCCGATCTGTTCCAGGCGGCCTTTGTTCATTACGGCGATGCGGTCCGACATGTTCATCGCCTCGGTCTGGTCGTGGGTGACGTAGACCGTAGTGATACCGATGCGCTGCTGGATGGAGCGAATCTCGTACTGCATCGACTCGCGCAGTTTGAGATCGAGCGCGCCGAGCGGCTCGTCCATCAACAGAACCTGCGGCGAGTGCGCGACCGCGCGGGCGACGGCCACGCGCTGCTGCTGGCCGCCGCTGAGTTCGGTCGGGTAACGTTTCTCGACGTCCTTCAACTGGATCAGCTGCAGCAATTCGCGCACGCGCGCGTCGATTTCCGCCTTGGGCCGGCCGCGCTCCACCAAGCCGAAGGCGATGTTCTCGCCGATCGTCATATGGGGGAACAAAGCGTAGTCCTGGAAGACCATGCCGAATTCGCGCCGATGGGGCGGAAGTTCGGTCACGTCGTCGCCGCCGAACAGGATGCGGCCTTGGGTCGGTTTCAGGAACCCCGCGATCAGCCGCAGCGTGGTGGTTTTGCCGCAGCCCGAGGGGCCAAGCAGGGTGACGAATTCACCCTGCTTGATCTCCAGATCGAGCGGTTCGAGTGCCGCGACGTCGCCGTAGGATTTGGAGACGCCGCGGAGCGTGACGCTTGCCATGTCGCTATACCGCCGTGATTCGTGCGCTGCCGTTCACTTCACGACCATGCGGTTCCACTGGTCGACCCAGTCGGGGATGTTCACCTTCGTGTAGTCGATGTGAAGCTGATGGGCCATCTGATCGGGCTTCAGCTGCATCATCTTCGCGAAGACGGGATCTTCGCCCATCCGTTCGATCGCCTTGGTGTTCACCGGTACGACGCCGCCGACGATCGAGAAGGTGAGCTGGTAATCCGCATCGACATATTGGTTCAGGAACCACGTCGCGGCCGCTTCGTTGGGCGTGCCCTTGATCACGCCAAGCCAGCCGTCCTTCGACACGCCGGTCGTGCCGGGCTTGATCGTCGGATGGACCGAGGCGACGGGCTGGCCTTGCTTGAAGGTGCGCAAGCACCAGCCGGTATGCGCAACGGCGGCGACGATGTCGCCGCTTTGGAACGACAATACGACCTGATCGCCCTGCGCCCAGAATTTCAGCGTCTTGAGGCTTTTGATCAGCTCGACGCCGGGTGCCACGTTCTTCTCGTCGCCGCCGGCGGCATAGGCGAAGGCACCGAACGCGGCCAGACCGCCGCCCGAATTGATGTCGGGGATCATCACCTTGCCGACCAAAGCGGGATTGGCGAGGTCCTTATAGGTGGTCGGTGCGGGAAGGCCGAGTTCCTTGTACTTGTCGACGTTGTAGCAAATGCCTTCCTGCGTCGCCCAAGACGCGATCAGCATTTTCTGCTTCTGGAATTCCGACAGATACTGACCGTTCGGGATCTTCGAATAGTCGATCGGCAGCAGAAAATCGGTCTTGGCGAAATCGCCGGTTTGCGCGTCGAGGATTTCCATCACGTCGAAGGGCGGGCGGCCGCGCGCGGCGATCAGCTTGGCGAAATTCACCTGCGGGCTGCCGGTGATGAATTCCAGCTTGCCGCCGAGTGCGGCGAATTTCGGCGACAATTCCTTGTCCATGATATCGCGCCACACGCCGCCGAACGTCGCGACGCGCAAGGTCACGCCGTCGAAACGTTGTTGCGCGGCCAGCGGCGAAGCGGCGAGTGTCGCGACGGCGAGCGCCGCGGCGGAAAGGCGAAGGAAGTTACTGAGCATCGAAGGCATCGCGGGACTCCTCGTCGTTGGGTGCGGGGAAGGGGGCAATCGAAATCAACGCCGTCCGGTGCCGCCGATCCGCAGCAAGGTCTCGAGACCGACCACGCGTTGGACGACCAGCATCAAGGCGAAGCAGAACAGGATGACGAGCGTGGCCGAGGCCAGAATCGTGGGGCTGAAATTCTGTTCGAGCCCCATGAAGATCTCGACCGGGTAGGTCATGTAGCCGGGCGCCGACAGGAAGATCGAAATCGGCACGTCACCGAACGACACCATGAAGGCGTAGAGAGCACCCGCATAAAGCCCCGGCATGATCAAGGGCAGCGTCACGCGCCGGAAGGTGCGCAACGGCGTGGCGCCCAGGCTCGCCGCCGCTTCCTCAAGTCTACCGTCGAAACGTTGCAAGATCGCCGTGACCGTACCGACGACATAGGGTGTCGCGACGAAGCAATGCGCGACGGCGAGGCCGACGAAGCTGCCGGACAGGTCGAGATCGAGCGCATCGCCGACGGCATAGACGAGTTGTAGGAACGTGATGCCGATGACCACGGTCGGGATCTGCAGGGGGGCCCGGAAGATCGCGGCCAGAAGCCCCTTGCCCGGTAGGCGGCTGCGGACCAGACCGAATGCGGCGGGCACGCCCAGCAGCACGCCGACGGTCGCGGACAGGAAGGCGAGCTTGAGGCTCAGCAGGATCGAATGGAACTGCGACGCCGGAATTTCCCAATAACGCGCGAGCGTGAAGCTCGTCGGCGGGAACGAAATCGCGCCGTATTGCGACGAGGCGTTGAGCGAGGCGCCCATCACGATGATCGTCGGGGCGTGCAGAAACAGATAGGCGAAGATCACGATCGCCCAGAGCAGGGCCTGGCCGACCGGCGTTTCCAGGCGCCACAACAGGCGCTTGAACGGCGATTTGGAGATCATGCGATCACCTTTCGGCCCGCGCGCATCCGGCGCATCAGGAAGATCGACAGCAGATTGACGGCGATGACGGCGAACAGCAGCAGCGCCGCGAGCGTGGCGGCCATGGAGTATTTGACCTCCATCATGATCGTGCGCTGGATCAGGATCGGCAGCGTCATGACCTTGCCCCCGCCGATCAACGCCGCCGAGGTGAACGCGCCCATGCACATGTTGAAGATCATCAAGCCGCCGACCGAGATGCCGGGAAGGCAGAGCGGCAGCAGCACGCGGCGCGCGACGCGCAGACGATTGGCGCCCAGTGCCTGAGCCGCTTCCTCGTAGGAGCGCGGGATCGTTTGCACGACGCTGTAGAGCAGCAGCACGGCGAAGCCGAGGGTGAATTGCATCAAGCCGACGACGACGCCGCCTTCCGACCCGAGCAGGACGAGCGGCTCGCCGACGATTCCCAGCGCCACCAGCGTGCGGTTCATGAAACCGTTGCTCGCGAACAGGATCATCAGCCCGAAGACCTTGATCACGATGGTGATGAAGGTCGAGGCGACGATGCCGGCCAGCAGCAGCATCGCCCAGCGCGAGCGCAACCGCGCGATCACATAGGCGACCGGGAAGGCGAGCAGCATCGTGCCGATCGTCGCCATCGCCGAGACCTTCACCGTGATCCACAGGCATTTGAGATAGAAGGAATCCGTGAAGACGCGCAGATAGTTCGAAATCTCCCACTCGGCGCCGGTGCGCCCGTAGCCGAGATCGCGATGCAAGCTGCCTTCGATGAACAGACCCAGCGACGCCACGAGCAGAACGACGAACACGATCAGCGACGGGACGAGCATCAACGCCCAGACGCGGCCGTCGCCTTCGTCGCCCGTCGCCGCTTTGCGTCGCCGGAAGAAAGGGAAATTGATGGGCTTGAAGCGGGGCACGCGGGGTGCTGTGACGTCGGTCGGCATGGGTCAGGCTCCCATCGGCGCGAAGAAGGCCGGGGCGCTCGCGGGGATCTCGTTGGCGAGCGCGCGTCCCGCGCGCCAGTTTTCGATATTCGCGAAGCAAAGCTCGGCGAGCTGCACACCGATTTTGCCGTCGTCGTAGCCGGCGACATGCGGCGAGATGATCGCGTTGTCGAAGGCCCAAAGCGGGCTCGACGCGGGCAAAGGTTCTTCGGCGGCCACGTCGGTCGCGAAGCCGCGCGGACGACCGGTCTTCAACGCGTCGACGAGGGAAGCTTGATCGACGATTTCGCCGCGCGCGACGTTAACCAGCAGCGCGTTGGGTTTCAATGCGGCGAGTTCGTCGCGGCCGATCAAATGGCGCGTGGTTTTATCGAGCGGCAGCGCCAAGACGATGGCGTCGGCTTGCGCCAATTCGCCCCGCAAGGCGTCGACGCCGGCGATGCGTTCGACATTCTCGTGCGCCATGGGAGCGCGCGCGCGGCTGGCGATGCCGGTGATCCGCATGCCGAAGGCTTTGGCGAGCCGCGCAACCGCGCGCCCGATCGCGCCCAAGCCGACGACCAGCAGCCGATTGCCGGTCAGCGAGATCATGTCCGCCCCCAGGCCCGGGCGATCCCATCTCGCGCGCTGGCGTTCGCGTTCGAGGCGCGGCACTTGGCGGGCGAGGGCAAGCAGCAGCGCCATGGCGTGTTCCGCGACGATCGGCGCCCAAACGTCGCCGCCGGTCGACAGACGCAAGCCCGGCCGTACGCCGTGGCGTATGAAAGCGTCCGCGCCTGACGATACGGACTGGATCAATTTCAGCGTCGGCGATGCGGCGCAAGCGCGCGCGATCGCGGCGGTGTAACGGCTGTTCTGGGTAATCAGGATGTCGGTGCGCGCGATATGCGCATCCATCGCCGCAGGATCGTTCTCCACCACGACCGTCGCATCTTTGAGATCGGTGCAGCGCGCACCGATCGCTTGCGCCGCGTTGTCGACATGGAGGACGACGCGCAAATTCATGCCGCCCGCCCGTGCTGGCTTTGCGCATGACGTGCCGGCGAAGGGGAGGAAACGGACGGCATACAAATGAGGTAGCAAGCGTTATGCCATCGGTAATTCATAATGCAATTTCCGGATTTACTCGATTTATCAGTTAGGTATCCGACGAATATCTGCCCGTTTCGGGGCATGTTCGGCGGGCATCGTTTATTTTTTGGACGGTATGTTCGCGACGAAGCCGGGCGGCGGCGTCAACTCGACGACCTCCGGATCGTCGTAACGGACGAGATCGTCGAGATGGCGCGCCGAATCCTCGAGGAAGAGATTGCGCAGCACGCCGGCGACCAAACGCGGCGTGCCGTATTTCATGCCCGAGATCGAGGCGGCGGCGTGGCCCATGCTGATATTGGCGCCGGCAGTGAAATTATGGATGTGCTGCAGATAAGGCGCGGCACCGGGTGTTTTCTCCTGAAACTCGAAGGCGGGGCCCAGATAGGCTTCGCTTGCGAGTTGCTCGTCTTCCTCGCCCGGCGGCGGGGTGAAGCGGTCCCGCCACAGCGCGATATCGTCGGCTATCAAGGCGAGTTCGGGCCGGCAATGCGGATCGCTGATCAAGCCGGTGCCGAGGATCAGAAAGTCGAACTCGAACAATCCTTTCGGCGTGCGGATCGCAACGGTGTCGCCGCGCATCTCGGCGTCGAGCCATGCGGCACCGGCATGCATCGCGAAATTGGCGTGCGAGGTGCAGCGCCACACCGTGTCTTGCGGCGGCGGTGCGCGCAGGCGTTGAATCTGGCGGCTGAACATCCAGCGATCGAGCGGGGGCAGATCGGCATAGAACGCGACGAAGCCCGAATACTCGATCCAGCGTTTGTGGTTGATGCGCGGCAGATCGGACTGACGAAAGCAGAGATCGACCCGTGCCGCCCCGGCGTTGAGCGCCACGAACGCGTTGTCGAACGCCGATGCGCCGGCGCCAAGCACGCCCACGCGCTTGCCGCGCAGCGCGGCGAAATCGATCCGGTCGGCGGTGTGGGCGTATTTATCCTTGGGCAGACCCGCGACGAGGTCGGGGATAAACCAGCGTCCGCCGCCTTCGATGCCGGTCGCGAGAATAACCTTGCGCGCCCGGATGGCATCGCCGTCGCGGGTTTCGACCAGGATCGAATTTCCCTGCGGGCGCAACAGCGTAACCTCGACGTCGTTGCGCACCGGCAGATCGAGTACGCGGCGATACCAGACGAGATATTCCTGCCAGGTTTCGCGGGGAAACTTCGTCATCTCGTCCCAGGCCGGGCGTCCGAACCGGGCTTCGAACCAAGCGCGCGGCGTGAGGCTGGGCATGCCGAAATCCAGACCGCTCGATTGTTTGGGCGTGCGCAAGGTGGGCATGCGCGCGAACTTCGTCCACGGGCCTTCGTCGCCGCGCGGATTGCGGTCGAGCACGACGATATTGTCGACCTTCTCGCGCAGCAGGCCGAAGGCGGCGGCCAGACCGCTTTGCCCGCCGCCGACGATGGCGACGTCGACGCTCTGCGTCGGTCCCGGCGGGTGCTCGGGCATCCATCGCCGGTTGGGATAGTCGAGGAACTCCAGTTCCATGCGGATGCGTCGTTCGAGTTCGTCCAGATCCATGCGGCGCCTCCGATGTCGACGTCCGCTAAGCATCATTCGTGCCGCCGCCGGCACCGGCTTGTCGATTCATGTTTTCATGAGCGGTGTTCAGTTTTTTTGGCGCGCGCCCTCTGGACCGCCGATTGCAGTACTCGCAACGACACGCGCGGGAACGGAGGGACGTCGGATGGTGCGCGACAGTTTCGACTACATCGTCGTGGGGGCGGGTTCGGCGGGATGCGCGATCGCGAACCGGCTATCGGCGGATCCGGCATGCGCGGTGCTGCTGGTCGAAAGCGGCCCGCGCGACGGCAGTTGGAAACTGCGCATGCCGATCGCCGCACGCGGCGTGTTCCGCGGCGCCACGCCCTTCGCCGTCGAGTATGTGACGGAACCGCAGCCGAATTTGGGCGGACGGCGCATCGCGCATCCGCGCGGCCGCGTGCTCGGCGGTTCGTCGTCGATCAACGGAATGGTGTTCGCGACCGGCCATCCCGGCGATTGCGACGATTGGGCGACCAATGGCGCGCCGGGCTGGCGCTACGCCGACGTGGCGCCCGTTTTCAAACGTTTAGAGAATTTCCACGGACCGGCGACCGCTCTGCGCGGCCGGGATGGGCCCGTTCACGTCCATCCCGCCGGGCCGTTGGGCGAACTCGCCCAGGCGTTCTTGAGTGCGGGCCGCGAGGCGGGCCATCCGTTCGCCGAGGATATCAATGGCGCCAGCCGAGAAGGCTTTTGCGTTTTCGACATCAACGTCAACAACGGCACGCGCGCGAGTGCCGCCCAAGCCTACCTCGATCCGGTTCGCGCGCGCGCCAATTTGTCGATCCTGACCGACGCGTTGACGACGCGCATCGTGATCTCGAAAGGTCGCGCCGCCGGTATCGAAATTCGGATCGGCGGCGAAACACGAACGCTCGCGGCGCGGCGGGAGGTCGTCGTTTGCGGCGGCGCCTTCGGTTCGCCGCAGCTTTTGTTGCTTTCGGGCATTGGCCCGGCGGACGCGCTTGCCCGGGTCGGCGTGCGGCCGGTGCACGATCTGCCGGGCGTGGGCGAAAACCTGCACGACCATCTTCATGTCGGCATCCAATTCGAGACGCCGCTGTCCGTCGCCTATAACGCGCTGTTGGCGCCGCATCGGATGCTGCGGATCGGCGCCGAATGGTTCTTGTTCAAGCGCGGTCTCGCCGCCAAGCCCGTGCTGCAAACCGGCGCCTTCTTGCGGTCGCGGCCGGATCTGGCGCGACCCGATACGCAGCTCCATTTCTTTCCGGTGCTGATGAGGAACGGCGCGCCGGTCGACGGCCGGCACGGCTACAAAGTGATCGCGGAACCGAGCCGCCCGTTGTCGCGCGGGACGCTCCGTTTGCGCTCGTCCGATCCCGCCGAGGCGCCCGCGATCGATCCCGGCTATTTGTCGCGCGACGAAGATCGCATCGCCCTGCGGCGCGCGTTCGAAATGGCGATGGACACGATGACCCAGCCGGCTTTCGGGCGGTTTCGCGCGACCCTTGTCGAGCCGGCGGAAATTCCGCGATCGTCGGCCGATCTCGATTCCTATATCGCGCGCGCGGCATCGACATCCTATCACCCGTGCGGCACGTGCCGGATGGGCGCGGATTCCGCCGCCGTGGTCGATTCGCGATTGCGGGTGCGCGGGATCGAGGGGCTGCGCGTCGCCGATGCGTCGATCATGCCGACGATCGCGAGTTCCAATTTGAACGCGCCGACGATGATGATCGGCGAAAGAGCGGCGGATTTCATTCTGGAAACACGCAACGCCGGCGCGATGACCATAACGTAAGAAACGAAGAAGCCCGCCCTGGAAATCCAGCGGCGGGCTTCGGCGTGTTGGCGTCGATTGTGCGATCAGTAGGTCGCGCGCCCGCCCGACAGGTCGAACACCGCGCCGGTGGTGAAGCTGTTCTGCTTCGTGACGAGCCAGACGATCATCTCGGCGGATTCGTCGATCTCCAGGAAGCGCCCGCGCGGGATCTTCGACAACATGTAGTCGATATGCGTCTGCTGCATCTGGTCGAAGATGCGCGTGCGCGCGGCGGCCGGCGTCACGCAATTGACCGCGATATCCATCCCGGCGAGCTCCTTGCCGAGCGATTTGGTGAGGCCGATCACGCCCGCCTTCGACGCCGAATAGGCCGAGGCGTTGGGATTGCCTTCCTTGCCGGCGATCGAGGCGATATTGACGATGCGGCCGTATTTGCGCGCTTGCATGCCCGGCACGACGGCCTTGTTGACGTAGAACGTGCCGAGCAGATTGATCTGCACGATCTTGGCGAATTCCTCGACCGGATAATCGGCGACGGTGGCGTTCATGCCGGCGATACCCGCCGAGTTCACCAGAATATCCACGCCGCCGAGCTTCTTTTCGGTCTCGGCAAGGGCGGCCTGGACCGAAGCCCAATCCGAGATATCCGCCTTCACCGCGACGGCACCGCCGCCGATCGCGGCGGCGTGTTCGCCCGCGAGTTTCGTATCGAGATCCCACAGCGCCACCTTGGCGCCGTTCGCGGCGAGCAGCTTCGCCACCGCGCCGCCGATACCTTGCGCGCCACCCGTGACGATCGCGATCTTGCCGGCAACATCGTATTTGTTCATTCGTCGTCTCCTCCGATTTTATGCGTTCAGCGCGCTTGAAGCAGGCGATCCATCGCCGGTCCCAAAATGATGTCGATCGACGCGTCGGGCAGGCCGCAATGGCGGCGCACCATGTCGAGCGTCTGTTTGTAGGTCATGTGCCGGCGCGACACCGGCCAGTCGGAACCCCAGAGCAGGCGCCACGCGCCGAAATGCTCGTGCAGCACGCGCACGATCCCCGTCAGGCCCGGATAGGGATAATCCATGTCGGGCGACGCGACGTTGCCGAAGCCCGAGATCTTGATATGCACGTTCGGGAACTGCGCCGTCGCGAGAACGAGCGCCATCGCGTTCTGCGTCGCCGCGCTGCGCGGCCCCAGATGGGCGAGGTGATGGCAAAGAATATCGAGCTTCGGGAACGCTTCGGCCAATGCCGCGACGGAAGGCATTTGGGCGGGCATCACCGACAGGCTGGCGATCAGTTTGCGCGCCTGGGCTTCCGCGAAGAAGCGCCGTCCTTCCGGCGAAGCGAGAAACGTTCCGTCGTCGTCCTCGGCCGGATAATAGGTGAAGCCCTTAAGGGCGTGTTTCTCTGCCGCCGCCGCGAGGCGATCGGCGGCACCGGCACTGCGATATTGTTTCGTCCAGCGGGAATCGATGTCGAAGAACGGCACGAAGCGGCCGGGATGGGCGGCCGCGACGTGCGCGACATAGTCGTTGGAATCCGGATTGTCGCCGATGGCCGCGGCGATCAGCACGGCCTTCGCGACGCCGTTCTGGTCCATCTCGAACAGCAGCTGTTCGGCGCGCGCGCGGGTTTCGGAATCGGGTACGGGCGGCTGGTAGGGCCAGCGTTCCCAGACATGGCAATGCGCGTCGACGATCATGCGGGCACCAGCGGCCGGATGCAGCGCACGAGGCGCCCGTCGTCGAGGGCGGCGAGCGGTGGTTCGGCTTTCGTGCATTCCGCCGTCGCATGCTTGCAGCGCGGCGCGAAGGCGCAACCGGTAGCCCCGAAGCCCGTCCCGCGCTCGTCGGTGTCGACGTCGTCGAGATTCCACGGTACCTCGGGATCGGGCGAGGGGATCGCATCGATCAACGCGCGCGTATAGGGATGGCGCGGGGTTCCGATCACGCTTTGCGTATCGCCGCTTTCGACGATGGCGCCCGCGTAGAGCACGATGACCCGGTCGGCGACCTGGTAGGCGGTTGTGAGGTCGTGGGTGACGTAGACGAGCGAAATACCCGCTTCGTCCTTCAAGCGCAGCAACGTTTGCAGAATGGTCGAGCGCAGCGAGGCATCGACCATCGACACCGGCTCGTCCGCCAGAATGATATGCGGATCGAGCAGCAAGGCGCGTGCGATCATGATGCGCTGGCGCTGACCGCCGGAAAGCTGGTGCGGGTATTTTCCCAGCGTTTCGCCGGGCCGCAAGCCGACCGTTTCCAGCGCCTTCTCGATTTTCGCGCGCGCTTCGACCGGGTCGCGCGTCAGACCGAATACCGATAGCGGCGTAAACAGCGCGTGATCGATTTTGTAGAAGGGGTTGAAGGCTTCGAACGGGTCCTGGAACACGGCTTGGACCTCGCGCCGGAACACGCGGCGCTGCTCCGCGTTCATGTGTGCCACGTCGACGCCGCGATAGGAAACGCTGCCGGCGGTCGGCGAACGGAAGCCGAGCAGCAGATGCGTCAGCGTCGTCTTGCCGCTGCCGCTTTCGCCCACGACCGCGACGATGCCGGGCTTGTCGCCGCCGATGGCGAGGGATGCGTCCTTCAACGCCGTTTTGGAATTGCGGCCGCCGAAGCCCGAATGGAATACGACACTCGCCGCGTTGGCTTCCAAGCGACCGTCTTTGCGTTGCGCGCTCATGCGGCCTCCGTGAAATGGCAGGCGGCTTCGTGCGCGGCGCCGACCTGGCGCAAGGCGGGCGCTTCGACGCGGCAGCGCGCTTCCGCCTTCGGGCAGCGGGTTTGGAACGGGCAACCGGGCGGCCGGTCCGTCAAGGACGGCGGCACGCCGGGAATGCCTTGGAACGCGCGCTTTTCGGTCAGCGACGGCAAAGCGCCGATCAGCATTTTCGTATAAGGATGCTGGGGGGCGGCGAAGACCGACTTGACCGGTCCGGTTTCGACCAAGCGGCCCGCATACATCACGCCGATGCGGTCGACGAAATGCGCCATCAGCGCCATGTCGTGGCCGATCAGGATGATCGCCGCGCCGATTTCCTGCTGCACGCGGCCGAGCGTCGCCAAGACCTGCTTTTGCACCACGACGTCGAGCGCCGAGGTCGGCTCATCCGCCAGGATCACGGCAGGGGTGAGTGCTATCGCCAGCGCGATACACACGCGCTGCTTCATGCCGCCCGACAATTCGTGCGGGAAGCGGCCCGCGACAGGTGCGGGCAGGCCGACGCGCGCCAGCAGCTTGGCGATGCGCGCGGCGTCGGATTTCTGCCCGTGCGCGGCGAACAGATCGGCGAATTGCGTGCCGATGGTCAGCACGGGGTTGAGCGAGCTCATCGCACCTTGCGGCACCAGCGACATGCGCGCGAAGCGCGTGCGGCGGAGTTCTTCGGTCGAAAGCCCCAACACGTCGCGCCCATCCACGCGCATGCGCTGCGCCGAAATCTCGCCCGGCGGACGGATCATGCGCATCAAGGCGAGCACGGTCGTCGACTTGCCCGAGCCGCTTTCGCCGACCAGGCCGAAGCGCTCGCGCGGCATCAGATTGAAGCCGATGCTATCGACCGCGAAGGCCGGGCCTTTCGGCGTGCGATAGCGGACGGAGAGATTCTCGATTTCGAGGATCGGCGCGCTCATAGCCCACCCAAGCGCTTATTGGCGACGCGATCCATCCCGGCGGAGGTCAACAGCAAGCCGATGAAGATCAGCGCCAGCGCCAAGATCGGCGGGCCCCACCACCACCACATGCCGCGGATGATGGCGCCGTAGAACTGCGCCCAGAAGATCGTCATGCCGAGCGTGAGTTCGGTCTGCGGCCCCAGGCCCAAGGCTTCCAGCCCGATCGTCGCCAGCATCGCTTGGCCGACCGAGATCACGAAGCTCGCGGCGATATAGGGCAGGAGATTGGGCAATACTTCGATGAAGACGAGGCGCAAGCCGCCGAGCCCGCTCAAGCGCGCCACCTGCACATAGCCGCGTTCGCGTACCGACATCGTCTGCGCGCGGATCGCGCGGGCGGCCACCATCCACGACAGACCCGCGACGATCACCGCCATCAGATCGACGGTCATCGAGCGCACATTGGCGGCGACGAGCACCAGGATCGCGACGCTGGGGATCGTCATCATCACGTCGGAGGCGGTACGGATCGTCGCGTCGATCCAACCGCCCATGAAGCCCGCGATTAGGCCCAACGTCACGCCGACGGTGAGACTGATGAGCCCCGCGACCAGACCGATCTTCAACGTTTGCGGCGTGGCGATCGCCATCACGGTGAAAACGTCGCGGCCTTGCGCGTCGGTGCCGAACCAATTCATCGCGGAAGGCGGACGGCGCGGTGCGACCGCGCCGACTTGCGCGAGGCTTTGATCGACCAGCAGCGGCATCAGCAACGCGGCGAGGATCAACAGGCCGAGGATCGAGAGCCCGGCGGCGAGCGGCAGGTTGCCGCGGAACAATTTGGCGAAGTCCGGCCCCATCGTCAGCTCCGCTTATTGGTGATCCGCGGATCGATCAGCGGATAGACAAGGTCGAGGATGAACATGGTCAACGCGATCGACATCGACAGGATCAGCACGATCCCTTGGATCACGAAGAAATCCTTGCTTTGGATCGCCTGATAGAGCCGGTAGCCCATGCCCGGATAGGAGAAGATCACCTCGACCAGAATGGCGCCGGAGACGAGATGGCCGAGGGTGAGGGCGAGTTTGGTGAGCTGGGGCAGCAGCGCGTTGCGCACCGCGTACCACAGGAAGATGCGCCGCTGCGAAAGCCCCTTGGCCTCGGCGAGCATGATGTAATCCTCGCCCAGCACCGACACGATCATGCCGCGCATGCCGATGGCCCACGCGCCGATTTGCGCCAGGATGATCGACAAGGCGGGCAGCGTGGCGTGCCACGCGATGCCCAGGATCGTGGCGCCGTCGAAGCCCGGCGTCATGTCGAACGGGAAACCGCCGCCCGCGGGGAAGATGCGATAGACGATCGCGCCGACGAACAACAGCACGACGCCGATCAGGAAATACGGGATCGCCGACAGCACCAGGAACGGCGCGGCGAACCAGCCGATCCAACGCGGGGCGCGCGGCCAGGCGAGCAAGCCGCCCATCAATGTGCCGATGCCGAAGCTGAGCAGCGTCGCCATGCCGAGCAGGCCCAGCGTCCATGGCATCGCGGCGGCGATACTCTCGCCCACGCGCTCGGGGTAGTTGGCAAGCGAGAATCCGAGATCGAGGCGCAGCACCATGCCCCAATAGTCGAGATATTGGCGCCACACCGGCTGATCCAAGCCGAAACGCGCGCGATAGCTTTCGACGATCGCCTTCACGTCGCCGATCGACCCGCTGGACGTCGAGACCAGCTGATTGAGCTGCTGTTCGACCGGGTCGCCGGGCGTCAACCGGGGCAGGGCGAAATTGATCGACACCGCCAGCACGAAGACCAGCAGCGTGATCGAAAATCGCCGGATCACGTAGTCGAGATACATCGTCGAGCCTTGCTTTGCGTTCGCGCCTACGTCAGGCGCGCAAGCGGTCGATCACGGCGTCGGTCAATTCCAGACCGAAGCCGGGCGCGTCGTTGGGGACGAGCCAGCCGTTCTCGGGTACACGCATGCCGGGGAATACGATCGTCTCGATCAGCGGCACGCCGGGGCCGCCGCCGACGAAATATTCGCCCCATTGGACGTTGGGCATCGCGAAGGAGAAATGCTGGCCGTAGGGCGTGTTCATGCCCGCGTGCAGGATCACCGGAATGCCGGCGGCTTCCGCCAGATGCGCGATGCGCATGCAGCCGGTGAAGCCGCAGGCCCAGGCGATGTCGGGCTGGAAGATATCGGCGACGCGCTTGGCGGCGGCATAGGCGAAGGTCTGCGGCACGTACCAATGCTCGCCGGTTGCCAGCGTCTGCCAGGGCAGGCGCGCGCGCAATGCTTCGTGCGACAACAGATCTTCCGGCGTTAAGCAATCCTCGATCCATTTGAGGCCGTAAGGCCGCAGGCGTTCGGCCATGCGCACGCCGAATTCGACGTCGTAGGCCATCCAGCAATCGAGCATCAATTCGACGTCGCGGCCGATTTCCTGGCGCGTTTTGGCGACGAGTTCCTCGTTGCGGTTGATCGCGTCGAGCCCGTCGGCGACGCCGTAGGGGCAGGCGAGCTTCGTCGCCTTGAAGCCGAGTTCCATATGCCAATCGGTGTCGTTCCCGGTGGCGTAGCAGAATTGGCGCTCGCGCGCCGGACCGCCGGCGAGTTCGTAGACCGGCACGTCGAGGATTTTGCCTTTGAGGTCCCACAAAGCGAGATCGACGGCGCTGATCGCATAGGAAGCGATACCGGCGGCGCTATAGGGCGAGGCCGCGCGCATCATCATGTCCCACAGACGGTCGATGGCGAAGGCGTTCTCGCCGATCAGCAATGGGGCGAGGTGATCGTTGATGATGTCGATCACCGGCTGGCCGTAGCGCGACACGCCGAAGCCCCAGCTGCCGTCGGAGGCGCGCACGATGCACGCGACGGACGGGAAATTCGGGCGCCACAGCGTGCGCATGCGCTTGAAGCGCGGATAGCGCGACATCGGGCCGGCGACTTCCTGGTCCTTGGTCCAGGGGGCGCGGCGCGCTTTGGTCGGCGTGCGGTTGAAACTCTCCATATAGGTCGCACCCACCATCTCGTTCTTGATGGCGAAGGCTTTGATTTCGACGATCGTGGGGTGCTTGGGCATGGGCCTGACCGGGGAGAGCGGGAAACGGAAAGGGAGAGAAGCGGGGATGCCGTCGCCGGCACCCCCGCCCGTCATCGTCAGCGCGTCGGGCGCAGACGGTGGATGACCATCGCGAAGCCTTCCCATGGCGGGAACGGCGCCACGTAGGGCTCCTTCGCGTTGGGCCAGCCGGTCCAGTAGGTGTAGTTGAACGCCAGCGTGTGGAATTCCTCGGCCAGCGTGATTTCCGGAATGTCGCGCATATAGATGCGCGTGGCTTGGCGCACCAGTTCGACATAGGCCGGATCGTTGGACGACGGCTTCATCGCTTCGAGCTTGTCGATGATCGCGTCGTATTCCGGGTTTTCGTAACGCGTGGGCGCGCGCTGATCGCGGACCTTTTCGCCCGGCTTGGCGGAATACTTCGTGTGGAAGTGTTCCAGCGTCTGCCAGGGATCGTAAAGGCTGCCGCAATGCGTGCCGTGCGACAGGTCGAAATTGCCGACCGTCGTCGCGTCCGACAGCGCGGTGCGCTGCTGGGCGTTGTTGACCACGTCGAACCCGGCGTTGCGCAGCTGCTGCGTCAGAACCGGGCCTTGCGGATCGCCTTGCACGGTCGACAACGCGATCTGCCAGGCCGAACCGTCGGGCTTCGCCCAGAAACCATTCGCACCCTTCTTGTAGCCGCGCGAGGTCATCAGCTTGGCGACCTCCGCCAGATCCAAGCGGTCGATGCGGTCGGCGTCGAGCATGTCCTTGAGCTTGGGCAGATAGGACGTGAGGCCCTGGAACGACGACATCGGCAGGGATGCCGGCAGGACCGAGCCTTCCAGAGCCAGATCGATCAGCTGCTTGCGGTCGATCGAAAAGTTCAACGCGCGGCGGATCGCCACGTCGTCGAACGGCGCACGCTGAGTGTTGATGCGGATCGCGAAGGTGCAACCGTCCGCACCACCCCAGATCGGGCCGTTCTCGTTCCACGCGCGAAGCCCGCGATTCTGATTGCGGATCGCTTCGAACGTGCCGGGTTGGATCGAACGGCCCATATCGACCTGACCGCTGGCGTAAAGCTGCGGCATCGCCTGTTCGGTCGCGGGGATGTAGATGACGCGCTGGACCTGCGGCATCTCCTTCGCGACACCCGCGCCCACGGCCCACCAGCTGTCGCGGCGGTCGTAGAACAGCGAGTTCGCGTCGCTCTTCACCAGCTTGTAGGGCCCCGTACCGACCGGCCAGCCTTTGGCGAGGTCGAAATTGGCGAAGGTCTTCGGATCCTGACCTTCCCAAATATGCTTGGGCACCACGACGAAGCGGCCGGCTTGACCGGTGGCGAGATAATCCTGCGCCCAGCGCGGGCCGGGCTTGTTGAGCTTCACCACCACGGTCAGCTTATCGGTGGCCGTCGCCGAGGCGACCCATTCCTTGATCGCCGAGGATTGGACGAGGTCGGGGGCCGAAGCGATCAGCATGTTGAAGGTGAACACGACGTCGTCGGCGGTGAGGGGCTTGCCGTCGCTCCACGTCGCGCCATCGCGCAGCTTGATCGTCACTTCGCGGTTGTCCGCGCTTTGCGTCCAGCCGGTCGCGAGCCAGGGGATGATCTCGTTGGCGACGTGGTTCGTGTAGAACAGCTGTTCGTACACGGTGTAGTGCAGGCTGTTGCGCTGATGCAGCAGCACGCCGGCATACGGGTTGAAGTTCGTCGTCGCCGGAACCTGGTTGTAGAAATCCCAGCCTTGCGTGATGAGCGTGCGGTTGCGCGGCACGTCGGGCACGGTCTGCGCCGCGGCGGTTCCCGCCGCCAGTGCCAGAACGGCGGCGGCGGTGATCCGCCAGCGCGCGCGCGTCTTCGTTAGGTCGAGCATCGTTCTCCTCCCGGGAGAGCGGGCCGGGCATTGTCACGGCACCATTGCCATGACCGCCGGCCGGTTATATGATGGTTCATATCTGTGAACCATAGTTCAGAAAGAATATGGCAATGCCGCCCAAGGGTCAAGGTGCCGCCGCTTCCGACAAGCCGGTCAAATCGGCCGATCGCGTTTTCGATCTGATCGAAGCGATCGGGGGCGCCCGCGACGGGGTCACGTTCCCCGATTTGCAGACGGCGCTGGGCATTCCCAAAAGCAGTCTGTTCGCGCTGCTCGAATCGGCCGCGGCGCGCGGCTATCTCGAACTCGACGATTCCAGCCGGCGCTGGCGGCTGGGCATGCGGGTGTGGGAGGCGGGGCAAGCCTATGCCCGCCAGCACGAATTGCTGCGCCACGCCGAGGCGGTGATGCGCGACGTGGTCGGGACGATCAACGAAACGATTCAGCTCGCGCGCTTGGACGGCAACGAGAACGTCTATATCGCCAAGGTCGACAGCACGCATCCGCTGCGCCTGCAATCGGATGTCGGCGGGCGCTTGATGGCGCATGCGACGGGGCTGGGCAAGACGCTGCTCGCCGAATTGCCCGACGCGGACGTGAAGGCGCTGTTCGCACAATCGGGTCTGCCGCGCATGACCGAGAATACGCTGACGAGCTTCAAGGCGCTGCTGGGCGAACTCGCCGCAACGCGCGCGCGCGGCTTCGGCATCGACAACGCCGAATATACGCATGGCGTGTTCTGCGTCGCGGCCCCCATCCGCACGGGGGCGGGGCCCGCGCAATTGGCGCTCAGCATCTCCGTGCCGACCTTGCGTGCCTCGGTCGACGGATTGGCGGCCGCATTGTCGGCCCTTGCCAAAGCCTGCGTCGAGATCGGCACGCGCGCCGGCGGACCGGCGCCCGATCCCAAGCTCGCGCGCTTGGTCAATCCGACGGTGGCGCGCGCGGCGATCGAAGATCTCCACCATTGCAAACGCTACAAACTGCCCTTCGCGCTGGGCTGAGCGATCAGGCGGAATTGCCGCGACAAGGTTTCGCGATAGGGGAACTCGCCTTCCATCTCCAGCACGTCCGCCATATGGACGCGCCAACGCGCCATCACCGCCTCGCCTTCCGGCGTGGGACCTTGGCCGCGCTTGCGGATCTGGTGCGCGAACAGCAAACGCGTGGGCGCGTGCAGCCAAATCTCGTAATGCAGGATGCCCGCCGCGAGCAGGGCGGTCTTCATCTCCGGCCACAGCGCGTCGTGGCGGCGTAGATATTCGGCTTCCTTGCCTTCGCGCACGCGCAGCACGAAGCCGAAGGTTTCGAGGTTCGAATCGTCGTCGGCGATCAAAGCGGTCATCGTGGCGCCTCCGCGCGGCCGATCTGTTTGGGCTTGCCGCCATCGGCCGCCGAGGCGAGCAACGCCGCGATCACGCCGGTCGCGGTCGCGCCGGTTTCGCCGGGCGAGCGGTTGAGCGACGCGTCGCCGCCCAAAGCGAGATCGACCAAAGCTTCGACCGGCCCGCGCCCGTGATAGATCCATTCGCCGTCGGCGATCGATAGTTTGCGCACCGTGCCGTCGTCGCGGCGGATCTCGCACCAATCGCGATCGAACTCGGCGGTCAGCATGCCTTCGCGCCCGGCCAGGAAAATGCGCATCAAGCCGCGATTGCCTTGCGGCATGGCGGCGGCGCCAGACAGGCTGGCGACCGCACCGCCCTTGCACTTCACGCTGCCCGAAACGGCGAGATCCACGACCTCCCGCCCGAAGGCATGCGCGGCGACTTCCTCCGGCACCAATCCGGTCAGCCATAGCAGCAGCGGCACGGCGTGCGACATTTGCCCCCAGGCGAAGCCGCCGCCTTTGGCGGGGTCCTGCCATGTCGCGCGCTCGGGCTTGAAGAAGGTCGTTTGCCAGCTGTTCAAACCGCGATCGCCGTGGAACACGTCGCGCGTCGCGGAAATGAAACTCACCATCGCGTGTTCGATCGGGCCGATCGCGCCGTCGGCGATCATCTTCCGCAACTCGGGCAAATGCGGCAGATATTGATAGCCGTTGACGAGCAGCAATTGCACGCCGCGCTTGTGCGCGCGATCGACCAGATCCCAGGCCTGGGCGGGATCGAGGGTCATCGGCTTCTCGCACAGTACATGCGCGCCGATCTCGATCGCCGCACAAGCGTGTTCGTAATGCAGATGATGCGGCGACGAGACGACGACGATCTCCGGCTTGCGCGCCAGCACGTCGCGATAATCCTCCGACGCGAAGGCGAAGCCAAAATGATCGCGCACGCGCGCGAGTTCGTCGGCGCCCAAACGCGACACGCCGTCGAGGATCACCTCGGGCCGCGCCTTCAGCGTGGGGATGTGGTTCTGCGCGCCATACCAGCCCGCACCGATGATGGCGGCGCGGATTTTCTTCGTCGTCATGCGTGTTTCTTTCGTTTCATGATTTCGCGATACGCGGCGGCAGGAATTCCGGCGACTCCGCCGTCGAGAAGACGGGAACGAAATCCGGTTCGCGCGACCGCGCCATGAAGTGCACGAGTTGCGATGCGAGATCCGCCCGGATTGCCGCATAGGCCGGATCGGCGGCGCGATTGCGCCGCTCCTGCGGATCTTCGCGCCAGTCGGCGAGGAAGAAATCCTCCTCGCCGGGCGGAACGGCGGCGCCGTCCATCCGGATATTCATGTCGAGGCGCCAGCGATCGGTGCGGATACAGCCGCGTCGCGGCCAGCCCGCACCGGTGCGCCATGTGCCTTTGTTGGCGGCGGCCGAGGCGCGCGAGGTTTTCGCACCGCTGCCCACGCTCGCGAAGATCGCCGCGGGGGCGGGATCGGCGAAGAGCGCGCGGCCGCGAAAACCCTCGGGCGGCATCAGGCCGGCGAGGTGGCAGAGCGTGCGGGCGAGATCCATGCTTTGCGCGATGTCGTCGCGTGTGGCACCGACGGGAACATGGCCGGGCCACGACACGATACGCGGCACGCGCTGCGATTGGGGGGCAAAGACGATCTTGCTGAGCAGGCCGTTCTCGCCCAGCGACGCGCCGTGATCGGCGTCGAGCACGACGATCGTGTTCTCGCGCAAGCCCATCAGATCGAGTTTGGCGAGCACCAAACCGATCTGCACGTCGAGCCACGCGACGAGGGCATGGTAATCGGCCTGCGCGCGGCGCATTTGTTCGTGCGTCAACGCCCGCCCGCCGACCATCGCGGCGAAAGCGTCGTCGAACGCGCTTTGATCGGCGCGGGGAATGTCGTGACCGGGATAATCCGCAGCGCGGAACATTTTGCGGAAGCGGGCCGGCGGCAGAACCGGCGTGTGCGGCTGCAGATACGACACGCGCAGCAAGAACGGCGCGTCGCCCGCCTGGTCGAGCCAGTCGATCGCGTTGATCGTTACCGCTTCGGGCGGAAAGAATTCGCGATCGGGGAACACGCCGCCGACGGGCGAGGGGATTCCGCCGGGCACGATCGGTTCGCGGCTGGCGGGATCGGTGTCGAGCCCGAAGCCGTGCATGCTGGCGCCGTCGTGGTTTTCGGTCTGGAAGGGAGTGTAGCCTCGCGGCACGTGGCTTTTACCCAACGTCGCCGTGCGCCAACCGTCGCGCGCGAAAAACTCGGGGAACGTGTCGAGCCGTACGGGCAGGGGGAACGACGCCCACGCCCCTTCGTTGCCGTGCACGCCGTTTTCTTGCGGCGGCGTGGCCGTTTCGATCGAGGTGCGCGAGGAAACGCAAACGGTCGAGTTGCAAAAATGGTTGCGGAACAGCGTGCCCGACGCGGCGAGGCGGTCGATATTCGGCGTGACGGTGGGGCCGAGCCCGCCGCCATAGCAGCCCAACGCGTCGGCGCGCAGCTCGTCGGCGAAGATCCACAGAATATTGGGCCGTTCGCCGAGGCGCCGCGCCATCGTTCCTCCCGATGTGGTTCGTATACATGAACCGAAGTTCAAATCGTGGCGAGGCGACGGCGTTCTGTCAAGATGCGCGCGCCGATCTTGACACGCCGACAAACGTCACGCTACGGTTGTGGAACCATAGTTCATATATATGAACTATGAAAACGAGCGGATGCCGGGAACCGGCACCGCCATGTTCCGGGAGTCGCGCGCGATGATATCGATCCGCAGCATCGTTTCCGTACTTGCCCTTGCGATGGCGTTCGCGGCACCCGCCGGCGCGCAGAACTTTCCGACCAAACCGATCCAGGTCGTCGTGCCGGCGGGGCCGGGTTCCGCCACGGATACGGTTGCGCGGCTGGTGCTGAAAAAGATCGAAGAGCAGGGCGCGTTCTCGCGACCCTTCGTCGTGATCAACAACGCGGCCGGGCCGGTCGCGGCGACGCGCGTCAAGGAAGCCGCCCCCGACGGGCATGAATTGCTGATCTATCACCTCGGTCTGCCGGGCCTGAAGGCCGTCGGCCGCTTGCCCTTCGGCGTCGAGGCGTTCGAAGCGCTGGGCCAGACCGGCAGCACGCGCTTCCTGGTCGTCGCGGCGACCGAGGGACCGTACAAGGATTTGCGTTCGCTGATCGCGGCGGCCAAGGCCAAGCCCGGCGAAATCACGGAAGCCAATTCGATCGGCGGGGCCGTGCATATCGCGGCATTGTCGCTCGCCAACGATGCCGGCTTCAAAGCGCGCGTGGTCAATGTCGGCGACGGGCCCAAGCGACTCGCCTCGGTGCTCGGCGGCCACACCGGCTACACTTTCGTCAGCCCGCAGGAATATCTCGGCTTCCAAGGGACCGGCGTGAAAGCGATCGCCGTCGTCGGTGCCGATCGGAGCCGTCTGTGGCCGGACGTCCCCACGACCAAGGAACTGGGCCTTGCGACCGATATCTCGGTCGATACGTGGTGGTTCGCGCCCAAGGGCACGCCGGCCGATATCGTCAAGCGCTTCTCCGATGCGCTCGGCAAAGCGATGACCGACGAAGCGCTGAAGGAAGCGCTGGGCAAGCAGGGTGTCGATGCCGTGTATCTCGACGCCGCCGGCGCCAAAGCACGCGTCGAGCAGATCGACCGCATCGTGCAACCGCTCGGGCCCGCTTTGGGCGGCTGACGCGGAGGCCATTGCGATGGACGACACGCGCAAGGCGCGCAACGCCGATCTCGCGTTCGCGGTGGTGACGATCGCCGTCGGCGCGCTGTTCTTCGTCGAAGCGCGCAAATTGCCCGCATCGCGCTTCGATCCTTTGGGGGCGGGCTCGTTCCCGATGGCGATCGCGGGTCTGCTGGCGATCATGGGCGTCGTGGCATTGGCCATGACGCTCGCCGGCAAGCGCATCGGCGCGGCCGAGACGTCGCTCATCGTCGGCGTCAATCAAGCCGACCAGACGGCGCCGCCGCGCCCCTGGCTTGCGGTGTTCAGCTTTCTGGCGGTCGCGGCCTATACGGCGATCCTGCAAATCCTGCCCGACAATTACATGTGGGCGACGGCGGCGCTGTTGGCGGCACTGGGCATCGCCATGTCGCCGCGCAATCCGCGTTCGGCCGGAATCGCCTTGGCGATCGCGATCATCGGCGCCGCGTTCCTCGACTATGTGTTCGGCACCTTGCTGCGATTGCCCATGCCATGATCGACGCGTTTCTACATCTGCTGCAACCGTCGCTGCTGCTGTTGATGTGCGGCGGCGTGTTCCTGGGCATCGTTATCGGCGTGCTACCGGGCATCAACGCGGGCACGCTGCTGGTGCTGATCCTGCCCTTCACCTTCACGATGGCGAGCATCGACGCGGTCGTTTTGCTGATCGCGGCATTCGTCGGCGCAGTCAGCGGCGGTTTGATCACCGCGACGCTGATGCGCATTCCCGGCGAGCCCAACGCGATCATGACCACGATGGACGGCTTCCCGATGGCGAAGGCGGGGCATCCGGGCCGCGCGCTGGGCCTGGGCAACGCCGCGTCGATCGTCGGCGGCGCCTTGTCGTGGGTGGCGCTGGTGCTGCTCGCCCCGCCGCTCGCGCGCGTCGCGGTCGTATTCGGCCCGTGGGAATATTTCGCGATCGTTTGCCTGGCGCTGACGCTGATCGCCTCGCTGAGCCGCGGTTCGCTCATCAAGGGCATCATCTCGGCGCTGTTCGGCATGTTGGTGGCGATGCCGGGGCTCGATTCCTCGTCGGGCGCCCAGCGTTTCACCTTCGGCTCGGTCGAAATGTCGTCGGGCTTCGAATTGCTGCCGGTGATCCTCGGCATTTTCGCGATCAGCCAATTGCTGTCCGATACGGTCAATATCGACGAGCAGGCGGGCGAGCGCGTGCGCGCGAATATGCGCGGCATCCTGTTGTCGGTGAACGATTACGTCCGCCATGGCTTCAACATGGTCCGCTCCTCGCTGATCGGCATCGCGATGGGCATTCTGCCGGGCGTCGGCGCCACGATCGCATCGATCGTCGCCTATACGACCGCGCGCGCCGCGTCGAAGGAGCCGGAGAAATTCGGCAAGGGCAGCGAGGAGGCGATCGTCGCCGCCGAAAGTGCCAACAACGCGACGACCGGCGGCACGCTGATCCCGCTATTGGCGCTGGGCATTCCCGGCGGCCTCGCGGATTCCGTGCTGCTCGGCGCGTTGATGGTCCATAACCTCGCACCCGGGCCGATGCTCTATACCCATAACCCGGAGATCGTGAACGCGATCGTCGCCGCGCATCTGTTCAGCCATGTGCTGATGTTCGCCTTCATGACCGGCGGCGTGATGATCTTCGCCTGGCTGATGGTGTTGGAACGCGCCTGGATCTTCCCGATGGTGTTCGCGATCTGCGTGCTCGGCGCCTTCACCGGCGGTTCGCGGGTGTTCGACGTGTGGGTGATGCTCGGCTTCGGCCTGATCGGCTATGCGATGGAATATGCGCGTGTCCCCATCGCGCCCTTCGTCGTGGGCATGGTGCTGGCCCCGCTCGC